>NZ_CP197236.1:995000-5795000 GCF_052076015.1 Bradyrhizobium sp. 930_D9_N1_4
CGTTGTTGTGTTGTGAAGGTGTGAGCGTTTCCGAAGGCCCTGAAGGGCTCTTGTGGATTCCGTGCGTTGCGGCTCCGGCGATGAGGATGACCGCTAGCCTTGCGATAATCAAGAGTCGTCGGGATGCTCGCAGTTGCGAAGGCTACGCTTGGGAACGAAGGCCAACCCCACCGCTGTCATGCCCCGGCTCGACCGGGGCATCCAGTACGCCGCAGCGGATAGGGTGGGAGCGTGCTCTTCAACGTAAGCCTCTGGAATACTGGATCGCCCGGTCAAGCCGGGCGATGACACCTTCGAATGGTTCGCGCATTCGCCGATCGCTCTCAATCTCAAAACAAAACCCCGGAGACGTCGCCATCTCCGGGGCTTCTCATTCTTTAGTCGTGTGCGCCGTTCAGTGCCTCAGGACTTCGCCCGCATCCGGGCCATGAAGCTGTCGTAGCTCAGCTCCGCCACCTGGGTCCACGGCAACGAGTCGTTGCGGAACGCCATCATGCTCGCATGCATCTTGCCGAAATGCGGATTGGTCTTGGCCAGGTCCGCATAGATCTCGTTGGCCGCGTTGTAGCAGGCCTCGAGCACTTCCTGCGGGAAGCCCTTGAGGATCGCCCCGTTCACGATCAGCCGCTTCAGCGCCGGCGCGTTCACCGCATCGTATTTGCCGGTGATCCAGGTGAAGGTGTCGCGCGACGCCGCATCGACCGCCGCCTGGTAGTGCTTGGGCAGCGTATTCCATTTGTCGATGTTGATGATGTTGTGGCCCTGGCTCGTGCCTTCCCACCAGCCGGGATAGTAATAGTACTTCGCGACCTTGGCGAAGCCGAGCTTCTCGTCGTCATAGGGGCCGACCCACTCGGCCGCATCGATCGTGCCCTTCTCCAGCGCCGGATAGATGTCGCCGCCGGCGAGCTGCTGCGGTACGCAGCCGAGCTTGGCGAGGATCGTACCCGCGAAGCCGCCGATGCGCATCTTCAGGCCCTTGAGATCCTCGGTGGTCTTGATCTCCTTCCTGAACCAGCCGCCCATCTGCGCGCCGGTCGATCCGGTCGGGATGCCGTAGACGTTGTGCTCCTTGAGGAGGTCGTTGACGAGGTCCTGTCCGCCGCCCCACAGCAGCCAGGAGATCTGCTGGCGCGTGTTCAGCCCGAACGGCAGCGCGGTCGCGAAAGTGAAGGCGGGATTCTTGCCCCAATAGTAATAAAGCGCGGTGTTGCCGATCTCGACGGTGCCGTTCGACACGGCATCGAGCACCTGCAATCCCGGAACGATTTCGCCGGCCGCAAACGGCTGGATCTGAAATTTGTTGTCGGTGATATCGGCGACCTTCTTGCAGAAATATTCGCAGCCGCCATAGAGCGTATCGAGTGCCTTCGGCCAGCTCGTGGCATACCGCCACCTGACCTCGGGCGAGCCTTGCGCGATCGCGGGTGCGGCGACGGCGGTGCTGGCAGCCAGGCCAGCGCCTGTCACCTTCAGGAAATCACGACGTTTCATGCGTATCCCTTCCATTGCATCGATGCGTCGACCAGGGAACGATCTTGGTGTCGTCTTGTCTTCGTCGAGGATCGACGTTCTCTTGTTGAGATTGTTTTGAGCGTTTCCGAATGGCCCTGATGGGCTCTTTTTGCTGGAAGCCGGGCGTTGCGGTTCCGGCCTGAGGATGACCGGGCGCCCCAGGAGAATCAAGCCTCATGCGGTCCTTGCAGCCGCGAATGCGGGCCAGACGCAAGTCGCGACGGCCGGGGCCCTGCTAATTCCTGAGGCAAAGAACAAGCAGAATGGGAGGCTCGCGCATGACGGGCAAGAAGGTCGTGGTCGCCGGGGCGACCGGCCTCGTCGGTAACGCGGTGTTGCGACACTTCGGCACAGACGAGCCTTGCGAGGTCGTCGCGCTGTCCCGCCGCAAGCCGCGCAACCTCTACGGCGCCCGACACGTCCCCGTAGATCTCACCAGCGAAGCCGATTGCGCCCGTGCCGCGGCCGGGCTCGACGGCGCTACGCACTTGGTCTACGCCGCGCTCTACGAGGCGCCGCAGCTCGTCGACGGTTGGCGCGACCCGCAGCAGATCAGGACCAACGATTTCATGCTGCGCAATCTGATGGGGGCGCTGCAGCCGGTGGCGCCTGATCTCAGGCACGTCGCCCTGTTGCAGGGCACCAAAGCCTACGGCGTCCACGTTCGACCGTTGACGGTGCCGGCGCGCGAAGGCCGTTCCGAGATGTACGAGCAGCCCAATTTCTACTGGGCCCAGGAAAACTTCCTGCGCGAGCTTCAGAAGGGTAAGGCCTGGCACTGGAGCATCCTGCGCCCCGTCCTGATCGTCGGCCTCGCCATGGGCGGCGCCATGGACCTGATCCCGCCGCTCGGCGTCTACGCCGCGATGCTGCGCGAGCAGGGCAAGCCGCTCGATTTCCCCGGCGGCGCGCCCCGCGTGTCGCAGGCCGTCGACGTCGATCTCCTCGCGCGTGCGATCGCCTGGTCGGGCGACGCCAGGGCGGCGCAGAACGAAGCCTTCAACGTGACCAATGGTGATGTCTTCACTTGGGACAACATCTGGCCTGCGGTCGCCGATGCCCTGGAGATGAAGCCCGGCAAGCCGGTGCCGCTGTCGCTGGCGAAGGAATTCCCGAGCTGGGTCACTCGCTGGGACACGCTCAGGCGGAAACACAATCTCGTGTCGCCCGATCTTGCCGACTTCGTCGGCCTGTCATTCCAGTACGCCGATTACAGCATGCGCTACGGCCAGACCGAGTCCGGCCCGCCCTCGATCGTCTCCACAGTGAAGATCAACCGCGCCGGCTTTACCGAGATGATGGACACCGAGGACATGTTCCGGAAGTGGTTCAGGCAGGCGCGGGACGAGCGGCTGTTGCCTTGAAGCGTGACATTCAGGTCGATCGCCTCCAAAAACCCGCAGTGGCGTGAACAACATCGCCAGGATGATGTGGGTGGGAGCGTTTTGTGTTGCGGTGCGGAACCGCTCGGCCACGGTGCCGGCGCACGATGCGCGAGAAGTCCGCCGCCCAAATTGAAAAATTAAGATGCTCGGAGCATCTTGATCCCATGATTTCGATTTTGATTCTTGTGCTGGCCATTGCCGCAATCGTGCTGACGGAACGCAGCCCTCAACATCTGCCGTTTGCGGTCGCAGCGCTTCTCTTCAACGCTGCCGTTCTGCTGGTCCTTCTTGGCGATGTCGAGAGAGCGATCCTGCTGTCTGGCATGCTGGCAGTCGCGATCGCCGGCATATCAATCGTCAAATTCAATCACAGCGCGCTCAAGCTGACCGTTTCCGATCTGCCTCTGGCGTTTGCGGGCACAGTGCCGTTTTTCGTGCTGCAATACCCGCGCATGATGCTGGGGGTTCTGGCAGGAAGCGCGGTGTTCGTTTTTGCGTCGAGCGCGGTTCTGCTCTACGCGGCTGGATCTCCGATTCCTGTCGCGTTTCGAATTCTTGTGTTCGCTCTCGCGCTCATTGTCTTTGCAAAGGCGTCCGCGTCGAAGGGCGCCACCTCTTTGCGGCTGAACCTGACGCAAGGGCGGTGCTTCTACGCGACCTTCATGGCCTCGCTGGGTGACCCCACCTGCTGGCGACAGTTCGGCGAATTGGCTCTGAGCGATATTGCGAACGAACGGCTGCCGCTGAGGGAGGCCACCCCTGCGCGTTCCGCCTGTTCTCCAGACATTATCGTCATCCAGCACGAATCCGTCTTCGACCCGCGTATTTTTGGGCTACCGGTCGAGCCAGTCGTCGAGAGCTTCCTGTCCCCGCCGGACGGGGAGTTCGGACGCCTGAACGTCGACATCTTTGGCGGAGGTTCATGGCAATCCGAATTCAGCCTGCTCACCGGTCTTTCAAGTGCCAGCTTCGGTTCGAGCGCCTACTACCTCTTCAAGAAGGGCGCCGGCCGTTTTCATAGCAGCCTGCCACGTTCGCTGGCTTCGCTCGGTTACAAGACAACCCTCATATCCAGCTGTCGCCGCGGATTTCTCAGTTACGACAAGTTCTACGGTTCGATCGGCATCGACGAGCGAATCTTCGTCGACGAACTTCCGCCGCCATTCGACGCCCAACGTTTCGAGACGACAAATTCCGATGCGATGTTTCTGGATGCGGTCATCGATGCGCATACCAGAGGGATCGCTGACGACCCGACACCGAGATTTCTCTATGCGCTGACCAACTTCAATCACGGTCCGCATGATCGACAGCTAGTGCCGTCAGGTCAATTTGAGCGGGAGCGGGCTTTTGCCACGGCGAGCCTCCCCGATGCCGGATACGCCGAGTACTACACGCGGCTGGCAGAGACCGCGTCCACCTGGCAAACGCTCAGAGCTCGGCTGGCAAGCAGCTTCCCCGAGCGGCCGTTTCTCATCGTGCATTACGGGGACCATCAACCCGTGTTGACGAAACAGATCGATCGACAGCTGAAACGCTCTGGCGACGGGCGGAGTCAGTTTGGTACATTCTATGCGATCGAAGCCTTGAATATCCCCCATTTCAGCCCCGGCATCGGCGCCGACCTCGATATCGCCTTTCTGGGAACCGTTGCCCTGCAACGGGCAGGCATCGCGCTTGACCCGATCTTCGCCACGCGCGCGAGCCTGCTGGATGATTGCGGAGAAGCCTACTTCGCGTCAGCCTCCGAACGGAAACGTCGCTTCCATCGCACCCTCGTGGATCTCGGCCTGATAGACCTGATGCCCAACGCCAGGCAAGCTCGCTAGCTCAGAGTGCTCCGCCGCGACACGAGGATGTTGGCAGCGCCCTCGGTCCCGTAGGGTGGGCAAAGGCGCGATAGCGCCGTGCCCACGATCTCACCGATGCAGGCAGAATTGGTGGGCACGCTCCGCTTTGCCCACCCTACGAGAGTTGCGCTCGGCGGGCTGCCTCTCCCGCAACCGGAAGAGGTGAGGCCGCCTCCAGCTCCAATCCTTTCCCTACCCCTCCTTCGCGAACGCGGTCTCCATCGCCTTCCTCGTCCTGATCGTCTCGTTGTTGGCGTCGAACTCGACGTCGCTCCAGCGCACGATCTCGCCATGGCCGACGTCGTGCTTCAGCTTGAGGCGATGGGCCAGCCCGATCGGCAACGCGTCCGCCTTCAGGCTCGCGGCCGCCGGGACCAGCTTGCCCCACACCGTGTAACCGCCCTCGCCATCGAGCATCTCGCCGGCGCGCAGATTGCGCTTTGCCACGGACGCGACATCGCCGCGGAAGCCGTAGGGCTGTCCCGTCGGTTCGCCCCGCAGCGCGGCCGAGAGCACCGAGATGTTCAGCTCGAGCCCGATCAGATGATAGGGCTTGTACATCGCAGCGAAGCGTCCGCTGCCGTCGGTCTTGAGGCCATATTGCTTGAAGCAGTCGGCGGCATAGTCGTTCGGTGCCTCCAGCACGACATAGACGCCCCAGCGCAGGTCGCGAAACACCGGCCTTCCGTCGCGCTCGAGGGACGACACCACTTCGACCACGCCTGATCGTTCCAGCACGCCGCCCTTGTCGCGAGGGCGCATGATATGCGGCAGATCGTCGACGCCGCAGGGCGGAAACAGCAAGCCGCCCGCGGGCACGTCGAGGGCGCAGGCGTTGGCGATTGCGGCCATCTCGATCGCGGACTTGGTGCCGTCGAGGAAGGAATTGAACATCTGGGGATTCATGCCGGCCGACTGCGCCTCGCCCGCCGTCAGTCCGTAATGCTGCCAGACGCCGTCGGGCGTCACGTCGTGATAGGCCGGCAGATATTTCGTGCCCTTGCCGGCGGCGACCACGCGAAACCCGGTGGCGCGCGCCCAATCCACCATCTCCGCCGTCAGCGCCGGTTGGTCGCCATAGGCGAGCGAATAGACCACGCCCGCCTTGCGGGCTTCTTCGGCGAGCAGCGGGCCCGCCAGCACGTCAGCCTCGACGTTCACCATCACGATATGCTTGCCCGCGGCGATCGCGGCGCGGGCGTGCTTGATGCCGACGGCGGGATTGCCGGTCGCCTCCACCACCACATCCATCGCGCCGCCGGCGATGGCGCGCGCGCCGTCATCGGTGAACACGGTCGCGGCGATCCGCTCGGCGCTCCAGCCGACCGTTCGGCACGCCTCTCTCGCGCGCGTGCGGTCGATGTCGACGATGATGGGCACCTCCAGCCCCGGCGTGTGCGGCACCTGCGCCAGAAACATCGATCCGAACTTGCCGGCGCCGATCAGCGCGACGCGAACAGGCTTGCCGGCGGCCGCGCGGGCCTGGAGGAGGCGGAAGAGGTTCATGTTGTAAATATCCTGCGGAATGACCGTGTCCCGGACGCGGTGCGGCGCGAAGTGCCGCTCCGCAGAGCCGGGACCCAGAGAAAAAACTATCCGTGTCGCATGGGCCCCGGCTCAGCAGCGCACCGCTTGCGCGCTGCGCTGCGTCCGGGGCACGAGACCTGTTTACTCCGCCGCCTGCCGCGGCGCCCGCGCAAGCCGCACCAGCGCATCATCCTCCACCGTCTGGATCGGCGCGAAATCGCGATGCGCGATGTAGTCCGGCCGTGTCGGGGTGCGGATGTAGTTCGAGACCGCGTTCAGCGTCAGGTACACGATCTTGCGCGGATAGGGCGTGATGTTGCCGCTGGAGCCATGCACGAGATTGCCGTGGAACATCAGCATGCCGCCGGGCTTCCCGGTCGGCGCGACGATGCCGCCCTGCTTGACGAGGCGCGTCACCGTCTCCTCATCCAGCGTCCACAGCGGATAGGACGTCGTGGCAAGGTCATGCGAGGCCTTGAGATCGCCGGCATTCTGGCTCTGCGGCACCAGCATCAGCGGACCGTTGATCGGCATCACCTCGTCGAGGAAGATCGCGATGTTCATCGCGCGCGGCTCCGGCATGCCGTCGTCGCGCTTCCAGGTGCCGTAATCCTGGTGCCATTGCCAGACGTCGCCGGTGAACGCCGATTTCGCATTGATCTTGAACTGGTGCATGTAGACGGGCTCGCCGAACAATTGCTCGACCGGGTCGATCATGCGCGGATGCGCGCCGAGCACGCCGAAGGCCTCGTTGTAGAGATGCGCGGCAAACGCCGTGCGCGGCGCGCCGCTCTTCTCGCGCCAGACCTCCGGCCGGTTGGCGTCATAGATGCCGACCGCCTCGCGCGCGAGGAAGTCGACCTCCTCCTGGCTGAACAGCTCGGGCAAGAACAGCCAGCCCTCGCGATGGAAGAACTCCAATTGTGCCTCGGACAGTTTCATGGGACATCCTCCTGTTTTTGTTTTGTTGTCTCTCTCGTCATGGCCGGGCTTGACCCGGCCATCCACGTCTTTGCTCCACGCTTCGGAAGAACGTGGATGCCCGGGACAAGCCCGGGCATGACGGCGAGTGCGTTTCTAGCTACGCCGCCGCCTCGTCCGTCGCCCTCAATCTCTCCTCGGTCATCCGTCCCGCCGTCTGCGCATGCGCCAGCGCGGCGCGTTCGGCGGCCTTCGCCTCGCCTGCGAGAATGTGTTTGGCGATGTCAGCATGCTCCGTCCAGGCGCTGCCGCGATAGTCGAGCTCGGAGAGCACCGTCGCCATCGAGCGGCGCATATGCGGCCATTGCGGCGTCATCGTCTCCTCGATCACGGGATTGCCGGCGAGCTGGTAGATCGCGCGGTGAAAATCGACATCGAGTGCGATCAGCTCGGCAAGCGACGTGGTGCGGTCGATGCGGCGTCCCGCGGCGAGGGCCGCGTCGAGCCGCGCGCGTCCCGCCGCGTCGGTGCCGGCGCGCTGGGCGGCGAGCCGCGCCGCGAGCGCGTCGATCGCGCCGCGCACTTCGTAGAGCTGGCGGATGCGCGAGGGATCGAGCTGGGTGACTTCAAAGCCGCGCTTGCCGCTCTCGGCGACGAGCCCCTGCCGGTGCAGCAGATGCAGCGCATGCGACACCGGCTGACGCGAGACGCCGAGCTTGTCGGCGAGTTCGTTCTGGCGGATGCGCTGGCCGGGCTGAAGCGTGCGATCGGAGATCGCCTCCAGGATCCGCGCATAGACCTGGTCGATCAGGTTCGGAAGCGGGTCGAGAGGGATCACGCCAGCAACTCCGAAAGTTAAAACGGAATACGGAATTCCGTATTCGAAAGTACTCCTTGAGGGAGTGGGCGTCAAGAAGAGGCGGGATCACTTCCAGGCCCCCTCCAAGCCATTGATATCGCTAGGCCCCTCTACTGTGCATGGGGTTGTTTTCGCGAAAAATGTGCGGCGTTGCCCGCTACGCCGCCAAAAACCTGCTCACGACGTCGCCGAACTCCAGCGGCGCCTGCTCGAACATCCAGTGGCCGGCATTCGGGATCACCGCCGTCTGGCTGCCTGCGATGTGCTCGGCCAGCACGCGCCACATCACCGACAGGCTGCCGGTGGTGGCGCCGCCGCCGATCAGCAGCGTCGGCGTCCTGATCGCTTGCGCATCCGCCAGCGTGTAGGGCCTGCGCTGCTCGTTGATCTGGCCGAGAAAGGTGAGCGTGTTGTCGCGCAACTGCTGCTTGGCCGCTGCCGGCACGCGCCGCCACGAGCCGTCACCCTCGATGCCCTCGTAGAAATTCTGCAGCGCGCCATCGAGGTCGCCGGCGCGGATCATCTCGACAGAGCGCGCCGTGCGTGCGGCGAGCGGTGGATGCGCGGGCGTGCCTTCGGGCAGGGGCAGGCTGGCATCGAGATCGCCGCCCGGCTCAGCCAGCACCAGCTTGCGCAACAAATCGGGCCGCGCCTGCGCGACACGAAACGCGATATGCCCGCCGCGCGAATGGCCCATCAGGTCGACCGGGCCGGGCTTGACCTGCTCGATGAAAGCGATCGTGTCGGCAACATGCTGGGCCATCTTGTAATCGTCGCCGACGGCATCCCACTGCTCGGGAAAGAAGTGCCGCAGGCTGACCGAGATCACGCGATGCTTCTTCGACAGTGGCCCGAGCACGGAATACCAGGTACGGAAATCCCCTAATGTGCCGTGCACGCAGACCAGCGGAGGGCCCTCGCCGACTTCGAGATAGGCCATGTCGTAACCGTTGACGTGAAAGCTCTGCATGATCAGCTCGCCAGGAAGTCGAGAACCACTTCGGAATATTTCTGCGGCGCCTGCTCGAACATCGGATGCGTCGCGTTCGGGATGATCGCGGTCTTGGAATAGGGCACGTGCGCGGCGAGCGCATGCAGCACCTTCGGCAGCAGGCCCTTGGTCCGAGCGCCCAGGATGAACAGCGTCGGCATCTTGATCGCTTCCGCATCTGCCTTCGAGAACGGTGGGCGGTTGTCGCGGACCTGGCCGATCAGCGTCGTGGCGTTGTCGCGCAAATTCTGCTTCACCATCGCCGGCAGCCGCGGCCAGGTACCGGGTCCCTCCAGCGTGTCGATAAAGACGGCAAGGCCGCCGTCGACATCGCCGGCCGCGATCTTCTCGGCCGAGGCGGTAAAGCGCGCCAGCAGCGGCGAGGGGCCGCCGACATAATCCGGATCGAGGCTGGCATCGAGCTCGCCGCCGGGCTCGGCCAGCACTAGCCGCCGGAGCAAATCCGGCCGTTGCTCCGCCACGCGGAAGCAGATGTGCCCGCCGCGGGAATGGCCCATGAGATCGACCGGGCCGAGGTCGAGCTTCCCGATGAAGGCGATCACGTCCTGGACATGCTGGGCGATCGAATAGGTGTCGCCGACACCATCCCATTGTGCCGGGAAAAAATGCCGCAAGCTGACAGTGATGACCCGGTGCCGCTGCGTCAGCGGCCCGAGCACGCAGCCCCAGATGCGGAAGTCCGAGAGCGATCCGTGCACGCAGACCAGCGGCGGGCGGTCTCTGTCCTCGCCCACGTCGAGATAGGGCATGTCGTATCCGTTGACGTGGAGGCTTTGCATTCTTGGTCTCGCGAAAAGGGAGGCGGAACTCCTGTGCAAGATTCCCGGAAACCGGGTGGATCGCAACTATTTCCAAGCCTAGATTGAAGCCGAGATCACATTGGGGGCATGCGACGAAGACGCCACCCAGGAACCACACCATGACCGACCAGCATTTTGCCCTGTTCGACACCAGGATCGGCCTCTGCGCCGTCGCCTGGGGCCCGCGCGGCATCAACGGCACGCAACTGCCGATGGGCGGGGAGGCAAAGATCCGCACCCGCATCACCCAACGCCAGGCCGATGCCACCGAAGCCGAGCCGACCGTCGAGGTGCAGCAGGCGATCGACCGCATCGTCAAGCTGCTCGCGGGCGAGCCTGACGATCTCACCGACATCCCGCTCGATCTCGACGGTGTGCCCGACTTCAACCGCGGCGTCTACGCGATCGCCCGCGCCATTCCGCCCGGCAAGACCATCACCTATGGCGACATCGCCAAGCAGCTCGGCGGCGTCCAGCTGTCGCGCGATGTCGGCCAGGCGCTTGGCCACAACCCGTGCCCGATCGTCGTGCCCTGCCATCGCGTGCTGGCGGCCGGCAACAAGCCCGGCGGCTTTTCGGCAAATGGCGGCGTGGTGACGAAGCTGAAGATGCTCGAGATCGAAGGCGCGCTGGTGAACCACACGCCGAGTTTGTTCGATTGAGATTTCGTAGGGTGGATTAGCCGAAGGCGTAATCCACCGCTGTCTATCTCTGCAGCAATAGAAGAGGTGGATTACGCTTCGCTAATCCACCCTACGAAGCCGACTAAATCTTCGCCGCCACCTTCGGCCAATATTTGTCGCGCAGATGCCGCTTCACCAGCTTGCCCGTGGGCGTGCGCGGCAGCTCGGGTTCGAAATCGATCGAACGCGGGCACTTGATCGCCGAGAGACGCGTCTTGCAGTACGCGATCAAATCGGCCTCCAGCTCCTTGCCCGCACGTTTCATGTCGTGCGGCTGCACCACCGCCTTCACCTCTTCACCCATCTCCTCGTTCGGCACGCCGAACACCGCGACGTCGGCGATATCAGGGTGGGTGATCAGCACGTCCTCGGTCTCCTGCGGGTAGATGTTCACCCCGCCGGAGATGATCATGTAGGACTTGCGGTCGGTGAGGAACAGGAAGCCGTCCTTGTCGAGATAGCCGACGTCGCCGAGCGTCGACCAGCCTTTGGCGTTGTAGGCTTTCTTCGTCTTCTCGGGGTCGTTGTGGTAGGTGAACGCAGGCGCGTCGGCGAAATAGACCGTGCCGATCTCGCCTGTCGGCTGCTCCTCGTCGTTCTCGTCCAGAATCTTGATCTTGCCGACCACGGCGCGGCCGACGCTGCCGCGATGCTCCAGCCATTGCTGCGAATTGCAGACGGTGACGCCGTTGCCTTCCGAGCCTGCGTAATACTCGATCAGGATCGGTCCCCACCATTCGATCATCTTCGCCTTGACGTCGACCGGGCAGGGCGCGGCGGCGTGGATCGCGCCCTTCAGCGTCGAGACGTTGTATTTCGCGCGGACCTCGTCCGGCAGCTTCAGCATGCGCACGAACATGGTCGGCACCAGCTGCGACTGCGTGACTTTGTACTTCTCGACGAGCTTGAGGAAATCCTCGGCGTCGAAATGCTCCATGATGATGGAGGTGCCGCCGAGCACGATCGCCATCATGTTGAAGCGCAGCGGAGCGGCATGATAGAGCGGCGCCGGCGAGAGATAAGTGCTCTCCGCGTTCATGCCGCACATGTCGGCGCAGAGCACGCGGAGGAACGCGTTCGGTACGTCGATCTTGTTGCCTTCGAAGGCCTTCTTGATTCCCTTGGGGCGGCCGGTGGTGCCCGACGAGTACAGCATGTCGTAGCCGGCAACCTCGTCCGCGACCGGCGTGGTCGGTTGCGCAGCGGCTTCCTTGTCGTAGGAACGGAAGCCGGCTTGCGGCTCGTCGACCATGTAGAAGATCGGCTCGCCCGGCGCACTCTTGACCAGATCCTTGGTCTGGTCGGCACATTTCGGCGTGGTGATCACGACCTTGGCGCCGCAATCGCCGATGATGTAGTCGATCTCGTCCTGCTTCAGATAGCGGCTGATCGCGGTGTAATAGAGCCCGCTCCGTTGCGCGGCCCAGCAGATTTCCATGAAGGCGAGCCGGTTCTCCATCAGCAGCGCGATGTGATCGCCGGCCTTCAGGCCGAGCGAGCGGAACAGGTTTGCGCCCTGGTTCGAGAGCTCGTCGAGCTCGCGATAGGTAATCGCCTTGCCGGTCCCGGCCATCCGGTAGGCGATCTTGTCGGGCGTGGAGCGGGCGTAGATGGAGGGGTGAGTCATGAAAGTTGGTCTCACAACAACAACGGTGTCATCCCGGCGAAAGCCGGGATCCATAGCCACCGAACCAAATTGTTGAAACGTGATGTCGCCCCAGCTCGCCTCAACCACGAACGTTTGTGGTTATGGGTCCCGGCCTTCGCCGGGACGACACCATTTCTGTAGTGACGTCTCGGCCTACAGCCGTTCCACGATCGTCACGTTGGCCATGCCGCCGCCTTCGCACATGGTCTGGAGGCCGTAGCGCTTGCCGCGCTGATGCAGGGCGTGGACCAGCGTCGTCATCAGCTTGGTGCCGGAGCCGCCGAGCGGATGGCCGAGCGCGATGGCGCCGCCATTGACGTTGAGGCGGGCCGGATCGGCGCCGGTGGTCTTCAGCCAGCCGGTCGGCACCGAGGCGAAGGCTTCGTTGACTTCGAACAGGTCGATGTCGTCGATCTTCATGCCGGCCTTTTCCAGCGCCTTCTTGGTGGCGTGCAGCGGCGCGTCGAGCATGATGACGGGATCGCCGCCGGTCATGGTCATGTGGTGGATGCGGGCGAGAGGTGTCAGGCCAAGCTGCTTGAGGCCGCGCTCGTTGACGACCATGACGCCGGAGGCGCCATCGCAGATCTGGCTGGCGCTGGCCGCGGTCAGCTTGCCGTTCTCGGCGATCAGCTTGACGCCCTTGATGCCGTCGAGTGTGGCGTCGAAGCGGATGCCCTCGTCGATGTGGTGGGTGTCCTTGCTGCCGTCGGCGCGGGTGATCTCGAGCGGCACGATCTCCTTCTTGAAGTGACCGGCTTGCGTCGCCGCGATCGCGCGCTGATGGCTGTTGTAGGAATATTCGTCGAGATCGTTCTTCGACAGACCGTACTTCTCGGCCATCATCTCGGCGCCGGTGAACTGGCTGAACACGATGTTCGGATATTTGGTCTCGATGCCCGGGCTCTTGTAATTGCCGAAGCCGTTCTTGGCCGGAAGCTGCGAGGACAGGCCCATCGGCACGCGCGTCATCGATTCCACGCCGGCCGCGATCACCACGTCCATCGTGCCGGACATCACGGCCTGCGCCGCGAAGTGCAGCGCCTGCTGCGAAGAGCCGCACTGGCGGTCGATCGAGGTGCCCGGCACGCTCTCCGGCAGCTTCGAGGCCATGATCGCGTTGCGCGCGACGTTGTTGGACTGTTCGCCGACCTGCATCACGCAGCCCATGATCACGTCCTCGACCAGTGCAGGATCGATCCTGGTGCGATCGACCAGCTCGTCCAGCACCTTGGCGGAGAGATCGGCCGGATGCCAGCCGGCGAGGCGGCCCCCCTTGCGCCCGCCCGCGGTACGCGCAGCGGCGACGATGTATGCCTCGGCCATTTCGGTCTCTCCCATGATTGTTCTGAATTGGGTTGTCGGGGCGGATTTAAGGGACGCGATATCGTTTAGTCAATCGATCAATTAACTCTTGTGATGAGGCGCTGCTTCGGCTTATCTGCGGCCGCTTCAGGCGGCGAGAGCAGGGATATCCGTGACTACCAGCGTACCGAACAGGCTCCCCAGCGCAAAGAATTCCACAGCAGAGAAATTGCTCGTGGCCGCGAGCGAGCTGATGATCGAACGCTCCTCGATCGAGATCTCGCTCTCCGACATTGCCCAGAAGTCGGGCGCCAACGCCGCGTTGGTCAAATATCATTTCGGCAACAAGGACGGCCTGCTGCTGGCGCTGCTCGCGCGCGACGCCGCGACCGAGATGTCCAATCTCGAGTATCTCCTGGCGCAGCCGATCGCATCGACCGCGAAGCTGAAGCTGCACATCGCGGGCATCATCCGTGCCTATCACCGGTTCCCTTACATGAACCGGTTGATCCACTATCTCCTGCACGAGAGCGTGGCGGGCTCCGCGGATGAGGTCTCGAAATTCTTCGTCGCGCCGCTGCTCGACTTTCATCGCCGCCTGCTCGCCGAGGGCGTCAGCCGCGGCGAGTTCCGTGCGACCGATCCGGTGCTGTTCTACACCAGCCTGATCGGCGCCTGCGATCATCTGTTCTTCGGCCGGCACGCGATGTCTCGTGCGACCGGCGTCGGCCCGGTTACCGACGACGTCTGCCGGCAATATATCAAGCACATGGAAACGCTGATCTGCGGTGGCATCCTCACGCAAGCCGGGGAAGCCGCCGCGGCCGGATAATCTGGCCCGAACTATCAAAGTCTAGAAAAGAAACGCCCAAGGAAAGGTAGCCTGTCATGGAATTGAAAGACGTAGCCGTTCTCATCACCGGTGGTGGTTCGGGTCTCGGTGAAGCGACCGCTCGCGCCATGGCCGCCAAGGGCGCCAAGATCGGCGTGATCGATCAGAACAAGGACAATGCCGAGAAGGTCGCCGCCGAAGTGAAAGGCGTTGCGCTTCATGCCGACGTCACCAGCGAGGAGCAGATCAAGGCCGCGATTGCCAAGGCGGAAGCCGCGCATGGCGTCGCCCGCGTGCTGATGAACTGCGCCGGTATCGGCGGTTCGCAGCGCATCGTCGGTCGCGACGGGGTCTATCCGCTCGAAAAGTTCGCGCGCATCATCAACGTCAATCTGATCGGCACCTTCAACTGTCTGCGTCTGTTCGCCGAGCGCCTCGTCACGATCGAGCCGGTCGGGGAAGAGCGCGGCGTCATCATCAACACCGCTTCGGTGGCGGCCTATGAAGGCCAGATCGGCCAGATCGCCTATTCGGCGTCGAAGGGCGGCGTTGTCGGCTTGACCCTGCCGGCCGCGCGCGACCTCTCCAGCCAGAAGATCCGCGTCAATACCATCGCGCCCGGCTTGTTCCTGACGCCACTGCTGATGGGCCTGAACGAAGAGTCCCGCAAGAGCCTCGGCGCCCAGGTGCCGCATCCGTCGCGCCTCGGCGATGCCAAGGAATATGGTTCGCTCGCGGTGCACATCGTCGAGAACGCGATGCTGAACGGCGAAACCATCCGTCTCGACGGTGCCATTCGTATGGCTCCGCGGTAAGCGGTGCTATTCTTACCCTCCCCTGGAGGGGGAGGGTCGATCGCGCGCAGCGCGAGCGGGGTGGGGTGATCTCTCCACTCGGGCACTGTTCGATGCGGAGAGACTGTCACCCCACCCCGTCTCACATTTCGCTGCGCGCAATGTGAGCCGACCCTCCCCCTCCAGGGGAGGGTGGGAGACGGTTTTCGTGTGGCACCAAAGTACGAGGCCTCGCATGTCCCAACCGCTGCTGATCGAGCACAACGACGGCGTCGACCGGGTGACGCTCAATCGTCCCGACAGTCTCAACGCGCTCGATCCCGCACTGATCGATGCGCTCAACGTCTATTTCCAGGGCCTGCAGCGCAACCGTGACACGCGCGTCGTCGTGCTCAGAGGCGCCGGCAAGAATTTCTGTGCCGGCCTCGACCTCAAGGCGGCAATGACACGCCGTGCCGGGCAGCAGGAGCCGCCTGGCGTCACGGAGTCGCTGGACTCGCAGCGGCGCATCGCCGACATCGTGATGCTGATGCGTCGCTGTCCGCAGCCGATCTTGTCGCTGGTGCAGGGTGCGGCAGCCGGCGGCGGCTTTGCGCTGGCGCTTGCGTCCGACATTCGTATCGCGACCAGGTCGGCGCGAATGAACTGCGCTTTCATCAAGCTCGGGCTTGGCGGCTGCGACATCGGCACCAGCTATTTCCTGCCGCGGCTCGTCGGCGTCTCCGTGGCGTCCGAGCTGATCCTCACGGGACGCTTCATCGGCGCCGAGCGCGCGCTTGCGGTCGGACTGGTCTCCGAGATTGTGGACGAAGACAAGCTCGATGCGGCAGCCGGGCCTTATGTCGATGCGATGATGACGGCTTCGCCCGTTGGGCTGCGCCTGTCGAAGGAATGTCTCAACATGAGCGTCGATGCCGGATCGTTGGAAGCTGTGATCGCGATGGAGGATCGCAACCAGGTCCTGTGCAGTCGCTCCGAGGAATTTTCGGAGGGCATCAGGGCCTTCCTTGAGAAGCGAAAGCCTGTCTATATCAAGCGCTGAACGACAAAGATCCGCCAAGGACAAAAATTCCGGGAGACGCAAAATGAGTGGGAGCGCGGCGGCGGTGATGACAAAGCCCGCCTTTCGCAAGGTCGAGTGGCTCGCGCGCGACATTGATGTCGAGCGCCGCGCCGACGGCACGGTGGTGCTGAAGTCGCGCATTCCGCTGCAGGCTTACGAGACGCATCTTCCGGCCTCGCTGGCGAAATGGGCCAAGGAGGCGCCCGAGCGCGTCTGGCTCGCGCAGCGTGGCGGTCCCAATCGCGATTGGCGCAAGGTCTCCTACGGCGAAGCCAAGCGCACTGTCGATGCGCTGACGCAGGCGCTGCTCGATCTCAAACTCGACGGACGCCCGGTCACGATCCTCTCCGGCAATTCGATCGAGCATGCGCTGATGACGCAGGCTGCGATGCAGGCGCGCTCGCCTGCGGCGCCGGTGTCGCCGGCCTACTCGCTGATGAGCCATGATCACGTCAAGCTGAAGTATCTGTTCGACCTGATCAAGCCGGCCGTGGTGATGGTGCAGGACGGCCCGACCTTCGAGAAGGCACTGAAGGCGCTGGATCTCACCGGCGTCACTGTCGTCCACGTCGTGCGCCCTTGCGAGGGGATCAAGAGCGTCAGCTTCGCAGAGTTTGCCGCAACGCCGGTGACGAAGGACGTCGAGGGGTCGATCGCAAAGATCACGCCCGACACCGTCGGCAAGCTGTTGTTTACGTCCGGCTCGACCGGCATGCCCAAGGCCGTCATCAACACGCAGGAGATGATGTGCGCCAACGCGGCGCAGATGATGCAGGTGCGGCCCCGCACCGCGAGCGGCCCGCTCGCCACTGTGCTCGACTGGATGCCGTGGAATCACACCATGGGCGGCAATGCCGCGTTTCATCCGGTGCTGGTTGATGGCGGTACGCTCTACATTGACGACGGCCGGCCGATGCCGGGGCAGCTCGAAGAGACCATCAAGAACCTCCGCGAGATCTCGCCGACCTATTACGCCAACGTCCCGGCCGGCTATGCCGCGCTCGCCGCCGCCATGGAGAAGGACGATGCACTCTGCCGCTCGTTCTTCAAGAACCTCTCGATCATGGCCTATGGCGGCGCGCGCCTGCCGGACGATCTCTACGACCGCATGCAGGCCCTCGCCGTGAAGACCACCGGCGAGCGCATCGTGTTCTATACCGGCTGGGGCTCGACCGAGACCGCGCCGACCTCGACCGGCACCTATTGGGACACCGAGCGCGTCGGCCTGATCGGCCTGCCGTTCCCCGGCGTCGAGTTGAAGATGGTGCCGTGCGGCTCGAAATACGAACTGCGCCTGCGTGGCGTCAATGTCACGCCCGGCTATTTCGGTCAGCCGGATCTGACGAAGAAGATGTTCGATGAGGAAGGTTTTTACTGCATCGGCGACGCCGGCATCTTCGTCGACGACGCCGATCCGGTGAAGGGCATCATCTTTGCCGGCCGCGTGGTCGAGGACTTCAAGCTCACCACCGGCACCTTCGTCCATGTTGGCTCGCTCCGAACCGATGCGATCGCGGCGGCAACGCCCGTCGTGCATGACGCGCTGGTTGCGGGGCAGGATCGCGCCTTCATCGGCCTCTTGGCCTGGCCCAATTTGCACGCCTGCCGCCAGCTCGTCGGCAATGCCGATCTCAGCTTCGAGGATGCGGTGAAGCATCCCGACGTGATCGCCTGCTTCAGGCGCGGGCTGGAAGCGCATAACAAGGAATGCGAAGGCGCCAGCAGCCGCATCATCGCCCGCGCGATGATGATGGCCGAGCCGCCGTCGATCGACGGCAACGAACTCACCGACAAAGGCTATATCAACCAGCGCGCCGGCCTCGAGCGCCGCGTGGCGCTGGTGGAGCGGCTGTATGCGGACAGACCGGATCAGGATGTGATCGTGCTGCGATGAGTGCACAACTCTCTCACGTCGTCATTCCGGGATGGCCCGAAGGGCCAGGCCCGGAATCCATAACCCCGGCTGGTGGCTATGGATTCCGGGCTCGCGCTGCGCGCGCCCCGGAATGACGGCATCAATGAAAACGACGAATAAACAAGGGTAAGCCGCCATGAATTTCGATTTCTCCGACGACCAGAAACAGCTCCGCGATCAGGCGCGCAAATTCCTCACCGAAAAATGCTCGCCCAAGGCGGTGCGCGTCGTGCTCGACGGCAAGGCGCCCTATGACAAGGATCTGTGGAAGGGCCTTGCTGAGATGGGCTTTCTCGGCGTCGCAATCCCCGAAGAATTCGGTGGCGCGGGCGCTGGCCATCTCGAGCTTTGCGTGATCGCGGAAGAGATGGGCCGGGCGAACGCACCTGTGCCGTTCTCCTCGACTGTCTATCTTGCCGCCGAAGCGCTGCTGATCGCGGGCAGCGACGCGCAGAAGAAGAAATGGCTGCCGGCGATTGCTTCGGGCGAGGCCATCGGCACGCTGGCGCTGTTCGAGGGCAAGGGCAATCCGTCGCCGAAGAACGTCAAGCTCACGGCCGCGAACGGCGTTCTCAACGGCGTCAAGAAGCCGGTCGCCGATGGCGCGATTGCCGACTTCGCGGTGGTCGCCGCGCGCACGGGATCGAGCGGGCGCGACGGTGACGTCTCGTTGTTTCTGGTTGATCTCAAGGCCGCGGGCGTCGAGATCAAGAGCCTTACCAATCTCGATCCGACCCGCGGGCAGGCCGAGATTACCTTCAAGGACGCTAAAGCAGAGCCGCTCGGTGCGGCCGGCGAAGGCTGGAGCATCTTGACCCAGGTGCTCGACCGCGCCGCGGTGTTGTGTGCGTTCGAACAGGTCGGTGGCTCCGACCGTGCGCTGGAGATGGGCCGCGACTACGCGCTCGACCGCATCGCTTTCGGCCGTCAGATCGGTTCGTTCCAGGCGGTCAAGCACATGCTCGCCGACATGTATGTGTCGGCGACGCTGGCCCGCTCCAACAGCTATTACGGCGCCTGGGCACTCTCCACCAACGCGGGCGAATTGCCTGAGGCCGCCGCTGCCGCGCGCATCAGCGCCACGCAGGCGTTCCAGCACTGCGCCAAGAACAACATCCAGGTTCATGGCGGCATGGGCTTCACCTGGGAGTTCGACTGCCACATGTACTACCGCCGCGCCAATGCGATGGCGCTCGGGCTCGGCAGCCTGTCTTACTGGGAAGACCAACTGATCGACCGCATGCGCAAGAAGAACGCGGCGTAATCCGCCGCTCGTGTCCCGGACGCGATGCGGCATGTAATGCCGCTTCGCAGAGCCGGGACCCAGGGGCCGCAATGGACCCCGGATCTGCAGCGCATCACTTCGTGCTGCGCAGCGTCCGGGGAACGAACCGAGAGATGAGACCATGAACTTCGACGACACCCCGCAGGAAGCCGAATTCCGCAGCCTCGCGCGCGCCTGGATCGGCGCCAATGCACCCAGGCAGTATGAGGAGGATCTGCGCAAATCCTCGCTCGGCCGCACCCAGCTCAAGAATGCCAACATTCTCGACGTCGCAAAGGCCTGGCAGAAGAAGAAGGCCGATGCCGGCTGGGCCTGCCTGCACTGGCCGAAGGAATATGGCGGCCGCGGCTCGTCGCCGATCGAACGCGTGATCTGGCAGCAGGAAGAAGGGCCGTTCGGCCAGCTGTCCCGCATGTTCATCATCGGCCACGGCATGTGCGGGCCGACCATGATGGCGTTCGCGCGCGAGGAGCATAAGCGCACCTATCTGCCGCCGCTCGCCTCCGGCGAAAAGGTCTGGTGCCAGCTGTTCTCCGAGCCCGCCGGCGGCTCCGACGTCGCAGGGCTCCGCACACGCGCCGAGAAGGATGGCGACGACTGGGTCATCAACGGCCAGAAGATCTGGACCTCGGGCGCGCATTATTCCGATTACGGCATTTTGCTCACCCGCACCGATCCGACCGTGCCCAAGCACAAGGGCCTCACCATGTTCTTCCTGGACATGAAGAGCGAGGGGGTCGAGGTGCGGCCGATCAAGCAGGCAAGCGGCGCGTCCGACTTCAACGAGGTCTATTTCACCAATGTCCGCATCCCCGATCATCAGCGCCTCGGCGAGGTCGGTGACGGCTGGAACGTCTCGCTGACCACGCTGATGAACGAGCGCAGCGCGATCGGCGCGGCGGTCTCGACGGGTTTCCCTGAGCTGTTCGAATATTGCTCCAGTGCGATGCTCGACGACGGCCCCGCGATCGAGGATCGCGCGGTGCGCTCCAAGCTCGCCAACTGGGCGGTGAAGGCGAGCGGGCTGAAATACACCAGCATGCGCGCAATCTCCGCGCTGTCGAAGGGCGAGCGTCCCGGTCCGGAAAACTCCATCGGCAAGCTGGTGGCGGGCTCGATGATCCAGGACGTCGCGACCTACGCGCTGGATTTGCAAGGCGCGAGCGGCGTGGTCAGCGGCGAGGATGCCGAGCTGGCCGGCCGATTCCAGGCGATGCTGCTGCGTGCGCCCGGCACCCGCGTCGAAGGCGGCACCGACGAGATCATGCGCAACATCATCGCCGAGCGGGTGCTGGGCCTGCCTGGCGATATCCGTGTCGACAAGGACGTGCCGTTCAACAAGATCCCGACCAAGGGAAGATGAGTTCGTGTCCCGGACGCGATGCAGCACGCAGTGCTGCTTCGCAGAGCCGGGACCCAGAAAGCTACAATGGGCCCCGGCTCTGCAGCGCACCGCTTTGCGCTGCGCAGCGTCCGGGGCACGAGAGAGGAGAGTTCGAAGATGAATTTCGACGACACCCCGCAGGAAGCCGCATTCCGCGAGACCGCGCGCAAATGGGTTGCGGCCAACGCGCCGAAGGAGTTCGAGGAGGAATTGTCAAAATCCTCGCTCGGCCGCATCCGGCTTGCCAAGCACGACATGGTTGAGGTCGGCAAGGCCTGGCAAAAGAAGAAGGCGGACGGCAACTGGGCCTGCCTGCACTGGCCGAAGGAATATGGCGGCCGCGGCGCCACGCCGATCGAGAAGGTGATCTGGCAGCAGGAGGAGGGCGTCTACGGCAAGTTGACCCAGCCGTTCCAGATCGGCGAGGGCATGTGCGGCCCGACCGTGATGGCCTGGGGCAGCGAGGAGCATAAGCGCCGCTATCTGCCGAAGCTCGCCTCCGGCGAGGAAATCTGGTGCCAGTTGTTCTCCGAGCCCGCCGGCGGCTCCGATGTCGCGGGCCTTCGCACGCGCGCGGAAAAGCAGGGGGACAACTGGACCATCAACGGCCAGAAGATCTGGACCTCCGGTGCGCATTACTCCGACTACGGCCTCCTGATCACCCGCACCGACCCGAACGTGCCCAAGCACAAGGGCCTCACCATGTTCTTCCTGGACATGAAGAGCAAAGGCGTCGAGGTTCGGCCGATCAAGCAGGCCAACGGCATGCAGGAGTTCAACGAGGTCTATTTCACCGATGTCGTGATCCCCGACAGCCAGCGTCTCGGCGCGATCGGCGAAGGCTGGAGCGTATCGCTGACCACGCTGATGAACGAGCGCATGTCGATCGGCGCACGGCTTGCGACCGGCCTGCCGGAGTTGTTTGAATTTTGCTCGAACCTCATGCTCGAGGACGGCCTCGCGATCGACGATCCCGCCGTGCGCTCGAAGCTTGCGAGCTGGGCGGTGAAGTCGAGCGGGCTGAAATACACGAGTTACCGTGCGATCTCGGCGCTGTCGAAGGGCGAGCGGCCCGGGCCCGAAAATTCCATCGGCAAGCTGGTGTCGGGCGTGATGCTGCAGGATATCGCGACCTACGCGATGGATCTTCAGGGCGCTGCCGGGTTGCTCACCGGGGATGCGGAGGAAACCGTCCAGGGCCAGTTCCAGCAGATGCTGCTGTCCTCGCCTGGCATGCGCATCGCCGGCGGCACCGACGAGATCCTGCGCAACATCATCGCCGAGCGCGTGCTGGGCTTGCCCGGCGACATCCGCGTCGACAAGGACGTGCCGTATAACAAGATCCCGACCAAGGGGCGGTGATGTGGCATTGTAGGGTGGGTTAGCGAAGCGTAACCCACCACTTTAATCTCCGCAGAGACAGAAGAGGTGGGTTACGCCTTCGGCTAACCCACCCTACGAAGAGAAGAACGCGAGCTGATCCATGGACGCTAAAGTCAACCAGAACGACCGCATCGGCGTGCTCGAAGAGCTCCTCAACGAGCGCTATTCCGTCCGCGCCTTCCTGCCCAGGCAGGTCGATCGCGCGACCATCGAGCATGTGCTGACCACCGCGCAGCGCACGGCGTCATGGTGCAACAGCCAACCCTGGCAGGTCCTGATCGCCAGCGGCGATGCCAAGGAACGGTTTCGCAAGGCGATCTATGCGGAGGCTGCCTCGGGCGCAGGCGATGATCACGATTTCACGCCGCCGCGCGAATATGTCGGCGTCTATCAGGAGCGCCGTCGCGAAAGCGGCTTCCAGCTTTACAACACGCTCGGAATCGCCAGAGGGGACAAGGCGGCTTACGGTAAGCAGGCGCTGGAGAACTACAATTTCTTCGGTGCGCCGCATGTCGCGATCATTCACACCAACGAGCCGCTCGGCATCTACGGCGCGATCGACTGCGGTGCCTATGTCTCCAATTTCATGCTGGCGGCGCAGGCGCTCGGGCTCGGCACCATTCCGCAGGCCGCGCTCGCACGCCATTCCGGCCTGATCCGCCGCCACTTCAACCTGCCGGACGACCGTCGCGTCGTCTGCGGTATCTCATTCGGCTACGCCGACAATGCGCACAAGGTCAACAGCTACCGCACCTCGCGCGCGAGCGTGGCCGACACGGTCACCTTCGCGGACGAGTGATTTCGGCACGTGAAAAGGCGGCCGCAGAAACGGCCGCCTTCACATCTTGTCTCGGATCGATTGACGCCGATAACTATCCGCCGCTGCCGCCGATCACGGCGCGGATGGTCTCGTCGGGTCCGAAATCCTCGGCGCCGTCGACATAGAGCAGGGCTGCCAGCTTCGAGCGCGCGCGATTGACGCGGCTCTTGATGGTGCCGACCGCACAGCCGCAGATCGAGGCCGCGTCCTCATAGGAGAAGCCGGAAGCACCGACCAGGATCAAGGCTTCGCGCTGGTCCTGCGGAAGCTTCTCCAGCGCACCGCGGAACTCCTCGAACTCGAGATGCGCATTCTGCGACGGCTGCGTCTTCAGCGTCTTGGCATAGTTGCCCTCGGCATCCTCCACCTCCCGCCGCCGCTTTCGATAGTCGGAGCGGAACAGGTTGCGAAGAATCGTGAACAGCCACGCCGGCAGGTTGGAGCCGGGCTGGAACGAGTCGATGTTGGCGAGCGCACGCAACAGCGTTTCCTGCACCAGATCGTCGGCGCGGTCCGCATTGCCGCTGAGCGAGATCGCGAACGCGCGCAGAGAGGGCACGGCCGCGAGGATATCGTCACGAAGGGAGTCCGTGAGAGGCATTAATCCCTCCCATTGTTGTTGTCGTTGGAGCCCCCGTCCGTTTCCACCTGGGGTGCGCCTCCCGGCGCATCAAGCTTCTTGATCAGTTCCGCGAACCGGTCCGGAACCCCCTGTCGCACCACGTCATCGTACATGGCACGCAGCTGGTGGCCGATCCGGGATTGAATTTCCGGAGTCAGGCCTCCCTTGCCGGGGGTCGTGCTTTTGCTGGCTTGAGACTTGAGATCTTTCATGACCTGTTCCACGTTTCCCCGAGTTAAGTAACTGTAAAATCGAGAAGTTCTCTCAACCGGGAGCCGTTCCCTGGACGAGTTCAATTCCAGGTTCGATAAAAAGTTCCGCTTGAAAGGGAACTTTTCTTATTCTGAGGCGTCGTCAGCCTCGGTAGGGGAACCCGGGCCTCCCCTCGCAGTTCCCGATTTTTAAGGTTTGGGCCCGAAATGAATGGAGTGGGGATGTCCCGTTCGCAGCTTGTTGCTGAGCACTTGCCGTTGTTGCGCCGGTATGCGCGCGCCCTGACGGGCAATCAGGCCTCGGGCGACGCCTATGTCGCAGCCATGTTGGAAGCCATGCTGGGCGATCCGGCCGTGCTCGACGAGAGTCATGGTCCGCGCGCCGGCCTGTTCCGGCTGTTCACGCAGATCTGGAATTCGGTCTCCGTCAACGACGACGCCGAAGTCGCGACCTTGCCGATGCCGCCGGAGCGGCGGCTGTCGAACATCACGCCGCTGCCGCGGCAGGCGTTCCTGCTGCTCTCGCTCGAGGGATTCTCGGAGGAGGAAGTCGGCTTTGTCCTCGGTACCGACGTCGCCGAGACGCGCCGGCTGGCCGACGCCGCGGGGCGCGAGATGGCGGCCGAGATCGCCACCGACGTGCTGATCATCGAGGACGAGACCTTCATCGCCATGGACCTTGAGAGCCTGGTGAAGAATCTCGGCCACAACGTCGTCGGCGTCGCGCGCACCCATGCCGATGCGGTGGCGCTGGCCAAGAACAGGCGGCCGGGCCTGATCCTTGCCGACATCCAGCTCGCCGACGGCTCGTCGGGCCTCGACGCGGTCAACGAGCTGTTGCGGACGTTCGAGGTGCCGGTGGTGTTCATCACCGCCTATCCCGAGCGCTTCCTCACCGGCGAGCGGCCGGAGCCGGCGTTCCTGATCTCAAAGCCGTTCCAGCCCGCAATGGTGTCTGCGGTGGCGAGCCAGGCGCTGTTCTTCCAGCGCAACTCCCGCAACCGCACGCCCAAGGCGCCCGCAGCCTAATAAGGCGCCCGCGGCCTAATAAGGCGCCGGCGGCCTGACAAGGCGCCGGCGGTGTAGGCAGGCGCCGTTTGGCGCAGTGATTTGATCCGGCGTGCTGCAAGGCACGCCGGATTTTGTCGTGCCGGTTGCTGCGCTTGACGGCCATCGTTTTCGCCGCTCATACCTCCTGCATTGTTCCCAGCCGGAGATGTGTCCATGGACCAAGCGCTGCTCGATCGCCTCGCCATCCGCGACCTCGTCGAGAACTGGGCCGTCTGGCGCGACGCCGGCGATTGGGAGCGCTTTGCCACCGTCTGGCACGAAGAGGGCTGGATGTCCGCGACCTGGTTTCAGGGGCCGGCGCGGGATTTCATGCGTGTCAGCCAGGAAGGGTTTGCCAAGGGTGTGCGCATCCTGCATTTCCTCGGCGGCACCAGCATCGACCTTGCGGGCGAACGGGCCATTGCCCAAACCAAGATGACGATCTCGCAGCGTGCGCCGGTGCATGACGTGGTCTGCGATGTCGTCTGTACCGGCCGCTTCTACGATTTCCTGGAGAAGCGGCATGACCAATCAGGCAATGGAAAATGGGGCATCGTCCGCCGCCAGCCGATCTACGAGAAGGATCGGATCGACCCGGTCGATCCCGCCGCAGAGCTGCAACTCGACCAGACGGCGCTCGCCGTGCTCCCCGAAGGCTACCGTCATCTCGCCTACATGCAGGGATTGATCGGCTACAAGGTCAAGCGCGACATGCCGGGCCTGACCGGTCCCGAGGTCGAGAAGCTCTATGGCGAAGGGCGGGACTGGCTGGCGGGGAAGGCGAAGTAAACGCCAGACAAAAGTAAGGCGCGACTGGCATCACCACAGTCGCGCCCTACGTCGCCGGCTTATGGGGCAGGGGGGAATAGCCGGCTGTTGAGACGACTCGCATGCGCTGGAGTCGTTCCAGCGAGTTACGAATTTTTTTCGTACGATCTTCATATGCGGCCTGCGGTGCTTTGCGCACACGGTTAAGTGATCTTAACCCTTGAGAACTTGCTGTCGTCTCCCCGGTTGTTCCCGCGATCGCCATGGGGCGAGGGGTCGACAGCCATGTCACAGATTCAAAAGGTATTTTTGGGCGCCGTCGCGATCGCCGCGACGATTGGCGCCGTTCAGGTTGGTGCCGTGCAGCTGGCCTCCGGCCATGATCTGGCTGACCGGTGGCAGGCGGTCGCCGTCACGGCGGACAAGTCCGGCCAGAATGTAAATCGCACCGGCAAGTCCGACCGTCTGGCCGACATCAAGCAGGGAGTTCCCACCCGCACCGTGTCGATGCGGCTGAACGACCTTGCCGACACCTCGGTGCTGCTGCGCGTCCCCGCGGTGATCGAGACCGGCAACGCCAAGCGGCCGTTGACGCTGCAGAACCAGACGCAGGGCCGTAAGAGGCCGACGATAGCCTGCGAGCCGATGGTCAGCTCCCTGACCGAGGTCGCAAAACTGCTCCAGCCCGGCCGCTGCGTGACCTGATCCGCCTGGCGAGCTCACGGACAATCGCCCTCCTTCCGGGAGGGCGATGTTTCCTGTCCACTTGATCCCCATCCCATCGCGTTATATCCCCGGCTTTCTTCCCCTTTTGGATTGACCGGGTAAACGCATGACGACGTCAGACACGGCCGCGCATACGCAGCCATTCCAGGCCGAAGTTTCCGAGCTGCTGCACCTGATGGTGCACTCCGTCTATTCGGAGACCGACATCTTCCTGCGCGAGCTGGTCTCCAACGCCTCGGATGCCTGCGACAAGCTGCGCTATGAGGCGATCGCCAGCCCGGCGCTGCTGGGCGAGGGCGACGCGCTCAAGATCCGGATCATCCCGAACAAGACGGCCGGGACTTTGACGATTGCCGACAACGGCATCGGCATGGAGCGGCAGGAGCTGATCGACCATCTCGGCACCATCGCCCGCTCCGGCACCAAGGCTTTCGTGTCGAAGCTGAAGGAGGCCAAGGACGGCCTCGGGCTGATCGGCCAGTTCGGCGTCGGCTTCTATTCCGCCTTCATGGTTGCCGAGAAGATCGTCGTCGTCAGCCGCCGCGCCGGCGAGAGCGACGTCTGGACCTGGACGTCCTCCGGCGGCTCCGGCTTCGAGATCGCACGGGCCGGTGACGAGGATGCGGCGCGGGTCGCACGCGGCACCGAGATCGTCCTGCACATGAAGGACGATGCGAAGAAATATCTCGAAGCTTTCGAGATCGAGCGCATCATCGGTGCCTATTCCGACAACATCCTGTTCCCGATCGAGCTGGTGCCGGAAGAGGGCGAGCCGCGCCAGATCAACTCGGCGAGCGCGCTGTGGCAGCGCTCGAAATCCGAGCTGACGCCGGAGGACTACAAGAAGGCCTATCAGCAGATCGCCTCCGCCTTCGACGATCCCGCGATGACGCTGCACTATCGCGCCGAGGGCCGATATTCCTATGCCGTGCTGCTGTTCGCGCCCTCGACGAAGCCGTTCGACCTGTTCGAGCCCTCGCGCAAGGGGCGCGTCAAGCTCTATGTCCGTCGCGTTTTCATCACCGACGACGCGGATCTGCTGCCTGGCTATCTCCGCTTCGTCCGCGGCGTCGTCGACAGCGAGGATCTGCCGCTCAACATCTCACGCGAGATGCTCCAAAACAATCCGCAGCTCGCGCAGATCCGCAAGGCCGTGGCGACGCGCGTCGTGTCGGAGCTCGAAAGCCTCGCCGACAAGGATCCGGAGAATTTCGCCAGGATCTGGGACGCATTCGGTGCGGCGCTGAAAGAGGGCATCTACGAGGATTTCGAGCGGCGCGAAAAGCTGCTGGCGCTGTCGCGTTTCACCACGACTTCGGGCGAGAAGCGCTCGCTGAAGCAAATCATCGCCGATTTCAAGCCGAACCAGACCGAGATCTATTATCTCGTCGGCGACAGCATCGAGCGGCTGAAGTCCAACCCGCGGCTGGAAGCTGCAACCGCGCGCGGCATCGAGGTGCTGCTGCTGTCCGATCCAGTCGATGCGTTCTGGACCTCGATGCCGACGGAGTTCGACGGCAAGCCGCTGAAGTCGCTGAGCCAGGGCGACCTCAACCTCGAGCTGATCCCGCGCACGGACGAGGCGGAGGACGCGAAGAAGGACGAGCCCGAAGCCGACGAGGCCGCCACCATCGCGGTGATCAAGGCTGCGCTCGGCGAGCGCGTCAGCGACGTCAAGGCCTCGACGCGTCTCACCAGTTCGGCCTCCTGCCTCGTCGCCGACAGCCAGGGCCCGAGCCGCGAACTCGAGCGCATCCTCTCGCAGCAGAACCGCGGCATGCGCACCAAGCCGATCCTCGAGATCAATCTGCGCCATCCGCTGGTCACGGCGATCACGAAGGCACAGGCCGGCTCGCAGTCTGTCGACGATCTCAGCCTGCTCCTGCTCGAACAGGCGCAGATCCTGGACGGCGAATTGCCGGAAGACCCGGCCGCGTTCGCGGCGCGGTTGAACCGGCTGGTGTTGCAGGGGCTCGGCTAGCGCCGCTGCGTTCGGTCGTTATGCGCAGGGGGCGAAGGTGAGTGCGTCGCGACAGCGCACCTCACCTTGCCGTCATCTGTCCTCAGGAACAGTCGCCTCCGGCGTGGTGTTATGTCATAGGAAGCTGCCGGCATCAGATCTGCCGACGCCACCGATTCGAGGATGAAGTCCATGCGTTTGCCGATTCTGACCCTGACCGCGATTGCCACACTGTTCGTCGCGGCAGACGCCAGCGCCCAGACCTACGATCCGCGCTACCCGGTGTGCATGCATGTTTACTCGCTGGGCGGCCGCGGTGGTGGCGGCGAGTTCTTCGACTGCTCGTTCACCTCGATCCCGCAATGCCAGGCCACGGCGTCGGGCCGCTCCGCGAGCTGCGACCTCAATCCCTATTACGCCTTCGACGAACCGCCGCCGCCCCCGCGCAAGCGCCACAAGAAGCCGCAGCACTGATCCATGCGGCGGCGGGCGGGAGCATTCGTCATGCGTAGCTCACTCGGCCTCACCATGGCGGTCGGCGCGTTGTTCGTCGCCGCGCCGTCGCATGCGCAGACTTTCGATCCCCGCTATCCCGTCTGCATGCACGTCTATTCCGGCGCGAGCGGAGGGGGCGGGGACTGGTACGACTGCTCCTTCACCTCGCTGCCGCAGTGCCGGGCCACGGCCGCAGGACTCTCCGCGAGCTGCGATCTCAATCCGTACTATCCGCTCAACGTGCCGCAGCCGCGCGTGCGCCACAGGCGAAGCGGCTAGCAGCGGGCGACTGCTCGCCCGGAACGATCGGTCGCCTTGCGAACCGACACTCGTCCTTCCTGACCCCCGACAGCTCCACCACCTTGCGCCAGCGGTCGGTCGCGGCCGTCAGCATGCCGCCGAATTCGCCTGCGTCGATGCGCATGCCGATCCCATCAGCCTGGTAAAGGATCACTAGAGTTAATCGCGTCCTAACCGGGTTTTACCTTGTCTCTTAACACCTGGGCAAAGCGCGCCGACTAAGCTGCCGGCAACCAGCAGACACGTTCCGAAAGAATGAACGACATGACCACCGGCGTCATCGAGCAACCGAAGGCCGCGCGCGCACCTTCAGCGTCAAAGATCTGGCTGAAGGCGATCGAGCTCACCGCGCGGATCGAGACGCTGCCCGGCCGGTTGTTCGCCGACGTCGTCGACGATTGGGCGCGGCGTCAGCCGGACCGCATGGCGCTGGTGACGGATGACGCAAGCCTTGGCTATGACGGCCTCTCGAGGCGCATCAATCGCTACGCGCGCTGGGCGCGCTCGGCCGGTGTGGCCAAGGGCGATGCGGTTGCGCTGATCATGCCGAACGGCGTCGATTATGTCGCGGCCTGGCTCGGCATCAGCCGCGTCGGCGGCGTGGTGGCGCTGATCAACACCAAGCTGGTGGGACAGTCGCTCGCGCACTGTATCGACGTCGCCAAGCCGTCGCATGTCGTCGTCGCGCATGAATTGACGGACATGCTGGAGAGCGCCACGCCGCATCTGACAGCGCAGGCCAAAGTCTGGACCCATGGCGACGCCCGCAGCGAGCGCGCCATCGACGTCGCACTTGCCGCCCTCGACGACGGTCCGCTCCAGCCGGAGGAGCGCGGCAACGTCACGATCAACGACCGCGCCTTGCTGATCTACACATCAGGGACCACCGGCCTGCCGAAAGCCGCCAGCATCAGCCATCGCCGCATCCTCAATTGGGGCTTCTGGTTCGCCGGTCTGACTGGAGCCACGCCGCAAGACCGGCTCTACGACTGCCTGCCGTTGTTCCATTCGGTCGGCGGCATTGTCGCGCCGTGCAGCATGCTTGCCGCGGGCGGCACGGTGGTGATCGCGGAAAAATTCTCGGCCTCGAATTTCTGGCCCGACATCGTGCGCCACGACTGCACGCTGTTCCAGTATATCGGCGAGCTCTGCCGCTATCTCCTCAAGGCGCCGCCGTCGGAATATGAGAACCGGCATCGGCTGCGGATGGTCTGCGGCAACGGCCTGCGCGGCGACATCTGGGAGGACTTTCAGGGCCGCTTCGCCATTCCGCGCATCCTCGAATTTTACGCCGCGACCGAAGGCAATTTCTCGCTGTTCAACGTCGAGGGACAGCCGGGCGCGATCGGGCGTATTCCGCCGCTGCTTGCGCATCGTTTCCCGGCCAATCTCGTCAAGCTCGATCCTGACAGCGGCGCGCCGCTGCGCAATGACGAAGGCTTTTGCCTCGCCTGCGCCCGGGGCGAGGCCGGTGAAGCCATCGGCCGCATCGGCCTAGCGGACGAGGGCGGCGGCCGCTTCGAGGGCTACACGGATGCGGGCGAGACCGAGAAGAAAATCCTGCGCAATGTCTTCGCGAAGGGCGATGCCTGGTTTCGCACCGGCGACCTGATGCGTCTCGACGACAAGGGTTTCTTCCATTTCGTCGATCGCATCGGCGACACCTTCCGCTGGAAGGGCGAGAACGTCGCGACCTCGGAGGTCAACGACGCCGTGCGCGATTTCACCGGCGTGATCGACGCGACCACCTACGGCGTCGGCATCCACGGCACCGACGGCCGCGCCGGCATGAGCGCGATCGTCGTGAACGAAGGCTTTGATATTGCGGCCTTGCCCGTGCATCTGGCGCAGCGCCTGCCGGCCTATGCCCGCCCGGTCTTCGTCCGCATCTCGCGCGAGCTCGATGCGACCGAGACCTTCAAGCAGAAGAAGGGCGATCTGGCCCGCGAGGGCTTTGATCCGTCAGTGATCATCGATCCGCTGTTCATGCTCGACCCGAAGTCCGGCACCTATGTTGCACTCGATTCAGAGACGTTTACGAAGATTATCGACGGCACGACCCGGCTCTAGCCGCGCGAAAATACAGAGATAGGTCCAATTTTATCCGAATTGTCCAAGAAGCCATTTACTTCTGTCGGGTAAACAAACGGCATTGGGGAGGCGGTCATCAAGAACCGCCGTCACACGAATATCGATAACAAGAGCGAGCCAGCCATGTCGGTACGGTCCAAGGTCATTGAAGCGATCCAGCAGATCGCCAAAGAGCAGCACGTCACGCTTCCCGCCCTCTCGGACGATCTGTCCCTGCACGAGACGGGCTTCGACTCGCTCGCCTTCGCCATTCTCGTCGCGCGTCTCGAGGACGAGACCGGTGTCGACCCCTTCACCATCTCCGAGGACGCAGCGTTTCCAGCCACCGTGGGCGATTTCGTGCGGGCCTACGAAAATGTCCCCGCGTGAGATCTTCGCGCTTCGCGACTATCTGAGCCCGGAGCTCGAGGGCCGCACGATCTCCGACACCCATCATGTGGTGTCGCTGACGGGCGTCCTGTCGCATACGGTTCTGGGCGGCCGCGTGCATGAACTGGCAGGCCGTTCGGTCCTGCTGAAATTGTCGGACCAGCTCCGCTCGGGCCTGGCCATGATCGAGCTCGACGGCATTGCCCGTCGCATGCTGCTGTGTCCACCCGATCTCAATCCGGCGCATCTCGACGCGCTGATGGCCGATGCCGGGGTCGATGCCGTCGTCACCGACGAGCCCGGTCGCTGGGACGCGACCGGCGTACCGCTCGTCGTTACCGCTCAATTGCCGCTTCAGGCCACTGCGCCGGCGAAGACCGAGCGCGCCACCGAATGGCTGATGCTGACTTCGGGCACCTCAGGCGTGCCGAAGATCGTCGGCCATACGCTGGAAGCGCTCACCGGCGCCATCGTCGCCGAAGGTCCCGCGCGCGGGCCCGCACCGGTCTGGGCGACGTTCTACGACATTCGCCGCTATGGCGGCCTCCAGATATTCCTGCGCGCCGTGCTCTCCGGCGGCTCCATGGTATTGTCCGATCCGCATGAGGCGCTCGGCGATCATGTCACGCGGCTGAACGCACGCGCCGTCTCGCACATTTCCGGTACGCCCTCGCACTGGCGCAAGCTTTTGATGAGCGGTTCGGCCGCGCAGTTCGCGCCGGGTTACGTCCGTCTTTCCGGCGAGATCGCCGACCAGGCGGTGCTCGACGGTCTCAAGGCTGCGTTCCCCAATTCTTCCGTCGGCCATGCCTACGCCTCGACCGAGGCCGGCGTCGGCTTCGCCGTCAATGACGGGCTTGAAGGCTTTCCGGCCGACTATCTCGGCAACCGCAACGGCGTCGAGATGAAGGTCGTCGACGGTTCGCTGCGTATCCGCTCGACGCGCACGGCCCACGCCTACATTGGCCGCAACGCGGCCGCGCTCACCGATGGCGACGGATTCGTCGACAGCGGCGACATCGTCGAATTGCGCGGCGACCGCTATTATTTCGTCGGCCGCCGCGGCGGCATCATCAATATCGGCGGGCTGAAGGTCCACCCCGAGGAAATCGAGGCGGTGATCAACCGTCACCCTGACGTACGGATGTCGCGGGCGAAATCGCGGAAGAGTCCGATCACCGGCGGCATCGTCGTCGCCGATGTGATCCTCACTGCGGGCACCGATCAGGGGCGGGTCAAGGAAATCCGCGACCAGATCCTGGATCAGTGCCGCACGCAGCTCGCATCCCACAAGGTGCCGGCGGTGATCCGCTTCGTCGAGAAGCTCGACGTCACCCCGGCCGGCAAACTGGCGCGCACCGATGCATAATGTTCTCGTCACCGGCGGCAGCCGCGGTATCGGTCTTGCGATCGGCAAGCGGCTGGTGGATGCCGGCTATAACGTGATTGCGGCCGCGCGCCGTGAGAGCGACGAGCTCAAGGCCGCGATCGCCGCCTCCGAGGGCCGGCTGCATTTCCGCGCCTGCGACCTTGCCGTGATCGACGCGATCCCGGCCTACGCTAAACTCGTGCGCAACGAATTCGGCCCTACCTACGGCCTGGTCAACAATGCCGGCCTCGGCACCGAAGGCCTGCTCGCCACCATGCACAATTCGGAGATCGAGGCGCTGGTGCAGCTCAACGTGCTGTCGCCGATCATTCTCACAAAGTATGTCGCGCGGCAGATGATGGCCGATGGCGCCGGCCGCATCATCAACATCTCCTCGATCATTGCGACAACGGGTTATAACGGCCTGTCCGTTTACGGCGCGACCAAGGCCGCCGCCACTGGCTTCACCCGTTCGCTGGCGCGCGAGGTCGGCAAGCTCGGCATCACCGTGAACGCGATCGCCCCCGGCTTCATCGACACCGAGCTCACGCATAATCTCTCCGACGAAAGCCGCAAACGCATCGCCGGCCGCAGTGCGCTGCGCCGCCTGCCGGAGACCGACGACGTCGCGCGCATGGTGGAATATCTGCTGGGCGACGGCGGTCGCAACGTGACCGGCACCGTGTTCACGGTCGACGCGGGCAACACGGCGTAAAACGGAACCCGGCCGCGACAATTGCGTTGATCCGGGTCAATGTCATTTCGCCGGATTTGGTCGTAAGATGCTCCGCAATCGATTGGGTTATGTCAATCGATCTGCCCCAATTGACAGGGAGCAGTCCATGACCACGCCGCACATGACCGCTTCAAATCAGAGCCGGACCGAGCAATCTCGCGCGAAGCCTGATGATGTCCACTGCCCGCCGATGGCCAATCAGAATTCCGGCAGTCACGGCTACGAAATGTATCCGCAGCAATTTGTGCGGCTGGTCGGTTGCGATGACGCCGCTCTCGAGGCCCTGCGCAAGCGCGAGGACGAGAAGCTGCATTGAGGCGCGCCGAGTTGCTTCGGCAGGTCAATCCGTTCGTTTAGAGGTCCGGCGGCCCTGGTGCGGTGTTGCCGCGCCGCGCGATCTTGTTGTCGGACGCCATTTCAGACAATGATCGGGAATTGAAAGGTGCGCCGCCCGGCGAACCCGGATCGATCCTGCCTCGTACCTTCCTCGGACGCGCTTCCCAACCATCCGGCCTCACCCGATGACATCTGGCGACTCCTTCTACGGCGGCATTCTCGTCTTTCGCGGCTTCACCAGCCTGATGGATCCCGCGCTTTATGCGCCGCTGCCGGACGACTGGAGTGTCGGCGTTGCCGACATCGTCGATTCCACCAAGGCGATTGCGGCGCAGCGCTACAAGGCGGTCAACATGGCCGGCGCCGCCGTGATCGCGGCGGTGACCAATGCACTCGAAGGCCGCGAATTTCCCTTCGTGTTCGGTGGCGACGGTGCGAGTTTTGCCGTTGCGCCTGATGATCTCGCGTCCGCCCGCGAGGCGCTGGCCGCGACCGCGACCTGGGTGCGGGAAGACCTCGATCTGGAGATGCGCGTCGCGCTGGTGCCGGTGAGCGCGATCCGCGCGCAGGGCCTCGACGTGCGCGTCGCACGCTTCGGCCCCTCGGCCAATTTGTCCTATGCGATGTTTTCCGGCGGCGGCCTTGCCTGGGCCGACGCCGCGATGAAGCGCGGCGAGTTCGCGATCGCCGAGGCGCCCGACGGCACGCAGCCCGATCTCTCCGGCCTGTCCTGCCGCTTCGAGGTCATGCCGGCTGCGCGCGGCCTGATCCTGTCGGTGCTGGTGATGCCGGCGCGCGGCGCCGATCCGCATGCTTTCCGCAAGGTCATTGAGGACATCATCCATCTCGTCGAACGCAGCCCGGATGGCGGCCGCCCGGTGCCGCTGCAGGGGCCGCCGCTGACATGGCCGCCGCAGGGCTTGGAGTATGAGGCCCGCACCAAGCGCGGTGGTCCGCTGGTCGTGCGCCGCGCCCGCGTGCTGGCCTATACGCTGTTCGTCTATCTGATCATGCGGTTCGACCTCAATGTCGGCGGCTTCGTGCCGAACATCTACAAGCGGCAGGTGGTCGAGAACTCGGACTTCCGCAAATTTGACGACGGCCTGCGCATGATCCTCGACTGCACACCGCAGCTCGAGCGCGCCCTGAGCGATCGTCTCGCCGCGGCTGCACGCGACGGCATCGTGCGCTACGGCATCCACCAGCAGGATGCGGCGATGATGACCTGCTTCACGCCGTCGGCGCTGCGCAGCGACCACGTCCACTTCATCGACGGCGCGCGAGGCGGCTATGCGTCGGCTGCGACGGCGTTGAAGGCGATGATGGCGTAAGAGCGACTACCGTCCCGTGCGCGTCCAGGTCTCGCCGCCGCAGAGCGCGCCGACGCAGCCTTCGACCCGCAGCGAATCCGCGCCTGTCACGCTGACGCTGCTCGCATAGGTGCTGCCGTCGTCGGCATTGTAGATCTGGCCCGACCATTTGTTCGGCCCTGAGGGCTGCATGCCGCTGAACAGCGGCAGGCCGATCATCGGACGCCTCGCCAGCGCGGGATTGGGATTTTTGCTGTCGGTTGCCGGCTGGCCGGTCGCGGTATCGTGAGGCTCGCGCAGCCAGACGATGTTGCCGCAGATGCCGGCGCCGCATTTGCCGATCTTGACGCGGGCATCGCCGGCCTGGGTCAGCCAGGTCCCGTCGGCACTTTGCGCACGGGCGGAAGTCGCGCCGGACAGCGCAGCCAGGATGACGGAGAGAAGCGCGAATCTGCTGAACATGAAGGAGAGCCCCGAAAATGGAGGCGCCTCCATAGCAGCCTAGCGGGATAGTGCAACGCCGGATGGAATCACATTCCCGCGCTCGCCTGCGCTCATTTGCCCCAGCGCGCGAAGGCGACCGAGCCCGCGGTCGAGAGCCCGAACACGACCATGGCGCCGCCGACCAGCGCGAACAACGTCCAGGCCGGTGCCTGCGCCATCATCAGGCCGACGCCGCCGATCGCGACGATCAGAAGCCGCGCGGTGGAGGCGAGCACGGGCCCGCCGACGCGCGCCGCGCCTTGTGAGGAGAAATACAGCGATACGCCCATGCCGAAGAACACGAAGGCCGGCCCTGCCCAGTGGAAGTAGCTGTGTGCGGCGGCGGTGACGCCGGGATCGCTGGTAAACAGCGACACCCACAACGCGGGATCGAGCGCGATGATGAGCCCGATCAGGCCGACGGTGATCCCCGAGGCTGCTGCTGCCGTCCACGCCACGCGCCGCGCGCGCTTGATCTGGCCGGCGCCCATCGCCATGCCGACCATCGGCACCGAGGCGATGCCGAAGGCGAAGGTGATCGGAATCAGCAAAAACTCCAGCCGCGAGCCGATGCCATAGCCGGCCAGCATCTCGGTGCCGAAGGTCGCGAGGATCTTCGTGAAGATCAGAATGGTGAGCACGGTCTGGAGCGGCGACAGGCAGGCGAGCGCGCCGACCTTGAGGATGTCCAGGAACATCGCGCGCTCGAAACGGAATGCGCGGATCTCCAGCGGCAACCGGCTGCGGCCGGACAGCAGATACCAGAGGAAGAAGATCGCAGCGCAGCTGAACGCGATCAGCTGGCCGGCGGCAACGCCGGGCATGCCGAATTGCTTCACGCCGAACAGGCCGAGCCCCAGCGTGCCGCCGAGCGCGATCTGGAGTGTGCTCATCCAGATCAGAATCATCGAGGGCAGGCGCATGTCGCCGGTGCCGCGGATGATCGAGGCCAGCGTGTTGACGAGCCAGATCGCGACCGCGCCGGAGAACAGCATGTGCGAATAGCCGCTGGCCTCTTCGAGCACGCGGTCGCGGCCGCCGAGCAACGTGAAGAACGAGCGGCCGAAGCCGAGCATCATCACCGTGAAGAACAGTCCGCCGCAGAGGCCGATGATGGCGGCATGCAGCGCCAGTGTCGCGGCCCGGTCGCGATCTCCGGCGCCGAGCGCGCGGCTGATCGCGGACGAGACGCCGCCGCCCATCGCGCCCGCGCTCATCATCTGCGTCAGCATCGCGAACGGAAACACCAGCGCGATCGCGGCGAGCGGAATCGTGCCGAGCCGGCCGATATAGGAGGTCTCGGCGATCGCAACGAGGGTGCTGCCGACCATCGCGATCATGTTGGGGATCGCGAGCCGCAGCAGCGTCGGCAGGATCGGCGCCGTCAGCAGGCTGGCAATGGGGGAGGCGACCGGTGCACGCGATGGGACGGTGTCTAGCGGGGCGTCGATCGTCATGTCTCACCGGGCGGAATATTGAATGATGATCGACATGCTACAGGGCGTGAGCGGCCGGCGCCAGCCGGTCGTCACACAGGGCTCACCAGGGCAGACCGCAGAGGTCGATGGTGCCCAGCGTCGGCGCGCGGACGATGTTGAAGACATAGGGCGCCATGTCGTCGAAGCGGATGCGCCCCTCCGGCTGTTCGCAATAGACCTCGCCCTCGAAGGGCAGCCAGCTCCGGGTCTGGTAGAACGCAAAATTGTGTGGTTCGCAGAACAGCAGTGCGAAGCGAACGGCCTCGTTGGCGCGCATGGTATGCACGGCCGCGTCGATCGCCACTGTCGCATAGCCGCGGCCGCGCCGGTCCTCGCGCGTGCAGACCCCGCCAATGCCGCCGATATGGACCTTCTGCCCGTTCCAGGTGACGGTGCGGAAATAGATGCCGACATGGCAGACGAGCCCGTCCTCGGGCGTCTCGATCAGCACACGCAGATCGGCATTGGCCCATTTGACGTTGGCCCAAGGCTTGTCCCCGACCATTTGCGGTCCGAACACCGCCTGATGCAGCGGCTCCGCGATCCGCCACGAGGCGTCGCCGTTGAGAATGTCGATCTCGATGCTCATGGGGCTCTCTTCCGCCTCTCCGCGCCGTGGTGCGTTCGTTCTGCCATAAGCGCCTCAAAGGCAATGATATTTTGCGGCGGTTCGAAACGCTGCACACGCTCGCGTCGATTTTATGCAATCCGGCCAAACGTCTGCATCAGGCATTTTCGCAAATTGGCGGTATTTAACGGCCGCGGAACCTTCTATAAGGGGTGACCGTTAAGCCTCGTTCCCCATCAGTTGCGGACAAGAACCCATGACATTCACGCTGCCCCCCCTCCCTTACGCCTATGACGCCCTCGGCCAGTTCATGTCGAAGGAGACGCTGGAATTCCACCACGACAAGCATCATCAGGCCTACGTCACCAACGGCAATAACGCGCTCAAGGGCACCGAATGGGAAGGCAAGTCCCTTGAGGAGATCGTCAAGGGCTCGTTCGGCAAGAACCCCGCGGTGTTCAACAACGCCGGCCAGCACTACAACCACATCCACTTCTGGAGCTGGATGAAGCCCAATGGCGGCGGCACCAAGCTGCCGGGCAAGCTCGAGAAAAAGATCAACGAAGACCTCGGCGGCTTCGAGAAGTTCAAGACCGATTTCCAGGCGGCCGGCGTCGGCCAGTTCGGCTCGGGCTGGGCCTGGCTCCAGGTCAAGAACGGCAAGCTCGAGATTGCCAAGACCCCGAACGGCGAGAATCCGCTGGTGCACGGCGCCACCCCGATCCTCGGCGTCGACGTCTGGGAGCACTCCTACTACATCGACTATCGCAACCGCCGTCCCGACTATCTCAAGGCGTTCGTCGAGAACCTCGTGAACTGGGAATACGTCGAGTCCCTGTTCGACAAGGCCTGAGTTAGCCTCATCGGAATAACGAAAGGCGGTCGCCTGTGCGGCCGCCTTTTTGCTGTGCGGAATTGCGTCCGCAAAGTTGGTGCGCTCCCTCTCCCGCTTGCGGGGGAGGGTTGGGGTGGGGGTGTCTCCCCGGAGAGATTCCCAGTGTGGTGAGAGCCCCGCCGCGCTTCGCGCGTCGACCTCCCCCGCAAGCGGGAGAGGTTGACCGAGCCTGCGGCACCCGCCGTTGCCCAGAGCCATTTTGCGCAAGTCCTGCACGGCGCGCGCACGGGTCTGTCATCGTACCGTTTGCATCGATCGGGCGGCGCCCTTAATCAGGATGGGCATCACCCTCGAGCCGACCCAGCCCGTTGTCAGAAACGCCCCCGAAAAGTCCTGCGCCTGTCGAGGACGTGGAGTCCGAGCCGCGGCCGGGGCGCGTGCGCAAGCCGATCGGCTGGTCCACGATCATCATCGCGGTGCTGGTGGCAGTGAGCGCGGGTCTGGTCTGGCGGCGTGACGGCACCGACGGCGTCCTCGACATTCTCACCCACGATCTCTCGCTGTTCGGCGGCATCCTCCCGCGCGTGCTGGCTGGCTGCCTGCTCGGCGCGTTCATTTCCGAGATCCTGCCGCACGAAAAAGTCTCGCGCTCGCTCGGGCCGAAATCCGGCCTGAAGGGCCTTCTGATCGGCACCGCTTTCGGTGCGATCCTGCCGGGCGGTCCCTTCACCGCCTATCCGGTCGCGAGCGCGCTGCTCGCCGTTGGCGCCGATTTCGGCGCCACCATCGCCATGGTCGTGAGCTGGACCCTGATCGGCTACGGCCGGGCGGTGGCTTGGGAAATCCCGATCATGGGCACCGATTTCACGCTGTGGCGGATCCTGATCTCGCTGCCGCTCCCGGTGCTCGCCGGTGCGCTCGGCCGCTTCGTCTATGTCCGGCTCTATCCGGCACAAGCCGCGAAGGACGACGAGAGTTGAGCGCCGCGCTTCTCATCGACATCCTGCTGTGGGGCTCGGTCTTCGGCGTCGGCCTCATCGCCTTTCGCCGTGGGCCTCCGGTGTTCAGGGCCTCGCTGCGCGAAGGCTCGATGGACTTCATCAACATCGTGCCGCGCATTGCGCTGGGCGTGATCGGCTCCGGCTACATCGCCGCCATCATCCCGCAGGAGGTGATTACCGGTTGGCTCGGGCCGGACAGCGGCTGGCTCGGGGTTGCGACCGCCGTGGTCGCGGGCGCGGCGACGCCCGGCGGACCCGTGATTGGCTTCTCCATCGGCACGGTCGCGCTGAAGTCGGGCGGCGGGGTGCCCCAGGTGGTCGCCTATGTCGTCGCCTGGGCGCTGTTTGCGTTCCAGCGGGTGATCCTGTGGGAAATCCCGTTCATGCCGGCCCGCTTCGTCTGGTTCCGCTGCGCCGTCTCGGTGCCGTTCCCGTTCGTTGCGGCCGCCATCGCAATGGTGATCGGCAAGCCCTGAGCCGGACGCCCAAGCCGTGGACAGGGGTAATGTTATAATATAACGTCTATGGCATGGTTCCCGCCGCGTCTCACGCCCATCTTCACGACCATTCCCAAGGTCATTCTCCTGACCACGGGCACTCGCACGGGCACGACCACAGCCATGCCCACGTCCACGATGCGGCCTCGCCGCATCCGGCCCAGGACGCGCCCTGGTCGATCCTGCGCATGACCATGGCCGGACGCCTCGCGGCCGCATTGGCCGTCTGCGCCGTGCTCTGGGGCGTGGTCTTCCTGGCGATGAGGTGACCATGGCGGCGCTGCACTTCCACAATGTCACGCTCGGCTACGACCGCCATCCGGCCGTGCATCATCTCAACGGAGAGGTCGCACCCGGCGCACTGGTCGCCGTGATCGGCCCGAACGGCGCCGGCAAGTCGACGCTGCTGCGCGGCATCGTCGGCATTCTCAAGCCGCTCGACGGCAGCATCCGTCTCGGTGGGCTCGACAGTCGCGACATCGCCTATCTGCCGCAGAGCGCGGAGATCGACCGCACCTTCCCGATCTCGGTGTACGATTTCGTCGGCACCGGGCTGTGGCGCGGGACCGGCCTGTTCGGCGGCATCGGCAAGGCCGCGCGCGAGAAGATACTTCGCGCCATTGGCTCGGTGGGGCTCAACGGTTTCGAGAACCGGCCCATCGGGACACTTTCGGGCGGCCAGATGCAGCGCGTGCTGTTCGCGCGCGTGCTGCTGCAGGACGCGCGCCTGATCGTCCTCGATGAGCCCTTCAACGCCATCGATAGCAAGACCACGACTGATCTGCTCGCGCTGGTGAAGCACTGGCACGGCGAGGGCCGCACCGTGCTCGCCGCCCTCCACGACATGGAAATGGTGCGCAACCATTTCTCCGAGACGCTGGTGCTGGCGCGCGGCCCCGTGGCCTGGGGACCGACGGCGGAGGTGCTGACGCCGGAAAACCTGTTGGTCGCGATGCGGATGTGCGAAGCCTTCGACGACAGCGCCACGGCGTGCGCGGCCGATGATGCCCGTTCGCGGGCGGCGTGATCGCAGATGCTCTATGACGCGCTGATCGGTCCGTTCACCGAATTCGAGTTCATGCGGCGGGCGCTCGCCGCCGTGATCGCGCTGTCGCTGGCGGGCGCGCCGATCGGCGTGTTCCTGATGCTGCGGCGGATGAGCCTCGTCGGCGATGCCATGGCGCATGCGATCCTGCCTGGTGCCGCCGTCGGCTTCCTGCTCTCCGGCCTCAATCTGTTCGCGATGACGGCCGGCGGCCTGATCGCCGGCTTTGCGGTCGCGATCCTCGCCGGCGTGGTCGCGCGCTCGACCGGGCTGAAGGAGGACGCCTCGCTCGCGACCTTCTATCTGGCCTCGCTGGCGCTCGGCGTGACCATCGTCTCGATCAAGGGCACCAATATCGACCTGCTGCACGTGCTGTTCGGCAATATCCTCGCGATGGATGACCAGACGTTGCTGGTGGTCGCCTTCAACGCCACAGTCACGTTGCTGGTGCTCGCGGTGATCTACCGCCCGCTGGTGATCGAGAGCGTCGATCCATTATTTTTGCGCACCGTGAGCCGCGCCGGCGGCCCCGCGCATCTCGCCTTCCTCGCGCTCGTCGTGATCAACCTCGTCAACGGCTTTCAGGCGCTCGGCACGCTGCTTGCTGTCGGCCTGATGATCCTGCCGGCGGGTATCGCACGGTTCTGGTCGCGCGATCTCACCGTCATGATGTCTATCGCTGTTGTCGCCGCGGCGGTCTCGGGCTATGCCGGCCTCGTGCTGTCGTTCCAGACCCGCGTGCCCTCAGGCCCTGCGATCATTCTCGTGGCGACGGTGATCTACATCGTCTCCGTGCTGTTCGGCCGCGTCGGCGGCATTGTCCGGCAGCTGTTTCCAGGCCGGCATCTGGAGGCGTGACGATGCGCGCCCTCCTGCTCTCTGCCTTGCTGCTGTTCGCCTCGCCGCTCCAGGCGGCCGAGCAGCTCAATGTCGTCGCGAGCTTCTCGATCCTTGCCGACTTCGTCCGCAATATCGGTGGTGACCGCGTCAATCTGACGACGCTGGTCGGCCCCGACAGCGACGTCCACGTCTACACGCCGGCGCCGGGTGATGCGAAGCGGGTCGCGAACGCGAAGCTCGTGATCGTCAACGGGCTGGGCCTTGAGGGCTGGCTGCCGCGCCTCGTGCAGTCCGCAGGCAGCAAGGCGCAAATGGTCACCGCGAGTGCCGGTATCACGCCGCTGAAGCTTGGTTCGGCGGCCGATCCCCATGCCTGGCAATCAGTCCCGAATACCAAGGTCTATGTGACCGACATCGCCAACGCGCTGGCCGTCGCCGATCCCGATAATGCGGACTTCTTCCGCGCTCAGGCAAAAGCCTATCTGGAAAAGCTCGAAACGCTGGACCGTGAGGTCCGCGACGCCGTGGCCAAGATCCCGCCCGAGCGGCGCAAGGTGATCTCGACCCACGACGCCTTCGGCTATTTCGCCGCCGAATACGGCGTCCAGTTCGTCGCCCCCTTAGGGGTCTCAACCGAAACCGAGCCCAGCGCGCGGGACATCGCGGCCATTATCGGCCAGATCAGGGCCCAAAAAATCCCGGCCGTCTTCTTGGAAAATATCAGCGACGACCGGCTGATCCGGCGGATCGCGGCCGAGACGGGCGCAAAGGTCGGCGGGACCCTGATTTCGGACGGTTTGACCGGCGAAAAGGGGCCTGCACCCACTTACATTGATATGGTCAGGCACAATATAAAGGCCCTGACCAGCGCGCTTGACCACTAGGGCAGGGGCCACCCCGCCTCGCGTCGCGCGACAAGCCCGAAGTCGGAGTTGTTATGTCTGAAGCGACCTCCCAGAAGATTCCCGTGACCGTCCTGACCGGCTATCTCGGTGCCGGCAAGACCACGCTCTTGAACCGCATCCTGTCGGAAAATCACGGCAAGAAATACGCCGTCATCGTCAACGAATTCGGCGAGATCGGCATCGACAACGACCTCATCATCGGCGCCGATGAGGAAGTGTTCGAGATGAACAACGGCTGTATCTGCTGCACCGTGCGCGGCGACCTCGTCCGCATCATGGACGGGTTGATGAAGCGCAAGGGCAAGTTCGACGCCATCATCGTCGAGACCACCGGCCTTGCCGATCCGGCGCCGGTCGCCCAGACCTTCTTCGTCGACGAGGACGTGCAGAAGAACGCGCGCCTCGACGCGGTGGTCACGGTCGCCGACGCCAAATGGCTGTCCGACCGTCTCAAGGACGCGCCCGAGGCCAAAAACCAGATCGCGTTTGCCGACGTCATCGTGCTGAACAAGACCGATCTCGTCACCAAGCCCGAACTCGCCGAAGTCGAAGCCCGCATCCGCGCCATCAACCCCTATGCCAAGCTGCACCGGACCGAGCGCTGCTCGGTGGCGCTGGCCGACGTGCTCGATCGCGGCGCGTTCGACCTCGACCGCATTCTCGACATCGAGCCTGATTTCCTGAATGCCGATGATCATGACCACGATCATGATCATCACGGCCACGACCATCATCACCACCATGATCATGGTCACGGCCTGAAGCACTATCACGACGAGGACATGCAATCGCTGTCGCTCAAAACCGACAAGCCGCTCGATCCGAACGTCTTCATGCCCTGGCTCCAGAATTTGGTGCAGGTCGAGGGCGGCAAGATTCTGCGCTCCAAGGGCATCCTCGCCTTCCACGACGACGACGACCGCTACGTGTTCCAGGGCGTCCACATGATGCTGGAGGGTAACCACCAGCGGAAGTGGAAGGACGGCGAGGCGCGCCAGAGCCGCCTCGTCTTCATCGGCCGCGAATTGCCGGAAGAGCTCATTCGCACCGGCTTCGAGAGCTGCATCGTCTCGTGATGAAAGAGTTTACGCCGGCTCCCGATTCCGCCTCGATCGTCTCCGTCACCGATCGCGTCAAGCCGCTTGCGCTCGGCATGGGCGTGACCTCGGTGCACTTCCTTGGGCCCCGCGCCGCTTTCGTCGGCGCCGAGGAGAACGTCGCTTTCGCCGATGCCAAGGGCGAGATCTCCACGGTCGCCGTGCACAGCGGCGGCATTCTCTCGACCGCCTCCGATGGCAAGCGCCTCATCATGGGCGGCGACGACGGCAAGGTCGTCTCGCTCGATGCCAAGGGTGAAGTGACGCTGCTCGCCACCGATCCGAAGCGGCGCTGGATCGACGCGGTGGCGCTGCACGCCGATGGCGCCTTCGCGTGGTCGGCCGGCAAGGTCGCGACCGTCAAGAGCGGCAAGCAAGAGGAGAAGTCGCTCGAGGTGCCCTCGACCGTCGGCGGTCTCGCGTTTGCGCCGAAGGGCCTGCGGCTCGCGATCGCGCATTACAATGGCGCGACGCTGTGGTTTCCGAACATGGAGGGCTCGGCCGAATTCCTGCCCTGGGCTGGCTCGCATCTCGGCGTCACCTTCAGCCCGGACAATAAATTCCTGGTCACGACGATGCATGAATCGGCGCTGCATGGCTGGCGGCTCGCCGATAACCGGCACATGCGCATGACCGGTTATCCCGGTCGTGTCCGCTCGATGTCCTGGAGCGCGGGCGGCAAGGGGCTGGCCACGTCAGGCGCCGACACCGTCATCATCTGGCCGTTCGCCAGCAAGGACGGCCCGATGGGCAAGGAGCCCGCGATGCTCGCGCCGCTCCAGGCCCGCGTATCGGTGGTCGCCTGCCATCCGAAAAATGACATTCTCGCCTGCGGCTACAGCGATGGCACGGTGCTGATGGTGCGCCTCGAAGATGGCGCCGAGATCCTGGTCCGCCGTAACGGCACGCCGCCGGCGGCTGCGATCGCCTGGAACGCCAAGGGCACGCTGCTGGCGTTTGCCGACGAGAACGGTGACGGCGGACTGCTGGAGTTGTGAGGCGCGCCGTCCACAGCCTCTCCCATTATGTTATTTGTTGTTAACTCGTAACATAACCGACAAGCAGCCCCTGTAGGGTCGCGGATGTAGAGCGCACGGCGTGCAATTTCGAATTGTTGCCGCGCGATCAGTTGCGCCTGGCGTCGGCTTGTCCGGCGACGGTGCGCAATTCGAATCCTCGCATCAAGGCGCCACGCCAGGGAATCCCCATGCCACTCATCCCCGTTCTTCCGACGCTCGTCAGCATCACCGGCACCGATCCGTCGTCGACCGACGCGTCCGTCGTGCACTACACTGTCACCTTTTCGAAGCCGGTGTCCGGCGTCACGGCCGACCAGTTCACCCTCGCCACGACGGGAAGCATCAACGGCGCTGGCATCACGGACATCACGCCGGTGGCTGGCAGCAACGGCGCGAGCTACACGGTCACGGTCAACACCGGCTCGGGCAGCGGTTCGCTGGGGCTGCAACTGACCGGCACCAATGTGCACGATTCCAGCGGCTATTATGTCGGACCATTCCAGTCCGAAACGCAGATGGCCGGCCCGCGCTTCAGCATCATCAACACGGCGGCGGTCGGCGACGTCAACGGCGATGGCAAGCAGGATATGGTGTATATCCGAACCGTCAGCGCTTCCGCATACTTTCTCGATGTCAGGACCAATGACGGCACGGGCCAGTTCACGCAAACCTCGCTGACCGGAGCTTCGGAGCTGGAATCGTCGATTCGGCTCGGCGACGTCAACGGCGACGGCAAGCTGGACGTCCTGATGGGCAACATCTTCACCGGGACCCTGGACGTCAGGCTGGGCAATGGCAACGGCACGTTCGCGGCGGCGACGAAGTATGCGACGGGTGGCAGTACTGGCGGCAATATCAGGGCGTTTGCCGACTTCAATGGCGACGGCAAGGCCGACGTGATCATCTCGAACAACATCGGCACGTCGCTGCTGCTCGGTAACGGCGATGGCTCTTTCGGATCGCCCGTTGCCACGAATGCCTCCAACGCCTTCGCGAGCGGAGATTTCAACGGCGATGGAAAGATCGATCTGCTCGTGCAGGACTCGTCAAGCTCGCCGGTTGTCGTGCGGCTTGGCAACGGGGACGGCACGTTCCAATCTCCGATCACAGCCGGCGCCTCATCTAGAACGATCAGCGGCGACTTCAACGGCGACGGCAAGCTTGATCTCGCACTCGGAACCAACAACTCCATTGCGATCCTGCTCGGCAACGGCGACGGCACTTTCGCATCGCCCCAGACCTTCCTGACGCCGGCACCCATCTGGAACTTGGCAGCCGCGGACTTCAATGGCGACGGCAAAACGGACCTCGCCGTGGTCGCTACCAGCAACAATACGCTGTCGACCTTCTATAGTCGCGGTGACGGCACGTTCGGCCCGGCGGTGACGTTGCCGCTCGCTTCGGGCGCCAACGGAATCACCGTCGGTGATCTCAATGGAGACGGAAAAGCCGACGTGGTGGTGGAGTGGACAACGAGCAACTCCTCGACCGGCGAGGATGTTTTCCTCACCGCGCCGAATTCGACCACCACGCAATATACGATCAGCCGCACGCCTCCGGCTCTGGACCATCATCGATGCGGACGTAACCCCGGGCTCCGACGGCAACAATTACATCAACGCGGCGCATTTCCACGCCGGGGCCACGACCCTGTCGGGCAGCGGCAACGCCGGAGATACCATCACGGTGACGAACGCGGGCGACAATTCCGTCGTCGGCGTCACGGCGGTCGGCAGCGACGGCAACTGGAGCCTCGGCGTCTCCGGCCTGCAGGACGGCTCGACCTACAGCTACATCGCCACCGCGACGGATGCGTTGGGCCAAAGTGTGTCCGGGCCGGCCTTCACTTTCGCAGTCGATATCACGGCTCCCGGACTTGCGATCACCGGTATTGCGAATCATGACTCCACGTCCAATCTGGTCGACATCCAGGGGACACTCGATCTCGCCGACGCGCCGGCGACGCTGACGCTGTCGTTCGGCTTGACCGATATCGCCGTCACCAGCAGCGACGGCAGCTGGCACGTGGATAGCCTGTTTCCTGCATCTGGGCTTTCCTATGCGACGGCCAGTCTGCGCGACGCAGCCGGCAATATCGGCGTATCGCAGGCCATCCCCTTCGTTTACGGCTACGCGATGCCCAGTGGCACCACCCTTGCGAATGCGATCGTCGTGGCGGCGCCATTCTCCGCCTTCCCGCCGAGCGTCACGGTCGGCACCGGGGCGACCCTGGTCGCGGCGACGGTTCTTCGCAACGGCGTCGAAGATGACTACGGCATTTCGATCGGATCGGTGGTCAAGAGCGGCGGCGTGCAGCACGTTAACGGCGTCGGCACAAGCGCGGCGACGATCGAAGCCGGCGGCTATCAGGACATTGGCGCCCGCAGCCCCGGCCTCGCGACCGATACAGTCCTGTACGGCTCACAATACGTCTTCGGCGGCGGCACCGCGGCTCATACCATCGTCAAGGCGGGAGCCAGCCAGTTCGTTTCCAGCTTCGGCCATGCAACCGACACGGTGGTCGAACTCTCGGGCGTTTCGCAGATCGGCGTGAGTGCGGACGAGCACGGCGCGACCATCTTCGGTACGCAATATCTCAACGGCAGCAGCTTCGATGCGACCATTGGTGCGGGCGGCGTTCAGTACGACTACGGCACCTCGCGCGGCGCCCTCGTCCAGAGCGGCGGCGTCCAGCATGTCTATCAGAACGGCACTGCCGATGGCGCCAACGTTGCGGCGGGCGGCTACCAGGATGTCTATCAGGGCACCGTCACCAATACCGTGCTCGACGGTAGCCAGCAGGTGCTCGCCGACGGCCACGCCGAAGGCACGACCATCAATGCCGGCGGCCGGCAGTATGTCGGCTCGGGCGGCGCGGCCACTTCCACGACGATCGCAGCCGGGGGCTTCCAGTATGTCGATGTTGGCGCTACCGACAGCGGCGCGACGATCGATGGCGGCTGGCAATATGTCGCGGGCTCGGCAACTGGTGCGATCGTCAGCGGTCTCGGCCAACAGGACGTCGCCGCCGGGGGCACGGCCACCAACTCGCATCTGGATGGCGGCACCGAGCATGTCTATGCCGGTGGCACCGCCCAGAACGTCGATTTCGACGGTTCTGCCGGCTCGACGCTGGTGCTCGACGCCCCAGTGGGGCTGATCGGCACGATCGCCAATTTCGGCAGCGACGACTACATCGACTTCCGCAACACCGTGATCTCCAGCGTCGATGTCGACGGCGCCAACAACCTGACGGTCACGACCGACGGCGGCCAGAGCTACTCCTGGGCGCTGCTCGGGCAGTACGCGGCCTCGTCCTTCGTGCTGGCGTCCGACGGCAACGGCGGCACGGCGCTGAGCTATGTGCCGCAACAGCAGACCCTGCTCGCGGCTGCGCACTGACGCGAACGACCCGGGCGGGCACCGGCTTCCACAGGAGCCGATGCCCGTTCAAATTGACCTCGTCGGCACTCTCGCATAGATCGTTTGCCAACCCATGCGAGGGACTATGCGGTTTCTGACGACCTTCCAACTTGCCGACTTCGCGGACACGCTGGTCAGCCTGACCACGGCCTTCGTGCTGGGCACGCTGATCGGCGCCGAGCGGCAGTATCGCCAGCGCACCGCGGGCCTGCGCACCAATGTGCTGGTCGCGGTCGGCGCGGCCGCCTTCGTCGACCTCGCCATGCATCTCGACGGCGCCGACGGCGCGGTGCGGGTGATCGCCTATGTCGTCTCGGGCATCGGCTTTCTCGGTGCCGGCGTCATCATGAAACAGGGCATGGACGTTCGCGGGCTCAACACCGCCGCGACGCTGTGGGCCTCGGCCGCGGTCGGCTCCTGCGCCGGGGCCGACATGGTCGCGCAGGCGACGGCGCTGACCGTGTTCGTCATCGCCGGCAACACCATGCTGCGCCCGCTGGTCAACGCCATCAACCGCATCCCGCTGAACGAGAAGGCGTCGGAGGCGACCTACTACTTCAAGCTTGCGGTCGTGGCGGACGCCTTGCCCGATATGCGCGACCGTCTCGTCGACAAGCTCGAGGCCGCGAAATATCCGGTGGCTGATGTCAGCGTGGTCGAAATCGGCGAGGACATGCTGGAGATCGTCGCCAAGCTGGTCGCGACTGCGGTCGACCCGAACGAGCTGAACGTGGTAGCGACTGATTTGCAGCATCTGCCCGGCGTGCGTCACGCGACGTGGGAAGTCAGCACCACGGAGTAGCGCGGCGTTTTGGCACGCAAACGGGCGGTTCCCGCGTCACAGGGGGCGGAACCGCAGCCGTGCGACTTCGTTGATCCCGCGGACAAATGCGGTGATCGACATGACCAGCAATGACAAGCGCAGACTGAAACTGGACTTCATGATTGCCTGCTCGCTGTTTGCGGCCGGCATCGTGATCTCAGGCGTCTCGATCGCGCAGATCCGCGCCGAGGGCCGGGTGCAGCTGGCGCAGGCGACGCCGCCGCTCCAGGGCACGCCGTCCGACGATCAGAACAAGCCAGCGGAAGCCAAGCCCGGAGGCGACCGGCCGACCACGCCCGCACCGGAGCCCGCGCGCCCCGATCCGCAGACGCAGGGCGCGGCCAAGCCGGCATTGCCGCCGGCACCTGCCGAGAAGATCGCGCCGCCGATCAAGGAGAAGTAACGTCCGTCGTCGTCCGCCGGAATGTTATTTTTTCAGGGCGTTCATGGCGTCAAATGCCTCGTTTGCGGGACCCAGCCTTTCATAGATTGCGGCCGAATCGCTCATCACCTGGAAGACTCGCTGTGCGTCCGCGTTGCTCTCCTTGCCGCTGAACGCCGCGAGACCGGCCAGGGCGACCAGGTAGTTTCCGAAGGCTGTCCGTTCCGCAATGAGCCGCGATTTGAGACGAGGCGTGCGCTCAAAGAAATCGGAGACGGTCTTCCTGATGCCTTCGTCCTGCACAGATAGCGAGCTTAACGACCACATGGCCGTCGCCAGCGTAAGAACGCGAAGTAGCTTCGCCGGATCGGATTTGCACTGGTATCTCTCGCAACCTGCCTGCATCGTGACCGCTGTCCGCCCCTCCGGGGTGAGATCGGGACCAAATTTGCCAATCATCAGGCCGATCCGCATGCCATCGCTCGCCATTGCGTCGTCCGCGCTGGCATAATTGTCGAGAATTCGCCGGATCAAGGCTGTGTCGCCCGAGGCCAAGTAGGCTCCGGTCAGGATGTCGTTGTCGGCTGGCGTCGCAAACGGCTTGATCTGTTCCAGCGGCACAATTGGTGTGGCGTGCAGCCTGTTCACCAGGTCCGAGAGATTGTTGGAGGCCGCAAATGTCTGCGCCTCAGTCGTCAAACCAGCCCTGTACAGGCCCACAAGCATGATCGACTTCGTATAGTTCGACGCTTCCGATTTGAGCAGGCGGGCGCGAGAAGGTTGATCTCTAAAGATCTGCGCCAGAAACCCGATGATCGTATTGGGATCCTGCTTATTCGTTTCTTGCAGTTCGGCGAGCGTCTGCTCCACACAGGCCAACGACTTCGAGCGGTAGTAGGGCGCTATGCACTCCCGATCGATGGCGAAGGCGATGTTGGAGCAGAAAAGCGCTGGCATCAGCGCGCCAACGACTGCCGCTAGAATTCGGATGCGACGGCTGCAAGCTTTCAACGGGCGGGCGGGCGGGGTGCGGTGCATGACGTGTCCATTCCAAATGAAGCGCCCATCCGGGGCACCGTTGAAATGATACACGTCTTAGTTGCCAAGTGTAGCGGTTATGCAACTGAGGCGGCCGGTGTCACCATAGGTGCTGTCGCGCCGCCCCGGAATGACCAGTCGCGAGACCCCGCCTCACCGCACCAGAATATTCCGGAACTGCCAGGGATCGCTGGTGTCGATGTCCTCCGGAAACAGTCCCGGACGATCCGTCAGCGGCGTCCAGTCGGTGTAGAAACCCCTCACCGGGCCGAGATAGGGCAGCTGGATTTCCAGCAAGCGATCGAAATCCATCTCGTCGGCTTCGACGATGCCTTCGTTCGGGTTCTCCAGCGCCCACACCATGCCGCCGAGCACGGCGGAGGTCACCTGCAGGCCGGTCGCGTTCTGATAGGGCGCAAGCGCGCGGGTCTCTTCGATGGAGAGCTGCGAGCCGTACCAATAGGCGTTGTTGTCGTGGCCGAACAGCAGCACGCCGAGCTCGTCGATGCCGTCGACGATCTCGTTCTCGTCGAGGATGTGGTGCTTCTCCTGCATCTTCGCGGCGCGGCCGAACATTTCATGCAGCGACAGCACGGCATCGTCGGCCGGATGATAAGCATAGTGGCAGGTCGGCCGGTAGACCGCCGTGCCCGCTGCGTCACGCACTGTGAAGTAATCGGCGATCGAGATCGATTCGTTGTGGGTGACGAGGAAGCCATATTGCGCGCCGCGGGTCGGGCACCAGGTGCGCACGCGCGTATTGGCGCCGGGCTGCATCAGATAGATCGCAGCGCCGCAGCCGGCCTGGTGGGTGTGCGCATTCTCGGGCATCCATTTTTCATGGGTGCCCCAGCCGAGTTCGGACGGCTGCACGCCTTCCGACAGGAAGCCTTCCACCGACCAGGTGTTGACGAACACGTCAGGCTCCTTTGGCGTCTTGGAGCGCTGCGTGTCGCGTTCGGCGATGTGGATGCCCTTGATGCCGGCCTGCCGCATCAAATCCGCCCATTCGGCCTTGGTCTTGGGCTTGGGGGCATTGAGCTTCAGATCGGCGGCGACATTGAGCAGCGCCTGCTTGACGAAGAAGGAGACCATGCCGGGATTGGCGCCGCAGCAGGAGACGGCCGTCGTCGAGCCCTTAGGCCGCGCCTTCTTGGCGGCCAGCGTCACTTCGCGCAAGGCGTAGTTGGAGCGCGCTTCCGGGCCCTTCGAGGAATCGAAATAGAAGCCGAGCCAGGGCTCATTGACGGTGTCGATATAGAGCGCGCCGAGCTCGTTGCAGAGCTCCATGATGTCGGTCGAGCCGGTGTCGACCGAGAGATTGACGCAAAAGCCCTGGCCGCCGCCTTCGGTCAGCAGCGGGGTCAGCAATTCGCGATAATTGTCTTTTGTCACGGCCTTCTGGATGAAGCGCACATTCTGCTTCTCGCAATGCGCCTTGCGACCCTCGTCCTTGGGATCAATCACGGTGACGCGCGACTTGTCGTAGTCGAGATGCCGCTCGATCATCGGCAACGTGCCTTTGCCGATGGAGCCGAAGCCGACCATGACGATGGGACCGGTGATCTTCGCGTAGATCTGCGAGGCGGGGCTCATGGGATGGTTTCTCCGGAAAGTGCTGGTGGATGGATCAGGCGCTGCGGCGCTTTTCAGACGCTGCGGCGCTTGGCGGTGACTTCGATCTCGACCTTCATCTCGGGCTTGTAGAGCGCCGGGACGGCGAGAAGCGTTGCGGCCGGGCGGATGTCGCCGAGGACTTCGCCGCAAACCGCGAAGTGGGCGTCCGCATCCTTGATGTCGGTGAGGTAGTAGGTCACGCGGACGATGTCGGCCATCTCGAAACCGCCCTCCTTCAGGGCAGCTTCGATGGTCTTGAAGCAGTTGCGTGACTGGCTCGTGACATCGGCCGGCATGGTCATCGTCGTGTAGTCGTAGCCGGTGGTTCCCGCGACGAAGGCGAACTCGCCATCGATCACGGCGCGGCTGTAGCCGGCGGTCTTCTCGAACGGGGAGCCGGTGGAGATCAGGCGACGGGACATGGGTTCGGCCTCGACTGAAACGGGGAATTTCGTGGGGTTAAAGGGCGTTTCCGGGGTTCGCGCAACCCCAACGAATAGAGGCTGGCGCAGGCGCGGCCGGGCGTTGCCGCTTAATGCGGCTTGGGTCGCCTTGATGGGGATCCCTTAGGCCGCTTGCGCTTGGAGGCCGCGAACCGACCTCCGTTTGGGCAAGGCCGCTCCGGTCGGAACGATCATCCCGGTGGCGCCATCGAGCGCGCCGTCGGTGAACTCGATCGCGAGCAGGCGGTCGCGCTCGAACGGGCCGGGCAGCGACAGCGCGCCGGTGTTCTCGGCCGAGAAACCGATGCGGGCATAATAGCGGGCATCGCCGAGCAGAATCACGGCGGCATGCCCGCGCGCCCGGGCGGCGGCCAGCGCTTGTTGCATCAGCGCGGCGCCGATCCCGAGCTCGCGGCAGGCAGGGTCCACCGCCAAGGGTCCGAGGACCAGAGCGGGCCTCCCTCCGGCGCTGACGTGCCACAGCCGCACGGTTCCCACGAGTGTCCCCTCGCGCACAGCCGACAGGGCAAGGCCTGCGGCTGGTGCGCGTCCGTCGCGCAGGCGCTGGCAGGTGCGGCCATGGCGGTTCTCGCCAAAGCTTGCATCCAGCAGCGCTTCACGCATCGCAACGTCGGCAGCACGCTCCGCACGGATCGCGAACGGAGCGGCATTCGAAGTGAGGGCAACCTGTGTATTCCGATGAGCAGTCATGGCGCGTCAGTCCCCGCTTGAACCCGCGTGCGAGAAGCACGCCGGCTCAAGACGTCGTCAGATCGAAATGATGGGTAAGGAGCCGGCAAGCCGGCTCCCGGGTTCGTCAGGCCTCAGAAATAGAGGCTGCCTAGATGTGGTACGTCTTCAGCGGCGGGATGCCGTTGAACGCCACCGCCGAGTAGGTCGACGTATACGCGCCGGTGCCTTCGATCAGCAGCTTGTCGCCGATCTCCAGCGTGACGGGAAGCGGATACGGGCTCTTCTCGTACAGCACGTCGGCGCTGTCGCAGGTCGGACCCGCGAGCACGCACGGCGTCATGTCCGCGCCGTCATGTGGCGTGCGGATGGCGTAGCGGATCGACTCGTCCATCGTCTCGGCGAGACCGCCGAACTTGCCGATGTCCAGGTAGACCCAGCGCACCTCGTCCTCGTCGCTCTTCTTCGAGATGAGCACGACTTCGGATTCGATGATGCCGGCGTTGCCCACCATGCCGCGGCCCGGCTCGATGATGGTCTCCGGAATCTGGTTGCCGAAATGCTTGCGCAGCGCGCGGAAGATCGAACGGCCGTAGGTGACGACCGGCGGCACGTCCTTCAGGTACTTGGTCGGGAAGCCGCCGCCCATGTTGACCATGGTCAGGTTGATGCCGCGCTCGGCGCAGTCGCGGAACACCTGCGAGGCCATCGCCAGCGCACGGTCCCACGCCTTCACCTTGCGCTGCTGCGAGCCGACATGGAACGAGATGCCGCACGGCTCCAGGCCCAGGCGCTTGGCGACGTCGAGCACGTCGACGGCCATTTCCGGGTCGCAGCCGAACTTGCGCGACAGCGGCCACTCGGCGCCGGCGCAGTCATAGAGAATGCGGCAGAACACCTTCGCGCCGGGAGCGGCACGGGCGATCTTCTCGACTTCGGCGGTGCAGTCGACCGCGAACAGCCGAATGCCGAGCGCGAAGGCGCGCGCGATGTCGCGCTCCTTCTTGATCGTGTTGCCGAAGGAGATGCGGTCGGGCGTAGCTCCGGCGGCCAGCGCCATTTCGATCTCGGCAACCGTCGCGGTGTCGAAGCAGGAGCCCATGGACGCGAGCAGCGAGAGCACTTCCGGCGCCGGGTTCGCCTTGACGGCATAGAACACGCGACTGTCGGGCAGCGCCTTGGCGAAGGTCTGGTAATTGTCGCGCACGACCTCGAGGTCGACCACGAGGCACGGCTCGGTGTCCTGGCCCTCGCTGCGGCGGTTGCGCAGGAATTCCTGAATACGTTCGGTCATAGCACTCTCCCAAACGGCCCAGCGACGGGGATCCGTTCAAAAAAATTGCGTCGGATAAGAGCTCTCCGGCCAGATCGCGCGATGGAGGCGCGACGAGCCAAAGACTCAGATCAGACTGTGCTGCCGTGGATTGGTTGGGAATTTCCCGCCCGCACACCTGGCAATGAAGGACAAGCCTTTTCAGTAGCCCGCGCCGGCGTTGGAATGCCGGTAGAGACCAAAAAAGCCCGATCCGTCGTTGCTTTAAGTCGCGTCCCCCGTTGAGAGCGGGGTGCGCCGGTTCGCCTCCGGCTGCCAGTCACGGTTGCAAAAAGTGAAGTCACCTTCGACAAGGCATCTCTTTGAGAGAGATGCTGGACGCTCCGGGTTTGCTTCGTCGTCCAACCTCTCGGTCTTTCGACTTCCGCACTTCCGAAGAGCCCCTCGGCTTCTTCACCCCTTGGCGGCTGTCCGGCCTCTTGTCCGGATACCTACCGACTGACACACGACCACAGGCACGTGCGAAATTGGGCAAGAGCGCACATAAGCGTTTTGACTCTGCTTCGCAAGAATTTTTTTAGGCTGCGGACAGAATTGCCTAACATCTGCTTGCGCAGTGTTGCGCGAGCGCAGCGGAAGATGAACAGGCGTTAAGTTTTTAAGCGTGTTGCGCGCGTGTCTCGCGCGCGAGACGCGTCAGCCGCGCTTGGTGAAGGGCTCGACGCGCTGGGCGGCGCGAATGAAGGCCGTCATCACGAGCACGCCGAGTGCGAACAGCACCGCCTGGAGGATGTGCGTGCCCTGTTCGCCGAGCCCGAACAGGATCGCGAGCGCCCAGCCGCCGGCAAACGCCGCGCCGAACACCTCGGCGCCGATCAGGATCGCGGCGCTGATCACGGTGATGACGCTCGACCAGACGATCTGACGGGAGGACGAGGAGGGCGCGTTCATGAGCTCAGGGATCCCAAGGCTTCGAGGTAAGGCTTCGAGGCAAGGCTTCGAGGCAAGGCTTCGAGGCAAGGCTTCGAGGGCCGCAATCTCCTCGAAAAGGCGGCCGGGAGCAAGGGCAAATGGCCCAAAAAAGCCCCATCGCGTGCTATAGCTGGCCCCAACAAATCAGGCTCAAAAAACGAGACCAGCGATGTCAGACCCCCGCCAAACTACGGACTCCGAGACCAATCCGCTGCTGAAGGCCTGGGTGACGCCGTTCGCGACCCCGCCGTTCGACGAGATCAAGCCGGAGCACTTCCTGCCGGCCTTCGAGCAGGCCTTCGCCGACCACTCCGCCGAGATCGCGGCGATCACCAACGATCCGGCGGCCGCCGACTTCGCCAACACCGTCACGGCGCTGGAGCGCTCCGGCAAGCTGCTGAACAAGGTCGCGGCTGTCTTCTACGACCTCGTCTCGGCGCATTCCAACCCGGCCATTCTGGAGATCGACAAGGAAGTCTCCTTGCGGATGGCGCGGCACTGGAATCCGATCATGATGAACGCCGTGCTGTTTGGTCGCATCGCCCATCTGCACGAGAACCGCGCCGCGCTCGGTCTCAGCCCCGAGCAGCTCCGCTTGCTGGAGCGGACCTACACCCGCTTCCACCGCTCCGGCGCCGGCCTCTCCGAGGAGGCCAAGACGCGCATGGCCGAGATCAACGAGAAGCTCGCCCAGCTCGGCACCGGCTTCAGCCACCATCTGCTCGGCGACGAGCAGGAGTGGTTCATGGAGCTGGGGGAGGCCGACCGCCAAGGGCTGCCGGAGAGTTTCGTCGCAGCCGCCAAGGCTGCGGCGGAAGAACGCGGCATGGAAGGCAAGGCCATCGTGACGCTGTCGCGCTCCTCGACCGAGCCGTTCCTGAAGAGCTCGGCCCGGCGCGACCTCCGCGAGAAGGTCTACAAGGCTTTTACGGCGCGCGGGGACAACGGAAATTCCAACGACAACAACGGCACCATCGTCGATATCCTGAAGCTGCGCGAAGAGAGCGCCAAGCTGCTGGGCTATCCGACCTTCGCCGCCTACCGGCTCGAAGATTCCATGGCCAAAACGCCGGACGCGGTGCGTGGCCTGCTCGAGCGGGTCTGGAAGCCGGCTCGCGCGCGGGCGCTCGCCGATCGCGACGAGATGCAGGCGCTGATCACGGAAGAGGGCGGCAATTTCAAGCTTGCCCCCTGGGACTGGCGTTTCTATGCCGAGAAGCTCCGCCTCCAGCGCGCCAATTTCGACGATTCCGCGATCAAGCCGTATCTCACGCTCGATCACATGATCGCCGCCGCCTTCGACTGCGCCACGCGCCTGTTCGGCATCACCTTCGCCGAGCGCAAGGACGTGCCGGCCTGGCACCCCGACGTCCGGGTCTGGGAGGTGAAGGGGCCGGACGGCAAGCACAAGGCGCTGTTCTACGGCGACTACTATGCCCGGCCGTCGAAGCGCTCCGGCGCCTGGATGACGTCACTGCGCGACCAGCAGAAGCTCGACGGCGAGATCGCGCCGCTCGTCATCAATGTCTGCAACTTTGCCAAGGGCGCCAATGGCGAGCCCTCACTGCTCTCGCCCGACGATGCCCGCACACTGTTCCACGAGTTCGGCCACGGCCTGCACGGCATGCTTTCCAACGTGACCTATCCGTCGCTGTCGGGCACCTCCGTGTTCACCGACTTCGTCGAGCTGCCGTCGCAGCTCTACGAGCACTGGCAGGAGCGGCCCGAGGTGCTGCAGCAGTTCGCCCGCCACTACCAGACCGGCGAGCCGCTGCCTGATGACCTGTTGCAAAGGTTCCTCGCCGCGCGAAAATTCAACCAGGGCTTTGCCACGGTCGAGTTCGTGTCCTCGGCCCTGGTCGATCTCGAATTCCACACCCAGCCGGCTTCGGCCGCGCAGGATGTCCGCGCGTTCGAGAAGAAGGAACTGGAAAAGATCGGCATGCCCGAGGAGATCTCGCTGCGTCACCGGCCCACCCAGTTCGGCCACATTTTCTCCGGCGATCACTATGCCGCGGGCTATTACAGCTACATGTGGTCGGAGGTGATGGACGCCGACGCCTTCGGCGCGTTCGAGGAAGCCGGCGACATCTTCGATCCCGCGGTGGCAAAACGCCTGCACGACGACATCTACTCGTCGGGCGGATCGGTCGATCCGGAGGCCGCCTACGAGGCCTTCCGCGGCCGCCCGCCCGAGCCCGACGCGCTGCTGCGCCGCCGCGGTCTGCTCGATGGCGCCAAGGCGGCCTGATGGGCATGCGCGCCCTGTTCGGACTGCTGCTCGCCGCCGGATTTACGCTTGCGGCGGGCGCGGCGCGTGCGCATCCGCATGTCTGGATCACCGCGACCAGCGAGCTGCTCTATGCGGCGGATGGCACCATCACCGGGGTGCGCCACGCCTGGACCTTCGACGACATGTTCTCGACCTATGCCGTGCAGGGGCTTGAGAGCAAGACCAAGGGCGCCTTTACCCGCGAGGAGCTCGTGCCGCTGGCGCAGACGAATGTCGAATCGCTGAAGGAATACGCCTACTTCACCTTCGCGCGAGCGGACGGCAAGAAGGAGCGTTTTAACGAGCCCGTCGACTACTTCCTCGACTACAAGGATACGGTGCTGACCCTGCACTTCACCTTGCCGTTGAAGACCCCGGTCAAGCCCAGGCAACTGGTGCTCGAAGTGTTCGATCGCTCCTACTTCATCGACTTCCAGATGGCCAAGGACAATCCGGTCAAGCTGGTCGGCGCGCCCGCCGGCTGCCAGATCAAGCTCGATCGGCCGAGCGACGGCTCCGCCACCGCCCAGAAGCTCAATGAGCAGACTTTCCTGAACGGCGAGAATTCGAATTTCGGCATGATGTTCGCCAACAAGATCACGGTGGATTGCCCTTGAAGCCGCAACTCTCTCCTCTCACGCGCGGGCTGCTGGCCTGCGCTGCGGTCGTCCTGGTCATCGGCGCGGTCGACGCCGCGCTTCACGATCTCCTCGCGCAAAACCCGTTCGGCGCCCCGCGCCCCGCGCAGGCGGTTGAGCCCGAGGCCGGCGGGATCATCGGCTGGCTGCTGGCCAAGCAGTCGGAATTCTATCGGCAGATGTCATCGACCATCCGCGCCGCCAAGACCGACGGCTCGGCGGTGTGGACGTTGCTCTTCATCTCGTTTGCCTACGGCATCTTCCACGCCGCGGGGCCCGGCCACGGCAAGGCAGTGATCGCCTCCTATCTCGTCGCCAACCGCGAGACCGCGCGGCGCGGCATCGCGCTGTCGTTCGCCTCGGCGCTGATGCAGTCGCTGGTCGCGATCCTGATCGTCGGCATCTCGGCCTGGGTGCTGAATGCCACGGCGAAGACCATGTGCAAGGCGGAGGGCGCGATCGAGATCGCGAGCTATGGCCTGATCGCGCTGTTCGGCCTGCGGCTGGTCTGGGTCAAGGGCCGCACCTTCATCCGCGCGCTCCAGGCGGCCCAGCCGGTGCCGGCCATCGCGGGCGTGCCGCACGACCATCATGATCATGGCCATCACCATCATCATGATGCGCATGAGCACGACGGTCACGATCATCATCACCACGGTCATGACCACGCGCACGCGCATCATCCCCACGGGCACGATCACGTCCACGACGAGCATTGCGGCCATTCCCACGGTCCCAGCCCGAGCGAGCTCGCCGGCCCCGGCGGCTGGCGGCGCGGGTTCGCTGCGATCCTGACCGTCGGCATCCGCCCCTGCTCGGGCGCGATCCTGGTGCTGGTGTTCGCGCTGGCCCAGGGCCTGTTCTGGGCCGGCATCGCCGCGACCTTCCTGATGGGCCTCGGCACCGCGATCACGGTCGCGGCCATCGCTGTGATCGCCGTCTCCGCCAAGGACGTCGCCGCCCGCCTCAGCGCCGGCCGCGACGGCGGCGGCGCGCTGTTCATGCGCGGCATCGAATTCGGCGCAGCCGCCCTCGTGCTGCTGTTCGGCGCGGGGCTGTTGTTCGGCTACATCGCGGCCGAGCGGACGACGTGTTTTTGAGGGGCATCAGCGCTTCGTGGCGCTGGTTGGGTACGACCGTCGTACATCTTGCTCCGTCATTGCGAGCGTAGCGAAGCAATCCAGAATTTGTCGGCAGCGGCAGCCTGGATTGCTTCGTCGCTTCGCTCCTCGCAATGACGAGACTGAAATATCTTGGTCGGGGGATTCCATGTCGCGCGAAAACTTCTGGTTCTTTCATCCGTTCCGGGTGCGCTATTCCGAGATCGATGGCCAGGGCGTCGTCTTCAACGCGCACTACCTCACCTATTTCGACACGGCCATCACCGAGTATTTCCGCGCGCTGGGCTTTGACCAATATGCGGATGCGCAGGCGAGCGGTATCGACTTCCACGTCGTCAAATCTGTCATCGAGTACAAGGCGCCTGTCAGGTTCGACTGGGAGCTCGACGTCGGCGCGCGCGTGGCGCGGATCGGCAATTCGAGCCTCGTCTTCGAACTCGCCATTTTTCTGAAAGGCGGCACGGATGCGCTGGTGACCGGCGAGATCGTGTGGGTCTACACCAACCAGCAGACCCATCGTCCGGTCACGATCCCGGCATCGATACGGGAACTGATCGCGACGCGGGAGCGTCATCTTCCGGCGTGAGGCCGCCTCACACCGGCAGAAACTGCTTCAGCGCCGGCATGAAGAAGATCCCGAGATTGATCGCGAAGCCGATGCTGAACAGGATCGAGCGCAGCGTCGGGCGGTTGCCGAGATAGGTCAGCACATAGGCGATCCGCACGATCAGGAACAGCACGGCGAGCTCGTCGATCAGCCGCTGCGGCGCATCCCGGAATTCGGCAAGAAGCACGGCGAAGGCGAAGAACGGAAAGGTCTCGATGCCGTTCTGGTGGGCGCCGAGCGCACGTTGTGCGAGAGCGTCCTCGAAAAAGGCGGGGTCGCGCGGCCGGGAATTGTCGAACGTGCGAAACCTGATCCATTTGACCGCGACGATCGTAGATAGATAAAGCAGCAACGCTCCAAATACGCAGCATTCCGCGAGTGTCATCAGCCCCTCCCCGCTTGGGTGCGACCCTAGCGAAATCCGCCTCATCTTGACAAGTTCTGAGCAACGCGCGACCCAACGGTACCATGACGATTGTAGCTCCCATCGCGACCGCGAAGCCAACCGTGCAGTCCAGCCCGAAGCGGGTCGGCGTGCTCCTGGTCAATCTCGGCACGCCCGATACGGCCGACGCGCCCGGCGTGCGGGTCTACCTCAAGGAGTTCCTGTCGGACGCCCGCGTCATCGAGGACCAGGGCCTGATCTGGAAGCTGGTGCTGAACGGGATCATCCTGCGCAGCCGTCCCCGCACCAAGGCGCTCGACTACCGAAAGATCTGGAACACCGAGAAGAACGAGTCGCCGCTGAAGACCATCACGCGATCGCAGAGCGACAAGCTCGCCGCCGCGCTGTCGGACCGCGACCATGTCGTGGTGGACTGGGCGATGCGCTACGGCAATCCCTCGATCAGATCCGGCATCGATGCGCTGATCGCGAAGGGGTGCGACCGCATCCTCACCGTCCCGCTCTATCCGCAATATTCCGCCCCGACCTCGGCGACCGTCTGCGACGAAGTGTTCCGCGTGCTCGCCCGCCTGCGCCACCAGCCGACGCTGCGCGTGACGCCGCCTTATTACGAGGACGAGACCTATATCGAGGCGCTCGCCGTCTCGATCGAGACGCATCTGGCGAGCCTGCCGTTCAAGCCGGAGCTGATCGTCGCCTCTTTCCACGGCATGCCGAAATCCTATGTCGACAAGGGCGATCCCTATCAGGAGCAGTGCGTCGCGACCACCGAGGCGCTCCGCCGCCGGCTCGGCATGGACGACACAAAGCTGCTGCTGACCTTCCAGTCGCGCTTCGGCAATGACGAGTGGCTGCAGCCCTACACCGACAAGACCATGGAGCGGCTGGCGAAGGAGGGCGTGCGCCGCATCGCGGTGGTGACGCCGGGCTTTTCCGCCGACTGCCTAGAGACGCTGGAAGAGATCGCGCAGGAGAATGCCGAGATCTTCAAGCACAATGGCGGCGAGCAGTTTTCCGCGATCCCCTGTCTCAACGACAGCGATCCCGGCATGGACGTGATCCGGACGCTGGTGCTGCGCGAGCTTCAGGGCTGGATTTGATGGCGTCTCCCATGAACCGCCGCGAGATATTGGCGCTTCTTGGGATGATCGCCGCGTGGCCGGCTTCCGCATGGGCGCAGCAGCCGAATGCAACGCGCCGGCTCGGCGTGCTCTCGGTGACGGCGGCTGACGACGAGATCGGGCAGGTTCGCAGCAGAATCCTCGCCGAAGCTCTTGCCGCCCATGGCTGGAAGGAGCACGGCAATCTCAAGGTCGATTGGCGCAGCGGCGCCGGCGATCGCGACCGCATCGCGCGGCTCGCCGACGAGTTGATCGCGCGCAAGCCCGATATCCTGCTCGCGGTCGGTACGCCGTCAGTGGAAGAGCTGCGCCGGCGCACCACGACGATCCCGATCGTATTCGCCGTCGTCACCGATCCCGTCAGCCAGGGCTTTGTCGAAAATCTCGCGCATCCCGGCGGCAACGTCACCGGCTTCACCGATTATGACGGCCCGCTCGCCGGCAAATGGCTGGAGATGCTGACGCAGGTCACGCCGAACGTGTCCCGCGTCGTCGTCGTCTACAATCCCGCCACCGCACCGTTCGCGCCCCTGATGCTGCGCACGGTCGAGGATGCCGCGCGGACGCTTCATGTGACGGTCGAGGCTGCGCCGGTTCATGACACGGCGTCGATTGCCGCGCTGGCGTCGCGGAAAGATTGCGGCCTGCTGATCCTGCCGGACTTCTTCACCATGGCCAATCGCACGCATCTGCTGGCTGCGATCGGCGAAGCGCGCGTGCCGGCGGTGTTCTGGAGCCGCACCTTCGTCGACGAGGGCGGGCTGATGTCCTACAGCACCGACAGCGCCGAGCAGGTCCGTCGCGCCGCCTCCTATATCGATCGCATCCTGAAGGGAGCCCAGGCGGCCGACCTGCCGGTCCAGAACCCCACCAAGTTCGAGCTCACGATCAACCTGAAGACGGCGAGGGCGATCGGGCTGACGATATCGCCCTCGCTGCTTGCGATCGCCAACTCCGTGGTTGAATAATATCGCCGGCGCTACCCTCCTTCTGGAGAAGGTCGCAATGGTCTGACATAATGGTGACGGGGAGTCTGTCGCCATTGGTAATCGCGGCAGGCAGCATCAAGCGGCGGGTTTCTGTCAATGCGTGGATGGGTATTTGTCGTTGTCGCGGCCTGCGCGCTCGCGGGCTGCAACACGACCGGGGACCTTGCGTCGACCATGTATCCGGAAGCGGTGCGGGCCGGCGGTGCCGTCAAGAGCGATACGGCCATCCTGCTTGTCGGCAACGGCGGTAGCGAGACGATCAACTATCTTCAGTTTGTCCACAGCGGCTTTCCCGCAATCAATGCGCGCGGGATCAGCCTCGCTCCGGACGGCTTTGTTGCGATCCCGGTCGCTGTCGGAACGACAGGGCTCGAGCTGCAGAACTATACGACGACGGGCCGTCCGGGCACCTATCTCCCGAACGGCGTGTCGATGGGATTTGTGCCAGTGCATACGCCTAGGATCGATATTCCTTCCCTGGATTGTATTACGTGGCGACCGTCTTCCCGGGACAGCAACGCAATTTCGAGGCGAGGCCGACGGCCGTTCAACTGGCGAAGCTGCGAAAGGAGCGGCCCGAGCTCGCCGGGCTGAAGGCGGTGAATTTTGCATGGTCCAACTAGGACACTGTCGTCGCTAGGTTGCGGCCGTGCCGTTTCAAGGCCATCCCGCAAATACATAATCGTGAGCGTTCCCTCTCCGTGCGTCTTGTGCAGAATCGCACCCGTACCGACGTTGAGTCGTGACCGCTGAACCCTTGAGGTCACGAACCCGACCAATGACAGCGCGGGAAGGGCTTTTTTCCCGGCCTTTTCCCGCCTTGGAGGACATATGAGCGGTTTCGACATTTTCGCGATTGTTCTGGTCTTGCTCGTCATCGTCACGCTGGTCGCCGGCGTGAAGACGGTGCCGCAGGGCTATGACTGGACCATCGAGCGCTTCGGCAAATACACCCAGACGCTGAGCCCCGGGCTCAACCTAATCGTGCCCTATTTCGATCGCGTCGGGCGCAAGATCAACATGATGGAGCAGGTGATCGACATTCCCGAGCAGGAGGTCATCACCAAGGACAACGCCACCGTGACGGTGGATGGCGTCGCCTTCTATCAGGTGTTCGATGCCGCGAAAGCGAGCTACGAGGTCTCCAACCTGACGCAGGCCGTGACCGTTCTGACCATGACCAATATCCGCTCGGTGATGGGCTCGATGGATCTCGACCAGGTGCTGTCGCATCGCGACGAGATCAACGAGCGCCTCTTGCGCGTCGTCGATGCCGCGGTCTCGCCCTGGGGCCTCAAGGTCAATCGCATCGAGATCAAGGACATCGTGCCGCCGGCCGATCTCGTCGAAGCCATGGGCCGGCAGATGAAGGCCGAGCGCGTCAAGCGCGCCGACATTCTCGCCGCCGAGGGCCAGCGCCAGTCGGAAATCCTGCGCGCCGAGGGCGCCAAGCAGGGACAGATCCTGCAGGCCGAAGGCCGCAAGGAAGCCGCGTTCCGCGACGCCGAGGCCCGCGAACGATCCGCGGAGGCCGAGGCCAGGGCGACGCTTGTGGTGTCGGAAGCCATCGCCAAGGGCGACGTTTCCGCGTTGAACTATTTCATCGCCGACAAGTATATCAAGGCGTTCGGGCAGCTGGCCGACTCACCGAACCAGAAGATCATCATGCTTCCGGTCGAAGCGATGAGCATGCTGGGCTCGCTCGCGGGCATCGGCGAGATCGCCAAGGCAACGTTCGGTGAAAGCGCGGCGTCCGCCGCTGCTGCCGCCCGTCGCGGCGGCTCGGTGCCGACGACCGGCAGCACGCCGCCGGCGGTGCCGCCGCGGCAGGGTTAGTATCAGCGCGTGCCCTTCCGATAAGGGCATGCGGCAATTTTTAGAGGTCGTGTCATGACCGACATGTTCGTATCGCTCGGCACCTGGAACTGGCTGATCTTCGGCTTCATCCTGATGGCGCTGGAGGTGCTGGCGCCGGGCATCTTCCTGTTCTGGCTCGGGCTCGCCGCGCTGCTGGTCGGCCTGATCTCGTTCACTGTCGCGATCTCCTGGCAGATCCAGCTGGTGATGTTCGCGGTGTTCGCCGCTGCCGCCGTGCCGGTGTGGCGGCGCCTCGCCCGGCCGAAGCTCGATGCCAGCGCCAGCCCCTTCCTCAACAAGCGCACTGAGGCGCTGCTCGGGCGCGAGTTCACGCTCGAGAAGCCGATCATCGACGGCAGCGGCACCGTCCGCATCGGCGACACGGTGTGGCGCGTCGCGGGGCCGGATACGCCGGCGGGAACAAAGGTGAAGGTGGTGCAGGTCGACGGTGCGAACCTGACGGTGGCGGCGGCGTAGCTGGCGCCTTTGGCCCGCCGTCATTGCGAGCGCAGCGAAGCAATCCAGACTCTTTCCGCGGCGGCAGTCTGGATTGCTTCGCTGCGCTCGCAATGACGAGTTCGTTGAGACGGTGTCGCCACACTCAGGCGCCGCGCTTGCTGCTCCACTTCTCCGCAAACCGGTGCAGCGGCATGACCATCTCGCACAAGTCCCGCCCCAGCGGCGTCAGCCCGTAACCTCCGCCGTCGCCCAACTCGACGAACCCTGCCTCGCGCAACTCCGTCAGCCGTGCTTGTAGCACCGTCGGTGAGGCCTCGTCGCAGGCCGTGCGTAAGGCGCGGGAGGTGAGGGGCGCATCGCGCAATTCCCACAGGATCCTCAGGCTCCAGCGCCGGCCCAGCAGATCGAGCAGTGCCATGATCGGCCGTCCCGTCCGCGATCCCCGGACGTTCGCTGGTGCTGCCTGCCTTGCCATCGCCGCCTCTTGCGTCTTGCTACGGATAATGTAGCATATTGCTACGATTAATGTAGCAATGGAAGTCGCCGATGTCCCAGGCCACACCGCGCATCGCCCCGCTCGAGGCGCCTTATCCCCCGGAGATACAGCAGCAATTTGACCGCATCATGCGCGGCGCGCCGCCATTGGTGCTGTTCCGTGTGATGGCGGGCCACGCCCGCGCCTGGGACAAGTTTCGTGCCGGCGGGCTGCTCGATCCGGGCCCGCTGTCGCTCCGCCAGCGCGAGATCGTCATCGACCGCACCTGTGCGCTGAATGAATGTGAATATGAATGGGGCGTGCATGTCGCGGTCTTTGCCGGGCCGGCAAAACTCACCGAGGACGAAGTGCGCGCCACCGTGCAGGGCGATGCAACATCTACATGCTGGTCGCCAGCCGAGCAGGCGCTGATCGCGGCCGTGGACGCGCTGCACATCCGCGCGACGTTTGACGACGCCGAATTCGCCGCGCTCTCGGCACATTACGATGAAGCGCAGGTCCTGGAGATCATGCTGCTGTGCGGCTTCTATCGTACGGTGTCGTATCTGGCGAACGGGCTGCGGTTGCCGCTGGAGGAGAAGGCAGCGCGGTTTCCGGCGCCGGTCTAACCGCCCGTCATTGCGAGCGCAGCGAAGCAATCCAGAGTCTTTCCGCGGAGGCAGTCTGGATTGCTTCGCTGCGCTCGCAATGACGGCGCTGAGAGCGCGCGCACGCCTTACGCCACGCCCGCCCGCAGCAGATCGTGCAGATGCACGATACCCACCACCTTGTCCGCTTCCGTCACCACCAGCGTCGTGATCTTGCGCGTGTTCAGCACCTCGATCATCTCGGTCGCCATCATCGAGGGTGGCACGGTCTTGGGCTGCCTGGTCATGACGTCGTCGACCGACACCGTCAGCAGATCGGGCCGCTGCATGTGGCGGCGCAGATCGCCGTCGGTGATGATGCCCGCGACCCCGCCGGCATCGTCGACGATGCAGACGCAGCCCAGCCCCTTGGCCGACATCTCCATCACCGCGTCAGACATTTTTGTGCCGAGCGGCTTGAGCGGGATCTCCGCGCCGGTGCGCATGTAGTCGCGGACGAATTTCAGCATCGCGCCCAGCTTGCCGCCGGGGTGGAAATGCGCGAATTCCAGCGCGGTGAAGCCGCGTCCCTCCAGCAGCGCGATCGCGATGGCATCGCCGATCGCGACCTGCATGATCGTCGACGTCGTCGGCGCCAGATTATGCGGGCAAGCCTCGCGCGCCTTCGGCAGTTCGAGCACGATGTCGGCAGCCTGTCCCAGCGAGGACGACGCGTTCGACGTCACCGCGATCATGGGAATCGCAAACCGCGCCGAGTAATTCACCAGCGTCTTCATCTCCGGCTGCTCGCCGGACCAGGACAGCGCCATGATGACGTCGTCGGTGGTGATCATGCCGAGGTCGCCATGGGCGGCTTCCGCGGTGTGGACGAAAAAGGCCGGCGTGCCGGTCGAAGCCAGGGTCGCCGCGATCTTGCGCGCCATGTGGCCGGACTTGCCGAGCCCGGTGACGATGACGCGGCCCTTGGCATTGCGGATCAGGTCGACCGCTTTGGCAAACGTCGCGCCCAGCGGGCCGCGCAGCGCGGCGGCGAGCGCGTTGATGCCGCCGCTCTCCGTCTCCAGCGTGCGGAGCGCGGATTCGATGCTGTCGGAAATGGGGCCGGATGATGGGGTCATCAGCGGTTTCGAGCTCGGCATGGTCTGGTCCAGGGAAGGGTGGGCGATCGCCCGTTGGCGCCTGCTTAGCACGCCCGGGCGGGCGAGGCGACGAGACCCCAAAAGCCCTCAACCGGTCATTAACCATAATTGTTTTAACTCCATTAACGATGGTTCCCGCCGTTCGGCGAGGGTCGTCGTGAAAGTGTTTGATTTCGTTGGAGTTATTCCATCGTGGGGTCGTCTCCAGGCACCAGCCGGAGCAAACGCGCGCATTTCCTGCGTGCCGCTTTGCCATGCTTCGTGCTGACGGCCCTCCAAAGCGCGCCCGCGGCCGCCCAGAGCCTCACACCCAACCTGTTCGATCCCAACCGCGGCGGCTTCGCCTCGCCCGAGACGCTGCCGACGCGCCGCACGGCCGGCGTCCCCCAGGCGCCGTCGGATGCGATCCCGGCGCTGCCAGATCCCGGCGCCGATCCGCGCAAGCGGCAGCAGCAGCAACCTGCGAACGCGCGCCCCGGCCAGAGCCCGCAAAATCAGGTCCCGACCTATGGCCTGCCCGCCGCCAACGGCGCGAGCAGCTCCGGCTACGACTCGCTGAACCGCAAGCGCCAGCAGCCAAAGCTCTATCCGGGGCAGCCGAAGCCGAAGCGTCCCGCCGGTCCCGGCTCGCGGGCACCGACCACAACACCGCCGCCGTCCACGCTCGGCCTGCCAAAGATCGCGCCGCCGCCGTCCGCCTCCGCGAACAAGGCGCCGGTGCCGGCGGCGATGGCGGGCACGGTGCCTGGCCAGCCGCTGCGCCGCCGCCTCAAGGCCGATGACGACGCGTTCGGCGCGGTCGGTGACTACGCCGGCAGTTTCCTGATCAAGGGCGGGCTCGAGCTCTCGACCGGCTACGACACCAACCCTGCGCGCCTCAACAAGCCGGTCGGCTCGCCGGTCTTCGTCGTTGCGCCCGATCTCCTCGTGCAGTCCGACTGGGAACGCCACGCGCTGGTCGCCGATCTGCGCGGCTCGTTCTCGGGCTACACCAACAACATGCCGGCGACGATCGACGGTTTTGCCTCGCCGTCGCCGGTCGAGATCAACCGCCCCGATTTTACCGGCCATGTCGACGGCCGCCTCGACGTCGACCGCGATCTCAAGCTGACCTCGCAGCTCCGCCTGCGGCTCGCCACCGACAATCCCGGCAGTCCGAACGTGCAGACCGGTTTGCAGAAATATCCGGTCTACGCCGCCTACGGCACCACCGTCGGCTTCGACCAGACCTTCAACCGCTTCCAGGTCGCGGCCGGCGCCACCCTCGATCGCACCGCCTACACGGATTCAAAACTCACCGATGGTTCGACCTTCGGCAATGGCGACCGCGACTTCAACCAGTATGGCGGGGTCGGGCGCTTCTCGTACGATCTCAAGCCGGGCCTGAAGCCGTTCGTCGAGATCCAGGGCGACACCCGCATCCACGACCAGGCCGCCGACCGCAACGGCTACTTCCGCGATTCAAACGGCGGCTACGCCAAGATCGGCTCGTCCTTCGAGTTCTCGCGCATCCTCACCGGCGAAATCTCGGTCGGCTATTCCGCGCGCAACTACACCGACCCGCGGCTGAGCCAGCTCGCGGGCTTCCTCACCTCGGGCTCGCTGGTCTGGAATGCGAGCGGCCTCACCACGGTGAAGTTCTTCACCGACACGCAGATCGCCGAGACCACCATTCCCGGCTCGTCCGGCGTGCTGGTGCGCACTTACTCCGCCGAAGTCGACCACGATTTCCGCCGCTGGCTCACGGCCGTCGGCAAGTTCACCTACGGCACGCTCGACTACCAGGGCCAGAACCGCAACGACAAGACCTACTCGTTCGAGAGCAATTTGATCTACAAGCTCAACCGCAACATCTGGGTCAAGGGCACGCTGCGGCACGACATTCTGGATTCGAATGTCGCGGGGTCGAGCTCGCAGGGGACGGTGGTGATGCTGGGGGTGAGGCTGCAGAATTAGGGACTGTAGCTGCGCCTTGATGCGCTGTCCTTGCCACACACTCCGCTGTCATGCCCCGCGAAGGCGGGGCATCCAGTACGCCGCGGCTTCGCGGTCAATAACAACTGTCTCGGAATACTGGATCGCCCGGTCAAGCCGGGCGATGACGCCGTTTCTTGAACTGGCAGCGGAGCTAGCCGCGGCTACCGCGGTAGATCCGTCTTCCCCATCAGGAACGTATCGATCGACCTTGCGCACAGCCGACCCTCGCGGATGGCCCACACCACCAGCGACTGGCCACGGCGCATGTCGCCTGCCGTGAACACGTTCGGGCGCGAGGTCTGGTAGTCCAGCGTGTTGGCCTTGACGTTGCCGCGGGGGTCGAGCTCGACCGAGAGCAGCTTGAGCAGGCCCTCGTGCACGGGGTGCACGAAGCCCATCGCGAGCAGGACGAGCTCGGCGTCGAGCTCGAACTCGCTGCCGGCGATCGGCTTGAACTTGTCGTCGACGCGCACGCAGTGCAGCTTCTTGACCTGGCCGTTCTCGCCCGTGAACTTTTGCGTCAGTACCGCGAATTCGCGGACCGCGCCTTCGGCCTGGCTGGAGGACGTGCGCATCTTCAGCGGCCAGTTCGGCCACGTCAGGCCCTTGTTCTCGTGCTCGGGCGGGGCCGGCATGATCTCGAGCTGGGTCACCGACAGCGCGCCCTGGCGCAGCGAGGTGCCGATGCAATCGCTTCCGGTGTCGCCACCGCCGATGACGACGACATGCTTGCCGCCGGCCAGAATCTCCTGGACGCCGTTGAGCGGCTCGCTGGAGACGCGGCGATTTTGTTGCGGCAGGAAATCCATCGCGTAGTGGATGCCCTGGAGATCGCGGCCGGGGATCGGCAGATCGCGCGGGGCTTCCGCGCCGCCGGTCAGGGCCACCGCATCGTACTCGTTGAGCATCTCGCGCGGATCGACATTGCCGTCGACGCCGACATGGCTGTTGTAGTGGAAGGTGACGCCTTCGCCTTCCATCTGGGTGACGCGGCGGTCGATGACGCCCTTCTCCATCTTGAAATCGGGGATGCCGTAGCGGAGCAGGCCGCCGGCTTTCGCGAATTTCTCGAACAGGTGCACGTCGTGGCCGGCGCGCGCGAGCTGCTGCGCGCAGGCCATGCCGGCCGGACCCGAGCCGACCACTGCGACCTTCTTGCCGGTCTTGACGCTGGCGACCTCAGGCTTCAGCCAGCCATTGTCCCAGGCGCGGTCGACGATCGCGCATTCGATGGTCTTGATGGTGACCGGGTTGTCGTCGATGTTGAGCGTGCAGGAGGCTTCACACGGCGCCGGACAAATGCGGCCCGTGAACTCCGGGAAATTGTTGGTCGAGTGCAGGTTGCGCGAGGCTTCTTCCCAATTGCCCTGATAGACGAGGTCGTTCCAGTCGGGGATCTGGTTGTTGACGGGGCAGCCGGGCGTGCCCGGCGCGACCGAGCCGGTGCCGTGGCAATAGGGAATGCCGCAATTCATGCAGCGCGCGGCCTGGTCGCGCGTTTCCTTCTCGGTCAAGGGAACGACGAACTCGTTGTAATGCTTCACGCGCTCGGCGACCGGGGTGTACTTGCGGTCGTGCCGTTCGATTTCGAGAAAACCCGTGATCTTGCCCATTAAACCCGAAGTCCCTGCCGCTTAAATTCGTCTGTTGTTTCCCCACCGTCATTGCGAGGAGCGAAGCGACGAAGCAATCCAGACTGCCTCAATGGAAAGATGCTGGATTGCTTCGCTGCGCTCGCAATGACGGGCGCTGATACTCTTACGCCCCGATCGCGATTTTCGGCTCGGCGTCCGCGTTGGCCGCCATTTCGCGCAGCGCGCGCCGGTACTCGACCGGCATCACCTTGCGGAATTTGGGCAGCCAGTCCTTCCAGTTGGCGAGGATCTCGGCGGCGCGCCTGGAGCCGGTCGCTTTCGCATGGCGGGTGATCAGGACATGCAGGCGCTCGACGTCGGAGTCGAGCAGGTCCTTGAACACGTCGACCCGGCCGTGTGCTTCGAGGTCGCCGGTGTGGTGATAGGTGCCGGCGTTGATCAGCTCTTCCGACAGCACCGGCTCGAGCTCGACCATCGCCATGTTGCACAATTTGTCGAAGCCGCCGGTCTCGTCGAGCACGTAGGCAATGCCGCCGGACATGCCGGCCGCGAAATTGCGCCCGGTCTTGCCGAGCACGACCACGATGCCGCCGGTCATATATTCGCAGCAATGATCGCCGGCGCCTTCGACGACCGCCACCGCGCCGGAGTTGCGCACGGCGAAACGTTCGCCGGCGACGCCGCGGAAGTAGCACTCGCCCTGGATGGCGCCGTACATCACGGTGTTGCCGACGATGATGCTTTCTTCCGGCACGATGCCGCTGTTGGCCGGCGGCTTGACGATGATCTTGCCGCCCGAGAGGCCCTTGCCGACATAGTCGTTGCCTTCACCCTCGAGCTCGAAGGTGACGCCGTTCGCAAGCCACGCGCCGAAGGCCTGGCCGGCGGTGCCCTTGAGGCTGACGTGGATGGTGTCCTGCGGCAGGCCGGCATGGCCGTAAATCTTGGCGACCGCGCCCGACAGCATCGCGCCGGCGGAGCGGTTGGTGCTGTTGATGGTCGCCTCGATCTTCACCGGCGCGCCGCGGTCGAGCGCGGGCTGCGCCTTCTCGATCAGCGTGCGGTCGAGCACGGCTTCCAGATGATGGTTCTGGCGCTCGGAGTGATAGATCTTCTGGCCCTTCTCTTCCTTCTGCTTGACGAACAGCTTCGAGAAGTCGAGGCCCTTGGCCTTCCAGTGCGCGACCAGCTTGGTCTGGTCGAGCAGCTGAACCTGGCCGACCATCTCGTTGAAGGTGCGGAAGCCGAGCGAGGCCATGATCTCGCGGACTTCCTCGGCGACGAAGAAGAAGTAGTTGATGACGTGCTCGGGCTGGCCGGTGAAGCGCTTGCGCAGCACGGGGTCCTGGGTCGCAACGCCGACCGGGCAGGTGTTGAGATGGCACTTGCGCATCATGATGCAGCCGGCCGCGATCAAGGGAGCTGTGGCGAAGCCGAACTCGTCGGCGCCTAGCAGCGCGCCGATCACGACGTCACGTCCGGTGCGGAAGCCGCCGTCGACCTGGACCACGATGCGGCTGCGCAGCCGCTCGCGCACCAGTGTCTGGTGGGTTTCGGCGAGCCCGATCTCCCATGGCGATCCCGCATGCTTGATCGAGGTCAGCGGCGAAGCGCCGGTGCCGCCCTCGAAGCCCGCGATGGTGACATGGTCGGCGCGCGCCTTGGCAACGCCCGCGGCGACCGTGCCGACGCCGATCTCGGAGACGAGCTTGACCGAGACGTCGCCCGTCGGGTTGACGTTCTTGAGGTCGTAGATGAGCTGCGCCAGATCCTCGATCGAGTAGATGTCGTGGTGCGGCGGCGGCGAGATCAGGCCGACGCCCGGGGTCGAGTGACGCACCTTGGCGATGGTCGCATCGACCTTGTGGCCGGGCAGCTGGCCGCCTTCGCCGGGCTTGGCACCCTGCGCCATCTTGATCTGCATCATGTCGGAGTTGACGAGATATTCCGTGGTGACGCCGAAGCGGCCCGAGGCGACCTGCTTGATCGCGGAGCGCATGCTGTCGCCGTTCGGCAGCGGCTTGAAGCGATCGGCTTCCTCGCCGCCTTCGCCGGTGTTCGACTTGCCGCCGATACGGTTCATGGCGATCGCGAGCGTGGTGTGCGCCTCGCGCGAGATCGAGCCGAACGACATGGCACCCGTGGCGAAGCGCTTGACCAGGTCCTTGGCCGGCTCGACCTGGTCGAGCGGCACGGGCTTGCGCTTCTCTTCGTCGGCGTTCTTGATCCGAAACAGGCCGCGCAGCGTCAGCAGACGCTCCGACTGCTCGTTGAGGATCTTTGCGAAGGCGCGATAGCGATCCAGCGAATTGCCGCGGGCGGCGTGCTGGAGCAGACCGACCGATTCCGCGGTCCATGCATGGTCCTCACCGCGGCTGCGATAGGCATATTCTCCGCCGACGTCGAGCGAGGTCTTGTAGACCAGCGCGTCGCCGAACGCGTCGGCGTGGCGGCGGACGGCCTCTTCCGCGATCTCGGCGAGACCGACGCCCTCGACGCGGGTGTGCGTGCCGGCGAAGAATTTTCCGACGAAGTCCGCCTTGAGGCCGATGGCATCGAAGATCTGGGCGCCGCAATAGGACTGGTAGGTCGAGATGCCCATCTTGGACATGACCTTCAAAAGGCCCTTGCCGATCGACTTGATGTAGCGCTTGACGATCTCGTAATCGTCGAGCGAGCCGGGCAGGCGGTCCTTCATCGCGATGATGGTTTCGAACGCCAGATAAGGATTGATCGCTTCCGCGCCGTAGCCGGCAAGGCAGGCGAAGTGATGCACTTCGCGCGGTTCGCCGGATTCGACGACGAGGCCGACCGAGGTGCGCAGACCCGTGCGGATCAGGTGATGATGCACGGATGCGCAAGCCAGCAGTGACGGGATCGGCACGCGGTCGCTGCCGACCATGCGGTCGGACAGGATGATGATGTTGACGCCCTCGCGCACCGCGCTTTCGGCGCGCGCGCAGAGCTCGTCGAGCACCTGGTCCATACCGGCAGCACCGAGACCGGCGTGGAAGGTGGTGTCCAGCGTGCGCGACTTGAAGTGCGACTCCGCGACTTCCGAGATCGAGCGGATCTTTTCGAGGTCCGCGTCGGTCAGGATCGGCTGGCGCGCTTCGAGACGCTTGGTGGTGGCAAGGCCCTGCAGGTCGAACAGGTTCGGCCGCGGCCCGATGATGGAGACGAGGCTCATCACCAGCTCCTCGCGGATCGGGTCGATCGGCGGGTTGGTGACCTGCGCGAAGTTCTGCTTGAAGTAGGTGAAAAGCGGCTTGGCCTTGTCCGACAGCGCCGAGATCGGCGTGTCGTTGCCCATCGAGCCGGCCGCCTCCTCGCCGATGGACGCCATCGGCGTCATCAGGATGGTGATGTCTTCCTGGCTGTAGCCGAACGCCTGCTGGCGATCCAGAAGCGACAGGTTGGAGCGCACGCCTGTCGTCGGCACCTTCGGCAGCTCTTCCAGCACGATCTGGGTCCGCTCCAGCCACTCCTTGTAGGGATGGCTGCGGGCGAGTTCGGCCTTGATCTCGTCGTCCGGGATCAGGCGGCCCTGCTCGAGGTCGACCAGCAGCATCTTGCCGGGCTGCAAGCGCCACTTGGTGATGATCTGGTCCTCGGGGATCGTCAGCACGCCCATCTCGGACGCCATCACGATGCGGTCGTCCTTGGTCACGAGATAGCGCGCCGGCCGCAGGCCGTTGCGGTCGAGCGTGGCGCCGATCTGGCGGCCGTCGGTGAAGGCGATCGCGGCCGGGCCGTCCCACGGCTCCATCAGGGCGGCGTGATATTCGTAGAAGGCGCGGCGCTTCTCATCCATCAACGGATTGCCGGCCCACGCCTCCGGAATCATCATCATGACGGCGTGCGGCAGCGAATAGCCGCCCTGCACCAGGAATTCGAGTGCGTTGTCGAAGCAGGCGGTGTCCGACTGGCCTTCGTAGGAGATCGGCCAGAGCCGGTTGATGTCCTTGCCGTAGAGCTCGGAGCTGACCGAGGCCTGGCGCGCCGCCATCCAGTTGGTGTTGCCGCGCAGCGTGTTGATCTCGCCGTTATGCGCGATCATGCGATAGGGATGCGCCAGCGACCATGCCGGGAAGGTGTTGGTCGAGAAACGCTGGTGCACGAGCGCGAGCGCGCTCTCGAAGTCGGCCTCGTGCAGATCGGGATAGTACTTGCCGAGCTGGTCGGCGAGGAACATGCCCTTGTAGATCACGGTGCGGCAGGACATCGAGCAGGGGTAATAGCCCGCAAGGCCGCGATCGCGGCGCTGGTAGATCGCCTGCGAGATCGACTTGCGCAGGATGTAGAGCCGGCGCTCGAAATCGTCCTCGGTCTTGGCGGTGCCGTTGCGGCCGATGAACACCTGCATGCAGGCGGGCTCGGTCGGTTTCACGGTGACGCCGAGCGAGGAATTGTCGGTCGGCACGTCGCGCCAGCCGAGCAGGGTCAGGCCCTCTTCCTTGATCTGGTCGGCGATGATGCTCTTGATGACGTTGCGCCAGGCGGTGTCGCGCGGCATGAACAGCGCGCCGATGGCGTATTCGCCGGGCGCCGGCAGCTCAAACTTGTTCTCCTTGGCCTTGCGGCTGAAGAAGGCGTGCGGGATCTGCACCAGGATGCCGGCGCCGTCACCGGCGCGCGGGTCGGCGCCGACGGCGCCGCGATGCTCGAGGTTGCAGAGGATGTTGAGCGCGTCGGCGACGATCTCGTGGGACTTCTTGCCCTTGATGTTGGCGATGAAGCCGACGCCGCAGGAGTCCTTCTCCAGGCTCGGATCGTAGAGGCCAACGGCCGGCGGGCGCGAATTGTGTTCCTGAATCGGATCAGTCGTTTTCGAGGCGACCGTCGCCGACAGCTCTTCTGCCACGATGTTTCCGCGCTCGAATTGCGACCCGTTCATGTCCTCGTCCTCTCCATGCGGCAAGCTGCCTCACCGCTCTCTTCGGCACACTTTGGGCGTTCCGCGGCACCCGCCTCTGGGTCACCGCTCGTCCGTTGCGAGCCGCATTTTCTTAAATTCAGGCCAAGGCGTTCTTCGTCCCCGAGAACGGCTTTGCCTGTTGCCTTCCTGGCGCTCGAAAGCACCGACTTTCGTTGCAATCCGTATGCCGGAACTGCAACCAAAATTAAGACAGTCTTCCTGTCCTAAACGTCACCTTGCCAAATTTTTGTCTATCACACAAGCGCGTGGAAGTCCCGATTCCCGATATGTCAATCAATCGCTTTCCGAAAGTTGCGCGGCCCCGGTTTTGAAGCAAACGCGCCCTGATCCGGCCCTTCGGACGCCGAAATCCCGAATGAAGCTTCGGATCAACCCTTCGAAGGGCGCGCCACGCCGCAAGAAGCGAAAGAGCGCGAGGCATTCGGGGGCCTGACAGGAGCGTGTCGACCATGAAGTTTTTCACAGGATGTGTGGCTGCGGCCACGCTGGCGCTGACTGTAGGCGCTGCCGAGGCGCAAGTTCCGGCCAGCGGTATCGCTGGCGGGGTCATGGCGGTATCGGATTTCGACGGCCCCTACGCGCCGCCGGACGCCGCGCCGCCGCCACCGCCGCGTTACGGCCAGGGTTACGGCCAAGGCTACGGTTACGGCCAAGGTTACGGCTATGCGGAACGCGAGCCGGCTGCGGTGCTGCTGCCGTCGACCGAGGTTTACGCGGTGTTGCGCGAAAACGGCTTCTCCCCGCTCGGCATCCCCCGCCTGCGCGGCAGTGTCTACACCATCGCGGTGATCGACCGCCGCGGCGACGACGGCCGTCTCGTGATCGATGCCCGCGACGGCAAAATCCTGCGCTTCATGCCGAATGCGGATGCCTACGGCATGGCGCCGGGCTACGAGTCGCCCGCGGTTGCACCTTACCGCCCGCAAAGCGCGCTGCCGCCGCCGACCATGGTCCGCAACGGCCCGCCGCGTCCGCCGGCTCCGATCCCGCATGTCGCCAGCCGGACCGTACCGCTGCCCAGGGCTGCGCCGCAGCGCGCCGAGACGCCGGTCGCAGCAGTGAAGCCGGCCGAGCCTGCGCAGGCGCAAGCACCGCAGGCTCCTGCGCAGCAGACCGCTGCCGTGCAGGCCAAGCCTGCCGAGACTGCCGCGCCAACGGTCGGGCAGGCCAAACCGGCTCCGACCATCCTGCCGACGCAGGACATGCCGGCGGCGCAGGGGCTGGACTAGCGCTGCGGGTTAGATGCGAAGGCGCTAGCCACACCCACGCTGTCGTCCCTGCGAACGCAGGGACCCATACCGCGTGATCTATCGGTGGGGATGAGACGAAATCCGAACTCCCAGTCTTCGCCAAACCGCTCCCCGGGGTTATGGGTCCCCGCGTTCGCGGGGACGACAGCGGGGCAAAACAAGAAGGCGCCTGAATCTCAGGCGCCTTCTGCATTTCAGCAATCAAACCTCAGCTGCGCGGATAACCCGCAGCTTCCAGGATCAGATTCGCGACCTCCTTCGGATGCGACACCAGCGAGAGGTGGCCGGCGTCGAGCTCGATCGTGGTCGCGTTCATGCGCTTGGCGAGAAAGCGTTCGAAATCGGGATTGATGGTGCCGTCGTTCTTCGACACCGCGTACCAGCTCGGCTTCGAATGCCAGGCCGCTTCCGTGGTGCGGCCAGCGAAGATCGAGGCCGCCGTCGGCCATTGCACGGCGTAGAGCGCCTTGGCCTGCTCCGGCTTCACGCCATTGGCGAAATACTTCAGGAAGGCGTCTTCCGAGAGCCTGGTGTAGCCGTCGTGCTCGACGATGCCGGCGCGCACCGGGCCGGCCGGAAACTGCTTCGACAGCGCGACGAAATCCTCGTTCGCGTCAGGCGCGCGTGCGGCGACATAGACGAGGCCGGTGACCTTCGGATCGGTGCCGACCTGGCTGATCACGGTGCCGCCCCAGGAATGCGCGACCAGCACGGTCGGTCCGTCCTGCTCGGCCAGCGCGCGTTTGGTCGCATCGACGGAGTCGGCAAGCGACGACAGCGGATTCTGCACGGCCGTCACGTTGAGGCCTGCGGCCTGGAGGATCGGGATCACTTCGGACCAGCTCGAGCCGTCGGCCCAGGCGCCGTGCACCAGCACGACGTTCTTTGCTTTCACCGTCTGCGGTGTCTGCGCGTGGGCGAGACTGAGAGAGGCCGCCAGCAGGCTCGCGGCGACGAAAAGGCTGCGCCAGAAAGTCATGATCGTTCTCCGTCTTGTTGTGTGTTCGATGTCCAAAGGACGGTGCGCGGGGCGGCGTCGTTACGCGTGGTCACTTACCTGTGACGAGCGACCTGGTCGGGCGCGTACGAGACGCGCAGGCGAGCTTACGCAGTATGCGGGGGCAACGTAGAGCTTGAGGCCCCAACCGTATTTCGAGTTCAACCGAAAACCAGCCGATTGCTCACGGGCTTTTCGCGAGCGAACGATTCAAAACGCAAAAAAACGCCCCGGGGCACCGGGGCGTTTTCGCGAACCTGGAAGTGCGTACGTGCTTAGGCGGCGACAGAGCTCTCGATCACCTGCGCCTTCGGGGCGCTGGTGTTGATCGCGATCTGGCGCGGCTTCTTCGCTTCGGGAATCTCGCGGACGAGGTCGACGTGAAGCAGCCCGTTCTCGAGCGAGGCGTTCTTCACCTGCACGAAATCGGCGAGCTGGAAGGCGCGCTCGAAGGCACGCGCGGCGATGCCGCGATAGAGCACTTCGGACTTCGCGTTCTCGTTGGCGACTTTCTCGCCCTTGATCGTCAGCGTGTTTTCCTTCGCGACGATGGAGAGCTCGTCCTTGGCGAAGCCCGAGACCGCAACGGTGATGCGGTAGTCGTTCTCGCCGGTGCGCTCGATGTTGTAGGGGGGATAACCGGGGCTGCCGTCCGAGCTCGTCTGGTCGAGCAGGTTGAAGAGACGGTCGAAGCCGACGGTGGAACGATAGAACGGGGTCAGATCGTAGGTGCGCATGGTCAAGTCCTCCATTGAGCGACTGTTGAGGTAACCCGCCCGCCAATCGGGCCGGGCTTTCGTCTGTGTGCAGCCTCATGTTCCGGTTCCGAAACACTGGTAGCGGCCTGCACCATGGTGATATGGGTTCAAGGGAACGGCGTTCAAGAGGGCGGCAACAGGCGCCTTTTCGGCGCTTTAGCCCCCTGATTTGCAGTCCTTCCCGCCCATGACGCTGGTCTCGATCCCGTCCAATCCCGTTCCCGAAGACGTCGTCAGCGGCACCATCAAGACTCCCGATGGCGCCGAGCTGCGCTTTGCGCGCTGGGCGCCGCCGGCGAACCGCAAGGGCACGGTCTGCGTCTTCACCGGACGCAGCGAGCAGATCGAGAAATACTTCGAGACCGTGCGCGATCTGCGCGACCGCGGCTTTGCGGTGGCGATGATCGACTGGCGCGGGCAGGGCCATTCCTCGCGCCGCCTGCGCGATCCGCGCAAGGGCTATGTGCGCGACTTCGCCGATTTCGAGATCGACGTCGAGACCTTCGTGCAGCAGGTGGTGCTGCCGGATTGTCCGCCGCCGTTCTTCGCGCTCGCGCACTCCATGGGCGGCACGGTGATGCTGCGCCTCGCGCATGCGGGCAAGCGCTGGTTCGACCGCATGGTGCTGTCGGCGCCGATGATCGACCTGCCCGGCCGCACCACCTCGTTCCCGGCCAGGGCGCTTCTGAAGACGATGCGCCTGATGGGGATGGGCGGCCGCTATGTCCCCGGCGGCACCGACCAGATCACCGGCCTCAATCCGTTCATCAACAATCCCCTGACCAGCGATCCCGTGCGCTATGCGCGCAATGCCGCGATCCTGGAGGAGGATCCGACATTGGGGCTCGCGTCACCGACGGTGGCCTGGGCCGACAGCGCCTTCCGCGCCATGAACACCTTCAAGGGGATGCACTATCCCTCCGAAATCCGCCAGCCGATCCTGATGCTGGCGGCCTCCAACGATGCCGTGGTCTCGACCGCGGCGATCGAGGAGTTCGCCTACCATTTGCGCGCCGGCTCGCATCTCGTGATCGCCGGCGCCAAGCACGAGATCCTCCAGGAGCAGGATCGTTACCGCTCCCAGTTCTGGGCGGCGTTCGATGCCTTCGTGCCGGGTACGCCGCTGTTCAAGTGAGGTGCATCCTCCGTCATTGCGAGGAGCTCTTGCGACGAAGCAATCCAGACTGTTTCCGTTGAGAAAGTCTGGATTGCTTCGCTGCGCTCGCAATGACGGCGAGGATGACGGACCTCACAGCGTCTTCAGATACTCGATCAAATCGTAGCGCTCTTGCTCTTTGAGCACGCGGCCGATGGTGCCGTCCTTGCCGGGACCTGGCGTGCCGTCGAGCGAGTGGCCGAGATTGCTGTTGCCATACAGATCGGTGCCATCAGATGATCGCGTCGAGAAGCGCGTCTGTCCGGTCTTGCAGCTCTCGCCGTCGGAGACCGCGAAGCCGACCTGCTTCGGATCGTAGTCGCGACCGCCACCCAGGCAGAACGATTTGGGGCGCTCGGCCGCGGGACTCAGCATCCAGTAGAGCGAGGGTACCGATCCGTTGTGCAGGTAAGGCGCGGTGGCCCAGACGCCGTTGAGCGGGCGTGCGCGGTACCAGGGCCCCGGCTCATTCTTCTCGGCCGGCTGCGGACCGGCGTTAGGGCAGTTCTTGCGCTTGCCCCACCATGCATCCTGAACCTTCGGGTCGATGTTCGCATCGTCCATCGCCTTGCGGCTGACGATGTCGACGAGCACCATCAGCCCGACCGAGTACGGCATGTCGGTCGAGGAGATCTCCGGCAGATTGCAGCCCCACCAGGCATTGAGGTTCTGCGTGGGATCGAGCTTGAGAAAGCCCGGCACCTGAACCGTCCGCGTCGCCAGCACGCCCGCCTGGGCGGGATCGGTCCCCATGCCTTTGACGCTCTTCTGGACCTCGTTCAGGAACTTGTCGTTGCCGATGGTCTCCCAGCGTGGCGATGACCAGATGCTCTGGGCAGGAAATTCGTCGTCGAACTTCTTGTCGTTGACCGGACCGAGATGGCATTCGGCGCAGATCTCCGCATAGAGCTTGCGGCCGCGTTTGACACGCTCGTCATCGATCTTCCACGCGGCATCGCCAAAGATGTCCGACGGCCATTTCGGCGATGTCAGTCCGGACATTTGCTTCTTCGGATGCGGGGGCGACCCCTTGAGGAGATCCTCGATCCAGTTCAGATTCTTGATGTCCATCGACGAGCGGAACAGCGTGTCCTTGGGTGTCGTGTCGGACAAGTTGAGCAGCGCGGTCACGCCCAACGCTTCGCCGGCGTTGCGGATCAGCGGCTGTTCGATCGATGCGTCATACTGCGCGTATTTGAGCCAGGGCACGGTCCAGATCGGCGGGAAGCTGACCGGTGCGTCCTGGGCATGCAGGTTCTTTTCGAAGCCGCTAAGGCCGCTGAGCGTCATGTCCTGGGCGAAGACCTGATTGCCGATACGGTTGAGCGCGTCGAGGCGGCCGTATCCTTCCTCCGTGTTCTCCTGTTTTTCTTCCTGCTTCGTTTTCGGGTTGAGCCTCGTCTTGCCGGCGATGGTTTTCGCGTAGGTCTTTTCCCAGTCGACCAGGAATGTGCTGATCGCATTGAGCTTCTGCTTCAGCGCGTCGCGGTCTGCATCGCTGGCGGAGGGGCCGAGCACGCGGTCGGCGAAGCGCGTGAAGCGACCGGGCACGAGCAGCGTGTAGGCGATCGACAGGCCGGTCGTGACCTCGAGCTTCCTGAGGTCGGTCATCGCGGGGCCGCCGTCGAAGCGGATATCGATGCCCTTGTAATGGATCTGGCCGGTGTGGCAGGCGGCGCATGTCAGGCCGATCCGGTCCTCGCCGATCTGGCCGGTCGCGGGATCGGGGACGCCGGTCATGCGAGCAAAGCCGACGGGCAGGCCGCCGACGTTTTCAGCCTGGGCTCCCCAGTTGACCGGCGGATCCCAAAGCCGCGCCGGTACCGGCTTGGTCTTGTCGTAGACATTGGCGTAGCCGAACTGGCGCAGCGTGGTGTCGTCGGTGTTGATGGTCTGCGGGCTGGGGATGAAGCCGAACCGCTGGAGATGGTCGCTGTCATGCAGCATTCCGGGCTTTGCGAAGAAATGAAGCCGCGGCTGCTCGAGCGCCATGAACCAGCGATAGGGCACCGGGAAGGTCGCTGTGCCCTGGCTGGCGTGATGAAACCAGTGCCGGTCCTCGAGCGCCCAGTTCTGTTCGAGCCAGTATGCCGCCCGGGGTTCGACGAGCTTCGGCAATGGCGGCGCCACCAGGTCGCCGAGGATGCCGGGCAGCATCGGCTGGAATTGATCGGGAAAGCGCAGTGCCACGATGCCAAAGACGAGAAGCGCGGCGGCAAGTCCGCCGACCGCACGCAATAGCAGCGAAGGCGGGGTGACCGGCTGGGCGACGACCCGCTGGGTGATCCGATCAGGAAATTTGCGCTCGTTGAACAATGTCCTCACCTCGGCCACGCTGAGATAGCGGTCGTCGCCCTGACCCTTGCCCATGATCTTGAGCAGGACCGGCCATTCGAACTTCATCAGGATCCGGTAGTACCAGCGCGCCTGATTGCCGGCGCGCTTGAGATTGTCCTTCATGAAGGTCTGGATCTGCGAGGCGTTGAGCCCAACCTCGCTGCCGCCATCGGGATCGGCATATGTGTTGCCGAAACTGGCGAGCCGCGCGATCTCGTCCTCGTTGACCTTGCCGTCGACACCGAGGATGCGGGAGCCGGCACCGAGCTTGTCGAGCGGGCCGCCACGCAGCCTGTTGAGCTGCGCGCCCCAGAAGATGCTTTGCAGGATGTGACAGGCGCCATTGGCGATCAGCGCGACACCGCGGACCTGGATGCGGGCCGAGGTCTTCTTCAGCCCCGTTTCGCCGCTCGCATTCGCGATCGTTTGCGACAATGTGCGCAGCGGCACGGTGCCGCCGTCGACGAAACCTTCACCGACGAGGCCACGCAGGAAGGGGCAGGGATTGTCCGGCGAGACCTGGATCGAGGGATCGAACGGGGGCTTCGAAGCGGGGTCATTCATGGCCCAAATCCTGAAAACAGCGAATCGCGAAATGAAGGCGCCGATCAAGCGCGAAAAAGTCCTAACAAACCGGCATCAGGCTATACTACTTCAGCGTGTAGCGAAGTGTGGCGGAATTCACTGTCGTGTCAATAAGAGCCGGCGTGAGGGTGTCAAAGGACCGTTGAGAGGCCGTCGCCCGGCCGTCAGGATTCGGCGGCGCGTTTGACGTCGCTCTGGACCAGGGTCAGCTTGCCGAGCGGCACGCCCGCATTCAGCAGCCCTTCGCGATAATGGGCGAGGTCCTCGGGCCGCTTCCAGTGGAAATTGCGCAAGTGACGATCGACATTCAGGGCCGGGTAGTTGCCCATCAGCACGCGTGCGGCCTCCGCAGCCTCATCGTGCCGGCCCAATTGCGCCAGCGCGGCGGTGCGGATCGCCAGCGCCTGCATGTGGTTCGGGTTGACGTAGAGCTGCTCGCGGGCCCAGGACAGGGTCGCGTCGTATTGTCCCAGCAGATAATGGCTGAAGGCGTTCAGCGCGGCCCATTGGTAGCGGGGGTCGCTGTTGTCGCGTTGCGCGGCCATCGAGAACAGCTCGATCGCCTCGCGGTGCTCGCCGATGACGAAATGGCAGATGCCGAGCACGCCGCGCGCGCCGTTGTCGTAGGGGTTGAGCGCGACCGCGCGCTTGGCGGCGTCCATCGCGGCCTCGTATTGCCCTTCCAGCGCATGGGCCCAGGACAGGATCGAGAACGCAAAGGATGAGCGCGGGTCGAGCCGCACGCTGGTCTCGGCGAGACCCATCGCTTCGGCCCACATCTCGCGGGTGCCCTTGACCCAGCCGAACTGGATGCTCTGGATCTGGATCGTGGCGAGATAGGCGTGCGCGATCGACAGTTTGGGATCGAGCCCGATAGCCTCCCGGAACAGGTCGACGGCGGTGGCGAGGTCTTCCTTGGTCTGCCGGTAGTAGTGCGACAGCCCCTTGAGGAAGCGGTCCCAGGCGGTCACGTCGGTGGAGAGCCGCGCCGGCGCCGAGGCTTCGGCACGGACGATCTCGGTGGCGATGGCGGCGGACAGATTGGTGGTGATCTCGTCCTGCATGGCGAACAAATCGCCGATGTCGCGGTCGTAGCGGCCGGTCCAGAGCTGCTCGCCGGTCTCCGGCGCGATCAGCTCGGCGGTGACGCGGATTTTTGCGCCGGCACGCCGCACCGAGCCCTGGATCAGATAGCTGGCGTCGATCTCGCGCGCGATCAGGCGCGTGCTGGTGTTCTTGCCCTTGAAGGCGAAGGTCGAGTTGCGGCTCAGCACGCGATAGAAGGATTGCAGCGCCAGCGCGTGGATCAGATCCTCGGTGAGGCCGTCGGAAAAATATTCGTCCTGCGCGTCGCTGAGATTGGCGAACGGCAATACGCCGACGATCGCGGTGCGGTATTGTTGCGAGAGGGCGGAGGCCTCTCTCAGCTCGGGCGCGAGCGCCGGCGCGCCCTCGGGCGTCCAGGTCCAGATCCCGATCGGGTCCTTGATGTTCTTGAAGCGGTGGTTGCCGCCATCGACCAGCCCTACGGTCAGGTGCTTGCTCGCTTCGCGATAGGCCTTGGCCGAGATGGCGAAGCCGCCGGGGCTCGCGACGGATTCGAGGCGGACGGCAATGTTGACATCGTCACCGAAAACCTCGTCCTCGTCGGCGATGACGTCGCCCATGTGGATGCCGAGCCGGAACTGCATGGCGCGCTCGGTCGGCAGATGGTGATTGCGCTCCGCCATCAGCGTCTGCATCGCCATCGCAGCCTCGGTGGCGCCGACGATGGAAGGGAACTCCAGCAGGAAGCCGTCGCCGGTGTTTTTGACGACGCGGCCGCCGTGGTTGAGGATGATCGGATGGATCGCGCTGCGATGGGCCTTGAAGGCGGCATGGGTGCCGGCCTCGTCGCTGCCCATCATGCGCGAATAGCCGGCGACATCGGCGCAGACGATGGCGGCCAGACGTCTTTCCATAGTCCGAAGCTCCAAGAGACCTTCCAAGAGACTTTACGAGAGACTTGGAAGGGATCGATGACCGGCCACGGCATGGCGGCCGCCTCGAATCCCGCATTTCAAGAACCCTGCCTTTATAGAGCAGATGCGGCCGAGCGATAGTATGATCCGCATTGCAAATTCGAGGTAAATCCCACGCAATTGCGGCGGTGGACGGGGGCGAGCGAACCGACTAAGCCCTCCGCCTTGAAGACGGGAAGCGGAGCGCGGAGCACTTCACACATGCTGGGCATTCACGAAATCTGGCTCTTCATCCTCTCGGGTGTCTTGCTCAACATCACGCCGGGGCCCGACTCGGTCTATGTGATCGGCCGCAGCATGCAGATGGGCTGGCGGGGCGGCGCCGCGGCGGCGCTTGGCATCAGTTGCGGCTGCTTTTTCCACGTCGCGGGCGCTGCGATCGGCCTTTCGGCCCTGCTGATGGCCTCGTCGACCGCGTTCTCGATCCTGAAGCTGGTCGGCGCGGCCTATCTGGTTTTCACCGGACTTCAGATGCTGTGGTCACGTCCCGTGCTGGCCTCGCGCATCGACGAGCCGGTGCGGAGCTCGCTGCGGCGGGTCTTTCTCCAGGGCGTCTTCACCAACGCGCTCAATCCCAAGGTCGCGCTGTTCTTCCTGGCCTTCCTGCCGCAATTCGTCGCAGCCGATTCCGCGCACAAGCCGCTCGCGTTCCTGACGCTCGGCCTGATCTTCATCTTTACCGGGACATTGTGGTGCCTGGTGCTGGCGGCGTTCGCGGCAAAGGCCGCGCATCGCCTGCGCAAGTCCGAGGGCGCGATCGCCTGGGTCAACCGCGCGCTCGGTGGCCTCTTCATCTATCTCGGCATCCGCGTCGCCATGCTGGAGACGCGGTAGCTCATTCGAACGGATGAGAAGGCAACTGCGTAGGGTGGGCAAAGGCGCAAAGCGCCGTGCCCACCATTCAGGAGTGGTGGGCACGCTGCGCTTTGCCCACCCTACGATCTGCCTTTACGCGAACTCCTTCACCAGCGCGCTGCCGGCGAGATAGACGCCCAGCAAGATCATCGCGATCAGGAACCAGCGGCGGAACGCTTCCGCCGGCATCCGCGCCCGCACCGACTGGCCGATGAACATGCCGGCAAAGGCCATGGCCATGCCCACGGCGCCCGGCACGACATTGGCCGGCGTCATCAATCCGCTCACGGTGAGGTTGAAGGCGAGCGCCAGCGTTGCGGTGGTGAAGAACACGCCGAGCGCCTGCACCAGCTCGTCCTTTTCCATGCCGATCGCCTGCATGAACGGCATCGAAGGGATGACCTGCACGCCGGTCGAGGCCGAGATCACGCCGGTGATCACGCCGACCACGCCGCCGACCCATTTCTCATTCGCAGGCGCGACGTGGAACTTGAACTTGCTGAGCCCGATGATCGCGTAGATCACCAGAAGGACGCCGAGCACGATCGTGCCGTAGCGCGCATGCGGGCCGGTCAGCGCGCCGGCATTGAGCCAGCAGCCGATCACGGTGCCGATCATCAGCGGCCACAGCCGTCTCAGGATGTCGCGCAGATATGGGCCGGCGAAGGTCTGCCAGATGTTGGTGACGATGGCAGGTACGATCACGATCGCGATCGCGCGGCTCGGCGTCATGCTCACGGCGAGCAGGCCCATGGACACGGTCGGCAGGCCGAGTCCGACCACGCCCTTGACGAATCCAGCGACCAGGAAGACGGCGGCGATGAGGAAGAGAAGCGGGTCGATCATGAGCGGCACATTGACCGAAGCTGCGCGCGGGCACAATCTGGAGGTTACGGAGATAGCCTTCGTCCAGTACGAAAGCTGAGGAGACCTGCCATGCGTTTCGACCTCGTTGATCTCCAGCTTTTCATCGCGGTGGCCGACCAGCGCAGTATCACCCGCGGTGCGGAGCGGTCACATCTCGCGCTGGCTTCGGCCAGCGCGCGCATCAAAGGGCTCGAGGATGCGCTCGGCGTCGCCCTGCTCAAGCGCGGACGGCGCGGCGTCGAGTTGACCGCGGCCGGCGAGAGCCTGCTCGATCATGCCAGGGTCGTCATGCACCAGATCGACGCCATGCGCGGCGATCTCGCCGGCTTTGCCAGCGGCGTGCGCGCCAGCGTGCATTTTCTCGTCAACACCTCGGGGCTGTCGGAGCATCTGCCGAAGGCTTTGGCCGGATTTCTGCACGAGCACCGGGACGTCGCCGTCGACATCGAGGAGCGCGAGAGCACCGATATCGCGGCTGCGATCACCGCCGGTGCCGCTGATCTCGGCTTCGCCGCCGAGCACGCGCTGCCCGACCACATCGAGCGCTTCGTCTTCAGTGAGGATCATCTGACATTGGTGACGTCGAAGCGGGGCCCGTTCGCGGGCCGCCGCCAGATCGATTTTCAGGAGACGGGAGCCTGCGATTTCGTCGGGCTGACCAGCGCCACCGCGCTCCAGATGCACATTTCGAAACACGCCGCCCGGCTCGGCATCCGCCCGCACTACCGCGCGCGGATGCGCGATTTCGACGCGATCTGCCAGATGGTCGCCGCCGACGTCGGCATCGCCCTGGTGCCGATATCAGCCGCCCGCCGCTGCGCCAAGCTGATGCCGCTCGCCATGGTTCGCCTGCGCGACGCCTGGGCCAACCGGAAGCTCGTGATCTGCGCGCGGAGTTTCAAGGCACTGCCGCGGCCGGCCAAGATGCTGGTGGAGCATTTGCGGGCCGAGGCTGTGTGAGGGGGAATCCACAAATTCGCCATGCCCGGGCTCGTCCCGGGCATCCACGTTCTTTGTGCCGAATGGGAAGGACGTGGATGGCCGGGACAAGCCCGGCCATGACGGTGTGGCTTACTTCGCCGTCTCGATCCCGGCGTCCTTGATCACCTTCGCCCACTTCTTCGTCTCATCCGCGATGAAGCTGCGAAAATGCTCGGGCTCATCGCCAATCAGCGTCGCGCCTTGCTGGGCGAGCTTCTCCTTCACGCCGGGATCCGCCATCGCCTTCGTTGCCAGGTCATGCAGCGCGGTGACGATCTCCTTCGGGGTGCCCTTCGGCGCCACCATGCCGTACCAGTTCTCGACGCGCAGATCGGGAAAACCCGCTTCCGAAAGCGTCGGCACGTCGGGCGCGGTCGGGGTACGCTCGGCGGAGCCTATCGCGATCGGCCGCAGCGCGCCGGCCTTGACCTGCGGCAGCAGCACGGGGAGATCGAGGAACGTCATCTGCACCTGCTGCCCCAGCAGATCGTTCACCGCGGGCGCGGCGCCGCGATAGGGCACGTGCACGATATCGATCTTGGCGGTCAGCTTGAACAGCTCGCCGGCGAGATGCGGCAGGCTGCCGGGGCCGGAGGAGGCGAAGTTGAGCTTTCCCGGCTGTGCTTTCGCCAGCGCGATCAGCTCACTGACGTTCTTGGCCTCTACGTTGGTGGCGACGACGAGCATTTCCGGCACGGTCGCAACCAGCGTCACCGGCGTGAGGTCGCTCGAGGTGTCGTAGGCGACCCGCTCCATGCTCGGGCTGATCGCGAGCGCGCCGGCTGAGGAGATCGCGATGGTGTAGCCGTCGGGCGGGGCTTTCGAGACCGCGTCGGTGCCGAGCACGCCGCCCTGGCCGCCGCGATTGTCGATCAGCACCGGCTGTCCTGACAGCTCCGACATGCGCTGTCCGATCACCCGGGCGATGATGTCGTTGGGGCCGCCGGCCGGAAACGGCACGATCAGCTTGATCGGCTTGGCCGGATAATTCTGGGCGGAGGCGAGGGTGGGAAACAGAAGCAGGCTTGCGAGGAGGAGCGAGCGGCGGGTTTTCATGCAGGCTCCTTGAAGCATGATCCGGAAAAGTGTGCAGCGGTTTTCCGGCAAGATCATGCGCAAACGAAAAACAGGCTATGCGTTGAGCAGTTTCAGTGCTTCTTCGTGAACCCGGGCGTCGCCGGCGGCAACGATGCGTCCGCCGCCCTGCGCCGGCTTGCCTTCCCAGGTGGTGACGACGCCGCCGGCGCCGGTCACGATCGGGATCAGGGCCGCGATATCGTAAGGCTTCAGCTCGGTCTCGACCACGAGATCGACGTGACCTGCCGCCAGCATGCAATAGGAGTAGCAGTCGCCGCCATAGCGCGACAGGCGCGCGCCCTTCTCGATCCGGCCGAAGATGGCGCGGTCGCGCTCGTTCATCAGCAGCGGGCTGGTCGTGTAGGTCGTCGCCTCCGCCAGCGAGGCGCAGCGGCGGACCTGGAGCCGGCGCTCGCCGGAGGGGCCTTTATAGTTGGCCGAGCCGTTGTCGCCGGAAAAGCGCTCGCCGATGAAGGGCTGGTGCATCATGCCGTACACCGGCGTGCCCTTGTGCAGCAGCGCGATCAGCGTGCCCCAGATCGGAAACCCGCCGATGAAGGATTTGGTGCCGTCGATGGGGTCGAGCACCCAGACGTAGTCGGAGTCCTCGCGCTCATTGCCGAATTCCTCGCCGACGATGCCGTGCTGGGGGAAGCTGGCCTTGATCAGGCGCCGCATCACCGCCTCGGCGGCGCGATCGGCCTCCGTCACGGGGTCGAAATCCTTGGTCTTGCTCTTGTCGTCGATCGACAGCGAGGTGCGGAAGAACGGCAGGATGGTTTCGCCGGACGCGGTGGCGAGCCGTCCGATGAAGGCGGAGAAGTCGATCACCGTCACGGCGTGGTCCTCAAAGCGAAAGTGGAAGCTTGCTCCTGCCTAACCCAATTCGCCGCGCGCGTGCAGCGCCGTCTTGATTTTGCACCCTGGTATTTTGAATGCCGAAGCGGATCTGCCCCGCCGTGGTCACGGGCTGGCCAAATATCGATCATAGAGTTGAAAACTTAGTTCCGAACATGCCTTGTTCGTATGCAAATGACTATCAACCCATTGAATTTCCTTATCAAAGAAACTGAATCTGGGTTTCGCTATAAGCAAATGAGCCATGTCCGTTTTGCATGGGAAACGGCTCAAAAGCTCTTGCACTTTGTGCGTCGCGGCCGCATATTGTTGCGGTGCGGTAGCGCTTCTCGCGTTACTGCTGCCCTCCTTGGGCGTTTCCTCCCTAGACTTGGGCCGCTTCTTCATCAGAAGCGGCCCTTTTTTCTGTCAGCCTCGATCTTCGCTCTGACGCGCGCAGCAACGCGAAGCGAAAACGCGTGCGCGCAAAACGCTCACGACGCGATCGCAGGAAAGAAAAGCTGAAAAGCTTTCGTCTATTCCGCCGCCGCCTGGAACGGGCCGAGATCGCCGAACGGGATGGTAGTCGCCAGCACGTCGGCGAGGACGCCGAAATCGCTCGCCACTTGCGCAAAGCGCGGACTGCGCTCACGCCGCCGCTCGTCCATGTAGATCGCGCGGTTGAGCTCGAGCTGCACGGCGTGCAGCCCGCTTGCCGGATTGCCGTAATGCTCGGTGATGAAGCCGCCGGCATAGGGCTTGTTGCGGCCGATCGAATAGCCGAGCCCCGTCATGGTCTCCTCGACCCTGTCGGGGAGCAGCGGCGTGCAGCTCGTGCCGTAACGGTCGCCGATCACGATGTCGGGCCGGCGCGGCTCGTCGCGCGAGACGCCGACCGAGGGCATCGAGTGGCAGTCGACCAGCACCACGGTGCCGAACATCTGGTGCACCTTGTTGATCAGCCGGCGCAGCGCGCGATGATACGGCTTGTAGAGCGTCTCGATCCGCGCCAGCGCGTCGTCGACCAGGATGCGGTCGCGATAGATTTCCTGACCGTCGCCGACGACGCGCGGAATGGTGCCGAGGCCGCCCGCCACCCGCATCGAGCGGGTGTTGGCAAAGCTCGGCAGGCGCCCGGTGAACATGCGCGGGTCGAGCTCATAGGGCTCGCGATTGACGTCGACATAGGAGCGGGGAAAGTTGACCCGCACGGTCGGAAAGCCGCGGTCGCTGAGATGGCCGGTCAGCTCGTCCATGAAGGAATCTTCCGACCGCCGCAGCTGCGGCAGGTCGATCCTGGAGGCGCTGAGGAATTCGTCCGGGTAGGTCGAGCCGGAATGGGGCGAGTTGAAGATGACGGGCGCGCGCCATTGCGCGGGCTCCACGATCTCGAAGGCTGGCGACGCATCGCCGTCAAACCGGGTCATCTTCTCAGGCTTCGTCCCTTAATTCTCAGGCTTCGTCCCGTCACGCCGCAAGATCGGGCGCTGATTCGGCCGGTCGAGCGGCTCTTATGTGTCGTCATTGTCCGGAATCGCAACCATTCTGCCAAGCGAAAAGATGTGATCGGCGCTGGAACATGTCTTAACCCTGCGGGCAGGGAGGCGGGGACGCGCCGATGCGGCTCGATTGATTCGTGCGGCATTCCGGTTCACAAGGGACCGGCAGCGCGAGCCGGCCTGGGGTTAAGATTTTCACCCCAAATTTACCCTCTGTCAGGCTTAGTGACCTCTGCTGATATCCTCTGGGGATCGACGTTTCCTGTCATGCCAAAAATCCTGCTCGCCGAAGACGACAACGACATGCGCCGTTTCCTGGTCAAGGCGCTGGAAAACGCCGGTTTTCAGGTCTCGTCCCATGACAACGGCATGGCCGCCTATCAGCGGCTCCGCGAAGAGCCGTTCGAGATGCTGCTGACCGACATCGTGATGCCGGAGATGGACGGCATCGAGCTCGCCCGCCGGGCCTCGGAACTCGACCCCGACATCAAGATCATGTTCATCACCGGCTTCGCCGCGGTCGCCCTGAATTCGGATTCGGACGCCCCCAAGAACGCCAAGGTGCTGTCCAAACCCGTGCATCTGCGCGAATTGGTCAGCGAAGTGAACAAGATGCTGGCGGCCTAAATCGGCCGCCTTCCGTCCTTGCACCGGCTCCCCTGAGCCGTTATAGGGACCCGACCCGGACGCAAGTGGACTTTTAGGGCGCGTAGCTCAGCGGGAGAGCACTACCTTGACATGGTAGGGGTCACAGGTTCGATCCCTGTCGCGCCCACCATCCTTCGCTCGCTATAAGAAGAGGGGAGGATGGTGCGTTTGCGAGAGGATCTCAATCTCGCAGAACTGGCTGCATAACCTCCCCAACCATACTCCAAGACGCCCTAAGAAATTCAGGGTTGCTCCGGCGGCTCAGAATCGGCGCTGAAGGATTGTCTGAACAGCATTGTGACCTTGTCAGGTTCAATCTTCAGGATGACCGCGACGGAATTCGGAATGCTCGTCGAGCCTGTTATTCTCCAGACACGTGCGAAGCTCCGGAGAACGGTGCCTGCTGAAACCTCATTCTCGAATTCCACGAAGATCGCGAGCGCTTGGCAATAAGCGTCTTCAGCTTCGGCGAAACGCGCCCTCGTCTCGGCCAGCCTACCGAGCTGATGATAAGTATCGCCGAGTTCATACCGCTCGGAAAGCGCCACGTAGGTCTCCAGCGCCTTGTTATAAGCGCTCTCGGCTTCCTCAAGGCGGCCTCGATCCTGCGCGACCACGCCTAATTGATGATAGGTAGCGGCAGCACTGTGGTAATCCTTGTATTCAAGTGAAACCGCGAGCGCCTTCCTATAGGCATCTTCCGCTTTCGAGTAATGGCGTTGACGGTGTGCGACCGCGCCCAGTTGGTGATAGACGAGCGAAAGGCGATATCGATTGGCAAATTCGAGCACGATCGCGAGAGCCTTATTATACCATTCCTCGGCCTCCATGAGGCGGTCCTGTATCAAAGCCAAGCTGCCAAGCTCACTGTATGTGATGACAATTTCCTTCCGGTCGTTAAATTCGAGTCTGATTTCTAGCGCTTTCCTAAATGCGTCTTCCGCATCCGTAAAATTGTGTCGGTCCACCGCCACGCTGCCAAGCATATGATATGTGCTGGCTGTGCCGCTGTGATCGCGAAATTCGATCTGGATCTCTAGTGCCCTCTCGAAGAAGTCCTTGGCCTCAGTAAGACGACGCTGACGGAGCGCCACTGAACCTAGTTGATGAAATATGGCAGCACGACCTTGGCCGACTAGTTGTGGTTCGAAGTCTTTGACTCCATCAAGGATAGCAAGTGCCCTTTCGTAGCTTGTGCGCGCTCGGTCGAATTCACGTAACTCCAGTTGACGTGTCGCGATGCTCTCGATGACGCCGGCAAATTGAATCGCGCTTCGACCGGTGATGGCTTCACTTGGCAGCAGTTCAAGCTTGGCAAGCACCAGTTCAGCCAACTCGCGGCCGCGGGTGTGATCCTGCAAATAGTCCAGATGATTGGAAAGCGCCGTGTAGGGCGTAACGATCGACGCATGTTGGTCCAATGCGTAGCGAAGGGCGATCCCAAGATTCGCATACTCCTGTTCGACGAGTATTGGTGCTAGCCGATACTCTTCGGGTGTCTTGGACACTTGGAGGTCGCACAATACGTTACCGAAGCCATTATAATGCTTGCGGAAGGCTCGTTCGATCGCGTGACGCCGCTCTGTCTGATCTGCCGCGTCGAGACGGCCGGTCAGAAACCAGCTCAACGCTGGCTGCGGATGTAGCAAGAAGGAAGCCCTCGGATTGCGCTGAAGCAGACCAAGACTGAGGGCACGCTCCAGCACCTCGCGCAGCCGCTTTAGAGGCAGTTCGGCCAGAGCTGGCTCTTCAGCAAGCTGATGCTGATAGCCGTCGAGAAAGGCTGTATTGATGACCCCTGTAAACGGCGCAAAGCACGCGAGTAGCGCCTGATCGCCGGGATCGAGATGCCCGTGACTGTAATCAATGCATGCCATCAGGCTCTGCGTTCGGGCCACGATCGGATCAGCGCCGGGAGCCACGTCGATTTTGGCAAGGCCGCTCCGCAGCTCTTCGAGCACCTCAGCCGACGTCTTGGTTGCCAGATGCGGCAGCACGACCTGCAAGGCCAATGGATAACCGGCGAGCAGTGTCATCAATTCCTTGAATGCATTCTCTGCGCGCCTTGGCTGTGCCCCGGCACGCTGCAAAACTGCATCTGCAAGGTCGGATGCGGCTTCGGGATCGAGTCCCTCCAGCTGATAGACATTCTTGGCAAAAGTATCCTTTGCGAGCCACGCTTCCTCCCCGCGCGAGCCCAGCAGAACCAGGGTCTGGCCACCGGCAAGTGTCGCTAGAAAACCGCGGAGTTCGTCGCGCTCCTTCTCAGTCAGGCTGTGAGGAATCGCCAGCGGCGCGGCCATCACGCTTTCGAGATTGTCCAGGATCAGGAGGTGGCGCTTCCCGCGGAACGCTGCAGCAACGGCTTGCTGCTGCGCGGCCTCGCTCATGTTGTCGTATATGCGTGCAATATCCGCCGGCAGCACCTTTGGTGCCGCCTCACGCATGATTTGCGCCCGGGTCCATGCCTTCTCGTCCCACCCAAAATAGAACGTGCGCTCGATCAGTCCCGTCAGCTCCCACCAGTGCGCGAGATGCTTGAACAGCGTGCTCTTGCCGCTGCCGCCCATGCCCTGCACCAGCAGCAAATTGCGCCGGGTCAGGAGCGCGGTCTCGATCCGCAGCACGTCGAGATCGCGGCCGAAGAAGCCGTATTCGGTGACGGGCTCGGGCGAGCGCTCCGCTGCTTCCGTGTACCAGCGGCCGGCTTCCTCGGCCGTGAACTCCCGGAACGCCAGCTTCGGTTCGCGGTTCTGGTAGGTGACCGGCAGCAGCCAGTCCTCCAGCTCGATCGTTTCGTTGTAGGCGGCCTGCCGCCGCTTCTCCGCCGCCAGGATTCGCCGCCCGGCGAGCACCGCCGATCCGAGCGGCCGCCCCGCAAACAGATCGCCGTAGAGCTTTGGAATGAGTTTTTCGGCCGCGCTGACTGTAACCGACCAGGCCATGCCGAGCGCGCTTTGCACGCCGGCTTCGAGCAATCGCGCCGCAAGGCTGCTTTCCTCTGCGCCCACCTGCCGGCCGGATTGGCAGGCGTTCAGGATCGCAATCGGAATCTTGTGCTTGAGCAGCAGCCCGGCCAACTCCTCGGCCTCGCCGAGGCCGGTGGGGTCGTCCTTCTCGGGCTGGAAGCACAGGAAGGCCTTGCTGCCTTCATAGGGCGCGATCTCCTCACGCCCCCAGCGCCCGCGCAAGGTCAGGCTGTCGGTCGGCGCCGGCGCTTGCTGCTGCTCGACAAACTCGTCGTAGGTCAGCAGCCCGCCATGCAGGTCGAAATGGACGGCATGGTAATACCCGGCGCCCCGGTCCTGCGTGGTCGCCTCCAGCCGTTCCACCAGCGCCTGCCATGTCCCCGGACGAACGAAATCGACGTCGACCCGCAACTGAGCCTGCCGGAGCGTGCCGACCAAGGGCCGGGTGATGGTGCGATAGCCGACGTCGCGCGCTTCGCCGGGACGTGCGGTGAGTACCAGGAGATTGAGCGTCGGCGAATTCGCCGGCACCGCCTCAAGCGGCGGAGGCGCGGCGGTCCGGCGGCGCATGATCGGCACGTCGAGCGCAAACGGCCGCGGCAGCTTCGGGTCCTTGACCGCCTCCCAGTGCAGTCCCTGAAACGTCGGCGAGCCGATGACCGCGATCGCGAGCTTGTCCGGATAGGCGCGCTTCTTCAGGTCACCATAGGCTTCGCGCGCATCGGGGCTGCCGAACAACTGCCCGAACAGCGCCTCGCCATAGGCAGTGATGCTTTCACCCGCCTGCCGCGCCCGCACTTGGTCGGCAAAGGGAAACCGCAGATATTCCTCGAAATACCAGTCGAGCTCTTCTCGCTGGTCGTTGTCGAACGGCGAGGTGACGGTGACCTGATAGTCGTATCCGTCGATCCGCAGCACGGCGCCGTCTTGTCGCCCGGCATCCTCGCGGATCTCAATCACTTCCATAAAAATCCCCAGGCGCTCAAAATTCCAAAGGTCGTGCAATATCTCCAGATCAATTACAAATAGATAGTAGTACTGATACACCGCACTCGTCCAGAGAGTGCGGTGTATCGTCCGTCACACTGTCGTGGACCCCGCTCAACTCAGCGGCAGCAGATGGTCCGGGATCGGCACCGGTGCGGCCGGCACGAGCGATGCGACCGAGACGTGCGGCCAGGTCAGGGTGGCGAAATCCAGCATGACTTTCTGCGAGTACTGGATCTGCGTCGTCGCCACCCTGACATGACCGCCCTTGAAGCCCTTGCCGGGCACGAACGGGATCGCGGCGACGAAGCTCGGAACCAGCGGCACCTTGCTCTTCTGGCGCGGTTGCAGGATCACCGGCGGCGATCCCGGCGGCAGCGCCGGCACGTCGATGTCGTAGACCACTGTCTCGATCCAGAATACCGCGTCCATCTGGAAGGCGTTGGCGTTGGCGCTGCCGCCGCCCGGCGGCGGATTGGGCTGCCCCTCGAGGAAGGCGATGTTCGCGGTGCCGCCCGCAAAATTCGGCGCAGTGGGATGAGGTCCGGGCGAGGCAATCGCCGGCAAAGGTCCGCCTGAGAGCGGCGTGCCGGGCTTCGTCGAGGTCTCGATGACGATGGTCTGGGTGATGGTCTGATGCGCGATCTGATTGCGCAGCACCGTGTTGGGATCAGTGATCATGGCCTGGGTCAGCTTGCCGGAGGCCATCAGCGCGGTCAGATCCTGCGGCAGTCTTCGCGTCGTCTTGTTGGCTGCGGTCTGGTTCTGGAATGTGATCTTGGCGCCCGGATTGCCGCCGAGGAACGGCGTGATGTCGATCGCCGCGATGGTCGGCTTGCCGGCGACGGGCGGCAGCGCGGTGCCTTGCGCGGTGATCGTCGTGCCGTGCGGGATCGAGGCCATGCGCGCAACGGTGAACGGCTCGTTCGGAATGTTGGTGGCGGGCACCGCCACCCAGATGCCGGGTTCGAAGTGAATGCCGACGGGCGTCCCGGTGGTGACGTCGTTGATGGTCTGGAGATACGGCACGCCGTTCAGGAACGCGTCCGCCTGCGTTCCCGTGCCGCGATTGGGAATCGAGCCGAGATTGTTCGAGAAGGACAGCGTCTCGTCGGTGAGATTCAGCTCCAGCACGTTGTCGGCCGGATCGGTCGTGTTGACCGGCCCCGGCATCGGCGTCGGCGTCGTCGCGCTTTCGGGCCGGAAGATCGTATTGAACCCCTGTCCCGTGAACGTGCCCGTAAAGGCCGACAGCGGACCGAGAATGGGCGGCAAGGTGATCGGCGGTGCGACAGGGTGGGCGGCCGCCGCCGCTGCCGGCTTTGCGACAGCATCGAACACGTTGTCGACCTGGTGGATGGAGAAATTCGCGGTTTTCGTGAAGGCATTGCTGAGTGATTTGGGCTCGTCCATGGTGATCCCTCGTGATGCTGCAACTGTCGATGCCGGCATTTCCCCGGGCCGGCCGTCCGGGCAGATGAGTCCGTTGCTCTCGGGCGTCGCAATCCCGATCGCATCTCGCGATGTGCCCGGTGCCGGGCATGACGATTCGTTCACGCGCGGTGATGCGCGCGTGCTCATTGAGAATGTCGAGCAGCCTTAAATCGTTGGTCGAGCCAAAGGTTGAACGGACCTGCGTGAACTGATCGTGATTTTCAACTTATGGTTCGGACAAGGCGGACGATCGTGAAATGAGCGGGCCTTGCGAACCGGGCGAAGCATTGCCTCCTTCGGCTGCGTGCTCGAAAATGAGATGATCAAAAATGAAGTGTGCGGCGCCGGTCTACCCGGCTTCGGTTATGCTGTATCATCGTACAACCTTAAGATGGTCGCAAATGTGGTCCATGTCACAAGACCACAAGAGTCGCAGCAACGGGACGCGCGCAAGGGCGCGGTGGAATTGTCGCTGGAATGGGATGCGGATGATGCGGGTGAGCTGTCTTGCAGTCTGTCTTGCCGTCCGTCTTGGCTTGGCCATGTCAGCACTGATCGCCTCGCGCGCCGACGCCGCGATCATCGATTGGCAGGCCGAGCTCCAGCGCTGCCGTGCGCTGCGCGAGAGCGTGGCGCCGCTGCTTCAGGCCGGCGAGGGAATCTCCGCCGTCGGCCGCTCCAACAGATCGGTCCGCCGCTGCATCTGGATCCAGCGCATGGCGGTGCGCAGGAAGATCCCCGGCGCGGAGGCGTGGTAATTGGCGGGTCAGCCGCATCGCTGCTCCACACTCCGTCATTGCGAGCCACCCGGTCCCGCCTCCGGCGGGCCGGATGACAGGCTCCGCGAAGCAATCCAGAATCTTTCCGCGGTGACAGTCTGGATTGCTTCGCTGCGCTCGCAATGACGACGCGGAGGTAGCGACCTATTTAGGTCCATCTCCCGCGCAGCAAGTCCTTCAACCCGGTCGGATAGAGGCTCGGTCCGCCCGCGATGTCGAGATCGGCGAGGTCGAACCAGCGCGCCACGATCTCTTCGCCGTTGTTCTCGCGGAAGTCGATGCGGTCCTGGCCGCTGAACGCGCCCTGCGGAAACGCGACCTCCGCGATGAACATCACCTCGTGTCCGGTCGCGCCCTCGTGCACGAAGATGTTCTCCATCACCAGCGGCTCGCCGGTGATGGTGATGTCGATGCCGAGCTCTTCGTTGAATTCGCGCATCAAGGCTTGCCGCCAGTTCTCGCGGAATTCGATCTCGCCGCCGAGCGGACGCACGCCCTTGAGTCGCCCGGCATCGTCGCGGACCTCGGCCGCGAGCAGCCGCCCGTCCCGCCAATGCAGGCCGATCGCGACGACGCGGATATGAGGGTGAGGTCGCCACGTGGTCATGGAGGTCGTTATCGCGCTGGCCGCCGCTGCGCAATGCAGGGCGAGAGCTTCGCAGCCTTGATCCGCGACTCCTCGCCTGCCATTGTCCGGCCGCCCACCACGGCAATGAGAAAAGAAGACAGGTGATCGAGATGAGCAGTGTGAACAAGCCCGGCGGCAACTACCTGCCGGTGATCATCCATGGCGGAATTGCGTATGTCAGCGGCCAGCTGCCGCGTCGTGGCGAAGACCTGCTGTATGCGGGCAAGGTCGGCGCAAATGTCGATGTCGCGGCGGCGCAGGAGGCGGCCAGCCTCTGCGCCGATCTCTGCATCGCGGCCATCAACCACGCAACGGGCGGAGACGACAGGATCGTCCAGGTCCTGCAGCTCGTGGGGTACGTCGCCTCGGCGCCTGGGTTTACCCAGCAGTCGCAAGTCATGAACGGTGCCTCCGACCGGCTGGTCGAACGCCTCGGCGATCGCGGTCGTCACACGCGGACGTCCGTCGGCGTCGCCGAACTGCCGCGGGGCGCTCCGGTCGAGCTGAGCATGATTGCCGCTGTCCGGGTGTAGGTGGCGGCTTTATGTGACGAGATATTTGGCGATCGCGGCCTCATCCCACGCGATGCCGTTGCCGGGCTCATCGCCCGGCAGCGCAAAGCCGTCCTTGATTTTCAGCCGCGTCGAGAGCACGGCGTCGGCCCAGTCGACATATTCCAGCCAGTGCGCGGTCGGTGTCACGCAAAGCAGATGAGCGCTGACCTCCGAGAACAGATGCGTCGACATCTCGATGCCGGCCGCGTGCGCCAGCGCGGCCGCGCGGAGCCAGCCGGTGACGCCGCCGATCCGTTGAACATCAGGCATCACGTAGTCGCAGGACTCGGCCGATAGCGCGGTCTGCATCGAGAAGGCGCTGTCGAAATTCTCGCCGATCTGGACCGGCGTGCGCAGCGCGTCCGCGATGCGGGCGTTGCCGGCATAGTCGTCGTGGCGGATCGGCTCCTCGATCCAGGTCAGGCCCTCGTCGTCGAGCATCTCGCCGCGGCGAATGGCTTCCGTCACCGTCAGCGCCTGGTTGTAGTCGCACATCAAAGTCACATCGTCGCCGACGGCCTTGCGCACCGCGCGCACGACGGCCAGATCCTCCCGCGCATCGGGGCGGCCGACGCGGATCTTCGCGGCGTGGAAGCCCTCGGCCAGCAATCTGTGCGCCTCCTCCACCGCGGCGCCCGCCGGCATGATGCCGAGCCCTTTCGAATTGTACGCCCGCACCGGCTTCGGTGCGCCGCCGAGCAGGCGGGCAAGCGGAAGGCCTTTGCTCTTGGCCAGCGCATCCCAGGCCGCCATGTCGATGCCGGATTGCGCCAGCCGCTGCAGGCCGGCGAGCCCAAGCAGCGTAAAACGCTGGGTCAGCTTGCGCTCGATCTCGAACGGCAGCAGTTCGTCGCTTGTGAGCAGCTCCGACATTTCGGTGACCATCGCAGTCAGCGGCTTCAACGCAGAAGGCGTGATCGAGAACAGATAGGCATGTCCGACCGCGCCCTGGTCGGTCTCGCAGTCGATCAGCACCAGCGGTGCTTTTGCCACCGCCCCGGTCGAGGTTTTCAGCGGCAAATTCATCGGCACGATCACGGGCCGCGCGTTGAAGCGCCTGATGCGGATGGTGTCAGTCATTCGGAGGATCTCCCGGCGGGGTGAATGCAGGTTAATATCGATCTTAAACATTCGTCATGAAACGAAAAGCGGTTTGCCGCGACCACCATTAAAATGGGGTTGCGCGGGTCTGCGTTTATCGGCTCAGTGCCGCCGCTTGCCGCGAATCCCGGGAGTTCGCGACGAGATCGCACACAACGGAGCCACAGAGTGAAACAAGAGATCTCCGAAGAACAGCGCAAGAGCGGCCTCCTGACCGGTGCCGTGATCGCGTTCCTGCTGCTCGCTCTGCCCCTCGCGGTGTGGCTGGACCTGACCGAGCTCAGCAAAACCGCGTTGCGCCGGCAGGCGATTGATCTCAATTCGGTAATCACGAGTGTGCGCAGCTATTACGCCTCCAACGTGGTCGGGCGCATCCTCGCCAACCCTGGTGGCACGACCAGGGTCGTGCACAATTACGAGTCGGTTCCCGGCGCGATCCCGATCCCTGCGACGCTGTCGCTCGAGCTTGGCCGCGTGATCGGCGCGCAGCAGGAGAACATCACCTACCGCTTCGTCTCGGATTTCCCGTTCCAGAACCGCGCCGCACACCAGCTCGACAAGTTCGAGAAGGACGCGCTCGATGCGCTTCGCCGGGATCCCGAGCAGAAGATTCTGGACACCGAGACCTCGCTGTTTTCCGACAAGGTTCGGCTGGTCGCGCCCGTTACGATGGGGCCCGCCTGCGTGAGTTGCCACAACAGCCACCCCGAAAGCCCGAAGAAGGACTGGAAGGTCGGGGATGTCCGCGGCATCCAGGAGGTGATCATCGCCCAGCCGATCGCCGCCAACATCTTCTCCTTCAAGTTTCTCCTGGCCTATTTTCTGATCGCTGCCGGCAGCGGGCTGTCGTTCCTGTCGCTGCAGCGCCGTCAGGCGCGCCGCATCAAGGGCATGAACAAGGAACTCGAATCCGCCAACGACTTCCTGGCTGCACTCTCTATGAAGATCTCGCGCTACATCCCGCCGCAGGTCTACAAGAGCATCTTCTCCGGTCAGAAGGACGTCACCATCCACACCGAGCGCAAGAAGCTCACCATCTTCTTCTCCGACATCCAGAACTTCACCGCGACCGCGGAGCGGCTCCAGCCGGAGCAATTGACCCAGCTCCTCAATGAATATTTCACCGAGATGTCGGCGATCGCGCATGAGTATGGCGGCACCATCGACAAGTTCATCGGCGACGCCATGCTGATCTTCTTCGGCGATCCCGAGACCAAGGGCGACCGCACCGATGCGCAGGCCTGTCTCCAGATGGCCTGGCGGATGCAGCAGCGTCTTGCCGAGCTCAATGCGAAATGGCGGGCCTCCGGCATCGAGCAGCCGTTCCGCTCGCGCATGGGCATCAATTCCGGCTATTGCAATGTCGGCAATTTCGGCAGCAGCGACCGCATGGACTACACCATCATCGGTGCGGAAGCGAACCTCGCCGCGCGCCTGCAATCGATCGCCGAGCCCGGCGGCATCGTGCTGAGCTACGAGACGTTTGCGCTCGTCAGCGATATTGTCCGCGCGCACGCGCTGCCGGCGATCACGATGAAGGGCATCAGCCGCGAAATCATTCCGTATTCGGTCGACGCGCTGAACGACGCGGCGGCCGAGCGAAGCGGCGTCATCACCGAGCGCGCACCGGGGCTGGAGCTCTATCTCGATCCCGCGGTGGTGAAGTCCGGCGATGCGGCAAGGGTGCGCGCGATGCTGGAGAGTGCGTTGGCCTCGTTGAAGCCGGCGTGAGGGGCTTTCTTACCCTCCCCTGGAGGGGGAGGGTCGATCGCGCACAGCGCGAGCGGGGTGGGGTGATCTCTCAATGCGGGCAGTGTCTCAGCGCGGAGGGACTGTCACCCCACCCCGTCTCAGGTCTCGCTTGGCCCAACACAGGAGAGCACCCAGCCAAGGCCCGTAGTGCCTGCTGAAGTCGCCGTTGTGCCGCACGACCTCGATTAGATTTTCACTCCTATCGACCTGGTCAGACACCGCTGACCTCCTGTTCTCGCCGAACGCTTCACTCATTTCTAATGCCGCAAAGCCGAGGTAATACCCGCCACCCCCCACGCACAACCGCTGATTACCATTGTGAATATCTTCCATTCAGGCCGAATTTCGTGGAAAATGGTTTATTGCGGGCAAACCATTTCGAGGCGACGCCAATGCGTAAGCTCTTTGCGACGTTCCTGATCTGCTTAGCTGTGTCAGGCACTGCAGCTGATGCTCAGGCACCGGCGGCTTGGAACTTGGTCAAACAAGCGCCCAGCATTAAAGGAATAATCCGACCATCGGCGGCTTTAGTGCATGAGATCGTTACAGCGAGCAGGTTTTCGACGGCATTGCTGAGCCACCAGCCCCCCGTCACCCAATCCCTCTTGAAAGGAACTGATCCGCGCACGGTATTGCAAATGTTCGCCGCCAATAGCCCTGCCCTCACAGCATCTATAGCCGGACGAGCCGTAGCCCCAGCCCTTCCGACCCTTCCGGCAGCCAGTAAGGAAGCATTGGTCACAGTCTCTCTGCTGGATGGAAAGATCAAAATCGGGAAGCTGGGAAGGATCGGCCCCGTTGAGCTAAAGGTTGGAGAAGTCGAGGTCTACAAACTCGTCGCATATGGCGCCGTTGCTGCTGTCGCTTACTGCAATCTCATCCATTGTCAGGTGCCCACGGATGCAGAACTCAACGTGAAAGAGGTGGAGGCCGGGGACGACGAGCCCACTCCGGCCAAGGCCGAACCGCCCTCCATTTCGACCAGGAAATGAAAGCGCTCCGGCGGCGCCTCGCCAAGGTCCACTTCTTCACCAAAAAAATATTGGGTTGCTCCTATGACCTCTCCAGCCCTCCCCGCAAGCGGGGGAGGGAGTGCACCTCCTCCGTCGATACAGTGCAGCGCCGAGCACCCGCACAAGCCGGTAACGTGCTCGGTGAGTCACCTCACCTTGCCGCCCCCTCCGTGAACGCCGTCTCGATCACATCCCCAAACGGCTGCCACGACCGCCCGTCGAACTGCACCAGCCGCATCTGCCTGATTGGCAGATAGCTGTTCGGCGAGGTATTCATCCTGATATTCGGCAACGCAACGGAGGGCTGATAGCTCTTCATCGACGCCGCCTGCCGCATGATGTTGTCGCGCGAGAAATCGTTGCCGCATTGCTTCAGCACCTGCGTCAGCGCTTCGGCTGCGGCATAGCCGTAGAGAGCGGCGCTGTTGTTGGTGCTTTCGACGTGATGATACTTGTCCATGAAGCCGAACCAGTCCTTCATGGCGGGATCGTCCTTCCATGCGGGATCGCTCGGGTCTTTCAGGAATGCCGCCGAGATCACGCCGGCCGAATTCTCCAGGCCCGCCGGCGCCATCGCATTGGCGATCGAGGCGGAGGCGTCGTTGACGATGAAGACCGGGCGCCATTTCAGCGACGACGCCAGCTTGATCACCTTGGCGGCCGTCGAGGGCACGCCGAGAAACACGAAGATGTCGGCACCAGCGCGCTTGAGGATCGAGACGTGTCCGTCGAGGTGCTCGTCGTTGATGTCGAAGGCGATGTCGACGAGGACCAGACGGTTCATATCGCCGAGGCCTTCCTGGATGCCCTTGTAGAGCATGCGTCCAAACTGGTCGTTCTGCCAGAGCACCACGATCTTCTTCCGGGGGTAATAGGCCTGGATGTAATTGGCGTAGATGCGTCCCTCCGCGCGGTACGACGGCTGCCAGCCCATGGTCCATGGAAACGCCTTGGCCTGGCTCAGCTCCTCGTCGCCGGAGGCGACGAACAGCTGCGGGATTTTCTTCTCGTTCAGATACCAGCGCGTGGCGATATTGCCCGGCGTGCCGAACGAGCCGAACATCAGATGCACGTCGTCCTTCTCGACCAGGTTGCGCGTCAGCTCCAGCGCGGTCGTGGGATCGGAATTGTCGTCGCGCGTGATGAAGCGGATCTTGCGGCCGTTGATGCCGCCGCGCGCGTTGACCATGTCGAAATAAGCGGCCTCCGCCTGGCCGATCGCGCCGAACTCCGACAGCGGTCCCGAATACGGCATGACATTGCCGATGCGGATTTCCTTGTCGCTCGCCGGTTGGTCTGTGCGTTGCTCCGACATCGCCCCCAGCGAGGCGAGCGCGGCGATCAAGACGAACAGCAGTCTGCCGGTGACGCGCATGCTCGATACCTTGTCGTTGGCCCCCAACGAGGTCGGCTCAGTCCGCACCAAGGCGAGTTGATCTAGGTCAAGCGTTTGGCGATCGTGTGGCTGGGCGGAGCTTCTTATTGGCCGGATCGAAACGGCAAGCGTACTGACGTGCCGTGCATCTACCCCCGTCGCCCTCCGAGGGTGGCCGAAGAAGCGGCCACCTCAGGGTGATGGGGATAGATGGCTGTCGCGTCGCCGCAACCCCGCTACGGCAGCCCCCGCGCCTCGAGCTGCTTCGCCAGCAGCAGTGTCGGCTCCGCTAGACTATCGCCGGAACCATCGAGCCCGAATGCCGCCGCGATACCGTCGCGACTGCGCAGCAATGTGGCGCGCGGACAATGGCCGGCGCCGCAGAGGGTCTTCTTCAGGGTCTCGCCCTGTTTCACGATTCCAGCGGAATCGTCCGCGGCCCAGGCCAGCACGATCGGCACGTCGACGTTGAGGATGCCGGGAAAGACCGATCGCTTGTCGTATTGGGTGGCATCGAGGCCGAGATAGGCCTTCTCGTTGTCGCTGGCGTCTTTGCCCGCACGGTAGATTCCCGAGACCAGAATCACGGCGGCGACATCGGCGCGGTCGGTCTGAAGCTCGGGATGCGCCAGCAAGGTGGCGACGTGGAAGGCGCCGGCGCCGTAGCCGACCGCGACGATCTCGCGGGCGTCGCCGTTGAACAGGTCGATATTGCCGTGAACCCAGGACAGCGCCGCCGCCACGTCGGTCGCGCCCATCGGCCAGGTCGCCGAGGGCGCCAGGCGATAGCTGACGCGCACGCCGATCATGCCGTTGCGCGCGGCAAAGCACATCGCCTGGTCCTGGATCTCGCGGGACAGGTCCGGCGCGCCGCGGTCGCCGGTAAAGGTGTCGCCGGCCACGAACAGCAGCACGGGCCGGGGCGTGTCCGCCTTGGTCTCGTTGCTGGTGGCGACGTCGAGCACGTTGGCTTCGCTGTCGCCATAGCGCAGCCCCCGCGCGAACGAGACCTGCTCGCACAGCCGCGCGGTGCCGCCGGCCGTTGTGTCATTGTCGGTGAGGCCCACGCGGACAAGATCGGTCGGCGTCGTCAGCCGCGCCGGCAACAGGCCGTGTGCGGATGCTGCCGTTACGCTCAGAAGGAGGAAAAATGCGAGATAATTCTTCATGTTGGTGCCGGCCCTGCGCCCCCGATATGGGCTCGCGCGTTTGGCCTGTCTTTTCAATTCGCCTTATTAGTTAGGTCGTCTGAGGCGATTTCACGGCACCCGGTTTCTTCCCCCATGCGCGGCTCAATTCCCCGGCTGGAACGTGCAGTCCGCCCCGCTGCCGTCCTTCCGGCGGATCGCATTGGGGTCGATCGTGCAGCTCAGTCTGCTCAGGCTCTCGAAGTTCGATCCCGCCGCGCCGTCAGGTGGAATGCCGGCGAGCGCTTCGGTCGCGAAAATTTCATTGGCCGTCGAGCCGTTCACGGTCCGGGTCTTCGTGCCGAAGGTCACCTCGCAATTGCGCACGGTGATGTCGACATTGCCGGTGCGGCAGACGATGCGATCGGCGGTCACGACGATCGGCCTCTTGTAGGGAATGTTGCTGTTGGCGGCGAACAGCATCGCGACCGCCTTTTTCTCGGCGCCGGACAGGATCGGCGACAGCGGCGCGATCACGCCCGCGAGTGCGATGGCCGTCGAGCCCGAGACCTTTCCGGGCGCGGCGCCGGAGGCACCGGCAATGTTGGCACCGCCGGCAAGAACGAGAGCTGAGACGATGCAGGCCCCAATCCTGGATCGTGACCATGTCGTGAATGTCATTCGCGTCGCTCCTCTCCGATCATGGCTTCGATGCCGCAAGGCGACCCGAGCCTATGACAGAATTGCCGGTCCTGGCAGCGCCATGCGCTTGAGGCTGCCGGCCCATGGCCTTGAAGATCGCAGCCGCCGCCGTCTGGCCGGACTGGAGCGCGCCTTCCATGTAGCCGAAATAGGCGAAACAGGTGTGCTCGCCGGCAAAGAACAGGCGGTCCTCAAACCCCTTGGCCAGCAGCGGCCCGGCGCGGCAGACCTCCCCGGGAGCGGGACAGGAATAGCCGGCGGCGGTCCATTCGTCGCGCGGCCAGGCCATGAACTCGGGCGCGCCGGCCAGATGCGCGACATAACCCTTGTAGACGCTGCCGATCTGCTGCGCATAAAACGCGTCGACCTGCGTCTGGTTGCCGGGCTGATAGTGCTTGAGCGCGTCCGCCGCGACGTCGCCGCCGGCAAACAGGCTGAGCTCGACCGGACGCTCCGGCGGGGCGATCTGGTTGTCGGTGCCTTCCCAGGTGACGCCGAACCGGTTCGAGATGGCCGTCGGGGCGAGGCCCTCGCCGATCCAGAACCGCTTCTTGAGCGGGCTGAGATATTTCACCGCCGTCCCCATCGAGACGTAATAGTCGTGCGGCAAATGGGGTGTGATTGCGATCCTGGCATGGGGCGAGTCCGGCCACAGGCTCGGGGGTATCGCGAGCACGGCATAATCGGCGGTGAAGGGGGAGCGTGTGCCAAATTCGAGGGTCACGCCTTCGTCCTCGATGCGGATGGCGCGTACCGGCGTCGAGAGGTGGGTGTGGGCGCCCTTGTCTCCGATGTCCTTCGCAAGACGAATGGCCAGTTCCTGATTGCCTTCCGAGCAGCGCAGGGTTTCGGTCTGGGTGAAGAAGGCATCGATCTGGTTCTTCATCCGTCCGCCGGCGACGACGGCGAGGTTGGCGAGAAGGCTCTGCTGGGTGGTCGGCTGGCCGGCGTCGTTGGAGAACTGCTCCTCGAGCGCGTGCCTGGTGAGTTCGGAGCAGTCGAGGCTGGCGATCCACTCTGCAATCGTCCTGGCGTCGAGTTTCCTTGCGCCCTTGGCGCGCCAGGGCTTGTACGGGTCGACCCTGCCGGCCCAACGGCTGAACTTGTCGAAGGCGTCGTCCATCTCGCGATAGACCCGCTTCATCTGGCCTTCGGTCAGCTTGCGGCCGTCGAGAAACAGCGGCATGTCGAGCTCGAGCGCGTCGAAATTGGTGTCAGAGGTGATGACGGACAGGCCGAGCTCGAACTGCCTGGCGTATCGCAGCCAGAGCGGATGGTTGTAGCCGATCAGCTCACCGCCGGCCTCGACGATCCCGCTCGGCTTTCGCTTGCTGAAAACCCGGCCGCCGAAGCGGTCGCGCGCCTCGAACAGTGTCACCTCGCAATGCGCGACGAGCTCGGATGCCGCCATCAGGCCGGCGAAGCCGCCGCCGATGATCGCGACCTTCGGGCGCCGCACCGCCAGCGCGCGGAGCGCGGTGGGTGAGCGGACCGAGGGCGGGGCGGGTTGAAGGGCGAGCTTGTCCTTGACCCGGCGCTGGCGTTCCGCCCCCGAAATCCTGGGCCCGTAACGCCGGTGCAGCCGCGCAAACAGCGAACGCATCGCGTGCTTCCCCTGAAAATGTCTTCTGCCTCGCGGCGTCGTGGCCGCCCGGCTCGCAAATGCAGCAATGCCGCCGGAAATCGGCGGATGGTGGGAAGATTAACGTGCAATCTCAGGAGGAGTCGAGGGCAACGCCACGGCCGGCGTGCGGCCGTGTGCGTTGCGAGAGAACTGCGAGAGAGGTAGCGCCGTCCTCAGGCGGCCTTCTTCGTCGTTGTCTTCTTAGTTTTCTTGGCGACCTTCTTGGCCTTTTTCTTCTTCGCGGCCTTCTGCGCGGCGAGATAAGCCTCCACCTTCCTGGAGGAATGGCCGGCGGCGGCCACGGCGGCCTTCAGCCTGGCGGGAGTGATCTTGAATTTCTTCGACCAGTAGCGGACCTCATAGGCCTCGCTGAGCGCAATCCGGCTCTTGTCGGAGGCGCGGTGCTTCTGGAGCTTGATGTACGCCTCGACCTTTTTGGCGGAGTGGCCGACCTTCTTGACGGCGTATTTCAGCTTGGCCGGCGTCACCTTGAACTTCTTCGACCAGTAGGCGACTTCGTATGTCTCGGTGAGGGCGATCAGCGCCCGATCCGCGCTGCCCCGCTTTGCCTTGTTGTCGGCCATGCTGTCCTCCTGCCTGGATTGCGTGCGCCAATCTAGCATGCAACCGGATTCGGAAGGCAAGACGCCGGCCGCGCACGCATTGCGCAAAGCGGCCGTTTTGCACCGGTCGTTCAAGCATTTGCGTGGCGCGACCGCGCCTCAGGCCGGATTGGGCCGCCTACTGTGCATGGAGTTGTTTTCGCAGTTTTTGTTTGCTCGCGTTTCCGTGACGGAACCTTTTGCCGGCCGATGCGACTTATCCATGACACGGGGAAACACGTGCGAGGCAGTCATGGCACACAAGCATACCGCCGATCCCACCGAGATCATGCGGGCGACCGGTCATCCCGAACTTGAATATGCCGCCGGCTGGACCATTGCGGGTCTTGTCACCATCGGCACCATCGTCGCCGCCTGGGTGTTCGCGATCTAGGCCGCAGGGAATTGCAGCTCGAAGGCGACGCCGTCGCCGGTCGGCCTGAGCCTGATCGAGCCGCCATGGCTCGCCATTACCGCGCGCGCGATCGCCAGCCCCATCCCGGTGCCGCCCTGGTCGCGGCGGGTGGTGAAGAAGGCATCGAAGATCCTGTCACGGTTCGGGGCCGAGATCGATTCACCGTCATTGCTCACTGTCAGCAGCAGGGTCGTCCCCTCATCCACCGCCTTCAGCCGGATCGACTTCGCCTTGTGCCGCATCGCGTTGTCGGCGAGGTGCGACAGCACAATCAGCGCCTTTTCGCCGGACATGCCGATCATCCGGTCGAGGCTGCCGCTGGCCTCGATGGAGCTTTGCGGAAACCGGCTCCTGAGGTCGGCGATGACGGGCGCCAGCTCCGTGCGCTCGTTCTGCGGCAGGCTTTCGGCGCGCGCGAGCTCGCGCAGCCGCTGCGCCATCGCTTCCAGTCGCTGGGTGTCGGACAGGATGTTGGCGATGAACGTGTTCTGCTCGGCCGGCGTGAGGCCCTCGGCCTTGCCCTGGAAGGAATCCTGCAACAACTCGGCCGCGCCCTTGATCGAGGTCAGCGGCGATTTCAGCTCGTGGGTGAGGTGGGCCGAGAACGTCGCGATATAGTCGGAGCGCCGCGCCAGTTGCTCCGCCATGCCGAGGAAGCTGTGCGAGAGCTGGGCGAACTCGCGGGTGCCGTAATGCCGCAGCGGCTGAAATGCCTCGCGGTCGCCGCGGCCGATCCGCGCGGCGCGATCGATCAGCTCCCGCATCGGCAGCGTGATGGTGCGCGAGAAGACGAGGCCGATCGCGATCGTGCCAAGGATCACCGCCAGTCCTGCCAGGACGAACTTGGCCCGCTCCTGGTAGAGGTGGTCAAAAATGTTGCTCGGCGTCCGCGTGGTGTAGATCACCCCTGCGACGCGGTTGTTGACGATGACGGGCATCGCCGAGAACACGTGCACGCCGAGGCCGCGGCTGAAGGAATAGATCGGCGGCGGCGGCTTGTCCGGCACGCGGTTGCGCAAGGTGGCGCGGTATTGCCCATGCAGTGCGTCCGCGACCTCCTCGATATGCGCGAGCGATTGCCCGACCTCCTGCCGCCCGGCGATCACCACGCCCTGCGGATCGAGGATGCGAAAGCCCGCCAGCGTCACCTTCTGGGTCTCGCGGATGATCGGCGTCAGCCTTGCGCCGATCTCGACAAAAGCGGGCTGTGGCGGCTGCGACGCGGCGAGCGCATCCGGCCGCCGCCGCAGCAGGTCGTTGGCGGTGAGATCGAGCGCGGGACGGATCGGGGTGACCTGGTCGCCGGGATCGGGCAGCACGTTGGGCGGTACCTCGGCGCCGAGCGTGAGGCCGCTGTCGAGCCTTGAGGTAACCTCCTGCGCATAGATCGTCGCCAGCACGCGGCTCTGCGCGATCAGCTCGGCCTGGGTCTGGCGGATCAGCTGGTTGTCGTAGAGGCGGAAGAAGAACAGGCCGACCAGCGGCAGCACGCCGACGGTCGCGAGCACCGTGAAGATCACCAGCGTGAGTGATGGCCGCCATTTGTCCGGCGCCGCGCTCATGCTTCTCGCTCGCAGCGGCCGAGCTTGAAGCCGACGCCGTGGATGGTCTCGATCACGTTCTCGCAATTCAGCACGGCCAGCTTGGCGCGGATGTTACGGATGTGGCTGTCGATGGTGCGGTCGGAGACCTGGATGTTGAGCTGATACGCCGCCCGCATCAGCTGCTCGCGGTTGAACACCGAGGTTGGCCGGGTCAGGAACGCGCGCAGGATGCCGAACTCGATCGCGGTCAGCTTGAGCTGTGTGCCTGCAAAGGTCGCGACATGCTGCTCGGGATCGATCAGCAGGCCGCCTTGCGACAGCGCGGCGGGACTTGCCTTGGCCTCGCCATGGCGCGGGCTGAGGCGGCGCAGGATGACGTTGACCCGCGCCACCAGCTCGCGCGGGCTGAACGGCTTGGTCACGTAGTCGTCGCCTCCGATCTCGAGGCCGAGGATGCGGTCGATCTCCTCGTCGCGCGCCGATAGGAACAGGATCGGCACGTCAGAGCTCTTGCGGATCTCGCGGCAGACGTCGAGGCCGTCGAACTCGGGCATGCCGATGTCGAGCACGATCAGATCGGGCTTGTCGGCGGCAAAGCGGGCGAGCGCCTCCTTGCCGTCACGGGCGTCGATCACGTCCATGCCGGCCTTCTTCAGCGCGACGCGGACGACCTCGCGGATATGGCTCTCGTCGTCGACGATGAGAATGCGATGCGCCAAGAAATTCTCCGCTTCATCCTGCCGATTGGCTGGGTTGGCTGGTGGATTGCGCGTCGAGCTTCCGTTGCAGTCGCCAGCTTCGAAAGCCCAAGGCTCGCCAAGCCATATCCAGCCGTTGTGTTTCTACAAGCCGATCACGCGCCCCGGCAAGACCAACTATGTATACCATGTCGGGACGAAGCGAGATCAACTGCTCGATCGCCGGCAACGCCTGTGGTCCAAGTTGCGTAAGATAATTGATATCGATCGATAGGCCTTTGCCCGAACCTTCACGGCTGTGGGCGACATTATAGTCGGCAATGAACGCGTCGAAGTTCACGAGCGAGCAGCCATACAGCACGATCGTCAGTGCGATCAGATTGGCGCCGACGAGCCAGCGGTTGGAGCGGTCGAGCGCAATGCGGGCCATGATCAGGATCAGCCCGAGCGCCACCAGCCCCATCCAAATGAAGGCCGCGATCCGCCAATAGGTCAGCATGTAGATGTCGACATAGAGATCGAGGCGGAGGATGGAGGAGGCGACGAGCAGGACATTCTGCCCGACCCAGAGATAGACCAGCGGCCGGATCACGCTGGACTTCTCCGCCGGTCCACCCGGACGCATCGCCACCAGCACGAAGGCGGCGGCGAGCAGCGCGGTCGCGATCAGCGGATAGGCGCCGCGATGGGCGTAGGCGGCATAAGTCATGGTGGTTGGCAGTGCGACGTGGCCCCACAGATAGATGCCGTCGAGAATCGATTGTGCCGCGAACAGCAGATTGAACAGGATCAGTGAGCGCAAGATCGTCGAGGGGCCGAGAAACTCCGCCGAGACCTGGGACGGGAGCGGCGGCGGGGCGGGCACATCGGCGACGGGGGTGATGACAATGGTCTTGCGCCGCCAGCGCACATGGATGAACGGCCAGACCAGCGCTAGCATTGTGGCCCAGAACAGCACACGCGGAATGCTGATATATTCGAACACAAGTTTTGGATTGAGCAGGGAGACCCACTGCTCGATCACCGGATTGGCCGCCGCGAATAGTGCGACGAAGACGGTGCTCAGCACGGCAGGCATCAGCCAGAGCGCGATGCCCCGGGTGAACCCCGACATGTTGAAGACCTGGAGCGCATCGAGGAAGAACCTGAAGGGGCCGAGCAGGAGGAGGTTACGCAGCGCGCGGGCGCGCTCGGCAAGTTCGGTCGTCTCCGGATTGGTCGTGAGCAGGAGTGCAATCGCCAGCGATGCGAGAAGGATCAGAAAGGACAGCGCGTTGAGCTCCTCGACGGCCGGCACGAGACCGGCGCCGAGAATGGACGCGCCGATCATGGTGCGCCGCAGGTCCAGGGTCGCATGATTGAAGAACACCGAGACGCAGGCGATAGCGATCGCGAACAGTGTCAGCGACAGCCCGATCCGCTGGCCGTAGAACAGCCAGTCGGCGAGCGCGGCCAGCACCAGCGCAAGGCCGACCTTGGCCGGAATCGAGGAATGCCTGATCGGATGGATTTCGGCTGCGATCGTCGAAGTCAGGCTCGTCATGTCCTGAAGACCTTTCGTGATGGGTGGCATCACGAAGTCTGAACGGCTCTTGTGCAGAAGCCGGGACCGTCGTCTGCACGGTTTCAGGAGTCTTTTGCAGTTTTCGTGCAGCTACGCTTTTGCCCCTCGCGCAGCTTCAGTCGCGCTGATAGGTGCGATGCGTTCATCATTTTGGGCGTGACGCATCATGCAACTCCTTCATCGCATCGGTCTCATCCTGCTCTGGCTTGCCGCGCCGCTCGTCGCATTCGCGGCCGCGAACAAGAACGATCCCTATCTGCTGGTGCTGCGTGGCACCGGAAACATCGTGCTTGTCGTCGCAAGCATCGTGATCGTCATGGTTCTGCTGCGCCGGGGACGTTGGCGCACGATTGCGGGCAAGCTGCTCGTCGTGCTCTGGTGCCTGCCGCCGGCCCTGATGTCGGCCGCGCATCTGAAGTTCGAGCTGCGCAAGCACGATGTGCTTGCCGCGAGCGCGGCCGAAGCGCGCCAGCTCGGCCCCCACTTCATGGTCGGCTATTCCTCCTTCCCTGAGGTCGCGCGCCTCGCCGAGCAAGGCTTGATCGGTGGCGTCTATGTCACCCGCCACAACATCCGGGGACGGACGGTCGAGACGCTGCGGGGCGAGATCGCGGCGCTTCAGGACAAGCGGCGCGCCGCAGGCTTGCCGCCGCTCGTCGTCGCCGCGGACCAGGAGGGCGGCATCGTCGGGCATCTCGCGCCGCCACTAACCAAAGTGCCGGCGCTCGCGACCCTCACCGGGCTTGCACCCGACGAGCAGCAGGCCAAGGCGGAAGAGTTCGGCCGCATCCATGGCCGCGAGCTTTCAGGGTTGGGCGTCAACCTCAACCTCGCGCCGGTGCTCGATCTCAAGCCGCCGGCGCGGCGCAACCGCCTCGATTTCCACACGCTGATCGGCCAGCGTGCGATCGCGACCGATCCCGCCGTCGTCAGCGCGATCGCGAGCGCTTATGTCCGCGGGCTGGAAGAGTCAGGCGTCGGCGCCACGCTGAAGCATTTCCCCGGCATCGGCCGCGTGCGCACCGACACCCATCATTTCAGCGCCAATCTCGATACGCCGGTCAGGGAGCTGGAGGTGACCGACTGGCTCCCGTTCCGCGAAGTGCTGTCGCATTCGCGCAGTGCCTTGATGGTCGGCCATGTCACGCTGACGGCTGTCGATCCCGATCGCGCCGCGTCGCATTCGAAGCGCGTCGTCGATGGCGTCATCCGCCAGAAGTGGGGTTACCAGGGCATGGTGATGACCGACGATTTCGTGATGGGCGCGATCTACCAGAACGACGTCTGCAGGGCCGTGGTCGAGGCCATCAACGCCGGCGTCGATATGCTGCTGGTCGCCTATGACGGCGCGCAGTTCTACCGCGTCTTCGCCTGCGCGCTGGACGGATCGCGGCAGGGCAAGCTCGACGCCGCGATGCTGCGCGCGAGCGAGGCGCGGCTGGCGCGCGGCTTTCCGACCGCGCAGGCGAGGGCGGCTTCACCTGCGGTTCGTGTCGTCAGGAGGGACTAGCCCTTCGCAAACTGGCGGTAATCAGGCTCGCGGTGAAACCAGAATTCGTAGCCGGTGATGGCCTTCTGCATCGCGACATCGTGGATCGGCTGGTTAAGTGGCACGACGGGAACGTCGCGCATGCACAACGCGATGAAATCCTTCACGCATCTGTCGTACTCGGCCGCATCCGCGGTGAAGCGCGCCTTGTCGATCAGCGCGTCCATCTCCTTGTTCTGGTAGGACGAGATGTTGAAGATCGAATTGTTGCCGTGGAAATTCCAGTAGAAGTAATATTCGGGATAGTCGAGCCAGCCAGAGAAGCGGTTGAGCGCGAGCGGCAGCTCCTTCCTATTCAGCGTCGTGCGCCAATTCGCCCCGGGGATCTTTTCGATCGCCGCCTTGATGCCGATCCTGGCGAGACTTTCCTGAATCAGGATGGCCGTCGGCTCGCCGACGGTGGCGGTGCCGGTGTCGAGTGATAGCGTGGTATCGAGGCCGGATTCGAACCCCGCCTCCTTCATCAACGCCCTGGCCTTGTCGAGATCGGTGACATAGGGAGAGGGCTGCGGCCAGACCGGCTTTGAGACCTCCGCCGCACCGCCGTACATCGGAACGGCGCGCCCGAAGAACGCGTTGCTCTGGATCTGCTCATACGGCATCGCCCAGGCGATCGCCTGTCGCAGTTTCACATTGTCGAACGGCGGCTTTGCCGTGTTCAGCGCGATGGACCAGAGCGCGTTGGGGATCGGCACGCCCGACACCTTGACCTTGCCCTCCCTGATGATCTGTTCGAAATCGCGCGGCGCAAAGCCGCTGGAGATATCCGCATCGCCCCGCTCCAGCATGGCGCGGCGCGTGCCTGCTGAAGGCACATCGCGCGCGATAATGCGCTTCAGTTTGGGCAGCGGCCCGCTCTTCCAGTCATCAAACCGTGCGAAAACGGTTTCGCTGCCCGGCTTCCAGCTCTCGATCCTGTAGGCGCCGCCGCCGGCCTCGTTGGTTCGGAGCCACGCCAGCGCCCACGGGTCTTCCGCCGTCGCGTTCTTTTTCGCGAGCTCGGAGTTGATGATGAAGGGCACGACGACCGCGACATTGAACAGCAGCATCTTGTCCTTGCGGACATAGTCGATGCGGAAAGTGTGGTCGTCGACCACGACGAACTGCTCGGGCTTTTCCAGCGATCCCGCCGACATCTGGAAGGTCGGAAATCCCCCGACCTTCACCGCGCGATCGAATGACCATTTGACGTCCCTGGCGGTCACAGGCGCGCCGTCGTGGAATTTTGCGTCCTTGCGAAGCTTGAAGGTGCAGGACATGCCGTCGGCCGCAACCTCCCAGCTCTCGGCGAGCTCGGGCGCGAGCTTCTCGCGGTCGTAAGAGACCGTGCCGTCCGGCAGGGTCCTGGATGCGTAACTCAAAAGGCGATCGTAACAATTCCAGGACAGCCCGTTCACGGTCTGGTTGGAGCCGACGCCCTGCATGTCGAGCGAGTTCGGGCCCAGCTCCTGCACCACCAACAGCGTCTCGGCGCGCCCTTGCGCGCCGGCGAAACGTGGGGTGAGCGCTGTCGCTGCTGCGCTGCCAAGACCGCCAAGCACGACGCTGCGGCGGCTCACATAGAAGGGAGAAACGCTCATGAAGTGCCTCCTGTCCCGGGATTCATCCGGTACAGGAGGCAAGGTGCATGCCACAGTACAAGTGTTTACGCCGGCGCGCCGTCGGCTATTCGGCCTGCTCCAGCGCCGCAGGCATCTTGGCCACCGACATCAGCGACCGCGCGACCTGATTGAGCAGGAGGTCGGCATTCTCTTCCTCCGCGAGGGATTTGGAGAGCAGGGCGACGACTGCGCTGTGGCGCAGCTGTTGCGCGAGGTTGCGCGCGGTGGTGTAGCCGGACATCTCGTAATGTTCGACGCGTTGAGCCGCGCTGATGAGCGCGAGGTCGGCGGCCGCATCCTCCTTCTTTTCGCCCTCCTTCATGACGTCCTGGCCTTCCTCGATAAGGCCCATCATGCCCTTGCAAGGTTTTGCCCGCGCAGTCTCACCGAGCAGCTCGAAACATTCGTTGAGGCGTTCGATCTGGCTCTCGGTCTCGGCCAGATGCTGCTCGAACAGTTCCCGCAACTGGTCGAAGCGCGCGGCCTGAGCCATTTTCGGAAGAGCCTTGGTCAACTGTTTCTCGGCATGGAGGATGTCGCGCAGCTCATGGTGCAGGAGATCGGTCAGGCCGCTTTGATCGTCAGGCGACGAGCTTTCGGTGACGATGGGCGTGGCCGCGCCGGGATCCGAGGACTGCAGCGCGGGAGAATCCGTGAACACCCAGTCTTCTCCCTCGTTCCACGGGCCGCGGGTGTCGATTTCGCCGTGGTCGCCGCTGCCGGTGGAATCGTTGAAGTACTGGTTCACGAGGCCGGGCGTCGGAGCGAGCCTGCCGATGCTGAAAGCCGGCTTCGAGAGGCTTTCGAGCGCGCGCGCGAAAGCCTTCATATGCGTGATCTCCCGCGTCATCAGGAATTGCAGCGCGTCCTTGCTGCCGGCGTCGTCGCAGAAATTGATCAGCCGTTCGTAGACGATCTTGGCCCGCGCCTCGGCGGCGATGTTGCTGCGGAGATCGACGTCGAGCTCGCCGGTGATCTTGAGATAGTCGGCAGTCCAGGGATTGCCTTGCGAGTTGAACAGATTGACCCCGCCGCCGCCGGCAATCGCGATGAGCGGATCGGCTTCCGCCGCCTGACGGTCGTTCTTCGACGGCGCAAGATGCAACCGCGCGAGGCAGCCGACGACCTCGAGATGGCTGAGCTCTTCGGTGCCGATATCCATCAGCAGATCCTTGCGGTCGGGATCCTCGCAATTCAGCCCCTGAATTGAATATTGCATCGCAGCCGCGAGTTCCCCGTTGGCGCCGCCGAACTGCTCGAGCAGCATATTGCCGAAGCGCGGATCGGGTTCGTCGACGCGCACGGTGAACATCAGTTTCTTGACGTGGTGATACATGAGAGGACTCGCGGTCTGGAAGGATAAGATACGCGACAACGAGGCCTCAGAATGTTCGTTCCTAAGTGATGTCCGGGGTTCAAGCTGTGGTTGCCGCTGGACCGCCGGAGAGCGCGACAGGCCGGTGCGGTGAGCGCTTCAGGGCGTCACCGCTCGGCGATTGACCGCGCGCGGGGCGGTCAGCTCTTTCCACGTCGAGTTCGCGACATGCACCGGCGAGAATGCCGGACGCTCGACGTAGTGACCGTCGCCGGCCTCGGCGCGTAGATCGCCATCCTTCCACAAGATGCGGCCGCGCAACAGCGTCACGGCTGCGCCGCCGGTACAGGCGAAGCCCTCGAACACATTGTAGTCGATCCGGCTCATCTGCCGCTTGGCGCTGATGGTCTTGCTCGCCTTGGGATCCCACACCACGACATCGGCGTCCGAGCCGACGGCGACCGCGCCCTTGCGCGGATAGATGTTGAGGATGCGGGCGATGTTCGCCGAGGTCACTGCGACGAATTCCTCCTTCGTCAGCCGCCCGGTGGCGACGCCCGCGGTCCACAATAGAGCGAGGCGATCTTCGAGGCCGCCGGTGCCGTTCGGGATCTTTCGGAAATCGCCGAGCCCGAACCGCTTCTGCTCCGTGGTGAAGGCGCAATGGTCGGTCGCGACCACCTGGAGCGAGCCGGCTTGCAGGCCGGCCCAGAGACTGTCCTGATGGGATCTGTCACGGAACGGCGGCGACATCACCCGCTGCGCGGAATGATCCCAGTCCTTGTTCTGGTATTCGCTCTGGTCGAGCAGCAGATGCTGGATCAGCGGCTCGCCATAGACGCGCTTTCCCGCTGCGCGCGCCCGCGCGATCGCCTCATGCGCCTCGCGGCAACTGGTGTGCACGATGTAAACCGGCGTGCCCGTCATGTCCGCAATCACGATGGCGCGGTTGGTGGCTTCGCCTTCGACCTCGGGCGGCCGCGAATAGGCGTGACCTTCGGGGCCGGTGACGCCGCGTGCGATCAGCGCTTCCTGCATCAGGGCGACAACGTCGCCATTCTCCGCGTGAACGACAGGCATGGCGCCGAGATGGGCGCAGCGCGCGAAGGAATTATAGAGCTCGTCGTCGTTCACCATCAGCGCGCCCTTGTAGGCCATGAAGTGCTTGAAAGTGTTGATGCCGTAGGTTTTGACCACGGTCTCCATCTCGTCGTGGATCTGCTTCGACCATGACGTCACCGCCATGTGGAAGCCGTAGTCGGCAGCCGCCTTCTCGGATTTGTGCCGCCACTCCTGATAGGCCGCGAGCATCGACTGGCCGGGATCGGGCAGGCAGAAATCCACCACCATTGTGGTGCCGCCGGTCAGCGCCGCCTTGGTTCCCGATTCGAAATCGTCCGCGGTCACGGTGCCCATGAACGGCATGTCGAGATGGGTATGCGGATCGATGCCGCCCGGAATGACATAGGCGCCGCCGGCGTCGAGGATCTCGCTCCCCGTCGGCGCATCGAGCGATGCTCCGATCGCGACGATGGTCTCGCCGTCGATCAGGACGTCCGCGCGGCGCGAATGATCGTGATTGACGAGGGTGCCGCCGCGGATGAGGAGGGACATGGGAGGCTCCGGAGAAAGAAGACCTCACGGAGGCTAAGCGTGCCGCCCGCGATGCGACAGGCGAAATTTTAGTCAGGCGATGCGGCTAGCTCGCGCGCGCGACCAGTCCGTCGATCATTGCGCGCACGAGGTCCGCGATTTCCTTGCGCAGCGCCGGCAGCGGCACGGCGACCAGCTTCTGCTCGAGGCCGAGCGCCACCATGCCATGCACGGCCGAGAACAGGCTGCGCGCGGTGATGCCGAGCTCGTCCGGGCTGCGGTTTGGAAGCAGCGCGGCCAGCGGCTGGTCGATGTGCCGGAACAACTGCAACTGGTCGTCGATCGACCAGTCGGGGAGGGCCTTGTCGGCCTCCACGCGGTGCTCGAACAGCGCGCGCCAGAGCTGAAGGTTTTCCGCGGCGAAATCGCAATAGGCAATCGCAATTCGGACCAACGTGTCTTGCGGCGAAGGTTCACCGAGGCCCTCCGCTGGGCTGAGGGCTTCGTCGAGCCGCCGCAGCGTGCGCGAGCCCACGCGCAGGATCAGCTCGTCCACGTCGGCGACGAGATTGTAGACCGCGCCATTGGCGCAGCGGATCTCGCGGGCGAGATCGCGGGTTTTCAGCCCGGCCAATCCCCGTTCCGCGATCATCCGCTCCGCCGCCGCAATCAGGTCGGATCGCAATTTCTCTCGACGATACAAGGTGTTAGCCATTTTTAACCAAATTCGTGAGCGTCGCTCAAATAATTATTGAACGATGTTCAATATTTCTGCTACTAACCATCTGTGAGCAACGCTCATAACAGGGAGATTCAGATGTTCAAGACCGTCGTGACACTTTTCCGCGGCAGCGTGGCCGCCGCGGGCGAAGAACTGGAAGACCGGACCGCCCTGCTGATCCTCGACCAGCAGATGCGCGATGCGGCCGCCGCCGTCGAGCGCAGCAAGCGGACTCTGGCGCTGGCCATCGCCCAGGACCAGCAGGAAGGCCGCAAGTTAGAGGCGACCGTCGCCCGCATCGCCGATCTCGAGACCCGCGCGGTTGCGGCGCTCGACGGTGGCCGCGAGGATCTCGCCAAGGACGCCGCCGAAGCCATCGCGGGCCTGGAGGCCGATCGCGATGCGGCGATGACGGCACGCGCGCTGTTTGCGACCGAGATCACCAGGCTGAAGCGCCACGTGGCAAATGCGCAGGCCCGCATCACCGAGCTCGATCGCGGCCGCCGTATCGCCCGCGCCTCGGAAGCGGTCCGCTCGCTTCGCCGCAGCGGCATCGAGGCAGCGCGTCCCTACGAATCCACGCTGCCGGAAGCGGAGAGCACCTTGAGGCGCCTGCGCGACCGGCAGCTGGAAGTCCAGGCCGCTGACGACGCACTTGTCGAGCTCGATGCGGCCAGCGGCCCGCTCGCCACCGCCGAGAAACTCGCCGAGCAGGGCTTTGGCCCCCGGCTCAAGACGACTGCGGACGACGTGCTGGCGCGGTTGAAGTCCAGGCGCGGACCTTCGGCCTGATCTCAAACCTCGTCTCTCAAACCCGATCATCATTCGAACAAGCAGGAGACCATCATGAACCAGAACGGCCAGCCCCACAGCAGTGCCTGGGTGACCTTCACTTACGCCTCTTTCGCCGCCTCCGCTTTCCTCATCGCCATCGGCATCTTCTTCCTGCCGATCGACCTCTGGATGAAGGGCTATCTCACGATGGGCATCGTGATGCTGATCCAGACCTGCATCACCCTGACCAAGACGGTGCGCGACAACCACGAGAGCAGCCGGATGGTGAACCGCATCGAGGATGCCAAGGCGGAGCGGCTGCTGATGGAAGTGTCCAAGGCGGCGTGAGAAGGCAGAGCCAATACGCAAGAAAGCGGTGGAGCAATTCGCTCCGCCGCTTCCGCACCGAGGGCGCGGCGGTGTGTTCCACCAAACCTCGTATTGCGCCTGCGAAATGCAACCGAGCCATGACGGATCGCGCGGCTGCGCTCCCTTGCGCGTCGGCGCGGGCAGGGGCACTCTGCGCAAGCGGTGCACGAAGAACGCCGCCAAAAAACAAGATCTCGGCGAGGAAGCTCCATGGCGGCGACGCGGATCGACTGCGACATCCATCCGGCGGTTGGTGGCACGCGCACGACGCTGCTTCCCTATCTCAGCGATCACTGGAAAGAGCAGGTTTTGAGCCGCGCCATCGACGGGCTCGATCTCACCTCCTATCCGCCGAGCATGCCGCTGTCGGGCCGGGCCGACTGGCGGCCGGCCAACGGCGCAAAACCCGGCTCCGATCTTGCGATGGTGCAGAAGGGCGCGTTCGAGCAACTCGGTGCCAGCCACGCGATCCTTAACGTGCTTTACGGCGCGCAGGCCGTGTTCGACGCCTACATGGCGGCCGACTTCTGCAAGGCGATCAACGACTGGATCGCGGCTGAATGGCTGTCGCGTGATCCTCGTCTGCGGGCCTCCATCGTGGTGCCGATGCAGGATCCGGATCTGGCGATCGAGGAGATCGAGCGCCGCGCCGGCGACAATCGCTTCGTGTCGATCCTGGTGCTGGCGCAAGGCGAGACGCTGTTGGGACGGCGGCATTTCTGGCCGGTCTACCGGCTGGCGGAGAAATACAAGCTGCCGCTCGCGATCCATGCCGGCACGCAATATCGGCAGGCGCCGAGTTCGGCCGGCTGGCCGTCGCACCGTTACGAATATTACTTCGTCGAGGCGCAGGCGTTTCAGGCGCAGATATTGAGCCTGATCTACGAGGGCGTGTTCGGCAAGTTTCCGGACCTCAAGGTCGTGCTGATGGAATCGGGCGTGAGCTGGCTGCCGGCCTTCATGTGGCGCGCCAACAAGACCTGGCGCGGCGTGCGCGTCGAGGTGCCCTGGGTCGAACGCGAGCCGGCCGCGATCATCCGCGACAATTTTCGCGTCACCATGCAGCCGTTCGATGCGCCGGGCGATGCCAAAAGCGTCGAGGAGATCATCGACCAGATCGGCTCAGACAAGATGTTCCTGTTCGCGTCCGACTATCCGCATTGGCAGTTCGACGGCGACGATCCGATCCCGCCGCATTTGCCGAAGAGCATCATCGACAAGATGTGCGTCGACAATCCGCTGGAAACGTTTCCGCGGTTGTCGATCAACTAGCGCATGATCCGGAAAAGTGGGCACCGGTTTTCCGATAAGATCATGCGCAAACAAAGAGTCTGGAGGATCGCATGAGTGAAGTCATCGACCGGCCATTTCTTGACGATGAGAAACCCGCAGCGGCCCGGCTGCGCATCGTCGATTGCGACGTGCATCCGAGCCTGCGCTCGACGGACGATCTCAACGAGTTCCTGCCGAAGCGCTGGCAGCAGCATTTGAAGGAGTACGGCAGCCATCTGCGGACGCCCTATCTTTTCACGACACCTTATCCGCGCTCCTCGCCGCTGATCGCGCGGCGCGACGCCTGGCCGCCCACTGGCGGCGTGCCGGGCTCTGATCTCGCCTTCATGCAGAAGCAGCATCTCGATCCGCTCGACGTCGAGTTCGGAATCCTGCAAGTGCTCGATCTCTTCATCTTCTCGCAGCAGAATCTCGACTTCGGCGCAGCGATCCAGCGCGCCATCAACGACTGGCAGCTGGCATTCTGGTCGCATCGCGATCCGCGCCTGAAGGCCTCGATCCTGGTCGGGCAGGACGGCGTTGAACTCGCGATTGCCGAGATCGATCGCTGCGCCAAAATCGGCGAATACATCCAGATCAACGTCTCGCCGCGCGCCAACGAGCCGCTTGGCCGTCGCCGTTACTGGCCGATCTACGAGCGTGCACAAGAGCTGGATTTGCCGCTCGGCATCCATGTCGGCGGCTATGGCGGGCACGCGCCGACCGGCGGCGGCTGGCCGTCTTATTATGTCGAGGAGCACCAGTCGAATGCGCACACCATCGCGGCGCAGCTCGCCAGCCTCGTCATCGAGGGCGTGCCGGAGCGTTTTCCAAAACTGAAGATCGTCTTCATCGAGGGCGGCTTCGGCTGGATCCCGTCGGCGGTGTGGCGCATGGACCAGCATTTCGAGCGCTTCCGCAGCGAGGTGCCGCATCTCAAGCGCAAGCCGTCCGAATACGTTCGCGAGAACTTCTGGTTCACGACGCAGCCGATCGACGAGCCCGACGAGGCGCGGCACCTGCGCTCGCTGATCGAATGGGTCGGCATCGACCGCCTGCTGTTCTCGTCGGACTATCCGCATTGGGACTTCGACGATCCGCGCTTCGCCTTCAAGACGCCGCTGACCGAGGCCGAGCGCAAGAAGATCTTCAGCACCAATGCCCGTGCGGTCTACAAGTTCTGAGCAGAGGCTTTCTGAGGACATATGGCCCGTCACATCGTTGCGTCCACCTCGGAGATCCCGCCCGGCGGCAACAAGGTTGTCGATATCGCCGGCCGTGACATCGTCGTGTTCCATGTCAATGGCGAGTTCTTCGCGCTTCTGAACCGCTGCCCGCACGAAGGCGCGCCGTTGGAGAAGGCCGCCTGCGTGGCGCGGCTGACCTCGCCCGAACCTGGTATTTATGAGCGTTCCCGCGTCGGCGAGATGCTGCGCTGTCCCTGGCATGGCTGGGAATTCGACATGCGCAACGGCCAGTCCTGGTTCGATCCGAAACGGGTCAAGATCCGGTCATATCCGGTCGCGGTCGAGCGCGGCGACGAGCTCCAGAAGGGCCCCTATGTTGCCGAGACGTTTCCGGTGCATGTCGAGGACAGTTACGTGATTGTCGAGGTCTGAGCCGCCGTTTCGGATTGTGATTTTGACGCAGGTGCGATAAGCCTCGCGCGCATTTATGGCGGAGACGAGCCTTGTCCAAACAATCCCTGCGCGAGGAGGCCGAGCGCCTGATCCGCGAATCGATGGAAAAGAAGTCCCTCGTCGTCAAGCAGGGCGATACCCGCATCGAGGCGGTCTGCGGCAAGTGCGGCGCCCCGAACCGGGTGCAGGCCCCGAAGGGCCAGACCCGCGTCAAGTTCGCCTGCAAGAATTGCGGGCACCAGCAAGAGACGCTGTAGGGCGTTTGCGTGAACTTGCAGCGCCGCGCAAACTTCTAACCCCTCATTCTGAGGAGCCCGCCGAAGGCGGGCGTCTCGAAGGATCGAGGCCCCAGTCGGGCCTTCATGGTTCGAGACGCGCGTTCCGCGCTCCTCACCATGAGGGTCTGATACTTAATCCCCCTCCACAAACCTCTTGAACGCATCGGCATGATCCGGATGCCACCGCGACAGCGGCGGGCGGTTCTCGACGATGTCCCCTGCCGCCCACAGCATGCGCTTCTCGTCGAGCGCGCGCGGTACGTCATTGTCCGGACACAGGATATAGAAGTCGCCGGCCTCCAGCCGTGTCAGCATGAAATCGACCGTCTGCTCCGCCGTCCAGGCCCCGGCCGGCTTTTCGGTCCGGCCCTTCGCGGTCAGTCCGGTGAAGACGAAGCCGGGGATCAGCAAGTGCGCGCTGATCTGGCAATCTGTCGTATTGCGCAGCTCGTGCTGGAGCGCTTCCGTAAACGCCTTCACGCCGGCCTTGGAGACATTGTAGGCGGGATCGCCGGGCGGCGTGGTGATGCCCTGCTTCGAGCCGGTGTTGATGATCAGGCCAACTTTGCCGCGTCCGATCATATTGGGCGCGAAGATGCGCGAGCCGTTGATGATGCCCCACATGTTGACGGCGATGATCCGCTGCCAGTTGTCGGGCTCGCCGAACAGCGTGCTACCGGGCTGGATGCCGGCATTATTCATCAGGATGTCGGTGCCGCCAAAGCGCTCGCGCACCGCGCGCTCCAGTTCCGCCACGCTCTCGGCCTTGCTGACATCGACAGCGAAGGTCATCACATGTGTGGCAGATGTCGCGGATGACAGTTTTGTTGCGGCCTCGGCCAGCCGCGCCTGATCCACGTCAGCGATACACACCTTCATGCCTGCGTGCGCGAAGGCCATGGCGGCGGCAAGTCCGATGCCGGATGCGCCACCCGTGATCACGGCAACATTGTCTTTGACGATGGCGGAATGCGGCATGGTCGGTCTCCGGGGAGGGGCTCGGTCGAGCTATAACATGGCACGCGCGCGACCCTGCACAAGTCGGCATGGGAGGTCTTCGTTCCGCGCCGCCTTTACGCCCATCGGCGACCGCTGTATTCTCTCCGACCTAACGATCCCGCCCAGATCGAACCAATCAATCACCTATCAGGGAGTGCAGCCATGGCTGTGTCGCAGGCTATTCCGATCACGCGCCATCCGTTCGCCAACGGGTCCTACAAGCAGATGCTGATCGACGGGAAGTGGGTTGACGCCGCTTCCGGCAAGCGCTTCGAGACCCACAATCCCGCCACCGGCGAATTGCTCGCAACCGTCGCCGAGGGCGACAAGGAAGACATCGACCGTGCGGTTGCCGCCGCCCGCCGCGCCTTCGAAGGCCCCTGGAGCAAGGTCAAGCCGTTCGAGCGGCAGAACCTGCTGCTGAAGCTTGCCGACCTCGTCGAGAAAAATTTCGACGAATTGTCGCAGCTCGACACGCTCGACATGGGCGCGCCGCTGAGCCGCACCCGCGCCTATCGCCTGCGTGCCGTCGGCATGCTGCGCTATTACGCCGGCCAGACCACGGCGATCCATGGCGAGACCATCGAGAACTCGCTGCCTGGCGAGATCTTCTCCTACACGCTGAAGGAGCCGGTCGGCGTCGTCGGCGCCATCATTCCCTGGAACGGTCCGCTGACCGCGACGCTCTGGAAGATCGGTCCTGCGATCGCGACCGGCTGCACCGTCGTGCTCAAGCCAGCGGAAGAGGCGCCGCTGACCTCACTGCGCATCGCAGAACTCGCGATGGAAGCGGGCGTGCCGCCCGGCGTCGTCAATGTCGTGCCCGGCTATGGCGAGACCGCGGGCGCCGCGCTCGCCTCGCATCATGACGTCGACAAGGTCGCCTTCACCGGCTCGCACGTCACGGGACAGTCGATCATCCGCGCGTCGGCCGGCAACCTCAAGCGCGTCTCGCTCGAGCTCGGCGGCAAGTCACCGGACATCGTGTTTGCGGATGCCGATCTCGACGCTGCCGTCCCCGGCGCCGCGATGGCGGTGTTCGCCAATTCCGGCCAGATCTGCAGCGCCGGCACGCGCCTGTTCGTCGAGCAGTCGATCTACGAAGAGTTCGTCGGCCGCGTCGCCGAGTTCGGCAAGAAGCTCCAGGTCGGCAACGGCCTCGATCCCAACACCCAGATCGGCCCGCTCGTGTCCGAGGAACAACTCAAGCGCGTCACCGGCTATCTCGACATCGGCCAGAAGGAAGGCGCGAAGGCGCTCGTCGGCGGCGGTCGCGTCACCGAAGGTGCGCTGTCAAAGGGCTTCTTCGTCTCGCCGACCGTGTTCGCCGGCGTGCAGGACAACATGCGCATCGCGCAGGAGGAGATCTTCGGTCCCGTCATCTCCGCGATCGCGTTCAAGGACATGGACGAGTTGGTCAAGCGCGCCAACAACACCACGTTCGGCCTCGGCTCCGGCCTGTGGACGCGCGACGTCAGCAAGGCGCATGCGGTTGCGAAGCGTCTGCGCGCCGGTTCGGTGTGGGTGAATTGCTACCAGGCGATGGACCCGGCCGTGCCGTTCGGCGGCTACAAGATGAGCGGCTACGGCCGTGAATCCGGCAAGCAGCATGTCGAGGAATATCTCAACGTGAAGGCCGTGTGGATCAAGACGGCCTGACGCGCCATCGCGTCCGGACTTCAGCGATCGATCTTGCATGCGGCGACGACAGCCTGCTTGCAACGACCTGACGTTGTTGCCCGGACGCTACAGGCGGTTTTGAAAGCAATCGTCGCCCGCGATTTCGCAAAGCTCGTTATCCCATTTCGAACGGCGGCCGGTTAGTTCTGGTCAACACAATCTTCGGCTGGGATATCGAAAATGCTTCGCTTCGCTTCGATCATGTTGTTGGCCTTGGGCGTGGTCCTGGGCGTGGCCTCGGCGCAGTCCGCGCTCGCAGCCGATGTGGCCGCACGCGCGCCGCTCTACAAGGCGCCGCAATTGCCGGTGGCTTACGACTGGTCGGGCTTTTACGCCGGCATGAATGTCGGGTACGGCTGGAGCGATGATGCGATCAAGCTCGCGCCGCACGATCCGGTTTTCACCGCGGGCGTGATCGACGTGGCGCTGGCGGGCGGCCTTGTCCCGCCGTCCTTGGCAACAAACCCGCGCGGCGTGCTGGGCGGCGTGCAGGCCGGCTACAATGTGCAGTCCGGCTCCCTGGTGTGGGGCGTCGAAGCCGATATCGCGGCTGCCGGCATCAAGGGCAGCTCGACGGTCACCCGAAGCCTGCCGGTCTTCCCGACCCTCACAACGACGCAGGAGCAGAAGGTCGACTGGTTGGGGACCGTGCGCGGTCGGATCGGTGCCACCGTGACCCCGGACTTGATGCTCTACGCGACCGGCGGTCTTGCCTATGGACATGTCCAAGCGTCGACGTCGATCGTGGATCCCACGCTCGCAGCCGGTGCGCCCTGCCTCAACGTGATCTGTGGCGCCGGGACGTCGGAAAGCTGGCGCGTGGGCTGGGCCGTCGGCGCCGGCGGCGAGTACCGCTTCGCGTCGAACTGGAGCGTCAAGCTCGAATATCTCTATTATGATCTCGGCAGCGAGAAATACACCTTCTTCAATCCGCTATTCCCGTTCACGCCGGGCCCGGCGCGCGGCTTTGACGCAACCGCGGATTTTTCCGGCCACATTGCGCGGGTCGGCCTGAACTACAAGTTCAACTCCGGCTCGGTCGTCGCCAGGTACTGATCGGCGGCTGTCGCCGGACGACAGGCGGATGGCCAACTGCCCGGCGGGGGCATTTCGTCGCGCGGACAATATCACCGCGCCGGTGCCGGGCGTCCGTATTCCTGTGGCCAGCCATCCATCGATGCGGCTTCCGGGTTGAAGCTCTTTCTCATATGATCCCCATCCTCTCATCGATCATTCCGGGGATCACATGAAATTCGAGGCGTTGTTCAAACCGTTGCAGGTCGGTCCGTACAAGCTTGCGCATCGCGTCGCCCTGGCGCCGCTGACGCGCATGCGCGCCGAGCGCGAGAGCTTTTCTCCGCGGCCGCTCAACGCCGAATATTACGGCCAGCGCGCGACAAGGGGCGGCCTGCTGATCGCCGAAGCCTCGCCCGTGGTCTCGCACGGCCGCGGCAATCCGGCGACACCGGGCATTTATTCCGAGGCGCAGATCGCCGGTTGGCGCAAGGTGACGGATGCCGTGCACGCCAAGGGCGGCATCATCTTCCTTCAGCTCTGGCATGTCGGCCGCGTCTCGCATTCGTCCTATCACGGCGGTCAGCCGCCGGTGTCGGCCTCGGCGATCCCCATCAAGGCCGAGGGCATGAAGGCGATGACCGCCGACGGGAAAATCTCGGACTACGAGACGCCGCGCGCGCTGGAGACCGACGAGGTCAAGGGCGTGGTCGAGGCCTTCCGGCAAGGTGCGAAGAACGCGCTCGCCGCGGGCTTCGACGGCGTCGAGATCCACGGCGCCAATGGCTATCTGCTCGAGCAATTCCTGCAATCGCGCAGCAACCAGCGCACCGATCAATATGGCGGCGGAATCGAGAACCGCGCGCGGCTGCTGCTCGAAGTGACGCAGGCCGCGATCGACGTCTGGGGGGCGAACCGCGTCGGCGTCCGGCTGTCGCCGCACGGCATTGCGAACGATTCCGGCGAGCCCGATCCGATGCCGCTCTATACGCACGTCGTGAAGGCCATCGACAAGCTCGGCCTTGCCTATCTGCACTTCATCGAGCCGCGCTCCAGCGGCTCTGGGCGAGCCGAGGTCAACTGGCAGAACGTGCCGTCGGCGATGTTGCTGTTCCGGCCGCTCTACAGCGGCGTGCTGATGACCGCCGGCGGTTTCACCGGCGAGACCGCGAATGCGGCGATCGCGGATGGCCACGCCGACATCATCGCCTTCGGCCGCATCTTCATCTCCAACCCCGATCTGCCCCGGCGGTTGGAGCAGGACTACCCGATCACCCCGTACAACCGCGCCACGTTCTATGGCGGGGAAGAGAAGGGATATACGGATTATCCGGTGTATGACGAACTGACGCCGGCGTAGGCACGTTTCGTAGCCCGGATGGAGCGCAGCGAAATCCGGGTTTCTTGCCCAGCGTCGAGATTCCCGGATTACGCTTCGCTCCATCCGGGCTACGGAGTTATTGTGGGGCTCCGACCGCACCACTAACTCCGTCATTGCGAGCGTAGCGAAGCAATCCAGGCTGTCTCCGCGGAAAGATTCTGGATTGTTTCGCTGCGCTCGCAATGACGACGGGGAAACATCATGGCCAAAGCCGCAGCCGCCGCAGGACTAGCCACCGGCCAGTGCCTCTGCGGCAAAATCACCTTCGAGATCGACATCCCCGCGCGCTGGGCCTGGCACGATCACTCCGCAGCCAGCCGCCGCGCCCATGGCGCGGCCTACGCGACCTATGTCGGCAGCTGGAAGAAGCGCTTTCGCATCACCTCAGGCAAAACCGCGCTCGCCCGCTACGAGGACAAGGCGGCCAGGACCGCGCGCAGCTTCTGCTCGCATTGCGGCACGCCGATCGCCTACGAGCGCCCGCGCGGCCCGCATATGGTCAACATTCCCCGCGCGCTGTTCAAAGAGCGTACCGGCCGCCAGCCGCTCTATCACATCGCCATCGAAGAGCTGCAGGAATGGACCTATACCGGCGAGCCATTGGTGCCGTTGAAGGGATTTCCCGGCGTCGTCTGGCAACGCTCGAAAAATAAGAAACGCGCGGGCGGCGAGGACCCGTTCGAGCTGGGGCGGGAGGAGATGTAGCGCGTCGCGCACCCCGCTCTTGTGCCCCGGACGCGGTGCGGCGCGAAGTGCCGCACCGCTGAGCCGGGGCCCATGCAGCAGCGAGCTCGCCGCGAATCTAGGTCCCGGCTCTGCGCCGCACCGCTGCGCGCTGCGTCGCGTCCGGGACACGAGACCGTCACGCGCAACGCAGCCATGACCGCGCTCCATTGCGCGCATCCCGCAATTTCGGCCATCATACCTCCGTCCTTGCGGCAACGTCCGCTCCCTGGAGGAAACATGAAGAACAAGATCACCGGCCGCTCCGCCTTTCTCGCGCTGCTCAAGGACGAGGGCATCACGCACCTGTTCGGCAACCCCGGCACCACCGAGCTGCCGATCATGCATGCGCTGAAGGACCATCCTGACCTCACCTATGTGATGGCGATGCAGGAGAGCCTGGTGGTCGCGATCGCCGACGGCTACAGCCGCGCTTCCGGGAAGCTCGTTGCCTGCAACGTTCATGTCGCACCCGGCCTCGGCAACGCGATGGGCTCGCTCTACAATGCCCAGTTCACGGGCACGCCGATGATCCTCACTGCGGGCCAGCAGGAGCAGGGCCACGGCCTGATGGAGCCGGTGCTCTACGGTCCCCTGGTGCGTATGGCCGAGCCGCTGGTGAAATGGGCGGTCGAGGTGACGCGGCTGGAGGATCTGCCGCGCATCGTGCGCCGGGCGGCAAAGGTCGCGATGACACCGCCGACCGGGCCGGTGTTCATCTCGCTGCCCGGCGACATCCTCAACAGTGAGGCCGGCATTGACCTTGGCCGCTCTACCCGCATCGACGCGCGCGTAAAACCGTCGGACGAAGCACTGAAGGCGTTTGCCGCGCGCCTGCTCAAGGCCGAGCGTCCCGTCATCGTCACCATGGACGAGGTGGTCAAGAGCGACGCGCTGAAGGAGGCGGCCGAACTCGCTGACCTGCTCGGCGCTGCCGCCTATCAATCCTCGACGCCCTATGGCTCGCACTTCCTCTCGGAGAGCCCGAGCTTCGTCGGCACGCTGGCGCGCGTGCAGAAGGTCGCGCGCGACACGCTGGCGCCTTATGATTTGCTGATCGCACTCGGCGGCGATCCCTTGCGGATGTCGGTCTATAGCGAGGTCGATGCGCTGCCGGACGGTCTCGGTATCGTGCAGGTCGGTCTTGTCGACTGGGAGATCGCCAAGAATTACGGCGCCGAGATCGCGCTGAAAGCGGATCTGAAGGAAACGCTGCGCGCGCTGATCCCGGTGCTGAAGGAGATGGGCGGCGCGACACTCGCGAGCCGCGCAAAGCAGCGTCTCGCAGAGCTTGCGCCGCAGAACTGGACGGCGCGGCGCGCTGCATTGGTCGAGCAGATCGGCAAGAGCGCCGGGCGCAGCCCCATCGATCCGGATTTTCTGGTGCTGCAGATGGTCGAGGCCATGCCCGACAACGCCATCCTCGTCGACGAAGGCCTCACCTCCAGCCGCCAGATCACGGCGTTGCGTCCGCACCGCGACCGCTTCGGCTATCACGGCCTCGCCTCCGGCGGCATCGGCTGGGGCCTGCCGGCGTCAGTCGGCGCCAGCATCGCCAATCCGGATCGGCCTGTCGTCTGCTTCTCCGGCGACGGCAGCGCGATGTATTCGATCCAGTCGCTGTGGACGGCAGCGCATCACAAGCTGCCGCTCAACGTCGTCATCGCCAACAACGGCGGCTACCGCATCATCAAGCAGCGCCTGCTCGCCTTTCATGGCGATGATAATTACGTCGGGATGGATTTCGTCGATCCGCCCGTGGATTTTGCCGGCGTCGCCAAGGCGCTCGGGTGCGAGGCGATCAAGATCAGCGACCCCCGCGAGCTGAAAGCGACGCTGGCCTCGGCGTTCAGCCGGCCGGGGACGAAGTTGATTGAGGTGATGGTGGATGGGAAGGTGTAGCTCCGCCGTCATTGCGAGGAGCGTAGCGACGAAGCAATCCAGACTGCTTCCGCAGAGGGACTCTGGATTGCTTCGCTGCGCTCGCAATGACGAGGAGGACGGCTCTACCCCTTCTTCCCCACCCGATACCCCGCCGCCGGATGCGGTGCGTCGAGCCGCGCGCGTCCGTCGCCGAACAGCTTCTCCCGCAGCGTACCCTCCGCGTATTCCGGCTTGTACCGTCCGCGCCTCGTCAGCTCCGGCACCAGCATGTCGGCGATGTCCTCGAAATCGCCTGGCGAGATCGCGAACGCGACGTTGAGGCCGTCGACGTCGGTCTTCTCGAACCAGTCCTCGATCTTGTCGGCGACGCTTTCTGGCGTACCGACCACGACCGGGCCGGCGCCGCCGATGCCGACATGCTCGATGACGTCGCGCACGGTCCAGACCCGATCGGGATCGCCGCGCGTGACGTTGTCGAGCGCGCTGCGGCCGGCATCGTTCTGGACGTGGCGCACCTGCTGGTCGAGCTCGTAGCCGGAGAAGTCGATGCCGGTCCATCCCGACATCAGCGCCAGCGCGCCCTCGGGGCTGATATGCGACCGGTAGTCGGCATATTTCGCCGCCGCCTCGGCTTCGGTGTTGCCGAGGATGATCGTCATCATGTTGAACATGAGGATCTCCGAGGGATTGCGGCCGATCGCGGCAGCCTCCTGGCGGATCGCGGACACCCGCGGCGCGATGATCTTGGCCGACGGCCCCGACATGAACACGCATTCGGCGTGCTTCGCCGCGAACTGCCGCCCGCGCGGCGAGGTGCCGGCCTGGTACAGCACGGGCGTCCGCTGCGGCGACGGCTCGCTGAGATGGATGGTGTTGTTGATGCGGTAGTTCGCGCTCTCGTGGTTGACACGATGAACCTTGCTGGGATCGGTGAAGATGCCGCGAGTGCGATCGCGCACCACGGCGTCGTCCTCCCAGCTGCCCTCCCAGAGCTTGTACACGACGTCCATATATTCGTCGGCGATGTCGTAGCGGTCGTCGTGTCCGGTCTGCTTGTCCTTGCCGGCGCCGCGCGCGGCGCTGTCGAGATAGCCGGTGACGACGTTCCAGCCGATCCGTCCCTCGGTCAGGTGATCGAGCGTCGACATCCGCCGCGCGAACGGGTAGGGCGGTTCGAACGAGAGGTTGCTGGTGACGCCGAAGCCGAGATGCTTGGTCACGGCCGCCATCGCCGAGAGCAGCAGCAGCGGTTCGTTCGACGGCGTCTGCGCCGCGTTGCGCAAGGCCGCGTCAGGGCTATTGCCATAGACGTCGTAGACGCCGAGCACGTCGGCCAGGAACAGCCCGTCGAAACGGCCGCGTTCCAGCGTTTTGGCGAGATCGATCCAGTAGGGCAGGCGGTTATATTCGGCGGTGCGGTCGCGCGGATGGGTCCACAGTCCCGGTGACTGGTGCGCGACGCAATTCATCGCAAAGGCGTTGAGCCTGATCTGCTTGGCCATGATGGTCCCCCGGCGCCCTGTACCGGGCGCTCTTCGAATGATAGACGTGCGCCCCAACTTGGCGAAGTTCTTGCATATAACGCGACCTTGGCAAGGCCAAAAACAGCGGCGCTCCCGCTCTTGGCAAGCCAATCTCAAGAGAGCAAGAACGAAATCCCAAGAGTATCGAAGTCCCCGCCACTTTCGAAGGGCACCCTGTCTCGGGTAGGCTCCTTCGTCGCAAAGCCACGAAAAGCAAGTCATGACCAGAGCCGACGCCATCGCCCGCGCCCGTGAGGATTTCACATCCGGCGCGTTCCTCGCTGAACTCGACCGCCGCGTGGCTTTCAAGACCGAAAGCCAGAATCCGTCGCGCGGTGCGGAGCTGCGCGGTTATCTGGAACAGGAGATGGTGCCTTCCTTCGCTGCGCTCGACTTTACCAGCCGCATCGTCGAATCCCCGAGCGGCAAGGCGCCGTTCCTGTTTGCCGAGCATCACGAGAGTGCATCAGCGCCGACCGTGTTGATTTATGGCCACGGTGACGTCGTCGACGGCATGGAGGGCGAGTGGCGCGATGGTCGCGATCCCTGGCGCACGACGGCTGCGGGCACACGCCTCTATGGCCGCGGCACCGCCGACAACAAGGGTCAGCACAGCATCAACATGGCCGCGCTGCGCGCGGTGCGCGACGCCCGCGGCGGCAAGCTCGGCTTCAACGCAAAATTCATCGTCGAGATGGGCGAGGAGATCGGCTCGCCCGATCTGGGCAAGGTCTGCGATGCCCATCGCGACGCATTGAAGGCCGATTTGTTCATGGCCTCCGACGGGCCGCGTCTGTCGGCCGACCGTCCGACGCTGTTCCTGGGATGCCGCGGCGGCATCCGCATTCATCTCGATGTCAATCTGCGCGATGGCGGCAACCATTCCGGCAATTGGGGCGGCGTCCTCTCCAACCCCGCGACCATTCTGGTCAACGCGATCTCCACGCTGGTCGACGGCCACGGCCGGCTCCTTCTCGATGCGTTGAAGCCGCCGCGCCTCACCAACCAGATCCGCAGCTATCTCGCCGACGTGCAGGTGGTGCCGACCGAGGACGAGCCACAGCTCGCGGAGAACTGGGGCGAGGAAGGTCTTTCGGCCGCCGAGCGGCTCTATGCCTGGAACACGCTCGAAGTCCTGGCGATGTCCTCGGGCAATATCGAGAAGCCGGCCAACGCCATCCCTGGCAACGCCAATGCGGTGCTGCAACTGCGCTTTGTGGTCGGCACCAAGGTCGATGGTCTTGTCGAGGCCATCCGCGCGCATCTGGTCCAGAAGGGCTTTCCGATGGTTGAGGTCAAGGCCGCGCAGAGCTTTGCCGCGTCGCGCACCGATTTCGACAGCCCCTGGATCAAATGGGCGGCGGATTCGGTGACAGAGACCACTGGCAAGCCGCCGGCGGTGCTGCCGAATTTCGGCGGCTCGCTGCCGAACGACGTGTTTTCCGAGATCCTGGGCCTGCCGACGATCTGGGTCCCGCACTCCTATCCCGGCTGCTCCCAGCATGCGCCCAATGAGCACATCCTGCTGCCATTGACCGAAGAGGCCTTGACGGTGATGGCCGGGCTGTTCTGGGATCTCGGGGAATTGCCCAAGCCGCTGACCTGAGCCCATTAACCTGAGCCGCAAGCCAGCCGAAAGTCACATTCTAATCCGGCCCAATCTGTGCTTGCATCCGGGCCGCATCATCCTGAAAGGGGACCAAAAAAGTGAAACATTTCCGTAGTATCGGCCTCGCGCTTGCCGCGACCTTCGCCGTCAGCCAGGCAGGGGCCCAGGAGCTAACCGGTACGCTGAAGAACATCAAGGACACCGGCGCCATCACGCTCGGCTTCCGTGACTCCTCGATCCCGTTCTCCTATCTCGACGACAACCAGAAGCCCGTCGGATACGCGATGGACATCTGCTACAAGATCGTCGACGCGGTGAAGAAGGAGCTCAAGCTCGACAAGCTCGAGGTCAAGCTCAACCCGGTGACGTCGGCGACGCGCATTCCGCTGATGGCCAACGGCACGATCGATCTCGAATGCGGTTCGACCACCAACAACGCCGACCGGCAGAAGCAGGTCGCCTTCGCGCCCACGCACTTCCTGACCGCCAGCCGCTACGTGTTCAAGAAGTCGAGCGGCCTGAAGTCGATCGACGACCTCAAGGGCAAGACGGTGGTCTCCACCGCCGGCACCACCAACATCAAGCAGCTCACCGAAGCCAACGTCGCGAAAAGCCTCGGCGCCAATATCATTCCGGCCAAGGACCATGCCGAGTCCTTCCTGATGGTCGAAACCGACCGCGCCGTCGCGTTCGTGATGGACGACATTCTGCTGGCGAGCCTCGTCGCCGGCTCGAAGTCGCCGGACGACTACGTCATCTCCAAGGATGCGTTCTCCAAGCCCGAGCCCTACGGCATCATGCTGCGCAAGGACGACGCGCCCTTCAAGAAGGTGGTCGATGCCGCAGTTGGCGCGGTCTACACCTCCGGCGAGGGCCAGAAGATCTATGAGAAGTGGTTCACGCAGAAGATCCCGCCGAAGGGCCTGAACCTCAACACCCCGATCTCGGCCGAGCTGAAGAACCAGTTCGCAAAGCCTTCGGACTCGCCGAACCCGGACGACTACAAGTAAGATATAACCTCGATCTTTCGATCGGAATCATGTCCGGCCACTCTTGACACCAGAGTGGCCGGACATTTGCATAGGCGCCCAAGACCTATTCGAGCCAAATTGAATTGGCGCGTTCGCGCGGGGGACACGTGAACTACCACTGGAACTGGGGAATTTTCTTCGAGCCGAACCCGATGGGAACAGGCACCTATCTCGACATGCTGTTGTCGGGACTGGTGCTGACCCTCAAGACGGGCGCGCTCGCCTGGATCATCGCGCTGATCTTCGGCTCGCTGATCGGCGTCATGAGGACGCTGCCGTCCAGGGGCGCCTACTGGTTCGGCTTCTGCTGGGTCGAGTTCTTCCGCAACATGCCGCTGCTGGTGCAGCTGTTCCTGTGGTTCTTCGTGCTGCCGGAATTACTGCCGAAGGCCGCGGGGCTGTGGCTGAAGCAATTGCCGAACGCGCCGTTCTGGACGGCCGCGATCGGCGTCGGCTTCTTCATGTCGGCGCGCGTCGCGGTGCAATTGCAGGCCGGCATCGGCTCGCTGCCGCGTGGGCAGAAGATGGCGGCGACCGCGCTGGGCCTGACCACCGTGCAGGGCTATCGCTACGTGCTGCTGCCGATGGCGTTCCGCATCATCCTGCCGCCGCTGACGTCGGAGTTCCTCAACACCATCAAGAATACGGCGGTCGCCATCACCATCGGTCTGCTCGAGCTGACAGGACAGGCGCGATCGATGCAGGAATTCTCGTTCCAGGTGTTCGAGGCCTTCACCGCCGCGACCCTTCTCTATCTCCTCGTCAACGCCGTCGTGGTGACTGCGATGCGATTCCTCGAGCGCTGGGTCGCGATCCCCGGCTACATCACGGGGAAATAGCGCGATGTTCGGTAATCTCGATTTCGACGTCATCCGCCGCGCGCTGCCCTATCTTTTCTTTGAGGGCATGACGTTCACACTGACGCTGACGGCGCTCGCGGCATTCGGCGGCCTGGTGTTCGGCACCGCGCTCGCGCTGATGCGGCTCTCCGGCTACAAACTGCTCGGGCGCGTCGCCGGCATTTATGTCGACTTCATGCGCTCGCTGCCGCTGGTGCTGGTCATCTTCTGGTTCTACTTCCTGGTGCCCTATATCGGGCAGTGGGTGACCGGCGCCTCGCGGCCGATCAGCGTCGGCGCCTTCGCCTCCTCGCTCATCACCTTCATCATGTTCGAGGCGGCGTACTTCTCCGAGATCATGCGCGCCGGCATCCAGTCGATCTCGCGTGGCCAGCCGGCCGCGGCCAACGCACTCGGCCTGACCTACGCGCAGACCATGCGATATGTCGTGCTGCCGCAGGCGTTCCGCAACATGTTGCCGGTCCTGATCACGCAGACCATCGTGCTGTTCCAGGACACTTCGCTGGTCTACGTCCTCTCGATCACCGACTTCCTCGGCGCTGCGAGCAAGGTCGCGCAACGCGACGGCCGGCTGGTCGAGATGTATTTGTTTGCGGCCGTCGTCTACTTCACCATTTCCTGCATCGCGTCCTTTGGCGTTCGCCGCCTCCAGGCGCGCATCGCCATCATTCGATAGAGCGTACCGGTCATGATCGAAATCAGCCACGTCAACAAATGGTACAGCCCGACCTTTCAGGTGCTGACCGACTGCACCACCAATGTCACCAAGGGCGAGGTCGTCGTCGTCTGCGGCCCGTCGGGCTCGGGCAAGTCGACACTGATCAAATGCGTCAACGCGCTGGAGCCGTTCCAGGAGGGCGACATCAGCGTCGACGGCACCAAGATCAACGATCCCAAGACCAATCTGCCGAAGCTGCGTTCGCGCGTCGGCATGGTATTCCAGCACTTCGAGCTGTTCCCCCACCTCAAGATCATCGACAATCTCTGCCTCGCCCAGCAGAAGGTGCTCGGCCGTTCCCATGACAAGGCGGTAGCAAAGGGCATGCAGCTGCTGGAGCGCGTCGGCCTGAAGGAGCATGCGCAGAAATTTCCCGCGCAGCTCTCCGGCGGCCAGCAGCAGCGCGTCGCCATCGCGCGTGCGCTCGCCATGGACCCGATCGTGATGCTGTTCGACGAGCCGACCTCGGCGCTCGATCCTGAAATGGTGAGCGAGGTGCTCGACGTCATGGTCGACCTCGCCCGCGAAGGCATGACCATGATGGTCGTGACCCACGAGATGGGTTTTGCCCGCAAGGTCGCCAACCGCGTGATCTTCATGGACCGCGGCGAGATCGTCGAGGACGCGGCCAAGGAAGATTTCTTCGGCAAGCCTCGCAGCGACCGCGCGCAGAAGTTCCTGTCGAAGATTTTGTCGCATTAGCTCGGTCGTCATTCCGGGACGCGCTTCTTGGCGCGGGCCCGGAATCCATAACTACCATCGGGAGTATGAATCCCGGGCTCGCGCTCCGCGCGCCCCGGGATGACGAAGAGCAGGGTTTATCGGGCCCGCCAAATCTCCTATACCGGTGGCTAAATCCCATCCCTCAGGAGACCTGCCTTGGACCCGATCGCCTACGTCAACGGCTCATTCGTCCCTCTCTCGGAAGCCAAAATCTCCGTGCTCGATCGCGGCTTCCTGTTCGCCGACGGCATCTACGAGGTCTCGGCGGTGCTGGGTGGCAAGCTGGTCGACAATGCCTCGCATCTGGCGCGGCTGGAGCGTTCGGTCGGCGAGATCAAGTTGAAATTGCCCGAGACGGTCGAGCGCATCACCGAGCTCCAGAAGGAGCTGATCGCGCGCAACAAGATCGAGAGCGGCCTGGTCTATCTCCAGGTCACGCGCGGCGCCGACAAGGGCCGCGACTTCCCGTTCCCCAAGGGCGACGTCAAATCGAGCCTCGTGATGTTCACCTCCGAGAAGGACATCATCAACACCCCGGTCGCAAAGACCGGCATCAACGTGATCACGGTGCCTGACATCCGCTGGGAGCGCCGCGACATCAAGAGCGTGGCGTTGCTGGCCCAGGTGCTGGCGAAGCAGGCCGCGGCGGAAGCCGGCGCCGGCGAGGCCTGGATGCTGCAAGACGGCTACGTCACCGAAGGCGGCTCGTCCACTGCGTTCATCCTGACCAAGGACGACGTCATCGTCACCCGGCAAAATTCCAACGTGATCCTTCCGGGCTGCACCCGCAAGGCCGTGATCGCGCTTGCGGAGGAACGCCAGCTCCGCGTCGAGGAGCGCTCCTTCACGGTCGCGGAAGCGCTCGCCGCCAAGGAAGCCTTCATCACGTCGGCCTCGTCTTTCGTGCAGCCGGTGGTCGCACTCGACGGCAAGGCGATCGGCGACGGCAAGCCCGGCCCGGTGGCGACGCGGCTTCGCGAGATCTACGTGGAGTTTGCGAAGGCGACGGCGGTTTAGGACGCACCCACCGCTGTCATCGCCCGCGAAGGCGGGCGATCCAGTACGCCGCGGCGATAGTGGTTTCAATCGAGAGGCCACGGAGTACTGGATGCCCCGGTCAAGCCGGGGCATGACAGCTGAAAGTGTCGAGGCGGTTTGGCCTCTATGCGCCAGCGTTTCACGCCGCCGACGCCTTCACCTTCACCGGATGCACCGCGCGGAACGCGATCGCCATCCTGTTCCAGGCATTGATGGTGCCGATCAGCATGGTCAGGTTCACCGTCTCCGCCTCGGAGAACTGCGCGCGGACCTGCTCGTACACTTCGTCTGGCACGTGCGTTTCGGCGATCAGCGTCACCGATTCCGTCCAGGCCAACGCGGCGCGCTCGCGGTCGGTGTAGAGCGGGGATTCGCGCCAGGCATTGAGCAGATAAATGCGCTGCTCGGTCTCGCCGCGCTTACGGGCGTCCTCGGTGTGCATGTTGATGCAGAAGGCGCAGCCGTTGATCTGCGAGGCCCGGATCATGACGAGCTCGATCAGTGATTTCTCCAGTCCCGTCGACTGGATATTCTCTCCCAGCGCCATCAGCGCCTTCATCGTGTCGGGGGCGGCCTGGTAGAAATTCATGCGGGGTTTCATGGTGGTTCTCCTTGCTTGCTGGGGTTAGTGGGCACCACCTGCCGAGGTCTGGCCGGGCTTTTTCAGGAAGAAGACGGCAGCGAGCGCCACGATCAGCGTCATGCCGAGCAGATAGAACGTGTCGCTGAAGGCGAGGATATAGGCCTGCTTCTGCACGATATGGCCGATCGCGACATAGGCGCGATGCGCGGCGTCCGCGCGGTCGAGCACGCCGTGATTGACGAAATATTGGGTGAGCTGCTCCAGCCGCGTCCGCGTCGCCTGCTCGAACACAGACACCGACTGCATCAGCACGTTGGAGTGATACTGTTCGCGCTTGGTCAGGAGCGTCTGCAGCAGTGCGATGCCGACGGCGCCGCCGAGATTGCGCATCATGTTGAACAGGCCGGAGGCCGAGCCCGCGTTCTCCGCCTCGATGCCTGCCGTGGCGACCGCCGAGAGCGGCGCCATCACCAGCGCCTGGCCGATGGCGCGGACGACATTGGGCCACAGCAGCTGGTCGGCGGCGTAGTCGCTGGTCATATAGATATTCATGAAATTGGATGCCGCGAACAGCACGAAGCCGACCCCGATGATGACTCGCGCATCGAACTTCTGCATCAGGCGCGGCACCAGCGGGATCAGCAGAAGCTGCGGCAGTCCGGTCCAGGCCAGTACCATGCCGATCTGCTCGGCATTGTAGCCCTGGATGCGCGACAGATATTGCGGGAGGATGAACACCGAGCCGTACAGCGCGATGCCGAGCAGGAAGTTGGCGAGCATGCCGAAGCCGAAATTGCGGCGTACCAACAGGCGCAAATTTAACAGCGGCTTCTTCACCGTGAGCTCGATGATCAGGAAGACGATCAGCGCGACGGCGGCGATCACGGAGAGCTTGACGATGAAGGGCGAGCCGAACCAGTCGTCCTTGTTGCCTTCCTCCAGCACGGTCTGGAGCGCGGACAGGCCGATCGCCATGGTGATGATGCCGGCCCAGTCGCCTTCACGGAGCAGCGACAGCTTCATCGGCTTGGCGTCGAGCGCATACCAGAGCATTCCGACCATGACCGCGCCGGGGACAAGGTTGACGTAGAAGATGTACTGCCAGCCGAAGTTCTCGGTGAGATAGCCGCCGATGGTCGGGCCGATTGCCGGCGCAAACGTCGCCGACAGGGCGAACAGGGCAAGTCCAACCGGCTGCTTGGCGCGCGGCAGCAGCGTGATGATCAGCGTGAAGGCCATCGGGATCAGCACGCCGCCGGTAAAACCCTGCACCGCGCGCAGCACGATCATCTGCGGCAGGTTCTGCGCCAATGCGCAGGCGGCAGAGAGCACCAGGAACAGGATCGCGTTGGTGAGCAGATAGATCCGGATCGAGAACACCTGCGCCAGCCAGCCGGACAGCGGGATCACCACGATCTCCGCGATCAAATAGGAGGTCGAGATCCAGCCGCCGTCGTCGATGCCGGCGCCAATCGCGCCCTGGATGTCGGCGAGCGAGGCGTTGACGATCTGGATGTTCAGCACCGCCATGAAGGCGCCGAGCGTCGCGCCGATCACCGCGATCCAGGTTTTCGCGGAGATCGCCGGCGTGGCGGGCGCAGCGGGAGCGGGGAGGCTGGCGGCGGTGGTGAAGGTCGGTTGGAGCGTGCTCATGGAAGCCTCGTCTCGGTTACGGAGACAGGATGCGTCGGGCGGATGATTTCGATAATCGAGGACGTCGCGGAAGGATCATCCGGCAAGACTTGATAATCCCGCCCTTGATAATCCTGCCCTTGATAATCCCGCGTCCTCAGCCGCCGTTCGGGCGGGACGCGTTGTCGGCGAGACGTCTTGCGGTCGCGCGCTCGGCCAGCACAGTGGCCTTGGTGTCGACGGTCGGCACCGCCGACATGCCGGGCCGCAGCAGGCCGGTGAGATTGTTGTGATCGAGCACGATCTTCACCGGCACGCGCTGCACGATCTTGGTGAAATTGCCTGTCGCATTGTCGGGCGGCAGCAGCGCGAACTCAAGTCCGCTGGCCGGCGACAGGCTGTCGACATGGCCGTGCAGGGTCTGGTTGCGAAAACTGTCGACGTGCAGCTCGACCGGCTGACCGGGACGCACATGGGTGAGCTGCGTCTCCTTGAAATTCGCGACGACATAGACGGCGTCGAGCGGCACCACAGCCATCAATTGCGTGCCCGCTTGCACATACTGTCCGACGCGCAATGAACGGGCGCCGACCGTGCCGTCAACGGGTGCCGTGATCTCGGTGTAGGACAGGTTCAATGCGGCCTGGTCTGCGACCGCGCGGGCGCGGTCGAGTTGCGCCGTGGCCTGGGCCCGCTGGGTGGTGAGCACGTCGATCTTGCGCTGCGCGGCCACGAGGCCCGACTTCGCATGTTGCAGCTGCGCGTTGCTGGCGCGGAGCGCCGCATCGGTCTGCTGTGCACGCTGGATCGTGCCGGAGCCCGACTTCATGAGGTCGTCGTAGCGGGCGCGTTCTTCCTGTGCGAATTTCAGATTGGCGTCTGCCGCAGCGACATCGGCCGTGCTCTGCTCGATGATGGGCTGTTGCAACTCGAGCTGGGCGTCGATGTTGCGCACCGAGGCCTCGCCGGCGGCAACGTCGGCGCGGGCCTGGCCGAGCGCGGCCTTGAAGTCACGGTCGTCGATCTTCGCCAGCGTCTGGCCGGCCTTCACCTTCTCGTTGTCGCCGACAAGCACCTTGGCGATGTAGCCCGAGACCTTCGGCGCGATGATGGTGGAGTCCGCCTTCACGTAGGCGTCGTCGGTGGATTCGAGGTAGCGGCCGATGGTCCAGTAATCGTGGCCGTAATAGCCAACGGCTGCCGTGCCCGCGAGCAGCGCGAAAACCAGCGCCGCGCGCCGGACTGTGGTCCGGCCCAGGATGCCCGAAGGCGATTTGGAGGAATCACGAGTAACTTCAGTGGCTTGCTCGAAATTCTCGGTGCGGGGCATCACGGACATGGCAGTCTCCTATCGGCTTGGTGAGACTATCGGTCTTTTCAGTTCGGGCGATAATTGGCGAAATGCCGGAAGGATTATCCATCTACGATGGATAGTTGGAGGCATCGCCCTGATTGTGATGGTCTACCGGATCCGACCTGCAACTGCCCCCGAGCGATTGCCGCCTCTGTCGCGCGATTGCGGCTAACGCGGGAGTCCTGTTCGCGAAGCCGTGAGCGAGGTTATGATCTGATCAATAATCAGGGCGAATTCCTTGCGATTATCGATCGAAAGCGGATAATCAGGCGGCCATGGACCGATTGACCAGCCTTGAAGTGTTCAGCCGGGTGGTCGAAAACGGCGGCTTCTCCGCAGCAGCCCGCAAGCTCAACATGTCGACCACCATGGTGAGCAACCACGTCCAGGCGCTGGAAGACCGCCTCGGGGTGCGGCTGCTTCAGCGCACGACGCGCAAGGTCAACCTCACCGAGATCGGCAAGGCCTATTACGACCGCTGTATCCAGATCCTCGCTGATATCGAGCAGGCCGACGATATCGCCGGCGCGCTGCAATCGACGCCGCGCGGCACGCTGCGCATCCACACCGCCACCCACATGGTGCCGTTCGTCGCGCCCGTGATGGCCGAATTCCTCGCCACCTATCCGGAGGTGAAGGTCGATCTGCGCATGGGTGAGACCAATGTCGATTTGATCGAGGAAGGCTTCGATCTTGCGTTGCGCATGATCGCGCCACCGGACTCCAGCCTGATCGTGAGGAGCCTGGCGACCTGGCGGCACGTGCTGTGCTGCTCGCACGGCTATATCGAGGCGCATGGGCGCGTCGAGAAGCTCGAACAGCTCGCCGAGCACAATTGCGTGCGCCACCTCAACTATCCCTTCGACGAGTGGCGCTTCTTCGATCGCAAGGGCACGCCGGCCGCGGTGCGCGTCTCGGGCAATCTCGTCACCAACAGCGGTGAGGCCCTGCGCGCGGCCGCGCTCCAGGGCGCTGGCATCAGCCTTGCGGCCGGCTTCCTGGTGGCTGATGATCTCGATGCGGGCCGGCTGGTGCGCCTGTTGCCGGAGTATCGCCCCGTCGAGATGTCGATGAACGCGGTCTATCCGCACAAGCATCATCTGTCGGCGAAGGTGAGGACCTTCATCGACATGCTCGTGCACCACAGCGCCGAGCAGCAGAAGCTGATCAATCCGTATTCGTGAGGGGCGCGGCGACGGCAGTGCCGTAGGGTGGGTTAGCCCTGCGGACTGCGCGAAGCGCAGGCCGCTTGGCGTAACCCACCAGCTTCCCCTTCCGCAGAAGCAGACGAGGTGGATTACGCCTTCGGCTAATCCACCCTACGATTCCGTCAACGCGGCGGCGGCAATCGCCCGAACACGGCATCAAGCGCCATGCCGATCGCGAGCAAGCGGCGATCGCTGCCGGCCGGGCCGTCCAGCTCAAGCCCGATCGGCAGCTTGCTTGTCGCACCGAGCGCGATCGGGATCTGAATCCCGGGAATGCCGGCATTGCTGCCGGGGTCGGTGTTCTGGATGAACAGGCCGAAATTCTCCAGCGTGCTGGAGTCCGGATTGGAGGGAATCGCCACGCGCGGCGTGGTCGGGAAGGCGACGGCGTCGAGCTTGTTGCCGGCAAATGTGTTGCTGTAGAGCGCCTGAAGCGCCGGCCGTGCGGTTGCGATCGCGGCGTCGTAGATTGGCTTGGCGTCAACCATTGTGCCATCGGGGGCGGGCAGTTTGCGCGGGATCACCATGCCTTCATAGATGTCTTTCACGTCGGCGCTGGAGATCTTCTCTGCCAGGGCCTCGATGCTGAGACCAGTACCGGTGTGCTCGAGATATGCGGCGATGTCGTCATGGGCCTCGTACAGCGCGACGGGAAAGCTGACCTGGCCGTTGAGCTCGGCCAGTTGCGGCATCTCGATCTCGACGATTGTGACGCCTTGCGCCTTCACCTTTGCGATTGCCGCCCGGAACGCGGCGTCGGTGTCGGCGTCGAGATTGATCAGCATCGCCTTCACGATGCCGATGCGAACCTGCTTCAGATCCGCCGGCGCAACCTCGTCTCCACCCGCGATGACACGGTCGAGCAGCGCGACATCCGCCATGGTCGCGGCCATCGCCCCCGCGGTGTCGCGGGTGTGCGAGATCGGCGCGATGCCGTCTTGCGGATAGCGCCCGATCGTCGGGCGCAGCGAGGCACATCCGTTCAGCGCGGCGGGCACCCGGACCGATCCGCCGGTGTCGGTGCCGAGCCCGCCCGCCACGATCCGCGCGCCGAGCGCGGCGCCCGTTCCGGACGAAGAACCGCCCGCGATCAGCGTGCGGTCATAGGCGTTTCGCACGCCGAACTCCGCACCGGTCTTGAACGCGGTGGTGTAGCCGGAAATGCCGAAGGCGAGTTCGTGCATGCTGGTCTTGCCGATGATGACCGCGCCTGCGGCGCGCAGCTTCGCGACGACAGGTGCGTCGGCCTTCGGCACGTAGTCCTTCAGCGCCGGCGTGCCGGCGCTACAGGGCAGTCCGGCCACTTCGATATTGTCCTTGATCACGATGGGTACGCCGCCGAGCGGCTTTGTCTTGTCGCCCGTCGCGTCGAATGCGGCGGCCGCCTTCAGGGCGCCGGCCTCGTCCAGGGTGACGAAGGCATTGAGGTCGGCATTGGCCTTGGCGCGGCTCAGGGCTTCCGTCGTGAGTGCGGTGCTCGTCACCTTGCCCGCGCGCAGGTCGGCTGCAGCCTGGGTCAGGGTCAACTGGTCGAAATCCATGATGCGTCACCTGATTACAGGAGCGCCAGAGGGCGCGCCTCAGGTTCAGAGGCTGAAGCCTGACTGCCGCCGCGTCAACCGGTGGCGCGCTGCATTTGCGTTACCGATGTCGCCAAATTCGTGAGGAGCCGCTCAACCTCGGGCTTCACCTTGGCGATCGCGGCGTCCTTCACCGGTCCATAGCCACGGATCTCCATCGGCGCTGTTGCGATGGCAATGAGGTCGGGCAGACGCGCTGTGTCGAGCTGACTGAGCATCCGTTCGATCAAGCCTTCGTACCAGGTGATCAGCTCCCGCTCAGTGCGCCGCTCATTCGTGTAGCCGAACGGATCGAACGGCGTTCCGCGCAATCCCTTCAACCGCGCCAGGATCGCGAGCGGCATCTGGATCCACTGGCCGAAGGCGCGCTTGCGCGGCCGGCCGCGCGCGTCGCGTTCGGACGGCAGGAAGGGCGGCGCGAGGTGATACTGGACGCTGAACCCGTCCTCGAACTCGCGCTTCAGCTCGTCGAGAAAACCGCTCTGCATGTGCAGGCGCGCCACCTCGTACTCGTCCTTGTAGGCCATCAGCTTGAACAGGGCGCGCGCGACGGCCTCGGTCAGCGCCTCACTGTTCAACGCGGCTTCGGTTCTGCGAACGTTGTCGATCATCGCCCGGTAGCGTGCCGCATAGGCGCCGTTCTGATAGGCCGTGAGGAAATCGGCGCGGCGGGCGATGAGCTGGTCCAGCGTCTCGGCCTTGGGCGCATCGTCCGTCTTCGGCAAGAACTCCGGATCGGCAGCGGCGATGCGGCCCCAGGCAAAAGCCTGCTTGTTGCGCTCGACCGCGACGCCGTTGAGCTCGATCGCGCGCAGCAGCGCCTGCAGATTGATCGGCACCAGACCGCGCTGCCAGGCGAAGCCGAGCATGATGATGTTGGCATAGACGGCATCGCCGAGCAGGCGCTCAGCCAGCGCGTTGGCGTTGATGGTGTCGAGATTGTCATGGCCGATGACGCGGCCGATCGCGCGCAGGCGGGCGGGGGAGGCGAGATCGGCGTCACGGAAGCGAACCACGTCGCCGGTCGGCATCTCCGCGGTATTGACCGCGACCCGGGTGCCGCGGCGATAGGTGCCTGACGCCTTTGGCGAGGAGCTGACCACGAGGTCGCAGCCGATCAGTGCGTCGGCGGCGCCCTGGTCGATGCGGACCTGATGCAGTGCGTCGGGAGACCCGGCGAGGCGGATGAAGCTCAGCACGGGTCCGAATTTCTGCGCAAAGCCGGTAAAGTCCAGCACTGAAACGCCGCGGCGTTCCAGATGCGCGGCCATGCCGATCAGTGCACCGACCGTGATCACGCCGGTGCCGCCGACGCCGGTGACCAGCAGATCGTAGGGACGATCGAGCGTTGCGGGGGCGGGCAGGGGAAGCGTGGCGGCGCGACCCACCGCGTCGATCTGGCTCGCGCTCTTCTTCCGCCGCGTCGCGCCCTCGACGGTGACAAAACTCGGGCAAAAACCATTGAGGCAGGAGAAATCCTTGTTGCAGGACGAGAGGTTGATCTGGCGCTTGCGGCCGAACGGCGTCTCCTTCGGCTCGACGCTGAGACAGTTGGACTCGATCGAGCAATCACCGCAGCCTTCGCAGACGAGGTCGTTGATATAGGCAAAGCGCTTTGGATCGGCCATTGAGCCGCGCTTGCGCCGTCGCCGCTTCTCGGTGGCGCAGGTCTGCTGGTAGATCAGGACCGAGACGCCGGAGACCTCGCGCAGCTCGCGCTGCACGGCGTCCATCTGCTCGCGCGGATGGATGGTCACGCCATCGGGAAAATCCTTCGGCGCAAACTGTGCGGGATCGTCCGACACCAGCGCGATGCGCGAAACGCCTTCGGCGCGGACGCTGTGGGCGATGGCATGCACGCTGACGGGGCCATCGACCGGTTGCCCGCCGGTCATGGCGACGGCGTCGTTGAACAGGACCTTGTAGGTGATGTTGGCTTCGGCGGCGATCGCCTGCCGGATCGCCATCGAACCCGAATGGTAGTAGGTGCCTTCGCCGAGATTCTGGAAGATGTGCTTGTGGCCGGTGAATCGCGACGAAGCCGCCCAGTTCACGCCTTCGCCACCCATCTGGATCAGCGAGGAGGTCTCGCGGTCCATCCAGCTCGCCATGAAATGGCAGCCGATACCGGCCAGTGCTTTTGAGCCCTCCGGCACTTTCGTCGATGTGTTGTGCGGACATCCCGAGCAGAAATAGGGCGTACGCGTCGCACCGCTCACGTTGATCGTGCGCTCGGCCTCCGGCAGCAGCGTGGCCGCACGGGCGACGAGATTGAGGCCCGGAAACATCGGGTCGAGCCGCCGTGCCAGCACGGACGCCAGCGCGCGCGGCGACAATTCGCCGATCCAGGAGATCAGTCGTGCACCCGTCTCGTCATGCTTGCCGACCATGCGTTCGGGCTTGCTGCCGGGATAGTCGTAGAAATACTCCTTGAACTGGCTTTCGATGATGCCGCGCTTCTCTTCGACCACGAGAATCTCGCGCTTGCCCTTCACGAAGTCCATAGCGTCGTGCAGCGCCAGCGGCCAGACCATGCCGACCTTGTAGACATCGATGCCGATGCTGCGGCAGGCGGCTTCGTCGAGGCCCATCAGCCGCAGCGCCTCCATCAGGTCGAGATGCGCCTTGCCCGTGGTGACGATGCCGTAAGTCGCATTGGGGATGTCGTAGATGTGGCGGTCGATCGGATTGGCCTTGGCGAAGGCATAGACCGCGTGCTTCTTCGCTTCCAGCCGTTCCTCGATCTGCGGACCCGGCAAATCAGGCCAGCGATAGTGCAGTCCATCAGGCGGCGGCGTGAAGTCGGGCGTGTGGAAGATCCGCGGCGCACGCAGCGCGACGGAGGCGCCTGATTCCACGATCTCCGAGACCGCCTTGAAGCCGACCCACATGCCGGAGAACCGGCTCAGCGCGTAGCCATATTCGCCGAATTCGAGATATTCGCTGACGCTGGCCGGATGCAGCGTCGGCATGAACCAGCTCATGAAAGCGACGTCGGACTGGTGCGGCATCGAGGAGGAGACGCAGCCATGGTCGTCGCCGGCGATCACCAGCACGCCGCCATGCGGCGAGGAGCCATAGGCGTTGCCGTGCTTGAGCGCATCGCCGGAGCGATCGACACCGGGGCCCTTGCCGTACCAGAGCCCGAACACGCCATCGACCTCGCGATCTCCTTGCGTCTCGACCTGCTGCGAGCCGAGCACCGCGGTCGCCGCGAGGTCCTCGTTCACGGCGGGGAGGAATTCGATGCGGTCCTGCTTCAAGCGTTGCTGGATGCGCCAGAGCTCGAGATCGATGCCGCCGAGCGGCGAGCCTCGATAGCCCGAGATGAAGCCCGCGGTGTTGAGCCCCGCGGCACGGTCGCGCCTGACCTGATCGAGCACGATGCGGACGATGGCCTGCGTGCCCGTGAGGAAGACGCGGCCTTCTTTCCGGTCGTAGCGGTCGGAGAGCTCGTAGCTGTCGAGTGACGGAATGGCGTCCATGGCGGACCTCGCGCGGCATCCCTGCCGAATGGAGCAAGGGTAGGCCCTGCCGGTTGGTAGGTCTTACCTATCTTTCCTGGACTGACGCCTATTCTGGACGAATTATCCAGGATAAGCTCAAAATCGGTAAACTAATCCAATTTGGTGTGTTTCATGATTGAGGATCAGGACGCGCGGATTCTCGCGCACCTTCAGAAAGACGGCCGCGCCACCAATCAGCAGCTTGCCGAGGAGGTCAACATGTCCACCTCGGCCTGCTGGCGCCGGGTGCGCGCGCTGGAGGAGAGCGGCGCCATCCGGGGCTATGCGGCGCTGGTCGCGCGCGAGCAGGCGGGCTTCGCCATGTCCGCCATCCTCCACGTCTCGCTGGAGCGGCACGATGCAAAGTTCGTTGACGAGTTCGTCGCACGGGTGACCACGCGGCGCGAGGTGCTGGAGTGTTTTGCGACGACGGGCGATGCCGATTACCATCTGCGCGTCGTCGTGCAGGACATGGCGGCCTACAATCGCTTCCTCGACGAGTTCATGTTCCGCATTCCCGGCATCCGGTACGTGAGAAGCAACGTGGTGCTGAAGGAGATCAAGACGGGCGTGGCACTGCCGTTTTGAGCGGCATGCAGTGTGTTTCGTAGGATGGGTAGAGCGATAGCGAAACCCATCAAGCTCCTTCCGAGGCGAATGCAGATGATGGGTTTCGCTACGCTCTACCCATCCTTGTATTAGCGCGCTGGGTTAGACTGGCCCCGTTCCGTGAGGAATGGCCCAGCTCGGGCGGCCACCCGAGCTGGGCCGCCGATCGATCGGATCGATACCCATCGAAGCCTTGAGGGCTGTCGTCGTAGCAGGATCGCGGTCGGCACTTCATCGGGACCCGCATGGTTGAACGAACTTTAGGTTCGCATCACAAGGGAGGGTCGAGGAAGATGGCCAAGCGTACCACAATCTGTGCCGGGATCGATACCGGCAAACGGAAGCTCGACGTGGCTCTCGACGGCGGCTCGGAGCAGCTGCAGGTGGAGAACACGACGGAAGGTCATAAGACGCTGTCGGAATGGCTTAGACAACACAAGGTCAAGCGGGTTGGGATTGAGGCGAGCGGCGGCTATGAGCAGCCGATCGTCGCCGAGCTGCGGCGCAAGCGGTTTGTCGTCGTGGTGTTCCAGCCGGCGCAGGTGCGTGCCTATGCCAAATACCGCGGGCAGCGCGCCAAGAACGACCGCATCGATGCCGCCCTGATCGCCGCTTGCACCGCTGCGGCCGAAAAGATCCATCCTGCACCCGATCCGAGATTATCGCCATTTGCCGAGCATCTGACGCTGATCGATCAGATCGGAGAGGATATCGCGCGTCTCAAGAACCGGCTCGAGAGTTGCCGTGATGCACGGATCCAAAGGCTCTGGAAGGAAGAGATCGCCAGCCTGGCCAAACGCCAACGCGTCGAGTTCAAGGCTCTGGTGGCAGCGATCCGCGAGCATTGCGATCTCGCGGCCCGGCTCGATCTGATCTACAGCGTCGGCGGCAGCGGGCTGCCGACTGCGGTCGCCGTCCTGGTACGGATGCCCGAGATCGGCCAGCTCACTCGCGAGCAAGCCGCCGCCCTTGCGGGCCTTGCGCCTTATGACGACGACAGCGGCGCACACATCGGCGCTCGTCACATCGATGGTGGACGCAAACGCTTGCGCCACGCGCTCTATGCTGCGGCGCTGGCGGCGTCTTTCCGCTGGAATCCGCAGCTCATGGACCTTTACCAACGATTGATCGCCGCCGGCAAAGGCCACAAGCGTGCGCTGATCGCCTGCGCCAGGAAGTTGCTCGTGTTCATCAACGCCGTGGTGGCCCGAGGCACTCCTTGGCAAGCTGATGCGCTGCCCGCGGCTCCTGCGGCCTGACGCGTTTCTTTGTTCGATCGGGGCGCCGTTTCTTCGTCCCGACCTGCCATCCCAAGGACGCCGCGCACAGCGGCCGTCAGGGATGGCCGTCGCTCAAATGTCACCCCATCCTCCGCTCACGACAGGCCACGCCTTGACGGCTGCGAGCACGGCGTCAGTCTCAACGGCGATCGGGCGATCTAATGGTTGCTACGGCACCTTCATCACCGCTGCTCCCGCACAAACCTGTTCCGCAACGTGCCCACACCGGTGATGTCGATCTCCACGACATCGCCGTGCTTGATATCGGGCGACGCACCATCCGTGCCCATCCAGATCACGTCGCCGGGCCATAGCGTGAAGTATTTCGTCAGCTCGACCAGGAACGGCACCACGCCGAAGATCATGTCGGCGGTCGCGAAGCGGTTGGTCTCCTTGCCGTTGACCCGGACGACCGTCTGCATCTTCGCAAGATCGGCCTCGGTCTCGATCCACGGGCCCATCGGCTTGAACGTGTCGGCGTTCTTCGAGCGCCACAGGCTGCGGTCGGCCTTCTGCCAGCTGCGTTCGCTGACGTCGTTGCCGATGGTGTAGCCGAACACGCAGTCCATCGCGTTTTGTTTGGTGAGGTGCTTCACCTTCTTGCCGATGACGACGACGAGCTCGCCCTCGTAGTGAATCTTGTCCGTCGCAAAGGACGGGATCACGACCTCCTCGTCATGCGCGATCAATGCGTTTTGCGCACGGTATCCGATTTCGGGGCGGTCAGGGACGGCCGGCACCTCGCCGCGCTTGTCGGCGGCCTCTTTCAGATGCTTGAGGTAATTCAAGCCAACGCAATAGAACGTGCGCGGAATCAACGGCAGCTCGATCTTGACCTCACCCAGCGGATGCGTGCGCGCGGTGCGCTGCCATTCGCCGAAGGGATCGCCGTTGACCGCGACGACCTGGTCGCCCTCGACGATTCCCCAGGACGTCTTGTCCGAAGCCGTAAATTTCAGCCAGCGCATAGCGTGTCCTCGTCGTTATTCAGCGGCGTCGCGCGGCTGCACCTTCCAGGCACCGGCGGTAGGCCGCTTGAGCCCAAGATTTTCTCGCAGCGTCTTGCCGCGGTACTCCTTCTGAAACAAGCCGCGCCGCTGCAACTCCGGTACGACATGTTGCACGAAGTCCGCGTAGGAGCCGGGCACATAGGTCGCGGCGATGACAAAGCCATCGCAGCCGCGCTCGACGAACATTTCCTCGAGCTTGTCCGCGATCTCCCTGGGGCCGCCGACCATGGCGTCATGAACCTGGCCGCGGCCGGAGAAGGTGACGAAGTCGCGCGCGCTCGGATTGCTCTTTCCGGAGTTCTTCAGCACGCCGTCGCGGATGCCCAGAATGCCTTGCATGCTCTTCAGATCGTCCGTCGTCAGCGGCTCGTCCAGATCCTTGGAGGCAAAATCGTAGTTGAGCGCTTCGGCGAGCAGCGACAGGGCGTCGATCTCGAGCGGCAGCTCGTTGATCAGCGCCATCCTGTCTTCGGCCTCGGCCTTGGTCGCGGCGCAGACCGGCGTCGTCAGATTGCAGAGGCGCATCTGATCGGGATCGCGGCCGGCCTTGGCCGCCTCGTTGCGCACGGCGGCATAGCCCTCCTTGGCGCCCTGAAGATTACGCGCGGCGGTGAAGATCACCTCGCCCCAATGACCGGCAAAGCGCTGGCCGCGGCCGGACGCGCCGGCCTGGATGATGACGGGGTGGCCCTGGTCGGAGCGCGGCACGGTGAAGGGACCGCGGGACTTGAACGCCGCGCCCTTGTGATCGAGCCGCTTCACCTTGGAAGGGTCTGCAAAGCGGCCGCTCTTCTTGTCCATGATGAGCGCGCCGTCTTCCCAGGTGTCCCAATGGCCGAGCACGACCTCCATGAACTCGTCGGCCTTGTCGTAGCGGGAGTCGTGTTCGGGATGGGAATCCCGCCCCATGTTGAGCGCCTCGCCGTCATTGAGCGAGGTCACGACGTTCCATCCCGCGCGCCCGCCGGACATCAGGTCGAGGGTCGCAAAACGGCGCGCGACGTCGAAGGGTTCGTAATAGGTGGTCGAGCAGGTCGCCCCCAAGCCGAGCTTGTCGGTGACGAGGCCCATCGTGGTCAGCACGATCAGCGGGTCCATCTTCACGCAGCGGATGCCGTATTCGACGGTGTGGGCATGGTCGTTGCCGTAGCGGTCGGGCATCGCCAGGCGATCGTCGAAGAAGGCCATATGGAATTTGCCGGCTTCGAGGATCCTGGCGATCTCCTGGTAGTAGTCCGCCGACATCGAATCATCGCGCGAGTCCGGGTGTCGCCAGGAGCTCGGCAGGTTCGTGCAGTTCTGCGCCTGAAGGAAGCCGACAAGGACCATCTGCCGATTCATGCTGCTGTCTCCAAAATTCCGTCAGGCCAGACCGAGCACGGTGTCGAGCCGGTACTCGCGCGCCAGCGCGCGCAGCTTCTCCCAGGTCGCATCCTCGATCTCGATGCCGTCGCGCAGGCGCTGCTGCTCGCGCACCCCCTCGATCTCGCCGGGATAGTAGACGCCCTTGCTGCCTTCGGAGGGCGGTGTTGATTTCAGGTACTGCGCAAACTCCGCGACTTCACGCTTGAACTCCATCAGCGGGCGGAACGCGGCAACGTTGAACACCGCCATGAAGCAACCGTCATTATGCCGTCCTGTCGGTTCGACGCCGAATCCCAAACCGGTGAGCAGGCCGCAGAGCACCTCCACCATGGCGGCGAGACCGCTGCCCTTGTAGCCCTCGGTGCCGCCGAGCGGCAGCAGCGCGCCGCCCTTGCGATATTGCGTGGGATCGGTGGTGTGCCGTCCCTCGGCGTCGATGATCCAACCGGTCGGGATCTCCTCGCCGCGGGCGACCGCGAGCTGGATCTTGCCGGCCGCCACTGCCGAAGTCGCCATGTCCAGGTAGAACGGCGCGTCGAGATCGGACGGCACCGCGATCGAGATCGGGTTGGTGCCGAGCCGCGCTTCCTTGCCGCCGAATGGCGCCACGTGCTTCGGCGAGCGGCCGGAGTCCGCCGTCGCAATCCCGATCATGCCTTCGCGCATCGCCATCAGCGGATAGGCGGCGAGGCGGCCGACATGGCTTTGCCGGAACACGGTGCACGCGGCGACGTTCGCCGTCTTCGCCTTCTCGATCGTCAGCGCCATCGCCTTGGCGTTGACGTGAAAGCCGAAGCCCCACTGGCCGTCGATCACGGTCGTGGTCGGTGATTCCTGGACGATGGACCATTTGGCGCCGGGAACGATGTGGCCGGCCTTGACGCGATCGATATAGGTGGGAACCGCGATGACGCCGTGGGAATCATGGCCGGCGAGATTGGCGTTGACGCAGCCGATTGCGACGGCGTCGGCTTCCTCCTCGGACGCTCCGGCCGCACGGAGCAGCGCGGCGCTGATGCGCGTGAGGCGGTCGGCCTTGACGATGGGCATGGCGCTCCCTCGATCCTCGCCCTTGGTCGGCGATTGTTGGGAGCCATCGTCTCAAAGCGCGGGAGCGATATCAATCTCCCGCAAACCAACACAGGGCTGCAAATTCGTAAAGCGAACGGGCCTTTGGTCGAAGATTCCTCCCGCGCGGCGGTATTCCCGACAGTTTGGCGCCGGTTATTCGCTGCTCGTTCACTTTGATCGAGGGTTTGCAGCGCGCAATAACGACCACTTAGGCGATGGCCGTTCATAAAGCACCCGGGAGAATTTGGCAGAAATGCCGGGGAGTTAAGATCGTGCAGACGACCCTCGCGCGCACCTTTGCAGCGTTGAGCGCCATCAACGAAGCGATCCTCTACGCGAAATCGCCGGACGAGCTGTACCAGAAGGTCTGCGACGCCGGCTTCGCGAGTGGGGACTTCATGGCCGTCGCCGTGTTCCTCGTGGAGCCGGACAGCTGTCGGCTGCGCTTTGCCGCCGGTTGCGGTGATGACGTGGCTCGGCTGCGTGCGATCGAGATCACGACGGAATCAGGCACACCCGAAGGAACGGGTGTCGGCGGCGAGGCGTTTCGCAGCCAGAAGCTCTGCATCAGCAATGACTACTTGAACGACGCCCGCTCGCTGGCGTGGCGCGAGGGCGCGGCGAGGGCGCATATCGGTGCGGCGGCGGCGATGCCGCTGCTCTGCAACGGCAGGAGCGTCGGCGTGCTGTTCGTGACCCGCAGCGAGGCCGGCTCGCTGAGCGAGCAGATGGTGTCGCTGTTCGAGCGCATGTCCGACAACATCTCTTACGCTCTGGACAATTTCGCGCGCGAGACCGCGCGGCAGACCAGCGATCGGGCGACGCGGCGGCTCAACCGCATGTTCGGCGCGCTCAGCGCGACCAACGAAGCCATTTTGCGCGCGAAGACCGAGCAGGAATTGTATCAGCTCGTGTGCGACGCCTCCGTGCACGGCGGAAAGTCGCTGGCGACCTTCGTTCTGCTGAAGGAGCCGGACTCGCATTGGCTGAAGCCCGTTGCCGGCACCGGCGAGAATCTGGAGATCGTGGCCCGGACTCACTATTCCGTCGACCCCGAGAACCCCTACGGCAGCGGCATTTCCGGCGAAGTGTTCCGGACCCAGAAGCCTTATGTCGAACGCGATCTCGCGCGTCGCACCCAGGGAACGCCGTGGGAGCAGGCCAATATCAACACGGGCGTTGCCGCCTGTATCGCGGCTCCCCTGATCCGGCACGGCCAGAGCATCGGCGTGATCCTGTCCTTCCTCAGTCAGTCCTGGGCGAAGGACGACGAGATCGTGGCCCTCATGCTGCGCATCGCGGAGAACGTCTGCTTCGCCATCGACAATTTCGACCGCGAGGCGGAGAAGGCCCGGATCGCCGAGGAAGAAGATCGCCTGGCGCGCATGTACGCGGCGCTGAGCGCGACCAACGAGGCGATCCTGCGTGCGCGTTCGCGGGCCGAGCTGTTCGACCTCGTTTGCGAGGCGACGGCGAAGGGCGCCAAATTCACCTCCGCCAACATCGCGCTCGTTGACCACGACGCCGAGTTGCTTCGCGTCGTCGCCTGCTACGGACCGAACGCGGACACCGTCCGCACTTTCAAGTTCTCGACGTCGGATCAGGTTCCCGAGGGCCGCGGTCTGACAGGGACGGCGTTCCGCACGCGCCGGCCGGCCGTCAGCAATGACGTGCTGGCGGACGATCGTATCAAGCCCTGGCAGGCCAGCGCCCTTCGCAACGGGATCGCTTCGTCCGCAGCGCTGCCGCTGTTCAACGGCGATCATGTCGAAGGGGTGTTCCTGTTCAATTCCCCGGAACGGGATACGTTCACGCCGGAATTCGTCGAGCTGCTGCAACGGCTCCAGGCCAACGTCGCTTTTGCGCTCGAGAGTTTCGAGCGTGCCGACGAGAAGGCGAGGGCGGAGATGCAGCGCAACCGTCTTCAGGGCATGCTGGAGGCGCTGAGCGCGACCAACGAAGCGATCATGCGCGTGAAGACCCGCGCCGAATTGTTCGAAGCCGTGTGCGAGGCAGCCGTGCTCGGCGGCACGTTCACGTCCGCCACCATCGCGATGGTCGATCCGACCGGGCGTCATCTCGACATCGCCGCCACCAAGGGCGAATGCCGCAGCGACGTCGAGAACTGGCGATTTGCGACGTCCGCAGATGAAGTTGAAGGGCGGGGCCTCGCCGGCACTGCGTTTCGCACCAGGGCGCCTTGCGTCGCGAACGAACTGCTCAGCGACATTCGTGCGACGCACTGGCGCCGGGTCGCGCGCGAGCAAGGCACGAAATCGGGCGGCTGCTTTCCCCTGCTGAAGAACGGTACCGACGCCGTCGGCGTCCTGCTGTTTCTCTCGCCCGACGAAGGCACCTTCACGCCCGACCTCATCCAGCTGCTGGGGCGTCTCGCCGAGAACGTTTCCTTTGCGCTCGACAATTTCGATCGGGCCGAGGAGCGAGCGCGGACCGAGGCGCAGAAGGAGCGCCTGACCCGCATGTTCGCGGCGCTCAGCGCCACCAATGAAGCCATCGTGCGCGCCAAGTCGCGTGCCGAGCTGTTCGAGCTGGTGTGCCAGGCCGCGTCCACCGGCGGCAAGTTCACCTCGACGACGATTGCGTTGGCCAAGGCCGACAGCGATCAGCTCGCGATCGTCGCGTCCGCAGGGCCGTCAGCCGAAACCACGCGAAACGTTCGCCTCTCCGTCGACGCCGACCGGCCTGAGGGCCGCGGCATGAGCGGCACAGCGTTCCGTACCCGGCAACCCTGTATCAGCAACGATTACGTCAACGACAGCCGGGTCACCGCCTTCCATGCCGTGTTGCAAGGCGACGGTGCGCGCTCCGGCGCGGCGTTCCCGCTGATCGCGCACGATACGCCCGTCGGCGTCATGATCTACATGTCGATCGAGCAGGAGACCTTCACCACCGAATTCGTCGAGCTGTTGCAGCGTCTCGCCGACAACGTCTCCTTTGCCATGGAGAATTTCGACCGCGCCGACGAGAAGAACGAGGCGGATGCGCGGATCGAGTATCTCGCATCGCATGACAGCCTGACCGATCTGCCCAACCGCGAGACTTTCAACGCGCTGCTCCATCAGGCGATCGACGACGCTCATCGCCGCGATCACCGCTTCGCCGTGCTGTTCATCGATCTCGACCGCTTCAAGGTCATCAACGATTCGCTCGGTCATGAGGCCGGCGATCTGCTCCTGCTGGAAGTGGCGAACCGGTTGCGCAGCGCGCTGCGGGCAAGCGACGTGGTCGCCCGCCTCGGCGGCGACGAGTTCGTGGTGATCCTGGACCAGTGCGGCGAGATCGACGAGGTCCAGCGCATCGCGACCGGGCTGCTCTCGGCGCTCGCCGAGCCGATGGAGCTGGCCGGCCACGAATGCCACACCACCGCCTCGATCGGCATCGCGATGTATCCGGCCAATGGCTCCGACGCGCAGACGCTGACCAAGAACGCCGACATGGCGATGTATCTCGCCAAGGAAGACGGCAAGAACGGCTATCGCTTCTTCTCCAAGGAAGTGACGACGCAGTCGATCGAGCGGCTGTCGCTGGAGAGCGCGCTGCGCCGGGCGCTTGAGCGCGAGCAGTTCTCGCTGAACTACCAGCCCAAGGTGGACATGGAGACCGGCCAGATCACCGGCGTGGAAGCGCTGTTGCGCTGGACGCACCCCGATCTCGGCAGCATCTCGCCGGCGCAGTTCATTCCGCTCGCGGAAGAAACCGGGCTGATCGTTCCGATCGGCCGCTGGGTGGTGAAGGAGGCCTGTGCGCAGGCCATGGCCTGGCAGCGCCGCGGCCTGTTGCCGGTGTCGATGGCGGTCAACCTGTCGCCGCGGCAATTCGTCGACGAGCATCTGTTGCAGGACGTCGACGAGGCGCTGGCGGCCTCCGGCATGTCGCCGGTGCTGCTCCAGCTCGAAGTCACCGAAAGCATGATGATGCGCAATGTCGGCCGCGCGCTGAAGGTGCTCGACGCCATCCAGAGCCGCGGCATTCGCCTCGCCATCGACGATTTCGGCACCGGTTATTCGTCGATGTCGCTGATGAAGCATTTCCCGATCGACACCATCAAGATCGACCGCTCCTTCGTGCGCGACCTGCCGCAGGATTCGGAAGACCAGGCGATCGCTCAGGCGATCATCAGCATGGGCAAGGCGCTCGGCATGACCGTGGTCGCCGAAGGCGTCGAGAACGCCGAGCAGGAGGCGTTCCTGCGCACCCATGGCTGCGACGAGATGCAGGGCTTCCTGATCGCCAAGCCGTTGCCGGCGCGCGAGATGGCCGAGCTGCTGCGGCCGATGGTGCTGCCGGTCTCGCCGCCGCTCCAGCCGGAGCCGGATCACGCCGCCACTGACGCTGCGGCGTTACGGCTGAAAAGCGCTGTCGTCTGACGGCTGCGGTTGCAGCTCGTCGGCGTCGTCTTCCTTGATTTCCGCCTTGCGCGGAAAATCATCCGGCCAGGTCTGCGAGGTTTGCTCGGCGAACAGCTCGAGGACGGCATGCGCACCTTCGGCAAAGCTCGAGCCGTCGCCGAGGCCCAGCTCACAACACCACGCGTGTCGCATCGGTTCGTTCGCGTCGAACACCGCCATCGCCGGTCCCCACCACCAGGCCGGTGCCGGCGAGCGTTCGTCCTCGGGCACGGCGTGCCAGAGGACGAGCTCGTCCATCACGCGCTCGAATTGCAGGCTTGCGGCCTGATGCATTCGCTCCGTGCTCCCTTGGGCCGCGCCTGAAAGCAGGCCGATGCGCGGACTCGATGGTGGCCTTTGCTGTGAAGAATCGGTCGCGCTATTGGCTGAGCTACGCAGGCCGCTTCCATTGGCGGCCATAAGAGCAACATGCGGCGGTCGGGACATGCGCCGCCGCCGGCTGTGACAATCTCTTTAGCCGCTCGGAGGCCCGAACGGCAAGGCGTAATATGGGTGTCTAGCGCGGCTTCAGCGGATGCGCGGTCTGGTGCCAGGCCCAGGCGGTCCGGATCACCGAGGCGAGGTCGGAGTGACGCGGCACGAAGTTCAGCACCTTTCGCGCGGCGGAGGCATCGGCGACAAGATAGGTCGGATCGCCGGCGCGGCGCGGCTTCATGGTGTGCGGCACCTCGCGTCCGGTCTCTTGCCTGATGGCGTTCAGGATTTCGCGCACGGAGAAGCCCGAGCCGGTGCCGAGATTGAAGCTGCCGCCGGCATGTCCCGTTTCCAGCAGCTTGAGTGCCGCGACATGTGCCGCGGCGAGATCGGTGACATGGATGTAGTCGCGGATCGCGGTGCCGTCGGGCGTATTGTAATCGTCGCCGAACACCGCGAAGTCCACATGGCCCTGGAGCGCCATCATGGCGCGCGGAATGAGGTGGGTTTCGTTGTCGCGCAACTCGCCGATGCCGCCGGCCGGGTCGGCGCCGCTGGCATTGAAATAGCGCAGGCAGAACGCGCCGAAGCCATAGGCTGAGCGATAATCGGCAAGCATGCGCTCGATCATATATTTCGACGCGCCGTAGGGATTGATCGGCGCGCACGGAAAGTCTTCCGGCAGCTCCTTGGAATCGGCGTTGCCGTAGACCGCGCCGGTCGAGGAGAACACGATGCGCGTGCAGCCAGCATTCCGCATCGCCTGCAACAGCGACAGCGTGCCCTGGACGTTGTTGATGTAGTATTTCTGCGGGTCGGTCATGGACTCGCCGACGAGGCTTGCCGCCGCGAAATGCATCACCGCGGTGACCTTGTGGTCGGCAAAGGCGCGCGCCAGCGCCGCGCCGTCGAGCAAATCGCCGGCCACAAGCGGGCCGGACACGAAGCTGCGATGACCTGTCGAGAGATTGTCATAAACGACGGGCTGATAGCCGGCGGCGGTCAGGGCGCGGCAGGCATGCGAGCCAATATAGCCCGCGCCTCCTGTGACGAGGACGGTCGGTCGGTCGGTCATGTCGTCTTCTACTCTTCTCTTGATCTCAGCGACGGGGGCGGTTGCGGCTGAAGAGAAGATAGAGTGCGCGGGGGTTAGTGGTCAAATAGCGCCAGAACAGGCGGCGCGGCTCGAGCCAGGTGCGCCAGGCCCACTCCAGCCCGACCTTCTGCATCCACTGCGGCGCGCGGGACCGGCTGCCCGATAAAAAATTGAACAACCCGCCTGATGTCTTGATAACGCCAACATTGGTCATCAACGGCGTGTATTCCTCGACGAATGCCTGCTCATTGGGCACGCCGAGTGCGACCCAGAGGTAATCAGGCGCGAGCGCGTTGATCTCCTCGACTTTCGCGCGCAGGGCGTCACCGCGCAGATAGCCGTGGCTGTAGCCGACGATCTTGAGATCCGGATACATCTTCCGGACGTTCTCGACCGCAGCGGCGTTCTCTGCCTCGCTGGCGCCGAACATGTAGAAACTGCGGCCGAGCGCTTCGGCCTTGCGCGCGACGACGTGGAACAGGTCCGTCGTGGCGACGCGCTCGGGCAGCGGAAACCAGGATTGCAGTCTTGAGGCGGCTACGAGCGGCTGGCCATCCGCATTGATGAGGTCGGCGCCGCGAAACAGGCGTTCGGTCTCCGGCTCGGTCGAGCAGCGCGCCAGCACTTCACCGTTCGCCGAAGTCAGGTGCAGTGGACGGCCGATGCGATGACGCGGATCCGTGGCCTCGATCATGAAATCGGCGGTGGCTTCCAGATCGAGTGCGGCCATGCGAAGGCCACCGATGGTGATCCGCGGCACGTCGGCGGTTGCGGCCCGCCCGTCCAGATTCATGCGGCGCTCAAGCATATTGTCTGCCTCGCTGGCGCGCCTGGGTTGCCGGGGTGAGTTCGTCGAGCACGACGCCGGTGAGCTTGCGCTCGGCGCGGCCGAGCGTGTTCAGGATTTCTTCGAGGCCGTCGTTGATGTCGAGGCTGGTCGGCAGCACCGCCACCAGTGCGTCGGCATCGTCGAGCAGCTTGCGGCTGCCGGCGTCGAGCGGCGTCACCGGGCCGTCGAGGATCACGAGATCATAACCGCCGGCGGCGCGCGCCTGCTCGATCGCCTTGCGGATGGCGTCGGTGGCCTTGCCGGCATCGCTTTCGGCGGCCGGCAGCACCGAGATGCCGTTGACCGTCTTGATCTCGCGCGCGGCCTTGCTGCCGATCGACAGCCAGCCGAGCTTGCTCGGCTCGGTCTTGCCGGGACGGCCGATCTTGTTCGAGAACGGGTGCGCCTGATAATCGGCATCGATCATCAGCACGCGCGCGCCGTCGCGCGCCGCTGCGAGCGCGAAATTCAGTGCGGTCACGCTGCGTCCGATGGTCTCCCCGGCGCCGACCAGCGCGATGACCGGCATTGCCTTGCCGCCCGCGCGCCGGGACACCGTGACGCGCATGTCTCGCCAGGCGTTGAGCAGCGTCGTCAGCGGGAAGCCGGGACGCAGCGTCGGCCAGCCCAAGCGCGTGAGATCGACGCCGCCGCCGGTGGCGAGAATGGCGCCGAGCGTGTGGATGACGTCGGCCTCCTGAAGCCGCGCGATCAGGGGCTTTCCGATCAATGCATTGTCGTCCATCTCGGGCTGCAGCGAGGGCGCGGAAATTTCCGGCAGCGCCTGTGCAAACTCCGGAGCGCGTGGAGCCTGCGCGGGTGGAGCAATCTCCGGAGCCCGCGGTGGCTCCGGCGCGCGCGAAGCCTGTGGTGCCTGCGCGCGTTCACGGCGGGCCGGCGTCGGTGCCGCCGGTGCGGTAGCCCCGGCGAGCAGGAATTCGGCCGCGACGAACCAGCTTGCCGCGGCGAGCGCGCCGAACACGAAGCCGATCATCGCGAACATGCTCATCGCCGGCGGGAACGAGCGCCGCTGCGGCACGGTGGCTTCGCCGATGACGCGGGCCGCCGAGGTGTTCAGGGTCTCCTGCTCCTGCGTCTCGCGCGAGCGCTTGAGGAACGACTGATAGACGTCGCGGCTGGCGTCGGCCTCGCGCTCGAGCTCGCGCAGGCGCACGGCGGCCTGGCTGAGCTGGACGCTCTGCCGCTTCTGCGCTTCCAGTGCCCGGTTGAGCGAGGCTTCGAAGTCGCGGGCGCGGGTCAGATCGTTCTTGGCGGACTGGGCGAAGCGGTCGATCTCTTCGTTGATGGTGCGCTTGAGGTCCTCGACCTGCTTCTCGGTCTGGCGCAGCGCCGGATGGCGCGGACCGAGCTCGCCGGCCTGCTCCGCGTATTTCTTGCGGGCGTCGGCATATTGTGCGCGCAAATTCGCGATGGTCGGCGATTGCAGCGCTTCCGAATTCGCGCCGGCATCGGCCGCCGTGCGGCGGCTCGCCTCGATCTGGTCGAGACGTGCCTGTGCGTCCATCGTCGCCGCGCGGGCCGCGGAGAGCCGCTGGTTGCTGGCGGAGAGCTGCTGGTCGCTGATCAGCGCGTCCTGGGTGCCGACGAAATTATTCTGGGCCTTGTAGGTGGCAAGCGTGGTCTCGGCGGCGCGCAGCCGCTCGCGCAGCTCCTTCAGGCGGCCAGAGAGATCGTTGGTGGCGCGGCGCGCGGCCGAGGCCTGCGAGTTACGGGATTCGGCGAGATAGGCGCTGGTCAGCGTGTTGGCGAGCATCGCCGCCTTCGCCGGATCGGTCGACCAGACCTCGATGTCGACGATGAAGCTCTTCTCGGTCTTGCGGATGGTGATGTGCCGGTTCAGCGCGTCGAGCGCCGCGAGCTGCACTTCCTTCTTCTCCGCGGCGGAGGGCGCGGGCGGCCGAACGCCGATCAGGCCGAGCAGCGACGACATCAGGCTCCTGGCGTCGCCGCCGCCGCCGAACTCGGGGTCCTTGTCGAGGCCGGCCTGCTGGATCACCTGGAGCAGCACGCTGTTGGACGTGATCAGGCGCGCCTGGCTCTCCACCACCATGGCCATGCCGGAGACGTCCTGGGCGCGCGGCGTGAGCTCGCGGTCGACGAGCTGAAGCTCGCGCGGGTCGACATAGAGCTGGGCGGTGGCGGTGTAGCGGGGCGTTACGCTCTTGCCGACTGCGACGGCAAGCGTCGCACCGAGGAGCGCGGCCGCGGCAATCGCGATCTTCCGGCGCCAGAGCAGATTGACGAGCTCCAGCACGTTGAAGCCGGCCTGAGGCCTCTGCTGCTGGGTCTCCGGTCCGGCCCGATCTATCGGCTGGTTATAGTCAAGCATGATCCCCAGCTTTCATTCCAACTGCCGCAGGCTGAGGGGTTACTCTTCGCTCTACGCCACGCACCCGCGATATAGGTGCCCAATCAACGCAACAGGGAAAATTAACCATACTCAGTGAGGGACTATTCACCGAAATGGCAAACAAAGCGTTTAAGCGGGGGCCACTCTTCGACACGTCACGGTGACGCTGGAGTCCTTCAGAGATTAACGGTTCGTTACCGCGCGTCACGTCGCGGCGAAGCTTCGCTTCTCCGGCGCTGCGCTGCGCGGGCATGGCCGTCAGCTTTTCCGCAGGATGACGTGATAGTCGCCGCGGCGGACGTCGGTGCCGCGCGGCAGCACGGCGTTGAGCATCGAGGCGCCGGCATCGACCAGGGTCGCGAACAGCGGCTTGCGCCGGCGCATCTCGGGATAGCGCGGGCTCTCGACCTCGCGACGGTAGATCATCTCGAGGCCATTGGCGGCCGCGAACGCTGCGAGCCGGGGCAGCGTCACCAGCGGATGGAAGAAGGTCGGGAACGGCGGCTCGCCGGGCAGGCCGGCATCCTTGATGCCGCGGATGTTGCGGTAGAACCAGACGTGAAACCAGTGCGGCGAATATTTGGTGACGACACCGGACAGCGAGCGCGGATTGGGCGCACCGATCAGGATCATGCCGCCAGGCTTGAGCGCGTCGCGAAAATTGAGGAGCGCGGCGTCGACATGGGGCAGGTGCTCGATCACGTTGTAGCAGATCACGAGATCGAAGGTCTCGCGCCCGAAGCTGTAAGTCTGCACGTCGCCGAGGATGGCCTCATCCGCATAGGTGTTGTTGCGGACCTGGTCCTCGTCGATGTCGACGACGGTGACGGTGCTGCGGCTCAGCAATTCCGGAGGCAGGACGCTGCACGAGCCGCCGCCGGCTTCATAGGTCGCGAGCTGGCCCTGCGGCAGCTCGCGGCGCAACACATCGTGGACGGCGAGCAGGCTGTCACGGGCCTCGCCGGGGACGAGGTCGTGCAGCGCCTGGACGGGTGCAGCAGTGGGGATGTTGATCGCCGTGGCTGTCGCGAAATCGATCGTGGCTGGCTTGTTCATTTTTTCTGACCGCGCTTGTTCGACTTAAATTTACAGGAAAAATCCCGCCATCCCGAAGAGCAATCTGATGCCGCGCCGCTCCACCGGTCGCGGTGCTTACGGTCGGGTTAATGCGGACCGTCGTTAACTACGGCATTGTCCATGTTGGACTGCTGCCGGCGCAATGGACTGCGAATTGCACTATCACGCATGCTGGGTTTTGCAGGAGAAACACGCGAAAGCGGTTAAGTGGATGAATCGCGGGAAGATCGCCGCTGAAGCGCCGGTACGCGCTTCTCGCGGGTTGTTCATTTTGGGACGTGTCTGTCCCGCGGCAATGTGCCGTCGCAGGACAAACACGATTCCTGCGTGATCGATGCAGGGCTTTTTCAATAAATCTCGGACATCTAGAAGGCTATGACGCTCATCCCGACAGACCTTTCCGCCAGCCGGATCTCGGATGCCGTGCACGATCCCAACCGGGAGATGGTGGCGAGCTCCCGGATCATCGACCTGTCGGTCGGTATCGTCGTCTGCATTCCCTGCTTCCGCCGGCCCCAGCATCTGCGGCTGACACTGGACTCGCTCGTCAGCCAACGCACCCCGCGCTCCTTTGCCGTCGTCATGGTCGAGAACGATGCGACGGGGCGCGAGAGTGCGCCGGTGGCCGCGGAGTACCTTGCCGACGGCCGGCTCCAGGGCGTTTGCCTGATCGAGACGCGTCAGGGCAATTGCCAGGCGATCAACGCCGCGTTCGAGACGGCGCAGGCGCTGTTTCCCGCCGCGACCCGTTTCCTGATGATCGATGACGACGAGATCGCCTCGCCCGACTGGCTTGAGCTGATGGTCCGCACCGAGGAGGCGACCGGCGCTGATGTGGTCGGTGGGCCGGTGCTGCCGGTCTTCGACGACGACAGCAAACCCTGGCTTGCACGTCACCCCGCCTTCTGTCCCGCCTATGATTACAGCGGCGCCGTGCCGCAAATCTATGGCTGCGGCAATTGCCTGATCACGCGCGCCGCATTCGAGCGGTTCGACAAGCCCGCCTTCGACTTGCGCTTCAATTTCCTCGGCGGCGGCGACTGTGATTTCTTCGTGCGGTGCCGCGACGCCGGCATGGTCTTTCATTGGACGGCAGAGGCTATCATCACCGAGACCGTACCGCAGAATCGCACCAGCTCCAGTTGGATCGCCAAGCGCGGCCTGCGGATCGGCGCGATCAATTATCGAGTGCAATACAAGGCTGCGCAGAGCTCGGGCGCGCGGGCGCGGGTGTTCGCGCAGATGCTCGGACGGTTGCCGCTGTCGCTGGTTCGCTCCGCCCGCCTGCTGACGACATCGAAGGCCGTCGTCGCGATGCATCCGGCGCTGGTCGCGCTCGGCTCCATGCTGGCAGCGTTCGGCTTCGCGCCGAAGCCCTATGAGGCCTCGAAGATCGTATCGTGACGCTGTAGCGAAGAGTTAGATGCCGAAGCGGGCGAGGGCTGTTCTGGCCATTGCGCGCGGCAACGCCTTGAGCGAGCGCCGGCCAACCATCCCGAGATAGCCGAAAGCATCGCGATATCTGCCGACGCGGACTGCCTGCATCGCAGAATAGGTGATCAGATGAAGCTCGGCCGCCAGGCGCAGTTCTGCCGTGGTGCCCTCAGGCAGTCGCGCCATGATCAGGCCATCGTCGAACACACGGGCGATCGCGGGGAAGAAGTCCTGCGGCGTCCGTACTGCAGCGTTCATCGTGTTGGTCGTGTGCAGGCGATAGTCGAGCAGGAGCTCCGGCGCGAACTCGAACTCGCCGATCGCCGCAAGACGGCACCAGCAATGCCAGTCCTCGCAATATCTGAGCGCGGTGTCGAAGCCGCCGATGGCGCGGAAGGCCTCCGCACGCGCGAGGGCGACGCCGCCATTGACGATGAAATTGCCTCTTGCGAGCCGGGACAGCACGTCGCCTGACGGCTTGCGGCGTCCTTTCAGCAGGCCGCGGCGGCCGATCTGCTGTCCTTTGCTGTCGATCGTGTTGTAGTCGCCGTAGACGAGCACCGCGCGCGGAGCGCCGCGTGCCGCTGCGAGCAGCGCCGCCACTGCGCCGGGGCGCAGGCGGTCGTCGGCGTCGAGGAAGAGCAGCCATTCCCCGTTCGCATATCGCGCGCCGAGATTGCGCGCGGCCGATACGCCGGCGGAGTCGTTGCTCATCAGGCGCAACCGCGGATCGCGAATGCCCCGGACGATGGCGGTGGTGTCGTCGGTGGAGCCGTCGTCCACGACGATCACTTCGCCCACCTCGCCCTGCGCCAGTGCGCTGGCGAGGGTTTCGCCGACATAGGCTGCGACGTTCTTGGCGGGAATGACGACGGACACCGATGTGGTCGAGCTCGCCGGCTGCGGCTGGCGCAACGCCGGGACGATGCGCGTGGTGGCCGGTAGATCGAGAATTTCTTCGGCGGTGATCTGAGCCACGGCTCGCCTTTAAGAGTCTGTTAACCAGGGCGCATTTGCAAATGGATGATGCGATTGATCGCAGCATGGGCCCGCTTGCGAATGATACCCGCATTACAGCCGAATCGTTGCCGGGAAGGTCTGCGTGCGCTTGGTTTCGTCAATTAGCGTTAAGCCGCTGGCATTAAGCCTGTCGCAAAGTTGGATGAGTGCGACAGCCGGTCTCATGCGAGAATGCGGACCTGATTGTCGCGGATGGATCCGGTGCCCGCAAAGACGTTCGAACACGACCCAGACGCGATGGTCCTCAACCTCTTCTACGAGGACAAGGACGATCGCTGGTTCCCAGGCGACCGGCATCTGCGGCGCATGGCGCGCCGCATGCTGCTCGGCGAACCGCGCATGAGCGGACAGCTGCGCGTGTTCCTCAATCTCTGTGCAGGACTCGACCGGCTCGGCATCCGCTACCGCGTCAACGATTACGGCCATATCGCGCAGCATCCCGACGAGCTTGCCTGCATCATCGGCCGCACCTTCCTGCTCGACAAGTTCGCGTGGAAGAACCCGATCCTGCTTGGAGTAGCCGCCCACAATCATCCGCTCGACGATCCCGATCTGTTCAAGCGCCTGCCGGTGAAGAAGGTCGTGGTGCCCGGCCCATGGTATGTCGACATGTACCGGCCGTACTGGCCGGACACGGAGGCCTGGCCGATCGGCATCGACACGGATCTGTGGGCGCCGTCGCCTTCGTCGCAAAAGACTGTCGATGTCCTCATCTATGACAAGGTCCATTGGGACCGCGAGCGCTATGCGCCGGAACTGATCGAGCCGGTCCGCGAGCGCCTGCGCAAGGAAGGCCGCTCGTTCACGGAGCTGCGTTACGGCAGCTACAAGGAGGAGGACTATCAGGCTGCGCTGGCGCGTTCGCGCGCGATGATCTTCCTGTGTCAGAACGAGAGCCAGGGCATCGCCTACCAGCAGGCCTTGTCTTGCGACGTGCCGGTGTTCGCGTGGGATCCCGGCGGACCGTGGCGTGACCCCGACTATTATCCACACCGCGTCCAGTTCGCGCCGGTGTCGTCGGTGCCGTACTGGGACGAGCGTTGCGGCGCCAAATTCCTCGACGTCGCTGGGTTCGAGGCAGGCTGGGACAGTTTCTGGGCCGGATGCGCCACCGGCGCGTTCGATCCGCGTGGCTTCGTGCTCGACAACCTCACGCTGGAGCAGCGCGCGCTGCAATATTACGAGATCGCGCGCAGCATCGTGCGGCCGCAGGCGGCGTCACAGGCCTCGGACGTGCTGGTTGACGGATGCTTAACAGGGACAGGCTAAGAGTTCGAATTCCCCCGGCTTCACCATTTGTCTCGAGCCATGGATCGCAGCGCCACTGACATCACCGACGTCGAGGCCCGATCGCTCGCTCACGTGCTGCGTGACGGGCTTGCGGGACTCAATGCCGTGCGGGCCGCGCGCTGCCTCGTTGCCGTTGCGGCGCTGCTGCTGGTGCTGATCACGCTCGATCCGTTTCCCGACCTGCGCAACGAGGATGTCACCACCGTCGTCGGCGGGCGCATGGCGCTCACTTACATCTCCTGGGGCCTCCTGGCCGCGATCGCGATGCTGTTCGCCGCCGCGACCGACGCGCCGGCGCTGAAGAGCCTGGTGACACCGCTGCATCTGTGTCTCGTCGGCTGGCTTGTCATCAACATCGTCTTCTCCGAGAGTCGTGGCGTCTCGATCCAGCGCTTCGTGCTTGCGGCCAGCGTGACGTCGCTTGCCGTGCTGTTGCCGTTGCTGCCGCCGACGCAGCGCAGCTTCAATCTGTGCCTTGGCAGCGCCGCGCTCGTGCTGCTGGTGCTGTGCTATCTCGGCGTCTTCCTCGCGCCCGAATATTCAATGCACACTGCGCTCGACCTCACCGAGCCGCAATTGGCCGGCGATTGGCGCGGCAGCTTCGGACACAAGAACGTCGCCTCGCCCGTGATGACCATCCTGGTCTATGTCGGCATTTATCTCTGCGGTGTCGGCTCGTTCGTGATGGGTCCGGCAATCGCTGCGCTGGCCGGCATCTTCCTGATCTTCACCGGCGGCAAGACCTCGTCGGTGCTGTGCCTTGCGATCTACGCGCTCGCATCGCTGGTCTATGTGACACGAAGCCTGTGGCTGAAGCGGCTGATCTGCTTCGTGCCGCTGATCGTGATGAATTTGCTGACGGTCGGCAGTGTCCTGAGCCCGGCGCTCGGGGCGATGACGCGGATGCTTCCGCTCGATCCCACTTTCACAGGTCGGTCCGCGATCTGGGAGTTCGCGCTCGCAGCCGTCGCCGAGAAACCGGTCATCGGTCACGGCTACGCGGCGTTCTGGGACGACGTGACGGCGCGGCAGACCGCCCAGGGCTCCGAATGGGCGACGAGCGCCGCGCACAGCCACAACAGCTATCTCGATCTCGCGGTCACCATCGGTCTGCCGGGGCTGTTGCTGGTGATTCTGGTCTTCGTGCTCGCGCCGCTCGGCAATTTCCAGTCAGCCCAGACTCACAACCGCAGCAGCGCATTGGCAAAGCTGTTCCTGACCGTGTGGCTGTTCGGACTCTATTACGGGGCCACCGAGACCTTCCTGCTCGAACGGCAGAATCCGATTTGGTTCATGTTCGCGCTTGCCGTCGCCGGCCTGCATTTTCTTGCCAGGTTCCAATGCGTCGCGCCGACGGAACCCAATCCGGAATTCAAGCGCTGACAGCTTGTCGCAGCCGGCAGCGATGGTGGCACCACCTTAACGATAAGCTGCGACGTCACTTGTGGCCTGCGACAAAACATAATCTATCTGGAAACATTCAGTAATCGTATGTCCCGCGGATGACGTTCCTCAGCGTCCAGCAACCAAATGGCCTTGTATCCAGCACGTCGGGAATCGTGATCGATTTCGTGCGTGACTGGCGGCGGGCCGCATCGCGCCTGAATGCGGGACTTCGGACCGCGTTCCAGCATGGCCATTGGCTCGGCGCCTGGTACGCGGCGTTCCACGATGTTGCGCCGCTGATTGCCGTGATCTCCGATGCCGCGACCGGCAAGGACATCGCGGTGGTGCCGCTGATCAGCCACAACAGGCGCGGCATCCGCATCGTCGAGTTCGCCGACCTCGGCGTCTCCGACAACAACGCGCCGATCCTGGCGCTCGATGCCGATCTGGACGCGGATGCCATCAACAAGGCGCTGGTCGACGCGCTGCGCGCGCTGCCCGACCGCTTCGATCTGCTGCGCCTGAAGAAGATGCCGGCCCATGTCGGCGGCAGGCCGAACCCGCTGGTGTCGCTGGGCCGGATCGGATCCTGCTCGCTCAACGGCAATCTGGTGCTGACCGGCGACCATTACGAAGACTATCAGGCCTCGATCAAGCGCATGCAGATGCCGCGTTGCTGGCGGGTGTTCACGCGTCATGAGGGCGCGCGGTTCGAGATCGCCACCGATGTCGCGCGGGCGCACGAATTGCTCGACGTGATGGATGTCCAGCAGCAGGCGCGGATGCACAAGCTTGGCTCGCGCTTCGTCCTCAACGACGCGACCCATGCGCAGTTCTATCGCGAGGTCACCCGCCAGGGTATCGCGGAAGGCTATGCCGTCATCTCGGCATTGGTTTGCGACGAAGGCGTTGTCGCAACCACGCTTGGCGTCAGATCTGGCGCGACCTATTTCCTGCTGCGGATCAGCCACGCCGGCGATTCATGGTCGAGCTGCTCGCCGGGATTGCTCGTCACCGAGCGCACCATGGCGGCGTTGCATGCGCAGGGCGTGCGCCGCTTCGACCTCAGCATCGGTAACCAGGACTACAAGCGCCGCTTCGGCGCCGACAAGGTCGCGCTCACCGATGTCAGCATCGCGCTGTCCTGGCGCGGTGCGCCCTATGCATGGCGCGATCATGCCGCGCAGAACCTGCGCCGCTATCCCAGGCTTGCGGCCGTCGCCACCCCGGCGCTGCGCAAGATGCGCTGATTGGTCATCTCGCAAGGCCTGCACTGAAGGCATCCAGCAACGCCCGCCCTTGCGGCCAGTCACCGATCCCGCTCGACGCATTGATGTGGCCGCGTGCGCCCAGCACGATCAGGCCGGACTGCCAGGCGCGTGCGCGCTGCCGCGTAACGTCGATCTCGCCATAGGGATCGTCCGTGCTGGCGATGACGAGCGACGGGAATCGCAGCGCGCGATCGGGGACCGGCTTGAACGCAGCCGCTTCCGCCGGAAAATCGGCGCCATCGGGATCGGGCACTGCGACCAGAAACGCGCCGGCGATCGCGGACGGATAGCGGGCGGCCCAGTGCGCCACCAGCAGGCAGGCGAGGCTGTGTGCGACCAGCACCGGCGGCTTCGTGCAACGCCCGACCTCCTGCTCCAGTGCCTGCTCCCAATCGTCGAGGTCGGGCCGATCCCAGCTCGCCGGCTGAAATCGCCTGAAGCGCTCGTCGCGGCGCTCCCAGAGCGTCTGCCAATGGGCGTCGCCGGAGCCGCCGAGGCCGGGCAAGGTGATGATGTCGTGCATGATCGTCCCGTGATATCTGAGATGGACGCGCAGTGTGGCCGGTCCCGCTGCTGCGTGACATGGCAGATCATCGGCCAAATCGATCATCTGCCGATGATCTCAAGGTGGAATGGAGAGTTTTGTTGGATCGCTTCGGGAGCATTGATGCCAAGGATCTGAAAATCCTGGAGGCGCTGCAGGCCAATGCGCGCGTGCCGCTGTCCGAGCTTGGCCGTTCGGTCGGGCTGTCGCAGCCGGCGGTCTCCGAGCGCGTCAAGCGGCTCGAGGAATCCGGGATCATCGAGGGCTACGGCGCCCGGATCAATCCGCGCGCGCTCGGTCTCGGCCTGATGGCACTGGTGCGCCTGCGCACCACGCACGAGCACATCAAGACCTGCCTGAAACGGTTCGCCGAGATTCCCCACATCATCGAGGTCCATCGCGTCACCGGCGATGATTGCTTCGTGCTCAAGGTGCTCGTTCCGGCGCCGGAAGACCTCGAGACGATCGTGGACCGCATCGCCGGCTTCGGCGCCGTTACGACCTCGCTGGTGCTGCGGAGCGAACCGCTGCGTCCGATCGGGCGCGATCTCGTGAGGAAGAAGAACGAGCGGAGTTGAGGGCGGCATTCCCGAACGAGAATGTCGCCCCCGCCTCGCATCAGTGATGCAGCTCAGCCATGAAGTTTCCTGGCGGTCTCCGCGATCTGGCGGCCCTGGTAGCGCGCGCCTTCGAGCTCGTTGGCGCTGGGCTGGCGGCTGCCGTCGCCGCCGGTGATGGTGGTGGCGCCGTAAGGCGAACCGCCGGTGACCTCGTCGAGCTTCATCTGGCCGGCGAAGCCGTAGTTCAAGCCGACGATGGTCATGCCGAAATGCAGGAGGTTGGTGATGATCGAGAACAGCGTCGTCTCCTGGCCGCCATGCTGGGTCGCGGTCGCGGTGAAGGCGCCGCCGACCTTGCCGTGCAGCGCGCCCTTGGCCCAGAGCCCGCCAGCCTGGTCGAGGAAGTTCGCCATCTGCGAGGCCATGCGGCCGAAGCGCGTCCCGGTGCCGACGATGATCGCGTCGTAATTGGCGAGCTCCTCGATTTTGGCGATCGGAGCAGCCTGATCGACCTTGTAATAGGACGCCTTGGCGACCTCGGCCGGCACCAGCTCGGGCACGCGCCTAATGTCGACGGTGGCGCCGGCTTCGCGCGCACCTTCAGCGACGGCATTGGCCATCGCTTCGATGTGGCCATAGGCGGAATAATACAGCACGAGAACTTTGGTCATGGTGGTCTCCGTTGAATGATGAGTTGAGTTGTTTGCCGTGAGCGGCGCTTACGCCGCGTCGACGAGCACGAGCTCGGTGTCTTCCAGGGCCGTGATTGTCAGCCGCTCCTCGTCGCGGATCGCGGCGCCGTCGCGGGCGTTGACGCGGACGCCGTTGATCTCGACTGAACCGGCTGCGGGCACGAGATAGAGATGCCGCAACCTCTCGGGCGCATACTCCGCGCGCTCGCCGGCCTTGAGCGTGGTGGCGAGCACCCGCGCGTCGGCGCGGATCGGCAGCGCATCCGTGTCGCCTGCGATCCCGCTGGCGATCGTCACCAGCTTGCCGGAACGGTCAGCCTTGGGGAACGGCTTCGAGCCCCAGGTCGGCTGTCCGCCGCGTGTCGTCGGCTCGATCCAGATCTGGAAGATCCGGGTCTGCGTCGGCTCGAGATTGTACTCGGAGTGACGGATGCCGCTGCCGGCGCTCATCACCTGCACGTCGCCCGCCTCGGTGCGGCCTTCGTTGCCGAGGCTGTCCTGATGGGTGATCGCGCCTTCGCGCACATAGGTGATGATCTCCATGTTGGCGTGGGGATGGGCTGGAAAGCCGGTGTTCGGCGCGATCTCGTCGTCGTTCCACACCCGCAAGCTTCCGTGACCCATGTTGTTCGGGTCATAATGGCTCGCGAAGGAGAAATGATGCCTGGCCTTGAGCCAGCCGTGATCGGCGCCGCCGAGCTTGTCGAAGGGTCTGAGTTCGATCATCTGCGTAGTCCTTGTTGGAGTGGTCGGCGTCTTGATCAGGCGCCGAACCCGCCGTCGACATTGAGCACGGTGCCGGTGACGAAGGAGGCTTCGGGGCTTGCGAGGAAGACCACGCCGGCGGCGACTTCCTCGGGCCGGCCGAAACGCTGCAGCGCGTGCTGCTTGCGCTGGGTCTCCGCGAACTCGCCGCCGTCCTTCGGATTCATGTCGGTATCGATCGAGCCGGGCTGCACCACGTTCACGGTGATGCCGCGCGGGCCGAGGTCGCGTGCCGCGCCCTTGGTGTAACCGACCACGGCCGCCTTGGTGGCGACGTAGTCGGCAAGACCCGGGAACGAAGCGCGGTCGGCCAACATCGAGCCGACAGTGACGATGCGGCCGCCTTCACCCATCAATTGCGAGGCGGCACGGATCGCCGCGATCACGCCATGCACGTTGACGGCATCCTGCCGCGCGAGCGCTTCGGTGTCCGCATTGGCATCGTCGATGGCACCGCCATTGGCGACGCCGGCATTGTTGACGAGGATGTCGAGATGGCCGAATTCCTTCGCAACGTCATTGACGAGCTGCGTCACGTCTTTCGCGGAAGCCTGATCCGCCCTGAAGGCGCGGGCCTTGACGCCGCGAGCCTTCAGCTCGGTGACGACTGCTTCCGCCTTTTCGGGCGAGGCGACGTAACTGATGGCGACATCTGCGCCTTGATCGGCGAGCGCGCGGGCCGAGGCCGCACCAATGCCGCGCGAACCGCCGGTGACGAGGGCAACCTTGCCTGAGAGCTTCTTGGTCATTGGATTTCTCCGGTCCTGAATTTCTGATGACCCTTGGATAAGCCTCTGCCTGTGGTATAGAAATAGAAACTGTTGAAACGCATTGTTTCCTTAATTACTCTGATTGGACTGGCGCCATGGCAAAGCTCCCCGATTTCGAGGCCCTCGCGATTTTCGCAAAAGTCGTGGAATTACGGTCGTTTGCGGGGGCCGCGAGCGAGCTTGCGATGTCGAAGGCGACGGTCTCCAAGGCCGTCACGCGGCTGGAGGAGCGGCTCGGCGCCCGGCTGTTCAACCGCACCTCGCGGCGGCTGGCGCTGACCGATGCCGGGCACAAGCTGTCCGAACGCGCGACGCGTCTGCTCGCGGACGGCGAGGCGGCGGAGAACGAGGCGCTGGCGCAATCGGTGGCGCCGCGCGGCCTGGTGCGGCTTGCCGTGCCCATGACATTCGGGATCAAGGCGGTGGCGCCGCTGCTGCCGGAGTTTTTCGAGACCTATCCGGAAGTCTCGGTCGATCTCCATCTGAGCGACGCGACCGTCGATCTGATCGGCGAGGGTTTTGACATGGCGGTGCGGATCGCACGGCTGCCGGATTCGTCGCTGATCGCGCGGCGGCTCTTCACCATGCCGCGCTTCACGGTCGCGGCGCCGTCCTATCTCAAGCGCGAGGGACGACCGACGCATCCGATGCATCTCGCCGAGCACAAATGCTTCAGCTACGCCTATCTCTCCACGCCGAACGTCTGGCACTACACCAACTCGGCCGGCGAGCAGGCCAGCGTGCGTCCGGGCGGCCAGCTCCGCGTCAACAATGGTGAAGCCGTCATGCCCGCGCTGATCGCGGGGCTCGGCATTGCCGAGCTGCCCGAGTTCATCGTCGGTGATGCGATTTCATCCGGCGAAGTCGAAGTCATCCTGAAAGACTGGAAGCAGGCCGAAGGCGCGGTGCATCTGGTAACGCCGCCCGGCGGCCCGCGCCCCGCCCGCGTCGAAGCCCTCGGCGATTTTCTCGCCGCAAAGCTGCCCGGCACCTGCAAGCGGCGGCCGAAGAAGGGAAGCAAAACCGCATAACTGCTTTTGGTGGGCACCGCGCTTCGCGCCTTTGCCCACCCTACGGCAGCTCGCTAGTCTATCGTTCGAGGCACTACCGTAGGGTGGGCAAAGCGAAGCGTGCCCACGTCTTTGCCTGAAGGGATCAAAAGTGTCTCGATATCGGCGAGCACAAGGCATCACGTTCTTCTTCACCGTTGTGCTCGAAGATCGGTCGAGCACGCTGCTCGTCGATCAAGCTGATCGCTTGCGCCGCATTTACCAAACCGTTCAGCAGCGCCGCCCGTTCGAGACCGTCGCTATTTGTATCCTGCCTGACCATCTCCATGCCATTTGGTCGCTTCCAGACCACGATGTCGACTTTTCATCGCGTTGGAATCTGATCAAGGGCGGATTTTCGCGAGGCTTGGAAGCGCGGGAGCGCTCGGCAAGCAAGTTACTCAAGCGCGAGAAAGGTATTTGGCAACGCCGCTACTGGGAGCACGCAATCCGAGACGACTCCGATCTGGAGCGTCACGTTGATTACATTCACTTCAATCCCGTCAAGCATGGTCTGGTGAATCGCGTACGCGATTGGTCGCTCAGCAGCTTCCATCGCTATGTGGAGCAGGGCGCCCTTCCCTTGGATTGGGGAGGGGATATGAGGGACATCGCGGGGCAATTCGGCGAGTGATGGTGGGCACGCTTCGCTTTGCCCACCCTACGGCATCTCGCTAGGACACCTTCACGCCATTGCGCACGACGATGCGCAAATTCGGCTTCAACGTCTCGTCGAGCTGCGACTTCAATTCATGAACGCGCGGATCGTTCGAGCGCGCAGCGCAGACGCCGTATTGATGGACGGATTGCGCCAGCGCGTGACGCGCTTCCGGGGTTCGCGTCATTTCGGGCTTTGACAGCCGCAGGACGATCGCGGCGAGATTCACCAGCATCTCGTCGAGGGCGACGTCGATGGTCGCGAGTTTTCCCATAACGCATTCCCTCCACTCACGCCCCGGGAGGCTAACGGGAGGTGCAGGGCGGCGTTCCGGACCGGGCTGAACATGGATAACGCTTCGTAAACGTCTTGTTCTTGCCGATTGCCGCGGTAGGCTGGTGCCGAAACAAGAAAAAACCGGGGAGGACCTGCCATGGATCGTCGCGATCTCCTGCGCGCCGTTGCCGCACTGCCGTTGTTGCCCACATTGTGGCCAAACACGGCCTTCGCCCAAGCCTATCCCGCGCGCAATATTACCCTGATCGTGCCGTTTCCGGCCGGCGGACAGGCCGACCTTGCTGCGCGCCCCGTGGCGATGGCGCTGGAGCGGATCCTCGGCAAGCCCGTCATCGTCGACAACCGCGCCGGCGGCGGCGGCGGATCGGTCGGCAATGCCGCCGCCGCGCGCGCCGAGCCCGATGGCTACACGCTGCTGATGACGCTGTCCTCGCTTGCGGTGCTCCCCGAAGCCGACCGGCTGTTCGAGCGGCCCGCCGCCTACGAGGTCTCGCAGTTCATGCCGATCGCGCGCGTGCTGGCCGATCCCACGCTGCTCGCTGTGCCGGCTTCGGCGCCATGGAAGACGGCGCAGGATTTCGTCGAGGATGCGAAGGCGCGCCCGGGCCAGATCACCTACGGCTCGTCCGGTCCCTATGGCACCCTGCACGTGGCGATGGAGATGTTCGCAAACAGCGCCGGCATCAAGCTGCTGCACGTTCCGTTCCGCGGCGCGGGTCCCGCATTGACCGCGCTGCTCAGCGGCACCGTGCAGGCCATCGCGGCTGCGCCCGGCACGCTGAAGCCGCAGGTCGACGACGGCAAGCTCCGCGTGCTCGGCAATTGCGGCGCGCAGCGCATCGCGAGCTTTCCCGACGTGCCGACCTTCCAGGAGCTCGGCTACAAGGATGTCGAGATGTACATCTGGGCCGGGCTGTTTGCGCAGCGCTCCCTTCCCGCACCGGTCGCGACCCGGCTGCGCGAAGCGATGGGACAGGTGATGGCGAGCCCCGATGTGCTCAGGGCTTTCGAGACCTCGGGCAGTCTCGTCGCCTATCAGGACGCGCCGGCCTTCTCGCAATTCGTCGCTGATGACAGCACGCGGCTGATCGCGGCGGTGAAGAAGATCGGCAAGGTGGAGTAGGGGCTTAGAACTCGCTGCGGACCAGGCCCCGCACGGTGTGCCGGTCATATCCCGGCGCGAATGCGCCCTCGTAAGATGCCTTGAACGACGTCGTGGCCGTGAAATCCCAGCGGATCTCCGCGCCGGTGAGCGCCACTGTGCGCGCCCGTTCGACGCCGGTGATCGCAAACGGAATGCCGGGCGCGCCTTCGAGCGCCGCAAGGGTGGTTGCCGCACCGCCGGTGAACTCATGGCGCACGGCAACGGTCGCGCCAATCTGCGCCGCGTGGCCGTTCGGCATGGTCATGCGGTGATGGGCGCGCAGGCCTGCCGTACCATACGCAACGTCGAAGCTGCCGCCGCGCACCAGCTGGTTGACGCCGGGCGCGCCGGTTTCGGACAGGCTGCCCTGGCGCGTCGCATACCAGTCGGCCTTCGCGAACGGCTCGGCGGTCAGGCCCCACACCATCGCGATGGGGCGCGCGATGCCGACCGAAGCGGCAAAGGTGTTCGCCCGCGAGGACGCGGTTGCCGTTTCGCCAAGGAACGAGATCGTGCGCGAGGATTCCAGCGCTGCGAAGGAATAGCTGATCGCGGAGGCGAGATTGAAGCCGCCCGCTTCGCCGCGTGCGTAGGCGCCGGCATGGCCTGTATTGGCGTCGATGCGGTCGGCGCGTCCCGCCATGCGCAGCTGGCCGGTCGATGCGCCGATCGCAACGCCCGCCGTGAATCCGGGCGTGCGCCAGAGATCGGCGCCGAGCGCCGCGCCGCCGACGGCGGTGCTCGTTCCGAACGCAATATTGCTCGCCGCCACCTTGTCCCAATTGCCGTAGCCGCCGAACCAGACGCTCTGCACCGGCGCAGCGCGGCGTCCTCGCAGCGCCTTGCCGATCGGATCCGCCGGCTCCTCGGCATAGGCCGATGCCGACATCCGGACGCTCTCGCCGCGCGACTGCGTGCCGGCGTTCCACATGAAGTTCTGGAACATGTCGGCCTGATCCGCCGTGAAGCGGCGGCCGTCGGCGTGGATTTGCCCGGCGAGATCGTCGAGACCGGCCTTGATGCCTGACGTGCCGAGCGCGGCGAGCGTGTTGATCGCGGTGCCCAGCGCTCCCGATGCGCCGCCGGACTGCGCCTGATCCAGCGCGCCGGCCACCGCAGCCTGGTTCGGCGTCAGGCCCGACAGCGTGCCGAATCCGCCGATCTGCTGCAGCAGGAAATAGACATTGTTGGTGTCGTAGCTGAGTTGCCCCGTAACCAGCGGGCTGCCCGAGGTCGTGAGCGTTGCGAACGTTCCGCTGACCCCGCCGGCCGCCGTGAGGATCGTATATTGGGTATTGGCGAGGAAGCCCGCGCCGAGCGGCACGATCTGCACGGTGCCGCCATTGAGCGTCGCCGTCCCGGTCGCTGCGATCTTGTCGGATTGACCGCCCGGGTTGATCTCGACCTGAAAGGTCGCGCCGGCGTTGAAGGTGACGTTGCCGTTGACGTTGAGGGTGCCGATCGAATTGCCGGGCGCGACCATGCCGCCATTGTTGACGACGATGCCGCCGACCGTGCCGGTGCCGCCGAGAGTGCCGCCATTGACGGTGACCACCGATGGCAGCGTGCCGTTCACGATCAGGCCGCCGGCATCCACCGTCGTCGGGCCGTTGAAAGCGGTGGCGCCGGTCAGCGTCCAGATCGAAGCGCCTGTCTTGGCCAGCTGCTCGAACTCGTCATATTGCAGGAAGGCCCCGAGCGTGCCGAGATCGAACGACGCGCTGCCGCTGCCGCCGAATTTCAGCGTGTCGGTGCCCGTCCCGCCGCGGACATACCCGGTGATCGTCGATCCCGGCGCGACGGTGAGGACGTCATCGCCGCCCAACAGATCAATCGCTCCACTGCCTCCGGTCGTGATGGTCCCGGAATTGACGATGGTGTCGCTGCCGGAGGACCCCTGGATTGCCAGGACGAAGCCGCCGAAAATCGTGCCGGCGTTGACCAGGGTGTTGCCGCCGGCAAGGATTTGTACGGCCGTATGGCCGCCGTCGATCACTCCGCCCTGATCGACAGTGACGATATTCCCGGCCGACGTGCCGCTGATCCGGAGCCCGTGCGTGTTTCCTCCGGTGCCGACGGCCGTCCCGCGAATATTGACGATATTGCCATTCGAATTGTCGATGACGATCGCTGCTTCCGCGATGCCGGTGGCCTCCGTGATCGCGCCGGCCGCGACCGTTACGGTGTTGTTGTTCGAGCCGTTCGACAGAAAGACGGCTCCGCTGTAGGTGGAGACGGTAGCCTGATTGTTGATCGTCACATTCGAATTCGACGTGCCGTCGTAGACGATCGCGGGAATCCCGGCGCCGGGCAGCAGCGACGTCACCGTACCGTCGCCGACGTTCACCGTGACGTTGGCGCCGCCCGTGGCGTTGATGTGGTTGGTGTTGCCGGGGCCGGTGCAGGTCGCCACATCGCCGGAATTGAGCGCGCCGATCGTGCCTGTGCCGGCCACGGTGCAGGCCGCGAGGGCCGCGCCGGGCATCAGCACGGGCAGGGCCGCGAGCACAAGCGGCGCCAGCGCCGTGGTGACGAGCAGCCTGTTACGCAGGATGGCAGCCAGTGAAACGTTGTGCGCACAGACTGGTATTGCGGTCAGCATCGACGGATTCCTCATTCCAGCACAATTGCTAGCGGGGAGGCCGCTGCGCTTCTTGGAGGGATGCGAAATGCCCTATGGCTAAAGGCGCAAGACGCCGGTTTGCTCGGGCGCTGTTGCGGCGGTGCCACGGACTGTTGCGCCAGCGTCGCGGCGTGTTGCCGCAGCGAATGGACTAATGCGCAAATTGATCGGGCCTGGCGCGCAATCGCGTCCGCGGCGCGTTGCGCACTGCAACCAACGCGCTATCAATGTCTCTGGAATGAGCGTGGAGATGCGCGTTGCGGGCGACCGACGGCCAATCGATCCCCGGCGTGCCGCGCATCGGCTATGCCGGCGACCCGCATGGGCCGGCCTATGAGATGTGGCGGGAGGAATTTTGCCGCCGCGTGATGGCCGCCGATCTCGCGCCGCTGTCCGACGGCTCTTTTCACTGCGACGTCAAGGCGTTGGTGCTGCCGCAGGCAACGATATCCTCTTGCAACGGCACGCCGATCAGATTCATGACGCTCGGTGCCAGCGACAATCTGGCTTTGCTGATCGCGCCGGATTCACCGTTGCACGCCGTCATGGGCCGTCGCGCGCTCGAAGTCGCGCCGCGGGGCATCAGCCTCATCGACGCCTCCATCAAGGGCGCTTACGTCTCGCAGCTCGGCGAGGGCGGCAACAAGGCCGCCTTGTTCGACCGCAAGACGCTGCTGTCTTATTGCCCCGATGCCGAAGACAGCGTTGCGCGGCCGCTCGATCATGACCCCGCGCTCACTGCGCTGCTACATCGATATTACGACTTCGCGGTTCTGCACGCCCAGGGGCTCGATGCGCTGGCGCAGCACGCCGTTTCGCAGCACCTGATGGATTTGATGGTGCTGGTGCTTGGCGGCAGGCGCGACGCCACCGAACAGGCGAAGGAGCGGGGCCTCGCAGCGGCGCGACTGGAAGTCATCAAGGCGGACATTCTGGCGCGGCTCGGTGACGGCAGCCTCACGCTCACCGATCTGGCGCGGCGCCATCGCGCCAGCCCGCGCACGGTTCAATTGCTGTTCGAGCGCAGTGGCGTTACCTATTCCGAATTCCTGCTGGAGCAGCGGCTGCTGCGGGCGGCACGGCTGCTGGGCGATCCGCTGCATCGGCTGAGCAAGATCAGCGATCTTGCCTATCTCGCTGGTTTCAACGACGTCTCGTATTTTCACCGGGCGTTTCGCCGGCGCTTCGGTATGACGCCGTCGGATGCCAAGGCGCGGCAGGCTGAAAGCTGAGCCAGGTTCCAGCTGCGCTTTCACATTTTTTTGTTGGGTGAGAACCTGACCGCGTCTCATTGATTGACGACAAATCAGGAGACTCGGGAAGGAAGCGAGAGATGCGAACAAAGCGAATTGCGCTGGGATTGGCGGTTGCGGTCGGCGGCATGGTTGCGCAAGGCGCGGCCTTTGCTCAGGAGCATCGCGGCACGTTGGAACAACAGATGGCCTGCACGCCCGATGTGTGGCGCCTGTGCAGCGACCAGATTCCCGACGAGAACCGCATTGTGGCCTGCCTGCAGCAGAACACGCCGCAGCTCTCGAGCGGGTGCCGTGCCGTATTCCAGTCCAATAACCAGATGCCGCCGCAGCAACAGGTTCCGCGCGGCAGGCCGGCGCCGTCACCGCGTTATAATGCTGCGCCGCCGCCTCCCGCGGCCCAGCCGCAGCCTTATGATGACGATGATTAGATGATGACGATGACTAGACTTGCCTAGGGCCTGATTTCGCAGACGTCGACCCATTCGGCCGCGACGAGTTCGGCCATCCGCTCAGGTGCGATGCGCACCGCGCTGTGGGTCGAGCCCGCGGCGGGAACGACGATGTCGAACGCCTTCAGCGAGACATCGCAATAGATCGGCAGCGGCGATTTCAGCCCGAACGGGCAGACGCCGCCGACCTCGTGGCCGGTGATGTCGGCGACCTCTTCCAGCCCCAGCATCTTCGGCTTGCCGCCGAACTGCGTCTTCACCTTCTTGTTGTCCATGCGCGACGTGCCGGCAGCGACGATCAGGATGACGCGCTCGCCGATCCGCAATGATAGCGTCTTGGCGATCATGCCGGGCTCGACGCCATAGGCTTCGGCGGCCAGCGGCACGGTGGCCGAGCTGATCGAGGATTCGATGACGGTGATGTCGGGGGCTTTCTCGGCGAAGAAGGCGCGAACGGATTCCAGGCTCATTCATGTCTCACGGGCGGGCGGCAATGCTTATGCGATCCCGGGAAGCTCGGAGAGCGAACGGACGCGGTGGTCCGGCGCAAAGCCAAGCTCGTCCATCTGGGTGCGGATCGCCTTGAACATCGTCAGCGGTGCCACGAGTTCGTTCTCGACGCAAGCCAGCGCCATCGCCTCCGGCGTCACCCGCTCGATCCATGCGACGTTCAAGCCGAACGACTTCGCGCCTGCGACGTCCCAGGGATTGGAGGAGACGAACAGCACCTCGTCCGGCCTGGTGCCGAGCACCTCGCCGATCAGCTCATAAGCCTGCGGGCTCGGCTTGAAGATCTTCCTGGCATCGACACTGATGGTGGCATCGAGCAGGCGGTCGAGACCGGAGTTGCGCACCAGCGCGTTCAGCATGTCCGGGCTGCCATTGGAGAGGATGGCAAGTTTTCGCGGCTTCAACGCCGCAAGCGCGTCGGTCGCATCCGGATAGAGATCGAGATGCAGATACTTTTCGATGACGCGCTCGAACGCGTCGTTTTCATAGGCAAGACCGAGCACACGCAGCGTATAGGCGAGCGAGTCGCGCGTGACGACGGCAAAATCCTGGTAGCGCCGCATCAGCGAGCGCAGCCAGGTGTATTCGAGCTGCTTGATCCGCCAGACCTGCGTGATGATCTCGCCATAGCCCGGAAACGCATCCTCGGTGATCTCCGCCACCGACTGGATGTCGTAGAGCGTTCCGTAGGCGTCGAAGACGACGGCTTTGATGGGCATTGGGTTTCCTTCCGGGCCGGCGAGGTCGCGTGCACTCCGATCGGGGAATGCACACCTTCGTCAGCTTATCAAAAGCACAGCGGAAGTCTGCTACTACAAGCGTGATCGGCGGCCTGTGATCCGTAGCTGACTCCATTCCTTGTAAGCGGCAGATGGAATGAACGCCGCCTTCTCAGCGTGCTACAGGCGTCTCGCGGACAATGCTGCCCTTGCGGTTGGTATAAACCAGTCTGTCGTCAACGAGGCGAATGGAGGATATCGGGGCAAAGGCCGACCCAGGGTCGCGCTGCGCCACGAAATCATCAGCCAGACGGAACGTCCCGCCCGCGAGCTTTTCGAGAACGAAATAGCGTTCCTTCGCGACTTGCGGGATTTCGATGGATCGGACGGAAAACTCTCGTCCGGCGGCGACAACGTCGTCGCCGCTTGCCATGCCGTAGCCCGGAAACTTGATATCGCTGACTTGATGCGCGGTGTCGCGCCAGTCCGCGAAATCCGGGCCAACCCGCGCATCTGTCATCAGCCTCTCAATGCGCGGAATCTCCGATGCTGCGAGGTTGGCCGGATCATTTTTGTAGTCGTCGTAATCGACGTATTTCTTTGACAGTCGGATCTTCTCGCCGCGGTAATCGATCTCATCGCTGCCAAACGCCTCAACATAGGCCCTGTGTCCGAGCACCACGGCGCCCGCCGACACCAGTAGGACAGCTAAAACGGCGATCAACTTTCTAAACCGCATCAAAGTGCAATTCTCCCGGCGGCCCTTGAAGCGAGGACCATATAACAACAATCCTGCCATCGCGCGGCGTCAATTCCTGTACCGCCGCTACGATCATGCGAAGGCCAATGGCGCGAGGCTAATCTACAATGTTGCCTCTTGGCCCGAGACAGATTCAGGGCGAATTCGGCCAACGTGCTGTCATCAGGGGCGGAGCAGAGCTGGACGAGAGTGGCGCAATCTAACCGGTCGGCTGACGTCCTCCCCGTGTCCAGGTCGCGCGCTCGGCGAAGACCTGGCTGACCTCCGCCATGTGCTCCGTGCCCCACGAGCACAGCGGCACCAGCGCTTGCGCCAGGCTGTGGCCCAGGGGCGTGAGCGCGTAGTCCACGCGCGGCGGCACCTCCTTATAGTCGGTCCGCTTCACGAGGCCGTCGGCCTCCAACTCCTTGAGCTGTTGGATCAGCACCTTGTCGCTGACATCGCGCACGGATCGTCGAAGCTCGCCGTAGCGGGTCGGCCCGCCTTGGGCGATGAAGTGGAGGATCAACGGCTTCCACTTGCCGGAGATGACACGCAAGGTCGCATCCAGGCCGCAGGTGAAGCCGGGTAGAGTCGGCGTGCAGCTCTGGACCGGTGTTGACGTCTGCGCAGGCGGAGAAATCGTGTCCGACATTTTTGGGCACTTACCAAAAGGTGCATACTTGTCGATAGGTGGGTACGCCGCCAGCTCAGTGCAACCTCAGTGAAGGAGCACATCATGAGCAGACTACAAGGCAAGACCGCAGTCGTGACCGGCGGCGGAACCGGCATCGGATTTGGCGCCGCGAAACGGTTCATCGACGAAGGCGCGTTCGTCTACCTCTTCGGGCGGCGGCAGGAGCCGCTCGACGCGGCCGTTGCGAAGCTGGGGTCTTCAGCGCGCGCCGTCAGGGGCTCGGTGACGGATCTGTCCGATCTCGACCGGCTGTACACGACGGTGAAAGCCGAACGCGGCGGGCTCGACATTCTGTTCGCCAATGCCGGCACCGGATTGTTCGCGCCGCTTGGCGAGATCACGGTCGAGCATTACGATCAGATCTTCGACGTCAATGTGAAGGGGCTGGTGTTCACGGTGCAGAAGGCGCTGCCGCTGATGAAGCAGGGGTCGTCGATCATCCTGACCGGTTCGAGCACAGGCGTAATGGGCACGCCGTAGTTCAGCATCTACAGCGCGACCAAGGCGGCGATCCGCAATCTCGCGCGCAGCTGGGCGCTGGACCTGCGCGGCACCGGCATTCGCGTCAACGTGCTGTCGCCGGGGCCGACCAAGACCGAGCTGGCGCTGGAGATCGTCGGCGAGGAAGCCTTCGATGCGCTCGGAAGCATGACGCCGATCGGGCGCGTGGGCGATCCGAGCGAGACGGGGGCTGTGGCCGCATTCCTGGCGTCATCAGACAGCAGCTTCATGACCGGCGGCGAGGTCTTCGTCGACGGAGGCCTGGCGCAAGTCTGACGTCGTGCGCTACGCGCCACGAGGACGGGGCACCCCCTCTCCCGCTTGCGGGGGAGGGTTGGGGTGGGGGTGTCTCCGCATCGGGAAAGCGATCGCGTGGAGAAAGCCCCGCCCGCTGCTTTAGGTCTTCGAATGGCTGATCAACCGGTGATAGAGTAGAAAGCGATCCGAGAAGCGGGTTTGAGACCGACCGATGCAGGATGATGTCATCAAGCAACCATTGCTGGTCGAGGTCGCCATCGAGACGGCGTCTCGGGTGGCGCATGAAAAGCTCCTGACGGTGCTCGCCGGGCTTGCCGCCGAGGATCACACGTTCATGGCGTCGCACGATCCCGAGTCTTGCCAGACCCTTCTGAAGGGGGTGAGCGAAAGTCATCTCGCAAGCAAGATCGATACACTCAAACGGACGTATGGAATCGCCGTCAATGTCGGCGCGTTGCAGCTCGCATTTCTGGAGCGTCCAACCACGCGGGCAGAGGCGACTTACACGCACAAGGAAATTTACGGTCCCAAAGGCGACTTTGCCGCCGTCAAGCTCGGCGTTGGACCTATCGCTTCCGGTAAGGGCTTTCACTTCGAGTCGAAGGTCGACGAGAGCGTACTACCGAGGGAGTATCTCCCCGGTGTCGAGAAAGGTCTGAAGGACGTGCTGGCTTGCGGCGTCGTTGCGGGCTTTCCGGTGATCGAAGTCGGGGTCGAACTGATCGACGCCAGATATCACGATGTCGATTCGTCGGTGCATGCCTTCGAGATCGCGACGCGTGCAGCCTTCCGTGAAGCCCTGAAAGCGGCGCAGTCGGTCCTGCTCGAACCGATCATGAAGGTCGAGGTGGTGACACCGCGAGCATTCGCAGTCTCGATCGCCGCCGATTTGAGATTGCGACGTGGGCAGGTTCGCGTCAGGAGCATCGAAGACGACACTGTCGCGATCGATGCGGTCGTACCGCTCATGACCATGCTCGGCTATGCGAACAGCCTAGACCCGATGAGCCAGGGGCAGGCGACCTCCACGATGCGCTTCGATCACTACGCTGCAATTCCATCGCCTAGCGGCGATCCGCCGTTTCGCCCGGCAATCGGGATGCGCGCTTGAGGCTCGCAGCGATCGCGGCGGAGTCGATGCAAGCGGCTCCGCCGATTTGTGAGGACGCCTAGATCCCCAGAATCTTCCTTGCGTTCGCCTTCAGCACCTTCGGCCGGATCTCGTCGCGGATCTCGATCTTGGCGAAGTCAGACAGCCAGCGGTCCGGCGTGATCACCGGCCAGTCCGAGCCGAACAGCATCTTGTCCTGGAGAATCGAGTTGATGTAGCGCACCAGGATCGGCGGAAAGTACTTCGGCGACCAGCCGGAGAGGTCGATATAGACGTTGGGCTTGTGGGTCGCGACCGACAGCGCTTCTTCCTGCCAGGGGAAGGAGGGATGCGCGAGGATGATCTTGAGGTCGGGGAAGTCGGCCGCGACGTCGTCCATGTACATCGGGTTGGAATATTTCAGCCGCATGCCCATGCCGCCGGGCATGCCCGAGCCGACGCCGGTCTGGCCGGTGTGGAACAGCGCGATGGCGCCGCCATTGTTGATCTCTTCGTAGAGCGGATACGCCATGCGGTCGTTGGCGTAGAAGCCCTGCATGGTCGGATGGAATTTGAAGCCGCGCACGCCGTATTCCTCGATCAGCTTGCGCGCCTCGCGCACGCCGAGCTTGCCCTTGTGCGGGTCGATCGAGACGAAGGGGATGAGGACGTCGAGATGGTCGGAGGCGATCTCCAGCATCTCCTCGTTCTTGTAGCGGCGGAAGCCGGTCTCGCGCTCGGCGTCGACCGGGAAGATCACGGCTGCGATGTTCTTGGAGCGGTAGTAGGCCGCGGTCTCCGGCACGGTCGGCGGATGCTTGTGCGGCGACTTGAAGTAGTCGGCCATCTGCGCCTGGAAATCGTCATAGCCGTCGTCGGGATGGGTGCCGCAGGGCTCCTCGGCATGGGTGTGGATGTCGATCGCGACGACTTTGTCGATATCAGGCAGCTTCATCTTCGGCATGGGTTTCCTCCCGACGGGTTGCCAAATTGATTATATGATATAACGAATTTGGCAAGCGCCGGTGGAGGCGAAAGCGCAGTCTGCAAAAGTCTTTGCGGCGCGTGGCCGCGAACGAACAGATCGGGCCGATCCGGCCGCTTCTACTGTGCATGGGGTTGTTTTCACGAATTTGCTCGCTGGGAACCGGGCAGTTAACATTGACATGACCTCCCGCCATGCCTTAAGAACCGCGCCATCCCGGGCGGTCGGTCCGCCAGCGGGAAAGATCTTATTTTGCCACATTCGCGCGTGCCGAAACGGTAGTGCCGAACACGGCCTTTCGAACGTTCAGGATTCTGCCATGAAGGTCCGTAACTCGTTGAAGTCGCTGCGCGGTCGCCATCGCGCCAACCGCCTGGTCCGCCGCAAGGGCCGGGTCTATGTGATCAACAAGGTGCAGCGCCGCTTCAAGGCTCGCCAGGGCTGATCTCTGCCCTGCCGGTCGCCGTCGCGCGCGCCCCGCAAGACCACGGTCTCACACGAGTTTGACGCCGCCTTTGCTTTGCAAGGGCGGCTTTGCGCGTTTAGACTTTGCGCATGGCAGTGAGATTCCCGGCAGTGAGATTCCCGTTCGCCCGCACCCTGTGTCTGGCCCTTGTGCTCGGAGGCGTCGGCTTGGCGCCAGCCTCGGCTCAGAAAGTTCTGCCGGCCCCTCCCGGCAAGGAGCAGAAGAAGCTCCCGGAAGCGCCGGCCAAGCTTCCCAAGGTCGATCGCGGCAAGAACCTCGATTTCCTGTTCGGCGCGCTGAAGGCCGCGCCCGACGAGGCCAGTGCAAAACATGTCGAGGCGCGGATCTGGGCGATCTGGATCCAGACCCCCAGTGACACGGCGTCCTTGCTGATGACGCGCGCCAAGACCGCGGTCGACGCCAAGAAGATCGACGTCGCGATCAAGCTGCTGGATGCGGTCATCAAGCTCCGGCCCGACTACATCGAGGCCTGGAACCGGCGCGCCACGCTCTACTACATGCAGAATGACTACGGCCGCTCGCTTGCCGACATCCGCGAGGTGCTGATCCGGGAGCCCCGCCATTTCGGCGCGCTCGCGGGCCTCGGGATGATCATGCAGGAGGTCGGCGACGAGAAGCGTGCGCTGGAGGCCTACCGCAAGGCGCTCGCCGTCAATCCGCATCTCGACAAGATCCCCGACCAGGTCAAGGCGCTGACCGAGAAGGTCGAGGGCCGCGATATTTAGCCTCGAACTCGATCATGTCTTGAATGAATGCGGCCGCTTCGGATTAACCAAGATCGGAAGCGCGGCATCTTGAGGACTATTGCGGACGCCGCCACAGGCCTACCTGCAGTGCAGGAGCGATAGCCATGAAGCGTTTGATCCTCGCAAGTGTACTGTTGTTGGCGTCCGGGACGATGAGCCTCGCCGACGGATTGTTCTGGGTGGTCGGCAACCGAGCCAGCGGCAAATGCAACATCGTGACCAGCAATCCCGTGATCATCGGCGATATCTGGTTCGGTGACGGCCCCTACAAATCCAGGGCGGACGCCAAGCTTGCCCGCTCGACCATCCGCGCCTGCCCCGCGCCGACCCCCGACGAGGAAAAGGCCGAGGACGGCACGAACTAGACCGGCGACCGCAGGTTAATGCAGGGCGTTGCCGCCGCGCTCGGCGAGGCCATGATCGGCGGCTGCGGCGTAAGCTCTTGCAAGCTCCGTCTCGAGGTGCTCGTTGATCAGGAGCAGCGCGCGCACGGCACCGCGCAGGTCGCCGTTGCAGCTCGCTACGATCTCGTCGATCGCAGTGTCCTTGGATGTGATGCTCATCGAAAGTCTCCGGTTCAAATCAGGACAAATCCTGCCGGTCTTTCCTCACGTCCCCTGAGGTTGCGAGGAGGATCGGCGCCCACCCGCCTCTAAGAGACGGAACCGACCGTGGCGATTATAAGGAAGCCGCGATGACGACTGCATGAAGCTGGTCCGAGGCTGATGCATCGCCATTCATCGCCATTGATTTCATTGAATATTTGGTTCAGCAATTATGCACATATCCACAGCCCCACCGTTTCCGGTGGAAATGCTAGAGCCGGCGGAGCGAAACTGTGCACCTGCCAAACCCGTAGCTGCGATGTGCCCTGGATTTCCCGGACTTTCTCCATGATCGTGATGTCAGTCGTGACGGCGCTGGTTCTGCTGGCGCTGGTCACGCAGGCCGGCGTCGTCGCCGTGCAACGCGCCTATCCGCCCCAGGGCAAGTTGATCGAGGTCGAAGGCGCGACGCTTCACGTCGTCGATATCGGCCCGCGCAATGCGGGGCTGCCGATCGTGATGTTGCATGGCGCGAGCTCCAATCTCGAAGCGATGCGGCGCCCGCTCGGCGATCTCCTCGCCAAAGACCATCGCGTCATCCTGATCGACCGCCCCGGCCATGGCTGGAGCACCCGCGCGCGACGGGAGGATTCGACGCCGCAGATCCAGGCGCGGATGATCGATGAGGCGCTTCAAAAGCTTGGGGTCGATCGCGCCGTCTTCGTCGTGCATTCCTGGAGCGGTGCGCTCGGCGCGCGGATTGCGCTCGATCACGCGAGCCGCGTCGCCGGCCTCGTCATGCTGGCGCCCGTCACCCATCCCTGGCGCGGCGGCGTCGGCCGCTACAACGAGATCATCGCAACGCCCGTGATCGGGCCGCTGCTCGCCTACACGGTCACGCTGCCGCTGGGGTATTTCGTTGCGGAGGCCGGTGCGCGCAGCGTCTTCCTGCCGCAAATCATGCCGGATGGTTTCGTGCGGGACTCCGCGACGCCGCTGCTGCTGCGCCCGCGCGAGTTCATCGCCAATGCCTATGATCTGGTGACGCTGAAGCAAGCAGTGACGGAGCAGGTCGCGCGCTATGGCGAGATCAAGGCACCGGTCACGATCATCGCCGGCGAACCCGACAAGACGGTGAAGACCGACATTCATGCACGCCCGTTCGCCGCGACCGTGCTGAATGCCAAGCTGATCGTGCTGCCCGATCTCGGCCATATGGTGCAGAACGCCGTGCCGGACCTGGTGAAGACGGAGATCGAGGCGATGATCAGGAAGATCGCCCCGGCGCAGGCGGCCGCAGACTAAAGCGTTTTCACGCGAAGTGGATACCGGTTCGCGTGAAGAAAACGCGTCAAAACGAAACACTGGAGCTTCGGTTCTGATTCAATCAGAACCGAAGCTTCAGCGGCCGCCGTTCATCCGCCTACTGCTTGATTTTCCCGTCCTTGTCGAACTGCGAGACGAAGGCCCAGAGATTGTTGATCTCGTTCTCGTTCTTGATGCCGGCGAACGCCATCTTGGTGCCGGGGATCTTGGCCTTGGGGTCCTTGATGTATTCCTTGAACACCGCCTCGTCCCAGGTGATGCCGGAATTCTTGTTCGCGTCCGAGTAATTGTAGTCCGGCGCGCTGCCGGATTTGCGGCCGTTGAGGCCGTTGAGCTCGGGGCCGACCTTGTTCTTGGCGCCTTCGCCGATGGCGTGGCAGGCCAGGCATTTGTTGAACGACGATTTGCCGGCCGCGACATCCTGGGCCATCGCGCTGGAGGCTGTGGCAGTGACGGTGAGGATCATCAGCGCGCCAAAAGTCAGTTTTTTCATAGGGTGCTCTTCGTCTCTTTCCCGGTGGGGGTCTTGTTCTGGTCGGCGATCGTCGAACCTGCCATCTTTGGCATGGCCCGCTCGGCTTGGACAAGCCGCCAAACCATGACAGGTTTCATGGCTGCCTACTTGTCCCAGAGCGAACTCGCCCGAGATCGCCGATCCGACTTTCGGACGGCCTACCCAAACCAGCGCGGACGTGGTTGATTTGGCGCGATAAATTTGATCGTAGACGACGAGTCGGAAGGATATGTGATGGCCATCATGATGCCCGCGAGCGACCAGGCGGTACTTGCGCGCCGCGCGGAGATCATTGCTGCGTTGCGCGCAATCGTGCCCGGCGAAGGCGTCATCGACAGCGCGGCCGAGATGCGGGCCTACGAATCCGACGGGCTGACGGCCTATCGGCAGCCACCGATGGTCGTGGTGCTGCCCGACACCACCGAGCAGGTCGCGCTCGTCCTGAAATATTGTGCCGCGCAAGGCATCAAGGTGGTGCCGCGCGGCTCCGGCACCTCGTTGTCGGGCGGTGCGCTGCCGCTGGAGGACGGCGTGCTGCTCGGTCTCGGCAAGTTCAAGCGGATTCGCGAGATCGATTTCGACAATCGCGTCGTCGTCACCGAGCCGGGCGTCACCAATCTCGCCATCAGCCAGGCGGTCGCCCATGCCGGCTTCTATTATGCGCCCGATCCGTCCTCGCAGATCGCCTGCTCGATCGGCGGCAATGTCGCGGAAAATTCCGGCGGCGTGCATTGCCTCAAATACGGCATGACCACCAACAATGTGCTCGGTTGCGAGATTGTCCTGATGAGCGGCGAGATCCTGCGCATCGGCGGCAAATCGGCGGAGAACTCCGGTTACGATTTGATGGGCGTCATCACCGGCTCTGAAGGGCTGCTCGGCGTCATCACCGAGGTCACGGTGCGCATCCTGCAAAAGCCTGAAACGGCGCGCGCGCTGATGGTCGGCTTCGCGCAAGTCGAGGCGGCGGGCGAATGCGTCGCGCGCATCATCGGCGCCGGCATCATTCCCGGCGGCATGGAGATGATGGACAAGCCCGCGATCCACGCCGCGGAAGCCTTCGTCCATGCCGGCTATCCGCTCGACGTGGAGGCACTCCTCATCATCGAGCTCGACGGTCCCAAGATCGAGGTCGACGAGCTGATCACGCGGGTCGAGACGATTGCGAATGCTTGCGGTTCGACCACCTGCCAGATCTCGACCTCGGAGGCCGAGCGCAATCTGTTCTGGGCGGGCCGCAAGGCCGCGTTCCCCGCGGTGGGACGCATCTCGCCCGACTATCTCTGCATGGACGGCACGATTCCCCGCGGCGCGCTGCCGAAGGCGCTGGCCCGGATTCGCGAGCTCTCGGAAAAATACCAGCTCGGCTGCGCCAACGTGTTCCACGCCGGCGACGGCAATCTGCACCCGCTGATCCTCTACGATGCCAACAAGCCCGGCGAGATCGAGCGCGCCGAGGCCTTCGGCGCCGACATTCTGCGCGCCTGCGTCGAGTTCGGCGGCGTGCTCACCGGCGAGCACGGCGTCGGCATCGAGAAGCGCGACCTGATGCCCGACATGTTCAGCGAGATCGACCTCAACCAGCAGCAGCGGCTGAAATGCGCCTTCGATTCGCAGGGATTGCTCAATCCCGGAAAAGTGTTTCCGACCCTGCACCGCTGCGCCGAACTCGGCCGCATGCATGTCCATGCCGGTAAGGTGGCGTTTCCGGACATTCCGCGGTTCTAGGCGATTGTGCGGAGGGAAGCGGCTTGCAACGCAAGCTCTTCCCTCCGCGAGCCCTTACAGCAGCCCGTATTGCGCCCGCTCCCGTTTCGCCAGCAGAGGCAGCGCCTGCCCGGCAATGTAAGTCTTGAAGTGTGCGCTCTCCTGATGCGCCTTGAAGGCCGCCTCGTCGCGGAACAGCTCGTAGAACAGGAACTGGGCCGGATTGTCCTTGGCGCGGCTGATCAGGAACAGCTTGACGCCGTCCTCGCGCTGCGCCTCGGGCAGGAAGCGATCGAGGATTCCCGCGACCTTGTCGGCCTCGCCCGGCTTCGCCTCCCATTGCGCGACGACGAGCAGGCCGCCGCCATCGACCGCGTCGCTGATCGATTTCTGCGTTGCGTAGTGGTTCATTGTCTTTCCTCCTTGCTGCTGGGCTTGAGATGACGAATTCGTCCATGGCGAGAGATAGATCGCCAGGACTGCTCCGCCGGCTCGGATCACCGACCTGCGGCTGTATGTTTCGCGGACAGGTGGCCGCGCCTCTGTCGATCGCTTCATGTTTGCCTCCATCGCCTGGTTTCGATCGCGATCGGCGCAAACTTGTAGCGACGGCCCGGCGGGTTCGGTTCGCCGGTGATCGAAGTGTCGATGTCGTGAACGCTTCGGTTGAGATCGAAGCGTTGCGGTCGTTTCTGGTGCGGCGGGCTGCCCGGCGCCAGCGCGCTGGCCGGTCGCCGGCGTCACGCCGCATTTGATTTTGGTGCCGAATTTCGCTACCGCCTTTTCCCGTGGACACGCTTAGGGTCAGAGACGCCAAAGACGTCGAAGAGGTGGTGCGCGCGGCGATTGCCAACGAGCAGCCGCTCGAGATCATCGGTCATGGCAGCAAGCGCGGCATCGGCCATGCGATGGCGACCAATGCCGTGCTCGACGTCTCCGCGCTGAATGCCGTCATCTCCTACGAGCCGAACGAGCTGATCGTCACGCTCCAGGCCGGTGCGCCGCTGGCGGATGTGTTGTCGCTGATCGATGCCAAGAACCAGCAATTCGCTTTTGAGCCTGTCAACACCGCGCCGCTGCTCGGCACGCCTGCCCTCGGAACCATCGGCGGCATGATCGCGGCCGGGCTGGCCGGCCCGCGGCGGATCAAGGCGGGCGGGGCGCGCGATCATCTGCTTGGGGCGCATGCCGTCTCCGGGTTCGGCGACAGCTTCAAGACCGGCGGCAAGGTGGTGAAGAATGTCACCGGCTATGATCTCTGCAAGCTGCTGGCGGGCTCCTGGGGCACGCTGTCGGTCATGACCGAGGTCACGCTCAAGGTGATGCCCAAGCCCGAGGCCGAGCGGACGCTGCTGCTGCGCGGGCTCGACGATGCCGTCGCCAACAAGGCGATGACCGCGGCGCTCGGCTCGCCCTTTGATGTGTCCGCAGCCGCGCATCTGCCGAAATCGGCGTTCCGGGCCAGGACGGAAGGGCTCGGCGACATCGCCGGTCAGGGCGAGGCGCTGACCGTGCTGCGGCTCGAAGGCATCACCGCCTCCGCCGCGCACCGCGCCGGCTCGTTGCGCGAATTGCTGGCGCCGTTCGGAACGGCGACGCTGATCGAGGACGCGGCATCTGCCGCGCTGTGGGCCACGATCCGCGACGTGCTGCCGTTCGCGGCAAGCGGTGCGCTCGGCGCCTGGACGGTGTGGCGGATCGTCTGTCCGCCGGCCTCGGGCGCGGCGCTTGGCACCCAACTGGCGCGCGAGACCGGTGGCGACGTGATCTATGATTGGGGCGGCGGCTTGATCTGGGCGGCGCTGCCGCCGAAGCCGGACGCGCATGCGCCGGCCGTGCGCCAACGCGCCGGTGCCGTCGGGGGACACGCCACGCTGATCCGGGCGGACGAGGACGTCAGGCGCGGGGTCGACGTGTTCCATCCGCAGGCGCCGGGCATTGCCGCATTGAGCGAGCGTGTGCGCGCCAGTTTCGATCCGAAGACCATTCTCAACCGGGGGCGGTTGATGCGGGGCCCTGCGGCATGAAGACCGAATTCTCACTGGCGCAGCTCGCGGACCCAGACATCGCGCAGGCCGACAAGATCCTGCGCGCCTGCGTCCATTGCGGCTTCTGCACCGCAACCTGTCCGACCTATGTGCTGCTCGGCGACGAGCTCGATAGCCCGCGCGGCCGCATCTATTTGATCAAGGAGATGCTGGAGAAGGACCAGACCCCGACGGCGGAGGTGGTCAAGCATGTCGACCGCTGCCTGTCGTGCCTGTCCTGCATGACGACCTGCCCGTCCGGGGTGAACTATATGCACCTCGTCGACCAGGCCCGGGTCAGGATCGAGCAGCGCTATCAGCGGCCGTTGACCGAGCGCCTGCTGCGCCGGGTACTGGCCTTCGTGCTGCCGGACCCGCAGCGCTTCCGCATCAGCATGTGGCTGGCGCGGCTCGCCCGTCCGCTTGCCGTGCTGCTGCCGACGCCGAGGCCCTCAGCCACGCCCGGCCTGATCCAGCGCCTCAAGGCAATGCTGGCGCTGGCTCCGAACCGGCTGCCGGCGCCGGGCGCCCTGCCGGGCAGTGTGTTCGCAGCGCTCGGCAAGAAGCGCGGCCGGGTCGCGCTGTTGCAAGGCTGCGCCCAGCAGGTGCTGGCACCGCGCATCAACCAGGCCGCCATCAGTCTCCTCACCCGCCACGGCATCGAGGTTGTCCTGGTCCGGGACGAGCAATGCTGCGGCGCGCTGACTCATCATCTCGGCAATGACCAGGATGCGCTGGCGCGGGCCCGTGCCAACGTCACGGCCTGGCAGAAGGAAGCTGCAGGCGAGGGGCTCGACGCCATCCTGGTGACGGCGTCCGGCTGCGGCACCGTGATCAAGGACTACGGCTATCTGCTGCGCGAGGATGCCGCGTTCGCAGACGATGCCGCAAAGGTCTCCGTGCTCACCAAGGACATCACCGAATACATCGCCGGCCTCGGACTCGAACCCACCAATCGGCAGGACAACATCGTCGTCGCCTATCACTCCGCGTGTTCGTTGCAGCACGGGCAGAAAATCACGGGCCTTCCGAAAGAATTACTTTCCAAGAATGGATTCGTGGTGAAAGATGTGCCGGAGAGCCATTTGTGTTGCGGTTCGGCGGGGACCTACAACATTCTCCAGCCCGAGCTTGCGGGCCGGTTGCGCGATCGCAAGGTCGCCAACATCGCGAGCGTCAAGCCGGACATGATTGCCGCGGGCAATATCGGCTGCATGGTGCAGATTGCCAGTGGCACGTCAGTTCCGGTCGTACACACGATTGAGCTTCTCGATTGGGCTACGGGCGGGTCGCGGCCGGCATTGAACGCGCAGGTTTAAGCTTTCAAAGCCTGAACTTTCCTCCCGAGGTGACGGCTGAAAGACGCCCGATCGACCATTGTTCGGCGGCAACAGGAGGACCACGATGGCGAAAGCGAAGAAGAAAAAAAGCAAGAAGGCCAAAAAGGCCAAGAAGGCTGTAGCGGCGAAGAAGACCGCGAAGAAGGCGGCCAAGAAATCCGCCAAGAAATCGAAGAAGGCCGCCCCCAAAAAGGCCGCCAGGAAGGCCGGTAAGAAAGCCGGCAAGAAGGCCGCGAAGACATCGGCCAAGAAGGCTGTGAAGAAGGCTGCCAAGCCGGCTGCACCGAAGGCCGCCAAGAAAGCGGCACCGAAGAAGGCGAAGGCAGCTCCCGCGCCGAAGCCGTCGGCGCCGGTGGCTGCTCCGGCTCCCGAGCCCGCCGTCGAGACAAGCTGGGCGATGCCTTCGTCTTCTGCAGAACCGACGCCCGCCGAGGGGCAAGGTTAGGTCAAGGGTTGGGCCAAGGTCGGGCTCACCCAGACGGCAACGATGGACAACAGAAAAGGCCGCGGCGGTGACGCTGCGGCCTTTTTGCATCGTCACAGCGCTCTCGGCCGATGGCCGTTGCTCGCGTCAGTCTGATTCGTGGCGCGGGCACCACTGCTTCGCGGACTCCCGTATTAGTCCGGGCGGCTCTGTGCACTTTGGAATGCAAATAATGTGTTCGGGAAGCAACACCGGCTGACAACCTTTCGTGGAATCGTCAGAACGCCCAAAAAGGCGGCAAATGCCCGTGATTTTTGCTTCACGGTTGAGGGCCTCCAATCCAGATTGTCGCAGTAACGAAATTTTGCAGACAGGTCGTGCGCCCGGGGGGCTTCCGGGGACCGGCTGGGTACAAACTGGTGATGGGGATTGAAATGAAAAAAGTGACTTTGTTGGCAACGGCGCTGGCAATGGTGACGGGCTCGGCTTTCGCGGCAGACATGCCGGTCAAGGCCAAGAAGGCCCCTCCCATAGTTGCCTTTGATCCCTGGGATGTCGCCTTCGGCGGCGCGATCATGAGCGACTACGTCTTCCGTGGTATCACCCAGTCGAACCACAAGCCGTCGGTCTCGGCCTATTTCGAGCCGCGCTACAACGTCACCAAGGACCTCCAGCTCTATGTCGGCGTCGCCGGTGAGAGCATCTCCTTCCCGAACCGCGCGGCGGCCGAAATCGACATCTATGGCGGTATCCGCCCGACCTTCGGCGCTTTCGCGTTCGACATCGGCGTCTGGGGCTACCTGTATCCGGGCGGCACCTGCTATTTCGGCGGCACTGGCATCGACAACGCCGGCGTCTTCCAGGGCGCCGACTGCGCCGAGAAGGCTCTGCTGAACACCAACGTGATCAAGAAGGACCTGAGCTTCTTCGAAGTCTATGGCAAGTTCACGTACACGGTGAACGACAGCTGGTCGTTCGGTGTCACCGAGTACTACACCCCGAGCTATTTGAACTCGGGCGCCTGGGGCAACTACGCTTCGGTCACCGGCAAGTACATCGCGCCTGCCACGACCTTCGGCGCCAGCGGCGTCGGCATGTACGTGTCGGGTGAGTTCGGCCGTCAGTGGCTCGGCACCTCCGACAGCTTCTACGGCACGGTCGCCTTCCCGAACGGCATCAAATACGCCGACTACAACACCTGGAACATTGGAATCGGCTTCACCTACAAGGTGGCGACGCTGGACCTGCGTTACTCCGACACCAACCTGTCCAAGGGTGATTGCAACGCCTTCACCAGCGACTACGCAGCTCGCGGCAACCTCACCGCCTCGACCGGTACCTATCTGACCCCGATCAATCCGTCGGGCGTGGGCTCCAACTGGTGCGGCGCCACCGGCATCGCGAAGCTCTCGTTCGACCTGACGGCGATGAGCAACCTGAAGTAAGTTTCTTCCTGAGACGACTTCGAGGGCGGCAGGGCAACCTGCCGCCCTTTTGCTTTTGGGGGGGAAGCCAAGCTGTCCGCGACCCGAACTATGAGCCGGGAGAACGGCGCCGCGACCTCACACTCCGTCATTGCGAGCCACCGGGTCCGCGCGAAGCGCGGCCCGATGACAGGCTCCGCGAAGCAATCCAGACATGTTTTCGCGGATGGAGTCTGGATTGCTTCGTCGCTTCGCTCCTCGCAATGACGAGGCCGGAGTTGGACTCCGGCCTCAGCGCGCCGCGCTCGGCTCTTTCTCGGCCGACTCGCCGCCTTTGCCGAGAACATGGATATCGCCGTCCTTCACCAGCGCCACCTTGCGGGTGTGGAAGGCGTCGAGTGTCGAGCGATGACCAATCGAAACGATGGTGGCTTGAGGCAGCTTCTCCGCCAGCAACTGATAGAGCCGGGCTTCGGACGGCTCGTCGAGCGAGGCGGTCGCCTCGTCCAGGAACAGATAGTCCGGCGCATGCAGCAGCGCGCGGGCGAGCCCCAGGCGCTGCTGCTCACCGAGCGACAGCGTCCGGTTCCAGTGACCCTGCTCGTCGAGCTGCTCGGCTAGCTTTGGCAGCCCGACCGCCAGCAGCGCGTCCCTGATATTTGCAGGCGCGAACGCACCGCGCTCGGCAGGATAGACGACGGCATCGCCGAGCGTGCCGACCGGGAAATAGGGACGCTGCGGCAGCATCATCAGCTTCGCCTTTTCGGGGATGGCGATAGTGCCGGACCCGAACGGCCAGATGCCGGCGATGGCCCGGAACAGTGTCGACTTGCCGGAGCCCGACGGTCCGGTCACCAGCACACGCTCCGGTGCCTGGATGACGAAGGTGTCGGTGGCCACCAGCGGCGCGCCGTTGGGCAGGTTCACGCAGAGCTGTTCGAGGGCGATATTGCGGCTGCCGCCGGTGGACTTCAGCGCAATGGCGGGCTCGTGCGTCGGCGGGTGTGCGGCTGAGGCGACCGCCATCTCGAAGCCGTCGAGGCGCGCGACGATCGAGCGCCATTCCGCCAGCGACCGGTAGGCCACCACGAAGAACGACAGCGCACCCTGGACGCTCGAGAAGGCCGATGCCGTCTGCATCATGTCGCCGAGCTGGATCTTCTTGGCGAAGAAGGCCGGTGCCACCAGCACGTAGGGGAAGATCACCGCGGCCTGCTGATAGCTCGCCGTGAACGCGGTGAGGCGCTTGGTCCGGCTCATGATGGCGTACCAATTGCCGATCACGAAGGCGAAGCGATCGAAGAGGCGGCCGCGTTCGGCGCCTTCGCCCTTGAGCAATGCGATCTGCTCGGAATTCTCGCGGACGCGGACGAGGTTGAAGCGGAAATCGGCCTCATAGCGCTGCTGCTCGAAATTGAGATTGACCAGCGGAGCGCCGATCCAGTGCGTCAGTGCGGTGCCGAAGATCGCGTAGATCAGCGCACCCCAGCACAGATAGCCGGGGATCATGAGATCGGTGCCGAACAGGTGCAGCGGTGCCGCGTTGGAGAGGCCCCAGAGGATGATCACGAAGGAGAACAGCGTCACGATCGACGACAGCAGGCCGAGCCCGATGACCAGGGTCTGCTCGACGAAGTTCTTGACGTCTTCGGTGATGCGCTGGTCCGGGTTGTCGGCCGCATCGCCCTTGAGCTGCATGCGGTAGTGCGTGGAGCGGTCGAGCCATTCGCCGAGATAGTGCCGGGTCAGCCACTGCCGCCAGCGGATCTGGAGCCACTGGTTGAGGTACAGTTTGTAGACGGCCAGCCCGATCGCCGTGAAGGCGAGGGCGATGAAGATCCAGATCTGCGTGACGAAGGCGTCCCAGTCGCTGTTCTGGAGCGCGCTGTAGAACCGGTTCTGCCACTGGTTCACCAGCACGTCGATCGCGACCAGAGCCAGCTCGATCGCGATGACTGCGGCGAGCAGGCCGCGGCCGGCCCATTTATCCTCGGACCGGAAATAAGGCATGGCGATTCGCCAGACGATCGCGAGCGTGGCGCTGAGGTTCTTCACAGAGCTCTGTCTCCTGAGGGGATGTGCATAAATGCCTGGAGCCAAGGGCTTGCGGCAACGGCGGAAATGGGCGCGCTTAGACTAAAGTCGCAAGTTCAGCAATTTGCGTTGTCTTGTCGCAGCTCGCAACCCTAGCATGGGGTTTAACGGCGCGGGGTGGGGGCCTCCTGGACTTCGCGGGCTTGTGAGCGGACGGGAACCGCCGCACTCGCGAGGAATTCGCGTCCAGTTCGTGGGTTATCGCTTCCAACGCCAAGCAGGCTCGGCTTTCCACGCGGGCCGCCTGCCGCAACATGCGTGGGGGAGGAAGACCATGTGGAATCAAGTCTATGACCCGCTGCACAGCCCGGTGCTGTCGACGATCGCCGCGGCGATCCCTGTCGTCACGCTGCTGGTCCTGATCGCGAGCGGCCGCGTCCAGGCTCATATTGCGGCAATCATCGCCGTGATCGTGGCCAATCTGATCACGATCTTCGTCTTCACGATGCCGGCCAACATGTCGATCCGCGCCTCGGTGCTGGGCATCGTGACCGGCTTCTTCCCCATCGGCTGGATCGTTCTCAACGTCATCTTCCTCTACCAGGTGACGGTGAGCACCGGACGCTTCGAGCTGCTCAAGCGCGCCATCGGCGGCGTCACTGAGGATCGGCGGCTGCAATTGCTGCTGATCGCATTCTCGTTCGGCGCGTTCTTCGAGGGCGCTTCGGGCTTCGGCACGCCGGTCGCGATCACGGGCGCCGTGCTGATCGGCCTCGGCTTCTCGCCGCTTGCCGCTTCCGGCCTGTCGCTGATCGCCAACACCGCTCCGGTCGCCTATGGCGCGCTGGGCACGCCGATCCAGGGCCTCGCCTCGGTCACCGGGCTCGATCCCTACATCCTCGGCGCGATGGTCGGACGGCAATTGCCCGTCTTCTCGCTGATCGTGCCGTTCTGGGTGGTGTGGGCGTTTGCGGGCTGGAAGGGCATGAAGGACGTCTGGCCAGCGATCCTCGTCACCGGCGTGTCGTTCGCGGTCCCGCAATTCGTGATCTCGAACTTCATCAATCCCTGGATCGTCGACATCGGCGCGTCGCTGATCTCGATGGGCGCGCTGATCCTGTTCCTCAAGGTCTGGCAGCCGAGGCAGCTTTGGCTCTCGCCGGCGTTGCGCGGCAACGATGAATCGGCGTCCACCATGACGGCGGCAAAACCACTCGACAAGACGCCGCTCACGCAGAGCGAGATGTTCAACGCGCTGCTGCCGTGGATCATCGTCTGCATCGTCATGCTGGTCTGGGGTAATGGCGGCTTCAAGACCTGGGCGAACTCGATCTTCGTCTGGAACTATCCGGTGCCCGAGCTGCACCAGATGATCAACAAGATGCCGCCGGTCGCGCCAGGGCCGACGAAAGAGAGCGCGGTGTTCGGCTTCACCTACCTGTCCTTCACCGGTACGGGCATGCTGATTGCCGCGATCATCTCCGGTATCCTGATGGGCGTCGGTCCCGGCCGGCTCTTGACGGAATACGGCCGCACCATCCGGCTGTGCGCGATCTCGCTGATCACGATCTCGGCGATGCTCGCGATCGGCACACTGACGCGGCTGTCCGGCGTCGACGCGACGCTCGGTCTCGCCTTCGCCGCAACCGGCGTGCTCTATCCCTTCTTCGGCACGCTGCTCGGCTGGTTGGGCGTGGCGCTGACGGGATCGGACACCGCCTCCAACGTGCTGTTCGGAAACCTGCAGAAGATCACCTCCGAGCAGCTCGGCCTGTCGCCGATCCTGATGGCGGCGGCGAACTCGTCCGGCGGCGTGATGGGCAAGATGATCGACGCGCAATCGATCGTGGTCGCCTCGACCGCGACCAATTGGTACGGCCACGAGGGCACCATCCTGCGCTTCGTGTTCTGGCACTCGATCGTGCTGGCCTGCCTCGTCGGCCTGTTCGTGACGTTGCAGGCCTATGTCTGGCCGTTCACGGCAATGGTCCTGAAGTAGCGGCCAACGCGCCGCTTCGACGCAAATCCCCGCGGGATTCGGCCCCCGCGGGGATTTTTGCATCTATGCTGCGCGAACCTTCTCAACGGCGCCGCCGTCTTATAGAAGGTGCCGCAAATCAGGTCGGTCGAGAGGTCTCATGGTGTCGCTCAAGCAGATGGTGTGTCTGGCGGTTGCAGTGCTCGCGACGTCCACGCTCGCACGGGCCCAGGAGGGCTTCCCGTTCGGCACCGAGATGACGCTGGAGGCGTTGCCGCAAGCAGGCTCGAAGCGGATTCCGAATATCGAGATCGGCGACAATGGCGAGGTGGTGCTGGAGCTCTGGTGCAAGGGCGGCAAGGGCCAGTTCTCGGTCGCCGGCAACACCGTGATCTTCGTTCCCGGCCAGATCCAGGACCGTTCCTGCCCGCCGGCAAGGGCGCAGGCCGATGACGACCTCGTCGCAGCGCTCGGTGCCGTCGAGACCTGGAAGCGCCAGGGGGACGTGCTGACGCTGATCGGTCCGAAGTCGCTGCGCTTTCGCTCGACGGGGAATTAGACTCTCGTGCCCCGGACGCAGCGCAGCGCGTAGCGGTGCGCTGCAGAGCCGGGGCCCATCTTTCCGTGCGGTCGCGTGCGTGTGGCTTTCTGGGTCCCGGCTCTGCGGAGCAGCGCAAGAGCGCTGCACCGCGTCCGGGACACGAAAGCTACGTCACTTCCACACCGACTTGTCGGCGTCCCAGCGCTGGCCCTTCAGCTCCTTCGTGAGCGCCTCGACCGAACCGTTGTCGTCGGGCTGATCGCCTTCCTCGTCGGCCGTCGCGTCGTCGGACAGCCGCAGCTTGGCGCCGCTGCTCTCGTCGGCGGTCGTGGTCGCGGGGCTGCCGATCCACAGCATCAGTTTGTCGGTCGTGCCGGGCTTGTCGGGCGAGATCAGCCCTCCAACCTCGATCGTGTCGGTGAGATCGAGGGCCGGAAAATCCTTGTTTGGCCGCTTGAACACGAGCTTGAGCTTGCCGGTGGCGGGGTTGAAGCTTTGCGAGACCGGTTTGGCCGCAAGCGTCCTGCTCAGCACGCCGGCGACGGCGGCGGCGAGCTTGTCGCGATTGAGCTTGTCGCCGTCGCGCCAGTCGGCGGCGGCAAAGCGGAGGGTGCGGTCCATCTCGGTCATGCCCGCGGTCCAGCCCGCGGCGGTGACGCCCGGCATCGTCTTGAATTTTGCGAGCAGCGTGCCCGCGCGCTCCGGATCGACCGACATGTTGATGGTCTGCTCGCCGGCGCGCAGCGCATCGCAGCCGACCGACAGGCTCGCCAGCGTCACCTCGACGTCCTGCCCCTTCAGGCTCTTCAGGAATTCGGTCGCCGCATCCAGCTTGACCTTGACCGCGATCGCTTCCGGCGAGACGTCGGTGAAATCCTTCGGCTGCGGCGTGATGCCGTCGTCGGAGGTCTGGTTGTCCTGGAATTCCTTCTCGCTGAGATCGGTATTGTCGGGCGAGGTGACCTCGGTCACCGTCTGGCCAATGCTGATCTGGCCGCGGAATTCGAAACTGTCCCCGGACTGTTTGCGCAGCAGCTTGACGCTGACGGGCGACTTCTCACCGATGCTCTGCGTAGTGCCGGTCAGGTTCTGGCCCGCGACCTGGAGATTGACGACGAAGCGGTCCTTGCGGTCGGAATTCTTCGCGACGGGGTAGCAGACGTCGAGCACCGCCGCCGTCACGGTCTTGCCCTGCCGCGTCTCCTTCAGGATCACGTCGGCATTGCCGTCCATCAGTCCGTCGATCGACGTGAAATAGCGGATCTCCGGCCCGCCCGGCGCCGTGGCCTTCGGCGACAGCTTCATCTGGGCGGAGGCGGGATGCGGCGAGGCGGCAAGCAGAACCGCGACAAGGGCTGTCGAACAAACCAGGAGCGCGCGCATCGACGAAATCCTCGATTAATGAGGCATGCTCCGGAAAAGTGTGAAGCGGCTTTCCGAGCGGATCATGCCCAAACAACTAGAATCGGCGCCACCGTAGTGGGTTTTGGCCGGCGGTTGAATCGGAAAGCGGCGGGGCAGGGTCGGCAAAAAAGAAGGCCGCCCGGAGGCGGCCTTCGCAATGCTGTTATGGAAGGATGGGCTTAGAAGCCGCCCATGCCGCCGCCGGCCGGCATGCCGGGCGCTGCGTCTTTCTTCGGGGTCTCGGCGACCATCGCCTCGGTGGTGACCAGCAGGCCGGCCACGGACGAAGCGTCCTGGAGCGCGGTGCGGACCACCTTGGCGGGATCGATGATGCCCTTCTCGACCATGTCGACATAGTCCTCGTTCTGGGCGTCGAAGCCGAACGTCTCGGACTTGTTCTCCAGGATCTTGCCGACGACGATCGAGCCTTCCACGCCGGCATTCTCGGCGATCTGGCGGATCGGGGCTTCCAGCGCCTTCAGCACGATGTTGATGCCGGCCTGGACGTCGGCATTGGCGTTGGTGAGACGACCCACCGCCTTCTTGGCGCGGAGCAGCGCGACGCCGCCGCCGGGGACGATGCCTTCCTGCACCGCGGCACGGGTGGCGTTGAGCGCGTCCTCGACGCGGTCCTTCTTCTCCTTGACCTCGATCTCGGTGGCGCCACCGACGCGGATCACCGCGACGCCGCCCGCGAGCTTGGCGAGACGCTCCTGGAGCTTCTCACGGTCGTAGTCCGAGGTGGTTTCCTCGATCTGGGCCTTGATCTGGCCGACGCGGGACTCGATCTCCGGCTTCTTGCCGGCGCCCTTGACGATCGTGGTGTTCTCCTTGTCGATCACGACCTTACCAGCGCGACCGAGCATCTTCACCGTGACGTTCTCGAGCTTCATGCCGAGATCTTCGGAAATGAGCTGGCCGCCGGTGAGGATCGCGAGGTCCTCGAGCATGGCCTTGCGGCGATCGCCGAAGCCCGGCGCCTTGACGGCGGCGACCTTCAGGCCGCCACGCAGGCGGTTGACGACCAGGGTGGCCAGCGCCTCGCCCTCGACGTCCTCGGCGATGATGACGAGCGGCTTGCCCGACTGCACCACAGCTTCGAGCACCGGCAGCATGGCCTGGAGACCGGACAGCTTCTTCTCGTGCAGGAGGATGTAGGCGTCCTCGAGCTCCGCGGTCATCTTGTCGGGGTTGGTGACGAAGTAGGGCGACAGATAGCCGCGGTCGAACTTCATGCCCTCGACGATTTCGACCTCGGTCTCCATCGACTTGTTTTCCTCGACGGTGATGACGCCCTCGTTGCCGACCTTCTGCATCGCCTGGGCGATCATCTTGCCGATGGCGGCGTCGCCGTTGGACGAGATGGTGCCGACCTGGGCGACCTCGGAGGAGGCGGCGACCGGCTTGGCGCGCTTCTCGATGTCCTTGATCACCGCCGCAACCGCGATGTCGATGCCGCGCTTGAGGTCCATCGGGTTCATGCCGGCGGCAACGGCCTTGGCGCCTTCGCGCACGATGGCCTGGGCCAGCACGGTCGCGGTCGTGGTGCCGTCGCCGGCGAGGTCGTTGGTCTTGGAGGCGACCTCACGCAGCATCTGGGCGCCCATGTTCTCGAACTTGTCTTCGAGCTCGATCTCCTTGGCGACGGTGACGCCGTCCTTGGTGATGCGGGGGGCGCCGAAAGACTTTTCGATGAGGACGTTGCGGCCCTTCGGGCCGAGCGTCACCTTGACGGCGTTGGCGAGAATATCGACGCCGCGCAGCATGCGGTCACGCGCGTCTCCGGAAAACTTGACGTCTTTGGCAGCCATTTCAGCAATCCCTCGTGTTTCTTGATGTGTGTCGTGATGTGTCTTGCCGCTCGTTCGCCGCATCAGATCCGGAATCCGGAAAGATGGATGCCCGGATCGCGCGACCCGGGCATGACATTCAGCGGCCGTTCAGACGGATGGCCTTAGGCCATCACACCCATGATGTCCGACTCCTTCATGATCAGGAGGTCTTCGTTGTCGATCTTGACCTCGGTGCCCGACCACTTGCCGAACAGCACGACGTCGCCGACCTTGAGGTCGATCGGGATCAGCTTGCCGGCCTCGTCGCGGCCACCGGGGCCGACGGCAACGATTTCGCCCTGGGACGGCTTTTCCTTGGCGCTGTCCGGAATGATGATGCCGCCCTTGGTCTTTTCCTCGGCGTCGATACGTTTGACCACGACACGGTCATGCAGCGGACGAAATTTGGATTTAGCCATGACGTTTCCCTTTGGAGGCTCGCTTCGGATGGTGTGGAAGTGGGTGGGGCGGCGCTCCCGTCCGCGCTCTTGCCAAGGATTCTTGCCGAGAATTCTTGCCAAGGATCGGACGGCGCGCTTAGCAATCGGGCTTTCCGAGTGCTAATAGTGCGCCCGGAAATATGGCTTGGCCGCGATCCTGTCAAGCAAAGGTGGTTAAGCGATTGGTGAGGCGGATATAGGATGGTGGCATTGGAAACTCGTTCGGGGCCCCGACGTATACTAGGACGTCATTGCTCCGGCAGCGGTTTTGCGCTTGGCTGCGGGAGGGGTGCGGCCGTGGTTCGGTTCGGGGGAATGCCATGATCAGTTCAGCTCACACGCGCACGGTTGCCAATCTGGCGGCAGCCTCTTGCCTGGCGCTGCTGCTGGGCGCTTGCGGCGGCGGCTTCAGCCTGCCGTCCCTCACGTCGTCGTCACCGCCGCCCGAGGCGGAGCCCGGGACCGGTCCGGAAATGCCGGCGACCATCCGTGCCGACGAGATCGTCGGCCGCTGGGGTCTGGCCTCGTTCCAGAACCCGGCCGACCGCGCCCGCACCGAGGCCGCGGCGAGGGCTCAGTGCAAGAACCCCTACGTCATCACTGCCGGTTCCTCCGGCGGCGTGATCATGCATCTCGCCGATCAGGCGACGCCGCAGGAGCTGCGGCTGAAGGGCTCGCCCAGCGGCAAGAACTATATCGGGCCGGCCGGTCCCACCCCCGGCGACCAGGACCGCGAAATCGTCTCCTTCGACGGCCGCGTCCTGATCACCCGCTTCATCGACAAGGACGCCGCCACCCGCTACGGCAACATGGTCTACGTCCGCTGCGCGCCGAGGGCGTAATCCGGCTTCCGGCCTAACCCCTCGTCATTGCGAGCGAAGCGAAGCAATCCAGACTGTCTCCGCGGAGGCAACCTGGATTGCTTCGTCGCTTCGCTCCTCGCAATGACGAGAAAACAAAAAAACGCCGGCTTTCGCCGGCGTTTTGTTTTTCTCCAAGTCGCGTCCGATCAGTCGAACAGCGCGTCGATGTCGTCCTGCGAGGCATGGCCGACGTCGCCGGCGAGTTTCGGGCCGTTGAGGAGCTTGTCGTCCTCGCTGCGGTTGTCGACCTGCGGCTGGACGTGGGACTTGATCGCGTCGACGCCGCCCCAGATCTCCATCATCGCATTGATGTGCTGCTCGATGAACTTCATCGTGGTCATGACCTTGCTGATGCGCTGGCCGGTCAGGTCCTGGAAGTTGCAGGCTTCGAAGATCGAGATGACGCGTTCCTGGATGTCGTCGGCGAGCCGCTTCTGCTGGTCGGCCGATTGCACCTTGGACATCGCGCTGGCCGCCTGGTCGATCGATTCGGCGGCTTCGAGGATCTGCTGGGTCGCCTGCTCGGTGCCGCCGACGACCGCGCCGAGCTCGCCATTGACCTTGGCCATCTCCGCGCCATCAAAGCTCTTGCCGTGCAGCGTCGCGATTTCGCGCTTGGTGCGGTCGATGGCGTCGTGGATCAGATCGAGCTCGATCTTCAGCTTCTCGCACTGCTCGATCTGCGCCCGGTAGGTCTCGAGCATCGTACGAGCTTCGGAGAGCTCGTGGGCCGTGGAGGCGTCGATCGCCGCCATCGCTGCGCTGCCGGACAGGGGCGCAGGTATACCGCCCTTCGCCATCTGGGCGCGGATCGCACGCAGCTCGGCCATGATTTCGCTATGCATGGGCGCAGCCTCCTCAATCATTTCGGGGCTAGGCATCTCGCCGACAATAGCCTCTTCGACACGAAAACGTTTGCGGTGAATAGCCATCAGAAACTCCCCCCACCTCACTCACGCGTCTTTTTAGGCAGAAGCGATTTAACACGAAGTTCACAGCAGGAACTGTTGTGCGGTAGCGCGCGACGGCGTGAAAAGAAGCGATTAACCATGGGTGCGCAGCGTTCATCGAAAATAAACGCTGATCGCCAAATTGCCCCCTCGCTCGCGACGTGGTGAATCCAAACGCCGCTTCCGTTTACCAAACAAAACGGCTTTTGCTCTTTATTGACCACGTCGCGGACGCCGATCAGTCATCGGCTCTGCATGACGCATGTGATCTAGACGAAACAGTACAGAGTACGTCGATGTTCAAGAAAATGTCTGTCGCGCTGCTCGGCAGCGCTTGCACCTTCATTGTCGGCGCGAACAACGCCAGCGCCTTCGACAATAGTGTGCCGAACGATCCGCCTGCGGTGCTCTACCAGCCGCAGGTGCCGCCGGCGCCGATCCGCGTCGCCTCCAATGCGCAGATGGGCGGCGGCTTCATCGAGTTTCTGTTCGGCGACGGCCCCGGTCGCGGTCCGGCCTACGCGCCGCAGCAGCCGGTCTATCAGCAGCAGCCGGGCTATTACGATCCGCGCCGCCTGCCGCCGATGGGCGAGCCGCAAATGCAGGGCGGATACCAGCAAGGCGCGGTTCAGCAGGAGCCGGTCGACCCGCGGCAGCGCCAGTTCGATCCGAGATTCGAGAAACAATCTGTTGACTATGGCGGCAAGGAAAGTGCCGGCACCATCGTGGTCGATACGCCGAACAAGTTTCTCTATCTCGTCGAGGGCAACGGCCGCGCGATGCGTTACGGCATCGGTGTCGGCCGTCCCGGCTTCACCTGGTCCGGTGTGAAGTCGATCACGGCCAAGCGCGAATGGCCCGACTGGACGCCGCCGGCGGAGATGATCGCGCGCCGCCCCGATCTGCCCAGGCACATGGAGGGCGGCCCGGAAAACCCGCTCGGCGCGCGCGCGATGTATCTCGGCTCGACGCTCTACCGCATCCACGGCTCCAACGAGCCATGGACCATCGGCACCAACGTGTCCTCCGGCTGCATCCGCATGCGTAACGAGGACGTCATCGACCTCTATGGCCGCGTCAATGTCGGCACCAGGGTCGTGGTGATGTGATCCGCCGTATCCCCTCTCTCTCCCAAGGGAGAGGGGAAATACCGTGCCGGACCGAATTGAAACCGAGTGTTGCCCGCGCGCTATGGACGCGATTCCGGGCGGCTGCCATAAGCCCGTCCAGCATGGTCACCCGCGAAGCAGTTTGCGGAACCATCGAGTTGCTAACCAATTATGAACCTGTCGCTGTCTATTTGAAACGAATTGGGCAGAGTACAGGGGAACGAGGACCATGGCAGACCGCGGCGCACTCAAGCTGGTCGGATTTATCTTTGCTACCGCGACGCTGGCCGTGATGCTGGTCGCCGGCATGGTGGTGAAGGGCTACGCCGACGGCGCCTACACCCTGGAAGCCTCAGCGGTCGACGCGAGCCGTTAACGGCTCGTTAACTTCGCGGGGCCGCAACGCGGCGCAGGTCTTCAGCGGTCCAGGTTTTCAGCGGTCTTTGCCTTCAGCGGCTATAGACGAACGCCAGCACCGCGATCGCAACCGCCAGCAACCCCACAAAACGCAGCATGATCGTGCCGAACTGGTTCGGCGCAGGCCGTAGCGGTATCGGGTCCGTGTTATCGGGCCGAATGCTTTCCATCTGAAATGTCCCCAGGCCCGGCCTTAGGCGGCCCGAGCGCTTGGCATTGGTCGCCGGGACGGGGTTGTGGGTTCAAAAGTGAACCGTGCTGGCAGCGTTGGCGGTGTGAACGCATATCCACTGCCACAATCTTTCGCAGCCACACCCTCCGCTGTCATGCCCCGGCTTGACCGGGGCATCCAGTACGCCGAGGCGTCTCGGTTCTAGCTTTGATGTCTCGGAATACTGGATCGCCCGATCAAGTCGGGCGATGACACCTGTTGTGGGGGCACGTGCGCACCAACTCCCCCGCGAATCAAAACCGCCGCGCTCCTTTCGGAACGCGGCGGGCGGTGATGCTTGGCGTCAGTGATCAGCTGTTGCGCAAACCGTCGGCGGCGCGCTTCCACTGTGAGACGTTGTCGGCGATCATGCGGGTCGACTTCATCGCGGCCTGGCTGAGCTGGGCGTAGCCGGAGATCTCGCGCTGGACGCGCTGGCCTTCGGCATGGAGCAGGTCGCGCAGGCTTTCGAGTTCCGAGATCAGGTTCTCGATCTCGGCGAGCGAGGTGCCGGCGACGCGCTGGATCAGCGAGTTGACGTTGGTGACCGTGGCTTCCGCGCTTGGGTCGAGCGGCGGCGCGTCGGTGGTGGTCGCGGCCGGCCGGCGCAGATAGGCGATGTCGTTGCGGACGAAGTCACGGATGCCGGCTTCGACTTCCGTCACGGCGGCGAGGTTGGTGTCGACCGTTTCGGTCTCGGTGGTCTCGGTCTTTTCCGGACGCATGGCGTTCATCGTTATTCCCCTGTTCGCGTTGAGCGCTGCGCGAGTGTCCCTCGCACGACGACGTCAGTGATCCGACTAGGGCGCCGGATTTTGACCGCAACTGGGCAGAGCTGCGGCAAGGGCGGACCAATTGGGGGCTTTGCAGTGGCGTATGGTTAGGGAAGTCTAAACACTGCTATGGCGCGGCGTGATCGGTGCTGGACTCCCTCGCCCCGCTTGCGGGGAGAGGGTGGGGTGAGGGGGAGTCTCCGCGAAGACGGAGTGAGTTGGACTCGCGGAGACTCCCCCTCACCCGACGCGCTTCGCGCGTCGACCTCTCCTCGCAAGCGGGGCGAGGTAGGAACGCTCACCAGCTCTTCTTGAAACCCGCGCTGAGGCTCTTGTTGATCGCGCCTTGCGAGGTCTCGCCGACCGAGCCGGACACGGTGACGTTGTCGAACAGCTTCTGCTCGGCGCCGAACTTGCGCAGCCATTTGTCGTCGGTGGTCGACAGCGACTGGCCGGCGGTGATGCTGGTGCCGGTGTCGGTGACGGTGACCTTGGCGGTCTGGTCGGTCTCGTAATTGCGGGTGATGTGGCCGCCGACGCCTGGAAGGGCGGTGGTGCCCTGCTGGTTGACGCTGTAGCCGTTCTGGAGCGTCAGCGACGTGTCGCCCGACAGCGGCACCGACTTGGTCAGCGACGCCCCGATCTTGCTCTGCTCGGCGCCGGGATCGACGCGGGCTTCCACCGCGGTCTTGTCCCAGATTGAGCCCGCGCCCGGCGCGGTCGCCGCCGCCCAGGCGCTGCCGGAGGATTGCGGCACGTTGCCGCCATTGGTGGCTTTCTGCGCCAGCAGCTCGGACATGGTCCGCGGCTCGCTCGTCACCGTCATGTCGGCGCCGATGCGGGCGTCCCAGAACGAGGAGACCGACTGCTTCACGGCCACGGCGGAGGAGCCGTTGGCATTGGTGTTGGTCGACCAGTTCATGCCGTCCTTGGCGGCGGCCTGGGCGCGCTTCCTGGCGGTGGCGAGGTCATTGCCGGTGCCGGCATCGACCGCGAGCTGGCTCCAGTCGAGCTTGTCGACGTCGATGCCTTTGAGCACGTCGGGATCGTTGACGTCGGGGGTGACTTCGGCGGTCTCCGCGGCCTCGGCCTCGTCGTCGGGCACTGCCGCGGGTAGGGAGAAGGGCGGAATGATCTGCGCCGAAACCGTCAGCACCGAGCCCAAAATGAATACGGCCGCCAGCATCGGCAGCCTGGTCCAGCCAAAACCCGTCGAGAATTCCATCGTCCTGCCCGCAAACCCCGGCACATGCCTGCCGCCAATATAAAGCGGCCTTCGGTGATGACCATGCGCCATTCGGTCCGCTCAAACCATGGTGATCTATCGTTGCGAAATTGTGGCGGCTCGCCAGAGCATGATCCGGACCCGAAGGGCCGCGCAGCGCAAAGTGTGCAGCGGTTTTCCGATAGGAGCATGCTCCAACAACGCGAATAACGAACCAACGGGCCGCGCGAAAGGCGCGCGCCCGGCGACGAGCATCTCCACGACGGCATCCGGCGGGGCTGGAGGCCAGGACGTGTCGCGGAGAGCATCAGTCGCCGGTCCCGAAAGCGGGGCCCGTTGGTGTCCCCCTCAGCCGACGCCGGTCATCTTCGGCAGATGAATGGCGCGGCCGAGTGCCTGCTCGACCAGATCGAAGGTGTCGACCAGCACGCGCATGCTGATCAGCTTGCCCGCCCTGAACTGGGCGAACTGCGCGACCCGCAAGGAGATCGGCTTGTCGGAATCCAGTGCCGTCAGCGAATAGCGCAGCATCGAGGCGGCGGAATCGACGCCCAGCATGATGCTCTCGCGGTCGAAGCGGCGGACGCGGAAATTGTCGGCGAGCTGGTGGATGACGTCGAGCACGGCCTCCTTGCCCTGGCGCGCACCAAGGAAGGGAAACATGTCGATCGGGCCGTAGATCGCCCATTCGACGTCCTCGTCGATCAGGGCCTCGATATCCTCGAAATGCCGGTCGTTCACCGCGCGGTGCAACGCGCGCGAGAAACGCCAGAGGCTGTGCTCTGTCATTTGGGGGCGTCCTGAAACTGGCTTGCAAAACGGAAAACAGCCCACGCACCGCAATGTGCCGAGGGCCGCTCAATTCATTTGTGTACGAACAAATACGGGATTTTCAGCAAAACTCAAATCACGTTTTTGCAATGCACAATTGAGAGCGCTTTGTGAGATTTGCAATAGAACCCCGTATTTTCCCGGAATCGATTGTTGCCGGCCTCTTTTTGGGGGGCGGCGCGCCTAACCCCCGTCCACCCGCGCGCCCACGATCAGCGGCCCGATCTCGCGCTCCAGCACCTGCTGCACCAGATCGTAGGAATCGATGATCTCGCGGATCTGCGCCACCAGCCCGCCGCGGAAGCTGTAGAACACCGCCATGTCGAACTGCACGATGCGTTCGTTGCTACGCTTCCTGAAATAGGTATGCATGTAGGTCGCGACCTCGTCGCCATCGGCGAGGATGTGCGGTGCCTTGTAGCGGACTTCCGAATAGCGCGACCAGATCGTCTGCCAGAGCTCGCGCAGCTCGGCCTTGCCGTGGCGCGGCACCATGTGCGGCAGCACGTCGATCGGCGCGTGGGTGAGGAAGTCGACGTCGTCGGTGCAGCAGGATAGCGCCGCCTCGATATCGCCGCGCGCAAAACTGTCGAGCAGATGCAGCACGCGTTGCCTGTTCAGCTTTTCAACAATCATGCTGCTCCCGCCCTCGTGGGCCGCGGATGGCCAACGCTAATGCGCACGCCGAGGGTCCATCAATCCGCAAAAACACAGGTTGTCCTTGGAATATGACGCGCCGATGCGACGCCGGGTTCATGGGGCTGCAATTGCGGGTTGCGCGCAAGTCCATACCCAAGAATTTCGAACGGGCTCAGGCTCCGCGCGCTGACGCCGTGCGCATATCGGCGGTCGCGCCCTGACAGGCGCTGCGTGCGGGAACCCGGACCCGGTTGCGCTCGTTGATACCAAGACATCGCATCCGGAGACACCGATCCATGAAATCCCCGCTTCTCACCGTCGCCGCCACGCTTCTCATGCTCGGCGCAAGCTCCGCCGCCAACGCCAAGGGCTGCATCAAGGGTGCCGTCGTCGGCGGCGTCGCCGGCCATTATGCCGGCCATCACGGCGTGCTCGGCGCCGCGGCCGGCTGCCTCTACGGCCGGCATCAGGCCAAGGAACAGGAAAAGCAGCGGCAGCAGCAGAGCCAGGTGAACGGGCAAGGGAAGCTGTAAGGCTGCGGAAAACCTCGCTCCCGTCCTCTTTTATCCCGTGCGCACCGATGGTAAATTCCAGTTGCAAACGCTGGGGTTGAATCGGACGATGGACGCTGGGAAGTCCTTGTGGGGCGTCGTCCTCGCAATCCTGTTCCTGTATTGCCTCGTGGCTTTCGTGGGAAACGCGTCCCGTTCGCAGGGCGTCAAATACAATTGGTTTGGCGTCGTGATGTCGTTCTCGACGATCGGCCTTGCCATCTATCTCGTATTCTTCCGCCAGCTCTAGGCCGCTCCGACCTGTCCTAACGCTTGGCCGGGCGTGAGCCACCTCACATCGCGCCTCTCCCCCTGTGGCTACCTTCATCCGCATGTCATCAGGGAGACGTGCCATGGCCTCCATCGCCGCCGCAAGAAAGTCCCGCCTGCACAACGCGCTCGAAGGCCTCGCGCTGACCGCGATCCTGCAGAGCTTCCCGACCTTCGCCGCCGCCGCCTTCCTGCTCAAACTGGCCGGCAACCACGACCTCTCCGGCGACCCCGGCGTCGCCATCTTCGTCGCCATCGCCTCGCTCGCCCACGCGCTGCTCGCGGTGACCTTCGGCCCGAGCTTCCCCGGCTTCTTCAAGACCGTCTACGAACCGAAATTCTTCGAAGCCCACCTCTCGCTGTCCGACAAGATCACAGCATGGCGCACCCAGCCGGTGGCCTCGCTCCAGCTCATGACCATCGTGCTGCTGCTGTCGGTGATGGCCGTGGTGACGGCGAGTGTGGGGTGAGGGCGCGGACGATCCCGCTCGCCTACCTCTTCTTCCACCCACCCCGTCGCCCCGGCTGCCCACCCGTCGACTTCGGCGCCGGCCCGAACTCCGGCCCCGACTGCCTTGAATCCGTCGGCTGGATGATCCGGCTCGTACTTCCGAACGGCTTTGACGGCAGCGCCTGGTTCTCGCGATAGGGCAGGGATTCCGGCCCGTGCATTTCGTCGAGATGTGGCTTGTGGACTTTCGAGCCGCTGCCGCCGCCGCTGGCTTTCAGTGCGGAGCTCACGGTCTTTTTCTTCATGGCGCTGACCGGCAAATTGGCGGCGTCGCCGTACTTCTTCGCGCCCGCATAGGCGCCGGCCTTGCCCTGCACGACGCGCTGTTTTGCCGTGGGATCGTCCACCACCGCCAGTTCGGTGGCGCGCAGGCGCTTGACCTCGTCGCGAAGGCGGGCGGCTTCCTCGAAGTTCAGGTCGGCGGCGGCCTCGCGCATGCGGGTTTCGAGATCGGCGAGCACGGCTTCGAAATTGTGGCCGATCGAGATGATGTCGTCGGTCATGTCGTGGCCGCCGACCTCGACCAGCACGTGGTCGCGCTCGTAGACCGAGTTGAGGATATCGCCGATGTGCTTCTTCACGCTCTCCGGCGTGATGCCGTGTTCGGCGTTGTACTCGACCTGCTTTTCGCGGCGCCGGTTGGTCTCGGCGATGGCGCGCTCCATCGAGCCGGTCATCTGGTCGGCATAGAGGATCACCTTGCCGTCGACGTTGCGCGCGGCGCGGCCGATGGTCTGGATCAGCGAAGTCTCGCTGCGCAGAAAACCTTCCTTGTCGGCGTCGAGAATGGCGACCAGCGCGCATTCGGGAATGTCGAGGCCCTCGCGCAAGAGATTGATGCCGACCAGCGCGTCGAACGCGCCGAGGCGCAAATCGCGGATGATCTCGATGCGCTCGATGGTGTCGATGTCGGAGTGCATGTAGCGGACGCGAATGCCTTGCTCGTGCAGATATTCCGTGAGGTCCTCCGCCATGCGTTTGGTCAGCACCGTGATCAGCGAGCGATAGCCGGCCTGGGCTGTGGCACGCACCTCGCCGACGAGATCGTCGACCTGGGTGCGGGCGGGGCGGATGTTGACGGGCGGATCGATCAAGCCGGTGGGACGGATCACCTGCTCGACGAACACGCCGCCGCTCTCGTTCAGCTCCCAGGCGCTCGGCGTCGCCGACACCGCGACGGTCTGCGGCCGCATCATGTCCCATTCCTCGAAGCGGAGCGGGCGGTTGTCCATGCACGACGGAAGCCGGAAGCCATATTCGGCCAGCGTCGCCTTGCGGCGGAAGTCGCCGCGGAACATGCCGCCGATCTGCGGCACGGTGACGTGGCTTTCGTCGGCGAACACCAGCGCGTTGTCCGGGACATATTCGAACAGCGTCGGCGGCGGCTCGCCGGGCAGGCGCCCGGTGAGATAGCGCGAATAGTTCTCGATGCCGGCGCAACTGCCCGTCGCCTCCATCATCTCGAGGTCGAAGGTCGTGCGCTGCTCCAGCCGCTGCGCCTCCAGCAGGCGGCCCTGGTCGTGCAACTGGTCGAGCCGCATCTTCAATTCGGACTTGATCGACTTGATCGCCTGCACCAGCGTCGGGCGCGGCGTCACATAGTGCGAGTTGGCGTACATCTTGATGAATTCGAGCTCGTCCTGCTTGTGGCCGGTGAGCGGATCGAATTCCTCGATGGTCTCGATGGTGTCGCCGAACAAATTCACGCGCCAGGCCCGGTCCTCATAGTGCGCCGGGAAGATGTCGATGACGTCGCCGCGCACGCGAAACGTGCCGCGGGTGAAATCGGCCTGGGTGCGCTTGTACTGGAGCGCGACGAGGTCGGCGATGAGCTGGCGCTGGTCGATGCGCTCGCCCTTCTTCAGCGCGAACGTCATCGCGGTATAGGTCTCGACCGAGCCGATACCGTAGATGCAGGACACCGATGCGACGATGATGACGTCGTCGCGTTCGAGCAGCGCGCGCGTCGCCGAATGGCGCATGCGGTCGATCTGCTCGTTGATCGAGGAGTCCTTCTCGATATAGGTGTCGGTGCGGGGAACGTAGGCTTCTGGCTGGTAATAGTCGTAATACGAGACGAAATACTCGACCGCGTTGTCCGGGAAGAAGCTCTTGAACTCGCCATAGAGCTGGGCGGCGAGCGTCTTGTTCGGCGCCAGGATGATGGCAGGGCGCTGCGTCTTCTCGATCACCTGCGCCATGGTGTAGGTCTTGCCCGAGCCGGTGACGCCGAGCAGCACCTGCGAGCGGTCGTTGCGCTCGATGCCCTCGACCAGCTCCTTGATCGCGGTCGGCTGATCGCCCCGCGGCTCATAGTGGGATTTGAGTTCGAAGCGGACGCCGCCTTCGGACTTTTCCGGGCGCGGCGGCCGGTGCGGGGTCCACACCTTGGTGGAGCCGTCATCCCTGCGGAACTCCGGCCGGCCCTCGCGGATCAGCGATTCCAGCGCATCCGCGGTCGCCTTGACGCCGAGCGCCTCCATCTTGTTCCGCGGCGGCCGCGCCAGCGCCTCGGCGTCGTCCTCCTCAGTCGGCATCCCGAGCTGCCGCGCCAGTTCCGGATCCAGCGTCGGGATCGTGGCCGCGGTGCCGTAATTGGCCTGCGGCGCCTCGTCGAAGCCGCCGCTCTCGGACGCGCGGGCCCCCGGCGGCTGCGGATTGGGCCGCAGCGGCATCGGCCGCGTCGAATCCTGCGGAAACTCCCTCGGCGTCGAGGCCCGTGCGCGATGCGCGGCGGCCTCGCCGCCAGCGCGGCGGTCGCGCGAATTGTCCGGCGGCGGCTGCAGCCCGGTGCCCGATCCAAGCCCGGCATCGCCGCGATTGATCGCTGGATTGAGAAGTTCGGCCAGCGCCGGCCCGATCGGCTGCACATCAGGCCGATGTGCCTTCGAGTTCGGGGTCTTGGTTTTCGGGGATTTCGGGGGAGCAGGTTTCTTCGCCATGAGGCGAATATGGGACGAGTCCGTCCCTCAGAAAAGGGCGAAGGTCCATCCGTGCGCACACTGCTGACAGCAGGTTGGCAGCAGGGCCGGATTATTACGCCGCCGGCGGCGGAGCCCCGTCATCCTCGCTCGCCAGATGCGGTTTGAGGATGTCGAGATGAATGCCGCCGCAATCGGTGCAGCGCATGGTCCAGTACTCGCATCCGGCGCGGCCGCCGATCACGCGGAGTACCGTGAGATCGCCGTCGCATTCGGGGCATATCGCCAGCACCTTGCGGGCGTAGATGCGGGGCCGCGATGCGTTCTCGAATTCGATAACTGACATGAACCGGTGTCCCCCTGTTACGCCACGCTGTCGCTCAGTCCTGTTGCCGTCTCGCCAAGCCTATTCGCCAAGCCTATTCGTCAGGCCTATTCGTCGTCGCTGTCGTCGGCCCGACGGCGGAAGCGGTCGATATGGTGCTTGGCATCGGCGATCGCCGCGGTCTGGTCGGGCCAGGCGAAACCGACCTCCATGGCCGGAAACAGCACGCCGTCGATGGCAACCGGGCTGAAATCGGCACGGCGGATGCGGGCGTGCCAGAGGCCTTTGCCGGCCTCGAAGGATTCAATGTCAAAGCCGTCGTAGAGGGTCGTCATGGCAGTCCCCAAAATGTCGGTGTCGTGTTGGAGGGTCAGGGGACCACGTTTGCCGGGTTCAGTATGTGAAGCCGTTCACAAGCGGCCGGCTTTTTTGCCGCGGGAGGAACTGACGAGGCATCAGTTCCGGGCTGAGGTGCGACCGGTCCGCTTCACCGGCCGGGCGGCGGGCTCGGACGCCGCGCGCATGATCCAGCGGCGGAACGCGGCGAAGTCGCGCTGCTCCGTCTGGAAACTGCGATAGAGCAGGTACCAGCGCATGCCCTTGGGCACCGAGAGGTCGAACGGGGCGACCAGGCGGCCGGCGGCGAGGTCGTCGTCGATATAGGGCCGGATGCCCATGGCGATGCCGAGCCCGTCGGCGGCGGCCTGGAGCGCTTGGCCGTAGAACTGGAACTCGGGCCCGCGTGGATTGATGCGAGGCAGGGTGGCGGCCTTGAGCCAGATCGGCCAGTCCTCGGGCGAATGCTCGACGCGGATCAGGCTTGGCCCCTTGAGATCGGCCGGACGCTTCAGCGAGGCGGCGAGGCGGGGCACGCAGACCGGCGTGAGATCGCCGGCGAACAGCGGCTCGGCAACGAGGCCTGGCCAGTCGCCGGTGCCGAGTTTGATGCCGCAGCTCCAGTCCTCGCCGAACGGCACCGACGCGCCACCGGTGGTGAAGCGCACCTCGATGTCGGGCTCCTCACTGCGAAACTCCGACAGGCGCGGGATCAGCCAGCGCATCGCAAACGTATGCCCGACGCCGATGGTGAGCACGCGCACGCTGGACGGCGCCGTCACCTGCGCAGTGAGGCTTGCCAGCGCGTCGAAGATCGGCGTCAGCCCGCTCTGATAGGCGCGGCCGGCCTGCGTCAGCAAGAGCTTGTTGGCCTTGCGCTCGAACAGCGCGACGCCGAGACGTTCCTCCAGCAGATGCACCATGCGGCTGACGGCGGCCGCGGACACGCTGAGCTCAAGCCCGGCCGCAGCAAAGCTGCCGGTCCGCGCCGCCGCCTCGTACGCCTTGATGCCGTTGAGAAACAGCAGCCGTCGCAAATGCAAGACCCCTATGCAATACCCTCAGGAAAGCTGATGCCAGGGCAAGATAACTCAGTTTGCAGGGGAGGAGCAAGGGAGGCACAAGAATGAGAGTAATTCCAAGCTGATTTGTTGAGGCAGAGGCGGTGCTCCTCGCCTCTCCCCGCACGCGGGGAGAGGCCGACACGCGAAGCGTGGCGGGTGAGGGGGACTCTCCGCGAGTCCGACTGCCAGCGTGATTGCGAATGCAGCCCCTCACCCCACCCTCTCCCCGCAAGGGCGGGGCGAGGGAGTGATGCAGCGTTCGTCCCTACTTGCCAACGCCGGAGATAATCGTGACGCCCATCATGATCGCTGCCCTTGGATTGCTGATGGTCGCCACCGCGTTCCTGTCGGGGCTGTTCGGCATGGCCGGCGGGCTGATCCTGATCGGCGTGCTCCTGGCGCTGATGCCGCTGCCCACCGCGATGGTGCTGCATGCGATCACGCAGATGGCCTCGAACGGCTGGCGCGCGTTGCTGTGGCGGGCGCATATCCGCTGGCGGCCGGTCGCGAACTACATGGTCGGCGCTGCCATCGCGCTCGCGGCCTGGTCGATCACCCGCTACGTGCCGGACAAGCCGACGGCGCTGCTGCTGCTCGGCATCACGCCGTTCATGGCGCGGCTCATGCCCGCGAACGTCAAGCCGGATCCGGACCGTCTCTGGCAAGGCACGGTCTATGGCACGATCTGCATGGGCCTGATGCTGATGACCGGCGTATCCGGCCCGCTGCTCGACACCTTCTTCCTCGGCGGCGATTTCGGCCGCCGCGAGAAGGTCGCGACGAAGGCGATGTGCCAGCTCGTCAGCCATTTCACCAAGCTGATCTATTTCGGCGGCCTGATCGACCAGGCCGCGAGCCTCGACCCCGTGCTCGCCGGTGTCGCGATCGCAGCGTCGATGCTCGGCACCACGCTGGCGCGGCGCATTCTCGAAGCCATGACCGACCAGCAATTCGTGGCGTGGTCAAACAAGCTGATCACCACCATTGCCTGCTACTACATCGCCTATGGCGGCTGGCTCATGCTCCGCACACCGGTGCTGGCCGCCTTCGACAGAGGAGGTTTGCATGAGCGAGACAACCGATCCGCTGGTGCTGGACTTCGTCGAATGGATCGCGCGCGAGCCGCGCGCCTATGCCGAGGTGATTTCGACCTGGAAGACCTCGTGCCCGCGCCTCACCATCTGGGAAGACGCCGCTGAGTGCGGCTACGTCGCGCGGGAGACGCTGCCCGGCATCGGGCTGGTGATCGCGGTGACGGAAGGTGGCGAGCGGTTGCTGCGAACGAACGGGCGGTGATTGTCCTTCGCCTCTCCCCGCTTGCGGGGAGAGGCCGGAATTTGCAAAGCAAATTCCGGGTGAGGGGGAGCCTCCGCGAGTCCGTCTCTCACCGTGATTGCGGAGACCGCCCCTCACCCCAACCCTCTCCCCGTAAGAACGGGGAGAGGGAGAAGACTCAGCGCGCCCCTCTCGCCACATCGTCATTGCGAGCGCCAGCGAAGCAATCCAGAATGTCTCTGCGGCGGCAGTCTGGATTGCTTCGTCGCGAGAGCTCCTCGCAATGACGGAGCATGTGGAGGCGCCTTTGTCACTCAAGCTCTTCGAACTCGTCGGCAGCGACGCATCGCGCCCGTTCAGCCCGTATTGCTGGCGCACGCGGATGGCGCTCGCGCACAAGGGGCTGTCGGCGGAATCGCTGCCCTGGCGCTTTACCGAGAAGAGCGCGATCTCGCCGCACGGCTCGGAGAGGGTCCCTGTGCTGCTGCATCATGACAAGCCCGTCGCGGATTCCTGGGCGATCGCGAACTATCTCGAAGACAGCTTTCCGGATCGCCCGTCGCTGTTCGGCGGCGAGGGCGGCCGCGCCGTGGCGCGCATGATCAATTCGTGGGGGGATATCGCGATCGTCGGCGGCCTTTCTCCGCTGATCATCGCCGACATCCCCAAAAACCTCGCCGAGGTCGATGCCGAATATTTCCGCAAGTCGCGCGAGGCGCGGTTCGGCGGCAAGCCGCTGGAAGAGGTCCAGGCAAGCCGTGAGACCGGCGTCGTCGCCTTCCGCAAGTCGCTGGAGGTGTTGCGGCAGACGTTGAAGAAGCAGCCTTATGTCGGCGGCAGTGCGCCGAACTATGCCGACTACATCGTGTTCGGCGGCTTCCAATGGGCGCGCGTGGTGAGCCCGTTCAAGCTGCTGGAAAGCGATGATCCGGTCTATGCGTGGCGCGAAAAGCTGCTCGATGCATTCGATGGCATGGCGCGGAAATCGCCGGGGTTCGCGGTGTAGGCTCGCTTGCTTCGTAGGGTGGGCAAAGGCGCAAAGCGCCGTGCCCACCATCCCTCCGGTCGCAAAAAATGCGTGCGCACGCTTTCGCTTTGCCCACCCTACGACACTGCCTCAGCGGCCGCCTTGCGCAAACAGTCCCGGCACAGACAATCCTCGCCCTTGACCGGCATCGGCAGCTTCGCGGTTTCCTCCGCGCACCAGCACTCGCCTGACAGATCGCAGCCGAATTCGGTGCCGCAGCGGGCGCAGCTCAGGCGGCGCGGTTCCGGCAAGGCGATTTGTTTCGGATTTGTCATGATTTGCGCAAAGGCTTTGCCGTCGTTTTCATGTCGGGTTCATCTCCCGCTGCGGTATATTACGCGCTGCGCATGGTTCAGGAAAGCGGTTGGCAACGCGCGAAGGACAAATCGATGGCCCGCGATTCGCAAGCCGCCCTCGTTGCGCTCAACCGTTTCGGCTTCGGCGCCCGCGGCGGGGCGTCCGGCGATCTGATCAATGCCGCATCCGATCCGCGCGGCTTCGTGAAGGCGGAACTCGCGCGTCCCAATGGCGTGCTGCTGGAAGCGCCCGGCCTGCAATCGACGCCGCAGTTGGGGCAGGCGGTGTTCGCCTATCAGGACCAGGTCAAGCAGGCGCGTGAAGCCGCCAAGGAAACGGCAAAGGAAACAGCAAAGGCTGCTGCGCCCGCCGAGGCGCAGCCGCAGGCACCGGCCGATCAGAAGCCTGCCTTGCGCCGTCATCTCTCGCTGAACGCGGCTGCGACCGAGATCGGTGGCCAGATGGCGGATGCGAAGCAGATGGACGGCACGCCGAAGCCGGACATGATGCAACCCGGTGCTGCTGCGCCGCCTGCCGCAAAGCCCGCGCCGCAGCCGCTCAACGTCATTCAAAAAACCTTTCGCGCCGAGGCGCTGGCGCGGTTGCAGCGTGCCACCCTGGTCGAGTGCGGCTTCACCGAGCGGCTGGTCGTGTTCTGGTCCAACCATTTCTGCATCTCCGCCGGCAAGGGCGAGCTGGCACGGATCTGGGCCGGTGCGTTCGAGCGCGAGGCGATCCGGCCGCATGTGCTCGGGCGCTTCGCCGACATGTTGAAGGCGGTCGAGCAGCATCCGGCGATGCTGTTCTTCCTCGACAATCAGCAATCGCTCGGGCCGGACTCGCGCGCGGGGCAAAACCGCAAACGTGGGCTGAACGAAAATCTCGCGCGCGAGATCATGGAGCTGCATACGCTCGGCGTTGGCGGCGGTTACACGCAGGAGGACGTCACCTCGCTTGCGCGTATCATCACCGGCTGGACCTTCGCCGGAAGGCAGGGGCAGCTGGGCACCCCGGGTTCCTTCGTGTTCAACGCCAATGCGCACCAGCCCGGACCGCAAATGCTGGTCGGCAAGAGCTATGAGCCGACCGGCCTTGCGCAGGGCGAAGCGGCGCTCGCCGACATCGCGCGGCATCCCTCGACCGCGAATTTCATCGCCACCAAATTTGTCCGTCACTTCGTCGCCGACGATCCGCCGCCGGCGCTCGTGGCGCGGTTGCGCGATGTCTTCGTCAAGACCGACGGCGACCTCAAGGCGCTTGCCACGGCGCTGGTCGATTCCGACGAGGCCTGGAAAGCGCCGCTGACCAAAATGCGCTCGCCCTATGATTTCGTGGTCGCCAGCGGACGGCTGCTCGCGCGTGTGCCGGAGGATCCCGGCGGCATTCTCAACAATCTCAATCTGCTCGGCCAGCCGTTGTGGTCTCCGGCCGGCCCGAACGGCTTTCCGGACACCAGCGCCGCGTGGGCCGCGCCTGAGGGCATCAAGCTCAGGCTCGACATCGCCGCGCAGATGGGCGCGCGGCTCGGGCCCAACATCGATCCGCTCGACTTGCTCGAATTCGCCGCTGCGGACGCGGCCTCGATCGAAACGCGCAAAGCCATCGAGCGTGCGGAGTCGCGCCAGCAGGCGCTAGCGCTGTTGCTGATGTCGCCGGAAATGCAGAGGAGATGACGATGATCGACTGCGTCGAGAACCGGCTCCTCACCTCGCGCCGCGGCTTGCTGCTCGGCGGCGCGTCCTTTGCGGCCTGGGCCTATCTTCCCAAATTCGCGCGCGCGGCCGATGGTCGCGATCCCCGCCTGGTCGTCGTGATCCTGCGCGGCGCGCTCGACGGGCTCTCGACCGTCGCGCCGGTCGGCGACCCCGACTACGCCGGCCTGCACGGCTCGATCGCGCTCGCCGCTGACGGCGCGCATGCCGCGATCATGCTCGACAGCTTCTTCGCGCTGCATCCGGCGATGCCGGAATTTGCGCGCATGTATCGCGACAAGCACGCCGCGGTGATCCACGCGGTCGCGACGCCCTATCGCGACCGCTCGCATTTCGACGGCCAGGACGTGCTCGAAAGCGGCTATGCCGGTCCGGGCCGCGTGCAGTCCGGCTGGCTCAACCGCGCACTCGAAGCGCTGCCGCGCGGCGAGCGCGTGTCGAGCGCTCTTGCGGTCGGCCCCACCACACCGCTGGTGTTGCGCGGCAATGCGCCGACTGTCGGCTGGGCGCCGGTCGCGCTGCCGCCGGCCGACGACGACACCGCGATGCGTCTGGTCGATCTCTACCGTCACCGTGATCCCGCGCTGGCCGCGGCTTTGTCGCAAGGCCTTCAGTTGGACAAGGCCGCAAGTGGCGACGACATGAAGCGGAAGCCGGGCAATCAGGTCGCGCAGATGCGCCAGGTGGCGCGCGGCGCCGCAAAACTGATGGCGGGCGACGACGGCCCGCGCATCGCTGCGCTCGCCTTCGACGGCTGGGATACGCATGCCAATGAAGGCGGTCCGGTCGGGCGTCTTGCCTTCCTGCTCGGCGGCCTCGACGGCGCGCTCGCCGAATTCGAAACCGGCCTCGGCGATCGCTGGCGCGACACCGTCGTCGTCGTCGCCACCGAATTCGGCCGCACCGCGCGCATCAACGGCACCGACGGCACCGACCACGGCACCGGCACCATCGCGCTCCTCGCCGGCGGCGCCGTGAAAGGCGGCCGCGTCATCTCCGACTGGCCCGGCCTCAAGCTCGCCAACCTCTATGAAGGGCGCGACCTCAAGCCGACCACGGATCTGCGTTCAGTGATCAAGGGCGTGCTACAGGGGCAGTTCGGTTTGTCGGATCGCGTGCTGGCGGAGACAGTGTTCCCGGACAGCGCGGGAGCGCGACCGATGAAGGGGCTCGTTGCCTAACCCACGAAGGCCGTCATTCCGGGCCCGCGCCTTGCGGCGCGTCCCGGAATGACGACATGATGAGCCGATCATCAGGAGACCGCCCCATGTACATCGCCATGAACCGCTTCCGCGTCACCAAGGGTTCTGAATCTGCCTTCGAACAGGTCTGGCTGACGCGCGACACGTTTCTCGACGGGGTGCCAGGTTTCGTCGAATTCCATCTGCTGCGCGGCCCCGAGCTCGAGGACCACACGCTGTATGCCTCGCACACGATCTGGGCCAACCATGCGGCGTTCGAGGCATGGACCAAATCGGAGGCGTTTCGCGCGGCGCATCAGCGCGCCGGCGACAACAAGCCGCTTTATCTCGGCCATCCCCAGTTCGAAGGCTTTGAGGTGATGCAGACGGTGGGGCGCGGCGCCAAGTAGCGCCGCATCCTTTATTGTTTGAGCATGATCTTTCCGGAAAACCGCTGCACACTTTGCGCTAACGCGGCCCTCCGGGTCCGGATCATGCTCTAGCCCTGCGTGATCTTGTCGATCTCCGCCGTCTCCTCGGCGCTGAGCTTCCACGCGATCGCCTTGACGTTCTGCTCGATCTGCTCGGCGCGGGTCGCACCCGCAATGACGCTGGAGACCTGCGGGCGGCCGGCGAGCCAGGAGAAGGCGAGCTCGAGCATGCTGTGGCCGCGCGATGCCGCGAAGGCCTGCAGTTTCTCGACGATGACCTCATTGCGCGGCGTGACGTAACGGTCGCGCAGCCGCGGCGTCTGGCCGAAGCGGGTGTCGCCGGGCGCGGTCTCGCCTTTTTTGTACTTGCCGGTCAGAAGTCCGCTTGCGAGCGGGAAGAACGGCAGCAGGCCGAGCTTGTATTCCGTTGCTGCCGGCAGCAGGTCCTTCTCGATGTCGCGCACGACGAGAGAGTATTCGTCCTGGCAGGAGACGAAGCGGCTGACATTCATCGCGCGCGCGACGTACTCGGCTTCGGCAATGCGCCACGCCGGAAAGTTCGAGTTGCCGATGTAGCGGACCTTGCCCTGGCGGACGAGATCGTCGAGCGCGCGCAGGCTCTCCTCGATCGGGGTCAGCGGGTCGTAATCGTGCTGCTGGTAGAGATCGATGTAGTCGGTCTTGAGCCGCTTCAGGCTCGCTTCCACCGCATTGAAGATGTAGCGGCGCGAGGCGCCCTGTTTGGTGCCGTCTTCCGCCATCGGCTTGGAATATTTCGTCGCCAGCACGATGTCCTTGCGGCGATCGCCGAGCACCGCGCCGAGCACGTTTTCCGACCCGCCCATGTTGGAATAGATGTCGGCGGTGTCGAACAGCGTGATGCCGCTGTCGAGCGCCTTGTGAATCACCTTGCGCGAGGCCTCGAGGTCGATGCGCTGGCCGAAATTGTTGCAGCCGAGCCCGACCGCAGACACGCGAAGGCCGGAGGCGCCGAGATTACGAATTTCCATGGGAAGTCCCGTCAGCAGGAGAGCAGTGGGACATTGTGACTGCCGGGCGCCGCAGCGGCAAGCTGCTCACCGCGTTGCTGCCATGCTGAAAAAGCGCAGACAAAAAAATGCGGCCCCTGTCAGACGCGGCGACTGACGGGGACCGCTTGGGGCGCTTGATCGGTGACGGGGGGCCTGATCAGACGCAACTGCAACTTAATCCCGGTGTGTAACGCGCCGGTGACAGCCGGAGTTATCCACAGCCAGCATGATCCGGACCCGGAGGGCCGCGTGAGCGCAAAGTGCGCAGCGGTTTTCCGAAAAGATCATGCTCAAAAACAAGCTGCCGCCACGGGCCTAGATGACCTTGCGATAGATGATGAAGCCGGGGCGCTCGGCAACCTTGTCGTAGAGGCCCCGCGCCGTGACGTTGGTCTCGTGCGTCTGCCAGTAGACCCGCGACGATCCCGCAAGTTTCGCGCGCTCGTACACGCCGTGGATCAGCGCCGAGCCGACACCCTTGCCGCGTGCGGCTTCTGTCGTGAACAAATCCTGCAGATAGCACAACGGCTCGATCGCGGTGGTGCTGCGATGAAACAAATAGTTCGTCATCCCGAGCAGCTTGCCGTCGCTCTCGGCGACCAACCCGTGCACCGGTTCATAGTGATCGAAGAAGCGCTGCCACGTGACGCGCGTGATGTCCGGCGCGAGCGCGGTCGGGCCCGAGCGGCCATAGAAGGCGTTGTAGCCGTCCCATAGCGGCAGCCATTGATCGTAGTCCTGCGGTGCGATGGAGCGAATGGTGAGCGACATGTGAAATTCCCGGGATCGATGAAGCGTCCTTCATACGTGATGATGGACGTGCCGATCAATCGCGCATCACTCCGCGACGCGCAGATACCGGATCAGCTTGCTGCCGGTGGGATCGCGCAGCGAGCGGTAGTAGTCGGCGCGCGCCGGCGCATCGGTGTGGCGGACGAGGTCGGTCACCGGCGTGTAGCTCAGCATGCGGCCGCCGTCGGGCAGCGCGGCGCAGACGAAGCGCAGCACCTCGCCGTTGCGCAGGGCGATGTTGATCGGCGTGGCATCGCCGATCCGCACCATCTCCATGCGCTGGGCGATGAAGGTGCCCAGCTCGTCCTCGGGCAGCTCGAACGCGCCGGTGTCGCGGCCGTGATACATCAGTGCGACGAAAGGCGGCTTGCCGTCGGCGATCTCGTCCGGCAGCGCAAAATAATCCCGGAACGCGCGGTTGATGAACTCGGCGCGGGTCTCGGCATCGAGCAGCACGATGCCGATGTCGACCTGGTCGAGTGCCGCCGACAGCCGTGCGGCCGTGGCATGGCTCTGGCGCTCGGTGGCAAGGGCGCCGAGCAGCCGCTCGCGCATCAGCCCGGTGATGGCAGCGGTGCCGAAGGCCGTCAGTGCGAGCAGGCCGAGCCGGATTAGGTCTGCCGGCACATCGAGGGAAGCGCCGCGGTGATTGAGAAAGAACAGCGCCGCGCCGATCACCGCGAGTGACGCGCTGGTGATGGCGGAGGCAAAACCCGACAATGCGCCGGCAAGCGCGACGATGCAGACCAACAGCGGCGCAGGCGAGGGGAGGGGGACATAATGATCAAGCGACATCGTCAGCAGCGCTGTCGCTGCCGTCAGCACGGGACCGGAGATCGCACGCCATCCGAACCGCATGGGCCTCGCTCGTTCCTCCCTGAACGAGATAAGTCCGTCAGACTGACCTGAGGTTGCACGATGGCAATGCGGATTCGTGGAGTGCGCTTAAGGAGCGCTTGCGACGGTGCGCAAAGCTTGTCGATGATTTTAGACCAAATGCGCGTGCCTGAGGCGCTGCTGGAGCGCGGGCGCATTCAGCGTCGACGTCCCCGAGCTCTTGCGCATGCCGGTGAAAATCAGCAGCGATGCCGCGACCAGGATGGCCGCAGTCAGGGTGATGGCAACGATGACCACAGGCGATTTCATCAATGTCCCGTCGCGACGCCGGTTGGCGCGGGCCGCGCGGCACCTTGAAGGCAGGTCCAGAATGAAACGGGGATCAGACCGGCAGGCCCATCGCCATGGTCGCCTTGGTCGACAGCACTGTCAGGGTGACGATCAGGCACAGCGAGAGTGCGGCGACGGCGAGCGAGGCCGCGACCGCGTTGGTCAGCCGGGAAGACGAAACGGTATCGGTCTGGCCTTGAAAGCCTGCCGTGCCGGACGCCCGAATCATGCTCTAAATCCTTCAACGTGCGAGCGAATCACCCGCGACACCGAACAATTTCGCTGTTGCAACAGGCAACATTGGGGCGGCGATCCCGGCGAAAACGGCGGGATTGGGGCAAAGGTTAACGATATGCCCGCTATTCGTTAACATTTTTGGGTTGGTTGGGATCGGTCGAGCCGCGAACTCGGTGCAACCTCTCCCGCTTGCGGGGAGGTCGGCGCGAAGCGCCGGGTGGGGCTTTCCCCTCTGGGCGATTGTCCCAACGAGGAAACGCCCTCTCCCGCAGGCGGGAGAGGGAGCGCAGCTTCTCAGGCCCCCGCCGCGATGCTGGCGGGGTCGTCGATGTCGGCCGGCCGCCAGTCCATCGCCACGAAGCCGGGCGCGGCTTCCACCCGCTTCAGCCAGTCCCGGATCGCCGGAAAGGGCGAAAGATCGAAATCGCAGCGGTCGGCGAGATGGGTGTAGCCATACAGCGCGATGTCGGCGACCGTGAGTTGGCGGGCGGCGAAATAGGCGTTGGTCTTGAGGTGGTTCTCCATCACCTGGAGCGCGCCATAGCCGCGCTCCATCCAGTCCTCCAGGGAGTGGGTCTGGAGATCGCGTCCGCCCTTGACCAGCGAGAGCCAGAAATAGGCCGCGCCGATGTTCGGCTCGAGCGCGTGCTGCTCGAAGAACATCCATTGCAGCGCGTCGGCGCGGTCGATCCGGTTCTCCGGCGCGAGCGGCGTGCCCACGGCGACGTACCAGAGGATGGCGTTGGACTCGGCGAGAAAGCGGTCGGCGCCGACCTCGAGCAGCGGCACCTGGCCGGACGGGTTCTTGGACAGGAAGTCCGGCGTCTTGCTTTCACCGCGCAGAATGTCCACCTCGACCGCTTCGTAAGGCAAGTTCAACAGCGCCAGCGCAAGGCGGACCTTGTAGCTGTTGCCCGAGCGTTGCATCGAATAGAGCTTGTACATTCTGGGAGTTCTAAACCTGGGACGGGGAAGCGCGACGCACCCTGCGCACGCGCCGCGGCTAAACAATGATGCCGATGCGAATCCGCCGCAAGGGCCAGCCAATAGAAAAACTCGAAAACCCTACCGCATTGCAATGAAGCGGAAGATCATTTCCGTGCGGCCATGCAACTCAGTTCACGCTTGCGTCAACGCGCGGAGGCATGGCGCCGTGCATTGGTGTAAAGGCGTTAATGTCTCCGTCGTGCCCGGGCTTGTCCCGGGCATCCACGTTCTTCGTGCCGCGTGGCAAGGCGTGGATGGCCGGGACAAGCCCGGCCATGACGGCGCAAAACCTTCGCTCCACGTGCAAAATTGCTCCGAGGACAAGCCTTGCCGGATATGAGGGTTTTGCGCGGCAAAGTTGCGGAAAATTGCGAGGAATCCAGCCTTGAACCGCTCCAGATCCCGTAAACTTTTGCGAGATCGGGCCGAAGTTTCTTGCGATGCAGCGGCACACGTTTTAGGGTGTCGTCATTCCCACAATTGGAGTCGTGAGGCCAAAGGGTTCACGACGCTTGTCAGGAGATGACGATGCCCTTCCTTGCCGCTGCGCTCGACCGTGTGAAGCCGTCCGCAACCATCGCGGTCACGGATAAAGCACGCGCGCTGAAAGCGGCGGGCCGCAACGTCATCGGCCTCGGCGCCGGCGAGCCTGACTTCGACACGCCCGCCAACATCAAGCTGGCCGCGATCCACGCCATCGAAGCCGGCAAGACCAAGTACACCGCGGTCGACGGCATCCCCGAGTTGAAGGAAGCCATCATCGCGAAGTTTCAGCGCGAGAACGGCGTCGTCTACAAGCCGAACCAGATCATCGTCGGCACCGGCGGCAAGCAGGTGCTCTACAACGCGCTGATGGCGACCATCAATCCGGGCGACGAGGTGATCATCCCCGCGCCGTACTGGGTCAGCTATCCCGAGATGGTGGCGCTCGCCGGCGGCGAGCCGGTGTCGGTGGTCTGCACCGCCGCGACCGGCTTCAAGCTCCAGGCCGATGCGCTCGAGCGCGCGATCACGCCGAAGACCAAATGGGTGATCCTGTGCTCGCCGTCGAACCCGACGGGCGCCGCCTACACCAGGACCGAACTGAAGGCGCTCACCGACGTGCTGGTCAGGCATCCGAATGTCTGGGTGATGACCGACGACATGTACGAGCATCTCGTCTATGACGACTTCCAGTTCACCACCGTCGCGCAGGTCGAGCCGAAACTCTACGACCGCACGCTCACCGTGAACGGTGTGTCGAAGGCCTATTGCATGACCGGCTGGCGCATCGGTTATGCCGGTGGTCCCGCGCAGCTGATCAAGGCGATGTCGACGATCCAGTCGCAGTCGACCTCGAACCCGTCGTCGATCGCGCAGTGGGCTGCGGTCGAAGCGCTGAACGGTCCGCAGGATTTCATTCCCGCCAACAACAAGGTGTTCAAGGAGCGCCGCGACCTCGTCGTCTCCATGCTCAACCAGGCCAAGGGTATCGAGTGCCCGCGTCCCGAAGGCGCGTTCTACGTTTACCCGTCCTGCGCCGGCACGATCGGCAAGACCGCGCCGTCGGGCAAGGTGATCGACAACGACGAGACCTTCGTGACCGAGCTCCTGGAAACCGAAGGCGTCGCCGTGGTGCAGGGTTCGGCCTTCGGCCTCGGCCCGGCATTCCGCATCTCCTACGCGACCAAGACCTCCGACCTCGAAGACGCCTGCAAGCGCATCCAGCGCTTCTGCGGTAATCTGCGGTAAGCCTGTCGCGACAGTGCGAATTGGAAAGGCCCGCTTCGGCGGGCCTTTTTTGTTCTGGCAGGTGAAGATTTGCTCAGGGCAAGAGGCGCACCGCTCTATCCCCGTCATTGCGAGCGGAGCGAAGCAATCCAGAATCCCTCCGCGGAAAGACTCTGGATTGCTTCGCTCCGCTCGCAATGACGGAGGAGCTGGCACCCCCATCGCTCTTGTGGCATAGACCATCGCGCGGCGTGTGCCGCGCCCGCTCTGCTCGCATCACATTATCGCCGGAGACATTCATGCGCCGTTCGTTCATCTTCGCCGGGCTCACTGCGGTCAGCCTCGTTGCCTCCGTCGCCAACAGCGACGCTCAGCAGCAGCGGATGGTGCGGGTTGGCGTGCTCGAATGCCGCGGCGGCGCCAGCGTCGGCTTCATCGTGGGCTCGGTGACCAATCTCGGCTGCGTCCTGCGCGCCGACGGCCTGCCGGAAGATCGCTACGTCGCGACCATCCGCAAGGTGGGCCTCGATATCGGCATCACCCAGGAGACCTCGCTGGCCTGGGGCGTGTTCGCGCCGGTCGACCGGCTCGGCCCCGGCGATCTCTCGGGCAATTATGCGGGCGCGCAGGGCAGCGCCTCGCTCGGCGTCGGTGTCGGCGGCAACGTGCTGGTCGGTGGCTCCAATAATTCGATCTCGCTCCAGCCGCTCAGCGTGCAGGGCCAGGTCGGCCTCAACGTCGCCGCGGGTCTGGAGAGCCTGGAACTTCGCCCCGGTCGATAAGAACTGGCCGTTAACGATTGCGTATGTGTATCGCGCCGTTCCGCCGGCGCGATCACAAGGACGCAGCGCAGCGATTTTTGACGCTTGCCAAACTCTTGGGACGGGCAGAGCATCTGCACCTGCCGACCCAATCATGGGCCGAGCTCCATACCAAGGAGGCGGCGAAATGGGACAAGACGTCAGAAGTCCCCGAGGTCCACGGTGCATTGCGCTGGTGGGCCCTTTCCAGAGCGGTAAAACCACACTTCTCGAAGCAATATTGGCGCGAACGGGCGCAATCCCGCGCGCTGGCAGCGTGGACGCCGGAACATCGGTCGGCGACGCCACGCCCGAGGCCCGTCATCACAAAATGAGCGTCGGCCTCACTGCCGCCACCACGAGTTTCATGGGCGACAGCTACACCTTCCTGGATTGTCCCGGTTCCGTCGAGTTCGCCCACGACATGCGCGCCGCGCTGCCTGCGGTCGACGCCGCGATCGTGGTCTGCGAGGCCGACGAGAAGAAGCTGCCGCAGCTTCAGATCATCCTGCGCGAGCTGGAGGAGCTGAAGATCCCGCGTTTCCTGTTCCTCAACAAGATCGACCGCGCCAACAAGCGCATCCGCGAGACGCTCGCCATGCTGCAGCCCGCCTCGCGCGTGCCGCTGGTGCTGCGCCAGATTCCGATCTGGAAGGGCGAGCTGATCGAGGGCTTTGTCGATCTCGCGCTGGAACGTGCGTTCGTCTATCGCGAGCACAAGGCCTCCGAGGTGGTCGCGCTCGAAGGCGGTAATCTCGATCGCGAGAAGGAGGCGCGCTTCTCGATGCTGGAGAAGCTTGCCGACCACGACGACGCCCTGATGGAGCAGTTGCTCGAGGACATCCAGCCGCCGCGCGATGCCGTGTTCGACGACCTCGCCCGTGAATTGCGTGAAGGGCTGATCTGCCCTGTGCTGCTGGGCGCTGCCGCGCGCGAGAACGGCGTGCTGCGCCTGATGAAGGCGTTGCGCCACGAGGCGCCGGGAATAGCGGAGACCGCGAAACGTCTCGGCGTCCCCGAGAGCAAGGACGCGCTCGGCTTCGTGTTCAAGACGCTGCACTCGCAGCATGGCGGCAAGCTGTCGTTGACGCGGCTGCTCGCCGGCCATCTCGACGACGGCGCCACGCTGCAATCCGCCTCCGGCGGCGCGGGCCGCATCTCCGGCATCCTCGCCGTCAGCGGAGCCTACGAGACCAAGCGTGCCGCGGCGGAAGCCGGCGACACGGTGGCGCTCGCCAAGCTCGATCCCGTCAAGACCGGCGATACCGTCTCCAGCGGCAAGGCCCCGCCGGCGGCGCTCGCAGCCGGCGAGCCGACGCCGCCGGTGCTCGCGATCTCGGTCGCGTCCACCGATCGCAAGGACGACGTTAAGCTCGGTCAGGCGCTGATGCGGCTGCACGAGGAGGATCCCTCGCTCGTCTTCGTGATGAACGCCCAGACCCACGACACCGTGTTATGGGGGCAGGGCGAGATGCATCTGCGTGTGGCGAGCGAGCGGCTGCGCGACCGCTTCGGCGTCAAGATCGCCTCGCATCCGCCCGCGATCGGCTACCAGGAGACCATCCGCAAGCCGATCGTCCAGCGCGGCCGCCACAAGAAGCAGTCCGGCGGCCACGGCCAGTTCGGCGACGTCGTGCTCGACATCAAGCCGCTGCCGCGCGGCGAGGGCTTCAAGTTCGCCGAGAAGGTGGTCGGCGGCGCCGTGCCGCGCAACTACATCGGCGCAGTGGAAGAAGGTGTCGTCGACGGATTGACGCGCGGTCCGCTCGGTTTCCCCGTGACCGATTTGCAGGTGACGCTGACCGACGGCTCCTATCACAGCGTCGATTCCTCCGACCTCGCCTTCCGCACGGCGGCGCGGGTCGGGCTCAACGAGGGCCTGCCGCAATGCCAGTCGGTGTTGCTGGAGCCGATCCACGTGGTCGAGATCGTCTGTCCGACCGACGCCACCGCCAAGATCAACGCGATCCTGTCGGCGCGGCGCGGCCAGATCCTCGGCTTCGACACCCGCGACGGCTGGAGCGGCTGGGACTGCGTCCGCGCCATGATGCCGGAAGCGGAGATCGGGGAGCTGATCGTCGAGCTGCGTTCAGCCACCGCCGGTGCGGGCAGTTTTACGCGAACGTTCGACCACATGGCCGAAGTCACGGGCCGCGCAGCCGACCAGATCATCGCAGCGCACCAGCACGCGGCGTGATCGGTTTCGCGCAGTAAGGGACGCACCATTCTCTCACACCCTCTCCCCGTTCTTCACGGGGAGAGGGTGTGGTGAGGGGCTGCGTCCGCGAGTACCGCGCTTCATTTGGCGCGTCACACTCTCTCCACGCGTCATTGCGAGCGCAGCGAAGCAATCCAGAGTCTTTCCGCGGCGGGATTCTGGATTGCTTCGTCGCTGCGCTCCTCAATGACGGAGGAGGGTTGTTGCGCTCTGTCTCAGATGATGTATTTTACATCATTGTATATGTATCAGATATCACTCATAATCGCTGACACGTGAGGCCAAGGTGATCACCTCGTTCCAGATGCGGGCAGCCCGCGCGCTGCTTGGCATCGACCAGAAAACCCTGGCCGAGCTTGCCGGCGTATCGTTGCCGACCATCCAGCGGATGGAGGCCTCGACCGGCAATGTGCGCGGCGTGGTCGAGACCTTGATCAAGGTGGTCGAGGCGTTCGATCGGGCCGGCGTCGAGCTGATCGGCGAGCAGGTTCGCAGCGATAGCGGCGGACGGGGCGTTCGCCTGAAGGAGCCGGGGCCGCCGCGCCGCGTCGGGGCATGATCGCGTCGGTCGTGCTCGGGATCAGGATGAGCTAGCGCATCGTCGCACGCGCCGCACGATGCACCGGAGCATTGTGGGGCAATGAGTATCACAGGCGATCACCAAAGCGGGCTGCATCGGCTGCGTCAGCCGACCTTTGCCGAACTGTATCTGCCAAAACTCATCACCGTCTGGCGTGAAGGCTACGGCGTTGCGGACTTTCGCGCCGACGTCTTTGCGGGTCTCACGGTTGCGATCGTCGCGCTGCCGTTGTCGATGGCGATCGCGATCGCCTCGGGCGTGACGCCGGATCGCGGGCTCTACACCGCCGTCGTCGGCGGGTTCATCGTGTCGCTGCTCGGCGGCAGCCGTTTCCAGGTCGGCGGTCCCGCGGGCGCCTTCATCGTGCTGGTCGCGGTGACTGCGGAGCGGCATGGCGTCGACGGCGTAATCCTCGCCACCATGATGGCGGGCATGATCCTGATCGCTGCGGGCCTCCTGCGCATCGGCACCTACATCAAGTTCATTCCCTATCCCGTCACGGTCGGATTCACCGCCGGCATCGCCGTGATCATCTTTTCCAGCCAGCTCCGCGATCTCTCGGGCATTACGCTCGCCGGTAAAGAGCCGAGCGAATTCGTGCCAAAGCTGGTCGCACTGGCGGGAGGCCTGCACACCGTCAATCCGTCGGCGGTTGCCGTCGCACTCGTCAGCATCGCCATCATCGCTGGCTTGCGGATCTGGCGGCCATCCTGGCCCGGCATCCTGATCGCGGTCGTATTCGCGGCCGTCGTGTGTGCAGTGTTCGCGCTGCCGGTCGAAACCATCGGCTCGCGCTTCGGCGGCATCCCGCGCGAATTGCCGTCCCCGGCGTTGCCCGCGTTTTCGCTCGATAAGGCGAAAGCAGTGCTGCCGGATGCGATCTCGTTCGCCCTGCTGGCCGCGATCGAATCGCTGCTGTCGGCGGTGGTGGCCGACGGCATGACCGGCCGCCGTCATCGCTCCAATTGCGAGCTGGTGGCGCAGGGCGCGGCCAATATCGGCTCGGCGCTGTTCGGCGGCATCTGCGTCACCGGCCTGATCGCGCGCACCGCCACCAACATCCGGGCCGGCGCGCGCGGCCCGCTGGCGGGCATGCTGCATGCGGTGTTCCTGTTGCTGTTCATGCTGGTCGCGGCGCCGCTCGCAAGCTACATCCCGCTCGCCGCGCTCGCCGCCGTGCTCGTCGTGGTGTCCTGGACCATGGCGGAGAAGCACGAATTCGCGACGCTGCTGCGCTCGTCCTGGGGCGATGCAATCGTGCTGCTCGCAACCTTCCTGCTGACGATCTTCCGAGATCTCACCGAAGGCATCCTGGTCGGCTTCGCGCTGGGGGCGGTGCTGTTCATCCATCGCATGGCGGAGATGACCGGCATCGAGGAGCGCCCACCACTGGTGGCGGACGACCGTCCCGATGACGGCAATGGCGAGCGCGTGCCTTACGATCCCGCGCTCGCGGTCGATCGCGACGTGCTGGTCTATCGCATCACCGGCGCGTTCTTCTTCGGTGCGGCGTCCGCGATCGGCAACGTGCTCGATGGCATCGCCGACAAGCGTAAAGGCTTCGTGGTCGATTTCGCCGCGGTGCCGTTCCTGGATTCGACCGCCGCCAACGTGCTCGGCCGCGTCGCCGCCAAGGCGCACCGCCAGGGCATTCCGCTGTTCATCACCGGCGCCTCGCCCTCGGTCCGCGAGGCGTTGCTGACCCATGGCGTCACGGAGCCGCATGCGCATTATCGCGAGACCATCGCGCGCGCGGTCGCTGACATCAAGGGCGGCGGGCTCGCCGCTGTCGCAAGCTAGCCGCGCACTTCTCAAGCGTTCCGATTTGAACGACACTGCCGCGTCACGGCGGTGGTGCATCAAATGCTCAATTCGGGTCGCAATATCGCGCTGGCCTGCGCGCTCAGCATGCTCGCGGGCTATGTCGACGGCATCGGCTTTCTGCATCTCGGCGGTCTGTTCGTCTCCTTCATGAGCGGCAACTCCACGCGCCTCGGCGTCAGTCTTGCGGAGGCCCAATGGTGGCAGGCCGCCGGCGCCCTCGGCCTGATCGCGCTGTTCGTCGCGGGCGCAGCCGTCGGCAGCCTCGTCGTGCTCGGCGGCGGCACCGAGCGGCAGCCATGGCTGCTCCTCATCGAAGCGGTGCTGCTGGCGGGCGCGGGGCTTTGCCATGCCTATGGCCTGCCCAATATCGCGATCGCCGCCATCGTGCTGGCAATGGGTCTGGAGAATGCCGTGTTCCAGATCGACGGCGGCGCCGGCCTCGGGCTCACTTATGTCACGGGCGCGCTGGTCAAGGTCGGCCAACTGCTTGCGGTGAGCCTCACCGGGGGGCCACGCTGGAGCTGGGCGCCGAATCTCCTGCTGTGGGCGGCGCTGGTCGTGGGCTCGGCGTCCGGCGCGCTCGTCTATATCAGGATCAGCCTTGCCGCGATCTGGTTCGCCGCGGGTGCGGCGCTGGTGCTGGCCGCGATCGTGGCCGTGGCGACGCGGCGCCCGCGCGCTTGACAGAGCCGGCGGGACGCGAAATGGATCGCCTCCAACGTTACGCTCCGGGGGAAAGATGACCGCGCCCAAGACGCCCGCTGCCTGCTTGATCGGATGGCCGGCCGCGCATTCGCGCTCGCCGCTGATCCATCATTACTGGCTGCGCACGCTCGGGATCGAGGGCGGCTATGTCATCGAGGCGGTTCCGCCGGATGATTTGCGCGACTTCGTGCTGCGGCTGCCGCTGCGCGGCTTCGTCGGCGCGAACGTCACCATTCCGCACAAGGAAGCCGTGCTGGCACTGTCGACGCCGGATGCGCGCGCGCAGGCGGTCGGCGCCGCCAATACGCTGTGGTTCGCAGACGGCGAGTTGCGCTCGACCAACACCGACGTCGAGGGCTTTCTCGGCAATCTCGATGCCAGCGCGCCCGGTTGGGATGCCGCCGACGAGGCGCTGGTGCTCGGTGCCGGCGGCTCCTCGCGCGCGGTGGTGTTCGGCCTGCGCGAGCGCGGGGTCAAGCGCATCCATCTCGCCAATCGCACCATCGCGCGGGCCGAGACACTCGCAGGACAGTTCGGACCGAACGTGCTTCCTGTTACGTGGGACGGGATCAACGACGTGCTGCCGCGCGCAAAACTTCTCGTGAACACGACCTCGCTCGGTATGCACGGCCAGCCCACACTCGATGTCGATGTCGCGCGCCTGCCGGACGCTGCCGTCGTCGCCGATCTCGTCTACGTCCCGCTGGTGACGCCGCTGCTGGCGGCTGCACAGGCGCGCGGGCTGAAGACCGCAGACGGGCTCGGCATGCTGTTGCATCAGGCGGTGCGCGGCTTCGAGCTGTGGTTCGGTCAGCGGCCGCAGGTGACGGCCGAGCTGCGCGCGCTGGTCGAGGCCGATCTCACAAAGACTTGAGAGAATAGTGCGCGGTCTGCGGCGTTCTCTCTTCGGTGGGGACAACCGGAGACTTTCATGACCATTCAACGAGCAACTTTCACACGCCCGCTCATCGCCGTCGCGATGGTGGCTGCGTCCACCATCTGCGCCGTCGCGCAAAGGGCGCCGGTGCCGACGCGCGTGCGCGGCACGATCGAGAGCGTCAACGGCGACACCATGCAGGTCAAGTCGCGCACCGGCGAGGACGTCAAGCTGCACATCGCCTCTGACGTGAACGTGTCGGGCATTACCAAAATTTCACTCGCTGACATCAAAGTCGGCTCCTTCGTCGGTGCCACCACCGTGCCGGGACCGGACGGCGGCCAGAACGCGGTCGAGGTTCACGTGTTTCCGGAAAACATGCGCGGCACCGGCGAAGGCTCGCGGCCCTACGACCTCAAGCCGAACTCCAGCATGACCAATGCCACGGTGTCGGAGAGTGTCGTCGGCAATGACGGCCATACGCTACTGGTCAAGTACAAGGACGGCGAGAAGAAGGTGTTCGTCGCCGACAACACGCCGGTGGTGACCTTCGTGCCCGGCGACAAATCCGACCTGAAGGCCGGCGCCAAGGTGATCGCCTTCATGAAGCAGTTGCCGGACGGCTCGTTCGAGACCAACCGCGTCAGCGTCGGCCGCGACGGCCTGACCCCGCCGATGTGATTGTTACAGCCGGGAATAGCGGTGGTCTCACGGGGTTGCCGTGTTTGACCACCGCAACACCCTGGAGGGACAGTCATGCCGAAGCTGAACAATCTGGTGCCACATCTCGTCGTGGCCGCATTTGCCGCCTGCATCGTGACATCATCGGTCTCGGCGCAGCAGGCGCCGACGGTCCGCATCCGCGGCACGATCGAGAGCGTCGACGGCAACACGCTGGCCATCAAGACCCGTGAAGGCAGCGACGTGAAGGTGAAGATGACCGACAACGTCGCGGTCTTCGCCGTGGTGAAGACGTCTTTGTCGGAGATCAAGGACGGTTCCTATATCGGCGTCACCGGCATGCCCGAGCCCGACGGCACGCAGAAAGCCATTGCCGTGCATATCTTTCCGGAGAACCAGCGCGGCGCCGCTGAAGGTTTCCGCCCCTGGGACGCGCGCACCAACTCCACCATGACCAACGCCACCGTCGCGCAGACGGTGAAGGGCACCGACGGCCAGAACATCGCGGTGAAGTACAAGGACGGCGAGAAGAAAGTCGTGGTGCCGCCGGACACGCCGATCGTGACCTTCATCGCCAGCGACAAGTCGGAGATCAAGCCCGGCGCGAAGCTGATCATCTTCGGCGCGGCAAAGAAGGACGACGGCTCGCTGGAAGCGAACCGGGTGAACGTGGGGCGCGACGGGATTACGCCGCCGATGTGAGGGCGTGCGGGCGCTGAACTCGTAGGGTGGGTTAGGCGAAGCCGTATCCACCATGCTTCCGCAAATGCGGACCGAAGTTGGTGGGTTACGCTCAACGGACTGCGCTTCGCGCATCCGCTGAGCTAACCCACCCTGCGGCACTGCCGTTGCGGTTAGACCGCAATGATATGATCGTCGATCTCGTCGACCGTGTTGACGCCGCACAGGCCCATCGTGGTCAGCAGCTCCTTCTGGATGATCTCGATCGCCTTGGCGACGCCGGCCTGGCCGCCGGCACCGAGGCCGTACGCATAGGCGCGGCCGATCATGCAGGATTTGGCGCCGAGCGCGAGCGCGCGCGTCACGTCCTGGCCGGAACGGATGCCGCCGTCGAACATGATCTCCATCTTGTCGCCGATCGCATCGACGATCTCGGGCAGCACCTCGATCGAGGACGGCGCGCCGTCGAGCTGGCGGCCGCCATGGTTGGAGACCACGATCGCCTGTGCGCCGGTCTTCGCGGCGAGCTCGGCGTCCTCGACGTCGAGAATGCCTTTCAGCACCAGCTTGCCCGGCCAGATCGAGCGGATCCACTCGATGTCGCTCCAGTTCAGCGAGGTGTCGAACTGCGAGTTGATCCAGGTCGACAGCGAGGTGATGTCGTCGCTGACCTTGAGATGACCGGCGAGATTGCCGAAGGTGCGGCGCTTGCCCTGCAGCACGCCCGACACCCAGGCCGGCTTGGTGGCGAAATCGATCAGCTTTGACAGCGACCATTCCGGCGGCACGGTCATGCCGTTCTTGATGTCCTGGTGGCGCTGTCCGATCACCTGGAGATCGACGGTCAGCACCAGCGCCGAGCACTTCGCCGCGATCGCGCGCTCGATCAGCGCCTTGATGAAGCCGCGGTCCTTCATGACGTAGAGCTGGAACCAGAACGGCTTCTCGACATTGGCGGCGATGTCCTCGATCGAGCAGATCGACATCGTCGATTGCGTGAACGGGATGCCGGCGGCCTGCGCGGCGCGGCAGGCGTGGATTTCGCCGTCGCCATGCTGCATGCCGAGCAGGCCGACGGGCGCGAGGATCAGCGGCATGGTCGAGGGCTCGCCGAGGATCGTGGTCGAGGTGTCGCGCCTGGAAACGTCGACCAGGATGCGCTGGCGGAACTTGATGTTCTGCATGTCGTCGCGGTTGGCGCGCAGCGTTTCCTCGGCATAGGAGCCGCGGTCGCAATAGTCGAAGAACGCCTTCGGCACACGGCGCTGATGCAGTGTGCGTAGGTCGTCGATACAGGTGATGTGCTTCATGAACGTTCCCCCGGCCCGTCTTTCTCAGAAGGCTTGCATCAGAAGATTGAAGGGTCATCTAGCATGGTTGGATGCACAGCCAAATCGTTTGCGAAGAGGGCGCCATGAGCAAACCGCACAGCCAGCCGACGCCGGAAGAGATCAAGGAGAAGCAGGATCTCGAGAATGCTCTGGAAGAGGGCCTGGAGGAGACCTTTCCGGGCTCCGATCCCGTCAACGTCACCCAGCCCGCGCCGAGCCGCGGCGACGGCCATGTGAAGCGCTCCGGCTAGGGCGGGTTCCGCTCCACGTCCGCACATGGACCGGAAATATAATATTAACAACAGGTTACCCGGGCGGACTGTCCCCGGTTCCGTAATGATTCATCATATTTTTTGAAGCCAAGTTAGCCGCGAAGGCTTTATAAGACCTCAGCAAATCAGGGATGCGGGGCCCGCTCGGGCACCCGGAGGTTGTCGTGGGGATTCCTGGTTGTTGCTCGGGGGACGATATGAGTCGCAAATATTTCGGGACGGACGGGATTCGGGGCCGCGCCAACGGACTGATCACGCCGGAGCTCGCGCTCAAGGTCGGCCAGGCCGCCGGCCTCGCGTTTCAGCGCGGCGACCACCGCCACCGGGTCGTGATCGGCAAGGACACCCGCCTGTCCGGCTACATGATCGAATACGCGATGGTCGCGGGCTTCACCTCGGTCGGCATGGACGTGCTGCTGGTCGGCCCGATGCCGACGCCGGCGGTCGCGATGCTGACCAAGTCGATGCGCGCCGACCTCGGCGTCATGATTTCGGCCTCGCACAATCTGTTCGAGGACAACGGCATCAAGCTGTTCGGACCGCAGGGCTTCAAGCTGTCCGATGACGTCGAGAAGCAGATCGAGCTGCTGCTCGACGAGCCCATTGACAAGCGCCTCGCACAAAGTGCGAGCCTCGGTCGCGCCCGCCGTATCGACGGCGTGCATGACCGCTACATCGAATTCGCTAAGCGCACGCTGCCGCGCGATCTTTCGCTCGACGGCCTGCGCGTCGTGATCGATTGCGCCAACGGCGCCGCCTACAAGGTAGTGCCGGAGGCGCTGTGGGAACTGGGCGCCGACGTCGTGCCGATCGGCGTCGAGCCCGACGGCTTCAACATCAACAAGGATTGCGGCTCCACCTCGCCGGAAGCGCTGTCGCGCAAGGTACGCGAGATGCGCGCCGACATCGGCATTGCGCTCGACGGTGACGCCGATCGCGTCATCCTGGTTGACGAGCGCGGCCATGTCGTCGACGGCGACCAGCTGCTGGCGGTGATCGCGCAGAGCTGGAAGGAAGACGGACGCCTTTCGCGTCCCGGCATCGTCGCCACCGTGATGTCCAATCTCGGCCTCGAGCGCTTCCTGAAGGGGCAGGGGCTCGATCTCGTGCGCACGCCGGTCGGCGATCGCTACGTGCTCGAGCAGATGCTGAGCGGCGGCTACAATCTCGGCGGCGAGCAGTCCGGCCACATCATCCTGTCCGACTATGCCACCACCGGCGACGGCTTCGTGGCCGCATTGCAGGTGCTGGCCGTGGTGCAGAAATCGCGCCGGCCGGTGTCGGAAGTCTGCCACCGCTTCGATCCGCTGCCGCAGATCCTTAAGAACGTCCGCCACAAGGGTGGCAAGCCGCTCGACGATTCCGACGTCAAGTCCGCCATCTCCGACGGCGAGAAGCGCCTCAACGGCCACGGCCGCCTGCTGATCCGCTCCTCCGGCACCGAGCCCGTGATCCGCGTCATGGGCGAAGGCGAAGACCGCATGCTGGTCGAGGACGTCGTCGACACCATTGTCTCGGCGCTCGGGCAGGCGGCGGCCTAGGGCACGATCGTAGCCCGGATGGAGCGCAGCGAAATCCGGGATTCGTGCAGCAGGCGATCAAGGCCCCGGATTACGCTCCATCCGGGCTACGAGCTTCCTAGGGTGGGCAAAGCGGAGCGTGCCCACGCGTCGGTCGTTGTATCGGAGAGATCGTGGGCACGGCGCAAGTGCGCCTTTGCCCACCCTACGATTCCGGGCTCGCGGAGAGGGTAGGACCCGCGCATTCCAGCCATTTGCGATTGACGGTGGTTCCACCGCCGCATGCATCGTATTCAGCGAGTGCGGCGGTTCGCCGCGCCGGGGTCGCTGCATTGAACAAGCCTGTCATTGTCTCCCAGGAAACGCTGACCGAGCCGGTCATCGTCGCTGACGTCGCGCCTGCCGCGGCGGCAAAGGCTGCGGGGCCGGCCTATATCGTGCTCGCCGGCATCAGCTTCTCGCACTTCCTCAACGACACCATGCAGTCGCTGATCGCCTCGGTGTATCCGATCCTGAAGGACACCTACGCGCTCGACTTCGCGCAGATCGGCATGATCACGCTGGCCTTCCAGTTCACGGCGTCGCTGCTGCAACCGGTGGTCGGGCATTACACCGACAAGAAGGCGCAGCCTTATTCGCTGTCGATCGGCATGGCCTCGACCTTCTTCGGCCTGCTGCTGCTCAGCGTCGCGCACCAATATCTCATCATCCTCGTCGCGGCGGCCTTCGTCGGCCTCGGCTCGGCGGTGTTTCATCCGGAATCGGCGCGCATCGCGCGGCTCGCCTCCGGCGGCCGCTACGGTTTTGCGCAATCGGTGTTTCAGCTCGGCGGCAGTTTCGGCACCTCGATGGGGCCGGTGCTCGCCGCGCTGATCGTCGTGCCGTTCGGGCAGGGCAGCATCGCCTGGTTTTCCTCGATCGCGTTCCTCGCGATCGTCATCCTCTGGCGCATCGGCCGTTGGTACGAACCGCAGATCAAGGCGAAGACAACGGTGGCAGCTCCCGCCCATCCGGACGCGCCGAGCTCGCGCCATGTCAAGATCGCGCTCCTCGTGCTCGTGGCGCTGCTGTTTTCGAAGCAGCTCTACGTCTCCAGCCTGTCGAGCTACTACATCTTCTATCTGATCGACCGCTTCGGCGTGTCGACGCAGGCCGCCCAGATGTATCTCTTCATCTTCCTTGCGGCGAACGCGGTCGGCGCGTTTCTCGGGGGCCCCTTAGGCGATCGCTTCGGCCGCAAGATCGTGATCTGGATCTCGATCCTCGGCGCGCTGCCGTTCACGCTGGCGCTGCCCTATGCCGGGCTCACCGTGAGCGCGGTGTTGTCGGTGATCATCGGCCTGATCATCTCCTCGACGACGTCGTCGATCATCGTGTTCGCACAGGAGCTGGTGCCGCATCGCTTCGGCATGATCTCCGGCGTGTTCTTCGGCGTTGCCTTCGGCATCGGCGGCCTGGGTGCCGCCGTGCTCGGCAAGCTCGCCGATCACACCTCGATCGCGTTCGTCTACCAGGTCTGCGCCTATTTGCCGGCGATCGGGCTTCTTGCCGTGTTCCTGCCCAAGCTGCCGCAGCACGCGCGTTAACAAATCTGTCTTCGCTGCGTTGCGGCTTCATCAATCGTTAGCAATTGCGGCGTGCACCTGCCGCATTTTTGCAACGCTCGCGCGGCATCCGCGTGTGCGGTCAGAAAAAATCAACCTTAAAAATTAGGGTTAAGTGGCGCTTAAACATTTGGTGCGATCGTCCCGCCTGTGAGTTTCCAGAACGTGAGGCACTCGTATTGAGCCTCACCGGCCATAAGGACGAAGCCAATGCGTAGCGTTAAGTCTCTCCTTGCCGCGGGTGCGGCATCCCTGATCTCGTCGATGGCGTTCGCCGCCGATATGCCGATCGCGGCGCCCCCTCCCATGTACGCGCCGCCGGCTCCGCCCGCCGATTTCGGCGGCTGGTATCTCCGCGGCGACGTCGGCATGACCAACCAGCGCGCCAAGAGCATCGATGGCGCCTTGCCGGCGGGTTATTCGAAGACGACGGAAGGCCTCGGCTTCGACTCGGCGGGACTGTTCGATCTCGGCGCCGGCTATCGCTTCAACAACTGGTTCCGCGCGGACGTGATCGGCCAGTACCGTGGCAGATCCAATCTGCACGGCAGCGACAACGTCGTCGGCCCCGGCTTCGTCGGCGTCAACAACTACTCCGGCAGCAAGTCCGAGTGGGTCGTGATGGCCAACGCCTATGTCGACCTCGGCACCTGGTGGTGCATCACCCCGTTCATCGGCGCCGGTGTCGGCGGCTCCTACAACAAGGTCAGCGGCTTCCGCGACGACGGTGTGTCGTATAGCGGTGGCGTGCTGTCCAACAGCGTCGCCTACTTCGCCGACAACGGAAAGTGGAACTTGGCCTGGGCCGCTCACGCCGGCCTCGCCTACAAGGTCAACCCCGGCTTCACGGTTGAACTGGCCTACAGCTACATGAACCTCGGCGACGGCGCGCCCGGCAACTACCGCCTGTTCGACAACAGCGCTTCGGGCCCGACCTCGATCAAGATCAGGGACATCACCTCGCACGACATCAAGCTCGGCGTGCGCTGGGATCTCAACAGCCCGGCGCCGGCCTACATGCCGCCGCTCGTCACCAAGGGCTGATCGCAAGCCTTATTGCTCAACAAGCCTTGCCGCTTAACAAGCCTCATCGCTTAAGACGTCTTAACGGCGCGGGATCATCCCGCGCCGTTTTGCTTTGCGGATTTTTCATGGCTCGACCGCGACGAAATCGCCGGACGCAACCATTGGTTAAGGTTAACGAGCCATGATCAGCATCGAAAGTTCGAGTTCGATTTGGAGCGTTGCGATGCGTAGGCTTTTGTTGGCAGCAGCGATGTTGGGGACGGTATCTGTCGCGCATGCGGCCGACATGCCGGACCTGCCCATCCTGCGCGGCAGCTACACCGACGGTCTGTCGAAGACGAGCCACAACTGGGACGGCTTCTATGTCGGCGGCCATGCCGGCTATACGGCCGATGCGACCGATTTCGGCCAGAGCGTGGTCGGCCTGACCAATTACATCTTCCGCGACAGCGTGCTCCAGGGGCCGACGTCGACGTGGTCGCTCCTGCAAAAAGCGAACACGCAAGGCACGCATTTCGGTGGTTTCGTCGGCCGCAACTGGCAGTGGTACGATGCCGTTCTCAGTCTTGAAGGCACCTACAGCTATTTCGGCAATCTCTCGACGGGGTCGACCGGCTCCAACGCGCTCGTGATCGTCAATCCGCCCGGCGAGACGCGGGCCGCCGGCATTACCAATAACTATGCCGTGGCGCTCACGGGTACCGCGACGGCGCAAGTCAAGGACATGATCACGCTGCGCGGCCGCGTCGGTTGGGACGGCGGCGATTTCATGCCTTACGCATTCATGGGTGCTGCCGTCGGTCGGATGGACGTCAACCGTACGGTGACGAGCAATGTGCAGTTGCGCACGGACGTGACCACGACGGATCTCTTCGGCAACACGACGACCACGCTGGGAGCGTGGGGGCCCGTTCCCGCGCAGTCGGGGACGCAGGGTCAGCACAGGACCAACACGTTCGCGGTGGGTTGGACCGCCGGCCTCGGTCTCGAATATTGCATCTGGAACGGATTGTTCGCGCGCGTCGAATACGAATACGTCCGCTTCTCTCCCGTCATGAATACCTCGGTGACGCTGAACAACGCGCGCCTCGGGCTCGGCTACAAGTTCTGAGCCATCCGCCACCGGTTGACAGATTCCTTCCGTCCTGATGCTCTGTCGCTCCAAAATGGGGCGGCGGCCATGAAGGTCTACGGCGATACCAATTCCGGCAATTGTCTGAAGGTGAAGTGGGTCTGCGACAAGCTCGCGCTGCCTTACCAGTGGGTCGAGATCGACACCCGCAAAAGCGAGACGCGCACGCCGGAATTCCTGAAGATGAACGGCGCCGGCCAGGTGCCGACCGTTGCCTTCGACGACGGCCGCACGCTGGCGCAATCCAATGCCATCATCCGCTATCTCGCGCGCGACAGCGCGTTGATCCCGCGCGATGCCTTTGCCGCTGCCAAGATGGATGAATGGCTGTTCTGGGAACAATACAGCCACGAGCCCTATGTCGCGGTGTGCCGTTTCCAGCTCGTCTATCTCGGCAAGGACGCCTCCGAGCTCGATCCTGACAAGGTCAAGCGCGGCTATGCGGCGCTCGACCGCATGGAGCAGCATCTCTCCGGCAGCCGCTTCTTCGCGGGCGAGGAGGTTTCGCTCGCCGACGTCTCGCTGCTCGCCTATACGCGCGTGGCGCACGAAGGCGGCTTCGATCTCGGCCGTCATGCGGCCATCCGCCGCTGGATCGGTGAGGCTGAAGCCTTTCTCTGCCTGCCGCCGGCGCGTTGAGTCCGGAGTTCTTGATATGAACGACAAGTCCGTCTCCATCCGCCCCGCACGCCGCGAGGACGTCCCCGCGATGATCGCGATGCTCGCCGACGATCATCTCGGGCGCGCGCGCGAACGGGTGGAGGATCCGCTGCCTGCCGTCTATTACGAAGCGTTCGAACGGGTCGAGCGCGACCCAAATCTCACGCTCGTCGTCGCCGAGAGCGAGGGCAGGGTGGTCGGCTGTCTGCAACTCGCCGTGCTCGCAGGCATCAGCTCGCAAGGCGGCATCCGCGGTCTGCTCGAGGACGTTCGCGTTGCCAGCGATTGCCGCAGTCGCGGCATCGGCGAGCAATTGGTGCAATGGGCGGTGAGCGAAGCGAAGGCACGCGGTTGCAATCTGGTCGAATTACTGACGCATGCGAGCAGAGTTGATGCGCAGCGCTTCTACAAGCGATTGGGATTCACATCGAGCCATGTCGGCATGACTGTCCGCTTTTGAGGCGGCGCGTTTTGAGGCAGCTCATCGCGAACGTTGTGTGTTCAGCGAAATCGGATCGCGCATTCGTTCATCTTAAGAGCTGATAAACTACCCGTTCGTCGTTCCCGTTGATTGCGGAACGAACGGTGCTACGCAGCGTCAGGACACCGGGCTCGGTCGGTTCGGGGATTGCGATGACAAATTATTCGATGATCAAGGTCGGCAACGACTACGTTGTGCAGGCCAATGACAAATGCATTTTGAAGGTCGGCAGCCGCCGTCGTGCGGCGCAATTGATCAGCGATGCCACGGGCTTGCTGAACGCGCTCGCCGTGGTCGAATCCCCCGACATCGCACCCGAGGCGCCATCAATCCAGCGTGAGAAGCCGGAAGTTTCTTGACGACTCTATCCGTTTCCCGTATCAGCCGCGGCGGGACACCTCCCCCCAACGGGAGGCTTACTATCTGGAAGGGTAGACGATGACTGTAGCGAAGCCCGCTTCGCGGCCCAACGTGCCGCATTTTTCCTCCGGCCCCTGCGCCAAGCGCCCCGGATGGAACGCCCAAAATCTCAAGGACGCAGCGCTCGGCCGTTCGCATCGCGCGAAGGTCGGCAAAACCAAGCTCAAGCTCGCGATCGATCTGACGCGCGAAGTGCTTGAAGTGCCCGCCGATTATCGCATCGGCATCGTGCCGGCGTCCGATACCGGCGCGGTCGAGATGGCGCTGTGGTCGCTGCTCGGTGCACGTCCCGTGACTACGCTCGCCTGGGAATCCTTCGGCGAGGGCTGGGTCAGCGACATCGTCAAGGAATTGAAGCTCAAGGACGTCACCAAGCTCAACGCGGCTTATGGTGAGATTCCCGACCTCTCGAAGGTCGATCCCAAGAGCGATGTCATCTTCACCTGGAACGGCACGACTTCGGGCGTGCGCGTGCCGAACGCCGACTGGATCAGCGCGACCCGCGAAGGTCTGACCATTTGCGACGCGACCTCGGCCGCGTTCGCGCAGCCGCTCGACTGGGCCAAGCTCGATGTCGTCACCTTCTCCTGGCAGAAGGCGCTCGGCGGCGAAGCCGCGCACGGCATGCTGATCCTGTCGCCCCGCGCGGTGGAGCGGCTCGAGACCTACAAGCCGGCCTGGCCGCTGCCGAAGATCTTCCGCATGACCAAGGGCGGCAAGATCAACGAAGGCATCTTCGTCGGCGAGACCATCAACACGCCGTCGATGCTGTGCGTCGAGGACTATCTCGATGCGCTGAACTGGGCCAAGTCGATCGGCGGCCTCAAGGCGCTGATCGGACGCGCCGATGCCAACACCAAGGTGCTCGCCGACTGGAAGGCGAAGACGCCCTGGATCGACTTCCTGGCCAAGGACGCCGCGATCCGCTCCAACACCTCGGTGTGCCTGAAGTTCACCGATCCCGCGCTCACCTCGCTCTCCGAAGATGCGCAGGCGGAGTTCAGCAAGAAGCTTGTCGCGCTGATCGAGAAGGAAGGCGCCGGTTACGACTTCGCCTACTACCGTGATGCGCCGGCCGGCCTGCGCATCTGGTGCGGCGCCACCGTCGAGGCCAAGGATGTCGAGATCCTGACGCAGTGGATCGACTGGGCCTTTGCCGAGACCAAGGCAACGCTGGCCAAGGCGGCCTGAGTTCTTACTCTCCCCTGGAGGGGAGGGTCGACGCACCGACGAGCATGATCCGGAAAAGTGGTCTCCGGTTTTCCGACAAGATCATGCTCAAACAAGACGGTGCGGCGGGGTGGGGTGATCTCTCCACACGGCGCACCGGCGATTTTCTTTTTGCAGCTTCACCCCACACCGGCGCTTCGCGCCGACCCTCCCCCTCCAGGGGAGGGTGTGAAGGACACATCCCCATGACCAAACCCAAAGTTCTCATCTCCGACGCGCTCTCTCCCGCCGCCGTTCAGATCTTCAAGGACCGCGGCGTCGAGGTCGACTTCCAGCCCAATCTCGGCAAGGACAAGGACAAGCTCGCCGAGATCATCGGCAATTACGACGGTCTCGCGATCCGCTCGGCGACCAAGGCGACCGCCAAGATTCTGGAGAAGGCGACCAACCTCAAGGTGATCGGCCGCGCCGGCATCGGCGTCGACAACGTCGAGATTCCCGCGGCGACCGCCAAGGGCATCATCGTGATGAATACGCCGTTCGGCAATTCGATCACGACCGCCGAGCATGCCATCACCCTGATGCTGGCGCTCGCCCGCGAGATCCCGCAGGCCGACGCCTCGACCCAGGCCGGCAAGTGGGAGAAGAACCGTTTCATGGGCGTCGAGATCACCGGCAAGGTGCTCGGTGTCGTCGGTTGCGGCAACATCGGCTCGATCGTCGCCGATCGCGCGCTCGGCCTGCGCATGAAAGTGGTCGCGTTCGATCCGTTCCTGTCGCCGGAGCGCGCCAAGGACATCGGCGTCGAGAAGGTCGAGCTCGATGAGCTTCTGAAGCGCGCCGATTTCATCACGCTGCACACGCCGCTCACCGAGAAGACGAAGAACATCATCGATGCGGCGGCCGTCGCCAAGATGAAAAAGGGCGTGCGCCTGATCAACTGTGCCCGCGGCGGCCTCGTCGACGAGCAGGCGGTGGTCGACGCGCTCAATTCCAAGCACATCGCCGGCGCCGCCTTCGACGTCTTCGTCGAGGAGCCCGCCACGACGAACGTGCTGTTCGGTCATCCCAACGTGATCTGCACGCCGCATCTCGGTGCCGCCACCACGGAAGCGCAGGAGAACGTCGCGCTCCAGGTCGCAGAGCAAATGTCGGATTACCTCCTCACCGGTGCGATCTCGAACGCGGTCAACTTCCCCTCGATCACGGCCGAGGAAGCGCCCAAGCTGAAGCCCTTCATCTCGCTTGCCGAGAAGCTCGGCTCGTTCGCCGGCCAGCTCACCGAATCCGGCATCCTCAAGGTCGAGATCACCTATGAGGGTCACGTTGCCGAGATGAAGATCAAGGCGATCACCTCGGCCGTGCTGTCGGGCCTGCTGCGGCCGATGCTGGGCGACGTCAACGTGGTGTCCGCGCCCGTCGTCGCCAAGGAGCGCGGCATGGTGGTGGACGAGATCGTGCGCGCCGCGCAGAGCGACTATGAGAGCCTGATCACCGTCACCGTCACCACCGAGCGTCAGGAGCGGTCGGTCTCGGGCACCGTCTATGCCGACGGCAAGCCGCGCCTCGTCGACATCAAGGGCATCCGCGTCGATGCCGAGTTCGGCAAGTCGATGATCTACGTGACCAACGAGGACAAGCCGGGCTTCATCGGCAAGTTCGCAAGCCTGCTCGGCGATGCCAAGATCAACATTGCGACCTTCCATCTCGGCCGCGTCGCGCCGGGCTCCGATGCCATCGCGCTGATCGAGGTCGACGGTGCGGTCCCGGCGGATTTGCTCGCCAAGGTGCAGGCCCTGCCGCAGGTCAAGCAGGTCAAGGCGCTGACGTTCTGAGGTACGCTCTCACCGTCTCGTCATGGCCGGGCTTGACCCGGCCATCCACGTCTTGCTCGCGATCCGCCTCTGGCGGCGGCATCCGAGGGCTCGCCAGTTTGGCAGCGCCAAGCAGGCGCACAGGCCGGCGAGGCTGTTCGAGAAGTGGCGGCGAGCATGCGATCGGCAGGACGTCGCGGTTATGGCGTCGACCAAGCGAGCAATTGAAGCGATCGGATTGGTGCGGCACTGCCGCAATGCGGTAAAGAAACCAACTAATCGGGGATAACAGGCCTATACACGTTAGCGTGCTTGGGTAGCGAGAAGTCCCGACGCATACTTTGGCGTTAGCAAAGCCATGGCTCACGCAACCGTTCCATCTGCTGAACAAATAATCGACCTCTACGGCACGGGGGAATTAGCCGCGGAGCTTGCCCGCTATCACGAGGACAGCGAAGAACCATTTGTTCAGCGGTGCATCGAACTGCACAACGAGAAGAAAATCAATCTCGTTGAAATTCCCACGCAACCTGGTTTCAAAGAAATCACCGGCCACGACTTTTTCACTGCTCAGCACTTTTACTGCGAAGCCATTCCAAAGCTCGATGCTGACGTCGCCGCACTCATGGAATGCTGCCAAGCGCTGGTCGAACAAGCTGGCATGGACGGTGCTGCTGGCCAGCCAAATGAGGCATTTCGGTTATGGTGCCAAAATAATCCCGCCGGAGGCGCGCGAGTGATTAGCAAAGCCCGCGAAGGCGATAGTCTAGCGAAACGATTTGTCACATTTGCCCTTCAAGCCTCGGAAAGTATGGAGACTGCGGCGGATTTCGTGCAGTCGTATGACGATGAGCGTCGACTGTTCGGGATGGCGGCATTGGGACGCATGCCCATGGCCGACGAATCAAAAGCACGTCAGGCAACACAAGTACTTGAGCCTTTTCTGGCTGCGGGTGACGACGACAATGTCCGTGCTAACGCACTGTCCGCCGCGTTTGACGTGCTCAAAAAGTATAATGACGTAGACGAGGCGAGCGACTTTATCGGCGCCGCAACTGATAAGCCGGGTCCTGCAACGTTGCACGCCTTAGCTCAGATCATTTGGCTTCACTACAACCTGATGTCCTCACAGACGATCGAGAAGGCGTTGGTCGCATTGCAGGCGATCCAATCTGATCACAAAGGCACGCTTCGCTCACTTGATTTTGGGTTGCATCAATTGCTCGCCGGCGACAATCGCGGCGCAATTATAGATTTTTTGACGACAAAGCTTCGCGACGACAAAATAACCCTTGAAGATTTTCCGACGACGGCAGGCGAGCTAAAGCGGGGCAATCGTCGTCACCTCTACGAGATCATTGTGCGATGGCTTCTCTCTGGCAGCCAAACACTCAGTGATAACGTCGGCAATCTCATAGCATTTGAAGACAAGAATCCCTTTGATGCCAGCATCGTCGTCCCCTCTGATTTGACGGCAGTGCACCGAGTTTTCTTGTGCCGCAAAGCGATTGGCATTCTATTCACGCGCCCCGTAACATGCTGCTCGATCCTTGTTTCCGTGCTTCGAGGCGGCGATAAAGAAGTCATAGAAGAGGTTGTCGATCTGCTATTCGAGCCAATGCTCGTGAACTACAGCGGCAAGGCACTCGACTACCTCAGGACGATAGCCGTCGAGGATCCAGCTCACGCCAGCGTTCAGATGGCTTTGGAACGTCATCAGGCGTACTTCGCCGGCCTTGAAAAACCGGGACCAATTAAGGAGCTGCATCCGTCCGATTATCAGCGCGACGTCGTGCGCCAGCGTACATACGACGAAATGCGTGCCGCGCAGAAGTCTGCCGAGCAGCAGTCCGTGCTATTTAGTGTCGTACATCGATCTACCTTACTCTATGGCAAGCGATCACTCACCTATGTCTTTGACGACGATGGCGGCCGTCGACCGGTATCGCTAGATCTACATTCTGTCGGCGTATCATTCGAAATGCCCCGCCAGGACGTCCTCGATCCGGTAGGACTGGATTTCATGCTCCGCGTCTTTCGCGTGGAGAAGATGCAATGAAACTGTTGTTTCGCAGCTACTTGGCTTCTTTGAGGGAGCGCGGTGAGCTAGACGCTATCCTGCCAGATCTGCTCAGTGAACTCGGGTATCACGTCTATTCTAGACCTCAGCGCGGGACCGCGCAGGCAGGTGTAGACATTGCTGCCGTGGGGTTGGATGATGACGGTAAGAAAAAGGTATTTCTCTTCTCTGTAAAGCAGGGCGATTTAACTCGGCAATCGTGGAATGATGGCAGTGCGCAGGCGCTCCGTCCATCTCTCGATGAGATACTGGATAATTACATTCCAAATAGAATTCCCAAGAGGTACCAGAAACTCAAAATTGTCATCTGCTTGGTCTTCGGCGGCGACATGCAGGAGCAGGTCCGGGGTACCGTCAACGGATACACAAGACGAAACTCGACTAAGAAGGTGTCGTTCGATGAATGGAACGGAGACAAGCTAGCCGGCCTCCTTCTTCAAGGAGTGTTGCGCGAAGAGATAATGCCCAAAGCCCTCCGATCACACTTTCAGAAGTCGGTCTCCCTTGTAGACGAGCCAGACATTGCCTACCGTCATTTCTCGCGGTTGGTGCGCGAGCTGATTGGTCTGGCTAATAACGACAAAGCAAAAATAAGGACCGCTCGACAGCTGTACATTGCTACTTGGGTCTTGTTCGTTTGGGCGCGCGACATCGGGAACGTCGAAGCCGCATATCAGGCCAGTGAGCTTCTTCTATTGAACCTTTGGGATTTGGTCCGGCCCTTGATAGGAAAGAAGCGCAGCGCGGCTGGCAAAGCTATTACGTTGGTTCTGCACTACGCGATACGGATGCATCTTGCGATAGCGTCGGAATTGGTTGAGCGAAAAATACTGCCCCATGTTGGAATAAAAGATGGGATCGCAATGGCGATCCAAGGTCGTTCGTCCGCCGACATAAACCTCAAGCTGTTTGATACTCTAGGCCGTATCGCGTTGACAGGACTGTGGGTTCATTGGCTCGTCGAACGATACACGGACGAGAGCGCGCGTGTAGAGGCGAGACTGAAGATAGCTCAATTTACTGAATTGGGCTTCAAACTAATCAACAACAACAGGGCGCTCTTTCTTCCACTGCAGGATCAGCATGGGATTGAAGTGGCGATGTTTCTGCTATTCGTCACAGCAGTCAACGGTAATCGTCATGATGCTCACGCTTGGTTGCGGGAAATGGTCAACCGGCTTTCGTACAGCATTCGAACGCACGGCAAGTACCCATGTGTTTTTCTTGAGTACCGCGCTCTAGTCGCTCACCCGCGGGAGCGAACCGAGGAATATCGTAAGGAAGCCACGGCGGGATCAATTTTGATCCCTATCTTGGAGGTCTTCCTGTCTGCATTGGAAAGCAAAGAGTCTCTGGAAAAGCTAGTTGATTTGAAGACGAAAGAGCTGGCGCACTGCACACTGCAAGTTTGGCTACCCGATATTTCCAGCGAAGATAATTTGTACAAAGGTGTGCACGATCACGGTGTTTCATTAACTGACGTGCCACTGTCCTTAACAGGCAACGAATTGGTCAGCTTGGTAAAGAACGCGTGCGATGAGACTGAGGGATATGCCTCCCTGTCTGCAATAGTGACGGGGTATTGGCCTATAATCATGACGGCATGTCGCCACCACAGAATGCCGATACCGCCGCAAATGTGGATTGACATCGTCTACGATCCGTCGATCGAGGCTGCACATAAAGGATAATCCCGTTTTCATCTGCGCAGCGGTACCACGTTGCTTTCAGTTTCTGCTGTAAGGATACCCCGCAGCTGCGCATTCGACAGCCCGAAACCCTGCCGCTTCTCGTCGGCGTAGTCGTAGACTGCTCGCATGCCGCCGTAATGCGCGATCATGACCTCATGCGCTCGGTCGGATATCTGCGGTATGGCGCTCAGGTTCGTCCGCATTGCGCGACGCAGGTTATGGGAGACCAAGTGCGCCCCTACAAGGAGGTAACTGTGTCAAGCTCGGCCATGACGAGTGGAGAGAATGGTGCATGCGCGCCACGGAATGACGCTCATCATAAATTCCGACCTGCGGAACAACGCCGCCCTTCTCGCGAGGGGCGGCGTTTTTGTTGATGCAGCGCGGCGCTTAATTTCTCCCAAGGCCGTCAAACTTTGTGTACCAATGGCGCCCAGAACGCTCAGTACCAACGCCTCCAATGTTCGAAAGGGAGAAAACAATGCGTGAAGCCGTCATCGTTTCCTATGCACGCACCGGCCTGGCCAAGTCCGGCCGCGGCGGGTTCAACATCACCCCGCCGATGTCGCTGGCCGCACACGCCATCAAGCACGCGGTCGATCGCGCCGGCGTCGACAAGGATTATGTCGAGGACTGCTATCTCGGCAATTGCGCGCACGGCGCGCCGAACATCGGCCGTCAGGCCGCGCTGCTCGCGGGCTTGCCGAACACCACGGCCGGCGTCTCGGTGAACCGCTTCTGCTCCTCGGGACTCCAGACCATTGCGATGGCCGCCAACTCGATCCGCTCCGACGGCGCCGATTGCATCGTCGCCGGCGGCGTCGAGAGCATCTCGATGCCGGGCGGCGGCACGCCGAAGGAATCGATCGACCCTGAGTTGCTCAAGGTCGCGCCCGACATCTTCATGGCGATGATCGACACCGCCGACATCGTCGCCGAGCGCTACAAGCTCAGCCGCGAATACCAGGACGAGTTCTCGCTGGAATCGCAGCGCCGCATGGCGGCCGCGCAGCAGGCCAACAAGTTCAAGGACGAAATCGTCCCGATGAAGACCAAGATGAAAGTCGTCGACAAGGCGACCAAGGCCGAGAGCATCGTCGATTACACGGTCGACCGCGACGAGTGCAATCGTCCCGAGACCACGATGGAAGGCCTCGCCAAACTCGAGCCGGTGAGGGGACCGGGCAAATACGTCACCGCCGGCAACGCCAGCCAGCTCTCGGACGGCGCCGCCGCCGTGGTGCTGATGGAAGCCAAGGACGCCGAGAAGCGCGGCCTCAAGCCGCTCGGTCGCTTCGTCGCCTGGGCGGCGGCGGGTTGCGAGCCGGACGAGATGGGCATCGGCCCGGTGTTTGCGATTCCGAAGCTGTTGAAGCGTCATGGCCTCAAGATCGACGACATCGATCTCTGGGAGCTCAACGAAGCCTTCGCCAGCCAGTGCCTCTATTCGCGCGACAAGCTCGGCATCGATCCCGCCAAGTACAACGTCAACGGCGGCTCGATCGCGATCGGCCATCCCTTCGGCATGACCGGCGCGCGTCTCACCGGCCATCTCCTCCAGGAAGGTGCGCGCCGCAAGGCCAAGTGGGGCGTCGTGACCATGTGCATCGGCGGCGGCCAGGGCGGCGCCGGCCTGTTCGAGATCTATAGCTGATAAGGCCCACGGGAATGTGAGGCACGGCGCCGCAAGCGCCGTGCCCTTTATTTTGGCGCCGTCTCGGGGACAGGCCTGAAGATCCATTCTCGCCAGACCACCAACAAGGCGGCCATGATCACCGGGCCCAGGAACAAGCCAAGCAGACCAAAGGCGGCAAGGCCTCCAAAGATTCCGACGAACGCGAAGAGAAACGGCAGCCGCGCCGAGTCGCCCACCAGGGTGGGCCATACGAAATGGTCGCCGGCGAACATGACAATCGCGCCCCAGAGGAAGACACCGGCGGCCGCGAGTCCGCTGCCTCCGCCCGAGACCAGGACCAGCGCCGCAACGGTGAAGGCCAGCCAGGCGCCAAACGGAAGCATCGCGAAGGCGGTCGTGAGAATTGTGAAGACGATGGCATTTGGCACCCCCGCGACGAGATAGCCAACGCCGATCAACAGTCCTTCGCCCGCTGCGACCAGGACCGTGCCGTTCACCGTGCCGCGGGTCGCGTCGACCATCTTCTCGGCGAGGCCTTCTCCGGCTTCTCCAAAAAGCCGATCACACGTCTCCAGGATGTGATCCGCGATCGACCGGCCGTTGCGCAGCAGGACGAACAGGGCCAGCAGCGAAAACAGCAGCAGAAAAAGCCTGTGAAGCAGCTGCCCGCCGAAGGTGCGAAACAGATCCGATGCGTTGTCCGCATTGACGGATTTCAGCCATTCGGTCGCGGCCTTGGGATCGGAAAGATTGCTGCGCCACCATTGCTGCACGCTCTCTGCCGCCACCGGCAGGCGGGCAAGCCACTCAGGCACTTCAATCCCGCTCTCGCCGGCCTTCTTCAACCAGCCGACGAGCAGGTCGCCCTGTTGCGCGATCTGATAGATCGCAAGCGCCATGGGCGTGAACAGGATGAGGGTCACGATGAGCGTGAAGACGAACGCGGACAGGCTGGACGGGCTGGTGCTCACGCGATGCGCAAACTTGACGTAGAGCGGCCACAACGAGGTTGCGAGAATTGCGGCCCAGATCAACGCCGGCAGAAAGCCCGCGGCGGTCCACAGCGCAAGGGCGACGAGGATGAGGGCGAGCACGACCCGTGCGTTCATGCGCGCAGCCGCGCCCGTTGGCAGCGGCTTTCGTTCGTTGGCAGTCGGGACCCCGTCAGTCCGCTTGAGCGGAGTCTTTTTCGATGCCGCAGATTTCAGGCGTTCGGACATGCGAGATCACACGAGGTGCGAGTGCGGCGGCAATGAAATTGGCGAGCAGGAATAACAAGGTACGCCCAGCTCAAGCCGCAAGGACGCCTTCGGTTCCAAGTTGGCATGAGCTGTAATCTGCTGCCGTGCACGGAAACGGTCCCCGCCGCCGGCTGTCGGCGCCAGCCTGCGCGCGTCGACCTCGCGCCGCTCTAAGCCCCCGCCACGACAGGCGCGAACACCACTTCGATCAGCGTGCCCGAATTCGCGCCGCTCTTGATGTTGAACCGGGCGCGGTTGGCTTCGACCAGCGCTTTCGTCAGCGACAGGCTGAGCGCCGAATTGTCCGCGGCATCGCCGGGCGGCGGCGTGCGGAACGGCTCCATCGCGGCGGCGACCTCGCGCTCGCTCAGGCCATGGCCGGTGTCGCGGATGCGCAAGCACACTTCGCCGCGGTCGGTGATCGCGGTCGAGACGATGACCTGGCCGCCGGCACTGGCCAGCCGGATCGAGTTCGAGATCAAATTCATGGTGATCTGCCGCATCGCGCGCGCGTCGGCCGCCACCTGCGGCAGCGCGTGTGCGAGCGAGGTGCGGATGATGATGCGCTCGCGGTTGGCCTGCGGCTGCATCACCACGACGCAGGCCTCGACCAGGTCGTTGAGGTTGAGGTTGGCGAAGTTGAGGTCGAGCTTGCCGGTCTCGATCCGCGACAGCTCCAGCAGATCGTCGATGATGGCGATGACGCGCTCGCCGGAGGCGCGGATGTCCTTCATGTATTCGCCGTAGCGCTCGTTGCCGAGCGTGCCGAAGCGCTCCGAGATCATCACCTCTGAAAACCCGATGATGGCGTTGAGCGGCGTGCGGATCTCGTGGCTGATCCGCGCCAGCATGTCGGCCTTGGCGTTGGCCGCGCCGCCGGCGAGCAGCCGCGCCTGCTTCAGCTCGCTTTCGCCCTTCTTGCTCTGCGAGAGGTCGCGGAACACGGCGAAGAAGTTCGGGCCGTCGGGCCGGGTGCGGCCCATGATCATGGCGAGCGGCAGCACGCCGCCCTTCTTCTCGCGGCCCAGCACCTCGCGGCCGTGGTCGAGCAGGCTCGCGATGTCCTGGCTCTTCAGGTTTTCCAGATAGTCGGCGACGATCTGCTGGCTCTCGGGCGCGAACAGCGTCACCAGATTCTGCTGCATCAGCGTTTCGCCGTCATAGCCGAACAGCGCCTCGGCGCTGCGGTTGCAGGCGTGGATGTTGCCTTCGGCATCGAACATCACGATGCCCTCGGCCGTGGTGTCGAGGATCGCGGCGAGATCTTCCGCATCGGCATCGCCGGCCTCGGACTCGAGTTCGGGCGCGAAGGGAAAGATTTCGGCGACGACGGGCTCGACGGGCTCGACGGCGACGGGCGGCGCGACGACAGGCGCAGCCACCATCGTCGCTTGCGGCAGCGCGCAGATCAGCGCATGCGCGCTCGCGCCGTCCCAGTCGATCGTATGCAGATGCGCTTCCGTGGTCGGCAGCGGCGCCTCGCCATTGGCAACGGTCGCGCTGATCGTCACGGGCGTGCCGGCTTGCGACGTGCTGCTGGCCGCGGACACACCCGGCTCGACATAGAGCGCATCGAGCCCGCCGGCCTCTTCCAGCGCGTTCAGGCTGGCATAGCCCATGCGCGCGAGGAACGCCGGATTGGCGTAGAGCAGCCGGTCGAGCCGGTAGATCAGCATGCCCGTCGGCACGAGGTCGAGCAGCGCACGGTCGCGCAGGCTATGGCCCTGTGCGGGCGGCGCGGGTTCGGTCAGCCATTCCGCGGGCGCGTGCGGCGGCTGCGCGGCTTGCGGCGCCTCAGGCTCGGGCAGCGGCGCCTCGGGCGTGAACTCAATGGCCGGCGGTTCGGCCGCACTGGCCGAGATCGTCTCGCGCTCACGTTCGAGGCGCTCGGACAATTGCCGCGCGAGCTCGTTGAACGCGCTGTTCTCGACAGGCGTCAGCGTCGGCGCTCTCGGATCACCGAGTGATCTGACATCACCGCCGGGGCGGAACGGCACGACATTCGGAGGCGTTTCCACGGGCGTGTCCACTGACGTTTCGGGCTCGGTTGGATGTGAATTCGCGTCGGATGTGGCTTCGGGCAGTTCGGCAATGGGCTCAGGTATTGGCTCAGGCTCAGGCGGCGCGATCGGCGGAGGCGGCGCCTCTGCCTTGGCTTCGGGCTCCGGCTCAGGATCCGGCGCGACGATGTCGGCGGACAGGCCGTGCTGTGCCGGCGGCGCGACGAACAGCTCGTATCGCCTGAGCGCATCGAGCCGGTTGAGGCCGTCGAGATCGCGGCAGACACCGAAGCCCCGGAAGCCCGCAAAATTGCGCGCGTGGTCGTAGACCGGCAGGCCCGCCAACTCGACCGGCAGATGCTCGCCGCCATCGGCCGGCCAGTTCACGGTGATCCCGGCCCAGGTGTCGTGGCTCGCGAGCGCCTGCGCGACGCGCCCCTCGGGGTCGAGCGAAAATTCGTTGTCGATCTCGCGCCAAGGCCGGCCGAATCCGGCCGCGGTGTGCGCGCCCATCAGGCGGATGAATTCGCTGGACGCCAGCACGAAGCGGCCCTCCGCATCCATCTGCCACAGGAAGCGCAGCGGATGCTGGCGCGGTGCGGGCGGCTCTGCTGAGTGCGGCTCGACCATGGCGAATGTGATCGGCGCGGCCTGCGGCGACACGATGGCTTGGCCAAGGTTTTCAACCGGAGTTTCAGGCGCGGGCGCTTCGGGGATGGTGTCGCGAACGGGCTGTTCGGCCGCGTCCTTCACGGCGTCCGGGATCGTGACGATCTCCGCCGCCGGCGCACTCACGCTCGGCTCGGCCGGTTCGGCGAAAGCGTCGAAAAAAGTAATTCCGGAGGGCGCCGCGTGCGACGGTGCAGGCTGCGCATCGTCCGGCACGGCGGCCGCAGCAGGCTCGGTTGGCGCAGCTTCGGGCGCGGCGGCAATCTCCTCGCGCGCAACGGGCTCGGCAATGTCCGGCGCGGTGTCCGTCACTGCGTCTGCCGGCTGTTGCACAGCCGGCTCGATCAGTGCGACCAGGCCGACATCGTCGCCGCTGCCGACCCGTTGCAGCACCATTTGGCCGATGCCGACAGGCGTCTCGGCGCGGCCGTCGCGAAGCGCATCGCTGCGCGCCTGTTCGAGCCCGGCCTCGCCGAGATCGCGAAAGCCGAGCAGCGCGCGGGCGGCTTCACTTGCGCCGGCAAACATGCCGTCGGGCGCGAATGCCGCCATCGGCACCGTCGCGCCGTCGACGAGACGATGCAGCCGTTCGATCAGCGGCATGGTGCGCAATGCCGGATCCATCGCGCTGACCAGCACGCCGTGACTGCCGTCGGCAAAATCCAGCCGCGCGCAGGCGCAGGTCATCAGCATGCCGAGCTTCGCGCCGAAGCCGCGCAGTCGTTCGAGCCTGACCGCGCCGTTCGCCGGCAGCTGGCGGGCGAGCCGGACGATCTGGCGGCGATGGCCGTCGGCGGGACTGAAAATCTTCTCGGTGAGCACGGTGGCATTGGCCGCGCCGAACAGTTTCGCGCCGACCGGATTGGCCCAGAGCACGCGCGTGCCGTCGATCGACCAGAGCCAGACGGGCAGGGACGAGGTCGCGTGCACAGCCAGCCGCGGATCGCCGACGCCTCGCAACTGGAAATCCGAATGAGTCATCCGACCGGCTTTAAATCCCGCTGTCACGCGTCTGGCTGCAAGGCTGCCGGGAATGGCAACCTTAAGAAAGGGTTAGTATCGCCCGCGGGCGCGGGCAGGTCCACGGCCGCAGCCTATGAGGGGCGTCCTAAAGCCGCGATAACCTTAATCCGGCCGAACCCGCAAGCGGCCCTGCGGCGGCATCCGCAGGATTCGCGCAAGGGCAGGCGAGATGATCCTTGTCTGGCACAGGTTGGGCAGCGGACTCGGTCAACCTCGCCCGCTTGCGGGAGAGGTCGCGCCGAAGGCGCGGGTGAGGGCTCTCTCCTCTTGGGGGGCCTCGATTGGAGATACCCCCACCCCGACCCTCCCCCGCAAGCGGGAGAGGGAGCGCACCGCCTTCGGGACGCACACTTAAAGCCCTCAACCCTCGGTTCCCCAACCCCGGAACCTCACCCTCTCCGAGATTAAATTTCGCATCGCACCCCCTCGATCACATTGCGGTGCACAATGTTGACATGTTAGGCAGCCATAAGTCTGGGCACTGGAAGAGCCGCGCCGTCAGCTACGCGTTCCAGTCACCGTTCCCGCTGAATGTAGGCCTGCGATCGGGGCCCGGCGGGCAGCGCCAGAAGGCTCGCTCCATTTTTTTCTTTTAGCGTGAGGGACCAACCATGACAGGTGCGACTGATCCGTTTTCTGCCTCGATCATCCCGTTCGAGGTTCCCGAGCAGATGCGTGCGTTCGCCGAGAAGGGCGTGTCGCAGGCCCGCGAGAGCTACGCCAAGTTCAAGGACGCCGCCGAGACCCACAACGGCACCGTCGAGGCCGTGTTCACCTCCGCCCACAAGGGCGCGAGCGAGTACACCGCCAAGCTGGTCGAGTTCATCAAGGCCAATTCGTCGGCCCAGCTGGACTTCACCCAGGAGCTGTTGAGCGCCAAGTCGCCGTCGGATGCGTTCGCGCTCTGGACGGGCCATGCCAAGACCCAGCTCGAGACCTTCCAGTCCCAGGCCAAGGAGCTGGTCGAGCTCACCCAGCGCGTCGCCAATGAGACCGCAGAGCCGATCAAGGCCTCTGCCTCGAAGCTGTACAAGCCCGCCGTCTGATAGGGCCGAGGTTGATCTGATTAAGAAGCCCGGGCCGAACGGCCCGGGTTTTTCTTTCTTCACCTCTCCCGCTTGCGGGAGAGGTCGGGAGAGGGTTCTCTCCTCTCGGGGAGTATCGCCGGAAGTGGCGAGGGCGCGTAGCACCCGATGGTCACCATCCGGCCCGATTTTTGCGGATCGGGTGTGATTTCCGCAGGTTTTTCGTCTGTTTGCGGCCTTGCCAAAAGCAGCCGTTGCACCTAGTTTCCGCCCCGTCCAGCCCCCTTTGGAAACGGCCCTATCAAGGGCGCCCCCGGGCGGCTCGCAAGGATGCAGTTGTAGCTCAGTTGGTTAGAGCGCCTGTCTGTGGAACAGGAGGTCGGTGGTTCGAGCCCACCCAACTGTACCAGCGCTTTCATTCCAATTGCCGGACCTCGATAGGACGATTCGGCGTCTCCTGAGCTCGGCCTCAGCCGCCGTCCGCACTCGTCGGGATCACCGCCCTGTTTTGGCGCGAATGAAGCTGAACGATCACCGCTAGATAGCAAGGACTTGTCGTGACAGTGCACGAAACTCTGTCCCCGACAGTTGGCCCCGTGCAGCACGGACTTTGCTGCTACCGCGAACTTGAAGCTCGTCGGCTTACATTGTCAACTCCTGGTTGATATCTTAGCATCGTCTATATTTTGGGCATCATGAAGATATTGCATGGCGAAGCTTATTAATCCGAAGATCTTCAGTCAGGAATTTGGAATCACTTCGGCCTCTCTTGACAACGAGGGCCTATTAGATCCGGTACTAAACGCGGACACCAAGCTCTTTGTGGACCCGCTTCTCCTCAAAATGAGTACGCATCCCGTGCTCGCTAGCTCGGGCGTTCAGGCATTCGAGAAGCGGATGTCGGATATAATAGAGTTGCTGGCTGAGTCTAACGGACCTGGTGACGCCCCATGGAAGGCAGCCATGAAGTGGCTTGCGCTGCACGAGCGCAGTGAGACCTGCTTAGGTTATGGGGGGACTGGAACGTCTGGCAGGGATCGCCCGGATAGTCTCAAGGAGAAGATACTCACAACGGCCAAACAAATCGTCGATGTGGGAGTGAGAAACCCCGAGTTGATCATTTTGATGGGAATGTTCGAGGCGGGAGTTGGTCCGGATAGCATCAGCGACCTGACCACAAACTCCATCTTGAGGGTGCTGGAGAAAATCACGACAGATTTCTGCAGCCGCCACTCCATTCCGCTTTCAAAGTTCTTCTTGGAGTTCGAAGAGTACGAACTACCGGCGAACCCGACGCGAGCCGGAAGCGGCATCTTCCTAGTGCCCAAAGATATACTGCGGGAGCTTCCGGTCGCCACTGATTGGGCAGATATCGACCGAGTGGTCAGCTTCAATTCGCAGCTGCGCCACATGGTCAATCAAATGATTGGCAACATAACAAAGGCGACAGTCTTACAGAAGAAGTCGGCGCTCAAGCGCATCGCCCTAAGTGACCCGCAGCACTTTCAGACCCTCATCCGCGATCTTTTGGCGGGCAATCCAACTGGCTATGACTTTGAGAAGGACAAGAAGGGGTTTGAGGCCCTTCGACAGGCCCTGCTTACGGCCGCTCAACAATACCCGCTGACTATTGCGAAGCCAGCAGCGTCGACATTGTCTGAGTTGGTGCGCGTGGTCGGTGAGATAACCATGCAATTCAAGCAGCTGATCGAGAACAACAACCTTTCCCATCTTCTGTGGGAGGGCAGTACACCAAGGTCCGAGAAGTCGGCTCAACTAGTCTATTTCGGAGTCGCTGACTCATACTGCAAAGCAAACAACCTCGACATCTCGCCAGAGGTCCACTCTGGCGGCGGTCCAGTCGATTTCAAGTTTTCGTCCGGATATGCGTTCCGCGTCCTTGTCGAGATCAAGCTGTCTACTGGATCGGTCGCGCATGGTTATGAGACTCAGATAGAGATCTACAAAGCCGCGTCGCAGACTGAGGAGGGGCTGTTTTTGATCATCAACGTTGGGGGTATGGGCAGCAAGCTTTCTCGTATTCAGACCATTCAGCAAAATCAGGTGAAGGCCGGCAAGAAGGCGAGCGAAATTGTAGTCGTTGACGCGACAAAAAAGGCGTCTGCCAGCAAGAGATAGGGGCGCTGTCGAAACGATAAGGCCCTTGTTGGGAATCTCCTCTTCGACATTGGTTTTCGCATTCGAGCGATTAGTGATGCCTGCTAACGAGCATCGCGTTGGCGACGCTGTCGGACCACCAAGATAGGTGTGTGCTACACCGGGTGAACTCTCAGCGAGAGTGGGGGCTCAGGCCATGTCTTACATTAAGACGACGCGGGGATGGCGTTTGTTGCACAAACGACATTATGAGATTGCAAAGTATTGGCGGCAAGAGGGTTGGGAGGTCGAGGAAAAGGTCGAAAAGTTAGATGCTTCGGATTTCTGGGTCAGCGAACGCACCTATAACTATTGGGACGTAGTGACCCGACTCGTCTATAGCGCAAGACAACGAGCAAGAAAGTCCTCGATAGAGTTCAGCATTAGCTTGGTTGATTTTGAGATTCCAAAAGTCTGCCCGCTCCGTGGCGTTCCTTTTAAGGTCGGCATAGGCCAACATACTGACGATTCTCCGACGCTCGACCGTAAGGACCCTCGCCTCGGCTATATTAAGGGAAATGTCTGGGTCATTTCGCACAAGGCAAATCGGCTGAAGGGGGACTTCACTCCTAATGAGTTGAGGACGTTCTGCGAAAACGCGCTGGAGTTGGATTGGGTCACTTGGACGAGCGACGACTCGGACGAGTTGCGGAGGCGGGAGGCGGAATGGAAGCGTAAAATGAATGGGAAACACAAACCGAGATGGTGGGCTCTCTGGGGAAGCTCAAAATCCGAGATGAAATAACTGGAATTACAGTGACGGTGCACTAAATTCCGATCCATCCATACATCAATCCGCAGTCATTGTGACGCCTAGTAACACGCATAGCCGTGGCTATGGAGCCCGCAGCGGGTATTTGTCCCGGACGCCGGGTAAGATTTTCCGTCAATTGGACTAACGAAGACGTTTGATCTTGAACAACTGGCTCCGGCGGCTCTGCATTCACGACTCTGTCCGGAGGGGTGTTATTCCGAGACAATGATTGAGCATCGCGGCAAAGCTTGCTGAAAATGCAGGCGAGCCAAACGCCAGCGCCGCAATGAACACGTCCATTGTAAGAAGTTGCTACCGGAAACGTGTGCTGGAATTCTCTATGTTGCCCTAACACCACTTCGAGATACACGGTGCCCGGAAGCGGAAGTTATTGTCCGTTACGGTGCTGCACAGAATGCCACGATATCGGGCGATATCAATTTGGTGCGCTGTCATCGCGATCTACCGTGATCCCGAGTTCCTTGGCGGCGGTGAGGTTGATCGAAAAATCGAACTTCGAGATCTGGTAAAACGGGATCTAGATTACAGTGACAGTGCACAAAACTCCACTCTTGATCTGTCGGGTCGCACTTCCGCAACACCAAGTTAGTGCACTGGACTGCAAGCATTCTGCAAATGGATAAGGACAGCAACTACGGACACGCCAAGAAGCAGTCCATTTTGTTCAGGGCCGAGCTGTCTCGAAACGTACAGTACTCCTCGGAACGCGGCGGGGTCGTGATCTTCCCTCCGCGAGCGCTTAGCGCGCAGCCGCTGCCAACCTCTTTCGTGATAAGCGTGCCGCCCTCATACTTGCAAAATAGCGTCGTACCTGAGACGAACATTTCGAGCTCTCCCTGCGGAAGGTGAAGTTTCCACGAACTCCCCCCATCAACTGGCTCGGTGGCTATCAGGGCGGAAGACGTCGATCCCGTAGTGGGGCACGTGTGGAGGCTCGATGCCATTGCACCAGTATTGCAGAACGCTAGGCTAAGCAGCGCAACGAGTAGTCCTCTAACTAGCTGCTGGGACATCGCGGCCTCTCTCAAGAATACGATAACAGTGCACAAAACTCTTGAAGCAGAGAGTGCCCTATCCGCAACGTCGCTCAAAGCCGATTTTGCCGGCAGTCACCGTAGCTCCTCGGCACGCAATACGTTATCGATAACGACCCAAAGACGTCCATGGCCAACCAACCCAGGCAAAAAAACATTGTGAGTTTCTTCGAGCGTCTCAAGACAGCAGCATCCGTTGAGTGGCGGGCCTACACCGAGCATCCCTTCACGAACGGATTGGCGGACGGCTCGCTCCCTGAAGCTGCGTTTCGCCACTATCTCGTTCAGGACTATTTGTTCCTTATCGAGTTTGCGCGCGCCTATGCGCTCGCGGTCTACAAGTCGCCGAGGCTTGCCGACATGCGTGAAGCAGCTAGCGGCCTGTCGGCCATCCTCGATGTCGAGATGAACCTGCATGTAAAACTCTGTGCCGAATGGGGGCTGTCCCCGGCCGACCTTGAACAGGCCCCTCCGGCGGCCGAGATGCTGGCCTATACGCGCTACGTGCTGGATGCGGGCATGCGCGGCGATCTGCTGGCCCTCAAGGTGGCGCTTGCGCCCTGCGTGATCGGGTACGCGGAGATCGCAACGCGGCTCGCGGGGCGACCCGATGCGGATGCTGCGACGAACGCCTACCGCGTCTGGATCGCCGAGTATGCCGGCGCGCCGTACCAGGAGGTCGCTGCCAAAGCGCAAGCGCATCTGGATCATCTCGCCGATCTCTACGCCACGCCGGCCCGCGAGGCCGAGTTGATGGCGATCTTCAAGGAAGCCACCCGGCTCGAGGCGGACTTCTGGGAGATGGCCTGGCGCGTAGGCCGGCGTGTTCAATGACCCTGTCGGCAGTCACCAGAATTACGGTGACGGCGCACAAGACTTCCTGATTTTATCGCTCTTCAGAGATCATTGCGCGGACCAACGAACCTCATCAAAGGACCAATGTCATCCTGGTCCGCAGCCCTCAGTGCCGTGATGTAAGCGGTCCGCCGCTCATTCATCCTTTGAAGGTCATATCCGCCGGCCCAATCGATTGGCTGTGCCTTGTAGACACGATCCAGCACAGCATCCGCCATGATGCGGGCGTGCCTGCCGTTGCCATTCGGAAACAGATGAATCTTGACGAGGCGATGGTGCAGGCGAATGGCAGCTTCGGAAGGCGAGTAGGTCTTGTTGTCGGCCCAATACTGAGCGTCATCGATAAGAGTTCGAAGTTCGACAGGGATGTGGACGGGATCGATGCCGATGTTTTTTCCAGTCGTTCGGAACGTTCCCGCCCAGTCCCACACGTCGCCGAACAAGCGCTTGTGCAAGGTGACGGCAAAGGCGTCGGTCAGAACGTGAGCCCTTTGTCGGCCTAGCCAACGCAAGCCGGACTCAATGTTGGCCTGCTCCAATTGATCGAGTTCGCCTTGCGTCGTGACGTGTTTGTGCTTCAACCCGCCAAGCTCGTTCGGATCGAGCGGCGTCGCTCCCTCCGGATACTGGAGATCCCCGATCATTGGTCGCGCCAGAAATTCGAAGGCATCTCCAGCGCGAGTTCGCGGGTGAGACGTTCGACTTGCTCCGCAATTTTGTCGTCCGGCAGTGTCTGATCTTCGAGGGCCATATGCTTGCTGGCTGTGCCGACGATTGCCATGGCTTTTGTTCGGGCTTGGGCTGTGATGAGATCCTCGACATGCCCTGATGCCGGAATGATCGCATAGACAAAGCGACAACCCATTGCCTCGGCTGTGACCTGCATCGATTTCAAGGTGATGCCGCCGGTGAGCTCGGCGTGCTCTGCCTTGGTGATACGCGCGCGGGTGACACCCATTTTGTTCGCGACGTCAGTGCCCGACATGCCGAGCGCGCTACGGGCCGTGCGGAGCCAGCCTTCCGGCGGAGTTGTCAGGCCGGCAACCCTTGCGGCGGCGCTGTCGACGATGTTGCGGTACTGCTGTTGAACGATTGTTTTGACGCTCATCTGTCAACTCATCTGTCTACGGAAATGCCAATTCCGCATACTTATATGTACCCGATAAAATCTAAATGGAATATCTATAAGTATCCAAATATATCATTTTGGATATATTAATGTATCCAATATTGAAGGGTAACCTACCTCGGTCGGCAAAGCCGTCAAATTTCACGCATTCCAGCAACGAGTTGCGGGGGGCGGCCATCGCGCCCTACCTCACCCCCGCCACCACCATCACCACCACCGGCAACGTCACCGCCGCCGGCAGCGTGCCCAGCGCCACTGCGCCCGACACCGGGTTCACCAGCCGCTTGTACTGCGCCGCGAAGATGTAGGCGTTGGCGCCGGTCGGCATCGCCGCGAACAGCACGATCACGCCGGCCGCGATCGGCGGCAGGGCCAGCAGCTTGGCGAGCACGAAGGCTACGGCCGGCATCGCTGCGAGCTTGAGCGCGCACATCACGAGGATGCTGAGCTTTTCGCCCTTCACCTCGAACCGGAACAGATTGATGCCGAGCGCGATCAGCGCGGCCGGCGATCCCGCTTGCGCCAGCAGCTCGATCGTGCGGTCGACGACCGGGTTGAGGCCGAGGCCGGTGAATCGCCAGACCACGCCAAGACCTATTCCCAGCATCAGCGGGTTGCGCGCGAGATCCGCGAGCACCGGCCGGATCACCGACAGCGGCGAGCCGGTGCGCTTCTGGCTGACCAGCTCCATCTGCAGGATGCCGCAGAGCCAGAGCAGCGGCGTGTTCACCGACAGGATCAGCGCCATCGGCCCCGCGGCCTCGTTGCCCAGCGCCGAGAGCGTCATGGGAATGCCGAGCATCACGATGTTGCCGTAGACCGAGCCGATCGCGAACACGACGCCGTCCTCGCGGTCTTCGCGCCGCGCGCGCATCAGGGCCGACAGGATCAGCGCCGCGATCCAGATGATCGCCAGCGCGCCGTAATAGCTGCCCCACATCCGCCAGGGGCTCACGTCGGGGAATTCCGACACGACGATGGTGCGGAACAGCAGCGCGGGGATCGCGATGCTGAAGGCGAATTCGGAGATGCCCTTGTGCGCGCCCTCGCTGACGAAGCGAAACAGCACCGCCGCATAGCCGGCCGCGATCAGGGCGAACACCGGCGCGACAATCAACACGGTGGCCATGCGACCCTCACCTCAGGGGAAGCTGACGACCCCGCGCAATTTTCGAGAATGGCAGTATGCCCCTGTTTTGCCCGACGAGTCAAAGCGATTTCGTAAAATCCGCAAGCGTCGCCCGGAAATCCACAGCGTTGGCATGGACATGGCTACTGTGCATGGGGTTGTTTTCGCAGTTTTTGGTTTGGGGCGGGGATCGGCCCCGGTCTATCCCGCCCACAACTGTCATCCCCCGCGGAGGCGGGGGATCCAGTACGCCGCGGCGTCCCGGGGGACGTTCGGCGCTGGTGGAATACTGGGTCGCCCGGTCCAGTGCGCAATTGCGCACAAGGCCGGGCGACGACAGCGGAGAGCAGGTGCTGGGCCGGTCGACCTGTCATTGCCACCTCACCCTGTTGCCGAGACCGCACAGCGCGCCGTATTCGCCTCAGCCCTCGTTGCCAATGAACCTGCGTTCACCCACTATTCCCCGGACTCGTCACCCTGGGGGAATCGATGCCGGCGTTCCGCTTTCAAAAATCCTTGGCCGCTGCAACCTTCGGGATTGCGCTCGCCGTCCTGGTCCAGCCGGGCACAGGCTTTGCCTATACGCCGGAGGAGCAGCAGGCCTGCACGCCCGACGCGATGCGGCTGTGCGGCGAGTTCGTGCCGAACGTCGACGCCATCACCGCCTGCATGATCAAGAAGAAGGCGCAGCTCTCGCCGCAGTGCAAGGCCTTCTTCCGCCCCGGTCCGGAGCCGGGCGAGGCCGCCGCGCCGCGGGCCGGCAAGCCGACCAGCATTGCGCCCCATACCGCGAAGAAGAGCACCAAGCCGGCGCCGAAGGCGGCCAAGAAGAAAAAGACCGAGCCGAGCTGAGCGCGCATCAGCGCGTTCCCGTTCTGAAACTCTGGGGTGCCCGGGTCTCTCCTCCCGGGCATTTGCGTTTTCGGGTGCGACGCGTGTGAACGGGCGTCAATGCGGTGGCGATGGGCTTTGCGCGTGCGCGGCGTTGCAGCGTTGGACAGCCCTCGGGTCGGAAAGCCGCAGCATCAGCCACGCGACAGCCACCGGACTCCTTTTGTTCGCGCTCGCGTGCGGACGCCTGCGACAATTACGAGCGCGTTCGTTGCGCGAGGATATGCGCGGCGAGGTTGCATTCCGATTTTTCCCGCGCGGCTGCCTCGAAAACGCACGAATGCCCGCGTGAAAGGCGTTTCATTGCAGATCGTGTCGTCGTCGCACCGAGCAGTGTGACTCAAAAGCCAACACGCTTTGTTATTTCGTGGCGGCGAGGCAACTGCTGATAAATTTTTCTTTCACGAATCAGCGCGGTGATTCATTTTCGCGACCTGGGGTCAATCTGGAGGCCAGAGGTATGAACGTTATTGTTTTCGCATCGCGTAAAGGCGGCTCGGGCAAAAGTACCCTGGCCGCACATCTTGCCGCGCAGATCAAGGCGAGCAAGCAGGTCATGCTGGTCGACGCGGATCCGCAGGGCTCGCTGACGCTGTGGCACAAGCTGCGCGGCACCAACGAGCCGCCGATCAAGTCGGCCGTGAACTCCGTCAGCGGCATCGTCTCCGCTGCCAAGCGCGACGGTTATGAATGGGTGTTGATCGACACGCCGCCGAACCTGTCGGCCGTCGTCGACGACGCGATCAAGAACGCCACCATGGTGGTCATTCCGGCGCGTCCCGGTGTGTTCGACGTCAACGCGGTGCAGGAAACCATCCAGATGTGCCGCGCGGCGCGCAAGCCCTACGCGGTCGTGCTCAATGGTGCCCCGGCCAAGCGCGACGAAGCCGAAAGCCCGATCGTCACCATCGCTCGCGAGGCGCTTGCCAAATTCCGTGCACCGGTGTGGGGCGGCCAGATCACCAACCGTTCGGATCTGCTGATGGCGCTGAGCCACGGCGAAGGCGCGCGGGAATATCAGGCCGAGAGCCGTGCAGCCCAGGAAATTGCGAGGCTGTGGGCGGCGATCGAGCGTTCGGTCAAGGCCATTCGCGGCACGGCGTCGGCGTCCGGCGCAATGCACAAGCAGGCGGCATAATTTTCATTCAATCATTCCCCGGACGACAAACGCGCGGAGCTCCGCGCGTTTTGCGTTTTGGGGGATGGCACGATCCGAAAAAGCGTGAAGCGGTTTTCCGAATGGATAGTGCTCCACAAAAGCCGATGAAAGCTACGCCACCATCAGCATGTAGAACACGATCACCGGCGACAGCGTCAGGATCACCGACCAGATGCCGGCGGCCCAGAGGATGTCCTCGGTGGTGAAGTTCTGCTCGGTGGACAAGCTCTCTCGTGCCGCGTCGTAATGCGACGCCACTTCGTTCCGACTATTCACAAACGCCCCCGCGATTTCTTCGCTTTATGGGCATCACGCTAGACGGGATGTTTTAAGATTCCGGCTCGCAATGCGCCGGGCATTTTGATTGCATTTGTGACGTCCGTTTAACCATCCGCGCAGGCAATTGCCTCAGGCGAGCCAGACCCGAAACAGCAACACCGGCATCAGGCCGAGCATCACTGCCCAGAACCCGAACGACGACACGACGAGAATTCCCTGCAAGAGATCGGCGGGCGCGAACTGGTGCGCGGCCGTAGGCCGGGTGCGATGCCCCATGGTATTCCCCATCCTGAAGACTTCGAATGCAAACGATAGGCGCGTTTGCGTAAACGAGGCGTGGATGCGCCATGCCGCGGATGCGAAGGGAGTTCGGGCGGGGTTAACCATCGGGCGCGCTTCTTCCCCTCTCCCACAATAAGGGGAGAAGGGGCAGGGCGTGAGTGGAGAGCGAGCGGTTACGCCGCGACTTGCATCCGACGCTCGATCTCGCGGTCGATCGTCGCTGCGAGCTCGCTGCTCACTTCCACCATCGGCAGGCGCACCTCGGGACTGTCGATCAGGCCTGAGCGCCACAGCCAGTACTTCGCCGGCGCCGGGCTCGGCTCGGTGAACAGCAGCCGCGTCAGCTCGGCGACCTCGTGCCAGCGCGCCTGCGCCGCATCGTGGTTGCCGCGCTTGTGCTCGGCATAGATGGCCGCAAACGTCGCGGTCTCGACATGGGCCGACAGCACGATGCCGCCGTCGGCGCCGTCGGTGAGCGCCTCGAGATAGTTCGCGTCCTCGCCGGTCAACACGCGAAATCCCTCCGGCCGGTCGCGCAGCAGCGCGATGGATTGCTCGCGGCTCGCCCCGCAATCCTTCAGGCCGACGATGTTCCTGTGCTCGGCGAGCCGCAGCATGGTCTGGTTGGTGATGTTGACCGAGGTGCGGTACGGAATGTTGTAGAGCGCCAGCGGCCAGGCGGCGTGGTCGGCGAGCGCCTCGAAATGCGCGAGAAGCCCGCGTTGCGACGGCCGCACGTAGTAGGGGCTCGCGATCAGGTAACCTTCGATCGGCCAGTCCGCGGTCCCGTCGAGACGGTCCTTCAGCCGCGACGTATCCGCGCCCGACAGCCCGAGGCAGACCGGGATGCTGCGACGTCCCGCCGCCATCTCGTCGCGCACGACGGCAACCAGCCGTTCAAGTTCGGCATCGCGCAGCGTCATGCCTTCGCCCGAGGTCGCCCCGAGGACAAAACCGTCGATGGCCTGTGCGCAATAGTGCCGCGTCAGCCGCCGCAGCGACGTCTCGTCGAGACGGCCGTCGCGAAACGGGGTCACCAGCGGCAGCCACAGCCCGTGCAAATGATCTTCAAGACCGGTCATGTTGGGTATCTCCTTCTCGTGAAAACCTGAGACGGAGGGCACATGAAAAAACCCCGTCCAGGCGGCGGGGTTTTCGGGATTGTCTGCGATGACGAAGTTTAGCTAGTGCGCGCAAAAATCCGATGCCCCGGGATGGGGGCCTTTTTTCGAGGCGGATGCCCTGAATGAAATTGCGCACGACTTCGTGATCATTCGTAAATGATGCGGGGTATGCGTGGAACTGTCAATACACGCGGAAGGCGAAGGTCAAATTGGACAGAAAAAAAGCCGGACCCAGAGGGCCCGGCTTAAGGTATTGGCCACGTGAGGCCGACACAATCACCTTCCAAGAGGGATTACTGAACTCCCGCGCCACTGGAGGAGGGGGACAAATGCGCAACGCGAAGGCTCAGCGTGCAAGCAGTATGGGCTTGACGAGCGGCATGCAGCAAGCGTCGAGGCCGCATGTCTGACATGCGGAAATCAGGACGGCCAGCGCTGCGCCTTGCTCACCACGAAGTCGCGGAACACCTGCACGCGCGCGACCGTCTTCAGCTCTTCCGGGTAGACGAAGTAAGTGTCGAGCTGGATCGAATCCGATTCGCCGAACAGCTGCACCAGCTTGCTCTGTTCCTCGACGAGGTAGTCGGGCAGTGCCGCGATGCCGAGGCCTTGCTGACAGGCGCGCACGAGGCCGAGGATGTTGTTGACCTTGAAATAGGCTTCGCGCGGACCCGAACCGTTGCGGCCCGCTTCGATCAGCCAGTTGCGGTTCTGCAGATGCGGCGCGAAGTTGCCGTCGGAGAGCGTGATGATGCGGTGGGAGTCGAGCTCTTCCAGCGTGCGCGGCGTGCCGAAGCGCTTGATGTATTCCGGCGAGCAATAGGCGTGGAAGCCCATCGCGAACAACTTGCGCTGGATGAGATCCGGCTGCGTCGGCTTGCGCGTGCGGATCGCGACGTCGGCCTCGCGCATCGAGAGGTCCAGCTCCTCGTCGGTGACGATCAGCGAGATCCGGATCTCCGGATAGAGCGCGGTGAATTCGCCGAGCCGCGGGATCAGCCAGTTGATGCCGACGCCGGGCGTGGTGGTGATCTTGAGGTCGCCGCTCGGCCGCTCGCGGCTGTCGGTGAGTTTCGCGCGCGCCGCCTGGAGCTGCATGAAGACGTCATGCGCGGTGCGGAACAGCAGATCACCTTGCTCGGTGAGGATCAGGCCGCGGGCGTGGCGGTGGAACAGCGAGACCGACAGCTCCTGCTCCAGCGCCGAGACCTGGCGTGACACTGCCGATTGCGACAGGCCGAGCTGCTCGCCCGCATGCGTGAAGCTGCCAGCTTCCGCCGCCGCGTGAAACACCTTCAGCTTGTCCCAGTCCATATCCGTAAATCCGTCGCGTGTTCGAGGCATGATCTTTATTCCGCTGCGGCGCGTTCGCTGGCGCGCAAGGCCAGGAAACGTTCGGCTTCGAGTGCTGCCATGCAGCCGAGGCCGGCGGCCGTGACGGCCTGGCGATAGGTTTCATCCGCGACGTCGCCGGCGGCGAACAGGCCGGGCACCGAAGTGGCGGTCGAATTCGGAGCGACCTCGACATAGCCCGAGGGTTTCAGCTTGATCTGGTCCTTCACGAGCTCGGTCGCCGGCGCGTGGCCGATGGCGACGAACACGCCGTCCGTCTTCACATCCGTGAGCGCGCCGGTCTTGACGTTCTTCAGGCGCACATGGGTGACTTTGTTCGGGTTCTCGGTGCCGCAGATTTCGTCGACGGCGGAGTCCCAGATCACCTTGATCTTCGGGTGCTTGAACAGCCGCTCCTGGAGGATCCGTTCGGCACGGAAGTGATCGCGACGATGCACGATCGTGACCTGCGAGGCATGGTTGGTGAGGTACAGGGCTTCCTCGACCGCGGTATTGCCGCCGCCGACCACCACGACTTCCTTGCTGCGGTAGAAGAAGCCGTCGCAGGTGGCGCAGGCCGACACGCCGCCGCCCTGGAATTTCGCCTCGGAGGGCAGTCCGAGCCAGCGCGCCTGGGCGCCGGTGGCGAGGATCACGGTTTCGGCGAGATAGACGTCGCCCGAATCGCAGGTGAGGCGGAACGGCCGATGCGAAGTGTCGAGCTTGATCACGAGGTCGGAGATGATCTTGGTGCCGACATGGACCGCCTGCTTCTCCATCTGCTCCATCAGCCAGGGGCCTTGGATGACGTCGGCGAATCCCGGATAGTTCTCGACGTCGGTGGTGATGGTGAGCTGGCCGCCGGCCTGCATGCCCTGGATCAGGATCGGCTCGAGCATCGCGCGTGCGGCGTAGATCGCGGCGGTGTAGCCGGCGGGGCCGGAGCCAATAATCACGACCTTTGCATGAACAGGAGCGGACATTTCGATGGACGCCTTTCACGGGGGATTTGCAGCGCGGGCGCGGAAGGAGCCAGGAGGCCTCGCGGAGGCGCTGAAATATCAGAGCTAATCTAAGCCTTCTGGTGAGCTATGCAAGAATTGCATTGCCTGTCGGCGGATTTTTCCAACAGGGAACAAAAGTCGATTGCGCTGCACGCGCAATAAAATTGCGCTATCCGCGCCGATTGGGCTATGAGGATTGCGAAAGACCACCCGATATCGCTGCAAAAGCCAGGAGTTCCATTCACGTGTCGCGGAACCTAGACGAGATCGACCTGAAAATTCTCACGGAAATCCAGGCCGACGGTCGAATCACCAATGTCGAGCTGGCCAAGCGCGTTGGTATTTCACCCCCGCCCTGCCTGCGCCGCGTGCGGGCGCTGGAGGAGGAGGGGTATATCCACGGCTATCGGGGGCTGCTGGATGCCCGCAAGCTCGGTTTCGACGTCACGGTGTTTGCCGCCGTGCACCTCTCCAGCCAGGCCGAGGCCGATCTGCGCGCCTTCGAGGAGTTTGTCCGCGCCGAGCCGCTGGTGCGGGAATGCTGGATGCTGTCGGGTGAAGTCGATTTCATCCTGAAATGCGTCGCGCCAGACATGGCGACCTTCCAGGATTTCGTGACGCACCTGACCGCCGCGCCCCATGTGCGCAACGTGCGGACTTCGCTGGTGCTGCACAATTCGAAATACGAGGCGGCGGTGCCGCTGGACGTGAAGGGGCGGAGGTAGGGCCTCCTCCGTCATTGCGAGCGTAGCGAAGCAATCCAGAGCCTTTCCGCAGAGGCAGTCTGGATTGCTTCGTCGCTTCGCTCCTCGCAACGACGAGCAGTGAGAGTGCGAGCCTCTCACATCCTCAGCAACACGTTGAAACAAAAAGGCCGCGCAGATCGCGCGGCCTTTTCAAAAACGTCACAGGCAGCGGCAAATATTTACCGCCACTCCACCTTGGTGATCTCGTACGCCTTGGCGCCGCCGGGGGCGACGACCTCGACGGTCGAGCCCTTCTTCTTGCCGATCAGCGCGCGCGCGAGCGGCGAGGTGATGGAGATGCGGCCCTTCTTGGCGTCGGCCTCGACTTCGCCGACGAGCTGCCACACCGTCTTCTTCTCGGTGTCCTCGTCGACCAGCGTCACGGTGGCGCCGAACTTGATGGTGTCGCCGGAGAGCTTCGAGATGTCGATGATGTCGGCGCGCGCGAGCTTGTCCTCGAGCTCGGCGATGCGGCCTTCATTATGGGACTGCTCTTCCTTGGCGGCGTGATATTCCGCGTTCTCCGACAGGTCGCCGTGCGAGCGCGCTTCCGCAATATGCTCGATGATGCGCGGACGGTCCTCGGACTGGCGCTTCTTCAATTCTTCCCCGAGCGCGGCAAAGCCGCTCGCTGTCATCGGAACCTTTTCCATCTCTTCTCTCGTCCTTCGATCGCGCGCCCCGCGAAAACAGAGGGCGCGGCAACCTTGATTCGTCAGTGCTCCGGGGCTGAACACGCCGCTCCCGGAACGTTATGTGGGCTTGGCGCCGGAACAGAACAACCACAATGGCCGGACAGTTCCTCCGGGCATTGTGGCTTCATCGCCAATCACTTAGCGGAAGGCTCGGCCTTCCGCTCGCGATCAGGTTTCCGAAAAGTAGCTCTGCAGGGTCCGAACCTCAAGGTCCCCGCCCAGATAGGCGCGGATGCCCTGCGCGGCCGCCACGGCCCCGGAAAGAGTGGTGTAATACGGTACTTTATGCAAGAGGGCCGCGCGCCGCAGCGAACGGCTGTCGGCGAGGGCCTGCGGGCCCTCGGTGGTGTTGAAGACGAGCTGGACGTCGCCATTGGTGATGGCGTCGACGATGTGCGGCCGCCCCTCCAGCACCTTGTTCACCTTCTCGGTCGGGATGCCCTCATCGGTCAGGAAGCGCGCCGTGCCCGATGTCGCCAAGACCTTGAACCCGAGCGAATGCAATTCGCGAACGGCTTCCGCAATGCGCGTCTTGTCGCTCTCGCGCACCGAGACGAACACCGTACCCTTGCGCGGGACCCGCGTGCCGCCGCCGAGCTGGCTCTTGGCGAACGCCACCGCGAAGGAACGGTCGATGCCCATGACCTCGCCGGTCGAGCGCATCTCGGGGCCGAGCACGGTGTCGACGCCGGGGAAGCGGGCGAACGGGAAGACCGATTCCTTCACGCCGACATGTTTGAAGTCCGCCTTCTTCAGCTTGAAGTCGGCAAGCTTCTCGCCGGCCATGACGCGCGCCGCGATCTTCGCGACCGGCGTGCCGACCACCTTGGCGACGAAAGGGACCGTGCGCGAGGCGCGCGGGTTGACTTCGAGCACGTAGATCTCGCCGTCCTTGATCGCGTATTGCACGTTCATCAGGCCGACGACGTCGAGGCCGAGCGCGAGCTCGCGGGTCTGCCGCTCCAGCTCCCCGATCATCGTCGCGTCGAGCGAGTGCGGCGGCAGCGAGCAGGCGCTATCGCCGGAATGGATGCCGGCTTCCTCGATGTGCTCCATGATGCCGACGATGAAAGTGTCCTTGCCGTCGCAGAGGCAGTCGACGTCGATTTCGGTGGCATCGGACAGATAGCGGTCGAACAGCAGAGGGTTCTTGCCGAGGACGGTGTTGATCTGCCCGGTCTTGTCGTTCGGATAGCGCGCCTTGACGTCGGCCGGCACCAACTCCGGCAGCGTGCCGAGCAGATAGTCGCTGAGCTGGTTCTCCTCCCGGATGATCTGCATCGCGCGGCCGCCGAGCACGTAGGACGGGCGCACCACTAGCGGCAGGCCGAGATCGGTCGCAACCAGGCGGGCCTGCTCGACCGAATAGGCGATGCCGTTCTTCGGCTGCTTCAGACGGAGCTTGTCGAGCACGCGCTTGAAGCGGTCGCGGTCTTCGGCAAGGTCGATCGCGTCGGGCGAGGTGCCGAGGATCGGCACTTCGGCGGCTTCCAGCGCGCGTGCGAGCTTCAGCGGTGTCTGGCCGCCAAACTGAACGATCACGCCGTGCAGCGTCCCGTTGGTGCGCTCCTTCGCGATGATCTCCAGCACGTCCTCGGCGGTGAGCGGCTCGAAATAGAGCCTGTCGGCGGTGTCGTAGTCGGTCGACACGGTCTCCGGGTTGCAGTTGACCATGATGGATTCGTAACCGGCGTCATGCAGCGCGAAGCAGGCGTGACAGCAGCAATAGTCGAACTCGATGCCCTGGCCGATGCGGTTCGGCCCGCCACCGAGGATGATGACCTTCTTCTTGTCCGACGGCGCGCTCTCGTCCGCAGGCGCACCCGCGAACAGGGCCTCATAGGTCGAGTACATGTAGGCGGTGGGGGAGGCGAATTCGGCCGCGCAGGTGTCGATGCGCTTGTAGACGGGACGAACGTCGAGCGCGTGGCGCTTCGCCGTCACCTCGGCTTCCGTCGTCTGCGCGATCACGGCGAGCCGTGCGTCGGAGAAGCCCATGGCCTTGAGCGTGCGCATGCCGAAGGCGTTGCCCGGCAGGCCGTTCTTGCGGACCTTCTCTTCCATGTCGACGATGCCGCGCATCTCGCTGAGGAACCACGGGTCGATCTTGCAGGAGTTGAAGATCTCTTCGTTCGACCAGCCGAGCCGCATGGCCTGGGCGACCTGGAGCAGCCGGTTCGGCGTCGGCGTTCCGAGCGCGGCGCGGATCGCGTTCTTGTCGTCGTCGCGGCCAAGCCCTTCGATCTCGATCTCGTCGAGGCCGGTCAAGCCGGTCTCAAGCCCGCGCAAGGCCTTTTGAAGGCTTTCCTGGAAGGTGCGGCCGATCGCCATGACTTCGCCGACCGACTTCATCGACGTGGTCAGCGTGGTGGAGGCGCCGGGGAATTTCTCGAAGGCGAAACGCGGCACCTTGGTGACGACGTAGTCGATGGTCGGCTCGAACGAGGCCGGCGTGGCGCCGCCGGTGATGTCGTTGGCGATCTCGTCGAGCGTGTAGCCGACCGCGAGCTTGGCCGCGACCTTCGCGATCGGGAAGCCTGTGGCCTTGGAAGCCAGCGCGGACGAACGCGACACGCGCGGGTTCATCTCGATCACGACCATGCGGCCGTCTTCGGGATTGACGCCGAACTGCACGTTGGAGCCGCCGGTCTCGACGCCGATCTCGCGCAGCACCGCCAGCGAGGCGTCGCGCATGATCTGGTATTCCTTGTCGGTCAGCGTCAGCGCCGGCGCGACCGTGATGGAGTCGCCGGTGTGCACGCCCATCGGATCGAGGTTCTCGATCGAGCAGACGATGATGCAATTGTCTTTCTTGTCGCGCACCACCTCCATCTCGTACTCTTTCCAGCCGAGTACGGACTCTTCGATCAGCACTTCGTTGGTCGGAGACGCGTCGAGGCCGCGCTCGATGATGTCGAGGAATTCTTCCTTGTTGTAGGCGATGCCGCCGCCGGTGCCGCCCATCGTGAAGGAGGGACGGATGATCGCGGGCAGGCCAATCTCGGACAGCGCCATCAGCGCCTGTCCCAGCGCATATTCCTGATAGCGCTTGCGGCGGTCGCCCTCGCCGAGCGTCCACTGCCGATCGTGCTCTTCGAGGGCTGCGCCCGAGAGCTTTTCGCGTTCAGCCTGACGCTTGTCGCGGAAGGATTTCTTCAGGGCGGAGGCGTTGGCGAGCCGCGACTTCGGCGTTTCTAGCCCGATCTTGGTCATCGCCTCGCGGAACAGCTGGCGGTCTTCCGCCTTGTCGATGGCATCCGCGGTGGCGCCGATCATCTCGACGTCGAACTTGTCGAGCGTGCCTTGCTGGCGCAGCGACAGCGCGCAATTCAGCGCGGTCTGTCCGCCCATGGTCGGCAGCAGTGCGAAGCCGCCGGGAATGACGTGACGTTCCTTCTCGATGATCTTGGCGACGATCTCGGGCGTGATCGGCTCGATATAGGTCGCATCGGCCAATTCCGGGTCGGTCATGATGGTCGCCGGATTGGAATTGACGAGGACGATGCGATAGCCCTCTTCCTTCAGCGTCTTCACCGCCTGCGTGCCCGAATAGTCGAACTCGCAGGCCTGGCCGATCACGATGGGACCGGCGCCGATGATCAGGATGGTGGTGATGTCTGTACGTTTGGGCATCAACTCTCGCCGAAGTGGAATTTGGGCACAAAAAAAGGGCGCGCTTGCCGCGCGTCCCCTTGAGCCGACAGCGCGGTGGTCTCCCTCTCGCGCGCGGGTGGGTCATAGACCAGATACCGGGGCGGCGAAACCCCGAAAAACGCCCATCAACCGGCAATTTTGACGGGTTTTGGCCGCGCCTGCCAGCCACGCGCGAGATGCACCAGAAGCGAGGCGGCAACGCTCGTTCCGCCGATCCAGCCAAGGTCGTTCGGCGACATCGTGGCCAGCACCGCGCCCCCTAAGGCCCCGCCGATGGCGAAGCCGAGATACATGGCAGAGGCGTTGAGCGAGAGCGCGATCATCGAGGCCTGCGGCTCGATCCGGATGATGCTGGCGATCTGGGCCGGATAGAACGCCCAGCCCGAGATACCCCAGAGGAAGATGGTGCCCAGCACAGCGTAATGGGCTTGTCCGGGCATCAGCTTCAGGACCAGCGAATGCAGAATCAGGGCGCTGGCCATCCCCGCGAGCCCGAGGGCCGCGGTCGCGAGCGTGCCGAGCCGGTCGGCCAGGACTCCGCCCAGCATGTTCCCGATCGCAGCCGCGGCGCCAAACACCAGCAGCGCAAGGCTGATTTGCGATGCGTCGAAGCCGAGGCCGCGCAGCGGGACCGCGAAATAGGTGAACACGGTGAAGCCGCCGAGCGCCCATAGAATCGTGATCAGAAGCGCGATCAGGACATTGCTATGGCGCGCCACCGCCAGCCGGTCGCTGAGCGACGCCGTGTTGCGCGGCAGGCCACGGGGCAGGCCGAGGAGCAGGCCGGCGAGCGCAACGGCGCCGATCAGGGCGACCATCCCAAAGGTCGCGCGCCAGCCCAACAGGCTGCCGACGAGATTACCCAGGGGGACGCCGATCACGGTCGCAACCGTGAGGCCAGAGGTCACCAGCGCCACCGCGCGGCCGCGCCGTTCGGGCGAGGCGACGGCGATCGATACGGCGAGTGCGGTCGGCATGCACAGCCCGGAGCCCAGCGCCATCAGCATGCGTGAGGCCAGCAGCAGGGCGTAGTTGGAGGCCACCATCGCCGCGAGATTTCCGGCGATGAAGGTCGCCAGCGCCAAAGCCAGCACGGTGCGGCGGTCGATGTTGTTCAGCGTCACCGCCAGGATCGGCGAACCCACGGCGTAAGTGAGGGCGTAGGCCGTGACCAATTGGCCGGCGGCCGAGACCGAAATCGACAGGTCAGAGGCGATCGACGGCAAAAGCCCCGCAATCACAAAGCCTTCGGTGCCGATCGCGAAGGCTGCGAGAGCCAGCCAGAATACGCTCATTGGACAATATCCCTATGTTCAACGTTTATTGAACTATTGAATGCTGCGGTTGAGGAGTCAATTGGTTCAAGAACTATTGAACATTGCGGCCGCTTTGCTATGATTTCCGGGTCATGAGCCGCACGCCTCTCCATCCCACCCGCGAGCAGATCGAGCTGCCGATGGTTCTGGATTGCCTGAGCGATCCGATCCGGTTGGCGATCGTGTACCAGCTGGCCCAGCAGGAACGTGTCAGCAGCGAACTCTGCTGCGGCGACTTCACTGCACTCGCCGGCAAATCCAACCTCGCCTATCACTTCGCCAAGTTGCGCGAATGCGGCGTCATGCAAACGCGCGTGGCCGGCACTAACCGCTTCATGCGGCTCCGCCGCGAGGATCTGGATGCGCGTTTCCCAGGCTTGCTCGATGCTGTGCTCGGTTCCGCGGCCAAGGATGCGGAACGGCTGCAACTGCTGTCGGAGTGTGAAGTGGTTGAGGCGGATTGATGGTTGAGGCGGGCAGTCCGTCTACGCTTGCGCTTCGCTCCAGCTACGCCGGACACGCTTCGCCCCTGCGGGTCTTGCGTGGCTGCGCCACGCGTAGCCCCGAAGGGGCGAAGCGTGGAGACCCGGCCTGGATTTGAACCAGGATGTAGAGCGATGCACTGCTCTCGCGTAGACGCTTCCGCCACCGGGCCGCGCCGATCATTGCCGATCGAGCTGCGACAAGCCACCTCAGGCGGCCGTTATGCTTAACGCACCAGCGGTGGCCGCGCGATGAACGTCATGCGCCAGCGATTATGGCCGATATTGGTGTGTGCGCGCTGCGCGGCGAATCCGGCCGCGGTGAGTTTGGCGACGATCTCGTCCTCGCTGTAGCGCTGCAGTCCGATGCGCGTGCGCAGATGACGGTAATCTGACAGCGCGGTGCTGATCAGCCCGACCAGCGCGTCCTTCAGGAAGCCGTGACGCAGGCCGAAGCTGAGCAGGGCCATCACGTCGCGACCCATGCCGACGTCAGGCTGCAAGATATCTCCGAGCACCAGCTTGCCGGATGGCGTCAGCAAGCGCCGGATGTTGACGAACGCGGTATCGAGTTCGTCCGGTGTCATGTATTGCGCGACCGAGTTCATCACCACCAGATCGATGGACTGATCCTGCATCTTGCGGACGTCATCGAGCGAGCGGACGCGGATTTTCATGTTCGGGGCAAACCGCGCGATCAGCCGGCCACGCACGCCCGGAGCGGGCTCGGCGAGGATCAGCTTGCCGCAGGCCGATGCCACCTGGCTCGCCGACAGCGCTTCGCCGCAGGCGTAGTCGAGCACGGTCGCCTCGGGCGAGGTGATGTAGCCGATGATGTCCCGCGCAATGATCCGGAAGTGCACATCGCGATGCAGCTTGCTGACATAGATCGTATGCGTGGAGTCGTAGTAATCGATCCAATCGTCCATGGTATCCCGCCCCAACGGTTCCTATCTAGGAACCGGCGCCGCCCTCCTTGCGTTAGGGGGGCGACGGCGCGCCGTCAATGTCCGCGTCCTAACAGGAAGGTTTATCGTGAGCAAAGCCCCCAGCAAGGTCTCGCCCGACCTCGACACCCCTACCGATCTGTCCGCGGCGGCGGTCAAGAAGGTCTCGGAAGCGCTCAACGTGCTTCTGGCCGACGCCTTCGCGCTATACCTCAAGACCAAGAATTTCCACTGGCACGTCAGCGGCCGGCACTTCCGCGACTACCATCTGCTGCTCGACGAGCAGTCCGACCAGATCTTCGCCACCACCGACCAGCTCGCCGAGCGCGTCCGCAAGATCGGCGGCGCCACGCTGAAGTCGATCGGCCAGGTCGCAAAGCTCCAGACCATCAAGGACAATGACGAGGATTACGTCCCGCCGCGCGAGATGCTGCGCGAGCTGATGCAGGACAACAAGCACGTCGCCGCGGCGATGCGCAAAGCGCACGAAGTCTGCGACGATGCGGGCGACGTCGCCAGCGCAAGCCTCCTGGAAAACTTCATCGACGAGACTGAGCGCAGGACGTGGTTCCTGTTCGAGGCGACAAGACAGGAAGGCGGCAACGAGGCGTAAGGCCCGGTGCGTAGGGTGGATTAGCCGAAGGCGTAATCCACCAATTCTGTCTCCGCGGAAACGGAAGAGGTGGATTACGCTTCGCTAATCCACCCTACGGCACCGCGCTTTTTGGCTACCGCCACAACCGCATCAACGCCCCGTCCTTGCCTGTCACAGGATCGGCCGGAGGCAGCGCGACTTTCGGAATCGTCTTCAACGCCTTGGCGCGGTTCTCCGCCGTCGCCCTTGTGATCTCCATCTTCGATCCCGGCGGATAAGCGCCGATCACGCAGAAATCGCTGCTCGCCTGGATGCACCGATGTCCGGTGCCCGCTGGCAAAATCGCGACATCCCCGGCCTTGATCTCCAACTCCTGGCCATGATCGCCGCCGAAGCGGACGCGGGCACTGCCACGCGCAACGCCGAGCACCTCATGCACCGTCGCATGATAATGCAGAAAATCGTAGACGCCGTTGCGCCACGTGCCGCCCCAGTGGTTCGCTTCGAACAGGTTTTCGATTGTCTCTTCCGGCTGTTTGGAGTCGACCTTCACCGCACCCTGGTAAACCAGGAAGGGGAGAATGTTGTTCGGCACGAGCCCGTCATCCTCGAAGACGATGGCGAGCGGCTCGGCATTGTCGCGGATGACGGACATGGCGGGGCTCCTGCACGAATGTAGCAGGGATTCAACGAGGGGCGTGAGACGACGTTCCTTCGACGAAAAAGCCCGGGACGAGCCCGGGCTTTTCAGAATGTATCGCGATAGTTCGTCTTACGCGCTCTTCTTCTGCCGCATCAGATCGGCAAAGCGCTGGAACAGATAGTGCGAGTCGCGCGGACCCGGTGAGGCCTCGGGGTGGTACTGCACCGAGAACACCGGCTTGCCGTCGAGCTGGATGCCGCAATTCGATCCGTCGAACAGCGAGATGTGGGTCTGCGTCGCACCCTTCGGCAGCGTCGCCTCGTCCACCGCAAAGCCGTGGTTCATCGAGGTGATCTCGACCTTGCCGGTGGTCTCGTCCTTGACGGGATGATTGGCGCCGTGATGGCCCTGATGCATCTTCTTGGTCTTCGCGCCGACGGCGAGGCCGAGCATCTGGTGGCCCAGACAAATGCCGAAGGTCGGCGTGCCCGACTTGATCACGTCCTTGATGACGGGGACCGCGTACTTGCCGGTCGCAGCCGGATCGCCCGGACCGTTGGACAGGAACACGCCGTCCGGCTTCATTGCCAGAATGTCTTCGGAGGAAGTCGTCGCCGGCACCACCGTCACCTTGCAGCCAACGCCGGCGAGCAGGCGCAGGATGTTGCGCTTGATGCCGTAGTCGATGGCGACGACGTTGAACTCGGTCTTGTCCTGACGGCCAAAGCCTTTGTCCCACAGCCAGGGCGTCTCATCCCAGGTGAAGCGCTGGCCGGAGGTGACCATCGGCACGAGGTCCATGCCTTCGAGGCCGGGCCATTCGCGCGCTTCTTCCTTCAGGCCATGCAGATCGAACTCGCCGTTCTTGGCGTGGGCGATCACGGCGTTGGGCATGCCCTTGTCGCGGATCAGCGCGGTCAACGCGCGGGTGTCGATGCCGGAGAGGCCGATGATGCCGCGGGCCTTCAGCCACTGGTCCAGGTGCTTGGTGGCGCGGTAGTTCGAGGGATCGGTGATCGCGGTGCGCAGGATCACGCCGCGCGCACCCGGCGTCGCGGCCATGTTCACCGTCTCGATATCTTCGTCGTTGGTGCCGACGTTGCCAATATGCGGGAAGGTGAAGGTGATGAGCTGGCCGGCATAGGAGGGATCGGTGAGGATCTCTTCATAGCCGGTCATCGCGGTGTTGAAGCAGACTTCACCGACGGCGTGGCCTTCGGCGCCGAGGCCAAAACCTTCGAGCACCGTGCCATCGGCGAGCACGAGGAGCGCGGTCGGTTTATGGTCCGGCCAGGCGGTATCGTTTTCGGATTGTGTCATAAGCCCGCTTCATAGTCCCCGCGGGCGCTGCCGTCAAAGCGGAGAAACGCGGATTCACATGCGTTTTTGCATATTTGACAGGTCGCCTCGGCCACTTCAGCTTGGCGGCACAATTTCTGGCAATTTGAGCGGCTTGCGAGGCAATAATGGACCACGCCACCCCGATTCTGCTGGTTCCGGGGCTGGCCTCCTCGGCCCGGATCTACGCCCCGGTGATCCCGGCGCTCTGGCGGTTCGGCCCGGTGATGGTTGCCAACCATATCCGGGACGACAACATGGCGGCGATCGCCGCCCGCGTGCTCAGCGAGGCGCCGCCGCGCTTCGCGCTCGCCGGCCATTCCATGGGGGGCTATGTCGCGCTCGAGATCATGCGCCAGGCGCCGGAGCGGGTGGCAAAACTCGCACTGATCAATACCCAGGCGCGGCCCGATACGCCCGAGGCGACCGCGCGCCGCCGCGGCCTGATGGAGCGCGCCAGGCGCGGCGAACTGCGCGCGGCGCGCGAGGAGATGTTTCCGGAGCTGGTGCATCACTCACGTCGCGACGATGCGTCCATCCGTCAACTCGTGCATGAGCAGGGCGAGGACGTCGGCGTCGACGGTTATCTGCGGCAGCAGAACGCGATCATCGCGCGGGTGGATTCGCGGCCGATGCTGGCAACGATCACATGCCCGACGCTGGTGCTGACGGGCGACCAGGACAACACCATTCCCAACGCGTTCTCGAAGGAGATGGCGGAGGGCATTGCCGGCGCGAAGCTGGTCGTGCTGCCCAATTGCGGGCACCTGCCGCAGCCGGAGCAGCCCGAGGCGACAGTGCGGGCGCTGGTCGAATGGCTGGGACCCCCGGTTGTCTCGGGGGCGCGAACGGCCTAGATCAGGCATCGGATATTCGAAGGGATCACGATCATGCTGCGCGACGACATCAACAATGCGGTCAAGGAGGCCATGAAGGCCAAGGACGAGCGCAAGCTGTCCACGCTGCGCATGGTCAACTCGACCATCAAGAACGCCGACATCGAGGCGCGCGGCAACGGCAAGCCGCCGCTGAGCGATGCCGATCTGCTCGGCGTCTTTCAGAAGATGATCAAGCAGCGCCAGGAATCGGTCGAACTCTACGACAAGGGCGGCCGCGCGGAGCTTGCCGCGCAAGAGCGCGAGGAAATTGCGATCATCTCGGCCTATCTGCCGAAGCAGATGTCGGATGACGAGGTGAAGACGGCGATCGCGGACGCCATCGCCGAGACCGGCGCCGCCGGCATGAAGGACATGGGCAAGGTGATCGCGATGTTGCGCGCGAAGTACGCCGGGCAGATGGACTTTGGTAAGGCCAGCGGTCTGGTGAAAGCGGGGCTGTCGGGCTGACTGTCATTCCGGGGCGGCGCAAAGCGCCGAACCCGGAATCCATCGCGCCGCTTGAATCCGTTGCTTAATGGATTCCGGGCTCGCGCTCCGCGCGCCCCGGAATGACAAGAAGAACAAGGGGAGGCAACCGATGACCGGCGCCATCAAACCGTTTCGCATCGCCATCAGCGACGACATTCTCTCCGACCTCAAATCACGTCTCGCCCGCACGCGCTGGCCGGAGGCGGAGCTGGTCGACGACTGGAGCCAGGGCGCGCCGCTGAAATGGATCCGGGAAATCTGTGCCTATTGGGCGAACGACTACGACTGGCGCGCACGCGAGACAAAACTCAACCGCTTCGAGCAGTTCACGACGGAGATCGACGGGCTCGACATCCACTTCATCCATGCGCGCTCGAAGGAGCCGTCCGCGCTGCCGCTGATCATCACCCATGGCTGGCCGGGCTCGATCGTGGAATTCCAGAAGGTGATCGCGCCGCTGGTCGATCCCGTCGCGCATGGCGGTAATGCCTCGGACGCGTTTCACGTGATCTGCCCCTCGCTGCCGGGTTTCGGCTTCTCTGCAAAACCCCAAGCCACCGGCTGGGGCGTCGACCGCATCGCCGCGACCTGGGCGAAGCTGATGGACCGGCTGGGCTACGCGCGTTACGGCGCGCAAGGCGGCGATTGGGGTTCGGCGGTGACGACCTCGCTCGGCGGGCAGGATCCGGAGCATTGCGCCGGCATCCACATTACGCTCGCCTTCAACGCGGCGCCGAAGGTCGAGGGTGAGCCGACGGCGGAGGAGAAGCGCGCGCTCGCCGGGCTCAAGCACTATGTCGATCTCGATTCCGGCTATTCGAAGCAGCAGGCGACGCGGCCGCAGACGCTCGGTTACGGTCTGACGGATTCGCCGAGCGGGCAGGCCGCCTGGATTTTGGAAAAATTCTGGGCCTGGACCGATTGCGACGGCCACCCCGAGAACATTTTCGACAAGGACGAACTGCTCGACAACGTCATGCTCTATTGGGCGACGCAGACGGCGACCTCCTCCGCGCGGCTCTATTGGGAGAGCTTTGGCAAGCGCCGGACCACGCCGAAGGTCAATGTGCCCACAGGCGTTGCCGCATTCCCCAAGGAGATCATCACGCCGGTGCGGCGCTGGATGGAGCCGAATTTTTCGCGCATCACGCATTGGAGCGAGATGGAGAAGGGCGGGCATTTCGCCGCATTCGAGCAGCCGGAGCTGTTCGTGCGCGATGTCAGGACGTTCTTTGCGACGGTGCGGTAGCCTCGCCCTCAGCCGTCATGCCCGGGCTTGTCTCGGGCATCCACGGCCTTAAACTGATCGCCAAGAAAAACGTGGATGGCCGGAACAAGTCCGGCCATGACGACGCTGCCAGGAAACGCCGGATCATGCTGACCGAAGCCGCAACCTACGACGAGCTTTATCGCAACTTCCGCTGGGACCTGCCTGGTCGCTTCAACATGGCGGAGGCGTGCTGCGACCGCCACGCCGACGGCACCGGCCGCCTCGCGCTGGTCTATCTCGACGAGAACGGCGTCACCACGCGCACCTCCTTCGACGAGGTCGCAGAGATGTCGCGGCGCTTCGCCAATGTGCTGAAGGCCGATGGGCTCACGGGTGGCGACCGCGTCGCGGTGTTCCTGTCGCAATCGCTGGAGCTGCCGATCGCGCACATCGCGGCGTTTCGCTCCGGCATGATCTCGATCCCGCTGTTCGCATTGTTCGGCGAAGACGCACTGGAGTTCCGCCTGTCGAACTCGCAGGCCAAGGCGATCGTCACCGACGAAGGCGGCTGGGAGAAGCTCGCAAAAATACGCAACCGGCTGCCGGACCTGAAGAACGTCTATATCGTCGGCGAACGTGCGCCCGCGGGCACGAAATCGTTCTGGGATTCGACGAGGGCCGCGTCGCCCGACTTCACGCAGGTCGACACCTCATGCGACGATCCCGCGCTGATCATCTACACCTCAGGCACGACGGGCAATCCGAAGGGCGCGCTGCATGCGCACCGTGTCGTGCTCGGTCATCTTCCCAATGTCGAGATGTGTCACAATTTCCTGCCACGGCCCGGCGATCTGATGTGGACGCCGGCGGACTGGGCGTGGATCGGCGGGCTCGTCAACGGCCTGTTCGCATTCTGGTATCACGGCATTCCGCTGGTCGGCCATCGCGCCCGGAAATTCGAGCCGCAGGCGGCGATGCAGATGATGGCCGATCTCGGCGTGCGCAACGTCTTTCTGCCGCCGACGGCGCTGAAACTGATGCGGCAGGCCGGCGTGAAGCATTCCGGCGTCAAGCTGCGCAGCATCTTTACCGGCGGTGAATCGCTCGGCGGCGAGTTGCTCGGCTGGGTGCGCGAGACCTTCGGCATCGACGCGCACGAGGTGTTCGGGCAGACCGAGTGCAATCTCGTGATCGGCAGCAACTCCAACCTGTTTCCGATCCGCCCGGGCTCGATGGGCAAGGCGACGCCGGGTTTCGACGTTCGCATCGTCAACGACAAGGGGGAGGAACAGCCCCGCGGTCAACGCGGCATCGTCGGCGTGCGGCAGCCGTGCCCGTGCACGATGCTCGAATACTGGCGCAATCCGGACGCGACCGCGAAGAAATATGCCGGCGAATTCCTGCTCACCGGCGATCTCGGTGTGCAGGATGAGGACGGCTATTTCTGGTATGTCAGCCGCGAGGACGATGTCATCACCACCGCCGGCTATCGCGTCGGCCCGTCCGAGATCGAGCACACACTGATGAAGCATCCGTCGGTGGCGATGGCCGCCGTGGTCGGCATTCCCGATCCGATCCGCACGGAATCGATCAAGGCCTGGATCGTGCTGCGCCCCGGCTTTGCGCCGGGCGATGCGCTCGCGCGCGAGATCCAGGAGTTCGTCAAGGTGCAGCTTGCCGCGCACGAATATCCGCGCTTCGTGGAGTTCGCTGAGACGTTGCCGATGACGGCAACGGGAAAAGTTCTGCGGCGCGAGTTGCGGACGCGGGGTTAGGGTCTCAACCAGATCATGCCAAAGACCTCTCAAGCCGCGGGGCTTCACCGCGCATCACTTGCGAAGCTACACGATCTCGATGCGGCGCTGGAGCTGATGTATTACGGCTGGCGCGGGATGACGCTCGAGGCCGACGACTATCTCGCGAAGCAGGGCCTGTCGCGTTCGCACCATCGCATCCTCTATGTGGTGGCACGCCGGCCCGACATCGCGATCGGCGCGCTGATCGAGGTGCTCGGCATTTCCAAGCAGGCCCTGAATCGTCCGCTCGGTTTGCTGCTGGAGCGCAAGCTCCTGACCTCGAAGCGCGCACCCGAGCAGCATCGCTCCAAGCTGCTGCGCCTCACGGCTGCGGGGCAGAAGGTCGAGCAAACGGCTTCGGGGCACGAGCGCAAGGTGATGCGCGAGGCGTTCGATCGCGCAGGCGCCTCGGGTGCGGCGGCATGGATGGCCGTCATGGGGGCGATCGCCGACAACACCTGACGATTTCTAAAGTCAACATAGTTGACATGAAGAGCGAGCTTTGCCACTTTCCGGGCCTACGAGCCAGGGGAGGGCTCTGCCATGAGCGGACAGATAATGGATCGCGCAGCCGCCGAACGCTTTGTTACGTCCTGGTGCGCGAGCTGGTGCCGGGTCGACATCGACGCGGTCGTCGCGCATTTTGCCGACAATGCGCAGATGCGCAGTCCTTTGGCGCTGTCGCTGACCGGTTCTCCTGTCATCACCGGTGCCGCAAACATCCGCGCCTATTGGCAGAAGGCCTATGGCCACGTCGAAAGCGCAGACCTGAAGATACTCAGTTGGAGCTGGGACGAGGTGATCGCGCGACTGACGGTGTGGTGGCAACTCGGCGATGTCAGGGCCAGCGAGTTCATGGATTTCGACGATGCGGGCCGTGTGGTGCGCAGCGAAGCCTTCTACGGAAAATGATCATGCACCTTTCGGATTTCGTCCTGCTCCTCAACGCGCTCTGGTTCGGTGGCGCCTTCATCCAGTTCAGCATCGCCCAGGGCAACACGCTGAAGATCCTCTTGCCGCGCGAAGAGCGCAGCAATCCGATCGCGCCGACGCTGGCCGCCAGCGTGGCGTTTCTGGGTGGAATGAATCTGCCGATCGGGCTGTTGTCGTTCTATCTTCTGGCTGCGCGTCCGCTTTTCTTCCAGCCGGTCGAGGCGCAGCTCGCGCTGTTCCTGTTCTTTGCCGCCTGCCATTTCAGCCAGTTCGCCTACAATCTTCCGGTCCTGATGCGCGGAGGGCGCGTTGGGGTGGCTTACTGGCCCGTGCTGAAGGGACCGATGCTCAGAATCTTCATCATCGACGCGGCTCTGTTCGCGGCCAATCTTGGCGTGGCGCTCCGGCTCGCGTTGTCCTCCTGACGTTATTCCGACGGCGCCGACAATGCGGACCGCAGCATCGCAGCAAGATCCTGCCGCTTGAACGGCTTTGTCAGGATCGGGGCGTCGGCCCCGTCGGGGGTCTTGACGGGACTTTGGCTGTAGCCCGAGGTGAAGAGCACTTTAAGCCCAGGTCGTAGTTCGATCGCTTGTCTCGCGAGCTCCGGCCCGAACATGCCGCCGGGCATCACGACGTCGGTGAACAGCAGGTCGATGTCGCCGGACTGGCGCAATAGATCGAGCGCCGCGGGACCGTTCGACGCAACGGTGACGCGATAGCCGAGCGCCTTGAGCTCGTTCTCGACATAGGCCCGAACCATGTCGTCGTCCTCGACGACGAGGATGGTCTCGCTTCCCTCGCGCGCAACGATCCGTTTCACAGGCGACGGATGCTCGTTTGCCGGCGTGGCAAGGCGAGGAAAGAACAGCTTGACGACGCTGCCCTGTCCCGGTTCCGACTGCATCTGCACGAGGCCGCCCGATTGTCGCACGAACCCGTAGACCATGCTGAGACCAAGCCCGGTCCCCTTGCCGACCTCCTTGGTGGTGAAGAACGGTTCGAACGCCCGGCTCGCCACCTCGGCCGTCATGCCGCTGCCGGTGTCGGTCACGGCGACCAGGACGTAGTCACCCGGTCGCGGCTCGCCGTTGACGTCGAGGTCGGATTCGCCGAGCGAAATGTTGCGCGCCTCGATCGTCAGCTTGCCGCCGAGCGGCATCACGTCGCGCGCGTTGAGCACGAGATTGAGCAGCGCCGTTGCGAGCTGGCCCGGATCGATGCTGGTCAGCCACAAATCCGGTTCGAACGTGAAGGCGCACTCGATCTGCTCGCCCAGGGTCCGACGCAGCAATTGCTCCATCTCGCGAATCTTGCCGGCGATGTCGATGTCCCGCGGCCGGAGCGGCTGCTTGCGCGCGAAAGCCAGCAGGCTCCGCGTCAGGTCGGAGCCGCGCTCGGCCGCGGTCGCGATGTCGCCGGCGATCCGGTGCAATTCCTTGTTGCCCGCCAGGCGGTCGGCCAAATGCTCCGAATTGCCGAGGATGACGGTCAGGAGATTGTTGAAATCGTGGGCCACGCCGCCGGTGAGCTGGCCCATGGCTTCCATCTTCTGGGATTGGCTGAGCTTCTGGCTGAGGTCCGCGATGGCGGCGCGTTGCTGCTCGAGCGACCCCGCGGTGTCGTTGAGCAGGGTCATCAGCCCGCCCAGCTCGCCGCGCGGGTGGGGCGGCGGAATTCGCGCGCTGAGGTCGCCGCGTCCGAGCTTCTTTGCCATCGCGGCCAGCCGGCCGACCTGACGACCGACGCTCACGGTCGCAAGGATCCAGACGCCGGCGAGCAGCAGTAGCGAGGCCACGGCGAGAATCGCCATGTCCTCGTAGAGCCGGCGGTTCGCGGCTGCGACCAGCCCGTCCTTGGACCGTCCGACCAGGATATAGAGGCCGGCCTTGCGGATCGAGGGCGAGCGGGAAACGGCCCAGACCTGCGTGTGGCCCTCGCGGTCGGTGACCTCCCGAAACGGCTCGCGATCAGGCGCTGCAGCGAAGCGGAGCAGATCGGAGCCCGCGATCGAGGTGCCGACGGGCTCGCTCCAGCCGCCACCCTTGGGCGCGACCAGCACCGTGCCCTTGCTGTCGACAAACAGGATATCCTTCTCGGCGAGCAGTCGCTTGTCGTGAAAGTCTACGAATTTGTTCAGGTTGAAGGACGCGAGCAACACGAACTTCAGCGCGCCCGCATCCGATCGCACGGGATAGGCGATCTGGAGCACCGATAGTCCGGTCAGGCGGCCGAACACCGGCTCGACCGCGACGACGCCTTGCAAACCCTTGACCTGCTTGAAATAGCCGCGGTCATTCAGATCGAGGGTGCGGTTGGTCCGCAGCGAGTCGCAGAACAGGCTGCCGTTCGGATCAATGGTCAGGATTCCCGTGAACTGCGGGTATTCCTCGCGCACATCCGACAGGAACGCCGAGCATGCTGTCTTGTCGCGCGTGTCGAGGTCGCGGGCACGGGCGAGGCCATAGTGAAGCTGGGCGGTGCCCTGGATCTTCTCGTCGAGATCGCTCGCGATGTCGTCGGCGGACGCCGCCAGATTGGCCAGGGCGGCGTTGATCTCGCTGCTCCGGTTCTGCACGAAACGCAAGCCGACGAGGCACGCCGGCACCAGCATGGCCGCGATGACGAGTATCAGTAGCCGGGTACGCAGGCTCATCGGTCGGGTGGTCCACTCTGGTCATCGCGTGCGCTGCTTCGAAGGTACAATTTGCGGCACCACCCTCCGTACAGTCTATAGGCAACGTGCGGAAAAGGCCTCGATGGGGAAAGATTCTGAAGCCGTGTCTCGAACGAGCCTCCGAATGGGCTTGCTGACGAAACTCTGCCGGCTTCCTGCGATACCGTCACCCGCCATCAACGCGCGCGTGCGCGCAGGCCGCGGGGGCGCTAATATCAAGGCTGGTCCGCGCGCGACGAAATTCGCGCCGGCAGATCAGGAGGGAGCGGATGTCGATCTCGGGCAAAGTCGATCCGGTGGTTCGGCCCGTGGCGGCGACCGACATCGCCGAAGCGCTGGTCGAGGGTTTGCGCGATTTCCAGGCGCTGCCGCTCTACGGGCTGTGTTTCGGCGCGCTCTACGCCGGCGGCGGCATCGCCATCATGCTGTGTCTCACCGCCTTCGGCATGGTCTATCTGGTCTATCCCCTCGCAGCCGGCTTCGCGCTGCTCGGGCCGTTCGTGGCGATCGGCCTCTACGAAGTGAGCCGCCGCCGCGAGCGCGGCGAGGCCGTCTCGTTTGGCGCCATCTGGTCGGCGATACGCTCACGCAGCGAGATCGCCTGGATGGCGTTCGTCACGCTGTTCGTGTTCGTGATCTGGATGTATCAGGTGCGGCTGCTGATCGCGCTGCTGCTCGGCCTGCACGCCTCGTTCTCGAGCCTCCAGGAATTCATGACGGTGGTGCTGACGACCAATGAGGGCCTGCTGTTCCTCGGCATCGGCAACGCGGTCGGGGCTGCGCTGTCGCTGATTTTGTTTTCCCTGACCGTGGTGTCGTTTCCGTTGCTGCTCGACCGCGAGGTCGATTTCGTCACGGCCATGGTGACCAGCGTACGTGCGGTGGTGACCAGCCCGCTGCCGATGATCTCGTGGGCCGCGGTGATCGTGATGTTGCTGATCGTGTCGGCACTGCCGTATTTTCTCGGACTGGTCGTGACGCTGCCCGTGCTTGGGCACGCGACCTGGCATCTTTACCGGCGGCTGGTGGTGCCGGTGGCGTAAGAGGGGAGCCGGACGCAACGGCAGCGAACTATTCGCCCGTTGCGGGGCGTTCGCTATGCGCTTGCGGAATTTCGCCTCTCGCCTTGCCCTTGCTGATCTCGGTCAACGCGCAAATTCATCAGCGCTGAGCGCAGCGGAACTGTCTGTCATCAGGCAATTTCGTCGGTCCATACCTTGAAATTAAGCAGTTTATTCGGACCGAAGGTCTGGGTGATCGGGACGTCTGCGGCATCGCGTCCTTGCGCGATCAGCACGCGGCCGATCCGTGGCGTGTTGTTGCGCGGATCGAACATGTGCCAGCTTCCACCGACGAAGGCCTCGAACCAGGCGGCGAAATCTCCAGCAGGCCACGGCTGCGGTGTGCCGATGTCGCTGAGGTAGCCGGTGCAGTAACGCGCCGGGATGTTCATGCTGCGGCAGAACGCGATGGCGAGATGGGCATAGTCGCGGCACACGCCCTTGCCTTCGTCGTAGGCTTCCCGGGCTGTCTTGGTCGCACGCGCGTGCTCATGGCCGAACGTGATGTGGCGATGAACAAAATCGCAGATGGCCTGGACCCGCGCCCAGCCCGGCGGCGTCTGCTCGAACAACTTCCATGCGATATCCGACAGGCGATCGGTCTCGCAGTAGCGACTGCCGAGCAGATAGACGAGCGTGTCGGCCGGCAGCGCTTCGACGGCATGCTGAAACGCGTTCGGAAATATTGGGTCGGGCAGGCCGCTGTCGCGAACGACGCCATCGCCGGCAAGGCGGAAGGCGCCGGCTGGCGCCACGATGCGGCTGCACCAATTGCCGAAGAGGTCGCGATAGGGATTGATCGTCACCGAGGGGCTGGTGGTCAGCAGGTCGGGCACGAGGACGTCGGAGGCACGCGTGAAGTGCGTGCCCAACACCATGATCATGGGCGTCGGCTGCGGGAATTCGTATTGCATCTCGAACCCGACGCGGAGCTTCATACGAAAGACTTTCCCGTAGCTAAGCTCCCAACATGGCTACGAAGCGGTCGAACACAAGGCTTCGACGGCCTTATTCGATCGAGAGCGGCATCTGGCGCTTCAAAAGCGCGTGGCAGGTGAGAAAACGATAGCTAATTGCAGTGATTGCGCGCACGGTGCGCCAATGTCGGAAAGAGCGGTCGTGTCTGCGCACATGTGGCGCCACGACAATACGCGCGCGACGTGAATGGCTCATTTCTCGCACCGGCGGAGCCGAATCGTCGCGACCTCGCACCTGCGATCGTCGCGCATGTGATCAATTCCTGCGGGTAAATCGGACGCGGCAGGCCCATGCCGCGGATGCCCGAAAGATTCAACTGCGTTCCGATATGAGATCGAACGCCAACTGAAAGCACCTGATGCAAACTCTCTCCCCACGACATGTCAAGACAGATGAAGCACTCCGGCTCGGCGTGGAGTCAGGCTGGTACGCGATCAAGGTCAGCGGGACGTTCGTCTCGGGCCCGCACGATTCGGAAGGGGATTGCCGTCGCAAGATCGACGAGATTCAACCGCCGCCGCCGAAGAAGAAGCAATAAGGGCACAGATTCCGGCCGCTACGGCGTCTTGATCCCCATCGCCTTCAACGCCGCCAGCATCTGCGCTGGCGGCGCCATTTTGATCTGCGGCGCCTTGCCCGTCTCCAACAGGCTCTTCAGCCCCGACAGGATCGCGGGCCAGCCGGTGCGGCCGCCTTCGAGGATGTCGTCGCTGAGCGCGCGGTCGTGGCGCTCACTCATGGTGAGGCGGACGGCTTCGCCGGCTTGCTCGATCTCGTAGGTGACGAGCGTGGTGCCGAGCTTGGCGACCAGACCAGGCCAGTTGACGTTCCACGTCACCGTCAGCTTGTTCGGCGGATCGTATTCGAACACTTCGCCCGAGATGTGCTCGGCGCCGTCGGGCGTGCGCACGATGAATGCGCCGCCAAGTCGCGGCTGCATCTCCACCGCAAGGCCGAAGAAATATTGCCGGCTGAACTCGGCCGAGGTCAGCGCTTCCCACACCTTCGCCGGCGTGGAGGCGATGTAGATGGTGTAGACCGTCAGCGGCTTGAACTGATCGAGGTTCATTTTGCGTCGAATCCCTTGTTGAGCGCCGTGCGCGGAATGGCGAGCACCTGGCCTCTCTCCAGCAGGCTCTTGAGCCCGGACAGGATCGCCGGCCAGCCGTTGGAGACGGCGCCGAGATATTTGCCGCCCTCGACGAAGCCGTCATGCAGCACGGTCAAACGCACGAGCGAGCCGAACGGTTCGATGGTAAAGACGACGCGCGAGATCGGCTCGCCGCGCAGCTCTTCGAACTTGTGGTGCTTGAAGCTGTAGGACAGCCGCCGCGGCGGATCCGCCTCGAGGATCTCACCGGAATCGGTGATTTCGCCGTCCAGCGTGAGCGCGAAGGGGGAGCCGACCTTCCAGTCGGAGCGGACTTCGGCGCCGAACCAGTATTGCCTGGTGAATTCGCTCGACGTCAGCGCCTCCCACAGCTTTTCAGGCGTCGTCTCGATATAGCTCACATAGACGAATTGCGGCTTACTCATCACGCTTCTCCAACTGGCGTTTCAATTCGCTGAGTGCGGCGAGCTTGCCGCGCTCGAATTTCCTGATCCAGCGCTCGCCGATCTGATGGATCGGCACCGGATTCAGGTAATGCAGCTTCTCGCGGCCATGCCTGATGGTCGTGACCAGATTGGCCTCTTCGAGAATGACAAGATGTTTTGTGACCGCCTGGCGCGTCATCTCCAGGCCTTCGCAAAGTTCATTCAGCGTCTGGCCGTTTTTGGCGTGAAGCCTGTCCAGGAGCGACCGTCGTGACGCGTCGGCGAGCGCTTTGAAGACCTCATCCATGGTCGTGATATTAGGCAACCAAATAGTTGCATGTCAAGATGGTGTCTTTGGCGCCTGCAAATGGCCGTGCTAGCTTTGAGGCTCAGCCAACGCAGATTGGTTCCGGGAGGACTTTGATGTTCCGTTGCGTCCTGACTGCTGCCGGCCTTGTCCTTTTCGCCTGCAGCACCGCGGTCCACGCGCAGAAGCAGACCATCGGCGCGCCGCCGGAAGCTTCCAACATGAAGCTGGTCGGCACCAACGATCTCCAGGCGCGCAGTGCGTATCAACCGACCATCCATCACCAGGGCGATCGCTGGATCGCCTATATCGGTCATCACGGCGGCACCGACGATGTGCCTGCGCCCGTCAACCCGATGACGGGGCAGGCCGAGCCGAACGGGACCTCGATCGTCGACGTCACCGATCCCGCGCGTCCAAAGTATCTGCGGCATTTGCCGGGACAGGAAGGCAAGTACGAAGGCGGCGGCGCGCAGATGGTGCGGGTCTGCGACGGCAAGTCCCTGCCGAAGGGCGATCCCAACGCGGTCTACATGCTGCGCACCTTCGGCAGCGAGGCGCATGAGATCTGGAACGTCGCCGATCCCGCAAACCCCGTGCTCATCACGCGGATCGGCGGCCTGAAGGACACGCACAAGAGCTGGTGGGAATGCGACACCGGTATCGCTTTTCTCGTCTCGGGCGCGCCGGACTGGCGCACGCGGCGCATGACGCAGGTCTATGATCTCTCCGATCCCGCACGTCCGCAAAAAATCCGTGATTTCGGTCTGCCCGGGCAGGAGCCCGGCTCGACCGGCGCGGTGCCGACCGAGCTGCACGGGCCGATCTCGACCGGGCCGAACGGCAACCGCGTCTATTTCGGCTACGGCACCAACAAGGGCGGCATCCTGCAGATCGTCGATCGTGAGAAGCTTCTGGAGGGGCCGAAGGAGCCGACTCCGGACAATCTGCGGTATCCCGAGATTGCGCGGATGCCGATGTCCGCCTTCAATGGCGCGCACACGACGTTTCCGATGCTCGACATGCCCGTCGCCGAATTTGCCGAGGACAAGGACGGCAAGACGCGCGACATCGTCATGATCGTGGATGAGGCGATCCTCAACGAATGCGGCGAGGCGCGGCAGATGGTATGGTTCGCCGACGTCACCACCGAGACGCGACCGATGATGATCTCGAGCTACACCGTGCCGGAGGCGAGCGGGCAGTTCTGTCAGCGAGGCGGCCGCTTCGGCTCGCACTCCTCGAACGAGAGCATGGCGCCGGTCTATTACAAGAAGCTTGCCTTCATCGCCTTCTTCAATGCCGGCGTCCGTGTGCTCGACATCCGCGATCCCTATCATCCGAAGGAGGTCGGCTATTTCATTCCGTCGATCACGCAGGCCACCGACCAGCGCTGCATTCCCGTTGACGGCGGCGAGCGCTGCAAGGTCGCGATCCAGACCAACAATGTCGAGACCGATGACCGCGGCTACATCTACATCGTGGATCGCGCCAACACCGGCCTGCACATCCTCGAACTGACCGGACCGGCGCGTGCCGCAGCCGGTCTGCCGAGGAACTGAGGATGCGGCGCGGGGCGGCGATTGCGGCTGTGGTGATCGCGCTCGGTGTGTCCGGCGTCGGTGCCTATCAGCTTGCGACGCCGCCGGCGGAAGAGGCGGCGCACTGGCGCGAGATCGCCTGGCCGTTTCCCCGCGACGGCTGGCCCTCCGGGCGTGCATTTCGTTGCGCCGGTCCGTGCGCCGGCACCGAGCTCTACGTCCGCGCCAAGCGCGGCTTCTGTAACTGCGACCGCGGCGTTGCCGATGACGACGAGGTCGATCGTGTTGCCGATATCGATCTGATCAGCCCGCGCTTTGCCGCCGTCGCGCGGGGTGAGGAGGTCGGTCTCGGCGAGATGCGCGGGCGTGCGAGGCAGTATGATCTCGATATGCCCGATGGCGCCCGCCACACTGCGATCGGAGTCGCGGTCTCGCGACGCTGCGATCTCTTCGTTGCGGCTGTGCGGGGGCGAGGGGAAGCGGGCGCAATGCAGCGTGCCGCGCTCGTGTTCCTGGAGACGCAGGAGATGAAGACATGGGGGCTCGCCGCGCTGGACGGAAAGTGAGTGCCATGCATTAATGCGCCCAAACCGCCCCGAGCCGAGTCTTTCCCATGATGTCCATGCAAGCCTATCTCGCCTTCGTCGCCGCCTGCATTGCGCTGGCGCTGCTGCCGGGCCCGATCGTCACCCTCGTCATCGCCAACGGCCTGCGCTACGGCACACGCGCGGCGCTGACCAACATTCTCGGCGTGCAGTTGGGGCTGTTGATCGTGATTGGCATCCTCGCGGTCGGCCTTACCACGCTGATGGCGACGATGGGCTATTGGTTCAACTGGGTACGCTTCGCGGGCGCGGCCTATCTGGTGTGGCTTGGCATCAAGCTGATCCGCTCTCCGGTCGAGGGCGTCGACGCGGATTCGCCGCCGCCTCCCCCTCGCGGTGGCTTTCTTCTGCAGGGCTTTGTCGTGGCGTTGTCCAATCCGAAGCTGCTGGTGTTCTTCGGCGCGTTCATTCCGCAATTCATGGACATGAGCAAGGATCACCTGTCGCAGGTCCTGGTGCTCGGATTGACCTTCATGGTGCTTGCCGGCCTGACGGACGGAATCTACGCGCTGCTTGCCGGTCAAGTCCGCGGCTTTTTCTCGGCGCGCCGCACCCGCATGGTGTCGCGCGTGTCCGGCGGCTTCATGATCGGCGGCGGCATCTGGCTGGCGCTCATCCGGGCAAAATAACCTTCCCCGAAGCCGGTTCGCGCTTGAACCCTTCGCGGCGGCGATGCGTCCAATCGTGCATTGTGCCGCTGGCGAAGGAATGTGGCCGTGCCCGATCTGCCCTGGTTCGTCTATGCGATGCTGCTCGCACCGCTCGGACTGCTGCTGGTCGCCGCGATCGTCAAGACCTGGCAGGTGCGCGAGGCGCGAAACTGGCCGCAGACATCGGGGAAGGTCGTCCGCTCGATCGCGGAGGTGCGCGAGGTCAGGGTCTCCGACTCCGATCGCGAGGAGGGCTATCGCCTCGAGAGCCGCAATTTCGCGAACGTAACCTACGAATATGCGTTCGGCGGCCGTAAAATGCGCTGCAACCGCATCTCGATCGGCGAGGACCTCGGCAATTTCAAGGTCGCCGAGAAGCTGGCAAAATATCCCGCCGGCAGCACCGTTACCGTCTATTACAATCCGCGTCATCCCGATCAGGCCGTGCTGGAGCGCGATCTGCCCAAGGGCCTGTGGGGCTGTCTCGGCATCGGCACGTTGATCGTGCTGGTCATCGTGTTCGGTTCGGCGTTCGGTCTCAACCAGAGCTATGCCTATCTCGCGCATCATATCGGCCGGCCCGATCTCGCTGGCCTCGTCGTCGGTTTCGGTGGCTTCGGCCTCGTCATCGCGCTGATGGGGTGGGCGGTGCGACGGCAGGCCTCGATGGCGACGCGCTGGCCGGTGGTGCCGGGCACGATCAGGCTATCGGGGATCGAGGAATATCACCAAGCCAGCGAGCCCGGCGAAAGCCGCGGCACCGAGATGTTCGGCAAGCGGGTGACCTACACCTACAATTATCAGAACGTCAGCTACACCAACGAATGCGCGCGCGTCGCGACCGGCACGCCGTCGGGCTCAGACGAGATGCTGCGCAAGCTGATGTCACGCTATCAGGACGGCGCCACCGTGGAGGTGCGGGTCAATCCGGATAATCCAGCCGAGGCAACGCTCGACGCAAGCGGCGCGGGCCGCATCGCCTATCTGCTGTGGGGCATCGCCGCGATCTTCGCCGCGCTCGCGCTGTTCGTCGCGACGCGCGGCGGTTAGTCGGCCAGCCGTTCCCGACGCAACTCCACCCCGATCTCCACAAAGATCCTTCCCAGCCGTTCGGCCCATTGCTGCTGGCCGGACTGGTCGGCGATCAGGTCCTGCCGGATCTCGATGCCGGTGTTGACGAGGCCGCGCGCTTCGCCGTGGACGGGGATGGTGTAGTCGCTGAGGTCGCTCACCGCATAGGGCTCGTTGTCGCCGACGACGAGATCGCCTTCGGCGCGCAGATGCTTGAGCAGCAGCTTTGGCAGCACGGTGTCGCGATTGTAGAGCGCGCCGATGTGCCAGGGCCGCGCAACGCCGGCATAGACGGGCGTGAAGCTGTGCAAGGACACCAGCACCGTCGGCCGCTTCTCATGCAGGCGGCGGTCGATCGCGGCATCGATGCGGTGATGATAGGGCTCGAAGATCTCGCGCCGCCGTGCCGCGCGCTCGCCCTCGGAAATTCTCTCGTTGCGCGGGATCGTGGTGGCTTCGGAAATCACGGGGATGGAACTTGCGACGCCGGGTGAGCGGTTGCAGTCGATCACGAGCCGTGAGTAGCGCTGCGCGATCAGATGGGCGTCGAGCATCTTGGCCAGCCGATCGGCAACGCCGGCGATGCCGATGTCCCAGGCGATGTGCCGCGTCAGCTCGCTCTCGGCAACGCCGAGATCGCCGAGCGCGCGGGGCATAATGCGGCCGTAATGGTCCGATGTGAGCAGGAAGGGTGATGTCCCTGCTGCATTGACCTCATGCACTGGCGGAATATCGCCCTCGCCGAGCAGTTGATCCGTCGCCTCGGCTGTGTTGAAAGCCATCCTGATTGCCTATGGAAAAAGCAGTCGCCCCGGAAATTGGGCAAAGAATCGCTATAAAAGGGCCTGCCCAAAATCACCATGATCTCCCGACGATGCCGCTGCTGACGATTCATCACAAGACCGAATATCGCTACAACCGTCCCGTGGCGTTCGGTGAGCACAGGTTCATGCTGCGGCCGAGCGACGGCCACGATCTGCGCGTGCTCGACAGTCAGCTCAAGATCTCGCCCGAGCCGAGATCGCTGCGCTGGATCCACGACGTATTCGGCAATTCGGTCGCGATCGCCGATTTCGACGAGCGCGCGGACAGGCTGACCTTCGACTGGCACGTCACCGTCGCGCACGACCCGGTCGAGGAGTTCGCGCTGACGCCGGATGATCCCGCTTACTTCTATCCGTTCGTCTATGACAACGCGGAATTGCCCGATCTCGTCCAATATATGACACCGCAATATCCCGATCCCGTCGGCAAGATCGGCGAGTGGGCGCGCGGCTTTCTCGACGCTGATGCGCCGTCGCCGACCTTCGAGATCCTGAGCCGCATTACGCACGCCATCCGCGAGCAGTTCGAATACCGCAGGCGGCACGCGCCCGGCACGCAGCCGCCGTTCGATACCCTGGAGCTGGGCACCGGCACCTGCCGCGACTACGCGCTGTTCATGATCGAGGCATTGCGCCGTCTCGGCTTCGCCGCGCGCTTCGTGTCCGGCTACATCTTCGTGCCGGACGACATCGCGCAGCACCATGTCGGCGGCGGCGCGACGCATGCATGGGTGCAGGTCTATCTGCCGAGCGCGGGCTGGATCGAGTTCGATCCGACCAACGGCATCGTCGGCACGCGCGATCTCATCCGCGTCGCTGTCGCGCGCGACCCGCGCCAGGCGATCCCGCTTCACGGCATCTATATCGGCACCCAGGACGCCTTCGATGTCATGGAGGTGAGCATCAGGGTGGTCTCGGACGAGCAGCGCAGCAGCCGGGAGCTGGAAGCGGCGGTTTTGTAAGCCGGCTGCGATTTGCGCGCCGCGGATTGACGGCTATAGAGGGCCATGAGCTCCGATCGTCTTTTCGTTTACGGCACCCTGATGCGCGGCTTCGACCATCCGATGGCGCGGCTGCTGGCGGGCCACGCGGATTTTTTGGGTGAGGCCACCTGCCGGGGCCGGCTCGTCCTCGTGAAGCATTATCCGGGATTGCTGGTGTCGGAGATGGCCTCCGACATCGTGCATGGCGAACTCTTTCAGATGCGCGTGCCTGGCGAACTGCTGGGCGAGCTCGACATGTACGAGGCCTGCGGCGAAGGCTTTCCGGAGCCGACCGAATATTTGCGTCAGTTGGTCGACGTGACGCTCCCGGATGGCGCGACGGAGAAGGCCTGGACTTACGTCTACAACTGGCCAGTCACGGACCTGCCGCGGATCGAGTCGGGACGCTTCCTCGAGCACTAGAGCATGATCCGGGAAAGTGTGTAGCGGGTTTTCCGAAAGATCATGCGCCAATAACAAACCTAAAGCGCGATCTCATCGCGCTTTAAGCCGACAACACTTCCTTCACGACCCGCACATCCACCTCGTGCTCGACATAAGTCCATTCCTCGGTTCGCCTGAGCATCCCGACCAGCTCCTCGAACAGCGAGGCATGCGCGGGCGCGAATTCGAACCAGGTCAGGAAGTCGAAGGGGCCGCCGAGGTCGCGGCAGTGGTAGAGCTGGCGCGCGATCGCGGGCAGGAAACGCAGACTGCTGGCGATGTGGTGAGACTTGTCCTCGAAGATCTTGCGCCGCTCTTCCTGCGTCAGGTCCCACCAGGCCTGCGACTTGCGGATGGGGATCAGGGCCGCGCTCGTTGCCTCCAGCCGGCCGAGCCCGGCCTGCACGGCGACGAGCTGTTGCTTCTCGGCGCGCTCGGTGTAGCGCAAGCTGCTGGGGACGCCGACCAGCCGCCATGCATTCCGCGAGGGCACCAGCGGCAATGAAATGGCCTCGCTGTCGGTCACCGACAGCGCCGGCATGAAGGCGAGGGGCTCACCCGTCACGGGCGAAATCGAGGTGACGCGCCAACCCCCGCTCGGGCCGCCCCGAAAGGTCCTGAACATGGCCTATGGAAGCGTGGAACCGGGCGAGGTTCAAGCTTTTCCCGTCATGCGGGGAACTGCCGGAGCCGTCATCCTGAGGTGCGAGTGGCGCGATGCAGGGCATCGCGCCGGGAGCCTCGAAGGATGGGCGGCCGAGATGCAGCCGGGCCGTCGCCCTTCGAGGCTCGCCGAAGAGGCGAGCACCTCAGGGTGACGGTGAGGGAATGACGGAAGGGGCTGTGAACAGCGCGTATAATCCTGACAAACCTGACTTTTAGGCGAACCGCACCTATATCCCTGATCCCCAGCCCGACTCACACGGTTCGCGTTAAACGGACGCCATGCGCTTCACGCCCCAATTCCTCGACGAGCTTCGTGCCCGGCTTTCGGTTTCCGAGGTCGTGGGCAAGCGCGTCAAGCTGAAGAAGGCGGGGCGGGAGTGGAAGGGGCTGTCGCCGTTCCAGCAGGAGAAGACGCCGTCCTTCTACGTCAACGACCAGAAGGGCTTTTACCACGACTTCTCCTCCGGCAAGCACGGCGACATCATCAGCTTTGTGATGGAGACCGACGGCCTGCCGTTCGCGGAGGCCGTGGAGCGGCTCGCCAGCATGGCGGGGCTGGCGCTGCCGGCCGTGACGCCCGATGCGGCGCGGCAGGAGCAGCGGCGCCGCACCCTGCATGACGTCATGGATCTCGCCGCGACTTATTTCGCGGAGACGCTGGCCTCGCGCCTGGGTGCCAAGGCGCGCGGCTATCTCGCCGACCGCGCGATCTCGCCGGCGACGCAATTGCAGTTTCGCCTCGGCTATTGCTCGCCCGACCGCTTCGCGCTGAAGGAGCATCTCGGCAAGCTCGGAATCTCCGTCGAGGACATGGTCGAGACCGGCCTGCTGATTGGCGGCGACGACATCCCGGTGCCCTACGACCGCTTCCGCGATCGCGTGATGTTTCCGATCACGGATATTCGCGGCCGCGTCATCGCCTTCGGCGGGCGCGCGCTGGAGAAGGATGTTCCGGCCAAATATTTGAACTCGCCGGAGACGCCGCTCTTCCACAAGGGCGACAATCTCTACAATCACCAGACCGCGCGCAAAGCCACCCATGACGGCGGCACGCTGATCGTGGTCGAAGGCTATGTCGACGTCATCGCCATGGTGACTGCGGGCTTTGCAGGCAGCGTCGCGCCGCTCGGCACCGCGCTCACCGAAAGTCAGCTCGGACTGCTCTGGAAGATGGCGGACGAGCCGATCCTCTGTTTTGACGGCGACCGCGCCGGACAGAAGGCGGCTTATCGTGCTGCCGATCTCGCGCTGCCCTTCCTCGCACCGGGCAAGAGCCTTCGTTTCGCGCTGCTGCCGGAAGGGCAGGACCCCGACGATCTCGTGCGCTCCGGCGGCCGCGGCGCGATCGAGGAGGTGATCGCAGCGGCGAAGCCGCTCGCCGAGATGATCTGGTCGCGCGAGCTCGAAGGCGGCAACTTTGCAACGCCCGAGCGCCGCGCCGCGCTGGAGGCCCGCGTCAAGGAGCTCTCCAACGGCATCCGCGACGAGGTGGTGCGGCGCTATTATCGCGACGATTTTGCCGAGCGGCTTCGGCGCACTTTCGCGCCCGAGGGTGGCCGCGGCGGCTTTGCCGGCCGGGGCAATTTCCAGGGCAACTTTCAAGGTAATTCCGGCCGCGCCTTCCAGCCCCGCGGCGGAGGGCAGGCGAAGCGATTCGGAGGCCAGGGATTCGGTGGCCAAGGGCGCCGTGGGGCTCCGGGTCCTGCCTTTATTCCCTCAGGCCCCTATCAGGCGGCCAGCCCCCAGCTCGCGGCCAGCCCGATCATGCGCGGACAGCGGAGCGCGATCTCGCGCCGCGAGGCGCTGATCCTGCAAATCCTGATCAACCATCCCTGGCTGCTGCACGACCACCTCGAGGAGGTCGCCGCCCTGGAGCTGGCCCATCCCGAAGCCCATAAGCTGCGGGCCGGCATCATCGCCGCCTTCGCCAACGACCATCATCACTCGCCCGACCCCGGCGAGCTGGCCGAGAAGATGCGCGCCGACATCGAGAAGGGGGGATTTTCGCAGCTTCTTCAAAGGGTTGAAGGCGGCATCACCACCGCGGCGGTATGGGGTGCCCGCGAGGGCGCCGCCCGGGACGACGTTCTCGCCACCTGGCACCAGCTCGTTGCCTTGCATCGGCAGTACCATTCACTACTTAGAGAGTTGAAGGACGCCGAGCTGGCCTTGGGGGAGGACCCCAGCGAGGCCAATTTGGCATGGCTGCGTGACGTCAAGGCTCGGATAGGCGAAGTCGACGGCACCGAGGCCCTGATCGAGGGTTTTGGCGAGCTGTCGGGCCGGTTCCAGAAGAGCGTGTGATGAAAGAATCATGCGGACGGCCGGAGCCGGAACCGCTAAAAGACTCGCCAAATCCAAGGTTTGGCGGCAAAAACAGGGTTAATCGAGGCTTAACGGTCTTGTAGCACTTTGGCCACCAGGCGGCCGCAGGCAGAACAGACGCGTCAGGAATGAATCCGCGCAAGCTCTGTTGGTACTACACCTGCATCCGCTGCGACAAAGAGGCTCACGAAGCGTTAGGCAAATCCGGCGAGAGAGAAGGTCGGGGTGGCGAGAGATATCCGCGCCGCCCTTTCCGTGTCGAGTGCTGACGAAGCGAGAGCGTCGAACAACAGGTTCAAGTGAATTCAGGCGGGCGGCCGTTCGGCCTTCTGCATGAAGCGCGTTTAGGAGCAATGGATGGCCACCAAGGCAAAGACGCTGCAGGCGAAGGACAAGGAAAAAGACGACAAGGCAGCGGACGCGCCGGAGAAGGACTCCCAGGACGCGCCGTCGCCTTTGCTCGATCTGTCCGACGCGGCAGTGAAGAAGATGATCAAGCAGGCCAAGAAGCGCGGCTTCGTGACCTTCGATCAGCTCAACGAAGTTTTGCCGTCCGACCAGACCTCGCCCGAGCAGATCGAGGACATCATGTCCATGCTCTCGGACATGGGCATCAACGTCACCGAGGCCGATGATAGCGGCGACGAGGAGGAAAAGGACGAGGGCGGCGAGGACGAGACCGACAACGAACTCGTCGAGGTCACCCAGAAGGCCGTCACCGAGGTCAAGAAGAGCGAGCCGGGCGAGCGCACCGACGACCCCGTGCGCATGTATCTGCGCGAGATGGGCACGGTCGAGCTGCTGTCGCGCGAAGGCGAAATCGCGATCGCGAAGCGCATCGAGGCCGGCCGCGAGGCGATGATCGCAGGCCTCTGCGAGAGCCCGCTGACCTTCCAGGCCATCATCATCTGGCGCGACGAGCTCAACGAAGGCAAGATCTTCCTTCGCGACATCATCGATCTCGAAGCGACCTATGCCGGCCCCGACGCCAAGGGCGGCATGAACAACGCCATGATCGCCGGCCCCAACGGTGAGAACGGCGAAGCGCCGGCCGATGGCCAGGCCGCAGCGAACGGCGGTGCGCCCGCGCATGTCGCGCCGCCCGCTGCTCCTCCGTCCCCGACCCCGTTCCGCGCTGCGCAGCCCGCCCCCGGCGGCAGCCAGGCCGGCGAGGTCAAGGATCCCGGCGAATCCGCCGCCGAAGCCGACATGGACGAGGACGACGAGTTCGAGAACCAGATGTCGCTCGCGGCCATCGAGGCCGAGCTCAAGCCGAAGGTCGTCGAGATCTTCGACAAAATCGCCGATAGCTACAAGAAGCTGCGCAAGCTTCAGGAGCAGGACATCCAGAACCAGCTCGAGAGCACCTCGCACGGGCCCTCGCTGTCGCCGCACCAGGAGCGCAAGTACCGCAAGCTCAAGGACGAGATCATCGTCGAGGTGAAGTCGCTGCGCCTCAACCAGGCGCGTATCGATTCCCTCGTCGAGCAGCTCTACGACATCAACAAGCGCCTCGTCTCGTACGAGGGCCGCCTGATGCGCCTGGCCGACAGCCACGGCGTCGCGCGCGAGGATTTCCTGCGCAACTACACCGGCTCGGAGCTCGACCCGCGCTGGCTCAACCGCGTCTCGAAGCTCTCCGCGAAGGGCTGGAAGAACTTCGTCCATATCGAGAAGGACCGCATCAAGGACCTTCGCCACGAGGTGCATCAGCTTGCCGCCCTCACCGGCCTCGAGATCGTCGAGTTCCGCAAGATCGTGCACTCCGTGCAGAAGGGCGAGCGCGAAGCACGCCAGGCCAAGAAGGAGATGGTGGAAGCCAACCTCCGTCTCGTGATCTCGATCGCCAAGAAGTACACCAACCGCGGCCTGCAATTCCTCGACCTGATCCAGGAAGGCAATATCGGCCTGATGAAGGCGGTCGATAAATTCGAGTATCGCCGCGGCTACAAGTTCTCGACCTACGCCACGTGGTGGATCCGGCAGGCGATCACGCGTTCGATCGCCGACCAGGCGCGCACCATCCGCATCCCCGTGCACATGATCGAGACGATCAACAAGATCGTGCGCACGAGCCGCCAGATGCTCAACGAGATCGGCCGCGAGCCCACTCCCGAGGAATTGGCCGAAAAGCTCGGCATGCCGCTCGAGAAAGTACGAAAAGTCCTCAAGATCGCGAAAGAGCCGCTCTCGCTCGAAACCCCCGTCGGTGACGAAGAGGATTCACACCTCGGCGATTTCATCGAGGACAAGAACGCGATCCTGCCGATCGACGCCGCGATCCAGTCGAACCTGCGCGAAACCACCACGCGCGTGCTCGCCTCGCTCACCCCGCGCGAAGAGCGCGTGCTCCGCATGCGCTTCGGCATCGGCATGAACACCGACCACACGCTGGAAGAAGTCGGCCAGCAGTTCAGCGTGACCAGAGAGCGTATTCGTCAGATCGAGGCGAAGGCGCTGAGGAAGCTGAAGCATCCGAGCAGGTCAAGGAAGCTGCGGTCGTTCCTGGATAACTAATTCGGATCGTCATGCCCGGGCCTGATCCGGCATCCATCCAAACGAGAACGGCGGGCCGAAAGCCCGCCGTTTCTGTTTTGGTGATATGCTATAACGCATGCTTTCCGATTTCGTTTGTGCAAGTTTGACCGCGGTCGATCAGCGAGCAGACGGTTCAAGTTCGCCAGCACATAGCCGCGTCGCGAGGCGATTGAAGAATCGTCGTTCAATTGCAGTGATGCGAAACCAGCAGCGCTTGCTGCATTACATCTGCTATGATGTTGGATAATGAATCCCCAACTCACCGTCTACTACAACACCCGCTGCCCCGTCTGCGACACCGGCATCGACTGGCAGCGCAACAGGCTGCTGGCGCTGGTACGTTCAGGGACGGTCGAGTTCAGGGATATCAACGAGCAGCCTGACGCGCTGGCGCAGTTTGCCGCCTCGCTCGACGACATCAGGCGGCGGCTGCATGCGACTGATGAGGCCGGCCGGCTCGTCGTCGGTGCGGATATTGCGGTTGCGCTGTGGCGGATGACGCCGGGCGAGGGGTGGCTTGCGGCGCTGTTCGGCAATCGCGTGGCGCTGCCGTTCACGCGGTTTGTTTATGACCGGTTTGCCGATCTGCTGTTTGCCTGGAATAGGTGGTGCGGGCGCTGGTGAGCGCCGGCTTGGGTCGGCCTACTTCTTCTTCGCCCCGACCCGCTCGATCCGCTTGATCTCGGGCGCCGGGCGGCCGCCCTTTTCGGCGATCTCGCGGTCCTGCTCCATGATGAAGTTGCGCGCGGGTTCGTCGCCGTCGAGGCCGCCGAGCAATTCGGAGGGCACGCGGCGGTTGGAGCGCTGGGTGTCGTCTTCGTAGAAGACGTTGAAGAAGGCGAATTCGCCTTTGGGATTGGTTCCGGGTTTCTTGGCCATGGGCGGCTTGTCGTCGATCAGGGGGCGGCAGTCAAATAACTTTGCGCGTGCGCACGCCAATAGCCGTGGTTTTCACCGCGTAAACGATTGAAAAGCCTGTTTTTGGGATCGAGCGCCAAGCGCTTCAGGTCCGAAGCGGACCCTCAATAAACGGCGGGCCGCAGAGCCCGCCGTTTATTGTTGGTCTTCAGCGTCGCCCGGGGCTGGCAGGGCAACAACCTGAGATAGAAGTCTAGTACCTTCGCCATGCGATGGCAAGGCAAATCGCCGACGCGCTGATGTCGCAGCGTGCGCACCAGATATGCGTCGATCGTGCGTGTTGCTTCAACACGCTTTCACGCGAGATGATTTAGCGTTCGAATTAATTTGTTCATCTTGTCCGCCATCGCAATGCAGTGAAAGCTCGCGTGACGTGCGCGAAATGCGCGGAGCTGCATCTTTTCCAAATGCTTGCGGCCAGCTCTCATTCACTGCACGAACCGAGTTCCACTTTGCGCTGCACATCTCAATGCGCGCGCGGGAATTGCGAGTTACAACGCACGCAGATCACGCTGCGATGCGCAATGGCGCATCGGAGGATCCGTTGATCTGCAAGCACAGTCGCGCGGGGATTCCAGGCTCGCGCTACGCACCCGGAATGACGGGAGGAATTACGGCGCCACCAGTTCCACGCGCCGGTTGAGCGCGCGGCCGGCGTCGGTGGCGTTCGAGCCGACCGGTGCCAGCAAGCCGACGCCGGCGGTGCGCAGCCTTGGCTGCGCGATCCGAAAACTCTTGACGAGTTCGGCTGCGACCGCTTCGGCGCGGCGCTTCGAGAGATCGAGATTGTATTCATGGGCGCCCTGGCTGTCGGTGTGGCCGACGATGAAGACGTTGAGCTGCGGCTGGCTCGCGAGCAGCTTTGCGATCTGCTCCAGCGTCGGCCGGCTCTCGGGCTTGAGCACGGCCTTGTCGGTGTCGAAATAGATGCCGTAGAGCGCGATGTGGCCGGTCTCGCCAAGACCCTTGGCCATCGCGGCGGCGTCGACCATCTTGTTCGCGATGGCGCCGAGCTCGACGACGTTCACCTGCGCATAGATGTCCTGGTTGTTCTGGCTGACGAGGACGCTGGCATAGGTCTCGCGCCCGCCTTCGGTCTTGCGGCCGGAGAAATAGCGGTAGTTGAAACCATCGACCCACATCTGCGGGACTGGCAGGGTGTCGATGCTTTCCGTGAACGGAATCGCGCCGCAGGCGTCGGTGTCGCAGGCGAGCAAGGTCTCGAAGCCGGCTTTGGCAAGCTGCGTCTCGAAGTTGCGCGAGACTTCCAGAATCGACGGGCCGGGATTGGTGCGATAGGCAATGCGAAACACGCGGCCTTCGAGCCGCCGCGCGTCGATCGGCTGGCCGTCTTTGAAAGCGGCTGCCTGCATCCGCGCCGCATCGAAATCCTTCACGGCATAACCGGTGATGATGCTGCCGGCGAAGCGGCCGATGCCGGGATAATCGCGAGAGCCCGCGACGTCGCGCGTCTGCGCGGCGGCGGGGGCGATGATGCAGGCTGAAACCAGGATGGCGAGAACGGGCAGTCCGAGGACATTTTGCGAGGACATCGGTATCTCTGCTGCTTGGGGGGCCGATTGTTGGTCGCGCGCCCGCTGCGGCGGGTTCTGAATGGCCAGTCTAAAGGGAGCGTCGGAGCGCCCGGAATGCTGCAATGGCCTCTTGCGTCGGCGGCCAATCCGAGGAGAACTTTGCCTTGAAGACGGTGGCGCATTGCGCGATGACGGCTTGCTCGGGCGGGGGCGCTCCGGTTGCAGTCGCAGAGGGCGACTGCACCGACCAATCCGGAATGTCATTGCACAGCGCGACGATGCCGCCGAGTGCCACCAGCGTCGGCTCGCTGATGTCGGCGTCGCCGGCGCCATCAGGCTTGACGCCGAACCATCGATCCAGAACATCGGGTGTCTCGTGCGCCGGTCGCAGCCGCATCGCCTGGAGGCGCAGCCGGTTCTGATGACGCTTGACACCACGCGGCGTCGGATCGGCCTCGAACACGGCCGGATGCCAGATCGCGAGGGCCGCGCGGAAATGCTTGGAGTCCTCCACCTTGTCCTCGCGCACCATGGTGATGCGCCGCGCTCCCAGCATCGCGATGAGCAACAGCGCGACGGCGAGACCGAGATAGGGCGGCACGCGCCGCGACAGAATGAGCTCTTCGGCCGAACGCGTCGGCACCGTGATTTTGGCGACCGCCGGGCTATCAGTCGCCGGCGTCGCGACGTTCGGTGCGGTGTCCGCGGCTGTGGCTGCGGTAGGCGCGGCCTTTGCCGCGGTTTGCGCCGGCTTCGCCACGGGCGGCGACACCACGCTCTGCAAATTGTTGGCCCATGAGGCCAGCAGCCAGATCGCCAGGAGCAGCACCATCGCGGGGATTCCGACATCGGGCACGTAGCGAAGGGTCTTTCGAATGCGGTCCGGCCATGGCGAGGTGCCCCCGGGCAGCTCGTCGTGGCCGGAGGACAGCCCGATGCTGTTGCGGACGTCGACGTCGGGAACGGGAATGGTGAGATTGAGCAGCTTCTTCAGATATTGCCGCGCGCGCTGCTGGTCGTCGCCATATTGCTTGGCGATGATCTCGACCACCTTTGGCTCGTCCATGCCGAGGAAAATGAAGCATGGTCCGGCCGTCGTCAGGAAGTTGATGGATTCCAGCACCTCCATCAGGTTCGCCGGCGTGCAGCGATCGAGGTCGTCGATGAAGATGACGAGCCCCGGATTGGTCGAGGTCCGCAAGGCCCGGCCGGCGGCGTCGAACTCTTTGGCAAATTTGTAGCGGAAGCCGAGCTGGGCGCTGAAATCGGCGAGCTTGGAGTTGCCGCGCAACGTCGCCATCAGCTCGGACGGCTTCAGGTTCATCGTGGCGTAGATCTTGACGATCACGAGCAGCAATGTGCCGGCGCCGACGAAGAGGGCGTGATCGAGCCATTTGCTGGCAGACTCCGTCCATTGCCCGACCTTCGGCCACTCGGCGTCGGGATTGAGCCAGGCGGCGAGAGAGTTGCCGATGGCCCCCCACTTGAACGCCCAGGCTGCGCTGAAGATCAGGGCGGCAACGAGCAGCAGCGGGACCATGTCGCGTCCCGCGCGCACGTAGAGCAGCCGCGCCCTGAACCACAGGCCCGACAGGCGCCAGACCGGCGGAATGGCCTGGCCGCGGATGTTTTCCAGCAGCGCGGCCAGGATGTTCTCTTCCTTCTGGTGATGCCATGCGTTGAACCAGACCGGGCTCGAGCCGCGCTGGCGCAGATCTTCGGCCACCAGGTTCATCAGCGAGCTCTTGCCCGTGCCCCATGGGCCGGTGATGGCGATCGTCAGTGGCGGCGAGGTGCTGGTGTTGCGCACGAAACGCGACAGCGCGAGCGCCAGCGGCTTCATCCCGAGCACGTCGAAATCGTTCCACCCGATCGGCGTGTCGGACGTGCCCGTCGCCGAAATGCCCGCGCCGACCTTGTTGCTGGGCAGGTCGTGCCACGCCAGTCCGGTGAAGAAGAACGCGATGACCAATCCCGGGATTGCGCCGAACAGCACCCAAGGCGCGAATTGCGATCGATACCACAGGCGATCCCACGTCTTGCCGCCGTCCGAGGTCTGGAAGACCGCCGGCAGCGGGCCTTCCTCGTTACCGTCCTCCCAGCCCGACGAGATCCAGCCGAAGCGCTGGTCGGGCTGGAAGTGCAGGGAGCGCAGGTTCGCCTTGGTCGGAAGCGTGACGAATTGGGTGTTGTGCTCAACTTGGCCAGGTGGCGTGAACAGCTTGAAGGTCGTGGTGGCGAGACGACCTTGCGCGAACAGCGTGAACATCCTGGCGGTGCGATTGGGCAGATCGACCTGTTGGTCCGGCGGCAGGAGAGCGAAGAAGTTCATCCGCGATGACGTTGCCCGCAGGAATTGCCCGACACCCCGTCCCAGCTTGTCGTTCACACCCGTCTTGAAGTATCCGCGAATTTCGTCATCGAAGACATAGCCCGACAGCGCGAACGGCACCTGTGCGTTGATGATGTCCTGCTGTGGCGCCCCGCGCGTATCCATCACCCCTGCCGGAACCAGCACGAACTGATCTCCCCCGGCCGCGACGAATGGTGCGGGGTTGCCGTCGGTCGGAAACCCTTTCCAGCTTTGCCCGCCATCCCGGCTGAAGGAGCCGTCGATACCTTCCAGCCGGAAGCACAAACTGCCGTCTGTATCGCATCCGGCCCAATAGGCCGCCTCTGATAACGGCTGACGCGCGGGCAGGTTCGCGAAATCGGGATCGGAGCTGGGGTCGGGTACCAGCCTGATTCCCCCCGTTTGAGCCGCAGGCCGCGCGGGCCATTTTGCATCCTCCAGATCGAGCAACTGCTGCTGCTGGATTGGCGGTATCGGCGGTGGGGACTGTTGAGCCGCGTTGGTGGGGGACTTCGACGGCTCGACCTGATTGGGCACGGCGGATTTTGGTCTTGGCGCAACCTTCAAATCGGGCTCGCCGGCATGGGCGGTCTCGAATCCCAGCCAATTGAAGGCAGCCTTTTGCGGCGCCGGGTCGGGCAACCCCACCGGCCGCTCGCTGAGCCAGGCCGTCGATTTCGGCCGCCATGAGAGGACGCCCGCCACTCCCATCGGCACGACCGGCATGGCGGCCAGACGGGGATCGGGTTGCGGCTTGAAGAGATATTCAATCCAGCCCGGACCGGGCGTGAACGGGTCGCTGCGAATCGAGCGATCGGTGATGCCGAGGAGACAGAGCATCAGGAAGACGAAAGCGATGGTCGCTTTCAGGTAGAGCCGGCGCAGCATCATGCGCCGATCGACCCGGGACCCGCCCTCGGACAGGCCGCCAGCGGAAACTGGCGTCGGGGCTGAAGCATCCATGACGCGCCCTTCGGAACGAAACCGCAACGCAACCCGTGCGCGCATCCCGGCGTTGCGCGTCCTGGGCTCGATGATTGGTCTGGATGAGGCGCTGCAGGTTCATTCGTGTCGCAGCTCCTGCGTCAGGATAGCGCGAGACGGACGCGATGCCTCGCAAGCCGGCGCTTTGACCGGCCGGGTGTTCCCGGGCATGATTGCGCACTGCCGTTCGCGCAGATTCTCCAGAGGATTTTCCCGCATGTTGAGACACGCCTTGATGCTCGGACGAGGCCTGGCCAGTGCTGTCATCGTCTGTCTCGCCGGTGGCTCGGCGCAGGCCGCGCGCTGCGGCGGCGACTTCAACAGCTTTGTCGCGAGCATGGCCTCGGAGGCGCAGGCGGCCGGCGTGTCGGCGAGCGTGACCATCACGGCGCTCAACGGCGTCGCCCCGGACCCTGCGGTGCTCGCCTTCGACCGGCGCCAGCGCCACACCTTCAACAAGAGCTTCGAGCAGTACGTCTCGACCCGCGTCGGTCCCGGACGCATCAATGGCGGCAAGGCGCTGCTCCAGCGTCACGCCGCGCTGCTCTCGCGCATCGAGCAGAAGTTCGGCGTGCCGCGCACGATCCTGGTCGCGATCTGGGGGCTGGAGAGCGATTTCGGCAAGGGCGACATCGGCAAAATGCCGGTGGTCCGCACGCTGGCAACGCTCGCGCATGATTGCCGCCGCACCGATCTGTTCCAGGGCGAATTGCTCGCGGCGCTCAAGATCGTGCAGCGTGGCGACCTGCCGCTACGCGACCTCATCGGCGCCTTCGCCGGCGAGATCGGCCAGACCCAGTTCCTGCCGTCGTCCTACATCAAATACGGCGTGGATTTCGACGGTGACGGCCATGTCGACCTCCGCCACAGCATCCCCGACGTGCTCGCCTCGACCGCGAACCTGCTCCACACCAACGGGTTCAAGATGGGCCAGCCCTACGGCGAGGGCACACCCAATTTCGAGGCGATGCGCGAATGGAACAGGGCGGTGGTGTACCGCAAGACGATCGGGTATTTCGCGGATCGGCTGGCGGTACAGTAAGGAGCGGCATACTCGGTGTCATCGCCCGCGCAGGCGGGCGATCCAGTATTCCGTGACGTCAGCGGCTCATCGAGAAGCCGCGGCGTACTGGATTCCCCGCCTTCGCGGGGAATGACAGCGGAGGGCGCAGCACGGCCAGCGCTAAACCTACTTCCCCGTCCCCTTCGCCATCCTCTCCAGCTTCCGCTGCAACGGCGCCCAGTACGTCGCCGGACGGAAACGCTGCAACAGGTCCATGAAGCGGGCGTCGTTGCCGATCAGGATGCGCGGCTCGTTCTTCTCGATGCCCCTGATGATGCGCAGCGCGGCGTCCTTCGGCGTGGTCCTGGCCGCCGTCTCGAACCGCTCGATCGATTGCGCGCGGCGGGCATTGTCGGTGACGCCGACGCCGCCGCGTGAATTGCGCGCGATGGCGGTGGCGACGCCGCCGGGATGCACGACCGACAGTCTGACCGGGCTGGCCGCGACCGCAAGCTCGTGCCGTACGCTCTCGGAAAAGCCGCGCACCGCGAATTTCGCCGCCGCATAGGCCGCTTGTCCCGGCGGCGCGATGATGCCGAAGACCGAGGAGAGGTTGACGATATGCGCTTCCGGCCTCGTCTTCAGATGCGGCAGGAAGGCGCGCGTGCCGTGGACTACGCCCCAGAAATTGATGCCGAACAGCCACTCCATCTGTGCCTGGTCGATCTCCTCGAACGTCCCCATCAGTGCCACGCCGGCATTGTTGACGACGATGTTGAGCGAAGGGTGCGCAGCGATCGCATCGGTCGCGAAATGCGCGATGTCGGCGGGCTCGCCGACATCGACGCGATGCACGGTCACTTTACGCTGCCGGCCAATTTCGGCGGAGAGCGTCTTCAACCCCGCCTCGTCGCGATCGGCCAGCGCGAGATCGCAGCCGCGTTGCGCGAGTTCGACAGCTAGTGCGCGGCCGATGCCGCTCGCCGCTCCCGTGATGGCGGCTGCGCCGCGAATCATCGTCATGGATACCCCCGTCAAGCTCAAAACAGGGGAACTATGCTTTACATTTTTTCAGAATGGAACCGAACCGTATCCGAGTTGTGTCCTTAACTCACGTTACCTGGACGGAGGCGCAAGCATTGGGAGCTATCCATGGGACAACTAAAGCCATTTCCTGCAACGGCACTCATCGTTGAAGACGACGCCATGCAGCGGGAGATGCTCTGTCTCCTGCTCGAAGAGAGCGGGTATCAGGTTATCCAGTGCGAGAGTGCCGAGGCCGCCGAGCGCGTGTTGCAGAAGAATGCCGGCGCGTTGAGCCTGATGCTGACGGACGTGCAGCTTGCCGGCCGCATGAATGGCGTCGAGCTCGCGCACGTCGCCAAGGATCGCAATCCGAAGCTCGATGTCGTCGTCACGTCCGGCCGTCCCCTCATGCAGCCTTTGCCGATCGGTGCAAAGTTCTGGGCCAAGCCATGGGCGCCGCTCGACGTCCTGCGCGAGGCTGAAATCGCCCAGCTCAACTAGCGCAACACCACCTCGCGGTCGGTCCAGCGCAGATACTGCCGTGGCGCGGCCCAGCTCGCGCTTGAACATGGCAAAGGCGCTCGGGCTGTCATAGCCGACGTCGAGCACGACGCAGGTCACGGCCTCGCCGGCGCCGAGACGCGCCAGCGCTTCCAGCAACCGGACGCGCTGGCGCCAGGCCGAAAAGCTTTGGCCGGTCTCGCGACGGAACGCTGAAAGCGTGGTGCGAGGCGCTGGAACGCTTTGGCAAGCTGGCACTGGACTAGGTGATGGCGCTCTGACCGCCTCGTGACTTCTCCATGATCGAGGAGGGTGGTAGGGACAGGGATGTCCTGGTCCTTTCTGCTCACCTCGCTCATCGTCGTCGCCTCGCCTGGTACCGGCGTGCTCTACACGCTGGCCGCAGCGCTGACCCGCGGCTCGCGCGCGAGTGTCGCAGCCGCCTTCGGCTGCACACTCGGGATCGTGCCGCACATGATCGCGGCGATGCTCGGCCTGGCCGCCGTGCTGCACACCAGCGCACTCGCCTTTGCCGCGCTGAAATGGGGCGGCGTGCTCTATCTGCTCTACATGTCCTGGCAGGCGCTGCGTGAGACGGGCGCGCTGGCGGTCGAAGGCAAGATCAAGGAGCGGTCGAGCGGCCGCGTCATCGTCACGGGCTTCCTGATCAACATCCTCAACCCAAAACTCTCGATCTTCTTCCTCGCCTTCCTGCCGCAGTTTATCGCGGTGGATGAGACCCATGTGCTGGCGCGGATGCTGGAGCTGAGCGGCGCCTTCATGGCGATGACCTTTGCCGTGTTCGTCGTCTATGGCCTCTGCGCCGCCTCGGTGCGCGAGCGCGTCATCTCCCGCCCCGGCGTGATGGCCTGGCTGCGGCGCAGCTTTGCGGCGGGGTTTGCGCTGTTGGGCGCGAAGCTCGCGTTCGCGGAGCGGTAGGGTCTTTTCCCAACCTCTCCCCGTAGGAACGGGGACAGGGGAAAGCAGCAGGGCAATAAAAAAGCGGGCCTCGCGCCCGCTACCTTCAAGCCAGTCTTACCCGAAGCCCGGGCGGAGCGAGGCTCCACCCGGGCAAATAAAAAGAAGCCTCGTTACTTCTTCTTCGCCTTCTTGGCCTTTTTCGCCTTCTTCTTCACAGCCTTCTTCGCTTTCTTAGCCATAGTATCCTCTTAAGGGTTCATGGTTAAACGCGACACGAGGGATGCTCGGCGGAGGGCCAGCCTCGCAACATCCTCGACGACAAACTCAGCAGATTCGCAGGTCTCTGCCCCGTGCCGTCATATCTGTGTCATCACGTTATCCACAGCTCAGATGCATTTTCGGGTGCGTTTTGCCCGCGAATCCGCATCGCGCACCTCGCGATACGTCGCCGGCGATATGCCTAACGATCCGACAATCGCCGCGCGTCGTTCATGAATCCAAAACCAAAGGCGAGCTTTCGACGATCGCGGTGAGGTTCCGTTAAGTGCAACCCGCGCATTCTTCCCCGCAAGAAAACGGGGACGGGTCATGGACGAACGGCTGCCAGAGACGGGGGGCGGGACGCTGCGCGCGCCGCACGCGTCATGCTGAACGTACCGACACTCTGGACGGTTTTCGTCGTCAACTTTCTGGCGCTCGGCCTGATCTGGGCCTACGTGACGCGCTCCTATCCGAAATTTGCCGCTGCGCGGTTCTGGATGGCATCGTCCTTCGTCGGCGCCGCGGGTGCGATGACCGCACTGGCGCGCCTGTTCATCTCTTCTCCTCTGCCACTTCTGTTCGGCGCGGCCGGCGTCATTGCTGCGAGCTGCTTCGCCGCGATGGGCATTCAGCGCTTTTACGACCGGCCGGTGTCATGGCGCATGATGGGCGCAACGGGATGCTTGAGCCTCGCCGGCATCGTTTTCTTCATGATTGGCTTCGAGCACATGCAGCTGCGCATGCTCAGCTATACGATTGGGCAGGGCCTGCCCCTGGTACTGGCGCTGCGTCTCTTGTTTGCGCCGCCGGAGGGCCGCGTCAGTCCAGGTGCAAAACTGTCCGGCATCGTCATCGTGACCATCATTGCGATCTTCCTGGTCCGGACGTTGGGTAATCTGCTCGGCCACGATTTCTCGGCGAGGGCCGGCGGTCAGGCCCATGCCGTCATGGTGCTGGGGCTGCTGTTCCTGTCGATGACACTCAATTTCGGCTTCCTGCTGATGGCGATGGACCGGCTGCGGGGTGAGGTCGCCGACCTCGCGCTGCTCGACGATCTCACCGGCGTCGCCAACCGGCGCCATCTGTTGCAGCGCCTGTCCGAGGAATGTGCCCGTTCGGAGCGCAGCGGCGAGCCGTTCTCGCTGCTGGTGATCGACCTCGACGGCTTCAAGACCATCAACGACACCCATGGCCACGCCGCCGGCGACGCCTGCCTGCGGCACTTCACCCTGATGGCGCAGACGCGCTTGAGGCCCGGCGATATGCTGGCCCGCACCGGCGGCGACGAGTTCTGCGTCGTGCTGCCGTCCTCGTCCCTGCGTGAGGCTGCCACGATCGCCCGCCGCGTGCTCGAGGTTTGCCGTCAGGATGCGGCCAGCTGCACAGCCAAGGATATCCCGATCGCGATCTCGATCGGTGTCGCCGAATGGGACCGTGCCATCGGCCAATTCCCTGACAAGCTCATCGCGCACGCCGACCACGCGCTCTATGCCGCGAAAAAGAACGGCAAGAACGATCTTGCTGTCTACGATCCGGCTCCGCCGCTTTCGCCGGAGCCGGTCGGCTTCAGTGAAGCCGTGCGCAAATTCGCGTAAAGGCGTGCTAGGTTGGGTCCGCATTGGACCCTGACGATGATATCTCGCGTTCTTGCGGCCGTTCTCGCCGCACTCCTTCTGATCACTCCCGCCGCTGCTACCGACGCTGAGCTCGCAGAGCTCGCGCGGGCGTCCGGCACGCCTGACATTCCCGGCCTGAAGATCGTGTGGCTCGCGCCATGGGGCGACGTCGCCAAGGCTCATGCCTGGCGCAACATCATCGTGCACCAGACCGAAGGGCCGGCAGGCTCGGCGCGCGGCGGCGCGGCAGAGCAGGCGAAGAATCCCACGCGGCGCGGCGTGACAGTGTGGGTCGAGACCGACGGAACGGTCTATTGGGCGGTTGCGGAAAATCTGGTGCCGACCCATGGCGATGGCGCCAACCGCAACGACAACAAGTACATCGACAACAAGCCGACCTATCGCCAGGTGGTGCGCGATAATTCGATCGGCGTCGAGTTCGCCGGCAACTATCCCGATGTCACCGCAGGCCCCACCGAGGCGCAGGTCGCGGCGTGGAAGATCCTCGTGAAGGTGCTGCGCGCGCGCTACGACATCCCGCTCGACCACGTCTACGCGCACAACTGGATCGACTACAAGGACGCGCGCTATTGCGAAGGATGCTGGCTCGCGACGCTGGCGCGGACCTGGGGAGAATGAGCACTGCCGGTCACACCGCCTCCGACATCCACCCAAAGAATCGCCGCATCAATCCCGGCGGCCGCGGCAATTCCGGTGGCGCATCCGCTGCCAGCACGCGTTTGAAGAAGTAATCCAGGAACACCATGTCGTTCGGCTCGGTGACGGTGAAGGTCTCCTCGCCGAAGAAGACACTGTAGTTGAAGAAGAATGGCCCCATGATCGGGATCGTCGCCGTGCTCGCATAGTCCTTGGAGATCACGAACTCGGCGGGGTCGAGCCCGTGGTCGCGCATGGCTTGCTCGACCAGCGGCAGCTTACGCATGAACTGTGGGGAGAAGCCGCCGACGGTGGATTGCAGGATGATCGACACAATGGTGTCCGTTCAATTTGTGCTGCCGGTCCGGTCAATCTGGGGCGGTTGACCGGCTGCGCGGGTTCAAGGCAAGCTCGGTTCTACATTGGGCAAGGGGAGGGAAATGTGATGGCTGTCTCACTCGGCGGCAGGGTGGTCGTCGAACTTCGGCCGGCGCCATCGCTTGGTGTATCCGCGCGCGGTCTGCGTGCCATCGGCGTGATGCCGGCGATCGTGCTGTCGCTCTGCGCCTCGCTGCTGCTCGCGCTGGAGACGCCGAGCAAGCCGTTCCTCGACAGGAACAGCTTTTATCTCGCCTCCGCCGGTTTTCGCGTGCAGGTCGCCAATGATGCCGCGGGCGAGAGGGCGTTGCGCGCGCTGCCGCCGCATCGTTTCGTGATGCACCGGAACGGCGGCGACGTTCGCTATCTCTATGCCGAGCCGCAACATTGCGTCTGCATCTTTATGGGCACGCAGGCGGCCTACGATGCCTATCGCGGCATGCTCAGCCGCGGCGCCGATCAGCCCGATGTCGTCTCCGCCGATTACAAGACGCAAGCCAGCGCTCTGCTCGACGAGACGCCGGCGCAGCTGGAGGACCAGGTCGAGCCGGAATCGCTCGCGGATTATTTTCGGGCGTTTTATTGAGGCGGCTTTGTGCGGCGTGCTCGCTGTCATCGCACGCCTTGTGCGCACTGGAGCGGGCGATCCAGTATTCCAGAGTGTGCGTTTGAGAGCTCGCTCTCGCCACTTCCGCCGCGGCGTACTGGATGCCCCGCCTTTGCGGGGCATGACACCGAATGTGAGATGACACCCAACAAAAAAGCCGGCGTCACCGCCGGCTTTTCCGTCTCTTGTCGATCCGCCAATTCCTGGCGCTGAAATCCCGCTTAGAGCGCGGCTTCCAGCGCGGCCTGTTCGGCCTTTGCGATCGTGCCCTTGACCGCGGCCTGCACCTTTTCGAAGGCGCGGACCTCGATCTGGCGGACGCGCTCGCGCGACACGCCGAACTCGGCGGCAAGGTCTTCCAGCGTCATCGGCTCATCGGCGAGGCGGCGGGCCTCGAAGATGCGGCGTTCACGCGGGTTGAGCACGCCCATGGCGCCGTTGAGCGCGTCACGGCGGTGATCATACTCCTCGTGCTCGGCCAGCATGGCTTCCTGGTTGGGCGAATTGTCGACCAGCCAGTCCTGCCATTCGCCGGCTTCGCCGTCGTCGCGGATCGGTGCGTTGAGCGACGCGTCGCCACCGAGGCGGCGGTTCATGTCGACCACGTCCTGGGCCGTGACGCCGAGACGCTTGGCAATGATTGCCACCTGGTCGGGGCGGAGATCGCCTTCGTCCAGCGCGTTGATCTTGCTCTTCGCCTTGCGCAGGTTGAAGAACAGCTTCTTCTGGTTCGCGGTGGTGCCCATCTTCACGAGCGACCAGGAACGCAGGATGTACTCTTGAATCGACGCCTTGATCCACCACATCGCGTAGGTGGCGAGGCGGAACCCCTTCTCGGGTTCGAAACGCTTCACCGCCTGCATCAGGCCGACATTGCCTTCCGAGACGACCTCGGAGATCGGCAAGCCGTAGCCGCGATAGCCCATGGCGATCTTGGCCACGAGCCGGAGATGGCTGGTGACGAGTTGGTGTGCAGCGTCGCGATCATCGTGTTCACGCCAGCGCTTGGCGAGCATGTATTCCTGCTGGGGTTCCAGCATGGGGAACTTGCGGATTTCGCCCAGGTAGCGGGAAAGGCCGGATTCTCCATTAAGGACCGGCAGAGCAGCGGTACGGGCCATTGTGAAGCCCTCCAAGGTTCAGGCCCCCGATAGCGGCGGGCCAGGCAGACGACCGCTTTGTTAAAGCCGGCCGTAGCTGCGATGTTCCGCGTTGGTCATTTCCAACGCAGGCGCAATATACCCCATCGGGAGGCAAAAAGGGAAGGATTGCTGACGTCACGTCCCCGTGTGGCAGCTATAACTTTTTGTAATGTAACGCTTTTCCTAAAGGGCCTGCGTCATACCGCCGCTTTCAGGGCCTTCTCCAGGAGAAGCAAATCCTCCGGGAGAGGCGCTTCCCAGTGGAGTAATTCCCCGCTTCTCGGGTGCTCCAATACCAGCAGATAAGCATGGAGAGCCTGCCGTCCAAGGGCAACCAAAACGGCCTGCGACTCGAGGCCCAGCTGGTTCGCTTTGGTCTTGAAATGCGGGCCATAGACCGCATCGCCCATCAGAGGATGGCCGATATGGGCAAGGTGGACGCGGATCTGGTGGGTGCGTCCGGTCTCGAGCTCGCAGGCGAGCAGGGCGGCGATCGGCTTGGCGTCCCGCCCGGTAAAACTCTCCACAATTTCCCAATGCGTCACCGCCTCGCGGCCGCCCTGGCGCACCGCCATCTTCTCGCGCGCATGCGGGTGGCGGTCGATCGGCGCGTCCACGGTGCCGCGATGGCGGCCGGGCAGGCCCCAGGCGAAGGCCATGTAGCCGCGCCGCATCGCTCCCGTCCGGCCGTGATCGGCGAATTGCGCGCTGAGCGAGGCATGAGCGAGGTCGTTCTTGGCGACCACCATCAACCCGGTCGTGTCCTTGTCCAGCCGGTGCACGATGCCGGGCCGGCGCACGCCCCCGATGCCCGACAGCGAGCCGCCGCAATGGGCGATCAGGGCGTTGACCAGGGTGCCGGTCTCGTGGCCGGCCGCGGGGTGTACGACCAGGCCCTTGGGCTTGTTGAGGACCACGATGTCGTCGTCCTCGAATACGATATCCAGCGCGATATCCTCGCCCTTGGGCTCCGCGGGCGCGGCCTCCGGCACGTCGATTATGATCGTATCGCCGGATGCGACGTGATAAGCGGGGTCGCGGATGGCGACCGCCTTGAGGCTGACCGCACCCGCCAGGATCAGGGTCTTCAGCCTTGATCGCGACAGGTCGGTGAGGCGCGCCGCCAGCACGCGGTCGAGCCGGGTCGAGCCCTCGTCGCCGGCGACGACAATCTCCAACCTTTGCGCAGAGCCTGAGTTTTCCATGACGACGTCTGATACCGCTGTTCCCGAACCGAGCCCCGAGCAAGCCGCGCTGTTCGCGCGGGTGCGGCGGATGATGCTGATCGCGGGGTTGACCACGGCGCTGGCAATCTGCGCCGTCCTGATCGCGGTGGGCTACCGCCTTTTCAAGTCGGAGGGAAGGGCGGTTGAAACCGCAGGCGACGTCACCGCCACCCTGCCCAAGGGCGCCAGGATCGTCTCGACCGGGGTCGCCGGGGATCGTCTCGTCGTCACGCTGGACGTCGGTGGGGTCATCGAGATCCGCACCTTCGACGCCCACACCCTGAAGCCGGCCGGAAAGCTGAAATTCGCCAACGAGCCGTAGCGCCGGTGCGGTCCGCGGGCTGGGGATCTTTCTCCGGTCCGAATTGTCCTGCCGCGCAACTTCTGATCTAGCTTTGGCGAGAGGACGTTGGGTGGGGTTGGAATGAGACGTATCAAGTTGCACGTCGTCGCAACGGCACTCGTCGTCGGATCGCTCGGATGCGCTGGCTCTGCGGCGCTCGCGGAGCCGGCCACGCATCCCGCAGCACCCATCAGGCTGGCTGGACTTGTCGCGCCTAAACAACCGGCGCCCCAGGCTAAGCCAAAGGCGTCTCTCGCGCGGCTTTATTTCCTGCGCGAGAAGGGCATTTTCGGCGCGATGGGCGGAATGGCGACCTCTGCGGAGATCAAGATCGACGGCAAGCCTGTCGGCACGCTCAAGATGGGGAAGTTCTTCGTCGTCGATCGGGCGCCCGGCCTTACCAAAATCGCGTCCCACACGACGATGTCGATGGCGGATTACGAGGTCGAGGTCCCGATCGAAGCCGGCAAGACCTATTATTTCGGCGTCGGGACACAGCGGGGCGGCGCCCCGGGCCAGGACCTGATCAACCAGGCCATTGCGGGCAGCAGCGGCCAGCAGATCCGGTCGACGTCACCGTTCAAATCCGCATTCTCGGGCTCCGGCCTGTTCCGCCTGGAGCCGGCCGCCGGCGCCGCCGCGATCGAGAAATTGAAGAAGCCGTGAGTGTTCCCGGCTTGTTTGGCGGGGAACGCGAGCGGCCGGCCGGTCGGTCGCGGCGTTAAGCTTGAGCCGCACTCACCGTGAATATCGGCCGATTTCGTGCCCGATCGAGGCTTGCCGCCGGCAAAATTCGCGGCTATGTCCTGTCCCTCACGCTCCCTTCGTCTAGCGGTTAGGACGCGGCCCTCTCAAGGCTGAAACAGGGGTTCGATTCCCCTAGGGAGCGCCATTTTTCGCAAGGTAGCTTTGACGCCGTGGTCAGGCGGACCGAAGCCACGACCTCGCGGTCAAGACTTCCAGCTCAGCAAAATAGTCATCACCCGATTTGATGCCCCGCATCCTCTCATTGAGGTGTCCGGCAAGCACCGAGCCGATTGCATGAACGGCTTCGTGACGATCCAGCCCTTCAGACATCAGCCGCTGCGCCGTGCGTCTCACCGGCAGCCCGGCACCGGCAATCTGGTTCTCGACGATGGCGTGAATGACGGCGTGCGACTGCTCCCGCGGGAGATGGATCCCGGCACGTCGATGATATGCCAACACGAGATCAATCCGTTCCTGTTCGTCCAGCGCAAGCCACTGATCCGGGTGTGGCTCTACGAGTGGATCATACCGCCACGTCGCCTCGTTCTCCGGCTCAAGCGGTGATTGGGCGACTTCCGGCGCCTGCGGATCAAATCGGCGCAATCCGGGTGACGGTTCATTGAGGCTCTGCGAGCTGAGACAGCACTTCTTGAACTTCTTGCCGCTGCCGCAGGGGCAGGGGTCGTTTCGCCCGACATCTCTATGAGGACTGATGCTCATGGGCACGCCTTCACACGCTACCGGCCAGGGCGAGGGACACAACGTAGTCGTAGGTGACAGCGCCGGACTGCACCCCTCAAGTGAGACACGGTAATTGCAGCGACAGGCATTTCAAGGATGATCTGCGGAAACGGAATTGTCCCCATCCAGGCCGAACACTTCTGCGAGTATCCACCTCCCGCACGAGCATGCAGCATCGGCATCCGCAGCGGTGGTCGTCTTCTCAAAAATCTGCATCATGCGCGCCGGGACGGTGCGCGATGCGGCCGGTCTCGCCCTCCGAAGCTGCCGGGCCTTTGGAGGCTTTTGGCTTCTGCTTTTTGGAGTTTTGAAATGAGCGGCTTGGTGATCTCTGGCGGCCGGGTGGTGGATCCCGCGAGCGGAATGGACGCAATCGGCGATGTGGCGGTGGTCGACGGCAAGATCGCCGCGGTCGGCACTGGCCTCGGCAGCGCCGAGCGGGTGATCGACGCGACCGGCCTCGTGGTTGCGCCCGGTTTCATCGACCTGCATGCGCATGGCCAGTCGATCCCGGCCGACCGCATGCAGGCGTTCGACGGCGTGACGACGACGCTCGATCTCGAAGCCGGCGTGCTGCCGGTCGGGTCCTGGTATGAGCGCCAGGCGCGCAAGGGACGCGTGCTCAACTACGGCGCCGCCACCAACTGGGCCTTTGCGCGCATCGGCGCGATGACGGGCTCCAATGCGGAGAGTTCGCTGGAGGCGTTCGGCAATGCCATGCGCGATCGGCGATGGATGGACAACGTCGCAAGCGATGCAGAGGTCTCAGGCATCCTCGAGCGACTGTCGCGCGGCCTGAACGAGGGCGGTATCGGCATCGGCATCCTGAACGCCTACGCGCCGGGCGCCGGCGTGCAGGAATTGACCGCGGTCTGCCTGCTCGCGGCGAAGCAGGACGTGCCGACCTTCACCCATGTCGCCTACATGTCGCGCGTCGACCCCGAAAGCGCCGCGGAAGCCTATATCCGCCTGATCGGTTATGCCGGCGCCACCGGCGCGCACATGCACATCTGCCACTTCAACTCGTCGAGCAAGACCGATATCGAGCGCTGCCGCGTGCTGGTTGAGAAGGCGCAGGCGCAGGGCCTGCCCATCACGGTCGAGGCCTATCCTTACGGCACCGGCTCGACGGTGCTGGCCGCCGCCTTCTTCAGCGATCCCGAATTCGTCGAGCGCAACGGCACCGGCTACGATTCAGTGCAGCGCGTCACCGACGGCCATCGCTTCCGCGACCGCGAGGAGCTGTTGAAGGCGCAGGCCGAAGAGCCGTCCTCGCTGGTGCTCTGGCACATCCTCGACACCGACAACAATGCGCATCACCGCGACCTGCTCGACATGTCGGTGCTGTATCCGGGCGGCGCCATCGCTTCGGACGCGATGCCGTGGACGACGTCGGACGGAAAGACCTACACCGGCGATGCCTGGCCGCTGCCTGATGATGCCACCTCGCATCCGCGCTCGGCCGGCTGCTTCACGAAGTTCATCCGCGAATGGGTGCGCGAGCGCAAGACCGTGTCGCTGCTCGAAGGCGTACGCAAATGCGCGCTGATCCCGGCGGAAATCCTGTCGCAGAGCACGCCCGCGATGCGCGCCAAGGGCAGGCTCACAAAGGATGCCGATGCCGACATTGTCGTGTTCGACTATGAAAAGCTGTCCGACCGCGCGACGTTCACGGCGATGAACCGCCCGTCGGAAGGCGTGCGGCACCTGGTCGTCAGCGGCCAGCCGTTGATCAGCGACGGCATACTGGATGTCGCGGCGCGACCCGGCCGTCCGGTGCGTCGCCCCGTCGTCGAGAGCTGATTCATGCCGGTCCCCATTCTCCTGGTGACGGGCTTTTTGGGGGCCGGCAAGACCACTGTCGTCAACCATCTGCTGGCGAACGCGGAGGGCCGGCGGATCGCCGCGATCGTCAACGACTTCGGTGCGATCAACATCGACGCCGAGTTGATCGCGGGTGCCAGCGACGGCGTGGTCAGCCTTGCCAATGGCTGCATCTGCTGCTCGCTCGAAGGCGATCTCTTGCGCACGCTCTCGACGCTGCTGCGGCGCGATCCGAAGCCGGAATACATCGTCATCGAAACAAGCGGCGTCGCCGATCCCTCGGACATCGTCCGCAACCTGATGGACCCGGTGATCCTGCGCGAGGCGCCGCTGGAGACGGTGCTCTGCGTGATGGACGCGGCGACACTGCCGTCCGCCTTGGACGACGCGCTTCATCGCTCGCAGCTGCGCGTCGCTGACATCGTAGCACTGAGCAAGCTGGATCTGGCGGACGAGGGCGCGGGTGCGCGGATGCGCGAAGCCATCCGCGCGCAGCGCGTCCCTGCCGTGGTGGTCGATGCCCGGCACGGCGAGATCCCGTCCGCGCTGCTGTTCCCCGCGACCGTCGATCGTGTGACTGCGCCGCGCGAGCCGGGCCCGAAGCGGCCGGCCGAGGAACGCTTCGAGACGCTGAGCTGGACCTCGGACCAGCCGCTCTCGCTGCCCCGCTTGCAGCAGGCCATCGGCAAGCTGGCGCCAAAACTCGCGCGCGCAAAAGGTCTGTTCGAGACGACCGAGCAGCCCGGGCGCCAGATGATATTTCAGTTCGCCGCCGGCCGCGCCACGCTCGCGCTGGGGGAAGCGGCAGCGCAAGGCGTGCCACGATCGCGGATCGTCTTCATCGTCGAGCTCGGTGTTCTCTCGAAGGCTGAGCTCGACGAAATCATGGCGGCGTGCGTCACGAGCTGAAGCCGTCTCACGCGAATTGCGCGATGCCGTTTCCGACCGACCAGTTCTCCGCGGGAGCGTCGAGCACGTTGACGAACACGTCCTCGGGTCGGACGCCTGGTTTCTCACCGAGCAGGTCCGCGATCCGCCGATACAGCGCCTTCTTCTGCTCCGCCGTGCGCGAGGCGAACACGGTAATCTGGATCAGCAGGGCGTCATCGCTGCGTTGGACGCCATAGGCGTTACCGCAGCGGAAGTTCGAGGCGTCATGCTCGCTGATGGTCATGAACTCGTCGCCTTCAGGGACGTTCAGCGCCTCGCGCATGGCGCGGTAGAGACTGTCGAGGATCGCCTGCCGGTAGGCCTCCGGCTTTCCCGCGCGCATCGAGATGTGAAGAAGAGGCATGAGCTGGTCCCTTTGCATGCGGGCTCGATCGGCCGGGGCGCATGCAAGTGCCGCCGCTCGGCCCATTGACGAAACGGGCTATCAATCCCAATTGGTTTTTGACACGATGTCGAGAAAGCACATTCTTGACATCGTGTCAAATATGGTAGAAGCTGGCAGAGGAGCTGGATGTGAGGCCGCGCGAGTTCGACCACGACGACGTCCTGCGCATCGCGTTTGAGCAGTTCTGGCGCAAGGGCGTGCGCGGCACCTCGCTGTCGGACATCGCGCGCGACGCCGGCGTTCAGCGCGGCAGCCTGTACAATGCTTTCGGCAGCAAGGAGGCGCTGTTCCTCCAGGCCTATGAACGCTATGCGGGCGACTATCTCGTCACCCTGCAAAAGGCCCTCGGCGCGGGCACGTTGCGAAAGCGCCTCACTGCGTTCTTCGACCTCACCATCACCAACTTCCGCTCAGGCTCACCGCCGCGCGGATGTCCGACCACACGCGGATTGATGGAGCTTGGTGCTGCCGAAGGCGAAGGGCTGGACGAAGAGGCGCGCCAGGCTTTCGCGAGCCTCATCTCGCGCATCACCGCCCTGGTTCAGGACACGTTGTCATCGGGCGCCGAGCGCGGTGAATTCAGCGGTAATCCGGCAGCGGCGGCTCTCCACATCATCACCGTGACGCGTGGCCTTGGGGTGCTCGAACGTGCCTTCGGCGACGAACCACAACTGCGCAAGATCGCCGCTCACACGATCGATCTCGTGCTCGGCAGGAAAGGCGGCTAGGCGATGATAATACGAGAACGACGACCCCAGCGGTGGTGACCGCTGAGGTCGTCTGGAGGTTTCATGGAGGCATCGAGCACTGCGTCTCCATGACGATGTCGATACCGCAAGACGGCTCTCTACGCGAATAGAACTCATCAAAACATCAGCAGACGGCGAGCGCATTGACCGCTCGCGTCGTCGCGATCTCATTCGCGCCGCCGACGAACTGGCAGACGATGGATTCGAGCTCGCCCGGCTGGTTGCGGCGCGCGACCGCCAGCAGTCGCATCAACTCCGCCTCGTCCTTCGAGAGGCGCCGGCACGACGGCGGCATGAAGCACAGCTCGCACGGCCGGCCGTTGCGCAGGATCCGGACGAGCGCGGCAGCGCGCGCGACCAGCAGCGGACTGTCGGCAACGCCCGGTGCCTCGTCGGCGTAACGATAGGCGGCTTCCCAGCAGTCGGAGGCGCCGGTCGCATAGGCCGCGCCGATGAACCGGAACAGCGACAGCGCGACGCGACAAAAATCATCGTAGCTCTCGACGCACGGTCGCGTCGCAAGTGCGGCCTGGAGCGGACAGAGCCGAGGCTGGCCGGCTTCTGCGGCAGGCACAGAATCGCACGCATTCTGCGTCATGAACGATCTCGTCAGTGCAACGTGGGACTTCCCACAAACCAGCTCTTCATCGCCATCGTCCGTTCGAGCTCGAACGATCGAACCTGTCGGTCGGGCAGAATGAGACCGGCCATGCGGAAGATCGTCGCAAGGCCGCGAACCGGCGCCAGCGCCCAGTCGGCACCGACCGGCGGCAGCCAGCTCTCGAACTGCTCGCGCGCGACTTCGTCGCGCTGCTTCTGCGCCGCGGAGATGGCGCGCAAGATTCCGTGCTCGCTGTCCGACATCTTCGGACAGGTCGGGCAATGAACCTCGATGGCTGTATGCGCCGTGCAGGCAAAGATCTCGATGATCGCTTCGAGCGAGGGCACGGCATCGCCGACGCGAAAATGGTCGTAGACCTGCTGGATGTCGGCGGCGGTCGGAACGGCGGTCCCGCTGCGGGCCTTGGCGCGAAAGCCCCAGATGAAGAGCCGCTCGGCCGCGCACAGCGCGGGAAGGTCGAGGGATCTGGTGTCTGTCGATTGATGCATGGAGCTTCCGGCCTGGCGCAAAATATCTGCTTCGATCGTTCCGCCACGGGCTCACGCAAGTCAACGTCCGGAGGGCGGATATCGAGGTCTTCTAGATTCCGGCAGAGGCGCGAACGTCGACGAATTCTAAATTGCGCTCACGCGAATGCGGCGTCGATCCGGTTGTCGCGGCTTCAGATCATCAGGCCGTTTCGCGTACTTTTGCGGTCCCTCGGGAACCCGAATGCTTAAAGGTTTGCTAAGGCGGACGGGATAAACTGGCATATCAGCCCCGCCAGAATTGCGAGCACCGATGATTTTCTCCCGCATCAGTTTCAAGCTGGTCTTGATCGTTGCGATCAGCCTTCTTGGCATGATCGCCCTGGCGCCGATCGCGCTGTCGACCCTGCGCAGCCAGATGATCGCGGATCGTCAGGCCAAGACGCAGCACATGGTCGATGTGGGTTACGGCATCCTGACGCATTACCAGAAGCTCGAGAGCGACGGAAAACTCACCCGAGAGCAGGCACAGGCCGGTGCAATGGCCGAGATCAAGAGCCTGCGCTACGACAAGGTCGAGTACTTCTGGATCAACGACATGACCCCGAAGATGATCATGCATCCGATCAAGCCCGAGCTTGACGGCAAGGATCTCGCGGGGATGAAGGACCCCGCTGGCAACGCGCTGTTCGTCGGCTTCGTTGACGTTGTCAAGAAACAGGGCGCCGGCTTCTATGGCTACCTCTGGCCCAAGCCCGGCTTCGACCAGCCGGTCGGGAAAATCTCCTATGTGAAGGGCTTTGCACCCTGGGGCTGGATCATCGGTACCGGCATCTATCTCGACGACGTCGACGCGGTGTTTCGTCAGGATGCAATGACCTTCGGCTTCGTGTGCCTCGTCGTGCTCGTGCTCGTGCTCGGCGCGTCCTTCGTGATCGGCCGCAGCGTGACGCGGCCGCTGGCCAAGATCACCGCGCTGACCGAGCGCCTCGCCGCAGGCGACAGCGCCTTCGAGGTGCCCTACACCGATCGCAACAACGAGGTCGGCGGGCTCGCCAAGGCGCTTGCCGTGTTCAAGGACAACGCGACGGCCGTGGGCCGGATGCACGCCGAGCAGCACGAAGCGAAACAGCGGGCCGACGACGAGAAGCGCAAGACGATGGCCGACCTCGCCGGCAAGTTCGAGGCGAGCGTGCAGGCCGTCGTTCGCGACGTCTTCAACGAGGCGCGCGCGATGCAGCAGGCGGCGCAAGGCATGTCGGAGACCGCGAACAAGGCGACCGATCGCGCCAGTTTCGTCGCGACCGCCTGCCAGCAGGCCTCATCCAACGTGCAGACGGTGGCGTCCGCCGCCGGCCAGCTGTCGGCTTCGATCACCGAAATCAGCCAGCGCGTTGCGCAGGCCGCAAACGTGGCGGACAAGGCCGCTGCCGATGGCCAGCGCACCAACGACACCGTGCAGGGGCTCGCTGCCGCCGCCCACAAGATCGGCGAAGTCATCGACCTCATCAACCAGATCGCCTCGCAGACCAATCTGCTGGCGCTCAATGCCACCATCGAGGCCGCGCGCGCGGGCGAATCCGGCAGGGGATTTGCCGTGGTCGCAAGCGAAGTCAAATCGCTGGCGAGCCAGACCGCGAAGGCGACCGACGAGATCGGCGCGCAGATCACCGCGATCCAGGCCGAGACCAACCAGGTCGTCGGTAACATCGAGAGCATCCGCAAGACCATCATGGAGGTCAACGAGATCTCCTCCTCAATCGCAGCCGCGGTCGAAGAACAGGGCGCCGCGACGCAGGCGATTGCGCACAGCGTGCAGGAGGCGGCCTCCGGCACCGACCAGGTCTCGCAGAACATCTCCGGCGTGTCCGACGCGACCGCTGAGACCGGCCAGGCCGCCGGCCTCGTGCTGCAATCGAGCGGCCGGCTGACGCAGAAGCTGCAATCGCTCGAGGACGAGGTCAGCACCTTCGTTGCGGGGGTCCGGGCGGCCTAGTATAGCAGGGGATGGGCCAAAACTCCGATCGGCGCGCGCGCATCCTCCTGATCAATCCGAACAGCAACGAGGCGACCACCGCGATGATGGTCGCCATCGCGAAATCCGCGGCCGGCGACGGCTTCGACGTCGCCGGTGCAACGGCGACGCGTGCGCCGTCGATGATCGTATCGGCCGAGGCACTGGATGCGGCTGCGCCCGAAGCGGAAGAGATTGCGCTGGCCCGCAGCGGCGCGTGCGACGGCGTCATCGTCTCTGCGTTCGGCGATCCCGGTCTGGCAAGGATCAGGGCCGGCATGACGTTGCCCGCAGTCGGCATCGGCGAGTCATCGATGCTGGAAGCCGCTGAAGGCGGCCGCCGTTTCGGCGTTGCGACCACGACGCCGCTACTGGGTACGAAGATCGATGCCTTGCCCGAAGCGCTGGGATTGCGGGCGCATTACACCGGCACCCGCTTTGCCGAAGGTGATCCGGAGGAGCTGATGCGCGATCCGGCGCGGCTGCGCGACGCGCTGGCCGGCGCCGTGGAAGCCTGCATCGCGATCGACGGCGCGGAGGCCGTCATCATCGGCGGTGGTCCTTTGGGCGAAGCCGCGCGCGCGCTTCAACCGATGTTCGCTGTCCCCGTCATCGCGCCGATCCCGTCTGCCGTGGTGCGGATTATTCGCCTCATCTCGGCGCGCGCCGGCGGCTGATATTCCGGCCCGCGGGACCTGTCGCCGCGACCGGCTTTCCCACCCTTGACGGCCGCGGCTAAAGTGAAGAAGCAGGACCATCGAACCTGCCGCGCCGCGCCTGGCGCGCGGGGCATGGAGACGCCGCATGTCGTTCAAGAAGCTCCTGATTGCCAATCGCGGCGAGATCGCCATCCGCATCGCGCGCGCGGCGGCCGATGCCGGCATGACGACGGTTGCGATCCATCCCGCCGACGATGCGCTGTCGCTGCATGTGCGTGTTGCCGACGACGCCGTCCAAATTCCGGGCCGCGGCGCGCGGGCCTATCTCGACATCGAGGCCGTGGTGAAGGCGGCGAAGGCTGCCTGCTGCGATGCCGTGCATCCCGGCTATGGCTTTCTCAGTGAGAACGCCGCTTTCGCCAAGGCCTGCGCTGACGCAGGTCTCGCCTTCGTCGGGCCGAAACCGGCGGCGCTTGAACTGTTCGGCGACAAGGTCGCGGCACGGCAACTGGCAAAACGCTGCGAAGTGCCGATCATCGCCGGCACCAATGGGCCGTCGAGCCTCGACGAGATCACGGCATTCTTCGAAACTCTTGGCAAGGGCGCCGCGATCGTGATCAAGGCGATGGCCGGCGGCGGTGGCCGGGGCATGCGCGTCGTGGAGAGCGCATCCGATCTCGCGGAAGCCTATGCACGCTGTCAGTCCGAGGCCAAGGCCGCGTTCGGCTTCGACGGCGTCTATGCCGAGCGGCTGATCCGGCAGGCCCGCCATATCGAGGTGCAGATCATCGGCGACCGACATGGCGCGATCTCCCATCTCTGGGAGCGCGAATGCACCATCCAGCGCCGGCATCAGAAGCTGATTGAGGTCGCGCCGAGCCCGTCGCTCAGTGAGCCCCTGCGTGGCCGCATCATCGAGGCAGCGAAGCAGCTGGCGGCGGCGGCCTCTTACGACAATCTCGGCACCTTCGAGTTTCTGGTCGACGGCACCGCCAAGGACAGCTTTGCCTTCATCGAAGCCAATCCGCGGCTCCAGGTCGAGCACACCGTGACGGAAGAGGTGCTCGGCCTCGATCTCGTTCGCGCCCAGCTCGCGGTCGCATCAGGCGCAACGCTCGCCTCGCTGGGCCTTGCGCAAGGTTCGATCCCGAAGCCGCGCGGCTATGCCATGCAGCTCCGCGTCAACATGGAGACGCTGGATGCAAACGGCGCGACGCATCCGACCGGCGGTGTGTTGGCCGTATTCGAGCCGCCGTCAGGCCCCGGTGTCCGTGTCGATAGTTTTGGCTATGCCGGCTACAAGACCAGCGCCGCCTTCGATTCGCTGCTGGCAAAAGTCATCGTGCATACGCCGGGCGAGGCCTGGCACGACGTGGTTGCAAAAGCCTCGCGCGCCTTGCGCGAATTCCGGATCGACGGCGTCGTCACCAACATTGCCTTCCTCCAGGCCGTGCTGGCGCATCCCGATTTCAGGACCAACCGCATCGCGACCGACTTCATCGATCGGAACGTCGCAAAGCTCGTCGACGCCGCAGATGGCGCGGCCAAGCCGCTCTACTTTGCAGCGACCGAGCGAGGCGCCGGCCTCGGTGCGGAGGCGCATGTCGCGCAAGCCGTGCCTGAGGGCGCGGTGATGGTCGCGGCGCCCTTGCAGGGCACCATCGTCACCGTCCAGGTCAAGGAAGGCGAGATCGTGCGTCCCGGCCAGCAGCTCGCCGTGATCGAATCCATGAAGATGGAACATCTCGTCATGGCCGAGCAGGGTGGCCGCGTGATGAAGCTGGTCGCCGGCGACGGCGTCACGCTGATGCATGGCGATCCCATCCTGTATCTGGAGCCGCTCGACGTTGCGGCAGACAGCACGGCGGCCGAAGCCGACGTCGATCTCGATCATATCCGCCCTGATCTGGCCGAGCTGATCGCGCGGCAGGCCAACACGCGCGATGCGAACCGTCCGGCCTCGGTCGAGCGCCGCCGCAACACCAACCAGCGCACCGCGCGCGAGAACGTCGCGCAGCTCGTCGACGAAGGCTCATTCATGGAGTACGGCAGCCTTGCGATCGCGGCGCAGCGCCGCCGCCGCAAGGTCGACGATCTCATCAAGAACACGCCGGCCGACGGTCTCGTCATGGGCGTTGCCACCGTCAACGCCGGGAAGTTCGGGCCTGAAGGCGGCCGCTGCATCGTCGTGGCCTATGACTACACCGTGCTCGCGGGCACGCAGGGCCACATGAACCACAAGAAGATCGACCGCATGTTGACGCTGGCGGAAGACTGGCGCGTGCCGCTGGTGTTTTACGCCGAGGGCGGCGGCGGCCGGCCGGGCGACACCGACCGGCTCGGCATGACCGGCCTGGACGGTCCGTCCTTCGTGCAGTTCGCGAAGCTCTCGGGCCTGGTACCGGTCGTCGGTGTCGTCTCAGGCTATTGCTTCGCCGGCAACGCCGCGATGCTGGGCTGCTGCGACGTCATCATCGCTACGAAAAATGCCTCGATCGGCATGGGTGGCCCTGCCATGATCGAGGGTGGCGGTCTCGGCGTCTATCATCCGGCCGAGGTCGGCCCTGTTGCGTTCCAGTCTCCGAACGGCGTCATCGACATCCTGGTCGAGGACGAGGAGGAGGCGACATCCGTCGCGCAAAAGTACCTGTCCTATTTCCAGGGCGCGGTGACGGAGTGGGAGGCCGCTGACCAGCGCCTGCTCCGCCGTGCGATCCCGGAGAACCGGCTGCGCGTCTACGACATCCGCAGTGTGATCGATCTCGTCGCGGACAGCGACAGCGTGCTGGAGCTGCGCCGGGATTACGGCGTCGGTATGATCACCGCGCTGGTCCGCATCGAGGGCAAACCGGTCGGCCTGATCGCCAACAATCCGCGTCATCTCGGTGGCGCGATCGACGCCGATGCCGGCGACAAGGCCGCGCGCTTCCTCCAGCTCTGCGACGCCTTCGACCTGCCGATCGTCTCGCTCTGCGACACGCCCGGCTTCATGGTGGGCCCGGAGGCCGAGAAGACCGCGATCGTGCGCCACGTCTCGCGCATGTTCGTGACCGGCGCGAGCATCACCGTGCCGCTGTTCGGCATTGTGCTGCGCAAGGGCTACGGCCTCGGTGCGCAGTCGATGATCGGCGGCGGCTTCCATGCCTCGTTCTTCACCGCGGCCTGGCCGACCGGCGAGTTCGGCGGCATGGGGCTGGAGGGCTATGTCCGGCTCGGCTTCCGCAAGGAGATGGAGGCGATCGCCGACCCCGAAGAGCGCGAGACCTACTACCGCAACAAGGTCGCCGAGCTCTATGCCAACGGCAAGGCGGTCTCGATCGCCTCGGTGTTCGAGATCGACAACGTCATCGATCCCGCCGAGACGCGTCGCTGGATCATGGCGGGCCTGCGCTCCGTCCCGAAGCCGCCGGCGCGGACGGAGAAGAAGCGGCCGTGCATCGACACGTGGTGAGCGCAGTGCAGCAACGCAGAGTAACTTAGGGCAATCTGCCTCCACATCGTCATGCCCGGGCTTGTCCCGGGCATCCACGTTCGTTCGCACGCGCGGCAAAGGCGTGGATGGCCGGGACAAGTGTTTAGTCCGGAGACATGGCTGACACCTGTTCGGACACATCACTGACAGGTTGGGCGCTGGTCAAGTCGATTGATGCGACCTGCCAGCTTGCGAAGAAGATTCCGTAGTGGCCGTCACGATCCAGCGGCCGAATGGCAAGGCGTTCGCGAGCGAAGGCCTGGGGAACTTTCCAGAAGCGTCCTTTGAAGGAGACGTAGGGTCTCGTCGATGAGACCCTGCGCACGATCTCGCCGCTGTCGTATTCGATTTTTGGAATGCGAGCCGGCATGACCCGGACGCTCGGCCGGAAGCGATCGGCGGGAACGTGCATGTCGAGGCCCTGGTGGGGGCGCTCCAGATTGTAGACAGGGCGCCAGGCGTCGAGGGCGCGCTGGACTTCCGGAAGACTGCGGAAGCGACGCATTGCAAAGACCTCGGCCTTCAGGGTGCGGTGGAAGCGTTCGTTCTTGCCTCGAGCCTGCGGGTGGCACGGCCTGGCGTGGATCACCCTGATACCAAGCTTGAGCAGCCACACCTTCAGTCCGGTCCAACGAACGCCGGACGTGTCGCCCCAGGGGGAGCCGTTGTCGGTGTAGAAGGCCTCGGGCAGGCCATAGCAGCGGAACGTCGCCGTCAGGTGATCCTGCACGGTCAGACGCTGCTCGTCGGCGCAGGCCTTCAGGCACAGAACATAGCGCGAGTGATCGTCGACGATCGTTAGCGGATGGCACCTCGTCCCGTTGGCGAGTGGCAGGTGCCCCTTGAAGTCCATCTGCCACAGCAGGTTGGGAGCTTCCTTCTCGAAGCGGTGCCCCGGATTTGGCGGTGCATTCTCGCTTGGTTTGACCCGGCCGTTCCGGCACAGGATCTGGTGCACCGTTGACGGCACAGGCACCGTCTGCCCGCTCCGCTTCAGGCAATGGGCGATCTTCCGCGCGCCCCAGGCCGGGTGCTTGTCGCGGACAGCCAGGACCTCGGCCTCAACCGCCGCATCGCTCCGCTGGGGCATCGCGCGCGGGCGCCGGGATCGGTCCGTCAGCTCCCGATCGCCAGCCTGCCAGCGCGACAGCCACTTGTAGCCGACATCAGGGCTGATGTTGAACCGCCGGCAGAGCTCTCGCCGGTTAGCGCCTTCTTGCAAAGCCAGCCGCACAAACTCATGGCGCTGATCCATTGCTGACACCTCATTCCAAGGCATGGACGGCCTCCCGAATCGGACCAATCCAGCCAATGTTGATGTGTCAGCTATGTCTCCGAACACCCGTCAGTGATCTGTCCGGGCTAAACAACAAGCCCGGCCATGACGGCGCTGAGGCATCGCGCCCTATAACCGCCTCGCCGGTTCCCGATTGACATCCCCGCCCGTGCTGCCAGACTTTGCACAATAATACAGGGTGGAGACGTCCGCGATGGCCAGCCTTTCGGCCTCGAACCATGTCGCCCGTGTCTTGTCCGTTGCCAATCATGTGGCCGACGTCGACGCCTCATCGCGCATCGCCGATTCCTGGCGGCGCTGCCTGATCAGCCACAAGCTCGATCCCGCCCGCCAGGGCCCGCCGCAGACACTCACCGAGTCCGAGGTGCGGCATGTCGCCGAGCCGATGGAAGAGACGATCCGGCTTCTCACACCCGAGCTCGACGATCTCGCCCGCGTGCTGCGCGATGCCGGCTATTGCGTCAATCTGGCTGACGCCAACGCGACGATGCTGTTCAGTCGCCTGCCGGGCGAGGCCGACGCACGGATGTTCATGGACTGGAAGATCTATACCGGCTCGAACTTCGCCGAAGCCTTTGAAGGCACCAACGGGCTCGGCACCGCGCTTGCCGAGCAGAAGCCGATCCTGGTGCACCGCGACGAGCATTTTCGCGCGCAATGGCACATGTTCTCCTGTGCCGTGGCGCCGTTGTTCGACCAGGCGGGGCGTCTTGCGGGTGCGGTGAACATCACCTCCTGCCGCGAGGATCTCGAACGCGCCGCGCATCAACTCGCGCTTGCGGTGACGATGGAGGCGACGCGGCGGATGGAGGGCGCGATCTTCCGCGGCCATTTCCGCAATGCCTGGATCGCGACTGTGCCGGGCGACGGCGGCAGCGGTCTGCTCGCCTATGACGACGACCGCCGCATCGTCGGCGCCTGCCGTTCGGCGCGCGCGCTGCTGGGGCTGACCGACGGACTGATTGCTTCTGGCATCGATTTGTCGCGCTATATCAAGCTCGACCATTCGCATGCCGCCGATGCGATCGTCGAGCTGCGCCGCGCCGATGGTCGTCCGCTAGGGCAGGGCCGTGTCGCGCCACCGCTGCCCGCAAGGTCGCGCGTGCCGCGTCGCGACGCCCCCGTCGATCGCTTCGACGCGCTGCATCGGCTCGCCGGCCGGGATCCCGGCCTGATCAAAAGCGTCAAGCGGCTCAGAAGCATCGGCGATCACAATCTGCCGGTGCTGCTGCATGGCGAGACCGGCGTCGGCAAGGACGTGTTCGCCCGCGCGATTCACGCGGGGAGCAACCGCGCGCGCAACAATTACGTCGCGCTGAATTGTGCGGCGATGCCGGAGAGCCTGATCGACGCCGAGCTGTTCGGCTACGAGGCCGGCGCCTTCACCGGCGCGCGGCGCGACGGCTCGAAGGGCCTGATCGTGCAGGCGGACGGCGGCACGCTGTTCCTCGACGAGATCGGCGACATGCCGATCGCGCTCCAGACCCGTCTGCTGCGCGTGCTGGAAAACCGCGAGGTCTGGCCGCTCGGCGCGCTCAAGCCGGTGCCCGTCGACATCCGCCTGATCAGCGCCACCCATCGCGATCTCGGCCGCATGGCGGAGGAGGGCGCCTTCCGAGCCGACCTCTATTTCCGCCTGCGCGGCATGGAGGTGCGGTTGCCGGCGCTGCGCGAGCGTGCAGACCGGGACGATGTCATTCGCCAGATCGCGCGCGAGGAAGCACCGAACTGCCGCCTGTCGGATGATGCGTGGGCCCAGCTCACGGTTTATTCGTATCCCGGCAACATGCGCCAGCTTCGGCATATGTTGCGGCTCGCCGGCTGCACGGCGGAGGATGGGGTCATCACGGATGCCGATCTCGATCTGCCGCCGTTTGGGGCAAGGGCGGAGCCCGATCTCGAAGCGGCTGAGCGCGCGACCATCGTCGAGGCGTTGCGCAAGCATGGCGGCCGCGTCACCGAGGCTGCGCGTGCGCTGAAGCTGAGCCGTGCGACGCTATATCGGAAGATCAAGCAGCTGAAGATCGAGACGGCGCAGTAGCAACTTAAGAAAAATCAGTCCAGCTCAGGTGCCGCGAATCGAGGTCGCCGACTGAAACGGTCTCGCGGATTTCGTGCGGTGTGTGAAAGCTGCTGCGCAGATAGACCAGCGGCTTGGCGGTCGCCAAATGCGAAGCTCCGCGCACTTCGCCGACGAAGATCGAATGCGTCCTGGTCTCGAATTCCTGGGCCAGCACACAGTCGAACGCAGCGACCGCGTCGGTCAGCACCGGCGCGCCTGTCACCCCGCGCGTCCACTGGCCGAAGGCAAAGCGATCATCGCCGTTGACGCCCTTCTGGCCGCTGAAGGTCAGCGCCAGCAGCGCGTGATCCTCATGCAGGAAGTTGATCGCGAAGGCGCCTTCCTCGCGGATGCGCGCATGGGCGCTGGCGTTGCGATTGACGCAGACGATCAGGGACGGCGGATTGTCCGACAGCGAGCAGGCCGAGGTCACCGTCAGTCCGGTGCGCTTGCCGTGCTCGGCACCGACAGTCACCAGTGCGACCGCGCCGGCACATTGGCGCATCGCCTGCTTGAAATCCTTCGCGTCAAGAGGTTTGGCGTCGACCGTCACGCGGAAATCTCCGGGAAAAATGCGGGTGCAGCAGGTTCGCGCCGCACCCGCATCGGGTCAAGCCGCCTTCTGCGCGGAGCCGAGATGCTTCAGGCGCGGCATCACCTCGTTCTTGAGCAGCGAGAGCGAATGGTGCCAGGCTTCCGGCTTGTGCTTGTAGTCGAAGCCGAACACGCAGAGCACGCCGAAGCCGCCGACCTCGTCGTAGATCTTCTCGATCTTCTCGGCGACCGTCGCGGGCGAGCCGACGATCCAGTTCCGTTTCGCGCAATATTCGACAGTGACGTCGCTGTCGGGCACATCAGGGGCGTGCTTCAGATAGTCCTTGAAGCCGAAATGGCCGAGCAGCGGCAGGAAGTATTCGCCCATCATCCGGCCCATCATGTCGCCGGTCGAAAGCTTCCAGGCCTCCTCGTCGGTATCGGCGACGAAGACCTCGCGCACCAGCCGCCAGTCCGCGCGGTTCGGCTTGCGGCCGGTCTTGGCGGCGCCGATCTCGACCGAGTCCCAATGGCTGCCGACATAGGCCGGGTTGAGATTGAGGCTCATCGGGATGAAGCCGCGCTCGCCCGCGAGCTTCAGCGTGTCCGAGTTCTTCGACAGTCCCGCAACGCCGATCGGCGGATGCGGTGCCTGCAGCGGCTTGATGTGCGGCTTGAGGAAATCGAACATCGTGTCCGGCTTGGTCACCGTCCAGAACTTGCCCTTGTAGGTGAAGGGTGCTGGATCGGACCACAGCTTCAGGATGATCTCGAGCGCCTCACGGGTCATGTCGCGGTTCTGTCCGCTCATGCCGTCGACGTTGAACATCGCCCAGTCGCTCGGCAGGCCGCTCGCCGCAACGCCGAAATTGAGCCGGCCCTCGGAAAGATGGTCCAGCATCGCGACGCGGTTGGCGAGCTCGGCCGGGTGGTGATAGGGCAGCAGGAAGCCGCCCGGTCCGATGCGAAGCTTCTTGGTCTGCATCAGCGCCTGCGCGATCAGGAGGTCCGGCGTGGGATTGGGTTCCCAGGGCGCGGTGTGGTGCTCGCCGATCCAGGCCTCCTGATAGCCTAACTCGTCGAGCCAGCGCAGGACCTGCAGGTCCCAGTCGTGTCCTTCCTTCAAGCCGCACTCCGGCGGATGCGAAGGCATCGTGAAATAGCCGATCTCCATGGTGTGTTCCTCTGTCGTTGTTGTTCGTTTGCTGCGGCGACGCGTCTTGGTGCACGTGTTTCCGACACTTCAGCAGCAGGCTTTCAGCAATCGCCATGCCAGAGCTTTTCGGCCGGCTTTTCCAGGATAGAGGCGTTGCCGCGCGCGCATTTTGCTGAAATCGCGGGTGCAGGCCGGGGCCGTGTCTCACTTTCGCGAGACGCAATCTCATTGGTGCAACGCAATCCGCGCCGGACGGCACGCGGGATCGCCGGTGTGCTCACGTCCTGGTTGTGCAATTGCAGGGGCCGCTATTCACGCCACGGCGCAGAATTGAGCCTTTAAAGCAACACCATCGCGGCCGGTTGCGCTTTGCGACCGCACGCGCACAGGGCGCGTCTTGCCAAAGTAGAAATCGTCTGCTCTTCTATCCTTCTAATTGACGCTGCCTTTGGGGGGCGGCCTTATGTTTAGAGTTTTAGTTCTCACCCTCGCATTGTGGGTGGGCGGTTGTGGTATTGTTCGTCAGGAGTTGGATAATCGCGGCGGTTACGTCGATTATCTGGCCGATAAATATTGGTGGAAGGCTGACTCCAAGAAGACGCGCGCGCTGCGCGCTTACGCGTTGCACGCGGCGATCGCGCGCATCGCGATGATCAGCCCCAAGGGCGCGTCCGAGCGAAATCAACTCGCCTACCAGATTGGAAGCGCGGGCGCTTATGCGCAGCAGCTCGTGAAGTGCGCCTATGACAACCCGGGCGAGCCCTGCTTCTACTTCGACAGCATCATGGTCGACTATGTCAACGCGCTCTACACCGCAGCCGTTGCCGCCTTGCCGATCGAGGACGCCCAGAAGCTCATTAGCAGTATTACCGGCGGCATCGTGGGAGCGGCCGGGGCCGTCGATATCCTTCACGCGCTGATCCAGCTCGGCGCCGACGCGGTGCGCTATGGCACCGTCTCGGCGGCACTGTACCGCGATTCCCTTGAGCTCGAGGTCCAGGTCTGGATCAACTCGCCGAACGAACCCGGCAGCATGGTGAGTCCGCAGGACGTCGCGGAACTCGCGGCGATCTATGCGACCGGGCGAGATAACATCCCGGCCTGGAAGGCCCAGATCGAGGCGCTGCTGGCCAAGGGACTGGAGCCGACGCCGAACCGCCGCTATCTGGGGCGGCTGTTCCAGCTGGTGTCCTACGCCTGCATGCAAATCACGACGGACGAAACGTTCCGTAGCAAATGTATCGTCAATCCGGGCGTCAGTGCGGCGCAGTTGGCAGACCTGGGTCCGGCGCCGTCGTCGCCAGGTGGCGGCGTTGTAAGACGGAGTGGCGGCAACACGACATCGGGCGGCGGCGGGAACCAGGTTGATTCCACCAATCCAAATGCAGCGGAAATTGTTCAGACCAAGCAGACCATCCAGTCCAGGCTGAAGGAAATCATTGAGAACGAACAAAAGAAGCAAAAGATCAAGCAGACCATGGAGGTCAGCCCGGATCTGAAGGACCAACTGACCGAACAGCTTTCGGTATTCGACAACAAGATCGTCGCGCTGAAGGAAGACGTGAAGACTCTGCAGGCCAAGCTCGCGACGTTACAGAAAAAATAGTTACTCAAGATTCTTTCGACACCATTCAAGACCGTTCGGGTCTCTTGGGGCAGCATGCCCATTGATAATTAGTTGGGAGAAGCACCGTGAGCGATGCACAGAACTCGGCTAACCCGCCCCAGGACGAAGACAAGTCCACCATCAACAGGGTCGGCAAGGACAGCCCGTTCAGCGCCATCAGCCCGGCCGCGGCGGGCTGGTTCGGCGCGGGACTCGTGGCTCTTGCTCTGATCTGCTTTCTGATCGTCAACGTGAAGGCGCCGGTGAACTCGCTCGGCTCGGCGGCGCTCGCAGGGACGGCCATCCTGGCGGTCGGGCTTGTTGCGCTGATCGTGCTCTCGCGTGCCGTCGGTATCGTCGAGCCGGCGTCGGCGCTCGGCCTGCCGCCGGGATCGATCCGCGCGCTGCTGGCGCTCGGGCTCGCGATCGTGTTCGTCTCGGTCTCATCCTGGGTTCTCGGCGGACTGTTCGATCCGATGGGCCGGGTCATTACGGAAGTCCAGGTCGCCAAGTCGGCCGTCGATACCTATCGCAAGAATTATCCTGACACCGACTATATCATAGGTGAAACCTCCGTTCCCGGCGCGCCTGCCGGCTCAACCGACGTGATCGTGAAGGTCTATCTGAAGAAGGGACCACAGGACCCCGGCCTGCTCGATATGGCCAAGCAGATCCTGACCATCTCGGCGACGGTGCTGGTGACGGTGGTGGGCTTCTACTTCGGCAGCAACTCGTCGTCGGAGGCGGTGAAGACGCTGAGATCAACGCTCGCCGATCTTCAGAGCGGAGGGCCGGCGACGCCGGATGCCGTCCTGGGGATCGCGCGCGAGGTCGCAGGGGTCGCGGCCGATGTCGAAAGGAAGATCACCGGGCTCGGGCCTGATCCCATGGGACAGCTCGCGACGGCAGTAAAGGCCGCCAGCTCGGATGTTCAGGCAAAATTGGCGAGACCCCTGGTCGATGCGCAACAGAGCTACGACGGACTGAAAGCCGCGCAGACCGACCTGCTTGCCAAGGCCGACCGCGCCAAGGAGGTGTCGGCGACGGTGAAGCCGGATTCCCAGGGCGCCGATCTCTTGTCGATCCGCGATCAGATCGTCGTCTTGCGCACCGGTGTCAACGAAGCGAGCCGGAAGTTCGAGCAGAGCCTGGCGGCCTTCACGGCGGCAAGGGACGCGATCCTGCAAGGCGCGGCCAAAGGATAGGTCAAAGGAAGTCAGCGCACCCCTTCGGTTACCTCGATCAGGCATGGACGAAGCGAGATGACAACCGGCATCGTGACGACCGACAACCTCACGCTACGAAAGACACCCGATCCGAACGGTCTTCCTCTGGGCATCCTGCAAAAGGGCGCCGTGTTCGAGGCCATCGTCGACGACACCGAGAACAAGGTGCGATGGTGGCTGGTCGCGGCCAAATTCGACGCCGAGACCCGCGTCGGCTGGCTGCAGGCCGACTTCGTCCAGTTTGACGAGCCGGTCGTCGGCCGGCTCGACTGGAGCAAGACGCCGCAGCTTGGCTCATCCGGCTTTCACAGTTTCAAGGGTGGCCAGGACTGGAAGTTCGACAGTGACGGCGTCTATCTCGAGGACGATCCCGACAAGCCTTGCAGATCCAATGGAGAGCCGAAGACGTGCTCCGCCATTCTCGACATCTACGAGCAAGAGATCTTTGATGCCTCGATGAAGCACGGCATTCCGCCGGAACTGATCGTGATGACGATCGCGACCGAGAGCGGAGCCGACCGCAAGACGAAGTTCACGGGAGCTCCCACTTTCCGATGGGAAGCGGCGCATACGACCTACAGCGCCGGTCCGATGCAGACTCTCGCGACGACGGCGCAAGAGGTGATCAAGCTCCTTCAGCTCGATTACGACAGGAATGCCGTCGCGCCAGCATTCACCAGCAAGCCGATTCCGACGCCCACAGATCTCAAATTGTACGAAGGCGCCGTCAACATCGACATCGGTACCGGTGAGATCAAGCTCAACAACAAGCGCCACAGCACCGGCTTCGACCCGATCCTGGTCGCGGCCTGTTACAACGCCGGCAGTCTTCGCGAGACCAGTGCAAATCCGTGGAACCTGTTCACGTTCGGCGATCATCTCAATCGATGTGCGGAATGGATCGGCGACGCCTGCTTTCTGCTGAAGAAGCTGCGCAGCGGCGGCCGGCTCGATCCCGAGGTCGCCAGGTCCAATCCGCAAAACGTCGTCAATGACAGCGACCCGGACAAGTTCGAGGTCACCGGGCTGCTCAGTGATGATGCTGACGTCGAAGTCGCCTATTTCCGCGATGCCGGCGCACAGGCGCAGAAGCTCAAGACGCCCGACGGTTTCTTCAGCGTCCTCGTCAGTTTTCCCAAGGACCTGACCGAGCAGCCTGCGCAGCCGGAAGCCCTGCCTGCAGTCACCTTTGCGGATCCGACCGATACCAAGGGCTACGTGCTCTGCATCGACCGGATCAGGACTGAACAAAGGAAGGGCATGGGCTATGCCAGGACGGTCGGCATCTATCAGGCCTATTTCGACGGCAAGAAGATTCCGGAAATTTCGGGCATGGTCTGCGAGCGCCAGGGCCCCGGCGACAACACCAAGGTTGGTCAAAACGAGCATCAGCGTCTCAAGGCGGGTACCTACCGGCTGTTCACGCATGCCGGCGCGAGCCAGAAATACAGCACGCATAATTACACCAAATCGACCGTACCCGGCGCCACGGCGCGGCCGTGCTTGCGCGTCGCCGACACCGGCGTCCGTGAAGGGGTCCTGATCCACCCGGCCCAGGGCTATCTGTGGAGCATCGGCTGCCTCAATCTGACAGCGCCGGTGAGCAACGCCCAGGACAACATCAACTATGCCGAAAGCCGGCGACGGGTGATTGCCCTGATCGACAATATGGCGGTAACGCAGCCGGATTTTCCGAGTTCCGACAACCGTGACACCAAGGCGATACTTCTGATCCGCGACCACGATAGCTGATCGCGGCGCGGAACGCCTGGTCCTGCGTGAGCGGGCCGTTCCAGAGGGTGGTCCCATCGCCGATCGGGTGCTAATGAGCGCGCGACCGGAGCGATGTCAGGGACACCGATGGATCAGAGTGAGGCCGCCTATGTGGCGGTGGATTGGGGCACCAGCAGCTTTCGGCTTTGGCTGGTCGACCGCGCCGGTCAGGTGCTGGCCGAGCGCCGCAGCGATGAGGGCATGCTGGCTGCGGCCAAGGCCGGCTTCGCGTCCGTGCTGCAATCGCATCTTGCCGCGGTCGAGGCGCCCGCTCACCTGCCCGTTCTCGTCTGCGGCATGGCCGGTGCCAAGACTGGCTGGGTCGAGGCCGGCTATGTCGACACGCCGGCACAGCTCTCGGCCGTGCTGAAACATGCTGCGCGCGTGCCGGCCGAAGCGCGTGACATCCGCATTCTGCCGGGCATCGCGCAGCGCAACGCCAAAGCACCGGACGTGATGCGCGGCGAGGAAACGCAATTGCTCGGCGCGCTCGGTCTCGATGCCGCGGGCGAGGCGCTGGTCTGCATGCCCGGCACGCATTCGAAATGGGTGCGCGTGCAGGACGGCACGGTCCAACACTTCTCGACTTTCATGACCGGCGAACTCTTCAGCGTGATCTCGCGCGAGTCGATCTTGTCGCTGGCAGTCGCCGGGGCCGATGAGGCCGAGGATGTCGCCAGCTTCAAGGCGGCGGTGAAAGCTGCGCACGAGGCGCCGGCTTTCGCGGCCAATCTTCTATTCGGCGCGCGGTCGCGCCAATTGCTGTTCGGCGGCACGCCGGCCGCGGCCCGCGAGACGCTGTCGGGAACGTTGATCGGTGCCGAACTCGCGGCGGGCCTTTCCGGCAGCGTGCCGAAGGCCGGCATCAAGCTGATTGCGTCAGGGCGACTGGCCGCGCTGTACCGGCTCGCTTTCGAGGCACTGTCGGTCACCGTGCAGCCGATCGATGCCGATGACGCGGTCCGCCGCGGCCTGTCGATGGCCGCTGCGGCGATCTGGACGAAATAGAAGGATTTTGAGATGACCGTTCCCTTTCCGCCGATGAAGCGGCCGCTGGTGGCGATCCTGCGCGGCATCAAGCCCGAGGAGACCGAGGCTATCGTCGGCGTGCTGATCGAGGCCGGCATGACCGCGATCGAGATTCCCCTGAACTCGCCCGATCCGTTCCGCTCGATCGGCATTGCCGCGAAGCAGGCGCCGGCCGATGTGCTGATCGGCGCCGGCACGGTGCTGGCCACTGCAGATGTCGATCGCCTCAATGATGTCGGCGGCAAGCTGATGGTCTCGCCGAATGTGGATACGCAGGTGCTCACGCGTGCACATCAGTATGCGATGGTCACGTTGCCCGGCGTGTTTTCGCCGACGGAAGCGCTGCTGGCGGCGCGCTCGGGCGCATCGGGCCTGAAATTCTTTCCGGCGAGCGTGCTCGGTGCCTCCGGCATTGCCGCGATCCGCGCCGTGCTGCCGGCGGGCGTGATGATCGCCGCGGTCGGCGGCGTTTCCGACCAGAATTTTGCCGAGTACATCAAGGGCGGTGTCACTGCGTTCGGACTCGGTTCCAGCCTCTACAAGCCCGGCATGAGTGCCGCCGATGTGGCGGCGCGCGCGAAAGCGACGATTGTGGCCTACGATCGGGCGATTGCGAAAGACTGATCCGCCAATAAACAAGCCGTGATGGCGTCACGGTCGCGCGTTATCCTATCTTGCTGCACCAGCGAGATCAGGAGACCGACATGGCGATCAACAACGTGGCCGATCTGTTCGTGGCAACGCTCGAACAGGCCGGCGTCAAGCGCATCTACGGCATCGTCGGCGACAGCCTGAACGCGATCACCGAGGCGCTGCGCCGCCGCGGCACCATCGAATGGATTCATGTCCGGCACGAAGAGGTCGCGGCCTTCGCGGCCGCGGGCGAAGCCGAGATGACCGGGAGCCTTGCCGTCTGCGCAGGCTCTTGCGGGCCCGGCAATCTGCATCTGATCAACGGCCTGTTCGACGCGCATCGCAGCCGCGTTCCGGTGCTGGCGATCGCGGCGCAGATCCCGTCGGCCGAGATCGGCGGCGGCTATTTCCAGGAAACCCACCCGCAGAACCTTTTCCGCGAGTGCAGCCATTATTGCGAGATGGTCTCGGATCCGAGCCAGCTTCCCTTCGTGCTGGAGAATGCGATCCGTGCAGCGGTCGGATTGCGCGGCGTCGCTGTCGTCGCCATGCCCGGCGACGTCGCCTTCCGTAGTCCCCCAAAGCGCGAGCTGTCGACGACGCGCGGGCTTTCACTTTCGGCGCCGAAAATCGTGCCGCAGGCCGACGAGCTGAAGGCCCTTGCTGATCTCCTCAACGACGCCGAACGCATTACCCTGTTCTGCGGCCGCGGCTGCGCCGGTGCCCATGCGCCGCTGATGCAACTGGCTGAAGCGCTCAAGAGCCCGATCGTGCATGCGCTCGGCGGCAAGGAGCACGTCGAATACGACAATCCCTACGACGTCGGCATGACCGGCTTCATCGGCTTCTCCTCGGGCTATGCTGCCATGCACGCCTGCGACGTCCTGGTGATGCTCGGCACTGACTTCCCCTACAAGCAGTTCTTCCCTGTTGATGCGAAGGTCGCGCAGATCGACATCCGCCCGGAAAATCTGGGGCGGCGGTGCAGGATCGATCTCGGCCTCGTCGGCGACGTCAAACTGACCATCGAGGCGCTGCTGCCGTTGCTCAAGTCCAAGACGCAGCGCAAGCATCTCGACGACGCCATCACGCACTACAAGAAGGCGCGGGAAGGCCTGGACTCGCTCGCCAAGGGCACACCCGGCAGCAAGCCGATCCATCCGCAATATCTCGCAAAGGTCATCAGCGACCATGCGTCCGCCGATGCGGTCTTCACCGCCGATGTCGGCACGCCCACGGTGTGGGCCGCGCGCTATCTCGACATGAACGGCCGCCGCCGGTTGATCGGCTCGTTCGTGCACGGCTCGATGGCGAACGCCATGCCGCAAGCGATCGGCGCGCAGGCCTCGCAGCCCGGCCGTCAGGTGATCTCGCTGTCGGGTGACGGCGGCTTCACCATGCTGATGGGCGATCTGATCACGCTGACGCAAATGAAGCTGCCGGTGAAGGTGGTGGTCTTCAACAACGGCGTGCTCGGCTTCGTCGCGCTGGAGATGAAGGCCGCGGGCTTCGTCGACACCAATGTCGACCTGGAAAACCCCGACTTCGCGGCGATGGCACGCGCCATGGGCATCTTCGCCAAGCGCGTCGAGGACCCTGGCGAGCTCCCGGGTGCGATGAAGGAGATGCTGGCCCACAACGGCCCGGCGCTGCTCGACGTCGTCACCGCCAAGCAGGAGCTCTCGATGCCGCCGACCATCACGGCCGAACAAGTGAAGGGCTTCAGCCTGTGGGTGTTGCGCGCTGTGATGAGCGGTCGTGGCGACGAAGTCATCGATCTCGCGAAGACCAACCTGCTATCGCGCTAAAGCGCGATCAGCTCCGCTTCACCGAGGGCGCGGGCAGCCGTTCGTGGCGGCTCTGGAAGCGCTGCCAGTGCAGCACGATGCCGATCAGCAGCGCCGGCAGGAAGCCGAGGGCGATCAGGAAATGCGGCAGCTGAGTCTGCGAGATGAACGCCATCGCGATGTCGGAGATCAGCCAGAGCGCGGCGAACATCACCGCGAAGTCCAGGCGCGGGCAGCGCAGATAATAGAACACGGCGGTGATGACGATGGCGGGCCCGATCGCGATGCCGATCATCACCGCCGTCAGCGCCGGCGGCGTCAGCGCGTCGAGCACCATCGACGCCAGCAGCCAGAGCGCGGCGAACATGGCGACGATGTCGAACGGATGCCGCAACCCAATACCTCTCATGAGGGACGGGCTATCGTTGTGGCCCGGCCCCCTGTCGTCAAGGGAAAATACGCCTATTCCTCGTCACTTCCGGGCGTCGGCCGCAGCATGAAATGGCCGAAGGCGGTGGCGATCGGCTTGTCGGCATCGTCCTGCCAGGCCCGCGCCTCGAAGGCCACGATGCGCCGTCCTTGCTTCACGATCGAGACATTGGCGACGGTGTCGAGGGCACGGCCGGAGCGCAAATAGTTAACGGTGAGTCCGATCGGCTTGGGCAGCGCGGCGATGCCGAGCTCGCGCCTGACGCCGAAGATCGCGGTGGTCTCGAGGAAGGCGCCGGTCATGCCGCCATGGATCGCGGGCAGGATCGGATTGCCGATGATTTGCGGCGAGAACGGCATCGTCAGCGTGCCGTCGTCGTTGACGCGGATGCCGAGAGCGCGTGCGAACGGACTGTTGGCGAACGGGCCATCCGGATCGTCAGGTGCCTCCAGCGTCGGGATGTTGCGCGAATCCATCCTGCGGTCGGCGAGCATGTTGGTGCGGTTGGCGCCGATCATGAAGCAGGCGGTCGCGGTCGCGACCGGATCGTCCTCGGACTCCTGATACGCGGTGGAGCGCACGAAGGCGATCGAGCGCGTGGTGCGATAGCAGACCGAATGCGCTTTGATGTCGAGGCCCGGCGTCGCCGGCTTCTGGTAGTCGATACGCAGGTCGAGGGTTGCGATGGCGCTCGTGCCGTCGAGCGCAAGTTGCACCGCCATGCCGCAGCTCTCGTCCAGCATTGCGGTGACGACGCCGCCATGCAAAACGCCGGTCTCGGTGTCGCCGACGAAGACGGGACGGTAGGGCAGGCTGGACCAGGCTTCGCAAGGTGCGAAGCGGTCGAGCTGCAGCCCGCTGATATGGCCGTAATCGGAACGGCGGCCCTTGATCGCCTCGGCGAGTTCCTCGAACGGGAGCGTGGTCGGAGAGTTGGACATGGCAACGTTCTAGACCAGTGTCGAGCGTCGCGCAAAACCTCGAATACGGCCTGTTTGGCCTCGACAGGGCGAGCCGAAGCAACGATGGTGGGCGCTTCGTCTGTCGACTAGCCGTAAGGAGTGCCCATGGCCGACCCCGAAACGCCCGCCACAAATCAGGGGCCCGTCACCATTTCGAGCTCGAGCTCGGAGAGGGCGCCGATCATCTATTTCGACGGCGCATCCTGCTTCGGCCATCACAACGGCGCGATCCAGATCGAGCTCGCCGCGAACCTGCTGATGCCGGTCGGCGCCGCCGTCAGGGTCGACGTGGTCCAGACCGCGCATTTGCGTTGCAGCGTGGCCGCAGCGCTGGCCTTGCGCGAAGCGCTCGACAAGGCGCTGGCGATGTTCAGGCAGGGCCAGCAGCAGCCCGCGGAGGAAATTCCGGCGGTGAAGAACTGAGACCGACGTATTAGCGGCATCTCGGCCTCGTGGTTCGAGACGCGCCGCAGTGCGGCGCTCCTCACCATGAGGGTCTAATATCTTGCCGAGAAACAAGACCTCATCCCGAGGAGCCCGCCAACGGCGGGCGTCTCGAAGGATGGCCGCAAGCGCACCATCCTCCGAAACGAATAACTCCGCCTCAGCCCACATGCACCTTCGGCTTCCGGCCGTCGTTCCACTTGCCGTCGAGCGCGCGCTCGATCTGTGCGGCGAGTTGCAGCAGCAGGCCGTCACTGGTCTGCTTGCCGATCGCCTGGATGCCGAGCGGCAGGCCATGGTCCTGGGTTGCCATCGGCATCGAGATCGCCGGCATGCCGCAGAGATTGGCGAGCGGCGTGAAGGCGAAGAAGCGCCAGAGATTGCCGAACCAGTCGAGCACATCAGGGTTGTCGGAGATGGTGAGATACTCCTTCGTGCCGACCTTCGGTGTCGGCAGCGCCGTGATCGGCGTCAGGATCACGTCCCACTGCTCGAAGAACGCGCCGAAGCCGCGCGAGGTGGAGTTGAACACGCCCTGCATTTTCGCGCGTTCGGCGAAGCTGGTGTGGCGGCCGGCTTCCCAGATCCGGATGTTCATCGGCTCGATCAGATCTTCCGGCGGCGTTTCCAGCCCGCGCGCAGTCAGCATGTTGGAGATCACCACCGCGAAATTCGAGATGTAGCACATCGTCTGCGCTTCGAACGCGGCGCGGAAGTCGAGCTCGGGCAGCGCGTAATCGACGTGATGGCCAAGGCCTTCGAGAAAGCGGCCGGTCTTCTCCAGTTCGGCGGCGATCTCCGGCGTCGCTTTGTAGTCGCCCCATGTATGCGACAGCGCGATGCGCAGCTTTGACGGGTCGCGCTTGATCATCTCGGAATAGGGCTGCGCCGTGGTCCAGAACGGCATGAACTCGCCGGGCGCAGGTCCGCGGGCATGATCGACGAAAGCTGCCGTGTCGCGCACGCTGCGCGACTGGCAGCCCTGGATCGAGACGAGGCCGGTGAGGTCGGACATGTGCGGGGCGAGCGAGAACACGCCGCGCGAGACCTTCAGGCCGATATTGCCGTTGACGCCGGCGGGAATGCGGATCGAGCCGCCGCCGTCGGTCGCATGCGCGATCGGCACCACGCCGGCCGCGACCATCGCCGCGCTGCCTGCCGAGGAGCCGCAGGTGGTGTAGTCGGTATTCCAGGGATTGCGCGTGACATAGACGGCGGGATTGTCGGCCGAGCTGCACACGCCGAATTCGGGCGTCGTGGTGCGGCCGATCAAATTGAGGCCGGCCTGGCGGAATTTACCGGTCAGGAACGTGTCGGCTGCCGCGCGATTGTCGCGCATCAGCAGCGAGCCCATCTCCTGCAGCCGGCCCTTCATGGTCGGTCCCAGATCCTTCATCAGGAAGGGCAGCCCGGCGAACGGGCCGGCAAGATTGGCGCCGTCCTTGGCCGGATCGGCGATCACGTCCTCGAACAGTTCGACGACGCCCGACAGGGTGGGATTGACCTTGGCGACGCCCGCGGCCGCCTGGCGCGCCAGTTCCTTCGCCGTCAGCTCGCCCTTGCGGACGCGTGCCGCGAGGCCAACGCCATCGTGCTGCGCCCATTCGTTCCAGCTCATCGGCAAAGTCATGAAGTCAAATCCCCGTGGGTAGCAGCGTCACCTTTTTCGCAAGGGACCGCGTTTATCAACTGAGCCGGCGCGAAGGGCAGGGTTGCGCCGGACGGTGAGGTCGCGGCGTGCTTAGGACAGCCGCGCGATCACCGCAACCGGGCCGCCGCCGGCGGGGCCCTGGTGCTCGGCGCCGCCGGAGACGTAGACCGCACCGGTGCCGGCAAGGCCCGCGATCAGGCCGCCGACCGCGGCGCGAGCGTGGCGCGTCGAGCTGATGTCGGTGTCCTCCAGCATGGTGTGGCGGAAGCCGCGCACATTGCCATCCGGTGAGGCCTCGGCCTTGGCGAAGATGTTGACGAGCTCACGGCCTGGCTGTGACGTCGGGCCAAGCCCAACGCTGTTCAATGCCGATGTCACTGCCGCAGCATCGATGGCGTCATCCATCACGGCATGCCCGATCTCGAACGCGCTCGCAGACGACGCGGAGTTGCCGAGCACGATGACGACGTTGTGCATCAACTCGATCCCCGACGAGGTCGAGGCCACCTTCGAGAACAGGTCGTAGCGGTGCAGCACGTCCTGGTCGCGAAGCTCGGAAGCAATCTCGCCGAGCGCGACCGCAACGCCGAGCGCGGAGGCGCCGCGCGAATAGGCCATCGAGCTGTAGGCGCTGGTCGTGGCTGTCTTGTTGCCGCGTGAGCTTGCCGCCTCGACGCGATCGCTGGTGAGCAGCGGGCATTTGATCTGTACGAAATGAACGTCGACGGGATCGGTGATGCCGGCATCCGCCATCGCGGCCTTCACGGCCGTTGCCGTTTCCATGATCTGTGCGGAGCGGCCGAGCTCTTCGGGCAGGAAATCGCGCGTGTGCGCCATGCCGATGCTCAGGCGCTTGCCGGTCATGCCCGCCGGACGCTCGGCCTGGCGCCGCGTGAACACGGTGATATGCGGGCTGAGCACGCCCTCGGTACCGCCGGACATCACGAAGGCAATGCGCTGCTCGACCTCGTGCGCCGACAGACCCAGCTTTGGCGCCAGCGCCGTGCACAGCGCCGCGACGGCATATTCCCGGGTAAAGTCGTTGACGCCACCATTGCCTTCGGTCTTGCCGAGAATGGCGAGAATCGATGTGGGATCGATCGCGCCGGAGCCGATCATCGCCATCAGGCCGGAGACGTCGCCGGGGCCCCTGGTGGCGACCTTGAAGACGCCGACCGATGCTGTCCGCATGAATGGTCCTCATATGCAGTTTGGTGGTCCGGCAGGCCAACCAGCCGTGGAACGGCAGTACGTGTCAAGGTGCAAGCACCTATCTCCCACCGTCACCCTGAGGTGCGAGCAAAGCGAGCCTCGAAGGGCAACGGCCCGGCTGGATCCGGGCCGTTCATCCTTCGAGGCCTCCGCTGCGCTCCGGCGCCTCAGGATGACGGGATGAATATCGCGTTCGAAGCAAGAGGAAGTCGCCGCGCCATCCCCACGATTGTGGCGAGATCGCATCGCATCAATAAAAAAATCCTCTGTCGACGGTTGCGCGCCGCACCTTGATGAATCAACCTCGGTTGGTCCATAAGCGGCGTCCCGCAGCCGGTGGTTCGCCCCCGCGTTGCGTCCTTGGAGGGAATTCTCGCGTGGCCAATATCAACCAGAAAATTGCGCAGGAGCTTGGGGTACGGGCGGAGCAGGTCGAGGCGACGGTGACGCTGCTCGACGGCGGTGCCACGGTTCCCTTCATCGCGCGCTACCGCAAGGAAGCGACCGGTGCGCTCGACGACGCGCAATTGCGCACCCTGGAGGAGCGCCTGGGTTACCTGCGCGAGCTTGAAGACCGCCGCAAGGCCATCCTCGAATCGGTCCGCGAGCAGGGCAATCTCGATGCCGCGCTGGAAGCCTCCATTCTCGCCGCCGACAGCAAGGCGCGCCTGGAAGACATCTATCTGCCGTTCAAGCCGAAGCGCCGCACCAAGGCCGAGATCGCCAAGGAAGCCGGCCTCGAGCCGCTCGCCAATCAGCTCATGACAGAGTCCGGCAACGATCCGAAGGTCGTCGCCGAAACCTATGTCAACGCCGAGAAGGGCGTCGCCGACGCCGCCGCCGCGCTCGATGGTGCCCGCGCCATCCTGGTCGAACGCTTCGACGAAGACGCCGACCTGATCGGCAGCCTGCGCGAGGACGTGTGGACCAATGCGCGCATGGCGTCCAAGGTGCGCGACGGCAAGAAGACCGAGGGCGAAAAGTTCGCCGATTATTTTGAATTCTCCGAGCCGCTGACGAAACTCCCGTCGCACCGCATCCTCGCGATGTTCCGCGGCGAGAAGGAGGAGATCCTCGACCTGCAGATTCAGGCGGAGGCCGAAGCGCCACCGCCCGGCGTGCCGGGCGTCTACGAACTCAAGATCATGAAGCGCTTCGGCATCGCCGACCTCAAGCGCGCCGGCGACCGCTGGCTGATCGATACCGTGCGCTGGGCCTGGCGCACCAAGATTCAGGTGCATCTCAACATCGATTTGCGCATGCGGCTGTGGAATGCGGCCGAGACCGAGGCCGTGCGCGTGTTCGCCTCCAATCTGCGTGACCTCCTGCTGGCCGCGCCCGCCGGCACCCGCGTCACGATGGGGCTCGATCCCGGCTTCCGCACCGGCGTCAAGGTCGCCGTCACCGATGCGACCGGCAAGGTGGTCGATACCGCCGTGATCTACCCGCACGAGCCGCAGCGGCAGTGGAACGAGTCGCTGGCAACGCTCGGCCGGCTCGCGATGAAGCATCGCGTCGAGCTGATCGCGATCGGTAACGGCACCGCCTCCCGCGAGACCGACAAGCTCGCGGGCGATCTCGTCAAAGGCCTGGCTGAGCTGAAGATGACCAAGATCGTGGTGTCGGAAGCCGGCGCGTCGGTCTATTCGGCCTCGGCTTTCGCCTCGGAGGAATTGCCCGGTCTCGACGTCACCCTGCGCGGCGCGGTCTCGATCGGCCGCCGCCTCCAGGATCCACTCGCCGAACTGGTCAAGATTGAACCCAAGGCGATCGGCGTCGGCCAGTATCAGCACGATCTCGGCCAGGCCAAGCTCGCCAAGTCGCTGGATGCCGTGGTCGAGGATTGCGTGAACGCCGTCGGCGTCGACGTCAACACCGCCTCGGCCCCGCTGCTCGCACGCGTGTCGGGCGTCGGCTCCGGCCTCGCACAGAGCATCGTCGCGCACCGCGACGCCAACGGGCCGTTCAAGTCGCGCAAGGCGCTCAAGGAGGTGCCGCGGCTCGGGCCGAAGGCGTTCGAGCAGTGCGCCGGCTTCCTGCGCATCCTCGGCGGCGAAGACCCGCTCGATGCTTCCGGCGTGCATCCGGAAGCCTATCCCGTGGTGCGCCGGATCCTCGCGGCCACCAAGAGCGACATCAAGGCGCTGATCGGCAGCAGCGAGATCGTGCGCACGCTGAAGCCGAAGGATTTCGTCGACGAGACTTTCGGTTTGCCGACTGTCACCGACATTCTGCGCGAGCTCGAGAAGCCCGGCCGCGATCCGCGCCCTGCGTTCAAGGCCGCGGTATTCATGGAGGGCGTCGAGGAGATCAAGCATCTCAAGAAAGGCATGATCCTCGAGGGCACCGTGACCAACGTCGCCGCCTTCGGTGCCTTCGTCGACATCGGCGTGCACCAGGACGGCCTCGTTCACATCTCCGCGATGTCCCGGACCTACATCAAGGATCCGCGCGAGGTGGTGAAGCCGGGCGACATCGTCAAGGTCAAGGTGCTGGACTTCGAGGTCGCCCGCAAGCGCATCTCGCTGACCCTGCGCCTCGATGACGAGGTCGGCGACAAGAAGGACGCACCCGGCATGCAGCGCGACAACAGCTCGCGCAATCCCGCCCGCATGACCTCGTCGGCCCCGCGCAAGCAGGAGTCTTCAGGCGGCGGCGGTGCCCTTGCCGAAGCCTTGCGTCGCGCAGCCGAAAAGAACGGCGGCAAGCGCGCGTGACTCTCAAACCTCTCCCCCTTCTGCGGGGAGAGGTGAACGGCTCGACGCATGGAAAGCTCTCCCCACGTCGTCACTGCGAGCATAGCGAAGCAATCCAGAAATCTCTCTGCGGAGACGGTCTGGATTGCTTTGTCGCAAGGGCTCCTCGCAATGACGTGAAGTGAGCGCACCACGCCTCCCTGACTTCCGCGTCAGAATCTGGCGCGTTTGTAAGTTGAAGGCGGTCGTCCCTTCCCACATCTAATCCTCCTGGTGCGGCAGAATTAGCGCTGCGCCGTACGGAGGATGCTTCGATGAACAACAGGATTCTCAAAGGCCTCACAGCGGTGACGATCGCCGCTGCGATGGCGTTCGCTTCACCTGTCCTTGCCCGTGGTGGCGGCGGTGGTGGTGGTGGCCATGGAGGTGGCGGCTTCGGCGGTGGCGGGCATTTCGGTGGCGGCGGGATGCATGCGGGCGGCTTCGGCGGCGGGATGCGCGGAGGCGGCATGCATGTGGGCGGGATGGGCGGCGCACGCTTCGGCGGCCCTGCTTTCGGCGGATCGCGTTTCGCGCATGCCGCGATCGGGCCGCGCTTTGCCGGCGCCGGCTGGCACGGCCATCACGGCGTCTTCCGTCACAATCACTTCCGCCGTTTCGCCGTCTTCGGCGCGCCTTATTACTACGCCGGCTACAATGATGGCTGCTGGCGCAGGAGCCTGACGCCCTATGGATGGCAATGGGTCAATGTGTGCGGAGACTATTGGTAGTCGCATCGCCGTACCGCACCATTGTCGCGATCGCCATCGGGCTGTTCCGCCTTGCCCCGGAACGGGATAGTCTGGTGGCGATCGTTGCGCGGAGAATTGCATGACCGGAGGTCACCGCCGCATCCTGGTCGTCGAGGACGATCCGGAAACCGCAGGCCAGCTCGTCGAGGAATTGACCACCTCGGGCTACGAGGTCGATCTCGCGGCCACGGGGCGCGAAGCCCTGAGCCAGGGAGCGGCGCGCGACTATGCCGTGATCACCATCGACCGTATGCTGCCTGACATCGACGGCATCGCCGTGATGCGGCAGTTGCGTGACGACGGCATCGCCGCGCCGTTCCTGATCATCTCCGCGCTCGGCGAGGTCGACGACCGCGTCCGGGGCCTGCGCGCCGGCGGCGACGATTATCTCGTCAAGCCATTTTCCTTCACTGAATTGCTGGCGCGCCTTGAAGCACTCGGCCGCCGCAGCGAGACCGTCGCCAAGGAAACCATCCTGCGGGTCGGCGATCTCGCCATCGACCTGATCGCGCGCAATGCCAGCCGCCGTGGCCGCAAAATTCCGCTGCTGCCGCGCGAGTTTCAGCTGCTCGAATATCTCGCGCGCAACGAGGGGCGGGTCATCTCCCGCGCGATGCTGCTCCAGCATGTCTGGGACCTGCACTTCGATCCCTCCACCAACATCATCGACGTCTATGTCGGGCGCGTCCGCCGCAAGGTCGACGACGCCCAGGCCTATCCGCTGATCCATACCATCCGCGGCATCGGATATTGTCTCCGTGCTCCTGGCTAAGACGCTCCGCTCGTCGACCTTCCGCCTGGCGCTGATCGCGATCGCTGCGTTCGGGCTGATCGTCGCGGCGATCATGGCCTATGTCTATTACGGCACGATCGCCTATGTGGAGAGCCGGGTCGGTGACGCCGGCGATCACGGCGGCTTCACCGCGATGATCGAGCTTGCGATTGCCGCGGTTGCGGTGCTGATGCTCGTGCTTGCGGGGCTTGCCGCCGTGCTGGTGACGCGCCGCACGGTCGGCCGGATCGAGGAGATCAACGCCACCAGCCGCGCCATCATGCTGTCCGGCCTCGACCGGCGCATCCCCCTGCGCGGCAGCCATGACGAATGGGACCGCGTCGCCGAAAATCTCAACCAGATGCTCGACCGTATCGAAACCTTGATGGGCGAGGTTAAGCAGGTCAGCGACAACGTCGCCCATGATCTGCGCACACCACTGACGCGCATGCGCGGCCGGCTCGAAAAGGCCTATCATCACGAGCGCAATGGCGAGGCTGACGCGGCTCTGATCGGCGATACCATCGCCGATCTCGACGCCGTGCTCGGCATGTTTGCCTCCATCACCCGGATATCGGAGATCGAGACCCGCGCCCGTCGCAGCGCGTTTCGCGCGCTGAATCTGACTGAAATTGCCGGTGAGGTCGTCGAGCTCTATGACGCAGCGGCGGAGCAGGTCGCGACCCGTCTCAGTCTCGGCGGCGACCACAGGGTGCCGATGACAGGAGATCGTGATCTGCTGTTCGATGCCATCGCCAACCTCGTCGACAACGCGATCAAGCACGGCCGGCCGGGCGGGCACGTGACGGTGACCTGTCGTCGTGCGGATGGCGGTCCGGTTATCGAGATCACCGACGATGGCCCGGGTATCCCCACTGCGGAGCGCGATCACGTGTTCAAGCGCTTTTACCGGCTCGAGCAGAGCCGCTACACGCCGGGCAACGGCCTCGGCCTGAGTCTGGTCGCGGCCGTGGCCGGCCTCCATGGCGCCGAGATCGCGTTGTATGACCATGCGCCGGGCCTCACGGTCCGGCTCAGCTTCCCAACCACATCATAGCTCGATCACGCCGCGGCGCGCGGCATGCGCGACCGCGTCGGTGCGCCCGGTGGCATCCAGCTTGTCGAGCAGCGAACCGACATGGAATTTGACGGTGTGCACGGAGATGCCGAGCTGGCGCGCGATCATCTTGTTGGAGGCGCCTTCGGCCATCAGCGCCAGCACGTCGAGCTCGCGCTGCGTCAGCGCGATGTCGTCGGGCATGCCGCGCGGATCGCGGGCGACGATCGTCGCCGCAGCCCGCTCGCCGGGCGCGGCGAGACGAAGCCCCGTGACACGGCCGAGCAGGGTTGCGAGGCGGTCGGCCAGCGCGGGATCGTCGATCTCCAGCGACAGCACGATCTCGGGTGTGGTGTCTGCGCTCACGCCTCCGGCCTCTCGCCGATCGTCACCTTGAAGTTGACCGGCTCGTCGCCGCGGTGAACACCGACATCGACCACCGTGCCGACACTCGCGGGTCCCAGCGTCCGCAACAGCGCCCGTACGCCCGAGAGCTTCTGGTCGTTGACGGCGACGATGACGTCGCCCTGGCGGATGCCGGCCGTAGCGGATGGGCCGGTCTTGTCGACACTCATGACCATTGCGCCGATGCCGTCATCGAGCCGCACCGGTTGAAGCCCGAGCCCGAGATAGCCGCGGGCGATGCGGCCGCGCGTCTCGAGCTGTGCCGCGACGCGCTCGATCGTCGCCGTCGGGATCACCAGCACCCGCCGCGGCCCGAGCACGGCCATGCCGAAGGCGTCGCCTGATGCGTCGAGCGCAAGCCCGCCTTGCTGACCGAAGCGCAGGCGAACGTCGAGCTCGATCCGCGCATCGATGTCGCCGCCGCGCAAGGAGCGCCAACTCTTGCCGGATACCGACACCATGCCGAGCGCCGCACTCGGCGCATCGCGATCGGTGGCGACGACGACCGACAAGGTGCCGAGAGCGGGGACGGTCGCGGCCAGCTTGACCGGCGCGATGCCGATGTCCGCGCGCAGCAGCGCGATGTCGGTCGTATGGTCCCGGCCGGCGATCGTGGCCGCGACGCTGCTGCCGTCGGGTAGGCCGATCCGGACCTCGCCTTCGTCGGCCAGCGCCTCGTCGGCGGTGACGATCAGGCCGGGTTTCCAGACGAAGCCGGTGGCGCGGGAGCGATGCGAATGCACGGTGACGACGGACGGCGTGACGCGCGCCGCGACATCCGCGAGTGCGCAAGATAGCGAGGAAAGGGGACCGGTCATGCGGGGCTCCTGCAAGGTCTCAAGGCTCCTGTAAGCTGTCCCCAATCTGGGATGTCAGGGGCGTTTGCGAAACTGGCCGGGTGGCCAGGACGGACAGGGCCTCCGGTGGACCACGGCCGACGAACATGTGATTGGGAGCCGCTCACGGGAACGTGTAGCAATCCGGAAATTGCACCATATGGCCTTGAACGTTTCCAGCGAGCCCTGACTGATGACCATCGATCTCACCCGTCGCACCCTGCTTCAACTCGCCGGCGCCACCTCGCTTGCCATGGCCGCAGCGGCGGCTGCGCGCGCCGAGGGCATTCCGCAAGGCGGCGGGCCGACCTATGCCAGCCGCACGCCGATGCGGGTCGGCATGGTGACGCTACGGGTGAAGAACCTCGACAAGGTTTCCGACTACTACCGCGATGTGCTCGGGCTGACGGTCATGGAGCGCTCGGCGACCGCCGCGAAGCTCGGCACGGCCGGGATCATGCTGCTCGTGCTCGAGGCTCGTCCCGAGGCTGCGATCGAGCAGCGCACTGCTGCCGGTCTCTACCACACCGCCTTCCTGATGCCGACGCGCAAGGATCTCGCGCGCTGGCTGGTGCATGCTGCTTCGCAGCGCGTGAAGCTGTCGGGCTTCGCCGATCATCTCGTCAGCGAATCCGTCTATCTCGACGATCCCGAAGGCAACGGCATCGAGGTCTATGCCGACCGCGATCCTTCGCAATGGCAGTGGAGCGAGGGCAGTGTGAAGATGGCGAGCGACGAGCTCAACATCCCCGACCTGCTGTCGCTGACCAACACGCGCGTGCCCGACTATGCCAAGGCGCCGGACGGACTACGCGTCGGCCACATGCATCTGCGCGTCGGCGATCTCGCGCAGGCGCAGATTTTCTATCACGGCACGATTGGCCTCGACCCGACCCGCAGCCGCAACGGTGCAGCGTTCCTGTCGTCGGGCCGCTATCACCATCATCTCGGAATCAATGTCTGGCAGAGCCAGGGCGCCGGCCAGCGCGACGAACAGACGACGGGCCTTGCCTGGTTTTCGCTGGTGATGGCGAAGCAGGACATTCTCGCCGCCCAGGAGGAACGCCTGCGCAAGGGCGGCGTGCAGGTGACGGCAATTGCGAATGGCGTGGAGGCGATCGATCCCTGGGGGACGCGGGTCCGGCTGCTCAAGGCGTGATCGCGCCGGGCTGCTTCAGCCTGCCGCGCGTTCGAGCCCGACGTCCTCATCCGACCACGCACAACGGCCGCCGCCGGCGCGTTTCGCCGCGTAGAGCGCCCGGTCGACCCGCTCGAGAAGCTGCGACGTCGAGCTTGCAGTGTCGGCATCGCTGCCGACGAGAATGCCGGCGCTCGCGCCGATGTGGACCGGTATGTCCGTGAGCAAGAACGGCATCGAGAGATCGCGAATGGCCTGGCGTGCCAGCGCGAGCGCTTCCGCGCGACCCGCTTCGCCTGTGGCGATCGGCTTGAGCATCATGAACTCGTCGCCGCCGAACCGCGCGGCGATGCCGGTATTGCCGATGCAGAACGACAGCCGTTCGGCGACCTGGCGCAGCAGATCGTCGCCGGCGTGGTGGCCGTGACGGTCGTTGACCGGCTTGAAGCCGTCGAGGTCGATGGCGATGATGGCGAAGTCCCCGCGCGTCTCCGCCAGCGCCTGGAAGAACGCGGCGCGGTTCGGCAGGCCCGTCAGGAAGTCGTGAGTGGCCTGCCGCGCCAGCCGATGCTTGGCTTCGAGACGTTCGACGAAGGCGGCGCTGAGATGTTTGGAGGCCTCCCGCAAGGTCAGCCAGAAGAACACCAGCATGACCGCGCCGAGCTTGTAGGCGAGTTCGGGACGGAGCAGGCCGGCCGTGATGGTCGGCGTCAACAGGATTGCTGCGGTGGTCAGGATGATCCAGGGGCGGATCGCCGCGCGCGAGACCATGCCGACGCAAAACGACATCGAGAGCCCGAACGCGATCCAGGCACCGGGATCGTCGTCGATCTGAAGTGCACGATAGGACAGCAAGCCGAGCGCGAGACCGAAAGCGGATGCGCCGGCACCGTAAAGCCGTTCCCAGCGGATCACGTCGGCATCGGAGAATTGCGCGGCGCGCGACTTGTAGCGAAACAGGGAATAGACGCGGGCTGCGGCCGTGATGAGGATGAAGACCGAGATCACGGCATAGCCGGTATCGCCGCTCATGACCGCCAGCGTCACGGCACCCGTGACCGACATGACGCCGATGGCGGAGACTTGCGGCAGCGAGGTGTACAGGAGACCCACGAGCTCGCGCCTGATACGCGGATCGGGATGCAGATACCTGGACAACATCGTGAGAGGCATGCCGGCACCATCGCCGCCACTCCCTAACAACAGGTAGGAGAGGGGCGCGACATGGTGGCCGGTGCGCAACGTCCTTAAGCAGTGGTCAACGCACGCGCTTGCTGGCGATTTTTCCGCGTGTTAGCAGCGATCAAGGCGGCGCGCAGCGCCCGACGGGAGGGAACATTGCCTGACATGACCGACTTCCGCGGTGTCTTTCCCTATCTCGTCTCGCCCGTCGACGCCGATGGTGCGGTCCGCACCAACGTGCTCGCAAAGCTCTGCGACGATCTGATCGGCGCCGGCGTGCACGGGCTGACGCCGCTCGGCTCGACCGGCGAGTTCGCCTATCTCAATGCCGCGCAGCGCATGGCGATCGTGCAGACCACAATCGAGGCCGCGAAGGGTCGCGTGCCGGTTGTGGCCGGCGTCGCCTCCACCTCGACCGCAGACGCTGTGGCGCAGGCGAAGGCCTATCAGAAGTGTGGTGCCAACGGCATTTTAGCGATCCTGGAGGCTTACTTCCCGATCGCCGATGCCCAGATCGAATCCTATTTCCGCGCCATTGCGGACGCGGTGGACATCCCCGTCGTCATCTACACCAATCCGCAATTCCAGCGCTCCGATCTCACCCTCGACGTCATTGCGCGCCTCGCCGGGCATCCGCGCATCGGCTACATCAAGGACGCCTCGACCAACACCGGCCGGCTGCTCTCGATCATGAACCGTTGCGGCGATTCCTTGCGGGTGTTTTCGGCCTCCGCCCATATTCCGGCCGCGGTGATGCTGATCGGCGGCCTCGGCTGGATGGCGGGCCCGGCCTGCATCGTTCCGCGCCAGAGCGTCGCACTGTACGATCTCTGCAAGGCCCGCCGTTGGGACGAGGCCATGGCGCTCCAGCGCAGGCTTTGGCGCATCAACGAGGCCTTTGCCCGCTTCAACCTCGCCGCCTGCATCAAGGCGGGCCTGGCCATCCAGGGTTACGACGTCGGCGATCCCGTCCCGCCGCAGGCCCCGCTGGCGGCCGATGCGCGCAAGGTCGTGGAGGCCGCGCTGAGGGAGCTTTCTCCTTCTCCGTAGCCGGTGCCGTAGGGTGGGCAAAGCGAAGCGTGCCCACGACTTTTCCCGACGTCCAAAAGATCGTGGGCACGGCGCAAGCGCGCCTTTGCCCACCATGCGGAATCGCAGATTTGCGGGACCGCATGCCAAATCCGTGGATATCCCGCCCAAAACCGCGGCTGGTACGCCCCCGATCGATCCGCTAAAAGGCTGCCCGCAGTTTCGAAAAGACCCTGAGGACCCACGGAATGAACATTCTTCCCGGCAATTTGCGTTTCGGAGCGGGCCAGCCCGTCAAGCGTTTGGAAGACCAGCGGCTGCTCACCGGGAAGGGGCAGTTCATCGACGACAAGCCGGAGGAGGGCGCGCTGTGGTTGCATGTGCTGCGCTCGCCGCACGCCCACGCGAAGATCGTCTCGATCGATACCAGTGCAGCGGCGTCGATGCCGGGTGTTACCGCGATCTACACCGGCGCCGACCTCGTCAAGGACGACATCGGCACCATCCCGACCCTGAGCATCTTCAAGCGTCCCGACGGCAAGCCGATGACGGTGCCGCCCCGCCGTCTGCTCGCGCATGAGATCGTGCGTTATGCCGGCGAGGCGATTGCGGCTGTGGTCGCGGCCTCCCGCGCGGAAGCGCAGAGCGCGGCCGAAGCGATCGTGATCGAGTACGACGTGCAGCCTGCGGTGGTCGATCCGGTCGAGGCCGTGAAGCCCGGCGCGCCCGTGGTGTGGCCGGAGGCACCCGACAACATCGTTGGTGCGATGAGCTATGGCGATGCCGCCAAGGCGGATGAAGCCTTCGCCCAAGCCGCGCACACGGTCGAGCTCGACATCGTCAGCCAGCGTCTCGTGCCCTCGGCGATGGAGCCGCGCTCGACCATTGCCGAGATCGACAAGAAGACCGGCCGTCTCCTGCTGCATGTGCAGTCGCAGACCCCGGCCTCGACCCGCGACGTGCTGGCAGAGGCGGTGCTGAAGCGCCCGAAGGACAGCGTCCGCGTGCTGGTCGGCGACATCGGCGGCGGCTTTGGCCAGAAGACCAACCTCTATCCCGAGGACGGCATTGTCGCTTACGCCGCGACCAAGCTGAACAGGAAGATCCGCTGGCGCGGCGACCGCACCGACGAATTCGTCGGTGGCACCCATGGCCGCGATCTCACCTCGACGGCGTCCTTCGCGCTGGACGAGAAGGGCAAGGTGCTGGCTTATCGCGTCAAGTCGATCGGTTGCACCGGCGCGTATTCCTCGGGCGCTGCGAACATCATCCCGCTGGTGCTCGGGCCGTTCGTGCAGACCGGCGTCTATGATCTGCCGCTGGTGCATTTCGAGGTGCAGTCGGTGATGACCAACACCGCGCCCGTCGGTGCCTATCGCGGCGCAGGCCGGCCTGAGGCGGTGTTCATCGTCGAGCGCCTGTTCGACGCTGCCGCGCGAAAGATCGGCATGGACCCGCGGGCGATCCGGAAAGCGAACTACATCAAGCCGGGGCAGCTGCCCTACACCAATGCGGCGGGTCAGGTTTACGATTCCGGCGCCTTCGCGCACATGCTCGATCGCGCCGTGAAGCTTGCCGATTGGGACGGTTTTGCCGCGCGCAAGAAGGCGGCCAAGAAGAAGGGCCTGCTCTACGGCCGCGGTCTCACCTCCTACATCGAGTGGACCGGCGGCCGCGCCCACACCGAGAAGGTCAGCCTGCACGCGACCTCGCAGGGTCGCGTCGTCCTGCATTCCGGCACCATGGCGATGGGGCAGGGCTTGCAGACCACCTACACCCAGATGATCTCCGACACGCTCGGCATCGCCATGGACAAGATCGACGTGGTCCAGGGCGACACCGATCTGGCGATGGGTTTCGGCAGCGTCGGCTCGCGCTCGCTGTTCGTCGGCGGCACCGCGGTGGCGGTGTCGTCCAACGATTTGATCCAGAAGGCGCGCGAGAAGGCGGCGAACGTGCTGGAGACCTCGATCGAGGACATCGAATATCAGGGCGGCATGCTCACCGTGGTCGGCACCGATCGCCGCATCAGCCTGTTCGATATTGCCGAGAAGGAAGGCGGCGCCAGGCTCAGCGTCGATTCCGAGGGCGAGGTCGATGGTCCGAGCTGGCCGAACGGCACGCATATCTGCGAGGTCGAGATCGACCCTGAGACCGGCGTGTCCAAGGTCGTGCGATACACCACCGTCGACGACGTCGGCGTGGCCGTGAACCCGATGCTGGTCACGGGGCAAATCCATGGCGGCGTCGCGCAGGGCATCGGCCAGGCGCTGTACGAAGGCGTCTCCTATGACGCCGATGGCCAGCTCCTCACCGCGAGTTATCAGGATTACTGCATCCCGCGCGCCGACGACGTGCCGCCGATCGTGGTGACGCTGGACGATTCCGCGCCCTGTCGCACCAATCCGCTCGGCGCCAAGGGCTGCGGCGAATCCGGCGCCATCGGCGGCCCGCCCTGCGTCACCAACGGCGTGATGGACGCGCTGAGTGAACTCGGCATTACCCAGCTGAATACGCCCCTGACGCCGCAGAAGATCTGGAAGGCGATCAGGGACGCGAAGGTGAGTGCCTAATACTCCGCTGTCGTCCCGGGGCGCGCGAAGCGCGAGCCCGGGACCCATAGCCGCAGGAAGTGCTTTGGTGAAGACTTGCGGTGACCAGCTCGCGCCATAACCTCTCCCTGGGGTTATGGGTCCCCGCTTTCGCGGGGACGACACCGAGTGTGTGGTGCCGGCGAAGGCAACGCGCTACATGCCCTCAGATCCCCAGCATCATCTTCGCGATGATATCGCGCTGGATCTCCGAGGTGCCGCCGAAGATCGTGTACGCCCGGCCGTTGAGATATTCCGGCACCATGGTCAGCATGTCCTCCGGCGTCGCCGGCGCGTGGTTGAGCTTGTAGAGCGGACGCATCGGCTCGACGGCGAGCGCGTCGTGGCCGATCACATCGACACCCAACCGCGTCACGGCCTGGCGGATTTCGCTGTTGCGCAGTTTCAGGATCGACGACACCGCGCCGGGATTTTGCCCGGTCTGCAGCGCCGAGAGCACGCGCAGCTCGGTCATCTCCAGCGCATCGATGTCGACCTCGACCTCCGAGATGCGCGCCGCGATATCGGGGCTGTCGATTGCGCGTCCCGTGAGATCGGACTCCGCCAGCTCCGCGATCGCCTTCAATCCCTCGCGTAGCTTTGCTGACGCAATGCCCGAGCCGCGTTCGAACTCGAGCAGATATTTGCCGTAGGTCCAGCCCTTGCCTTCCTCGCCGACGCGGTTGGCGACCGGCACGCGCACGTCGTCGAAGAACACCTGGTTGACCTCATGGTCGCCGCCGATGGTGAGAATCGGGCGCGTGGTAATGCCCGGCGTCGTCATGTCGATCAGGATGAAGCTGATACCGTCCTGCTGCCGGGGGCCGTCGCTGGTGCGCACCAGCGCGAACATGCGGTTGGCGTGGTGGGCGTGCGTAGTCCAGATTTTTGTGCCGTTGATGATGTAGTCGTCACCGTCGCGCACCGCGCGCGTCTTCAGCGAGGACAGGTCGGAGCCGGAGCCCGGCTCGGAATAGCCCTGGCACCAATAATCCTCGCCGGAGAGAATCCGCGGCAGGTAGAAGTTCTTCTGTTCGGGCGAGCCGAAGCCGATGATGACGGGGCCGACCATCTTCACGCCCATCACGTTGACATTGGGCACGCCCGCGCGCGCGCTTTCGGTCTCGAAGATCCAGCGCTGCGCCGGGGTCCAGCCCGGGCCGCCATGGTCGACCGGCCAGCCCGGCGCGCCCCAGCCCTGCTTGTGCAGCACGCGCTGCCAGGCCATGCCGATGTCGGGGTCGGAGAACACCGACGGCGTCAGCGCGGTCGCGCGCTTCATCTCCTCGGTGAGGTTTTTCGCGATGAAGCCGCGTACCTCGTCCTGGAAGGCGCGCTCTTCAGTGTTGAACGACAGATCCATGATGCGCTCCCGGTGTCAGGTGGTGCGGCCAAGCGTGGCATGGCGGGCATAATGATGTGCGCTGCCGCCGAACAGCGTGTCGAACGCGACCAGCCGCTTGAAATAGGCGCCGACCTCGAGCTCCTCGGTGACACCCATACCGCCGTGGAGCTGGATCGACTGCTCGCCGACGAAGCGCGCGCTTTTGCCGATTCTGGCCTTGGCGCCCGACGCAGCCCGGGCGCGCTCGACCGGAGGGCTATCCGCCTTCAATGCCGCCCGCAGCGCCATCGAGCGCGACTCGTCGACCTGCATCGCCATGTCGGCGAGGCGGTGGCGGATCACCTGGTTGGCGGAGAGCGGCCGGCCGAACTGCTTTCGGATCTTGGTGTATTCGAGCGTGGTGTCGAGCAGCGTCTGCATGATGCCGACAGCCTCAGCACCGAGCGCGGCCATGGCGCGGTCGACGGCCCATTCGATCGCGGGCAGCACGTCGCTGCCGTCACCGAGCAGGGCATCATCGGGCAGCTCCGCGCCCGATAGTTCGATATTGCAGGCCCGTCCGCCGCCGAGGCGCTCGTAGTCGTTGATGGCAACGCTCGGCGTCTTCGCAGCGACCGCAAACAGGCCGATGCGGCCGGACGGACCCTGATGATCATGGATATGCGCGGAGACGATGATCTCATCCGCCGCATGACCGTCGAGCACCGCGATCTTGCTGCCCGAGAGACGCCAGCCTTGCGCGGTCTTGTGCGCGGTGGTTGCGACCTTGGCGAGATCGAACCGGGCCGCGCGCTCGGAATGCGCAAGCGCGAGCTTCAGCGATCCGTCCGCGACCTTCGGCAGCCTCGCCTGCTTCTGCGCCGTGCTGCCGCATTTCTCGATCAGCCCAGCCCCGAGCACGACCGTCGCGATATAGGGCTCCGACACCAGCCCGCGTCCGAACGCTTCCATCAAGATGCCGATCTCGACGGCGCTGCCGCCGAGCCCGTCGAACTCCTCCGGGATCGGCAGCGCCAGCCAGCCGAGCTCGGCGAACTGCTTCCACACCGCGGGGCTGAAGCCGAGCGGATCGTTCGCCATCTTGCGGCGATGATCGGCGTCGTAGCTTTCGGCCACGAAGCGGTCCGCGCTCTCGCGCAGCAGCCGTTGCTCGTCACTGAGATTGAGATCCATGGTCTACTCCGCGGCCGCCGGCGGCTTGCGCACGGAGGGATGAAGGCCTGATGGATCGACCACCATGCCGAACTCCTGAAGGTTGTGGGCGTGACAGAGTTGATGCAGCGCAAAGGCCTGGTCGATCGCGGCGGGCTGGCCCATCACGTCGACCGAGCGGTTCACGGCTTCCTTGGTCATTTTCAGCGCGAAGGACGGCTTCGATGCGATCCGGCGTGCCAGCTCGATCACGGACGTCGAGAGCTCAGCGCGCGGCACGACCTGATTGACCATGCCGAGCTGATGCGCCTCCTGCGCGCTCCAGCTGTCGGCGGTGAACAGAAATTCCTTGGCCTTGCGTGGCCCCAGTTCCCAGGGATGCACGAACCATTCGACGCCGCAGACGCCCATAGTCACCACGGGGTCGCAGAACTGCGCGTCGTCGCTGGCGACGATGAGGTCGCAGGCCCAGGCCAGCATCAACCCGCCGGCGATGCACTTGCCGTGCACCTCGGCGATGACGGGCTTGGCGAGGTTGCGCCAGCGCCGGGTGATCTGGAGATAGATTTCCTGTTCCCGCGCGAAGCGGCCGTGCGCGTTGGGTTCGGCAAAGCCGCCCCAATTTCCGACCGGCGGAAAATCGACGCCTGCGGCATTCTTGCCGCCCGGGCGCAGGTCATGGCCGGAGGAGAAATGCTGCCCGTTGCCGGCGAGGATGATCACCTTGACCGCATCGTCCTGCACCGCTGCGTCGAAAGCGGCGTTGAGATCGTAGGTCATTTGCAGGTTCTGCGCGTTGCGCGCCTCGGGCCGGTTCATCACGACCCGGGTGATCGCCGGCTCCGGCCTCTCCACGAGGATGGTCTCGAACGAGGGCATCGCGCTCCCCTTGGTGCTTCCAGTTTGATCTTATTGTTCCGTCAAGTTGACTATGTCGGCCAGAGATAGGCAAGAGGATAGGCATGAGGCTTGCGTAAATCGGCTGCTTTTCGCGCCCGATCTGCTAGTTTGCGCGCGATTCCACCGGGAGAAATTTGATGCGCAAGATCCTCACCGTGCTGGCGGCACTGGCCTCGCTCAGCCTGACCAATTGCGGCTACAACGCGATCCAGAGCGAGGACGAGCAGATCAAGGCCAACTGGTCCGAGGTCGTGAACCAGTACCAGCGCCGCGCCGATCTCGTGCCCAACCTCGTCAACTCGGTGAAGGGTTTTGCGCAGCAGGAGAAGGACGTGCTGCTCGGCGTCACCAATGCCCGCGCCAAGGTCGGCAGCATCCAGGCGACGCCGGAAGTGCTGAACGATCCCGCCGCCTTCCAGAAGTTCCAGGCGGCCCAGGGCGAGCTCTCCAGCGCGCTGTCCCGGCTCCTTGTGGTCACGGAAAACTATCCGCAGCTCAAGTCGGACGCGCTGTTCAAGGATTTGATGTCGCAGCTCGAAGGCACCGAGAACCGCATCACGGTGGCGCGCAACCGCTACATCAAGGCGGTGCAGGACTATAACGTCACCATTCGCTCGTTCCCGAGCAATCTCACGGCGATGGTGTTCGGCTACAAGGAGAAGCCGAATTTCTCGGTCGCGAACGAGAAGGAGATATCGACCGCGCCGAAGGTCGATTTCAACCCGGCCCCGGCGCCGTCGAAGTAAGCGCGTCGTTTTGCGAATGCGCTTCGCCCCACCGACCGCCGTCATTCCCCGCGAAAGCGGGGAATCCAGTACGCCGCGGCTTCACGGTTCTAGCACTGCGGGCTCTGGAATACTGGATCGCCCGCCTTCGCGGGCGATGACAGCGATGTTGTGGCAAGCGATAGCAATACTCGCGTTTATCCTTGCCTTCGCGACTACGGCCTCAGCCGATGTCGCCATCCCCCAACTCACCGGCCGCGTCATCGATCAGACCGGCACACTCTCCAGCAGCGACATTGCCACCCTGTCGCAAAAGCTGCGCGACTTCGAGACGCGCAAGGGCAGCCAAATCGCCGTCCTGATCGTGCCGACCACGCAGCCGGAGACGATCGAGCAGTTCTCGATCCGCGTCGCGGACGCCTGGAAGATCGGCCGCAAGAAGGTCGACGACGGCGCGATCCTAGTCGTTGCGAAGAACGACCGGCATTTGCGCATCGAGGTCGGCTACGGCCTCGAAGGCGCGCTCACCGACGTCACGTCACGGCGGATCATCGACGAAATCATCACGCCGAAATTCCGGACAGGCGAATTCAGCGGCGGCATCTCGGACGGTGTCGACCGCATGATCCGCGTCATCGACGGCGAGCCGCTGCCGGTGCCTTCGCCGACCGTGAATTTCGGCAATCTGGATGATATTGCGCCGCTGTTCATCGTGACGCTGTTCGCCTCGATCGGGGTCGGTGGCTTCTTCCGGGCCATGCTGGGGCGGCTGGTCGGATCATTGGCGACCGGTGGCATCATTGCGGTGCTGAGCTGGCTCATCCTCGGGTCCGCCGCAATCGCGCTCGCTCTCGGCGCGCTCGGCTTCGTCATCGGCTTCATCGCCGACCTGTTTTCCGCGATGGCTCCCAGCTCGGGGAGGTCGCGCGGCGGCTCCTGGTCGAGTGGTTCCTCGGCCGGCGGCTGGAGCAGCGGCTCGTCGAGCGACAGCGGCAGCTTCAGCGGCGGCGGTGGCAGTTTCGGTGGCGGCGGCGCCTCGGGGAGCTGGTAGCGGTCATGAGCATCAAGCGCATTGCCAGACATCTCGTGCAGCATCATTGGCGCGCGAAGCAGATCTTTCCGCCGGCCGTGCTCGCGCGTATCGAGCAGGCGATCAGGCAGGGCGAGACCACGCATTCCGGCCAGGTCCGCTTCGTCGTCGAAGGCGCGCTCGACGGCGGGCCGCTGTTCCGCAATCAGCCGGCCCGCGAGCGCGCGCTCGACGTGTTCTCGCATCTGCGCATCTGGGACACCGCGCACAACAACGGCGTTCTGATCTATCTCCTGCTCGCCGATCGCGACGTCGAGATCGTCGCCGATCGCGGCATCCATGCGAAGGTCGGCGGCGAAGGTTGGGAGAGCATCTGCCGCGCCATGGAGGCCGAGTTCAGGTCGGGCCGGTTCGAGGGCGGGGTGATCGCGGGGATCGAAGCGGTGTCGCGGGAGTTGGCAAAGCATTTTCCCCCGCAAGGTCCGCACGCAAACGAGCTGCCGGATGCGCCGGTGGTGATGTAAGCGACGGCTCTAACCGTCGTCATTGCGAGCGCAGCGAAGCAATCCAGACTGTTTCCGCGGTGGGATTCTGGATTGCTTCGCTGCGCTCGCAGCGACGAATCAATCATCCAGCTTGTTCAAATCCCGCACCGATTGCATGATCGGATCGAAGTTCGAGCGCGCATCGAGCGCGTCGAACAATTGCGCGGTGTCCTCCAGCAAACCATGCGACCGCGCGATCGCCGTGCGGACATCCTCCTGCGGCGTGTCGGTCAGCCGCCCGTGGCCGGACAGCAAAAGCTTCGAATTCAGCCCCTTCAGCCGCTCGAGCGACTGGATGTAATCGGAGATGCTGCCCGATCCGAACACGCCGCCCATCACGCCGCCCGGCATCAAGGTGTCTGCGGCAAACAGCAGGCCCTTGTCCTGCTCGAACAGCGTGATGCAAGCCGAGGTGTGGCCCGGTGTGTACATCACGTTGAGGCGGAAATTGCCGAGGTCGATCAGATTGCCTTCCTCGAGCCAGATGTCGACATTGATGGGCACGTTGGGCTCGTTGAACATTTTTCGCAGCATCGAGAAATCGTCGCGCAGCATGATCTTGTTGGCGGCGAGCCGATGGGCGGCGACGAAGATGCGGCGCTCGTTGAAGTGCCAGGCGGCGCCGATATGGTCGAGATGCTCGTGGCTCAGCACCACCATGTCGATCTTCTCCGGCGGACAGCCGGCGAAGGTGAGGCACTCCACCATGGCAGGATAGTTCGACGACAGCCCGACATCGATCAGGATCGTTCGCGCCGAGCCGCGCAGGAGATAGGCGTTGGCGGCGCGGTTGGAGAAGCGGATCTGATAGACGTCGTCCGCCGCCTGAATCAGCGAGCAGATATCGTTCTTCATCAGGACCGGAAAGGCCGTCGGCTTGCGGTCGCTCATGACTGTGCTGCCCGGTAGGTGACTTCGTTGGAGGCGCGCAGGCGTTTCGAGAGCGCGTCCATCACCATCAGCGCGAACGCGGGCTGCTGGCTGACGAGATAGACGAAGCGCGCATGGTTGATCCGCATCACCTTTGTGTTCGGTGCAGACGCGATCGCGGTCGCCGAGCGCGCGGAGCCGTCGATCACGGCCATCTCGCCGAAGAACTCGCCCTTGCCGAGCTTGATGATGCTGGTCTTGCTGGTGCCGCTGAACTTGGCGATCTCGACCTCGCCGTCGAGCACGACGAACAGCTCGCGCCCCGTCGACCCCTCCTCGAAAATGACGTCATCGACACCAAACGCGTTGATGCACTTCTCGATCGTCATGACACCCCCAATTGCCTTCTGGCTGACGGGATGGGGCATGTTAGCCGGGGAACGGTAACGGGCAAACAGCCGGTTTGCCCGGGCCATTCCGCGGCCGTTCATCTTCGGGCGATTACAAATTGTTTCACGCCCGCCACACCGGTTCCACTTTCCCGGCCCAATTCGGCCCCGGATGACTTCCTAAAATTTAGGTAAGCGGGTCCCGAAGTAAGGATTTCGCAAGCAATGAAAGTTACCAAAAGGTCAATCCAGTGTGGAGTATTTGAGCCGTGAGCGAACCAATGGCTGAGCAGGCTGCCCAGGACAACAGCGTCGTCGAAGCCGCCGCGAGCGCGCCGGCTGTCGAGGTCGCCGGGATCGAGGCCCCCTCGATCGCCCCTGACCACGAGACGCTGCCCAAGCCGGATCCGGTGAAGGCAGATGCCCCCAAGGTCGAGCCGCCCCCGATTGCGGTGCCGAAGTTCGAACCCAAAGCCGAGACCAAGCCCGAGCCGAAGCCCGGCAAGCTCATCGTCATGGCCCCGCCCGAACGCTCCTGGGACCGCGAAGAATTTGCCCCGCATGTGAAGGCGGACGAGCCGCGCGAGACCGGCAGCAAGCGCCGCCTGTCGGCAATGGCCGCGGTGGTGGCAATTGCGGCTGGTGTCGGCGCCATCAGCGGCGCGCTTGCGACCGCGGGCATGATGCACTTTGCGGCGCCTGCGCCGGCACAGGTCGCCGACACCAGTGCGCTGGATACGTCGGTCGCCCGGATTGACGCCGATGTCGTCGCGCTGAAGGCGAATGTCGAGCACAGCTCCAAGACCGGCCTCGGTCAGTTCAACCGGACCAACGACCGCCTCGACAAGCTCGAGAAGGCGCAGGCCGAGCCCATGGCCAGGATCGCAAAGCTGTCCGAGACCGTCGACAAGCTCCGCGCCACGCCGCCTGCCGCCCCCGCACAGGCCGCGGCTGCCGCGCCCGCGAAGGAAACCACCGGCTCGATCGCGCCGGCCCAGGTTGCGACCGCTGCGGCCGCTCCGGCTCCCGCGCCTGCCGCACCCAAGACCGATGTCGGCCGCCTGCCGACGATCGAGGGCTGGAGGCTGCGCAACGCCGCCAATGGCGGTGCGCTGATCGAGGGCCGTGACGGCCTCTACGAGGTCTATCCCGGCGATCCCATTCCCGGCATCGGCCGCGTCGATGCGATCCGCCGGCAGGACGGCCGCTGGGTGGTCGTCACCAGCAAGGGCCTGATCGTCTCGCGCTGAACCTCCAATATTCGACTTTCGAAGAGGCGCTTCACCTCCATGTGAAGCGCCTTTTTGCTTGAATAGGCTCGTGCGAGCGGTGTTACTGGAGACATGAGCCGCGCGTTGCGAATTCTCGTTGCTGCCGCCGTCTTGCTGGGCGGCACCGTTTCGCTTTTCGCAGCGGAGAACGCGCCGCTGACACGGGGCACGGCGATCACCGATCCCGATCTCCTGCGCAAGCTCGACCGGAACGACACGCTCACGATCTCGCGCCTGCTGTGGCCGGAGCGGAACGCAAATTTTCCGCTGACGACCGATCTGCTGTTCTCATCCCTGTCGCAGCTCAAGGACATTCCGCCCGCGATCGATGCAGAGCTCGACCGCTATGTCGCGAAGCAGAAGGCGGCCTGGCCGAGCGAGACCATCGGCGTCGGCGAAGGCTTTGACGTGCAGCTGTTCGACCGCGCCAACCTGAAATCCCCCGACACGCGCTTCGTGCTCGCCGGCATCGTCAACCGCATGGACCGCGCTTACGTCTCGGAAGAGTCCTGCGGCGAGATCCGGCTGATCTACCGTCTTGTGCGTTTCGAGGCCGGGTCGGACGGCGGCAAGTCGGCCACGCGTCTGCCGATGACGTTCAATCTCGTGCTGAAGGCGAGAGATGCGCGCCAGACGGATGCGACCGGCAAGCCGGTCACTTGCGCCGATATCGCGCGGCGCTGGCTCGACAATGGTGACTGGCAGAGCCTGATCGGCGGCGGGTTCTCACCTTACGATGCGATGCTCGATCGCATCGAGACCAATATCCAGCTCTCCGTCGCCCCGAAATCGACGCTGCACGATTTCCGCTCCGACTATCTGCTCAAGGTGTTCAAGTACAATTCCGCGACGAAGATTTTCGAGGAGTCGACGCTGGAGAACCAGATCGACCGCGACCGGATTGTCGCGGACGACGCGCTTCGGCGCGAGTTCAGGGCGTGGCTGCTCGCGCCGGAAAATCTTCGCGATTTCGATCGCGGCACGGTGCTGATCCCGGAGAAGTTTCTGGCCAAGGCTGCGGTCGTACCGACGCCCGCAGGCCTCGATGCCTCCGCACTGCAGCCCGAGTTCGGCATGATGCAGGGCGAAGGAAAAGGCGAGCCGGTGTTCACCGACAACGACGTGGTCGGGGCGTTGAAACAGGCTGTTGCGCGTGGCGACTTGCAGAACATCCGCTCGGTCGCGGGCTTCCAGCGCCGTCTCAACGACGTCACCTGTGCCGGCTGTCACCAGACCCGCGGCATCGGCGGCTTCCATTTCCCGGGCGTGGACTGGTTGGCGGACACGCCATCGAATTCAACCATCGTGCCCGCCTCGCCGCATTTCATCGGCGACCAGCTCCGCCGTCGCGACATCCTGACCGCGTTCGCCGCCGGCAAACGTCCTGATTTCTCACGCGGATTTGCCAGCCGCCCGCAGGTCCGCGGCAGCGCTGAGCTCGCGGGCACCGAATATCAGGACGGCTGGGGCGCACATTGTTCCCTGCAAAATGCGGGGTCGGGAACGCCGGACAGGAGCTTTACGTCATGGAGCTGTGCTAAAGGTTTGACCTGTCAGGCCGCCGCGGCCTCGAGCCGCATCGGCATGTGCTTCATCAAGACTCGCTAGCGCGTGATCCGGAAAAGTGTGTAGCGGTTTTCCGAAAAGATCACGCGCAAGCCAACAGACCGATTTGGATCACCCATGACGGACTCCAGCGAAGCCAACAAGGAGCGCAATCGCGAGATCGCGCGCAATGAGGAAGCCAAGCAGGTCACCGGCAGCATCCGCGTCAGCTCCTGGGCGGTCGCGGTGGTCGTCATCGTCGGCGGGATTTTGTTCACGCTCGGCTGGCTGGCGCTGCGGTAGCAGCACTTTCTTTCGTCATGCCCGGGCTTGTCCCGGGCATCCACGTTCTCGTCTCCGCGCTGAAGGCCGTGGATGGCCGGGACAAGCCCGGCCATGACGGAGCTGCGGCTTTGGCACGAGCCCCCTCACTTCGCGTAGTTCGTCATCCGCTTGCCCGGCAACAGCTCATAGGCCGGTTTCCAGCCGGGCAGCGCGGCCATGCGGCCGAGCCAGGCGTGAATGGCGGGATAGCTCGCCGCGAAATCAAAGCCATGCTCATCGCCCGGATAGTGCAGATAGGCCATCATCGAGATATCGGCGACCGTCGGCCGCGCCCCGATCGCGAAATCGTTGTGCTGGAGATGGCGATCGAGAATGCCGAGAAAATCCTCGAGCCTGCGGCGGAAATGCTTCAGCACCTGCGGATCGTTCTTCTCGGTGAAGGCCCGCATGAAGCGATAGGTCGCCATGTAGCCGGTGAGCTTGTGGTTGTCCCAGAACAACCAGCGCAGCAGCTCGAATTTCTCATCCTCACTCTCGGCGCCGAAATGGCCGTACTGCTCGGCAAGCCTGAGCAGAAGCGGCGCGGTCTGCGTCATCTTCACGCCGTCGACCTCGAGCACGGGAATCTCGCCCATCTCGTTGACGGCCTTGCGCCATTCCGCCGTGCGCGTGACGCCGCCGCCGAAATCGGTCCAGACCGGCTCGAACGTCTCGCCGCAAAGCGTCAGCATCAGCGCCAGCTTGTAGCTGTTGCCGGATTCGGGGAAGTAGTACAGGCGGTAGCTGGGCATGGGACCTCGGGCAATGGTGTTGTGCCGATTGTTATAGCGAGATCGCCCCACATCGTCATTGCGAGCGCAGCGAAGCAATCCAGCAATGCATCCGCGGTGGGATTCTGGATTGCTTCGCTGCGCTCGCAATGACGGGGTGAGGGCGGAGCGCTCCTAACCGACCGCCCCCGATCCCCTTAGCTGCTTGATCGCCGCCTCGTCGTATCCCGCCCCGCGCAAAATCTCGTCACTGTGTTCGCCCACGCCCGGCGGCTTGCGTGGCTGGACCTTCTTGGCGCCGTCGATCCAGATCGGGCTGGAGATGGTGAGCATGGTGTCGTTCTCGAACGGCACCAGCACCTCGTTGTCGAGCATCTGCTTGTCGTTGGGGATGTCATCGAGAATGCCGACGATGCCGAACACGAGGCCGTTGCCGTCGAGCAGCTTGCGCCATTCGGCGAGATCCTTGGTGGCGAAGGTCTCGTCAAAAATCTTGATCAGCTCGACCGAGCGGGCATGGCGGTCGGCCTTGGTGGCAAAACGGGGGTCGGTGATCAGATCCTCGCGTCCCAGGCACTTGGCCAGCGTCGGAAACTGCTTCTCCTCGCTGAGCAGCGACAGGATCAGCCAGCGGCCGTCCTTGCACTGATAGTGGTTGGCGACTGCATTGAGCGCGCGCTCGCGCGGCCGTCGCTCGGCGAACTTGGCGCCGCAGAGCTTTGCCTGTGCCAGCACGCTCGCGGCCCAGACGCCGTTGGCCATCAGATTGGAGGCGACATGCGAGCCCTTGCCGGTCTTCTCGCGCTGATAGAGCGCGGTGACGATGGCGCCGTAGAACGCCATGGCGCAGGGATGGTCGCCCATGCCGGCGACGGAGCGGGCCGGCGTGGTGTCGGTGTCGGCGCGGACGAGGTCCATCAGGCCGGAGCGAGCCCAATAGGCGTTGCTGTCGAAGCCGGGCTTGTTGGCTTCCTCGCCCTTTTCGCCATAGCCGGTGAAAGAGGCGTAGATCAGCCGGTCGTTGAGATGGGCGAGATGATCATAGGTGATGCCGAGCTTGGCGCGCACCGGCGGCGGCATGTTGGTGATGAAGACGTCGGCCTCTTCCACCAGTCTGTAGAGCACGGCCTGTGCCTCGGGCTTTGCGAGGTCGAGCGCGATGCTCTTCTTGTTGCGGGCCTCCAGCAGCCACGCATAATTGTGCTCGCTGCCGGGATAGCCGGGAATGTTGGGCAGGTTGCGGTAGGGATCGCCGGCACCGGGCGGCTCGATCTTGATGACATCTGCGCCGAAATCCGACAGCACGGTCGCAGCCGCGGGCGCTGCGATGAAGCTCGCGCAGTCCAGAACCTTCAGGCCTGCAAAAATGCCTTTTTCCATCGCGGCGTAGCTCCCTCACTCGTCTTGTTTCCCGCGCGCTGGAATTGGCGCGGGCCAAGTCATGGCAGCATTAGACCGATGTTTTGCCGGGATGCAACGGCGGCGGGCGCAGGGCTCATTGCGCGATTCAGCCCGCGCCCGCTGCACACCCAAATCTATCTCCCGTCACCCTGAGGTGGCCGCTTCTTCAGCGGCCCTCGAAGGGCGACAGCCCGGCTTGCATCCCGGCCGTGCATCCTTCGAGGCTCCCGGCGCGATGCCTGGCATCGCGCCACTCGCACCTCAGGATGACGGAACTGGTGTCGCGCATTGTTGTGAGAGTGCGACTCCAGGAGCCAGCTTACTCCTCCCCCGCGAGCAGGGCCGCATTGCCGCCGGCTGCCGCGGTGTTGATCGTGACCGTCTGCTCGGTCGCAAAGCGCGCGAGGTAATGCGGGCCGCCGGCCTTGGGGCCGGTGCCGGACAGGCCGTTGCCGCCGAACGGCTGCACACCGACCACGGCGCCGATCATGTTGCGGTTGACGTAAATGTTGCCGACCTGAACACGGTCGATGATGCCCTCGATGGTGTCGTCGATGCGGGAGTGGACGCCGAGCGTGAGACCGTAGCCGGTGCGCTCGATGGCTTGCAGGACGCGTTCGAGGTTTTCCGCGCGATAACGCACGACGTGGAGAATCGGGCCGAACACCTCTTCGGTCAGCTGGCCGGCGTCCCTGAGTTCGAAGATATGCGGCGCGACGAAGCAGCCGTCGGGTGCCGTGCCGGCAAAGTGCAGCCGGGCCTCCGTCTTCATCCGCGCGATGTGCGAATCGAGGCGCTGCTTCGCCTCGGCATCGATCACCGGACCGACATGGGTCGCGACATCGCCGGGATCTCCAATCCTGAGTTCGCGCGCCGCGCCCGCGATCATCTCGATCATGCGGTCGGCGACGTCCTCCTGCACGAATAGCAGCCGCAGCGCGGAGCAGCGCTGGCCGGCGGAGCGGAAAGCCGACATCACGACGTCGTCGGCGACCTGCTCGGGCAGGGCGGTCGCGTCCGCGATCATGGCGTTGATGCCGCCGGTCTCCGCGATCAGCGGCACGATCGGTCCGTCTTTGGCGGCGAGCGTCCGGTTGATCAAACGCGCGACCTCGGTCGAGCCAGTGAAGACGACGCCCGCGATATCAGCGTGCGCGGTCAGCACGCCGCCGATGCGTCCGTCGCCGGTGACGAGATGCAGCGCGCTTTTGGGGATGCCGGCCTCGTGCAGCAGGGCCACGGCCTCGCGCGCGATGCGCGGCGTCTGCTCGGCGGGTTTTGCGATCACGCTGTTGCCGGCCATCAGCGCCGCCGTGACCTGGCCGAGGAAGATCGCGAGCGGAAAATTCCACGGCGAGATCGCCACGAAAACGCCGCGGCCGCGCATCGCGAGCACGTTACTCTCACCGGTCGGGCCCGGCATCGCCGCATCAACGCCGAACTGCTTGCGACCCTGCGCGGCGTAATAGCGGCAGAAGTCGGCGGCCTCGCGCAATTCCGACAGCGCATCGTCGAGCGTCTTGCCGCCCTCGGCTTGCAGCAGCGCGAGGAAATGCGCGCTGCGTGTCTCCAGCAGATGCGCGGCTTGCTCCATCGCTGCCGCGCGTGCGCCCGCCGGCGTCCGGCTCCAGGCGGCAAATCCGGCGCGTGCCGCAGCCACCGCCGCGTTGGCCTGCTCCGGAGCGGCATCCGTGACGGGCTTGAGAGCGGCCGTCTCGGCCTTGACCTCCGTCAGCAAGCGGTCGAGCGCGGCACGCGCGCCAAATTCGACGCCGCGCGAATTGCGCCGCTCCGGCGCGAACAGATCGCCCGGCAGCGGAATCTTCGAATGCGCCGCCGCTTGCGGCCGCACGATCGCATCCGCCGGACGCTGCAACAGCGCCGTAACAGGCACGCGATAATCGGAAGCCTGCGCCACGAAGGAGGAGTTGGCGCCGTTTTCCAAAAGCCGCCGCACGAGATAGGCGAGCAGGTCGCGATGGCTGCCGACCGGCGCATAGGTGCGGTAGGCGATATCCGGGTGATCCTTGGCGAGCTGCTCGTAGAGCGCCTCGCCCATGCCGTGCAGGCGCTGGAATTCGAAGCCGCCGCCGTCTTGTGCAAGCTCCAGCACGGTCGCGACCGTCAGCGCGTTGTGGGTGGCGAATTGCGGAAAGATGCGCGGCCGCAGACTCAGAAGCTTCGCCGCGCAGGCGACGTAGTTCATATCGGTCATCGCCTTGCGCGTGAACACGGGATAGCCGTCGAGCCCGCGCTCCTGCGCGCGCTTGATCTCGGTGTCCCAATAGGCGCCCTTGACCAGCCGCACCATCAGCTTGCGGTCATGCGCACGCGCGAGCGCATCGACATAATCGATCACCGCGCTGGCGCGCTTCTGGTAGGCCTGGATCGCGAGGCCAAATCCGTCCCAGCCTCTGAGCGAGGGATCGGCGAGCGTCGCTGCGATGACGTCGAGCGACAGCTCCAGCCGGTCGGCTTCCTCGGCATCGACAGTGAAATTCAGATCATACGTCTTGGCGCGTTGCGCGAGGTCCAGCAGCAAGGGCACCAGTTCGGCCATCACGCGGTCGCGGCTGGTCGCCTCGAAGCGGGGATGCAGCGCCGAGAGTTTGACGGAGATGCCGGGCCGGTCGGGCAGGGGGTGGTTGCCCGCCGCCTTGCCGATGGTCAGAATCGCGCTGGCATAGGCGTCGAAATAGCGCTTCGCGTCGGCGGCCGTGCGCGCGCCCTCGCCCAGCATGTCGAATGAGTAGCGCGGCTTTTGCCCGGAGCGCGGCTTACCCCGGTCCAGCGCCTGCGCGATGGTCTCGCCGAGGACAAAGTGATTGCCCATCAGCCGCATCGCCTGGCGCGTCGCTGTTCGCACCGCCGGCGCGCCGAGCCGCTTCACCAGCCGGCCGATGGTGCCGTCGGGCGTCTCGCCGGGCTGGATCACCCGCGCCGACAGGCCGAGCGCCCAGGCCGAGGCGTTGACCAGGAAGGCGGTGGACTTGGTTTCGTGATGGATGAAATCGCCCTCGCCAAGCTTGTCCTCGATGAACTGGTCGGCGGTGCGCGCGTCCGGCACGCGCAGCAGCGCCTCGGCCAGCACCATCAGGGCGAGCCCCTCCTTGGTTGAGAGCGCGAACTCCCGCAACATGTCCTCGACCCCGCCGAACCGGTCGTCGCGCTTGCGGATCGCCTCGATCAGCCGCGTCGCGGTGCGGTCGATCCGCGCCTCCTGCGGCGGACTGAGATGCGACGTCGGCAACAGCCGCGCGGCGATCTCGGCATCATCGGGCGCGTAGGGGGCGGTGAAGGGCGGCGGGATGTCTGGCATGGCGTGTCCTGTGGCTGAAATCCAGGATAAGGCCCGCGTGACCGTAGTTCGATAGACAAAATAGCAATTTTGCCTTAGAAAATGAAGCCTGGTTAGAGATTAGCCGCACAAAATATGGAACTTGATCGAATCGACCGGAAAATCCTCTCGATTCTGCAGCAGGACGGGCGCATCGCCAATGTCGAGCTCGCCGAGCGCATCGGGCTGTCTCCGACCTCGATTGGCGAGCGGCTGAAGCGGTTGCAGCGCGAGGGTTTTGTCGAAGGCTATGGCGCGCGGCTCAATCCGCACCGGCTGGGCCTGCGGCTTTTGGTGTTCGTCGAGGTGCTGCTCGACAAGACCACGCCCGACAATTTCGAGCGCTTCGCGCGCGCGGTGAAGCTCGCGCCTGAAGTTCTGGAGTGTCACATGGTTGCAGGCGGCTTCGACTATCTTGTGAAGGCGCGGCTTGCGGACATGACCGCCTATCGACGCTTCCTCGGCGAAACCCTGCTGTCGATGCCGGGCGTGCGCGAGACGCGGACCTATGCGGTGATGGAGGAGATCAAGCGCGACGCACCGTTGCCGGTGGAGTAACGAAATGCCGTCGCGATTGTCATTGCTGTGGCGTTGAACAAGCGGTCTTCGCAGGAAAAATAGTTCTCCGTGTGCAGTCGCAACGCCCGTCGTCGAATGCACTGGCCGTCTTTTGAAATTTTCTTGGCCCGGCTCCCGGATCGATCCGGGAGGCAGCAAAAGCTGGCGGGCTTATACTTTGAGGTTCTCTGCGGAGCTCTTACCCCGGTTTGCGATCTCTTCGTATTCCACCGTCTGTCCTTCGTTCAGGGACGACAGACCGGCCTTCTGAACTGCCGAGATATGCACGAACACATCCTTGCCGCCCGACGCAGGCTGGATAAATCCATAACCCTTCGTCGGGTTGAACCACTTGACCGTACCTTTGGGCATCACGTCTTCTCCGCGGGTCTTCCTCCGAGATCTCGAACCGCCAGTCCCCGCCAACCGGCCGGTTCGGTCCTAACAGGATACGCGGAATGTGACCGGCTTGGTAGCTCAAACCACATCAGCCTTTCGCCGAATTCCGCTCAACTTCGCGGCGTTTTTACCGGTTTTGCCCGTTTCGCGGTCAATTGCTCCGCACGCCGTCAATAAGTCGCGGCCAGATAATCGACGATCTTGCCGACATCGGCATCGTCGATCGGTGCGCCATAGACCTTGATCATCTTGGTCACCTCGGCTTGCCAGAAACCCTTCTTGTCCTTCATCGGCGGCTGCGTGTTGATGTAATCGGACGAGTGGCAGGCGGTGCAATTGCCCTGAACCACCTCGAGATTGGGCCCGGGCTTGAACGCTGCGACCTCATCGGGGGTCTTGTAATTGACCGGTGCTGCGAGTGCCGAACCCACCAATGCGGCGAGGGTGAGTGAGGCTGCGAGGAGAACGGTGCGCTGCATGATCATTCTCCCTCAGGCCACGCTGACGCGGACGGTTTCGACGACGTTGCGCAGATAACCCGCCGGGTTCCAGCGCGGAATGTCCGGCTGAGTCTCGCCGCCGTTGCCGGTGGCACGCACCTTCAGCTCGACCTGGCCGGAAGCGAGCTTCACCGGCAGCATCCATTCGCGGAACGAGTATTTGCCGAGATCCTTGCCGAGCTTGGCGCTGGCCCAGGTCTTGCCGCCGTCGGTGGAGATTGCGACCTCCTTGATGCCCTTGCCGCCGTCGAAGGCGATGCCCCGCAGCGTCGTGCGTCCCGCCTTCAGCTTGGCGCCATCGGGCACGTTGGTGATGAACGAGCGGATGGTGAAGCGGTTGATCGGGATCGTCGCCTTCGGCGCGGTGCCGGGCTCGATCGCATTGTTGGGGGTATCGGGAATGCGATAGGCCGACTTCATCCAGAAGCCGTCATAGACGTTGTCGACGACGGTGATCTCGTTGAGATGCTTGACCCAGTAGGTGCCGTAATAGCCGGGCACGATCAGGCGCAGCGGGAAGCCGTTGAGGAACGGCAGCTCCTCGCCGTTCATGCCATAGGCCAGCATCACCTCGCCGTCGCTGGCGTGATCGATATCGAGCGCCTTGACGAAATCGGGCGTCTTGTCGCTGACCGGACCGTCCATGCCGTTGAACGTGACCTGCTTCGCACCGCTTTGCACGCCCGCCATGTCGAGCACGGCCTTCAGCGGCACGCCTCGCCAGCGCGCATTGCCCATGGCGCCATTGGCGAGCTGGCCGCCGGCGACGCGCGGCTCGACGAAGCCGCGGCTGTTGCCGGAGCACTGGTTGACGGCGACGATCTCGGTCGCCTTCATCTTTTTGATGTCCTTCAGCGACAGCTTCAGCGGCTTGTCGACCTTGCCCTTGACTTGAAGCGTGAACTTGTCGGGGTCGAGATTGTAGGGTAGGTCGGAGAGGTGATAGCGCACGAAGAACGCGTTGTTCGGCGTGATCGGGCCGTCGTTGAAGATCGCGAACGGCGTCTCGAGCTGCGGCGGCCGGCTGGTCAAGCCGATCAACGGCCGCTTCTGCGGATATTTCACCAGCGGCCGTTCGCCATTGGCAAACGGGAGCGTGACGGTGTCGAGGGCCAGCGCCTTGGTGGAATTCAGTGTGGCCGCCATAGCGGCAAGTCCCGCTCCTTTGAGCAGGTCGCGTCGATCGAACATGTGGTCTCCTCCCGGAGCTTTTCGTTGGACCAGCGGTCATCACCGCGATCCTGTGTCCATCTGTCGCAACGACTCAGACGAAGTCAATTCGTGCTTTCGCAGCAAGCCCATGCCGCTGCGTTGCAGCAAGCCGGTGTTACGGTCGTAACGACATTGAGCTGTAGCGGCGGCGGTGGTGCACCTCTCCCGCGTGCGGGAGAGGTCGGCACGAAGTGCCGGGTGAGGGTTCTTTCCTCTGGGGGATTGTCCCAATGCGGAGACACCCTCTCCCCAACCCTCTCCCGCGAGCGGGAGAGGGGGCGCACTGTTCGTGTGGCTTACGCCGCGACGCGCGCACCGCCATCGACCAGCGCGGTCAGCGTCCTCGCATCCGCAACCGCACGCACGGCCATCGGCTCGTCACGGCCGCGGATCGCGACCTCCTGCTGCGGCAGTGCGTCGTCGGCAAGGCCCGCGGTGCGGCGAACCTCCTCCGAGACGACGGCCTCGCAAGCCAGTGTCTTGGTCATGTCCTGGAGCCGGGCGGCGACATTGACGGCGTCACCAAGCGCCGTGAAGACGATGTGATCGCGATAGCCGATGTCGCCGATGATGACCTCGCCGCCATGGATTCCGATGCCGAAGCGGATCGGCTGGCGCAGATCGTGGCTCAGGAGCTCGTTGAGCTCGTCGATACGCGTGGCGATGCCTGCCGCGGCCTTCAGCGCCTTGCGGCAGGCCTCTTGCGGATCCGCTGCGAGCCCGAACAGCGCCAGCATGCCGTCGCCGACGAACTGGTTCGGCTGGCCACCGTTCTCGATCACGGCCTGCGACACCGCACCGAGGAAGCGGTTGACGATGAAGACGGTGTCGAACGGCAGCCGCTTTTCGGCGAGCTGTGTCGAGCCGCGCATGTCCACGAACAGGCTGACGAGATAGCGCTCCTGGCCGATCCGCGCCGGCGTCGAAGCTTGTCCGTCTGCCGCATGCGTGTGCGGCATGAAGAGCTGGAAGAAGGAGAGGTCGGAGTCCGGCCGCAACTGGCAGGCCAGCCGGATCGAGGGATCGGCGGTGCCGACGCGGGCGAGCACGAAGGCCTCGCGCTGCGACGGCACGGGCAGGGCGCCATGATCGCCGATGATACGGATGCGGCAGGTCGAGCAGCGGGCACGGCCGCCGCAGACGCTGGCATGCGGCACATTGTGGCGCAGGCTCGCCTCCAGCACGGAGAGGCCCTTGGGCACGCGCACCGTCTTGCCGTTGCCGTAGGACAGCGCGATCATGCCGCCGCGCCGTTCGCGCAAGGTGCGCACGCCTCTTGCGAGCAGCACCGCGCCGAGCAGGCCGAAATAGCCCATGACGAGGCCGCCGCTGATGCGGTCGAGCACCTTGTTTTCCGCGACCGTGCCGACCTGTTGCCGCGTATAATTCGTCTTGCGCCAGTCCGTGTCGTCGCTGTCGGCGACAACGCTGCGTCCGCCCTGGTAGATGCCGAGCATCGCCAGCGTCGGGATCAGGACGGCGGCTGCGAGCAGATAGGGTGCGGCGCGCGGGAAGAAGCTCTTCATGCGCAGCCAGAAATAGATGCCGACGCAGCCGTGCACCCAGGCGACCACGAGCAGGATCGTCATCTGCCAGAGCCGGGCGGGCGCCAGGACGAAGAACAGATAGAGCTCCTGCGGGTAGAGCTTCTCGTGCCCGTAGATCGTCAGGCCGAGCCGTATCCCGATCACATGCGCCATGACCAGCAGGGGGATGCTCAGGCCCAGCACGAGCTGAAGCGGCTCGACGGTCTTCCAGCGAAACTCGCGACGCTGGTACAGCGCGAACACACCGAGCCCGGCGTGGATCAGCGCGGCCGCGTAGAACACGATCGTCACGGGCAGGAACTGCCAGAACAGGACGTGGTAATAGACCCCGGCCTCCATGGCATCGACCGAGATGTTGCCGAGCGCGTGGTTGAGGAAATGGCTGACCACGTAAGCGAACAGGATGATGCCGCAGACCAGACGCACCTGCCGCGCGGAGGTGGCGCGGACGAGTTCGGGCATGTGTACGGACGCGGTGGCCATGATTCGACTGTATCAGTTCATCAAGGAGAACAGCCAGCCCAGCGTTTAATTCCGGGAGTGGTCAGGTTCGGGGATCACATGCGCGGCAAGGTTACAGAACCGTAGGGTGGGCAAAGGCGCGCCCTTGCGCGCCGTGCCCACGATCTCTCTCTATCGTCGTCCCGGACAAGCGGAGCGCAGATCCGGGACCCATAACCCCAGGGAGACGTTTGACGAAGACCCGGAGTGACCAGCTCGCGCCACATTCCTTCCTGTGGTTATGGATCCCGGGTCGCGCTTCGCTTGCCCGGGACGACAGCGGTGTATGTGGCCCCCAGCTTCGGTACCCCCGCATTGACTCCCCCTCCCAGGTTGGCGAAAAGCGCGGCCGTGACGACAGCTCCTGACATCGCCATGCCCTCCGGCGGCGGCGCGCGCCGGCCGCTCCTGATCGCCGTGCTGATCATCGCCGCGATGACGCTGCTGCGCATCGTCTATGCCTGCGCCATCGAGCTGCGTACCGACGAGGCTTACTACTGGACCTGGTCCAGCGAGACCGCGCTCAGCTTCCTCGATCATCCCCCCATGATCGCCTGGTTCGTCCACCTCGGCACCGCGATCTTCGGCGACACCGTGCTCGGCGTCCGCTTCGGCGGCATCGTCGCGATGTTGATCACACAGCTGCTGCTCGCCGACATCGTCTACCGCCTCACAAAAGATGCGCGCGCGGTCATGTTCGCGGTGCTGATGCCGGAGGCCGCGCTTTATTACGGCCTGCTGATGGCCAAGGTCGCGCCCGATGTCGCCATGATCCCGTTCGCGGTGGCGATGATGTGGTCGCTGATGCGGCTGGCACAAAGCGGCGACGGACGCTGGTGGCTCGCGGCCGGGCTGTTCGCCGGCCTGTCGATGCTGTCGAAATTCACGGCGATCATGTTCGCGCCCGCGGTTGCCGCGTTCCTGCTGGTGCCTGATTGGCGCTGGCGGTGGCTGCGCAGCCCATATCCTTATCTCGCGGTTCTCATTGCGATCGCAATATTCTCGCCGGTGCTGATCTGGAACGCGCAGCACGACTGGGCCTCGTTCCGCTTCCAGGGCGTGCGCGCCACCGCCAATTACGGCATCTCGCTGCGGACCATCGGCGATTACATCGGTCTGCAATTCGGTCTGGTCGGCTTCGTCATGCTGCCGGTGGTGCTGACGGGCCTGGTCATGACCGCGTGGCGCGGCTATCGCACGCGCGATCCGGTCGCGATCCTGCTCTCGACCGCGGTGCTGGTGCCGTTTCTCTATTTCTTCTTCAAGTCGTTGACGCTCAGGGTCGGCGACACCTGGCCGATGTTCATGTGGCCGGTCGGTTTTGCCGCTGCGGCTGTCAACCTCGTGATGCTGTCACGCGAGAACCGGTCGGCGCGGCTGATCCGGTCGAGCCTGTTCTGGGTGAGAACTGCCATCGTCTCGGGCATCGCCTTCGTCGTCATCGTGTTCCTCTATTACGTCGCCGCCCCCTGGAATCTCCTCGGCAAGATCGACCCGATCGGCGCCGAGGCCGGCTACGAGCAGGTCGCCGCGCGCGCGCAGGCCGCGCTGGATGAGACCGGCGCGACCTGGATTGCGACCACGGACTACCGCACCTACGCCATGATGCGCTGGCTGTTCCGCGGCCGCGTGCCCGTCATCGAGATCAACGAACGCGGCCGCTTCCAGGAATTTGCCGATCCCGGCATGGACAAGATCAAGGGCCACGCGGGCATCTATGTCGGGCGCGAGCCGGACAATCGCTCATCGCTGTGGGAGAATGTCCCGGCGAAGCGCGAGCAACTCGGCCAGGTCGAGCGTCGCTGGCGTGGCCTCGTCATCGATACGTACGCGATCGAAAAGCTCACCGGCTGGACACCGGAGCTTTCACCGCCGAAGGATTCGCCGCTGTTCCAGTGGAAGGTGCTGGCGGGGGAATTTGAAAAGCGAGCGCTCGCAGCACGAGCGGGGTGGAGTGATCTCTCCACACGAGCACTATCGTAGGGTGGGTAAAGCGAAGCGTGCCCACCGCTTCTATTACAGTGTTGAATCTGAGCGCGCGCCTCGTCCTTCGAGACGACCGCTTCGCGGCCTCCTCAGGATGAGGCTAAGCGGCATCGGTGCTCGTAAAATGAGGGCCGCACACTCGGTCCTCATCCTGAGGGCCCGCCAACGGCGGGCGTCTCGAAGGATGGCCACAGGGGAAGCGTTCCCATATGCGGTCACCCTGCCGCAAGCGGGAGAGGCGAAAGAACGCTACGCCTCGTCGTCCTTCTTCCGCAGCAGATCCGTCGCAAGATCCGACAGCTTCGGCGGCGGCAGCGCCGCGAACGGTAGCGGCCTCGTGACATCGATTGCCGCCAATCCCAGCCGCGCGGTCAGCAGCCCGTTGAGCACGCCCTCTCCGAGTCGCTGCGACAGCTTGGCTGCGATCCCATGGCCGAGCATCTGCTGCACTAGGCTGTCGCTGGCGGCCATGCCGCCGGTGATGGCGAGATGGGCGATGACGTGGCGGAGCAGGCGGATCATGCCGAGTGCGCCGGGGCGGCCGCCGTAGAGGTAGGCGAGCTGGCGGATCAGGCGCAACGCGGCGACGAACACGAACATCACGTCGATCGCGGCGCGCGGGGAGACCGCGGTCACGATCGAGACTTTTTGCGCGGCCGACGACACCAGCCGGCGCGCCTCCGCATCGAGCGGCGACATCAGTTCGCGCTCGGCGAGCTTGATCATGTCGGCGCCGTCGATGATCTCGCCGGTGTGGCTCTCCAGCGTGGCGCGGGCGCGCGCGAGCTGCGGGTTCTGGTGCGCGATCTTGAGCAGGTCCTGCACGATGATGCGGCTCTCCTTGCGATCGTCGCTGGCAAGCACGGCGGCCGCGCGGGCATGCAGCTTTTCGATCGTCGCAAGGCGCGCCAGGCCAAACGCCTCGCGGCCGATCACGACTGCAAGCGCAAGCGCAGTGACGAACGCGAACGCAAGACCAATGTAACCGAACGTTTCGCTACGCGCGAACAGATCCTCGATCAGATGGACCACGCCGAGCCCGGTGCCGAGCAGCGTCAGCCCGGCAAGCCCGGACCAGAACAGCGTGCCCCAGGGAAAGCCGCGTCGCGCAGGCATCGCGGCTTCGATCGGCACCGGCAGCGCCTGCGGATCGTGCTCCGGCGTGATCTGGATCGTGGCGCGGCCAAGCCGGCTGATCTCGTCGGCTTCGGTGACGACGACGCCGGGATCGTCGAGCCGGAACGTCGCCGGCCGCCGCGGCTGGGATCGGTCGTTCATGCGAGCTTGTCTCCGATCAGGAACTGCAAGGCACGGTCGAGGCGGATGTGTGGCAGCGCGGGCTCTTCCGTTCCCTCACGCTCGAGCTTGGGCGGGCGGAAGCGCAGGAAGCGAAAGTCGCTCTTCTCGGCGGCCTCCGTCGAGAGGCCGCGGAACGCGTTCGTGCCGTTGAACAGCGGCTCCGGATCTACAGGCAAATCGCCCGGAAAGGTTGCGACCTCCGTGTTGCCATCGAAGAACTCGCCGCCGGCGCTTTCGCCTGCGGCAGGGGTTCCCAGGATCGACGGCAATTTGTTGCGGCCATGCGCGACCTGCGCTTCGCGTGTCGCGCGCACCGCGGCGAGCGCGACGACGTCGATCTCTGCGCCGGTCGTTTCCGCACGCGCAGCCGCCCGGGACACCGCGCGGCGCAGCACTGCCTCAAGCCGGTCGTGGCTGGAATGATGCAGATGGTCCGCCTTCGTCGCCGCGAACAGGATGCGGTCGATGCGCGGTCGGAACAGGCTGGTGAGGATCGTGCTGCGGCCGATGTTGAAGCAATCCAGAATGCCGGCGAGCGCGGCTTCGAGATCGTGCAGCGCCTCGGGCCCGGCGTTGAATGCGGCGAGCGCATCGGCCAGCACGATCTGGCGATCGAGCCGCGCAAAATGGTCACGGAAGAACGGCCGCACCACCACGTCCTTGTAGGCCTCGAACCGGCGAACCATCATCGCCCACAGCGATCCCTCCGGCGCCTGGCCGCCGACGGGGACGTCGAGCGGCGCGAAGGTCAGGGCCGGCGTGTCGGCGAGATTGCCGGGCATCAGGAAGCGGCCGGGCGGCAGCAGGCTCATCGCAAAGCGTTCGTCGCGACAGGCTTGCAAATAGCCCCTGAAGAGTTTTGCGGCCGTGAGCGTTGCTTGCTCGTCCTGGCTCGCCTCGGGCTTGAGCGTTGCGAGATGCGCGTGCCAGTCGGCAGCCAGATGCGCACGCGGCGCCTCGCGGGATAAGGCAAGGCTCTCCGCCGACCATTGCTCATAGCTCTTTTGCAGCAGCGGCAGATCGAGCAGCCATTCGCCGGGATAATCGACGATGTCGAGCGTCAGCGTACGGTCGGCGCCGTTCGGGCGCTGATAGTCGATGACGAGGCGCAGCTCGCTGATGTCGACCGTCGAATTCGGCCAAAGCCGTTCCTCGACCAGCGCGCGCAGATGGGTCTCATAGGCAAAGCGCGGCACGGCATCGTCGGGCTGCGGCGCCAGATGCGCCCGCGCGATCCGGCCCGAGGCATAGGCCTCGAACACCGGAAACCGGCCGCCCCGGGTGAGGCCATGGATCAGCGCAGTGATGAATACGGTCTTACCGGCCCGCGACAGGCCGGTGACGCCGAGCCGCACCGTCGGGTTGAAGAAGTGCTCGCCATAGTCGATCAGCGCCCGGGCCGACAGGCGCGCCTCCTCGACCATATCCTGAAAACTGAATGCCATCTGAACGTGATTGATCCCGGGCGGGCGGAACAGTGAAGCCGTTCACAAAAGTGGCAATTGCGCGAGAAAAATCAAGCTTCATACTTCCACCGCCATTGTCTGCAAATCAGCCGATTGAACGACGCGGCGGTCTCTTGAGACCCATAAAAGAGTGGCCTTGTATTTGCCTTGCGGATTGCCATGACCGTCTTCAGATTGAAACAACTCGCATCCGATTCCGTCCATGCTGGCGCCGACGCGATCGGCTGGTACTACGATCGCGCCGAACTGATCGCCGACGGAATCATCCATGCTATCGGCGTTCTCTTCGGCATCATTGCCGCGACGGTGCTCGTGGTGCTGGCAGTGGTCTACGCCGACGCCACCGACATCGTCGGTGTCTCGATCTATGTCGCGGGCCTGCTCTCGATGCTGGTGCTGTCGGCGACCTATAATCTCTGGCCGGTCTCGCCGGTCAAATGGCTGCTGCGCCGCTTCGACCATTCCGCGATCTATCTGCTGATCGCGGCGACCTACACGCCGTTCATCCTGGAGCTGAAGGACAGCGTGTTCGCGCTGGCGCTGCTCGTCTGCGTCTGGTGCGTCGCGATCCTGGGCATCGTGCTGAAGCTTCGCTATCCCGGTCGGTTCGACCGCGTCGCGATCGGCATTTATCTGGCGATGGGCTGGAGCGGCGTGATGCTCTACGGACCCGTGGTCAAGGCGCTGCCCGGGTTGGTGCTGGGCTTCATCCTTGCCGGCGGGCTGCTCTACAGCTTCGGCGTGATCTTTCACGCCTGGCGGCGGCTGCGCTTCCAGAATGCGATCTGGCACGGCTTTGTCTTGGCCGGCGCGGCATGCCATTATACCGCGGTGCTCGACCTCGTGTTGAGCTGAGCAGGAACCGCGGCGCGGAATAAGCGCAGCGGTCTAAAAGCGGTCCAAGAGCGGTCCAAGACAAGAGGAGACGTCGCATGCAGGTGACCGGCAAGGTCGTGGTCGTCACGGGCGGCGCAAACGGCATCGGCAAGGCGCTGTGCGAGGCCTTCCACAAGGCGGGTGCCGCCAAGGTCGTCGTCGCGGATATGGACGCTGCCAACGCAAGGGCCGTGGCTGCTACGGTTGATGGCGCCGCCTTCAAATGCGACGTCGCGCAAGAGAAAGATATCTTGCACGTCATCGAGGAGACCGAGAAGCAGTTCGGCCCCATCGCCCTGTTCTGCTCCAATGCCGGCATCGGCGGCGGTTTCGATCCGATGTCGGTCAATGCCGGCGGCGCCTCCGACGAGCCGTGGCAGCGCAGCTGGGCGATCCATGTCATGGCGCATGTCTATGCCGCGCGGCATCTCATCCCCCGCATGAAGACGCGCGGCGGCGGCTATTTCCTCAACACCATCTCGGCCGCGGGCCTGCTGTCGCAGGTCGGCAGCCCGGCCTATTCGACCACCAAGCACGCCGCGGTCGGCTTTGCCGAGAACCTCGCGATCTCGCACAAGGCTGATAACATCAAGGTCTCGATCCTCTGCCCGCAGGGCGTCGACACCAACATGCTGCGCTCGATCCCCAAGGGCCCGCAATCCGGCGACGGCGATCTCACGCCGGAGCAGGTCGCGAAAGACGTGCTCGCCGGCCTCGATCAGGAAACCTTCCTGATCCTGCCGCATGCGCAGGTGCTCGGCTACATGCGCAAGAAGACCGAGAATTACGACCGCTGGATCGGCGGCATGGCCAAGATCCAGGCGAAGATGCGTGAGGATTTCGGGAAGTGACCGACGCTGTCGCTACAAATGATCCTGTCATGCCCCGCGAAGGCGGGGCATCCAGTACGCCGCAGCCCGTCGATTCAAACACTGCTGTCTCGGCGTACTGGATCGCCCGCCTTCGCGGGCGATGACACCGAGAGTGTGGCTACGCAGCCGTCTCCCCCTCATCCTCACCCCGGCTCTCCCGCAGCGCCCGCGCATACAGCATCATCCCCTCGCGCACGGTGCGCTGCTCCGCCGCCGTCAACGCCGCCAGCGCGCCGCTCACCTGCTGCCGCCCGAACGCATGCAGCGCCTCCATGGTGCGCCGGCCCTTCGCCGTCAGTGACAGCCTCTTGCTGCGCGCATCCGCCTCGTCCGGCGTTTCCCGGAGCTCGCCGCAATCGATCAGCTTGCGCACCAGGCGGCTGACGCTGGATTTTTCCAGCCGCAGGAAGTTGCCGAGCTCGCCTGAACTCATGGGCCCGCGGATGCCGATCTCCAGGATCGTGTGCACGGCCGACGGCGGATAGTCGGATGCGGCCACCGTCGAATCCATGAAGCCGAGCTCCCGCACCATCAGGCGCGAGGCAGCCCGGATGTCGTCGATCAGCGAAAGCGCGGCCATCTTGACTCCCGGCATATAGTTGTACCATACAACTATATGTGCGCAGCGACGCGCGCAAGCGTTTTGGAGTGAGCCATGAGCGGGACCGAGCCGGCCGGGATGCGGATGAGAGGCAAGGTCTGCCTCGTCACGGGCGGCGGCAGTGGCATCGGCCGTGCCACGGTTCTGCGGATGGCGGCCGAGGGCGCGGACGCGATCATCGTCGCGGGCCGGCGCGAAGCCGAGATCGAGGCTGCCGCCGCTTCATGCCGAGAGCTCGGCGTGGAGGCCATCCCGCTCAAGACCGACATCACGCGCGAGGACGACGTCGCGCGCCTCGTTCGCACCGCCGTCGCGCATTGCGGCCGGCTCGACGTCGCCTTCAACAATGCCGGCTTCCAGGAGCGCCGCGCGCCGCTCGAAGAGCAGGGCATGGACATCTACGACAGCGTGTTCGACACCAATGTCCGCGCGCTGTTCCTGTGCCTGCGCCATCAATTGCCGGCGATGCTCGCACAGGGGCGCGGCAGTATCGTCGTCAACGCCTCCGTCAGCGGCGTGCGCAATCCCAATCCCGGCTTCTCGCTCTACTCGGCCTCCAAGGCGGCCGCGATCTCGCTGACCCGCTCGGCAGCGATGGAGAACGCCCCGCGCGGCATCCGCATCAACGCCGTCGCGCCCGGCCGCGTCATCACCGACATGATGCTGCGCGCCGGCGTCGGCGATATCGCGACCGTCAGCGCAGGCCTGCCGCTGCGGCGGATGGGGAGCCCGGAGGAGGTGGCGGAAGCCGTGGTGTGGCTGTCGTCGGATGCGTCATCCTATATCGTCGGGCATGTGCTCGCGGCGGATGGGGGATTTCTGGCTTCGTGATGTGTGGAGCGGTCGCGCCAAATATTCAGTGTCGTCCCCGCGAAGGCGGGGACCCATAACCCCAGGGAGGAATCGCGGCGCGAAGCTGCCCACCACGAGCCTTCGTCAAACTTCTCCCTGTGGCTATGGGTCCCGGCCTCCGCCGGGACGACGATGTGGGTATGCCGCGCGCCCCTAATGCTTCTGCCCGTACAGCACCGGCACCGCCGAATCCACGACGACCTCGACGAGGCTCGTGCCCTCGTGCGCCATCCCGCGCTTCAGCGCCTCGCCCAGTTCGCCCGCCTTGCTCACCCGCACCGCATGGCAGCCCATGCCTTCTGCAAGCTTGACGAAATCGATCCCGGGCAGCTCCAGCCCCGGCACGTTCCGCACCTGCATCACCTGGCTGAACGAGCGCATCGCGCCATAGCCGGAATTGTTGATGACGACGATGGTCATCGGCAGCTTGCGCTGCGCCGCGGTCCACAGCGCCTGGATCGAATACATCGCCGAGCCGTCGCCGATCAGGCACACCGTGCGGCTGTTCGGCTTGCCGAGCGCCATGCCGACGGCGGCGGGGAGCGAATAGCCGAGGCCGCCGCTCGCCATGGTGTAGAAACTGTCCTGGCCGCGCATCGGCAGAAACTTCTGCATCGCCGGGCGGTGCGAGGGCACTTCCTCGACCAGCGACGCGCCATCGGGCATCGCCTGTGACAGCGAATGCAGCAGGAATTCGACCGGCAGAGGATCGCCCGCTTGCGGCGCCGGCGGCAGCGTGCGGCCCTTTGGCGTGGCGCGCTTGCTCTCGGGGAGCATGTCGAGCAGCAGGCTCAGCGCCGGCTTCATGGTGGCGACGATGCTGGTGCCGACCGGCGTGACCGCGGCTGCGTCCGGATCGTCCGTGATCTGGAAGATCGTCGCGCCGCCGTCGAAGATCGCGGCGTGGCCCTCGACGTGGAAGGTGAACACCGGCGCGCCGATGACGACGACAACGTCGTGCTCGCGCAGCGCGTCGGAGAGCTGCGCCGGCGAGGCATGCAGGAAGCCTGCGAATTGCGGATGCCGCTCGGGGAACGAGCAGCGCGCCGAGAACGGGCTGACCCAGACGCTGGCCTTGGCCTTCTCGGCGACCCGCACCATCAAATCGACCGCGCCCGCGCGATCGATTCCGGGGCCGACGACGAGGGCAGGGTGTTTTGCAGAGCCGAGCGCGGCAACCAGCGCCTTCATCGCGTCGGCCTCGGGACCGATCTCGCGGCTGACCTTGCGCGCTTCGACCGGCGCACAGGCATGTGCCCAGTCGTCGATCGGGATCGATACGAAGGTCGGCCCGCACGGCGCCTGCATTGCGGTGTAATAGGCGCGCGCGATCGCGGCCGGCACGTCCTCGGGCCGCGCCGGCTCCACGCTGTACTTCACATAAGGCCGCGGGAATTCGGAGGCGCGCTCGGCATAGAGGAATGCCTGCAGCGGCAGGATCGAGCGCGCCTGCTGGCCCGCGGTGATCACCAGCGGCGTCTGGTTGCGATGCGCGGTGTAGATGTTGCCGAGCGCGTTGCCGACGCCGGCCGCCGAATGGAGATTGACGAAGCCCGCATTCCGCGTCGCCTGCGCGTAGCCGTCGGCCATGCCGACGGCGGAGGCTTCCTGCAACGCCAGCACGTAGTCGATGTCGTCGGGCCAGTCGCTCAGGAACGGCAGCTCGGTCGAGCCGGGATTGCCGAACACTTTTTTGATGCCGAACGAGCGCAGCAGGTCGAGCGTCGCCTGCTTCACGGTGACGGATTTGCTGCCGGTCTTGCCGTTCTTGGACATGGTTTCCGTCCCCTGTTGTTTATCGAGGGTAGCAGCCCCACCCCGTCATTGCGAGGAGCGAAGCGACGAAGCAATCCAGACTACCTCCTCGGAGGGATTCTGGATTGCTTCGCTTCGCTCGCAATGACGGTGGCGAGGCAGCGGTGCCTCACCACACCGCCGTGCCCTTCATCGTCGGCTGCCCCTCGGCATTCGCGGTCCACAGCTCCATGCCCACCTCGGTCTCGTTGGCATTGATGGAGAATTCCGTGCCCTCGAACAGCGGCTGCAATCCGCGATAGGTAAACTTCTTCGGCGCCTTGCCGCCGTGCAGCTTCGCGGCCATCTCGATGATCAGCGCGGCCTGCAACGGACCGTGGAAGATCAGGCCCGGATAGCCCTCGACCTTGGTGACGTAGTCGCGGTCGTAGTGGATGCGGTGGCCGTTGAAGGTCAGCGCGGAATAACGAAACAGCAGCACGGGATCGGACACATGGGTCTCGCGATGCTGCGCCTTCGGCGGCGGAGGCGGGGCCTTTGCGCCAGCCGGTGCGTTGCTCGTCATCTCGCGATAGACGATGTCCTGCCGCTCGCGGATGGCGATACCGCGCGGGCTGGAGATGCTGTGCTCGACCGAGACGAAGCACAGCGTGCCGGTCGAGCCGGTCTTGACCTGCACATCGGCGATGCGCGAGGTCCGCGTCGATTCATCGCCGACCTGCAGCGGCTGCAAAAACTCGATCTCGCCGCCGGCCCACATCCGGCGCGGCAGCGGCACCGGCGGCAGGAAACCGCCGCGGGTGGGGTGGCCGTCGGGCCCGAGCATCGACATCGGAAACACCGGCTGCGCCAGGCACCAATGCACCGTGAACGGTGCGGTGTCACCCTTCCTGGGGTCGCCGACCTCCTGGAATAGCGTCGCGCGCAGGCCCATGACGAGCTGCGCCGTGACGATGTCGGTCGCCTCCGTGCTGCGGCCGATCCATTGCCGCAAATGATCGATGTCGAGCTTCTCGGTCATGACGCCTCGCTCCATTACTTCTTCTGGGGCTTTTCGCCGATCGCGGGCACCGCGCCGTAGGCACGGGTTTCGCCGACGATGATCGGCGCCGGTGCGGGATAGCTGACGCGTCCCTGCGGCGTGTCGACCTCGATGCGGCGCAGATGCGGATGGTTGGTGAGGTCGGCCATGGTATTGACCTCGGCGAAGGCGATGTCGGCGTCCGACAGCCGCTTGAGCAGCTCGTCGCGCGTCATCTTGCCGAAGGCGTCCGCCACGGTCGTGTCGGTGAAGTCGCGGTTGCGCACGCGCTCGACCATGTTGGCAACGCGCGCATCGGCAGGCAGCTCGGGCTGATCGATCACTTTCGCGCACAGCGTCTTCCACTCGCGCTCGCTCTGGATCGAGATCAGGATGTCCTTGCCGTCGCTCGAGGTGAACACGCCATAGGGCGCGATCGAGGGATGGCGCAGGCCCATGCGCTTCGGCGGGTTGCCGGCTTCGGAGTTGAGCAGCGGCACGGTGCACCAGTCCGCCATCACGTCGAACATGGAGATGCGGATGTCCGCGCCCTCGCCGGTGCGACCGCGGCCGATCAATGCTTCCAGAATCGCGGCGTGTGCCGTGGCGCCGGTCGCAACGTCCACGATCGACATGCCGACGCGCGAGGCGCCATCGGGGTTGCCGGTGATGGACGCGAGCCCGCTCTCGGCCTGGATTAGCAGGTCATAGGCCTTGCGGTGCGCGTAGGGGCCGTCATCGCCATAGCCGGTGATCGTGCACGAGATTAGCTTCGGATAGTCCTTCAGCAGCCGCTCGCGCGAAAAGCCGAGCTTGTCCATTGAGCCCGGCTTCAAGTTCTGGATCAGCACGTCGGCGCTCGCGATCAGCTTCTCGAGCTCGGCGCATCCTTCCTTGGTCGCGAGATCGACCACGGCGGACTGCTTGCCGCGGTTGAGCCACACGAAATAGCTGCTCTGGCCTTTTGCTGCAGCGTCATAGCCGCGGGCGAAGTCGCCCTCGGGCCGCTCGATCTTGATCACCTCCGCGCCGGCATCCGCCAGACGCGAGGAACAGAACGGCGCCGCGACCGCCTGCTCGACCGCAATCACCCTGATCCCGTCCAATGCTCCCATGGCTGCTGCCTCAATACGAGCGGGGCATGCCGAGCACGTGCTCGGCGACAAAGGAGAGCACGAGGTTGGTCGAGATCGGCGCCACTTGATAGAGCCGCGTCTCGCGGAATTTGCGCTCGACGTCGTATTCCTCGGCGAAGCCGAAGCCGCCATGGGTCTGGATGCAGGCGTTCGCCGCTTCCCAGGACGCGTCCGCCGCCAGCATCTTGGCCATGTTGGCCTCGGCGCCGCAGTCGAGCCCGGCCTCATATTTGCGCGTGGCTTCCTTCACCATCAATTCAGCCGCGCGCATCGCGGCGTAGGCCTTTGCGATCGGGAACTGGATGCCCTGGTTCTGGCCGATCGGCCGGCCGAAAACGCTGCGCTCCTTGGCGTAGTTCGTCGCCTTCGCGATGAACCACTTGGCGTCGCCGACGCATTCGGCGGCGATCAAAATGCGCTCGGCGTTCATGCCGGAGAGGATGTAGCGAAAGCCCTTGCCTTCCTCGCCGATCAGATTCTCGGCCGGCACCTTCATGTCGGTAAAGAACACTTCGGTGGTGGCGTGGTTCATCATGGTGCGGATCGGGCGGATCTCGAGGCCGTTGTTCTTGGCCTCGCGCATGTCGACGATGAACACCGACAGGCCGTCGGTGCGCTTCTTGACCTGATCCTTCGGCGTGGTGCGCGCCAGCAGCACCATCAAATCGGAATGCTCGGCGCGGCTGGTCCAGATTTTCTGGCCGTTGACGATGTAGCTGTCGTTGCCTTCCTTGCGCGCAAAGGTCTTCAGCGAAGAGGTGTCGGTGCCGCTGGTCGGCTCGGTGACGCCGAAGGCCTGAAGCCGCAATTCGCCGCTCGCGATCTTCGGCAGGTACTTCGCCTTCTGCTCGTCATTGCCGTGCCGCAGCACGGTGCCCATCGTGTACATCTGGGCATGACAGCCGCCGCCATTGCAGCCGGCGCGCTGGATCTCTTCGAGGATGGCCGCTGCGGCCGAAAGCTTCAGGCCCGCGCCGCCATATTCCTCGGGGATCAGCACCGAGAGATAGCCGGCCTGCGTCAGTGCGTCGACGAAGGCCTTGGGGTAGGCCATCTCGCGATCGAGCTTGCGCCAGTATTCGCCGGGAAACTGCGCGCAGAGCTTTGCGACGGCTTCGCGGATGTCGGCGTAATCTTCGGTGTGGTGTTCTTCACTCATGGCGTTTCCCGTATTGAGCGTCCGTTAAGATAACGCCGGCCGACCCTCTGGCGTTGTGAAAACATCGCCAGCCCCCTATGCTCATTTGCTATAGCGTATGAAGTAGCCTTCGAGGATTGGCAAGCATGGATTTCCGGCAGCTCAGGACCTTCAGTTGCGTGGCTGAGCTCGGCAGTCTGAGCAAGGCTTCCGACACGTTGCGCGTGGCGCAGCCGGCGCTGAGCCGGCAGATCAAGCTGCTGGAACACGAACTGCGCGTCGAATTGTTCACACGCAACGGCCGCGGCATGGTGCTGACCGAGGCCGGGCACCTGCTGCTGGCGCGCACCTCCGGCATCGTGCGGCAACTCGACCAGATCCGCGACGACATCCAGTCGGCGAAAGGGCCGCCGTCCGGCCAGGTCGTGCTCGGCCTGGTTCCGACCGTGAGCTGCGTGCTGTCGGCGCGTTTCGCGCGGCGGTGCGTCGAAAAATATCCGGGCATCTCGCTGCGCATCGTCGAAAGCTACAGCGGCCATATCGTCGAATGGCTGCATCGCGGCGAGATGGATCTCGCCATCCTTTACGGCCGTTCCGCCGATCTGCATCTCAATGTGCAGAGCCTGGGACGCGACAACATTGTTGCGGTCGGCCCGCGCGGCTGCGGTCTCGCGCGCAAGAAGAACGTCGATATCGGCTGGCTGCTGCGGCAGCGGCTGGTGCTGCCCTCTCATTCCCACGGCCTCCGCGCGCTGATCGAGCATGCGGCAGCCCAACGCAAGATCAAGCTCAACGTCCAGCTCGAGGCGGATTCGTTTCGCGTGCTGACCAGCCTGGTCGAGGAAGGCCTCGGCTTTGCGCTGCTGCCGCCGTCCTCGGTCCACGGCGAGGTCGCGGACGGGCGGCTGGAAACCGCTGTCGTCTCGAAGCCGATGACGCGCGAGCTCATTTTCGCCTCTCCGATCGATCGTCCGGCCTCGACGGCGTCGCTCGCCGTCACGACACTCTTGCGCGAGGAAGTCGCCGCCTGCCGCAAGGAAGGCGTGTGGGACATCAAGTTGAGTTAGATGCAGCCGTGTCGTAGAACAGTCGCGCGCCATCGTGCCTTCGCATCTGGTGCGACCTGTCATGCCGAAATTTTATAGCTGGGGTGGATGAGGTGTGAGGGGCGTGCGCTCTTGGCCTCACGCTAGGTGTCATTGCCCGCGAAAGCGGGCAATCCAGTATTCCAGAGGCCGCAGTGCTTGAGTCGAGAAGCCGCAGCGTACTGGATGCCCCGCCTTCGCGGGGCATGACAGCGGAGCTTGAGGAGGCCGCTTGCTCGTCGCCGCGAATGTGACGCGCACCTGCCGCCAAAACCTCGTCATTGCGAGCGCAGCGAAGCAATCCAGGAATCCCTCCACGGTGACAGTCTGGATTGCTTCGTCGCAAGGGCTCCTCGCAGTGACGGAGGAGAGAGCCTGCGACGGCGGATGGAATCCTACCCCGGAATTCTCACCGGCAGCGATTCATATCCCTTGATGAAGCTCGAATAGATCCGCTTGGGTTCGCCGACCACCTCGATCCGGTCGAACCGCTTCAGCATCTCTTCCCAGACGATCTTCAGTTGCAGCTCGGCCAGGCGCATGCCGACGCAGCGGTGGATGCCGAAGCCGAAGGAGAGATGCGTGCGCGGCCGCGGGCGGTCGATGATGAAATCGTTCGGTTGCTCGAACATCTCGTCGTCGCGGTTGCCCGAGACGTACCACATCACGACGCGGTCGCCCTTCTTGATGTGCTTGCCGCCGATCTCGGTGTCGGCAAGCGCGGTGCGGCGCATATGCGCCAGCGGCGTCTGCCAGCGGATCACTTCCGGCACCATGGAATCGATCAGCTCGGGATTGGCGCGCAGTCTGTCGAACTGGTCCGGATTTTCGCTCAGCGCCAGCACGGAGCCGCTCATGGTGTTGCGCGTGGTGTCGTTGCCGCCGACGATGAGCAGGATGATGTTGCCCATGAGGTTGTCGGGGTCCATGAAGCGCGTGGCGTCGTTGTGCGCCATCAGCGACAACAGATCGTTGCGCGGCGCGGAGTTGACGCGCTCGTTCCACAGCTTCGACATGTAGGCGTAGCACTCGTCCATCTCGCGGCGGCGCTCTTCGGCGGAGGCGACGATGCCGCTCTTGGGCAGCGCGGTCGCGACATCCGACCAGCGCGTCAGCTTGCGCCGCTCCTCCCAGGGGAAATCGAACAGGGTCGCCAGCATCTGCGTCGTCAGCTCGATCGAGACGCGCTCGACGAAATTGAAGGTCTCGTTGCGCGGCAGATTGTCGAGCACGGTCTGCGAGCGCTGGCGGATCAGTTTTGCGAGCTCGTCCAGATGCGCCGGCGTGAACATCGGCGACACCGTCTTGCGCTGCGTGGAGTGCTTGGGCTGGTCCATCGCGATGAAGCTCGGCCAGTCATAGCCCTGCGGCACGTCGCGGATGCCGATGCCGCCGAGCGTCGAGTCCGACGAAAAGACGCCGTGACTGGTGTCGACATGCATGATGTCGTTGTATTTCACCACCGACCAATATGGCTCGATCGGCGCGTTGGTGCAGTAGTGCACCGGCTCTTCCTTGCGCAGCCGCTCGAACCACGGCCACAGCGTGTCGTCCTGGAACAACCGGGGCGCACCGGGGTGGAATTGCGAAAGCGGCGTCGCATAGGCCTCCTCGCGGGCCCTGCGCATGCGTTCGGCCTTGTCCACTTTAACCGGCGCTTGGATGTTCATGGTAATAGCTCCAGTGTTTCTCTATCTTCACCTCGCCCCGCTTGCGGGGAGAGGTCGGAATTCAAGCTTTGCTTGAATTCCGGGTGTGGGGCACTCTCCGCGATTCGGCACTCACCGTGTTCGCGGATAGAGCCCCTCACCCCAACCCTCTCCCCGTAAGAACGGGGCGAGGGAGTTAACTCAGGCCGTGATCTTCACCGGCAAGGTTTCAAGACCCTTTACGAAACTCGAATAGACCCGCTTCGGTTCGCCGACCACCTCAATATGGTCGAAACGCTTGAGAATCTCCTCCCAAATTATCTTGAGCTGGAGTTCAGCAAGCCGCAGGCCGACGCAGCGGTGGATGCCGAAGCCGAACGAGATATGCGTGCGCGGGCGGGCGCGGTCGATGATGAATTCGTAGGGCTTTTCGATCGCGTCTTCGTCGCGGTTGCCCGAGACGTACCACATCACGACTTTGTCACCTTTCTTGATCTGCTTGCCGCGGAACTCGAGATCGGCAAGCGCGGTGCGCCGCATATGCGCGAGCGGCGTCTGCCAGCGGATCACCTCCGGCACGAAGCTGTCGATCAGGGCGGGATTTTCGCGCAGCTTGCGATATTGCTCCGGATGCTGGCTCAGCGCATGGATCGCGCCCGACATGGTGTTGCGGGTGGTGTCGTTGCCGCCGACGATCAAAAGGATGAGATTGCCGAGGAAGTTCCTGGCGTCCATGTCGCGTGTGGCAGGGCCGTGCGCCATCATCGAAAGCAGGTCGCTCTTCGGCGGCTGTTCGATACGTTCCTTCCACAACCGCGCGAAATAGCCGGCGCATTCGGCAAGTTCGGCCTGGCGCTCGTCTTCGGTTGCGACCACGCCGTCAGGACCGGGAATGGTGGTGGCGATATCCGACCAGCGCGTCAGCTTGCGGCGGTCCTCCCATGGGAAGTCGAACAGCACCGCGAGCATCTGCGTGGTGAGCTCGATCGAGACCTGGTCGACCCAGTCGAACACTTCGCCGCGGGGGAGGTTGTCGAGACACTCCGCCGAGCGCTGGCGGATGTTGAGGGCGAGATTGTCCAGATGCGTCGGCGTGAACATCGGCGCCACGGTCTTGCGCTGCGCGGCATGGCGCGGCGGGTCCATCGAGATGAAGCTCTCGCGACGCAAATCCGGATCGATGTCGCGGATGGTGATGCCGCCGAGCGAGGAGGCCGAGGAGAACACCGAATGGTTGGTCTCGATCTCCATGATGTCGTTGTAGCGTGTCACCGACCAGTACGGCCCGAACATCGAGTCCTTGCAATAATGCACGGGATCCTCGCGGCGCAGGCGATCGAAATAGGGCCAGAACGTATCGGTCCTGAACAGCTCAGGGTCGCCCGGATCGAACTGTTCCAGCGGCAATGTCGTTGCGCGCTCGCGCAATGCGTCGAGCTTTGCCGCGCTCTCGATGGTCCCATGCATGACCGCTCTCCCTGACATTCCCCGCGCGCGTTTTTATGAATTCTGCGCTGCGGTATTTGATCTGCAATTACAACCCGTTGTCTGCGCCGGAGCAAGCGACAGTTTTGCCACAAGACAGATGCGTCACCCGGATGGGAGCCAACGGGGCTACGAAACTGTCAGCGTGATCCGCCGCTCCGTCATGGCCGGGCCTGTCCCGGCCATCCACGTTCTTGCCTGCGGCCCCACAGTCCGTGGATGCCCGGGACAAGCCCGGGCATGACGACGGAGACGCCATCGACGCTGCCCCGGATGACGCTTGCGCTCCATCCGGGCTACCAGGCTCGAAGCGTGATCTCCCGCACGTCTTTGCCCCCGGAATCATGCCAGAAATCGCCCGAAATCGAACCCGCCCATCTTGGGGATCGACCAATCTCTGATCTATAGTTTGACCGTAACAGGTCCGCATCCCGAGGTTGCCACCGTGAACGACATGCAATGGACCCCGATCGGGTCTGAACCGCTCCCGCCGCCGCTGCCTCCGACGCGGGTCGATTTCACCGGCAATCGCACCGAATTCCGCAAAATGGTCACCAAGGGTGCCATGCTGGAGCTCGTCACCTTCGGCTTCTACCGGTTCTGGCTGGTCACCGACATCCGCCGTCATCTGTGGTCGAACACCGCGATCGACGGCGACGCCGCCGAATATACCGGCCGGGCCAAGGAGCTGCTGATCGGCTTCCTGTTCGCGCTCGCGATCCTGGTGCCGATCTACCTCGCTTATTTCCTCATCGGTATCGAGTTCGAGCGCTGGCAGGGCTTCGCCTCGACGCCGCTGTTCATCAGCTTCTACGCCTTCGGCCAGTTCGCGATCTTTCGCGCGCGGCGGTATCGGCTGACCCGGACGGTCTGGCGCGGCGTGCGGTTCTGGATGGACGGCTCAGGCTGGGCCTATTCGTTCCGCGCCATGGCGTGGGGGCTGCTGGTGTTCCTGACACTCGGCCTGGCGCTGCCGTGGCGCGAGGCTTCGCTCGAACGCTACAAGATGCGGCACACGCATTACGGCGATTTGCACGGCGATTTCGAAGCCGACGGCTGGACCTTCTTCAAGCGCGGCTGGTGGCTGTGGCTTCTTACGCCGCTCGCGCTGTTGTTCTTCCCGGCTGCTCCGTTCATCTACGCCGAGTTCAAGGCGCGTGAATGGCGCTGGTGGCTCGACGGCATCCGCATCGGCGGCGTCAGCCTGTCCTCGCAACTGCCGCATGACGCATTCTACGGCCTGTACTGGAAGGTGATCGGCTGGTGGATGCTGCTCTCGACCGTCTTCGCCGCCTATATGGGTGGTGCGGCCTTGCTCATCGTCCAGCTCAGTGGCGTTCCGGTTGACGAGGTCTTCGGCCCCGGCAGTGCCGGCAAGAGCATCCCGGTGCTGGTGATGACGGTGATTGGCTATTTCGCTGTGGCCCTTGCCATCAACATCGTGATGCGCGTCTATCTCCAGCGCGATCTCTGGGCCAAGGTGCTGGAAACCGTCGAGGTGCACAATATCGGCGCTGCGGCAGACGTGCGCGGCAGCGGCGAGCTTGCCAGTGCGCTCGGCGAAGGTTTTGCCGATGGGCTTGACGTTGCAGGATTCTGAGTCGTGAGCGAGTTGTCCACCGAGGCCCCGGCGCAGTCCGCAAAGCCGACGATCTTCTTCGACGGCGTGTCGAGCCGCAGGCGGCAGGTGACGCTGACGTTCGGTGATGCGCTCGAGATCCTCGAAGGGGGCGAGGCGCCGGTTCGCTGGACCTGGGCCGACATCCGCCGCGCCGACAGTCCGGCCGGCGTGTTGCGCCTGGCCTCGAAATCCGCGCCGCCTTTGGCGCGGCTCGAAATCCGTGATGCCGTGGTGGCCGCGGACGTGAGCGTCCGCTGCATGCGGCTCGACGAACACCAGACCTCGGGCCGCGGGGTCGCAAAAATCGTCGGATGGTCGGTGGCGGCCGCCGTGTCCATTGTCTGCGTCGTGCTGTTCGGCGTTCCGCTCGCGGCCGACCGGCTCGCGCCGCTGGTGCCCAAGCCGATCGAACGGCGCATCGGCGATGCCTCCGAAGTCCAGGTGAAAACCATCTTCGGCCGCAATGTGTGCGAAGATCCCGCGGGCAAAGCCGCGTTCACAAAGCTCGTCAACCGCCTGCGGGATGCCGCCGGCCTCGACGACGATTCCATGACGGCCGGCGTGCTTCCGACCGCGGTGCCGAATGCGTTCGCGCTGCCCGGCGGCAAGGTCTATTTGCTGAAAGGCCTGCTGGACAAGGCGGAGAATCCGGACGAGATCGCGGGCATCCTCGCCCACGAGCTCGGCCATCTCAAGCATCACGACAACATGCGCGGCCTGATCTACAACGGCGGCACCTCGTTCCTGATCGGCCTGCTGTTCGGCGACGTCACGGGATCCTCCGCCGTGATCTTTGCCTCGCGCAGCGTGGTCGAAGCGTCCTATTCGCGCGAGGCCGAGACCGCCGCCGACACGTTCGCGATCGAGATCATGCACAAGCTTGGCCGCTCGCCGAAGCCCGCGGCCGAGCTGATGTTCCGCATCACCGGCAAGGAAGGCGGCGGCCTCACGTCGATCCTGGCGAGCCATCCGCTCACGGAGGATCGCCTCGCGCGCATGACGAAAGAAGACCGCCCCGCCAGCGGCCCGCCGCTGCTGACGGACAAGGAGTGGCAGTCGCTGAAGCTGATTTGCGGCAGCGGGAAGATCTGAAGGCTCGATCGCGGCGACGACGGAGGTGCGCTCCCTCTCCCGCTTGCGGGGGAGGGCTGGGGTGGGGGTGCTTCCGCAATGGGACACTCCCCCAGAGGAAAGAACCCTCACCCGGCGCTATGCGCCGACCTCTCCCGCAAGCGGGAGAGGTGAGCCACTGCTAGCCGAGCGAACCTAACGGCATCCTGCTCTGAACTACCGCGTCCCGTAGGCGCGGTCGCCGGCGTCGCCAAGGCCCGGGATAATAAAGCCGTTCTCGTCGAGGCCTTCATCGACCGCGGCCGTCCAGATCGGCACATCGGGGTGCAATCCGCGCAACCGCTCCAGTCCCTCAGGCGCTGCGATCAGGCAGGCGAGGCGGATGTCTTTCGCGCCGCGCTCCTTCAGCCGGTCGATCGCAGCGACCGCCGTGTTGGCGGTCGCGACCACGGGGGTCACCACGATCGCGAGGCGCTCGCCGAGATCGGATGGCGATTTGAAGAAATACTCGACCGCCGCAAAACTGTGAGGCTCGCGGTAGAGCCCGATATGCGCGACGCGCGCGGTCGGCACCAGGTCCATCATGCCGTCGACGAAGGTGGTGCCGGCGCGCAGCATCGGCACGAACACCAGCTTCTTGCCGGCGATCTTGGCCGAGTGCATCGTCGCCAGCGGCGTCTCGATCACGGTATCGGTGAGCGGCAGGTCGCGAGTCACCTCGTAGCACAGGAGCATGCCGATCTCCTTGATCAGCTCGCGGAACGACTTTGTCGAGATGGACTTGTCCCGCACCAGCGTCAGCTTGTGCTGCACCAGCGGATGATCGACGATCGTGACGCCTTCCATGATCGGATACTCCTGAAATCTATCGAGCCGTCATTGCGAGCGCAGCGAAGCAATCCAGAGTCCCGACGCGGAAAGATTCTGGATTGCTTCGCTGCGCTCGCAATGACGCGCGTGGTGGCAAATGTCTGCCATACTCTAAAACACAGTACCGTCGCTGATCACCTTGAGCGGCGGCGAACCGTCGGGCCGGCGCGCAAACGCAATGGCGCGGCCGGCGGCCCAGCTGCCGCCTTCCAGAATGCTCGCAAGCGGCAAGGACTCCGGCGTGCGGCCGAGTTTTGCGCGAACCCGTTCGGCGAGCCGATCCAGCAGGGCCACCGTGAGCGCGCGCCACTCCACGACAAGCAGCGAATCCACCGCATGCGCACGCTCGGCATCCGCGGGATCGCGCAGGCGCAAGACGTCATGATCGACGAACAATCCGCCGTTGCGGTATTCGGCAAGCCCGGTCAGGCCGTCGATGTCGGTGACGTCGAAGCCGGCGCGCTGCAGCGGCTCGATCAGCGAGTAGCTCAGCCATTGCGACAGCTTGTGCAGGGGGACGAGGCCGGCCGTTGCGTCATCCGCCTTGATCGCCGGGTGGCGCCAGCAATCGCCGAGCGGAATGCCTGACAGCTCAAGCCGTGATGGCCAGATCGGTCCAAGCTGGTTCAGCACCGCGGACAGAATAGCGGGCGCGGGAAGCACGCCGTCCTTCGCCTGCGCCGCGATGTGGTCGAACAAGCCGCCCGGCCGCTGCGTATCGTGCAAACCGAAAATCTCCGGCCGTTCGGCAACCAGCCTGCCCAGGCGCCGCAGCAGATCGGTGCGCCCCTCGAGCCCGAGCAGCGGGTTGGCATCGCTCACCTGAAACGCGGATGTGAGCGCGGCGAGCGGCAGCTTTGCAAGAACATCTGCGTCCGCTTTGCACGGTGCGCTCGCATCGCGCGAAAACAGCCCGCTTGCGAACATGTCGAGGCTTGCAATCGCAAGCCCCTCCGACCTGCCGATGCTTTCACCCGTCACTGCGTCGCGGTATCGCCACGCGGCGCCTGCGCCGGCATCGAGCAGCACGCTGACGATGGCGAGATCGAATTCCGCCCGCGCGCGCGCCGCACGATCGGTCCACGACGCAGCGCCGGCAAGCCTCGCCCAGCGGTCGACGCCGCCAAGCACAAAGTGCCGCCAGCGCGCGTGGAAAGGGATCTCCAGCGTCGGATAGGCCTTTCGCGTCACCGCGAGCACGGCCTCCGCAACGCCGTCCATGCGATCGAGATCGACCGTGAAGTGGCTCAAGCCGCCGGCAAGACCGAGCTCGAGCATCTTTCCGGCACGCGCACGAACCGCATGTGCGGAGAGCAGCGAGCGCGCCTGTCGTTCCAAAGCGTCCGTCATCAATCGATCAGTATTTTTCCAACGAACGCCCGACCACGCCATCCACGTCCTTCTCGGGCGCGATGTCGGTCGAGTAGTAGCCGGCAGCTTTCTTGGCCGCGATCTCGACATGGGCGTCGGCGGGAATGAGCTCCAGCGGGATCGGCACGCGCTCGACGATGTCGATGCCCTGCGAGGTCAGTGCGTCATGCTTCATGTCGCTCATCGACAGAAAACGGTCGATGCGCTTCAGCCCGAGCCAGTGGATCGTATCCGGCATCAATTGCTGGAAGCGCGCGTCCTGGACGCCGGCGACGCATTCGGTCCGCTCGAAATAGGCCGCGGCGGCATCGCCGTCCTCCTGGCGCTTGCGCGCGTTGTAGACCAGGAATTTCGTGACTTCGCCGAGCGCGCGGCCTTCCTTGCGGTTGTAGATGACGAGCCCGAGCCCGCCCTCCTGCGCGCCGCGCGCGGATTCCTCGATGCCGTGGATGAGATACGGCCGGCAGGTGCAGATGTCGGAGCCGAACACGTCGGAGCCGTTGCACTCGTCATGCACGCGGCAGGTGATCTTGGTGCGATGGTCCGGCAGTTTTGTCACGTCGCCGAACATGTACACGGTGGTGCCGCCGATCGGCGGCAGGAACACCTTCAAGTCCGGCCGCGTCACCAGTTCGGGGAACATGCCGGCGGTCTGCTCGAACAGGGTGCGCCGCAGCTCGGTTTCGTTGGTGGCAAAGCGCTCGGCAAGACCGGGCAAATACCACACCGGATCGATCGCGATCTTCACCACCGAGACGCTGCCATTGGCGTGCACGACCTCGCCGTCGGCGCGCAACCGTTTTGCCGCCAGCGCCTCGCGGATCTCCGGCAGGTCGAGCCGCGCGCGCGTCACGGCGATGCTCGGGCGGATATCGACGCCCTCGGCGATGTCCTTGCCGAAATTCTCGGCGACCAGATGCCCCCAGGGATCGAGCGCGACGATTTTCGCGGGATCGCGCCATTGCTCGAACGGGCCGATGGCTGCCGCCGGAAAGGTGTTGGTGAGGTCAGGGCGCCTGATCGGATCGAGCGCGCCGGCGGAGACCGCGAGCGCGCGGTACATCGCGTAGGAGCCGCCATGGCTGCCGATCACGTTGCGATCCCCGGCGCGCGACACCGTGCCGATGATCGGCCCGCGCGCGCGCGCATCCGCGGCGCCCCAATGGATCGGGAAGGCGGCCTTCCGCCCCGGCTCCGGATGAGAGGTGAGGCGGATGTGGTCGGTACGGTTCGCGCGGCTCATGACCAAACTCCCAAAAAGCCAACGGCCCGCCGCTCGGACGGGCCTGGCTCGGTCGCGCCGCCACCGGCGACGCAAGCTCAATCCAACATATTGTAGCGGTGAGCTGCGACAGACAAGTTAATGGTGCCTGCGCAGGCCTCCGCTGCCGATGCCGTTCAGACAAGCATTCGCCTGCCGGCCCAAATGGCGTGCGGCGTCGCATCGTGAGCTATATGTATGTAATTGTTTGTATTTTTGAAGAGGGGCGCCCCTCGCGCGCCTAGACCAATTCGCGGTCACCCCTGGGCGTCCGGATCACTGCTCGGAACGAGGGCGCGGGATCGTGACTGAAGCGGATCCGTGGATCGTCCAGAAACCCCGTCAGCGATGATCGGATCGTGTCGGCCTCGGGGTGCCGGATCTCGAACGCCACCAGGGAGCAGCCGAGATCGGCCATGCGCGAGGCCGGATGCGGTCCGTCCGGCCACTGGATCATTGTCGGGAACGCACCGTCGAACGGCATCGAGCCATCGGGTGGGACCGAGATCAGCCATTCGAGATGGCCGCGCGTCACCGTGATCGCCGGCTTGGCGGCACGGGGGATCTCAGCAAGCGCGGCTTTGATGTCCGGCGTGTTTGCAACCCACGTCATGAGCCGCGGCGAAGAAGCGAGCATCGCATGCGTGCGCGGATCGTCCATTGCGAACCAGCGCGGCCGATCTGGCGCTGGGGCCTGTGGGTTCGGTGCGATGACTTCGAGGAAACTCGTCTCGCTCAGCCGCAGCAGATGATTATGTGTCCCCATCAACGGATGCGCCCCGCCCGCCGGCGGCGCAATGCCGAGCGCGCGCTCGACATAGGCGACGCCTTCGGCAAGGTCGTTCGCGGCGACGGTGATGTGATCGAGACGAAGCATGGCCAGCGTCTAGCACGCGTCGGCAGCTTCCACGTCCTGCAAACGATAGTCTGGACAGATTGTCTATTTTCAGACATATTGTTCACATCGGCTTTTGTCCCCGGAGTACGTTATGGCCAGCGCCAGCTACATCGATCCCCGCAATGGAAAGCTCTATCCGCTGGACCAGCCGCGCTGGTGCTCGGACGAGCGGACGCCGCTTCTGGTGACGCCCGGGGCGGGGATCTCGCGCGACGACATCGACAGCCGCACGCGATCGCTCTGGCGCTACCGGGCCGCGCTGCCGGTCGACATCAAAAATCCGATCACGCTCGGCGAAGGCTGCACGCCGCTGGTGCAGCAGGGTTGGGGCGATTTGCGGCCGTTCTTCAAGCTCGAATGGTTCAACCCGACCGGCAGCTTCAAGGACCGCGGCTCCGCGGTGATGCTGTCGTTCCTGCGTCAGATCGGTGTCGACGCCATTCTGGAAGACTCCTCCGGCAATGGCGGCTCGTCGATGGCGGGGCTGGGCGCTGCAGGCCGCATGCGCGTGAAAATTCTCGCGCCTGCCGCGACGTCGCCGGCCAAGATCGCGCAAGTGCGCGCCTATGGCGCGACGGTGCAGCTCGTCGAAGGACCCCGCGAAGAGTCCGAAGCGGAAGCGATCCGCCAGTCGAGCCAGACGTTTTACGCCAGCCATAATTGGCAGCCCTTCTTTCTCGAAGGCACCAAATCGCTCGCCTATGAAATCTGGGAAGATTTTGGTTTTCGCGCGCCCGACAACGTCATCGTCCCCGTCGGCGCCGGCAGCAGCCTGCTTGGCTGCGCCTTCGGCTTCCGCGAGCTTTTGAAAGCCGGCCAGATCGCAAAGCTGCCGCGTCTGTTCGCGGCGCAGCCGCTCAACTGCTCGCCGATCGATGCGAGTTTTCAGGCCGGTGTCGATACGCCGGTCGCGCGTGAGGTGAGCAAGACCATCGCCGAGGGCACCGCGATCAAGAACCCGCTGCGCCTGCGCGAGATCATCGCGGCCTTGCGCGAGAGCGGCGGCGGCACCGTTGCACTCACCGAGGATGAGATCGCCGTCGCCCTGCGGCGTCTTGCCCGTCAGGGGTTGTTTGCCGAGCCGACCAGCGCCAGTGCGGCGGCGGCCCTGGAAAAACTCTCGGCTGCGGGTGCCATCAAGGCGAACGAGACCACGGTCGCGGTGCTCACCGGCACGGGCCTCAAGGCGGCCACCACCGTCGCCGATCTCGTGCAGTAGGGGCGGGCGATGAGCCGCAGCAAGGCTGCCGTATCGAGCAAAGCGACTGCGGAGCAAAAGCTGCTGTTCGATCAGTTGCAGCAGATCGCGCAGGGACTGGGCGAGACTTTTGCGCCGTTCTGCGAGGTCGTGCTGCACGATCTCACCGATCCCCGGCAGGCGATCGTCGCCATTCACAACAATCTGTCGGGCCGCAAGGTCGGCCAGGGCGCGACCGAGCTTGGCCTTGCCCGCATCGCCGACCCCGACTACGCGCAGGTGATCTCGAACTACGCCAACAGCTTTGCCGACGGAAGGCAGGCCAAGAGCACGTCGATCGGCATCAAGGGCGCGGACGGTGCTTACGTCGCAGCGCTTTGCCTCAACGTCGACCTCACGCTGTTCCAGGGCTTGCAGAGCGCCATCGGCCAGTTCGTCAGTGTCGATGCGCAAAACACTCCGCGCGAATCGCTCAATCCCGTCGGCGCGGACGTCATCCGCGCCCATATCGACCAGTTCGCCGCGCGCCGCGCCACCACGCCGCGTGCGCTGAACACGGAAGATCGCCGCGTCCTGCTGCGCGAATTGCGCGACGCCGGCTGCATGGAGGTGCGCCGCTCCTCGGACATCATCGCGGCCCATCTCGGGGTGTCGCGCGCCACGGTGTATGCCGATGCCCGCTAACGTCTTGGACCTTGAAACGCCCTGCCTGCTGCTCGACGAGGCGCGATTTCGCGCCAATGTCGCGCGGATGAAGGCGCATCTCAGCGAGCTCGGCGTCGCCTTCCGCCCGCATCTGAAGACCGCGAAATCGCTCGATGTCGCGCGCATCGCGATGACCTCGCCGGCAGGGCCGGCAACCGTCTCGACACTCCGCGAGGCCGAATATTTTGCAGCCGGCGGCGTGCGCGACGTGATCTATGCCGTCGGCATCGCGCCGGCGAAGCTCGCGCGCGTCTCCGCGATCCGCGCCACCGGTTCCGATCTCGCCGTCATTCTCGACAGCATCGAGCAGGCCGATGCCGTCGCCGCGCATGCCGCGCGTACCGGTGATGCCATTCCCGCGCTGATCGAGATCGATGCGAACGGCCACCGCTCCGGCGTCGCGCCTGATGATGCGGCAACGCTGGTCGCGATCGGCCGGCGCCTGGTTGCGGGCGGCGCGAGCTTGCGCGGCGTCCTGCTCCACGCCGGCGACAGCTACGCCCTGAATGATCCGGCGACCATCGCGGATGCGGCCGAGGCCGAACGCGTCGCCGCCGTCACTGCGGCGAACGCCTTGCGCGCTGCGGGCCTGCCATGTCCCGTCGTCAGCGTCGGCTCGACGCCGACCGCGCGTTACGCGCGGGATCTCACCGGCGTCACCGAAGTGCGCGCCGGAGTCTTCATGTTCGGCGATCTGTATCAGGCCGGCGTCAGCTCGGTTGACGTGGGCGACATCGCGCTCTCCGTGCTCGCCACCGTGATCGGACACCAGAAGGCCAAGGGCTGGATCATCGTCGATGCCGGCTGGATGGCGCTCTCGCGCGATCGCGGCACGGCGAAGCAGGCTGTCGATCAGGGCTATGGTCTGGTCTGCGACCTCGCCGGACAGCCCTATCCGGATCTCATCGTCGCCGATGCCAACCAGGAGCACGGCATCGTCGCACTGCGCAAAGGCTCGAACGCCGGGCTGCCGGACCTGCCGATCGGCGCGCGCATCCGCATTCTCACCAACCACGCCTGCGCCACCGGCGCGCAATATGATCGCTATCACGTGCTCGATGGTGCCGGCGCCGTCAGTGCGGTCTGGCCGCGCATCAACGGCTGGGAGAGTCTCATTCCTTCAGATCGTTCACCCGCTTCACCCATGTCCTGACATCGGCGAGCACGGCGGGCAGCACCGCCTTGACCTCGGCCACCGTCATGCCCGGCTTGATGCGGGGATCGTAGAGCAGGTTGAGGATGTACTGGTCGAAGACGTCGAAATAGCCCATCGAGACGTTGTCATTGAACATCGTCCACGGCACGCTCGCGGTGTCGTTGATGGGCCCGAGCGATTGCAGCAGCTCCTCATAGGCGCAGTCGAGGAAGGTGAAGTCGCCATTGTCGACGGTGAGGATGACGTCGGAATGCTCGATCTCGAAATTGTCGTTCTTGCGGAAGCCGGACAGGCATTGCGGATCGAGCGAGGTGCGGATCTCGCGCGCCTTCTCGGCGCCGTAGAAGCTCGAGATGGTGCGGAACAGATCGCGGTCGCGCACCAGCTTCACCCGGACGTTCGCGGCCTCGTTGGTCTCGATCATGGCGATGTCGAGATGCTGCACGCGCCTGGCGATGTCCGCGACGACCCTGGCCAGCTGCGCCTTGCGATCGGCACGGTCGCTCTCGGCGTAGACGCGCACCGGCCCGTCGAATTTGCGGATGCGGTCGACGCGGCCGGCGAGGTGATATTCGGCGCCGAACGCCGTCTTCAGAAAACCCTCGGCGATCTCGCCGTCGGTAAAGCTCTTCTTTTCCGAGCGCTGGCGCGCGGCGACCGCAGGCAATTCGCCTGCAACGGCCATGGGCGCGGTGTCAGGCAGACATGTGAGCGCGGCGAACGCCAGCAGGGCGATGCGGAAGGCAGCCGAGGGCGGGTTCAATGCACTCATCGTTGCGCGACGCTGCCGTATTCGCCTCGCGCGCACAAGTCCGCAAATTCACGCGCCCTGCGGGTTCCCGCCGCGCTCGAGCACAGTGCCGTGACGCGTAGGGTGGGCAAAGGCGCAAAAGCGCTGTGCCCACGATCTGTCTGGATTGGAGAGAGGTGGTGGGCACGCTTCGCTTTGCCCACCCTACGAAAGCCCGCGCGATGCTAGTTGAGCACGACCACGGTGGTGCCGACCCCGACGCGGCCGTAGAGGTCGCTGACGTCGTCATTGGTCATACGGAAGCAGCCGGAGGAGACAGCCTGGCCGATCGTCTCCGGCTCGTTGGAGCCGTGGATGCGGTACAGCGTCGAGCCCAGATACATCGCGCGTGCGCCGAGCGGATTGTCCACGCCGCCCTTCATGTGACGCGGGAGGTCGGGCCGGCGGGCCAGCATCTGCGACGGCGGCGTCCAATCCGGCCATTCCTTCTTGGCGGTGATCTTGTGCACCCCGCCCCAGCGGAAGCCGTCGCGGCCGACACCGATGCCGTAGCGCAGCGCCTGACCGTTCTGGAGCACCAGATACAAGCGGCGCTCGCTGGTGTTCACCACGATCGTGCCGGGGGCGTAATTGCCGTTGTACATGACGGTGCTGCGGGGGACCGGGTTCGCGCCCGAGCGGAAGAAGTTCGGGCCGCCGCCCATGATGTCGCGCGAGTCGAATTCCTCGGCGAGCGCGCCGCTGGCCATGGCCGTCAGCAGTGCGATGGCGGCCATCGGTGCGGCAAAAAACCGGATCATTGTTTCCCCCAGCAAAAAATCGATTCAACGCAAGCCAAAGGCCATATTTGCGGGCATTTCGCAAGCCACGGCCCCGTGAAGCAGGTCATCCTTAACGGACGGCGTTACCAAATCGGCAACACCGCCATTTTGCCGAAAAGCATTAGCCAAACCATCGCGCCGCGGGGCAGGGCAGCGATGCCGGCTATTGCTTTGACGGGGCCAGCGAACAATGATCGACCGGACGGATTATTGGACATTGCCGGTTGCGGGAGCTTTGGAATGAACGGTGCGGAAAGCCTGGTGCGGACGATGGTCAAGGGCGGGGTGGACATCTGCTTCAGCAACCCCGGGACCTCCGAGATGCATTTTGTCGCAGCGCTCGACCGCGTGCCGGGCATGCGCTGTGTGCTCGGCCTGTTCGAGGGTGTGGTGACGGGCGCTGCCGACGGCTATTACCGCATGGCGGGCACGCCGGCCTCGACCCTGCTGCATCTCGGCCCTGGCCTCGCCAACGGCCTTGCCAATCTGCACAACGCCAAGAAGGCCAATTCCGGCATCGTCAACATCGTCGGCCAGCACGCGATCTATCACATCGGCTACAACGCGCCGCTGACCTCCGACATCGAGGGCCTTGCCCGGCCGATGTCGTCCTGGGTCCGCACCTCGCCGGATTCCAAATCGATCGCCGCTGACGGCGCTGCGGCAATCGCCGCCGCCAAGAGCGCGCCGGGTCAGATCGCGACCCTGATCCTGCCCGCAGACACCGCCTGGAACGAGGCCGACGGCATCGCCGAGGTGCCGGCCGAGCAGCAGCGCGCGAGCTATTCGCCGCAGGCGGTCGAGCAGGCCGCCAAGATCCTGCACGGTGACGGCGAGGGCACGCTGCTGCTGATGACCGGCAGCGCGCTGAGCGAGGAGGGGCTGGCGCAGGCCGAGCGCATTGCCGCCAAGACCGGCTGCACCGTGATGGGCCCGACCTTCCGCCCGAAGATGGCGCGCGGCCGCGGCCGCTTCTCGATCGACCGCATTCACTACGTGATCGAGCAGGCGCTGCCGATGCTGGCGAAATTCCGTCACATCGTGCTGGTCGAGTCCGATGATCCCGTCGCGTTCTTCGCCTATCCGAACAAGCCGAGCATGCTCAAGCCGGAGGGCTGCGACGTCCATCGCATGACCTCCTGGGGCGAGAATTCGGTGGCGGCGCTCGAAGCGCTCGCCGGCGCCGTGAAGGCCAGCGCCAGGGACGTCAAGCCGCAGGCCACTCAGGAACTGCTCAAGCCGACCGGCGCGCTGACGCATGCCTCGATCGCGCAGGCGATTGCGTATGCGATCCCCGAGAACGCGATCATGGTCGATGAGTCCCTCACCACCGGCCGCGCCTTCTTCCCGCCGACGGCGGCGGCAGCGCCGCACGACTGGCTGCAGAACATGGGCGGCTCGATCGGCTTCTCGACGCCGCTGTCGATCGGCGCCGCCATCGCCTGTCCGGACCGCAAGGTGATCTGCATGGTCGGCGACGGCAGCGCGATGTACACGATCCAGTCGCTGTGGACGCAGGCGCGCGAAAACCTCAACATCGTCACCATCGTGTTCGCCAACCGCATCTACCAGATCCTGCGCGGCGAGTTCGACAATGTCGGCGCCGGCGAACCCGGCCAGCGCGCCAACGACATGCTGCGCCTCGACCGGCCGACGATGGATTTCGTGGCGCTGGCCAAGGGCATGGGCGTTCCCGGCCGCGCCGTCACCAATGTCGACGAGTTCAACAAGGCGCTGGCCGAAGCCGTCGCCGAGCCCGGACCGCGGCTGATCGAAGTCGTGATGTAGGTTTCTCCCTCGTCGTCCCGGCGAACGCCGGGACCCATAACCCCAGGGAGAGGTTTGACGAAGACTAGAGGTCCGGTACGCGTATCGCGCGCATTCGATAGACCTCGCGGTATGGGTCCCGGCCTCCGCCGGGACGACACTGATGGTGTGGCGCGGGAGGCAAGATGCAGACCGAGCTGAACAAGGTGATCGCGGCGCTCCGGGACTTCTACGCCCACGAGGGATTCCTGTTCGAGAAGGACGTCGGCGAGCGGGCGGTCACGCACCGCTTCGCCGTCTATCTCGAGCGGCAGTTTTCGGGCTGGTCAGTCGACTGCAACTACGACCGGCTCGGCGAGCGCACGCTGCATCTGCCGCGCGGCACCATCATCTCGACCGACGACCATCTGGGCAAGTCGATCTACCCTGACGTCGTGGTGCATCAGCGCGAGATCCCGAACAATCTGCTCACCGTCGAGATCCGCAAGGCGAGCAATCATACCTCGCTCGAGCACGACCAGCACAAGCTGATGGCGCTGACCGATGCGCATGTCTGGTTCGCCTACTGGATCGGCGTGCTGCTGGTGCTGGACAAGCAGCAAGTGACGATGTCGGAGGTCTATGTCAGCGGAATCGTCGATCAGCCGCTGTCGCTCTGGTTTGCGACGCGGCTTGAAGAGACCGGATTGAGTTCTTCGTAGTCCGGATAGAGCGCAGCGAAATCCGGGGCGTCTCTCCAGGCCGATAGATACCCGGATTGCGCTGCGCTCCATCCGGGCTACGGATGTCAGTGCTCGGAGCATCTTGTCGCGGCGCGCGCCACATGCGCACGCCGCAACATCGTCAGTAGCTGCGCTGCTGCGAGTACGCGTAGCGCGGATTGATGCCGCAATAGGCCGACGTGCCGGAGGCGGTGGCCTGGCACTGCTGATAGCTCGCGAACTGGCAGTTGCCGGGATAGCCCCACATGCGGCCTTGCAGGCAATACCTGTCGTTGCCGGCGTGGGCCTGGGCCGCCGGGAAGGTCGCGGCGATCAGAGCTGCGAACGAGGCGAGGGTGAGGATGGTGCGACGCATTTCAATCTCCTTCGAAAGCATTTTGATGAAGAACACCGGTTCAAGTCAGCGTGTTCCGGGACATGTCCGACACTTTGTCGTGCTTGTCTTGGTGTCCGCAGTGGGCGCTGCGTTCGACATGGGTCTATGATGACGCAAGCCGCGGTGAACTATGTGATCTCGGCCACAGTTCGCGACGGGTGTCCGGCCTATCGTGAGCAGACTTGCACGCGCCGATCCCGGAGGCCTACGCTTTGCTTCATCCGGATCGGCTCATTTTGGAGGTTCTGATGCAAAAATCATATTTGCTGGCTGCGACGGCCGCGCTGGCGCTTCTCATGCAAACCCCGCTCGCGTCGGCGCAGACGGCGCCCGCTGCCGGCGGAACCGCGCCTGCGGCGACAACTGCCGCGCCGGCCGCGACCACCACGCCGACAGCCGCCGCGCCGGCCGCGGCCACCGACTCCGGCCAGTCATCCGACTCCAGGAAGAGTGCGTCGAAGAAGCAGCCGAAGAAGAAGATGACCCGGCAGCAGGAGATCGATCACTCGGTCGATAGTGGCACGGTGCCCGCGCGTTATCGCAGCTCGGTGCCCAAGCAGTACCAGCAATACGTTCCGTTCGATAAGCAGTGACGGAGTGTAGCAGCGGCGCGAGGATTCGCGCTGCTGCACCGATCGCTCGTGAGAGGGGCTTCCCTGCGGCACATCCTTCGAGACGCCCGCTTTTGCGGGCTCCTCAGGATGAGGGCAAAGCCCGCGGCAGCAATTTCGGCGAACCGATGCTGCTTAGCCTCATCCTGAGGAGACCGCGGAGCGGTCGTCTCGAAGGACGAGGCGTGCGCGATGTGCGCCCTCAAGGGGTTATGTGCGACATCTTGGATGCCTATGCACGCCCTTGGCCACGCGGGATCTCCCCACATATGTTGGTGTGGTCTGCCGGCGCGGTGCTAGAGTAGGCCAAAGCCGGGGGGAGTAATGAGCGACGACGTGAAGGATGCTGGCCTTGTGGCCATGATCAGCAGCATCCTGGGGGGCAACAAGCGCGCAGACACCGTGACTCCGCCGCCGCTCACCGATGTTCCCCCGACAGCGCCGACACATGGATTCGAGCTGGTTGAGGCGCCCATCCCCGATGAGGCGCCGGCCAAATCCGAAATCAAGACTGAAATCAAGACCGAAACTGCCTCCCATGCGCCGCCGGCCGCGGCCACGCCGGTCGAGCCGCCTCCGAAAATCGCCACCACGGCAGATGGCAAGCAATTGCTGCCCGCGGAAGCGATTGCCAATCTCGTGCTCGGCGAGCTGCGCAAGCTCGAGGACTTTCCGGCGACAGGGGCCTCGGTCACGGTCTACGGTTACCGGCACTGGAACGCGATGATCACCTTTGCGCCGTTCTCGACCAGTTTCCAGAACGCGACGCGGTTCCGCCAGGCCATGCCGGATCTTGTCTTCAAGCTCCGCCGTTTCGTCGAACTTGAGATATAATCTGGCACAATCGGCGGCGCGTTGCGTCGCCACCAAAGTTCGACAGGATTCCTGAATTGAGCGTCGCCTTTACCAAGGAAGAAAGCGCCGAGACCGCCGCCGAGACGTTGCTGCCGGATCGCCCGATCTCGCCGCATCCGAACCTCGTGACGGAGGCTGGCCTCCAGGCGTTGCAGTCGCAGCTTCAGGACGCGCGCGCAGCTTACGAAGCCGCGCAAGCCATCGAGGACGTCAATGAAAAGCGCCGGCAGTCGGCGGTCCCCTTGCGCGACACCCGCTATCTGACCGAACGCTTACGCACTGCACAGGTCGTCGCGAATCCGGCGTCGACCGACATCGTCGCCTTCGGCAGCACGGTGACCTTCAGCCGCACGGACGGCCGCGTGCAGACCTACCGCATTGTCGGCGAGGACGAAGCCGATCCGAAGGCGGGTTCGATCTCGTTCGTCGCGCCGGTCGCGAGGTCCCTGATGGGGAAGGCGGTGGGGGATGTTGTGGGCGCAGGCGCGCAGGAGATCGAGATCTTGTCGATTGCGTAGGATGGTTTCCGCCGTGTCCCCGAAACAAAGCGCGATCGCCGCATGAGACGGTTTCTCTCGGGTGCCTTGCCGTTCTACGCGCTGGCGGGCCTCGCCATGTGCATGTACCTCGTCTTGTACAAGACTGACCTCTTCGACCTGAACGCCATCGTCCGGGGTGCGACCGGTTCGTCATGGTTTCTGGTCTTCATGTTCGTCTGCGTGCTGCTGGAAGCGGTCTTCCCGTATTTCGGTTATTTCCCCGGGACCGCTCTCATCCTGATGTCCGTGGCGCTCAATCCGAGGCCTGCGGATGTCTCCGTTTTCATTGTGGCGTGGCTGGCGATCATCGTGGGCGCTGTCTTGAGTTACGGACAGGCGCGCTTCTTCAGACCGTTCCTGCAGCGAGTCGCATCAAAAGCGGCACTGAGCCGCTGTGAATCCCTCTTCGACGCCTACGGTCCTTACGCGCGCATTGCCCTGTTCGTTCATCCCAACGCCTGCGCGATGTATTTCACGGCGCTCGGACTGCTCGGCCGCAACCTGACGCGAGAGCTCGCTTATCTCAGCGTCGGCGCTGCGGCCGCCGTGGGCATTCTGTTCGTCGTCGTGACCCGACTCGTATCGTCCGTCGGCGCCACCGACGATGGGGAATTGCAGGTGCTGCTGGCGGCGGCGCTGGTCGCCATCGGCACCCTCGTCGGTCTTTACGCGGCCTTGCGGCCGGCTCGGGCCGCCTGAGGCTTGATCCCTGAGAGTACGGAAGCGGTGTTCCGACCGGAGCGCGCCGCGCATTCGCTCGGCGGGCGATGCGGGTGTGACCAACGTCACGGATCAGGTGCTTGCCTTTCGGCAGGGTCTGCATAGGCTGCGCACATATTGTCGGGGCGAGAATGGGCGCTTTTCGCTGGTTTTCATTATTCCTTTTGATCGGGCTGACCTGCGGATCGGCCCATGCGGAGCGTCGCGTCGCGCTCGTCATCGGCAATTCCGCCTATAAGAGCGTGCCCCGTCTCTCCAACCCGACGAACGATGCCACGCTGGTTGGCGGCATGTTCAGGAAGGCCGGCTTCGACAGCATCGACATCAAGCTGGACCTGAACGTCGTCGAGATGCGCAAGGCGCTCCGCGAGTTCGGAGGCAAGACACGCGATGCCGACGTCGCCATCATCTACTACGCCGGTCACGGCATCGAACTTGACGGCAACAACTATTTGATCCCGACCGACGCTACGCTGGAAACTGACACCGACGTGCTCGACGAAACGTTTCCGCTCGACCGGGTGTTGTTCGCCATTGAACCCGCCAAGCAACTTCGCCTCGTGATCCTGGACGCCTGTCGCGACAATCCGTTCGCCAAGACGATGAAGCGCACTGTCGCCTCGCGCGCGATCGGACGTGGCCTCGCCAAGATCGAGCCGACCAGCCCGAACACGATGATCGCGTTCGCCGCGAAGGCGGGCTCGACGGCCTCGGACGGGGATTCGAAGAACAGCCCGTTTGCCGCGGCCGTGGTCGAGCGTCTGCCGACACCGGGGCTCGATCTGCGCAAGGCCTTCGGCTTCGTCCGCGACGACGTCCTCAAGAACACCGGCTACAAGCAGGAGCCCTATGTCTACGGCTCGCTCGGGGGTGACGATGTCCCGTTGATTCCGGCCAAGCCGGTTGCGGTTGGACCTCAGCCGAACCCGCAGGATTCCGTTCGACGGGACTATGAGCTGGCGCTTCAGATCGGCAGCCGGGAGGTCTGGACCGCTTTTCTCACGCAATATCCCGATGGCTTCTATGCGAGCCTCGCCAAGGGGCAATTGAGCAGGATCGCAGCCGAGGAAGCCCGCGCCGTTGCCGTGGACAAGGCCAAACAGGCCGAGGATGAAAAGGCCCGTCTTGCGACCGAGCACGCCAACAAGGTCGAGCAGGACAAGGCGGCCGCCGCAGCCAGGGCCGCCGAGGATGCCCGGCTCGCCGCCGAGAAGGCCAAGCAGGCCGAAGAGGTGAAAGCCGCTGCCGCCGAGCAACGGCGCAAGGATGCCGAGGCCGCCGTTGCCAAGGCGTTGGCCGACAAGCAGGCCGCCGAGAAGGCGCTCGCCGACAGGATTGCCAATGACAAGGCCGCAGCCGAGCTGGTGGCCGGACAGGCAGCCGAGAAGAAGGCGCAGGCAGACGGCGAACAGAAGATCGCAGCCGTCGCTCCGGCTGCATCGGCGCCCAGCCTGTCTCCGCAGGAGACGGCGAAGCTGCTGCAATCGGAGTTGCGCCGGGTCGGATGTCTGGCGAGCGCCGCCGATGGAGACTGGAATGCGTCGTCGCAGCGTTCGCTGACCTTGTTCAACCGGTACGCCGGCACGAAGTTCGACGTGAAGCTCGCCAGCTTCGACGCGCTGGATGCGCTCAAGGTCAAGCCCGGCCGCGTCTGCCCGCTTGTCTGCGATCGCGGCTTCAGGGCCGATGGCGATCAATGTTCGAGGATCACGTGCCGGGCAGGGTCCCGTGTCAACGACGACAACGAATGCGAAAAAATCCCCGACAAGAAGCCCGCCACTGCACGTGAGGATTCCAGGAAACGGGACGAGCAGCGGAAGCAGGTTGAATCGGCACCGGCCAAGCCGCAGTCGTCAGGCCAGATCATTTGCAACAGTGCGGGTTGCCGACCGGTTGCGCGCGGGTGCCACTTGCAATTCCGGGCCGGAATCATAGCCGGTGGCGCCGCCAACAGCGGCAGCAACGTGGAAGTCTGCAATTAGGCGCTCTTGGCTCTTGCGCCGTCATTGCGAGCGCAGCGAAGCAATCCAGAGATGTTTCCGCGGAGAGATTGCTGGATTGCTTCGCTGCGCTCGCAATGACAACTGGAGAGGTCGCGGGGCTGAGCCGGCGGCGTGGCGCATTTTCCAATCATGCCATCATGCTCCTGTTTTGCCCGACGGAGCAAGAAAAATTCGGAAAAATCGTAACCCATTGATCCGACTGACGTCGGCTACTGTGCATGGGGTTGTTTTAGACATTTTTGATTCGGACGGGTAACGGACAGCCGCAAGGCGTCGGTCATCGTCGGCAATCGGTCTTGTTCAGGAAGATGGATGGTGGGCGCACAAGGGATCGAACCTTGGACCTCTCCCGTGTGAAGGGAACGCTCTCCCGCTGAGCTATGCACCCGGGACCATCATGCCAACGGACGGACTTTTGAGGCCGGCCGGCGCATTGGAGCCCGCGATTTAGAAGTGCGGGCCACGGGTGTCAAGTTGAGAGGCGGCCTCGGGGCTCGAAAACCTTCCGCGGATCGGCCATCCGCTGGCCAGACCGCGTTTGGGGCCGCTTACGCGCCCTGCTGGCGGGCGCGGGAGGCGTGGGCCTGGAGCGCCCGGATGCGTTCGGCCAGCGTTCCGCCGCCCTCGGGCAGGCTGACCGTGGCCGTGCCGTTGGTCGCGGTGCCGTTGGCCGGGCGGGTGGCCTGCTTCGGCGGCTGGCCGGCTTCGGCTGCCAGCAGCGCCTCGATCGGCGAGTTCGGGCCTTCGAGCTGCATCGCGAGTTTTGCCACTTCGGCGGCGATATCGTTGATGCGCTCGCGCAGCAGCGCGTTCTCCATGCGCTCGGTCGCCCAGGAGCTTTCCGCCTGCTGCTGGATCGCGTTGATGTCGCGCTGGAGTTTCGCGCGCTCGTCGCGGGCCGTGCCGAGCTGTTGCTCCAGCGCGGCCTTTTCCGCGCGGATCGTTTCGAATGCGGCTGAGGATTTGCCGCCGCTCAAGCCGGCGATCTCGACGCGCAACTCCTTGATGGTGCGCTCGCCGGTCTCGCTCGCCTGGCGCAGCTGGTTGTTCTCGTAGTCGCGCTCGGCCAGCAGCTTGCCTTGCGTGGCGAGGCGTCCCTCGAGGTCGGCGACGCGGCCCGACAGCATCTCGGCCTCTTTCACCTGCACGATGAGCTGGCGGTCGAGGTCGGTGACGCGCTGGCTCAGATTCTCGACGCGGCCGCGGGCGTCGCCCAACTCGCGCGAGGCAACTTCGGAGTCCGAACGTTCCTGCGTCAGCCGCGCCTGTGTCGCGGCAAATTCCTTCTCGGCATCGCCGACGCGATTCTTCAATTCGTCGATCTGCGCGCGCACCGCGACCAACTCGACCTGACGGCTCTCCGCCATCATCGAGCGGTCGGACAGTTCGGAGTTGATCTTGGCGAGCTCGCCCTGCTTGTCGCTCAGCGCAATCTCGGCTTCGCGCAAGGATGCGGTCTTGGTGTTGAATTCCTCTTCGGTGGCGCGGAGCTGCTCCTTCACCGCCTTCTCGCGTGCCTCCAGCGCGAAGATGGTGGCGTTCTTCTCGCCGAGCTCGATCTTCATGCGGTTGATGGCGTCGCTCTTCTTGCCGAGCTCGGCGAGCTGGCTCGTGGTCTTGTTCTTGAGCTGGTCGACGCTCATTTCCAGCCGGCGCGCCGACATGGCGAATTCGGCCCGGAGCTGGTCCTTGTCGGCCTGGATCTCGGCCATCGACAGCGGCGTGGCCGCCTCGAGCCGACGCGTGGTCAGGCGGACCGCGCGGTTATGCACCAGCGGCACGATGGCAAGCCCGCACAGCATCGACAGCAGGAAACCGATCGCCAGGTACATGATCGGTTCGACCATGGGCCAGAACTCCAGAACTAAGGAAAAATTTACCAAGGACAATGCATGGCGGGCCGGCAAAAAGCCAGCCCCGCCCTGTCGTTAACGTGAATCCGGAACTTGTTCGGGGGGAAGCCCTAGAAGGGGTTCCAGGTCGCGCGCGGCGTGAACTTGAGGTAGCCGATATTGGCTCCCAGCCGCAGGCCGAGGCCCGAGCGGATCGGCACCAGCACGATGTTGTTGGCGGTGAGCGCCGTCATGCCGAAGCCGCCGATGATATAGGCCGAGCCGTCGATGCCGGCGAAGCGCTGGTAGATCGCGTTGGTGGCGGGCAGGTTGTAGACCAGCGTCATGGTGCGCGCGCCGTCGCCGCCCCAGTCGAAGCCGAGCGAGGGGCCCTGCCAGTAGACGCGGAGGTCGCCGGCGTTCTTGGTGTAGAGCGTGCCTTCGCCGTAACGAAGCCCGGCGACGAAGGCGCCGGAGCCTTCCTCACCGAGGATGTAGCCGTTCGGCAGGCCCCATTGGCTGACCGCCTTCTCGATGATCGAGGCGAGCCCGCGCGAGACGTTGCCGAAGAAACGGTGACCCGCGGTCACGAGCTCGTCCGGCCCATAGGTCTGGGGCGTCGGGGTCCGCTGCGGCGGCGGCAGATTGGGCGGCGGCGCCTGCTGGGCGGAGGCCGGGACGATCCAGCCGACCAGCGCGGCAAGCGCGAGGGCAGCAAGACGTGATGCGAAAGTCATAAAAGAACCCCTGGTATCGATTCCGGTCGCTTCCTTAACCTGACGCCAACAGGCACGGTCCTAGGTTGCGGCGGATGTCCCCTCGACTCGGATGTTATCCGCAGCAACTATGACGGCACAACGGCAGGAAGATAGCCCTTTGCGCCCCGGAATTGCCTTGATCGGCTTCCTCGTGTGCCTGCTGGCGGGCATTTGGATCGCCTGCTCGGGGGTACCGGCCGAGGCGGCCACCACCGAGCGTGTCGTCGTCAACCGCTTCAGCGGCGTCGCGATCGAGGGCTTCGACCCCGTGGCCTATTTCGTCGATGGCGATGCCCTGCGGGGCACGGCCGAGTTCGAGGCGAACCTCTGGGGCGCGGTCTGGCGCTTCCGCAACGAGGGCAACCGGGCCTCCTTCCTGGCCCATCCCGAGATCTATGGACCGCAGTTCGGCGGGTACGATCCTGCCGACATCGCCCGGGGAATAGCCGTCGCCGCCAACCCCCGCTTCTACGTGATTTCGGCCCAGCGGCTCTATCTGTTCAGCCGCGAAGCCAATCGCGACGCCTTCGCCGCCAACCCGGAGCGCTTCCTTTATGAGGTGCGCAAGCGGTGGCCGGCGCTCCAGGAACAGCTTGGTCAGTAGCCTTTGACCGCCTGCGGATCGCCCCAGGCGATGAACTCCGGAATGATGAAACCGGTGTCGCCGCGCTGGCCGAACAGTAGCTCGCCACCCTTGCCGTCGGTGACCTTGCCGCCGGCCGCGGTCACGACCGCGCAGCCCGCCCCGACATCCCATTCGCACGTGGGTCCGAAGCGCGGATAGATGTCTGCGCTGCCCTCCGCGATCCGGCCGAATTTCACCGCCGAGCCGACGGTCTTCCTGACGGCATGAGGCCTGTTGTCGATGAAGGCTTCGCTCCGGGGATCGCCATGCGAGCGGCTCACCGCGGCGATCCAGGGTTCGCCCTGTGCAGGCAGCTTGCGGGCGCGGATCGGCTCGGCAGCCCCGATGGTCGTAGCGTCGAACCTGACGCGTTCGGCGCCGCGGCCGACGATGCCCCGCCAGAGCAGACCGAGCGCGGGTGCGCTGACGATGCCCAGCAGTGGCACGCCTTCAGTGACGAGGGCGAGGTTGACGGTGAACTCGTCACGGCCGGCGACGAACTCCTTGGTGCCGTCGAGCGGGTCGATCAGGAAGAAGCTGCCATGAAATGGCGGCGCGGCGAGCTGGGTCCGCTCTTCCGAGAGCGTCGGTACGTCGCTGGCCACCTGCGCCAGGCCGTCGGCGATGATGCGGTCGGCCGCGAGATCAGCCTCGGTCACGGGCGAGCCGTCCTGCTTGCCGTCGACCCGCATGACCGCGCGGTTGACGGCAAGGATGGCTTCGCCGGCCTTCACCACCAGCGCGGTGAGCGGCTCCATCAGGCCGATAGCGGCCGCGCCGTCGATGATCCGCTTCACCTGCATGCCTCATTCATCGGCAATTCCATCCCCACGCAACTGATTCGCCCGCGGCTTTACGGCCGCTTCGAATCGATCGCAAGCTAGCTGCCCCGGGCTTGCGAATGTTAGAACCCGCGGAATTCGCCAAGCATGTGTGATTCGCCGCGTCCGTGCCGTGCAATTCCAGGAACCCTTTATGTCTGACGCTTCGTCACCCGGTACCGCCACCGCTCCAGATGCGCTCGAACTCGCCGCGCTGCTGTGTTCGCGGGTCTGCCACGATCTCATCAGCCCTGTCGGCGCCATCGTCAATGGGCTCGAAGTGCTCGACGACGATCCCAAGCCCGAGGACCGCGAGTTCGCGCTCGACCTGATTCGCAAGAGCGCCAAAACCGCCTCCGCCCGGCTCCAGTTCTGCCGCCTGGCCTTCGGCGCGGCCGGCTCCTCCGGCGCCCAGATCGACGTCGGCGACGCCCAGACCATGGCGCGCGGCCACATCGAGGACGGCAAGTGCACGATCACGTGGAATCTGCCGCGGCTGCTACTGCCGAAGAATCGCGTCAAGCTGCTGCTCAACATGCTCGTCGTCTCCCAGCACACGATCCCGCGTGGCGGCATGCTGACGATCGATCCGATCGGTGAGGGCGAGACGATGAGCTTTCGCATCACCGCGACCGGACATAATGCGCGCCTGCCGCAGAACATCTCCGAGCTGCTGAGCGGCGAACGCGGACCTGCCGCGGATGCGCACGCGATCCAGCCTTATTATACGCGGCTGCTGGCGCAGGCCTGCGGGCTCACCGTGACGCTCAAGCTGGAGGGCGAAGCGGTCATCATTACCGCTTCGTAAACGAAGCGCGTCGCGCGCAATCGTTAATTGAGTCTTTACGAGGCGCTTCGGCTTGTCCGGAGCGCCTTATCTCTTTGTTGGTTCCGTTCTTTTGCACATACTCAACCATTATTAAACGCTTTGCGGTGAAGCTGGCCCCATTCCGAAATGGCGCTCACAATTCGTGTGCGTCCTCCCTGTATGAAGGCCTGTTTTCATGGATGATCTGTTGCGGGAGTTTTTGACGGAGACCAGCGAGAGCCTGGATACCGTCGACAATCAGCTGGTGAAGTTCGAGCAGGAGCCGAACAACGCCAAGATCCTGGATAACATCTTCCGCCTGGTCCACACCATCAAGGGTACGTGCGGCTTCCTCGGGTTGCCGCGTCTCGAAGCGCTGGCGCATGCCGGCGAGACCTTGATGAGCAAATTCCGCGACGGCATGCCGGTGACGGCTGGAGCCGTGACGGTGATCCTGGCTTCGATCGACCGCATCAAGGAAATTCTCGCAGGCCTCGAAGCGACCGAAGCCGAGCCCGAGGGCAACGACCGCGATCTCATCGACAAGCTGGAAGCGATGGTCGAGCAGGGCATGGCCGCCATGTCAGGCTCGGCGCAGCCGATGCCGGCGGCTGGAGCTTCTGCTCCGGTGACCGAGGCTCCGCCGCTGGCGCCCGAAGCGCCCGCTCCCGTTGAAGCCAAGGCTCCTGCGAAAGACATGACCCAGGGTTCGCTGATCGACCAGACGCTGGAGCGTCCGCTCCGTCCGGGCGAGGTCTCGCTCGATGATCTCGAGCGCGCCTTCCGCGAGACCGCGATCGAAGCGCCGGTGCCGGTTGCGCAGGCCGAAGCCAAGGCCGAGCCCGCGCCCGCCGCTGAAGCCCCGGCGCCTGTCGCCAAGGAGGCTGCGAAGGAAGCAAAGCCTGCCAAGGAGAAGGTCGCTATCAAGAAGTCGGCAGCAGATGAGAACGCCGGCGAGGGCGCCAGCATCGCCAACCAGTCGATCCGCGTCAACGTGGATACGCTGGAGCATCTGATGACCATGGTTTCCGAGCTGGTGCTGACCCGCAACCAGCTGCTGGAGATCTCCCGCCGCAACGAGGACACCGAGTTCAAGGTGCCGCTGCAGCGCCTCTCCAACGTCACCGCCGAGCTGCAGGAAGGCGTCATGAAGACGCGCATGCAGCCGATCGGCAATGCCTGGCAGAAGCTGCCCCGCATCGTCCGCGACCTCTCGGGCGAACTCGGCAAGCAGATCGAGCTGGAGATGCACGGTGCCGACACCGAGCTCGACCGCCAGGTGCTCGATCTGATCAAGGACCCGCTCACCCACATGGTGCGCAACTCCGCCGATCACGGCCTGGAGACCCCCGCCGAGCGTACCGCCAACGGCAAGGGCGAGCAGGGCACCATCCGCCTCTCCGCCTATCACGAGGGCGGCCACATCATCATCTGCATCGCCGACAACGGCCGTGGCCTCAACACCGACAAGATCAAGGCCAAGGCGATCTCCTCCGGTCTCGCCACCGAGGCCGAACTCGAGAAGATGTCGGAAGCCCAGATCCACAAGTTCATCTTCGCGCCGGGCTTCTCGACCGCGGCCGCCATCACCTCGGTCTCCGGCCGCGGCGTCGGCATGGACGTGGTGCGCACCAATATCGACCAGATCGGCGGCACCATCGACATCAAGTCGGTGGCCGGCGAGGGCTCCTCCGTCACCATCAAGATCCCGCTGACGCTCGCCATCGTCTCGGCGCTGATCGTCGAAGCCGCCGGCGACCGCTTTGCGATCCCGCAGCTCTCGGTGGTCGAGCTGGTGCGTGCCCGCGCCAACTCGGAGCACCGCATCGAGCGCATCAAGGACACGGCTGTCCTTCGCCTGCGCAACAAGCTGCTGCCGCTGATCCACCTGAAGAAGCTGCTGAAGATCGACGACGGCGCGGCCTCCGATCCCGAGAACGGCTTCATCGTGGTGACACAGGTCGGCAGCCAGACCTTCGGCATCGTCGTCGACGGCGTGTTCCACACCGAAGAAATCGTGGTCAAGCCGATGTCGACCAAACTGCGCCACATCGACATGTTCTCCGGCAACACCATCCTCGGCGATGGCGCGGTCATCATGATCATCGACCCCAACGGCATCGCCAAGGCGCTCGGCGCCGCCGGCTCCTCGGCCCATGACATGAACGACGAGAACGGTGCCCACCACATCGGTTCGGGCGAGCAGACCACTTCGCTGCTGGTGTTCCGCGCCGGCTCGTCCCAGCCCAAGGCGGTCCCGCTCGGGCTGGTCACGCGCCTGGAAGAGCTCCCGGCCGACAAGATCGAGTTCAGCAACGGCCGCTACATGGTGCAGTACCGCGAGCAGCTGATGCCGCTCGTCGCCATGGAGAGCGTCACCATCGCCAGCCAGGGCGCGCAGCCGATCCTGGTGTTCGCCGATGACGGCCGCTCCATGGGCCTCGTCGTCGACGAGATCATCGACATCGTCGAGGAACGGCTCAACATCGAGGTCGGCGGCTCCGCTTCCGGCATTCTCGGCTCGGCCGTGATCAAGGGCCAGGCCACCGAGGTGATCGACGTCGGCCACTTCCTGCCGATGGCGTTCTCCGACTGGTTCACCCGCAAGGAGATGAAGCCGTCGATGCACTCGCAGTCGGTGCTGCTGGTCGACGACTCGGCCTTCTTCCGCAACATGCTGGCTCCGGTGCTCAAGGCCGCGGGCTACCGCGTCCGCACCGCGCCGACCGCGCAGGAGGGCCTCGCGGCGCTCCGTGCCCAGACCTTCGACGTGGTCCTGACCGACATCGAGATGCCTGACATGAACGGGTTCGAGTTCGCCGAGACCATCCGTTCGGACAACAATCTGGGCTCGATGCCGATCATCGGCCTCTCGGCGCTGGTGTCGCCGGCGGCGATCGAGCGCGGCCGTCAGGCCGGCTTCCACGACTATGTCGCCAAGTTCGACCGTCCCGGTCTGATCGCGGCGCTGAAGGAACAGACCGCGGGCGCCGCCGGTGCCTCCGAGCTGAACCGGGCGGCGGCGTAAGAGCAGGACAGGGATCAGGAGATACCGATATGAGCAACAAGAAGACGCAGATTGGCGAAGGCGCCATGGTCGAATACGTCACCGCGATGATCGGCGGCCAGCTGTTCGGCCTGCCGATCTCCCGCGTCCAGGACGTGTTCATGCCCGAGCGCGTCACCCGCGTTCCCCTGTCCTCGCGCGAGATCGCGGGCGTCCTGAATCTGCGCGGCCGCATCGTCACCGTGGTCGACATGCGCGCCCGTCTCGGCCTGCCGGCCGAGGACGGCAAGACTCCGATGGCGGTCGGCGTCGACCTCCGCGGTGAATCCTATGGCCTGCTGATCGACCAGATCGGCGAAGTGCTGCGCCTGCCCGAGGCCGGCATGGAAGAGAACCCCGTCAACCTCGATCCCCGCATGGCCAAGCTCGCCGGCGGTGTCCACCGGCTCGACGGACAGCTCATGGTCGTCCTCGACGTCGATCGCGTCCTCGAGCTCGCCCCTGACATGATGGCGGCCTGATCCTGATCCGGCGGCATGGCCGCCGGCGGACTTGCAATTGGAAGTGCCCCGCAAAGGGGAGGAAGCAGAGGTTCACATGCGAACTTGTCTCGTCGTTGATGATTCCAGCGTCATCCGCAAGGTTGCGCGCCGGATCCTGGAGGGTCTCGACTTCCAGATCCTCGAAGCCGAGGACGGTGAGAAGGCGCTGGAAGCCTGCAAGCGCGGGCTGCCCGATGCGGTGCTGCTCGACTGGAACATGCCGGTGATGGACGGCTACGAGTTTCTCGGCCATCTCCGCCGCATGCCCGGCGGCGACCAGCCCAAGGTGGTGTTCTGCACCACCGAGAACGACGTCGCGCATATTGCACGCGCGCTGCACGCCGGTGCCAACGAATACATCATGAAGCCCTTCGACAAGGACATCGTGACGGCGAAATTCCAGGAAGTCGGACTTATCTGAGCGGACTCCCGGAGGCTGAACGGATCCTTCGGCGTTTGTTTTCAACTGTACCGTTTCAGTCTGAGTTGGTGAGTAATGAGTGTTGCGTTCGCAGGGAATTCGACCACGAGCCCGTCGCGCGAAGCCGGCCCATTGCGGGTGATGGTCGTCGACGACTCCGTCGTCATCCGCGGTCTGATCTCGCGCTGGATCGGTGCCGAGCACGACATGGAGGTCGCGGCTTCGCTGCGCACCGGTCTTGAGGCGGTCAACCAGATCGAACGCATCAACCCCGATGTGGCCGTGCTCGACATCGAAATGCCCGAACTCGATGGTATCTCGGCGCTGCCGCAATTGCTGGCGAAGAAGCGCGATCTCATCATCATCATGGCCTCGACGCTGACCCGCCGCAACGCGGAGATCAGCTTCAAGGCGCTGTCGCTCGGCGCAGCCGACTACATTCCGAAGCCGGAATCGACGCGCGAAGCGTCGGCCGCGGACATCTTTCATCATGACCTGATCCAGAAGATCCGCCATCTCGGTGCGCGGCTGCGCCGCAAGCCCGCGGTTGCGAGCCCGCCGCTGGCGCCCGCGAGCCCTGCTGCTCCGGCTGCACGTGCACCCGCCATCGTGCGGCCCGCTGCGCCCACACCGACCCCGGCTCTGCATGCTCCGTCATCGGGGGCGCTGTCCACGCGTCCGTTCTCGTCCCAGGCCCCGAAGGTGCTGCTGATCGGCTCCTCGACCGGCGGTCCGCAGGCGCTGATGACGCTCGTCACCGAGCTCGGTCCTGTCATCGACCGCTTCCCGGTGCTGATCACCCAGCACATGCCGCCGACCTTCACCACCATTCTCGCCGAGCATTTGGCGCGGGCGAGCCGCAAGCCGGCGGCCGAGGCCGTTGACGGCGAGCCGGTGAAGCCGGGACGTATTTATCTGGCGCCCGGCGGCAAGCACATGCGCGTCGTGCGCCATGGTGCAGACGTTGCGATCGCACTCGACGACGGCCCCGCCGTCAATTTCTGCAAGCCCGCGGTCGATCCGCTCTTCACCTCGGCCATCGATATCTGGCACGGCAACATCCTCTCGGTGATCCTGACGGGCATGGGCTCTGACGGCATGCGCGGCGGCAAGGACATCGTCGCAGCCGGCGGCAGCGTGATCGCACAGGACGAGGCCTCCAGCGTGGTCTGGGGCATGCCTGGTGCTGCTGCGAATGCCGGCATCTGCGCGGCGATCCTGCCGCTCAACCAGATCGGCGCCAAGGTCAACCGCCTGTTCGCGGGAGACCGCGCGTGACGCCGACGGACTATGAGTATCTGCGCAAGTTCCTGAAAGAACGTTCCGGTCTCGATCTCTCGCCCGAGAAGCAATATCTGGTCGAGAGCAGGCTGCTGCCGCTCGCGCGCAAGGCAAGTCTTCCCGGTATTCCCGATCTCGTGCTGAAGATCAGGAACGGCGATGGCCGGCTTGCGACCGACGTGGTCGAAGCGATGACCACGAACGAGACCTTCTTCTACCGCGACAAGATCCCGTTTGATCATTTGCGCGAAACGATCCTGCCGGGCCTGCATCAGGCGCGCGCGGCGCGCAAGTCGCTGCGGATCTGGTCGGCGGCGTCCTCGACGGGGCAGGAGCCCTATTCGATCGCGATGTGCGTGAAGGAGATGGGCGCGGCCTTTGCCGGCTGGCGCATCGAGATCGTCGCCACCGATTTGTCGCAGGAGGTGCTGGAGAAATCCAAGGCTGGCCTCTACAGCCAGTTCGAGGTGCAGCGCGGCCTGCCGATCCAGCACCTGATGAAGTATTTTACGCAAGCTGGCGAACTCTGGCAGCTCAATGCCGACATTCGCGCGATGGTGCAATTCCGCCAGCTCAACCTGTTGCAGGATTTCTCCCATCTCGGCACGTTCGATGTGATCTTCTGCCGCAACGTGCTGATCTATTTCGATCAGGACACCAAGGCCGTGATCTTCGAGCGGATGGCGAAGGGGTTGGAGGCCGACGGCACACTGCTGCTCGGCGCCGCCGAATCCGTCGTCGGCATCACCGATGCGTTCCGTCCGATCACCGAGCGCCGCGGTCTCTATCAGCTCAACCCCGCGCGCTCCGGCCGCCCGATGGGCGGTTTGATGCCGCCATCGTTGAAGGTTGCCGCGGCGAGGTGAATCTCTCCTCGTCATTCCGGGGCCGCGCGTAAGCGCGGAGCCCGGAATCCATAACCACAGGCCATCGTAAAAGGCAGGCGGTTAGCGAGGGGCCGTTCGATCTGCTTGCGGTTATGGATTCCGGGCTCGCGACTGCGTCGCGCCCCGGAATGACGGGAGCCTCACAAAATCGCATGCGGCAGAAAGCGCGAGCGGTTGCCCGTGATCGGACTTGCGTCTTCGCGGATGGATAACCCGCACGGCTCGTGATTGACCAGCCAGCTTCCCACCACCACGTAGCAGCCCGAAAAATTCGGCAGCGGCGACAGCGCCTGCCGCACGAAGCCTTCCGCGCCGTACGGGCCCGCCTGCTCGTCGAGCGGCGTGCCGCCCGACACCAGCGTGACATTGGCGCCTTCGCGCGAGAGCAGCGGCTTGCGCACATAGGATGATCCGAGTTCAGCAGCGCGTGGATCATCCTCGAAGAAGGCGGGCAGCAGATTGGGATGGTTCGGAAACATCTCCCAGAGCAACGGCAAAATGCCCTTGTTGGAGAGCACCGCCTTCCACGGCGGCTCGATCCAGCGCGTCGGCGCGCTCACAAGCTTGGCGCCGAAGGCGTCGTGAAACATCCATTCCCAGGGGTAGAGCTTGAAGACGAGCTCCATGTCGTTCTCGCCGAGATCGACGAAGCAGCCACCCTCGTCGCGCCAGCCGACCTGCTCGATGTCGAGCAGCGTGGTCGAGAGCCCGGCCTGGCGTGCGGTGTCTTCGAGATAAGCGAGCGTGCCGGCGTCTTCCTCATTGCCGGTGGCGCCGGCGAGATGGACATGGCGGCCGGCTGCAATCTCCTTCCACGCCGCGATCAGCCGCTCGTGGATGGAGTTGAACTGATCGGCGCGCGCCGGGATGACGCGGCGTTCTATCGCCTGTTCGAGCCAGGTCCATTGAAACACCGCGGCCTCGAACAGCGAGGTCGGCGTATCGGCGTTGTATTCGAGCAGCTTCGCCGGCGACTTGCCGTCGAACTTCAGGTCGAGCCGGCCATAGAGGCTGCGGTCGCCGCGCTTCCAGCTCTCGGCGATGAAGCCCCAGAACGCTTCCGGAATCTTGAGGCGCCGCAGATGACGCTCGTCGCCGATGACGCGGCCCGCAAGCTCCAGGCACATCGCGTCGATCTCGCCGGTCGGCGTTTCGATGCCGCGTTCGATCTCGTCGAGCGTGAAGCCGTAATAGGCGCGCTCGTCCCAATAGCGGTCGCCGCCGATGGTGTGGAAGACGAAACCGCATTGCGCGGCGGTCTCCCGCCAGTCGTCGCGCTCGAGACAGGTGATGCGCTGCATGTCATTTCCTGCGCATGATCTTGCCGGAAAACCGGTGGCCACTTTTCCGGATCATGCGCTAGCCGCCGCCCGAGAAGCCATGGCCGAACGAGCCGAAGCCGCCGCGGCTCACGCTGCTGTGGCCCGAATCCGATGACGTTCCCGACGAGGAATGGCTCGAGGAATCACTGCTGAAGAAGCTCGATCGCGACGACGAGCCCGAACCGCCGCTGCCGCTGCTGGAGGAGCTGCGGCTGCTGCTGCACGCGGTGCTCGTCTGCACGGCTGGATCCGTTCCGGCAGGAGCCGGCTCGCAGTGCTGGCGCGGCATCAGCGTGTACGCGGTGGTGCCGACCGCGAGCGTGCCCATCACCAGCAACGCGACGTGGCCGGAGCGCTTCACCGGCGGCCGCGGAGGCGGCGGCTCGGCCGGCGGCCGGCGCTTGCCGAATTCCTTTTTGGAGGGTTTGTCCGCCATGTCAGTAGATCATGCAGGCGGCGTTCAGCAGGCCTGCGGCGAGCGAGGAGAGGCCGAGCCAGATCGCCGGGGCGAGCTCGCCTGCGGCAATCCGCGCTGACAGGTTCGGCACCGGCACCCGCACCAGAAACAGCACGATGATCTGCACGATCAGCGCGATGATCGCCCAGACCATGCAGTCCAGCACGTTGGCCGAATGGGCGATGGCGCTGACCAGCGGCGCCACGAAGCCGAGCAGGCTGAGGCCGAGCGCGATCGCGGCCGCCGGCTCGTTGTCGCGGATCAGCTCGAACTCGTTGTGCGGGGTGATGCGGGTGTAGACCAGCAGATACGCCACGATCGCGATCAGGCCGGTGCAGAAATAGACCAGGAAGGCGGGCAGGCCGGCCAGCGATTGCAGGATCATCGTTCCCCCATCATGCAGCGACCATTCGTCGGCGGGGGAAGGGTAGCGGTTCAATGGCGCAAGGACGATGGGGCGGCGTTCGCGTCCCCAAAAAACAAAACCCCGCCATTTGCGGCGGGGTCCAGGCTGGGAGGAGCAAGCCCCGAAGGGCTCGCGACGTAAACCGGATCAGGCGGGAATGCGCTCTTCCTGCTCGTGCGGCTCGCGCAGCACGTAGCCGCGGCCCCACACGGTCTCGATGAAGTTGCGTCCCTCGGAAGCGTTGGCCAGCTTCTTGCGGAGCTTGCAGATGAAGACGTCGATGATCTTCAGCTCGGGCTCGTCCATGCCGCCATAGAGATGGTTGAGGAACATTTCCTTGGTGAGGGTGGTACCCTTGCGGAGCGAGAGCAGCTCCAGCATCTGGTATTCCTTACCGGTCAGATGCACGCGCTGGCCACCGACTTCGACGGTCTTGGTGTCGAGGTTGACGACGAGGTCGCCGGTCTGGATGACCGACTGGGCGTGACCCTTAGAGCGGCGCACGATCGCGTGGATGCGGGCAACCAGCTCGTCCTTGTGGAAAGGCTTGGTCATGTAGTCGTCGGCGCCGACGCCGAGACCCTTGACCTTGTCCTCGATGCCGGCGAGGCCGGAGAGGATCAGAATTGGTGTCTTGATCTTGGAGACCCGGAGCTGCTTGAGCACGTCGTAGCCGGACATGTCGGGCAGGTTGAGGTCGAGAAGAATGATGTCGTAATCGTATAATTTACCGAGATCGACGCCCTCTTCCCCCAAATCGGTCGTGTAGACGTTGAAGCTCTCAGACTTCAGCATCAGCTCGATCGACTGCGCGACGGCGCTGTCATCTTCAATCAGCAAAACGCGCATGCCAGTTCCCCATAGTCGCCGCTCCTGGGCGTCAGGTCGGCCGCATTCGCGGCACTCAACAAAACGCCTTTGAACAACTGATTCGGATCCTGACAACAGATGGTTAACAAATCCTGATTCTGGAACGCAAGTCCCTCGGTGCAATTTTTCTCGAATCGCCCTAAGGTCTTGCGCGTGAAGCAGGTTTCGTCACCCGGTTCCGTTCAAGTTCCACTTTAAGAGACGGGCCTAACCGACTCCCGCGACTCAGCCTTCTTCTGAAGGGGAGTCACGCTCAGTCACAAAGACAGTGACGCAATGATTAACGATGCGGGTAAACACGAAGTTAAGCGCCGTTCAGAAATATGGCGAAATTTAAGGTTTTCCCCGTGAAGCCCCGGATCACAAAGGCGATCACCTTAATGACGGCCCTCTCATGAAGGCGCTTGCCGAACAGATCGGCGATATCGACGGCGTCAATATTTACGGTCGCGTCGTTGGCGTTCGCGGCCTGATGGTCGAGGTGGCCGGACCCATTCACGCGATGTCGGTCGGTGCGCGGCTCGTGATCGAGACCGGCGCCAACCGCGACATTCCCTGCGAGGTGATCGGCTTTTCCGGCAACAACGCCATCGTGATGCCGTTCGCGGGCCTCGACGGCGTCCGCCGCGGCTGCAAGGCGGTCATCGCCAACGCCGCCAATCAGGTGCGTCCGTCGATGGCCTGGCTCGGCCGCGTCATCAACGCGCTGGGCGAGCCGATCGACGGCAAGGGGCCGCTGCCGCAAGGGCCCGCGCCGATGCCGTACCGCAACTCGCCGCCGCCGGCGCATTCGCGCAAGCGTGTCGGCGCGCCGCTCGATCTCGGCGTGCGCGCGATGAACACCTTCCTCACCTGCTGCCGCGGCCAGCGCATGGGCATCTTCGCAGGGTCCGGTGTCGGCAAATCCGTGCTGCTCTCGATGCTCGCGCGCAACGTCGATGCCGCGGTCAGCGTGATCGGGCTGATCGGCGAACGCGGCCGCGAGGTGCAGGAGTTCCTCCAGGACGACCTCGGCGAGGAAGGCCTGGCGCGCTCCGTCGTCGTGGTCGCAACCTCGGACGAGCCGGCGCTGATGCGCCGCCAGGCAGCGTATCTGACACTCGCCGTCGCCGAGTATTTTCGCGACGAAGAGAAGGACGTGCTCTGCCTGATGGACTCGGTGACGCGCTTTGCCATGGCCCAGCGCGAGATCGGCCTGTCCGCCGGCGAGCCGCCCACCGCCAAGGGCTACACGCCGACCGTGTTCACCGAGCTGCCGAAGCTGCTGGAGCGGGCCGGGCCGGGCCTGGGCGAGGGCGCCATCACCGCGATCTTCACCGTGCTGGTCGACGGCGACGATCACAACGAGCCCATCGCCGACGCCGTCCGCGGCATCCTCGACGGCCATATCGTGATGCAGCGCTCGATCGCCGAGCGCGGCCGCTACCCCGCCATCAACATCCTCAAATCGGTCTCCCGCACCATGCCGAAATCGGCCGACCCGCAGTTCTGGCCCACCATCCAGAAGGCGCGGGCGGTGATGGCGACCTATGCCGACATGGAGGAATTGATCCGGCTCGGCGCCTACCGGGCGGGCTCCAGCCCGGAAGTGGACGAGGCGATCCGCCTGCACGAGCCGCTGGAAGCGTTCCTGAAGCAGCGGAAGGATGAAAATGCGTCACTGGCGGACGGCTACCGCCAATTGGCGCAAATCCTCGGCAATTTGGAAACGGAACGCTAACTTTGTCCCGTCATCATCCCATCCCACAGAGTAGCAGAGCCGGTCTTGGCCCCCGTCGGGCCAGTGGGGAGACCGGTGACGTCCCAATGTGTGTACGTCTTGCAGCCAAGGGACTTCTGGGGAGTATGAGTCGATGAAGTCACGTGATACCCTCATCCGCCTGAAGAAATTTCAGGTCGACGAGAAGCGCCGCCGGGTCACCCAGATCGAGACCATGATCGCCGACTTCCAGCGGATGTCGACCGATCTCGAGCGCGAGATCTCGACCGAGCAAGACCGTGCCGGGATCAACGATCCCTCGCATTTCGCCTATCCGACCTATGCCAAGGCCGCGATCCAGCGCCGCGAGAACCTGACCCGCTCGGCCGACGAGCTGAAGGGCCAGCTCGACGAAGCCAAGGGCGCTTTGGCCGAAGCCTTCGAGGAACTCAAGAAGGTCGAGCTCCTCGACGAGCGCGACCAGGCCCGCGAGCGCGCCGAAGAGAACGCCCGCGAGCAGGCTGATCTCGACAGCATCGGCCTCATGCGCGCCCGCATCGGCGCCGTCGCCTGAAGACACAGCCAGCGGTCAAACCGCCGAGAATTTGGAGAACCCGGACCCGCAAGGTCCGGGTTTTCGCGTTTGCTATCCACAGTTTGGCGCCCCGCCCCTTGGTGATGGGCTTTGCCGCGCGCTATGGTAGCGGAGTGCCAGGGTCCGCGCGAAACGCGACGGGCCCGCGTGTGGGGGGCTGAATGCTGACGCCAGCAGAGCTGGTCGGACTGATTGGGGAGGTCGCCAAGGGCGATCAGCCCGCGTTCGAGCGTCTCTACGTTGCCACGCGTGCGAAACTCTATGGCGTCGTCCTCCGTATCTTGCGCCGACAGGATCTCGCAGAGGAGGTCATTCAGGAGACTTACGTCAAGATCTGGAACAGCGCGGGGCAGTTCAATCCGGCCTTGTCGTCGCCGATCACGTGGATGGCGTCGATCGCGCGCAACCGCGCCATCGACATCGTGCGCAAGAAGACGGAAGTCTCCATCGAGGAGGAGCCGCAGGCGATGGAGGTCGCAAGCGACAGCCCCGATCCGCTGGCGCGGAGGGAAATGACCGAGGAGTTGAAGCGGCTCCTGGAATGCATCGGCCGGCTCGAGCCGGACCGTCAGAGGCTCGTGCTTCTCGCCTATTACAACGGCTGGAGCCGCGAGCAATTGGCGGAAAAATTCGCCGCGCCCGTCAACACGGTGAAGACGTGGCTCCGGCGCAGCATGTTGGATATCCGCGAGTGCCTCGGACTATGAGGGTTTTGTTGTGAAGGTGGTTCTGGACTGCATGTGATGGCCTACACGGAGGACCATATCGCGCTCGCCGCGGAATATGCGCTCGGCACCCTCGATGCCGGCGAGCGCGCGCAGGTCGAGGCCATGATGGCGGTGGACAAGGTGTTCGCCGATGTCGTGCAGTCCTGGGCCTACCGGATTGGCGTCCTCAACCAGATGGTCGGTTCGGTCGAGCCGCGTCCGATCGTGTGGGAGAACATCAAATCCGAGCTCGTGCGGACGAACTTTGCGCAGGAGATGCCTGCGATGTCCGAAATTGTGCCGCCGCTGCCCGCGCCGGAGGTTTCCTCGCTCGACACGGCGCCGCCGGAATTGCCATCCGAGGAGACGAAACAACCGGAGCCGCAGTCTCCCGAAGCCGAGCAGCCCGGCATCGTGCCGCCGGCCCCCAACGCGCTTCCCAGCGGCACGCCGATCTTCATGCCGCAGGTCCATGCGCCCGATCCCGAGGTCGTGCGCGCACCACCGGCGCCGGTCGCCGACAACGGCAATGTGATCCGGCTCGAGAGCCGCGTGAAGCGCTGGCGCACCGTCGCGTCCGCCGTGGGCGCTCTCGCGGCCGCGCTGCTGGTGACGCTGTCGCTCCAGATTTTCCAGCCCGATGCGTTGCCGGCCGCCTTGCGTCCGACACCGCTGATCCAGACTGTCGAGGTCAAGACGCCGCTCACGGCATCGTCGCAATACGTCGCGCTGTTGCAGGGCCAGGGCGGCGGCCCCGCTTTCATTCTCACGGTCGACGGCACGACCAAGAACTTCACCGTGCGCAAGGTCGGCGCGACGCCGGAGCCCGGCAAGAGCTTCGAGCTCTGGCTGATCTCCGACAAGCTGCAGCGTCCGCGTTCGCTCGGCGTGATCGACGGGGGTGATTTCACCGCGCGCACGTTGCTCGGCTCCTACGATCCCGATGTCGTCAACGGCGCCACCTACGCGGTCACGCTCGAGCAGGCTGGCGGTTCGCCCAATGGCCAGCCGACCTCGGCGCCGGTGTTTTCCGGCAAGCTGATCGAGACCGTGCCGCCGGGGCAGCCGCAGGTTCCGGCCAGGAAGTAAGTGCCGTAGCCCGGATGGAGCGCAGCGCAATCCGGGACATCCGTGCCACCAGGTGAGACCCCCGGCTTTCGCTGCGCTCCATCCGGGCTACGACCCCGCGTTCCTGTCGCCACGGTCCATTTCCCCGTCGTGCCGCGACAAGTCCCGCCAAATCGGCCCCGGATTTGAACCTTCGTCCATTTCCCCGCGTCAAATCCCCGGAATTTGCAGTCGGCGCCGCCGATCATGGTGCCGGAGAGGGGCTTTGAAATCAGATGGATGCAGCAAAGACGCCGGGCATCTTCGTCCACCAATATGCGGGTCTGCCGCAGGGTCCGGCTTTCGAACATTGGCGCGAGCGGACCTTCGGCTCCTGTGGCCTCGACATCGGGCCGAGCCATGGCGACAGCATCGATTGCCGGCTCCAGGTCAGCGTGGTCGACAACATCGCGCTCGCCATTCCCGAAGGCGCCTCGGCGCAATATTCACGCACGCAAAGCCATCTTGCCGACGGTAGCGACGATCTCGTGCTGATATCGGCACATGCGGGTCTCGTCCGCGTCAGGCAGAACGGTCATACCGTCGAGCTTGCCCCCGCGCAGATGGTGCTCGTCGACATGGGCGTCACCGGCTCCGTCGGCCACACCGAGGACGAACGCTTCACGTCCATCCGCATGCCGCGCCGCGCGCTGCTCGAGATCAATCCACGCGCCGAAGAGAAGCTCTCGCAAGTGCTCTCCGACGGCGCGGTCGCGGAGACGATCTTCCGCTACCACGCGCTCGCCGCCAATCACGCGCCGCATCTGGACGCCGTCGGCCAGCGCCTGACCGCGCAGCACATGGTCGATCTCGTCGGCCTGCTGCTCGGCACCGATGCCGAGCATGCGAGCCTTGCGCGCGGCCGCGGCCATGCGGCGGCCCGTCTCGATCTGATGCGCGCCGACGTGATGTCCGCGCTCGGCCGCAACGATCTGTGCCTGTCCGAGATCGCGACGCGCTCGGGCTTGAGCCCGCGCCAGGCGCAGCGCCTGTTCGAGCAGGCCGGCACCACCTTCACGGAATTCGTGCTGGAGCAGCGGTTGCTGCTGGCGCGAAAACTGCTCGGCGATCCCCGCGCGCGGGCGCGCAAGATCAGCGACATCGCGCATTCCTCGGGCTTTTCCGATTTGTCCTATTTCAACCGCGCCTTCCGCAAGCGCTTCGGCGCGACGCCGTCGGAGCTGCGCGAGGCGTAAGCCGCGCCGCGATTTTGTGCAGCGGCGCGCCGCTGCCGCAGTTGGTCGATCCAGGGAAATGCGCTAATCTGCCGGCACGAGACAGATCGCCGGATTCCCTGAAACAACGAAGTCAACGGACATGGCACGTATCGTCGTGCTCGGCGCCGGGTTTGCAGGTCTGTGGGCGGCGATCGGCGCCGCGCGCAAGCGCGACGAGATCGGTGCCGGCAGCGACATCGAGATCCGTCTCGTCGACCGCAATCCCTATCACAACATTCGCGTGCGCAATTACGAGGCCGATCTCAGTGAGGTCGCACTTCCGTTGCCGCAATTGCTCGATCCGATTGGCGTCACGCATGGCATCGGCGAGGTCGAGGCCATCGATCCCGTGCGGCGCGAGATCTCGCTGGTCACGAGCCGCGGCGACGAGACGCTGGGCTACGACCGCCTGGTGCTGGCGCTCGGCAGCGAAGTGATGCGTCCCGACATCCCCGGCCTTGCCGAGCATGCGTTCGACGTCGATACCTATGCCGCCGCGCTCCACCTCGAAAATCATCTCGCCTCGCTCGGACGCAACGCGCCGTCCCCGGGGCGTTCGACGGTCGTCGTGGTCGGCGCCGGTTTCACCGGCATCGAGGTCGCGGCCGAAATGCCCGACAGGCTGGCGCGCGCCGGCATCACCGGCAGCCGCCGCATCATCCTGGTCGATCCCAATCAGGCGGGCGGCGCCACCATCGGCGCGCATGCGCGTCCCGTCATCGCGACGGCATTGGCTTCGCTCGACGTCGAGACGCGGCTCGGCGTGCGTGTCGCATCACTCGAGGCGGCCGGCATGCGCCTGAGCTCGGGCGAATTCATCCCGACGCAGACGGTGATCTGGTGCGCCGGGATGCGCGCAAGCGGGCTCGCCGCGAGCTTCGCCGGTGCGCGTGATCGCCTTGGACGCCTGCTGGTCGATCCCTTCATGAAGGTTGCGGATGTCGCGGGCGTATTCGCGGCCGGCGACGTCGCCTCCAGCGTCATCGACGGATTGCATCCGACCGTGATGTCCTGCCAGTTCGCCCGCCCCATGGGCCGCTTCGCCGGCCACAACGTCGTCGCCGATCTCGCAGGCTTGCCGATGCTGCCGCTGCGGATCGACTGGTACGTGACCGTGCTCGATCTCGGCGCCTGGGGTGCCCTCTACACGGAAGGGTGGGACCGCGAGGTGCGGGCGACAGGCGCGGCCGCGAAGGCCACCAAGGAGACGATCAACCGCAAGCGCATTTATCCGCCGCTGTCGGGCAGCAAGGAAGAGCTGTTCGCAGCGGCAGCGCCAGATGTGCAAGCCCCGCCACCGACATATGGGACACCGCGTCGCTGAGCTATGCGTCCATCGGCCAAACGACGGCAAATGACGCGAAGCAGACGTTCAGCGGCGCGAGCTATTGAGCTTCAACGTATCGGATGATGCTCTGGTTCTGGACGTTTGCGACCAGTTCATCCGCGCGGGACAAAAGACGACGGAGCAGGGGCGACGGATTTGCGCGATTGTATCCCAGCGCCAGATCGACCGTTGGCGTGCCGCCCTCGAGCGCTCTGGCCACGACGTTCGGTGCAAGCATGTTCTGCGCATAGAGGGGTACGAGGCTGATTCCGCCTGTGGACGCCACGAGCGACATGGCCGATGAGATGTTCTCGCCTTCGTACTTCGCCTTGAGGGTAATGCCGGCCCGGGTTGCGTAGTTCTGTATGACTTCCTGCAAGACCGGGGACGTTCTTGCCGAACTGACATAGATCTCGCGGGCGAGATCCTGGGGACGAATCTTCTTGCGCGACGCGAGACGATGTTGGGCCGGCAGCACGGCAATCAAGGGCTCCTTCACCAACATCTTGAAGACGACGCCCTCGTTGTCTTTCTCCGGGCGAAGGAAAGCGATGTCCAGCTTTCCCCGCATCAATGCCAGCGCGAGCTCCGGTGAAGATTGGGTGCTGAGCGTGACGTCAACGTCGGGTGCTTCCTCGCGGAGTATCCGCAGCAGCTGGGGGAGCCACATCACCTCCAGCCCGACGAGAAAACCCATCGAGAGAACGGGCCGTTGCGGTTGCGCCGTCTGCCGGGCCCCCTCCGTTGCGGCCTCAACCTGCAGCAGCGCCAGCCGCGCATGATCGAGAAACACGCGCCCGGCGGCTGTCAGCGTCACGCCGCGCGCCTGGCGCTCCAATAATTGTACGCCGATCTCGGCTTCGAGATCGCGGATCTGCCGGCTCAGCGACGGCTGCGAGGTGTGCAGTCGCCGCTCGGCGGCGGTGAGCAGGCTGCCTTCTTCGGCGACGGCAACAAAATAGCGCAGGTGCCGGAGCTCCATGGTCCCTCGTATATCTTCCAGGCATAGCTCGAAGCGTACAAGGTCTTGGTCAGCGGCCAAAGAGGGATTTACCGTTTCGCACTCCAACCAAGAACGGACAGCAAGGTCTCGCTGGGCCTTTATTCGAAAACGCCCGAAAATCGAGTCACGCGTGGCTCAATGGATCAATTGACCGCTATCTTCAATAAAATGTCTAACAGCGCAGATGGAGCCACGCGATGGCCACGATCACGACGACAGACGGCGTAAACATTTTCTACAAGGATTGGGGCTCGGGTCAGCCAATCGTTTTCAGCCACGGTTGGCCGCTGACAGCGGACGACTGGGATGCCCAGATGACGTTCTTCCTTCGCCAGGGCTACCGGGTGATCGCTCACGACCGTCGCGGCCACGGCCGATCCGACCAGCCCGGCACCGGCAACGACATGGACCATTGGGTTGCCGACCTCGCGGCCCTGACTGAACACCTCAACCTGCGCGACGCGATCCACATCGGCCACTCAACAGGTGGCGGTGAGGTGGCTCGCTATGTCGCCCGCCATCAGGAGCGCGTCGCGAAAGCGGCGCTGGTCGCTTCACTGACGCCGAACATGTACCGGAGCGAGGACAACCCGTCGGGTCAACCGCCGGAGTGGTTCGAAGCGATCCGCGCGGGCGTGCTGGGCAACCGGTCGGAGTTCTACCGTTTCGTCCCTGAGAATCCGTTCTACGGCTACAACCGAGATGGGGCGAAGCCTTCGGAGGCGGTCATTGCGAACTGGTGGCGCCAGGGCATGGCCGGTGGTGCCCTCGCTCATTACGCAACCGTCGACTCCTGGCTTGAGGATTATACCGAAGACCTCAGGAAGATCACCGTGCCGGTGCTGGTGATGCATGGCGAGGCTGATCAAGTCGTCCCGTTCGCAAGTTCAGTGCCGCGTGCGGTCGACCTGCTCAAGAACGGGTCGCTGAAGACTTATCCCGGCTACCCCCACGGCATGCTCACCACACATGCGGATGTCCTCAACCCCGATCTGCTCTCGTTCATCAGGTCGTGATGACTTCCCTCCTCCGTCATCCCCCATGTGTATGGGGTTGTAGATGGAGGAGGGGTCGGGTTTCGTCGTCGTGACTGCCCGTAGCTGACCTTGCAGTGCGGTCCGTTGACGGGTCAGCTTTGATTCCAATTCTGGAAATTTGACATGGAGACGGGTGACTGGGACTTGTTCGGCGGTGCCTAGCCACAAGCCTTTGCGTTGCCGACGGGAAAAAACCCAGCAGGTCAATCCGCGTCGGGTTCTGGCCCATCGGCGACCTCATGCATGCCTTCCGCGAAGGACCGCTTGTGACCCAAAGCGGGACAGGTCCGATGAGCGGCGAGGCAGAAGCCTGCTCTCGTTCACCACATTTAAACCTTAAGATTTTACGAAGGAGGCTGACCACAGGCCCCTGGAAACATGCGAACCCCCTTCGTACAGCAGCCATCCGTGGACTTCGGGCCATGAAGGTTTGGCAGACCAGCTGCGTCGTGGGTGTCATCGCATCCGTGGGACTCTATCTGGCCGCCGGAAACAGATCGGCTGCGACGGCGCCGGATGTCATGCGGGAAGCGGCAGCGAACTTTGCAGCATCTGCGAACGTGGCGGCTCCCGCCAACATTGTGCCTCCTGCGAACGTAGTGACGCCCGCGCTGTACGCGGAGGCATCCGCCAGGCTCGCGGCAGCGCTTCGGGCAGAACGAGCAGAGCTTGACGCAGTCACGTCAGCAAGCTCCGCGCCGTTGAGCACCGGAGCCGACATCGCCGATCATCCCGCCGGGCCGAAATTGGCGTCGTTGGGAGATGACATCGTCCAGTCGCTGCCGCCAGCGCGCGATGTGTCCGATGGGGCTCCGAAAGCGGCGTCGACGCAGGATTTCCGTTATCTCATCTACTACATCTGGTCCGAACTGCCGCCCGCCGAGAAACCGGCGGAGATCGTCTTGCGTGCGTTGAAGGACATTCCGATCGGAACGCCCGCCGAAGAGATCAAACGCGCGTCCGACGCGTTTGGTCTCGATTTCAATTTCATGATGGCGGTCGCCAAGATCGAATCCGGTTTCAACCCCAATCAACGCACCGGGTCGTATATCGGACTGTTTCAGCTGAGCCATTATGAGTTCGGGAAGTTCGGCTTCGGGCAGATTCGCAATCCGCGGGACAACGCCGTTGCAGCCGCCTACAAGATCATTACCGAAGGCGTCCAGTTCGAGTGGATCACGCACCGGACGCCGGACATGAGCGATCTCTACCTGATCCATCAGCAGGGCTGGGAAGGCGCCGCTCAGCACATCAGCCAGCCCGCCCGCACCGCCTGGAAATCAATGTGTGCCACCAGCGAAGGCAAGGAGAAGGGTGAGAGGTGGTGCAAACGCGCGATCTGGGGCAATGCACTTCCGGCGTTCAAGCGCGCCTGGAAATCGGTGGACAACGTGACGTCGGAGGCGTTCGTCGGCATGTGGCGCGGCCGGGTCGCCGAGTTCTACACGAAATATGTGGCGACTGCGGCTGCGGCAAGCCAATAACTCCGTTGTCGCCCAGGCCCTGCCACGCTTTGATTCCAGTTGCAGAAATTTGACATGGAGGCGGCTGATCGAGACCTGTTCGGCGGGGCAGCCACAAGCCCTTGCGTTGCCTGACGGGCAAAACACCCAGCCTCTCGGTCAACCCGCGCCGGCAAAAATATTCCACTTTACCGAAATTCGGAAACGGCGTATCCATGGCGTTAACCCGGCCCAAGGAAGAGGGGCGTATCGCGATCGTCACGAACGCGGGCCGGGCGGCGGTGGACGCGGGTCACATCGGCGCGAAGGGCTTTTGCAGGGCGGGCAACCGTGAGCGAAGGCGTCGCGCGCACGACCGGGGTGATCTCGCGTACGGCAAAATCGTGTGGTCCTGGCGCCCGGGGTCTGTGCGCCAAGTCTTGCGGTGATGCGTGCGGCCCAACCGGGCCCTCGCGTCGATCATCCGCAAGGCGACGGGGGCAATAGTGCAACGCTCCCCGGGGAGAGCACGACATAAGCCGTAAGCCCACTGCGCAGGGAAGGCCGGATGCCCGGCTCCACCTGTATGCCGCTGTGCAGCTTCTCGTTGCCACCTTTCGCACAGTGGACCGTGGGTGCCCGGCCGGCACCCGGTCTTCCCTGCGCCCTCTTTCAATTGAGGGTGAAACGACAAGCAAAGCTCGGGCGAACAAGCCGCGAGAATGCGATCTCATGTCAGTCGTTCCACAACAGTCTCGTGCCCCGGACGCAGCGCAGCGCTCCTTTAGCGGTGCGCTGCAGAGCCGGGGCCCATGCATCAGCGGAGTCCAGCGGCTTCCTGGGTCCCGGCTCTGCGGAGCGTCACTTCGTGCCGCACCGCGTCCGGGACACGCGAGGGACGGATGCTGTTACTCCGTCATTGCGAGCGCAGCGAAGCAATCCAGAGTCTTTCCGCGGAGGATTCTGGATTGCTTCGCTGCGCTCGCAATGACGGGGGCCAGACATGAGAAAGCGCCCGTGGGGGGCGGGCGCTTTCTGTAGTCGACTTGGGGTTGGGGTCGTCTACATATCCACGTGGCGACTTTGGGGGGCTGGTAAAGAGCCGCGTGAATTCCTGAAACTCAAAATCTCCTTAGCGAACGAGGGACGCGTTCGAGCTGGTGATAACGACCGGCTTGCCGGCCTTGATGACGCGGGCGGTCTGGGTCAGGCCTTCATCCGAACCTGTGGTGCGGGCCGTGATGCCGAAGCCAGCGACCGCGATCCCTGCGACGAGGGCGACGACCACGATTTTCAAGTGGGTCGAGCGATCTGCGCTGTAAATCGAGTGGTTCATGGAAGGCTCCTGCCGCCATCTACCCGAAGTAGTCGCCTGCGTGTTTGGGCAGGTTCATGCTTCCGGTGCCCAACAACCTAGTGTTGGGGGGATTCGTTCCCAAGAGGCCATCACAAGAGCGTGACAGGACGTGAAAAGTCGCGATCAAAAACGATGGCGGATCGTGCGATAATATAATTATTTCAATGCTGTAATGTGCCTTTAGGACGCCTTGCCGGCATTTGGTCGACAAGGCGCCAGGAACTCAAAAACCATTTGCCTGTGGCTGAAAAACACACGGCTTCTTAAGGCAAATCAGACGCTTCCGACCGTTTTCAATCGCGCGCGGGGGTGGATTTCGGCCTGCGACAGCACCGTCGTCTGGGCGCGGAACCGCTCGACCAGGGACCGCACGAAAGGACGAATTGCCGCAGAGGTGACCAGCACCGGCGCCTCGCCCTCGCGGGCGGCGCGCTCGAAGGCTTCGCGGACGGCGGTCATGAACTCCGACAGTTTCGAGGGCTGCATCGCGAGGCTGCGCTCTTCGCCCTGGCCGATGATGGATTCGGCAAAGGCCTGCTCCCAGCGCGCCGACAGCGCGATCAGCGGCAGATAGCCGTTGTAGGAGGTGTTCTGGGCGCAGATCTGCCGTGCGAGGCGGGCACGGACATGCTCGACCATGCTGGCGGGATTGCGCGAGAAGGCCAGCGAATCCGCGATGCCTTCGAGAATGGTCGAGAGGTCGCGGATCGAGATGCGCTCGGCGAGCAGTAGTTGCAGCACGCGCTGGATGCCCGACACCGTGACCTGGCCGGGGACGATGTCCTTGACCAGCTCGCTCTGCTCCTTCGGCAGCTCCTTGAGCAGCTTCTGCACCTCGCCATAGGAGAGCAGGTCCGACATGTTGGCCTTGAGCAGCTCGGTGAGGTGGGTCGAGAGCACGGTCGCGGCGTCGACGACGGTGTAGCCCTTGAGGGAGGCTTCTTCCTTGAGGCTGGCATCGACCCAGGTCGCGGGCAGGCCGAAGGTCGGCTCGGTGGTGTGGATGCCGGGCACCTGCACCTGGCTACCGCCGGGGTCCATGACCATGAACTGGTTCGGCCAGATCTTGCCGGTGCCGGCGTCGACCTCCTTGATCTTGATGATGTAGGTGTTGGCTTCGAGCTGGACGTTGTCGAGGATGCGGACGGCCGGCATCACGAAACCCATCTCGATCGCGAGCGAACGGCGCAGCGCCTTGATCTGCTCGGTGAGGCGGTCGGTGCCGTCGGGTCCGTTGACCAGCGGCAGCAGCGCGTAGCCGAGCTCGATCTTGAGATCGTCGATCTTGAGCGCGGCGGAGATCGGCTCCTCGGCAGCGGCGGCGCCCGGTGCGCCGGGCTGACCGGCAGCAGGCGCGGCCTTGGCGGCTTCCTCGGCCTTGGCCGTCACCCGGTTGCGGTTGCGGGCGTTCCAGGCAAGCGCGCCGGCGCCGGCGCCGAGCGCCAGGAAGGGGAGGGTCGGAATGCCCGGCAGGGCTGCCAGCACCAGCATCACCGCCGAGGACATCGCGAGCGCCTGCGGATAGCCGGAGAACTGCTTCATCAGCGCCTTGTCGGCGGCGCCGGAGACGCCGGCCTTGGAGACGAGCAGGCCGGCCGCGGTCGAGACGATCAGCGCCGGCACCTGGGTGACGAGGCCGTCACCGACGGTCAGCAGCGTGTAGCTGCGTCCGGCGTCGGCGAAGGACATGCCCTGCTGCGCCACGCCGATGATCATGCCGCCGACGACGTTGATGAAGACGATCAGAAGGCCGGCGATGGCGTCGCCGCGAACGAATTTGGAGGCACCGTCCATGGCGCCGAAGAAGCCGCTTTCGTCCTCCAGCTCCTTGCGCCGGTGCTTGGCGACCGCCTCGTCGATCAGGCCGGCGGAGAGATCGGCGTCAATCGCCATCTGCTTGCCGGGCATGGCGTCCAGGTGGAAGCGCGCGGCGACTTCGGCGATACGGCCCGAACCCTTGGTGATGACGATGAAGTTGACGATGATCAGGATGGCGAAGACGATGATGCCGATGACGAAATTGCCTCCCATCACGAAGTTGCCGAAGGCTTCGATGACGTGACCGGCGGCGGCCGTCCCCTCGTGCCCGTGCGACAGGATCAGGCGGGTCGAGGCCATGTTGAGCGACAGGCGCAGCATGGTCGAGATCAGCAGGACGGTCGGGAAGGCGGAGAATTCCAGCGGCGCCTGAATGAACAACGAGGTCATCAGGATCAGGATGGAGAGCGTGATCGAGATCGCCAGGAACAGGTCCAGCACGATCGCGGGCAGCGGCAGGATCAGCACCACCAGGATGGTGAGGACGCCCAGCGCCAGCGCGATGTCGCCGCGCTTGAGGATGTTCCCGACCTCGGCAAGGGTGGGGAAGCCGGCGTTCGTACTTGCTACGCCCTGTGCCGCGGTGACGTCGACCATCGTAGCCTCCCCGCGCGACTGCCGTCCGCGCGCCCCAAACGTCTGTGCGGCGGCCGAGGGGCCGCCGTTCCGAAAGTGAGGCACCGCACTGGCGTCCACGGGGGACCTCCCGTTTTACGCGGCTGACGACACTCGACTTCACTCGGCAATTCTTGCCGGGTGTATGGTTAGCAAAGGGTTAACGGCGGGTGCGGCAGGAGGTCTGGCCGGGGTGTTTCGGGGGCCCCCCAGGCCGTCATTCCGGGGCGCCCGAAGGCGAACCCGGAATGACCGAGGCAGTGCTACTTGGCCCTCTCCATCCTCGTCACCGTGTAGCCCGACGCCGCCTCCTCGGCCTCGAAGGTCACCTTGTCGCCGACCTTCACCTGCTTGAGCATCGCGGCGTCCTTGACGCGGTACACCATGGTCATGGGCTCCTCCATGCCGAGGCTCCTGGCGGGGCCGTGCCTGAGCGTGATCTTGCCGGCGCTCGCGTCGATCTTCCTGACCTCGCCGCTGATCGAGGTGGCGCCGGCCGCCGGCGCTCCGGTGGCAATGCCTACGGCCAGCGTGAAAATGGTAGCAACGCGGATGATGCGGTTCATGGGAGGCTCTCTCATTTCACGGTGACGTGGCCGACCATGCCGTAGTCGCGGTGGCCGGGGATCAGGCAGGAAAACTCGAACGTGCCGGCCTTGGTGAACTTCCAGAGGATCTCGGCGGTCTTGTTCGGTGCGAGCCGCACGCCGTTGGGATCGTCGTGCTCCATGTGCGGATGCTTCTTCATCACCTCCGCGTGCGCGAGATTCTCCTTGGGCGTGGCGAGCAGGAACTCATGGTCCTCCTTGCCGACATTGCGCAGCACGAAGCGGATCTGCTCGCCGCGTCTGACGTCGATCCTGGCGGGGGCGTAATCCATCTCGTTCAACAGGACCTCGATGGTGCGCGCGGGCTTCCCGGGATTGCCGGGCTCACCGGCCGAGAACGTCGCGTGCGCATGATTTTCGTGGGCAAGCGCGGGCGCGATCGACAGCGTGGCAAGCGCCAGGGCGAGTTCGATCATCTTCGTCATTGTGGTCTCCAGTCGGGGGGTCATCGAAACGCTCACATCTTCATCCTGTGGGAGGGCTTGCCCTGCTGCCGCGCCGGCTCTGCGGCCGGTGGCGTGACCTCGTAGGCAACGGTGCCTTGCGGGAATTTGTACGGGCCGGGATCGCGGTAATCGTCGCGCGCGAGGTCGTCGCGGATCTTCATCACGGTGAACATGCCGCCCATCTCGATCGGGCCGAACTGGCCGGTGCCGCTCATCATCGGCAGCGTGTTGTCGGGCGCCGGCATCTCCATGTTGCCCATCGCCATGCCGGACTGCCCCATCACCATCGCATCCGGTGCGAGCTTGCCGACGGCCCTGGCGAGATCCTTGCGCGACACCCCGATCAGATTGCGCATATCGTGGCCCATCGCGTTCATGGTGTGATGCGATTTGTGGCAGTGGAACGCCCAGTCGCCGGGATTGTCGGCGAGCACGTCGAACACGCGCACCGCCCCGACAGGTACGTCCGTCGTCGTCTCCGGATATTGCGCGCTCTCCGGAATCCAGCCGCCGTCGGTGCAGGTCACGGCAAAGCTGTGGCCGTGCAGATGGATCGGATGGTTGGTCATGCTGAGATTGCCGATGCGCACGCGCACTCTGTCGCCGAGCCGCACCGGCAGCGGATCGATGCCGGGAAACACCCGCGCATTCCACGTCCACATGTTGAAGTCGGTCATCTCGTTGACCTTCGGCAGATAAGTGCCGGGATCGACGCGATAGGTGCTCATCACGAAGACGAAGTCGCGATCGACAGGCCGGAAGCTCTGATCGCGCGGGTGCACGACGACCATGCCCATCATGCCCATCGCCATCTGCACCATCTCGTCGGAGTGCGGGTGGTACATGAAGGTCCCGCTCTTCTTCATCTCGAACTCGTAGACGAAGGTCTTGCCGGGCTGGATGTGCGGCTGGGTCAATCCGCCGACGCCGTCCATGCCGCTCGGAATGATCATGCCGTGCCAGTGCACGGTGGTGTATTCGGGCAGTTTGTTGGTGACGAAGATGCGAACCTTGTCGCCCTCGACGGCTTCGATGGTTGGCCCCGGCGACTGGCCGTTATAGCCCCACAAATTCACCTTCATGCCCACGGCGAACTCGCGCACCACGGGCTCGGCGACGAGATGGAATTCCTTCCAGTCGCCGTTCATGCGAAACGGCAGCGACCAGCCGTTCAGCGTGACGACGGGGCGATAGTCGGGACCGCTGATCGGGTGCAGTGGCGGCTGCATCACCACCTTGTCCATGTGCGCGGCTTCCGGGATCGATGCCGCCTGCACGCGACCGCTGACGACGGACGCGCTGGCAAGCGCGGCACTGCCCAAAAATCCTCGGCGGGAAAACATGCTGGTCTCCATCTCGTTGATCTTCATGTCAGTGGCCGCCATCGGCAGGCGCTGCCACGGCGATATTGGTTGGGTTGTCGCCGCCGGACGCAGGCGCGCCGCCGCCATTGACGGCGGTCTGCAACTCGGACTGGGCGAGGAAGAACTTTTGTTTGGCGTCGATTGCGCCACGCAGCGAGGCCAGGCGTTGCCGTGCCTCCGTGAGCAGCGCGAAGATGTCGACCTGCATGCTGGAGAAGCGGAGCTGCATCTCCTCAGTGATGATTTTGCGCAGCGGCAGGATTTCGCGCTGGTAATGGCTCGCGATGTCGTAGGTGGATCGATAGACCTGATAAGCATCGCGCGCCTCGGAGCGGACATTCACGGCGCGCTCGGTCAGGCGGTTGAAGGCAAGATTGTAGGTCTCCGCCACCTGCCGCACGCGCACCTCGCCACCGTCGAAGATCGGAATCTGGAATTGCACGTCGAAACCGCGTTCGCGGAACGGTGCGCCGTCCGGATCCCTGGTGCGGCGGGAAATCCCGGCGAGATCGAGCAGGGTGACGAAGCGCGTCGCTTCGGTGAGGTTGAGTGATTTCGCCAGCGCCGTCAGTTCCAGCCGCGCGATCTGGAGATCGATGCGGTGGGCGACCGCGTCGGCCTCGATGGACGGCAAGGCCTGCGGCCGGCGCGGCAGCGGCGGCAGTTGGTTTGGCAGACGGAAGTCGAGGCCGCCGTCCCACAGCCCCATCAGGCGTGCGAGCTTTTCGCGCGCGCTCGTTGCCCTCTGCCGTGCGGTGGCGAGGTCGGCTGTGGTCTCGGCGTAGAACACCTGCTCGCGGGCCTGGTCGAGCTTGTTGAGCGAGCCGGTTTCGCCGAGTTTGACGGCAAGCTGCGCGGTCGATTCCGCCGTCGCCTTCGCGTCCGTCAGCAGCACCACCATCTCGTTACCGGCGACGGCGCAGACGTATGTGCGGCGCACCTCGGCGGCGAGCCGCAACGTCGCCAGCGCCGCGCGCAACTGCGCCTGGCGAAAACGCTCGCGGGCGATGTCGGAGCGGAATGGCAGTGTTGCGAGCGCGAGGATGTCGCCGACCACCTGTCGCTCGATCTCGCTGGCGCCATTGCCCGAGATGCGCGAGATCGAAAACACCGGATTGGGCGGCAGGCTCTGCTCGACCAGATCGGTCTCGGCCAATGCCAGCTCGTTATAGGCGGCCTGCAAGCCCTTGTTGTTGAGCAGCGCGATCTGAACGGCGGTCTCCGTGTTCAGCGTCCGCGACAGCAATTGGCGGACGCGCGCGTCGATCGCGCCGGCCTCCTCCGGCGTTCGCACGAAGGCGACGTCCTTGTTGATGGTCTGGCTCGTCAACTCCGAGACGGCGCTCATGCCGCTATCGGGCGAGAACGCCGCGCAACCCGACAAGCCGAGCGTCGCGACAACGAGCAGGCTTCGCGCAAAGTGATGTGTCATGGCGCGGTCCTACCGGTCTTGCTTCGGCTGCGGGGCGGCGGCGTCGTTGGGGTCGCGCCATGGCGCCGGCGCCGCAGGCCGCAGGCTCGTGTAAGGCGCGATCGTCGACCGGTATCCGGTGCGCGCAGCCCTGGCCGCAGGATCTGCGGGATCAGCGCCGGCGATTTGGGTCGTTGCCGGCATGCAGCCGCACAACGCCAATGTAACCAAGGCCAATATCGGCCAATGGAATCGAAACTGTCCTCCACGCGCCGCAGATGCGGCGGCGGACTTCGCCCCGGAAAGCGTAAGCATGATTTGTCCCTGATCTGTCGGAAGACCACAGGTTCGCGCGCGCAAGCGCGCGCTCGGCCTGACGTCGTCGTGATGTCAGATCAGGCGATGGGGGGACGGTAGAGCAGGGGCGGCGCCGCGCTGTGCAGGCTGGCCACGATCTCGGGCGCGAAGGCAGAGACCGGCTGAAGCGGCTTGGCGACGCTGGGCAGATCGGCCGGCAGTGCGCTGACGCACATCATCGCGCAGCACGGGCCAGCGTGGCCTTTGCCGTCATGCTGATGTGGGGCGGGCTCGTCCTGCGCGGCGGTCTGGTGATGCGCGTGCGGGCTCGCGTGGTCATGCGAGACGTCGCCATGCATATGGCTCGCCTGCATCTGGTGATGCACCGGCACGAGGTCCGCGAGGCGCGAATCGTCGAGGCACGGCGCAGCGCCGTTGCCACAGGCAAGGGCCGCCGCCGGCGCGAGCACGCAGAACAGATAGGCGAGGGCGATGATCCGCCCCACCCTGATCCGCATCGATCGCGTCAACCGCAACAGCATTCCGCCGACAGGCTCCTCGCGCGGCAGTGTTGCACACGCAGATTGCAAACTAATGGCAAAGTGCGATTTCGCCAAGCTCTTCTTACCGCAGTGCACAGCGCATGCCCATTATCGCGGCACAATGCTTGACCGCGCGGCGATCAGCGAACATGGTCCGCGCCGTGCACGCACCCAATCATCCAGGACAGATACCTGCCTCATTCACCCCTGACTCCCGTCAGGCCTGGGTGCGACTCCTGCTCGCGCTTGCGATCGGCTCGATCGGCGGCGTCGGCATGTGGGCGGTCGTGGTGGTGATTCCCGTGGTGCAGGCCGAGTTCGCCGCCACGCGCGGCGCGGTGTCGCTGGCCTTCACGCTGATGATGTTCGGTTTCGGGCTCGGTGGCGTGATCGCAGGCAAGATCACCGACAAGTTCGGCATCGTGCCCGCGATGGCGATCAGCATCGCGTTCCTCGGCGTCGCCAACGTGCTGGCCGGGTTGTCGATGCAGCTCTGGCAGTTCGTTGCCGCCTATTTCCTGATCGGGCTCGGCACGTCGGCGACCTTCGCGCCGCTGATGGCGGAAGCGTCGCACTGGTTCGAGCGCTATCGTGGGCTCGCCGTGACCATCGTCGCGAGCGGCAATTACGTTGCCGGCACGATATGGCCGCCGCTCATCAACGCGGGCATGGAGGGGATCGGCTGGCGCGCCACCCATATCGGCATCGCTCTCATTTGCGTGGTCCTGATGACGGGCCTCGTGCTGGTTCTGCGCGCGCAAATGGGCGCTGACAAAGTCCGCAATCACGCCAATGCAGCGCCGCCGCGGGTCGATCTCAAGCTGTCGACCAACACGCTGACGGTGCTGCTCTCGATCGCCAGCATCTCCTGCTGCGTCGCCATGGCGATGCCGCAGGTGCATATCGTCGCCTATTGCGGCGATCTCGGCTACGGCGTGGCGCGCGGCGCCGAGATGCTGTCGCTGATGATGGCCTGCGGCATCGTCAGCCGCATCGGCTCGGGCTATCTCGCCGACAAGATCGGCGGCATCCCCACGCTGCTGATCGGGGCGTTGGCGCAGGGCTTTGCGCTGGTGTTCTATCTGTTCTTCGACAGCCTCGCCTCGCTGTACGTCATCTCGGCAATGTTCGGCCTGTTCCAGGGCGGCATCGTGCCGAGCTACGCCATCATCGTACGCGAGGCGATGCCGGCGAGCGAAGCGGCAACCCGCGTCGGCATCGTGATCTTCGCCTCCGTGTTCGGCATGTCCTTCGGCGGCTGGGTCTCCGGCGTGATCTTCGACGCCACCGGCTCCTATGCGGCTGCGTTCGCCAATGGCGTGGCGTGGAACGCGCTGAACATCGGCATCGTTGTGACGCTGCTGATCCGGTCGCGTATGAGCTCGGCCAGGACCGGCCCGGGTTTCGCGACCTAGGCTTCCTGTCCCACCTTCAGCAAAGAGCAACCGGTAATCTTGTAGCTGCCGTCGGGTTGCAGTTCGAGCGTGTAGAGCGCCTCCCACGCGTTGCCGTCGGCATCGACGATGCGGACGTGCTGGGAGACCGAGTTGCCTTCGCTCTTGCTTTCGCCGAATTCAAAGCTCTTGTGCCGGTAGACCGGCGCGTAGCCGTTCTGCACCATCGACATGAAGATGTCGGGCGCGGGGAAAATCTCCCTGATGGCCGGTGCCGCATGGGAATAGGCCGCGGCCGCATCGTCGCGCGCAAAGGCTTGCTCCTGGGAGCGGATGACCCTCTGTGCTGCCGAGACATCGCCGGCAAATGCCGAGACGGAGCTGAAGATGACACTGAGAACAACGAGCAAGGCGGCGATGCGCATGACAGGCTCCGCGTTGAAATCCCGGCGATGCTGATCCTAGCACGACCCTGGCAAGATACGGACGCGCTATCGCTTCCGTTTCACCGCCGGCTTCGCAGGCTTGGCGGTGCGTGCCTTGGCTTTTACGACCGGTTGCATCCGCAGCCCGTCGACAAAGACGTCGAGCATCCGCAGCACTGAAGATTGCCAGCCGGGCTGGTCGTGCATGTAGCACATGCCGACGAGCGCCCGCAGCAAATCCTCCGGACTGACATCGCCGCGCATCTCGCCGGCCGCGACCGCACGGTCGAGCAGCGAGCCGATTGCCTTGGTCAGCCGGTCCATCGAGAACGCCGCGAGGTCCGAGGAACTCTGGAACGTCAGCGCCAATGCTGCCGACATGCCTTTTTTGGTGGCAACGAATTCGACGTTGGAACGCAGCCACCGCCTGAGCGCATCGACCGGATCCTTGGCGTTCTTCAATTGCTCGGCGAGCTCGCTGAGCTGCTCGACCTCGCGCCGGTACACCGCCTCGAACAAATCCTCGCGCGTCGGAAAGTGCCGATAGAGTGTGCCAATGCCGACGCCCGCGCGTTTTGCCACCGCTTCGAGGCTCGCCTCAGGACCGCCCGCATTGAAGACCACCTTCGCAGCCTCGAGCACGCGCTCGCGATTACGCACGGCATCGGCGCGGGGCTTCCGAATCTGGTCGGTGTGGTCGTCCATGCCGATAATGTAGATCACGAATTGGTTAGATTGAACCCTTGCATGAACCCCTGCAGGGCTGCATCGCGTTGTCCGCGCATGGTCTTTTGACGAATTCCAATATTTTACCGTGGCCCTTGTTAGGCGGAGGGTGCCTCCGTATCTTCGTGGATGTGCCGGCCCGGATTGTGTCCGGGCGGCGCGGTATCGACGGCGGCCACGGAGGTGGCGCGCTGCGCGATGAGCCATGTCCATATCTGATCGGAGCCTTATATGAACCACTCCATCAGCCTCACCGTGAACGGTGCGCGGCGCGACTTCGTCCTCGACGATCCGCGCGTCACGCTGCTCGATCTCTTGCGTGAGCGCCTCCATCTGACCGGAACCAAGAAGGGATGCGACCGCGGCCAGTGCGGCGCCTGCACCATTCTGGTCGACGGCAAGCGCATCAACTCCTGCCTCGCCCTCGCCATCAGCCATGACGGCGCCGACATCCTCACCATCGAAGGCGTCGCGCGCGGCGACCAGCTTCACCCGGTGCAGGCTGCCTTCATCGCCCATGACGGATTTCAGTGCGGCTTCTGCACGCCCGGCCAGATCATGAGCGCAATCGGCATGATGCAGGAAGCCCAGGCCGGCAACGATCCCGAGCGCATCCGCGAATGCATGAGCGGCAATCTGTGCCGTTGCGGCGCCTATGCCGGCATCGTCGATGCCGTGCTCGAAGCGCAGGCCGGCGTGGATGAGACCAATCAGAGGCGCTCCGCATGAAACAGTTCGATTATATCAGGCCGGCCACGGTCGCCGAGGCCGTTGCGGCTGCCGCGCAGCCGGGCGCTGCGTATCTTGCCGCCGGCACCAATCTGCTCGATTTGATGAAGGGCGGCGTCAGCCGGCCCGATCGTCTGGTCGATGTCACCCATCTCGACGGGCTCGACGGAATTGAGACTCTCGCCGACGGATCGTTGCGTATCGGCGCGCTGGTGAGCAATGCCGATCTCGCGCATGACGCGAACTTCGCAAGATCATATCCGGCCGTGGCCGAAGCGCTGCTCTCCGGCGCGTCGGCACAATTGCGCAATGCCGCCACCGTCGGCGGCAATCTGCTGCAACGGACGCGCTGCGCGTATTTCTACGACACCGCCAGCCGCTGCAACAAGCGCGAGGCCGGCGCGGGCTGCGACGCCCGCGAGGGCGAGAACCGCGGCCACGCCGTGCTCGGCTGGAGCGAAAGCTGCATCGCGACCAATCCGTCCGACTTTTGCGTGCCCCTGGTTGCACTTGATGCCATCGTCGAGATCGAAGGCAGGAACGGCCGGCGTGAGATCGCGCTCGACGCGTTGCATCGTTTGCCGGGCGAAACGCCCGAGCGTGACTCGGCGCTCGAATCCGGCGACCTCATCGTTGCGGTGCGTCTGCCACCCGCGGCGCGTGGCTTCGCCGCGCATGCGCGCTATCTCAAGGTTCGCGAACGCACCTCCTACGCCTTTGCTGTCGTCTCGGCCGCTGCTGCGTTGCAGATCGAGAACGGCAAGATCAAGGAGGCCCGGCTGGCGCTGGGCGGCGTCGCCGCAAAGCCCTGGCGTGCCCGTGCTGCGGAAGACGTGCTCAAGGGCGTGACGCCCACGGCAGATGCCTTCCAGGAAGCCGCCTGGCGTGCGCTCACGGACGCAAAGCCGTCCGGCGACAATGCCTTCAAGATCGAACTCGCACGCCGCATCGTCGTGCGCGCGCTGACTTTAGCTGCTGCCGGTACGCCTGCGCGCATTCCCGCGCTGCCGGCCTCTCCCTTTGCCTCGACGTCCGGAGCCATCCATGTCTGAGCTCAATCTCACCAGCGCTCCCGCCCATCTGCGCCATGGCTCGAGCATCGGCCAACCGCTGACCCGCCGCGACGGCGTGCTCAAGGTGAAGGGGCAGGCGACCTATGCCGCCGACAATCATCCGCCGGGCATGCTGTTTGCTGTGATGGCGGTCTCCAGCATCGCGCATGGCCGTGTCACCTCACTCGATGTCGCCGCCGCCAAACGTCATCCCGGCGTCGTTGACGTCATGACGCCGGACCACAAACCGCAGCTTGCGATCGACCCGGAGATCAAGACCAATCCATTCGTATTCCGGATGGAGGTGTTGCAGAGCAATGAAGTCCGCTACGCCAATCAGCCGATCGCCGTCGTGATCGCCGAGACGCTGGAGGCTGCAACCGAAGGTGCGGTGCTGCTGGCGCCGCGTTATGAGACGCTGCCTGCTCTCGTGGGTCTCGACGCCGGCGAAAGTTTCGTCCCACCCGTCGTTGGCGTCGGCAACCCCACGGAAAATCACCACGGCGATGTCGAGGCAGGTCTCGCCGCGGCGGACAAGCAGATCGACTCGATCTACGAAACGCCGCCGCAATATCACAACGCGATGGAGCCGCATGCGATCGTCGCGTCGTGGAACGGCGACAGTCTCCAGATCGACATGCCGACCCAGGGCTTGATGCTCTCGCTTGCGCGTGTCGCCGAGTTGTTTGGTATCGCGCATGACAAGATCCATATCCGCAGCCCGTTCCTCGGTGGCGGATTCGGCTCGAAGGGATTGATGGCCGGTCCGCCGGTTCTCGGCATCATGGCTGCAAAGCTGGTCGGCAAGCCGGTCAAGCTCGTGTTACGCCGTGAGCAGATGTATGGCCCGGTCGGCCATCGTGCGCCGACGCGTCAGCGGCTGCGCATCGGGGCCGATGGTGAGGGGCGCCTGACCGCGCTCGATCATCACGCCAGAACCGTGTCGAGCACGTTCGACGATTTCTACGAGCCCGCGGCGGATGCCTCGCACACGCTCTATGCGGCGCCTGCGATCCGCACCTCGCACGATGCCGTGCGCGTCAACACCGGCACGCCGCTGTTCATGCGTGCGCCGGGGGAAGCGACCGGATCGATCGCCCTTGAAAGCGCGATCGACGAAATGGCCTGGGCCTGCGGCATCGATCCGCTTGCCTTCCGTCTGAAGAACTATGCCGAGGTCGAGCCGATCACGGGAAAACCGTTCTCCTCGAAAGCGCTGCGCGCCTGTTACGACCAGGGCGCGGCGCGGTTTGGTTGGGCGAAGCGCTCGCTCCAGCCGCGACAGATGCGCGACGACGCCGGACTTCTGGTCGGCTGGGGGATGGGCACCGCGACGTTCCCCGCGCTGATGTTCCAGGCCGAGGCGCGCGCGGTGCTCCGCCGCGACGGCTCCGGTGCGATGGAGATCGGCGCGCATGACATGGGGCAGGGCGCCTGGACGGCGCTTGCCCAGATCGCGGCCGATGAACTCGGCCTCGACATCGACCGTGTCGAGTTCAAGGCCGGTTCATCCGACCTGCCTGACGCCGGCATCGCCGGCGGCTCGGCGCACACGGCAACCGCGGGTGCTGCGATCCACAGTGCCGGCGCTGCCGTGATCGCAAAACTGGCCGATCTCGCCACCAATGACGAGCGCTCGCCGCTGTTCGGCGCCGGCAATGCCGGCGTGATCGCGCGCGACGGCCGGTTGATCCGGCGCGACGACGAGGGCCGTGGCGAGAGCTACCCCGAGATCCTCGCGCGTGCCGGCGTTGCCGAGATCGACGCCCGCGGCACCGGCGCGCCGAATCCGGCGGCGATGGAAGAGTATGCCATGCACGCCCACGGCGCGGTGTTCGCGGAGGTCAAGGTCGATCCCGAACTCGGCCAGGTCCGCGTCACCCGCATGGTCGGCGCCTTCGCCGCGGGCCGCATCGTCAATCCGCATCTGGTGAAGAGCCAGCTGTTCGGTGGCATGATCTGGGGCATGTCGTTCGCGCTGCACGAGGAGGCCATCACCGACCGCCGCAGCGGGCGGATCATGAACGCCAATCTCGGTGAGTACCACATCCCCGTGAATGCCGACGTGCCACCGCTCGACGTGATCACGGTCGAGGAGCACGACCCGCATGTGAACGCGCTGGGGATCAAGGGCGTCGGCGAGATCGGGATCACCGGCAGCGCCGGCGCGGTCGCCAACGCGGTCTGGCATGCGACCGGCGTGCGTGTCCGTCGCTTCCCGATCAGGATCGAGGAATTGCTGACGCAGCGTTGAGGTAAAACGGCGGGACGGGATCGCCTCGTTCCGCCGCGTCCTGTTAATGCAGCTTCTTGCGAAGAGCCTTCAGCGCTTCGCGCTGCGTCTCGATGTAGTCGGCGATGGCCCTGCGCAGCTCGCGCGAATGGAGCTTGTCGGCATCGCGCTGAACTTCGTCGAGCGCGGCTTCAGCATTGGCGAGCGTGATCTTCATCGGCGAGCCTCGTTACGAGCTCGCAACATATAGCGGCCTCGCGCGCGGAAATTGAGATGCCTCAAGCTCCGTAAGACACCGGGGCACCCCGTAGGATTCCGGATAACGCGTCGCGTTTCAGAACGTCGGCGGTGTGCACGCCGAGATCACTTCGCACGGCTTGCCGCCGACACAGCGGAAGCGATGCGGGCGCCTGCTCTCGAAGTAATAGGCATCGCCGGGATTGAGAATCCGACGCTCGTCCTCGACGGTGACCTCGAGCTTGCCCGAGATCACGATGCCGCCTTCCTCGCCGTCATGGACGAGATGCACGCGTCCAGTGTCGCTGCCGGGCTCGTAGCGCTCCTTCAAAATTTGCAGGCTGCGTCCGAACAGATTGTCGCCGATCTGGCGATAGGAAATCGGCTTCTTGCCGACTTCGGTCAGCTCCTCCGAGCGGTAGAAGATCTTTCGCCGTGACTCCGGCTTCAGCGCGAAGAACTCGGCGAGCCCCATCGGGATGCCGTCGAGGATGCGCTTGAGCGCGCCGACCGAGGGATTCATCTGGTTGGATTCGATCAGCGAAATCGTCGAATTGGTGACGCCGGCGCGCTTGGCGAGCTCGCGCTGCGACAGCTTGTGGCGCGCCCGGATGAATCGCAGCCGTCCACCGATGTCGACGCTCATGCCATGGTCCCGTGTTGCAGGTGTTGCGGATCGCGCAAATATGGACCAGAGGGCTTAGTAAAATCAATGGCTTGCAGGTCACCAGAAAAGGACTTGTTGCCCTATCGAAGCCGTGCCTCTGCTATCCGGTCAGCAAAGGAGCGTGGCCCGTGACCCTTCATCAGATTCCGAACACTATCAAGACCGACTCGTTCTGGATGCCGTTCACGGCCAACCGTCAGTTCAAGAAGGCGCCGCGCCTGTTCTCCTCGGCCGAGGGCATGCATTACACCACCGTCGACGGCCGCAAGGTGATCGACGCCTCCGCCGGCCTCTGGTGCGTCAATGCCGGCCACGGCCGCAAGCAGATCGCGGCTGCGGTCGAGCGCCAGCTGATGACGCTGGACTTCGCGCCGTCGTTCCAGATGGGCCATCCGTTGGCCTTCGACTTCGCCGAGCGTCTCGCGGAGATCGCGCCGAAGGGCCTCGACCGCGTCTTCTTCACCAATTCCGGCTCCGAGTCGGTCGACACCGCGCTGAAGATCGCGCTCGCCTATCACCGCGCCAACGGCCAGGCGTCCCGCACCCGCCTGATCGGCCGCGAGCGGGGCTATCACGGCGTCGGCTTCGGCGGCACCTCGGTCGGCGGCATGGTCGCCAACCGCCGCGCCTTCGCGACGCTTCTTCCGGGCGTCGACCACATCCGTCACACGCATGACCTCTCCCGCAATGCCTTCGCCAAGGATCAACCCGAGCATGGTGCCGAGCTCGCTGACGATCTCGAGCGTCTGGTCGCCCTGCACGGCGCCGAGACCATTGCTGCCGTCATCGTCGAGCCGGTGCCGGGTTCGACCGCGGTGCTGCCGCCGCCGAAGGGCTATCTGAACCGCCTGCGCGAGATCTGCGACAAGCACGGCATCCTGCTGATCTTCGACGAGGTCATCACCGGCTTCGGCCGTCTCGGTACGCCGTTCGCCGCCGACTTCTTCGGCGTCACGCCCGATTTGATGACGACGGCCAAGGGCATCACCAACGGCACCATTCCCTGCGGTGCGGTGTTCGCGAGCCGCAAGGTGCATGACGGCCTGATGGTCGGCCCCGAGAACGCGATGGAGCTGTTCCATGGCTACACATATTCCGCGCATCCGACCGCCTGCGCCGCCGGCATCGCGACGCTCGACATCTACAAGGACGAGGGCCTGCTCACGCGCGGTGCCTCGATCGCCGAATATTGGCGCGATGCGCTGCATTCGCTGAAGGGCCTGCCGAACGTCGTCGACATCCGCAATTGCGGTCTGATGGGCGCGGTCGAGCTGTCGCCGCGCGACGGCACCGTCGGTGCGCGCGGCTACGACGTCATGGTCGACTGCTTCAATCGCGGATTGTACTTCCGCATGAGCGGCGACTCCTTTGCCCTGTCGCCGCCGCTCATCGTCGAGAAGAGCCACATCGACGACATCGTCTCGATCCTTGGCGATGCCATCAAGCGGGTGGCCTGATAATTGCTCTCGCCGTTGCGAGTTGTTTCCTTGCAGCGGCGAGCGTGATGCCGCGGGAGTTTGACGAAGCGTGAAAGTTCTGATCCTCGGCAGCGGTGTCATCGGTGTCACCTCCGCCTACTACCTCGCACGTGCCGGCCACGAAGTGACGGTTGTCGACCGTCAACCGGAGCCGGCGCTGGAGACCTCCTTTGCCAATGCCGGCGAAGTGTCGCCCGGCTATTCCTCGCCCTGGGCCGGCCCCGGCGTGCCGGTGAAGGCGGTCAAATGGCTTCTGATGAAGCACGGCCCCCTGGTGATCCGGCCGAAGCTCGATCCCGTGATGTGGGTCTGGCTGCTCAAGTTGCTGCGCAACTGCACCAGTGCGCGCTACGCGGTCAACAAGAGCCGGATGATCCCGATCGCGGAATACAGCCGCGACTGCCTGCGCGATCTGCGCCGCGACATCGGCATCCAGTATGACGAACGTGCGCAGGGCACGCTCCAGCTGTTCCGCTATCAGCAGCAGCTCGACGGCACTGCCGAAGACGTCGCGGTGCTCAAGCAGTACGGCGTGCCCTACGAGACGCTGAGCCGCGAGGGCTGCATCGCGGTGGAGCCGGCACTCGCGGGCGTGAAGGAAAAATTCGTCGGCGGGCTTCGTTTGCCGCAGGACGAGACCGGCGACTGCCACATGTTCACGCAGGCGCTGGCCAAGCATGCCCAGGCGCTCGGCGTGCGCTTCCTGTTCAACACCGGCATCGACCGCATCGTGACGGACGGCGCGCGCGTCAGCGGCGTTGAGACCGGTGCCGGTCTGCTCCAGGCGGACGCTTACGTTCTTGCGCTCGGCAGCTATTCGTCGCGAATGGCCGCGCCGCTTGGCATTTCGCTGCCGGTCTATCCGGTGAAGGGTTATTCGATCACCGTGCCGATCACGGACGCCTCTGGCGCGCCGGAATCCACCGTGATGGACGAGAGCTACAAGGTCGCCATCACCCGCCTCGGCAATCGCATCCGCGTCGGCGGCACCGCCGAGATCTCCGGCTTCTCGACCAAGCTTTATGACGCGCGCCGCGCCACGCTCGATCACTCCCTGACCGATCTGTTCCCGCGCGGTGGCGATCTCTCCAGAGCGACGTTCTGGAGCGGCCTGCGTCCGATGACGCCGGACGGCCCGCCCGTGATCGGCCCGACGCAATATGCCAATCTCCATCTCAACACCGGCCACGGCACGCTCGGCTGGACCATGTCCTGCGGCTCGGGGCGCGTGCTCGCGGACATGCTGTCGGGCAAGAAGCCGGAGGTTGATGTGAGTGCGTTGACGGTGGATCGGTATCAACACCGGTTTGGCTAAGACTCTATCCGCTCGTCATTGCGAGGAGCGAAGCGACGAAGCAATCCAGAGTGCCTCCGCGGAAAGACTCTGGATTGCTTCGCTTCGCTCGCAATGACGAATGGGGAGGCAGCGCACTCCTCCATCACCGTCACCCTGAGGTGGCCGCGAAGCGGCCCTCGAAGGGCGGCGGCCCGGCTGCATCGGGGCCGTGCATCCTTCGAGGCTCGCTTTGCTCGCACCTCAGGATGACGGGATTGAGAGCGTGTTCGCGGAAGGATGAGCGAGCTACCCTGCCGCCCCCGTCACGCAATTCACCCACAGCACCACGGCCTTCGCATCGTCGGCCGGATTTGAGAACCGGTGCGGCCTTCGGCTCGCAAATCTAAAACTGTCGCCGGTCTTCAGCGACCAGGTCTCGCTGTCCACCGTGAGCATCATCTCGCCTTCGAGCACGAGGCCGGCCTCTTCGCCGTCATGGGTATAGAGCTCGTCGCCGGTGGAGCCGCCGGGTTCGAGATGCACGAGAAACAGGTTCAGCTTGTTGTCCGCGCTGGCCGGGCTCAGCAATTGCTTGGACACGCCGGTGCGCCAGAGCTTGAGTTCGGGCCGCTGAAGTCCGCGCGTCACCACCTGATCGGATGCGCCGTCGGCGCTCGGGCTTGCGCCGAACAGTGCGGCGATGCCGACGCCAAGCACGTCGGCGAGCGTGGCCAGCACGCGCAGCGACGGCGACGACAGGCCGCGCTCGATCTGGCTGAGGAAGCCGATCGACAGCTCCGTGCGTGCCGCGACCGTTTCCAGCGAGAATTGCCTGACACGCCGGAGATCCCGGATGCGGCGGCCGACCGCAACGTCCATTGCGGGCTCCGCCGGCTTCGCGATAGCCTTCGGCTTTCTCACCGCCTTTGCGGCGGCCGGTTTGCGCATTCTTTTGCCACCGCTCACGTCAAACCGCTTCCTTCATGTGCATGAAAACCGCTTGCATCACCTGCGAAAGTGTGACCAAATTTTCATATTGGTGAAAATAGGCCGAAACGGCTCGGCCCGCAATGTCTGCGATGACGACATTTGCGAGCGCCGCATCGGCCGGACCCAAAGGGGGATGCGATGAAGCGTTTTGGTCTGGCCGCGGTCGCGGCACTCGCACTTTGCGCCGTGGCGCCGGCATCGGCGCAGCAGGTGCTGAAGGTCGGCTCGACGCCGACGGGCATTCCCTTCACCTTCCTCGACACCAAGACCAATACCATCCAGGGCATCATGGTCGATCTCGTCACCGAAGTGGGCAAAGACGCCGGCTTCAACGTGCAGATCGAGCCGATGCAATTCTCGGCGCTGATCCCGTCGCTGACCACGAGCAAGATCGACATCATCGCCGCCGCGATGTTCATCACGGCGCCGCGCAAGGAAGTCGTCGATTTCTCCGATCCGATCTACACCTACGGCGAAGGCCTCGTGGTGCCGAAGAGCGACACCAAGGCCTATGTCACCCAGGACGATCTGAAGGGCGAGACGGTTGGCGCCCAGGTCGGCACCGCCTTCGTCGATGCGCTGAAGAAGACCGGCCTGTTTGCCGAGGTGAAGGCCTACGACACCATTCCCGACATTCTGCGCGACGTGAACACCGGGCGCCTCAAGGCCGGCTACGCCGACTATCCGATCCTCGCCTACAATCTGAAGCAGGGCGGCTTCCCCGAGGCGCGTCTCGTCGACGGCTACAAGCCCGTCACCGTTGGCTCGGTCGGCATCGGCGTGCGCAAGGGCGAGGCCGCGCTGCTCGGCAAGATCAATGCCTCGCTCGCGAAGCTGAAGGCCAACGGCACCATCGACAAGATTCTCGATAAATGGGGCCTGAAGGCTCAGGGCTGACAGGGCGCGATCGATGAAGGCTCTTGAGTGAAGGCTTGCCGATGAAAGGCTTCTGGCACGACGCCGTCGAGTTCTTCCCGATCCTGATGAGCGGCGTCGTGTTGACGATCGTCGTCACCATCGGCTCGCTACTGCTCTCGACGGTGCTCGGGCTGATCTGGGCGATGATGCGGGTCTCCGGCATCAAGGCGCTGTCGATGCTCAGCGCCAGCCTGATCAACGTGATCCGCGGCATCCCGATCATCGTGCTGCTGTTCTACCTCTACTTCGTGATGCCCGATCTCGGCGTCACGCTGTCGGCCTTGCAGGCCGCGATCCTCGGGCTTGGCATCGCCTATTCGGCCTATCAGGCTGAAAATTTCCGCGCCGGCATCGAGGCCATCGACAAGGGACAGATCGAGGCGGCGCAGTCGATCGGCATGGGCTGGTGGCTCACCATGCGCCGCGTGGTGCTGCCGCAGGCGGTGCGCATCGTGCTGCCGCCCTACGGCAACGTCATGATCATGATGCTGAAGGATTCGTCGCAGGCCTCGACCATCACGGTCGCCGAACTCGCGCTGCAAGGCAAGCTGATTGCGTCCTCGACGTTCAAGAACACCAACGTGTTCACGATGGTGGCGCTGATGTATCTCACCATGAGCATCCCGCTGATCCTGCTGGTCCGTCATTTCGAGAAGCGGGCGGGCAAGAAATGATCGAGCTCAACGACGTCCACAAGAGCTTCGGCAAGGTCGAGGTGCTCAAGGGCATCACGGCCTCCGTGCAGACGGGCGAGGTGGTCTGCATCATCGGTCCGTCAGGCTCCGGCAAGTCCACCATCCTGCGCTGCATCAACGGGCTCGAAAGCTACGACCGCGGCGAGATCAGCGTCGAGGGCCTGAAGGTCGATCGCGACGCGGCATCGATCGTTGCGATCCGCACCCAGGTCTCGATGGTGTTCCAGCGCTTCAACCTGTTCCCGCATCGCACAGCGCTCGAAAACGTCATCGAGGGGCCGCTCTTCGTGAAGAAGGAATCGCGGGTGCAGGCGTTCGAGCGCGGCCGCGCGCTGCTCGCCCGGGTCGGGCTTGCAGAGAAGGCAGACGTGCATCCGCCGCAGCTCTCCGGCGGCCAGCAGCAGCGCGTCGCGATTGCAAGGGCGCTGGCGATGCAGCCGAAGGCGATCCTGTTCGACGAGCCGACCTCGGCGCTCGATCCCGAGCTCGTCGGCGACGTCCTCGGCGTGATGCGCAAGCTTGCGGACGAGGGCATGACCATGGTGGTCGTCACCCACGAGATGGGCTTTGCCCGTGATGTCGCCGACCGCGTGCTGTTCATCGACGGCGGCGTCATTGTCGAGCAGGGGTCGGCCAAATCGGTGCTCAACCAACCCCAGCATCCGCGCACGCAGGATTTCCTGCGCCGCGTGCTGCATCCGCTCTGACCGGACCTCGCCATGACGCGCCTGCCTCTGCCGCCCTCGCTCTATGCCGACACTGCTGTCGCGCCGGTGGCCACGCCACCGCTCGATACGGACAGGAGCGTTTCGGTCGCGATCATCGGCGGTGGCTACACCGGCCTGTCCACCGCATTGCATCTGGCGGAGCAGGGCGTCGAGGCGCTGGTGCTGGAAGCGCAGGAGCCAGGCTGGGGCGCATCGGGTAACAATGGCGGCCACACCAATCCCGGCCTGAAGCACGACCCCGACCAGATCGAGGCCGATTTCGGCAGCGAGCTTGGCCGCCGCATGATCGACTTCGCCTACGGCACGACGAACTTCACGCATGATCTGATCCGCCGCTACCAAATCCCCTGCGAGGCCCGGCAGAACGGCACGCTGCGCGCGGCCTACAACGAAGCTAGCGCCGCCGCGATCGAAAAGACCGCGCAGCAATGCGTCGCCCGCGGCATGCCGGTAACCTATCTGAAGCGCGAGCAGCTGCGCGAGATGACCGGCAGCGACCGCTATATCGGCGCCATGCTCGACACGCGCGGTGGCGATCTGCATCCGCTCAGCTACGCCCGCGGCCTCGCGCGTGCGGCGATCTCGGCAGGCGCGAAGGTCCATGGCGAGACGCCGGCACTATCGCTCCGCCGCGACGGCAGCCGCTGGCGTATCGAGACGCCGCGCGCGGTCGTGCATGCCGACAAGGTGTTGCTCGCCACCAACGGCTTCACCGACGATCTGTGGCCCGCGCTCCGCCGCACCATCGTGCCGGTGTTTTCGTCGATCGCTGCGACGGCGCCACTCTCGGACGACGTCGCCCGCTCGATCATGCCGACGCGGCCCGTCCTCTACGAGAGCGGCCACATCACCGTCTATTACCGCATCGATCAGAACAACCGTCTGTTGATGGGCGGTCGTGGTCCGATGCGTTGGATCAACTCGCCGAACGACGTCGCCTATCTCATGCGTTACGCCGAGCGGCTGTGGCCGCAGCTCAAGGGCGTGGCCTGGACCCACGGCTGGAACAGCCGGCTCGCCATCACCGGGGATCATTACCCGCATGTGCACGAGCCCGCCGAAAGCATCCTGATCTCGCTCGGCTGCAACGGCCGCGGCGTCGCGCTCTCCACCGCGATGGGTGCCCAGCTCGCGCGCCGCCTGATCGGCGGCACCAAGGCCGAGATCGACATGCCCGTCACCGGCATCAAGCCGATCCCGATGCATGCGTTCTGGCCGGTCGGTGTGACGACCGCCGTGATTGCGGGCCGGGTGCGGGACCGGCTGGGGATCTAGCCTTAGCCTTCCGCCACCGCATCGGCCCAGGGCTGGAAAATCTCGACTGCGCCGGAATTCGTAACACCGTCGCGCATCACCACGCTCGGGCAGGCGAATTTTTGCGGCAAGGCCTGCACCCGGCTTTCTTCGTAGTCGAAGCGCGCGGCCAGTGTCTGGCGTATGTCCGCCGGCAGCCTGGCGTCGCCGATCACGACCGCGCCCTCGCTGGCGTCGATGCGCGGCTGATGGATGGCGGCATCGAGATCCATGCCGAAATCCATCGCAAAGGACACCAGCTGCATCACCGACGGCAGGATGCGGCGGCCGCCGGAGGCGCCGACCGCGAGACGCTTGCCGTCCCTGGTCTCGGCGATGACGGGCGTGTAGTTGCAGAGGCAGCGCTTGCCGGGCGCGAGCGAATTTGTGGTGCCCGGCGTCGGGTGGAACCACATGATGCCGTTGTTCATGGCGATGCCGGTGTGCGGCGTCACGTATTTCGAGCCGAACGACGACAGCAGCGTTTGCGTCACCGCGGCCATATTGCCGTGACGGTCGACGACGGAGAAGTGCGTGGTGCAGGCAGGCGCCAGATATTCGGCGCCGAGCGAGCGCTTGCCGTCGGCATCGCCCATGTCCTTGAGGCGCTCGCGGAAGGCTGCCTGCAAAGCGACTGCATATTCGGCATAGGCGTCGGCATCCGGCGCGCTTCCCGGCTTCAGGCTCTGCTGCAACAGGCGCAGCGCATGCGCCATGGTCGGTCCGGCCGTGAGCTCCGGCGTCGCGTACACCTTGCCGCCGCGATAGGGGATCGCCAGCGGCTCGCGCAGATGGCTGCGGAATGCGGCGAGATCTTCCACCGACAGCGAGCCGCCGTCGGCCTTGATGTCGGAGGCAATGCTCCTGGCGAGATCGCCCTGGTAGAAATCGCGGGGGCCGACCTCGGCGAGATGTGACAGCGTCGCCTTCAGCGTATCCTGCGGCAGCCGCGTCTCGGCCTTGATGCCCCATGGTGCGCTCGGCGGCAGGCCGTCCTTCAGGAACGCGGCTGCGCTGGCGGGATAGCGCCTGAGATCGGCGGCCGAGCCCGAGATCGTCACCGTGGTCCACCAATCGACTAGCAAGCCTTCACCGGCGAGCGCTGTGGCCGGCGCGACCAGATCCTTCCACGGCATCCTGGCGTAGCGGCGATGCGCTTCCTCCATGCCGGCGACGACGCCGGGCACGGCGACCGAGCCGGGGCCGTGGATGTTGCGATCGTCCTTCACCCGCTGCCAGGGAAACAGGTCGGACGCCGCGCCTTCTCCGCTGAGCGGATAGTCGGCGGCGCGCAGGCTCTGCGGCGCGCACATGCCATAGTCGATCACCTCGGTGCGATTTTCCTTGGCGCGGTAGAGCACCATCGCGCCGCCGCCGCCGATGCCGCTATTCCAGGGCTCCAGCACGTTCAGCGCAAAGGTCGTCGCGACGATCGCGTCCACGCAGTCGCCGCCCGCCGCCAGCACCTGCGCCCCCACTTCGGCCGCCCGCCGCGACTGCGAGGCGACGATGCCACCCTTGGATGTAACGGCGGATTTGCGGACGGTTTGGTTGAGGCTGAATTGATGAGGCATGATGTCGCTGAACTCTGTCGTGGCTTCGTTGCGCTGATGTTGGCACGCCGCAATTGGCGGAGCGCGCGAAGAATGGCACATTGCCGCCAACGAGAACATCCAAAGGGAGACGCGACATGGCAGGTGTGAAACAGGCGCGGGATGGTGCGGTCGGGATTCTGACGCTCGACGAGCCGGCAAGCCTGAATGCGATGACGCCGGACCTGCTCGGCGCGCTCGCTGCCGCCGTCGCCGAGATGACCGGGGATGAGGGCATTCGCGCTCTGGTGTTGACAGGTGCGGGGCGCGGATTTTGCTCGGGACAGAATTTGAAGGCATCGGAGGCGCTCGGCGAGGACATCGCCGCCGGTGTCATGCGCTTCTACTGGCCGGCTTTCAAAGCGTTGCGTGAATGTCGCGTCCCCGTGCTGGTCGCCGTCAACGGCGTTGCGGCCGGTGGCGGCTTCAGTCTCGCAATGGCCGGCGACGTCATTGTTGCGGCGCGGTCGGCGAGCTTCATCCAGGTGTTCAGCCGCATCGCATTGGTGCCCGACCTTGGCTCGACCTGGCTGTTGCCGCGGCTTGTCGGCCGGCAGCGTGCGCTCGAGCTGATGCTGCTCAACGAGCCGTTGACGGCCGAACGTGCGCAGGAGATCGGACTGGTGCGGCAGGTCGTCGACGATGCCAAGCTGATGGACGAGGCGTTGGCGCTGGCGCGGCGTCTTGCTGACGGGCCGACGCGCGCTTTGGTCGCAACCCGTGCGCTGGTCGAGGAGAGCGAGCACGCGACCTACGAGGCGCAATTCCGCCGCGAGATCGAGCTTCAGGCCACCATCCGCAAAAGCGCCGACGCTGTCGAAGGCCGCAATGCCTTTGTCGAGAAGCGCAAGGCGAAGTTTACGGGCAAGTGAGGTCGGGCACGCTTTCCCTGCTCGTCATGCCCGGGCTTGACCCGCCTGCGCGGCCGAAGCCGCTTCGGCGCGGCAAAGGCCCGGGCATCAACGTCTTCGTTTGCGCGCCACAAGAACGTGGATGGCCGGGACAAGCCCGGCCATGACGACGGAGAGACAGAACTCAGCGAGAAAAGAACGAAACCGCCGCCCTCAGCGCCCGCGGGTCACCCGGCTGGCCTGATACTTGGCGTGCCATTTCGGGCCGGGGCCGCGCATGTAGTGCAGCTCGGGGCGGTAGGGGTTGCCCGCGATCCGCACCAGCTTCTGCCATTTGCTGGCGACGAAGGTGAGGGGCTGGCAGAGCAGGGTCAATGAAGCGAACAGCACGGCATCACCTCAATGCGGCTTGCCGAGCATGGCGGTGAAGGGGAGGTCGAACAGATCCTCGCCGTCGGAGCCGCTGACATGGATCACCCAGTCGCGCCAATCTTCGCCGCCGGGCGTCTGGATCATCGAGTTCATGATCTGGGCGGCACGGTCACGCGCTTCGGTCAGGCTGGCCACCGCGGTGCCGCTGCGATCGATCAGCGTGCCGTCGGTATTGGAGCAGTGAAAGTACACCTGGACCATATGCGTCTCCTATTGGGAGCGATTGGGATGGCAAACTGATACCACCCGAGGCCTTCGCGAAACATTCGGGACGAACCCGGTAAGGGAATTTACGGAGATTGGTCGGCACCAGGACCCCTGCGGGTTTGATCACAGGGGGGTGATGATCAACTGGACGGCATTCCCGTGACATGGAACAACTTTGGACGGAAAGTCCGGAGACCGCCGTGAACCACCTCACATCCTGGTGTGAACGCCGAAGCTTGTTTGCGGCGGTCGTCGCAGGAGTGCTGCTCGGTTTTGCCCCGGGAGCCTCCTCCGAATTGGTGAGGAAAAGCGGCTATGCCATCGGCACCGAGACCTGCGGCAGCGGCGATCTCGCCTTTCCCCGAGTCCAGATCGACATGAAGGCGGGATTCTGCGCCGGTCTCGTCGCCAGCGAAGAGGACCAGCTGAAATTTCCGCGCGCGATCGTCCAGGTGCCCGGCCGCGACCTGTTCGTGGTCGCCGACATGGGCGGCTGGGGCCACACCGATGGACGGCTGTTGCTGCTCGATCCGCGCGCGCCCCAAGGCCAGCGCTTCAAGCAATTGCTGACAGGCATCGAGTATCCGTTCGGCCTGGTGATCGGGCCGGACAAGAAGCTCTATGCCTCGACCTCCGAGACGATCTTCCGCTTTGATCCGCTCGCCGAGGATCCGCGTGGCACGGTCGAGACCATCATCCGCCACATGCCCGGGCGCCGGATCACATTGCCCGACGGCACCAAAATCGACGAGAGCGCTCATCCGCTCAAGCAGTTCGTCTTTGATAAAAATGGGCGGCTTTTCGTCAATATCGGCTCGCACAGCGACGGCTGCATTACGCCGGCGCCAATCACCAGGCCTTGCGCAGCGGCTGAGGGCGCATCCGCGATGGCCTCGATCTGGCTGTTCACGCCGCCCGCGGGCGGCGTCTTCCCGGCGTTGACCCCAAAAGATCCCGATCCGCCGCACACCGTCTATGCGCGCGGCCTGCGCAATTCGATGGCGCTGGCGCTGCATCCGAATTTTCCCGATGCCGGCTACGCCTTCCTGCAAGGCGAGAACGGCCGCGACCTGCCCGACATCTTCAAGCCGAACGAGGAGATCAACGTGGTCGAGCAGGGCAGGCATTATGGCTGGCCCTATTGCTCCGACCTGTCGACGCCGAGCCCCGAATTCAGGAGCGTGCTGCAATCCGGCGTCTACAAATCGCTCTGCACAGCGAATGCGCTCTACAAGCCGCCGTTCTCATTGATGCCGCCGCACAGCGCGCCGCTCGCAATGCTCTATTATCACGGCGCGAAATTTCCGGAGCTGGAAGGTAAGCTCGTGGTCGGCCTGCACGGCTATCGCCCGACCGGCAGCCGCGTCATCGTCTACGACGTCGACGACCACGGTTTACCCAAGCCTGCTCCGGCGCCGGTGCGCTATCACGTCAGTTGCGCGGCCGACCCGACCCACAGTTTCCAGACCGATGCCGGCGATGTCGCCGCCGCGCCGTTCGAGGAGCTGATCGCAGGCTGGCACCGCGTCAACGGCGCGCGGCCGCAAGGTGCTCCGGTCGGCATGACGGTTGCCCAGGACGGTGCGATCTGGCTGGTCGAGGACAAGAACCAGACCGTGATCCGCATCGATCGGGCCGCCGGCGATCCGCCGGCGCCGCTCCCCTGCGACACGCGCAGCCAGGCGATCATCGATCAACTCGCGGCGTTCGTTGCGCAAGACGCGCAAAACAGCATCCGCCTCACCTCCCTGCGCAAGGGCCTCGTCGAGAAGCATTGCGTCGGCTGCCACTCGGACTTTGGCCTGAAGCCAGGGCAGTCGGACGCGGAGAAGGACAAGACCGTGCTGCGCTTCATGCTCTCGCAGGACGGCTGGATCTATCCCGGCGATCCCGATGCCGGCAGATTGCGCACGCGGCTGCGCGGTCTCGGCGCGGAGAAGCTGATGCCGCCGGGCGGCGAACGCCTGCCCAAGACCGAGCCCGGTTATGCGCGCCTGCTCGATACCGCGGACCTTCTCGTTGCCAAAATGGTCCCGGGCACGCGGATGCGGATCAAGCCTGGCCCGCCTCAGCGCAAGTTTGTCAGCAAATCCAACAAGGAATGCGGCGAAATACCGGCCAGTAAGGTCGTCGTCGTGACACAAAGGAGCGCTGTAGACAAACCCGGCTTCAGCCGATTCTTCCGGCCGGCCGATCCCTATCTGAATGGCGAGTGCAGCGACGACGATGGCTATTACATCCGGCAGGAATTTCTGGTGCCTGTGCAGTAGCGTTCTTCTCGTCATCGCGGCATCGCCGGCCCGAGCGGAAACCAAGCTGTTCGAAAGCGTGCAGGTGACGCCTTCAGGCGAATACACCTTCGGCATCGAAGGGCCGGCCGCCGATCTCGACGGCAATCTCTTCGTGGTCAATTTCGGCAAGGCTGGCGCGATCGGCAAGCTGCCGGTGGGCGGTACGGCGTCAGAGCCATTCACGGCACTGCCCGAGGGCAGCGTCGGCAACGCCATCCGCTTCGCGCGCGACGGCACCATGTTCATCGCCGACTACAAGAAGCATAACATCTTCGCGATCCCGAAGGGTGCGACCGAGCCCGTCGTCTGGTTTCATTCCGACGAGATGAACCAGCCCAACGACATCACGGTTGCCCGCGACGGCACGATCTATGCGAGCGATCCGAACTGGAAGGGCCGGGAAGGCCACATCTGGCGCATCGCGAAAGCCGCCGATGGGTCGGCGCAGGGGCAAGTGATGGCGGCGCCGCGGGCGATGGGCACGACCAACGGCATCGACCTCAGCCCCGACGGCAAGACACTCTATGTCAGCGAGTCCAGCAGCGGGCAGATCTGGTCCTACAGCATCAACGGCAACGAGCTCGCCGACGCAAAAATGCTCAAGGCATTCCAGCCCGACACCGTCGACGGCCTGCGCACCGACGTAGCCGGCCGCCTCTACGTTGCGCGCATCCTCAAGGGCACGGTCGCGCTGATGAAGCCCAATGGCGCCGTGGAGCGCGAGATTGCAACGAAGGGCAAGGAGCCGACCAACATCGCCTTCGGCGGCAGCGACGGCAAGACCGTTTTCGTCACCCAGCGCCAGGGCGGCTTCATCGAGGCCTTCCGCACCGACCAGCAGGGCCGCGAGCACTGCCTCCAGCGCGGGCGCTGCTAGATCATCGACGCGATCTGCTTCCGGCGCAGGGCGGTGCGACAGGGGCGGCACTCTTCTTGCTTGCGTCTGGCCGCCGCAGAGACCAAGACTTCTGCGGTTGAGCCCATGCGACCACGGAGTGTTTGAGTGAAAGCCGTCCATACCGAACTGCACCGCAGCCACGATCCGCAATTCTTCCTGGTTCGTGGCGTCGTCAAGCGCACCACCGAGCAGCCTGAGCGCGCCGACCGGCTGCTCAAGGGATTGAAGGACGGCAAGCATCAATTGGTCGAGCCGACCACATTCGGGCAGGGGCCGCGCGCACGCATTCACAGCCCGGAATATCTGTCGTTCCTGAGCGAGGCCTGGGACGCCTGGACTGCGCTCGGCGATTCCGGACCGGAGATGATCGGCAACATCCATCCGGTGCGCCACGCTGCGACCTATCCGACCCATATCGTCGGCAAGCTCGGCTGGCACACCGCGGACACCGCCGCGCCGATCGGCCCCGGCACCTGGGCCGCGGCGTGCGCTGCGACCGACGTTGTGGTCACCGCCGCGCAGATGGTGATGGACGGCGAGGATTCGGTCTATGCGCTTTGCCGTCCGCCCGGCCATCACGCCTACCACGATATGGCCGGCGGCTTCTGCTTCCTCAACAACAGCGCGATCGCTGCGGCGCATCTGCGAACCAAGCATGAGCGCGTCGTGATCCTCGACGTCGACGTCCATCACGGCAACGGCACGCAAGGCATTTTCTACGCGCGGCCCGATGTCTACACGGTGTCGATCCACGCCGATCCCGTCGCTTACTATCCGTATGTTTGGGGCTACGCGCACGAGCGCGGCGAGGGCCCGGGCCTTGGCGCGAATCTCAACATCCCCCTGGCCATCGGCACCGGCGATGACGGCTACATGCAGGCAATGGACGTCGCGCGCAAGGCGATCGAGTCCTTTGCGCCCGGCGCGCTCGTCATCGCCCTCGGTCTCGACGCCTCCGAGCACGATCCGCTCAAGGGATTGGCCGTCACCACACCCGGCTTCCGTCGCATCGGCCAGGCCATTGCGAAGCTGGGCCTGCCGACCGTGTTCGTGCAGGAGGGCGGTTATCTCTCGGATATTCTCGGCGCGAACTTGACCTCGGTGCTGGCCGGATTCGAAGAGGCGCGGTGATGGCTGGCTCTTAACCTCTCCCCGCTTGCGGGGAGAGGTCGGAATTTGCGTCAGCAAATTCCGGGTGAGGGGGTACAGGTCTCACGATGGATCTCACGCGTGGAGAGAGCCCCTCACCCCAACCCTCTCCCCGTAAGAACGGGGCGAGGGAGTAGACCTCCCGCGCTCTACTCCTTGAACAAGATCTGCTCCAGCAGATCCATCCGTCTGATCCGGATGGTGCTGCCGTCGATGGCGATGATGCGGCGGTTCTGGAAGCGCTTCAGCATCATCGTGACCCATTGCCGGGTCGACCCGACCATGGCGGCGATCTGGTCATGGGTGATCTTGCGGTTGATGACGACGGTGTCGCCGTCGGCCGTGCCATGCAACTCCGACAGCGTGAGCAGGAACTGCGCCAGCCGCTCGATCACCGAGCGCGTGCCGAGGATCTGCGCCATCGAAGAGTAGCACTTGCCCTTGGCGATGAGGCCGTCGATCAAGGCCAGCGCAAAGTGCGGCATTCTCGTCAACAGCTTCTCGAGCGCGGGGCCGGACAGCGCGGTGATCTCGCAGGCCTCGATGGCGATGCCGGACCACATGTGAATGCCGCCGCCCGATATCTCCGGGCCTCCGATGAAATGCCCGGGCGTCCAATAAGCGAGCGTGATCTCGCGCCCCGACGGTGCGGTGTAGTAGACCCGCACCTGCCCGCGGCGGATGATGAAGATGCCGTCGTGGCCGTCGCCCTGGCTGAACACCATCTCGCCCTGCGGCACCGTGATCGTGCGGCCGGCCGCGTGTACGCGCGATTGTTCCGGCGCCGACAGGCGATCGAGGAAATGCGCGCCGGTGTTCAGTCCGTCGATCGTCTCGCTCATGAACAACGCCGAGCTTGCGGTCTTCGTGCGCGTTCCGGAGACCGGCCGCGTCTTCTCGCGATCGGCCCAGTCGAACGGAACGCCCGGGTGAGGCCGGTCGGCGAAAGCGGCAGGCCCGGTCGCAGCAGCGTCCTTGAGTATGGTCATCGCAATCCGTCAGCTCTCAGATGTCTTTGCGAATAGGTAAGAGCGGCGGTGGCGCGATGTCCATCTCTTTGCGATCGTTCCAAATCACTTAGCAAAGCTTGATGCGCGCACCGACCGCCGGCGAAACGATTCCTCTGTGGATCGCTTCATCCCGAGAAAATCCTTTGCGCCGTTACGCCGCGGATTCATGACGCGGGCGCGATGCAAGTAATTGCTTCAAGCGGCGAGCGGCGCCTTCGATACTGCCGGCTCGCGTCGCTGCCGGCGTAGGCCCGGCCTCCGAGGACAGTTCGATGATCGATTTCAGCTCTTTGAGAATGAGTGCGGCCGTCATGGCAATGACCGTCGCCATGTTCGGATCGTCGCAGGCGGAGACGATCCGCGTGGCGGTTGGAACGCAGGATACGACCATCAATTGCGCGACCGGCGGGCTGCTCATTCGCGAGCTCAAGCTGCTGGAGAAGTTCCTGCCTCATGACGGCAAGTACAAGGATGTCACCTACGACATCCAGTGGAAGAATTTTACGAGCGGCGCGCCACTCACCAATGAGATGGTCGCGGGCAAGCTCGACTTCGGCGCGATGGCGGATTTTCCGGGCTCGTTGAACGGCGTGGCCTTCCAGAAGGCGGGGCGCCGTAGTCTCTTCATCAGCGTGTTGTCTGGCAGCACCAAGGGCAGCGGCAACGGCATCGTGGTTCCCTCGAATTCGCCGGTGCAGTCGATCGACGAGCTCAAGGGCAAGACCATCTCCGTTCCCTTTGCCTCGACCTCGCACGGCATGCTGCTTCGTGCCATCGAGGCCAAGGGCTGGAATCCCGAGACCGACGTCAACATCATCACGCAGGCGCCCGAGGTTGCGGGGCCGGCCTTGCAGGCCAACAAGATCGAGGCGCATGCCGACTTCGTCCCGTTCGCCGAGCTGTTCCCGTGGCGCGGCTTCGCGCGCAAGATTTTTGATGGTTCGCAGGCCAACGCACCGACGTTCCACGGCGGGCTGGTTGATGCCGAATACGCCGAAAAATATCCGGAGATCGTCGTCGCCTATCTGCGCGCCGCGCTCGAGGCGGATCGCCTGATCGCGGAAGAGCCGGAGAAATACAGCGAGCTGATCGCAAAGGTCACCGGCATCGAGGCCGAGGTCGACTATCTCTTCCATGGTCCGCTCGGACTCCAGACCCGCGACATCACCTGGAAGCCGGAGTACCGCCAGGCTGTTGCGACTTCGATCAAGACACTCAAATTGCTCAAGCGCGCGGACAGCGATCTCGACATCAACCAGTTCGTCACCGACAAGTTCATCAAGATTGCCGCCGCGCAGGCGGGTCGCGATTATGATGCCGAGCTGAAGAACTATGCGCAGCTTCCGCTCAAAGCCAAGGACGCAGCGACGGGCGCCGAGATCAGCGATTTCACGCGTGTCGCACAGATCTGGGTCAAGGATGAACCCCGGGTGCGCCACTACGCGTCGCCCGAGAACGCGTTGAAGGCGCTCGCCGGCCTCGAGAAGGATGGCAAGACCATCCGCGTCGTCTACGCGCAGGATCGCGAGACCGGCATCAAGCTGTTCGCAAACCAGGCCTGGTTCGTGCGGTCGTCACAGGGCGAGCTGAGCGCGTTCCTGCTCAAGCAGGCGGCCGAGGGCTGGTCGAAGCAAAACGGCGGCACGGTGCTCGACTTCGCAGGCGCGCGCGAGTCCCTCGTCGCGAGCCGGTGAAGCCATGGCGACCGCTGTCCAGACGCGGCCGGTCGGCGTTCGATGGCTGGTCCGCGGCCTTTCGATCCTTGCTTGCATCGCCGTGTGGCAGGTTGCCTCAGTGACGCATGCCAATCTCGGCATCATCACCTTCCGCAACGTACCGCCGCCGAGCGAGGTCGTTCAGTCCGCCATCGCCCTGCTTCGTTCGCCGAAACTGGCGGCGCATATCACCAGTAGCCTCTGGCGGGTGTTCGCAGGCTACGGAGCAGCGGCCGTGATCGGCGTGATCCTGGGTTTCGCGATCGGCCGGTCGCGCGCGGCGAGCGACTTCTTGCTGCCGCCGCTCGAATTGCTGCGGCCGATTCCTGCGGTGGCGTGGATCCCGCTGTCGATCCTGATGTTTCCGTCGTCAGAACTGTCGATGATCTACATCACCTTCATCGGCGCCTTGTTTCCGATCGTGCTGAACACTGTCCACGGCGTTGCGAATGTCGACCGCCGGCTGGTTGCCTCCGCGCGCAGCCTGGGTGCGGGGGAGTTGGCGATCCTGGCCGAGGTCGTGCTGCCGGATGCTGCGCCCAGCATCGTCACGGGCCTTGCGATCGGCATGGGCACCTCGTGGTTCTGCCTCGTCACCGCCGAGATGATCTCGGGCCAGTTCGGCATCGGCTACTACACCTGGGAAGCCTACACGCTCCAGAACTATGCCGACATCATCGTCGGCATGCTGATCATCGGCCTGCTCGGCATGGGCTCGAGCTGGCTGTTGACCACGGCCGGCCGGCTCCTGATGCCCTGGCGTAGCCCGAAGGTGGCGCGATGAACATCCGGGTCGCGGATATCGGCACGAAGAGCGTCGGTCGCATCGACATCGCCGATGTCTCGATTTCGCTCGGCGCGGGCAGCGATGCCTTCGAAGCGGTGAGCAGCCTCGATGCCACGATCGCGCCGGGCGAACTCGTCTGCATCCTCGGCCCCTCCGGTTGCGGCAAGTCCACGCTGCTCGGCGCGCTGGCCGGGCATCTGCCTGTGACGGCCGGTCGACTCACGGTTGACGGACAGACGGTTCAGGGGCCGAGCCCCGATCGCGGCATGGTGTTTCAGCAGCATACGCTGTTTCCCTGGAAGCGCGTGCGCGACAACGTGGCCTTCGGCCCGAAGATGCGTGGCTTGGCGAAGAAGGAGCGTGATCGCGCCGCCGACGCCATCCTCAAACTGGTCGGCCTCTCCGGCTTCGAGACGTTCTACCCTGCGCAGCTATCGGGCGGCATGCAGCAGCGCGTCGAAATCGCGCGCGTCCTGATCAACCAGCCGCGCGTGCTGCTGATGGACGAGCCGTTCGGCGCACTGGACGCGCAGACGCGCGGCATGATGCAGGAGGTCCTGCTCGACATCTGGAGCACGATCCCGACCACCACGGTCTTCGTCACCCACGATATCGACGAGGCACTGTTCCTCGCCGATCGCATCGTCGTGATGAGTGCTAGACCCGGCCGGGTGATCGAGGACATCCGGCTGCCTTTTGCCCGACCGCGCAGCCATGATCTCGTGACCGAACCCGAATTCGTGCGCCTGAAGCGTCATGTCATGCAGCTGCTGCGACAGCCGGACGGCAGCGAGCCGCTCGCGCGGCTCAGTCCGCTCGGCGTGACACCTTAAAACATGCCGCTCGCCGCGAGTGCCCTGCAGACATGCTGCATCTCAATCTCATCCGCGACCATGTCGAGCATGACAGTGGTCAGGCCCTTCGCCGCGAACTCCTTCAGCTTCGCGCCGATCTCTTCATGGCTCCCGACGAGATAGGGGCAGTCGGCCTGGAAGGTGAGGTACGGCAGCAGCCAATAGCCGTTGTCCGCGAGCTCGCCGCTCTGGCCTTCATAAAGGCGGCGTTTCCAGACGGAGTCGCTGTTCTCCACGGTGAGCGCGAGCAGCTCGCGATCGTCGGCGTCGTCGCGGAAGCGTGCCTTCGCCGCCTTCCGCGCTTCGTCACGGCTCTCGCGGGCGAAAATGCCAAAGTTCATCCCGGGCGCGTTGAGGCCGCGATCGAGATCGGGCGGCAGCATCTGCATCTTGATGCAGCCGGTCTCCTTCGCCACCCTCTGCGCCGCCTCCGACTGGCCCGCGATCAGGAATTCGGGCATCAGCTCCGCCGGCAGTCGCGGCCGAAGCTGGAGATTGTTTGCGCGGTAGAACCGGCCCTCGACATTCACCGGCCGCGGGCTGGCCAGCAACTGGCGCATCAGCGCCACGAACTCGCCGAGCCGGACATAGCGGTCGGCATGCGATTGCTCGTCGCCGAGCCCCTGCAGATCGCTGACCGCAGTCCCTGTGATCATGTTGAGATAGACCTTGCGGCCGTGCAGCTGAGCAAAGGACGAGACGAATTTCGCCGCCGTGAACGGATGCATGTAGACCGGATTGACCGCGATCAACGGCGACGATCGCGTCGTCGCGGCGATGATGTGCTGGGCCATCGCCCATGGCTCGACGAACACGTCGTTGCCTTCGAACAGCAGAATGCCTTCGAAGCCGTTGCGGTCGGCGAACTGCGCCACCCGCATCAGCTCGCCGACATATTTGTTGGGATCGCGGTTGCGCGAGATCGCGGGAAAGACGCGCAGCCGCGGCGCCGTCATTCCGCCGCTTCCTGGAGCGGCCAGGCATTGCGGGCGATAAGCAGGCCGCCGGTCGCGCGGGAGCCGTCGGCGATCGCGAGGCGATGCGAAGGCGAGGGCGAGCACAGCGAGAATCGCCACGCGTCCGGATCATCGGCGATATCGGGCTTGAAGCTGATCTCGATGGCCTCGCGCGACACCTGCATCGCGAAGGCGTCGAGCGGCAGATTGAGTCCAAAGCCCCTCGCCTTCAGATAGGCCTCCTTGAGCGTCCAATAGTCGAAGAAGCGCTCGATTGCGGCGGGCTCTGGCAGTCCGCGCAAGGTTTCGACCTCCTCCGGCGCGAAGAAGCGAAGCGCAGTGGACAGTGGCGCCACCCTCCGCGACACCGTCTCGACATCGACCCCGACGGTCTCGTGTTTCGATACGACGCAGGCAACGCAGCCGTCGGCATGGGACAGGCTGAAATGCAGTGGCGTCGAGGTCCTGGGTGATGCGACATACGGCCGCCCGTAACGGCCGGCCGCAAACGACCAGTCGGACGGCGCGACATTGGGCGCGGCCTGCGATAACGCCAGGCGCAGCATCGCGTGTGCGAAAATATATTGCCGCCGATGCCGCTCGAACATGAAGCGGTCGGCGCGGATCCGTTCGTCGACCGAGAGCAGGCGTCGGCAGGCATCGACCGTGCCCGGCGCGTCAATGGTCGAGATCAGTCCGACAAAGAGTTCAATTCTGTCGTCTGCCATCAATTGGGCCCATGGCATCGGGTGGAGACGAAGTCCCCGGTCCCGACGGAAGAAGAAATTGAGCAAGAATCAACTGAGCGGACCGCTTCTAGCGGTCCACCCGGGCAATTTCTTGTCGATTTGCAGGCCGGTTTACAGGCGCAAGCTTGTGCGAGACCCCAACTCGACGAGCGAGCGGCCCATATCCGAAAAATGAAGCCTGAAGATTCGTGCGGCGTCCCGGCCGACGAGCCTTACTTCTTCTTCTTGGCTTTCTTCGATCCGCCCAGCACCGAAAGGCTGGCGTCGACGTCCTTGAGCGCGGACTGGAGCTTCTTCTTCTCGGCGCCCAGCAGCTTTAGCAAGGCCTTGCGGTCCTTGTCGCTCAACGAGGTGCCCTTGGTAAATTTGACGAAGCCCATAATAACACTCCCCCGGTTGAAAATACGTCCAAATCAAAAACGCAGGAATAATGTTGCGCGCCGGCGGCAAATAATCAAGCTGCAACTGGATCATTCACAGCTTTGACGAGTGAACTCCTATTCGTTCGGCTTGTACAGCTGGTCATGCCGCCCTGCGAGCGACCAATCGGCCGAGCGGCGTGTTGGGTTGGGCGACGGCCGCTCCCAGCAGCGCGACGAGATCCGCCATCCATTCGCCGACCATGCGGCCGTCAAGCATGTTGCCCTTGTAATTGCATGAACCGGTGATTCCCGTCGGGCGTTCCTTGAGCATCAGCGACAGCCAGGTCTGGTCGATCGGCAGCACTGGCTGGCCTTCGCGTGCGATATTGCCGATCGATTCCATCGCGATGTCAGGCAGATCGATCGGCTGGCGCAGCGGATTTTGCAGTGTGAAATAAACTTGGAGCAGTGATGCCGGATCGACTCCCTCCTGCTCCAGATGGTCGGCCAGGATGTTGAACGGCAGCTCCTGCCGCGCATGCGCGTCCAGCACGCTCTCGCGCACCCGGACCAGGGCCTGCGCGAACGACAGCTCCGGCGTGATTCGGGTGCGGACGATCACCGTGTTCTCGAACGGACCGACGATCCGGTCGGTGTCCGGCTGGGCGCGATTGGCCATGGCGGTGGCGACCGTGATGTCGGTGCGGCCGGTCCGCGCCAGCAACAGGGCTTTCAGGCCGGCGAGAAGGCACATGAACAGTGTGGCGTTGTGGCTGCCGGCAAAGGCCGTGAGCCGACCGATCAACTCGCGCTCCAGACTGACCGGATGGTGCCCGGTGGACGCGCCGGGGGTCGCTTCGCCGTCGAAGACCGGGGCGGCTCCGCGCAAATTCTCGGTCCAGTCGGCGGCCTGGCGGCGGGCGGCGTCGGTGCCGCACCACCAGCGCTGCCAGCGCGCGACGTCCCGGAAGGCCAGCGGGAGTTTCGGCAGCGGCACGGACGGACGCCCGGCCAGCGCCGCATAGCGGCTGGACAACTCCTCGAACAGGATGCCGATCGACCAGCCATCGACCACGGCATGATGCAGCGTCAGCAGCAGCACGTGGTCGTCGGCATGGAGCCGCAACAGCCGCGCCCGCAACAGCGGCGGCCGCGCGGTGTCGAACGGGGCGTAGGTCTCCTGCTCGATCAGGAGATCGATCTTCCGGAGCTCGAGGGCCTTGCGCCGCTTGTTGTTGTGCGGATGCCCGTCGCCGATGGTCTCGACAGTGAGGACGGGTCCGAGCTCGCTGGGGGTGGCGACGCGGCTGGCGGGCTCCTCGCCGTGCCAGCCGAATCCGGTCCGCAGCGATTCGTGCCGGCGCACGATGTCGCCGAACGCCTGCCCGAGGATGGCCGGGTCGAGCGGACCATGGAGACGAAACGCAAAGGGCAGGTTGAACAGCGGCAGGCCCGGCAGGTTCTGCTCGATCCGCATCGTCTGGTCCTGCGCGATCGAGAGCGTGGGAAGCCCGCTTTCACCCAGCCTGGTTTTTGGCACGCTCGCGGCAGGCTTGTGCGGCTTCGCGACGACAGCTTCGTCAACCCGCCGGGCGAGTTCTTCGATCGTCGGGGCCTCGAAGATGGTCTTGATCGGCAGCGACACACCGAGCGCACGTGCGATGCGCGCCATCGCCTGGCCCGCCAGCAGCGAATGGCCGCCGAGATCGAAGAAATTGTCGGTCATCCCGAGGCTCTCGACCTTCAGCAGATCGATCCAGATGTCCGACAGCACTTTTTCCGTGAAGTGTCGCGCCGGTACGGCGGCGTCCGCCCCGGACGGCGCTTCCTGCGGCGCGGACGCGGGCGCGAGCAGCGCCGAGCGGTCAATCTTGCCATGGGCATTGAGCGGCACCTGATCCAGGAACAGGAAGGCGGACGGGATGGCATGGCCCGGCAGCCGGCTCTTCAGGAACTCGCGCAGCTCGCTGGCGCTGCTCCGGCTGTCATGTCTTGCGACGATATGCGCGATCAGCCTGACATCGCCGCTCGCCTCGCGGCGCGGCTCGACGATGCCGGCGCGCACCGCGGGATGGTCGGCCAGCGTGGTCTCGATCTCCTTGAGCTCGACACGGTAGCCGCGGACCTTGACCTGATGGTCGGCGCGGCCGAGGCACTCGATGGTGCCGTCGGCGCGGCGGCGGGCGAGGTCGCCGGTCCGGTACAGCCGCGCGCCTCCCCGGCGCGAGAACGGATCGGGCAGGAAGCGCTGCCGGCTCTGCGCGGGATCGTTGATATAGCCGCGGCCGACGCCGGCACCGGCGATGCAGAGCTCGCCGGTCACGCCGACCGGCTGCGGCTGCAGATTTTGATCGAGCACATGGAGCTGGGTGTTGGGCAGCGCCGCACCCACCGGGACGTTGGTCGTCGTCACCGCCGGCGCCTTGGTCAGGCGGTGCAGGGAGACGTCGTCGGAACATTCCGACGCGCCATAGGCGTTGATCAGGGGCACCTTCGGGCAGCGCGCGAACCAGGCGCGGCAGAGATCGACCGGCAGCGGCTCGCCGGTCGAGATCAGCAGCCGTAATTTCGCAAAGGCGCGCCGAACCTGCGCCTCGTCCATGCGATCGAGGATCACGCGCAGCAACGACGGCACGATCTCGAGCACCGTGATGCCTTCGCGCTCGATCTCTCGCGCGAGCAGGATCGGGTCCTGAACGATGGCGTTGCTGCAGATGTGAATACGCGCGCCGACCATGGGTCCTGCGAGGAACTGCCAGACCGAAATCACAAAACTTTGCGGCGCGCTCTGCGCGATCACGTCCCTGGACGAGAGGTTGAGTTCGGAGACGAGCGAGGCCAGATGGTTCGACAGCCCGCGCTGTTCGATCATGACGCCCTTCGGCGCGCCGGAGGAGCCGGACGTATAGATGAGATAGGCGAGGCTTTCGGCTGCGCGCCGCGCGGCGCGGGCCGGCTTGGTTGTCGCGAGCGTGAGCGCGTCCTCGAGCTCGGCCACATGAATGCGTTCAACCAGCGGTTCGAGCAGCGCGGCGACCATGGGTGACTGCGCGCGCCCGGTCAGCAGCATGCGGGCGCAGCTCGATCCCAAAATGGTCGCAAGACGCGCCGGCGGCTGATCGGGATCGAGATTGAGGAAAGCGGCGCCCACGCGCTGCACGGCAATCATCGCGGCGAGCAGGTCGGGCCCGCGCTCCGCAAGCAAGGCGACCACGCTCTCGGCGCCGATGCCCTCGCGGGCCAGCCAGCGCGCGGCGGCCTCGCTGCGGCGGGCCAGCTCGCGATAGGTCAGGGACGCGCTTCCGTTGGAGACAGCGATCGCGTTCGGCGTCTTCTTCGCCTGGCGGTCGACACGTTCGCTCGGGTTGCCGAGCGTCTTGAAATCGGCCGCCTCGCCCTGGCCCTTCGCCAGCAATTGGCGCCGTTCAGCCTCTGTCAGGAGCGGCAGGCGCGAGACGCGCTGCTCCGGGTTGGCGATCACGGCCTTGAGCAGGGTCTTGAATTGGTCCGCCATGCCTTCGATCGTCACAGCGTCGAACAGATCGGTGGCATATTCGAAGAAGCCGGTGAAACGGCCGTCGGCCTCGACCAGCTCGAGCGTGATGTCGAAGCGCGCCACTTCCGGGTCGACTTCCAGCCGCCGCGTCGACAGGCCGGGGAAACGTGCCGCCTCGATCGAGGCGTTCTGGAGGATGAACATGATCCGGAACAGCGGATTGCCGTCCGTCCTTCGCGCGACCTGGAGCGCGCGCAGCACCTCCTCGATCGGGAGATCCTGATTGCGATAGGCATCGAGCGTCACTTGCCGCACCCGCCGCAACACGTCGCCAAAGCCGGGATCGCCGCCAAAATCGTTGCGCAGGATCAGCGTATTGGCGAACAGCCCGATCAGGCGTTCGCTCTCGATCTGGTTGCGGTTGGCGATCAGCGATCCCGTCGCGACATCCTCGTGCCCGGTGTGTCGGAACAGCAGGCAGTGGAAGGCCGCGAGCAGCGTCATGAACGGCGTGACGCCCTGCTCCTGGCTCAGTGTGCGCAGATCGGCCGACAGCGTCTTGGAGAATTCGAGATAGTGACGGGCGCCGTGACCGCTCCAGACCTCCGGCCGTGGCCGGTCGGTTCGCAGCGGCAGCGTGGTGACGCCGTCGAGCTGGGTCTTCCAGTAATCGAGCTGCTCCTTGGCTGCCGGCGTCTGCGCCCAATTCTGCTGCCACAGCGCGAAGTCGCGATACTGGAAGGCAGGCGAGGGCAGCATCACTGCGCTCGTCTTGCGCGCGGCGGCATAGTGAGCGGCAAGCTCTTCCCAGAACAGCCGCTGTGACCAGCCGTCGGTGACGAGGTGGTGGACATTGACCACCAGCGCATGGCTGGATGTGTCGAACGACAGCAATGTCACCTTCAGTGGCGGCTCGCGCGACAGATCGAACGGATATTGCGCAAGCTTGGCTGCCTCCCGCTGGACGACGGCGGTTCGCTTGTCCGCGGGGCAGGGCTTGAGCTTGATCCGCTCGAATTGCGGTGACGATTGCAGCACGCGCTGCGCCGGCTCGCCCTGGTGTTCGATGAAGACCGAGCGCAGCGCCTCATGGCGCGCGCAGATCGTGGTCAGGCTCGCAGACAGCGCGGAGACGTCGACCAGGCCCTTGATAAGGGCGACTTCCACGACGTTATAATTGTAGCGGGTCGGATCGAGCCGCGAGAGCACATACATCCGCTGCTGCTGGAAAGACAGCGGCGCGTCCGTTGCGGCAGCCTTGTGCCACGCCGGGAGCGCAGCTTCGCGATGGGCCGCGGCGGACTCGACCCGGGCGGCAAGCGCCGAGACCGTGGCGCAATCGAAGATGTCCTCGAACGAGAAGTCGACATTGAAACGTTCGCGCAGGCGCGAGCGCATCTGGGTTGCCGCCAGCGAGTCCGCGCCGAGCGCAAAGACGTCCTGGTCGACGCCGACCTGCGGCAGCTCCAGCAGGCTGGCCCAGATCTCCGCAAGCTGGGTCTCCAGCGCGTTGCGCGGCAATTGCACCTCATCGCCACCTTCCGTGTTGGCGATGAGCTCGGCCAGCGCGTTGCGCTTGACCTTGCCGCTCGCGCCCTTCGGCAGCGCCGCTACGCTCTGGATCAGGCCCGGCACCTTGTAGGCCGCGAGCCGCTTGCGGGCGAACTGGCGGAGCTGGTCCGAGTTGACGTCGGAATTTTGCCTGAGCACCACCACGGCGGCGACATTCTCGCCCAGTTTCTCGTGTGGGACCGCGAACACGCCGGCCTCCAGCACCGCCGGATGGCTGAGCAGGACCTCTTCCACCTCCAGCGGCGAGATCTTCTGGCCGCCGCGGTTGATGACGTCCTTGATGCGGCCGACGATGAAGAGATAGCCGTCGGCATCGAGATAGCCGAGATCGCCGGTCCGGAACCAACCGTCGCGGAAGGCGGCCTGCGTCGCCGCCTCGTCATTATAATAGCCGCGGCTCATGTTGGGGCCGCGCAGCATGATCTCGCCATGCGCGCCGCTCGCAAGCATGCGGCCGGTCTCGTCCATGATCGCGATCTCGGGGCCGGCGGCGCGGCCGACCGAGCCGACCTTGCGCAGCTCGAACGGGTTGGCCGCGATCTGCGAGGCCGCTTCCGTCATGCCGTAGGTCTCGAGCACGGGCACGCCGAACATCGCTTCCAGCCCCTTCAGGATCGCGGGCGCGAGCGAGGACGAGGCCGAGCGGATTACGCGCAGCGAGGACGAGCGGGCATTGTCCGGGTTAGCCTCCGCCGCCGTCAGCAGCGCGCGATGGATGGTCGGCACCGCCGTGTACCAGGTTGGTTGCAGCTCCCGCATCCAGCCGAAGAAGGACGACGCGTCGAAACCATTGGTGCAGATCACGCTGGAGCCCGCGGCGAGCGCCGTCAGCAGGCCGGAGATCAGGCCATGGGCGTGGAATAGCGGCAGGGCGTTGAGCAGGCGATCGTGGGGGCCAAGCGACAGCACGCGGCCGGCATTGTACGCGGAGAGACACACATTGCGCTGCGTCAGCGGCACCATTTTCGGCCGCGCTGCCGTGCCCGACGTCAGCAGGATGAAGGCATCGTCGTCGCCGCGCGAGGTGCCGCTCGTATTCGCCGGACCAACCGCGGGGCCGATGAATGCGCAGCCGCCGAGATTGTCGTCCGGCCCCGGCACGAAATCGATCACCGCAATGCCGAGCGCCCTGGCGACGTCACGACTTGGTGAGTTCATGTCGGCCCGGGTCACGAGCGCCGTCAGCTTCAATTCGCTGAAATAGCGCTGCAGCTCATCGGCGATCAGATCGGGATTGACCGGGACGCAGGCACCGGCCGAGGCAACCGCGATCAGCGCCAGCGCACTGTCGGCGCCGCGCGGCAGTGCAACAGCGATCCGGTCGGCGGGGGCAATGCCGAGCCCGCGCAGGGTGCGGACCAGTTGCTGGATCAGGTCACTGAGCTTGCCGTAGGTGAGGCCCGGTCGGCCTGGGGCAAGGAGAGCCGGCGAGGCTGGCGCCTTCCGCGCATAAAAGTCGAGAAGACCGCCGATATGAGCAAAGGTCCTGGTTTCGGCACTCAAGCCGTCCAAACCCTCTCCCGCTCCGGATGCAATGTCCGACAATGCCATTCCCTTTTGATCTAATTGGGCTATTCTTCCCAAGAGTTAGGGAACGCGTCCAGTCTGAGGTGAAGTTCGGGCCCCAAAATCTGTGGTTGAGGGGTCTAAAGCCCTTCGACGGAGTGATGGTCGGGCAGAATCACCATGCTGGAGAATGAACCGGGCACGGGGACCGAGGGCGGGCTGAAGCGCTGGCTCGAAGGCATCGGTCTTGGTCACTACACCGATCTCTTCGCTCAGCACCGCCTCGATCTCGATGTCATGGGGGACCTGACCGAATCCGACCTGGTGGAACTCGGATTGCCGCTCGGCGATCGCAAGCGGCTCCAGCGGGCGATGACGGCGCTGTTCCGGGCTGAGACCGCGGAGAAGCCCGAGGCGGCCGCCCGGCCGCAGCCCCGGACCGAGGTCGGCGCAGAGCGGCGTCAGCTCACCACCATGTTCTGCGACATGGTCGATTCCACCTCGCTCTCGGTGCAGTTCGATCCGGAAGACGTGCGCGACATGATCGCGAGTTTTCGCGAGACCTGCGTCCGGGTGGTGAAGCATTATGAAGGCTTCGCCGCCCGCTTCGTCGGCGACGGCATTCTGGTCTATTTCGGCTACCCGACCGCACATGAGGACGATGCCGAGCGCGCGGTGCGCGCCGGGCTCGAGATCGTGCGGGTGCTGTCGACCGCCCGCGCGATCGAGCCGCGCGGCGCGCTCAGTCACGCGCCCGCCGTCCGCATCGGGATCGCGACCGGTCTCGTGGTGGTCGGCGATCTCGTCGGCCAGGGCACCGAGGAGCGCGATTCCGCGGTCGGCGAAACCGTCAATCTCGCCGCGCGGCTGCAAGGCCTCGCGCCGCCGAACGGCGTGGTGATCTCGTCCTCGACGCAGTCGCTGCTGAAGGGAAAGTTCGATTACCGCAATCTCGGCGTCCATGCGCTGAAGGGTATCTCGGAAAAGACGCAGGCCTGGCACGTGGTGCGCGCCTCGCGGGTGGAGACCCGCTTCGCCGCCGCCATGGGCGGACGGTTGACGCCGCTCGTCAACCGCGAGGAGGAGATCGCGCTGCTGATGGGCCGCTGGCAGCAGGCCAAGGACGGCGACGGCCAGGTCGTGGTCAAATTCGGCGAGCCCGGCATCGGCAAGTCGCGCATCATCCAGGAAATCTTCGAGCGGATTTCGGGTGACCGTCACGGCCAGGTCTCGTTCCAGTGCTCGCCCTATTACACCTCCACGGCGTTCTATCCGTTCTCCGAGCAGCTCAAATTCTCGCTCGGCCTCGACCGCGAGGATCCGTCCGCGGCGTCGCTGGCGGGCCTGGAGGCCGCGATCGCCGCCGCCCATGGCGATATCGAGCAGGTGACGCCGCTGTTGGCCGCACTGCTCGCGATCCCGACCGGGGATCGCTATCCGCCGCTCGACCTGTCGCCGCAGCAGCAGAAGGACGCGACCGTCGCGGCGCTGGTCAATCATTTCCTCGGCCTCGCGCGCGAGATGCCGCTGGTGATCGCATTCGAGGATCTGCACTGGATCGATCCGACGTCCCGCGAGGTGATCGACCTCCTCGTCGACCGGGTGCAGAACCGGCCGCTGCTGGTCATCATCACTGCGCGGTCCGAATTCCAGCCGAGCTGGGACGCGCATTCGCACATCACGACGCTGGTGCTGAACCGCCTCAGCCGGCAGCTCCGCGCGACACTGGTCGAGCGCGTCGCCGGCCGCGAGCTTCCGAAGGAGGTCGTTGAGGAGATCATCGTCAAGACCGACGGCGTGCCGCTGTTCCTGGAGGAGCTGACCAAGACCGTTCTCGAATCCAACCTCCTGACCGAGCGGCATGGACGCTACGTGCTCTCGGGCCCGTGGCGGCAGCTTGCGATTCCGGCGACCCTGACGGACTCGCTGATGGCGCGGCTGGACCGGATGGGGCCGTTCAAGCGCATCGCGCAGATCGGCGCCACCATCGGTCGCGAATTCTCCTACGAGACTCTGCACGCGGTCGCCAACACGCCGGCGGAGCAGATCGAAGCCGCGCTCAATCATCTGGAGGAGGCGGGGCTGATCATGCGCCGCGGCCATCCGCCCGACGCGCTCTATTCCTTCAAGCACGTGATGATCCAGAATGCCGCCCATGCGAGCCTCCTGCACAGCGAGCGGCGCAAGCTGCATTCCCGGATCGCCCAAGTGCTCGCCGAGATGTATCCGGAGAAGACCGAGCGCGAGCCGGAGTTGCTCGCCCATCACCTCACCGAATCCGGCCAGAGCGAGGGCGCCGCAAGCTTCTGGCTCAAGGCCGGCAAGCAGGCGGCCAAGAGCGGCGCCAATCTGGAGGCGATCGGCCATCTCAGACGCGGCCTCAGCGTCGTGCAGGCCAATGCGCGCATGCAGGGCGCCGACGAGATGGAGCTCGAGCTGCGCATCGCGCTCGGCAACGCGCTGATCGCCGCCAAGGGTTATGCGGTGCAGGAGGTCGAGGAGAACTATATCCGCGCGCTCGAGCTCGGCCAGCAGCTCGACGACGACGAGAAAGCCTTCGCCGCCACCCGCGGTCTCTGGGTCTGCCATTTCATCCGCGCCGACCTGACCCGCGCGCATGATCTCAGCGTCGAGCTGCTGAAATTCGCCAAGCGCGAGCGGCTCAACGAGCGCACGCAGCCGGCGCAGCAGACCGGCTATCTGATCGAGGCGCACCGCTCGATCGCGATGACCATGCTCTATCGCGGCCGCTTTGCCGCCTCGCAGCACCATCTGCACCGCTGCATCAACCTCTACAGCCCCGATCTGCATTCCGATCTGATGGAGCGGCACGGCACCGATCCCGGCGTCGTCTCGCTGTCCTATCTCGGCTATCTGCTCTGGTTCCTCGGCCGGCCCGATGCGGCACGCCAGCACAGCGAGCAGGCGATCGCGAATGCCGAGAAGATCCGCCATCCCTTCACGCTCGCCTTCGCGCTCGTGTTCGGTGCCTATCTCTGCCAGCATCTGCGCGACGTCGAGGGCGCGCGTGACTACGCCAACCGCGCCATGATCATCGCCACCGAGCACAATTTCCTGCACTGGAAGCAGCAGGCGGCGATCCTCCGCGGCTGGGCGCTGGCCCAGCTCGGCGAGGCCGACGAAGGCCTGAGCCAGATGCGCTTCGGTCTCGACGAATACGAGGCGATGGATTCCTGGCTCGCCGGCTGCTGGTTCCGCTGCCTGCTGGCGGAGGCCTACGCCAAGGTCGGGATGCGCGACGCCGCCTTGCGCGCGCTCGATGGAGCGCTCGCGACCGCAAGGCGGACCGGCGATCACTCCTACCTCGCCGAGGTCTATCGCCTGCAAGGCGAGATCACGCTGTCTGGCGGCGATCCATCCTCGGTGCAAGAGGCCGAGGACCTGTTCGCGCTGTCGCTGGAAACCGCGCGCAAGCAGGGCGCGCTGTCCTGGGAGCTTCGCACCGCCGTCAGCCTCGCGCGCCTGTCGTACGACGCCGGCAAGCGCGAGCATGCGAGCCTTCTGCTCGTGCCGATCGTCGGCAAGTTCAGCGAAGGGTTCTACACGCCGGACCTGAAGCAGGCGATGCAGCTGGTCAACGAACTCGGCGCGGACGCACTCGTTCGCGAACCGGCTGATCCCGTGCGATGAGCGATCTGGCCGCCGCGCGTGCGCGTTACGTCGAGCTGATTGCGAAGCGCGAGCGGATTGCCTCGCCGCGCCTGCTCGAAGCGCTCGCCGCCGTCCCGCGCGAGGACTTTCTGGCCAAGGGGCCCTGGCGTATCAAGAGTGAGGCTGCGCGCAGCTACCGGCTGACGCCGGATGCCGATCCCGTTCATCTCTATGACAACGTGCTGGTTGCAATCGACGCGCGCCGCAGGCTCGATACCGGGCTGCCGAGCCTGTGGGCGCATTTCATCGACGTGCTCGACATCAAGGCGAAGGACCGCGTGGTCCAGATCGGCTGCGGGCTCGGCTATTTCTCGGCGGTGCTGTCGAAGATCGTGGGGCCAAAGGGCAGGGTGCATGCCATCGAATGCGACGCGCGGCTTGCAGCGCGCGCGGCGACCTATCTTCGCGCTTATGGCAATGTCGAAGTCGTCCACGGTGACGGCTGCGTGGAGCTTGGCGAGCCCGCCGACGTGATCATCGTGCATGCCGGCTTCCCGCATCCGCATCCGCTCTGGCTCCAGTCGCTCCGCCCGCGCGGCCGCCTCTTTGTCCCGCTGACGCAGCGGGATCGCGAAGGCGCCGCCCTCAAGATCACGCGCCGGGGCAAGGGCTTCGACGCCGAGGCGGTGCAGCAGATCCGCATCTTCCCAGGCCAGGGCCGCGGCACGTCCGCCCTCGATGACCGCGTCGCCGACTGGTGGCAGCGCGCCTCAGCGCTGGCGCCGCTGCGCTTTCGCGGGATCGAGCAGGGGCTGCCGTCGGATAGCTAATGAATCGTTTCGTTTTACCTTGATTGCGATTGTAAGTTTGCAGCATCTCGCAGTGCGGCTATGACTATGGCTTGATGGCCATTCGAGCGCGCCCCATGCATTCCGTTGCCCTGCTGACTGCCAGTTACGCCAAGGATATCGAACGCTTTTCGCTGCTCAGCGAGAGCATCGACACCTGGCTGACCGGCTACACGCGGCATTATGTTCTCGTTAACGATGAGGACGTGCCGCTGTTCGCGCGGTTCGCGTCCGACAAGCGCGTCATCGTTCCGGCCTCGCGCTATCTGCCGAAATGGCTGTGGGCACTGCCGCCTGCGCTTCAGTTCCTCAGCAAGCGCCGCGTCTGGCTGTCGCTGTTGTCGTCGCCGGTGCATGGCTGGCACATCCAGCAGATCCTCAAGATCGCCGGCGTGCTCAACGCGCCCGAGCAGCGCGTCTGCATCCTGGATTCGGACAATCTGTTCTTCCGCGAATTCGACGTTGGCCGATATGCGGGCGCCGAGAAGACGCCGCTGTTCGTCACCCCGAAGGACATCGGCGCCGACCACCCGCTGCATGGGCTGTGGCTGCGCACCGTCGATCAGCTCCTCGGCATCAAGGACCGTTCCTTCCCGGCCGACGACTATGTCGGCAACGCGCTGGTCTGGGACAAGGACACCGCGCGTGCGATGACCGACGCCATCAAATCGGCGACGGGATTGAACTGGGTTCTGGCGCTGTGCCGGAAGAAGAAGTTCTCGGAATATCTGATGTACGGCCACTTCGTCGCGAACTCGCCTGCGCATCTCGCGGCGCATCGGGTGACCGAAGACAGCATCGCGGTCTCGCATTGGGACGACACGCCGCTCGACCGCCCGGCCATCGAAGCCCTGATGCGGGCGGCTTCGCCCGAGCAGGTCGCGCTCTGCATCCAGTCCTATTCGTCGACCTCGGTGGACGACATCCGCGACGTGTTCCGCCTCAGCTCGCGCGACCGCCGTGGCCCGAGCCTCGCGCCGGATCAGATGGGCGACGCCGCGGTCTTCGAGATTCCGAAGACGCGATAGGCCGCCTCAAGCGTCTCTCGTAAACTTGCTGATCACGTCCATGAACGGCTTCGGCTTGAACTCGCCGTCGAGCGGCAGCGGACGGTTCGGCTGCTTGTCCGCGCGCGCGAAGACGCCGTTGATCCAGCTGTAGCGATCCGAGAGACCCCAGGTCAGGATCGAGCGCACCGGGCCGCTGGTCGAGATCGCCGTCAAGAGATCATTGACCCGCTTGGCGACGATGGCATCGCGCTCCGCGGCATTGCCCGTCAGCTTCTGATCGTCGACGTCGAGCTCGGTGACGAGCACATCGAGACCCCACGAACGCAGCTCGGTGACGAATTCGGCCAGCCCATGCGTGTCGATCTCGAGCTCGGCATGGAGATGCGATTGCAGGCCCACGGCATGCAGCGGCACGCCCTGGTCGAGCAGATCCATGATCAGATGGCGATACGCCGCGCGCTTGGCGATGAACGTGTCCTTGGCGGACTCGATGTCATATTCGTTGATCGCGAGCTTGACGAAGGGATCGGCCGCGGCCGCCGTGCGGAAGGCCAGCGGAATCCAGTTGTTGCCGAGATGCTGCGTCCAGAACGTGTCGCGCCGGTCGGTGACTTTCTTCGGGTTGTCAGGGATCGGCTCGTTGACGACGTCCCACGAGGTCAGCTTGTCCTTGTAATAGGACACGACGGTGTTGATGTGATCGACATAGGCGCGCTCGACGCCCTTCGAATCCTTGATCTGCTTGGTCCAGTCCGGAATGTCATGATACCAGGCGAGCGCGTGGCCGCGCATCGTCAGATCGTTGTCCCGAGCGAAATCCAGAATCGCGTCCGCGCGTTCGAAGTTGAACGTGTGCGCGTTCGGCCGCAGCATCGGCCATTTCAGCTCGAGTACCGGCACCACCTGGGTGCAATAAGTGCTGATGGCTTCGCCGAGCCTGGGATCGGCTTGCAGGTCCCACAGCGTCGCTGCTGCGCCAAAGCCCGGACGGCGCTGGGCAAGCTTTGAGGCCGGCGCGGCCGACGCCGTTGCGCCCGCCGCAAGGGTGGCGGCGCCGCCGAGGAGAAATTCGCGTCTGTCGAGCCTGGTCACGTCGGAAATTTCCTTTTGGAACCAACGCATCATCGTACCAAGCGCGGCTCCGCGACGCCGGGGTTTCCTGTTGTTGGGTTAACCCTTGCGGGATGTCCGCTGCGTCAACGCGCGCGGCGTCGCATCGCTTGTTCCAGTCTGGATCATGGTTGCGTTCGTGATCGCGGAAACCGCTTCGACGAAAGGGCAAATTTAACGCTAACGGCCGAAAGCGCCGTCGAAGCTTCATTCGCCACCCGATCTCCAGACTTATGTGACACTCTTGAGAGATGTTGCGGCGCAATTCGTTCGCCCCGTCCAAATCCCGTTGAGGCCCATTGATTAACGGCCGTCATCATCGCAACACCGTCGCCGGTCCCGTGCCCGCATGCTGAACCGCCATTTCTCGATCTATCTCGTCGCCTACATCCTGCCCGCGGCGGTGGGCTTCTTCGCGGTCACGGCCTATACGCGGCTGCTGACGCCGGCGGAGTACGGCGTCTATGTCGTCGGCATCAGCCTTGCCGGCATTCTGGGCGCGATCTTCTTTGCCTGGATCAAGCTGTCGGTGTCGCGCTATCAGGCGATGTCGGCGGAGGTGGATTTCCGCGGCACGGCGATGGTTGCGTTCGGGCTGACAGTCGCGGTGCTCTGTGCCACCACGCCGCTCGTCTTCCTGTTTCGCAGCGATCTCAGCGTCGAGCTGCTGCTCGCCAGCATGTTCGTCGCGATCATGGCCAATGCGGTCGATGTCGGACAGGAGTTCGAGCGCGCGAAATTGCGTCCCTATCGATTTGCGGCGATCTCGATCGTGCGCAGCGTGTCCAGCGTCGGCTTCGGCCTGCTCGGCATCTGGCTCGGCTGGGGTGGATTGGGACTGTTGGCTGCCTTCGGCCTGGGCTCGCTCACCGGCATCATTCTCAATCTGGTTGGCGACCGGACCAAGATCGCGCGCTTTCAACGCAGCCAGTTCATGCAGCTGGCGCGCTACGGCCTGCCGCTGACGCTGGCCGGATTGTCCGTCGCGGTCTATTCGGCCTGCGACAGGCTCATCGTCGCCTATCTGCTCGGCAAGGACGCCGCGGGCATCTTTGGCGTCGCTGCCGATCTGCCGCGCCAGTTTATGGTGATGATCGCCTCGAGCGTTGCGGCAGCGACCGTGCCGCTGGTGTTCCGGTCATTGTCTGAAAATAACGCGGACACCACGCGGGAACGGCTGACCGAAAGTTTCGAATTGCTGCTCGTCGTCGTCGCGCCCGTTGCCGTCTGGCTTGCACTCGCCGCCGACCAGGTCGCGGGTACGCTCGTCGGTGTCGATTTCCGCGCCGGCGTGTCGGCGCTGCTGCCAACCCTGGTGCTCGCGCGCTTCTTCGGCATCGCCAATCAGTTCTACGTGCAGATCAGCTTCCAGCTCGCCGAGCGGCCCTTCATGCTGGCAGCGCAATCGTTCCTCACGCTGGTCGTCAGCGTGGTCCTGATGTTCGCGCTGGTCGCGGGCTACGATCTCTACGGCGCGGCGCTGGCGACGCTCGCGACCGAGGCGATCGGTTTCGTTGTCGCCGTCGCCCTGATGCACCGCGCCCATCCGGTGCCGTTCGATTTCAACCGGCTTGCCGGGGTCGCGGTATCGGCCGCGGCGATGGCGGCTGCGATCCTCCTTGCGCGGTCGCAGGTCAGTGGCACTGGCTTCGTGGCCCTGATCGTCGTCAGCTTTGCGGGCGGCTTCGCCTATGTCGCCGCAGCCTGGCTGCTGAACGTCGCGAACATACGCACGCTGTCGCTGCGCTTCCTGCGAACGTTCAACCGGAAGGCCGTGGGCGCGTAAGCCCGCGCTGTCCCGGCTCCGCCCTGGCAAAGGCTATCCTGGGTTCACCGATATCAAGCAGGAAGGTGACTTCGCGCGCGCCTACTAAGATGGTAGAGGCTGCAACATGACTGACAGCTTCACCATCCGCTCGATCGAGGCGTTCTGCTATCGCTATCCGCTGGCGACGCCGGTGGTGACGTCGTTCGGCAGGATGCTCAACCGTCCCGCCGTCTTCGTTCGCGTGGTCGACGAAGACGGCGTCGAGGGCTGGGGCGAAGCCTGGTCCAACTTCCCGGCACCTGGCGCGGAGCATCGCGCCCGGCTCGTCAGTGAAGTGCTTGGGCCCGGCCTTGTCGGACGCAGGTTCGCTGGTCCCGCTCAGGCCTTCGAGGCTCTGACTGAAGGAACCGAGGTGCTTGCGCTGCAATGCGGCGAGCCCGGTCCGTTCGCGCAGGCGATCTCCGGCATCGATCTCGCGCTGTGGGATCTCTCGGCGCGTCGCCAGCGCTTGCCGTTATGGCGACTGCTCGGCGGGCAGTCGGGCAGGATCAAGGTCTACGCCAGCGGCATCAATCCCGGTGGCGCCGCGCAAACGGCGGAAGCAGCACTCAAGCGCGGTCATCGCGCGTTGAAGCTGAAGGTTGGCTTCGGCGCCGAAACCGACCTCGCCAATCTGGCCGCGCTGCGCGCGATCGTTGGCACAGGCATGCTCGCGACCGACGCCAATCAGGGCTGGTCGGTGAACCAGGCACTGGAAATGCTGCCGCAACTCGCCGCGTTCGATCTGCGCTGGCTGGAAGAGCCGATCCGCGCCGACCGGCCGCGCGAGGAATGGCGCAGGCTGCGCGCAAGCGCCAAGATGCCGATTGCGGCGGGCGAGAACATCTCCAGTGTAGAAGGATTCAAGGAAGTCCTCGCCGAAGACGTGCTCGGCGTGGTTCAGCCCGACATCGCGAAATGGGGCGGGCTCAGCGCCTGCGCCGGCATTGCGCGTGAGGTTCTGAAATCGGGCAGGACATTCTGCCCGCATTATCTCGGCGGCGGCATCGGACTGCTGGCCTCGGCGCATCTGCTCGCCGGCATCGGCGGCGACGGCTGGCTCGAGGTCGATGCCAACGACAATCCGCTGCGCGACCTGTTCTGCGGTCCCGTCGCTAATGTGACGGAGGGGACCATCGTCCTCGGCGAGGAACCTGGGCTTGGGTTCACACCGGACCTGTCGGGGATTGCCGACTATCGCAGCCTCTAGACAGGACGGGACGTCGCAGTTCCCCCTTGCGTTCTATTCCTTGTCGCGGAATGCTGAGGACACGATGGGCGGCCGCATCACATGTCATAGCGGTGGCCCGAGCCATGTCCTGTTGTGCTTGAAAATCAAAGTTCGTTCTGCTCATTAGAGAACTGAAATTGCGCTGCAATATGCGCAAAAGAACCCATCGACTAAAGTCGATAGCCAGCGAGGAAACGAAATAATGCGCAAGCTCACTTTGGCCATTGCCGTGATCGCCCCGATGCTCGGTCATGCCGCGTCGGCCGAGGACAACATCAAGATCGGCTATATCGATCCGCTCTCCGGCGGCGGCGCCAGCGTCGGCGAAGGTGGTTTGAAGACCTTCCAGTACCTGGCCGACGAGCTCAATGCCAAGGGCGGTATCCTCGGCAAGAAGATCGAGATCGTTCCGCTCGACAACAAGACCAATCCGCAGGAGAGCCTGGTGCAGGCCCAGAAGGCGATCGACGCCGGGGTCCACTACATCACGCAGGGCAACGGTTCGTCCGTCGCCGCGGCGCTGTCCGACTTCGTCACCAAGAACAACACGCGCAATCCCGGCAAGGAAGTCCTGTACTTCAACTATGCCGCCGTCGATCCGAGCCTGACCAACGAGAAGTGCAGCTACTGGCACTTCCGCTGGGATGCGAGCTCGGACATCAAGATGGAGGCGCTCACCAGCTACATGAAGGATGTCCAGTCGATCAAGAAGGTGTACCTGATCAACCAGGATTATTCGTTCGGTCAGTCCGTGCGGAGCGACGCGCGCAAGATGCTGGGCGCCAAGCGGCCCGACATCCAGATCGTCGGCGACGAGCTGCACCCGTTGCTGAAGGTCACCGATTTCTCGCCCTACATCGCCAAGATCAAGGCGTCCGGCGCCGACAGCGTCGTCACCGGCAATTGGGGCCAGGACATCGCGCTGCTGCTCAAGGCCGCCGCCGATGCCGGCCTGAAGGTCAACTGGTATACCTACTATGCCGGTGGCGCCGGTGGCCCGACCGCGATCAAGCAGACCGGTCTCGATCACCAGGTCTTCCAGATCACCGAGGGCTTCGCCAATTCCGGCCACCAGCCCGCGATGGACTTCGAGAAGTCCTTCCGCGCCAAGGCCGGCCTGTCGCTGTGGTATCCGCGTGCAGTCAACGAGATGCGCATGTTCAAGGCCGCGGCCGAGAAGGCCAACTCGATCGAACCCGTGAAGGTGGCGGCGGCGCTCGAGGATCTGAAGTTCGAGGTTCTCGACGGCGGCCAGGGCGTCATGCGCAAGGACGACCACCAGTTCTTCCAGCCGATCTACATCTCCTCCTTCGGCAAGCTTGCCGCGAACGAGCCGTTCGACGAGGAAAACACCGGTTGGGGCTGGCACCTGGTCTCCAAGATCGATACCGCGCAGGCCATGGTCAACACGACCTGCAAGATGGTGCGGCCGTAATCACGACATCCGTCGTTGTCCCGTGGCCGCCATCGGTCGCGGGACAATAGCGGACGGACTGCGTTTGATTGGGCGATGTTCACCCGGGGCCATCAGGCCCCGGCCAGAGACGAGTGCGCTGTGCTTGAACTCATTGTCATTTCGACCCTGAACGGCGTGCTGTTCGGCATGCTGCTCTTCCTGCTGTCGAGCGGGCTCACCGTCATCTTCAGCATGATGGGCGTGCTCAACTTCGCCCATGCCAGCTTCTACATGCTCGGCGCCTTCTTCGGCTTCCAGCTCACCAAGTGGATCGGCTTCTGGCCGGCGCTGGTGCTGGCGCCGCTGCTGGTCGGTTCGATCGGCATGGCGGTGGAGCGCTACGGCCTGCGCAATACCCACAAGCACGGCCATGTCGCCGAATTGCTGCTGACGTTTGGTCTGGCGTTCGCGATCGAAGAAATTGTGTCGATGATCTGGGGCAAGAGCCCGGTCGACTACCGCGTGCCGGCACTGCTCGACTTCCCGGCCTTCACGATCTTCTCGACCAACTATCCCGCCTACAAGATCTTCATGCTGGCCGTCTCGATCGTGATCTTCATTGCGCTGCTGGTGGTGCTCAAGCGCACCCGTGTCGGCCTGATCGTGCAGGCGGCGCTGACACATCCGCACATGGTCGGCCATCTCGGCCACAATGTCGGGCGCGTCTTCATGGCCGTGTTCGGGGTCGGCAGTGCGCTGGCTGGTATTGCCGGCGTCATTGCAGGTCCCGCCCTGGTGACACAGTCTGACATGGCCGCTTCGCTCGGGCCCATCCTGTTCGTGGTCATCGTGTTCGGTGGCCTCGGGTCCTTGCCCGGCGCCTTCATCGCCTCGCTCGTCATCGGCCTGGTGCAGACCTTTGCGGTGGCGCTGGATGGCTCGCTGGCGAGCGCATTCGGACCGCTCGATCCGTCGACGGGGCCGTCGGTGCTCACCGACATCTGGAACGTCACGATCGCGCAGGTCGCGCCGATCGTGCCCTACATGCTGCTGGTGCTCATTCTGATCGTTCGCCCCATGGGCCTGATGGGGACGCGCGAGTCATGACCACCACGACCACTTCGACATCGAAGCCCGCCGGCGGCAGCATGCGCTTCTACGGCGTCTGGCTGATCGGCATCGCCGTGCTGATCGTGCTGCCGATGATCTTTTCCTCCGGCGGCTCGCTGACGTCCTTCAGCCTGATCGGCATCGCGATCGTCTTCGCGCTGTCCTACAACATCCTGCTCGGCCAGACCGGCCTGCTGTCGTTCGGCCATGCCGTGCATTACGGCCTCGGTGGCTTCGCCGCCACCCACATGATGAACGCCGTGGTGTCGCACGGCTGGCCGATCCCGCTGCCGTTTATTCCGCTGTTCGGCGGCATCGGCGGTCTCGCCTTTGCGATCATCATCGGCTGGGTGATGACCAAGCGCGCCGGCACCGTGTTCGCGATGATCTCGCTCGGCATCGGCGAGTTGGTGGCGTCGTCCTCGCTGATCCTGCGCTCGGTGTTCGGCGGCGAGGCCGGCATCACCACGGACCGCACCGCGTTGCCGAAGCTGCTCGGCTGGTCGTTCGGCCCGCAGCTTCAGGTCTATTATCTCATCGCGTTCTGGCTGGTGCTGTCGGCGATTGCGATGTACGCGCTGACCCGGACGCCGCTGGGCCGGATCAGCAACGCGGTTCGCGACAATCCGGAGCGCGTCCAGTTCATCGGCTATGATCCTCATGTCGTCCGCTATCTCGCCTTCTGCTTTGCCGGGTTCTTCGCCGGTGTCGCCGGCGGATTGGCGGCGATCAATTTCGAGATCGCCAACTCCGCCTATCTCGGCGCGATCCAGTCCGGTCTCGTGCTGTTCTCGACCTTCATCGGCGGCGTCGCCTATTTCTTCGGGCCGATCCTCGGCGCGATCCTGGTGACCTATCTCCAGCTCGGGCTGACCAGTGTCACCAGCGTCTGGCAGCTTTATTTCGGCATCATCTTCATCGGCATCGTGATGTTCTCGCCCGGCGGCATCGCCGGCCTGCTGATGATGCACCGGCCGCTGGTGCGTGCGGGAACGCTGTGGACGGTGATCCCGTCTTACTTCGTCGCGATCGTGCCGACGCTTGCGCTCGCCTGCGGCGTCATCCTGACCATCGAGACGGTCGCGCGTTATTCCGGCGGCGAAGCCATCAAGCTGTTCGGCATTGGCTTCAACCCGAAATCGCCGGTGACCTGGATCAGCGCTGCGGTGCTCGTGGTCGGCGGCGCATTCGTCGCGCGGCTGACCTGGCGGCGGATCGCCGGCGCGTGGGACAGGGCTGCGACGGTCGCCCGTGACCGGGGGTATCTGGCATGAGCGGAGCGGTCACTGAAAAAGGCGGAGCAGCCATCGAAGTCCGCGCCGTCGAAAAGCGTTTCGGCAATGTCGGTATCATCCGCGACCTCAACCTCAGCGTCGCGAAAGGCGAGCGTCACGCCATCATCGGCCCGAACGGCGCCGGCAAGTCCACGACGTTCAACCTGATCAGCGGCCACATCAAGCCGACCTCCGGCGAGGTCAAGCTGAACGGCGACGTGATCTCCGGGCTGCAGCCGTTCGAGATCAACCGGCGCGGCCTGTCGCGCTCGTTCCAGGTCACCAACGTGTTCGCGCGGATGTCGGTCTGGGAGAACGTCCGCTGCGCCGTGCTGTGGGCGACCGGGCATCGCTACGCTTTCTGGAAGAACGTCGACAGCCTGCCCGAGGTGCGCGAGCGCACCGCCCGGATACTTGACGACATCCATCTGACGCACCGGCGCGATGTTCCGGCGGGCCTTCTGACCTATGCCGAGCAGCGCGAGCTCGAGATTGGCATCACCATTGCGAGCGGCGCCACCGTCGTCATGCTGGACGAGCCGACCGCCGGCATGAGCCACGCCGAAACCGACCGCGCGGTGGCTCTGATCCGCCGGCTCACCGAGGGCAAGACGCTCGTCATCGTCGAGCACGACATGAGCGTCGTGTTTGGTCTTGCCGACCGCATCTCGGTGCTGGTTTACGGCCACATCATCGCCTCGGGCACGCCGGAAGAGATCCGGCGCGATCCGAAGGTCAAGGAAGCCTATCTCGGCGAGGAAGCGCACTGATGCTCGAGGTCAGGGATCTCCACGCCTATTACGGCAAGAGCCACATTTTGCAGGGTGTCGACCTCGACGTCGCCGCGGGCGAAGTCGTCAGCCTGCTCGGCCGCAACGGCGTCGGCCGCTCCACCACGGTCAAGGCGATCATGGGCGAGGTCGCGCCGCAAGGCACCATCCGCTTCAAGGGCAAGGACATCGCTGGTCTCCCCAGCCACAAGATCGCACGCCTCGGCCTCGGCTATGTGCCCGAGCATCGCGATATCTTCCCGAGCCTGACGGTTCGCCAGAACCTCCTGCTCGGCGTCAAGGACACGCGCCGTCCGGGCAAATGGCGGCTCCAGGACATGCTCGACATGTTCCCCAATCTCGCCGCGCGCGCCGACACGGCCGCGGGCGTGCTGTCCGGCGGCGAGAAGCAGATGCTGACGACGTGCCGCACGCTGATGGGCGATCCCGATCTGATCATGATCGACGAGCCGACCGAAGGTCTGGCGCCGCTGATCGTGCAGCAGGTCGGCGATCTTATTGCCCGCATCGCACAGGCCGGCGTCGCCATCCTGCTGGTCGAGCAGAAGCTGTCGATCGCGATGCGCATTTCGAAGCGCGTCTACATCATGGGCCATGGCCGTGTCGTGTTCGAGGGCACGCCGGACGAGCTCAAGGCCAATGCCGCCGTGCGGCAGGAGTGGCTTGAGGTCTAACGGTGGCTCGAAGTCTGACGCTCACATTGCCGTGTGGCGTGCGCGAAAATTGAACGGCTGCGCGATGCGCATACGCATCTGAATTCTTGGCTACATCTCACGCTTCATAATCAAGGTATCGTCGCACTCGCCGACATCGCACCGATGCGGCCGATGAAAACCAAGAAGAAAATGGAGGACGCCGGCGGCGGCCTGTGAGCCCGCGCGTCGATGCGTCCTGCCTGGGTAAGGAGATGCCGAGCATGCCGGGAAAACAACTGGTCCGTGGAGCCGTCGCTCTATTCGCGGTGTTGGGGGCCGCTTCGGCCGCTACGGCTGGAAATTACGACACCGGCGCGACCGACACGACAATCAAGCTCGGGCAGACCATGCCCTATTCGGGACCGGCCTCAGCCTATTCCGCGATCGGCCGCGCCGAGATCGCCTATTTCAAGATGCTCAACGACAAGGGCGGTATCAACGGCCGCAAGGTCGAGCTGCTCAGCATGGACGATGGCTATTCGCCCTCGAAGACGGTCGAGCAGGTCAGGCGTCTGGCCGAAAGCGATGAAGTGCTGGCGATGTTCTCGATGCTCGGCACCGGGCCGAACATCGCCGCGCAAAAATATCTCAACGCCAAAAAGATCCCGCAGCTGTTCCCGTCGAGCGGCGCCAGCCGCTGGAACGATCCGCAGCATTTCCCCTGGACCACCGGCTCGCAGCCGACCTACCGGACCGAGGGCCGGATCTACGCCAAGTGGATTCTGGCGAACAAGCCAAACGCGAAGATCGCCGTCATCACGCCCAACGAGGATCCCGGGCGCGACTATCTCGCGGGCTTCAAGGAAGGGTTAGGGGAGCACGTCAACCAGATCGTGTCGGAAGCCGTCTATGAGACGACGGACCCGACCGTTGATTCCCAGATCGTCAAGTTCAAGGCCGCCGGCGCCGACGTCGTGTTCAACGAGTGCACGCCGAAATTCGCAGCGCAAGCGATCAAGAAAATCGCCGAGCTCGGCTGGAAGCCGCAGATCATCCTTCCCGCCGTCTCCAATTCCGTCGGCTCCGTGCTGACCCCGGCCGGGCTCGACAATGCCACCGGCATCGTCACCGGGGCCTTCCTGAAGGACCCCGGCGATCCCCGCTGGGAAAATGATGCCGGCATGAAGGCCTGGCGCGAGTGGATGAAGACCTACAATGCGGGCGCCGATCCCGCCGACATCTTCAACGTCACCGGCTACACCATGGCGCAGATCATGGAGCTGGTGCTGCAACGGGCCGGCAGCGATCTCACGCGCGCGAACCTGATGAAGCAGACGCAGTCGTTCAAGGACGTCGAGCTGCCGATGCTGCTGCCGGGCATCAAGCTCAACACCTCGGCCGAGCAGGTGACGCCGATCCGCCAGTTGCAGATGGCGCGCTTCAACGGCAAGTCCTGGGAGCTGTTCGGCGACGTGATCGGCGACTAGCATCGACATCGTCGTGACGGGCGGGCAGGGCATCAGCCTTGCCCGCTTGTCGCGTCCAACACTTGCTTCCCTCCAGCCACAGTGAAAAGCCGATGACCCCGACCGGCCCCCTCAGCGGAATCCGCGTTCTCGATCTCACGAGCGTGCTGTTCGGTCCCTACGCCGCACAGATGCTCGGCGACTGGGGCGCCGATGTCATCAAGGTCGAGCCGCCCGCCGGCGACACCTGGCGCTACACCGGCGTGTTCCGGAACCGCGGCATGAGCGGCCAGTTCATGGCGGTCAACCGCAACAAGCGCAGCCTTGCGCTCGACCTGAAACATCCGGACGGCAAGGCGGCGCTGGCGAAGCTGATCCCGACGGTCGACGCGCTCGTCACCAATGTGCGGCCGGCGGCGATGGCGCGGCTCGGCTTCGGCTATGGCGACTGCGCAAAGCTCAATCCGCGGCTGATCTATGCCGCCGCCACCGGCTTCGGCCAGGACGGCCCGTGGGCCGCGCGGCCCGCCTTCGACGAGATCATCCAGGCGGCGTCGGGTCTGGCGTCATCGATCGGATCGGACGACGAGCCGGCATTCGTTCCCAGCCTGATCGGCGACAAGATCTGTGCGATGGCGATGGTCGGCGCGGTGTCCGCCGCCTTGTTCCGGAGCGAGCGCAGCGGGCAGGGCCAGATGGTCGAGGTGCCGATGCTGGAAACCATTGCCGGCTTCAACAGCATTGAGATGCTGGGCGGTCACGCGTTCGATCCGCCGATCGGCCCGACCGGCTACAAGCGGATGAAGAACCGCCGCCCGGTGCAGACCAAGGACGGCTGGCTGACGATGCTGCCTTACTCGGGCGATAATTGGTGCGCCTTCTTCGAGGCCGTCGGCCGCCGCGAGCTGATCGAGGAGCTTGGGGTGCGCGATCCCGTGCTGCGCTCGCAGAACATCGACAAGGTCTACGACCGCATGAGCGAGATCGGCCCGACTCGCACCACCGCGGAGTGGGAGGAATTGCTGCTGCGGCTCGACGTGCCGCATACGGCGTTTGCCCGGCTCACCGAGATCGGCGAGCAGCCGCATCTCGCTGCGGTCGGACTGTTTGCGGATATCGATCACCCCACCGAAGGACGCATCAGACAGGCCCGCCCGGCGACAAAGTTTTCCGAAAGCCCAGCCGGCCTTCATCGCATGGCGCCGCGCCTCGGTGAGCATTCGCGCGAGGTGCTGCGCGAGGCGGGCTTGAGCGAGACGGAAATTCAGGCGGCTATCGACAGCAAGGCGGTCGGCGCCGCCGTTCAGGAACCGTAATTGCGGAGCGCGGTGATCAGCACGACCGCGAGCACGGCCAGCGACACCGATACGGTCAGGCTCTTCGTGGTGTTCCGGGGAAAGACGACGAAGCCGGTGGTGAGAAGCGCCACTCCGGCCACGACAGAAGCAATCTGGGAGAGAATGTGAGACATCGGCTCGCGCTCCGATAGGCAGCGCCCAGGCTACGACCGACATTATGGCCCGATGACACAATTCTCTGTGATCACCGTCACATGCTGCTGCCGGCGGCGAGCGTACGATGGGGTCGTTCATCTTCGCCCCGGATCAGGTCATGACCGCCACCGACTTTGCTTTTGTTTTGCGCAAGCTGGGTCTTGCCGCTGCCCTCATCTGCGTTCTTCTGAGCCTCACGGTCTTCTCGGTCCTGCTGATCGTGGAGAGCGAACCGGTCGGGCAGGCCGCCTCGCAGGCTCTGCCGCTCATGATCTATGCGCTGTTCGGCCTGTTCGGCGCCGCAATGACCCGGCTGATCGGGCGCCGCACCCATTAACCGGACATTGTGCCGCAGCGATTCGTGACCAGCTCCCGGCCAGCCCCGGCCCCGGGCCATCTTCCGCCTTTTCGAGCCGTCGTATATGAGAGGCGTTGCCGCTGGTCCGTCCCGAATCTCGCCGGATACGGAACGCATGGTGGCTGCGATTTCTTAATCTAGAGATCGCAATCTGATCGAGATAGGCGCGGACTGGTACTGGACCGGGGTATGGCATGAAAGACCTGATGACGACGGCGCAATCCACCACGGCGATGCGGCGTTGGCGGCCCCCCGGACTTGTTGCGCTCGCCACGGTCGCCGCTCTGACGGCACTGGCCCCGGCCAACGCGGCCAAGCAGGCGCGCCAGCCGGCTGAGGCAGTGGCGCCGCGCGAGGCCGGCGAGCCGGTCATGGCGATCGTGTCGATCAAGGGCCAGCAGGTCACTTTCTACGATGCCGACGGCTGGATCCTTCGCGCGCCGGTCTCGACCGGCACCACCGGCCGCGAGACGCCGGCCGGCGTCTTTGCCATCGTCGAGAAGGACAAGGACCACCGCTCGACCATGTATGACGATGCCTGGATGCCGAACATGCAGCGCATCACCTGGAACGGCATTGCGCTCCACGGCGGGCCGCTGCCGGGTTATGCCGCCTCGCACGGCTGCGTGCGCATGCCCTTCGGCTTCGCCGAGGGCCTGTTCGACAAGACCAATATCGGCATGCGGGTGATCATCTCGCCGAACGACACGGCCCCGATCGAAATCGCTCACCCCTCGCTGTTCGTGCCGAAGCGCGAGGCCATCGCGGCCGTGCCGGGCCGTGCGGACAAGCTTTCCGCCGAAGCCGAGCAGGCGACCCAGGCTGCCGCCGAGGCCAAGAAGGCTGCGGCCGCGGCCGCGAAGGAGGCCGTGTCGCTCCCGGCGTCGCTGCGCAAGCTGGAACAGCAGAAGGCCAAGGCCGATGCCGAGCTCGCCTTCGCCGACAAGAAGCTCGCGAATGCCAAGACCGATCAGGCCCGCGCGCAAGCCGAGGAGCTGAAGCAGAAGGTCGCCACCAAGGCCGCCGACGCCGCCTCGGCGCTCGATGCGGCCAAGGCTGCTGCGCAGCCGAAGCGCGATGCGGTTGCCGCCACCAAGGAAGCCGCGAAGGTTGCCGCTGCCAGGAAGACCGAGGCGGTGACGGCTGCGACCGATGCCAAGCTCGCCCTCGAGCCGGTGTCCGTTTACATCAGCCGTGCGACGCAGAAGCTTTACGTGCGGCGGAACACGCACAAGCCGGCGCCGGACGGCGGCGGCGAGGTGTTCGACACCAGCATCGAGGTGCCCGTCACCATCCGCAATCCCGACCAGCCGCTCGGCACGCATATCTTCACCGCGATGGCGAAGACCGATAGTGGCCTGCGCTGGAGCGTGGTCACGATCGAGAGCGGCGACGACGCCAAGGACGCGCTCGACCGCATCACCATCCCGCAGGAGGTGTGGGACCGCATCGGGCCGACCGCATTGCCGCGCTCGTCCATCGTCATCTCGGACGAGCCGCTGAGCGCCGAGACCAACTACCGTACCGAGTTCGTGGCCGTGCTGAGCAATCATCCCCAGGGCGGCTTCATCACGCGCAAACCGACTGCGCCGCCGCCGATGGAAATGGCGAGCGACGACGGCTGGGGCGGCAACGGTTTCGGTGGCTTCTTCTTTCAGCCGCGCGAACCGCAACCGGTCAACCCGCGCCGGCAGCGCGGCCAGTATCAGTACTACCAGCCGCAGCAGCCGATGCAGCGGAGCTTTTGGTAGGACGCTCGACCGCGCGCCGGGCTGACTACCGGCGCGCCTCGATCACGATTGCCTGGATCTTGCCGTCGCAGGCACCGTTGCCGTGACTCGCTCGCAGCGCTTCGGCAACAAAATCCGTTGCCGCCTGAAGCTTGCTGGCGTCCCTGGCCTCGATCTCGCTGCGCAGCGGCGTGCCCTGGCAAAGCGCGGTCGCGACATAGTCGGCCGACGGCGCGCGGCTGATTTCGGATCGCGTTTCGATCGCGATGTCGCGGAATCCCGCACGTTCGAGGTCGGCCTTGATGACGGCCTTGTCGTGATAGCCGTGCGGCGTGCGGACCATGAAGCGGGGCGGATCGTCGGGAAACATCTTGCCGAGCGCGATCGTTGCTTCGTGCGTGACCTCGTTGTCCTCGATGCGGTCCCAGACGTTGAACACGAAGGTGCCGTTGCTTTTCAGGACGCGCTTCACTTCGCCGTACGCCTTGACACGATCCGGAAAGAACATCGCGCCGAACTGGCAGCAGACCAGATCGAACTCGGCGTCGCCGAACGGCAGCGCCATTCCGTCCGCCTGGCGCCATGTGATGCGATCGTCACCCGCCTGACGTTGCGCGGCGACAGCGAGCATCGGTTCGTTGAGATCGGTCGCGACATAACGAACGCCGCGCGGAAGCGCCGCCGCCACGGCGCGTGTCACGGCACCGGTGCCGGCCGCGATCTCGAGAAGCGTCGACGGAGAGCGTGCTGCGACGCGTCTGGCGATATCCTCCGCGTAGACGGAGAAAATCATCGGGACCAGATACTCGTCATAAAGTTTTGGGATCGAGCCGGCGAAAACCTTGTCAGTGCTGGACATGATTGCCTCGCTGAAGGTTCGGACGCGAGGCCTATGTTACCACGGATCGCCGCCTACCGCGCCAGCAGCGCGGTGAAACCCGCCGGTTCCTGCATCGCCTTGCGCGCCTCCAGCGACATCGGCTCAAAGCGGCCACCGCTGGAAACGCTGAGCCGGCTTTCGATGCCGTTCGATCCGGCGTAACAGCCCTCGGGCGTGTAGCTGACAAAGCCGTCGTCGCCGAAGCCGATCGCGGTGAGGAGCACGCGCCGTTCGGCGATGTCCCAGACCTTGATGGTCTTGTCCTCGCTCGCCGAGATCAGCCGCGTGCCGCCCGGGAAGAACGCGACCGCCTCGATATCCTCCTGATGGCCGGCGAAACTTGCGAGCAGGCGGCCGCTGTCGGCGTCCCACAAATTCACCGATTTGTCGCGCCCGCCGCCGCCGGTGACGATGCGCTTGCTGTCCGCGGACCAGCTGGCCGACACCACGTAGTCGCGATGGCCGGCGAGGGGCCGCGAGGAACCGGTTCTGACGTCAAACACCTTCGCCGAGCCGAGCTCCGCATCCGAGCCGGCCGTGACAACGCGCGTGCCGTCGGGCGAATAGGCGACCCGCAGCGCCTTGCGGCCGTAGGCCTCCTTCGTCTCGATCGTGCCGCTGGTGCGATAGAACCTGATCTTGCCGTCGTAGCCGGCCGAGACGAATTCGCCGGAGCCCGACGGCGCGTAGCTCAGCGAGCGCACCGCCGCGCGCGCGGGATCGGGGCTCTGGTGATCGAGCCTGCTCCTGGCGAGCTCGCGGGTGCCGAGATTCCAGATCCGGACGACACCGTCCTCGCCGGCCGAGGCCAGATATTTCAGCGAAGGCTCGGGCGCAAAGGCGACCGCGTATTGTTTGGCACCGGCATCGAATGTCAGGCTCTGGCCATCGCTCTTGAGATCCCAGACCTTGACCTTGCCGTCCCATCCGGCGGACGCGAGCAGCGTGCTGTCGGCCCAGTAATCGAGCGCATAGACCGCGCCGGCATGTCCGCGCAGCACGCGCATTTGCCGGAACGAGGACGCATCCCAGAGCCGGATCGCACCGTCGTCACCGGCGGTGGCGATCTCGCGGCCGTTGGGCGAGACGGCGATGGTGCGGACACTGGCGCCCTCGACATTCGGCTTGATCGAGACCGGAATGAAGGGGCCGCCGACGGCATCATTGCCACGCCGCGCGATCCGTGTGGTGCAGCTCGACGACGGGATAGCGGCGACGCTCTTGGTCTCGGCGACCGGCGGCGTGGTGAGCGCGAGCGGCGTGACGGTCGCAGGAACAGCCGCGAGCTTCGGCGCGACGACGGGCTTGGTCGCCTCCGGCGGCGGTGGCAGGACGGGTGTCGTCTGCACCTTCTTCGTTTCGATCGCGACCGCGGCCGGCGCTGGGGCAGGCCGGGTTGCGGCAAGCTTGTTGCGCTGAACCCTTGCGAGATCGGTATAGAACCCGCTCGGGTGCGCGGCGATATAGAGATCCCAGGCCTCCACCGTGCCGACGCGCTCGGAAAATTCGTAGTCACGCGATGCACTCGTGTCGGTGGATGCGATGGGCGCGGGTGGTGGCGGAGGAGGCGCCGCGGCCGGTGCCAGCACGACATCGTCGCCGCCGAGCGAGCCATAGATAAAAGGCTCCTGCTTGTTGGTGGTGGCCTGAAGCACCTCGTCGCGGACATAGCCGAACGCCTTGCGCAGATCGAGGCCCGGCGTCGCCAGATGATGTGCCAGCGCGGTGGCAAACGGGCTGTTCTTGCCGTCGCCGTCGAGCGCGGTGAGGCCGGCCTTCGCGGCGAACGCCACCAGCGTGTTCGGGCTTGACGGCTCGACCTTGGCAAGGCCGCGCGCGACCGCCCGCGACGCCATCGTGCGCTTCATGTTCTTCGAAAACGGATTGTCGCGGCACGCATCGAGGATGACGAGACGCAGCTTCTTCGCCGGTTCGATGGCGACAAGGATACGGTCGAGCCCGATGGTCTCGTCATAGACGTCGGTGTCGTTTTCGAGCTGGGCATCAACCGGCACGATATAATTGTTGCCGTCGATCTCGATGCCATGGCCAGCGTAATAGACCACGGCGATGTCGGCGCTGCGGGCCTTGGCACCGAAATCGCGCAAGGTCCGTCGCATGTCCTGGGCCGAGAGGTCGTTGCGGGCATCGACGACCGTGAAGCCGGCCTTCTTGAAGGTCTCGACGAGAAGGCCCGCGTCGTTCGTGGCGTTGGCGAGCTTGGGCGCGCGTTGATAGGCCGAATTGCCCATCACCAGCGCCATGCGCTGGTCGGCAAATGCCGCTTCCGGCTGGAAGGCGAATGCCAGCGCGCTGAAAACAAAGAGACAAATGAACTTCATCACGGCCCCCAAGCCGGGATCTGGAAATGCCGGCAAGAATATCCGACCGGGGCCGCAATACAATTTCTATTTGGTTTCGTCCGGCGCTTCTGGCCGACGACCTCGGGCGAACACATACGACGTCGTCATGCCCGGGCTTGTCCCGGGCATCCACGTTCTTGGCGCCGCGTGAAGATCGTGGATGGCCGGGACAAGCCCGGCCACGACGCCGCGGGAGCATCGATACGCCTAATGCTCACCTCAATGCGAACGTCCAAGCGGGTGATTGATCCTAGGTCTTCGTGACGACCTCGCGGATCGGCCGCGTGCCGTCCCAGTTCAAGGCCGCCTGCCGGACCTTCTCGAAGAACGGCCCCTTGGTGCCGCTGATGTCGGAGATCTCGATGATGGTCCCCGGGTGCGCCTGGGTGTCGAAATAGGCAAAGCGTCCCTTGTCGCCGCCGATCTGTCCCTCATGCCCGATCCTGTAGCCGAGCCCGAGGGCTTTGTCGTGGAGGGCCTGGTAGTCGTGGCTCCAGTACGACATGTGCTGGAGGCCTTCGTGGCCGGCGTCCAAAAACTCCTTGTACAGCGAGGGCGCGTCGTTGCGTTGCTGGATCAACTCGATCTGGAGATCGCCGGTGTTGGCGAGCGCGATGCTCATCTCGACGGCGGAGTCCTGGCCGCGATGGCGGAACCAGTCGGTCTTGACGCGGTCCATGTAGTACCAGGGACCGACGCCCATCACCTCGACCCAGTGATTCATCGCGGCCTGGATGTCCCGCACCACATATCCGTTCTGGCGCACCGCGCCGAAGATGCGGCTCATGCCCGCGCTCCCATTCTCAACCTGCTCACTTGACCTCGATCACTTGACCTCGATGCCGGCGTCCTTGGCAACCTGCTTCCAGGCTGCGATATCGCGGGCGTTGATGTCGCGCTGCTCGTTGCCCGGCACGAATTGCGGGGTGATGCCGAGGCCCAGAAGCTTCTCTTTCACCACGGCATCGCCGAGCGCATCCTTCAGCGCCGCCGACAGTTTCTCCGCGATCGGAGGCGCGATCCCCGCCGGGGCATACATCGCCCAGGACAGGCTGCGGTCGAACGCCACGCCCTGCTCCTTGTAGCTTGCGACATCGGGCAGGCTCGGCGAGCGCTCGCCGCAGGCGGCCAGCGCCTTGATCGAACCGTCCTTCACCAGCGGCGTCGCGGTCGCCACGTCGAGCGTCGCCAGCGAGATGTGGCCGCCGAGCAAATCGCCGGCGAGCTTGGCGATGCCGTTGAACGGCACGTGCTCCATCTTGATGCCGGTCTGCTGCATCAGGATTTCCGCGCAGAATTGCCCGGTCGAGCCGATGCCCCAGCTTCCGTACTGGATCGGCTCGCCCTTCTTGGCCATTGCAATCAGGCCCTTGATGTCGTTGGCGGCAAAATCCCTGGTCGCCACCAGAATGATCGAGGAGACGCCGACGCGGCCGATCGTCGTGAAATCCTTGATCGAATCGTAGGGCAGCTTCGGATAGATCGCCGGCGCCAGCACATGCGTGGTCATGCCGCCGACGGTGATGGTGTAGCCGTCATTCGCAGACGTCGCGACCATCTGCGTGCCCAGCGTGCCGGCAGCACCCGTGTGGTTCTCGATATAGATGCTCTGTCCGAGCGTCTTGCCCATCTTGTCCGCGAGCAGCCGCCCGACCACGTCGCCGCCGCCGCCCGCCGCGTAAGGCAGCAGCATGCGGATCTTGCGGGTGGGATAGGCCGCGGGATCTTCGGCGTGTGACGGCAGTGCTGCCGACAGCAACGCGAGAAACGAAAGCGTGACGGTGCGCAGCATCATGTTGGCATTCCCTAATCTTCGAAACGAAATCTGTAGGCCTCGCCATGCCGGATCACGTGGCCCGCGGTCGGTGCCGGAAAATGTCCGGTGAACAGATAGCTTGGCGTGTCTGCAAGCTCTTCCAGCAGCGCCATCCGCGTCGCGACCGCCGCGGCCGGATCGACATCGGCGGCATTCGACAGCCACGGCGCGGCGCACTGGATCGGGTGATGGATGACGTCGCCCGACATGACAGCGTGATCGTGGCCGCCATTGAGGTGGATCTGCATGTTGCCGGCGGTGTGGCCCGGCGCCGGCGCGAACCGCAGGGCGGCGTCGCGGTCGCTGAACAGGCGATGGTCGGTCTCGACGAACTCGGCGAGGCCCGCCGCGACCACCGGCAGCACGGAATCCTCGAATGAGCCGTGATTGACCGGGCTCTTCGGCGCGGCCTCGTGCGCGGCTTCGAAATGGCGGTACTCCTCGCGCCCCATCAGATAGCGCGCGTTTGGGAAGGTCGGCACCCAGCGGCCGTCGATCAAGCGCGTATTCCAGCCGACGTGATCGACATGCAGATGCGTGCACATCACGAAGTCGACCTGTTCGGGCGCAACACCCAGCGCCTGCATGTTCCCGAGATACGGCTGGTTGAGATCGTTCCACACCGGCACGCGCGGCCGCGGTTTGTGGTTGCCGCAGCAGGTGTCGACGATGGCAGTCCAGCGCGGCGTCCGCACCAGATAGGAGTGATGGCTGAGGATGAAGCGGCCGGTCTCGGGCTCGATATAGCGGTGATCGAGCCAGCTCCGGTTCTCCGCGATCACCGCGTCGGTGACGTTGGCGAACAGCCAGGTCTTGTCGAACGCAAGCGAAGGAATCTCGCTGACGAGATCCACCCGCATGCTGCCGATCTGGACCTGCCGCATCGGCTCAGTTCTTCAGGAGGTCGCCGAACGGCACCCAGCGCGTGCCGTCGAACCGGATCAGCTGGAGGCTCGTCATCGGCGTGTAGCGCTCCGGCGAGTTGTTCACCGCGGTGCCGTTGATCAGCATCGGCAGCTTGACGTCCTTGAGCGTCGTTGCCTGCTTCATCACATTGGCGCGGGTGAGGTCGTTGCCGGAGGCCTTCAGCACCGTCACCAGCGTCTGCGCGATGGTGTAGCCATAGACGTTGAGCCAGTCGCTCTTGTTGGCGTCCGGCATGTACTTGTCCATGAACGCCAGCCATTCCTTGTAGCCGGCATCGTCCTTCGACGCGGGATCGGTGGCGTCCTTCAGATACTGGCTGGAGATCACGCCGGTGGAATTGTCCTTGCCGGCCGGCTCCAGCACGCCGCTGATCGAGGCCGAAACGTTGGAGATGATGGTCACGGGCTTCCAGCCGATCTCGCCGATCTTCCGGATCGCCTGCGCCGCGAATTTCGGCGTCGCGGCGACGAGCACCACGTCGGCGCCCGCGGTTTTCAGTTGCAGGATCTGCGTGTCCACCGTCGGCGCAGATGTCTCGTAAGCGGCGCGCGCGACGATCGCCTCGCCGCTGCCGAGCCCTTCCTCCAGCGCCTTCAGATAATCCTTGCCGAGATCGTCATTCTGGTAGAGCACGCCGATCTTGGCGCTGGCATGGCTCGCCTTGATGTACTTCGCGTAGGCGATGGCCTCGTCGCGATAGGTCGGTTGCCAACCGACGGTCCACGGGAAGTTCCTGGGATCGTCCCATTTCGCGGCGCCTGAGCCTAAGAAGAGCTGCGGCACCTTGCGGTCGTTGAGATATTTGTGCACGGCGCTGTTGGTCGGCGTGCCGACGCCGCCGAAGATCAGCAGCACCTCATCGCTCTCCACCAGCCGTCGCGTCTGCTCCACCGTCTTCGGCGGGCTGTAGGCATCGTCTGCGATGATCATCTGGATGCGCCGTCCGTTGACGCCGCCGTCGTCGTTGATCTTGCGGAAGTAGGCTTCCGCCGATTTCGCGATCTGCGCGAACGCGGACACCGGGCCGCTCAATGGCGCGGTGGTTCCGATCTTGATGGTCTTGTCGTCGGCGCCGGGATCGTACTTGCTTTGGGCAGAGGCGGCGCTGGCTGCGAGCAGCGGCAACAGGATGCAGGCCGCACCAAGGCTGGCAAAGCGCGCCATGAAATCGTCTCCCCAAATTGCTCCCCGCCTCTCACTGGGGCGGAGTTGAAACGCGAGAACAGCGTCCGCGGACTTGCGGGCTGCGATCGTTGCCGCCAGACTGGCGAAACGAACGATCGTTCGTACGGTTGACTAGCGAACGATCGTTCGTTAGTCAAGCCATCATGGCTGTCCACACGACAAGCGCGGCGGAAGCGGCTGCGCCCACGACGCGCGAGCGCATCCTAACCGAAGCGCTCGATCTGTTCGCGCAGAGCGGCTATGGCGGCGCCTCGATGCGCGAGCTCGCACGCCGCGTCGGGATCCGCGAGAGCAGCCTCTACAATCATTTCACCGGCAAGGCCGCGATCCTCGAAGCGATCGTCAGCGAGCACGGTCCTGCCAGCTCCGCGAGCCGGCTGGAAGAGCTGCGCTACAAGCAGCTGTCGCGCCAGCCAGCCGCGTTTTGCCGGCAGTTCGCGCTCGACCTCGTCGAGCAATGGTCCGATCCGCGCGAGCACCAGTTCCAGAAGGTCATCACCGCCGAACGCAACCGCGTGCCCGGCATCCGCGCCAAATTCGCCGATCATTTCTATGCGCGCGAACAGAGCATGATGACCGACTATTTTCGCGGTTTTGCGCTCGCCGGCTTGGTCAAGACGCCCGATCCGCGCGAGACCGCACGGCTGTTCGCCGCCGGCCTGATCTATATCCGGCTCGAGCATTACGTGATGGGCGCGACGCCCTCGCCACGGCCGAAGGTGATCGAGGCGATCGACCGCTATCTCGCCTTTTTCCTGTCGCTGATCGCGGCGGGCACTGAAGACTACAGCAAGAAACGAAAACCCAAGGGAGAGACGCGTGGCAAGGCTGCCCCTGATTGATCCGAAGACGACGAGCGGCGACATCCGTGCCTCGTTCGACCGCATGCCGGTCAAGCTCAACATTTTTCGCATGATGGCCCATGCCGAGGCCAACATGATCCCGGCGATGCGGCTCGGCAATTCGATCCTGCACAAGCAGAAGCTCTCGGCGGTCAACCGCGAGCTGCTGATCCTCCAGGCCGCCCAGCTCGAAGGCGGCGCCTATGAATGGCGCCAGCACGTGCCGATCGCGCTTGGCGTCGGCTGCACGCAAGGCCAGATCGATGCGGTCGAGCGCAGCGATTACGACTCCGCCGCGCTGAACGAGTCCGAGCGCGCGCTGCTGAAGTTCGGCCGCGAGGTGGTCGAGAACGTTCGCGTCCCGGAAGCGACGTTCGCGGCCGCCCGCGCGCATTTCAGCGAGCAGGAGATCGTCGAATCCATCGTCGCGCTCGGTTTCTACATGATGATGGCCCGCCTCACCGAGGCGACTGAGACTGATCTCGATCCGGCGGCCGGCATGAAGGTCTATGACGGCGGCAAGAAGTAGGCGTTTGAGATGACGGAAACCGACAGCAAGCCGGAACGCTACGTCCGCCCACCCAGCGCAGAGTCGCTTGGCGAAGCGCCGGGCAGGGGGCGCCTGAAGGGGCGTCGCATCCTGATCGTCGGCGGCGGTCAGCGCGTGTTCGAGGCCGCCAGCGATCCGATCGGCAACGGCCGCGCCATGAGCATTCTTTGCGCGCGCGAGGGCGCGAAGGTCGCCGTCGCCGATCTCAACCACACCTCCGCCCAGCAGACCGTCAAGCACATCACCGACGAAGGTGGCGAGGGCTTTGCGATCACGGCCGACGTCACGAGCGAATCCGACGTTCAACGCATGATCGCCGAAGCCCACCGCGCCATGGGCGGCCTCGACGGCATGGTGCTGAACATCGGCACCTTCGGCAAGACCGGGCTCGACAATGTCAGCCCCGAAGAGTGGAACAGGATCTACGACGTCAACGTGCGCGGTCCCATGCTGTGCTGCCGTGCGGCGATGCCGGGATTCGACAATGGCGGCGCCATCGTCTTCATTTCCTCGATCGCCGCGCTGAAAGCGGGTTCGCAGATGGCGGTGTACGACTCGTCGAAAGCCGCACTCGGCGGCCTGATGCGCAACATCGCCCATCACGGCGCACGCCGCGGTATTCGCGCCAATCTCGTCTATCCAGGCCTCGTCGACACCCCCAACGGCCGCGAAGCCGGTGCCGGCCGACCCAACCGCGGCAAGGGCCACGTCCCCTTCGGCCGCCAGGCCACGGCGTGGGAGATCGCCTACGCCGTGCTGTTCTTCCTGTCGGACGAAAGCGTGTATGTCACCGCGCAGACGCTTGCCGTGGATAGCGGCCTGAGCGGGATGTAAGCCGCTCGCGCGGTCCATCGAGGCTACTGCCCACCACACCTCTTAACGTCATCCCCGCGCAACCGCAAAGCGGTTGTCGCTGGAGGTGCGAGCGGCGCGATGCGTAGCATCGTGCCAGGAGCCTCGAAGGATGGGCCACAGGCGCTCGCAGCTCATCCTTCGAGGCGCGCAAGAGCGCGCACCTCAGGATGACGTCTCGCTCGTAGATGCGAAAAGTCGTAAGCCGCATGAGTCCGTAGCCCGGATGGAGCGAACGTAATCCGGGACCGGCGCCTCTCCGCGCGAACTGCCCCGGATTTCGCTGCGCTCCATCCGGGCTACTGCCCACCACACCCCTTAACGTCATCCTGAGGCGCGAGCGGCGCGATGCGTAGCATCGTGCCGGGAGCCTCGAAGGATGGGTCACAGGCGTTCGCGAGGCCCATCCTTCGAGGCGCGCAAGGGCGCGCACCTCAGGATGACGCCGAGGTTGTGGCCACAGGACGCCCCCCGAGATTCACATTGCACCCGCTAGCCATTCCCTCTAATTATCTTGGACAAATGACCAAATAACATGGTCACGCGCCGAAGGGCGTGGTTTGGGATGGAAAGTGCAGCATGTCGCAGGATGGATTTCGGCTGGCTGGTGTGATCGGCATGCCGGTCGCGCATTCGCGTTCGCACGTGGTCCACAATTACTGGCTGAGGGCGCACGGCATTCGCGGCAGCTATGTGCCGCTCGCGGTGAAGCCGGAACGGCTTGAGGATGCGCTTCGCGGACTGGTTGCGCTCGGCTTCCGCGGCTGCAACGTCACCATGCCGCACAAGCAGACGGCGATGCCGCTGCTCGACCGCGTCAACGAAACTGCAAAACGCATCGGTGCCGTCAACACCATCGTGGTCGAAGAGGACGGCACGCTCTCCGGTTTCAACAATGACGGCAACGGTTTTGTGCAGAGTCTGCGTGACGCCAAGGCCGATTGGCGCGGCGATGCCGGGCCGATTCTGCTGCTGGGGGCAGGCGGTGCATCGCGCGCCGTGGTCGTCGCGCTGCTCGAAAACGGCGCGCGCGATATCCGCATCGCCAATCGCACGGCGGAGAAGGCGCAGGCGATCGCGACGGAATTCGGTCCGGCCGTCGGCGCCGTTGCATGGGACGATCGCGGCGTCGCGCTCGCCGACGTCGCGCTGCTGGTCAATTGCACCGACCGCGGCATGGTCGGCAAGAGCGCGCTCGAGATCGACCTCTCGCGCCTGAGGCCTGAAACGCTCGTCGCCGATCTCATCTACACGCCGCTTGAGACGCTGTTCCTGGCGGAGGCTCGCGCGCGCGGTTGCACCACGGTGAACGGGCTCGGCCTGTTGCTCAACCAGGCGCGGCTTGCCTTCAAGGCCTGGTTCGGCGTGATGCCCGACGTGACGCCCGAACTGATCAAGGCGATCGAAGCGACGTTCTGAACCACGCCGGGAGCTTTGTGCCATGACAATGCCGGCGGCCCCCAGGATCGACTGCCACATCCATGCCATCGATCCCGTCCGTTTTCCTTACGCCGATGATACGCCGTATCACCCGAGCGGACAGGAGATCGCGCCTGCTGCGCAGCTGATCCGCGTGTCCGACGCGTTCGACGTCAGGCACGCGCTCGTCGTCGCCACCAACACTGGATACGGCAGCGACAGTCGCATCCTGCTCGACACTTTGAGGCAGGGCGGGGGGCGCTTCAAAGGCGTCGCCGTGGTCGAGAACGACGTCGAGATCGAAGAGCTGGAGCGTTTGAAAGCCGCAGGCATCATCGGCGTGGCCTTCAATGTGCCGTTCCACGGCGCCGATTATTATCTCAAGACAGCGTCGCTGCTGGAGAAGCTGACAAGCCTCGGCCTGTTCCTTCAGATCCAGGTCGAGCAGGATCAGTTGCTCGACCTGCTGCCGCTGATCGAGAATTCAAATGTGCGTCTGGTGTTCGATCATTGCGGGCGCCCCTCGGTCGCGCAGGGCGTGAGCGGCAGGGCCTTCCAGACGTTGCTCGCGATCGGCCGGGAGCGCGACGCGCACATCAAGCTCTCGGGTCACTATAAATTCTCGCGGCAGGCGCATCCGTACGAAGACACCTGGCCGTTCATCGCTGCGCTGGTCGAGGCCTTCACGCTCGATCGCTGCGTCTGGGGCTCGGACTATCCGTTCCTGCGTGCACCCGAACGGCTCGACTACGGTCCGCTGCTTGCGGTGCTGACCAAACTGTTTCCGGACGCGAGCGATCAGCATCGCCTGCTCTGGCGAACGCCGGCGAAGCTGCTCGGCTTCGACCAATCATAAAAAACAAAGCAAAGGGGAGGAGGACATCATGAGGCATCTTGCAGGGACACTCGGCATCGCGGTTGCGGCATCGCTGTTGTCAGGTGCGGCCGGCGCGCAGAGCACGGTCTACATCCCCGACGTCATCGAACTCTCCGGCCCCGGCGCGGTCTCCGGCACCAACTGGCGCGACGGCGTCGCGCTTGCCGTCGACGAGATCAACGCCGCAGGCGGCATCCTCGGCCGCAAGATCCAGACAGAGCATCTGGACACCCAGAGCAATCCCGGCATCTCGCGCGCGCAAGTGCAGAAGGTTTTGGACAAAGACCCTTATGTGGTGCTCGGGCCGATCTATTCCGGCTCGGTCAAGGTCAACATGGCGCTGACGCAACAGGCCGAGATTCCGCAGATCGTCGGCGCCGAGGCCGCCGACATCACGACGCAGGGCAACCCCTTCGTTTTTCGCACCGCCTTCGGCCAGCAATTCTCGATGCCGAAGATCGCCAATTATCTGCACGACAAGCTCAAGGTGAAGTCGGTCGCGGTTCTCTGGGTCAACAATGATTTCGGCAAGGGCGGCCACGACAATTTCGTGAAGGAGATGAAGGTGCGCGGCATCGAGATCGCCGCCGACATCTCCACCGAGCAGGGCCAGGTCGATTTCGGCTCCGACGTCATCAAACTCAAGGGTGCCAAGGCCGACGCGATCTTCGTCTACACCAACGAGGAGGAGAGCGCGCGCTTCCTGATCGAGGCCAGGCGGCAGGGCCTGACGACGCCGCTGTTCGGCGAGACCACGCTGCTCAGCCAGAAGGTGGTCGAGCTCGCCGGGCCCGCCGCCAATGGCGTGCGCGGCCATGTCGGTCTGTCCGCCGATGCGCCGGCGCCGGCGATCGAGGCGTTCACGACGACATTCAGCGCGCGCTTCAAATACCGGCCCGACCATAACGGCATCAAGGGCTACACCGCGGTCTACCTCGTCAAATACGTCACCGAGAGGATCGGCAAGTTCGACAGCAAGGCTTTTGGCGCGGCCATGAAAGGTCTCACGCTGACGCCCGACAAGGCGCCCGGCATGCTGATGGAGGCGAGCTGGGACCAGAACGGCGATATCGATCGCGCCAGCTTCCTGGCTGAAATCGTCAACGGCAAGCAGAAGATCGTCGAGACCCTGCCGAAGCTGAAAGGCGGCAAGGAGTGAGTGAGGGCCTGTAGCCCGGATTGCGCTGCGCTCCATTCCGACTACGATAATGTGCTAACACATCCGCGCACGCCCTCCCGGACAGTCCCGCCCCATGAAAACCACGCTGCTCAAATCCGAAGATTACACCCGCTCGCCCTGGAAGAACGGCGGCGGGGTTTTCACCGATATCGCGGATGCGCATCGTGCAGGCAGCCCCCATAAGGATTGGGACAGCCTGCTTTGGCGCTTCGCCTCGACGCCGATCGTGGCGCGCGGCCCGTTCTCCTACATGCCCGGCATCGACCGGCTCCAGATGGTGGTCAGCGGGCGTGGGCTGGTGCTGAAGTCGCCCACGCAGGATTTCGACGAGCGTGAACCTTTTACGACGGTGCGCTTCACCGGCGAGATGGAGATCGTGACCGAGCTTGAGGCCGGGCCCGTCGAGGTTGTGAACCTGATGGCCCGGCGTGGCGCGGTGGAGATCGAGCTTGTGGCGCTGAGGCAGCCCGGCGACCGGTCGTTGCCGGTCGGCACACATCTGGTTTATGCGGTTTCCGGCGATTGCAGCATTCGCCTCAATAACGAGGAATTTGTCATTCCCGGCGGCGGCACGCTGAGGGTCGAGCTGACCGGGGCATCCGGACTGACGTTGGTGTCCGGGCTGGCCGTGCTGGGATCGATTCGGCTCGTCGCCTGAACGATAGGCCGTCCCGATCGGGCGATCGCATAATCCATGCAACTGGCCAGGTTGACGCCGCACGGCCGGAGCACGATATGTGCCACATGACCTCGCCTGATCAAGATCCCCCCGCTACGCTGTCCGACGGCGTTGTCCACTGGCTGACCAACGGCACGCGTAACGAGCGCTTCATCGACAATATCTTTGCCGAGATGTGCAACCGCCTTCAGCAGGTGGGCATTCCGCTCAAACGGTCCACGCTTCATATCCTGATCCAGCACCCGCAATGGCTGGGGGCCCGTTTCAAGTGGTCCGACGGCGCGCGCGAGGCGGAGACGTCGCTGGTCGATTTCGACGTGCGGGGGCGCTCCGAATATATCGGCAGTGCCGCCAACGAGATACAGGACGGCGCGAGCGAGGTGCGCGAGAGACTTGGACGCGACCCGGCGCTCGGCCGCAAGCACGCGCTCTATGACGAGATGCGCGCGAACGGCCTGACCGACTACGTCGCCTGGCCGCTCTACCATACCCTCGGCAAGCAGCATCTCATCACCTTCGCGACCGACCGGCCCGGCGGTTTCGATGACGCGCACATCGCAGCGTTGAAGAACCTGTTGCCGGTGCTGGCGCTGGTCAGCGAGATCCGCATCAAGAACCGCCTGGCGCGCACGCTGCTCGAAACCTATGTCGGCGCCCACGCCGGCCAACTGATCCTGGCCGGCGCCACCAGGCGCGGCACCGGCACCACGGTGCGCGCTGCGATCATGATCTGCGATCTGCGCGAGTTCACCAGGATCTCCGACAACTGGCCGCGCGACGACGTCATCGATCTGCTCAACGATTATTTCGACGCGATGTCCGAGCCGATCGCGCGGCACGGCGGCGAGATCCTGAAATTCATCGGCGACGGCCTGCTCGCGATCTTCCCGTTGAGCGAGCCGAACGCCTGCGCCAACCTGCTGCATGCGGTGACCGAGGCGAAGGCGGCGATGGTCGCGCTGAACGAGCGCAACAGTGCCACGAGCCGCGCGCCGCTGAACTACGGTATCGGCGTCCATGTCGGCGACGTCATGTACGGCAATATCGGCTCGTCCAGCCGGCTCGACTTCACCGTGATCGGGCCCGCCGTCAACATGGCCTCTCGCCTCGAGGCGCTCACCAAGCAGGTCGGACGGCCGGTGCTGCTGTCGCGCGATTTCGCCGAGCAGGTCGAGCCGGCGTTCGAGCTCGAGCATGTCGGTCAATACGAGGTGCGCGGCTTCAGCGATCCGATCGAGCTGTTCGCTTTTCACGGCTGAACGATCGTGCCTCATTCGAACGGATGAGCCGCCAGATCATTTCAAGGCCGGGCTTTTTTCCGCGCATGCAACGCACGCCCGCGAACGACAATGTTTCGCGGCCCGGCAAGCCCGCCCGATCGCGGCTACTGCTTTGCCCCGGTCCAGGTCCCCGTGCATCCGTCGGATCGCCGGAACGTCCCTGAACCGCTACGGCCCGAGAACCGGCCGGACATGGTCCAGCTCAGGCCGCCGGCGGCGCCGGTTCCGGAGACGCCGCCGTTCGGACTGACCTGACCGGTTCCGTATTGCCCCACCATTTTGCCGCTGGTGACGACCACCGTGTCGGTCGAGCCGGCGCAGGTCGCACCGGCGCTGGTGAGCGTCCACGCGCCGTCGAAATTGCCGCCTCCGCCACCTCTCTGCGGCGCGCGGCTGGGCTCGTCGTTCGCGGGCTTGCTGCGTCGTGCAGGCCTTGCAGGCTCGGCCGCCGCAGGTGCCGCGCGCGAACCGGACAGCGATTTTTCGTCATTGCCGATGCTGCCGCCGGCGCTTCCCGATTGCGCACGCGCCAGGTCAGGGGAGGCGGCGATGGCGAGCGCGGCGGACAACAAGGCGGCTTTACAGAAATAGCGAAATGGATTCTGCATCATGGCTCTGGTTTCAAATGGACTTGTTCTGACGGCGGATCGTATTGCCAATGCGGGAGTGTATCATTACGCTTGAGCTTGAGTAGCCCAAATGGTCCTTCGACTGGCCGCGTGTTCATGCCAAAGTTTCTTCGCATCGGAATCCATTGGTCGAACGTGTCGGGATACACGTCGAAGGCGTGGTGCGTCAGGCGCGCCGGCTCGGTGGTCCTCCTGAAGTGGGGCGCCGTGGAGGTCCATGGCGCCGGCGAGGCGCGAAAGGTCTCCTGGTCGCGCCAGCCGCAGGAGAAGACGGTTCGCTGCGGCACGGCGCAACGCGCCCAGGATTACGCCAGGGCCGCGATCGCGCGGCGTCGCAACCATCGCTATGAGCCGCTGGCCGGACCGATCGCGAACCAGCGCAAATCCGCACGCGCCGGCGCCGAGCTCAAGCAGGCGCTCGCCACCATCCTGATCGTCGATATCGTCGGCTCCACCGCAAAGGCCGCAAAGCTCGGCGATGCGCGCTGGACGAAAATCATGGGCCATTATTACGCGGCCGTTCGCAAGGAGCTGAAGAGCTCACGCGGCAAGGAGGTCGTGACGACCGGCGACGGCGTGCTCGCGACATTCAAGCTGCCGGCCGCCGGCGTCACTTGCGCGAGCGCAATCCAGAAGGCGGTGCGCACGCTGGGGCTCGAGATCAGGGTGGGGCTTCACCACGGCGAGTACACCATGAGCGGCGGCGAGATGGTCGGTCTCGCCTTCCACATCGGCACCCGCGTCGCCGCCAAGGCGCGCGGCGGCGAAGTCCTGGTGTCGAGCGCAGTCAAGGACCTCTTGAAGACGCAGTCCGCGATCCGCTTCGCAGATCACGGCACGCATCAGCTCAAGGGCGTGCCGGAGCGGTGGCGGCTGTGGCGGGTCGAGGGGTGAGGGAGCTTCTAAGCTTCCTTCCAGGCCAACGGTCCAGCGCGAACCGCCCGCGGCCTTGAAACCCGGCCGCGCTGCGACCGTTCGAGCGCTGTCAATGACGGTTGCGCATCTCCGCTGACGGTGCGGGTATCGAGGTGACCTGGACCCTCGTCCGGCGCTGTGGCGCGTCATATCATGGCTGATGCCGGGATCGCGGACGTGGTTTCCAAGCCCATGCATTTATGCGGCTTTCCGACCGAGTGGCAGGCGCCCGGCCGGCCCGCGCGGGGACGTCTTAGCATTTGCAGCAAGTCGTAGGTGATGCTACAGATTAAAGCATAAGACGTGAGATGAGCTGAAAAGGGAATCCGATGCAATTTCGTACACTTATGCGCCGTCGCTTCGGATCGACCGGTCAGGCGACGTGCTCCGTCCCGGCCGTGGTCATGTTTGTCCTCATCGGCGCGATGGGGCCTGCGCTTGCGCAGCAGGGTTCCGAGAGCGCGGCTGTCGCGACACTCCCTCGCGATCTCAGTCCCTGGGGCATGTTCATGCAGGCCGACATCGTCGTGAAGGCCGTCATGGTCGGGCTTGCTTTCGCTACGCTGGTGACCTGCACGGTTTGTCTGTCCAAGACGATCGAACTGCTGGGTGCACGCCGCAACGTGAGGCGGGCCCTGCGCGAGCTCGCGGTGGCGCGGAGCCTGGACGAGGCGGTGCAAGCCGTCCGCGAGGGGCCTGTCGCGCGGTTGCTCGAGGGGACCGTCGCCGAACTCGATCTGAGCACCGATCGGATGGACAGAGACGGAATCAAGGCGCGGATCGCGTCCCGCCTGCAGCAGATCGAAGCGGCTGCAAGCCGGCGCATCGCGTTCGGCACCGGCGTGCTGGCGACCATCGGCGCAACCGGTCCATTTGTGGGCCTGTTCGGCACGGTCTGGGGTATCATGAACAGCTTTATCGGCATCTCGAAATCGCAGACCACCAACCTCGCGGTCGTCGCGCCCGGCATCGCGGAAGCGCTGCTGGCAACCGCACTCGGGCTCGTCGCCGCCATCCCGGCGGTGGTGATCTACAACCTGTTTGCCCGCCAGATCGGAGCGTATCGCGCTTTGCTTGGCGACAGCTCGTCGGAGATCGCGCGCCTGGCAGGCCGGGATCTCGATGGCGGCACTTTCGCTGCCAGGCGGTTGCGGCTCGCGGCGGCGGAGTAGGCTGGTGGCGATCAATCTCGATCAGGCCGGCGGCGATCTCGCGGAGGTCAATGACATCAACGTGACGCCGTTCATCGACGTCATCCTCGTGCTTCTCATCATCTTCATGGTTGCCGCGCCACTGGCGACGGTCGACATCGCCGTCGATCTGCCGGCCTCGAGCGCGCAGCCGCATCCGCGTCCGGACAAGCCGGTCTATCTCACCGTGAAGCCGGATCTCTCCCTGTCGGTCGGCGACGAGACGGTCAGCCGTGCCGCGCTTGCCGGCGCGCTCGATGCCGCCACCAACGGCCAGAAGGACACGCGAGTCTTTCTTCGCGGCGACAAGATGGTGCCCTACGGCGAGATCATGCGGGTCATGAACGGGCTGCGCGCGGCCGGCTATCTGAAGGTGGCGCTGGTCGGGCTGGAGCAGACGACCGAACCATGAAGCATCTCGTTGCCGAAGATGCGTCGGACCTGAGGCGCTGGACGTTCAGCAGCCTCGCCGTCCTGACCATGTACAGTGCGCTTGCCGCTTCGATCGCGACGTGGCAACGGCCGGACGATCTCGATCCGGCCGAGCCGGCGGGCGCGGTGGTGGTCGAGCTTGCGCCGCTGTCCGCCGCGCCATCGACGACGCCGACCGACATGCCGCCCGGGCCGGAGCAGGTGATGTCCGAGGCACGCCCCGAGGCGAAGCCCGAGGTCGCACAGGCCGACGATGCGCCCGAGCTTCCGCAGGCCGCCAATCCGGAGGCCGTCGTCGATGCGCGAACCCAGGCGCAGCCGGACGCCGCGCCGCAGCAACAGGCCGCGGCCGCGACCTCGGCGCCGTCGACCTTGCCGGACCGCGTCGCGCCGGTGGCGGTGGCGCCGACACAGGGATTGCAGGCTCAAAGGGATTCGCAGGCGCTCGCGACCTGGCGTTCGCAGATCGCGGCACTGGTCGAACGCAACAAGCGCTATCCGGACGCCGCGCGATCACGCCGCGAGCAGGGCATCGCGCAGGTCCGGTTCACGCTGGACCATGGCGGCATGGTCGGCGATGCCCGCGTGATCCAGAGCTCGGGCTCTGATACGCTGGACGGCGAAGCTCTCGCTTTGCTGAAGCGCGCGCAGCCGTTTCCTGCGCCGCCCGATGCGTTCGGCAACGTCGTCGTGGTGAGGTTGCCGATCCGCTTCACCGTCAAGTAGGACCGCCGTCGCTGGCTTCAGTTCTTGTCGACCGTCGCAGCGAACTTGTAGTTCACGCCGACGCGGACGGTGTCGGTCCTGACCTGGGCATCGGAATCGAACGATGTTGCCATGCCGCCGGCCACGTTCGGCGTGGCGCGGAATGAGCCGAGATCGGCGTGAAGATACTCGATCCGTCCGGTCCAGTTGCCGGACAGCCGGCTTTCCAGTCCGGCGCCGACGGCCCAGCCGAAGCGGAATGTATCCACATTGAAGGGCGTCGTCGTCGCGGCACCGGTCGTGGTGAAACCCGACACCGATCCCGATGAACTCACGGTCCCGAACGGCACGCCGGCCGTGACATAGGCGAGGGTGGACGGCGTGACCGCGACGCCGACGCGGCCCCGCAGCGAGGCCATCCAGTCGAGCCGATAGGTCATGCTGGCCGTCGTCGCGGCATCGAGCGGAAGCAGCGCCGCATTGCAGGCCGCCGTCGGGCACGTCGTCGACGACTGGCCGTGCTGGTTGGCGTAGACGAAGTCGCCTTCGATGCCGGCAACCATCCGCCCCATCGTCCAGTTGTAACCGGCCTGGACGCCGAGGCCCGCATGATCGAGCCCGGCGCTCGGACGTTCGCCGTAGAGCGGGTTCTGGCTCGCATTGTCGATGAAGCCCGCATGGGTCCTTGCGGCACCCCATGCGTAGCCGGCATTGCCGCCGGCGTAGAAGCCGCTCCAGTCCCACGAGGCGGTCGCGGGCGCCTTGCGGAAGATCGACGGCGTGTCCTGTGCCCGCACGGCGCCAATTCTCGTATTCGCCGGCGCGTCGGCGCCGTATTTGACATTGAGGAACAGCTTGACGGTCCGGCCCGGTTGCAGGATCTCGTCCTTGTGGAACTGCACCGAGTTGCGGATGTCCGCATTGAGAAGATTGTCGCCGATCAGGCCGGTTGCCAATTCCACCGCGCCCCAGGGCGAATCCTTCCAGCGCTGCCGGTGCTCGATCTGGAGCTTGAGCAGATTGTAGCCGTCGGTCGTCGTGTCGAACTGCGCAAAGTCGTTCTGCCTGAAGGCGTGCAGCAGGTTCAGCCGTGCATACCAGGCGTCGCTGCGCCAGCTGACACCGCCACCGAGCCGCATCGGCGGGATGCGCGGCACGTTGCTGCCGTCGGTGAAGGTGGCCCGCACCATGTCGAACTGGCCTTCCAGTCCGAAGATGCCGCCGGCGAGCGGCGACACGTCCCATTGCCACGACAATTCGCCGCCGCGGAAGATCGCATCGCGCTGGGAGTAGGCGACCTGGATGTAGTCGCCGGTGCCGCCGGCCGCGCAGGTCGCAAACGTCGCCCCGCAGAAATTACCGGTCGCCTGGCCGACGATGAACTTGTCGTAGCGGGTGTAGTAGAGGTTGGCGTCGAACCTGACATCGCCGCGTGTCCGCTTCAGGCCGATCTCCGCGGTGTTGGCGGTCTCGAGGGTCAGGTCGGGATTGCCGATCTTGAAGGTCTTCTCCGAATCGTCGGGGCCGCTCGCGAACAGTTCGAGCGCGCGTGGCGCGCGCTGGATGCGCTGCATCGTCACGCTTGCCTGGAGATACGACGGCAGATCCTTGATCACGCCGAAGCTGAGGCTGGTCGGCAGGAACTCGGAGCGCGACGCCGAGCTTGTCGGCTGGCCCGGCGGCGGCAGGTAGGTCGACGGAAAGCCGAACGAGGTGCCGGCGACGTCGACGGATTCGACGCGGGCGGCGAACTGGGTTCGCAGCGTGTCGGTGTGCTTCATGTCCTCGAAGAGATATCCGGCGGCGGTCGTGGTCTGCGCCGGCAGCAGGATGGCCTGGCCGAGCGTATCGAGGCGCTGGTAGGCGGCTTGCACGCCGACGATGCTGGTCAACGCGCCGAGCGGCGTCGCGACGGGCTGGCTCTCGACTTCGATCTTGCCTTCGGTCGCGCGGTTCTTGAACGTCGCGCCGATGGTTTGGAAAGTCCCGAAAGCGGTCTTGTTGACGTCGATCTCGTCGTGCCGGTAGTCGGAGTAGCCGAGCCAGTAGCGGACGGCGGCGAGCGCCGTGGCGTCGGGACGATACTCGCCCTTGCTCATGATCTTGGTCTGTTCGAGATCGTTGTGCTGCTGGCTGTCGGCCGATGCGATGCCGGGGACGTGGTAGTCGCTGGTGAAGCGGGAGATCGACAATCCGGCATAGCCGCCGTCGAACAGATAGGAGCCGCCGATCGCGGCGCCCGCGCTCTGCATCGCGGAGTTCGGCTGTCGTCCGTTGAAGGCCGGCGCCGGGACGGGCGGAACGAGATAGGGATAGCTCGGGACGCGATAGTCCTGGGCGCCGCGGCCATAGACGTCGGCGTGCACGGCCGCGTTGCCGGCGCCGGCGTCGAGCAACAGGCCGCTTTCCCAGCCGCTGTCGACCGAGGTGACGGCCGACCGCAGCTCCGCGGCCACGCCGCCGACCGGCGCAGCAACGGGAATCCGGTTGTTGGTGACGTCGACGACGCCGCCGACCGCCTGCGAGCCGAAGCGCAGCGCGCCCGGCCCGCGAAACACTTCGGTTTTCTGAAGGGCCAGAGGATCGAGCGGCACGCCATGATCCTGCGCGATGTCGGAGACGTCGACGCTGCCGATGCCGTTTTCCTGGATCCTGACCTTGGCGTCGGACAGCCCGCGCAGAACAGGACGCGACGACTGGGTCGACAGGCCGGCCGAGGTCGCGCCGGGGGCGGTGAAGAACAGATTTCCGAAGCTCGGGCTCGTGCTCGCCTGAATCTGGTCGCCGGTCAGCGCCGATGGCGCGAAGGGCGGGGCAGCGGATGCGGCCGCGGGCGGCGTTGCAGGCGCGGGGGCCGGGCGCGATGGGGCTGGCCGGCCCGCCGGCTCGTTGCTGCCAGTGCGGCGCGTCGCGCGGGGCTGCCGGCCCTCGACCGTCACCTGGGGAATGTCGATTTCCGCCGGACCGCCGGCCTGTGCCGGCGATGATGGTGCGGGCGGTTGCGCGTTCGATGCGTCCGGCGCCACGGGCGGGGACTGGGTCGCGGGCGGGGTTGACGGCGTGTCGGTGGCGGGAGGGGAGGCGGTCTGGGCTGCCGCGATCCCGTGCAGGCAGATCAAGGCGACCGACGTCGTGCCCAACAGGGGCCGACGAGCAACGCAAACACGCATTCCCAACCTCCAACGCGCCTTCAACACGCTTAGTAAAGACACCAAGATGTAGCTAAAGCTACAATTGCGAGGCATCGGCTACGATGTCAAGGTGGGGCTGTTGCAATTGCGAAGCTGTTGCAGGAAGGCGACAGGATCAATCGCCGCCTTGCAATGTCCTGCCGGGGAGCCCATGGTCCGCCGACCATGAACGCGGATTCTCCCAGGAGCCGGAAGGCTTCACCTGCTCGCAAGGCCGCGCTGCATGCCCTCCCGACGGAGCAGGCGCAGGCGCGGCGCTTTGGCAAGGCCCGTACCGCGCGGTCGACGGCGATCCTCGAGGACTATGTCGAGCTGATCGCCGATCTGATCGAGTCGACGGGTGAGGCGCGCGCCACCGACATCGCGCGACGGCTCGGGGTGTCGCATCCCACCGCGATCAACACGATCGCGCGGCTGAAGCGCGAGGATCTCGCCACGGCGCGCCCCTATCGCGGCATTTTCCTGACCGAGAAGGGCGAGGCGCTCGCCAGGCGCGTGCGTGCGCGCCATCGTCTGGTTCTCGAAGTGCTGCTCGCGCTCGGCGTGCCGAGGGAGGCCGCCGAAGCGGATGCCGAAGGCATCGAGCACCACGTCTCGGAGGCGACCCTCAAGGCCTTTTCCGATTTCCTCAAGGGATCGCGGGTCAAGAAAGCCAGTTGAGAGCGGCTTCGTTGCGCTTTTGGTCCAGGACTTGTCTCGACAGGGCTTGTCGCGACAGGAGCAGGTCGGCCATCGCACCGACGGACCCGGCCGATTCTCAAATCAGGGACGCTGCCTCGCGCTGGACGGCATGCCTGTCACCTGGAGCGGCTCACCGGGCGCACGATCCAGCGGCGGGTGCGGCCGCGCAAGCCCGGTCGTGCCAGGTGGTGCGTCGATACTGGCTGTGCGCGTGTTGACGCGATCCATCGTGACCGTAGACGCGACCACAATGGCGACCGCCAGGGCGATAGCGCTCAAAACCAGGGTTGTCCGATTCTGGTCTTCCATAGCGAGACCTCCGCGAAACGGCTCCGTAGCGGGGATAACGCGGCGCTGACGATTTGGTTCTTGCGGTGGCTGCCGACGGTCGGAGCTTCCGTTTTTAAGCCAGCCGTGCCCGATAGCAGGCATCGAAACGGTGGCCGTCGCGACATTCAGGGTATCCGAGGGGCGATCGCCTCGACGTCACCGCAGGCCCGTGCCCTTGCAGCGCTGGCACTTCACCACCTTGTCGCCCTTCTTGAGCAGGCCCTTGCCTTCACAGTTTTTGCATTTCTGCTTCTTCTTGATGTTCGGACCTTTTTCACTCGTCATGAAGTTCTCCTGCCGCCAGAGGGCGCTCTTGTGCGGGTGCTCAGCAGAGCAGCCGAGCGGTGCCGGTAAGCCCTACACCGATGCCGGCTTCGGCACCACCAGCACCGGAATGCGTCCGTCCACCAGCACCTCGGATGTCTGGCTGCCCAGGAACAGCTTCCTGAGGCCGCGACGCCCGTGGGACGCCATGACGATCAGGTCGCATCCCCTCGACCTCGCCGTCTCGATGATCGCCGTCGCCGGGTGCGCATTCGGAACATGCAGGAATTCCGCAGCCGTGCCGATCTGCTCCGACATCGCGCGCGCCTCGTCGAGAACCTTGCCCGCACGGGCCTTGCTGGCCGCGTCGAAACTGTCGATCTCGTCCTGCGTCGGAATCCATCCCGAGGCGTGTCCGCTGCCATAATCGATCTGCAGCGCTTCCGTCACGGTGATGATCGTGAGCCTGGCGTTCAGGGCCTTCGCCAGCGCAATGCCATGCTCGACGCCTTTTCGCGCGACGTCGGAGCCGTCCGTGCTCAAGAGGATGTTGGCGTACATGCGTGGCTCCTTTGCTCGGAGAACAAAGTGATGCAGAGGGAGTATGAGGTGAAACGGGAGGAGTGTCTATGCGCTCTATTGGCATTCCGATGTAGTCACAGCGCTCGGCTGTATTTGATCCAGAGTCTCCGAATCCATGCGGCCGGCCCATTGAGCCTATTGCCACCGTTAGGCCTGCTCCATGCGAGCGCCCATTATTGATTCTCCGTGACTACACCCTCGAATTTGAGTGGCGGTACCTTGAGTAAGTTGGAAAGAATTCTATAGCGTTCTTTGATGCTCGATGCATCGTTCGTACCTTGCTGATTTAGCCGATCAAACTCGAGAAGTTCGAATGATGCGGATGGGTAGTTGTTAGCTGCCTCCTCCCGATTCTCAGCCAATTTTAGCCTGAAATTGAGAAGCTTCCTTCTGGTAATGTGACTTAGTTGGCCGGCCTCCAGGGCGCCTTTGAAAAGCAAATAGTAGACTACCATAATGCCTTGCGCCTGCAGCAATTCATCTTTGTTCGTAAACTCCTCACTCATAGCATCGAGGGTCGATGCCACCGTCGCCTTCAACTCCAGCGCCTTCTTTTTTTCCTTCGTGTGATAACGGTGGGCCAGCGCATCCAAGTAGACCTTCTTGGTGTCGACTAGGTTCGAGTGGTCTCTAATGCTTTCTTCAATGAGAAGAAAACGGGCAGCGACTTCTTTGTGCTGATAGCGGCCATTTCCAAATCGTACTTTCTCAGTAAAAAATTTATGCTTTGATAAATCGGTAATGATTGAGACCATGCGGCCACCGAACGCATTTCGTTTTTCTGCTGCGTTGAGCGGCACGGCTTCGTTAAGCCGGGAAAACATGTCTTCAATCAGATCTAGGTCTTCGTCTTGAATTGCGACGGTGACGACCGGCAAGACAAACGAGTCGAATTTAACCCTGATCTTTGGATGTTGCTTCGCTATATCAGCGTAGCTGAGTTTAGCTAAATCTAACGACTTGTCCCGTTGATACTCGAAGTCTGGCGACAACGTAAATTTGCCATCCATAAATCCCCAAATCGCCTCCAACCTTTGTCGACCATCAATCACGGCGAAGCGCTTGCCGGTTTTCTTCGCTGTAGAGGTGGTCAACGAATGAAAATAAATCTTGGGGATGTCGTAGTCATTCAAGATAGAGTCGATAAGCAGACGACGTTTCTCAAGAGTCCAAATGCCGCCCATGCGCTGATAGTCCGGGGACATGTCTATATCGTCGCGCTCCGAGTAAAGGAACATAATGGTACTGTTCTTCATCGAGGCTGTTTCGACGTAACTCATGCCATCATCTCCCGAAGAATAAATCCGACGCTGGTAAGTTCGGGGAAGAGGCTGAATTGGTTGAGCCCCAGCAACTTTAGTTCTCTCCGGATTGTCTCGCGCGCATTGCTGGGGATTACGTACTTGGTCACATGCGACTTGTCGCCCACGGCTTCAATTGCAACCTTCTTGGTGTGATGAATAGTGAAAGTGCCCATCTGCGCTTGGATTCGAGGGTTATTTCGGGTCGCGATCGTTGCGACCGGCAGGAGGCCGACGTTTGGTACATTGAGTTTTTCTGTCGCGTAGGGGCCGAGTTCTGGGGCTTCGAACGACGGAATGTAGTTAGCTTCGAGCGGATTAGAGATGCTGGCATTTTCGTTGAGAGCGGTCGGCTTGAGACACCAAACCGCAGCATCGGTATTTTTGTGCTTCTCAAGGTTATCGACGGAAAAAAATAGAGCGACGAGAGGGCTCTCGGTCCAGTCGAGCAGCCGAGTTGGCACACCATAGTGTTGCATCAAGAACGTCCAATCAAAGGCGGTGCTTGGTGTTCGGTCGGTTAGCATGGCCGCACTTTGTTTAAAGCGCGCCAGCGCAGACGCTTCCGTGAGCCCTGGCTTGGACCTCATAATTCCTGGCAGTAGCGGCCACTTGGCGTTGGCATGGCCACGAAACCATCTCGTGCTGCCGTCCTGATCGGCTCTCAAGGCGTCAATGAAGTTGGCGATATTTCTTACCTTGCGAATTGTCAAAATCGCGCCTTTCCGAAGCCGCCGCGTTTAGTTGATCTGCAATGTTTATCAACTAATGAGGGTGTTATTACAAGCGCTCGCGATTTAGTAAAGGTGCTCGGGAGATAACGGCACCCATATATGATAGTGAATTCAATTCATAAGCCCTCGAGTTCGCGAACCTGGTTGGGCCAGTCGAGCGCTAGTCACCGTTATCGAGGCGGCGAATGCAGTCACGTTCGTCGCGGGAGAACGGTACCGCGAGAGAGCGGCTCACACGCCTGCTCTAGCCTGCGAAACATCGATCACGTGGCGGTCCGTCCCGACCGTTATGATGATCGTGTAAGACTTCGGTCCGCCATCGCCTTGGTCGGTTGGTGGCGCAACATGCAATTGACCTCCGTACCATTCGCCCGGCATCAGAGTGTTGTCTTTGATCACCGATTGCTCAAGCACGGCCATATTGCGCTGACCGGTCTCCACTGTTGCTGAAATCATGGCATCGTTCTGCGCTGCGGCATTACCTTGCGCGATAGCCGCTGCCGTCGGGCTATAGAAGGTCCCTGTGCGACCGTGCGGTGTCGTATAAGTGCCGTACCCAGCGCGGGAAGCACTATATGCGTTCGCGCCCGCTGCTACACCGGTCAACAAAGCCGCGGCGACCTGGCGATTCTTCTCCTCCTGAACCAACATTTCATAAGTGACGATCTTCATCTCAAAGTCGGAACCAGCGACGTGCTGTGTTGCCTCAACCTGAGCAACCCGGAAATCCATGGGCTGACGGACTAGATTATTGATGCCGACAACGAATACTGGCCGGCCATTCATCTGGAGCTGTCGCGAGGCGGGGCGTACGAGTACGAGTGAGCCTTTCTGACGAGAGACGAGAGCAGGTTGCCCGTCTCGCATGAGTGCCTGCTGTTGTGGATTGGACGCCTTAAAGGAAACCGTCTCGCCGGCGGTCATACATCCGGTCAGTGCGACACAAATTGCCGCTATCGCTAAAATGCGCATGCTGAAATTCCTCCCCCAAGGAAAAAGATCATGCAAGCGCAACCGATGCGCGAGGGCAAGAGGAGTTTGCGCCCGAAGGTATCGAGGCACTCAGTCAAAAAGTCTAAGGCGATAGACGGTTGTCACTATTCGTTGCGAGTGACGTGTTCAGAAGGTTTGCGCAGCTCCTACTTCACGCTCGCAAAAACATCCGCCGCATAAACGGCCTTGCCACCCACGACCGTCAGCAGCGACGCCGTCGCGCCAATCTGCTCGACGGGCACCGACATGAAATCCCGGTCGAGAATCGCGAAGTCGGCGAGCTTGCCGGTCTCCAGCGTGCCGCGCCGGGTCTCGTCGAAGCAGAACCAGGCGCTTCCCACGGTGTAGAGGCGCAAGGCCTCTTCGCGGCTGGGTGTCTGGTCCGGGCCGCGCGTCGACAGGCCGCCGACGGTCTTGCCGTCGAGCATCCATTGCAGCGCGACGAACGGATTGTAGGATGCGACCCGATGCGCATCCGTGCCGGCGCCGACATGGACGCCGGTGCGCAACGCCGTGACGATCGGTGGCATGCTGCGCGCGGCATCGCCCGCCTGCGCGACGATGCGGTCGCCTCCGAGATACATGGCGTCCTGCATGGTCCAGCCGATGCCAAGGGCCTTCATCCGCGCCAGCGTCTCGGGCGAGGTGTTGTCGAGATGGGCGATGGACCAGCGCAGCGGCGCGATCGGAATCTCCTTGTTGACCTCTTCATAGAGGTCGAGGAGGTGATGGACGGATTTGTCTTCCTGCCAATGGATGGTGACCGTCAGCCCTTGTTTGGCCGCCCAGCGAATGATCTCGAGGAACTTGTTCTTGGCGGCCGCATCGGGTGCGTTGTTGTTGTACATGGCGCCGGTGATCCGCTCGCCGATGCCGTTGAAGCGCAGCATGTCGTCGCCGAATCCCATCGGCAGGAACGGCGTGAGAGTCTTGTACTCCTCGAACTCCGCGCCGACATTCTGGGCGAACAGGCTGTAGGCGACCCGCACCGACAGTGATTTCTCACGCCAGAGCTTTTGCAGGGCGGCGTAATGGCTGGGATAGATGCTGAAGCCGCCGGGATCGACGAGCCCGGTAATGCCGAGGCGATTGAGCTCCGTGAAGAACTGCCGGGTCCCGGCGACATTGTCCTCGAAAGTCGGCCGCGGCAGGCGATCGAACAGCGCGGAGATGCTGACGATGGAGCCGTTGAACCAGCCCGTGGTCTCGCCCGATGCGGCGCGCTCGGAGGTGATGCCGGCCGGTAGCTGATCCGCTGAGATCCCGAGCGCTTGCTGGGCTTTCGGCGTCATCAGCAGCGCCGAATAGAACAGCTGGATGTAGGCCGGATTATCAGGAACGGCCGACATCACTTCGGCCAGCGTTGGCCGCCGCTTCTCCGCGAACTGCAATTCGCTCCAGCCTCCGGCCACGATGATCCAGGATGCCGGGCGCGCTTTTGCTGCCTGCTGCAAGCGTTCCATGGCCTCGGGAATCGTCTTTGCGCCGATCCAGTTGACCTCGGTTGCGTAGGTGAGGCCGGCGCGCACGGCGTGAATATGGGAATCGATCAATCCCGGGATGACGGTGCGTCCGCCGGCGTCGACGCGGCGCGTCGCAGGCCCGATCAGGCCTTCCACGGCGTCGTTGCCGCCGACGGCGACGATCTTGCCGTCGCGGGCGGCGAGGGCCTGCGCGATGGTCGATGCGGGGTCCAGCGTCACGATCTTTGCGTTCGTGACAACGAGGTCGGCCTTTTGGGCGTGAGCCAGAGTGGCCCAGCACGAGATCACCAAAATCGCCAGAAGCTTGCGCATGTTCAGTCCTGAAATGAGAGAGGCAGGAGCGGGAGAGGCAGGATAACTGATTTTTGCAGTCCGTCTTCGCTTCCGCTGCGCTCTAGCTACGCCGGACACCACGCTTCGCCCTGCGTTCTCCGCGTGGCTGCGCCACGCGTAGCCCGCAGGGCGAAGCGTGGTGGGCCCGGCAGGACTTGAACCTGCAACCAGACCGTTATGAGCGGCCGGCTCTAACCATTGAGCTACAGGCCCCGCCGCGAGACGGCCGCTGGAGTGCGCGGCCGGCAACGGTGCGCGGTTCGTTTACAGGGATGGGGGCGGGGGTGCAATGCTGGCGCGGGCGGCGCGGAACGCCGGCGCGGCCACGCGAGCGGTTTTTGAATATCCGAAATTTGCGATTGTGCCCTTATAAACCTGTTTTGCCCGACGGGTCAACTCGGCTCTGCCGAGGCTTGTCGCATCATCTCCGTAACCCCTTGAAATCACTGGCCCCGTCTACTGTGCATGGGGTTGTTTTCTTAATTTTGGTGTGCGGGGGATCGCTGGATCCCCCGCATGTCGTGCCCGCAGGCGGACGACGCCGTCAGTCAACGGTCCTAGTCCACCGAAACCCCGGCGAACTCCACCACCTTCTTCCACTTCGCGGTCTCGTCCGCGACCAGCTTGCCGAACTCGGCCGGTGTCATCGGCTTCGGGATGCCGCCGTTCTCGGTCAGCCGCGCGATCACCTTCGGGTCCTTCAGCGCTTCGCCGACGGCCTTGTTGAGGGTCTCGATGATCTCGGGTGGCGTGCCCTTCGGCGCGGAGATGCCGTAGAAGCCGACCGATTCGAAGCCCGGCACGGTCTCGGCGATCGCGGGCACCTCGGGCACGGTCGGCCAGCGCTGCGGCGAGGTCACGCCGAGCGCGCGGACATTGCCGCCGCGCGACTGCTCGAGCGCGGAGGGAAGGTTGTCGAAGATCAGCTGCACCTTGTTGGAGATGATGTCGGGGAAGGCGATCGCAGATCCACGATAGGGCACGTGGATCATGTCGCACTTGGTCATCGCCTTGAACAGCTCCGCCGACATGTGCACCGAGGTGCCGTTGCCGGACGAGGCATAGGAGATCTTGCCGGGGTTGGCCTTGCAATAGTCGATGAACTCCTGGACCGTCTTCGGCGGAAATGCGTTGGCGACCACCAGCATGTTGGTGAGCTGCATGATGCTCGCCACCGGCACGGTGTCGCGCAAAAAGTCGAACGGCAGCTTCTTGTAGAGCGAGGTCGAGATCGCGTTGTTGGGCGCGACGAACAGCAGCGTGTAGCCGTCGGCCGGCGCGTTGATCGCGGCCGCGGCCGCGATGTTGCCGCCGGAGCCGGCCTTGTTCTCGACGATGAATTGCTGGCCAAGCCGATCAGACAGCGCCTGCGCCATGATCCGCGCCACGATGTCGACCGGGCCGCCGGCGGCGAAGCCGATCATCCAGTGCACGGGGCGGTCGGGATAGGCGGCGGAGGCGGGAGGGGAGGCGCCGAAAAGTGCTGAAATGATCGTGAGCCCAAAAAAACCGTTACGCAAAATTCGCAACATGACGTCTCCCATTGTTCTATTGTCGTTGGGCTGCACACTTCCACAAAAACGGGCCGCTGCCTACATCGCCGCAAGTCGGTGTTGACGCAGGCCTGCCGGGACTCATCATGAGATTCGCAATCACCATTCTTGTTGGCGCGGCGTTGCTCTCGAGCCCCGCCGCTGCTCAAACCGGAGGCAACGCCATTCCGACCACGACACTCAGTCTGGGTACCGCGACGCCCGGCGGCGGCTTCCCGCTCTATGGCAACGCGTTTGCGGAAGCGATGAACGCGGCCGATCCGCACATCACCATCGCCCCCCGCAACACCAAGGGCAGCAACGAGAACATTCCGCTGCTGGAAAAAGGCGAGCTCGATCTCGCTTTGGTCGCGGGCGAGCCGGCCTACGAGGCGTTCGCGGGCATCGGCCGCGCACCGGTGCGGCTGAAGATTCTCACGGCGATCTATTCCAATCCCGGCATGTTCGTGGTGCGCGCCGACAGTCCCTACAAGACCATCCGCGATCTGGTCGGACAGCCCGTTGCGTTCGGCGCCAAGGGCTCGGGCCTGCCGATCCTGGCGCGCTATGTGCTGGATGGGCTTGGCCTGAAGCAGGACGAAGACTTCAAGGCGATCTATCTCGACCGCGCCGGCGATGGTCCCGCGATGGTCGAGGACGGCCGCGCCGCAGCGCTCTGGGGCGCCGGCATCGGCTGGCCCGGCTTTGCCGCGGTGGCTTCGAGCCCGTCAGGCGCACGCTTCATCGCGCCGAGCGCGGAGGAGATCATCCGCATCCGCGCCAAGCATGCGTTCCTCAAGCCGCTGCTGGTGCCGGCCGGCTCCTATCCGAAGCAGGCCGCGCCGATCGCCTCGCTCGGCTCCTGGAGTTTTGTGCTGACGCGCGAGGATCTGCCCGACGATGTCGCTTATCGCCTCGCTAAGACCTTGCATGCGGTCGAGGCGACCTTCTGCAAGCAGCTGGCCCAGGCCTGCGAGACGACAGCGTCGAACACGGTTGCGGCGGCACCGAAGCCGGAACTGATCCATCCGGGCGTGATGAAATACTTTCGCGAGATCGGCGTGGTGAAGTGACGGTCGCCTGAAGCGGCCATCATTCCGGGGCGGTGCGTAGCACCGAACCCGGAATCTCGAGATCCCGGGTTCACGCTTCGCGTGCCCCGGGATGACGATCGCTTTAAACGATCGTCACTTCTTCACCATCGAACACGCCGGGTCCGGCGGGCCGAACGCCTTGTCGCCCGAGATGGTCGCGAGGATCTTGTAATAGTCCCACGGATATTTGCTCTCCTCCGGCGTCTTCACCTGCACCAGCCAGAGGTCGTGCACCATCAGATTGTCGTCGCGCAGTTTGCCGTTGCGGGCGAAGAAATCCTCGACCGGTTTTTCGCGCATCTTCGCGGCGACCTTGAGTGGATCGTCGGTGCCGGCGTCCTTGATGGCGTTGAGATAGTGGATCACGCTGGAGTAGACGCCGGCCTGCCACATCGACGGCATCTTGTTCATCTTGGCGAAATAGCGCTTCGACCATTCGCGCGTCTTGTCGTCCATGTCCCAGTAGAACGAGGTCGTCAGCAACAGGCCTTGCGCGGCCTGCAGGCCGAGGCCGTGGATGTCGGTGATCAGCGCGAGCAGCGCCGCCATCTGCTGGCCGCCCTTGAATACGCCGAACTCCGAGCCGGTCTTGATCTCGTTCATGTTGTTCGGCGGGCCCGCCGCGATGCCGATGATCTTGGCCTTGGAGGCCTGCGCCTGCAGCACGAAGGAGGAGAGATCAGGCGTTGCCAGCGGCGGCTTCACCGATCCCAGCACCTTGCCGCCATTGGCGGTGATGACGCTGGAGGCGTCGCGTTCCAGCGAGTGGCCGAAGGCGTAATCGTCGGTGATGAAGAACCAGCTGTCGCCGCCGCGCTTGACCACGGCGTCCGCGGTGCCGACCGCGAGCGCGCGGGTGTCGAACACCCATTGCATGGCGTAAGGCGAGCAGAACTTGCCGTGGAAATCCGCGGTGCCGGTGGAGTGGGTGATGAACAGCCGCTTCTTCTCGTTGGCCATGTTCTGCACCGCGAGTCCGACCGCGGAGACCGGCACGTCGACGATCAGATCGACCTGGTCGACGTCGTACCAGCGCCGCGCGATCGCGCCGCCGATGTCGGCCTTGAGCTGATGGTCGCCGACCACGATGCTGATCGGCTTGCCAAGCACGGTGCCGCCGAAATCGTCGATCGCCATCTGCGCCGCGGTCACCGAGCCCTGGCCGGTCGGCGCGGAAGCGGGACCGTTCATGTCGGTGAGCACGCCGATCTTGACGATGTCGTCGGACACCTGTGCTGATGCTGCGCCCGGCAGCAGTACTGCCGCGAGCGCAGCCGCGACCGGCAGTCCAAATCGAATTGGATTCACGCTAGTCCTCCCCTGATCCGGCGCGTTGGCCGAAGTTGCTTTTGCCGGGTGCAGCCCGGCTGAATTGGTTTCTTTTGCAACTATTTTGGGGTGGGCGTCAATCTCAGGCCGCGAAGCGGATTTGTCCGGCCGGCGAGGGATCGTAGCCGGTCAGCTCCTCGGCGCGCTGCCGCAGCCGTCTTTCGCTGAGGAACCGGATCAGGGCCTGCATCGGCGGCCTGAAATAGCTGCGCTGCCGCATCGCAAGGTCGAAATTCTCCCAGACCAGCGGCACGAAATCGAGCCCGGCCGAACGCGCGGCCGCGCGCGTCGCGACGCCGCAATCGGCTTGCCCTGCGCGGACCACTTCGGCGAGATCGGGCCCGGTGAGCGCCGGCGTCTCGATCCGCCGCAGATCGCGCATCGAGGCGCCCGCGCGCGTCAGCAGCACGTCGAGCAGCATCTGCGCGCCCGTGCCCTGTTGCCGCATCGCCATCTTGGCACCGAGCGAGAGCACGTCGGACAGGCCGCGCAGCCGCTTCGGATTGCCCGGCGGCAGCACGAGACCCTGCTCGCGGCGCACGAATGCGACAAGCACCGCATCATGCAGGTCGGGAGCGTCACGCAGCACCGTCGCGCTGGCGTCAGCGGCAAGATTGCCCTCGGTATCGAGGCTGTGGAAGTGCATCGCCACCGCCATCACTTCGTCGCGCTGCAAGCGCTCGAGGCCGCGCGCGCTGCCTTCGCTCATCGATCCCAGGCCCGAGCCGGATTCACGCAGGCTCCAGTCGAGCAGTTCGTCCTGGCTGCCGCCGACGACGGGTGGCGGCTCAGCCGTCAGCATGCCGGCCGGACGCGCCATTCCCGACAGCACCCAGAGATCGAGCTCATGGCGCGGGAAGAGCCATTTGCCGGTCACTTTGGTGCAGGGGATCGCTCCGTTGGTGACGAGTTCGTAGAGTTTACGTTCGCCAAGCCGGAGATAGTCAGCGGCTTCGCTTGTCGTCAGGAATTCCATCCTGCATTCCTATGCAAATTCTTGCTTCTTTTTGAACGTTCGTCGCAGGTGGAATTCTGCAGTTCAATTTTGGTCCGTGCGAACCATGCCTGATCATCTCGTTGCTTTGCAACACATGCTGACCGGCGATTTCGTATTGGGTTTACAATCTGCACCGCGCAAATGGTGCGGGCCTTGCGATCGCAATCGACATGCGCACCAATGCGTTGCCGAACTTTCCCGATCGTCGTGCGATTACGCAATGCGCGGGGCGTTCGGCAGGAGCCGCCGTTGGTGGTGGTTCCGCTTCCACTCTATCTCTTGTTGTCTTCGGCGGGTGCCGACAGGCAACGCGCGTCATCAGTGCGGCGCAATCGGTCATCATGATCGTGTCCTGTCCAATGGAACCCGCTTATGGCCGTCCGCCGTCTCTCCGCTCTCTTCGCGCTTCTCTGCGGCCTCGCCGCGGGCGTTGCAACCTCGTCCGCGGAGGACCGCGCGATCGTCCTGGCGACGACGACGTCGACGCAGGAGTCCGGCCTGCTCGATCATCTCCTGCCGGTCTTCCGCGCCAAAACCGGCATCGACGTCAAGGTGATCGCGCGGCGCGCCGACGAGGTGCTCGATGGCGCGCGCAAAGGCGAAGCCGACGTCGTGCTGATACATGCGCGCCCGCAGGAGGAAAAGTTCGTTGCCGACGGTTTTGCCGTGAAGCGCTACGACGTGATGTACAACGACTATGTGCTGATCGGGCCGAAGGGCGACCCTGCCGGCGTCAAGGGCAAGGACATCGCGACTGCGCTGAAGGCGATCGAGGCCAAGGGTGCGGCATTCGTGACGCGCGGCGACCGCTCCGGTACCCATGCGGCGGAGCTTGCGCTCTGGATCGTCGCCGGCATCGACATCGCCGCGGCCAAGGGCGCCTGGTATCGCGAGGCCAGGCAGGGCATGACGGCCGCCCTCGATGCCGCACGCGCGGCGAACGCCTATGTGCTGTCCGACCGTGGCAGCTGGATCGCCTTCAGGGAGCGCGGTGATCTCGACATCGTCGTCGAAGGCGACAAGCGGCTGCTCAACCAGTACGGCGTGATGCTGGTGAACCCCGAAAAATTTCCGGGCGTGAAGAAGGAACTGGGGCAGGCCTTCGTCGACTGGCTGGTCTCGTCCGAGGGACAGGCGGCGATTGCCGGCTACAAGGTCGACGGACAGCAATTGTACTTTCCCAATGCGGAAAAGCCCGGCGGCTGAACTCGACATGGCGGGCGGTTGCCAAACCGGACGAGGCGTGGTCCATCATGGCGCATGACCCAGCGCCTGCCGCCATCGCTGACGCCGCTCGACGCTGCGCTCGCTGCGTTGCTGCGGGACGTTGGTCCGGTCGCGCCGGTGGAATTGCAACTGGCGGAGGCAGCGGGATGTATCGGGGCGGGTACTTCCCTGGTCGCGTATCCGTCCAGTGACATTGCGGTCGCTGATGGCTGGGCGTTGCGCGCCAACGATCTCGTCGGCGCGTCCGCCTATTCGCCGCTGCCGCTCACAGAGGCTCCTGCCTGGGTCGAAGCTGGCGATGCGATGCCTGCGGGGTGCGATTCCGTGCTCGATGCCGACGCGGTCGATGCATCGGGCCCGCTGGTGCAGGTGCTCGCAGAGGGCGTGCCCGGACAGGGTGTCAGGCGGGCCGGAAGCGACATCGCCGGGCGCGCGCCTGTGATGGCAGAAGGGCATCCGGTCACTCCGGCCGCTCTGTTGCTCGCGCGTGTTGCCGGACTGAACCGGCTGAGGGTGCGGCGACCGCGACTGCTTGTCGTGAATGTACCGGGCGCCACGGCGACGATGCATATGATTGCCGAGATCGCGCGCGCCGCCGGGCTGGAGGTGCAACTGCGCGAAGCCGCCGCCCGGGATGCAGCATCGGTCGCAGAAGCGCTCGATGTGTCCGCCTGCGATCTCCTGCTGACTATCGGCGGTAGCGGTGTCGGCCGACACGATGCAGCCGCGACCGCGCTGGCGCGGCACGGTGATGTGCTCGCCCATGGTCTTGCGCTCCAGCCCGGACGCACCGTCGCGGTTGGGCGCCTTGGAAAGGTTCCCGTCGTCGCCTTGCCGGGTTCGCCGGATCAAGCGCTCGCGGCCTGGTTCGCGCTCGTGCGTCCGCTCGTCGATCGCCTGTCGGCGCGACAGCTGCGCCGGCAGGTGACCTTGCCGCTCGCGCGCAAAATCGCGTCCGGTGTCGGCATCGCCGAGATCGCTCTGCTGGTCGAGGAACATAAAGCATGGATGCCGCTTGCCGTGGGCGAATGGCCGCTCCAGGCGATTGCCCGTGCGGACGCATGGCTGCTCATTCCCGCCGGCGACGAGGGTTTTGCGGCGGGCGATCCGGCCGATGCTTATCTGATGCAGGAATGATAGGAATTCCGGCATGACGATGATCCCCAAGCCACCCGACCGCAACGGGCTCGAACAGGAGCAGTTTCTCAAGATCCTGTCGCGCGAGGATGCGATCGCGCGTTTCGAAGCCGCGCTATTTCCGCGCCGGATCCCGAGCGAAGCGCGCAAACTCGGCGATGCACTCGGCGGGGCGCTCGCCGAAGACATCACCGCGCCGATCGACGTACCGCCGTTCGACCGTTCCAATGTCGACGGCTTTGCCGTGCGCTCGGCCGATCTTTCAGCCGCTGGTGAAGGCGCGCCCGTTCGCCTCGCGCTGAACGGCGAGATTATTCACTGCGGCACTGCGTCGAAGCTGCAAGTCGGAACGGGAACCGCGACACCGATTGCGACCGGCGGTCCGCTGCCACGCGGCGCCGACGCCGTCGTCATGGTCGAGCACACCCAGCCGGCCGGCTCGGATGCGATCGACGTTCGCCGCGCCGTGTCGCCGGGGCAATTCGTGTCCTATGCGGGATCCGACATCGCGCGCGGCGAAGCCTTGCTGCGCGCCGGCACGATCGTCGGTTCGCGCGAGATCGGCATGCTGGCGGCTTGCGGCATTGCCGAGGTGAAGGTCGCGCGCAAACCACGCGTCGCGGTGATCTCGACCGGTGATGAGCTGGTGCAGCCTGGTGAGGCGCTTGCGCCCGCGGCAATCTACGACACCAACGGCGCGATCGTCGCGGCTGCGATCGATGAGAATGGCGGCGATGCGATCTTCCTCGGCGCAATTCCCGATGATGAGGCCGAGCTCGAAGCCGCCATGCGCAGCGCGCTCAGGGATGCCGACATGCTGGTGCTCTCCGGCGGGACGTCGAAGGGCGCGGGCGATGTGTCCCATCGCATCATCGGCCGGCTCGGCCAGCCCGGCATCGTCGCCCATGGCGTGGCGCTCAAGCCCGGCAAGCCGCTGTGCCTCGCGGTGTGCGACGGCAAGCCGGTGGTGATCCTGCCGGGCTTTCCGACCTCGGCGATGTTCACCTTCCACGACATGATCGTGCCGGTGTTGCGCAGGATGGCCGGATTGCCGCCGCGCTCCGATGCCAAGGTGAATGCGACCGTGCCGGTGCGCATCGCCTCCGAGCTCGGCCGCACCGAATTCGTCATGGTCTCGCTGGTCGAGGGCAAGGACGGCCTGATCGCCTATCCCACCGGCAAGGGCTCCGGCGCGATCACGTCCTTCGCGCAGGCCGACGGCTTCTTGCGCATCGACGCGCTCGCCGACCAGCTGCCTGTTGGCACCGAAGCCGAGGTAACGCTGTTCACGCCGCATGTGCGGGTGCCCCATCTCGTCATCGTCGGCAGCCATTGCACCGGCCTCGATCTCGTCACGGCACAGCTCGCGCATGCGGGCCTCACCGTGCGCTCGATCGCAGTCGGCAGTCTTGGCGGGCTCGCGGCGGCGAAGCGCGGCGAATGCGATCTCGCGCCGATCCATCTGTTCGACGACAAAAGCGAGACCTACAACACGCCCTATCTCGTCGAGGGACTCGAGCTCATCCCGGGCTGGCGGCGCATGCAGGGCATCGTCTTCCGCAAGGGCGACAAGCGTTTCGAAGGCCTCGGCGCGAAAGAAGCCGTTGCGGCCGCGCTCGCGGACCCCGCCTGTATCATGGTCAATCGCAACCAGGGCGCCGGCACGCGAATCCTGATCGACCGTTTGCTCGGCGGCGTGCGTCCGGAGGGTTACTGGAACCAGCCGCGCTCGCACAATGCTGTCGCCGCAGCGGTCGCGCAGCATCGCGCCGACTGGGGCATGACCATTGCGCCGGTCACCCATGCGGTCGGCCTCGGTTTCATTCCGTTCGCGGAAGAGCATTATGACTTCGCGCTGGTGACGGCGCGCAAGCAGCGGCCGGCCGTACAAGCCTTTCTTGATGCACTCGGGTCGGACGAGGCGCGCACAGCGTTGGAGCAAGCCGGCTTCCGGCCCGCCTAAGCAGACGGCGACGCGGCATTCAAGCCGCGCGGAAAATGGGGTGGGGACGCGATGGCAAGGCGGCTATCGGTTGCGATCGTCGGTGCCGGCATGGGTGGGCTCGCGACCGCCGCAGCACTCAGGCGCGTCGGCATCGACGTGATGGTCTACGAGCAGGCCTCCCGGTTCGCCCGCATCGGCGCCGGCATCCAGATCGGCTGCAACGCCATGAAGGTGTTGCGCGCGCTGGGCTGGAGGCACGGATGCGAGATCAGTCGTTCTACCCGCGCTCCTGGAACAACCGCGACTGGAAGAGCGGCGACATCAAGTTCGACATGATTTTTGGGGAGAGCGCGGAGCAGAAGTTCGGCGCGCCCTATCTGCTCGCCCATCGCGGCGATCTGCATGCGGCGCTCGCAAGCGCCGTGCCGGATGAGTTCGTGAAGCTCAATCACAAGCTGGTCGGTCTCGATCAGACCGGTGAGGGCGTCCGGCTGAGCTTTGCCGACGGCACCAGCGCTGTCGCCGATGCCGTTGTCGGCGCGGACGGCGTGCATTCAGCCGTGCGCGACATCCTGTTCGACACCGCGCCGGTGAAGTTTACCGGCCGCATCGCCTATCGCACGACCTATCCCGCCGCACTGCTCGGCGGAGAGAAGATCGACGACTGCACGAAGTGGTGGGGCGATGACCGCCACATCGTGATCTATTACGTCAAGCCTGATCGCAGCGAGGTCTATCTCGTCACCAGCCAGCCTGAGCCGGACTTCTGCATCGAGTCCTGGTCGGCAAAAGGCGATGTGCGCGATCTGCGCGCTTCGTTCGAGGGGTTTCATCCGCAGGTCGGACAGGTGCTGGCGGCGTGTCCCGACGTGCACAAATGGGCGATCATGGACCGCGACGCCCTGGCGTGCTGGTCTGACGGCAAGGTCGCACTGCTCGGCGATGCCTGCCATCCCATGACGCCCTATATGGCGCAGGGCGCGGCGATGGCGATCGAGGATGCCGCCGTGCTCTCGCGCTGCCTCGACGGCGTCGACCGCGATGGCATTGTCAATGCATTCCGCCGCTTCGAGGCGACGCGCAAGCCGCGCACCACGCGCGTGCAGGAAACCTCGCGCGCCAATATCTGGCTGAAGGAGCGGACCGATACGAGCTGGGTCTACGGCTACGACGCCTGGGAAGTGCCGCTGGCGGCCTGACTAGGCCGCGTCATCCAGCGCCGCCAGCCGCTCGGCTTCGGCGATGTCCTCGACCGTGTTGGCGTTGAAGAACGGATCCAGCGGCTCAGCCGGCCAGGTCACCGTCGCTAGCGGATAGCGCGCGGTCCAGCGGTCGATCTTGCGGAGGTCCTCGACGACCAGCGCGTGACGCAGCTCGTCGCGCAAGGCAACGCGCCACAGGCCGATCACCGGATGCGACTGATCGCCTGATGCAGCCACCGCAAGCTGTGCATTCTCCCGCGTGCGTGCCTCGTGCAGGCGCACAACGAGATCTCGTGGCAGGAACGGACAGTCGCCGGCGGCGCTGAGCACCCATTCGATGTCAGGACGGTTGGTCGCGGTCCAGTCGAGCGCGGCGAGGATGCCGGCGAGCGGGCCGGGGAAGTTGGGCACGTCGTCTGCGATCACCTGCAAGCCGAACTCGGCGAACCGCGCGGGATCGCCGTTCGCATTGAGGATCAGTCCGCTGCATTGAGGCGACAGCCGCGCGATCACGCGTTCCAGAATGGTGCGGCCGCCGATGGTGCGCATCGGCTTGTCGCCGCCGCCCATGCGGCGTGCGAGGCCGCCAGCGAGCAGCACACCTTGTGTTGCCGGAATCTCAGTCGTCACCACCTTCACCCTTGCGCTTGTGCTTCGCCGACTCCTCCTCGACATAAGCGAGGTTCTGGTCGTAGACGATCCGCTCCTCGCCCGCGAGCACGATGAAGCGCTTGCCGCGGGCGCGGCCGACCAGCGTCAGTCCGACCTGCCTCGCGAGATCGACGCCCCAGGCGGTGAAGCCGGAGCGCGACACCAGGATCGGAATGCCCATCCGCACCGTCTTGATCACCATCTCCGAGGTGAGCCGTCCCGTGGTGTAGAGGATCTTGTCGGAGGCATCGACGCCGTGGCGGTACATCCAGCCCGCGATCTTGTCGACGGCGTTGTGGCGGCCGACATCCTCGGTGTAGCAGAGCGGCTCGCCTTCCTTGCACAGCACGCAGCCGTGGATCGCGCCGGCCTCGAGATACAGCGAGGGCATGGTGTTGATGGTCTGCGTCATCTGGTAGAGCCAGGAGGTGCGCAGCTCGGCCTTCGGCAGCGCGACGCTTTCGACCGCCTCCAGCAGGTCGCCGAAGGCGGTGCCCTGCGCACAGCCCGAGGTCTGCGTGCGCTTCTTCAGCTTGGCTTCGAAATTGGTATGGTGCTCGGTGCGCACGACGACGACCTGAAGGTCGTCGTCGTATTCGACCTCGGTGACTGCGTCATTATATTTCAGCATGTTCTGGTTCAGCAGGTAGCCGAGTGCCAGATATTCCGGATAATCGCCGATCGTCATCATGGTGACGATCTCCTGCGCATTCAGATAGAGCGTCAGCGGCCGCTCCATCGGCACCTTGATCTCGACCTTGGCGCCGGATTGGTCGGTGCCGGTCACGCTCTGGGTCAGGCGCGGATCGTCCGGATTGGGGACGATCAGGGGCACCGGGGCTTTGTCGATCTTCATCATGGCCGCGACGTTAGCATGACATTCGGGTCAAGCCGATATAAGCATGCCGTGGAGAGAACGAAATGCCTCCGTTCGTCATTGCGAGCGCAGCGAAGCAATCCAGAATTATATCCGCGTTGGCAGTCTGGATTGCTTCGCTGCGCTCGCAATGACGGGGAGGGGACGGTGGTTCCATCAGGCATGGGGTCACGCGCGGATACGGAGCTGGAATGAAAGTCATCGGCCTTGCAGGCTGGAGCGGCGCGGGCAAGACCACGTTGTTGACGCGGCTGATCCCGCTTTTCAACGCGAAGGGCCTGCGCGTCTCCGTCATCAAGCATGCGCATCACCAGTTCGACGTCGACGTGCCCGGCAAGGATTCCTGGCGGCATCGCGAGGCGGGTGCGGCCGAGGTGCTGGTGGCCTCGTCGAACCGCTGGGCCCTGATGCATGAGTTGCGCGGCGCGGCGGAGCCGCGGCTGCCGGAACTCCTGAGCAAGCTGTCGGCCGTCGATCTCGTCGTGGTCGAAGGCTTCAAGCGCGAGCCGCATCGCAAGATCGAGGTGCATCGCGCTGCCAACGACAAGCCATTGCTGTTTCCCGACGATCCCGGCATCGCCGGGATCGCGACCGACGTCGCCATTGAAACCCGGCTGCCGACTGTCCATCTCGATGACATCGAGGCTGCCGCGGCGTTGCTTTTGCGCGCGGCGATGCCGGTCGAGGAAGCGGTGGCGAAAAGCGCCGCGATGCGCTGACGAGGCACCATGGCGCAACTGTCGGACGATTGTTTTGCTTTCGGCGGACCGATGATGTCGGTCGATGAGGCCGTTGGCCTGATCACAACCCGCGTCAACGCGATCGCCGATCTCGAAACGGTGGCGCTGGTTGATGCCGACGGGCGCGTGCTGGCGCGCGATATCGCCGCGCCGCTGCCGCTGCCGCCCTTCACCAACTCGGCCGTCGATGGTTACGCCGTTCGTAACGCCGACCTTCCGGAGAACGCGGAGCAGGCGTTGCCGCTCGACGGCCGCATCCAGGCCGGCGGTCTGGCGCAGGCCGCGATCAAACCCGGTCACACCGCGCGGATTTTTACCGGCGCGCCGATGCCGCTGGAGGCCGAAACCGTCTTCATGCAGGAAGACGTCCGCGTCGATGACGAAGGCAACATCGTATTGCCGCCGGGGCTGAAGCCCGGCGCGAATGTCCGCCCCGTCGGCGAGGATATTCCGCAAGGGCACGTCGCGCTGCGCGCCGGCCAGCGGCTGCGGCCGCAGCACGTTGCGCTTGCGGCGGCGTTCGGCCTTGTCAGGCTCGAAATGGTCAGGCGCATCCGCGTTGCGGTATTCTCGACCGGCGACGAACTGGCTTCGCCCGGCGAGCCGCGCGCGGCCTCGCAGCTGTTCGACTCCAACCGCTTCATGCTGATGGCGATGCTGCGCCGGCTCGGCTGCGAGGTCAGTGATCTCGGCATTTTGCGCGACGAGCGCAATTCGCTAGCGAATGGCTTGAAGCAGGTCGCGGGTGCGCATGATCTGATCCTCACGACCGGCGGCGTCTCGACCGGCGAGGAGGATCACGTCAAGGCGGCGGTCGAGAGCATCGGTTCTCTGGTGCTGTGGCGGATGGCGATCAAGCCCGGCCGTCCCGTGGCGATGGGCATTATCGACGGCACGCCGCTGATCGGCTTGCCCGGCAATCCCGTTGCGAGTTTTGTCACCTTCGTCCATGTGGTGCGGCCGACGGTGCTGGCGCTTGCCGGCGGTCTGCCGGAGCCGCTGTTGCCGATCCCGGTCCGCGCGGCGTTCGCCTACAAGAAGAAGATCGGCCGCCGCGAATATGTTCGTGTGTCGTTGCGGCGCGGAGAGGACGGCGCGTTGGAGGCGGTCAAGTTCCCGCGCGAGGGCGCCGGGCTGTTGTCGTCACTCGTCGAGACCGACGGCCTCGTCGAACTGGGTGAGGACGTCATTGGTGTCGAGCCGGGGCAGGGCGTAGGTTTCCTGTCCTACGCCGATCTGCTCTGAGCGCCTTGCGTTGACGCCATTGATCCCTCCCGCCATGTTGCGACCATGACCAGAACGACCCTTGATCTCACGGGACTAAAGTGCCCGTTGCCCGCCCTGAAGACGCGCAAGGCGCTGAAACCATTGCAGCCGGGCGATCAGCTCGAGGTGCACTGCACTGATCCGTTGTCGGTGATTGACATTCCGAACCTGATCCGCGAGACGGGCGACACGGTGGAGATCACCGAGCGCAACGAAGCGCGCATCGTGTTCTTGATAGAAAAGGTCGATGGTTCGATAGAAAAAACCAATGGTGCGCTGCGCTCGTAGTGCACGGTCACTCTGCCGATACCTACCTTTTGTCTATCGACATCCATCATGGCTTCTGCCCCAATTGACTTTGTCCGTGCAGGCGCGGAGGTTGAGTCGTGTCTGCGATACGCGGATCAACGGGCCACACTCACGAAGCCTGCACGATGTATCGGCATAGGGCCCCGCTTCAGGGGTTAACTTTTCGGATGCGCGTGATGATCCTGGCGCGCGTCGAATGATTGTGCGGAGCAGCAGGGACCGTTGGCTGCATCGCAAAGGGCTGAGGAACAGGATCGTAGCGGCAGGTTTGCTCAGAAGGGCAACTGCAGGGGAGGAATGCATGGCTACAGTTGAAAGCGCCGGAAGGCTGTCGGGCGCAGGCGCAGGATTTCTAGATCGCGAACGCACGATCGCAACGGCCGGCTTCAATCGCTGGCTGGTGCCGCCGGCGGCGCTTTGCATCCATTTGTGCATCGGCATGGCCTATGGCTTCTCGGTGTTCTGGCTGCCGCTCTCGCGTGCGATCGGACTGACCGCGCCGAAGGCATGTCCCGACATGTCGCTGGTGCAGGAGCTGTTCACCACCACCTGCGACTGGAAGGTCGCCAGCATGGGGTGGATGTACACGCTGTTCTTCGTGCTGCTCGGCATCGCGGCCGCGGTGTGGGGCGGCTGGCTGGAGCGCGTCGGTCCGCGCAAGGCGGCCTTCGTCTCGACGCTGTGCTGGTGCGGCGGCCTCTTCCTCGGCGCGATCGGCATCTACACCCATCAGCTCTGGCTGCTGTGGCTCGGCTCCGGCGTGATCGGCGGCATCGGTCTCGGCCTCGGCTACATCTCGCCGGTGTCGACGCTGGTGAAGTGGTTCCCGGATCGTCGCGGCATGGCGACCGGCATGGCCATCATGGGCTTCGGCGGCGGCGCCATGATCGGTGCACCGCTCGCGAACCTCCTGATGAACTACTTCAAGACCCCGAATTCGGTCGGTGTCTGGGAGACCTTCGTCGCGATGGGCGTCATCTACTTCGTGTTCATGATGATCGGCGCCTTCCGCTATCGCATTCCGCCGGCCGGCTGGCAGCCCGAGGGCTGGACAGCGCCGTCCAAGGCCAACGCGATGATCTCCAAGAGCAACGTCCATCTCAACGACGCGCACAAGACGCCGCAGTTCTGGCTGATCTGGTGGGTGCTCTGCCTGAACGTGTCGGCGGGTATCGGCGTGATCGGCATGGCCTCGCCGATGCTCCAGGAAATCTTCGGCGGCAAGCTCATCGGCCTGCCGGACGTCGGCTTCAACGCGCTCGATGCCAGTCAGAAGGCGCAGATCGCCGGCATTGCCGCGGGCTTCGCCGGACTGCTGTCGTTGTTCAACATCGGCGGCCGGTTCTTCTGGGCCTCGCTGTCGGACAAGATCGGCCGCAAGAACACCTATTATACGTTCTTCATCCTCGGCATCGTGCTCTACGCGCTGGCGCCGACCTTTGCGGCGATGGGTTCGAAGCTTCTCTTCGTGCTCGGCTTCGGCATCATCCTGTCGATGTATGGCGGCGGCTTCGCGACCGTGCCGGCCTATCTGGCCGACATGTTCGGAACGCAGTTCGTCGGCGCCATCCACGGCCGGCTGCTGACCGCCTGGTCCACCGCGGGCATCATCGGCCCCGTCGTGGTGAACTACATCCGCGAGTTCCAGCTCGCGGCGGGCGTTCCGCGTGACCAGCTCTACAACACCACCATGTACATCCTCTGCGCCATGCTGATCGCGGGCCTGATCTGTAACTATCTGATCAAGCCGGTCGACTCGAAGTGGCACATGAAGGAGACCGACGTCGCCAAGTTGCAGGCGGCGAGCGCGACCGCTGCGGCCTCGGGACCTCACGGTTCCTACGGCATCGGATTTGGCGGGCTCGACGGCAAGGCAGCCCTGTTCTGGGCCTTCGTCGGCATCCCGCTGCTCTGGGGCGTCTGGAAAACGCTGGAGAGCGCGGTCAAGATCTTCTGATCGAAAACCCACATGGTCGCGGGATGCTGACTGCTCAGCATCCCGCGGGCTACGTCTTTCAAGTCAAGAATGGGATCTAGGGGGATTCTGATGCTTCGTACCCGTATCTGCCTTGCCGCCATGATGCTGGCCGCAAGCCTTCATGCCGCGTCCGCGCAAACCGCAGCGGCGCCTGCCACAACGGCACCTGCTGCGACGACTGAAGCCAAGCCGGGCAAAGTCAAGCTCACCAAGAAGCTGAAGGACATGAAGGCCAAGTGGTCCGCCAACAAGCCGAAGCTGAAGGCGTGCCGCGCCGAGGTGAAGGCCAAGGGCCTGGCCGGTGACGATCGCTGGTTCTACATCGAAGACTGCATGAACAAGACCTGAGCCGAGGTTCCGCGAACAGTTTGCGTCAGGGGGCGTGGCGGGGCGGCTGCCCGCCCCTTAAATGATTGTAGAGGCGTTCTAATTATCTTGGAATCTGGTATACCAGAGGGTAGAGTTACCTGGAATGAGCCTGACATTGGAGGTGCGGACGACGCAGTTCCCGCGGGTCAGGCCGGAAATAAGGATGGATCGCGACGGCAATCCGCCCCGAGGTCATCGCGCTTTTGAGGAGAACGCGACGTTTCCATGAGCAGCAACGACGACGTTCACAAGGTCAGAGAATTCGAGCATCCGGGCGAAGGGCGCCGGCGCGCCAAATCCACGCCCAAGGGCCGGCAGGTCGACCCGACCGCCGCGCATGAGATCGAGCAATTGCTCGCCGACAAGCCGCGGCGGCGCGATCTGCTGATCGAATATCTCCACCTGATCCAGGACAGATATCGCCAGATATCGGCCGCGCATCTCGCCGCGCTTGCCGACGAGATGAAGCTCGCCTTCGCGGAGGTGTTCGAGACCGCGACGTTCTATGCGCATTTCGACGTGGTGAAGGAAGGCGAGCCTGATATCGCGCCGTTGACGATCCGCGTCTGCGATTCGCTGACCTGCGCGATGCTCGGCGGTGACAAGCTGCTTGAGGATTTGCAGAGCGCATCCGGCCCCGGCATTCGCGTCGTGCGCGCGCCCTGTGTCGGCCGCTGCGACACCGCGCCGGCCGCAGAAGTCGGCCACAATTTCGTCGACCATGCCACCGTTGCCAATGTGATGGCGGCGGCGAAGGGCGGCGACACCCACGCGCATCTCCCGAAATATATCGACTACGACGCCTATGTCGCGGACGGCGGCTACAAGCTGCTCAATCGCGTTCGCTCGGGCGAGTTGTCGAAGGACGATCTGCTGAAGGGTCTCGACGACGCCTCGCTGCGCGGTCTCGGCGGCGCCGGCTTCCCAACGGGGCGCAAATGGCGCGCGGTGCTCGGTGAACCCGGTCCGCGGCTGATGGCGATCAACGGTGACGAGGGCGAGCCCGGCACATTCAAGGACCGCGTCTATCTCGAAAGCGATCCGCATCGCTTCCTCGAGGGCATGCTGATCGGCGCGTTCGTCGTGCAGGCCTCCGATATCTACATCTATCTGCGCGACGAATATCCGGCCTCACGCGAGATCCTCGAGCGTGAGATCGCGAAGCTTCCCGCGGGCGGACCCACGCTGCACATGCGGCGCGGCGCCGGTGCTTACATTTGCGGCGAGGAATCCTCGCTGCTCGAAAGCATCGAGGGCAAGCGCGGCCTGCCGCGGCACAAGCCGCCTTATCCGTTCCAGGTCGGCCTGTTCGGCCTGCCGACGCTGATCAACAACATCGAGACGCTGTGGTGGGTGCGCGACATCGTCGAGAAGGGCGCCGACTGGTGGAAGGGCAATGGCCGCCACGAGCGCCATGGCCTGCGCAGCTTCTCGGTCTCGGGCCGGGTCAAGAATCCCGGCATGAAGCTCGCGCCCGCGGGCATCACCGTGCGCGAGCTGATCGATGAATATTGCGGCGGCATGGCTGACGGCCATCAATTCTATGCTTATCTGCCGGGCGGCGCCTCCGGCGGCATCCTGCCGGCGGCGATGGATGACATCCCGCTCGATTTCGGTACGCTGGAGAAATACGGCTGCTTCATCGGCTCGGCTGCGATCGTGATCCTGTCGCAGAACGACAGCGTGCGCGCAGCAGCCCTGAACCTGATGAAATTCTTCGAGGACGAGAGCTGCGGCCAGTGCACGCCATGCCGCGTCGGAACCCAGAAGGCGGCGCAGCTGATGCAGAAGCCGGTCTGGAACCGTGCCTTGCTGGAAGAATTGAGCCAGGCGATGCGCGATGCCTCGATTTGCGGGCTCGGACAGGCGGCATCGAACCCGCTCTCCACCGTGATCAAATATTTCCCTGACGAGTTCAAGGAAGCGGCCGAATGACCAAAATTACGTTCGAGCTCGATGGCAAACAGGTCGAAGCCAACGCCGGCGAGACGATCTGGCAGGTGGCCAAACGCCAGGGCCGCGAGATCCCTCATCTCTGCTATTCGCCCGCGCCCGACTATCGCCCCGACGGCAATTGCCGTGCCTGCATGGTCGAGATCGAGGGCGAGCGCGTGCTGGCTGCGTCGTGCAAGCGCACGCCGTCGGTGGGCATGAAGGTGAAGAGTGAATCCGCGCGTGCGACCGCCGCGCAGAAAATAGTGATGGAGTTGCTGGTCGCCGACCAGCCGGCGCGCGAGACCAGCCACGATCCGGAGTCGAAGTTCTGGCACTGGGCCGAGACCACGGGCGTCACCGAGAGCCGCTTCCCCGCCGCCGAACGCTGGGAGACCGATGCCAGCCATCCGGCGATGCGCGTCAATCTCGATGCCTGCATCCAGTGCGGCCTCTGCGTGCGCGCCTGCCGCGAGGTCCAGGTCAACGACGTCATCGGCATGGCCTATCGCAGCCATGGCTCGAAGATCGTGTTCGATTTCGACGATCCCATGGGCGAGTCCACGTGCGTGGCCTGCGGCGAATGCGTGCAGGCCTGCCCGACCGGCGCGCTGATGCCGGCCGTGATGCTGGACGAGAACCAGACCCGCGTGACCTACGCGGACAAGAAGGTTGATTCGCTCTGCCCGTTCTGCGGCGTCGGTTGTCAGGTCACCTACGAGGTCAAGGACGAGAAGGTGATCTATGCCGAGGGCCGCGACGGCCCGGCCAATCATAATCGCCTTTGCGTCAAGGGCCGCTTCGGCTTCGACTACATCCATCATCCGCATCGCCTGACCAAGCCGCTGGTGCGGCTGCCGAATGCGAAAAAGGATTCCAACGACCAGGTCGATCCCGCCAATCCCTTCACCCACTTCCGTGAGGCGAGCTGGGAAGAGGCGCTCGACATCGCAGCCAAGGGCCTCGTCAAGATTCGCGACGAGAAGGGCGTGAAGGCGCTGGCGGGCTTCGGTTCGGCCAAGGGCTCGAACGAAGAGGCCTATCTGTTCCAGAAGCTGGTGCGCACCGGTTTCGGCTCGAACAACGTCGACCATTGCACGCGCCTGTGCCACGCCTCGTCGGTGGCGGCGCTGTTCGAAGGCGTGAGCTCGGGCGCGGTGTCGGCGCCGTTCTCGGCTGCGATGGACGCCGAGGTCATCATCGTGATCGGGGCCAACCCGACCGTGAACCATCCGGTCGCCGCGACCTTCATCAAGAATGCGGTCAAGCAGAACAACGCCAAGCTGTTCGTGATGGACCCGCGCCGGCAGACGCTGTCGCGACACGCGACCAAGCATCTCCAGTTCAAGCCCGGCTCCGATGTCGCGATGCTGAACGCGATGATCAACACGATCATCACCGAAGGCCTGACCGACGACCAGTACATCGCCGGCTATACCGAGGGCTTCGACGACCTCAAGGAGAAGATCCAGGAATTCACGCCGGAGAAGATGGAGGCGATTTGCGGCATCCCGGCGCAGACCTTGCGCGAGGTCGCGCGCACCTATGCGCGGGCCAAATCGTCGATCATCTTCTGGGGCATGGGCATCAGCCAGCACGTCCACGGCACCGACAATGCGCGCTGCCTGATCGCGCTGGCGCTGATCACCGGCCAGATCGGCCGTCCCGGCACCGGCCTGCATCCGCTGCGCGGCCAGAACAACGTGCAGGGCGCCTCAGACGCCGGCCTGATCCCGATGTTCCTGCCGGATTACCAGCCGGTCAGCCGTGACGATCTGCGCGGGGCTTTCGAAAAGACGTGGGATCAGGATCTCGATCCCGTCCGCGGCCTGACCGTTGTCGAGATCATGAACGCGATTCATGCCGGCGAGATCACGGGCATGTACATCGAGGGTGAGAACCCCGCGATGTCCGACCCCGATCTCCAGCATGCGCGCCAGGCGCTGGCGATGCTCGATCATCTCGTGGTGCAGGATCTCTTCGTCACCGAGACCGCGTTCCACGCTGACGTCATCCTGCCGGCCTCGGCCTTCGCCGAGAAGGACGGCTCCTTCACCAACACCGACCGCCGCGTGCAGCTTGCGCGGCAGGTGATCAAGCCGCCGGGCGATGCGCGGCAGGATCTCTGGATCATCCAGGAGATCGGCAAGCGCATGGGCCTGCCGTGGAATTATGCCGGTCCCGGCGACGTCTTCACCGAGATGGCGCAGCTGATGCCGTCGCTGAAGAACATCACCTGGGAGCGCCTCGTGCGCGAAGGCGCGGTGACTTATCCGGTCGACGCTCCCGACGTGCCCGGCAACGAGATCATCTTCACCACAGGCTTCCCGACCGCGAGCGGTCGCGGCAAGATCGTGCCGGCGCATGTCATCCCGCCGGACGAGATTCCCGACGCCGAATATCCGATGGTCCTGTCGACCGGCCGCGTGCTGGAGCACTGGCACACCGGCTCGATGACCCGCCGCGCCCAGGTGCTCGACCAGATCGAGCCGGAGGCGGTGGCCTTCATGTCGCCGAAGGACATGCACAGGAAGAAGCTCGCGCCCGGCGATTTCATCCGGCTCGAGACCCGCCGCGGCGCCATCGAGGTCAAGGTCCGCTCCGATCGCGACGTGCCGGAGAACATGGTGTTCATGCCGTTCTGCTACGCGGAGGCGGCGGCCAACCTGTTGACCAACCCGGCGCTCGATCCGTTCGGCAAGATCCCGGAGTTCAAGTTCTGCGCGGCGAGAGCCGAGCGGGCGGAGATGCGGGATGCCGCGGAGTAGCGGCAACGGCCGTCATTGGGCGGCGCGCTGCTAACCAAATCCCGCTGTCGTCCCGGCGAAGGCCGGGACCCATACCGCGTGATCTGTCGGTTGTGGATGGCCGCAATACCGAGCGACTGGCCTTCGCCAAACTCCTCCCTGGGGTTATGGGTCCCGGCCTTCGCCGGGACGACACCGAACGTGTGGTGGGCATATGCCCGACATCGCCACCGCTTCGCGCCTCGCAATGACGGTGGTAAACACCGTCTATGTCCAAAGTCACCCCAGCCACGCGCGCGCTTGAAGCCGCCGGTGTTGCCTTCACAGTCCACACTTACGACTACGATCCCGACGCCGTGAGCATCGGCCTCCAGGCCGCGTCGGCGCTCGGCGAGGAGCCCGCGCGAGTCCTGAAGACGTTGATGGCGCTGGTGGACGGCAAGCCGGTCTGCGTCGTCGTCCCCTCCGACCAGGAAGTCTCCATGAAGAAGCTCGCCGCTGCCGCGAGCGGCAAGTCGGCGCAGATGATGAAGCCGCCGGAGGCCGAACGCGTCACCGGCTACAAGGTCGGTGGCATCAGCCCGTTCGGACAACGCAAGCAGGTCGGGACCGTGATCGAGCAGAGTGCGCTCGCGCATGACTTGGTTTATCTCAATGGCGGGCAGCGCGGCTTGCAGGTGCGGCTCAAGCCAACCGATGTGCGGGATGTATTGAAGGCGATCGTCGCGGATGTGCTGGCCTGAGGGCGACGGAGCGGGATCATGAGGCGTCCACAGCTGTTGTGGCTCTTGATCCTGCTCGGCATCTGCCTTCCGGCCGAGGCGCATCAGGTCAATCTCGTCACGGCGCGCGTGGCGCTGGCCGCCGATCGCACGGTGAGTGTCGAACTCGGCCTGAAGGGCAGCGATGTCGATCGCCTGATCGGCACGAAGATCTATGATACGCGGCAGGACGCGGTCGATCCAGCCGCGGTCGAAGCGGCCAAAGCCGCTATCCTTGTCTATCTCGACAAGCATCTGGCTGTCACGGGTGGCGGTACGCCTTGTTCGTCGGGCGATGCCGCGATCCTGCCGGACGGCGACGGCATCGTCTATCGCAACAGTTTCGCTTGCGCGCATGCGGCCGGTGACATCGTCTACCGCTCCAGCGTGCTGACCGAGAAAGATCCGACCGCCCGTCAGGTCGTGCTGATCGCTCAAGGCAAGTCCGAGATGCAGGCCCTGCTCGACGCCAGCAATACGACGGTCTCGCTCTCGACCGCGCCGCCGTCGCTGTGGCCGACGATGCAGCGCTACCTCGTCACCGGCGTCGAGCATATCTTCCTGGGCTATGATCACATCGCCTTCCTGATCGCCATCGTGCTGTGGGCGCGCCGGCTGATGCCGGTCGTCAAGATTGTCACCGCCTTCACGATCGCCCACTCGATCACCCTGTCGCTGGCGGCGCTGAACGTCCTTGTGATCCCGAGTCGCATCGTGGAGCCGGCGATCGCCGCGTCCATCGTGTTCGTCGCCGTCGAGAATTTCATGTCGCGCGACATCGACAGGCGCTGGCGCGTCGCCTTCCTGTTCGGGCTGATCCATGGCTTTGGTTTTGCCGGCGTGCTTCGGGAGATCGGCCTGCCGCCGAATGCGGTGGCGCCGGCGCTTGCCGCCTTCAATGTCGGCGTCGAGATCGGGCAGATCGCCATCGTCGCGATCGTGCTGCCGGTGCTCGGCCTGCTGGACCGGTTGACCGCGGTTGATCGTGCCGAGTCGGTGAGGGCGGCACGGCTGGTCCATGCGGTGTCCGCGCTGATAGGCCTGCTCGGCAGCTATTGGCTGCTTGTGCGCGTGCTCGAGGCGTAACGTGCCTACTGCTTCTGCAGCAATTTCAGCCGGCAGCGCAGTGCCTCGCGGATATGCGCGCGCGCAAGCTGCTCGGCCTTGTCGCCGTCGCGGGCGGCGATGGCCTCGATGATGGCCTGGTGCTCGCCGTGGCTGGTCGAGGGACGGCCCTTCACCGTGAAGGTGGTCGCGCCGAGCAGGGCGATCCAGTCCTGCAATTCGCCTGACGCGTTGTCGAGATAGCGGTTGCGCGCGGCGCGGCAGATGGCCTCGTGAAAGGCGCGGTTGAGTTTCGCCATCTCGGCGGGATCAGTCGCGGACGCCTCGACAAAAGCCTGCTCTATGTCGCGGAGTGCATCGATCTCCGGCGCGGAGGCGTGCTCGGCGGCGAGACGCGCTGCGGCGCCTTCCATGATCTCGCGCATGGCGTAGAGCTCAAGCACCTCTGAGATGTCGAGGTTGCGGACGATCAGCCCGCGGCCGCCGGCGGGTTCGACGAAGCCGCGTGCCGCGAGCCGGCCCAGCGCCTCGCGCACCGGCGTGCGGCTGACCTTGAGCCGCTGGGCGACCTCTTCCTCGCGCAGGCGGTCGCCGGCACGGTAGCTGCCGGCCTGGAGCGCCTCGCAGAGTGAGCGGAACACGGCTTCGCCGAGCGCGACGCCCGCGCCGCGCGCAATCGATCCGCCTGTCTTTGCCGGACGCTTGGCCATGATCTCCTCGGGTGCATCCCGTCCATGCAGAGAGGCCGCTTGCGCCGCCATTGTATATCTTTGTATACAAACGTACGCAATGGAGGATCGGGTTGACCGAGCCCCCCGCGGGCAGAATGTCTCTAATTTCGTCGCATCGGGCAGACGGCATGAGCAGCAAATACGACGTGCTGGTGATCGGCGGCGGCAACGCGGCGCTGTGCGCGGCGATCTCGGCCCGCCGCGGCGGTGCATCGGTCCTCGTGCTCGAAGGCGCGCCGAAATTCTATCGCGGCGGCAACACGCGCCACACCCGCAACATGCGCTGCGCCCACGACGCCGCCACCGAAATTCTCACCGGCCCCTACACCGAGGAGGAGTTCTGGGAGGATCTGCTGCGCATCACCGGCGGGCAGACCGACGAAGTGCTCGCCCGCCACATGATCCGGGAATCCAAGGACATCCTGAACTGGATCGTGGAGCAGGGTGTGCGCTGGCAACCCTCGCTTGGCGGCACGCTGAGCCTCGGCCGCACCAACTCCTTCTTCCTCGGCGGCGGCCGCGCGATGCTCAACGCGCTCTATCTCACCGCCGAGCGGCTTGGCGTCGAGGTTGCGTATGACGCGGAGGTGACCGACCTCGTGATCGAGGACGGCATGTTCCTCGCAGCCCGCCTCAAGCGGCCGGTCAACGGCGAGACCGAAATCCGCGCGACCTCGCTGGTCGCGGCGGCCGGCGGGTTCGAGGCCAACATCGAATGGCTGAAGCAATATTGGGGCGAGGCCGCCGACAATTTCCTGATTCGCGGCACGCCCTATAATCGCGGCTCGATCCTGAAGATGCTGCTCGCCAAGGGCGTCCAGGAGGTCGGCGATCCCACCCAGTGCCATGCAGTCGCGATCGACGCCCGCGCGCCGAAATTCGATGGCGGCATCATCACCAGGCACGACTCCGTCGTGTTCGGCATCGTCGTCAACAAGCATTCGCAGCGCTTCTATGACGAGGGCGAGGACATCTGGCCGAAGCGCTACGCGATCTGGGGCCGGCTGGTCGCGGCCCAGCCCGACCAGATCGCCTACATCATTTTCGACTCCACCGTTGTCACGAGCTTCATGCCGACGCTGTTCCCGCCGATCGCTGGACAGACGATTGCCGAGCTCGCCGGCAAGCTGGAGCTCGATCCGGTCGCGCTGGAGAAGACCATCACCGAGTTCAACGCCGCGGTGCGTCCCGGCACCTTCGACCACACCATCCTGGACGACTGCGTGACCGAAGGCATCACGCCGCAGAAGACGCATTGGGCGCGCAAGATCGAGACGCCGCCTTATCTCGCCTATCCGGTGCGGCCCGGTATCACCTTCACGTATCTCGGCACGCGCGTCACCAAGGAGGCACGCATGCTGATGGCTGACGGCAAGCCCTCGGCAAACATGTTCGCGGCCGGCGAGATCATGGCGGGCAACGTGCTCGGCAAGGGTTATGCCGCCGGCATGGGCATGACCATCGGCAGCGTATTCGGGCGGATCGCTGGACGGGAAGCGGCACGCCACGCCAGGAACTAGGATCAAGAAAAGACGGAGGGAGTCATCATGTCACGCATTGCCATTGCTTCGATCGCGGCGCTGCTGATGGTCGGCCACGCCAGTGCCGCCGAGCCGATCAACCTGCGCGACATGGGCTCGTTCCATGTCGGCGGGCGCCTCGTCGAAATCTCCGGCAAGCCGGTCAAGGAAGTCGTGTTCACACCGGGCGGCGTGCCGGCCAAGGTCGATCCCAACGGCACCTATCAGGTCGAGCAGATGTATGTGCAATATTTCCTGCCGGCCAACGAGAAGGGCGCCTATCCGCTGCTGATGTGGCATGGCGGTGGGCTGACCGGCGTCACCTACGAAACCACGCCTGACGGACGCGAAGGCTGGCTGAATTATTTTCTGCGCAAAGGGTGGCCCGTCTACAATTCCGATGCGGTGGAGCGCGGGCGCGCAGGCTGGGCGCAATACCCCGATATCTTCAAAAGTGAGCCGGTCTTCCTCACCACGGCCAATCCATTCGAGCGCTTCCGCATCGGCGACGGGCCGAACTCCTATGATCCAGATCCCGCCAAGCGAAAATTGCTGCCGGGCAACCAGTTTCCCGTCGAAGGCTACGAGAATTTCGTCAAGCAGAGCGTGCCGCGCTGGACCACGACGGACGATGCGACCATCGCCGCCTATATCGCCGAGATCGATCGCGTCGGTCCTTCGGTGATCCTGTTCCACAGCCAGGCCGGCAGCTTCGGCTTCAAGGTCGCGCAGGCCCGGCCCGACAAGGTCAAGGCGCTGATCGCGATCGAGCCAGCCGGACTCGGCGATCCCGCCAAGGCCGATGTGCTGAAGAACATCCCGACCCTGATCATCTATGGCGACTATATCGCGCAGGATTCGCGCTGGCCCAAGATTCGCGCCAACGGCGTCGCCTTCGCGGACGCAATCAAGGCGGCCGGGGGCAGCGTCGACATCGTCGACCTCCCGCAGGCCGGCATCAAAGGCAATTCGCACATGGTGATGATGGACAAGAACAACCTCGAGGTCGCAGCCCTGATCCAGAAATGGCTCGAGGGCAAAGGCCTGACGAAGTAGGCGCCATGCACGGAACCCGAATTTTGGACGAAGCCGACCGTCTGATGACGGTCTGCAATTCCTGCCGCTACTGCGAGGGACTTTGCGCGGTCTTTCCCGCGATGGAGATGCGGCGCGCCTTCTCCGACGGCGACCTCAATTATCTCGCCAACCTCTGTCATTCCTGCGGCGCCTGCTATGTCGACTGCCAGTTCTCGCCACCGCATGAGTTCAACGTCAACGTCCCCAAGACGCTCGCGGTGGCGCGCGCCGAATCCTATGCGGCTTATGCCTGGCCGCAGGCGTTGTCAGGCAGTTTCGCGCGCAACGGCCTCGTCATCAGTATCGTCACCGCGCTCAGCATGGCCGCCTTCATTCTCGGCTTCGCCGCCCTCAACGACCGCAGCGTGCTGTTCGGCGTCCACACCGGCCCCGGCGCGTTCTACAAGCTGATGCCGCATAACGCGATGGCCGCCTTGTTCAGCGCCGCGTTCCTCTTTGCGATGTTCGCGCTCTTCATGAGCGTGCGCGCGTTTTGGCGCGACATCGGCGCGCCGATCGGCGGTCGGGCCGACGGCGGCTCGATCTTCCAGGCGATGCGTGACGCCGGCGAGTTGCGCTATCTCCATGGCGGTGGTGTCGGCTGCTACAACGAGGACGACAAGCCGACCGACCGTCGCAAGCTGTTCCATCATCTGACCTTCTACGGCTTCCTGCTCTGCTTTGCCGCGACCTCCGTCGCCACGCTGTACCACTATCTGCTTGGCCGGGAGGCGCCGTATCCGGTGTGGGATCTGCCCGTGGTGCTTGGCACGCTCGGCGGCATCGGGCTCGTCGTTGGTCCGATTGGCCTGTTTCTCGCAAAAACACGCCGCGATCCGGCGCTGCTCGATGAGAGCCGCTACGGCATGGATGTCGGCTTCATAGCCATGCTGTTCCTGACCGGTCTCACCGGTATGCTGCTGCTGATCCTGCGCGAGACCGCCGCGATGGGGCCGCTATTGGCACTGCATCTCGGCGCGGTGTTCGCGCTGTTCATCACCATGCCCTACGGCAAGTTCGTGCACGGCATCTATCGTTTCGCTGCGCTGGTGCGTTATGCGCAGGAACGGCGTAGCGAGGCCGGATCTTGAGGGGCGTGCTGCGCTGACGTATGTCTTCCCGGCTCGCGCACAGCGCGAATCGCTCAGGGAGCCTGCGCTCATGTATATGTTTCTGCCGTTTCTGCTGGCGCTCGCGGGCTGCGCGTCCGTCTGGCGTTCGCGCGCGGGACTGAGCTATGCGCTCTGGAGCGCAACAATCGCGGTGACCGTGGCGTGGTTCTTCCACCACGCGACCGATCCGCTGAAATTTTCCTTCTGACGGTGTCGAGATGAGCATTGCAGAGATGGGCGAGCAACGGCCAGCCGGCGCGATCCTGAACGTGCTTGGGCTGCTCGGGATCTCGCTGATCCTGGCCGTCGCATTCTTCTATCAACTCGCACTTGGCGAGTTGCCTTGTCCGCTTTGCCTGCTGCAGCGCGCCGGGTTCATCGCGATCGGCATGGGTTTCCTGTTCAACATGCGCCTCGGTGAGCGTCCGTCACACTACGCGATGATCCTCATAGCGAGCCTCGTCACCGGCTTCATCTCGCTCCGGCAAGTGTCGCTGCACATCGCGCCTGATGATCCTGGCTACGGCTCGGCGTTGTTGGGCTTGCATTTCTACACTTGGGCGCTGATCGCGGCGATCGGTGTCATCTGCTACGTTGCGCTCGTCTTCGTCCTGAAAGATGTCACCGACAAGCGAGACGCCTCGCCCCTCAACGGACCGGCATCGAACGCGGTGTTCGCGATCTTCGCGTTACTTGTTGCCGCAAACCTCCTGTCGACCGTGCTGGAGTGCGGCGCCGGTCAGTGCGACGACAACCCGGTTCGCTATCTCCTGCTCAAGTGACCGGATTGAAGCAGCGGTCGCGCAGGAAGCGATGGTCTGCGCGATCGCGACAGCGCGACGCGGAAGCCCGGTATGCGATGCCGTGAAGCAACCACTCCGGGACATCGCGCGACGCCTGTTTGAGGCGCTTCGCGCATCTCTCTTAGGCCACCTCGCGCTCCGGCGAGGATGCCTGCTCACGGGCCATGGTCGTTGCCGTGACATAGTCGGTCTTGCCGGTGCCGAGCAGCGGCACCTTGTCGACCACCATGATCGCCGCAGGCACGGTCAACTCGGACGCACCGATCGTCTTGGCCTGGCCTTGCATCGCGCTGCGCTCAGCGTTCTTCTCTGTCGTCAGCAGCACGATGCGCTCGCCCTTGCGCTGGTCCGGGATCGACACGGCAACCGAAGCGGCCTGCGGCCACAGCGTCGTCGCGATCGCCTCGACCGCAGACAGCGAGACCATTTCACCCGCGATCTTGGCGAAGCGCTTGGCGCGGCCCTTGATAGTGATGAAGCCGGCTGCGTCGATCGCCACGATGTCGCCGGTGTCATGCCAGCCCTCGGCGAGCGGTTCGAGCACGCCGGGGTTTTCGGCCCTGAGGTAACCGAGCATCACGTTCGGTCCGCGCACCGAGAGGCGTCCGCCTTCCTCGATGCCGGGGACCGGATCGAGCTTGCTTTCCATCAGCGGCGAGAGGCGGCCGACGGTGCCGGGACGGTTGGCCATCGGCGTGTTCATCGCCAGCACCGGCGCGGTTTCGGTCACGCCGTAGCCTTCGAGGATGCGGATGCCGTAGCGCTCCATGAACACCTGCCGCGTGCGGTCCTTGACCGCCTCGGCGCCGGCGATCACGAGGCGCAGGGTACGGAAGTCGTAGGCATGGGCCGACCGTGCGTACCCGGACAGGAACGTGTCGGTGCCGAACAGGATCGTGGCGCCGGTCTGGTAGATCAGCTCGGGCACGATGCGGTAATGCAGCGGCGAGGGATACATGTAGATCGGAATGCCCGCGAGCAGCGGCATCATCATTCCGCCGGTCAGACCGAAGGAATGGAACACCGGCAGAACGTTGAACACCTTGTCATTGGCGTTGGCATCGACCCGCGCCAGCGCTTGCGCCGCGTTGGCGAGGATGTTGCGGTGAGACAGCACGACGCCTTTGGGCGTGCCTTCCGAGCCTGACGTGAACAGCACGACGGCCGGATCGTTGGCCTGACGGGCCACGCGCGGCGCCGTGCCCGCGAGCAGGCCCTTGATCTTGTCGGCCGTGCCGATCGTGGCGCGGACATCCTCAAGATAGACGATTCGGGCCTCCGGGGAGATCGCGGCCATCAGCTTGTCGAGCTTGCCCTTCTCGATGAAGGCTTTCGACGTCAGCACGGTCTTGACCTGCGCGGCCTTCATGGCGGCGAGGACGTTGACCGGGCCGGCCGAGAAGTTGAGCATCGCCGGGACGCGGCCGATGCTTTGCAGCGCCATGAACACGACGGCGACGCCCGCGGAGTTCGGCAGCAGCACGCCGACATTCTCGCCGGCCATCGTGCCGGTCTCGAGCTTGCGGCTCAGGACCTGCGCGCCGAGGATAAGCTTGCGATAGGTCAGCTTGGTGCCGAGCGCGTCCTCGATGATGACCTTGCCGGTATCGCGGTCGCGATAGGCGTGTCCCAGCGCTTCGAACAGCGTGTGATCGAGCATGGCATTCTTGACCATCGCATCAATCATGACGTCCTGAAGTGCTGCGCCCGCGGCATTGCGGCGTGTCTTGCCCTTCAGCGCCGGATCGACCGGCAGCTTGACCGGCGGCAGGATCGTCACTGTCACCCGGGGGAACCACGTGCGCTTGATCTGGCTGCTGTTGAGATAGCTGAGATGCGAGCGCTGGGCACCTTCGATACGCACCGGCACGACCACGGCGTCGGCCTTGTCGGCGATCATCGCGGTGCCGTCATAGACCTTCATCAGCGATCCCGAGACGGTGATGCGTCCTTCCGGGAAGATCACCACCGGCTCGCCCGCGGCGACCAGCTTGATCAGGTCGCGCGCGGCGAGCGGCTTGGTCGGGTCCATGGTGTAGTGCTTGACCACGCGCAGGAACGGCTTGGCCCACCAGGCCTTGGCGATGCCGGTGTCGACCGCGAAGCTGGCGTCGATCGGCAGCACGGCGTGCAGCAGCGGGCCGTCGATCAGGCTGACATGGTTGGGTGCGATCAACATACGCGTGCCGGCTGGCGGCAGGTTTTCAAGGCCGCGCACTTCTGTGCGGAACAGCGCGCGGAACAGCAGCCCGCCGAAATCGCGCACGCCTTCCTTGCCCCACTTGGTCAGCACGAACCAGACCGCGCCGAAGCTGGCGACGCCAAGGCCGAAGAAGATCCAGCCGATATGCAATCCAGCGGCCTGCAACAGCGCGACGAACAGCGATCCCGCGACCATGAAGGCGGCCTGCAACACGTTGCCGGCGGCGATGATGCGGGCGCGCTCGGTCGGCGCCGACCAGGCTTGCACGGCTGCGAAGGAGGGAACAACGAACAAGCCGCCGCCGAACGCGAAGGCGACGAAGTCGACCAGCATGCGAAGGCCGGCGAACGAGGTGGCGAAGTCGGCTGCCGTGATATCCTGGCCCTTGGCAGTCACGCCGATGGCCCAAGCCAGATCGAGGCCGGCAAAGCCCATGATGATGGCGCCGATCGGCACCAGCGCGAGGTTCGGGCGAACATGGCTCAGGCTGGCCGCGAACAGCGAGCCGATGGCGATACCGATCGCGAAGACCGCAAGGCACAGCGTCACGACGCCTTCGGTGCCACCGACGACGTCCTTGACCAGCGCCGGCAGCAGCGACAGCACAATCGCGCCAACCAGCCAGAACCAGGAGACGATCACGGTGCCGTCCCACAGCCGGTGATCGGCGTGCAGCGTCTTGAGCAGGCTGACGGTCGAGGTCCAGGGATTGGCATCGACCGGCAATTCGGGCGCGGACGGCGTCGTTTGCGGAATGCGGGAAGCGAACGCCCAGGACAGCAGGGCCAGCACGACCACGGCCGATGCGACCCAGCCCATATGCGCGGAGCCGGCCACGAACTGGCCGCCGGCGACGGTGCCGAGCAGGATGGCCATGAAGGTCGCGCCTTCGACCAGCGCGTTGCCGGTCGCGAGCTCACCGAGCTCGAGCTGGTCCGGCAGCATGGCGTATTTCACCGGGCCGAACAGGGCTGCGATGGTCCCGAACAGTGCGAGCGCCGTGAACAACAGCGGCACCGAATGCAGGAAGAAGCCGGCGGCGGCAAAGCCTGCCGCAAAGATCTCGACGAATTTGAGCCGCCTTGCGACGACGGACTTGACGTATTTGTCGGCGAGCTGGCCGCCGAGCCCGGACAGGATGAAATAGGGGAAGATGAAGACGGCGCCTGCCACCGTCACCAGGGCATCGCCGTGGCCGGTCGCGGCGCTGTAAAGCAGGATGATGACGAGTGCGTTCTTGAGCACGTTGTCATTGAGCGCCGAGAAGAATTGCGCCCAGAACAGCGGCGCAAAGCGGCGTGACGACATCAAATCCCTGATCATGACGAGTCCTGTTTTGGAAGGGCAGCCTGAGGTTGTTAAACTGTCGGTGAAACGTCACGACCGGAAGGTTATGGGATGAACGATGGCCCGGTGATGATGGTCGCCGGCCTGCTCTGTCCCCTCGATCCTTCCGATCCTGTTGGTCTCCAAGTGGTCTCGTTAGGTTCGCAAATATCTGGTCGCGGCCGTGGTTCGGGCGGAAGGGCCGCACCTACCGGGATATCGGGCCGGGCGATGAGGAAAAGCTGAACCGCATCGCCGAAATCCGCAAGGCCGGCTGCGAATGGCGGGACATGGTAATTCCTTCCTTGCAGCCAGATGTTGCATTCGAGCCGACCGGAACGTGCCGGCTGCGCCCGCCTCAGGTGAGATGGGCGAGGTGGCGAAAGGGCGAGAGGCGTCCGAGCAGGTTGAACCGGCGGCCCTCGTAACGGCTGCGGGCGCGGCTCGCCCGCCACATCCGAAAGGTCGCGCGACGCTCGGTCAGCACGCCGGCGATGTCGCAGGCATTTGCGATGCGATCGATCGGGCCCATGGCGAACCGCAGGAGGGCACGACCAGATCCGCTCACGAGAGCGGCGGCGTCGTCGACGAAGGTGGTGACGATATCAACAGCAAGGGTTTGCATTTTGAAGGTCTCCGGGTTAAGTTGAACAATGTTCACGTTGGTAGCTTGAAAATGAACAATGTTCAAGAAGAATCGACCCGAGACCAGAAAAAAAATCGGCGACGGCTCCAGATCTTGGAGATCGCCCGCGGTATTATCGCAACTAAAGGATTGAGATCGTTGAAGGTTCGGGACGTTGCGGAGGCCGCCGGCTGCTCGGTCGGCAGCGTCTATAACGAGTTCGGCGACTTCGACGGGGTGATCCTGACCGTTAATCGGGAGACCGTACAGGCGCTGACGGTGCGGTTGGGCGGGGTTCCGGCCGAAGATCCGGTTCGCCAGCTCTACGGCCTGGCCGAGACCTATCTCGATTTCTTCGCCGCGCACGCCAACCTGCTGCGCTCGCTGTTCGAGCATCGGATGGAGGACGATCGTCCCTATCCCGACGACATCCTTCAGATGGTCATGGACGCTTTCGCGTTGATGCATCCGCCCCTGGTGCGGGTGCTACCGGACGCCGACGACGTCAAGATCGCGCTGCTGTCGCGCACGCTGTTCTCCGCCGTGCACGGGATCATCTCGCTCGGCCTCGAAGAACGCATGATTGCCGTGCCGCCGCAGATGCTGCGCCAGCAGGTCGTGCAGTTCGTGGACGTGCATCTCGCGGGTCTTGGAATCTTGCCGGTCCGCTGACCGGGCGAGCAACGTCACGCGCGCGCAGCTTCGCGCGGCCGCGACGCGACCACGACGACGTCCGGCCGGCCGCTGTCGACCTGGATCCGGTTGCGTCCCTTGTCCTTGGCGCGATAGCAGGCCGCATCCGCGCGCCGCATCACGTCCTCGAGCGCGGCACCGCCATCTGCGATGCAGGCAACGCCGATGCTGGCCGTCACTGCAAAGCAACGATCGTCCCAGATGAAGTTGAACAGCTCGAGCGACCGCCGTAGCCGTTCGGCGACATCGACGGCGTTCGAGGGCGGGCAACGCGGCAGGATCAGGCCGAATTCGTCGCCACCAAGCCGGGCCACCAGATCATGCGGACGTCTGTCCTGCTGCAACAGCTGCGCGATCTGGTAGAGCAGGCGGTCGCCGGCGAGATGGCCGCAGCTGTCGTTGACGTTCTTGAACTGGTCGAGGTCGATCAGGATCAGGCCAAGTGAATCCGGTCCGATGGCGTCCAACTCGCTTTGCAGACGGGCCTCGAAGGCGCGGCGGTTGGAAAGGCCGGTCAGCCAGTCGTGCGATGCCTGGTACGCCAACCGCTCCTTCTCGGCATGCAGGGCATCTTCGAATTCCTGTCGTTGCAGCACCAGCCGTCGCGTGTGCCAGATCAGGAGCAGGATCAGCGTCACGGCGGTGACGACGTTGATGCAGGTCAGCGTCACCGTGATGGCGCGCGAGCCCTCGCCGAGAACGGTCGAGAACCGCTCGGCATGCCCCGTGAACTGCCGGTTCAGCTCCGACAATCGCGTCGACAGGACTTGCAGGCGGTCGCTGTCCCGGATGGGGCCGTTCTTGAGCTCACTCCGGATGACCTCGCCGAAGACGCTGAGCTCCAGCAGCATGGGATCGGTTGCAGCCCACTCCCGGATCGCCTCCCGGAGGAAGCTGACCTGGTTGAAATAGCGGAACAGCCAGATCAATCCCGGGACGTCGTCGGGATGGTTGCCGCCTTGCAGGAAGCCGATGCGAGCAGTCTCGACATCGACCGGATCGCGTTCGAGCGCCCACCTCGCATATTCGTCGCCGATGGGGATGGCGAGCGAGGTCTGGTACTGCGCGAACTGGCTCGCTTCGCCCGAATGCAGATAGAGATTGAGGAAATAGACGGCGTTCTTCTGCGAGCGCGACCACATCGCCTCGCCCGCGACATAGGCGCGGACCGAAGACATGACGTCGAGGCTGAATCCCGCGATCGCCGCCTGAAGCACGACGACCATGACGAAGGGCGAGACGAGTTTGATGACGTGAAGGAAGCTGCGTTCCTTCGCCGACGTTGCGGTTCTGCGAAACACTCTGCGTTCCCCAATCGCTCAACGACCCCAGCCGAGCGTTGCGCTGATAACGCGAATAACGCGGGAACGCTGCTTAACTCGACCTCAAAAACTTGAGGGACCGCATCACAGGGTGAAAGCGCTATGACACGGATGCGAACACATTGATGAAAATGTCGCAGATCAAAATGGATGTGAACTCCGCCGAGCCAAAGGCTCGACGTCATCGCAATTCATACCTCGAAGATATGGGTGTCGCGCTTAGACCAGCACCGGCTTGCGCACGCGGCCGGCGTCGCCGAACACGCGCAGATAACGCTCGATCTCCGAGGGCAGGCCGGTCGCCTTCTCCGGATTGTCGGAGAGCTTGACCGCCGGATGGCCGTCGACCGACGACACCTTGCAGACCAGCGAGATCGGATCGAGATTGAACGAGCCGTCCGGCGGGCAGCCGACGAAGTCGTTGGTGAGGTTGGTGCCCCAGCCGAAAGAGAGCCGCACCCGTCCCGAGAAGTGGTGATAGGTCTCCTCGATCGAGCCGACGTCCATCGCGTCGGAGAACACCAGCAGCTTGTCCTTGGGGTTGCGGCCCTTCTTCTCCCACCAGGCGACGATCTCCTCGCCGGCCTGGACCGGCGGCGCGCTGTCGGGGCGGAATCCGGTCCAGTCGGCGACCCAGTCCGGCGCATCGCGCAGGAAGGCCTTGGTGCCGAAGGCGTCGGGCAGCGCGATCAGCAGATTGCCGCCATAGGTCTGGCGCCACTGGTCGAGGATGCGATAGGGCGCCCAGCGCAATTCCTCGTCGTCCTTGGCGAGCGCGGCCGCCACCATCGGCAGCTCGTGCGCGTTGGTGCCGATGGCTTCGAGATCGTTGTCCATCGCGAGCAGCACGTTGGACGTGCCGATGAAGGACGGGCCCAGGCCTTCCTTCACGGCTTCCACGCACCAGCGCTGCCAGAGGAAGCCGTGGCGGCGGCGGGTGCCGAAGTCGGAGAGCCGCAAATTCTCGAGCTGGCGCAGCCGCTCGACCTTGGTCCACAACTTGGCCTTGGCACGGGCGTAGAGCACGTCGAGCTCGAAGCGGCCGCGGCCCTTCATCGCCGCACGCGAGCGCAATTCGTTGAGGATGGCGAGCGCCGGAATTTCCCACATCGTGGTGTGGGTCCAGGGACCGTGGAAATGCAGCTCGTACTGGCCCTCGACCTTGCGCAGCTCGTATTCGGGCAGTCGGAATTCGGCCAGCCAGCGGATGAAGTCCGCCGAGAACATATGGGTCTTGCCGTAGAAGGTATTACCGGCGAGCCAGATCAGCTCCTTCTTGCCAAAGCGGATGGTGCGGGCGTGATCGAGCTGGGCGCGCAGCTCGCCCTCGTCGATGATCTCGGCGAGCCGCACATGGCGCGAACGGTTGATGACCGAGAAGGTCACCTGCTGAGCAGGGTAATCTTCCCGAATCATTTGTAACATCAATAGCTTGTAGAAGTCGGTATCCAGCAGGCTGCGGATGATGGGATCCAGCCGCCAGCTGTGATTGTAGGTCCGGCTCGCAATGTCGGTCACTGTCATGGGGCAATTCTAGCGTGGCCGTCCCGACGCAACCAGTGGGTTTGATGGGGGCGGGCCATTGCATGAGGCGTGGACCGGGGCATCCTCCCCGCGCCTCAGCGGTCGGAGAACAATTCCTTCGTCCAGCGCAGAGGCGCCGTGAGTTTCCAGGAGGTCGAGTCCTGGACCGCTTTCAATCGCGCCTGTGCGGCATGGGTCTCCGCCTGCAATGCATACCGCTCGGCCATGGCGGAGTCGCGCTCGGTCGTGACCCAATCGCGCATGTTTGCGTCCTCGCGCCACGGGCTGAACAGACGGGCAAAGGCCTGACGCAACTCGGCGCCCGCATGCTCGCGCAACGCGGCGGTCATGGCATCCGCCTCGATCATCCTGAGCCGCGTCGACGGATTGCTGATCCCCGCATAGTGGTGAACGATCGGGTCCGGCGCGGTGGCGAGACCGGGGATCGAATTCCAGGCTGTGTCGAGATGCGCGAGGCGGGACCGATTGGGCTCGTCGGGACGATCAGGGCCGAGCCCCAGACAGCCATCGTAACCGAGTGCGTGGAGGATGGTTGCCTGGTCGAACCAGGGATGCCGCAATTGGCCGGTCTCCCAGACCCGCGTGAAGAATGCGCGTGACCAGTCGGTCGTCCGGATCAGCATGATTCCGGAATTGAAGTGCGGGACGAAATCCGCCGCCATGATCTCGGACGTATCGGGACCGTGCCAGGCCATATGCAGATCGGCGCCGTCGACGGCCGCCGTCCTGATGTCGACATCGTTCCGAAGCACGACGGCATCGACGTCCATCCAGAGAATGAAATCGAAATCGTCTTCGAGCGCGGCCTGGATCACCTCGACCTTGAGCCAGCCGCGTGGACGCTTCCAATCATCGCCATGCACGACACGGCATTCGTAACCGTGCGCTTGCGCGAACGCCTGCATGCGGGGGACGGTGAAGGCGGCGAGCGGTTGCTGAACGGAGTCGTAAGCTGTCAGAAGACAAAGGCCTGATGTCACGAGTATTCTCCGGGCGCCTTTGGCTGGCATCCCATCCGCACGGCAGCGGAATTTTAGCGTAGTCATCGCAGCGCAGCCAATGAACCGGCATTCGCAAAGGCTCAGCCAATTCAGGTTGCGGCGGCCGCAGCCACAGACTCGAGTTGTGCTCTGATCCAGCGATGGGCCGGGTCTTTCTGATAGCGCTGGTGCCAGACCATGAACATCGGCAGCTCCGCCAGCGTGCTTGTGCGCGACGCCAGCGGAATTCGCGTTTGCGCGAAACCCCGCATCACGCCGGAAGCGAGCAGGCTCGGCATGCTCGCCAGCATCTGCGAGCCGCGCAGGAAGGATGGCACGCCGGAAAAGCTCGGCACCGAGATGGCGATGTCACGATGGCAGCCGTTGGCCGCCAATCGGCGGTCGAAGTCGAGCCGCTCGTTGTCGGTATAGACCACCGTGATATGACGCGCCGCGAGATACCCGTTTCGGCCGGTGGGAGCGGCGCGCGCCTTGGGATCGAAATAACAGACGTAATGATCGCTCAGCAGCCGCTTCTGCACGATGTCGACGCCGGACGGCGGCAGCGGCGTGATCAGGAGATCGCAGCGGTTTTCGCGCAGCATCGCGGGCGAGGGCGATTGCGAGGGGATCACCCGCAGGTTCAGGCCCTTCACCTGTCCTGCGACATGATCGAAGAACCGCGGCAGCAGCAGATCGCGCTGGAGGTCGTTGGCGGCGACCGTCAGCGACAGCTGCGCGCTGGCCGGCGCGAAGGTGACGCCGCCGGCAAAGCTGCGCATCTCGTCGATCAGCGCTCGCGCCTTCGTGGCCAGCGCCTGCGCGTGGGCGGTCGCGACGATGCCGCGGCCGGATTTGGCAAACAGCGGATCGCCCGCGATCCGCCGCAGCTTGTTCAGTCCGTGGCTGACCGCGGATTGTGTCAGGCCGAGTCGCGTGGCTGCCGCCGTGACCGAGCCTTCCTCCAGCACGGCAAGGAACAGCTCGAGCGCGTGACCGTCGAGGGCCAAATGATCGATTTCTTTCATGAAACATATTATAATCGATCTATATATCTGTGGAATAGGCTGGCCCATGATCTCCCGATAAGCCGAGCGCCCGGACCCTGGGCGCCAAGGGAGAGACAATTCCGATGAATGCCCAGGCGCCAGCCTTGCAGGATCCCCGCCTCAATCGCCCCGAGCCGTTCACGCCGCCGCTTGGCGATGGCGGCTTCTTCCAGCGCGACCACTCCATCCATCCGCCCGCACATGCCCCCGGCTACAAATCCTCGGTGTTGCGCTCGCCGCGTCAGGCGCTGTTGTCGCTGGAGACTTCGGTCTCGGAAATCACCGGCCCGGTTTTCGGCCACAACGATCTCGGCCCGCTCGACAACGATCTGATCCGCAACTACGCCAAGGACGGCGATCCCGTCGGCGAGCGCATCATCGTCCACGGCCGCGTGCTCGACGAGACCGGCCGCGGCGTGCCGAACACGCTGGTCGAGTTCTGGCAGGCCAATGCCGGCGGCCGTTACCGGCACAGGAAGGACACCTATCTCGCGCCGGTCGATCCGAATTTCGGCGGCTGCGGCCGCGCGCTGACCGACGACACCGGCTATTACTATTTCCGCACGGTGAAGCCCGGCCCTTACCCCTGGCGCAACTTCGTCAACAGCTGGCGGCCTGCCCACATCCACTTCTCGGTGTTCGGCTCGGGCTTTGCGCAGCGCTTGATCACGCAGATGTATTTCGAGGGCGATCCCCTGATCCCGGTCTGCCCGATCCTGACCACGATCCCGGACAAGGACGCGCTCGACCGCCTCGTCGCTCCGCTCGACCTGAACGCCTCGACGCCGTTCGACTCGCTCGCCTACCGCTTCGACATCGTGCTGCGTGGCCAGCGCTCGACCTATTTCGAAAATCGCACCGCGGGGAACTGAATCATGCCGCAGCCGCTCAACTATCTCAAGGAAACCGCGTCGCAGACCGCCGGGCCCTACGTTCATATCGGCCTGATCCCGGCCATGGCCGGTTTCGACATCTTCGAGAAGAACTTTTCCAACGTCCTGGTGACGCCTGATACGCAAGGTGAACGCATCGCTCTGGAAGGCAAGGTGATCGACGGCAGCGGGTCGCCGCTGCGCGATGTGCTGTTGGAGATATGGCAGGCCAATGCGGCCGGCCGCTACAACCATCCGGCCGATCGTTCGTCCGGCGCGCTGGACGGGGACTTTCGCGGCTGGGGCCGCGGGGGCTCGGATTTCGAGAGCGGCCTCGTCACCTTCGAGACCGTCAAGCCCGGCGCTGTCATCGACAAGACCGGGCGCAAATGCGCGCCGCACGTCAATGTCTGGATCGTCGCGCGCGGCATCAATATCGGTCTCAACACGCGGCTCTACTTCTCGGACGAGGAGGCCGCCAACGCCGCCGATCCCGTGCTCAATTTGATCGAACCGGCCGTCCGCCGCAAGACGCTGATCGCCTCGCGCAGCGAGCGCGCCGGCAAGATCGTGTATTCCTTCACGATCAATCTTCAGGGGCCGGACGAGACGGTGTTCTTCGACGTGTGAGACCTCAGGCCTCGTCGCCATGGAGCTGCGCGCGGAAGGCGCGCGGCGACACGCCGGTGGCGGCGGCATAGACGCGGCTGAAATAGGCGGGATCCTCGAAGCCCAACGCGTAGGCGATCGTCGACACCGGCAGATTGGTATAGACGAGGTTGCGCCGCGCCTCACGGATCAATCGGTTGAGGATCAGATGAGAGGCGGTGTCGCCGGTGGCGGCCCGCGTCACGCGATTGAGATGCGTCGGCGTGATCGACAGCGCGTCGGCATAGTCCGCGACGCTCCAGCGCTCCAGATGACGCTGCTCGAGCAGCGCCTCGAAGCGGCGGAACAGGACGTTGTCCGCCGCGCCGCTGCCGCCGCTCTCGCTGCTGAGCGCGCGCGCGACCAGCCCGATCATGGCCGCCGACAACGCACGCAGCACATGCGCACGGCCGAAATCGCGCGCGGCATGCTCCGCGAAGATCTGCTTCATCGTGGTGCGGATCTGCGTCGTGCCGTGTAACACGGCGGATTGCGACAGGGCGCCACGCAGTCCTTCCGAGGCAAGCAGCACCTCGTCCAGAATTTCCGCGGCGATCGTCAGCACCCAGCCCTGGGTATCGGGCACGAAGCGGAAGCCGTGGACGTGACCGACCGGCACGTTGACGATCTGCATCGGTTTCAGCGGCACCACGCGTCCGTCGAGCGTCGCCTCGCCGCCGCCGCGCTCGATCAGCAGAACCTGGTGCAGCCGGGCGTGGCGGTGCACCGCCAGCGTCCAGTCATGCAGCACCGAGCGCGACGCGATCGTTTCGCAATGCACGACGTCGGGCAGGTCGCCGGACTCGCCGAACAGATTGTAGACCCGGATGGCCGGGGCGGAGGCTGTGGTTCTCATGTTCGAATAGTACAAGACAAAGGCGAAAGCCTCCATCGGGTCGCGGCACTGAATCTGCAAAAAAGTGCCGACAGGAGGACGCAAAAATGAAAGTTCAGGTCTGCATCATCGGCGGCGGGCCGTCCGGGCTGTTGTTGTCCCAGCTGCTGCACCTGAAGGGCATCGACACAATCGTGCTGGAGAAATACGGCCGCGACCACGTCCTGGCCCGCATCCGCGCCGGTGTGCTCGAGCACGGTTTTGCAAAACTGATGCGCGAGGCGCAATGTGGCGAGCGGATGGACCGCGAGGGCGAGATCCACGGGGGATTCGAGATCGCCCATGACGGCGTGCTCTCCCATATCGACCTGCACAGGCATTCCGGCGGCAATTCGGTGCTGGTCTACGGCCAAACCGAGCTGACGCGCGACCTCTATGAAGCGCGCGACCGCCTCGGCGGCAGGGTCGTGCATCATGCGGAAGACGTGACGCCGCACGATCTCACGTCGGAGCGGCCGTACGTCACGTATCGCTCGAATGGCGAAACCATTCGCATCGATTGCGATTACATCGTCGGCGCCGACGGATTCCACGGCGTCAGCCGCAAGTCGATCCCGAAAGACGTGCTGCGCGAATACGAGAAGGTCTATCCGTTCGGCTGGCTCGGCGTTCTGTCGCGGACCAAGCCGGTGTCGCCGGAGCTCGTCTATGCCAGGCACGCGCGCGGTTTTGCGCTGTGCTCGCTGCGTTCACAGGTGCTGAGCCGCTATTACATCCAGGTGCCGTTGACCGACAAGGTCGAGGACTGGAGCGACGATGCGTTCTGGGCCGAGCTGAAGCGCCGCCTGCCGGACGAGGTCGCCGGCCGCCTGATTACGGGACCCTCGATCGAAAAGAGCATCGCCCCGCTGCGCAGCTTCGTGGCGGAGCCGATGAGCTATGGCCGCCTGTTCCTCGCCGGCGATGCCGCCCACATCGTGCCGCCGACCGGCGCGCGCGGGCTGAACAGTGCCGCGTCCGACATCTATTATCTCTATCACGCGATGCTCGCGCATTATCAGAGCGGCGACGATTCCGGCCTCGAGGGCTATTCGGCCAAAGCCCTCGCGCGGATCTGGAAGGCGCAGCGGTTCTCGTGGTGGATGACGATGCTGCTGCATCGGTTTCCCGATCGGCTCGACTACGAGGATCGGCTTCAGCAGACGGAGCTGGAATATCTGCTCTCGTCGGAAACGGCGCAGCGCCTGCTCGCAGAGAATTACGTGGGGCTGCCGTTCTAGCGTGGCTAACGCCGCTACTTCCCTTCCAGCGTATTCACCGGCGTCCAATCCGGCGGTGGTGGATTCGCAGCGAGCGATTTCGCGCGCTTGGCGAACAGCGCCGATGCCGGGTCGGCCTCTGCCGCCCGTCCGAATGCATCAGCCGCCTTCGCAAACTCACGCGCGCGCCAGCAGGCGAGCCCCTCGGCATACGCCGCTGCCACCTTTGCCTGTTCCGCGCTTTCCGTATCCTTGCCGGCCCGCGGCTCGAACACCTTGATCGCTTCGCCGCGACCCATCACCCTGATGGCGTCGAGCTCGCGCCAGGCGAAGCTGTCGCCGGTCTGCGCCATCGTCGTCTCCGAGGCCATGATCGCGGTGCCGTAATATTTGTTGGCGCCTTCCAGCCGCGAGGCGACGTTCACGGTGTCGCTCATCACGGTGTAGTTGAAGCGACGGCGCGAGCCGATATTGCCGACCACGGCTTCGCCGCTGTTGAGGCCGATACGATGCGACAGGCCGTGGCCGGCGAAGGCCGGATTGTTGGCGTTGAGGTCCGCGAGCTTCTCGTGACACTTCAGCGCGGCATGGACGGCGTTGCGCGCGTGCGCGGGATCATCGGCCGGCGCGCCGAACATCGCGACGATGGAATCGCCGATATATTTGTCGACATAGCCGCCATGGCCTTCGATGATGTCGGTCATGGCGGAGAGATATTCGTTCATCAACGTCACGAGCTCGCCCGGCGTCATCGTCTCTGCGATCGACGAGAAGCCGCTGAGGTCGGAAAAGAACATGGTGACGTTGCGCATCTCGCCGCCAAGCGCCGGCATCTTGCCGGACGCGACCATGGTGTTGATCACTTCGGGTGCGAGATAGAAGGCAAAGCTCTTGCGCAGGAAGCGCTCGTCGCGATCGGCGAGCACGAAGCGATAGCCGATCATCATCGCGAGCGCGGCCAGGCTCGCGAGCGCGGGCTCGGTCAACGGCAGTGCCAGGGCGTAAACGAATGCGCCGACGGCCGCGACTGCGTAAACGGCGGTGAGGCCGAACCAGACAATCAGCGCGCCGCCCGGTGCAAGCACGCAGGCTGCGCAGGCGATGACCGCCGCGAATGCGATGGTGAGGATCGTCCGCGCCAGAAAGCCGGGTTCAGTCACGGCGTCGCGCTCGATCAGGTTTCGGACGGCGGTGGCATGCACGAAGACACCGGCAATGTCGCTGCGGGCCTTCGGCGCGGCAACGGTCGGCGCGGGCAGGGTGCATCGCGCGGCCGGCGTCCCGTCATAGCCGCCGGAGAGGCGCATCGAGGTGAGCTTGCGGTCCTCGAAATTGAGGATGGTGCCGAGCAACACGACCTTGCCGTCGAAGGCGCGGCGGAAGAAATCGCGGTCGCCTTTTTCGGCGCAGGCGCGCAGATCGGCAAAGGAGAAGGTCGGAACGTCGCGGCCCAACCCGCGAAAATTCAGCGTCAGCGTGTTTGGCACGGCACTCGGGATGGCATAGCCGGACAGCTCGGTCGCGCCGGACGGCGCAATCCCGGGCTTTGCGCCGAGCGCCCGCGCGGCGAGCTCGACGGCCATCGCGGGCACCGGCTTGCCGTCGATGGAGAAGCTCAGCGGCATCCGCCGGATCACGTCGTCCGCGTCGGTGTGGACGTTGAGCGCGCGGATATTGGTGCGCACCGCCAGTTGCTGCGCGCGGTAGGGCCGCTCCGGATGGTCGTTGCTGAGGATTTCTCCGAGCACGAGTTTGCCGTTGTCGGAGAGTTGCCGGAGCGCGATCAGATAGTCCCGGTCAAACCCCCTCATGCGCGTGCCGAGCGGCGCCTCGCCAAAGGGGATTTCAGATTGCTCGATCGAGCTCGGAAAGATCACATCGAAGCCGACCGCCTTGGCGCCGCCGTCGGCGATGCTGCCGAGCACCCGGCCGATCTCGCGCGTCCAGGTCAGCGTCGGCGATCCCTTGAAGGGCGGGGTGTCGTAGGTCTCGCCGTCGATGGCCACGACGACGACCGGCGATGTCGCGGGATCACGGCGGTCACCGATGAGCTTGGCACGCAGCGCTGTCAGGATATCGAGCGAGAGACCTTGCAGCGTCTGAAGCGGCGGAGACGTGAAGACTGCGCCCGCAAGGAGCGCAATCAGGAGCGCCGCAACGATGTCCCGCCTGCCGATCCGCCGCATCGCCCCGACGCTAGGCCGTTTATTCGAGCCGCAGCAGGCGGCCGACGATCGGTGTCGGCGACGACGTGGCGCTGGCATCGACCTGGAAGGCGTAGCGCTTGGCGCCGAGGATGGCGAGATAGCTGCCGCCCGGGGTCAGCGTCTTGCCGGCCTTGGCAAAGTCGTAGAACTTGCCGCCGACCATGATCTCGCTCTTGAGCGGTACGCTGATCGTGGGCTCCTTGCCGTCGGTGCGCTCGATCACCAGCGTGCTGCCGCTCTTGGCCTGCACCAGCGGTGAGACGCCGTAGAGCGTCGGCAGCTTGGCCGGCGGCGCTCCCTTGGCGTCCGAGCGCATGGTGCGGAAGGTCGTTGCGGCGCTCTGGTTCGCCTCGCGGTCCGAGAGCTTCGCTGCATTGGTATCGCAAGGCACCTTTTCCCGCTTGACGTCGCCCAGCTGCACGGTGCTCTGCTCGGCGCCGACCAGGACGACGCCTTCGCTGATGGTCTCGCGCTGGCAGGATTTGAGGTAGCTGAGCGTGATGCTCGCCTTGGGCCCGAGCTTGATGATCTTTCCCGGCGCGACATAGTCCATGAACGCGATGCCGTCGACCTTGCCCTGGACATCCTCGACGATTGCGGCCGGGGTCTCCGCCAAAGCGGGGGCCGCAAGACAGAACGCGCCGACAGCGGCGCCGATCAGGCTTTTCATGGGAGCTCTCATCCAGTTCGACCGATATATGACCGGTCCCCGTCCTGGTCCGATGCTTAGCAGCGGAACGCCCAGGCAAGTGTGACCAGAATCACTCTTTATTATTGGTGACATTCTAGCAGGAACAGGTTCAACCCGGCGACCGGAGAAAACGGAGCCGTGGCAAGCCGTTGGCCGGATGGCTAATGTCAGGCGGCCGGGACGGCTTCGGGCAAGCGGTCCCCGACCGGACGACTCTCCACCGCAGTCTCTATATTAGGAACGAGCGTGGCTTCGGTCTTCTGATACGGCGTCGCTTGCTGCCCGGCGGCGATCTCGACGACCGCGTCCCAGCGCGCCAGGAAGGCTTGGACGCAGGCCGGGTCGAATTGCTGGCCCTGGTGCTCGACCAGATAATTGCGCGCCACGTCCAGCGGCATCGGCTCCTTATATGGTCGCCGCGTCGTCAGGGCGTCGAAGACGTCCGCGACCGCGACCACGCGCGCGGCGACCGGGATCTCGTCCGCGCGAAGGCCGTTCGGATAGCCCGCGCCGTCCCAGCGCTCGTGATGGCCTGCGGCAATTTGCGCTCCGAGCTGGATCAGCTCGCAGCTGGAGTCCGCCAGAATCTTTTCGCCGATAGTCGCGTGGGTGCGGATCACCGCCATCTCGTCGTCGGTCAGCTTGCCGGGCTTGAGCAGGATGTTGTCGGGAATGGCGACCTTGCCGACGTCGTGCAGGGGCGCGGCGAGATAGATGTCGCGGCAGAGCCGGGCCGGCAGGCCGAGCTGCTCGGCGATGATGCGGCTGTAGCGGGCGACCCGCAGCGTGTGCTCGCCGGTGTCACTGTCGCGGTATTCGACTGCGAGTGCGAGTCGCAGGATGATCTCTTCCTCGCGCTCACCGAGCTTCCGGGTCGCGGCGGCCACCGCGCTCGCGAGATCCGCGGCGCGGTCGTTCTGCTTGCGCACAGCTGCACCAAGCCGCACCAAATTCCGCAGGCGCACCGTCATCTCGAGGCTCTGCGGCGCCTTGGGCAGGAAATCGGTTGCACCAGCCTGCAGCGCTTCCATCTTGACGTCATCGGTCTGCCGCGACGTGATCATCGCGATCGGGATGTCGGCGCAGCCGGGCAGGGTACGGAAGGCGCGGATGAAGCTGATGCCGTCCATATGCGGCATCTCGTAGTCGACCAGCACGAGATCGAACACGCGCTCGCGTGCGCAAGCCAGCGCTTCGACGGGATCGAGGAAGGTCGTGGCCTCGACCAGGCCCTCCGCTTCGATATGACGTTTCAGGAAATTGAGGACAGAGCGGCTGTCGTCAATCAGAAGCGCTTGGGTCAGCATCGGCGGCCCGACTCGTTCGGATGGCGAGGCATGACATCAACAAATAGCCTGTGCGATTTAACGCGGAGCAAACGTCCAACGTGCGACGAACTGACTCACGACTGCGCACAACGCATGAGAATTGAGCGATCCATGCACGCCTGCATGCATACGCGAAGTTCTTCGATATGTGACCCGTAGTTGTACGGTGATGCCCATTAGGGGTTTGCTCACTCTCCAACGCGAATAGTCATTGCGCGGGATTCGCGCGATGCGTGCAGCGAGTCCCTGGGAATTTGGGGGACGAATGTCGTCTGATACTACGGAGCCGAAGTGGTCCCTACGGCTGCCCGCGGATTGCAGCATTGCTGCGATCCGCAGCGTCTATGACCTGATCCGCGAAGCTTTCGGCCGGCAGGACCGGCTCGAGATCGATTGTTCGAGCGTCGACAAGGCCGACGTGACCTCGATCCAGCTTCTGCTGTCTACCGCCAGAACGGGGGAGGCCCAGGGCCGCCCGGTGGTGCTCACATCATTCTCCCAGTCACTGCGCAACACCCTTCGCCGCGCCGGCTTCGCCAGCGACGCGATGATCGATCAGCATTTCCCGCAAAAGAAAGATGGCACCTGATGGCCACGATTCTCACGGTCGACGATTCCCCCAGCATCCGTCAGATGATCAAGGTCGTGCTCGAGCCGGCCGGTCACAACGTGATCGAGGCCGGCGACGGCGCGCAAGGGCTCGCCAAGGCGCAGGCCGGCAAGCTCGATCTCGTCATCACCGACCTCAACATGCCCGTCATGAACGGGCTGGAACTGATCCGGGCCCTGCGCAAGCTGCCGAGCGCGGTCGGCATGCCCATCGTCTTCCTGACCACCGAGTCGAATGACACGGTGAAGCAGGAAGCCAAGAGCGCGGGCGCCACCGGCTGGATCACCAAACCCTTCAAGCCCGAACAGCTGCTCGCCGTCGTCGGCAAGCTGGTGCGCGCATGAACGCGATGGACCCGACCGAGGTCTTTCGCCAGGAAGCCAGCGAGTTGTTCGAGGTCCTGGAAGGGGCCTTGCTCGACCTCGGCCAGCGTCCCGACGACCGCGAGCTGGTCGATTCCGCTTTCCGCGCCCTGCACACGATCAAGGGTTCGGGCGCCATGTTCGGCTTCGACAAGGTCGCCTCGTTCACCCATGAATTCGAGACCGCGTTCGACCGCGTCCGCAAGGGCGAGATCAAGCCGACGCAGGATCTGATCTCGGTCGCGCTCGCCGCCAAGGACTATATCCGCGCGCTGATCGAGGACCCGCAATCGACCGACGACATTATCGGCGAAGCCATTCTCGACGACCTCAAGCGCTACGTGTTTCCCGACCAGGCCGCTGCGCCGGTCGCGGCAATCGTAGAGGCGCCGCCGCCGCTCGCACCCGCGCAGAGCAAGCAGGCCGGCTGGCACCTGTATCTCGAATTCGAATCCCATATCCTGCGCAACGGCTCGAACCCGCTCGACTTGCTGGAAGACCTTTGCAAGCTCGGCCCCTGCTTCGTCGTGCCCGTGACCGACGGCATCCCGTTCCTCGACGAGATGGATCCGGAAGACTGCTATCTGAAGTGGGACGTCAAGCTGCACGCGGCCTGCGACAAGGACGCCATCGACGACGTCTTCATGTTCGTCTCCGACGAGATGAAGCTGACGCTCTCGCCGCTCGAGCAGGTCGAAGCGCCCGCGCCGATGCCGCTGTTCAATCTCCTCGACGAGGAGCCGGCTCCTGCGGCTGAAATGCCTGCGCCAGTGGTTCAGGTAGCTCCTGCGCCGGTTGCGGCGCAGCCCGTCGTCAAGGCAGAATCGAAGCCGGAACCCAAGTCTGAATCGAAGCCCGAAGCCAAGCGCGACGATCGCGGCATCGCCACCGTTCGCGTCCAGGCCGAGCGTCTCGACGAGTTGATGGACCGCGTCGGCGAACTGGTCATCGCCCAGGCGCGGCTGACCCAGCTGGCCTCGTCCGGTTCCGACCTTTCGATCAAGATGATTGCCGAGGAAATCGAGCGCTTGGCGTCCTCCTTGCGCGACACCACGATGGGCGCGCGCATGGTGCCGATCGGCTCGCTGTTCGGCCGCTTCCGCCGCCTGATCCATGATCTGTCGCGCGATCTGTCGAAGCCGGTCGACTTCGTCACCACGGGCGAGGATACCGAACTCGACAAGACCATGATCGAGTGCCTCGCCGATCCGCTGGTGCACCTGATCCGCAACGCCATCGACCACGGCATCGAGGACACGGCGACCCGCTCCGCCAACGGCAAGACCGAGCAAGGCCGGATCGAGCTCGCCGCCGTGCATTCCGGCGCGCAGGTGCTCGTCACCGTGAAGGACAATGGCGGCGGCCTCAACACCGCGCGTATCCGTGCGAAGGCGGAAGAGCAGGGGCTGATCGCCGCCGGCGCCGTGATGACCGATCACGAGATCCACCAGTTCCTGTTCCACCCGGGCTTCTCGACCGCGCAGACCATCTCGGCGCTGTCGGGCCGCGGCGTCGGCATGGACGTGGTCAAGCGTACCATCGAGAACATGCGCGGCACGATCGACCTGTCGACCCGGCCGGGCCAGGGCACGACCGTGACGCTGCGCCTGCCGCTCACGCTCGCGATCATCGAGGGTCTTTTGATCCGCGTCGGCGAAGGCCGCTACATCATTCCGCTGTCGGCGGTGGAAGAATGCATCGAGCTGACCGCCGAGGACGAGCGCTCCCGCGGCCGCAACTTCCTCAACGTCCGCGGCAATTTGGTCCCGTTCCTGCGCCTGCGCGAGATCATGGCCGCGTCGGGCACGCCAGACCGGCACCAGAAGACGATCATCATCTCGACCGGCGAGACCCATGTCGGCCTCGTCGCCGACCAGATCATCGGCAACCACCAGACCGTGATCAAGTCGCTCTCCAAGCTGCACTCCGACGTGACGATCTTCTCCGGCGCGACGATTTTGGGTGACGGCACGGCGGCGCTGATCCTCGACGTCGCCCAGCTCGTCACGCTGGCGCAGTCCAAGGTCGAGAAGCAGCACATCAGCGAGGCGGCGTGATGAACGATGGTTTGACGGGCGAGCATCACGCCGACGCGATGCAGGTCGTGATGATCGGTCTCGGCGAGGAGAAGTTCGCGCTCGACGCGGGCCTCGTGCGAGAGATCATCGACCCCGTTCCGGTGACAAAGGTGGCGGGCGCGCGCGCTTTCGTTCCCAGCGTCATCAACGTGCGCGGCAATGTCATTCCACTCGCTGATTTGCGCATCCGTTTCGGCATGCCGCAGCCCGACGATTCCGCCGACACCCGCATCGTCGTCATCGAGCTCCAGCTCGACGGCGAGCCGGTTCTGGTCGGGGTCACAGCCGACAAGGTCTACGAAGTCACCGAGATTTCGCAGACCGACGTGCAGCAGACGCCGCGCGTCGGCATGCACTGGAAGCCGGAGTTCATCCGGTTCATTGCGAAGTGGCGTGAAGAGTTTGTCATCGTTCCCAATATGGAACGCATTCTCAATTAAATCCGGCCTCGAGGGGACCGGGGGACTAGGGGCTCGATATGCGATTCACTATCAAAGCGAAGCTGGCCTGTGCGTTCGGCGCGATCATCGTGCTGTCGGGGTTCACGGGCGGGTTGGCCTACCTGAAACTTGCGGACCAGGTGGAGGTCTCGGCAGATTTTGTGGTGCGCGCGGCGCGTATCGACAAGGCCGGCGAGCTGCAAAACAACGTGCTCTATCAGACCAGGGCGGAGCGCGACATCATTCTTGCGTCGACCGATGCAGAGATGCAGAAGCTGGCCGACGACATCAAGAAGTATCGCTCCGAGGTGAGCCGCCTCCTTAACGAGATCAAGGCCTCCGCGTCGGATGTCGGCAAGCACCTCCTGGACAAGTTTTCCGCGTCTTACGACAAGATGAATGCCGGCGAAGACATGATTGTCGGCTTCGCGATGAAAAATTCGAACTATCGAGGCGGCCAGCTGTGGACGTCCGATGCGGTTCCGCTTCTGAAGCAGTGGAACGACACCCTTGACGCATCTCTCGCCGAGTTGAATCGCCAACCAGCTTCGTCTGAGAAGAACAGCGCGGTTTTGGCGGTCAATGCCGTCCGGCTGGAAGGCGTTCGCCTTCAGCGACAGGTCGCCCTGTCCTTCTCTGCCTCCAGCGTTGACGAACTGAATGCTGCCATCAAGGCAATCAGCGAAGCAGACGAAGCGGTCAGGGCCGCAGTCAAACAGGCTGTTGCCCCAATTACCGCGGCCGGTTTGTCTCCCGCGAGCATGATCGCTCAGACCGATCGCCTTTTCAGTGTGGTCTCGCGTGTGGCCGACATCGTGAAGGAGGGCGGTAACATCAAGGCGACCACGCTTGCCTCGACCGAAGGCAAAGCGAACGCGGTCGATGCGATCGCAACCTCGGGCGAGTACATCACGCTCGTGAAGAAGCAGATGGCGGACATGTCGGCGGCTTCGGTCCAGGACGCCGGTCGCGCTAAAATCATGCTGATCAGCGTTATCGGACTGTCGCTCCTGCTTGGTGCAGTATCGGCGATCATGATGGCCCTCAGCATCAGCCGCGGACTGTCGCGTGCTGTCAACCTTGCCGGTGCGGTTGCCAATGGCGACCTGAGCCAAACCATCGTTGCCAAGAGCAACGACGAGATCGGTGATCTCATTGGCTCGCTCAATGCGATGGTCGAGAAACTCCGTCAGGTGGTATCCGAAGCTCTGACCGCCGCGCAAAATGTGTCCGCGGGCAGCCAGGAGCTCTCCGCCAGCGCCGAGCAGCTGTCGCAGGGCGCAACGGAGCAGGCTTCCTCGGCGGAAGAAGCATCCTCGTCGATGGAGGAAATGGCCTCCAATGTGAAGCAGAATGCCGATAACGCCAATCAGACGGAAAAGATCGCGGCGCAATCGGCGCGCGATGCCGAATCCAGCGGCAGTGCCGTCGGACGGGCCGTCCAGGCGATGCAGACGATTGCAGAGAAGATCACGATCGTGCAGGAGATCGCGCGCCAGACCGATCTGCTCGCTTTGAATGCGGCGGTCGAGGCCGCCCGCGCCGGCGAGCACGGCAAGGGATTTGCTGTGGTTGCCTCCGAAGTGCGTAAGCTTGCCGAGCGGAGCCAGGCCGCCGCCGCCGAGATTGGCACGCTCTCGTCTGAAACGGTCAAGGCGGCCCGCGAGGCGGGCGACATGCTGTCCAGGCTCGTACCCGACATCAAGAAAACGGCCGAGCTGGTTCAGGAGATCACCGCGGCGTGCCGCGAGCAGGACGTCGGCTCCGCCCAGATCAACCAGGCGATCCAGCAGCTCGACAAGGTCGGCCAGCAGAACGCGAGCGCGTCCGAGCAGGTGTCCTCGACCTCGGAGGAACTCGCTTCCCAGGCCGAACAGCTGCAATCGACCATCTCGTTCTTTCGAATTGAGCAGTCAGCACGAAGGGACAAGACAGCTCCGGCCGCTGTCGATCATGCTGTGGGCCAGCTACGCGCGAAGGCGGCCAGCATGGCCGCCGCCGAACGCGGCGCCAAGAAGCCTGCCGTCAAACCAGCGCGTGCCCTGAAAGTTGCGGGCGGCGGCGGCTTCGCATTCGACATGGAAAGCGGCGAAGACGATCGCGATTCCGAGTTTCAACGGTAATCGGCGGACCCGGCTGACGCCGGGTCAACGCTTTCTGGAATGACTTCATCCGTGGAATGTATGATGACCGCAACCTCGCAATATCTGACCCTCGGGCTTGCCGGCGAGACGTTCGGCATCAGCATCCGCAACGTCCGCGAGATCCTGGACATGCGGCCGATCTCGCGCCTGCCGCATGCGCCGGATTTCCTGCTCGGCATGATCGACGTGCGCGGCAGCGGCTACCCGATCGTCGATCTCAGGATCAAGCTTGGTCTGCCGAGCGTATCGGCCACCGAAGCCACGCGTATCATTATCCTGGATGTTCCGATGAAGGACCGCTTGGTCGGCGTCGGCTTCGTCGCAGATTGCGTCTTCGAGGTCACCGACATCGACGAGCAGGCAATCGAGCCCATCCCGGACGTGGGCGGGAAATGGCAGTCCGACTATGCCGCCGGAATCGGCCGCAAGGGAGAGAAGTTCGTCGTCATCCTCGACCTCGCACGTCTCATGGCCGGAACGGATATGTCGACCCAGGGGAAAGCCGAGGCTGCCCTCCTCACGGAAGCATAGGCGCATCGCTTCCAACCAGTTTTGTATTTGCGTGAGAAGCAACAACAAAAATCAGGAAATAGACGATGAGACTGACCGTCAAGACCAAGCTGGCCGGCGCCTTCGGTGTCGTAATTTTCCTGTCGGCGATTACGGGTGGGCTGGCTTACGTGAAGCTGACCCAACTCGCCGACACCTCGGATCTTCTGGTCAATCGTTCCGCGCGGCTCGAGAAAGCGGGCGAATTGCAGAACTTCATCCTCGAGCAAGCGCGAGCCGACCGGGACATCATCATCGCCTCGACCGATGCCGAGATGCAGAAGGTGGTCGACGAGATCAAGCAGCATCGGCAGGAAGCGACGCGGCATCGCGACGATATGTACGCGGGGTCGACGAGCGAGGCCAGCAAGCGAATGATCGACAAGTTTGCGACCGCCTACGCGAAGATGATCACCTCTGAGGATTCGATCATCAAATTCGCGCAGCTGAATTCCAACAATCGCGGCGCCCAGCTCTGGTCCGCCGAGGGGCAGGCGATCCTGAAGGAATGGAACGACGCGATCGACGCCCTGTTTGCAGAAGCGAGCCGCGCGCCGATCTCGATCGAGCGCGCCAGCGCGCTGATGGCGCTTCAGACCATCAGGCTGGAAGGCGCGCGGGCCCAACGGCAGGTTGCGCTGTCGTTCTCGGCGTCCAGCATGGACGACCTGAATGCGGCCATGAAGGTCATGGACGAGCGTCTGACGGCGCTTCGTAGCGCCATGCAACAGGCCAATTCGCCTCTGGTGGCCGCCGGGCTGTCGCCGACGACCCTCGCGTCGCAGACCGAACGGGTTACGAAGATCGTGACCCAGGTCGCGGATATCGTCAGGGAAGGCGGCAATATTCGCGCCGGTATACTTGCCGCGACCGAAGGCAAGGCCAATACCGCCGAAGCGATCAATGCATCCGCCGCCTATATCAGCTACCTGAAAAAGACGATGTCCGATTTGGCGGATGAGTCGGCAACCGATGCCGCCCGTGCCAAACTGATATTGATCAGCATCATCATGGTTTCGCTCCTGGCGGCCGTGGGGTCCGCGATCTGGATTGCGATGAATATCAGCCGCGGTCTTTCGCGGGCCGTCGGTCTTGCCAATGCGGTCAGCATCGGCGATCTCAGCCAGAAAATCGATGTGTCCAGCGACGACGAGGTCGGCGATCTGGTCAAGGCGCTCAACGGAATGACGGTGAACCTCAATGTCACGGCCGCACTCGCCAACGAGATCGCGCATGGCAACCTGATGGTCGAGGCCAAGCCGCTGTCGGACAAGGATACGCTCGGCCTCGCGCTCGAGCGCATGGTTGAAAAGCTCCGGCAGATCGTGTCGGAAGCCCTGACCGCGGCGCAGAACGTCTCCGCCGGCAGCCAGGAACTGTCCGCCAGCGCCGAGCAGCTGTCGCAGGGTGCGACGGAGCAGGCTTCGTCGGCTGAAGAAGCCTCTTCTTCGATGGAGGAAATGGCGTCGAACGTGAAGCAGAACGCCGACAACGCCAACCAGACCGAGAAGATCGCCGCGCAGTCGGCCAAGGACGCCGAGGCCAGCGGTGCCGCGGTGGGCCGCGCCGTCAACGCGATGCAGACTATCGCCGAGAAGATCACGATCGTGCAGGAGATCGCACGCCAGACCGACCTGCTCGCGCTCAACGCGGCGGTCGAGGCCGCGCGCGCCGGCGAGCATGGCAAGGGCTTTGCGGTGGTCGCATCCGAAGTGCGCAAGCTCGCCGAACGCAGCCAGGCGGCCGCGGCCGAGATCGGTACGCTGTCGAGCGAGACCGTCAAGGTTGCGCAGGAAGCCGGCAATATGCTCTCCAAGCTCGTGCCCGATATCAAGCGGACGGCGGAGCTCGTCGAGGAGATCACCGCTGCCTGCCGCGAGCAGGATGTCGGTTCGGCCCAGATCAACCAGGCGATCCAGCAGCTCGACAAGGTCGGGCAGCAGAACGCCAGCGCGTCCGAGCAGGTGTCCTCGACGTCCGAGGAGCTTGCCTCGCAGGCCGAGCAGCTGCAGTCGACTATCGCTTATTTCCGTATTGAGCAGGGACGGGCCCAGGCGGCCGCGCCGGTCGATCGGGCCGTGAACCAGCTGCGCGCCAAGGCGGCGACGATGGCGGCGGTCGAGCGTCCGGCCAAGAAGTCGCAGGCCAAACCCGCGCGCGCGATGAAGGTCGCCGGCGGCGGCGGTTTCGCTTTCGACATGAACGGCGGCGAGGACGATCGGGACGCCGAATTCCAGCGCTGAGATTCGATAAAGGATCGGTCCACCCGTCACTGGTGGGCCGATCCGTTTTCAGAAATTGTGTGAACGCGTAGGATTCAAGATGGCCCGTTCGGCCCGACATTCAGTGCAGGCGGCCATCGCGGATCGGGGCATTCAGCCATGATGCCCGCCGTGCAGGATACGGCCGTCCATCTGTCGGACCGCCATTTCCGGACCATCGCCGAGTTGATCGAGGGCCAGGTCGGCATCAAGCTGCCGCAGGGCAAGCGGCTGATGCTGGAGGGACGGCTGCACAAGCGCGTGCGCGCGCTGAATTTCTCCGACCTCAACGAATATGTCGACAACCTGTTCGAAGCCGATCATTTCGACACCGAGCTCACCCATCTCATCGATGTCGTGACGACGAACAAGACCGACTTCTTCCGCGAGCCGCAGCACTTCACCTTCATGCGGGACGTCGCGATTCCCGCTCTGCTGAAGTCGCAAGGCCGCAAGAACGCGAACCTGAAGATATGGAGCTCGGCGAGCTCCACCGGCATGGAGGCCTACACCACCGCCATGGTGCTGGACGACATGACGCGGAGCGGATCGCGGTTTCAGTACCGTATCCTCGGGACCGATATCTCGACCGCCGTGCTGCGCCTGGCCAAGACCGCAATTTACACCCGCGATGTGCTCGCGCCGGTGCCCGAGCCGTTCCTGAAGCGCTACTTCCTGTCGTCGCGGGACAGGTCGCGCAGCGAGGTGCGGGTGGTGCCCGAATTGCGCCGCATGACGCATTTCATGCGCATGAACTTGATGGATGGGTCCTATCCGGTGGATCGGGACGTCGACATCATCTTCTGCCGCAATGTGCTGATCTATTTTGACAAGCCGACCCAGCGCAAGGTCGTCCAGCAGCTCTGCAGCCATTTGCGGCCGGGCGGGTATTTGCTGGTTGGGCACTCGGAATCCATGATCCACAGTTCCGTTCCGGATTTGAAGCAAGTTCAGCCAACCATTTTCCAGGTCTGATTGGAGCCACACCGGATGCCGAGGGAGAAAGTTCGCGTGCTGATCGTGGACGATTCGGCGTCGGTGCGCCAAATCCTGCAAACGATCCTCAACGACGACCCCGATATCGAGGTGATGGGGACGGCGTCCGATCCGTTCGCGGCGGCGCGGCGTCTCCAGAACGAGATCCCCGACGTCATGATCCTTGATCTGGAAATGCCGCGCATGGACGGCATGACATTCCTGCGCAAGATCATGGCGCAGCGTCCGATTCCCGTGATCATCTGCTCCTCGCTCACCGAAGAAGGCTCGAACGTGATGTTCGAGGCGTTCGAGGCCGGCGCCGTCGATATCGTGCCGAAGCCGAAGATCGACACGCGACAGGCGCTGCTCGAATGCTCCACGCGGCTGCGCGAGGCCGTGAAGTCGGCCGCGCGCGCGAAGGTGCGGCCGCGCTCGGAACGGCGGGCGATCGAGAAGAAGCTCACCGCCGATGCCATCATCCCGCCGCCGGTGCAGGGCAAGGTCCGACCGACGACGGAACGCATCGTGTGCATCGGTGCCTCGACGGGCGGGACCGAGGCGCTCAACGACGTGCTCGAGATGCTGCCGCCGCATTGTCCGCCCATCGTCATCGTCCAGCACATGCCGGCCGGCTTCACCGCGGCCTTTGCGAAGCGTCTCGACAGCGTCTGCCAGATCAAGGTCAAGGAAGCCGAGGATGGCGAGCCGGTGCTGCCGGGCTGCGCCTATATCGCGCCAGGCGCCCGCCACATGCTGCTGCAACGCATCGGCCTGCGTTACCAGATCGCGATCAAGGACGGTCCGCCGGTGTCGCGTCATCGCCCCTCCGTCGACGTGCTGTTCCGTTCGGCCGCCCAGCATGCCGGTGCCAATGCGCTCGGCGTCATCATGACCGGTATGGGCGACGACGGCGCGCGCGGCATGCTGGAAATGCGCAAGCTCGGCGCCTCGACCCGCGCGCAGGACGAAGAGAGTTGCGTGGTGTTCGGGATGCCCAAGGAAGCCATCGCCCATGGCGGTGTCGAGAAAGTCGTCTCGCTGAATCATATCCCGCGCGAGATCATGCTCTGGTACCAGGCCGGGCACCCGGCGCTGACGGGTTGATTGCAATGTCCGCCATTCCGGCCCATGCGCTGACTGAAGCGACCGCGGCGATCGAGGATGTCTCGTCGCGGATCGAGGACGTCTTCGCGCGCGTCGGCCAGGAGCTCGGTCGCGGCCACCTCATCTTTGGGGAGTTGAACCAGGGCCTCGCGACGCTTTCGGAGGAGCTCTCCGGTGCCGAGATCGAGGGCGCTGCCACCGCGTTGCAGGAGATTTCCGCGCGGCTCAGCGAGCTTGCCCGGGCCCTGCCGGCCGAAAGCGCGCTGCTGGCGACGATCGGCACGAGCACGGCGGAGGCGTCGTCGCTGCTCAAGCCGCTGTTCAAGCACATCGGGATGATCACCATCATCGCGCGCAGCGCGCGGATCGAGGCGGCTTCGCTCGACGGCGACCGCGAGGGCTTTCTCGCCTTCACGCAGGAGGCCTATGATCTCGGCAAGGCCGTGCAGGGGTCGATCGAGGGCTGCGCACGGGACCAGCAGCGCCTGTCGGACGCCGTTACCACCGCATCCGGTCGGCAGAAGGAATTCGAAAACCGCTACGGCAAGCAGTTGGTGTCGGAGAGTGCCGAGCTCGGGGGAGCCTATTCGGGCTTGCGCGATCAGCGCCGCAACAGCAGCCAGCTTGCCGTTCTTGCCGGCACCAGCACCAAGAAGATCGCGGAGGCGGTCGGCAGCGCGATCATTTCCTTGCAGGCCGGCGACAGCACGCGCCAGCGCCTCGAGCATGTCTGTCACGGCCTCGGCCTTGCGTCGGAATCTGCGCCGGGCCTCGTTCCGGACCCGGTCGCGAGCGACGACGGCACGCGCGCGATCTGCCAGTTGCAAGCGGCCCTGCTCAGGGACGCCCAGCGCGAGTTCGGCGGCGATATCGGCCAGATCGTTCGTGCGCTCACCTCCATCCTGCACGATGCGGGCAGCGTCGTCGGCCATGGCCGCACGCTGTTCGGCGGCGAGGATGGGGGCGCATCGTCATTCCTGGCGCGCATCAAGCAGACGCTGGCGCATGCCTCGACCCTGATCGCCACCTGCGAGAGCGCCGGTCGTTCGGTCGACGATGCGCTCGCCATCGTCGAGGACACGCTGACAAAATTTCGTCAGGCCATTGCCGGTCTTGCCGAGGCGACCGTCGACATCACGCTGATCGGCATGAATGCCGGCCTCAAGGCCAGCCATCTCGGCAGCCGCGGCAGCGCCTTCGTCGTGATCGCCAACGAGCTCAAGGCGACTGCCGACCAGGTCTCGGCGGGCGCGGGGCGCTTGAGACCCGTGCTCGACGGTATCGAGCGCTCGGCCAGGGAGTTGAAGACGCTCCGCGTGCAGGGTGATCCCACGCAGCTCGCCAAGCTCGAGCCACAGATTCTCCAGGCGCTGCGCGAGGTCGAAGCCGGCAACGAGCGGCTCGGCACGCTGATGAACCGGCTGGTCGATGAGGGCGCGGAATTCGAGGGCCTGATGAATTCGGCCCAGGGCCTGATGAACTCGCTCGGCGAGAGCTCCGCGGCCTTGCCTGCGGTTGCCGCGCGCCTCGAGACCGCGAGCGCAGGCGCGCAACGGCCGCAGCCGGAGGCGCAGGATCAGGCCATGCTCGACGATCTGTTTGCGCGCTACACGATGGAGCGCGAGCGGGACGTCCACCGCGAATTCCTGCAAACGCTGGGCATTGCGTCGATCGCCGCCACCCGCCGCGTCGAAGCGGTCGAGGCCGCGGACGACGGCATAGAATTGTTTTGACGTTCGCTGCCGGCCCCATGCGTCGGCGGCAATTCGATGGATTGGATTTTCGGGGCATTAACCTTGCCCAAAGGGCTGGCCGTTCGGTCATTGTCGCGCCCCAGAGTTGGTCGCAAATACAGGTCAATTTTCACGTCGGGAAATTTCCCATGCTGAGAGACGGCAAATACGCAGCCTGGTTCAGGACCCCCCGCGGTCAGGGCACCGGCGTCGTGGATCTGGTCCAGGGCCGGATTTCGGGGCGCGACAGCTTCTTTACCTATGGTGGCTCGTATCAGGTCGACGAGCAGCAGTTCACGGCGATCCTGACCGTGCGACGCCATGCCGAGGGCAATCCGAGCGTGTTCGGTCCGGACGAGGTCGAGGTCGATCTTCTGGGCAAGTGCAGCGGCCTGGTGGCGACCTGTTCGGGAACGGCCAGAGAAGCGCCGGACGTCCAGTTCGAGGCGACCCTGATCTACAGCCAGGATGATGCGCCGGCCGCCGACGCCAGATGCGCGATCGTGAAGCTCAATGCCGACAAGCTGCCCAAAGGGCTCGACGGCCGCTCCCGGCCGCGCCATCCGTTCGCCCCCACCAGGACGCCGCCGTCTTAGGTTTGCATTGACGCTGTTGTCGCGAAAACACGGTGAGGCCGCGCTGCCGCAATACTGCTTTTAGAACTGAAATCTAGGTTGAGGCCCATAACAAAAGACGGACAGGGACATGCCTCAAATCTGGATGACTTATGACGAACTCGCGACCCTCAGCGGCTGTAGCGCCACCGAGGCCAGGATGCAGGCGATGCATCTGTCACTCGATCGCCGCAAGAGCCGTGACGGGAATACGCGCGTCAAGCTGAACCTCGCTTTGATGGCCCGGTTCTTCGAGGCGATTCGCGAGACCGAATTCGATCTCGATGAAGCGATCACGGCGCTGCGCGATGCCCATCAGCAGATGTCGGGGGGCCGCTCGATCGATCACCCGGGCTTGCGGCGCGGCGTGGCGTAAGCGGCGACAGTCGGCTCGCTTCGAATCAGGCATATTCACCCAGCCGGAATTTGGCGCGACCGCCGGTGTTTTACACCGGAGCGGGAAGGCCCAATATCGTCACGGCTGGGAGGATGCCATGAACAAAGTCATGTGCCTGACGGGTGCGTTGGTTTTTGCGCTCCCGTCTGGACTTGCGACCGTTGCCAGCGCGGAAGTCGTCAAATTGCAGGCCGAGCTCAAGGGCAGCAACGAGGTGCCGCCCAACACGAGTTCCGGTTCCGGCAAGGCCGAAGCGACGTTCGACACCGACACAAAATTTCTGACCTACCTGGTCAGCTATTCCGGTCTTAGCGGGCCCGCGTTGGGCGCCCACTTCCACGGACCCGGCGAGGCTGGCAAGAACGCCGGTATCGCGCTTCCTTTCAAGTCGACGGAAAGCCCGATCCAGGGAACGGCAACGCTTACCGACACGCAGGCCGCGGATCTCGTCGCCGGCAAGTGGTATGCGAACATCCATACCGCAGCCAACCCCGGTGGCGAGCTGCGCGGGCAAATGGCGAAGTAAGCCGCCCGCCAGCAGTTCCATAGTCATCTCCGCCCGATGGATCGGAGCGGGACTTTAGAGTCTCGTTTTGACGCGTCCTCTTGACGCAAGCCAGGGCCCGCTTCGTTCGAATGCGCTTCAGGACGGCGGTCTGGGCAGGAAAGCCAGAATCGTCTGGGCGAGCAGAACGCCGACGGTACCTCCGGCAGCTTTCTGCAGCACGTCGATGAATTGGGGATCGCGGTCCGGTACCAGCGATTGCAAGAGCTCAAGACTGACCGCAACGGCGATCACCAGAGTGCAAGCCAGCCTGAGACGCCCTGGCAGGAGGAAGGACATCAGAAAGCCCAACAAGCCATACGCGCTGAAGCGCTCGATGATGACCACCCAATAGGCTTCGGCATGGCCCATGAGTGCGGGCCTGCCCGACAGCTTGGACAGCGTGGCATAGACGATGAGCGCGAAGCAGATTGCTGCGGCTGCGATGAAATGGTTACGACGCATTGCAGCATGATAGCCCGTCGATCGCCGCGACGCCTCCGAAAGCCACGAACATCGTTAAGGTCCGCAAGTCGCTGCGGCGTTTATGACCGGTGGTTCGCAAGGGGACATATGTGCGCGCTATGCTGTCCATAATCGAGGCAGTGGGGCGGTCAGGCGACTTGCGCGACCGTGGCGTCCGGAGTTGCGGCGGCATCCGCAGGACATTGCGATTCAACCAGTTCGTTGAATTTTTTGAACGGCAGGGGCGCGGCGACGAGATAGCCCTGGCCTTCCTCGACACCGCATGAGATCAGCGCGCGGACCTGCTCCTCCGTCTCGATGCCTTCGGCGACCACCGTCATGTGGAAGTCCCTGGCGAGCGCCACCAGCATCTCCACGATCGTCGTGGTCGAGGCGTCCATTGTGATGGTATCGACGAAGAATTTGTCGATCTTGATGGTGTTGGCGCCGAGACCCTTCAGTCGCGACAGCCCGCTATGGCCGACGCCGACATCGTCGATGGCGACGCGGAAGCCGTAGTCCCGCAATTCACGTACAACGGCGGCTGCGCGCGGGAGATCTTCGAGTTCGTCGCGCTCGGTGATTTCCACCACGATCTGCCGCGTGGAAACCTTTGCGGCGTTGACGGTTGCGCGCAGGGTTTCGACGAAGCCGGCACTCAAGAGGTGCTTCGGCACGACGTTGAGCGACAGCTTGAACTCCTTGTCGGCCTTGAGCTGCGGCTGAAGATCGGCCAGCGCGTACCTCAGGATCTGCCACGTCATGGATTCGATGCGTCCACTGGATTCCGCCAGCGGAATGAAATTCATCGGCGGGACGACCGAACCGTCCTCGCGCAGCCAGCGTGCCAGGACTTCGCAGCCCTTGATCTGGCCGGTTCTGAGATCGAAGATCGGCTGGAAATACGGCCTGAACTCGCGGCGCGCCAGGCCGCGATCGAGATCGGCGACCGGTCCCTCGACGCGCCGGGTTCGTGACAACAGGATTCCGAACAGCACGCCCAGCGCGAGCGCAACGGCCATCGCCGGCCAGTAAGCCTCGGTGCTCCAGGTCGAGAGCGCAGTCTTGTCGATGCGGATGACGGTATGCAGAGGGAAGCGCGTCGAGCTCTTGGTAAACGCGACCGGATGCGGCAGCGTCTTGTCGGCGTCGAGGATGAATTTGCCGAGCTGTGCGCCGTTGTTGAGTGCCAGCTGCACCTCGCCATGCGCGCGGAGCTCGGCCGGCATGATGTCGAACAGGCTGGCATTGACGCCGAGGATCGCGACCAGTGCTTTCTTGTTACCGATGTCCCTGAGCACACCGAGCGCGTCGCCGCCGAATTGCTCGACGCGGAACAGCATCAGCCTGGAATCGCGAGAGGCGAGCATGTCGCTACGTTCGACCCAGCCCTTGTCGAATTCGAGCGTCTCGGAATAGGCCGAGCAGATCACCGAGCCGTCCACATTGACGATGCGAACGTCCTTTACGGCGGAACGCTGATAGACGTGGAGGCGGATCGCTTGCAGTGAGGCCGGATCGCATGTGGCGAGTCCGCGGTTTGCAAGCTCATCGAGGCTGGCCGCAGCGAAGTCGACAGCAAATTCGGACCGGCGCAGCATGACCTCGGTCAGCTCGTCGAGGTGATGTGCCTGCTGATCGTGGATGAAGCGGGTCGCGGCAAGATGACCGGCAAGCGCAAACGCCGTCGTGCTCGCCAGCACGAGCGCTGCCAGTGTCAGTTTTGGCCGTACCGACGTCATCCCGGCCCGCGGGTTAAAAGAAGATTACCCCGACCGTAGCCACCCATGCGCTAAGATAAGGTTTAGACCCATGCTTGTGGTTGTATCAACCTCGGTTCGCAGGCCGCTCCGGCCGCGGGGCCCTCATGCGACATTCGTCGAGACGTCAGGCTTGCCGGTGCAATCGCGATTTCACGCGGACGGTGCTGAGCTGGCGCGTGCAGATGCCGATGTGCCAGTCTTTCGGTCTGGTGACCCACAGCCGCATGGCCAGGAACAGGATGTTGACTCCGATCCAGCTCGACATCGCGATAACGAAAGTGTTTGCCATGGCGGCTCCGCTTCCCGCATTTCTTTCGGAAACAATGCAGAGCACGGTCGAGAGTTCCGCTTTGGCGGAGCGGGCAGGCGATCGTCGCCTGGATTCGCGTCATCGACGAGGCGGTTACTTCGGACAGGAAGCCGCCTCTGCGGCAGAGACTAGCTCTTCTTGGAGCCCTTGGATTTCAGCGACAGGCCGAGGCGCAAGGCCATGCGCTTGATCGCATCGGGCGTGCGCCCGAGAAGTTTTGCCGCTTCCTCCAGCGACGTCGAAGACTTGGCCAATTCCATCAGCCGGCGGTCTTCCTTGAATGACCAGGGCCTGCGCGCCATAACCGAATTCATCCTCTCGTCGACACAACGACAAAGCCGTCAAGCAAACCCACGTTCGCTCGACGGCTCTGCTTGGGTGGGGCCGGGCTTGGGGGAGCCCGGTGAGAGGATGGATATGCGATCCCGCCGCGTTCGCAACAAACAACGCGGATTAAGCTAACTGCTCAACCTTACCGCGATAAAAGCGGTGCGCAGCGCTCCGTAGTACCACGGGGTTTTACGAGCCAAGACCGATCCGCGTGCTCCGATAGCCGCGATCGAGAATGTCCTGCCACCATGTCCGGTTGTCGCAGAACCAGCGCACGGTCTTCGCAAGTCCACTTTCGAAATCCTCGCGCGGGCGCCAGCCGAGCTCGCGTTCGATCTTGCCGGGATCCATGGCGTAGCGCAGATCGTGACCGGGCCGGTCGGCGACGAAGCGGATCAGTTCGTGGCGCTTGGCGGCGCCGGGCGCTATCTCGTCGAGCAGCTCGCAGATGCGCTTGACCACGTCGAGATTGGTTCGCTCGCAGCGCGCGCCGATGTTGTAGGTCTCGCCGATCCTGCCGTGCTCGAGCACGAGCGTCAGCGCCTCCGCGTGGTCGACGACGTAGAGCCAGTCGCGCACGTTGCCGCCGTCGCCGTAGACCGGCAGCGGTTCGCCCGCCAGTCCGCGAATGATCATGTGCGGGATGAGCTTTTCGGGGAAATGATAAGGGCCGTAATTGTTCGAGCAGTTCGTCACCATGGTGGGAAGGCCGTAGGTCTCCCGCCAGGCGCGAACGAGATGATCGGACGACGCCTTGCTCGCCGAATAGGGCGAGTTCGGCGCATAGGCGGTGTCCTCGCCAAACAGGCCGCTCGCGCCGAGCGATCCGAACACCTCGTCGGTCGAGACGTGGAGAAAGCGGAAGCGCGCGCGCTTTTCCGGCGTCAGCGCCTGCCAGTGGCGCAGTGCCTCCTGAAGCAGGGTGAATGTGCCGACCACATTGGTCTGGATGAACTCCGCCGGCCCGTCGATCGAACGGTCGACATGGCTTTCAGCCGCGAGGTTGATCACGGCGTCGGGCTGGTATGTCTCGAACAGCGCCCGCAGGCCCGCGCCTTCGCCGATACATTGCTGCGCGAAGGCATAGCGCGGATGATCGGACGCTCCCGGCAGCGAGCCGAGATTGGCGGCGTAAGTCAGTTTGTCGATATTGACGACACGCGCGCCGGTATCCGCCAGCAGATGCCGGATCACGGCCGAGCCGATGAAGCCCGCGCCGCCGGTCACGAAGATGGTGATGCCGTCAAAGCGCATTCGGTCTCTGCTTCAGGAGCCGCCCGCCTCGCGCCCGAACGAGCGGTAGACCGACAGCAGATATTGGCCGTAGCTGCTCTTGGCGTTCTTTTGCGCCAGCTTCTCGAAGGCTTCAAGCGAGATGTAGCCCTGCCGCAATGCAATTTCCTCGGGGCAGGCGATGCGCAGCCCCTGGCGCTGCTCGAGGATCTGGACGAAATGGCTGGCTTCGACCAGCGACGAATGCGTGCCGGTGTCGAGCCAGGCCATGCCGCGGCCCATGAGCCGCACGAACAGCTCTCCGCGCTCGAGATAGACCCTGTTGACGTCGGAGATCTCCAGTTCACCGCGCGCGGACGGTGAAATCCCGGCGGCGATGTCGAGAACGTCATTGTCGTAGAAATAGAGCCCGGTCACCGCGATGTTGGAGCGCGGCTGGGCCGGCTTCTCCTCGATGGACAGTGCGCGCCCGCTCGCATCGAGCTCGACCACGCCAAACTGCTCGGGCGTGTTGACGGGATATCCGAACACCGTGGCTCCGCGCTTCGGTGCCGCGGCGAGGCTCAGCATTTCCGGCAGCCGGTTGCCGTAGAAGATGTTGTCGCCCAGCACGAGGGCAACGGAGTCCGTGCCGACGAAGTCGCGGCCGACGATGAAGGCGTCCGCCACGCCGCGCGGGCTGTCCTGATGGGCATAGGAGAACCGCAGGCCGATCTCGGAACCGTCGCCGAGCAGCCGCTGGAACAGCGGCTGGTCCTGCAGCGTGGTGATGATGAGGATATCCCTGATGCCGGCGAACATCAGGGTGGACAGTGGGTAATAGATCATCGGCTTGTCGAAGACAGGCAATAGCTGCTTCGACACCACGGCGGTCACGGGGTAGAGCCGGGAACCCGTTCCCCCTGCCAGGATGATGCCCTTCATATGTCCTCGAAGCCCAGATCGGCAAAGCTTAAATCCGCAACCTCCACTTGATAATGGATGGCGCGGCGGGCGCAAGCCGGTTCTGGGCGCGTGATCGCATGCGGGAGATGGCCAAGGCAGACACGGTCGCGGCAGCTCACTATACTGAGGGTCCAATTTCCGGATAATCGCGATGATCCGTGCACTGAAATACTACGGCGCGATTGTCGTGGCGGTTGCTGCCGCTCAAATCTGGTCCGGTCAAGGTCTAGCCGGGGATGAGGCGGATCGGATGGCCGCGTTTGCGGTCGTCGAGCCGTTGCCTTCGCCCGACAGCCTGGTCTCTCGCGAGGATTGGAAACGTCGAATCGAGGATGCGCGCATCCGCGCTCAACAGGCGCGACGGGAATGGCGGCTGCATCCTCCCGCGCCCGAGCCGCCCGAAAAAATCGCCACGCAGCGCGTCCTCACCGACGACACGCTTCAACCCGGCGATATCGTGTCGACGGACAAGGGACTTTTCCTGTACCGCGGCAAGTCGCGTGATGACGGCCAAGCCGCCGACTTCGTTGCGATTCCGCGGCGCTGAGCCGTCGCGTTCTTCGCGTCGCCGGTCCATGCGTCTCTGATGCAATCAGATCGTCATATTGCGCAATGGCTCTCAAGGAGACTCGCGACAGATTTGAGTCATGCATTCCACGACGATCTCGGCGAGTGGCTTTGCACATTTGCTACGATGAGTCGTCACGAGTTCGTCGAATTCGTTCGATTAAGATCGCCGCAACACGAACGAACAAAAAGAAATTCAAGATGCTTCAGAAGGCGCGAGTGGCACTTCCTCTTACCAAGATCAGAGACCGGGCATTCGAAGGCGCATTCTTCGGTGTTGCGCTGATCGCAATGGCCGGCTGGGTGTATTTCGTCACGCTGCTGCTGGTGAGATTCTTCCTCTGGTTCCTCGGGTGATGCGCGGGCGATCGATTACTTTGCAAGCAAAGTGCTGCCCAAAGATTCTTGGATCTGACTCTAAAATCGGCGACGCTCATCACGATCTCGACACAACTCGAAGATGAGATGGCCGTGTCGCCAATGAAGCACCTAACAGCGGAAGAATTCCCGAATGATCGCAGTTGTGATTTTGATTTCGCTTCTTGCCGGCTTTGGTGCAGGCTATGCAATGCGTGCGCGGATATCGCGTAAGCGCAAGGTGCGTCGCCCGCTTTATCAGAGCTACCGGTCAATCGAATCGCAGCAAAATCCGTCGCTGGCCAGATTGCGGCGAGCATTTTGAGGGTTTGCAACCGTGCTCGCGTTGAGCCCGTTCGTTCAATGCCGCTGGACGACGAACGTAACCGGGAATCATGAAGACGTGAGAACCCGTTTCGGCGCTGGCGACCACGTAACCATGTTTGCTTAGGTTAAATCCACTTCGCGCTGGTTCGTCGTTGCAGGATCGCGCATGGAGCCTGCAAGTCACTTTTGTCTGGTTCTTAGGCTGCGATACCGGTGCGTTGAGCGGTTCGTGGGCTGCGGAAGAGGGAGGGCGTGTTGACTGACCTGATGAACAATGCGCCACGACGATATTTCGTCGATGCGGTGGGACGGCGCGTTCTGATCGGCCTCACGCAGGAGGAGACTTTCGAGTTCGAGCGGCTCGACAGCGTCCAGGCCTTCGATCAAGAGAGCGTGCGGATTACCGCCGATGACCGCCGCTTATGGTCGGGGACAGGCGAACGGCGCTGGCTGGAGCTTTACGAGAAGCACGAAGGTGCCTGGAAGGCCTGGATGGCGCAAAGCCGCACCGAGCTGCGTCAAGGATTTAGCCTTTCTTAACCATCCTGGGCCCATTTTCCGGTCTGGCGCCTCGAACCGGAAAATGCGCGCATGTTTCAGCTCTTCCTGCGGGCCCGCACCCATAACTTCTTGAAAGATCGTTTCGGCGGAGAACAGACGTTCCGCGCGCGCTCCCCTGAGCGCGACGCCGAAACCGATCGCACGCGCATCGAGGCCATCATGATCGCGATCGACGACGCTCTGCATGCAGCCGAGCGTGAACAGACGGGCCTGAATCGCCGCGTCGAGGACGTCCTGGCGCGGGCAGCCGTGACCTTCGGCAATGGCGATGACGAATATCTCGAGCGCGAGGCGCTCGACAATCATCACCAGGATCTATTCGACAAGGAGATCCTGAATGGCCAGCGCCGGCTCAAGGAGCTCGGCGCTTCAGTCGCACATTTCAAGTTCCTGAAGGCGGCGATGCTCAGCCGTTTCCCGGAATTCCGACCCGTCGGCAAGACGAACTGATCAGCAAGCCGGCCGCTAGGCTTTTCCGGTCAAAACATCCTGTGTCACGACATCCCGCGTTCGGAAAGCTGCGGTTGGTTGCCGAGCAGGGCTCACGGCCGACTGGCCGGGAGCTTGCTGCGCTGAGACAGCGTCGATTCCGTCAGTAAGCCGAGATCCGATCTGGATAAAGCGGATCGACAAACCGCACATAGGTTCGGGTCGGCCCGTAGAAATAGGCTGGCTCGCCCCTGGTGCGGGGGTCGAAACCGGACGGATAGCCCATGCCAAGGCTGCGATGCCGGACTCGGTCCGTGATCGGGCAACCATATCTCGGTCCGCAATACGGGTTCGGCCCACGATCGATTGTCACGATCTGCGCGACCCGCCGCTCCGTGGGGACCGCGTACGCGGGTACTGCGTAATCCGCGGCAAGCGCCGGGCTCGCGCACGCCACCAGAGCCGATACCAACAAAAATCCCATCCCAGAGCGCATCGCCAACTTCCTCAAAATTTGCAGCTGATCTTAGACATTCGGCGATCGAGGATCAATATCCCGCTTAAGCGGGGCCAATTTCATGTTTCGGTAGAGGCGATCTAGCCTCCCAGCGACTTCAGAACAGAAGGATCGGCCGTCCGAACCGCCTTCTCAAGCAAAGCCTTACCCTGACTGGATGCCCGCCGATAGGCCGACAACACCGCGGCGCGCTGGTCAGGTTGACGCGTCAGCATGAGCCGTACGTCTCCCTCTGCGAGCAGTTGGAGTTGCATATCGATGGGGCCGCTTATTCGAGTTGCGATCTCGAGCCGTGTCGGCATCGATCGAGCGTCGTTCGAAGCCAGGAAATAGGCCAGCTTGAGCGGCTCGGAGCCGGCGGCGCCATTCGAATTGCGAGACACTTCAAGGGCGGCCAGGGCAAGCCAGAGCCGGGCATCGTGAGGTGTGTGCGAAAGTGCCGCGCGGAGCGCATCCCTCGCGCGCTCCATGTCCTCGCGCTGGAGAAGGCTATTTGGGGGACTGCGCAGCATCTTGAGCGCATCGCCAACGGCACGTTTAGTTTCATTGTCATATGCGGCAGGCGAGGTGGGCCAGCCGGGCAGCAATTGCGCGACGATATCGGCTTGTGGTGCGGCCGGCGTCCGCATCGAGGCCATATCGGAGATGATGATGCCGATTGCCTCGCAGCCGATCACGGCGGCAAGGCCAATCAAGGCTGCTCGAAATTTGGGATGCGAGACCATAAGCAAGCGATAGACCCAGCCCGTTTTCACAGGGCCAGCAGCCGTTGCCCCTGGATCGTCAGGAGCGTCAGGTTTCCGGTCGCGTAGGCCCCTGTATCGATATTCGCCCGGTTAGGCCGAATGTCGGCTTCCCGGACCGGTGTATGACCGTGGACGATATATTTCTCGTGCATCTTTTCGCTCAGCAGAAATTCGTCGCGAATCCAGAGAAGATCTTCCTCGCGCTGACGGGCGAGCGGAAGTCCCGGTTTGATGCCGGCATGGACAAAAAAGAAGTCTCCGCAGACAAAACTCGTGCGCAGGCGTTCGAAGAACATGCGGTGATGCATCGGAATCGTCATCGCCAGCCGATGTATCAGTTCTTTCTGCTCTTCGGCGTTCGGATTGAGCGAAGCCTGGATACCATACGAGCCCAGGGTCTGGAGGCCGCCATACTGTCTCCAGTTCTGGAGCATCTCGGGATTCCTGAGGACCTCGAAAAGGAACTCTTCGTGATTGCCTTTGAGGAAGATTGATTCGTGCCTCCGGGCGCGATCAATCAGGAGGTCGATGGTCCCCGAGGAATCCGGGCCCCGGTCGATGTAGTCACCGAGAAACACATGAAGCGCTCGCCGCCTGCCGATCGTCATCAAATCGCGGTCGATGACCGAGAACATCGTCTTGAGCAAGTCGGAGCAGCCGTGGATGTCGCTCAGGGCGTAGACGCGAATGCCGTCCGGCAACCGTGGTTTGGGTCGCAAATTCTTTGCACGAGGCAATCTCAACATCTGCTGGCCTAGGGTCCCCTTGTCGTTCGAGGGAGGAACCAGTCATGGGAAAGATTAGTTCCGGAACGTTGTCCGACACTTACAGTAAATAAGTCCGTAACAGAACAAGCGGCTATTGAACCAATTTGGCCGCTTTGCGCGTCCATAATCTCAAGTCGTCCTGCTTAGGCTGCCTGGAAATGGGGAGCAAGGACATGCGCAGAATATCCGCAAGCTTGGCTGTTGCAATCGCCTCGTGGTGCCTTGCTGCGCCCGCGGACGCAGGTTTGCTTGGATCCACGATGGGCTTTCGGCCTCTGCTGGAGCACATCAAGTTCGACGCTCCGGCACTACCTCCAATGGCATTCAACCGCTTCTGTCACCGCTACGAAGCGGAATGCCGCAGCCGTCCGATATTTCGTGGGGGGCCGATCCAGCTCACGCCCGAGCGGCTGAAGGATCTGAAGCAAGTCAACGACACGGTCAATCGTGGCATCGTGGGGGAACGTCTCGACAACGAGGTTGAAGAGGCCTGGGTTCTCAGCCCGTCGCGCGGCGACTGCAATGACTATGCGGTGACCAAGCGCCACGAGCTTTTGAAACGCGGTTGGCCGGCACGCGTGTTGCTGCTGAGCGAAGTGGTCGTGCCCAGCGGTGAGCACCATCTCGTCCTGGTCATTCGTACCAATGAGGGCGACCTTGTGCTGGACAACCTCAACGCACAGGTCAAGGCGTGGTCCCGCGCCCCCTATCGATGGGTTCGCATGCAGTTGCCTCACAGCAGCAAGCTGTGGACGACGATCGCGGATCGAAGGGTCTAGGCCAGAGCTAGTTCGAGCGCCGGCCCGTACCCGTTCGTTGCGATAGGCCAAGCCCGATCGACATCGCGACGATCGCTTGGGGAATGCTCCCGAGGAGGCTGGGGTCTGCAAAGGCCTCGCACAGCGTCAGGAGTACGACCGTCGCGGCGAGCAGGGGGAAATGGGCATCGCGTGATCGCCGCAAGGTCGCCCAGAACAGCATCAAACAAAACAGCGCCGCCAACGCGGTCGTGATCGACAAGGCTACGCCTCCCCATTCGATCGAGATCGCAATGGCGGTTGACGGCGCGATAGACAGCGGCTGAAGGCCGAAGCTTCGATAGGTCTGCATCACGGAGCCGAACGTGCCCGCGCCGGTACCGAGCCACGGCGTATCCGACAGAGCGCGTCGGATGTCCGAGAGATCCTCCGGGCGAATGCGGTCTGCAAGTTCGACCCAGCCCGGACTTTTTGTGCCGGCGACGGCGATCGCGAGCGCGGCAAGCACCAGGAAGATCGCGAAGGCTTGCCATGACCGGAATCTGAGGCGCCGCATGAGCACGATGAAACCCTGGACGGCCAGTCCCATCAGGGACAGGACGGACAGCGTGACCTGTGCAGCAGCCTTCAGCGCGAAAAATGAAATCGCAATGGCAATGATGGCGAACGCGGCAAGTCCGAGCCGGTCCAAAGACGACCCGTTGTCGTCCTTGCCCGCGGCGAGGGTGAGAATGCTTCCATTCGCGACGATTGCAATCGCGGCCACTGCGGCCATGGCGATTCCGCTCGAGCTATCCGATGTCGGCAGGCCGCTGTTGGGATTGAGCTGGCCGATCAGCAGCAGAAGCGCTGTGAGCGACGACCCGACGCTGAGTGCGATCAGAACGTCTTTTGCATGGAAGCGATCGCGGCCGACAATGGCTGCGGAAATCGCCAGCGCCAGAGCGCCGAGATAGGAGATCATGCTGCGAAATGTGGATCCCGGATCGACCGTGACATGTCCGGTGCTCCAGTGCTCGCCTAGCGCCAGCGCTGCCGCCGACCAGAGGGGATTGGTCAGCGATGAGAGGGGGAGAGGTGCCAGTTGAAAAGCCAGCCACACGAGCGGCACGGCGGCGATGAGCCAGATACTCTTTAGCCGATGCAGGACGAAAGCAATCTTCTCAGGTGCTTCACATGCTGCGACGATCAAAACGAGTGCTGCGGCGGCCAGGCTGACATCCTGGCCGAGAGCTTGATTGCTGATCGCAAAGACAGGCGTTGCGATGGCCAGAAGAATTAGGCCGATCAGTGGTGCCGACAATCCTGCCAACCTTTTGCGGGCGGCGTATCAACTGGAGCGTGGTTCGCTGACCTGCTGCAAAGCCGTAAACTATGGGCCTGTGACCGATTTACAGCGTATCGGAGCCACGGCGCACTTCGGCGACACTGTATGAATCGGAACTCTGCTTGTAAAGTTTTGCGACGCTGCTGTGCGGATGGTCGTGCGCCAGTGGCGCCCGCAGGGCGAACATGACGTAACGGGCGAGCAGGCCCAGCATAAAGCCGAACTGAGGCACCAGTGCCATGACGAGCGCGGACCACGTCATTGTCGCGGCGCTTGTCCCGCCGACGAGATCAGAGATGACCTGTGTGATGAGAGCGACGCCTGTGATCGGAATGAGTATCCAGACGCGAAAGCTCCACGCCAGGACCGCACAGACAAGAAACAGAAAGATGACAACCGGAACCATGAGTAAACTCCCCGGTTCCACCTTCTTTTCCGCGACTTAAGAGACAATGAATTCTGCCTCACGCTTGCCTGAATCTGGCCGCTACCCGGCGGGACAGTATACAGACAGTGAACTCAAAGCATTGATTAGGCCGGTAATTGGAACGACGCCGGCGATGGCGAGAGGCTGCGTGTCGATGGACACCGAAACTTCGGTCGTACCCTTCCTCGCTGCATTCGAGATGGTTGTTGCGGCGAGCGGCAGCAACAGGGCTCGTCCGTCCTGAAGCACTGATGCATCGACCCGGGTCTTCGTAGGTCCGGCTTGCAGAGTCACGGCGGGTGGATTTGCCGAGGGGACTTGATCCAGCAAAATCAGGATTGCTTCGGGACCGATCGGGCCGCACCGCAGACTCAGTCCTGCGAGTCCCAGGTCGGATTTCGTCGTATCGACCGCGTGCATAATGGACACGATCTCGCCCCCTCCGTTGGGGTTGCGGCTTTTCACCAGGCGCCATCCGCCTGCAAGATTGGTGCTCTGACTGAACTGAGGTTGTGCCAGAGGCCCGCTACAAGTGGGGCAATCTTGAGCAGTTGCCTGTCCGGCAACCAGCAGACCGGTTATTGCAAGAAAAACAATTCTACATTGCACCGATACGGCCTCTCTTAGTTGCAAATGCGCGCACATTTTGTCCTAAGTTTGCGCGTATTTTGTTCATCGCGAGACGGCATTCAGTCTTGACGACATGATTAATTTTTTGACATTTAGCATCTACAAAATTTGATCTGTTGCAATGCGCAAATTTATTGTAATGCAGCGCAAAATCGTATTTTAGTACCCGTTAAGTTTGTTGCTGCGCCAAGTTTCGAGGTGATTCATGGTACCTCAAGAGTCTATGACCGACGCTATGACGGCGTCGGACAAAGGTCTGCGTGGTCCTCAAGCCCATGAGACGCTCAAGAACGGGCCGTGGCTCTTGCCTGCGCTGGGACGAAAATTTCCGTACGCTGCACTTCAGTACCTGCTGATGTCCGTGGATGCGGGTGTCATCGCGTTCTCCAGCGTGATTGGCGGTGCGTTCTACCAGCTTGTCGCGAACGGCGATTTCAAGAGTCCGGAGCAGCTGTTGGGGGCCGGGATCATGTCCGCCCTGCTCTATGTCCTGCTGGGACATTCCAGTGGCTTCTATGATCTCCGAGCGGTCTTCTCGCGACGCAGGGACGCTGCTCGCATCTTCCTGCAATGGTCGCTCGTCATCCTTCTGCTGTCTCAACTCGCCTTCCTGATGAAGGTCGGTGCGTCTTTCTCGCGCGGGTCCGTCCTGTGCTACGGCACGCTCGCTTTTGTCTTGCTGATCGTCTCCCGGCGCTTCTCCAAGCGACTCGTCGTGGGCGCCGTCAGCGAGGGGCGTGTTCAGGGGCGCGCAACCGTATTGCTTGGCACGCGGGCCGAGCTTGCTGCGCTGGGCCAGGACGAATTGCTGGAGCGTTTCGGTCTTGCGGAAGTTGATCGTGTGACGCTGTCGTCGGTGGACGGCGTCGGCGGTTTTTCCATGACCGAGGATGAAGATGCGGCCCTCGACAAGGCGTTGTCGATCGCACGCGATCGCGGCGTCGATGAGATCGTGCTGGCTCTTCCCTGGAATGACACGCGCAAGCTGGAATTGGTCCGGGATCGCCTGCGCGTCTCGCCATTGCCGGTGCGCCTCTTGCCCGACCGGCGCATCCGCTCGGTCGCTTCGAATCCGTCCTACCGTCTCGGAAAGTCGCTGTCCGTCGAAGTTCAGAGAGGGCCTCTCTCCCAGTGGGAGCAGTTCGGCAAGCGGATTGTCGACATCATCGGGGCCAGCATCGGTCTCCTCATTCTGGCTCCGCTGATGATTCTCACTGCGGTCGCCGTCAAGCTCGACTCGTCGGGGCCGGTGTTCTTCCGCCAGCGGAGAAATGGTTTCAACGCGAAGCAGTTCTCGATCTTCAAATTCCGCACCATGACCGTGATGGAGGATGGAGCGGTGGTCACCCAGGCGCAGCGGTTCGATCCGCGCGTGACCCGGGTCGGCAGACTTCTTCGTCGATCCAGCATCGATGAGATTCCGCAACTCCTGAATGTGCTTTTGGGAGATATGTCGCTGGTCGGGCCCCGGCCCCACGCTCTCGCGCATGACGATCATTACGGCGATCTACTCTCGGAATACGCGTTCCGGCATCATGTGAAGCCCGGCATCACGGGCTGGGCTCAGGTGCGGGGATATCGAGGCGAGACGGCCAGAGTTGAGCAGATGAAAGGCAGGGTCGACTGTGACATCTGGTACATCAACAACTGGACGCTCACTCTGGATGTTAAGATCATCATGATGACGTGCTTCGAGGTCGTTCATAACAGGAACGCCTACTAACGTACGTTCACAATTCGACGGCAACGGCGACGCATGCGGCACGCATTGCGTCGCCGTTGCCGTTTATTCTGGCAGATCACCGCATGCGTTGTAGCGGACGCGCAACATGCCGCGCAAAACGGAGCGAAGACCCCGAGACCGATTGACTCAGCTACGGTTTTCCCGCAACCGTTCATCGTCAATTGGGGATGGTAAGCTTGCAGTTTGAGTATTTTCAGCGCGCCGCGCTAGCCGGCTTCCTGCTGCTTTGCGCAGGTTGCTCGATTATGCCGAGTTCTGGTCCCCAAGACTTCCAGGTCAAGTCCGAACAGACCAACTCCGGCCCTCGTTACGCCGTGGTGAAGCTGACCCCGGACGTCGTCGGTGTTCTTCAGGAATACGGCCCGGGCGCTTTGGCGGGATCGTTCCCCGACAAGAGACGGCCGGAAACCATCAAGTTCGGCATCGGCGACGTGGTGTCCGTGACGATTTTCGAAGCGGCTGCGGGCGGCTTGTTTATCCCTGCCGAGGCAGGCGTGCGGCCGGGTAACTTCGTGTCGCTGCCAAACCAGAACGTCGATTCTGCCGGCAACATCACCGTCCCCTATGCCGGTGCAGTACGCGCGACTGGGCGGACTCCGGCTGAAGTGCAGCAGGATATTGTCAAGGCGATTGGAAATCGCGCCATCGAACCGCAGGTGGTGGTGGCGCTGATTACTCAGAACACGTCCTTGATCAGCGTTCTCGGCGAGGTCAATCAGCCCAATCGTTTCCCTGCGAATGCCGCGGGCGAGCGTGTGCTGGACGCGATCACGCGCGCAGGCGGTCCGAAGGGGCCGGGTTGGGAGACGTGGGTCACGCTCGAGCGGAACGGCAAGCGTGCGACCGTGCCGTTTGGTTCGGTGGTGTTCTCGCCCATGAACAACGTGTGGGTCCATCCGGGCGACTCGATCTATGTCTACCGCGAGCCGCAGGTGTTCCTGGCTTTCGGTGCCTCGGGCCAGCAGGGACAATTCCCGTTCGATATGTGGAAGATCACGATGGCGCAGGCGATGGCCAAGGCTGGCGGTCTGCTTGACGCGCAAGCCGAGCCGGCGGGTGTCTACGTCTACCGCCGCGAGCCGCGCGAGCTTGCCGAACGTCTTGGTGTTGATGGTTCGAAGTATGTCGGACCTCTCGTCCCGGTCGTCTACAACGTCGATTTCCGCGATCCCGCTGGATATTTCCTCGCGACCAAGTTCGACATGCGTGACAAGGACGTGCTCTTCGCGGCCAACGCTGCGACCGTGGAGACGGCGAAATTCTTGCAGTTCGTCCGAACTGTCGTTGCCACGGCGGACGATACGATCGTCACGACGAACAATGCGCATATCTTGCGGCTTAACCTGAAGAATACGACCGGCTTGAACACGAACTAAGTTACGAGCTGAGCGCAGTTTTACTGTGCTCAGCCGCGTAAGGGCGGGTCGTCATTGCGGTCTCAGCTCTGCTCACAAGAGCGGGCTTGAACGACGCAGCGCCTTGGTGCGGTCTTTGTAGGCTGCACAGCGCGCGAAGTCCGTTGATGTCGTCGTTCAGCCGTCAGCGAGGCGGCAACAGCCAGAGGAAATTTGGCCCGGGCATGCGCCAATTCGGAGCCGTCCGGGCGCGCCTCTCTGGCCTCGTAGCTGCCCCCCTGCGCAGCCGGTCCCTTCGCCAGTTGAAGGAACACAGGCAGGCCACCCCGCGTCGAGCTGCTTCCAAACAGCTTGCGCGGGATGGGGCGGGCCGTCTTGGCAGCTTAGACTACCAGATCATGCCAGACCGTCAGGTTCACCGCGGCCGATACTGCGCTGTGGTTACCGGCGGCGTCCACTGCATCTCCGGTGATCGCGTGAGTGCCATCGGCCAGCGTGGCGGTCGTAAACGACCAGACGCCGCTGCTGTTGGTCGTCGTCGTGCCGATCCGCGTCGAACCATCGAATATCTCGATTGTCATATTGGCTGCGGCTCCGCCCTTCAGGGTGAACTGATCGACGCTGGTCGACGCGCCATTGCTCATCGCATGACCGCTCGGGTCATAGGCCGTGAAGTTGGGCGTCCCAGGTGCGACCGTATCGACCGTGACCTTCAAGACGGAGGACGCGGCGCTCACATTGCCGGCCGTATCGACCGCCTTGCTCGTGAAGCTGTGATTGCCGTCGGACAGCGCTGCCGTGGCGAAGGACCAGGTGCCGTCGCTTCCGGCGGTCGTGCTGCCGATCTGCGTGGTGCCGTCATAGACCTTGACGGCAAGGCCGGCTGTCGCCGCGCCAGTCAGCGTGACTTGTTTGGCGTTCGTGATGCCGTCGCCAACGACATTGCTGTCAGGCGAGAACGATAACACGGCCGGCGCATCAGGTGCGACGGTATCGACCGCGACACTCAGCGCGGTCGAGGCCGCGCTGAGATTGCCGGCGGCGTCCATGGCCTTGGCGGTAAGCGTGTGATTGCCGTCGGCTAGGGTCGCGGTCGTGAACGACCATACGCCGTTGCCATCGACCGATGCGGTTCCGATCTGTGTAGCGCCGTCGTAGATCTTGACCGTGCTGTTGGCCGCAGCGCCGCCGTCGAGCGTGATGTGGTTGGCATTCGTGGCGCCGCTGGTGACCAGATGGCCGTCGGGCGCGAAGGCGGAAAAACCCGGCTTGTTGGGAGCCGCGGTGTCGACCGTGACCTTCAAGGCCGAGGACGCCGTGCTGTAATTGCCCGCCGCGTCGACCGCCTTGCTGGTGAAGGTATGAGTGCCATCCGTCAGCGCCGCCGTCGCGTACGACCAGAGACCGCTGCTGTTGGCGACCGCGGTACCGATCAGAATGCTGCCATCGTAGACCTTGACGGTGGCGCCGACCGCCGCCGCCCCATTCAGTGTGATCTGATTGGCGCCCGTGATGCCGTCACCGACGACGTTGCTGTCGGGCGAGAACGATTGCAGGGCGGGCGCATCGGGCGCGACGGTATCCACCGTAACGCTCAGGGCCGTCGATGCCGCGCTGAGATTGCCGGCCGTATCCATCGTCTTGGCGGTGAGCGTGTGATTGCCGTCGGCCAGCGCGGCGGTCGTAAAGGACCATACGCCCTTGCTATCGACCGACGCGGTTCCGATCTGCGTCGCTCCGTCGAAAATCTTGATGGTGGTGTTGGCCGCAGCGCCGCCGCTCAATGTGATGTGGTTGGCGTTCACGGCGCCACCGGTGACGAGATGGCCGTCGGGAGCGAACGCGGAGAAGCCGGGCTTGTTCGGCGCTACCGTGTCGATCGTCACTTTCATGGCAGAGGACGCCGCGCTGAGATTGCCCGCCGCATCGAGCACTTTGCTCGTGAAGGCATGAGTACCGTCCGACAGCGTGGCGGTCGCATATGACCACAGTCCGCTGCTGTCGGCGACGGCGGTACCGATCAGGGTACCCCCATCGTAGATCTTGATGGTGCTGCCGACCGCTGCTGCGCCGTTCAGCGTGATGTGGTTCGAGCCGGTGATACCGTCGCCGGCGATGTTGCTATCGGGTGAGAATGACAGCAGGACGGGTGCATCGGGCGCGACGGTGTCCACCGTGATGGCCAGAGCGGTCGATGCGGCGCTGAGATTGCCCGCTGCGTCCATGGTCTTGGCGGTGAGTGTGTGATTGCCGTCGGCCAGTGCTGCTGTCACGAAAGTCCAGATACCGTTGCCGTCGACGGGAGCGGTTCCGATCTGCGTGCTGCCGTCGAAAATCTTGATCGTGCTGTTTGGCAGCGCGGCCCCGTTCAGGGTGATATGATTGGCGTTGGTCGCCCCGCTGGCCACGACATGTCCGTCGGGTGCGGTCCCGTAGAACGCGGGCTTGTTTGGCGCGACAGTATCGACCGTCACGCCGAACGAGGTGGAAGCCGTGCTGACATTGCCGGCCGCGTCGATCGCCTTGCTGCTGAAGCTGTACTTTCCGTCCGACAACGTCGCCGTAGCGAACGACCACAGACCGTCGCTGCCAGCAACGGCGGTACCGATCAGGTTGCCGCTTTCGAATATTTCCACGGTGATACCGGCCGCCGCCGCGCCATGCAGGGTGATCTGGTTGGCGTTGGTGATACCGTCGCCCGCGATGTTGCTGTCCGGGGTAATCGAAAGCAAGGTCGGCGCGTTCGGTGCGGTCGTGTCGACCGTCACGTTCAGAGCGGCCGAAGACGCGCTGGCGTTGCCGGCGGAGTCGATCATCTTGCTCGTGAAAACGTGGGTGCCGTCCGACAGGGTCGAGGTCGTGAATGACCAGGAATTATCGGCCCCCGTGATCGCCGTTCCTATCTTGGTGCCGTTATCGTAGATCTCGATGGTGCTGCCGACGACCGCGGCGCCGCCGTTCAAGGTGATCTTGTTGGCGCTGGTGAGGCCGTCCCCGACCACATTGGTGTCGGGTGAGAACGAGCCGATCACCGGCACCGAGGTCGTGCCGGGTGTCGTCACGGTGCTCGTCACGTCGGTGCCGCTAATCGTGGTCGACGTGACGGCACCGAGCGCGTCCTTGGTTTTGACGGCGAAATCGAGATCGTTGATGGTCAGCGATCCCGCTCCGGAAACGACCTCGGCACCGAGTTCGATCGACGCCAGATATTCGCTGGAGGATACGATGCCGAGGCTCTGGAGCTTGTTCAATATTCCACTGAAGTCGATGCTGCCCGCGGGCAGATCCGTATCGAGAACGACGGCGGTGTAGGGGCGGCCATTGTTGTCACCATGATATATCTTGGCGGAGATGGCGCCGTCCTGATAGGTGCCGATCAGATCGCCGTACGGCTTGACGTCTCCCTTGTGCAGCCAGACCATGATTTCGTTCGTGATGGTCGATGCTCCACCATTGGGCACGCTGGTCAGCCAGATGTCGAAGGAGACATCGAAGCCGTCCATGTTCCCCTGATAGGAGAGGTCGAAGCTGGCGGTGAGACCGGACAAGGAGCTCAATTGGACCGGGAAGACGGCGCCGGGTGCCGGGGTCTGAACGTCGCTGAGAGGATTCGGACCGAAGCTTATTTCGGGATAGGCGCGAACGGTCGAGACGGCCTCGGTCACGAGCGGAAACGACCAGGTGAACGTCGTGTGATCGGTGAGGTCGGCAGCCTTGTACGAGCCGGAGATAGAATAGTCGCTCGATCCGAGGTTTCCAGGATTCCAGACATTGTTGAAGATCACCCAGCCGTTCGCGACGGCGATCTCGCCGGATCCGACCAGCTCGCTGTAGCCGGGCTGCAACGCCGAGACGGCAGCGGGGAGGCCGAAGTCGTAGGCGGTCAGATCGGAAAGGCTCACGTCGCGCAGGACCAGCTTCTCGCCATTGGCGAAGGTGAACTGGACGTCGGAACCGTTCTGGGTTCCGAGCGACATCAATTGATCGAAGCTCGATATGCCGTAGCCGCTCAGTTTGACGACGTCGCTGCTCGGTTTGAAGTTCACGATCGCATCCGAGCCGTTGCCCGCTGTGACCTTGAAGATATCGGCTCCCGCGCCGCCGACCAGAACGTCATCGCCCGCCCCGCCGTCGAGCGTTGCGCCGATCGCGCCGGCCACGATGATGTTGTTCAATGCGTTGCCTGTTGCCGAAGTCGAGCCGTCGGACCTCAAGAACAGGTTTTCGACATTGTCAGAAAGGGTAACCGCACCCCAATATTCGGAGTAGACGGTGTCGATCCCCTGGCCAGCCTGCTCGGTGATCGTGGATGCCGAATCCCAGAGAAAATATGTATCGTCTCCGGCTCCGCCGATCAGGAGATCGCCGCCTGCACCCTGGAACTGATCATTCCCGGACGTGCCGATCTGAGTTTCCGAAGCTGTCGTGCCTGCGGGCCAGTTGTCCGGCGTTTGAGAGATTGGAAGCACCAATCCGTTCGCAGTAACGTAGGTAGCCATGCGCCTCTCCTTGAATTCCTAGGCGCAAAAAGCCACTCATTTGCAAATTTCAGCTTGGTGTGACCCTCAAGATTTACAACAAATCGTCCAAATATGAATCGTCGCGCTCAACCTCAGTAGGCGCTACTTCAGTCAATAATCTGTTCAGAATTTGGCGCCCGTGGTTCTTGCAGGCGCAAATAATGAGCACGCTCTTGCTGAGACACGATCGGCGAATGGAAATAACTTGTCACAAAGCTGTCGCGCAGACAGCTTGCGATTTCGCATTTCGCTGGTGTGAGTAGAAATAATGCCGCGTTCTTTCCCGGAAATGCAGATTTCCGTGCGTTGCTGGATCAGCTGCTCGTCAGCGTATTCTGCAGTCGCCTCGTTCGTTCGAATGAGACGATTGAGAGCCGCGACATGAAGACGCGCATGCTGTGCGCCGAAAAATTGAGCGGTAAGATCCGCGATCGAGTCGCGTCATCTTTCGATGAGCTGTTTCTCGTTTCATCGAACGAGGTGAAGAATTTACGAGTGAACCGGGCTGGTTCTGATTTCGATTTCCGTACTATTACGGGATCACATCCATGACATGCTGCTGCTCGAGATGAGTCGGGGCCAGCGCGGACGCGGCAGGTGACTGATTGCAGTCACCGAAGCTGCGGAGAGATTTTCTCCGCGACCAGGGCCGCTCCGATGTCCGTCAGATGATCGCTGTCGAACAGCAGCGGCACACCCGGAGCTGCGTAGGTGATGCAGCTTCTGTCGGAGCCTGAACAGACGGCATCAGCAAGAGACACGTAGGCGATCCCGTGTTTCCTGGTGAAGTCGGCCATCTGGCGATCCAGCGCGAGTGAATCCGGCGTCAGAGAGCGAGACGCAAGTCCGGGGTCGTGGGTCTGGATCGACTTCGCCAGCAATCTCGGCAAGCGGGACTCATATTCCGGCATCGGACCGATCACGATCGGATCGATACCATGCCGCCGCAGATCCTCCACGGTCTGCAGCAGATCTGTCAGCCAGTCCTTGTTCCAGCCAGGCCCTTGGCCGAGGCGCCCGACATTCCATCGCGCGACCAGCCAGGCCTTGGTGATCTTGCGCGTCCTGGGGAGTTCTTCGAAAGCAACATGGTTCAGGCCGCTGCAGGCCTCGCTGGCGGCAGGTTGAAGTGCGATTGTCGGCGGACAACCGACGCCCGAGAGCTGAAGGACGTTCGCGTCGGGAAAGGCCTGACGTAATCCGGAGGAGATTGCCGCGGCGTGACTATCGCCGATCAGGAGATAGCTGGGGCGTCCCGGGATGTCCGGCAGGCAGGCGGCCCGATCGAAGCGCTTGAACGGGGTGTCGCGGTCGAGAAAGCAACTGCCCTCACGAAACTGCGTCTTCTCATCGTAGTCGAGATATCGCGCGACAGCCAAAGCGTCGGGCGGGAAGCGCTGCTGGAAACCCCCGGTGTAGCTCAGGACGCCGGCTGCGAGCAGCAGCGTCAATGCTGCCGCGCCGGAGCCCAGGACAACGGCTCTGGAAGAGACGATCCGCCGGTTGCGCGTGGTCCGTTCGACGATCCACCAGGACAGAATTGCGCAGGCAAAGGAGGCGACGAAGACCGCCCCGCGCGTGACCAGACGGGAGTCGCTGTGCACCAGCAGGAAATCGGTGCGTTGAAGCACCATGAGAGGCCAGTGCCAGAGATAGAGCGAGTATGAGATCAATCCGACGAACACGACGGGACGCATCGACAACAGCCGGCCGACCAGGCTGCTGCCGGTTTCGCCGGCCAGCATGATCAGGGCTGCGCCCAGACAAGGAGGAACGGCTGCCAGTCCCGGAAACCGCGTATACGGCCAATAGAGAAACATGGGGAGTGCGATCAGCGCGAGCCCCGCAGCGGCTGTCAGGTTTCTCTGCAGTTCGGTTCGCGGCGATGGCCCGATCTTGAGCGCAAGCAGCGTTCCCAGCAGCAGCTCCCAGGCACGCGTCGGAAGGAGATAGAACGTGGCGATCGGGGCCGCATAGGCTCCCCAGATGCTGACGGCCAGTGAGACAAGAAAGATCGCGAGGACGATGACGCCGTGCCGTCCGGGAAACCATCGATGGATGGCAACAACCAGAAACGGAAACAGGAGATAGAACTGTTCTTCGACGGCAAGCGACCACGTGTGCAACAACGGCAATTCTTCGGCCGCGACCGCGAAATAGTCCGACGTGGCCCAGAAGTAGATATTGGTGATGGAGGCGATCGCCGCGCCGAGCGCCTTCGCATAGGCGTTGATCTCGCTCGGGACGAACTTCCAGACGACGGCCGCGGTGGTGAAAGCCAGCACGACGGCATAGGCCGGAAATATCCGCCGCAGCCTATGCTCGTAGAACCGCGCGATGCTGAATTTTCCCTGCTCGGCCTGCGCAAGGATATTCGAGCTGATGAGATAGCCGGAAATCACGAAAAAGACGTCGACCCCGACGTAGCCACCGCGAAGAAACGATTGGGCAACGTGGAAAATCAGCACGCCAACGACCGCGACGGCCCGCAGGCCGTCGATGTCGGGGCGGTACCGCACGTCGGACGACGACATCAGTAGACCGAGCGCAGGTTGTCGACGATCCGGTCCCAGCGGAGCCGTGTGTCAGTGGTGTGGCGCGCTCCGGCCTTCAGACGCTGGCGAAGCTCGCTGTCGGATGCGGCAAGCTTCAGAGCATCGGCCAGCGCCCGAGGATCGTTCGGCGGTACGAGAATTCCGTCTTCCATGTGAGTGACGATGTCCGGAATGCCGCCAACCCGGCTCGCAATCACGAAACGGCCGTTGGCGAAGGCTCCCGCCAGGACGCCGCTCTGCGTCGCGCTCAAATACGGCAAGACGACGCAGTCGGCATCCGCGATCGATTCGACGAGCCCCTTTGCCGGAACGAACGTGTTGAGCACTTCCACGCCGGGAATGCGTTCGTATCGTTGCTGGAAGCGATCGATCTCGGGTCCGCGTCCGGCGATGCGGAGCCTGAAGTCGATGTTCTCGTCCTTCAGGATCTCGGCAGCCTCGCACAGCACGTCCACGCCCTTGTATTCCTCCATTCGGCCGAAGAACAGGATGCTGAATGGGGCTGAAGGAGCTTCGGTCGTCTCTCCGTCGGACAGGATGACGCCGTGCTCCGTGATATGCACCTTTTGTCCGGGGAAGTCGTGGTTCGCGACGTACTCGTCGTAGCAAAAGCGCCCGTGCACGAGCACGACGTGAGCCCGCCCGCGGACATAGCGGCGAAAGCGATCGAGACGGCCGGCAATGGCTGCATCGCGTCCGGAATGCGGCACCGGGTCGTGTACTGTCAGGATCACCTTGCAGAAAGGGCGAGCGACGGTGACCACGCAGGCGCAGATGATCGATTTGAGCAGGCCGGAAGCTTCTTGAACAAACAGCTCGTTGGAGCGCGATCGGATCATTCCGAAAAGAATTCGGAATACGTCGAGGATCGAATTGAGTCCGACATGGTGGAGGGTAACGTTGGCAGCGACGGGCATCTCGCGGTCGCTGAACTCGCTCTTCAATCGCTTCAGGTCGATGAATAGCCTGACGGGAGCATTGCGCGAGAGTGCATTGGCGAAGAGCAGCGAGTACTCCTGGAAATGCGGTGCGATCACCGATATGCGCTTCATCGGGCTACTCTGCTGGAAATCATCTGCAAGCATCGGGAGTGAGTTGTCATTGCCGTTGTGAGGCCCGCGCTGGGTCGGGTAGCGGTACGGCGAGCTCGACTGAATCGATTCTCCGCTCGGGCGGCGTCCGGGAGCTGAACAGCCCGGCGAGTAGCCCCCAAGCATATGTATTCCACATCGTGAAGGAGTAGAGACCGAGTCGAAGCGACTTCCTGCGCACGACCAGCAGCAGCAATGGCAGCACGAGGAGGGTCAGCGCGATAAGAGGATACAGGAAGGCAAGCACGATCAGCGCGGCCCACCAGGCGATCACGGCAATGCTGTTCCTGATATGACTGAGGTGCCGGACGACCAAGGACAGATGCGGCTTGCCGATCGCGCCCCGCAAGACCTCGCCATGCGCCGCCGCGTAGCCGGATTTCAACCGCCGCCACAGCAGCTTGAAGCTTCCCATGGTATGGCCGTGGTGATCGACGGCGGGAACGTCGATCCGGGCGAGTTGCCAGCCCCGTTCGCGCAGGCGTGCGCCGAGCTCGAACTCCTCGAAGGCGTGGAGATTGCGGTCGGCGAAATACCCGAGCTCCTTCAGCGCGGATGCGCGATAGAGGCCACCACAATCGAGCCGATCGACTGTGCCAGGCCGCCAGTTCGCATCGGCCTGCACTGTGCTGGCGCGGATCTTGTACTCTTCGGTATCGGTGTTGACTTCGCGGACCCGACCACCGACCGCGGCGAAGGCGGAATTGGATTCGAGAAAGGAGATCCCGGCAGGGAGGAACGACGGATCGAGCACCATGTCTCCGTCCAGCAGATAGAAATAGTCGCCGTTGGCATGCTGGAAGGCGAGCTGCGCACCGGTACCGCACGAGCGTTCGGAAGGAACCGCGAGCTGATAGATCCTCACCGGGAACTGTTTGGCGATCTCTATCGTACGGTCGGTCGAGCCACTGTCCGCCAGGATGACCTCACCGCCAAACGAGCGAACGGCCTCGACGGCGCTCGCGAGCGATGCGGCGATGTGGCCCTCTTCGTTCAGGGCCTTGATGCCGACTGAGACTTTCATGAAGTCTGCTCCTCGTCGACGCGCTCGCGTGGCTGGGTTTGATCGTCCCCGGACGAAGCTGCAATCGGCCCGGAGGGATTGGAGCGGGCGGCGAGCTGGCGACGTCGCCAGAGTGCGGCCTCACGCCAGATCCAGGCGGCATAAACCACCTCGCCGATGAGGATTCCCGCAATGGACCAGAGCGGCCCGACCCAGAACAGCAAGGCGATGACAGCCAGCACCGAAACGCCGGACGAAATCATGCTGGCATAGGCGAGCTCGCGGAATACGCCGCCCGCCTGAAGCAGAACGCTGTCGGCGGTGCGTAGCGATCGCATTCCCGCGACGGCCATCCACAACGCGGCCGCGGCTGCCACATAGTCGATTGCATAGCGTTCGGGGAAGACCAGGCGTGGAGCGAGCGCGATGAGGGCGACGGCCGCCACGGCGGTCAGCGCCCAAATTCCGATCATGGCGATGCGGAAAGTGCGCAGGGAATGTAGCGCACCGTCGAAGCTGCCGGCGTCGAGCTGGCGCGCCATCTGCGGACGTTCGAAGTCGGTCAGCGCGTTCATGACGACGCTGATGGGGCGGATCAGCAATGCACTCGCCGACAGGGGGGCGAACGCGGTCGGTCCGAGAATGAAGGTGACGATATAGGCGTGCGCATTGGCGGTGGCTTCGGTGGTTACCACGCCGGTCAGCGACCAGCTCGAATGCCGGCGCCAGACCTCGCGATAACGGGGAATGTCGCGGAAGGAGAGTTTGACGAATTGTTGCAGGAGATAGGAGCCCCCGAACGGAATCAGACTCAGAACGGCGCTGATCATCAGCGCTGCATTTGGCAGATAGAGATCGGAGGATTTCGAGAGGTAGATTGTCCCAAGTCCCGCGAGGAGCGCGAAGCTGTACAGCAAATCGGACATGGTGGCCCTGATCTGCCGTCCGGTGACGTAGGCGTAGGCCCGGCCGAACCAGCGGAGCAGCGCGAAAGCGCCGTACCCTGCGAACAGTGCGGCCGCGCCGTGCGCGATCCCGAGGGCTGCTCCCAATGCCCAGAATGCGAAGAATGCGACTGCCGCGAGCACGAGATTGGTCGCGAAAAGGCAACGCAACATCGTTTGCCGCTGCTCGGCGGAGCCTTGCGTGACAAGCACGGGAAGTGGCGCGCAGAACAACGCGCTCCAGACGCCGCTGCTGAATTGCGAGGTGACCAACAGGAAGGCGAAGCTCCCGAACGACTTGATGTCGAGAACGTGCAGCAGCTGCAATGACAGAATGAACTGGCTGCCCGCGGTTGCAACCGGCCCGACCGCTGCCAGACCGTACCGAAGCGCCTTTTCAAGCCCAGAGTGTTGTCTGTTGCCTTGGCTCAATAGTTTCAACCATGCAGGCTGGGCACCGCCGTCGCGGGCGCAGACTGCGCCGAGCGCGCAGACGCCAGGATCAATGCGATTGTGAACATCAAGAGGATGCCGACGATGGAGTCCCGGTCTAGCACGCTTGTTTCCGTGAGATTATGACCGACACAGAAGATCAGGAAGGATGCGAGCAGGCCCCGCTGACTGCGCGGGATCGATCCGGAGCCCAGGTTCGCGAGCGGGATGATAACCGTCGACAGAATCACCAGGACGAGCCCTGGAAGCCCGGTCTGGCAGAGCAGATCGATGTAGCCGTTGTGTCCGATCGCGACCAGGGCAACCCAATCTGTCTCTCTGACGTAGTGGTACAGCGGACTCTTGTTGCCGCCGATATTCCAGAACGAGCCGTAGCCCGAACCGAGCAACCAATTGTCCTTCCAATAAGACAGCAATGTCGACCAGATGTGCACGCGTCCGGTGAACGCGTCCGGCCGGCTGAAGATCGCTTGGATGTCGCTCCAATATGCGATCGCGAGACCGACGATCACCAGAAGTGTGCCTAGCAGGGCCGGCAGGAGCAGCGGCCGAAATTTCGGATTGTAGACCTGGAACGCCCACCCGGCCGTCAGGGACACGACGATCATGCCAATCGACGTTTTAGCATGCGTCTTGAACAGGAAAAACGCGCTGGCAAGGATCACTGCCCATCGAATCCAGGTCTTGATCGAACGGGCATCGAACAGAAAGACGGTGATCGTGAGCGCACAGACCGCGCCGGCGAAGTTCTTCTGCGTCAGAACTCCCTTCCAGTTTCCGATCAATTCGGGATCGAGACCAAATCCCTCGACGTCCAACTGCTGGTGGATGCCCACCGAGGGTAACAGAACAACGGACAGAAAATTGATCGCGAGAATCACGATCATCATCTCGCGGAAGATGAGAATGGTCCTCGCATAGCCCAGAATGTCGACCATGCTGAATACGGTGAGGACGATCATCGTCGTGAGCAGGAGACGACGCATGGCGATGTCGGGATCGACCGCCCAGGTAAGGCTGAGCCAGAACCATACGAGCGTGAGTCCGAGGCTGAAGGGGAGCGGAAAGAGACGGCGCGGGTTGGCCGCAACACGTGCCGCGGTCATCGCCGCGATATAGATGCCCGTGAAGGCAAGTTGCCGAAGAACGCTTCCTTCGCCCGTGTAGGGCAGCGTTTTGAGCGTCAGATACGGGCCGGCCACCATCAAGCCGAGCAGCGCGTACATCGTCAGGCCGGCGATCGGCACCGAAGGCGGCGCAGGTCTGCGGTGAAGAGCAATCGAAGCGCTTCGTTCGGATTGAATGGTCATTCGTGCCGGACGTTGGTTGCCGTGTGGATTAACGGTACTGAAAGCGAAGGCCGCCTGATCGTCGTGGCCATGAGGTGTCAGGCGAGCGGCTGGACTTAATACTATCGGGATGTTTGTTGCGGTGCAATGTCGGCGCCAATATGGTTGCCACTACGGTTTATGCGTTCCCTTCGGAAGATCTACCCGGCAGCCTTTACCATGCCCAGCTACTCAGTCCGCCTCGTTCTTCTCGTCGCCACGTTCATGATATTGGCCGGCCAGGCGCCTGCGCGGGCAGGGGGCACATGCATTCTTCGACCGGAGCCGATCCGGCTTCGCTCGGACGTTGTAAGTTGGGCGATTGAACTCCGTGCGGGCGCGGAATGCGTGCAGGGACTTCGTTGGTCGACCCTTCTCATCGACCAAGTTGTCGTCATGAATCAGCCGAAATTCGGCCGCATCGCGATCAACGGTCCGTCATTCCGCTACATAGCGGGCTCATCGAACGAGCCTGATAGCTTCCGGTTGCTGGTGAAAGGAAGTGCACTTCGCGTCCCCGGCGAGACGACGATCGAAGCCACGGTGCAGATCAGCGAATCCCCAAGCCGGACGCGCCGCTGGGAGCCGGCAGCGCGCTGACGCCTCCTATTTCGAGGGTTCCGCGTTGGCGCTCCGAGTCGAGCCCATCAAGGCAAGCGTGTTCTTGGAGAAGTTTCCATACAACAGGTCGTTGCCGAAACCGCTGAGATGATCTGCATCGAAGAATAACGGTTTTCCGTCGCGGAAAGATCTGCAGGTCTGATCAGGGCACAGGAGCGGGAAGGGATCCCAGACCGATATCTTCGAATTCTTGGCGGCGAGCTCGGTCATCGCAGCCAGAACCGGTGTCCGCAACTTCTCGAGATCCTCGCGGCTCATGCTGAAGCCGGGCGTGCAAACGGCATTGTCCCGATTGAACCAGTCGGAACAACGGAATGGAGGACTCCGGAATATTGGCTTAGGCGCCTCGAATTCAACGCGCGCGCCGAGTTGGGTGATCGGAGCAAGGAGCTGCATCGCTTCTGCCACGACTGCCGCCTGATTCTGGGCTGCCGGCGTGGATGCCTTGCTCTCACCGTCGATATCGCCCCATTGATTGCCGAAGCGCGGCAGGCGCAGGCTCGGAAGGAAGACGAGGTCGTGCGGCTTGATCGCATCCTTCAGATATTGCGCAATTGCCTGATGAGACTTCCTGCATGCGCTGTCGTGTTCGGCGATCGGCCGGTCCAGCGGAATGAACGCGCAGCCCTCGTGAGAGTAGACCTTGACCGTGGTGCCGGTATCGAGCGCGAATTGACGGACCATCGTGGTGTAGGCGCTGGCATGGGAGTCGCCAACGACATAGACGATGCCGGCCGAGAGCGCTCCTTGACACTCGGTCGGTTTCCAGATCGTCAGCGGAACGCCTCCCTCCACCACGTCGGATCGCACGATCCTGCAGTCTTTCGCAGACGCCACGCTCTTGCGGGCCAGCGGATACCAGACGTCGGTGTTGCCGGTGACGCTGAGCGTCAGCGTCGATTTATATTTGAAAACGGCGGCCGTGGCCCCCGTGATCACCAGAACGACGGCAAGCGAGGCGGGGATGAACTTGGCAACGGACAGGCGCTTCTGCCACTGGAAGCGTCGTGCAGGCTGTTCGACGATCCAATAGGAGGTGATCGCCAGGAGCACTGCGATTGCAACTGCGGCGAGGCAGGTCTGGATCTGGTCCAGGCCGACCGTCCAGCGAAATACCACGAAAGTCGGCCAGTGCCAGAGGTAGAGCGAATAGGAGATCTTTCCGACGAAGACGGGAGCTGGTTTCGCAAACTGCCCCGCCAGCGCACGTCCGGGTTGCGCCACGATGAAAGCAATCAGGCAGGCCGTGCCCGCCACCGGAACGAGCGCTGCGGGGAACGGGGAGAAGATCGAAGCCGGAATTGCAAAGGAAATTGCGACCAGCAGCAACCCGGTGATAAATCCGAGATTGTATTTCTGCGGGCTCAGGGCGCTGATGTGCGGCGCCCATGCGTTCATCGACAGATACAGCACGACGCCGGCGCCCAGCTCCCAGAAGCGCGCCGGGATGAGGTAGAACGCGTATTCCCAGCGATACCAGGTCAACAGTCCGCACAAGACGAACGAGATGACCGAAAGAGCCGATATGACGGCGACGGCGCGCGTCGTCTTGGCGCCCGGCCGCTCGTGATGGAAAAAATAGATCAGGATCGGAAACAGGAGATAGAATTGCTCCTCGACGCCGAGAGACCAAGTATGGACGAACGGGTTGAAGGCGGCCCTCGGCGAGAAATACTCGTCGTTATTGATCGCCAGCACGATATTGCTGCCGCCGAAGAAGGCTGCGAGGCCCGTCTTCGCCAGCATGTTGCTCAGCCATGACGAGGGGATGAACAGCGTTCCAACAACAGCTGTGACCACGAGGCAGAACACCAGCGCCGGCATGATGCGCACGATGCGCCGCGCGTAGAAATGTCCCTGGAACTGGAACAGGCTGTCAAACCGCGCCCCGGCGACCGACCCGGTGACAACGAAGCCCGAGATGACGAAGAAGATGTCGACGCCGAAATATCCGCCCGGCAGATAGGTTTCGTGCAGGTGATAGAGAAGTACCGACAGTACTGCGACGGCCCGGAGCCCGTCGATGCCGGGAAAATATCTCGATTTTGCGCTCATGATCCTACTCTGCGGCCTGGCTCACGGCGCGACGGCCAGCGCGAAGGTCCCGCAGAGCACGAAGCACCGGCTTCTCGACGAAAATGTGGGCGAGCACGCCGGCGATAACCGAGATGATTGCGGTCGACAGGAAGAGGAGAATAGACGGTATCCAATGCAGCGCGAGGCGCGCATTGAGCAGGGCGACAACCGTGATGACGGGGGAGTGCACCAGATAAATGGAATAGGTGGCGTCACCGATCTTGAGCAAGATCGGCGAAAAGCTCCAATTGTGCTGTCGCTCGCCCAAAGCGCCGCCCAGCAGGATCAGGGCGAAGGGCACTGCAAGCGTGAGAAGAACGAGCGGATCTTTCTGGGTGACCCCGATCCGGCCACCGGCAAGCGTGGAGGCCGTCAGGACCAGAAGCACCAGGCCCAGGCCCAGCAGCGGAACGCCCCACCGTTCGGCGGTGACGGTGAAGGCAAAATACGTGCAGACGCCGATGAGAAAATAGGCGCACCACATGTCGTTCCACATCTGGAGCAATCCCGGCTCGTGACCGAAGACGAGGCTGTTGACCAGGATCGAAACGGCCCAGCCGACGAGCACCACGGTGCCCAGCAGCCTGTTCAGGATCAGCGTGCAGAAAACGGCGTAGAACGCCATTTCATAAAACAGCGTCCACGCCACCTGTAGCGGCAGGCTCAGGGGTTCGGCGAGTTTGACGAGAGCGTAGGCCGAGAGCAGGTTTTCCGTATTCCACGAAAAGTTGGGGTGGCCGATGCCGCGATAGGCGGCGGCCAGGAAGAGCGTGAGGAATATCCAGTAAACCGGATAGACCCGCACAAATCTCTTCCATAGATAGTTTCCAAGTCTGGCGGGTTTGCCCACGTCTTTGACGTGAGCGAACATGATGATGAAGCCGCTCAGGACGAAGAAGAAGTTGACGCCAAGCCATCCCTTCGAGGCCACGGCACCGAACACGCCGATGCCGCCATACTCGGGTTGTCCGAGGATCAAATGCGTGTGGTAGATCGCGACGGCAACGGCCGCCAGTCCGCGCATGACCTGCACGGACTGGAGCGCCTTCTTTGTCGGACGAGACGGTTGGCCACCTCCGGCGGACTCTTCTGGCCTCAACATTCCACTCCTAATTACGCCGGCCTAATCACGTCGGTCCCGGACATGCCGGAGGTTCCAAGCCCGGCATGCTGCCCATGCACCGGAGTGTAGCCGTTCTGCGCAGGCCCTCGCGCTGACTGGACTGCCGTTGCGCCCAGCCATCTGCCCAGGGCTGCAACCTTCGTGCCGATCCCGCGTGTCTCGAGGCTCTTCAGGAACCCGAGAACCGGACGCTCCACGAACATATGGGCCAGAACGCCCGCGGCGATGGAACCCACGCATGTGATAGCAAATAAAGCCATCGGCGGCACTACTCCTGCTGCGAACTTGTAGTTCAGCAAAGCGATCATGGTGATAGCGGGAGAATGTACCAAATAGATGGCATAGGTGGAGTCTCCGAGATTCAGCAGCACGCGCGGCGGCTTCCAGCCGTAGCGCTGCTCCGCCAGGACGCACCCGAGAAGGATCATCGCGAACGGCAATGCAATCGAGATCATCATCCACGGATGTGTCTGTGCGTACTCCATCTCCTTGATATAGCCGCGAAGCATCACGAGCAGCAACAGCGTGCCGCTGATCAGGAGCGGTATCGCCCAGCGCCCGTCCATCTTGCGGTAAAGCAGGTAAACGAGCATGCCGACCACAAAATAGGCATTCCAGATGTTCAGAAGCCCCCACTCGACGTTTCCGAGAACCAGGCTGCTGAAAGCGACGCATAGCATCCAGGCCGACAATACGGCGATGCCGACCGTGCGGTTCACCAAAAGCACGATGAACACCGCATAGAACGTGACCTCGTAGAACAGCGTCCAAGCGACCTGGAGGGGAAGGCTGAATTGATCGCAAAGCTTGAAGAGTGCGTAGGCTGTCAGAATGTTGGCATTATCCCATGAGAAATTGGGATGCCCTATCCCGCGATACGCGGCCGCCAGGAAGAACGTCAGGAAGATCCAGTAGACCGGATAGACGCGCGAAAATCTCTTCCAGACGTAATTGGCGATGCGGTCCGGTCGGCCCACGTCGTTCGCGTGGGCAAACATGATGATGAAGCCGCTGAGGACGAAAAAAAAGTTGACGCCGAGCCAGCCCTTCGTGGCGATGCTCGGCAGGATCGTGAAGCCGCCGTATTCGGGCCTTGCTAGAATGACGTGTGCGTGAAATATCGCGACTGCTACCGCGGCCAGGCCGCGCATGACTTGAACCGAAAGAATTGTCGTTCTGGGCTTGGACGCGGCGGCGTCAGCCGGTCTCACTCCCATGATTGCTATCGTCATGTACTAACTCCTCGTACGCTAAAATCATGCCTTCATAAGTGATCGCGTTTGCGAGATGGCGCGCGCGATTCGTCCACGTCAAATAATGAGCCGGGTCGTCGAGTAGCCGCAGGATCTCCCGGGCAAGTGCCTTGTCGTCGCTCGGATCGACGGCGATGCCGCAGGCCGTTCCGTCCTTGGCGGTGATGCCTTCGATCTGAACGGGAACGTTGGATACGACCAGCGGCAATTGCAGCTTCGCAGCTTCGATCAATCCGAGGCTATGTCCTTCAAACCAGCTCGGCTGCACGAAGACGTCGCCTTCGGACAGCAGCTCCAGCGCTTCCTTGCGGGAGCGGTGCCCGACAAAATCGATGCGATCCGTCACACCGAGCTCCGCGGCGAGCGCCTTCAGCATGGCCTCCTCGGGACCGGTGCCGACGATGACGACCTTGACGTCCGGCATGTGCGCAGCGGCGCGCACGAGAACGGGATAGTTCTTCTGCGGGAAAAGCCGTCCGGTTGCCACGACGCGCCGACCGCGCGTCGCCTTGCGCTCGCGCTCGACGGAAAGCGTCGCGAGCAGCGCTTCGATCTCCGGCGGGAGCGCGTTGTGAATGGTTCGTCGCTTGGCGACATAGGCGTTCGGCTTGCCGTTCAGCGATTCACCGACGGCATCCGAGACGGTCACGACCGTCTGCACGTTCGGCCACGATCCAACCCAACCGTCGATCGTGTTGAGGATCCGGCTGTGCGTGCTCACGGGAGAATGATGCGAGATGATTATTCGCGTCGATGCGCCTGCGAGCCTTGCAGCGATCGGAGCGAGAACATTGGCCGCCGGCATCGCCGTGAAAATCATGTCCGGCGCGTTCTTGCGCAGCAGGCTCACCAGTGACATCAGCATCTTGATCTGCGCGACGATCGCCGTCGGCCGGCGAGAGATGACGTATTGCCAAGGCAGTTGAGGAGAAGTCTCGCGGACCTGCGCGCGGTACGGGTAGAGCGCCATCAACCGTACGTCGAAACCTCGGACGCGAAAACCTTCGGCCAGATTGGCCCAGATTTCCTGAACGCCTCCCGCGGACGAGTGAGAGAGGAGAAAAACGATCGACTGCGCGTTCATTTGGCTAACCGTAGGCTGGGTGTCGGAGCCTCGTCAGATCACCTGCAAAAGCCGTTACGAGTCCGCGCCGCACATATTCTCGAAGAATTTGAGTGGTTTGATCCGTACCATGGTCCGCCGGAAAGAAAAAGAGACTCTCGGCCCCGTTTCCGCCCGGCTTTTGCACCATGGCATGGGAATGGCATCTTCGGCGGGAGCCTGCAGGATAGTCCCACTAACTTCGGTCCCGATTATCCCGTTTTGGATTAAACCGGCTGGCAAAGGTGTCATATACGTGCGAACCGTTGGTGAACGAGCATTGTTGAGAGTTCTTTGTTGATGAAGGTTCTTATTCTCGGAGGCAGTCCTGCGCGCCCAGGTGGTGTGGAGGCGTTCTGCAGCCGCGCTTATGATGCTGTGAATTTGGAGGCACGGCTCGAGGTCGACTGGCTGCCGACGAATACGGCCTATCTGAGACCCGCAACTGCGGCCCGGGCCTGGCAGTCGCTCCTCACGTTCTGGCGGCGGCATAATGAAGGCTGGAACGTGGTGTGGCTCCAATATGTGAACCTCGCGGATCTGGTCTTTCTGCTCGTGGCACGGGCGATGGGTTTGAAGGTCATCGTGACGCCGCATCTCGGAGCCAATTGGAAATCCACGCGGATCGCGATGCTTCGCGCGTTAAGTCGCGCATTGCTCGGCTTGTCGAGCAAATTTGCGTATTTGTCGGAAACTCAGCTTCAGGAACTGGCATTGCCGGTCGGTGTGCCGCGCTGTCGCATTCACACTTTTCTGCCACGTTCGATCGGCACACGGCGGCTCGTGGTCGAGAGCAGAGCGGGCCGCCAAGGTCTCAGGCTGATCCACGCGGGTCGGCTTTCGCATGAAAAGGGCAGCTTTCTGTTCCTTGAGGCCTGCGCCGGGCTGAAGCAGCGTAACGTGGCTTTCACCGCGGACGTCATCGGAGGTTGCGATGACGATACGCGGACCGCGCTGAATAAGCGGATCGTCGAATATGGCCTCGAGGAGAATGTTACGCTTTTTCCCGCAATGGACGAAGAAGCGCTCATGAAGAGGCTCGCGACCGCAGATTTTCTGGTTCACCTCTCGGTGTTGGATTCATTCCCCTTGATCGTTCTCGAGGCGCTGGCGGCAGGCGCCTATCCGATTTGCATCGATTTGCCGGGCGCGAGGAAGATGACTGAAGATTATTGTGGGCGGGTCGTCCCCCAGCAGACCGCTGTGCAGGCAGTGGTTGACATTCTTTGCCGGGGCGATTTGGAAGTCGTGAGGCGCGAGGCTGACGCGGTCAGAAACAAGGTCTTGAACGACTATGACTGGAGCACCTGCGTCCGGATGCTCGAAAGCTGCATCGAGCAAGATTGAGACCGGATGAGCCCGTTTTTGTTTATGAATATTTGCGAAACCATTTGATGCCCCACCGTGTAGGACAGTTGGTCGACATCGGCGGTGTCAGCGTGCTTTCCTCGAATGTTGGGGAGTTCGTGGCGCTGTTTGATGCGTCGGTAACGGCCCAGCAGCCGATGAAGGTCGCGTTCCTGAACGCCAACCTGTTCAACTTCACGCGCTCCGATCCGTTCGTTCGCGACATCCTGCGGGAGTTCACCGTCCTCAATGACGGAGTTGGATTGAATCTTGCTAGCGTGATCCTCAAAGGAGCAGTTTTTCCGGCGAACATGAATGGAACGGATCTCATTCCGATCGTCCTCTCGAGGACGACGCACCGGTTGCGGATATTTCTCATGGGATCTAAGCCGTCCTCCGTTCAGCGGGCATCGGAGGTCATTTCGGCTATGTGGCCTCAGCATACAGTGGTGGGATGTCAGGATGGCTACTATGAACAAGGAGAGGAAGAAGAGATCGTCGAACGGATCAAATCATCAAACCCTGATCTTGTGCTGGTAGGGCTTGGAAATCCGAGGCAGGAACTCTGGATTGCAAAGCACATTCCCTACGCGTGTCCTCGCGCATTCGCCGTCGGTGGGCTATTCGACTTCGTCTCGGGCGAGGTTCCTCGCGCGCCTGCGGCGCTGCGGGCACTGAACCTGGAATGGTTGTTTAGGTTACTCTACGAGCCCCTTCGTCTGTGGCGCCGCTACTTGCTAGGGATACCTGTCTTTATCGCTCGCGTGACCGGGGAAGCGGTCGGCCGGGCAAGCCGTTGGGGAAAGCGGATATGACCGTAAAACGACTGATGCTGGTCGCGTCTGGTGGAGGGCATTGGGTCCAGCTGTCGCGCCTTAGTCCCGCTTTCGAGGGACACAAGACCTTGTATGTGACCACGATGGAAGGAGCCGAAGCGCCGTCCGGTGCCAGCCCGGTGGCTGTCGTGACCGACGCCTCGCGAAGCCATCCCGCACTTTTTGCGTTGCTGTTCGCCCAGATGATCTGGATCATCGCGAAATATCGTCCGGATGTGATCGTGACGACGGGAGCAGCGCCCGGACTGGTTGCAATTCAGGTGGGCAAAGTGCTAGGGGCGCGAACCGTCTGGATCGACAGCCTTGCGAATTCGGAACGTATGTCGCTATCGGGAAAGCTCGCCAGACGCTATGCAGATCTGTGGCTTACGCAATGGCCTCATCTCGTGGAAAAATACCCCAACCTTTCTTCCTTCGGGGCGGTACTGTGATTCTGGTTTCTGTCGGCACCCAATTTCCTTTCGACCGCCTCATCAGTACCGTGGATATGTGGGCGGTCGAGAACGGAAGAACCGATGTCATGGCGCAGACGGGACCGTCGGGCTACACGCCTCAGGCGCTCAAGTGTTTCGACATGATGAGCCCGGACAAGTTTCGCAAGCTCCAGTCGGAGGCCGAGTTGCTCGTCGCCCATGCCGGCATGGGGTCGATTCTGACGGCACTCGAATTCAGAAAGCCGATTATCATCATGCCGCGTGACCACACGCGTGGCGAGCACAGGAACGAACATCAGGCGGCAACTGCTGCGCGTTTCTCGAACACACCAGGTCTCTACGTGGTGAGGGACGAAGCCGAACTCCTCGACCGGTTGAACCATCTCAGCGATATGGTTGCATCCCAGGGCGTTTCACGGAAAGCGCCTGAGGAGTTCGTATCACAGCTTCGCGCCTTTATCGAAGAAGAGAGACCAAGCTCTAGGGTCTGGACACTGCCATGGCGCCGAAGCGAATCGAGCGCAGCCAAGCGGTAGGAAATCCCGACAGGAAGCGTCGCGGTGTCGTGCGCCTGGTCGCCACCCAGGCCGCATTGGCCTGTGTCGCCGCCGTCATATGTTTGTCGCCGTTCCCGCTCGGCTCGACAGGCGCGAGCTTTGTCGCCGCATGGGGACTGTTGCTGGGTCTGGCCGCGATCTGCAGCGTGCCGACGCGGCTTTCCGGGAAGGCGATAGCCCTTCTGCTGGCGGCCTTTGTGTGCCTTGGCGCTTATCTGATCGTGATCCATGAGCAGATATCGGTGCGCCCATGGTTTTCCGGCGGCCTGGTTCATCCGATCTGGGCCCGTGCAGGTGCCGTGCTGGGAGAAGATTTTCCTCCCATCGTCTCGGTCGTGAGGGATGTCCCGCTGATCGCGATAGGGGCGGAGCTCGCCTTCGTCCTCATGCTGCTCGTGTCTTTCGTGATCGGGTCGGATCGGCGCGACGGTCTCAGGCTGCTTCGCGTCGTCGCTTTCGCTGGAGCCGCCTACGCGTTGCTCGGGATTGCCACGTTCGCGATCGACCCGGGCAAGATCCTGTTCTGGAAGAACAAGACGGATCATCTTGCCAATCTCACGGGAACATTCACCAATCGCAACACGGCGGCGGTCTTCTTCGGGCAGGTATCGGTCCTGTGGCTTCTCTTCTGGTGTGAGGAACTGCGCGACATGCGAGAGCGGCGCTCCTTGTCGCTGCGCGGTGCGTTCCAGCGGCTGGTCGCGCATCCAACGAATCGCAGCCTGTTCGCTCTCGCTGTTCTCGTCACCACGCTATGTGCCGTATTCATGACGGGATCGCGAGCCGGCTCCGTTCTCACGCTGATCGTGTTGCTGGTTGCGTTCCTGGCATATTTCCGGCGCGAATTCGCCCACTGGAAAGCCATGGTTTCGGTCGGCGCAATCGGCTCATTGGTGGCGACCGGCCTGATGCTCATTGTCGGGGGTAATGTCGGGCATCGCTTCAGCATTCAGGGTCTCAGCGACGAGGGGCGTTGGCCGGTCTATCGCACAACCATGCAGATAGCGCGTGATTTCCCCGAGCTCGGTACGGGTCTGGGGAGCTTCGTCGCGGTGTTCCAAGCCTACCGCCCGACAGATATATCGATCTCCGGCACCTGGAATCGGGCTCACGACGTTTTGCTCGAGATTGCGTCGGATACCGGCCTTTTCGTCGCGGGCGGTGTATTGGCGTGGTACTTGGCGATTCTCTTTTTGTTGATTTGGGCGATCATGCGCCGCCCGACTCGAGACCCTTTGCCCATTTCAGCGGCACTGGCGGTTTGGCTCTTGGCCGGACTGCACTCGCTGGTTGATTTTTCGCTTCAGATCCCCGGATACGCGTTAACAGTGGCCGCGATAGTTGGCATAGGACTTGCTCAGGCCCTAGCTCCGCCGGCCACATCTAGCCACGCGAAACGTCGCGCGGTTAACCCGGATCCCGACAATGTAGATGAACGCAGCCGTTAAACTTACTGTCATCCAATCGTGGATGTTTGGCTTTAAATTGCGGGAGCATGCTATAGGGGGGCCTGTTAACTGCCTCGGTTGGTGGGAGAAAGCCGTGTTTAAAGAATATCTGGGTTCGATGCTTGGACGCGTCGTTGTCGTCGTTGCAACCATTTCGCTGGTTTCTGTCCAGGCTGCCTCTGCTGCGTGCTTGTCCGGCGATCAGAAGTTGCCAGCTGCTACCGTCAACAACTTCGTTGCCAATCCGAGTTCGATCCTGGCGTCAGCCGATCTTGCGCAGACCGTCAGGGATCTGGTCGCATCGGATTCCTCGGCGCTGTCTCCGGTTCTCGCCCTGCTTCAAGGCGCATCGGGGGATCAGCAGAGTGCGATCGGATCTGGTCTCGGTCAGGCAGCTTCCGTGCTTTGTTTGCGTACGGACCCTAATTTCGCCGCAGAGATTCAGGATCGAGTGAACAACAGCCAGTCTGCTCCGGCCAAGACCGCCTACGCGGCGATCACTGGCGACGACAAGAACAGAACATCGGCGACAAACGCTTCCGGCGCTGGAATTTCGCCGGGGGGCGTTGGGGGCGGAACCAACCCATCGGCGACTACGGGCAACGGTACCGGCGCAGCGTTTACGTTCTCGGCAGAGAGCGTGCGCGGTAACGGACTCAATTATTTCAGTGGCGGAGTGACGGGAATTTCGGGCGCCACTTCGACAACGACGACGGCGGCGCAGACGACGAGCCCGTAGGGCCGGCGCTCGCCACCAAACAAAAGATGGACGAGTTGGATTGATGCTCAATATTACCAAGCCTACCACCGCCATTTCGTCCGTTACCCAAGAGTACTCATCGGCAGAACAGACCCTTCAGTCCTTGAAGGGTCTGATTTCGCGACATGTGACTCTCCTCGTGACGGTGGTGCTCGTCTGCGTTCTTCTGGGTGGCGTCATCATGCTGACGACGCCGGCGCGCTTCACCGCGACCGGCCTGCTCATCATCGATACGAAGAAGGTGCAGACGATTCAGCAGCAGGCGCCTCTCGGGACGGAATCCCCGCTGGATACCGGAACGGTCGACAGCCAGGTCGAAATCCTTCAGTCCGAGACGATTGCGCTCAACGTCATCAAGCAGCTTCGCCTGACCGAACTCGACGAGTTCGTCGGTCCCGGCGGCGGGATTCCGGGCGCGATCCTCGGTGCCATCAGGTCTCTGCTGTCCGATGGTCCGCGGTCCGATTTCGAGTTGACGCGCAAGGCGCTGGAGAAGTTCCAGAAGCGTCTCTCTGTCAAGCGGCTGGGACTGTCGTACGTCATCCAGATCGACTATCAGTCCGAAAACCCCGACCGCGCGGCGAAAATCGCCAATGCGGTGGCCGAAGCCTATATCAACGATCAGCTTGAATCGAAGTACCAGGCGTCTCGCCGTGCCGCCATCTGGTTGCAGGACCGGTTGAAGGAGCTTCGCAGCCAGGCCTCCGCGGCCGAGCGTGCCGTGGTGCAGTACAAGGCGCAGAACAACATCGTCGACACCGGCGGCCGCCTTCTCACCGAGCAGCAGCTGGCTGAAATCAACAGCGCGCTGACCATCGTGCGTGCTCAGAAGGCCGAAGCTCAGGCGCGCTTCGATCGTATCAATGGCATTCTCCAGAAGGACACTGGTGACGGCACGATCATCACTGAGGTAGGAGCCGTCGCCGACTCGCTCCATAACGACGTGATCACGCGGCTTCGCCAGCAATATCTCGATCTCTCGAACCGTGAAGCCGATTGGTCGAACCGCTACGGGCCCCAGCATCTCGCGGTCAAGAATCTTCGCGATCAGATGCGGGAAATCCGCCGGTCGATCGGGGACGAACTCAAGCGAATTGCCGAAACCTACAAGAGCGACCTCGAGATCGCCTCCTCCAAGGAAGATAGCACGCAGAAGACGCTCGATCAGACGGTCAAGGCCTCGAACGATACGAGCCAGGCCCAGATCGCGCTGCGGGAGCTCGAAAGCAATGCGCAGAGCTATCGTGCGCTCGCCGATAACTTCCTGCAGCTCTACATGGTCTCCGTGCAGCAGCAGTCGTTCCCGATCACCGAAGCTCGCTTGATCACGCAGGCTACGCCGCCGCTGAAGCCGTCGTTTCCAAATATGCTGGTCGTGATGCCAGGGGCTCTGGTCGGCGGAATCGCGCTCGCATTCGGCCTCGCGGTGTTCAGGGATATGTCGGACCGTGCGTTCAGGACCGCGTCGAGGGTGCAGCGCGAGCTCGGGCTCGACTGTATCGCCGTGCTGCCCAAATTGTCGTTCGATGGCGCCAAGTCTCCGCGCGGGGTGCGTGGCATGGTGGCCCGCGCCCTGGGCAAGCAACCCGCGGATGGCACTCCGGTCCGCTCGCCGCCACAAAGGCCGGCAGGGCGCTCCCAGCGCGAAGACGAGCGGCTGGCGGGGATCGATCGTCCACTGGTATTCCGTCCAAGCCCCATGCGCTACGTGATGGAAGCGCCATTCTCGCGGTTTGCCGAGGGATTGCGGGCGATCAAGCTTGCCGCGGACCTGCATAGTTCGAGCAGGACCAACAACGTCCTCGGCATCACCTCGGCTCTTCCGAACGAGGGAAAATCGAGCACGGCAGCTTCGCTCGCCCGCGTCATCGCGCATGGCGGGACGCGCACCCTGCTGATCGACGGTGACTTGCGCAATCCGTCGTTGACCAAGCAGCTTACGCCGGGTGCGAAGGCCGGACTGGTTGACGTCATCTCCGGGGAAGCTGCATTGCAGGATGCGCTCTGGACGGATCCCGAGACCGGACTCGACTTCCTTCCGGTCGTGATCGATCAGTGGTTGCCCCACAGCCATGAGATCATGCTTTGGCAATCCACCGAGAAGTTGTTCGCGGGCTTGCGCGCATCGTATGACAGGATCATCGTGGATCTTCCGCCGATGGCCCCGATCGTCGACGTGCGTGCAACCAGTCGCCTCGTTGATTCCTATCTCCTGATCGTCGAGTGGGGTAAGACCAAGATCGACGTCGTGCAGATGGCGCTGAATGACGCTCCGAATGTCACGGAACGCACGATCGGTTGTGTGCTCAACAAGGCCAACATGAAGGCCGTCAGCCGCTACGACCTGCGGCACTCCGAGTATTACGGGAATTCCTATTATTCGAGATACGGCTACGTGGATTAAGGCGTGGCGATGTCGTGTCGATAGCCGACGTTTTTCTAAAACTGCTCCTCGCCGCTGCCGGTGTGCTCACGATCGTCTGGAGCGTGGGCACGTATCAGCGCGTGATGCCCTTCAGGGATTTGGAAGCGGTCGGGTATCGGATTTCGCTCGGTGAGACTTTCAGCCCGGGCATATTGGAAGGTGTCGAGCCTGATGCCGACCGCGCGATCGCTGCTGCGGACTGCAACACTCCCGCGATCCGCAGCGCGGTATTCGTGAAAGTGCAGTTGTACGAGGTCAAGGGCGGCGAGACGGATAGACTTGCGTTGAACAAGCTCTCCGGCGATCTGCGTAGCGCGATCCGCAAGTCGCTGGGCTGTTCTCCATACGATCCGTTCTTCTGGTTTGTCAGGTATTGGGTCGAAGTGTCCAGCTCGGGAATATCGGAGAAAGCTCTTCGCTACCTGGAGATGTCCTACGAGACCGGGCCGAACGAAGGCTGGATCGCCCTGCGTCGAAACCGATTTGCGCTTGCCGCGTTTCCATCACTCGGCAGCGAGCTGCAGAAGAAGGTTCTGTCCGAATTTTCGGAGCTGGTAGCTGCCGGCTTTGTCGACCTGGCCGCAGCCAATCTTGCGGGTCCGGGTTGGCCGGTGCGGGAGCAGTTGCTCGCGGGACTAGGCGACGTCGGGCGATACAATCGCGAGCAATTCGCGAAGCTCCTCGAGGATCAGGGAATTCGTGTCGACATTCCCAATTTCGAGCCGCGCCAGCAGAGATACTGGAATTGAGCCAAGTCGGAGTTTCGTAATGTCGAAGATGGGATCACTCGCTTGTGCGATGGCGTTGGGCTTCATCGTCATGATTGCGGCTGGCGAACGGGCGCATGCCCAGGCGGACAGGCCGGGACTGAGCGGAGGCTCGGTCGTCGGCTCGACACCGGGCCTTACGGTCGATCCCAGTGCAGCCTCCATGAGATTCGGTTCGTCCCGGACGCCCCAGCGCCACATGGATTCCACCGGCCGTCCCTGCATCTACGTGCTCGGAGAAGCCAAGCCGCAGGTCGTAAATCCGAAGCTCTATGACCACGTCCTGATCGTCAACAATTCATGCAGCGTCCCGGTCAAGCTGCGCGCGTGCTATCTCGGCACGGAAAAGTGCAATGATGTCGCTGTCGCAGCCTTTACCAAGCGGCGCGAGATCTTTGGCATCGCGCCGGATGCGAAGGATTTCAGGTTCGAGTACCGCGAGTATTTCAACTAGCCGCTGTCGCGGCAATGTCTGCATCTTCGTTACGAGAACGTAATGTCGTGAGACCTTTGGAAGCAGGACGGCCGGCTTGCTTCCCCTGACCGTTTTCGTGCAAGATTCGGCGGGCATCGCAACGCGGCCACTGAGGCTCTGGATGGATTTTCATATTGGACGTCTGGTGAAAGCCGCCTTGCTGATCGGATTTTTCGCCATGGGGGCGATGCCATCGACGGCATGGGCCGGATGCTTTTGCCAATGCGTCGATGGTGCCTTCCGCGCCATCTGCAGTGGTCAGTATGACATTGCTCCGATTTGCCCGGCCCGTTCGTGTTCGACCACGCTCCGGCAGAAGCCGATGCGCATCGGCGAAGGAGGGCGGTCGCAATGCGCGCCGGTCAAGGACTGCGACATCTATGGGCATTGCCAGTGGAAGAGCAGCTGCGACAAGTAGCCTTCGCTTCCTCGGTTCGAGATCGATCACTGGTGCCGGCTGAGCGTGTGAATGTTGTCCGTATTTGGTCGCAAACCTGCCGCGCTTGGCCGACATTTTGAGATCGGGCAATGATCGCGACGCTACGTGCCGGATCGAGAAGGAGCTGATATGCGTCTAGTCTCGCGAGCCTTCGTCCTCGCTTCCGCTTTGCTTGTGTCTGTGACGTCGGTCGGAGCGGCTGAGTTGCGCCGCTTCGGTGATCACCAATTGTTCACCAAGGGGCCGTTTTCGGCATTCATGGATCCCTTCAACAAGCGGGAATATGTCGCCGGAAAGGACTTTGATCAGAGCTTTACCGTAGATCCCGAGAATTTTCCGGTTGGGACGACGATCACCTGGAATTGGCCGATCCGGGATCCGAAATTCATCGTCGGATTCCTTCAGGCTGCCGCGTATGGCGACTATTTCAACACCGTGCCGCAACGGCAAATCCGGCCCTCCCGGATCGATGAAATCCAGCAATTGTCCGTGTCGCACGATCTGACCTTTTCCGGGACACACAACGGATTCGACGTCATCTATGATTACTTTCTCACCAAGGCTCCCCGCGGCTGGTCATCGCGCCTGTTTGAGATCGAGGTGTTCCTCCGCACGCCCGAATATTCGGTGAAGTATTTCAACACGGCGACGCCGATTGGAACGTTCACCCATGCCGGTGTGCAATGGAAGGCGGCGATCGACAGGCGACCGAAGGTGCCTGACATCCTGTTCATGCCGGTCGATCACGCCGACCATGCCAAGGGCTCGATCGATCTTCAGGCGATGCATCTCTTCCTGAAGTCCAAGGGAATTCTGACCGGCGAGGAGTACTACAACGGCCATTCGCTTGGTGTTGAGCCGGCGCAGGGAACGGGCTCGTTCCTGGTGAACTCGGTCTCCGTAGACTACCGGTAAGCGCCGTCTCTCGCTATCGCACGGCCGTGCGCGGCTGAGCTTGCGCGCTGCTGCCGTCCTGGCTCACGGACGCAGACGTGGAATCTGCTTCTGCGCGGCTCGAGATGTTTGCCTGCGTCTTCCTGACCTTCGCAAGATCGTGATTGACCGCTGCATCCCGCAGCGGCGTCGAGAACAATTGTTCCGCTGTGCTCGGTCCGGAGCTGAACAGGGCTAACAAGACGATAATCGCTGCGCTTTTCATTGGCCGCCTCAGAGATGGACTGCGCTGGTTTTCACGCGAGGTTTGCTTCTCAGCGGAATATGGCAGTTGAAGGGCCTTCGACCCTTCCGGAACCCTTGTTCATTTTCTGAAAATCTTACCAGAGTCTCAATCGGGTCCGAACGATTAGCTGCAATCCCGCCCCCGGATATTTGGGAATGAATGTTTTCATGCGCTTAGGGGGACGGGCGCATGACGACCTACAGCACTGCCAATGGGATAACTTTGTCGACATCGGGGAGCACGACCCGATGGGCGATCAATACGTCGGGGGGTGAGACCCAAGTCGGGACGTCCGGCAACGACGCGTTCAGCGGCGCCGGCGGAGATGTTCTCATCGGCGGCCTCGGCGACGACACCTACTACCTCTGGGACAATCGTGAGACCGTCGTCGAGCAGGCCGGACAGGGTGTCGATACGGTCGTCGTGAACTATTGGGGCGCGGCGACGCTCGCTGCCAACGTCGAAAATCTCATTCTCAATTCGCCCGGCGCCAATTCCGGAACCGGCAACGCCCTCAACAACATCATCATCGCCGGCTCGGTCGGCGCGACGCTGGACGGCGGTGCAGGCAACGACATCCTGGTCGGCGGGGCCGGGGCCGATTTGTTCATCGTCAAGGCGGGAAATGGCTCCGATGCCATCGTCAATTTCGCGCCGAGCAACGACGTCATAAAGCTGCAGGGCTACGGGATCACCAGCTTCGATCAGCTCGCGGCATTGGCCACGCAAAATGGTGCGGACGTGAAGTTCGCATTCGCCAATGGCGAGAGCCTCGTGTTGCGGAACGTGAGCCTGTCGAGCCTGAGCGCGTATGACTTTGGCATGCTGCCCAGCTCTCCGGCGTCTCTGACGGCGCTCTCCCAGATGGTCGGTCCAGCCAAGGCGCTGACCATGAATGGCTGGACGATCGTCAACAACGTCTGGAATCCGGGCAGCCTGGCCTATGGCACGGACTATTCCGTCTCGACCGCCTATTCGGCTGGCGACCTGACCAAGCAGACGACCTTCAGCTGGTCGTTTCCCATCGTCATCGATCCCAATCCCACCATCAGGGCCTATCAGGAGATTTCGTACGGCCTCAATCCATATGCCAGCACGTCGAGCTCGCCTGCCAATCCGTTCGCAATCCAGCTTTCCAGCCTCTCGAGCCTCGAGGTCAAATACGATGTCGAATACCACGGCAATCTCGCCGGCTTCGATGTCGCCTTCGATCTCTGGCTGACGAGCCGCCCGAACGGAAACGCGAGCACGATCACCAACGAAGTGATGATCTGGCTGCACAAGGGCGGGCTCATTCCCTTCGGAAGCCAGGTTGGCACTTACAGCGATGGGGTCATTTCGGCCAAGATCTACTATCAGGCCGGTGCCCGGCCATACACGGCGGTTGTTCTCGATACGGATTCGACGAGCGGCGACATCGATATCGCCTCGATCCTCGCAAAGCTCGTAAGCCTCAACCTGGTCTCCAGCAGTGAATACCTGGCCTCGCTGGAGTTCGGAGCCGAGGTCGGATCGGGCGCGGGAGCGCTGACGATTCACAGTCTCGACCTGAGTGTCGGGAAGGCAGACGCCGCCGCCGCAGCAGCCGCCGCGCCCCTCGCGCCGACGATCACGGCGTCGTTGTCCGACAACGCCGGCCTCGCGAACGGGCTGACAAAAGTCAATCACGTCACGTTGAGCGGAACGGCTGCGGCGGGAACCGTGGTGCAGATTCTCGACGGCAGCAGCCAGATCGGCACCGCTGTTGCGGGCAGCTCCGGAGCCTGGAGCTTTGCAACTGGCACGCTCGCGGACGGCAGCCATGGCTTTACCGCAAAAGCGGTCGATGGCAGCGGTAACGCCAGTGCGATGTCCTCGTCGTTCAACGTCATCGTGGATACGACGGCGCCCGTCGCGCCTGCGATCACGAGCTTTTCGCCGGATAGCTACGTCGCCGGCGACGGCGTCACCAATGCCAATCAGGTTACGCTGAACGGTTCGGCCGAGCAGGGCAGCACCGTCAAGCTCTTCGACGGCGCGACCCTGATTGGAACGGTGGTGGCCGGTGCCAACGGCTCCTGGTCTTACACGACTTCAACCCTGTCGGACGCCACGCATTCATTTTCCGCGCGGTCAACCGACGCGGCGGGCAACGTCAGCGCGATGTCGCCGGGCTTCAACATCACGGTGGACACCGTGGCGCCACGACCCACGGTGACGTCGTTCTCGCCCGACAGCAATGTGGTGGGTGACGGGATCACCAACGCCAATCAGATCACGCTGCGGGGAACCGGCGAGGTTGGCCGTCAGGTCCAGGTGTTCGACGGCGCGAACCAGATTGGAACTGCGTCAGTCGATGGCACGGGAGCCTGGACATTCGCAACTGCGACGCTGGCGAATGGAGTGCATTCTTTCACGACCAAGCAAACGGATGCAGCTGGGAACGTCGGAACGTCTGCCGCGCTCAGCGTCACTGTCGATACCATCGGGCCGGGCGCGCCCGTCATCAGCTCGAGCGCGTCCGTATCGGCCAGTTCGACAAGCGTCTCGGGCACCGCAGAGGCGGGCGCCAAGGTCTGGCTCTATGACGGCGCCAATCTGCTCGGCACGGGCGTTGCCGCCGCAAACGGCTCGTGGACGATCGGCTCCGGCGCGCTCGTTGCGGGCATCCATACGTTGACTGCGGTTGCGACTGATACGGCGGGCAATTCGAGCGGTGTGTCGAATGCGCTGAATCAGATTGTCGGCACGGTCATGGAGTCGACCGGGACGACGACGCTCGCCACGGGCGGCACGAACTACTATCTGTCGGATGGTGGCGCAGCTCTTCTCCTGAAATATTCAGGCGCGGCCGTCCAGACAGGGCAGTTCGGTGCCTTCACGGCGATCGCGGCGGAGAAGACCGCAAGTGGCTATGATGTCGCTTGGAAGGCCGCCGGCTCCGACCAATATATGGTGTGGAGCGTCGATGCGAACGGTGCATTCACCGCCAATCTGACCGGGACCGTGTCGGGCGCGAGCTCGGCTCTGCAAGCGCTGGAGTCGGTCTTCCACCAGGATTTGAACGGGGACGGCGTGATTGGCCAGGCCGCCCCGCAGGTCATCGCCCAGTCCGCAAGCGTGCAGATCGGCACCACCGATCTCGTGTTCTTCAACAACAGCTCCCATACGGCTGCGATATGGCAAGTGGGCGGCCCGTCGCAAGGCAGTCCGCAGGTGGTGGCGGGAGCATCGGGCTCCAACTTCGCTGCCAAGGCCGACTTCAATGGAGACGGCCTTACGGATCTGCTGTTCATCAACAGCGTCACCCACGAAGTCTCGGAATTGCTGAGCAATGGAGCGCAGGCGGCTTCGGCTGTCACCGTCGGGTCGATCAACACCGCGAGCGGCTGGCATTTCGCCGATATCGTGGATTTCAATGCCGACGGAAAGAGTGACCTGCTGTTCGTTAACAGCGCGACCAACGGCATCGCCGTCTGGCAGATGGATGGTGCGAAGATCGCCGCGGGCCCCCAGATCGGCGTGATGGCGCAGGGCTTCCATATCGCGTCGACCGGCGACTTCAATGGCGACGGAAAAACCGACCTGTTCATGATCAACGACAATACGCACGACGCGATGATCTGGCAGATGAACGGCACCCAGGTGGCATCGAAGACGACGATCGCAACGATCAATGTTGCGGGCGGGTGGGACTTCGTCGGAACCGGCGACTTCAATGGTGACGGAAAAACCGATCTTCTGTTTCTGAACGAGCAGACGCACGGCGTCGCGACCTGGCAGATGAACGGCAACCAGATCACGTCCGGCTCGCAGATTGCGGTGATGAACGCCGCGGGCGGCTGGCGCTTCGCAGACGTAGGCGACTTCAATGGCGACGGAAAATCAGACTTGCTGTTCTTGAACGATACGACTCACGGCGTTGCCGCCTGGGAGATGAACGGAACGAAGATCATGGGCTCGGCGGTGCTCGGAACGGTTGGCGCCGACGATCACTATGTCGGCTTGCAGAGCATCGACGGTGGCCAGAAGTCGGCGATCCTGTTTGAGAACAGCGTTACTCATGCGCTGACGGCCGTGGAGATCAACGGCGGCCAGGGTGTGCTCCAGCAGCTCGGCGTCATGAACGCGGATGCCGGCTGGCACTTGGCCATTTGAGCTCGATGATCTCGGCGTCCGCGTAAGCTGCGGCCGGTGACGCATGGAAAGCTGCATCCAGCACTCGCGACGCGCCATCTTAGCCGCCATGGGTGAGTTGTTCCTTGGGCCGGCAACGGGCTATGGTATGGCGATTGACGGCCTTCTTCGAAGAGCGATCTCGGGAGGCGGATATGGTCAGCAGAGGACCTGGGAGAAGGAAGGCAATGGTTTCCAGATGGAAGGTTGGCGCGGTCGCAATCGGGGTGATTTGCCTTGCGGGCGGGGCAACTCCCGATCGGGCGTGGGCGATCACGGCCGAGTTGGCCAAGACTTGCAAAGCGCTGACCACCAAGCGCTTTCCACCCCGCGAAGTCGCTAACCCCGCCGCCGGGAGCGCCAAGGGGTCCGGACGCGATCAAACCTCCTATTTCAACAAATGCGTCGCCAACAACGGCAAGATGGACGACGGCGACAAATAAGCCTCACCGGCGGCCCCGAGCGGTCTTCCGCAGCCATCATTGCTCCTTGGCGGGCGCAGGTTCCGGGACAGCACCGTCCTTGGCCATGCAATCCCTAAAATAGGCCTGACGGTCGCCGCTCATTCGGACAGCGCCCGGCCGCTTGTATGGAAAGGCGATATAGGAATAGTGCATGCATTTCCTGGCGGTTTCGGCGCTGGGGCTGGCCCAGACCTCGATCGGGCACGCAATCATCAGGAGAGCGGCGATCCCGGATACTCTGAGCATCAGGTCCATCTTTCCCATCAGCGAGCCTGCCGTCGGGCTCGGCAAGCGCATCGGTCCCTCGGACAAATCAATGCGTGGATTTTGACGCCAGATCACGATTTCGGATGAGGAACGCCGGCGGCTGCCTGAACTCCGCCGGCGGCAAATAGGCCCGGAATCTGAGGGATCGTTCTCGACGTCGGCGCGAGATGAATTCCCTCGTTGCGTAACCGGCCGCGAAAGACAAGGCAGCAATTGCCAGAATGACGACGAGGCCCAGCACGCTATACTCCACGTTAACGATGTGCCTCTTGTCTCAAAAGAGGCGCGCGCCTGCAAGACGGAGACGGCGGATTTGAACGAGAGATCGGCCCGAAGCTAGCGTCGGCCGGACCGTCTCACCGGCGCGCAACAGCCCGAGGCGTTCGGGCCGACAAAGGATGGATCTGCCGGCGAAAAGTAGTTTGTGGGCCGGTTCGGCGTGCTCTGGGGTCTGGTCGACACGGTCGGTCCCGGCGCGACCACATAGCCGGAAGGAGCCCCGCTATAGGGGGGCTGTTGAGTGCCCTGAGCCGTCGCCTGCGCGCTAGCGCACACGAGAGAGGCACAGGCATACAGCAGGGGCAAGGCGTATCTCATGGACTCGAAATGGATACCCGATCCGGAGCGTCAAGGCGGGCGGGCAGGAATCTTGCTGAAATCCGGCGCTGCAAGCCGATGTTCCTGACACTCGCGAAGCGGTACGCAATCGTGGGACGAATCTTGCCTCGGTTGAGAGGGCATCCTGCACGGCCCCACTGCCGTCGTTTAGTTCGATCTTAAGCATCGCCTCGAAGGTTCCGCCACCTCTTACCATTTTTTCAGTCCCCTCCGGCATCGTCAGCGCCGATACGGAGGGAGATCAGCATGTTGCGTATGACCGGCTGCGCGTCTGTCGCGGGGTTGTTGATGTTGGCATCGGCGTTCGAAGCGCATGCGACGCCAAACTGCATGCGCGACATCAAGCCTTACCAGCTTGCCAACGACACGATGGAATGGTCGATGACGATCGCTCCCGGCGCGAACTGCATCCAGGGTCTGCGTTGGTCGACGATGCAGCTCTACAACGTCTCAGTGTCTGAAAAACCGAAGTCAGGCGAGCTTGTTCTTGTCGGCCCCGGCTTTCGCTATTTCGCCAAACCTGATTTTGCCGGGACGGACACCTTTACCCTGGTGGTCGTCGGCAAGAACCGCCACGACGAAGGAACTTCCAGTATCCAGGTGACCATCTCGAGCGCGGATCGCCCGATTGTGGTGGGCTTAGCCAGCAATCCCTAGTAGCGTCTATCGCGATGATCTGGCCTGTGGCGAGCCGATTTCGTGCCCGCTCGAGGGGCTCCGCCAGCCATTTGTTCGACCGATGTTCGGGGTTGACCTGGCTGGTCGATATGTCCAAGAAAAGGCTCGTTTGCTAGCGCTTCTCGCGCGGGCCGCTGCCTTTTTCTAGACTGGATCTAAGCCCTGATCATGGCTGAGCGGATCGCTCTCATCACCGGCGTGACCGGGCAGGACGGCGCCTATCTCGCCGAACATCTGCTGTCGCTCGGCTATGTCGTGCACGGCATCAAGCGCCGTTCGTCCTCGTTCAACACCGCGCGCGTCGATCATCTCTATCAGGATCCGCATGTCGGCGATGTGCCGTTCCTGATGCATTACGGCGACATGACGGACTCGACCAATCTGATCCGCCTGGTGCAGCAGATCCGCCCCACAGAGATCTACAATCTCGCCGCCCAGAGCCACGTCGCCGTCAGCTTCGAGAGCCCGGAATATACGGCGAACGCCGACGCGATCGGCGTGCTGCGCCTGCTGGAGGCGATCCGCATCCTCGGCATGGAGAAGGAGACCAAGTTCTACCAGGCCTCGACCTCCGAGCTCTACGGTCTGGTGCAGGAGATTCCGCAGAAGGAGACCACGCCGTTTTATCCGCGCTCGCCCTATGGCGTCGCAAAGCTCTACGGCTACTGGATCACGGTGAATTACCGCGAAGCCTATGGCATGTTCGCGAGCAACGGCATCCTGTTCAACCATGAGAGCCCGATCCGCGGTGAGACGTTCGTCACCCGCAAGATCACGCGCGGCGTATCGCGCATCGAGGTCGGTTTGGAAGACACGCTCTATCTCGGCAATCTCTCGGCCCAGCGCGACTGGGGACATGCGAAGGACTACGTCGAGGGCATGCATCTGATCCTGCAGGCCGACAAGCCCGATGATTTCGTGCTGGCGACCGGCGAGACGCGCTCGGTGCGCGAGATGGTCGAATTGTCCTTTGCCCATGTCGGCCGTCGCGTCGAATGGCGTGGCGCGGGTGTCGACGAGACCGGCGTCGACGCCAAGAGCGGCAAGACGGTGGTGAAGGTCGATCCCTCCTATTTCCGTCCGACTGAGGTCGATCTCCTCGTCGGCGACGCGAGCAAGGCGCGCGAGGTGCTCGGCTGGAAGCCGAAGCGGAGTTTTGCAGAGCTCGTCGAGGAGATGATGGTGAGCGATCTGGCCGAGGCAAAGCGGGATGCTGGCCGTGGCAACCGCGTTGTTTGAACTGAAGGGCAAAAGCGTTTACGTCGCCGGCCACCGCGGCATGGTCGGCAGTGCGCTCGTGCGCCGGCTCGCGCGGGAAGACGTCAATCTGGTCACGGTCGACCGGCGCGAGGTCGATCTCTGCAACCAGGCCGCCGTGTTCGACTGGTTCGCGAAGGCGCGGCCGCAGGTTGTATTTATGGCCGCCGCAAAAGTCGGCGGCATCGTCGCCAACAACACGCTGCGCGCCGAGTTCATCTACGACAACATCGCGATTGCCGCCAACGTGATCCAGGCCGCGCATCAGAACGGCGTCGAGAAGCTGATGTTTCTGGGCTCGTCCTGCATCTATCCGAAGCAGGCCGCGCAGCCGCTGCGCGAAGACTCGGTGCTGACCGGCCCGCTCGAGCCGACCAACGAGCCTTACGCCATCGCAAAAATCGCCGGCATCAAGATGGCCGAGGCCTATCGCAGCCAGTACGGAAGCGACTTCATCAGCGTGATGCCGACCAATCTCTACGGCCCCGGTGACAATTATCATCCTGAACTCAGCCACGTCGTCGCCGCGCTGATCCGGCGCTTTCATGAGGCGAAAATGTCCGGCGCCGGAAGCGTCGTCGTGTGGGGCACCGGCACCCCGCGGCGCGAGTTCCTCTATGTCGACGACATGGCGGATGCCTGTGTGCACCTGATGAAGATCTATTCTGGTGCCGATCTGGTCAACATCGGCACCGGCGAGGACATCACTATCGCCGAGTTCGCGCGCGTCGTCGCCGAGATCGTCGGTTACGGCGGCGAGATCAGCTTCGACACCTCGCGGCCGGACGGAACACCGCGCAAGCTGCTCGATGTCGGACGTATTGCCAAGCTTGGCTGGCGCGCAACCACCACGCTTGAGGATGGGGTAAGGCGCGCATACGCGGCGTATCTGTCGTCGCATATGTAGAATGCAACAATGCATGTCGCGTATTTCGGGAGTTGTGAGCAACGCCTGTCACGCGCGGCGGCTAAGATTTATTCGGTTCGCGCAGCAACCTGCCCTAATGTTGGGCGCGCGGTCGGATAGTGAAATGGTCTAGGATGTTCAGTGGAACATCCGTCTTCAACGGAAAGAGTTTTTCATGCGAATCGCGATGATCGGAACGGGCTATGTGGGACTTGTGTCCGGAGCCTGCTTTGCGGATTTCGGTCACGACGTCGTCTGCGTCGACAAGGACGAGAAGAAGATCGCAGCGCTCCATCGTGGCGAAATCCCGATCTACGAACCGGGCCTCGACGAGCTGGTGGCAGCCAATGTGAAAGCCAAGCGGCTGGAGTTCACCACCGACCTCTCGAAGCCGGTTGCGGATGCCGATGCCGTGTTCATCGCGGTCGGGACGCCCTCGCGGCGCGGCGACGGTCACGCCGATCTGTCCTATGTCTACGCCGCCGCGAAGGAGATCGCGCAGTCGCTGTCCGGCTTCACGGTCGTGGTGACGAAGTCGACCGTCCCGGTCGGTACCGGCGACGAGGTCGAGCGCATCATCCGCGAGACCAATCCCAAGGCCGACGTCGTCGTCGCCTCCAATCCCGAATTCCTGCGCGAAGGCGCGGCGATCCGCGACTTCAAGTTTCCCGACCGCGTCGTGGTCGGCACGTCCGACGAGCGCGGCCGCAAGGTGATGGGCGACATCTACCGCCCGCTGTCGCTGAACCAGGCGCCGCTGATGTTCACGGAACGCCGCACCGCCGAGATGATCAAATACGCCGCGAACGCATTCCTCGCGACCAAGATCACCTTCATCAACGAGATCGCGGACCTCTCCGAAAAGGTCGGCGCCAACGTCCAGGAAGTCGCGCGCGGCATTGGCCTCGACAACCGCATCGGCACGAAGTTTTTGCATGCCGGCCCCGGCTTCGGCGGCTCGTGCTTCCCGAAGGACACCAAGGCGCTGATCAAGATCGCGCAGGACTACGACGTCTCCTTGCGCATCGTCGAATCCGTGCTCGCGGTCAACGAGAACCGCAAGCGTGCGATGGCGCGGAAAGTCAGCCAGGCGCTCGGCGGCTCCTTGCGCGGCAAGACCATTGCCGTGCTAGGCCTGACCTTCAAGCCCGACACCGACGACATGCGCGACGCGCCGTCGATCCCGCTGGTCACAGGCCTCATCGACATGGGCGCGAAGGTCAAGGCCTTCGATCCCGTCGGCATGGAGCAGGCGAAGAGCGAGCTGCCGAACATCACCTACTGCGAAGACGCCTATTCCTGCGCACAAGGCGCCGACGCGATCGTCATCGTCACCGAATGGGTGCAGTTCCGCGCGCTCGATCTCGACCGGCTGAAGGCGACCATGGCGCAGCCCGTCGTCGTCGACCTCCGCAACATCTACCGCCCCGAAGAGATGGCCGCCGCCGGCTTCGTCTATGAGAGCGTCGGGCGGTCGTCGCAGGCCTGACAAATCATGCGGAGCTGATCATCGCCCGTCTCACCCGTGAGGCGGGCGAAATCGTTTCTGATGCGGTATGCTCCGGTTGCGGCTGCCGCGATGGAGATTGCCATGACCGACGACACGCACACGATCCGCAGCGGCGGGCTCAGCGCGGCCATCAAGGCGCATGGTGCCGAGCTGTGCTCCCTAAAGGATGGCAGCGGCACCGAATTCGTCTGGCAGGCCGGGACGGCCTGGCCGCGTCACGCGCCGCTGCTGTTTCCGATCGTCGGGCGTCTCGCAAACGACGAATTGCGGCATCGGGGCAAGACATACCGGATGACCCAGCACGGCTTTGCCCGCGACAGCCGCTTTGCGTGGGACGCGCGTGAGGCGAGCCGCTGCACGCTGGTGCTCGAAGACAGCGAGGCAACGCGCGCGCTCTATCCGTTCGCGTTCCGGCTGACAGCGGCCTATACGCTCGATGATGCCGGTCTCGATCTCACGCTCACCGTCGCGAATACCGGTCAGGAGACATTGCCGACCTCGCTCGGGGGGCATCCCGCTTTCAATTGGCCGCTTCGGGCTGGCGCGCCCAAGGAGAGTTACGCGCTGACCTTTGCGAACGCAGAGGCATCACCCGTGCGCCGTCTCGACGGCGGCCTGTTGCGTGCGGCGACAGAACCAGGTCCCGTCGAGGGCACGATGCTGCCCTTGTCTGAATCCCTGTTCGCCGATGATGCCATCATCTTCGACCGGGTCGCGAGCCATGCGGTTCGCTACGCCGGGCGGGGGGCCGGGCCGTGGCTCGAAATGTCGTGGCGCGGTTTTCGCGAACTCGGCGTCTGGTCGAAACCCTCGGGCGCGCCGTTCCTCTGCATCGAGCCCTGGCACGGCTATGCCAGCCCTGCCGGCTTTGACGGTGACTTCAGCGACAAGCCGGGCCTGATGCACATCGCGCCCGGCGCGGAGGAGCAGCTGTCCTTCCGGATCGAGGTCGGATCGTCCTGACGCTCAAGCCCCGGCACTGCGGCTATTGAGGACGACACCCGCTGCGGCCACGGCGTCTGCGCGCGGCGCAGCCCTGACTGTCGAAGACGTCAGCCGGTGCGCAAGGTCCTGCGCGTGCCGCTCGACCAGATGCCAGGTCGCGCGCGCGACGAGATAGCTGAGCGCGGCGGTGACGACATAGGCGATCAGCAGCGAGACCAGTCCGTCCGCCAGCGGCCAGACCTGGCGCAGTCCGGCGATCACCGCGAAGTGCGACAGATACATCGAATAAGAATTGCGGCCGAGCGCCTCGACCGGCCGGAAGCGGGTCGCGAGCTTGATGCAGCCGGCCACCAGCGCGCCGAGCACGAGGTTGATCATGAGATAGTTGAATTCGTGCGAGCCGGTTGCGCGGTCGGCGATGAAGGACAGCGCGATGAAGATGGCGAAGATCGCCGCGTCCGACTTCGCAAAGCCGTCGCGCAAGGAGAAGAACAGCGCGCATCCGACGAGGAAGACGGGGAGCTGGTTCAGGAAGCTGATGTGCAGCGCGTTCCACACGAACGCTTCATGCCCTGGTCCGTAATAGGCCGAGAACAGCGCGAAGGCGAAGGGCTTGAACAGGCAGACATTGACGAGATGCAGCACGATCGCGAGCGCAAGATACAGATGCCGGCGCGATCCGAACGCGGTGATGACGAGCGGGAAGACGAGATAGAAAATCATCTCGGCGGCGATCGACCAGTCGCCCGGCACGACGCTGTTGACGCTGTCGGGCCAGAAGCCGTGCAGGAACGTCGCGGTCAGGATTACCTGGAGCGGCCCGATGCCATCAGGTGCGTTGGCGCTCGGGCCCGTGCCGTTGACGACGAGATAGAGCGGGATCGCCAGCCAGAACAGTGGCGCGATACGCAGGAAGCGGCGGATGTAGAATTTGCGCGTCGAATTGGCTTCGGTACGCTGCGTCCACATCAGGCACATCGTCATGGCGCTGACGAAGTAGAACACGTTGACGCCGGTCCAGCCGCACATGAAGGCGAAGTCGACGACGTGAATGTTCGACGGGAATGATTGTGAAACGTGGATCGCCATCACGCCGACGATGGCGAGGCCGCGCAGGAAATCGAGCGTGTGCGAACGGGCGAATGGCGCCGTGCCCTGTTCGGTTCGTCCGGCAGCCAACCGGGCCTGCCCCTGCATCACGCCTGCTCCGTGGTTACGCATCCGCAAGCGGGACCATAGAGGCGCGGCCGGCTTTTCCGAAGCCGAAGCCTCTCTTTACGTTAACCAGCGGTTGAGTCCGGTGCCGAATGTGCGGGATCGGAGATGGTGAGGCGGCTTGAAGGCATGATGATGCGCACGATGAGAATTGTGGGCCAATTCATACTTAATGCGTCGAGATCATGACCAATATTGTTTAGGCGGCACAAGGCGCCTAGTATTCCGGCAGGCAATTCGGGGGCTCGAATAAGTCGTGAATGTTCGTTCACAGGACAGCGCGGTGCGCGACGACTTGAATTTTCAAGCCGGGTCGCAAGCACACAGGACATCCAACAACGTGGCTGATTCCGCACGTCAGGAATTACGGCCTGCTGGTCGCGAACGGCTGATCGTCGTCGAAGACGATCCCGTGACGCGGACGATGCTGGTCGGCTATTTCAGCGAGAACAATTTCGACGTGGTCGGAGCCGGCTCCTGCGCGGAATGCCGCCAGGCGCTGCGCTCGCGCACGGATCTCGTCTTCCTCGACGTGCAGTTGCCGGATGGCGACGGCTTCGAGCTCGCCAAAGAGATCCAGGCGACCAGCAATGCCGGCATCATCTTTGTGACCCGCCGCGACACCGACGTCGATCGCATCCTCGGCCTCGAGATCGCCGGCGATCACTACGTCACCAAGCCGATCAATCTGCGCGACCTGCTCGCGCGCGCACGCAGTGTGTTGCGGCGGCGCTCGATCGACCGCAAGGCGGCGCGCAACCACAATTCGATCGCGTTCGGCGACTGGATCATCGACCTGACGCGGCGCGAGCTGCTCGGCAGCGACGGCAAGCCGGTGGCATTGACGCGCGCCGAATTCGATCTGCTCGCGGCACTGGTCGGCGCCGACGGGCGGCCGCTCAGCCGCGACTATCTGATCGAGGTTGTCAGCAACCGCCAGGCCGAGGTCGACATCCGCACCGTCGATGCGCTGGTAGCGCGGCTGCGCCGCAAGCTCGTCGGCAGCGGCACGCCGGTGATCGTGACCGTCACCGGCGTCGGCTACAAGCTCGCGCTCAGCGAGCGGCTCTAGTCGCGCATACCGGATGCATCGGCGCTAGCGCGATGCGAGCCGTTTCCATCGTGCTTCGATGCGCGCTTTGATGAGGCCGATTTTGGACTCATGAGCGGCCCAATAGGCGCGGCTCGCAGCCGTCGTTCCCTGACGATAGCGCGTATAGACGGCCTTGGGCTGCGCCGGCATTTTGGCGACACGCGGCTGTCTTGGCCGGGCGGCCGGAGCCGCGGGCGCAGATCCCGGCTCCGAGGATGGCGTTGCCGTGGCTTGGGCCGCTGTCGGCGGTGCTCCCATGGCGAGCAGTCGATTCCGGGCCCTGTTGCAGTAGACCTGCGACCGCGCCGTCATGATCTCCTCGCCATGACCTGCCCGATACTTCATCAATGCACGGCAGAGATCGCCAGCCGCCAAACTCCAGGCACGGTGGAGGTAGAGCACGCCGTAGTGGATGTTGGTCTCGGATACGGCAAGCTCCGCATCGCTGCCCTTGAAGCCCAGCATTTTTGCGGTTTCGGGCCGGACCTGCATGACGCCCACTTCGCCGACGCTGCCGACGACGGCCGGGTTGTATCCGCTTTCAACGAAGACGACGGCTTCGGCGATGTCGGCGGGCAGATTGGTGCCCTTCGTTTCCTTCTCGATCAAGGCCCGGATCGCCGTGCGTGAAGTCGGGGTCTCGCCGGCACCGAATTCCCGGATGTTGCTGCCAATTGCCGAAGTCGTGCCGACATCGTGTGACACGTCGTCGCTGGCGCGGCCGCTGGTCGCGACCAGTGAAAGCGCGATGGCCGCAACACGTCCACACGTCGCGAGGAAATGTAAAGGTGGCCGGCGCCTTGGCATAAGGGCAGGCAGTACACTTCTAGTGTTAATAAACCAAGGCGTTCCGCTTGCTCCATGTTGCAGCTCAAAACGTGAGCTCCGGCCTGAATCCCGGAACGGCCAACCAACTGCGTCGTTATCCCTGCAATCAACAGGGAGAACTGGCATGCGTCCGTCGAAATTTGCCATCGTGCTGCTGACATCGTTGACGACATCCGCTGGCGTCCATGCGCAAGGCGCGGGCGGTGGGGGAGGAGGAGGTGGCGGCGCCGGTGGTGCCGGTGCCGCAGGTGGCGGAGCTGCCTCGAGCGCCGGCACTTCCGCGGGCAGCGCGGGCTCGGCGGCGGGAACAGCGGCAGGCTCGACCGGAACGAGCGCGACCGGACACACGGCGACGGGCACCAACGGCACGAACGCAACGCCGCCCTCGGCGACCCCCAATCAGACCCAGAATTATTTCAATCCCAGCGGCGGCGCCTCCGGTCGGAATGCGACCAGCACGACGAACAATCAGAACAATCAGGCAGCGCCCAATTCCGCGGGCACGACGACCGGCCAGGCTCAACAGAACTCGGGCGCGGGCCACACTGCGAGTGGCCTTCCGGTCGGTTCGCCCGGGTCGGGGCCGGGCTCGCCTGAACAGCCAATTGGTTCCGGGCGATAGGCTCATCCAAGGATCATCCATCGGCCGGAGCATCGTATCGCCTCATGTGGAGGAAACCGGTGCAAGGTAACAGATCGCGTCTATGGAGCGAGGAGGAGGACGAGCGCCTGCTCGCCCTCGATGAGAAAAACGAGCCTGCGAAGCGAATCTCGATTCTTCTCGGGCGAAGCGAACGCGCGGTCGCGTTGCGATTGAGGGAATTGGATCGGCGCCGGAGAGGCTCGGCTCGCCGTTAGCCGCGCCTAGCGCGCGCGGGAGCTCTGGTCCGTTGAGGTTTGCCGCGTCGCCCCGGCGAGCCGGTCGTCGACCGCATAGATCGTGCAGGTTGGCGACCATTTCATGCAGGCGGCAAGCGAATCGCGTTGGGCGTCGTCGGTCGTCGCGCGGCCCGACCGCCAGCCGTAACCGCCGTTCGGCGACACCGCAAACGCCTTGTGCGGCATGGTGCTGGCGAGATAGCGCGAGAATTCGGCGCGCGCGGCCTCGTTGAGCTGGCCTGGTGGCGGCAGCGGATCGGGCGGGCTCAGGATGTCGTGGCCGAGCCCGCGCTCGCGCAGGAAGGCGTCGAGATACGGCGTCCATTGCGGCCGGCCCACCACCGAATAGAGATAATGGCCGTCGTCGCCGTATGGCGGCGCCGCGATGAATTTCGCCTGACCGCCATTGCCGCGAAATCCGTTGTGGAGCCGGTGCGCGAGATCGGGGCCGAAGAAGGAATCGTTGCTGGCATAGACCCACAGCATCGGCACGCGCGAGGTCTTTCCGAACGTGGCAAAAGCCTGCACCAGCCCGTCCTCGTTGCAGACGTCGTCGTCGTCGCGCGAGCCGCGGCCGCCGGCAAAGCTGATCGCGGCGACGAGACCGCTCGGTGCCTGCGCCGTCAGCGCGACGGTGGCGAGCCCGCCGGCGGAATGGCCGGCCGCAATCATCCCCGATGTCGTCACGTCGCTCCTGCGCCCCATGGCGTCGATCGCCGCGCGCAAATCCGCGACCGCAACGGCTGCCGCTGGCAAATAGGCGGCGTTGGCACAGCCGCCGACGCTATCGACGCGCCCGCCGGGCGAGGTGCCGTAGCCGCGCCGCATCACGATCAGCGCCGCAAAGCCGCGCCGGGCATATTCCAGCGCGATGCCGTAATATTTGTGCGCCGACATCGTCGCGCGGTCGTCGAAGCTGCGCGGTGAGCCGTGGCTGAGCAGCGCGAGCGGGTAGCGCTTCGTTCCGGCCGGGCGGACCAGGAACGCCTCGAGCCCCTGCGGCCCGGCCTCCGCCATCGGGATGCGCAGGTCTTCGGTGTAGAACTCCGCGGCCATCGCATCGGGCGCGATGCCGGCTGTCGCAAGCCAGGCCATCAGAACAACCAAGAGCCTGTGAAACAGCGTCATGCCCCGACTCGAAAAAGCCCCGATCCGAAAGACCATAGCATGATCTCAGGAACGGCCAGCCCGCCGCGCGGGTTGTGGTTTGGCGGGGGCGCGGGCGATGCTATGCTGCTCCGCAATCTCTACGACAGGACGAGGATATTTCAGTGGCTGATGTTCATCCCGCGGCGGGCAAGCTTGCCTCGCCTGACGCGCTCACCAACGTTCCGCGGCTGGTGACGGCCTATTTCGCCGGCAAGCCCGACGTCTCCGACCCCGCGCAGCGCGTGGCGTTCGGCACTTCCGGTCACCGCGGCACCTCGTTCAAGAATACGTTCAACGAAGGCCACATCCTCGCGACCACGCAGGCGATTTGCGATTACCGACAGGAAAAGGGTCTGACCGGCCCGCTCTTCATCGGCATCGACACCCACGCGCTGGCCGAGCCGGCGCTGGTCAGCGCCGTCGAGGTGTTTGCCGCCAACAGCGTCGACATCATGATCGACAAGGACGGCGGCTACACGCCGACGCCTGTGATCTCGCACGCGATCCTCACCTACAACAAGGGCCGGACGTCGGGCCTCGCCGATGGCGTCGTCGTCACGCCCTCGCACAATCCGCCCGAAGACGGCGGCTACAAATACAATCCGCCGCATGGTGGCCCGGCCGATACCGACGTGACAGGCGTGGTCGAGAAGCGCGCCAACGCCTATCTCGCCGACGGCATGAAGGGCGTAAAGCGCATCGACTACGCGAAAGCGCGCAAATCCGCGAACGTGCATGCATACGACTTCATCACGCCCTACGTTGCCGATCTCGGCAATGTCGTCGATCTCGACCTCGTCAAATCCGCCGGCATCAATATCGGCATCGATCCGCTCGGCGGCGCCGCCGTGCATTACTGGCATCCGATCATCGAGCGCTACGGCCTGAAGGCGACGGTGGTCAACGAGGCGATCGACCCGACCTTCCGCTTCATGACGGTCGACTGGGACGGCAAGATCCGCATGGACTGCTCCTCGCCTTATGCGATGGCGAGCTTGATCGCGATGCGCGACCGCTTCGACGTCGCCTTTGCCAACGACACCGACGCCGATCGCCACGGCATCGTCACCCGCACCGGCGGCCTGATGAATCCGAACCATTATCTGGCGACCGCGATCTCCTATCTGTTCGCGCACCGCCCGAACTGGGGCAGGGACGCCGCGATCGGCAAGACCGTGGTGTCGAGCTCGATCATCGATCGCGTCGCCAAGAAGCTCGGCCGCAAGCTGGTGGAGACGCCGGTCGGCTTCAAATGGTTCGTCGACGGTCTCGTCAGCGGCGGCTTCGGCTTCGGTGGCGAGGAGAGTGCGGGCGCCTCTTTCCTGCGTCGCGACGGCACGACCTGGACCACCGACAAGGACGGCGTCATTCTCGGCCTGCTCGCCGCCGAGATCATGGCGAAGACCGGCCGCGATCCGAGCCAGCTCTTCAACGATCTCACCGCCGAGCTCGGCGTGCCCCATTATGCGCGCATCGATGTCGCGGCCACGACACCGCAGAAGACCATTTTGAAATCCGTCACGCCCGAGCAGCTCGGCCTGAAGGATCTCGCCGGCGATCCCGTCCGCGCGACGCTGAGCAAGGCGCCGGGCAACGGCCAGTCCTTCGGCGGCATCAAGGTCGAAACCGATTTTGGCTGGTTCGCGGCACGGCCGTCGGGGACGGAGGACGTCTACAAGATCTACGCGGAAAGCTTCCGCAGCACCGAGCACCTGAAGCGGATTCAGCAAGAGGCGCAGGCCGGGCTGAAGAAGGTGTTCGAGGCGTAGCACGCCGGCAATACCGTCAGGCTGGTTCTCCAAGGGAGGAGTGGCCGTATCCTCCGGTGTCATCGTCCGCGAAAGCGGGCGATCCAGTACGCCGCGGCCGAAGTTGTCAATCAATGTCCGCCGCGGCGTACTGGATTCCCCGCTTTCGCGGGGAATGACCACAAATTTCGGTCGGTATACATAAAGTGCCAATAAAGGTATTTTAGTAAGGTCAAATTGACCTTGAACGATTCCATCCCTTCTATATTGTATACATAACGCATACATAAGCCTTGGGAGATCGTCCGGTGACAAAACCCTTCCCCATGAACGCCTGGTACGCCGCCGCCTGGGACGCTGACGTCAAGCCGGCGCTGCTGCCGCGGACGATCTGCGGCAAGCATGTCGTGATGTACCGGAAGGCCGACGGCTCGGTGGCCGCGCTGGAGGATGCCTGCTGGCATCGTCTGGTGCCGCTGTCCAAGGGCCGGCTCGAGGGCGACACCGTCGTCTGCGGCTATCACGGCCTCAAATACAATGCGCAGGGCCGCTGCACCTTCATGCCCTCGCAGGAGACCATCAACCCGTCCGCCTGCGTCCGGTCCTATCCCGTGGTCGAACGCCACCGCTACATCTGGCTCTGGATGGGCGATCCTGCCTTGGCGGACCCTGCGCTCGTGCCCGACTTGCACTGGAATCATGATCCGGCCTGGGCCGGCGACGGCAAGACCATCCATGTCAATTGCGACTACCGCCTCGTGCTCGACAATCTCATGGACCTCACCCACGAGACCTTCGTGCACGGCTCCTCGATCGGGAATGAGGCGGTCGCGGAAGCGCCATTCGACGTCACCCATGGCGAGAAGACGGTGACCGTGACGCGCTGGATGCGCGGCATCGAGGCGCCGCCGTTCTGGGCGAAGCAACTCGGCAAATCAGGCCTCGTCGACCGCTGGCAGATCATCCGCTTCGAAGCGCCGTGCACCATCGCGATCGACGTCGGCGTGGCGCCGACGGGCACCGGCGCGCCGGAAGGCGACCGCTCGCAGGGCGTCAACGGCTTCGTGCTCAACACCATCACGCCCGAGACCGAGAAGACCTGCCATTATTTCTGGGCCTTCGTCCGCAACTACCAGCTCGGCGAGCAGCGCATCACCACCGAGATCCGCGAAGGCGTCTCCGGCATCTTCCACGAGGACGAGCTGATCTTGGAGGCGCAGCAGCGCGCGATGGACGAGAACCCCGATCGCATCTTCTACAACCTCAACATCGACGCCGGCGCGATGTGGACGCGCAAGCTGATCGACAGGATGGTGGCGAAGGAAAATCCGTCGCCGCGCCTCCAGGCCGCGGAGTAAATCATGGCCGAGCGTGAGGTCGACCGCTCCGTCTCGCAGACCGTAAAGGCGCAGCTTGCGTTGCGCGACCAGATCTTGTCGGGCGCCTTGCGGCCGGGCGAGCGCATCTCCGAGCTCCAGGCGGTGGAGACGACCGGCGCCTCGCGCACGCCGGTGCGGATGGCGCTGGTGCGGCTGGAAGAGGAGGGCCTGCTGGAGGCGATCCCCTCCGGCGGCTTCATGGTGAAAGCGTTCTCCGAGCGCGACATCTCCGATTCGATCGAGCTGCGCGGCACGCTGGAAGGCCTCGCCGTGCGCTTCGCTGCCGAGCGCGGCGTCTCCGCGCGCGAGCTCGAACCGTTGAAGGAATGCCATCTCGCGATCGACGATCTCCTGCGCCAGGTGCCGATCACGATCGAGGCGTTCTCGGCCTATGTCGCGCTGAACGCGCGCTTCCACGCGCTGCTCACGGAATTGTCGCGCAGCCCGCCGCTGATCCGGCAGATCGACCGGGCGTCGGCGCTGCCGTTCGCGTCTCCAAGCGGGTTCGTGATGGCGCAATCGGCATTGCCGGAGGCGCAGCAGATCCTGATCATCGGGCAGGAGCACCACCGCGTCGTGATTGACGCCATCGAGAACCGCGAAGGCGCACGTGCCGAAGCGATCATGCGCGAGCATGCGCGGCTTGCCGTGCGTAATCTGCGGCTTGCGCTGCGCAACCGGACCCATCTCGACCTCCTGCCGGCGCTCGCGCTGATCAAGGCCGCAACCGACTAAGGGGAGTGCCATGCGCTTCATCGAAACCTGGATTCCGGCAACACTGGTGTCGACGCGCGACCTTGCGCCGGGCATTCGCGAATTCCTGATCCGGCCCGATCAATTCGACGGCGCGGCCTATCCGGTCGGCAGCCACGTCAATGTCAGCGTGACCATCGATGGGCAGCCCGAGACGCGGTCCTATTCGCTGGTCGGCGAAGCCTCGTCGGGTGGTCTCAAGATTGCCGTGCGCCGCGCCGAAGATTCCCGCGGCGGCTCGCGCTATATGTGGTCGTTGCAGCCGGGTGCACGGCTCGACATCACGCAGCCCGCCTCGCTGCTCGCGGTCGACTGGGCTCGCCAGACCTATTGCCTGATCGCCGGCGGCATCGGCATCACGCCGATCCTTGGCGCGGCGCAGGCGCTGGCCCGGCGTGGCGCCGACGTCGCGCTGCACTATGCCATGCGCTCGCGGAATGAGGCCGCCTATCTCGATGACCTCGCCGCGATGCTCGGTGATCGCCTGGTCGTCCATGCCAGTGACGAAGGCCGGCGGCTCGATCTCGACGCGCTGTTCGCCTCGCTGCCGCAAGGCGCGCTGGCGCTGTTCTGCGGGCCGATGCGGATGCTCGATGCCGCGCGCCACGCCTGGATCGGCGCCGGCCATCCGCTGCCCGATCTCCGCTACGAGACCTTCGGCTCCAGCGGCACGCTGCCGACCGAGACGTTTCGCGTGCGCCTGAAGGGCTTCGATGTCGAGCTCGAAATCCCGCGCGAGCGCTCGATGCTCGATGTGCTCAATGCCAGCGGCCACGACGTCATGTACGATTGCAAGCGCGGCGAATGCGGCCTGTGCGCCATCGACGTGGTCGCCGTCGACGGCGAGATCGACCATCGCGACGTCTTCTTCAGCGACCACCAGAAGCAAAGCAACGAAAAGATCTGCGCCTGCGTCTCGCGCGCGAGGGGCACCATCACCGTGGATACGCTGCTGCGGGCGGATGCGATTTGAGGCGGTAGCTCGGCCTGCATGGTTCGAGACGCGCCGCGAGCGGCGCTCCTCACCATGAGGGTCCAGCATTCGGGCCGCAACACAAGTCCTCATCCTGAGGAGCCCGCCGAAGGCGGGCGTCTCGAAGGATGGCCGCATATGAAAACCTACGCAGCAAACGTCGCCCGCAGCTTCTTCGTCTCCAGCAGCGCCAGCACCGCATCGGCCGAGACAGGCCGGCTGATCAGATAGCCCTGCACTTCGTCGCAGCTGAACTGCCTGAGATATTCGAGCTGGTCGGCGGTCTCGACACCTTCGGCCACCACGCCGATGCCGAGGTCGCGCGCCAGCGAGATGACCGACTTCACGATTGCGGCGCAGTCCGGCTGCACCAGCATGTCGCGGATGAAGGACTGGTCGATCTTGATGCGGCTGAAGGGCAGTTTGCGCAGATATGTGAGCGAGGAGAAGCCGGTGCCGAAATCGTCGAGCGCCACCGTGATGCCGAGCTCCAGCAGCGCGTTCAGGATCGACGCCGCGGAGCCGTATTTCGACAGCAGCATCGATTCCGTGATCTCGATCTCGAGCCGGTGCGGAGCAACCTTGGTATCGGCCAGCGCCTGCACGATGGTCTGCAGAATGCCGGTGTTGTGAAACTGCGCCGCCGAAAAATTGACCGCGACCCTGATGTCCTCGGGCCACTCCGAAAGCGTCGCGCAGGCGCGGCCGATCACCCATTCGCCGATCTCGTGGATCAGCCCGGTCTCCTCGGCGATCGGGATGAACTCGCTTGGCGGCACCAGCCCGCGCGTGGGATGTTGCCAGCGCAGCAGCGCCTCGAAGCCGGTGATGCGGTTCTCGCCGAGGTCGAGGAACGGCTGGAATACGAGGAAGAGTTCGTTCCGCGCGATCGCGCCTTTGAGATCGGCTTGCAGCGCCTTGCGGTCGCGCGACGAGCGATCGTCGGCTTCCTCGAAGAAGCAGACCGTGCCGGGACCTGCCTTCTTGGCGCGGTAGAGCGCGGCATCGGCGTTCTTCATGATGTCGAGTTGCGTGGTGCCGTCGCGCGGCGCCAGCACGATGCCGACACTGGTCGCGCCGGCGATCTGGCGGCCCTCGATCTGGAACGGCTCGTTGAAGGCCGCGACGAAGCGCTCGGCGATATCGAGCGCATCCTCGGGGCGCGCCAGATTGGCCATCACCAGCGCAAACTCGTCGCCGCCGATGCGGGCGACATGCTCGGCGGCGCGGGTGCAGCGTTGCAGGCGGCTTGCGACCTGGACCAGGAACTCGTCGCCGGCCGGGTGGCCGAACTTGTCGTTGACCTCCTTGAAGCGGTCGAGGTCGAGCAGCAGCACGGCGAATTCCTCGCCTGAGAGTGTCAGCCGCTTCAGTGCGGCTTCGAGCGTCTCGTTGAAGGCGAAGCGGTTGGGCAACAGCGTCAGCGGATCCTGCCGGACCGTGCGCTCCGCCTCGATCTGCCGGACCACGCGCCGCGCGAACGTAAAGGAATTGACGAACACCGCGCGCAGCAGCACGCTGCCGTACACCACCACCAGGATCGACATCAGCACATAAGCGGGATCGCCGTCGCGGCCGAGGCAGATGGCGATGCCGACGAAGATCGGGGCGGTGAAGGCAATCGCTGCGATCGGGATGGTGGCGAAGGCCAGGGCGCCCCCGGCCAGCATGCCCGAGCAGAGGCAGGTGATGACGAGCTGGCCGCCGGTCGCGGCATTGGCGAAGAACGCGACGGGGACGATGCCCCAGGCCACACCAAGGACGAAGGCATTGCGCACCAGCCGGTGCATCGCGCGGCGCGAGACGAATTGCGGTTTGGTGACGCGGCGCGAGGCGTGGGATTGCAGGCCGAACGCGATCGCGGCACCGGCCACGATCACCGCCCAGGCCAGCGCAAATTTCCAGTCCGGCGAGTGCCACAGCGCGATGGCGAGCACGGCGGCGTTGCAGGCATTGGCCAGCATGATGCCGACGGAATAGCCGAGCACCAGCGACATCTGGTCGGCGCGGATATGGCCGGCGACGGCTTCGTCGGTTGCGGGACCGCCAAAGGCCGACAGATCGCCGGCAAACAGCCGTGCGACATAGCTGGTCAGTTGAGTCCGCATTCCAGAGCCTAGCAGCATGAGCCGTTTGTCCGGCTCGATCCGGAGAATTCGCCGCAAACCTTTGACGAACTATGAATTATCCCCGTTTGCCACGACCGGTGCGACCACTTCTACGTGTTGGTCACGGAGTATCGATAACAAATCGATACAAATGCGGCGTCGCGCGTTACGGCTGTAACGGCGCGAGGGTGACGGCGGCGAGAATGCTCGCCACGAACTCCGCTGTCATACCCCGGCTTGACCGGGGCATCCGGTACGCCGCGGCCTGTCGGTTCAACCGCAGCTTCTCGGAGTACTGGACCGCCCGGTCAAGCCGGGCGATGACACCGGTCGTGTGGCGGCTGTCCGAAGTTCTCAGGAAGGCGCTCGCACGTCTTTGGGCCCCGGATTCAGAACATGCAAATTGCGCACGGCGTCAGCCTGTACCCGTTCGATGTAGGGGTGGAAGCTCTCGTCGTAGTCCCGGAATGCCAGTTGGAAATCCCCGTTGTTGTTCTGAAATGCCTTGGCCAATGCCGTCGCGCCGATGATCGCCAGCGATCCGCCCATGCCCGCAGCCGGAGAGGCGCAATAGGCGGCATCGCCGACGAGGGCCACTCTGCCCTTCGTCCATGACGGCATTTTTATCTGGCAAATCTTGTCGAAGTAGAACGACGTCGAATTCGCGACTTTCTCCAACAGCTCCGGGATTTTCCAGCCTTGTCCGGCGAATCGTTCTGAAATGATCCTTCGCTGCTGCGCTTCGTCTCGATAGTCGTAGGAGATCTCGTTCTCGGAGGCGAAGCAGAGGACGATATCCGTCTTGTTGTTGTAAGCATTCAGCATCACGAACCTGCCGTGTTCGTTGAACACCTGCGTGGTGTTTTCCCGGATCAGAAGTTCGTCCACGATCGTGATCGAAAAATACTGGCCGAGGAAATGCGCGTACAGGGCTTCGTCTCCGAACCGCAATTTCCGGACGCGCGAATGGATACCGTCGCAGCCGAATATCAGTGCGAATGATCGCTGTGAGCCGTCTTCGAATGTAACTCTGACATCATTTTCCGTTTCGGCCAGTTCCTGGATACTGTTTCCGAAAACGAACTCGACGTCGTCCTTCACGGCGCCCCATATGACATCCAGAAGCGTGTCGCGCTCGATCTCCCAATCGATTTGGGACTGGATGCTCCCCGTCGGCATCTCCAGCATTCCCGCTGTGACGTCGTCGACGCTCTTGCGCTCGGGCACTTCCATCCTCAGTCGGGCTGCCTCCACCTGTTCGATCAGGCCCATGCGGTTCAGGATGTCCGCAACCTCATCGCCGACGTTCACCGGCGTCCCGCCTGTCTTGAGGCCCTTCGAGACTTCGACGACCGTTACGGCGTAGCCAAGTTGGTTCATCCAATAGGCCGTGGTCAGTCCGGCGAAACTTGCCCCGGAAACGAGCACGCTTTCTCGTGGGCGAAGGCCATCATGTTGATTTTCCATGTATTTCATCCAATTATGTACGCACAATATTTATGGACTAACCATAAATATATACTGAGTATATAAATCTGCGCTTTTGGAGATTTGTCAATGCCGCCCGATCGACGGATCCGTAAGCGCCTTGTCACACGACAGGGCATTTCCGACGCTGCGACCCGCCTCTTCATCGAGCGCGGCTTTGACAACGTGACGGTGGATGAGATCGCGGAGGCCGCCGATGTCGGCCGCATGACGGTCTTCAATCATTTTCCGCGCAAGGAAGACATGTTCTTCGATCGGGACGAGGAGGGGCGCGAAGCGCTTCGCAATGCGCTACGGCATCGCGATGCAGGTGTTGGCCCTGTCGAGGCGCTGCGTCTGTTCGCGCACCGGGCCGCTTCGGAAGAGCCTCACTACGTGCAGTTCTCATCCGAGACTCTGAGCTTTGTGGAAACGGTCGAGAAAAGCGCCACGCTCATCGCTCGGGCCAGAGCGATCCGTGACGAGTTCGCGCAAGTCGTGACGGTGGCGCTCGCCGAAAGCGCAGGACAGGAAGCAACCGATCCCGATGCTCAGTTGGCGGCCAACCTGCTGCTGGCAACATGGACCGTGGCCTTCATCCGGGCACACCGCACCTATCGGGACAGCCGCGATCCCATGAAGGCGAAATCCGTCTTTCTTGCCCTGATCGAGCGGGGAAGCCGCGCCATCGAAGCGGCCATGGCAGGCACGCCCTACGTCCAGGCAGGGAGTCCACAGACAAGCGCACCGATCCACGTTCAGCGAAAGCGGGACAAGAACCCACGCTAGGACTTGCATTTCTTTTGGACGGTCTGCGTCGACTTTGATGGCGCGACATCCGCGCCACGGTCGCTGCCCCGGCAGCTTCAGGTCCTGGAAGAACTGCCCTTCGATCGGCTTTTTGCCGCACCCCAATCGGATCGAACGCCCCCTTGATCGCGTGATACGTTTCGTGGACCGAGGCCACCGTGCCGCGCTCCGGCACTGGATGCATTCGAAATCCCGAGGGCCTGTTCATGAGCGAGCCTTCAGCCGATGTTTCGGCAACGGTCGAATACACCATGGACAAATGGCGGATGGACCGGGTTCCCTGGGCCATGTGGGCTTGCTTCGTGGGCGTTGCGATCGCGCTTCACGCAGAGGGCCGCGGCCAGAATGGAGCGGCTCTGGCCGCCGTCTATCTGGCTCTCCTGGGGCTGGCGTTCGCGGGCTATGCGCTGACGACCCTGATCGGACGGTCCGGCCTGCCATTGCTGCTGGAATTATTGATCGGCGCCCTCGTCCTGATCATCGTCTCCGGCGTCATCGGTGCGATCAGCCTGATGGTCGGCGGGTCGAGCGGCCGCTCCAGCTACGTCGGCACCATGCATGGTCTCTATTGGAGCCATCTCGTGAACCCATCGCTGAATGTTTTCGGCTGGATGTTGCTCTATCTGGGATTGGGATGGATCGCGTTTTCGTCTTATCGGCACTTTCATGCGGATCGGGCAGTCGTCTCCATGTCTTCCGCGGGCATCCGGTTTCACAGGCCCTGGCTTAGGGGTCTCTTCATTCCCTGGTCAGAGGTGCGGGGAGTGGGACACCTGGAGATGCCCGGCATCTCGGGGGTGCCGTTTGTCAGTCCGTATGCCGCGGCCGTCACGGTCGGTCAGGATTTCTACGAGCAGCACGTCGCACCGAAGCGCAGCTTCCTTGCGCCACCCGGGTCCGAAGCGATGTTCCAGCCGAAAGGCGACATGATGCAGGTGGTGCTCAACAGCGCCGACATGATGATCAAGCCCGAGAATTTTCTCGTGCCTGCCGAGGCGCGCTGGAAGGCGTTCCGGGATCAATCCGGGTCGTCATCCCAACACGTCGGCACAATCGCCTATGGACGCTGGTCGATCGACGGCTCTCGGTGGCAGGCCGTTCAGTTTCTTGCGCCGCTCGTCGGCATGGCCTTGGTCATGCTGTACCGGTAGAGGCAATCCTGCTCAGCGTCCGAGTTGCTTCGGATCGTAGAAGAAGCGCTCCTCGATGATCTCGTTGCCTCGCCAGGTCTGCCACGCGATCTCCTCCAGCGTCCGCGTCACGCCCTCGGCGTTGGTGAAGGAGAATTTCCAGCGGCTGGCGACAATGTCGCCATCGATCAGGCTCGGGCCGAGGCGCACGGCAGTGACCTCGTTGAACGCGGCCAACACGCCGCGCTCCTTGTCCGCGAGCTTGTCGCGCCCGACCACCGGCGCGGCGAGGTTCTCGTAGGTCGCGGCATCAGGGGTGTAGTAGTCGAGGATCGCCCCGACGAAGTCTCCGGCCTCCAGCCGCAGCGCAAACGCTTCGACGATGTCACGGCTCGGCATGGGCCACCTCACGATTAAAACCGACTAATAGTCGGTAAATACCGACCGGTAGTCGAGAAGTCAACTGGCCGCGTGAGGCTGAATCGATTACAGCATCAGGAGTTCAGATCGAGTCGCGTCCGCGAAGGAGGTCGGCCCCCTCTCCCGCTTGCGGGGGAGGGTTGGGGTGGGGGTATCTCCGCAATGATGAACCCCAAGAGGAGAAAACCCTCACCCGGCACTTCGTGCCGACCTCTCCCGCAAGCGGGCGAGGTGCAGCGAGCCCGCGGCCCAATCGGTTCAAGTTAAGATCCATTCTGTTCTTGATGGACCCATGGCGAAACAGGCGGAGCGGCGCGCAGCAACGACCGAGGCGATCCTGACGGCGGCGCGCCGCTTGTTCGGGACGCAAGGCTTTGCCGCCACCACCATGGATGAGATCGCCGAGGCCGCGAGCGTCGCCAAGGGCGCGGTCTATCATCACTTCAAGACCAAGGAGGCCGTGTTCGAAGCCGTGTTCGACCTGGTCTCACGCGATCTCGTCGCCGAGATCGACAGCACTGCGCGTGCCGAGAAGGACGTGCTGGCCGCCATGGTCGCCGGCACCCAGCATTATTTTGCAGCGACTGCCAAGGGCCCGACCGGCCAGATCATTTTGCGCGACGGCCCGGCCGTGCTCGGCTGGGAGCGCTGGCGCGAGATCGACGCGCGGCACTTTGGCGGCAAGATGCCGCGTGCGCTTTCCGCTGCGATGGAATCCGGCCTGATCGCGCAGCAACCGGTCGAGCCGCTGGCGCGGCTGCTGCTCGGCGCGGTGACGGAGGCCGCGGTCGCCTGCGCCGGACGCGCGGATATCGCAAGGGCGGGTGCGGAATATGCCCGTGCGTTCAAGTCGCTGGTCGAAGCGCTGCGCCTCGCGGCATGATCATGCTAGTCACGAAACGGAAACGCCCACACCAACAAGAAGAACAGTAGCGCATGAACGCAAATTCCTCCCTCACGCCGTCCGATCCTGAATTCGATTACATCATCGTCGGGGCCGGCTCGGCCGGCTGCGTGCTCGCCAACCGGTTGTCGGCCAACGGCAAGCACAGCGTGTTGCTGTTAGAGGCAGGCCCTAAGGATTCCAACATCTGGATCCACGTGCCGCTCGGCTACGGCAAGCTGTTCAAGGAGAAGACCGTCAACTGGATGTACCAGACCGAGCCGGAGCCCGAGCTGAAGGGGCGGCAGGTTTTTCAGCCGCGTGGAAAAACGCTGGGCGGATCGAGCTCGATCAACGGCCTGCTCTATGTCCGCGGCCAGCACGAGGATTACGACCGCTGGCGCCAGCACGGCAATGCCGGCTGGGGCTATGACGACGTGCTGCCCTATTTCAAGAAGGCCGAGAACCAGACGCGCGGCGCCGACCAATATCACGGCACCGGCGGTCCGTTGCCCGTGTCCAACATGGTGGTAACCGATCCGCTGTCGAAGGCCTTCATGGACGCCGCGGTCGAGACCGGGCTGCCCTACAATCCCGATTTCAACGGCGCCACGCAGGAAGGCGTCGGCCTGTTCCAGACCACCACGCGCAACGGCCGTCGCGCCTCCACATCGGTGGCCTATCTCGGCCCCGCGAGGACGCGCGTCAATCTCAAAGTCGAGACCGAGGCGCTCGGCCAGCGCGTGCTGTTCGAGGGCCGCCGCGCCGTCGGCGTCGAGTATCGTCAAGGCGCAAATGTGCGCCGCGCGCGGGCGCGCAGGGAGATCGTGCTGTCGAGCGGCGCCTACAACTCCCCGCAACTGCTGCAGCTCTCCGGTGTCGGGCCTGCCGATCTCCTGCGCAAGCACGGCATCGATGTGGTGCTCGACGCGCAGGGCGTCGGCCACGATCTCCAGGATCACATGCAGGTCCGCATCGTCATGCGCTGCTCGCAGAAGATCACGCTGAACGACACCGTCAACAATCCGCTCCGCCGCACACTGGCCGGCGCGCGCTATGCGTTGTTCCGCCAGGGCTGGCTGACGATCGCGGCCGGCACGGCGGGTGCGTTCTTCAAGACCAATCCACGCCTCGCATCGCCCGACATCCAGGTTCACTTCCTGCCGTTCTCGACCGACAAGATGGGCGAGAAGCTGCATGATTTTTCCGGTTTCACGGCGTCGGTGTGCCAGCTCCGGCCCGAGAGCCGCGGCAGCCTGCGTATCAGAAGCGCGGATCCGACCGTGCCGCCGGAGATCCGCATCAACTACATGTCGACCGAGACCGACCGCACCACCAACGTCGAGGGTCTGAAGATCCTGCGCAAGATCCTGAATGCGCCGGCGCTGAAGCCGTTCGTGGTCAGCGAATACGATCCCGGCGCGAAGGTATCCACGGACGCCGAGCTGCTGGATTATTGCCGCGAGCGGGGCAGCACCATCTACCATCCGACCTCGACCTGTCGTATGGGCAATGACGCGCTTTCGGTGGTGGACCAGCGGCTGAAGGTGAGGGGGCTCGAAGGCCTTCGTGTCGTCGACGGCTCGATCATGCCGGACCTCGTCTCGGGCAACACCAACGCGCCGATCATCATGATCGCCGAAAAGGCCTCCGACATGATATTGGAGGATGCGCGCTGATCCGCGCGCACCGAAAGGACAAGAGCTTGGCTACGCGATTCAAGATCGGCACCCGCAAGAGCGCGATGGCGCTGGCACAGACGGAAGAGATTGCGCGCCGTCTGACCGCCGCCATGCCCGGTCTCGATGTCGAGATCGTCAAGTTCGACACCACGGGCGATCTCGACCAGACCAGCAAGCTCCTGCCCCACGGCGGCAAGGGCGGCGCCTTCGTCGCGCAGATCCGTGCCGCCGTGCTGTCGGGCGAGCTGCATGCGGCGATGCATTCGCTGAAGGACATGCCCGGCAACGAGGACACGCCGGGCCTCGTCATCGGCGCCACGCTGTCGCGCGATCCCGCAAGCGATGCGCTGGTGCTGCGCGACGGTGTCACGCTGGAGGCGCTGCGCCAGTCCCGCGGCAAGGGTTTTAAAGTTGGCACCAACGCCGTTCGTCGCGCGGCCTATGTGCGGCGGTTGTTTCCCGAGATTGACGTCATCCACTTCCGCGGCGCTGCCGACACGCGCGTGCGAAAACTCGACAATGGCGAGATGCAGAAGCTCCCCGATGGCGGCGCGGTGGGACCTGCCGATGCGTTGATCATGGCGCGCTCAGGTCTCGACCGCGTCGGTCTCTCCCATCGCATCGCCTACGAATTCACCCCGACAGAGATGCTGCCCGCGGCCGGGCAGGGCATCGTCGCGGTCGAATGCGCGGCGCAGGACTGGCAAACGCGAAAAATCCTGTCGTCGATCGATGATCCCTCCGCGCACGCCTGCGCCGACGCCGAGCGTGAGGTGCTGTGGGTGCTCAACGGTCATTGCAACTCGCCGATCGCGGGCTTCTCGACCATATCAGGCGATCAGATGTCGCTGACGGCCTCTGTGCTCGACCTCTCCGGCAACACCATCATCGAAGCCTCGTGCGCAGGCCCGGCCAACCGTCCGCGCGAGCTTGGTCGTAGCGTCGGACTGGATCTGCTGGGCAAGGGCGCCGCCGCGATCATCGAGCGCAGCCGGCCGCGCTAGGCTTCCCCGCGTTCTCCGCCGTCATTGCGAGCGCAGCGAAGCAATCCAGAATCTTTCCGTGAGCAGCAGTCTGGATTGCTTCGCTGCGCTCGCAATGACGGGTGTGGCAACGCGGGATGATGACATCATACCCCTGTTTTGCCCGACGGGTCAAGTGCAATTTCGGATTATGTGAATTTTCAGGGAAATCCAACGACGTCCCTACTGTGCATGGGGTTGTTTTCGCGATTTTTGTTTCTGTCGACCTGAAAAGATCGTCATGGCCGGGACAAGCCCGGCCATGACGCCGCAGAGAAACCGCGCGTCCCTTACCCCCGCACGCGCTTCAGCATCTGCTCGACATGGGCGATCGGCGTCTCCGGCTGGATGCCGTGGCCGAGGTTGAAGATGAAGCGCCCTTGCGCGAAATTCGCCAGCACGTTGTCCACCGCGCGGTCGAGCGCCGCGCCGCCCGTGATCAGCACCAGCGGATCGAGATTGCCCTGCACGGCGACGCGTGCCTGCACGCGCTCGCGGATGAAGGCCGGCTCCGCGGTCCAGTCGATGCTGACCGCGTTGACGCCGGTCGCCTCGACATAGCCAGGCAGCTGTGCACCTGCGCCGCGAGGGAATCCGATGATCTTCGCATCCGGCACTTTCGCGCGCACGCCCTCGACGATGCGGCGGGTCGGCTCGGTTGACCAGCGCGCGAACTCGGCTGGCGGCAGCACGCCGGCCCAGGTGTCGAAGATCTGCAACGCATTGGCACCGGCCGCGAGCTGCTTCAGCAGATACGCGATCGAGTTCTCCACCAGCACGTCGATGATTTTCGAAAACGCCTCCGGATGCCGGTAGGCCATCATCCGCGCCGGCGCCTGGTCGGGTGTGCCGTGGCCGGCGACCATGTAGGTCGCCACCGTCCACGGCGCGCCGCAGAAGCCGATCAGCGCGGTCTTTGCGTCGAGCGTGCCGCGCACGATCCTGAGCGCCTCGAACACCGGTTCGAGCTTGCCGAAGTCGGCATGCGCGGCGAGCGTCGCGACCTTGGCGGGATCATCCAGCGGCTCCAGCCGCGGACCTTCGCCGACCTCGAAGCGCACCGAGCGGCCGAGCGCGTAGGGGATCACCAGGATGTCCGAGAAGATGATCGCCGCATCGAAGCCAAACCGGCGGATCGGCTGCAGCGTCACTTCGGCGGCAAGCTTCGGGTTGAAGCAGAGATCGAGGAAGCCGCCGGCCTTGGCACGCAGCTCCCGATATTCCGGCAGATAGCGGCCGGCCTGCCGCATCATCCACATGGGCGGGATGGTTTGCCGCTGGCCGGAGAGCACGTCGATGAAGGGCTTTGTCGCAGACTGGGGCACGGACTGTCCTGATGCAGATTTGAGGCTTCTGATACACCGCCACGAGCCCGAGCGGAACAGTGGAACCTGAGCAAATCCGCCGCGTTGACCAAGCCATCGGAGGAGACATCCATGGCTGAGACATTCAATCCCGCGCCGCACGACAAGCACGCCGATAATCTGCACGAAGCGCTCGCGGCCGACCGCCACTCGAAGCTCGATGCCGGGCTGAAGGACAGCTTCCCCGCGTCCGATCCCGTCAGCGCGACACAACCCACGCCCTCCAAGGCGGACGCCGAGGCCGACAGTCCCTCCCTCTGGGATAAGGTCAAGGCGATCTTCAGCTAGGGCGTAAGCCGGTTTCCGATAGGGTCGCTAACGCATTGTTAGCGATCCCATGACGCGCAGGTCCGTAGGAGTACGGGAAAGCCCGCAGATTGCTGCGAATGTCCGCAAGCGTTTCAGGGTTCAATAACAGAAGCGGTGGAACTTCCGGATAACGGAGAGTTCTGCCGCATGTACGCCGCTTACCGAGCCGGATGGAGTCGCCTGCCGCTGCGTGCGGCGGCGTTCGTCGCGCTGACTTGCGCGACCATCCTCGGCGTCAGCGGCTGGCGCGAATGGACCACGCGCGACACGGTGCTCAAGGGCGCCGAGACGGAGATGGCAAACGTCGCCCGCTCGCTGACGCAGCATGCCGAGGACATCCTCGATCTGCTCGACTACGGAGTGGTCGGCGTGGTCAGCCGGCTGGAGATCGACGGCATCGATCCCGGCACCATCGCAAAGCTGCGAACCCTCCTCGAAGCGCGCAAGGCGGCGATGGATCGCGTGCACAGCCTCGCGGTGATCGACGACCATGGCAATTCGCTGACCTCGCCCGGTACGATCGGCTCGACGTTCAGCGACGATGCGTTTTTCCGCTATCATCAGCTGTCGCCGAAACGAGATGCCCATGTCGGCCATCCCGTGAAGAGCCTGATCGACGGCGAATGGGTCGTCACCCTGTCGCGCCGCTTCAACAAGCCGGACGGCAGCTTCGGCGGCGTGGTGCTCGCGGCCATCAGCTCGAAATATCTTTCGCACTTCTACGAGCAGTTCGAGATCGGGCGCAACAGCTCGGTGGCGCTGATGCATGGCGCGGGCCTGATCATCGCGCGCAACCCGAGCAACGAAAAATTCGTCGGCCGCAACGTCGGCGACACGCCCCTGTTCCGCGACGCGAGCCTGCAACGGCCGAGCGGCGCCTATCATTTCAAGTCGCCGCTGGACGGGGCCGACCGCGTCAGCTTCTTCAAGCGCTCCGGCCGCTATCCGCTCGTCCTGCTCGCCACCGTCGACAAGGACGAACTGCTCGCCCCCTGGCGCGCCGCCGCAATTTCCCGCATGCTCTACGTGGTCGCGCTGGTCATGCTGATCGCGGTGATCGGCGCGGTCCTGGTGCGGCAGTTGCAGCGGGGCCAGCGCATGGCAGCCGCACTGATCGAGAAGGAAGCGCATTTCCGCCTGCTCGCCGAAGGCTCCAGCGACATGGTGACGCGTATCGGGCTCGACGAGCGGCTGCGCTACGTCTCGCCCTCGTCGGCCCGCGTCGTCGGCTGGCGCGCCAATCAACTGATCGGCACGCTCGCACTCGCCGGCATTCACGAGGAGGATCGGCCGCACGTCCAGGCCATCGTCGACGCCATGAAGCGCGGCGATGCGGAGGAGGCACGTGTCACCTATCGCAACGTGCACCGGACCAATTCCGAGGTCTGGCTCGAATCGACCATGCGGATCACGCGCAAGGACAGCGGCAAGGTCGACGGCGTGGTTGCGATCTCGCGCGACATCACCGAGCAGAAGAAGCTCGAGACCAAGCTCGAGACGCTTGCGATCGAGGACGGCCTCACCGGCCTTGCCAACCGCCGCCGCTTCGACGAGCGTTTCGACGAGGAATGGGCCCGCGCCTATCGCGACCGCTCCAGCCTCGCTCTGCTGATGATCGACGTCGACCACTTCAAGTCCTACAATGACGAATACGGCCATCCTGCGGGCGACGCCTGCCTGCGGGTTGTGGCCCAGGTCATTGCCGCCGAGATGAAGCGCCCGGGCGATCTGGCTGCGCGCTATGGCGGCGAGGAATTCGCCATGCTGCTGCCGAACACCGACGCGGCGGGTTGCGCGCGCATCGGCGAGCGGATCCGCAAGGCCATTCGCGCGGCGGGCCTCGTCCACGGCGCCAACCACGAGTCAGGTTACGTCACCGCTTCCTTGGGCGGTGCGACCTGCCGGCCGGCGCTGGAGCGCACGGCCGGCGTCGGCACGCTCGTCGAGGCCGCCGATCAGGCGCTCTATGCGGCGAAGGAAGCCGGGCGCGACCGTCTGATGATGTCGGTCGAGGTGGCGCACCTGCCCAAGGCGGTCGGCCTGTAATATCGTTCAATAATGCGGCGGACGCTCGTTGGCGGGCCCCGGCGCATTCGTCTCGGCTTCCTGAAGCCGCTCGCCGAGCTCTGCGATCTTCCGCGTCAACGCGTCGATCTGTTTCCATTGCGCGGTGATGGTCTGGTTCAGCGTCTCGATGGTGTCGTCCTGATAGGCGATGCGCATCTCCAGCGCCTCGACGCGCTCGCCGAGCGTTTTGATCTCATTCGTCACGGTCGTGCCCCATATCTTGTTCGAGCTTGTCTTTTTCGCGCAAACCGTGACTGAGCGCGACGCGCTCGTCGAACACGAAACATTCGCCGCGCCAGCGGCTCTGCGCTTCCGGCACCTCTTCCAGATATTTCAGGATGCCGCCCTTGAGGTGATAGACCTCGGCAAAGCCGCGCGCGAGCAGATGTGCGCTCGCCTTCTCGCAGCGGATGCCGCCGGTGCAGAACATCGCGATCCTGCGGTGCCTGGCCGGGTCGAGCTGCTCGGCGGCAAATTCCCTGAACTGGCCGAAGCTCTTGATCTCAGGGGCGACCGCGCCTTCGAACGTCCCCATCGCGACCTCGAAGGCATTGCGGGTGTCGAGCACCAGCATGTCGGGCGAGGCGATCAGCGCATTCCATTCGCGCGCATCGACATAGGTCCCGACCTGCCGGGTCGGATCGGCGGCGGCGTCGCCGAGCGTGACGATCTCCTTCTTCAGCCGCACCTTGAGCCGCCCGAACGGCATCGCTTCCGCGGTCGAGAATTTGAGTTCGAGATTGTTCAGCCGGCCGCCGAACAGGGCGCCATGGGCGAGTTCGTGGGTGAAGGCGTCGATGGCATCAGGCGCGCCGGCGATCGTGCCGTTGATGCCTTCGCCGGCCAGCAGCACGCTGCCTTTCAGCGCGAGGTCAGCGCAGAGCGCGCGCAGCGGCTCGCGCAGCTCGCGGTAATCGGGCAGGGCGGCGAATTGATAGAAGGCGGCGACCTTGTGGATCATGGCGGCTCGTTTAGCAGGCGGGCAGCGCCCAGAAAACCCGCATGGTCCCGGGCGGCGAAAGGTCTATACGCCCAGCGGATGGCAGCCATTTACCTGGTATGCCAGCATTGCCCGGACCGGCCTGAATGTGTCATGTAGGCCGGGTTTTCCGAGATGGCGCGCCAGCTGTGCCCACGGCCCCAGGGGCCCTTAACACGGCCCCAAGGGCCCTTAACGAGAGCAAGAATGCGATGAGAAACTTCCACTTCCCCGGCAGGTCCACGGTCCACGCCACCAACGCGATGGTCGCGACCTCGCATCCGCAGGCCTCGCTGGCCGCGATCGAGGTGCTGCGCGAGGGCGGCACGGCGGTGGACGCGGCGGTGGCGGGCTCCGCCTTGCTCGGCGTGATTGAGCCGCAATCGACCGGCATCGGCGGCGACTGCTTCGCGCTGATCCAGCCGCGCGGCGAGGGCAAGATCATCGCCTATAACGGCTCCGGCCGCGCCCCGAAGGCGGCCAACGCCGACTGGTATCTCGAGCGCAAGATCAATTCGGTGCCGCTGACCTCGGCGCATGCGGTTTCGATCCCCGGCGTGATCGACGCGTTCGCGACCGTGCTGCGCGACCACGGCAAGTTCGGCTTCGACCGGCTGCTCCAGCCCGCGATCAAGGCGGCCGAGGAGGGCTACGTCGTCGCCCCCCGCATCGCCTTCGACTGGAAGAACCAGTTCGAGAAGCTGAAGAATGGCACCAACACCGAGCGCTATTTGCTGCCGGGCGGCAAGCCGCCGGTGGCCGGCGACGTCATCCGCCAGGCCGAACTCGGCAAGACGCTGCGCGCGATCGCCAAGGACGGCCGCGATGCCTTCTACAAGGGACCGATCGCCGAAGACATGGTCGAGACCCTGCGTTCGATCGGCGGCCTGCACACGCTCGACGATTTCGCCGCGCACACCACCGAGACGACGACGCCGATCGGCACCCAGTACAAGGGTTACGACGTCTGGCAGTGCCCGCCGAACGGCCCGGGCCTGACCATGCTGCTGATGCTGAACATCCTGTCGCGATTCGACCTGACGAAATACGCACCGCTCAGCATCGAGCGCTTCCATCTCGAGGCGGAAGCCGCGCGCATCGCCTACATGTACCGCGAGCTGCACGTCGCCGATCCCGACCACATGCAGATTGAAGTCGCCAAGATCCTGGCGAAGGGTTTTGCCGACGAGCACATCAGCAAGATCCGGATGGACGGCATGCTCGACCTGCCGAACGTCGCGCCGCCGATGAATCCCTCGACCATCTACATCACGGTGGTGGACAAGGACCGCAACGTCTGCTCGTTCATCAACTCGGTCGCGCATTCCTTCGGCTCGGCGATCGTCTCCAACAAGACCGGCGTGCTGTTGCAGAACCGCGCTGGCGGCTTCCGCATCCAGCCCGGCCATCCCAACTGCATCGAAGGCGGCAAGCGTCCGCTGCATACCATCATGCCGAGCCTGATGACCAAGGGCGGCCGATCCGTGATGCCGTTCGCGGTGATGGGCGGGCAGTACCAGCCGGTCGGCCAGACCCATGTCGTGACCAACGTCCTCGACTATGGCTGCGACGTGCAGGAGGCGCTCGACATGCCCCGCGGCCTGCACTACGAGGGCCAGTACCAGCTCGAGGACAGCGTGCCCGCCGACATCGTCGACGGCCTCAAGAAGCTCGGCCACAAGACCACGAGCGTGGTCGGCCCGCTCGGCGGCGCCCAGGCGATCTGGATCGACTGGGACAAGGGCACGCTCACCGGCGGTTCCGACCCGCGCAAGGACGGCTGCGCGCTCGGCTATTGATCGCCGGCGGGGGTAGAAACCCCGATGGCATTGCGCTAGACACCTTCCGCCTCACACGGAAGGTGTTCTATGCAGCGTTTTCAGCGCGCACTCCTCGCCATCATGTCAGCACTCGCGATCACCGTGATCGCTGGCGTGTCGACATTCGTCTCCACCACGGCATCGGCCCAGACCGCAGGAAAACCCATGACCACAGCTTCAGGCTTGCAAGTAATCGACAGCGTTGTCGGCACCGGCGCTTCGCCGAAGCCCGGCCAGATCTGCGTGATGCACTATACCGGCTGGCTCTATGAGAACGGCCAGAAGGGCAAGAAATTCGACTCGTCCGTCGATCGCAACGAGCCGTTTGAATTCCCGATCGGCAAAGGCCGCGTCATCGGCGGCTGGGACGAGGGCGTTGCCACCATGAAGGTCGGCGGCAAGCGCACGCTGATCATTCCGCCCCAGCTCGGCTACGGCGCCCGCGGTGCCGGCGGCGTGATCCCGCCGAACGCGACGCTGATGTTCGACGTCGAACTGCTCGCGGTGAAGTGACGCACTCTCCGCGTCGTCATGCTCGGGCTTGTCCCGGGCATCCACGTTCTTCCTCTCGCGCGGCAAAGACGTGGATGGCCGGGACAAGCCCGGCCATGACGGATAGAGATAAGCAAACAAAAAGACCGGCCTCGCGGCCGGTCTTTCGCTTTCAGATATACGCGCGTTACTCGGCTGCGCGTTTTGCTGCCGCCGCGGCACGGTCGATCGCTTCCTTCGCGGAATCCTTGGCGTCGCCCATGGCCTGCTGGCCCTTGCCCTTCACTTCCTGAATGACGCCTTCGCCCTGCAGGCGCTCGGAACCGGTGGCTTCACCGATGCCCTGCTTGGCCTTGCCGATGGCCTCGTTGGTGGCGCCCTTGATCTTGTCGGTCGTGCTACCCATGAAACTCTCCTTCCAGTTTGCTCGGGATGACAACGTCCGGCGGCTATGAGAGTTCCGATTTTGGTATGGCTTGATGTCGCAGCTTTGGTTAGTTTCGCGCGCACGGAACCAACAGATAGCAAGACTCATGACCGGCCATGACCACACGCATTCCCACCATGACCACGATCATCATGACGATCGCTGGAAACATGACGGCGTGCGCGTCATTCCCGGCAACCAGCTCGATACCAACGTGCCGTCGACCGCAGGCATGGACCGCGCGGCCGCGATCAATTTCGCCCGCGTCGGCGCCCAGAAATTGTGGGCGGGCACCGTAAGCATCAAGCCCGACGCCAAGACCGGCGCACATCACCACGGCCATCTCGAAAGCGTCATCTACGTGGTGAAGGGCAAGGCGCGGATGCGTTGGGGCGAGAGCCTGCAATTCACCGCGGAGGCCGGTCCCGGCGATTTCATTTTCGTGCCGCCCTACGTGCCGCATCAGGAGATCAACGCCAGCCCCGACGAGGTGCTGGAATGCGTGCTGGTGCGCAGCGACGGCGAGGCGGTCGCGATCAACCTCGATATCGAGCCGGTCGAGAAGCCCGAGACCGTGCTGTGGGTCGATCCCATCCACCGGGATCCCAACGAAAAGAAATAAGGTGACGGCCGCGCGGGGTTCGGTGCGACAGAACCTCGCGGGTTAAGGGCCAAAAAATATCCGGAAGCGATGTCGGATGGCCGTCGGGCCATCCGTCCTTGGGGCAGAACACCCCAAGGAGCGACCGATGCCCAGGATGATTTTCGTCAATTTGCCGGTGACCGACCTCAAGCGCGCGACCGCCTTTTACGAAGCGGTCGGCGCGACCAGGAACCCGCAATTTTCCGACGACACGGCGAGCTGCATGGTCTTTTCCGAGACCATCTTCGCGATGCTGATGACCCACGATAAATTCCGCCAGTTCGCGCCGAAGCCGATCGCTGATGCAAAGACCTCGAACCAGGTCCTGTTCTGCCTGTCCGCCGACAGCCGCAATGAGGTCGACGAGCTTGTCGGCAAGGCCGAGGCCGCGGGCGGGGTGGCCGATCCCAGCCCGAAGGACGAATACAGCTTCATGTATGGCCGCAGCTTCGAGGATCCGGATGGCCATTTGTGGGGCGTGAATTGGCTCGACATGGCGGCCATGCCTCCTCAGCCTCACATGGCAAACGCCTGATCGAAACGCGCAGTCATCGAAACCTGAAGAGGAGCGTTCTCCATGTCCAAGCTCGTACCCTGCATGTGGTTCAACGGCGATGCCGAGGAAGCCGCGAAATTCTACACCTCACTCGTGCCGAACTCGGAGATCACGCACGTTCAGCAAAACGTTTCGGACGGCCCGTCCGGCAAGACGGGATCCGTGCTCGTCGTTGAGTTCACGGTCGCCGGCCAGCCGCTGGTCGCGCTCAATGGCGGCATGAAGATGGAATACACCCACGCGCTCTCGCTGATGATCCATTGCGACGATCAGGCCGAGGTCGACAGCGTCTGGAACGCGTTCCTCGCCCATGGCGGCAAGGAGCAGCAGTGCGGCTGGATCAGCGATCGCTGGGGCGTGTCCTGGCAGGTGGTGCCGAAGGTGATGTTCGAATTCCTGTCGAGCCCCGACAAGGCCGCGGCCGCGCGCGCGATGCAGGCGATGATGAAGATGGTGAAGCTGGATGTGGACGTGCTGAGGCAAGCATTCGAGGGCAAGTCGGCGGCGTGATTTTGGCCTTTCTCGCTACACGATAGATGTCATCGCCCGGCTCGACCGGGCGATCCAGTACTCCGAGACGGTCATGATTGAAGTGGATGGGCTGCGGCGTACTGGATGCCCCCGGTCAAGCCGGGGCATGACAGCGGAAGTGGAGGCTGCTTTGCGCGTACCAAACCGCCGGCTAATAATTGATCCTCAGTCCCACGCCGCCGTGAATGGTGTTTCCCACCGGCTGCGGGCCGAGCGTGCCGTTCGCGAACAGATCGACGACCCAGCCCTTCTGCACGCGGAAGCCGAGGCGGCCGCCATATTCGAACCAGCCCTGGTTGCCCATGGTCGGCACCACCACGCCGTCGCCGGTCACGGTGGCGACGATGCCGCTGTGGCTGGCGAAGGACTGCACCCAGCCGCCATTGATGTTGGTCTCGATGTTGTTGCTGAACAGATGCGTCCACTGGGCGCCGATCTTGACCAGGCTGGTGCGGTCGGTGCCGGTCGCAATATTGGCGTCGAACGGATTGAACGCCACCGCGCTGTCCGAATAGCCGGAGACGCGCTGCCAGAGTTGCCAGACTTCGATGGAAGCCGCGACCTCGTCGCGCGGTGACACGCGGCTCATCCAGCCGGCGCGGCCGTAGACGGCATAGTTGGAGGCGTTGGTCGAGCCCGTCACGGTCACCGGGCCCAGGCTGGTGTTGTAGTTGCGCGTGTAGCGCGCCTTCTCCCACGGCGTCAGGATGGTGCCGACGTCGAAGAACGGGCGCGACGAGCCCCAGTCGGTGAAGTCATAGCGCAGCGCGAAGGCGCCGATCGGCGCGCTGGTGATGTGGTAGCCGCCCTCGTTGTATTGCGTGTAGGCGATGCCGGCGAGCAGCGACAGATTGTTGGTCAGCTCCTTGCGGCCGTGGATGCCGGCCGAGAACGAGCCGGCCGAGCCGAACGCGCTGATGCAGTCGCTGCAATTGACCTGCTCGTTGACGCCGAGCAGCACCGTGCCGAGCACCCGGTTGGTGATCATCTGGTTGAAGCGCTGGTTGGCGAGGCCGCCGATCGAATTGCCGCTGGAATCGGCGCCGGTTGGGCCGGTCGGTGGCGGCGGATACGGGCTCGGCGAGGACGACGGATAGGGGCTCGGCGAAGGCGAGGGCGCCGGGGTCGGTGTGGGGGTCGGGGATGGTGAATAGGTTGGTGACGGGTACGGCGATGGAGAATAGGTCGGGGAAGGGTTGGGATTCGGCTCGCTGCACTCGGACTCGCACGCCACTGCGGCTGCCGCCGGACGCGCAGCGGACGCCACGAGCGCCAACGCAGCGGTTGCGGTCAGCGCAGCGGCAAGGATGAAGCGCCTAAGGTTGAGTTTCACCATCATCACCGCCCGCACAGCATGCCGTCGTCCTGGACGGCGGGCGTGATGGTCGGCGAGGCGGCCGCGTACTGCGTGACCGAGCACAGCCCGGCACTCGCCGCGCAGTTGGCGGCGAAAGTCCAGGGCGGCGTGTTGGTCTTGGTGATGCTGACCTTTCCGCCGGCCGAGGTGATGACCGCGGTGTCGCCGGGCTGGGTGAGCTGCACGCATTGGGAATTTGTGGTGCACACGCTGGCGGCGCCGTCCTGAAGCACGACGACGGAGCGTCCGCGCTGGGAGAGGATGTCGAGCGTGGTGCCGCGCACGCCGATGGTGGCGAGCGGCGTCGTGATCTTGTAGGCGGTCTTCTCCGAATGTCCGGTGACGAAACGGAATGCGCCGGTGGTCATGCGGATCGCGACGTCGCGATAGCTGTGCTCGTCGTTGAAGACGGTGCGGTCGAGCTTCAGCGTCGCGCCCGGCCCCAGTGAGAGGTTGGTGCTGTCGGCCATGACGAAGCGTGCCGCGCTGTCGGCGCCGGTGCGCACGGTTTCGTCGCGCAGCATGCTGTCGCCGACGCTGATCGGTGTCGTGGTCGCGGCCACGCGCACCACGTCGTTCCGGACCACGACGGCTTCGCCGACGCGCGTCTGCGCCTGCGCGCAAGGCGCCGCGCACAAAGCAGCCGGCAACAGAGTGGAGAAAAACCAGAAACGCAAATTCATTTCGCAACCGATCGATATGTCCCTGATCGTACCGGATCGCGCGCGCTTCTGATGTGGCGAAATTATCACAAGCGGCGCAGTACGTGCGTTATGCTTAGTGACAGCCGCGGCAGAATGCGTTCAATGAAAACTGCGAACTTTATTTTTGTCGGCGGTGACGCAAATTTGCCACGCAAAATGTCCCCAGAAAAGCAGATCGAATTGCCTGTGGTTCCGAAGGTGTCGCAGAGCGCAGTAATCGCTGTCGCGATTTTCCTGATTGCCCATCTTGCGCTGCTGATCGGTCTGGCTTCTCCCGAGAAGTTCGTTTTCGACGAGGTGCACTATGTGCCTGCGGCGCGGCAGATGCTGGCGCCGTCGCTGTCACAGCCGATGCTCAATCCGATGCATCCGCCGCTCGCCAAGGAGCTGATCGCGGCATCGATTGCGGCTTTCGGCGACAATGCGTTCGGCTGGCGCTATCCGGCAACCTTGTTCGGCGCACTCGCGATCGTCGCGGTCTATCTGTGCGGCCTCGCGCTGTTCGTCGCGCAAGGGCCTGCGATCGCCGCTGCGCTGATCGCGGCGTTCAACCAGATGGTCTACGTGCAGGCGCGCATCGCGATGCTCGACGTCTTCGCGCTCGGATTCGGCCTGCTCGCGATCGCGGCCTTCATGCACGGATTTCGCAGGGACCGGCCGCACGCGCAGTTTGCGCTCGCGGGGGCGTTGTTCGGGTTTGCAGCCGCATGCAAATGGAGCGGCCTGTTCCCGCTCGGTGTCTGCATCGTGATCGTCGCGGTGATCCGCCTGATGCAGGGCTGGCGCATGCTGTTTGCCGACGCGAGGCCCGACGACTGGTATCGGCCCGACCTCTGGCCCGGCTTCAGGCTGAATCATGCCGTGCTCTGCTTCGCGGTCTTGCCGGCGATCACGTATCTTGCCGCGTTCGTTCCGCTCTACGGATTGTCGCTGTCGGATCTGATCGAGGCGCAGCGCCGGATCTTTACCGACAACACGACGACTGCGATCGCCGGGCATACCTATATGAGCTCGTGGCCGTCCTGGCCGCTGCTGGCGCGCCCGGTGTGGTTCCTGTTCGACAAGACCGCGGAGAACAACGTCTCGGCGATCGTCTTCCTCGGCAATCCGCTGGTGGCGTGGCCGGCGCTGCTCGCGCTCGTGGTGGTGCTGCGCGACTTCATCGTCGCGCGCCGCTGGGACGCCTTCCTGATCGCGGTGTTCTATTTCGGCTGCTGGCTCGCCTGGGCGCTGCTGCCGCGCACGCTCGGCTTCATCTACTATTATCTGCCGGCCGCGACTGTTGCATCGCTCGCGCTGGTCTATGTGTTGCGCAGGAAGGGCCTGCCGCGCTGGCTGCTGTGGGCCTATGTCGGCGTCGCGGCCGCAGGCTTCGCGGTGATGCTGCCGATCTCGGCGGCTTTCATCGGCACGTCGATGCAGATGTTCAACCGGCTGATGCTGTTCCAGAGCTGGATCTGACAACGCCGCCTGCCGGAGGAAATGGCAGACGGCGTGTGTCGTCTAACGATCGATCGAAGATTACTTCGACGCCGTCGTCTTGGCTTCCATGTTGACGACCTGGACGCGGCGGTTGACCGGGTCGGCGCCGTTGGCGGTGTCCTTCAGCTTGGTCTTGCCGTAGCCGACGGTGACGAGGTCGGTGCCGGTGAGGCCGTACTTCTCGACAAGATACTTCTTGATGGTGTCGGCGCGGCGCTCGGAGAGCCCCTGATTGTAGTCCTCGCCGCCGACCGCATCGGTGTGGCCGGCGACCACGAAGGTCGAACCCTTCAGCGACGGATCGGACAGCGCCTTGCCGAGCGCCTGTACCGACGGCACCGAGGTCTTGGCGATGTCGGCCGAGTTGTACTCGAACTGGATTTCCAGATCGATCTTCGGCTTGGTCGCAGCCAACTCGGCGATCTGCTCGCGCTCGCCGGTCGAGAGCGACCGGGTCGAGCGGTTGCGTACGGTGTTGAGGAAGGTGCTTTCCTTCGCCTGCACCGCCGGATCGGCCTGCGGACCGACGGACAGGCCGCGGGTCGCGGGCTTCGACTTCAATGCGTCCAGGATCTTGTCGGACGAGATGTTGTTGTCGCCGGCCAGGGCCAGGCCCGCCGTCATCGACAGTGCGGCCGTCAGAGTGATCGCCTTCAGTGCAAAAAACTTATCAAAACGGGTCATTGTGATATCCTCGCTGTTACGCCTGATGGCGATTTGATGCTGCGAGCCTAGGGCAGGTTCAAAAGCCCTGATGTGATCCTCATCACGGTGTTGGCAGGAGCTTATGGGCTCAGTCTAGCGCATTTCGGGGTGTTTCGGGCGCAGGATCGGGGATCTTTCCTTCTCGCCCCGACGAGGGGGACGATCATGCGAATAGTGGTGGTCGTGCGCACTGCGCCTCCGGTTCAAGCCGCGGCGGTCCCCTATGTGCGACAGGTCACGTCGAGGACCGCGCGTTCGCCCGATGGGTGGGGAATAGGGCGCACCACCTGTTCCGGGGCTGGCGAAAAGTCCGGTGGGCGTCGCGGAAACCTGCGCACATCGATCGTCGCAAAGCCGTCGCGGCATGGCCCGCCCGCGAACAAGAAATCGGCCACATGCACGACTAGCAGGAGCCCTTCGCCGATTGCCCCAAACGAAGGGAGCCGAGTTCCATCCAGTGCCGAGGCCAAGTGATTATCAGTTTTATCGCAATGGCCCGCCGGATCGGACCGTTTCTCTGAATGCCATGCCGATCTATATCGGTGCGGCGATGATCGCGCTTGCGATCCTGCTGTCGACGCTGATCACGGGGCTCACCTCCCGCTATGTCGGCTTCGAGGCGCCCACCGACGAGACCATGTGGCTGGTCGACCGCCTCACCGGCAGCGTCTACCGCTGCCAGGCGGAGGGGCGCGGCAAGGCGTCGTGCGAGCCGGACATTGCCACGGGCAGCGTGAGCGACCGGTCCAATGCGACGAAGGACGGCCGTTAGGCCAATCCCCTTCGCAAGCGCAGCAAGAAAAAATCCTTCTCCGCGAAACAAAGCCGCCAGCGCAAACGTAGTTACGATTGCCGGTATGACGCCGGTTTCGTTTCATGCAGGAGAATTTTCGATGAAGACCTTGCTCACAGCCGCAGCTCTTTTGGCATTCGCTTTTTCACCCGCGTCCGCCGCGATGATGGCCTGCACCAGCGATAACATGATGAAGTCGGCCGCCATGATGGGCGGTACGCCCGACACACCCGGCAAGATGGCGGCCAACAAGGAAATGGCCATGGCCAACACGGACATGAGCAACGGCAAGATGAAGGGCGCCTGCATGCATTACATGAAAGCGCAGAAGGCGATGATGATGAAGTAAGCGCGAGGCGCACAGCATCGGGCCGCGCTGTCAGCAGTTGGCAGCGCGGTTTTTCCTTGGATGCTTCTATGCCTTCCCGCGAATCCCGCTACATTGCCTCCTGCAATGTCACGCGCGCCCAAACCGCTTCCACTCACCACGACGCAGGCCCGGCAGATCTGGCTGCATGCCCAGCGGCTGGATGAGCGCATGCCGTTCGGGGAAGGCGCGGCCGCGGTGGCGGATGCCATCGCCCATCTCGGCTATGTCCAGATCGACACCATCAACGTCATCGAGCGCAGCCACCACCACATCCTGTTCAGCCGCATCCCGTCCTACCGACGCGCGGACCTGCGTCAGGCGCAGAGCATCGACAGAAGCGTGTTCGAATACTGGACCCATGCGCTGTCCTACGTGCCGGCCAACGACTTCCGCTTCTTTCTGCCGGCGATGCGCGAGCACAAGCGCGAAGGCCATCGATGGTACGCCTCGGTGACGCCGGCCGACACGCGCAAGGTGATGCGGCTCTTGCGGGCCGGTCCGCTGACGATCCGTGACATCGAGGACGACGTGCTCACCGAGAAGGAGCATCTCTGGCAGAGCCGAAAGCCCTCCAAGCGGGCGCTGCAGCTCGCCTTCTATACCGGCGTCGCGACCGTCAGCGCACGTCAGGGCATGCTCAAGACCTATGAGCTGATGACCAGGCATTTCGGCTGGGACAAGCTGCCGAAGCCGGCCTCAACGAAAGACATCACGGCCTATCTGCTCGACCGCGCGCTTCGCTCGCAAGGCGCCGTGAGCCTGGATTCGATCTGCCATCTGGATGCGCCGAGCAAGAAGGCGGTGGCAAGCCTGATTGCGTCGCGCGTCCGCCGCGGCGAACTCGTGCCCGTCGCGATCGACGGCGCCGGCAAGCAGGAGCATTGGGCGACGCCCGCGGCGCTTGACGCGAGCGGCGAGGTCTCACCCGATCTCGTTCACATCCTCTCGCCGTTCGATCCCCTGATCATCCAGCGCAAGCGCACCAATCTCATCTTCGGCTACAATCATCTGTTCGAAGCCTATGTGCCGAAGGCCAAGCGCAAGCTCGGCTATTTCGCGCTGCCGGTGCTGGTCGGCGACGAGATCGTCGCAGCCCTCGACCTCAAGACCGACCGGCAAGGCAAGACGCTCCTGATGCAGAAATGGACCTGGGTCGGGCAGGGCAAGAAGACCGCGGGGCGCAAGGAGCTCAAGGGCAAGATCGAGGACGAGCTCGATCGGTTCGCGCGGTTTCAATTGGAAGAGTGAGGATCGCAGGGTGGATTAGCCGAAGGCGTAATCCACCACTGTTTGTCTCCGCGGAGGCGAAAGCGGTGGATTACGCCAGCGGACTGCGCTTCGCGCAGCCGCGGGCTAATCCACCCTACGCTTCTCGGCCAGCCGATCGATCCAAATCCCAAACGCAATCCCGATCGCATACGCCACCAGATTCCACAGCGAGAAGATGCGCCCCAACAGCAGCGCGCCGGCCGTCGTCAGCCGGAACGCATCGAGCCACGGCGTATGCACCAGCCGCGAGAATTCGACCATGACCGCGATCGCCAGCGCAATGGCTGCAATTTGCGTCCGCGTCAGCCGCGGCAGCAAAACCCCGACCAGCAGAAACACCATCGTCGCCCACAGCAGCGAGCCGCCATACTTCACGACGAACGCAGGCAGGCCGAGCGGAAAGCCGTACCAGCGCAAGCTCAGCCCGCAGGCGATCACCACCAGCGCGAGGCTGGCGCGGATCAGCGATGTCCGCCGCGGCGCAATGGTGTTGACCGGTTGCGCCGCGTGCATTGCTTGCTCCATTGACTCTTTGCCTGCGATGCTGAAAACCCCGGATCAGCTCACAAAAGCAATAACCCGGGGGAAAGCCATGAGCCAGACCACGACCTATGCCGGTTCGACCGGTTCGCCCAAGTCGGACATCGAGACCTCGACCATCCGCGCCATCTCCTGGCGCCTGATTCCGTTCCTGGTGCTGGCCTACTTCTTCTCCTATCTCGACCGCGTCAATCTCGGCTTCGCCGCACTGACCATGAACGCGGAGCTGAAGTTCACACCGCTGATCTTCTCCTGGGGCGCCGGCATCTTCTTCATCGGCTATTTCATCTTCGAGGTGCCGAGCAACCTCGCGCTGGAAAAGTTCGGTGCCAGCCGCTGGATCGCCCGCATCATGGTGACCTGGGGCATCATCTCGGCGCTGATGGCGCTGACGAGCGGCGTCACCAGCTTCTATGTGCTGCGCTTCCTGCTCGGCGTCGCCGAAGCCGGCTTCTTCCCCGGCATCATTCTCTATCTCACCTATTGGTATCCGGCGGAGTATCGCGCCCGCTTCCTCGCAGCCTTCGCCATCGCCGTTCCTGTTTCAACCGTGATCGGCGCGCCGGTTTCGGGCCTGCTGCTCGGGCTCGACGGCATGATGGGCCTGAAGGGCTGGCAGTGGCTGTTCATCATCGAGGGCATCCCCTCGGTGCTGCTCGGCATCGTCACCTGGTTCTACCTCACCGACAGACCGGAGAAGGCGGACTGGCTCTCGGCCGAGCAGAAGGCCTGGCTCAAGGCCAGGCTCGATTCGGAAATCGCGGCCAAGCAGGCGGTGAAGCATTTGTCGCTCGGCGAGGCGCTGTCGTCGCCGAAGGTGATCATGCTGAGCTTGGTCTATTTCGGTTTCGTCGGCGCGCTCTACGGCATGCAGTTCTGGCTGCCGCAGATCGTCAAGGCGTTCGGCCTCACCAACGCCCAGACCGGCTTCGTCACCGCGATCCCCTATCTGTTCGGCACCATCGCCATGATCCTGTGGGCGCGACATTCCGATGCCACGCGCGAGCGCGTGAAGCATGTCGGCGCGCCGCTGCTGCTCACGGCCGTCGCGCTCGCCGTCTCCTCCTATCTCACCGATCCCACCATGACGATGGTGGCGCTGACGGTGGCGGCGATCGGCGTGTTCTGCTGCTTCGGCGTGTTCTGGACCCTGCCGACTGCCTGGCTGTCCGGTACGGCCGCGGCCGGCGCCATCGCGTTGATCAATTCGATCGGCAACCTCGCCGGCTTCGGCGGTCCCTATCTGATCGGCTGGGTCAAGGAAGCGACGGGGCAGACCTCGACTGGCCTGCTCGTACTCGCCGTCCTGCCGCTGCTCGCAGGCATCCTTGTGTTTGTCGGCGGCCACGAGACCAAGCACGAGTTTGTGGAGCAGGGGCGGTGAGGCATTAGCCTCGTGGGGTGGGCAAAGGCGTAAAGCGCCGTGCCCACCCTCTCCCCCGATCAGCCCGATCTCGGGGGCACGCTCCACTTTGCCCACCCTACGATAGCACCTTTGCGGCTGCAGTCTTCCAATCGTTACCACCCCTTAACGATCACGCTTTCCTGATGACTGACGAATATTGACTTTTATCAGTGATTAGTCGACATTCCTCTCATTGCAGCCGCAGGAGTGTCCTCCGATGTTCGTTCAGTCGGTTTTGTCCAACTATTCCAGACTGTTGGCGGGCGTATCGCTGGCCTTGATGGCCGCCGCCCTGGCCGGGTGCAATGACACCGTGGCCGAAAAAGCCGAGCCGCCGCGGCCGGTTCTGGTCGCAACGGCCCATTATGGTGCCGAGACGCCGGAGCGCAGCTTCGTCGGGACCGTTCGCCCCCGGATCGAGAGCGATCTCGGCTTCCGCGTCGCCGGCAAAGTTGCAAAACGTCTGGTCGAGGTCGGCCAGACCGTCGAGATCGGCCAGCCGCTCGCGACCCTCGACGAGGTCGATCTGAAGCTCCAGGCCGAGCAGTCCGTCGCCGAGCAGACCGCCGCGACCGGCGTGCTGGCCCAGGCCGCCGCTGCCGAGCAGCGCGCCAAGGATCTGAAGGCCAAGGGCTGGACCACCGACGCGCAGCTGGATTCGAGCAAGGCATCCGCCGACGAGGCCCGCGCGCGCCTGAACCGGGCCGAGCGCGCGGTCGAGCTCACCAAGAATTCCCTTTCCTACGCGACGCTCAACGCCGACGCCCGTGGCGTCGTCACCGCAACGCTGATCGAGCCCGGCCAGGTGGTTTCCGCAGGCCAGACCTCGATCCGTGTCGCCCGCTTTGCCGAAAAGGAAGCGGTCGTCGCGATCCCTGAGACGCTGGTCGGACGTGCCAAGTCGGGCGCCGCCAGCGTCACTCTTTGGTCGGAGCCGGGCAAGAAATACGCGGCCAAGCTGCGCGAGATCGCGCCCACGGCGGATTCCGCCACGCGCACCTATCTTGCAAAGTTCTCGTTGCCCGAGGCCGACGACAAGGTTTCGCTCGGCATGACCGCGACGTTGACACTGTCCGACGCCGCGACCGAGCGCGTTGCGCGGCTGCCGCTGTCGGCGCTGTTCAACGAAGGTGACAAGCCCTCCTTCTATGTCGTCGACGACAACGGTGCGATCACGCTGAAGCCGGTGACCGTGAAGTCTTATGAGAGCAACTACGTCGTCATCACCGGTGGCGTGGAAGAGGGCGCGAAGATCGTCGCGCTCGGCGTGCAGAAGCTCGATCCGGGCCAGCGGGTGCGGATCGTCTCGTCGCTTTCTTTCTAAGCGTTGTTACGAGTTACGTCGTGTGAGGTGAGTTTCGGCCCAGGCGCAAATGCCGGGGCTGAAGCGGCGAAGCGATCCAGAACCTGCCCAGCCCCCTGGGTTGCTTCGCTGCCTCGCGACGACGGTTTGAACAGAGCGGCTGTCGTTTTTTGCAACTGGATCGTCTTTCGGAGAGAGCGATGAAGCGCTTCAATCTTTCGGCCTGGGCCGTCAGCCATCCGACGCTGGTCCTGTTCCTGATGATCATCCTCGGCGTCGCCGGCTTCTTCTCCTATCAGAAGCTCGGGCGTGCCGAGGATCCGTTCTTCACGGTGAAGGTGGTCAACGTCTCCGTGATCTGGCCGGGCGCGACTGCGCAGGAGATGCAGACCCAGGTCGCCGATCCCATCGAGAAGAAGATCCAGGAACTGCCCTATTTCGAGAAGGTGCAGACCTACTCCAAGCCGGCCTTCACCGCGCTCCAGGTCACCTTCCGCGATTCCACGCCGCCGAAGGACGTGCCCTATCTCTTCTATCTGCTGCGCAAGAAGCTCGCGGACGTGCAGGGCCAGCTGCCCACGGGCATTCTCGGACCCGTCGTCAACGACGAGTTCTCCGACGTCGATTCCATCCTCTATATGATGACGGGCGACGGCGCCGACTATGCCCAGCTCAAGAAGGTCTCTGAAGGCTTCCGTCAGCGCATGCTGAAGGTGCCCGGCGTCACCAAGGTCGACGTCTACGGCAATCAGGACGAGCGCATCTTCGTCGAATTCTCGCATGCCAAGCTCGCCACCCTCGGCATCACGCCGCAGGCGCTGTTCGATTCGCTTGCCAAGCAGAACAACGTGACGCCGGCAGGCACGGTCGAGACCTCCTCGCAGCGCGTGCCGCTGCGCGTCACCGGTGCGCTCGACGGCGCCAAGGCCGTCGCCGAGACGCCGGTCGAGAGCAACGGCCGTGTGTTCCGCCTCGGCGACATCGCCACCGTCACCCACGGCTATGTCGACCCGCCGAGCTTCATCGTCAGGCAGGAAGGCAAGGCCGCCATCGGCATCGGCGTCGTCACCGCCAAGGGCGCCAACATCCTCGAGCTCGGCAAGGAGGTCGAGAAAGCCACCGCCGAGTTCATTAAGGCCGTGCCGCAGGGCATCGACGTCAAGCTGATTGCCGACCAGCCCAAGGTGGTCGAGCACGCCGTCGGCGAGTTCGTACACTCCTTCATGGAAGCGCTCGTCATCGTGCTGTTCGTGTCGTTCCTGGCACTCGGCTGGCGCACCGGCATCGTGGTCGCGCTGTCGGTGCCGCTGGTGCTCGGTATCGTCTTCGTCGTCATGAACATGATGTCGCTCGACCTGCACCGCATCACGCTGGGTGCGCTGATCATTGCGCTCGGCTTGCTCGTCGACGACGCCATCATCGCGGTCGAGATGATGGTGGTGAAGATGGAGCAGGGCTGGGATCGCTATCGCGCTGCGTCCTTTGCCTGGGAATCCACCGCGTTTCCGATGCTCACGGGAACGCTGGTCACGGCCGCTGGCTTCCTCCCCATCGGCTTTGCCAATTCCGCGGTCGGCGAATATGCCGGCAGCATCTTCTGGATCGTGGCGATCGCGCTGGTCGCCTCCTGGTTCGTGGCGGTGATCTTCACGCCCTATATCGGCGTCATGCTGCTGCCCAACATCAAGGTGCACCACAATCACGATCCGCACGCGGTCTACGAGACCCGCATGTACCGCGGCCTGCGCGCCATCGTGCAATGGTGCGTCAATCACCGCATCACCGTGGTGGCGGCGACCGTCGGTATCTTCATTGCCTCGATCGTCGGCTTCGGTCATGTCCAACAGCAGTTCTTCCCGCTGTCGGAGCGGCCCGAGCTGTTCCTCCAGCTCCGCCTGCCCGAGGGCACCGCCTTCAACGTCACCGAGAAGGCCGTGAAGACGGCCGAAACGCTGCTCAAGGACGACAAGGACATCGAGACCTATACATCCTATGTCGGCCAGGGCTCGCCGCGCTTCTGGCTCGGCCTCAACCCGCAGCTTCCGAACGAGGCGTTTGCCGAGATCGTCATCGTCGCCAAGGGCGTCGAGGCGCGCGAGCGCATCAAGGCCAAGATCGAGGGCGCAGCTGCTGACGGCATGCTGAGCGAGGCGCGCGTTCGCGTCGACCGCTTCAATTTCGGTCCGCCGGTCGGCTACCCCGTGCAGTTCCGCGTGATCGGCCCCGACGCCAACAAGGTGCGCGAGATCGCCTACCAGGTCCGCGACGTCATGCGGCAGAACAAGAGCGTCAAGGACGTCCAGCTCGACTGGAACGAGCAGTCGCCGTTCCTCAAGCTCGTCGTCGACCAGGATCGTGCCCGCGCCATGGGCCTGACCCCGCAGGACGTCTCGCAGGCGCTCGCGCTGCTGATCTCGGGCACGCCGGTCACGACCATCCGCGACGGCATCGAGAAGGTCGGCGTGGTTGCACGCGCGATCCCGTCCGAACGCCTCGACCTCGGTGGCGTCGGCGATCTCACCATCACGTCGCGCAACGGCGTGGCCGTGCCGCTCCAGCAGGTCGCCAAGATCGAGTATTCCCACGAGGAGCCGATCATGTGGCGGCGCAACCGCGACATGGCGATCACCGTGCGCTCCGACGTCGTCGACGGCGTGCAGGCGCCCGACGTCACCGGCCAGATCGCGCCGAAGCTGAAGGCGATCAAGGACAATCTCGAGCCGGCCTACCGCATCGAAGCGGGCGGTGCGTTCGAGGAATCCGCCAAGGGCAATGCCTCGATCTTCATTCTCTTCCCGCTGATGGTCATGGTGATGCTGACGCTGCTGATGTTCCAGCTGCAGAGCTTCTCGCGCCTGATCCTGGTGTTCCTGACCGCGCCGCTCGGCATCGTCGGTGCCTCCTTCGGCCTCAACGTCGCCAACGCTCCGTTCGGCTTCGTGGCGCTGCTGGGCCTGATCGCGCTCGCCGGCATGATCATGCGCAACACGGTCATCCTGGTCGACCAGATCGAGACCGACGTCTCGCATGGCCTCACCCGCCGCGAGGCGATCGTGGAGGCCACCGTCCGCCGCGCCCGTCCGGTGGTGCTGACGGCGCTCGCCGCGATCCTCGCCATGATCCCGCTGTCGCGCTCGGCCTTCTGGGGCCCGATGGCGATCACGATCATGGGAGGCCTGTTTGTGGCGACGTTCCTGACGCTGCTGTACCTGCCGGGCCTCTACGCCCTGTGGTTCAGGAAGAGCCTGGACGAGGCCGGTTCGGCCGAGCAACCTCCCGCGCCGCAGCATGGGAGCGATGATCATCCCGCTATTCCGCTTGCTGAAGCGGCTGAATAAGTGGGATGAAGTACTGACGAATGAGTCCTGACACATGACACTGGTTGCGGAACATATCGAAGGCGACACCCGGGATCGTATTCTCGAGGTGGCCGAGCGGCTGTTCCGCGTGATCGGCTATCAGAAGACCACGGTCGGAGACATCGCCAAGGAGCTCAGGATGAGCCCCGCCAACGTGTATCGCTTCTTCGAATCGAAGAAGGCGATCCACCAGTCGGTGGCACGAGGCCTGATGGGCGAGGTCGAGCTCGAGGCGCAGCGGATCGTGGCGAAGCCCGGTCCGGTGAAGGAGCGTTTCCGCGAGCTGCTGACCACCATCCATCGCATGAATACCGAGCGTTATGTCGGTGATTCCAAGCTGCATGAGATGGTCGAGATCGCGATGCAGGAGGACTGGGACGTCTGCGTCACCCATATGGAATGTATCGCCGGGGTGATCGGCCAGGTGATCGCGCAAGGCACGGCCACCGGTGAGTTCGAGGCGCCGGACCTGCAACTGGCCTCGCTCTGCGCCTGCACCGCGATGATGCGCTTCTTCCACCCCCAGATGATCGCCCAGTGCGCCAACAAGCCGGGCCCGAGCATCGACCAGATGATCGATTTCGTCATCGCGGGTCTGTCCCCGCGCCACTGACGGGCGGGGGAATTTCCTTCTATAAAGCAGGCCGACCGCCCCGAACGGGTGGCCGGCGATGACAGATCAACAAACTCCGTCATTGCGAGCGTAGCGAAGCAATCCAGAGTGCCTCCGCGGAGGGATTCTGGATTGCTTCGCTGCGCTCGCAATGACGAGCAGGGGAAAGCCAGCGTGACCGACAAAGACCTTCACTTCTACGAGCCCTCCAAGGGCCACGGCCTCAAGCACGATCCCTTCAACGCCATCATCGCGCCGCGGCCGATCGGCTGGATCTCCTCCCGCGACACCAAGGGCCACGTCAACCTCGCGCCCTACAGCTTCTTCAACGCGTTCTGCTACGTGCCGCCGATCATCGGCTTCTCCTCCACCAACTGGAAGGACTCGGTCGAGAACATCAAGCAGACCGGCGAGTTCGTCTGGAATCTCACCACCATGGACCTGGCCAAGCACATGAACGCGACCGCCGCGCATGTCGGCCCCGAGGTCGATGAGTTCAAGCTCGCAGGCCTCACCGCCGTACCCGGCAAGATCGTCAACGTGCCGCGCGTCGCCGAGAGCCCGGTCGCCTTCGAATGCAAGGTCTCCGACATCGTCCGCCTCAAGGGCGCCGACGGCAAGGAGGCCAATGCCTGGCTGACGCTCGGCGAGGTCGTCGCCGTCCACATCGACAAGGCCATGATCAAGGATGGCGTCTACCAGACCGCCGCCGCCCACCCGATCGTGCGCGCCGGCCGCCAAGGCGATTATTTCGAGATCAAGCCGGAAAACATGTTCGAGATGGTCCGGCCGGATTAGGACGGGCAAGCTCTCTCCCCGCCGTCATTCCGGGGCGCGCCGCAAGGCGCGAGCCCGGAATCCATACTCCCGATGGTGGTTATGGATTCCGGGCTCGACGCTTGCGCGCCGCCCCGGAATGACGTGGGGAGACATTGCGACCCATTTCCCCCTCCCGGAACTGCCCCCACGCTCCGGCCGTTATGGTCCCCGGGGGCGGCCGCCCGGCCGCGTCAATTCGCGTCATTTTGCGCGCGAAGTGTTCACTTGCCCCGGCCAGTTTCCGCTAAAATGCCCTGTAACCGCGCCGATGCATGAGGTCCGCCATGAGCTTCCGCCGCGACAAAATCACCAAGCCGATCTTCTCCTGGGCGCGCGGCGTGCTGCCGGCGATGTCCGACACCGAGCGCGAGGCGCTGGAGGCCGGTGACGTCTGGTGGGATGCCGATCTCTTCACCGGCAACCCTGACTGGTCGAAGCTCTTGAAGGTGCCGCAAGCGCGGCTGGCCGACGAGGAGCAGGCCTTCCTCAACGGCCCCGTCGACGAGCTCTGCGCCATGCTCGACGAGTGGAAGATCTTTTGGGAATGGCGCGACCTGCCGCCCGAGGTTTGGTCCTTCGTCAAGCGCGAGAAATTCTTCGGCATGATCATCCCGAAGGAGTTCGGCGGCCTCGGCTTCTCGCCCTATGCGCATTCGGAAGTGGTGCGCAAGATCTCGACCCGCTCGATCGCCGCCGCCGTCACCGTGATGGTGCCGAACTCGCTCGGGCCCGGCGAGTTGCTGATGCATTTCGGCACCAAGGAACAGCGCGAACGCTGGCTGCCGCGCCTGGCCGATGGCCGCGACATTCCCTGCTTCGGCCTTACCAGTCCGGAAGCCGGCTCCGATGCCGCCTCGATGGTCGATACCGGCATCATCTGCAAGGGCGAGTTCGAGGGGCGCGAGGTCACAGGCCTCAGGCTGAACTGGCACAAGCGCTACATCACGCTCGGTCCCGTCGCGACGCTGCTCGGTCTCGCCTTCAAGGCCTATGACCCCGATCATCTCGTAGGCTCCCAGGAAGAGCTCGGCATCACCGTGGCGCTGATCCCGACCAATCTGCCCGGCGTCGAGATCGGCCAGCGCCATTTGCCGTCGATGCAGGTCTTCCAGAACGGCCCGAACTGGGGCCGCGATGTCTTCATTCCGCTGGATTATGTCATCGGCGGTCAAGAGCGGCTCGGGCAAGGCTGGAAGATGCTGATGACCGCGCTTGCCGCGGGCCGCGGCATCTCGCTGCCGTCGCTGTCGGCGGCCGGTGCCGCCTACGCCGCGCGCACCACCGGCGCCTATGCCCGCATCCGCGAGCAGTTCGGCATCTCCATCTCGAAATTCGAGGGCGTCGAGGAGCCGCTCGCGCGGATCGTGGCGACCGCCTATCAGCTCGATGCGGCGCGACGGCTGACCTGCGCGGCGCTGAATGCCGGCGTTCATCCCGCCGTCATCTCCGGCATCATGAAACTGCACGCGACCGAGCGGATGCGCATCGCGGTCGACGACGCCATGGACATCCATGGCGGCAAGGCCGTGATCGACGGCCCGCAAAACTATCTCGGCAATCTGCACCGCGCCGTGCCAGTCGGCATCACCGTCGAGGGCGCCAACATCCTGACGCGTAACCTCATCGTGTTCGGGCAGGGCGCAATCCGGGCGCATCCCTATCTGCTCGACGAGATGAATGCGCTGGCCGACGCCGACCACGAGCGCGGGCTCACCGCGTTCGACAAGGCCTTCTGGAAGCACGTCAGCCACAGCTTCAATACGTTGCTCCGCGCCTTCGGCCGGAGCTGGACCTTCGGTGCCTTCGCGCTGGCGCCAGATGCGGGCGACGCCACGCCATTCTATCGCCAGCTCTCGCGCTACTCTGCGGCGTTCGCGCTCTGCGCCGATATGGCGCTGCTGACGCTCGGCGGTGCGCTGAAGCGCAAGGAGATGCTGTCGGCCCGCTTCGGCGATATCCTCTCCGAACTGTATCTGCTCTCGGCCGCGCTGAAGCGCTGGCAGGACGAGGGCCGGCAGAAGGAAGATTTCGCCGCGCTGGAATGGTGCATGGCGACGGGCTTCCGGACCATCGAGAACCGGCTTGCCGAAATCCTGGCCAATCTGCCCAACCGCTTCGTCGCGATCATCCTCAAGTTCGTGGTGCAGCCGTTCGGCGCCCGTGTGCTCGGCCCCTCCGACCGCGTCGTGCACCAATGCGCCGGCATCGTGCTGGAGCCGTCGGCGGCGCGCGAGCGTCTCACGCCGGATCTGGCGCATGTCGACGATGACGGCGGCTTTGCCCGGCTGGAGCGCGCGTTCAAGCTGGTGGTGGGCGCGGATGCGATCGCCAAGCGCATGCGTGCTGCACATTTAAGCGACTGGAAGGACGCCGTTGCCAAGGGCGTGATCACGCAGGCCGAAGGCGAGCAGCTCGCGGCGGCTCACGAAGCCGTCACAAAGGTGATCGAGGTCGACGATTTTGCGCCGGAGGCGCTGTCGCCGATTTACAAGAAAACCGGCGACGTGCATCAGTTCTTCCAGGAACTCGGAGAGCAGAGGGCGGCGAGCTGATGGCACGACCGGTTTTCATCGTCGACGGCAGCCGGACGCCGTTTTTGAAGGCGCGCTCCGGGCCGGGGCCGTTCACGCCGGTCGATCTCGCCGTGCAGTGCGGACGACCCCTGCTGGCGCGCCAGCCATTTGCTCCAACGGATTTCGACCAGGTCATCCTCGGCTGCGTCAACGTGATCGCGGACGAGATGAACCCGGCCCGCGTCGCCGCGTTGCGGCTCGGTATGGGCGAGGACATGGTCGCCTTCACGGTGCAGATCAATTGCGGCTCCGGCATGCAGTCGATCGACACCGCCTACCGCTACATCCGCGAGGGCCACGCCGACATGATCCTCGCCGGTGGTACCGAGGCGTTGAGCCACGCGCCGCTGGTCTGGCCGAATTCCGGCGTGCGCTGGTTCGCAGGCCTTGCCACCGCCAAGGGTGTGGCCGCGAAGATGGCCGCCGCGTTCAAGCTGCGGCCAAGTTATCTCAAGCCGATCATCGGCCTCGAGCGCGGGCTGACCGATCCCATCACCGACCTCAACATGGGCCAGACCGCCGAGGTCGTCGGCCATCTCTTCGGCATCACCCGCGCACAGTCGGATGCCTACGCGGCCGAGAGCCATCGCCGGCTCGCGCATGCGCAAGCCGAAGGCTATCTAAAAGACGAAGTCGAGACCGCCTTCTCCCGCGACGGCAAGTTTTTCGACCATGACGACGGCGTGCGGCCGGACTCGACGGCCGAGACGCTGGCAAAACTGAGACCGGTGTTCGAGCGCCCGTGGGGACAGGTCACGGCCGGCAATTCCTCGCAGATCACCGATGGCGCCTCCTGGGTGATTCTTGCTTCCGACGCGGCGGTTGCGAAACACAGACTGACGCCGAAGGCTGCAATCGTCGACAGCAACTGGGCGGCGCTCGATCCTGGCATCATGGGGCTCGGTCCCGTGATGTCGGCGACGCCGCTGCTTCAGCGCAACGATCTGACCATCCAGGACGTCGACACCTGGGAGCTGAACGAGGCCTTTGCGACGCAGGTGCTCGGCTGTCTCGCCGCCTGGAACGACGACAAATTCTGTCGCGAGATCCTCGGCCTCGATGGCGCCGCCGGCGACATCGACCGTGACAAGCTCAATGTGGACGGCGGTGCGATCGCGCTCGGCCATCCCGTCGGCACCTCCGGCAACCGCATCGTGCTGCATCTGGTCAACGCGATGAAGCGGCTCGGCACACGGCGCGGCGTGGCCACCGAATGTATCGGCGGCGGACTTGGCGGCGCCATGCTGATCGAGGCGGTGTGACCATGGAATCCAAGATCATGACCGCGCTCGGCGACCGCGTGCTGGAGCTTGGGCCACAGCCCGCGACCGACAGCCCCTACAAGCATTTCAAGCTGACGCGCGATGCCGACGGCGTCGCCTGGCTGCTGTTCGACCGCGCCGATGCCAGCGCCAACACACTGTCTTCGGACGTGATGGAGGAGTTCGACGCCGTGCTCGCGGCGATCGAGACCGAGCGCCCGGCCGGCCTCGTGCTCCGCTCGGCAAAGCCGTCCGGCTTCATCGCCGGTGCCGATGTCAACGAATTCCGCGGCGCGACCGATCCCGAGATGGTCGAGACCCGCATCCGCGCCGCGCATGCGGTGGTCGATCATCTGGAGGCGTTGAAGCTGCCGACGGTCGCGGTCATCCACGGCTTCTGCCTCGGCGGCGGGCTCGAGGTCGCGCTCGCCTGCCAGTCACGCATTGCCATCGACGGCGCGCGCTTCGGCTTCCCGGAGGTGATGCTGGGCCTGCATCCCGGTCTCGGCGGTACCGCGCGCTTCACGGCGCTGGTCAATCCGACCCAGTCGATGGCGCTGATGCTGACCGGCCGCACCATCGATGCGCGCCGCGCCAGATCGCTTGGCCTCGTCGACACCCTGACGCAGGAGCGGCACGTCCGTAACGCCGTGAAGGACGCGCTGTTCGGTCGCCTGAAGCGGGCGCGTCCCGGCGCTCTCACGCGCGCGGCCAATTTCGGACCGGTGCGCGGGCTTTTGGCGAAGCGCATGCGCTCCGAGGCGGCGAAGGCGGCGTCCCGCGAGCATTATCCGGCGCCTTACGCGCTGATCGACCTCTGGGAGGCCCATGGCGGCAGCAAGGCCGCGATGCTGAAGGCCGAGCAGGCCTCCTTCGCCAAATTGATGGTGACGCCGACCGCGCAGAACCTGATCCGCGTGTTCTTCCTGCGCGAGCAGATGAAGAAGACGGCGGGCAGCGGCAACACCATCAAGCATGTCCACGTCATCGGCGCCGGCGCCATGGGCGGCGACATCGCGGCGTGGGTAGCCGGGCAGGGGCTGCGCGTCTCGCTCGCCGACATGAAGGCCGAACCGATCGCGGGCGCGGTAAAGCGTGCCGCCGAGCTCTACGGCAAGATCATCCGCAAGCCGACCGAGGTGCGCGATGCGCTGGATCGCCTGATCCCCGACATGGATGGGGAAGGCGTCCGCAACGCCGATCTCATCATCGAGGCGGTGCCGGAAAAGCTCGAATTGAAGCAAAAGGTCTATGCCGGCCTTGAGCCGAAGATGAAACCGGGCGCGATCCTTGCGACCAACACGTCGAGCATTCCGCTGCAGGATCTGCGCACCACGCTGGCGCGGCCGGAGCGGCTGGTCGGTTTGCATTTCTTCAATCCGGTGTCGCGGTTGCAACTGGTCGAAATCGTCAGCCATGACGGCAACGATGCGCAGGTGCTGAAAGAGGCGATGGCCTTCGTCGGCGCCATCGACCGTCTGCCGCTGCCGGTGAAGAGCTCGCCCGGGTTCCTCGTCAACCGCGCGCTGACGCCCTACATGCTGGAAGCGATGGTGATGCTGGACGAGAAGACCGACCAGCGCCTGATCGACGCGGCGGCCGAGCAGTTCGGAATGCCGATGGGGCCGATCGAGCTGGCGGACCAGGTCGGGCTCGACATTTGTCTCGCTGTCGGTGACATGCTGCGCACCAAGTTCGGTGACTTGCTGCCGCCCACGCCCGCGTGGTTGCGCGAAAAAGTCGCCAAGGGCGAGCTCGGTCGCAAGACCGGCAAGGGCTTTTATGTCTGGAAGGACGGCAAGGCGGAAAAGCAACCGCTCTCCGACACCGGCCCGCGCGTCACCGACCAGATGATCGACCGCCTGGTGCTGCCGATGTCGAACGTCTGCGTCGCGGCCCTGCGCGAAGGCATCGTCGATGATCCCGATACGGTCGACGGCGCCATGATCTTCGGTACGGGTTATGCACCGTTCCGCGGTGGGCCGCTGAACTATGCACGCACGCGCGGCGTGGAAAATATCGTATCGACGCTGCGCACGCTGGCCGAGCGATTCGGCGAGCGCTTTGCGCCCGATCCCGGTTGGGACAATTTCAAGTGAGAGTCAGATGACCGAACAGGCCGACACCGAGCCGCGCGGCGATCTCTGCATCCGCACGCTGGCGATGCCTGCCGACACCAACGCGAACGGCGATATCTTTGGCGGCTGGCTGCTCAGCCAGATGGACGTCGGTGGCGGCGTGTTCGCATCGAAGGTCGCGCGGTCGCGCACCGTGACCGTGGCGATCGAAGCGATGAATTTCCGCAAGGCCGTTTATGTCGGCGATCTCGTGTCGGTCTATGCCAATCTCGTGCGTGTGGGCCGCACCTCGATGACCGTGCATCTCGAAGCCTGGGCGCTGCGGCGCAGGGAGCTTCAGCCGATCCTGGTGACCGACGGGAATTTCACCTATGTCTCGATCGACGACGACGGCCGTCCGCAAGCGATCCAGCGCAACGATCCGCCGATCGCGACGTAATCGCGCGCGACGCTCTGCCCCATTTCACGAAGATGTGCGGCCCGCCAAACGCGGCGTGACTGAGTCAACGCGTCGCGCCTTCGCCAACAACCAGTCATAAAACGGATGAGGTCCCGGCGTACTTCATTGCACGTCGATTCGGGGTGGGAACGACCAATTTGCGCTTGGGAACCTTTGCGCAAAGTCGTCGTTATTTGCCCGCACTGAGGAATCTACGGGCCATGCCAGACAGCTACATCATCGAAGTCAATTCACAGACCGCGGGCATCGTCGTTCGCGGGCAGGGCGGCTACTGCTTCTTCGCCTCGTCCCACCAATTCAATCGCCTGGAAGGCCAGCTCTTCCGCAACGCCCGCGAAGCCGAACGTGCCGCGCGCAAGCTGGTTAACGGCGATGTGAAGGAAGCGGCCTAGGCGCTTTCCGCTGGTGATGTCCGACGCGCAAAGCGTGGTCGGAAATTTTTGCAGCCCTTGATGTCGCTGCCTATTCCTTCTCCTCTTGCGGGAGAAGGTGGCACAGGCCGCCCTGGGGCGGCCGTTCTTAAGAGAACGCCGAAGCAAAGCTTCGGCTATGGCGCCGGATCAGGGGTCTGCTTCGATAAATTCAATTGTGAGAGGTTCGCTCGCGGAGAGAACCCCTCACCCGTCTCGCCGCTTTGCGGCAGCCACCCTCTCCCGCAAGGGGGAGAGGGCAAGCGAAGCATCACACCTTCGTCGCGGAGCGCGACAACAGCTTCCAATCGTCGCCCTGCTTCAGCCAGTTCATCAGGATGTAAAGGCTGTTTGCCACTTTCTCTCCGCCGGTCGTCATCTCGGCCAGCCAGTGGAAGCGCACGATCGCGGCTGGGCCGACGATCTTGATGGTCGGGTCCTTGTACGTGATCGACAGGAACACGGTCTTGCCGTCGGTGGCGTTGGCGACGAAGGCCGCCTTGTCCTCGAGGAAGCCGCTGGAGTGGCTGTAGCTCAGATCATCCGCGCACAGCGCGCCGAGCGCCTTCGGATCGGCCGCGATCTGGGCAACGCGAAATGCCTCGACGTTCTTTGCCACCGCCTCGTGGTCCGTCGTGGCAGCCTGATCGCGATTCAGTGTCATCATATCCCCATCCTTGATCTTGCGCCTACTGTTGCAGCCGCACTTGATTTTGTCGAGCGTCGGGTGGGCAAAGCGACTTGTCCGCCGTAGCTCGAAGAGCAAGGCGGAAGCGTGCCTACCGCTTCTGTTGCTGTATCGGATAGGCGGTGGGCACGGCGCTGGCGCGCCTTTGCCCACCCTACGGTTCTGTGCTCGCGGAAAGATACCTCACCCGTCTCGCCGCCTTATGGCGAGCCACCCTCTCCCACAGGGGGAGAGGGCAAGGGTCACATCACAACTTCGTCGCAGCGCGCGACAGCAGCTTCCAGTCGTCGCCCTGCTTCTGCCAGTTCATCAGGATGTGAAGGTTGGTCGACACTTTTTTCCCATCGGCCGCCATCTCCTGCTCGCCCAGCCAGTGGAAGCGCACGATCGCGGCGGGGCCGACGACCTTGATGGTCGGGTCCTTGTATTCGATCGACAGGAATTTGGACTTGCCGTCGGTGGCGTTGGCGATGAAGGTCGCCTTGTCCTCGACCTTGCCGCTGGAATGGCTGTAGCTCACATCGTCCCAGCACAGCGCGCCGAGCGCCTTCGGGTCGGCCGCGATCTGGGCCAGGCGGAAGGCCTCGACCTTCTTCGCCACGGCGTCCTCGTCCGCTGAAGCGGCGAACGCCGGTGTGGTGAGTGCGAGCGCTGAAACAGCGAGCGTCGAAACAGCGAGCGTCGAGAGAGCCAGATCGCGTCGATTGATCGTCATCGTTTCCTCCGTTTTTGATCTTGCACGGAGTGTTGCAGCCGCGCGCGCCTTTGTCGAGTGTCGCGTGATGGTCATGCACGTGCGTCATTGCGCGATGGAGGCTGTATTGATACGTGTTTCGCATTGATGGGTCATGCATTCGGGAAAGTACGGAAATGATCGAGGCTTTCGGCAACGGAATGAGCAAGGCGCTGCTGTTCGACATCGACGGTACGCTCGCCAACACCGACCCGCTGCACCTCAAGGCGTTCAACCAGGTGCTCGGGCCGCGCGGTCATGTCTTCGATCACACGCGCTTCTCCAGGGAGCTGCAAGGCTTTGCCAATGCCTCGATCGGCGAGCGATTTCTGCCCGGCGAAACCGTGGAGCGGCGCGCCGCGATCCTCGGCGAGAAGGAAGAGGTTTTCCGTTCGCTCGTGGCCGGACAGATCGAGCCGCTGCCGGGCCTGATGGCGCTGCTCGACCGGGCGGACGCCGCCGGCATTCCCATGGTTGCGGTGACCAACGCGCCGCGTCTGAATGCCGAGCTGCTGCTCTCGGGTCTCGGCATCACGCAGCGCTTCAAGGCGATCGTGATCGGCGATGAGCTGGCGTACGGCAAGCCGCATCCGCTTCCATATCAGGAAGGGCTGCGTTGCGTCGGCGGCAGTGCGGCGGCCTCGATCGCCTTCGAGGACTCCCGTTCCGGCGTGCAATCGGCAACTGCTGCCGGCATTCCGACCATCGGCATCCGGACCAGCCTCAACCATGCTGACCTTGTGGGCGCCGGCGCGGTCACCTCCGCCAGTGCGTTCGACGATCCGGAACTGCTGGCGCGTCTCACGGCTGCGATGGCATGGTGAGAGGCCTCGATCGTTAACCGTGATCGGCGCGCGCATTGACCGAAGGCGCGAACCGCCGCACCATGCTGCATCCTGATTTGAGGCCATCGCCGTGACCGGATTGACCCATCGCCAAGCCGAAATCCTCAACATCGCGCGGGCCTCCGGCCGCGTCATGGTGGAAGAGCTCGCGCGCAAGTTCGAGGTTTCGGCACAGACCATCCGCAAGGATCTCAACGATCTCTGCGAACGCCGCTCGCTGACCCGCGTCCATGGCGGCGCCATCATTGCCTCCGGTGTCGAAAACCTTGCTTACGAGGCTCGCCGTTTCGTCGCCGCCGACGAGAAGAAGGCCATTGGCGCTGCGGCCGCGTCGCTGATCCCGAACGGCTGCTCGCTCTTCATCAACATCGGCACCACGACCGAGGAAGTTGCGAGCGCGCTGACCTCGCACGAGGACCTGCTCGTCATCACCAACAACCTCAACGTCGCGATGCTGCTCTATCGTCATCCGCGCATCGAGGTGGTGGTTGCCGGCGGCACGGTGCGGCGCGCCGACGGCGCCGTGGTCGGCTCGACCGCGACGCAGCTGATCGGCCAGTTCAAGGTCGACTACGCCATCATCGGTGCGTCCGCGATCGACGAGGAGGGCGCCCTGCTCGACTTCGACTATCGCGAGGTGCAGGTGGCCCAGGCCATCATCGCCAATGCCCGCAGCGTCATGCTGGTCGCGGATTCCACCAAGCTCCGCCGCAGCGCGCCGGTCCGCATCGCCCATATCAGCCAGATCCAGACTTTCGTGACCGATCAGGAGCTCCCCGAGCGCCTCGCCACCATCTGCCACAGCAGGGGTATCGAGGTGATGGCGGCGATGCCGAAGGAGGCGGGGGAGGTCGACGATTCCCAGGCCGAAGCGCAGGACGCCGCGCCTGAAGCAGCACCGGTGGTGCGGCTGAGATAGGCTTATACGTCGTCCCACGGATTGAGCAGGGGCACGCCGGTGGGTTCAAAATCCCCCACATTGCGCGTAACGATCGTCAAGCCGTGAACGAGTGCGGTCGCCGCTATAAGAGCGTCGCGTTCGGCCCGCGGGTTGGGAACGTGAAGTTGTGCACAACGCTGGGTCACGGCCGTATCGATGGCGAGGATCCGGCCTTCGAAGCGAACCAGGATGTAATTGTCGATCCAATTGCGCAGCACGGCAGCTTGCGCCCCGTCCTTGCGCTCGATCAGGCGTGCGCCAAGTTCAATTTCGAGGATCGAGATAGCCGAAATGAAGAAGCTCGCCGCTGGAATCGCATGGGCCCAAGCGATGACGTTGCGATGAGCCTTATCAGGCCGCCTCAGTTCGGAAATGACATTGGTGTCCAGCAGAAACATCAGTCGAGATCGGCGGGCTTGAAGATTCCGCCGGCCATACGCGGCGGATCAAAATCAAAGTCCGTCCCCTCCTGCGCCAAGGCTTCTGCAAGGCTCATGTGCCCACCGGTCAGACGCAAATAATCTTCGATCGTTAGCAGGACGTGAGCCGGGCGGCCGCGATCAGTAATGAAGACGGGTCCGTGCGAAGCCGCTTTCTTGGCGCCGCTGGTATCGTGGTTGAACTCCCGGCTGGTGAGAGTGGTCACCATTTTTTGCGTCTCCTGACCCAAATCTCATTCGATGGAAAGTCATATGTAGGTACGTTGCTACATTCAAGGTTTGAAGCATTCGCTGATGCTGTCGGACACCGCGCGTCACTTGGCTCTCTAAACTTGGCCGTTCCCACTGCCGATTTTTGCATCGCATTGCCCACCAAAATGTTCCGCTTTCACTTCCTTTCGCCTCTCTTTCATCTTGCTTTCGTTTTTCGGTGTGATCTAATCAAAAACGAAAGTAGCCACTCGAAGGAATGAGTGGTCGCCGGGGGATGCGTCTGTTGGATCGTATTTTCGACCTCGCCATCATTGGAGGCGGTGTTAACGGCTGCGGCATCGCGCGCGACGCGGTGGGCCGCGGCAACACGGTTTTCCTGTGCGAAATGAACGATCTGGCGAGCGGGACGTCGTCCTGGTCGACCAAGCTGGTGCATGGCGGCCTGCGCTATCTCGAATATTACGAGTTTCGCCTGGTCCGCGAGGCGCTGATCGAGCGCGAGATCCTCTGGGGCATTGCGCCCCACATCATCCGCCCCCTGCGTTTCGTTTTGCCGCATCACGCCGGCCTGCGCCCGGCCTGGCTGCTGCGCCTCGGCCTCTTCCTCTATGATCACATCGGCGGCCGCCACCTGTTGCCCGCGACCCGCTCGGTTGATCTCAGGCGTGACGAGGTTGGCAAGCCGCTGATTCCGAATCGCTACTCTCGCGCGTTCGAATATTCCGACTGCTTCGTCGACGACGCCCGTCTTGTCGTGCTCAACGCGCGCGACGCCGCCGACAAGGGCGCCGAGATCCGCACCCGCACCCGTGCCACCGATATCAAGCAGTCCGACGGCATCTGGACCGTCAGCATGGTCAACACGCTGACCGGTGAGCGTTCACAGGTCCAGGCGAAGGCACTGGTCAATGCCGGCGGGCCCTGGGTCGAGGACGTGCTCGGCCGCGGCGCCGGCGTGAATGCGAAAGCCAAGGTGCGCCTGGTGCAGGGCTCGCACATCGTGGTCAGGAAGCTCTACGACCACGACCGCGCCTACATGTTCCAGAACGCCGACGGCCGCATCATCTTCGTGATCCCGTACCAGGACGACTTCACGCTGATCGGCACCACCGATCGCGACTATGACGGCGATCCTGCCAAGGTGAAGGCGACTCCGGAGGAGATCCAGTATCTCTGCACGGCCGCAAGCGAATATCTGGCCAAGCCTGTCACGTCCGACGACGTGGTCTGGACCTATTCCGGCGTGCGACCGCTGTATGACGACGGCGCCAGCGAGGCCAAGGCCGCGACCCGCGACTACGTGTTCGAGCTCGACACGCCCGGTGGCGTGCCGCTGCTCTCGATCTATGGCGGCAAGATCACGACCTATCGCCGCCTCGCCGAAGAGGCACTGGAACGGCTCGCGCCCTATCTTCGCAGTGCGAAAGCGCGCGAAGGCTGGACCGGCAAGGCATCGCTCCCCGGCGGCGACATGGGCGTGTCGGATGTCGACGGCCTGATCGCCGAGCTTCAGCGCGGCTATCCCTTCCTCAGCCACGAGCATGCCCGCCGCCTCGCCCGCGCCTACGGCACCCGTGCCGCGAAGCTGCTCGGCGATGCAAAATCGGCCGCTGACATGGGCCAGGCGTTCGGCGCGACATTGACCGAGCGCGAGGTCCGCTACCTCATGGCCAACGAGTGGGCCGCCACCGCCGAGGACGTCGTCTGGCGCCGTTCCAAGCTTGGCCTGCGACTATCTGCCGACGAGATCGCGACATTGAACGACTGGATTGCAACCCACGCTGTGCCGCAAAGTCCCCTGCTGGAAGCGGGAGGACGCCCATGAGCGTGACACTCGACCACGTAACCCGGACCGTCGAGGGTGTCCCCCACATCCGCGACGTCTCGCTGACGCTCGAGAGCGGCACGCTCAACGTGCTGCTCGGGCCGACCCTGTCGGGCAAGACCTCGATCATGCGGCTGCTCGCCGGCCTCGACAAGCCGACCACGGGCAAGGTGCTGGTCAACGGCAAGGACGTCACCGGCGTCGACGTGCGCAAGCGCTCGGTTGCCATGGTCTATCAGCAGTTCATCAACTACCCCTCGCTCTCGGTCTACGAGAACATCGCCTCGCCGCTGCGCGTGCAGGGCAAGCCACGCGCGGAAATCGAGCAGCGCGTGGCGGAGGCCGCAAGACTGCTGCGACTGGAACCGTTCCTGAAGCGCACGCCGCTCCAGCTCTCCGGCGGCCAGCAGCAACGCACCGCGATGGCGCGCGCGCTGGTCAAGGGCGCCGATCTCGTGCTGCTCGACGAGCCGCTGGCCAATCTCGACTACAAGCTGCGCGAGGAGCTGCGCGCCGAACTGCCGCGCATCTTCGAGGCTTCGGGGGCGATCTTCGTCTATGCCACCACCGAGCCGACCGAGGCGCTGCTGCTCGGCGGCAACACGGTCTGCATGTGGGAGGGCCAGGCGCTCCAGATCGGCGAGACCGCCAGGGTCTATCGTCAGCCGCAGACCTTGCGGGTCGCGCAGGTCTTCTCCGATCCGCCGCTCAATCTGGTCGGCATCGAGAAGAAGAACGGCTCTGTCCAATATGCCGGCGGCACGGCCTCGCCGGCCTCGGGCCTCTATTCGTCGCTCGCCGACGGCGCCTATCGCGTCGGCTTTCGCGCGCATCAGCTCGCGCTCGCCAATGGCGAGGCCGACCGCCACGCCTTCCATGCCACGGTGACGGTGACCGAGATCACCGGTTCGGAGAGTTTCGTGCATCTGACCCGCGACGGATCGAACTGGGTTGCGGTGCTGCACGGTGTGCACGAGTTCGAGCCCGGCCAGACCATCGATGCCGTGCTCGATCCCAACGATGTCTTTGTCTTCGATGCCGCCGACCGCCTGGTCGCGGCGCCGAATTCCTGAGGGAGATGCGACATGGCCCGCATTGACCTCGTCGATCTCGCCCATTCCTACGGCGGCAATGATGCGCCGCAGGACACGTTCGCGCTGAAGCCTGTCACCATGACCTGGCGGCAGGGCGGTGCCTATGCGCTGCTCGGGCCGTCCGGCTGCGGCAAGACCACGCTGCTCAACGTCATCTCCGGCATCATCACGCCGTCGCGCGGGAAAATCCTGTTCGACGGCCAGGACATCACACCGCTGTCAACCCAGAAGCGCAACATTGCCCAGGTGTTCCAGTTTCCGGTGATCTACGACACCATGACGGTGGGGCAGAACCTGGCGTTTCCGTTGAAGAACCGCGGCGTGCCGAAGGCCGAAATCGACAAGCGCGTCGCCGAGATCGGCCGCCTGCTCGATCTCGAACCCTATCTGAACCGCAAGGCGACGCGGCTCACCGCCGATGCCAAGCAGAAGATCTCGCTCGGCCGCGGCCTCGTCCGCTCCGACGTCGCCGCCGTGCTGTTCGACGAGCCGCTCACCGTGATCGATCCCGAGCTGAAATGGCAGCTCCGCTCCAAGCTGAAGGCGCTGCATCGCGAGCTCGACCTCACGATGATCTACGTCACCCACGACCAGACCGAAGCGCTGACCTTCGCCGACACCGTGGTCGTCATGCATGACGGCCGCGTGGTGCAGAGCGGCACGCCGGCCGAGCTGTTCGACAAGCCGGCGCACACATTCGTCGGCTATTTCATCGGTTCGCCCGGCATGAACATCATTCCGGCCGAGGTGAGGGGACGCGAGGCCAGGGTCGACGGCCACGTCATCGCGCTCAACCGCGCCTACGACAATCTGCCGGCGGGCGCCAAGATCGAGATCGGCGTGCGTCCCGAATTCGTCGACGCCGTCGCGCCTGCGCCGGGCCTGCTCACGTCGAAGATCGAGCGCATCGACGATCTCGGCCGCATCCGCTTTGCGCGCGTGCGCATCGGCGAAGCGAAGATCGCCGCCCGCGCGCCGAACGGCTTCACCAGCTCCGACGGCACCGCCGGGCTGAAATTCGATCCGTCGCATATCCACGTCTATGCCGACAGCCTCCTGGTGGAGGGAGCCGCCTGATGGACAAGACCGTCAACCAAAAAGCCTGGTTCCTGGTGCTGCCGGTGTTCCTGGTCGTCGCCTTCTCGGCGGTGCTGCCGCTGATGACGGTGGTGAACTATTCGATGCAGGACACCTTCGGCAACAACCAGTTCTTCTGGAACGGTGTCGGCTGGTTCAAGGAGCTGCTCGATCCCTCGACCGATCTCGGCGGCCGCTTCCTCGCCTCGCTCGGCCGCAATCTGTTCTTCTCGCTGGTGATCCTCGCGATCGAGGTGCCGCTCGGCATCGTCATCGCGTTGTCGATGCCGCGCCAGGGATGGACGGTGGCGGCCTGCCTCGTGATCCTCGCGCTGCCGCTGCTGATTCCGTGGAACGTGGTCGGCACGATCTGGCAGATCTTCGGCCGGCCCGACATCGGTCTGATGGGGTACGTCCTCAATCACATCGGGCTCGACTACAATTACGTCTCCAACGAATTCGACGCCTGGGTCACCGTCATCGTGATGGACGTCTGGCACTGGACCAGCCTCGTCGCGCTGCTTTGCTACGCCGGCCTCAAGTCGATTCCGGAGGCCTATTACCAGGCCGCCCAGATCGACGGCGCCTCGCGCTGGGCCGTGTTCAAGGCGATCCAGCTGCCGAAGATGAATCGCGTGCTGCTGATCGCGGTGCTGCTGCGCTTCATGGACAGTTTCATGATCTACACCGAGCCGTTCGTCGTCACCGGCGGCGGCCCCGGCAACTCCACGACCTTCGTGTCGATCGAGCTCGTCAAGATCGCGCTCGGCCAGTTCGACCTCGGTAAGGCGGCAGCCCTCTCGCTGGTCTACAACCTCATCATCCTGATCGTCTGCTGGATCTTCTATACCGTCATGACCAATGCCGGATCTGACCGGAAGCCTCAGGAAGGAGCCGCGTGATGCATTCGATCCCCGGCCGTCGCGTCATCATGGCGCTGTTCCTGATCTTCCTGCTGTTGCCGATCTACTGGCTCGTCAACATGAGCTTCAAGACCAACGCCGAGATCGTCTCGTCGATGACGCTGTGGCCGCATACGCCGACGCTGCAGCACTACAAGCGCATCTTCACCGACGAAAGCTGGTATTCCGGCTACATCAACTCGCTGGAATACGTCGTCCTCAACACCATCATCTCGATCTCGGTGGCGCTTCCGGCGGCCTATGCGTTCTCGCGCTACCGCTTCCTCGGCGACAAGCATCTGTTCTTCTGGCTGCTGTCGAACCGCATGGCGCCGGCGGCGGTCTACGCGCTCCCGTTCTTCAACCTCTATTCGGCGATCGGGCTGTTCGATACGCCCTGGGCCGTTGCGCTCGCGCATTGCATCTTCAACGTCCCGCTGGCGGTCTGGATCCTCGAAGGTTTCGTCTCCGGCGTGCCGCGCGAGATCGACGAGACCGCCTTCCTCGACGGCTATTCCTTCCCGCGCTTCTTCATCAAGATCCTGGTGCCCCTGATCGCAAGCGGCATCGGCGTCGCTGCCTTCTTCTGCTTCATGTTCTCCTGGGTCGAGCTGCTCCTCGCACGCACGCTGACCTCGGTGTCCGCAAAGCCCATCGCCGCGATCATGACGCGCACGGTGTCGGCCGCCGGCATGGACTGGGGACTTCTGGCTGCTGCCGGCGTGCTCACCATCATTCCGGGTGCGCTGGTGATCTGGTTCGTCCGCAATTACATCGCGAGCGGTTTCGCGCTCGGCCGCGTATAAGGAGGCATCGATGGAATCTATTGCATGGATGGCCTGGACGCTGCCGACGGGAATCTTCTTCGTGGCGCTCGCCTGCACCCTCGCGGTCATGACGTACCTCGCCGCGGTCTATCCCGAGGCTGAACGCGTCGGCGTGCTCAGTATTCCGACCACACGCGGCGACCGCCTGTTCATCTCGCTGATCACGGCCGCTGTCATCCATCTCTTGTGGATTGCTTTCTTCGGCACCGATGCGATCGCAACGCTGCCGATCGGCGAGGAGGGCGTCGAGATTTCGCGCCTCTGGCTCGCATCAGGAATTTCGCTTGTCACGGCCGTGCTCATTTTCCGCACGGTCTGAATCTCGCGAAGGAACGGCCAGATCCGGGGGCAATCCGGGTCTGTATAAAAGTTTGTCGCTGCAACGGAGGAACAACATGCGACAGTTTAGGAGAAGGGAACGTCCATTGACCAAGAATAGCTTGCTGACAATGTCCAGCGCCGCCGCCATCATTGCGGTGTCGTTCGCCGTCTCGGCGCCGGTGCGCGCCGCCGACGACGCCGCGATCCAGAAGTGGATTGCGGAATTCCAGCCCTCGACGCTGTCGAAGGATGACCAGAAGAAGGAGCTGGAGTGGTTCGCGAAGGCCGCCGAACCGTTCAAGGGCATGGAGATCAACGTCGTCTCCGAGACCATCACGACCCACGAATACGAATCGCAGACGCTGGCCAAGGCGTTCTCCGAGCTCACCGGCATCAAGCTCAAGCACGACATCATCCAGGAAGGTGACGTCGTCGAGAAGCTGCAGACCCAGATGCAGTCGGGCAAGAACGTGTACGACGGCTGGATCAACGATTCCGACCTGATCGGCACCCACTTCCGCTACGGCCAGACCATTGCGCTGTCGGACTACATGACCGGCGAGGGCAAGGAGGTCACCGACCCGATGCTCGACGTCAACGACTTCATCGGCAAGTCGTTCGGCACCGCGCCGGACGGCAAGCTCTATCAGCTGCCCGACCAGCAGTTCGCCAACCTCTACTGGTTCCGCTACGACTGGTTCACCAACGCCGACTACAAGGCGAAGTTCAAGGCCAAGTATGGCTACGAACTCGGCGTTCCCGTGAACTGGTCGGCCTACGAGGACATCGCCGAGTTCTTCACGAACGACATCAAGGAGATCAACGGCGTCAAGGTCTACGGCCATATGGACTATGGCAAGAAGGACCCGTCGCTCGGCTGGCGTTTCACCGACGCCTGGCTGTCGATGGCCGGTAACGGCGACAAGGGCATCCCGAACGGTCTGCCGGTCGACGAATGGGGCATCCGCATGGAAGGCTGCCGTCCGGTCGGCTCCAGCGTGGAGCGTGGTGGCGATACCAACGGTCCGGCTGCGGTCTACTCGATCACCAAATATCTCGAGTGGATGAAGAAGTATGCTCCGCCGCAGGCCCAGGGCATGACCTTCTCCGAGTCGGGTCCGGTGCCGGCGCAGGGCAACATCGCCCAGCAGATGTTCTGGTACACCGCCTTCACCGCCGACATGGTGAAGCCGGGCATCGCCGTGATGAACGCGGACGGTACGCCGAAATGGCGTATGGCTCCGTCGCCGCACGGTTCGTACTGGAAGGAAGGCATGAAGCTCGGCTACCAGGACGCCGGCTCCGTGACGCTGCTGAAGTCGACCCCGGCGGATCGCCGCAAGGCAGCCTGGCTCTATCTCCAGTTCATCGTCTCCAAGACGGTGTCGCTGAAGAAGAGCCATGTCGGTCTCACCTTCATCCGTGAGTCCGACATCTGGGACAAGTCGTTCACCGAGCGTGCGCCGAAGCTCGGCGGTCTGATCGAGTTCTACCGCTCGCCCGCGCGCGTGCAGTGGACCCCGACCGGCAACAACGTGCCCGACTATCCGAAGCTTGCGCAGTTGTGGTGGCAGAACATCGGCGATGCGTCGTCCGGTGCGAAGACGCCGCAGGCCGCGATGGACTCGCTCGCCGCCGCCCAGGACTCCGTGATGGAGCGTCTGGAGAAGTCGGGCGTGCAGGGTGCCTGCGGTCCGAAGCTGCACAAGAAGGAGACGGCCGAGTACTGGTACGCCAAGGCCCAGAAGGACGGCACCATCGCCCCGCAGCGCAAGCTCGCCAACGAGAAGCCGAAGGGCGAGACGGTCGACTACGACACCCTGATCAAGTCGTGGCCGGCACAGCCCCCGAAGCGCGCGGAAGCGAAGTAAGCGGCGCGTCGAGCAACAGCAAACGCGAAAGGCCGGGAGCGATCCCGGCCTTTTGTTTTGTGGCACATACGTTCCACATTCTCGGTGTCATCGTCCGCGAAGGCGGACGATCCAGTACGCCGCGGCCCCGTGTTTAGATCTCGCTGCCGGTGGTTACTGGATGCCCCGCCTTCGCGGGGCATGACAACGTCATGGGTGGAGACTACTCCGCCGGCTCAGCCGCCAGCGCCGGGTAATCCGTGTACCCCTTCGCGCTGCCGCCGTAGAACGTGGTCTTGTCCCAGTCGTTCAGCGCCGCGCCCTGCTTCAGCCGCTCGACGAGGTCGGGGTTGGAGATGAACGCCTTGCCGAAGGCGATGAGATCGGCGGCGTTCGCATCCAGCACCTTGGTCGCCAGATCGAAGTCGTAGCCGTTGTTGGCGATATAGGCACCGGTGAAGCGCTTGCGGATGCCGGCATAGTCGAACGGCGCGATGTCGCGGGGGCCGCCGGTGGCGCCTTCAACGACGTGAAGATAGACCAGCTTGAGCGCGCTGAGACCGTCGACGATGTGATCGAACAAGGCTTGCGGGTTGCTGTCGGAGAGGTCGTTGGCCGGCGTCACCGGCGAAATGCGGATGCCGGTGCGATCGGCGCCGGCTTCGGCGGCCACCGCTTGGGAGACCTCCAGCATCAGCCGTGCGCGGTTCTCGATCGAGCCGCCATAGGCATCGGTCCGCTTGTTGGCGCCGTCGCGCGCGAACTGATCGAGCAGATAGCCGTTGGCGCCGTGGATCTCGACACCGTCGAAGCCGGCCTCGAGCGCATTCTTCGTCGCACGCTTGAAGTCGTCGATGATGCCTGGAATTTCGGAGAGCTCAAGCGCGCGCGGCTCGGAGACGTCGGCGAAGCCGCCGTTGACGAACGTCTTGCCCTTGGCGCGGATCGCGCTCGGCGCGACCGGAGCGCCGCCGTTCGCCTGGAGGTCGACATGCGAGATGCGGCCGACATGCCAGAGCTGGATGAAGATCTTGCCGCCGCGCTCATGCACCTGGTCGGTGACCTTGCGCCAGCCGGCGACCTGGTCCTTGGTGTAGATGCCGGGTGTATCCTGATAGCCCTGGCCCTGCTGCGAGACCTGGCTGGCTTCGGTGATCAGAAGTCCTGCGGAGGCGCGCTGGGCGTAGTAATCGGCGGCGAGCGAGCCGGGCACGAATGTGCCAGGAACGGCGCGGTTACGCGTCAGCGGCGCCATCGCGAAACGATTGGCCAGCGTGATCGGGCCAAGCTTGTAGGTCTCAAATAATTTGGTCGGACGGCTCATTGGGATGTTTCCAGGCGATGAAAGGTCCGGAACACTTGTGCATCGCGGCAATCAGCGCAAGAGAGGAGCCATACGGAAAGTGCAGGCGAGCTACGCGGCGGTGACCGCGTAGCATAATTCGTGTGCAATCTCGGCTGCGAAAGCGGAATCCCGCCTGTCGCAGCCGGGCAACTTTCGAGATCAGTTCGCGCCGAGGAAGTCGCGCTTGCCGATCTCGACGCCGGCGTGGCGGAGCAGGCCGTGGGCGGTCGCGGCATGGAAATAGAAGTTCGGCAGCGAGAATGCGCTGAGGAATTCCTGGCCCTTCATCGTGGTGGTCTTGTTGGGTCCGGACGGGAAGGTGACATCCTTGGCCTCGGCCCCCTCGAACTGTTCGGGCTTGAACGACTTCACGTAGTCGATGGTCCTGGCCAGCCGCTGCTTCAATTCTTCAAAGGTCTTTTCAGTATCGGGATTGGAGGGCACTTCGCTGTGCGTGAGCCGCGCGCAACCTTTGGTGGCGAAATCGCTGACCAGCTGGATCTGCTTCGACAGCGGCAGCATGTCCGGGAAGAGGCGGGAGCCGAGCAGGACGGCGGGATCGATCTTTTTGGCCGTGCAATGCGCCTCGGCCTTGGCGAGCAGGCCGGTCATGCTGTTCAGCATCTGCAAATAGGCGGGGACGACGGCGTCGTGGAAGGACATGTGATGCTCGCTCGAATGAGTGGGAAATTTCAGGAGAAAACCTGAGCCACTCACATGGGAGCCTCATGGAAAAATACAATCGTCGGAATGGACGATGCAGTGCGAAAATTCTATTGGCCCGACTTCTGGTGCTATCGGCGCCACACCCTCGCTGTCATCGCCCGGCTTGACCGGGCGATCCAGTACGCCGCGGCCGGAGCCGCGTGCACCACCATCGCCGCGGCGTACTGGATGCCCCGCTCCAGTGCGCACTTGCGCACAAGGTGGGGCATGACTGAGAGTTGGGCTTACCGCACCATCGCCCCCGGCTGCGCCTGTGCCGTGCCGCCGCGCATGCGCGCCAGCAGCTCGGCGGTCGGCCAGGAATCCGCCGGCAACCCGAACTTGATCTGCATGGCCTTCACCGCGGCGCGGCTCTGCTGGCCCAGCACGCCGTCGACCTTGCCGACATTGAAGCCGGCCTGGACCAGAAGCTGCTGCAATTGCTTCAACTCATTGAACGGCAGCTGTGCGACCGGCTGGGCCGGCTTGCGCATCGGCGCCGCGCCCGCGATGCGGGTGGCGAGATAGCCCGCGGTGGTCGAATAGATCAGCGAGTTATTCCACTCGGTGTAGGCCGCAAAATTCGGGTACGCCATGAAGGCTGGCCCGTTGCGTCCCATCGGCAGCAGCACGGACGCCGTGAGATTGTCGTTCGGCAGCGCACGGCCGTCGGGATAGCTGACCCCAAGCTGCGCCCATTTCGAGCGCGGCAGCTGCACGGTGAGGTCGGTCTGATCCCATGGCAGGCTCGAGGGTACCTTGATCTCTTCCAGCCACGGCTCGCCACGCCGCCACTTCAAGCCGTTGGCGATGTAGTTCGCGGTCGAGCCGATCACGTCGTCCTCGCTGCGCAGCAGATCGCGCCGTCCGTCGCCGTCATAGTCGACGGCGTAGTTGACGTAGTGCACCGGCAGGAACTGCGTCTGCCCGAGCTCGCCGGCCCAGGAGCCGACCATCTCGTCCGGTGTGAGATCGCCGCGGTCGATGATCTTCAGCGCTGCGATGGTCTCCTTCACGAACATCTCGGAGCGCCGGCAATCATAGGCGAGCGACACCAGCGATTTCAGCGTCGGCAGATTGCCCATGTTGACGCCGAAGTCGCTCTCCAGGCCCCAGAACGCCGCGATCACCGCCGGCGGTACGCCATATTCCTTTTCGGCGCGCGCGAACGCCGCCGCGTGTTTCTTGATGTGCTGCTGGCCGTTCTGCATGCGATAGGGCGCGGCCATCCGTCCGGCGAATTCGGTGAAGAGCTGGCCGAACACGCGCTGACCGCGATCGCGGTTGACGATGCCCTGGTCGTAGACAAGGTAGGGCGAGGCCTCGGACATCGTCCGCTGCGACACGCCGGCCGCAATCGCTTGTTGTTTCACGTCCGCCAGGAAGCGATCGAAGCTCGCGCCGTTATGGCAGGACGCTGCGCGCGGCGACGGTGCGCTAGCCTTGGGCGCGGCGGGCTTTGCCGGCGGCGGCGCGAATTGAGCGGAGGCGGGAAGGGCGAGCGTGAGCAGGGCGGCGGCCGCGATCGCAAATCGGGTCTGGAGCATGAGGTTTCCGCAAGGGGGGAGACGCTTGGATTCTTGACGAACTCTAAGTGAAATAGGCCCCTCAAACCATCCCTTAGTCATGGCCGGGCTTGTCCCGGCCATCCACGTCTTTCGCGCCTTGTGTGGATGAAGAACGTGGATGCCCGGGCCTTCGCCGCGCCGAAGCGGCTTCGGCCGCGCAGGCGGGACAAGCCCGGGCATGACGGAAAGGCAATGTTGGTCATAACCGCGGCTCCGCGACGCACCTTGAAACCTTGCGCCCGGGCCGGGGTCATCCCTACCTCTGTCGTGCCGGCCAAAGGCTCGCCCGCGGCCGCTCCAGGAGAGGGCCATGAACTATCTGCGTACCGCAATGCTGCTTGCGGGTCTCACCGCCCTGTTCATGGGCGTGGGCTATCTGATCGGGGGTGCCACAGGCGCCATGATCGCGCTCGTCATTGCCGCCGCGACCAATCTCTTCGCCTACTGGAACTCGGACCGCGCGGTGCTTTCGATGTACGGCGCCCATCAGGTCGACCGCCAGAGCGCACCCGAGCTGGTCGGGCTCGTCGCCGAGCTTGCGGGCCGCGCGCAGCTGCCGATGCCGCGCGTGTTCGTGATGGACGAGGCGCAGCCGAACGCGTTCGCGACCGGACGCAATCCCGAGAATGCCGCGGTCGCCGTCACCACCGGCCTGATGAACCAGCTCAGCCGCGAGGAACTCGCCGGCGTCATCGCGCACGAGCTGGCTCATATCAAGAATCACGACACGCTGCTGATGACGATCACTGCGACGCTCGCGGGCGCGATTTCCATGCTGGCGCAGTTCGGCATGTTCTTCGGCGGCAACCGCGGCAACAACGGTCCGGGCATCGTCGGCTCGATCCTGATGATGATCCTGGCCCCGCTTGGCGCCATGCTGGTGCAGATGGCGATCAGCCGCACGCGCGAATACGCGGCGGACAATCTCGGTGGGCGCATCGTCGGCCAGCCGATGTGGTTGGCGTCGGCGCTGGTGAAGATCGAGGGCGCCGCGCATCAGGTCCCGAACTTCGAGGCGGAGCGCAATCCCGGGACCGCACACATGTTCATCATCAACCCGCTGTCGGGCCACGGCGTGGACAATCTCTTCACCACCCATCCCTCGACGCAGAATCGCATCGCCGCGCTCCAGCAGCTTTCAGCGGAGCTCGGCGCGCAGGCGGCGCCGTCGGTCGGCGCCAACGAAAACTATCCGTCGCAGGGGCCGTGGGGCCGCTCGTCGCGGGGTCCCTCAAGCGGTCCTGTACGTGGGCCTTCACGCGGTCCTTGGGGCTGATGGAACCGGCTGGAAATTGCGCCGTAGCTTTGTGACCTGGCGCACACAGGTTGGTCCCGGCCGGTGTTAACACCTCGGCGTGACCATTTCTTCGAAAGGGGATGCGTGGCCGGCCCTCCGCCTGCCGCCGTCGAAGATGACCAAAGCAGTCGTACCATTGCTGATCGTCCTGGGCGTGCTCATCGGGCTGTCCACGCATACGGTCGTCAATTGCGGGGATGAGGACGATCCCGACATCTGCTCGGCCGTGATCGGCTTCTCGCCGCTGCGGGGATCGCTGATCGCCTTTGCCTATGAGGGACGCGGGCGGATCGCGCTGCGCCACGGCGACTTCAGGCGGGCGATCGCGGATTTCGACGAGGCGATCCATCTCAATCCGAACCGCGCCTCGCTCTATCGCGACCGTGCACTCGCGCGCCGGCAGAACGGCGACCTCGCGCTCGCGATCGAGGATTATGACGAGGCCATCGCGCATGACCCCAGGCGCGCCGGGCCCTATCACCAGCGCGGTCTGGCGCTCGCCGCCACCGGCGATCTGGATCGTGCCATCCTGAGCTACAACACCGCGGTCCGGCTCGATCCGTCGGATGCGCAGGCCCGTCTCGACCGTGGTCTCGCCTTCCTCGCCCGCGGCCAGGCCGACGATGCGCGCGCCGATTTCGAGGCCGCGCTGGCGCTGCCGGCCGGCAAGGACGCCAGCACCCGCGACGCCGCGCGCGCCAAACTCGCCGAGCTCGCCAGTGCCGAGCCGACCCAAATCGCCGCGCCGAGACGGTAAGGGAAGTTCTCTCCCTCTCCCCGTTCTTACGGGGAGAGGGGCGGGGTGAGGGGCTCCATCCACACGGTAGACTGCTGCGGGACCTGTACCCCCCTCACCCGGATCGCTGAAGCGATCCGACCTCTCCCCGCAAGCGGGGCGAGGTGAAGTGCGAGCCGCGCCTACTTCGCCTTCTTGGTTTTCGCCTTTTTCGCCTTGGCCTTCTTCGCAGGCTTCTCCTTCGCCGTCTTCTCCGCCTTCACCGCGATCGGTGTGCTGGCAGCGAGGCGCATCGCGCGGGCGTAGCTGTCGGCGACGTTGTCGGCGGACATCTGCAGGCGCTTGGCGGCGGCGGTGGCCTGTTCGATGGTGGCCTTGGCCAACATCTTGAAGCGGTCGCCGGTCTCCTTGCCCTTGGCCTTGGCCGCAAGGCCGTTGAAGCGATCCCGCCGCTCCTTGGCGCGGGTCATCAGGCCCGTCTGCAGCTGTCTGGCCAGTTGCCGGATCACGACATCCAGGTCGGCGTCCGCCATGTTGTTCTATCCTCTTGAAAACAGGTATCGATGCGGGCGGGACTATGCAGATCGGGCCCCACCTTGGCAATTCCCGGCGGCCCGTCATCCGCAGCTTCCGGTGACCAAAACGAAAAAGCCGCGCATTTCGCGCGGCTTTTGGTGTGCTTTGGCGCAGACGCCTTATTTCAGCGAGGCAACCGGGCCGCTCGACGCTGCCGGCTCGGGGTCGAAGCCGAACACGCCGACCAGATATTTGTAATAGTCCGGCATCTTCTCCTTCAGAGCCTCGCGCGACTTCGGATCGTGGAATTCGCTTTTTCCCGCGAGAAAGATGCTGGAGGTCACGGCAAAGAACTCCATGGGATTCTTCATCGCATAGGAGTCCTTCGGCAACAGGTCCTTGGACTTGGCCAGGGCGTAGTAGCCGATCACGCCCTTGTTGGCATAGCCGTCCGGCAGCAGGCGTGCGTGATAGGCGTGCAGCAACTCGTGCAGCAGCACGGCTTCCTTCTCATACCGCATCATGTCCGGCCGCAGCATGATGACGCCGAGGCCCGAATCGACCGCGAGGTCGACCGCATTGGGATTGGTCCAGCGCTGCGTGGCATGGTCCCAGACGGTCAGCGCCCGCGGCACGCGGCGCTCGACGTTCGGGGTGACGCGGCCGTAGCAGGCGGTCGCGGCGCCTTCGTCGAGGCAGGCCAGCTCGCTCGCGACGATCGGGACGGTCCGGAAGAAGCGCAGCACGCGCGGCGACAGGCCGGAGGCCTCGACCACGTCGATCTGGCTCTTCAGATTCTCGGTGAGCTTGTCGACGTCCTTGCGGTCGGAATTCTCCGAGATGTCGAACATGTAGCCGCGGTAGCCCTGGAAGCCGGGCGGCATCGCCTGCGCCGCGTCGGCATCGAGCGAACCGGCATTGGATGGACCGGCGAAGAGCGCGCCGACAATGGTTGCGGTCAGCAGCAACGCAATGCGCATGATGAACCCCCTGATGTCACTTCGCCCGGCAGAATAGGCCACCGTTGTTTGCGAAAAGTGAGTGGGGCGAGACTAAGGCACCGATGTTGAGGCGTGCTTAACCGTTGGTTGCAGATCGCGGAGACGGATTAGTGTGGGATTAACCAAGCCATTTGCCGCGTGCGCAATCCATCACCGTCACCCTGAGGTGGCCGCTTCTTCAGCGGCCCTCGAAGGGCGACGGCCCGGCTACAGCGGGGCCGTTCATCCTTCGAGGCTCCCGGCGCGATGCATTTGCATCGCGCCACTCGCACCTCAGGATGACGGAATGGACACTCGGGTGTAGATTCATCGGCGGGCAGGATGCCCCACATCAGTAGCCGGAGGAGGATGCCATGTATGCTGCCATCCGTCAGGCCAAGGCGAAAAGCGGAAGCGCGGAAGCGCGGAAGAGCGGAAGAGCTGGCGCGCCGCATCAAGGACGGCGCCGTTCCGATCATCAGCGACGTCGACGGTTTCCGCGCCTATTACGTCGTCTATGCCGGCGACGACACGGTCACCGCGATCTCGATCTTCGACAAGTTCGAGCAGGCGGAGGAGGCGAACCGGCGCGCGATCGCCTGGATCGAAAAGGATCTGGGGCCGTTGCTGGCGGGACATGCGAGTGCGGCGGCCGGGCCGGTGATCGTGCATACACTGGCGTGATGCGTTAGGGGGGGCAGTCAGGCTACATCTTCCGCTGTCATCGCCCGCGAAGGCGGGCGATCCAGTACTCCGTGACAGCAGTGATCGAGCCGATAGGCCGCGGCGTACTGGATGCTCCGCTTTCGCGGAGCATGACAGCGGAGTGAGTGGCGCGTGCGTGCCCTTAAGCGCCCCCTCACAACTCCCGGGCATTCGCGAACGCGAAACGCGACACCCTCCGCGTCGTCTCGTCCAGAATCAACGTGCGCGTGATCGGCGGCTCGGCGCGCTGAGCGCAGTTTTCGCGTTCACAGAGGCGGCAGTTGACGCCGATCGGCGTGCCCTCGGATCTGTCGGGCAGCTTTTTTGTATCCGATTTGAACGGTCAGCCACCGCGCAGCGTGTTACTGATCCTCGTGACGACACTGTCCCACTGCCGTTTCTCGGCCGCCGGATAGTTGATCAGCACGCAATGCACGTAGCGGCCGGAAAAGTTGCAGCGGTTGTACCAGATGGTGTCACGTTTGACGCTGGAGACCACGAAGAAGCGACGTGTGACGCGCTGGTAGACGATGCCAGTCGGCGGATTCTTCCGGGCCAGGAAAGCAGCCGGAGATTCGCCGGTTTGGGGCACCGCTTGCACGGTAAGATCAGCTCTGCCGTCCGCCGAGCGAAACCGCTGCCCCTCTCCGTCCGGCTTGCCGGCGTCCTCGGTGAAAATCGAGGTGGGGATGTCCACCGTTGTCCCGGTTCCAGGAATGCGATAGGCGGTCCAGCTCGCCGCGTGCGCACCCGCAGAGCCGCAAAGTGCCAACACGGCCGCAGCAATGCCCGCTTCGACTCTCATGATTTACCTCTTCATGTTCGCGTCGCCAGGCTGAGCTCCATCAGCGCAATCCGCTGCAATACCGTGACGTTGCGCTCGCCGGTGCCGGCCGTACGGAGAATGGATTGAGCAATCGTGTCGACATGCCCCGAATGCACCGGCTCTGGCAGGGTGGCGACCGCCGCGCCAAGGGCGGCGGTCATGGCTGCGATCACGTCAGGTGCGAATGCCGCATTTGAAAAGTTCTTCATGTCGCCGACCGGCGGTAACTAAGCCGCGCTGCCCTTCTGCCGGGACAACGTAGGGAAAAAACGGAAGTTCCTGAGAGAGCCGCTGTGGTGACGGCGCAGATGGCCTCACAACTCCCGTGCATTCGAGAACGCGAAACTCGAGACTCTCCGCGTCGTCTCGTCCAGAATCAGCGTGCGCGTGATCGGCGGCTCGGCGCGCTGGGCGCAGTTTTCGCGTTCGCAGAGGCGGCAGTTGACGCCGATCGGCGTGCCCTCGGTTTTCTCCAGGTCCATGCCACCGGCATAGACCAGCCGTGACGCGTGGCGGATCTCGCAGCCGAGGCCGATGGCGAAGCGGGGCTGCGGCAGCGGGTGCGGCGCGACGGGGCGGCGCACCATCTGCGCGATCGAGAAATAGCGCGTGCCGTCGGACAGCTCGATCACCTGCTTGAGAAGGCGATCCGGCGTGTCGAAGGTCGAGTGCACGTTCCACAGCGGACAGGTGCCGCCGAACTTCGAGAACGGGAACGTGCCGGAGGAAAAGCGCTTCGAGACGTTGCCGGCATTGTCGACGCGCAACAGAAAGAACGGAATGCCGCGCGCGTTCGGCCGTTGCAGCGTGGTGAGGCGATGGCAGACCTGCTCGAAGCCGCAATTGAAGCGCTGCGCCAGCAAATGGATGTCGTAGCTGAGCGCTTCAGCCGCCGCGAGGAACGCGGGATAGGGCATCATCACGGCCGCTGCAAAATAATTGCCGAGCGTGATCCGGAACAGCCGCCGCGGCGCATCGTCGAGCGGGCCGGCGCGGTTGATGATGGTCTCCAGGGCTTGCGCGCATTCGCCCAGGCCCAGCTGAAACGCGAGCTGGAACGCGCGGCCGGCCGGATCGACCAGCTCCGAGATCAGGAGCTGGCGGCGGTGGCGGTCGAAGCGCCTCAGCGTCTCGCGCATCACGTCCACAGGCATGATGCGGGTCTGGATCGAATGCTTTTCGCGCAGCCGCGCGGCGAGCGCGGCATAGAGCCCCTCGGCCGGCACGTCCAGCTCGTCGCGCAGGGTCTCCGCGGCCTGCTCGAGCTCCGGAAAATAATTGCGGTTGGCCTCGATCAGCTCGCGCACGCGCTCGACCGGATTGGCCTCGTAGCGCGTGCCGACGTCGCGGTCGGCCATCTGTGCCGCGGCCAGCGTCTCGCCCTGGCGTGCCTCGGCATAGGCCGCGTAGAGCCGCTGCAACGCATGGGTGACGCCGGGGCAGAGCTCGGCGAGGTCACGCAGTTCCTGCTTGGGAACGTCGATCTGGCGGAACAGCGGATCGGAGAAGATTTCGTTGAGCTCGGCGAAAAAGCGGTCCTCGTCGGCGGTAGCGAGGTCGCGCAGATCGAGGTCATAGGTCTCGGCCAGCCGCAGCAGAATTTGGGCAGTCACCGGCCGCTGGTTGCGCTCGATCAGATTGACGTAGCTCGGCGAGATTCCGAGCCCCTCGGCGATCTGGGTCTGCGACAGCCCCAATTGCTGCCGGATCCGCCGGAAGCGCGGGCCGACAAACAGTTTCTTCCCGGGCTCGGCGGGCATCTTTACATCTCTAGAGGCATCAAGGACAGTCTTGCTGACCCAATAAATTTACAAACTTTACAATATAACATCTATTACATGTTCTGATGTTACATGACATCACCATTCAATTACAAGGCCTCTATACGAACTTCCCTTTCTCGCGTTTAGCTCATGACACGCATTTCGCAATGCACTGTCAAAAATGTCGATGACATCGCCAACCGCTTTGTCATCCGTCGAAAGGGATAAGGCACATGAACTACCAGCCCCGTGGCATCAACACCCTCCAGGGTCCGGCGTCGTACCAGAACGAGGTCGACGCGGCCCGCGCGCTCCTTGAGACGCAGCCGACCTGGAACGGGGTGTCGGCCGAGGCCGTCGCACGCATGCGCCTCCAGAACCGCTTCAAGACCGGCCTCGACATCGCCCGCTACACCGCGGCGCTGATGCGCGCCGACATGGCGGCCTATGATGCCGATCCGACCAAGTACACGCAGTCGCTGGGCTGCTGGCACGGTTTCATCGCGCAGCAGAAGCTGATCTCGGTCAAGAAGCATTTCGGCGGCAAGACCGACCGCCGTTACCTGTATCTGTCGGGCTGGATGATCGCGGCGCTGCGCTCCGAGTTCGGCCCGCTGCCGGACCAGTCGATGCACGAGAAGACCTCTGTGCCGGCGCTGATCGAAGAGCTCTACACCTTCCTGCGCCAGGCCGACTCGCGCGAGATGAACGACATCTTCCGCCAGCTCGACGCGGCCCGGAAGGAAGGCGACAAGACCCGCGAGAAGGAATTGATCGGGAAGATCGACAACTTCCAGACCCACGTCGTGCCTGTCATCGCCGACATCGACGCCGGCTTCGGTAACGCCGAGGCGACCTATCTGCTCGCCAAGAAGATGATCGAGGCGGGTGCCTGCGCGCTCCAGATCGAGAATCAGGTCTCGGACGAGAAGCAGTGCGGCCATCAGGACGGCAAGGTGACCGTGCCGCACGAGGTCTTCCTAGCGAAGATCCGCGCCTGCCGCCACGCCTTCCTCGAGCTCGGCATCGAAGACGGAATCGTCGTGACCCGTACCGACTCGCTCGGCGCCGGCCTGACGCAGCAGATCGCCGTCAGCCACAAGCCGGGCGACATCGGCGATCAGTACAACAGCTTCCTCGATTGCGAGGAAATCACGCCGGAGAACGCCCGCAACGGTGATGTCATCATCAACCGCAACGGCAAGATGCTGCGTCCGAAGCGCCTGCCCAGCAATCTCTACCAGTTCCGCGCCGGAACGGGCGAAGACCGCTGCGTGCTCGACAGCATCACCTCGCTGCAGAACGGTGCCGACCTTCTGTGGATCGAGACCGAGAAGCCGCATATCGAGCAGATCGCCAAGATGGTCGATCGGATTCGCAAGGTCGTCCCGAACGCCAAGCTCGCCTACAACAACTCGCCGTCGTTCAACTGGACGCTCAACTTCCGTTGGCAGGTCTACGACGCGATGAAGGAAGCCGGCAAGGACGTCAGCAAGTACAACCGTGCCGAGCTGATGAAGCAGGAATACGACGAGACGCCGCTGGCGATCGAAGCCGACGAGCGCATCCGGACCTTCCAGGCGGATTCGGCCAAGCGTGCCGGCATCTTCCACCACCTGATCACGCTGCCGACCTATCACACGGCAGCACTCTCGACCGACAATCTCGCCAAGGAGTATTTCGGCGAGCAGGGCATGCTCGGCTATGTGAAGAACGTTCAGCGCGCCGAGATCCGTCAGGGCATCGCCTGCGCCAAGCATCAGAACATGGCCGGCTCCGACATCGGCGACGAGCACAAGGAATACTTCGCGGGTGAAGCTGCCCTGAAGGCGGGCGGCGCCCACAACACGATGAACCAGTTCGGCTAACGCACCACGCTATCCAAGAGGAGACTGACAATGACCAAAGGCAGCAATTTCTGGGTGATCGGCGGCGAGTTCGGCTCGATGAACTTCCACAAGCTCGTGGAAGGCTCGGCCCAGGTGCAGGGTCCGTTCAAGACCCGCAAGGAAGCCGAGGACGCCTGGAAGGAAGTGTCGGAAGAGAACCGCCACAGGGCCGGCGTCCGCTTCTCGATCGTCGAGGAGCCGTCGCGGGTCTCGGCCTGACGCCCGGCTGCCGACTTAAAATCTAAGAAGACGTCCAAGGACGGAGGATCCCATCCGGCGCAAGCCGGGTGGGATCGTCTGCTTTTGGCACAGGCGAACCGGCTGTGGGCGCCGTAAGCCTCTGGAATTGTGGACCCTTTGCGGGAGGATTGGTTGCTGATAGGTTAACGGCGGATAGTCGAGGATAAGGCCGACAATGTCAGAGCCCGAGACCAGCGGGATGAATCCCGGCCAGGCGCGCCCGGTGCGGCTGCGCGACGCGCTGCTGCGCGCGCGGATCGAGGCCGCCGACCGGACCGGCGTGGTCGTCGATTTGCGCGACGCCGAGGTGGCGCGGCTGGAAATCCTCAACGACGCGCTTGATCCGCTGTTTGTGCAGGTGCCGGACAAGATCGACCTGTTCGACCGTGGCATCAGCCAGGGCGATACGCCCCGACTCTGGATCGACGTCGTCGCGCACATCATGATGGGGCGCGACAAGCGGCAGTACCGCTTCGTTCAGGACACCCGCTTCGGCCGCATCGTGCTCGCCGAATCCCACGACATTTCGGTGATCGTCGAAGCCGTCACCGACTACGTCGCGCGCCGCATGATCGAGCGTGAGCATGCGATGGTGGTTCCGCCCGAGCCGAAACCCGAGGTCGCGCCGCCGCCGCGCCGCTCGCGCGTCTGGCCGTTCGTGTTCGGGTTCGTGCTCGGTGCTGCCGCGCTGTTCGGGGTGGCGGTGGTAGCGGCGCTGCGGAGCTGGTGACTTTCTCCTTCGTCGTCATTGCGAGCGCAGCGAAGCAATCCAGGAATCTTTCCTCGGAGGGGCTCTGGATTGCTTCGCTGCGCTCGCAATGACAGCGAGTCTAGATCAACCTCACATGCTTGATCTGCCCGACCTGAAATCCCGCCCCGAGCTCCCGCACCGTCTGCTCGCAGCGCCAGCCGGCATTGTCCTTCTCGACCGTGAACAGATTATACGCCGCCGCCGGATAGTGCCCGTGCGCCAGCGCGGAGGCCGAGGGTACGCCGATCGCGGGAATGTTGCCGTTGGGACCCTCGAACCACATCGTCGAATGAATGTGGTCGTGGCCATGCAGGATCAGCTCGACGCCGTGGCGCTTCAACAGCGCCAACAGATCGGCGGAGTCGGTCATCCGCTTCTGCCACGCCCTCGACTTGAGCGGATGATGCACCAGCAGCACGCGGAAGACGTCTTCAGTCGCGAGCCGTTCGAGGACTTGGTCGAGCGCTGCGAGCTGGTCGCGGCCGAGCGTGCCCGTCGCCATCAGCGGCAAGGTCGGCACCGCCGTGGACAGGCTGATCAGCGCCAGCGGTCCGCGCCGGCGCACCGACGGAAATCCGATGCGGCCGTCGTCGCCAGCCAGATAAGGCGCGAAGGTCTCGCCGAAGCGATGATAGGTGCTGCGCACATAGGCGTCGTGATTGCCGGGAATCGTGGTAACGCGGTCAGGTGGACCGACGCCGTCGAGCCAGGCGCGCGCCGGCGCGAACTCGGCTTCCAGCGCCAGGTTGACCAGATCGCCCGTCACCGCGATGTGGTCGGGCGCCTGTGCGTGGACGTCGGCGACGAGTGCGTCGAGCACCTCGCGGCGCTGATATTTGTAGCGGTTGCGCGTCCAGTTGACATAGCCGAGCGCACGCTTGCCGGCGAGCTCGATCAGCCGCGGCTTCGGCAGCGGCGGCAGATGCGGGTCGGACAGATGGGCGAGCGTGTAGGGGGCCATGGTGTGCGATTGCCTCGCTATTCCTCCGCTGTAATGGCAAGGTCGCGAGGACTGCGCAAGCGGGGCATCAAGGGAGCCTGATGGGGGATCGTCTGAACGGTATAAGACGAAAATTCGAGCCGCTGCTGCGGCGAATCTTCCACGCCTGGTTTTTGCTGGTGCGCGGCATGACACTCGGCGTCCGCGCCGTGGTGCTGGATGCCGACAACCGGGTGTTCCTGGTCCGGCACAGCTACATCACCGGCTGGTATCTGCCCGGCGGCGGCGTCGATCTCGGCGAGACCATGGAGCAGGCGATGCGGCGCGAGCTCAAGGAGGAGGGGGACATCGATCTCACCGGAGACGCCGTGCTGCACGGCATCTTCCTCAACAGCCACGTCTCCCGCCGCGACCATGTCGCGGTCTATGTCGTCAGGCAGTTCAGGCAGGATCGCGTGCCCGCGCCCAACCACGAGATCGTCGAATGCGGCTTCTTCGCCATCAACGCGCTGCCCGAGGGCACCACGCACGGCACGCGGCTGCGGATCGCCGAAGTGCTGGATGGCAGGCCAGTGATCGCGACGTGGCGTTGAAGTGACGTGGCGTTGAACTGACCTGGCGTTGAACGCTCAAGCCCCGGGCTGGCCGCTTTCCTTCGCCCTCAACTCCAGCGCCAGCAGGCTCGTCTCCTGGATCAGCGCGCAGTTCTGCCGCTCCAGCCGGTGCAGCCGCGCCGTCATGTTGTGCATGAACGCGAACACCACCAGGAACAGCGCGCCGAACATCACGACGAACGGAAACACGACGCCGGTCAGATGGCTGACAAGATAGGCCAGCGTCGGAAACAGCGTGAAGCCTGCGGGGATGATCGCCACCATCGACAGCATCAGGAAATCGTAGAGATCGAATTTCCCCTGCAGCGTCTTGCGCAGCAGCACCAGCATGTAGATCAGCGCAAAGGCCGAGATGACGGCAACCGTCTCCGGGCTCGGAAGGACATTTGTCACGGTCGCCTCCTCAAAATGTTCGGTTCGATGATGATGTGAGCCCGGATCGGCGCGAGAGCGTCATGTCCGCCTCATCATGCGTGCGAGCAGGATGTAGCCGAGGACGCGGATCATGTAGCTCGCGGACTTCAATCCGTCGATCGAGCTGACGCCGGTCTCACGCGCCCGCATCTCCACGGGAACCTCGCCGACCGTGAGGCCGGCGCGCATCGCCCAGGCCAGCGAGATCGGCTCCGGAAAATCCGTCGGATACGCCTTTGCAAAGAACGCGATGGCGGAGCGGTCCATCAGCCGCATGCCGCTGGTCGGATCGGTGATGCGGCCGCCGCCGGTGAAGAGGCCGTTCAGCGCAAGCACGATCAGCCTGATGCCGGCGCGCCGCATCCGCGTGGAGCAGAAGCCGGCATGGTCGATGAAGCGGCTTCCGATGGTGATGTTGCTCGGGTCCTTGCGATAGGCGTTCAGCAGCGTCTCGATGGCGCGCGGATCGTGCTGTCCGTCGCCGTCGATCTGGATGCAGAAATCAAAGCCCTGACGCGCCGCGTATTTGATGCCGGTCTGCACGGCGCCGCCGATGCCCAGGTTCTGCGCGAGGCGGGCGACGGGCGAGCGGCAGGCTGCCACCGCGGATGTCGCATCCGACGAGCCGTCGTCCACGACCAGCGTATGGTAGCCGCGGCCGGTTGCCGCGATCTCGGTCAGCAGACCGCCGACCGAGGCCTCCTCGTTGAAGCAGGGAATGATGAGCAGGATTCGCGACGCGTCGCGCTGCGGTGCGGCGGCACCGTTGTGACCCGTGTCAGTTGAACTCAAGCCCAGTCCCGTGTCGGCCACGTCCGCGTCACCTCCCAAATCCCCACCTTGCTATACTTGCCGGTGCTTTTCCTGTACAGGCGGCGGGCCATTTCAAGCTGCGCGGGGCCCCCCGGCGAATGCCGATGAAAGCTGTTAAAATCTTTTTTTCAACTGTGTTTCTGGCCATTCTGGCCAGCAACATCCGGCTGATTTCGCAGTGGACCGAGAGCCGGGGCGTCTATGACGACATCTGCTACCTCAGGCAGGCGCATCTGTTCCAGCGCTTCGGATGGCAGGGACTCGACACCAGCCTCGCCCGTGAAACCGACGGCTATCTCGCCGCCAGGCTGCGCAGCATCGATTTTCCGAACTGGAACGAGCCGACACGGGCGCCCTGCCATACCCAGACCGCCGACGGCAGCAAATGGGTGATGACGCCCCCGCCGGGCACGGGCTTCGCGCTGGCGCTGTTCCCCGAGGGGTTCCAGGTCGTTCCGCTCTATGTCGTGGCGAATGTGCTCATCGCCGGCTTCGCCCTGTACGGGCTGTGGCGTGCGCGGGAGAAAGTCACGTTGACGCTTGCCGCGCTGTTCGGCGCGCTCGCGATCTACTTCATGATCAATCCGACCAAGGCCAGCTATTCGATGGCGCCGACCATGGTCGTCTGCGCATTGGCTGGTCTGTTCACCGCACGACTGTTCATCGATGAAGGCCGGCGCCGTCTGCTGATGATCGCGGCCGTCGGCATTCTGCTCGGCCTGTCCGCGAGCTTCAGGATCGCGAACGTGGTTCTGTCGGCCGGCTATTTCCTGTTCTTCGGATTGTCGTTCCTGATCTGGCGGACCCGCGAGACCTTTGTACAAGGCCTCACGCTCGGCTTGGCATTCCTCGTCGGCATGGTGCCGGTGTTCGCGGCGAACCTGGTCAATTCGGGCAATCCGCTGGTCTCTGCCTATGGCGGCCAGGACACGGCCCCGCCGAGCCTGGATCCCGCCGTCTTGCGGGCCTATCTTCGTGACACGCAGTTCCCGTTGATCTTGATTGCCGGTGTCGGGACCGCGTTGCTGTGGCGTTTTGCGCGCGTTGCCGGGATCAGGAAGCTCGCGCTGCTGGTGGCCGCGAATCTCGCGCTGAATCTTGCGTTCTTTGCCACGCATCCTGTCTTCACGCAGTATTACATCATTCCCGTCCTGATGCTGTCGCTCTGGACACTGCTGTTCGCGGCGGTCCTCACCCGCGGCTCGGCACAGGGGGCGATCGTCCACGAGCCCGATGGACCGCGGCCCCCTGAGATGTTATCCCGCCCGGCGACATGACCGATCTCTCACTCACCATCCTTCCCGAAGCGGCCGGCGACGCCCAGGCGATCGAACGGCTGCACGAGCGCACCTTCGGCCCCGGCCGTTTCGTGCTCAGCGCCTATCGCATCCGCGAGCATGTCGACCATCTGCTCGATGTGTCCTTTACCGCCCGCATCGGCACGCTGCTGGTCGGCTCGGTCCGGCAATTGCCGGTACTGGTCGGCGAGACGCCGGCCCTGCTGCTCGGGCCGCTCACCGTCGAGCCGCCGTTCCGCGACCGCGGCATCGGCCGTCTGCTGATGGAGCGCGCGCTGAAGGACGCGAAGGAGAAGGGCCACCGCCTCGTGCTGCTGGTCGGCGACGAGGCCTATTACAGTCGCGTCGGATTCAAGCAGGTCCCCAAGGGCCGCGTCACCATGCCGGGCCCGGTCGACGCCGCGCGCATCCTGGTATTCGAGCTCGCCGACGGCGCCTTCGAGGGCGTGTCAGGGCAGGTCGGTCCGGACTGGAGCAAGGCGCGGGCAGGGTAGGGCCCGTACGACGCCGTGAAATGGAAGCGCGGCGGCGGAGCCTCATACTCCGTCATTGCGAGCGCAGCGAAGCAATCCAGAATATCTCCGCAGGGGCAGCCTGGATTGCTTCGTCGCAAGGGCTCCTCGCAATGACGGTGTGGAGGCAGTCTCGCCTTACGGAGTATCGACAATGCAGGTGCGTCCCGCTGATGCCGATGAGACCGATCATCTCGCGCAGCTGTGGCACGATGCCTGGCACGGGTCGCATGGCTCGCTTGCGCCACCTGAATTGGTCCGCCTCCGCACGCTCCCGAATTTCCGCGACCGGCTCGCGGTCATGCTTCCCAATATCAGCGTTGTCGGCCCCGTCGCTGCGCCGCTCGGATTCTGCGCCATCAAGGCCGACGAATTGTACCAGCTCTTCGTGTCGGCCCAGGCGCACGGCACCGGTGTGGCCGCAGCACTGATTGCCGATGCGGAAGTACGGCTCGCCGCGCGCGGCGTGGAGCTGGCGTGGCTGGCCTGCGCCGTCGGCAACATGCGTGCCGCGCGGTTCTACGAGAAAAGCGGCTGGCACAACGCCGGCACGTTCGTGATGCTGTCGGAAACGTCGAACGGGCCGTTCCCCGTGGACCAGTGGCGCTTCGAGAAGCGGCTCGCGCGCCTGGGGTGAACTGCCCGCGCTCCCTCTTCCGTCATCGCGAGCGCAGCGAAGCAATCCAGATTCTTTCCGCGGAGGGATTCTGGATTGCTTCGCTGCGCTCGCAATGACGGTGGATGCGTCGGGGCCTTCAGGCCCCGACCACCTCCGCATCAGAACTTGAAGTTCGCAAACGCCCGCACGCCGATGCCAGGCATCAGCACCTCGTCCTTGTTGTAGGACACCGAGTTGCGGATGTTCTCGTTGAGGAGATTGTTGCCGACGATGCCGGCCATCATCTCGCGTGCGCCGAACCAGTTGCGGTCGAGCTTGGTCTTGTAGCTGATTTCGGCCTTCAACAGATTGTAGCCCGATGTCGGCGTCTCCGCGATCACGGCGACATTGTTTTGCGCGAAGGCGTGCAACAGGTTGACCCGCATCAGCCAGTTGTCGTCGCGCCAGAACATGCCGCCGCCCATTCGCATCGGTGGGATGCGCGGCACGTTGGTGCCATCGGAGAAGGTCGCACGGACGAAATCCATCTGGTTCTCGATGCCCCAGATGCCGCCCTGGAACGCGCCGACGTCGAGCTGCGACTGGAATTCGCCGCCGCGGAAATTCGCATTGCGTTGCGAGTAGACCGCCTGGTTCAGCTCCGCACCCGGATTGCCGCACGAGGCAAAATCGTCATCGCACATCACGCCGGTGAGGCGGCGATAGATGAAATTGTCGAAGTGGGTGTAGTAGACGGTCGCCTCGAAACGAAAAGGTCCCGTCGCCTTGCGCACGCCGAGCTCGACCGATTTCGCGGTTTCGATCGTGAGGTTCGGATTGCCGATGTCAAAGGTCGCGGTCGCGTCATGCCCGCCGCGCGAAAACAGCTCGGCCGCCTTCGGCGCGCGCTCGACATATTGCGCGGTGATGCTGCCGACCATGCCGCCCGGCAGATCCTGCAACAGGCCGATGCTGCCGCTCTTCGGCGTGAAGGACGGATTGCGCGAGATTGCCGCCTGCGGCGTGCCGTCGGGCAGATAGTCCGCCGGGAAGTCCGGCGTCGTGCCGTGCAGCTCGACATGCTCGATGCGGCCGGCGATCTGCGCCCGCGTCGCCTCCGTGAACTTGAACTCGTTGAAGGCGTAGCCGGCAACGCGGGTGCTGTTGTTCGGGTCCCACAACCCGTTGAACAGCGTGCCGGGATTGTCCGGGCTCGGCGCGTTCAGCTCCTGATGCCCGACCTGGAAGCCCAGCGCCGTCGTCACCTCGGCGAAGCGCGCGTTGAAGGGCATCAGCTGCACCTCGGTGCGGATTTCCTGCTCCTTGTTGGTGAAGGTCTGCCGGACGCCGTCGCTGTTGAGGTCGGCGGGATCGGCAAGGCCGATCTCGTTGTGCCGGTAGTCGGTCGCGCCGGCCCAGAAGCGGACGGCGTCGATCGCGGCGGAGTCGGGATGGTACTCGCCCTTGACGTTGATCTTGGTCTGGTGGCCGTCGATCCGCGTGTGGTGGTCGGCGCCGTCGATTCCGGGGATATGGTAGAGTGCGTCGTTCTGCGTGATCGAGGCGCCGATATAGCCGCCCGTGAAAAAGTAGGAGCCGCCGATCGAGGCCCCGTCCGAGCGCGTCGCCGAGTTCGGCTGGCGGCCGTTCACGGAGCGCGTCTGGTCGTTCAGATAGGGATAGCTCGGAATGCTGTAATCGGAAGTCGTCCGGCCATAGGCGTCGGCGTGGAAAGCAAAATTGCCGCCGCCGGTGTCGAGCAGTACGCCGCTCTCGACGCCTCGATCGACCGAGCTGAACGCGGTGCGCGTCTCGGCGGTGACGCAAGGAGCGGTCGCGGCGGTCGCGAGCGGCGCCTTGGTCGGCATGCCCCAGGACTGGAACGACGGTGCGCAGGACGGCAGCGCATCCGGAATCCGGTTGTTGGTGGCGCTGACGACGCCGCCGATCGAGGTCGAGCCGTAGCGCAAGGCTGCCGGCCCGCGCACCACCTCGATCTGGTTGGTCGCGAGCGGATCGATCGGGACGAAATGGTCCTCGCCGAGATCGGAGGCGCCGTTCGCATTGGTGCCGTTTTCGACGATGCCGACGCGGTTGACGTCGAGACCCCGGATGATCGGCCGGCTGGAGGCGCCGGGCGCAAAGCTCGAGCCGGTGATGCCGGGCTTGGAGAACAGGAGGTCGCCGAGCTGGCCGCCGCCCTCGCGGCGGATTTCCTCGTTCGGCACCACGGTGACCGTCGCGAACTGGTTGGTCACGACAGGCAGCACGCCCTGCTGAGGTGCGGCCGGTGCCGCCGGTGCGGCTTCCGCCGTGCGTTCGCGGGGGCGCGCGGGTGCGGTGCGTGCTGCGCGGACGGGTTTGCGCGTCGGCACGATCGCTGCTCTGCGCACGATGGGGCTGGGCGCGGTCACCGTGACCGACGGCAATTCGGTCGTCGCTGACTGGGCCTGCGCGGGGGTGGCGGCGGCGCCGAGCAGGAGCAGGCTTGCTCCGGCGAGATGCTGCACGCGTCGCAATTCAAATGACATGGTCCTGATTCCACTCAGGCGCCGTCCGAAGGCTTTGCTGTTGATCGGAGGCGGCCTGCCGTCGCAGCGCGACGGAATTCGACTTCAACTGCTCCCGGACATGCGAGCCCGGGCGTGATCAAGTGCTGTTGGAAGTCAGGACGCGGGAGGGGCGCGCGGCTGGAATGCCGTGCCGGCCGATTTCAGGTGAACGAATTCGGCATCGGTCGTGCGGTAGAGCAGGTCGATCGCCTGCGGCAGCTGGAGCAGCGGCGGCGTTGCCGATACGACGGTGCCGGCCATCGCGACGACGGCGCAAATCGCGCAATTGTCCTCGCCCGGCTGCTCCCGGTCGGGGCCTGCGGGCGATTGCTTCTCGATCGCCACGCGATCGATCGCAGCGATGCTCTTGCCGCCGTCGGTCTGCTGAAGCGAGGCCTGGCTGAGGGGAGCGGCTTGGGCGAACCAGTGGCTGTGGCCGAACGTCAGCGCGAACTGCACCAGCATCGCGAACATCGCGAGCCGGGCGCCGTGCCTGATATTCGACCGGAACCACTTCATCTGAAAAAGCCACCCCACATCGCGAGGGATCGTCCCCTGATCTCGCGATGTTATAATGTAACATCGCAGCACCGGTCAGTGGATGTCAACGGCGGTCAGAGGTTCGCGCGCGTGTCGCCGCGCGATGTGTCGTTCGGGCAACTAGGTTTGTGCCCCGAAGGAGGGCGGTCCCTCCTCCTTACGGGGAGGGCAATCGCATATGGGAGAGACTCCCCTGTGGCCATCCTTCGAGACGCCCGCCTTCGGCGGGCCCTCAGGATGAGGACCGAGTGTGCGGCCGCAGTTCTGACGTGTACCGGTGCTGCTTAGCCTCATCCTGAGGAGACCGCGGAGCGGTCGTCTCGAAGGACGAGGCGCGCGCTCAGGTCACCGCCCCTCGCGGATCCAGGTCGCCGCAAACGCGCCCAGCAGCAGCAACAGCCCGATCAGGCCGGCGAAGATCGGCAGCACGCCGACGCCCTTCACCACGCTGGCGTCGCGCATCCGCACGCCCATCCAGCCGTCGCCGGCGAAGACGCTGGCCGAGCGCACCGGCACGATGCGCGGCAGCTCGACGCTGGTGCCGTCGACCACGCGCACGGCATTGCCGCCGGTCGCCTGCGTCAGCGGCTTCAACGTCTCGGTGGTGGAGGTGACCTCCGAAAACTCTTTCGGATTGGTCGGGCCGACATTGATCAGCGCCTTCAAGGTGCCATCGGTGGCCGCCCACAGCCCGAGCTCGCTTGCCGGCAGGCTGGCGCGCCACTCGCCGGGGTCGCCGGCGCTGAGCGTCAGGTCCTGCGACACGCCCGACGGCGAGGTCACGCTGACCGGCTGCACGCTGTCCGCCATGGTCTGGCGCACCACGACGAGATTCTTGCCCTGCACCTGCAGAGCCGCTGTGGACGGAGCTTAGACGGCATGAAGCCAATTAGTTCCATGCCGCGGAGGCGGCTTAGGGTCGCAAGTACAACCTATAGCCGAACTGAAGTGCTTGTGCTTTATGGCGGCTACGGACAGCGCTGTCCGTATTCCACTAGTCGCCGATGTACACGGTGGCGGAAAGAGGTCCCATGCTAATCAGCATTCGGATCAAGATCATCCTGACAAGGTGATCAAATAAGGGGATGGTCAGAGCTCCCCGATTTAGGTGATTACTTTCGGTTAGAGATCATTCTGAAAGGCCGTCCTTTGGGGCGGCCCTTTCTTTTGTGCCTCGGTAAAGTCTCGGAAGTGATCACGGGATGTTGCCACGACACTCAAATGATCTGCTTAAGCACCTTGAAGACGTTGCCGAGTACGGCTGCACCGTGATTTCCAGAAAGAAGCTCATTTACTGGTACGGACAGCAAAGACTGACTGTCACGATATGGAGGGACATTCTGGAAAAATGGAGCGAGATCCTGGAGAGCATTCCAGGCCAAGACACCAAAATCCCTCTGTTCGCTGCCGGCGGAAACGTCAACGATAGCGAAGTCGTACTGGTGTGGGGTGAGGGGCTAACCTCGAACGGAAAGTGGCTTAAGCCGATTTCAGATTGGGCTCGTACCTAACCGTTGATTCTTTTCCATGGTTCGTTCTTGTGGCGATCCACCGCCATTTAGAGCGAACCATGCCCTCCATCGAATTCATCCGCTCGGAGAGCGAGCGGATGCGCGTGCAGATTGGTCGCCAGCGCAAGGAAATCCTCCAGCTTCAAAGGACAGGGGAGGGACGGCTTCGGCTGAAGCTTTCTTGATCCGTATGCAAGCGAAGGTGGACAACCTCGTTACTCAGCGTGACGAGATAAAGAAGGCCGGGCCGCCGGAGATCAGGAAGCGAGTGTTGGGAGGCCGAAGTGTTGAGCGAACGACCGAAGTATTTCTCCGACATACAGGACCCGCCAGAATTCGTGAGAGCCCTTGACCAAGCCCGGCGCCTTTTCCCAAAGGTGCCCTCCGACTTTTCCACAGTTTTCTAAATCCCCGTAGTGCGGGGTTACCCTGCGAAACGGGATTCGAAAAAGTGTAATTCAACCAACACTTAACCGGGTAGTGGTGACAAGCATTTGGAAAAAGCGCCGGGGGCGTTCTTCCACCGTTTCGTGGCCGATAATTATTTAGTTGCGCCGCTCGAAATTTTTGATCTTATGAATCTAGTTCGAAAGGGCGTATCGGGATGAGCGATACGAGATAGAGCTGATTGCAGGCAGCTTCCAAGTTTTAAATGGAGAGCTGCGCCCATGTCGGACCATCGTCTGGAATTCAAAGGCTGGGGGTTCAGCGTCAGTGCGACGGGGTTGGGTATCCTCGCCGCAGTCGCGATCGTTGTGTTTCTGGTTTGGGTGCCTCGTCCTTGGTGACCTTTATCTTCGACTGGCAGTAACAGCTATTCCAGACCGCGGGACGGCGTGTTGCCGCAAGGCGCGGCCGCATTCTGTGTCTTGGTGCGCACGATGGTTATATTCTGCGTATAACGGTTGGCATTCGCGAGGTCTTCTGACTACCGAAGCAACATTTCGCCGCAGCCAGTTCGCTTTACCGCCCTTCGCGCACCCACGTCGCCGCAAACGCGCCGAGCAGCAGCAGCAGGCCGATCAGGCCGGCGAAGATCGGCAGCACGCCGACGCCCTTGACGACGCTGGCGTCGCGCATCCGGACGCCCATCCAGCCGTCGCCGGCAAAGACGCTGGCCGAGCGCACCGGCACGATGCGCGGCAACTCGACGCTGGTGCCGTCGACCACGCGCACGGCATTGCCGCCGGTCGCCTGCGTCAGCGGCTTCAACGTCTCGGTGGTGGAGGTGACTTCCGAAAACTCTTTCGGATTGGTCGGACCGACATTGATCAGCGCCTTCAAGGTGCCGTCGGTGGCAGCCCACAGGCCTAGCTCGCTTGCCGGCAGGCTGGCGCGCCACTCGCCGGGATCGCCGGCGCTGAGCGTCAGGTCCTGCGACACGCCGGACGGCGAGGTCACGCTGACCGGCTGCACGCTGTCCGCCATGGTCTGGCGCACCACGACGAGATTTTTGCCCTGCACCTGCAGGCGCAGCGCTTCTTCGTCGAGATCGGGCTGCTTCATCAGCCAGTGCGACATCCGCCTGAGCAGATCGAGATGCGGGCCGCCGCCTTCATAGCCGCGCGCCCATAGCCAGATGTGGTCGGACAGCAAGAGCGCGACGCGGCCTTCGCCGAAGCGCGACAGGAACAGCAGCGGCTTGCCGTCCACGCCCGTCATCACGGGCGGGTTGACGGCGTTGCGGGTGTCGACGGTGCGGAAGAAGCGGCTCCAGCGCGGCGGCTCGGAGGCCGAGCCTTCGAGGCCGCGCGTGACCGGATGGCGTTTGCCGACGTCGGACAGATGCGCATAGAACGGCTTTTCGGTCACGCCGACGGGTTCTGCCGGCAGCACCGAATCCAGCGGCGTGCGCCAGATGCTGGTGTTGGAGGCATAGTCGGGACCGGCCGAGACCAGCACGGCGCCGCCGGCGCGGACGTAGCGCGCGATGTTGTCGAAATAGGCGATCGGCAGCACGCCCTGGCGGGCGTAGCGGTCGAAGATGATCAGCTGGAATTCGTTGATCTTCTGCTGGAACAGCTCGCGGGTCGGAAACGCAATCAGTGACAATTCGTTGATCGGCGTGCCGTCCTGCTTCTCCGGCGGACGCAGAATGGTGAAGTGCACGAGGTCGACGCTGGCGTCGGACTTGAGAAGATTGCGCCAGGTGCGTTCGCCCGAATGCGGCTCGCCCGAGACCAGCAGCACGCGCAGCTTGTCGCGCACGCCGTCGATGGCGACGACGGCGCGGTTGTTCACCGGCGTCAATTCACGTTCGAGCGGCGATGCCTCGATCTCGACGATGTTCGGGCCGGCATGCTTGATGTCGACGTCGACGCTGGCACTCTGGCCGCTCGACAGCGTGCGCTCGCTCAGGACCTCACCGTCCCGGCGGATCGTCACCTTGGCGCGCTCGCCGGTGACGCCCTGGTCGTCGAGGCGGTAGCTGATGGTCTGGTTCTGCCCGACGATGCCGAAGCGCGGCGCCGCGGTGATGGCGATGCGGCGGTCGCGCTCGTCCTTCTGCCCGGTGATCAGCGCGTGCACCGGCGCCTGGAAGCCGAGCCCGGCGGCGTTGGCGGGAATGTCGTGGACGCGGCCGTCGGTGATCATGAACGCGCCGGCGACGCGATCGACCGGTACGTCCGCCAGCGCCGAGGCGAGTGCGCCGAACAGCTTGGTGCCGTCGGTCTCGCCGTCGGCCTGTGCGGCGTCGACGACGCGGACTTCGAGGCCCTTGATCTTCTTCAGGCTGTCGACCAGCGCTTCCTGCGCCTGGGCCGCCTCGCGATTGCGGTTGCCGAAATTCTGGCTCGGGCTCTTGTCGACGATGATGGCGGCGACCGAGGTGAGGGGATCGCGGTCCTCACGCGTGAAGGAGGGATTGGCGAGCGCCAGCAGAAAAAGCACCAGCGCCGCCACGCGCACGGCCGCGCCGCGCGCGCGCGACACCAGCAGCACGATCGCGATGACGACAATCGCCGCCAGCGCGAGCCACAGCACGATCGTGGGAACAAGCGGCGTGAAGGCGATGCCGTAATTCATGTCGATCCTATTGCCCCAGCCGTTCGATCAGGGCGGGTGCGTGCACCTGGTCGGCCTTGTAGTTGCCGGTCAGCGTGTACATCACGATGTTGGCGCCGGCGCGGTAGGCGAATTCGCGCTGGCGGGCGTCGCCGCCGGACATCGGCAGCATGAACTGGCCGTCGAGCCGCTGCGCCCAGGCCCCGGCCAGATCGTTGGAGGTGATGATGATCGGCGAGACGCCGTCGCCGCCGCGGGCCGGCCGCTGCGCGCTGTCCTCGTCCTCGTCGCGGGGCAGCGCCTCGACCCAGGTCTGGCCGGTCGAGAAACGACCGGGGAAGTCGCGCAGCAGATAGAAGGTCTTGGTCAGCACGTGCTCGCGCGGCACCGGTTCGAGCTCGGGCACGTCGAGCGACGACAGGATCTCGCGCAGCGTCTGCATGCCCGGGGTCTGTGCCGCGCCGTTGTCGCCGGGCGGCGCCTCGATCGCGTCGCGGGTGTCGAACAGCACGGTGCCGCCCTGCTTCATGTAGGCGTCGATCTTGTTGATGGCATCCTGCGGCGGCTTCGGCGCGCCCGGCACGATCGGCCAGTAGATCAGCGGGAAGAAGGCGAGCTCGTCGCGGCCGGGATCGATGCCGACGGGATCACCGGCTTCGAGCGCGGTGCGCTGCGCCAGAAACTGCGTCAGCCCGGACAGGCCGGCCTTGACGATGGAATCGACGTCGGCATTGCCGGTGACGACATAGGCGAGGCGGGTCTGCGACACCGCCTTCATCGCGAACTCGTCGGACGCGCTATCTGCGCGCGACGGCGCAGGCACGAGCGCCACGAAGCCGGTGAGCGCCAACCCGAACACGATCATCGCCGTCGCAGCGCGCCGGCGCAGCAGCGCGGCGATGCCGCCGCCGAGCACCGCGACGATGATGGCGTCGACCAGAAACAGCGCGAGCGCCGTCGACAGCAGCCAGCCACGCAGGTCACGCGGCTCGGCATTGGTGTAGGTGGCGTGCCGGGCGCGCAGGCTCGCGGTGTTCAGCTCGGCGATGCGGTCGGAAGCGGCGAGCGTGTTCACGGCGAGCGGTCCTTCTGCCGGACCGTAGAAGCCGGGCGGATGATCGGGCGTGGCGCGGTCGCGGTAATCCGCGGGCAGCGGCTTTGCGGTGGCCGGCGGCGGCCCGAACGCGCCAAAGCCGTCGAGGATGTGCAGCGGCGCCACCGTCTCGGCGGTCGCTTCGCCCGCGATGCCGGGACCGGGCTTGGCGGTGTAGCCGGACATGTCGACGACCCGGCGCAGCATTTCGACGAAGGTGCCCGACATCGGCAGATCCGACCAGCGCATGTCGGCGCTGACATGGAACAGGCTGACCATGCCCTTGCCGCGATGCTCGCCGGTGACGAGCGGCGTGCCGTCTTCCAGCGAGGCCCAGCTCTTGGTGGCGAGCACCGCGTCGGGCTCGGCCAAGACCTGGCGGTTCACGGTGATGTCCTTGGGGACCGCGACGCCGGCAAACGGGCCATCGGCGGCAAAGGAGGCGAGATGCTGCGGCTTCTCCCAGGTCAGGCTGCCGCCGAGCGTGCGGCCGCCCTTGCGCAGCTTGACCGGCACCAGATCGTCTTCGGCCTGCGCGAGGCGAGGGCCTGCGAACCGCACCAGCACGCCGCCCTGGTCGATCCAGGCATTGAGGCGCTCGCGGATTTCGGGGGCGACGGTGCCGACATCGGCGAGGATGATCATCGGCAGCTTCTGGTCGAGGAATTGCGTGATGCCCTGCTGCGGCGAGCCGCGGTCGGCCAGCCGCACGTCGGCGAAGGGCGCCAGCGCGCGGGTGAGATAGAAGGTCGGCGCCAGCAGCGGCTGCGCGGTCTCGCTGGTCGTGCCGGTGACGATGCCGATGGCGCGGCGGCGCCAGCGCTTGTCGAGCAGTTGCACTGCGCCGGCGGAACGTTCGGCCGAGATCTCGAGCCTTGTGATGTCGTTGCGCAGCTCGACGGGGAGATCAAACGCGGCCTCGGTCTCCTTGTCCTGGGGGCCGAACGAATAACGCGCTTCGGCGATCGGCGAGGCCTTCTGGTCCAGTGCGCGCACGGTGCCCATCGCAATGCCGCTGTCGGTGCGCAGCACCTTCACCGTCATCTTGGCGGCCGCGTTCTCGGCCGCAACCAGTGCCAGCGGGGAGGAGGTGCCGCCTGCGAACACCGTCAAGCTGCGATCCCCGATGGTCTTGCCGAGGCCCTGCACGAAGTCGTCGCCGCGGCCGGTGTCGATGCCGTCCGAGAGCCAGGCGATCTCGCAATCGCCGGTCGCCTTCAGGAAACGGTCCACCGCCGTCAGGGTCTCGACGCGATCGATCGAATAGGGCTTTGGCGCGATCTGCCGCAGCGCCACGCGCGCCGCCCCCGCCGGCATCAGCGTGATGTCGCGGTTCGGCTCGGACAGCGGCACCAGCGCGATGGCGCGGCGGTCGTTGTCGGCATTGGCGATCAGCTCGTCGGCGGCCCTGATCCTGACATCCCAGTGCGATGCGGCGCTCCAGCCGTCGTCGAGCATGATCATCAGCGGCGCCTTGCTGCCTGCGCTGCCGGTCTGCGGATTCCAGATCGGGCCGGCGGCGGCGAAGATCACCAGCGCCGCAGCCAGCAGCCGTAATGCAGTCAGCCACCACGGTGTCCGCGACGGCGTCTCTTCCCGCGGTACGATGTCGAACAGCAACCGCGTCGGCGGAAACTCGATGCGGCGCGGCCGCGGCGGCATCACGCGCAGCAGCCACCACAGCACCGGCAGGCTGACGAGGCCGATCAGGAGCAGCGGTTCGGTGAAGGCGAGCGGCAATCCCATCATGCGGCCGGCCCCGCCTTGATCGTGCGCCCGCCCGACTTGCTCACCTGCATGCCGGCATGGAGAAACAGCAGCAGCTCCGCGGCCGAGCGGTCGGTCGTGTGCGTCGTGAACAGCCAGTCCAGCTTGGAGGTCTCGGCGCGGATCTGGTCGCGGTGCAGCGCCAGCCGCGCGGTGTAGTCCTGCGCCCATGTCTCGGCGCGACCGGCGGTGATCATGCCGAAGCCTTCCGGCTCGACGAATTCGACGCGGCCCGAATAGGGAAAGCTCTCTTCGGCGGGATCGACCACCTGCACCAGCGTGCCGTGCGCACCGGAGCCGGACAGCCCTGCAAGCGTGTTCCTGATCTCCGCGATCGGCGACCAGAAATCCGACAGCACGATGGTTTCGGCGAGCGCCGCGGGCACGAAGGACGGCGGCAGGCTCAGCCGGTCGGCATCGTCATGCAGCATCGCCTGCGCCATCTTGTCGACGACGCTGCGGCTCGCGGTCGGGGCCATCAGTCCGGGAATGCCGACGCGTTCACCGCCCGACACCAGCAACTCGGCCAGCGCGAAGGCGACGATCAGCGTCCGCTCCAGCTTGGACTCGCGCGCGGTCTTCGAGGCGAATGCCATCGAGGGCGAGCGGTCCGGCCAGATCCAGACCGTGTGCGAAGCTTCCCATTCGAGCTCGCGGACATAGAGATGGTCGTCACGCGCCGAGCGCCGCCAGTCGACCCTCTGCGCCGGCTCGCCGGAGACGAAGCGGCGGTATTGCCAGAAATTTTCGCCGGAGCCGGCGCGGCGGCGGCCGTGCAGTCCGTGGATGACGTTGGCGGCGATGCGGCGGGCCTCGAGCACCAGGCGTGGCAGCGAAGCGGCGAGCGTACGGCTTTCGCCATCGGCACGTCGGATCGCGATGATCTCCTTCGCTGTGTGCCCGTTCTCTGCGGCCATCAACCGATCCGTGTCTTCAACTGCTTGATCACGTCCGGAATGGTGCGGCCTTCAGCGCGTGCCTGGAACGTCAGCGCCATGCGGTGCTTCAGCACGGGCTCGGCGAGGTCGAGCACGTCATCGATCGATGGCGCGAGGCGTCCGTCGATCAGCGCGCGGGCGCGCACCGCGAGCATCAGCGATTGGCTGGCGCGCGGGCCGGGGCCCCAAGCGATGAACTTGCCGGTCTCGCCGCTCTCGGGGCCCGGACGGGCCGAGCGGACCAGCGACAGGATCGCCTCCACCACGGAATCGCCGACCGGCAGGCGGCGGATCAGCCGCTGCGCGGTGATCAGCGCATCCGCCGTCAAAGACGCCTTCGCCAGCGTCTCTTCGGCACCGGTGGTCTCGAACAGGATGCGGCGCTCGGCGTCGCGATCGGGATAGTCGACGTCGATCTCCATCAGGAAACGGTCGAGCTGGGCTTCCGGCAGCGGATAGGTGCCTTCCTGCTCAAGCGGATTTTGCGTCGCGAGCACGTGGAACGGCTTCGGCAGATCGTGACGCGCACCGGCGACGGTGATGTGCTGCTCTTGCATTGCCTGGAGCAACGCCGATTGGGTGCGCGGGCTGGCGCGGTTGATCTCGTCGGCCATCAGCAGCTGCGCGAAAACCGGACCCGAGATGAATCGGAACGCGCGCTTGCCGGCGGTGCTCTCGTCGAGCACTTCGGCGCCGAGAATGTCCGACGGCATCAGGTCGGGCGTGAACTGGATGCGCTTGGCATCGAGACCGAGCGTGACGCCGAGCGTCTCGACCAGTTTTGTTTTCGCAAGGCCGGGCACGCCGATCAGGAGCGCGTGGCCGCCCGAGAGGATCGTGACCAGCGTGTTCTCGATCACCCGATCCTGGCCGAAGATGACGGAGCCGATCGCCTCTTTCGCGGCGCGAATCTGGCTCGACACCTGTTCGGCCGAACGGACGATTCCGTCTTCGAGTTTCTCGACACTCTCCGCCATCCGTCAGCTCCTCAAGAGTCCGCCACGCGGCTCGCCTGCGTCGTCGCACAGTTTGTCACATGGGCCCTATGCTAGACTTGCAGGAAGGCCATGTATTCGTTGAATTAACCTATCCCCACCTTATCGGCTTGGGGTTATGTAGGGCATCACGAAGTGGCGACCTCCACACCGGACAAATCCGGGGTGGAACCGTGCACCCGGGTACAACGTAAACCTGCACCAATCGTGCCAGATGACAAAGTCAGGGCAAACCATGGCGAACCAAGGGCAGAGCGCCGATCGCGGTCTTGAGGGGCTGACTGCCGCCGCCAAAAGTGCTGCCAGTGCCGAAGGCGCCAAAAAGGGCCTGCCTCCGGTGCATCTGTGGAATCCGCCGTTTTGCGGCGATCTCGACATTCGAATCGCCAGTGATGGTACTTGGTTCTACTTGGGGACGCCAATCGGTCGCCCCGCACTGGTTCGCCTGTTCTCGACGGTCCTGAAGCGCGAGGGCGACAAGCATTTCCTGGTCACGCCCGTGGAGAAGGTCGGCATCCGCGTCGACGATGCGCCGTTCATGGCGGTCGAAATGCTGAAGGCCGGCGAGGACAACCATCGCGTGCTCAGCTTCCGCACCAATGTCGACGACTGGGTGACCTGCGACGCCGCGCGCCGGCTGCGCTTCGAGCAGGCCAAGGACGGCGGGCTGACACCCTATCTGCATGTTCGTGCCGATCTCTGGGCCAAGGTCACCCGCGCGCTCTATTACGATCTGGTTGACATGGGTGAGGAGCGGATGGTCGATGGCCAGCCGATGTTCGGCGTCGAATCATCAGGCGAATTCTTCGCCATGGCCGATGCGGAGCAGGTGAGGGCCGCGCTTTGAACAAGCCTATCCCCAAGAGCGAGCCTGGTCACGAGCCCACAGCGATCGGCGCGGCGGATTTCTTCGCCCGCTCGAAGGCCAGGCTTGATTTCGACGTGCCGGCCGGTTTGTTCGACCCGAACATCATTCCGGCCTCGGGCGATCCCGGCACCGACAAGATGCTCGAGATCGTCGCGCGCGAGCAGCCGGTGCGGCCCGCGGCGGTGCTGATCGCCGTGGTCGACCGTCCCGAGCCGACCATCCTGCTGACGCAGCGCTCGGCGCATCTCAACGACCACGCCGGCCAGATCGCTTTCCCCGGTGGCAAGATCGACGCGACGGACTCCTCACCGCTCGATGCGGCGCTGCGCGAGGCCGAGGAGGAGGTCGGCTTGTCGCGCGACTTCGTCGAGCCGATCGGCTATCTCGATCTCTACGGCACCGCCTTCGGCTTCCGCATCCTGCCGACGGTCGCGAGGGTCAGGCCCGGCTTCGATCTCACCATCAACCATTCCGAGGTTGATGACGCCTTCGAGGTGCCGCTATCCTTCCTGATGAATCCGGTGAACCATCAGGTGCACAGCAAGGAATTCCGCGGCCTGGAGCGGTTCTATTACGCGATGCCGTTCGCGGAGCGTTACATCTGGGGCGCGACGGCCGGCATGCTGCGTGTGCTGTATGAGCGGATCTATTCGTCATGATCCGGCCGATCCTGACCGAGATCGGAATCTTTCTCATCCCCTTTGCCGTCTATGCGCTGTTCCTGGCCGCCACCCGCTCCGGCGTGTTCGCGCGATCGTCCTGGCCGGTCACCGTCGTGGCGCGGCTTGTGCTGGCTGCGCTCGTGCTTGTGATCGCGGGTCTCGTCGGCCTGGCGCATTACTCCGGCGCCGCACCGGATTCGACCTACATTCCCGCCCATATCGACAAGAACGGCAAGCTCGTGCCGGGCGTGGAAAGATAGGATTGGCACGATGAGCGCGGAGCCATTACTCGCCGATGCGCCCTGGCTGACCGCTGGCGGCACCGCGCGCGTTCTCGCGCTGCTCAACGCTGATGGCGAGCAGGCGCGCGTGGTCGGCGGCGCGGTGCGCAACGCGCTGCTCGGTCTCGTGCCCGGCGACATCGACATCGCCACCACGGCGCTGCCCGACGAGGTGGTGCGTCGCGCCAAGGCCGCCGGCATCAAGAGCGTGCCGACCGGCATCGACCATGGCACCATTACGCTGGTCATCGACAGCGAGCCCTACGAAGTCACGACGCTGCGCGAGGACACCGAAACCTTCGGCCGCAAGGCCAAGGTCGTGTTCGGCCGCGATTGGGTGAAGGACGCCGAGCGGCGCGACTTCACGATGAACGGATTGTCGGTCGATGCCACCGGTGTCGTGTACGACCATGTCGGCGGCATCGCGGATGCCAAGGCCCGCCGCGTGCGCTTCATCGGCGATCCCGACCAGCGCATCGCCGAGGATTATTTGCGCATCCTGCGCTTCTTCCGCATCCACGCCGCCTTCGGCGCCGGCGAGCCTGACCGCGACGGCACGCTCGCCTGCATCCGCGGACGCGCGGGTCTTGCCAGCCTGTCGGCCGAGCGGGTGCGCATGGAGATGCTGAAGCTGCTGGTCGCGCACGGTGCCTCTGCGGCCGCGCACGCGATGGCGGATGGCGGGCTGCTGCAAGCGCTGAGCGGGGGTGTCGTCTATACCGGACCGCTGTCGGCGATGATCGCGATCGAGCGTGAGCTCGGCCTGCCCGCAAGCGCGACGCGGCGCCTGGCCGCGCTGACGGTGGCCGTCACCGAAGATGCCAGGCGCGTCGCGACGCGCTTCCGGCTCTCCAACGCCGAGGCCAAGGCGCTGGATTCGATGGGGCACCGCTGGTGGCGCTTCGCCGCCAAGGACGAGGCCAATGCGCGGCGGTTGCTCTACCGGCTCGGCGCGGAGCGCTATCACGATCGCGTGTTGCTCGGCTGGGCGCGCGCGTCGAGCGACGTGCATTCGTCGCACTGGCGCACGCTCGCCGAGCTGCCGCAGCGCTGGACCGCGCCGAAATTTCCGCTGAAGGCCGCCGACTTCATCGCGCGCGGGATGGCGGAAGGACCTGCACTCGGACACGTGTTGACGCTCGCCGAGGACGCTTGGCTTGCCGCGGATTTTCCACTAGAGGAAGCCGCACTCGCTTCCATCGCCGATCAAGCTGCGGCCCGCATCAGCCGCGATTGAGAGAACGTGACCATCGTTTCAGGCTTCGCCGACATCTCGATTTTCCAGCTCCTGCTGGTCGCAATGATGGCGTTGTTTGCTTCGATCATCGGTGGTCTCGCCGGCTACGGCACCGGCGCCCTGATGCCATTGGTGCTGGTGCCGCTGGTCGGGGCCGAGCCCGTGGTGCCGATCATCGCGATCTCCGCGATGCTCACCAATTCGAGCCGGGCACTCGCCTACATCCGTTATGCTGATCGCCGCCGCGCGCTGATCGTGCTCGCCTGCGCGGCGCTGACGACGGCGCTGGGCGCCTATGGCTACACACGGCTGACCAATGCCGGCGCCGCGCTCGTGATCGGCTCCATGCTGATTTTGAGCGTGCCGCTGCGCCGCGTGCTTCGCCGCCGACAGGTCAGGATCGGCGACGCTGGTCTTGCCGCCGGCTCGGTCGGCTACGGCGTGCTGGTCGGCGGCACCTCCGGCTCCGGCGTGATCCTGCTGTCGCTGCTGATGGCCGCGGGCCTCGAAGGCGCCGCGGTGATCGCAACCGATGCGATGATCTCGCTCGGCACCGGCCTCATCAAGATATCCGTGTTCGGCCTCGCCGGCGCGGTGGATGCGCAGGTGCTCGCCTTCGCGCTGCTGATCGGCGGCATCGCCATCCCCGGCGCGTTTCTCGCCAAGGCTTTCGTCGAGCGGATGCCGGTGCACATCCACACCGTGATTCTCGATGCCGCGGTGATCACCGGCGGGCTGGTGATGATCTCGGCGGCGGCGAGGCAGTTGATCGCGTAGATCGCCCTGGCTCAGCGCACGGTCCCATTGGGCGTCGTGTTCAACGGCGCTCCCCCGACCGAGATCGGGCCCGTCGTGGTCGTGACGCGCGGCGGCGGCTTCTTTGGCCTTGGGGCGACACGGGCTGCTGGAGCTGACGCGACAGCGGGCACTGACGCCGACGGCATCGGGATCGCCGGCGCAGTCAGTGGAGACGGTGCGGCCGTCGCCTGCGGGGCGGGGCTCTTCAGTGCGTCGATTTTCGAACTGAGGTTGGCAAGTTGACCGACGATCGCCTTCAACTGCTCTTGCTGGCCGGCGATGGTCCGGTCGATCGTCGCCAAATCTTCGGCTGTCTTCTGTTGTGCGGCGAGCAGGTCCGTCATGATCGCCCGGTCATTGGCTCTGCTATCGGCATCCCCGTCCTCGCGGCCCGCAGACGGAACGAACAATCCCGGATTCAGCCAGGCATAGGCCGCGCCTGCGCCTGCAAGTGCGACCACAACGGCCACGAAGAGCGCAAACGGCCATCGGCGACGAGGCGCGGGTAGAAAAGGCGGTGGCTCTACAACTGGCCAATTCGGAGACGATTCGGTGCTCATCCGAACTTCCTAGTCAGCCTTTTTACCCAGCGCAATTGCTGCGTCAGCGATCGGCAGGCGTGAGCAATTGATTGTGCAAGTGGCCGACCTCGACCCTATCGGTTTTCGCGGTCGGCTTCACGGCAGCAAAGTCGTCAGCTCATAGACGGCGACGGCTGCTCCGAGACAGCGCCGCCAGGGATTGACGCCGCGGATGATCTCATCTGCGGCCCAGACCAGAAGCCCGCCTTTGACGACGACCGTCAAGGCGACGCTGAATTGACCTGATGACGGCCAGATCCAGAGCAGAACGGCCGCCACGATCACGATCCACAGCACGAGATTGGGCCACTGCGCGATCGTGATGGCGCCTGTTTCGCGATTGCGGAAAAACCAGTTCAGGATCTTGCGCACAATCGCGGTTCCGTCGGCAGCCTCGACATGGGGCATCGCAAAGCAATTCGTACGACAGGGCCCTGTCCGCTCAGAGCGTGACCTCGCCCTCTTCGCGTCCTGACCAGTAGGTCGCCCTGACAGCCCTGACCTTGATCAGGACGATGCCTGGCGTGTCGATGCCGTTGTCGAACCATTTGTCGAGATCGCTGGTCCAGTGCTGCTGGAACGCCGCCTTGTCGCGGATCAGTTCGGCAGTGCCTTCGACGGCCACGTAGATCCCCTTCGAGAACAGACCGGCCTCGGACGAGAATCCGAGCGCCACCTTCGGATTTCGCTGGATATCCGCTACCGTCCGGGCCTTTTCGTAGGTGAAATAATACGACGTGCCGTCGTAGTCGACGTCGCCATTGTTGCTCATGGGCCGGTTGGCGATCTCGCCCGCCTCGGTGTGGGTCGAAAGAATGGCGATATCGATGCCGGCCATTTCCTTTGCGATCTCGGCGAGCGATTTCTTTGACATGAATTTTCCTCCAGTGAGATGGGAGCAACGACGGAATCGGACCCATGTTCCTCCGAGAATGGCGGAGCGCAGGGCGAATTGAGCCCTTGCGAAACCGATCGCTTCCTTCTGCAATCATCTTCCATCGTGACGTTCGCGACTTTGTCCCGGGCGGCAGCTTCGTCTTCACCGTCAATCCGGCGGAGCCATGATTCGACTCGCGCGCTCAATCTCGCTTTGATGTGCCCTTGGTTTGCTTCACGATCGACAGGCCGCCGGGGCGGCCCAATTTGGGAGGTTTTGAAATGAGGACGTTTGCACTCGCTTTGCTGTCGACAGTCGCTCTCGGCCCGATCACGGCCCAGGCTGCGGATTTGGCGCCGGTTCGGATGCCGTTGAAGGCTCCCGCTCAAATGGGCAATTGGACGGGCTTCTATGTCGGCGGCAACGTTGGTTATGGCTGGGGCAGCTACGACGCTTCGAACGCCACCGGGACGATCGTGAACGTGAATGGCGGTTCGGGCATCTACGGCTTCAACGCTGCATCCGGCAGCGGCAATGGTGTCACTGCCGGTATCCAGGCGGGTTACAACTGGCAGATCGAGCAGGCCGTGCTCGGCATCGAAGCTGATTGGCAATATCTCAATTCGAAGGCCGGCACCGGCAACGCGGCCATTGCCGTCCCCGTCTTCATCGGCGGCAATTTTAGCGGCAGCATGTCCGTCGGCACCGATTGGTATGCGACCTTCCGTGGCCGGGTGGGTTATGCGTTCGGGCCGGCACTGCTCTATGCCACCGGCGGTCTTGCGCTGGCTGATACCAAGGTCAGTTCGAATGCGACGGGCAGTATCGTCACCGCGCTCTTCCCGCCGGCCTTGGGACCGCTGGGCTCCATGACCGCGTCCGACAGCGCCGTCCTGATCGGCTATGCCGTTGGCGGCGGTTTCGAATACGCCCTGGGGGCAGGGTGGTCGGTCAAGGGCGAGTATCTGCACATGGGCTTCGGCACGAAAGGCTACAACCTGACCGGCTCGCTTCAATCGCCCGCCGGGGTGACGGCCGTCATCGCGACCCACGTCGATATCAAGCCGAGCTTCGACATCGTCCGCGTTGGTGTGAACTATCGGTTCTGATCGGCAGATGAGCAGCACTATCAAGATTGAACAAACGAAGAGGTAGGTTCGCGGTGGCGTACGCTTCAACTGACGACCCATTTTCTCAGGAGCCAACACGATGAACCTCGTCATAGCCTCCAGCGGGATCAGTCGCCCTCCGGGCAGGATCGACATCCCATCTGCCTGGCTCGGCGTCGAGATGAAGGCTAATCCCAATCGATGGTTGATATCGCTTGCGGCCAGCGAGATCGCGGAGCTTGAGAACGCGGCCGAATCCTATCTCGGCAGCGCCAAGAACATCGCTGACATCAGCAAGCAAAGCTTTCCGCTTCCCCGCTTCGGCGCGCACCTGGAAGAACTCAAGACAAAGCTCCTGACCGGCCTCGGCTTCGAAGTCATTCGCGGTCTCCCGGTGGCCAAATACAGCCAGGAATTTGCCGCCACGATCTTTTGCGGGGTGGGCGCGCATCTTGGATCGGCGCGGTCGCAGAATGCTGCGGGTCACATTCTCGGTCACGTCCGTGACGTCGGCGCCGATGCGAAGGATCCGAACACTCGTATCTATCAGACATCGGAACGGCAGACATTCCACACGGATTCGTCCGACGTGGTGGGATTGCTATGTATCCGCGAGGCGATGGAGGGAGGGGATTCCCTCCTTGTCAGCACGTCGACCATCTACAACGAGATGTTTGCCAGGCGTCCCGACCTCGCGGCCCTGTTGTTCGACGCAATCGCGACAGACCGGCGCGGCGAGGTGCCGGAGAACGAAAAGCCGTATCTCGAAATTCCGGTGCTGAACTGGCATGCGGGGTTCCTGACCGGGTTCTATCAGCGCCAGTATATCGATAGCGCGCAGCGCTTTCCCGATGCGCTACGGCTGACGGCGGCTCATGTCGAGGCGCTCGATCTCTTTGACGCGCTCGCCAATGACCCCAACCTGCATTTTGGCATGCGGCTTCAGCCGGGTGACATGCAGTTCGTCTACAATCATGCCTTGCTGCACGACCGGACCGGTTTCCGCGATTGGCCCGATGCAGGCCAGAAGCGTCATTTGCTGCGCCTTTGGCTCAGCATGGAAGGCGACCGGCCGCTGCCCGATTGCTTCAAGCAGCGTTATGGCTCGATCGAGATCGGCAACCGCGGCGGCATCATCACCAAAGGCACCAGCCTCAACGTCCCGCTGGATTGAGGGTCGAAGCCGCGCGTTAGTGCTCGCCGGCGTCTAGCGCGGTTCGGACCGCCGATGCAAGCTCGGCGGGCCGGAATGGCTTGCGCAAGAACGGCGCATTCCCCAGCGCCGCCGAGTCCGCGTAGCCGCCGACGAACAGGACCTGGAGTTGCGCGACCTGGCTGCCGTGCAGGACAGCGAACAGCAGGCTGTCGAGCTGGCCAGGAAAATTGCGGAGCGGAGCGGTCGAGCGGTGATGGTCAGCGATGCCGACGGGGAAGTTTTGGGTGTCTTCGAAGGCGCCACAAAAAACTAGGTTGCGTTAGTATTTCCGGCCTTGAGCCGCGCAACACGCTCTGCGATGCGCCAGAACTCCCGTACTGCTCGTGAACGCTGTTCTCAATCCAAAAATCAATGGACGTGCGCGCATTGCTCGTCGTCATCCTTTTCCCTAGCGCGGTCTAGTGGCCCGCTGAGAGCCTGACCAGACAGGCTAGGCCACCATCCGATTCAACGTGGCGACCAGCTCGGCCGGCCGGAACGGCTTGGTGAAGAACTTGCCGCCCTCCGGAATGACGACCTCCGTCGTATCGACATGCCCGGATACGAGAATGATCGCGATCGGGGGCCAGCGGCGGCGGACCATCGCGACTAGCGCCATCCCGTCCATGCCGGGGGGCATTTCGATATCGCTGAGGATGATCTTGATATCGAGCCGATTCTCGAGGAGTTTGATCGCCTGTTTGGCGTTGGCGGCTTCCAGGGTGGGAAAGCCGGCTTCCTCGACCAGATCAACCGTATTCATTCTCAGCAGGGGCTCGTCCTCGACCACCAGCACGAGCGGCTTGTTTGTTGTCAACTGCTCCTCCTTATCCATCCAGGTCAGCAAGGAGTGTTGTGAAGGTCGCCTCGAGGCCCGAAGGTAGATAATCGAGCTGCGCGCCTCCCGTTCCTACGAGCCCCATTTTCAGGAGACGAGACCCGAAACCTCCACGAGTCGGTGCAACGACGCTCGGTCCTCCGGTCTCGCGCCAGTCGAGGCGAAACGTCTGGCCAGAGTTCTCGCCGTCGACGGTCCAGCTCAGCGCGATCCGCCCGACATCATTGGAAAGTGCGCCGTATTTCAGAGCGTTGGTCGTCAACTCGTGGAGCACCAGCGACAGGGACTGCGTCGCGCGTGAGCCGAGCGTGACAGTCGGACCCGAGATGTCAAAGCGCGCTATGTCGGCAAACGTGCAGACGGTCGTTTCCACGACGTTTGCAACCCGTGCCGAGCTCCAGTTTTGCTGAAGCAGGACATCATGCGCGACGCTGAGGGCCAACACACGATCCGAGAAGGCCCTGACCGGTTCCTGTTCCGGAACGTTCTTCAGGGTTTGCGAGGCGATGGCCTGCACCAGAGCCATGGTGTTCTTCATGCGGTGGCTGAGTTCGTGATTGAGCAATCGCTGCTGCGCCTCGGCCTGCAGCCGCGCTATCTCGGCCTCGACCCGGTCGGCGATATTGCGCAGATAAACCAGCGTTTCGTCTGACCAGGAACGCGGCTGCTTCGCATGGACGATCAGCAATCCGGTCACGCGTCCGCGGTCGATGACCGGCACATTGACCAGCGAGCGAATGTCGAGCTTCAGAAGCTTCTCGGAGAAATCGGCTGTGATCGGATCGTTCAGCACATCGGGTATGATGAGCGGGTCTCCTTCAAGCAGGCCGCGCTGCAAATCGCGACCGTAGTCGGCCAGCCGATGCCGTCCGGCAATGGAGGCGATGCCTGCGGCCGTCCAGTCGGGTTCCACGTCGACGAATTCGCCAGTGCTGTCGAAGTGTCCAAATGCTGCGCGTTCGACCTTCAGGCTTTCTCCAATAACCGCCGTTGCCGATCGGGTCACGTCGCCGATTGTCAGGGCATTGCGCAGTCGATCGCCGATGTGCAGGAGGCCATTGCGGCGGGTCTCCGCTTCCTTTTGCTCGGCCAGCAGTTTGTCCCGCTCGGCGAGCGCCCGGCGTAATTCCAGCTGGCTCATCACCTGACGCGCGAGATTTCGCAACGCTCCGGCCTGAGCAACGGTCAACCCGTCCGGCCTTGGCTCGGTGTCTATTGCGCACAGGCTTCCAAGCACTTGGCCCTGCGCCGTTCGCAGCGGCGCTCCGGCATAGAAGCGGATGAAGGGGGCGCCTGTGACAAGAGGGTTCTCGCGGGTACGAGCGTCCAGCATCAGATCGGGGACGACGAGCAAATCGGGCTCGATCAAGGCATGCGCGCACACTGAGCTGTTCAGGTCCGTCTCACGATCGTTGATACCGACCTTGGCTTTGAACCATTGCCGATTGTCCGCGACGAGACTGACGAGCGCGACCGGAACGTTGCAGATCTGCGCCGCCAGCTCGACAATATCGTCGAATCCTCGCTCGGGCGGCGTGTCGAGGATGTCGAACTGCGCCAGTGCCTGGAGCCTGTCGAGATCACGAGTATAGCTTGGGGCGCCCACCACAACTCCAAAACTCGAAATGAGAAATGACCAATCCGTTTGCAGCAAGTCTGGTTCCACGCGGCGGGCGCATAACAAAGTGCGGGCAGCCAGCGGTTGCGCGGTGACAGCTTCCGCCCGCCTGAACGCCGAACCGTCGGCATCGAAGGCTTGTACCGTCCGTTGCCAGACCATAGCATCTGTCTGCGAGGAAGAGGCTGAATGAGTTTCGATAGAGATATTGCCAAGGTCAGCGGTATTGCGGCCGTTCCCACCATTCTGGACGTCGTTGGTCGGACCACAGGCATGGGGTTCACCGCCGTCGCGCGGGTGACCGAGGACAGGTGGATCACGTGCGCCTCGCGCGATGAACTGGCGTTTGGTCTGAAGCCTGGAGACGAGCTCAAGGTCGAGACCACCATTTGCCACGAGATCCGGCAGAACCGGGAAGCCGTCATCATCGATGATGTAGACAAGGACACCATGTTCTGCGGCCACCACACGCCGGCGCAGTACGGCTTCAAGAGCTACATTTCCATGCCGATCATCATGGCGGACGGTTCGTTCTTCGGCACCCTCTGCGCGATCGATCCCAAGCCCCGCACATTGAATACGCCCGAGGTGATCGGGATGTTCAAGCTGTTCGCGGAGCTGATCGCATTTCACCTCGACGCCGCCGACAAGATCGAGGTCAGCGAGACCAGGCTCGCGCTGGAGCAGAAATCCGCCGAGCTTCGCGAGCAGTTCATCGCCGTCCTGGGTCATGATCTGCGCAACCCGCTTGCGTCAGTCGCGGGTGGATTGCGCCTTCTGAGAAAAAAGGTCGACGCCGAGGGCCAGGACTGGCTCAACCTGATGCAGGTCAGCGTCAATCGCATGTCCGGGCTCATCGACAATGTCATGGACTTCGCACGGGCGCGCCTGGGCGGCGGAATGCACCTGAAACTCAGGGACGAGTCGCTTGAGCCGCACATCAGGCACATTGTCGCGGAATTTGAGAACGTGCATCCAAGCCGCCGGATGAGTTCAAGCGTGAACGTACCGGGAAAAGTCAGGATTGACGCGGGACGAATGAGCCAGCTCCTGTCCAACCTCCTTGGCAATGCGCTCGCCTACGGCGACCCGGATGCGCCGGTCATGGTGATTGCCAAAGCCAACGAACACGGCTTCGAAATCAGCGTCGCGAATGAAGGACCACCTATTCCGGGCGAAGCTATGCCGTTGCTCTTCACGGCCTTTCATCGCGGAGAAGTCCTGCCGAACGAAAAGGGATTGGGGCTGGGGCTTTACATTTCGCAGGAGATAGCCCGCGCTCACGGTGGTGAAATCCGGGTGACGTCCACGGCCGGACGAACCATCTTCACCGCCGAATTTCCGATCGCTCCCACCGACACTTCGAGCGATCGAGAATAAGGAACGTGATGTCCGCTATCGCCCCGTTGTTGGCAACGAAGCGGACATCAGGAGTGCGGAGCTAAACGCTCCGGTCTAACGAGGACGCTGTCTCAGGCGTGCCTACTCCTCGTCTTCGTCCTCGTCATCTTCATCGTCTTCGAGCTCTTCCAGCTGCTCGAGTACGGCCAGTGGCAACGTCTCGCGGAACAGGTCGCCCTCCGCGCCCATCCAGAGGCAGAGCACGTCGTCGCCCTTCACGTCCGCGACGGTCAGTGGCTGCCCGCCGGATTTCAACATCACGATATCGCCGGCTTTCAGTTTCATGGATGGTCCTTTCAGGTTGATTGACGAAAGACGCTAGCAAGCCGTCATGACACGCCGATCACGGGTTACGCGACCCGTGAATTTGCTTCGGCTTGCTTGTCGGCCTGCGTAGCCAAACGCAGAGGTTCAAGTGGGGGATCGCTCGATTGTCACCCAAGGGCTGTTCCGTCCCGGGTGCGGCGACCATGGCATCATGCGCCTGTTTTGCCCGACGGAGCAAGTTATTTCGTTAAATCCGTAAACCCTTGATATTGCAGCAGCCGGCTACTGTGCATGGGGTTGTTTTCGACATTTTTGATTTTGTGCGTCGGTTAAGTCTGGTTTGGCACCAGCTCCGTCAGCGAGCGGATGATGCGGTCGGGCCTCACGGTCGAGCCTTCGGGCAGGCCATCGCCATGCACGTCGATCCAGATCGCATAGATGCCGAGGCGCTGTGGCGTCACGACCTCCCATTCCAGATTGTCGCCGATCATCCAGGTGTCCGCAGGCGTGACGCCGAGCGCCTCCATCGCGTGCAGATAGGCGCGCTCCTCGGGCTTGCCGAAGCCGTGCTCGCCCTCGATCTGGATGTGATCGAAGCGATGGGTCAGCTCGAAGCGCTCGACCTTGGCGCGCTGCATGTCGGCGGCGCCGTTGGTCACCAGCGCGAGTTTGATGCCGTGCGCCTTGAACGCATCGATTGCATCATGGGCACCTGGGAAAACGAAGATCGCTTCCTCGCGATAGGTGGTGAAGCGATTGGCGATGCGATCGGCGAGATCGTCGGGGAGGGCGCGATGGCCGTTCGCGGCAAGCGCGGCGAAGCCGCCGCGCACCGTGAGCCGTCGCGCCTCGCCGAGCTTCATGCGCCAGATCGGCTCCGCGGTCGACCAGAACTGCCGCGCATAAGCGAGCACGGCCGTGGCGACCTGCGGCGGCGGAAGCGGCGCAAGCTCCTCGGCAAATTCCTCGGCGATCGTGTTCCAGGCGATCTCCGGCCGGCCATAGGCCGACAGGATGGTGTCGTCCATGTCGATCAGCATGGCGCGCGGCAGAGGCTTCATTGCAGTGCTCATGGCCATTTCACCTCCGGCGGCAGCGACGACAGGATGGAATCCACATTGCCGCCGGTCTTGAGTCCGAAGATGGTGCCGCGGTCGTAGAGCAGATTGAATTCGACATAGCGGCCGCGGCGGATCAATTGCTCCTCGCGATCCTCCGCGGTCCAGGCGCTCGCGAAATTGCGCCGGACGATGTCAGGGTAGATCTTCAGGAAAGCGCGGCCGACATCCTGGGTGAAGGCGAGGTCGGCATCCCAATCACCGCTGTCGTGCCAGTCGTAGAAGATGCCGCCGATGCCGCGCGCCTCTTTGCGGTGCGGCAAATAGAAATACTCCTCGCACCATTTTTTGTACTTGTCGTAATCGGCGATGCCATTGGGCTGGTCGCAGGCCTCCTTCATCGCGCCATGGAAGGCGAGCGTGTCGGCATCGTCCTGCGTGCGCCTTCGGTCGAGCACCGGCGTGAGGTCGGCGCCGCCACCGAACCACGCCTTGGTGGTGACGACGAAGCGCGTGTTCATGTGCACGGCCGGCACGTGCGGATTGCGGTGATGCGCGATCAGCGAGATGCCGGAGGCCCAGAATTTCGGGTCGTCCGCCGCGCCGGGGATCTGCGCGCGAAACTCGGGCGCAAATTCACCGTGCACGGTCGAGCAATGCACGCCGACCTTCTCGAACAGGCGGCCGGACATCATCGACATCACGCCGCCGCCGCCGGGCGCGCCGCTATGATCGGTGCGCTGCCAGGGTGTGCGAGCGAAGCGGCTGGCCTCGCCGGGATAGAGGCTTTGCGGCGCGTCGTCCTCGAGCCGCTCGAAGCTCGCGCAGATGTCGTCGCGCAGAGCCTCGAACCAGGCGCGGGCGCGGGTCTTGCGGTCTTCGATCGTCGAAACGTCCATCTGCATTCCACCGCTCTCGTAGGGTGGGCAAAGGCGCCCTTGCGCTGTGCCCACCATCTCTCACCGTCGTCTCAACTGGTGGGCACGCTACGCTCTGCCTACCCTACGAGACCGCGATCGTAGCTACCCCTGCGGACCGTAATAGGTGCAGCTCTCGTTGCAACTGTCGCGGTGGATGCTGACGCGGGTGAGCTTGCCGATATGCGCAAGCCGCTCCCAGACGAAGCGCGACAGGTTTTCCAGCGTCGGTGTGCCCAGCGCCTCGATCTTGTTGAGGAACTTGTGGTCCAGCGTGAGCCTGACCTCTTCGATGGCGCGCTGGAGCAAGCCGAGATCGACCACCATGCCGGTCTTGGGGTCCAGTGTGCCGCGCACCGTCACCTCGGCGCGGAAGGAGTGGCCGTGGATCTCTTCGCTGGCTGCACCGAACGTCGTTCCCGACAATGTATGCGCCGCCTCGAAGCGGAACGATTTCGTCAATTCCCACATTTGTCGAAAACCAATCCTATCTGATGCCGAGCGACTTATGCGTCTGCACGCTCAGCCGCCATTGCGGATGGCGCAGGCAGTAGTCGATCGCACGTGCGGTGTTCTGGATGACCTCGGGTCCGTCCATCGGCTGGAGCGAGAAGCGTTCGAAGGCGAGGTCCTCGAACGTCTCGGGAGCGGCTAGGGTTTGCGGATAGACTAGCTTCAACTCGTGGCCGCGGCGCAGGACCAGCTCGCTGCCGCCCTTGGGGCTGACGCAGATCCAGTCGAGGCCGTCAGGCGCTTCAACCGTGCCGTTGGTCTCGACGCCGATCTCGAAGCCGCGCGCATGGAGCGCGTCGATCAGCGCGGCGTCGACCTGGAGCAGCGGCTCGCCGCCGGTCAGCACCGCGTAGCGGTTGTCGTTGGAGGCGGTCCATTGCGCGGCGATGGTATCGGCGAGTTCCGCAGCCGAGGCATAGCGGCCGCCGAGCGTGCCGTCGGTGCCGACGAAATCCGTGTCGCAGAATTTGCAGGTCGCATTGTCGCGGTCGGCCTCGCGGCCGCTCCAGAGGTTGCAGCCGGCAAAACGACAGAACACGGACGCGCGCCCGGCATGGGCGCCTTCGCCTTGCAGGGTCAGGAAGATTTCCTTGACCGCGTAACTCAACGTTCTCTCCTCAACATATCAAACTTGCGGGTTCCGGAGTTGCCGCAGGGCCTCGCCTGCGGCCATCGCCGCGGTCATGGCGACATTGAGCGACCGCAGCCCCGGATTGATCGGGATCACCAGCCGCGCATCCGCGGCCTCGACCACCGCGTCGGTGACCCCGGCGCTCTCGCGCCCGAATAGCAGGATGTCCGACGTCTGGTAATGAAAATCGCGGTAGTCGGTGGCTGCCTTGGTCGTGAACAGCAGCAGCCGGGTGCCCTGGCCTGCGCGCCAGTCCTCGAATCTCGACCAGGAATCGTGGCGGGTCAGGCTGACATGGTCGAGGTAATCCATTCCCGCCCGGCGGAACAGGCGGTCGGAGACCGGGAAGCCCGCCGGTTCGATGATATGGGCGGCGATGCCCAGGCAGGCGCAGAGCCTGAGAATCGTGCCGGTGTTCTGGGCGATGTCGGGTTGGAAAAGCGCGATCTGCATGGGCTCTGCCGGGGCGGTGCGGGCCGGAAATGTCTCAATAAAACATCGCTGGCCGCGGAATTCGTGCATTGCACGCCCCCACGCCGTTAGCGAGCTTGCGCTCGCCCGGCAAGGGTGCCAATAGAATGATTCTGGACTGCTGTTTTCGCCTTGTTTTGGCGGGGACAAGTGAAGTTCTGCCGCCGCGGGGGGCCGCGGGCGCCGGCAGATCGTTCCGGGGACCTTGGGGGCCTCTGGAGCGGTTCCGCCGGCAGCATAAGAAGAAAGGGTTGGAATCGTGACGACAGCGTCTTCGGCGGACCATCCGACACGCCGTGATTTCTTATTCGTTGCAACGGGGGCCGCTGCTGCAGTAGGGGGCGCAGCTGCGCTCTGGCCCTTCATCTCTCAAATGAATCCTGATGCGTCGACCATCGCGGCAGGTGCGCCGATCGAGGTCGATCTCAGCCCGGTCGCCGAGGGGCAGGACATCAAGGTGTTCTGGCGCGGCAAGCCGATCTACATCAGCCACCGCACCAAGAAGCAGATCGACGAGGCGCGTGCCGTCAACGTGGCGAGCCTGCCCGATCCGCAGACCGACGAGGCCCGGGTCAAGTCCGGCCACGAGCAGTGGCTGGTCGTCATCGGCATCTGCACCCATCTCGGCTGCATCCCGATCGCCCATGAAGGCAATTACGACGGGTTCTTCTGCCCCTGCCATGGTTCGCAGTACGATTCGTCCGGCCGCATCCGCCAGGGGCCCGCGCCCGCGAACCTGCCGGTGCCGCCGTACCAGTTCGTGTCCGACACCAAAATCCAGATCGGCTGAGCTTCGGACCTGCGTCCGAAGCCTCGCGTCGTCTCGTCGTTTTATTTCCTCAGGATCGCATCATGAGCGGACCATCCGACTACCAGCCGAGCAATCCGGCCCTGCAATGGATCGAGCGACGTCTGCCGATCCTCGGTCTCGTCCATTCCTCCTTCGTCGTCTATCCCACCCCGCGCAATCTGAACTATTGGTGGACCTTCGGCGCCATCCTCTCCTTCATGCTGGGGATGCAGATCCTGACCGGCGTGATCCTGGCGATGCACTACACGCCGCATGCCGATCTCGCTTTCAAGTCGGTCGAGCTGCTCGTCCGTGACGTCAATTACGGCTGGCTGCTGCGCAACATGCACGCCTGCGGCGCGTCGATGTTCTTCTTCGCGGTCTATATCCACATGCTGCGCGGCCTCTATTACGGCTCCTACAAGGAGCCGCGCGAGGTGCTCTGGATCCTCGGCGTCATCATCTACCTGCTGATGATGGCGACGGGCTTCATGGGTTACGTGCTGCCGTGGGGCCAGATGAGCTTCTGGGGCGCCACCGTCATCACCAATCTGTTCTCCGCCATTCCCTATGTCGGCGAGAGCATCGTGACGCTGCTGTGGGGCGGCTATTCGGTCGGCAATCCGACGCTGAACCGCTTCTTCTCGCTGCACTATCTGCTGCCGTTCGTGATCGCGGGCGTGGTCGTGCTCCACGTCTGGGCGCTGCATGTGGCCGGCCAGAACAACCCTGACGGCGTCGAGCCGAAGACGGAAAAGGACACGGTTCCGTTCACGCCGCATGCGACCATCAAGGACGGTTTCGGCGTCGCCTGCTTCCTGCTGCTCTACGCCTGGTTCATCTTCTACATGCCGAACTATCTCGGCGACGCCGACAACTACATTCCGGCGAACCCGGGCGTGACGCCGCCGCACATCGTGCCGGAATGGTATTACCTGCCGTTCTACGCGATCCTGCGTTCGATCCCGAACAAGCTCGCAGGCGTCATCGGGATGTTCTCGGCGATCATCATCCTGTGCTTCCTGCCCTGGCTGGATGCAGCGAGGACGCGCTCGTCGAAGTACCGTCCGCTGGCCAAGCAGTTCTTCTGGATCTTCGTCGCGGTTTGCATCCTGCTCGGCTATCTCGGTGCGCAGCCGCCGGAAGGCATCTACGTGATTGCCGGCCGCATCCTGACGTTCTGCTACTTCGCCTACTTCCTGATCGTGCTGCCGCTGCTCTCGCGCATCGAGACGCCGCGGCCGGTGCCGAACTCGATCTCGGAGGCGATCCTGGCCAAGGGCGGCAAGGCCGTGGCCTCCGTCATGGTCGCGCTCGTCGCCGCCGGCGCGCTGTTCCTCGGCAGCCTCGGGGACGCACGCGCCTCCGAAGGCAGCGACAAGCCGCCGGGCAACAAATGGTCGTTCTCGGGCCCTTTCGGCAAGTATGACCGCGGCGCGCTCCAGCGCGGCCTCAAGGTCTACAAGGAAGTCTGCGCCAGCTGCCACGGCCTGTCCTACGTCGCGTTCCGCAACCTCGCGGAGGCCGGCGGCCCCGGCTATTCCGTGGCACAGGCTGCGGCGTTCGCCTCGGACTACAAGGTCAAGGACGGTCCGAACGATGCGGGCGACATGTTCGAGCGGCCCGGCCGGCCGGCCGACTATTTCCCCTCGCCATTCGCGAACGAGCAGGCCGCGCGTGCCGCAAACGGCGGTGCGGCGCCGCCCGATTTGTCGCTGATCACCAAGGCGCGTTCCTACGGCCGCGGTTTCCCGAACTTCATCTTCGACTTCTTCACCCAGTACCAGGAGCAGGGCCCGGACTACGTCACGGCGGTGCTCCAGGGCTTCGAGGACAAGGCGCCGGAGGGTGTGACCATCCCGGAGGGCTCGTACTACAACAAGTACTTCCCGGGGCACGCCATCAAGATGCCGAAGCCGCTCAGCGACGGCCAGGTGACTTATGACGACGGCGCGCCGGCCACGGTCGCGCAATATTCAAAGGACGTCACCACGTTCCTGATGTGGACCGCGGAGCCGCACATGGAAGCGCGCAAGCGCCTCGGTTTCCAGGTGTTCATCTTCCTGATCATCTTCGCCGGCCTGATGTACTTCACCAAGAAGAAGGTCTGGGCCAGCTCGCACTGAGCAAGGCGCGGCACGATACGAACAAGCCCCCGCAAGGGGGCTTTTTTGTTGGACACGCGCGTGTGTTGTCTGGCGCGGTTGCCTATCGCGCGCGCAGCCGCCAAAATACCGCCAACCGCTCCCCCAGAACTCATCGGAGGACATCATGGGAACCGCCATCACCTTCAAGCGCCCGGACGGCAAGGACGCCTCGGGCTATCTCGCCAACGCCGCGCGCGGCAACGCGCCGGGCGTGGTCGTGATCCAGGAATGGTGGGGCCTGTCGGACCAGATCAAGGGCCTCTGCGACCGCTTTGCGCTGGCCGGTTTCGACGCGCTCGCGCCCGATCTCTACAAGGGCAAGGTGGTGCCGTATCACGACACGGAAGCCGCCGGCAAAGAGATGAACTCGCTCGACTTCATGGACGCCACCACGCAGACCGTGCGCGGCGCCACGCAATATCTGTCGCGTAACGGCGCCAAGGTCGGTCTGACCGGCTTCTGCCTCGGCGGCGCCGTCACCATCATCGGCTCGGTGCATGTGCCGGAGCTCGCGGCCGGCGTCGTGTTCTACGGCATCCCGCCCGAGCAGGCCGCCAAGCCCGCCGACGTCAAGATTCCGCTCCAGGCCCACTTCGCCAACAAGGACGATTGGTGCACGGCCGAGCTGGTCAACGGCTTCGAAAAGGCCATGAAGGCCGCCGGCAAGTCGCTCGAGCTGTTCCGCTATGACGCCGAACACGCCTTCGTCAACGAACAGCGCCAGGCCGTGCACGACCGCGAAGCCGCCGAGCTCGCCTGGGGAAGGGCGACAGAGTTTTTCCGGAAGCATCTTGGCTGATCACCGGTAGCCCGGATGGAGCGCAGCGTAATCCGGGGCTATCTCGCCCTGGCACGAATCCCGGATTGCGCTGCGCTCCATCCGGGCTACGGCATCAGGGCCACCCTTGACGCCGCCCTTTTGCCATGGTGAGTATCCGCCCCATGAGCACCGCCGTCCGCCCAGCCCGTCTTTGGTGGCGCACCTCCTAAGAGGTGGCCGGTGCGATTTATTCTCCCAAAATCGTCTGAGGTCGCCTGCACAGTGCGGCGGCCTTCTTGTTTGTCCTGTGTGGCGTTCCCTCGGCAAGTTTCGTAAGAGGACCACATGAACAGGACAGTCTTTGCCCTCCCGGCCCGAAGCGATTACGTGACCCGCGCAGGTCTCGCGATCACGCGCGTGGCGGAGCAGTTCACCGGCGGCGCCAACCGGCTCGACGATCTCATCAACCTGCTCGACCGCCGCCACGGCGTGGTGCTGTCCTCGGGTACGACGGTGCCCGGCCGCTACGAGAGCTTTGACCTCGGGTTCTCCGATCCGCCGCTCAAGCTCGAAACCACGGGCGTCAATTTCAAGCTGGAGGCGCTGAACGGTCGCGGCCAGGTGCTGATCGCCTTCCTCGCCGACGTCCTGCGCGAGCCCTGCGTCGTGATCTCCGAGAAGAGCGCCACGCGGCTTGCCGGCCACATCATTCGCGGCGATGCGCCGGTCGAGGAAGACCAGCGCACGCGGCGCGCCAGCGTGATGTCGCTGGTGCGCGCCATCGTGGCTGCCTTCTCCGCCAATGACGACGGGCTGCTCGGCCTGTTCGGCGCCTTCGCCTATGACCTCGTGTTCCAGATCGAGGATCTCGTGCAGAAGCGCGCGCGTGAAAGCGATCAGCGCGACATCGTGCTCTACATGCCCGATCGCCTGCTCGCCTATGACCGCGCCACCGGCCGCGGCGTGGTGCTGACTTACGATTTCACCTGGAAAGGCAAGTCCACCGCAGGCCTGCCGCATGAAACGGCGGAGAGCCCGTACCAGAAGACACCGCGCCAGGGCTTTGCCGATCACGCGCCCGGCGAATATCAGGCGACCGTCGAGACTGCGCGCGCGGCCTTCGCCCGCGGTGATCTCTTTGAAGCCGTGCCGGGCCAACTCTTCGCCGAGCCCTGCGATCGCTCGCCGGCTGAAGTCTTCCAGCGCCTCTGCGTCATCAACCCGTCGCCCTACGGCGCGTTGATGAATCTCGGCGAGGGCGAATTCCTCGTCTCTGCTTCGCCCGAAATGTTCGTGCGCTCGGACGGCCGCCGCGTCGAGACCTGCCCGATCTCGGGCACCATCGCGCGCGGCAGCGATGCGATCGGCGATGCCGAGCAGATCCGCCAGCTCCTGAACTCGGAGAAGGACGAGTTCGAGCTCAACATGTGCACCGACGTCGACCGCAACGACAAGGCGCGCGTCTGCGTCCCCGGCACGATCAAGGTGCTGGCGCGCCGCCAGATCGAGACCTACTCAAAGCTGTTCCACACCGTCGACCATGTCGAGGGCATGCTGCGCCCCGGATTCGACGCGCTCGACGCCTTCCTCACCCATGCCTGGGCCGTCACCGTCACGGGTGCGCCGAAGCTGTGGGCGATGCAGTTCGTCGAGGATCACGAGCGCTCGCCGCGACGCTGGTATGCCGGCGCGATCGGCGCGGTGAATTTCGACGGCAGCATCAACACCGGTCTCACCATCCGCACCATCCGCATGAAGGACGGTCTCGCCGAAGTGCGCGTCGGCGCCACCTGCTTGTTTGACTCCGATCCCGCCGCCGAAGACCGCGAGTGCCAGGTCAAGGCCGCTGCGCTGTTCCAGGCGCTCCGGGGCGATCCGCCGAAGCCGCTGTCGACCTTCGCGCCCGATGCGACCGGTTCGGGCAAGCAGGTGCTGCTGATCGACCATGACGACAGCTTCGTGCACATGCTCGCCGATTATTTCCGCCAGGTCGGCTCCGACGTCACTGTGGTCCGCCATGTGCATGCGCTCGACATGCTCAAGAAAAAGCGGTGGGATTTGCTGGTGCTGTCGCCCGGTCCGGGACGTCCCGAAGACTTCGGGATCAAGAAGACCATTGATGCGGCGCTGGAGAAGAAGCTGCCGGTGTTCGGTGTCTGCCTCGGCGTGCAGGCGATCGGCGAATATTTCGGCGGCGAGCTCGGGCAACTGACGCATCCGGCCCACGGCCGGCCCTCGCGGGTCCAGGTGCGTGGCGGTCGGCTGATGCGCAATCTGCCGAACGAGATCGTCATCGGCCGCTATCACTCGCTCTTCGTCGAGCGCGACAGCATGCCGGAGGTGTTGTCCGTCACCGCCAGCACCGAGGACGGCGTCGCGATGGCGCTGGAGCACAAGACCCTGCCGGTCGCCGGCGTGCAATTCCACCCGGAATCGCTGATGTCGCTCAGCAACGAGGTGGGGCTGCGTATTGTAGAAAACGCGTTCCGGCTCGATGCCGGGGCGGATTGAGTAAGGGCCGTCATTGCGAGAAGCGAAGCGACGAAGCAATCCAGACTGTTGCCGCGGAGAAGATCTGGATTGCTTCGCTTCGCTCGCAATGACGGTGAAAAAGCCAGAGCGAGATAACCATGACCTTTGACCACGATCTGAAAGCGAGCGTCCGCGCCATTGTCGACTATCCCAAGCCAGGGATCATTTTCCGCGACATCACCACCTTGCTCGCGGACGCGCGCGCGTTCCGCCGCGCAGTCGACGAGCTCGTCAATCCCTGGGCCGGCAACAAGATCGACAAGGTCGCCGGCATGGAAGCGCGCGGCTTCATCATCGGCGGTGCGGTGGCGCATCAGCTCTCGGCCGGCTTCGTGCCGATCCGCAAGAAAGGCAAGCTGCCGCACACCACCGTGCGGATCGCCTACTCGCTCGAATACGGCATCGACGAGATGGAGATGCATGTGGACGCGATCCAGCCGGGCGAGCGCGTCATCCTGGTCGACGATCTCATCGCCACCGGCGGTACCGCGGAAGGCGCGGTCAAGCTGCTGCGCCAGATCGGCGCCAACGTCGTCGCGGCCTGCTTCATTATCGATCTGCCGGAGCTCGGCGGCGCCGCCAAGCTGCGCGCCATGGATGTGCCGGTGCGCACGCTGATGACGTTCGACGGGCATTGAGAGAGAGTCAGATCGCCTCGGCCTTCAGCTCGGCCTGCCAATGCAGCATGCGCTCCTTCAGGAGCGCGTTCCTGACATAGGCGCTTTCTTCATCCTCCAGACGCTCGCATTCGCAAAGGCCAGGCCGGCTTCGCCGTGCATGGTCCACGCGGCCTGGAGGCTGCGACACATATGATTGCCCTGGCGCAGCGAGCACCAGATGCGGTTCTGGATCGTCGCGAGGTTCGGCGCTTGTCCGACCCAGGCCTCGCCTGAGGCCGCACAGCGGACGACGTAGATGCCCGCAATGGTCTTGCGTTCCTTGTAGGCAGCGATCGCTGCTTTCCGGTCGACGGTCACGGTGAGGGCCTTGCTGAGAATGCTGCTACGCAAGCTCAGTAGCGGCAGCGGCGCCCGGCGTAAATATTATCCGGGTAAAATATTCAGGACCGTTGCAGGATCAGGCTGAGCTCGAGCTCCCGGAAGGCGAGGTAATTGCGCCGGGTCCACTGGTGCAACTCGGTCGAGGCGTCCTTCTCCTGGCGCAGATAGCCGGTGAAGGAGAAGTTCAGCCGGTCGACATAGGTCTTCAGGAAGCCGGGCAGCGCGGGCAGGCGGAACAGCCGGCCCGCGGCCATCGCAGCCGGCAGTTCGCCGCGGATGACGTGCTCGTTGTCCACCGTGATCAGGTTCATCCGCGGGATCTGATCCCGCAGCATCTCATGCGCGCGGGCCGAGACGCGGTCGGTGTCGGCAACGAACAGGATCTGTGGCGCGACATGCCGGCGCGCCGCTTCCTTCAGCAGGCCGATCTCGCCGGTCATCTTGAAGAACTCGTCGAAGGCGTGGAAGCCGAGGTCGATCACCTTGGCGAGGCCGTCATCGACGATGACGCGGTCCATCAGCTGCATCTTGCCGTAGGTGTCGATCACGTCGGCGGTTTCTGTGATCTTCGGGAGATAGTCGAGCAGCGACGGCTCCTTCAGATTGACGTCGAAGGCCGTCACGTTGCCGTTCTTGAGCAGCAAAAATTCACTCAAAAGCCGCGCCAGCAGGGTCTTGCCGACCTGCGGGCGGGGCGAGCAGATGATGTAGAGGGGCGTGGCGGACATTACGAACTATTATCTGAGCGAACGCGCCGCTCAATCCAGCCGTATCCGCCCGGCTTGTGCAACTATTTTTCGCTGCGCGTGGCGGATTTGGAGCCGACGATGTCGGTCAGCCGGATCCGGTCGAACTCGCTCCAGACGTTGGCCAGCCAGTGCCGGACATAACCGCGCAGCACGAACGAATAGTTCGCGGCCTCGTCGTTGATGCCCTTGTTGGCGACGAATTTCAGGAACGGGACGGACGACACCTCGACCTGCTCATAGGCCATTTCGTTGAGCTTCGGGATGGTCAGCTCGGTCGCATCCTTGATGCGGTTGAAATACGATTGGTAGGTCGCCTGGTCCCACTGGAAGAACTGGGTGTCGTTGATGAAGTTCTTCACCAGGAAATATTTCGCGCCGCCCATGAAGCCCGCGGTCTCGGCAATTTCGTCCAGCGAGGCGATCGAGGGGCCCAGGATGTGGAACACCGCGAAGGTGATCTGGCCGGCCTTGGCGGCATCGAGGAAGCCGATGTCGCGCAGCGAAGCCAGTGCCGGCGAGAGCAGGCCGGCGCGAACGTCGATCACGGTGACCGACGGGCTCGTCGCGTTGAGCGTGTCGAAAATCTTCATCTGGTCGGCCGTCGTCGTCATGTCGACGATTTCGGTGATGTCAGGGTGGAAACGCTTCAGGGTTCCGCGCGGCGACTCCGTATCGAAGGCGCGCGTCGGCACGTTGTTGGCGGAGAAATAATCGAGCAGGGTGCGCGACACCGTGGTCTTGCCGACCCCGCCCTTGTCTGCGCCCACCACAACCACTGCCGGCTTTGCCATTGCTGTCCCCTAACGCGCCCCCGATCGCGAGATCGCAATCGGCCGGGCCCCAAATCGATGTCCCAAGGATGTCCCAAGTCTGCTGTTGGGCGCGAACATGGCAGAAACAAGGGAGAATTCAAATCTCTGGCACCCGGTTGCGGCAATTCCCGGGGTTTTTCCCACACGCTGCGAAACCCGCCGCGCATGGCGGCAAATCGCGTCGTCAATGGCGGCCCCAGGGACCCATCGGATTGATTGGGTTGCCTGCTGCGGTTCCGGCGGGGCTGGGTGCAGGCACGGGCGGCGGACGGACTGAGCCGCCTGCATCATCCCAAGGTCCCTGGCGCAGCGGCGGCGGAGCGTTCTGCTGTTCAGCCTGCGTCTCAGGCTCGTCCGCCTCATAGCCCGGCGGCGGCAGCGGGCCGGGATCGTGGCCGCCGGCGAACTTGACCAGTGCGTCGACCCGGGACTGCACCGAGGGATGGGTCGCGAACAGATCGGCAAAGCCCTCGCGCGGATTGTCGACGCAAAGCTCCATCACCGCCGAGGTCGCGCCCGGCAGCTCGCCGCGGTTCTCGATCTTGCGCAGCGCCGAAATCATGGCGTCGGGGTCTTTCGTCAGCTCGACCGAGCCGGCGTCGGCGAGATATTCGCGCGACCGCGACAGCGCCAGCTTCACCACCTGCGACAGCAGCCAGGCCACGACGATCAGCACGACCGCGATGATGATGACGATCACCGCGCCGCCGCCGGAACTCTTGCTGTCGCTCGATGACGAGGAGGAGCGCGAGGACGAGGAGGAGCCTGACGACCACGAGCCGCCACCGGAGCTCCAGCTGAAATTCGTGAACAGGCGGAAGAACAATTCGCCGAAGAAGCCGACCACGCCGGCGATGATGACGGCGACCACCATCAGCTGCACGTCGCCGTTCTTGATGTGGGTCAGCTCGTGGCCCAGCACCGCCTCGATCTCCTTGTCATCAAGCGCGTCGAGAAGACCCGTGGTGACGGTGATCGAATATTGCCGTGGATTGAGCCCGGTCGCGAACGCGTTCAGCGCCGGGCTCTCCATGATCTTCAGCTTCGGCATCGTGATGCCGCGCGAGATGCAGAGGTTTTCGAGCAGATTGTAGAGCCGCGGCTGTTCCTGCCGAGTGACGTCGTGGCCGCCGGTCACGGCATCGATCATCGACTGGTGGAAGAAATAGGCGATCACGACCCAGACCGCCGCCACGACCGTTGCAACGGGGGCTGCGACCTTCAGATCGGAGAGGGCGTGGCTGAGGTAGAAGGCGACGGTCCGGTTGCTGTCGATCAGAACTTCGGCGACCAGCGCGCCGGCATAGACCAGCACATAGACCAGCGCGAACAGGCCGGCGAGCAACAGCATCGAACGAAACTTGTTCGAGGCGATGTGCGTGTAGAGACCATACGCGGCCATGACGCGATGCCCTGCCGGCCTATCGGCTCACATCAGAACTTCACCTGAGGCGTGGCTTCGACCTCGGTGCGGCTGGCGCCGAGATCGAAGAAATCCTTCTTGGTGAAGCCGAACATGCCGGCGAACAATGCGGCGGGCATCTGTTGGATGCCGGTGTTGTATTCCTGGACCGCGTTGTTGAAGAAGCGGCGGCTCGCCGCGATCTTGTTCTCGAGGTCGGAGAGCTCGGATGCGAGCTGTTGGAAATTGGCGTTGGCCTTGAGGTCGGGATAGGCCTCGGACAGCGCGATCAGCCGGCCGAGTGCGCCGGAGAGCTGGTTCTCGGCCGCGGACACTTGTGAGGGGCCCTGCGCCGACATCGCCGAATTGCGCGCCTTGATGACGTCGTCGAGCGTGCCGCGCTCATGCGAGGCATAGCCCTTCACGGTCTCGACCAGGTTCGGGATCAGATCGTGGCGCTGCTTGAGCTGCACATCGATGTCGGCAAAGGCCTGGCCGACGCGCTGACCCAGCGCCACCAGGCGGTTGTAGGCGCTGAACGCCAGGAACACGAGGACGACGATGACGCCGAGAACGATCCAGCCGGTCGACATGGAGAACTCCTGATGGGGGAAGAAGACGGGGCCAGCCTAGACCAAATTGGCGCGGAGCGAGAGCCCGGCGCAGAGGGGAGGTAGGATTTGGTCGGACCGGGAGCCATCCGAGTTCAAGGTGAAAGCGGTGAACGGTGGTTAACTTTCGGCAATGACCGCCAGCACTGGCTACGCCACGGTGTCGAACCTGGGGATGCCGGTGGCATGCACCAGATGCGATACGGCCAGACTGACATCGCGAAACGTCCCGTTTGGCATGGGAATGGAATATTTGCCGCCTTGCTTCAATTCGACATAGGCCCCGTAACTGACGCCGTCGTCGTTGCGGTATTCCATCATTCCAACCCGGGTGCATTCGTCTAGCGGACAATCGAAAACGATCGTGTTCGGGCGCCCAAGCAGACTTTGCGAAATCGTCAGCTTTTGACCGGTCAGATCGAACTCCACGATCCAGCGTCGCATGACGGTCAGGAGGAAAATGAATGTCACGATGACGAGGACGACGACGCCTCCGGCGGTGCCTCCGGGTGTAGCGACCGTTCCAGTCACGCCATTCGCGAAAATGACCACGAAGCCAACGGCGATGATGATCCCGAAGATGGCCGCGCCCAATCCAGGCCTGGACGAAACGTATGTGAGTTTTCCGTCGCGGACGGTTGGATGAAACGGGACCATCACAGCATTCTGACAAAAATCGGCTGATGATAGCGGGATATCGGCGTGAGTTGTAGCTCGTGCCAGCTTCAATCTTTGATAATTGATCTAGTTTGTCGTGTCGCCCCATCGCCAGCGACGGGCATCTGCATAAGCGACTTTGTCGCGCCGGGCGACTTTCGTCAGCGCGACCCCACTCTCCGTGCAGAGCTTTGCCGTGATCTCCGCCTTGCCGACATCCGGCGGTGCCAGCACGCGTGCGGCACGGCTGTCCGGCAGCGTGCGGGTCAGCGCGACGTAGATGAAGCGTTCGTCCTCGAACGGCACCTCGGCGCCCTTGATCTGGCGATGCGCCTGTGAGCGCGGCAGGCGCTGGTTGAAATGGCACCAGTCGGGGGCGGTGAGCGGGCAGGGCTTTTCGTGTGGGCAGGGTGCGGCGACATGGGCGCCAGCCGCGATCAACTGCTGGCGCAGCGCGAGGATGCGGGCGTAACCGGCGGGCGTGCCGGGCTCGATCACGACCAGCGCGTGGCGCGCTTTCGCCCACATCGCCTCCGTGAACTTGCGTTGGTCGGCCTCACTGAGCTCGCCGATAATGTAGCTCGCCACGACGAGATCGGCTTGCGCGACCTCGGCGAGGTTGCCGCCGGCATCGCCCGGCAGATAGCGGCACTCCGCCAGCCGCGTGCTGCCGCGCGCGAGGTCGAGCGCGAGCCGGCTCAGCGTGGCGTTGGCATCGAGCAGGGTGAAATCCTGCAGCGACGGAAACGCTTCGGCCGCCGCCCAGCTCGCGGTGCCCGGACCTGCGCCGACGTCGAGCAATGTTTCCGGGGCGAGATCCGGTGCGATCTCGGTCAGCGCATTCAGGCTCGCGGCCACGGCCGCGTAGGTCGCCGGCATGCGCGCGAGCGCGTAGGCGAGCGCGTCGGCGTCCGACTTGATCGTGCCGGAGCCGCCCCCCGCGCGGTACGTGGTCGAGATTTTTTGCGATCGCTGTGCCGCGTCGGTGCGGGAGAAGCCTTGCAGCTTGCCGTCGAGCGCGGCCTTGAGTTCAGCGGGGAGGGTGGGCGAGATCATGTCCGCCCACCGTCATTCCCGGGCCAGCCGTCTCACGCCACGTTCTGGTCGAGGATGTCCACCGCCTCGGACAGGCTGACCGACACCAGCTGCGAGACGCCGCGCTCGGCCATGGTGACGCCGTACAAGCGGTTCATCCGCGCCATCGTGATCGGATTGTGCGTGATGATGATGAAGCGCGTGTCGGTCGAGCCGGTCATTTCGTGCAGCAGGTTGCAGTACCGTTCGACGTTGTGGTCGTCGAGCGGTGCGTCGACTTCGTCCAGCACGCAGATCGGTGAGGGGTTGGTCAAGAACACCGCGAAGATCAGCGCCATCGCGGTCAGCGCCTGCTCACCGCCCGACAGCAGCGACAGCGTCTGCGGCTTCTTGCCCGGCGGTTTTGCGATGATTTCGAGGCCGGCTTCCAGCGGATCGTCGCTCTCGATCAAATGCAGCGCGGCCTCGCCGCCGCCGAACAGCTCGACGAACAGGCGCTTGAAGTGGTTGTTGACGACCTCGAACGAGGTCAGCAGCCGCTCGCGCGCTTCCTTGTTGAGGCTCTGGATGCCCTGGCGCAGCCGCTTGATGGCTTCGACGAGATCGTCGCGCTCGGTGACGAGACCGGTGTGCTGGGTTTCGACTTCGCGCAGCTCCTCCTCGGCGCGCAGATTGACGGCGCCGAGGCGCTCGCGGTCGCGGCGCATCTTTTCGAGGTCTTCCTCGATGTCGTGCAGCGGCGGCAGCTCCGCGCCGGGCTCGAGCTCGGCGAGGCCGGCAACGGCCTGCGGCTCGACCTCGAGCATGTCGCGGATCTCGCGCTCGATGTCGTCGAGCCGGCGCCGTGAACCTTCCATGCGCTCCTCGGCACGCGCAGTGGCTTCGCGCGAGCTGGAGAGCGCCTCGAGCGTCAGCTTGGCGACGCGGTCGGTCTCGGCCATCGCGGTCTCCGCGGTCGCGAGGGCGTCGGCGGCCATGCGGCGGTCGTTCTCGGCATATTCGATCTCGGTGATCAGCGCGCTGCGCTTCTCGGCAAACACGGCGGGCGCATTTTCGAGATCGCTGCGCTCGATCGAGACCTCGGTGATGCGGGTCTGGATGGTGTCGATGTGGGAAGCTGCGCTCTCCTTGCGGCTCGCCCATTCGGTGCGCTCGGCGAGGATCGCCTGCACGCGGCGGTCGGCGAGCTCGGCTTCGCGCGCCAGCGCCTGCGCCTCGGCGCGAACCTGGGCGGCCATGCGGCGATGGCCTTCGATGTCGCTGCGGACGGCGGCGAGACGGGTCTCGGTGTCTTCGCTCGACGGCAGCTCGCCGATGCCGGCCTCGGCGTATTCATACGCGGCTTCGGCTTCAGCGCGGTCGGCGGCGAGGCGGCTGTGCGCTTCCGACAGCGTCGCCTTGCGGGCGGCATGGCGGCTGATCTCGCGCTCGGCGGTGGCATGGCGCTCGCGCGCGACGTTCAGCTCGCGCTGCGCGGCGCGCCAGGCTTCGCGGCTGGCACCTTCGGTGCTGGCCGCCATTTGAAGCTCGGCCTCCGCGTTCTCCAACGCCTGACGCTTGATCTGCGCGTCGATGCGGGCCTGCTCAAGCTCGTTCTCGATGTCGACCAGACGGGCGCGCTCGGCGAGGCGGCGTGCGGCGCCGGTCGGCGCGTGAGCGGCCGCCACAAAGCCGTCCCAGCGCCAGACGTCGCCTTCGGGCGAGACCAGCCGCTGGCCGGTCTTGAGCTGCGAGACCAGCTCGGCCCCGCGCTCACGCGGCACCACGCCGATCTGGGCGAGGCGGCGCGTCAGCTCGGCGGGCGCCTGAACGTGGTTGGCGAGCGGCACGGCGCCCTCGGGTAGCTCCGGATCGCCGTCGGTGATGCCGGCGTTGGTCCAGCGCATCGGCGCCGAGGGATCGACCGGCGCGTCAAGATCGTCGCCAAGCGCTGCGCCGATCGCCTTTTCAAAACCCTTGTCGACGGTGATGCCGTCGATGATCGGCGGCCACAGGTTCTTGGTCTCGCCGTTGACGATCTTGGAGATCGTGCGCGCTTCGGTATCGAGCCGCTGCACGCGCTTGTCGGCTTCGACCAGCGGCGAACGCGAGGATTCCAGCGTCTGGCGGGCGGCGACATGGGCGGCTTCGCTGGCCTGTGCGGCAGCTTCCGAGGCGGCCAGCGTCTGCTCGGCATTCTCGACCGTCGCGGTCAGCTCGTCGAGGTCGCCGAAGCCGCCGGTCGCCTCAGTGAGCTTCTGCTCTTCCGCGGCGACGTTCGAAATCTCCTGGTCGAGCCGGGCGAGCTTGTCGCGGTGGGTGCGGACGTTGGCTTCGAGCTGGTTGCGCTTGGCGGTGAGGTCGGCGAGCGCGGTGGTGAGTTCGGCGAACTGCTGCTCGGTTTCGGTCAGCACCGCCTCGGCTTCGCCGACGCGCTCATCGACGCCGGAGCGCTTTTCAACGCGCGACTTGATCTCTTCCTTCAGCTCGGAATCTTCGCTGTCGAGCCGCTGCAACGCGACGTCGGCGTCCATGGTTTGTTGCTGAGCACGGGAGATGTCGCCCTCGAACTGGGCGAGGCGGCGCTCGAGCTCGGCGACGCGCTCCTTGGCGCGCTCTTCCTCGCGGTCGAGCAGCTCGCGGGCATTGGTCAGGCGCTGGAGCCCTGCGGCGGCGCGCGCTTCGGCATCGCGCAGCGCCGGCATTTCGGCGGCGCGGATCGCCTGGATGCGGGCAGCCTCGGCCTGGTGCTGGGTGCGCTCGGCCATCTCGCGGACGGCGAGATCATGGGTGTGGCCGGATTCGCTGACGTCGGCATGCGCGCCGATCCAGCGCAGATGGAACAACGTGGCTTCCGCCTTGCGGACCTTGGCCGCGACCTCGCGGTAGCGCACGGCCTGGCGCGCCTGCTTCTTCAGGCCTTCCATCTGGCCGCCGAGCTGGCCGATCACGTCCTCGACGCGGGTGAGGTTGGTCTCGGCCGCCTTCAGCCGCAGCTCGGCTTCGTGGCGGCGGGCGTGAAGTCCGGCGACGCCGGCGGCGTCTTCCAGCACGCGGCGGCGCTGCTCGGGCTTGGCCTGGATGATCTCGCCGATCTTCCCCTGGTGGACGAGGGCGGGCGAGCGCGCGCCGGTGGCGGCGTCGGCAAACAGGATCTGCACGTCGCGCGCGCGCACGTCGCGGCCGTTGATGCGATAGACGGAGCCTGCCTCGCGCTCGATGCGGCGGGAGATTTCGAGCAACTGGCTGTCGTTCATCGCCGCCGGCGCGGTGCGATCGGCGTTGTCGATCGTCATCGTCACTTCGGCGTGGTTGCGCGCGGGACGGTTGCCGGAGCCGGCGAAGATCACCGCATCCATGTCGGCGGCACGCAGCGATTTGTACGAGGTTTCGCCCATCGCCCAGCGCAGCGCCTCGACGAGATTCGACTTGCCGCAGCCGTTGGGTCCGACCACGCCGGTCAGGCCGGGCTCGATGACGAAGTCGGTGGCTTCAACGAAGGACTTGAAGCCGTGAAGGCGCAGGCGGGTGATTTTCATAAGCACGCATCTCTGTTGGCAGGCGCGAATCCCCCTGCCGGGACAATACCATGGAAGGCAGTGTCGCTATCCGGGCGAGTCGCGCGAGGCGCCTCATGCGGCTGGACAATGGCCGCGGTGCGTCGCGAGGGCAACCGGCGAAAGCCGCTTTTCCCAAGGGATTTATGCCGGGAAAGATACGGCTTTCGAGATGCGAATCAGAATCTTGACGAGCGAATCAGCTCTTCAGCAGCGGATTGATCTTCTTGGCGAATTCCTCGAACGAGGTCTCGCCCTTGATCTTCTCGCCGTTGATGAAGAAGGTCGGCGTCGAATCCACCTTCAACACGTCGCTGGCATATTTCTGGTCGGCGGCGATCTTGTCGAGCAGCGCCTGGTCCTTCAGGCAGGCCTCGACCTGCTGCTGGGTGAGACCGGCCTGCTTGCCGATCCGGGTCAGCGTTTCGGTGGTGTTCTTCATCACCCAGTCGTTCTGCTGGCGGAACAGCATGTCGGTGACGGCGAAGTATTTCGGCGCGTCGTCCTTGGCGATGCAGCGCGACAGCATCGAGCCGGCGGCGGCTTTGATGTCGAGCGGGAACTCGCGGAAGATGTAACGCACCTTGCCGGTGTCGATGTATTCCGACTTGATCTTGGGGAACACCTGCTCGTTGAACGCCGCGCAATGCGGGCAGGTCATCGAGGCGTATTCGGTGATGGTGACGGCGGCGTCCTTCGACCCCAGCATCATGTCGGGCAGTGACACGGGCTTGGCGACGTCGCCAGCCGCCTGAGCCATTGCGTCCGAAACGAAACGCAGTGGGGAGAACCCGGCGACCGCGGCAAGCCCGGTCAGCGACAGCATCGTGGTGAAGGCGCGGCGGGTGATGATCAAGGTCGGCTCCCGAATTGGCGTGGTCTCGCCCCAAGGTCCTTGTCGAGGTTCCCATTGGGCGGCCTGTCGCTAGCTTGAAACGTGGTTTGAGGCAATGGCGAGCGGCAGGAACGGGTCCAGATTAGCCCGGGAATGGGGCTCAATTTCGCTTGATGGCGGCCCCGAGGCGCGCCAGCGCCGTCTTTAATTGTTCATCTTCGATATCCCCCAGGCCTTCCGCCACCTTGGCGATGCTCTTGGGGTCCGGCGGCCCCGGACGGACCGGCTTGCGGGCGCGCGACAGGGGCGCCTGGCGGAAGGCCAGCTTGCCGACCGCGCTCCAGCCGAAGAAGCGGTTGACCCGCTCCAGGATGACGTCCGCGGAGTGCTGGATCTCCAGCGCCATCGGTCCCTCGACCCGCAGCACCAGGGTCGCCGGTTCCTGCGGCTGGCCCTCCACGGGGCGCGGCCATTGCATCTTGAGCGGCTCGGCATGCGCCGCAATCTCCGGCCCGGCGATCTGCGCCCACCGCGTCACCAGCTCACGCGCGGCAAAGCCCTGCTTGGCATAGGCCTCGGCAAAGACGTCGTCGAGCAGCAGCGCCAGCGGCTTCGCACTGATGGGACCGGGTTTGTAGATGGGAGGAAGCTTGGGCATGGGCGCTTTATAGCACTTCGAGGCGCCAGCCACAGGTTCTTCGCCGTCATGGCCGGGCATAGCCGTCCGAAGGACGGCGTCGCTTGCGTTCGCCTATGTCCCGGCCATCCACGTTCTTTCGCGAAGAAAGACGTGGATGCCCGCGACGAGCGCGGGCATGACGTGGAGAGATCGGCGTGACATCGCTACAGTGAGCGCATGAGCCCCAAAACCGCGCTGAAGGCCAAGTCGAAACCAGTTCAGTCGGCAGGTTCGGCTCGCCCCACATTGCTGCTCGCCTGGTACGACCGCCACCGCCGCCGTCTGCCCTGGCGCGCGATGCCCGGCGAGATATCGGACCCCTACCGCGTCTGGCTGTCGGAGATCATGCTCCAGCAGACCACGGTGAAGGCGGTCGGGCCTTATTTCGAAAAATTCGTGGCGCGCTGGCCTGACGTTATAGCGCTCGGGAGCGCCTCGCAGGATGATGTGCTGCGGATGTGGGCCGGGCTCGGCTATTATTCGCGTGCGCGCAATCTCTATGCCTGCGCGGTCGCGGTGACACGCGAGCATGGCGGCGCCTTTCCCGATACCGAAGAGGGGCTGCGCGCGCTGCCGGGCATCGGGCCCTATACGGCGGCGGCGATCGCGGCGATCGCGTTCGACCGCCACACCATGCCGGTCGACGGCAATATCGAACGCGTGGTGTCGCGGCTCTTTGCCGTCGAAGACGAGCTCCCGCAGGCAAAGCCACTGATCCAGCAACTGGCGGCGACGCTGCTCGCGAATGCGCGTGCCGGTGACAGCGCGCAGGCGCTGATGGATCTCGGCTCCTCGATCTGCACGCCGAAGAAGCCGGCCTGCTCGCTCTGCCCGCTCAACGAGGACTGCACGGCGCGTATGCAGGGCACGCAGGAGACGTTTCCGCGCAAGGCGCCGAAGAAGAGCGGGACATTGCGGCGCGGCGCCGCCTTCGTCGTCACGCGCGGCGACGAACTGCTCGTCCGCTCGAGGCCTGAGAAGGGCCTGCTCGGGGGCATGACCGAAGTGCCGGGCTCGAACTGGCTGGCCGGACAAGAGGACGCGACAGCGAAGCAGCAGGCGCCCGCGCTGAAGGGATTGTCACGCTGGCAGCGCAAGGTGGGCGTCGTCACCCACGTCTTCACGCATTTCCCGCTGGAGCTGGTGGTCTACACGGCCAAGGCCGAGATGCGCACCCGCGCCCCCGAGGGGATGCGCTGGGTGCCGATCGCGACGCTGGCCGACGAGGCACTCCCCAACGTCATGCGCAAGGTGATCGCGCACGCGCTGGACTGATGGCTCAGGCGGCGCGCGCGGCGCGCTCGTCCTCCGCCGGCATCAGGAAGGTGCGGTTGCGTCCGGTTTTCTTGGCGACATAGAGGCCCTGGTCGGCGCGTTCGATGACATCCTGTACGTCGCGGTCGCTCTCGTCGAACAGTGCGAGCCCGACCGAGACGGTGATGGGGATGACGACGTCGCCATGACGCACCGTCGCGCTCTCGATCGATGCCCGGATGCGGTCGGCGAGCAGCACGGCGGTCTCCTGGTCGATCTCACGCAACAGCACCACGAACTCCTCGCCGCCGAAGCGGGCGGCCTTGTCGGTGGTCCGGATCGACTGGCTGATGATCTCGGCAATGCTCTTGATCGCATCGTCGCCGGCGGCATGGCCGTGGGTGTCGTTGATCTTCTTGAAGTGGTCGATGTCGATCATCAGCGTCGCCATGTTGCGCTTGTAGCGGCGGCAATACGCGACGGCATCGTCGGCGACGGCGAGGAAGGAGCGGCGGTTCATCAGGCCGGTCATGAAATCGGTGTCGGCGAGCTGGCGCAGCTTCAGCATATCCTCCTGGAGCTGCATCGCATTCTCGCTCGCGCGCAACTCGGCTTCCTTGGTGCGCTCTTCGGCGAGGCCGATGCGGCGGAGCAGTGAGCGCAGTGCGCGCGAGAGCTGCACCACCTCGACCGAGCCGCTCTGCCGCGCCAGCATGGTCGGGCCGTGGGCGCGTCCGATGCGGTCGGCTTCCTGCGTGAGGGCGATGATCGGTGCTGCGATCCGCCGCGAGACCAGCACGGCCAGCGACAGCGCGATCAGCGCGGTCGCCGCGCCGATCGCCAGAATCATCTGCGCCGAGGAGATCGCGGCCTTGAGCGCCACGTTCGCCGGCTGGGTCGCGGTGACGATCCAGTTCAGGCCCTGATAATCGCGATGGCCTGTGCCGACATGGAAGGCCGTCAGCATCTGCTCGCCGCCCTCGATTTCCCGGAACGTGCCGGCGCCGGCCTTCACGATGCCCGCGAGCTCGTCGCCGCGATATCGGATGGTCTCTTTCTGGTGGCCCACCAGGACCATGCCGCCCTTGCTGAGGATCGACAACGTTGCGTCGGCGTTGCCATCGTTGGCCTCGACGTCCTTGATCAGACTGCTCGCCCAATCCCAGTTCAGGTGACCGCCGAGCACGCCGAGCACATCGCCGTTGGTGTCACGCACGGGAACGGCGATGTCGACGAAGCGGTAGGGCTCGTTGTTCGCGCGCTGAGTCAGCAGCGATGACAGCAACACGGCCTCATGGACGTCGCCGACGGCGACCTTCTCCAGGCCTTGCTTGAACCAGGGACGTGCGGCCACGGACTTGCCTTGCAGCAAGCCGCCGGTGGCGGCGAGCACATTGCCGTTTACGTCGGCGAAACCAATCCAGGCGAATTCGGTGAATGACCGCTGGAGGTTCTCCAGCGAACTGCGCAAGGCGGCCGGATCACCCTGCCACTGCGTTTGCATCGGCTGCAGCTCCGCGAACAGCTTCATCTCCTGCTGGCGCGTCGCCATGAAGCGATCGAGCCGGCCGGAGGCCGTGGAGGCGGTTCCGGTGAGGCTGTTCTCGATCAGGGCTGCGGTGTTTCGGTAGCTGATGAGCGCTGCGCCGGCTGCCAGCGTACCCACGAGAACGATGGACATGGCGGCCACGGCCGCGGCGATCTGCGTCCGTACCGTCAGATGGTCTTCGATCGCGTGCAGGCGGTTGGCTGCCTGCTGGAAGAGGGTGCGCATGGAAAGCTCCGGTGTCACCTTCGCTCATGCCATGTCCTAACTTCCAACCGCTTACCGGCGGATTGCCCAATTGGATCGTATTGAATCGGTCGTGAAGTCGCGTGGTTGAAACGGCCTTAAAGGTCCAGGAATCTCCGGATATTTCCGTAGTTCCCTGGATTATTGCACTGCGGCGCGTCGCCTGCTGACATCAAGCTGGCAGCAGCTTTACGCTATCTGTTGCCGATAACGGAGGCTCGCATGGTCAAGACTGCGCTCGACAACTTCAAGAGGCCGCCCTGTGCCGAACTGCTCGGCTGGCAACTGCTCGATGCCCGCCCGGAGGAAGGCTGGATCAAGCTCGGCTTCGTAGGCAAGCCGGAGTTCTGCAACCCCGCCGGCTTCATCCAGGGCGGCATGCTCTCGGCCATGCTCGACGATACCATGGGGCCGGCGGTGTTGGTGATGACCGAGGGCCGGCTCTACACCACCACCATCAGCATGACCGTGAATTTTTTGGCGCCGGCAAAGCCCGGACCGATCATCGGCGAGGCGAGGGTGACGCAGCTCGGCAAGACCATCGGGTTCGTCGAAGCCAAGCTGATGTCGGAGGACGGGACGGTGCTGGCAACGGCGAGTGCAAGCGAGCGGCTGCTGGAGGCAGCGAGGGTGCTGGGTAAATAAGCTGGCCTTTGGCCGCCGTTCCTAAGAACGCCGAAGCGGAGCTTCGGCTATGGCGCCGGATGAGGGGTTCTCTCCGCGAGTTCGAATGCGAGTTGGACTCGCGGACAGAACCCCTCACCCAAGTCAGCTCGTATCTACCGGCGTCGCTGCCCTCTCCCGCAAGGGGCGAGGGCGCATTCATGCGCATCCCGCTTCGTGCGAGAGCTTACGCTCCCACGCGCCTCGCATCTTTACTCACGATCGCAGGCTTCGCGTTCAGCGCTTCGACCTGGAATCCCGCCACGCGCTTGTAGTTCGCGGCAATGTCCTCCAGCTCCTTCTGCGAGAGCACATCGGTGACAACCTTGTAACCATCCGGCGCGCGCTCCTCGACGAGCTGCATCACCTGCTCGGGACCGTTCTTGCGGTTGAGCAGGACGAGGTCGGTGGTCGCGGGCCGGCGCTCGGCTTCGTAGGCGAGCAGCGCCGCCTGCGTTGGGCCGTGCGCGAGGATTTCACGGGTGATGGTGCGGGCATCGAGGATCGCTTGCGAGGCGCCGTTGGAGCCGATCGGATACATCGGGTGTGCGGCGTCGCCCATCAGCGTGACCTTGCCGAAGGTCCATTGCCCCACCGGATCGCGGTCGACCAGCGGATATTCGTAGGCGTGCGGGCAGTTCTTGATCAGGCCGGGCACGTCCAGCCAGTCGAACTGCCAGCTCTCGAACCAGGGCAGAAACTCCTCCAGCCACGCAGTGCGGTTATAGTCCTCACGGCGCCACTGATAGGTCGGCGGCATATGCCGCTCGGCGACCCAGTTGATCAGATGGTTGCCCGCAGCATCCGGCTCTTTCGAGATCGGATAGCAGACGAATTTCAGGATCTCGTGGCCCGCCATGATCATGGTGCGGCCGGTGAGGAAGGCTTTTGACGGGGTGACGCCGCGCCAGAGGATGCGGCCGTTCCAGATCGGCGGCCCTTCGTCGGGATAGAGCTTTTCTCGCGCGGCGGAATGAATGCCGTCGGCGGCGATCATGATCGCGCCGTCGTAGGTCCCCGCGGCCTTGCCGGTCGCCCGGTCGATGAAGTCGGCGCGCACGCCGTCGGCCGTCTCGGTCCAGCCGGTCAGATGGTGGCTGGTCAGGATGTTGTCCCGGCCGAGCCGCTCGATCGCGGTGTCGAGCAGCAATTGTTGCAGCGTGCCGCGATGGATCGAGAATTGCGGCCATTTGTAGCCGGCTTCCAGCCCGCGCGGCTCGCTCCAGATCGGCTTGCCGTGCTTGGAGAAATAGGCGAGCTCGCGGGTCCGCACGCCGCTGGCGTCCAGTCTGTCCATCAGCCCGAGCTCGATCAGCTCGCGTACCGCATGCGGCAGCACGTTGATGCCGACGCCGAGCGGCTTCAGCTCCGCAACGCTCTCGAACACTTTCACGGGAACGCCGATTCCGTGCAGGCTGAGCGCAAGCGTCAGCCCGCCGATGCCGCCGCCGGCGATGAGTACGGTCATGACAATTCCCCTCCAATTCCGGGCGTCTTGGCACAGGCGGGCGGCGGTGGGCAACTGCGAAGGAGAAAGTCGTGCTATGGACCTCGGGGACGACAGAAGTTAATTTCCAGCTTTCCCATGAGGTCCGACATGCTCAAGCTCTACTACGCCACCGGCACCTGCGCGCTTGCCACCTACATCACCCTGGAAGAGGCCGGCGCCGACTACGCGGCCGAGCGGCTGAGCTTCAAGGACAACCAGCAGAACAGCCCGGATTATCTCGCCATCAACCCGAAGGGCCGGGTGCCCGCGCTGGTGACCGATCGCGGCGTGCTGACCGAGACGCCGGCGATGCTGGCCTATCTCGCGCAGACCTTCCCCAAGGCGAAGCTCGCGCCGCTGGACGATCCCTTCGACTTCGCCCAGGTGCAGTCGTTCAACTCCTATCTCTGCTCGACCTTGCACATCAACCATGCCCACAAGATGCGCGGCGCGCGCTGGGCGACGGAGGCAAGCTCGTTCGCCGACATGAAGGCGATGATCCCGAAGACCATGGGCGCCTGCTTCGCCCTGATCGAGCAGAAGATGTACAAAGGCCCTTGGGTCATGGGCGACCAGTTCACGATCTGCGATCCCTATCTCTACACCCTCTCGACCTGGCTCGAAGGCGACAGCGTCGACATCAACGCCACGCCGAAGATCGCCGACCATTTCAAGCGCATGTCGGATCGCCCCGCTGTGCGCAAGGTGATGGACGCGCAGAAAGCGTAAGGGCGGGGCTTTCGTAGGGTGGGCAAAGGCGCGAAGCGCCGTGCCCACGATCTTCTCCGTCGGCGGCAGGTGGTGGGCACGCTTCGCTTTGCCCACCCTACGGCAGTTTGCGCTTGGCTTGCTCCAACTCCCGCCCCGTCTCCAGCATCAGCCGCCGTAGCCAGATCGACCCCGGGTCCATCTGCGCCCGGGTCGGATGGAACATGAACTGCTCGTCGACCCCCGGGTCGAGCGGCGGCGCCACCGCGACGAGGCCAAGCTGCTTCGACAGCGCTGCGATCAGCCGGCGCGGCACGAAGGCGACGAGGTCGGTGCGGGCGGCGACGTGCAGCGCTTCGAGATAGCCTGACACCACCAGCGAAATGTGCCGCTCGATGCCTTTGGCGCGCAGCCAGGTGTCGATCAGGTCCTCGGGCTGGCCGCGGATGATCACGCCGACGTGGCGTGCGGCCAGAAACGTTTCCCGTCGCTTCAGCTTCGTAGCCTGCGGATGGCCGCGCCGCACCGCCAGTGCATCGGCATCGGTGTAGAGCAATTGCCGGTGAAAGCCCTTGAAGGCATTGCCGATCGAGATCACGAGATCGATGGTGCGGGCGAACTCGGCGTGGAAGATCGCCGGCCCCCGCCACGGCACGATGTCGATGCGGACATTGGGCGCGGCCTGCGTCACCTTCGCCATCAACGGCGGCATCAGCAGCTCGACCGCGAGATCCGGCATCATCAGGCGGAATTGCCGCTCGCTGCGCGCGGCGTCGAACTCATCGCGCACGAATAGCCCGCGCACCTGGTCGAGCGCCTGCGCCAGCGGCGCGCGTAACCCTTGCGCCCGGGGCGTCAGCTCCATTCGCACACCGGTGCGCACCAGCAGCGGATCGCCAAAAATGTCGCGCAGGCGCTGGAGCGCGTGGCTCGCGGCCGGCTGCGACAGGCCGATCCGCAAGGCCGCGCGGCTGACATTGGCCTCGCGCAACAACGCGTCGAGCGCCGTCAGGAGGTTGAGGTCGAGCGAATTCAAATTCATGAGGCGAATAGATATCATATTCACTATCGATTTGAAGAATTGTTCTTGCGCCGCGATCATCTCAATGTTGCCACCACACGGAGATGCCGCCATGAGCGCGAGCGCCAACAAGAAACTGATGCAGGACATTTTCGCCGCTGCCGCCGATCCCGATCCGGCCGCGCGCGACCGTTCCCTGTTCACCGCAAGCCTTGCCGACGATGCCAGATGGGTCGTCACCGGCCAGTATTCCTGGTCCCGCACCTTCACCGGCAAGCAGTCGATCCTCAACGATTTGCATGCCTATGTGCGGACCCGCCTGGTCGACCGCACGCGCACGGTCGCCCACCGCTTCATCGCCGATGGCGATACCGTCGTGGTGGAGGCCAAGGGTGACAACGTCACGCCCGAGGGCGTGCGCTACGACAACGATTATTGCCTGGTGTTCCGGATCGAGGACGGCAAGATCAAGGAGATCCGGGAGTACTGCGACTCCATCCTGACCGAGAAGGCGCTTGGTCCGTTTCCCCAAAGAGTGGCGGGAGCCGGCTGCTGACAGAAATTGCTATCGTGTCCCAACAGTCGCCGCATGCTAGCGCGGCGGCGACTAAGTCGCTCTTGCTTTTGGCGAGTTATTTTTTTGCCCTCGGTCTCTTCTGAGAGATGGCTGTTACGAGATCGGATTTCTTGATCAAGCTGATCGCGGCCCTTGGATGAGGTCGGGCCAATTCCTTCAGCCAGATATTGTGAACGTCTTCCACTTCATCGTCGGTCAGAAATCCGTTCTTCCCGTTTTTTGCTAGCGAAATGACGTGTGTCTTTTGTCCAACGTCGCGCGCGGTTTCTGAAGAGAACTTTGCATCGAAAATGCGATAGATCGTGTCCGCTAAAGAATTTCCGAGTGGCTTTTTATTCAGAGCGGCAAGTGCCATTAACGAGCCGCTTCCAATGGCTGCGTAGCCTCGCAAGGAGTGATTAATTACCTTGCCCGGATTTGCCACTTCAAAGATTGATCTGCGGCCGTGCCCGTCGAATCCGTAAATCAGCAGTTCAAGGCCAAGGTCAAACCTCGCCAACTCCATCGAGTACTCATGATATAAATCCTTTCCCATTTCCTCGTAGCCCGTTCGACGAAATTCAGCGATATCTAAAAATCCGAATCTGGCGAGCTTGTCTCGGAAAAAGCGGGAGGAGAATTCTTTCTCATAGGCCTGCCGCGCAGCGTCCATGACGACGGCGGTATCGAAATTACGATCTTCGTATTCTGTTTTTTCATCGTGCTTCAGACTTTGCAGAGTGTCTATGGTCGCATCAATGACCGGATCGAACGCCGTCGCATCACTCGCGGCGAACATCATCGCCCATTTCCCGGCAATTTTTTTGTTTTTCATCGTCGCATCGTCAGCGGCCGGAATGGCTTCGCCATATGAAAGGCGGGCATCAGAAATGGTTACGATTTCCTTGCCTTTTGAAGGACTGAAAGCAGCAACGGCGACGGTCATTTCTCTCGCTCCTTTTGGAGAGCCGCCAAATGGGTCCTCCTCCTATATTGTCTTAGGGCGATCGCCCCAAGATGGATGATACGACGCGAAAATTGACGGACGAAAGGGGGTGCACGAGCAGATTGCACTCTTATTCGTCTTTTGCCGATTCCCAACGGGAACCTTTGTTTCCCGCCGGTGTTATCTGCCTTCCGGGGCAGTTGCGCTCCCGGCTATGCGCGTTGGGAATTTCATGCTGGCTGGGGTTTCTGACGTTTCGACACAGGTGGTGGGCGGCAGCTTTCCGGGACTCCGCGAACGATTGAGAGACGCGACAGCGCACGCGCACCGCGACCTCGATGCGCAATTGTCGTCATTCGATCTCACCGTCTTCTCGGGCTATCGCCGCTTTCTTCAGGCCAGCGCGGGTGCTCTGCTGCCGCTGGAAGCAGCGCTCGTCGAGGCCGGCGTTGTCAGGATGTTTCCGGACTGGCTCAAACGGTCGCGCAGCGCTGCGATCGCGGCCGATCTCGAACGCCTCGGCAGTGACACGCAATACACCGTATCGGTGTCGCCGCTGACCCATAGCGGCGTACTCGGCGCGATGTATGTGCTGGAGGGCTCCCGGCTCGGGGCCAAATTCCTGATGAAGACGGTCGCCGACGCGGCCGATCCGCGCATCGGTGAGGCCACGGCCTATCTCAGCCACGGCGCGGGCCAACGGCTTTGGCAGAGCTTTCTGTCGAAGCTTCAAAACGAAGAGGCGTGCGACGAGGACGAGGCGATCGAGGCCGCTCGCGCTGCCTTTGCGGCGTTCGAGCAGGCGGCGGACCGCGCATGAACGAGGCGGTCAACCTCACCAATTGCGATCGCGAGCCGATCCACATTCCCGGCAGCGTGCAGCCGTTCGGCTTCCTGCTGACGGTGCTGTCGGACTTCACGATCTGCATGGCGTCGGACAATGTCGGCAGCTTTCTCGGCCCTGACGTCGCCGACCTGCTCCAGCAGCCGCTGTCACGGGTTATTTCGGACGCGGCCATCGAGACCATTCGCAGCCGTGTTGATCATCTCAGCGGCCCGGATGCGACCGAGCGACTGTTCGGCGTCGAGCTCCAGGCCGGCAAGCCGCTCTACGATCTCTCCATCCACTTCTCCGGCGCCTATCTCGTCATCGAGGCGGAGCCCAGCGTCAACGAGCCCGGCGTCAATTCCGGCGAGCTCGTCCGCCTGATGCTGGAGCGGATTCGCAAGACGCGCGGCACGACCGAGCTCGCCCGCGAGGCGGCACGGCAGCTCAAGGTGCTGACCGGCTTCGACCGCGTCATGGTCTATCAGTTTCACCCGGACGGTTCGGGCGAGGTGATCGCCGAAGCAGCCGAAGCCGGCCTCGAGACATTTCTGGGCCTGCACTATCCGGCCTCCGACATCCCCAAACAGGCGCGCATCCTCTATCAGCGCAACTGGCTGCGCATCATCGCCGATATCAACCAGAAGCCGGCCGCGCTGCTGTCGGTCGCCACCCACAATGCGGGACTGCTCGATCTGTCGATGAGCGTGCTGCGCGCGGTGTCGCCGATCCACATCGAATACCTGCGCAACATGGGCGTCGGCGCCTCGATGTCGGTGTCGATCCTGCGCGACGGCAAGCTCTGGGGCCTGTTCGCCTGCCATCATTATTCGCCGCGCTACATCTCGTTCGAGAAGCGCACCGCGTCCGAGCTGTTCGGCCAGATGTTCTCCTGGATCGTGGAGGGACGCGAGCGCGAGGGCGATGTCGCCTATGAGTCGCGCGCCCATCAGGTCACGGAGCGGCTGATCGAGACGGCGGCCGCGCATGAGCACAGCCGGCGCGCGATCGTCGATTTCGTCGGCGACTTCCGCAAGATGATCGCCTGCGACGGCGCGGCGATCTGGTCCGACAACAAGATCACGCTCGACGGCGAGACCCCGACCGAGGACGAGGTGAAGGAGTTGGTTGCCTTCATCAACCGGACCTCGCCGGGCCGGATCTGCGCCAGCGCGGAGATCGCCAAGGTCTACGCCTTGGGTGAGGCCTTCAGGGACCGGGCGGCGGGATTCCTCGCCATCCCGATCTCGCGCACGCCGCGCGACTGCCTGATCTTCTTCCGGCGCGAGGTGCTGCGCTCGGTGACGTGGGCGGGGGCGCCCGAGAAGGTCTACGAGGAAGGCCCGAACGGGCCGCGCCTGACGCCGCGCAAGAGCTTCGAACTGTGGCAGGAAACGGTGGCGGGCCAGTCGAAGCCGTGGTCGGCGGCCGACATCCGCATCGCCGAGAGCCTGCGCGTCACGCTGCTCGAGGTCATCCTGCAACTGTCCGACCTTGCCGCGCGCGAGCGTCGCGGCGCGCAGGAGCGGCAGGAGCTGATGATTGCCGAGCTCAATCACCGCGTCCGCAACATCTTGAGCCTTGTCCGCGCGCTGGTGGCGCAGAGCAAGGACACCGCGACCACGGTGGACGAATTCGCCGCCGTGCTCGGCGGCCGTGTCCAGGCGTTGGCGCGGGCCCACGACCAGATCACCAATCTGAACTGGGCGCCGGTCGCGCTGCGCACGCTGCTCGAATCCGAGGCGGGCGCCTATCTCGGCGCGCGCGCCGGCCGCGTGAAAATGGGTGGACCGGACGTCTCGCTCGATCCCAAGGCGTTCGCGACACTGGCGCTGGTGGTGCACGAGATGATGACCAATTCCGCCAAATATGGCGCGCTGGCCGATTCTACCGGTCAGGTCGAAGTGGTCTGGCGGCTCGATCCGAATTCGAGCCTCGAGATCGAGTGGAAGGAGACCGGCGGGCCGCCGGTGCAGCCGCCGACGCGCCGCGGGTTCGGCACCACCATCATCGAGCGCTCGGTGCCGTTCGACCTCAAGGGCGAAGCTGAAATCCGCTTCGACCTGCTGGGCGTCCAGGCCAAATTCGTCATTCCCCCCAATTTCGTCGAGCTGGTGCCGTCGATCGCAGGAGCCGCCATGCGCGTAGAAGAGCAGCAATCCGCCCGCCCCCGGATTTCGGAGACAGCACTGATCGTCGAGGACAATCTGATCATCGCCATGGCGGCGGAGGTGATCCTGCTCGATCTCGGCGCCCGTCACGTCGACACGGCTGCGTCGGTCGACCAGGCCCTGCGCGCGATCGAGCGGACGCGGCCGAGCTTTGCACTGCTCGATCTCAATCTCGGCAATGAGAGCAGCATCAGGGTGGCGCACCGGCTGAAGGAGATCGGCGTGCCCTTCATGTTCGCAACCGGCTATGGCGAGCGTGCGCCGATTCCGGAAGAGCTGGCGTTCGCGCCGGTGGTCCAGAAGCCCTACACGCTGGAAGTGGTCGAGCACGCGCTCGGCAAATTGCAGCAGGCGACCGCCCAATAAACATTCATTGCGGCATCGCATGCAGCGCGCTGCATGCGGCTGCGGGCGTTACGCCGAAGCTTTGCGCAGCTGCATAGAAGATCAGCAGATTTTGCGTGCGCTTCTTGAGACGTGCGCGAAAAATCAGAAGGTTCAATTAACGAGTGTCCCCCATTGTGTCGCAGTGCAGCGTGAGTCGCCCAAGGTGCGACGCGCGGCTGCCGGGGGTGGCCGTGACGATCGCCGGGTTTGTTCGCCCACCCGAATTCACATGCATCCGGGTGGACAGTGGGAATGCCGAAGTTTCGTTTGCGGATCAGGGGACGCCTGTACGCAGGCTTCATGGCCTTGGTGGCGGTTGGTCTCGTGATGGCGGTGGTCGCCATCTGGAATTTGCGGTCCGTCCAGGACCAGGTCGCAAAGGCCTCGGCGTTTTCGGACAGCACGGCGCGGGTGCTGGAGATCTCGACCCATCTCCAGGCGATTCAGCGGGCCAATCTGCGCTACATCTACGACGCCAGCGAGCCCGCAATGAAGGAGGCCTCCGAGCGTGAGGCTGCCGCAACCGAGCTGCTGAAGGTCGGCGCGAACGGCACGGCCTCGGAGGAGCGAAAAAGACTCTACAACGACCTCATCGCCGACATCGCGAAAATGAAAAGCCTGCGTGACAATCTCGGCGATGCCGTCAACGAGGCCAGGACAGGCAAGGCAACGCTGCTGCCGAGCGGCGACGAGTTGACCGTCAAGATGAACAAGCTGGTCGACGTGGCGCGTGCGGCCGTCGATGAAGACACGGCGGCCCTGGTCGCGGACCTCGAATCCCGGCTGCTTCTCGTTCAGATCGCGAACTGGCGTTTCCTGGCCCTGCGCGACGTCAAGGGCCCCGCCAACTTCAGAACCAATGTGGACCGGGCGTCGCAGCGGCTGTCGGCGCTCGAGAAGAGCCCGCAGGCAACGGAATTGCGCGCCACGCTCGCGCCGGTGAAGACCTCGCTCGGAATTTACAAATCCGCGTTCGAGACGACGTCGGCGGCGATGCTCCAGGCCGACGAGATCTATCACAAGAACCTCGCGCCGCTCATCGTCGACAGCATCGCCAAGCTCAAGGTCGCGGAAACCACCCTGAAGAAGGATTACAAGGATTCGCGCAGCCAGGCCGAAGCCGTGATCGACGGCACGATGACCGTGCAGGAGATCGCCGGCGGTCTTGCCACCCTGTTCGGGCTGGTCGTCGCCTTCCTGATCGCCCGCAGCATCGTCGGTCCCCTGACGTCGATGACGCGTGCGATGGGACTGCTGGCCGGCGGCGATCTCGCGGTCGAGATCCCCGGGCGTGGCAAGACCGACGAGATCGGCGACATGGCCAAGGCGATCGAGGTGTTCAAGACCAACATGGTCGACACCGAGCGCCTGCGCTCGGAGCAGGTCGAGGTCGAGGCACGTCAGGCCGAGGATCGCAAGAAAGACATGGTCCGGCTTGCCGACCAGTTCGAGCAGGCGGTCGGCGAGATCGTCGACACCGTGTCGTCGGCATCGGGCGAGCTCGAGGCGTCCGCCGGCACGTTGACGGCGACCGCGACGCGCGCGCAGGACCTGTCCACCGAAGTGGCGTCCGCGTCGCAGGAAGCGACCGCCAACGTCCAGGCCGTGGCGTCGGCCACCGAGGAGCTGTCCTCCTCGGTCAGCGAGATCGCCCGCCAGGTGCAGGAATCCGCCCGGATCGCCAAGGACGCCGTGGGGCAGGCGAGCCGGACCAACGAACGCGTCGGCGAGCTGTCCAAGGCGGCTGCGCGCATCGGCGACGTGGTCGAGCTGATCAACACCATCGCCGGCCAGACCAACCTGCTCGCACTGAACGCGACCATCGAGGCCGCGCGCGCGGGCGAAGCCGGCCGCGGCTTTGCGGTCGTTGCCTCCGAGGTGAAGGCGCTGGCCGAGCAGACCGCGAAGGCGACCGGCGAGATCGGCCAGCAGATTGCGAGCATCCAGGCCGCGACCGAGCAGTCGGTCGGCTCCATCAGGGAGATCAGCGGCACCATCGAGCGGCTGTCGGAAATCTCCTCGGCGGTCGCCGCCGCCGTGGAAGAGCAGGGTGCGGCGACGCAGGAAATCTCCCGCAACGTCCAGCAGGCGGCCCATGGCACCCAGCGCGTCTCGACCAATATCGGCGACGTCCAGCGCGGCGCCTCCGAGACCGGCTCGGCCTCCTCGCAGGTGCTGTCGGCGGCGCGCTCGCTGTCGTCAGACAGCAACCGCCTGAAGCAGGAAGTCGCCAAGTTCCTGAACTCGGTCCACGCCGCATAAAAGCAAAAGGCCACGCGCATGCGCGTGGCTTTCAAATCGCGGCGCGGTTGCGATCAGGCGACCTTGGTCGCCATGTGCTTGAACATGTTGCCCCGCGCCTCGTCGTCCATCTCGGCCTTGAAGGTGAACTTGTCCTTCAGCGCGATCGCGCGCGCCGCTGCCGGCCGCGCCGAGATCTCGTCCACCAGCCGCTTCACGTTCGGGTAGCGCGCAAAGGCGTCGTCGCCGAGCTTGAACGGCACCATCCGTGCCCAGCCCCACAGCGCCATGTCGACGATCGAATAGGCATCGCCGACCATGTATTTGCGGCCCTTGAGGTGATCGTCGAGAATCCTGTAGTGGCGATCGGTCTCGTACTGGTAGCGGTTATGAGCGTAGTCGTGGTTCTGGTCCTTCGGCGCGAAATGCTTGAAGTGCACCGCCTGGCCCGAATACGGCCCGACGCCGGTGGCGACGAACATCAGCCATGACAGCGTCTCGCCGCGCACATTGGCGGCGGGCAGGAATTTGCCGGTCGTCTCGGCGAGATAGAGCAGGATGGCATTCGAGTCGAAAACGATCGTGCCGTTGTCGTCGATCGCCGGCACCTTGGCGTTCGGATTGACCTTCAGATAGTCCGGCGCGAACTGATCGCCCTTGCGGGTGTCGATCTTCACCGGCTCGAAGGGCAGGCCGGCCTCTTCCAGGTAAAGCGCGACCTTGGTCGGGTTCGGCGACCCGTTGAAGTAGAATTTGAGCATGTTTGTCTCCCCTATTCCCGTTTTGGAGAATGAATGCCGCGTCGTGGCTCTCTCTGCCCGAACATGGCTTGGAGGCGCAACCGGCGAGTTTGCCGGGCGGTATCTGCGCGCCACGCAGATCAGCCGGCGTAACAAAGGCCGACGGCCGCCGTAATGACCATCGCGGCGCCGACAGCCTCCAGCCGCAAGCCCAGCCGGGCGGCGAGATGCATGTCGGAGGCCCGCGCCTTGCGCTCCGAGCCGCGCGCGTAACCATGCACGATGACGTCGTGATTGAAATTGTCGTGCGCCTCGTTGCTGCTGGCGAGCCCGACGCAGATCACCAGCACGCCGAACAGTGCGAGGCCGAAAAAGCCGAGCAGGGCGATCAGGAACATCGGAAACATGCCGAGCAGGAAGATCGGCAGCAGCGGCACCAGCAGCAATGTCTCGGACTGTCGTCGCATGGGAGGACCGGTCGGGACGGGACTGATCGCTCGAATGTAGTCCTGGCTCTTGCGTCGTTCAAGGCGCCGTAGGGTGGGCAAAGGCGCGAAGCGCCGTGCCCACGTCTTCTCTTCGTCGCCGGAAATGGTGGGCACGCTACGCTTTGCCCACCCTGCGAGACCGGTGAAGCGGCTACGCCGCCCCCATGCCCGCGCGGATCTCGGCGCGGAGCTCGTCGATCAGCTTGAGACCTTTCTTGGTCTCGACATGCCAGAAGGTCCAGCCGTTGCAGGCCTGCGCGCCTTGCGCCACGGCGCCCATGCGGTGGATCGAGCCGACCTTGTCGCCGAACATGATGGCGCCGTCGGCGCGGACCAGCGCGCCGAGCTTCTTCTTGGCGTCGAACAGCTTCGCGCCGGGCATGATCATGCCGCGCTCGATCAGCTCGGAGAACGCCACGCGAGGCGCTTCGCGCGCGGTCATGAACGGGGCGAGGCTTGCTTCCGGCAGCGGTTCGACCTTGGCGATGCGCGCTTCCGCCGCCTTCGCGTAGGTCTTGTCGCGCTCGAAGCCGATATAGGAGCGGCCGAGGCGTTTTGCGACGGCGCCGGTGGTGCCGGTGCCGTTGAAGGGATCGATCACGAGATCGCCGGGCTTGGACGACGACAGCAGCACGCGCGCCAGCAGGCCTTCCGGCTTCTGCGTCGGATGCACTTTCTTGCCGTCGGCGCCCTTGAGACGCTCTTCGCCGGTGCAGAGCGGGATCAGCCAGTCGGAGCGTGCCTGCACGTCCTCGTTGGCAGCCTTCAGCGCCTCGTAGTTGAACGTGTAGCCTTTGGCCTTTTCGTCGCGCGCGGCCCAGATCATCGTTTCGTGCGCGTTGGTGAAGCGACGGCCGCGGAAATTCGGCATCGGGTTCGACTTGCGCCAGACGATGTCGTTCAGGAGCCAGAAGCCGAGGTCCTGCATGATCGCGCCGACGCGGAAGATGTTGTGATAGGAGCCGATCACCCAGATCGTCGCCGACGGCTTCATGGCGCGGCGGGCGGCAAGCAGCCAGGCGCGGGTGAAGTCGTCATAGGCGGAGAAGGAATCGAACTTGTCCCAGTCGTCGTCGACGGCGTCGACATGGGATTCGTCGGGGCGTTTGAGATCGCCCTTGAGCTGAAGATTGTAGGGCGGATCGGCGAACACGAGGTCGACCGAACCGGCCTGAAGCTTCGACATCTCGGCGACGCAATCACCGAGGATGATGCTGTGCGAAGCGGACTCGAAATTTGTGCGGGGCGCCCTTGCAGACGCCCCGCGACGCGACTCTACCATGACTCACGAACTCTGACTCAGGCGACGCTGTCGGCGACGCGGGACCAAACAACCGACTGACCGTTACAATGAAGCGGCAAAGTAAAAATCGACTTAATCCGCCGCTTTGGTGAGCAGATCGTGCATTGCGTGTCGTGCGCGTTTCGCTGTCCGCATTCGCCGTGTTTTTCAGTGTATTTCGCGTTTCGTCGCGTTGCGCGAGCAATCATGGCTCCAAAAAGGCGCCGAATTTCTCTCGGAAAAAATTGCTCAACCCCGGAAAAAATTGCTGGCATGGGCATGCCGTCGCACTAGGCAATTTTTGCCGACCACGATATTGATAAAGGCAACGGAAATTTTACGTATGTGGCGCGTTGAGCTTTCGCACTGTTGTGCGCCACGAAATGCAATCCGGGCTCTGCCAATCCGGGACCTCAAAGGAAGGCCACCATGCGCTACGATGACTTCCGCCGCAGCGACGACGTCGAGGATCGTCGTGACGATGGTGGTGGCGGCGGTGGCGGAGGCGGCGGGTTCGGCCTGCCGATGGGCGGCGGCGGCCTCGGCATCGGTACCATCATCGTGCTCGGGCTGGTCGGCTATGCCTTCGGCATCGACCCGCGCATCCTGATCGGCGGCGCCGAGATCCTCACCGGCGGCGGCCAGGCGCCGAGCTACCAGACCGACCGCCAGTCGACGTCGACCGCCAAGCGCGGTGCCCCGACCGACGAGATGGGCAGCATGATCGCCGGCATCCTCGGCGAGATCGACGATCGCTGGAGCGAGATCTTCCAGGCCAGCGGCCAGAACTATACCGGCCCGAAGGTCGTGCTGTTCCGCAATGCCACCAATGGCGGCCGCTGCGGCCGGGCGGAGTCGGCGATGGGTCCGTTCTACTGCCCGCCGGACCGCACCATCTTCCTCGACACCGGTTTCTTCCGCGAGGTCGAGACGCGCTTCCGCGGCTGCTCCGGCAAGTCCGCCTGCAACTTCACCACCGCCTACATCATCGCGCATGAGGCCGGCCATCACATCCAGAACCTGCTCGGCATCATTCCGCGCGTGACGCGGCTGCAGCAGCAGGCCGGCAGCAAGGCCGAGGCCAACGCGCTCCAGGTCAAGGTCGAGTTGCAGGCCGACTGCCTGTCCGGCGTCTGGGTCAACCGCGAGGCGAAGAAGCGTCCGAACTTCCTCGAGCCCGGCGACATCGACGCTGCGCTGACCACCGCCAGCGCGATCGGCGACGATACGCTGCAACGCCAGGCCACCGGCCGCGTCGTGCCCGACTCCTTCACCCACGGCTCGGCGGCGCAACGCAAGCAATGGTTCATGACCGGCTATCAGCAGGGCACGGTCCAGGCGTGCAATACGTTCGGCAGCGGGTCGTAGTCGTTATCCGTCATCCTGAGGTGCTCGCCGCTTCGGCGAGCCTCGAAGGATGGCGAGCCCGTGGCCCATCCTTCGAGGCTCGCCTTGCGGTGCGCTTGCACCGCATGGCGCGCACCTCAGGATGACGGCGGTGGGTGGGCAAGGAGGTATCAGGTCGTGGCGTCCATCGACGAATCCAAACAATTCATCCCGCTCAACATCGCGGTGCTCACCGTCTCCGACACGCGTGCGCTCGCGGATGACAAATCCGGCCAGACGCTGGCCGACCGCCTCACGGCCGCGGGTCATCATCTTGCCGCGCGCGAGATCGTCACCGACGATGTCGAGGCGATCCGTGCGGTGATCCGCCGCTGGGTCGCGGATGCCGGCGTCGACGTGGTCATCACCACCGGCGGCACCGGGTTTACCGGACGCGACGTCACGCCGGAGGCGATCGAGCCGCTGTTCGAGAAGCGCATGGACGGTTTCTCGATCGCATTTCACATGCTGAGCCACGCCAAGATCGGCACGTCCACGATCCAGAGCCGGGCCACAGCGGGCGTGGCCGGCGCGACCTACATCTTCTGCCTGCCCGGTTCGCCCGGCGCCTGCCGCGACGGCTGGGACGGCATTTTGGCAGCCCAGCTCGACTACCGCACGCGCCCCTGCAACTTCGTCGAGATCATGCCGCGGCTGGACGAGCACCTGCGGAGAGCGAAGGCGCAGGGCGCCACGGTGTAGTCGCGCTCGCGCGGGAGCATCATTCGTAAGCCAAGCACAAGGCATCGTAGGGTGGGCAAAGCGAAGCGTGCCCACGATGATTGTCGATTGGAAGAGTTGGTGGGCACGGCGCTGTGCGCCTTTGCCCACCCTACGATTTCGGACTTGCGGATAGAGCGCAGCAACGCGCACCGCGCCGTTACAGATCCCGCTCCCACGTCTCGCCGACCAGATCGGCGCCGAAGCTGTGGTGTTTCTCTTCCTTCACCAGCTTGAAGCCGGCGCTCTTGTAGATCCCGCGCGCGGCGACCAAAATGCTTTGCGTCCACAGCGTCATCTTGCTGTAGCCCCTCTCGCGCGCGCCCTGCATGCATTGCTCGACTAGCGCGCGGCCGACACCGAGCCCGCGTGCTTTCTTCTCCACCTGTAAAAGGCGCAGCTTGGCGATCTCGTCCGTGGCCTTGACCAGAAAGATCGATCCGACCGGCTCGCCACCCACTTCCGCGATCCAGCAGTGCTCGCGCGCGGCGTCGTAGTTCCTGATGAACTGTGCGCAGATCTCGGCGATGAGCGCCTCGTAGCTGATATCCCAATTGTAGTCGGCGGCATAGGCGGCGGCCTGCCGGGAGACGACCCAGCCCATGTCGCCGACGCGATGACTGCGCAGCACGACAGACGCGGGCTGGGTTCGACGTTGCTCCAGCACGGTCTCGATGGTTGCCATGGCCTGCGTGAGCCGCGCCGCATCGCCGGCCGAAAGCCGGGCCAGCATGGCGGCGACCTCGTTCTGCGAACCCAGATTCAGCTTGGCGAAGGTCTGGCGGCCCTTGGCGGTGAGGCTGAGCTGGTGTTGCCTGCGATCGGCGGGCAGGGGCTTTCGCGTGATCAGCCCTTTTTCGTCGAAGCTCTGGACGATGCGGCTGAGATAGCCGGCGTCGAGGCCGAGTTCGTGTCCGATCTCTTTCGCCGCAAGGTCGTCGCGATGCGCAAGCTCATAGAGCACGCGCGCCTCGCTGAGCGAGAACGGGCTTCGGCCAAGATGCTGGTCGAGCACACCGAGCTTGCGGGTATAGAAGCGGTTGAAGGCGCGAACCGCCGCGATGTCGTCCGTACCGTCGATTGCCATGGGTCACCTCAATACTTGCCATTGTCAAATAATTATTTGACTTTGGCAAGTATCTGGGGGCCTCAGCCGACCATGACGATCCGGCTGCGCAGCATGATCCGGGACGAGCGGCCGAGCCGCCGCAGCAGCCTGGCTTCGGAGCGACGGGCCTGGGGCGGGTAGCCCCCGATCCGGTCGTAATGATCACGCGCGATCAAAAGTCCCTGATCGCCGAGGGGGCCGACGAGCCTGCGCACCACGGCCCAGAGCATGTCGCGAAATCCGGTATCGGCGTAAGGCGAGCGCGCGTAGCGGAACACCGCCGCACGATCGCGGCCGCTGGTCGCGACGGACTGGATGAACTGGGAGGTCTCCTCGATCCAGCCGGTTTCCAGCACCGCTCCGGCGGGGAGGAACATCAGCCAGGGCGAACGTGCCTGGAGCGCGCCGGCGGCGAGTGCGGCGCCTTGCGAGGATCCCTCGAAGCCGATGAAACGGCAGCCTGCGACGTCGGCAACGCGCTCGATGACGCCGTTGCGGGTGCCGTCGATCAGAAGCACTTCCTTGATGATGCCCGCAGCGGCACCGGGCACCAGTGCGGCCAGAGTTGCGACCGCTGTCTGCTCGACGCCTTCGGTCGGAATGATGACGCTCAGCATGGTTGAGACTTCGATGTCCGAACTTCGGGAGAAGCGTAGTTCTTCATGACGTTGTCATAAACACGCGGCCCTGCCGAGAGCAACTTTTCGGCGGGGCTTCGGTGTTCGATGGTAAACTGCCAGCGACGTCGCATCCAAATATGTCCGGCACGGGGTGGCGATGTTGCCGATTGTTTCGGCGGCGTGCGTTCTGACCGTATTAATGCGGAGCTTTGCCGCAACATTGCACAGCGCGCGGGCCCGTCGCAATCCTGCAAGCGGAGGATGCGATAGCGGACGGGCGCCGGAACGGGAAAAATCTGCAATTCACGGTGCTGACGAGGGCTTCGAATGAACGCCGATCAACTTGCTGTTAGCGCGCCGACCACATCTCTCAGGCCGGACGCCGCGCCGACCTTGCGGATCCGCGCGGTCATGCTGGGCGAGCGCATCAATCCGTCCGGGCTCGAGATCGGTGCTGCCGTGTCCTCGACACCCGCGGCCTTCCGCGTCCATGCCGGGCTCGTCGTGATCTTCCGCTATGGCGTCGTGGTGCTGATCGGCCTCCTCCCTTCGGAGGAGAAGGTCCTGCTCGACAGCCTGAAGTCCCGCGTGACCGGCGAGCTCAGCCCCTATGAGGAGGAGATCGCGCAAGCGCAGTTGTGCAAGGACGAGAACGCCGAGGCGATCCAGCCGGGCGGGCCGATCTGCCTCGCCAAATTCTCCGACGACCGGCTGTTGCTGATCGCGGACGCGCTCGCCAAGAGCACCTCGCTCGCCCGCGACGAGCGTCGTGTCGCCGCGGTCTTCGACGTGATCGAGCCCTTTGCGCGCCAGCTCGCCGAGCGTGGCCGCACCCCGCGCCGGCGCAGGGGCATCCTGCAACTGATCGGCAATGCGCTCCTGGTGCAGCAGCGCGTCGCCGGCCGCGTTGCGGTCGCCGAGAAACCCGACGTGCTCTGGGAGAAGCCCGAACTCGATCGCCTCTATGCCCGTCTCGAGGACGAGTACGAGCTGAAGGAGCGCCTCGACACGCTCGAGCGCAAGCTTACCGCCGTGTCCGAGACCGCCAATGCGCTGACCGACATCATCGACACCCAGCGCTCGCTGCGGCTCGAGATCGCGGTGGTGGTGCTGATCGTGATCGAAGTCGCGATCGGGTGCTTTCAGATCTGGTCGGGGACGCATTAGTTTGGGCTACGCATGATGGTGCCCTCGCTCGGCGAGTCCGGAATCGCAGGGTGGGCAAAGGCGCACTTGCGCCGTGCCCACCAGACAGAGGTGGTGGGCACGCTTCGCTTTGCCCACCCTACGATACTGGATTCCTTGACGTTCGCAGCACCGCCGCGCAATGCCGCGCGATCATCAGCTCCTCATTGGTCGGGATTACGAACACATCGACCGCACTAGCGTCGCCGTTGATGCGCTCGCGGGCCTCATCATTCGCAGCCGCATCGACACGCACGCCGAGCCACTCCAGCCGCTTGCCGATCCCGCTGCGAATTTCTTTCGCATGCTCCCCGATGCCGCCGGTGAAGACGAGGCAATCGAGTCCGCCAAGCGTCGTCGCCATCACCGCGACCTCCTGCGCCGCACGCAACGTGAAAAGCTCGACCGCCTCCCGCGCCGCAGCCTTGCTGCTCGTCAGCAGCGTGCGCATGTCGGCGGAAATGCCGGACACACCGAGCAGGCCTGACTCGTGATAGAGCAAGTGTTGGAGCTCATCGACTGACATCCTCTCATGCTGTTGCAGATACAGCAGCACGCCGGGATCGATCGTGCCGCAACGCGTGCCCATCACGAGACCATCGAGCGGCGTCAGTCCCATCGTGGTGTCGATGCTGCGGCCATCACGCAAGGCGCACAGGCTGGCGCCATTGCCGAGATGGGCGATGACGGTGCGCTTCGCCGCAAGCTCCGGTGCGATTGCGGCGAGGCGGCCCGCGACATATTCGAACGAGAGACCGTGAAATCCGTAGCGCCTGACGCCGCGTTCCTCGAAGCGCCGCGGGATCGCGAAGCGGTTTGCCGGCGGCGTCATGGTGTGATGGAAGGCCGTGTCGAAACACGCGATCTGCGTCAAATCGGGCTTGATCGCCCGGATGGTGCGGACCGGCGCCAGGCAACGCGGCTGGTGTAGCGGCGCCAGCGGCGTCAACGCCTCCAGCTTTGCATGGACGTCATCCGTCAATTCGACCGGACCTGAATAATCGGGTCCGCCATGAACGATGCGGTGGCCGACCGCGCGCAAGCGATGGTCGCCAAAGCGATCCTCGATGAAGCCGAGCACGTCGGCGAAGAGGTGACCGCTGTCCGCATCCGTCGCGTCCCTCTGCGCCTCGAACAAATCCTGGCCTGCGGGGCTTTTCACCACGAGACGCGGCTTGGCCTCGTGCTCGTCGAGCAGGCCCTTGCAGAGCAGGGCAGGCGCATCCGCCGAGATATCAAACAGGCCGAACTTGACGCTCGACGAGCCCGAATTGAGGACGAGGACCGACGCCGTCATGACGTCAGCCCCTCTTGCCCGGCCAGACCCAGTCGCGAATTTCCGGCATGTCCTCGCCATGCTCTCGCACATAGGCGGAATGCGCGATCAGTCTGTCGCGGAACTGCTGCTTCACCTGCGCAGCCTTGGAGGCCAGCCCCGGCACGCGCTCGATCGCCTCGATCGCGAGGTGGTAGCGGTCGAGCCCGTTGAGCACGACCATGTCGAACGGCGTCGTCGTGGTGCCTTCCTCGGCAAAGCCGCGCACATGCAGGCCGGCATGGTTGGTGCGGTTATAGGTGAGACGGTGGATCAGATAAGGATAGCCGTGATAGGCGAAGATCACGGGTTTGTCTGTCGTGAACAGGCTATCGAAATCGCGATCCGAAAGCCCGTGCGGATGCTGCTCTCTCGGTTGCAGCGTCATGAGGTCCACGACATTGACGACGCGGATCTTCAGGTCAGGCAGGGCCTTGCGCAAGAGGTCGACGGCGGCCAGCGTCTCCAGTGTCGGCACGTCGCCGGCACAGGCCATCACCACATCAGGCTCTTGTCCGGCGTCCTCGCTGCCGGCCCAGGTCCAGATGCCGATGCCGGCATCGCAATGCGTGGCCGCGTCCTGCATCGACAGCCATTGCGGCGCCGGCTGCTTGCCGGCGACGATCACGTTGATCCTGTTGTAGGTGCGCAGGCAGTGGTCGGCGATCCACAGCAGCGTGTTGGCGTCCGGCGGGAAGTAGATGCGGACGATGTCGGCCTTCTTGTTGGCGACGAGATCGACGAAGCCGGGGTCCTGATGGCTGAAGCCGTTATGGTCCTGTCGCCAGACATGCGAGGTCAGCAGATAATTCAGCGAGGCGATCGGACGTCGCCAACTGAGATGCCGCGTCACCTTCAGCCATTTGGCGTGCTGGTTGAACATGGAATCCACGATGTGAATGAAGGCCTCGTAGCAGGAGAAGAAGCCGTGGCGGCCGGTGAGCAGATAGCCTTCGAGCCAGCCCTGGCAGAGATGTTCGCTCAGCACCTCCATGACGCGCCCATCCTGGGCAAGATGCACGTCGTAGGGTTCGATCGGCTCCATCCAGACCCGCTCGGTTGCCTCGAACACCGCATCGAGCCGGTTTGACGCGGTCTCGTCCGGACCCATGATGCGAAAGTTTCGCTCGTGCGCGTTGAGGCGGATGACGTCGCGCAAAAATTTGCCGAGCTCGCGCGTCGCCTCGCCGGTGACGCCGCCGGGCTGCTGCACCTCGACTGCAAACTCCCGGAAGTCCGGCAGCTTCAGTTCCTTCTTCAAGAGGCCGCCATTGGCATGCGGAGTGGCGCCCATGCGGCGGATGCCTGCGGGCGCGAGTGCCTGTAGCTCAGGGATGAGCGCGCCGCTCCTGTCGAACAGCTTTTCCGGCTCGTAGCTGCGCATCCAGTCTTCGAGAATTGCCAGATGCGCCGGGTTCTCGCGGCAGCTCGCGACGGGCACCTGATGCGCGCGCCAGAACCCTTCGACCTTCTTGCCGTCGACCTCCTTGGGGCCGGTCCAGCCCTTCGGGCTGCGCAGCACGATCATCGGCCAGCGCGGCCGCTCGACGGTCTTGCGGCCATCGCGGGCGTGCTGCTGGATCGAGCGGATGCTGGCGAAGGCGACGTCGAACGCATCCGCCATGACCTGGTGCATCAATTTGGGATCGTCGCCCGCGACGAACAGCGGCTCGTGGCCGAACCCACGGAAGAGATCGCGGATTTCCCCGTCGCGCATGCGCCCGAGCACTGTGGGGCTGGCGATCTTGTAGCCGTTGAGATGCAGGATCGGCAGCACCGCGCCGTCATGGGCGGGATTGAGGAACTTGTTGGAGTGCCAGGACGCCGCGAGTGGGCCGGTCTCGGCCTCGCCATCACCGACCACACAAGCGACGATCAGATCGGGATTGTCGAACGCCGCGCCATAGGCATGCACCAGCGCGTAGCCGAGCTCGCCGCCCTCGTGGATCGAGCCCGGCGTTTCCGGCGCCGCATGGCTCGGAATGCCGCCGGGGAAGGAGAACTGTCTGAAAAGTTTTCGCAGTCCATCCGCATCGCGCGCGATGTCGGGATAGATCTCGCTGTAGCTGCCTTCCAGATAGGTGTTGGCAACCATGCCGGGGCCGCCGTGGCCGGGCCCGCAGACATAGAGCACGCTGACGTCGAGCGCGCGGATGACGCGGTTGAGATGGGCGTAGATGAAGTTGAGACCGGGCGTGGTGCCCCAATGGCCGAGCAAACGCGGCTTGATGTGCTCGGGCCGCAGCGGCTCGCGCAGCAATGGGTTGTCCAACAGATAGATTTGCCCGACGGAGAGGTAGTTCGCGGCGCGCCAGTAGCGGTCGAGGCGGTCGAGGTCGCTGTTCCCCAATGCTGATTGTCGTTGATTTGTCATGTTGTGCCGACCCTTCACGCAACGATCGGCACCAACCCGGCTCTGGCGCGATCGATCCTTCGGCGCCATCAAACGAAATCGCGACGTTGGTGATGTTGCGTGAGGTCAAGAAGGGGCGCGCAAAGTTTGGGCAGCTCTACTGTGCATGGGGTTGTTTTCGTATTTTTTGTTTGCGTTCTTGATTTGTTCCTTTGGCGTGCTATCTTGGCTTCATGAGTCCAGCAGCATCTCATGCTCTCAAGCACCCGCCGGTCACGGCGCCCTCCGAGCCGGCGGGTGCGGACTCTGATTTTCCCGAGCTTGCGGTCGCCATCGACAAGCAGCGCAGGCGGGGGCGGGGCGCCCAGTCCAATGCCAGCGGCCGTTACGAGGCCGAGGCCCGCGTCGCTTTCGACGACGGCTGGCAGAGCCTGGAAGAGCTGCCGCCGTTCAAGACCAGTGTCGGCATCGACACCTCGCGCAAGGTGATCACCCGCAACGAATCCCCCGACATCGGCTTCGACCGCTCGATCAATCCCTATCGCGGCTGCGAGCACGGCTGCGTCTACTGTTTCGCGCGGCCGACCCATGCCTATCTCGGCCTGTCGCCGGGGCTCGACTTCGAGTCGAAGCTGTTCGTGAAGCCGGATGCACCGGCATTGCTCGAGAAGGAGCTCGCCGCCAGCGGCTACGAGCCGCGAATGATCGCGATCGGCACCAACACCGATCCCTATCAGCCGATCGAGCGCGACCGCAAAATCATGCGCGGCATTCTGGAGGTGCTGGAGCGGGCCGGCCATCCCGTCGGCATCGTCACCAAGTCTGCACTCGTCGTGCGCGACATCGACATTCTCGCGCGGATGGCCAAGCGCAATCTCGCCAAGGTCGGGATCTCCGTCACCTCGCTCGATCCGAAGCTGGCGCGCACCATGGAGCCGCGCGCCTCGACGCCGCCGAAGCGGCTGGAGGCGCTGAAGCAGCTTTCGGACGCCGGCATTCCAACCACGGTGATGGTCGCGCCCGTGATCCCCGCGCTGAACGATTCCGAGATCGAGCGCATTCTCGATGCCGCTGCGCATGCCGGCGTCAAGGAAGCCTCCTACGTGCTGCTGCGGCTGCCGCTGGAGGTGCGCGATCTCTTCCGCGAATGGCTGATGGCGAACTATCCGGACCGCTATCGCCACGTCTTCACGTTGATCCGCGACATGCGCGGCGGCCGCGACTACGACGCCAAATGGGGCGAGCGGATGAAGGGTACGGGCCCGATGGCCTGGACCATCGGCCGCCGTTTCGAGATCGCTTGCGAGAGGCTGGGCCTCAACAAGCGGCGCTCGAAGCTGACCACGGACCATTTTGCCAGGCCGAAGCGGAACGGCGATCAGCTCGACCTGTTCTGATCGGGCAAGTTCTGATCGGGAATTGGAAAAGGCGTAACATGAGCAAGGAACTTCCCGCCCCGGTGCCGCGGCTGACCGTCATCACGCTCGGCGTTAGCGACATCCGCGCCAGCATCGCCTTTTACGACGCGCTCGGCTTCTCGCGCCGGCTGAAGGTCACAGGCGAGGCCGTCGCCTTCTACGACACCGGCGGTCCGGTGCTCGCGCTGTACCCCTGGGATCAGCTCGCCGCCGATGCCAAGCTTCCGGACAATCCGAGGCCAACGAGCTTCCGCGGCATGACGCTCGCCTGGAACTGCCGGACAGGCGAGGAGGTCGATGCGGTGCTGGCTTTCGCGCTTGGCAAGGGCGCCAAACTGGTGAAGGCCGCGCACGAGACCGAGTACGGTGGCTATTCCGGCTATTTCGCCGATCCCGACGGCCATCCCTGGGAAGTCGTGGTCGCGCCCGGCATCGAGGTCGGCGAGGACCGGCGGGTGCATCTGGCGGAGTAGGGGCCTGCCTGAATAGCGGGAATTGCGCGGGGTTCCCGGTTGCGCTGGCGAGGCTGCTTGCGCACGATCCCGGCCATGATTCGGAACAAGTCCACCAGGAAGCCGGCCAAAGACGCACCAAAGAAGGCCGCTGCGACAAAAGCTGCGCCTGCAAAGGCCAGCTTCCGCCGCGAGCGGGTGCTGATCAAGCGCGGCATCTGGCCGGTCGCCGGCTGCGACGAGGCCGGCCGCGGGCCTCTGGCCGGTCCCGTGGTCGCGGCTGCCGTGATTCTCGATCCCGACCGCATCCCGCGCGGCATCGACGATTCCAAGCGCCTGACCGCCGAGGAGCGCGAAAGATTGTTCGACAGGATCTGCGCCACCGCGCAGGTCTCGGTCGCGGTTGCCTCACGCGCCCGGATCGACCGCGACAACATCCTGCGCGCCTCGCTGTGGGCGCTGAAGCGCGCCGTGGTGGCGTTGCCCGAGGCGCCCAGGCATGTCTTCGTCGACGGCCGCGACCGGCTCGACACGGCTTGCGATTGCGAGGCCGTGATTGGCGGCGACGGTATCGTGCTGTCGATCGCAGCGGCGTCCATCGTCGCCAAGGTGACGCGCGACCGGCTGATGTGCGCGCTGGCGCAGGATTGCCCGGGCTACGGCTTCGAGCAGCACAAGGGCTACGGCGTCCCCGAGCATCTCGACGCGCTCAACCGCCTCGGCCCCACCATCCACCACCGCAGCTTCTTCGCCCCCGTTGCGGCTGCCCGTGCCAGGCACATGCCCTGGACCGTCGAGCCGGTGCAGGATCTGTTCGCGGTGAACGAGGTCGAGATGCAGGTTGAGTCGATCGTCGAAATCGATGCTTCCTCGGGCCTCTAGCGCAGACGGTCGTTGCCACGACGCGCAGCGCCCCTTATCAAAGCAGGCGTGAGCGAATAGGGCCGGCTGGACGGGTTGGCTGCATCTTTCGGACGTTGCATGCGGTTTACCTCCCTGGTCATCGAGCTCATTCGCGCCCGCCCGCGGCTGATCGTGTGGATCGCCGTGCTGCTTCAGGCCGCGATGTGGCTGTTCGTGGCGCTGGTGTTCTATCGCAGCCCGCCCGGCACCCTTGCGACCCTGCTGGCGTTCGGCCGCGAGTACCAGGTCGGGACTGACCTGGGAGCGCCTTTGCCGATCTGGCTCGCCGACATCGCCTACCGCGCCGCCGGCGGCCACATGTTCGGCGTCTATGTCCTGGCGCAGCTCTGCGAGATCGCGACCTTCATCGCCCTCTATCATCTCTCCCGTGCCGTGGTCGGCTCGCAGCACGCGGTGCTGGCCGTGCTCTTGACCATGACGGTGCTGGCGTTCTCCTCGCCGGCGCTCGACTTCGGACCGTTGGTCCTGGCGCGGCCGCTCTGGGCGCTGCTGCTGCTGCACTCCTGGCAGATCATCGGCCAGCGCCGCGGCAATGCCTGGTTCGCCTGGTCGATCGAGGCCGGTCTCCTGCTGCTGACGACGCCCGCGGCGATCTTCCTCCTCCTGCTGATCGTCATCTTCGCGATATCGACGGCCGGCGGCCGCCGCATCCTGCGCGCGCCCGATCCTTTGTTCGCGCTGATCGTCGTCGCCGTGCTGGCACTGCCCTATGCGGTCTGGCTGATGCGCGCCGAGACGCTGGTGCTGCCGACCTTGCCGCAAGTGGAGGAGTTGAACGCGCGCGCGCTGCACGCGGCCTGGCTGCTCGGCGGGCTCGTGCTCGGCGCTGCGGCGATCCCGGCCCTGAGCTTTCTCAACGCCGGCCTGTTCGTCGCCAAGGGCGAGGAGGCGCCGATCATCTACCGCCCGCCGGTCGAGCCGCTCGCGCGCAATTTCGTCTATTTCTTCGCGCTGGCGCCTGCGCTCGGCGCGGTGCTGATCTCGGGCGTGCTCGGACTTGAATCCGTGGTCGGCGGTGCCGGTGTGGTGCTTGTCGTGTCTGGGCTTGCCGTGGTCGTCGCGGCCGGCGACCTTATCGCGATGCGGCGCGCGCGCATGCTGCGGATGGTATGGGCCGCCGCTGTCGTGGCCCCTGCGGTCGGTGTCGTGCTCGCGGTGCTGTTCCTGCCCTGGACCGGCGCCAACGAAATCGCGACCTCGATGCCGGCGCGCGCGATCTCGGATTTCTTCGACGAGAGCTTTGCCCGCCGCACCAACCATCGCCTGCGCGCGGTCGCCGGCGAGACCCAGCTTGCGAGCCTGATCTCGCTGCATTCCGGCCGGCCGCATCTCTTCATCGACGCCCAGCCGGCGCGGACGCCGTGGATGAGCCAGGCCAAATTCAGCGAGACTGGCGGCGTCGTGGTCTGGCGCGCATCCGACACCGCAGGCACCCCGCCGCCCGAAATCCTCGCGCGCTTCCCCGGCATCGTGCCGGAAGTGCCGCGCGCCTTCGAATGGCTGGTGACGGGGCGTCAGCAACTCTTGCGGGTCGGCTGGGCCATCGTGCGGCCGAAGGGGCTGTGAGGTCTTTGCGTACTCTCTCCGTCGTCATTGCGAGGAGCCCTTGCGACGAAGCAATCCAGAGTCCCTCCCCGGAAAGACTCTGGATTGCTTCGCTGCGCTCGCAATGACGGGGAGGGAGCGGTTCGCCCCTTACGCTCCCGCCAGCACCTTCGCGATCGCGCGCAGATCCTGCCAGGCTAGCCGCTTGTAGGACGGCGAGCGCAACAGATAGGCCGGATGGAACGTCGCCAGCGCGCGGATGGTGCGCTGGCCGGTTTCGTACTCGAACCAGCGGCCGCGCGTGCGCATGATGCCTTCGCGCGTCGACAGCAGCGTCTGCGTCGAGGGGTTGCCGAGCGTCACCAGCACGTCGGGATTCACCAGCTCGATCTGGCGCTGGATGAAGGGCAGGCAGATCTGTGTCTCCTGCGGCGTCGGCGTGCGGTTGCCGGGTGGCCGCCACGGAATGACATTGGCGATGTAGGCGGTGGTGCGGTTGAGGCCTATGGCGCCGATCATCAGATCGAGCAGCTTGCCGCTGCGCCCGACGAAAGGCAGCCCCTCGATATCCTCGTCGCGGCCCGGCGCCTCGCCGACGAACATGATGCGCGCCTGCGGATTGCCGTCGGCGAACACCAGCCGCGTCGCGGTATGCTTGAGCGCGCAGCCCTCAAAATTTTGCATCAGCTCGCGCAGCGCCTCGAGCGTCGGTGCGGTGCGCGCGGCCTCGCGCGCCGAGGCAATCGCGATGTCGGGCGCGGGTGCGGCCTCGCCGCGCATCACCGTCGGTGCTGTGACCGGTCGTGGCGCTTCGGCGAGAGGGGCCGCACGCGGGGGCGGCGGCGCTTCCAATTCCGCCAGGCGGTCGACGGGTTCCTCCGCGAGCGCGCAATCGACCCCGGCCTCCAGATAGAAGGCGAGCAGCTCTCGGACGGTGGGTGCGGGTTCGAGGATCATTTGGAAAGTCAGACTGTTACTTCATCTTAGGGCGCCTTGCATCCCAGCGAAACGCATTTCCGTGGTTGTCCTGCCCGGAAAAATCGGAAACAAGGGGGCGCAAACGACCTTAGAACGTCTCAAGGGCTGAGATCAGATGAGCACCGAAGAACTCCCCCCGCGCGAATCCATGGAATTCGACGTCGTGATCGTCGGCGCCGGCCCCTCGGGCCTCGCCGCAGCGATCCGGCTCAAGCAGATCAATGCCGATCTCAACGTCGTCGTGGTGGAGAAGGGCTCCGAGGTCGGCGCGCACATCCTATCCGGTGCGGTGATCGACCCGATCTCGCTCGACAAGCTGATCCCCGATTGGCGCGAGGACGCCGACTGTCCGCTGAAGACCGAGGTCAAGGACGACCACTTCTACTGGATGTTCGGCGACAACCGCATCAAGCTGCCGGGCTTCGCGATGCCGCCGCTGATGAGCAATCATCACTGCTATATCGGCTCGCTCGGCAATGTCTGCCGCTGGCTCGCGCCGAAGGCGGAGGCGCTCGGCATCGAGATCTATCCGGGCTTTGCCGCGACCGAGGTGCTCTATGACGAGAAGGGCGCGGTGCGGGGCATCGCGACCGGCGACATGGGCATCGCCAGGGACGGCACGCACAAGGACTCCTACACCCGCGGCATGGAGCTGCTCGGCAAGTACACGCTGTTCGCCGAAGGCGCGCGCGGCTCGCTGTCGAAGCAGCTGATCGCGAAGTACCAGCTCGACGCCAAGAGCGAACCGCCGAAGTTCGGCATCGGCCTGAAGGAAGTCTGGCAGATCGATCCGGCCAAGCACAAGAAGGGCCTGATCCAGCACTCCTTCGGCTGGCCGCTCAGCAATTCCACAGGCGGCGGCTCGTTTCTCTACCACTACGACGACAACCGCGTCGCGGTCGGCTTCGTCGTGCATCTGAACTACGATGATCCGTATCTGTCGCCGTTCGACGAATTCCAGCGCTTCAAGACCCATCCCTCGATCCGCGACGTGTTCGAAGGCGGCAAGCGTCTCGCCTATGGCGCGCGCGCCATCACCGAAGGCGGGTACCAGTCGGTGCCGCGCCTGACCTTCCCGGGCGGTGCGCTGGTCGGCTGCGCCGCAGGCTTCGTCAACGTTCCCCGCATCAAGGGCGTCCACAACGCGATGGGCACCGGCATGCTCGCCGCCGAGCATCTGGCCGCTGCGCTCGCCGAAGGCCGTGCCAATGACGAGATCGCTGCCTACGAGAACGCCTGGCGCGATTCCGCGGTCGGCAAGGACCTGTTCAGGATCCGCAACGTCAAGCCGCTGTGGTCGAAGTTCGGCACCTTCATCGGCGTTCCCCTCGGCGCCATCGACATGTGGACCAATCAGCTGTTCGGCATCTCGCTGTTCGGCACGCTGTCGCACGCCAAGCCCGACCGCAAGACGCTCGATCCGGCCAGGCAGCACGCGCCCAAGAACTACCCGAAGCCGGATGGCAAGATCTCCTTCGACAAGCTGTCCTCGGTATTCCTGTCCAACACCAATCATGAAGAGGATCAGCCGGTCCATCTGAAGGTGGCCGACATGAACCTCCAGAAGACCTCCGAGCACGACGTCTTCGCCGGTCCCTCGAATCGCTATTGCCCGGCTGGTGTCTATGAGTGGGTCGAGGAGGGCTCAAACCCGCGCTTCCAGATCAACGCGCAGAACTGCGTGCACTGTAAAACCTGCGACGTGAAGGACCCCAACGGCAACATCACCTGGGTTCCCCCGGAAGGCGGCGGCGGTCCGAACTACGAGGCCATGTAAGCCCGGTCCTGTCAGCGGGGATTGGACCAAAGCGATCGAGCCGGGGCTAATGTGACGCGCCCCGGCATTGTGACGCACGTTCGCGTGAGAACGGGGCGGGGGTAGCGGTCCGCGGCCACGATAAGGCCATACTGGCAGCGTCTTGGGGCGCTCTTGATCGGTCAGTTGGCCGATTTGGGGCGTGCGGAGGGGACCGCCCGGCCCGAATCCTTGCGGTGAAGCGCCAAAAGCGGCATTGTCGGCCCAACGGTTCCGGGTCCCGATGCCACCGGCCGCGTTCGCATGCGAGACGGCCTCCTGCTGCAAACCCAGGCACTACCAACTCAAGGCGAGCCCCTGATGTTCTCAAATCGTTTCAACCGCTGGACTGTTGCCGCCATCGCCCTCATGGGCACAGCGATCGCGACGGTCCCCGGCGCGGTCCTGGCGCAGACGCCGGACCATCCGTCCGACACGGCGGCGCAGTTTCCGACCCGAAACGATCTGAAGTCGCTGACCACCTCCGGCAGCTATCTCGCCGCCCGCCACGCCAGCGTCGAGCGCGACGCGGCTTCGGCTGCCGCATTCTACCGCTCGGCCCTGCGCACCGACCCCAAGAACAACGAGCTGCTCGACCGTGCCTTCATCTCGTCGGTCGCCGACGGGGACATCGACGAAGCCGTCAAGCTCGCCGAGCGCATCCTCACCATCGACAAGACCAACCGCGTCGCACGGCTCGTCGTCGGCGTGCATGATCTGAAGTTCAAGAAATATGCGACCGCGCAAACCAACATCAACCAGTCGATCCGCGGTCCGATCACCGATCTCGTCGCCACGCTGCTGTCGGGCTGGGCCGCCTATGGTGCGGGCGATGCCAAGGGCGGCGTCGCCACCATCGACAAGCTCGCCGGTCCGGAATGGTATCCGCTGTTCAAGGACCTCCATGCCGGCATGATCCTCGAGCTCTCCGGCAAGGAGAAGGACGCCGGCACCCGCTTCGAGCGCGCCTACAAGCTCGACGATTCCATGCTGCGCGTCACGGAAGCCTATGCACGCTGGCTGTCGCGCAACAAGGACGCGGCCGCGGCGACCAATGTCTATCAGGCGTTCGACAAGAAGCTCGCCCGCCATCCGCTGATCGTGGAAGGCCTGCGCGACACCAAGGCCGGCAAGAAGTTGCCGCCGCTCGCCGACTCCGCGCAAGCGGGTGCTGCCGAAGCGCTCTACGGCATCGGCGCCACGCTGACCCGCCGCGGCGGCGAGGATCTGGCGCTGGTTTACCTTCAGCTCTCGCTCTACCTGCAGCCGCCCCATCCGCTGGCGCTGCTCTCGCTCGCCGATCTCTATGAATCGGTGAAGCGGCCGCAGATGGCGATCAAGGTCTATGAGCGTGTGCCGGCGACCTCGCCGTTGAAGCGCAACGCGCAGATCCAGCTCGCCATTGATCTCGACTCGGCCGACCGCACCGAGGAGGCGATCAAGATCCTCAAGGGCGTCACCACGGACGATGCCAAGGACCTCGAAGCGATCATGGCGCTCGGCAATATCGAGCGCGGCCGCAAGAAGTTCGGCGACTGCGGCGCGACCTATTCGCGGGGCATCGAGGTGCTGCCGGCCGGCAACGACAAGGCCAACAGCGTCTGGTATTATTATCGCGGCATCTGCGAGGAGCGCTCCAAGGAATGGAGCAAGGCCGAAGCGGACATGAAGAAGGCGCTCGAGCTGCAGGCCGACCAGCCGCATGTCCTCAACTATCTCGGCTATTCCTGGATCGACCAGGGCGTGAATCTCGACGAAGGCATGAAGATGATCAAGCGTGCCGTCGAGCAGCGTCCCGACGACGGCTACATCGTCGACTCCCTCGGCTGGGCCTATTACCGCATCGGCAATTACGAGGAAGCGGTGAAGAACCTCGAGCGTGCGATCGACCTCAAGCCCGAGGATCCCACCATCAACGATCACCTCGGCGATGCCTATTGGCGCGTCGGCCGCACCCTGGAAGCCAAGTTCCAGTGGGCGCACGCCCGCGATCTCAAGCCGGAGCCGGAAGAGCTTCCGAAGATCGAGGCCAAGATCGCCAACGGTATCACGGACGACAATTCAAACTCTTCGGCGGCGCAGGCCGACAAGAAGAAGGACGACGGCAAGGGCGGCTGATTGAGTGGGTTCTGGGGGCTTGTCGCCGATGCCGGCGTTGATTGAAGAAGGGCGCGCGAAGGTCAATCTGAGCCTTCGCGTCGTGGGTCGTCGTGCCGACGGCTATCATGATCTCGAAAGCGTGGTCGCGTTTGCCGATTGCGCCGACCGGCTGACGCTGGAACCGGGCGGCGAGCTGAAGCTCGCCACCACCGGACCGCTTGCCGCGGCCTGCGGCGATACCGCGGACAATCTCGTGTTCAAGGCGGCCAGGCTTCTCGCCGAGGCCGTACCGAATTTGAAGCTGGGTGCCTTCGCGCTCGACAAGGTGCTCCCTGTCGCGGCCGGCATCGGCGGCGGCTCGGCGGATGCTGCGGCGGCGCTGCGGCTGCTGGCGCGTCTCAACAATCTCTCGCTCGACGATCCCCGTCTTCAGAAAGTCGCGCTCGCGACCGGTGCCGACGTGCCGGTGTGCCTGTTCTCGCGCGCCTGCGACATGACCGGGGTCGGCGAGCAGTTGCTGCCGCTCGCGCTGCCGAGCATGCCCTGTGTGATGGTCAATCCGCGCGTGCCGGTCGCGACCAAGGACGTGTTCAAGGAATTGGGCCTGCGCAACGGTGAGCTGCTGGTCGGCGCCACCTCGGTCCTCGGCGCTCCGGCCTGGCCGGAGGAGGGCGGATCAATTGCCGATTGGGTCGATGTGCTCGAAGGCGTCCCCAATGATCTCGAAGCGCCTGCGCTGCGGATCGAGCCCGTGATCGGCGAAGTGCTCAGCGCCTTGCGCGACTCCGGCGGCGTCAAGCTCGCCCGGATGTCCGGTTCGGGTGCGACGTGCTTTGCGATCTATGGCGCGCCGGCCGAGGCCCATGCGGCGGCCGAAAGGATCCGGCGCGATCACCCCGGCTGGTGGGTGCATGCGGGGACGTTGAGCTAGCTGCTTCTCCAATGACGGTGCCGTAGGGTGGGCAAAGCGAAGCGTGCCCACCACTTCCAAGACGTGGGCACGGCGCTTACGCGCCTTTGCCCACCCTACGGCAGCTGAGCTAACCCGCACCATCCTCAGCCAACCCAAGAAACCGCCGGATCTCGCCCAGCACCTCCTGCGGCTTGTCGTGTTGCAGCCAATGCCCGGCGCCGGCGATGGTCTCGATGCGCGCATTCGGGAAATAGCGCTCAAGGCCCGCGGCCTTTGCGCCGGCCAGAAAGCTCTCACCAGCATTGAGCAGCAATGTCGGGCAGGCGATGCGCGACCACAGCGCGACGTGATCGTCCGGCCAGAGCCGGTGCGGCGCGCTGGCGCGCTGATAGGGATCGAACTTCCAGCTGTAAGTGCCGTCCTCGTTCTGCCGCGCGCCGTGGGTGGCGAGATGCAGTGCGAGGTCGCGGGCGAGACGTTTGTTGTGTAGCACCATCTGCGCGGCCGCGTCTGCGAGGGTCGCATAGCGACGCGGTGTGCGGTCGTGCAGTCTGTCGAGCTGGCTGACCCATTTACCGATGCGCTCGTGAACTGGCGGCTTCGGTGAATCTGGTCGCATGGTGACGCCGTCGAGCACGACCAGCTTCGAGACCAGTTCGGGGAACGATCCCGTGAAGATCAGGCTCACCATCCCGCCCATCGAATGGCCGATCAGCGTGATTTGAGGCACTGCGGTGCTGCGGACGAGCTGGGCGAGATCGTAGACATATTCGGTCAGCGCGTAGCTGCCGCCCCTGGTCCAGTCGGAATCGCCGTGGCCGCGCAAATCGGGCGCGAGCACGTGATAATGCGGCTGCAGCGAGCGGGCGATGACGTCCCAGCTCCGGCAATGATCGCGGCCGCCGTGAACCAGGATGGCGACGGGCGCGCCCTCGTTGCCCCAGTCGGCATAATGCAGCCGCAGGCCGTGCGATTCGTAGAAGCGGCTCTGCGGTGCGCTAGCCATTGACGGGCCGCCGCGCCAGCGCGAGCGAGAGGCCGAGGCCTGCGATGAAGACGCCGGAGCCTTGCGTCAGGCGCCGCATCAGATGCGGCCGTCCGATCAGCTGCGTGCGTGTTGCCGAGGCCATCAGCACCACCACGACATCGACGAGCGTGTTCAACGTCACGGAGATTGTGCCGAGCATGATGAATTGCAGCGTCGGGTTCGATCCCGCGGGATCGAGAAACTGCGGAATGAAAGCGAGGAAGAACGCGGCGGTCTTCGGGTTCAGCGCCTCGACCAATACGCCGTCGCGGAACGCGCGCTTGTCGCCGACGGGCTCGCCTTGCAGCGACAGAGCGCGGCCGGCACTGCGAAAGGTCTTGATACCGAGCCAGACCAGATAGAGCGCACCGACGAATTTCACCACCGCGAACAATTCCGCGCTGGCCAGGATAATCGCGGAGATGCCGAGGCTGCCTGCGACGACATGAACCAGCCCGCCGAGCGCCGTGCCCGCGGTTGAGGCGAAACCGCTGCCGCGCCCTTCCGACAAGGTTCGTGCCGCGACGTAGAAAATGCCGGGGCCGGGAACGGCGGCGATGAGACAGGCAGCAGCCAGGAACAGCCAGAAATGGGTGTCGATCATCCCGTTTCGTAGCGCAGCGTGCCGCGATTGCAAGGCCTCTTGTTCAGCCCATCCTGCGGAAGATCGCGCTGGCATTGACCCCGCCGAAGCCAAACCCGTTGGAGATCGCGTTGAGCATCGGCATCGGCCGCGCGCTGCCTGCGACGATGTCGATACCGTCTGCGCGCGCATCCGGGTTTTCGAGATTGAGCGTCGGCGGCGCGACCTGGTCGCGCAGGGCGAGGATGGTGAAGATCGCCTCCAGGCCGCCGGCGGCGCCGAGCAAATGGCCGGTGGCCGATTTGGTTGCACTCACCGCGATGTTCCCGTTGCGGCCGAACAGCGCGGCGATGGCGCCAAGCTCGCCCTCGTCGCCGGCCGGCGTCGACGTCGCATGCGCATTGAGGTGCTGCAAATCCGCAGGCGCAAGCTTTGCCTGCCGGAGCGCAATCTCCATGGCGCGGCGGGCGCCGTCGCCGTCGGGCGGCCCCGAGGTCATGTGATAGGCGTCCGCCGTCGTGCCGTAGCCGACGAGCTCCGCGATCGGCGTCACACCGCGCGCCAGCGCATGTTCGAGATCCTCGATCACCAGGATGCCCGCGCCTTCGCCCATGACGAAACCGTCGCGGTCGCGATCGAACGGGCGCGAGGCGCGTGCGGGCTCCTCGTTGAACGAGCTGGACAGCGCGCGTGCCGCGGCGAAGCCGCCGATGCTGACGATGTCGATGCAGGCTTCCGCACCGCCGCAGATCGCGACATCGGCCTCACCGGCGCGGATCATGCGCGCGGCATCGCCGATCGCCTGCACGCCGGCGGCGCACGCGGTGACGGGCGTGCCGAGCGCGCCCTTGTAGCCGTATTTGATCGAGACGTGGCCGGCGGCGAGATTGGCGAGGAACGAGGGAATCGTGAACGGCGACAGCCTGCGCGCGCCGCGTTGCTCGGTGATGCGCACCGCTTCCGCCATGGCCGGGAAGCCGCCGACCCCGGAGGCGATGATCGTCGCGGTGCGTTCCAGCGCGGCTGCGTCCTGCGGCGCCCATTTGGCTTGCGCGACGGCTTCGGCGGTGGCGAGCAGCGCGAACAGGATGAAGCGGTCCATCTTGCGCTGGTCTTTTGGCGCGGCCGCCTGTGCAGGATCAAAGCCGCCTTCGGCGTCATCAGCCTTGCCTGGTACGAGGCCGGCGATGCGTGCGGGCAACGCGTGCGCCCATTCGGGCAACGGCCGCAATCCGCTCTGGCCGGCGAGCAGCCGCCGCCAGGACAATTCGACACCGCAGCCAAGCGGCGATACCGCGCCCATGCCTGTCACGACGATACGACGCATATTACTCTCCCGCCGGCGCGACGGCCGGGTTCATGGCCTTGAGCGAGGCGAGCCGCGCGCGCATGCCGCGGCTGGCGCGTGGGCCTGGAATGGCAACCGTATTGGTGAGCGTGATCGGCTGCATGTCGTTGGCGTCGACCACGACCGGATCGAACGGGCGGGCGTCGCTCCGGTTCGCCAGCAGGATGGATTCGCCCTTGGGGGCGAGATGCTTGTTGCCCCAGGCCAGCAGCGCCACGACCACGGGGAAGAAATCCCGCGCCTTGTCCGTCAGCACATATTCGTAGCGCGGCGGGCGTTCGTTGTAGCGGCGCCGCATGAACATGCCGCTCGCGGTGAGATGCGCAAGCCGTCGCGACAGGATGTTCGGTGCGATGCCGAGGTTTTGCGAGAATTCGTCGAATTTCGTCGCGCCCTGAAACGCATCGCGCAGGATCAGGATGCTCCACCATTCGCCGACCATCTCTACGGCGCGGCCGACCGGGCATTCCAGGATGGATGGGGATTTGGGCTGCATGGCGGGAGGGTAGGTCAGTAACTTGCAAAATGCAAGTCACTGGGCGGGCAGCCGCGGGTGTGGGTGGAGCAAGTCCCAGCGGTTGCGGATCTGTCGGGCTGTGATTTCGGCTGTTGCTGCGATCGAAAATGCGAGCCGTAAACGACGGCCGTCCCCCATGCTCCGTCATTGCGAGCGCAGGGAAGCAATCCAGACTGTCTCCGCGGAGGGATTCTGGATTGCTTCGCTGCGCTCGCAATGACGGGGAGAGAGTAGCGCGCGCAAATCTATCGCCGTCACCCTGAGGTGCCGGAGCGCAGCGGAGGCCTCGAAGGGCGAACAGCCCGGATGCAGCTCGGCAGCGCATCCTTCGAGGCTCGCTGCGCGAGCAGCTCAGGATGACGGGATCAAGAGCGGTGCGGAATCGGTGGAAGCTTGAGCGCGCCGCCTAATGCGACCGCGCCAGACAGAACGCCACCACCTGCTCCAGCGCGCTCTTCATTGGCGACGACGGGAACAGCGCCAGCGCATCCACCGCCATGGCACCGTAATGGTGGGCGCGGCTGATCGTGTCCTCGAGTGCGCGGTGCTTGTTCATCAGGCCGAGGGCGTGGTCGAGGTCGGTGTCGCCGATCTCGCCGCGTTCCAGTGCCCGGATCCAGAAGGCGCGCTCGGTGTCGTTGCCGCGGCGGAACGCGAGGACCACGGGCAACGTGATCTTGCCTTCGCGAAAATCGTCGCCGGTGTTCTTGCCGAGTTTGGCGCTCTTGCCGCCGTAATCAAGCACGTCGTCGACGAGCTGGAAGGCGATGCCGAGATTCATGCCGACCGAGCGGCAGGCGGTCTGCTCCGCCTTCGGGCGGTTGGCGATCACAGGGCCGACCTCGCAGGCGGCCGCGAACAGCTCGGCGGTCTTGCCGCGGATCACGGCGAGATATTCGTCCTCGGTGGTCGCGGTGTTCTTGGCGGCGGCGAGCTGCATCACCTCGCCCTCGGCAATGGTGGCGGCCGCAGCGGACAGAATGTCGAGCGCACGCAGCGAGCCGACCTCGACCATCATCCGGAAGGCTTGTCCCAGCAGGAAGTCGCCGACCAGCACGCTGGCCTCGTTGCCCCAGAGCATGCGCGCCGACAGCTTGCCGCGGCGCATCTCGCTCTCGTCGACGACGTCGTCGTGCAGGAGCGTGGCGGTGTGCATGAACTCGACGGAGGCGGCGAGCTTGATATGGCCGTCGCCGGTGTAGCCGGCGAGGTTGGCCATCGCGAGGGTGAGCATCGGCCGCAGGCGCTTGCCGCCGGAGGAGATGAGGTGGTTGGCGACCTCCGGGATCATGGTCACGTCCGACCCGGTCCGCGACAGGATCGTGGCGTTGACGCGCTCCATGTCACCGGCGACAAGGGCCACCAGCTCTTCGATCGACGCGCCGGGAGTTTCGAAAGGTACGATGACGGCCACGCCGGTCTCCAATATTTGCCCCGGAAGGGCTATTCTGATGGAAATACAATAGAAACTGGCGGCGGATGCGGCAAGGCCCGCGCAACCATTGACATTTGCCGCTTTAGCCCCCTTTGGGGCAGGAGACCTGCGTTTTGCGTGAACTGGTTCGGACCAACGACATGGTGCTGGTGTCGGCGATCGGCGCGCTGCTCGACGGCGCCAACATCCATCATCTGGTGCTGGACCAGAATATGAGCATCATCGAGGGCTCGCTGGGCATCCTGCCGCGGCGGATCCTGGTCCATGAGGACGACGCCCAGGAGGCGAGGGCGCTCCTCACCGATGCCGGCCTCAGCCACGAATTGCGCGGCGATGATTGAGGCGCTCGCAGACATTACCGAGGACGCCTTTCTCGGCGGGCAGTTGCTATTGAAGCAGCAGCGGTCCGGCCATCGCGCCGGCCATGATGCCATTTTGCTTGCCGCGGCGACGCAGGCCCAGGCGGGCGACCGCGTGGTCGATTTCGGCGCCGGCATCGGCACGGCCGGGCTGGCGCTTGGCCGGCGTGTCGCCGGTATCGGGCTGAGCCTGGTCGAGATCAATCCGGAACTGGCGGAACTCGCGCGCGCCAATGCCGCGGCGAATGCGATTGCCGCCGAGACGATCGTGCTCGACGTCACTGCGGATCCGCGGGCGTTTGCGGCAAATGGCCTTGTACCCGACAGCGTCGACGTGGTGCTGATGAACCCGCCCTTCAACGACCCCGCGCGTCACCGCGGCTCGCCCGATCTGGTGCGCCACACCGCGCATGTCGCGACCGACGAGACGCTGAATGCCTGGGTGCATGCCGCGCGGCGCATCCTCCGATCGAACGGCGCGCTGACATTGATTTGGCGGGCAGATGGGATCGCGGATGTTCTGGCCGCGCTGTCGCGCGGCTTCGGCAGTCTTGCGATCCTGCCGGTTCACGGTGAAGCGGGACGGCCTGCGATCCGCGTGCTGGTGCGCGCAGTCAAAGGCGGCAGGGCGCCGGTGCGATTGCTGCCGGGGCTCATGCTCAATGAGAAGACACGCGTGCCTAAAAAAGAGGTGATGGATATTCTGGAGGGACGAGCGGTTCTACCGCTGGTGGAACCGTGAGGGCTTATTGCGGAAGCGATTCCGACTGCTGCTCTTGCGGGGTCGTCAGGCGGATCGCCATGAACAGCGCACCGATCAGCAGCATCAGCAGATAGATCTTCATGGCATTTCCTCCGCTGCTTATTGCAGCTTCCCAACGGGAAAACTGCAAAACACGTTCCAGGCACTTCCAATGACACTCGCGTGATAAGAAATGGTTAAGCAGAGGTAACGGCATGGCCGAACAATTGAATGATTCCCAGAGTTCCGGCTGGGCCGACAAGCTCATGCGCTATCTGCCGGCGCGCTTCCGTCCCGGCACGGCGGTGGTGCCGGTGGTCCGACTCTCCGGCGTGATCGGCGCGGTCACGCCGCTGCGTCCGGGCATGTCGCTCGCCGGCGTCGCGCGCGTGCTGGAGCGGGCGTTTTCGTATCGCAATGCCAAGGCGGTGGCGCTGGTGATCAATTCGCCCGGCGGTTCGCCGGTGCAGTCGCGCCAGATCTATCTGCGCATCAAGCAACTCGCCGCGGAGAAGAAGCTGCCGGTGCTCGTTTTCGTCGAGGACGTCGCAGCCTCCGGCGGCTACATGATCGCGTGCGCGGGCGACGAGATCATCTGCGATCCGTCCTCGATCCTGGGCTCGATCGGCGTGGTCGGCGGCAGCTTCGGTTTCCAGGAGGCGATCAGGCGGCTCGGCATCGAGCGGCGGCTCTACACCGCCGGCTCGCACAAGGCGATGCTCGATCCGTTCCTTCCCGAGAACCCGGATGACGTTGCGAAGCTGAAAGCGATCCAGCGCGAGATCCACCAGATCTTCATTTCGCTGGTGAAGGAGAGCCGCGGCGCGCGGCTCAAGGGCAGCGACGACACGCTGTTCACGGGAGAATACTGGGCCGGCGAGAGTTCGATCGCGCTGGGGCTTGCCGACAGCATCGGCGATCTCCGCTCAACTCTTCGTGCCCGCTACGGCGAGAAGGTTGTCACGCCCGTGATTGCCCAGCCGACCGGTCTTCTGTCCGGCCTTCTTGGGCGGAAATCGCCCGGCGCGGGCCAGCTTTCGGCCATGGAATCAATGGCCGGCCTGCCGGACGATCTGATCTCGGCGGTCGAGACGCGGGCGATTTGGGCAAAATTCGGGTTCTAGGCCGCGCTCCGCCGCGCCATTTGGTCCGGGCCGAGCCAATTGCGGCGCGGCCCGGTCTGCGCAAGAATGCTTGTGGGGGCTGAGCATTGTGAACAAGGATCGACCGATGCCGCCGTTCGTCGCATTCGCGGGCGCTTTGGGCGGGCTTGCCGTGGTCCGCTGGGCCTACAAGACCGCCGTCCGGATCAACCAGGAGCTGGAGGAGATGCGCCTCTCACGCGTCGCCGAGGCCGCCCATGTGGGGGATGTCCAGACGCTGAAACGTGACCCCGTGACCGGAGCCTACCGGCCGGGTTAGCCGCGCCATACGCCGCTGCCGTAGGGTGGGCAAAGCGAAGCGTGCCCACGAGCGGTATCGAATTCATCGAAAGATGGTGGGCACGGCGCAAGTGCGCCTTTGCCCACCCTATGGCAACGTCCCTGGAGCATGGGCCGTTAAGCCCGAATCCGCCCCCTTTGCCTTGATTCCCACCCCCGCCGTCGATACGGTCCCGCGCGATTCAAACCCCCGCGAGAGCCTGATCTGACGATGGACGCCTCCTTGCCCGCCCATATGCGCCCGGAACGCTCGTTCCAGGGTTTTATCCTCGCGCTCCAGACCTTCTGGGCCGAGCAGGGCTGCGTGATCCTGCAGCCCTACGACATGGAGATGGGCGCAGGCACCTTCCATCCGGCGACCACGCTGCGCGCGCTCGGGCCAAAACCCTGGAATGCCGCCTATGTGCAGCCCTCGCGCCGGCCCAAGGACGGCCGCTACGGCGAGAATCCGAACCGGATGCAGCACTACTACCAGTTCCAGGTGATCATGAAGCCGTCGCCGCCGAACCTTCAGGAGCTGTACCTGAAGTCGCTCGCCGCGATCGGCATCGATTCCGCCGTGCACGACATCCGCTTCGTCGAGGACGATTGGGAGAGCCCGACGCTGGGCGCCTGGGGTCTCGGCTGGGAGTGCTGGTGCGACGGCATGGAGGTCAGCCAGTTCACCTATTTCCAGCAGGTCGCGGGCGTCGAATGCGCACCCGTTGCGGGCGAACTCACCTACGGGCTCGAGCGGCTAGCGATGTATGTGCAGGGCGTCGATCGCGTCTATGACCTCAACTTCAACGGCCGCGATGGTGACGCCAAGGTCACTTATGGCGATGTGTTCCTGCAGGCCGAGCGGGAATATTCGAAGCACAATTTCGAAGTCGCCGACACCGCGATGCTGTTCGAGCAATTCAAGATGGCCGAAGGCGCGTGCAGGAAATACCTGGAGGCAGGCTGGAAGGACGGCAAGCGCGAGGCGCATCTGATGGCGCTGCCAGCCTATGATCAGTGCATCAAGGCCAGTCACGTCTTCAACCTCCTGGACGCGCGTGGCGTGATCTCGGTGACCGAGCGTCAAAGCTACATCTTCCGGGTGCGTGAACTGGCAAAGGCCTGCGGCGAAGCCTGGGTCCGCACCGAAGCCGGTGGAGCGGCCTGATGCCTGAATTGTTGCTTGAACTGTTCTCGGAAGAAATCCCCGCGCGCATGCAGGCCAAGGCGGCCGACGATCTGCGCCGCATGGTCACCGACAAGCTCGTCGCCGAGGGCCTCGTCTACGAGGGCGCGAAGGCGTTTTCGACGCCGCGCCGCCTTGCGCTCACCGTGCACGGAATCCCCGCGCGCCAGCCTGACCTCAAGACCGAACGCCGCGGACCGAAAGTCGGCGCGCCCGATGCGGCGGTGCAGGGGTTCCTGAAAGCGACAGGCCTGAACTCGCTGGATGAGGCCAAGATCCAGCGCGACCCCAAGGGCGATTTTTACATCGGATTGATCGAGAAGCCCGGCCGCGACGCGATCGACGTGCTCGCCGAAATCCTGCCCGTCATCATCCGCACCTTCCCCTGGCCGAAATCGATGCGCTGGGGCGCGCGCTCGGGCAAGCCGGGCTCGCTGAGCTGGGTGCGTCCGCTGCACGCGATCACCGCGACCTTCGGGCCCGAGACCGAAGAGCCCGATGTCGTGAAGTTCGAGGTCGACGGCATCGCCACCGGCCAGACCACCTACGGCCATCGCTTCATGGCACCTAACGCGATCAGCGTGCGCCGCTTTGAGGATTACGAGGCCAAGCTGAAAGCGGCAAAGGTCATCCTGGATCCGCAGGCGCGCAAGGACATCATCTTTGCCGACGCCAAGGAATTGACGTTTGCGCAAGGCTTCGAGCTGGTCGAGGATCAGGTGCTGCTGGACGAGGTCTCGGGCCTCGTCGAATGGCCCGTCGTCATGATGGGATCGTTCGAAGAAGAGTATCTTGCGATCCCCGAAGAGGTGATCCGCGCCACCATCCGCAACAACCAGAAGTGTTTTGTGGTCAGGGATGCCAAGACCGGCAAGCTGACCAACAAGTTCGTCCTCACCGCGAATATCGAGGCGACCGACGGCGGCAAGGTCATCGTGTCAGGCAATGAGCGCGTCATCCGTCCGCGTCTGTCGGATGCGAAGTTCTTCTATGAGACGGACCTGAAGACGAAGCTTGAGGATCGCCTGCCGAAGTTCGAGCAGATCGTATTTCACGAGAAGCTTGGGACGCAGGCTGAGCGGATCAAGCGCATCGAGCGTCTTGCGGCCGAGATCGCGCCGCTGGTCGGCGCCGATGTCGCCAAGGCGACGCGTGCTGCGCATCTGGCGAAGGCCGACCTATTGACCGAGGTGGTTGGCGAATTCCCGGAAGTGCAAGGCTTGATGGGCAAGTACTACGCGCTTGCCCAGGGCGAGGATGCGTCAGTGGCTGCGGCCTGCGAGGAACACTACAAGCCGCAGGGCCCGACCGATCGTGTGCCGACCGATTCCGTCAGCGTGGCCGTCGCGCTCGCGGACAAGATTGACACGCTGGTTGGCTTCTGGGCGATAGATGAGAAGCCGACCGGCAGCAAGGACCCGTATGCGCTGCGTCGCGCGGCGTTGGGTGTGATCAGGTTGATCGCCGACAACGCGCTGCGGCTATCGCTGATGAAGGTGGCGGCGTCGGCACTCGCTGGTCTATCGGTGAAGGCGGCCGATGCCTCGAAGCTTCCGGGCGATCTGCTCGCCTTCTTCGCCGACCGCCTCAAGGTGCAGTTGCGCGAGCAGGGCGCGCGTCACGATCTCGTCGATGCCGTGTTCGCGCTCGGTGGTCAGGACGATCTGCTGATGATCGTCCGCCGCGTCGAGGCGCTGGGCAAGTTCCTCGAGTCCGACGACGGAAAGAACCTGCTCGCCGGCATCAAGCGTGCGAGCAACATCCTCGGCATCGAGGAGAAGAAGGACAAGCGTAGCTTCGACGGCGCGCCGGATGCTGCGCTCTATGGCCTCGACGAGGAGAAGGCGCTGGCGAAGGCGATCGGTGAGGTGAAGGTGGAGGCGAGTGCCGCTGTGGCCAAGGAAGACTTCGCCGCCGCGATGAGCGCGATGGCAAAGCTGCGTCCGCCGGTCGATGCGTTCTTCGACAAGGTGCGCGTCAACGACGACGATGCGAAGGTGCGCGAGAACCGGCTGAAGCTGCTGAACGAAATCCGCAGTGCCACGCGTGCGGTGGCGGATTTCTCCAAGATCCAGGATTAGACCGGTCTCGTGCCCCGGACGCAGCGCAGCGCTACTTCAGCGGTGCGCTGCAGAGCCGGGGCCCATGCCGCAGGCACGAAAGATTCCGGGTCCCGGCTCTGCGCCGCACCGCTGCGCGCTGCAGCGCGTCCGGGACACGAGAGCGTGCACATACAGCAAACAAAAAAGCCCCGCCCGGCGGGGGGAAGACCGGGCGGGGCCTGATGTCCGACTATGCGATGCGCGTCAGCCTGATTGAAATGACGCGCCGGACATCGAGTTGAACGCGTGTCGCGTTGAGCTAATCCACCACCTCGACGATGCGCCGAGAGCGCGGCTCGACCAGCACGGTCTCGCCGTTCACGACGGTGTAGCGATAGGTGGTGGCGCCGAAGCGTTGCGGTACGTCATAATAGGTGACGCCGCTTTCGGGTAAGGTGCTGCCGACCACCACGCGATCCGGGATCCGGAAGGCCGGCACACGTTGCTCGACGACATAGTCACGGAAGGCCGGCCGCTGTTCGACCGCAATCGTCGTGCTGCTGTCGACCACGACGGGCGCACGCCCGACCGTGACACCGCTTTGCGCCTGCGCCGCGACGGGCGAGCCGATCGCGGCCGCGAACGCCGCAAGAGCAAGAATCCTGTTCCGCATGCAAAACTCCTTCGAGAAGGTTTTCGGGAAGCGCCAGTGGCGCGACCGGTTGCCAATGCTGCGACGCGCACGATGTTCCGGAAAATGCCCTGCCGCATTCGCGGCATTTTCGGGCAGATTTCGCGGAGCCGGGAACCCGCGCGGCGTTGGTGCGTCTCTACCCGCGGAACCCCGTCCGCTATGATCCGGCCGCGATTCGCCTCAGCTTACGGAAAGACAATCCATGCACATCACCGTCGCCCACATCTCGCCGCTTCTGTCGCTGCTTGCGGGCGTGCTCATTTTGATCATGCCGCGCCTTCTCAACCTGATCGTCGCGATCTTTCTCATCATAAATGGTGCAATAGGGCTGGGATTGTTGAAGTGGCTCCATCTCTAGGCCTTCATTTTCCGGAACTCTTCGACTTGCGCGGGCCTGCCCAAAGTGGTGTAAGGCGCGCGATTTCCCATTCCTCTCGCAGGTTGTGTGCAAGCTATGGCCAAAGCCGCCTCGAAGCCTTCTAAAACTACAGCGAAATCAAAGCCCTCCGGCAAGACGAAGGCCGCGCCGCCTGCCCGCAAGACGCTTGCCAAGAGCGCGCCGAAGCCGGTCGCTAAGGTAGCTCCGAAGGCCGCAGCCAAGCCGGCTGCAAAGCCCGCGGCCAAGCCGGCCGCCAAGGTGGCTGCCAAGGCCGTGACCAAGGCGGTTGCGCCAAAGGTCGCCGCGAAGAAAGCGGCCCCCGCCAAGGCGGCGCCTGTTGCGGCCAAGGCCGGCAAATGGGTGTTCACCTTCGGTGACGGCAAGGCCGAGGGCAAAGCGGACATGCGCGACCTGCTGGGCGGCAAGGGCGCCAACCTCGCCGAGATGGCCAATCTCGGCCTGCCTGTGCCTCCGGGCTTCACCATCCCGACCTCGGTCTGCACGTATTTCTACGCGCACGACAAGTCCTACCCTAAGGAATTGCAGTCGCAGGTTGAGAAGGCACTCGACTATATCGGCAAGTTGACCGGCAAGATCTTCGGCGATTCCAAGAACCCGCTGCTCGTCTCCGTGCGCTCCGGCGGGCGCGCCTCGATGCCGGGCATGATGGACACCGTGCTCAATCTCGGCCTCAACGACGAGACCGTGGAAGCGCTGTCGGAACTGTCGGGCGATCGCCGCTTCGCCTATGACAGCTATCGCCGCTTCATCACCATGTATTCGGACGTGGTGCTCGGTTTCGAGCATCATCATTTCGAGGAAATCCTCGACACCTTCAAGGACAGCCAGAGCTACACGCTCGACACCGACCTCACCGCCGAGGATTGGGTCGATCTGGTCGGCAAGTACAAGGATGCGGTCGCCCGCGAGACCGGCAAGGACTTTCCGCAGGATCCGCACGACCAGCTCTGGGGCGCGATCGGCGCGGTGTTTTCATCGTGGATGAACGCGCGCGCGGTGACCTACCGCAAGCTGCACGACATTCCGGAATCCTGGGGCACCGCGGTCAACGTGCAGGCCATGGTGTTCGGCAACATGGGCGAGACGTCGGCGACCGGCGTTGCGTTCACGCGCAACCCCTCGACCGGCGAGAGCAAGCTCTACGGCGAGTTCCTGATCAACGCGCAAGGCGAGGACGTGGTGGCGGGCATCCGCACACCGCAGGACATCACCGAAGAGGCGCGCAAGGAATCCGGTTCCGACAAGGCCTCGATGGAAGCCGCGATGCCGGAGGCGTTCAAGGAGCTGACGCGGATCTACACGCTGCTCGAGAAGCACTACCGCGACATGCAGGACATGGAGTTCACGGTCGAGCAGGGCAAGCTCTGGATGCTCCAGACCCGCGGCGGCAAGCGTACCGCCAAGGCGGCGCTGCGCATCGCGGTCGAGCTCGCCAATGAAGGTCTGATCACCAAGAAGGAAGCGGTGATGCGGATCGATCCCGCGTCGCTCGACCAACTGCTGCATCCGACCATCGATCCCGACGCCAAGCGCGACGTGATCGCGACCGGCCTGCCGGCCTCGCCCGGTGCGGCCTCCGGTGAGATCGTGTTCTCCTCGGATGAGGCGGCCAAGCTCCAGGGCGATGGGCGCAAGGTCATTCTGGTCCGCATCGAGACCAGCCCCGAAGACATCCACGGCATGCACGCCGCCGAAGGCATCCTGACCACCCGCGGCGGCATGACCTCGCATGCGGCGGTCGTCGCGCGCGGCATGGGCAAGCCCTGCGTCTCCGGCTGCGGCACCATCCGCGTCGATTACGGCCGTGGCACCATGAGCATCGGCTCGCGCACCTACAAGACCGGCGACGTCATCACCATCGACGGCTCGCTCGGCCAGGTGCTCGCCGGCCGCATGCCGATGATCGAGCCGGAACTCTCGGGCGAGTTCGGCACGCTGATGAAATGGGCCGACCAGGTCCGCAAGATCGGCGTGCGCGTCAACGGCGATACGCCGGAGGACGCGCGCACCGCGATCAAGTTCGGCGCCGAGGGCATCGGTCTCTGCCGCACCGAGCACATGTTCTTCGAGGAGACGCGCATCCGCACGGTGCGCGAGATGATCCTCTCCGAGGACGAGCAGTCGCGCCGTGCCGCGCTCGCAAAGCTCCTGCCGATGCAGCGCGCCGATTTCGTCGAGCTGTTCGAGATCATGAAGGGCCTGCCGGTCACGATCCGCCTGCTTGATCCGCCGCTGCACGAGTTCCTGCCGCACACTCATGCCGAGGTCGAGGAAGTGGCGCGCGCCATGAACACCGACCCGCGGCGTCTGGCCGACCGCGCGCGCGAGCTCTCGGAGTTCAATCCGATGCTCGGCTTCCGCGGTTGCCGCATCGCGATCGCCTATCCCGAAATCGCCGAGATGCAGGCGCGGGCGATCTTCGAGGCCGCCGTCGAGGCCGAGAAGCGCACCGGCAAGGCCGTCGGCCTCGAGGTGATGGTGCCGCTGATCGCGACCAAGATGGAGCTCGATCTCGTCAAGGCGCGCATCGACGCCATGGCGAAAGCCGTGATGCGCGACACCAACACCAAGCTGACCTACCAGGTCGGCACCATGATCGAGCTGCCGCGCGCCTGCCTGCTCGCGGCCGAGATCGCGGAGAGCGCCGAGTTCTTCTCGTTCGGCACCAACGACCTCACGCAGACGACCTACGGCATCAGCCGTGACGATGCGGCAAGCTTCCTCGGTCCCTACGTGACCAAGGGCATCTTGTCGGTCGATCCGTTCGTCGCGCTCGACCAGGAAGGCGTCGGCGAACTCGTCAAGATCGGCGTCGCGCGCGGCCGCAAGACGCGCCCGAAGCTCAAGGTCGGCATCTGCGGCGAGCACGGCGGCGATCCCGCCTCCGTCGCCTTCTGCCACGACATTGGCCTCGACTACGTCTCGTGCTCGCCCTACCGCGTGCCGATCGCACGCCTCGCAGCGGCGCAAGCAGCCCTCGGCAAGGCGGTTGCGAGCCAGGCGTAAGGCAAGACCGGGATTGCGAAATGCGAAGGAGGCGGGGCTTGCTCCGCCTCTTTTCATTTGGGCGAGCGTGCCTCCACATCGTCATTGCGAGCGCAGCGAAGCAATCCAGAAGCCGTCCGCGGAAAGACTCTGGATTGCTTCGTCGCAAGTGCTCCTCGCAATGACGAGTCTGTGGGACGCGCTCGCCGCACACTCGCTGTCATCGCCCGGCTTGACCGGGCGATCCAGTACTCCGAGACAGTGCGAGGATACGAAGAGGCCGCGGCGTACTGGATGCCCCGGTCAAGCCGGGGCATGACACTTGTTGTTGTCGCAGGCACTGGAACCACACGCGTCCCGTAATGATACGTGCGCGCAAGAGTTCCTTCACCATTCGTGTTGACCGATTGTTTACCGCTTCGGATCAGCCGGCGTTTACCACCGCGCATGATTGCCCCGTGAAAACACCTGCAATCGCTTGAGTGTGCCGCTGGCGCAACGCCGATTAACGCCCCGGCAACCTAAATTAGATACTCACGATAAAGATCGAATTGCACGGATGTACTGCCGATCGATCTTTCTGGCGTAAGCGTAGCGTGAGCGTGTCGATGTCTGTGTTGCGTAACCATCCGAAGGGCGCGCGGTTCGCGTCCTTCGGCATCGGTCTCTGCATCTTCGCATTGATGCCGAGAGAGACCGGCTATCAGGATATTTCGTCGTTGCTGGCGCGTCAGCCCGGCGTCGCCGAGCGTTGGCAGAAGCAGGTCTTCTCCGCGGCGTCCTCGATTCAGCTCGCCACTTACAGTTTCTCACGGCCGATCGGCACCTCCGTTCCGCAGAGCGCGATGGTTCGCCTCGCGAGCCTCGATGGCCGTGACGTCACCGGCGCAATCAGCCGCAATCCGGCGCTTCAGGCGCCACCGCGCTACCAGGCCGCCGATTTTCCCAAGGTCGACCGTTCGATGAAGGGGGATCGCCTCGCGATCGCCACGCCGACGCAAACGCCTGAGGCGGCCGCACCGTCCGCAGGACCGGCGCAGGAAGATCCCGCAACCTCAAACAGCTCGGTGTTCGGCGCCAAGACCGCCGCATTGCCGCAGGCCAAGTCGCAGGCCATGTCGCCTGAGTCCGCGGCCGCACTCGATCCCGAACTCGCTGAGGCACTGCGCGCACCGCCGTTGCCGCAATATGCCAATCCGCCGCAAGCCAGCGACGCTGCACGCGCCCTCGCGGTCCAGCCGCTCGAAGCGCTGAAGCAGGCGACCCTTCCGGCCCCACCGCCGCGCGATCCGTTCCGCGTCAAGACCTCGAATCTCTTCTTTGGCAGCTCGTCGCTCGGCGGCTCTCTCGAGAGCATCGAGAGCTGGCAGCCCGGTGCCGAGCCGCTGATCGTGATGCCCGATCCGGATATGAAGGTGACGGCCTCGCTGACGCCGCCGACGGCCGATATTGGGAAAGACATCGAAAGCGGCGAGAGCGTCGCGCCGAAGGGCGAGGTCAACGCCGACAACCAGCGCGCCAGATCGCCGGCGGAGCGGCTGGCGCTTGACGACAAGTCGCGCGCGAAGTCCGAGAAGTGTCTTGCCGAAGCCATCTATTTTGAATCACGCGGCGAAGCCGTTCGCGGACAGATGGCGGTCGCACAAGTGGTGTTGAACCGGGTGTTCTCCGGCAAATATCCCGACACCGTGTGCGGCGCGGTCTACCAGAACAAGCACCGCCATCTCGCCTGCCAGTTCACCTTCGCCTGCGACAACAATGCCGACGTGATCCGCGAGCCCGAAATGTGGGAGCGCGCCAAAAAGATCTCGAAGGCGATGCTGGACGGCCAGATCTGGCTGCCCGAAGTCGGCAAGTCCACGCATTATCACGCCTACTGGGTGCGCCCGTCCTGGGTCGCCGAGATGAAGAAGCTGTACAAGACCGGCGTGCACACCTTCTACCGCCCGCGCAATTGGGGCGACGGCAGCGAGGAACCGAGCTGGGGCACCCCGGCGCAGACCGCCGCACTGTCGGCTGAGCTCGCACAGGAAGCCAAGAGCTCCGCCGAGATGGGTGTGAGCGAGCGAAGGTAGCATCTCCACAGAAAGACTGTCATGCCCGGGCTTGTCCCGGGCATCCACGTTCTTCGTACTCTGCGGCAAGAGGTGGATGGCCGGGACGAGCCCGGCCATGACGTTGTGGATGAGTTCGCGCCCCAATCACGCCTCGATATCCAGCGCACAATCGAAATTCGGCGCAGAGTGCGTGAGCGCTCCGGCCGAGGCGTAGTCGACGCCGGTCGCCGCGATGGCCGCAATCGACTCCAGCGTGACGCCGCCGGATGCCTCCAGCTTGAGACGACCCTCGTTGATCCGCACCGCCTCGCGCAGCGTCGCGAGATCCATGTTGTCCAGCAGCACGGCGTCGGCGAGCCCCGTGCCGAGCACGTCGCGCAATTGCGCCAGCGTATCCACCTCGATCTCGATCTTGACCAGATGCCCCGCATGGGCGCGGGCGCGCTCCAGCACAGGACGAATGCCGCCAGCGACCGCGATGTGGTTGTCCTTGATCAGGATCGCATCGTCGAGCCCGTACCGGTGGTTGAAGCCGCCGCCGCAGCGCACCGCATATTTCTCCAGAGCCCGCAAACCCGGCGTGGTTTTTCGCGTGCAACAGATGCGCATTTTGGTGCCTTCGGTGCGCGCAACGTAGTCGGCCGTCAGCGTCGCGACGCCCGACAGGCGGCCGACGAAATTCAGCGCGGTCCGCTCCGCCGTGAGAATGGCGCGCGCAGGGCCGGAGATCGTCAGCACCTGCTGCCCGCGGGCGACGCGCGCGGCGTCGCGGACATGTGCGCGCATGTCGACATCGGGCGAGAGCTTTTGCAACGTTGCGATTGCCAGCGGCAGGCCGGCGATCACGCCGGACTGGCGTGCGACCAGGATCGCTTGCGCCTTTGTCGTTTCCGGGATCGTCGCCAGCGAGGTGATGTCGCCGGCGCGGCCGAGATCCTCGTCGAGCGCACGCTGCACGGCCGCGTCGATGGCGAGCGGCGAGAGGAAGGCGTCGGGATAGAGCAGGGAGGTCGGGGTGATCATGGGGCTTCCTTCAGGCGATCAGGGGTTGGGCGGCGCGCGGCAGCGGACGCGCGCGGAGGCTTTCCGCGACCTCGCGTGCCGCGGCCAGCGTGGTCATCGTTCGTTGTGCAAGGGCAGGAACCTCCGCCGGATGGTCGGAGCGGAAATGAGCGCCGCGGCTCTCCTGCCGGCTCCACGCGGCGGCTGCGACGAGCAGGGCGGTCGTTGCCATGTTGCGGACAGTAATACTCGTTGCCTCACGTTCCATCTCGGCAAAACTGCGCACGGCTTCCGCAAGGCTATCGCAATTGCGGATCACGCCGACATGCGCGCTCATCATTGTCCGGAGTCGCATCACAGCCGTCGCATCCGGCGCGGCGCCACGCGGCGTTACCAGGGCGTCAGGGAGGCCGGCCGGCGAGGGGATCGCGGAGCCGGCGATGTCGTCGGCGATGCGCGCGGCGTAAACCACGGCTTCGAGCAATGAGTTCGAGGCCAGCCGGTTGGCGCCATGCGCGCCGGTGGACGACACCTCGCCGCCGGCCCAGAGTCCGTCGATCGAGCTGCGGCCGCGATGGTCGACCGCGATTCCGCCCATGTGGTAATGCGCGGCGGGCGCGATCGGGATGACCTGCGTCGCGGGATCGATGCCGGCTGCGATGCAGCTCGCGTGCACCGTCGGAAATTTTTCGGCGAAGCGCACGCCCAGCGCCTCTCGCGCGTCGAGAAAGGCGCCGCGTCCGGCCGCGAGCTCGGCGAACACGCCGCGGGCGACGATGTCACGCGGGGCGAGTTCCGCGAGCGGATGGAGCGCCATCATGAAGCGATCGCCATCGCCGTTGATCAGCGTCGCGCCCTCGCCGCGCAGGGCTTCGGTTGCGAGCGGCGCGGGATCGCGGCCGACCATGACCGCCGTGGGGTGGAACTGCACGAATTCCGGATCGGCGATCAATGCGCCGGCGCGCGCGGCGATCGCAAGGCCGCAGCCGTTGGCCTCGATCGGGTTGGTGGTGGCGGCATAGAGATGGCCGATGCCGCCGGTGGCAAGCACCACCGCGCGCGAGGCGAGCAGGACCGGCCGTGCGGCGGGATTGCCGGCCTCGCGCAGTTGCAGGCCGGTGACGGCGCCTTCCGCCGTCAACAGCGCCTCGGCGACGAAACCCTCGATCAGGCGGATCGACGGCGTGCGCCGCACGGCATCACTCAAGGCTGCGATGATCGCGGCGCCCGCGCCATCGCCACGCACATGCACGATACGCCGGGCCGAATGCGCGGCTTCGCGTCCTACCGCGAGCCGGCCTTTGAGGTCGCGGTCGAACGGCACGCCATAGGCGAGCAGATCATGAATCCGGGGAGCTGCCTCGCGCGCGATGCCGAGGGCGACCGCTTCGTCGACGATGCCGCCGCCGACGGCAATGGTATCGGCAGCATGCGCCTCCGGCGTATCGCCCTCGGCCACGGCCGCGGCGATGCCGCCTTGCGCCCAGGCGGACGATGCGCCGTGTCCGAGCGGCGCCGCCGAGATCAGCGTCACCGGCCGCGGCGCGAGTTTCAACGCGCAAAACAGTCCGGCAAGGCCGCCGCCGACGATGACGACGTCATCGGCGGCGCGGGTGAGATCTTCGAAGTTGTCTTGCATGTTTTCTTGCATGTTTCTCTCCATTCACTCAGCTGTCGCCCCCGCGAAAGCGGGGACCCATACGCCGCGGCGGAAGTTGTTGCGCGAAAATCCATCGTCGTCCGCTTCGCTGCGCTTGTCCGGGACGACAGCTCGCATGTTGCTAGTTTTTCAGATTGATCATCCGCTCGACCGATCGCCTTGCACGCACCGCGAGCGCGGGATCGATCGTGACTTCCTCGCCCAGCGTCAGCAGGCTCTCCAGGATGTTGGCGAGCGTGATGCGCTTCATGTGCGGGCAGATGTTGCAGGGGCGGAGCATCTCGACATCAGGCAGCTCGGCGCGGACATTGTCCGCCATCGAGCATTCCGTGATCATCACCAGCCGGCGCGGCCGCCGCTCGCGCACCCAGTTGATCATGTGCGCGGTCGAGCCCGTGAAGTCGGCTTCCGCCAGCACATCAGGCGGACATTCGGGATGCGCGATGATCTGCACGGACGGATCGGCGTCGCGATAGGCGCGCAGCTCCTCGCCGGTAAAACGCTCGTGGACCTCGCAGGCGCCTTTCCAGGCGATGATCTTCACGTCGGTCTTGGAAGCGACATAAGTTGCGAGATAGCGGTCGGGCAGGAAGATCACGGTCGGCGCGTTCAGGCTCTCGACCACCTGCACCGCGTTCGACGAGGTGCAGCAGATGTCGACCTCGGCTTTCACCTCGGCCGACGTATTGACGTAGGCGACCACCGGCACGCCTGGGAATTTCTCGCGGAGCAGGCGGACGTCCGCGCCCGAGATGCTGGCGGCAAGCGAGCAGCCCGCACGCGAGTCCGGAATGAGCACCGTCTTGTCCGGGTTGAGCAGCTTCGACGTCTCCGCCATGAAGTGCACGCCGCACTGGACGATGATGTCGGCCTTCACCTTGGTGGCTTCGACCGCGAGCTGGAGCGAGTCGCCGCCGATGTCGGCGACGCAGTGAAAGATTTCCGGCGCCTGGTAATTGTGCGCGAGGATGACCGCGCCGCGCGCCGCCTTCAGCTCGTTGATCGCCTTGATCGTCGGCGCCATCAGCGGCCACTCGATCGGCGGGATCACGTGCTTGACGCGCTCGTAGAGCGGTGCGGTGGCGCGCTCGACCTCATCGGTCCATTCCAGCGAGGGCATCGGCAGCGCGGCTTCCGTTCGCGGCGGCGCGGCGGGGGGTGAGGTGGTTTGGCCCTGCGGCCGGCCTGCAAGATCGTCGGGGCCGTATAGTCCAGTGATCGGCATCGAAGCCTCCCGTGCTTACCAATTATGCTCTATATGAGTATATATGAAGCCCGAGAAATCCGGCCGAGGGGGCCGGTGGATTTGGTCAGAGCTTACATATACTCAACTTGAGTAAATCGAAGATACCATGGGGTTGGCGAGTCCGCTAGGCCCCGCCGCACACATTCCCGTCAAATCGCGCGACGCGCGCCGGGAGGGCCCGCGAGGAAACGCAATGCTCCCGCAGCAGCCCTTCGTGGAACGCAATCATTTTTGGCTTGGGATTTTCATGCAGTTGCATTAAATGCGGTGAGCAGCGGCTACCTATTCCGGATCCGCCAGCGACTGATGAGAAAAACCATGTCCACTCAAGCGGGCGAACTCGGTCCGGTCTCGCGCTCCTCATGGCGCACGCCGGCGATCATCATTCTCTGCGGCTGTGCGATCGGCATGCTCGGCTTCGGCCCGCGCTCGGCGCTGGGTTTCTTCGTGCAGCCGATGAGCCACGAATTCTCATGGGGCCGCGACGTGTTCGGCCTCGCGATCGCATTTCAGAATTTGCTGTGGGGATTGGGCCAGCCGGTTGCCGGTGCGGTCGCCGATCGCTTCGGCCTGTTCCGCGTGATGTGCGTCGGCGCGCTGCTCTATGCCGGCGGCCTGCTGCTGATGCGTTATTCCTCGACGCCGCTGTCGCTCAACATCGGCGCGGGCGTCATGGTCGGCTTCGGTCTCGCCGGCTGCTCGTTCAATCTGGTGCTGTCGGCGTTCACCAAGCTTCTGCCGGCCGAGAAGCGCGGCCTTGCGCTTGGCGCCGGCACCGCGGCGGGCTCATTCGGCCAGTTCCTGTTCGCGCCGATCGGCGTCGCACTGATCGACAATTTCGGTTGGCAGCAGGCGCTCACCGTGTTCGGCTTCCTGATGCTGCTGATCATCCCGCTGTCGCTGGCGCTCTCGACACCGCCGGTCGCAACCACGGCCAACGCGACGCCTGCGGACGATCAAACCTTCACCAAGGCGCTCTCTGAGGCCTTCGGCCATCGCTCCTATGTGCTGCTGGTGCTCGGCTTCTTCACCTGCGGCTTTCAGCTTGCCTTCATCACCGTGCATCTGCCGGCGTTCCTGGTCGATCGTGGCATCTCGACGCAAACCGGTGGCTGGGTGATCGCTGCGATCGGCCTGTTCAACATCATGGGATCGCTGAGTGTCGGCTATCTCCAGAACTATATGCCCAAGCGCTTCATCCTCTCGACGATTTACTTCACCCGCGCGCTTGCGACGCTGGCCTTCATCTCGTTCCCGATCACGCCGTTCTCGGCCATCGCATTCGGTGCGGTCTCTGGCCTGACCTGGCTGTCAACGGTGCCGCCGACCTCGGCGCTGGTCGCCTTGATGTTCGGTACGCGCTGGTTCGCGACCCTTTATGGTTTCGCCTTTGTCAGCCATCAGGTCGGCGGCTTCCTCGGCGTCTGGCTCGGCGGCATCGTGTTCGAGAAGTTCGGTTCCTACACGCCGATCTGGTGGCTCTCGATCCTGTTCGGCGTGCTGTCCGCGCTGATCAACCTTCCGATCGTGGAGAAACCGGTCCAGCGAGCGGTTGCGCAGCCTGCCTGATCGGCTAAACATCCCGTCAAACAAGTCAGGGAGTTCAGTCGTGGCCACATTCAAGGCGATCCGGATCGACAAGGCGGACAAGGCAACCACCGCCGCGCTCACGCAGTTCGACGAAGCCGAACTGATGGACGGTGACGTCACCGTCCGTGTCGAATGGTCGACGCTGAACTACAAGGACGGCCTTGCGCTGACAGGCAAGGCGCCGGTGGTGCGCCGCTTCCCGATGATCGCCGGCATCGATTTCGCCGGCACGGTCGAGGCGTCCTCGCATCCGCAGTGGAAGGCCGGCGACAAGGTCGTCTGCACCGGCTGGGGCATGGGGGAGACGCATCTCGGCGCTTATGCCGAGAAGGCGCGGGTGAAAGGCGACTGGCTGGTGGCGTTGCCGCAGGGCCTGTCCGCACGTGACGCCATGGCGATCGGCACCGCCGGCTTCACCGCGATGCTGTCGGTGCTGGCGCTGGAGAAGCACGGTATCTCGCCGAAGAGCGGCCCGGTGGTGGTCACGGGCGCGGCCGGCGGCGTCGGCTCGGTCGCGACGGCGGTGCTGTCGAAGCTCGGCTACCACGTCATCGCCTCGACCGGCCGCGCGGCGGAAGCGGATTATCTGAAAGAGATCGGCGCGGCCGAGGTGATCGATCGCAATGAATTGTCGGCGGCGGCGAAGCCGATCGCCAAAGAACGGTGGGCTGGCGGTGTGGACAGCGTCGGCTCGACCACGCTCGCGAATCTCCTGTCGATGACGAAGTACGGTGGAGCGATCGCGGCGTGCGGCTTGGCGGCCGGCATGGACCTGCCGTCGTCTGTCGCACCTTTCATTTTGCGCGGGGTGTGCCTTCTCGGCATCGATTCCGTGATGTGCCCGATCGAGCCGCGGAAAGCCGCTTGGCTGCGCCTGGCGTCCGATCTGGATCGGACGAAACTATCTGAAATCACTCATGAAATTCCGATCGAGGAAGTTTCGGAATGGGGCGCGAAAATCCTGGCCGGCCAGGTGCGCGGCCGCATCGTGGTAAAAATTGTTTAACCGCGTTCAGACTTTACCAACCATGCTGCTTCAATGTCGCCTTGGTTAGTATGGTAAGCAGCGGGTAAAGAGATAAGGCATCGCCCGCTGCGGGGTTGGTTCGGAGTAGAGCATGCTTGCGCGTATTGTGTTGGGGGCTGTCACGGCGGCCGTGACGTTTGCGCCGGCCATTGCCGGTGGCATGAACGCCGATGAGGCGCGCCGCTTCGTGGCGGGCAAGGTGTTCGCTTTCACCTGTTTCGACGGCACCCGTGGCGCAGGCCGCATCCTGGACGACCTCGGTGCCGCCGGGGCTGTGCAGTTTTCGGGCGCAGGCCCGGTGAAGCATCTTCGCCTGCCCGGCAACACGCTCCAGATCCGTGGCCAGAATGTCTGCGCCTCGATCAAGGGCATTCCGTTCGAGCCCTGCTTCAACCTGGAAAAGACCGACGATCGCAGCTTCCGCGGCTCGGTGTCGGGCATGGGCTTCGCTTATTGCGACTTCCACCACCAGGGCGGCAACCAGATGCTGATGGCCCGCGCCGCGGCGCGGCCGCGGTCGATCCGCTCGTCGGAGCACACCGGTTCGGTCGCTGCGTCCAACACCGAAGTCGCCGCGCGCGTCGAGACCCCGCGTGTCGAGAGCAGCCGGCTCGAGCCGGTGAAGCCGGAAGCCAAATCGGAGCCCGCCAGGATCGAGGCTCCGCTGGAACTGCGCCGCTCGACTCAGTGAGTTGGCTGCGCGGGGTTGTTCGCGCACTTTGCCCTTGAAAACATCGGTCGAACACGAAGCTGCTGCGCCGTAGTCATACGGGCGGCGGTTTTCATGCGTTGGTAGCTGTTCGCGCCCCAGTCTGCGTGACGGCCGGGGGGCGCAAGGGTTTTTCGATGTCGCTATATTTCTTTCGCATCAGCACCGGTCGCTATTCCGGCGCCGCCGATCAGCCGTACGAATTCGATAATCGCGCCGCTGCCTGGGCTGAAATGACCGAGGTCTGCGCCAATCTGCTCGGCAGCATCGCGCGCGGCCTGAAGCCGGATGCCGAGTGGTGCATGGAGCTGCTCGACGAGAACAAGAAGCCGGTCTTCCGCGTCAGCCTGGTCGGCGAGACGGTGTGCTGATGATGATCGCGACGGGCAACCCGTTAACGGACGCCAGCGCATGCAAATCCGCGAGATTCATTTCGTTACACGTGAAAAGTGCGCGGCTGCAGTAGTTTAGGCATCATTTCAGTAATTCTACCTAGGCTTCCGCGGCCACCCTTAACGTTAATGAGCAACCTCGCGGCTAGCCTTCCCGAACTGTTCACGCGCGTCGGCGCGGCAAATGCTTATTACGGGATGCTTCGATGATGTTCATTCAGAACCTGCGAATTGGCACCAAGCTCGCCGTGACCTCGGCACTCACCATCGCTCTCGTCGCGCTGATGATCGTCCTCCAGATGAACGGCGACGCCGCGGTTCAGAAGCTCGGCAATGCGGCATCGGCGCAGCAGTCGATCGCCCAGAACGCCGCGGAAGCCAAGGCGTCGGTCCGCGGGATGCAGATCGGCATTCGTGACATCCTGACCGCCTCTTCGCCGGCCGAGATGCAGAAGGCCGTCACCTATTTCAACGATCGGCAGACCGCGGCCCTGAAATTCGCGGGCGAGATGGCGAAGCTGTCGCGCTCGCCGGAGAATCACAAAAGGATCGACCGCCTGATCGTGTTGATCGGCAATTTTGGCAAGGGACAACAGCAGATCGAAGTGATCCGCAAGCAGGAGCTCGCCCTGAGCGCGAAGAAGGACGGCGAAGCGGCAGCGTCGCTCGCAAAGCTCGTGGCCGAGGTCGACCGCATCCGCAAAGAGATGCTGGCGCCGATCAACGAAGAGATATCGGAGCTGACCAATGATATCATCAACTTTGCCAAGCAGAAGAGCGCCGAAGCCCGTGTCGAGGCCGAAGCCGAGGCCGCATCCGTCGCGCGGACCTCGTTCATCACCGGCATGCTGGTCGCACTGGTCCTGATCGGCGCGTGCATCTTCTCGGTCTTCAGCATTGCGCGGCCCATGCGCGCGTTGACGGCTGCGATGGAAAAGCTCGCCGGTGGCGACTTCTCCGTGGTGCTGCCGGGCCTCGGCCGCAAGGACGAGGTCGGCGAAGTCGCCGGCGCCGTCGAGAAATTCAAGATCGTATCCGAACAGAAGGCGCGCGAGGAAGCGGAAGCCAAGACGCGGCAGGATCAGGTCGCGGCCGAGCAACGCAAGGCCGAAATGCGAAAGCTTGCCGACAATTTCGAAGGCGCCGTCGGCGAGATCGTGGGCACGGTGTCGTCGGCCTCGACCGAGCTCGAAGCCTCCGCCACGACGCTCACCTCGACCGCGGAGCGCACGCAGCAGCTCACCACCGTGGTTGCGGCAGCCTCCGAAGAGGCCTCCACCAACGTGCAGTCGGTGGCGTCGGCGACGGAAGAGCTGTCCTCGTCGATCACGGAGATCAGCCGGCAGGTTCAGGAATCCGCGCGCGTGGCCAGCGAGGCCGTCGGCCAGGCCCGCAACACCACCGAGCGCGTCAGCGAATTGTCGCGTGCTGCAACGCGCATCGGCGACGTCGTCGAGCTGATCAACACCATTGCGGGCCAGACCAATCTGCTGGCGCTCAACGCCACGATCGAGGCCGCGCGCGCCGGCGAGGCCGGCAAGGGTTTTGCGGTCGTCGCTTCCGAAGTGAAGGCGCTTGCCGAGCAGACGGCAAAGGCGACCGGCGAGATCGGCCAGCAGATTTCCGGCATTCAGGCCGCGACGCAGGAATCGGTCGGCGCCATCAAGGACATCAGCAACACGATCGAGAAGTTGTCCGAGATCTCCTCGACGATTGCAGCGGCCGTGGAAGAGCAGGGCGCGGCAACGCAGGAGATTTCCCGCAACGTGCAGCAGGCCGCGCACGGCACGCATCAGGTCTCGTCCAACATCACGGACGTGCAACGCGGCGCGAGCGAGACCGGATCTGCTTCCTCGCAGGTCCTGTCCGCCGCGCAGATGCTGTCCGGCGACAGCGATCGCCTCAAGCTCGAGGTCGGGAGATTTCTGGAGACCGTGCGCGCGGCGTGACGGCGCATTGTCGGGCAGATCAAGCTTGCGCCGTATGACGGTGCGTCGCGTACGCGTGTCTTGCCACGCTGCGAAGCGTCGTTCCTACCTCTGAGTGTGCTTAACCTGTTAAGTGCGCAGTCCGTGCCGGATTTCACGGAGCGTTTCGCTTGAGCCAGTATTTCTCCGGGCGCGGTTGTTAACCAAATCGGAATTGTGACCGCTCAAATTTTGAGCAAGGGCGACCAACGCCGAGGGCAGCTGACAATGATTTGGCTGCGCATTTCCCTGGAAAGCGTGCCCCATGTTGAGCCTCATTCAGAATTTGCGAATTGGAACCAAGCTGGCGATGACGTCGGCACTCTGTATCGTTCTGGTCCTTGCCATGAACGCCAGTCAGTTTTCAGGTAACCGCAACGTGCGTCATTCCAGCGAAGCCGTACTCGTCCAGCAGGAGCTGGCGCGGGATGCAGTCGAAGCCAAGCTCTGGCTGCGCAGCATGCAGCTCAGTGTCCGGGACATCCGGCTCGCCAACAATCCAGGTGAACTGCAAAAGTCGAACGACGCTCTTGTCGAGCGATCGAAGTCGCTGGGCAATCTGGCGGAAGGAATGCTCAAGCTGTCCCAATCCGCCGAGAACCGTGCGCGCATGGAGAAGCTCAAGAGCCTTTCCGTCGATTATATGAAGGGCGCGCAGCAGCTCGCGTCTCTTCGCGGCGAGATCATCGCCGCCACCAGCGCAGACGCCAATCGCGTCGCCAGGCTCACCGAAGAGACGGCGCGTATCTCGCGCGAGGTCACGTTGCCGATAGCCAGCGCACTGGACGCGATCGCGAGCGAGATCGCCGAGTTTGCCAAGCACAGGAGCGGTGAGGAAACGGCAAATTCCGTCGAGCAGATGGCGTTCAGCGAACGGGTTGGATTGCTTGTCGGTGCCGGCGCCGTGCTTATCCTCATCGGTTCGTGGCTGATGTCGTTCCTGACCATCGCGCGGCCGATCCGCGTGCTCACGATCGCCATGGACAAGCTCGCAGGCGGGGATTTTTCCGTGGTGCTGCCCGGGCTCGGCCGCAAGGACGAGGTCGGTGGGGTCGCCGCCGCCGTCGAGAAATTCAAGCTCGTGTCGGAGCAGAAGGCGCGCGAGGAGGCCGAGGCCAAGCTCCGGCAGGACCAGGCCGCCGCCGCGCAGCGCAAGGCCGAGATGCACAAGCTCGCAGACGGCTTCGAAGCCGCGATCGGTGAGATCGTCGATACCGTGTCATCGGCCGCGACCGAACTCGAAGCTTCCGCCTCGACGCTCACCGCGACCGCCGAGCGGGGGCAAGGGCTTGCAACGATGGTCGCCGCGGCCTCTGAAGAGGCTTCCACCAACGTGCAGTCGGTGGCCTCGGCGACCGAAGAGCTGTCGTCGTCGATCACCGAGATCAGCCGCCAGGTGCAGGAATCGGCGCGGGTCGCGAGTGAGGCGGTCAGTCAGGCCCGTATCACCACGGATCGCGTCAGTGAGCTGTCCCAGGCGGCGACGCGGATCGGCGACGTGGTCGAGCTGATCAACACCATTGCCGGCCAGACCAATCTGCTGGCTCTCAACGCCACGATCGAGGCGGCGCGCGCCGGTGAGGCCGGCCGCGGATTTGCAGTGGTCGCCTCCGAGGTGAAGGCCCTCGCCGAGCAGACTGCGAAGGCAACCGGCGAGATCGGCCAGCAGATTGCCGGCATCCAGGCGGCCACGCAGGACTCGGTCAGCGCCATCGGCGCCATCAGCGACACCATCGAAAAGCTGTCCGAAATTTCGTCCACCATCGCGGCAGCCGTCGAGGAGCAGGGCGCGGCGACACAGGAGATCTCCCGCAACGTGCAGCAGGCGGCGGAAGGCACCCATCAGGTCTCCTCCAACATCACCGACGTGCAGCGCGGGGCGGGCGAGACCGGGTCGGCCTCCTCGCAGGTCCTGGGTGCCGCGCAATCGCTCTCCGGGGACAGCAACCGCCTCAAGCTCGAAGTCGGCAAATTCCTCGACACCGTGCGCGCCGCCTGACGGCGGCCGTCTTAGCCATTCATCCGCCGACTGCAACCGCCGCGCGAAGTCGCGCGGCGGTTCGCACGCGTCTCGTCGAGATATCGTGCTGCGAATGGCCGCACGGTTAACCTTCCGGAAAAGCGACGCAGTCATGATCTCCGGAATTTCCCGGGCGTCTTGTCGCCCTCCCTGTATTGCGTATCGAGCGTATTGGAGCACATTCAATGAGCGGCCCTTCCATTCGCCTCACGCACAAGGTCATGGCGATCGGACTGTTCGGACTGTTGGGTCTCGTCGCCTTCGGCGCCATCTACGAGGTCGGCAGCCTCTCCCAGGACGCCTCCCGCGATATTGCCAACCGGGCTCGTGCGATCGCCGACCTCGACAAGCAGCTCTCGATCGAGATGCTGGAGGCCCGGCGCAACGAAAAGAATTTCCAGCAGCGCCGCAACGAGAGCTACGCCAGGGCGCATGCCGAGCTGATCGGGCCGATCAACCGCGACTTTGACGAGGTCGAGCGGCTGATGACGGCCGGCGGCATGAGCGCGCTGTCCGAGAAGATGAAGCAGGCGCAGGACGGCTTCAAACGTTATGCATCCGAGTTCGGCAAGCTGGTGGCGGCCGAGACCAGGCTCGGGCTGAACGAGACGCTCGGCCTGTCCGGTTCGCTTCGGAGCGCCGTGCATGAGATCGAGGTCAAGCTGAAGGAGATCGACGATCCCAGGACGACGACCTGGATGCTGATGATGCGCCGGCACGAGAAGGACTACATGCTGCGGCGCGATCCAAAATACATTGCAGAAGTGAAGAAGGCCGGGGCCGAGTTCACCAAGGCCTTGGAGGTGGTCGCGATCTCCGAGAAGGTGATGAACGACATCACGACCAAGCTGCAGAAGTACCAGTCCGAATTCGCGGCATGGGCCGAGACTGCACAGCAGAGTGCGGCCCTCGATGCCAGCATGATGAAGACCTTCCGCGAGCTCGAGCCCGCCATGGTCGAGGTGCGCACCGCCGTCGATGCCATGTACAAGCAGGCCGACGCTGCGGAAGCCGTAACGCGCGATGCCGTGCGGTTGTGGATGATGATCGCCTTCGCCTTCACCGTCGTCGTGCTCGCGCTGGTCGGCTTCTTCCTCGGACGTTCGATCTCGAAGGCGCTGTCCAGCATGGTCGGTGCGATGACGCGCCTTGCGCGCGGCGAACTCTCGATCTCCGTGCCCGGCGTCGGGCGCAAGGATGAGATCGGCGAGATGGCCGGCGCGGTCGAGGTGTTCAGAACCAATATGGCGGAAGCCGAGCGGCTTCGTGCCGAGCAGGCGGAAACGGACGCGCGCGGGCGCGAACAGCGCAAGGCCGACATGCGGCGCCTTGCCGACGGGTTCGAAGGTGCGGTCGGGGAGATCATCGAGATCGTGTCGTCGGCGGCGACCGAGCTCGAGGCGTCCTCCAACACGCTGACGCAAGCTGCCGAGCGCGGCAACGGGCTCGCCACGGCCGTGGCGGCTGCCTCGGAAGAGGCGTCCGCGAACGTGCAGTCGGTCTCGGCCGCCAGCGAGGAGATGACAACCTCTATCTCCGAGATCAGCCGCCAGGTACAGGAATCGGCGCGCGTCGCCGACGTCGCGGTCGAGCAGGCCGAGCGTACCAATGTGCGCGTCGCAGAACTCGCAAAGGCGGCCTCGCGTATCGGCGACGTGGTCGAGCTGATCAACACCATCGCCAGCCAGACCAACCTGCTGGCGCTGAATGCCACGATCGAGGCGGCGCGGGCGGGCGAAGCCGGCAAGGGCTTTGCCGTGGTTGCGACCGAAGTGAAGGCGCTCGCCGAGCAGACGGCGAAGGCCACGGGCGAGATCAGCCAGCACATCGGTGCGATCCAGACCGCGACACAAGACTCGGTCGGCGCGATCAAGGAGATCGGCGATACCATCGCGCGGATGTCGGAAATCTCGTCGACCATCGCCGCGGCGGTGGAAGAGCAGGGCGCAGCAACGCAGGAAATCTCCCGCAACATTCAGCACGCCGCGCACGGCACCTCGGACGTCTCTGCCAACATCGGCGACGTCCAGCGCGGCGCCGGCGAGACCGGGGCAGCCTCGGCGCAGGTGCATTCGGCCGCACAATCACTCTCGCAGGAAAGCAACCGGCTCAAGAGCGAGGTGGCACGCTTCCTGGAGTCGGTGCGGGCTGCGTGAGACCTCGCTCATCCGGACTCCGGAAGTGAAAACGGTGCGCTGGTGTGGCGTCGCGGGATGTCTGCTGCGCTGCAACGCGTGATTGCGGAACATATGACGGCGGCGACAGCGATTCCGTAGTTTCACGTAGGTTCCTGTTAACGCCTGTTTGCAACTATGAGCGCAATCTTACGGGATAAGAACCAGCCAGCATTGTTGGAATGACCCCGCCCTGTCGTCCGTCGTGACGATAGCGGCGCAGGCAAGTTGTGCGTTGCTAGGTATCAGCGGGATTTATCGTGATGTCGAAGTTGTCGATCGTCTTCAAGCTTCTGACCGTGTTGTCGGTCCTGGTGCTCTCGCTCGCCGGTGTCGGCGTGACGGCGATCGGCACCATGCAGAATATCAACTCACACACCGTCGAGATCGCGGAGAGCTGGCTGCCCAGCGTGCGCGCGCTCGGCTCGCTTCGCGCCGACATCAACGAGCTGCGCGTCGCGCTCCGCCTGCACCTGATGCAGGACACCCCCGAAGGCAAGGAGGCGGCCGAGAAGCGCCTTGCATCGCTCCAGACGCGCATCGACCAGACCCGCAAGGTCTACGAGCCGCTGATCACCAGCGCGGAAGAGCGCTCGCTGTATCAGCAATGGTCCAAGGCATGGGCCGAGTATCTGAACGGCGTGCAGGACGTCATGGCGATGTCGCGCAAGAGCCCCGGCAAATTCCCGACCGACGCCAACGAGCTGTTGCAGACCAAGGTCGCGAAGATGGCCCAGGCCGCAGATCCGCTGCTCCAGAAGGGCATCGAGATGAACAACCGCGGCGCGGAGCTCGAGACCAAGCAGGCGGCCGACAGCTACGCCATGATCTTCCGCGTGCTGGTCGGCATCATCGTGCTCTCGGTCGTGATCGCGATCGGCGCCGCCTATTATCTCGTGCGCGACGTCTCGCGTGGCATCGCTTCGATCATCACGCCGATGCAGTCGCTCGGCGAGGGCGATCTCGCGGCCGAGGTGCCGCATCGCGGCGAGAAGACCGAGATCGGCTCGATGGCGGATGCGCTCCAGATCTTCAAGGAGGCGCTGATCGCCAAGAAGGCCGCCGACGAGGCGGCTGCGGCCGACGCTGAAGCCAAGATCGAGCGCGGCCGCCGCGTCGACGCCATCACCCGCAAGTTCGAAGCCATGATCGGCGAAGTCGTCGGCACCGTTTCGGCGGCCTCGACCGAGCTCGAGGCGTCCGCAACCACGCTGACCAATACGGCGCAGCGCGGGCAGGAGCTTGCCACGGTCGTCGCTGCTGCGTCCGAGGAAGCCTCCACCAACGTCCAGGCTGTTGCTTCGGCTTCGGAGGAGCTGTCGTCCTCGATCACCGAGATCAGCCGCCGCGTGCAGGATTCGGCGCGGATGGCCGCGGAAGCCGTCGAGCAGGCGACGCGGACCAATGACCGCGTCAACGCGCTGTCGCAGGCGGCATCGCGCATCGGCGACGTCGTCGATCTCATCAACACCATCGCGGGCCAGACCAATCTGCTGGCGCTGAACGCCACCATCGAGGCCGCGCGCGCCGGTGAAGCGGGCCGTGGCTTCGCGGTCGTCGCGTCCGAGGTCAAGGCGCTGGCCGAGCAGACCGCGAAGGCGACCGGCGAGATCGGGGCGCAGGTGTCGGGCATCCAGTCCGCAACGCAGGAATCCGTCAGCGCCATCCAGGAGATCGGTGGCACCATCGAGCGGCTCTCCGAGGTGTCGGCCGCCATCGCGGCCGCCGTCGAGGAGCAGGGCGCGGCCACGCAGGAGATCTCGCGCAACGTCCAGCAGGCCTCGGTCGGCACGCAGGAGGTCTCGTCGAACATCACCGATGTGCAGCGGGGTGCGATCGAGACCGGCGAGGCTTCGGGCGAGGTGCTGTCGGCCGCGAAGTCGCTCGCGACGGACAGCACGCGTCTCAAGGTCGAGGTCGCGCAGTTCCTGGATTCGGTCCGCGCGGCCTGATCTTCAACTCCCCGCCTGCGGAGCCGGCGGCGGCGCGACCTGCCGCCGGAACAGGATGCGCTGGTAGAGCCAGCCGATCGCCACCAGCACGACACCGAGGCACATGAACGACAGTGCGCGGTAGACGCCTGTCAGCGTCGACATGTCGATCACGAAGGCCTTCAGGATCGTCAGCGCGATGACCGCCGCTGACGCCAGCCGCGCGCGTTCCGAGTTGACGAGGATGCCGACCCCGAGCAGCACCACGCCGAAGCCGAGCCAGCCGATCGAATAGGTGTATTGCTCGGCGCCCGTCGTCGGGCCGGTGGAGAGGATCGGGCCGTGATAGAAGCGGCGGATCTCCAGCGTGACATAGGCGAGCGCGAACACCAGCGCGCCGCCGGCGATCGTGTTGGCGTAGACCTTGCCGCGTTCGCCCGCCACCGCATAGGAAAGCAGCAGCATCAGCACTGCCGGCAGCGCGTAGCCGAGCAGCAGCAGGTTGAACACGGCGCCGCCGACGTCGGTGCGCCAGATCAGCGGGTTCTCCAGGATCAGGAGGCCGAACACGCTGATGAGGCCGGCGATCACCGTGAGCACGACCGCGCCGACATTGTGCACGATGCTGTGGCTCCGCAGCCGCAAACGCTCCAGCCCGATCGCCATCGCCAGCGTGATGCAGACTTGCAGCGCGAATTCCAGCAGGGACGGCGCGTCCGTCATGTTGCCGCCGGTCGCGAGGTGCCGGATCTCCGTGAAGGCGAGCAGCGCGGTGAACAGGATCGCGGCGGATTCAACCACGCGCAACGGCGGGTCGTCCGCGCGGCGGCGCAGGAAGATGCTCGCGCCCCAGAACGAGGCCGCCGGCAGGCCGTAGCCCCACAGCAGCCAGTTGAAGATCGGCGTGGTGCCGACGGCCTCGCCGACGATGCGCGGATCATAGCCGATGCGCGCGGTGACGATGGCGGCGAAGACGGCCGCGAGCCGGCGCAGCACCGGGATCGGCCGTTGCAGCGAGATCCAGGCGGTGCCGAGCGACATCAGCGCCAGCGCGATGGTCAGCCAGCCCTTTTCCAGCGCAAAGGTCAGCGCCAGTGCCAGCGCGCCGAGCGTGCCGGTCGCGAACAGCGCGACCGAGGTTGCAGCGCCCGGCCGGTCTTCGCGGCGCGAGAGCGATTCGGTCGCAGCACCGAAAGCGGCGGCCAGCAGCACCGCGAGGATCGCGAACGGGATCGAGCGGTCGAGATGGGCGATGCGGGCGTAGAGCGCAACGAGGATCGCGATCGGCGTGGCGACACCCGCGGCCGACCACACGACAGGAATGATCGCCGAGTTCGAGCGGCCCTGGGCAAGAAAGCCCGCGATGCCGAAGCCGGCGGCGAAGATCGCGGCCAGCACCAGATGCAGCGTGACCGAGCCGTCGGTCGCGACCGGTCCGACGCCGGGCATCGGGCCGCCCGGCAGCACCAGCATGTCGGGATTGGCGCGCACCGCCCATTCGGCGAACACGATGAAGACGGTCGCCGCGGCCGCGCCCAGCGCGCCCGTAGCCGAGGGCGCCCGCCACGCCACGAACAGCGTCCCGCCGACCAGAAGCGTGAACGCGATCAGTGCGAGATCGGCATGCGCGCTCGACAGCACGATCAGCATCGCGCCGAACAGATAGGCGCCGAGCGAGCTCGACGACACCGGCTCGATCTCGCCGTCCTCGATATCAGGGCCGAACATGAAGCCGCAGACGACGAGCAGCGCGGCCAGCACGAAGCCGGCGATGACATGGAAGGCATGCGGCGCGACCTGTATCCTCCCGGTGTCGAGACCCGGGAAGATCCAGAGCACGGCGAAGGCGATGGTCGTGACCGCCAGCCAGCGCCACAGCCGGATCCGGGCGAGACCGAAGCTCGCGGCGGTGACGATGGCGAGATAGATGTAGAGCGCCCAATAGTCCGGCTTGCCGCTGGAGACGAGGATCGGCGTCACGAACGCGCCGACCACGCCCAAGCCGGCGAGCGCGGGCCCATGCAGGAGCGCAGCCGCAAGCGTGCACATCGCGACGATGCCGAGCAGCACGAAGGCGGTTGCAGGTACGAGGAAGCCGTAGAGTGCGTAGGCGGCATAGACGGTCGCGAACGCCACGGCCGTGCCGGCCGCGGTGAGGATCGCGGGAATGTTGGCGATCGGCAGCGCGGCGATGCTGGAGATGCTTTCCTTGCGCCGCGACCATTCGCCGGCGCCCAGCAGCGCCGTTGCGAACAGGCCGCCGAGGAACACGCGCACGCCGGGGCCAAGCAGGCCGGCCTCGATCGAATAACGCACCATGAAGAAGCCGCCGAGCGCGAGCGCAAGGCCGCCGATCCACACCACCCAGCGCGTACCGAGCCGCTCTTCGAAGCCAGGCTCCGGTGCTGGCAGCGATGGCGGTGTCGCATCGGCCTCCGTGCTCGCCGCAAGCGGAGGCGGCGCAACCTCTTCGGTGACGAGTGGAGGCGGTGCTGCCTCGGCTTCCGGCGCGAGCGGCGGCGGTTCGGCGGCCGTCGTCGCGGGCGCTTCGGCCGGCACTTGCGCGGGCATCAACGGCGGCGGCTGCACCACGCGCCGTTGCGCATAAAACATCTCTTCGAGCGCGTTCAGCTTGCGCCGCAGCTCGGCCGCCTGGCTGGAAGCCTTGATCGCGATCAGGATGGCGATGATCGCAATGATCAGCGCAAAGACGTCAAATGGACCGTCGAACATGCAGCCTCCAGGCAACCGGCGGGCAGGGGCCGGTCGCGAATCCTAAAATCTAGCGCCGGGAGCGAACGCGCAAGCCGGGCGCGGGCCGCTCCTGGAGCACGTCGCGGCGGAAGCGGTAGAGCGCCGCCGGGCGTCCGCCCGTCTGTGTCGACATCACCCCGGTCGGTTCGACCAGGGCTTCGGTTTCGACCAGGCGACGGAAATTTTGTTTGTGCAGGTGCCGGCCGGAGATCGCCTCCACGGTGTGCTGCAACTCAGTGAGTGTGAACTCGGCGGGCAAAAGTTCAAACACCACAGGACGATACTTCAGTTTTGCGCGCAGCCGCGCGATTCCCGTGGCGAGAATCCGGCGGTGGTCGAAGCGCATCGAGGTGCCGAGCGCGGGAAGCGTCCTGCGCGCCAGTGCCGCAGGACGGCCGTCGCGGCGGGCCTCCTCGATCAGCCCGGCCTCGTAGAGCAGCTCGTAGCGGTCGAGCACGCGCTCCTCGTCCCAGGGCGCGCCGTCGAGGCCGAAATAGAACCGCACGCGATCCTTCCGCGGCAGCGCGCGCGTGGTCTCCGGCGTCTCCTCTTCAGCCCAATTCGTCAGCGCCGGAATGATGTCGCGGGCGATGATCGCGGGCGGCTCCTCGCGCCAGTCTTCCCAGGGCAGGAAGCGATACCATGGCTCGAAGCTCGCGCCATCAGCGGCAAGCTCGCCGCCGACGGCACGCGTCAGCGCGAGATATCCGATCGACACCATATGCGCGCCGGTGTCGCCGGCCTCGGCATGGCGGCCGCGGTCGCCAAACGTATAGAGCTGCTCGACATAGCCGAGCCGCAGGCCCGCCTGTTCCTCGACCCAGGCGCGCAGTCCGATCTCGAACGTGCGATGGCTCAGCGCATCGAACGGGCCGAACGGCAGGCCGGAGAGCCCGTCACTGCCGCGCGCGGTGAGGATCAGCGGCTCATGATCCTCGATCGCGACGATCGCCGCGGTCAGGCCGATCTCGATCGGCGTGAGGAGCTTATCGCTCATGCGGTCACGATCGCAGATGTCGCGAGAGGGATATGTCGGTTGATTGAGCTGATCTCGCCGCGGGCTCGCTGTAACCTCTCCCGCTTGCGGGAGAGGTCGGCGCGTAGCGCCGGGTGAGGGCTTTCTCCTCCAGGCGATTGTCCCGTTGTCGAGAGACCCTCTCCCCAACCCCCTCCCGCAAGCGGGAGAGGGGGCGCAGTCCCGTCGGGGCTGCTAATCGACTCCCGTATCATTCGAGCTCGATCACGAAGGGGCGGCCCTCGACCATCATCGCGCCCGGGCCCATCTCGTCGAGCGCGCGCAGCATGCGGCCGTTGCGACCCAGCGCGCGGTCGGCGAGGCCGACGATGCGCCGGTTCGGCGAGGCGATCGGCGAGGCCGCGCGGATTTTCCTGGCGATCTCGATCTCGTCGCGATCCGGATTGAGCGCGCAGACGGCCGCGAACGCACTCGCGGTCGAGCGGCTGATGCCGGCATAGCAATGAACCACCAGCGGCGCGCTGCGGTCCCAGCCCCGCACGAAATTCAGCACCTGGTCGACATGCGTCTCGGAGGGCGCGACGAAGCCGTCCATCTCCTCGGTGATGTCGTCCATCGACACCTTGAGATGGTTGGCCGGCAACACCGACACCGGCCGCGCGACCTGCTCGACATTGGCCATCACGGTCAGCACGTGGCTGGCCTTGGTGAGGCGCACGGTTTCGGGCAGGGCGGCGAGGGAACAGACGTGGATCATGGCGGACCTTTTTCTTGATTATAGCCGCGGCCGCAGGGTGGGAAAAGACGCATCGCGCCGTGCCCACCATTTCGCAATCGCGCGAGTCGCGCTCAGTTTGGTGGGCACGCGTCGTTTTGCCCACCCTACAATGGGATGATGCTACGCAAACACCGCACCGAACCGCTCCAGAAACTGCTTCTCGGCCCGTGCCGCAGTCCACGGCGTGAGATAGTCGCGCCGGACGCTGTCGGAGAGACCGGGATCCTTGCCGAACAGGCGCTTGGCCTCGGCATCGCTGAAGCCTGCAAGCTCGGTCGCCTCCAGATAGGCGGCACCGCGATCGGCGGCCTTGATGGCCAGCGTGATCTCATCGGGCAGCGACGGCGGCAGGCCGAAGCGGATGTGGATGGCACCGAGCAGGCGCTTCTCCACCGCCTTGTAATTGCCGGCGAGCACGGCCTTGAACGGCGAGATCATGTCACCGATGACATATTCGGGGGCATCGTGCAGCAGGGCCGCGAGCCGCATGCGCTGGTCGACGCGCGGCATCTCGTGCCGCAGCACGGTCTCGACCAGCAGGGTGTGCTGCGCGACCGAGAAGATGTGCGCGCCGGTGGTCTGCCCGTTCCAGCGCGCGACGCGCGCGAGCCCATGCGCGATGTCGGCGATCTCGACATCGAGCGGGGAGGGATCGAGCAGATCGAGGCGCCGGCCGGACAGCATGCGCTGCCAGGCGCGGGATTCCGCGGCGCCTGCCGTTTTCTTCGCGCTCATTTGGCCTTGAGGCGCAGCTTGCGCTGCGTCTTGCCGCAGCTTGCATGGCAATGGCAGTCGACGAGATGGTCGTTGACCATGCCGGTCGCCTCCATGAAGGCGTAGACAATGGTCGGGCCGACGAACTTGAAGCCGCGCGACGACAGGTCCTTGGAGATCTGCGCAGACAGCGGCGTCGAGGCCGGCACGCTCGCGGTGGTCTTGAAATTGTTGACCTTGGGCTTGCCGTCCATGAAGTCCCAGAGCAGCTTCGAGAAGCCCGGCCCCTTCTCCATGATATCGAGATAGGATTTCGCGCTCAGGATCGCGCCGTCGATCTTGGCGCGGTTGCGCACGATGCCGGCGTCGTTCATCAGCGCGTGGACCTTCTTGTCGTTGTAGCGCGCGATCTTCTCCGGCTGGAAATCGTCGAACGCTTTGCGGAAATTGTCGCGCTTGCGAAGGATCGTGATCCAGGAGAGGCCGGCCTGAAAACCGTCGAGGATCAGCTTTTCATAGAGCGCGCGGTCGTCATACTCAGGCACGCCCCATTCGGTGTCGTGATAGGCGACATAAACCGGATCTTCGCCGGGCCAGGGACAGCGCGTCTTTCCGTCGGGATGCAGGCGGGGGGCACGGCTCATGCGATCGGCTGCTTTACGGGAATGCGGACGACGTCCGGTTCGGCGAGCCTCACCGCAAGGCCGCCGGCGGTGAGCGGCTGGCCGGCATCGAGCGCATCGGCGACGCGGTCGATGCGCACCAGCGCGATGCCTTTGCCTTTCGCCGATGAGCCCATGGTGCCGACGGACTTGTCACCGGCCATCACGCTGACGCCGAGTTCGGGCGAGTGGTCCTCCAGCAGCACCTTCACGCTGCGGGTGCGCGCGGTGCCGCGATGCTGCATGCGCGAGACGACTTCCTGGCCGACATAACAGCCCTTGTCGAAATCGACGCCGGCAAGGCGGTCCATGTTGGTCTCGTGCGGGAACGCATCGCTGTACATGAAATCGAGCCCGCCACGCGGCACGCCGAGCGCGATGCGGTGCGCCTCGTAGTCGGCGGCATCGACCAGCTCGGCACCGATCAGGTCTGACAGCTTCTGCTTGAGGTCCTCGGGGATCAGGATGCGCGTGCCGAGCGCTTCGTTGCGCGGATCGGCGAAGGCGAGGTCCGGCTGAGCCGCGGGCTGGCCGTCCCAGGCCGCGAGCACGCCGAGATCCAGGCTTTCCACCGTGACCTTGGCGCGCAGCTTGTAGAATTTCAGCTTGGTGGCGAGGCCGTCGGCCAGCGCCTTCGGACAGTCGATCAGGAACCCGCCGCCGTGGCCGGCGGGCACTTCCGTGATCAGGAAATCCACGATGATCTTGCCCTGCGGCGTTAGCAGCGCGCCGAATCGCCCCAGGCCCGGCTTGAGCCTGTCGACATCGGTCGTGATGAGGCCGTTGAGGAAGCTGCGCGCATCCTCGCCTGCGACCTTGATCACGCTCCGGTCGGGAAGAAACGCTGATTTCATGCGAAAATCTCTTGCGACATGGTGCTCCGGAACGTAAGCCCGCAAGGCATAAACGACAAGACCTCAAGCCCTGCGCTTGGGGATGAGAGAGGCCCCATGACCCAGCGTTTCGATGTGATCCTCAAGGGAGGCACCGTAGTCAACCAGGACGGCGAGGGGGTTCGCGATATCGGCATCACCAACGGCCGCATCGCCGAGCTGGGCCCACTGTCGCAGGCCTCCGCGGCCGAGATGATCGACTGCAAGGGCCTGCACATCCTGCCCGGCGTGATGGACACGCAGGTGCATTTCCGCGAACCCGGGCTGGAGCAGAAGGAAGACCTCGAGACCGGCTCGCGCAGCGCCGTGATGGGCGGCGTCACCGCCGTGTTCGAGATGCCGAACACCTCGCCGCTCACGGTGACGGAGGCGACCTTCACGGACAAGGTGAAGCGCGCGCATCACCGCATGCATTGCGATTTCGCCTTCTTCATCGGCGGCACCCGTGAGAATGTGCAGGACCTGCCGGTGCTCGAACGCGCGCCGGGCTGCGCCGGCGTGAAAGTGTTCATCGGCTCCTCGACCGGCGCGCTGCTGGTGGAGGATGACGAAAGCCTGCGCCGCATCTTCCAGGTCATCCGCCGCCGTGCGGCGTTCCACGCCGAGGACGAATACCGCCTCAACGAGCGCAAGCCGCTGCGCATCGAGGGCGATACGCGCTCGCATCCGGTCTGGCGTGACGAGACCGCGGCGCTGCTGGCGACTCAGCGCCTGGTCAAGCTGGCGCACGAGACCGGCAAACGCATTCACGTGCTGCACATCTCGACCAAGGAAGAGATCGAGTTCCTGCGCGACCACAAGGACGTCGCCTCCTGCGAGGCGACGCCGCACCATCTCACGCTGGTCGCGCCCGAATGCTACGAGCGGCTCGGTACGCTGGCGCAGATGAACCCGCCGGTGCGCGGCGCCGATCATCGTGCCGGCATCTGGCGCGGCATCGAGCAGGGCATCATCGACGTGCTCGGCTCCGACCATGCGCCGCATACGTTGGAAGAGAAGCAGAAGACCTATCCGGCTTCACCCTCCGGCATGACCGGCGTGCAGACGTTGGTGCCGCTGATGCTCGATCACGTCAATGCCGGCCGCCTGTCGCTGGCAAGGTTCGTCGACCTCACCAGCGCCGGTCCCGCGCGTCTCTACAACATGGCCTGCAAGGGCCGCATCGCCGCCGGCTATGACGCCGACTTCACCATCGTCGACCTCAAGCGCAGCGAGACCATCACCAACAAATGGGTGGCGTCCAAGGCCGGCTGGACGCCCTATGACGGCGTGCGCGTCACGGGCTGGCCCGTCGGCACCTTCATCCGCGGCCGCCGCGTGATGTGGCAGGGCGAACTCGTGACGGCCTCGCAGGGCGAGCCGGTGCGGTTTCTGGAGACGCTGAAGCAGTAACGAATTGGGCTGCGCCGTCTACTCCGGCGTCATGCCCCGCGCAGGCGGGGCATCCAGTACGCCGCGGCTTCTCGGTTCGATCACAGCCGCCTCTGGAATACTGGATTGCCCGCCTTCGCGGGCAATGACAGAGTGCGAGGGAGCGCAAGCTCAAATTGGGAGAGAACGATGTCCCAGCCGACACCCCTCATCACCACCGAGCAACTCGCAGCCCACCTCGGCGATCCCGATCTTCGCCTCTATGATTGCACGACCTACAACGAGCCTGTCCCACCCGGTAGCGACATGCCCTATCGCGCCGTCCCCGGCGACAAGACCTTTGCGGCCGGCCACATCCCCGGCGCCGATTTCCTCGACCTGCAAGGCGAGTTCTCCGACACCTCCGCGCAACAATTCTTCATGATGCCTGGCGTCGCTCAATTGGAAGCCGCCTTCGGCCGCCACGGCGTCGATGCGTCCAAGACCATCGTGCTCTACAGCATCGGCACCATGATGTGGTCGACGCGGTTCTGGTGGATGCTGCGTTCGCTCGGTGTCGATGCGCGTGTGCTCGACGGCGGTCTCGACAAATGGAAGGCCGAGGGGCGCCCGCTTGAGACCGGCGCACCAAAGGGCTATCCAGCCGCGACCTTCAAGGCCACGCCGCGCGCGGGCTTCTTCGTCGACAAGAGCGCGGTGAAGGCGCGGATCGGCGATCCCTCAACCGTGATCGTCAACGCACTCGGGCCGCAATTCCATCAAGGCCTGGAGCCGAGCCGCTACGGCCGGCCCGGCCGCGTTCCCGGCAGCGTCAACGTTCCCGCGGCCACGCTCGCCAACGCCGACAAGACACTGACGACGTCGGCCGACGCCGAAGCGAAATTCGCCGCAGCGGGCGTCACGCGCGACAAGAACGTGATCCTGTACTGCGGCGGCGGCATCTCGGCGACGATCGACCTGCTGATGCTGACGCAGCTCGGCTACGACAAGCTGACGCTCTACGACGCTTCCATGGGTGAGTGGGCGAGGGATCCGTCGCTGCCGATCGAGACGGATTAAGGCGCGCATTCCTGCTCGCGGCGGGAATAACTCCCGGCCATCGCGAGACTAATGCTTGGCCGGGGGATGCGGCTTCCGTGCGATAAACACGTCAGACTTCGCGAACGTATTGGTCAAATCCTGTTCGCAAGGTCATTCATCCGTAGACTGGCCCCGCCCGCGTGGCGGGGTCATTTTCGGAGTGTGATTATTGCCGGGAAATGTCGATCGAGAATTCGCCGTTGCGGATGCGGCCGGGAAAGCCCTCGACGAATTTCGCCACCGCGTCCTCGCCATAGGTGCCGACGAGCTCGGCAAATGCCGCAAACAGGCTCGCCTGCGCCAGGCAGTCGCCGTCGACGCCTTCATGGCGTGCTTCGGCCCAGGCCTCGTTGAGATAGCTCAGTGCTGCCTGCTTCTGCTCGTGATCGGGCAGCGGCGCGCGGTCGGGGGCGTATGAAATCGGCTGGCTCATGAAACTCGATCAGGGCTGGGGCGCGATCCACGGCGATGCGCTGTGCAAGAGGTGTAGCACGCGTATTAACGCCCGCTAGGCCACATCTTTAGGAACGGTTAACGGCTGTGAACAAAGTCGATGACAGGGTTCCGGCGTGTGTGTTCGAACGCCTGTTCCTCATGGTGAGGAGCGTGCGAAGCGCCCGTCTCGAACCATGCAGGCCCCGCTGCTGCAGCCGGGCCTTTCATCCTTCGAGACGTGCGTTTCGCGCTCCTCAGGATGAGGATTTGCTGTTCAGGGCTTGGCCGACAGAGAGAGAGCTCAGTTCGCGTAGCGCGCCGTGAGATCACGCGAGATCTTCGAGCCTTCCTCGATGTAACGGCGGATCGCCACCGTCGCGGCCGGCGTGCAGCTCCGATAGGTCTGCTGGAAGCCGTTATAGCCGCGGTTGAAGCCGGCGATCATACGGGTGCGGCGCTCGCCCGAGGGGGTCTCGGCATCGATCAGCGCCTGCATCTCGCTGCGCCATTTGTTGCCCTCGTTGGTCCCGCAGATGGCGCGCAGATAGTGCAGGCCGCCGAGAATCTCCGCCAACCGCTGCAAATCGGCGTCGAACGGCGCCGCCACGTCCTGCGCCCTCGTGGGCGCGGAGGCGCAGGCGAGAATCAGGACAAAAATGGCCAGAAATCGCGTGGACATCGGCGGCGTGTATGCCGCGTCGAGGCGGTGGACGCAAGGCGACGTTAGGGGCGCAGTGAACGTGCGCTCCCTCTCCCGCTTGCGGGGGAGGGTGGGGAGGGGGTGTCTCCGCGGGCGATAGCCCCCAAGAGGAGAAAGCCCTCACCCGCCGCGCTCTCGCGCGTCGACCTCTCCCGCAAGCGGGAGAGGTGCAGCGGAGTTCGCCGCACACGATTACGCCTCAATCAGCCGGTGGGCTGACTGGATGATCTCCTCCAGCCCCCCGGTCATCTTGAGGCCGCCGAGGCTGCCCAGAGCGTCCGGGGCGATCCAGCGGTAATCGTCGAGCTCGTCGTTCAGAACCGGCTCTTTGGCCACCCAGCGGGCGGCAAAGGACATGATGAGATAATGGCCGGCGCCGGGCGTGGCCGGCAGCACCTCGCGCCAGCCAGCGAGGCCCACGATCTCGATGGCAAGCCCGGTCTCCTCGTCGACCTCGCGGGCAAGGGCCTGGTGCAGCGATTCGCCGAACTCGACCCGGCCGCCGGGCAGCGAATAGAAGCCCTTGGCGGGCGAGCGGGCGCGGCGGGTCAGCAGCACCTTGTCGTCGCGGAAAATGGCCGCGCTGACCGCGATCTGGGGACGGGTGGGCTGGACGACCGCCGACATCTCTTCAACGATCCTGTCTTCAAGTACCCTGGCTCAGTTCGACATGATGGTGTCGACGTCGGCCTCCGCGCCGCCATTGATGATGCCGCCGCAGGCGGCGATCAGCGGCTTGACCCAGAGGCTCGCCTGCTCGGCGAGGCGGACGCGGGTCGTGTCCTTTTCGACCTCGCGCATGGCCGAGCCGACCGCTGTCAGGATCGAGGTCATGGTGTCGGTGATGTGGTCGAACTGGGAGCGCACGCTCGGCTCGGCCTTCTCATAGGCTTCGATGGCCAGATCCCGTGCCTTGAAATTCGACGCCGTGAAATGCTCGGCATAGGACAGCGGCGACCAGGTCAGGAAGTCTTCGGCGCATTCCGGCATGTCAGGCACCATTTCCAGCAGCATTACGGCTTCATTGAAATGGTTGAGATAGTCAGTGGCAAGCCCGGTCCGCGGGTTGATGTTGGCCACGCGCAGCCGCTCGGCCCAGGCGGCAGCCTCGGGGCCCGTCTGTACATGCGTCCGCGCGGGGGAGGCCGTTGAGCTCATCTGCCGCAGTGTTAACGTTCGGGGTTAAAAGGACCTGAACGGACCCTATATAGACGCCTCAGGATGTGTGGACGCTTCGTCATAACTTCGGCCCCCGCGGCTTTACGGCAGCTATTCGGCTACATCGAGCAGCCGAATTTCCCGCCCCGGTACAATGTCGCCCCGACGCAACCGATTCCGGTCGTGTTGGTCGAGAATGGCGCCCGCCATTTCCGCCTGATGCGCTGGGGCCTGCTGCCGGGCTGGGTCAAGGACCCCAAGGGATTCACGCTGCTGATCAACGCCCGCTCCGAGACGGTGCTGGAGAAGCCCGCCTTCAAACGCGCGATTCGCCGGCGGCGCGGGCTGATCCCGGCCGACGGCTACTATGAGTGGAAGTCGGTCGACGGCCGCAAGCAGCCTTTCTACATCCACCGCGCCGACGGCGAGCCGCTGGGATTTGCCGCTCTGTTCGAGACCTGGGCGGGGCCGAACGGCGAGGAGGTCGACACGGTCGCGATCGTCACGGCGGCGGCGGGCGAGGACCTCGCGGCGCTGCATGACCGCGTGCCCGTCACCATCAGCCCGCGCGATTTCGAGCGCTGGCTCGACATCAGGGGCGACGAGGTCGATGCGATCCTGCCGCTGATGACTGCCCCACGGATCGGCGAGTTCGCCTGGCATCCGGTCTCGACCCGCGTCAATCGCGTCGCCAATGATGATGATCAGCTGCTGTTGCCGATGAGCGCGGAGGAGATGGAAGCGGAGGCAGAAGCGGCAAAGCCGAAGAAGATCGCGCGGAAGGCAGCGGCGTCGTCAGACGACGGGCAGGGGTCGTTGTTCTAGTCGCGCTGCCGCCACACACTCCGCCGTCGTCCCGGACAAGCGAAGCGCAGATCCGGGACCCATAACCACAGGACAACGTTTGGCGCGAGCTGGTCACCACTAGTCTTCGTCAAACACGATCCTGTGGTTATGGGTCCCGGGCTCGCGCTGCGCGCGCCCCGGGACGACAGTGTTTGTGAGGCGCCGCTCTAAACAATCTCCCGCGCCTTCAACGCCGCAATCTCCGCGGCATCGAAGCCGAGTTCGCCCAGCACCGCATCCGTATCCATTCCCAGCTCCGGCGCCATCCGGTCCAGCCGGCCGCCGCCATGGGCGAGCTTGAATCCGCTGCCGGCGAAGCGCAGGCGGCCGTAGGGCGTATCCAATTCCTGGATCGCGCCGCGCGCCTTGATCTGCGGATGGTCGATGACCTCCTCGACCTTCCAGATGCTGGCGCAGGGCGCGCCGGCATCTTCCAGGATCGTCTCCCATTCGCGCGCGGGCCTGGCCGCCAGCGCCTCTTCGATGATGGCGCGTAACGCCGGCTCGTTCTCGTTGCGCGAAAACCAGTCGGCGAAGCGCGGATCGCTCAGCGTGTCCTCGCGGCCGAGCGCGGACATCAGCGCGCGGTATTGCTTCTCGTTGTTGACGGCGAGCAGGATGTGGCCGTCACCGCATCTGAACAAATTCGCCGTGGTCCTGCGGCTCACCGCCTGGTTGCCTGACAGCTGCTGGTGATGGCCGGCGACCGACCAGTCCGCGATCTGCCCCGACAGAAACGCCATCGTCGCCTCCAGCATGGAGACGTCGATCAGCTGGCCCTTGCCGGTGCGGTCGCGCTGGTAGAGCGCGCTCGACACACCAAAGGCAGCCGTCGCGCCCGAGAGCACGTCGCACACCGCAAAGCCCGCGCGCGTCGGCCCCGTCTCCGGGTGGCCGGTGATGGCCATGATGCCCGAGAGAGCCTGCATCTTGCCATCGTAGCCAGGGCGCAGGCGATCCGGACCGGTCTGGCCGAAGCCGGACACGGCGCAATAGATCAGTTTTGGATTGATTGCGGACAGCGCCTCATAGCCGATGCCGAGCTTGTCCATCACGCCGGGGCGGAAATTCTCCATGACGACGTCAACCTGCGCGGCAAGCTTCTTCACGATCGCGATCGCCTCGGGCTTCTGCAAATCGAGCGTCAGGCTGCGCTTGTTGCCGTTGATGGCCTGGAACGCCGGCGCGAGGCCACGTTCCGCCCATTCGCGCGAGAGCGGCGTGCGGCGCATGTCCTCGCCCTCGCGCCGCTCGACCTTGATGACGTCAGCCCCCAGCAGCGCGAGCTGGTAGCTCGCATAGGGGCCGGCCAGCACTTGCGTGAAGTCCAGGATCTTCACGCCCTCGAACGGTCGTGTCACGTCGCTCTCCCCTTTTATTCATTGTTGTCGGAGGACGTCAGGCGGCGCGGTTGCCGCGCGCGATCTCCTTCTGCTTGTCGAATTCGGCGCGGCGGCGTGCCAGCTCTTCCGGCGACAACTGCGCGACGTTGTTGTAGTCGAGCTTCCAGGAGGCGTCCTCGCTCCAGCGCAGCGGCGACTGCATCGTCGTCTGCGGACCGCTTGCGGTCTCCAGCAGCCGTAGCGCAAGTTCAAGGGTCTGCGCCTGCGAGGCGATATCGTGCGGCTTGCCGGCGGAATTGCCGAGCGGGAAATCCGAGAACAGGAAGCGCGGCACGGCGGCGTGCTCGATGATGTCCTTGGCGCAGCCCATCACCACGGTCAGAATGCTGTTGGCCTCCAGATGCCGCGCCACCAGTGCGGTGGTCTGGTGGCAGACCGGGCAGTTCGGCACCAGCACGGCGACGTCGACCGCATCGGCGATGCAGCGTGCCAGAATCTCCGGCGCGTCGGTGTCGAGCGTGACGCGATGGCTGCGGTTGGTCGGCGCGCCGAAGAAGCGCGGCGCGACTTCGCCGATGCGGCCGGCGGCGCTTGCCTTCAACAACTGCGGCAGCGGAAACCAGCTGCCGTTGTCGGTCGCCGTGGTGTGCTTGCGGTCGTAGCCGATGTGCGAGATGCGAAGATCGTGCGCTTTCGACGTGTCGCCGTCATAGACCTGATAGAACTTCGCGCCGCCATTATACGCCGCGCCCGGCCCCTGGTCGCCCTTGGTCGGATCGAAGGGTGCGGCCGTGGTGATGATGGTCACCCGGGATTGTGCCAGCGGCTTCTTCAGCGGCTGGAACGGCGCCTCGGTGTAATGCGCCCAGCGATACGCGGTGGTGTAGCCGATCGCGGTGTAATAATCCCGCGTGCGCTGCATATAGGGAACGGGAGCATCATAGTCGGGCGCAAAGCCGAATTCATCGTCGCGCGAAGCGGACATGGGCGCGTCTCCTGGTTCTTGGTTAGGGCCAGACTAGAGATAGTTTTGGGGTTGCTCAACGGGGGCAGGGAGGACGCAGGCCTGAATTGCAGATGGGGATGGTGCGGCGCGGGCGGTGCCACTTACCCTCCCCCTCCAGGGGAGGGTAAGCAACCTACCTGAACACATGCAGCGCGGCGTATTGCAGCAGCATGATCGCCTTGGCGTCGACGATCCGTCCGTCGGCGATCATCGCCAGGGCCTCGTCGATGCCGAGCTCCAGCACCTCGATATCCTCGCCCTCGTGCTCGAGCCCGCCGCCGTCGCTGACCCGCATCGAAGGCTCGTATTCGGCGACGAAGAAATGCAGCTTCTCGGTCACCGCGCCCGGGCTCATGAAGGCCTCGAACACTTTTTCGACGTGGTGCAGGCGATAGCCGGTCTCTTCCTCCGCTTCGGCACGAATGCGGACCTCGGGCGAGGCGTCGTCCAGCACGCCGGCGGCCGCCTCGATCAGGAGGTCGTCATAGCCGCGGATGAACGCCGGCAGGCGAAACTGCTTCACCAGGATCACCGTACGCTGCGCGCGGTTATACGGCAGCACGGCGGCGGCATTGTCGCGCTCATAGGTCTCGCGGTGCTGCGTCTGCCATTCGCCGCTGGCGCGCCGGTAGTCGAACGTCGTGGTCTTCAGGGGCGTCCAGTTGTCCGAGAGCACGCGGACGTCCTTGATGCGGACGCGATCGGAAATGGTCATTGCTGTCTTCCGGGTAAGAACTAATTGGGCGAGCGGCCGTCGAGCCACTTCTGGAACATCACCGAGGTGGATTCCTCGAACCCCAGCGACTGGTAGAATGCATTGGCCTGTGCGTTCTCGCGGCGGACGAGAAGCTGCAGCTTTGCAATTCCCGCACTCCGCAGCCAGTCTTCCGCCGCGGCCATGATCACCCGGCCATAGCCGCGCTTGCGGATGTCGGGATCGACCGCGACGTAATAGACCCAGCCGCGATGGCCGTCATGGCCGACCATGACGGTGGCGACGAGCGTGCCGGCCTCGCGGCCGATCAGGATCGTCGAGTTGTCGCGGCGCCGCGCCAGCGCGATGTCGGCATGCGGATCGTTCCAGGGCCGCGTCAGGCCGCAGCGCTGCCACAGCGCGACGACGTTCTCGACATCGGTATCTGCAATCGCATCAATCGCAAGAGCGCTCACAGCACCTTCCCCGGATTCATGATGCCGTGCGGATCGAGCATCGCCTTGATCGCGCGCATCAGCTCGATCGCGGTCTTGTCCTTGACGTCAGGCAATTCGTCGCGCTTGAGCACGCCGATGCCGTGCTCGGCCGAGATCGAGCCGCCCATGCGCAGCACGATCTCGAACACGACGGCGTTCATCTCGTGCCAGCGCGCGAGATAATCCGCGGTGTCGGCGCCGATGGGCTGGCTGACATTGTAGTGCAGATTGCCGTCGCCGAGATGGCCGAACGGCACCGGCCGCGCACCCGGGATCAGCTTCACCACGGCGGCGTTCGCTTCCGCGATGAATTCGGGCACGGCCGCGATCGGCACGGAGATGTCGTGCTTGATCGAGCCGCCTTCGGGCTTCTGCGCCGACGACATCTCCTCGCGCAGCTTCCAGAAGCCGTTGCGCTGGGTGAGGTTGGCCGCGATCACGGCGTCGTCGACGATCTCCTCCTCCATGGCGCGGGCCAGGATCGTCTCCAGCGGCGTGCGGGCGTCGTCGCCGGGGGAGGACAATTCCATCAGCACGTACCAGGGATGCTTGTCGGCGAGCGGATCGCGCACGTCGATGCCGTGGCGCACGGAGAAATCGACCGCCATCGCCGAGAGCAGCTCGAAACTCGTCAGCGCGTTGGCGGCCTCGCTCTGCGCGATGGTCAGCAGGCTCAAGGCTGCCGCCGGCGATTTCAGCCCGACATAGGCGGTCTCGACCGACCGCGGCTTCGGAAACAGCTTCAGCGTCGCCGCCGTGATGATGCCGAGCGTGCCCTCGGCGCCGATGAAGAGGTTGTGCAGATTGTAGCCGGTGTTGTCCTTCTTCAGCTTCGACAGCACGTTGAGCACGCGCCCGTCGGCCAGAGCCACCTCGAGCCCCAGCGCCATCTCGCGCGCGACGCCGTAGGCGAGGGCTGCGGTGCCGCCGGCATTGGTCGAGAGATTGCCGCCGATGGTGCAGCTCCCCTCGGCGCCGAGCGACAGTGGAAACAGCCGGTCCACGTCGGACGCCTTCTGCTGCGCGATTTGCAGCACCACACCCGCTTCGCAGGTCATGGTGTTGGAGGCAGTGTCGACCTCGCGGATCTTGTCGAGCCGGCGCAGCGACACCACGACTTCGCCATTGTGCGGTGTCTGGCCGCCGACGAGCCCGGTGTTGCCGCCCTGCGGCACCAGCGCGATCTTATGTTCGGAGGCGAGCTTGCAGATCGCGGACACTTCGGCGGTCGAGCCCGGGCGCAGCACCAGCGGCGAGCGGCCGTGGAACAGATTGCGCTCCTCGGTGACATAGGCCTGGATGTCGGCCGCGTCGGTGATCGCGTGGCGCTCGCCGACGATCTTGCGGAATTGGTCGATCAGCTCGGGCGCAAGCGGAGGGGTAGCGGATTGATTGATGTTCATTGTCTCTTCTTCCACTCTTGTCTCTTGCGCATGATCTTATCGGAAAACCGCTGCACACTTGTCCGGATCATGCGCTATCTCGCGACTGCCGCGCGGCGCAGCCGGTCGTTGATCGCTTCACCCAATTCTTCTTCGGGGATCGCCATCACGGCGATCGCCCGCGGGCTCCTCGCATCGAGGGCGCGAAGATAGCCGAACAGATTGGCGGCGGCTTCATCGAGATCAGCCGCGGGCGACAAATTCATGACAGCGGCGGCGGCATCAATGCCGGGCAGGCGCCGAGGGCCGAACGCCAGCAGCGCTTCGCCCGGCGCGACGTCCTGCGCATTGAGCCGCACATGGGCGCGCGGCGCGTAATGCGAGGCCATCATGCCCGGCGCCAGCGGCTGGCTGTCGTCGCTCCCGGCCTCCACCGGCGGCCGCTCCAGGGTCAAGCCGAGCACCGCTTCGATCCGCTCCCGCGACAGCCCGCCGGGACGGAGCAGCATCGGTGCGTCGAAGCAGCCGACAATGGTCGATTCGACGCCGACCGCGACCGGCCCGCCATCGACGATCAGGTCGATCCGTCCCGCAAGGTCGCTTTCCACATGGGCCGCCAGCGTCGGCGAGACATGGCCGGAGATGTTGGCGGACGGCGCCACCACGGCCCCGCCGAAGGTGCGCAGGATCGCCTCCGCCACCGGATGGGCGGGAATCCGGATCGCGACGGTGTCGAGGCCCGCGGTGGCGAGATCGGCCACCGGGCAGTTCTCCGTCTTCGGCACCACCAGCGTCAGCGGCCCCGGCCAGAATGCCTCGGCCAGCTTCAGGGCGCGCGCGTCGAACCGCCCGATCCGCCGCGCCGCTGCGAGGTCGGCGACATGCGCGATCAGCGGATTGAAGGCCGGCCGACCCTTGGCGGCGTAGAGATGGGCAATCGCGGCGGCATTGGCGGCGTCCGCGCCGAGCCCGTAGACCGTCTCGGTCGGGAACGCGACCAGCCCGCCGGCGGCCAAAGTCCGGGCGGCGGCCTCGGCGGCAGCCGCCCCGGCCGGTAAAATCAGCGTTTCAAGACCCGTTTTCACAGGGACAAAATTCCTCATCTCGGCCGCTTGCGGTGCGTCAAACCCGACGCTATAAGCCGCCTTCTTGTCGGAGTGTGGCTCAGCCCGGTAGAGCACTGCGTTCGGGACGCAGGGGTCGCAGGTTCGAATCCTGCCACTCCGACCATTCTTCCCAAAAATCGACGTTTTCCAGAGGCTTGGCGGACCGGCCGCCAGCGCCTCGGAATCTCTTTTTGCAATGATTTAGGGCGCGGGTCCACGGCCGATTTGGGTCGACAGGGCGGCTTGCCGCTGCGACATGGCTTGTCATGCGCCGGCATCGACGGCATCGACGGTCCGGCGATGTGCGGTAGGTCAGAGGACGCGCCCAAGCAACGACAGCCACGATCTTCACGAACGATGTCCGGCGCATGCGGCGCGGATGGATTCGAATCGACCATCGGCTTCGACGCGTCCGAATTGGCCTCATGAACCGCCGCGGCCGATCAAACGCATGCGCTCGGCATAATCGGTTGCCCTCCGGTCAGGCTGACGGCTAGATGAACCGACAGCCGATCGCGCGTTCGAGAGCGCGCTTGGCCAAAAACAAAAACAGGGCTGGAAATCATGAACAAGACCATCGTCGCGCTCGTTGCAGCTTTCGGCTTCGCGGCTTGCGGGTCGGCATGGGCCGCGTGGCCGGACGACAAGCCGATCGAAGTCGTCGTTGGCTTTGCCCCCGGCGGCGGCACCGATGTCATGGCGCGCAAGCTTCTTCCCTTTGTCGAGCGCGCTCTGGGCGGCAAGGCGAAATTTGTCGTCCTCAACAAGCCCGGCGCCGGCGGGGAGATCGCGTTTGCCGCGATCGCGCGCGCGGCGCCCGACGCTTATTCCATCGGCGTCGTCAACGTGCCGGGCTACAACTTCCTGCCGATGACCCGCAAGACCCAATACACCACGGATGAAATCCGGCTGGTCGCACGGGTCGTCGAAGATCCCAACGTCGTCGTGGTGCCTGCGGAAAGCCGATTCAAGAATCTGGCGGATGTCATTGCCGCATTGCGCAGCAAGCCGGGCTCGGTGACGTTTGGTCACAATGGTGCCGGCACGAACGGTCATCTGGCCATCCGCATGCTCGCAGCGGTGGCGAAGGTCGAACCCAACGAAATCTCCTACCGGGGAACGGCGGCGCAGCGGACCGATCTGCTGGGCGGGCATCTGGACGTCGGGATGGTCACTCTCAGCGAGATTCCCGAACTGCATGGCACCAACAAGGGGCCGCTTCGCGTCATCGCGATCCTGTCGAAGAAGCGCTTTGCATCGTTGCCCGACGTTCCGACGGCAGAGGAGGTGGGCTTTCCGGTCACGACGACGGCGGAACGCGGCTTCGCAGTCCCGAAGAGTGTCCCGGACGACATCGTCAAGAAGCTCGAAGCCGGGATCGCCGAGGGCTTGCGTCATCCAGAGTATTTGACCGGCTCGCCCGGGGACGAACCGGTGATCGCCTTCTTGCCCGGTGCCGAGTGGCAAAAGCGCCTCGACGAGATGTCCGCGGCTTTGCGTCCTTACGCCGAGGAGATTCGAGCAAACGAGCAGAAGTGATCAATCCTGCCATAGCCGGCGGTCGTCGCGCGACTACCGCCGCGCCACCAGCACGCCGACCATGAACGCCACCATCAGCGCCGGCAGCGGCGCCTCGCGCACCATGCCGCGAACGATGTGCGTCCAATGCTGCTCGGGTGCGAGTTTCGGGGACCTGATTTCAGGCGCCGGCGTAAGGCCCCATTCCGAGGCGAGTTCGGAGATCTCGCTCGCGGCCAGTCGCACGCCGTCGCGAACGCGGAAGATGGCGGCGTCCGCGCGTTCGCGTGGCGCCAGCAGCATCAGCGTCGTGACCGCCGTGCGCAACGTCATCTCGCCATAGCCTTGCAGCCTGACCGATTCTTCGGGGTCGGATGTCATGCGAAATCCCTCACAGCGCGAAATGGCGCGCGATGGTGAAAGCCGCCGTCGCGCACAGGACCAGCGTGGACACCGCGCCGGCCACGCCGCGCGCGAGATGGGCTCGCGTCAGGTGCCTGGTCATGATTTTGCTCCATGCTCTGCATGGAAAATGGCGGCGCGCGGGGTTGGTTCCTCACGCTGCGCGTGAATCGGCAGGTTTCGTAGGGTGGATTAGCCGAAGGCGTAATCCACCTCTTCTCGATCGGCGACAGAAGCGGTGGATTACGCTTCGCTAATCCACCCTACGCGCCGGCGAATCGGCAGGCACCGCTTACTTCCGCAGCAACTCGCTCAATGCCGCCGTCGCCTCGGCGCAGCGGATGTCGTCGATCTCGCGCGACAGGCTGAGCGCGCTCGATCTGAGCTCCTCGACCTTCCGGCTCTCCGGCTGCTGATTTTCGAGCTGGCTGAGACGGTTGTTCAGATCGTCCAGCCGCGATTGAAGGTGCCCGATATTGGCGGCCCCGTTCACTTTCCAAACGCGTTGTGCACGCATCGTAGTTCCCCTGCTAGTCTCACGGCGTTGTGAGAGCGGTTCGTGGCCGGAATGGGAGTTTGTTTTGTCCGGCTTCAGACGGCGGGGAACCGTTGCAGTTTGGCAACGAAAGTTCCCGATGTTTTGCGCGGTCGCGCAGGGACGCCGCGCAGGCACGGAATTTGATTGTGCGCCGTCGGCGAGTGAATGAAGGACAGATTCGTGACGAGATGTGTGACGGTCGCGGCCGGCCAGCTTGGCCCGATTGCGAGAAGCGAGACCAGAACCGACGTTGTGGTGCGGCTGCTGGCGCTGATGCGCCAGGCGCACGCCAACGGCTGCGACCTGATCGTCTATCCCGAGCTTGCGCTGACCACGTTCTTTCCGCGCTGGTATTTTGAGAATCAGGCCGAGATCGATGGTTTTTTCGAGCGTGAGATGCCAGGGCCGGAGACGCGGGCCCTGTTCGATCTCGGGCGTGAGCTCGGCATCGGATTTTATCTGGGGTATGCCGAGCTGACCGTCGAGGACAGCATCGTCAGGCGCTACAACACCTCCATCCTCGTCGACAAGAGCGGTGCGATCGTTGGCAAGTATCGCAAGGTGCATCTGCCCGGCCATGCCGAGCATGAGCCGTGGCGCAAATTCCAGCATCTGGAGAAACGCTATTTCGAGCCGGGCTCCGCCTTTGGCGTGACCGAGGCCTTCGGCGGCATCATGGGCATGGCGATCTGCAACGACCGCCGCTGGAGCGAGACTTACCGCGTGATGGGTCTTCAGGGCGTCGAGATGGTGATGATCGGCTACAACACGCCGGTGCACAATCCGCCCGCGCCGGAGCATGACGATCTCTCGCTGTTCCACAATCATCTGGTGATGCAGTCCGGCGCCTACCAGAACGGCACCTTCGTGGTCGGCGTTGCCAAGGCCGGCATCGAGGAAGGCGTCGATCACATCGGCGGTAGCTGCATCATCGCGCCCTCGGGCGAGATCATTGCGCGCTGCACGACCAAGGGCGACGAGATCGCGCTGGCGCGCTGCGATCTCGATCTCTGCAATTCCTACAAGCGCACCACCTTCAATTTCGACGTTCACCGCCAGCCACGGGCGTACGGGATGATCGTGGAGCGGAAGGGCGTGAGCACGATGGCGGATGGGACGCCGGTGAAGAGGTGAGCGTAGCCCGGATGCCTAATTGCCCGTCGGGCAAAACACCCCGATAGCACGTCAATCCCTCCTCGCAAAAATATTCCACTTTACCGAAATTCGGAATTGCGGCACAAGTCGGAACAGCCCGGCCCACGAAGAGGGGCGGTTCGCGAGTCGTTCGAAACGCGGGCCGGGTTGCGGTGGACGCGGCAGCGTCGGCACGAGAGGTGCGGGCAGGGCGGGTAGTCCCTGTGAGCCCGAAGCCGCGTGCAGACGGACGGCGCTGAGCGCGTACGGCAAAACCGTGTGGTCCTGGCCGTCGTTGCTACGGTCAAGCCTTTGCGGAGATGTGCGCGAGCCCAACCGGGCAGACGGCATCGTCAATTCGTGGGGCGAGGGAGGCCAGAAGGAAAGTTCGGCTCCCGGGAGAGCACGGCATAAGCCGTCCGACCATCGCGCAGGGAAGGCCGTGTGTTGGGCTCCACCTGTATACTGCTGTGCGGTCTTTTTGCGCTACATCTTCGCGCAGCGGACCGCGGGTGCGAGCCGGCACCCGGCCTTCCCTGCGCCCTCTTGGCAAAGAGGGATCAAGCAAAGCTCGGGCGAAATGCGCCGCGAGAACGAGAAGGCATGTCTGCAACCAAACACTCGCTGTCATCGTCCGCGAAGGCGGGCGATCCAGTATTCCGAGGCCGTTGTGGTTCAGCCGAGAAGCCGCGGCGTACTGGATTCCCCGCCTTCGCGGGGAATGACCGTAGTTGGAGAACGGCCTGTCGCCTCGTACTCCGTCATTGCGAGCGCAGCGAAGCAATCCAGAATCCTTCCACGAAAAGACTCCGGATTGCTTCGCTGCGCTCGCAATGACGATGATGTGGAGGCAGCGGTGCACCGATCTCCCCTCTCGTGACCCGGACGCAGCGTCACTCGGTGCCGCAGAGCGTCCGGGACACGAGAGCAGGCGATGCTGCTAGCCCTTCACCAGCCTTATCCACTCCCGATCACAGCTCCGTGTCTTTATTTGGAAACGATCATTCCCTATTATCCCGCAATGCAAAAAACCGCTCGCATATCGCAACCCGCTGCCCGTCCGCCCGGTCGTCCGCGTGAATTCGACATGGATACCGCGCTCGACCGCGCCGTGAGGGTGTTTTGCGAGCGCGGCTATCATGCGACCTCGATCGGAGACCTGACCACTGCGATGCGGCTGGCGACCGGCAGCGTCTACAAGGCGTTTCGCGACAAGCAGGCGGTATTTCTGGCCGCGTTCGAGCGCTATGCCACGGTGCGCCGGGAGCAGACCCGCAGCGCGGCCGCGCGCGGCATCAATGGCCGCGAGCGGCTGCGGCATATGCTGCTGTCCTATGTCGAGCACTCCCAGGGGATCGAGGGCCGCCGCGGCTGCATCGTGGTCGGCGGCGCGGTCGAGCTCGCCGCGCTCGATCCGGAAGTCCGCGCCCGCGTCAACGCGCAGATCGAGACCAACGAAAGCTTCATCGCCGGCCTCATCCGCGAGGGCCAGGCCGACGGCTCGATTCCCGGGCATGTCGCGGCCGACGACACCGCGCGGCTGATGATCTGCATCACGCAGGGCCTGCGCGTCGTCGGCAAGGTGCGCCTGCCGCTCGATGGGACGCGCCTCGTCGGCGTCGCGATGAAACTGCTCGCCTGAATTCTTGTCCTATTAGGGAACAATCATTCCCGATCTCTGGAGTCTGCTGGAATGACGATGAATGCCACAATCGAGACCGCGCCAAAACCGGATACAGGACCGGATGCGGTGTCGCAGCGACTGACCTTCGTGCTTGCCGCGGCCTGCGGCATGGTCGCCGCCAACATCTACTACGCCCAGCCGCTGATCGCCCCGATCAGCGCCGCGCTCGGCCTGTCGCACGAAGCGGCAGGGCTGATCGTCACCATGACGCAGATCGGCTACGGCGTGGGACTTCTGTTCATCGTGCCGCTTGGCGATCTCGTCGAGAATCGCGCGCTGATCTGCTCCACCATCACCCTCGGCGCCGCCGCGCTGCTGGCTGCTGCGTTCGCGACGCATGCGCTGCCGTTCCTGATTGCCGCGCTGTTCATCGGGCTCGGCTCGGTCGCGGTGCAGATCATCATTCCCTATGCCGCGCACATGGCACCGGAGGCGATCCGCGGCCGTGTCGTCGGCAACGTCTCGACCGGATTGATGCTCGGCATCATGCTGGCGCGGCCGGTGTCGAGCTTCGTGACGGCGGCGCTGTCCTGGCACGCGGTGTTCTTCATCTCCGCCGCGCTGATGATCGTGCTCGCGACCGTGCTGTGGATGACGCTGCCGAAGCGCAAGCCGGTCGCGCGCATGCATTACGGCACGTTGTTGCTGTCGATGCCGCATCTGGCCCGGACCACGCCGCTGCTCCGCCGCCGTGCGCTCTATCAGGCGAGCCTGTTCGGCGCCTTTACGCTGTTCTGGACGGTGGCGCCGCTTCAACTTGCCAGCGTGTTCGGGTTCTCCCAACGCGGTATTGCGCTGTTCGCGCTGGCCGGCGTTGCGGGCGTGTTCGCAGCTCCCATCGCGGGCCGGCTCGCTGACGGCGGCCACAGCCGCGTGGCGACGCTGGTCGCGATGCTGCTCGCCGCGGCCGGCTTCCTCGTCACCTATGTCGGCGCGGCCGGCTCGATGCTGAACCTTGCCTGCCTCGTCGTCGCCGCGATCGCCATCGACATCGGCGTGCAGGGCAATGTCGTGCTCGGTTTTCGCGCCATCTTCGTGCTCGGGCACGAGCACCGCAGCCGCCTCAACGGCCTCTATATGGCGACGTTCTTCGCGGCCGGCGCGGCCGGGTCTGCGGTCGGCGCCTGGGCTTTTGCGCAAGGCGGCTGGACGCTGGCATCGGCCATTGGCCTTGCGCTGCCCGTCGCGGGCCTGCTCTATGCGGCCACCGAATAGCGGTACGATTGTGCCCCCGGCCGTTTACCAAGCCCGGGATATGGGGGCCGCGACCCCGCGATTTCCGTCTCGCGGATTCCCGGCACTTGTAGTACTTTGGTCGCAAGCGGGCCCGGTTAACGGGTGGCAGGGGGAGGCTGATGAGGCGTGCGGGACTGGTTGGCGTACCGCGAGTACGGCCATGGTCGTGGCAGGCATTTCTGCTCGGATTTGTCGTCGTCGCAGCGTCCGCTGCGCTTCAAGGCGTCTGCGTCGCGCTCGGCGCCAAGCTCTATTTCGCAGCGTTCCTGCCCAGCCTGTTCGTGCTTGGCCTCGTCGCGGGTGCGCCGGCGGCGGTGTTCGCCGCGCTGCTCACCATTCCCGTGGTGTGGTGGGCGTTCATTCCGCCGTTCTTCCAGTTTACGCCATTGAGCAGTGCGGGTGCGGATTCCATCAACCTGTTCTGCCTGCTCGCCGTGCTCCTGATCGGCCTTGCCGATCTCTGCCGGGAGACGATGGCGATGATCAGCCGCGGCGGGTTGAAGCCCTCGGGAGAACGCACGGCAACGAATTCGCAATAAATCAGCTTCGTGCGGGAAAGCGTTGCACCCGCGCAACAGTCCGGCAACCATCCGACAGCTTGCTCTGCGCCGCTAACTTTTCGAAAAAGATTTGGCCGCAATTTCTCCCCCGGGAATACGAGGGAGTTTTCGACATGAACGGCCACGCCATTTTTGAGAACGTGCGTCGCTATCGCGGCATCGCATCGCTCTATCGCCAGACCGCTGCCTTCCGCCCGGGCCAACGCTGGTCGCTGCTGGAGCAGGCGAGCGAATGGGAAGCGCGGGCGCTGTCGGAGCTGGAAGCCTATTTCGCGACGCGCATGGATTGCGCCGCCCGGCTTGCAGCCTGATCGTTAACCATCAGGGTATGATCGAAAGATCGGGTGCGGGCACCACGAATTGTCCGCCCCAGGCGCGAACCTCCGGGAGCTGGGCGATGATCTCGTCCCTCAGATTCCAGGGCAGGATGAAAACGTAGTCAGGTCTCGCCGTGATCAACGCAGCGGGGTCGCGGACCGGCAGATGCGTTCCCGGCAGCAGCAGGCCCTGCTTGTGCGGATTGCGATCCACGGTGAACGGAATCATCTCGCGCGTGATGCCGCAATAATTCAATAGCGTGTTGCCCTTCGCCGGTGCGCCATAGGCCAGCACCGACTTGCCCGCGCGCTGCGCCGCGAGAAGAAAGTCGCGGATCATCGTGCGCTTGGCTGCAACCTTCGCCCGAAATTCACGATAGGTCTCAGGCTGATCGAGCCGCGCCACGGCCTCGCTCTGGCGCAGCCGTTCGAGCCTCGGCGAGGGGCCGTGAGGCGCAGCGTCGGCGCAAACGTGCAGGCGCAGCGAGCCGCCATGAGTCGGCAATTCCTCCACATCGAAGACGCGCAAACCGTGCGTGTGGAAAACCCTCTCGATGGTTGCGAACGAGAAGTACGACAGATGCTCGTGATAGATCGTGTCGAACTGCACCTGCGCGATCAGGCGCAGCAGATGCGGAAGCTCCAGCGTGATACTCCCGGTATCCGGCAGGAGGATGCCCAGGCCCGCAACGAAGTCGTTGATGTCAGGCACATGCGGCAGCACGTTGTTGGCGACGATCAGGTCGGGGCTGTGGCCTTCGGCGCGAAGTGCTGCGGCGGTGTCGCGGCCGAAATAGCAGGTCCGGGTCGGGACGCCCCTGGTTCGTGCGGCCGCTGCGGGGCCCCCGGCCGGCTCGACCCCGAGCACACGGATGCCGGCGCGCCGGAAATATTGCAGGAGATAGCCGTCGTTGCTGGCAATCTCGATCACCTCGGACATCGCCCCCAGCTTCGCGCGTGCGATCATCTCGGTGGCGTAGGCCTCGGCGTGCCGCAGCCAGCTCTCGGAGAAGGACGAGTAATAGAGGTACTGGTCGAAGATACTCGCTGCCGGCTCGAACTGCGGAAGCTGCACCAGCCCGCACCCGTGACAGGCATAGGCTTGCAGCGGATAGACCGGCTCGAGGGCGTCCACCTGCGCAGGCGGCACGAAGGAATTCGCCAAAGGCGACTGGCCGAGATCGACGAAAATCTCGTCGAGCCCCTCGGCGCAGAAGCGGCATCGATGCCTGGCCATGGCGACTGCCCCGTTGTGCCGCTCTGCGTCGGCTGTTAGTGATTCCTCCGGAGCCATAGAAGCTCCGACATCGCCGTGCGCGATGCAATGAAAAAGCAGATTGCGTTCGGGGACGGAGCGGCGCGATGGCGCCGCAGCGAGGGGCGCCTGACATGAAGTTCACCCCGTTGAAATTGCCGGGGGCACTGGAAATCGGGATCGAGCCAGAGGCCGACGCGCGTGGATTCTTCGCAAGGCTGCTCGACATCGAGGCATTCGCCGCGCACGGCCTGCCGACGCATTTCACGCAACACAGCCTGTCCCACAACGAACGCGCCGGCACCTTGCGCGGCCTGCACTATCAGGCGGGACGGCCTGAAGCCAAGCTGGTGCGCTGCACTGCCGGCCGTGCCTTCGACGTGATGGTCGACCTGCGCGCGTCCTCGCCGACCTATCGGCAATGGTGTTCGGTCGAACTCAATGCCGACCGCCACAATGCCGTGTTCATCCCCGCCGGATGCGCGCATGGCTTTCAGACGCTCGTGGACAGCACCGAGCTGATGTACCAGATCGATGTGGCTTACGACGCGCAAGCCGCGTCGGGCATTCGCTGGGACGATCCGTCACTGGCGATCGCGTGGCCGCTTGCCGATCCCATCCTGTCCGCGCGCGACTGCGCGCTGCCATATCTCACATGAAGCGCGTGCTGGTCACAGGTGCGTCCGGATTCATCGGCCGTGCGCTCGTGCCTGCGCTGGTCGAGCGCGGCTTCGAGGTGCACGGCGTTGCGCGCACGCCGCAGCCGGTGACAGCCGGCGTGACATGGCACGTGGCTGATTTACTGACCGATGCCGGCCGTTCGCACGTGCTGCCCGCGGCACGCCCGACGCATCTGGTTCATCTCGCCTGGGAAGCGCGGCCGGGCCGCTATCGCGAGGATTCCGCCAATCGGCTCTGGACGGAGGCGAGCATCGACCTGCTTGCACGAGCGCAAGCGGGTGCCGTCGCCCGAATCCTCGGCATCGGAAGCTGCCTCGAATACGGACCGCAAAATGGCCTGTGCGACGAGCGCACCAGCCTGTGCCGTCCGACGACGCTGTACGGGCAAGCCAAGCTCAGCACGGGCGAAGCTTACATCGCAGCGGGCGCCGCGTGGGGTCGCGTGTTCTTCCCCTTCGGCCCGCACGAGCCGGAGCAGCGCCTCATCCCTGCGCTGATCAGGAGCCTTCGCGTAGGGCAGGCCTTCGACTGCTCGCATGGCAGCCAACTCCGCGACTTCGTCTATGTCGATGACCTCGCGCAGATGATCGCCGCCGTGCTCGACTGCGACCTCACCGGCCCGGTCAATCTCGCCAGCGGCGAGCCGCGCAGCCTGCGCTGCCTGATCGAGCATTTCGCCGGCCGGCTCGAGGCGCGGCACTTGGTCAGGTTCGGCACCGTCACCGCAACGGGCGTCGACGCCGAGCCGATCATTGCGGCCGACGTCGGCCGCCTCCGCAGCGTGACCGCGGGCGTGCCGGCTATCGGGTTCGAGGCCGGCGCGGACCGCGATCTCGCGTGGTGGATCGACCGGCTGTCGAGAAGGGGGTGACGCGCGGTCGCCTCACCGCGGACTGACTGCAGGCACACCCGGGACGACTACGGAGTTGTCTCGGCCTGCGCCTGTGCTAGCAACGGCTCAGCGGAAAACTCCTTATGTCGGCCGGGGCAAGCGATGACCACCTTCAACCGCATCTTCACGACCGAGCGCCTGTTTCAGATCATCGTGATCCTGGCGGCGACGATCGCGATGAAGCTGATGGGCTGAGGATTGGCGGGCTACAGGCCGCCAAACTCCGGTACGTCAGGCAGATAGTTCGAGCCCTCCGAGCCGAGGAAGTCGAACATCGCCTGCGCGGGCGGCAGCAGCACCTTGTCGCTGCGGCGGATCACGTACCATTGCCGGACGATCGGCAAGCCGGCGACATCGAGCACGATCAGTCGCCCCTCCGCGAGTTCGTGCGCGACGGTGTGGGCCGAGATGAAGGCGATGCCGAGGCCGGCAATCACTGCCTGCTTGATGGTCTCGTTGCTGCTCATCTCCATGCCGATGATCGGCTCGAGGTCCGACTTCTGGAACATGCCTTCCATCAGCGTGCGCGTGCCCGATCCCGGCTCGCGGGTGAGGAAGGTCTCGTGCACGAGATCGGTCAGGCTGAGGCCTGAATCCTTCTCCAGCCAGTGCCCCTTGCGCGCGACGATGATGTGCGGATTGCGCCCGAGCTGGCGGACGTCGACGCTGACGTCGGCCGGTGGCCGACCCATCACCGCGAAATCGAGGTCATAGCCGTGCATGGCTTCGCGGATCTCCTCGCGATTGCCGATGGTAAGCTTGATCTCGATCTTCGGGTGCCGCTTGGAGAACGCGGCGATCGCATGCGGCACAAAGTATTTCGCGGTCGAGACCGCGCCGAGATGGACGGTGCCGCCGGTCCGTCCAGCGAGCAGGTCAAGCGCCCCCTGGCAGTCCATGATCGCGGCTTCGACGCGTTCGGCGAGCGCCAGAACTTCCCGGCCGGCCTCCGTCAGCAGCATGCCGTCGCCGGTCCGCTGCACCAACGGCAGGCCGGCAAGGTCCTGAAGCTGCCGAAGCTGCTGGGTGACGGCGGGTTGGGTTAGGCCGAGCTGGCTCGACGCCGCGGTGACGCTGCCCCTGGCCGAGAGCGCCGCAAGCGATCGCAACTGCCGGATCGTCAGATGCCGGAGCTGCGTCGCTGCATGGCCGGGGCCATTATAAGAAAATTCTTTGGCGACCATTATGAATAGAAATTTTCCTTATTAAGTCGCCGCTGTCAATCTCCTGATGCCGGGATCGACCGCACCGACCTCCAGAGGGGAGGGAACTGGATGTGGCGCCCGCAAGGGGATGGACGCAGATGACCGGGCAACTCAGGCTGGACGACCACCTTCAACGCCATTCCGAGACGGCCCCGCATGCGCTGGCCGTGGCGGCCGCGGTCGATGCCATCGCGGCCGCGGCGATCGAGATCGCCGACCTCATCGCGACGGGCGATCTCGCGGACGCCTCCGGCCTGACCACCGGCCGCAACAGCGACGGCGATGTCCAGCGTGACCTCGACGTCCAGGCCGATGCGATCCTGCGCCGCTGCCTCAGCAAGCTTCCGATCGCGGCGCTGGCGTCGGAGGAGATGCGCGAGCCGCAGATCGGCGACCGCGAAGCAAAAATCTGCGTCGCAATCGATCCGCTCGACGGCTCCTCCAACATCGACATCAATATGACGGTGGGCACGATCTTCTCGATCCTGCCCGCGCCCGACGATCTCGCGCTCGCCTTCCATCAGCGCGGCTCGGCGCAATTGGCGGCCGGGTTCATCACCTACGGTCCGCAAATCTCGCTGGTGCTGACACTCGGCGACGGTGTCGACATCTTCACGCTGGACCGCAAGGCCGGCTGCTTCCGCCTCGCGCGCAGCGGCGTTCAGATCTCCGAGACGTGCGAGGAGTTCGCGATCAACGCGTCGAACCGCCGCCACTGGGAGCAGCCGGTGCGGGCCTTCGTCGACGAATGCCTCGCCGGTGTCGAAGGGCCCGCCAACCACAATTTCAACATGCGCTGGATAGGATCGCTGGTTGCGGAGGCCTATCGCATCCTCACCCGCGGCGGCGTGTTCCTGTACCCCGCGGACGCGCGTCCCGGCTATGGCGACGGCCGCCTGCGCCTGACCTACGAGGCGCACCCGATGGCCATGATCGTCGAGCAGGCCGGTGGCTCGGCCTCGACCGGCCGCGAGCGTATCCTCGATCTCGCTGCGCAAAATCTGCACCAGCGCGTGCCGCTGATCATGGGCTCGAGCAACGAGGTGCGGCGCGTTGCGGAACTGCACTGCGATCCGCTGCTGGTTGCCAGCGTCTCTGCGCCGCTGTTCGCGCGGCGCGGCTTCTTCCGGCTGTGAGGAGCGTGGTTCATGTCCAGGAAGCATCCGATCATCTCCATCACCGGCTCCTCCGGCGCCGGCACCACTTCGGTCAAGAAGACGTTTGAGCAGATCTTCTTCCGCGAGAAGGTCAATGCCGCCTACATCGAGGGCGACGCCTTCCATCGTTACGATCGTGCCGAGATGCGTGCGCAGATGGCCGCGGAAGCCGAACGCGGCAACAGGCATTTCAGCCATTTCAGCCCTGAAACAAACCTGTTCGAGGAGCTGGAGCGCGCCTTTCGCGATTATGGCGAAACCGGCACGGCGACGACGCGGCATTACGTGCATGACGCCGAGGAATCCGCGCTCCATGGCGCGGCTCCCGGCACGTTCACCGATTGGGAACGGCTGCCGGAGAATTCGGACCTCTTGTTCTACGAAGGCCTGCACGGCGCCGTCGTCACCGACAGGGTGAATGTTGCGCGTTATGCCGACCTCAAGATCGGCGTCGTGCCCGTCATCAATCTCGAATGGATCCAGAAGCTGCATCGCGACCGCAGCGCGCGGGGCTATTCGACCGAGGCCGTCACCGACACCATCCTGCGCCGGATGCCCGACTACATTCACTACATCTGTCCGCAATTCACCGACACGGACATCAACTTTCAGCGCGTGCCGACGGTGGATACCTCCAATCCGTTCATCGCGCGCTGGATCCCGACGCCGGACGAATCGATGGTCGTGATCCGCTTCAAGAATCCGCGCGGCATCGACTTCCCCTATCTGCTCTCGATGCTGCCGCACAGCTTCATGTCCCGCGCGAACTCCATCGTGTGTCCCGGCGCAAAGCTCGATCTCGCGATGCAGCTCATCCTGACGCCGCTGATCATGCAGCTGATCGAACGCAAGCGGGGCCTGAAGTGATCCGCAAGACCAACAATTGGAGGATCTGATGAACATCTCGGTTCATGCCGAAGCCGACCTCTATGCCGTCGCGCACGGCGATCTCGCCAACGCCGTCCGCTTTCTAGCGGTCGACGCCATCGAGACCTCGCAGTCCGGCCATCCCGGCCTGCCCATGGGCATGGCCGATGTCGCGACCGTGTTGTTCTCGCGCTTCCTGAAGTTCGACTCGGCCCATCCCAATTGGCCGGACCGCGATCGCTTCGTGCTGTCGGCGGGCCATGGCTCGATGCTGCTCTATGCACTGCTCCATCTCACTGGCGGCGATGTCAGCCTCGACGACATCAAGGCGTTCCGCCAATGGGGCTCGAAGACGCCGGGCCATCCGGAATATGGCCACACGCCCGGTGTCGAGACCACGACGGGACCGCTGGGGCAGGGGATCGCGACCGCGGTCGGCATGGCGCTTGCCGAGCGCATGGCCAATGCGCGGCATGGCGACGGTCTCGTCGATCACTTCACCTATGTGATCGCCGGTGACGGCTGCCTGATGGAGGGCATCAGCCAGGAGGCGATCTCGCTTGCCGGTCACCTTCAGCTGGCCCGTTTGATCGTGCTGTTCGACGACAACGGCATCTCGATCGACGGTCCAACGTCGCTCTCGACCTCGGATGATCACCTCGCGCGTTTCGCCGCCTCCGGCTGGTCGGTCCGGCGTGTCGACGGGCATGATCCCGAGGCCGTCGCGCTGGCGATTGCGGAAGAGCGCGAAAGCACAAGACCGTCGCTGATCGCCTGCCGCACCATCATCGGCTATGGCGCGCCGGACCGGCAGGGCACCGAGAAGGCGCACGGTGCGCCGCTCGGCACCGAGCAGACGGCAGCGGCGCGCCGGACGCTCGGTTGGGATTACCAGCCTTTCGTCGTGCCTGTCACGATCTCGAAGGCCTGGCGGATGATCGGCCAGCGCGGGCAGGTCGAGCGGCTCGCCTGGCTCGACCGCTATGAAGATGCGACGCCTGAGCAGCGTGACCTGTTTGTCGAAGGCAAGGCTGTTGCCCTGCCGGCCGCCTATGCGCTCGCCGCCGCGAAACTGCGCGAGCACTTTGCCACCGAACGTCCGAAGCTCGCGACGCGGCAAGCCTCGCAACAGGTGCTCGACGGTATCGCCGGGACGATTCCCGGTCTGGTCGGCGGCTCCGCAGACCTGACGCATTCGAACCTGACTCACGCCAAGGCGCAGGCTCCGGTCAAGAGTGGCGCGTTCGCCGGCGATTACATCCACTACGGCATCCGCGAGCACGGCATGGCGGCCGCGATGAACGGCCTTGCGCTGCATGGCGGCTTCATTCCCTATGGCGGCACGTTCCTCGCCTTCTCCGATTACAGCCGGCCGGCGATCCGGCTTGCGGCTCTGATGCGTCTGCGCGTCATCCACGTGATGACCCACGATTCCATCGGGCTCGGCGAGGACGGTCCCACGCATCAACCCGTCGAGCATCTTGCGGCGCTCCGCGTCATCCCGAATCTTCTGGTGTTCCGGCCCGCCGACGCTGTCGAGACGCTGGAAGCCTGGGATTGCGCGCTCGAATCGGAGGATCGTCCTTCCGTGCTCTGTCTGTCACGTCAGGCATTGCCGACCTTCCGCAGCGATGTCCGCGGCCGAAATCGCGTTGCGCGGGGCGCCTATCTGATCGTCGCGCCGGACGGTGGCCGCGACGTGACGTTGATGGCGACCGGCTCGGAAGTCTCGATCGCGCTGGAAGCCGCGCGCCTGCTCGCGACCGAGCACATTCGCGCGGCCGTTGTCTCCGCGCCCTGCTTCGCGCTGTTCGAGGAACAGCCGGACGATTACCGCGCCGCCGTGCTCGGGACCGCGCCGCGTGTCGGCGTCGAGGCGGCCGTCGCCGGTGATTGGCATCGCTGGATCGGCACCGACGGCGAATTTGTCGGCATGCGCGGTTTCGGAGCGTCCGCGCCCGCGCCGGTGCTCTACCGCGAATTCGGCATCACGTCGCAGAGCGTGGTCGAAGCCGCCCGGCGGGCCATCGCTCGTACCCGCAAGCCATAACAGGAGGATTCTTCGTGGCCCGTATCACCCTTCGCCAACTGCTCGATCATGCCGCCAGTCACGGCTACGCGGTGCCGGCGTTCAACATCAACAACATGGAGCAGGGCATCGCAATCATGCAGGCAGCGGCCGAGGTCGACGCGCCCGTCATCATCCAGGCCTCGCGCGGCGCGCGCAGCTATGCCGGCGATCTCATGCTCTCGCACATGATCGACGCGCTGGAGCGGACCTATCCCGACATCCCGCTCTGCATGCACCAGGACCACGGCAATGACGAGGCGACCTGCGCGTCCGCCATCGCCCATGGCTTCACCTCGGTGATGATGGACGGTTCGCTGAAGGCCGACGCCAAGACCGCCGCCGATTATGACTACAACGTCGCGATCACCCGCCGCGTCGTTGACCTCGCGCATTGGACCGGTGCCTCCGTCGAGGGCGAACTCGGCGTGCTCGGCTCGCTCGAGCATGGCGGCGGTGAGCAGGAGGACGGTCATGGCGTCGAGGGCAAGGTCAGCCACGACCAGTTGCTGACCGATCCCGACCAGGCCGTCGATTTCGTTTGTGCCACCAAGGTCGATGCGCTCGCGATCGCGATGGGCACCTCGCACGGCGCCTACAAGTTCAGCCGCAAGCCGGATGGCGACATCCTGGCGATGCGGGTGGTCGAGGAAATCCACCGCCGGCTGCCGAACACGCATCTGGTCATGCACGGCTCGTCCTCGGTGCCGCAGCCGCTGCAGGACATGTTCAATCAATTCGGCGGCGAGATGCCGCAGACCTGGGGCGTGCCGGTCGAGGAGATCGTGCGCGGCATCAAAAGCGGCGTGCGCAAGGTCAATATCGACACCGATTGCCGTCTCGCGATGACCGCGGTGTTCCGGAAAGTGGCCGCGCAAACGCGATCCGAGTTCGACCCGCGTAAATTCCTCAAGCCCGCGATGGACGCGATGCGCGAGCTGTGCCGCGACCGCTTCGAGCAGTTCGGGACCGCCGGACACGCCAGCAAGATCAAGGTCGTTCCCTTGAGCGAGATGGCGCGGCGCTACCGCGCCGGCGAGCTCGATCCGCGCATCGGAGTTCGCGAGCCGGTCGCCGCCTAATCATTCAGAGAGAGAAGAGCAGGAGAGAGCCATGAATGCACATGCAGGAACCGTCCGCGGCAAAGAGCGCTATCGATCAGGCGTGATGGAATACGCGCGCATGGGCTATTGGGAGCCCGACTATACGCCGAAGGACACCGACGTCATCGCGCTGTTCCGCGTCACGCCGCAGGAGGGCGTGGACCCGATCGAGGCGTCGGCCGCCGTCGCCGGGGAATCTTCGACCGCGACCTGGACCGTGGTGTGGACCGACCGTCTGACCGCCGCCGAAAAGTATCGCGCGAAATGCTATCGCGTCGATCCGGTGCCGGGCACGCCGGGTTCGTATTTCGCCTACATCGCCTACGATCTCGACCTGTTCGAGCCAGGCTCGATCGCGAACCTTTCGGCTTCGATCATCGGCAACGTGTTCGGCTTCAAGCCGCTCAAGGCGCTGCGGCTGGAGGACATGCGCTTCCCGGTCGCCTATGTGAAGACGTTCCAGGGACCGGCGACCGGCATCGTGGTCGAGCGCGAGCGGCTCGACAAGTTCGGCCGGCCGCTGCTGGGCGCGACCGTCAAGCCGAAGCTCGGACTTTCGGGCCGCAATTACGGCCGCGTCGTCTACGAGGCGCTGAAGGGCGGGCTCGACTTCACCAAGGACGACGAGAACATCAACTCGCAGCCCTTCATGCACTGGCGCGACCGTTTTCTCTATTGCATGGAAGCGGTGAACCGCGCGCAGGCAGCTTCCGGTGAGGTCAAGGGCACGTACCTGAACATCACCGCGGGGACGATGGAGGACATGTACGAGCGTGCGGAGTTCGCGAAGGAGCTCGGGTCATGCATCGTCATGATCGACCTCGTGATCGGCTATACCGCGATCCAGTCCATGGCCAAGTGGGCGCGGCGCAACGACATGATCCTGCATCTGCACCGCGCCGGTCACTCCACTTATACGCGGCAGAAGAGCCACGGCGTGTCGTTCCGCGTCATCGCCAAGTGGATGCGGCTTGCCGGCGTCGACCACATCCATGCCGGCACGGTCGTCGGCAAGCTCGAAGGCGACCCCAACACCACGCGCGGCTATTATGACGTCTGCCGCGAGGACTTCAATCCGACCAGACTCGAGCATGGCCTGTTCTTCGACCAGAACTGGGCCAGCCTGAACAAGATGATGCCGGTGGCGTCCGGCGGCATCCATGCCGGCCAGATGCATCAACTGCTCGATCTGCTCGGCGAGGACGTCGTGCTGCAATTCGGCGGCGGCACCATCGGCCATCCCATGGGGATTGCCGCGGGCGCAATCGCCAACCGCGTGGCGCTGGAAGCGATGATCCTCGCCCGCAACGAGGGCCGCGATTACGTCCATGAGGGTCCGGAGATCCTGGCCAGGGCAGCGGAGACCTGCACGCCGCTGAAGGCTGCGCTCGAGGTCTGGAAGGACGTCACCTTCAACTATCAATCCACCGACACGCCGGACTTCGTGCCGACCGCGCTGGAAACCGTTTGAGGAGACTGAACATGAAACTGACCCAGGGCTGCTTCTCGTTCCTGCCTGACCTGACCGACGACCAGATCACCAAGCAGGTGCAATATTGCCTCGCCAACGGCTGGGCAGTGAACATCGAGTTCACTGACGACCCGCATCCCCGCAGCACCTATTGGGAGATGTGGGGTCTGCCGATGTTCGACCTCCAGGACGCTGCCGGCGTGATGATGGAGCTCGCCGAATGCCGCAGGGTCTACGGCGACCGTTACATCCGCATCAGCGGCTTCGACTCCAGCCACGGCTGGGAATCGGTGCGGATCTCGTTCCTGGTCAACCGGCCGCCGCAGGAGGTCGAGTTCGACCTGGTGCGGCAGGAAGTCGGCGGCCGGGCCATCCGCTACACCACGGTGCGAAGGCCAGCCGCGCACGCGTCGACTTAAGTCGGTCTCCTCCGCGCGGAGCACTCCCTGCTCCGTTCCCTTGGCGGACCACTGCTTCGCCGCTCCCCCGCGGCGAAGCTCTTTTCTTCGAGGTTCCGATGCTTGATATCCCTCATGCGACGACTGCTGAAACCAGCGAGACCCATTTCGATCTCCGCAAGGAGGCCGAGGCGGCCGGGATCACCGGCACACTGCAACAGCTCGAGCAGGAGCTGATCGGCCTCCGGCCGGTCAAGAATCGCGTGCGCCAGATCGCATCGCTCCTGCTGATCGAGCGCATCCGCCAGCGTGCAGGGCTGGCCTCGGCGCCGCCGACGCTGCACATGTCGTTCACCGGCAATCCCGGCACCGGCAAGACCACCGTGGCGCTGCGCATGGCGAAAATCCTGCACGGCCTCGGTTTCGTGCGGCGCGGGCAGGTGATCTCGGTGACACGCGACGATCTCGTCGGGCAATATATCGGCCACACCGCGCCGAAGACGAAGGAGATCTTGAAGAAGGCGATGGGCGGCGTGCTCTTCATCGACGAGGCCTATTACCTGCACCGGCCCGACAACGAGCGCGACTATGGCCAGGAGGCGATCGAGATCCTGCTCCAGGTGATGGAGAACCAGCGCGAGGACCTCGTCGTGATCCTCGCCGGTTATGGCGAGCGGATGACGAACTTCTTCGCCTCCAATCCCGGCTTTCGTTCCCGCATCGCCCATCACATCGACTTTCCGGATTATGCGGAAGCCGAGCTGCTCGTCATCGCGGAATTGATGTTGAAGGAGCGGGGCTACCGCCTCTCGGCGGCGGCGCGCGAAGCTTTCGAGAAATACATCGCGCTGCGACGGACCCAGCCGTTCTTCTCCAACGCGCGCTCTATCCGCAACGCCGTCGATCGCATCCGGCTGCGGCAGGCCGACCGTCTGGTGTCGGATCTCGACCGCATGCTCGATGTCGCCGATCTCGAAACGATCGATCCCATCGACGTCCTGGCGAGCCGCGTCTTCAGCGGTGGAGCCGACGCGCGGAGTGCCAAGCCATGACCAGGAACATCATCATCTCTCCGTCGATCTTGGCCGCGGACTTTTCGCGCCTCGGCGAGGAGATCGCGGCGATCGACGCCGCCGGCGCCGACTGGATCCACTGCGATGTCATGGACGGACACTTCGTGCCAAACATCAGCTATGGCGCCGATGTCATCAAGGCTGTCCGGCCGGTGACGTCGAAGATCTTTGACGTGCATCTGATGATCGCGCCTGTCGATCCCTATCTGGAGGCGTTCGCAAAGGCGGGGGCGGACGTCATCACCGTCCACGCAGAAGCCGGCCCGCATCTCGACCGCTCACTCCAGGCCATCCGCTCACTTGGCAAGAAGGCCGGTGTCAGCCTGTGTCCGGCGACACCCGAGAGCGCGATTGAATATGTGCTCGATCGCCTCGATCTCGTGCTGGTGATGACGGTCAATCCTGGCTTCGGCGGCCAGTCCTTTCTCGATTCCCAGCTCGACAAGATCAGGCGCATTCGAAGCGTGATCGGGGATCGGCCGATCCGGCTCGAGGTCGATGGGGGTGTCACGCGCGACAATGCCGCCGCGGTGGCTGCCGCGGGTGCCGACACACTCGTGGCGGGCTCCGCTGTGTTCCGTGGTGGGAACAGTGCAGATTATGCGAGCAACATCTCCGCCATTCGGGCTGCGGCGGAAGCCGGCAGGGTTCCAGAGTTGCAGCATAGTTCCGTGCAGTCTCTGCGCACTGGCGAGGCTGCTCGCATCCGGTAGATTACGGAGGCGTAGCGCGCATGTGCGGCGTTTCTCCGGGCTGCTACGGAGAAATGATCGGGAATGCGCAATCCCCTTCAGGCCGGGGTAACCAACGGTCGTGAAGCAGGCGCGCGATTAACTGCGACGCAATGCGCCGCGCCACAATCTGTGGTTCAAGGACCGCAGAGAGCGCGCGGATGCACATTCAATATCTCCACTGGAATGCTGCCCATGGCTGGCGCGGAGCGAATGCTCTGCGCGAGCCCGCACAGCTCGTGCTCTATTTCGGCGGCCGGGAGAGGCTGGCGGGCGGTGAGCGCTATCGCGAGCTGCGCGGTCTCTATCCCGACAGCCATATCGTCGGTTGCAGCACCGGCGGCCAAATCCACGGTGACGACATCGCCGACGACGTGATCGTTGCTGTCGCCCTGCATTTTGCCCGGACGCAAGTGCGGGTCGTGAACGAGACGATCGAATCCCGCGATCTGTCGCGGGCCAGCGGCGCACATTTCGCCCGCCAGCTGGCGGCGCCGGATCTCGCGGGCGTGTTCGTCCTCTGCGATGGATTGAACGTGAACGGCAATGAGTTGATCGCGGGGATCACCGAAGTCCTGGGCCCGGACGTGCTGGTCACCGGCGGATTGGCCGGCGACGGCACCAAGCTCGAGCAGACCCTGGTCGGAGCCGACGGCGAGGCATTGCCGAACCGCATTGCCGCGATCGGCTTCTATGGCACGTCCTTCCGTTTCGCGCATGGCTGTGCCGGTGGCTGGGACGTGTTCGGGCCGCGGCGCAAGGTGACGAAGTCGGAGGGGCCTGTCGTGGTCGAGCTCGATGGCGAGCCGCCACTCGATCTTTACACCCGCTATCTCGGTGAGGAGGAAGTCGCGGCGATGCCGGGCTCGGGCCTCGCGTTTCCCCTGCGCATTCACGACGAATCCGAACCGGAGCGGCAGATCGTGCGCTCCGTCTTTGCGGTGGATCGCGATGCGGGCACCCTGACGTTCGCCGCCGACATTCCGGAAGGATGCACCGCACAGCTGATGCGCGCCAATTTCGACAGCCTCGCCGCCGGCGCGGGCGAGGCGGGCCGGCAGGCGCGCAGCGCGCTCGCCGACGGGATCGAGGGCGCCAAGCTTGCGATCCTGGTGAGTTGCACCGGTCGGCGCAAAGTGATGGGCCAGCGCACGCAGGACGAGCTGGATGCGGTTGCCGCCGAGCTCGGCGACGACGTCGTCCGCATCGGCTTCTACTCCTACGGCGAGATTGCACCCCCGGCCGCGTCCGGGCGCTGCGAGTTGCACAACCAGACCATGACCGTGACCATGATCGCGGAGACGGCCGCGTGACCACGCATCGCCTGCTGGCAAGACAAATTCGCCAGGCGACCGACGAATACGGGCAGGTCGACCTGACGCGGCTCGGCGAGCTTGTCAGCGCGGCCTATGAGGAGAGCGATCGCGATCGCCGCCGCACCGACCGTGCGATCAAGCTGATGATCGAGGAGCTCGAGCAAACGCACAGGCGTGCCGAACAGGATCTGCTGCGGGCGCGCGAATTTCTCGACAGCATCATCGAGAACATTCCGATCGCCGTATTCGCCAAGGACGCGAAGGATTCCCGCTACATTCTGCTCAACCGCGCCGGCGAAGAATATTACGGGATGCCGCGCGACAAGATGCTGGGCAAGACGCCGGAGCAGATCTTTCCGCAGGATATCGCCCGCGTCGTCAGCGAGCAGGACCGCCGCGTCGTCGACAGCGGCACGCCGATGTTCCTGGAGGGACACCTGCTCGATGTCGGCGTCAAGGGCCATGATCGCCTGGTCAATTCGCGGAAGCTGCTGGTTCGCGACGGAAACGGCGCGCCTCAATATCTCGTCGGCGTCATCGAGGACGTGACCGAGCGGATCACCAACGAGGCGCGGATCAGCCATCTCGCCCGTCACGACGCCCTGACCGACCTGCCGAACCGCAGTGCCTTCAACGCGGTGCTGGGTGAACGGCTGGAGCGGGCGCAGGAGGCGTCCACCGGTTTTGCGGTGCTCAGTCTCGATCTCGACCGCTTCAAGGAAGTCAACGACGTGTTCGGCCATCCGGTCGGCGACATGCTGATGCGGGCGGCGGCCGAGCGGCTTGCCGCGGAGGCCGACGGCGCCTTTGTCGCCCGCATCGGCGGCGACGAGTTCACGATCCTTATGCCGGACGGTGTCTGCCGCGAAGAGGTGCTGGCGCTCGGCGAACGCCTGGTCGAGGCGATCGGCAACGAGCTCGAGGTCGACGATTATCTCTCCCATGTCGGCCTGAGCGTCGGCATCGCGATCTATCCGGATGACGGCGTGGACGCCGCCACGCTGCTCGCAAATGCGGATTCAGCGCTCTATCGCGCCAAGCGCGAGGGCCGGGGCAGGGTGTGCTTCTTCGAATCCGAGACGGACCGCGAGCTGCGCGACCGCAGGCTGCTGTTGCACGATCTGCGGCAGGCGGTGGAGCAGAATCAGCTCCTCGTTTATTTTCAGCCGCAGGCGCGGATCGACGGCGAGGTCATCGGTTTCGAGGCGCTGGTGCGCTGGGATCATCCCACGCGCGGCATCGTGCCGCCCGACCAGTTCATTCCGCTGGCCGAGGAGAACGGGCTGATCATCCAGATCGGCGAATGGGTCTTGCGCGAAGCGTGCCGCGAAGCCGCGTCCTGGCCGCGGCCGTTGCAGGTTGCGGTCAATCTCTCGCCGGTCCAGTTCCAGGCCGGCGACCTCGAGCGGTCCATTCACCAGATCCTGTTGGAAACGGCGCTGGCGCCGACCCGGCTCGAGGTCGAGATCACCGAGGGTGTGCTGATCGGCGATTTCGCCCGTGCACTCACGCTGCTCCGCCGCCTGAAGGCGCTCGGCATCCGCATCGCGATGGACGATTTCGGCACCGGCTATTCCTCGCTGTCCTATCTCCAGTCCTTCCCGTTCGACAAGATCAAGATCGATCGCAGCTTCATCTCCAACCTCGAAGCGAAGCCGCAATCGGCCGAGATCGTGCGGGCCGTCCTGAGTCTTGCACGTGCCCTGCACATTCCGGTCGTCGCGGAAGGGGTGGAGACGGAGGCGCAGCGGGCCTTCCTGGCGGGCGAGGCCTGCGAGGAGATGCAGGGTTATCTCATCGGCCGGCCCGAACCGATCGAACGGTATCTCGATCTGATCGGCATCAATGTCGAGCGTCGCCGCTACGCCTAGCGGGTTTAACGAGTTCCACACCTGGGTTCGCGAATAGGAACCAATGCGCCCCCGCGTGCTTCCTAGAAGCAAGCCGGTGAGGCGAATTGGCGCGCAAAAAATGTTTTGCACAACCGCCATCGGCATGACGCAAATCCAGGCGATAAGCCCTTTGAATGCGAGGGAGGGTCTCATGGAGAACGTACGTCGCTACCGGGCGCTGGCGTCCCTCTGTCGCCAGCAGGCGGCCTACCGGCCGCTCCAGAACTGGCAGCTCCTCGGCCAGGCCGAACATTTCGAATATCTCGCCGAGATCGCGCTGAAAACGCATTTCGACGCGTGCAATGCGCAACGCGAGGACGACGCCATCTCAGCTGCGGCGTGGGAGACCCCCGTCGCAGCGTGAGGGCGTTGCACCGCCTCGCTAATGCGACATCAGCGTCGGGACCGTCATGGCCTCCAGCATGGCGCGGGTGACGCCGCCGAGGAAGCGTTCCTGCAAGCGCGAATGGCCGTAGCCACCCATGACCAGAACGTCGAGGCTCTCGTCGGCCGCGAGCGACAGGATGGTCGGCTGGATGTCGGCGCGGGCGGCGGACAGGCCGACCGTGCGGGTCGATAGTCCACGCCGGCCGAGATGCCTTGCGAGATTGCCGGAGGACGCTTCCTCCGAAGTGGCGTCGGCTTCGTTGATCGTGATGATCACGATCTCTTCGGCGCGAGCCAGGAACGGAGCTGCGTCGCGCATGGCGCGGGCGGCGAGGCGGCTGCCGTCCCAGCAGATGCCGATCCGCTTCGCCCGGAAGGTCCCGCGGAAGGTGTGGGGCAGGAACAGCACCGGGCCGCCCGACTGGAACAGGATCTCGCCGGGGATGTCGTTGTCGGAAGAGCTTTGTGCCGGATCCGGCTGAAGCACGATGCTGAGATCGTGCAGCCGTGCCATCTCACCGATCGAGGCGCTCGCATCGACCGGGACCGCACCGAGCGGATGGCAGGTGCAGGAAATCCCGGCGTTGGCCGCTCCGCTCCTGAACACCTCGAGCGCCGCCTCCGCGCGTTCCATCGCGCGCTCGCGCTCCAGCTCGAACACGGCCGCCACGGCAGCGCCGCCCTCCATGATGTAAGCCGCACTGCTTGCGACATAGCCGACAGCGACCGCGTCGATGTGTGCGTTGAGCTTGGCCGCAAGCGAGATCGAGCCGTCGATCAGGGCACGCATCGGGCGCTCGGTCGGAACGTGGACCAGAATATCCTTGTACATGGCGTACCTGCGATGGACATCATCCGATGGCCGCAGTCTTTCACCGTGCGAGGGGCTCGCGTTGAGCTGCATCAAAGGTTCAGCCGCGATGAGGGTCCTCCGGGCCGGCCGGAGCACCTTTGCCAAGATTTAATCGGACGGACGGGACGCTGTAAGGTGAAGATGTCCATGTTGGGTGCAAGGCGACTTACCCAACATGGACATTTCGACATGAACGATCGCGTCAATTCCGACACCACGACGTCTCGCACGATCTTGAAGCCGCGCCGGCTGGCGCTGCTCGGCACCGTGGCTGCGCTTGGCGTGGCCGTGCTCGCTGCCTCGCCCGGCGCCTCGCCGTTTGGCATCAATTCCTTCGTTGCGCCGGCTCAGGCTGCCGAGTCCGCTGCGACGCCGCCGGGCTTCGGCGATCTCGTCAGCAAGGTCAAACCCGCCGTCATCTCGGTGCGGGTCAAGATCGACCAGGACAACGAGAAGAGCGCGATGTTCCAGCAGAACCGGATGGATTCGGACGAAAATTCGCCGTTCGACCAGTTCTCGCGGCAGTTCGGCTTCCGTGGTCCGGGTGGCACGAATGGCATGCCGCGCCAGCGCCACCAGACGATCACGGGCGAGGGTTCCGGGTTCTTCATTTCGGCTGACGGCTTTGCCGTGACCAACAACCACGTCGTCGATCACGCCGAGTCGGTGCAGGTGACGATGGATGACGGCTCTGTCTACACGGCGAAGGTGGTCGGCACCGATCCGAAGACCGATCTCGCGTTGATCAAGGTCGACGGCAAGAAGGACTTTCCCTTCGTCAAATTCGCAGACCAGAAGCCGCGGATCGGCGACTGGGTGGTCGCGGTCGGAAACCCCTTCGGCCTCGGCGGTACTGTGACGGCGGGCATCGTCTCGGCCAGCGGCCGCGATATCGGCAACGGCCCCTATGACGATTTCATCCAGATCGATGCGCCGATCAACAAGGGCAATTCCGGAGGTCCTGCCTTCGACATGAACGGCAATGTGATCGGCGTGAACACCGCGATCTATTCGCCGTCCGGCGGCTCGGTCGGCATCGGCTTCGACATTCCGGCCACGACCGCCAAGCTCGTCGTCGCGCAGTTGAAGGACAAGGGCGCGGTCACCCGCGGCTGGCTCGGCGTGCAGGTGCAGCCGGTCACCGCCGAGATCGCCGACAGCCTCGGCCTCAAGGAAGCGCGCGGCGCGATCGTCGACAATCCGCAGGACGGCAGCCCGGCGGCGAAGGCCGGCATCGAGGCCGGCGACGTCATCACCGCCGTCAACGGCACCGCGGTCAAGGACTCCCGCGATCTCGCCCGCACCATCGCCACGCTGGCGCCGGGCAGCTCCGTGAAGCTCGACGTCTTCCACAAGGGCGACAGCAAGACGGTGACGCTGGCGCTCGGCGAACTGCCGAACGAGCGGCAGGCCAAGGCCGATGATGGCAAGATGCAGCCGAACGCAGGCACGCCGCGGCTTGGTCTCGCTTTGGCACCGGCCGGCGACGTCCAGGGTGCCGGCGAGAAGGGCGTCGTCGTCACCGAAGTCGATCCGCAGGGACCGGCAGCGCAGCGCGGCATCCAGACCGGCGACATCATCCTCAATGTTGGCGGCAAGCCCGTCGCCAATGTCGGCGAGGTCCGTTCCGAGCTGGCGCAGGCCAAATCGTCGGGCAAGAACAGCGTGCTGTTGCAGGTGAAGAATGCGGAAGCGACCCGGTTCGTCGCCGTGCCGCTCGCCTAACTCTTGAGCTTTCGACGGCAATTCAAAAGGCGGCCTGCGGGCCGCCTTTTTTTGTGCTCACCGGGAGATACCCACAGGCCTGCCGATAACATTCTCGTTAACGGCAGCATTGGTGACGGGCTCGTCCGAAAAAGCCGTGTTCGCTCGTCACACTTTGGAATCGCGGATGAGCTTTGGCGGCAATGAAGCCGCCAAGACGAATCGCAAGCGTGGAACTTCGAACCCCCGGCCGTCTTGTGGAGCCGGTCGTTCGCATTTGATCGGTGCCGACATGGATCGATTGAAGCTCTCGCTGACATGTGCGCTGCTGGCGGCGCCAATCGTGCTGACGACTGGAAGCGCCCTGGGGCGTGACGACGGTCGCTACGCCAACTCACCCTTGAAGCCCTGGTTCGACAGTTTGCGCAGCCATCTCGGACCGTGCTGCTCGGATGCCGATGGCTTTGCCGTCTCGGATCCGGATTGGGAATCGCACGATGGGCACTACCGCGTGCGGGTGGACGGGCAGTGGGTCGACGTGCCTGACGAGGCCGTCATCACCGAGCCGAACCGGGCGGGCCACACCATGGTGTGGCCGGTGAAGACCGCGTTCGGGATTTCCATCCGCTGCTTCATGCCGGGCAGCATGATCTGACGTCGCGTCAGCGCTTGCCGGATTTGCGCTTCGAACTCTTCTTCGTCTTCTTCGTGGCGGTCTTTTTCTTGACCGCCGTTTTCTTGGCCGTCTTCCGTTTCGACGCCGTCTTCTTTTTCTTCGGGACCTTCTTGCCCTTCGCGCGCGCCTCCGACAGGCCGATCGCGATCGCCTGCTTGCGGCTCTTCACGCGTCCGCCGCGACCGCCCGGCCCGCTCTTCGCGGTACCCTTCTTGTAGCGGCGCATCTCGCGTTCGACATCACTGCCGGCGCTGCGCGAATAGCGGCGCTTCTTTGCCTTGCGTGCCATCAACTCTCTCCCTTGGCCCGGGGAAAGAACCGTAGTGCTGACCCAACGTTCCAAGCGCGCCGGCTGCGCGCCTAGAAGGAGTTCGCGAGCTCGATCTCGGTTTCAAGCACCTGGATGCGGCGCGCGGCTTCGCTGAATGACAGGGCGCGGTCGTATTGCGCGGGCTGATAGGCTTCCTCGCTCAGTCGCTTCAACTTCAGGCCTTGCGCCCGCGTCATCTGCTCGCTGAGGAAAATCTTGGCGTCGGAAAATGCCTTGGCTTCGAAAAAAGCCTTGGCGTCGTATTTACCTTGAACCTGCATTGGAGCTCTCCGTTCTGAAATCGTGACTTGACTATATGTTCTTATTTTGTTCTAACAAGCCATGGACAACAGAATTAATGAAATTCGACGTAAAATCAGCGCCTTGAGGCTGGAAATGGCCGATATGGAGGCGTCCGTCCGCGACCTCGTCGATCGCGACCGCGACTGCACGGAAAAGGCCCGGGCGCAGATGGATCTGCGCCGGAAAATCAACCTGCTGATCGGCGAATGGAAGGCGGCCGGTGGCGGCGATGTTCTGCCCAACGTCCGTGACCGCGTGCGTTTGCGCGCGACGAAAACCGTCAGCATTCCGCTGCGCGTGATCGCGCGCCGCTGAGAGCTTTGGGAGCGTGCGGTGGAGGAAGACCCGGACACGTACCGGATTCTAAAGCTGCGCGCCGAGATTCTCGAACTCGGCTCTGCGATCCGACAGCTTCAGCGCGCGGGCCTTGACCATGCCGCAGCCCAGCTTCTGATCGCACGCAAGCGCGCACAGCTTGAGCATCTCGTGAAAGCGGATGCTGCTCGACAAGCGCTTTGACATCCAACGAGCTTGCGCACCAACGCAAGATAGCCCCGCGTCGTCGCGGGGCCATCAATCGCTGTCTCGGCCGAGCTCACTTGTGAGCTTACTTGGAATTGCTTGTGCCGCTCTTGTTGTTGGTCATGGTGCCGCCCTGATCGGAGCCGGGACCGGAACCACCCTGGCCGGAGGGATCGGCACCCTTCGATTTCGTGTTCGCGCCTGTCGTCTGCGAGGACGAGGACGAGGTCGAGGATTCGTGCTTCGCCTTGTGCGACTTGGCTTGTGCGGCGAACGGGGCAGCGGCGAGGCCGGTTGCCAGCATCACGGCGAGAGCGAGTTTGGTGGTTGTCATGCGCGGGAACTCCCTGAGTTAAATTGACGCAGGCAGCCAACCGCCGTTCGTCGCAGGAGTTCCGGCGTAAAGCGCTCCAGACACTTCACGTGCGCTTCAAGATTCCTTGTTCTCGGCGATGATGAACACGACGCCCGTGAGGGTCGCGCCGATCGCGAAGGTCGTCACCAGGGTGACGACGAAAACGATCGCGGCTGAATCGCCGCCGTGATTCAGCAAATTTGCGACGGCCGGATTGAACAGGATGAGCGCCAGACTGAAAGAAAGGCCGAGAGCTGCACCCATCATTGTGTGCGTCATCAGCCTGATGATTCCGGTCGGGGAAATGAGGCCCGGCGACTTTTTTGCGCGCATGGAACCACCTCACGATGTGCATGCAAACGCGGACATCGGTTGCGGGTTCCATCGTGATGAAGGATTTGTCATCCGCCGCTTCATCCGACGTTCATGCCGGCCTTGCGACGATGAACGCCGACAACACGGGAACATTCGATATGGGTAAGGTCGTCTATCTCTATCGCTCGCTGGCGTATCGTAACGCGGCCGCGGACATGCTGCGCAAGGCGCGCAAGCTGCCGCGCGGTGCCGAGCGCAGTGCAGCCCGCCGCTATGCGCGGGCGTTGCGCGATCTCTCGCAGACTGAAGCCTGGCTGGAAGGACGCGTCGCGGACGAATTGCCGCCGATGCCGCGATTGCGGGTCGTCGGCGCGCGCTAGCCCGAGGCTCGCTGAAGGGCTTCGGAAGGAGCCGCGTCGAACGTGCCCGCAGCCGCCGGTGCCGTGGTCTTCCGCGTCAGCGGCACTTCCAGGCGGCACAGCAGGCCCTCGGAGCGCCAGTCGAAATCCGCCTGTCCGCCGAGTTGCGATTCCACACTGGCAAGCAGGCTCCGCGTGCCGAAGCCGCGGGATTTCGGTGTCCTCACCAGCGGACCGCCGGTTTCGTCCCAGGTCAATGTGAGGTGATCGTCCTCGACCTGCCAGTCGATCGCGAGCCGTCCCGCGCGCGTCGAGAGCGCACCATACTTCGCCGAATTGGTGAAGAGCTCGTGCAGCGCCAGCGCCAGCGTCTGGGCGGTGGCCGGCATCAACTGCACCTCCGGTCCCGTCAGCTTGATCTGGCCGCCGAGCGAGTAGGGCGCTAGCTCCTCGTCGATCAGCCTGGAGAGTTCTGCGCCCTGCCAGCTCGACAGCGAGAGGATCGTGTGCACGCGCGCCAGCGCATTGATGCGCCCCTCGACCGCGTTGACGTAAGCCTTGACCTCGTCGGCACGGGTGAGGCGTACGATCGACTGCGCCAGCGCCAGCGCGTTCTTGGCGCGATGATCGACCTCGCGCGCCAGCAGGTTTTGCCTTTCTTCCGCGCGTTTGCGTTCGGTGATGTCCACGGTGACGCCGCTCACGCGCACCACGCGGCCGCCCGGGTCCACCGTCGCAGCCGCCGTGCCGACGCACCAGCGCACTTCGCCATCGGGTCGGCTGACGCGAAACTCGCCTTCATAGGCGTGCGCGCCGGTATTGAACGCGGCGATCGCCTGGCCGAACTGGTCGACGTCATCCGGGTGCAGCAGCGCCTGGATGTTCGCCGACGTGACGTTGAAGGTCTCCGGTGTCACGCCAAAAATGCGGTACTGGCCCTCGTCCCACATCCAGTCGCCGTTGACCCAGTCCCAGTCCCAGGACCCCATCTTGCCGGCGGCGATCGCCATGCTGCGCCGCTCTTCGCTCTCGCGCAGCTTTGCAGTGGAATTCTCGAGCTCGGCAGTGCGCGCGCGCACGCGGTCTTCGAGATCCCGGTTCAGCCGCTCGAGCTCGCGCGTCTTGCGATAGAGCTCGGCAAACACCTTGACCTTGGCGCGCAGCACTTCCGGCACGACCGGGACCGGCACGTAGTCGACCGCGCCCATCTCGTAGCCGCGCAGGCGGTCGATGTCGCTGACTTGTATGGCCGAGATGAAGATCATCGCCGTCTTCTGGAAGCGCGGATGCTCGCGGATCATCGCCGCAAGCTCGAAACCGTCGAGCTCGGGCATGCAGACGTCGACCAGGATCACCGCGACCTCGGTCTTGAGCAGCACCTCCAGCGCCTCGCGGCCCGACGAGGCGATCACGAGGTTCTCGCCGAGTTCCTTCAAGATCACCTCATAGGCGAGCAGCTTGGCCGGCTGATCGTCGACGAGGAGGATGTTGACCTTTTCGTGGTCCATTCGCGGATCCAACCTCAGCGGTGCAGCCACATGCGGATCGCAAGCAGCAATTGATCGGTGTTGACGGGTTTGGCGAGGTAGTCGGACGCGCCGGCTTCCAGGCATTTCTCGCGGTCGCCCTTCATCGCCTTGGCGGTCAGCGCGATGATCGGAAGGCGGGCGAAGGCCGGATTTTCGCGAATGACGCCGATGGTCTGATAGCCATCCATCTGCGGCATCATGATGTCCATCAGCACGATGGCGATCTCCGGGTTGGATTCGACCAGCGTCACGGCCTCGCGGCCGGTCGTGGCCGTCAGCACTTTCATGCCGCGCCGTTCCAGCACGCTGGACAGCGCAAAGATGTTGCGGGCGTCGTCGTCGACGAGCAGGGCGGTCTTGCCGATCAAATCCTCGTCGGAACTGTTCAGCTTCTCCAGCATGCGCTGCTTCTCGACCGGCAGTTCCGTGATCACGCGATGCAGGAACAAGGCGGTCTCGTCGAGCAGGCGTTCCGGCGATTCCACGCCCTTGACCACGATGCTGCGCGCCATGGTGTGAAGTTCCGCGTCTTCTTCCGCCGAGAGCTCGCGGCCGGTGAAGACCACCACCGGAACATTCGACAGCGCCTCGTCGTTGCGGATCTGGTCCAGTACCTCGAAGCCGCTCATGTCGGGCAGCCTGAGGTCGAGCACCACGCAATCGCAGGGCGCTTCGCGCAGCGTCGAGAGTGCGCCGGCACCGGTATCGGTCGTGATGATCTCGATGTCGTCGTGATGCAGCAGCTCGCGGATCGACAGCTGCTCGGCCTCGTTGTCCTCCACGATCAGGAGCCGCTTGCGCCGTGGCCGCGCATATTCCTTGATCTGGGTCAATGCAGCCGAGACGCCCTCGGTCGTGGTCGGCTTGTTGACGAAGGAGAATGCGCCGCGGGCCAGCGCGTGCTGACGGTCCTCGTCCAGCGTGATGATCTGCACGGGGATGTGCCGCGTCAGCGGATTGTGCTTGAGCTGGCTCAGCACCGTCCAGCCCAGCATGTCCGGCAGGAACACATCGAGCGAGACGGCCCGCGGCTGGTACTGCTTGGCAAGCTCGAGTGCTTCGGCGCCGCGCGCGGCAACCAGCACCTTGAAGCCCTTGTCGCGCGCAAGATCGACCAGAATGCGCGCATAGTGCGGGTCGTCCTCGACGATGAGCAGGATGCTGTCGCCGGGCTCGAGACTGAGCCTGTCGTCGGGAATTTGCTCGATGACCCGCGGTAGCTCGGGCGCGGCCATTTGCAGCGCCTGGGGCTGGCCGTGTTGCTGGGGCGCGGGCGCAGGACGTGGGGCGAGCGTCGGGCCGGAATATTTCAGCGGCAGATAGAGCGTGAAGGACGAACCCTTGCTCGGCGCGCTGCGCAGATGGATTTCGCCGCCGAGCAGGCCTGCAAGCTCGCGGCTGATTGCAAGACCAAGTCCGGTGCCGCCGTATTTGCGGCTTGTGCCGGCATCCGCCTGCTGGAACGCCTCGAAGATGAGCTTCTGCTTCTCCAGGGGAATGCCGATGCCGGTGTCGGACACTTCGAACGCGATCACCGCCGGCGCGGAGTTCAGCACCGGGTGATCCGTGCCCCAGCCGCCGACCGCGGCGGCGACCTTCAGGCGCACCTCGCCTTCGGCGGTGAACTTGAAGGCGTTGGAGAGCAGGTTCTTGAGAACCTGTTGCAGGCGCTTGGAGTCGGTGACGATGCTGCGCGCGAGGTTCGGATCGACGTCGATCTTGAACGACAGGCCGCGGTTCTCTGCCTCGTGCCGGAACGGCCGCCCGACGGTATCGAGCAGGTTCGCGGTCAGGATCTCCTCGGCGTCGACCGTCACCGTGCCGGACTCGATCTTGGAGAGATCGAGGATGTCGCTGATGAGGTTGAGCAGGTCGGTGCCGGCACCGTGGATGGTGCGGGCGAATTCGACCTGCTTGCCGGAGAGATTGCCGTCCGGATTGTCGGTGAGCTGCTGTCCCAGGATCAGGATCGAGTTCAGCGGCGTGCGCAGCTCGTGGCTCATATTGGCGAGGAATTCGGACTTGTATTTCGAGGTCAGCGCGAGCTCGGTCGCCTTTTCCTCGAGCGCGCGGCGGGCCTGCTCGATTTCCTGATTCTTGCGCTCGACTTCGACGTTGCGTTCGGCGAGCTGCTGCGCCTTCTGCTCGAGCTGGTCGTTGGTCTGTTGCAATTCGCGCTGCTGGGTCTGGAGCTCGCCGGCCAGCTGCTGCGACTGCTTGAGCAGGCCTTCGGTCTGCATCGTCGCCTCGATCGAGTTGAGCACGATGCCGATGGAGTCGGTGAGCTGTTCCAGGAACGTCATCTGCGAGGTCGTAAACGATGTCAGCGAGGCCAGCTCGATCACCGCCTTGACCTGTCCTTCGAACAGCACCGGCAGCACGACGAGATTTTTCGGCGCGACGCGGAACAGCGCGGAGTTGATCGGCACAACATCGGGGGGAATATCGGCGATGACGCGCGGCCGTCGGTCGAGGGCGCATTGTCCGATCAGGCCGTCGCCGAGTGGCAGCACGCGCTGGTAGGGATAGATGCCGTCGCCGGCATAGGAGGCGAGCAGGAGAAGCTGCGGACTGTCCTCGTTTTCGACCTGGTAGATCACGCCTGTATGGGCGTTCACCAGCGGCGACAATTCGGTCAGCAGCAGCCGGCCGACCGTGGCGAGATCGCGCTGGCCCTGAAGCATGTTGGTGAATTTGGCGAGGTTGGTCTTCAGCCAGTCCTGCTCGGTGTTCACGTCCGTCGTCAGACGGAGATTCGTGATCATCGTGTTGATGTTGTCTTTCAGCTCGGCGAGCTCGCCGCGGGCATCGACCTGGATCGACGGGGTGAGGTCGCCCTTGGTCACGGCGGTCGCGACCTCCGCGATCGCGCGGACCTGCGAGGTGAGGTTGGCCGCCAGCAGGTTGACGTTGCCGGTGAGGTCCTTCCAGGTGCCGGCCGCGCCAGGCACGTCGGCCTGACCGCCGAGGCGGCCCTCGACGCCGACCTCGCGCGCGACCGACGACACTTGGTCGGCGAAAGTCGCGAGCGTCTCGGTCATGTTGTTGATGGTGTCGGCGAGCGCTGCGACCTCGCCCTTCGACTTCACGGTGAGATTTTGCTTCAAATCACCGTTCGCAACGGCGGTCACCACCTTGACAATGCCGCGAACCTGCTCGGTGAGGTTCGCCGCCATGAAGTTGACGGTGTCGGTGAGGTCCTTCCAGGTGCCGGCCACACCAGGCACCTGGGCCTGGCCGCCGAGCTCGCCTTCGGTGCCGACTTCGCGGGCGACACGCGTGACTTCGCCTGCGAAGGCGTTGAGCTGGTCCACCATGGTGTTGATGGTGTTTTTCAGCTCGAGAATTTCACCCTTCACGTCCACGGTGATCTTGCGGGACAAGTCGCCGCGCGCGACCGCCGTGGTGACTTCGGCGATGTTGCGGACCTGCGTGGTAAGGTTCGCCGCGAGCAGGTTGACGTTGTCGGTGAGGTCCTTCCAGGTGCCGCCGACGCCGGGCACGACGGCCTGACCGCCGAGCCGACCTTCGGTGCCGACCTCGCGCGCCACGCGCGTCACTTCGGCGGCGAAGGAGCGGAGCTGCTCCACCATGGTGTTCAAGGTGTCCTTGAGCAGCAGGATTTCGCCGCGCACGTCCACCGTGATCTTTTTCGACAGGTCGCCGCCGGCGATCGCGGTCGCGACCTCGGCGATGTTGCGGACCTGGGCCGTCAGGTTCGAGGCCATGAAGTTGACGTTGTCGGTGAGATCCTTCCAGGTGCCGGCAACGCCGGACACTTCAGCCTGACCGCCGAGCTTGCCTTCGGTGCCGACCTCGCGCGCCACGCGGGTGACTTCGCCGGCGAAGGCATTGAGCTGGTCCACCATGGTGTTGATGGTGTTCTTGAGCTCGAGGATTTCGCCCTTCACGTCCACGGTGATCTTGCGGGACAAGTCGCCGCGCGCCACCGCCGTGGTCACCTCGGCGATGTTGCGGACCTGGGCGGTGAGGTTGCCCGCCATCGAGTTGACGCTGTCAGTGAGATCCTTCCAGGTGCCGGCGACGCCGGGCACGTTGGCCTGGCCGCCGAGGCGTCCTTCGGTGCCGACCTCGCGCGCCACGCGCGTCACCTCGCCCGCGAAGCGGTTGAGCTGGTCGACCATCGTGTTCAGGGTGTCCTTGAGCTGAAGGATCTCGCCGCGGACGTCCACCGTGATCTTGCGCGAGAGGTCGCCGCCGGCGATCGCGGTCGCGACCTCGGCGATGTTGCGGACCTGGGCGGTGAGGTTGCCCGCCATCGAGTTCACGGAGTCCGTCAGGTCTTTCCAGGTGCCGGCGACGCCGGGCACGCCGGCCTGGCCACCGAGCTTGCCGTCGGTGCCGACCTCGCGGGCGACGCGGGTGACTTCGCCGGCGAAGGCGTTGAGCTGGTCCACCATGGTGTTGAGCGTTTCCTTCAGCTGAAGGATTTCGCCCGACACGTTCACGGTGATCTTCTTCGACAAATCGCCTTTGGCGACCGCGGTCGCGACTTCGGCGATGTTACGCACCTGGCCGGTCAGGTTCGAGGCCATCGAGTTGACGGAGTCCGTCAAATCCTTCCAGGTGCCGCCGACGCCGCGCACGACGGCCTGGCCGCCGAGCTTGCCTTCGGTACCGACCTCGCGCGCCACGCGCGTGACTTCGCCGGCGAAGGCGTTGAGCTGGTCCACCATGGTGTTGATGGTGTCCTTCAGCTCCAGGATTTCGCCGCGCGTGTCCACGGTGATCTTCTTCGACAAGTCGCCGCCGGCGACCGCCGTCGTGACCTCGGCGATGTTGCGGACCTGCGCAGTCAGGTTCGACGCCATTGAGTTGACGCTCTCGGTCAAATCCTTCCAGGTGCCGGCGACGCCGAGCACGTTGGCCTGGCCCCCGAGGCGTCCTTCGGTGCCGACCTCGCGCGCGACGCGGGTGACTTCGCCGGCGAAGGCGTTGAGCTGGTCCACGCAGGTGTTGAGCGTTTCCTTCAGCTGAAGGATCTCGCCCGAGACGTTCACCGTGATCTTCTTCGACAAGTCGCCGCCGGCGATGGCCGTGGCGACGTCGGCGATGTTGCGGACCTGTGCCGTCAGGTTCGACGCCATGAAGTTGACGTTGTCGGTGAGGTCCTTCCAGGTTCCGGCGACGCCCGGCACCTGCGCCTGGCCGCCGAGCTTGCCTTCGGTGCCGACTTCGCGCGCGACGCGGGTCACTTCGGAAGCGAACGAGTTGAGCTGGTCCACCATCGTGTTGATGGTGTCTTTCAGCTCCAGGATTTCGCCGCGGACATCCACCGTGATCTTGCGCGAGAGGTCGCCGCGCGCCACCGCGGTGGTCACGTTGGCGATGTTGCGGACCTGTGCGGTGAGGTTGCCGCACATCGCGTTGACGGAGTCGGTGAGGTCCTTCCAGGTGCCGGCGACGCCGGGCACGATGGCCTGGCCGCCGAGCTTGCCGTCGGTGCCGACCTCGCGCGCCACGCGCGTCACTTCGGAGGCGAAGGAGCGCAGCTGATCCACCATCGTGTTGATGGCTTCCTTGAGCTGAAGGATCTCGCCGCGGACGTCGACGGTGATCTTCTTGGACAAGTCGCCGTTGGCGACCGCGATCGTCACCTCCGCGATGTTGCGAACCTGGTTGGTCAAATTGTTCGCCATCGAGTTGACGCTCTCGGTCAAATCCTTCCAGACGCCGGTCACCTCCGGCACCTGGGCCTGGCCGCCGAGCTTGCCTTCGGTGCCGACCTCGCGCGCCACGCGCGTCACTTCGGAGGTGAATACGCCGAGCTGCTTGATCATGGTGTTGACGATGGTCGCCGACTGCAGGAATTCTCCGCGGAGCGGGCGGCCGTCGACGTCGAGCTTGACGGTCTGGAGCAGGTCGCCCTGCGCCACGGCCGCGACGGCGCGCGTCACTTCGCGCGTCGGCCACAAGAGATCGTCGATCAGCGTGTTGACGGAGCCTTCCATGTCGGCCCAGGAGCCGCTCGCAAGCCCAAACTTCACGCGCTGGCGGGTCTTGCCCTCACGCCCGACCACCTGGCCGACCAGTTCGAGCTGCTGCGCCATGCGCTGGTTGGCGGCGATGATTTCATTCAAAGTGTCGGCAATCTTGCCGTCGATGCCGAGATAGTCGCTGCTCATCCGCACGGAAAAGTCACCGCTGCGCATCGCCTGGAGGGCCAGCAACAATTCCTGCCGGGAATCGGGGTCTGACGTGCCGTTGGGTTTTGGTTTCGGGACGCGACGACCGGACCTTGATGAAGCTCCGGAATCGAGGTCGCTCATACTCATTCCCCCGCAGGCGTCGGCCGAATCCAAGGCGTGACGCGACTGTTCAAAATAGAGCGTCAGCCAAATTCGAAATCAAGCGCCAACGTGCGACACTCGGATGGAACCTGCTTTGCTCAGCCCGGCACAGATAACCGCAATGGCCGCAAATGGTTCCATGCGGTTCCGGGATTTTTTTGCGGGCCGGTGGGGCTTGAGGCCGGTTGTCCGGCGATGGCCCGGAAAGGCAGGTGCCTATTTATCCGCCATGGTCCGCTCGGCGTCCCTCAGCTGCGTCCGCAGGATCGGCAATTGCTCGCGCGCGAACGTGGTGAGCGCGGCATTGTCGGGTCCCCGCAGGTAGCGCTCGAGCAGGAGGATGACGGACTCGTATTCGGTGACCTGCGCAGCGTAGAAGCGCCTGACATAGGTCGGCCCATCGGCATCCTCCGGCTCAGCAAGGTTTGCGCTGGCGAGCGCTGTCTTGCCGACGCGTGACTCGGTGCCGATCGCGTCCTGAATCTGCTTCAGGGCGCCGTCCCGCTTGGCGGCCTCTTCGGCGCGCAGGGCGGCGAGGTTCTTCACCTCCGCATTGCCCTTCAGGTCGGTGCTCTCGAGCAGGCCCTGCTGGAAGCGGCTGAATGTGTAAAGGCCGGTGATGACATCGGTTGCGGTCGGCGCAGGTTCAGCTGGCGCACGTTCGCCGTTGCTGTCGGCAAGCGCCGCGGTGCCGAAAAAGGCCAGGATGATGACGACAAGAATCCGCATCTCTTTCCAATGACCGATGGCGTGCGAAGTTCCCCGGACGTTAAGATCCGGTAAGGGCGGTTGCGGCCCGAGAGTTCCGTCCCCAAATCTTCCTGATGAAACAGTCTGACATCTTCAGGGACAATGCCGACAATTGCCTTCAGCTCGCCGAGCGCGCGGAAGGGCAGCCCGCCCATAATCGCTATTCACGTATGGCGAATGCCTGGACGGCACTGGCGAACGAGCAGGACTGGCTGGATGGTGAAATCCCGCCGGTGAAAGTGCGCGTCCTCCAAACGCAGGATGCGTGAGCAGTCTCGTTGTCGTGAAGCTGCGTGTGAGACCGCTCACGGATGGTGAGCGACCAATCTAGCAGGATACAGGAACAGTCGATCGCGTTGGTTTGTCGTTTCCAGAAGGAGGTTTTGCGATGGCTCCACGTCTGGCACTTCTCTCATTCATTCTCGCCTTCGGCGTCTCGGTGGCGTTCGCGACCGTGACGACGGTGCGGCAGGTGCATCTGGAAAATGCGTCGGCTGCGATCCACGCGGTGCATAGTTAGCGCTGCGGCCTCTCGCACTGGAACATTCGTTGTGCCGGCGCGTAACCGCTTCGAGACATCACGACAAGCGAGAGGATATCATGGCGCATTCCGACCACGGCATCGTCAAGGACAAGCGTGCAGAGGAGCAGCCGCGCGACAAGCAGCGTGCGCAGGCCGTGCACAAGACGGATCCCAAGGGCTCGGCGTCGCGTGAAGCAACGCGCGATCCGAAGCTGAACGACGACAGCAAGACGCCGGGCTCCGGCATGACGCCGGATGATTCCGGCGCTGCACCAAGCGGCTAACAGGCGCGAGGAACGATTCCACGCGCGATGAGTCGATAGATTGCTTCCGGTTGTCATGCCCCCGGTGATCCGGAAGCAATCTCCAAGGACGGCCCTGGCACCCACCGTGCCGGGGCCGTTTGGCGATGTGAGGCCTGTGTCGGTCAGTCTTCGTTGCTGCCTTCGGTGTGCCCCTCAGGCCCGCGGCCGAACACCCCGAAATTGCTGGACTTCGAGCCGGCCAGCGCATCGACGCCCACGGAAGCCAGCCCGAACTTGAGCAACTCGCGAACCGCGGCGGCACGCGTCGGCATGCGATGCTTGAACCGGAAATCGTCCACTGCGGCCAACTCTTCTGGCGAGAGCATGACCTGCAGGCGCTCGGCGCGAAGATCGTTCATGGTCAATCACGTAGTTTGAGTAGGTTGAGTAGTTTACTCAACGAGCAAACTCGACTGGAGTTCCACAAGAATCCTCAACGTCTCCAAATTAGTAGGAAACACTAGTAAAATCAATAAGTTATATTGAAACTACTTTTGCGGAGGCGCATTATCTTGGAAAGGGAGATAGGCCATGACGGACGAAGTCAGGTTACCCCGCAGGCTTTCCGAGGAGCTCGAAGGGCCCAAGCCAATGAGGTCGAGCCACCAGAAGGTCATTGAACAGGTCGAGCGCTGGGCCAACAGCTCCGGCCTGCAACCACCGAGGACAGAAGATGCGAAAACGGTCTGAACCACACACATTCGAACAACGTCTCGACGCGCAGAGGCTGCGGCTTGAGCATGAGATGGCAGGCCTGCCCGACGGCTTGCAGCGGGATTCTGTCGCGACGCGCATCGAGCAACTGCAGATTGCCGCAGAGATGCACGGCTTTCTGACGCTAAGGAACGTGGCCGCGGCGGCTCGCTGAGCGCGGCCAGCCCTCGGGCTGTTTGCGATGAGAGGTGATGCGAAGCTTCCGCCTGAGCCACCACGCCGACACGGCAACGATGGCCCAAGCCAGAATTGCAATCGCGAATGCGCCGACAACGCTTGTCGATATCATGACGTAGAAGGTGGCGGCGAACGCTGCGAGGCCGATGCTTCCAAGGCCGGCCCCCACAGCGTCCAGGGCCGCCGCCTGTTGCCCGCGTCTCCGTCCATTGAGACCGGCCTTCTCCTTGGTGCGGCGCTCGTGACTCTCGATCAGCGTTGCGCTGGCGCAGAAGATGGCGGGGAGCGCGAGGAAGAGACCGCCGGTGGAGACACCGAAGCGCGCGCCGACGATGCCTGCGAAAACCGTCGCGAAGCCGCCAAGCAGGAAGCGGACGCCATATTCGTACCAGCGCGTCTGCTTGAACGTCGATGATGACAGCTTGACCAGCATCAGGCTGCTCCTCCAAGACTCACGAGCAGGCCGAAGGCGACTGCGAGCCAGACGACAAAGGCGATCATGGTGGCGGGCAGCGCCGCAAGCCGAAACCTCACCAGGAGATGGCAGACGGCGAGACTGTAGCAGGCGAGAGCAACCGCGCCGTAGATCATGGTCCAGCTTTCGGCGGCGGCGTATTGCGGGCCGTGCTGGACCACCGCCATGCCAAGTGTGGCCAGCGCGACCGATGGCGCGGCGCCGAGGAGGCCGCCGAAGCTCTTGGGTCGCAGCATATCGCCGAGGATTGCGAAGATGGACACGATCACGCCGCCGGCGATGAAGCGCAGGACATATTCGGTCATGACCGGGCTCTTTGATCTGACGGCCTGCGGGCCGGCCTTGTCAGCGTCCACGGCCTCAGCATCCGTTCGACGAGAATGCCGAGAGTAAAACCTGCGACGACATCGCTGGCCCAGTGCGCAAGCAGCGCGACGCGTGTCAGCGAGAGGCCTGCCGCAAGGACGCGGACGAAGCGGCGCCGGGCCGGTGGCAGCAAGCCGGCCGCGGATGCCAGTGCGCCCATGTGCACGGCATGGCCAGACGGGAAGGCGTCACGGGGCCGTCCGGAGAACGGGATGCCGCGGCGGTGGCCGCGAACGGTCAGCCGGTCGGGCCTGATCTGGTCAAACACGGATTTCAGAATATGCGGCAGCATCGCCGTAGCAATCGAAACCGCCAGCACGTGATTGGCGGTGCGGCGCTCTTCCGCAGGTCGCAGCCGGGTGTAGAGCCAACCCGCGGCGGCGAGGGCGAGCAGAACATGCTCGTCCGCGCCCCAGGTCAGCGCCTCGGCGGTCTGCTCGAGCTCCGGATTGGTATGATCCGCGATCCCGTTCGCGATCGCGACATCGATCTGCGTTGGTTTGACTGTTACAAGCGCCATCGGTCGAAAATCGGCGAGCTGTTCTCCATGACGATTTTGTAACGACCTGATGACGACGATCGTTCCTACGGCTGTCCCGATCCGCCTGCGGAGCCATACACCTGGCCGGTCGCATAGCTCGCGTCAGTCGCGGCGAGCTGAACATAGATCGAGGCCAGTTCGACGGGTTGACCGGGACGGCCGAGCGGCGTCATGCCGCCGAACTTTTCAAGCTTCTCCATCGTGGCGCCGCCGGAGACCTGGAGCGGCGTCCAGATCGGCCCCGGCGCGACCCCGTTGACGCGGATGCCCTTCGACGCCAGTTGCTTCGCCAGCGACTTCACATAATTCATCGTCGCCGCCTTGGTCTGTGCGTAATCGTAAAGATCCGGCGAGGGGTCGTAAGCCTGCTCGGATGTCGTGCCGATGATGCAGGAGCCGGGCTTGAGATGCGGCAGTGCCGCCTTGATGATCCAGAACGGCGCGTAGATATTGGTCTTCATGGTCGCGTCGAAGTCCTCCGACGAGACGTCGAGGATCGAGGCGCGGGTCTGCTGCCGTGCCGCGTTGTTGACGAGAATATCGAGCCCGCCGAGGCCCTGCACCGCCTGCTCGACCAGCTTCTTGCAGAAGGCCTCATCCTTGAGGTCGCCGGGGATCGCAAGGCCTTTGCGTCCTTCCTTTTTGATCAGCGCGATCACCTCCTGCGCATCCGGCTCTTCCGCCGGCAGATAGTTGATGGCGACGTCGGCGCCTTCGCGCGCGTAAGCGATCGCGGCGGCGCGACCCATGCCGGAATCGCCGCCGGTGATCAGCGCCTTGCGGGCGGCAAGGCGTCCCGAGCCCTTGTAGCTGGTCTCACCATGATCCGGGCGCGGCTCCATCTGGCCGGCAAGGCCCGGCCAGGGCTGCGACTGTTTCTTGAACGGCGGCTTCGGATAGCGTGTGACGGGATCGATGAGGTCCTGCTCGGGCATGTCAGTGTTTCCTTTCGCTGTCGATGACGCCAGCGAAGCCGCAGCGAGCGTGGCGCTCGCTGCGTGGACGATTTGCCGGCGGGATATCGGGGTTTTGTCCTGCGCCATGATGGTCTCCGCGAATTGATTGTCTCAACAAGCGGAGAGGAGCATCGTTGCTAACGAGAGGACGCCGGGCGGGCCGGCGTCCTCGCAGGATGCTTACTTCGACTGCCCGACGCTCGGCGCCTTGCCAAGCTCTTTGGCCATGTCGAGGTGGTGCTTCAGCGCCGGCAGAGTCTTGCCGGCCCAGTCCTTCAGCGCGGCATTGTCGCCGCCCTTCGCGTAGCGCTCGAACAGCGAGACCGCGTCCTCATGGGCGCTGACCTGATAGGAATTGTAGTCCGAGCTGAAATCCTTGCCTGAAGCATTCTTGAGCTTGTCGAGCTTGCTCTGATGCGAGCTGTCGAGCGCCGTGGGCAGCGTCGCCTGCACCTTGCCGTCGCCGACCAGGCCCTTCAGCTCGCTGCTGGTCTTGGTGTGATCGGTGACCATCTGCTGCGCGAAGGTCTTTTCCCGCGCATTGCCCTTCTGGACGGCGAGCTTGCTCGACTCGATCTCGAACATGTCGCTGACAGCGACCTCCTTGACGAAGTCGGCCGTCGCAGGCGCGACGCCGAGCGCCGAGTTGACGCCGGTCTTTTCTCCCAGCGACTGGGCGAGCGCGGGGCCTGCGAGAAGCGTGCAAGCAAGGGCGATGACGGTACGTTTCATGGTCGGTCCTCCGGATTGGGGCCGCGGCTGCTTGCCGCGCGGGTGCGCCGACCAACCACGCGCCAGGACCGAGGTTCCTAGTCGGTCGGATTGCGGCCGGTGCGGGGGAACGATCGCCTCAAGGTCCAGTTGGTTATTCACATTGGCTGAGAGGAGGATCGAGATGTTGAATCAAGGCGAACTGGATCGCAGCGAGATGGGCCGACTGATCGGCAGTGACAAGGTCGAGGGAACCTCGGTCTATGGGGCCGATCGCAGCAAGATCGGCTCGATTGAACGCGTGATGATCGACAAGGTCAGCGGCAAGGTGTCCTACGCCGTGCTCGGCTTCGGCGGCTTTCTGGGTCTTGGCAACGATCACTATCCGTTGCCCTGGCAGTCGCTGAAATACGACACGGATCTCGGCGGCTATGTCACCGGCATCACGGCGAAGTCGCTTGAGGGTGCGCCGAAATACGGCGAACGCAGCGATTGGAACTGGGGCGATGACGCGGCGACCCGCGGCATCAATACCTATTACGGCGTTCCCTTCGCATAGGCGCTTCGCGAAAGGAGATTCGATGAGCAAGGAACGGCCGACGGACGATCCCCGCAATCAGAACGATTGGGGCTCGCATACCCAGACCGACAAGCCCTGGAAGGGTAATCCGGAGAAAGAGCAGAAGTCGGGCGAGGCGAAGCCCGATCTTGAAAAGTGGCAAGAGACCAAGACGCACTGAGCAAATCGGGGCGGCGCGGGGGCATTGAGGGTTTTCGTCATTGCGAGCGTAGTGAAGCAATCGTCGCTTCGCTTCGCTCGCAATGACGGGGTTGCGGCTCAGCCCACCGCCTCCTTCCGCCCCGGCCCCGGATGCACATGCACCTGCCTGGCATGCAGCGGCTCCCCGCATTCCGAGCACACCATGACGGGATCGAACTGCTTGCCGCAATTCTTGTGTTCGTGCAGCAGCGGGCGGCCGCGCTCGTCGCCCATGTGGGTGTCGCCCCAATGCACCATCGCCATGATGATCGGGTAAAGGTCGAGGCCCTTCTGCGTCAGGATGTATTCGTAGCGCTTTGGCGCCTCGGAATAGGGGACCCGGCGTAAAATGCCGAAGCGGACCAGCTTCTTCAACCGCTCCGAGAGAAGATGCCGCGTAATCTGGAGCGAGGACTGGAAGGCCTCGAACCGGCGCACCCGCAAAAAGCATTCGCGCAGGATCAGCAGCGTCCAGCGATCGCCGACCACGGCGACGGTGCGGGAGAGCGAGCACGGCTCCTCGTCCAGCGTGTCCCATTTCATGATCCGGTCTCCGGCAAGCATAGTAAGTCAGAAAAAGGAACTGACTTGAATGATCAGTGCTATTTGTCAGACAGCCTAGCATTTGGCCTCAAAGTTTGACAGTTCTATTTTAGAACTATAGCCTTCCTCCCAATCACACCATTCACCGGAGGAGGCGACCTTGCCCAAGCGAAACGCGACAGCCGCCGTCATTGGGGCCGGCGATTTCATCGGCTCCGAGATCGCCAAGAAATTTGCCGCTGAAGGCTTCACGGTTTTTGCCGGTCGTCGCAATGGCGACAAGCTGGCGCCGCTGGTGAAGGATATCGAGGCCGCCGGCGGCGAGATCCATGCACGCTCGCTCGATGCGCGGAAGGAGGAGGAGGTCATCTCCTTCCTCAACGACGCCGACAAGCACGCACCACTCGAAGTCTGCATCTTCAACGTCGGCGCCAACGTCAATTTCCCGGTTCTCGACACCACCGAGCGCGTCTTCCGCAAAGTCTGGGAGATGGCTTGCTATTCCGGCTTTCTCGCGGGCCGGGAATCTGCGCGGCTGATGCTCCCGCGCGGCGGCGGCAAGATCTTCTTCACAGGCGCGACCGCGAGCTTGCGCGGCGGCAGCGGCTTTGCCGCTTTTGCCAGCGCCAAGTTTGGCCTCCGCGCGGTGGCGCAGGCGATGGCGCGCGAGCTCGGGCCGAAGAACATCCATGTCGCGCATCTCATCATCGATTCCGGCGTCGACACCGAATGGGTGCGGCAGCGCCGGCTCGAGGCGCTCGGCCCGAACGCGCTCGACAATCCCGATCTGCTGATGCCGCCATCGGCCGTGGCCGACTCCTATTGGCAGCTCTACCAGCAGCCGAAGAGCGCCTGGACCTTCGAGATGGAGATCCGCCCGTTCGGAGAGAAATGGTGACCGCGGCGCCGAAGTCCGGCTAGACTGAAGCCAACGCAAGCAAAATTCCGGGAGGAGAACTGACGTGAAGACCGCGATCACCGAACTGTTCGGCATCGAGCACCCCATCATCCAGGGCGGCATGCATTTCGTCGGCTTTGCCGAGCTGGCGGCTGCCGTCTCCAATGCCGGCGGGCTCGGCATCATCACCGGTCTCACACAGAAGACGCCGGAATTGCTCGCGAAGGAAATCGCGCGCTGTCGCGACATGACCGACAAGCCGTTCGGCGTGAACCTCACCTTCCTGCCGACCTTCGCAGCGCCGCCTTATCCGGAATACATCGCGGCCATCGTCGAAGGCGGCATCACGGCGGTCGAGACCGCGGGCCGCAGCCCGGAAGCCTACATGCCTGCGCTGAAGGCTGCCGACATCAAGGTCATCCACAAATGTACCTCCGTGCGCCACTCGCTGAAGGCGGAGCGCATCGGCTGCGACGCCGTCAGCGTCGACGGCTTCGAGTGCGGCGGCCATCCCGGCGAGGACGACATTCCGAACATGATCCTGCTGCCGCGCGCGGCGGAGGAGTTGAAGATCCCGTTCGTCGCTTCCGGTGGCATGGCCGATGGTCGCAGCCTCGTTGCGGCGCTGTCGCTGGGCGCGGCCGGCATGAACATGGGCACGCGCTTCATCGCCACCAAGGAGGCTCCTGTCCACCAGAACGTGAAGAACGCGCTGGTCGCCGCCAGCGAGCTCGACACCCGCCTGATCATGCGTAGCCTGCGCAACACCGAGCGCGTGCTGAAGAACGCCAATGTCGATCGCCTTATCGAGATCGAACGCGAGAAAGGCGATAAGCTCAAGATCGACGACATCCACGACCAGGTCGCGGGCGTCTATCCCAGGATCATGCTGGACGGCCAGATGGACGCAGGCGCCTGGAGCTGCGGCATGGTCGCCGGCCTCATCCACGACATCCCCTCCTGCAAGGAACTGGTCGATCGCATCATGGCCGAGGCGGATCAGATCATCCGCAGCCGCCTGATGGGGTTCCTGGATGGAGCGGGGGCGGCGAAAAAGGTCGCCTGACACCGCCAAACTTCTTAACCAATGCGGGAACTGACTGCTGGAATTCCGCGCGACGCCTCCTAAATAGGGATAAAATACCCCTTTGATAATCAATTTCAGGAGGCGTCCGTGGTCCTGAAGAACGTTCATTTTGCTGTTGCCGCCGCCCTCGTGCTCGCATGGGGCGGTCTCGCACGTGCTGACGACTACAAGCCCGGTGAATATCTCGGTCTCGATCTGTCCAAGGCTGTCCTGTCGCCGAAGCGGCTCGGGCCCGAGACGCAATTTGCACCGATCGCGTTGGAGGCGAAGGGCGGCAACGAGGCGCAGGCCCGTGCCGAGCCGGTCGACGTACCGAAGAAGGTCGCGGCCGAACGCGTGCGCGTGTCCGAGCCGAAGGCCGCGCACACGAAGAGCGCCCAGCCGCGCGGTGCTGCGCGCACCAGGCTCGCGCATCGTCATGGCAATCCACTCGACGCGCAGGCGATGGATACCCGTATCCAGACCTGGCCGTGCCGCTCCGGCGGTATTTGCAACTGGAAGCACTAGCCTTTCAGCACCCGTCATCTCCGCGTCGTAAAACGGTAGGCGTGGAGTCAAGAAACCGTCAGGGTAGCAGTCAAACGACGCAGGCACCTTCCGTCGCGATTCGACGAAGGTTTCCTGAATGGCATTGCTCCGCGACTCGCGCGCATGGACCCGACGACAATTCCTGGTCCGCTTCGCGTCCAGTCTCGCCGTTGCCGGGCTCGCGAAGCCTCACCTCAGCCGGGCCGCCGATCGTCCGCAAATCTCGGGCGGCATTCAGTCCGGCGATGTCTCCGATGGCTCTGCGGTGATCTGGGCCCGCGCCGACCGGCCCGCGCGGATGCAGGTGGAATATTCGACTGTCGAGAGCTTCAAGACCATCATTGCGCAGGCCTCGCGTGATGCTCTGCCCGATGCCGATTTCACCGCGAAGCTGCAGCTCGACGATCTGCCACCCGGGCAGGACATCTTCTATCGCGTGCGCTTCGATGACATCGCGAGCGGTCTTGCCGGCGAAAGCCGCACCGGTCATTTCCGCACCGCGCCGGCAGCGGGTAAATCGATCTCGTTCGTGTGGTCGGGCGACGTCGCGGGGCAGGGCTGGGGCATCGACATCTCGCGCGGAGGTTATCGCAGCTATCGCACCATGCTCGACAACCACCCGGATTTCTTCATCCACTCCGGCGACCACATCTACGCGGACTGCACGATCCCTTCCGAGCAGAAGCTGCCGAACGGCGAGACCTGGCGCAATGTCGTCACGGAGGAGAAGTCCGAGGTCGCGCACTCGCTGGCGCAGTTTCGTGGCAACTACAAATACAACCATCTCGACGAACATTTTCGCGCGTTCCACGCGGAGGTGCCGATGTTCGCCCAGTGGGACGACCACGAGGTCACCAACGACTGGTCACCGGCCGGCAGCTTCGACGAGACTGGTTACGAAGACGACGGCACACCCCGTCTGGTCGCGCGCGCCCGCCGCGCCTTCTTCGACTTCATGCCGATCCGCGACATCGGTGTGCGGCAGGCGCGGGTTTATCGCAAGATCGCTTACGGTCCGCTGCTCGACGTCTTCATGATCGACATGCGCAGTTTTCGCGACAACAGCTGGAACAAGGGCGACGACCATCGCGGCTGGATTCTCGGTGCCGAGCAGCTCGCGTGGCTGAAGCGCGAGCTCGCGGCGTCGCGTGCGACCTGGAAAGTGATTGCGGCGGATCTGCCGATCGGTCTGGTCAGCCTCGATGCCGTCGCGCTCGGCAACGGCGCGCCTGACCGGCGCGAGCACGAGATCGCCGACCTTCTGTCGTCCATCAAGCGCGCCGGCATCCGCAACATCGTCTGGCTCACCGCCGACATGCACTACACCGCCGCGCATTATTACGATCCGAACAAGGCGCAGTTTCAGGATTTCGAGCCGTTCTGGGAGTTCGTCTCCGGCCCGCTGCACGCCGGCTCCTGGGGCCCGGGCGAGCTCGACGACACCTTCGGCCCGGTCGCGATGTACCAGAACGGCTGCAGCGCGGCGCAGGGCGACAATTTGGCGCCGTGCTTCGGCCTCCAGTTCTTCGGCCGCGTCGACATCGACGGCGCGAGCGGCGTGATGACCGTGACCTTGAAGGACGTCGACGACCGCGACCTCTGGTCGGTCGATATCGTGCCGCAGCCGCAGGTGCGGCCGGCCGTGGTGGCGCAGCATTCGTGAGAGCGGCAGCTCTGCGCCCCGGTCGTCATGCCCGGGCTTGTCCCGGGCATCCACGTTCTTCGTGCGGCGAGGCGTGGATGGCCGGGACGGGCCCGGCCATGACGGTGGGGAGGCGTCAAGGGCCACAATGCTAACCCGATCTTGATTGGCCGGCCTGCACCTCCCGCGCTATACTGAGCGCTCCCGCCATCTCTTTTCCATCATCGAGAAATCCGTCCCCGTGGCCCCACGGCGCGCATCTTAGCGGGATGAAATACGTCAGGAGTTTAGCTCATGGATTATGTAAAGACACAGGGCATCAGCATGCCCAAGCTCGGCCTCGGCACCTTCCGCATGCAGGGCGATGCCTGCCGTGCTGCGGTCGAGAGCGCGCTGTCGATCGGCTATCGCCATATCGACACCGCCGAGATGTACGCCAACGAAGAGCCGATCGGCGCCGCGCTCGCTGCCGCCCGTCTGCCGCGCGGCGAGCTGCACGTTACGACGAAGGTCTGGCACGAGAACCTCAGCCCCGACGCGATCCGCCGTGCCTTCGACACCAGCCTGAAAAAACTCAAGCTCGACCATGTCGATCTCTATCTCGTGCACTGGCCGTCGAAAGCTGCGAACTGGGGCGCGGTATTCGAGACCCTGATGAAGCTGAAGGATGAGGGGCGTACGCGGGCGATCGGCGTTGCCAATTTCACGACTGATCTGCTCAAGACCGTGGTCGAGGACATCAAGGCCCCGATCGCCTGCAACCAGATCGAATATCACGCCATGCTCGATCAATCGAAGGTGCTGGCCTATCTCAACGCCAAATCGATTCCTCTCGTCGGCTATTGCCCGCTCGCGCAGGGGCGTATCGCTTCTGATCCCGTGCTGGCCGAGATCGGCGCCAAGCATAATGCGAGCGCAGCGCAAGTTGCGCTCAAATGGCTGCTCGATCAGGACGGTGTGGCGGCGATTCCGAAGGCGTCGCGCCGCGAGAGCCAGCAGGCCAATCTCGACGCACTCAAGATCACGCTCGACGACGCCGATCGCAACAAGATCGCCGCGCTGCCCAAGGACCGACGCTGCGTCAATCCGGGCTTTGCGCCGGCGTGGGATTAGTCGGCTGACGTTTCAGGAACGCAAAAGAAATGGCCCCGTGAGGGGCCATTTCCATATTGCGTTATGCATCAATCCCAGTGGTGGTGGCGGTGACCACGCTTGACCACCACGACCCGGTCGCGACCGTGCCAGCCGCGATGCCAGCCATGATCGCGATGGCCGCGCATTTCGGCGCGAGCGCCATAGCCGTGATGATGGCCGTTCTTGATCACCACCGTTTGCGCACTGGCCAGCGTCGGGACCGCCACTGCGAGCGCACCGATAGCGGCAACGACATAAGCAAGTTTCTTCATGATGTCCTCCTCCAATTCAATACAGTTGAGAACATCGCATAGACGCGAACGTTCCGCAGGAATCGCAGGAGAATTCTGAACAGCTGTTCAGGTGGTTAATCGCAGCGTTGCTGCGCCGGTGTCAGCGCGCCGGTCGCGACGTATTTGCCGTCCTTGATCGTGTACACGCCGCGCTCGCTGCGATTGTAGATCGCGCGCAAGCTACCTTGCTTTGAAATCAGCAGGCCGAATTCACGCGTCTGCTGCAGCGAGGGGAAGTACACCATCACGTTGATCAGGCCGTCGTCGCTGACCGTGGCCGACACCACCTCGTTCTCGTCCCTCGCGTCGCCGAAATTGCGCCGGTACATCACCCTTCCGTCCTTCCGGATTTCATAAGTCAGCAGCGCGCCCTTGTCGCGGTCGGGCCGGGCGGTGCAATCGATCGCCCATGAGCCGAGCAGGCCCCATTGCTCGACCGTTGCAACGAGCGTCTCGGCTCCTGCCACGGAGGTGAACGCAACCCACAGCACGGCCGCCGTGGTCCAGCGGCTCAAACAACGCGTCATGTCCTGAAAAACCCCGCCTCGAACAATTCCAGATTTTAGCATCCTGCGTGCTGCCGTCCACGCCAGCCGCCATTCGCGCGCGAATTTGATCCGCGTCAATGAGGCCGGTCGCATCGAGGCTAGGATGGCGGTCCCGAAGGCGATACGTGGTGAGAGCGATGCTGAATCAAGTCATGGATTTCGCGGGCGAGGTGCTGCCGGGGAGCTGCGCCGTGCCGCCATATTCCGAGACCGCGTTTCTGGCCGAGCTGGGCGAGCGCCTGAGGTCTTCGCGCGCCCGCTGCGAGCTGTCGCGCCGGGAGCTTGCCCGCCGCTCCGGGATTTCCGAGCGCTACATCGCCCAGATCGAGGCCGGCAAAGGCAATGTCTCGATCGTGCTGCTGCTGCGGCTGGCCTCCGCGATCCATAGCAGCCAGCCGCAAGCCGCTTGAAGCCTTAGCCCCGCTTCTCCACATTGGCGCTGCGGGCGGGTACGCCGAATTCCTTGCGGCAGACCTCGGCCAGCACAGCGACGCCCTCGCGGATCTGCTGATGCGACGGGCTTGCAAAGCATAGCCGCAAACGCGAGCTGGAATGGCCCTTGTTGGTCGACCATTCCGGTCCCGGATTGATCGAGACGCCGGCGGCGAGTGCGGCCTGATACAGCTTCAGCGTATCGACCTGGTCGGGCAGCTTGACCCAGAGGAAGATGCCCCCCTTGGGCTCCTCGAATTCGGCCGCCGTGCCGAACTGCTCGTTGAGCGCTTCCATCAGCGTGTCGAGCTTGGTGCGTAGCGCCTTCGTCAGTGCCGGCACGTGGGTGGCAAAATGCGGCTTGCAATAGGCGGCAAGCACCATCTGCTCCAGTGCGCCGGAGCCCGCATCCGTCTTCAGCGCCAGCATCCGCGACATCACATCCCAGGGCGCGACGATGAAGCCGACGCGCAGCGCCGGCGCGATCGACTTCGAGAACGAGCCGATATGGATCACCCCGCCGCTCGGGCTCATCGCATGGATCGCCGGCGGCCGCTGCCCGGACCAGATGAGGTCGGCATAGCAATCGTCCTCGAAGATCGGCACGCCGTATTCGGTCGCGAGCCGCACCAGCTCAGTGCGGCGGCTCTCCGGCATGATGCTGCCGGTCGGGTTCTGCACGGTCGGGATGGTGTAGATGTATTTGGGACGGATACCGCGGCCCTTGAGGTCAGCGAGCGTCGAGGCCAGCACGTCCATCCGCATGCCGTCCTTGTCGAGCGGGATGCCGACGACGTTGACGCCAAGACGGGCCAGGCGGGTCAGGGAGCCCTGATAGCTGTCCTGCTCGAAGATCACGGTGTCGCCCCGCGTCAGCAACGTGCTGTTGACGAGGTCGAGCGCCTGGAGCGAGCCTGAGACGATCATGAGGTCGTCGACCGTGCAGTTGATGCCGGCATCGCGCTTGAGTTTCGTCACCAGGAATTCGCGCAAGGGGAGGTAGCCCTGCGGGCCGTGCGCCAGCCCGTAGGTGGCGAGCGAGCGGCCCTCGCGTTGCAGGGCGGAGCTGGTCGCCTCGATCAGGTCGTCCAGCGGCAGTTGCTCGGAATCATTGTTGCCGCCGACGAAGCTATATTTGGCGAGACCCGTCCAGCGCGCAGAAGGGGCCGGCAGCCCTGCGGGAAACAGGGGCGTGAAATCGAAGCTGGACGTCATGGGGCGTTCCTCGTTGTTTTCTTGTTGAGCCAGCCGGCATTGCGCCGGCCCGCCTTGTTTTGTCTCGGCCACCCAGATCGGGCGGGCCTTATTTCTTGCCGGCCGTCCGGGTCGGACGTCCCTGGCTGATGAAAGCGTAATGCGCATTGGCGACGCCGCCAACCATCAAGGCCTCGACCACCGGCTCGGCGATCTCGCCCGTTGCGGCCCAGTCGACGAGGAAATTGGCCCCGGTCCCGCCGCGCACGTCGTCGGTCGGGATGAAGATGGAGACGGTGGCGAGCGGCTTCAGCGCGACCTGACCCTTCAGGTAGGTCTCGACCTGCTTGCCTGCGGTGTCGAAATAGGCGATGCGTTTAACCACCAGTACTTGGGTCTCGGAGGCGTTGTGCACGCTCAGCGTCACCGAGAAGTCGACACGCAGCTTACCCTGGCTCATCGCGACGCTGGAATAGGCGGGCACGTAGAACCCACCGGAGACCGCAAGTTCCTCCTTCGGCAGTGCGGTGAGCGAATCGGCAAAGTTTTGTTCGATATTGACCTTGGATTGAGCAGCGGCGGGCATGGCGCAGGCGAGGGGGCATAGCAGCAATGCCGCGAAAAGCCCTTTTTGCATGTGACGAATTGCTCGCTTGCCGCGCCGCAACCCGTCTCTAGGGTGCGGCAAAACGGACCCATTTGGTATGCACGAACTCATTCGCGACATCACTCTCTGTATTCTGTTTGCCTGGATGCTGGGCCTGCTCGCCCATTTCTCTCGGCAGCCGCTGATCCTCGCCTACCTTATCGCCGGCTTTTGCATAGGTCCATTCGGCACCGGCTGGGTCCATTCGCAGGAATCGATCAGCGTCATCTCCGAGCTCGGCCTGATCTTCATGCTGTTCATGATCGGGCTGGAAATCGACCTGAAGAAGATCGTGCGGGCGGGCAAGGTGATCCTGTTCGCGGCAGGCGGCCAGTTGCTCGGCGGCTGCCTGCTCGGGGTGCTGTTCTTCGTCGGCATCGGCCTGTCGCTCGGCGGCGGGCAGTTCGATGCGGTCTATCTCTGTGTCGCCTGCGCGCTGTCGAGCACCGTGATCATCGTCAAGGTGCTCTACGAGAAGCGCGAGCTCGACACGCTGCCCGGCCGCATCACGCTCGGCGTCCTCGTGCTGCAGGACATCTTCGCCATCCTGTTCCTGGCGGTGCAGCCAAGCCTCGCCAATCTGGAGGTCAGCGTCATCCTGCTGTCGATCGGCCGCGTCGCGGTGCTGGTCGCCGCTGCGCTGCTGGTCAGCCGCTACGTGCTGCCGCGTGTGTTCCACCAGATCGCCCGCCGCCCCGAGCTGATCCTGCTCGGCGCGCTCGCCTGGTGCTTCCTCGTCGCCGAGACTGCGGAACGGCTGTCGCTGTCGCGCGAGATGGGCGCCCTGATCGCCGGCGTCTCGCTCTCGACCTTTCCTTACGCGCTGGACGTCACCGCCAAGGTCACCACGCTGCGCGACTTCTTCATCACGCTGTTCTTCGTCGCGCTCGGCATGACCATTCCGGTGCCGGGCCTCTCCGTGATCGGGCTTGCCTTGATGATCGCGGCGTTCACGGTGGTGAGCCGCCTCGTCACCACCTTCACCCCGTTGTATCTGATGAAGCAGGGCCTGCGGGCCAGCCTGTTGCCGGCCCTGAACCTGGCGCAGATCTCCGAGTTCTCGCTGGTGGTGATCCAGACCGGCGTTGCCAGCCGCCACATCGCAGCCGAGACGGCGAACGCGGCTTCTTTCGCCTTCGTGGTGCTGGCCGTGCTTTCGACCTTCGCGATGAGCCGCAGCGACGAGATCACCCGCTGGGCGATCGGCCCCCTGAAGCGGATCGGCCTGCGCGACCTCGACCATGGCAGCGGCCATGGCGAGGAGGGGCACGAGGGCGGCCATGGCGAGGCCCGCCGCATCGTCATCCTCGGTTTTTTCCGCGCGGCGAGCGCGCTGCTGGCCGAGATCGAGCGGCAGGCGCCGGTTCTGCTCGAGCAGATCACCGTGATCGATTTCAACCCCAATGTTTACCAGACCCTGCTGTCGCGCGGCCTGCACGTGATCTATGGCGACATCAGCAGTGCCGACACGTTGCTCCACGCCGGCGTCGGCAAGTCCGAGATGATCATTCTCAGCGTGCCGGATGCGCTTCTGAAGGGCGCCAGCAACGAGAAGCTGGTCCGCCATGTCCGCACCCTCAACCCGACCGCCATGATCGTGGCCACGGCGGATCTGTTGTCGGATGTGGCCGAGCTCTACGCGGCCGGCGCCAGCTACGTCACGGTGACCCGGCTCAGCGACGCTCATGAGCTGTTTACCGTGATCGAAGCCGCCCAGGCCGGCCTGCTGCCCGACAAGCGCGCCGAGCTCGATCAGCGGCTCGGCGAGCGGCGCGAAGTGCTGCCCTGAAGGCTGTCGGGCGGCCTTCCCCACGCGCGGGCCGCGCCTATATCCTTGGTATCTTCGGTGCAAGGCTGCCGCTGCCGGGTCCGTTGCGCGGAATATGCGGTTGCGTCCAGGACACTAGCGCCCCGGCCCAAGTCGGGCTAAGGCGTCCGGCTAACCCTCAGGCTCATAACCGATAGAGATTGGGAAATGCCCGATAGCGTCCAGGAAGTCTTGCAGGCCTTTGCCCGGGGTGAGCTCGTGGTCGTCACCGACGACGACGATCGCGAGGGCGAGGGCGATCTGATCGTCGCTGCCTCGCTGTGTACCGCGGAGAAAATGGCGTTCATCATCCGCCACACCTCCGGCATCGTCTGCGCGCCGATCACCACTGAAGACGCGCGCCGCCTGCGGCTCGACCCGATGGTCGCCCATAACGATTCCGCGCACACCACCGCGTTCACGGTCTCGATCGACTACAAGCCCGACGGCGGCACCGGCATCTCGGCCGAAGAACGCGCCTCGTGCTGCCGCGCGCTGTCCAATCCCAACGCCGGCGCCAACGACTTCGCCCGCCCGGGCCACATCTTCCCGCTGATCGCCAAGGACGGCGGCGTGCTCTTGCGCTCCGGCCATACCGAGGCCGCGGTGGACCTCTGCAAGCTCTCCGGGCTGCCGCCGGTCGGCGTCATCAGCGAGCTGATGAACGACGACGGCAGCGTGATGAAGGGCGAGCAGGTCGCCCGCTTCGCCGCCCAGCACAAGCTCAAGCATGTCACCATCGCCGACATGATCGCCTATCGCCAGGCGCGCGAAAAACTGATCGAGCGGGTTTCGACCTTCACGACCGAAAGCCCGATCGGGCCGCTGCAGGGCTATGCCTACCGCTCGCCGTTCGATTCCATCGCCCATGTGGCGTTCGTCTATAACGGCGTCGGCGACGGCAAGAACGTCCTGACGCGCTTCCACAAGCCGAACATCGTCAAGGACATTTTTACGGGCCACAAGCGCATGGCGGCCGTGCTGGAGCATTTCAAGAAATCCGGCCGTGGCGTCCTGGTTTACCTGCGCGACGGCGCGGCCGGTGTTCCCGTGGCGGCGCTGCCTGATGAGAGCGCGACGGAGGCCGACCGCAACCGCCAGTGGCGCGAGGTCGGCGTCGGCGCGCAGATATTGCGCGATCTCGGCGTCTCTTCGATCCGCCATCTCACCTCCTCGGTGCACGACTACAAGGGCCTGTCCGGCTTCGGCATCGAGATCGTCGCCAACGAGCAGCTCGAAAGCTAGCGCTGTCATTCCAGGGTGCGCTCGGGGTGCGCGAACCGCATCGTTGAGGGGTACGCGAGGCGCATTCCCGGGAGTCACGCAGACCATCCATCTGCAACGCAATTGCACTTGTTGCCGCGGCGCTCTAGTTTGTCGGGCAAATTTTGACGGAACCAGACGAAAGGACGTTTCATGACCGCGCGCCCTCAGGCCAAGGACAAGCCGACTGCGGCTTCTTTCCAGTGGGACGATCCGTTCCTGCTCGACGAGCAGCTGACCGAAGATGAGCGCATGGTACGTGACACCGCGCGCGCCTACGCGCAGGACAAGCTGCTGCCGCGCGTCACCAAGGCCTATCTCGAAGAGAAGACCGATCGCGAGATCTTCAACGAGATGGGCGAGCTCGGCCTGATCGGCATCACGCTGCCTGAGGAATACGGCTGCGCCAACGCGAGCTACGTCGCCTACGGCCTCGTCGCGCGTGAGATCGAGCGGGTGGACTCGGGCTACCGCTCGATGAACTCGGTGCAGTCCTCGCTGGTGATGTATCCGATCTACGCTTATGGCGACGAGAACCAGCGCAAGAAGTACCTGCCGAAGCTCGCCAGCGGCGAGTGGGTCGGCTGCTTCGGCCTCACCGAGCCCGACGCCGGCTCCGATCCGGCCGGCATGAAGACCCGCGCCGAGAAAGTCTCGGACGGCTATCGCCTGACCGGCAGCAAGATGTGGATATCGAACGCGCCGATCGCCGACGTGTTCGTGGTCTGGGCCAAGTCGGCCGAGCATGACAACCAGATCCGCGGTTTCGTGCTGGACAAGGGCATGAAGGGCCTGTCCGCGCCGAAGATCGGCGGCAAGCTGTCGCTCCGCGCGTCCATCACCGGCGAGGTCGTGATGGACGGCGTCGTGGTGCCCGAAGACGCCCTGCTGCCCAACGTCTCCGGCCTCAAGGGCCCGTTCGGCTGCCTCAACCGCGCCCGCTACGGCATCTCCTGGGGTGTGCTCGGCGCCGCCGAGGACTGCATGCATCGCGCCCGCCAGTACACGCTCGACCGCAAGCAGTTCGGCAAGCCGCTGGCTGCGACCCAGCTCATACAGAAGAAGCTCGCCGACATGCAGACCGAGATCGCGCTCGGCCTCCAGGGCTCGCTTCGCGTCGGCCGCCTGATGGACGAAGGCAAGTTCGCGCCCGAGATGATCTCGATCATGAAGCGCAACAATTGCGGCAAGTCGCTCGATATCGCCCGCGTCGCCCGCGACATGCACGGCGGCAACGGCATCTCGGCCGAATACCACGTGATGCGCCACGTCCATAACCTCGAGACGGTCAACACCTACGAGGGCACCCACGACGTGCACGCGCTCATCCTCGGACGTGCGATCACGGGCATTCAGGCGTTCTTCTAGTCACGGTGTTTTTTTGCCGTCGCTAGCTCGCTCCACTGTCATCGCCCGCGAAGGCGGGCGATCCAGTATCCCAGAGACCTCGCCTTCGTCACCGGCGCCGCGGCGTACTGGCTACCCCGCCTTCGCGGGGTATGACGTCAGAGAGTGCGGCTACAGGAATTGCCATGTCCGACAACGACGATGTCCCGTTCAACCGCAACTTTCCGCTGAAAGCCGGCATCGTCGAGGAAGTCCGCCCCGGCGTGCGGCGCGTGCTCTGTAACAATCCAAGCCCGTTCACCTTCACCGGCACGGTCAGCTACATCGTAGGCACCGGCAACGTCGCGATCATCGATCCCGGTCCGGACGACGAGGCGCATGCGAAGGCGCTGCTCGATGCCGTGCGCGGCGAAACCGTGAGCCACATCTTCGTCACCCACACCCACCGCGACCATTCGCCGAACACGCCGCGGATCAAGCAGGCGACCGGTGCGCCGGTTTATGCCGAGGGCCCGCACCGCGCTTCGCGCCCGCGCTTCGAGAGCGAGAAGCACAATCCGGAGTCGGGCTCCGATCGCGACTTCGTGCCCGATATCAGGATCGCCCATGGCGACGTCGTCGAGGGCGACGGCTGGCGGCTCGAGGCCGTGGCGACGCCCGGCCACACCGCCAATCATCTCGCCTTCGCCTGGCCGGAGCGAAAGTTCAACTTCGTCGGCGATCACGTCATGGGGTGGTCGACCTCGATCGTGGCGCCCCCCGACGGCTCGATGATCGACTACATGGAGTCGCTGGACCGTCTCGCCGCGCGCGAGGAGGATCTGTATTTCTCCGGCCACGGCCCCGAGATCCCGGACGGCCAGCGCTTCGTCCGCTTCCTGATCCGTCACCGCAAGGCCCGCGAAGCGTCGATCCTGCACCGCCTCGTCAAGGGCGAGACCGACATCCCGACCATGGTCCGCGCGATCTATATCGGCATCGACCCGCGCCTGACGACGGCCGCCGGCTATTCCGTGCTGGCGCATCTGGAGGATCTGGTCGCGCGCGGCGTGGTCGCGACGGACGGTGATCCCGTGATCGGTGGATCGTACAGAATGGCGAACGCCTAGCTCGCCGTCACTTCTTCACCGTCTTCGCCGCCGCCTTCGGCGGTGTCACCGGCGTCTTCTTCACCGGCTTCAGCGCATCCGCATCGGCGGCCGTGTTCAGATCCTCGATGAATTTCGTCACGCGCGCGGCGTTGCTGCCGAGATCGCTGTCGAAATAGCGCGAAGCCGAGCGGATATCGACGCGGGAATCCTCGCCGTCGGACACGACCCTGATCGAGATATCCTCACGCAGACCCATGATCGGCGAGCGCGCCACCGCCTCGATGCGGCCGATGCGGCGCGGCGGCTGCGGCGCGCGCTCGTCGATGACGAGCCATTTGCGCTTGTTGACGAGCTGGAGTGCGATCGCATAGGCGCGGTCGACCGAAATCTCGAGTTCGATCGGCTCGATGTCGGGATAGAACTGCCGCTGCTGCTCGGCCGAATAGAGGCCGGCATAGACAGCGGTGTTGGCGCCGTCGCCGGCGCGCAGACGCCCCAGTGCGTCGAAGCGCGGCGGGTCGATCGGGTCGGTGGTGATGTCGTGGATCGCCGGCAGCTTGCGGTATTGCAGGCCGAGATAGGCGGGGTAGGCGAGGATCGCGCCGTCGATCAGGAAGGCGAGCAGGATGCGCGCCATGCCGCGCGAGCCGTTTTGCCAGATCGCGGCAAAGCCGGCGAGCCCGAACAGGATCGAAAGTGCTGCGATCGCCAGGCCGCCGAAAAAGGTGACCAGCGCCGGCTTCGGCTCCAGGAAGCCGAAGCGGACGATGATGATCGACACCACCACCGCCACCACCGCGAACACGGCCAGATTACGCGCCCAGTTCGCGAGGCTGGATACGGGCTCCGTCTGGTAGGGAGCGGAAAACCTGCGGGCCATCGGGTGGGTTCTGCCGGGGTTTTGGGACGCTGCCGGCCGATTTGGCACGACGATGGGCCGTTGAGACCACGGCCCGAGGGCAAATTCAAGAGTTCCGCGGACACCCGGTTCGTCATGCCCGGGCTTGTCCCGGGCATCCACGTTCTCAGGACCACGGAACAAGGCGTGGATGGCCGGGACATCTAGCGCGAAGACGCGCCTCTGCCCGGCCATGACGTCGTGGAGCAGGCGGGTGTTACGCCGCCGCGTTCGGGAAGCGGTACTCCTTGAACTGGTCGCGCAACGCCGTCTTCAGGATCTTGCCCGTGGCCGTATGCGGGATGCCGTCGACGAAGGCGACGTCGTCGGGCATCCACCATTTGGCGATCTTGCCGTCCATGAACTTCAGGATGTCCTCGCGGCTGGCCTGCTGGCCCTGCTTGAGCTGCACGATCAGCAGCGGCCGCTCGTCCCATTTGGGGTGGAAGACGCCGATCACCGCGGCCTCCGCCACGGCCGGATGGCCGACCGCGAGGTTCTCCAAATCGATCGAGGAAATCCACTCGCCACCGGACTTGATCACGTCCTTGGAGCGGTCGGTGATCCGCATGTAGCCGGCCTCGTCGATGGTCGCGACGTCGCCGGTGTCGAAGAAGCCCTCCTCGTCGAGGATATTGGCATCGACGCGGTAATAGGCCTTGGCGACGGCGGGGCCGGAGACCTTGAGGCGGCCAAAGGTCTTACCGTCCCAGGGCAGCTCCTTGCCGGCATCGTCGGTGATCTTCATCTCCACCGCGAAGGGCGCATAGCCCTGCATCTGCAGCACGTCGAGCCTGGCATCGCCGGTCGCGTTCTGGAACGGCGGCTTCAGCGCCGCGACGCTGCCGATCGGGCTCATCTCGGTCATGCCCCAGGCGTGGCGCACGTTCGAGCCCATGTCGAGGAAGGCCTTGATCATCGAGCGCGGCATCGCCGAGCCGCCGCAGATCACCATCTTCAAATCCGGCAGCTTCAGATTGTTGGCGGCCATGTGCTGGAGCAGCATCAGCCACACCGTGGGCACGCCGGCGGTGTGCGTCACCTTCTCGGTCGAGAGCAGCTCATAGACCGAGGCGCCGTCGAGCTTGGCGCCGGGCATCACCAGTTTGGTGCCCTGCGAGGGCGCGGAGAAGGCGATGCCCCAGCTGTTGGCATGGAACAGCGGAACCACCGGCAGCATTGTCTCGGAGGCACTGGTGCCGAGCGCATCGACATTGTTGGCCATCAGCGCGTGCAGCACGTTGGAGCGATGCGAATACAGCACACCCTTGGGGTCGCCGGTGGTGCCGGACGTGTAGCACATGGCGGCCGCCGTGTTCTCGTCAAAGTCCTTCCATTTGAATTGGCCGTCGGCCTCCGCGATCCAGTCCTCGTAGGCGACCACATTCTTCAGCGTGGTCTGCGGCATGTGCGCCTTGTCGGTGAGCACGACGTAGCGCTCCACGCTCGTGAGCTTGTCGGCGATCTTCTCCAGGACCGGAACGAACGTGAGGTCGGTCATCACGATGCGGTCCTGCGCATGGTTGATGATCCAGGCGATCTGCTCGGGGAAAAGGCGGGGATTGACGGTATGGCAGATGGCGCCGATCCCCATGATGCCGTACCAGACCTCAAGATGGCGCCAGGTGTTCCAGGCGATCGTCGCGACGCGGTCGCCGAGCTTGATGCCGTCGTGCTCCAGCACCTGCGAGACCTTGAGGGCGCGCTTGTGGATTTCGCCATAGGTGGTGCGATGGATCGGTCCCTCGACCGATCGCGTGACGACCTCCTGCTTGCCATGGATTTTGGCGGCGTGTTCGATGATCCGGTGGCAGAGCAGGGGCCAATCTTGCATCAAACCAAGCATTCCGTCGTTCCTCCGAAAATTCGCTGGGCGTGTTATCGCTCTCAGCGCTGGGCCAAAGAATTGTCATGAGTTTTAGCCTGCCGGGGTTTCGCCGCAAATGGTCTTGTCGCGGCTATATGTCCGCCGGCGCGGCAATGGTTACCGCCGCGCTGGGGCTAACGCTCGTGCTGACGGAAACGGCAGAGGCGCGAAAATATGCTTCTCCGCTCGATATCTTTGGTCTTGGTACACCACGGCCGCATGCGGCGGTTCATTCTGCCAGGAATCCCGCCAGCAACCCGGCCAGGATACCGCTACCAAAACCCCGTCCTGAAGAGGCTCCCAAGGCGACGGCAAAGGCAACGGAGGAGGCCCCTGCGGAGACCGAAGCAAAACCCTCTCCGGACAAGCCGAACACCAGCAAGCCCGCCGAGGCCGCGCCGCCGCCCGAGAAGCAGCTCTCCGCCTGCCGCCTCGCACTGACCGAGGAGATCGCGGTCGCGCCGTCCATTCCTGACATCCGCGGTCCCGGCGCCTGTGGCGGCGAGGACCTGGTGCGGCTGGAGGCCATCGTGCTGCCGGACAAGCGCAAGGTGGCGGTCAAGCCGGCGGCGATCCTCCGCTGCACCATGGCGTCCGCGATCGCCGACTGGATCCGGAAGGACATGGTGCCGATCGCCACCAGTCTCGGCACGACCATCAGCGATCTCGACAATTTCGACAGTTTCGAATGCCGTGGCCGCAACCGTGTTGTGGGGGCGATGCTGTCCGAGCACGGCAAGGCCAACGCGCTCGACGTGCGCGCGATCAAGCTCGCCAACGGGCAGTCGATCGGCCTGACCGACCGCAGCATGTCGCGCGACGTCCGCGAGCGCGTGCTGCACTCGGTCTGCGCGCGCTTTTCCACCGTGCTCGGCCCGGGCTCGGACTGGTACCACGAGGACCACATCCATCTCGACCTGGCGCAACGGCGCAACGACTACCGGATCTGCCAGTGGAACGTCTGGGATCCCCTGCCGCAGGTCGCGCCGCTGCTGCCGGCGATGCGGCCCGAGGAGGCGCCGCCGCGCGAGGTTGCAGCCAAGCCTGAGGCAAAGGATGGAGCCGATGACGAGGCCGCGGAGAAGCCTTCTGCGGACAAATCGGCGGCCGACGGCAACAAGACCCAGCCGCACAAGCCGGCAACAAAAAAGCGCCGGTGAAACCGGCGCTTTTGATGGTCTGGGATCAGGAGGCGATCAGTTGCTGCCCGCCTGGCCCGTCTGGCTGCTGCCGAGCGCGAGGCGCGAATTGTAGGGCGAGTCGCCGTGCTTCGGCTCGAGCACCACGACGAGCGTGCCCATCTTCACGCGATCATAGAGATCGATCGCGTCCTCGTTGGTCAGGCGGATGCAGCCCGAGGAGATCGACGCGCCGATATATTCCGGCTGGTTGGTGCCGTGGATGCGGAACAGCGTGTCCTTGCCGCCCGAATAAAGGTACATCGCGCGGGAGCCCATCGGATTGTCCGGACCCGGTGCCACATAGGTCGGCACGCCCAGGCGCGAGATCTCGCCGGGGGTCGGATGCCAGGCCGGCCACTCGGTCTTGCTGCCCACCTTGGCGATGCCTGACCAGGCCATGGCTTCTTCGCCGACGGTGATGCCGTAGCGGATCGCCTTGCCGCCATCCAGCACGTAGTAAAGATAATGGTTGTCGGAATCGACGACGATCGAGCCCGGCGTTTCCTTGCGGTGGAACTCGACGATGGCGCGGCGGAACGGCTCTGCGACCGCAGTGTTCTCGTACCTGACCTTGGCGAGGAGTTCCTTGTCCTTCGGCTTGAAGGCTTTGGTGTCAGTCGCCTCGTAACGCGTGGCCTGCATGCAGCCCGACAGCATCAGGCCAGCGGCCAACACACCCAGCAAAACTTTCAGCGACGACATGATTTGGTTCCAATCGACAATAACAAGCTTTCGCGGAGATTGAGCCAGGCTCAAGAACCTCGACTCCGGTTGAGCCTATTATCGTCGAAATCTGCCACAATTCCAGCTTTTCGAAGCTTTTCCCGCGCTGCAAGACCCAAGCTGTGGCTTTTCTGCCGCAAGTTTTGCGTTGCTGGGCCGATTTTCGGGCGCCAGATGCCGAACTGTCGATTCCGTGCCACAGTTGGGCCACGCCGCCGCCACAAATGCAAACGCTCCGTTAATGTGCTTGTCATCTTGAACTTGTCAGAATCGCGCTAGGAGCGTTTTCGAGCGAAGTGGATACCGGTTCGCGTCAAGAAAACGCGTCAAAACAAAAGCCTTGAAGCCTCCGTTCCGATTTCATCGGGACGGGAAAGGCTCTAAGGGCTGTCAGTCTGTCGCAGGCCCTGCTGGAGTTATGCATGTTTTCTGTGTTCGTACCCTCCGAGGGCACCCTCAAGAAGGTCGTGGTCGCGGATCTTGCGGCGTTACCGGACAACGCGGTCTGGATCGACCTGGTCAACCCGACCGCGGCCGAGGACAAGGCGGTTGAACGGCTGGCGGGCATCGCCATCCCGACCCGGGAAGACATGCAGGAGATCGAAATCTCCAGCCGCCTCTATATCGAGAACAGCGCGCGCTACATGACCGCGACGCTGATGTGCCATTCCGATACCGACATGCCCCGGACCACGGCGGTGACCTTCATTCTGGGCGACCACCGTCTGGTGACGGTGCGTTACGACCTGCCGAAGCCGTTCGCGCTGGTCGAGGCCAAGCTGGCCCGTTCGTGCGCGCCCTCGATCACCGGGGAGATGGTGCTGGTGGAGCTTCTCGACGCGGTGATCGATCGCTGCGCCGACATCCTGGAGAAATGCGGCGCCGACATCGACCAGGTCAGCCACGACATCTTCGAGCCCGAGAGCGAGCGCCACGGCCACGCCAAGCAATATTCCCAGATCCTGATCTCGATCGGCCGCAAGGGCGATCTGACCTCGAAGGTTCGCGAGAGCCTGGTCTCGATCGGCCGCGTCGTTGCCTTCCTCTCGGCGGTGGTGGAAGGCGTGAAATGGTCGAAGGACATGCGCGAGCAGCTCAAGACCATGCAGCGCGACGTCGTCTCGCTGACCGACCACGCCTCCTACCTCTCCAGCAAGATCACCTTCGTGCTCGACGCCATGCTCGGCGTCGTCAATCTCGAGCAGAACAACATCATCAAGCTGTTTTCGGTCATGGCCGTTGTCCTGATGCCGCCAACGCTGATCGCCTCGATCTACGGCATGAACTTCAAGGCCATGCCGGAACTCGAATGGGCCCACGGCTATCCGTTCGCCCTGGTGCTGATGCTGATCGCCGCGATCGTTCCGTACTGGATCTTCAAGTGGAAGAAGTGGCTGTAGAGCGTGATCCGTTGGCGCGGAGATCATGCTCAAGCAAAGATACCTACCGAGACCTTACGCCGGTCGCAGAGACACGGCCTGTGGTGTCGCAGAATAGAGCGGGATTGAGGCCGCGCGATGATGTGTGCGCGCCGCCCCAATTCCTCCGGTAAAATTTGAGCAGTGGGCTGAACGTTTGCGCGAAACTTGTCTGCGATAAGCAGCATGTTAGCCGCGAGGAACAGCCATGGTTGAAAAACACATAACGTCGCTCCGCAACGTCATCGATCTGGCGAACTATCGTCAGGCGATGTCGAGCGGCAGGGCGGCGTCGATGTCGGCACGCCTGTGCCGGCACTGTGGTGCTCCGATGCTCGACGGCGAGAACGACGACGACTGCTCGACTGCAATCGACGCGGCCCCTCTCAGGCTGCGCGAACAACGGTCGCGTCGGATTCGAGTCGATTGAGCAACGGAAGGAAGGGCGGGCGATCCAGGTCTTGCGGCGGCGTTGTCTGGATCGCCTTGCTTCCACTCTTCGGACGATCTGTTAGCGCGTCACGCTCTGCGCTGTCTTGTGGGGATATCGCTTAGGACGAGGGGTATCGCTCAGGACAATTTCGCCCTGATAGGCGGAGACCGAAACAGAGATCCCGTATCTGCCCAATTCCGCAACAAGCGCGCGATCGAGACTTATCGACTTTGCCGGTGGTCCATCCATCACGATGCCGATATCCAGGTTCATCGTTTCAACGTTTTCAGGATGTTGAAGCGCGTATGCGAACGCTGCTTTATTCTCGTCGATGAACTGCCGGATATGCAACAATAGCTCCGATCTATTCGACGCGTCGGCGACGTCATAGAACAGCTGGTCGCGCCGCCCGTCCCTCGAGACACCTTTGCGATAGAATGACGCGTCGAAATGCTGGGATATGGCATTCTCCAGATTGTGTCCTTCGACTTGCAAAACACAAAGCATTGGATGCTCCTACATGATTGGCATGATCCGTCCTCCGGACCCGTGACAGTGCTGGACCGTTCACTTCGGTGGTCCAGTCCAATGCGCTAATTTCCTCGCGATCTCCGCGCGGCTTCGGTCCGGGCTTGGCCTCGCGATAGCTGCGATCGGCAACGTCGGAGAACAGCAGATCGTGCCCGTCCTTCGAATATCCCTGCGAAAGAATGGCGCCGCGAAATTCGTGAGGTCCGTCGACTACCAAAACAGTTCGTATCTCGGATGTTTGCTTTGTGTCAGGCTAAAATCCGTTCTTCATATTCCGGTCTCTTCCAAGCTCGAATACATGTAAGACGGACAATGTCGAAAGCGAGGGACGTGAGGAGCCACAAGCCCGATATTACTCGCGCAGGCCCAAATGATCCCCTGAAATAGAATCCGGCAAGATCCCGCTTAGCGAACAGGTGCCCTCTGCTGGTCGCAAATTTAAGCAGCCTCACACATTCTTCGAAATTCTTGCTTGTTCCCAAACCGCTCTCGTATGATTTAGCGAGGCGGTATATCGCGGGCAAATAGTCCTTTTGAGAACCTCGCGAAAAGGCTTTGAACGCCGCTTCGTGCTGACTAGACGATTCCAAGGCTCGGCCGAGAAGGTACGACGCGGGCGTCCAGCCAGCTTCTTCAGCACGTGAATACCAGAGTTCTGCTTTGCCAAGATCTTTGGCAATACGTCTCCCGTAAGAATAAGCGTCCCCCAGATACCACATGCTCGCAATCGATCCGGATTCGGCTAGTTCTTGTAGTTCAGAGACAGCCCTTGTTGGATCGGTTTCAAGCAGGTCAATTGACCGCTGCAGCCGCTCGATATTTGGTTCGCGTTTCCAATCAATTCCTTGCAGGATGACATCCCCTTGCTCAGCTGTTCATAGAGCTGGCGTTTATCTATCGGCATCACTATGCACTGTTCGGGCCTCAATGGCTTGGGTTGTAAACCAAAAAATATGCAACGTGAAATCTCCGGTTGAATTGACCGTGTTTAAAAATGGTCACATTTTGCCTGTCGGGCAAACACTTGGCTTTTTTGGCCACAGTCGATGTCAAGCCGCACGGTCGAAAATATTTCGCTTTACCGAAATTCGGAAAAGACGTATGTGTCGCCTATCCCGGTTCATCCTTGAGGGGCGATCTTGTGGTCGTCATTTTCGCGAGCCGGGCTTGCGGTGGACGCGGCAGCGTCGGCACGAGAGGAGCGGGCAGGGTGGGTAGTCCCTGTGAGCTCGCGTCCGCGTGCGGATGAACGGCGCTGTTAGGTTCGTCTCGTCTGTAAGTTTTCGGCTCCGTCGACAGGGCTGGAAAAACTGCGGCGAAATGGCGGGCCGTGCGTACGGCAAAACCGTGTGGTCCTGGCCGTCGTTGCTACGGTCAAGCCTTTCGAAGATGCGCGCGAGCCCAACCGGGTGGACGGCATCGTCAATTCGAACGGCGAGGGAGGCCAGAAAGAACTCGGCTCCCGGGAGAGCGCGGCATAAGCCGTCCGACCATCGCGCAGGGAAGGCCGAGCGTTCGGCTACACCTGTATGCTGCTGTGCGGTCTCTTTGCGCTACATCTTCGCGCAGCGGACCGTGGGTGCCAGCCGGCGCCCGGCCTTCCCTGCGCCCTCTTGGCTCAAGAGAGCGAGTGACGAGGCAAAGCTCGGGCGAAAATGCGCCGCGGGAATGCGAAGGTGTGTCTGCGTATCAAAACGTAAGTCGGAGAGCGACGCCATGCTCCGTGACGAGAAGGGCCTACACGTGCTGGCCGCCGTTGATGTGGATCTCGGCGCCGTTGACGTAGGAACTGGTATCCGTGCACAGCACGTAGATGATCTTGGCGACCTCGTCGGGCGTGCCGAGGCGGTGCATCGGGATCTGCTGGTCGACGATCTTCTCGGTGCCCGGCGACAGGATCGAGGTGTCGATCTCGCCCGGCGCGATCGCGTTGACGCGGACGCCGACGCGGCCGAAGTCGGACGCCATCTCGCGTGTCAGCGATGCGAGTGCGGCCTTCGAGGTGGCGTAGGCGGCGCCCGCGAAGGGATGCACGCGCGAGCCGGCGATCGAGGTGACGTTCACCACCGAGCCCTTGGCCGCCTTCAATTCCTCGATCAGGCCGCGCGCGATCATGATCGGCGCGAAGAAGTTGACGTGGAAGACATGGGTCCAGGTGTCGAGGTCGGTCTCGATCGAGCCAAGCCTGGAGCCGCCCGGTCCTTTCGGCGAGATCGCGGCGTTGTTGACGAGTGCATGCAGCATGCCGCCTTCGAGGCGGTCACGGATGTCGGAGATGGCGCGCGCGGTGTCCTGGGGATTGCCGAGATCGACCTGGATGTGATCCTCGGGGCCTGCGTCCCACGGACAATCCTCTGGGAAGGGATGCCGCGAGCAGGTGATGACACGCCAGCCCGCCGACGAGAAGCGGATCACGGTGGCGTGGCCGATGCCGCGGCTGGCTCCGGTCAGAAGCAGCGTACGGCGCGGCGCATTGGACTGCGGCATGGACATCTTTCAGGTCGGCCTAAAGCTCTAGGGATACATCCGCGTCTTGGACCACGGTTGGCCGGCCGCGTCACGGCGAAATTCGATGCGGTCGTGCAGGCGGAACGGGCGGTTATGCCAGAATTCGATCCGCGACGGCGTGATGCGCCAGCCGCTCCAGCCCGGCGGACGCGGCACATCGCCGATGACGTGCCTGGCCGCGACCTTTGCGATGGCCTGCTCGAAGGCGAAGCGGCTCTCCAGCTCCTGCGACTGCTTGCTCGCCCAGGCGCCGATCTGCGCCTGCTTGGGCCGGGTCGCGAAATAGGCGTCCGCCTCGGCGTCGGTCACCGGCGTCACGTTGCCGCGGATTCGGACCTGACGGCGCAGCGACTTCCAGTGAAAAAGTAACGCCGCCTTAGGATTTGCGGCGAGTTCGCGGCCCTTCTGGCTGGCGATGTGGCTGTAGAAGACAAAACCTTCGGTATCGAAGCCTTTCATCAGCACCATGCGCACGTCAGGCAGCCCGTCCGCGTCCACGGTTGCGAGCGCCATGGCGTTCGGATCGTTCGGCTCGCTCTTGATCGCCTCGTTCAGCCAGGCGTCGAACAGCGCAAATGGCTCGTCGGCGGCTGTGAAATCACCGGATGTTAAGGGTGTCTGGTGTTTCATCGAGGTCGTGTCGGTCATGTCTGGAGTCCGAGTTGCGTCCCGCGGCCCAAAACGCGTTGTTGTCCGCTACCGCCCTATATAGGGCATGGGGGCGCGTTGGCCTATCGGCGATCGGACCGTCCGGCTTCGTCATGACGATGATTCTGATCGGGCTCGGTGCCGGTGGCTGCAGCTTCTCCCGCAACGACACCAGTGCCTATGCCAAGGCCGACGACAGCGATCTCACCGGCTCGATCGCGCGGCCGGCGAAGGACGCTCCGCCAACCGAAACCGATCTTGCCTTCGCCCGCAACGCCGCCTCCGACGTGCTGAGCAAGGGTGACAAGGATTCCAGCCAGCATTGGGAGAATCCGGACACCGGCGCGCGTGGCTCGGTGACCCCGATCGCGCAATCCTATGCCGCCGAGGACGGCCGCAGGTGCCGCGATTTCCTGGCAAGCTACGTCAACGGCGCCACCGAAAGCTGGCTCCAGGGCGCTGGTTGCCAAAGCAGCCGTGGCCGCTGGGAGATTCATACGCTAAAGCCGTGGCGGAGCTAGGAATCAGCCCCGAAAGCTAGTTGCAAAAATACCACTCGCCCCCCACATGAGACGGAGACGGGGCGGGGAGCCCTTTGAACAATTCGATTCCTTGAAGGAGACGTGACGGATGCGCGACCCCTATGAGGTCTTGGGGGTGCCGCGGAGCGCCAACGCTGCCGCGATCAAGAGCGCCTATCGCAAGCTCGCCAAGAAGCACCATCCCGACAGCAACAAGGACGACCCGAAAGCCGCTGACCGCTTCTCCGAGATCAATTCGGCGAACGAGATCATCGGCGATGAGGACAAGCGCAAGCAGTTCGACCGTGGCGAGATCGGCGCCGACGGCAAGCCGCGCTTCCAGGGCTTTCCGGGCGGCGGCGCGCCGCGCGGTCGTGCAGGTGCCGGCCCGGGTGGCTTCGAGAGCTACAATTTCCGCGGCGGCGGCGCAGGTCCCGGCCAGGGCGGCGGCGCGTTCGAGGACATCCTCAACAGCATGTTCGGCGGCGCCCGCGGTGCGCGGCCCGGGGCCGGCGGCCCTGGTCAGTTCGAATTCGACACCGGCGGGATCGGGCTCGATCTCGACGTCAACGTCGCCATGTCCGTCTCGCTGGAAGAGTCGGTCAAGGGTGGCGACAAGCGCGTCAAGCTGCCGAATGGCAAGGAACTCAACGTCAAGATTCCACCTGGTGTCGCCGAAGGCCAGCAGATCCGGCTGCGGGGGCAGGGCGAGAGCGCCCAGGGCCATCCGCCGGGCGATCTGCTGATCACCATCAGCATCGCAGCCCACCCCTTCTTCAAGATCGAGGGTGCGGATTTGCGGATCGACCTGCCGGTCTCGCTCTACGAGGCGGTGCTCGGAGCCAAGGTTCGCGTGCCGACGCTGGGCAATGCCGTGGAGCTGTCGGTCCCGAAGAACACCTCCAGCGGCCGAACCTTCCGTCTCAAAGGCAAGGGATTACCAAAAGCCGGCGGAACCGGGGATCTCTTCGTCACGATCAGGATTATGCTACCGGACGGGAACGACGCCGAGCTTGAAGCATTGATGGAGAAGTGGCGGGACCAGCACCCCTACAATCCACGTAGCGGGCTTGGCTAAGCATGATCCGGAAAAGTGCGCGGCGGTTTTCCGGAAAAGATCATGCGCAAACAAAGAGCTAAAGCGCGAGCCATCGCGCTTTAGGGCGACATCGTAACTGAAGGGGTTCTCCTAAAGGCCTAGGGCGTCGTCGAGGAGATGATGCTCGTCATACACGTGAAGCGTGGTAGCGCTTCGATGCTCGACGTATCGACTGTCCGGCGGGGCAGCCGATAAAAAGGTGCGGCCTCGAGAGGGGGACCAGCGCGGTACCAAAAACCCCAATCGAGGCCGCCCGCGTCGATCGGCGGATCGAACGCCGCTCATAATCGCGTGAACACCCGGTGCGATAATGAGACGCGCCCATGTCTTGATTCCAAATTTTCAATGACGGAATCGAGGCACCGCGCATTTTGAAGGATGCCCAAGCAAAGCTTGGGCTATGGCAGGTTGTCTAGGTGCCGTTTTTCTCCGCCTGGTCGTAGACGGCCTGCGCCACCTTGGTCAGGCGATCGCGATCGCCACCGCCGCTGACGACGTAGCCGACGCCGCGCTCCGCCCAGAACAGCGCACCGTCCTTGTCCGTTTTCGCGTACCGCATTTGCGTCGCACCATTCTCGGTCTTGGCGGTGTAGATCGTGTACCGCTCGCCCGAGGCGCCCTCATACATCAGGAACGAGGCCGGACCGCTCGGCCCCGGCAAGAGCCGGCCGCCGACGAGCTTCAGCCCGCTCGCCTCGAGGTTTGGCGCGAACACGGTCCAGCCGCAGCGCCTGGTCAGCCAGGCCTGGAGATGGTCGCGCTCGTTGCCGCCGACCTCGACGGGATGACGGACCTCGACGACATAGAGGCGATGGGCGTCGAGCGCGTCTGCCGTGAAGCTCTGGAAAGTGGAGGGCGCGCTGGCAGCGCCATGCGCGAGCCAGCCGGCGGTGCCACCGGCGACGAAAGCGACCAACACGGCCGCGGCGGCGCCATAAAGCCATTGCCGGGGGCGCCGCTCCAGCCGTTCGAGCTCCAGCCGCGCCGGCACCGGCTCCTGCGCGACCGAGTCGTAACGCGCGTGCAGCATCTCGGCCATGGTCCGCCAGGACTGCACGCGTTCGGCATCGTCAGGGTGCGCGGCAAGCCAGGCCTCGACGTCGGCGCGGCGCTCGGCCGGCAGCTCGCCGTCGACATAGGCGTGCAGTTCGTCTTCGGTCACTGAAATCCTGTGGTCGTTCATATCGATCGTCTCTGGCTCTGCGGCCCCAAAAATCCGACGCGGTTCAACTGCGCTGCTTCTCTCTCCATGCAGGGGACGCGGTGCGCGCGATGCATCAACCCTGCCATCATTTCACCCGCTTGAGCGCCGGACGCTCACCTTCCAGCGACGCTTTAACGTGGGCACGGGCGCGCGCCAGGCGGGACATGACGGTGCCGATCGGTACGCCCTGGATGTCGGCGACCTCGCGATAGCTCATGCCCTCCAGCATCACCAGCAGCAGCACCGAGCGCTGCTCCTCGACCAGCGTCGCCAGCGCCTTCTCGATGTCGCGCCCTTCGGCTTCGGTGCCGCTGGCATCCGGGTTGTTCTCCGTCAGCTGCGTGAATTGCGGGCGCCTTGCCAGCGAGCGCCGCCGGTTCTTGTTGAGATTGGTCAGGATCGTATAGAGCCAGCTCCTGACGTCGCCTCCGAGGAACAGGCGCTCCGAACGCAGCGCCCGCACCAACGTATCCTGCACCAGATCGTCGGCCGTATCCGCATCGCGCGTGAGCGCGCGGGCGTAGCGGCGCAACGCCGGGATCATGGCTTCCACACTCTGGCGAAACGCGCTCATGCCGTCTTCGATGTCCTGCCGTTCGGCGCAAGCGCCACAATGATCATAACACCCGAACGGAACGGCTATTCCGGCGCTCGAAACAGCGTTAACGCCGTGTATTAGGACTGTACCGCAGGGGAGGGCTGGTGTACCTCCAGACCTCAACGAGAGCTCGACGGGACGTTAACAAAATGGCGCAGAATTCAGGTCTGATGCAGGGAAAGCGCGGGGTCATCCTCGGCGTTGCCAACAACCGCTCGATCGCCTGGGGCATCGCCAAGGCATGCCACGCGGCCGGCGCCGAGCTCGCATTCACCTATCAGGGCGATGCGCTGAAGAAGCGCGTCGAACCGCTCGCCGCCGAGATCGGCGGCCTCGTGCTCGGCCATTGCGATGTCACCGACGCTGCGAGCATCGACGCCGCCTTCGCGGTGCTGCAGGAGAAGTGGGGCAAGATCGACTTCCTGGTGCATGCGATCGCCTATGGCGAGCAGCTCGACGGCCGCTATGTCGACACCACGCAGGAAAATTTTTCGAAGTCGATGCTGATCTCCTGCTATTCATTCACGGCCGTGGCGCAACGCGCCGAGAAGCTGATGACCGACGGCGGCTCGCTCATCACGCTCAGCTATTACGGCGCCGAGAAGTGGATGCCGCATTACAACATCATGGGCGTGGCGAAGGCGGCGCTGGAAGCCAGCGTGCGCTATCTCGCCGCCGACCTCGGCGAGAAGAACATCCGCGTCAACGCGATTTCTGCAGGCCCCATCAAGACCCTCGCGGCATCCGGCATCGGTGACTTCCGCTATATCCTGAAGTGGAACGAGAACAATGCGCCGCTGCGGCGCAACGTCACGACTGAAGACGTCGGCGGCAGCGCGCTGTATTTCCTGTCCGACCTGTCGCGCGGCGTCACGGGCGAGGTGCACCACGTCGATTCCGGCTACCACGTGCTGGGCATGAAGCGCCCGGACGCGCCGGACATTTCGTTCGGTAGCAAGGACTAACTTTCAAGCCGGAATGCCCGTGCCCACGATCTATTATCTTCGCCATGGCGAGACCGAGTGGAATGCGCTCGGCAGGCTTCAGGGCACCAAGGACATTCCGCTGAACGCGCGCGGGCGCGATCAGGCCGTGCAGGCCGGTGGTGTGCTGGCCGACCTCTTCAAGCGCGACGGCAAGGACAAGGCGGCGCTACCTTACGTGTCGAGCCCGCTCGGCCGTGCGCGCCAGACCATGGAGCTTGCACGCGGGAAGCTCGAACTGCCGGTCGTCGACTACGCGCTCGATGATCGCCTGCGCGAGATCGGCTACGGCAGCTGGGAAGGGCTGACGCTGGCCGAGAGCGAGGCGACTGATCCCGACATCTATGCCAGGCGCCTCGCCGACAAATGGACGGTCGGCCCCGCCGGCGGCGAGACCTACGCCGATGTGCAGGTCCGTGTGCGGGCCTGGTACGACCAGCTCCGGACCGACACCGTCGCGGTCGCCCATGGCGGCACCTGCCGGGCCCTGATGGTCTCGCTCGGCCTGGAGACGCCGGCGAGCGCCGCCGAACTCTATATCGAGCAGGGCGCCGTTTACGTGTTCCGTGACGGCCGGCTGGAGAAGTATAGTTAAGGGTGGTGCCTGGAACCCGTTTGACGGTGGGTATCCCCGCGCGTTACGACACAAGTCAGAACTGACTTATGAGCTAGCGACCTATGTCCTTCAACACCTTCGGCCACATGTTCCGCGTCACCACCTTCGGCGAGAGCCACGGCGTGGCGATCGGCTGCGTGGTCGACGGCTGTCCGCCCATGATCCCGCTCACCGAGGCCGACATCCAGCAGGACCTCGATCGCCGCCGTCCGGGCCAGTCGCGCTTCACCACCCAGCGCCAGGAGGCGGACCAGGTCAAAATCCTGTCCGGCGTGATGGCGCATCCGGAGACCGGCGTGCAGGTGACGACGGGCACGCCGATCGGTCTCCTGATCGAGAACACCGACCAGCGCTCGAAGGACTATTCCGAGATCAAGGACAAGTTTCGGCCCGGCCACGCCGACTTCACCTATGAAGCCAAATACGGCCTGCGCGACTATCGCGGCGGCGGCCGTTCCTCGGCGCGCGAGACCGCGATGCGCGTCGCTGCCGGCGCGATCGCGCGAAAAGTGCTGCCGGACGTCAAGGTGCGCGGCGCGCTGGTGCAGATCGGCCCGCATAAGATCGATCGCGACAAATGGGACTGGGACGAGATCGCGAAGAATCCGTTCTTCTGTCCCGACAAGGACAAGGCGGCGTTTTTCGAGACCTATCTCGACGGCATCCGCAAGAGCGGCTCGTCGATCGGCGCGGTGGTCGAGGTGATCGCCGAAGGCGTGCCGGCGGGCCTCGGCGCGCCGATCTATGCCAAGCTGGATTCCGAGCTCGCGGGCGCGATGATGACCATCAACGCGGTCAAGGGCGTCGAGATCGGCGCCGGATTTGGCGCGGCAGAATTGACCGGCGAGGAGAACGCCGACGAGATGCGCACCGGCAATGACGGCACGCGCTTTCTGTCCAACCATGCTGGCGGTGTGCTGGGCGGCATCTCCACGGGCCAGCCGGTGGTGGTGCGCTTCGCGGTGAAGCCGACCTCGTCGATCCTCCAGCCGCGTCTCACCGTCGATCGCCAGGGCGCCGACACCGAGATCTTCACCAAGGGCCGCCACGACCCCTGCGTCGGCATCCGCGCCGTCCCGGTCGGCGAGGCCATGATGGCTTGCGTGCTCGCCGATCACTTCATCCGGGATCGCGGCCAGGTCGACCGCTAGTACCGCGTAGGGCGTTCGTGTCGCGGTACTAGCCCACCGCGCAGCTTGACGATCCCACAACTTCGTCGGCAAATGCGTGCATGCAAAACTCCGAGATCCAGCGCATCACCAACTGGCTGATCGACGGCGCGCGGTCGTCGGGGACGCCGGCCGAGATGATTGCGGATGTCTGCGAGCATCTGGTTGCAGCCGGCTTGCCGCTAGCGCGGTTCGGCATCTTCATCCGCACGCTGCATCCTGAGATATTCGGCCGCAACTTCATCTGGCGGCAGGGCGGGAAGGTCGAGATCGGCACCGTCGATTTCGAAATTCTCGAGACGCCTGAATTCGCCAAGAGTCCCCTGCGGATCGTGTTCGAGGAGGGGATCGAGGTCAGGGGCCGCATGGACGACCCCGACAGCAAGCGCTTTCCGTTCCTCGACGACATGCGCGCCGAAGGCGTGACGGATTACATCGCGGTGCCGATGCCGTATCTCGACGGCTCGATCCAAGCCACGAGTTGGGTGACGCGGGATCCCGGTGGCTTCAGCGACGACGACATCGCGGCGATCCGGACCCTGATGGCGCCGCTCGCCCGCGTCAGCGAGATCATCAGCCTGCGCCGCACCGCCGAGATGCTGCTCGACACCTATGTCGGTAACCGCGCCGGCGCGCGCATCCTCGGCGGCCAGATCCGCCGCGGCCACAACGACACCATGCAGGCCGCGATCTGGCTGTCGGATCTGCGCGGCTTCACCGCGCTGTCGGACCGGCTGCCGGCCGAGACGGTGGTCGAGATCCTCAACCAGTATTTCGACTGCCAGGTCACCGCGATCCGCGGCCATGGCGGCGAGGTCCTGAAGTTCATGGGCGACGGCCTGCTCGCGGTCTTCCCGATTGACGAATATGTCGGCGATGCCACCCATGTCTGCACGCGTGTGCTGGAGGCGGCCCGCGAGGCCCGCGCCGGCGTCGAGGCGCTCGCCTTTCCGGTCGGCGACATCGTCGAGCGCTTTCGCTTCGGCGTCGCGCTGCATGTCGGCAACATCCTCTACGGCAATATCGGCGGCGGCAATCGCCTCGACTTCACCTGCATCGGCCCCGCCGTCAATCTCGCGGCGCGGCTGGAGAAGATCGCAGGTCGCTTGGGACGAACGGTCGTGGTCTCGGAAGTCTTTGCCAATGCCTGCAGCCACGACTGGCGCGAGCTCGGCGAATTTCCGATCGCGGGATTTGCCAAGGCGCAGCGTGTGTATGGGCTCGCGGAGGAAACGCCGGCGGTGATGGCGTGACACCTTCGGCGTGAGAAATCGCCGCGTGGACCCGCGCCGCTATTCCTCCGGCTCCGTCGTGAACAGCAGCGGATAGCCCTTGGCGCGGCCGGCGTCGGTGGCGCGGGTGGCCTTGGTCTCGGCGACGTCCTTGGTGAACACGGCGACCACGCAGGCGCCCAGCTTGTGCGCGGTGATCATGACCTTGTAGGCCTGATCCTCGGTCATGCGGAACTCGCCCTTGAGGATCATGGTGACGAATTCACGCGGCGTGAAGTCGTCGTTGATCAGGATGACCTTGTGCAGCTTCGGCCGCTCGACCTTGATTCTGGTCCGCGTTTTCGGCGTGGTGACAGTGTCGGCCATCGTGTCCTGGGCGTCCCGGTGCTGATGAACTTCCAGCCCTTCCCATTATATTGCAGGACGTGGCGGTTCTCCAAGGTGGTGGACCCTCCCGCCATCATGCCGTTGCGGATGGGCAGGGATGCGTCGATGGCGCGCGCGCCGCTTACGGAAGTGCGCGAACGAGCTGCATGGCTGCGATGAGAGCGCCCAAAGACAACACCACCGATCCGATCATATAGGCGGCCGAGGCCCAGGTCTGACCGCGCTCGATGAGATACCAAGCATCCAGCGAGAAGGTCGAGAATGTCGTGTATCCGCCGCAAATTCCGACCGTCAGGAATATCCGGGCAGCCTGCGGCAGGTTCCATCTGGTCACGAACATCGCAACGAAAAGGCCGATCAGGAAGGACCCCGTCACATTGATGATCAGCGTGCCCCAGGGAAAATCGGCGCCAAAGGCGCGGGCCGAGCCGATCCCAACGAGATAACGCATGACCGAGCCTAGCGCTCCGCCCGCGGCGACCGCCAGAATGAATTGGATGTTCAACGTGTCGTCCCCCGGTTTGCGACGTGCATTATCTGTCCTCCACTGCCAACCCGTTGCCGACGGCGAGCAGCCCCACGAGCGCGAGCAGCGCAAAGCCGAGCCCGGTGAGGAAGGTCGCCGTCGGACCATAGGCATCCCATAGCGCGCCGGCGATCACGCTCGCGGCCAGCAGCGCGAGGCCCGTGAACAGGTTGAAATAGCCGAACGCGGTGCCGCGCAGGCTTGAGGGCGCGGTGTCGGCGACGAGCGCCGAGAGCAGACCCTGCGTCAATCCCATGTGCAGCCCCCACAGCACGACACCGAGTGCGAGGCCGCCAAGGCTCGGCAGCAACGCGAGCGCGAGGTCGGCGCCGGCAAGGAAGACGAGGCCGAGCGCGAGCAGGCCGGTCCGGTTGATCCGGTCCGACAGCACGCCGGCCGGATAGGCCGACAACGCGTAGGCGACGTTCATCAGCACCAGCACCGCGGGCACCCACATCACGCTGAGCCCGATATTCTGGGCGCGCAGGATCAGAAACGCCTCGCTGAAGCGCGCCAGCGTGAACACGATTCCGACCGCGACGATACGCCAGTACACGGCGCCGAGTTGCCGCATCGCGGCGGTGTTCAGCGGGTTCTTCGCGGGCTCCTTGCCGGCGTCCGGCTCCGGCTCGCTCACTGCAAATGCAATCAATCCGAACGACAAGAACGCCGGCAGCACCGCCACCCAGAACACGAGGGTAAAATTATCCGCCGTCCACCACATCAGGCCAATCGCCACGAGCGGACCGACGAAGGCGCCGATGGTGTCGAGCGACTGCCGTAGGCCGAAGCTGGCGCCGCGCAGGCCCGCGGGCGCGATATCGGCGATCAGCGCATCGCGCGGCGCGCCGCGAATGCCCTTGCCGATGCGGTCGATGAAACGCGCGGCGACCAGCCAACCGACGCTGGGAGCAAGCGGGAACAGCGGTTTTGTCAGCGCGGCGAGCCCATAGCCGGCCGCGGCGAGGAGCTTGCGCCGGCCGAGCCAGTCCGACAGCGCGCCCGAGAAGATCTTGGTGATCGAGGCGGTCGCCTCCGCGATGCCCTCGATGAAGCCCACGGTCAGCGTGGAAGCGCCGAGCACGGTGACGAGATAGACCGGCAGCAGCGCGTGGACCATCTCGGAGGAGATATCCATCAGCATCGAGACGAAGCCCAGCACCCAGATTCCCCTGGGCAGCCTGGCGCGCGCAGTATTCGGTGTCGTCGTCGTCACGTCCGGACCTTCGTTCTCAGGCAACAAAAAACCCGCCAGCGGCGGGTTGTCCATGCTCCCGCCAAAGGCAGAGGCTCAAAGATTGCCTCACCTCAAGCAGGAGTCATCAGCCCACTCCGGTCACAGGCCGACGGGCGGTTCTCGGGGGACTCCATCCCCATCTGTGCGTCCAGCCTAGCATGGAAATTGCGCCGGACAAGTGGTCGGGGGCGCGTCTCCACTGGCACCGGTGATTCCGGCTTCTCGCTTTGCAAGCGTGGAACGACGGTGCTTCTGGTCGAGCGCGCGTTCCCGTGTCAACGCGATGGCCAAACGACGGCAACGCGTGCCAGCGATGCACTCGAATGTGAAGCGCAAGCGATCTTCGCACTTTGCGGCAAGGCGATTGCATGTCACCATCGCGTCATACGACGGGAGACTGCGATGCGGTTGCTGTTCTCGATCGGGGCTGTGCTGTTAGCCGGCATGTTTGCCGGAGGGGATGTTGCGGGCATCGCGGCACCCGGGCCCAAACTTGAATCGCCCAAAAATCAGCCGCAGCGCCTGGCAGCCGACAGGGACGCCCAGACGGTTGATGTCGAGCTGATCCTCGCGGTGGACGTCTCCTACTCCATGGACATGGACGAACTCGCGATCCAGCGCGAAGGCTATGCGCAGGCGATCCAGTCGAAGGAATTCCTCCAGGCATTGAAGCTCGGTCCGAACGGCCGGATTGCGGTGACCTATTTCGAATGGGCCGCCTCGACCGACCAGAAGATCATCATTCCCTGGCGCCTGGTCGACGGACCCGAGACCGCGGATGCGGTCGCCGCCGAAATCATGAAGACGCCGATCCGGCGCGCCTCGCGCACCTCGATATCAGGCGCGATCACTTTTGCGATGCCGCTGTTCGACGAGGATCCCTATCGCGGCTTGCGCCGTGTGATCGACATCTCCGGGGATGGCCCCAACAACAATGGCGGGCCGGTCACCGCGGCGCGCGACGCCGCGCTCGAGAAGGGGATCGTGATCAACGGCCTGCCGATCATGGTCAAGGAGCCGTCCTATTCGACCATGGATATCGACAATCTCGATTACTACTACGAGGATTGCGTCATCGGCGGTCCCGGCTCCTTCGTCATCACGATCAAGGACCGCGACAAGTTCAAGGAAGCGATCCGCACCAAGCTTCTGATGGAGGTCGCAGGCCTTACGCCGGAGCGTCCCGTCATGCGCGTGGCTGACAAGGAGCCGCGGGTCAATTGCATGATCGGCGAGAAGATCTGGTCGGATCGCTGGGGACGCTGAAGGCGCTACTGTTTGCCTCGGTTGAATTTAACCGCTCTTTAACCACCGTATGGTCCTAATCGGATTGTTTCTGTCTGTTTCCTGTCGATGTCCCTAAATTGATCAGGAAGCGAACGAAGCGGGTCGATCAGACCCGTGTGCCGAGCAATCCAATGGCCGTCATCTCATCGAGCACCAGTCAGATTTCGCCCGCCAACGAGCGGATGTATCACCAGAGCGCTCTGGTCGGTGACTGGAAGGGCAATTGGGCGGGCAACAACCAGGAAGTCGGCTTCAAGGTCGTGAACATCCGGGGTGCCCGGGCCCAGGTCGAGTATACCCATAACGGGCATACCGAACGGGGCTTCGCCGAGGTCAACGGTGCGACCATCACCTACGGCAACGTCACGGTCGGCACCAAGGACGGCAAGAACCTCGTGCTCCTGTTTTCCTCTGGCGTCGGCAAGCAGACCGCGTCTCTCGAGAAGCAGGCGCCTCCCGGTTCCGACAATAATCTCATGGGGAGCTGGGGCGGTTACTCCTCCGACAACGGCAAGAGCGCGAGCTTTCGTGTTCTCGCCATCAACGACAAGGAAGCCACCGTCAGCGTCACCACCGACGGTATCACCCGTCAGGGCACCGGCTACCTCTACAAGAACGTCATCATGTTCGGTCAGTCGCAAATCTCGACCAAGGACGGACAGAACGGCACGATCATCTATCAGGTCGGAAGCAAGTCCTTCTCGGTGCCCGTGACGAAATATCCGCCTGCGGATTCGTCATCGTCGGTGGACCGGACGGCGTAGCCGCTCACCGCTGGATTGCGTCATCGCATTCAATCATTGCTCGACATCTGCATCCATAGCGCTGATGCGTACTCACGCTCGCAATGACGATGATGGAGTCGCGTTCTCCGGCTCCGCTACTCGGCTCGGCGGCGCGGCCCGCGCCCGAAATTGTTACGGCAAGCAGCGCGGCCAGCGCCAGACCCGGACAAATCAAGATTGCTTGCGACATGGAGGACCTATGACCGACGAAGCCCCGATGATGGCCGGCTCCGCCACTGTCTTCGTCGTCTCGGACGTCGCAGCGAGTCTCGCGCACTACCGCGACGTCTTCGGCTTCGAAATTGCCTTCGAGGACGGCTCGCCCCTGTCCTATGTCTGCCTCTGCCGTGAGGCGGTGAACCTGCATCTGCTCGCCGCAAGCAGAACGAAGCGATCGCCCGGGCAGGGCGGTCTCTGCATCTTCGTGCGAGACGTCGACCGGCTTTACGCCGAGCTGGCGGAACGCGGCGCCCGGCTGATCAACCAGCTGGAGGACCGCCACTATGGCATGCGCGACTTCGACGCGGTCGATGCCGACGGCAATCAACTCACGTTCGGGATGGGCATGAGCGGCGCGGCCTGACATTGCCGGCCGCGCGCCCGCTTTGGATCAGAGCCGTGCTTCCAAGATGAGGTTGAACGGCGTTTCCGCCGCGCGGCGGAAGCGCGACAGGCCGCCTTCGCTGGCGACCTTGCGCAACCTTGCCTCGCCGGCTTGGGCGCCGAGCGCAAGACCGACCTCCTGGTCGAGCGAGGCAGGCGTGCAGATCATGGTCGACGCCGCATAATAGACGCGCCCGACCGGATTGAGATTGTCTTCGAGGCGGTCGTTCGCGAACGGCTCGACCAGCATGCAGGTGCCGTCCTTCGCCATGGTCTCCCGGACATGGCTGATGGCGCCGACCGGATCGCCCATGTCGTGCAGGCAGTCGAAGAAGCAGACGAGATCGTATCCTTCGGCCGGATAGGTCTTGGCCGAATGGACTGCGAAGCTGACGCGTTCGCCGAGCTTGGCCTCGCCGGCCGCCTTTCGCGCCGCCTCGATCGAGCCCTCGTGATAGTCGAAGCCGTAGAAGCGGGAGTTCGGAAAGGCCTCTGCCATCAGCCGTGTCGAAACGCCGTGCCCGCAGCCGACATCGGCGACCTTGGCGCCGCGCTTGAGCTTGTCCACGACGCCGTCGAGCGCGGGCAGCCATTCCTGCACGAGGTGATGCATGTAACCGGTGCGGAAGAAGCGGGCCGTGCCGCAGAACAGGCACTCGCTGCGGCGGTTCCAGCCGACGCCCTTGCCGGACTTGAATGCGTCCGAAATCTTGGGCTCGTCGAGAAATGCCGACGCGATGAGGTTGCCGAATGCGCCGAGGAAGACCGGGCTGTCCTCGTCGGCGAGCGCCATCACCTGCTCGGGCAGCATCGAGAATTTACCCGAGGCTGAATCGTATTCGATGTAGCCGGACGCGGCCTGGCTCGCGAGCCATTCGCGGACATAGCGCTCCTTCGTTCCGGTGGTGCTCGCGAGCTCGGAAGAGTTCATCGGGCCCTTGGCGGCGAGGGCGCGGTAGAGACCGAGCTTGTCGCCGAGAAGGACCAGCGATGCATTCATCGCGGCACCGAACTCGGTGACCATCTTGCCCATAAAGGCATTCAACCTATCGGAATCGACGTTCATGGCGGCCTCCATGCTGAGGTGCCCCCAACATGGGTCAATCCGGCCCGAGGGAAGTTCAATCTCGCGGGAAAACGTGATCCGGAACCCCCGGGGGGAACGGGCGTCGCTATGCTGGCAATCACGATATCCTGAGGATATAATTCGCGGACTTTTCGATGGTTATTTGAATGTCCAGCCTTACACGCTCTTGCGGTCTCGCAGCTTTCTTCGCCGTGCTCTGCCTCGGTGGAGCGCCGGTTCATGCGCAGGTCGCGCCGCTGCAATATTGGATCCCGGGCGGGCCATTTGGCCCTGGCGGCAGCGCGGTCCAGAGCGCCGACGGCTACGACAATTTTCCGAGCTTCAATGGTGGCGGCAACGGAGGCTACGATTTTCGTCCCGGCTTCTTCGTCGGTAGTCAGCGAGGCAATTTGAACTGGAGCGGTCTCGGCCAGACGGGACTGACCGGCAATTTCAGCGCACTCTCCTATGACAGCACGCAGTTCGGCTACAACACCAAGACCGCGGGCGGCATGCCGGTCACGTTCTTTGCCGGTTTCAATTCGCAGAAATACGGCGACGGCATCGGCAGCTCGCTGGCCCCGCTCACGTCCGGTGTAGCGCCCGGTTACGGCGCATTCGCGGGTGTCGAGTTCAAGCCGACCTCCAACCTCAGCCTGTCGTTCGGCGCCGGTGTGGTCCAGCAGGACTCGGGCCGCATGGACAGTGATATCAGATCGAACATGCTGCCGGGCGAGTCGCCGGCGTTGAGTGGGCTTCGGCGCTAGCGCGTAAAGCGCGCCACCAATTCGACATGCGGCGTGTGGCGGAACTGATCGACCGGCACGACACTCTCGATCTTGTAGCCGCCGTCGATCAAGAGCCGCGCGTCGCGCGCGAACGTCGCGACATTGCAGGACACTGCGATAATCACCGGCACCTTGCTCGCAGCAAGCTTTAGCGCTTGCGCCTGCGCGCCCTGGCGCGGCGGATCGAACACGACGGCGTCGAAGTCGCGCAGCTCCGGCGGCACCAGGGGACGGCGGAACAGGTCGCGCGGCTCGGCCTTGATTGGCTTGAGGCCCGGCGTGCGCGCCGCTTTCACCAGCGCGGCGATGGCACCGGCGTCGTTGTCATAGGCGGCAACGCGGGCCTTCTCGGCGAGCCGCAGCGCGAACGGGCCGACGCCGCAGAAGAGGTCGAGAACCTCCTTGGCCTTGCCGACGCGCTCGGCGACGAGAGACGCCAGCGTCTCTTCACCTGCGACGGTTGCTTGCAGGAACGAGCCCGGCGGCAGCGTCACTTCAGCACGGCCCATCCTGACCGTCGGCGGCAGGCGCTGCAGCACCAGCTCTCCGTGTCGGGTCAGCCGCGCCAGCCGATGCTGCTCGGCGACGCGCGACAGTGCTGTGACCAGCGGCGTCGGCAGCGGGCCGGAGCCGCGCAGATCGACATCGAGGCCGTTGGCGGCCGCGGTGACCTGGATATCGAGCGGTTTCGTCACCGGCATTTTCGACGTCAGCGGCTCGGCCAGCGCCCAGGCGGCGTCGAGCGCACCGGCGAGCCCGGGATCGAGGATCGGGCAGCGATGGATCGGGATCACGTCGTGCGAGCCGGCGGCGGAGAAGCCGACCTTGAGGACATCATGCGTGCCGAAGCGGCCGTGCAGCGTCACGCGTCTGCGGCCCGCGCCATGGGCATCGACCAGTGGCGCCACCTCGCAATCGATGCCGGCCTGCGCCAGCGTCTCGACCACGATGCTGCGCTTCCAGGCGTGATAGGGTTCAGTCGCCCAGTGCTGGATCGCGCAGCCGCCGCAGACACCGAAATGCGGACAAAACGGCTGGACGCGCTCGGGGCTTGCGACATCGACCGCCAGCAGCTTGCGGCGGTCGGGATGATTGCCCGCAACGTGATCGACCTCGACGGTCTCGCCGCCGAGCGTGTAGGGCACGTAGACCGCATCGCCCGTGGTGAGCGAGATACCGTCGCCGCGATGGCCGACATGGTCGATGGTCACGCGCTCAACCACGGCGCGCGCCCAGGAAGAATTCGACGTTGCCGTCGCCGCCCGTGATCGAGGAGGCGAACACCTCGATATCGGTGCAGCCGAGCGACGCCGCGAAGGCTGCGATGTCGTCGCAGATCTCCTTGTGCACGGCGGCGTCGCGAACGATGCCCTTCTTGTTGTGCTTCCGTTCGGCCTCGAATTGCGGCTTGATCAACGCCAGCAGGCTCATCGGCGCAGCCGCCAGCGACAGCGCCACGGGCAGCACGGTCTTCAGCGAGATGAAGCTGACGTCGATCACGACCACATCGGGTCGCGCCGGCAACCGCTTGCCGTCATAGGCGCGGATATCGGTCTCCTCCATCGAGACAATCTTGGGATGACCGCGCAGCGAGGCATGCAGCTGGCTGGTGCCGACATCGATGGCGAACACCAGGCTCGCGCCGTTCGCCAGCAGCACCTCGGTGAAGCCGCCGGTGGAGGCGCCGACGTCGAGGCAGACATGGTCCTCGATCTCGATCGGGTAACGCTCCAGCGCGCCGGCGAGCTTGACGCCGCCGCGGGAGACGTAGGGGTGCGCGGCTTCGGCCTGGATCACCGCGTCCTCGGCGATCGTCTCGGACGGCTTTGCGACCTGCTTGTCGTCCGCCGTGACGAGGCCGGCCTCGATGGCCGCACGCGCCCGCGCCCGGCTCTCGAACAGGCCGCGCTCGACCAGCAGAACATCCGCGCGCTTGCGGGCAGGGGACATCGGATCTCCGGGAAAGACGTGATCGGCTTATGTGGCGATCAATCGCGCGGACGCCATCCGGACGCAAGCCTCGAACGCGGCCAGATCGTGCCAGACGTCGATCGGCATCGTGGCGGGCGTCACCAGCGGGCAGCCGTGCAGCTCCAGCGCATGGATCATCATGAGATTGTCGACGAGGCCGAAATCCTCGACCGACAGACCCTGTGCATCGACCAGCCGTCCGTCCTCGGAGGTGACGGCCATGAAGCGGCCGAGCCGGTCGGCATAGGCGGCGCCGTCGTTGGAATAGGCCAGGCAAAACTTGCGGCGGCCGGCCATGTAGCCGAGCTCGTAGACGGTGCCCGGATCGGCGCCGGCGCCACGGAACGGGGTGAGGTTGGCGATGATCGCGTCGGCCTCGTCCATCATCGCCTCATTGCCGCAGAAGATCTGCCGGGAGGCGTCAGGCGAGGTGAGGTCGATCGCGTTGTCGAGGGGATAGAGGCCGGTGAGCCCGTGCGCGGCACAGATCGCGACCTTGCGCCGGCCGATCTCGACCGCATCCGGCAGGAACACGTCGGGACCTGCCAGATAGATTTTCATGGACGTGATGTCGCTTCGCAGAAGGTCGAAGCTCGCTCTCAGGCGAGCTTGACCGTCTCGGTCTTGACGTCCTTGCCGAGCGCTTCGAACACCTTGGCGACGATGCCCTTGGCGTCGAGACCGGCGCGGGCGTACATCGCGTTCGGCGTGTCGTGGTCCTGGAACACGTCGGGCAGCACCAGAGAGCGGAAGCGCACCATGCCGGTGTCGAGCACGCCCTGATCGGTCAGGTACTGCGCGACATGCGAACCGAAGCCGCCGATAGAGCCTTCCTCGACCGTGATCAGGACGTCGTGGTCGCGCGCGAGCTTGAGCACCAGCTCGGTGTCGAGCGGCTTCATGAAGCGCGCATCCGCGATCGAGGTGGAGAGGCCATGGGCGGCGAGCTCGTCGGCCGCCTTCTCGCATTCGGCGAGGCGCGTGCCGAAGGAGAGCAGGGCGATCTTGTTGCCCTGGCGGATCATGCGGCCCTTGCCGACCTCGAGCGGAACGCCGACTTCGGGCATCTCGATGCCGCGGCCTTCGCCGCGCGGATAGCGCAGCGAGCTCGGACGATCGTTGATCGCGACCTGGGTCGCCACCATGTGCACCAGCTCGGCCTCGTCGGCCGCCGCCATGATCACCATGTTCGGCAGGCAGCCGAGATAGGCGTTGTCGAACGAGCCGGCATGCGTCGCACCGTCGGCGCCGACGAGGCCGGCGCGGTCGATGGCGAAGCGGACGGGCAGGTTCTGGATCGCGACGTCATGGACGATCTGGTCGTAGCCGCGCTGGAGGAAGGTCGAGTAGATCGCGCAGAACGGCTTGTAGCCCTCGGTCGCAAGACCGGCGGCAAACGTCACCGCATGCTGCTCGGCAATGCCGACGTCGAAGGTGCGGTCCGGGAACGCCTTGTTGAAGATGTCGACGCCGGTGCCCGACGGCATCGCCGCGGTGATGGCGACGATCTTGTCGTCCTTCTGCGCTTCCTTGACGAGGCTCGCTCCGAACACGTTCTGATAGGCCGGCGCATTCGGCTTGGCCTTGGCCTGGGTGCCGGTGGCGACGTCGAATTTGACGACGGCGTGGTACTTGTCGGCGGAAGCTTCCGCCGGGCCGTAGCCCTTGCCCTTCTGCGTCACGACGTGGACCAGGATCGGGCCGGTCTCCATGTCGCGCACGTTCTTCAGCACGGGCAGCAGATGGTCGAGGTTATGGCCGTCGATCGGGCCGACGTAATAGAAACCGAGCTCCTCGAACAGCGTGCCGCCGTCCATCATGAAGCCGCGCGAATATTCCTCGACGCGGTTGGCGCGGTTGGCGAGGATCTTGGGCAGGCGCTTGTTGATCTGCTTGGCCGCATCGCGCAGCGTGCGATAGGTCTTGCCGGAGTAGAGGCGCGACAGGTAGGCGCTCATGGCGCCGACCGGCGGCGCAATCGACATGTCGTTGTCGTTGAGGATGACGATCAGGCGCGAGTTCATCGCACCGGCGTTGTTCATCGCCTCATAGGCCATGCCCGCTGACATCGAGCCGTCACCGATCACGGCGATAACGTTGTTCTTGCCGCCGGAAAGGTCGCGGGCGACGGCCATGCCGAGGCCGGCGGAGATCGAGGTCGAGGAATGCGCCGCGCCGAACGGATCGTAATCGCTCTCGCTGCGCTTGGTGAAGCCGGACAGGCCGCCGGGGGTACGCAGCGTGCGGATGCGGTCACGCCGGCCGGTGAGGATCTTGTGCGGGTAGGCCTGATGGCCGACGTCCCAGATCAGACGGTCGCGCGGCGTATCGAAGATGTAGTGAATCGCGGTGGTGAGCTCGACCACGCCGAGACCCGCACCAAAGTGACCGCCGGTCACCGAGACTGCATCGATCGTCTCCTGACGCAGCTCGTCGGCGACCTGGCGAACCTGCTCGATCTTGAGCTTGCGCAGGTCGTCCGGCGTCTTGATGGTGTCGAGAAGCGGCGTCTTACTGTATGCGTTCACGGCGATTTCCAATTTGTCAGCGCCGGAAGATCGTTCCGGGGCGCGATGGGTTTGCACAATATCGGCGCAGCGCGAGTCCTTAAACCGTCGGAGCCACCTGCATGGGGCAAGGCCCCGTCTTCAAGCTTAGGTGAGCCTAAGTGCGCTCCGGTTCAGTCTCTGTGATCCCTGTCACGTAGATCGGCTTCGTCCGTCCCAGCCAATTTCATTAGCAGTTTGAAGCGCTTGTCGTCGGAATTCTCTGCCCACGCAAGGCTAACAAAAAGCCACACTCCGCGCAGCTTTACACCAAAGCTTGGGCCAAAGCCAACCCGCTGGGCCGATTACGGGCATGCAGGTGCAACTCGCGGGCCAGAGTGGTTAACCGTGGCGCCGGCGGAAGCGTTCCCGTCTTGCCCGGTTCCCTGACAGGATTTTGGGCGCGAGGAAGGCCATTTTGGACGGATTCGGACGCCGCGAGGCCCTCGCGGGCGAGTTCCACGATGCTCGCACCGGGTCACCCGGCCCATAAGAGAAATCAGCGGCGTGCGATCATGAAAAAATGCAGACGGCCGATGCTTGAGACGGGCGGCTTCGCGCGGCCTTTACTGCACGTCGAGCGGGGCGGTGCCGGTGGCCTGGCCGCTGGCGTCGGTGGTGATCTTGTCGACGCGGGCCTCGGCCTGGCGGAGCAATTCCTCGCAGCGCCGCTTCAAAGCCTCGCCGCGCTCGTAGATCGTCACGGATTCCTCGAGCGGCACCTTGCCGTCCTCGAGCCGCTTCACGATCGTCTCGAGTTCCTCGATCGCGCGCTCGAAGGTGAGCCTGGAGACGTCGACTTGGGTATTTTCGGCCATATCCGTTTCCGATTGCGCGATTCGCTTGCCTGACAATGAAGGCGGGTTTTGCGGGCTTTATGTGGCGGGTGTCGTCAGGCGCCCATGAGGGCGCCGACATGCGCCGTAACAGATTCTTTCAGTCCTTGCAGGTCGTAGCCGCCTTCGAGCACGGAAACAACGCGCCCACCGGCGGACTTGTCCGCGAGGTCCATCAGCTTGCGCGTGACCCAGGTGTAGTCCTCGGCGCGCAAGTTCAGCGAGGCGAGCGGATCGCGGTAATGTGCGTCGAAGCCCGCGGAGATGATGAGCAGCTCGGGACTGAATTTTTCGAGCTGCGGCAGGATCAGGTTCTCGAACGCGATGCGGAATTCGGGGCCGCCGTCCTCGGAGGCGAGCGGCGCGTTGACGATGGTGTCGTGGTCGCCGCGTTCGCCCTTCGCGCCGGTGCCCGGAAACAGCGGCATCTGATGCGTCGAGCAGTACATCACGGTCGGATCGGACCAGAAGATGTCCTGCGTGCCGTTGCCGTGATGCACGTCGAAATCGACGATGGCGGCGCGCTCGATGCCGTATTTGCGCTGGGCGTGGCGCGCGGCGATCGCGACATTGTCGAAGAAGCAGAAGCCCATCGGCTTGCCGATCTCGGCGTGATGGCCGGGCGGGCGCACCGCGACGAAGGCGTTGCGGTGCTCGCCGTTCATCACCGCTTCGGTCGCCGCCACCGCGCCGCCGACGCCGCGCATCACCGCTTCCCACGTGCCCGGTGACATCGAGGTGTCGCCGTCGATATAGACCTGGCCGCTGGTCGGCGCGATGTGGCGCAGCTCGGTGACGTAATGCTCGTTGTGACAGAGCGTCACGAGATCGAGATCGCCTTCCGGCGCAAGGTCGCGCACGAGGTACTGGAATCGCTCGACCGACAGCGCTTCCTCCACCGCACGCAGGCGGTCGGGTCTTTCAGGATGTCCCGGCGGCGTGACGTGGTCGAGGCAGGCCTTGTGGGAGAGGAGAAGCGTGCTCATCAGGTCGGCCTCACAGGATACGGCTCTTGACGTCGTTGGCGCATCCGGCACCAAAACGCAATGCAAAACCCAATCTATGCGTTCCCCACGGAATGGCAAAGGGCGGCCCCGCGCCGCCGGTTTGATCCGAATCAATTCACGCGCAGGATGCGGGTGGGCGGCAGCGGACCGATCGGCCCGTGCGCCCGGAAGAACGCGAACAGCGCGTCCGCGTCATAGCCGCCATATTGCGGCGCCGTGCCCTGCTTGGCGACAGTAAAGCCGTCGCCGCCGACCGCGAGATAATCGTTGAGGGTGACGCGGTAGCCGCTTCCAGGTTCGATCGGCCTGCCGCTGAGCGTCATCGTCTCGAGACTGATGCGCTCGCCGAATGGCTTCGAGGCGTCCCATGTGTAGCTGAAGCCGTTCGAGACCTGAAGGATTCGCGGGCGCTTCGGATCGAGCCATTGCTGCTCCAGCATGTCCTTGAGCTGGCTGCCCGTCAGCGTCATGGTGACGAGGCGGTTGCGGAACGGCTGGCTCGCGAACAATTCGCCGAACGACACCGCGCCGTTCTCCTTCGGGACGATGTCGGTGCGGACGCCGCCGGGATTGGTGAGGGCGATGACAGCGCTGCCATCCTTCGCATCTTTCGTGGCGAAGAGCTGGGCATCGGCGATGACGTCGCCGAGCGCGCTCTCGCCGGCCTCGTTCGGAACGCGCGACAGCATCTGCGTCACCGATCCGGCCGGGCGATTGGCGATCGGCGCCGACAGTCTGTCGTAAGCGTCGATCAATGCAGTCTGCTCGGGATCCTTCGCGAGCGAGGCCGTGGCGACGATGACGTTCTCGGCCCTGGCGCCGACGATGTCGCGCGTCGCAGGATCGAGCTTGAGGTCGATCGCGGTGACCAGCGTACCGTATTTGTCGCCGCTGGTGACGAGCCGGCCATCGATGTCGCAAACATAGGCGCGATGGGTGTGGCCGCTGACGACGACGTCGACGGCGCGGTCGAATTTCCTGACGATGTCGACGATCGGGCCGGTAATGGCCGGGCATTCATTGTAGTCGCCGGAGGGCTCACCGCCCTGGTGGATCAGCACGACGATCGCCTCCACACCGCGCGCCTTCAGCTGCGGCACCAGCGCGTTCACCGTCTCGGCCTCGTCGCGGAATTGGAGCCCGGCAATGCCTGCGGGCGAGACGATGCCCGCGGTCTCCTTCAAGGTCAGCCCGATGAAGGCGACGGGAATGCCCTCGAACTCCCGGATCTCGTAGGGCGGCAGCACGCTCTTGCCGGTCGCGGTCTCTACGGTGGATGCCGCGAGGTAATGGAATTTGGCGCCCGTGAAGGGATGCGGCCCCTGGCAGCCATCGACCGGATGGCAGCCGCCGTTCTGCATCCGCAACAGCTCGGTCTTGCCTTCGTCGAACTCGTGATTGCCGACCGAGGTGATGGCAAGCCCCATCAACGAGAGCGCCTCGACCGAAGGCTCGTCGTGAAACATCGCCGACAAGAACGGGCTCGCGCCGATCAGATCGCCGGCCGCGACGAAGATCGTGTTTTTGTGCCCCTCGCGCAGCTGCTTGACCAGCGTCGCCATGTACTCGGCGCCGCCGGCCGCGACTGCCACCTTCTTCGCCTTGTCCTCGGGGTCGTTGATGCGAATGCCGCCCGGCGGCGGCCGCAGATTGCCGTGGAAATCGTTGATCGCGAGAATGCGCAGCTCCACCGGCGCGGCGGTCTGGGCCGATGCGGGGAGGGTGGCGAGGACGAGCGAAAGCGTGGCAAGGATGGATCGATATCTCATGGAACCAGACTAGACGTTCCAAGCGAAGATTTCACGAAGCATTGTCGTGAGCGTTGCTGGATGAGGGGGCGTCCCCGAGCACGATCTCGTAGGGTGGGCAAAGCGTAGCGTGCCCACGTCTTGAAGCGCCCATGTCTTGAACCGTGCCACGTCTTGGCCACTTGACGAGAAGGCGTGGGCACGGCGCAAGTGCGCCTTTGCCCACCCTGCCATACCTCACTCGCGGGGAGAGCTCGCTACCGCTTCTTCCTGTTCGCGAACGCATTAAACGCCGCAATCGCCTCTTCGGACTTCAGCCGCTCGCCGAACAGATGGCCCTCCTGGTCGATGCGGCGGGTGAGCTCTTCGGGCGGGGTGCGCAGCAATTTGCGGGAGGCCGCAACCGCTTCGGCCGGAAGCCGGCAGATCTCGCGCGCGACCTTGCGGGCCTCGACCTCGGTATGACCCGGCGAGACCACGGTGTTGACGAAGCCGGCCGCGTGGGCCTCCGCGGCCGAAAAGGTTCGGCCCATGACCAGCATCGCGAAAGCGCGCTGGTAACCCATCGTGCTGGGCATCAACAGGCTGGCCGCGCCGACCGGCACCAGCCCGAGATGGATATAGGGCGCGGAGAAGGTCGCGGCGTTCGATGCGAGCACGTAGTCGCAATGGAGCAGCATCACGGTGCCCATGCCGATCGAGGCGCCATCCACGGCCGCGATGATCGGCTTGACGTTGAGCGTGAGCGAATAAAGAAACTTGGCGCCGTCCGACAATGTCTCCGGGCGCGAGGTGTCGGCGTGCATGAAATCGTCGATGTCGTCGCCGGCGGTGAACACGCCGGAGCCGCCGGTGATGATCATGCAGCGGATGTCCGGATTGTTCTGCGCGGTGTCGATCGCGCGGCTCATCTCGCGATACATGTCCTGCGTGATCGCGTTCTTCTTGCTCGGACGCCGCAGGGTGATGATACGCGTTCCGCGTTCTTCGGTGACGACGATATTGCCATTCGGCATGTGAGCCCCCTGCGGTCGCCGCGACGCTGGCCTTTGGCGAGTCCCGCAAGCTCAGCCTACATCATCTCGCAGGCCTGCCAATCCGCCCGCTCGACCTTTTCGAGACCGCCGCCGTGAGCCCATTGCATGGCGCGCCGTCGCTTGCTTTCGGGAACCGCGCCGTGCCGGATCATTCCGGTTGCATCGCTTCGCACATGCAGTTGCGCATTGCAACAAATGGCTACAATGTTTCATTTGAAAAACCGGTGGTTGTAGGGCACGATTGGGCCATGCCGTTCCATTTGGTCTGATTGCTTGATTGATGATTTCCGCAACAGGCATTGACGAATCCTCGCTGCATTATCGCGGCTGGCGCGTCGTGATGGCCTGCTTCCTGATGGCCTTCTTCATGTTCGGCTTCGGCCTTTACGGCCAGGGCGTCTATCTCGCCGAGCTCCAGCGCGCCCATGGCTGGCCGGGCTCGCTGGTCTCCGCGGCCAGCACCTTCTCGTTCCTGCTGACCTCCGTGCTCGTCATCTTTACCGACGATCTGCTGGCCCGTATCGGGCTGCGGTCGCTGATCCTGTGCGGCCTGTCGGCGCTCGGTGCCTCGACCGCGCTGCTGGCAGTCATGCAAACGCCCTGGCAACTGTATCTCGCCTATGCGCTGATGTCGGTGGGCTGGACCGGCATGGGCACCGTGGTGATCGCGACCGTGCTGAATGCCTGGTTCGAACGGCGCCGCGGCCTCGCGCTCAGCCTCGCCTTCAACGGCGCCACCTGCGGCGGCATCGTGCTCGTCCCGCTGCTGTTGTCTCTATCCAGCAGCATCGGCTTTCGCTCCGCCATGCTGGCGGCGACGATGGCAATGATCGTGTTGGTATTGCCTGTGGTCGCCTTCTTCATCGGCTGGCCTTCGCAGATGTCGCCGGCATCGGGCGGACGCCCCGTTGGCACCGCCACGCCGGCCCATTCCCGCAAGACGTTGCTTGCCAACGCCGCGTTCTGGACCATGGTGCTGCCGATCGCGATCGCGCTCCTGGCGCAGATGGGATTCATCATCCACCAGGTGACGTTTCTCGAGCCGCTGGTCGGGCGTTACACCGCGGGGCTCGCGGTCACGATCATGGCGGCGATGGCGGTGGTCGGCCGCCTGTCGCTCGGCCTGTTCGTCGACCGGCTCGATCCCAGGCTCGCCTGCGCGGTGTCGATGACGAGCCAGGCGGCGGCGCTGTTCGTGCTGGTGCAGAGCGAGAGCCCGACGGTGCTGCTGATGTGCTGCGCCGTCTACGGCTTCTCGATCGGCAACATGATCACGTTCCCGCCCCTGATCATCCAGCGCGAGATCGGCAGCGCCGCCTTTGCCGCGGCGATGGGATTGGGCACCTCGATCAGCGGCATCGTCAGCGCCTTCGGCCCCGGCATCGTCGGCCTGGTGCGGAGTTTGACCGGCAATTACACGGCGGCGTTCGCGCTATGCGTGGCGCTGGATCTCGTGGCGGCCGGCGTCGTGCTGTGGCGGCCGGGGCCGCGCGTGAAGATCGTAGCTTCGTAGCTCGTCCCACATACTCGGTGTCATCGCCCGACTTGATCGGGCGATCCAGTACGCCAAGACGTCTGTGGTTGATCGACGGGCCGCGGCGTACTGGATTCCCCGCTTTCGCGGGGAATGACAGCGGAGGGGAGGAAATGCCTCGGCTCACATCGTGGTGGGCGTCCGGATTACAGCAACACCGCATCCGCCGCCGCAACCGACTCCGCACTGTCAGTCACGGTGCGCTCGAGCGCGCCGGCTTGCACCGCGATGTTCTCGGCGAAGAAGCGCGCCAGCGAGACGTAGCGCGATGCGTCCGCGTTGCCGTCGGCCTTCGCGGCCAGCGCCTCGGAGGCCAGCATGCAGCCGCCGAGCGTCGAACCGAATTGCTGGAGATACGGCGTTGCGCCGGCGAGCGCCTCGTTCGGTGCGGAGGCAACGCGCTCCAGCAGCCATTTGCTGCTGCGCGTCAGCGCCTCCAGCGCCTCGCGCAATTTCACGCCCGTGGTGCCGAAGGCGGGATCGTTGGAGGCCTCGACCTGCTTCACAATTGCCGAGAGCTCGTCGAGCAGCGCCCATACCGAGGCGCCGCCATTAGCGGCCAGCTTTCGCGTCACGAGATCGATCGCCTGGATGCCGTTGGTGCCCTCGTAGATCGCAGTGATGCGCGCATCGCGATAGTGCTGCGCGGCACCGGTCTCCTCGATGAAGCCCATGCCGCCATGCACCTGCACGCCGAGATAGGCGACCTCGTTGCCGATATCGGTCGAATATCCCTTGGCCATCGGCGTCAGCAGCGCCGCGCGCGCGGCCGCATCGGCACGCACCTTCGGATCCTTGGCGCGCGTGGAGACGTCGAGCGCGACGGCGGTGGCGTAGCAGATGGTGCGTGCGGCCGCGGTCTGCGCGCGCATCCGCATCAGCATGCGCTTGACGTCGGGATGCACGAAGATTGCATCCGAGCCGTCGCCCTTCTTGCCGATCGCGCGGCCCTGCTTGCGCTCCTGCGCATAGGACAATGCCTGCTGATAGGCGCGATCGGCGACGCCGACGCCTTCAAGGCCGACGCCGAGGCGGGCCTGGTTCATCATCGTGAACATGCAGCGCATGCCCTGGTTCTCTTCGCCGACAAGGAAGCCGATGGCGCCGCCCTGATCGCCCATGGTCATGGTGCAGGTCGGCGAGGCATGCATGCCAAGCTTGTGCTCGACGCCAGATGCAAAGATGTCATTGCGTGCGCCGAGCGAGCCGTCTTCGTTGACCATGAATTTCGGCACCAGGAACAGCGAAATCCCCTTGGTGCCGGCAGGCGCGTCCGGAAGGCGCGCCAGCACGAAATGCACGATGTTGTCGGTCATGTCGTGCTCGCCATAGGTGATGAAGATCTTCGTCCCCTTGATGCGATAGGTGCCGTCGGCCTGCTTCTCGGCGCGGGTGCGCAGCGCGCCGACGTCGGAGCCGGCTTGCGGCTCGGTCAGCTGCATCGTGCCTGTCCATTCGCCGGAGACGAGCTTTTCGAGATAGATCTTTTTCAGCTCGTCACTGCCATGCGCATCCAGCGCCTCCATCGCCGAGGCCGTCAGCAGCGGGCAGAGGCCGAAGGCGACGTTGGACGCGCTCCAGATCTCGGTGCAGGCGGCGTTGATCGCAATCGGCAGGCCCTGGCCGCCAAAACCTTCCGGCCCGGACACCGCGTTCCAGCCGCCTTCGGTCCAGCGCTTGTAGGCATCCGGCCAGCCCGGTGCGGTCGTGACCTTGCCGTCGTCGAGCTTGATGCCGTGCTCGTCGCCGATCTTGTTGAGCGGCGCCAGCACGTCGGTTGCGAACTTGCCGGCTTCCTCCAGCACGGCGGCAACGATGTCGCCGTCGAAATCGCCGTAATGGCCGGCGTCCACAGCGGCCTTCAGGCCGGCGCCGTGGTTGAGCGACAGCAGCATGTCAGAGATCGGCGCGCGGTAGGTCATGGCTCACTCCCGGAGGACAGGTCTTGCAGACAAATATTGGCGCCGTATTCCCATGAAACGAGGGAGGTCTCAATGGCCGCGATACGGGACCGCACCGGGCCGGAACGGTCCCGTTGTCCGCCTATAATAGAGTGTGGCGGGGCCCCGGGCGGCGGCTGTGGTATTTTGACCCTCCAGGCGGTTGAAATGCCGCGCCGCTCCCTATAGACCGGCAGCATTCGAGGGAATCCGCGGCCGTTCGTCCGCCGTTCCCTCGCTGATGGGGCGTAGCCAAGCGGTAAGGCAGCGGATTTTGATTCCGCCATTCGGAGGTTCGATCCCTCCCGCCCCAGCCAAAAAAGATTCCGATGAATCAAACGAGTAGGTCGTGAATTGCGAGGGATTCTCACGGATTCCATGTCGCGTCTTGTCGCAAAAATTTCCGTTTGTTTTCAAGGCTTCCCAAAGATCGCCGAAGGCTCCACGCAACATGGACGCAACATGGAGCGACAATGCTAAGCGCTTGCGAACGAGCAATCGGATGTGCGAGCGCGCTGCTCTACAGATTGCCCGGCAAACCCTTTCTGACAGTCAGGGAATCTCGACAACCGAGCTCCGCGTTTCACCTCAGTGGGGACTGCCCAGTACCGCTAGGGCTTACGCCAGCGGTCGGGTTGACCGGCACTCGTATGTCGCACCCGCTCGACCAGCGGCTCACGACCAGGCTCGAGCTCGCGGGCGCGGTCAATGGCTTCACGTTGCGTCTCCAGCACATCGCTGGCGCGCTCCGACCCTCCGCACCGTACGGCGTAGTCGCCTTGCGGACGCCGCTCCACAAACAACTGCTTCTTGTTCATGACCCTTCCCAATCCCTAGCCCCCTTAAAGGGGGCACTGATCCATCGCCAGCAGGTTGTCGTTCCAAACGCCATCGGCGTAGGTGCGCACATAGGCGGGCCGCCCTTGGGGCCGTACAACGCCAATATCCGCGCGTTTGCCGGTGCGCGGATCGCGCGTGTAGAAGGTGTTGGTCTTCGCCTCGATGCTCGCGATGACCCGCTCCCGCGACCACTTCCAGTTTTCCCTGGGATTTCCGAGCTCTGTGATGTGCTCATGGGGGCTGCTCGGATGCGGTTTCGTGATACAAGTAACAAGAACGTCGGCCATTTAATTTCCCTTTTGGGTTGCGGCACATAATCGTGCTCTAATGACCTATGCTGGGCGGATAGGGCTCCGCCGACATTTGACGAAAGATAATTTTTGGGCGTGTCCGCGACTGCGGACAGACGCCGCATAAGGGTTTAAGGGGGCGAACGCTTGCCTACTGAGACCGAGAAGACATTTCGACCGCGCGCCGAGATTGAGGCCACCATCAAGGGCTTCTCCACGGCCGACTGGGCACGTCTTCACAAGGTCGGCAGGATCTTTGCCTCGGGGACCGATTGGGACTTTGAGGACTTAATCCAGGAGGCACAGATGCGGACCCTTCGGGGAACGCGTAATTGCCCGGTAGACGTGGACGTCATGAAGCATTTAATCGACACGATGAGTAGCGTCGCCGACAGCGAGCGAAAGAAGGCTCGCAATCAGATGCCGCACGTGGCGATCCTGCAAGGCGCCGTCGAAGATGGCGCCGAGGACCCCGCATCCCCCGATTGGTCGGCCGAGGACAATGCGGTATTCGAGAGTGAGTATAAGGAGCTGCTCTCCCTCTTCGACGACGATGAAAAGGGCCGCGAGTTGGTGGAGGGTATTGTGGCCGGCTTTGGCACCGACGACCTCAAAGACCTGACGGGTCTGCAGGGTACGGCCTACGACAGCAAACGCACGCTGATCCGGCGCCGCTTCCTCAAATTTGCTGCGGGACGGAGGGAAAATGTCCGATCCTGATGACACCAAGGCTGGTCTTCGCCGGTTGAAGCTGGCCATGGTCGACGACCTGCTGAAGGCGTCCGACCAGGAAGTTCTGGCTCAGTTCGTGGAAGATTTTGGGTCAGCCGAAGCGAATGCGAAGCATATGCGCGAAGCGTTCGAGAAAACTATTCTGCTTACCAATAAGGATCGTCTTCGTGCCGCACGCGCCGGTGTTACGGCGAGTAAAATTTCGAGCCCGGCTCCTACCATACCCATCGCCGAAGCCCGCGCACGTTTGCGACAAGTCATGGCGGCTCATGCCGGTGACAAGACTTTTACCCTGGCGGCGCGGAAAGAAAGCGAGCTCACGGACGCTGACGTGCTCGACATGCTTGAAGCCATGCGCGACCTCGGCCTGATTGAATGAGGACTGCACCGTGACGCCAGCGGAAATGCTTCTCCAGGAGCTTGGCGTCACCGACCCGGGCGAAATTGATCTCGAAGCCATTGCCCATCACGTGGGAGCCCGGGTTCGCTATCGCGCGCTGTGCGGCTGTGAAGCCCATATTCTCGGATGCAATAGCGCCGCCGTTATCACGGTCAAGAACGATAGCTCCCCGCGTCGCAAGCGATTCTCCATCGCGCATGAGCTAGGGCATTGGCGCTTTCATCGCGGCAAGACGCTTGTCTGTCGCGTTGATGACTACAAGCCGCGTGACGCACTATCGCCTGAGAAGGTGGCGGATAGCTACGCGGCGGACCTTTTGATGCCCCGATACCTCTTTCAGCCTCAGGCGCGCGGCCTGGGCAAACTGACCTTTGATATGGTCGAAAAATTAGGCGGAATTTTCAAGACAAGCCTGACCGCAACATCCATTCGTCTCATCGACCTGGATCATGTACCGGCCTTCGCCATCTGCCACGGCCCTCGCGGCCGGAAGTGGTTCGCAAGGGCTCCGAGCGTGCCGCGTCGCTGGTTTCCTCGCGAAGATCTCGATCCGGATAGCTTTGCCTTCGGCGTCCAGTTCGGCCGCCGCCCCGACGACACGGCGCTCCGCAAGATTGACGCTGACGCCTGGTTTGACCGCTCCGATGCTTCCCAGTTTGTGGTGCGGGAGCAAACGGTGCGTATCGGTGAGGATGAAACACTAAGTCTGGTCATTATCGAGGACGAACGCATGCTCGAAGATTAGGCCTCTACACTTTAAGGCACAAAACATATCGTCAATCGTCCGCCGAGTTGTCATGCGCTTTACGAAATTGGAGGTTCTCGACGAGCTTGCGCGGCAAGACCGATCCTATCGGCTGGCCGTTATCTCTAGCCATTGGCTCCAAGGCGCTGCGAACGGCGCGCTCGGTGCTCGGGGAATCTGCCAGCCAAGGTTATAATCCGAGTTTTGAAAAGTATTGAGCACGATGCTGCGTGCGCTACCAACGGCTCATTTTCGACCTTTGCCGAAACGCCATGCATCCACGAGATTTGAACTCTCAATGTCTTCGAAGGTCACCGGCTTACCCGCTTCAAATAGGGCTTTCGCTCTCTGCAACGCCTCTTCAGAGGGCGGCCAGTAGCCGAGGTCGGTAACCAGGCGCGGGACGCGAATCCGCGTTACCAGCGACATCGGCTCTTTGTGAACGATGGCCGACAAGGCTTCCTCAGAAGTAACCGTCTCCAAGGTCAGCGGACCTTTGATCTCTTCAAACTTTGCTGAGATGTGCAGACGCTCGACCTGTCGCGCCTCGGCATTTTTCAGGATGACCTGGCTGAACGTACCCGGCACGGACGCGATCAATCCGGTAACAGTCGCAGTAGCTATGACGTGCCACGTCGCTTCCTCACGCTCTGGCTTCAGATTGATGATGTGCACGCCGATCGCCGGGGGGATCGCGCCGTTCATCCAAAGCCATGCCATGCACGAAAGCAATTGAGTTGCCGATGGCTCATCCATTAGGTCTAAGGCTGCATTGATAAACTGCGGATTGTCATCAAAGCGTTCCTCGACGTAGGGCAGCACGCTGAACGCAGTTTGCGTGATCAGCAAGAAGACCATGGACTGGATTGCTGCGCTGATCTCTTGCCTTAGACGGTCTACGCTGAGACCTTCAAAGACAAGCGTCTTGATGCCGCGCGACTTCGCTGCATCCTGTGCATCGCTCGTATACCCCTTGGCGCTGACAAGTATGCCTTGCTGCACAGGGATGCCGACCTCCTCTAGGATACGAATGAAGCTATCCACAGCCATAGTATTGAGAGGTTTAGCCTCGTTCTTACACGAAATAGCAAGGCGCACTGGGTAGCCCGCCACCCTGGATGTAATCAGAACGTCGATTTCGCGGCGGCGTCCTGTCTTGCTGCGCAAGACGGGCAACTTCTTCCGCTTCTCGACAACGACTCCAGGTACCTCGTGCATCATCGCAACAAGGTCTTCCAAAATGTCTCCCTTGCGCTTCGCGGTCATGTCTTTCAGACGCTTTGTATTGAGTGCGCGATTCTCGCCCCTACCCACAACGTCTCACAGCATGTTGTTGCGGGCAAGAGGACGGAGAACCGCGATGCCCTCCCGCGCCAACCAAGATCACGGCTAGGGGAGCGAGACCCTAGCTCCATCCGATCTAATTTGGTTCAGTGCATAACCGTTGAATTTGACCATGAGCCGAACGAGCTTTCTCGATCCGCGGCTTACACGGCCACTGCTCAATGCATCTTCAAGCACATACTTTCTATATTCAAAGAACCTAATGCAATACTGATCCAGGTCTTTGATCTGCCCCTTGGCAAGCTTCGAGTGCGGAACCGTTTGGTCAGTACCAAGAAAGGCGAGCTTGCCGTGGTTAACGATGGCCAATTTTGCTTTCGCTGAACCAGCCGTCCAAAGATTCGATCTTACGAAATCGTTTGCTGCCAAGGCGCCAAAGGTCTCATCGTCAAGAAAGTCCTTCATCAAGATTGTCTGATAGACGGCGATCATCGGAGCGTAAAACGAAAATCTGATGAAGGGGATTTTAGGCCTGAACGTCGCGGTAAGATCGCCAGCCTTCGTTCGATCTTCAGCGTTCTCAAATATTCGTGGAAAGGGAAACCCCATGCGCGGCGCAAGCAAAAAATCGGACGATATGTTTAGAAAAAGCAAGTTCTTGGCGAGCAACATAAACGAAGTGGGCAGATGAAAAAATACGGCGTCGCCGGCGCCGAACACGCGCAGTCCGTCATGATCCGGGATTGGATAAACCATGACGCAGCGGTCCTTGGTCCCGACCCTTTGATCTATGAAAAATTTCGGATTTGGAATCGGCAGGTCTTTGTTTAGAATCATGTTTCCGATGAAGAGCCCGATTCTCACCTTGTCGAACCAATCGAGCAGGTCATCCCATTCCGCCGCTGTTAGGTTCTGATTGTCCCAGAGCTTCAAAAAGTAGCCTTTCGTACGCCCCTCGAGTGCGGAATAGCGCGAGTTGCAAGCTTCACAGGAGGGAAAATGGAATTGATTAGCTGAAAATGTTCGAGGTGGTTTGCCAGGTTCGGTAAATTTCAAACCCAAGTACCATTCGCGTTTGGGATCCCCGGTGAGATCGATAAGCCACTGCGGAATGATGTGCTCTTTGTTCTTGTCTGACGGCGGGTTACCGCAGAAAATGCACCGCTTCTCAAGCTGCAATACTGATGTTATGAAATCAGCCACGATTGTAGGCCCCACGAGCGATCGGTCAGGGAAAGACTCTCTGTTGTTGCTGCCGAGTTTCGCAGGATGAATGGCACGCCGGCAAGAGCCGATCGTCACCTATGATGGCTCATGTGGTTCGTCATAGCCACATCGAAAACTACCCTCCGTCAGCTCGAGACGGATGAGCTGCGGGTCAGGGATGACGAAGATAGATATCGAACAACTAACCTCTATTCCGTTCCTCGATCACGGTGAGCTATCCGGGCGGTTTCTCTGTTCAACAATGTTCTACGACGGAGAATGGCATGCTTGGATCGACGCTGGTGGACGGCTCTTCAAAACTCAGATGTGGCCCGCGGAGACCGTATACTTCGGCACACGCGCCGAGAAGCCGACCGACGTTTGCCTGCACTTTCTCAACCTCATGGCCCAAAGGCTGAACTGCTATCCGATCAGCAGACAGCTCTTCGCTCTGCAGGACGACGTCTACAACGTGGCTGCATCGCTCGCAAAAATTCAACATCTTCATCGTTCGCGGAAGGAGTTTGAGAACGGCGTAACGCGCTTAGTGGCGACCGAATTGGAATATGTTCATAGCGTTTGCCGGAGCGTGTTCGACCTTTGGCAAGAGGTTCTTGTTGCCATCTGGTCCAACATCAGGCTGCTTGATCCCGCTGTCAAAAAGAGGCAGCTCAAGAAATCATACGCCGACATGCTCTTCTCGGCGAACAAGCCTCGGACCGCCCAGGAGCTAACGGACAGGTTCGGAATTCCAGGGCCACTCGCTGAGTGCTACACGCGCAGCACGGATTTCTTCGCGGACTTGCGGCAGTTCCGGGATCGAGTGGTCCATCATGGCGGTGGCCCGCAGACAATTTTTGACAGCGACGACGGATTTCTTATGGTCGCCAGTCGCATGCCGTTCAGGGGGCCGACTCTCTGGCGGCCCGACGAATTTCGTCCCAACGACCTCGTCCCGCTATTGCCGGTCGTGAATTTCGCCATTTATCGAACGATCGCGATCTGTGGCGAATTCAGTGAGACGCTGGAGCAGATTTTTCAGCTACAGCCACCAACTGTGCCGAAGTTCCATTTGTATCTGCGGGGGTACTTCGATGCTGCTTTGATGAGAGCGTTTGAGGATGTGGAAGCGCGCCTTTAGAGCTTCAGTTCAGGATGATTGAAGTGATCGAATTCTCGCTCGTAGATCTTGATGATCTCACCGATGCGTTTGTCTCGTTTAAGGTCCTTGCCTTCGCCATCTTGAAGGAGTCTTCGCCAACTCGCCAGGCTGCCTTCAAGTCTCTTTCTGATGCGCTCAGGATAGTTGCGCGTCTCCACCCTTAAGCGCTGGGTGTATACGCCAGCGACCACGTAGGGGCGGCGTTGGGCCGATCCATACACATCGCGTTGGGCAGCCCAAAGTGCGGCAGCCAGAGGTTTTTCCCAATGAGCGTCCAAGACCTTCGTTATAACCTCGGATGCTTCGAATGGGGTGACTGGAAAGAGCGTTCCAACGTAAGCGCGCGCACCGGCAAACGTCATGTCACCGGCAAGCCGATGCCACGAAACACAAGCGTTGTTAATGACGATGGGCGTGCCAACGTCGGCAATCGTATGATGGGCAAATATAAAATTACTGTCACTCATCATCATGGCCGAGGAGCCAATCACCCGAGCTACGGTCTCTTTCTTCGTCAACGGGAGTTTGTTTGGGCCCGCATCCATTAGCCGATTAAAGTCGTGAATAGCATTACCTACGTACATTCGCGATTTCGCCTCGCGGTCGCTCCAGTCGACGCCATCCAGTTCCACGAAGCGAAAGAAATGACCGACGTTTAATATCTGGGGATCGTCGGTGCGAGCAAATCCTACTGCAACATCCACTACAATGGTCCGTGCGAGCCCTTCGGAATCCGTGAACTCACAAGTCCATCTATAGCCCGAGCTATCACCGCAATGCGTCGCGAAAATGAGAAGATCGTACGGGAAATGCTCAACCATCTCCGAGACGTTCCGCACATCCGCGTTTCGATCTTGATAAACTCGGATAAATGCTCGCCGCGGCTCGAGTAAATCGACGGCAGCCTTGATCTCAGGCGCTAGCGTTGTGCCAGGGTCAACGAGCACGACAACGCCTGTTCCAGACCGCCCAACCTGCTCCGCTGCGAAACCGTTCACGACGGCACACCCGAGATCGGGATATTTAAACAAATGGGTCACCGGATACTCGGGATATGCGAAACCGAAAGGCAATTTTCCAATGAAGGTGACCGACCCATTTTCGGGCACCGGAATTGATCCGCAGAGATTGAGCAACTCCTGTGTCAGTCGGCTCTGCGCATCCGCCGGATTGTGTCCGCGATCTCGATCATAGAGCCCGTAAAAAGATTCCATAAGGTCATCGACTTGGTCTGCACTGACCTTAGGTATCAAGAAAAGGCCGGCGTCTAGCGCATGGGCGTAATTGGCAGCAATGACCTCCGAAATATCTTCGCCTTCTTCGCAGACAACAAGGTGGCCACTCTTCGATACCACCCAATCATAGGGTGAGGGGTGGTCTTCAAACTGAATGTCCTGGCCAGCACGTAAAGCCTTCAGAAGTCCGATGCCAATCCGATCGCGACCCCATAGTAAAGATCCTCGCAATTTCTCATTTCGCGCGAAGGGGGCGATGTCGGCGGCCGACGAAATTCGATGACACGGCATGTTTTGCCGGGCGGCCAGCGACTGGCTAAGGGCCGTGAATGCTTCGTTCGATAAGCCCGCCAAGAAGGTGGCACTCGCGCGGGCGCGGCCAGCCGCGTTGTGCCGTCGCATGACTTCGTATCGATTGTCGGGACGCTGCATGCGGGGCCCATCGCAAACAGGCAAGTAGCTCCCTGGTTGCGCGAGAGCACACGAGAGGCGCGCGGCAAGTTTTGCATCATCGGCGAAGATGAATTGATCTGAGATCAGCGGACATTTCATGAGCAGTAGACTCGATGGTCGGCTTCAACGATTGCACACTGTTGATCGGGATTCATGCCAGGGCGATTTCAAAGCTTCTCAAACGTTGTGCCGCCTCGAAGGCTCTCCCTCGGCGGGTCAAGAAGTTGCGGGAATGGGTTGTCCGATTAAGTGCCATCGTAAGGGCACTCCGAAACACCGAATTCGTTGCTGATGAATCGGCGTGCCAGAGCGCGGAGAATATGTGCCGCAACGTGCAGCCGTCTCAGTTCAGGTAGCTCGTCGGGGTCGGACGGGTTGTTGACGCTGGAATGCGCGACGGCCACCCGACAAGCCTTGTTCAGATACGTCTGGGGCTCCTCGTTGCCGCGCTCCTTGTCAAAATTGGCAATTTGGGTGTCGAGGATTTTATCCGCCTTCAGCGCGGTATAGTTTATCGCGATCCAGTCTCTTACCTTCGCTCCCTCGAAGTCGCCAAATTTCAGCTCGATGATTTTATAGTAGGACAGAATGGCGTAGCTGATGAAGTAATTCTGCTCAGCATTACGTCCTTCCCTGTAGAGGGCCAATGCTTTGCGCGCTTCCCGCGCTGCAGGAAGTTTTCTGTCAAAGATCCAGCTATAGGCGGTGGCAAAACCGAGGTTCTGCTTCGGTACTGGTACCGGCACCGGGTTTCCGGACCATCCCTCCTGTAGGATTGCAAAGTTGTCGTCGCACCACGCCATCAAACTTAGAAAGCGATTGATGAGCGACACAGCGCTTTCCGACGTGATTTTCTGATCGGCCAAATCGATATGGATAGAAGTTGTGTGCTCACGGGTTGGAGGTATCAGGATCAAGCGGTAACCCTCGAAATGAACCAGCGTTTCAACCGGCGGCCACGTTACCTGCGTCTCTACCGCCAGATTAAGGAATATTGAGTTTTGCTGAATCTCCAGCCGCTTGATCCGATCCTCCTTCCTGGCTTCCTCGTCGTCATCCTCCGGGTCAATGGTAGGCGAAAATAACGGTGCGGCAGCTTCACGCGCGAGTTCATTGACGATCCTGCGAAAGAATGGTGCATAAAACACCATCTCCGTTATGGATGACGAAATGAGAGCTCGAGGATCGAAAGCCTTATCGGCACCGGCTTGAAAAAGCGAAATCGCATTCTGATGCACGTAATGGGCGGTCAGGATGCGATCATCAGAACGATAGACGATGGTGCCGCGGCCATGAGCGTTGGTGTAGATCTCACTTTCAGAGACCCGCAATTCGAGTAGCGCGTCAAGTGCTGCGGATGTTTGAAGGAGCATCTCTACGGCCTGTCCCAACGTGGCGCATTGTTGAAACGCCGCGTCGATGCCGCCAACGGGACGAAGGCCGCCTAAGGTTTTTCCGGCAAGTCCCGCATAGCCAGGTTTAACGGCGACCACCGCTAGGATCGTTGCGGCAATTTGTGAAAGAGAAAGAGGCGTTACGTTCTTCGTGCGACCCGCCGGCAGCAAGCCAAAGCCGCGCAAGCTCTCGAAGCGCTGCGCCATATCGTCCGGCGCTCGTTGCGAAAGACTGGTCTTACCGACCTCTTCAATCAATAAGGATGCGAATCGTTTAGCGTACATAACTCATTATAGGCCAACCGCCGACACGACGGCACGACCCACGAATAGGGTTTCCAGGCGCGGGTCTCCACTTGTCTCGCCCTTCCAGTACGCGCGCGCCTTATCTCTGGTAACGGACAGCGGCTCACTTATTTTCACCATCAGCCTTGAGTCCGCCCGATGTACGATACCGGAGCAGACCAATTCGCAGACTGCGCCTTGGCTACCTAGCAATGGAATCCAGCTTTTGGCTTCTTCAATCGTCTCGCAGAGGAAGAGGCAGGTTTGTCGCGAGGGGGGCTTACCGTCGAATTCCTCGATTCGAATTTGCTCCATAATGAGTTCGCGCGAGAGCATCATATAGTGCTGACTGACCTCAAAAGCCTTTTCGGCCAGCATGTCATAAGAAGTAAGTATCGTTTTCGCTCTCACGCGATGCAGCCATTCGACGGCATTTATATTGATCGATGCACCCGTTTGGCCGTCGGTGACCGGATATTCCAACGCTGTTTCGAAGAACTTGAAGAACGGATTGTGTTGTTCGCCAATGCCGATCTCCTGATGCGCAACAAAAGCCTGTTTGTAATGGTTCGTTGAAGTCGCCTGATAGAATTTTCGATCGTTGACCTTTTCGACCATGGTGTCTCCCGAAAAGATGCGCCGATCTCTCACGATATATTGTCACTGAGAGCGGCTTCACTGCTAGAGTGTAGTTTCCCACTTCCCGATCTCGGCAAGTATCTGCTCAAAGCTCGGCTTGTTCGAATAATAGAGCGCGCTACTGCGATCATAAGCGTCCGCATACAAGGTCCTTGTCTCGGCGTCGCTTAGCAGGAAAGCTTCGTTTTCAGTGATGTTCTGGTTGTCGCCCTGGCGAAAGCGGGCCTTCTTGTGTTCCTTGTAGGCGTCCGTGCCGATGAAGCTCTGAACCTTGGGCTGTTTGAGCAGCTCATGGATGTCGTAGTAGTGGCGCATGAACTCGACGGGATCGCTGCCACTCTCTTGCTGCTTGCGGAATTTCGTTGAAACGGTCTGTAGCTTTTCAACAAAGGTGTATCCGGGGTCGTAGCAAGGAACGGCCTTCGCGCGATTGTCGATAATCTCGACCTTGCCGGCGGCGTAATCGTAAAGCCAGGAGCTAATGTCTTTTGGTGCGTTGGGAGCGACCATGTCGAAGCCGACTTCAAGAAGCACGCCCTCCCGGAGGCCATCCATCGCTCCCGTCAGGCTCTCGTAGTTCAACCGGATGCCAGCGCTTCGGTAGTTGGGTACATCATCAAAGGCCGTATCGCGCTCAACTTCTGTGATGCCGTCGATCTCGATGGTTTGCGCCAGCCAGTCGTAGAAGTCCTTGCGCGTCTTGATCTGCGCCGCACTGTTCTGGTTCTTGCCGGTCTTCACGTCGTGGCCGGCCGGCGGCTCAATGAGGATGTCTATGTCTTCCGAAAACCGATTGATGATTTGATGTCCCTTCGAGAGGGACGTTCCGCCTTTTAGCTGGAAGGTGAAGCCGAGTTGCTGAAGCCCGTGGAGGCAATGCATGATCCAGTAGTCTTTTTCGACCAGAGCCGGATCAATGCCCTTTTCCTCCGCCACAATCCGGATCAGGTCCGCGAATTGCGGGTGATTGTGGAGGAAGTCATGCGGCATGCAGTTCGCTCGCTCTTAGCGCACGCTCAAAGAACTTCTTCGTTCGTTCGTTGCCATACTCACGGACCGCGCGGTCCAACCGCCGCCGGTCAGACGAGGCCGCACGCTGCGCTACCCGCTTGAGAACCTCGTCCTTGGCTTCCGCAAGCTGATCAACGTTGTTGACGAGATCGACAAGCAGAAATTCCTGCGTCAGCGACCTCGGAAAGCGCGGCTTCATGCGAAACGCAAACTTGCGGCTGCCTAGCTGAAACTCTCCGTGGCGCTTATGATTGTAGACCACGGTCTTGTCGTAAAGCTGCGTCGTTCCAACCCCGAGGCTGTTGTAGGCATTCGGCGAAGCCAGCAGGAACGTATCGTCCTTCAGAAAAGCACCAACAACTTCTTTGTCGGAAGCGGGCGCTGGACCAAACACCGTTTCCTTCGGATAGACATAGAGCCCGCCCGAGAGCTTCTTGAGCGTGCCGTCCTCGACCAACTGCTTGAGGTGTCGATCGACAGAGGCCGACCAACGCGCCAACTCCGCGCGCCGATAGGCGTTGCCCGGCTTCAGGTGTTTCTTGAGGGTATCGAGCTTCGTCATGGCCTGGAATATAAGTCAAAACTGACTCTTTTGCAAGTAATTTCATTGAACAATCATGCAAATAGGCTGATTAAGCTACTGTAATGCAATAATCTTTTAAGAAATCAACGACCAGCAAAAGTGCATGCTCAATATGATAGAGTACGCCATGACTGAGTCTCAGCAGCCCGAACCCGGCAGTCTTCCGAAGCCCGGTCTCCTCGTCGGAAACATAGCCGAACCAATCAAGCTGTCGGACCTGCAGTTAAACGGCGTCTCCGCGGGAGCCGCGCGCGGCGGCGACACGATCCAGGTTTGGACGCGGCTTTACGTGACGTCGGACGATCGCTTCTTTCATCTGGCGGTAGAAAGTCTCAACGCTCATATTGAATACGTGGCGCGAAAATCCGGGCGAAGCGTCAACCTGAAGCGTGCAGACACCGTCCTGCTGGTCGTGCATCCGGACAACACGGGCGATCTGTGGGTGGATGCGGCGGCCATGGCATTACAGATCATGGTGAAACGAAACATGGCCGCTGGGACTGTGGTGTTCGAGAATGACATTGCTGATGTCAACGGAATGTCCTTTCCCCTCGTTCAGATCGGCAAGGAAGATCGGGTCGTCTGCCTCTTTCGCGAAGGCTGGCGCTTTGCCCTGTTTTTCGACTTCAACCCGGACGGCGAGTTTTCTGTTCCTGACATGCAGCGTGATCTCGGCACGCTATATCGCAGACTGAAGTACCGCGATCTCTACGATGCGATCGCCGATGAAGCCATTTTCACTCGGCTCGTCGCGGCTGGCTGGTTTCCGTTCGTCGAAATCATCGGATCCGAATTCCGAAGTCTCGCGAATACCTGCGAAGCGGGATTTGAACTTGACGACGAGGAAGCAAAAATCCTTGCAAGGTTTGACGCCGAGCGCATCGAGCGAATGTTCAGCCGATGGATGGCAAAGCCGCACTTTGCGGGCAAGGAACGATTTCTGCGCTCGGCGTTGAAATCCTTTGCTGACGGGGATGCGATCCCTGTGCTCAAAATCGCCTTGACCGAGATCGAAGGGATTCTGGGCGATGCCTATCACAAGATTCACGGCACAAGGGTGAAGATCAATAAGCTCCTGGACTTTGCGATTGCTTCCGCCGAAGCCAAGACAGGGCAGTCCGATACGCTGTTGTTCCCAGCGGCCTTTGCCCACTATCTGAAATCCCACACGTTTGCCAATTTCGATCCCACAACGCGCACGGGCAATGTCAGCTCGCGCCACGCAGTGGGCCACGGTGCGGCCGCGGCCGAGACCTACACAATGGTGCGCGCCCTTCAGGCCCTGCTCACGCTGGACCAATTGGCCTTCTACACCTGACGTGCTGCCTGGAAAGAGGTGCGGAAGCTATTTCGTAAGTCCGGTATGTTTTCTGACCATCGGTTTCCGAGTTCTTTGACGCTACCTAAAATAGTATGTCGAGAGGTGCCGGAATGGCCCGTAATAGTTCCCCAGCCTCCGCGAAGTCGCGGCATTTTCAATGGGAACGCACCAACATCAGTCTCCTGCTGAGCAAGTTCGCGGAAGCCAGAAACGTGGACGGTCAGAAGTGCTCGTTTGATGCACGTGCGTATCATTTTTGGTTTCCGGTGCTTGGCACTGCCGTGCGGGCCATGACGCCAGAAGCCGCGCGATTGAAAGAGCGTTGTATCAGCGCCTCCCTGTCCGACTCTTTCGTCACTCTTCGAGACGCAGAAGCGTTTTTGCTCCGGTGTGATCAGCAATTTGAAGTGCTTTCAAAGCGCACCAAAACGCAATTTGTCCTGTATACCACCATTACCTATTCTGGCCCGCGGCTAGTCGACTGGATATCGGAGGGTCGCAATCGGATCTACTGGGGGCCGAGCGCTGATGGAAATCTGCTGCGCAAGATCAGGACGTCCCAGGCGGCGATCGAGAGTAAGAGGGCGTCATTGAAGTTGCCGACAGACGACGATCTTACCCCAGTGCTCGTCCATCTATCGGCCTACGATGCCGCAGACGCCTTCGAGACCGCCAATGACTGTATCGATCGCTTTCGCGGGCTCGTAAATCTTCTGATCAACTCTTCGAAGTCCATCAATATCTTTGCGCAATTGTCCCAACCACACGCGATGAATCGCATTCGGCGTGGGCCGTTGCATACGATTCACCGCAAGGACGGTTCGCTTGCGACGGAAACGTTCTGGTATGAACATCGCTGGCTGCACCACGTTCCGTCGATAAAGTTCAGTAACTCCCAGGATTACCGCCGTTCCGTTCAACGCTGGTGGCGTATGCTCCAGCAGAACCCCATGCACGAGTTCATCGCCGACGCACTTCTTCGCTATTGTCGCGCACTCGATATGCACGATGCGGATGCGTCGTTTCTCGGGATGTGGCAAGTCCTCGAGAGGCTAACCGGGACCGATAGATACGATCAACTGATTGAGCGTATTGTACGCCTCTTCAAGGATCCAGATGACACGCGCGAGATCGCCAAGCACCTCCGGTTGCGGAGAAACCAGGCGGTCCATTCAACGAGCAGCATCAGTGAAGAGGCCGATGTCATCCTAATGCAAGCCGAAACCCTTGCCAGTCGGGCGATTTTCTTCCTGATTAAGCACGCAGCCAAATTCAAGACGATCGACGAATACTACAGCTTCCTCGATCTTCCTCTTGACGAGAGGCGGTTGAAGCGAGAGCGAGAGATTGCCGACTTCTTCTTGAAATACAAAAACAGACCATAGTCTTCATCCTGAGGGGTGAAGCGCCCATATCCAAACTGCGCGATGTGTTTTGCGTAGGACAGCAGCCAAGCAGCAGGTTAGATCGCCATGACAGAGAATCTCCGCCGCATCTACAGCGACTACCTTTCGTGCTTGAACGCGCAGGATTGGGGCCGGCTGGCGCTATTTGTCGATGACGACGTCACTCACAACGAGCGTTTGCTTGGCTTATCGGGTTATAGAGAGATGCTGATTGAAGACTATAAATCGATTCCCGATCTGCAGTTTAACGCTGTCTTCGTCCTCACCGATCCGCCAGCGCTCGGCGCCCGTCTGAAGTTTGATTGCCATCCGGCAGGGGAATTCTTGGGGCTGGCCGTCAACGGCAAACACGTCGTATTCCACGAGAATGTTTTCTACGAATTCCGCGGTGACAAGATCATTCGCGTGCGCTCCGTAATCGACAAAATTGCGATCGAGCAGCAGATCTAAGTACTCACGGTCAGCAATAAAACGGTCGCGCCGCCCTTCCCATCTGACTCAAGCAAGGAGAGCTGCGTCATGCAGACGCGGCGTTCATTTCAAAAAGTGTCGAACATAGAATCCAATAAATGGGAAAGTTCGGCTGCCTTGCAGCCTCCGAAGTAGCGCGCCCCGATGCATGGCCCGCTATCGTTTCGTCAGCCTATCAAGCGTGGTCGGGTTGAATTCCCAGTAGCTGGTCTCACGGCTTCTAAGCGCGAGGTGCGCGGCGTTGTGAACCTGTTCTTTCTGCGAAACGGCGTCTTGCTGCATTTGTCCTCCCTAGTGCTGTGGTGTGCCCGTGGGCACGAAGACCTTCGCGTCGCGGCAGTACCGTTGTGCATAACGGCATAGAGCCCGGTTCGGCATGGCCGAATACGTCAATTAATTCAGCAAGTTAAAAATGGTCACTCCATTTCCTTGACTCTTGCGCTCCGAAACGCCAGTTAATGACCCAAGGGTCATTAACTTCTGTTCGAACGGAGTGCGCAGTCATGAAGGATGTTCTCATTGTCGGAGCTGGCCCGACCGGGCTGGTACTGGCGCTTTGGCTGACCAAGCAGGGCGTGCCCGTTCGCATCATCGACAAGAGCGCCGGACCTGGCGAAACCTCCCGCGCCATGGCGGTGCAGGCCCGCACGCTCGAATTCTACCGCCAGCTCGATATGGCCGATGCCGTCGTGGCCGCCGGGTACAAGACTCCGGCCATGAACATGTGGGTCCGCGGCAAGCGTCGGGCGCAGGTCCAACTGGTGGATGCCGGTGCGGATATCTCCCCGTATCCCTTTGTCCTTGTCTTCCCCCAGGATCGCCACGAGCGGCTGCTGGTGGAGCGGCTGCGGGCGCTCGGGGTCGAGGTCGAACGCCAGACCGAATTGCTGTCCTTCGAGGACAAGGGCGATCATGTGGTCGCGCTCCTCAAGCATCAGGATGGGCGCGAGGAAATCTGCGAGGCCCTTTACCTCGCCGGCTGCGACGGCGCGCGCTCGCTTGCGCGCCATCAGATCGGCAGCGGCTTCGAGGGCGGCACCTACAAGCAGATATTCTACGTCGCGGACGTGGAGGCGAGCGGCGTTGACCCTGCCGGACAAGCTCATGTCGCCCTCGACACATCCGATTTCGCCCTGGTGATGTACTATGGTCAGGCCAACCAATACCGCCTGATCGGCACCATCCGGGACGAGCGAGCGGCGCACCCGGAGACCCTTACTTTCGAGGATGTCGGCCAGAAGGCGATCAACGGTCTTGGGATCAAGATCGACAAGGTGAACTGGTTCTCCCACTACCGGGTCCATCATCGCGTGACGGATCACTTCCGGCGGGGCCGCGTCTTCCTGCTCGGAGACGCCGCGCATGTTCACAGCCCGGCGGGCGGCCAGGGCATGAATACGGGCATTCTTGATGCGATCAACCTTGCCTGGAAACTCACGGCGGTCGTAAAGGGACAAGCGCCCGACAGTTTGCTCGACAGCTACGAGGTGGAGCGACAGGCATTCGCTCACAAGCTTGTGGAGACAACCGACCGCTTGTTTACCTTCGCGACCGCCGAGGGCAGCTTCGCAAACTTCGTGCGAACCCGCGTCGCGCCGATCTTCATGCGCGTTGCCTACGATATCGAGCGTGTGCGCGAGTACATGTTCCGGGTCGTCTCGCAAACCATGCTGGAGTATCACGACAGCCCGTTGAGCGAGGGCAAGGCCGGGACCGTGATCGGGGGCGACCGTCTACCGTTCGTGCGCTTCAACGGCCAGGATAACTATGCTTCCCTGTCCGCGATCACCTGGCAGGTCCACGTTTACGGCACCGCGACGCCCGAGCTGCAAACATGGTGTGACCGGCATGGTATCCCGCTGCATGCATTCGCGTGGCAACCCGAGCACGCGCAGAGGGGGCTGGCGCGTGACGCTTTGTATCTGCTACGTCCCGATACCTATATCGCGCTCGCGGACCCGCAGGGTTTGCCGGCGACGCTGGAGAGATATTTCAGCGTCCGCGGCATCACGCTGGCGGCCTGATACCCGGAAGGAACGAGGCGTGACCGATGCCAAGCGCAAATGGAACCGGCGCAAGGAGGCGCGCCCCGCCGAGATCCTCGAAGCCGCGCTCGCCCTCTTCATCGAAAACGGATTCGCCGCGACCAAGCTGACGGATGTCGCAAAAGAAGCGGGCGTCGCGAAGGGCACGCTCTATTTGTATTTCGATACCAAGGAGGCCCTGTTCCGGGCGGCCGTCCGGCACGCGCTGACGGATAATCTGGGCGCGGTCGAACAGGCGGCGGTGGTTGCCGAGGGTTCGCTGGCGGCGCTGGTGCCGAAACTGCTTCAGCAAGCCGCGACCCGCATCGCCGGCAGCCGCGTTCCGGCCATTCTCAGACTGGTGCTGGCCGATGGCCGCGCTTTTCCCGACCTGGCCGCGATCTGGCACGAGGAAGTTGTTTCCCGGATGCTCAATCTTCTCACGGGGCTCATCACTGCCGGGCAAGCGCGCGGCGAAATCCGCGCCGGCGATCCCAAGCTTCACGCCATGTCGATCGTCGGGCCGATGATAACCGGCGTCCTCTATCAGGAAATGTTCGGCGATCTCGAGAAGCCGGGGTTGAATCTGGAAACGCTGGCGAGCCAGCACGCCGACACGGTGTTGCGCGGGTTGCTCACACGTCCACGGGACGCATAATCTTTGCCGCAATTGGCGCCATTTTCCGGAAGAAACATTATCAGACGCCAGGAAGCAAGTGCTGAAGCGGACCGGTAAGCAACCCCACAGTAAATGTTGAGCGTGGCTGTTATTCACCGGGCGGTAGCACGCGGTTCTCTTGTGCCGCTATGAAATCCAGCAGCTTTGACTTGCGTGCGCAGAGCATTGAGCCGAGCCTGAAAACCGGCAGCCGCGAAGATTCCGCAAGATGATAGACCTTCCGACGATTACGGCCGCGCTGATGCTCGCTGCTACCGTGAAACAGGAACTCGGCAATGGCTTCCGCGCCCTTCAGTATGTCCTCGGCAAGTGGAACATCTTTTTTTTGTGGCGCGGCGTTTGACTGCATGTGTCCTCCAAGGTGCTGTGGGTTTCTCCCCCGCGAGTGCGAGGAATGCCGGATGGTTATGAGACGAGGGCGTTTACTTGAACGCCGCTGGCCGGGTGATCTTCTGACGCTGCCAAAAACAGGTAATCCCTCCATCTTTATGCTCTCCCGGCCCAATGAAAGCGCCAAGATGTGCAGACCCATTGTCTTTTTCTGGTAGGCCGAAATCAAATCCAAAATGCTGCGTCGCAAAAGCTTCTCAACGATTCCGCGTGCGAATACTTAGGTATGCAAAAGATGATCACTACGTTCCGCGTGCAAAACATTGCGCGATCGTCCCGGAGATTCCGGTTGAACTTTTTGATCAACAATCTTTCCGAACCGTTCCGTATCGATTCCCAATCCTTTCGCTCCGGTTGTCCGCGTCGCTTCGCTAGCTTGCGGTTCAATCAACCCAAGCGAAAGGAGACAGTCATGAAAGTCGTTACAGTCGGAAAGAGATTGGTATCGGTGGAGCAGATCGCATTTGTCGAACCCTTCGATCCCGCGGCCAATCCGGAGTTCAAGCCCGAGAAGGATTTCAAAGGACGCATCGTTCTGCTCGACCGCGAAATCGTTTTGACCGAGCAGACGCCGGAGGCGTTTGCAAGTGAGCACGAGCTGCACCTGTTCACCGAGGACGGTGTGGCGGTCAATCGCAGCATCGTGTTCCGGGTCGAGACCTTCGAGCCGACCGAGAGCTTCAAACCGGCAAAGCCCTACCAGACGCGCCTCAAATGGCGCGATCTCGCAGGTGAAGAACAGAGCAAGCTTCTTGTGACGCCGCCTGAAACCGTGATCGCCGAGATACTCAACGCCAAGGCGGAAATGGTGAGGACAGCCAAGCGTCCTTCAAAGCGGCCAGGAAGAGGTCGCAACGGATCGCGCCGGATGGAAGCCTTCCGCGGTTAGCTTTATTTGATGAATGCTGACCAAGAGCCCTTGTCGGAAATTCGGCAGGGGCTTTTGGCTATTGGAGTGCTTGCATGGTTTGGCGCGTCCGGCATGCCGGCCGGGCTCTATTCGCTTCGCTCACCGAGCCCCAACAGGGTCTCGGCCTTCGGTAACGATCCTTCGCGCAAGAGATATTGGGCTCCTCGCCGGGGGCACTCGCTGAAGGGGCCCGCCGGCAAGCCGGCGTCGTTATCACTGCCCCGTCAGACGGGTGCCCTTTTAACCGGTCTCGTTGCTGCACTCGTCCCGCGTGCCGGTGCGCCGTCGCTATGCTCACGCGTCCCGGGTGCCATTTGACGTCGGCGATGCGCTGCGCGCACGCCGATCTTTGCTTCTACCGCCGCTGCCGCGGCCAACCTTAGGGCGCTGCCCTCGGCGCGGCGCAAGGACAGGCCCTGCGGGTTTTGGCTCCCCCGCGCGCCATGGCGCGCGCGGTGCCTCCAAAAAAGTTGCTCCGCAACTTCCTTGAACCTTGCGCCTTGCACTCCCGCTGCTCGCCGCGAGGCAGGGGTGATGCCCGGCCTTCGGGCCGCGCCCAACCCCTGCCCGAATAATCAAGGATGCAAATCGCGCTGAATCAAGAGCCGCCGGATATTCTCAAGGCTGGCAAGTGCATGAGATCTCGCGATTGAGCCCAGCTCCAACTTCCATAGCTCCTCGCGAATCGTGCGCTCCAGGTCATAGAGCTCATGCGCCGTCAGCCGCGCCAGTTCACTGATCGTCCATAATATCATCTCCACCTCCGTCGCTTGGCCGCGCCATTCGCGGCCTCTGCGGCATTCGGGCGACGGCGGAGGCGGAGGCATCGCTTGCGACCGAAATGCAATGGAGGAGGGTGCAACCCTTGCGTCCATAGGCGACGACGGCGCGACAAGCCGCAGTGAGGCTGATGGCGCGCCAAGGATGGTGGAAAATGTGGTCGTGATCAGAGACCGCATCGCGCAGCCGAGCACCTCGTGCGCTACGTTGCGCGCACTGCAAGGAGGAATTAGCTCGGGTAAAGGCTATTAATCGAGAGGAAAGGGCGCCGTGCCGTTGAGGCGCTTCCAGTGCTTGCGCAGACGCTCGTCATGCCGGCGCTCGATTTCCTTCTGTGCCACCTTCGTCGATAGCGCATCGGTATCGGTATCCGCCTCAAGGAAACATCGGGCTTGCAACCCTTCCGGGATCGTGGCCTTGGCTGACTGCGTGCTTGGCGTACGGCGCTCTCGGGCCCGATCATCGTTCGGCTGACTTCTAATACCAGATCACAGCCTTTCCAAACTCGATCGGCATCCTGAGACCCTTGTCATGGAAGGAGACCGATCTCGTACATCGCCGCTTCAATTTCCGGAGAGTCCGTAAAGATGAAAATTTCCGTTTATGTTACCAGACGACATCAGAATCCTTACGGCATTAAAGGCGCCTGTGGCGCCATCATAGACGCCGGAGCCGATGATGTCTTCGAGCGCGCCGGGGCCATGGAACCAGTACATGATCTTCCAATCAAAAACCGGATATTGCGCGGACGCGCTCGGCATTGAGAATTTGATCGTTCCTTGTCCCACTTTATTGGACGTGCCGCCCACGCCTTGAGCGAGCAAGGCGAAGCTATTGCCGGTACCGCCGCTGCCAACCACCGAGCTGCCGCCATTCCAGTCGTGATTGTAGATGGCGTAATCATAGGACGATGAAATCCATGTCGAGCCATTGTCATTTGAAATCTGTAATTCAAAATTGACGTTGTCCGTCGACGGGTAGAAGCTATCAAACTCTATGACGTATTTGTTGTAGGTGCTCGTGAGATGAGTAGAGTTAAAGACAACACTGCTTGCCCCCGAAGCATTCACAGTTGCAAGTAACGTCATGCCCGAAGAACCGCCACCGCCTACCGCCCATTGCGGGTTTGCGCTCGCGCCTTGCGTTTGAAGCACTTGTCCTGAAGTGCCGGGCGGCAAGCACGTCCAGCTTGATCCGTTACGATAAAAAATGCTGCCTTGTGTGGAACAGGCGGCGTTATCGATAACCGCGGACAAAGATGTACCGACAGGAACAGCGCTGGAGCCGGTGGGGTTGGCGAGCAGTTGGACGGTACCGATCGGCGCGAGGCCGATGGTGCCGGAGCCAACGATCGTGCCGCCGGTGATGCCGTTGTTCGTTGCGATGCTGGTGATGCTGCCTGTACCTAAAGTGTTCCAGCTACCATTGTAATAGGTTTCCACGCCAGGTATCGCACTGTTATAGCGCATCATGCCAACGACGCCGGTGGGTCTTTGGCCGCTTGTGCCCGTTGGAAGCAGCATAGAATTCGAATTGTAGCTCAAATCAAGCGCAGCGCCGGCCGTCGGCGCATTGGTGCCGATGCCAACAGCCCCCTGAATGATCGCCCCGTTTGTAGGGGCCGCGGTAACACCAGCATAGGAGGCACCGACCGCAACACCACCAGACACATCCAGCTTGGATTGCGGTGTTGTGACCCCGATGCCGACGTTACCAGAAGACGAGATTAGCACTCGAGTGGACTGGTTCGTCACATCCGCAAACGCAAGATTTCCATTGCCTACGCCAGAGCCTCCGCCGCTCGAAAAAATATTGTATTTGTGACCACCCGTTGCGGCATTATTCAACAGGAGACCCGCTTCGAAGCTTGAGGAATATATTTCTTCTCCTGCCAGTCCGTAGCCGGTATCGACGCCGTGGTTGTATACATGCAAAGGAAAGACAGGCGCTGTTGTGCCAATACCAACGCCCGTTCCGTTCACCCGCATTTTTTCGGTGCCTGTGCTGGAGACTCCGACGGCGCCAGAGGCGGGACTAAACAATCCGGTCGTTGAACTGAAAGAACTTAACGGATCGGGTGATCCTGCTGAAGTGCCTAGCGTGGCTCCGTGACAAGGCGGAGCTACCATCACTATAAATCCAAAAAACAAAATGTAGTTGCGAACCGCACTGTTCATACGATGCAATTATAGTTTGGTTCGTATTTCGAATAAAGCGATTCGTTCGTTAGAGTGAGGACGCTCCCAGCGTCAGGGCTGCACATCGCTTTAAAGCAAGAGCAGTTCTCTGCTAAAACGGCCGCGTCAACGGCACACTCATCTTAAGTGCCTTCATTGTCGGCCGGGCTAGGTTCTTGAAGGTGATTGACCCAATCGAAGCGCGCGAACGCCTGATTTTATTGAGCGAGATGTGCCGCGATTGACTGCTCTTTCCCCTGTGGCATGCTGATTTTCATCTTAGCTGGAGACTCCTCATGACCGATAATACGAAGTGGGGTATTATGGACCCACTGCACCCCGAGGCTTTTGCTAGGGTTGCGCCGATTGAGTACGCGACGGACAAATCCCGCCTCTATAGCATCGCAGAGACTCTTGATGCTGGAGGGTTTCGCGCGAGCGCAAATGATGTGCGTACAGCCGCTGATTATATAGAGACCATGCGAGCGAAGCTCCCGCCAACATGACGATGCCTACGGCTCTGCTGTTCTTGTGACAGGAGAATCGTGGAAGCGATCCGAGTCGGCGCTGGCCACGAGCGCGGCGTCGGATTATGCGGCAGCAGGAATTCGGAGCCGTGTGAGAAGTCCGAGGCGCGTTGCGCGTGCGATGCAGCGGTGAAGATCGTGCGCTCGTCGTCTTTGTGGACCTTGATCCACGACGCAATGTATGAAGCGTGGTCCTAAGAAGCTCCGGCGTCAAATCGAGATCGGCGCAAAGAAACGCAGGTCCAAGCTCGGCGGCCAACTCTTCCATCACGTAAGTGTTGGCTCCCGTGCAAGAACAATCGCCTGTGGCCACGCAACCAGCCCCAAAAGAACAGGCAAGACGGAAGCAAAACCGAAGAGAAATTCATTCGGGCTGTTCAGCATCGAAGATCTCCGCAGCCCGTAATGCGATCCGGGTTTTAAATGGCATGGCCCTCTTTCGGCGGCGCCACGCCGCGGCGAGGCCGGCAGCGATCCAAGCCAAGACCATGACACAAGCCCTTGTATGAGGGGATCACGAAGCTGCGGCCGGAGGTCATTGGTCGAGGGGAAAGGGCGCTGTGCCGTTGAGGCGCTTCCAGTGCTTGCGCAGACACTCGTCATGCCGGCGTTCTATTTCTTTCTGCGGCACCTTTGCCTGTAACGCATCGGTATCCACCTCAAGAAAACATCGGGCTTGCAGTCCTCCCGGGATCGTGGCCTTGGCTTGCTGCGCGCCCCGCGTACGCACCTGGAGCGTCTTAATGCGTTCCTTGGCCCGATCATTACCGGCCTCGGCCGCCTTCTGATACCAGGTCACGGCCTTTCCAAAATCGATCGGCCCCCCAAGACCCTTCTCATAAAGGAGGCCGATCTCGTACATCGCCGCGTCGTTGTTATGCTTGGCCGCTTTCAGCAGCCAGGCCATGGCTTGCGCATAGTCGGGCGATACGCCTTGGCCGGCTTCGTACATGGCGCCAAGCATGGCGGCGCCCTTGCCCTCATCGTCGGGATCGTCCTGTTCGGCAGCCTTCCTGCACCAGTCGAAGGCCTTGGCAAGATCGCGTGGAAAATACCGCCCATCCTGGTAGTACCAGCCGATGAGCGTCTGTGCTGGGGCGTAACCTCGCTCGGCGGCTTTCATCAGCCATTCGGTGGCAACCTTATCGTCCTTGTCGACGCCAAAGCCGTCCTTGTACATGGTGCCGAGCCGGTACTGACAAGGAACGTTTCCCTGCCCGGCGGACTGGCGATACCAGCGCACCGCTTCGGCGTTGTCCTTCGCAACTCCGCGACCGAACTCGTAGGCGACACCGAGCCTACATTGTGCGTCGGCATTGCCATGGTCGGCTCCGCGCCGAAACCAGCGGACGGCTTCGCTGTAGTCGACAGCGACGCCGGCGCCCTGCTCGTATGATGATCCGACCATATATTCCGCCTTGGGCTCCGCCCGTTCGGCGAACTTGCGGTACCAACGCAAGGCTTCCCGATCGTCCGGCTCAACGCCCAAGCCGAGCGTGTAACTCAGGCCAAGCAGCAATCCGGCCGTTGCTTCGTTCTGCTCGGCCGCCTTGCGCAGCCATGCATTGGCCTGTCCATATTCTTTCTTGGATCGGTAGTACTGCCCAAGCCGGAGTTGGGCCGGCGGATAGCCGTGATTAGCTGCTTGCTGAAGCAATACCAGGGCGGAGCTTTCATCCTTCCGATCGAAAGCCTGAAGAGCCTTCTGGTAGTTGTCCTGGTCGGACGTTGCTGATTGCTGGGCTTTAGCACCTGGCGGCAACCAGAGGAGAGCAATAACCAATGTCGGGAAGAGGCGATTGAAACCGTATGGCCGATACCGTCTCAACCTATCGAAAAAGCCTTGAAATTGGCTATATCCCGCCGGTAGACTCTAAGACGAATTTTCTGCCGACTGCACGTCCTAGCGCTGAACCAATGGGGTTTTCCCGTGCTGCAAGACTATCGGCCATTTTGTTTCAGGCCTGATGATGGCGGCACGAGAGCATACGGATCTGACACTTTACGATCTGACAGGCAGCCGTAAGTATCTGAACGGTGCCGAGCGCGGCCGCTTTGTGCTGGCGGCGAACGAGCAATGTCCAGAAGTGCGGCTCTTCTGCCTTACCCTCTATTTGACGGGCGGACGTATCTCCGAGGTGCTCGCTCTCACCGCGGATGCGATCGACCTTGAAGCGGGAACAGCGAGCCTCGCGACGCTCAAGCGAAGAAAGCGCGGGATCGTTCGGCAAGTCCCGCTGCCAGCCTGGCTGCTCGCAGAGCTCGACCAAACCTTTGCGATCCGCGCCAGTCAGCGGTGCGGCTCTGAAGCCCGGCAGAGGATATGGCGGTGGAGCCGCACAACGGCTTGGCGCCGCGTGAAGGCCGTCATGACCCGGGCCGAAATTACCGGGCTACCGGCGATGCCGAAAGGTCTGCGGCACAGTTTTGGTGTGAATGCCTTCCAGTCGTTAGTCCCGCCGCATCTTATACAGCGATGGCTGGGGCATGCGTCCTTACGCACAACATCGATCTATGGCGACGTCATGGGCGCGGATGAACGTATGTTTGCGGAACGCATGTGGCAGATGCCCGATCGAGGGTGCATCGGAAGCTTCCGTCCGATCTCGATCTCGATTATTGTGATTGCTGCGGCCATCGTCATCTTGGCCGGTCGCTTTTGGAAGTGACAGCATAATTCTTCGTCTGCCTTCGTCAAAATACGGAATATACCATCAGTCATTTGATGGAATTTCGTTTCAACGTTGTTTTGCGTCAAAGCATAGTGTTTGCTTTCTATGTTGGGTGCGTTTCGGGTTGGCTCGTTCGCTACCTTTTCTGCTCTGCCCGCTTTTCGCGTCCTATTCCGTTTCATGACGCTTCAGGAAAATGGCGATGCTGAAAGATCAAGAAGATAGCGAGAATAGGTTCGAAGTCCTGATCCAGCTTGTTTGGGACTTGCATTCGCCGGACAAATTTAACGAAGTCTATGAAGAGCTTGGCCGCTTATTAGACACCAAGGGCCTACAGGAGCTTTTAGAGTTGCTGAGGGCGAATAATTTTAAACATCGTAGCGGCATAACGATGGATGACGTTCTCGACGCCATCAATGTTCGAACGGGTGTTGCGAAATGTCCAGGTAACTTGCGGGGTGAAATGCTTCTCATGGGGGCAAGCGCGTACGGGAAAATGGCCGAATATACGACAGCAGAGGAAAAACAAGATCGAGACGGTGCAATAGCTATCGGTAAAGCCCTACTGCTCGAAATTCGCCCCGAGCCAACGCCGAGATTGTGGGGCATGTTCAATGCGGGCGTCGGCACAAAGCTTCATACCCGTGCGGCTACAAGAAGCGCGCATCCAGCCGATGAAGCGGTTCCATTTCTTGAAACGGCTCTTAACAAGGGGACGATGGAGGACGCTGGCCAAGCCATTTGCCACATGCACCTCATGCAAATCTATTCGAAGCCGTCGTGGGACGATCCTGAAGGGCGTCAGCAAAAAGCGACCGAGCATGCGGCGCGAGCACTGGCACTCGCACGTAAGACAAAAAACTTTGAGATTATTTTTCACGCCCTCGTTTGTTTGATTGATGATGCTCGCGATAAAGGAAAGCGATTTGCGATAGAAGATAAGTTGGCCTTGGCCAGACAAGAAGCTGTGAAAGCGAGAGAGCTCTGTCGCATGCTCTTGGATTACGTGGCGCAGATCCGCCCAACAGTTGTCGAATTCGAAGAAGACTATGATGCCGCGCTCGCTACTCTTGATAGAGCAATAGAAAGTATCGATGAAAGGCTTGGACCCGCTTAGCTCACCGAAATAAAGATTGGATATGCATAAAGATCCCAACAGCGCAGTATCTTGCCACTAACTTGTACGTATTGATCATCGGAAATCGACCGGGGCTTGTACAAAGTTGTAATCTGGCGGGGCTGTTGCACAAGACCGCCGCATTCCTTAAGTGTCGCAAGTGGAAACGACATATTGTGCCGAGCGTCATAACTATCTGCCGCTGATGTCTGAATCGAGCCTTGTCGCGCGAGCTCTCGCAAGAGCATATCGAGCGCAGAGCGACCGGATACCATAGAGACATATCTGGCCTCCGTGTCAGCCTTTGCTTCAATGAGATATAAGAAAGTTCCTTTCGCAAAAAACTCGTTGTCTTTCGACGGCATGGGCGGCGGCTCAACGGGCGGAGCCACCCAAACTGCTATCTGCGGAAGGTCATTTTCTTTGGTGAGCTTCCGCGGGAAAATCACCTTTGTCGCTGTGACAGACTCAAGGACAAAAGCGTCCTCGGAAAAGCCGCTGGAGTCAGGACGTGCTTTGAGCAGCCTGCCTTTGTTGCTTAACACACCCAACACCGCTTCAATCATCTCATGTTGTGTAAGCGGCTGCTTCGGACGCGGGCGGATTTGGGAAACGTAGCTTTCAAGCCGAACACTATCGGCGTAAACATATTCAACAAGTGCTTCAGTGCGGGACGTTTCGGAACTCTCAAGAAAATGCTTTTGGCAAAAGTCGACGAGCAGCTCGTGCGCCGGGCCGCGTTTATTCTTCGGCTTTACGGTTGAGAAATGGTCGGTCTTGCGGAGAAGAGTAGGCGGCCCGAAGTAGCGGCCAGCCGACTCCTCCGTCACGACAACAAGCTTATTCGGTATCCACTTTCCATGGATAACGAAATGATTTTCGTAGGCTTCGATTCCGCATAGGCCCGGTATTCGCTTCTCTTCGCGTAATCGCTTGAAGGAAGCGTCGAGATCTCGAAGAGACCAGCTATCTTCCTCGAGTTGCTGGATGACCGAGTGGCCGTAACGCTCGGTCAAGATGCGAGCCCAGTTGGCCCAACTGGAGCCAAGCGATGGTGATGCGATTAGGACGAGCCCGATCTTTTTGTCACGAAACAAATCTGTATGATGAACCAGCAAATAGCGAACGACGATCCCGCCGGTGCTGTGGCATACGAAAACGATCTCGTCGTTCGAAATGACAGTATCGCCTCCCTCTTCAGGAATGCGTGTCATTGCCCCCAGCAGTTCATCAGATGAGTTGCGGATGTCGTATCGGATCGCATCGGTGGCGGTGTAGTAGCCTCCGAGGAAAATGCCAAATGAAGAAAAGCGGCGGTCGCTTTCAACAATCTTGGGCCAATAGGCTTTGGTCGACTCATCGTACCAGCACGTCCGGCTTTCGGAGAGAACGCCGTGCACAAATACGATAACTCGGCCCGACGATGCGGGGCGGTACCAGATGTTGTTCTCCCCTACGCCTGGACGATGATCGGTATCCTCTTCGTTCCCCATCTATCCTCACTCGTCTGGCAACTGAAAATAGCGAGAATACCGACTTTCGCTCTTAATGCTAGACACAGCCCCTCGGAGCTGTTGCCTAATCGATGCGCTATTGAAATGCCGCCAGCACATAGTGGCATCCCTCCTACGGAGGCGGCGAGAGCGCGCGGGATGCTCTCGTCCCCAGATCTGCGCCAGGGGCGCTCAAACGAAGGGCTTTCGAGGCGGCGGCTACAGCGTCAGCCATGACCACCGCATAACAGGCGATCTCATCGGGCGCGAGCTGTTCGACAGCCATCCCGCGCACAGCCAGTTGGCTGAGCAGTGATTCAGCTTTTCGCATGCTGAGATGCATCTGCGCCCAGGCGATGTCCTCTACATCCCACTTGGCCCGCTTGCTCGCTCTCGTAAAGCAATACGCTTCATAGAATGAGTGACGGAGGCATATCGTCGATCCTTCCATCTCGAACGGAATACCGGCGGTGTTCTGCTCATAGCGGAAGAAGACGTGCCTAGCCGTGCAGTCCATGATGCGCTCGCCAATCTTTGCGGCTGTGCGAACGAGGTTGGGGCGCATCAGGGGGAATTGATAGTGTAGTTCGGGCATTGTCGCGTTCCTGTTTGCAATCGTGTGATCAGACGGGTTTCGTATTCATCGCGGGTGGCGCGCTGTTGCCGAGAGCGTTGGCGGTCGTATCAAGGCCGTTGCGGCGCGGGCGGCCTCGGCCCCTGCGTGGCGGCATGGACGGCGGCTCGGGAGGAGGTGGCGGTGCTGGCTGTGCTTGCGACGGCGCGGCTGGCGGAGGCGGATCGTCGTTACGCGGTCCGTTGAAATCGCAAACCGACAACTTTGCTTCCGTGACTGCTTCGCGCAAAGCCTCTCGGGTGGTCGCTGCTGCATACTTTCGCGGCGACCACATCGCTGCCAGGCTCTGAATGGTCACGTCCCAAAGGATCAGCCCAGATGCCAGCAGAATTAGAGGGAGCAGAAGCCAAGGGTTCTCGCTCATCTCATCCCAATAGAGAGCCCGAAGCTGCCTAAGAAGTGACGAATCCTTAGGCACGCGATGTGGATCCTGCGCGCCGGCGGATTCCGTGCGAGCGACACTAATCTTGTCGAGGCGTGTCTTGATAGTTTCGAGCCTTGCAGTTTCCGTCGAGAGCCGTCGCTCATAGGCTCGCGATGCTTCTTGAACGGCGGTGTTTACGTCGAGGCGCGCTGCGCGCGCGGTTCTAGCTGCCGCTTGAAGGTCGCCCGCGCGTCCCTCCGTCAGGCGTCTTACGAGAGCTAGCTGGGTGTCGTAGGCGGTTTGATCGCGTTGTTTCCGATCGTCGCTTTCTTGAAGCGCACGTGTATCGATCGCCCTGTTGAGCGTCTGATCTTCGATGACAAGCCGCCGAGCGATAGTAGGCTGATTGAGATCGACGCCTGAGAGCATCGTGGTGTTCAGACAAAGAATAACGCCTAAGGCAAGCCTGGTACACTTGGCGATCTTCGCCCATCGTGGGATTGGTGCGAGAAAATGGAGTGCGGCGCCTCCGTCCGCTAAAGAACGAAGACCATCCTCGTACTGGCTAAAAATGTAGAAGGCCCAGTAGTCTACCAATCCCAGCAATACAGCCACGTACGTGCATGCTAGGAAATAACTGACTGCGAACTGGCCAGTCAGCATCATCACGATGTGGTTGAAGACCACGATGTTGAAGACGACGAAACCAAGAAGCAGGAAGCCGCGAACAACTGCAATTGTGCATTCGTGCGGACTGCATTGCGCGACGATTCGCTTGTCGACGTAGCCGCCAAGAATGAGGCCGAGGGTGTAGATGATGCCGCCCGCGGCGCGCAGGATACTCATGAACGTAACTCCGCGTTTATGAAAATGAGGACGAGCGAAGCCCTCGGCGCCGAAGGCGTCGATGACGAACAATCCAAAGCGCGAAGCGCTATTGTTCAGTTGCTATTCAATGTGGGGGAAAGCCGGCCGGTGGTCGTCCGGGCCAAGCCATTTCGGGCCGCAACGTAACGTGTCGTGAGCAAAAGTAGGCCATCGCGCAGCTCCATACGGTGCGCGTAGCAAACCACGATGGTCGGAAATGTCAACCTAAATAGGACGTCAAGAAACCTAAATAGGACGTCAAGCGGGTTTTAGATCCCGTTGTCTTGCTTTTCTGAATCGTGGGGACGCCGTATGGCCTCGGTTCTCTTCGAGGACAAATGTTATTCCGCTAGCGTCTCCTAGATCAGCATCACGACCAACGCGCTTGGAGATATAGGACTCGACACGTTTTAAAAGCGGTTCGTCATAGCGACGGATGCGCTGTTTGCTGATGGTCATCTTCCTGCCGAGAATGTCTCTCCACGCCAGCTTTAAGAATGCTGGGGCCGAGATACCGCGAAATTCCTTCGGCAGATCGTCGTCGTTCCAACGAGGACGCCCCTTGTCACTGATTTCTTCCCGAATGCGCTCCGTGGTCTCTGCAGAGACACCACGTACTTGTAGTTCAGTGATAATGATGTCGGTCGATACGGCGTCGATGCTGTTACGCAAAGGCTTACTTGGCGGTGTTTCTTGCGTTTCGCCGCCGGCTCTTAAACGAAATGGTTGCGATCTAATATATTCAGATACTACCTCTGTTGCCCACTCTAGGGTCAAGAACTCTTTTTCGTGGTCCTTCAAGGCTTTGAAGTCCTTGAAAGCATAAGACGGCGGCATCACCTCCAAAAGTCTCGAGATGAGCCTTGAGTACCACCTTGGAAACTTGACCACGTCTGCGTAAACGCGGGCGAAAATGCGTAGCTCCATCTGCCAAAGACGCAGCTTTTCGTCGCCTTTTGAGAGTATGACGCTGTCTCTCAGGTCCCTCAGCAAGTCGTCCGGTGTCAGCAAATGGAAAACGTAGTCTGACAACTGCCTAAGCGCTGCTTCCTCAAAGCCGGGCTCTGATGGTCTGAGCCGCCACCGCTGGGGAAACTGTGGTTCATCATCCATCTTGCGATTTCTCAATTACACAGTGTCGATAAAGTTCGTCACTAGTTCACTTGCCTCGCGCGCTCGTAGAGAGCGTCGCTCGCGGGCGTTCGGCTCGCCGTCTTCGATCTCGAATTGAGCGACCGCAACCGAGCCGTCCTTGCGATAGCCTTCCGTCTTGTCATCCGTCACAAAATGCTTGCGCAGGATGGCAAGAACTTCCTTCACCACCTCGGCATGTTTGCCTTCGAGGGCCTTTTTGAATTTCTCCGCCGCAGTCGCGATGCCGCCCTCCGCATGTTCGAGGCAATACAGGATGTCATGGGCATCCTTGCCCTCGTGCCGATCGGTCAAGGCGTAGGCTTTGAGGCAGGTGAAACTAACGATATCGGCATGCCGAACTTCTTCGGTCGCGACGCCTTTGTCGCCCAGCAGGTCGGCGGCAATCTCCTTGACCTCGAAATGATCGAAGACCAGCGACGCATGCGGGATATTGAGCGCCGAGATATTGCCCTCCGTCGGCAATGGCGCGACCTTGCCGCCGCCGCGTTTCGGATCATCGGCCAGAAACTCAAGAACGATGGAGCCGCCGGAATCGGTCTTGGCTTGCCAGCGCCATGACTGCGGCTGACCCTTGTCGTTCGTGGCGCGCGTGAAGCCCATCTTCTTCAGATTATCTTCGAGGGTGCGATAGGCGTCCGTGTCAGCCAGCACCTGCTGCTCGACGACGACATCCACGTCACCGGTGCCCGCATGCGGCTTGCCCTCGGGCGGGTTGGTCACGAGGTAGCGCGGGGTGAGGCCGCCCACGAGATAGATGGATTTCTTCCATGGCCCGAGATTGCGGATCAGCGTGACCAGCAAACGCTCGCAGTTCTCCGTGACCTTCTTCTCGTAACCGGCGGCGGTTTCTGGCTTGGCCATCAAAAACCTATCCTTTCTCTACGCAGATGATCGGCGGCTTCTGACGCCCGTCCGCCTACAATCAGCAAATCAAGGTACACCTGAATTGGGCTCGCGAGCCATGTTGAACCCCGACGTTCCTTGAAAAGGAAGGGACCGGCGTCCTCGGGGGTGTCGATGATCGTGAAGTTTACGCCCTCCGTGACTTCCTGCGCTCCAAGCTCGGACAGAGCCACGTCTATGCTACCCCCCATTGGAGCCCGGCATGCGACGCGGGATACGGAAGTAAGGAAGGGCGCATAATGTTGAGCAGCGGCTTCTCCGGTCTGCACATATGAGACGCCAGCCTTATGGAATGCCGCGTCCAATCGCCTCTCAAAAGCCTCGCTGTTGGTCGCGTTCGGTACGTAGTAGCGATGTGTCTTCGGCTTTGGGCCAGCCAAAATCTGCTTCTTCCATTCGTCCAGAAGCGGTCGTGGCGCCGTTAGGCGTCGCTCCTTGGAGGGACCCTGGCCGCGTGTCTCAACCCACTCGAAACGGTCGAGAACGGTAAGTGTCTCCGAGACCGTTGCCGACGAAGCGCGGGCGGCCTTGGCTAGGTCATTGACGCCAAACCATTGCATGTTGTGATGCAGAAGAACGAAAACCACCTGCGAACGTTTGCCCTTGAATACTCCGGTAACGGACCGCGCGAAGTTCTTGGGCGCCGGCTTATCAATATAGACATAGGCTCCGTCGGCTGGGAGGAAGAGGCTTCCGCCCATGTCGAAATAGCCCACATTCTCCTCTTTCAGGAGCTCTTTCGATCCGGGGGAAATCGACTCCGCCGCCAGAACGGGGATAAGCAGATCCCTGCTATTCAGCCCGCGCGCATACTCCCGCAGTTGCCAAAGAGTTTCGCGCGTGTCGCGTGGGAATACCGATCGTTTGGCCTCGACCACAAGAAGGACGGGACGACCCGATAATTTGAGGTCGATCGTCGCATCAATCCTGGCGCGCGCGCTCTGCGCATGATCGGCATGACGAAGCGATGCTTGAGCACCTGGCAGTTGCTGCAAGGTCTCAAGGAGCTTCGAAATGACAAGTGCCTCCGATGTTGATCGACCGTCGTCCACTTTTCCTCCCTTATTCGCTGCTCAGTAAATATAGCACATTCCTTGAATATTTGCTAATTTGGCAATATTTGCTGGCAGCCGAATATTGGAATGTGTCATATTTCCGATCCAGTTCAATGGCTTACCACCGTTTTGAGCTGCGCCTGTCACAAGCTCGCGATTCCGAGCTGAGCCTCCTCCGGCGCCCAGTTCAAAGCCAGTGCCGAGCCCGCCTTCATCAGACCGACCAAGCCGATCGCCAGGGCATCTCTTTTGCCCGGCGTCGGCTACCGCGTGGGGGTGCGCGATCGTCGTGACGATGTCCTTTCGGAACGAAGGCAATCTCCGGACAGCCACTCGTTATCGCCGTTCTACCGCGGTGGCGCGAGCCGTCAAAACCGAACGGCTTCCCCCCTACGGGCTGCCCCCCATTACGGCCAGGCGCTGCGCGCTTTTGACCTCTCGCTCGATCCACCGCGGTCGCGACCGGCAACGAGATGGCCATCCCGGCGATCTCAATGCCGAAAGGACCGAATATGAACGTCACCGAAAACAAACGCCCCACCCACCGCGTCTATGCCGTCCGCAAGACCGGACCAGACAAAAGCTTCTGGACAGAGATCGGCGCAGCATGGGCCAACCGTGATGGCAAAGGCTTCAGCCTCAAGCTCAACCTGATCCCGATCGGCGATGCCGACATTGTCGTCCGCGAAGTCGAAGCCGATCAGGACCTGCAAGGAGCTGCCCAATGAAGCTTCTCACGCAAGCGCAATGCACGCAACTTCTCGACAACGGCCGCCGTCAGGCGGCCGTTAAGGGAACGCCCGCCGAACTCGACTTCTGGCCCGTCGTCAAGCTGTTCAATCCCAGCGGGGCCGCTACGTGGCTCCTGACCGAGCTCGAACCTGAAGAGCCTTCCGTTGCTTGGGCTCTTTGCGATCTTGGAATGGGCTGCCCGGAATTTGGGACGGTGAGTCTTGATGAACTCGCCGGATTCCGTGGACGGTTTGGCCTCGGGATCGAGCGTGATCTGCATTTCTCAGCACGCGGTCCAATCTCGGCCTACATTGAGGCGGCGAACCGGGAAGGCCGCATCGTCGAGGACATCTCGACTTGAACAAGAAGGAGGCGCTCTGCGAGCGCCTCCTTCCATTAATCAGCTCATTGCTGGCCATATTCGCGCTCACGCTCGCGCTGCCGTCGGCGCTTGCGTGGATCGACCGGATTGCGCGGGTGATGCATCAACTGGCGCTCGAAATCACGCATGACTTCATCCGGTCGCCGTTCGGGTGTTGCTGCAAGGTAGGCTTGGCACGCCTCAAAAGCATAACCAACCGCAAACACTATCGAGGTGACGCCGCAGATGGAGATGGTCCAATTGCCCCAGCACATCAGCCAAATGGCAAACACCGTCCAGAAGCCGGCAAGGAAAACGACAACGCCGACGTTTGCCAAACGGACAAACCGCACGACGCGCTCGGCATGTTGACGCATTTCCTCGCTCATCACCTGCTCCCTGTTCTTGCATGTACACTAAGCAAGTAGCTTCGCGTGAACATGGGAATCTTTAGGAACGCGCCGTTCTGCCACTGGAGCCGAACGTCCCAGCACCTTACTATCGGATCGTAGCTTCATCGGGAGACGAGCATGTCCGAAGAAAATCAATGGGAGCCGTGGGACCCCTTTGCATCGGCGAATGAGACGGCGCCAAAGCAACGGCTCGAGCTTGAACGAGCAGCCGATTGGCAAGCCTATCTGGCTGCCGGCGTCGGAAGTCCGGAATATTTCGACAATCCGGCTTGGAAAAAGGGACGCGAGCGCCAGCACGAAGCCCGCGAAGACGCGGAGCGCGAAAGGTCACGCTAAGCAGTCAAGTAAGAGGAAGGCTTGATGAACCAGATTGCGCCGTCCCGCCTTCTCGCAAGATTCGACCCGCGTCTGGCCGACGAGCTGGAGCGTATCGAAGCTGCTGCTCGTCCTATTGAAGCTAAGGCGCGCCGATCGCCCGATGCCTTCAATTATTACGCGCGCTCGCTCACTCCCAACGGAGGCGTCAGGATCATCTACCGCGATCTGCTGCGCCATTGGTGTGTCACAACGCTGCGCTTTGCGACGTGGTGCTCCGCAATTGCAGCGGCATCGTTTCTTCTCTGGAAGGCAGGTGTTGGTGTCGTGCCGTGGTTGCTCGGCTCAGGTTTCGCGGGCGGCCTGGTCGGCGCTTTTGTCTTCCGGGAGATATTTCAGTTCCATAAGATCGAAATCCATCCCGACGGCATCATTGTCGATGGACGGTACTTTAGCGTCGATCTCATTGGTGAAAACTGGCCAACCTTGCAGTTCGTGGCCAACGGCGATCAAAGCCGGTACGTCCTGACAGGCATCTATGGTACGCGCCTTATCGAGTATGCCACATGCAATCGCGTCGACAGGCTGGACCGAACGCCGGAGCTCTTGGCTCAAGATCTCGACCTGGCGATGGAGCAATTGTGGGGGCGCCGCGAAGCGATCTTTGCGGCGTCATAACCGCGACCGATCCTTAGAATAACTGACGTTGCTCGATCCCGTCGCGACAGCATCAAGAAACTGCATTATGTCGAAGATGTCGATGAAGTAGATCGTCAATCCGCCATCGGCTCCAAGCCCGCCGCGCACCATCATCCCGCACAGCGCTCCGCTGTCAAAGTTATAGACCGGCGATCCACTCATGCCCGCGATGCTGTCGAAATCAGGGCTTGCGTAGCTTGCCAATCCCCGGCGCAGGGCAGGATCGAACGGCGCTACCCCGGCGTCGCGAAATTCAAGAAAACCCAGTCCCGCAAAAATGTTCGGCGGATTAATGCTGCTCTTTTGCTTCAAGTATCCTGTGGCCATGAGTTGATTGGCCGGCTCACTCGATGCGGATGGTTGGCGATCGAGGTCGTAAGCCCCATCAAAAAACTCACCCTCGAAATCGTTGAACGCGATGACGCAAATGTCGTCAAGGTCCGATCCCTCGCCCTCACCGCGAAGATTCGTTGGGTGGTACATCCCCCGAATGCCGGCCGCTTTCTGACCCATCGGAGCATCGGTTATCACAAGATCGTCGATGCTGAATCCACGCAGGACATGCCGGCAGGTGAGGCCAAATGGTGTCCCTTTTCGCCGTACAATGAAGGCGGTTCCTCCGTTTGTGGCATATCGGAAGTCTTCGAGACCCGTTTCAAAACAGACAAACCGCACCGAATCTGCGATCTCCCGCGGCACGGGCGGGGGTCCGAATTCCCGCCCGTGGCAGTGTTTGAATCGTTTCCCGCTGCCGCACGGACAGGGCTCATTGCGTCGCAGTGCCATTCCGCAATGCTACCAAATTCACAAAGAAAGCCCCATCCTTCTCGTTCGATGAGCCGGCATATCGGAGTTTAGTGCAAGGTCGGCTTGAGAAGCGCCGGTGCGACGTCTCGGCCACGAATACCCGCCACATCATCATGGGAGAGACGCATGGCGGGTGCTGGCGGCAACCCCTTCATCAACAGAAGTTGCCCCCTATGCTCGCGTGCGAACGCCATCTCAGCCTCGAACGACATGATGAGTTTGCCGAGGCGGCGCGAGGCCCAATCCACCGTCTCGCCGTCGCCATTGGCGAACATCTGCACCATCCCGCTGTTGCCGAGGAACGACTCCCAGGATTTGTAGTTGCGGCGCAATTGCGTGATGTCCTGAAGAATGAACCAGGGCTTTATGCCAAACCCTGGAAAATATGCCGACGCACGCTCCATGAAATCCATATGGCCGAGCGCCGCGAACTCTTCGAGCATGAAAAGGATCGGCGGGCGCTCCCGCGGATAGGTACCCATGGCTTCAAGCTTCGAGCATGCCAATTGCACGACGAGCCTCATCCAGCGAAAATGCTGCTCCATACGTCCTACTGGCAGACACATGAAGATCGTCGTCGGCCGGTCGCCGCGAAGGTCGGCCAGGCGAAAGTCGGAGTGTCGAAGCGTCCGTCGCAACAGAAGACTGTCCAGAAAGTCTGTGTGCACAGCGGCGGTGCTCAGGTGAGAGCTGCGCTCCGTCATAGACATCTGGAGAAATCGCTCTCCGATGGCTGCTGCAACTCCGCCATATCGGTTGCCTAACCCGACCATCCAGGCAAACAGTGTCCGCACAGCTACCGAGCTACGATCGAACTGGTCTTGCTTCTCGCCTTCTGTCGCAGCAGCCATGGCCTTGGCGGCGGCGCGGCGGCAAGCGTCCACTAGTGGTTTGTAGGTCAGGCAAAGCAACTCTCGCACCGTCACGAGATGGCGTTCCGACGGGGGCAATGTCAGCACAAGCAAGATAAGGCCACGAAGGATAGCTCTGGCGCCATTGTTAAAGTGCTTGCTGTTGCCCTCGTCGCCGTCGGGCACCAATGCGTTGGCCACCGCCATCACGTCATCGATGATCGCCGGCGACTCTGGGTCGAGTTCGGCTAGCGGATTGAAACAGGCAGACTTCTCTTGGGTCTGACCAAACGGATCTAGCACATAGACATTGTGACCCATACGGCGCCGGAAGGCGGCCGCGGCCGCAAGCTCGCCCTTCGGGTCCAAAACCAACATCGATCCCGAATAGAGATAGAGGTTCGGCATCAGGATCGTGGATGTCTTGCCCGCGCGCGTGCCCGCCAGCATGATCAACGGGCGATCATCAAGATGTCCCAGAAAGCTGCTCCCGAGCTTCCCGATCATCAGTTGGCCTGGCCGATAGCGATGCGTCAGCAACTGTCCAGGCGACATGAAATAGTTGACGCGCTCGCGATCGCGTTCCAGCCGGGCGGAGGTTACTCCGCGCGGCAGCAATGTCTCGAAGAGCGCGCGGCTTCCTTCGTCCATTTGGGGAAGGCCATAATAGTCGAGCAACTCCGCGCGCTCGACCGGTTTACCCCATCGGCTGAACTCGCTGCCGAACGGCCTCAAAATTCGCTTCATCGATATCTCCATGATGTTCGATCACGGGGATTGTCGCGCGTTTGTATCGCCTAGGCACTTGTAAGGTTTGGCAGAGGCTGCATCGAAGTCCGCTTGCACTGATCAGGTACTTCGTAGGGGCATTGTACGGCCGTTCACGGCCTTTGTGGCGTCAAGGCGCGCTTCCATCCAAAACGCAAGAAAATTTCCGCTGCGCGTCAATTTTCCCGCGTTTCGGATCCTTGCGAAGCGGCCTTTGACGCCGGCCGTTCACGTCCGCCCAAAGCCCCTACGATCAACCACTGCGTCAAGGGGAAACCATGCCGATACTCACCATAGAAATCCTTCTCGAAAATCCGTGGACTGTGCTCACGCACGATCTGCCGGAGCATCCATCAAAATTGCTTCTGCTGACCGGACAAATCGCCGCAACATGCTTGCGGGCGATCGCATATGAGAGAATTGATGACCTTGAAGAAGATGGTTTGCCTGAAATCATTTCCGAGGAACGTGGGATTGCGCTGGACGAAATTTTCCTCGCGAACGACAAGATCGGTGAGATCATCTATCGGCTCGAGGATTTGTACGGCGTCCCATGTCATGATTTTTGGCTCAGCAGAACGAAGCCGAAGAGAACATCAGTGTTTGGTAGTTGCAAAGCATTCCTATTGAGGCGGATTGGATGACGAAATAAGGCTAGCAGTAAATCGCGAACGAGGAGGCGGAGAGTAAACTTTGGGAATACCAAACCTTGCAGTGGAGGCGAGAGATAGGTGGGCTTAGGATGCGCGAAGAGGATAACGAGATGTCCATTGCCTAGGGCAATGGAATTTTTGGGGACCGGAAAATTTATGGTCCCCAAGCCCCAGGACGCATGCGCTCTGCCTAAGAACGAGATTACGAAATGGGAAAGCCGAAATCGAAAGAGCCGCGAAATCAGCAGTTTAATCTGAGTTTGACGTTGCGCGAATTGACCGAGATTAAACGGCGAGCTCACGCGCTTGGTCTGCGGCCCGTCCATTTCGGCCGCAATGCCCTGCTTGAGAAGCTTGGCCTTGCCGATACGCCCTCGCATGCTCATGTTCCGGATCCTACTGCACGATTGATACATCACCAGCTTTCGCGTCTCGGCAACAACCTGAACCAGTTGGTGCGGCATCTGCATCAAACGGGCGATCCCATGCCGCCTGATCTTGAACCGCTGTTACACGATATTCGCAACCTCATATCGCGAGTAGCGGAATGATTGTGAATATCGGCGAAGGCACATCGTTTGTCGGCATCTCGAAATATCTGATGCATGACAAAGAGGCGCAGACAAGCGAGCGCGTTGCCTGGACGCACACCCGCAATCTGGCGAACGACTTTGTGCCGTCGGCGGTCGACGAGATGATCTGGACTAGCCGGAACGCCGAGCTTCTAAAACAGGAGGCCGGCGTTCGGGGAGGTGGCCGTGCATCGGAATATTCGGTCAAGCATGTGAGCCTCAATTGGGCAGAATCCGACAATCCTTCGCAGCAGCACATGATTGCGACGGCCGAGCACTTCTTGCAATGGATGGGGTGGGATGAGCACCAAGTGATTATGGTGGCTCACAACGACAAGCAGTACAAGCACGTACACCTGATTATCAATCAGACGCACCCCGAAACCGGCCGACACCTCAATCACGGCTTCGACCAGCGGCGCGCGCAGAAATGGGCCGGAGCTTACGAAGTCGCGCAAGGCCAAATCCACTGCACGCAGCGCCAGCTCGACCCAGCACTGCGCGAGCAGAATATGCCCCGCAATATGTGGATGGCTTTCAAGCAAAATGAAGCGGACTTTCTCAAGTCCGAAGAGCAATTGCGCGAGAAAGATAAAATTCCCGAATATCGCCCCGAAATTCGCATTTCCGACGAATGGGAAATATTCAAGCAAATTCAGAAGGATCAGCGTCAGCAATTCTATGCCGACGGGAAAAAGCAATTCAAGGAATTGCGCTCGAATATTTATCGTGAAATTCGGCATGAATTTCGCGAGCGCTGGGCGGACTATTATAAAGCGGACAAGAAAACTGTCGGTGACGACCGGCGGCTGTTGAAGCCAGTTAAAGATCAGCTTCTAGCCGACCAGGCGAAACGCCTGAAAGATCGCGGCGATAAATTGTTTGCCGAGCTTAAGCAAAGCCGACAGGTCGAGCGCGATGCATTGAAGATACAGCAAGGGGTTGATCGTGCGGAATTTAGGACGCGCCTTGCGGCCGGCATTGATAATTCCGACTTTTTCGCAAGGCTTGTCAACCGCGATGCCATCACACCGAAACCGATCGTCAAGCAATTCCGCGACGCTGCTTTGCAAACGACCGCGCATCATGAGGCGCGCCCTGGTGTGGCGCGGGGACCGGCAGCCGACGACATGCGCCAGGAGCGAGAACCGCGCGAGGTCAACGCGCGCCAGCGGGATCTTGGCGATGGCGCTAGGCGGCAGCTTGCAAACGTTGCCGGCTCGTTTTTTGATGCATTGTTTGAAGTCGTAACGTTCAGCGCCGCAAATGAAACTCGTGGAGCGCCGCGGAATATTCGAGACGCGCTTGAAATCGCCGCCGAGGAAGCCACCAAGCGTGTTCAGGAGGAGCGCGCGCAGGAGGAGACGCAGACCATCAAGAGGTCTCGCACCATCTACGGAGAATGACCATGGGGCCGGGCCAGCCACGCCCGCGTCCCCAGCTCACTCGGCATCGAACGACCGACAGGAACCCTTTTCCAGCCCACAAAGCGAAGAGGAGCAGGACGAGACGGCAGCGGCCGCGTTCGAACTTCATAGCGAATATCTGCGGCGCGTGGCCGGCGCCCGGCAGTATCGCGGTCGCAGTCGCGCCGCCGCACGCAAGGCCGCGCGTGAATGGTATCTGTCGGCACTTGCGGCCCTGAAAGATCGGCGACGCATGGAGCGCGCCGGGAGGCGCGCGCGGGCTGCCCTGCGCCGGCAGGGGCTGCCTCATCCACGAGCCAGCCGGTAGGTGGAGAGAAGGTTCAAGCCTGAAGGCCATCATAGCCCTGTACGACGGCCACGCGGCGGCTATTTGCTGAATCGCATCCAACAGAAACACGACAGGGCGAGGGTAGCGGAAAATCTTCAAGAAGAGTCTGCCTGAAGAGTCACTGTCACCCATGGAAATGTTTTGTAGTGGCTTCTTTTCAGGATTCTCTTCTGCGTAATCGAATGTTAGCCTCGATAAGAGGTGTGTCTCATGTCGATCCGCAAGCGCAAATGGAAGAACGCTCAAGGCCATGAAAAGGAAGCCTGGGCGGTTGACTACGTCGATCAAAGCGGGAAGCGCCGCCTCAAGACTTTTGCCCGCAAGAAGAGCGCCGATAGTTTCGATACCAGCGTCAAGAACGAGATAAGGGCCGGCATTCACACCCCCGACAGCACGAGCATCACGGTTGGCGAGGCTGGCGAACGGTGGATTGCCAAGTGCATCAGCCTCGGACTTGAGAGGACGACGATCGATGCCTATCGGTCTCATCTTGATCTGCACATCAAACCCTTGCTCGGCTCAAGAAAGCTCTCGCAGCTCACCGTCCCCATGGTCAGTGAATTTGAGCAGACCATGCAGGAAGGTAACGAAAAAGAGCCGCCGCGATCGTCAGCAATGGTCAAGCGCGTCCGCGCTGACCTTGGCTCTATATTGGCTAATGCCCAGGAACAGGGGCTTGTGGCCCGCAACGTGGTCAGAGAAATACGCGCGGGCCGCCGGCGTGGAAAGGAACGCCAGGCGGAGAAGCGGGCCAAGCCCAAACTGCGTGTCGGCGTCGATATTCCGACACCGCAAGAGATCAGGTCGATCATCCGCGTCTTGGAAGGCCGGGCCCGCCCCATTTTGATCACGGATATCTTCACCGGCCTCCGTGCTTCGGAATTGCGCGGGCTGCGCTGGCCCAACCTTGATCTGGACAAGGGTGAACTGCACGTCAGGGAACGCGCCGATGAATACAAGCAGCTCGGCCGGCCGAAATCAGCCTCCGGCGAACGCACCATTCCGCTGCCGCCGATTGTCGTCAGCGAATTGCGGGAATGGAAACGTCAGTGTCCCGCGAGCAAGCTCGATCTTGTCTTTCCGAGCCCGCGCGGCGCGGGCATTGCCGGGCTTCAGTACCTCGTGCGAAGCTGCTTTGTCCCGGCGCAAATTGCTGCTGGCGTGACGGGCGAGATATCTGGAGCGCGTGGACATCCGGTAAAGCGTGCCAAGTATCCCGGCATTCACGCTCTCCGGCATTTCTTCGCGAGTTGGTGCATCAATCGCAAGGTCGATGGTGGCTTAGAACTGCCGCCAAAGCTCGTGCAGGAGCGTCTTGGTCACTCCACGATCGCTATGACGCTGGACATTTATGGACATCTGTTCCCACGCACCGACGACGGCGAAGAATTGGCTCTCGCCGAACGCGCGTTGCTTGGCGATCCACCCTCCCGGAGTCCTGGACGCAACATAAACGCAACATGGAGCCCGATCGCGGCACATTTGCAAGTCCGGCCGTCACCGGCTATACAGGTAAGTGCTGGATATAACAGTAGTTTTCCGAATGTTCGTGAAGCACTGGGGCGTAGCCAAGCGGTAAGGCAGTGGATTTTGATTCCGCCATTCGGAGGTTCGATCCCTCCCGCCCCAGCCAGGCCCAATGCGCTGATTTTGTTATGAAAACAGCATTGCTGAAGACGGAATTTTCGGCGCATTTGGAAATTCCGTTTGCCTCATATTCTGGAAAATCTGTGCTGGTTTCGTTTTTGATCGAAAGCAAATGAAAGCCGTCGCGCGAAGAACGCCGCTCAAATCATGACGTTGATCTCGCTTGCGGGACCCACAGTTACAGAGCCCGCTACCATTTGCAGCGCTCAACGAAACACGAAGTCTCTCCTTGAGATCGGAAGCTTCAGCCATTCAAAGCAGATCACCGCGACGGCTGCCGGTTCAGGCCGCTTATGATACGACGTCAGCTATCGAAGCTGACTGCACGCACTCTTATCGTCGAGCGTTTGAGAACGACTCGGTTGGAAGTTCAGGCCCAGCTCACGGACTCCCCGCACTCCAAATGAATCGTCCTTCCACGCGATCGGATCGCCTCGAAGTTCGACGCCCGCGAGGCGACGAACCAGGGTCGATAACCCTATCCTCGCTTGCAGCCTGGCCATTGGAGCTGCCAGACAGAAATGTGCGCCGTAGCCAAATGCAAGATGTGGGTTGTCTTGCCTTCCAAGGTCCAACTCGTTTGGTTTGGAGAACTGCTCAGCATCGCGGTTTGCGGAGCTCAGTGAGAAGGTAACTCGATCGCCGGCGTGAATTGTCCGACCGTGCAGCACAATCTCCTCAGTTGCGATTCTGCTGTCGATCGGCTGAGGCGGGTCATAGCGAAGCAGCTCTTCGACGGCTTGGTCAATGCTCCCAGGGTTGCCTCGTAGTCGATTGAACTCCTGTTCGTTGCTCAGGAGGGCCAGCATCCCATTTCCAAAGAAATGCGTCACCGTCTCGTTGCCTGCGACCAGTATGAGGATACTCGTAGCGACCAATTCATCCTCGCTAAGGACGCTCCCCCGGTCTTCGGCCGCGACCAGAGCTGTCAACAGATCATGCCGGGGATGGTGCCGCCGAAGTGAAAGTTGCCGTCGAAAGTATCGGTCCGCTTCTTCGATCGCTGCCGTCGCGATCTTTCGCTTATCGGAGGTACGGCGGTTGCTCAGGACGAAACCATTTATATGGTCAGTCCATTCTTTCAGCCGTGGAATGTCGCTGCGCGGAAGGCCGAGTTGTTCTGCTACAACAAGTCTCGGTAGCGGTTCGGCGAAGTCAGCCAGAAGATCCATCTGCCCAGCTTCTATTACGCGGTCAACCAGTTCATCGACAATGCTCGCGACCGCAGGTGTGAAACCTTCCAGGACGCGCGAAGTAAAGGCCTTGCTGACGAGCGCTCGTCTGCGAGTATGCTCTGGCGGATCGTTGAAGATGAACCACAGATCCTGAAATTTGTAGTACAAAGGCGAATCCTCAAGAGCTTCCTGGGTCGGGCGTGCTCGGTTGGCTGACAAGCGCGTATCGCGCAATCCCGCTTTGACATCAGCGTAGCGTGTAACGAGCCAACCCTGCCAGCCACTGCACCAATGAACGGGATCCTCGGATCGAAGATGTTCGAGGATAGGAAATGGGTCAGCGATGGTCGAGGGATCGCGAGGGTCGAATTCAATCGCCAAGGTCAACTCCATTGCGACTCAGAGTTCGGGGGTCATCCGTGCCCGTTCCTGCTGATGTGAAGCTTCAATCCGACCAGGTTAGGAGCTGCCGCGCAAAGCGGCAGGAGATGCATCGCGCGATTCAGCGGCAACCCGATCCAATGCCCTGAACAGCTCTCGCCCCATGCGTTCTGAGGCAGCAGCATCGATCGTGCCAGAGGAGAGCAACTGATCGAACAATCGCTTGTAGCCATCAAAATTGTCAGCGTCGATCAACCGGTCCAATTCTGAAAGTGCATCCGATAGCCCCGATCGAGCAGCCTTCGAGAAAGGATTATCCCTCTGAATCTCCCAGTACACGTGCGGCTCACCGCTCACGACCCTTCCCAGGAGAGCCGACATGCATCGGAATGGAGGAGGGAGTATCTCGGTCAGAGCGGCTAATTTGACGTTGCTACGGAGCAGCGTGGCACCAAAAGCCAGGACCAGTGTATGAACAAGCGTTTGCACCGCTGCCATTGTCTCGTCGTGCTCCAACGGCGACATCTGAACGAACTGAAGCCCCTGCTTTGCCAGGCGCGCCTCCAATTCAGCCAAATGGCTGCCTTCGTTGTAAGGCACCCAGGCAACGCCGCCGTGCACCTTGCTTGCGCTCGGCCGGAACAATGGATTGATTCCTACCGCAGGAGACGCCGGCAAGCTTTTTTGGAGTGCTTCGCAAAATCCTGCTTTGGTCGACAGGGTGTCGACCAACAAACAATCGGCTCTGAGGATGCCCGGCAAGACATCCAAAGCAGCCAATGCGACCTCTGCTGGAATGGCGAGCACGAGGATATCAATTTCCGCGAATAGGCGTCGCATACGCAAATCCGGCGCCGTGACGTCGCCGGTCATGAACTCGGCATCGAGCTGCGGCGAACACGAAATCCGATCTAAGAGTGAGACTTGGCTCCCCGCAGTCTGAAGTACGTTCGCCATCCAGCTTCCAACGGCGCCAGCCCCTCCAACCACTAGAGCTCGCTTCATGTTGGCTCTCCAACGGTCGCCAGAGGCACCTCCCTTCGAAGGACTTCCAGGACGTCGGTGGAAATGCCCAGGCCCGCCAGCGAAGAGCGTGCCTTAACCAGCGTCTCCTCAAACTCGTCGTCCTCATCGGACATGGTTATGATGGCGCCGCCAACGCCGAATGTCGCAATACCGTCCTGGATGACTATCGTGCGTATCACGATGTTCAGATCAGCCGCGCCATTGAGCGCGAGGAAGCCAATCGCGCCGGAGTAAACACCTCTCGGCCCTTCCTCCAACTCGTCAATGATCTCCATCGTTCGCACTTTTGGTGCGCCAGTCATGGAGCCTCCTGGGAACGAGGCCAAGATGCAGTCAACAGCAGTCTTTTTATCGTCAAGTTGCCCGCGAATGGTCGATACAAGCTGGTGGACGTGGGAGAAGGACTCGACGTCAAACAGCTTTGGTACGTGCACCGTGCCGACGCCGCATACACGGCTCAGATCATTTCGGACGAGATCAACGATCATGAGGTTTTCGGCGCGGTCCTTCTTGGACGACCGGAGATCGTCTATCGCCTGCGCATTTGTTGCGGGGTCAGAGTGAACGGGCCTTGTACCCTTGATCGGCTTGGATTCCGCAGTTCCACTGGCGGATACAGAAAGGAAGCGCTCCGGCGAGGAACAGAGCACAGCCATTTCTCCAAAAGTCAGAAATGATCCATATGGCGCGGGGCTGGTGGAGCGCAGGTTGGCATACACTGCCAGAGGATCTTCGGTGCAGTCAGCACGAAGCATGTTGGTCAAGCATATTTCATACGACTCACCGTCACGAATCTTGTCGAGACACGCCCTGATCTTCCGGAGATAACTCTCCCGGGAGTGTCTCATGGCAATACGATTGCGAGCTGATCGAGCGTTCGGCGACTCTCGGACGGGTAAGGTCGGGGGAGTGGTTGAAATAGCCTGGATCGCGCCCTCGGTTCTTGCCATCCATTCGGATGCGGCGTGGGCATCGTTGTCTTCCGTAAGGCAAAGCAGCCAGTATTCCGAGCGCTCGTGATCGTAGGCGATCAGGCGGTCCACAAATATGAGCTGAGCATCCGGGAACGGAGACTCGTGAGCAAGCGTACCCCCGGCAGCTGCCTTCATCTCGTATCCGATATACCCGGCGTATCCCAGATTGAATTCGAATGGCAGGTCAGGCGGGGACGCCGCTCGACGATCCCTAAGAACCGAGTTCAAGTAATCAAAAAAATCGACGTCCTCCAGAGTAGACGTGCCTGCCTTGGATCGAATGGTCAGACGTTTGTTCGGCATTGAATACGAAAGCTGCTCGGACAATGGACCGGAAGCATCCGCAAGGAACGAAAAGCGGTGGTCTTTTGAGGGGCGGCTGGTATCGAGCCAAATTGCTGAAGAGCTTGACCCGTAAAGGCATTCAAAGACCCTCAGCGGCTCAGCACGCGAGATGAAATGTCTGGTATGAATCTGATATCGCTCTTGTCGGAGCGTCACAGCCGAACGGCCAGGCGCGCTCGATGTCGAGCCTGCCACGAAATTCTGAATGAGCTGGAGCCCGAACTCGCTGCATATCGACTCAGGATGAAATTGCACACCCCAGTGCGGTCGATTGCGTGATCGAACGGCCATGACAAGGCCGTCGGCCGTCCTGGCAATGACTTCCAGGTCGTCAGGGACCTCCGACACGATCAGGGAATGATATCGGACTGCACTGAATGGAGATGGGATCCCGTCGAATAGTCCGGCTTCGTTGTGAAAGATCTCGTGCACCTCGCCGTGACAGGGGCGCGGCGCATGGGTCACGATTCCGCCGCGGACGTGGCACAATCCCTGGTGCCCGAGACAGACGCCAAGAACAGGAAGGGACGAGCTCTTCAGAACTGCGGCGCACACGCCAAAGTCGCGTGCATTCGCAGGGTGACCGGGCCCTGGAGAGATCACGATGTTGTCGAACTGGTCCAGATTGATCTTGCCAGTCATGTCGTTCCTGATCACCTCCGGCTCGCATCCGGTTGCGCGCCCGATCAGGTCAAACAAGTTCCAGGTAAACGAGTCATAGTTGTCAATCAGCAACGTACGCATCGCGGTCTCCACATTTCAGGCAAGCACACCGGTCAAGGCCGAGCCGTCACTCGCCTTTGACAATCGCCTCCTCGATGCGGCAAGCCTCTGCAATGATCAGGTCGTAGAGAGACCTCATGAATTGCTCCGATAAATCCTGCTCATCGGCGAATTTCGCGACCTTTGATCCTATCTCCGCAACACGCCTGGATTGCATGATCGGTATCGCGTTGTCGCGCTTCACCGTACCGACGCGGCGAATTATTTCGAACCGATCGCGCAGGCAGGCAAGAAGGCGGTCATCGCATTCATTGAGCGCCGCGCGGTACGGTTGGAGCAGCGCGTCGGGAAGCGGGTCACGAGCTGTCAAGGATCAATCCTCAGTTGGGTGACGTTTCGGGTGCGTTTGGTGTAACGAGGGTGTCTTCCCGCTCCGCGTGGTGAAGAATTGTTCGACCGCACAGGCCCTGACGTCGAAGGTCTCGCATCGGGCTGATGCAAAGACGTTGCGAAGATGGTGTCTGGCAAGTATCAGCGACCTCAGGTCGGAATCCGAGTGGCCGATAACGTGCTGCTGATCGACTTTGAGAAGAGCCGTGAACTGCAAGCCGGTCCAGGTAATCGACAACTGAAACTGCGCCGGCGACGAGATCCCTGCGGGCCGCAATACATCAAGTAGAATCTCTTCTGACATATTGAAGCTGTCGATCAGGATCGACCATGCAGTCCGACCTTCGAGGCGAATTCGCTGGGTATGACTCCCGCACGCGCATGGCTCTGTCAGCGCTGTGGCCCGATCACCAATTCTGCATCGCAGTACGGCCATGCCCGTATCGGAAAATGGAGTGATCAATAGTTCGCCGGATTGACCAGCTGCGACTGCATCCCAAGTTGGCGGTGAGACAATTTCGACATGATATGCATCTTGATTGATGTGATAAGTCGAGTGATCGCAGGATGCACACTGGTATCCGATGGGGCCCGTCTCGGTCGCGGTGTACGAGGTGGCCCGCACGAACAATCCTCTCTCTTCGAGAAAATCCGCGTCCAGCTCCTGAATGCCGCCGCTGTGGTAGAGGGCGTTTCGGAGGAAGCAGGACGTGTCGGCGGGAGCTTGCGCCACGATTGCTGTCAAGACTTTTGGGGTCGAAACAACGGTGTCAATCTGGTGGCGCCGGATCAGCTCCAGCACGCGCTCGATGGGGGCTCTGATTCCTATGGGAAACGTCAGTACCGGAATAAATTGCCCCAAATCGTGGACGAACATTCCGGAGCCCAGAAGGTCTCCGAAGCTGGCGCAGTTCGCCAGCTTCTTTGGCAAAGAGTTGGCCAGAGCTGCCTTGAGTCCTCGCGCACCAATGAACTTGACCTGGTCGTTGTAGTCCCATGAATGATACATGAATTTCTCGGCACCTGACGTGCCGCTCGAGCCTAGCGCGATGCCGGGATCGTCAGGATTGAAGAGATAGGAATCGGAAGCCGGTGCCCGACTGAGGTTTGCGGAAGAGAATGGCGTCAGATGTCGCAGGCCTTCAACCGTGTCGACGTCGCGCAGCGCGGGATACGTCTCCATCAGGCGATCAACGCAACGGATTGAAGCGATCAGGTTCTTGAAGTTGCGGTTTGCCAGGTTGTCGATTTCGTCCACTGACAAAGCGTCAAGGTTCTCCGCAAGGACCATTTTGCTTCTCGTCCGCGGAGCGATCATGGCTCTTGTCATCTGCATATCCTGGGTCTGCCTGGTGTTCGGTGAAGCTCACATTGCCGAGACTTGGCGGATGACGTCCGCAGCGTGCGACAGCTGATCGGGTGAGTGCGAGGCACTCACTGCAAAGCGCAGCAGGCCGGTACCTTGCGCCACGGTTGGATAGAACGCAGGCAGCAGCAATATCCCTTCTTGCCGGAGCTTCTTTGCTGCGGCAAATGCCAGCTTCTCATTTGGGATCCGCAGACCGCGGATCGGGGTCGGCAAACCAGCATTTTCGAGGTGAGACTGTGTCTCGCGATCAAACTGCTGCAGGTTCTTTCGCAAGATCTTTTGAAGCGCGAGTACCGTGCCATCGAGATGCAGTCGGATGCTTGCGACATTCGCCGCGAGCATCGGCAGCATGATCGAATGTCCGAAGACAAGAGGATTTGCACTCTTGCGAGCGCTTGCCACGTCGCTCTGTTCGGGGAGAGCAACATAGCCTCCAGCTCCGCCGAATGCCTTCGATAGCGAGCCGACCACGATTACGTTCCGGGGGATGGCCCGCCCAAATGCAGAAGCGGCATAACCTTGTCCAAAATCTCCGGCGATGGACGTGCCGTGCGCATCGTCGACGTAAAGGTACCCACCGAATTCGGCTGCAACCCTCTGCAAATGCACGACGTCGATCAAACCGCCCATTGAGCCGACGCCGTCGGTCAATATCACCGGCGTTCGACCGGCAACTGCCCCTGCTTTCAGTCCCTCTTCAAGACTGTCAGGTGCTGCGAGGTCAAAGCGCCGAACAGGCCCGATCTGTTCGAGAACGCCCCTTAGAATTTGCATGGAAGCGTGCGCGGTCCGCTCGATCAGGAAAAGTGGGCCGGCTTTTGCAATCGGAAAACTCGCTAGCCCGCCGGCGCCCAGCAACGGGAGGATACCGATGTGCACGTTGCTGACGGAACTAAAGCTCAAGCAATGCAGACCGCCATGAATTTGCCCAAGCCCTTCATCCAGCAACGGCAAGAACGGCGGCATCATCCGGTTTCTTGACGAGGAGAAATGAACGCCAAATTCGTCGATCGCTGCCCGGGCCGCTTCTGTCAGCATGGGATGGGATTCCAGACCCAGGTACGAGCAGGAAATGAACTCCGTCGCCCAATCTCCATTCCGCAATTGCACGGATTTGCCGTCCCGCCGCTCGAAGACGTGGCCCGTTACCCCTTCCTCGAAGCACCGGTCGATCATGCTGGACGTTCGGTTCAAGCGTTGTCGAAACCAGGAGTCTCCTGAATGTTTCCCGCTCTCGAGATGACTCTGCGGACGACGCGGCCCATTGCTCGCCGAGCGCGTCGTGTCGAGACGGATTGCCTTCGTCCAACGCGGTCTATTCTCCTGATCGCTTTGGGTCTCCATTCCAACGAAAGCACCGAGCGACTTGAGAATGCCGTGAATGGCTTGACCCTGCTCGTCTCCGTGCTCGACGATATACGCTCCGCCAGGTTTCAGGAGCCTGGCCGCCATCAAGGCTGTGCTCTTGAGAACCGCTAATCCGTTCTCATCACTGTAAAGGGCCATGCTGGGCTGATACTGGGCCCATTCGGGCGGAATCGTCTTTTCGGGAGGTACATAGGGCGGATTTGCCAAGACAAGATCGAACCGGGCGTCCATGTCCGATAGCAATCCCGGGTCGTTGACGTCTCCTTGTATCAGCTGAATGGGTTTGTCACCGGCGCTGAGTCGTTGCCTTCTGTTGTGGTGCGCGTAGACGAGTGCATCGTTGCTCAGCTCGATTCCGAAAACGCCTGCATCTGGTCGATGATGGGCAACGGCAAGCGCGAGTGCGCCAACCCCAGTGCACAGATCGAGCACAAGCGGATCTGTTTTACCCCCAAGAAAGTCCAGCGCTGCCTGGAGATATGTCTCCGACTGCCGCCGGGGAATGAAAGCGCCCGGGCCTACCCAGAATTCCAACCCTCCCAGGCTGGCGGTCTTCGTCAAATATTCAAGCGGGACGCGATGAGCGCGTTGCTCGACGAGGGTGTCAAGGATGTCGGCGAATGCGGCCTTGCTCAGCCCACCCGCTTCCGCGGCCGCGACAGCTATGAGAGCTAGAACGTCTCCTTGAGGATCGCGGACACCAGTGCCTTCGAGCGTCTGAACGGCGCGCTCGAAAAGCGATCCAAGAAGTTCGTCGTGAGGTGGTGCAACGGATATGTTGTTCATGGCTTGCGCGCACGCTAGTTGTACTGCTTGTAGTAGCCATCGAGTTTCGATCGTATTCCCTCGTGCATCATTGCGCAGACCAATATTTCGGCTGGGGGCGTGAAGGTGTCGTGAAGCTCCGCTGAAATCTCCACATATCGTCGCTCGAGATGCTTCGCGATACGCGGTGGCCAATCGACCGGGACGTTCCAATCGGCCTCGTACCCCGTTGCAAGCATGTGGGTCACGGCCTGTTGGACAATATCCTGACGGCTGCCCATGCAGAGCGGTCGCCGTACCGGCGAGAAGTCCGGCACAAACGGCAGGCTGTCCGGGGAGAGCATCCGATTTGCAAGCTTGGTCGCCAGTAGTGGCGATTGGTGCAGGCCATCCCGATATGTACCGGTCAGCATCCAAATGCCGGTGGATCCGATCTCGCCTATCAATGGAAAGCCATCGACGGGAACGGGTCGATTTCCAACTTGCAGAGCGATGACGCGCGCTGAGACCAGATCCGTGTGCAACTGCTTCAAGGCACAGCCGAGCAGGAAGTGAAGATCGCCGATAGCGGCGTGGGTTTGGGGCTCGTCGGATATGATGTTGGTGGCGCCGACATACAGGACTCCGGGCTCCCTCGGCACGGCATGGAGGCCGCATGCGAATGCGCGATTTGGCGTGCGGGTCACTGTCGATGGACAGCCGGCGTCGTCGACCTTGAGCACGGCCGATATGCCGTATCCGCTGACCATGGGGGGAACGTACCGCGCAACGTCTGGCAAAGCCTTGTTCAGAAGATCCAACGACTTGACCCCGGCTGCCAGGACGACCTGCTTGGCAGGTATCCAGGTTCCGTCGTCAAGGGTCACACCTTCGACACTTCCGCTTTTGGAGGGAATGTCTGATGCGTTCCCGTTGAGGAGCAAGCCGCCTGCCGAGACAAATGCCCGTTCGATCATAGGCAGGTAAACAGCCGCATTCACCGAGTGTTCGCCGGCGATGTGGAGCGCCTTGAGCGCCCGGGCTCCATCCTGCGGCGTCAGCCAATCGATCTCGGATTCGTCGAGAAGCTCATAGGGGGATTGATATTCATCCAGGGCAGACTGCATTGCGCTGAAGTTCGCGGAATCCACCGCTGATGTTCCAACCGTATTGAGAATGACTGTCGTCCCGGATTTGGAGCGCGCACTCGACGCTTTCGTCCCGGTCATCTCTGCGAGCGAGGCGATCCAATCGTCCCAGAGAGCGGTCGCATCAACGTCCATTTGAAGCTTCATTCGCCCAAAGCGGCTGGAAAGAAGCTCGCGAGTCACCTCGCCAAAGCAACCGTTCATCGCGCCCGCGGCGGGTGATGCGCCCCATTGCTTCGAGGAAGGGCCGATCACTGCAACGCGGCAGTTGCGCTTGACCAGTTCAACTCCCAGGGCCAGTCCCAAAGCCCCATTTCCGACAATCGCAACATCGACGCCTTTGATCCTGTTGGCGCCATTTGCTTCAGTCTTTGATGTGGTCATGTTGCTACTTCAGTCCTTTGCACCGTGTTGCATTTCTCAACGTTCAAACTTCATCACACCGTTCTTCGTTGGTGAGCAAAGGCGTTGCAGCTGGTCGTCGGCGTCGGCCTTGAAGACGTCGCTATTCAAAGATCAATTACAACGTGTGTCAAGGTAGTGCGACCTAAGGACGTGTAAAAAGATTTTCGCAATCAAAATATGCCGGAGATTGACCCGCATCTTTGATCGTGATTATGGTTTGAGAAAAGACAATCAGTTGTTGTGCTCTGATGGTTTGGAGTGAAATACACCCTGAAGATGCACTACTATTGGTCGGTCATGCTGAGCTACGTGGCGAGAACGCGAATCGCATCAATGAACGAACATTGATGGACCCGAATGGAGAAGTGCCCATGCCACGCGTTCGTGCCGACGTATCGCAAACTCAATTCATCAGCCGGGTTTTCACACCGCAACGTATTCTTTCACTTCCGGCAGGGGCGTCATCGACTGCCACAATGGCTCCCGCCTGGCTCATTCGCCCGGGAGCGCGTCACGGCACATCGCCAGCTCCGAGTGACATGCGAGGCGCGAGAGGATGATAAGGCATTCCCGCCCGCACCCGTACGGCGAGTTCCTCGCCAAAGGCGCGCACGGTGCTGCGCTTCATCTCCTGGATCGAGACGGCCGGCCATTGGGCGAGCGGAGTGCTCCAGCATTCGCGCTGGCTGGCGTGGAGATTGAAGAGCGAAGCTCGACTTTCCGTGGCCGGGAGGGAAAATCCATGAATGTTTCCGGCTACAGGCAGGTCATGAGCAATTGGAGTACGTCAATCTCTGCTCTGCGCTCGCTTCGGAGAGCCTATAGTGACTATTCAGGTGCAGAGCATTTCGCCGTCAATCATCTTTGGAGATTTGCCCGGATCGTAACAAGTGTACCAGCTTTCCTTGTCTTTCGACGGAACGCTGCAATGATCGATGGTGAAATTCCCACGTACATTGCCGGCTTGTACAAGATCGGCGGAGGGCCGTTCCTGACAAGCATCCGTTTGCTGATGGATGGCGATCCGGACGACGGGTTCTTCCGTGCGATGACGCCTGAGGCGTATCTCGCGTACACGGAAGACAACGGTGTTTTCAATATTCGCTCGACTGCGTGCGCGGCGCCACCGAAGTTGGTGCTCGAGTTCTTGCAAATGGTCATTTCCGGACGGGAAGATGCTCCCTCGGATCTTCGCGATGCTCTGCCAGACCTGGACAACGCAAATGGCTTCTTCGACTATGCAGTCGCCTGCTTGAAGCAAGACTATCTCAAGCTGGAGTATTCGCTGCATGTGGCGGAATTGTATCTGCGCCTCCGGCTGCAGTGCCTTGGTAGTTTACCTCATTCGCTGATCATGGACGACATAGCTTCCAGCATGCTGAACCAGTCGGGATGGCTCTTCGGGATAGGTAAGAAAGTATTCGACCCCGAACGACTTTGCAGCCCCGACGTCTTGTTGTTGCGAAGGCACGAGGCGCAAATCAAATCGGCAATCAGCGTCGTGCAAAGAGAATTGCGTGATTTGTCGTGGAATGTCGAATGGAGCAGCCTCGCGGTTGCCGGTCGAGGCGAACCTGGTGATGGCGTGATGAGTCAATGGTCGTGTCGATCGGTCGGCGGCTCCAGCGACATTCCAGTCGATATGGCTGTCGGTCGGGCGCTTTCGAGTTTCAGAGCCGATCTGCTGTCGCTCGAGAGTTATTTTCTGAGGGCATTCACAGACATTCAGGCCGAGATCAATGAATCATTGGGATGGGCGCCGCCGGAAAGTCTGTCGCGCGACATGTTGAGCAAAGGAACCGAAGGTCCTTCAATAGGGGATCTTGCGGCTTTCACGCAGTGATGGGGCGCGCGCTTCAAAGTCGAAGAGCGAGTCCTCGATGTTCATGATGCGGGAACTAAAGTCATAAGGAAAGAAACTGTGGCAGCAGGCATGCGCTTTAAGGAGCGAGTAAGAGCTGGGTCCAAGATGATTGGTGCTTGGTCGTTGACCGGTTCTGCCGACGTCGTTGAAATCATGGCGATGGCAGGATTTGATTTCATCGTCATCGATCATGAACATGGTCAAGGAAGCATCGAGAGTGCAGCCAGTCAGTTGAGAAGCTTGAAGGATACCGGCTGTGCCGGCATTGTTCGAGTACCCAGCAATGATCCTATTTACATCAAGCGTGTCCTGGACATTGGCGTTGATGGGCTAATGGTTCCCAATATCGGAGATAAAGCGGCCGCAGAGCGGGCGGTTGCGGCATGCAGGTATCCTCCAGCGGGTACGCGCGGCGCCTTTTCGGGCATGCGAGCTAACCGATATGGGCTGGATACGAGCTACCACCAGGGGGCGAATGATGCGATCACCGTTATTGTGCAAATCGAAAGCCGTGATGCTGTCGGAAACATCGCCGACATCGCGCGGGTCGATGGTATCGATGCCATGTTCATCGGCCCGCGAGATTTGTCTGCGTCGTTGGGAAAGCTAAACCGCTTTGACGATAGCGAAGTATCGGGCGTCATAACGCAGGCCGAAAGGGCTATTAAGCGTTCTGGAATGCGGATGGGGAGCATTGCGCTTGGTCCTGACCGTGCTCGCGCAATGCTGGCGAGCGACTACGATTTTGTCGTGTCCGGCAGTGACACATCGATCATTGCGCAATCGAGTGCGTCGATTGTTCGTACCGCGCTTGGTTCACATTGAATTGCGGTGACGGAGGTGTCGCACTGATAGCACGCCTTTTTGATCTCCAGCGTCAATCGGGGTCGTCAGGTATCGTTCTTCGACGTTTGTCATGATGGAGCGCCGAAATCTCCAGAAGGTAGGGCGCAGAAGAGCAATGTAGTGATAGGGGAGCGCACTGGCTGCGAGTGGGTTCATGGCTGACTCAAGCGATCACAGAGATCGATCTACGTTGTGCGGCGTCCCGAGCGGTGGCCGTTTAGATGGTGGCAATTGGGTTGGAGAAGAAGGTTCTCATAAAAGACACGATAACGACAATTCCAACTCTGCGCCGACCGTAGGCGACGAGAAATCGACAGGAGACCGCGGGCCTGGTGGGTCCGATAACGGCAATGGTAGCCACGGATACGGTCTTGAAGACCATTGCCATAGCATTGAAGACAGCGGTTACGGCGGCTATGAGATCACGCACGGCATTTTGCCGTTGGAGTGAAATACGTTGGACTGCCGTTAGCTTGATCGTCGATGTGTCGACTGCGACGTCCAGCTGGTTGCAGGGGTTAAGGAGGGGGACGCGTCGGAGGCGGGCCTCAAGCTCAGATGCCTTCTGCCACGCGCTCTTTCGTGCGCATCGTCCATATCTGCGAACGAGCCAACAAAAATAACACCAGCGACATCATCGCTAACGCCGGCAATAGCATTGCTAGTCTGAGGCCCCACACAGCGCAGACAGTGCCGGCAATGAGGGAGCCGATAGGGCCGCCGCCGCCCATGCCCAGCTGAAACAACGACATAAGGCGCGCTCGGTGACTGGGCGGTGCCATGATTTGCACAATGGTGCGCGCTTGCGTCAGGGTAACGCCAGCCCCGATTCCCCATAGGAAGTTCAGAGCGACGAAGACGGGAAACGGGGGAAGCGTCGATAATCCCGTCAACACCAGAGTGCCAGCTCCAACCGCGATCACAATCACTCTTCCGCGAAGGTCAAGACGCCGCGCTACGCTGGCCATACCCACGCTGGCAATGATCGTACCAGCCCAGAAGGCGAAGCTGGTATATGCCAGTTCCGCCGAGCTCCCCGCATAGGCGTCGCGCACAGCAAGAGGAATCACGGCCATGAATGGACCGACATAGAATACGCCGATACCAAAATTCAGCAGCAGAACCGGCCAGATTTGTTCTGATCGTGCAGCCTCCGATACGCCTTCGGTAACACCACGCCAGAAACTTCCTTTCCTTGCGTTTGAATCCCGTGGCTGGTCAGCTATCCAGAAAAGAGCGACGCAACCCAACAGCAGAACAATGCTATTCAGTAGCAAGAGCGGCGGTGCGCCGAAGCGATCAGCCTGGGCACCGCAAGCAATACCAAGTAGCTGGCCGACGAATTGCATAGCCGTGACGTATGCAACCGCGGACGGTAATTCAGCGCGCTGTACGATCGAAGGCAGGAGAGCGTCTCGGGTCGGAATGGCGAAGGCGCTAATTGCGCCCATCGTGACGCCGTACACAATGAGCAACGGATAGCTGAGCTCTGTCTGCCAAATCATCCAGGCAAGCGCGAGCGGCGGTATCGCATATAAGATGTGGTAGAGCGCCAGCAGGCGGCGTGGGTTTCCACGATCGGCGACCAAGCCGCCCAGCGGCAGGAACAGCAGGCCCGGTGCCATGAGCGCGGCCTGCGCAATTCCGACGGAAAAAGCGTCCATCCGCAGAACAACGGCGACCAGCCAGGGGAAAAGCACCATCTGTACGCCAAGCGGTGCAAACCAGCTCGCTAACCCCACAAGGTAGGCAGAAAAGGTGGACCGGCTTGAACTCACTCAGCAATCCCGTTCACGCCAGACCCATCACCATCAACCTTCGGAATGTCGCCCTCAAGCAAGTCGACGTTGATCAAAGGGATATGACGCATTTAGTGTCCCAAGGTGACAGTTCTCGGAACGATCAACCACAAATTGCCGGTTGTCAATTTCAAATCGGCCTGCGGTCGATGCGCCGGCCTGCTCGCTGGATGTCTCGGCTTGGATGATCCAGGACCTATCTGCTCGCCTTCGACGAGGAGCTTCCCAAGGCTGCGGATGCCGCCGCGCTGAAGGCCGCAATGGACGCGCGCTTCCCGAATCTCGGCATGGGCGTGGCGCTCGATATCGGCTCCAAGGTCGCCAAGGGCGAGATGAAGTGGGGCTGAGAGGCCCGCGGACGGTTTGCGGCGGTTCGCAGTGCGGCCGCCGCTACCCCTCGTACTGATCCGGCCCCATCGCCCAGAGCGACTGATCGTGGCCGGCCGCGTAATTGCGGTTGTTGATGGCAGGATTGCGATTGACCATCGGCCGCATGAACATTGGATGGGTGGCGCTGCGCACCTCGTGCTCGACGGTGAACAGATGCTTGCCGCTGTCGAGATCGACGATGTCGCAGAAGCGGTACTGGTATTGATTGTCCTCGCGGGAGATCAGGTCGCGCGCCAGCAGTTTACGGTACGGCCCTGAGAAATCGGTGATGTACATCTGCACATGGTGGCCATCGTAATCGCCCGGGGGCCGGTCGGTCTCGCGGAAGAGCAGATACTGGTCGCGGCCCGTCTGCACGGCGGCAACATGGCCATCGCCATTCCGCAAGGCTGCGGGCATGTTCATGATTTCAGGGTAGAACGCGCAAATCGCTTTGGCCGTCCCGACAGGCACGTCGAACTCGACATAGGGAATGCCGAGCGCGATGCGCCCGAAGCGCGCTGTGTCCGGTTCAAAGCAGCGAAAGCGGTTGCCCCACGGGCAGATCGCCTCGACGTGATCGTTGTGCTCGGTGAACGCGAACGCCGTGCCCTCGAGTTTCTTGGCGACTGACGCCAGCCGCGCCAGCAGCGCCTCGCGGCCCTCGATGATCAGCCCGGTATGGCCGCGCAGCACCTGCGGCTTGCCGCTCGGCAGGTGAAACTGGCTGCGTCCGGCGTTGATCCACATGTTGGTGTCGGACACCATCAGATAGGGATCGCGGGTGAGGCCCAGTCCGGTCACGTAGAACAGCGTGGCGAGGCGCTGGTCCGGGACCTGGATGTTGACGTGCTCGAAATGGATGGCATTGCCGAGATCTTCTGCGGATCGATCGAATTGTTGCGGCATGGATGAGCCCTGGGCTGGGATACTGAAAGCTCCATATTAGAGCACATTTTCCGCCAGCCGAAACGCTTCGCCGATCACATCTTCAGGGCAGGGCATGATGTCCGTTGCCGCCTTGCCGTGGCAGCCAGTCCCTGTAATCTGGCGAAAACGATGAGGGAAAGTTCGATGGGAGGAGTTCTGGAGGGCGTGCGCGTGCTCGATTTCGGGCGCTATATCGCAGGGCCCTATTGCGCGACCTTGCTGGCCGAATTCGGCGCCGAGGTGATCCGCGTGGAAAAGCGTGACGGCAGCGAGGATCGCTTCGTGGCGCCGGTCGGCGAGAACGGCGAAGGCGCGCTGTTTCTCCAGGTCAACCGCAACAAGAAGTGCATCACGCTCGATCCGATGAAGCCGGAGGGGCAGGAGGTGATGCGCCGCCTGATCGCCACCGCCGACGTCGTCGTCGCCAATCTGCCGCCGCAGACCCTGAGCGCGATGAAGCTCGATTATGAACAGCTGAAAGCGATCAAGCCGGACATCATCCTGACAACGGCGACCGCATTCGGCGGGCCGGGGCCATGGTCCGACCGCGTCGGCTTCGACGGCGTCGGCCAGGTCATGTCGGGCTCGGTCTACATGACCGGCGCCGGCGATCCGCCATACAGGGCTGCGGTGAACTGGGTCGATTTCGGCACGGCGCTGCATTGCGCATTCGGCACGCTCGCGGCCTTGATCGAGCGCAGCAAATCCGGACGCGGCCAGATCGTCGAAGGCGCGCTGCTCGCAACCGCCTTGTCCTTCACCAATGCCACGCTCATTGAGCAAGCGGTCATTAACGTCAACCGCGTGCCGACGGGCAATCTCGGCCAGACCGCGGCGCCCGCCGACATCTATCGCACCAAGGACGGCTGGGTGCTGTGCCAGGTCACGGGCCATCCGCTGTTCAAGCGCTGGGCGAGGCTGATGGGCGAGGAGGAGCAATGGCTGAACGACCCGCGCTTTGCCGACGACATCAGCCGCGGCAATAACGGCCCCGTCATCAGCGAGCGAATGGCGCGCTGGTGCGCCGAGCGCACCACGCAGGACGCCGTCGATACGCTGGGCAAGGCGATGATCCCGACCGGGCCGGTGCTGAGCCCGCAACAGGCGCTGGATCACCCGCACATCCGCGCTGCCGGTTTCCTGCAGGATGTCGACTATCCGGGCTTGCCGAAGCGCGCCCCGCTCGCGCGCGCCGCGGTGCGGCTGTCGGAAACGCCGGGCGAGATCGCAACGCGCCCGCCGACGCTCGGCGAGCACACCGATAGCGTGCTTGCCGAAATCGGCTACGACAAGGCTGCGATCGCTGCGCTTCGGCAGGGCGGCATTATCTAGCTGGACGGGCGGCCCCGCGACATCGCGGAGCCGCATTTGCATCAGGCGGTCTACGCTGCGGTGGAGGCCTTGGCGTTGACGCCCTTGCGCAAGGCTACCGTGTTCAGCTTGGTGTTGGCAGCCTTCTCTTCGTTCAGGTTCGTCGTCAGGAAACGCACGATCTCGTCGTGCCCGAGCTCCTCGGCCCAGGCAATCAGCGTGCCGTAGCGGCAGATTTCGTAATGCTCGACCGCCTGCGCATTGGCGACGATAGCAGCGTCCAGCACGGCCTTTTCCTCGATCTCGCCGGCGGTCTCGTCGGCTTCCTTGATGATTCCGTCGATAGCCGGGCATTGGGTCCCGCTCGGCTCCTTGCCGAGCTTGGCGAAGACTTTCTGGAGCCGTTCGACCTGATTGTTGGTTTCCTCGAGATGGTTCTTGAGGCCGGTGACGAGATCCCGATTGGTCGCCTTGTCGATCATCTTCGGCAGCGCTTTCAGGATCTGCTGCTCCGCATAATAGATGTCCTGAAGACCGTGCGTGAACAGGTCTTCCATCGATTTGATGTCCTTGGTGAACAGTCCCATCTGCAATCTCTCCCTTTCGCAATGGCTATTTTGGAACACGGGCAACCGTCCGTAGTTCCTATCTCTGGAACGGACAGGGAGCATCGACATGCCCGACGAACGCTTTGCCAATTTGCTGGGCCGAGCCGCCATGGACGTCTGGGGCGATATGCCACGTGACGTCCAGGAGGCGCTGTTCGAGACGGCGATGAAGGGCCATTCCGGAGACCGCGAAGCGCTTGCGCGACTGTTGCACGACCGCCATCCGCGAACCGCGCATCCCGCCAAACCCAACTGAGAAGATGACAGGAGAGCTTCAAATGGCGGAACCGATGGACGATCGCATCCGGACGCGCGCGCATCAGCTTTGGGAATTGGCGGGCAAGCCTGAAGGGCGGGACGACGAGTTCTGGCACGAGGCGCAGCGTGAATTGTCCGGCGATCCCGCCATCAACCCCGAAGAAGCCTCCGATACGTTCACGGAATAACTAACCGGTCGCCGCCGATGGCTTCGACCTGCGGAAATGCTCGCGAGATCACGGGATGGCGGAACCCGGCTCCGCCAAGCACTAGCCGGCATCTCAGGAAGGAAATTGTCATGCTCAGGAGATCAATGCTGGTCGGCGCCATGCTGGCCGTCAGCTCGACCATCGCTCTGGCAGGTCCGTGCAACACCGCCAACCGCGACGCAGGTTCAGGACCGGTGACGACCGGCAAGGCGGCCGAGACGACCGGCACCGCTTCACCAGCCGCCAAGGAGCACGCCGCGACGTCGGCCATGAACAAGGCGAGCGAGAGCACGGCGACCTCCTCGCAGGATGCCCAGCGTCAGATGCAGGGACAGCCGACGGCCGCCGAGCAGTCGAAGACCGCGACAAGCCGCAGCGACAAGGATTGCTAGGTCATCAGCATGTCCAGACGGCGGGCGAGAGCAGCCGACGTTCGCTGCTCGCTGGCCGTCTTAGGAACCACGCGCCGCACCTCAGGTTGGTCGATGCACCAAGCTGAGGAGCCAGCATGACGGACGTCGACGTTCGCAAGGGGATGCCGCCCGTCAAGCTGTCGCGCGAGGTATTCGAGCGGCGCTACAGGAGCCAGTTCGTCGATCCCGCCTTTGCGCCGCTCAAGCCGGAGCTCGACGCCATCGTCGGCGCCGCCTGGGATGCCTACAGTCATTCGCGCAAGGCGCCCGTCACGCGAAAAGCGGGTCCGGGGTTTGCCGATCCCGATTACGACCTTGCCGTCGACTGGCTTGCCGCGCGTGCGGCTATTCTGGAGGCGCAGCGGCAGCACGACGACGCGGACGCGATGCCGCGCATCCTCATCATCAACGGCTCGTCGCGCAGCGAGCACACCTGTCCCGGCGAGATGTCCAAGACCTGGCGGCTGGTCAAGCTGGCCGAGCCCGTCTTCGCGGAGATGGGCTACGGCGTCGACATCCTCGATCTCTCCCGCCTGACCTCGGAGTTCGGCAGGACCATCCATCCCTGCAAATCCTGCGTCTCCACCGCCATGCCGCTCTGCCATTGGCCGTGCAGCTGCTATCCGAATTATTCGCTGGGGCAGACGAGCGACTGGATGAACGAGATCTATCCGCTCTGGGTTGCGGCCCACGGCATCCTGATCGTGACGCCGGTGAACTGGTATCACGTGCCCGGCGGACTCAAGGCGATGATCGATCGCCTCGTCTGCGCCGACGGCGGCAATCCCGATCCGACATCGACGCACGGCACGAAGGCCGATGAGGCCAAGGCGATCGAGCTGAAGGGCTGGCCCTATCCGCGTCATCTCGCCGGCCGCCATTTCGGCCTCGTCGTTCACGGCGACAGTGTCGGTGCCGAGGGCGTGCGTCGCACCTTGTCCGACTGGCTGACCGACATGGATCTGATTTCGGCGGGCCGCTTCGGCGAACTGGACCGTTATGTCGGCTACATGGAGGAGTACGCCACGGCGCACCGTGCACTCGATGAAGACCGCGAGTTTCAGCAGGAGGTGCTGAACGTGGCGCGTGCGCTCGGCAACGCTGTCAGGCTGGCGCGGATCGGGCGGCTGGAGGAGCCCGGCAACGGTCTCGAAGATCCGAATCCCAAATAATGGACTGAAAGGAGGTCACATGCTGGAAGAGAAACTGACGGAATCCATTATTGGCGAACTCAAGCGTCAGGCTGCCAACAATCCGCAATCGCTGAAAGTGGGAGGCTCCTCCGAAGAACTCGTCGTCAACGGGAAGATCAATCTTGCCGAACTGGTCATGGTGATCGCGGGTTCGGTCGCCGGCGGACCGTAGCCCCACAGGCATTGAAAGCCCTGCTCGGAGATTTCCGTTGAGGACTCCGGCGGTCGTCAATACCATGGCGAGGCATTGATCAAACGAGCATTCGACCGAAGTGGCGGGGATGGTGGCAGGTTCAAAGAGGGCGCGCGGAGGCAGCGGCCGCGTCAAGCTTGAGGAGGTCGCCCGCAAGGCCAATGTCTCGACCGCGACCGTCTCGCGCGCCTTCAACGAGCCTGACAAGGTCTCCGAAGAGGTCAGGCAGCGGGTCAAGGACGCGGCCCGCGCGCTGAACTGGATTCCGAACGCCGCCGGACGGGCGCTGGCCTCGCGCAGGACGCATATCGCCGGCGCCATCATCCCGACCCTGGACGACGAGATCTTCGCCCACCAGATCGGCGGCATGCAGACCGTCTTCAGCGAACGCGGCTTCACGCTGTTCCTGGGCTGCTCGAACTATGATCCGGACGAGGGCTTGCGGCAGGCCGAAGCGATGCTTGCGCGCGGCGTGGAAGCACTCGCATTGGTCGGTGAAAACCATCCTGCCGAGCTGTTCGACGCGCTCAACTCGCGCGGCATTCCCTACGTCGTGACATACTCTTACAACAAGCTGTCGCCGCACCCGTGCATCGGCTTCGACAATCGTGCCGCCTTCAGCCGCATGACGGAGCATCTGCTGTCGCTGGGCCATCGCCGGTTCGCCGCTATCTTTCAGCCTGATACCAACAACGACCGCGTCAAGGAGAGGCTTCGCGGCATCAGCGAGACGCTCGCGGCCGCGGGTCTGAAAATCGCGGCGCAGGATCTGATGATGGGTCCCTCGACGCTGGAGTTCGGTGCGGCCAGTTTTGCGCGCTTGATGACGCAGGCGGTGGACGTTCGGCCGACCGCGATCGTCTGCGGCAATGACAATCTGGCGCTCGGTGCGTTGATGGCTGCGCGGGAAAACAGCCTGGACGCGCCTCGGGATTTCTCGATCACCGGCTTCGACGATCTTGCAATTTCGTCGCGCTTCTCTCCCAGGCTCACGACGATGAAGGTCGACAACCAGCAGATCGGCGTCCTGGCCGCCAACGAGCTCCTCGCGGTGATCGCAGGCCGGCAAGCTCAGGCGCAGTCGCGGGAAGTCATGCCTGTTCTCAGTATCCGCGAGAGCGCCGGCGAGGTCAGGGGTCGCTGATCCCTGAGATCGCGGTCGTCATGCCCGGGCTTGTCCCGGGCATCCACGTTCTTCGTGTTGGGGCAAAGGCGTGGATGGCCGGGACAAGCCCGGGCATGACGCTGCGGAAGCTTTAGCGCGCCAAATGCTCACTTCATCTGCGATTGCCCTACCCACACGAGGGCCGCTTGACTCCAATTATGTAAGCGCTTACATAGCCGCGTTTTAAATGCCATGAGAGCAACCGGCGGTCCCTCGCCGGGATGGGACGGAGAGGAAACAACAATGCGTCATAGCCTTTTGCGATGGGCCAGAAACTGTTCGATGGCGGCTTGCCTGCTGCTGCCGATGATGGGAGCAGCGAGCCCCGCAGCCGCCCAGGAGAAGCTCGTCGTCTGGTGGAACAAGGGCTACTACAAGGCCGAGGAAGACGCGCTGCTCGCCGTCATCAAGAAGTTCGAGGCCAAGACCGGCGTGAAGGTCGAGCTGTCGCAATATGCGACGCAGGACATGATGCCGAAGCTGGTGGCGGCGCTCGATGCCGGCGCTCCGCCCGACGTCACCTATGCGGACACCTATCATTTCCAGGGCGCCGGCAAATGGGCCTCCGAAGGCAAGCTGGTCGACCTGACTTCCGTCCTCGCGCCGATCAAGGGCGAGTTCTCTCCGCAGTCGCTCGAAACGGTCATGTTGTACAACGACAAGACCAAGGCGAAGGCCTATTACGCCTTCCCGCTAAAGCAGGCGACGCTGCATCTGCACTATTGGAAGGACATGATCGAGGAGGGCGGTCTCAAGGAGACCGACATCCCGAAGGACTGGAACGGCTTCTGGTCGTTCTGGTGCGACAAGGCGCAGCCGGCGGTGCGCAAGGCATCCGGCAAGCGCATCTACGGCATCGGCCATCCCATGGGCGTCGACGCCACCGACAGCTTCATCTCGTTCCTGGTGTTCATGGATGCCCACAACGTCGTGCTCGTCGACGACAACGGCAAGCTGCTGGTCGACGATCCCAAGGTGAAGGCGGGTCTTGTCGCCGCCATGAAGGATTATGTCGAGATCGCCGCGAAGGGCTGCACGCCGCAATCGGCGACAAGCTGGAAGGATCCCGACAACAACGTCGCCTTCCACAACAAGACGACCATCATGACGCATAACTCGACGGTTTCGCTTCCCGGCAAATGGCTGGACGATTCCGGCAACGAGACGCTGACCGCCGAGCAGCGCGACGAAGCCAGGAAGAACTATGACGAGCGCATCCGCACGATGGTCTGGCCCAACAAGCCGGACGGCACGCCGGTCCACACCCGCGCCTCCGTGGTGGTCGGCCTGATCTTCGAGCAGGCCAAGAACAAGGACCGTGCCAAGGAGTTCGTCTCGTTCCTGCTGCGCGATGAGAACCTCCAGCCCTATATCGAAGGCGCGCTCGGCCGCTGGTTCCCGGTCAAGACCGCGGCGCAGAAGTCCGCGTTCTGGGATGGCGACGTGCATCGCCGCGCCGTGCGCGACCAGTTCTTCGCCGGCGTCGGCGGTTACGAGATGAGCAAGAACTACAAGTTCACCACGCTCAACAACGAGAACGTCTGGATGAAAGCCGTCAACGCCATCGTCACCAACAAGGTGCCGGTCGAAAAGGCCGTCGACGACATGATCGCCCGCATCAAGGAAGTCGCCGGCAATTGATCGGCAGCCTGAACCCGTTACGCTCACGCGTTGCAAGACGCGTGAGCGGCAGGCTCCTGCCTGTCAAAGATCTCGAAATCCTGGGAGCCGATTTGTGACTGCAACCATCAAGGGCATCATTCCGGTGATGCTGACGCCGTTCACGGAAGCCGACGCGATCGATTACGCCGGCCTCGAAAAACTGATCGAATGGTACATTGCAAACGGCGCTGATGCGCTGTTCGCCGTGGCCCAGTCGAGCGAGATGCAGTTTCTCAGCCTCGATGAGCGCGTCGCGCTGGCGCGGTTCGTCGTGCGGCAGGCGGCGGGCCGGGTGCCTGTCATTGCGTCAGGCCACGTCAGCGAATCCCGCGACGATCAGGTGACCGAGCTGACCGCCATCGCTGCAACCGGCGTGGACGGATTGGTGCTGGTGACGAACCGGTTCGATCCGAAGGGACAGGGCGGCGCCGTCTTCATGGACAATCTGCGCGGCCTGCTCGCAGCCCTGCCTGCCGGTCTTCCGCTTGGCCTCTACGAATGTCCCGCGCCGTTCCGCCGGCTCATGTCCGACGACGAGCTGAAGTTCTGCGCCGAAAGAGGACGCTTTGCGATTCTCAAGGACGTGTCCTGCGACCTCGACACCGTGAAGCGCCGCGTGGCGCTCACGAAAGGCTCGTCGCTTGCCATCGTCAACGCCAATGCGGCGATCGCCTTCGACGCCATGAAGTCAGGATCTGCCGGTTTCACCGGCGTGTTCACCAACTTCCATCCCGACCTCTACAAATGGCTGCTCACCGAGAGTGCCAGGCATCCGGCGCTGGCGGACGAACTCTCCGTCTATCTCGCGCTCGCCGCGATGGCTGAGCCGATGGGATATCCCAAGCTGGCCAAGCTGTATCATCAGCGGCTCGGCACGTTCGCGGCCATCCGCAGCCGGGCCGTCGATTTCGACATAAGCGAGCGCTTCTGGGCGCTCGACGCGCTGCTGGACAAGATCATGCAGGGACAGGCGAGCTTCCGCGCCAGGATCGCGGCCGTGCGCTGACGGCGCGCCTCCGCTAGTTCGAAGCCAGCGCCGTCCTGGCGACTTCCGCCATCCAGCCGGAGCTGACGGGCAAAATCGCGTCGTTGAAATCGTAACGCGGGCCGTGCAGCTCGGCGCCGTCGCGCAATTCGCCGTTGCCGATCCAGGCGAAGGCGCCGGGGCGATGCTGGAGGTAGAAGGCGAAATCCTCACCGGCCATGCTGGGCGCGAGATCGCGCCTGACTGGGGTCTGCATCTTCTCGGCGGCGAGGCGCGCGAGACCGGCCTCAGCCGGGCTGTTGATCACGACGCCGACGCCCATGAAAATGTCGGGCGTGACCTTGACGCCGAAGCTCGTGGCGATGCCGGCGCAAATCTGTTCGATCCGCGCCACGACGATGTCCTTCACCGCATCGCGATGATACCGCAGCGTGCCGCCGATCTCGACGCGCCCCGCGATCTGGTTACGCGCCTTGCCGCCTTCGAGCGTGCACAGGGACAGCACGGCAGTGTCGAGCGGATCGACGCTACGCGAGACGATCGATTGCAGCGCCACGATCAAATGTCCCGCCGCCATCACCGGGTCGCGGGTCAGATGCGGCATGCCGGCGTGACCGGCATGGCCCTCGATGGTGATGATGACGCGTCCGCCGGAAGCCATGACGACGCCGTCATGGACCGCGATGGTGCCGGCCTGAAGCCCGGGCCAGTTGTGGAAGCCGAACACCCGATCCATCGGAAAGCGGTCGAACAGGCCCGCGCCGACCATCGCGCGCGCGCCGCCCAGTCCTTCCTCGGCCGGCTGGAAGATGAAGTCGACGGTGCCGCTCCAGCTGGTGTCGGCGACCAGCAGCGCGGCCGCGCCGAGCAGCGAGGCGGTGTGTCCGTCATGTCCGCAGGCATGCATCACGCCGGGATTGGTCGAGGCGTAGGCAAGCCCCGTATCCTCGGTGATCGGCAGCGCGTCCATGTCGGCACGCAGGCCGACGCGGCCTTGCGCGGACCCCCGCGTCAGCGTCGCAACCACGCCGTGGCCGCCGATGTTGGCTTCGAAAGGAATGCCGAACTCCGTGAGCCTCTCCTGCACGAAGGCGGCGGTGGCCTTCTCGTGGAGGCCCAGTTCCGGATGGGCATGCAGGTGCCGGCGCCACGCGGTGAGTTTCTGGTGCAGCTCAGGGGTCAAGGCGCGGCTCTTTCAATGGTGTCAGCTGCTGACACCATAACGGAATATCGGGCGACTGCATCCAGTGCCTCGGAATGCCTCGCGTGCAGCAACATCGTCATGGCCGGGCTTGACCCGGCCATCCACGTCTTGCTTGCTGCACCGAGAACGTGGATGCCCGGGACAAGCCCGGGCATGACGGCGCCCTACGGCGACAACTTCGCCAACCCCTTCCAGTCAAAACTGATGCCATGACCCGGGCGGTCCGGCGCCTGGGCCTTGCCGTCCTCCAGCACCAGCGGATGCTCGATATAGGTGTCGAGCCCGAAACCATGCGCCTCCAGATACGAGCGGTTCGGGCAGGCCGCGAGCAGGTGCACGGTGATGTCGTGCGCGCCGTGGCTGGTGACGGGCAGGTTGAACGCCTCCACCAGCCGCGCGATCTTCATGAACGCGCTCACCCCGCCGCAATTGGTGACGTCGGGCTCGGGATAGGACACCGCGCCGGCAGCGATGTAGTTCTTGAACTCCCACAGCGAGCGCAGATTCTCGCCCGCCGCGATCGGCACGCCGCCGGCCTGCATGATGCGCGCGTGGCCCGCGACGTCATCGGGGATGATTGGCTCCTCGAGCCAGGTCAGGTCGTAAGGCACGAAGGCGCGGGCCGCGCGGATCGCTTCCTCGACCGTCCATTTCATGTTGGCGTCGGCCATCAGCGGAAAGCCGTCGCCGAGATGCTTGCGCATCGCCGCGACGCGTGCGACGTCGGATTTGAGATCAGGACGGCCGACCTTCATCTTGATGGCGCGAAAGCCCTTGGCGAGATTGCCGTCGGTCTGCTTCAGCAGCGCCTCGACGGAGAGATCGAGGTCGATGCCGCCGGCGTAGCACGGCACGCGCGCATCGAAGCCGCCGAGCAGCCGATACAGCGGCAGCCTGGCGCGCCGCGCCTTCAAATCCCACAGCGCGATATCGAGTGCGGAGAGGGCCAGCACCGCCGGTCCGCCGCGGCCGCCATAGTGCAGGCCCCACCAGACGTGATGCCAGATCGCCTCGGTATCGTCGGCCTCGCGTCCTTCGACCAGCGGCGGGATCTCGCGCTTGAGGATATCGGCGGTCGCCCCGCCGTTGCGCCCGACCGTGTAGGTGTAGCCGACGCCCTCGGCGCCATCGGCATCGCGGATGCGGCAGGTGATCAGCTCGAACGCGGCGATCTCGCCATGCGTGGAGTCCGAGAGCGTGACGGGGAGGGGGATCCGATAGAGTGCGGATTCGATCGTCGCGATGCGTGCCATGCTGTTTCCACCTGCGCGTTTTGATCGCAAGTTAAGCTGGTCGCGTGGGATGAGCAATCGCCTGTGGTGCTGTCATCGGGATCGCAGTGCTGTGTCGCTGTCTGTGCATGTCATCTCGGAGATCCGCGCCTGACGGTGTCGCCGTGGCGGCCATCTCTGGCTGAAGCCGGAACCGCGAGCAGCATCTTTGATGCTGAACGTGAGAGAGATCACATCTTCAGTTTGGATATTGCCTTACAAATATGTGTTCGGGCGAGCAAACTGAAGTTTTTCCCGGCGGGAAAAGGCCGAGCCGCTCACGCCAATGTTTCAGGCCCTTCAACCGCTTTGCCGGTATCCTTTAGTATGGTAGCTTTTCGCGCGGCAGGTTCTGTTTTCGTCGGCGACAATTGTCCGCCGGCGCCGAGTTGAGTCATGGCCGAAATTCGCAACATCAAGTCCGGCAAGAGCGGCGGTGAGCCTCCGCGCGAGGCAATGCCGCGCCGTCTTGCCGCAATTGTCGCTGGCGATATCGTTGGCTACAGCCGACTCATGCAGATCGATGAAGAGGGAACGCACGTTCGCGTGAAGCGGCTCGAGCGCGAACTCATCGAGCCCAGCATCGTGGAGCACCACGGCAAGCTCGTCAAAACCACTGGTGACGGCTTTCTCGCAATCTTTGACAGTCCCGTCGAGGCGGTTCGATGCGGCATCGTCATCCAGCAAAGCATGGTAGGACGCAACGCATCACTGCCGAAGCATCATTGGATCGAATATCGAATTGGTGTGAATCTGGGCGACGTCATCATCGAGGCAGATGACGTTTACGGCGACGGCGTCAACATCGCTACGCGCATCGAGGGGATTGCCGATCCTGGCCAAGTCTACATTTCCGGCGGCATCTACGAGCAGATCAAGCATAAACTGGTTTGCGGATACGAGTCGCTTGGCGATCGAAAAGTCAAGAACATCACCGACCCCGTGAGAGTCTATCGCGTCCTTCCCGACGCGACCTCCTTCAACAGGATCCGTAAACGACGCGAGAGCGTCCTGTTGATCTTGTTGAGTCTGACCTTGCTCATCATTGCGGGCGGTGTGCTCTGGTATCTGCTCGTGGAGCCGCGCAGTCAGATGGCTCATCAGGCGGCAGCCCCGGCCTCGCCGCTGGCAGAATCACCGAGGCCGCCTTCGTCCGAATCATCCGCTGCAAGACAGGACGTGCCGCCGCCTCCGTCCGCGTCGTCCATCGCAAAACAGGACGTGCCGCTGCCTCCGTCCCCTGTGCCGCCGCTGGTGTCGTCGCCCGCTCCACCGCAAGCCGTGCCCGAAACCCAGCCCGCGCCGTCGATCGCGCCGCCGGCCGCGGCTGCGGTCCGCGAGCCTGAGATGGTTCCGGTGCGCGGCGGCATCTTCTCGATGGGCAGCAACGACGATCTTTCGGAAAAGCCGGTTCGTCGGGTCACAGTCAAGCCGTTCGTTATCGGCAAATATCCAGTCACGGTTCGCGAATGGAACGAATGCGCCGCGGCAAAGGCATGTGGGTTCGTGGCGGCAGGCAAAGATGATGCGCCGGTCACGAATGTGAGCTGGAGTGATGCAAAGACGTTTGTCACTTGGCTGGCAAATGCGACCGGCAAGCCCTATCGGCTTCCAAGCGAGGCTGAATGGGAATACGCGGCGCGGGGCGGTACCCAGAGTAAATATTGGTGGGGAGATCAGCCTCAGCCCGGCATGGCCAATTGCAAGAATTGCGCGGATGTTGCCGGCGTCGAGCAGCCGGTGAAGGTCGGAAGTTTCAAGCCGAATCCATTTGGGCTGTTCGACATGGGTGGCAGCGTCGATCAGTGGGTCGAGGATTGCTGGCACAGGAGCTATCAGGGTGCGCCTTCGGACGGATCGCCATGGCTCGGAGGGGAGTGTTCGTCACACGTGATCCGCTCCGGCTCATGGAAAAACGACGCAACTTATGTTCGCCCGGCGAGCCGCGACAGTTACGACACCAACGTTCGCTATCCGACCCATGGATTCCGTGTCGCCTTGTCCCCGTGACAACGTGGAGGAAGAAGACTCCCATGAAGATGATTCGGCTTGTGATGTTGTCCGCGGTCCTGACTCTGATGTCTTTCGCCGCCGCCCAGGCGCAGGGAAAGCCTGCAGGCAAGGATACGGTTCTCTATTTCGTCTGGCCGCAGAACGGTGCGGTCATCAAAGGCGGGTTCTGGTGCCGTTTCGGCTTGCGCGGCATGGGCGTGACCCATGCCGGCGACGACTTCAAGAACAGCGGGCACCATCATCTTCTCATTGACGTGACCGAGCCGCTCAATCCCAATGAACCGATTGCATCGGATAAGTCTCATCTCCATTTTGGAGCGGGGCAGACCGAGGCACGTATCGAGCTGCAGCCCGGTAAGCACACGCTCCAACTCGTCCTGGGGGACGCCAATCACTTTCCGTTCGATCCTCCGGTCGTGTCGGAAAAAATTACTGTCACGATAAAATAGACGGCCCAGGAAGATAGACGGCGCAATTTCGCGCCGGTCGGCAGTGGCAAGCCAAATCCATCGGCAGATTTTCAGCCTGGCAGCTTCCTGCCCTGGCAGCTCAACGCGTCGTCGCGATCTGCACGGCCAGCGCACAGGCGCGGTCGTATTCGTCGAGATTGATCCACTCGTCGATCGTGTGCGCCTCGTTCTGGCCGGCGCCGAACGTCACGGTCGGAACGCCGTGGCGGACCATCCAGTTGGCATCGAGGCCGCCATTGGCGGTGCGGACATTCGGCGTGCCGCCGACCGCGGACACCGCCTCGACCGCGCGCTTGATGACGGGCTGGCTGTCCTTCATGCGGAACGGGAAATAGTCGGTCTCGGCCTTGAACTTGACCTTGCCGGACTTGCCTTGTGCATTCGTCACCTTCTTGGCCGCCTTCTCGAACGCGGCCTTGTAGGCCTTGGTGATCTCCTTGAAGAATTTTCCGTCATGGCTGCGGCTTTCGCCGCGCACATGCACGTAGTCGGTGACGACGTTGGTGGCATCGCCCGCCGGGCGGCCCTCGCCGCCGGTAACGGGGCCGACATTGCTGGTGCCCAGCCGCGCGCTCGCGCCCTTGCCCTTCACCACCTTGCCGAACCAGCCGCCGGCCTGCACGTCGGCCAGCGCAAGCGCCATGATCATGGTCGAGGAGATGCCGCGCTCCGGTGCGACGCCGGCATGCGAGGCACGCCCCGTGATCTCGACGGTCCAGCGATCCGCACCGACCGCGCCGATGATGACGTTGGAGGCCGAGCCGCCGTCATAATTGAAGGCCATCACGGGCGAGCCGAGCTCGTCGAGCTTGACGTGACGCGCGCCATAGAGCCCGCTCTCCTCGCGCACGCAGAACAAGAGCGTGATCGGGGGATGATCGAGCTTCTGCTTCTCGAGCTCGGCGGCCAGCGTCACCAGCACGCCGCAGCCGCAGCGATTGTCGCCACCGAGCGCGGTTTTGGCCTCGTTGACGATCTTGCGGCCGGATTTCTTCGGCTTGGCGCCGGCGCACAGCGGCACGGTGTCCATGTGGGTCATGAACATGATGCGCGGCTGGTTGTGCAGCGCGCCGCGGCCGGGCAGGTCGACGATGAGGTTGCCGGTCTCGGTCGGCACGGGGATGCGCGTGTTGGCATCGTCGAGCCGGATCGCCTTGGCCGGCACGCCGCTCTCCTTCAACGCGGCGGTGAGCTCACGCCCGATCGCCGCCTCCTGTCCGGTCACGCCCTCGATGGCGAGGAAGCGCATGAGACGGTCGGTGGCGGCTTTGGTGTCGACAGGCATGATTCATTCCTTTGGCGAACGGTGCCTGTCATCTTACGAACGCTGTGCGGTGTAAGTCAAAAAGATCAGCGCGCCCAATGCCAGCATGGCAGCCATGAACAGCAGCACCGCCGGCAGCCCGGCAAACGCCGCGACCGCTCCGGTGATCGACTGCATCAGCGCCGCGCCGAGGAAGAAGGCGAGGTTGATTGCCGCGAGCGCCTTGCCGGCGGTTTGGGCGTCGACCAGTTGCCTGGACATGCCGAACAGCAGCGGCTGGGCGGAGGTGGCAAGGCCAATGAGCACAAGCAGCACGAGATCATAAACTGGCGGCATCACGGGCACGCCGAACAGCATCGAGACCGCGTAATGCGGCGCGCCCAGCGCCATCAGCGCCAGCAGCAGCGCGCCGACCATATGCGTGCTCGCCACCAGCGCACGGCGGCGGTTGAGCTTGCGGTCGATCATGCCGACGCAGAGGGGACCTGCGATCATCGCCAGCGTGAAAGCGCCGAGCTGGTTGCCGGCCTCGACCCGCGTCAGTCCCTTGATCTCCATCAGCCACGGCCCGCCCCACAGGCCGCGCAGCACCAGTGAGGTCGCGAGCGACACCAGCGCCAGCGCGATCAGGCCGCGGAGCGGCCGCGACAGGCCGAGCCTGAGCACGTCGATCATCTGCGACAGCGGCGAGGATTCGTCCTTGTGCTCGGCCGGCTGCTTCGGCACCAGCAGGAACACCGCGCATGCGACGGCGACGCCGCCGAGCGCGGAGATCCAGAATCCGGCGCGCCAGCCGTAATGATCGACCACGAAGGCGAGCGGGCTCGACGACAGCAGCATGCCGATATTGCCGATCGAGAGGATCGCGCCCGACCACAGGCCGAATCGCGCCGCCGACAATTGCTTGGCCGCCAGCGTCATCGGGCACATCAGCATGCCCGAGGTGGCGATACCCAGCATCACTTGCCCGACCGCGAAGCTCTCCGGCCCGGTCGCAAAGCCCGATGCGATGGCGCCGATCACGGTTCCCACCAGCAAACTCAGCGACACCGGCCGCACCCCGAAGCGGTCCATGGCGGCGCCGACCGGGATCTGCGCCGCGGCAAAGGCAAAGGGATAGACCGAGGTGAGGCTGGCCAGCGCCTGCGGCTCCATATGAAAATCCGCCGCCATCAGATCGAGGCTGACGGCGGGAATGGTGCGCAGCAAGGTCGAGAGCATGTGGCCGCAGGCCAGCGCCAACAGCGCAAGGATCAGCGCGCGGGTGCCATCGCCCGCTTCTTCCGTGGCAACCGCAGTCATCAGCGTCCCGTCCCGGCAAGGGTTTCGGCCGGGTTACACGATCGGAGCGAGGATGCCAATGGCGCCAGGGCAGAGCCGGTGTGCGTCTTCCGGCGCTCCGACGTCGCGCAAATGGCGCTTCGTGGCTATGTCGTCGTCAATTCCCGCAATCCGATTTTTCCAGGCACGCGTTCGATTGGGCGATCCTGGAGAAGTCCTCGGTCGCGATGAACACGAGCAGCCCGAGCAGAACCAGCGCTGCGATGTTCGAGCGCATGTTCGCGCCATGCCCGACATCACGGCGATCCTGTTCGAACTTCGCGAGGTCGAGCATGCGAAAGATGGTGTTGGACCGCACATTGTCGACCGGATCCCTGCCGGTGTCCGATCGCGTTCGAAACGGTACGACATTCCCCCGGGGGCTCGGTTGATCGGCCTTCATCTTGCGCCTCGTTCCCGTGAAGCAGCGCTTGCTGAATTTCGACGATAAGGCTGACTCAAGATGGGCGTTCCCAAAATTCCTGATCACCGGCGCAATTCAGCGTGATGCCGCAGCCATCCTGAACATCCGTCCATATCGTTTCCGTTTGTTTCCACTTTACGCTCGTCGAACGTTTTCGATTTGAGCGGCTGCGTTGTCGCAACGCGCGAACATGACGGTTTGTACAGATTGTCGCACGCAATCGTTATTTTGACGCCGCGATGTTGTCACCGATATTTCAGGCAAGCGTTTCACCTGCAAGCAGGCACAAGCAGTCACATGGCCATCAGATCGACAAGGCGGCCGAAGCTCGGCCTCACGCTGTTTGGAATTCTTGCGGTCGCCGCGCTGGCCTATGGCCTGTGGTACGCGTTCGTCGGAGGCGTCAGGCCGGTCGAAGCGACCGCCAACAGCGCGTCCAGTCAGGCCGCGGCGAAGATCCCCGTGACGTCGTTCGAGGTGAGGAAGGCCGACTTTCCCGTGCACACCTACGGTCTCGGAGTCGTCTCGCCGTTCAAGACGGTCACGGTCAAGAGCCGCGTCGACGGTCAGATCACGAAGGTGTTCTTCAAGCAGGGGCAGATGGTGAAGGAGGGCGATCCGCTTCTGGAGATCGATCAACGCCCCTTCACCGCGGCGCTGGAGCAGGCGGTGGCGAAGAAGGCCCAGGACGAGGCCAGCCTGAAGAACGATCAGTTGAACCTGGAGCGCTTTCAGAAACTCGCGAAGCAGCAGTTCGAGACCCAGCAGAATCTCGACACCCAGCAGGCGCTGGTCGATCAGCTGACCGCCCAGGTCAAGGGGGACCAGGCCGCCATCGACAATGCGCAGACCAATCTCGGCTACACCTCGATCAAGGCGCCGATCTCGGGGCGAACCGGTTTTCGTCTGGTCGACCCCGGCAACATCGTGCATGCTGCCGATACGACGGGGATCGTCACCATCGCCCAGCTGCAGCCGATCGCCGTGCAGTTCACGGAGCCGGAAGAGCAATTGCAGGCCGTCGCCAGGGCCTTTGATACCGGCGAGGTGCCCGTCGCGGCGCTGACATCGGATGGAACCAGAACGCTGTCGCAGGGCAGGCTTGCGATCATGGACAATTCGGTGAGCCAGGCCACCGGGACCATCAGCCTGAAAGCGCGCTTCGACAACAAGGACAACGCACTGTGGCCCGGCCTGTCAGTCACCACGCGGATGCTGATCGACACGCGCAAGGACGTCATCGTCGTGCCGCAGGATGGTGTGCAGCACGGGCCGTCCGGTCTGTTCGCCTATGTGATCGGCGACAACGGCAAGGTCAGTGCCAGGCCGATCAAGGTCGCTCAGAGCGGCGATGCAAATGCCGTGGTCTCCGAAGGCCTGAACGTCGGAGACCGGATCGTGGTGGCCGGGCAGTCGCGCCTGTTCGAGGGCGCGCTGGTCGACGACAAGCCGACGGTGGATGCCAGCGCCACCACCACTCAGGCCAAAACCGGATCGGTTGACTGACATGGCTGGCGGTATCTCGGCTCCCTTCATTCGCCTTCCCATCGCGACGTCGCTGCTGATGGTCGGCATTCTCTTCGTCGGGATCATCGCCTATCCACAATTGCCGGTGGCGCCGCTGCCGGAGGTCGATTTCCCCACCATCCAGGTCTCCGCCAGCCTTCCCGGCGCGGACCCTGACACGATGGCGTCCTCGGTGGCGCAGCCGCTGGAATCGCAATTCGCGCTGATCCCCGGCGTCTCCGAGATGACGTCGTCGAGCCAGACCAGCTCGACGCAGATCGTTCTGCAGTTCGATCTCTCGCGCAACATCGACGGTGCGGGATCCGACGTGCTCGCCGCCATTAATGCCGCCAGCGGGCAATTGCCCAAGAACATGCCGAGCACGCCGACCTACCGCAAGGTCAATCCGGCGGACTCGCCCATTCTCATGCTTGGCGCCACGTCGAAGACGCTGCCGATGACGCAGGTGTCGGACGAGGCCTACACCAAGCTCGCGCAGGCGATCAGCCATATCAGAGGCGTCGGCCAGGTCAGCGTCGGCGGACAACAGGCGCCGTCGATCCGCGTCCAGATCGATCCCGCCAAGCTGGTCGCCAAAGGCCTGTCGCTGGAGGACGTGCGGACCCCGCTCTCGGTGATATCGGTCAACAATCCCAAGGGCACCCTCAACGGCGACACCCGCACCTATACCGTCTATGCCAACGACCAGTTCACCAAGGCCGAGGCCTGGAACGACATCGTCATCGCCTATCGCAACGGCAGTCCCGTTCGTGTCGGCGACATCGGCCATGCCGTCAGCGCGCCGCTGGACAATACCCAGTACGGCTGGGCCGACGGCAAGCCCGGCGTCTTCCTGGTCATCTTCAAGCAACCCGGCGCCAACGTCATCGATACCGTCGACAGCGTGATGAAGCAGCTGCCGCACCTGAAGGCGGGCATTTCGCCCGCCATCGACATCAAGGTGCTGTCGGACCGCACGCAGACCATCCGCGCGGCCGTGAAGGACGTGCAGTTCACGCTGCTGCTCACGGTCGGCCTCGTCGTGATGGTGATCTTCGTCTTCCTGCGCAGCCTGTGGGCCACCATCATTCCGTCGATCACGGTGCCGCTCGCCCTGCTGGGCGCCTGCGCGCTGATGTGGATGGCCGGCTACAGCCTCGACAATCTGTCGCTGATGTCGCTGACCATCGCGGTCGGCTTCGTGGTCGACGACGCCATCGTGATGCTGGAGAACATCACCCGCTATATAGAGGAAGGCGAGACGCCGATGGCGGCGGCGGTCAAGGGCGCGGGCGAGATCGGGTTCACGATCATCTCGATCTCGGTTTCGCTGATCGCGGTGCTGATTCCGCTGCTGCTGATGAGCGGCATCATCGGTCGCCTGTTCCGCGAGTTCTCGGTGACGCTGGCGATGACGATCGCCGTGTCGGCCTTCGTGTCGCTGACGCTGACGCCAATGATGGCCTCGCGCTTTCTCAAATCGCACGACGAGGAGCATCACGGCAGGCTCTACATGCTCAGCGAGCGGATGTTCCAGGGGCTCGTCAACGGCTATGAGCGCGGCCTCGATCTCGTGCTGTGCTTCCGCTTCGTCACCCTGATGGTGTTCTTTGCGACGATGGCGCTGACGGTCTATCTGTTCGTGATCATCCCGAAGGGGTTCTTCCCGCAGCAGGACACCGGGCTGATCACCGGAATCGTCGAGGCGTCGCAGGACACCTCGATCGCTGACATGTCGAAGCACATGCAGGAGGTCGGCGCGATCGTGTTGAAGGACCCGGCGATCGATCACATGGCGATGCGGATGGGCGGCAGCGGCAATACGCTCAATGACGGCACCATGTACATCACGTTGAAGCCGCGCGACGAGCGCAGCGCTTCGGCCGACCAGGTCATCCGCCGCTTGCAGGCGCAGACGGCGAAGGTTCAGGGCGCGCGTCTCTATCTCCAGTCGGCGCAGGACGTTCGCGTCGGTGGCCGGCCCGCCCGGACGCAATATCAGTTCACCTTGCAGTCGACCGACATGGACCAGCTCAACACCTGGGCGCCCAGGCTGCTCGGCAAGATGAAGGAGATGCCCGAGCTGCGCGACGTCGCGTCCGATCAGCAGACGTCTGGCACCACGCTGACGTTGTCGATTGACCGCAATCAGGCGGCGCGTTTCGGGATCACCCCTGACGTCATCGACGCGACGCTGTATGACGCGTTCGGGCAGCGCGAAATCGCGACCTATTCGACGCAATTGTCCACCTATTATGTCGTCCTCGAGGTGCTGCCCTCGCTGCAGAAAAATCCCTCCACGCTGGAGCAGATCTACCTGCGTTCGCCGACGACGGGCGGCGAGGTGCCGCTGTCGGCGTTCACGAAGTGGACCACGGCGCCGGTGCGCCCGCTGGCCATCAACCATCAGGGCCAGTTTCCGGCGGTGACGATTTCCTTCAACCTCGCGCCCAATGTCGCGCTCGGCCAGGCGACGCAGGCGATCGACGCGATGGAACGGCAGATGAACGTGCCCGCTGCCATCACCTCGACGTTCCAGGGCACGGCGAAGGCGTTCCAGGACTCGCTCTCCTCGGTGCCCTTGCTGATCGTGGCGGCGCTGATCGTGGTCTATCTCATTCTCGGCGTGCTCTACGAGAGCTACATTCACCCTCTGACCATCCTGTCGACCCTGCCGTCGGCCGGTGTCGGCGCTCTGGCGACGCTCCTCATCTTCCACATCGAGTTCAGTCTGATCGGGCTGATCGGCCTCGTCCTGCTGATCGGCATCGTCAAGAAGAACGGCATCATGCTGGTCGACTTTGCGATCGTGGCGGAGCGGGATCACGGTCTGTCGCCGGTCGAGGCTATCAGGCGGGCGTGCCTGCTGCGTTTCCGCCCCATCCTGATGACCACGATGGCGGCCGTGCTGGGCGGGGTGCCGCTGATGCTGGGTCACGGCACCGGCTCGGAGCTGCGTCAGCCGCTCGGCTATGCCATGGTCGGCGGTCTCCTGGTCAGCCAGGTCCTGACGCTGTTCACCACGCCGGTGGTCTATCTCTATCTCGACCGTATCGCGCAATGGTTCAGCCCGAAGCGGCACGCGGGAGAAGATCGTCAGGACAAGGATGTTGCGGACGGCGACGATCTGGACATGGTCGAAAAAGTGGTTCCGAAAAAGTCCAGGGTGCTTGCAGCGCAGTGATCGCTTGGCGTCGGATCGGCCGCTCGCGACGCCGAAGGAGCGGAAGCTGTATTTCGAAAAAGCATGGAAATTATTCTTGGGCGGCGCCGCCGGCCCGCAGGGATAGCCGCGAACAACGCGGGCGTTCGCGTATTCCCTGATGTTTCCATTTGCATTTGCCTGCACAAATTCACACACTCCGACTCGGAAAGGCCGCGGACGCGCTCGCGTCTGAAGACGGCTTCCGCTTTGGGGAGATCGCCATGATGGGACTTACGTCTGCGTCGCGCAGCCTGTTGCTGGCCGGCGCTGTCTTCGGCGCGTTCACGCTGTCCGCCGCAGCGCAGCAGCCGGCAGCGCCACCCGCCGCGCCCGCAGCGCAACCGCTTCCTCCGGGGTCCCCACTGATCGGCCGTCCGGACGGCGAAGCGGCTTCCAAGCTTGCGCCCGTGGCGCCGCCGCCGATTCCGGCGCAGGCCGACAAGCTGCCGCTCGCCAAGCTCAAGGTGCCCACAGGCTTCAATATCGAGGTCTATGCTTCCGGCATGGCGAATGCGCGCTCGCTTGCGCAAAGCGACAAGGGCACCGTGTTCGTCGGCAGCCGTCTCGTCGACAAGGTCTATGCCATCACCAACAAGGACGGCAAGCGTGCGGTCAAGGTGATCGCCTCCGGCCTCTATCGCCCGAACGGCGTCGCCTTCAAGGACGGCACGCTCTACATCGCCGAGCTGTCGAAGGTCTCGAAGATCGACAAGATCGACGACGTCCTGGACAGCCCGCCGAAGCCGACCGTCATCTACGACAAGCTGCCGAAGGACGAGGCGCATGGCTGGAAGTTCATCGGCATCGGTCCCGACAACAAGCTCTATGTGCCGGTCGGCCAGCCCGGCAACAACGTGCTGCACGATGCCGATCACGGCCAGATCCGCCGCATCAATCTCGACGGCTCGGGTGCCGAAGTCTATGCGGTCGGCGTGCGCAACACGGTCGGCTTTGACTGGAATCCGGAAACGAAGCAGCTCTACTTCACCGACAACGCCCGCGACTGGCTGTCGGAGACGGTGCCGGAGGATGAGCTCAACCGCGTCACCAAGGCCGGCGAGGATTTCGGCGCACCGTTCTGCTACCAGGGCAATATCATCGACCAGGAGCTCGGCTGGGGCAAGGATTGCAAGAACTACACCGCGCCGGTCGGCCTGATGGGCCCGCACACCGCCGCACTCGGCATGCGCTTCTACACCGGCAGCATGTTCCCGAAGCCGTACAAGAACGCGATCTTCGTCGCGCGCCACGGTTCCTGGAACAAGTCGCAGAAGCAGGGCGGTGACGTCGTCCTCGTCAAGCTGAACAAGGACGGCAGCGTGAAGTCGATGGAGCCGTTCCTGACCGGTTTCCTCGAGGACAACAAATATGTCGGCCGCCCCGTCGACGTGATGCAGCTGAAGGACGGCTCGCTGCTGGTCTCCGACGACTGGAATGGCGCGGTCTACCGCATCACCTACGGCAAGCAGAAGGTTGCGGCGCAGTAAGTGGTCACCACACTCGTCATTGCGAGCGCAGCGAAGCAATCCAGCGTCTTTCCGGAGAGGCAGTGCTTCGTCGCTTCGCTCCTCGCAATGACGGTGCTTCCGGCAGCGGCCAATGCAAAAAGTCATAATCGTCGCCCTGGCGCTCGTCTCGCTGACAGTCTCCTCAAGTGCAGAGATTCAGGAGCGCGCAGCGCCATGCCTGGCCTGTCACGGCGAACGCGGTACCTCCGAGACCGGGAACACGCCTTCGCTCGGCGGCCAGCAGGCGCCTTACGCGCTGATCCAGCTGTTCATGTTCCGCGAGAAGCTGCGCGTGTTCGAGCCGATGAACGAGATGGCGAAGTCGCTGACCGACGACGATCTGCGCACGTTTTCGGATTTCATCGCCACGCTGCCGAAGCCCGTGCCGCCGGCTAAATCAGCCGACGCCGCGCGCATGGCGCGCGGAGAGGCGCTGGCGAAGCAGAACCGCTGCAACACCTGCCACAATACTGATTACTCCGGAAAGGAAAGCGTCCCGCGCATCGCCAACCAGCGCGAGGACTATCTCGCCAAGACGCTCGCCGAGTACAAGGACAACACGCGCCACGGCTATGACGCCACCATGGCCGACGTGATGCAGACGGTGGCCAAGGACCAGATCAGCGATCTCGCCCACTATCTCGCGAATTTTCGGTGAGATATCTCACTGCACAACCTGGCCTCGTCCCGAGGGCCCGCCGCAGGCTGGCGTCTCAAAGCATGGCCGTTAGGAAGCTGCCGGACAGCAACTTCCACTACTGCTGCGCTGCTTCCCTGAGAAGCACTGTCGGGTAAACCGGCTTGGTGAAGAACTTGGCCCCGGGCGGCAACGGCCGTGGCAGCGGATTGCCGGAGATCACGATGATCCGGGCATCGGAGCCGTGCTCCCGCGCGTAGTGCGCGAGATCCACGCCGTCCATCTTCCCGACCAGATTGACGTCGGTGACGACCAGCGACGGGTGCTTTGCCTTGAGCGCGAGCGCGGCGGTCTCCGCGTCCTCGCATTGCAGCACTTCGAAATTGTTGTCCTCGAGGAACAGCGCGAGCATCTCGCGCTGGATGTCATCGTCCTCGACGACGATCGCGGTCGGGCGATGCGGCTTCGACTGACCCATGGCTGTACCTCACTGAGCTATCAATTGTTAAGTGCGAGGGGCCGAATCCGTTCCCGGTTGGGGGCAGTGAGTTCCGCTCACGTGATTGTGCGGGGGCGCTGGCGAAGGTTGCTGTACCGCTAGAGCGGACTATCAGTTGCTGCCATGGCGTAAGCTAATGGCTAAGACCGAAACTCTCTGTACAACAGTGCTTCGATCCTTTGACGATACCACGACGCTTCGTCAAAAGACGCTGTTGGCATCAACTCTCCGCTCAGAATCGTAAAGCCCGGCGCGTATTTCGTGCGTGGCGTCCCTTTGTAGATGATTTCTTTCAAAGGCAAGGTTCCCGCAACCGGGTGCAACGTATGATGCTTGATATTCGCTACCTGTCGCCGCCTTTGTCCAAGCCAGCGCCAAATTCCTGCACGTTCATTGTTTACGACGGCCTTCTCCCTGGTCAAAATGTCGCAAAGCGTTGTGCCGACGTACCGCGGGTCAAACAAGATGTCGGGGCAATACTGCTTCAGCTTATCGATCATGATGAGGAGGCTTAACGTCGATAGGAAGGAGCGGTTGGAGCCGCCGCCAACATCGACGTGAACTCCGGGCATCCATATCTGTTCAAGGTTCTGGTGTTTCCGGCGTCCTTCGAAGAAAATGGGTTTGTATGCCCATCTGCTGTCATCTATCGAAATGACATGTACGACGGTGTTGACGATGTTCGCCGGTTTCAAGCTGTCGAAGCGGTATCGCTCAAGGTAGCTTTTTCGCCTGAATGAGCCGATGACTGTGTCCCAGAGTCCTAAAAACCGGATTCTTACATTTTGATGGGTGGCGCCATTTCGTTGCTCTGAGTAGTCTCTCTTGGCGTTGTTGCTGTCTGTGAAATAGATCCACGCGTCTTCGATAAGCGACAGCTGATTTGCTTTGAGGAGGCCGGCGTAAGAGATAAATCCTGTGAGAGCTCGCGCGGCGAATGCTCCACGCGAGAATCCAAAAATATAGATACTGTCTCCCGGCTCGTAGTTTGAGGCCAGATTGATGTAGGCTTCGAGGATAAGCGCGTTCATTCCCTCGCCCGTTGCTCCAGCATATATTCTTGAGCTCCTGTTGGCGGTGCCGACACCAGCGGAATAGATGAAGATTTGTGGGTTCTCCTGACGGGTGTCGTCGTGACAATCGAGGGCGACATTTAGTCTGTGGACGTTGCTTTTGAAGGCGTCCTTGAAGGCTGCCTGCCACGTGCCGTCTATTCCAATAAAGATATGTTTGCCCATGGACGTACGCGCTTCTGAAAAAGGACTGCCAAGAAGATAAATAAAGCCTGCCCTCGGAAATTGAGGTGCATTGGGTTCTTTCTGCAATTCTAGGGCGCGGCGACGGGGTTGACTAGAGAAATTACTGGCGACGGGTTGTATGGCTGGGGCCAATCTTGCGCTTCTGATTGGCCTGATGCCTTGGCTTTGATTGACCATTACAGTTCATTTGGCTGCGGTACCGTCAGATCTGCCGAGGCGGTCCAGGAGTATTCGAGCCTCACATATGACCGCTTGGACCTGCCGCCGCTCGAAGATGGCTTCTTGCGTGAACGCACCATGCTTTCGCGCATTCTGGTTTCCTCTTGGTGCGCCTGATCTCTCCGCGCCGCCATGCATGCGGCAGCGCACCTTCCCCCGCATCGCCGGCGCACGGCACGTGCCGCCGTCGCGGGTCTTTGCGCCGCAGCGCAGGCTCACCCGCATCGGACCGGTGTTGCGAACATGCCCGCTGCTCACAGGCTCGGCCCTTGCTTCGCATCAACCGGACCCGCTTCCGCAGCAAGCACGTTCGCATGCTGCGTGACGTTGCCCACGATCGCTCGCCCGCCCTCGTGTACCGATAGACTCCGCACCGTGATCGCGCGCTCGTCGCTGTTGCGGTGACGGCTCAGGGCTTCGACTTGCGCGGCGAAGGTGCGGGAGAGCCGGGTCAGTGCACGGGTGACGCTCTCATGCTGCGCGAGATCGTCGGTGCAGGCGAGGCGACAGGCGCAGCGCATCGTCGCCATGTGGACGGAGACCATCTGGGACACCAGCATGGCCTCGATCGAATCCTTCGGCGCGATGTTCCTGATCATCGAGACCATGAAGGCGAGGTTGGCTTCGTCGGGCTTGTGCCCGATCGCACTCGCCTTGACCAATTGCTTCAGGATGCCGTGCATCGCGTCGCGGTCGACGGCGCCGAGCGCCTCGGCCAGCAGCTGTTCGCCGGCTTGCGGGTCCGGATGTCGGATTGCGATCCGGCGCTTGTAGAGCTTGATCCGCGGGCTCGGGGCGGGGGCGCTGCGATCGTTTGCCGCAAGCGGCGCGGTGATGCGTAGTTCGGGAGTTGTCGTCATGGGATGTGTCCTTGGCAGGCGCAGGCGCGCGAACGACCGTTCGCTCGCTGCGCGCGGTTTCGATTTTCAGGATGTCGATGAAGGGTTTACGCGCAACGGCGTCGGCGTGGCCTTGGCCATCCGTTGGGAGTGCTGACGATTGTTGCGATGATGACAGTCTGCCAGTGTTTTGCCCGACGAGTCAAACGGCCTTGCCGTGCGCGCAAGTCCTTGTGCGCGCAAGAGGCGGCTACTGTGCATGGGGTCGTTTTCATATTTTTTGTTGGGAAGCGGCTCCCACCTGCCGCGCGGCGGAATGCCGGCGCGCAAACGCGATTGCGAAATCCGGCGCGCCCGCACATCATGATTTCCGAACGGGCCGCGCCGGCACATGCAAAAGCGGCACTGAGGATCTGGGAGAGAACGAATGCAACGAACGCTTCGCCTGCTGGCGATCGTCGCCGGATTATGCGTGACGACCGAGGCCTTCGCGCAGAAGTACCCGACGCGTCCGTCCAAGATCATGGTCGGCTTCAGCGCGGGCGGCCCGGTCGATGTCGTTGCACGCATCGTCGCCGACCGCCTGGGCAACAAGCTCGGGCAGCCCTTCGTGGTCGAGAACCGCGCCGGCGCCAACGGCATGATCGCTGCCGAAGGCGTCGCCCGCGCGGATGCGGACGGCTACACGATCCTTGCCTGCAACTCGTCCACCATCACGCTGAACAAGACGCTGTTCAAGGAGGCCCGCTACGATCCGCAAGGCGATTTCGCGCCGCTCACCACGGTGATTTCGGCGCCGCTCGTGCTCGTGGTCAATCCCGAGAATCCCAAGACGGCCGATATCAAAACCGTGGCCGATCTCGTCGCCGCCGCCAAGGCCAAGCCGGGCGAGCTTGCCTACGGCTCAGGCGGCAACGGCAACCTTGCCCATCTCGCCATGGAGCTGCTCAGCCAAAAGGCCGGCATCAAGCTGATCCACGTGCCCTATCGCGGTGGCGCGGCGTCCGAGGTGGGCATCCTCGCGCAGGAGGTGCTGGCGGTGTTCGATCCGCTCTCCGCCGTGCCGCTGGTGAAGGCCGGCAAGCTGCGCGCGCTCGCGGTGTCATCGGCCGAGCGGCTGTCGTCGCTGCCCGACGTGCCGACCGTCGCGGAAGCCGGCTATCCCGGCTTCGACATCTCGTTCTGGGTCGGCTTCTTCATGCCGAAGGCAACCCCGGCGCCGATCCTGGAGACGCTGCATCGTGAGATCGTCGCTGCCGCCAAGGACCCGGCCTTGCAGGAGCGGCTGGAGACGCAAGGCGTCGTGAGCGTGCTCAATCCCACCGACTATGCCGCCAAGATCGCGAAGGAGACCAGGGAACTCGCCGAGGTGGTGGTCGCTGCAAACATCAAGGCGGAGTAGGTTGCACTACAACCACAGGATCTGTTTGCGATAGCCGAGATCGTTCAGCAACGGCGCGGCCGGTCCCTGGTGGAACACCGCGCCGCGCTCGAGTGCGAAGACGCGGTCGGCGAGCGCAAGCACGAGGTCGAGATTGTGCTCGACGATCACGATCGACATATGCCGGCGGAGTGCATCGAACACTTTGAACAGCTCCAGCGTCACCGCGGGCGCGAGACCTTCGAACGGCTCGTCGAGCAGCAGCAGGCGGACATTGCCGGACATCGCACGGGCAACCGCGACCATCTGCTGCTCGCCGCCGGAGAGATAGTCGGCCGCGATGTTCATGCGTTCCTTCAGGCGCGGGAAGGTGTGCAGGATCTGCTCCTCGCTCCAGACCACACCGTCGCTGCCGTCGGTCTTGCGCGCGAGACGCCCGAGCGCGAGGTTCTCGCGCACGGTCATGCCGGCGAACAGCCCGCGGCCCTGCGGCACGTAGCCGACGCCGCGGCGGGCAATGTCGGGGGCGGGCAGGCGGGCGATATCGGTGCCGCGATAATCGATGCGGCCGGAGGCCGCCGGCACGAGCCCGGCGATGGACTTGAGCAGGGTCGACTTGCCGGCGCCGTTGCGGCCGAGCAGCGCGACGATCTCGCCTTCGCGGACGTCGAGCGCGGCGTCGTTGAGGATGTGGCTTTTGCCGTAGAAGGTGTTGACGCCGTCGAGCCGCAGCACTGTCTCGCGGTCGCGGACGTCTTCATGGCTGCGCCGGTGCTCGACCGCGGGAATGCCCTTGCCGGTGTAGATCTCCTGCACCCGCAGATCGGCCCGCACCGCCCCAGGGCAGTCCGACATCAGCACTTCGCCCTGGTTCATCACGGTCACGATTTGCGAGAAGCCGAGCACGCGATCGATGTCGTGCTCGACGATCAGCACGGGAATGTTGGCCGCGATGTTCTTGACGAGGTGCGACACGCGCTCGCGCTCGGCCGCGGCAAGGCCTGCGAGCGGTTCGTCGAGCAACAGCACCTGCGGCTTGGAGCCGAGCGCGATGCCGAGATCGACCAGCCGCTGACCGCCATAAGAGAGCTCGCCGCCCTCGATCTCCTCGATGCCCTCGAGGCCGAGGAATTTTGTCAGCGCGGCGGTCTCGGCGTGGATGTCCGGGTAGGCGTCGATGTCGTTCCAGATGTTGAAGCGCATCGGCCGCTGTGCCTGCAGCGACAGACGCAAATTCTCGTAGATCGTCAACCCGCGAAACAAATTGGTGATCTGGAACGAGCGCGCCAGCCCCTGATGGCAGATCAGGTTCGCGGGCACGCCGGCGATGTCGCGGCCCTGAAGGCGGATCGTGCCCTGGTCGGGCGCGTAGAGGCCGGAGACCAGGTTGAACAGCGTCGTCTTGCCGGCACCGTTGGGGCCGATCAGCGCGTGGATCTCACCGGCGGCGACCGTGATGCTCGCATTCTCGACCGCGCGAATGCCGCCGAACTTTCGCGACACGCCACTGACCTCGAGCACCGTGCCCTTCAGGGCCTCCGGCCGCAGGAAATTGGGTAGCGGCAGGCCGTCATAGATCTTGCGCCGGCTCATCGCAGCGGACTCTTCAGCGGGCGGACGGAGACGCCGCATGATCAGCGCGCCGATGCCGACGAGGCCGCCGGGCGAATACATCACGAAGGCCACGAAGGTGAGTCCGAACCAGAACAGCCAGTCCGACGTCCAGATCGAGAACAGCTCCCGGAACAGGATGAAGAACAGCGCGCCGAGTGCGGGGCCCAAGAGGCTGCGCATGCCGCCGATCACCACCATCGCCAGCAGCTCGCCCGCGAACGGTACAGAGACGGCTTCGGCCGAGACCAGATAGTTGAGGAACCCGATCAGCGCGCCGGCCAGGCCGGTGACGACGGCGGAGATCACGAATACCGCGAGCTTGTAGCGCTCGACGGGATAGCCCTGAAAGCTCGCGCGCAGCTGGTTCTCGCGGATCGCGACCAGCACATGCCCGAACGGCGAGCGGACCAGGCGCATCAGCACATAGAGCACGGCGAGCCCGATCAGCGCGACCACGACATAATAGTTCAGCGCGCTATCGAAGCTGATGGGTCCGATGCCGCCGCGCTTGAGCCCGCCGAGCCCATCCTCGCCGCCGGTGAGGCTCGTCCAGCGAAAGGCGGTGGTGTAGACGAGTGCTGCGAGTGCGAGCGTCAGCAGCGAGAAGTACACGCCGCGCCGGCGCAGGATCAGCATGCCGATCACCGCTGATGCGACGGCGACGACCACCATCGATCCCAGCAGCGGCAGCCAGATCTCGCCGGGGAAGTAGCGCAGCTGGATCAGTCCGGCGGCATAGGCGCCGATGCCGAACCAGGCGCTGTGGCCGAACGAGACCAGGCCGGTATAGCCGATGCAGAGGTTGAGCCCCATGGTCGCGATCGCCAGCCCGACGATCCAGGTGCCGGTGTTGAGCGACAGGCCGAATGCCCTGAGCAGGAAGGGCAGCGCGATGACCGCGACGATCGCGATCAACAGGGGCTTCAGCCGGTCGATGGCGGAGGCACTTTTCATTCGAACTTCTCGATGCGTTCGCCGAGCAGGCCGCGCGGCCGCACCAGCAGCACCAGGAACATCAGGATGTAGATCGAGGCCTCGCCGGCCGCAGGTTCAAAGTGGATGGCGACACCGCGCACCACGCCGACCAGCAGGGCCGCGATGACGACACCCCAGAAACTGCCGAGGCCGCCGATCACGACGACGACGAAAGCCACCGTCATGATGTCGGCCCCCATCGCCGGATGCACGGTGGTGATCGGCGCGAAGAAGGCGCCGCCGAGCGCGGCCATGCCGACGCCGAGCATCACGATTGCCGTCATATAGGGCTGCAGCCGGATGCCGAGCGCCGCGACCATGTCCGGCCGCTGGATGCCGGCGCGCACCACGCGCCCGAACGAGGTCTTTTGCAGCAGCAGCCAGATGGCCAGCAGGATCGCGGCGACCACCGCGAGGATCAGCAGGCGATAGCGCGAGAACAGGAAGTCGCCGACGATGACCGAGCCGCGAAAGTTTTGCGGGATCTCGGTCGAGACGGGCGCAGCGCCCCAGATCATGCGGATCGCCTGTTCTGCGACCATCGCAAGGCCGAAGGTGACGAGAAGACTGAGAATGGGATCGGCCGCGTAGAACCGGCGCAGGATGAAGCGTTCAAAGAGGATGCCAAGCAGCGCGACCGCGAAGGGGGACATGACCACGGAAGCGCCGAAGCCGAGGCGCTTCGTCAGCTCGACGCAGACATAGGCGCCGAGCGCGTAGAAGGCGCCATGCGCGAGGTTGACGATGCCGCCGACGGAAAAGATCAGCGACAGCCCGAGCGCGATGAGCAGGTAATAGCCTCCGAGCACGAGGCCATTCACCACCTGTTCCAGCAGGAACTCGAACTGCATGTTGCGTCCTTGCCGCGCGTGCGCGCGTCAGGCCTTCATCTCGCAGGGATTCTGGTCCCGGGTCGGATAGATCGTCTCCAGCGGATCGTTGGCCGCCGGCACGACGTCGCCAAGCACCAGCATGTCCCACTGGTCCTTCATCTGGTCCTTTGGTTTCACCGTGAACGGATAGGCCTCCTGCACCAGCTGGTGATCCCAGGAGCGGAAATAGGCCTTGCGCGCTTTGCCGATGTCGAACTGCGCCTGCTTCTCGAAGAAGGCGATCAGCTCGCCACTGTCGGTCGACTTCGTCGTGTTGATCGCCTCCGCCAGCAGCTTCAGCGTGATGTAGTCGATCCAGGCGTGGTTCTCCGGTGGCTTGCCGTATTTCTTGGTGAAGGCGGCGACGAAGGCCTGCGACGTCGGATTGTTCAGCGTGTGATACCAGACCGTAGGCCAGGTGCCGCTGAGATTGCCGGCGCCCGCGGCCCAGGCATCGCCGGTGTTGAGGTTGAATCCCACCAGCGGGTAGGGGAAGCCGAATTCGGCATATTGCTTGACGAGATTGGTGACCTGATTGCCGGCGAGGTTGCAGCAGACGACGTCGGGCTTGGCTTGCCGCACTTTCAGCAGATAAGGGCTGAAATCGGTGACATCGGTTGCGATCAGCTCGTCGCCGATCAAATTCGCCTCATGCGCGCCGAAGAAGCCCTTCGCGGCCTTCAGCAGGTCATGACCGAATATGTAGTCGGCTGTGAGCGTGAAGAACTTCTTGCCCTTCACCATGCCCTTCTGCGACAGCGCGGTGCCGACCGCGTTCACCATCACGGTGTTCGGGATGTCGCAGTGGAAGGAATATTTGTTGCAGTTCTTGCCGCGCAGCGCGTCCGAGCGCGCGCCGGTCGAGAAGAACACCTTCTTGTTGCGTTCGGCGACCTGCATGATGGTGAGCGAGGAGGCCGACGAGATTTCGCCAAGCAGCACCACCGCGCCGTCCTGCTCCAGCATGCGCTGCGCCTTGGTCGCCGCGGTCGCCGGATTGATCGAGTCTTCGGAGAGCAGATCGATCGGCTTGCCCATGATGCCGCCGGACGCGTTGATCTCCTCGGCCGCGAGCTTCACGCCGAGCTGGGCGTAGCTGCCGATCACGCCGAGAAAGCCGGTCAGCGGCGTCAGATGCCCGATCCGGATCTTCTCGGCCTGCGCCCTGACAATCGCGGGAAACCCAAATGCCGACGCGCCCGCGAAGGCTGCGCCGGTGCGTAACAACGTCCGTCGGCTGGTGCGGATCATGTCTGTCTCCTCCCCGGGGTGCATCGCGTGCCCCTCTTTCAAAACCGCGTATCCGGTATTGTGAGAGACGTTCTTTTAATGCTGGAGGATAATCCCGAACGCCAATGCCGGTGTCAACCGGCAAAATTGCCGCTTGGGTTGCGGCTCAGGCTTTTTGCGTGAACGCCTTGTGCGCCCGGTCCTTGGCGCCGAATTCGGCCGAGAGGCGGTCGGCGGCGGCCTGCACGACCTGTGCGCCGGCATGCAGCGCCTGGTTGGAGAGGCGCCAGATCGGCCCCGAAATGCCGAGCGCGCCGATCACCTGACCGGTGAAATCGGTCACCGGGACCGCTACGCACCGCACTTCCGGATTGAACTCGCCGTCATCGAAGGCGACGCCAGTGCGCTGTATCTCCGCGATTTCGCGCATCAGTACGCCGGCATCGGTGATGGACTTTGGCGTCGACGGTTTCAACTCGGCGCGGTCGATGAAGCGCTTGAGCTGCTCGGGGCGGAGCGAGGCCAGGATGATCTTGCCGAGCGCAGTGCAATGGGCCGGACGCACGACGCCGACGCGGTCGGTCAGCTGGAACGCGCCGGGGCCGCTGGTGCGGGCGATGACGATCACCGCATCGCCCATTCGCACGGCAAAATGGCTGCTTTCGCTGGTCTGGCGCGACAATTCCTCGAGCACGGGCGTCGCGACATTGACCATCTCGATCTCGTCGAGCGCGCTTGCTGCGAGCGCAAACAAGGGGCGCCCGATGCGGTAGCGCTTGCTATCCTTCTCCTGGCGGAGGTAGCCGAGCGAGACCAATGTCTTTGCGAGATGAAAGGTGGTCGAGTTGTGCAGGCCGACCAGCTTGCTCAGCTCTGCAAGCCCGATGCCCTCGCGATGGCGCGCGACCTGTTCGAGGATCGAGAAGGCGCGGCCGAGTGACTGAACGCCACCGCTGCGCTGCTTGTCGTCGGCCTCGTCGTCACCATCGACTTTGGGAGCGGGGACCAGCTTGGCGACCGCGGCCTTGCGCGGGCTTGCGGGCTTCTCGCCGGTCGTCGGCTTGGTACGCGATCTCAAGGACAAGGCCCCCTCCGGCAAATCCGTCATGACTCGATGCCGCGACAGTAGCACGCAACCCAGCGGCCGTCGGAATTCAGCCCGCGTTTCCTCAGGCTTGAAGCCTATCACAATATAAATTGACGTACAGCATTATGAGAAATAGGGTGCCCGCGGCCCGGCGACGACCGTCCTGTTCTCTGCATCGGTCCATAAGAAGTCGTGGGCCGGTAGGAGACGTGTTGATGTCGAAAAACATGCTCAATGGCGCCCAGGTCATTGTCGATTATCTGATCCAGGAGAAGGTGCCGCAGGTGTTCGGGCTCTGCGGCCACGGCAACATCCAGTTCATCGACGCGCTGTACGAGCGCTCCTCCGAGATCAAGACGATCTCCGTGCATCACGAGAGCGTCGCCGGATTCATGGCCGACGTCTATTACCGTGTCTCAGGCAGGCCGACGGCGACCTTTACGTCCTGCGGTCCGGGCTCGGCTAACCTGCCGATCTCGCTGGCCAATGCCTATCTCGACTCCGTGCCGTTCATGGCAATCACCGGCAACGTGCCGACCAGCCAGTTCAATCGCGGCGCTTTCCAGGAAATGTACCGGCACTACCAGGCCGACTTCCCCTCGACCGTGCGCACAATGTGCAAAAAGGTGTTTCAGCCGACGCGCGGCGAAATGGTGCCGCTGGCGGTGCGGCAAGCCTGGAAGACCATGGTCACGGGACGGCCAGGACCCGTCGTAATCGACGTGCCGTTCGACGTCTTCATGGAAGCCGCGGCCGAAGAGGCGCCGAAGGCGAGCGAGTGGAGCGCCAACATCTCCAGCCGCTGCGGTGCCGATCCTGATGGTGTCGAGAAGGCGGTCGATATGCTGCTCTCGGCCGAGCGGCCGGTGATGCTGGTCGGGCAGGGCGTGCGCTATGGCGGCGCGGCAGACGAATTGCGCGAGCTTGCAGAGCGGCTCCAGATTCCGGTGGCGGCGTCCGCGAGCGGGCTCGGTGCGCTCGACGTCAATCATCCGCTCGCGCTCGGCCTCGTCGCGCGTGCCGGCCATTACCAGGCCAATCACGCGACGCGTCAGGCCGACGTGCTGCTCGCGCTCGGGGTCCGTTTCGACGACCGCACCTCGAGCTCGTGGATATCAGGCTATTCCTTCACGATCCCGCCGACAAGGTTGATCCACGTCGACATCGACCCCGAAGAAATTGGCCGCAACTATCCCGTCGCGCTCGGTTTGATGGCCGATGTCCGCACCTTCCTGCGCCAGGTTCACGCCGAACTCGATCGCCGCGACAACCTCTTCAAGAAGTCCGATGCGCGCAAAAAGTGGCTGGCGCAGATCGACGGCTATCGCAAGGAGTGGGACAAGTTTGTCGCCCCCGGCTTCTCCGACGACACCACGCCGATCAATCCGCAACGCGCCGCCGTCGAGATCGACAAGGCATTGCCGGAGGACGCCATCCTCGTTTCCGACATCGGCGTGCACCACAATTGGCTGCTCGGCTTCTGCAAGCCGAAGCGGCCGGATTCGCTGATCGGCTCGATGGGGTTTGGTCCGATGGGCTTTGGCGTCGCCGGCGTGATGGGTGCGAAGTTTGCCGCTCCCGATCGTCCCTGCGTGTCCGTGTGCGGCGACGGGGCCTTCTTCATGCACGCCAACGTGCTGGGCACGGCGGTCGAGTACAATCTGCCCGTGGTCTGGGTGGTCTGGAATAACTACGCCTATGCCTCAATCCGCGGGCTTCAGCGCGGCTATCTCGGCGGGCGCGAGCTTGCGACTGATTTCAAGCATCCTGAAACAGGCGAGCGCTACAATCCGGATTTCGCGGCGATGGCGCGCTCCTGCGGCGTTGAGGGCGTACGGGTCGATCGTGCCGCCGACCTTGGCGAGGCGATCCGCAAGGGCATCGCCGCCAACAGGCCTTATCTTATCGACGTCGACATCGCGGCCGACGTCAATCCGTCCGGCGCCGGCGTCTGGGAGTTGCCTGGGCTCGGCCAGAGCAAGGCCGGCATCGGTACGCGCTTCCAGCCCGGCTGATCGCGCACCTTCACCAATCAACAAAAATACCGGGGAGATGGGAATGACGCTCGCAGGCAAGAAGGTCGTGGTGATCGGCGGCTCGTCAGGCATTGGCCTTGCCACGGCGGAGCTTGCCAAGAATGAGGGCGCTGATGTCATCATCGCCTCGCGCAGCGCTGCGAAGCTCGATCCCATTGCGGAACGGTTGAAAGTGACGGCAATCCCTGCCGACGTCACCAGTGACCAGAGCGTCGCCGAGCTGTTCCGCCGCACCGGCCCCGTCGATCACGTCGTGCTGACGGCCGCGCAGCTGCGCACCGGGCCGTTCAAGACGGTGCCGATGGAGGACGTGCGCGCCACCATGGAGGGCAAGTTCTGGGGCGCCTGGCGCGTCGCGCGCGAGGCCGAGATCAGGCCAGGTGGTTCGCTGACGCTCGTCACGGGCTTCCTCAGCGTGCGGCCGCGACCGAACTCGGCAATCATCAGCGCTGCCAATGGCGCGCTGGAATCGCTGGCCCGTGCATTGGCGCTCGAACTTGCGCCGGTGCGGGTGAATGCGGTGTCACCGGGCGTGATCGACACGCCGATCCGGGCTGCGATGCCGGAGGCCGCGCGCAAGGAGATGCTGGCGAAGACCGCCGCCGCGCTGCCGGTCGGCCGCGTCGGGGCGGCCGAGGATATCGCCTGGCAAATCCTGAGCTTCATGGCGAACGGCTTTGCCACGGGCTCGATCGTGTATGTCGACGGCGGCGCACTGGTGAACTAGGGAGCACGATCATGGCCGAGGACAGCAACGGCGCCTTCATCCGCAACATTGCCGAGGTGCCCTGGCGCGAATTCCCCAACCATTTCGGCGGCGCGCTGTCGAAGCCGCTGGTGATGCCGGAGACGGCGGGCTCGCGCCATATCGACTATCGCATCTCGATGTATCAGCCGATGGCCCATGTCGCACGGCATCATCATAAGGTGCAGGAGCAGGTCTATCACGTGCTCGAGGGCGAGGGGCTGATGGAGATATCAGGCAAGAACCATGTCGTGCGCAAGCACGATGTGATCTTCCTGCCGCCCGGCGTCGAACACGCGATCTCGAACTCCGGGCTGACCGATCTCGTCTTCCTGGTGGTGACGTCGCCGGTGACCGACGACGACAAGCCGGTGTGACCGGTCAGCGCTCGCTCGATGCGACGCGGATCGCGCGCGCCTTTGCGCTCTTTCCGGCCGCGCGCGCCACGATCATGCTGCGCGCCTTGCCGTGGGTGGTCTTTCGGATCACGGAGGCGAGCCGCTTCCGCGCACGGTTGGCCGTCAAGCGCGCCGCCAGTTGTTCTCCCTTGCGAATGAAGGTGGTGACCGAGGGCGTCAGGTTCACCGGAACCCATGCGACGTCCCTGGATTTGGAGAGGCTGCCGATGCCTTCGCAAGGCGCTTCGCGCGGCAGGTCGATCCGGATCGCGAGGGCTTCCGTGCGCTCGGTCCAGTCCTCGGCCTTGGTGCCGGTGATGATGCGGACATAGTTGCGCGTCTCACGTGGCAACTCGCTCTCCTTCGCCAGCCACCTCTGGATTCTTCCCGGGCCGGCATTGTAAGCGGCAGCAGCAAGTCCGAGATTGCCGAAATCATCGCGCAGCTTGCGCAGGAATTTGGCCGATGCCGGCAGCGCCTTCATCGGATCGAAGGGATCGTCCAGCCCGACCTCCGCGGCCGTCCCCGGCATGAACTGCGCAACGCCCTGCGCACCGGCCTGGCTGACTTCGTTCGACTTGAAGCGGCTCTCCTGCCAGATCAGGCGGGCGAAGAACGGCACCGGAATGCCGCTGGCCTCGGCGGCTTCGCGGAGCGCGTGACAGAACTGTTCGGTCGGCGATCGCTGCACCTGCACGATAGGCTCTGCCTCGGGTGGCGGTTCGACCACCGGCTCGAAGGCCGCGCGCGCGTTAGCGAGTTCGAGGGCCTGCACGCTCGCAAGGAAGAGCTCGACGACAGGAACAAGTGGCGAGGCTTGCGTGTTCTTGAGAACAGCGGTGTCGAAAGTTGATGTTTGCCGGGACGTCGAGGGATCGAGGTCGCACATCAGAATCATGAACGCGGCGCATGCCGCGACGACAAATCGCATTGCGTGGACAACCTCGAACTGTGGGATGCAAACTGTGGGATGAGCGGCCGGCGGTTATCGCCGGTGACAACGACTTCTTAACCGCAATTACGGCGAAGCTGCGATTCCAGCGGTTCCGTCGGTGTTACTACGGTGTTCCCGAAACGGAGTTCCTCCGCGGATTTGCGGATGATTTGCGAATTTGGATGCAGCAGATGATGCGATGGATGTTTAGCGCGGTGATTTCGCTGGGGCTGAGCGTTCCGGCACTCGCGGGCAATCTCGATGCAGCCGCAGTGAATGATTCTGCACGTCCCGCAAAGCAACCCGCCACCGACAAGGTCAGCGCACCGGTGGTGAAGCTTCAGATCCTGCTCGATCGCGCGCAGTTCTCGCCCGGCGAGATCGACGGCAAGCTTGGCGAGAATGCACAGAAGGCACTGAAGGCCTTTGCCGAACAGAATGGTATCGCATCCGACAAGGCAATCGCGCCGGAGCTCTGGGACAAATTGAGCGCGGCGAACGAAGGCCCCGTTATCGTCGACTACAAGATCACCGATTCCGATGTGAAGGGCCCGTTCCTGAAGGAGCTGCCGGGCAAGATCGAGGAAATGAAGTCGCTGAAGGCGCTGAGCTACACCAGCGCGCTCGAAGGCATCGCCGAGAAATTCCACATGAGCGAGGACCTGCTTCGGACGCTCAACCCCGGTAAATCGTTCGACAAGGCCGGCGAGACGATCATCGTCGCGAATATTTCTGCGCGAAAGGAGCCGCCCCGTATCACTCGGCTCGAGGTCGACAAGAAGAATGAGACGCTGAGGGCGTTCGACGCGACCGGCCGTCTGGTCGCTTTCTATCCCGCATCAATCGGCAGCCCCGATCGTCCGACGCCGAGCGGCACGCTCAAGGTGACCAGCACCAACGACAAGCCGACCTATCATTACAATCCCGACTACAAGTTTAGCAGCGTCAAATCGAAAGAGCCGTTCGATGTCAAGCCGGGGCCGAACAATCCGGTGGGCGCGTACTGGATCGGCCTGTCCGCGCAAGGATACGGCATTCACGGAACGGCGGAGCCCGACAAGGTCAGCAAGTCGGCGTCGCACGGCTGTGTCAGGCTGACCAATTGGGACGTGCGTACGCTCGGAGACAACGTCAAGCGCGGCACACCCGTTGTCTTCCTCGATGCGCCGACGGAATCGTCGTCGAAGCAGCAGGGCAAGCCGGCCGCAAAGCGCGCCTCGAACTAGGTTAGTCCTGGGGAAAATCCTTGCGCATCGCGATCTCGGCGGCGTCGCCGGGCGACAGCACGGTCTGGTCGAAGGCCGGTTGCGGCCTCGTCATGATGTCGTAGAGCGAGATGCCCTTGATCGGCTTGCCCATCAGCTCGCGGACGCAGTCGGCGAGCGTGCCGTTGTAGACCATATAGGGCGGACCCCGGTCCTTCTGTCTCTCGCCCTTCAGCGACGGCCACTTCTTCAGTTCGGCCGGCGCGTCATAGGCGATCGGCGATCCCTCTTTGAACATGCGCTTGGCTTTCGGGCAGTGGGAATTGCCCGAAAATCTTACGGCCTGCCGGGTAAACGCTTGCTGAAGAATTAGTTAAAATCAGCCGGCAACGAAGGCGAGCAGGGTGCCGTTGGCCTTGGCCGGCGGTACGCAGATCGCAGAGCCACTGCGGACCGCGGCCGAGCCCAGGGCCTTCTCGGTGGCCGCGAGATCGCCGCTGACGAGGACCAGCGCAGCACCGCCGCGCTCGGAGAGACCGGCAAGCGGCACGCCGGGATAGCGTTTGCCGAGTTGCTCCAGCGTCAGATAGACGAAGTCGGCGCGATCGCCGCCGGAGGGCACGCTGACCGCACCGTCAGCCTCCGCCTTCGGCTCGCGGTCGATCAACCGGCCGAGATGCGCCGCTTCCTTCGCCGGCTCCGTCGTTGCGATCAGTGCCTGCCCGATCCGCTTCGCGGCGTTGGCGTGCTTCATCAGTTCGGGGATCCACACGGTCTCGCGGGTCTTGTGCTGGCAGGCGAAGATGCGCACGCCGCCGGGGGCTTCGGCGGTCGGCCACATGAAGGTGCGGAATTTCGCGGCCGAGACCGTACCATCAGGCAGCGTCACCGGCCGTTCGAAATCGGTCGGGCCGATCGGCGTGAGGCCGCGTGCGCGAATCTCCTCCGCGCCTGCGGCGCTATCGATCGCGGTGAAGGCGATGCGCTCGATGCCTTCGCCGCGCTTGTCGAGGTAGGCGCGGGCCGGAGCATTGTGCTCGGTGGCCGCGAGCACGCCAAGCAGCTCCATGTAATCGGGGTCGAACATGATGGTGTAGTTGCCGGTGCCCATATGCGCGCTGTGGGTGCCGCGCGGCGATATCGTGAAGCCGAGCTGCCGATAGTTCTCGGCGGCCTTGTCGAGGTCCTGAACCATGACTACGGCGTGGTCGATGCCGATGACGTTCTTGAGGGCCATTGTTCTTATCCCGTATGCAAACTGGCTTGGTCCGCGACCTGCGGCCACTGATCCTGTCTACGCGGGACGGGCGGTCAAGTCATTTTCAAATCTGGGGGATATGCGGAATTTCATTCCGCGAAAGGCGGCCTCGACGCGCGACGGCGTCAGCGCGCCTGCTCGATATAGGCGGCGAGGATCGCACGCTCCTCGCTGGTCATCTCGGTGATGTTGCCCGGGGGCATCGCATTGGACCAGGCCGCGACGCGGCCGATCAGGCGGATGTTGCGATGGATGTGCTCGGGCGCGTCGAGCAGGATGCCTTTGGGGGCCGTGACGATGCCGGCCCAGACCGGCTCGGCCGCATGGCACATGCTGCAACGGGACATCACGATCTCCTCGACATTGGCGACCGTGACCGGCGCTGACAGCGCGCCAGTCTTCATCTCGCGCGGCCCGGCGGCAGAGAGGAAAAGGATCGCGACCACGCCAGCTGCTGCCACGCCCCACACCCACCATGGCGATTTGCGTCCAGCATGCCCTTCGTTGAAGAAGTGGCGGATCACCGGGCCGAGCGCCAGGATGATGGCGACGATGACCCAGTTGAAGCGGGTGGCGTAGAGCAGGGGATAGTGGTTGCTGATCATCAGCACGACCACGGGGAGCGTCAAATAGTTGTTGTGGACCGAGCGCTCCTTGCTGGTTTTGCCGAGCTTGGGATCAGGCGACTGGCCGGCGATGAGCGCGGCCACGATCTTCTTCTGGTTCGGGATGATCAGCGCGAAGACGTTCGCGACCATGATGGTGCCGATGATCGCGCCGATCTGGTTGAAGGCACCGCGGCCGCTCAGCACATGGGTGAAGGCATAGGTCAGCGCGACCAGGAACAGATAGCCGCCGATGGCGAAGGGCAGCTCGCGCTGCGCAAGCCCGGTCCGGCAGGCGGCCTCATAGAGCAGCCATGCGAGTGCGAGGCTGAAGAAGCTGAACAGGCCCGCCTGGAACGGCGTGAGATCGAGGATCGACTTGTCCACCAGAAACAGATCGGCCTCGAGATAGTACACCACCACCATCAGCGCGAAGCCCGACAGCCAGGTGGTGTAGGCCTCCCATTTGAACCAGGTCAGTTCGTCCGGCATCTGGCTGGGGGCCACCAGATATTTCATGATCCGATAGAAGCCGCCGCCGTGGACCTGCCAGGCCTCGCCCTGCACGCCGTCAGGCAGGTCGCCTCTCGGCTTGAGGCTGAGGTCGAGGGCGATGAAGTAGAAGGAGCTGCCGATCCAGGCGATCGCGGCGACCACGTGCAGCCAGCGGAGCAGCAGGCTTGCCCATTCCGATATGATGGATCCCCACATGATCACCCCATCAATGGCGACAGAAATGCCGCAGCTTTGATGACCGCAACGGGCGGTCCCACCCTTACAATGTGTCGCACCGATCGGCGTTATTTTCCAGTACGATGGATTGCGGCTGATGCACATCGTGCGGGCATGAGCTGACGTGGGATGCGGCAGATGTTTTGCCTGACGCAGAACGTTTGCGGGGCGATCAGCGTTGACGCCTGGGACGTGCAAGGCCGGGAGGAAGACGACGTGAAAAGCAGGATTTCGACGGTGGCAATGGCGACGGGATGGGTGGTCGCGGCTGCGACATTGGCGCAGGCCGAGCCCGTACTACGGGGCAAGGACGCCTACGGCGACTGGCAGGCTGACAAGCCCGGTACGGTCAGATCGATCCGGCCGGAGGATCTGGTCAGGCCCGGCGCCACGCGGTCGGTCGCGAGCTCGTCGCGCGTGGTGCCGCGTCCGCCCGAGGCTGCGCTTCAGGTGCCGGCAGGCTTCAAGATCGAGCTGTTCGCCGAAGGCCTGCGCGCGCCACGCATCATCAGGGTTGCGCCGAATGGGGATGTGTTCGTTGCGGAGACGCGGGCCAACACGATCCGCGTGTTGCGCGCCGGTGAGGGCGGCAAGGTTGCGACGAATGAGGTGTTCTCGAGCGGATTGAGGCAGCCATTCGGGATCGCCTTCTTCCCGAACGGCGACAATCCGCAATGGGTCTATGTCGCCAACACCGACAGCGTCGTCCGTTTTCCCTATCAGGCCGGCGATCTCAAGGCGCGCGCCAAGGCCGAGACGATCGTGGCAAGCCTGCCGCATGACGGCGGCCATTCCACGCGCGACATCGTCTTCTCGCCGGACGGCAAGCGCATGTTCGTGTCGGTCGGCTCGCTCAGCAATGTCGCCGAGGGTATGGGCACGCCGCCGGGCGGATTGGAGGCCTGGTCGAAAGCACAACCGCTCGGTGCGGCCTGGGCCAGCGAACTTGAACGCGCCACCGTGCTGGCCTTCACCCCTGACGGCAAGGAGCGGAAAATCTACGCCACCGGCATCCGCAATTGCGTAGGCCTTGCAATCCAGCCGCAGACAGGCCTGCCCTGGTGCTCGACCAACGAGCGCGATGGCCTCGGCGACGATTTGGTGCCAGATTACGTGACCAGCGTGAAGGAGGGCGCGTTCTACGGCTGGCCGTGGTTCTATATCGGCGGCAATGAAGACCCTCGCCATGCCGGCGCACGGCCTGATTTGAAGGAGAAGGTGACGGTGCCTGACGTGCTCATACAGCCGCACTCGGCGTCACTCGGCATGACCTTCTATCAGGGCTCGCAGTTTCCGGCGGAGTATCAGGGCGACGCCTTCGCGGCCGAGCACGGTTCCTGGAACCGCTCCAAGCGCACCGGCTACAAGGTGATCCGCATCCGGATGAAAGACGGCAAGCCAACCGGTGAGTACGAGGATTTCGTCACGGGGTTCGTGGTGAGCGACACCGAGGTGTGGGGAAGGCCGGTCGGCGTTGCTGTGGCAAAGAATGGATCGCTGCTGGTGTCGGAGGATGGCAACGGCACGATCTGGCGGGTGACAAGCGCGCCGCGGTGACGGATGTTGCCGCGAGCGAGCTGTCCTCGCCTCTCCCCGCGTGCGGGGAGAGGCCGGAATTTGCGAGAGCAAATTCCGGGTGAGGGGGACTCTCCGCGAGTCCAACTCTCACCGTGTTCGCGGAGGCGGCCCCTCACCCCGACCCTCTCCCCGTAAGAACGGGGAGAGGGAGAAGACCTATCCCCGCCGTACGCTCGCGCCGCCATCGACCGGCAGTGTCACGCCGGTGATGAAGTTCGCTTCATCCGATGCCAGGAACAGCGCGGCGTTTGCGACGTCCCAGCCGGTGCCCATCTTCCTGCGCAGCGGCACCTTGCTGTCGCGTTCGGCTTCGACTTCGGCGCGGGTCTTGGACCATTCGCGGGCGCGGGTGTCCACCGCCATCGGCGTGTTCATCAGGCCGGGCAGGATGACGTTGGCGCGGATGCCGTATTCGGCGTTTTGGTAGGCGAGCTGTTCGGTGAAGGCGATCATCGCCGATTTCGTTGCCTTGTAGGCGACGTAAGGGTAGGTCGTGATCGCCGCCATCGAGGAAATGTTAATAATCGCGCCACTTCTTTGCGCGCGCATGATCGGGATCACCTCTTTGGCGGCAAGAACGCAACTCTTCAGATTGATGGCGACGACGCGGTCGAACGCCTCCTCGGTGATTTGAAGCAGCTCGGCGTCGCCGCCGGACAGGCTGACTCCGACATTGTTGTGCAGAACGTCGATCCGGCCCCAGCGCGATGTCGCGTCCGCCACCATCGCCTTGATGTCGGTGGATTTGGTCACGTCGGCCTTGAAAGCCGCAGCGGTGCCGTGTGTCGCCGCGATCAGGTCGACGGTCTCCTGCGCCGATTCCAGATGGTGGTCCACGCACAGCACCTTTGCGCCTTCGCGCGCGAAGGTCAGCGCGGTGGCGCGGCCATTGCCCATGCCTTCGCCGGGGCTTTGCCCTGCGCCGACGACGATCGCAATCTTGTCCTTCAGGCGCATCTCAGTTCACTCCCGGGATCGGGTACTGCTGGAGTACCTCTTTGTAAGTGGGCTCATTGTCGATCTTCATGGTGGCGAGCACGCGCACCACGCCGCAATAGAAGGCGATGGTGAGGACGAGATCGACCATGTGCTCGTCGGAGAGGTCTTTCTTGATCTCGGCGAAGGTCGCATCCGACATCGCGAGCTCGCGTACCATCTCGCGGGCGCCTCTCAGGATGGCTTTCGCCGGCGGCTCCAGCTTCGATGGCTTGCCCTCGGTCTCCGCCATCAGGCCGGCGATGTCCTCGTCGGTGACGCCGAACTCCTTGCCGATCTTCACATGGTGGGTGAATTCGTATTCCGATTTCTCCATCCAGCCAACCTGAAGGATGGCAAGCTCGCGCAGGCGCGGGTCTAGCTTGCTCTTGAAGCGGATGTAGCCGCCGATGCCATTAAAGGCGCGCGCCATCTCCGGGGAGTTGACCAGCAATTTGTGCAGATTGGTGTTGCGCTTGAGCATGTCGCGATATTCGGGCGCGACCTCGTCGGCTTCGAGATAGGGCAGGCGGGCCATCGTATGAATCCTCAGTGTTCTTGTGACTCGCGTTCAGGCGCTTGCAACGTGACGCCGCCGTCGACCACCAGCACCTGGCCGGTGATGTAGCGGGCAAAATTGCTGAGCAGGAATTTGACGGCGTGGCCGATGTCCCAGCCGGTGCCTTCGGTTTTCAGCACCGAGGCCCTGGCACGCTGGGCGCGCGCCTGCTCGCTCATGCCGCGGGCATAGACCATCGGCGTGTACATCGGCCCCGGACAGATGCAGTTGACGCGGATATTGTCGCGGCCGTGATCGACTGCCATCGCGCGCGTCAGGCCGATGATCGCGGCTTTCGACGTCGTGTAGGTCGTCAACCCGCGCGGCCGCAGCGCCGAGATCGAGGAGATGTTGACGATCGCGCCGCCTTTGGCGGTCCTGATCATTGCGGGGATCGCGTGCTTCGACAGCAGGAACATGGTCTCGACATTGACCTGCATGACGCGGCGATATTGCTCGGGCGTCTCGTCGACCACGCTGCCGCGGCTGCCGATGCCGACATTGTTGTCGAGGAAGTCGAGCCGGCCCCAGCGGTCGAGCGCGGCTTCGACCAGCGTCTTGCAATCGCTCTCGCTGGTGACGTCGCTGCCATGGGCCGCGGCGTTGCCGCCTTCGGCTGCGATCATCTCGACGGTGCGCTCGGCAAGCTCGAGGTCGCGATCGGCCACCAGCACGTTTACGCCGGCGCGGGCCAGCAGAATTGCTGCAGCGCGGCCGTTGCCGATGCCGTCGCCTATAGCGCCGCCCCCGCTGATCAACGCCACCTTGCCGGCGAGGCCGGCATCGTCCTCAGGGCCCTGCATGTCGTTCCATCCCGAAATTTTCGTGCAAGTTAGCAACGGAGCGCTGAGGTGAGAAGGCCGGCGGTCCCGCGCGGATGTCATTGACATCGCTTGGAATTGCATGCCGCCGCGCGAGATGAGGCGTGATGGAGCGATTGTGGTCTGGAACCCTCTTCACGCAACTGCGTTTGCGGCGGGGGCGTTTTTGGCGTTACGCTTCCGTCGGGGTCTCCCAATCGCCAGTGGCTTGCCGATGAATCTGCTCGATCCACAAGGGCCGGTGGCTGCCGCCAACAGCACCATCCTGGTCGATTCCGTCTTCATCATGCTCGCGATCGTGGTCCCGACCATCATCGCGATTTTGGCGTTTGCGTTCTGGTTTCGCGCGTCCAATCCGAAGGCACGTTACCAACCCGATTTCGTCTATTCCGGGCGCGTCGAGATGGTGGTGTGGGCGATCCCTGCGCTCACCGTGATCCTGCTCGGCGGCGTCGCCTGGATCGGCTCGCATCAGCTCGATCCCGCCGCGCCCGTGCCCGGCACCGGCAGCCCGGTGCGCATCCAGGCCGTGTCGCTCGACTGGAAATGGCTCTTCATCTATCCGGACCAGCGCATCGCCACCGTCAACACGCTGACGGTACCGGCCGGCGCCGAGCTGAATTTCCAGCTGACCTCGTCGAGCGTGATGAACACGTTCTTCATCCCGCAGCTCGGCAGCATGATCTACACCATGAACGGCATGGTGACGCGGTTGAACCTGCGCGCCGACAACGAGGGCAAGCTGCAAGGCCTGTCCGCGCATTTCTCCGGCGACGGCTTTCCGCACATGATGTTCGACGTCAACGTGATCTCGCCACTGGCCTTTCCCGACTGGGTCGCGGCCACGGCGAAAAGCGACGCCGTACTGAACGAGGAGAGCTACAAGAAGTTGATGCAGCAGGGCATCGAGAAGAACAGGCTGACCTTTCGCCTGGACGATCCCCGGCTGTTCGACCTGATCGCGACCCAGCACATTCCGCCGGGACCGGGGCCGGAGCTGATCTCCGATGCCGGCCGTCCGCACAGTGGAGGCCACGATGCTCGGTAAGCTCGATTGGTCGGCCATCCCGTTCGATCAGCCCATTCCGCTGATCGCAGGCGCGATCGTGCTGGTCGCGATCCTGGCCGTGCTGGTCTGGGTCGTGGTGAAGGGGCATCTGCCCTACCTCTGGCACGAGTGGATCACCAGCGTCGATCACAAGCGGATCGGCGTCATGTACATCCTGCTGGCCTCGGTGATGCTGCTGCGCGGCGGCAGCGATGCCATCATGATGCGGATCCAGCAGGCGGTTGCCTTCCAGTCGCAGGGCTATCTGCCGCCGGAGCATTACAACCAGATCTTCTCGGCGCATGGCACCATCATGATCTTCTTCGTGGCGATGCCGTTCGTGATCGGATTGATGAACCTGATCGTGCCGCTCCAGCTCGGCGTGCGCGACGTCGCATTCCCGACACTCAATTCGGTTGGTTTCTGGCTGACGGCAACAGGCGCGCTGCTGGTCAATCTCTCGCTGGTGGTCGGCGAATTCGCGCGCACCGGCTGGCTCGCCTTTCCGCCGCTGTCGGAATTGTCCTATTCGCCCGGCGTCGGCGTCGACTATTATGCATGGTCGCTGCAAATCTCCGGCGTCGGCACGCTGGTCGCCGGGATCAACCTCGTCACCACCGTGCTGAAGCTGCGCACCAAGGGCATGAACTATCTGCGCATGCCGATGTTCTGCTGGACCACACTGGCCTCGAATCTCCTCATCGTCGCGGCATTCCCGATCCTCACCGCCACGCTCGCGATGCTGCTGCTCGACCGTTACCTCGGCTTCCACTTCTTCACCAACGAGGCCGGCGGCAACGTCATGATGTTCATGAATTTGATCTGGGCCTGGGGGCATCCGGAGGTCTACATCCTGGTGCTGCCGGCGTTCGGCATTTTCTCCGAAGTGGTCTCGACCTTCTCCGGCAAGGCGCTGTTCGGCTACCGCTCCATGGTGCTGGCGACCATGGCGATCTGCGTCATCTCCTTCATGGTTTGGCTGCATCACTTTTTCACGATGGGGGCGGGGCCCGACGTCAACGCCATCTTCGGCATCGCCAGCATGATCATCGCGGTGCCGACGGGTGTGAAGATCTACAACTGGCTGTTTACGATGTATGGCGGCCGCATCCGCTTCGCGACGCCGATGCTGTGGTCGGTCGGCTTCATGGTCACCTTCATCGTCGGCGGCTTGACCGGAGTTCTGCTCGCGGTGCCGCCGGCCGATTTCATGCTCCACAACAGCATGTTCCTGGTCGCGCACTTCCACAACGTGATCATCGGCGGCGTGTTGTTCGGTGCCTTCGCGGGCTTCGAATACTGGTTTCCGAAGGCGTTCGGCTTCCGGCTCGACGAACGCTGGGGCAAGGCTGCGTTCTGGTTCACCTTCCTCGGCTTCTTCGTCACGTTTGTCCCGCTTTATATCGCGGGCATGCTCGGCATGACACGGCGTTTGCAGCATTACGATGTTGCGGCGTGGCGGCCCTGGATGTTGGTGGCCGCCGCCGGCATGGCCGTGCTGACCATTGGTGTGATCTGCCAGATCGTCCAGATCGTCGTCAGCATCCGCAATCGCGAGGCCCTGCGCGACCGCACCGGCGATCCCTGGGATGGCCGTTCGCTGGAATGGGCGACCTCGTCGCCGCCGCCGGTGTTCAATTTCGCCTTCCATCCCGACGTGCGCGGTGAGGATGCCTATTGGGATATGAAGGCTGCTGCCCGGCAGCAGTCGCTCGCGCATGAAGCTCCCGAGTATCATGACATCGAGATGCCCAGGAACTCGCCGACCGGCTTCGTCTGCGCATTCTTCGCCACCATCATGGGTTTTGCGCTGATCTGGCACATCTGGTGGATGGTGATTTTGGGCGGCATCGGCGCATTCGCGACCTTCGTCGTGTTCGCCTGGCGCGACCACGATGAATACGTCATTCCAGCCGACGAGGTCGCAGCGATCGACCGCGTCAATATCGAGGAACGGCGCAGCCTCGTCAGCATGGCGGGGACGGTCTGATGGCGATGACCGCAACCGCTGGCCGCGCGCATGCCGATCCCCACCACATCGGCGTCGTCATCGAGCATCCCGGCCCGGCGCCGAAGCGAACCGTGACGGCCTACGGCTTCTGGGTGTTTCTGCTCTCCGACATCGTGATGTTCTCCTGCTTCTTTGCGGCCTATGCGGTGCTGGCCGACCAGACCGCCGGCGGCCCGAAGGGCTCGGAGATTTTCGAGCAGCGGAACGTGGCGATCGAGACGGTCTGCCTGCTGCTGTCGAGCTTCACCTGCGGCATGGCCAGCATCGCCGCCGACGTGCGCAACCGGTTCTGGTTCTATCTCGGCATGACCGTGACCTGTGTGCTCGGGCTGATCTTCCTCGTCATCGAGTTCCGCGAATTCGCGGACCTCGTCGCGCGCGGTTACGGCCCCTCGCGCAGCGCTTTCCTGACGTCGTTCTTCTCGCTGGTCGGATGCCACGGCCTGCACGTATCGGCCGGCATATTGTGGCTCCTGACCATGATGGCCCAGGTCTTTGCCAAGGGCTTTCGCGCCGACGTTCTGCGCCGGATGATGTGCTTTGCGCTGTTCTGGCATGCGCTCGATATCGTCTGGGTCGGGGTGTTTTCCGTCGTGTATTTGCTTGGGAGCGGCGTATGAGCGATCAGACCCACGCGCGGACCGAACACGACATCGCACCGGGCGATGAGGAACAACACAGCGTCGGCGAGCGCATCCTCGGCTACGTGGTCGGCCTTGTCCTTGCGCTGGTGCTCACGGCAACCTCGTTCTTCATCGCCGGCACCGATCTGGTCTGGCAGCCCTCGATCCCCGTTGCACTGATCGTGCTCGCGATCGCGCAGATGGGCGTGCACCTCGTGTTCTTCCTGCACATCACGACGGGGCCCGATAACACCAACAACGTGCTCGCGCTGGCGTTCGGCCTGCTCGTTGTTTTCCTGGTCGTGGGCGGGACCGTGTGGATCATGGGGCATCTCAACCAGAACATGCCGCCGATGGATCAGATCATGCCGATGCGGAAATAGGACGCACAAAAAAGAAGAGCCGCTTGTTTGTGACAAGCGGCCCAAGTCTAGGGAGGAAACGCCCGAGCAAAGACAATCCGATGAGGATCGTCTGCCAAGGATGCGCTCGCGCAAAGCGCGTGCGCACGTTCATAAGTGCAGCAACTCGCCCTGGAGTTCAATTCCGGATCAATACTGTCTCCGGCTACCACTCACGGCTGCGTGAACCATCTGTTCACTTTGGCCGGCGGCAATTATAGGCCTTGCGGAAGCCTGAGGCCTGGGCGTCGTCCTCCGAGCAGAACCAGCGGTCCGGCTTGGTGGTTGCGGGATAGCTCGGGCAGCCCCGCAGGTGGTAGATACCGATATTGCCGGTCACGCGGGCGCGTACCGCGAGCTTGCCCTTGATGGCGCAACTTGGCGGCATGGTCAGCTCGTCCGGAAACAGCACGGCGCGGATCTCTTTGTCGCGGTCGGGGCGGCAGGCGGCGCCAAGCAGTGCGCCGTCCTTCTTGCCGGTCCGGAATTCTTGCGGCGCAACAAAACAGCCCTTCCAGATCCCGACCGAGGCGGTCCTGGCCTCGGCCGCGCCCGGCTTGACGTTCGCCTTGATCGGCTCGCGCGCGATGGCAAAGCCGAGCTTGACCAACTGCTCGTTGAGGCTGGTCTTGTCGCCCTCGGCCGTGCAGATGGCGCGGTGCCGTTTGCCAAAACTCTTTTCCGGACCGACGTCGTCGCAGCGCACGGAGCGCTTGTTGATCAGCTTCGCCAGTTGGTCGCGGGCCTCGATGCCACAGGTCCAGGGATCGGCGTGATCGTCGATGCAGACCTGGTCGAGTTCGGGTGCGTCGACACCGTCGAGGCGGTAGACGACGTCGCCGAGCTGGATCGAATTGCCGTCCCGGACCGTCGCGGCCGCAGTCAGTGCGGAGGCGGGACTGGAGGCGCCCAGAAATCCGGACAGAGCGAGAAACAAAACAAGCGCGAAAGCGCGGGCGGCGGCAAATGAATTCCTGAAGGACATAATGTCTCGCTACGATTGCTCTGGCGCCTCGTTCCTAGCATCCGGATGGGACGATACCAATGGTCTGCGCCCTGCGAAGTGCGACATTCCGGCCTCGCGGCTTTACTCACGGGTCGCTCTGCCCCTATCGTTTGCGCAAGCCTTGCGAGCCGTGACGGCCGAATCGCCCGGGAAGCGGCGAGGGCGGAGGAAAAGGTTGCGATGAAAGACCCCGTGGACGTCCTGATCATCGGCGCCGGCGCTTCGGGCGCGGCGATGGCGTGGTCGCTGGCCGAAACCAAGATGCACATTCTCTGCCTGGAGCAGGGCGGCTGGATGAACCCGGCGGACTATCCGAGCACGGGGCGGGACTGGGAGGCCAAGTTCTACGGCGAGTGGTCGTCGAGCCCCAACATCCGCGGCCGGCCCGAGGACTATCCTGTTAACGACGACAGTTCGCCGATCAAGGTCGTCAACTACAACGCGGTCGGCGGCTCCACCGTAATGTACACCGCGCACTGGCCACGGCTGCATCCTTCCGATTTCAAGGTGAAGACGCTCGACGGCGTCGCCGACGACTGGCCGATCGACTACGACGCGCTGACCCCGTTCTTCGAGGAGAACGACCGCATGATGGGAACGTCCGGACTCTCGGGCGATCCATTGTCGCCGCTGACGCATCCGCCGATGCCGCAGCAGCCGATGGGATTGACGGGTGCCATCATCGGCAAGGCCATGAACAAGCTTGGCTGGCACTGGTGGCCGTCGGACACGACAGTCGCGACCACTGACTATGAGGGCCGCGCGCGCTGCATCAATCTCGGCCATTGCACCCCGGCCTGTGCGCAGGGCGCGAAATCCTCCACCGACATCACCTATTGGCCGCATGCGGTCCGCGCCGGCGTCGAGCTGCGCACGCATTGCCGGGTGCGCGAGATCACCACCGATGAGAACGGCATGGCCACGGGCGTGGTCTATTACGACAAGGACGGCGTCGAGCAGTTCCAGCCGGCGCATGTCGTCATTGTCGCCTGCAACGGTGTGGGCACGCCGCGGCTGCTGCTGAATTCGAAATCCGACCGCTTCCCGAACGGCCTCGCCAATTCGTCGGGCCTCGTCGGCAAGAATTTGATGTTCCATCCCTATGCGCAGATCTACGGCTACGTGAAGGAGCCGACCGACAGCAACCGCGCGCCGCCCACCTGCCTGTGGAGCAAGGAGTGGTACGACACCGATCTCTCGCGCGGTTTCGTGCGCGGCTATGGCGTCCAGTTCGTACGCGGCGCCGGGCCGGTGTTCGAGGCCGTCGTCAGCGAGCAGAAGGGCATCCTGCCGTGGGGCGAGGATCATCACCGCGTCTTCCGCAAGCTCAACGGACATCGGCTGGGTTTCTCCGCGATCTGCGAGGACCTGCCGGAGGAGCACAACCAGGTCACGCTCGATCCCGTGCTGAAGGACAGCCACGGCATTCCCGCGCCGAAGATCAATTATACGATCAGCGAGAACAGCCGGAAGATGATGGAGCATGCGCTCAATCGCGGCCGCGAGGTTCTGGAAATGGCCGGCGCCACCGACCTCTGCATCAATTCGCCGATTCCGTGGGGCGGCTGGCATCTGCTCGGCACCGCGCGGATGGGCACCGATCCCAAGCGCTCCGTCGTCAACGAATGGGGCCGCACGCATGACGTGAAGAACCTCTTCATCGTCGACGGCAGCATCTTCGTCACCTCGGGCGGCGTCAACCCGACATCCACCATCCAGGCCCTCGCGCTCTACATCGCCGACCAGATGAAGCAGCGTCTCGCCAATTTGTTCGACTGAGGCCGTCATGTCCGAAGACAATCAACTCACGCGCGTTCAGCGCGACGACCTCCGCACCGTCGCCGCGATGATCGTGCCCGCCAGCGACGAGTTCAAAGTGCCCGGCGCCGACGACGTCGCGATCCAGGCTGACATCCTGGCCACACTCGGCCGCGACGCGAAATTGGTGACGGCAGCACTGGACCATCTGGCGCGGCTGGCTGGCCAGCCGCTCGCGGAGCTCGACGCTACGAAGCGCGACGCGGTGGCCCAGGAGTTTCGTAAGAACGGTGGCGCGGCGGCCGCTACGCTCGTCCGCGTGGTGTTGCAATGCTATTACCGCGACGATCGCGTGCTGGGTTCGCTCGGGCTTGAGCTGCGCGCGCCGTTTCCCAAGGGCTATGTGCTCCCGGATGGCGACTGGTCGTTGCTCGATCCCGTCAAGGAAAGGGCTGGAACGCTTCGGGGGGCGCCCTAGCCATCTGGGCAATCAAGTCCTGGCAACCCAGTCTTGCGTCCCGGCAGGGCCACTTGCGGCGGCAGGAACAGGCCACCATTTGTGTGAGCCTCAAGGACTTTTGCCATGCTGGATTTCACTTCAGATATCGTCGATGACCCTGCGTCATCGCGAACGACAGCGTCTGACCCGGTCGACGACCGGGCCTTGCTGGATGCTTATTCCAATGCCGTGATCGACGTAACCGAGCGTGTCGGCCCCGCGGTCGTGCGGGTCGAAACCGGGCCGAAGGTGCCGAACGGCCGCGAGCGCGGCGGGCTCGGCTCCGGCATCGTGATCTCGCCTGATGGCCTCGTGCTCACCAACAGCCACGTGGTCGGCTCCTCCAAGGAGATCCGGCTGCGGGATGTCGAAGGAAACGTCGGTGACGCAAGGGTGCTCGGCGTCGATCCCGATACGGATCTCGCGCTGCTGCGCGCCAACGGCGTGCGCGATCTGCCCTACGCCGCGCTCGGCAATTCCAAGACATTGCGGCGCGGCCAGCTCGTGATCGCGATCGGCAATCCGCTCGGCTTCGAATCAACGGTGACCGCGGGGGTGGTCTCGGCGCTGGGACGCTCGATCCGTTCGGTGAGCGGACGGACCATCGAGGACGTGATCCAGACCGATGCCGCGCTCAACCCAGGCAATTCCGGCGGGCCGCTGGTGTCCTCGAATGCCGAGGTGATCGGCATCAACACGGCCATCATCAATGGCGCGCAGGGCATCTGCTTTGCGGTCGCCAGCAACACCGCGCAATTTGTGCTGTCGGAGATCATCCGCCACGGCTACGTCCGCCGCGCCTATATCGGCGTTGCCGGACAGACCGCGCCTGTGCCGCGGCGGCATGCGGTGCTGGCCGGCGTCGAGAACAAGATGGGTGCGCTGTTGATGCAGATCGAGCCGGATGGACCGGCGGCGAAGGCGGGCTTGCTGCCCGGTGACGTCGTGATCAGCCTCGACGGCGTCGAGATCAAGGGTGTCGACGATCTGATCCGCGTGCTCGACCGCGACCGGATCGGCCGGAGGCTCTCGATGGACGTGCTGCGGCTCGGCCGCCTGCGGGCGATCGATATCGACCCGATCGAGCGCAAGCCGCAACGCTAGCGTTGGGCAGGCGAGGCGGAGTATGACGGTGTCATGCCTCGCCTCCGGACCCTGCCGCATGATGCCGGCGCATGAGACCTACGACGTTATTGTCATCGGCGCGGGCGCCGGTGGGATGACGGCTGCGGCGGTGGCCGCCGCCGGAGGTCTGCGCGTGCTGGTGATCGAGAAGACCGCCTTCGTCGGCGGGACCACGGCGTGGTCCGGCGGGATGGTCTGGATCCCCGCCAATGCCAGGATGAAAGAGGCGGGGCTGTCCGACAGCGTCACGGAGGCCGTCCAGTACTTGTCGAGCACGGTCCCCGAGTCCGCCAATGCGGGTCTCCGCGCCGCCTTCCTTGCGCGCGGACCGGAGGCGGTGGCCTGGCTCGAAGCCAACACGGACCTGCGGCTGCAACCGGTGAAAGTCTACCCGGATTATTATCCGGAGCGGCTGGGCGCGACAGCAGGCGGACGCGTGCTGGAGCCGGTCGCTTTCGATGGGACGCGGCTGGGCGCGCATTTCGCGCGACTGCGCGCGCCGCTGCCGGAGTTCACGCTGTTTGGCGGGATGATGGTCAATCGCCTCGACATCCCGCATCTGCGCCGGATCGGAAAATCGTTGCGCTCGACCCTGCGCGCGGCGCGGCTGATCTCGGACTACGCGTTGCAACGCCTGCGCAGCCCGCGCGGCACGACGCTGCATCTTGGTAACGCGCTCGCGGCGCGGCTGTATGCCTCGCTGCTGGCGCGGCAGGTCGAAGTGCTGTTCAGCGCGGATGTTGAAGAATTGTCGATGCAGGGCGACCGCGTCAGTGGCGTGGTCATTCGCCACGGCTCGCGCGATCGCATCATCGCCGCGCGCCGCGGGGTGGTGCTGGCGACCGGCGGCTTCTCTCACGACGCAGGTTTACGCAAACGCTTCTTTCCGCCAGCGGCCGGATTCGTCTCAGCCACCAACTCGGCGGGCACAGGCGACGGGCTTCGGCTTGCGGCGACGGCCGGTGCTGCGCTCAATACCGAAGCGACGAGTCCGGCCTATTGGGTGCCGGCCTCGCTGTTTCGCCGAGCCGATGGAAGTCGCGGTGTGTTTCCGCATACGGTGACGGATCGCGCCAAGCCCGGTGTGATCGCCGTCAATGCCGCAGGCCGGCGCTTTGTCAACGAGGCGCTGTCCTACCACGAGTTCGTGCTCGCCATGCTGCGCGACGGCAATGGCGAGCCTGCCCGGCCGTTCTATCTGATCTGTGACCGTCCGTTTCTGTGGAGCTACGGCCTCGGCCGCATCAAGCCGTTCACGCGTGGCATTCGGCGCTATGTGGCGAGCGGCGAGTTGGTGCAGGCGCCGGACATCGCGCAGCTCGCGGCGAAGATCGGCATCAAGCCGGCTGAGCTTTCTGCAACAGTTGCAAATTACAATGCCGATGCGAAGCAGGGGCGCGATCCCGAATTCGGGCGTGGCAGCACCATCTACCAACGGCACCTCGGCGATGCCGCGCATAAGCCAAACCCCTGCGTCGCACCGATCCTCCGCGCGCCGTTCTTCGCGATGCGCATCTATCCGGCCGATCTCGGCACCGCCATCGGCATGAAGGTGGATGCGCAAGGTCGCGTGCTGCGCGAGGACGGCACGCTGGTCGCGGGTCTCTACGCCGGCGGCAACGACATGGGATCGATCATGAACGGGAATTATCCCGCGCCCGGCATCACGCTCGGGCCGGCGCTGACGTTCGGGTATATCGCGGGGCGGCATCTGGCGGAGGGGGCGGCAGGCGTCGCGGGCATGGCCGCAAGTTCGGTCTAACCATCCTCACCGCCGTCATGCCCGCGAAGGCGGGGCATCCAGTACGCCGAGGCTTCTCGGTTCAATCACAACTGTCTCGGAGTACTGGATCGCCCGCTTTCGCGGGCGATGACACTGCGGCGAGCGCGTCCCTCAATCTCGTCATTGCGAGCGTAGCGAAGAGCAATCCAGAGTCTTTCCGTAGAGGCAGTCTTGATTGCTTCGTCGCTTCGCTCCTCGCAATGACGCGCGGTGAGAGTTCGGGCTGACCTGCTACTCCGCCGCCGCCGCAAAGCGGCTGTTTTCCAGCTCCGCCTCCAGCCGAGCCTTCTCGGCCGCCGCCAGTTTGATGTTGGCTTCCTTGACGTGCCCGAAGCCGCGGATCGTTTCCGGCACACGCGCGAGGCGTGTCAGCAGCGGGATCTGCTCAGCCTTCAGCGCGGCGACCCGCTGGTCGATCATGCCGAGATAATCCGCGACCAGCTGCCGCTCGGTCCGACGCTCCTCGGTGCGGCCGAACGGGTCGAGTGCGCCGCCGCGCAAAAACTTCATCTTGGCCAGCACGCGGAAGGCATGGAGCATCCAGCCACCGAACTCCTGCTTCTGGAGGTGACCGGTGGTCTTGTCGCGCTGCGCGAAGATCGGCGGCGCCAAATGGTATTTCAGCGTGAAATCGCCGTCGAATTTTTCGGACACCTTTTTGGCAAAGCTGCCGTCGGTGTAGAGCCGCGCGACCTCGTACTCGTCCTTGTAGGACATCAGCTTGAACAAATTCTTGGCGATCGCCTCGGTCAGCTCCGTCGACGCGGGCGAGGCGGTCGTTTCCGCTTTGCGCACCTTGGCGACGGCCGCGAGATAACGGTCGGCATAAATCTTGTCCTGATAGAAGGTCAGGAATTCGGCGCGGGTCGCGATGATGTCGTCGAGCGACTTGGTCGGCGCGGAGGCGCGGCTCTTGAACTGCAGCACGCTGCGGACCCGCGACATGTCGTGGGCGGCGAGGCGGCCCCAGGTGAAGGCGAGCTTGTTCATCTCGATCGCGGCGCCGTTGATCTCGATGGCGCGGAGCAGCGCCTCCAGTGACAGCGGGATCGCGCCCTTCTGGAAGGCGAAGCCGAGCATGAAGGGATTGGTCGCGATGCTGTCGCCCATCAGCGCCGAGGCGATGCCTGTGGCGTCGATGATGTCGAGGTTCTTGTCGCCGACGGCGTCGCGCAGCACGGTCTGCATCGTGCCCATTTCGAAATCGAGATCTGGGTTTTGCACGAAGCTCGCGGTCGGTTGCAGATCGGCGTTGATATAGGCTTTGGTCACGCCGCGCTCGGCGCGGCTGAGCGCTGTGGGGCCGGCCGAGACGATCATGTCGCAGCCGAGGATGACGTCGGCGCCGCCGGTGGTGATGCGGACCGCCGAAATATCCTCCGGCTTTGGCGCGATGCGCACATGGCTCATCACCGCGCCGTTCTTCTGCGACAGGCCTGTAAAATCCAGTGCCGAGCAGCCGCGGCCGTCGACATGAGCGGCCATGCCGAGCAGGGCGCCGATGGTGATGACGCCGGTGCCGCCGATGCCGGTGACGAGGATGTTGTAGGGGCCTTCCAGCTCGTGCGCGGGCGGCAGCGGCAGATCGGCGAACAGCTGGCCTGAATCGACCGCAGAGGTCTTCATCCGCTTCAGCGAGCCGCCATGCACGGTGACGAAGCTCGGGCAAAAGCCTTCGACGCAGGAAAAGTCCTTGTTGCAGTTCGACTGGTCGATCTGGCGCTTGCGGCCGAACTCGGTCTCCAGCGGCTGCACCGAGACGCAGTTGGAGGCCTGCGAGCAATCGCCGCAACCTTCGCAGACGAGCTCGTTGATGAAGGCCCGCTTGGCGGGATCGGGATAGAGCCCGCGCTTGCGGCGGCGGCGCTTCTCGGCGGCGCAGGTCTGGTCGTAGATCACGACCGTGAGCCCCTTGATGTCGCGCAGCTCGCGCTGCACGGCATCGAGCTCGCGGCGGTGATGGATCGTCGCGCCCTGCGGGAAGTAGTTGCCTTCGGGGTATTTGCTCGGATCGTCCGAGACGATCGCGAGGCGCTTGACACCCTCGGCCCAGACCTGGTGCGCGATCTGCGCGACGTTGAAGGCGCCCTCGGCCGGCTGGCCGCCGGTCATCGCCACCGCGTCGTTGTAGAGGATCTTGTAGGTGATGCTGATGCCGGCGGCCGACGCGGCGCGCAGGGCGAGAAGTCCGGAATGGGTGTAGGTGCCGTCGCCCAGATTCTGGAAGATGTGCTTCTCGGTGGTGAAGGGCGACTGGCCGATCCAGTTCACGCCCTCGGCGCCCATATGCGAGATCAGGTCGGTGCGGCGGGTCGGCATGCTCAGGGCCATGCCGTGGCAGCCGATGCCGGCCATGGCGCGGCTACCCTCGGGCACGCGCGTCGAGGTGTTGTGCGGGCAGCCCGAACAGAAGAACGGCGTGCGCGCGAGCTTGATCTGCGAGGTGGTGGTAACAGGATTGTCGAACGCCTCGAGCCGGGCGAGGCGCTGCTCCAGCACCGGACTGTGATGTCCGAGCTTGCGCAAGCGCGCCACCAGCGCACCCGCGACGATGGTCGGCGTCAGCTCGCCCTCGCTCGGCAGCAGCGGCGCGCCGCTTTCATCGCGCTTGCCGGTGACGGTCGGGCGCCGGGACGCATCGATATTATAGAGGATGCGCATCAACTGGTCTTCGATGAAGCCGCGCTTCTCCTCGACCACCAGCACGTCCTGAAGGCCTTCGGCGAAACGTTTTGCGCCGCTTTCCTCCAGCGGCCAGGTCAGCGCGACCTTGTAGATACGCAAACCAAGATCCTGCGCGTCCTTGTCGGTGATACCGAGGTCGGCCAGCGCCTGGCGCAGATCGAGATAGGCCTTGCCGGTTGCGACGATGCCAAGCCGGGCCGGCTTGGAATCGAGCACGATGCGGTCGAGCCGGTTGGCGCGGGCAAAGGCCTGCACCGCGGCCATCTTAGGGCCGAACAGGCGCCGCTCCGCCTCCAGCGGCGGATCGGGCCAGCGGATGTTGAGGCCGCCGGGGGGCATCTCGAAATCGTCGGGGAGGACGATCTTGATGCGCTCGGGGTCGCTGTCGATCGAGGCCGAGCTCTCGACGGTCTCACTGATCGCCTTGAAGCCGACCCAGCAGCCGGAGAAGCGCGACAGCGCGAAACCATAGAGGCCGAGGTCGAGATAGTCCTGCAGCGTCGCCGGATTGATTACGGGGATCAGTGCCGCCGCGAACACCTGCTCGCTCTGGTGGGCCAGCGTCGAGGACTGGCAGCCGTGGTCGTCGCCGGCGAGCGCCAGCACGCCGCCATTGAGCGAGGTGCCGGCCGCGTTGGCATGCTTGAGCGCATCGACCGAGCGGTCGACGCCCGGGCCCTTGCCGTACCAGATGCCGAACACGCCATCGACCTTGGCGCCGGGAAACAGGCCGACCTGCTGGCTGCCCCAGACGGCGGTCGCAGCCAGATCCTCATTCAGGCCGGGGACGAAGGCGATGTCGTGCTCTTGAAGGTGCGACTTCGCCCGCCACAACGCGTGGTCGTACATGCCGAGCGGGGAACCGCGATAGCCGGAGATGAAGCCGCCGGTGTTGAGTCCCTGGAGCCGATCACGTTCGCGCTGCAACATGGGCAGACGAACCAAAGCCTGCGTGCCGGACAGGAATATCCGCTTCGATTCGAGCCGGTATTTGTCGTCCAGCTCGACCTGCATCAGCGCCATTTCAGGAGTCCTCGTCTGTCGTTCGGCGGGGTGTGCGCTGCGGGAGGGATTGCGGCTGCGCGACGCGAATTGTGACAGTCAAGAGCATGGGGAGCCGAAGTCAATATCGCTGGCCGCATCCGTGGCGCTCCTGCTAGTCATGGCTTGCAGCGGAGACGACCATGATTGCGAACGCATTCGACACCGAGATCACTGAGACGACCGAGGCCCTGACCGGACCGTGGCGCCAGCCGCGCCAGATGCTGCAAGCGCAGACTTACGACGCGCATGCCTCGATCCACGACGACGCCACCGCGCAGAAGCTCGGCTTCAAGGGCGGCACCATCGAAGGTCCCACGCATTTCAGCCAGTTTGCACCTCTCGGCGCGCGGCTGTGGGGACAGGCGTGGTTCGAGAGCGGATGCCTCTCCGCGCATTACCGCAGCGTCTGTTACGAAGGCGAGGAGGTGCAGGCGATCCTGTCGAAGCCGTTGCCCGGCACCAATCAAAGCCTGATCCAGATGGTCAAGCGCGACGGCACCGAGGTGTTGCGCGGCACGGCCTCGGTCGGCGATACGATGGCCGCGACTGCGCTCGAGACACGCCTTGGCGAGCTCAAGCCGCTCGCCGATCCCGTGATCCTGCGCGATGTGAAAGTGGCACAGACGAGCAGGCGGCAGACGGTGCGGATGGCGTTCGATCAGAATATGGGCGACCTCTATCCGTTTTCGCTGCGGCAAAAGCTCGCCGTCATCACCGAGAACTCGCCATATTATTCCGGAGCGGACAATCCTTCTTCGAATCCCTGGGGCAGGGCGATCATCCCGATGGAGATGCTGAGCGTGCTGTTTCAGTACCGCTCCAAGGACGATCCGCTGCCGACGAAGGGCCCGGCGGTCGGCTTGTTCGCCGATCAGGAGATCAGGCTGATCAAGGGGCCGCTGTTCGTGGACGAGGAGTACGAGGTCGAGCGCGAAGTGGTCGCACTCTCCGGCAGCCGCCGCACCGAGAGCGCCTGGGCGAAGACGCGGGTGTTCGACAAGGCGGGTGCGGTGGTGGCGACCATGCTGCTCAACATGGCGACGCTGAAGGAGTCCTATGCGCCGTACGAGCAAGAGCATCGGCTGCTGTATGGAGATACTGGCCGCTGAGAAGTGCGCTTTACGGTCGCTCATCCCTTAAGCAAATGCACGTGGGAAAGCCGTCGCACAGAGAATAAGCAGACGTCGATGGATGACGTAACCTTCTGAGCACGCAACGATTTCCCTTGCGGCTCGCGCTCCATCGCAATTGTACACAATGGCACGCCGCTTGCAGAACTCCTCGCAAAGAGAGTTCTCGCGAGGGGCGTGATGTTGAACTCAACCAAGCCGACATTGGGCGTCATCAGCGCCGAGCCCGAGCCGATCAGTCTCGATTGGTCGAGCACCGCGCTTCTCATCATCGACATGCAGCGCGACTTCATGGAGCCCGGCGGCTTTGGCGAGACGCTCGGCAATGACGTCAGTCAGCTTGCACGCGCAGTCAAGCCGATCGGAGCGGTGCTGAAGGCCGCGCGCGACACCGGCATGCTGGTGATCCATACCCGTGAGGGCCATCTGCCCGATCTCTCCGATGCGCCGCCGGCGAAAGTCGAGCGCGGCGCGCCGTCTCTGCGCATCGGCGATCCCGGCCCGATGGGGCGCATTCTCATTCGCGGCGAGGCCGGCCACGACATCATCCCCGAACTCTATCCGCTCGACAGCGAGGTCGTGATCGACAAGCCGGGCAAGGGTGCGTTCTACGCCACCGAGCTCACGGACGTGCTGGAGAAATACGGCATCGAGAATCTGTTGGTGTGTGGCGTCACCACCGAAGTCTGCGTCAACACCACCGTGCGCGAGGCCAATGACCGCGGCTATCGCTGCGTCGTCATCTCGGACGGCTGCGCGTCCTACTTCCCCGAGTTTCACGAGATGGGCTTGAAGATGATCAAGGCCCAGGGCGGCATCTTCGGCTGGGTCGCGGACTCAGCCGCGGTCTTGGAGGCAATGAAGACTTCGACCACACAGGGGTAATGTCATGAGCACATTGACGGGGACGGCCGGCAAATCTGAGAGCAATACGTCCGGGTTCAAGCCGGCACTATGGACACCGGGCGACTGGAACGCGTTTTTCGGCTTCGGCACCAACATTCTCGTCAACATGCTGGTGCTCACGGGGCTGCTGCGCTTCGTCCTGAAGATGCCTGATAGTCTCGTGTTCGGCCGCATCCTGCCCGCGCTCGGGCTGATGATGTGCTTGTCGACCTTCTATTACGCGTATCTCGCCTATCGCCTTGCGCAGAAGACCGGCCGCAACGACGTCTGCGCGCTGCCGTCGGGCGTCAGCGTGCCGCACATGTTCATCGTCACCTTCGTGATCATGCTGCCGATCACGATCAAGACCGGTGATCCCCTCAAGGGCTGGTCGGCCGGTCTCGTCTGGGTCTTCTTCCAGAGTTTCATCCTGATGATCGGTGGCTTCATTGCGCCCTTCATCCGCAGGGTCACGCCGCGCGCGGCGCTGCTCGGCACGCTCGCCGGCGTCTCCGTCACCTTCATCTCGATGCGTCCTGCGTTGGAGATGTACATGACGCCGCAGATCGGTCTGGTCTGCTTCGCCATCATCCTGGTGAGCTGGTTCGGTGGCGTGAAATACTGGCGCGGCATTCCGGCCGGTCTCGTCGCCATCGCCGTCGGCATGATCATCGCATGGGGCTCGAACCTGTTCGGTCTCAATCTCGGCGGACTGAGCATCAAGGGCGTCGGCGATGCGTTTGCCAGTTTCGGCTTCTCGGTGCCGATCCCGGCCGTGGGCTACGTCTTCTCCGGTTTCGAATTCCTCGGCATCATTCTGGTTACTGCGATTCCGTTCGGCATCTACGACCTCGTCGAGGCCATGGACAATGTCGAGAGCGCGGAAGCGGCCGGCGACGAATACCCGACCACGCGCGTGCTGACCGCCGACGGCGTCGTCAGCCTGATAGGCTGCCTGATGGGCAACCCGTTCATCAACGCGGTCTATATCGGCCATCCCGGCTGGAAGGCGATGGGCGGCCGTATCGGCTATTCGGCTGCGACCGGCATCATGGTGGTGGTGCTATCCTGGTTTGGCATCATCCCGGTGCTGCTGGCGCTGGTGCCTGTCGTCGCGATCTCGCCGATCCTGCTCTATATCGGCATGCTGATCGGCGCGCAGGCGTTCCAGACCACGCCGGTCAAGCACGCGCCCGCGATCGTGCTGGCCTTGACCCCGCATCTTGCGGCGTGGGCCAAGCTCCAGATCGACACGATGCTTGGCTCGACCATGAATGCGGCTGCGACCGTCGGTGGCATGGCAGCCGACAAGGCCGACGCGGTCAAGACCGCCGCGATCGCCGCACTGCCGCAGCAGGGCGTGTTCTACCACGGGCTTGAGATCATGGGCGGTGGCTCCATCCTCGGCGGCCTCATCCTGGGTGCGATCGGCGTCTTCATCATCGAGCGTGATTTCGAGAAGGCCTCGGCCTTTGCGTTGGTCGGTGCGGTGCTGACGTACTTCGGCTTCATGCATGGCGAAGCCGTCGGCATCGGTGGAGGGCTCGGGGTCACGCCGTCCGTCGCTTTCGCGTATGCCGCGATGGCTGCCGGTTTGTACGTTCTCAGCCGGCGTACCAGCGAGCACTATGTGCCGCATGCGGAGATGCACGCGGCGCCGGCGGAGTAAGCTGGGCCAGCAAGCGTCGTGGCCGGGGACATCGTGTCACCCGGCCACATCTTCGTCTTCGTCCAGCCTGCTGCTCGATTGCCTCCGTCCCATCAAACGGCGCGCGATCAATTGCCGAACCGATTCCTGGTGGCGCGAAGTATGTCGTCCGACAGCTTGGGATCGTTCACCGCCCGGGCGAGCACCAGTGCCCCGACCAGGGACGCGGCCATCGCGAGCGCCTCCTCCTCGCGCTGCCGTGGCTTCAGCGCCGAGGTTATTCGACTGCTCAGCAGCCGGATCATGCCTCGCACCCCGGCCGTGAAACGGTCTCTTACGCCGCCGCTTTGGCGGGATATCTCACAAGATAGCGCCGCAAAAGGACAACCGCTTCCCGGTTGGTCGCGATGCCCCGTCGAGAGGTATTCGGACACGTAGTCGCCGAGCGCAAATTCTTCGGGCACTTCGCGCCCTTTGGCGACGATGGCATGGGCCACGGCTTCCTCGACAAGCCGCTCCTTCGAGCCGAACTGACTGTACAGGCTGCCATGGGTCATTCCGGCGGCGTCGGCCAGCGCGTCCACCCCCATGCCGGAAATGCCACGCTCTCGCAGCAGGCGGGAGGCAGCCTCGAGGATACGTTCGCGATTTTTGGCCGCCTGTTCCTTTGAAACGCGCATCTCGCAAATCCTCGGTCCCGGGTCTTGACAGTTATAATTACGATCGTCATGTATATCAATAGTTACGATCGTAATCAAATCTATTTGGGGCTGGCACCCTTACAGGAGAAGCTCGTGAATACGACCGACACGAAAATCGCACTCGTTACCGGCGCCTCGTCAGGCATCGGCGAAGCCACGGCGGAGCGGCTCGCGAAAGCCGGCTACAAGGTGTACGGCACCAGCCGACGGGGTGCCCAGGGCAAGCGATCGTTCGAGATGCTAGCCCTCGACGTGACCAGCGATGAATCCGTCGAAGCCGCCGTCGGCGAAGTCATACGGCGCGAGGGTCGTATCGACCTGCTCGTGAACAATGCCGGTTTCGGCGTTGCTCCGGCGGGCGCGGAAGAGAGCTCGATCGAACAGGCCCGATCGATTTTCGAGACGAATTTTTTTGGACTGGTCCGGATGACGCGCGCCGTCGTGCTTCACATGCGGCGCCAGCGGAATGGCCGCATCGTCAACATCGGCTCCGTGCTCGGCTTTCTGCCGATGCCTTACGGCGCGCTCTACGCCGCCACCAAGCACGCCGTGGAAGGCTATTCGGAATCGCTCGACCACGAGCTGCGCACGAGGGGCATCCGGGTCTCGGTCATCGAGCCTGCGTACACCAAGACCCCATTCGACGCGAACTTCATGGAGCCGGATGCCAAGCTCGACGATTATCGCGAGGCGCGCGCGCAGGTCAGCAAGCGGGTGAACGAGGTGATGACGACGGCCGAGGAGCCAGCCGTCGTGGCCGACACCGTTCTGAGGGTGGCCAGCGCGGCGCAGCCGAAAGTCCGGTACACGGCCGGCAAGCTTGCGAAACGCCTGCGGCTGCTTCGCAGATTTGCCCCGGCCGGCCTGGTTGATGCCGGGATCCGAAAGGACCTGCGGCTCGATGCAGCAACCGCATCGCAGCCGTCGCGCACGGCCCGTGCCTTCTGACCGCACGCGATCGTTGCAAATGGCTCCGGCTCACAGCGACGACCCGAAAACCGGACACAGGCAAACATGAGAGCACTCGTCTTCAAGCATTATGGCAAACCGGACCAGATCGCGTTCGTTGATACCCCTCGGCCGGTGCCGAAGCCGAACGAGATTCTCGTCCAGGTCCACGCGGCTGGTTTGAATCCCATCGACACCATGATTCCGAAGGGAACGTTTAAGCCGATCCTCAGCTTTCAGCTTCCGGCCACGCTGGGCAGCGATTTGGCCGGTGTCGTGGTGGAGGTCGGAAGTCGCGTCACCCGCTTCAAGCCGGGCGACGCCGTCTTCGCCAGCATCTTCGACGTGAGCGGCACGGGTGCTCTCGCCGAGTTCGCGACCGTGCCCGAGACGGCCGCCGCGCTCAAACCGGCAAATCTCGACTTCGTGCAGGCGGCCTCGATACCGATGGTGGGACTGACATCGTGGCAGGCGCTGAAGGAACGCACACAGCTCCAGCCTGGTCAAAAGGTGTTCATCCCGGCAGGCGCGGGCGGCATCGGTACTTTCGCGATCCAGCTCGCGAAATATTTCGGCGCGAAAGTGGCGACGACGACGAGTACCGGAAACGTGGATATGGTCCGGAGCCTCGGAGCCGACGAGGTGATCGACTACAAGAAGCAGCCATTTGAGGATGTGTTGCGCGGCTACGATGCCGTATTGGGTACGGTCAGGGGCGACGCAATCGAGAAGTCGCTTCGGATATTGAAACCCGGCAGCGCAATCGTCTCGCTCGTCGGGCCACCCGACGCCGCATTTGCTCGCGTCCGCGGCATGAATGTCTTCATGGTGTTCCTGTTCGGATTGCTGAGCCGCAAGATATTTCGGCGCGCCAAGGCGACCGGCGCGACGTATTCGTTCCTGTTCGTGCACCCGGACGGCGGTCAACTCGCAGAAATCGGTGAGCTCCTCGGGGCCGGGCACATCCGGCCGGTGATCGACAAGGTGTTTCCGTTCGAGCAGGCAAAAGAAGCGCTCGCATATCTCGAGAAAGGACGGACCAAGGGGAAGGTCGTCGTCCAAATCAGTTGAACGCCCTCACAGGAGCGCTGTCGCACGCGCCGCTTGCGAGTGCGCAGCGCCGTCTCGAAGGATGAGCAGCGATCACCCGCCCTTGACGGCTCCCGCGGTGAGTCCGGCCACGATCTGCCGCTGTGCAAACACCGTCAGCAGCAGCACCGGGAGCGTGACGATCAGCGCGGCGGCGGCCAGCGGCCCCCAGCTCAACTGGTCGAACGAGATCATGTTGTAGACGGCGACGGGCAGGGTGCGTGTCTCGCGTCCCGCCAGCACGATGCCGAATACAAAATTGTTCCAGGAGAAGATCACTGCGAGGATGAAGGCGACCGCAATGCCGGGCTTCGCGATCGGCAGGGCGACATGGCGGAACACCTGCCAGCGTGTGGCGCCGTCGATCAGGGCGGCTTCCTCCAACTCCAGTGGCGTGGTCTCGAAATAGCCGATCATGATCCAGATCACGATCGGTACTGTCACCACGAGATGAATGATGATCTGCGGCACCAGCGTGCCGAGCAGTCCCAGCCACTGGAACAGCAGGAACAGCGGGATCAGATAGGACAGACCGGGTGTGATGCGGGCGATCAGGATCACGATCGCGGATTTGTGCGCGGACATGCGCGCGATGCCGTAGCCCGCGGGGACGCCGACGATCAGCGCCAGCAACGTCGCGCTGCCGGTCACGATCAGGCTGTTGATGAAATAGGTCAGGAAGCGGTTGGACGCGAGCACGTCGGCATAGTTCTTCCATGCGATATGCTCGGGGAAGAACACCGGTGGGTAGGCCGCGTTGTCGATCTCGAATTTGAGCGACAACGACAGCATCCAGAGGAAAAACAGGATTGCCGGCGAGACGATGACGAACACCGAAAGCCACAGGCCGATTTGTCCGATGATCTGACGGGGTGTCATGCGCCGCTCTCGATCTCGGTCCACACCATGCGCTGGCGGGCATACAGCATCACCGCCGCAAGCAGGACGATGAGCAGGAAGAACATCACCGCGATCGCCGAGCCGTAGCCGAGGTCGTAATAGGTGAAGGCGACGCTGTAGAGATAGATGTTGATGGTCTCCGACGCGGTGCCCGGGCCGCCCTGGGTAATCGCGAAGATGATGTCGAAACTCTTCACGGCATCGATCATGCGGATCATGCCGGCGATGAACAGGAATGGCATGATCAGCGGCAGCGTGATGAAGCGGAACACCTGCCAGAGATTGGCGCCGTCGATCTGGGCGCTCTCATAGGGCTCGGACGGGATCGCGGCGAGACCGCCGAGCACGATCAGCATGACCAGCGGGGTCCATTGCCAGGTCTCGACCAGCACCAGCGAGGGAATCACGGTTGCGGGATGAAATACCCAGAGCTGCGCTGGTATTCCGACCAGCGACAACAGATAGTTCAGCACGCCCAGCTGCGGGTGGAACATCATGGTCCAGACCAGCGCGATCGCGACGGGCGTTGCCATCATCGGCATGATGAAGACGCCGCGCAGAAAACCGCGGCCGGCGAATTTCTGGTGAAACACAACGGCCGCGAAGGTGCCGAACACCAGCGGCAGCAGCACCGACAGTGCGGTGTAGACCAGCGTGTGACCGATCGCCTCGATGAAACGGGGATCGGTGGTCAGCCTGAGATAGTTGGAGAACCCGACGAAGGTGGTCGCCGAACCGACCTTCCATTCGTTCAAGCTCATCCAGATGGTGAAGACCCACGGGAAAATAATGATCGCAAGCACGACGACCAGCGCCGGCACCACGAACGGCCAATAGGACGGCGGCCGCAACTCCTTCTCCGGCGCGGCAGACTGTGCCGCGGCCGGAGTCGATTGTGTCAACGCACTCACGTCTTCTCGCTACGCTCCAGGATCGGCCGGTACTGATCGTTGGCCTTCTTCAGCTCGGCTGCGGGATCGGCGCCGGACAGGGTCGCGGTGACCGCCGCGCCGACGATGTCGCGGAATTCGGCGACCGGGACCACGACGGGCAGGCCGAGCTTGCTGATCTTGCCCGCCTCGATCACCGATTGCAGCCACTCCTTGGTCTTCACGCCCTTCTGGACCTCGGGATCGCCCAGGATCGAGTTGCGGAACGGCACGCCGCCACCAGCCTGGAGCAGGCGCGCACCCTGTTGCTTCGAGACCGCCCATTGGCAGAGCAGATAGGCAGCTTCCTTGTTCTTGCTCGCCGCCGCAACGCCGATGCCGTCGCCATAAGTCGAGGAATACTGTCCCTTGGGACCGGCGGGTACGACGGTGTAGCCGACCTTGCCGACGATGCGCGAGGCGGCCGGATCTTCCAGCGGCGGCGCCCAGCCGACGCCGTCGATCCACATCGCGGACCTTCCTTGCGTGAAGGAGGCCATCGATTCCATCCAGTTGAAGCCGACGACACCGGGAGGCGCCGACTTCGTCAGCAGCGTCTGATACATCTTGGTCGCGGCAATGGCTTCCGGACCATCGGTCAGGATGTTGCCCTTGGCATCGAGGAACTCGCCGCCATAATTGAGGAAGAAGTTGCTCCACATCGCCATGTTGGCGTTGCGCAGACCGCGTCCGACGAAGCCGTAAATGCCTTCCTTGGGATCGGTGAGCTTCTCGGCGGCCACGACCATCTCGTCGAGGGTCTTGGGGAGGGCGACGCCCTTCTTCGCGAACAGCTCCTTGTTATAGTAGAGGATGAAATAGTCCACCGACCAGGGCAGCGACAGCATCTGGCCCTTGTCGTTCCTGGCGTATTGCAGGCCCGCGGCCGAGAAGTCGCTCTCGACGAGGTCGGGCGCGGTCAGATTCGGGTCCTTCATGTAGGGCGTCAGGTCGGCGAGCCAGCCGGCCTTCTCGAACTGCCGCTTCTGCACGTGATAGCTGAGATGGACGACGTCGAAGCTCGGCCGTCCCGAGGTGAATTCGATCACGACCTTCTGGCGCTGCTGCTGCTCGGGAATCTGCTCAGCTTCGACCTGGATGCCGGTGAGATCGGTAAATTCTTTGAGGTTCTTTTGCAGATTGTCGCCGCGCGGACCTTTGGCGAGAATCACCTCCAGCTTGGTCCCGGCGTATTTCTTCCAGTTCACCTCGGCGCGCGCCGGCATTCCCGTCAGGCTGAGCGCGCCAGCCGCAGCAGTGCCTGTCAAAAACGTACGACGCGAGATTTTGTGGTTGACCACTTGAGGTCCCTCCCTGTGACTCAATTTGGGCGGATACTAGCGGCCGTTCCGCGTCTGCCTAGCCCTAATCTGCGAAATTCAGGGCCGCACGGCCGGCGTCTCAACAGTCATGCCATGCGCGCGCGACATCAAATAGAGTTCGAGCGCAACGAGTTCGGGCGAGCCGTGATCATAGGCCTGTGCCCGGACGCCGCTCATGCAGCTGCGCAGCCGCCGTTCCAGCGATCCCAGCGTCTGCCATTCCAGCCGATACAGCGGATAGCCGGTCGGCTGCGCTTGCGTGATCGGCGCGCCGGCGAGGCGCTTGTCAAAGTTGTCGTCGTGGCAGTTGGTGCATGCGAGGTTGAGCTGGCCCTCGCGCTGCATGAAGAGGTCGCGGCCCTGTTCGACAAAGGGCTTCAGCTGCGGATCGTCGCCGGCGCTGATTGCGACGCCGCGCGATTGATGGGCGACGAAGGCGGACAGTGCCAGGAGGTCGCGGTTTTCGTAGGGAAGCGGTGTCGTCTGCTGATGATTGGCACGGCAGAGATTGATGCGCTGGTCGAGCGTGACCGGGCGACCGAGCGATTTGTCGAAGGCTGGATAGCGCGCTGCGACGCCGTTCATGCTGCTCCTTGCGTCGCCATGACAATCCGCGCAGGCCTTGTCCGCGCTGCCGGTCTTCTTTGCCCAGAGCGTCTCGCCGTCCAGCACGAACAGCATGCCGGGGTTGGAGGTGTCGTCATCCTGCATGGCGCGTGTATCAGGTCCCATGAAGGAATAGCCGGAGCGGCGTGCGTCGGACGGGATCTCGCCGGCGAGCAGGGCGGGTGCCGTGGCAACAAGCGCTGCCGCCGCTATCGCGCGCCAAAAAATCATTCGACGGTGATCGATGCCGATGCGGTCGACGAATAGCCGTTGTCGCCGATCCATTCGAACTCGAACTTGCCGCTCTCCTTCGCGACCGTGAAGAAGGAGAGGTAGGGGTTGGCCGCGATCGCGGGAAACAGGTCGGCGCGAAACACCTCGGTGCCGTTGTAGCTGCAGGTGAAGCTCGTGATGATGTCCCGCGGCACCAGCGCGCCGTCCATGGTGTGGCGGAAGCCGGTCTCCATGATGTGCGAGGTCAGCGTGCGGATCTCGATGATGTCGCCGCGTTTGGCCTTCGCGGGAACGTTGATGAGCGCAGCCATCAGTTCGCCTCCTCGGTGCAGGCGGCCAGCGTTACGACGATCTCGGTTGTGACTTGCCAGAATGTGTCGTCGGACAGGCGTGCGATCGCCACCACCTTCTGGGTGTCGGCGAGACGGATCCTTGTCGAGACCTGGGCGCGGCCGGAGGAGGGGTTGAGATAGAAATTGCCGACGTTCGGCTGCGGGTTCTTCTCGTTGAAGACGTGAATGCTCTTGACGTAATCGGTCGCCGTCATCGGGCTGGCGACGCTCACGGTCATCGGCACGGTGTTGCCGTTCTCGACCAGCGGCGGAATGTCGAGCTTGACCTTGCCGGCGCGGACGGGTGCCTCACCGACGACGTTGCGGATCGCGGCGGTGAGCATCGCCGGTGTCGCCTCGAGCGGCCGCAGCGTGACGATCGGGATTGTGCCTGCGACCGTCATGCTTCCGGCAAGGCTCAGGAATTGTCGTCGCGTGGTCGGCATGAATCTAGTCCCGAAGCGTTGCAAGAAAAGACACGATGTCCTCGATCTCCGCGGCGGACAAGATCGGCTTGCCGGCGAAATTACGTCCGACCCGCACGAGGCCGTCGTTGCGATAATAGGACGGCATGATGGTCTCGGGGTTGAAGCGCGCGGCATCGACCAGCCGAAGCCGCAACTGGCTCGCCGTCCAGCGGTTCCCGGCACCGGCGAGATCAGGTGCGAGGTCGCCCTGGAATCGCGTTTCCGGGAAGGGGCCGGAATGGCAGAGGATGCAAGTCGTGGTGCGCGCCAGCACCAGCGCGCGTCCGCGCGCGGCATCGCCGGGCGTGCCCGTAAGCGATTCCGCGATGCCGTCGCCGGTGACCTTGTAGGGCACAAGCTCGTCTGCGTTCGCGGCGCACGCAAGACCGGCGGCGATCAGCGCGGCGATATGGACGGATGCTCTAGCCAAACGTGTCCGCCGTGATGGTTTGAAACCAGCGCGCGGCCTCGGCCGCCTCGCGGGCGCGCAGCTCGCGCGGCGCATCGACCGGGCTGGTCGCGCCGCCCTCGACCTCGGCGAAGATATCGCCCCTGGGCTGATAGTTGCCGGCGAGGGAAAAGCCATAGCCGGGTGCGACGGTGTTGTAGCAGATTCCGGTCAGCCGCGGCGTCTCCGGCGCGCGGCCCGCGAGCAGGTTGACGATCGCGGCTGCGCAGGCCTTGCCTTGCGCGCCCGCGGCCGAGGCTGATTTGGGAATGCCGCCGCCGAGGCAGGCATCGCCGATGACGTGGATATTTTTGACCAGCTTCGATTCGAAGCTGACGGGGTCGATGGGGCACCAGCCGGTCGCATCCGCTGCGCCAGCGATCCCGGCAATATGTCCCGCACGCTGCGGCGGAATGACATTGGCGACATCAGGCGTGTAGTTCCCGAATTCGGTGACAATGGTCTTCGTCGAAGCATCGACTGAGGTGACGCGGCCGCCTTGCGACAGGGCCACGCGTTCGATCATGTCGCCGTAAAGCTCCTTCCATGCCTTCTCGAACAGCCGCTGCTGGGAGAAATTGTCCTTGGCGTCGAGGATCAGGACTTTCGAGCGCGGCTTCTTCGTTTTCAGATAATGCGCAATCAGGCTGGCGCGCTCGTAAGGCGCCGGCGGGCAGCGCGAGGGATTGGCGGGGATTGCGATGGCGACCGTGCCACCGTCTTCCATCGCCTCCAATTGTCGCCGCAACAGCAGCGTCTGCGCACCGGCCTTCCAGGCGTGCGGCATCTTTTCCGACGCGGCCTCGTCGTAGCCGGGCAACGCCTCAAAATGAAAGTCGATGCCGGGTGAGAGCACGAGACGGTCATAGGGCAGCGCAACGCCATCGGCCGTCACGACACTGCGCTGCTGCGGCTCGATGTGGGTGACGGCCTCGCCGATCACGGTGATGCCTTCGGCGGCGAGCTTGTCATAGTCAAACTGCTGCGCGTCGATCTCGCGCAGGCCTGCGATGACCTCGTTGCTGAAGGGACAGGAGGTGAAGACCGCATTGGGTTCGATCAGGATGATTTGCAAGTTTCCGTGCGCGCGCTTCAGCGCGCGGGCGCAGGCCGCGCCTCCGAACCCTCCGCCGACCACGACGATGCGGCCCGCCGATTGCGCACGCAGGATCGAAGGGATGGCGAGCGATGTGGCTGCGGTGGTGATGCCGAGGACGGCATTTCGCCGTGTCACCGGCACATTCATGAATCTTGTCCGGAAAATGCTGCGGCGGCCCTTGTGGCCGCCGCAGTGCTTTTTTACGCGAAGGTGATGTTCTGGTCGCGCAGCGGTATCGAGCGGATGCGCTTGCCCGTCGCTGCGAAATAGGCGTTGAGCACCGCCGGCGCCGCGACGCCGATGGTCGGCTCGCCGACGCCGCCCCAGAACCCGCCGCTCGGCACCATCACCGATTCCACCTTCGGCATCTCGTTGATGCGCATTGAATTGTAGGTGTCGAAGTTGGTTTGCTCGATCTTGCCGTCCTTGACGGTGCAGCCGCCGTAGAACAATGCGCTGAGGCCATAGACGAAGGAGCCCGCGATCTGCCGTTCGACCTGCGCCGGATTGACGACGTAGCCGGGATCAGTGGAAGCGACGATGCGATGCACCTTGATCTTGTTGCCGTCGGTCACCGAGATTTCGGCGGCGCCGGCAACATAGCTGCCATACCCCATCACCTGCGCAATGCCGCGATAGACGCCCTTCGGAGCCGGCGTGGTCCAGCCGATCTTCTCGGCGACGGCATTGAGCACGGCCAGATGCTTGGGATGATTGCCCATCAGCTTGCGGCGGAATTCGAGCGGATCCTGGCCTGCGGCCTGGGCCAGCTCGTCCATGAAGCATTCCATGTAGATGGCGTTGTGATTGACGTTCACGCCGCGCCAGAAGCCCGGCGGAACGTGCGGGTTGCGCATCGCATGCTCGACCAGGAGGTTCGGCACCGAATAGCCGATCGCGGCTTCGCCGGTTTGAGCGACGCCCTGGAATGCGGCCGGATCCATGCCGTTCTGCAGGGCTTCGGGCCGCAGCGAGAACAGGATCGACTGCCCGGACAGGCGGTAGTGCAGCGCCACCAGATTGTTGTTGGCGTCGAACGCGCCGGTCATCTTGCACTGGGTGATCGGGTGATACCGGCCGTGCGCCATGTCCTCTTCGCGCGACCACACCAGCTTGATCGGTGTGCCCGGCATCTGCTTGGCGATTGCGACGGCCTGGCGGACATAGTCGGTCTGGCCGCGCCGGCCGAAGCCGCCGCCGGGCATCACCTTGTGGACGTCGCACTTCTCGGCCGGCAGGCCCGAGGCCTCCAGCGTCGCCGCGAAGGCCGCTTCGCCGTTCTGTGTTCCGCACCAGACCTCGCATCTGTCCGCCGTGTAGAGCGCCGTGGCGTTCATCGGCTCCATGGTGGCGTGGTTCTGGTAGGGGTAGCTGTAGACGGCCTCCACCTTCTTGGCGGCGGTGGCAATCGCCGCCTTGGCGTCGCCGTTCTTGTTACCGACATAGGCCGGCTGGTCGTTGTCGAGGCCTTCGGCCAGCCACTTCGCGATCGACTCGCTGGAGACTTTGGCGTTCTCGCCCTCGTCCCAGACGATCGGCAGGGCTTCCAGTGCGGTCTTGGCGTGCCACCAGGTATCGGCAACGACCGCGACCGCGGTATCGCCGACCTTGACGACTTTTTTGACGCCTTTCATGCCGGCGATCTTGGCCTCGTCATAGCTCTTCAGCTTGCCGCCGAACACCGGGCAGTCCTTGATCGCCGCGTTCAGCATGCCTGGCAGCTTGACGTCGATGCCGTAGACCATGGTGCCGGTGGTCTTGTCGGCGGTGTCGAGCCGCAGCAGGCCCTTGCCTGCGATGGTCCAGTCTTTGGGATCCTTCAGCTTGACCTCGGCCGGCGGCGTCAACTTTGCGGCGGCTTCAGCGACCTTGCCGTAAGTCGTCGTCTTGCCCGATGCCTTGTGGGTGATGACGCCCTTGGCGACGGTGCATTCGGAGGCCGGCACCTTCCATTCGTCGGCAGCGGCCTGGATCAGCATCAGGCGCGCGGTGGCGCCGCCCTTGCGGACATAGTCGTGCGACGAGCGGATGCCGCGGCTGCCACCGGTGGAGAAGTCGCCCCAGACGCGCTTGCGGGCGACGCTCTGGCCGGGGGTCGGATATTCGGTCGTGACCTTCGCCCAGTCGCATTCGAGCTCTTCTGCGACGAGCTGGGCGAGGCCGGTGAGCGAGCCCTGGCCCATTTCGGAGCGGGCGATGCGGATCACCACGGTGTCATCGGGCCGAATCACGACCCAGGCCGTGACCTCGGGCGAGCCGTCGGCTGCGCGGACCACGGAGGGGCCGCCGAAGGGCAGGTCGAGGCCGATCGCGAGGCCGGCGCCGACAGCGGCGGTGCCGATGACGAAGGCGCGGCGGTTCAACTTGGGAGAAACATGCTTGTTCATGGGGGCGGCTCCTTTAGGCGCTGGCGATCGTGTGGATCGCTTCGCGCACCTGCTGGAAGGTGCCGCAGCGGCAGATATTGGTGATGGCCTCGTCGATGTCGGCGTCGGTCGGCTTCGGCTTCTCGGCGAGCAGCGCGGCGACGGCCATGATCATGCCGCTCTGGCAATAGCCGCATTGTGGAACGTCCTTCGCGATCCAGGCTGCCTGCACCTTGTGCAGCGTGTCGCCGGACGCAAGCCCCTCGATGGTGGTGATCTTCTTGCCTTCGGCCTCGCTGACCGAAACGCCGCAGGAGCGGGTGGCGACGCCGTCCATGTGAACCGTGCAGGCGCCGCATTGTGCAATGCCGCAGCCATATTTGGTGCCGGTCAGGCCGGCATTTTCGCGGATCGCCCAGAGCAGCGGCGTATCCGGCTCGACGTCGAGCGTGAAGGTTTTTCCGTTGATTGTTAGGTTTGCCATCGCAGTCCCCTGATTGGCCCAATCCACCGATTGGACTCAGGGAAACAATGTGTCTGGCAAACTGGAACTGTTCAAATCAATAGTCTGAGGGGTCGCCGTCAAAGGAGCTGGCATGCGCGGGGAAGAATCTCGCGAGTGCGGTGTCGCGACGTGTGAACGGCGGTACGAATCCGCAGCCTTTGGTCGCATCGATTTAATTTGACTATCTGGGGGTATTGTACAACCTTTGGTTTGATGGATCATTAGTCCATCCTAAGGGAGAATCGCCATGGGTCGCATCGTCACGATTGATCTCGAAAAGGTTCTTGCGTCAGGTAACGATCTCAAAGCCAGGTCGCCTTCCGGCCTCACCACCCACGCCGATCTGCTCGGCCTTGCCAGCGACGTCAGCAAGGATCCGGTCGCCTATCTGAGCAGCGTTGGCGTACAGCTCGACGACACGACGGCGTCGATGCTGCGGGGCAAGCTTGCCACACGTTCCGGCGGCGTACAGGCCGGCTCGATCCATATCGACATCCTCTGATCCGGCTTCGGCAATATCTCGTCGGCAGATCATGATGGCCGGCTGACCGGTTCGCCGGGCAGCCGGGATATGGGGTCGTCGGCCATGGCGCTCGGCGCACAATATTTATCCGATTTCCGCGCGGCCAGGGTGACGCCTAAGAATCTCGTTTTGAACGTCACGCTGAAATGCCCGCTCAAGTGCTCGCACTGTTGCTTTTCATCCGACATGTTCCAGGGCGGCCATCTCTCCGCCGCTGACGTTCATCGCTGCATTCAGCAGGCCGCGCAGATCCCGTCGATGGAGATCGTCCATTTCGTCGGTGGCGATCCGATGCTGCACGCGGATATCGTGGCTGACGCCGTGGCTTTGGCCGCGTCGCTGGGCTTGCGTGCGGGCATCACCACGAGTGCGTTCTGGGCCAAGTCGCCCGCGCGCGCGATGGCGGCTGTTCGACGGCTGCGGGTCGCGGGCCTGACCGAAATGACGCTGTCCTATGACGATCCCCACGCCGAGTTTGTGCCGCTGAACTTCATTGCCAATGCGGTCGCGGCCGCGCGGGGCAACGATCTGTTGCTCCGGATCGCGGTGGTGGTCGAGGCCGGCTCGCGGATTACCGCCGCCAGCCTGCGCGTCGATCTTGGCCTTCAGGATGAGCCCGGGATCAACATCTACGAAACTGTCGCCAACTCGACCGGCCGTGGCGAGGGCACGGATGAGGACACGCGAGCGGGGCGCGTTCGCCACGAATCGGCTTACCGCGGACCGTGCGAGTCCGTTCTCCATACTCTCTCAGTCGATCACGAGGGCGGCATCCAGCCCTGCTGCGGCGTGCTTCCTCACTACGATTCCCTCAAAGTGGGCCATATTGCGAAAGAGGGGATCGAAGCCGCTATGCGGGCGGCCGCCGACGATCCTCTCTATCGATGGATCCGGCTCGAAGGGCCGGTTGCCATCCTCACCACTGTCACGGCCGACGATCCCGCGCCGATGCGCGCGGAGGATTTCGACGGCATCTGCACCGCCTGCGATCGAATTTTCCGCTCGCCAGAACTGCTGGCGCGCGTGCGCGCCGCGGCGGAATCGCGACGCAGCCAGATCGAGACTTGCGAGATCCTGCTGGACGGCCAGCCCGCGCCCGCCAACGTCGCGGCCGTCCCATGAGCACCGATGTCCTGTTCTGCTCGGCGCCGGTGATGTCCGTGGTGCGGCCATCGGCGGCGCTCGGCCTGTTGCAGGCGCTGCTGCGGCAAAAGGGCATTCGTGCCGAGACGCTCTATCTGAATCTGCTCTTCGCCGATCGCATTGGGCTCGATCTGAACGAGCAGCTTGCGGAGAAGCTGCCGAGCCATCTGCTCGCGGGCGACTGGCTGTTCGGCGATTGCCTCGGCAAGCGGCCCAACCGGCCGCAGGTGCAGCGCCACATCGGCGAGCTCAGTGCCGCCATCGAGCGCAAGGGGTTCGCGCAGCTCTACGAGATCCGCCGCGATGTGATCCCGTCCTTCGTTGCGGAAGCAGCCGACCGGCTGCTCGAGCGCCAGCCGAAAATCATCGGCTTCACCTCGATGTTCGAGCAGACGGTGGCTTCGCTCGCGATCGCGGCCGCCGTCAAGGCGCGTGATCCGTCCGTCGTGATCTGCTTCGGCGGCGCCAATTGTCACGGGCCGATGGGTGCGGTGCTGCTGAAGAACTTTCCGCAGATCGACTATGTCTTCAACGGCGAGGCGGACACCGTGTTCGGTCCGGCCGTCGAGGCGATCCTGCGCGGCGAGCAGCCGAACGGCCTGCCGGGATGCCTGGCTCGCGATCAGACAACGGCTGGCGCAGCGGCCGGTCCGACGACGATGGATGCGCTGCCGATCCCCGATTACGCCGATTATTTCGCGCAACTTGACGGGCTGTCAGAAGCTGCGCGCGTGCGCCCCTCGATTCCGTTCGAGTCCTCGCGCGGCTGCTGGTGGGGGCAAAAGCACCACTGCACCTTCTGCGGCCTGAACGGCGAGGGCATGGCGTTCCGGGCCAAGTCGGCGCCGCGCGTGCTCAGCGAGATCGAGACACTGTATGCGGCGTTCGGGATCGGACGCTTCGCTGCGACCGACAACATTCTGGGGATGAGCCATATCGACGGTGTGCTGGGCAAGCTCGCCGAGCGCCCGGCGCACGGCTTGCGCTTCTTCTACGAGATCAAGGCCAACATGGACGAGGCGCAGCTCGAGAAGCTGGCGCTCGCCGGGACTGTGTGGCTGCAGCCCGGCATCGAGAGCCTGTCGGACCCGGTACTGCATCTGATGCGCAAGGGCGTGAGTGCTCTGCTCAACCTGCGTCTGCTGCGCAATTGCCGCGAGCTCGGTGTCGGGCTGGTCTGGTCGATCCTCTACGGGTTTCCCGGCGAGCCGCGCGACGCTTACGACGCCGTCGCCAACATGGTTCCCCTGCTCGAACATCTGCAGCCCCCGGTCGGCTGCGGCCGCATCCGCCTCGATCGCTTCAGCCCCAATTTCGAGCGCGCCTCCGAGATCGGCTTTCGTAACGTCACGCCGATGCCGGCCTATGGCGCGATCTACGACGTCCCGGACGAGGACCTCGCCGACCTCGCCTATTTCTTCGAGGGCGACGCGCCAGACGCCGCCCGGGAGCACGACCTCGTGTCGCTCAAGGCCGCAAGCGCTGGCTGGCGCGCGCGATGGTTCGACCAGCCCTTCGCACCGCAATTGACGATGACGGCCGTCGGCACCGCGCATCTCGTCAGCGACACGCGCGCATGCGCGCTTCAGCCGTTCTATTGCCCGACACCGGCCGAGGTCGCCGTGCTCAACCTCCTGCGCAATCCTTGCACGCGGCCGAACGTGGTCGCGCAATTGGCGGATCGTTTCGAGGTGGCGTCTATCGAGGCCGCATTGGATGCGATTTCGGCGCGGCGGTTCGCGATCGAGATCGACGGCAGGATGTTATCGCTGGTCACGGAGGCCGGTCGGGAGATTTTTGATGCCGACGCCCGCGCCGAGTTTCCGCTCGGATTCGTTCTGCCGCGCGAACGCACGACAGCTTTCGCGGGCTTGACGGATGTCCGTAGTGCGCCCGCCGACCTCGAACGGGTGCAGCCATGACCGTCGAAGTCCGCCCGCTCGGCGACAGGTGCAACATCAAGTGCCGCTACTGTTATCAGGAGGGTATCCGCACCGCCGGCAACGTGCCGACGCGCTACGATCTCGATGCGATCATCGCGACGCTCGACAGGCTGGCGGAGCCGTTCAGTCTGTTCGGCGGCGAGATCATGATGACGCGCCGGCCCGATCTCGAACGCCTGATGCAGCTCGGCTTCGACCGCCACGGCGGTGTCGGCATGCAGACCAACGGCACGCTGATCGAGGAGCGCGACATCGAGCTGTTCAGGAAATACCACGTGCGGATCGGTATCTCGATCGACGGCCCGGGACCGCTCAATGATGCCCGCTGGGCCGGGAGTCTGCCGGCGACACGGCGGGCGACCGCGCGCATCGAGGCGGTGATCGAGACGCTGTGCCGGGAAGGCATGCCGCCGAACGTGATCGTGACGCTGAACCGGATGAATGCTGCGCCGGATCGGCTGGAGGTGCTCTGTGCGTGGATCGTGTTTCTCGGCAGCCTCGGCGTACGCAAGCTGCGCCTGCATCTGCTGGAGCAGGACGAGACGGAAGCCGGCGAAGGCCTGCCGCTCAGTGCGCAGGAGAACCTCGTGGCGCTGCGGCGACTGCGCCGGCTCGAACAGGAGCTGCCATCGGTTCAATTCGACATCTTCGCCGAGATGGCTGCGATGCTGAGAGGCGATGATGCACACACCTCGTGCGTCTTCCACGCCTGCGACCCCTATGCGACGCGTGCCGTGGTCGGCGTCGAGAGCGACGGTCGGCTCGGCAATTGCGGCCGCACCAACAAGGACGGCGTGACCCATTTGCGCGCCGGCCGCGAAGCCTTTGAGCGGCAGCTGTCGCTTTACCGTACGCCGCAAGCCGATGGCGGGTGCCAGGGCTGCCGGTTCTTCCTGGCGTGCAAGGGCAATTGTCCGGGCACCGCGATCGGCGGCGACTGGCGGATGCGCTCGATCGATTGCCCGGTGTGGTTCGGTCTGTTCGAGGACATCGAGACCGAGCTTCGGGTGAACGGAGAAGTCGCGATCAGCCGGTCGGAGGGCCGGTCCGATCTCGAAGCGAAAATGATCGCGGCCTGGTCGATCGGTGACAATCCGAGCCTGCATTCGCTGCTCCAGCCGGCGGACGCACCATGACCTCCGCCTGGCTGACATGCTGGTTGACCTGGCCTCGTCCTCCACTCGTGGCCGCGCCGCGGGAGCCCGCCATCGCCAAAGCAGCCGCGCAGCGCATCAGCTTTGGCGGACCGCAAGCGCGCGCAATTTGGCAGCCACGTCTGGACCGTCTCCGCGACGTTGCGATCGCGATCGAACTGGAGATGGTACGCCGCAAGCACATTCCCGCGACGGTGCTGTGGACCGGTTATGATGGTATCGAGGCCTTGACGGAGCGGGTGCGGTCGATCGGTCTTGAGGCCAAGCCGATCAAGGCGTCACTAGGCTATGCCGCGGACGGGCCGCTTGAGGCAACGATCGACGAGCCGAAGCGGCTGCTCGACTATGCGTTCTTGATCGGTGCCACGCCGCTCGACGCATCGATTGCCGAATCGGCAGCGCATGATCTGGAGCAGGCGGCGATACGGTTTGGCTATCCCGCATGCTGCGCTAAATCCTGGGCGGACCATCTTCGGTACGGCGGAAACGACCCATTGGCCAGCTTGCTCGCCCGCGAGGATATGGCGGCCATGCCCGCACATTTCGCGCTGGCGGTGCTGGGACTAGGGCCGGTGAGACACGCGCCGTGTTCGGCGGACTGCTCGGCTACGTGCGATCGATCGCGCGCATTTATCGATCTCGGCCGCGAGCTCGGGTTTGCCGAGGAAATGAGCTGGCTCGAAGAGATCGCGGGTTGGACCGTCGATGCTTCGCTGGTCAATGGAATTGCAGAGGTCACGACGGCCGCATTCCGCTGCACGTGGCTCTCCGACGAGGGCGTGTTGCAACCTCGTCGTGCCGGAGCCGCGCTTCGCCCGGAAAAGCGAAAGGCGTCCGCGGTTGAACTCGCGGACAGCGCCGACATCTTCGCCGAACTCGGCACCGGATTTGAAGCCGCCGGTTTCGGAAGCCCCTTCGCCATGCGCTCGCGTTTCAGCGCCGTGGTGTGGGAGCAGACCGCCGCGTTGCGTCGCGCCACAACGGCCGTGCACGTCGGATGCGGTGATGGCCTGTTGCTGGAGTTGATCGCGCAGACGAAGCCAAAGCTGAAATTATACGGTACCGAGGAAGATACCGCGGCGGCAGGGGCCGCGCGCCGTCGCCTTGGCGCGTCATTGCCGGTGCTCGGCGGGACCAGCATGGAGGCGCTTGCGGCGCTGTCTCGTCTTTCGCCCGAAGGCATCGATCTCGCTTTCGTTGACCCGGAACAGCTTGGCGATCGCGAAGCGCTCGTCGCTCTCCATGCGGTTGCGAGATCGGTGATCGTCATCGGCACCGACCGGTCGCTGCGCCATTTTGGGGATATGGATACGCTTGCGGCAACGCTGGGGCTTGCCTTGCTGCCGGGACGGGCAAGCCGGGTCTCCGCGGCCCTCTCGGCGACGCGTGGCCGCCCGCACTGACCGGCTCGAAGGAGAATGCGCCATGAATGCGATGTCGATTGACTGGGAACGCACCGCACGCCCGCAGGCCGATGGTTACGACACCGCCGTTGCGCTCGGCCTGATCGAAACCGAGCCGACGCCGTGGCGGCCGCTGCCGCCGCAACGACCTCCGGTGAACGGGGCGCCGTCGATTGCGGAGGGCAAGGTGGCCCTGCGCACCGAGGATCCGTTGTTGCCCGCGCCGCGCTTCGTCCCGGATGCACAAGCCGTCCCGGCCATGGAGCAGGCGCTTCATTACGTCCGCCGCTGGCCGCTCGCTGCAAGGCAGTGGCCGGAGATCGTGCACACCATCCAGTGCTATCACGACACCGAGCAGCCGACCGAAGGGCCCGGCCGGCTTGGCTCGGCCAGCCATTCGGTCGATGCGCGGTTCGGAATCATCGGCCTCACGGTGAACTGCCCGCTCGCGATCGCGCAGGCAATCGTCCATGAAATGGCGCATCACAAGCTGCGGGCGTTCGGCGTCGCCAACGAGAACGCGATCCGCATCATCAGCAACCCGCAAGATGAGCTCTATGCCAGCCCGATCGTGGTTGACCGGCCGCGTCCGATGACGGCGGTGCTGCACGCGCAATATTCGTTCATCCACGTCACCCAGCTCGACGTGCACATGCTCGAGCAGGAAGAGGATCCGCAGGTGCGGAACGACATCCGCGCGCTGCTCGCCCGCAATGCCTCGCGGATGGAGACGGGGTTCGAGACGTTGCGGCAGCACGCCCGCACCGACGCGGCCGGCCGCGAGTTTCTCGGCGCATTCTTCGCCTGGTGCAGCGATGTCCTGGCGACCAGCCGGAAGATGCTGGCGACCGAGCGCGCCTGATCGGTTCGCTCAGCCGGGGTCCCGGTTCCAGCCCGAAACGCCAGATATGCGGCTTGGGGCGACGCTAACGGCGGTTCCAGAGCCGATCGACGCTGCGTTGCGGCGACAGTTTGTCCCTTTTGACGAGGTGCAAGACGGCAACGCTTTGCTACACTGCACCCGAGTCAGAAGGAGTTCCATGAACGTGGCGAGCCCTCGCAATGTGCTGATGCTCTATCCGCTGTTTACGGCGGAGTCGTTCTGGAGCTTTGGCGAATCCTGCAAGCTGATGGGCGTGCGGCGCCCCGCGGCTCCCCTCGGCCTGATCACGGTCGCCGCGATGTTGCCGAAGGACTGGACGGTCCGGCTGATCGATTGCAACACGCAAGCTTTCGGTGACGAGGATCTCGCCTGGGCCGATGTCGTCTTTACCGGCGGAATGCTGCCGCAGCAGGCCGACACGCTGCGCCTGATCGACGTCTGCCGCGCCGCGGGCAAGCCGGTGGTCGTCGGCGGTCCCGATCCGACCTCCAGCCCGCACATCTACGAGAAGGCGGACTTCCGGGTGCTCGGCGAGGCCGAGAGCGTCATCGAGGAGTTCATCGCGGCGTGGGAGAGCGGGACGCGCTCCGGCGTCTTCACCGCGCCGAAATTCCAGGCTGACGTCACCAGCACGCCGGTGCCGCGTTTCGACCTGCTCAAGTTCGAGGACTATCTCTATCTCGGTGTGCAATATTCGCGCGGCTGTCCGTTCACCTGCGAGTTTTGTGACATCATTGAGCTCTACGGTCGCGTGCCCAGGACCAAGACGACCGAGCAGATGTTTGTCGAGCTCGAGACGCTGTACCAGATGGGCTATCGCGGCCATCTCGACTTCGTCGACGACAACTTCATCGGCAACAAGAAGTCGCTGCGGCAGTTCCTGCCGCAGCTCGCAGAATGGCAGCGCGCGCACGGCTATCCGTTCGAATTGTCGACGGAAGCCTCGGTCAATCTGGCCGACGATCCGGAATTGCTCGACCTGATGGGCGCGGCCAATTTCTTTGCCATCTTCGTCGGCATCGAAAGCCCGGATCCCGCGACGCTGGTCGCGATGCGGAAGAAGCAGAACACAAGGCGCAACATCGCCGAGAGCATTCACAAGATCTACGGCGCCGGCATGCTCGTCACCGCCGGCTTCATCGTCGGCTTCGACAGCGAGAAGGTTGCGATGGCGGACGCCATGGTCGACTTCATCGAGGAGGCCGCCATTCCCGTCGCCATGGTCGGTCTGCTCTATGCGTTGCCGAACACGCAGCTCACGCGGCGTCTCGCCAAGGAAGGCCGGCTGCACGCGGACCACGATCTGGCGTCGACCACGGGCGGCGACCAGTGCACCGGCGGCATCAATTTCGATCCGGTCCGTCCGCTGCGCGATATCCTGATGGACTACAAGACCGTGCTCGAGCGCGTCTATAGCCCGGCGGCTTATGCAGGCCGCATCGACAAGTTGATGACGCTGCTCGACCGCTCCAGGCAGCGCCATGAGCTCGCCGAAGGCGACATCCGCGCCAAGGTCGGTGCGATGGAGACGGTGCATCGCGTGGTGACCGCGATTCCGAACGGGCGGCCGCTGTGGCAGACCTTCATGAACTGCGCCAAGCGCGATACGTCATCGGCGCGCATCGCGGTGCAGATGATCGCGGCCTATGCCCATCTCGGGCCGTTCTCGCGCAAGGTCATCGAGGCCATCGACGCGCGTCTTGCGGCGCTGGATGACGAGACAGTCATCCCGGTGGCAGCCACGATCGACGCGACCGCGGCGCGGCATTTGGCCTAAAGTCGCTCCTTCACCGCCAGCCGCAGAAAGCTCATCACGGCGCCGAGCGCGGCAAAGCCCGCGCCGAGCGCCAGCGCGACGGTGGCGCCGTTGTGTCCGGCCATGGCGAAGCAGGCCGCCGCGAGCGCGGCACCCGTCGTCTGTCCCGTCAGCCGCGCGGTCGCGACGATGCCGGAGGCGCTGCCGCTGCGATGGGGCGGCGCGCTCGACATCACCGCCTTCATGTTCGGCGCCTGGAAGAAGCCGAACCCCATGCCGCAGATCACCATCCGCCAGATGATGTCGGGGATGGCCGGATCGGACGGCAGCATCGCGAGCAGCGCCATGCCGATGCCAAGCATCACGAGCCCGACGCCGCCCAAGAGCCCGACCGCATGCCGATCGGAGAGGCGCCCCGCGATCGGCGCCATGATGCCGACGACCAGCGGCCACGGCGTCATGAAGAATCCGGTCTCGACCTGCGAACGTCCCAGCACGTCTTCGAAATAGAACGGCAGCGAGACGAAGGCGAGGCCTTGGACGGCGAACGAGCACACCGCGGTTGCCGCCGACAGCGCGAACATCGGACGGGCGAACAAATCGATCGGCAGCATCGGCGCAGGATGATCGGCATGACGGCGCATCAGGATGAAGCCGAGCACGAGCGCGGTGACCAGTTCGACGCCTACGATCACAGGCGACAGGTTATGCGCGGCGCTGCCGATGCCGGTGATGAACAGGCCGAGACAGGCCGACGCGAGAGCCGCTCCGAGGAAATCAAAGCCGTGATCGGCGCGCGGCGTCTTCGGCAGCATCGCAAAGCCGATGCCGGTCGCGACGAGGCCGAACGGGATGTTGATGGCGAACAGCCACGGCCATGGACCGACCGCAAGGATGGCGGAGGCGACCGACGGACCGAAGGTAAAGGCGGTCGCGACCACCAGCGCGTTGTGGCCAAAGCCGCGGCCGAGCATCCGGCCGGGATAGACAAAGCGCACCAGCGCCGTGTTGACGCTCATGATGCCGCTGGCGCCCAGGCCTTGCAGCGTACGCGCGACCAGCAGGCTGTCCAGCGACCACGCCACCGCGCAGAACAGCGAGGCGATGGTGAACAGGATCAGGCCGCCGAGATAGATGCGCTGGTGCCCGACGATCTCGCCGAGTGCGCCCAACGGCAACAGCGTTGCCACCAGCGCGATCTGGTAGACGTTGACGACCCAGACCGATTGCTCCGGCGTGACATGCAGGTCGGCGGCAATGGAGGGCAGGGCGATGTTGGCGATCGCGGTGTCGAGCGATGCCATCGCCAGTGCGGTGAAGATCGCGGCGATCGCCCAGCGCCGCTGCGCGGGCGGCAGGCCGTCGGACGTGGTGTGGTCGGGCTCGCGCGCGGCGGCGGGTAACGTGATTGTCATTGCGTTCGCGCGTTGCTCCGGCGGCGTGCCTCAAGGGGACTTTTGGCATGTACTACGGCCGGGGTCGCTTCCACAGGCACAAGCACGCATGCATTGTATGCGCGAAGGCTGGGCGATGGTGCCTGTCGCTGGCGTATGATCGCCGTGACCGCAATTTCAGGGGATCGCCATGCAAATCGTCGTTCTGCCCGGTGACGGCATTGGACCGGAGATCACGGCCGCGACATCGGGCGTGCTGCGCGCGGCCTCCGAGCGCTTCCAGCTCAATGTGCGTCTGGAGGAGCACGCGGTGGGACACGCGAGCCTGAAGCTGTCGGGCACGACGGTGCGCCCCGAGCTGCTCGACATCGTCCGCGCCGCCGACGGCCTGATCCTCGGGCCGACAGCGACCTTCGACTTCAAGGACGAGGCGCATGGCGAGATCAATCCATCGCGCTACTTCCGCAAGAGCCTCGACCTCTACGCCAATGTCAGGCCGGCGCGCACCTATGCGGGCCGGCCCGGCCGGGTCGGCGAGTTCGACCTCGTCGTCGTCCGCGAGAATACCGAAGGGTTTTATGCCGACCGCAACATGGAGCAGGGCAATGGCGAGATGCTGGTCACGCCTGACGTCGTGATCTCGCTGCGCCGGATCACGCGCCTCTGCTGCGAGCGCATCGCGCATGCCGCGTGTCGTCTGGCGATGAAGCGGCGCAAGCATCTGACCATCGTGCACAAGGCCAATGTGCTGAAGATCGGCGACGGCATGTTTCTCGACATCTGCCGCGCGGCGGCGAAGGCCTATCCCGGTCTTGCCGTCGACGACATCCTGGTCGATGCCATGATGGCGCATGTGGTGCGCAACCCTGATCGCTTCGACGTCATCGTCGCCACCAACATGTTCGGCGATATTCTCTCCGATCTCACGGCGGAGCTGTCAGGCAGCCTCGGCCTCGGCGGCTCGCTCAATGTCGGGGACCGCTACGCCATGGCGCAGGCCGCGCACGGCTCGGCGCCCGACATCGCGGGGCAGGACGTCGCCAATCCGGTCTCGCTGATCCTGTCGACCGCGCTGCTGCTCGGCTGGCACGGCGAGAAGACCGGCGCCGTGCGCTACGAGGAGGCTGCGCGTGCGATCGAGGCCGCGGTGGCGAAGGCGCTTCGCGAGGGCAGGGCGACGCGTGACGTCGGCGGCAAGCTCGGCACGATCGCGGCGGGGGCTGCAATCGCGGAGATCCTGCAAGCGGAGTGAGGGGCTTGCGCGTTTTTTTGTTAGGCTCAAAACAAAAAGTCGAAAAACAACCCCATGCACAGTAGAAGGCCCCTTGATCGATAAGGGGTTTTTGAAACGTGTGACGACGACCATCGTGACCGTGGTCACGTTGACCCGTCGGGCAAAACACTGGCATGATGCTATCGTGCCAGCGGTCGGTGACGAGGGCGCATTCTCATCGTGCGCGATGTCCGCTTCATGTCATCCAGCGGCGCGCTTCCCCACCTCACATTGAGGCAGATCAATACTTCCCCCGCAGGGCCGCCAGACCTTCCCTCAACGCATCGATGGAAAGGGGCGGCTGACATGCAAACCCTGCTCAGGGAAATCCGGCATACGCCTTTGCTCTGGATGCTGGTCTTCGTGCCCATCGTGCTGGTGGCGGAGGCCATGGCGCCGCATTCCCACACGCTCCTGTTCGTGCTGGCCGTGCTTGCGATCGTGCCGTTGGCGGCGCTGCTCAGCCACGCCACCGAAGCGGTCGCTGCCAAGACCGGCGATGCCGTGGGCGGACTGCTCAATGCGACGCTCGGCAACCTGACGGAGCTGATCATCGCCATCACGGCGCTGCGGGCGGGCCAGTACATGCTGGTGAAGGCCTCGATTGCGGGCGCGATCGTCACCAACGCGGTGTTCATGCTCGGCGCCTGCCTGCTGATCGGCGGCATGCGCTACCACGTGCAGGAGTACAACCGCGCCGGCGCGCGGCTCTCGTCCGGCCTGCTGCTGATGGCAACTGTCGCCCTGCTGGCGCCTTCCGCGGTCGCTGACCTCGATCACCTGCCCCAGGACGGGAACGTCATTCACAAGCTCAGCGTCGGCATTTCGGTCCTGCTGATCGCCGCTTACGCGCTCGGCCTGTGGTTCTCGCTCGGGACGCACAAGGAATTGTTCGCAAGTGCCGGTCACGGCGAGAACGAGGAGGCGCACTGGCCGATCGGGTTAGCGGTCGGAACGCTGCTGGTCGTCGCCGTGCTGGTCGCGCTGGTGAGCGAGATCTTCGTGGAATCGGTACAGAAGGCGGCGGAAACCTTCGGAATGAGCCCGGCTTTCGTCGGTTTCATCATCGTTTCGCTGGTCGGTGCTGCAGCCGAATTCGCGGTGGCCTTTGCCGCGGCGCGCAAGAACCGGCTCGACATGGTCGTCAGCATCGCGCTCGGCAGCGCTTCGCAGATCGCGCTGTTCGTCGCACCCGCGCTGGTGCTGCTCAGCTATGTCGTCGGGCCCACGCCGATGAACCTTCAGTTCTGGCCCGGCGCCGTCACCATGGTGATGATTGCAACGGTCACGGCAACCTTCATCACCACGAGTGGAAGTTCAGCATGGTTCGTCGGCGCACTCATGATCTTCATTTATGCGGTGTTTGCGCTGACGCTGTATGTGGTCCCGCCGGTGGGCGAGGGATGAGGTGCGCTCGCCCGCTGGCACAGCGGTGAATTGGCCCGGCGGAGAATGGCGGCCCGTGGCGAGCCATCCTCCGAAGCGGCGAATATGTTTCCCGCTAATAGGCCCAGTAGCTGCCGGAGGGCGGGCAATTGTCGCCGCCATAGCCATAGCCATAGCCGTAATTGCCGCCGCCATAACCGTAATACGATGCGGCCGGGGTGCCGTAGCCGTAGGCGGGATAACCGCCATAGTAGCCACCGTAGGATCCGCCATAGCCGCCGTAATAGGCGCTCCGCGCAATCGCGCCACCGACGACGGCGCCGGCAACCGCACCATAACCGAGCCCGCGATAACCGTAGCCGCGATAACCCCAGCCGCCGCGATAGCCCCAACCACCACCGCGGTAACCCGGGCCGACGCCACGATAGCCGTAGCCGCCACGCCAGCCGCCGACCCATCGCACTTCGGTCGTGGTCTGATCGACCATCGATTTCATCGTCGAAAGATGCGTCGGGATCGGCCCGGCCTGAGCGCCCGTACCGAGCAGGGCGCCGGCCCCGGCGAGAATGAGGGTGCGCAGGACATTCGAGGAGGTCATGATCGATCATCTCCCTGGCTTGCGGGCGGCGCATTCTGCGCAGCCACCGCACGCATTCCGGGATAGCAACGCCGCGGCGGGCTTGATCTAGATCAAGCGTCTGTCGCGCGGCGGGCGCTCGCAGGCGCTATGGTTTGCCGCCCTGGCTGCGCTCTCCCTCCTCCTCCTCGTCATCTTCCTTGACGAGCGTCAGCAATCGCAGCGTCAGGAACGTGAACACGGCGATCGTCACCGCGACGTCGTAGCTGCCGAGCCCGACCGAGACGCCGATGGCGCCGGTCGCCCACAGGCTTGCGGCGGTCGCGGTGCCCTGCACCGAATTGCCCTGCTTGAGGATGGCGCCGCCGCCGATGAAGCCGATGCCGGTGATCAGGCCCTCGATCACCTTGGCCATCCCGTCGGGCGAATGCACCAGCAGGCTTTCGCTGGCCTGCACGAAGCCGCAGCTCGCCAGCGCGACCAGCGGAAAGGTGCGCAGGCCCGCGCTTCGCGCCCGCTTCTCGCGGTCCCATCCGATCGGGGCGGCGAGCGCGAATGCCGCGGCGAGCGCGACGAAATGAACGCCGATGTCGAATCTGTTCAAGGCAAAGTCCTGAAACGAAGGCCGCCTTCAAATCACGGCGGTCGGCAACGCAGCAAAGCGGCTTAAGGTTTCAGCCCGAACGGCGGATCGGGTCAGGACAATTCGACACAGTGACGGTGGCAAGGCTGTCGCACGCGCACTCCGTCATTGCGAGCGTAGCGAAGCAATCCAGACTGCCTCTGCGGAAAGACCCTGGATTGCTTCGCTACGCTCGCAATGACGTCCTACGGGCTGGTCTAGGTCAAGCATTTATGTCGCGCATCGCCGCGCCGTCAGGTGACGCTGCGCGATGCTCTAACCCTGCAACCGGGGAACGAGACGTGTCGCGGTCCCATGGCCGATCGCATCGAGATCCCCCGGCGGGAGGCCAAGCTTCTGCAACTGCGCGAACTGGCCGAGGCCGAAATACGGATAGTCGCTGCCATAGGTGATCTGGGAGGCGGGGACGAGCTTGAGCAGAGCGGCCATGGACGGCGCGAAGGTCGCATTCGCGGTGTCGTAGTGAAGCCGGGCCAGTTCGCCTTCGATCCCCTCCGGCGCGAACTCCTTCAGGTCGGGCCGCGCCCCGTAGAACGAATTGATCCGCCCCGCCATCATCGGGATCGTACCGCCGGCGTGCGAGAACAGCCATTTGATGTCACGGTGGCGGGCAAACGAACCGCCGAGCAGGAGGCTCGTCACGGTGCGTGTGGTGTCGTGCGGGACTTCGATCACCGCCGGAAACGTGCCGACACTGAGCGCACTACAGCAACTCGCGACCAGCGGATGCACGTAAACGACCGCCTTGCGACGGTTCAGCTCCTCGAACACCGGCCTGTAGGCGGGATTGCCGAGCCATTTGTCGCCGTAGCTGCTTTGCAGCCCGATCCCGTCGGCCTTCAGCACGTCGAACGCATGGTCGATCTCCTTGAGCGTGGCATCGATATCCAGCATCGACAGGGTCGCGAACAGGCCGAAGCGGCCCGGATGATCGCGCATCATCTCCGCGGCATATTCGTTGCAAGTGCGCGCGAGCCGGCCCGCTTCCGCCGGTCCGAGGTCGAACCACACGCCCGGCGTGGAGGCGACCGACAGGATGCCCGTGCGTATGCCATTGCGGTCCATGTCCTCGATGAGCTTCTCACGGGTCCAGGCGACCTGGCCGGGAAAGTGCGGCTGCTTGCGTGCGTCTTCGTAGCCGAGCCAGAGCTTTTGATATTTGGGCGGATAAAAATGAAGATGAGTATCGATGAGCACCGGCCTGGTCTGTCCGCGCGCCGCGACGGCGGGGATGGCCGAGGCAACGCCAAGTGCACCCACTCCCGCGAGAAAGCTGCGGCGCGACGAGGACGGGCCGTAACAGGTGGGACAGGGGTGATGCCCTCCGGATTTTTGATCCCATTTGTTCATATGCGTGTCTCCCGTGACGGATCGGCAAAAGCCAAGACCCGCGGTGCTTCCATCGGCAGAATGTTTCGTTCATGCGTCGTCCGCGGCGCGGCTGCAGCGTGGCCGTGATTGTTGAGGATTGGAATGTGCCGATTTTTCGTCGCCGAACGATGCCTTGTGTTACGCCTGCGTATCGCGGCCGCAACTTTGCGTGAACGCACGTCCCTCATGTACCCCGAGAGGCTCCCGGCTGTGGCGACGTTGACCCGTCGGGCAAAACACTGGCAAAATGCAATGGTGGCGGAGATCGCGACGTGAATGCATCTGCGGTGATCGCGGGCACTTCCAGTGAGTTGACCGATGAAGTCTGAGAGCGATGGCATCAACCTTGCGGCCAAGCCAAGCGGAACGGGTTGCGTGGAATGCTCGGCTGCAGGCGGATGGTGGTTTCATCTTCGCAGATGTGTCGAATGCGGCCACATCGGCTGCTGTGATACGTCACCAAGTCAGCATGCAACGAAGCACAACGCGGCGACAGGTCACCCGATCATCACCAGCTTCGAGCCGGGTGAACGATGGTTTTACGACTATCGCACAGGAGAGGCTTTCGCCGGCCCGAAGCTTCAAGGCCCTCACGCGCATCCGCTGGATCAGCCGGTGCCCGGACCGGACGGCGCGGTGCCTTCAGACTGGCAAACACTGCTTCATGAATAGTAGGTCGTAGGATGGGTAGAGCACTTGCGAAACCCATCGCGTTTCACGTCGGATGCCGTCGATGGGTTTCGCTGCGCTCTACCCATCCTACGGACCGTGACGACCACCATTCGGGGATCGGAGTTCAGTCAGAGCTGCGATCTTTTGTAGTGGCGAAAAATCGACTTTCCAAAGATCGAGCTCGAACAGCTCTCCGTGTTGATCGGCGTTCAGCGCGACTGACACTAGCACTCCATCGGCGTCGTCGAATTCGGCTTCACCAATACATCTGCCGAAACGCCGGTCTGCCGTGCCGACAAAGCGAAGGCTGCCCATCTCACCGTCGTTCATTTCTTCTACGAGATCAAAATGGCCCTGCAAAGGTGAGTGCTGACCTAGGATAAAGGCGACTAAATCACGCTCTTTGGAAGTAAGTGGGCGTGGCATCTTCTTTCTCGTAATTGCGTGCATTGGCTATCAAGCAGCGCTCGCGATGTCCGCTCTCAAAACTGATACCGCCGCAATCCCCCATCCACCGGGATCACCGTCCCCGTGATGTACCGCGCCACCGGCGAGGCCAGAAACACCACGAGTGCGGCCAGATCCTCCGGCTCGCCCCAATAGCCGACCGGAATCTCTTCTTCCGCAAAACGCTCGCGGTACTCCGGCGGATAATTGCGGCGGATCTGTTCGCTCATGATGCGGCCGGGCGGGATGCAGTTGATGGTGATGCCGTGCTCGCCGATCTCGCGCGACAGGCCCTTGGCCCAGGCGTGCACGGCGGCCTTTGCGGCGAAGGCGGCGTTGAGGCCTTCCGGCTCGGACTTGCCGGTGATGTTGACGATGCGGCCCCATTTGCGTTCGATCATCTGCGGCAGCAGCGCATGCGCGATGCGGCGGTAGCTGGTGAAGTTGAGCGCGATCGCCTCATCCCATTTGCTGTCGGGCGCATCGACCGGCAGCGGACGGCTGCCGCCGGCGTTGTTGATGAGGATGTCGACATGGCCGAGCTCCTTGATCGCGAAAGCCGCGATTTTCTCCGCCGCGTCCTTTGCTATCACGTCCTGCTCGAGGGGCGTGATAAGTCCGGGGCCGACTTCCTTCACCAGCTCGGCGAGCAAATCGGTGCGCCGCGCCACGCCGACGACATGCACGCCTTCGGCCGCGAGGCCCTTGGCGATGGCGCGGCCGATGCCGATGCTGGCTCCGGTGACGACAGCGGTTTTCGATTTGAGCCCGAGGTCCATGGTCACACGCTTTCTTGTTCTGGTTTTTGATTTTTGGCGTTCGTTTTGTTGTTCGTTTCCTGCCCGTCCCGGGTGCGGCGATTTGCCCGACCGGGACGAGCAGTGGTAACCAACAGCCATCGCGAAGGAAACACGAAAAAGAAAAGGCGTTCGGTGATGGTCTGGGATCCGCAGCAATATCTGAAATTCTCCGGCCACCGGCTCCGGCCCGCTGTCGACCTCCTGATGCGGATTCCGGATGCGGGTCCGCGCACGATTGCCGATCTCGGCGCCGGCGCCGGCAACGTCACCCGACTGATCAAGGAGCGCTGGCCCGATGCGACCGTAACGGGCGTCGAGGGCTCGGCCGAGATGGTTGCCGCCGGCCGCAAGGCGGCGCCCGACGTGGAATGGTCCCACGAAGATCTTGGCCAGTGGCGTCCCGCGAAGCAATACGACGTCGTCTATTCAAATGCCGCACTGCACTGGCTGCCCAATCATGCGGCACTCTTCCCTTCGGTCATGGAGAAGGTGACGCCCGGCGGCATGCTCGCGGTGCAGATGCCGCGTAACTTTCTGGCGCCCTCGCATGTGCTGATCGGGGAGACCGCGCTCGACGGTCCGTGGCGGTCCAAGGTCGAGCATCTCGTGATCCCGCCGCCGGTCGAGGGGCCGGCCTATTATCACGCTCTTCTTTTGCCGCTGTCCCAGAACATCGACATCTGGGAGACCGAATATCTCCAGGTGCTCGAAGGCGAAAACCCCGTGAAGGAATGGACCAAGGGGACCTGGCTCACGCGCTATCTCGACATCCTGCAGGGCGACGAGAAGGCCGCGTTCGAGGCGGCCTATGGGATGCGGGTCGCAAAGGCGTACCCGAAGAATGCCGCGGGGCAGACGCTGTTTCCGTTCCGGCGTTTGTTCATGGTGGCCCAGCGCAAAGGCTGATGCGACTACCGCAATGCGATATGAACGCTCGCTTCTTGGGCACGAACCGCGTACCGGGTTGCGTCACCAACAGACGTCAAGATAGTTTGCCTGCGGCAAATTGGGCTTAGGTCTAGTTGTTCGGGTGGTCGATTGCTGCCACTACTGACGACGTAAAACAAAAAAGACCCGGTCATCCGAGGTTGTTGGGGAGGTCCTTCATGCGAAAACTGCTTCTCGCGGTCGCTGCGGCCGCGTTCGCCCTCGCTCCCGCCTTAACGCCTGATCTGGCCCAGGCCCAAAGCCCCATCGTCATCAAGTTCAGCCATGTCGTCGCCAACGACACCCCGAAGGGGAAGGGCGCGCTGAAGTTCAAGGAGCTCGCCGAGAAGTACACCGACGGCAAGGTCAAGGTTGAAGTCTATCCGAACTCCACGCTCTACAAGGACAAGGAGGAGATCGATGCGCTCCAGCTCGGCTCGGTGCACATGCTGGCACCTTCGACCGCGAAATTCGCGCCGCTGGGCATCAAGGAATTCGAGGCGCTCGACCTGCCCTGGCTGTTCAAGGACGACGCGACCTATACCAGCGCTATCAAGGGCACGGTCGGCAAATGGCTGTTCCAGAAGCTCGAGGCCAAGGGCATCACCGGGCTCGCTTATTGGGACAATGGCTTCCACATGCTCTCGGCGAACCGCGCGCTGACAAAGCCGACCGATTTCCAGGGCCTCAAATTCCGCATCTCCGGATCGAAGGTCGCGGACCAGTATTTCCGTTTGCTCGGGACGATCCCGCAGATCATGGCGTTCTCCGAAGTCTACCAGGCGCTCCAGACCGGCGTGGTCGACGGCTGCGAAAACACCGCATCCAACTACCTGACGCAGAAATTCTACGAGGTGCAGAAGGACATCACCGTGTCCTATCATGCGCATCTGCAATATGCCGTCATCGTCAACTCGAAGTTCTGGAACGGGCTGCCGCCCGATATCCGCACCCAGCTCGACAAGGCGATGGCGGACGCGACCGACTATACCAACTCGATCGCGCGCCAGGAAAACGAGGACGCGCTGGCCGAGATCAAGAAAACCGGCAAGACCACGCTGCATTATCTGACTGACGCCGACCGCAAGGCATGGCAGGAAGCGATGCGGCCGACGTATACATGGGCAAAGGGGCGAGTCGGGCAGGAAGTGCTCGATCTTGTCGCCAAGGAACTCGACGTCAAGATGAACTGACGACCGCGTTTCCACCACAACAACACCAACGGTCGGGGGTGCTCACGCTCCCGGCCGTTTCGCTCTTGAAGACAGACTAATTCCGGGGGCCAAATTGCTGCGCGTGTTGAATCGTTTCCTCAATCATCTCGAGGAGTGGCTGATCGCGACGATGATCGCGGCCGCAACGTCGCTCATCTTCGTCGCCGTGCTGCACCGCTATGGCGCCGGGTTGTCGATCGACATCGCCAAATGGGCAGAGGCGCGCAACTGGGCATTCCTCGCCGTGCCCGCACGCGCCGCGTTCGTCTGGCTTGCCGCGCTCGACCTGTCCTGGGCGCAGGAACTCTGCATCTACATGTTCATCTGGATGGCGAAGTTCGGCGCGGCCTATGGCGTGCGCACCGGCATCCATGTCGGTGTCGACGTGCTCGTCAACGTCCTGCCCGGCGGGTCGCGCCGGCGCGTCATCACCTTCGGTCTTCTGTGCGGTGCTCTCTTCACCGCCATCGTGTCCTATTTCGGCGCCGCCTTCGTCGGCCAGATGTGGCAGACCGGGCAGCAGTCCAATGATTTGGAAGCGCCGATGTGGATGGTGTATCTCACCATCCCGCTCGGCTCCGGCCTGATGTGCTTCCGCTTCCTCCAGGTCGCATGGTCGTTCTACCGCACCGGCGAGCTGCCGCATCACGACATGGCCGACGTCGAAGGTGTCGAGCCGGACCCGGTACATCCGGCGCCGGTCACGCGCAGCCAGGTCGTCCGGGACGAGCGCAGTCCGCTCGGCTGGATCCTGATGCTGCTGCCGGTCCTGATCGTCGCCATCTGCTTCGCGCATGCGGGCCATATCATCACGCTGCCGCAGGGCCTGCGCGTCGCCATCGTGTTCGGACTCCTGCTCTCGTTGATGCTGACCGGCATGCCGATCTCGATCGCGCTGGGCCTCACCGTGCTCAGCTTCATGTTCACGCTGACCGATGTGCGAACGGAATCGGTGGCGCTGAAGCTGTTCACCGGCATCGAGAGCTTCGAGATCATGGCGATCCCGTTCTTCATTCTCGCCGGCAACTTCCTGACCCATGGCGGCGTCGCGCGCCGGATGATCAATTTCGCGACGGCGCTGGTCGGCCATTGGTATGGCGGCCTTGCTCTGTCCGGCGTCGTCGCCTGCGCGCTGTTCGCCGCGATCTCCGGCTCGTCGCCGGCGACCGTGGTGGCGATCGGCTCGGTGATCCTGCCCGCCATGGTCGCGCAGGGATTCCCGAAGCGGTTCGGCGCCGGCGTGATTACGACATCGGGCTCGCTCGGCATTCTCATTCCGCCGTCGATTCCGATGGTTCTCTTCGCGGTCTCCACCAACACGTCCGTGGGCAAGCTGTTCATCGCCGGAATCGTGCCGGGACTGGTGCTGGCGTTCCTGCTCGGTGTCACGACGTTCTATCGCGCCTGGCGCAACGACTATCCGCGGATGCCGAAGGCCACGCTGATGGAGCGCTTCGACGCGTTCCGCAAGTCGATCTGGGGCATCCTGCTGATCGTGATCGTGATCGGTGGCATCTACACCGGCCTGTTCACGCCGACGGAAGCCGCCGCCGTCAGCGCAGTCTACGCCTTCATCGTCGCGGTGTTCATCTACAAGGATCTCAAGCTGCGGGACGTGCCGCGGGTGCTGCTGTCATCGGCCAATCTTTCGGCGATGCTGCTCTACATCATCACCAACGCGGTGCTGTTCTCGTTCCTGATGACCTACGAGAACGTGCCGCAGGCGCTGGCGCAGTGGATGATCGACCAGGGCCTGGGGTGGATCGGCTTCCTGCTCGTCGTCAATTTGCTGCTGCTGCTGGCAGGCAACGTGATGGAGCCGTCCTCGATCATCCTGATCATGGCGCCGATCCTGTTTCCGGTTGCGGTCAAGCTCGGCATCGATCCCATTCATTTCGGCATCCTGATGACGGTCAACATGGAGGTGGGCCTCTGCCATCCGCCTGTCGGCCTCAATCTCTACGTGGCCTCAGGCATCGCCAAGATGGGCATTACCGAGCTCACGGTCGCGGTGTGGCCGTGGCTGCTGACGATGCTGGGATTCCTCGTGGTCGTGACCTACTGGCCGGGGCTGTCCTTGTGGCTGCCGAGGCTGCTGGGGATGTAGCCGAGCGTCGCATGGTGGACGGAAGACATGGCTAACGCGCGGTAAACCCGCGCGCTCAAATGCGATCGCTGAACAGGGAACCCATTTTTACGGGTCTCCGGTAGAGACATGCCAGCGGATGGGGCTGGCATGTTGTTCAACAGAATGGAAACCGGACGGGCGTCGATGTCTGACGCCGTCCACATGGAAGTCATCACGGGCCTGCATGGCACGACGATGCCCACCGTTCTCGCGGCCGCCTGCCAGGCGATGGTCGGTGCCATCACGACCTACGAGACCGGCGATAGGGTGACCGCGGTGTTGACGGTTGTCGGCATCGTGGTGGCCGTCGTCCGCCTGCTCGAAATCGTCGCATTCCGCCGCCGCCTCGCGCGTCCGCCGCAGCTCGGCCGGGCCGAAGCCGCGATCTGGGAACGGCGCTATGTGGCCGGCACCGTGGTGACGGCATTGGTGCTTGGCGTGTTTGCCGCGCGCAGCATCGTGCTTGGCGATGCGCTCTGTTCCGTGATGGCGATCGGCATTGGATTCGGCTTCGGCGCCGGCGTGGTGGCGCGGCTGGCGCTGCGCCCCGTCGCGGCGCTGCTCGATCTCGTCGCGATCGCCGCGCCCGCGGCGGTCGTGACCTTCATGCAACCCGACCTCCGCCATGTCGGCCTCGGGCTCCTCATCCTGATGTATGTGGTCGCAAGCTTCGAGATGGTGCGGCTGAGCTTCAATGCCTCGATCAACCAGATCACGCTGAAGCGGCAGTTCGAGCAGCTGTCGCGCATCGACCCGATGACCGGCTTGTCCAATCGCTCGGTGCTGGCGACGGATTTACCCGCGATGCTGGCGGCCGGGACGATCGCCGTCCATACGCTCGATCTCGATCGTTTCAAGGAAGCGAACGACCGCTTCGGCCATCCCGTCGGCGATGCGCTGCTCAAGCAGGTCGCCGGACGGCTCAAGGCGATCGCTGCGGCCGGCGACCTCGTGATCCGCATGGGCGGCGACGAGTTCGTCCTGGTCCAGCGCGCGGCGACTGACGCGGAAGCAATGGCAGCGTGTATCGTGCAGTCGGTCAGCGCGCCCTACGACGTTGACGGCCAAATGATAGAGCTCGGCGTGAGCGTCGGCGTCGCCGTCGCGCCGAATGACGGCCGAACCGCGGAGGCGCTGCTGTCACGCTCCGACCGGGCACTCTACCGCGCCAAGGAAAGCCGCGGCGGCTATGTGCTGGCGCGGCAGTTGCGCATGCCGGATACGGCGGCTGCGGGCCAGCCGGTCGCAGAAGGGCTCGCCGCGTAAGGAGCGGTTGGAACCGCATTCGAGATGCGGTTAGATGTCTCCCCAGACAAGACGAGCCGGGGAGGAACCTCATGACCAGCATCGAAGCCGCCGAGACGCCGAAGGACGCAACGCCGTCCGTCGTCGCGCAGCAAACGGCGATGCGCAATGCGCTGCCGTTTTCCGACACGCGGGATTTCGACGATGCCGCGCGCGGCTTCCTCGGCACCATCGACAACGCGGAAATCACCAATCCGCAAGGACGGACGGTCTGGAGCCTAAGGCCCTACGGCTTCCTCTCCACCGAGGAGGCGCCGCCCACCGTCAATCCCAGCCTGTGGCGGCAGGCGCGGCTCAATATGCATCATGGCCTGTTCGAGGTGGTGCCCGGAATCTATCAGGTGCGCGGGCTCGACATCGCTAACATGACGCTGATCGAGGGCGACAGCGGCGTCATCATCGTCGACACCCTGACATCGATCGAGGGCGCGCGCGCCGCGCTCGATCTCTATTACAAGCATCGCGGCCAGAAGCCGGTCGCGGCCGTCATCTTCACCCATACCCACACCGACCATTGGGGCGGCGCGCGCGGCGTGCTCGAGGAGGATGCGCTGGCGAACGGCCGCGTGCCGATCATCGCGCCGAACCTGTTCATGGAGCATGCGGTCTCCGAGAACATCATCGCGGGACCGGCGATGCTGCGCCGGGCGCAATACCAGTTCGGGCCGTTCCTCGCCAAGGGCGTGCGCGGGCAGGTCGACAACGGGCTCGGCAAGTCGATGGCGGCAGGCGGCGTCGCGCTGCTGCGTCCGACCGACCTGATCATGGCGACCGGCGACAGGCGCCTGATCGACGGCGTCGAGTTCGAATTCCAGATGGCGCCGAACAGTGAAGCGCCGGCGGAGATGCATTTCTTCATCCCGCGCTACAGGGTTCTGAACCTCGCCGAGAACTGCACGCATAATTTCCACAATCTGCTGCCGTTCCGCGGCGCCGACGTGCGCGACGCATTGGCCTGGTCGAAGTACCTCAACGAGGCCTTGCAGCTCTGGGACGGCAAGGCGGAGGCGATGTGCGGCCAGCATCACTGGCCGGTGTGGGGCACTGAGCGCATCGGCACGATGATCCGCCAGCAGCGCGATCTCTACAAATTCGCGCATGACCAGACCATCCGGCTGATGAATCACGGCCTGACCGCGGCCGAGATCGCCGAGACGATCCAGTTGCCGAAGAGCCTGGAGGGCGCGTGGCATGGCCGCGGCTATTACGGTCACATCCGGCATAACGTGAAGGCGATCTACCAGAAATATCTCGGCTGGTACGACGCCAATCCTGTCAATCTCGATCCGCTGCCGCCGGTGGAGTCCGGGAAGAAGTATGTCGAGTATATGGGGGGCGCCGACGCGATCCTCGCGAGAGCACGGACAGACTTTGACAAGGGCGAGTTTCGTTTCGTCGCGCAGGCGCTCGGCCATCTCGTTTTTGCCGAGCCCGATAACCCCGCGGCGCGCGCGCTGCTGGCGGATACGCTGGAGCAGCTCGGCTACGCCGCCGAAAGCTCGACCTGGCGCAATTCCTATCTGTTCGGCGCGCAGGAATTGCGTCAGGGCATGCCGAAGACTCCGGCACGCCCGCCAATGGCGCGCGAAACGCTGGCCGCGTTGCGCACCTCGCAGCTCTGGGATGTGCTGGGTATTCGCCTCAACGGGCCGAAGGCGGAAGGCAAGCACATCGTGCTGAACTGGCGTTTTTCCGACACCGGCGAGACCTACGTGCTCAATCTGGAGAATTGCGCGCTGACCTATACCGAGGGCGTGCAGGCCGAAGGCGCGGACGCGAGCTTCACGCTCGCGCGCGCGACACTCGATGAAGTCATCGCGAAGCTGACGAGCTTTCCGGAAGCCGTCGCCGCCGGCAAGGTCAATCTCGCGGGCAACCCGATGCGGCTCGCCGAGCTGATGGGCCTGATGGATGAATTCCCGCGGATGTTCGAGATCGTGGAGCCGAAGCGGGCGGCGGTGGTTTAGGCGCTGCTCTCTCCGTCATTGCGAGCGCAGCGAAGCGATCCAGAATTGATCCACGGAGGGGACTCTGGATTGCTTCGCTACGCTCGCAATGACGAGTTGATAGAGCGGGGTGCCACACACTCGGTGTCTTCGCCCGGCTCGACCGGGCGATCCAGTATTCCAGAGGCCGCGGTGCTTGAGCCGAGAAGCTGCGGCGCACTGGATGCCCCGGTCAAGCCGGGGCATGACAGTTCGTGTTGGAGCGACGCTACTCCGCGCTGCTCACCAGCTTGATCCGCGGCGTCTTTTCTTCGGCGAGGCTGCGATAGGCCGCGAGATAGTCCAGTGCCATGCGACGCGCCGTGAACCGCTTCTCGAACTGCTTGCGGATCGCAGCGCGGTCGAGCCCCGCCAGGCGGTTCACCACGCCGGCCGCGCTGATGATGTCCTCGACGATGAAGCCGGTGAGGCCCTCGTCGATGATCTCGGGGACCGAGCCGCGGTTGAAGGCGACGACCGGCGTGCCGCAGGCCATTGCTTCGATCATCACCAGACCGAACGGCTCCGGCCAGTCGATTGGCAGCAGAAGTCCGAGCGCGCCGCTGAGGAAGTCGGACTTCTCGTGATCGCCAATCTCGCCGATGAAATCGACCAGCGGATTGTTCTGGATCATCGGCTTGATCAGCTCGTCATAGTAATCCTGATCGGCGCGATCGACCTTGGCCGCGATCTTCAGCGGGATGCCGCAATGCATCGCGATCTTGATGGCGCGGTCGACGCCTTTCTCGGGCGCGATGCGGCCGAGCACGGCGAGATATTCCTGTTTCGCCGGCTTCGGTGTCAGCAGGTTTTCCGGCAGGCCGTGATGGATCGTCGTGACCCAATTGGCCTGCGGCACCGGCCGGCGTTGCGCGTTCGAGATCGAGATCACGGGCACTTTCGAGAAGGTGTTGAACACCGGCTGATGCTCGGGCAGATCGAGCCGGCCGTGCAGCGTGGTCAGGAACGGTGTCGGCTGCCGGTAGAACAGCGACCACGGATAATAATCGAGATGGAAGTGAAGGAAGTCGAACTCCTCGTCGTCACATTTTTGCCGCACGCGCTCCAGGAGCACCATGTGCAGCGCGTTGGGATCGCGCACGGAACCGTCGAGGCGAAGCGCCCGGGGCCAGAGTGCGTCCAGCTTCGCCGACGTCTGGGAGTCGCCGCTGGCGAACAGCGTGACGTCGTGACCCAAAGCAACCAACTCTTCCGTCAACCAGTGCACCACCCGCTCGGTGCCGCCATACAGCTTGGGTGGAACAGCCTCCGTCAACGGAGCTACCTGCGCGATGCGCATCTCACCATCTCCTCTGTGCGATCATGGATGTTAAAAACCCCCGCCGTGTGTCGGCACCGGCATGCCGCGAGGGGAACGTTCTCGCATTTGCGAAGTTCCTTCCACGAACGTTACTTCTTCGACACTCAGCGCGCTTGTCTCGATGCTGCCATCCCTTCTTCGCAGATCGTCCGCATCCGCATGTCGTGATGGTGTTGCCCGGGAACCGAGGCGAGCTGACCGATGTTCAGTCGGTCAGTAAGAACAATTGAATCATTCACGACGGGGTCGTAGTCACATGGATCATCTCTCTGGATACGCGCGCAGGCCATTTGCCTTTGTCTTGCGCTATCTTCGGATGCGTTTGGCATCGCATCTGGTGATCCTGACCGCTGTCGTTGCAGCCGTTGCCTGCTCCGTAGGCACGCAGTATGGCGTCAAATTTCTGGTCGACAGTCTGTCAGCGGGAACTTCGCATGGCGGCAGCGTATGGCTGGCATTCATTCTGCTCATGTCGCTGATCGCCGCCGACAATTTCCTGTGGCGGATCGCGAGCTGGACAGCGAGCTTCACCTTTGTCCGGGTCACGGGCGATTTACGCCGTGACATATTTCGTCATCTGACCGGACACGCGCCAAGCTATTTCTCCGACCGCATGCCGGGCATGCTGACGAGCCGGATCACCGCGACGTCGAACGCGGTGTTCACCGTCGAGAACATGTTCGTGTGGAATGTGTTGCCGCCATGCATCGCCACAATTGCGGCGATCGCGCTGATTGGAACCGTCAGTCCTTATATGGCACTCGGCCTGATCGTGATCGCCGGCGGCATGGTGCTCGCGATGTTCCGTCTCGCCGCGGCCGGCAAGCCGCTGCATGACGATTTCGCCGACAAGGCCGCCGCCGTCGACGGCGAGATGATCGACGTTATCAGCAACATGCCGCTGGTGCGTGCCTTCTGCGGCATCGGCCACGAGCATGAGCGGTTCGATGCCACGGTGAGCCGCGAGGTCAATGCACGCGGGCGCAGCCTGCGCTATCTGGAAAAGCTGCGGCTGTTGCATGCCGCCGTGACCGTGCTCCTGACGATCGCGCTGATGGCCTGGGCAGTCACGCTCTGGCAGCAGGGCGAGGCGACGACCGGCGATGTCGTGCTGGTCTGCACGCTCGGCATCTCCATCCTGAGCGCGACCCGCGATCTCGCGGTGGCGCTGGTCGACGTCACCCAGCATGTCGCACGCCTGACCGAGGCGATCGCGACCCTTCTGACCCCGCACGAGCTGCGCGATCACCCAGAGGCCGAGCCGCTGGTCAAGAGCGGCGCCGCGATCGCGTTCAACAACGTCACCTTCGGCTATCCCGGCAGCGAGAAAATCTTCGAGCGGTTCAGCCTGCGCTTGCAGCCCGGTCAGCGCGTTGGCCTGGTCGGCCAGTCCGGCGGCGGCAAGTCCACGCTGTTCACGCTGCTTCAGCGCTTCTATGATGCCGACGAAGGCAGCGTGACCATCGACGGTCAGGATATTTCCATGGTGACGCAGCAGAGCTTGCGCGAGGCGATCTCGGTGGTGCCGCAGGACATTTCCCTGTTCCACAGGTCGATTCGCGAGAACATCCGTTACGGCCGCCCCAACGCGACCGACGACGAGGTGCTGCGCGCGGCGATTGCGGCGCGCTGCGATTTCATCGACAGCCTGCCGGAGGGGCTCGACACCATGGTCGGCGACCGCGGCGTGAAAATGTCGGGCGGCCAGCGCCAGCGCATCGCCATCGCGCGCGCCTTCGTGAAGGACGCGCCGATCCTGCTGCTCGACGAGGCCACCGCCGCGCTCGACAGCGAATCCGAGGAGGCAATCCGCGAGGCGCTGTCGCGCCTGATGCGCGGCCGCACCGTGATCGCGATCGCTCATCGGCTGGCGACGCTGCGCAATTTCGACCGGGTGATCGTGCTCAAGCACGGCAAGATCATCGAGGACGGCGCTCCCGATCGCCTGATGCAGGGTCACGGTCCCTACCGTGAGCTGGTGACGCAGGAAATGAGCCGGCTCGCGAAGTTCGCCGCGTAAACCCAACTGTTGCGTCTGCGTTGGTCGCGTTCGAAACACTGGCAGCAGGGGAGCAGCTCATGGCAGCCGAAGCCGCAACCAAGATCATCCCGGCGTCGCAGACGGCGGAGGCCGTGGCGGAGCAGGCGTTCTACATTCCGATGACGGGGCCCGCCGCGCGGCCCCGCCGCTCGCTCAAGCACGACGACACCTTCATCGTGCTGGACAGCCATGGCGACATCGGCGCGTCCGCGGGCGGGCCCGATGGTCTGTTCAATCACGACACGCGCTATCTGGCGCGGCTCGAGCTCGTGCTCGACGACCTCCAGCCGCTGCTGCTCGGCTCCAATCTGCGCGACGACAATTCGGCGTTGACGGTCGATCTTACCAATCCCGATATCTATCGCCAGGGCCGCATCGTGCTTCAGAAGGATCTGCTGCACATCGTGCGCACGATCTTCCTGTGGCACGGCACGGCCTATCAACGCATCGGCGTGCAGAACCACGGCGACCGGCGGGCCAGCTTCGAGCTGACGTTGCTGTTCGACAACGATTTCGCCGATCTGTTCGAGGTGCGCGGCGAGCGGCGCCCGCGCCGCGGCACCGGCACCAGCAAGCTGCTCGGCCCGGCCGACGTGCTGTTCGAATATCGCGGCCTCGACGATGCCGAGCGCACCACGGGCCTGCATTTCGATCCGCATCCGACAAGGCTGTCGGTGAATGCCGCGACCTGGCAGATCGAGCTGGACCCGCACGAGTCGAAGTCTCTGTTCGTGGCGGCGTCCTGCAACCGGCCCGTCGCGGAGAAGCCGGCGCGTTTCTTCAGGGGGCTGCTGGCGCATCGCCGCGAGATGCGGCAATCCACCGTGGGCGCGGCCAGCATCGAGACCTCCAACAACATCTTCAACGAGGTGCTGTGCCAGGCCATGGCCGACCTCAACATGCTGATGACGGAGACGCCGCAGGGGCGTTATCCCTATGCCGGCATTCCCTGGTATTCGACGACGTTCGGCCGCGACGGCCTCATCACCGCGCTGCAGATGCTGTGGGTCGACCCGCGCGTCGCCAAGGGTGTGCTGCGGCGGCTCGCGCATTTCCAGGCCAAGGCTGTCGATCCTGCCAACGATGCGGCGCCGGGAAAAATTCTACACGAGATGCGCGGCGGCGAGATGGCCGCGTTGCGGGAGGTGCCGTTCGCGCAATATTACGGCAGCGTCGATTCCACCGCCTTGTTCGTCCTGCTGGCCGGCAGTTATTTCGAGCGCACCGGCGACGAGAAGACATTGACGGAGCTGTGGCCCTCGATCGAGGCGGGGCTTGCCTGGATCGACGGTCCCGGCGACCCCGATCAGGACGGCTTCGTCGAATATCAGCGCGCCACCGAGAAGGGTCTGGCAAATCAAGGCTGGAAAGACTCGTACGATGCAATCTTCCACGCCGACGGCCAGCTTGCCGAGGGCAATCTCGCGCTGGCGGAAGTGCAGGGCTACGTCTTTGCCGCCAAGCATCTCGCGGCGCGCTGTGCGCTGAAGCTCGGCAAGCCTGATCTCGCGAAAAAGCTCGAGGCGCAAGCCGAGGCGCTGGCCGAGCGCTTCGAAAAGGCGTTCTGGTGCGAGGAGCTTGGCACCTACGCGCTCGCGCTCGATGGCAAGAAGCGGCCCTGCAAGGTGCGGACCTCCAATGCCGGACAGGTACTGTTCTCAGGCATGATCCGCGAGGACCGTGCCCGGCTGGTCGCGGCCGACCTGATGGGTCCGCATTTCTTCTCGGGCTGGGGTATCCGCACCGTCGCGGTGGGCGAGGTGCGCTACAATCCGATGTCCTATCATGACGGCTCGATCTGGCCGCACGACAACGCGCTGATCGCGCTCGGGCTTGCGCGTTACGGTCTCAAGCATTCGGTCGCTCATGTTTTCAAGGGGCTGTTCGACGCCGCGACCTATATGGATCTGCGGCGGCTGCCCGAATTGTTCTGCGGCTTCCGCCGCGAGAAGCGGCGCGGCCCGACGCTCTATCCGGTGGCTTGCGCGCCGCAGGCATGGGCCAGCGCGACGCCGTTCACGCTGCTGGAGGCCGCGCTCGGCATCGAGTTCGACGTCGCGCGCGGCGAGATTCGCCTGCGCAACCCGCATCTGCCGGCGTTCCTGCACGAGGTGATTTTGCGCGATCTGCGCCTCGGCGAGTCCAGCGTCGACCTGCGCGTCAGCCGCCACGGCGACGACGTTGCCCTGGAAGTGCTGCGCACGCGCGGACAGATCCAGGTGTCGATCGTGCTGGCGCGCTAGCGGCGCCAGCGAGGAGGGTGTCATGCGTACCGTTGGATGGTTGGTCCTGAGCGTGGCGATCGTCGCGGGCCTGACGGTTGCCGTTTCCCGCGCGGCGGAGGAGACGCCCACGACGCCTCCGAGTGAGGCGAATGCGCCGGCCACGGCGCAGCCGCCGGCGTCTACCGTGACCATTACGCCGAAAGACGGTGCGCCGCCGCCCTCGGTGACCATCATCGGCGCGAGCGATGCCCACGGCGTGCTCGGTCGCGATGTGCGTAGCGCCGCCGACGAGGACATGGGCCGCATCGTCGACATCATCGTCGACCGCACCGGCCACGTGCGCGCCGCCGTGATCGATTTCGGCGGGTTCCTCGGCGTCGGCAGCCGCAAGATCGTGGTGGATTGGAACGCCATGCGGTTCGGAAAGATTGTCAACAAGAAGGACAGCATCACGCTGGAACTGACCAAGGCGCAGGTTGCCGCCGCGCCCGAGTACAAGGAAGACACACCAATGGTCGTGCTCGGCGCGTCCGGCAGCCTTCAACCGCTGCAAGCCGTTCAGTGACGGAGGGAGGGCTGTCCGTCTGTGCTCTTGTCGAAGCCGAACCATGCAGATCGCGAAGGCCGCGTTGAACAGGACAACGTCGCCGGGCCTCCGCCTGCGGGCCTTCCGGCGCCGTCGCGGCAGAGCCTGCGCGGCCTCGACTGGTTCATCTTCTTCCTTGCCGATGTACAGACCGGGTTCGGTCCCTTCATCGCGGTTTACCTCACGACGCAGAAATGGACCCAGGTCGAGATCGGCCTGGTGCTGTCGATTGGCGGCATCGTCGCCCTGATCGGTCAGATGCCGGGCGGCGCGATCATCGATGCCGCAAAATCCGAGCGGCTGGTGGCCGGACTCGCGATTGCGACCATCGGCTGTTGCGCACTCGCTTATGCGGCGATGCCGATCTTCCCCGTGGTGGTGGCCGCCGCAACGCTTCACGCGGCGGCGAGCTGCGTGCTCGGACCGGCGATTGCCGCGATCAGTCTCGGTCTCGTCGGTCCGTTCGCGATTGGCGAGCGGCTCGGCCGCAACGCGCGGTTTGCGTCGCTTGGCAACGGCGTTGCCGCTGCGGTGATGGGCACCGCAGGCTATTTGCTGTCGAGCCGCTCGGTCTTTCTTGTCACCTTCCTGCTGGTGATTCCGACCCTGATCGCGCTGTCGCGTATCCGCGAGGAGGAGGTGGATATCAGGCGCTGTCACGGCGAGATGCCGCGCGAGGCGGAGGATCGCGGCGATACCAATCTCTGGCATCTGATCCGGCAAAAGCCGCTGATCATTTTCGCGCTGAGCGTGCTGCTGTTGCAGCTGGCGAACGCTGCGATGATGCCACTGATGGCGAGTGCGGTAACGGCGCGGTCGAGCCAGTGGGCGACCGTGCTGGTCGCGTTCTGCATCGTCGTGCCGCAGGCCATTGTCGCGCTGCTATCGCCGACCGTCGGTCGCAAGGCGCAGCTCTGGGGCCGGCGGCCGTTGCTGCTGATCGGATTCGGCGCGCTGGCGATCCGCGGCGCGCTGTTCGCAACCGTACGCGATCCCTATCTGCTGGTGCTGGTACAGGTGTTTGACGGCTTCACGGCCGCGGTGTTCGCGGTGATGATTCCGTTGATCGTGGCCGATGTCGCTTTCGGCAGCGGACATTTCAATCTGGCGCAGGGCATCGTCGGCACGGCAACGGGCATCGGCGCGTCGCTGAGTACGGCGCTCGGCGGCTATGTCAGCGATAAATTCGGCAACGCCACGGCCTTCTTCGGGCTGGCGAGCATCGCTGCGACGGGATTTCTTCTGATTCTGCTCGTGATGCCGGAGACGCGCCGCACAAGCTTCGTCGCCACAAAAGAAGTGGCCGGCTGAACGACGTCAACCGGCCAAATAAGTGGGGGGAAGACAGATATCAGGCGTCGAGATTGTGCAGGCGCCCCCGGTTGCGCAGCACGATCTGGCGGGCGCCGGAGAAGCCCAGAATGCCCTGGGCGTGGAGCTGCGACAGCGCGCGCGAGACGGTTTCCAGCGTCAGGCCGAGATAGTCGCCGATGTCGCGACGGCACATCGGCAGCGCCATCATGCCGGCCACCGCGAGGCGGCGGTCCATTTCAAGCAGGAAGGTCGCAACGCGCTCCATCGCGGTCTTGCGTCCGAGCAGCAGCATGTGGTCTTCGGCGTGACGCAGCTCGCCGGCGGTGATGGCCCAGAGCTTGCGGGCGACCTGCACGTCGGTGCCGGCGGCCTTCTCCAGGCTCGCGCGCTTCACGAGGCGCACATTGGTGTCGATGATCGCTTCGGCGGCGAGGCGGTGGGTCGAGCCGGATTCGAGGCCGAACACGTCGCCGGGAAGATGGAAGGCGCCGATCTGGCGGCGGCCGTCGGAGAGGAGCTTGTAACTGCGCACGGCGCCGGTGACGACCTGGTAGACATACTCTGCCGGCTCGTCCTCGCCGTAGATCTCCTCCTCCTTGCGGTAGGAGAACTCGGTGGCGACGAGACCGACATGGCCGGTGATCGCGCCGAACTGGTCGGTCACGGGATGGGCAGGGGCGATCTTGCCACGAACTTGCGTGTTGATCGCCTGGGTGTTGAGCGTCTCGGTCAGCATCTGCGCCATCTCCGTTGTGATGACGCTTTGGTACGCGGTAACAGGTGCTTCGAAAATTTCGCGCGATATCTTAAGGAGGTTGCCTTACGTACAATCCCGTAGGTCAATTTCCGCGGCGGGCCTGGATGGCGTGACGGATGCGCTTGACCAGGTTTTCGTCCAGAAGCGGCTTCAAAACCACGTCTTTGACGCCTGCCGCCGCCGCCCGGGCTGAGATATTGCGGTCGGGATAGCCGGTGATCAGGATCACGGGCGTGCCCTCGTCGAACTGGCGCAGCCGGCCGGCCAGCTCGATGCCGTTGATGTCGGGCATCTTGTAGTCGATCACATAGCAGTCGGCCCCCGGGGCGCCGCCGGCATTGAGCAGGGCGGCCGCATTCCTGAAGGTCCGCACGGCAAAACCGTCGGTTTCCAGCAGAAATTGCAGGGAGCCCAGGACGGCGGCATCATCGTCGACCACATAGATGGTGGGCTTTGCCGCTGAAATCATTGGGAGCCGCTGGGGGTGCGAGCCAATCTCGATCATGCAGCCTTGGCTATCACAGCCGGCGCGGGCCGAATTGACTTGGCTCAAGCCCGCTTGCCTCAATCCTTCAGCATGCCGGCGCGCATCGCCAGCCGGACCAGCTCCGACAGGCTGCCCGCCTGCATCTTGGTCATGACATTGGCCCGGTAGACCTCGATGGTGCGGGGACTGATGTCGTAGTCGCGGGCGATCAGCTTGTTGGACAGGCCGGCGATCAGGCCCTCCATGACCTGGCGCTCTCTGGGGCTCAGGGACGCGACGCGGGCGGCGACGTCCTGTGCGATGGCCTCGTTCTTGGCCGCCGGCTCGGCCTGACGGATCGCGGTCTCGATCATGGCGGTGAGGCGATCGTCCTCGAAAGGCTTCTCGAGAAAATCGACCGCCCCGAGCTTCATCGCCTCGACTGCGAGGGGCACGTCGCCGTGCCCGGTCATGATCAGGATCGGAAACGGGCTGGCCTGCGCTTTCATCCGCTTCAACAGCTCGATGCCGTCGAGGCCGGGCATGCGCACGTCGGAGACGACGCAACCGAAGGCGAGGCCGGGCAAGGCGTCGAGGAAGTTTTGCGCGTTGTCGAACAGCGTGACACTGAGGCCGGAGGATTCCAGCAGGAAGCTCAGCGAGTCCCGCATCGCGGCGTCGTCGTCGATGACGTAGACATGTCCCTTGGTCGTCATTGCTCAGGTCTCGTCGGCTGCCGGCAGTGTGAAGCGGAATGTCGCGCCGCCCGATGCGTTGCTCTCGGCCCACATGCGGCCGCCGTGAGCTTCGATGATCGAACGGCTGATGGACAGTCCCACCCCCATGCCGGTGTCTTTGGTGGTGAAGAAAGTCTGGAACAGGTTCGGAATGACGTCGTCCTGGAAACCGGAGCCGGTGTCGGCGACCTCGATCTCGATCATGTCGTCGGCGACGCGCGTGTTGGCAACGACGAGCTCGCGCCGCGGCGATTGCGCCATTGCCTCCAGCGCGTTGCGGAACAGATTGACCAGCACTTGCTGGATCTGCACGCGGTCGGCGAGGACGAGATCGGCGTTCGGATCGAGGCTGAAACGAAGCTGCACGTTCTGCTCGCGCGCGCCGGCAAGACCGAGCGCGCCGGCTTCCTCGATCAGCTTGGACAGGCTCTCGACCCGCTTCTCGGACTCGCCGCGCGAGACGAAGTCGCGCAGGCGCCGGATGATCTGGCCGGCGCGCAAGGCCTGCTCCGCCGCGCGATCCATCGCGCTCTCGATCTTCGGCGTGTTGGGATCGCTGCTGCCGGCGAGCAGCCGCCGCGAGCCCTTCATGTAGTTGCTGATTGCGGCGAGCGGCTGGTTGATCTCGTGGGCGAGCGCGGAGGCCATTTCGCCCATCGCGGTCAACCGCGAGACGTGGACGAGCTCGGACTGCAATTCCTGGAGCCTCGCCTGGGTCTGCTGGTGCTCGGTGAGGTCGCGGACGAAGCCCGTGAAATAGGGTTGCCCGCCGGACTCCATCTCGCCGATCGACAGATGCATCGGGAAAGTGGTGCCGTCGCGGCGCTTGCCGGTCACGATGCGGCCGATGCCGATGATGTGCGGATCGCTGGTCGTGCGATAGCGCGCGATGTAGCTGTCGTGGCGGCCGCGATCCGGCTCCGGCATCAGGATGCTGACGTTCTGGCCGATGGCTTCGTGCTCGGACCAGCCGAACAGGCGCTCGGCGGCCGTGCTGAACAGCTGCATGATGCCGTGGCCGTCGATGACGATCATGGCATCGGGAATGGTGTGAAGGATGGAGCGGAGGTGGGTCTCGCGCGTGCGCAGCGCTTCCTCGACCTGCTTCTCCTCGTCGATGTCGAGGAGGATGCCGCTGAGATGACGGGCGACGCCGGCGTCGTCGCGAATGACTCCCGCCCGGGCGCGGATCCACTGTCCGCTGCCGGAATCGTTCGAAACCCTGAAGGAGACGTCAAAGCTGCCGCCGCGTTCGGAAACGCGCTTGATCGCACTCTCCACCCGTTCGCGGTCCTTGGGTTCGAGGCGTGACAGGAAGAGATCGTAGTTCGCCGGTTGGCCCTGCTCGACACCGAGCAGGCTGCTGGCCGTATCCGACCAGTCCAATTCCCGTGTCGTGAGATCGAGATCCCAGGTGCCGACGCCGAACCCCTCGATCCGGACCCGGAAATGCTCGCCGCGACTGTCGTCCGGCGGATGCGTTACACGGGTCGGCACAAGCGGTGGCTCCATTTGTCTCATGGCCAGCTGATTTGCCGCCATCGTGGCCGCAATTTCGCCCATGGCTCCGCCGGAGGCAAGTTCGGATGTCTGAGTCCATTGGCGGATTTCCGGCAAGGCGCCCGCCAATTTGATCTGCCTCATCTCGCTCGGTCCCGGCGAGGCTAGATTTCCCGTCAGTTCACAGCTGTGCGGAGATACCCGATGACATATGCGACCGTGATGGTCAGTCTGGCGCTCGATCAGCCCAATGAGGCGCGTCTTCAGGTCGCGGGCGAGCTCGCCGAGCGATTCGAGGCGGCTCTCATCGGGGTTGCCGCAGCGCGGTTCGCGCCGCCGCTCTATTTTGCCGACGGCGCCGCGGCGCAGAGCCTGATCGATCAGGAGGAGGCTTCCATCAAGACGCGTCTTGCCGATCTGGAGGCTCAGTTCCGTGCCGCCACGCAAAATCGCGGCGGCCGCGCGGAGTGGCGCAGTGCCATGGATTTTCCGGCGCGATTCGTGCTGGCGCAGGCGCGCTGTGCCGACATCATCGTCAGCGGCGGACACAGCCCGGCTTTCTCCGACGCCTTCGCGCTGGCAAGCCCCAAGGACCTGGTGATGCAGGCGGGCCGTCCGCTGCTCGTGGTGCCGGACCGGATCAACTGGCTCGATCTGCGCAGCGTGCTGGTGGCGTGGAAGGACACACCGGAATCGCGGCGGGCCGTGGCTGCTGCGTTGCCGATGATGCGCAAAGCCAGGAATGTCGCCGTCGTCGAAATTCCGGAACAGGGTGACGACCGTTCGGCCATGGTGGCCGGCGTCACCGACGTTGCCGCCTGGCTCGCCCGTCACGGCATCACCGCGACCGCACGCGTTCCGGACATAGCGGGACGCGAAGCCACCGCCATGCGATTGGAGAGAATTGCCGGCGACGTCGGCGCCGGCCTGATCGTCGCGGGCGCCTATGGTCATTCGCGCTTTCGCGAGCTGATCCTCGGCGGCGTCACCGAATATCTCGTCACGCAATCCTCCCGTTGCGTGCTGCTGTCGCACTGACGGCCGCCGGCCAAAAACAAAATCGGAGGAAGCGCCGTGTACAAGTTTCTCGAAGAGACCGTCGACGGCTACATGACGCGCAACGTCAGGACGGTGCAGCGCGATCAGGACCTGCTCGCACTCAGCGAGATGTTCGAAACCGACGATTTCAACTCCTATCCGGTCGAGGACGACGGGCAGGTGGTCGGCATCGTCACCAAATTCGACATCCTGAAGTGCTTCGCGTTCTCACCGAGCCAAATGTTGCCGCGCTACCACGACCTGATGAGCCGCAGGATCGGCGACGTCATGACGCCCGAATTCATCTATGTCAGTCCCGATACGCGGCTGACGCGCGTGCTCCAGATCATGGTCGAGCACCGCATCCGGAGCATCATCGTGCTCGACGGTGCGCAGAAGCTGGCCGGCATCATCGCCCGCGAGGACGTGATCAAAGCGCTGAAGGCGACGGCGGGGGAGTGATCTCCCTCGTAGAATGGGCAAAGCGAAGCGTGCCCACGCACATTTTGCGATCATGAAGAGGTGGTGGGCACGGCGCAAGTGCGCCTTTGCCCACCCTACGAGAGCGGTTCAACTGGCGGCTCCGCAGAAATACGGGACTCTCCCGGAAAAAGCCCGCCGGATACTCAGAACCAAAACGCATATCTTGATTTCAATCAATTCCCCGCGAGGGTGAATGTGGTTTCTGGCTCCGTGTTCTTTCGAAAGAGAATCCGCGATGCCCCAGCCCTCCATCTCGAAATCCATGACCATTGGTGAAAGCGGCCTGGCTGTGGTGTTCGCAGTCGCCGCCTTTCTCTGCGTGATCGCCTCGGCCAAGGCGCTGGATGCGCCGTTCGCCTTCCATGCGGGCTTGAGCGCCGCGGCGAGCCTTGTCGTGGTGTTCGGCATCATCAACCGCTATTTCGATCGCCCGGCGGAGTTGCCGCCGAAGGAGATCAACGGCCGCCCCAATTACAATATGGGTCCGATCAAGTTCACCGCCGTGATGGCGATGGTCTGGGGCATCGCCGGCTTCCTGGTCGGCCTCATCATCGCCTCGCAGCTGGCTTGGCCGGCGCTGAATTTCGACCTGCCCTGGACCAGCTTCGGCCGTCTGCGGCCGCTGCACACCTCCGCGGTGATCTTCGCGTTCGGCGGCAACGTGCTGATCGGCACCTCCTTCTATGTCGTGCAGAAATCCTGCCGCGTGCGTCTCGCCGGCGAGCTCGCACCCTGGTTCGTCGTGCTCGGGTACAATTATTTCATCCTGGTCGCCGGCACCGGCTATCTGCTGGGCGTCACCCAGTCGAAGGAATATGCCGAGCCGGAATGGTATGCCGATCTGTGGCTGACCATCGTCTGGGTGACGTATCTGCTGGTCTTCCTCGTGACCGTGATCAGGCGGAAAGAGCCGCACATCTTCGTCGCGAACTGGTTCTATCTCGCCTTCATCGTGACAATCGCAGTGCTGCATCTCGGCAACAATCCCGCGCTGCCCGTCTCGGTGTTCGGCTCGAAGTCCTACGTCGCCTGGGGCGGCATCCAGGACGCCATGTTCCAGTGGTGGTACGGCCACAACGCGGTCGGCTTCTTCCTGACCGCCGGCTTCCTCGCCATCATGTACTACTTCATTCCGAAGCGCGCGGAGCGGCCGGTCTATTCCTATCGTCTGTCGATCATCCATTTCTGGGCGCTGATCTTCCTCTACATCTGGGCCGGCCCGCACCACCTGCACTACACGGCGCTGCCGGACTGGACGCAGACGCTCGGCATGACCTTCTCGATCATGCTGTGGATGCCGTCCTGGGGCGGCATGATCAACGGCCTGATGACGCTGTCGGGCGCCTGGGACAAGCTGCGCACCGACCCCGTGCTGCGCATGCTTGTCGTCTCCGTCGCCTTCTACGGCATGTCGACCTTCGAAGGCCCGATGATGTCGATCAAGGTGGTGAACTCGCTCAGCCACTACACCGACTGGACCATCGGCCACGTGCATTCCGGCGCGCTCGGCTGGGTCGGCTTCGTCTCCTTCGGCGCGCTCTACTGCATGGTGCCGTGGATCTGGAATCGCAAAGGCCTCTACAGCCTCAAGCTGGTCAACTGGCACTTCTGGATCGCGACGCTTGGCATCGTTCTCTACATCTCGGCGATGTGGGTCTCCGGCATCCTTCAGGGCCTGATGTGGCGCGCCTACACCTCGCTGGGCTTCCTCGAATATTCCTTCATCGAGAGCGTCGAGGCGATGCACCCCTTCTACATCATCCGCGCTGCCGGCGGCGGGCTGTTCCTGATCGGCGCGCTGATCATGGCCTACAATCTCTGGATGACCGTTCGCGTCGGCGAACAGGAGGTCCAGATGCCCGTCGCGCTTCAACCGGCGGAATGAGGAGTTCTCCATGTCGTTCTGGACGCGCCACCAAATCTTCGAGAAGAACTCGATCGTCCTGATCGTCGGCATTCTGCTGGTGATCGCGATCGGCGGTCTCGTCGAGATCACGCCGCTGTTCTATCTCAAGAGCACGATCGAGGCGGTCGACGGCGTCAGGCCGTACACGCCGCTGGAGCTCGCGGGCCGCAACGTCTATGTCCGCGAAGGCTGCTATCTCTGCCATTCGCAGATGATTCGTCCCTTGCGCGACGAGGTCGAACGCTACGGCCACTACTCGCTCGCCGCCGAGAGCATGTACGACCACCCGTTCCAGTGGGGCTCGAAACGCACCGGTCCCGATCTCGCTCGCGTCGGCGCCAAATATTCCGACGACTGGCACGTCACCCATCTGACCAACCCACGCGCGATCGTGCCGCAATCGGTGATGCCGGGCTATCCGTTCCTCAGCGCGACCGAAGTGGATCCGGATATGATCGCCGACCACATGCGCACGCTGAAGGCCGTCGGCACGCCCTACACCGACGACCAGATCGCGAGCGCAGGCGCCGACCTGAAGGCGCAGGCCGATCCTGACAATGCCGGCTCCGACGCCTTCACCAAGCGCTACGCCAAGGCCGTCGTGCGCAATTTCGACGGCAAGGCCGGCACGCCGACCGAGATGGACGCCCTGATCGCGTATTTGCAGATGCTCGGCACGCTGGTCGACTTCAAGATCTACAACGAGAAAGCCAATCTTCGCTGAGAAGGCATGAACGATGAAAGCCATCCTCACACTCGACAATCTCGCGTCCGGTCTCGTCACCACGATCTGGACGCCGGTGTTCGTCGCGATCTTTCTCGCGATCATCACCTACGCATTATGGCCCCGCAACAAGGCCGCTTTCGACGAAGCGGCACAGCTGCCGTTGCGGGAGGAATGAGAGATCATGACCGATCATCATCACGACATCGATTCCGTCACCGGCAAGTCCACGACCGGGCACGAGTGGGACGGCATCAAGGAGCTGAACACGCCGCTGCCGCGCTGGTGGGTGATCTCGTTCTACCTCACCATCGTCTGGGCGATCGGCTACTGGATCGTCTATCCGGCCTGGCCGCTGATTTCGAGCAATACCACCGGCCTGTTCGGCTATTCGACGCGGGCCGACGTCGCGGTCGAGCTTGCCAATCTCGAGAAGATCCGGGGTGACAAGATGGCGGTGCTGGGCAAGGCCTCGCTCGCCGACATCGAGAAGGACCCGGCTCTGCTGGCGCTTGCGCGGGCCAAGGGCAAGACCGTGTTCGGCGACAATTGCGCGCCGTGCCACGGCTCCGGCGGCGCCGGCGCCAAGGGCTATCCGAATCTGAACGACGACGACTGGCTGTGGGGCGGCACGCTCGACCAGATCATGCAGACCATCCAGTTCGGCGTGCGCTCGGGTCATGCCAAGACGCATGAGGGCCAGATGCTCGCCTTCGGCAAGGACGCCGTGCTGAAGGGCGACGAGATCGCCACGGTCGCCAATTACGTGCGCGCGCTGTCGGGCCTGCCGACCCGCAAGGGCTATGACGCGGCCAAGGGCGAGAAGATCTTCGCGGAGAATTGCGTAGCGTGCCACGGCGACGGCGGCAAGGGCAACCAGGAGATGGGCGCCCCTGATCTGACCGACAAGATCTGGCTCTACGGCTCGGACGAGGCGACCCTGGTCGAGACCATCAGCCTGGGCCGCGCCGGCGTCATGCCGGCCTGGGAAGGGCGGCTTGACCCCGCCACCATCAAGGCGATGGCCGTCTACGTCCACTCGCTGGGCGGCGGAAAATAGCCGAATGGAAGCAAGCGGGGGGTGAACAAAAATGCCCCCGTTTGAGCTGGATCAATCGACGCTGCCGCGTCGGGTCTAGGTTTAATCGCACCTTTCGAGACGCCTGAAGCGATCAACAAGACCGTGAACCCGAACGACCTCACATCGGACGACGACAACGCGCCGCTCTACGTGGCGCAGAAGAAGGTGTATCCCCAGAGCATCTCCGGCACCTTCCGCCGGATCAAATGGGGCCTGATGGCATTCTGCCTCGGCGTCTATTACTTCCTGCCGTTCGTGCGCTGGAACCGCGGCCTCGGCGCGCCCAGCCAGGCGGTGCTGATCGACCTGCCCAACAGCCGCTTCTACTTCTTCTTCATCGAGCTGTGGCCGCAGGAGATCTACTACTTCACGGGTCTCCTGATCGTCGCCGCGGTGGCGCTGTTCCTGATGAACTCGCTCGGCGGCCGCATCTGGTGCGGCTATCTCTGTCCGCAAACGGTGTGGACCGACCTGTTCTACGCCGTCGAGCGGCTGGTCGAGGGCGACCGGCGCGAACGGATGAAGAAGGACAAATCGTCCGATCCGATGAGGCTCGAGCGCATCTCCGAGATCGTGCTCAAGCATTCGATCTGGCTGCTGATCGCGTGGTGGACCGGCGGCGCCTGGGTGCTGTATTTCAACGACGCGCCGACGCTGGTGAAGGAGCTCGTCACCTTCCAGGCGCCTGTCATCGCCTATATCTGGATCGCCATCCTGACGGCGACGACCTATGTGCTCGCCGGCTTCATGCGCGAGCAGGTCTGCACCTATATGTGTCCGTGGCCGCGCATCCAGGCCGCGCTCACCGACGAATGGGCGCTCAACGTCACCTACCGCTACGACCGCGGCGAGAAGCGCACGTCCGTGAAGAAGGCGGCCGAATTGCGCGCGCTGGGCGAACATGTCGGTGACTGCGTCGATTGCTATCAATGCGTCGCGGTGTGCCCGACCGGCATCGACATCCGCAACGGACCGCAGCTCGAATGCATCCAGTGCGGGCTCTGCATCGACGCCTGCGACAACGTCATGACCAAGATCGGCCGGCCGAAGCGGCTGATCGGCTACGACAGCGACATCAACATCCAGCGCCGCCAGGAAGGCAAGGCGCCGGTCTACCGCATCGTTCGCGCCCGCACCGTCGCCTACAGCGCGATCATCGCGGGGGTCGGCGGCATCATGGTCTATACGCTGGCGACCCGCAGCCTGCTCGACGTCAACGTGCTGCACGACCGCAATCCGGTCGCGGTCAGGCTCAGCGACGGCTCGATCCGCAACGCCTATACCGTACGGCTGCTCAACAAGAGCGGCTACGACCGCGTCATCGCGATCGACGCGAGCGGCCCGGCCAATCTGACCACGCATGTCGTCGGCGTCGATTCCGTGACGCCCGACCGGCCGATGATCGTGATCCCGCGTGACACCACCAGCGAGCTGCGTCTGCTGGTCACCGCTCCGGCGGAGAGCAATCCGGAGAAGTCGATTCCCGTGCGCTTCCACGTCACCGATATCGGCCTAGGCGAAGTCGCCAGTGCCACCGACAATTTCGTCGCGCCGTAAGTTCAGGAGACTGCCATGGCCACCAAGCCGCTGACCGGAACGAAAGTGTTCCTGATGCTGGTCGCCTTCTTCGGGCTCGTGATCGGCGTCAACGTCACCATGATGAAGCTTGCGATCGCGACGCTGCCTGGCACCGATGTCGACAGCCCCTATGCCGCGGGCCTCGCCTATGATCGCGAGATTTCGGCGGCGCAGGACCAGGCGGCGCGCAAATGGCAGGTCAACGCCCATATCGAGCGCCGCGCCGATGGCGCCGCCACGCTCCAGGTCGATGCACGTGACGCCAAGGGACAGCCGATGAGCGGCCTGAAATTCGGCGGGCGCCTGGAGCGGCCGACCGACAAGCGCGCCGATCTCGCGGTCGAGCTGTCGGAGACCGGCATCGGCATCTATCGCGGCAAGGCCGCCGCCGTCGCACCGGGGCAGTGGGATCTCGTCATCGAAGGTGAGGCGCGGGGGACGCGCGTGTTCATGTCGCGCAACCGCGTGATCCTGAACTGAGGGACATCGCCATGCAGGTCACGCGGGATTTTTCGCATTACGTCCGGGCCGCAGGCGCGGGTGTGCAGCATATCGATCTCGCGGTCGAGGGCGTTCACTGCGCCGGCTGCATGGTCAAGATCGAGCGCGGTCTCTCTGCCATTCCCGATGTCACGCTGGCGCGCGTGAACCTCACCGATCGCCGCGTCGCGCTGGAATGGAAGCAGGGCACGCTCGACCCGGCGCGCTTCATCGACCGGCTCGAGGAGCTCGGCTACAAGGCTTACCCTTACGAGACCGAGAGCGCCGAGGCGACCGAGGTCGCGGAGTCGCGCTTCCTGCTGCGCTGCCTCGGCATCGCCGCCTTCGCCACCATGAACGTGATGATGCTGTCGATCCCGGTGTGGTCCGGCAACGTCTCGGACATGCTGCCGGAGCAGCGCGATTTCTTCCATTGGCTGTCGGCGCTGATCGCGTTGCCGGCGGCCGCCTATGCCGGCCAGCCGTTCTTCCGCTCGGCCTGGCGCGCGCTATCGAACAAGACCACCAACATGGACGTGCCGATCTCGATTGGCGTCTGCCTCGCGCTCGGCATGTCCGTGGTCGAGACCATCAACCACGCCGAGCACGCTTACTTCGATGCGGCGATCATGCTGCTCACATTCCTTTTGGTCGGTCGCTTCCTCGACCAGAACATGCGTCGGCGGACCCGCGCGGTCGCCGGCAATCTCGCTGCGCTCAAGGCGGAGACCGCGGCCAAGTTTGTCGGACCCGGCGAGATCTCGCAGGTGCCTGTTGCTGCGATCCATCCCGGCGACATCGTGCTGCTGCGGCCCGGCGAGCGTTGCGCGGTCGACGGCACCGTGATCGAGGGCCGTTCCGAGATCGACCAGAGCCTGATCACTGGCGAGACGCTCTATGTCACGGCCGGGCAGGGCACGCCGGTTTATGCCGGCTCGATGAACATCTCCGGCAGCTTGCGGGTGCGGGTCTCGGCGGCCTCGGAGGCGACGCTGCTCGCCGAGATCACGCGGCTGCTCGACAAAGCGCTGCAGGCGCGTTCGCGCTACATGCGGCTCGCCGACCGCGCTTCGCGGCTCTATGCGCCGGTGGTGCATGCGACCGCGCTGATCACCATTTTGGGCTGGGTCCTGTTCGGTGCGAGCTGGCATAATGCGATCGTGACCGGCGTGGCCGTGCTGATCATCACCTGTCCCTGTGCGCTCGGGCTCGCGATCCCGACCGTGCAGACGGTGGCCTCGGGCGCAATGTTCAAGGCCGGCGTGCTGCTGAACTCCGGCGACGCGATCGAGCGGCTGGCGGAAGCCGACCACGTCATCCTCGACAAAACCGGCACGCTGACGTTGCCCGATCTCGATGTAATCAACGCGGCCGACATCCCCGCCGATATTCTTGAGATCGCTGGCCGGCTCGCGCTGTCGAGCCATCATCCGGTCGCCGCCGCGGTCGCGCAGGCCGCCGGCGCGAGATCGCCCGTTGTTGGCGCGGTCGAGGAGGCCGGGCAGGGCGTGCGGGCAACGGTGGATGGCGTCGAGATCCGTCTCGGTCGCCCGTCCTTCTGCGGCGCCGAGGGCCTCGTCGGGCTGACCGACGATCTCGATCCCGAGGCCTCGATCGTGGCGTTCAGCAAGGGGCCCGCTAAATTCATCTTCTCGGTGCGTCAAGGCCTGCGCCCCGATGCGCAGGCCGTGATCGCGGCGCTGAAGGCGCGCAACATCGGCATCGAGATTCTCTCCGGCGACCGCGAGCCGGCGGTGATCGCGGCGGCGCATGCGCTCGGCATTCCCGAATGGCGCGCCGGCGTCACCCCCGCCGACAAGATCGCGCGGATCGAGGAGCTGAAGCTGCGCGGTGTCAAGGTGCTGATGGTCGGCGACGGCATGAACGATGCGCCGTCGCTGGCAGCCGCCCATGTCTCGATGTCGCCGATCTCGGCCGCGCATCTGAGCCAGGCCACCGCCGATCTCGTGTTCCTCGGGCGGCCGCTGGTCCCGGTCGTCTCGGCCATCGATTCCGCGCGCAAGGCGCTGCATCTGATGCGGCAGAATCTCTGGCTCGCCATCGGTTACAATGTGCTCGCGGTCCCGGTCGCGATCAGCGGCGTGGTGACGCCCCTGATCGCCGCGGCGGCCATGAGCGGATCGTCGATCCTGGTGATGCTGAACTCGTTGCGCGCGCGCGGCGCTTCGCGGGAGATGCTGTGATGGAGATCCTGGTCATCCTGGTGCCATTGGCGCTGATGCTCGGAGGCGCCGGCCTCGTCGCCTTCCTGTGGTCGCTCCGCAGCGGCCAGTACGACGATCTCGACGGCGCCGCCTGGCGCGCGATTGCGGATGACGAGCCGCCGCCGCAGGACGCGCCGGCCAAGCGCTAGACGCGTTCATCGAATTGCCACAAGCCTTGCGGATCGTGAGTGTCCGCAGTCGATGAGGCCCCGCAAGTGGTGTCCGCTAACGATCTGGAATTGGCCCTTGAGCAGGTCCGCGCTGACGCCGTGGGACCGATCCCGGGCGTGTTCGGCCCATCCTCGATGACCTGGCGGATCGACCGGGAGGCCGTGATCTTTCTCGGCGCGGGCCGCGCGCTGCTGCTGCAGCTCGCGCATCCCTGGGTCGCGGCTGCGATTGCCGAGCACTCCAAGACATTTGCCGATCCGATCGGCCGTTTCCATCGCACCTTCGACATCGTCTTTGCCATGGTGTTCGGCTCGCTCGACCGGGCCTTGCTGTCGTCGCGGCAATTGCATCGGCGTCACTCCATGATCGTCGGCGAGATGCCCGAAACGATCGGTCCGTTCGCGGCGGCCTCGCGCTACTGCGCTAACGACATCCCGTCGCTGCGCTGGGTTCATGCCACGCTGGTCGAGACGGCGTTGATGGCGCACGATCTGGTTCTGCCGCCGCTCTCGGTCGAGGAGCGCGAGCGGTACTGGATGGAGAGCCGGGCGTTCGGTGCGCTGTTCGGATTGACAGGGGACGATCTGCCGGCGGACTGGGCGGGTTTTGCAGCGTACACCGCAGCGATGGCGCAGTCGGACACGTTGACCGTCAGCCCGGCGGCGCGCGAGATCGCTGCGCAGATCTTTGGCGGTGCGCGTCCGTGGCTGCGGCCGCCGCGATGGTATCGTGCGTTGACGGCAAGGATGTTGCCGGAGCAACTGCGCGCGGGGTTCGGGTTTGACCTTGGCGAGCGCGAGATCAGGTCGGCCGGCAATGCGCTGACATGGATCAGGCGCGTCTATCCGAAATTGCCTGACCGGCTGCGCTATGTCGGTCCCTATCAGGAAGCGCAGGCGCGCTTGCGCGGCGAGCCGCAGCCGGATTGGATGACGCGCTGCCTCAACAGGGCGTGGATCGGCCGGCCGCAGATGGATGTACGCGGGAAGGGGTGAGGTGCTCCACTCTTAGATCCGTCATCCTGAGGTGCGAGCCTTGCGGCGCAATTGCGCCGCTGGGCGAGCCTCGAAGGATGCACGGCCCGGATGCAGCCGGGCCGTCGCCCTTCGAGGGCCGCTGAAGGAGCGGCCACCTCAGGGTGGCGGTGATAGAGTGGCGTTCGCTGCCTCCACATCGTCATTGCGAGCGGAGCGAAGCAATCCAGAATCTTTCCGCGGAGACAGTCTGGATTGCTTCGCTGCGCTCACAATGACGGAGAATGGAGAAGCGCCTCGGTCTCACACCGACGCTAGCTTCCGGTACAGCGCGCTGTAACTCCCCGCCGAGATGCTCCATGAGAACGATCGTCCCATGGCGCTGCGGCGCATGGTGTCGAGCTGGTCCTGGGCCATGAAAGCCGAGAAGGCGCGGCGGACGCCGCCGAGGAAGGATTCGTGCGAAGGCCTCGAGAACAGGAATCCGGTCTCGCCATCGGTGATGGTCTCGGCCAAGCCGCCGGTCTGGTGACCGATCGGCAGCGAGCCGAAGCGCTGGGCGTACATCTGGCTGAGACCGCAGGGCTCGAAGCGCGACGGCATCAGCGTAAAATCGCTGCCGGCGAAGATGCGCCGGGCCTGGGCGTCGTTGAAGCCGATGGTGACGCCGATCGCGTCCGGCCGCCGGCGATGGGCGTCGATCAGGGCCTGTTCGAGCGCGGGCTCGCCCGAGCCGGTGACCACGATCTGTCCGCCGGCATCGACGATCTCGTCGGCCGCCGACAGCACGAGGTCGATGCCTTTCTGGTGCACCAGTCGGGCGACGATCGCGAACATCGGCCCGCGCGAGACCGCAAGCCCGAACTGTTTGCGGACGTAATCGGCATTGGCCTTTTTGCCGACCCAGTCGCCGGCGCCGAACTGCTGGGCGAGCTGGGCACAGGAGCGCGGGTCCCAGCTCTCGTCGATGCCGTTGAGAATCCCTGTCAGCTCGGACGCATCCGAGCGAACCCGCAGCAGGCCTTCGAGGCCGCAGCCGAATTCATCCGTGGTGATCTCTCGCGCGTAAGTGCCGCTGACGGTGGTGAGGTGCGAGGCATAGACCAGCCCGGCCTTGAGGAAGGAGAGCTGATCGTAGAACTCGACGCCATCGATGTGGAAGGAGCTCTCGGGGACGCCGATCCGCCGCAGCGAGTCCTTCGGGAAGAGGCCCTGATAGGCGAGGTTATGGATGGTCAGGATCGACGGCAGCCTGGCGCCGCGCCAGGCGAGATAGGCCGGCACGAGCGAGGCCTGCCAATCGTTGGCGTGGATCAGGTCTGCTGCCCAATTCTTGTCCAGCTTGCCCATGGCAAGCTCAGCGGCGGCTGAGGCGAAGCGCGCAAAGCGGATGTCGTTGTCCGGCCAGTCACGCCCGGACTCGTCGCCATAGGGGTTGCCGGGGCGGTCGTAGAGTTGTGAGCACAACAGCACGTAGACCGGCAGACCGTCCTTGGTCGCGGCCCGGCCGAGCGAGCAGGCCGGCATCTCCGCGAACGCGGGGCAGCGGCCAACGATCTGAATATGCGTGAGTTGTTCGATGATGTCGCGGTAGCCGGGCAGCATCACCCGGATATCGGCGAAGGGGCGCAACGCCCTCGGAAGCGCGGCGGAAACGGCTCCGAGTCCGCCGACGCGGACGAAGTCGTCCATCTCTGTCGTAACGAACAAGACCCTCAAGAACTGCTGCCCTCATCCGATCCCGTTTGCTGCTATGCAAGAACGGGTCCAGTTGCCCCTGGAAATCTCAAGCCTGCCCGCAAGACGCGTCCGTTCGGTAAAGACTTTCCTACTCAGCCGCCGCCCTCTAGGGTCGGCGCAACAACGAGAGGGAACATCGATAGTTCCTAAGCGACCCGAGGACGCATCAGGCCATGCAGCTAGCAGATAAGCATGAGGGGACGACGACAAAGGCCTTCGCCGGCCTGCGGGTCCTGGATTTTTCGACCACCATCGCCGGTCCCCATTGCGCGCGGATGCTTGCCGACATGGGCGCCGAGGTCATCAAGATCGAGACCGACGGCGGCGAGACGATGCGGACCCGGCCGCCGCTGCGCGAGGGCTGCAGCACCGTTTTCGGCCAGCTCAATGTCGGCAAGAAGAGCGTGGTGCTCGACCTCAAATCCGATGACGGCAAGGAGGCGGTGCGACGGCTGGTCGCGACCGCGGACATCCTGGTCGAAAACTTTCGCCCCGGCGTGATGCGCCGGCTGCGGCTGGACTACGATGCCTTGCGTCCCGTCAACCCGAAGCTGATCTATTGCTCGATCTCCGGCTATGGCCAGAGCGGTCCCTCGGCCGAGCTGCCGGCCTACGCGCCGGTGATCCATGCGGCCTCCGGCTACGACATGGCGCATCTCGCCTACCAGCCGGGCCGCAACCGTCCGGATTATTGCGGCATCTACCATGCCGACGTCGTCACCGGCACTTACGGCTTTGGCGCGATCGCCTCTGCGCTGTATCAGCGCACGGTGACCGGCTTCGGCCAGCATGTCGACGTCTCCATGCTGGAGTCGATGCTGACGCTGACGGTGATCGAGTTGCAGAGCTCGCAATTTGCGGTGAAGCCGCCGCCGCGGCCGATGTTCGGGCCGACCGAGACCGCCGACGGCTACGTCATGATCACGGTCGCCAGCGAGAAGACGTTTCAGGGCTTGATGGGCGTGATCGGCCGGCCCGAATGGATCACCGACGCGCGCTTCTCCTCCTATGCCCCGCGGCGCGAAAACTGGGCCGACATGATGGACGGCGTCGAAGCCTGGTCGAAGCAACTCTCGACGGATGCTTGTCTCGTCGGCTTGAGTGCTGCCGGTGTGCCGGCTTCGGCCTATCGCACCGTGACCGAAGCGCTGGCCGATCCGCAAATTGCGCATCGGCAGGCACTCTCGTCGGTGGAGGACGGAGGCGGCTCGTTCCAGGTGCTCAATCTGCCGTTCCGGATGTCGGGCGCCGACACCACGCCGGCCCGGATGATGGCCGTGCTCGGCGAGCATACGGACGCGTTGCGCGAGGAGATCGGCCTCGCCGAGGATGCGCCAATTCCGTCAGGCAAAACGGCTGCGACAAACTGAGCGCATTGCGGCACCACTACAACGTTTGATCTCTCGCGTGTTCCTCTTGCCGTGGCGAGCATTTGTCGCCAAGCTCCCCTCCGAGTCATTCAACGATCCGAAACATCGGACGAGGGATCCCGGGAGGAACCATGACGAACATTGCTGCCGCGGCGCGCAAGCACGCGCCGATTTTCCTTGTTGCGGCATTTACGTTTGCCTCGCCCGCGCAGGCGCAGAAGCCGGGCGGCAGCATCACCGTCGGCCAGGAGCTGGAGATTACGGGCTTCGATCCGCTCAAGGTCGGGGTCTACGACACCTCGACCTTCACCGCGGCCGCCGCGATCTTCGACACACTCACCACGCTCAATGACAAGGGCGAGGCTGCGCCAAAGCTCGCGGTGTCCTGGACCCATTCCGACGACTACAAGAGCTGGACCTTCAAGCTGCGCCAGGGCGTGAAATTCCACGACGGCACGCCGTTCAATGCGCAGGCCTTCAAGGAGAATTTCGACCGGCAGAAGGACCCCGCCAACAAGTGCCGCTGCGCCTTCTACATCACCAACGTTAGGGAGGTGCTGGCGCCCGACGAGTACACAATCGTCTACAATCTCACCGACCCCTCCGTGAACCTGCCGGCGACGAACACCATCCAGAGCCAGAACAATGTCGTGCATTCGCCCACGGCCTGGAAGACCAAGGGCGACGACTACAACCGCAATCCTGTCGGCACGGGGCCCTACATCCTGAAGTCATGGACCGCCGGCGACCGCATGGTGCTGGAGAAGAACCCGAACTATTGGGACAAGGGCCGGCCTTATCTCGACCGTATCGTCCTGAAGCCGCTGCCGGACGCGCAGTCGCGTTTCGCCTCGCTGCAATCGGGCGAGGCCGACATCATCTGGGACGACGAGAACGACGCCGACAACATCATGAAGGCGCAGAAGGACTCCAAGCTCACCGTGCACACCTACAAGGGCTCGGGCGCGCAGGTCTACGCCTTCAACACCAAGCAGGCGCCGTTCGACGATGTCCGCGTGCGGCAGGCGCTGGTGATGTCGATCGATCGCCCGAAGATGTCGCAGGCGATCAGCAACGGCCTGAGCCGGCCCGCAAGCAATCCGTATGGCGACGGCTCCTGGGTCAAATGCAAGGACGACGGTGCATTGCCGTTCGACCTCGAGAAGGCCAAGGCGCTGCTCAAGGACTATGGCAAGCCGGTCGAGTTCAAGATGCTGGTGACCGCGACCCCGCGCGGCCGCATGATCGGGCAGGTGCTCCAGCAATTCTGGAAGCGCGCCGGCGCCAATATGGAGATCGAGCAGGTCGATCAGGCCACCATTCCGTCTCGCGCCTTCACCCGCCAGTTCCAGCTCACGCCGTGGCGCATCGTCGATCTCGCCGATCCCGATCCGCAGATGTATGCGAACTTCCGCAGCGGCAGTCCGCTCGCGCTCTCCAACTTCGCCGATCCGGAGCTCGACCGGCTGCTCGACCATTCGCGCGTCACGGCCGATACTGCCGCACGGATCGAGGACTATTGCGCAATCAGCCGTCTGATCAACAAGGAGGCGATCTGGTTCTGGACCTTCCAGAACACGTATTATGCGCTATCGAGCGCGAAGCTGAAGGGCTTTCCCAAGATCTACAACGGCGTGATCGACGTCTCCTCCACCTGGCTGGAATGACCTGGCGATGCTGACCTTCGTCGTGCGGCGGCTGCTGGCCATCCTGCCGGTGCTGCTTGCCGTCTCGCTGCTCACCTTCCTGATCGCCTCGCTGCTGCCGGGGGATCTCGCTCTCGTCATCCTCGGCGATCAGGCGACGCCGGAGAATGTCGCGGCACTGCGTCGTGACATGGGGCTCGACCAGCCACTGTGGTGGCGATATCTGAGCTGGCTCGGGCACGTGCTGCAAGGCGATCTCGGCCGCTCTTTCCGGACCGGACAGACCGTGCTCCAGGCGGTCGCCGAGCGCATTCCGGTCTCGCTCCAGCTGATGCTGATGGCGGAGTTCATCGGGCTCTTGATCGGCGTGCCGGTCGCGATTGCCTGCGCCGCGCGCGCCGGCGGCGCGTTCGATCGCTTCATGACCGGCAGCGCCTTCGCCATGCTGTCGATGCCGTCCTTCCTGGTGGCGATCCTGCTGATCTATCTGTTCGCGGTCGAGCTGCACTGGCTGCCGGCGACCGGTTATGTGCCGTTCACCGAGGAGCCGCTCAACAATCTGCGCTTCTTCGTGCTGCCGGCGCTGACGCTGGCCCTTGCCGAATGGCCGGGCATCATGCGGGTGCTGCGCTCCGACATGATCGCGACCTTGCAGGAAGACTATATCGCGCTCGCCAAGGCCAAAGGCCTCAAGCCCGCGCGCATCCTGTTCGTGCATGCGCTCAAGCCATCGTCGCTGACGCTGGTGACGGTGACAGGCATCAATATCGGCCGCCTGCTCGGCGGCACGCTGATCGTGGAAACGATCTTCGCGCTGCCCGGCATCGGCCGGCTGCTGGTCGGCGCGATCTACACCCGCGATCTCGTCATCCTCCAGGGCGTGGTGCTGCTGGTCGCCTGCGGCTTCGTCATCGTCAATTTCATCGTCGACATGCTCTACGCCGTGCTCGATCCGAGGATCCGCCATGGCCACGCTTGAATTGTCGATGCAGGAGGACGTGACCGCCGCGCCCGCTCGCCGCAAGCGCAAGCTCGGCCTGCTGTTCTGGATCGCGAGCACATGGCTCGTGGTCATCCTCGCGCTGGCGATCCTCGCGCCGTTGCTGCCGCTGCAGAACCCCACCGATATGGACATGCTGGAGCGGCGCGCCGCGTTCTCATCCGAACATTGGCTCGGCACCGATGGGCTCGGGCGTGACGAACTCGCCCGCCTCATTTTCGGCGCGCGCGTCTCGCTGACGGTGGGGCTGATCGCACCGATGATCGGCCTTGCGCTCGGCGGCGCACTGGGCCTGCTCGCCGGCTATTTCCGCGGCCGGTTCGAGACGCTGGTGGTCGGCAGCATGGACGTGCTGCTGGCCTTTCCGCCGCTGATCTTCGCGCTCGCCGTGGTCGCCTATCTCGGCCAGTCAATTCCCAACCTCACCATCATTCTCGGCGTGCTCGGCATTCCCGCCTTCATGCGGGTGGCGCGCGCGTCGACGCTGACCTTGGCGCGGCGCGAATTCGTGATCGCGGCCGAGGCGTTAGGGGCCAGCCATGCGCGCATCCTCCTGCGCGAATTGCTGCCGAACGTGATCCTGCCGCTGCTCGCCTTCTTCCTGCTCGGCGTCGCCGTCACCATCGTGGTCGAGGGCGCGCTGTCGTTCCTCGGTCTCGGCGTGCCGCCGCCGATGGCGAGCTGGGGCAGCATGATCGGCGAGGGGCGCGACAGCCTCGACGTCGCGCCGCGACTGGCCTTCCTTCCGGCCGCAGGGCTGTTCCTGACCGTGCTGGCGTTCAACCTCGTCGGCGACACGATGCGGGCGCTGACCGACCCGCGGCAGGGGGCGCTGTGAGCACGCCGCTTCTCACCATCGCGGACGTCGCGGTCGAGTTGCCGACCCCGCGCGGAAATCTGCGCGCGGTGGATCATGTCGACCTGTCGCTGGACGCCGGCCGCACGCTCGGCATCGTCGGCGAGTCCGGCTGCGGCAAGACCATGCTGTCGCGCGCGGTGCTTCAGCTGCTGCCGAAGAAAGCGAAGCTCACGGGCCGCGTGATGTTCGACGGCCAGGATCTGGTGCGGCTCGATGCGGAGCGGTTGCGAAGGTTGCGGGGGCGCGATCTCGCCGTCGTGTTCCAGGACCCCATGACCTCGCTCAACCCGGTGCTCACCATCGGCACGCAGTTGACGGAGACCATCCAGGAGCATCTCGAGCTCGATGCGCCCGCCGCCAGGAAGCGCAGTATCGACTTGCTGGCTGCTGTCGGCATTCCCGCACCCGAGCACCGGCTCGCGCAATACCCGCATCAATGCTCCGGCGGCATGCGCCAGCGTATCGCGATCGCGATCGCGCTGTCCTGCGAGCCGAAGCTGCTGATCGCCGACGAGCCGACCACGGCGCTCGACGTCACCATCCAGGCACAGATTCTCGATCTGCTCGCGCGCGAGCAGCGCCGCCGCCATATGGCGATGATCATCATTACCCACGATCTCGGCGTCGTCGCCGGCCGGGCCGACGAGGTCGCGGTGATGTATGCGGGCAGGGTGGTCGAGCGCGCGCCGACGCCGGCCTTGTTCAAGCGCATGCACATGCCCTACACCGAGGCGCTCCTGGCGGCGATCCCGAAGCTGGAGACCGCGCCGCATACGCCGCTGCCTGCGATCTCAGGCCGTCCGCCCGATCCGACCCGGCCGCTGAAGGGCTGCTCATTCGCGCCGCGCTGCCGCTATGCCACCGAGCGCTGTCGCGGGGCCAAGCCGGAATTGAAAGGCGCCGAGATGCCTGATCATCTTTATGCCTGCTTCCATCCGATCCAGATGGTGGAAGGGGTTCGCGCATGATGCAACTGGCCGCGCGCAATGCGCCGCTGTTGAACGTCGACAATCTCGTCGTCGAATATGGTCTCGGCAACAAGATTGTGCACGCCGTCTCCGGCGTCAGTCTCCAGGTCGCGCGCGGTGAGACGCTGGGGCTGGTCGGCGAATCCGGCTGCGGCAAGTCGACGCTGGGGCGCGCGGTGCTGCAACTGCGCCGCGCCAAGTCCGGCCGCGTGATGTTCGACGGCGAGGACCTCACCGCGATGGAAGGCGAGGCGCTGCGCAGGATGCGGCGCCGCGTGCAGCTCATTTTCCAGGATCCGATCGCCTCGCTCAACCCACGCCGGCGCATCGGCGACATCGTGGCGGAGCCGCTGATCATCGCCGGCGTCAAGGACGCTGCTGAGCGCAAGCGGCGCGTTCACGAGACGCTCTCCGCGGTCGGGCTCGACCCCGATCTGGTGGCGGGCCGCCTGCCGCACGAATTCTCCGGCGGCCAGTGCCAGCGCATCTGCATCGCGCGCTCGCTGGTGCTCAACCCCGAGTTCATCGTCTGCGACGAGCCGGTCTCGGCGCTCGACGTTTCCATCCGTGCGCAGATCCTCAATCTGCTCGAGGAGATGAAAGCGCGCTTCGGTCTGACGCTGCTGTTCATTGCGCATGACCTCGCGGTGGTGAAAGCAGTCAGCGACCGCGTCGCGGTGATGTATCTCGGCCGTCTCTGCGAGGTTGGTCCGTCCGAGCAATTGTTCGCGAGACCTGCACATCCCTATACGGCGCTGCTGTTGCAGGCGATCCCGGTGCCCGATCCGGACGTGCGTCCTGCCGAGAGCGTGGCGGTCGGCGAGCCGCCATCGCCGATTGCACCGCCCTCCGGTTGCCGCTTCCGCACCCGCTGCCCGCGCGCCGACCAGCAATGCAGCGCGGAGATACCGGAGTTGCGCGAGGTCGCGCCCGGCCAGTTCGCCGCTTGCCACCATCCGCTGGCCTGAATTAAGACGGCAACCGGATTTGTCTCGCCCTGCCGGTCATGGCATGGTGGGTGAGACAACGACAAAGTATGCGGGAGGACGTCGATGAAGAGTTTCAAGGTCGCCGATTTCAAGGCGCCGCTGAAGGAGTTCGACGAGGCCACGCCGCAGCCGTCCGGCACGCAGGTGCTGATCAAGGTGAAGGCCGCCGGCGTCTGCCACAGCGACCTCCACATCTGGGAAGGCGGCTACGATCTCGGCCATGGCCGCAAGCCGCTGTCGCTGAAAGATCGCGGCATCAATCTGCCGCTGACCATGGGCCACGAGACCGTCGGCGAGATCGCGGCCTTCGGCCCCGACGTCAAGCCCGGCGACCAGGGCGACCTCAAGCTCGGCGATGTCGGCCTGGTCTATCCCTGGATCGGCTGCGGCAAGTGCGCGACGTGCCTGGCCGGTGACGAGAACATGTGCCTGACGCCGCGCTCGCTCGGCGTCTATTGTGATGGCGGCTATTCCGATCACATGCTGGTGCCGCATCCGCGCTATCTGCTCAATCTGAAAGGGCTCGATCCCGCGTCGGCTGCGCCCTACGCCTGCTCGGGCGTCACCACCTACAGCGCGCTGAAGAAGGTCGAGCAGCATTTCGATACGCCGATCGTGATGTTCGGCGCCGGCGGCCTCGGCCTGATGGCGCTGTCGCTGTTGAAGGCGATGGGCGGCAAGGGCGCGATCATGGTCGACATCGACGCCAGGAAGCGCGAGGCGGCGGAGCAGGCCGGGGCGCTCGCGACCGTCGATCCCAAGGCGCCGGACGCGCTGGAGCAGCTTGCCAAGAAGGCGGGCGGGCCGATCCGCGCCGTGATCGACCTCGTCGGCAATGCCGCGACGACGCAGCTTGGTTTCGACTGCCTGACCAAGGGCGGCAAGCTCGTCATCGTCGGCCTGTTCGGCGGCGGTGCGACCTGGGCGCTGCCGCTGATTCCGATCAAGGCGGTGACGATCCAGGGCAGCTATGTCGGCAATTTGCGCGAAACGCAGGAGCTGCTCGATCTCGTGCGTACCAAGAACGTGGCGCCGATCCCGGTGACGAAGGCGCCGCTCAGCAAGGCCAACGATGCGCTGGTGCAATTGCAGCAGGGCGCGGTGGTCGGGCGCACGGTGCTGACGCCATAATCGCTGCTCTCTCCTCCGTCATTGCGAGCGAAGCGACGCAATCCAGAGTCTTTCCGCGGAGGCCGTCTGGATTGCTTCGTCGCTTCGCTCCTCGCAATGACGAGGCTACACCCTCTTCTACGCAGGAACCCCCATGTCCGCAAACAACGCCTTCCACATTGCCGTGCTCGCCGGTGACGGCATCGGTCCCGAAGTCATGGCACCGGCCATCGAGGTGCTGCGCAAGATCGAATCCAAATCCGGTCTGAGCTTTCGTTTCACGGAGGCACCGGCCGGTGCCACCAATTACCTTGCGACCGGCAAGTCGATGCCGGATTCGACGATTAAGCTCTGCGAGGAGGCCGACGCGATCCTGTTAGGGGCTTGCGGCCTGCCGTCGGTGCGCTACCCCGACAACACCGAGATCGCGCCGCAGATCGAGCTGCGGTTCATCTTCGACCTCTATGCCGGCGTGCGCCCGGCACGGCTCATTCCGGGTGTGCCGAGCCCGATCGTCGGCGCCGACCAGCGAGGCATCGATCTCGTCGTGATCCGCGAATCCACCGAAGGCCTGTTCGCCTCGATGGGCAAGGGCGTCGTCACCCACGAGGACGCGCGCGAGACCATGGTGATCACGCGCAGGACCTCCGAACGCCTGTTCGAGTTCTCGTTTCGGCTGGCCGAGCGGCGCAAGGCGCGCGGCAAGCCGGGCGCGCTCACCTGTGTCGACAAGGCGAATGTGTTCAAGGCCTTTGCGTTCTTCCGCGGCATCTTCGACGAGATCGAGAAGAAGCATCCCGGTGTGAAGACCGACCGGCTCTATGTCGATGCCTGCTCGGCGATGCTGGTCAAGCGTCCCTGGGATTTCGACGTGATGGTGATGGAGAACATGTTCGGCGACATCGTCTCGGACATCACCGCCAGCCTGATCGGCGGCCTCGGCATGGCGCCGTCGGCCGACATCGGCGACAAATATGCCGTGTTCCAGCCTTGCCACGGCACTGCGCCCGACATCATGGGGCAGGGCAAGGCCAACCCCACCGGCATGATCCTGTCGGCGGCGATGATGCTGGACTGGCTCGCCGACAAGCACGGCGTGGAGGGCGCCGCCGAAGCCGGCGAGACGATCGAGCGTGCCGTGGACAAGGTTTATGCCGGCGGCATCAAGCCGATGGAATTCGGCGGCAGCAACGGCACGGCGGACATTACGAAGGCGGTGCTGGCGGCGCTGTAGGGGCTGCCTTGCTCGCCTCTCCACATCGTCATTGCGAGCGGAGCGAAGCAATCCAGAATCCTTCCGCGGAGGGATTCTGGATTGCTTCGTCGCTGCGCTCCTCGCAATGACAGTGGAAATCACTTGCCCGTAAACTGCGGCTTGCGCTTCTCCATAAACGCCTGCCGGCCCTCGCGGAAATCCGCGCTGTCCATGCAGGCATTGCCGATCGCCTTGATCGCGGCCATGTCGCGTCCGCTTTCGTCCTGCAGCACTTGCGCGATGGTGAGCTTGGCGGCCTTGATGGCGAGCGGGGCGTTCTCGGAGATGGTCTGCGCGATCGTCATCGTCTCGCCCCAGAGCTCGTCGATCGGGAACAGGCGCTCGACGAGCCCGATGCGCAGGGCCTCGGCGGAATCGATGCGCATGCCCGTGTACATCAGAAGCCGCGCCCAGGACGGGCCGACCAGCGAGACCAGGTGCTTCAAGCCGTCATAGCCATAGGCGATGCCGAGTTTTGCCGCGGGGATGCCGAACTGGCTGCCATGTGCGGCGAGGCGGATGTCGGCGAGCATCGCGACCTGCATGCCGCCGCCGAGGCAGAAGCCTTCGATGCAGGCGATCGTCGGCTTGGGATAGCCGGCGAGCAGCGCGCGCTGGGCGGCGCTGCGCTTGCCGTATTCCTCGGACGCCGCCGCATTGTGGCGCGTCTTCTCGAACTGGCTGATGTCGGCACCGGATACGAATGCCTTGCCGCCGGCACCGCGCAGGATCACGACGCGCACCGTGTCGTCGTCGCGCAGGCTCGTCAGTGCCTCGCCGAATCCCTCCCACATCTCCAGCGACATTGCGTTGCGCTTGTCGGGATTGTTGAACGTGATCACGCCGACACCGTCGGTGACGTGCTTGAGAATCGTCCCGTCGGCGTAGGGTGTTTCGGTCGTGCTGGAAATCTCGGGCATCGCGCGCTCGCTTGTCTTGGGCCGGGCGCAATGTGCGGCTGCGATGCAGTCCGGGTCAATCGCGGCAGGGCGAGGGGCCTTGCATCGGCCTGTGCCGCGATTGCATGGCGCTTCTCGCGTGGCGTAGGCGCGAGGAATGACGGGCAAACGGACAAGAAAAAAGGGCGGCCAAGCCGCCCTGATTAAGCAGTGGCTGCGCGCTGGTGGCGCGCAAGCCCGGTCTCGTTCAATCCGGCCGCGCCCCCGTGACGCGGCGGATTGAACATCGGCCGTGAAGGCCAGACCGTCGACCGATCAGGCTTCGTTCGCCGCGATCGATTCCATCAGCGACACGAGCTGACGCTGCACCGTCTGGTCCTTGATCTTGCTGTAGGCGCGCAGCAGCCGGAGGCTGAAGGCGCTGTCGAGGAAGAGCAGGCTCTCCACTTCGCGTGCCTTGTTGTCGCCGTCATAGAAGAAGGTCACGGGCACGTCGAGAGAGGTGGCGATCTGCTGAAGCCGAGCGGCGCCGACGCGATTGACGCCCTTCTCGTATTTCTGGACCTGCTGGAAGCTGACGCCGAGCTTTTCGCCCAGCTCGGCCTGCGAGATCTTCATCTCGACGCGCCGCAGACGGATCCGCTTGCCCAGCTCAATGTCCGGCTTGCCGGCACTGCGCTGCTTCATTCTTTTCGCCGCTGTTTTCATTCGTTTTCTCATCGTTCTTCGGTTGAAAACCCCCCGAAGAGGTGGGTCAGGGGTTCGCCCATATACGAGTCCTTGAATTCATGCGGATGCACAAATTCTTCCTTAAACCACGGGAAGCGAGCCGGATTGAAGGCTTCGATCAGCCAGTCAATCATGTGCCGCACGCGTGGAATTCGGCCGCTACCGGGATGGTAGGACAACCAGATATCCAGCGGTCGGTTCAATTCGACCTCCAGTGGAATCAATTTCCCGCCAAGCGCAATGGCGTAGCTCGGGAATACGCCGATGCCGGCGCCGTTCGCGACCGCCCAATAATTGGCGCTCGAGACATTGGTCTTCATGACCAGGAGGTCACGTTCCTGAACGCCCGGGAAGAAGCTCTCGAAGGTTTCCTTGGCGGCGAGCTGGTCGGCGAATTGCAGCACCAGGCGGTGCTTGATCAATTCGTGGGCCGAACGCGGCGTGCCGTTCTTCTCGAGGTACTTTTCCGAAGCCCAGAACATCAGGTGCATGCGGCCGAGCCGCACCAGCTTGACGTCGAGCGCCGAGGGACGCGACAGATGGATGGCGACGTCGGCTTCGTGGCGGGAGACGTCGGCCGAGCGCATCGCGCAATGCAGGTCGACGATGATCTTCGGATAGGCCTGCTGGAATTCGACCAGCCGCGGAGCCAGCCAGAACGTGCCCAGGCCCTCGGTCACGGCGACGCGGACTTCGCCGGACAGGGCGTTGGCGGTCGAATCGCTGGTGCGCAACACGTCGAAGGCAGCCGCCTCCATGCGCTCGACCGCGGAGACCACCAGGGCGCCCTCGTCGGTCAGATGCGTGCCGTGGACGTCGCGGGTGAACAGGGTGGTGCCGGTCTGGCGCTCGAAATCATCGATTCGGCGGCGGACGGCGTTGATCGACAGAGACAAGCGTTCGGCCGCCGAGCGGAAACTGCCGCGTCGAACGACTTCCAAGAATATCCGAGCCGCGTCCCAATCGGAGAGGCCGCTGATATTTGTCTTCAGGCGTTCCTCCAGTGGAACGCCCCTTTCCGCCAAGGAGTGCATACAAGTCCCTTCGGGTCGCTAAACTGGCAGAATCTGGCGCAAACCACAACCACGACGGGTTGGGGATCGGCGAGTTTTGAACGCCATCCTTACTGCATCGCGAGTGGTATTTTAATGCTGCCAAGGATGGGAATCGGACGATCCATCGTTCGAATGAGGGGTGTCGCGTGAGTTCCGTTGCGGGCCGTGAAATGGCTGCGGGATTATCGGGGCTGTCCGCAATGGACGTCATTGCGCGAAAGCTGACACCCTGCGGGATGGATCAATCGCGCAGCGCCAGTCGTTTTACTTCCGACAACTCCGCCAATGGTCTGCCGCGCAGTACTGTCGCTGGAACCCGCATTTCCAGGCGGAAACACGTTGAAATCATCTTCGGAGGCGCAGGCGCCTCGTGTTATCCTCGATACCCCAAGGGGCCGAGGGGATCACCATACATACGTCTCGCAGGCCGAATTAACGGAAAGAACGCCGGTGTCGCATTCAGACGAACAGTTGCAGTCGGTGCTGGAGACGCTTGAGCAGTGCCGCAGGGTTCTCAACGAGAGCAACAGCCGCGAGTCGGCCGAGCTGCTGTCCATCGTCATTCTCGACGTGCGGATGAAGCTCAAAGGAATTGACAGTGCCGATCTCAAGGCGCTGTGCGACGAAATGCTGCGGAGCGCCGGAAACGAGCCGCAGCCCCCTTCCAAGCAGACGCAGGACCAGCCCCGGCGTCCGCTGCTCCGCGTGGTGAAGTAGCCACGCCGCCTGATCTCGCTTTTTGGCGAGATTTGTGCGCGTCCCGATGCCGCATCTGTGATCGCAGACGGCATCGGGAGGAGCCCTGGTTTTGTGCGCCTCTGTTGCGCATTCCCCGGCATCGGCTACACCAGAGCCGGTTCGGCTCCGGCCGGCGTGCATTCCCGGCGCGCGGCCCAAGAGCCTGAGATGGCTCCGACTGCATCATGCAAAATGTTTCGATCCCGGCGGCGCTGATCGCCGGCCTCGTCAGCTTCCTCTCCCCTTGCGTGTTGCCGCTGGTCCCGCCCTATTTAATCTATCTCACCGGCGCCACGATCGAGCATGTCGAGAGCGACGAGCCGGCCGCGACGTCCAAGCGCGCGATCATGATGGCGGCGCTGCTGTTCGTGCTCGGTTTCTCCACCGTCTTCGTGGCGCTCGGCGCCAGCGCCTCGCTGGTCGGCGGATTGATCCGTGCATGGTCGGCCGAGCTATCGATCCTCGCCGGTGTCGTCATCATCATCATGGGCCTGCACTTCCTGGGACTGACGCGCATCGGCCTGTTGATGCGCGAGGGCCGCATGACCGCGCCCAAGCCGGTCGGCCTCTGGGGCGCCTATGTCATGGGGCTTGCCTTCGCCTTTGGCTGGACGCCCTGCATCGGCCCGATCCTCGCCGCGATCCTCTCGATCGCCGCAGCCGAAGCCACGGTGACGAAGGGCGCAGGGCTGCTCGCGGTCTATTCCGCCGGCCTCGGCATTCCGTTCCTGATCGCGGCGCTGATGATCGAGCAGTTCTCAAAACTGTTCGCGCGCATAAGGGGCCACCTCGTCAACGTCGAACGCGCCATGGGCGTCTTGATGGTGATCACCGGCATCGGCTTTCTCACCGGCGCGGTCTCGAATGTGAGCATCTGGCTGCTGGAGACGTTCCCCGCGTTGCAGACGATCGGGTAGGGCGCGCCGCTCTCGCGGGCGGGAACCGGGTTTTCACGGATGAGAACGTAAAGGAACCGTTGGGAACCGCGGTGCATGCTCTTACAGCGCGGCGAGATTCCAAACCTTTCCGGTTCCGGGACGTTGAAGCAGGGACAACCGCATGATGGAGATCACGTGACCAAGACTCTGCGCTTAGAACCCCTGTCGAGCAACGCGGCTTTGGTGGCCTGGCAATTTGGGGGTCAACCATTGCAGGACTGGCCGGGCTGGGTTCAGGCAACCTGTTCGCTTCACAAGGACGCCGACGGAAAGTTCGAGCTTCGGCACGAGCGGCGCAGCGGCACGCAGATCGTCTATCTCGGCGAGTGGCTGGTGAGAGATCTGGACGGGGGCATCGACTTCTACACGGACGCCGAGATCTGGGCGAAGTTCGCCGCGAAGCATTAGTCTATCCGAACCGAGATATCGACGTGGGGCAAAACGCCTCGCCGGACCGGGCTCCTCGCGCATGCAATCTGTGGTAATATTTCATTTTACCGCACCCTGAGGGGCAATTTCCAAAATCATATACTGAGACGAGCATTTCGAACCAGCCGATATCTTCCGCGCCCCTCTCCCTCACATCATTTCATGTAGGAGCACGCGATGGGAACCGACGTAAACGTTCAGCCCGGTCACGGCAAAGCCGGACGTCAACCGACGCGACAATTTCTCGATACGCTGTCCGGGCACGATGATCCCGGCATGTTCGGTCGGATGTTTCCGACACTCGAGCCGCTGGCTGTCGACAACGGCCCGCTTCGTGAACTCGCCGATGCGATGAAGGACCCAACGCCCGGCGACCCCACGGGGAACAACGCCAACGTGCCCGCCGGCTTCACCTATCTCGGGCAATTCGTCGATCACGATATCACGCTGGATCTGACCTCCTTTGGCGACAAGGAAGCCGATCCGATGGCCGTTCAGAACTTTCGGACGCCGGCGCTCGATCTCGACAGCATCTACGGTCTCGGTCCGGACGGAAGCCGCCATCTGTATGCGCGCAATTCCGCCAACGACAGCGGCAGGACCCCGGGTCCGAAGCTGCTGATCGGCAAGACCGTCAATGTCGGCGCCGGCAACATCACGGGCGATCATCGTAACGACCTCCCGCGCAGTCCAGAGGGATTTGCCCTGATCGGCGATCACCGCAACGACGAGAACCTGCTCGTCGCGCAGACCCATCTTGCGATGTTGAAGTTTCACAACAAGGTCTGCGACCAGCTTGCGGCGTCGGGTAAGCCCGCGGGCGAGATCTTCGAGGAGGCGCGCCAGATCGTGACCTGGCACTACCAATGGATGGTCCTGCACGATTTTGTCGAGCGCATTACCGAAAAGGGAATCGTGGCGAAGATCCTCGAGCAGGGACGGCGCTTCTACCGCTTCAAGCAGATACCCTACATGCCCGTCGAGTTTTCCGCTGCCGTCTACCGTCTCGGCCACAGCATGGTTCGCGAGGTCTACAGCCACAACAGGATATTCACGCCGGGCGGCGCCGCTCCAGCGACGCTCGATCTGTTGTTCAGGTTCACCGGACTTTCCGGAGGCATCATCGGAGATCTCGCACCCAATCCGATTCAGCCGCCGCTCCCGCTTCCGGTCCTCTCAAGCAACTGGATCATCGACTGGCGCCGCTTCTACCAGGTGATGCCGTCCAATCCGCCGGGAGTGGGGTTGAACCTGTCGCGCAAGCTCGACCCGTTCGTCGTGCCGCAGCTTCACAGCTTGCCGGGGGAAAGCAGCGGCAGCAATACCGCCAGTCTTCCGTTCCGCAATCTCAAGCGCGGCGTGCTGCTGGGATTGCCGTCCGGGCAGGACGTCGCCAAGGCCATGAAGATCAAGAATCCGCTGACGCCGGCCGAGATCTCGAAGGGGACCGACGGCGCGGTGGCGAAGAAGCATGGTCTGCATGAGCATACGCCGCTCTGGTACTACATCCTCAAGGAGGCGGAGCAGCGGGGCGGCGGTGAAAGGCTCGGACCGGTCGGTGCGACGCTTCTTGCCGAGGTCTTTGTCGGCCTCGTCCATGGCGATCACCAGTCCTACCTTTGGCTCAAGGGCAAGAGCTGGAAGCCGACGCTTCCATCGCAAGTGCCGGGCGAATTCACGATGGCCGACCTGTTGCGCTTTGTCGGCGATGTCAGCCCGATCGACAACATCTCGACCGTCTAGACGTCCGAGGTCTGTCGGCCATACGAGCGAGCTGGGGCACGAAGTGGCCCAGCTCGCTCAAATGCTGGCTGGATTCGCCGCAAAGCGCATCAGCGCCTCGCGATCGATCTCGATGCCAAGACCGGGACCATCAGGCACGCGCACGGTGCCGTTTGCGTGCTCGATCGGCTGTTTCAGGATCGCCTGCCGGATCGGATGTTCGGTGCGATCGAATTCGAGCATTGGTTCGAGCGGAGCCAGCGAGGTCGGCGTGTGCGAGGGCAGTACGGCGAGGAGCTGGAGTGAGGCGGCGATCGCAATGCCCGTGCCCCAGACATGCGGATTGTAGCGGATGCCGAAGGCTTCGCTCATGTCGGCGATCTTCTTGCATTCGGTGAGGCCGCCGGCCGCGCAAGTGTCGGGCTGGGCGATGTCGAGCGCATGCGAGGTGAACAAGTCGCGGAAGCCGAAGCGGGTGAACTCGCACTCGCCGCCGGCGATGGGAATCGTCAGCGCGGATCGCACCGCGCGATAGCCTGCGACGTCCTCCGGCGGCACCGGCTCCTCGAACCATCCGATGTCGTACTGTTCGATCATGCGGCCGAGCCGGATCGCCGCGACCGCGTCATAGGCATGGTTGGCATCGACCATCAGCGCGACGTCGGGGCCGATCGCCTCGCGCACGGCGCGCGTGACCGCCGCATCCTCTGCGATGCCAAAGCCGACCTTCAGCTTCACGGCGCGGAAGCCCTCGGCGACATAACCGGCGGCCTCCTCCGGCAGGTATTTGAGTGGATCGCCTGATTTGCGCCGGTAGAGTCCGGTCGCGTAGGCCTGCACCTCCTTGCGCGCTGCGCCGCCAAGAAGTTGATGGGCAGGCACGCCAAAATGCTTGCCCTTGATGTCCCACAGCGCGATGTCGACGCCGCTCAGCCCCTGGATCACGACGCCCTTCTGGCCGTGATCGCGCAGACGCGCATAGACCGTCTGCCACAGCGTGTCGCTGCGCAACGGATCCTCGCCGATCAGCCATGGCGCGATGCTCTGCACCACCGCGGCCGTCATCCGCGCCGGTCCGTAGCACTCGCCCCAGCCGGTCAGGCCGCCGTCCGTCTCGATCTCAACCAGCATCGCGGTGCGCGTGTCGTACCAGGCGCGCGAATAGGCGAAGGGTTGCGATAGCCTTGCCTCGAGGATATGCGCGCGAATTCTTGTGATCTTCATCGCCGATGTCCCCCGTTCATCGTTCCTCGTCGAGCGCGCACACCACCGTGCAGACGACGCCGCGGGGCAGGAAGTCGACCGTCGCCTCGCCGCCGAGCTGATCGCGCGCGCTGCGCTCGATCAGGCGCGAACCGAAACCGCGCTGCACCGGCGCCGTCACCTGCGGTCCGCCGATCTCGGTCCAGATCAGGCGCAGCCGCGGCTTCGGGGCATCGGCTATGACCTCCCAGTCCAGCGTCACCCGGCCGGTCTCGTTGGACAGCGCGCCGTACTTGGCGGCGTTGGTGGCGATTTCGTGCACGATCATCGACAGCACCACGGCCAGTCGCGGCGACAGCGGCACGGCGGGGCCGGCCATCCGGATGCGATCGGGATTGCTCAGCAGGAACGGCTGGAGCGCGCGTGCAATCACATCTCTCAGCTCGGAGCCGGCCCATTTCTCTTGGCTCAGCAGATTATGCGCCTCGGCGAGCGCGCCGAGGCGCCCCTCGAATTTGGTCCGCTCCTCGCGGCTCGAGCTCCGGAACGTCTGCACCGCGATCGCCTGCATCAGGGCCAGCGTGTTCTTGACGCGATGGTTGAGCTCGTCGATCAGCAGATTGTGCAGCATCTCGCCGCGCGCGATCGTGGTCGCCATCCTGACCGCGAAGGTGAGGCCGACCAGCAGCAGGATGCCGCCGATCAGGCTGGTGATCGCGATGTTGCGCCAGAGCGGCGCGATCAGCGAGCTCTCGGCGACACCGGCCACGACGGTCCAGCCGGTCAGCCGCGACCGCGTATAGGCGGAGGTCAGCGCGATGCCGTCGAGCGAGACGGTGGAGAGGGTCGCCTCCGGCGTCCGAGCCATCGCATCGCTCAGCGCGCCCGAAGCCTGCTTGCCGAACGTCTCGGTCGGGTTGGGCGCGCGCGCGAACACGCGGCCCTTGGTGTCCAGCAGCGACACCGTCCATTGATCGTTCTGTCGCTGCTGCTCGACCAGTTTCTGAAATGTCGCGATCGGCGGGCTGAAGGAGAGCGCGTAGACGACTTCGTCGTTGCGCAGCACGGGCACTTCGACGGTCACGATCGGCCGCTGTTTGGTCGAGCCGATGAACAGGTCGGAATATTGTGGCGCCTTGCTCGCAAATACCCGCTCGACGATCTCGCGATTGTTGCGGGGCGGGAGGTTTGTCGTTTCGGTCGTGACGGTCGAAAACACCTGATGCCCCGATCGGTCGGCCAGCAGCAGGACGCTGTCCTCGCCATACTGGCCGATGAATCCGGCTGCGAGGCGGCGGAAGCCGTCGAAGTCACCGCCGCGCAAGGAGTCGCTGAGCGCGAGCACCTGCAGGCCGCCCGTCATCCGCTGCACTTCGGAATCGAGCACGAGGCGCATGCTGCGCACCGTCTCCAGCACGCGGCGCGTGGCGTCGCTGCGGTCCTGGCGATAATTGGAATAGGCAAGGCCGACGGCGAAGACGATCAGCGGCAACATCGTTCCCGTGACCAGGAGAGCGAGCCGGACCGGCAGGGTGAGCTTTGACAAACGCGAACGTCCCGGTTCCAGCGCCGCGCGCCGGATTTATGATTTTGTGGAGACCATACGGGCAGGACTCGCGCTGCGCCACGATTTTCGCATCCGGCGAGCGGCCCGGAGACGGGATTTTACAGCGCGGTCGCGAGCGTCCGCGCTTCAAATCATGCTGAACGCGGTCAGCAGCAGGCAGATGGTGTAAACGGCCGCCAGACCGAGCCCGGCGATCCGGGCTTCTCGATGGGATGTCATGGGATCAACTCCAGGAGGGGCGGCCGCCATCGAGGCGGCCGCATTCACCTCTCTCGATCAGTCGACTTCCTGCACGACGGTCCGCGTGCCGGGATCGACCAGCATCACGCGCTCGCCGGAATAGACATAGCGATATTTCGAAAGCGACGGACCCCAGTCCGACGGCACGGCTACAAGCTCGACCTCGCTCGGAACCGTCGCGCCGACGATGATCTTCTCCTTCGTCGTCACCGGCCGCAAATGATTCTCGGTGACGTAGGATTTGATCCTGGTGCGATATTGCGGCTCGATCTGAACGGCCGCCGCATGACCGGTTCCGGTGGTGGTCACCACGGTGGACTGCGCGAATGCGCCGGTCGAGATCAGCATCATCGCTGCGGAAAGCAAAAACAGCTTTTTCATCTTGTCCTCCTCAAAGGGAATAAGCGCCGCACCAACATCTCACCGCGGGCGGCGTTCCCGGCAGTTAGGAACAAATTGCCACTTTTTCCCGTTTGTGATTCGACCGGGTGCGGAACGCCCGGCAGATGGAGGAGGAAAGAATGAAGCTGAAAATCGCAACTGCAGCATTGATGGTTGCTGCATTTTCCCTGCCGGCGTTCGCGGCCGACGAGTTCTACGTCGTGCAGGACGTCAAGACGAAGAAGTGCACGATCGTCGACAGGAAGCCGACGGAAACGACCATGACCGTCGTCAGCCCCTCGGGCACGATCTACAAGTCGCGCACCGAGGCCGAGAGCGGCATGAAAACCGTCAAGGTCTGCACGTCAAACTGAGGAGGATGACACATGCCAGTCCTGATTTTGTGGGCCGTACCCGCTGTGCTGGTGATTGGCGGCGGCATCTACCTGATCGGCCATTTCCACTAGGTCTGTAAGGAATAGCGTGCGGATCTCTGCGTGCAATGCACAGGTCCGCACGTCCTCCGTCTCCCGATAGATGGGGAGGCTGCCCATGCGGCCGCCGCGCGCCAGTTGGAGCGTGAGTTGCAGTGCAGCAGGTTCGACGAAAGCAGCCCTGCGACGAAGAGTACCGCCCACACACGCGAAATAACTTCCGTCCCGCCGACCTTTTCCATACGCTTCCCGCATGCAAGCCGCACAGCGGCTGCGCTCACGGCCCGGCGACAGGGCCGGGGCATCACAGGGAGGGGAGGCGATGAAGCGAAGATCATTTCTCGCAGGTCTCGGCGCGACCACTGCGGCGGCCATTGGCATGCCGTCGGTCCTCAGGGCACAGGCGCCGATCACGCTGAACGGCGCGGTCCAGTTCAACGACGACCACGCCTTCAACCGGGCACTGCTCCGGTTCGAAGAGCTGGTGAAAAAGTACTACGGCAAGCCCGTCAACTTCACGCTGCACAGGAACTCCTCGCTCGGCCTCGAGAAGCAGTATTTCGAGTACATGTCGCAGGGCAAGGCGGTCGATTACGGCATCGTCTCGCCGGCTCACATGTCGACCTTCGCCAAGGCGGCCCCGTTCATCGATGCACCTTTCGTGTTCAAGGGCATCGAGCACATGAACAAGGTGGTCGAAGCCAACATCCTGGCGCCGATCGCCGACGAGGTCGCAGCCAAGGCTGAGGTGGTGCTGATCGGTTATTCCGGCGGCGGCATCCGCAACATCTTTGCCAACAAGCCGCTCAAGAATCTTGCCGACCTCAAGGGCCTCAAGGTTCGCGTGCAGGGCGCGCCGATCTGGTCGAAGACCTTTGCGGCCGTCGGCATGAGCCCGACGGTGATCGCCTATAACGAAATCTACAATGCGATCCAGAACGGCGTGATTTCGGCCGGCGAAAACGAGGCGGCCGGCGTCGAGGCGATGAAGTTCTACGAGGTGGCACCGCATCTCAACCTGACCCAGCACGCCGTCTCGATCCGGCCGATCTGTTTCTCGGTGAAGACGCTGAAGACGTTGCCGAAGGAGTTGCAGGACGCGATCATGAAGGCCGGCAAGGAAGCCGGCGACTACGGCCGACAACTGGAATCGAGCGAGGAGGTCATCAAGCTCGACACGCTGGAGAAGGCCGGCAAGCTCAAGCGGGTCCCGTTCGAGGAGCGGGACGCCATGAAGAAGCTCGCCGACCCCGTGATGGCCACCTACGCCAAGGACATCGGCGCGGAGGGCATTTTCGAGAAGATCAACGTCGCCTGACGTCTCCATGTCTGCCGACGGAATATCGAGGCAAGCCTGACGGCTTGCCTCTTTGGTGATGGTTGCCGCCCGCGGAGCTCCAATGACCGAAATACCCTTTGTGCCGAACCCGTCGCTTTGGCGCCGAGCGACGGCGGCCTATGCGAAATTGCTTGAAATCCTTCTCGCGACCTGTGTCGGCATCCTCGTCGTTCCGGTGACGCTGCAGATCGTATCGCGCTACACCCCGCTCATTCCGTCCTACATCTGGACAGAGGAGATGGCGCGGTTCCTGTTCGTCTGGACCATCATGATCGGCGCCATGGTCGGCATCCGGGAGTCGCAGCATTTCGAAGTCGATGTCTGGCCCGACCTGTCGCGGCGGTCGGAGGCTGCGGTCCGAATCCTCGCCAGGCTCGGCGTGCTGGCGCTGGCATTCGTGTTCGTGTGGGCCGGCATCGAATTCACCCGCTTCGCCTGGAACAGGACGTCGGAGCTGGCCGATCTGCCGCTCTGGCTGATCCACGTCGCCTGGCCGGTGGCCGGCGTGACCTGGATCGTGTTCGCCGGCGAACAGATCCTCGACGAGATGCGTATCCTGGCTGGGGCGAAGCAATGAGCGGAAATGTTCTTTCTGCCGGACAGGCCGCGATGGTGCTGTTCGGGGTCTTCATCGGCCTGCTGATCGTGCGCGTGCCTGTCGCCTTCGCGCTCGGCCTTGCCTGCGTGCCAATCCTTCTGATCGAGCCTCACCTCTCGATGATGATGGTCGCGCAGGAAACCTTCAACGCCTACAATTCATTCATCCTGCTCGCGGTGCCGTTTTTCCTGCTCACCGCCAATCTGATGAGCATCGGCGGCATTACCGACCGGCTGGTCGCGTTGTCGCGCTCGATGGTCGGACACTGGCCGGGGTCGCTGGCGCAGATCAACGTCGTGCTGTCGGTGTTCTTCGCGGGCATTTCCGGCTCCTCGACTGCCGACGCGGCGAGCCAGTCGAAAATCTTCATCGATGCGCAGACCAAGGAAGGCTACGACCTCTCGTTCTCCATCGCCATCACGGCGGTGTCGGCGGTTCTGGCGGTCATCATCCCGCCCTCGATCCTCATGATCGTGTGGGGCGGGCTGATCTCGACCTCGATCGCCGCGATGTATCTCGCCGGCATCATCCCGGGTCTCCTGATCGCCGGCGCCCAGATGGCGACGGTGCATGTCTACGCTGTGAGAAGAGGTTACCCGACCTATCCGAAGGACAGCTGGCGCGACATGCGCTGCGCGATCTGGCGCTCGATCCCGGCGCTGATGACGCCGTTCATCATCGTCGGCGGTATTCTGCTTGGATGGTTCACCGCAACCGAATCCGCCTGCGTCGCGGTGCTCTATTCCGTGGCGTTGTCCGCGTTCTTCTATCGCGAGACCGGTTGGCGTGAACTGTACCGGGCACTGCTCGACACCGGACGCCTCGCCGGCGTTGCGCTGTTCTGCGTCGGGACCGCGAGCGCATTCGGCTGGCTGCTGGCCTACTACAAGATTCCGCAGGAGCTTTTAGCCAATGTCTCGACCTGGGGCATGGGCACGATCACCGCGGGATTCTTCATCGCGTTCTGCTTTCTGGTGGTCGGCTGCTTTCTCGACGCCATTCCGGCAATCGTCATCGTCGGCACCGTGCTCGAGCCGCTGGCCAGGGCCGTGGACCTGCACCCGGTACAGTTTGCGATCATCTCGATCGTCTCGCTGGCCTTCGGCCTGGTGACGCCACCTTACGGGCTGTGTTTGATGATTGCCTGTTCGATCGCGGGCGTGCGGCTGCGCTATGCTTTGAAGGACACGGTGATCATGCTGATCCCGATGCTGCTGGTGCTGGCGGCCGTCATCGTCTGGCCCGACGTATCACTGTTCCTGCCGCGCCTGATCGTGCCGGAGATGTTGAAATGAGCGTCTGATTTCCCGATCCCGCGGCCGACGCCGCGGGATCGGTTCAACCGGTCAGAGATTGCTCTCGGTAATCGCGGCATAGACCATGCTGCGCAGCTCGCGGCGGAGCGGGTAGGCACTCGACGGCAGCACCTGCGTCATGAAGATCGTGATCAGCTCTTCGGCCGGGTCGATGAAGAACGAGGTCGTCGCCGCGCCGCCCCAATTGTATTCGCCGGGGCTGCCGGCGACCAGCGTCTCCGCCGGGCGCATCGTCACGGCAAAACCGAGACCGAAGCCGATACCGTTGTAGCTTGCCTCGGAGAACAGCGAGCGCGACATTTCCGGCAGCGACCGTCCGCCCGGAATGTGATTGCTGGCCATCAGCGCCAGTGTCTTCGGCCCGATCAGGCGGACGCCACCGAGCTCGCCGCCGTTGAGCAGCGCGCGGCAGAAGGTGAGATAGTCCGCCATCGTCGAACACAGCCCGCCGCCGCCGGAGATGAGGGAGGGCGGCGACAGGAACGAGCTTTTGGTCGGGTCGTCCTGCAGCGTCAGGCCCTCGCGGCGCTGGCCGGCATGGAAGGTGAATCCGCCCGCGGGATCGGCGTTGTAGCAAGCGGCGAAGCGATGCGCCTTCGAGGCCGGCACGTGGAAGTCGGTGTCGGTCATCCCGAGCGGATCGAGAATGCGCTGTTTCAGGAATTGCTCGAAGGGAATCCCTGAAATCCTTCCGACGAGGTAGCCGACCACGTCGGTCGCGACCGAATAGTTCCAGGCCTCACCCGGGGAAAACTCCAGCGGGATTTTTGCGAGGCTCTCGATCATGCTCTGGAGCGTGCCTGACTTCTCGACCTCGCCGATCTTCTCGGCGCGATAGGCGGCATCCACATTGGAGCGTTGCTGGAAGCCGTAAGTCAGGCCGGCGGTGTGGCGCAGCAGGTCGACGATCAGCATCGGCCGGGAGGGCGGCCGGGTCAGGAAGTTGGGCGAGGTGCCGGCGACGAATACGCCGAGATCCTTCCATTCCGGAATGTATTTGGCGACGGGCTCGTCGATCGCGACGAGGCCTTGCTCGACCAGCATCATGAAGGCGACGCTGGTAAGCGGCTTGGTCATGGAATAGATGCGGTAGATGGTGTCGTCCTTGACCGCCACCTTGCGCTCGACATCGGCCAGGCCCTGCACCGAGCTGTGGGCGATCTTGCCGCGGCGGTAGACCAGCAGATGCGTGCCGGGGAAGCGGCCGGCATCGATGTACCGGCTCTTCAGGTGCGCATCGACGCGGTCGAGCGCGGCCTTGGACATGCCGACGGATTCGGGCGAAGCGGGGGTAGGGGCGAGCATCAGTTCCTCCGGGCCATTTTCTCAGGCGTTGATAGCGAAATCGTGCCCTCATTCCAAGCCGGTCCGCGCTTAACGCGGGCCCTCCGGCTGGTGTAGTCTCCTCCCAGAACCCCCTCGGGGACCAACAAGAAGATCGAAAACGGGAAGCCCAATTGCCATGACCCAGTTCAACGAAACCGAACTCACCGAAGCCGTCGTCGAGAGCTTCGACAACACACCCGATGCGCGCGCAAAATTCCTGCTCCAGGAATTGGTGAAGTCGCTGCACGATTACGTGAGCAAGACCGGTCTCACCTTCCCGGAATGGGAATATGCCATCGATTTCCTGACCCGCACCGGTCAGAAATGCACCGACACAAGGCAGGAGTTCATCCTGCTGTCCGACGTGCTCGGCGTCTCCATGCTCGTCGACGCCGTCAACCATCGCGAGCGCGAGGGTGCCACCGAGACGACGGTGCTTGGACCCTTCTATGTCGGCGAGCACAAGGTCACCGCGCACGGCACCGATATCTCGCCGAACAACCGGACCGGCGAGCGGATGTTCGTGCAGAGCCGGGTCACCGATCTCAAGGGCAAGCCGCTCGCCGATGTTCCCGTCGACGTCTGGCACGCCGACGACGACGGCTTCTACGATTCACAGAAAGCGAATTACGAGGAGGTCGGCGCTTCAGCGCGGGCGCGCTTCATCACAGACAGCGACGGCCGCTTCTTCTTCCGCACCATCCTGCCGTGCAGCTATCCGATCCCCACCGACGGCCCGGTCGGCGAGATGATCATGCAGACCAAGCGCCATCCGATGCGCCCGGCGCATGTGCACTTCCTGGTCAATGCCAGGGGGCACGAGCCGCTGATCACCCACGTGTTCATGGACGGCGACAAATACCTCGATTCCGACGTGGTGTTCGGGGTCAAGGACGACCTCGTCGCCAAGGTCGAGCCGCGCAACGATCCCGCGATGCCCGATGGCGCCAAAGCGAACGGACAGTGGCATCTGATGACCTACGAATTCCACCTCAAGCCCGGCGGCGGCATGGCGCCGAAGCCGCTGGGGACGAAGGCGGCGGAGCCGGCCTGACGACCCTTTCGCAACAGGCATTGCGCATTAACTCCCGATATAGGCTGCCAGCTCGTCCGGCGTGCCCCTGGGAAAGGCGTCTTTCAGGAAGTCGAGGAAGGCGGAGACGCGCGCACTCAACAGGCGCCGTGATGGATAGAGCGTCCATAGCGCGATCTCGGGTCCATCGACATCGCCCCAACGCACCAGCCTGCCGGCTGCCAGATCGTGACTGACGAGCGACACGGGAAGGCGAGCAGCGCCGACGCCCGCGCGCGCAGCGTCACGAACCATCATCAGCGATGACACGCGAAGCACTGGATCGACGGCGATACGGGATGTGCCGTTGGAGCGTTTGACGTCCCAGGCCGTCACTTCGTCGCCCGTTCCGCGTACGACAGCAGGAACGGCAAGATGGCCCTTCGGTCGTTTCAGGCTGGGGCTGGCGACGACCATCAATCTGTCGCGCAGAAAGATGCGTCCGACAAGGCTGTCATCCGGAGCCGGATTGACCCGGATCACGAGGTCGAAACCTTCCTCGATCATATCGACGGCCCGGTCTTCCGTCGTGACCTCGAGCCGGACGTTCGGGTGTTTGAGCGCGAAGCCGGCTGCAAGCCTGCCCATCGCGGTTTGCGAGAAGAGCAGGGGTGCGTTGATCCGCAACCTGCCTTTCGGCTTGTCCCCGCCAGAGGCGATCGCTGCCGCCGTCTCGTCGAGCTCGGTGAGCAACACCGCGGTCCGCTCGTAGAGCGCCCGTCCTTCCTCGGTGAGCTTGAGCGTGCGTCCGCCGCGCTCGAAGAGACGCAAGTCGAGGCTGCTCTCCAACTCGGCAACCCGCCGGGACAGGGTGGCTTTCGGGCGTCCCGCGGCGCGCGCGGCTTTTCCGAACCCGCCATGGCGAGCGACGAGATTGAAATCGGCGAGGGCAAGTAGATCCATCTGTTCCACCAGTGAGACGGTATGTCCAAATATATCGTCTATCGGCCCAAATGTGGATCACTAAATTCCGGGATGTGTTTTGACCCCAACCGGAGTGATCCCCATGACCATCCTCGTTACCGGCGCAACCGGCACCGTCGGCCGCCAAGTCGTCGAGCAACTCATCAAGCGTGGCGCCGATGTGCGCGCGCTCGTTCGCGATCCCGCCAAGGCAAACCTGCCGGCGGGCGTCACCGTCGTGCAGGGCGACCTGCTCGATGTCGACGCGCTCCGCGGCGCGTTCGCGGGCGTCTCGACCCTGTTCCTGCTCAATGCCGTGGTGCCGGATGAATTCACCCAGGCGCTGATCGCGCTCAATGTCGCTCGCCAGGCCGGCGTCGAGCGGGTCGTCTACCTCTCGGTGATCCACAGCGATCTCTACGTGAACGTGCCGCACTTTGCGGGCAAGTTCGGCGTCGAGCGGATGATAGAGCGGATGGGTTTCAACGCCACCATCCTGCGTCCCGCCTACTTCATGAACAACGATCTCACGATCAAGGACGTGGTGACCGGCTACGGCGTCTACCCGATGCCGATCGGCAGCAAGGGTCTCGCCATGATCGACGCACGCGACATCGGCGAGATCGCGGCCATCGAACTCGTCCGTCGCGAGCGGGCCGCAACGCCGCTGTCGCTCGAACGTATCAACCTGGTCGGGCCCGAGATGCTGACCGGCGCGAAAGCCGCCGCTATCTGGTCCGAGGTGCTGGGGCGTGCGATTGCCTATGGTGGCGATGATACCGTCGCCTTCGAGCAAAATCTCAGGAAATTCATGCCGAGCTGGATGGCCTTCGACATGCGCCTGATGAGCGAGCGTTTTCTCACCGATGGAATGATCCCGGAGGCGGGCGACGTCGAACGACTGACCGCGATGCTCGGCCGTCCGCTGCGCTCCTATCGCGACTTCGCTTCCGAGACCGCGGCTTCGGCCTGACGGACACACTCAATCCCACGACAAGGATTTTCATCATGACCCATTCGACTGCTACCCCTGACCCGCCGAAGATTCTGATTCTTGGCGCGACCGGCGCCACCGGCCGCCTGATCGTGAGCCAGGCTGCGACGCGCGGCTACGACGTCGCCGTCCTCGTGCGTTCCGCCGAGAAGGCGGGCGATCTGAAAGGGGCGAAGCTCGTCATCGGCGATGCCCGCGACGAGGCCGCCTTGCGCGGGGCGCTGAGAGGTTGCGAGGCCGTCGTCAGCGCACTCGGCACGCCGGCCAGTCCGTTCCGGGAGGTGACGCTTCTGTCGGCCGCGACGCGTGCGCTCGTGGCCGCGATGAAGGCCGAACACGTCTCGCGTCTGGTCTGCATCACCGGGATCGGCGCCGGCGACAGTGCCGGCCATGGCGGCTTGCTGTTCGACAAGCTGATCTTTCCGCTGCTCTTGCGCAAGGTATATGCCGACAAGAACCGGCAGGAGGCGATCGTCAGAGACAGCGGGTCGGACTGGGTGCTCGTTCGTCCTTCTGTCCTGAACGACAAGCCCGGCCGCGGCGTCGTCAGAGCGCTCACCGATCTCTCGGGCTTCCATGGCGGAACCATCGCGCGGGAAGACGTCGCGCGATTCGTCCTGGATCAGCTGCGCGCCGACACCTGGCTGCATCGATCTCCGTTGATTACGTGGTGAGGTGGCGCGCTGCTGCGAGCGGCGTTACCGCGCGTGCAGCAGTGCCAGCAGGACGACGACGGCGCAGGCCAAAGTCACCGTCGTCAGCTTCCAGAAAAGCAACGGATTGCGCTCGATCAGGGGCGTGGTCCGCGTGCTGAGATAGGCGGGATTGGGGTTTCTCAGCTCGAAGATGAATTCGGACAGGTCTTCGAAGCGCTTGTAGGGATCAGGATGCAGCGCCTTCCTGAGCGCGCCGTCCACCCAGACCGTCACGTCGCGGTTGTCGCCCATGGCGGTGCGATATTTCAGCTTCCTCACATCCGAGTTTCCGCGGATCTTGGCGATCGCCGCGCCATAAGGAAGCTCACCCGTCAGCATCTGGTAGCAGATGACGGCCAGCGAAAACATGTCCGAGCGCGGAGAGCCACCGTTTCCGAGGAAATATTCCGGGGCTGTGTATTGCAGCGTGCCGAGGATGTCGTTGGTCTCCGGCACGGCTTCGGCGACGCCCGCGACCCTGACCGAGCCGAAGTCGATGATCTTCGCGGTGCCGGTCTTGTCGATCATGACATTGTCGGGCCTGAGGTCCTGATGCAGCATCTCCTTACGGTGAAAGGCACGCAGGCCCGTCGCGATCTGCTCGACGATGCCGCGGACGGTCTCCAGATCCGGGCGCGGATTGTCGATCATCCATTGCCGGAGCGTCTGTCCCTCGACAAATTCGGTCGCGACATAGACGTAGTTCCGCCGTTTCGATTGCGATCGGGGCTGCAGCACGTGGGGACTGTCGATGCGGCGCGCGATCCACTCCTCCATCAGAAAGCGCTTCAGGTAAGCGGGATTGTCGCGCAAATCGATCGAGGGGAGCTTGAGCACGACCGGTTCGTCTGTCGCGACGTCCACGGCCAGGTAGATATGGCTGCGGCTGCTCGCGTGAATCTCCCGGACGATCCTGTAGCCGTCGAACAACGCCCGCGGCTCCGGCAAGGGAGGCAGCGGCAGTTCGGAGGTCCGGGTCAGGATGTCGGATGACTCGGCCTGCGGCACCTCATCGATCCGCAGGATCTGGACCGTAATGTTGTCGTCGCTGCCGCGCCGATAGGCCTCTTCGACGATGGCCCTGGCCGCAACGTCGAGATCGCCCGCGTGCGCTTCGAGTGCGCCCGTGACGAAACGATGATCGACGAATTCGTACGCCCCGTCGGTTGCCAGCAGGAAGGTGTCACCCGGGCTTACCTGAATGGCCAGATAGTCGATCTCGATCTGCGAATTGATGCCGAGTGCGCGACCGAGATAGGTCTGCTCCGACGAAACGATGATCCGATGATCGTCCGTGAGCTGCTCGAGCGCATTGCCGGCGGTGCGATAGACGCGGCAGTCGCCGACATGGAAGATATGGGCTGTGGCCGACTTGATGACCATTGCGGTCAAGGTGCAGACATAGCCTCTGTCCCGCTCGTAGGCGTACTGGCTGCGCCGCGTCTCGGCATGCAGCCACGAATTGGTCGCTTCCAGCACGCGCCGCGCCGACGTCTTCACCGTCCAGGATTCGGAGGTGCAGTAATAGTCGGTCAGGAAGCTCTTGACTGCGGACTCGCTGGCAACCTGGCTCACCGCGCTGCTGGAGATGCCGTCGGCGAGAACTGCCGCGATGCCCTTCAGGGTCAACAGCGGCTCTTCCGGGATAAGGACGCCGTGAAAGTCCTGATTGACCGGCTTGCGCCCCTTGTCGGAGTGCTGCCCGATCGAAATTTGCAGCCCGCCGCTCATCCGCGCCACCAATAAAAAGGGAGCCTCACCTTATCAGGCGAGACTCCCTTGTTGAGCATCAATCGATCAGGCTGCGGCGCGGGTCTGTGCCTTCGCAACCGGCTCGCGCTTCGGCTTCGTCAGCACATGCGTCGTGTAGAGGGTCATGCCGGTGAAGGCGAGGCCGCCGACGAGGTTGCCGAGCACGGTCGGGATCTCGTTCCAGATCAAATAGTCCAGGATCGAGAATTTTGCGCCGAGCAGCAGCCCGGACGGGAACAGGAACATGTTCACGACGGAATGCTCGAACACCATGTAGAAGAACACCAGGATCGGCATCCACATCGCGATGACCTTGCCGGGGACCGAGGTCGAGATCATGGCGCCGACGACGCCGGTCGAGACCATCCAGTTGCAGAGCATGCCGCGCAGGAACAGTGTCGCCATGCCGGCCGCACCATGCGCGGCGTAGCCGAGCGTCCGGCTTTCGCCGATGATGCCGATGGCGGTGCCCACCTTGTCGGGCGGCTGCGAGAAGCCGAAGGTCGTGACGAAGGCCATCATGAAGGCGACGGTGAACGCGCCGGCAAAGTTACCGATGAACACCAGGCCCCAGTTGCGCAGCACGCCGCCGATCGTGACGCCAGGACGCTTGTCGATCAAAGCGAGCGGCGAGAGCACGAACACGCCGGTGAGCAGATCGAAGCCCAGCAGGTAGAGCATGACGAAGCCGACCGGAAACAGCAGCGCGCCAATCAGCGGCTGGCCGGTGTTGACGTTGATCGTGACGGCGAACCATGCCGCGAGCGTGAGGATGGCGCCGGCCATGTAGGCGCGGATGATGGTATCCCGGGTGGACATGAAGATCTTGGACTCGCCCGCATCCACCATCTTGGTGACGAATTCCGAAGGCGCGAGATACGACATCAATGGTTCCTTTTGCTTCGTAAGTGAGATCGACACGCCCGAGAGCGCGGCTGAACGTGGCTTAACGTCTTGGGCCGTGCGGACGGATTCGCCGCGCACGAGGGCTATGAAGGTCTGGAAGCCTTGGGAATCGCGTCACGACAACTGAGCCGGTAAGGGCCGCGAAGCAGTTGAGCTTCCGGATGCGGCCGCCAGAGGCCGCAGCGATGCGGCAAGCCGCAGTCTTCGTTGACGCCCTTGAAGAAGCAAGTTGCGTGCCGCTCAGGCTGGTCAGAAAAACCGAGCGATATCAGCCGGATGGCGCCGACCTCGATCTGGCTTTTGCCAATCCTGCGGCCCGCTGCTTAGGCGCCTGCATAAGATTTGTGCGGCGCACAAGTTATGGGCAATTGGCAAATTTGACGTGCGCGGCCTGCCTGCGGCAGTCTGGCGCGGCTTATGCAAATAATTGATTTATATTGTCTTTTAGCAGTGCGGTGCTTGGCATGAAGCTTGAATAGTTCCATGTCGACGCCATTGAAGCCGTCCCGCGAGACTTCTCATCCGATTTTGCTGACGCCACCAGACGGGGGTCTCCCCCGCCATGCGTTCGCATGCGCCTTTTCTGGCGTCACGGACGGACGGGCTGCTCGCGAGCACTGACGCCATCAATTCTGCAACGATGCAAAGGACGACACCGCCTATGACCAAGCGCATTCGCCGGCCCTCGGAGTCCGGCTTGACCCGCCGTCAACTGCTGAAGGCGACCGGTTCGACCGCCGCTCTTCTCGCCGCCGCCAAGCTCAATTTCCCCGCCGGCGCCTTCGCGCAGGATGCAGGCCCCGAGGTCAAGGGCGCCAAGCTCGGCTTCATCGCGCTGAGCGATGCCGGTCCGCTCTTCGTCGCCAAGGACAAGGGCCTATTCGCCAAATACGGCATGCCCGATACCGACGTGCAGAAGCAGGCTTCCTGGGGCACCACGCGTGACAACCTCGTGCTTGGCTCCGAGGGCAACGGCATCGACGGCGCGCATATCCTGACCCCGATGCCGTACCTGATCTCGGCCGGCAAGGTGACGCAGAACAACCAGCCGACGCCGATGTACATCCTGGCGCGGCTCAATCTCGACAGCCAGTGCATCTCGGTCGCCAACGAATATGCCGACCTGAAGCTCGGCGTCGACGCCGCGCCCTTCAAGGCAGCGCTGGAGAAGAAGAAGGCCTCCGGCAAGTCGGTGAAGGCCGCCATGACCTTCCCCGGGGGCACGCACGATCTGTGGATTCGCTACTGGCTCGCTGCCGGCGGCATCGATCCCGACAAGGACATCGAGACCATCGTGGTGCCGCCGCCGCAGATGGTGGCCAACATGAAGGTCGGCACCATGGATTGCTTCTGCGTCGGCGAGCCCTGGAACTTGCAGCTGATTCACCAGAACATCGGGTATACCGCCATCAACACCGGCGAGCTCTGGAACAAGCATCCGGAAAAATCCTTCGGCATGCGCGCGGCCTTCGTCGACAAATACCCGAAGGCCTCCAAGGCGCTGCTCATGGCGGTGATGGAAGCCCAGCAATGGGCCGACAAGGCCGAGAACAAGGCCGAGCTCGCTGCCATCATGGGCAAGCGGCAGTGGATGAATTGCCCGGTCGAGGACGTGCTCGATCGCACCGCTGGCAAGTTCGACTACGGGATCCCCGGCAAGGTGGTCGAGAACTCGCCGCACATCATGAAGTACTGGCGCGACTTCGCCTCCTATCCGTTCCAGAGCCACGATCTCTGGTTCCTCACCGAGGACATCCGCTGGGGCAAGTACGAGGCGAACTTCGACACCAAGGCGCTGATCGGCAAGGTCAACCGCGAGGACATGTGGCGCGATGCGGCCAAGGCGCTCGGTGTCGCGGCCTCCGAGATTCCGACCTCCACCTCACGCGGCAAGGAGACCTTCTTCGACGGCAAAGTGTTCGATCCCGAAAATCCGGCAGCCTATCTGAAATCGCTCGCGATCAAGCGTGTCGAAGTCTGATGGAGCCCAGCGGCCGCCCTCGGGCGGCCGCATCGTCCTTTGAAGCCGGAGAGGGATTTTCGATGAACATGCCTGCCACGAAGATTGAGGTTGAGACCGCGGCGCCTGCTTCCGTTGCCGCGCCGGTCGTCGCGATGACGCCAAAGCGTCCGCCGCGCAGTGAAGCCTATGCACGAATGGCGCGGGAAACCGCCGTGCGCGTGATCCCGCCGCTGGTCGTGATCGCGCTGCTGACATTGGTGTGGGAGCTGGTCTGCCGCCGCGCCGGCTCGGCGCTGCCGCCGCCGTCAAAAGTGTTCAAGGACACCAAGGAATTGATCCTGGATCCGTTCTTCGACCATGGCGGCATCGACAAGGGCCTGTTCTGGCATCTCTCGGCCAGTCTCCAGCGCGTCGCGCTCGGCTATTCGCTGTCCGCGATCGCCGGCATCGCGCTCGGTGTGCTGGTGGGACAGTCGGTCTGGGCCATGCGCGGGCTCGATCCGCTGTTCCAGGTGCTGCGCACGATTCCGCCGCTGGCCTGGCTGCCGCTGTCGCTCGCGGCATTCCGCGACGGCCAGCCTTCGGCGATTTTCGTCATCTTCATCACCTCGATCTGGCCGATCATCATCAACACCGCGGTCGGCATCCGCAACATCCCGCAGGACTACCGCAATGTCGCGGCCGTCGTGCAGCTCAACCCGCTCGAGTTCTTCGGCAAGATCATGATTCCGGCAGCGGCGCCCTATATCTTCACGGGCCTGCGCATCGGCATCGGCCTGTCCTGGCTTGCCATCATCGCGGCTGAAATGCTGATCGGCGGCGTCGGCATCGGCTTCTTCATCTGGGACGCCTGGAACTCCTCGCATATCAGCGAGATCATCCTGGCGCTGTTCTATGTCGGCATCGTCGGCTTCGTGCTCGACCGCCTGATCGCGGGCCTCGGCAACATCGTCACCCGCGGCACCGCGCAGAATTGAGGGAGAGAGCACATGACCGCCTATCTGAAGCTCGACCACATCGACAAGATCTTTACCCGGGGCGCCGCCTCCACCGAGGTGCTCAAGGACATCAACCTCTCGATCGAGAAGGGCGAATACGTCTCGATCATCGGCCATTCCGGCTGCGGCAAGTCGACCTTGCTCAACATCATCGCTGGGCTGACCACCGCGACCACCGGCGGCGTGCTGCTTGAAAACCGCGAGGTCAACTCGCCGGGGCCCGATCGCGCCGTTGTGTTCCAGAACCACAGCCTGCTGCCGTGGCTCACCGTCTACGAGAACGTCAGGCTCGGCGTCGACAAGGTCTTCGCCAGGACCAAGTCCCGCGCCGAGCGCGACGCCTGGGTCATGCACAATCTCAATTTGGTGCAAATGGCCCATGCCAGGGACAAGCGTCCGTCCGAAGTCTCCGGCGGCATGAAGCAGCGTGTCGGCATCGCCCGCGCGCTGGCGATGGAGCCGAAGGTGCTGCTGCTGGATGAGCCCTTCGGTGCACTCGACGCGCTGACACGTGCTCATCTTCAGGACTCGGTGATGGCGCTGCATCAGAAGCTCGGCAACACCATTCTGATGATCACCCACGACGTCGACGAGGCCGTGTTGCTGTCCGATCGCATCGTGATGATGACGAACGGGCCGAGCGCGCGCATCGGCGAGGTGCTCGAAGTGCCGCTCGCGCGCCCGCGCAAGCGACTCGATCTCGCGACCAACGCGACCTACTTGAAGTGCCGCCAGCGCGTGCTCGAATTCCTCTATGAACGTCATCGCTTCGTCGAGGCCGCGTAAACGCCGCGTTAACGCGCGAAACCTCGCGCCTAATTTTGGTTCAAGAAGCTCAATCCTTGTGCGTCGCACAGGGATTGAGCGAATCGCAAAATTTGCGTGCGGAATGGTCGTGCGAAAATTTCGGGCAATTCGAATAAGCCGCTGAATTCCCTGTATTTCCCGATCGTGGGCAGTTGGCACGGAAGTTGAATTACCTTCCCCGACGCCAACGACGACGTCCCTCAACATCATCAATCAGCATCGTGAACTCGCCACCGGGGCTTGGCCCCGGCGCGCGCCTCCATGCGGAGGCTGAGCCTGCAACGACGCAGCGGTGAGCCTGGAAGGGATACTCAATGACGACGAATCCGACTCCAAATACGACTTGGATTTCAGACTGGCGCCCCGAAGATGAGGCGTTCTGGAATGCGACTGGCAAGACTATCGCGCGACGCAACCTGATCTGGTCGATCGTGGCCGAGCATATCGGCTTCTCGGTCTGGCTGATCTGGAGCATCGTCACCACCAAGCTGCCGCAGGCGGGCTTCCACTACACCACTGACCAGCTGTTTCAGCTCGTCGCCGTGCCGGGTCTGATCGGCGCATTGATGCGCTTTCCCTATACTTTCGCGGTGACGACCTTCGGCGGCCGCAACTGGACCATCTTCAGTGCGGCGATCCTGTTCATCCCGACGCTGTCGCTTGCCTATTTCGTCAGTCAGCCCGACACGCCGTTTTGGCTGATGCTGCTGATCGCCTCGACCGCCGGCCTCGGCGGCGGCAACTTCGCCTCCAGCATGACCAACATTTCCTTCTTCTTCCCGGACCGGATGAAGGGATGGGCGCTCGGCCTGAACGCCGCCGGCGGCAATATCGGCGTCTCCAGCGTGCAGCTCCTGACCCCGATCCTGATGACGCTTGCCGTCATCAACCTGTTCCAGGCGTCCCCCGTCGACGGCATCTTCCTTCAGAATGCGGGCCTGATGTGGGTGCTGCCGATTGCGATCGCGGTGTTCGGCGCGGTGTTCTTCATGAACAACCTCACCACGGCCAAGTCGTCGATCAAGAACCAGCTCGCGGTGGTCAAGCGCAAGCACACCTGGATCATGGCGTATCTCTATATCGGCACGTTCGGGTCCTTCATCGGCTATTCGGCGGCGTTTCCGCTGCTGATCAAGACGCAGTTCCCGTCGGTGACGATCGCGATCGCCTTCCTCGGGCCGCTGGTCGGTTCGCTGTCGCGTCCGTTCGGCGGCTGGCTCGCCGACAGGATCGGCGGCTCCATCATCACGTTCTGGAATTTCATCGTGATGGCCGCGGCGACGGTCGGCGTGCTCTACTTCGTCGGGCACAAGGACTTCACCGGCTTCCTTGCGATGTTCCTGATCCTGTTCGTGACGACGGGCATCGGCAACGGCTCGACCTATCGCATGATCCCCTCGATCTTCCGCGAGCAGAACCTGTTCAGGGTGCGCGGCCAGGGCGATGCGGCACGTAGCGCCGCCCTGAAGACGGCGAGTATCGAGAGCGGTGCGGCGGTCGGCTTCATCGGCGCGGTCGGTGCCGTCGGCGGTTATCTGATCCCGAGCGGCTTCGGCAAGTCGATCGCGTTGACCGGCGGGCCGTCGCTCGCGCTCGCAATCTACCTCGGCTTCTACGCCTCCTGCCTCGCTTTGACCTGGTGGTTCTACCTGCGTCGCAGCCCGCAGGGTGAAGGCGCCTCAAGCCTCGCCGGAGCACGAGTCTGAGCCTTGGTATGAATCTCGCTTCTCCCCGTACGCGGGGAGAAGCATTGCCCGACAGTTTGACCATGAACCTGGTTCGCAATGGCGCGCACCAAGGCAAACCCAACAGGCAGGAGAACATCATGACGCCCGAACAGATCACCCTCGTCCAGCAGAGCTTTTCCAAGGTCGCCCCGATTTCGGAGGCAGCCGCGGTGTTGTTCTACGATCGCCTGTTCGAGGTGGCGCCGTCCGTGCGCGCGATGTTTCCCGAGGACATGACCGAGCAGCGCAAGAAGCTGATGGGCATGCTCGCTGCCGTCGTCAGTGGTTTGTCGAACCTCGGGACGATTCTTCCCGCGGCCTCGGCGCTCGCCAAGCGCCACGTCGGCTATGGCGCCAAGGCGGAGCACTACCCCGTGGTCGGCGCGACCCTGCTGTGGACCCTGGAGAAGGGTCTCGGCGAGGCCTGGACGCCCGAGCTCGCCGCAGCCTGGACCGACGCCTATGGCGTGCTGTCCGGCTACATGATTTCCGAGGCCTATGGCGCTCAGGCGCAGGCCGCTGAATAGGAGATGCCTTGTGAGTGAACCGCTGGTCATCGTCGGTAACGGTATGGCGGCCGCGCGTCTGGTCGACGAGCTCGCCAAGACCGCGCTCGGCCGCTACGCGGTCGCCGTGATCGGCGAAGAGCCGCGGCTCGCTTACAATCGCGTGCTGCTCTCTTCCGTGCTGGCCGGCGAGACCGGCTCGCACGAGATCGAGCTGCGGCCTGCGGACTGGTGGCGCCATCGCGGCGTCACCGTGCGCTACGGCTATCGCGTCACCGAGATCGACACCGGCCGTCGCGAGCTCAAGATCGAGGGCGAGGAGAGCATGGAATATTCCAAGCTCGTTCTCGCCATCGGCTCGACGCCGCTGCGGCTCAACGTACCCGGCGCCGATCTTGCCGGTGTGCACACCTTCCGCGACACCCGCGACGTCGATCTGCTGCTGACGCTTGCGGCTGCCAGGAAGCGCGTCGTCGTGGTCGGCGGCGGCCTGCTCGGTCTCGAGGCGGCCTACGGCCTCGCCAAGGCCGGCGCGCCGGTCACGCTGCTGCATCTGATGGACCGGCTGATGGAGCGCCAGCTCGATGGGCCCGCTGCCAACCTGCTGAAGACGCTGGTCGAGCGCAAGGGCATCCGCATCATGCTCAATGCCTCGACCGCTCGCATCCATGGCGAAGAAGGCCACGTCGAAGCCGTCGAGCTCGCCGACGGCACCCGCATCGAGGCGGACGCCGTGATCTTCGCCGCCGGCATCAGGCCGAACATCGGGCTCGCGAAGGACGCGGGCATTGCGGTCAACCGCGGCATCGTCGTCAACGACGAGATGCAGACGGCCTCGCCCGACATCTACGCACTCGGCGAATGTGCCGAGCATCGCGGCAATTGTTATGGCCTGGTCGAGCCGGCCTATGAGCAGGCGCGCGTGCTGGCGCGGCATCTGGCCGGCCGGCCCGCGGCCTATCAGGGCAGCGTGGTCTCGACCAATCTGAAGGTGTCCGGCGTCAGCGTGTTCTCCGCCGGCGACTTCATGGGCGGCGAGGGCAGCGAGAGCCTCGTGCTGTCAGACCGCAGGCGCGGCACCTACAAGAAGCTCGTCATCGCCGATGGCCGGCTCACCGGCGCCGTGCTGATCGGCGATACCGTCGATGCGCTGTGGTATCTCGAATTGATCCGCAATCGCGACAAGGTCGCGGCGATCCGCGCCGACATGATGTTCGGCCGCGCGCTCGCGCGTCCGTCCAAAGCGGCTTGAGGAAGGGCGGCTTGACATGACGGCGATCGACCCAAATCTCCGCGCCACCAAGACGACCTGCCCTTATTGCGGCGTCGGCTGCGGCGTGCTGGCAACGCCCGACGGCAAGGGTGGGGCGGCGATATCAGGCGATCCCGACCATCCCGCCAATTTCGGCCGGCTGTGCTCGAAGGGCTCCGCGCTCGGCGAGACGGTCGGGCTGGAGAGCCGGCTGCTCTATCCGATGATCCGCTGCAAGGGCGCGCTCGAACGCGTGGCCTGGAGCGATGCGCTCGACCACGTCGCCCATCGCATGCAGCACATCGTGGCGCGTGACGGCGCCGATGCGGTCGCGTTCTATCTCTCGGGCCAGCTGCTGACCGAGGACTATTACGTCGCCAACAAGCTGATGAAGGGTTTCGTCGGCACCGCCAATGTCGATACCAATTCGCGGCTCTGCATGTCGTCCTCGGTCGCCGGTCATCGCCGCGCCTTCGGCGCCGACACCGTGCCGGGCTGCTATGAGGATCTCGACCAGGCCGATCTGCTTGTCTTCGTCGGCTCGAATGCCGCCTGGTGCCATCCGGTGCTGTTCCAGCGCATGCTGAAGAACCGTGGGGAGCGCGGCGCGCGCATGGTCGTGATCGATCCGCGCCGGACCGACACCGCAAGCGACGTCGATCTGTTCCTTGGGCTCAAGCCCGGTACCGACACCGCGCTGTTCTCCGGCTTGTTGGTCCATCTCGCCGACAACGGTGCGCTGGATCAGGACTACATCGCGAGCAACACGTCGGGATTCGACGAGGCGCTGGCGCGCTCGCGCAACATCGCCGGCAGCATCACCGCGACCGCGCTGGCGACGGGCCTCTCCGAGCAGGACGTCGCGACCTTCTTCAAAATGTTCCGCGAGACGCCTCGCGTCGTCACGCTCTATTCGCAGGGCGTCAACCAGTCGGCGCAGGGCACCGACAAGGTCAACGCCATCCTGAACTGCCATCTCGCCACGGGGCGCATCGGCAAGCCCGGCGCCTCGCCGTTCTCGCTGACCGGCCAGCCCAATGCGATGGGCGGTCGCGAGGTCGGCGGCCTCGCCAACATGCTCGCCGCGCACATGGGCTTCACGCCGCCGGACATCGACCGTGTCCGGAGGTTCTGGAAGGCGCCGCGCATCGCCACCCACGAGGGCCTGAAGGCGGTGCAGCTGTTCGAGGCGATCAACCGCGGCGAGGTCAAGGCGCTCTGGGTGATGGGCACCAACCCCGCGGTGTCGCTGCCCGATGCGGACTTCGTGCGCGAGGCGCTGAAGAAGCTCGAGCTGTTCGTGGTCTCCGAAAACGTGCTCTCGAACGACACTGTCGAGGCCGGCCCGCACGTGCTGCTGCCGGCGCTGGCCTGGGGCGAAAAATCCGGCACGGTGACGAACTCCGAACGCCGCATCTCGCGCCAGCGCTCGTTCCTGCCGGCGCCGGGCGAGGCGCGGCCGGACTGGTGGATCCTGAGCGAGACCGCAAAGCGGCTCGGCTTCGGCGACAGCTTCAACTACAAATCGGCCGCCGAGATTTTCCGCGAGCATGCCGCGCTGTCGGCGTTCGAGAACGACGGCAGCCGTGATTTCGACATCGGCGCGTTGACCTCGCTGTCGGACGAGGCCTTCGACGCCCTGAAGCCGGTGCAGTGGCCCGCGCGCGAGGGCCAGACTCCGGGCGAACGTTTCTTCGCGAGCGGCGGCTTCTTCACCAATGACGGCAAGGGGCGCTTCGTTGCGCCTGAAGTGCCGGCGCTGCGCGGCGAGACCGGCCCGTCGCGTCCGCTGCGGCTCAACACCGGACGCATCCGCGACCAGTGGCACACCATGACGCGCACGGGTCTCAGCCAGCGGCTCGGTGCGCATCTGCCCGAGCCGTTCGTCGAGGTTCATCCTGACGACGCCAGCAAATATGGCATCGTCCATGACGGCTTTGCCCGCATCACCACCGATTACGGCCAGTGTATCCTCAAGGTCGTCGTCAGCGACCGCCAGCAGCGCGGCACGCTGTTTGCGCCGATCCACTGGAGCGCGATGAACGCCTCGCACGGCCGTGTCGGCGCGCTGGTCGCGCCGTTCACCGATCCGTTCTCGGGACAGCCGGAATCGAAGGCGACGCCGGCGGCGATCGCGCCGTATGAATACGTCTTCCGTGGCTTTGCGCTCGCGCGAAAGCAGCTCGAGCTGCCGCCAAACCTGATGTGGACCCGCGTCACGGTGGCCGGCGGCTTCGGCTATCTCTTCGCCGACAATGCGGATCTGTCGCGCTGGCCGGCCTGGCTCGACGGCGTCGCCGGCGAGGATGTCGCCGAGTACCGCGACTTCGGCGGCGGTGTCTATCGTGCGGCTTCGTTCGATGGCGATCGCATCGAGGCCTGCCTGTTCGTCGGCCCCGCGCATGATGCCGGCGACTGGGAGGTTGTGAAGAGCCTGTTCGTGGCCGATCAGGTCACCGACGAGCAGCGCCGCATGCTGCTGTCAGGCAAGTCTAGCGAAGGCGCGGCCTCGACCGGCCCCGTCGTTTGCGCCTGCTTCGGCGTTGGCCGCGGCACCATCTGCGAGACCATCGTCGCGGGCGCGCGCACCGCCGTCGAGATCGGCGCCAAGCTCAAGGCCGGCACCAATTGCGGCTCCTGCATTCCCGAGCTGAAACGCCTGATCGCGACGACGGAGGTGGCTCCGGCGAAACAGGCCAAGCTCGCGGGCGCGGCGGGGTAGGCAGGTCTCTTGCCCCGGACGCTGCGCAGCACGAAGTGATGCGCTGCAGAGCCGGGGCCCATGCAGCAGCGGAGCGTTGGCCTTCTGGGTCCCTGTGTCTTGGAAGTCTGTCAGGATGGGGTTGGGCGGGAAGCCGTTGGGTCCTAGGCGCTTGACGCCGTGAGCCGGCTCGGTCTCCCGCCCGTTCCATTACCAACCTGAACAGTTGCACGAGGCTGCGCCAACAGACCTCGCATCACAGGGACAGGCACCATGATCATAACCCTTCGTTGCGTCGGAATCGACGTCTCCAAACAATATCTCGACATCTTCGATGAGGCCCTGGGCGTACCGGAGCGCATCGCCAACGCGACGCAGGCCATCATGCAGATCGCGGCGCGTTGGCGATGCGATGTGCTAGTCGTCTTCGAGGCGACGGGTGTCTATGACCTCGAGCTTCGCGAGGCACTGAGTCAGGCCGGCATCCGCTTCGCCCGGATCAATCCGGCCCGAGCCCGCGACTTCGCACGCGCCAGCGGTCAGCTCGCCAAGACCGATCCGATCGATGCGCGGATGCTGGCAGCCTTTGCCCGGGCCTTGCAGCCGGCAACCGAGCAGGCCGCCAATCCCGCTCGCAACGCTTTGGCGCGGCTTGCAAAACGGCGGGATCAGCTGGTTCTCATGCGCGCGCAGGAGAAGAACAGGCGTAGCGAGGCTGACGACCGTGCCATGGCCGAACGCATCAGCCGCCTTATCGAGGTTCTCGACAGCGAGATCGCCGAGATCGAGACCGATATCAAGGGACTGATCAAGGTCGAGCCAGAGATCGCGGAGGATGCGCGGTTGATGCGCTCACTACCTGGTGTGGGTCCCGTGGCTTGCATGCAGCTCATCGCGAAGATGCCGGAACTGGGAAGTGTTGGAGCTAAGCAGATCGCGGCGCTCGCAGGCCTCGCCCCCTTCAACGTCGACAGCGGAGCCTTCCGCGGCAAACGCAAGATCGCCGGCGGCCGAAAGCGCGTTCGCGACGCCCTCTACATGGCTGCGCTCAACGCGGTCCGCCGGGCCGATCCCTTCAAGGCCTTCTACGCACGGCTTCGGCAGGCCGGCAAACCGGCCAAGCTCGCCCTCATTGCCGTCGCCAGGAAGCTCCTGACCGTCCTCAACGCAATGATGCGCGACAGGAAACCCTACTTGAAGGCCTGCCCGACATAACACCCGACATAACAGTTGCCGGCTCTGCGCAGCAGCGTTTCACGCTGCAGCGCGTCCGGGACACGAGAGCGGCATGGACGCAGCCATGCCCCGGTCGCAATCGACGCGCCCGCGATTGTGGCCTATGTTGCCGCGCTCTCCCCCCTCAACAATCACAAAAACAAAAATGATGTACCTGGAAACGCCGCCGCGCCTGATCGAGACAAAGCTCTTCTCCGGCATGCCCGACAAGTTCCGCCGCAAGGGCGTGCGGAGCGATTGGGCCGATGCCAACCGGCCAGGTGTTCCGACCGACAGTTTCATCGAGGGACCGTCGTTCGACAAAGACGGCCATCTCTACATCGTCGACATTCCCTTCGGTCGCATCTTCCGCATTACCCCTGATGGCGAGTGGTCGCTGGTGATCGAATATGAGGGCTGGCCGAATGGATTGAAGATCGCCGCCGATGGCCGCATCCTGGTCGCCGACTACATGCACGGCATCATGGAGCTCGACGCCGGCGCCGGCCGCATCACGCCGGTGCTCACCGCGCGCAATTCGGAGTCCTTCCGCGGCTGCAACGATCTGCATCTCGCTTCCAACGGCGACATCTTCTTCACCGATCAGGGCCAGACCGGCCTGCATGATCCGAGCGGTCGCGTCTATCGGCTCGCCCCGAGTGGAAAGCTCGACTGCCTGATCGACACCGGCATCAGCCCGAACGGCCTGGTGCTCGACCCCAGCGAGACCGTGCTGTTCGTCGCGATGACGCGCGACAATGCGGTGTGGCGGCTGCCGTTCATGAAGGACGGCAACGTATCGAAGGTCGGCCGCTTTTGCTCGCTGTTCGGCACCAGCGGGCCTGACGGCATGACCATGGATGCGAGCGGGCGCCTGTTCGTCGGCCACGCATCGCTCGGCCATGTCTTCGTGTTCGCGCCGAACGGCGAGTTGATCGCGCGGCTCAAGTCGTGCGCGGGACCGAACTGCACCAATGTCGCGATCGGTGGCGCGAGCAAGGATCGGCTCTATATTACGGAGTCCGCGACCGGCAGCGTGCTGGTCGCAGATATCAGCGGACTGTGAGCATTCACATGAACACAAAACCCTTCGGCAAGACCGGCACGAACGTCTCCGTGATCGGGCAGGGCACCTGGTATCTCGACCACGGCGATCGCAAGCGCGCGATCGCGGCGCTTCAGCGTGGGCTCGATCTCGGCATGACCCATATCGACACCGCCGAGATGTATGGCGATGCCGAGCTCGTCATCGCCGATGCGATCGCCGGGCGTCGCGACGAATTGTTCCTGGTTTCAAAGGTGCTGCCGAGCAACGCGTCTCGTCGCGGCACCATCACAGCCTGCGAACGTTCGCTGAAACGTCTGAAGACAGACACGCTCGATTGCTATCTCCTGCACTGGCGCGGCTCGTATGCGCTCGAGGATACCGTCGCCGCGTTCGAGGAGTTGGTGAAATCAGGCAAGATCAAATCCTGGGGCGTCTCCAATTTTGATGCCGACGATCTCGACGAAATTCTCGATGTGGCGGGCGAAGGCCGGATCGCCTGTAATCAGGTGCTCTATCATCTCAAGGAGCGCGCGATCGAGCATGCGGTGATCCCGTGGTGTGAGCAGCACGGTGTCGCCGTCGTGGCCTATTCGCCGTTCGGCCACGATGATTTTCCGGATGCGCGCAGCAAGGGCGGCGCGGTGCTCACGCGCATTGCCGAGGCGCGTCGTGTGACACCGCGTCAGGTCGCGCTGAGCTTCCTCACCCGTGCGACTACGGTGTTCGCGATCCCGAAGGCGTCATCCGCCGAACATGCCGCTGAAAATGCGGCGGCCGGCGATCTCGTGCTGACGAAAGAGGAGATTTCGGCGCTGGATGCGGCGTTTCCGCGCGGTCCGAAGCCGCGCGGCCTGCCCATGCTGTAGTGCACAAAGCCCTATTATTAATGGAGTATTGACGCGCGCGGACGTCAGTGCATATCGGCATCCTGTTTTCGGAAGTTGTGAAAGCGGCGCAATTGTCGTTTTTACGATCATTCCCGAATCGTATTTCTCCAAGGTTCCAGCCGTGACACCGCCGCCCGCCGCAGCCGCAAGGCTCGACAGTATTCCCATGCCCGTGCCGGAGAAGAAGCAGGAGGCTCGCCGCGCGCCTGCACGCGTCGATCATCCCTTCAAGGGCATCGCGCTGGTGCTGCTGTCGACGGTGTTTCTCGGCTGCTCCGACGTCACTGCGAAATATCTCTCGTCGAGCCTGCCGTCGATCGAGATCACCTGGATCCGCTTTGTCACCTTCGCGCTGATGTTCACGCCGGTGATGCTGCCGGCTTCGCCGATCTATGCGATGCGCACCGAGCGGCTTGGGCTCCAGCTGATGCGCGGCACCGCGCTGCTCGGCTCGTCGCTGTTCTTCATCACCGGGCTCAGCTTTCTGCCGATCGCGGAAGCCTCCGCGACGGGCTTCGTCTCGCCGCTGTTCGTCACCGCGCTCTCGATCGTCTTCCTGAGCGAGAAGGTGGGCATGCGCCGGTGGATCGCGACTGCGATCGGCCTGACCGGTGTGATGATCATCCTGCGCCCGGGCTCGAGCGCGTTTCACGTCGCTGCGTTCTTCCCGATCATCTCGGCGTTCTGCTGGGCCGCCGCGCTGATCCTGACGCGCATGATCAGCGGGCGCGAAGCCGTTGTCACCACGATGGCCTATTCCGCGCTCACGGGTGTTGCGATCCTCAGCGTGATGGTGCCGTTCGTCTGGGTCACGCCGACCTGGACCGCGATCGGTCTGGGCATCGTGATCGGTGTCGCCTCCACCGTCGGGCAGTGGATCATCGTACTTGCCTATCGCTACGGCGATGCCTCGGTGCTGGCGCCGTTCTCCTACACGCAACTGCTCTGGGTCAGCATTCTGGGCTTCTTCCTGTTCGGTGAAGTGCCTGACGTCTGGACCATCACTGGTGCGGCCTTCATCGTCGCCAGTGGTCTCTATATCGCCCATCGCGAGCGCATCCGCCGCGCTCAGTTGCTGGTGCTGGAAGAGCGTTCTCCGAACCCCTGACGCAAGTCCAAGCGTCCCGCTTCGTGCTATCAACGGCTCCAACAACAGGGAGGAGCCGGATGCGCGCTGCGATTTTCAGGAACGGAGAGATTGTCGTCGACCGGATGGCGGAGCCGAAGCCCGGCCCCGGCCAGGTGCTGGTCAAGACGCTCGCCTGCGGCATCTGCGGCTCCGATCTGCATGCGCGTCAGCACGCTCCTCGCATGGTGGAGATGGCCAAGAAGACCGGGCGCGCGCCAATGGACCTTTCGCGCGACGTTGTGTTCGGTCACGAATTCTGCTGCGAGATCGTCGATTACGGCCCCGGCACTGAACGCAAATTCAAGCCGGGGACGCATGTCTGCTCGCTGCCCGCGCTGGTGACGCCGGAGGGCATCAAGGGGATCGGCTATTCCAACGATTTCGTCGGCGGCTATGCAGAGCAGATGATTTTGAGCGAGCCGCTGCTGCTGGAAGTGCCCAACGGTCTTGCGCCGGAACATGCCGCACTGACCGAGCCGCTCGCGGTCGGCGTTCATGCCGTCGCAAAAGCCAATATCGGGGGCGGTGAGGTGCCGCTGGTGATCGGCTGCGGCCCGGTCGGGCTTGCGGTGATTGCCGCACTCAGGATCAAGGGCCTGCACCCGATCGTCGCTGCCGACTATTCGCCGGCGCGTCGCGCGCTCGCGGCCAAGCTCGGCGCAGACATCGTCGTCGATCCCAGGGTGTCGCAGCCCTATGCGACCTGGGCCGAGCACGCGCAGATGTCGGACTCCGAGAAAGCCGCGCGCCCGCCGTTCCAGGCCATGCTGCCGGCGCTCAAGCCCGCGATCATCTTCGAATGCGTCGGCGTGCCCGGCCTGTTGCAGCAGGTGTTCGAGGGCGCCCCGCGCGATGCGAAGGTCGTAGTGGTCGGCGTCTGCATGGAGAGCGACAGAAACGAGCCCATGCTCGGCATCATGAAGGAGCTCAACGTCCAGTATGTGCTCGGCTACACACCGGACGAATTCGCGGGCTCCCTGCGGCTGATCGCGGAAGGACAGGTGGATGCGGCTGCGATGGTGACGGCGGAGGTGGGGATCGACGGGGTGGCGAAGGCGTTTGCCGACTTGGCCAATCCGGAGGCGCACACTAAGATCATCGTGCAGCCTTGGCGGTAGGGATGCGTAGGGTGGGTTAGCTGTGGAATCTCAGGAGGTCGTCCATCGGTAGGCCGAGGCGGCTGATGGGTGGTTTGGCTTGCAGACTGCCGTGCGGGCGATGCCAGTTGTAGTGATGAAGCCAGATTGGCAGGTTTTTGGCGCGCTGATCTGAGGTGTCGTAGGCCCGAGCATAAGCCCACTCACGGAGCACTGTCTGGATGAAGCGCTCGGCCTTGCCGTTTGTTTGCGGTCTGTAGGGCCTGGTGAAGATGTGCTTGAGGCCGAGCTTGCTGCACGCTCTGGCAAAGGCCTTGGCGCGGTAGCAGGAGCCGTTGTCGGTCATGATGCCGGTGACCTTCATGCCGAGGCTGCGGTAGTAGGTGACGGCCTCCTTGAGGAAGGCGATGGCGCTCTCCTTTTTTTGATCTTGCCGGATCTGGGAGAAGGCCAGGCGCGATGCATCGTCGATGGCAACGTGGACGAACTCGTGGCCGGCGCCACGGCTTTCGCCCATCTGGCGATCGTGTGTGATGCGGTGGCCTGGTCTGACGAACCTGCCGAGCTTCTTGATGTCGATATGGATGAGTTCGCCGGGCTGCTCGCGTTCGTACCTGCGCACCGGTTCGGCGGGCTCCAGATCGCGTATCCGGCTTAATCCCAAGTGACGAAGGATGCGGCTGACAGTGGCCGGCGACACCTTAACCTCGGCTGCGATCTGCTTGCCGGTGTGGCGCTGCCGGCGCAACGTCTCGACGGCGGCGCGCGTGGCTGGCGGGGTTTGGCTTGGCGATGAAAGAGGCCTCGAGGAGCGATCCCGCAACCCTTCGACACCCTCCGCGCGGAACCGCTTGACCCATTTGGCAACGGTCTTCGCTGTCGTGTTGAACTGGTGGGCCGCGTCGGCTGGGCTCAGCCCGCCCTCGACGACGCTGCGCACCATCGCCTCTCGACCTTTGGGCGTCAAAGGCGCATTCTTGTGGACGTTCATCTGGTCTTTCCTTGGAATACTGAAGCTTCGCAACCTCAGCTTCCTCGGTTCAGACCAGATGGACAACCTCCTGAGAGACCAAAGTTAGCCGAAGGCGTAACCCACCTCGTCTGCCTCCGCGGATATTGACAGCGGTGGGTTACGCCTTCGGCTAACCCACCCTACGAGACCTCCTTCAATATTTCGACGGCACATACATCTCCGGCGGGATCGGACCGCGGTGATAGTCGGGATTTCGCACGCGGGGCGGCAGCACGACCGGCACGCGCGCGACCTCCTGGTACGGCATCTGGCTGAGCAGATGCGCGATGCAGTTGAGCCGGGCGCGCTTCTTGTCCACGGCATCGACGATCCACCACGGACTGTCAGGCAGATGCGTGTGCTCCAGCATCGTCTCCTTGGCCTTGGTGTACTGCTCCCAGCGGCTGCGGGCCTCGACGTCCATCGGGCTCAGCTTCCACTGCTTCAAGGGATCCTTGATGCGCATAGTGAAGCGGAGCTGCTGCGCGTCGTCGGTGATCGAGAACCAGTATTTGATGAGGATGGTGCCGGATCGGATCAGCATCCGCTCGAACTCCGGCACCGACTGGAAGAACTCCTGGTACTGCTCGTCGGTGCAGAAGCCCATCACGCGCTCGACGCCGGCGCGGTTGTACCAGCTGCGGTCAAACAGCACCATTTCGCCGCCGGCCGGCAGATGCGCGACATAGCGCTGGAAGTACCACTGCGTCCGCTCGCGCTCGTTCGGCGCCGGGAGCGCCGCGACACGGCAAATGCGGGGATTGAGACGCTGGGTGATCCGCTTGATGACGCCGCCCTTGCCGGCGGAGTCGCGGCCCTCAAAGAGTACGACGACCTTCTTCTTCTCGCTCTGCACCCAGTCCTGGAGCTTGACCAGCTCGCCCTGAAGCCGTAGCAGTTCCCGGAAGTAGAGCCTGCGGTCGACCGCCGGGTTCAGCGTGCCGGTTTCGTCCAGCAGCTCGTCGAGACGGGCGTCATCCAGCTCCATCTCCAGCTCTTCGTCGAGATCGTCGGCCATTTCCTGAAGGATGCGCTCGCGCTTGGCGGTTTCGGAGGTGCGGTCGGCGTCGGTCATGGCTAGGGCTCTCACGTGGGGACGATTGTCAAATGACCATCCCCGGCGTTTGTTTCATCCATGTGACACGATCGCCGTCAGACCGGCAGCGCGATCGAGTATTTCACCTGGCTGAGCGCAAAGCTCGACTCGATCGAGGCGATGCCGTCGAGCCGGGTCAGCTTGGTCTTGAGGAACGTCTCGTAGGAGGCGAGATCGGCGGCGACGACACGCAGCAGATAGTCGCGGTTGCCGGTCATCAGATAGCACTCCAGCACCTCGTCCCATTTCGAGATTGCGCGGGCGAAGCGGTTGAGATCCTCCTCCTTCTGCCGCGCCAGCTTGATCGAGATGAACACGCTGACAAGCAGGCCCAGCGCCTTCTGGTCCACGGTCGCGATGTAACGCGAGATGACGCCGCGCTCCTCCAGCAGCTTGACCCGGCGATGGCAGGGCGAGACGGAGAGCCCGACCTTGTCGGCGAGCTCCTGCATGGTCAGCCGGCTGTCGTTCTGGAGGTAGCTGAGGATTTTGCGGTCGATGGCATCGAGGTCGGGCATTGGGATGGAACCTATAATATTGGGCATTTCATTGGTAAATTATCCCAATATTCGGAAGTATGGCGCGAAAAATTGAGAAATTTGGCTTCGCCCGCAGGCGTATCATCGTGCGACCTGTTTCCGGGAGCATTTGCCATGCCCGTCGATTCCGCCCGTCTCGACATGTTGACCGCCCTGAGCCGCAAGGCCCTGTGGCTCTCGTCGTGGACCATCCACCACGCCAACCACGTGCGTCCGAACTCGGACGGCCTCAAGGTCGGGGGGCATCAGGCCTCGTCCGCTTCGCTGGCGACCATCCTGTCGGCGCTGTACTTCCATGTGTTGAAACCTGAGGATCGCGTCGCGGTGAAGCCGCATGCGAGCCCGGTGTTCCACGCCATCCAGTATCTGTTTGGCCGGCAGAGCCGCGAGAAGCTGGAGAATTTCCGCGGCTTCAAGGGCGCACAGTCCTATCCCTCGCGCACCAAGGACGTCGACGACGTCGATTTCTCGACCGGTTCGGTCGGCCTGGGCGTCGCGCAGACGCTGTTCTCGTCGCTGGTGCAGGATTACGTCAAGGCGCACGGTTGGATGAAAGATCGCCGCGAAGGGCGGATGATCGCGCTGGTCGGCGATGCCGAGATGGACGAGGGCAATATCTGGGAAGCGCTTGCCGAGGGCTGGAAGCACGGCCTGCGAAACACCTGGTGGGTGGTGGACTACAACCGCCAGTCGCTCGATGCCGTCGTGCGCGAAGGTCTCTGGGAAAAGTTCGAGACCATGTTCCGCAATTTCGGCTGGGACGTCGTCATCGTGAAATACGGTCGCCTGATGCGCGAAGCGTTTGCCGAGCCCGGCGGCGAGGCGCTGAAGCGCTGGATCGACAATTGCCCGAACGCGCTCTACGCCGCGCTGTGCTTCCAGGGTGGCGGCGCGTTCCGCAAATATCTGCATGACGAGATCGGCGACCAGGGGCCGATCACGAAGCTGATCGACAAGCGCAGCGACGAGGAGCTGCTGGCGCTGATGTCGAACCTCGGCGGCCACGACATGGCGAGCATGCTGGACGCCTTCGAGTCCATCGATCACGATCGCCCGGTCTGCTTCATCGCCTACACCATCAAGGGCGTCGGCCTGCCGTTCCAGGGCCACAAGGACAACCATGCCGGCCTGATGACGGTCGCGCAGATGGAGAAATATCGCGAGAGCCAGAATATCCGTCCCGGGCACGAATGGGACAAGTACGAGGGGCTGACGCAGGGTGCTGCCGAGCTCGATGCCTTTCTCGCGCGCGTGCCGTTCAACCAGAATGGTCGCCGGCTGACCGCACCTGTTATCGAGGTGCCGCAGCAGCTCGCCTTCAAGCCGTCGGCGCAGATGTCGACCCAGCAAGGCTTTGGCCTGGTGCTGAACGAGATCGCGCGCGGCGACAGCGAACTGGCCAGGCGCATCGTCACGACATCGCCCGACGTCACCGTCTCGACCAATCTCGGTCCGTGGGTGAACCGCCGCGGCCTGTTCGCACGCGCCGAGAAGGCGGATTTGTTCCGCAGCGAGAAAATTCCGTCCACCTTCAACTGGGACTTTTCGCCAAAAGGCCAGCATCTCGAGCTCGGCATTGCCGAGATGAACCTGTTCATCATGCTCTCGGCGCTCGGCCTGTCGCACCAGATCAACGGTGAGCGGCTGCTGCCGGTCGGCACGCTCTACGATCCCTTCATCGAGCGCGGCCTCGATGCGCTGAACTATGCCTGCTACCAGGATGCGCGCTTCATGGTGGCGGCGACGCCGTCCGGCATCACGCTCGCGCCTGAAGGCGGCGCGCATCAGTCGATCGCGACACCGCTGATCGGCATGGCGCAGGACGGGCTCGCCTCGTTCGAGCCGGCGTTCGTCGACGAACTCGCGGTGATCATGGCTTTCGGTTTCGAGCACATGCAGCGTGATCCGGGCGAGGGCGGTTCCGTGTATCTGCGTCTCTCGACGCGCAGCATCGAGCAGGCGCAGCGCATCATGACACCGGAACTGGTGCAGGGCATCACCGATGGCGCCTATTGGCTGCGCAAGCCGGGCCCGAATGCCGAGGTCGTGATCGCCTATACCGGCGCGCTGGCGCCCGAGGCGATCGAGGCGACCGGCTTCATCGGCGAGAGCCGCCGCGACGTCGGCCTGCTCGCGATCACCTCGGCCGACCGCCTTCATTCGGGCTGGACTGCGGCGCGAAAATTGCGGCGCGACCGGCGCGGCGTGCAGCATCTCAGCCATATCGAAAAGCTGCTGGCACCGTTGTCGCGCGACTGCGGCATCGTGACCGCGATCGACGGCCATCCCTCCGCGCTCGGCTGGCTCGGCAGCGTCCGCGGCCATCGCGTCGAGGCGCTCGGCGTCGAGCAGTTCGGCCAGACCGGCACCATCGCCGATCTCTATCGGCACTATGGTCTCGATGCCAATGCCATAATCGACGCGGCGGAAAGCCTCACCGCGGGCGCACCGATCGCCCATCGCAAGATGGCGGTGTGACACGCCAGCTCAGGTCACGAGATGCCAGTCGGCTGCGGCGTTGATCGTGCCAATCTGGGCGTCGGTCGTGACTTGCGTGCCGTTCAGCTCCCAGACCGACACCGCATGGGTGGTGTCGTTCGCGAACAACAGGTCGGACTTGCCGTCGCCATTGAAGTCGCCCTGGCCGACATAATGAAAGCCTGGGTCGAGGATGCCGATCTGCGGCGCGGCCGTAACCTGCGTCCCGTTCATCTGCCATATCGCCACGCCGTGAGTCGTGTCGTTCAGGAACAGCAGGTCTGATTTTCCATCGCCGTTGAAGTCGCCGGTATCGGCGAAGTGCCAACCGCCCGCTGCATTGATGGTGCCGATCTGCGGACCGGCCGTGATCTGCGTGCCGTCCATCTCCCAGACGGCCAAGCCATGGGTATTGTCGTTGAGGAACAACAGATCGGTCTTGCCGTCGCCGTTGAAGTCGCCGGTGGTCTGGAAGTGCCAGCCACCGGCGGTGTTGATGGTGCCGATCGTGGCATTGTCAGCGACCTCCGTGCCGTTCATTTCCCAGATCGCAGCGTCGTGCGTGGTGTCGTTGATCTCGAGCAAATCGCTCTTGCCGTCGCCGTTGAAATCCCCCGTCGTCGCAAAATGAAAGCCGGCCGCCATGGTGCCGATCTGAGGCGCGGCCGTAACCTGTGTTCCGTCGATCTGCCAGACCGCGACGCCTTCGGTGCTGGCGTTGAGAAACAACAGATCGGTTTTGCCGTCGCCATTGAAATCGCCGGTGCCCTGGAATGCCCAGCCACCGGCTGCGTTGATGGTGCCGATGGTGGCGTTTTGAGCTACTTGCGTGCCGTTCATCTCCCAGATCGTAACGTCGTGGGTGGTGTCGTCGATGCTGAGAAGATCGGTCTTGCCGTCGTCGTTGAAATCGCCCGTGCCCGCGAGGTGAAAGCCCGCAGCCTCCACGCCGACTTGCGGGCTCGCCAGCAATTGCGTGCCGTTGACTTCCCAGACTGCGACGCCGTGAGTGGTGTCGTTCTGGAACAGCAGGTCCGACTTGCCGTCGCCGTTGAAGTCCTGCAATTGAGGCGACGAGGGGGAAGGCGGAGATGCGGCCGGCGTGCCGACGAATCCGTGCTGGCCGCCGGCATCGTTGTAGTAGCCGAAGATCTCGCCGCTGTCGGTGACACCAAGGATGTTGGTATAGATGGAGCCGGCCACGTCGACCGTCGTCACGACGCCGGCGATATCCACGAAACTGTGAAGGTGGTTCGTGCCATCGATGTAGTTGCCGACGATTTCTCCGGATGCGTTGATGGCGGCAATGGTCGTATCGGTCGCGCCGGAAACATCGAAGGCTGTTGTCGTGCCGTTGGCTTCGATGAAGCCGTGCTGATGGTTGGCATAGTCCTGGTAGTTGCCGACCACCGTGCCGCCGGCGCTTACACCGACGACGCTGGTGGAATAGGCGCCAGGTGCGTCGAAGGTCGTGGTGACGCCGTTCTCGATCACAAACGCGTGCTGGATGTAATTGGCGTCGGAATAGGTGCCGACGATTTCGCCGGCGGCATTCATGCCGGCGACGGACGTGGCCTGGGATCCGGCAACGTCGATGACGGAAAACGTTCCGTTGATATCGACGAAGCCCTCGACCGAAAAGCCGCCGGAGAAGTCGCCGAACATGTTGCCGGCGTCGTCGAGACCGGCAAGGATGGTGTACTGGTTCGGAATGAAGTCGAAATTGGTCACATTGCCGGCGGCGTCGATGAAGCCGTGCTGCCTGTTGGCATAATCGACATAGTCGCCGTAGATTTCGCCGCCCGGCGTGATGTACATGCCGTTGGTATTGCTGGAGCCGGGCGGGTCGAAGGTGACCGCGGAGCCTGATCTGTTTGCGGTGAAGCCGTGAAAGGTCGAGTCGCCGTCGCCGTCCGAGGTGCCGTAATAGCCGACGATATCGCCGGCGGCATCGACGACCGAGACACCGATATAGGTGTAGGTGCCGGCCGCGGCGGGGACGTCGATCGAGCGGAAGCTGAAGGCTGGCATTGTCAACTCCTGATCTGTCGTCTCGACAGACAGTCGCTCGCAAATCCGCGTCGGTTCGAGTCCCAGCCGTGAACTCTTGGTAATGCCGGCTATGCGTCGGGCCGTTCCGCGTGGCGGACAGTTGCCCCGGGGCGCGACGACGTCTACCTTGCCGCGCTCGCAGGCCAGCCCCTATATTCGGGATGCGCTGTCGTGCTGCGCCCCGCATATGGCGGGTTCAATTGGACCCGCTTTCGTGCAAGGATGCCTGCCGAAACGCCCCACCATGCCCCCCAAGAAGAGGTTAACGATGGTCAATCGCATGCAATTCTACATCGACGGCGCCTGGGTCGATCCCGCCGTCAAGAAGTCCACCGCCGTTGTGAATCCGGCGACGGAAGAGGCGATGTACGAGATTGCGCTGGGCTCCAAGGCCGACGTGGACAAGGCCGTTGCCGCCGCCAAGCGCGCCTTTGCAACTTTCTCCCAGACCAGCCGTGACGAGCGCGTCGCGCTGCTCACCAAGGTGATCGAGATCTACAAGGGCCGTCTCAAGGAGATCGGCGCTTCCGTCTCCGACGAAATGGGCGCGCCGCTCCCGATGGCCGAAAAGCTGCAGGCCGGCGCCGGCCTCGGCCATCTCATGACCACGCTCGACGTGCTCAAGAACTATCATTTCGAGGAGCCGGTCGGCACCGCCATGGTGCTGCGCGAGCCGATCGGTGTGGTCGGCATGATCACGCCCTGGAACTGGCCGCTCAACCAGATCGCCTGCAAGGTCGCGCCCGCGCTCGCCGCCGGCTGCACCATGATCCTGAAGCCATCGGAGTTCACCCCGACCTCGGCGCTGATCTTCGCGGAAATCCTCCATGAAGCCGGCGTGCCCAAGGGCGTGTTCAACCTCGTCAACGGCCTCGGCCCCGAGGTCGGCGCCGCCATGAGCGAGCACCCCGACATCGACATGATCTCGTTCACCGGCTCGACCCGCGCCGGCATCGACGTCGCGAAGCGCGCAGCTCCCACCGTGAAGCGCGTCAGCCAGGAACTCGGCGGCAAGTCGCCGAACGTCATCCTCGAAGGCGCCGACCTCACGAAGGCGGTGACCGGCGGCGTGATGCACATGTTCAATAACTCCGGCCAGTCCTGCAACGCGCCCTCGCGCATGATCGTGCCGCTGTCGAAGATGAAGGAAGTCGCCGCGATCGCGAAGGCCGTCGCCGACAAGACCAAGGCGGGCGATCCGCGCGCGGAAGGCACCACCATCGGTCCGGTCGTCAACCGCGGCCAGTGGGACAAGATCCAGGGTCTGATCAAGAAGGGCATCGACGAGGGTGCAACGCTCGTGTCCGGCGGACCGGGCCTGCCCGAAGGTGTCAACAAGGGCTTCTACGTTCGCCCGACCATCTTCGCCGACGTGACGCCCGACATGACGATCGCCCGTGAAGAGATCTTCGGACCGGTGCTCACCATCATCGGCTCCAAGGACGAAGCCGACGCGGTGCAGATTGCCAACGACACGCCCTATGGCCTCGCCGGCTACGTCACCGGCGCTTCGGTCGAGGACGCCAAGCGCGTTGGCCGTCAGATCCGCGCCGGCAACGTCAACCTCCAGGGCGTGCCCAACGACCGCACCGCGCCGTTCGGCGGCTACAAGCAGTCGGGCAACGGCCGCGAGTGGGGCAAGTACGGCCTCGAGGACTTCCTTGAAGTGAAGGCCGTCGCAGGCTTCAACGCGGCGTAAGTTCTAGCACGTAGAACAAACATGACGCCGGAGCGGGAAACCGCTCCGGCGTTTTTGTTTTGGCTAACGTGTCGCGACAATGCGAGGTGCTGTAGGGTGGGCAAAGGAGCGAAGCGACGTGCCCACGATTTTGCGCGACAAGTAAGAGATGGTGGGCACGCTTCGCTTTGCCCACCCTACGAGACCGTCCGCTGCGGAGACCCTATCCCCCCACCGCGCCCTGCGTGTTCACATACAGCGCGTAGATCGACTGGCTCGCCGCCATGAACAGGCGGTTGCGCTGGACGCCGCCGAAGCAGAGATTGGCGCAGCGCTCGGGTAGCGCGATGCGGCCGATCATGACGCCGTCGGGCGCGAACACGACCACGCCGTCGAGCTCCGGATCGCCCATGCCCCAGCCGCACCAGAGATTGCCGTCGATGTCGCAGCGCATGCCGTCGGGCGTTCCCGGGCCTGCATCGATGTGGACGCGCTTGTTGGAAATCGTGGTGCCGTCCACTGATACGTCATAGGCGAGGATCTTGCGGTTCGGCACGCCGCGGGATTCCACGACATAGAGGATCTTCTCGTCGGGCGAGAAGCAAAGCCCGTTCGGCCCCAGCACGCCCTCGGCGACGATGGTCGACTTGCCGGTCGCGGGATCGAGCCGGTAGACGTTCGGCTCGATCTCCGGCTCGGCCTTGTAGCCCTCGTAATTGCCGAGCAGGCCGAAGGTCGGATCGGTGAACCAGATCGTGCCGTCGGACTTCACCACCACGTCGTTCGGCGAGTTCAGCCGCTTGCCGTTGAACTGGTCCATCAGCACGGTGATGCTGCCGTCATATTCGGTGCGGGTTACGCGGCGCCCGCCATGCTCGCAGGTGACCAGCCGGCCCTGCTGGTCACGCGTGTTGCCATTGGCGAAATTCGAAGGTTTGCGGAAGACCGAAACCGCGCCGGTCTCTTCCTCCCATTTGACGATGCGCTGGTTCGGGATGTCGCTGCACAGCAGATAGCGCCCGTCGCCGACCCACACCGGCCCCTCGGCCCAGCGCAGGCCCGTCGTCAGCCGCTCCACCGCCGATAGTTTCAGCCAGTATTTTTCGAAGCGGGGATCGAGCGCGTGAATGGCTGGATCGGGATAATAGGTCGCCGGCCGCCAGCCTGGCCGTTCCTGGGTGTGGGACGATGCATCATTCATGTCGGTTCTCTCGTTTCGTTCCCTCTGGACAATGCTGCTATCATTAGAGACACGTGACGGCAAATGGGTCACCAACGGCGAGGAAAGACATGGCGCGCATCTTGATGACGGGAGCTTCGGGCGGGATCGGAACGCGCCTGCGGAAACTGCTGCCGCCGATCTATCCGGACCTGCTGCTCTCCGACATTCGCAAGCCGGCCGATCTCGGCCCCAACGAGCATTTCAAGGCGGCGGACCTGTCCGACCTCGCGCAATGCGAGGCGCTCTGCGAGGGCGTCGACGGCATCATCCATTTCGGCGGCTATTCGGTCGAGGGTCCCTGGGACGACATCCTCCAGGCCAACATCATCGGCGGCTACAATCTGTTCGAGGCCGCGTACCGCAAGGGCGTCAAGCGCGTGGTGTTCGCGTCCTCGAACCATACGGTCGGCTTCTATCCGCGCCACCACAAGATCGGCACCGACGTCACCGTCCGTCCCGACGGACGCTACGGCGTCAGCAAGGTGTTCGGCGAAGCGGTAGGCTCCCTCTATGCCGACAAGCACGGGCTGAAGGTCACCTGCATCCGCATCGGCAATTGCGACGAGCGGCCGCTCGATCATCGCCGCATTGCGATGTGGCTGAAGCCGGAGGATTTGGTGCAGCTCTGCCAGATCGGGCTCGAGCATCCCGACATCCATTTCGAGGTGTTCTACGGCGTGTCCCTGAACGAGCGCGCCTGGTGGGACAACCACCGCGCCTACGAATTCGGCTATCGCCCCACCGGCCGCTCCGAGGATCACGTCGCGCACGCAATGGCCGAGCAGGCCAAGCTGAAGCCGGACCCGATCGGCGATCACTTCCAGGGCGGCGCGTTCTGCAGCAACGAGTTCGATGGCGACGCGAGCCGCATCATCGACTGGAATAAGCGCTAACGCTGACGTGTTGCTGCGGGGGCGATGAAAGTTGAACCCGCAGCAATTTACCACCGTCATTGCGAGCGCAGCGAAGCAATCCGGAATCTTTCCGCGGAAGCAGTCTGGATTGCTTCGCTGCGCTTGCAATAACGTATTGAGGGAGCGCCGCGCTCCGGCAGCATGCACCTCCCGGTGCCTAGCCCATCCCCTCATCCGGAATGTTCAGGACGGTTCCGCAGGCCTTGCAATGGACCGCATCGACGTCATGGCGTTGCAGAGCGCAGACCGGACAGGGGAAGCGAACCTTGGAGGGCGCGAGCAAGGACTTGGCGAGATTGAGGAACAGGGTTACGCCAAAAATCATGATGACGACGGTGATCAGGCGCCCGAGGGTGCCGGGCAAGGTGATGTCGCCGAAGCCGGTCGTCGTCAGCGCGGTGACCGTGAAGTAGAGCGCATCGGCATAGTTGGCGATCTGATGGTTGTGGGCGTGCTGGGTCTCGTAGACGATCCCGGTCATCACGAAAATGAACACGCCGAGATTCGCGACGGCAAAGACGACCTCCTCGTTCCGCCGGAAGAAGGAGCTGTCGATGCGCAGGCGCGCCACCATCTGATAGTCGCGCAGCAGTCGCAACGTTCGGAACGCGCGCAGGAAGCCGCCGGCCTCTCCGGCGAGCGGCGCAAGGAACGAGATGATGACGACGATGTCGGTCCAGGTCGACAGGCGCGTAAGGTCGCGCAGCGGCTTACGGCTGATGATCATCCGTGCGGAGAAATCCGCAAGGATCAAGACACCGAACACGACATCGAGCGTCTCGACGGCCCTGTTGCGCGGCAGGAACGACGTCGCGATGATGAACAGGACCGTGACGACATCGAGCACGAGCAGGGCGTATCGGAATTTGATGCAGCCGAACGTGTCGCCTTCGTAAAATTGCCGGATCCTGCCCTTCAGGACCTCGAACGGGCCGGCGATGGTTCCAGACAGCCGATGTCCCTTTGCGTTGTTGCGATAAACCATCATGGTCAACGGCCGCCGCTCTTCCTTCCCGGCAGTCTATTCCTCCGAAGGATCTAGCATTTCGCCGATCTTGTTGACAGCGACGTTGATGGACATGCCGAGATAGTCGCCGGGATCGCCGAACCACGAGCCGGCCAGCGGCACAGCCTGGCCCGGATGCCGTGCAATGGCAACCGGGATGAGGTCGAAGCCGGCGCTCAGGCTGTTGGTGGGGTCGTAGTCCAGCCAGCCGGCGCCGGGCAGGAACACCTGCACCCAGGCGTGGGTCGCGCCGGAGCCGGTCATGCCCACGGCGCCGCCATCGAGCGATGCGTCGTAGAGATAGCCGCTGACGAAGCGGGCGGCGAAGCCGAGCCGGCGCAACGTCTCGATCATCAGCCAGGCGAAGTCCCGGCAGGTGCCGGATTTGGTGCGCAGCGTTTCGCCGGGGGACTGGGTGCCTTCGGCGTCTCTTCCGCGATAGTTGAACTCGCTGCGAAACAGGCCGAGCATTCGGCGCAGCACGTCGGCGGTCCGGTCCTGATCGCCGGCAACGAAGCTCTTGGTCCAGGCCGCATGGCTGCCGTCCGCGTCGTCGGCATGCGGACGAAGGTAACCGGAAAGGTCCGTCCACTCGTCCGGCGTATATTGCACCGGGACGTGTTCGGCCCGGGACTCCAGCGGAAACGCTTCCAGACCCTTGATGCCGAAATAGACGCCGCGAACTTTGAACGTGAATGTCAGCTCGCTGCCGGGTTCGTTGAAGTCCATGACCGTGACGGCATTGGAGCGGGAGTCGGTGACCCAATGCACCTTCGATGGCAGGCTGGTGGAAGCGGACCAGCGAAGCAGCCGGTTGGAGGCACCGCGGCGCGGCAGGAACATGGCCCGGTGCGTGCCGAACCTCACCGGCTTGGCATAGCGGTAGGTCGTGGTGTGGGTGATCTCGCCGATGATCGCCATGCATCGATCCGCTTCGCGCTGCCGAACTCGAGCGCTTTCCTCGCGCAAGCAATGGACTCCAGCTTTCGGGCTGGCCGCGTTTGCCCATTGATCTAGATCAACGCCGGTCCGGGGATCGTCGGGCTCTTCAGGCGACACGCGTTCCGTCAGACGTCGATGCGCGAATAGGCCCAATGGAGCGATGGATATGGGTATCCTCTGGACGATCATCATCGGATTCATCGTCGGACTGGTCGCGAAGTTCGTCATGCCCGGCGACAAATCCGAGCCCAGGGGATTCATCCTGACAACGGTCCTGGGCATCGTCGGTGCGTTCGTTGCGACCTGGCTCGGTCAGGCCGTGGGATGGTATCGGTTCGGGGAGGGCGCCGGCTTCATCGGAAGCGTGGTCGGCGCGATCATTCTGCTCTTTCTGTATGGGCTTGTCGTCGGTCGTCAGGAGCGCGCTTGAAAGTCCAATTGCGAGCCGTCGCGATGCTCGCGATGATCGTGTCAGGACCGGCGCGAGCCGCAGCGCTGAGCGATGCCGAGGCGGCGTTTCTCGACCAGCTCGTCACCGCATCCGCGGTGCTGGAGCAGCGATGCGACGGTTACGAGGTCGATGGGGCCGGCGGTGTTCAACTCGGTGCCCGGCTGCTCGGCAGCCCCGATGCCGCGATGGCCATGATCGATGCCTATTCGGCGGCCATCAAAGCACGCAATGGCGAGAGCTACGACACCGGTAAATTCCGCCCTGAAGTGTCCGAGGTCGCTGGCAAAACATTCAGGCGGGTCCGGGCGGATCTGATCAAAGACCCGAAAGCGGCTTGCGCCGACTATGGCGATGCCGGTGTGGATCGCGGTCTGCTGCGACGGTATTGAATGAGTCCGGCCCACACGCGCACGCTGGCGCGTAGGATGGGTAGAGCGAAGCGAAACCCATCATCTCGTCCATGGCATGAACGATGGGTTTCGCTTCGCTCTACCCATCCTACTGCCTGCGTCTAAGCCCCACCCCCAAATCCAACGAACGTCGTCGCTTCATCGACCGACTTGCGCTCGGATATGACGGCGTTGGCGGGAAAATCGTGATCCGGCCAGCCCAGCGCGATGCTCTTCATGATCACCTGATCATCAGCGATTCCGGCATGCTCGCGCACGACGGGGGATTGCATGATCCCCTGGCTGTTGATCACGGCGCCAAGCCCGCGCGACCAGGCCGCATTGACCAGCGTGGTCGCCACCGCGCCGCAGTCGAAGGCCGTATCGTCACTGGAGGCAAGGCCGCGATCGTATGTGATGATCACGCAGACAGGCGCATCGAACTGGCGAAAGCCGCGCAGGACCCAGTCCTGCCGCTGCTGCTTGTCGTCCCGCGCAATTCCCATGGCGCTGAACAACTGCTTGGCAACGCCGATCTGGCGCTCGCGATGCACGCCCTCGAAGGCCTGGCCGGTTCGAAATTCGCGCGAGTGCGGCACGCCCGCCAGATTGCGCTCGGTATTGCCCTGACGGATCCGATCCAGCGGCTCTCCGGTGATGACGTAGAAATTCCACGGCTGGGTATTCATCGACGATGGCGCGCGCATCGCCAACGCCAGGATTTCCTTGATCAGCTCCGGCGCGACAGGCTCGGGCTTGTAACCGCGAATGCTTCGCCGGCCGAGAATGACATCATCAAATTCCATTGTGCGGCATCCTGAAATTGGCACGATGCCGCGTTCTCCCTCACGGTTTTGATCATGTCTATAGAATTTTGAAGAGCGGGCCGAGCTGAAACCCGACCCGATCGCGGGGCGACGCGTTCTGTTCAATGGTGACGCAAGCCGCATCAGCGGCAAAACGAAAGGGCCGTCTCGAAAGACGGCCCTTTGTTGTTATTCGACGATCTCGACGATCCGGCGTGTTCGCGGTTCGACCAGGACCGTACGCCCGTTGACCACTGTGTATCGATACTCACGGGCGCCATACTCGGACGGTACCTCGTAATAGGTCACGCCCTCTTCCGGAAGAACTGCCCCGACTCTCACATCCTCACGATACTGATACGAGGGGCGTCGCTGCTCGACGACGTAGGAGTGAAAGCGAGGACGCTGATCGACACCAAGGACTCCCGCGACGCCGCCAACGACGCCACCGACGACGCCACCCACAACCGCTCCAACTGGGCCTGCCGCTCGCTCACCGTCCCGCGCACCGCGTTCGACTCCGCCGGGGACGCCTTGCGCTTGGGTCGTTACGGGAAGCAAGACGGCGACGGCAACAGCAACAGCTCCGACAAAACGGCGAATCATGGCAGCTCCTATGGTGGGGGATTGGTGCAAGACCAAGTACCAAGCCGATCATAGGTTCCAGGACATTACGACATTCGTCACCACTGGCAGCGACATCTCACATCTATGAGCGCGCAGCTTGGCGTTCAGCGTCGTCCCCCGCAATCCTTGACAGATAATCCGACTTGCTGAACTGCATGTGATCCACACACAGCTGCGCCAGCGCCCAGCTGTCGCGGCCCCTCAGCAGCTCGATCATCAGCTCGTGCTGACGCCGCGATTGCGCCAGCCCATCGCGGTCGGCGAGGTTTTTCGCGCGCATCGGCAGCGTCAGGTTCATGTAGTCCTGGAGCGAGCCGACCAGATAGGGATTGCCGCAGGCCGAAAACAGCGCGAGGTGGAAAGCGTCGTTGGCCTCGTGGATGCCACGCAAATCTCGGATGTCGGCCTTCGCGCAATACTGCGCTTGCAGCGCGGTCAGTTCGTCGATCAGGCCTTGCGGCGCGGGCAGGGGGATCATCAGCGCGGCTTGCCGGGTCAGCATCTCCCGGACCTCATAGATCTGCCGGACTTCCTCCGCCGAATAGAACCGCACGGTGGCGCCGACATTCTTCTCGCGGCGGACGATGCCGCGGCGCTCGGCATCGACCAGCGCCTGCCGCACGAAATGCCGGGAGGTGCCGTAGCGCGACATCAGCGCGTCTTCGGTGAGGCGGGCGCCCGGTGGCAGGCGGCCGAAGATGATGTCCTCCTCCAGCCGCGCGACGACGTCGTCCGGGTCGTCGCGCCGGACTGGCACTGCCTCTGCGGTGTGAGTGTCGGACATACCCTCAGCCTTCCGGCGTCTCGCCGGTCCCCTCTGTGGAGCAGGGAAGGGTCAGATTGTCAATAATCTGGGGCATGGGCGACCGCGCAGGCAGGAAAGCGCGACAATATGGACCAATCTTATTGACAATCGGAGGGCAGCCTGTACCACAATGGCGACTTCAGGAGTGGCATGATGACGAGTGGTTTGCGCAAGGGTCTGACGAGCTATGGCGATGCCGGCTTCTCGCTGTTCCTGCGCAAGGCGTTCATCAAGGCCATGGGCTATTCCGACGACGCGCTGGAGCGCCCGATCGTCGGCATCACAAATACCTATAGCGACTACAATCCCTGCCACGGCAACGTCCCGCAGATCATCGAGGCCGCCAAGCGCGGCGTGATGCTGTCGGGCGCGATGCCGTTCGTGTTCCCCACCATCTCGATCGCCGAGAGCTTTGCGCATCCCACCTCGATGTATCTGCGCAACCTGATGGCAATGGACACCGAGGAGATGATCCGGGCCCAGCCGATGGATTCGGTGATCGTGATCGGCGGCTGCGACAAGACCCTGCCGGCGCAGGTGATGGCCGCGATCAGCGCCGACCTGCCGACCGTGGTCATTCCCGTGGGGCCGATGGTTGTCGGTCATCACAAGGGCGAGGTGCTCGGCGCCTGCACCGACTGCCGCCGTCTCTGGGGCAAGTACCGCGCCGGTGAGATCGACGACGTCGAGATCGAGGCTGTGAACGGCCGTCTCGCGCCATCGGTCGGCACCTGCATGGTGATGGGTACGGCCTCGACCATGGCCTGCATGATCGAAGCCATGGGGCTGTCGCTGCCGATGAGCGCGACGATTCCGGCGCCGCATGCCGAACGATTCCGTCTCGCCGAGGCCAGCGGCAAGGTGGCCGCCGAAATGGCGAAGACCAAGGGACCGAAGCCGAGCGAGTTTCTGACGCCGGCCTCGTTCAAGAACGCGCAGGTCGTGCTTCAGGCGATCGGCGGATCCACCAACGGCCTGATCCATCTGACCGCGATGGCGCACCGCTCGCCCCACCGCCTCGATCTCGGAGTGTTCGACCAGATCGGCCGCGAAGTGCCGGTGCTGATCGACCTCAAGCCGTCCGGCGAGCACTATATGGAGCATTTCCACCACGCCGGCGGCGTGCCGAAATTGCTGAAGCAGCTCGGGGACCTCGTCGATCTCGACGCCAGGACCATCAGCGGCCAGACGCTGCGCGACGTGGTCGCCAATGCCGAGGACGTGCCCGGCCAGGACGCGATCCGCCCGCGCGACAATCCGATCAAGAAGGAAGGCGGCCTTGCCGTCCTGCACGGTAATCTCGCGCCGCGCGGTGCCGTGATCAAGCAGTCGGCTGCGAGCCCCAAGCTGTTGAAGCATACGGGGCGCGCGGTGGTGTTCGAATCCGTCGAGGACATGACCTTGCGGGTGGACGATCCCGAGCTCGACGTCACGGCCGACGACGTGCTGGTGCTGCGCAATGCTGGCCCCAAGGGCGCTCCCGGCATGCCCGAGGCGGGCTATCTGCCGATCCCGAAGAAGCTTGCGCGTGGCGGCACCAAGGACATGGTGCGCATTTCCGACGCGCGCATGAGCGGCACCGCGTTCGGCACCATCGTGCTCCATATCACGCCGGAATCCGCCGTCGGCGGACCGCTGGCGCTGGTGAAGAACGGCGACATGATCAGCCTCGACGTGGCCAGGCGCAGCATCGAGCTGCTGGTCGATGCGGCCGAGCTCGAACGGCGCCGCGCTGCATCGAAGCCGGCTCCGGCGCCCGAGGAAGCGCGGCGCGGCTACGCCTGGCTGTTCAACGAGACCATCATGCAGGCCGACGAGGGCTGCGACTTCGATTTTATGCAGAGGACTGGGAAGAAGACCGAAACGGGCTGACAACTAAGCGATCGAACGCCCAGACCGCACAAGCGGCGGGCGATAAAACAGGGGGAAACGATGATTGCGCGATCCATGCCAAGATTCTTGCATGGCTTGGCGGCTGCGGCCGCTATGCTTTTCGTCACCGGGGCCGGGGCGCAGGAGGTGAAGCATTATCGCTTCGCCTACGATCAGCCGCGCAACACCGGCTATTCCATCGCAGGCGACCTCTTTGCCGAGAAGCTCAAGGAATTGAGCAAGGGCACCATGCTGATCGACCAGTATCCGGGCGCGCAGCTCGGCCAGGAGCCGCAATTGCTCCAGCTCGTGAAGGCCGGTGACATCGAATTCGCGATCATCTCCTCGGCCAACACCGCAACCATCTCGCCGCAGGCCGGCGTGATGTCGCTGCACTTCCTGTTCCGCGACGAGAACCACGTGATCAAGGGGCTCGCCGACCCCAAAGTGTTCGAAGCGCTCAAGAGCATGATCGACGAGACGACGCAGGGCCTGCATGTGATCGCGACGGGCTCGCAGGGCGTGCGCCACATGTACTCCAAGAAAGAGATCCACAACGTCGGCGACATCAAGGGCGCGAAGATCCGCGTCCAGGCAACCGCGACCGAGGACACCATGTTCCCGGCCTACGGCGCCCAGACCGTGCACATGCCGTTCGGGAGCGTCTATACGAGCTTGCAGACCGGCGTGATGGACGTCGCCGAGAACAGCATCAACGTCTACCTCGTCAACAAGCATTACGAGGTTGCGCCGGTGCTCAACATCACCGAGCACGAGGCCAACAACGCGCTGGTCTTCATCTCCGACAAGCTCTGGCAAAGCCTCTCGGCCGAGCAGAAGGGGTGGGTGCAGACCGCAGCCAACGAGATCAGCACCAGGGAGCCGGCGAAGGCCTTCGACCTCGAGCGCAGCGCGGCCGAGAAGCTGAAGAAGATGGGCGTCAAGATCGTCACGGACGTCGACAAGAAGACCTTCACGGCGATCGCCGATCCCTATCTCGACAAGCTCGCCAAGGATCTCGGGCCGCATGCCGAGAAGATCAAGAATCTGATCCGGTCGGTGAACTGAGGCGGTGCGCTCCCTCTCCCGCTTGCGGGAGAGGGTCGGGGAGAGGGTGCCTCCCCGGAGAGACTCCCCAAGAGGAGAGAGCCCTCACCCGCGCCTGCGGCGCGACCTCTCCCGCAAGCGGGAGAGGTGAAGACAACTCGCAATCATGTTCCACTTGAGTTCACCCCGCTACAGAGCGGGACGACGGGGGACTAAATGATCGCCGACAAACTGCTGGTGCAACGGCAACGTCACCTGAAATGGCGCGGGCTCGACTGGCTCGAGATTGCGCTGATGATCCTGTGCGGGGTGCTGTGCTTCGGCTTCTCGCTGTCGGTGACCGCCGACATCGTCACGCGCACCATCGGCCATCCCTGGCTGTGGCTCCAGGAGGTCACCTCGACGCTGTTCATCTACGCGATCTTCGTCGGAACGGCGGCGGCGACCCGGCGTAACGACCACCTCTATCTCACCGCGATCTCCGAGGCGATGCACGGGACGTCGCGGCTGATCGTCGAAGTCATCATCCGCGTCGTCGTCCTCGGGGTTGCGTTCTGCCTGATCTGGTACGGCTACCAGAACTATCTGCGCGGCTTCGGCAGTTTCCGCCTGCCGTCGGGCACGCCGATCGCTTCGCTCTATGCGATCATCCCGCTCTCTGGCGTGCTGATCGGCCTGTTCACCATCGAGCAGCTCGTCAACGGCCTGCGCAATGGTTTCGACCATCCAGAACCGCCCGAGGAGGATGGGGCGCCCGTCATCACCGACGCACAGATGAGGGCGCAGCCGTGAGCGCACCCATTGTCCTGGCATTGATGACGATCTTCTTCCTGTCGTTCGGCTATCTCGGCGTGCCGGTGCCGTTCTCGCTGATGGCCGGCGTCTTCATCGGCGCGCTGCTGTCGGACGTCTCGCTGGCCGCGATCATCCAGAAGATCTTTGACGGCGTGGACTCCGAAGCGCTGCTGGCGATCCCGTTCTTCCTGCTGGTCGGCGAGCTCATGAGTTCGGCGAATGTGGTGGTGCGAATAGCCAATCTTTCGGTGTCGCTGGTCGGACACATCAGGGGCGGGCTGTCGCAGGTCGTCGTCGTCTTCAGCATGTTCTTCTCGGAAATGTCGGGCTCGACCACGGCCGATGTCGCGGTGATGAGCCGCGCGCTCGGCGGCCCGATGAAGCGGGAGGGGTATGAGCCCGCGTTCATTGCCGCCATTATCGCGTCCGCCTCGACCATTGCGGCGCTGGTGCCACCGAGCATCACGGCGGTGGTCTACGGCGCGGTCGGCAACGTCTCGATCGCGGGTCTGTTCATGGCGGGCGTGGTGCCGGGCCTGATGATCGGCTTCGGCCTGATGATCTATTGCTACTTCTTCGGCCCCTCCGGCCTGCGCAAGCCGCGCGCGCCGTTGCGGCAGGTGGTGTTTGCCGCCGGCGATGCGGCGCTGCCGATGATGATCCCGGTGATCCTGCTCGGCGGCATTCTGACCGGCTGGTTCACGCCGACGGAAGCGGGGGTCGTCGCCGTGGTCTGGATCGTGCTGGTCGTGATCCCCGCGCTGAACCGCGGACACATCAAGAATATCCCCTACGATTTCTGCATTGCCGGCCTGATCTTCTCGCTGCCGCTGGTCACCATCGGCGCGGCCAACGCCTTTGGCTGGATGCTCGCTTATCTGCGCGGCGCGAGCTACATCGCCGACGTCATCACCTCGATGGCGGGTAATGATCCGCATCTGATCATGCTGCTGATGGTGCTGCTCTTCACCGTGGTCGGCGACTTCATCGAGCCGGTGCCGACCATCATCATCTTCATGCCGCTGGTCAACACGCTGACGGAGGCGGGCGACATCAATGCCGTGCATATGGGCGTGGTGCTGATCGCAACGCTCGCCTTCGGCCTGATCACGCCGCCTTACGGGCTGGTGTTGCTGATGGCGTCGAAATTCGTCGGTGTCAGTTTCGCAAAAGCCTTACGCGCCGCATTGCCGATCTATCTGGTGTTCCTGGGGACGATCGCATTCGCGATCTATTTCCCGAGCGTGGTGTTGTGGCTGCCGCAGAAGGTTCTGCCGGAATCGGTGGGCTGCTTCAAGTCGCCTGCGGGGACGGGTTACATCTGTCCTAAATAACGAATTGCTCGACGCGCCATTGCGCTGCGTCGCGGACATAGCGAAACGGTGTGCCGTGGCTGTTCTTGAAGTAGCTGCCGGTTAGCGCGTTGGCCATGCCCTGCATCACGGCGTCATGGCAGACGAACAGGAAATGGTCGGCAGGATGGCGCTCGAGCCAGCCTGAGACGCAGGCCAGCGACCGTTCGGTCATGGCCTCCCAGCTCTCGCCGTCGGCGGGCAGGATCGAGACCAGGCCAGTTGCGGAATTGACGCCGTGCTTGACCATGAGGTCGCGGACGGGAAGCCCCTCGAAGCTGCCGAAATCGAACTCGACGATGCCGTCGTCGATCGTGAGCGGCACCGAGATCGCGTCGGCGATAATCGCGGCCGTTCGCGCCGCGCGCACCAGCGGGCTTGCGACGATGCGGCTGATGCCGGCACCGCGCAACACGACCGCGGCCTCGTGCGCTTGCCGCAGGCCGTCTTCGTTCAGCGGGTTGTCGGTCCGTCCCTGAAAAAGTCCCTGCCGGTTCCAGTCAGTTGCGCCATGGCGGAGGCCGCAGAACGAGCGCGACGGCGTCAAGGCGCTCACTTGCCCTTGCTCGTGAATTTCTTCACGGCTGTGCGAAACTCCTCCGTGTTCATCGCCATGATGATCTTGTGCTCCTCGGCATCGAGCTGCTGTTTTACGGGCGTGGTGACGGCCTGGTAGACCAGTGACTTGGTGCCTGATATCGCCGCCGACGGGTTCTGCGCCAGCCGCTCGGCGAGTTGTCGCGTGGCTGCCTTCAGCTCGGCGGCGGGAACGGTCTTCGCAACCAAGCCCCATTCATAGGCCTGCTGCGCGGTAAAATTGTCCTCGGCCAGAAAGATCTGGAGCGCGCGGCGGGAGCCGACCGTGCCGACGATGCCGACCGTCGAGCCGCCGTCCGGCGACACCCCGATCTTGGCATAGGCCGGCGTGAACTTGGCGTCGTCAGCGGCGATGCAGAGATCGGTGACGAAGGCGAGGCCCATGCCGGCGCCGGCGGCCGAGCCGTGCACGCTGGACAGCGAGATTTTCGGCATGCGCCTGACCATCTCGATGAAGGCGTGATAGTGCTTCAGCAATTCGCCGACGACCGGCGTGACCGTGTTGGCTTCGGCGGCGGCGCCGATCGTCTGCAGATCGCCGCCGGCCGAGAATGCGCGGCCTTCGCCTTCGAGCACCACGACCTTGATGGCGTCATCGGCTTCGATGTAGGCCGCGAGCTGTTCGAGCTTCTGCGCGATCGCGAGGTTGATCGAGTTGAACGCGGCGGGGCGGTTGAGCGTGATGGTTGCGATCGGGCCGTCGATCCGCAGCAGCGCGGGATCATCGGGCTTTGAGACGGGAGCTGGCATCTGGAATATCCCCGGCATGAGAGGTGGTTGCTGCAACTAAATCGCAGAAGGCGGGGCGAGACAATCCCCGGCCGCCAGTGCCCCGCAGGCCGCTCTTGCGCAAGACGGAACGATAGGCTCAAATGGCGTCGCCTTGGTTGAGGGACGGACACGAGCGCCGGCTCCTCCCAAGGCAAGCAAAGCCAAGCCAGATTCAGCGAGAGGAGACGACATGGGTGACGCTCGTGTCTTGCGGAAATGGGCTGTCCAATGACGGACGGTCCGGTGATCATTGTCGGCGCCGGCCACGCCGGCTACCAGGTCGCGGCATCCCTGCGGCAGGCGGGTTTTGCCGATCGCATCTGTCTGATCAACGACGAGGCGCACCTGCCCTATCAGCGGCCGCCGCTGTCCAAGGCCTATATCAAGGGCTCGGCCGGGCCGGAGAGCCTGATGTTCCGGCCGGAGAAATTTTACCACGACCAGACCATCGAGCTGATCGCGGGCCGCGTGGTCTCGATCGACCGCGCCAAGCGTGCAGTCCTGCTCGCTGCGGGCGAGACGCTGCCTTACGGCCACCTTGTGCTGGCGACGGGCGCGCGCAACCGGCTGCTCGATCTGCCCAATGCCAATCTGCCCGACGTGAAATATTTGCGCATCCTCGACGACAGCGAGGCGCTGCGTCAGATCATGCCGTCGAAGACGCGCGTCGTGGTGATCGGCGCCGGCTTCATCGGCCTCGAATTCGCGGCCACCGCGCGCATCAAGGGCCTCGAGGTCGACGTGCTCGAACTCGCCCCGCGCGTGATGGCGCGCGCGGTGACGGCCGAAGTCTCCGAATATTTCCAGGCGCGGCATCGCGAGGCCGGAATCCGCATTCATCTGGGTGTGCAGGCCACCAGCATCGAGGCGGAGCGGGGCAAGGTCACCGGCGTCAGTCTCAGCGACGGCCGGCATTTGCCCGCCGACCTCGTCGTGGTCGGCGTCGGCGTGCTGCCGAACATCGAGCTCGCCGCGGAGGCGGGATTGCCGGTCGCCGCCGGCATCATCGTCGACGAATATCTTGCGACGGCTGACCCGAACATTTCAGCGATCGGCGATTGCGCGCTGTTCGCAAGTCCGCGCTTCGGCGGATCGCTGCGGCTGGAGTCCGTGCAGAACGCTACCGATCACGCCCGCTGCCTCGCCGCGCGGCTGACCGGCGACAGCAAGGCCTATGACGGCCATCCCTGGTTCTGGAGCGACCAGGGCGACGACAAGCTCCAGATGGCGGGGCTCACCACCGGCTACGACCGTGTCGTGCTGCGCGGCGACCCCGCGAAAAAAGCGTTCTCGGTGTTTTGCTACAAGGGCGACGAGCTGCTTGGCATCGAATCGGTCAACCGGGCCGGCGACCACATGTTCGGCCGCCGCCTGTTCGGCATGGACCGCGCGATCACGCCGGAGCAAGCCGCCGATGAGAGCTTCGATCTGAAGAGCGCGCTGGCGTGATCAGCCGGCCTTGACCACGGCTGCCACTTCCGCCGCCGTCGGCATCGACGGTCCGGCGCCCATCCGCTGCACGCTGATCGAGGCGGCGGCGTTGGCGAAGGCGAGGGCTGCGCGCAACGCGACACCGTCGGCCAGTTGCGAGGCGAGTGCGCCGACGAAGCAATCGCCGGCGCCGGTCGTGTCGACTGCCTTCACGGCGCGCCCCGGCACCGCAAATTCCTCGCTGGCCGCGAGCGCCAGCACGCCGCGCTTGCCGAGCGTGACGCAGATGGTCTGATCCGCGCGCGCCTGAAGTTGTCGCGCGACGTCGATGATCTTTGCGGCCTCGTCGCTGTCGGAGAGCTCGCTGCCGGCGAGAAAACCAAGCTCGGTCTCGTTCAGCACGAGGATGTCGACGAGCGCGAGCAGCTCGCCCGACATCTCTTGCGCCGGCGCCGGGTTGAGCACCGTGGTCGCGCCAGCGCTGCGCGCGCGCGCGAAGAACGCGGCAATCGTCGGCAGCGGGATCTCGAACTGGCTGACGGCAACGTCGCCCTTGGCGAGCGGAACGTCCGCGACGTCGTCCGCGCTGACCAGCGCATTGCTGCCGGGAATGACGACGATGGTATTGTCTGACTCAGCCACCGTGATGATCGCGGTGCCGCTATGGGTGTCGGCATCGCGGACCGAACCGAGATCGATGCCCTGAGCGCCGAGGAACGTTCGCAGCTCGGCCCCGAACGAATCCTTGCCCAGCCGTCCGATCAGCGTGGTCTTCACGCCGAGCCTCGACGACGCGACCGCCTGGTTCGCGCCCTTGCCGCCCGGGAAATACAGCACCTGCTTTCCCGCGACGGTCTCGCCGACCTTCGGGTGGCGATCGGCGGTCGCCACCACATCCATGTTGATGCTGCCGGCGATGAAGACGCGCCCCATGATAAATCCTCTAGAGCATGATCCGGAAAAGTGTGAAGCGGTTTTCCGAAAAGACCATGCTCAAACAAAGAGTCCCTAGACCCTGACTTCGAACTCGTGCCTGACTTTGGCGATGTCCACAAGGGTCGGCAGGCCGGCCTCGTTGCCAAGGCGCTGGATCTTGAAGGTCGAGGCGGCGCGGGCGAAATCGAAATGCTCGCGCCAGCTTTTGCCGGGATGGGCAAGGTAGGAATAGACATAGGCGCCATGGAAGACGTCGCCGGCACCGTTGGTGTCGATCACGCGCTCGCGCGGGATCGGCATCGCGGGCATGATCTCGACCGCGCCTGTCTCGTTGTACCAGAGCAGGCCCTTCTCACCCATGGTGATGCCGCCGATCTTGCAGCCGCGGCTCTTGAGGTAATCGAGCATTTTCTCCGGCGTCAAATCCATCTGCTCGCAGAGGCGCTCGGCGACGATGGCGACGTCGATGAATTCCAGCAGCTCATGCGTGTTGGTGCGCAGGCCGCCGCCGTCGAGCGAGGTCAGAATGCCGGCTTCGCGGCAGACCTTGGCGTAGTGGAGCGCGGCATCGGGCTGGTGGCCGTCGATATGCAGCGCGCGGCAGCCGCCGAGATTGAGCATCGGGAACGGGTGGATGTGCTCGTCGTCACGGCAGCGGACGATGGCGCGCTTGCCGTCCTTGGGCATGATGAAGGACAGCGAGGACTGGTTCACCTTCCGCCCGTGCAGGGAGATCGCGTATTTCGCGCACATGTCCATGAACATGCGGCCGAGCCAGTCATTGGCTGCGGTGGCGACGAGATCTGGCACGATACCGAGCTTGGCGCAGCAGAAGGCCGCCGTCACCGCATTGCCGCCGAAGGAAACCGCGTAATCGGTTGCCACGTGCTTTTCGTCGCCGGTCGGCATGTGGTCGGTGATGAAGACGACGTCGATATAGGTCTGTCCGATAAAGAGAGCCTGCATTGGTTGTCCGTGATGCGCTGGGTGGTCCCGGCCGGCGGGCTTACTCTAACACCGGTTCCGCTCCTGGGACGCTGAAATTATTCGCAAAACTGCCGCCCGAGCGCTTGAGGTCGGCATAGGGCCGGAATACGACCATGTCAGGCTCATGCCAAGCCCGGACAAACGCTGATTTTCGGCTTCTGGTTCCAGCTCGCTCAAAAGGGAAGAACATGATCACCGGCCTCGATCACGTCGTCGCTCTGGTCAGGGATATCGGTGCGGCCAAGGCGGCCTATCAGACGCTGCTCGGGCGCGCGCCGGCCTGGCAGAATTCCGGCGAGGGCGCGGACCGTGTGCTGTTCACGCTCCAGAACATGACGATCGAGCTGATGGCGCCGAGCGGCTTCAATGTTGCTGCGGACCGGATCCGTGCGCTGCTCGACGACCGCGAGGGCGTGCTCGCCAGCCTGTGCTTTCGTGTCGCGGACATGGGCAAGATGCACCGGCGGCTGGAGCGGGTGGCCCTGGGGCCGGATCCGGTCGCCGAGGTCGAAAGCAATGACGTCGAGAGCGGCGCGGTCCTGCACTGGAAGCGTACGCGCGCCGCCACCGAGCTGACGCGCGGCGTGCGCATGTTCTTCCTCGAACTCGCCGAGGAGCGGCCGTTGTCGGCGGTGACCGACATCGCGCCGATCGACGGGCTCGACCATGTCGTCATCACCACCGAAGAGTCCGACCGCGCCGCGGCGCTCTATGGCGCGCGGCTCGGCCTCGATCTCGCGCTCGACCGCTCGCACCATGATTGGGGCCAGCTGATGTTCTTCCGTTGCGGCGACCTCGTCGTCGAATTGGTGCGCCGTCCCGTGGCGGGCGGCGACGCCCTGCACGATCGCCTCTGGGGCCTGAGCTGGCGCGTCGCCGACATCGATGCCACCCGCGCCCGCCTGATTGCCGGCGGCCTCGACGTCACCGAGGTCCGCAACGGCCGCAAGCCGGGCACCCGGATCATGACGGTGCGGAACGGCACCTGCGGCATCCAGACGGTGCTGCTGGAGCGTTCGCCGAAGCCGGTGGATTGAGGGGCAGTGTCGTGTCCCGGACGCGCTGCGGCGCGTAGCGCTGCTGCGCAGAGCCGGGACCCAGAGGGCGGCGACCTCTTACTCGGAGACATGGGCCCCGGCTCTGCAGCGCATCACTTCGTGCTGCGCAGCGTCCGGGGCACGAGATCGTTCTCAAACGCCGGCCCACGTGTTACACGCATACCGAAAGCATCCAGCGAGCAACCGGTTTGGCGAAGGCAAAGCGAACTCTGAAATGGCAGCGCGATCCCGAGGGGATGCGGCTGCGCATTCTGGAAGCCGCCAAGCAGGAGTTCTCCGCACACGGGCTTGCCGGCGCGCGGGTCGACCGCATCGCGGCCGAGGCCGGCGCCAACAAGCGCATGCTGTACTACCACGTCGGCAACAAGGACGAGCTCTATCTGGCGGTGCTCGAAGGCGCCTATGACAAGATCCGCAGCGAGGAGCGGGGGCTCGATCTCGAGCATCTCGATCCGCCCGAGGCGATCCGGCGGCTGATCGAGTTCACCTGGGGCTACTTCCTGCGCAACCCGGAATTCCTGTCGCTGCTTCAGACCGAGAACCTCGCGCGGGCAAAGCACCTGAAGAAATCGACCAAGGTCAAGTCGATGCACTCGCCCTTCGTCGAGATGATCCGCACCGTGGTGCGGCGCGGCGTCGACAGCGGCGACTTCCAGGTCGCGGTCGATCCGGTGCAGCTCTACATCTCGATCGCGGGACTTTGCTTCTTCTATCTCTCGAATTCGGCGACGCTGAGCGTGATCTTCGGCCGCGATCTCCTGGACAAGAAAGCCAAGGACGAGCGGCTCTCGCACATGGTCGGCCTCGTGCTGGCCGCGCTGACGGGGCAGTCGACCGCGTTGTTCGAGACCGCGAAAGCGCCCAAGTCGCGCGCTGCGGTGGCGCAAACGGTTTAGCGCGCTTTTGTCGCTGGTCGTCGATCGGCCGCTGTTTCCCAGTTCTTCGCTGTCATCGCCCGACTTGATCGGGCGATCCAGTATTCCAGCGGCCGCGAGGGATACGGAGAAGCCGCGGCGTACTGGATTCCCCGCTTTCGCGGGGAATGACACCGAGGGTGGAGCGCTCTCATGCCCCGGACGCAGCAACGCTGCGCGCTGCAGCGCGTCCGGGACATGGAGGCGACAATCCCGCATCCCCGGGAACCGGCGCAAAACGTCACAGGGAAAGCTCTGGACAGTATTTATCCAACGGGTTAATTTCTCTTCCAACGAAGAAGACGACCGGGAGTGAGACGTGGCTGAATTGAAGCCGCAGAGTGCGGTGTCCAAGATATTGAATGCGGCCTGGGTACGACCGTTTCTGTTCCTGGTCTTCATCGTCGTTGCCTGGGATCTCGCGATCCGGCTGTTCAAGATCCCTGCCTACCAGATCCCGGCGCCTCTCGACGTCGTCGCCGTGCTGCGCACCGAATGGCCGGAATTGCTGCGCCAGTCCTGGCCGACCACCTATGCGACCGTCTGCGGCTTCCTGCTGTCGGCGCTGTTCGGCATTCCCGTCGCGATGCTGATCGCGGGCTCGAAGACGGTGGAGAGTTACGTCTATCCGCTGCTGGTGTTCTCGCAGTCCGTGCCGAAGATCGCGATCGCGCCGCTGTTCGTGGTGTGGTTCGGCTTCGGCATCATTCCTAAGGTGATTTCGGCGTTCCTGCTCGGCTTCTTCCCGGTGGTGGTCTCCGCCGTGCAGGGCTTCAAATCGGTCGATCCCGATATGGTCGATCTTGCCCGCGCCATGCAGGGCAGCCGCTTCCAGGTGTTCCGCGCGGTGAACCTGCCGCATGCGCTGCCCGCGATCTTCTCCGGCCTCAAGGTGTCGGTGACGCTCGCCGTGGTCGGCGCCGTCGTCGGCGAGTTCGTCGGCTCCAATTCCGGCATCGGCTATGTCATGCAGCGCTCGATCGGCACCTTCGACCTGCCGACGATGTTCGCGGCGCTGGTGATCCTGGCGCTGCTCGGCGTGATCCTGTTCTGGGTCGTGGACCGGATCGAGAAGCTGGTCATTCCCTGGCATGTCAGCCAGCGTGAGGATGTAATTTTTGCGGCCTGATTAAAGCAACGAACGGCCACCAACGGCCGACGTAACAAACGGCAAGGGAGAGTGACGATGAAGCGGTTGATTGGAGCTGTCGCAGCGGCGCTGATGGTGCTTGCGGCGATGCCGGCGCAGGCAGCCGACAAGGTCGTGCTGATGCTCAACTGGTACGTCTATGGAGAGCACGCGCCGTTCTATTACGGCAAGGCCAAGGGCATTTATGCCGCCGAGGGCATCGAGCTCGAAATCCAGGAAGGCCGCGGCTCGGCCGCGACCACGCAGGCCGTCGCCGCCAAGACCGCCGACTTCGGCTATGTCGACGTTCCCACCATGATGCGCGCCGCGATCAAGGGCGCGCCCGTGGTCGCGACCGGCGTGCTGCTGCAGACTTCACCGATGTCAGCCATGGGTTTCGCCGACAAGAACATCAGGAAGCCCGAGGACATCAAGGGCAAGACGGTGGCGATCACGCCGGCCGATTCCATGACCCAGATCTGGCCGCTATTCCTGAAGAAGAACGGGCTGAAGGAAAGCGATTTCCAGACTGTCGCCGGTGACGGCCAGACCAAGCTCAACGCCGTCATCAACGGCCAGGCTGATCTCTTGCTCGGCTACGTCATGGACCAGTCGATGAAGATCAAGGACGCCACCGGCAAGGACGTGTTCCCGATCAAGTTCGCCGACTACGGCATCAACATGGTCTCCTCCGGCATCATCGCCAACGCCGACTATGTGAAGGCCAACGCCGATCTCGTCCGCCGCTTCATGTCGGCGACCACCAAGGCCGTCGAAGCCGCCGAGAAGGAGCCGAAGGCGGCGGCGCAGTCGATCCTCGATGCCAACCCCAAGGGCGGCAAGATCGACACGCTGACGCAGGGCTTCGAGCTGACCATTCCGCTCTACCGGACCGCGGAGACCAAGAGCAAGCGGCCGTTCCAGGTCACCGATCAGAACATGACGGACTCCGTCAATCTGATGGTTGAATATGGCGGTCTCGACGCCAAGGCCAAGGACAATCCGAAGGCGTTCTACACCAACGACTACCTGCCGAAGAGTGGCTCGTGAGCGATCAACCTCCGCTGTCGTCCCTGCGAACGCAGGGACCCATAGCCGCCAGCCTTGATGGTTACGGAAGGTCTCCACCCGCGTGCCCGAACGCGCCTGCACGGCGTATGGGTCCCTGCGTTCGCAGGGACGACGGGTGGAGAGGGCTGTGATGAATCCTGCGACCAAGCCAGTCGATCTGCAACCGGCCGCGCATCTGAGACTGGTGAGCGACCGGGCTGCCGGCGATGCGTCGGGCATCAAACTGTCCGGCGTGTCGAAGACCTACCGGACGCGCGACGGCGACGTGCCGTCGCTGCGTCCGCTCGACTTCCATATCAACGAGGGCGAGTTCTTCGTCGTGGTCGGCCCGTCCGGCTGCGGCAAGTCCACCCTGCTCAAGCTGATCTCCGGTCTGCTGCCGCCGACATCGGGCGAAATCCTGGTCGAAGGCGAGAAGGTGACGAAGCCGCATGGCAATGTCGGCATCGTCTTCCAGAACGCGCTGCTGCTGCCGTGGCGGAACATCCTTGCCAACGTGATGCTGCCGATCGACATGAAGCGGCTGCCACGCGACAAATATCTCGCGCGTGCCAAGGCATTGTTGAAAATGGTCGGGCTCGAAGGCTTCGAGAAGAAGCTGCCCTGGCAGCTCTCCGGCGGCATGCAGCAGCGCGCCTCGATCTGCCGCGCTCTCGTGCACGATCCCAAGATCATGCTGATGGACGAGCCGTTCGGCGCGCTCGACGCGCTGACGCGCGAGCGCATGAATGTCGAACTGATGCGGATTCAGCGCGAGACCCGGAAGACGGTGCTGCTGATCACGCATTCGATTCCGGAGGCCGTGTTCCTCGCCGACCGCGTGCTGGTCATGACCGAGCGGCCCGGCGCGATCGCCGCAATCTACGACGTGCCGCTGCCGCGCCCGCGCTCGCTCGACGTGATGGCCGACCCCGTTTTCACCGAGCTCGTGCAGCGCATCCGCAAGCATTTCTTCTCGCAAGGTTCGCTGGATTAAAGTCATGGCGCCCCGCCTGAAGCTGCGAGACATCTCCTTCTTCGAACGTCCCGTGCAGTTCGCGCGGCCGTTCCGCTTTGGCGCAATCACGATCAACGCGACGCCGCAGCTGTTCGTGCGGGTCGAGATCGAGGTCGAGGGCAGGGGGGCGGCAGTTGGTGCCAGCGCCGAGCTGCTGGTGCCGAAATGGTTCGACAAGCGGCCGGAACTGACGCCGGCGCAGACGGTCGATGGGCTGCGCCGCTCGCTTGAGATCGCGCGCAGGCTCTATCTGGCACGAACCGGATTTCAGACGGCGTTCGATCTGCATGCCTCGTGCATCGGTGCCCAGGTCGCGACCTGCGCGAAGAAGAACATCCCCGCGCTTGCCGCGGCCTATGGCCCGGCCGAGATCGACAAGGCGATCCTCGATGCGTTGCTGCGCGGTGTTGCGACCAATTTCTTCGACGGAATGGCCGGCAACGTTGCGGGCATCGACGCGCGGTTGTCGCCTGACTTGAGTGACGGCGATATCACGCGATTTCTCGATCTCGCCAATCAGTATCGGTCGGAACGCGTTGCGCTTCGCCACACGGTCGGCCTCGACGACAAGGTCGAGGGAGATGGCGGCGTGGTCGACCCGAAGGAAAATGCTGGCGCACGCTATTTCAAGCTGAAGCTTGGCGGTGATCCCGAGGCGGATGCCGCCCGCCTGACCCGTATCGGGCGGGAGTTGGCGACGCTGTCTCATGACTACAAGGTCACGCTTGACGGCAATGAACAATATGCGGACCTGACGGCGCTCGGGTCGTTGGTCAATCGGCTGGAGCGCGACAGCGCCCTGGAGCCGATCTTTCGCAAGCTGCTCTATATCGAACAGCCGATGCCGCGCGATGTCACGCGTCAATCGCCGCTCGGTGAAGCCTTGCGTCGTCGCGACTTCATCATCGACGAGGCCGATGATTCTTATGATGCCTGGCCGGCCGCTCACAAGCTCGGTTACAGCGGCATCTCCTCGAAGTCCTGCAAAGGCATCTACAAGTCGATCGTGAACTTCACCCGCATCGCCAAGCTGGACGAGGACGGAGCGGAGTGTTTCGTCACGGGCGAAGACCTGACCTGTCAGCCCGGGCTCGCCCTGCAGCAGGATCTGGCGCTCGGCGCGCTGCTCGGCCTCGAACACGCCGAGCGCAACGGCCATCACTATGTCGACGGCTTTGGCGAGACGCCCGCCGCCGAAGCCCAAGCTTTCGCCGCAGCGCATCCCGATCTCTATGCCGATGCCGGGCAGGGCATCCGCCTTTCCATTCACAACGGCGATCTCCTGACGGGATCGCTTCACACAACGGGCTTTGCGACGTCGGTCCATCCGGACTGGTCGGCGCTCGCCCCGCTCGAACAGCCAAAATCACTTCAGGAGCAATTGGCATGACCACCCAACGCCTCGGCCTCATCATGAACGGCGTCACCGGCCGCATGGGGCTCAACCAGCATCTGATCCGCTCGATCGTCGCGATCCGCGAGCAGGGCGGCGTGAGACTGAAGAACGGCGACCGCATCATGCCCGATCCGATCCTGGTCGGCCGCAGCGCCGAAAAGGTCGAGGCGCTCGCCAGGCGCTTCAATATCACGCGCTGGACCACCGATCTCGACGCGGCGCTCGCCGACAAGAACGACACCATGTTCTTCGACGCCGCGACCACGCAGGCGCGCCCGGGTCTGCTGACCCAGGCCATCAATGCTGGCAAGCACGTCTATTGCGAGAAGCCGATCGCGACGAATTTCGAGGAGGCCCTCGAAGTCGTCAAGCTCGCCAATGCCAAGGGCGTCAAGCACGGCACGGTGCAGGACAAGCTGTTCCTGCCCGGCCTGAAGAAGATCGCGTTCCTGCGTGATTCCGGGTTCTTCGGCCGCATCCTCTCGGTGCGCGGCGAGTTCGGCTATTGGGTGTTCGAAGGCGGCTGGCAAGAAGCGCAGCGACCGTCATGGAATTACCGCGACGAGGACGGCGGCGGCATCATTCTCGACATGGTCTGCCACTGGCGCTACGTGCTCGACAACCTCTTCGGCAACGTCCAGAGCGTGGTCTGCATCGGCAACACCGACATCCCCGAGCGCTTTGACGAGCAGGGCAAGGCGTACAAGGCGACCGCGGACGATTCCGCCTACGCGACTTTCCAGCTCGAAGGCGGCGTCATCGCCCACATCAACATGTCCTGGGTCACGCGCGTCTATCGCGACGACCTCGTCACCTTCCAGGTCGACGGCACCCACGGCTCGGCGGTCGCAGGGCTCACCGACTGCATGATCCAGGCGCGGCAGGCAACGCCCAGGCCGGTTTGGAATCCGGACGAGAAGCGGCTGCACGATTTCTACGGCGACTGGCAGAAGCTGCCCGACAACGTCTCCTACGATAACGGCTTCAAGGAGCAGTGGGAGATGTTCATCCGCCACGTCTACGAGGATGCGCCCTACAAGTTCACGCTGCTCGAAGGCGTCAAGGGCGTGCAGCTCGCCGAATGTGCCCTGAAGAGCTGGAAGGAGCGGCGCTGGATCGACGTCGCCCCGATCAAGGCCTGAGTCCAGCGGATAAGCCCCCGATGTCCACCAAGCCGTCATTGCGAGCGAAGCGAAGCAATCCAGAATCTTTCCGCAGAGGAAGTCTGGATTGCTTCGTCGCGGAGTTTATCATCCGGCCGGCCGAAGGCCGGACCGGGTGGCTCCTCGCAATGACGGGGAGAGGTTCGAAGTCATGAACAAACCTGTATTGCCGATGTCGTCATTGTCGCTCAAGCTGCCCAAGGCCGATCGCTCGATCGAGACCTACCGGCTCGCGGCCTCGCGCACGTTCCCTGCAAAGCTCGAGGGACCGCTGAACCGCATCGCCTTCTCGGCCGTGCATACGGTCGTCGATCCCTTCGCGGACAACGATCCCTGGCTGTCGGCTGCCGTCGACTGGGACAAGACCATCGCCTTCCGCGAGCATGTCTGGGATCTTGGTCTCGGCGTCGCCGAAGCCATGGACACCGCGCAGCGCGGCATGGGGCTCGACTGGCCGACCTCGCTGGAGCTGATCACGCGTTCGGTCGGGGCCGCCAGGCGCCGCAACGCGCTGGTGTTTTCGGGCGCGGGCACCGACCATCTTGCGGTCGAGGATGCCAGGAGCCTCGATGACGTGATCCGCGCTTATGAGGAGCAGATATCGGCGGTCGAGAAGGTTGGTGGCCGCATCATCCTGATGGCGTCACGCGCGCTCGCAAAGCTCGGCCGCAATGCGGACGACTACGCCAAGGTCTATGACCGTGTGCTGTCGCAGGTCCGCGAGCCCGTGATCATCCACTGGCTCGGCGACATGTTTGACCCGGCCCTGACGGGATATTGGGGCACCAAGGATCTCGACAAGGCGATGGACACGGCTGTCGCGATCATCAACGGCAACGCCGCCAAGGTCGACGGCGTCAAGGTTTCGCTGCTCGATAAGCAGCGCGAGATCGACATGCGCCGCCGCCTCGACAAGCGCATCAAGATGTATACCGGCGACGATTTCAATTATGCGGAGCTGATCGCGGGCGACAGCGAAGGTTTTTCACACGCGCTGCTCGGCATCTTCGATGCGATCGCGCCGGCTGCGTCCTACGCGCTGTCGCGGCTGGCGGCGGGTGATGACGCCGGATTCCACGACGTGCTGGGGCCGACCGTGCCGCTGTCGCGTCACATCTTCAAGGCGCCGACGCGCTTCTACAAAACGGGTGTCGTGTTCATGGCGTATCTCAACGGCCACCAGGACCATTTCACCATGGTCGGCGGTCAGGAAAGCACGCGCTCGACGCTGCATCTGGCGGAGCTGTTCCGTCTCGCCGACAAGGCCGGCCTGCTCGCCAATCCCGAACTCGCGACGCAGCGGATGAAGATCGTGCTCGCCACCCACGGTATCGAATCCTGATGCGCGATTTCTCGTCCGACCATCGCTGGCTGTCGCTGAACACGGCGACAGTCCGCAAGCAGGGTGACCTCATCGAGATCATCGATGCCTGTGCCAGGCACGGCATCCGCGCCATCGATCCCTGGCGCGACCAAATTGCCGCCGTCGGACTCGATCGCGCCGCGCGCGCGGTGCGGGATGCTGGCCTCGATCTCTCCGGCTATTGCCGTGGCGGCATGTTCACCTCGGACTCGTCGCGCCGCGGCGAAGTGCGCGACGACAACCGGCGCTGCGTGGATGAAGCCAAGGCACTTGGCGCGCCCTGCATCGTGCTCGTCGTCGGCGGCCTGCCGCAGTATTCGCGGCCTGGCAGCGAGGCGTCGAAGGACATTGTCGGCGCGCGGACGCAAGTCGAGGAAGCCTTGGCCGAGATGCTCGACTACGCCAGACAGGCAAACCTGCCGCTGGCCATCGAGCCCTTGCACCCGGCCTACGCGGCCGACCGGGCCTGCGTGAACACGACAAAGCAGGCGCTCGACATCTGCGATCGGCTCGACCCCAGCCGCAGCGGCATGCTCGGCGTCGCGCTCGACGTCTATCACATCTGGTGGGACCCGGATCTGATGGGCCAGATCGCGCGCGCCGGCAAGGATCGCCTGCTCGCATTCCATGTCTGCGACTGGCTGGTGCCGACAAAAGACATCCTCAACGACCGCGGGATGATGGGCGACGGCATCATCGACATCAAATCGGTGCGCTCGGCCGTCGAGGCGCAGGGCTATGCCGGCTATTCGGAGATCGAGATCTTCTCCAATGATTGGTGGGGCACGCCGATGGACGAGGTGCTGCGCACCTGCATCGCGCGGCACAAGACGGTGGTTTGAGGCAATTGGCATCCGTTGCGCGTCTCGCGACGGATGACCTGACGTATCAAGCGGTTGCGCGGATCCACGGCGGCACGTCGCGAAGTCGGCCGTCTACTGTGCATGGGGTTGTTTTCGACCTTTTTGTTTTTGACCCCTCAGCGGATCGCGCAGGGCACGCTCAAAAACCCGCGGAACCGCACCCGTCCGCCGCGCCGCGGCTGTCCGCTCACGGCATAGTTCGGGAAGCGCGCCAGAAAGCGCGAGATCGCCACGGCGCCTTCGAGCCGCGCCAGCGCCATGCCGGCGCATTGATGCGCTCCGGTGGCGAAGGCGAGATGCCGGTTCGGTGTGCGCGCGACGTCGAAGCGTTCCGGGTCCGGAAACTGCGCGGGGTCGCGGTTGGCAGCGCCAATGCAGAGCGTGATCGACGTGCCCGCCTCGAGCGTGACGCCACCGAGCTCGACGCGCTCGGTGGTCATCCGGTTGCCGAGCTGGTTCGAGCTCTCGTAGCGCAGCATCTCTTCCACCGCGGTCTTGATCAGCTCCGGATTGCCGATCAGCCGCTGCTTCTGATCCGGATTCCGGTGCAGTGCGACGAGGCCGTTGCCGATCAGGTTGGTCGTGGTCTCGTGTCCGGCGTTGAGCAGGAAGATGCAATTGTGCAGCAGCTCCTTCTCGGTCAGCCGCTCGCCATTCTCCTCGCCGTTACCTTCTCCCTGGATCAGCCGCGTCAGCACGTCGCGTTCGGGATTGCCGGGTGACTGCCGCCGGCGCGCGACCAGCGTTTCGAGGTAGCCAAGAAAATCCGTCACGGCCTTGTTGCCGCGCGCGGCCACCTCGGACGACACCACGGGCTCGAGCGCGCCGAGGATCGCCAGCGACCAGTCGCGCAGCGGCTCGCGCTCGTCATGAGGCACATCGAGCAGATTGCCGATCACCTCGATGGGGATCGATGCGGCGAAATCCTCGATCAGCTCGCACTCGCCCTTGGCGGCGATGGCGTCGAGCAGGCCGTCGACCAGCTTGACGATATCGCCCTCCATGCCGGCGATCGCGCGCGGCGACAGCGCGCCCATGATCAGGCGCCGCACGCGGGTATGTGCCGGCGGATCGTTAAAGACGAGGCTGGTGGTGTGGTGCTCGTAGAGCGGCGTGTTGCCGTATTTCGGCGCGAACTCGCGCTTCTTGTCCGAGCTGAACGATTTCGTGTTCTTGTAGGTGGTGACGAGGTCGTCATAGCGGGTCAGGAACACGGTGCCGTTCGGCAGCCGCTTGACAGGCTCGTTCTCCCGCAGTGCACGGTAGGTCGGATAGGGATCGTCGTAGAACGCGGGCGTCAGTTTCTCCAGGTTGAAATTCGCGGCCAGTTCTTTCGCACTTGCGTTCATCCGCCATACTCACCGGTTGAGACCGATATGCTGTTTCCGCTCTATCGAGCAGTTAGGGCCACCGTCTACAGTCGTGCCGTGATTTGCAAGCCGACCGGACAGGAAAATGCACGCCCGCGCTGATGCCGCCGACACAGGGCCAACTTGGCCCGACGATATTTTCACAACCTTGCAACGCTACGACGTTCGGCAGGTGCCTTACGTGCCCGATGCCGGCCATTCAAAACTGATCCAGCGCGTGCTGGGCTCGTCCACGATGCGCGGCATTCCGCTGACCACGGAGGAGGAGGGCGTCGCGCTTTTGGCCGGCGCCTGGACCGGAGGACAGCGCGGCGTGCTGTTGATGCAGTCGAGCGGCGTCGGCAATTGCATCAACATGCTGTCGCTGATCCCGATCCTGCGTTTTCCGTTTCTCACGCTGGTGACCATGCGCGGCGAGTGGGGCGAGTTCAATCCGTGGCAGGTGCCGATGGGATCGACCACGCAGGGTGTGTTCGAGCTCTCGGGGGTCCAGGTGCTGCGCGCCTCGAACGCTGCTGAAGTGCCGGCCGTGTTGGAAGCGGCCGCAGCGCAGGCCTACAACGCGCTCACGCCGACCGCCGTTCTGTTGTCGCAGCGCCTGATCGGCGCCAAGGTTTTCACCAAATGAGCAAGGCCAATCTTCTCGACCGCCGTCAGGTGGTCTCGACGCTGCTGGCGAACCGCAAGGATGTCGTCGCGATCGGCGGCCTCGGGGCCTCCACCAACGACATGTGCGCCGCCGGCGACCACGCCCGCAATTTCTACCTCTGGGGTGGCATGGGGGGCGCCGCGATGATCGGCCTCGGCCTCGCGCTGGCGCAGCCAAAGCTGCCGGTGCTGGTCATCACCGGCGACGGCGAGATGCTGATGGGCATGGGCAGCCTTGCCACCATCGGCCTCCAGAAGCCGTCCAACCTCTCGATCGTGGTGCTCGACAACGAGGCGTATGGGGAGACCGGCGGCCAGACCAGCCACACCTCCGTGGCCGCCGACCTCGTCGGCGTCGCCAGGGCCTGCGGCATCGCGGACAGCCAGACGATCTCGACCCTCGCCGAGGTGGAGGCCTTTGCCAAAGCCGTCCATGACGTCTCGGCCGGTCCGCGCTTCGCCAATGTGAAGATCGACAACGCCAGCCTAGAGCGGATCCTGCCGACCCGGGACGGCACCTACATCGTCAACCGGATCCGCGGCGACCTCGGCTTCCAGCCGATCTAGCCCCGTCCGGCCCACACTTGAACCTGTCGCCTCCGCCCTTTGGGCGGGGAGGTGTGGCCAATTTTCAACGGGTCCGCACCCATTTAGGTTGCGACGCAGCATCCTGCTTGACTTTTACGTGGGTGAGTGCTTACTCACTAACATGAGCTCACTGCGAATGACGAGCGACCTGAGGCGTCAATTGATCCTCGGCGCCGCGAAACGTTGCTTTGCCCGACACGGCTATACCGGCACCACGACCAAGAGCGTGGCGGCCGCCGCTGCCATTTCCGAGGCGCTGCTGTTCAAGCACTTCCCGTCCAAGGCGGCGCTCTATGCCGAAATCCTCAGCGACGAATGCGAGGCGGACCCTGCCTTCACCGAGCTGCTGGAGCGGGAGCCGTCGACGGCGACGCTGGTCGAGCTGATCCGCGGCATGGTCGAGCATTTCCTCGACATTGCCGACGGTCCCGACCAGGAAGAGGCGCAGCGCCTGCGACTGATGGCCACCAGCCATTTGGATGACGGCGAGTTCGCCCGTTTGCTATACGCCAAGATCGAGAAGCTGATCGGCGCGGTCTTCGTCGCCTCGCTCGAGCGGGCGGTGGCCGCCGGGGACGCGCGGCCATGCGGGATCGAGCCGCTCAATCTGTTCTGGTTTGCGCATCATTCGGTGATGACGGCTGCGTTGACCAGGCTGCCGGCCACGCCTTGCCTCGCCTACGGCAAGGCTGACCACCTCGAACGGCAGCTGTGTGAGTTTCTCCTGAGGGGTATCGGACTTAACGACGCCGCAATTGCTTCGCATTTGGGCCGCGATCAGGCCGCGGATGCGGGCAAGACGGCGATTGCAGAAAGCGCATGACATGAACATCGTAACCGAACACAAGATTTCGGGCGAACCGATCGACACCAAGGCTCCCAAGCGTCCGGTCCGGCCGGTGCTGTGGTTCATCATCGTGGGCGCGCTGCTGGCAGCGCTCGTCGGTGGCCTCGTCTGGTTCAATTATTTCCGCGGCCAGATGATCAAGCAGTTCTTCGCCAACAACAAGCCGCCGCCGACCGCCGTCAGCGCGGCCGAGGCGAAGTCGGAGGTGGTACCGAACCTGCTCACCGCGGTCGGCGGCCTCTTCGCCGTGCATCAGGTCGATGTCAGCGCCGACGTCAACGGCCGCATCACCGAGATCAAGTTCGAGCCGGGCGCGCATGTCGAGGCCGGCGTGCCGCTGGCGCAGTTGTTCGACGCGCCGGAGCAGGGCGATCTTGCCAACTACAAGGCGCAGTCAACGGTCGCGCAGCTCTCGCTCGATCGCGCCAAGCAACTGGCCTCGCGTCAGTTCGGCCCGCAAGCGACCGTCGATTCCGCCCAGGCCGCTTACGACCAGGCGCTGGCCGGCATCGCCAAGACCGAGGCGTTGATCTCGCAGAAGCTGGTGCGCGCACCGTTCTCCGGCGATCTCGGCGTCCGCAAGGTCGAGGTCGGTCAATATCTGACGGCCGGCACGGCGATCGTTTCGCTGACCGATCTGTCGCAGCTGTGGGCGAACTTCACGGTGACGGAAAAGGACTCGGGCAATCTCAAGGTCGGCCAGGTCGTCAGGTTGAAGGTCGACGCCTATCCGGGCCGCACCTTCGACGGCAAGATCACCACGATCGAGCCGCAGATCGCGACCGACACGCGCAACATCCGCGTGCAGGCGACGATCGCCAATCCGGAGAAGATCCTGAAGCCCGGCATGTTCGTGACCACCACGGTGGTGCTGCCGGACAAGCCGGCCGTCGTCACGGTGCCGGAGACTTCGGTCGACTACACGCTGTACGGCGACTCCGTCTTCGTGATCACCGAGAAGAAGGGAGAGGACGGCAAGACCAGTCTCTCCGCGGTGCGCACCTTCGTGCAGACCGGCAGCCGGGTCGACGGTCGCGTCGAAATCGTCAAGGGCCTGAAGGCAGGCGACAAGGTGGTCGCCGTCGGCCAGCTCAAGCTGCAATCGGGCTCGGCAGTGTCGATCTCGACCGACCCGGCTCCGCAGATTCCGGCGCAGCCGCCGCGTTACTGACACCGCATACGTCGCAGCATGATCCGGCCCGGCCGGGTCATGCGCATTGCAAGTCAACGAAATCGAGATCGCCGCGATGCGCTTTACTGATATTTTCATCAAACGACCGGTTCTGTCGGTCGTCGTCAGTCTGTTGATCCTGCTGATCGGACTGCGCGCAGCAATGGTGCTGCCGATCCGGCAGTATCCGAAGCTGTCGAACACGGTCATCAACATCACGACCGTCTATCCCGGCGCGTCCGCGGACCTGATCCAGGGCTTCATCACCACGCCGATCGAGCAGGCCGTCGCCTCCGCCGAAGGCGTCGACTACATGACCTCGTCCTCGGTGCTCGGCACCTCGACGATCCAAGTCTACATCAAGCTGAATTTCGATCCGAACCAGGCGCTGACCGAGGTGCTGGCCAAGACGAACTCGGTCAAATATCTGATTCCGAAGGAATCCAACGACCCGATCGTCACCAAGACCACCGGCCAGACCACGGCTGTGATGTATCTCGGCTTCTCGTCCGAGGAGCTGTCGGGCTCGGCGATCTCCGATTATCTGACGCGCGTGGTGCAGCCGGTGCTGTCGACCGTCGACGGCGTGGCCTCGGCCGACATCCTCGGCGGCCAGACCTTTGCGATGCGGTTGTGGCTCGATCCCGTCAAGATGGCCGGACGCAACGTGTCACCAGCCGATGTCGCGACCGCGATCACAGCGAACAACTTCCAGTCCGCGGCGGGACAGACCAAGGGCTATCTCATCGTTTCCAACGTCTCGACGAACACCAGCCTGACCGACGTCAACCAGTTCAGGAAGATGATCGTGAAGGCCAAGGACGGCGGTTTCGTGCGGATGGAGGACATCGCCACCGTCGAGCTTGCGGCGCAAAGCACCGATGCGAGCGTCGCCTTCAACGGCGAGCATGCGATCTTCATCGGTGTGACCGCGACGCCGCAAGGCAACCCGCTGACGCTGGTCAAGGGTGTGCGCGCGCTGTTCCCGGAACTCGAACGCAACCTGCCGCCGTCGATGAAGATGAAGGTCGCCTACGACTCGACCAAATTCATTCAGTCTTCGATCGACGAGGTCGAGAAGACGCTGGGCGAAGCGGTGATCATCGTGATTGTGGTCATCTTCCTGTTCCTGGCCTCGCTGCGTTCGGTCATCATCCCCGTCGTCACAATTCCCCTGTCCATGATCGGTGTCTGCACCCTGATGCTGGCGCTGGGCTTCAGCTTCAATCTGCTGACCCTGCTCGCGATGGTGCTCGCGATCGGCCTCGTGGTCGACGACGCCATCGTGGTCGTGGAGAATATCCATCGACATCTGGAGGAAGGGAAAACGCCCGTCCAGGCGTCGCTGGAAGGCGCGCGCGAAATCGTCGGCCCCATTATCTCGATGACCATCACGCTGGCCGCCGTGTACGCGCCGATCGGCTTCCTGGGCGGCCTCACCGGTTCGCTGTTCCGCGAATTCGCCTTCACGCTCGCCGGCTCGGTGATCGTGTCAGGCGTGATTGCGTTGACGTTGTCTCCGATGATGTGCTCGGTGCTGCTCAAGAACACCGAGGAAGGCCGCTTTGCCAAGATGGTCAACAAGGTGTTCGGCGCGCTGACGCGGTGGTACGGCCGCAGGCTCGATCGCTCGCTCGACTACAAGGCGATTACCGGCCTGTTCGCAGTGACCATCCTCGGGCTCGTCGGCTTCCTCTATATGCACACCTCGAAGGAGCTGGCGCCGGAGGAGGATCAGGGCATCGTGTTCGCGGTGACCAAGGCGCCGAAATACGCCAACATCGACTATGTCGATTTCTACGGCGAGAAGCTCGACCATGAATTCCAGAAATTCCCCGAGACCGACCTGCGGTTCGTGCTGAACGGCATCAATGGTCCGCAAGGCGGCATCGCGGGCATGCTCTTGAAGCCGTGGGACGAGCGGAAGCGTTCTTCGATCCAGTTGAAGCCGCTGGTCCAGGCCGAGCTCTCCAAGATCGAGGGCGTGCAGGCGTTCGCGTTCAACCTGCCGCCGCTGCCGGGTGGTCCGGGCGGCCTGCCGGTGCAGATGGTGATCAACTCCACCGCCGGCTTCCAGACCGTCTATGAGCAGATGGAGAAGCTGAAGGACGCGGCCCGCAAGAGCGGCATGTTCATCGTCTCCGACAGCGACCTTGCCTACAACCAGCCCAACGTGAAGGTGACGATCAATCGCACCAAGGCCCAGGATCTCGGCGTCAGCATGCAGAACCTCGGCTCTACGCTCGCGGTGCTGCTCGGCGGCAACTACATCAACCGCTTCAACCTCGAGGGCCGTTCCTACCAGGTCATCCCGCAAGTGCCGCGCGGACAGCGGCTCTCGCCGGAATCGCTCGGCGGTTATTATGTGACGACCAACACCGGCCAGCAGCTTCCGCTGTCGACGGTGGTATCGATCGAGACCAAGACCGACCCGAACTCGCTGACCCACTACAATCAGCTCAATTCGGCGACCTTCTCGGCCGTGCCGATGCCGGGCGTGACCGTCGGTGCGGCGGTCGACTTCCTCGAAGGCGAGGCCAAGAAGCTGCCTGCGGGCTTCAGCCACGACTATCTCGCCGACTCCAGGCAGTATGTGCAGGAAGGTAACCAGCTTGCAGTCACCTTCGGCTTCGCGCTGATCATCATCTTCCTGGTGCTGGCCGCGCAATTCGAGAGTCTTCGCGATCCGCTGGTGATCATGATCTCGGTGCCGATGGCGATCGTTGGTGCGCTGATCCCGCTGTTCTTCGGCGTGGCGACCATGAACATCTACACCCAGGTCGGTCTGCTCACCCTGGTCGGCCTGATCACCAAGCACGGCATCCTGATGGTGGAGTTCGCCAACGAGCTCCAGGTCAACGAGCGGCTCGATCGCCGCTCGGCCATCGAAATGTCGGCCCGCATTCGTCTGCGCCCGATTCTGATGACCACGGCCGCGATGGTGACGGGCCTGATCCCGCTCCTCACCGCGACCGGCGCGGGCGCGGCCAGCCGCTTCTCGATCGGTCTGGTCGTCGTCGCCGGCATGTCGATCGGCACGCTGTTCACGCTGTTCGTGCTGCCGGCGGTCTATGTGGTGCTGGCGACCGACCATCGTGCGGCGGCGGATTCCGAGCGAAACAAGCAGGTCAACGAGATCGACCTCGACGCCAAGGCGCTGCGGCCCACCTGAGGCGGCTACAATCGGACAGGAAGGGCGGCAGCGGCCAATCCGTTGCCGCCCTTTTTCTTTGCCTCGGAAGCCGTGAGGCGGCGAGTCGTTCCCGCGCTGAGAAGAGACAAGGTCCGGCCTTCTTGCTAGGCTTGGCGGGATGAGCATCTCCCTCCACCCCGACACCCCGCGAGCCAGGACGCTGCCGACCGCAGCCTCGGGCGGCGCCGTGTCCAGCGGTACGATAGGGCGGGGGATCAGGATGCGGCTGTTCACCAAATATGTGGCGCTGTTCGTGGCCGTCGTCGCCATCGCACTGCTCGCCAACGGCCTGTTCGAGGTCTTCTTTTACTATCGCGAACACAAGGCCGCGCTGATCCGGGTCCAGCATGAACAGGCCGAGGCGGCGGCGGCCAAGATCGGTCAGTTCGTCAAGGAGATCGAGAGCCAGCTCGGCTGGACCACGCAGCTGCCCTGGTCGGCGAGCTCGATCGAGCAGCGCCGGTTCGACGCGCTGCGGCTGCTGCGCCAAGTGCCCGCGATCACCGAGCTTGCCCAGGTCGATGCGACCGGCCGGGAGCGGCTGCGGGTCTCGCGGCTCGCGATGGACGCGATCGACAGCGGCATCGACCTGTCCGACGATCCCAAGTTCACCGAGGCGGTCGCGCACAAGGTCTTTTACGGACCGGTCTATTTTCGCAGGGAATCCGAGCCCTACATGACGCTGGCGCAGGCCGGTGCGCGCAAGGATGCCGGCGTCAGCATCGCGGAGGTCAATCTCAAGCTGATCTGGGACGTCGTGTCCCAGATCAAGGTCGGCCAGCATGGGCACGCTTACGTGGTCGGCCCGGAGGGGCGCCTGATCGCGCATCCCGATATCAGCCTGGTCCTGCGCAACACCGACATGTCCGGTCTTGCGCAGGTGCGCGCCGCGCTGGCAGGGGGTGCTGCGACCGACGCGCTTCCCGAAGCGCGCAACATTCAGGGGCAAAAGGTGCTGACCGCATCGGCCCCGATCGCGCCGCTGCGTTGGACCATGTTCGTCGAGCTGCCGGTCGAGGAGGCCTATGCGGCGCTCTATGCCGCTTTGGAACGACTGGCGCTGGTGTTGCTTGCGGCGTCGATCTTTGCGGTGCTGGCGGGGATCTTTCTGGCGCGCCGCATGGTCGGCCCGATCCAGGCGCTGCGCGTCGGCGCCGAGCGGATCGGCGGCGGCGACTTCGGCCAGCGAATCTCGATCAAGACCGGAGACGAGCTCGAGGAGCTCGCGGACCAGTTCAACCACATGGGCGAGCGCTTGCAGGAATCCTACGCCGACCTCGAGAACAAGGTCGAGCAGCGGACCGCAGAGTTGAGGCAATCCCTGAACGATCTGCGCGCCGCCCAGGACCGCCTGATCCAGACCGAGAAGCTCGCGTCCCTCGGCCAGCTCACGGCGGGGATCGCGCATGAGATCAAGAACCCGCTCAACTTCGTCAACAATTTCTCCGCGGTGTCGACCGAGTTGATCGACGAGCTCAACGAAGCCCTGCAATCGGCCTCGCTCGACGGCAAGACGAAGGAGGAGGTCGACGAGCTGACCGGCATGCTCAAGAGCAATCTGGACAAGGTGGTGCAGCACGGCAAGCGCGCCGATTCCATCGTCAGGAACATGCTGCTGCATTCGCGCGAGGGCTCGGGCGAGCACCGCTCCAGCGACATCAACGCCGTCGTCGAAGAGAGCCTCAATCTCGCCTATCACGGTGCGCGCGCCGAACAGCCTGCTTTCAACGTCACGCTCGAACGCGATTTCGATCCGGCCGCCGACATGGTCGATATCTATCCGCAGGAGATCGCGCGCGTTTTCCTCAACCTGATCTCGAACGGCTTCTATGCCGCTGCCAAGCGCAAGGAGAGCGTCACAGGCGCTTTCGAGCCGACCTTGCGTGCGACGACGAAAGACCTCGGCGGCCGCGTCGAGATCCGGATCCGCGACAATGGCACCGGAATTCCGCCTGACGTGAAGGAGAAGATGTTCAATCCCTTCTTCACGACCAAGCCGGCCGGCGAGGGCACCGGCCTCGGCCTGTCCATGAGCCATGACATCGTCGTGAAACAGCACGGCGGCACGATCGACGTGAACACCGAGCCCGGTGTATTCACCGAGTTCATCATTACGCTGCCGCGCATGATGGCGGCAGGCGGAACTTCCGGAGGCAAGACTTGAACGTTTACATCCTGGTCGTCGACGACGAGCCCGATGTCGAGGCGCTGTTCCGGCAGCAGTTCCGGCGTGACCTGCGTGCCGGCCGCTTCCAGATGGAGTTCGCGGCCTCCGCGCCCGACGCCTTGAGGCTCGCCGCGGAGGTGCGCGACCCCTCGCTGATCCTGATCCTGTCCGACATCAACATGCCCGGCATGAGCGGGCTCGACATGCTGCCCAAGGTGCGCGCCGAGCATCCGGACGTTCCGGTCATCATGATCACGGCCTATGGCGATGCCGAGACGCGCCGCAAGGCGATCGAGCGCGGCGCCGTCGGGCTGCTGACCAAGCCGATCGACTTCGCGTTGTTGCGGCAGCAAATCGACACGAGGCTCGAGCAAGCCGCATGACTTCGACCATCCTCTTCGTCGACGACGAGCCTGATCTCGAGGCGCTGATCCTGCAAAAATTCCGCAGGCAGATTCGGGACGGGGACGTCGCCATCATGTTCGCGCGCGACGGGCTCGAGGCGCTGCAGTCGCTCGAGCTGAACCCGCATGTCGACATGGTGGTCTCCGACATCAACATGCCCAGGATGGACGGGCTGTCGCTGCTCCAGAAGCTCCAGGAGGCCGAGGACAAGAAGTCGACCATCATCGTCTCGGCCTATGGCGACATGAGCAACATCCGCACCGCCATGAACCGCGGAGCGTTCGACTTCCTCACCAAGCCGATCGATTTCGCCGATCTGGAAGCCACGATCCAGAAGACCATCCGCCACATCGAGATGCTGCGCGAGGTGCGGCGCCGTCAAATGGAGGCGGAGCGGGCGCATGCCGCGCTGTCGCGTCATTTCTCGCCCGAGCTTGCCAAGCGTCTGGCGGCAAGCGGCGAGGGAGAGGAAATCGAGGTGCAGTGGCGCGATGTCGCGGCCATCTTTACCGATATCACCAGCTTTACTTCGCTGGTCGAGAGCGCGCCGCCCGAGACGCTGGGCGAGCTTCTCAACGAATATGTCGGCGGAATGACCGAGGTCGTCTTCGCGCATGAGGGGACGGTCGCAAAGATCATCGGCGATGCGATCCAGGTGCTGTTCAACGCGCCGGGCGATCAGCCGGACTATGCGACGCGGGCCGTTGCCTGCGCACATGATCTCGATGCCTGGGCGCAGGATTTTTGCGTGCGCCAGAAGGCCAAAGGCGTGGATTTCGGCACCACCCGCATCGGCATTCACGTCGGGCCGGCACTGGTCGGCAATTTCGGCGGCAATCGCTTCTTCGACTACACCGCCTACGGAGACTCGATCAACATTGCGGCGCGGCTGGAGGCCGCCAACAAGCAGCTGGGCACGCGCATTTGCGTCAGTGCCAGCGTCGCCCGGGCCGCTGAGAATTTTCAGGGCCGCCCCGTGGGCGAGCTGATGCTGCGCGGACGCAGCGAACCGCTCCCCGCCTTCGAGCCGTTGACGCAGGCAAAATTCGAGGCGCCGGAGATGGCGCTTTATTCCGAGGCTTTTGCCAAGATGGAGGCCGGCGACGTCGCCGCCATGCCGGCCTTTGCCGCGCTGGTCGGGATGCACGCCGACGATCCGCTGGCCGGCTTTCACCTGAAGCGCCTGCTCAACGGCGCCAAGGGCATTCGCATGCAACTGGAATAGGGGTTCGACATGGTCAGTGACTTCTCCGCCGGCAATTATCGTTTCATTCCGTCCGTGTTCCAGTATTCGGCCGGCGCCGCCGCCGATGACGGCTATGAGATCGAGCGCGTTCGCTTCGATCGCCTGGTGCCGCTCGCCGAGGGATTTGCGCTGGCCGCAAAGTACATCCAGGAGGCAGGCCGGCCATTGACGGCCTTTTGTGCCTGCGAGCTGCGCTCGCCGGCCGCCTTCAGCGAAGAAGGCTTTCGCGCGTTCAACCTGCACTATGTGAAGACGCTGTCCGAATGGGGCATCTTCGACGGCACCACCAATCCGGTGGCGCGCAGCAATGTCTGTCCCGAGATCGATCCGCCGTCCGAGCCGTCGTTCTATGCGTTCTCGTTCACGCGCCCGACGACGTCAAAGACTCCGTCCTTCGTCATCGCAGGCGGCGCCGAGGCGCGTGAGGGCGGCGGCAGCTATGTCGAGCGCACCGTGCGCTACCGCGACCTGAGCCCCGAAGGCTTGCGCGAGAAGGTGCGCTTCACCACGACGTCGCAGATGGAAAACCGGATGACGGCGTTCGGCTTCGGCTGGAAGGACACGACCGGCGTGCAGGCCTATTCCGTGCACGATTTCCACCACGCGCTGGTCGACGAACTGGTCCGCCGCGGCGCGCTGCGTTCCGGCCTGACCTGGCATTTCGCCCGGCCGCCGGTGGTCGATCTCGAATACGAGATGGACTGCCGGAGGGTGTTGCGGGAGACGGTGATCTAGCGCTGGCGCGGGTCGAGCGCGTCGCGCAGGCCGTCGCCGAGCAGGTTCAACGACAGCACGACCAGGAAGATCGCAAGCCCGGGCCAGATCGCCATCCACGGCGCCTGGGTCAGGAAGCGCTGGGCTGAATTGAGCATGCTGCCCCAGGATGGTGCCGGCGGCTGCTGGCCCAGGCCGAGGAAGGACAGCGCCGCTTTGGCGATGATCGCGGCGGCGATCGAGAGCGTCGCCTGCACCAGAAGTGAGGGCAGGATGTTCGGCAGGATGTGCGAGAACGCGATCCGCCACGGCGGATTGCCGAGCGCGCGGGCGGCCTCGACATAGTCCTCGGCCTTGACGCTCAGCACTTGTCCGCGGGTCAAGCGGATGAAGATTGGCGCTGCGGAGATGCCGATCGCGATCATGGCGTTGCCGAGGCTGGGGCCGAGGAACGCGGCGAGCGCAATCGCCAGGATCAGGAAAGGGCAGGCCAGCATGGCATCCGTAATGCGGCTGATCAGCGCGTCGACGAATCCGCCGCGGTAGCCGGCGAGCAGGCCGAGCGGCACGCCGATTCCGAGCGCGATCGCGACCGAGATGAGGCCGGCCATCAGCGAGGCCCGCGCGCCATAGATGATGCGGCTCAGGATATCGCGGCCGAGATCGTCGGTGCCGAACCAGTGCGCCGTGGTGGGCGGCTTGCGCACCAGGCTCCAGCTGGTCGCGATGGGATCGTAGGGCACGACCAGCGGCGCGAGGGCCGCAAGCAGGATAAATGCCGTGATCACGACGAGCCCGAACACCGCGGCCTTGCGCTTGAACAGCCGCCGCCGCGCACGGCGTGCCGGGCTGTCGAGCTCGTCGGCTTGGGCGGCGGGACCGGCTGGCAGCGCGGCGTCGGTCATCGCTCAGCCCCTCAGCCGCGGATTGACGAGGATATAGGCGACATCGGCCACGAGGTTCAGTGTGATGTAGACGGTGGCCGTCACCAGAACCACGCCCTGCACCACGGCGTAGTCGCGGTTGAACACGGCGTCCACGATCAACTTGCCGAAGCCGGGGATGGAGAAGATCTGCTCGGTCAGTACCGCGCCCGACAGCAACGTGCCGAGCTCGAGTGCGCCAAGGGTGATGATCGGGGTGAGCGCGTTGCGCATGGCGTGCTTGAGGATCACCGAGCGTTCCGACAGCCCCTTCGCGCGCGCGGTGCGGACATAATCGCTCTCCAGCACCTGAAGCATGGCACTGCGGGTGTGCCGCATCAGGATCGCGGAGATCGCGTTGCCGAGCACGAAGGCCGGCATCACGGTCGCCGCCAGGCTGGCGCGCCAGTTTTCTGTGAGCGGCACGTAACCGGAAGCGGGCAGCCAGCCCAGGTGGATCGAGAACAGGAAGATCATGAGAATTCCGAGCCAGAAATTCGGCGTCGAGATGCCCCAGAGCGCGAACAGGTTGGCGCCATAGTCCCAGGCCGTGCCCTTTTTCACCGCGGAGACGATGCCGGCGGGAATGCCGATGAAGAACGCGATCAGGATCGCCATCGATCCCAGCTGGAGCGTCACCGGCAGCTTCTGGGCGATCAACTCGCGCACCGGCATCTTGTTACGCAGGGACTCACCGAAATCGCCCGATAGAACGCCCTTGAGCCAATAGACGTACTGTATGGGAATCGGTTGATCGAGCCGGTGCAGCTTGCGGATCTGCTCGATTACCGCGGGATCGCGTTCCTCGCCGGCCATCACCAGCGCGGGATCGCCCGGCAGCAATTGCTGGAGCGAGAAGATCAGCACCGACACGAAGAACAGTGTCGGCACGATCTGCGCGATGCGACGGGCAAGGAAGTTCAGCATGGCGCGACGCGCGTCCCGGGCGCAGCGCAACATGCAATGTTGCGCTGCTGAACCGGGACCCATCTAGCCCGGTGGGATGTCGCCGTGGGTCCCGGCTCTGCGGAGCAGCGCTTGCGCGCTGCACCGCGTCCGGGACACACATTCATGGTCAGATTTGTCACTTGAACTTCAACCCGACCACGCGCACGAGGCCATCGGGCATCTGCCTGTAGCCATCGAGCTTCTTGGTGTGCGCAATCAGAAGCGTGCGGTGATAGATGTAGATGATCGGCAGATCGTCGAGCAGGATTTTGGTCAGCTTTGCATAGATCGCCTTGCGCTCGCCGACGTCAGCGGTCAGCCGGCCATCTTCCATCAGCTTGTCGGCCTCGGGGTTGGCGTAGACGCCGTCGTTCTGCGGTGCTTTGCTGCGCATGAAGATGTAGGAGTTGCCGTCGGGATCGATGCGGCCGCTCCAGTTGATCTGGAAGACCTGGAATTCGCCGGCCTGGGCCTGCTTGAAGGTGGTCGCGAATTCGACCGCGCGGATCTTGATGTCGAAGCCCGCTTCCGCAGCCATCGACTGGACGACCTGGGCGACGGCCTCGTTTTCTGCGCCCTTGGGGATCATGTAATCCACCGTCACGGGCGCGGTGACGCCGGCTTCCTTCAACAGAGCCTTCGCCTTCGCAATGTCGCGGCCGCGGACCGGGAATGCCTTCTGGTAATAGGGATGTGTCGGGCTGACCCACTGGTTGCCCGGTGTGAACTCGCCGTTGAAGACGACCTGGTTGAGGGCTTCACGGTCGATCGACAGATCGAGCGCCTGTCGGACTTTTGCGGATTGGCTCAGCGGCCCCTTGGTCTTGTCGTTGCCGATATTGACGGTCAGGCCGAGATAGCCGAGTTCCGGCGCTGTCGACAGGACGAGCCGGGAATCGGCGCGGACGTCCTTGATATCGGTGGCGAGCACGCGCTCGATCAGATCGAGCCCGCCGGACTTCAAATTGGCGAGGCGGACGGTGGCGTCGACGATCGGCAGGAACACGACGCGATCGATATGGATGTTATCCTTGTTCCAGTAGTCGGCGAATTTCTCGAACACCATGCGGTCCTGCTGGACGCGCTCGACGAATTTGTAGGGACCGGCGCAGACCGGATGCAGGCCGAACTTGTCGCCGGCCTCCTTTGCCGCCTTGGGCGACACCATCATGCCGGAACGGTCGGTGAGCTGGGCGATCAGTGGCGAGTAGGGCGTCTTCAGCACCAGCTTGATGGTCAGGGGATCGACCACCTCGACGTGGTCGACGCTGGCAAGCTCGGACTTCCGGAACGAGGTCGGCAGCGTCATGTGACGCTCGATCGAGAACTTTGCGGCCTCCGCGTCCAGCGGCTCGCCGTCGTGGAATTTGACGTTGGGCCGGAGCTTGATCGTCATCGCCTTGCCGTCGGCCGAAGTCTCGTAGGACAGCGCGAGTTGCGGCACGATGTTGAGCTTCTCGTCGATGTCGAACAGCTTGTCGCAGAAGGCGGAGAAGACGATGCGGCCGACATAGGTGCGGCCGATGCTGGGATCAAGGATATCGGGGTCTTCGGCGATGCCGATGCGAAGGGTGGTTTGGGCTTGGGCTGCGCCCGCGAGCGACGTCAGCAGGGCCGACGCCAGGATTGTCAAACGCATGAAACTCATCGCTCTCAACCTCTTTTTGACGGCTATGCGGGATCGGTCCCCAAAGGGCTAACCCCGCTGCCGCGGACTGCTTCCGGGCCTCCGCTGAAGGCGGCGACCAATTTTTCAAGGACCGGCGAAAAGCCGCCGTCGGACGGGACGATCGCCGCGGAGGACGGCAGTTCCGACGTACGATGGCAGGCCGTTGCATGTCCGATGCCATCCGGTACGAGCTGTGGCATTTCGCTGCGGCAGCGGTCGACCACGTAGGGACAGCGGGTGTGGAAGCGGCAGCCGGCAGGCGGATTGAGCGCGCTAGGGATCTCTCCCTGCAGCACAATCCGGCTGCGTTTTGCCCGCGGTTTAGGCACGGGGATCGCGGACAGCAACGCCCGGCTATAGGGATGGCGGGGTGCCGCGAACAGCGCATCCGCCTCCGCGGTCTCGACGATCTGGCCGAGATTCATCACGGCGACATGGTCGGCGATGTGCTTGACCACGGCGAGATCGTGCGAGACGAAAATGTAGGCGAGCCCAAGCCGGTCCTGGAGCTCGCGCAGCAGATTGAGGATCTGCGAGCGGATCGAGACGTCGAGCGCCGAGACCGGCTCGTCGCAGATGATCAGCTTCGGCTCGACCGCGAGCGCGCGGGCAATCGCAATGCGCTGGCGCTGCCCGCCGGAGAATTCGTGCGGATAGCGCCGCTCGAGCCGCGGTTCCAGCCCGACCAGCCGCAGGATTTCGGCGACGCGCTCGCGCCGTTGCGCCGGGGGCACGAGATCATGCAGCGCCAGCGGCTCGGTCAGGATCTGGCCGACGGTCATCCGTGGATTGAGCGAGGCGTAGGGGTCCTGGAAGATGATCTGCGCCTCGCGGCGGAATTTTCGCAGCGCGGCGGCGTCCAGCGAGAGCAGGTCGCGGCCGGCGAAACGCACCGCGCCGGCATCCGGTTCGATCAGTCGGAGGACGAGACGGCTGACGGTGGACTTACCGCAGCCGGATTCGCCGACCAGCGCCAGCGTTTTGCCGGCTTCGAGAGAGAAGGAGACGCCATCGACCGCTTTGACATGCGCCAATGCTCGGCCGAACAGGGTGCGCTCGGCGACGAAATGCTTGACCAGGCCTTCGACCTCGAGGAGCGCGGTCATCGTTCCCACCCCCCGCGACATCCGGTCTCGTGTCCCGGGCGCGGCGCAACGCGGAGTGTTGCGACGCTGAACCGGGACCCAGATTGCCGCCGCATGGGCCCCGGTTCAGCAGCGCACCACTGCGCTTTGCTTGTGCTGCGCTGCGCCCGGGGCAAGAGGGAGGAAAGCAACGCCATCACGACACCAGCAGTTCGAGCGGCGCGCGGATGCAGCGCGAGAGGTGGCCGGGGCTGATTTCGACCAGCGGCGGCGGCGCCTCGGTGCAGGCGTCCAGCACGAAGGGGCAGCGCGCGGCGAAGCGGCAGCCGGCGGGTGGCTGCATCATGTTCGGCACCATGCCTTCGATGGTCGCGAGCTGGTCCGCGCGATGGTCGAGCCGCGGGATCGAGCCGAGCAGGCCGACGGTGTAGGGATGCTGCGGCATGGAGAACAGCTCATCCACCGGTGCGCGCTCGACGATCTCGCCGGCATACATCACGGCGACCTCGTCGCAGACTTCGGCGACCACGCCGAGGTCGTGCGTGATCAGGATGATGGCGGCGCCGCTCGCCGCCTTCAACTCGCGCATCAGCTCCAAAATCTGAGCCTGAAGCGTGACGTCCAGCGCGGTCGTCGGCTCGTCCGCGATCAGCAGGCGAGGATCGCAGGCGAGCGCCATCGCGATCATCACGCGCTGGCGCATGCCGCCGGAGAGCTTGTGCGGATATTCGTCGATCCGCCGCTCGGGCGAGGGGATGTGGACGCGGCGCAGGAGCTCGATTGCCCGCTCGCGCGCGCTGCGGCGTGAGCCGCCGCGATGGCGCAGAATGGTCTCGGTGATCTGGTCGCCGATGGTGAGGCTCGGATTGAGCGACGTCATCGGCTCCTGAAAGATCATCGCCAGCCGGTTGCCGCGCAGGTCGCGCAGCGTCTGGTCCGAGGTCTTCAGCAGGTCAAAACCGTCGAAGCGGATCGCGCCTGATATTTCCGCGCTCTGCTTCGGCAGCAAGCCCATGATCGCCAGCGACGTGACGCTTTTACCGCAGCCGGATTCGCCGACGAGGCCGAGCGTGGCGCCATTGGCGACGCTGAGATCGACACTGTCGACCGCGTGGGTGACGCGTCCGTCGTCGCCGTGGAATCGGATGCGAAGATCCCTGATCTCGATGAGAGGGCTCGTGTTCATGCGCGCCTTGCGCGTGCCGCGGCGATGCTGGCGTCGATGATCTTGCGATCGGTGTTGCCCGCAGGGTTCTGCCGGGTCGGCATCGAGCCGCGGAAATGCACCCAGAGCTCGTGGCTGACGCGTTCGAGCCGCTCAAGTTCGCCAATTGGGTCCGCATGGTCGTCGGCACGAATGTCCAGGGCCGGCCATTCCTCCTCGCCGTGGATCAGGAGCGCCGCCGACTGCTTGCCGCGCTTGTCGCCGCCGGCGGCTTCGCCCGCCCGCATTGCGGCGAGCAGGCGGCGCGGGAAGGGCAGGCTGTCATTGGCGATGTAGGTCTTTGCAGTCTCGTCGAGTACGTCGGCGCCTGCGAGCATATTGCCGGCGATCGAAAAACCGCTGCCCGCGACGTGCCCGCACCAGTCGACGCAGTCGCGCCCGGTATGCGCGGCGATCTCGCCGCTGGCATCCATGATGTGGATCTGCCGGCTCTCGCGGCCGTCGTCGGTCGCAAGCTGTGCGGCGAGAACGTCGTGTGCATTCAAGCCTTCACGGAGCAGCTTGACGCCGTCGATGCCGTAATAGGGATTGACGAAGGCCTGGGTCGCGATGGCGCCGAGGCCGGCCGCGATGTAGGGCACCCGCGCGCCGACGGCGAAGAAGCGGGTTGCGACCGCAATGCCGAACTGGCCGGTGGCAGGATCGCGCGCGATGATCGACCAGGTCATGTGCTGCCTCTAGCGTCCTGCCGCGTAGCCCTGCATGCCGCGCGGGTTGGCGGCGGCGCGGCGGCGGCGACCTACGCGCGAGGCCGCGGTGAGGCGTCCTTCGGACCAGTCGGGGCCGACCTCCACGATGTGCCCGCGCTCGCGCAAATTCTCGATCGTCGCCTTGGGCACGCGATTCTCGACCACGAGCACGCCGGGACGCGCGGTGCGCGGCCAGAACGAGATCGGGAAATGTTCGGAGTGCCAAGCCGGCGCGTCGATCGCCTCCTGGAGATTGTGACCGCAATGAACGTGACGCAGGAAAAACTGTGTGATCCACTGGTCCTGCTGGTCGCCGCCGGGCGAGCCCCAGGCGAGATACGGTTCACCGTCGCGCAGCGCCATGGTCGGCGACAGCGTCGTGCGCGGACGCTTGCCCGGCGCGAGTGAACCGGGTTGGTTCTCCTCCAGATCGAACATTTGTGCGCGGCTGCCGAGGCAGAAACCGAGCTCCGGAATGACAGGCGAGGATTGCAGCCAGCCGCCCGACGGCGTCGAGGACACCATGTTGCCGGCCTTGTCGATGATGTCGAAATGCACGGTGTCGCCGCGCACCTCGCCGAAGCGCCCTACGGTTGGTTCGCCGGCGCCGAGCGCGCCAACAGCCTCGCGTTGGCCTTCAGCGCGACGCAGCTTGACCACGCCGCCAAGGCCCTCGACCTCGCCAGGCCGGAGATCGAGCGAAGCCTTCTCGGTCACGAGCTTGCGGCGTTCGTCATTATAGGCATCCGACAGCAACGTCGTGATCGGGATCTCGCTGAACTTGGGATCGCCGTAGAATTTTTCGCGGTCGGCGAACGCCAGCTTGGCGCATTCGATCTGGAGATGGATGAATTCGGGACCGGTGGGATCGAGACCGTCGAGCGCAAAACCTTTCAGCAATGCGAGCTGTTGCAGCGTCACAGGACCCTGGCTCCAGACGCCGGCCTTGCAGACGGTGTAGCGGCCGTAATCGTAGGTCAGCGGCGCCTCGATGGTCGGCTGCCAGCGCGCCATGTCGTCGGCCGAGAGCACGCCGCGATGCGGCGAGCCGCTGACGTCCATCACCTCTTGTGTCCGGCAGAACTTGTCGATGGCTTCGGCAACGAAGCCCTGCGACCAGGACTTTCGCGCGCGCTCGATCTCGGCATCGCGACCGCCCCCGCCGCTCTCGGCTTCGTTGAGGATCCGTGTGTAGGTTGCGGCCAGCGTCTTGTTGGTGAAGAGCGTGCCGGGCTTCGGGACCTCGCCGTTCGGCAGATAGATCGCAGCCGAAGTCGGCCAGTGCTTGCGGAACAATTGCTCCACGGTCTGGATCGTGGCGCAGGCGCGCTCGACCAGCGGATAGCCGTCGCGCGCGTAGGAAATCGCGGGCTCCAGCACGTCGCGCACGCGCATCGTGCCGTAGTCGCGCAGCAGCATCATCCAGGATTCGAACGTGCCGGGGACGCAAGCCGCGAGCAGGCCGGTGCCGGGCACCATGTCGAGGCCTTCGCTCTTGTAGTGCGCGATGGTGGCGCGCGCCGGGGCGGGGCCCTGGCCGCAGATCACCTCGGTGCGGCCGCGTTTCACGTCATGCACGATCACAGGTACGTCGCCGCCCGGGCCGTTCAGATGCGGTTCGACCACCTGGAGCGTAAAGGCGGTGGCGACGCCGGCATCGAAGGCGTTGCCGCCCTTTTCGAGGATGGCCATGCCGACGGCGGTCGCGATCCAGTGTGTGGTCGCGACGACCCCGAAGGTGCCCTCGATCTCGGGGCGCGTCGTGAACGGATCGGGATTGACATTACTGGCCATGGAACTTCGCTACCTTGTTTATCGCGCGGGCAATTGATCACAGGCGATGCCGCGCCGCCAATGCGCAGGCCGCATGGCACGCGCGCGTCACGCCGGGACCGGCGCGGTCTTCACGGCGTGGCAGGCGACGCCGTCGATCAGTTCAGGAGCTTCCTTGCGGCAGAGATCGAACACCAGCGGGCAGCGCGGATTGAAGGCGCAACCGGGCGGCGGATTGATCGGGTTGGGGATCTCGCCTTTCACCGGAATGCGCTGGCGGCCAGACATGGCGAGGTCAGGCACTGCGCCAAGCAGCATCTTGGTGTAGGGCATGCGGGGACGGGCGAACAGCTCGCGGCCTTCCGCGATCTCGACGATGCGGCCGAGATACATCACGCCGACGCGGCTCGCCATGTGGCGGACCACGGCGAGGTTGTGGCTGATGAACATGTAGGTCAGGCCGAACTTGTCCTGGAGATCGCGCATCAAATTGAGGATCTGCGCCTGCACGGAGACGTCGAGCGCCGAGGTCGGCTCGTCGCAGACGATGAACTCGGCGTCGGAGGCGAGTGCGCGCGCAATCGCAATGCGCTGGCGCTGGCCGCCGGAGAATTCGTGTGGAAATTTCAGTCGGTCGTCGGGATGCAGGCCGACGAGGCTGAGTAGTTCGCCGACCCGAGCCTGGATGTCGCGCTCGCCCTGGATCAGGTCGAAGGCGCGGATCGGTTCGGAGATGATGGCATCGACGCGGAAGCGCGGGTTCAGGCTCGCGTAGGGATCCTGAAAGATCATCTGGATGCGGCGGCGCAGCTTGCGCCGTGCCGGCGCCTGCCGCGGGTCGGTCATCGAGACGCCGTCGATCAGGACGTCGCCGGAGCTCGGCGGCAACAGGCCGACGACCATCCGTGCCACCGTGGTCTTGCCCGAGCCGGACTCGCCGACCAGGGCAAAAGTCTCACCCTTCCTGATGTCGAAGGTCACGCCGTCGACGGCCTTGAGATATTCGAGATGACCACCTTCGAGCACGCGGTTGAGCCAGGGTTTCGAGACGTCGAAGACGCGGCGCAGATTGGTGGCCTGGACGAAGGGCGCGTTCATGCCGCGCTCTCCGCCGGCACGCTGTCGTAGAGATGGCAGGCGACCGATTGCGCGCCGCGCGGCAGCGGCTCCGGCCGTTCCACGCGGCAGCGGTCGAACGCGGATGCGCAGCGCGGATTGAACGAGCAGCCGCGGGGGATTGCCGACAGCCGTGGCATCGAGCCGGGGATCTGCACGAGGCGCTTGTCGTCGCCTGCGAGCGTCGGGATCGCGCCCATCAGGCCTTTTGCATAGGGATGCAGCGGATTTCTCACGACGTCCTGGACGGGGCCGATCTCGGCGATGCGCCCGGCATACATCACTGCGACGCGTTCCGAGGCCTCCGCGATCACGCCCATGTCGTGGGTCACCAGCATGACCGCGGTGCCGTGGTCGCGGCCAAGCCGCTTGATCAGGGAGATGATCTGCGCCTGCACGGAGACGTCGAGCGCGGTGGTCGGCTCGTCCGCGATGATCAATTCGGGCTCGGCACAGATCGCGAGCGCGATCACCACGCGCTGGCGCATGCCGCCGGAGAATTCGTGGGGATAGCCGTCGATGCGCTTCTCCGGCGCCGGGATGCCGACTTCGGCAAGCAGGTCGATGGCGCGGCGGCGCGCGGCCGTCTCGGACAGATTGAGATGGGTCCGGATCGTCTCGACGATCTGGTCGCCGATCCTGTACAGCGGGTTGAGCGAGGTGAGCGGGTCCTGGAAGATCATGCCGATGCGTTTGCCGCGGACGCGGCGCATTTCCTCAGGCGGCAGATTGTCGATGCGCAGGCCGGCGAGACGGATCTCGCCGCCCGCAATGCGGCCGGGCGGATCGATCAGGCCGATCACCGCGAGGCCGGTGACGGACTTGCCGGCGCCGGATTCGCCGACGACTCCCAGCACCTCACCCTTGGCGATGTCGAAGGAGACGTCGTCGATCGCGCGCAGCGTGCCGCGGCGGGAGGTGAACTCCACCTGAAGGCTGCGTACGGAGAGGATGGGATCGGTCATAGGCGACGCATATTCATCGAAAGCTCGCTCATCGAAGTTTTGGATTGAGAGCGTCGCGCAGCCAGTCGCCGAGCAGGTTGATCGACAAGATCAGTGCGGCGAGCGCGATTCCGGGGAAGGCGACGATCCACCATTCGCCCGCGAACAGATAATTGTTGCCGATGCGGATCAGCGTGCCGAGCGACGGCATGGTATCGGGCAGGCCGACGCCGAGGAAGGACAGCGTTGCTTCCGTGATGATGGCCAGCGCGAGGTTGATAGTGGCGATGACCAGGATAGGGCCCATCGTGTTCGGCAGCACGTGACGGAACATGATTTTCGGTGCGGGCAGGCCGATCAGCTGCGCGGCGGCCACATAGTCCTTGTTCTTCTCGACCATCACGGAGCTGCGCACCGTACGGGCATACCCGACCCAGAAACTCAGGCCGATCGAGACCACCAGCACCACCAGCATGCTGGTGGCATCCAGCCGGTTGCCGAGGATCGATTTGGCGATGCCGTTGACCAGCAGCGCGATCAGGATGGCGGGGAAGGTGAGCTGCACGTCGGCGATCCGCATGATCACGCCATCGACCGCGCCCCCGAAATAACCGGCGATCAGGCCTAGGGCGATGCCGAGCGCGCCTGCGAAGATCACGCCGGCCACGCCGACGGCGAGCGAGATGCGCATGCCGTAAAGGATGGCGGAGAACACGTCGCGGCCCTGCTCGTCGGTACCGAGCAGGAACGGGCTCTGGCCGTCGGCGGTCCAGATCGGCGAAATACGCGAATTCATCAATTGGAGTTGCGCCGGATCGAACGGGTTCTGGACCGCGAGCCAGGACGCAAAGATTGCGAGCAGGAAGAACAGCACGGTGATGGCCGCCGCCACCATGGTCAGCCTGGAGCGGCGAAACGAATAGAAGACGTCGCTGTCGAGCGCGCGGCTGAGCCAGCTGCGAGCATGCGCCGGCGACGCGCTCGGTTTGCCGGAATTGGAGACGACTGTGTCGGACATGCAGGCTGCCTTATGTGGCGCGGCCGACAGTCGAGCGCAGGCGCGGATCGACCACGGTGTAGAGGATGTCGACCACCAGATTGATGGTCACGAAGATTAGCGAGACCATCAGCAGGTAGGCGGCCATGATCGGAATATCGACGTTTTGCACGGCCTGCACGAACAGAATCCCCATGCCCGGCCACTGGAACACGGTTTCGGTGATGATCGAAAATGCAATAACCGAGCCAAATTGCAGTCCGGCCACCGTGATCACGGGAATGAGCGTGTTCTTCAGCGCGTGGCCGAAATGGATGGCGCGGGTGGTCAGTCCCCTCGCGCGGGCGAAGCGGATATAGTCGGTCCGCATCACCTCCAGCATCTCGGCGCGAACCAGTCGCATGATCAGCGTCATCTGGAACAGGCCGAGCGTGATCGAGGGCATGATCAAGGCCTTCAACCCGGACAGTGTGAGCAGGCCTGTGGTCCACCAACCGAGCTTGACCACCTCGCCCCGGCCGAACGAGGGCAACCAGCCCAATGTCACCGCGAACAAATAGATCAGGAGAATGCCGATCAGGAAAGTCGGCAGCGAGATGCCGATCAGCGAGACCGCCTGGAATAACTTGGCGAGCACGGTGTCGCGCCTCAGCGCCGAATAGACGCCCATCAGGATGCCGAGCACCATGGCAAACACGGTCGCGCAGATCGCGAGTTCGAGTGTTGCGGGCATCCGCTCCATCAACAGCGCCGAGACCGGTTGGCGGAACTGATAGGAGACGCCAAACTTGAACTGCGCGGCATTGCCGAAATAACGCACGAACTGCACCGGCACGGGATCGTCGAGGCCGAGCGACTTGCGCACGGCCTCGCGTTCGGCCGCCGGCGTGTCGATCGAGACGATCTGGTTAACGGGGTCGCCTGCGAAGCGGAACATCGAGAACGCGATGATACCGACGGCGAACATGACGCCGATGGCCTGAAGGGCGCGGCGAAGAGTGAAAGCGAGCATGCCTTCCACTATCCTTGGGTGTGCGTTTGGTCGACGTCGTTGTCAGCCTGAAAAGGAAAGGTCCCGGAAGCCTGACGCTGCCGGGACCTCGTGTTGAACGAACGCTATTCCTTTTTGGTCGCCCAGTGGAACATGACCAGATTGTCGGCGCGCTGCGGCAGGTTCACCTTCTTCGATACGCCCCAGGCCAGCGCCTGCTGGTGCAGCGGGATGTAGGCCCAGTCCTTGATGCTGATCTCGTAGGCCTGCTTGATCATCTGATTGCGCTTGTTGGTATCGGCTTCGACCAGCACCTTGTCCGTGAGAGCGTCGAACTCCTTATTGCAGTAGCCGCCGAGATTGGCTTCGCCACGGGATGATTTCGCATCGTCGCGGCAGCCCATGATGTCATTCATCACGTTGTGCGAGTCCATCGTGCTCGGCGTCCAGCCCAGCATGAAGAACGAGGTCTGGTAGCCGCCCTGCTTCAGCACCTTGGCGAAGTACTGCGCTTTCGGCTGTGCCAGCAGATTGATCTTGACGCCGATGCGGGCAAGCATGCCGACCACGGCCTGGCAGATCGCGGCGTCATTGACGTAGCGATCGTTCGGGCAATCCATGGTGACCTCGAAGCCATCGGGATAGCCGGCCTCGGTCAGCAGCTTCTTGGCGCCGTCAGGGTCGAATTTCGGCCGCGTAAAGTCCTTGGACAGTGCGAACAATTCGGGAGCGATCATCAGTGCCGACGGCGTCGACAGCCCGCGCATGACGCGCGTCTTGATCAGCTCGATGTCGATTGCCTTGTAGAAGGCTTCGCGGACCTTGACGTCCTTGAACGGATTCTTGCCCTTGATGTTGGAGTAGAGCAACTCGTCGCGAACCGTGTCGAAGCCGATGAAGATGGTTCGGAGCTCAGGCGCCTTCAGTACCTGCGCGTTCGGGCTCGAATCGACGCGGGTGATATCCTGGATCGGTACCGGCTCGATGACATCGACCTCGCCCGAGAGCAGCGCGGCGACGCGGGTTGCGTCGGATGCGATCGGGGTGAAGATGATCTCCTTCAGGTTACCTTCCATCTTGCCCCAGTAATTGGGGTTGGCCTTGAACACGGTCTTCACGCCGGGCTGATGGCTTTCGATGATGAAGGGACCGGTGCCGTTCTCGTTCAGCGAGGCGTAGCTCGGCGAGGTCGCGGACACAGGCGTCGGCTCGACGGCCTTGTTCTCCTCGGCCCACTTCTTGTCCATGATGTACCAGACGTCCCAGGACGAATGCAGGATCGGATTGGGCGAGGGCAGGATGAAATCGACCGTGTAGTCGTCGACCTTGACGACCTTGACGTTGGGCGCGAGACGGGTCTGCATGTTGGAGTTTTTATTGCGGACACGGTCGGCCGAGAACAGCACGTCGTCGGCGGTGAAGGGGTCGCCGTTGTGGAACTTCACGCCCTTGCGCAAATGGAAGCGCCAGCGGGTCGGCTCCGGAGTTTCCCAGCTTTCTGCCAGCGCCGGGATGATCTTGAGGTCCTTGTCGCGCGCGGTCAGGCCTTGATAGACGTGGCCGAGATGGGCGTGGGTCGTGGACTCGTTCAGCGAGTAGGGGTCGAGCGACTTCAGGTCACCCTGGTTGGCATAACGCAGCGTCTGGCTCGACGCCGGCGAAACCGTAACCGCAAGCATACCGGCGAGCGTCGCCGCAAACAGAGTTCGACCGACTGACATTCTTGACCCTCTCCACTCTGCCGCGCCGTGATTTTTGATTGTTCGGCCGGCGACCCAATCCATGTTGCCCAGAGTTCTCGACCCGTGCAAGCGCCATTCCAGCAAGGAACGCGCCAAGTTGCGCCGCTGTGCAGCAATGCTGCCCGGTGATCCCTGGGGCGAGAGGCGGATTTTGATTGACCATATCCGCCGATCGCGGAAACCGGCGCCCGGCCACCCGCCTCAGGTCGCTTGCGTTGCACACCGTGTCGCGGCGATACTGTGTGACGCCGCTCGAATCTCATCCGGAGGGGACATGAAAGTTAATATCGAAATAGACTGCACCCCCCTCGAGGCCCGCCAGTTCTTCGGACTCCCCGACGTGATGCCGATGCAGACTGCCGTCATGGACAAGCTGCAGCAGCAGATGATGTCCAACATCGACAAGGTCTCGCCGGAATCGCTGATCCAGAGCTGGTTCACCTTCGATCCGAAGATCGCCGAGCGGTTTCAGGACATGTTCGTCACCATGGCCGGCCTCGGCGGCTCTCGCAGCAGCGACAAGAAGAAGTAATGTCGCCCGCGCCGGACGGGCCGCAGGCGCCGGGCCGGCTTCGTCCGCCGAGCCTTGGTCTGTTGCTTGCCGAGGCCCGCAGCCTGTTTGAATTCAACGCCAGCGTGATGCTGTCGCCGCTCCTGATGCGCGCGCCGAAAGGCGACGGCCATCCGGTGCTGGCACTGCCGGGCTTTCTCGCCAGCGACCTCTCGATGGCGCCGATGCGGCGCTATCTCGGCGCACTTGGCTATGAGGCGCATGCCTGGCGGATGGGCCGCAATCTCGGTGGTCTCGGGCGGATGCGGGAGGCCCTGCGCACGCGCCTTGCGGAAATCCACGCCGCGAGCGGGCGCAAGGTCAGCCTGGTCGGATGGAGCCTCGGCGGCGTCTACGCCCGCGATCTCGCACTGCAGGCGCCCGAGATGGTCCGCTACGTCGTCACGCTCGGCAGCCCGTTTGCCAATGATGTGCGGGCGACCAACGCCACGCGGCTCTATGAAGCGCTGTCCGGCGAGCGGGTCGAGGACTTTGCCGAATTGCGCGAGGCGATCGCCGGCGATCTTCCGGTGCCGGCGACGTCGGTCTATTCGCGCGCCGATGGTGTCGTGAACTGGCGGACCTGTCTCTTGCGTCCCTCCGACCGCGCCGAGAACATCGAGGTGCATCTGGCGAGCCATATCGGGCTCGGCGTGAACCCCGCGGCGCTGTGGGCCGTGGCGGACCGCCTGGCGCAACCGGAGGGGGAATTCTGGCCATTTGACCGGGCAGGGCCGTTTGCCATTGCATATGCCCCGCCGGAACAGGCAGTATCGGCCTGACGAGAAGCGCCGGCAAAGGCGCCCGTCAAAATTAGCGGAGGGAACTATGGCTGACGGTAAAAAGCTGTCGTCGCTGGACGCATCATTTCTCTATCTGGAAACGCCGGAGATGCCGATGCATGTCGGCAGCATGGCGATCTTTCGCCTGCCTGACGACTACAAGGGCGACTTCTTCGAAGACTTCAAGGCGATGATCGTCTCGCGCCTGCATATCGCGCCGATCCTCAAAGCACGCCTGGAGAAGGCGCCGCTCGACATCGATCATCCCTCGTGGGTCGAGGACGACCAGTTCGATATCGACCGTCATATCTTCCGCGCCAGCCTGCCGCAGCCGCGCGACCGCGCCACGCTCGAGCGCATCGTCGGCTGGATGCACGCCAAGCTCCTGAACCGCGCCCGCCCGCTCTGGGAGTTCTACGTCTTCGAGGGCATGAAGGACAACGAGGTCGGGCTCTATTCCAAGATGCACCATGCCGCCATCGACGGCGGCGCGGGTGCGGCGCTGACCAACATGATCTACGACATCTCGCCGGTCCCGCGCCAGGTCGACCCGCCGGCGGCAGGGAGCAAGCCCGGTCAGGAGCCGCGCGACATCGCGGCGAACCTGCTCGATTCCTATCAGCAGCTCTTCACTCAGCCGCTCGATGCGTCGGCCGCGGCGAAGAACCTGCAACTGCCGCGCACCGGCAAGAGCGACATCGGCTCGATCCTGTTCGACAATGCGATGTACCAGATCGAGAGCGCGGTGCGCTTCGCCGGCAACATCCCGACCATGGTCAAGAGCGTCTCCGAGGTGCTCGGCAAGGTCTCCGATCCCAAGTCGCGGGAGAGCCTCGCCAGCATGGTGTCGCCACCCACCATGCTCAACAAGACGATCTCCTCGGAGCGAAGCTTTGCCGGCGTGTCGATCTCGCTGTCGCGCTCCAAGGCGCTGGCGAAGCTCGCCGGCGGCAAGCTCAACGATGTGGTGCTCGCGCTCGCCTCCGGCGTGGTCCGGCGCTATCTCAAGGAATACGCCACGCTGCCGGCGAAATCGCTGACCGCGGCGGTGCCGATCTCGCTGCGCGAGGAGGGCAACACCGAGGCCAACAACCAGGTCTTCGGCATGATCTGCGCGATCGCGACCAACATTGACGATCCCAAGGCGCGGCTGGAAGCCATCATCGCGCAATCGACCAAGTCCAAGGAGATGTCGCATCCCCTGCGCGCGCTGATGCCCCAGGTCTCCAACATCTCGATGCTGGGCGCGCCGATCATGGTGCAGATCCTGGCGCTGCTCTACAGCCGCTCCAATCTGTCGGACGTGCTGCCGCCGGCGGCCAACATCACGGTGTCCAACGTGCCGGGACCGCGGCAGACGCTCTATGCCGCCGGCGCCGAGTTGCTGCATATCTTCCCGGTCTCGATCTCGACCCACGGGCAGGCGCTCAACATCACCGTGCAGAGCTATCGGGACCAGCTCGATTTCGGCTTCATTGTCGGCGCCAACATCATTCCGCATGTGCAGGTGATGTGCGACATGCTGCCGGAGGAGTTTGCCGCGCTCGAAGCGGCCTATGCGCCGCCCGCAGCCGACATCAAGGGCGCGGCAGAATAAGAAGCTTGCAGGAAGCGTATGATGATTGAAATGCCGCCGCTCAAGTTCGCGCAGACGAACGGAATCCGCATGGGCTATTACGAGGCGGGCCCGGTCACGGACACGCCGCCGGTCGTGCTGTGCCATGGCTGGCCCGAGCTCGCCTTCTCCTGGCGCCACCAGATCAAGGCGCTGAGCGAAGCCGGCATCCGCGTCATCGCGCCGGACCAGCGCGGTTATGGCGTGTCGGACCGGCCCGAGCCGGTCGAGGCCTATGACATGGAGCAGCTGACCGGCGATCTCGTCGGGCTGCTCGATCATTTGAAGATCGACAAGGCGATCTTCGTCGGCCACGACTGGGGCGGCTTCGTCGTCTGGCAGATGCCGCTGCGCCATCCCGCGCGCGTCGCCGGCGTGGTCGGCGTCAACACCCCGCATTGGGATCGCGCGCCGATCGACCCGGTCGCGCTGTTCCGCCAGCGCTTCGGCGACCAGATGTACATCGTCCAGTTCCAGGATCCCGCGCGCGAGCCGGACAGGATCTTCGGCAGCCGCGTCGAGCAGACGTTTGACGCCTTCATGCGCAAGCCGCTGGCGCGGCCGGCAGAGAAATCGGCTGAGCCGCCGATCGCGGGCGTCCGCGCTTCGTCGAAAACCAATCTGGCTTTCCCGCAAATGATTGCGGCCTATGATGCAAGGCACGATCCGCGTACGCCAATCCTGTCGGCCGACGAGAAGAAGGTGTTCGTCGACACCTTCACGAAAACCGGCTTCACGGGCGGCATCAACTGGTATCGCAATTTCACCCGCAATTGGGAGCGCGCGAAGGGATTGGATCACAACATCCACGTGCCTTCGCTGATGATCATGGCCGAGAACGATGCGGTGCTGCCGCCCTCCGCGGCGGACGGCATGGAGAAGCTGGTCGCTGACCTCGAGAAGTATCTCGTGAAGGACAGCGGCCATTGGACGCAGCAAGAGAAGCCGGAGGAGGTCAGTGCCAAGCTGATCGAATGGCGTAGAAGGCGGTTTGGCTAATTCGTCACTTGCAAACTCGTCATTGCGAGGCGCGAAGCGACGAAGCAATCCAGATCTGTAACCGCGGATAAATTTTCTGGATTGCTTCGCTTCGCTCGCAATGACGGCAGAAAAGATCGAGGCAGGGGAAGCACTTTTAATGTCATCGAAGAACCGTCTGGACCCGATCCCGCAGCCGCCGACCAAACCTGTCGTCGGCAACATGCTGTCGCTGGACTCGGCAGCGCCCGTGCAGCATTTGACACGGCTGGCCAAGGAGCTCGGCCCGATCTTCTGGCTCGACATGATGGGCTCGCCGATCGTCGTCGTCTCCGGCCACGATCTCGTCGACGAGCTCTCCGACGAGAAGCGCTTCGACAAGACGGTGCGCGGCGCGCTGCGGCGCGTGCGCGCGGTGGGCGGCGACGGCCTGTTCACGGCGGACACCAGGGAACCGAACTGGAGCAAGGCGCATAACATTCTGCTCCAGCCCTTCGGCAACCGCGCGATGCAGTCCTACCACCCGAGCATGGTCGACATCGCCGAGCAGCTCGTCAGCAAATGGGACCGGCTCAACGCCGACGACGAGATCGACGTCGTCCACGACATGACGGCGCTGACGCTTGATACGATCGGTCTGTGCGGTTTCGAGTACCGCTTCAATTCGTTCTACCGGGGTGATTATCACCCCTTCGTCGAGTCGCTCGTGCGCTCGCTCGAAACCATCATGATGACCCGCGGCCTGCCGCTCGAGCAGCTCTGGATGCAGAAGCGGCGCAAGACCATGGGCGAAGACGTCGCCTTCATGAACAAGATGGTGGACGAAATCATCGCCGAGCGGCGCAAGAACGCGGATGCGCTCGACGACAAGAAGGACATGCTCGCCGCGATGATGACGGGCGTCGACCGCTCGACCGGCGAGCAGCTCGACGACGTCAACATCCGCTACCAGATCAACACGTTCCTGATCGCCGGCCACGAGACCACCAGCGGCTTGTTGTCGTGCACGATCTATGCGCTGCTCAAGCACCCGGACATTCTCAAGAAGGCGTATGACGAGGTCGATCGCGTCCTCGGTCCCAACGTCGATGCGAAGCCGACCTACCAGCAGGTGACGCAGCTCACCTACATCACGCAGATCTTGAAGGAGTCGCTGCGGCTGTGGCCGCCGGCGCCGGCCTACGGCATCTCGCCGCTGAACGACGAGACCATTGGCGGCGGCAAGTACAAGCTCCGGAAAGGCACGTTCACCACCATCCTGGTGACGGCGCTGCATCGCGATCCCTCGGTTTGGGGTCCGAACCCGGATGCCTTCGATCCCGAGAATTTCAGCAAGGAAGCCGAGGCCAAGCGGCCGATCAATGCCTGGAAGCCGTTCGGCAACGGCCAGCGCGCCTGCATCGGCCGCGGCTTCGCCATGCACGAGGCCGCGCTCGCGCTCGGCATGATCCTCCAGCGCTTCAAGCTGATCGACCATCAGCGTTACCAGATGCATTTGAAGGAAACGCTGACGATGAAGCCGGAAGGCTTCAAGATCAAGGTGCGGCCGCGCGTCGATCGCGAGCGCGGCGCCTATGGCGGGCCTGTGGCAACGGCGTCTTCGGGGCCAAGGGCGCCGCGCCAGCCGACCACGCGGCCCGGCCATAACACGCCGATGCTGGTGCTCTACGGCTCCAATCTCGGCACCGCCGAGGAGCTTGCAACGCGCATGGCCGACCTTGCCGAGATCAACGGCTTCGCCGTGCATCTCGGGCCGCTCGACGATTACGTCGGCAAGCTGCCGCATGATGGCGGCGTGCTGATCATCTGCGCTTCCTATAACGGTGCGCCGCCGGACAATGCGTCGCAATTCGTCAAGTGGCTCGGCGAGGACCTGCCGAAAGATGCCTTTGCCAATGTCCGCTACGCCGTGTTCGGCTGCGGCAACAGCGACTGGGCCGCGACCTATCAATCAGTGCCGCGCTTCATCGACGAGCAATTGTCGAAGCATGGCGCACGCGCGATCTATCCGCGCGGCGAGGGCGATGCGCGCAGCGATCTCGACGGCCAGTTCCAGAAATGGTTCCCGGCCGCGGCTCAGGTCGCCACCAAGGAGTTCGGCATCGACTGGAATTTCACCCGCACCGCCGAGGACGATCCGCTCTACGCGATCGAGCCCGTCGCGGTGACCGCCGTCAACACCATCGTGGCCCAGGGCGGTGCTGTCGCGATGAAGGTGCTGGCCAATGACGAGCTTCAGAACAAGTCCGGCGCCAATCCGTCGGAGCGCTCGACGCGCCACATCGAGGTGCAACTGCCGTCGAACATCACCTATCGCGTCGGCGATCATCTGAGCGTCGTTCCGCGCAACGACCCGACGCTGGTGGACTCGGTTGCCCGCCGCTTCGGCTTTCTGCCGGCGGACCAGATCAGGCTTCAGGTCTCCGAGGGTCGCCGCGCGCAATTGCCGGTCGGCAATGCCGTGTCGGTCGGCCGCCTGCTCAGCGAGTTCGTCGAGCTGCAACAGGTGGCGACGCGGAAGCAGATCCAGATCATGGCCGAGCACACCCGCTGCCCGGTCACCAAGCCTAAGCTGCTCGCTTTCGTGGGTGAAGAGGCCGAGCCGCTCGAGCGCTACCGCGGCGAAATTCTGGCCAGGCGCAAATCGGTATTCGACATGCTGCTCGAATATCCGGCTTGCGAGCTGCCGTTCCACGTCTATCTGGAAATGCTCTCGCTGCTGGCGCCGCGCTATTACTCGATCTCGTCGTCGCCGTCGGTCGATCCGTCCCGTTGCAGCGTCACGGTCGGCGTGGTCGAGGGGCCGGCGGCCTCCGGGCGCGGTACCTACAAGGGCATCTGCTCGAACTATCTCGCCAACCGGCGATCGGGCGATGCGATCTACGCCACCGTGCGCGAGACCAAGGCCGGCTTCCGGCTCCCGGATGATGCGTCTGTGCCTGTTATCATGATCGGCCCGGGCACGGGACTGGCGCCGTTCCGCGGCTTTCTCCAGGAGCGCGCGGCGCGCAAAGCCACAGGCGCTGCGCTCGGTCCGGCCATGCTGTTCTTCGGTTGCCGCCATCCCGACCAGGATTTTCTGTACGCGGACGAGCTGAAGACCTTGGCGGCCAGCGGCATCACCGAGCTGTTCACGGCGTTCTCGCGCGCGGATGGACCGAAGACCTATGTGCAGCACGTCCTCGCCGCGCAGAAGGACACGGTCTGGCCGCTGATCGAGCAGGGCGCGATCATCTATGTCTGCGGCGACGGCAGCAAGATGGAGCCGGACGTGAAGGCCGCGCTGGTCGCGATCCATCGCGAGAAGACCGGCAGCGATGCGGCCGCGAGCGCGCGCTGGATCGACGAGATGGGTGCAAAGAACCGGTATGTGCTGGACGTCTGGGCGGGCGGGTAGCCCTGAACCATAGGGTGGATTAGCGAAGCGTAATCCACCGCTTCTGCTCCAACGGAAAGCAAAGAGGTGGGTTACGCCTTCGGCTAACCCACCCTACGAATTGCGATCATGCTAAACGTCTCCCATGATTCCCTGGGAAAAACTCGACACCGCCAAGATCCCCGGCTCCGACGAAGAGCTTCGCCTGATGCGGCGCGGCAAGGAGTTCTCCATCAAGCTCGGCACCAATGAGCTGATGAACAACCGCCTGTCGGGCTCGGAAGCCGCACTCGCAACGCTTGCCGCGAAGCAGATCGAGACGGTCGCCAAACCGGTCGTCCTCATCGGCGGCCTCGGCATGGGCTTTACCTTGCGTGCGGCGCTCACCGTGCTCGGGAGCAAGGCGAAAATCGTGGTCTCCGAGTTGGTGCCGTCCGTGGTTGCCTGGGCGCGCGGCCCGATGGCGGAGGTCTTCGGCGATAGTCTCGATGATGCCAGGGTGAGCATCCGCGAGATCGACGTCGGCGAAGTCATCCGTGCCAAGAGTTCGGCCTTCGACGCCATTCTGCTCGACGTCGACAATGGGCCGGAGGGGCTGACCCGCAAAGGCAATGATGCGCTCTACAGTGCGAGCGGGCTGACGGCGGCGAAGACGGCGCTGCGGCCGGGCGGCGTGCTCGCCGTCTGGTCGTCGGGACCCAATCCCGCCTTCACCAAGCGCATCGGGCGCGCCGGCTTCGAGGTCAACGAGGTCAACGTCCGCGCCATGGGCAAAGGCGGCGGTGCGCGTCATGTGATCTGGATGGCGAAGAAAAAATAGGCTTCGCCGCGGCAAGGTGGTCCCGGATTGCGCTGCGCTCCATCCGGGCTACGCCGCCGCGCTAGAACATCGTGTTGCTGTTCGCCGGGTTTTCCGGGATGGGCTGAACGGCGTCCCAGTGCTCGACGATCTTGCCGTTCTCCAGCTTGAAGATGTCGACAATCGCATTGCCTCTCGTTCCGGGCTCGCGAACCGCGTGAACGTGCAGGATGACGAAGTCGCCATCCACGAAGCTGCGCTTGATCTCGCTGTGCGAGTTCGGAAATTTTTCACGCAGGAATCCGATGAACTTCCGGAAGCCGTCGGGACCGTCTGCGGCGTTTGGATTGTGCTGGACATAACGGTTGCCGACATAGGCAAGGGCTGCATCGACGTCCTTCTGGTTGAGGCCCTTCTCGTAGAAGGCAAGAACGGCGGCGCGATTGGCCTCCTCCTGAGCGCTGCCAGCGATCGCGGCGCCGCCTCCGAAGGACAGCAAGAGAATGGAGGCCGCAATCATTGCGACAGGGCGGACGATGAGATGCATGTGAGCTCCGAGAGGCCGCAGCCTCTGTGCTGCGATTGAGGGAGACTTGTATAGCCTTGGTGTCGGCCCGCGTTAAGAGAGTAACCAACAGCTTACATGGTCACCGTCAGGAGACCTGGGTTGGTCTAAGCCGCCTGTGCCCCCGCGCCATGCGCGTGCTTGTCGATGGCACGGATGATCTCGGGCCAGAAGCGCATAGGCAAGGCATGGCCCATACCGTCGATCATCAACAGCTTGGCGCCCGGAATCGACTCTGCGGTGTCCTTGCCGCCCTCGGGACGGACCAGGGGATCGACCGTGCCGTGGATCACCAGCGTCGGCGTCTTCACGCCATGCAGCCGTTCCTTGCGGCTGCCGGAGGCGAGCACGGCGCGGAGCTGCCGGCCGACGCCGGCCGGATTGAGCCCGCGCGCAAACACGCGCTCGGCACGATCGGGGTCGAGCGCCTCTTCTTCCGGAAAGGACCCGGCGCGCAACACTTTCCAGGTCTGGCCGTAACGGACGATGAACTCCTCCTTGCTCTGTGGCGGCGGCGCCATCAGCATTGCGGCGGCCTCGCGCGTCGGCGGCGGCACGCGCGGATTGCCCGTCGTCGACATGATCGAGGTCAGCGAGCGCACGCGCTCGGGAAACGACAGCGTCACCTCCTGCGCGATCATGCCGCCCATGGAGGCGCCGACGAGATGTGCCGACTTGATGCCGAGCGCGTCCATCAGGCCGACCGTGTCCTTGGCCATGTCGATCAGCTTGTAGGTCGCCGCGACGGGAATTCTGAGAAAGCGCAGCTTCAGCAATTCGAGCGGCGTCAGGCGCTTGCCGCCGGTAAGATGGCTCGATTTGCCGATGTCGCGATTGTCGAAGCGGATCACGCGAAAACCATGTGTCGCGAGTTGCTCGCAGAACGCATCGTCCCAGTGGATCATCTGCGCCCCGAGCCCCATGATCAGCAGCAGCGGCTCGGCATTGTCGTTGCCGAAGATCTCGTAGCAGATGTCGATGCCGTTGGCGCGGACGGTCTGGGGTGGCTGATGGGCGATCACGGATGCGTTCCCTTCGCTTCTGATCCCTGTGTATCGCACGGTTTCACGCCGCACAGAAGCGGTGTGCGCCGCACTGGGCGACCTGCCGGTTGACCGGCATCGCGCAACGGTGTGGTATGGCAAAAAAGAAGGGCATCGCAGCTCTCGATATCAGGAGGACGCCGATGACCGACAAGACCAATGACCCCGTTGCCATGTGGCAGAAGATGGTGGGCGAGATGGAGAAGGGATTCAACTCCTTCGCCAACCAGGCCATGTCTTCGCCCGAATTTTCGCAAGTCGTGAACCGCGCAGGAGGAGTTGCTGCAGGTGCTCAGAAGCAGCTCGGCGAGCTCATGGAGAAATACCTCGTCACGATGAACCTGCCGAGCCGGGAGCAGGTGACGAGTCTCGCTGAACGGCTTCAATCGATTGAATCGCAGATTGGCGAGATGAAGTCGATGCTGAGCCAGATGGCAGCAAGTTCCGGAATCTCGCAAGGTTTCGACGGGGCGCCGAAGCCGCCGCGGACGAAGCGCCCGCCCTCCGAAAACGGAGAGCAGACATGAACGCGCCGACGGGACTTGATTTTGCGGCCATCCCGGAGCGAATTCAGTCCGAGGTGCAGCGCGCGATCCAGCGCAGCATCAAGGGCGTCGAGTATTTCTCGACCTCCGGCCCCACGCTCGGCTCGACGCCGAAGGACGTGCTGCATTCGCGGGGCACGATGAGCCTCTATCATTATCGGCCGATGTCGGACGAGATCTACCGCGTCCCGGTGCTGATCGTGATGGCCACCACCAACCGCGGCTACATTCTCGACCTCGTGCCCGGCCAGAGCTTCATCGAGTTCCTGTTGAAGCGCGGCTACGACGTCTACATGCTCGACTGGAGCGCGCCGCGGCCGGAGGAGAAGAGCCTGCGGATGGAGGACTATGTCCTCGACTTCATCCCGGATTGCGTCCGCCGCGTGCAGGCCGATTCCGGCGAGCAGGAGGTTTCCGTCATCGGCTATTGCTTCGGCGGCGTGCTGTCGCTGCTCTATGGCTCGATCCATCAGGATGGGCCGATGAAGAATCTGATCTGCTTTACGACGCCGATCGACTTCCGCGAGATGAAGCTGTTCTCAAATTTCTCCGACCGCCGCTATTTCGACGTCGACCGCCTCGTCGACAGTGTCGGCAACGTGCCGCCGGAAATGATCCTGTCCTCGTTCGAGATGTTGCGCCCGGCTTCGCGCACGGTGAGCCAGATCCAGCTCTGGGAAAATATCTGGAACGACGAGTTCGTGAAGTCGTACCGGATGTTCGACCGCTGGGCGACCGACACGCTGCCGCTCGCGGGGGAATACTTCCGCACCATCACCAAGGACCTGATGTGGGACAACAAGCTGTTCAACGACACCATGTCGGTCGGCGGCCGCGCGGCGAAGCTCGAAGACATCAAGGTGCCGTTCCTGCATGCGGTCGCCGAACACGATCACATCGTGCCCTATGACGCTGCCAAGCATTTGATTGCGAAGATCGGCTCCGAGGACAAGGAAGAGGTGATGCTGAAGGGCGGTCACGTCTCGCTGGTCGCCGGGGCCAATGCGGTGAAGCGGCTGTGGCCGAAACTGGACTCCTGGCTGGGGAAGAGATCGACATGAGTGAGCAGCGTTCCTATCCGCGACACGTCAAGACCGATGCCGGCGATATCGAAATCCGCGTGATGTCGCCCGCGGACGAGGCCGCGGTGCTTGCCTTCGGCCAGGGCCTGCCGACCCATGACCTGCTCTTTCTGCCGCGCAACATCAGCGAGCCGAAGGTGCTGTCGGCCTGGGTCAAGGAGATCGAGCGCGGTGCGATCACCAGTCTTCTTGCCGTGAGGGATGCCAAGGTCGTCGGCTGCGGCACGCTGGTGCGCGATCCGCATTCCTGGTCGCCCCATGTCGGCGAGATCCGCATGGTGGTTTCGCTCGACGTGCGCGGGAAGGGGGTCGGGCGGGCGCTGTCGCAGGAGACCTTTGCCCTCGCGCTCGGTGCCGGCCTCGAAAAGCTCTCGGTCCAGATGACGGTGGACCAGCAGGCTGCGATCGCGCTGTTCGAGAGCCTCGGCTTCAAGGCCGAGGCGTTGCTGCGCGACCACGTCAGGGATGTCGACGGCAAGACCCACGACATTGTCGTGCTCGGCCACAACATCGCGCAGGTTCAGGCCCAGATGGAGGCCTACGGGCTGCCTGGCGCCGTCCACCACTAGGAGCGTCTAGTCTGAGGGGGAACAGGCTGGCTACGGAAGCATCAGGTTGCCTCCCGTTAAGGCCGTTCACGGATTCGTGATATCGCAGTGCAATATGAATATTGCATCGCACAATTAACTATGCCATATAAGTCGTGCCCCGGGCCAATGCGGACGGGGTGAGCCCATAGCTCAAAACAATGAGGATGGAGAGAACCCCATGACCACCGAAACCAACACCGCTTTCGAAGGCTTCAAAGACGCGTTCAAGAACATCCAGAACCTGGAAGTTCCCGAGGCCGCCCGCGAGTTCGTGAAGAAGTCTGCCAACACCGCCAAGGACCGTGCTGCCGAGGTGTTCGCTGGCTCCGAGCGCGTGACCGCCGCCGTCGAGAGCGCGGTGACCGAGTCCGTCACTGAAGCCGGCAAGATCAGCCGCAACATCCAGCAGGCGATTTATGACGACGCCCAGGCGTTCTTCGCCGGCATCGACAAGCTCGCCTCGGCCAAGTCGGTCAGCGAAGCCGTCGAGATCCAGTCGGGCCTGCTCCGCGCCCGCGGCGAAGTGTTCGTCTCGCGCGCCAAGGCGACCGCCGACTATTTCGGCGAGCTCGCCGCCAATGGTGCGAAGTCCGCTCAGGACAACTTTGCCAAGGTCTACAACAAGACCGCCTGATCCGGCGCCCTGAGACCAAACTGAAATTTGAGGCCCGCTTCGGCGGGCCTTTTGTTTTCGTGGCACCGCCGTCATTGGCAGTCGTCATTGCGAGCGAAGCGAAGCAATCCAGTTCGTCTCCATGGAAAGATTCTGGATTGCTTCGCTTCGCTCGCAATGACGGGTAGGGTGATGCAGTCATGGCTTCATCAGGCACCTTCTTCGATACCCCGGGCGACGCCGAACGCGCGGCCGAGCTGCGCCGCGTGAAGGCGCTGGCGACGCTGGTGCTGGCCTCGACGCTGGCGCTGTTCGTCGTCGCGAAATGGCTGCTGCCGGTGCATCCCGTGTTCGGCTTCATCGCGGCCTTCGCGGAGGCTGCGACCATCGGCGGGATCGCCGACTGGTATGCGGTGGTCGCGCTGTTCAAGCGGCCGCTGGGCCTGCCGATCCCGCATACCGCGATCATCCAGAGCAATCAGGCCCGCATCGCCGACAAGCTCGGCGAGTTCATTCAGGTGCATTTCCTCGAGGCAGGTCCGGTCGAGGCCAAGCTGAGGGAGATTGATTTCGGTTCTTTCGTCGCGGACTGGCTGCGCGACCGCAAGCGCAGCGATGATCTCGCGCGCTTTGCGTTGCGCCTGCTGCCGGAGGCCGTCTCCGCGACTGAGAGCTCCGGCCTGATGACGTTCATCATCCGCCGCATGTCCTCGCAGCTCCAGGCGATCGACCTCGCGCCACTCGCGGCCGGCACGTTGCGCGGCTTCGTGGCGGAGGGGCGGCATCAGATCCTGTTCGACGATCTCCTGCGCGTGATGCACGAGACGCTGAACCAGACGGAGACGATGGCGATGATCCGCGAGAAGGTGCGCGCGGAGTTGCCGACCCTGCTCAGGCTCTATCGCGCCGACAAGTTTCTGGTGAACAAGATCGTGTCATCCGCCACCGCTTTCTTCAACGAGGTGCGCAGCGATCCCAAGCATCCGTTCCGCGGCGAGTTCGACCGCATGGTGCTGAGCTTCGTCGACCGGCTCGGCACCGACCAGGCCTATATCGACCGCATCGACGGATTGAAGCGCGATCTGCTTGCGCGGCCCGAGCTTGCCGATCTCGCGCGCACCGTCTGGGCCAACACACGCTCTTTCATCGAGCGTAGCGCGTCGGGCGAAACGCAAGTCTTGCAGCACCATCTTGCCGGCATGTTCGTCGCCGCGGGCGAAGCGCTGGCCGGCGATGCCGAGCTGCGAGGCGAGATCAACAAAGGCCTGGTGGCCGTGCTGCGCAGCTTCGTCTCCGACCAGAAGAGCGGCGTCTCGACTTTCATCTCCGACCAGGTCAAGGGCTGGGACATGGCGCAGCTGATTTCGCTGATCGAAATCAACATCGGGCGCGACCTGCAATACATCCGCTTCAACGGTTCGCTGATCGGCGGCCTCGCCGGCCTCGCGCTTTACTCCGTAGAATCCCTGCTTCGATTGCTGTGACTTTTGCGTCACGGCCGTTAGCATTAACGCGTAGGCCTATTGTGGCCTCGTGTCTCTCCCGCTTGAATGTGCGGAACCGGCCGCCTAACTGATTCATGTTGCGCTGCGGAACGTTCAAGAAGCCGGCGTGTTGGAATTCATGCCCATTTGCCGGCATCGCTGCCGGCGGGCTTTCCAGGAATTTTGCTCCAGGGGATTAATTGATGACCGCTACCGCCCAGACGCTGCGTCCGCCGTCCCGTACTCTGATGTTCCTGGAGGGGCGCGCGATCCACGAGTTCGGCGCATTTCTCGGCGCGCTGCCGCTGCTCAGCCTCGCGCCGCGTGGCGACGGGCATCCGGTGCTGGTGCTGCCGGGCCTTGTGGCCTCCGATGCATCCACGCGCGCACTGCGGACGTTTCTGTCGGGCAAGGGCTATGCGGCGAGCGGCTGGCGTCAGGGCCGCAATTACGGCCTGCGTGAGGGCGTCCAGCATGCCATGGTCGATCTGGTCGAGGAGCTCAGCGACAAGCATGGCTGCAAGATCAGCCTGGTCGGCTGGAGCCTCGGCGGCCTCTACGCGCGCCAGCTCGCCAAGATGATGCCCGAGCGCGTGCGTCAGGTGATCACGCTCGGCAGCCCCTTTGCCGGCGATCCCCGTTCGACCAATGCCTGGCAGGTCTATGAATGGGTCAGCGGGCAGAAATCCGATCAGGTCGATCCGCGCTTCGGGGGCGATCTCGCCGTTCCGCCGCCGGTGCCGACAACCGCCATCTTCAGCCGCACCGACGGCGTCTGCGCCTGGCAGGGCTGCATGGAGAAGTCGGGGGCGCAGACCGAGAGCATCGAGATCGAGAGCAGCCATTGCGGCATGGGCCACCATCCCGCCGCCGTCTATGCAGTGGCCGATCGCCTCGCGCAGAAGGAAGGCCAGTGGCGCCCCTTCGACCGCAGCGGCTGGCGCAGCATGGTCTATCCCGATCCGCATCGATAGCCGGGCCTGCATGGTTCGAGACGCGCGGCTGTGCCGCGCTCCTCACCATGAGGGTTGAGAGCGAGTGACGCCGAGCCAAGGCAGTCAGACCTCATCCTGAGGAGGCGCGAAGCGCCGTCTCGAAGGAGAGAGCCCGGCTCTCGCATTGTCGCACCCGTCCATTGTCGCGCCCGCACCAAACGCGCTATGCCTCGCGCATGGCGCATCCGTTGTCCCGCATCATCGACCAGCTCAAGCGCGAGCCATCGCGCACCGGCTCCATCGTCATTACCGTGTTCGGCGACGCCATCGTGCCGCGCGGTGGCTCGGTGTGGCTCGGCACGCTGCTGGAATTTTTCGAAAGCCTCGATATCGACAGCGGCGTCGTCCGCACCGCGATGTCGCGCCTCGCCGCCGATGGCTGGCTGACGCGCGAAAAGGTCGGCCGCAACAGTTTCTATCGCCTGGCCGACAAGGGCAGCCAGACCTTCGAAGCCGCCACGCGCCACATCTACGATCCGCCGCCGTCGGACTGGACCGGACGCTTCGAGCTGCTGCTGATCGGCAATGGCGAAGATCGCGACGCCTCGCGCGACGCACTGCGCAATGCCGGCTTCGGCAGTCCGCTGCCGGGCGTCTGGGTGGCACCTTCGGGCGTGCCCGTGCCGGACGAGGCCGCGGGCGCCATTCGTCTCGAAGTCTCGGCCGAAGACGACAGCGGTCGCCGTCTGCTCAGTGCGAGCTGGCCGCTGGAACGCACCGCGGACGCCTATCTGAAATTCATGAAGACGTTCGAGCCGTTGCGCGCTGCGATCGCGCGCGGCACGGATTTGTCCGAGGCTGATGCCTTCACCGCGCGCATCTTGTTGATCCACCATTACCGCCGCGTCGTGCTGCGCGATCCATTGCTGCCGGACAGCCTGCTGCCGGCTGATTGGCCGGGCCGGGCGGCGCGTGAACTCTGCGGCGAGATCTATCGCGCGCTGCTTGCTGCGTCCGAACAATGGCTTGACGGCCATGGAACCAATGAAGAAGGCGCGCTGCCTCCGGCCCGGAAGCTTCTGGAGAGGAGATTCGAAGTCTGATCGACATGTTACAGAAATATCTTGCATGACGTAATTCTTGTTATATATTGCCTCCCAATAAAACGGGAGGATGCGCATGTATACCCAGGCGCTGAACACGGCCGAGGCGGACGATCGCGGTCTCGAGGACGCGGCCAAGGCTGCGCAATTCCAGGCCCGCATCGATGCCGAGGAGCGCATCGAGCCGAACGACTGGATGCCGGCGGCCTATCGTAAGACGCTCACCCGCCAGATTTCCCAGCACGCCCATTCCGAAATCGTCGGCATGCTGCCCGAAGGCAACTGGATCACGCGCGCGCCGACCTTGCGCCGCAAGGCCGCGCTGCTTGCCAAGGTGCAGGACGAGTGCGGCCACGGGCTCTATCTCTACGCCGCCGCCGAGACGCTCGGCACCTCGCGCGAAGAGCTGGTCGACGCGATGCTCGCCGGCAAGGCCAAGTACTCCTCGATCTTCAACTACCCGACGCTGACCTGGGCCGACATCGGCACCGTCGGATGGCTGGTCGACGGCGCCGCGATCATGAACCAGATCCCGCTGTGCCGCTGCTCCTATGGCCCCTATGCGCGCGCGATGATCCGCGTCTGCAAGGAGGAGTCGTTTCACCAGCGCCAGGGCTACGAGATCATGCTGACGCTGTGCCGCGGCTCGGACGAGCAGAAGGCGATGGCGCAGGATGCGCTGAACCGCTGGTGGTGGCCGGTGCTGATGATGTTCGGCCCGCCCGATGCCACGAGCCAGCACAGCGACACCTCGACCAAATGGAAGATCAAGCGCTTCTCCAATGACGAGCTGCGCCAGAAATTCGTCGATGCCACCGTGCCGCAGGCGCAATATCTCGGGCTCACCATTCCCGATCCGGGCATGACACAGGATGCCGACGGGCACTGGCGCTACAGCGAGATCGACTGGACCGAGTTCAAGCAGGTGCTTGCTGGCAACGGTCCGTGCAACCGCGACCGCATGGTTGCGCGCCGCAAGTCACACGAGGAAGGCGCCTGGGTTCGCGAAGCGGCCGCCGCCTATGCCGCCAAGCGCGCGCAGCGTCGGACCGCACAAGCTGCGGAATAGGGAGATCGCAATGGCCACGCCGAACACGCCGCTGTGGGAAGTCTTCATTCGCAGCCGCAACGGGCTCGCGCACAAGCATGTCGGATCGCTGCATGCGAGCGACGCCACCATGGCGCTGCAAGCCGCCCGCGACATTTACACCCGTCGCGGCGAAGGCCTCTCGATCTGGGTCGTGCCGTCCACCGCGATCACCGCAAGCGACCCCGCCGAAAAGGGCATGATGTTCGAACCGGCCGAATCCAAGATCTACCGGCATCCGACGTTCTACGAGGTGCCCGAGGAAGTGGGGCACATGTAATGGCGAGCGCCAACATCGAGGTCTCCGAAACGCCGCTGGTGCTCTACACGCTGCGCCGCGCCGACGATGCGCTGATCCTCGGCCACCGGCTGTCGGAGTGGTGCGGGCATGCGCCGATGATGGAAGAGGACATGGCGCTGTCCAATATCGCGCTCGACCTCATCGGCCAGGCGCGGGAGCTCTACAGCTATGCCGCGAAGGCCGAAGGCGGCGATAACGACGAGGACAAGCTCGCTTACCTGCGCGACGTCAGGCAGTACCGGAATCTGCTGCTGGTCGAGCAGCCCAATGGCGACTTCGCCCAGACCTTGGTGCGGCAGTTCTTCTATTCTGCCTTTGCCGACCTCTATTGGCGCGCCACAATGACTTCGCGCGATGCGACGCTCGCGGCCATCGCTGCCAAGTCCGAGAAGGAGAGCGCCTATCATCTGCGTCATGCCTCGGAATGGATCATCCGGCTCGGCGACGGCACGGACGAGAGCCATCAACGCGCGCAGGCCGCGATCGATCACCTCTGGGCCTTCACCGGCGAGATGTTCGCCGTCGACGACGGTGAACGCGCCCTGATCCATGCCGGTATTGCCATCGATCCCGGAACCTTGCGCGGCCGCTGGCTGACGACACTCTCCGCTGTCGTCGGTGAAGCAGCGCTCACGCTGCCGCAGAGCGACTGGATGCAGCAGGGTGGGCGTGCGGGCCGGCACAGCGAGCATCTCGGCCATCTCCTGTCCGAGCTGCAATCGATGCAGCGCACGTTTCCGGGGCAGACATGGTGACGGTGCTGGAGCGCGACAGCGAGCTGCGCCGGCGCGCCTGGGATGCCGCCGCAAGCGTGGTCGATCCCGAAATCCCGGTGCTGACCATCGCCGATCTCGGCGTGCTGCGTGATGTCGTTCTCGACGGCGATCATGTCGAGGTCGCGATCACGCCGACTTATTCGGGCTGCCCGGCCATGAACATGATTACGCTCGAAATCGAAGTCGCGCTGGAGCGCGCCGGTTTCCATCGTCCGAAGGTGCGCACCGTGCTGTCGCCGGCCTGGACCACCGACTGGATGAGCGAGGAGGGCCGCCGCAAGCTGCACGCCTATGGCATCGCGCCGCCGCAAGGCTCGAACTCGCGCCGCGCGCTGTTTGGCGCGCAGGCCGTCGCGTGCCCGCAATGCGGCTCGGACAAGACCGAGCTGTTGTCCGAGTTCGGCTCGACCTCCTGCAAGGCGCTCTGGCGCTGCAAGGCCTGCCGCGAACCCTTTGATTACTTCAAGTGTCATTGAGGGCATGTGATGCCAACCCCATCGTCATTGCGAGCGCAGCGAAGCAATCCAGACTGTCTCTGCGGTGGCAGTCTGGATTGCTTCGTCGCAAGAGCTCCTCGCAATGACGGCGATGTAGGGTCTTTCTAATGTCAGCAGCAGCCCCCCGCTTTCATCGCCTGGCCGTCAACGATCTCCGCCGCGAGGCGTCCGACGCCGTGTCGATGACCTTTGCGGTCCCCGGCGAACTTGCCGGCGACTACGCTTTCGCGCCCGGCCAGTACCTCACGCTCCGCACCATGCTGGATGGCGAGGAGGTCCGTCGCTCTTATTCGATCTGTTCCGGGCCCGACGATGGCGAGATTCGTATTGCCGTGAAGAAGGTCGACGGTGGCGCGTTTTCAAACTGGGCCGCGGACGAACTCAAATGCGGCGACGAACTCGATGTGATGACGCCGACCGGACGCTTTGGCGTCGTCCCGCCGGCGGATAGCGGACGCATCCATGTCGGCTTTGCCGCAGGCTCCGGCATCACGCCGATCCTGTCGATCGTCAAGGGCGTTCTCGCGCGGGAGCCGGACAGCCGCTTCTTCCTGTTCTACGGCAATCGCGCCACCGACAACATCATGTTCCTCGAAGCACTCGAGGAGCTGAAGGATCGTTTCATCGACCGCCTTTCGATCTTCCACGTCATCTCCGGCGAGGAGCAGGACATCCCGATCCTGCACGGCCGGCTCGACGGCGACAAGGTGAGGGTGCTGCTGCGCTCCCTGGTGCCGGCCGCCAGCGTCGACCATGTCTTCGTCTGCGGTCCCTCCGGCATGAGCGAGGACATCGAGGCAACCTGTCGTGATCTCGGCATCGCGGAAGAGCGTATCCATGTTGAACGATTCGTCTCCGAGTTCGGCGGCAAACCGCGACCGAAGAAGATAGTTGCACCGGACGCGCCGCCGAAGGCGATCGCCTCCCTGATCATCGACGGCAAGCGCCGTGACGTGCCGGTCGCCGAGGACGAGGCGATCCTCGATGCGGCGCTGCGCGCCGGTGTCGATCTGCCCTTTGCGTGCAAGGGCGGCATGTGCTCGACCTGCCGCGCGAAACTGGTTGAAGGCGAGGCGCCGATGGACCTCAACTATTCGCTGGAGCCCTGGGAACTCAAAGCCGGCTTCGTCCTGACCTGCCAGGCCAAGCCCTCGTCGGAGCGGGTCGTGGTCGATTACGATCACGTTTGACAGTTATAGCCAGGCAGCAGAGCATTATGGGTAAACATTTGGCCGGGAGAAGCGCGTGAACGTCAAAGCCATCCTGTCGCCCGAGGATATTGCCCGCGCCTGTGCCGACGCGATGTGGGCGGAGGACGATGCCTCCAAGGGGCTCGGCATGGAGATCGTCGAGATCGGCCCGGGCTTTGCGACGCTGGCAATGAATGTGCGGCCGGACATGGTCAACGGCCAGCGCATCGCCCATGGCGGCTTCATCTTCACGCTCGCCGATTCCGCCTTCGCCTTTGCCTGCAATTCGCACAATGAACGTGTCGTGGCGGCACAGGGTCAGATCACCTTCATCAAGCCGGGCAAGCTCGGCGATCGCCTCGTCGCGAAGGCGCGCGAGGTCACCCGCGGCGGCCGCTCCGGCATCTACGACGTGCGGGTCACGGCAGGCGACACCGTCATTGCGGAATTCCGCGGGCATTCGCGTGTCATTCCCGGCAAATGGCTGCCGGCGCAAGATCAATAAAGAGAAGAACAATCAATGTGGGGAAACGAGAATGGCTTCGACGAAGCTGAAGGAAGGCGGCCACACCTATAAGGCCGAGATGGACGCGCAGGAGCGGGCGTCACGCGACGAGATCATGGCGCTGCAGACGCAGCGGCTGGCCTGGTCGCTGAAGCACGCCTACGACAACGTCGCGCACTATCGCAACGCGTTCGACAAGGCCGGTGTGCATCCGTCAGACTTTCGCGAGTTGTCGGATCTCGCGAAGTTCCCGTTCACGGTGAAGACGGATCTGCGCGACAATTATCCCTTCAACATGTTCGCCGTGCCGCGCGAAAAGCTGGTGCGCGTACATGCGTCGTCCGGAACGACGGGCAAGCCGATCGTGGTGGGCTATACGCAACGCGACATCGATACCTGGTCGGAGGTGATGGCGCGCTCGATCCGCGCCGCCGGCGGCCGCACCGGCATGATCATTCACAACGCCTATGGCTACGGCCTCTTCACCGGTGGTCTCGGCGTGCACTACGGCGCCGAGAAGCTCGGCTGCACGGTGGTGCCGATCTCCGGCGGCATGACCGAGCGGCAGGTGCAGCTCATCAACGATTTCCGGCCCGACATCATCACGGTGACGCCGAGCTACATGCTGGCGATCCTGGATGAGTTCAAGCGGCAAAAGCTCGATCCGCGCCAGTGCTCCCTCAAGGTCGGCATCTTCGGCGCCGAGCCCTGGACCAACGCGATGCGTGAAGAGATCGAGCACGCCTTCGACATGGATGCGACCGACATCTATGGCCTCTCCGAAGTGATCGGTCCCGGCGTCGCGCAGGAGTGCATCGAGACCAAGGACGGCCTGCACATCTGGGAGGACCATTTCTATCCGGAAGTGATCGATCCCGTGACAGGCGCGGTGCTGCCCGATGGCGAGAAGGGCGAGCTGGTTTTCACCTCGCTCACCAAGGAAGGTTTTCCGGTGATCCGCTATCGCACCCGCGACCTGACGCGGCTGCTGCCGGGCACGGCGCGGCCGGGCATGCGGCGCATGGAGAAGGTGACCGGCCGCTCGGACGACATGATCATCCTGCGCGGCGTCAACCTGTTCCCGACCCAGATCGAGGAGGTGCTGCTCGCGACCGACTGGTGCGGCGGACACTTCATCCTCGAGTTGACCCGCGAGGGTCGCATGGACGAATTGACCATCATTGCCGAGGCGCGGACAGAGAGCTGGGATGGCCGCGGTCTGCTCGACCATGCCGATCGGATTTCGACCCATATCAAGAACACGATCGGGATCAGCTCGAAGGTTCAGATCGTGCCCCCTGACACGCTGGAGCGCTCGCTCGGCAAGGCCAGGCGGCTCTACGACAAGCGGCCCAAGGACTGACTTGACGGATTGACTTGACCGTCCCCAAAGGCGACAAGGCCCGCGAGAAATTGCGGGTCTTTTCCATGTCGCCAGCACCCAAAACCGTCGAAGCGCGCTGTGTGCGCCTCAATGCCAAAGCCGAGAACGCTGCCGCACTCGCGCCGGTGGTTGAGCATCATGCGCTCACGCGCGGTCCGAACGATCTGCTGATCGAGGTGAAGGCAGCAGCCGTCAATCCCTCCGACGTCAAGGCTGCAACGGGCCTGATGCCCTATGCCATCTTCCCTCGCACGCCAGGCCGCGATTACGCCGGCGTGGTGATCGACGGGCCGGTCGGCGCGGTGGGACGCGAAGTGTTCGGCTCCTCCGGTGATCTCGGCATCCGCCGCGACGGCACCCACGCCAGCCATCTCGTCGTCGAGGCCGATGCCGTGGTGGAGAAACCGAACACGGTGTCCTGGGAAGAGGCCGCCGGCATCGGCGTGCCCTTCGTCACCGCGATGGAAGGGTTTCGCCGCGCCGGCATTCCAAAGGCGAGCGAAACGGTGCTGGTGTTTGGCGTCAACGGCAAGGTCGGTCAGGCCGCGGTGCAGATCGCGACCTGGCAGGGCGCGCGCGTCATCGGCGTGGTGCGCAAGGCGGAAGCCTATGATGGGCACGCCAATGCCCCCATCGAAGTGATCGATGCTTCGGCGACCGATGTCGCCACGCGCGTACGCGAATTGACCGGTGGCAAGGGCGCGGACATCGTCTTCAACACGGTCGGCGATCCCTATTTCCAGGCCGCGCACAAGTCGCTTGCGCTACGCGGTCGCCAGATCCTGATCGCCGCGATCGACCGCATCGTGCAGTTCAACATCCTCGAATTCTACCGGGGGCAGCACACCTATGTCGGCATCGACACGCTCGGGCTGTCCTCGGCCGCGACCGGCGCGGTGCTGCGCGATCTCGGCCCCGGTTTTGCGAGTGGACACCTCAAGCCGTTCCCGATCAAGGCGAATGCCGTGTATCCGCTGGAGCGCGCAAGGGAGGCCTATGCCGCTGTCGCTGGCTCGTCGCGCGACCGCGTGATCCTGAAGCCGTAGTACACCGTCATTGCGAGCGTAGCGAAGCAATCCAGACATGCATCCGGGGAGACAGACTGGATTGCTTCGCTGCGCTCGCAATGACGGAGCATGGCGAGAGGCCTGAGAACAACCAATGGACTCCACCCAGCTCGTCATCCTCGCCGGCCTCGTCATCGGCCTCGTCTACGGCGCCGTCGGCCTGCTCAGCGGCTTCTGCCTGATGAGCAGCATGCGCGGCTGGCTGGCCGGGGGAGACGGGCGGCCGGTGCGGTCCTATGCGCTGGCGATTGCGGTGGCGATCGCCGCCAGCCAGTTCCTCGCCGGCAACGGCATGGTCGATCTCGGCAAGTCGATCTACCTGCAACCAACCTTCTCGGTACCGGTGCTGTTCCTCGGCGGTCTGCTGTTCGGCTACGGCATGGTGCTGTCGAATGGCTGCGGCTCGCGGGCGCTGGTGCTGCTCGGCCGTGGCAATCTCCGTTCCTTCGTGGTCGTGATCGTGCTCGGCATCGCCGCGCAGATGACGCTCAAGGGCTTGATCGCACCGGCGCGCATTGCGCTGGTTCAGGCTTCGCAAACCACCGTCAGCGTCAATTCGCTGCCGTCGTTGCTGGCAACGCTCGGAGCTGCGGAAGCTGTTTCGCGGGCGCTGGCCGCTGTCGTGGTCGTCGTCGCGCTGATCCTGTTTGCTTTCGCGCATCCGGCGTTTCGGCGGTCGCCGGGCCAGATCGCAGCAGGAATCATCGTCGGTCTTCTCGTCGCCGGCGGCTGGTTCGTTACCGGCTATATCGGTGCCGATGATTTCAACCCGGTGCCGGTGACATCGCTCACCTTTATCGCGCCGATCGCGGACGCCTTGCAATACGCCATGCTCTCGACCGGCCTGACGCTCAACTTCGGCATCGCGACGGTTGCCGGAGTCTTCGCCGGCAGTCTGATCACAGCGCTCGCCACCGGCCGCTTCCATCTCGAAGGCTATTCCTCACCGCGCCACATGCTGCGCTCAGGCACCGGCGCCGCGCTGATGGGGATCGGCGGGGTGATGGCGTTCGGCTGTTCGATCGGTCAGGGGCTCACCGGCATGTCGACCCTCGCGCTGGGTTCGTTTGTCGCGGTCGCCGGCATCCTGCTCGGCACGACGGCCGGCCTGCGCGGCGCGTTGCGCGTTCAGCCACTCGCGGTGGCCTGACCGCGCAGCAGCCGGTCGCCCAGAGTCGCAAGACCGATGCCGGCGACGATCAGTCCGGCCGCAACGGCAAGGCTCATATCGATCGGCTCGCCCAGCAGGATTGCGGCAGTTGCGATCCCGACGAGCGGCGTTCCCGTGGTGCCGAGCGAGGTCGTCAGGGCCGAGATGCTCTTGTTGACCATCGACATCGCCCAATAAGCCAGCGCCGTTCCGATCAGGCCTGAGTACAGGGACAGCAGGACGAGCCTCCACGACCACTCCGCGTGCGGCAGACCATCGACGACGAGTGCGCTGACCGTCAGCAAAATCGTCGCGACGAGAACCTGCCAGATCAGCAGCTGGAGCGGCGAGGCGATCCAGTGATGCGCGCGGATATAGATGATGTTCGCGGCCCAGGAGATCGCGGCCAGGACGACCATGCCGGCGCCGATCAAGACGTTGGCATTGGACCAGTCGATTGAGGTCGGATTCAGGATCACGGCAAGGCCGATCATTCCGAGCAGGGCGCCGGCGAGCTTTGGCGCGGTCAGTGTGTCCTTCCCGAGCAGGGGCGCGGCGATCGCGACCCAGAGCGGCGTGGTGTAGCCGAGCACGATGGCCTTGCTCGCGGGCAGGAAGCGCACACCGGCCGCAACCAGGACCGAGAATATCGTCATGTGCAGCAGCGCGACGCTCAGGACCACGGGGATGTCACGCCGCTCCGGGATGACCAGATTGTTGCTCAGTCCGAGGATCACGAACAATGCCGCCAGGGCGATCCAGCTGCGGATTGCTGCGGTCCACAGCGGCGGGAGCAACTGCACGAGTTGCTTGGTCACCGACCAGTTGACGCCCCAGGCCAGCACGACGATCAGGAACAGGCCGATGGCCGCACGGGATGAGAGGGAGTTCATCGCAAAATCCTTGAAGCAGTCCGGTTCCGCAGATAGCATCCTCGCTGGCACCTGAAAAAGTGCCAGATCAGAAAGGAATGAGGTGCCAGTTTCGGAAGCGATGATCGTCGCGCAGATCGACCTGAAACGGGCGGATGACGAGGGACTGGTGGCTCAGTTGACAAGCCAGCTCCGAAGCCTGATCGCGACCGGACGCCTGGGCAAAGGCAGCGCGCTGCCGTCGAGCCGCCGGCTTGCGAGTGACCTCGGCGTTTCGCGCAATACCGTCACCTATGCGTTCGAGCAGCTTGCCGCGGAGGGATATCTGGCGGCGTCACGCGGGCGCCGCCCGGTAGTGACGGTCGACGGCGGCCAGCGCATCGAAGGGGTCGGCGCCGCCGCGTCGCGCGTCCGCTCTGCCAGGACGCAGCTCTCGCCTTGGGCTGCGAAGTTCAAGCAGACCGACTGGTCGATATCCTATCAGGCACCCCTCAAGCCGCTGCGTCCGGGGCACGGCGATTTCAGGGAGTTTCCGAACGATATCTGGGCACGCTGCCTGCGCCGTAGTGCTGTGCGCGCAGCCAGGCGCGAGCTTGGTTTGGTCAACCGGACGCGGCTGCGTGAGGCGCTGGCGCATTATCTGGCGACCAGCCGGGGCGTACGTGCCACGGCGGACCAGATCCTGATCCTTCCGAGTGCGCAGGCGGCGCTGACCTTGATCGCGGCCGTGCTCGTTGCGCCCGGTGACGAAGTCTGGGTCGAGGATCCCGGCTATCCCGGCGCCGCGGCCGCTTTCCACGCGTCCGGCGCGCGCGTGACGGGCATGAGGCTGGACGAGCAGGGCATGCAGCGGATGCCGGGAATGGCCGCGCCAAAGCTCATCTTCATGACGCCGTCGCATCAGCACCCGACCGGACGGCTGATGTCGCTGGCGCGCCGCACCGAGTTTCTCAGGTCAAGTCGGCCCGGCAAGACCTGGATCGTGGAGGACGATTACGACGGCGAATTCCATTACGACAGCCGGCCGGTGCCGGCCTTGCAGGGTCTCGATGCGCATGGCCGCGTGTTCTATGTCGGCACCTTCTCGAAGGCGACGACCTCGGATATCCGGCTTGGCTACCTCGTCGTGCCGCAGGCGCTGGTCGGCACACTGGAGATCGCACAGCGGCATATCGGCCTGATTGCGTCCAGCCAGATCCAGGAAGCGCTCGCCGAGTTCATTGCGGACGGTCATTTCCTGGCGCATTTGCGCCGGATGCGCCGACTCTATCACACGCGCCGCGATCACCTCGTCGAAGGGCTGGAGCGCCATCTCGGCGAGGTGCTTACGGCCGAAGTGCCCTCGGGCGGCATCCAGCTCGTTGCGCGCTTCAAGCGCGGTCGCGCTGATCAGGCGGCCGTCAAGCGGCTGGCCGAGGCTGGCGTTGTGGCGCGAGCACTGTCCAGCCTGGCGTTGGAACGGCCGCGCGATCACGGCTTGCTGCTCGGCTTTGCGGCGTGGCGCGAGAACGAGATCAGCGCGGCGCTGCGGACGATGGTATCGTGCTTCTAGAGCATGGTCCGGAAATGCGTGAAGCGGTTTCCCAAGAGATCATGCTCGAAACAATGATCCGCTAGTCCACGGCCTTCGTCACGATGCGGATTTCGGAGGTCAGCGTCCGGTGCACCGGGCACTTGTCGGCGATCTCCATCAGTTTCTTGCGCTGCTCGGCATCGAGCGTGCCGTCGATGGCGATGTCGCGCTCGATCTGGTCGAGCATGCCGTCCCGCGTCTCGCACTCCGCACAGTCCTTGGCGTGGATTTTCGAATGTTTCAGCGTGACGGTGACGCGATCGAGCGGTAGCGATTTCCGGTCAGCATAGAGGCGCATGGTCATGGAGGTGCAGGCGCCGAGCCCTGCGAGCAGGAAGTCATAGGGGCCGGGGCCCGCATCCTCGCCGCCGGCCGCGACCGGCTCGTCCGCCACCAGATGATGCGGCCCGACTGTGATGATCTGGTTGAATTTGCTCTTGCGAGTTTCTTGCACCACGACCTTGCGCGGTTCTTCCGCCGCACCGGTGGTCTTCGCGACCTTTGACGTGTCGATATAACGGCTTGCCCAGGCGGCGATCAATTCGGCAGCGTAGAGCGCGTCGGCCGGCTTGCTCAGCAGATGATCGGCGTGGTCGAGCGAAACGAAGCTTTTGGGGTGCTTCGCCGCCACGAAAATCTTCGTTGCATTGTCGATGCCGACGGTGTCGTCGACGGGCGATTGCATGATCAGCAGCGCCTTGTGCAAGCCGGTGATGTCCTTCATCAACGCGTGCTCGGCGATGTCGTCGAGGAACTCGCGCTTGATCCGGAATGGACGGCCCGCGAGCGAGACTTCGACCTCGCCCTGCGCGCGGATACTGTCGATATGCTCTTTAAACAGACCGGTCACATGCGTCGGGTCGGAAGGCGCGGCGATGGTCGCGACCGCCTTGGCTTCGGGGATTTGTCCGGCCGCTGCAAGGATTGCGGCGCCGCCAAGGCTGTGACCGATCAGGAGCGACGGGGCCTTGCGGGTCGTCCGGAGATGATCGGCAGCGCGCACGAGATCGGCGACGTTGGAGGAGAAGGTCGAATTGGCGAAATCGCCTTCACTGGAGCCGAGCCCGGTGAAGTCGAAGCGCAGCACGGCGATGCCCTTGGCGGCAAGCGCAACCGAGATGCGCTTGGCCGCCAGCGTATCCTTGCCGCAGGTGAAGCAGTGCGCAAACAGCGCGTAGGCCGTGGGCTCGCCGTCCGGCAGCTCCAGCGCCGCCGCCAATTGATGGCCGCCTTCGCCCGTGAATTGAAAGCGTTCCGTCGGCATGGGCTTTCCCCCGTCCTGCTTGAACCTAATCGCCTGAATAGCGCTGCTCGGCCCAGGGATCGCCGCGGTTATGATAGCCGCGGACTTCCCAGAAACCCGGCGCGTCGTCGGTTACGAATTCGATCGCCTGGAGCCACTTTGCGCTCTTCCAGAAATACAGATGCGGCACGACCAGCCGCACCGGGCCGCCATGCTCGTCCGACAGCGGCGCCCCCGACCAGCTGTGGGCGAGCAGGGCGTCCTCGGCGGCAAAGTCTTCCAGCGCGAGATTTGTGGTGTAGCCGTCATAGGAATGCAGCACGACGAAGCGTGCGTCGTCGCGCGGCTGGCAGGCCGCGAGCAACTCGCGCGTCGCAAGCCCTTCCCACTGATTGTCGTAACGAGACCAGGTCGTGACGCAATGGATATCGGAGGTGAACTGCGCCTGCTTGTGCGCGGCGAACTCCGCATAAGTCCAGAACACAGGAGTCTCGACCGCACCATAGACGTCGAGCCGCCAGCGCTCGCGCGACACCGGCGGAACGACGCCGAGATCGAGCACCGGCCAGTCCTTGGTCAGGTGCTGTCCCGGCGGCAGCCGCTGATCCCCAGGGCGCGTGATCTTGCCGGTGAGGAAGCGGCCCTCGCGCGCCCATTTTTCCTTGGTGCGCGTCAGCTTGCTGTCGGACGGTGTTTCGTCAGCCATGACCTACTCGTGACGGTGCATCGCGGAGGCGTGCTTGGTGTCGCGCATGGTGGAATAGATGATCAGCGACAGGCAAATGACGCCGGCGAGATAATAGTAGAACCACTCTTCATGCCCGATGCTCTTGAAATAGAGCGCGATCGCCGGTGCGGTGCCGCCGAAGATCGAGACGGTGATGGCATAGGGCAGGCCCACCCCGAGCGCGCGGACATTGGTCGGGAACAGCTCGGCCTTCACCACCGCGTTGATCGAGGTGTATCCGGCGACGAACAGCCAGGCGCAGCAGATCAGGATGAACGCCATGAACGGCGATTTTGTCTCTTTCAGCGTCATCAACAGCGGCACGGTCGCGAGCGTGCCGGCGACGCCGAAGAAGATCAGCAATGGCTTGCGGCCGATCCGGTCGGAGATGGCGCCGTAGATCGGCTGGAGGATGGTCGCGAAGATCAGCGTGCCGAAGATCACGAAGGTGGTCTGGTCCTCGGTCAGTCCGACCGAGAGTTTCACGAACGTCTGCATATAGGTGGTGAAGGTGTAGAACGCCGCGGTGCCGCCGGCGGTGAGGCCGACCACCAGGAGCAGCTCGCGCGGGTAGCGCAGCAGATTGGCGAGCGAGCCGGTCGGCTTCACGACCTTCTTAGCTTCCTCGAAGGCCTCGGTCTCGTGCAGGCCACGCCGCATCACTGCGGCAAAGATCGCAAGCGCGGCGCCGATGGCGAACGGGATGCGCCAGCCCCAGGCTTTCAGCTCCTCGGGAGTCAGGAAGACCTTTTGCAGGAGCAGAAGCACGATGATCGCGGTGAGCTGGCCGCCGATCAAGGTGACGTACTGGAAGCTCGAATAAAAGCCGCGGTGCTTGGGATCGGCCACCTCGCTCAGATAGGTGGCGCTGGCGCCGTATTCGCCGCCGAGGCTCAGGCCTTCGATCATACGGGCCAGCGCCAGGATCACCGGCGCGGCAAAGCCGATCGTGGCATAGGTCGGCGTCAGCGCGATGATCAGCGAACCGAAGCACATGAACACGACCGACAGCGTCAGCGAGATGCGCCGGCCGTAATGATCCGCGATGTAGCCGAACAGCCAGCCGCCCAGTGGGCGCATCAGGAAGGTCGCCGCGAATACGACGGCGACGTTCAATTGCTGGACGACGGGGTCGCTGCCGGGGAAGAAGGCCGGGGCGAAGTAGAGCGCGAACGCCGTGTAGGCGTAGAAATCGTACCACTCGACGAGGTTGCCGATCGAGCCGATGAAAATCGCCTTGATCCGGCGCCGGGCGTCGGCGAGGTCGATGTGGTCAGAGGCCGGTTGGGTTGCTTGCTCTGTCACGTCCGGCCTCTCCGCTGCTTGGAAAGGCCTACATCGCCTTTCCGAACAGAAATGGCAACTGGCGGGGGCCTCTGACCGTGCCCTGCGACCAGGTCACCGTGCCTGCCGGATCGAGCCGGAAGTCCGGAATCCGCTTCAGCCATTCCTCCAGCGCAACCTGCATCTCCATGCGCGCCAGGTTGGAACCGACGCAGCGGTGGATGCCGAGGCCGAAGGCGGCGTGGCGGTTCTCGCGACGATCGATCACGACTTTGTCAGCGTCCGGAAACATCTTCGGATCGCGATTGGCCGCAGGGAAAGACAGCAGCACCATGTTGCCGGCCTTGACCGGGCAACCCGAAATGGTGGTTTCCTTGACCACCTCGCGCGCCATCGTCACCGGCGAATAGGCCCGCAGCAGTTCCTCCACGGCGACCGGGATCAGCCCGGGCTCCGCGATCAGGCGCGCGCGGTCGGCCGGTGTCCTCGCGAGATGCCAGAGCGAGGAGCCGATCGCGCTCCAGGTGGTGTCGATGCCGGCGATCAGGAGCAGCCGCAGCGAGCCGAGCACGTGGGACTCCTCCAGCGGCTGGCCTTCCTTGTCTTTGGCATTCATCAGATACGAGATCAGATCGTCGGTCGGCTTCGATCTGCGCTGCTCGATATGCCCCCTGAAATAAGCGCTCATCTCCTGCACGGCCTGGAGCAGCTTGCTCTCGTCCTTGATGCCGAGCTCGAGGATCATGTGGATCCAGTTGATGAAGAGATCGCTGTCGCTCTCGGGGATGCCGAGCATGTGCGCGATGGCCTGAACCGGGATGTATTTGCCGTAGCGTGCGGCGGCGTCGACCTGGCCGTCGGCGATGAAGCCGTCGATCAGCTCGTTGCAGATCGCGCGCATCCGCGGTTCCAGCTTCTTCATCGCATCCGGCGTGAAGGGCGGCAGCAACAATTGCTTGGCCGGCTTGTGCACGGGCGGATCGGAGGTGATCGGCGGCGCCGCGTTCCTGGCGACTTCGGGCCGGACGTCGCGGACAATGATGCGGCGCGAGGAGAAATGCTCGGTGTCGTTGGCAATCTCGCGCACGGCCTCATAGGTCGTCGGCATGTAGCAGCCGAGGAATCGTTCCGTGTGCACGACCGGGCTCGCGGCGCGCAGCTCCTCCCAGATCGGGAAGGGATCGTCCGTCCATTGCGGATCGGTGTGATCGAAATCGTTGACCCAGTCGGTGACGGGCGGATGGGCGGCGGGCTGGCTGACGTCGGACATCTCGGAATCCTTGGGCTTGTGTTCGCTGAAAGCACGCAAGCGGCGGAGGCCGCGCTACTCCTCGATCACATCGATCGCGATTTCCGGACAGTTGGATTTGGCAAGCCAGGCCTTGTCTTCGAGACCCGGCGGCACGATGCCGTCCCCAGCCTCATGGGCGTTGCCGTATTCGTCGAGCTCGAACAGCTCCGGCGCCAGCGCCTTGCAGCGCGCGTGGCCCTGGCATTTGTCGGGATCGACGTGAACCCTCAGTCGCTCTGTCATGCGGCTTCCTCGGTCGTATGCGCGGGCCCCGAAAGGCGGCGCGCTTTTCCTCATTTGGTTCTTAACTAAGTTATAGCCTATTACATTCGCGGCAGGCTTCCCCTGTCAAGCGCAAACTTATAGGCTCGCACCGACATGCGTTCACAACTTGCCCGTAAGCCTGCGAACACCTACCACCATGGCGATCTTCGCGACGCCCTGATCAAGGCCGCGTTGCGCGAGGCGGAGCAGGGTGGCGCTGAGGCGATCAGCATCAAGGCGCTGGCAAAACAGCTCGGTGTCTCGCAGCCGGCGCCGTATCGGCATTTCGCCGATCGTGAAGCGCTGCTAACCGCGGTGACGGCGGAGGCGTTCCGGCAGCTGAGCGCACTTCTGCGCGAGGCGATGGCAAAGCCGTCGAAGCAATCGAAACTGTCGCGGCTGGCGCAGGCGACGCTCGACTTTGGCCTGCGCCGCAACGGTGTCTACCGGCTGATGTTCGCGTCACGCACCGTGTCTTGCGCCGTCAAGGGCAGCGAGTTGCATGAAGCCACACGTGAGACGTTTGCGCTCGTGATTGAAGCGCTGGAAGCGCCCGCGGTCGGCTATTTGCGCGAGCGGCAGGCGCTGAAGATCTGGGCGGCGTTGCATGGCGTGGTGATGCTGGCCGAGCAGGGCCTGTTCACCGGCGAGGCCGCGCATGCCACGCGCGAGGAGCTGGTCGAGGATTTCGTCAACGAGACCAAGGCCGCGCTCGCGGTCGCGATCAAGGACGCGCGGCGAACGAAAAAGACCGGCGCTTAAGCATTCGCCTTCAGCAGCTTCATCAGCTTGTCGACCGCGCTATCCGGCGTCGTCACGACGGGACGGCAAGTGGCTTCCGCGACCAGCGGCGCCGTCGCCGCGATGCTGAATTGCGCGAGTGCGATGACGTCGCAATCGTGCAAATCCCTTGACGCTTCGACGATCAGCCGGTCGTGCGTGGTACGGTCGCCACGATCGAGCGCCGCCAGGGCACCCTCGGCAAGTTTCGGCACGATCTGGACGGACGCGGGAAATTCCGGCGGCATCGACGCCAGCGTCGGCGGGAACGTCGAGAGCAGGCCGATCCGCTTGCCCATCGTCACCGCCCGCTCGATCATGGCTTCGTTCGGCTTCAGCACTGGCATCGGCGCATGCGCGCGCGCGACCGCCTCGATGCAGGGGCCGAAGGCGGAGCAGGTGAACAGAATCCCGTCCGCGCCGGTCGCTGCCGCATAATCGCCGAGCGCGAGAAAGCGCTCGGTCATGGCATCGTTGAGCTTGCCATCGCGTGCCAGGTCAGCCGACAGGCTGTCGTCGAGCAGGTTCATCAGCCGCGCCTCCGGCCACGCCTGTGCGAACGCCGCCTCGATCGGGGCGATGGAATGCTTGAGGGCGTGGATGAGGGCGATGCGCATGGGCTTGGTGCTTCTTCTCCCTCTCCCCGTTCTTGCGGGGAGAGGGTTGGGGTGAGGGGCTCTATCCGCGCAAAAAGTGAAGGCTGGACGCGCGGAGACTCCCCCTCACCCGGATTGCTTCGCAATCCGACCTCTCCCCGCAAGCGGGGAGAGGTGAACTCCTTACTTGAACGGCACCGCGTACATCAAGCCGCCCTTGCTCCAGAGGCCGTTGAGGCCGCGGTCGAGCTTGAGCGGGCTCGCCTTGCCGACGTTGCGCTCGTAGATCTCGCCATAATTGCCGGTGGCCTTGATCGCCGTGACCAGCCATTTGTTGTCGAGCCCGAGGCGAGAGCCGAGATCGCCGGAGGCGCCGAGCAGCCGCTGGATCGCCGGCGTCTGCGACTTCGCCATCTCGTCGACATTGGCCTGCGTGACGCCGAGCTCCTCGGCCTCGATCAGGCCGTAATGCAGCCAGGTGATGATGTCGCTCCAGACCTCGTCGCCGTTGCGGGTGAACGGGCCGAGCGGCTCCTTGCTGATGGTCTGCGGCAGCACGACATAGTCGGCCGGGTTCGGCGCGGCGGTCGTCACCGCGCCGGCGAGCGCGGAGGCGTCCTGAGTCATGGCATCGCAGCGGCCGCCGAAGAAGGTCTGGTACATGGTGTCGACGCGGTCGAACACCAGCGGCTTCCAGTCGATGCCGTTGGCGCGGCCGTAATCGCCGAGCGTGACCTCATGCGTGGTGCCCTGCGCGACGCAGACGGTGGCGCCCTTGAGATCCTTGATCTCCTTCACGCCGAGGTCCTTCTTCACGACAAAGCCCTGGCCGTCGTAGAAGTTGACCGGCCCTTGGCGCAGGCCCAGCGTGACGCCGCGCAGATAGGTTTGGGTCGAGTTGCGGTAGAGCACGTCGATCTCGCCCGATTGCAGCGCGGTGAAGCGATTTTGCGCGGTCAATGAGACGTAACGGACCTTGCTGGCATCGCCGAGCACGCCGGCGGCGAGCGAACGGCAATAGTCGACGTCGAGGCCCTTGTAATTGCCCTGCGAGTCCGGCGCGGAGAAGCCGGCAAAACCGGCGCTGACGCCGCACACCAGCGTGCCGCGGCCCTTTACGGTGTCGAGCGTCGCTGCAGATGCAACAATCGTCGATGCTGCGAGCACGCTCGCTGCGATAACCACTTTCCTCATCATGCTAACTCTCCCCTGAGTGACTGACACTACGCAACACGTTGTCGACGGCCGTGCCGAGCTTGTCGACGATCAGGTCGATCTCCTCCGCGGAGGCGATATAGGGCGGCGCCAGCAGCACATGGTCGCCGCGGACGCCGTCCACGGTGCCGCCACCGGGATAGCAGCCGAGCCCGTTGGCGAAGGCTTCCACCTTGATCTTCTGGTTCAGCTTGAGTGCCGGATCGAACGAGGCACGTGTCGCCCGATCGGCGACGAGTTCGATCGCCCAGAACAGCCCGCGTCCCCTGATGTCGCCGACATGGCGGTGATTGCCGAAGCGCTCGGTGAGGCGTTGCTCGAGCTGTTTGCCGCGCTGCTTGATCTGCTCGAGCAGATTGTCGTCGCGGATCACGTCCTGCACCGCGAGGGCGGCCGCGCAGGCGAGGGGATGCGCCAGATAAGTGTGGCCATGCTGGAAGGCGCCTGAACCGGAGCGGATGGTGTCGATGATCTTGCCGCTCGCGAGCATCGCGCCGATCGGCTGATAGCCGCCGCCGAGTCCCTTTGCGATCGCCTGGATGTCCGGGGCGACGCCTTCCTGCTCCCAGGCGTGCGTGGTGCCGGTGCGGCCCATGCCGCACATGACCTCGTCGAGGATCAGCAGCGCGCCGTGCCTGTCGCAAATCTCGCGCATCGCTTTGAAGTAACCGTCAGGCGCCGTAACCGCGCCAGCGGTGGCGCCGACGACGGGCTCGGCGAGGAACGCCGCCACGGTGTCAGGACCAAGCCGCTGAAACTCGGCTTCGAGCTCGGCGGCCAGCCTTGCCACGAACTGCGCGTCGGATTCGCCGTCGTGCTTCTCGTGATAGGCGAAGGCCGGCGTCACATGGCTGAAGGCGTCCGAGAGCAGCGGCGCATAAGGCGCGCGGCGCCAGGCGTTGCCGCCAGCGGCGAGCGCGCCGAGCGTGTTGCCGTGATAGCTCTGCCGCCGCGCGATGAAATGCTGTCGCTGCGGCTCGTCGCGCTCGATGAAATATTGTCGCGCGAGCTTGATGCTGGCTTCGATCGCCTCCGATCCGCCGCTGACGAAATAGGCATAGGCAAGACCGCCGGGTTCGTGCCCGACCAGCCTCTCGGCCAGCGCTTCGGCCGGCTCGGAGGAGAAGAAGGCGGTGTGGGCATAGGCCAGCGTCGAGGCCTGCTTCGCCATCGCCGCGATCACGCGCGGATGCTGATGGCCGAGGCAGGAGACGGCTGCGCCGCCGGAGGCGTCGATCACGCGGCGACCGTCCTCGGCAAAGAGATAGATGCCTTCGCCACCGATCGCCTTGGGCGGCGTTTCGCGGAGCGATCGATGCAGCACGCGGCTGGTGCGAGTGCTCATGGGTCAACCTTTCTCTGAGACGTAGGTGGAGGCAGCAGTGAGCCGCGCCTCGGTATTTTCCAGACGTTTCTTCGCCGTCGTGCCGCCGAGCGAGAACGTCACCGCGGCGAGCGACTGCGCAATCGCGATGGCGCCGGTCAGGCTCGGGAAGAAGCCGGGGGAGGAGGCCGCCTCGAACAGCAATACATGGTCGGCGCCCTCGGCCATCGGTGCCGAGAGGCTGTCCGCGATCGCGATCAGCGTTGCGCCGGCGCGATGGGCGGCTTGCGCGACGCGGACGCTCGCATGTGTGTAGGGCAGGAAGCCGATGACGATGACGGCCTCGCCGGGGCGGAATGCGCCAAGATCGAGGTCGTCGGGACCGGACACGCCGACGAGCTGCACCTGCTCTGGGCGGAACAGGCGAAGCTCGTAGTTCAAGAGTTCTGCAACGCTGCGGCAGCTTCGATAGCCGGTGATCCAGATCCGTTTTGCATCGTGGAGCGCGCGGGCAGCCGCCACGATCGGGGAGGCCGAGATACGCGGAAGACCGGCGGCTTCAGCCTCGAGCTTGTCGATGACGAGGGCGACGTCGGCATTCGGGCCATGACGCCGGCTTTTGGCGCGGCCGGAGAAAGGCGATGTCGGCGACGGCCGCCGCGCTTCCGTCAGCGCTGCGCGCAACTCGTCCCAGCCGGAATAGCCGATCGCCTTGGCAAGCCGCGTGAAGGCGGCGGGATCGGCGCCGGCTTCGGCGGCGAGATCGCGCATGGAGCGGGTGGTGGCGTCGTAATCATTGGCGGCGACGAAGCGGCCGACCTCCTGCAGGCGCAGGGGAAGCGATGGCAGCGCAATGCGCAGTTCGCTCAAGGGCGAGGATTTCGCGGACTCGGCCATGAAACATTTGTTGCACGATTTTGAGATTGGTGCAACAGTTGACTTGCGCCGCCGGAAATCATTGCTTCTCGATAAGGATTTTTGTGCTGTGACCACAGACACGCCGAGACCGCCGCCGCGCCGTCGCTTCTTCGCTGCGCTCGGACCCAACGAACTGAAGGGCCTGTTCTGGCAGGTGCTTGTCGTCGGGATCGTAGTCGCGGTCATCGCCTTCCTCTGGTCCAACACCGTCACCAATCTCACGGCGCGCCGCATCACGACCGGCTTTGCCTTTCTCGGCCGCGAAGCCGGCATGCCCATTGCCGACAGCCTGCTCGCCTACAATCCGAGAGACAGCTACCTCTGGGCCTTCGTCGTTGGCGTCGCGAACACGCTGCGTGTTGCCGTGATAGGCATCGTGCTTGCGACCATCCTGGGGACGCTGATCGGCATCTCGCGACTGTCGGCGAACTGGCTGCTGTCGCGGCTCGCCGCCGTCTATGTCGAAACGCTCCGTGACATCCCGCTGCTGCTCCAGCTGCTGTTCTGGTACGTGCTGATGCAGGCGTTGCCGGCCGCGCGCGCGGCGTTCAGGCCGGTCGAGGGCGTGTTCCTCTCCAATCGCGGCTTGATCCTGCCGGCGATCCCGGTGGGCTCGCCGCAGCTTTGGGTGCTGGGAGCGGCGTTGCTCGGGCTCGCCGCGTTCCTTCTGATCCAGCGCTGGCTCGTTGCTCAGCAAATGCGGGATGGCAAGCCGCGGCCGGCCTGGCCCTTCGCGGTGGGCCTCGTCCTCGCGCTGCCGGCGGCGGTGTCTGTGGCGCTTGGTGTGTCCTGGACCATCGAATGGCCGGCGCTGCGCGGCTTCAATTTCGTCGGAGGCCTCACGCTTGCGCCGGAATATTTCGCACTGCTGCTCGCGCTCGTGACGTATACCTCCGCGTTCATCGCCGAGATCGTGCGCAGCGGTATCCAGTCGGTGCCGCGCGGCCAGTGGGATGCCGCCAACGCGCTTGGCCTGCGCCGCAGCTTCATGCTGCGGCAGATCATCCTGCCGCAGGCGCTGCGCGTCATCGTGCCGCCGATGACGAGCCAGTATCTCAATTTGACCAAGAACTCTTCGCTCGCGGTCGCGATCGGCTACCAGGATGTGGTCTCGATCGCCAACACCACGCTGAACCAGACCGGGCAGGCGATCGAGGCGATCGCGCTGATCATGGCGGTGTTTTTGACCATCAGCCTCGGCATCAGCTTCTTCATGAACTGGTACAATGCGCGCATCGCGCTGGTGGAGCGCTGAGCATGACAGCGATCACCGACATCCCGGACGCGCCGCGCGCTGCCCGCCGCCCGCAGATCGGCAATCCGGTGCTGCGCTGGCTCCGAACCAATCTGTTCTCGTCGATCCCGAACGGTATCCTCTCGGTCGTGCTGCTCGCCGTGCTCGGCAAGGGCATTTTCAGCTTCGTGCAGTGGGGCATCGCCAACGCCGTCTGGCTCACGCCCACGAATGACTCCAGCGCCTGCAAGGCGGTGCGTGGCCTTGGCGCCTGTTGGGCAATCATTCCCGAAAAATACCGCTTCGTCCTATTCGGCACCTACCCATTCGACGAGCAGTGGCGGCCGGCGCTGTCGGTGCTGCTGTTCATCGCGCTGTTCTATCTCTCCAGCCGCAGGGCCCTGTGGCGGCGCGAGCTGGCCTATCTCTGGATCGGCGCGCTGACGTTCATCAGCGTGCTGATGTGGGGCGGCGTACTCGGGCTCTCCTTCGTCTCGCAGGATCGCTGGGGCGGTCTGCCGGTGACATTGATCCTGGCGACGTTCGGTCTCGCCTTTGGTTTCCCGCTCGGCATTCTCGTTGCGCTCGGCCGGCGCTCAAAGCTGCCAGCGATTCGTTCGCTCAGCGTGCTCTATGTCGAGCTGATCCGCGGCGTGCCGCTGGTGAGCTTGCTCTTCATGGCGAGCGTGATGTTTCCGTTGTTCATGCCAAGCGGATTCAACATCGACAAGCTGCTGCGCGCGCAGGTCGCCATCATCCTGTTCGCGGGCGCTTATCTGGCCGAAGTCATCCGCGGCGGTCTCCAGGCCGTGCCGCGCGGACAGTATGAGGCGGCCGACGCGCTGGGCCTGTCCTACTGGCGCAAGCACCGGCTGATCGTCCTGCCGCAGGCGATCCGCCATGTGATCCCGCCGCTGGTGAACACCTTCATCGCGTTCTTCAAGGACACCAGCCTCGTCCTGATCATCGGCATCTTCGACTTGCTGACGACGGCGAAGACCGCAATCATCGATCCCGCCTGGCAGCAGTTCTCCGTCGAAGTCTACATCTTCGTCGCCGCGATCTACTTCGTGTTCTGCTTCGCGATGTCGCGCTACAGCCGGAGCCTCGAAGCTCACGCCGCCTCCAGATAATCCGGGAGTGCGGAACGCTTATGCCGCGCTTATAGCAGGAGCTCCGATTCAGACTGGAAATCCTACGTTGTGATATTCACCTCTTGTTTGCTGGAGGCCGTCAACAAGAGGCACGTCACATCATGATGAAGTCTGTTTTCGCCGCGTCGGCTGTGCTGGTCGCGCTTTGCTCCACCGCCAATGCTCACGAAGCCATGAAGCACTCATACATGGCTTCGCCGGCCGCCATGCAGGTATCGGAAGCGCATCCGAGTTCTTACGCCTTCGCCGCTCCAACGGATGAGGCCGGCATGGATGCGCATCAGTATCACGGCGGGCCGAAGATGAACGACTAGGATCGCCGAAGCATCTCCAATCCTCGGTCGCCCGGCAGCGCTGACGATCAGGATGCTGACACGGCGGGGGCGGCGACGCCCCCGCCGGTGCAGTTCGTATCAAGCCTTCACTTTCGGGTCGATCGGCGTCGATCCACGCAGGCCCAAAATATCCTCCAGCACCTTCGCTCCCGCGATCACCTGCGCGTCCGCGCGCGGCGCGCCGACCACCTGCACGCCGACGGGCAGGCCGGATGCGGTGAAGCCGCAAGGCAGCGACAGCGCCGGGCAGCAGGCAAGCGTGATCGCGTAGACGATACCGAGCCATTCGACGTAATTGTCGAAGCGCTTGCCCGCGCATTCGGCAACGTAGCGGTGCTCGATCGGGAACGGCGGCACGATCGTGGTCGGCACCAGCAGCAGGTCGTAGGTCTTGAAGAACTCGATCGCGCGCGCGGTCATGCCGACGCGCTGCGCTTCGGCGCGCGCGAGCTGCTCGACCGTGAGCTTGAGGCCTTCCTCGATGTTCCAGATCACCTCGGGCTTGAGCTGATCGCGCTTCGTCTTGAGCAAATTAGCCTTGGTGATCGCGAAATCGAAGGCGCGCAGCACGTGGAAGCATTCATGCGCCTCGCGCCAGTCAGGATGCGCCTCTTCGACGATGGCGCCCGCTTCCGCGAAGCGCTCTGCGGCCTTGCGGGTGATCGCTTTCACTTCGGGATCGACCGGCGTGATGCCGAGGTCCGCCGAATAGGCGATGCGCTTCGGCTTCTTGCCGGACTGCGCCGCCGACAGGAACGAGGTCGCGGGCGCCGGCAGCGACAACGGGTCGGCCGCATAGTCGCCGCTCATGGCATCCAGCAGCAGCGCGAGATCCTCGACGTTGCGCGCCATCGGGCCGAGGACGCCGAGATTGCGATCGATGGCCGATTTCGGCGTATGCGCGACGCGGCCGATGCTTGGCCGCATGCCGGCGATACCGCAAAAGGCTGCGGGGCTGCGCAAAGAGCCGCCCATGTCGGAGCCCTGAGCGAGCCAGGCCATGCCGGTGGCGAGTGCCACCGCCGCGCCGCCGGACGAGCCGGCGGCCGACTTCGACGTATCCCAGGGATTGAGCGTCGCGCCGAACACCTCGTTGAAGGTGTTGGCACCGGCACCGAATTCCGGCGTGTTGGATTTGGCGTAGACGACCGCGCCGTTGGCTTCGAGGTTCTCCACCACGATGTCGGATTTCGCGGGAATGTTGTCTTTGAAGATGGGCGAGCCCTGTGTGGTCAGCACGCCCGCAACGTCGGTCAGATCCTTGATCGGCAACGGCAGGCCCGCGAGCAGCCCGCGCGCGCCGGCCGGCTTCTGCATCAGCGCTTTGGCGCTATCCCGCGCGCGCTCGAAGCACAGTGTCGGCAGGGCGTTGACCTTGCCGTCGACCTCACCGATGCGCTTCTCCAGCGCATCCAGCAGTTCGAGCGGCGAGACGTCGCCGGAACGCAGCTTGTCGACGACGGCGCAGGCTGTTTCGCGGATCAGGTCTTGAGACAACTAGGTTACTCCTACTCTTGAAAAAGGCTACGCTCGCAATGACGCGGATAGAGTTAACCCCAACCGGCGCTGATGCCGCCATCCACCGTATAGATGACGCCCGACGTATAGCCGGCGCGATCAGACGCGAGGAACGCCATGAGGTCGCCGATCTCGCGCGCATGCGCGGGGCGGCCGAGCGGCAGGCTCTTCTGGAATTCCTTGTAGCGACTCTCGTCGCCGAACTGATGCTTTGCGCGCGTCTTGAGCAGCGTGACGTGACGATCGGTGCCAACGGGCCCGGGATTGATGCCGACCACGCGGACGTTGTCGGCGAGACTCTTGCCACCGAGCGCACGGGTGAAGGCCATCAGCGCGGCATTGCCGGCGCTGCCGCAGATATAGTTGGCGTCGAATTTTTCGCCGGCGGCACCAATGTCGTTGACGATGACGCCGCCGCCCTTGGCCTTCATCTGCGCGTAGATTTGCCGTGTCAGGTTGATGTACCCGAACACTTTCAATTCCCAGGCGTGCCGCCAGGTCGCCTCGTCGATCTTGTCAATCGAGCCGCCGGGGATGTCGCCCGCATTGTTGACAAGGATGTCGATGTCGGCGGCTTCCTTGGCGAGCCGCGCCAAATCCTCGGCCTTGCGCAGGTCGACGACGCTCGTCGCCGCATCGATCTGGTGGGCGGAGCGCAGGCGGTCCGCCAGCGCCTTGAGCTGCTCGCCGTTGCGGGCCGCAAGCAGGAGATGCGCACCTTCCTCGGCGAACGCCTCGGCGGCGGCCGCGCCAATGCCCTTGGACGCGCCTGTGATCAGGACGCGCTTGCCACGCAGATGCAGATCCATGAGGGGTACTCGCAGGAGAGGAACAAGGATCAAACCAGTAGGCGCTCGGCCGCGCCATGGTCAACATTGCAGTGCAGCGTTGCACTGCCGCCGAGTTTGGTTCATTGCAGTGCGGTCAAAAAGGCGGCGGCTGCCGGACCAACCAAGGACGTTCTCGATGAGCAAGAAGCAATACCGGATCGCGGTCATTCCCGGCGACGGCATCGGCAAGGAAGTGATGCCGGAAGGCCTGCGTGTTCTGGAGGCAGCCGCGAAGAAGCACGGCGTATCCCTGCATTTCGACCATTTCGACTTCTCGTCCTGGGAGTATTACGAGAAGCATGGCCAGATGATGCCTGATGACTGGAAGGAGAAGATCGGCAAGCACGACGCGATCTATTTCGGCGCGGTCGGCTGGCCGGCCAAAATTCCGGACCACGTCTCGCTGTGGGGCTCGCTGATCAAATTCCGCCGCGAGTTCGACCAGTACGTGAATTTGCGCCCCGTGCGGTTGATGCCCGGCGTCCCGTCGCCGCTGGCGGGCCGCAAGTCCGGTGACATCGACTTCTGGGTGGTGCGCGAAAACACCGAAGGCGAATACTCCTCCGTCGGCGGCCGCATGTTCCCGGACACCGACCGCGAGTTCGTCACGCAGCAGACGGTGATGACCCGCACCGGCGTCGATCGCATCCTCAAATTCGCCTTCGAACTCGCGCAGTCACGACCGAAGAAGCATCTGACCTCCGCGACCAAGTCCAATGGCATCTCCATCACCATGCCCTATTGGGACGAACGCGTGGAGGCGATGGCGAAGAAGTTTCCGGGTGTGAAGTGGGACAAGTACCACATCGACATTCTGACTGCGAACTTCGTGCTGCATCCGGACTGGTTCGACGTCGTGGTCGGCTCCAATTTGTTCGGCGACATCCTCTCCGATCTCGGCCCGGCCTGCACCGGCACCATCGGCATCGCGCCGTCGGGCAACATCAATCCCGAGGGCGATTTCCCCTCGGTGTTCGAGCCGGTGCACGGCTCGGCGCCCGACATTGCGGGGCAGGGCATTGCGAATCCGATCGGCGCGATCTGGTCCGGCGCGATGATGCTCGAGCACCTCGGCGAGAAGGTCGCCGGCAAATCGATCGTCGAGGCGATCGAACGCACACTGGCCGAACGCACGCTGCGGACCAAGGACCTCGGCGGCAACGCCGACACCACGGCCTGCGGCAAGGCGGTCGCGGACATGGTGGATTAGGCGGGGCGAACTGCGTAGGGCGGATTAGCCCTGCGGCCACGCGAAGCGTGGTCCGCTGGCGTAACCCACCACTGTTCGTATCCGCAGAGACAGAAGAGGTGGGTTACGCCAAGCAGACGCGCTTCGCGCATCCGCTCAGCTAACCCACCCTACACGTACGATTTCCGCGCCGGATCGAAGATCGGCGGATAATCGTTCTCGTCGAGAAGATCGAGAAACGGATCGAGCCCCCTGGACTTGATCAGGGCGAGCTCCTGATGCGAGATCAGGTTCACCGTCAGGATCTCGACCGGATCGCCCGCGATCTCGAGCGCCTCGGCGATTTGCTTGTCCGGGCCGATGACCGGCGTGAGAAACAGGAACGTCTCGAACTCCGTTCCCGCGACCGGCGGCCACGGCATCGCCACCCGATGGCCGAAACCGAACCAGGTCGTGTCGATGAACGGCAGCTTGGCGAGCCAGCGCAGATTGTCGCGGATCTCCGGCGTCGGTTCGCGGACGTACCACATCAGTTCGGCGCGCGACTTCGCGTCTCCGTGGACGCCCGGCATCCGCTGCTCGCTCATGCCGTTGGTAAGAAGGACATAGCCTTCGTCAGAGCCTTCGTCGCATACCGGCACGAAGTCGCGGCCGAAGGCATGGATATCGATACGGCGCTCCGCGCCGTCCTTGAAGCTGTATTCGGGCTCGCCCAGCTCGTTTTCATAGATGGCAAGCCGTTGCTGGTAGAGGTCGGCCGCATCTGACGGGCCGTTCGAGCGGGACATGAACTTTGCGAGACGGGAGAGCATGCGTACCTCGGGGGCGGATGTGAGCCGGGATATCCGCGTTGTCGCAAGACAACGGGAGCCGGTTCAAATCCGTCCCACGGATGCGGAGACGTTTCGCCGTAGTCCAGATCTTTGCGCAATTGTGCACAAGGACGGGACCACGCGAGCGAGAAGCCTCGTCTCGATCAGCTCACGATCTTCTCGATCGCGGCCTGGTCCAGCCCGAACTTCTTCCCGGCCTCGATAATCTCCTGCCATGTGGTCGGATCGACTGGAATGCCTTCGGCGAGGCGCTTCTTCCTGGTCTCGCGCTCGGGCTCGCCGGCGATCTTCACCTTGTCGACGCCGGGGGCGGGCGGCGAGCCGGTGTGCCAGGCGACAAAGCTCTCGACTTCGCGTGCCAGGTTCTCGCCGGTGCCGAGCTTGTCCGGATCGATGATGATCGAGAGCATGCCGTTGAGGACGTTGTGCTTGCCGTCAGACGGGCCCTTGACCGCCTGCCCGCCGGAGAGCGCGCCGCCGAGGATTTCGCAGACCAGCGCGAGCCCCGAACCCTTGTGCTCGCCGAACGGCAGGATGGCGCCGTGCGGCGGGATCACGGTGTAGCGCGGATTGACGGTGGGCTTGCCTTCATTGTCGATGATGGTGCCGGGCTCCAGCTCGACGCCCTTGTTGTGGGCGACGCGGGTCTTGCCCTGCGCGATCCTGCTGGTGGCGAAGTCGAGCACGATCGGGTCCTTGCCCCTGCGCGGGATGCCGACGCAGAACGGGTTGGTGCCGTGGCGCCCATCGCTGCCGCCCCAGGGCGCCACGATCGGGCGGGAGATCACGTTGACGAAGTGGATCGAGACCAGTCCGTGGTCGATGCACTGCTCGGCCCAGTGGCCGATGCGGCCGATGTGGTGCGAGTTGGAAAGACCGACGAGGCACACGCCGTTGCGCTTGGCGCGCTCTGCCGCCAGCTCCATCGCTTCATGGCCGATCACCTGGCCATAGCCGGTGAGGCCGTCGAGGGTGAGAAGCGGACCGGTGTCGAGCACGATCTTGACGTGCTGGTTCACGGCGAGGCCGCCATTGGTGACGCTCTGGACGTAGCGCGGGATCATGCCGACGCCGTGCGAGTCATGTCCCTTGAGATTGGCCTCGACGAGATTGGTGGACACAAGCTCGGCTTCGCGGTCCGTAGACCCGCCCGCCTTGACGATGGCGCGGATGGCGTTGGTGAGCGGCTCTGCCTTGATGGTGCGATAGTCGGCCATTGTTCTTGCTCTTGTCCCTTTACGATGTGACGGGGATGTAGGGTGGGTTAGCTTTGGTCTCTCAGGAGGTTGTCCATCTGGTCTGAACCGAGGAAGCTGAGGTTGCGAAGCTTCAGTATTCCAAGGAAAGACCAGATGAACGTCCACAAGAATGCGCCTTTGACGCCCAAAGGTCGAGAGGCGATGGTGCGCAGCGTCGTCGAGGGCGGGCTGAGCCCAGCCGACGCGGCCCACCAGTTCAACACGACAGCGAAGACCGTTGCCAAATGGGTCAAGCGGTTCCGCGCGGAGGGTGTCGAAGGGTTGCGGGATCGCTCCTCGAGGCCTCTTTCATCGCCAAGCCAAACCCCGCCAGCCACGCGCGCCGCCGTCGAGACGTTGCGCCGGCAGCGCCACACCGGCAAGCAGATCGCAGCCGAGGTTAAGGTGTCGCCGGCCACTGTCAGCCGCATCCTTCGTCACTTGGGATTAAGCCGGATACGCGATCTGGAGCCCGCCGAACCGGTGCGCAGGTACGAACGCGAGCAGCCCGGCGAACTCATCCATATCGACATCAAGAAGCTCGGCAGGTTCGTCAGACCAGGCCACCGCATCACACACGATCGCCAGATGGGCGAAAGCCGTGGCGCCGGCCACGAGTTCGTCCACGTTGCCATCGACGATGCATCGCGCCTGGCCTTCTCCCAGATCCGGCAAGATCAAAAAAAGGAGAGCGCCATCGCCTTCCTCAAGGAGGCCGTCACCTACTACCGCAGCCTCGGCATGAAGGTCACCGGCATCATGACCGACAACGGCTCCTGCTACCGCGCCAAGGCCTTTGCCAGAGCGTGCAGCAAGCTCGGCCTCAAGCACATCTTCACCAGGCCCTACAGACCGCAAACAAACGGCAAGGCCGAGCGCTTCATCCAGACAGTGCTCCGTGAGTGGGCTTATGCTCGGGCCTACGACACCTCAGATCAGCGCGCCAAAAACCTGCCAATCTGGCTTCATCACTACAACTGGCATCGCCCGCACGGCAGTCTGCAAGCCAAACCACCCATCAGCCGCCTCGGCCTACCGATGGACGACCTCCTGAGATTCCACAGTTAGCCGAAGGCGTAACCCACCACTTTTGTCTCCGTGGAAACCAAAGAGGTGGGTTACGCCGAGCAGATGCGCTTCGCGCATCTGCTCGGCGTACCCACCCTACGAATTAACGATCCGGCGGCAGTGGATCCACGCCGCTTCAATCAGGTTCTCGCTGGCCTCCGGCGTGCGGAAGGCCGAATGCGCCGACAGCGTCACGTTCGGAATCTTCGTCAGCGGATGATCGCCGGGCAGGGGTTCGATGTTGAAGACGTCGAGGCCGGCATGGCGGATGTGGCCCGATTTCAGTGCATCGATCATCGCGGCCTCGTCCACGACTGCGGCGCGGGCAGTGTTGATCAGGATGACGCCGGGCTTCATCGCAAAAATCTTCTCGCGCGTGATCATGCCGCGCGTCTCGTCGTTGAGCAGCAGATGCAGCGACACGACGTCGCTCTTCGCCAGCACCGTGTCGAGATCGACAAATTCGACGCCCGGATGGCTCTTCGGCGAGCGATTCCAGGCGATCACCTTCATGCCGCTGCCCGACGCGATGCGCGCGACTTCGGCTGCGATGCCGCCGAAGCCGATCAGGCCGAGCGTCTTGCCGGTGAGCTGCATCCCGTCCTCGCGCAGCCAGCTCCCGGCGCGCATCTCGCGGTCCATCATCGCGATGACGCGGGCCGAGGCCCACATCAGCGCGATCGCGGATTCGGCGACCGCCGTGTCGCCATAGCCCTTGATCAGGTGCACGGAGATGCCGAGTTCGGCGAGCTCCTCCGGATTCATGTAACTGCGCGCGCCGGTGCCGAGGAACACGACGTGCTTCAGCCCTGCGCACTTCCTGGCGACCTCGGTCGGCAGTGCGGTGTGGTCGACGATGGCGATCTCGGCGCCGTCGAGGATTTCAGGATATTGCTCGGGCTTGATATCGGGATCCCGGTGGATCCGCACCTTGGGATCCCCGGGCTTCTCCAGCCGCTCCATGATCACGGCGAGGGCTTCGTTGGCGTCGACGAAAACTCCGCGCATGGCTCTCTCCGATCAGGAAGCAACGCCGGCGATCGCCAGCACGGTGTGCATGAGAACATTGGTGCCCGCGGCGCAGTCCGGCTGCGTGGCGTCCTCCAGCTCGTTGTGGCTGATGCCGTCCTTGCAGGGCACGAACACCATCGCCGCCGGCATCACCGTATTGAGATTGCAGGCGTCGTGGCCGGCGCCGGACGTGATGCGGCGCGAGGAATAGCCGAGCGTGTTCGCCGCATTCTCGACCGCCGCGATCAGCTTGGGATCGAAATGCGTCGGCGGCTTGCGCCAGACCAGGTCGATCTTGACCTCGACCTTGCGGCGGGCGGCGATCTCGGCAATGGCGGCGCGCAGATCGCGGTCGAGCGCATCCATGATGTCGCCATCGGCGCTGCGGCAATCCATGGTGAAGGCGATCTCGCCGGGAATGACGTTGCGCGAGGGATTTGCGATCACGGCTTCGCCGATGGTGCCGACCGCCTTGGGTCCGTGCTTCTTCGCGATGGCTTCCATCGCCAGCACGATCTCGGAGAGCGTCGCCAGCGCATCGCGCCGCAGAGGCATCGGGGTCGAGCCCGCATGGCTCTCGAAGCCGGAAATCTTGCCGTCGTACCACAGCACGCCCTGGCCGGAATCGACCACGCCGATGGTCTTGCCTTCGGCTTCGAGGATCGGACCCTGCTCGATGTGCAGCTCGACGAAGCAGCCGAGCTTCTGGGAGCCGACCGGCTTGTCGCCGCGATAGCCGATGCTGTCGAGCGCCTGGCCGACGGTTGTGCCCTCGATATCCTTGCGCGACAGAATGTCGTCGGTGGTGAAATCGCCGACATAGGCCGCAGACGCCATCATCGCCGGTGCGAAGCGCGAGCCTTCCTCGTTGGTCCAGTTGACGACGCAGATCGGCGCCTCGGTCTCGATGCCGGCGTCGTTCAGCGTGCGGATCACTTCCAGCGCGCCGAGCGTGCCCAGGATGCCATCGTACTTGCCGCCGGTCGGTTGCGTATCGAGATGCGAGCCGATGCCGACGGGCAGCTTCGACATGTCGCGGCCCTTCCGCAGGCCGAACTGCGAGCCGAGGGCATCGGTATGCACTTCGAGGCCGGCTTTCTCACAGGCATCGCGGAACCAGTCGCGCACCTGCTTGTCTTCGCTGCTCAGTGTCAGCCGGCGCACACCGCCTTTGGCCGTCGCGCCGAATTGCGCGGTCTCGTGGATCGAGCCCCAAAGGCGGGCGGAATCGATTTGCAGATTGGTGGCGGCTCGGCTCATGCGGTCGTTCTCTCGATTATCCGGCGCCTTTTTCAATGGCCTGCCAGCGCGGGCGCGTCAACCGCGAGGCTGCTCTGCGCAATCTGCCGTGCGAGCTCGGCGACGCGCTCGATGGCCACGACGTCGGGCGAGGCGAGCCAGCTCGCCGTGAATGTGAGGGGCGTGATGGCGAGCTCGGTGTCGAGCAATTGCAGCCGCCCGTCGGCGAGTTCGTTCTCGACGATGGCGTCGGGGATCACGGCGATACCAAGCCCTTCGACCGCCATGTGGATCACGGTCGCAAGCGACGCGGAGGCGTGCAGCCGGATCGGCGGCAATTCCGGCCGATCGAACACCTCGCGCACGACCTCGTAGGGCTTGGTCTTGCGCGGGAAGGTGATGATCGGAAACCGCGCCAGCTCGGCCAGCGTCACCGGGCCCTTCCCGAGGCCGAGCGCAGGGCTCGCGAGGAAGCCGATCGGATAATCCGCGAGCACGCGATTGTGGACGCCGGAGGCCGACAGCGGTCCCACCACGAACGCCAGCTCGATCTCCTGCGCGAGCAGGCGCGCGGTGAGGTTCGGCGTGATGTCGACCTCGATCTCCAGCGACAGGTTCGGATAAACCTCGTTCATGCTTTTCACCAGCCGCGGCAGCCACGTGTGCACGATGGTTTCGGCGACGCCGAGCCGCATCACCCCGCGCATGGCCGAGCGGTCGCCGACCTCGGCCATCATCTGCGCGCGCAGGCCGATCAGCTTCTCGGCATAGACCATCATCTGCCGCCCGCTCGGCGTTGGCGACGCGACGCGGTGGTCGCGGTTCAGCAGCTTCACGCCCATCTCGCGCTCGAGCTGGGCGATGCGCTGGGAGATGGCTGGTTGGGTGGTATTGAGCCGAGCTGCGGCGCCGCGAAAGCTGCCGAGCTTCACAACCCAGAGGAAAGTCTCGATCGACCTGAAGTCCAGCATTGGAAGGATTTCCTCGATCGATAAGCCAAATTTATCGATATCGATTAGAAAGGACGATTAGACTTTATAGCATGCTTGGTGTTGGCTGTCTTTGTCGAGTTTATAGGCAGGTCGATCACATGACTGTTTTGGTGGCAGCGCAGCAAACTGAAACACCCGACACCCTCCCAAGCCGCCAGGCCCGGCTCGCTTACCGCGGCGGCCAGGTCGGCTCCACCGCCGGCGTGGCCCCGGGCTTCGTCCAGGGTAATCTGGCGATACTGCCGGCCGAATACGCCAGCGCCTTTCACCGCTTCTGCCAGCTCAATCCCAAACCGTGCCCGATCATCGGCATGTCCGATGTCGGCAGTCCGCACATCCCGGCGCTCGGCGCCGATCTCGACATCCGCACCGACGTGCCGCGCTACCGCGTCTGGCGCGACGGCGAGGTGGTGGACGAACCGACCGATGTGACCAAGCATTGGCGCGACGATCTCGTCACCTTCGTGCTCGGCTGCTCGTTCTCGTTCGAAGAGGCGCTGCTGGACGAGGGCATGCCGATCCGCCACATCGAGCAGGATGTACGGGTGCCGATGTACCGCACCAACATCGCCTGCGGCGAGTCGGGTCCGTTCGCAGGTCCGATGGTGGTGTCGATGCGCCCGTTCAAGCCGGCCGATGCGATCCGCGCGGTGCAGATCACCTCGCGTTATCCGGCCGTGCACGGCGCGCCCGTGCATCTCGGTCATCCGCATCTGATCGGCATCAAGGACATTTCCAAGCCGGACTATGGTGATCCCGTACCCGTCGCCGACGACGAGATTCCGGTGTTCTGGGCCTGCGGCGTGACGCCGCAATCGGTGATCAACGCCGCGAAACTCCCGTTCGCGATCACGCATTCGCCCGGCCTGATGCTGGTGACGGATCTGAAGAACAGGACCATGGCCGTGATTTAGTAGGCAGCTTCTGCTGCTTCTTCGGGCTTTACCGCATCCATCAATCACTTCATTCGATCAGCCGAAATTCCGTAACAGAGGACTTTGCCATGACGATCTCTCGCCGCGACGTGCTGCTTGGTGCCACCGCCACTGCCGCGCTGGTGCCGCTCGCTGCACGCGCCCAGACCTCGGAAGTCGTGATCGGCGTCATCTATCCGTTCTCAGGCGGCAGTGCCCAGCAGGGCGTCGACGCGCAGAAGGCCTACGAGACCGCGCTCGAGGTCATCAACAAGGACACCGATTTCGATCTGCCGCTGGCCAAGGGCGAGGGCCTGCCGGGCCTCGGCGGCGCCAAGGTGCGTCTCGTGTTCGCCGACCACCAGGCCGACCCGCAGAAGGGGCGCGCCGAAGCCGAGCGCCTGATCACGCAGGAGAAGGTCTCCGCCGTCATCGGCACCTACCAGAGCGCGGTCGCGGTCACCGTCAGCCAGATCTGCGAACGCTACCAGATCCCGTTCGTGTCCGCCGACAACTCCTCGCCGAGCCTGCATCGCCGCGGCCTCAAATATTATTTCCGCGCCGCCCCGCACGACGAAATGTACTCGGCCGCGATGTTCGACTTCTTCGACGCGATGAAGAAGAAGGGCACCAAGATCGAGACGCTGTCGCTGTTCCACGAAGACACCATTTTCGGCACCGACTCCGGCAACGCCCAGGCCAAGATCGCCGGCGAGCGCGGCTACAAGATCGTCACCGACATCAAGTACCGCGCCAACTCGCCCTCGCTCTCGGCCGAAGTGCAGCAGCTCAAGAGCGCCAATGCCGACGTGCTGATGCCCTCGAGCTACACCACCGACGGCATTCTGCTGGTCAAGACCATGGCCGAGCTCGGCTACAAGCCGAACGCGATCGTGGCGCAGGACGCCGGCTTCTCCGAGAAGGCGCTCTATGACGCCGTCGGCGACAAGCTCGAAGGCGTGATCTCGCGCGGCACCTTCTCGCTCGACCTCGCGCAGAAGCGCCCGATGGTCGGCAAGATCAACGACATGTTCAAGGCACGCTCGGGCAAGGACTTCAACGATCTCACCTCGCGCCAGTTCATGGGCCTGATCATCCTTGCGGACGCCATCAACCGCGCCAAGTCGGCCGACGGCGAGAAGATTCGCGACGCGCTGGCCGCGACCGACATCCCGGGCGAGCAGACCATCATGCCCTGGAAGCGCGTCAAGTTCGACGAGATGGGCCAGAACAACGACGCCGACCCGGTTCTGCTGCAATATATCGGCGGCAAGTTCGTCACCATTTTCCCGCCCCAGGCCGCGATCGCGGAAGCGACCTGGCCGATGAAGTAGGCGCTGCGGGGGCAGCGGAGCAAATCGAGATCGTCGCGCGAGCCTCGTCATTGCGAGGAGCGAAGCGACGAAGCAATCCAGACTATTGCCGCGGAGGCATTCTGGATTGCTTCGCTTCGCTCGCAATGACGGAGCAAATGATGACGTTTCGAACGGGGGACTAGAGTTGACAGCCCAAGCCATTATCCAGAGTCTCGCGAGCGGCCTGCTCATGGGCCTGCTCTACGGACTGATCGCCGTCGGCCTCGCGCTGATCTTCGGCCTGATGGACGTCACGAACTTCGCCCATGGCGAGTTCCTGATGATCGCGATGTACCTGTCCTTCTTCCTGTTCGCCTTCTTCGCGATCGACCCCTTGCTGTCGGCGCCATTGGTCGCCGCGGCGCTGTTCGTGTTCGGAGCGGTCATCTATCTCTTGATTGTGCGCTTCGCCATGCGGGCCAAGGCCAATGCCGGCATGGTGCAGATCTTCTCCACCTTCGGCCTGGCCATCGTGATGCGCGGCCTCGCGCAGTACTTCTTCACGCCTGATTATCGCAGCATTCCGCAATCCTGGCTCGGTGGCAAAACCATCTCGATTGCCGGCATCTTCCTGCCGGAGCCGCAACTGGTCGGCGCGCTGGTCTCGATTCTCGCCTTTGCCGGCCTCTATTTCTTCATCCACCGCACCGACTTTGGCCGCGCGCTGGAAGCCACCCGTGAAGATCCCGGGGCGGTTGCACTCGTCGGCATCGACAAGAACCGCGTGTTCGCGTTCGGCTGGGGCCTCGGCGCCGCGCTGGTCGGTCTTGCCGGTGCGATCATGGCGAGCTTCTTCTACATCTATCCTGATGTCGGCGCGTCGTTTGCGCTGATCGCCTATGTCACCGTGGCCCTCGGCGGCTTCGGCAGCGTGTTCGGGGCGTTCGCCGGCGGCATCATCGTCGGTCTCGTCGAAGCCACCACCGCGCTGGTGTTGCCGCCGTCGCTGAAATCGGTCGGTATCTACGCGGTCTATCTGCTCGTCGTCTTCATCCGGCCGCGCGGCCTGTTCGGATCGATCTGATGGACAAGGATTTTGTAGCGCGGCGCCGCCGCGACCTCATCATCGCCGCGGTGCTCACGGTGATTGCCGCGCTTACGCCGTTGTTCGTGAAGGACGTCGTCGTCCAGAACATCCTCATCCTGACGCTGATGTATGCGGGGCTGTCACAGAGCTGGAACATCCTGTCCGGCTATTGCGGGCAGATCTCACTCGGGCACGCGCTGTATTTCGGCCTGGGTGCCTACACCACCGAGCTGCTGTTCATGAAGTTCGGCGTGCTGCCCTGGTTCGGCATGCTGGCGGGTGGCGTGGTGTCCGCGCTGATCGCCATGGGACTCGGCTATCCCTTCTTCCGCCTGCGCGGCCATTACTTCGTGATCGCAACCATCGTCATCGCCGAAATCGGCCTGCTTCTGTTCCATAACTGGGAGTGGGCCGGCGCCGCGATGGGCATCACCATTCCGGTCCGCGGCGACAGCTGGCTGAAATTTCAGTTCCTCCGTACCAAACTGCCGTACTTCTATTTCGCGCTGGCGCTCTGCTGCCTCGCCTGGTTCGTCACCTGGTGGCTGGAAAACTCCAAATGGGGCTTCTGGTGGCGCGCGGTGAAGGACAATCCGGAAGCGGCCGAAAGCCTCGGCGTCGTCGTGTTCAATTCCAAGATGGGCGCAGCCGCCGTCTCAGCCTTCCTGGTCGCGGTGGGCGGCAGCTTCTACGCCCAGTTCGTCTCCTACATCGATCCCGAAAGCGTCATGGGCTTCCAGTTTTCGCTGTTGATGGCACTGCCGGCCGTGCTCGGCGGCATCGGCACCCTTTGGGGGCCGGTGCTCGGCGCCGCCATTCTGATCCCGCTGACCGAGCTGACGCGCTTCAAGTTCGGCGGCTCGGGACGCGGCGTCGATCTCATCGTCTACGGCACGCTCATCGTCCTGATCTCACTGGCCCTGCCGCGCGGGTTGTTGAGCCTGTTTTCACGCCCGAAGAAGACGGGAGCCGCACGATGACCGCGCTCCTTGAAACCCGCGGCGTCTGGCAGCGGTTCGGCGGCCTCGTCGCCAACAGCGACGTCTCGATCTCGGTCGGCCGCGGCGAGATCGTCGGCCTGATCGGCCCCAACGGCGCCGGCAAGTCGACGCTGTTCAACCTCATCGCCGGCGTGCTGCCGCCGACGCAGGGATCGATCTGGTTCGACGGCGAGGATGTCACCCATCTGCCGGCAGCGGTGCGCTGCCAGCGCGGCGTCGGTCGCACCTTCCAGGTGGTCAAGAGTTTCGAGACCATGACCGTCATCGACAATGTCATCGTCGGCGCCCTCGTGCGCAACACCGTGATGCGGGAAGCCCGCCGCAAGGCGCATGAGGTGCTGGAATTCACCGGCCTTGCCCCGCGTGCCAACGTGCTCGCGAGCGATCTCGTGCCGGCCGAGAAGCGCCGTCTCGAAGTCGCACGTGCGCTCGCGACCGAACCCAAGCTGCTGCTGCTCGACGAAGTCCTCACCGGCCTGACGCCGACCGAGGCGCAGACGGGTGTCGCGCTCGTACGCAAGGTACGTGACGCCGGCATCACCGTGCTGATGGTCGAGCATGTCATGGAGATCGTGATGCCGCTGGTCGACCGCGCCATCGTGCTCGACCTCGGCAAGGTCCTGGTCGAGGGCAAGCCCTCCGACGTCGTCCGCGATCCCAAGGTGATCAAGGCATATCTGGGAGATCGTCATGCTGTCGGTGCATGAAGTCACGACCGCCTATCAGGGCCTGGTTGCGATCTCCGCGGTCTCGATCGAGGTCCAGAAGGGCGAGATCGTCTGCGTCGCCGGCGCCAACGGTGCGGGCAAGTCGACGCTGCTGAAATCCATCGCCGGTGCCGAGCGTCCGCGGTCGGGCACCGTGACGTTCGACGGCAAGCGCCTCGACGGCATGGCGCAACATCACATCACGGCCACCGGCATCGCCTATGTGCCGGAGAATCGCCGACTGTTCCCGCGCCTGTCGGTGCGCGACAATCTCCGCCTCGGCAGCTATCTCTATCGCGGCGAGGCGAACCGCGAAGAACCGCTCGATCTCGTCTTCAAGCTGTTCCCGCGCCTGTCCGAACGCCTCGATCAGCGCGCCGAGACGCTCTCCGGCGGCGAACAGCAGATGCTCGCCATCGGCCGCGCGCTGATGACGCGCCCGCGTCTCCTGATGCTGGACGAGCCCTCGCAGGGCATCATGCCGAAACTGGTCGACGAGATTTTTCAGGCGGTGAAGCTCATCCGAGACTCCGGCATGACCGTCTTGATCGTCGAGCAGCGCATGGCCGAGTGCCTCGAGATCGCCGACCGTGCCTACATCCTGCAAACCGGCCGCGTGCTGATGCAGGGCCCGGCGGCCGAGATCAGGGGCAATCCGGACGTCCGCAAGGCGTATCTGGGGCTGTAGTTACTACACGATCGGTGTCATCGCCCGCGAAGGCGGGCGATCCAGTATTCCAGAGACATCAGTTGGCTACGGAGAAGCCGCGGCGTACTGGATTCCCCGCCTTCGCGGGGAATGACAGCGGTGGGTGAGGCGGCGTTAATCCGTCCATGACAGTACGGGCACTAATGCTCGTGCCCATGCTCCGGCAGTGTCACCCCGAACACCTTCACCAGATCCGTCACCTGTTCCGGCGAAAGATAGCGCGGGTTCATCCCGCGCAGCAGCAGGTACAGCTTCGCCGTCTCCTCCAGCTCCTCGGTCGCGAATACCGCCGCTTCCAGCGTATCGCCGGCAACCACCGGGCCGTGATTGGCGAGCAGCACGGATGAGTATTTCCCCGCCAGTCCCTTGATCGCATCGGCGACCGCGGGATCGCCGGGGCGGTAATAGGGCACGAGCGCGGTGGCGCCGCATTTCATCAGATAATAGGCCGTCATCGGCGGCAGCGCGGCGCGCGGGTCGATCTCGGGCAGCATCGAGAGCGCGACCGAATGGGTGGAGTGCAGATGCACGATCGCGCGCGCGCTTCCGCGCGTGTCGTAGAGCGCGGTGTGCAGCGGAACCTCCTTGGTCGGCGCATCGCCCGACACCAGCCGGCCCTGATCGTCCAGCCGCGACAGCTTTGCGGGATCGAGGAAACCGAGCGAGGCGTTGGTCGGCGTCACCAGCCAGCCACCGCCATCCAGCCGGACGCTGATATTGCCGGAGGAGCCCGGCGTCAGCCCGCGCTCGAACAGGGACCGTCCGAACCGGCAGATATCCTCGCGCAGCCGGGTCTCGTTGCGCGTTTCAGTTCTCATGGCCGTCATGTCCGCTTGTCTCACGCTTTGGCAGCGCGGCCAAGCCGTGTTATTCGGTTCAGCGAGCCGCCGCAAAGGCGGCCCCTCGGGAAACGTTTGCAAGGTTAGTTGAAGGGTTAGTGCATGGCCGCCTCCAATTCACAACATCAGCGCATCGCCGTCATTGGACTCGGCTCGATGGGATACGGCATGGCGACCTCGCTGAAGCGCGCCGGCCATTCTGTCACCGGTTGCGACGTTTCGGCCGATGCGGTGGCGCGCTTTGTGAAGGACGGCGGCGCGGGCGCCAAGACGCCGTCTGAGGCGGCCAAGGGCGCGGATATCGTCGTCAGCGTCGTCGTCAATGCGGCCCAGACCGAGACCATCCTGTTCGGCAAGGACGGCGTCGCCGAGACCTTGCCGAAGGATAGCGTCTTTCTGTCGTCGGCCACGATGGACCCCGACGTGGCGCGGCGCCTCGCCAAGCAATTGGAGGCGACCGGCCGGCATTATCTGGATGCGCCGATCTCCGGCGGCGCGCAGCGCGCAGCCCAGGGTGAGCTGACGATCCTTGCCTCCGGCAGTCCGGCTGCGTTTGCAAAAGCGCGCCCGGCACTCGATGCCATGGCGGCAAAGCTCTACGAGCTCGGCGATGCCGCAGGGCAGGGCGCCGCCTTCAAGATGATCAACCAGTTGCTGGCCGGCGTGCATATCGCCGCGGCCAGCGAAGCGATCGCGTTCGCGGCCAAGCAGGGCCTCGACATCCGCAAGGTCTACGAGGTTATCACGGCCTCCGCCGGCAATTCCTGGATGTTCGAGAACCGCATGCCGCACGTGCTCGACGGCGACTACACGCCGCGCAGTGCGGTCGAGATCTTCGTCAAGGATCTCGGCATCATCCAGGACATGGCGCGCAGCGCCAGATTCCCGGTGCCGGTCTCGGCCGCAGCGCTGCAGATGTTTTTGATGACATCAGCCGCCGGCATGGGCCGCGACGACGACGCCTCGGTGGCGCGCATGTATGCGCAGGTCACCGGCGTCAAACTTCCCGGCGACAAGTAGAGCTCAGAGGATTTCCAATGCCCCGTTTCGCCGCCAACCTCTCGATGATGTTCACCGAGGTGCCGTTCCTCGACCGCTTCGATGCCGCCGCGCAAGCGGGCTTCACCGCCGTCGAGTTCCTGTTTCCCTATGAGCATCCGGCCGAGGCGATCGGCGAGCGGCTCAAGCGCAACGGCCTGACGCAAGCGCTGTTCAACCTGCCGCCGGGCGATTGGAATGCCGGCGAGAAAGGCTTTGCGGCGCTCCCCTCGCGCTTCAATGAGCTCAAGACGAGCCTGGAGACGGCGCTGCCTTACGCCAAGGCGACCGGCGTCAAGCGCCTGCACCTGATGGCCGGCATCGCCAATCGCGGCGAGCGCGTCGCGATCGAGGCGTTCTACAAATCGGTGGCATGGGCCGCGGAGTTCTTCGCGCCGCACGGCATCGACATCGTGCTCGAGCCGATCAACGCGCGCAACGTGCCCGGCTACTTCCTCAACGATTTCGGCTTCGCGCGCGACCTGATCCAGGAGCTGAGGCTTGCGAACCTGAAGCTTCAATTCGACATTTATCACTGCGGAATCATCCACGGCGACGTCACCATGCGCCTGCGCGAGATGATGCCGATCGTCGGCCACATCCAGATCGCCAGCATTCCCTCGCGCAACGAGCCCGACGGCGAGGAGCTGAACTATCCGTTCCTGTTCGAAGAGCTCGACCGGCTCGGCTATGCCGGCTTCGTGGGCTGCGAATACAATCCGCGCGGCAAGACCACCGATGGCCTTGCCTGGTTCAGGCCTTATGCCGGAGTGAAGCCGTGACGCTCGCGCTGGGTTGCATCGCCGACGACTACACCGGCGCCTCGGATCTTGCCAACACGCTGACCCGCGCGGGCCTGCGCACCGTGCAGACCATCGGCATACCTGCCGATGATCTGGCGTTGCCCGAGGTCGATGCCGTCGTGGTGTCGCTGAAGAGCCGTTCGATCGAGGCGGGGCTCGCGGTATCGCGCTCGCGTGCGGCGGAGAAATGGCTCCGCAGTCGCGGTGCGGGCCATGTGTTGTTCAAGATCTGCTCGACCTTCGATTCCACCGATGCCGGCAACATCGGCCCGGTGATGGACGCACTGCGCGTCGATGGCAGCGACGGTGCCGTTTTGGTGACGCCTGCTTTCCCGGAGACCGGCCGCACCGTCTACCAGGGCAACCTCTTCGTCGGCGCGGTGCCGCTGAACGAGAGCCCGCTGAAGGACCATCCGCTCAATCCGATGCGCGATTCCAACCTCGTGCGGGTGCTGGCGCGCCAGAGCAAGACGCAGGTGGGCCTCGTGGATCTCGCGACCGTCACCCGCGGCGCGGAGGCCGTACGGGCTCGGCTGGCCGATCTCGCGGGCAAGGGCATCGGCGCCGCCATCATCGACGCCGTGTTCGACCGCGATCTCGAGACCATCGGCCTCGTCGCCGCTCAGCATCGGCTGTCGGTCGGTGCCTCCGGCATCGGCCTCGGGCTGGCGCGGGCGCTGGTCTCGACCGGCAAGGTCAAGTCGGCCGCCGGCACCGGCGGGTGGGATTCCGCCGTCGGCGGACCGGCGGCTTGCCTCGCCGGAAGTTGCTCACAGGCAACCCTTCAGCAGATCGCCAATGCCGAACGCGTCATGCCGGTGCTCCATCTCGATCAGGACCGTATTCTTACGGGAGCGGACGAGGTGCAGCGCGCGATCGCCTGGGCGAAGCCGAGACTTGCTGACGGTCCGGTCCTGATTGCGTCGAGCGCGACGCCGGATCAGGTGGCCGCCTTGCAGGCGCGTCACGGCCGCGATGCGGCCGGTCACGCGATCGAGCAGGCGATGGCCGACATTGCGGAAAACCTAGTGAAATCAGGTGTTCGGCGGCTGGTCGTGGCCGGCGGCGAGACCTCCGGCGCGGTCGTCGACCGCCTCGGGATTCCCGGTTTTCTCGTGGGTGCGGAGATCGCTGCCGGCGTCCCGGTGCTGCGCGCGGTGGGCGCTGAAGCCGGCGACATGCTGCTCGCGCTGAAGTCCGGCAACTTCGGTGGCCCCGCGTTTTTTGCCGATGCGCTTGGGCTCATGCGCTGAGCGCAGGGCGTTTTTAGTCCCTCATTCACTTCTTTAAGGTTCCGTACTCGTACGGAGTCGTAGTTAACATTCGCACAGGTGCTCTCGTGTTGGATGTCGGTGCTGCTCCCTTTGGTTGATTCGTAAAACTTCAGGCGGCGCCGCCGCGCCAGCACAAAGAGACACGATTATGCTCGCCACCGTTTCCATCCGCGCCAAAATCATCAGTGTCGTGGCGTTCCTGCTGGTCGCAATGACCGGCATGGGCCTGCTCGCCGTCATGAAGATGCGGTCGATGAACGCCAACACCTCCGAGATCACCACAAGCTGGCTGCCCAGTGTGCGGGTGCTTGGCGAACTCCGGGCCAGCGTCATCACCTATCGCAACGTGGTGCGCCAGCACATGCTCTCCGAGACCGTCGAGGAGAAGCTCGCCAACGAGAAGACTGCCGGCACCGTGCTGGAGGCGCTTGCCAAGTCCCGCAAGGCCTACGAGCCGATGATCACCTCGCCCGAGGAGCGAAAGCTTTACAACGATTGGTCCAAGCTCTGGGACGATTACAAGAAGGGCACCGAAGAGGTTTTCGCCCTGTCGCGCAAGGAGGCCGGAAAGGTCCCGCATGACGCCCAGGAGCTGAACAGCAAGACGGTCAACAAGATCGGCCTTGCGGCGGACGAGGTCCTGACCAAGGACATCGAGCTCAACACCAAGGGTGGCGACCAGGCTGCCGCGGACGCCGCCGACAGCTACTACTACGCCTTCATGCTGGTCTCGATCATCCTCGGCGCTGCCGTCATCATCGGCATCGGCGTCAGCTTCTATCTGGTCCAGGACGTCTCCGCCGGCATCAACTCGATCATCCAGCCGATGCAGGCGCTGGGCAAGGGCGACCTCTCCGCCGAGGTCCCGCATCGCGGCGAGAAGACCGAGATCGGCGCCATGGCCGACGTGCTCCAGATCTTCAAGGAAGCGCTGATCGCCAAGAAGGCCGCTGACGAAGCTGCCGCGGCCGATGCCGAAGCCAAGATCGAGCGCGGCCGCCGCGTCGACGGCATCACCCGCGATTTCGAAACCATGATCGGCGAGATCGTCCAGACCGTGTCCTCGGCCTCGACCCAGCTCGAAGCCTCCGCCTCGACGTTGACCTCGACAGCCGACCGCTCCCAGCGGCTGGCGACCACCGTTGCCGGTGCTTCGGAGGAAGCCTCGACCAACGTGCAGTCGGTGGCCTCGGCGACCGAGGAGATGGCCTCGTCGGTGGGCGAGATCAGCCGTCAGGTGCAGGAATCGGCCCGTATGGCAGGCGATGCCGTCGGCCAGGCCCGTGCCACCACCGAGCGCGTCAGCGAGCTCTCCAAGGCGGCATCCCGCATCGGCGATGTCGTCGAGCTGATCAACACGATTGCCGGCCAGACCAACCTGCTGGCGCTGAACGCCACCATCGAGGCGGCGCGTGCCGGTGAAGCCGGCCGCGGCTTCGCGGTGGTCGCCTCCGAGGTGAAGGCGCTCGCCGAGCAGACCGCGAAAGCGACCGGCGAGATTGGCCAGCAGATCTCCGGCATCCAGGCGGCGACCAACGATTCGGTCGGCGCCATCAAGGAGATCTCTTCGACCATCGAGCGTCTGTCGGAAATTTCCTCCGCCATTGCTGCGGCGGTGGAAGAGCAGGGCGCAGCGACCCAGGAAATCGCCCGCAACGTGCAGCAGGCCGCCCAGGGTACCCAGCAGGTGTCCTCCAATATCACCGACGTGCAGCGTGGCGCGACCGAGACCGGCACGGCCTCCTCGCAGGTGCTGTCGGCAGCGCAGATGCTGTCGAACGACTCCAACCGTCTTCAGACCGAGGTCAGCAAGTTCCTGACCAACGTTCGCGCGGCCTGAGCGGGAAGCGCCAGCGGTTTTGAAAGCGGCGCCCCCGGGCGCCGCTTTTTACATGCGCCGAGCCGCCTCCCGTAACCTTGCGGGTAAAAGCTGCATATCTGGAATGCGATTCCGCGGTGCGATAGCAGGGAAGTGACCGCGGCGGCCGGCGCTGTCGTTGGCCATTTCAGCGGTGTTCGGGTAAATCAGCCTAGGGAAACCGTGGGGGCGCGTTCCCTGACCCCCGATTTGGAATTGCCTGACGAATGATTGCTCTGGTCCGTATTGCCCTGAGCCGGCCCTACACGTTTGTCGTGCTCGCGCTCCTGCTTCTGATCATCGGACCGCTGGCCGCGCTGCGGACGCCGACCGACATCTTCCCGGACATCCGCATCCCGGTGATCGGCGTGGTCTGGCAGTACACCGGCCTGCCGCCGGACCAGATGTCCGGCCGCATCACCACCCCGTTCCAGCGCGCGCTGACGACGACCGTCAACGACATCGAGCACATCACCGCCAACTCCTATAACGGCTTTGGCATCATCAAGATCTTCTTCCAGCCGAACGTCGACATCCGCACCGCCAACGCCCAGGTCACCGCGATCTCGCAGACGCTGATCAAGCAGATGCCGCCGGGCGCGACGCCGCCCTTGATCCTGAACTACTCGGCCTCGACCGTGCCGATCATCCAGGTGGCATTGTCGGGCGATGGCCTGACCGAGCAGAACCTCGCCGATATCGGCATCAACAATCTGCGCACGCCGCTGGTGACGGTGCCGGGCGCGGCGATCCCGTACCCGTTCGGCGGCAAGCAGCGCCAGGTCCAGATCGACCTCGATCCGACCGCGCTCCAGGCCCGCGGCCTGTCGGGCCAGGACGTCGCCAACGCGCTCGCCGCGCAAAACCTGATCACGCCGGTCGGTACCCAGAAGATCGGCCAGTTCGAATACAGCATCCAGCTCAACAACTCGCCGCTCAAGATCGACGAGCTCGGCAGTCTGCCGATCAAGACCGTCAACGGCGCGATGGTCTATGTGCGCGACGTCGCCACCGTGCGCGACGGCAACCCGCCGCAGACCAACATCGTCCATGTCGACGGCAACCGCTCGGTGCTGATGATGGTGCTGAAGGCGGGGGCGACCTCGACGCTCGATATCATCGCCGGCATCAAGCAGAAGGTGATCGACGTCAAGGACCAGCTGCCCGATGCGCTGAAGATCGGCTTCATCGGCGACCAGTCGGTGTTCGTGCGCGGCGCGATCGAGGGCGTTGCCTTCGAAGGCGTGATCGCGGCGCTGCTGACCAGCGTCATGATCCTGCTGTTCCTCGGCAGCTGGCGCTCGACCGTGATCATCGCGGTCTCGATCCCGCTCTCGGTGCTCGGTGCCATCATCATGCTGTCGGCGATCGGCGAGACGCTGAACATCATGACGCTCGGCGGTCTCGCGCTCGCGGTCGGCATCCTCGTCGACGACGCCACCGTGACCATCGAGAACATCAACTACCATCTGGAGCAGGGCAAGCCGGTCGAGCAGTCGATCCTCGACGGCGCCAACCAGATCGTGACGCCGGCCTTCGTGTCGCTGCTGTGTATCTGCATCGTGTTCGTGCCGATGTTCTTCCTCACCGGCGTCGCGCGCTTCCTGTTCGTGCCGATGGCGGAAGCCGTGATGTTCGCGATGATCTGGTCGTTCCTCCTGTCGCGCACGCTGGTGCCGACCATGGCGAATTACCTGCTGAAGCCGCACGTCCATCACGAGGGTGAGCCGCCGAAGTCGCGCAATCCGCTGGTCTGGTTCCAGCGCGGTTTCGAGAAGCGGTTCGAGCGCATTCGCGGCGGCTACCATGACTTTCTCGGGCTCGCACTCGCGCATCGCGCGGTATTCGTGATCGGATTCCTCTGCGTGGTCGGCGCGTCCTTCGCGCTGGTGCCGTTCCTGGGCCGCAACTTCTTTCCCGCGGTCGATGCCGGCAACATCCTGATGCATGTCCGCACCCAGGTGGGCACCCGCGTCGAGGAGACTGCCAACCAGCTTGCCGACGTGCAGAAGGCGGTCCGCAAGCTGATCCCGGGCGAGATCGAGACCATGACCGACAACATCGGCATGCCGATCTCCGGCATCAACATGACCTACAACAACACCGGTGTGATCGGTCCGCAGGACGGCGACATCCAGATCAAGCTGAAGGAAGGCCACAAGCCCACGGAAGAGCACGTGAAGGTGCTGCGCGAGCAATTGCCGCGTCTGTTCCCCGGCGTCAGCTTCGCCTTCCTGCCGGCCGACATCGTCAGCCAGATCCTGAATTTCGGTGCGCCGGCGCCGATCGATCTCCAGATCCGCGGTGCCAATCTCGGCGCGAACTTCGTCTATGCCAACAGCCTGCTGGCAAAGGTCCGCAAGATTCCGGGTGTTGCCGATGCGCGCATCCAGCAATCGCCGAACCTGCCGACATTCAACATCGATGTCGACCGTACCCGCGCGCAATATGTCGGCCTGACCGAGCGCGACGTCACCAACAGCCTTGTCGTCAATCTCGCCGGCTCCTCGCAAGTCGCGCCGACCTACTATCTCAACCCTGACAACGGCGTGTCCTACTCGATCGTGATGCAGACGCCGCAATACCAGATCGACTCGCTCAGCGCGCTGCAGACGCTGCCGATCACGGCCACCGGCAATGCGCAGTCGCCGATCCTCGGCGGCATTGCCGACATCAAGCGCTCGACCTCGAGCGCGGTAGTCTCGCAATACGACATCCAGAACCTTGTGCAGATATTCGCCACGACCTCGGGCCGGGATCTCGGCGCGGTCGCGACCGACATCCGCCAGATCATCGCCGACACTGCTGGCGAAGTCCCGAAAGGCTCCTCCGTCGTCCTGCTCGGCCAGGTGCAGACCATGAACAGCGCCTTCACCGGCCTGCTGTTCGGCCTGCTCGGCGCGGTGGTGCTGATCTACTTCCTGATCGTGGTGAACTTCCAGTCCTGGTCGGATCCGTTCGTGATCATTACGGCGCTGCCGGCCGCGCTCGCCGGCATCGTCTGGATGCTGTTCATGACGGAGACGACGCTGTCGGTGCCGGCGCTCACCGGCGCCATCATGTGCATGGGTGTCGCCACCGCCAACAGCGTGCTCGTGATCTCCTTCGCCCGCGAGCGCTACGAGGAACTGGGCGATCCCATCGCAGCCGCGCTCGAAGCCGGCTTCGTCCGGTTCCGCCCGGTGCTGATGACGGCGCTCGCCATGATCATCGGCATGGCGCCGATGGCTCTGGGACTGGGCGAGGGCGGCGAGCAGAATGCGCCGCTCGGCCGCGCCGTGATCGGCGGCCTGATCTTTGCAACTTTCGCCACGCTGATGTTTGTTCCCGTGGTGTTCAGTATGGTACACAAGAAACAAGGCGCCAAAGCCGCCGCCCCCTTGGAGACTCCGCATGTCGCCCACTGAACCCCGCTCCCCGGTGTCGCACCGGAAACTGGGCATCTTCGGCGTGGTGGCGCTGATTGCGGCAGGCCTCGTCGTCGGCACCGGCATTCGTGCCCGCGAGGAGCAGGGCTCCAAGCTGAAGGAATGGACTGATGATCAGGCCGTTCCGAGCGTCGCGGTGACCTTGCCCAACGCCAAGGCTCTCAATTCGACCATCGACCTGCCGGGCCGCCTCGAAGCCTATTATCGCGCGCCGATCTTTGCCCGCGTCCCCGGCTATCTCAAGAACTGGAGCGCCGACATCGGTGCGCGCGTCAAGGCCGGTCAGGTGATCGCCGAGATCGAGGCGCCCGACCTCGACCAGCAACTGCTCCAGGCGCGCGCCGACCTCGCCAGCCAGCAGTCCAGCGCAAGGCTGTCGGAAGCGACCCTCAATCGCCGCAAGACGCTGGTCGCCTCCAATTTCGTCTCCGCGCAGGAAATCGACGAGCGCACCGCCGATCTCTCCAACAAGAACGCAGCGGTTCGCTCGGGCCAGGCCAATGTCGAGCGGCTGGAAGCGCTGGCCGGTTACAAGAAGATCACCGCGCCGTTCGACGGTGTCGTCACGGCGCGCGACACCGACGTCGGTGCGCTGATCAATTCCGGCGGCGGCTCGGGCCCGGCGATGTTCGTGGTCTCCGACATCACCAAGCTGCGCGTCTACATCAACGTGCCCCAGAACTACGTTCCCGCGATCAAGATGGGCGCCAAGGCGACCATCGCGTTGCCGGAATATCCGAACCGGACCTTCCAGGCGACGGTGGAGGCCTCATCGCAGGCCGTCGACGTCGCCTCGGGCACCACGCGCATGCAGCTTGGTCTGGACAATTCCGCGGGCGAGCTGATGCCCGGCGGCTATGCCAGCGTGAAGTTGAACCTCCAGCGCGACTCCGCGCCGCTCAGCATTCCCGCCAGCGCGCTGATCTTCAACAGCAATGGACTGCGCATTGCGACGGTCGGTCCAGACGACAAGGTGCTGTTCAAGCCGGTGACGATCGCTCGCGATCTTGGCAAGGAGATCGAACTCGCCTCCGGGATTGCCGCGGATGACCGCGTCATCACAGCCCCGCCGGATGGTCTTTCCGACGGCGATGCGGTGCGCGTCGTCGGCGCCAAGGGCAAGCCGGCCACGGCATCCGAGAAGCAGTCGCCGAAAAGCTAGGCTCGGTCTCGTAGGGTAGGCAAAGCGAAGCGTGCCCACCACCTCATGCGATCTCGAAGATGGTGGGCACGGCGCAAGAGCGCCTTTGCCCGCCCTACGAGATCTACGCCGCCCGCCACTCCGGCACGCTGTCCGCGGCCATCTTGATCTCGCCCAGTGACCCCACCGGGGTGCGGTTCATATTCAACAGATGCGCCAGCGTCGCGCTATCGCTCGCCGGGATCCGCGCCAGCGTGCGCCGGTCGTCTTCCGTGCGCAGCATCACCACGCCGTGCTCGACATCGCCGCCACGGCCGTAGAGCACAGTAAAGCTCTCGACCTTGGCCTTGCCTGAGACCTCCGTGACGAAGTCCGGCACCGCGCGCTTGTTGCGGTCGGCCTCGGCTTGCACGCTGGTTTCCTGGGCCAGCGCTTCACGCGGCGGCGCCTTTGCCACGACCAGCGCGTGGTGCTTGGTGACGAAGCCGCCCTGGCCGTAGAGCAGGCCGAGTTTCGCGCCATCGCGCACCCGGCGCACCATCGCGCAGGCGGCGTGGGTCATGTAGGTGTTGAGCGGCGCGCCGAAGAAGGTGAGGCCGCCGGTCACGGTCGGCTGCACGTCGGCACCGAGGCCGAGCGTCCGCCGCGCCATCTTGGGCACGCAGGGGAAGCAGCTGTAGAGCTCGATCGCGTCGAACTTCTTGCCGTCGCCGCCGGCGAGATCCATCACCGCTTTCAGCACCGCATTCTGCGGATGGCTCTCGTAGAACTGGTCACGCAACAGATAGTCGCGCGGCTCTTCCGCCGAGGCACCGCCAAGTGGGTAAACCAGCTTGTCCTCGGCAATGCCGAGCGCGCGCGCCTTGGCAAGGCTCGTCAGCAGCAGCGCGCCGCCCATGTTGACGCTGGGATTGGCGACCATGAGCTTGTTGTAGGGCCATGCGATCAGCCGGTTGTCCGCGGTCGGGGTCGTGATCTCGTCCGGCGCATAGCGCCGCTTCAGCCAGGCGTTGGGATTTTGCGCGGCGGCTTCCGAATATCGCGACCAGAGCGTGCCTGATTCCGCCATCGCTTCGCGCGGCGTCTGGCCCCAATGGGCGGAGGTGGCGGCTTCGTAGAAGGGATAGACGGTGACGGGGCGGAACACACCGAGCGTCACGGCCAGCGGCTTCTGAAAGGCCGCGCCGCGCTTGGGTTCCTCGACGTCATGCGCGAACGGCGTCCATGGCAGTTTGGCGCCGGCGCGCTCTGCTTTGGTCGCGGTCGACTGGGCCTCCGCGCCGCAGACCGCGGCCACGGTGCACTCGCCACGTGCGATACGCTTGGCGGCTTCGTGGATGAAGCGAATCGGGCTCTCGCCCCCGACCGGGCCGTAATGGCTATGCGCGGGCGTAACGCCGAGCCGTTGCGCCAAAAGCTTCTCGGGATCGCGATAGCGCCAGCTCAGGAAGTTGACGACGTCGAGCGACTGCACCTCGCCAAGCAGCTTTGCGCCGGCATCCGCCTCGGCGCGCCGCAGTGCCTGCTCCAGCAGGTCGAGCGGCTCGAGGCCCGCGGTGATGTCCTTGGGGCGATCGACGATCTCGCCGACGCCGACGATGACGGGGATGCGGTCTTCGGGGATGTTGGTCTTGGTCATTTCTTCTTGCTTCACGTTTCAGATTCTCGGCACGCCGTCGCCCTTCGAGGGCCGCTGAAGAAGCGGCCACCTCAGGGTGACGGCTACGGGGACAGCGTCATCCCTGCACAATGGCGAAGCCATTGTCGCTGGAGGTGCGAGCTGAGCGGCGCATCGCGCCGCTGGGCGAGCCTCGAAGGATGGGCCGCGCGCACCATCACTCCGCCACCAGTGCATTCATGTGCTCGACGGCTTCGGCGAACTCTTCCTTGAACTCCTGGACCACGGCGCCCGCCGACTTCACGCTGTCGATCAACCCGACGCCCTGGCCGACGAAATAGCTGACGAGGTCGCGCGCCTTGGCGTTGCCGCTCGCGGCGGCGCGATCGATCGAGTTGAAGGCGTCGCGGCTGATGATGCTTTGCAGCGGCATCGGCAGCGCGCCCGGGCTTTCCGGCGCGCGGTCCCAGGCATCGGTCCAGACCGAGCGGAGCTGACGGGCCGGCTTGCCGGTGCGCCCCTTGGAGCGGATCGCGTCGCGGGACGACGCGGCGATCATCTTCTCGCGAAATATCTCCGAGGTTTCGGCCTCGACGGTGGCGAGCCACACCGAGCCGGTCCAGGCACCGGCGGCGCCCATCGCCATGCAGGCCGCCATCTGCCGTCCCGTCATGATGCCGCCGGCCGCCAGCACCGGCACGTCGCGGATCGGCTTGATCGCCTTGATCACCTCCGGCACCAGCACCATGGTCGAGACCTCGCCGCAATGGCCTCCGGCCTCGGTGCCTTGCACGACGAGAATATCCACGCCGGCCGCAACCTGGCGCAACGCATGCTCCTTGGCGCCGACGAGGGCCGCGACGGGCACGCCGTGCGTCTTGCCCATCTCGATCATCCCTTTCGGCGGTACGCCGAGCGCATTGGCGATCAACCGGATCGGATGATTGAAGGAGACTTCGAGCAGCTCCAGCGCGGTCTTCGCGTCGAAGGGCTGCGGCTGGTTGTCGGCCACGCTGGTTGTGGTCAGTTCGATGTCGTATTTCTTCAGGAGGTCGCGCGTGTAGGCGCGGTGCTCCGGCGGCACGCGCGCTTCCAGGCTCTTCCAGGTGACGTCCTTCTCGCCTGAAGTCGAGATGTTTTCGGGGATCAGCACGTCGATGCCGTAGGGCTTGCCGTCGACGTGGTCGTCGATCCATGTCAGCTCGCGTTCGAGCGTGTCAGGTGTATGTGCGGTCGCGCCGAGCACGCCAAAGCCGCCGGCGCGGCTGACGGCGGCAACGACGTCGCGGCAATGGCTGAAGGCGAGCAGCGGGAACTCGATGCCCAGCATGTCGCAGATCGGCGATTTCATGGCTCTCTCCCGGCGGCCGTTGCGACGACGCTAGCCCATTGCGATTTGCGATGCCATGCCGGATTCGGCCGTGCATCTTGCGTGCAGACGCCACGCCGCGGAGGAGCCATTCCGCTGCACAAAATAACCAAATCAGAGCCCGCCGATTTGCCTCTTGCGCTTTCGTTGATGCGAGAGAATGCTGGCTCACAACAAGAATTAACAATCAGGGAGCGCCAACCGATGTCGCCAGCGCAAGCGAGTCCGGCTCAGGGTGCGGAAGCCTACGACGTGGTCGTCGTCGGCGCGGGCTTCGCCGGCATGTATATGCTGCATCGCCTGCGCGGGCTCGGCTTCTCGGTACGGGTCTACGAGCAGGGCGATGGTGTCGGCGGCACCTGGTACTGGAATCGCTATCCCGGTGCGCGCTGTGACGTCGAGAGCATGCAGTATTCCTATTCGTTCTCGGAAGAGCTCCAGCAGGAATGGGACTGGAGCGAGCGCTACGCGCCGCAGCCGGAGATCCTGAAATACGCCAACCACGTTGCGGATCGATTTGATCTGCGCCGTGACATCCAGTTCGACACCCGCGTCGAACGCGCGGTCTTCGACGAGCGTGCCAAGCGCTGGTCGGTGACGATCTCCGGCGGCAAGACGGTTCAGGCGCAGTTCGTCGTGCTTGCGACCGGCTGCCTTTCGAACGCGCGCAGGCCCGATATCAAGGGCCTCGATAACTTCAAGGGCGCCGTCTATCACACCGGCAACTGGCCGCACGACGACGTCGACTTCACCGGCTTGCGCGTGGGGTTGATCGGTACGGGATCGTCAGGCATCCAGTCGGCGCCGGTGATTGCCCAGCAAGCAAAACATCTCACGGTGTTTCAGCGCACCGCGAATTTCTCCATTCCCGCCCGCAATGCCGCGCTGACCGACGAGGAGCGCGATATTTTCCGCAAGAAATATCCCGAGATCCGCCAGTTCGCGCGCGAGGTCGCGCGCAACGGCATCTATGCCGAACAGCCGGATCGCGGCGCGCTCGACGACAGCGATGAAACCAGAAACGGCAAGTATGCGGCGCGCTGGGAGCGCGGCGGGCTGACGTTCATGTATGTCTACAACAATCTCGGCCTCGAGCGTTCTGCGAACGATACCGCGGCGAACTTCGTGCGCGGCAAGATCGCCGAGATCGTGAAGGACCCGGAGACCGCGAAGTTGCTCCAGCCGGACAGCCATCCGATCGGCACCAAGCGCATCTGCATCGACACGGATTATTTCGCGGCCTTCAATCGGCCGAACGTCTCGCTGGTCGACATCAAGGCCAATCCGATCGAGGAGATCACGGCGGATGCCGTTCGCGTTGCGGGCAAGGACCACGAGGTCGATGCGCTGGTGATGGCGACAGGCTTCGATGCGATGACCGGGTCCGTTGTGAAGATCGACATTAGCGGCCGGGACGGCGAGCGGCTGAACCGAAAATGGGAGGAGGGGCCGAAGACCTATCTCGGACTGATGAGTGCGGGCTTTCCGAACCTCTTCATCATCACTGGTCCGGGCAGTCCCTCGGTGCTCTCCAACATGATCGTGTCGATCGAGCAGCATGTCGACTGGATCGCCGACTGTCTCGTCCACATGCGCAAAGGCGGCCTTGCCACGATGGAGGCGGGCAGGGAGGCCGAAGAGAAATGGGTGGCGCACGTCAATGAGGTCGCCCACGGCACGCTCTATCCGCAGGCCAATTCCTGGTACATGGGCGCGAACATCCCCGGCAAGCCGCGCATCTTCATGCCCTATATCGGCGGCGTCGGCGTCTACCGCCGGATCTGCGACGAGGTCGCCGCGAAGGGGTATGAGGGGTTTGTGATGGAGGCCGAGGCGCGGCCGCGCAGCCTGATCGCAGGCCAGGTTGCATGACGCCGGCCTGAGGCCCGCGCCCGACGCAGGGCCGGCGGGGCTTGCCATCGGCCGTTCGCGGGCTAATTAATGCAGGCGCATCTTTCCGCCGGAGCCCCCCGCATGACCGACGTCCCCGCCTACGTGCCGCCCAAAGTCTGGACCTGGAACAAGGAGAATGGCGGCCAGTTCGCCAGCATCAACCGTCCCATTGCCGGCGCGACCCACGACAAGGAGCTGCCGGTCGGCAAGCATCCGCTTCAGCTCTATTCGCTGGCGACGCCGAACGGCGTGAAGGTCACGGTGATGCTGGAAGAGCTTCTGGCGCTCGGCCACAAGGGCGCCGAATACGACGCCTGGCTCATCAAGATCGGCAATGGTGACCAGTTCGGCAGTGGCTTTGTCGACATCAACCCGAATTCCAAGATTCCGGCGCTGATGGATCGTTCAGGTCCGGAGCCGATCCGGGTGTTCGAATCCGCCTCGATCCTGTTCTATCTCGCCGAAAAGTTCGGCGGTGCCTTCCTGCCGAAGGAGATCAAGGCCCGCACCGACACCATGTCCTGGTTGTTCTGGCAGATGGGCAGCGCGCCCTATCTCGGCGGCGGCTTCGGCCATTTCTACGCTTACGCGCCGTTCAAGATCGAGTACGCCATCGATCGCTTCGCGATGGAGGTCAAGCGCCAGCTCGATGTGCTCGACCGGCGTCTTGCCGACAACGAGTATCTCGCCGGCAAGGAGTACACGATCGCCGACATGGCGGTGTGGCCGTGGTACGGCGCGCTCGCCAAGGGCCTGGTCTACGGCGCCGGTGAATTCCTGTCGGTGCAGGACTACAAGAACGTGCAGCGCTGGACCGACCAGATCGCGCAGCGCCCCGCCGTGAAGCGCGGCCGCATGGTCAACCGCGTCTCCGGCGATCCCTCAAGCCAGCTCCACGAGCGCCACGACGCCGGCGATTTCGAGACGAAGACGCAGGACAAAGTCGAGGCCGCGAAGACTGCGTAAGTCACAGATATCGTAGGGTGGGCAAAGCGAAGCGTGCCCACGCACTTTTCGCAACAGACAGAGATGGTGGGCACGGCGCTTCGCGCCTTTGCCCACCCTACGGCACCGCGCCCTACGGCTTCTTCGCCCCCTCCGCCGCCGGAAACACCACGCGGTCATCCGTGCGGCAGTAGCGGTCGGCGAACATGCGGCCGATCGGGTGATAGCGGTCCATGTGCACCCGCATCGCCTCGTGGTCCCACAGCTCGTCGCGGATATGGAAGTGGATGCCTTCGCCCATGATCAGGCGGCGATCGTCGTTGACGTCGATCATCTTCCAGAGCTTGCACTCCATCGCCCAGGGCGTGTCGGCAAGCCGTGGCACCGCGATCTTGCTTGAGGGCGCGAGCTTCAAGCCGAGATAGTCGGGCTCGCCGATCTCAGGCGGAAAGTCGCCGCTGCTCTCGTGCATCGCTTTCGCCAGCGGCTCGTCGGCGAGGTTGACGACGAACTCGCCGGTGCGCTGGATGTTGAGGAAGGTGTCCTTGTCCTGTCCATCAGGCTTGCGGTTGGCCGCGAACATGCAGAGCGGCGGGTCCTCGCAGAAGGCGTTGAAGAAGCTGAAGGGCGCGGCATTGACCACGCCTGATGGACCGACCGTGGTCACCCACGCGATCGGCCGCGGCAGGATGAATGACGTCAGCACCTTGTAGCGCTCGCGTGGCGTCAGGTCGCTGGCGGCGTAGTCCATGGGAAGTCACCTGGAAATGATTCTCGTAGGGTGGGCAAAGCGAAGCGTGCCCACCACGCCCTGATGGTGGGCACGGCACGCGAAGTGCGTGCCTTTGCCCACCCTACAGCATTCTCCGAGCGGGGAGAGGCAAAGCCTCACGCCATGCTCAGCTCATGCCGTCCCACCACCATCCAGTGCACCTCGTCCGGACCATCCGCAAAGCGCAGATGGCGCACGTCCTGGTACATTTCCGCGAGCGGGGTCCAGTGCGAGATGCCGGTGGCGCCGTGCATCTGGATCGACTGGTCGATGATCTTGCAGGCGCGCTCCGGCACCATGGCCTTGACCATGGAGACCCAGACGCGGGCCTCCTTGTTGCCGAGCACGTCCATGGCCTTGGCCGCCTTCAGCACCATCAGCCGCATCGCCTCGATCTCGCAACGCGCCTGCGCGATGATCTGCATGTTGCCGCCGAGATGGGCGATCTTCTTGCCGAAGGCTTCGCGGGTCAGGCCACGCTGCACCATCAGGTCGAGCGCCTTCTCGGCCTTGCCGATGGTGCGCATGCAATGATGGATGCGGCCGGGACCGAGGCGGAGCTGCGAGATCTCGAAACCGCGGCCTTCGCCGAGCAGCATGTTTTCCTTCGGCACGCGCACATTGTTGAAGCGCATGTGCATGTGGCCGCGCGGCGCGTGGTCCTGGCCGAACACGTACATGGGGCCGAGCACCTCGACGCCGGGCGTGTCGCGCGGCACCAGGATCTGCGACTGCTGCTTGCTGGGCGCCGCATCCGGATTGGTCTTCACCATCACGATGAGGATCTTGCAGCGGGGATCGCCGACGCCCGAGATGTAATATTTCTCGCCGTTGATGACCCATTCGTCGCCGACGAGCTTGGCGCTTGTCGAGATGTTCTTCGCGTCGGAGGAGGCGACGTTCGGCTCGGTCATGACATAGGCCGAGCGGATCTCGCCGTTCATCAGCGGCTTCAGCCACTTCTCCTTCTGCTCCTTGGTGCCGACGCGCTCCAGCACTTCCATGTTGCCGGTGTCGGGCGCCGAGCAGTTCATGCTCTCGGACGCCAGCGGGCTCTTGCCGAGCTCGGAGGCGATATAGGCGTAGTCGAGATTCTTGAGGCCCTGGCCGGTCTCGTCATCGGGCAGGAAGAAATTCCAGAGGCCCTCCTTCTTGGCCTTGTTCTTGGCGACCTCAAGCACTTCGAGCTGCTTCGGCGTAAAGCTCCAGCGGTCCTGCTTGCCTTCGCCGGCCTTGGCGAACTCGATCGACATCGGCTCGACGGTTTCGCGGATGAACTTCCTGACGTGATCGTAGAGCGGCCGGACCTGGTCCGACATCCTGAGGTCGTTGAGCTCGTCGCCGGGATTGAGGGTGTAATTGGTGGTGCGGGGTATGTAGGTATGTTTTGTCATTGTTCCTCCCGGAGTTGCTGAGATCGCGTTGAGCCGGAGAATAGTCGCAGCGCGATCAAAGCGCGAGCGCGTATTTTCTCACGCGAGCCATGCCATGCGATGGAATTTCGCAAAGGCGTTTGAAATGTTGTTTGAACCTGAGTGCGGGGGCGGTAGGTGCGCGCCCCACTCTCCGCTGGTCATCGCCCGACTTGATCGGGCGATCCAGTATTCCGTGACGGCAGCGATTGAGTGGAGAGGCCACGGCGTACTGGATTCCCCGCTTTCGCGGGGAATGACAGCATCCTGAGCAATCAGTTCGGCAGCCGGTGCATCGCGCAGATCTTGTTGCCGTCGAGGTCGCGCAGGTAAGCAAGGTAGAGCTTGCCGCCCGGGCCCTGGCGCACGCCGGGCGGGTCCTCGATTGACGCGCCGCCGGCTGCGAGGCCGGCCGCGTGCCATGCATCGACCTGCTCCGGCGAATTGCAGGCAAAGCCGATGGTGCCGCCATTCGCACAGGTTGCTGCCTCGCCGTTGATCGGCTTCGACACCGAGAACACGCCGGTCTTGGTGAAGTAGAAAATGCGGTGGCCGTCGACCTTGGCCGGCCGCACTTCGAGCGTGTTCAGCAGATTGTCGTAGAACGACTTGGCCTTGTCGAGGTCGTTGGTGCCAATCATAATGTGTGAGAACATTTGCCCATTCCCTCAGAGTGTGTAGCCCGGATGAAGCGCAGCGCAATCCGGATCTGTTTGCTTTTTGGTCGTCCCGGATTGCGCTACGCTCCATCCGGGTTAAGAACTTGAAAATCAAAACGCCGTATAGCCGCCGTCGATCACGAACGTATCCGCCGTGTGATATGACGACGCCTTGCTCATCAGATACACCGCGATGCCGCCGAAATCGGATGCCTCGCCGAACCGCCGCACCGGAATGCGCGGCATCACGTTGGCGACGAATTTTTCGTTGCCCATGATGCCGGCGGTCATGTCGCTCCTGATCCAGCCGGGCAGGATCGCGTTCGCCGTGACGCCGTGACGCGCCAGTTCGACGCCGAGTGCGCGCACCAGCGCGTTGATCGCGGCCTTGGTCGCCGCATAATGCTCGTTGCGTGCGGTGCCGAAGATCGAGGCGAGGCTCGAGGTCGCGACCAGCCGGCCGAAGGGGTCGCCGGCATTGGCGCGGTCGGTCATGTGTTTTGCGGCGGCCTGGAAGGCGTGGAACACGCCGTCGAGATTGGTCGCAAACATTGTGCGCCATTCCTCTTCGGTGCGCTCGATGAAGGAGCGCCGGCCGCCGCCGCCGATGCCGGCATTGGCAAAGCAGCCGTCGACCCGGCCGAAGGTGTCGAGCGTCGCCTTCATCGCGGCATTGACCGAGGCCGGATCGGTGACGTCGCAGACGCGGGCATCGACCTTGCCGGAGAGGCCCGCCATGCTCGCGGCAGCAGCCTTGTTCTTGTCGGCATTGCGGCCCCAGATCGAGACGTTGCAGCCCTGGGCGGCGAGCGCCTGCGCGATGCCGAGCCCGATACCGCCATTGCCGCCGGTGATCACCGCGACGCGGCCGGTGAGGTCGAAAATGGACATGGCGCGTTTCCTGCTTTTTTGGCACCGCCGCGCGCCAGCCTGTGCGCGCAAGATTGTGCGATATGACGACAAGGTATGTTCGCAGCACCATGGACAAGGCCGCGACAAAAATCAAATATGCGCCCGGCAAAACGAATTCCGGTCTGCGAAACATCGCTGGCTGCAACTGACGAGGAAACCATGCAGTTCAAACACGTCACGCTCGATTTCGATGGTTCGGTCGCGATCCTCCGGCTCGACCATCAGGAGGTGATGAACGCGGTCTCCATGGACATGCTCGGCGGCCTCTCCGAGGCGCTCGACGCGATCGAGGAAAAGAAGGACGAGGTACGCTGCGTGGTGCTGACCGGCGCGGGGCGGGCGTTTTGTACCGGCGCGAATCTTCAGGGCCGCAACAACCAGGCGAAGAAGACCAAGGCCGGCATGACGCTGGAGACCGGCTTTCATCCCTTCCTGCGCCGCATCCGCAATCTGCACTGTCCCATCATCACCGCGGTCAACGGCCCGGCCGCCGGCGCCGGCATGAGCTTCGCGCTGCTCGGCGATATGGTCCTGTGCGCGCGTTCCTCCTACTTCCTTCAAGCTTTCCGCCGCATCGGCCTCGTGCCGGATTGCGGCTCGACCTGGCTGCTGCCGCGCCTGATCGGCAAGGCGCGCTCGGTCGAATTGTCGCTGATGGGCGAGCGCCTGCCGGCCGAGAAGGCGCTGGAATGGGGTCTCATCAACCGCGTCTACGATGACGGCGTGCTGATGGAGGAGGCGATGAAGCTCGCGCGCGACCTCGCGAGCGGCCCGACGGTGGCGCTGTCGCTGATCCGCAAGCTCTATTGGGACAGCCCGGAAAATTCCTTCGAGGACCAGCTCAATCTCGAATTTCAGTGCCAGCTCCGCGCCGGCGACACCGATGATTTCCGCGAAGGCGTCGGCGCCTTCCTGGAGAAGCGCCCTGCCAAATTCAACGGCAAATGATCAAAGGCAAATGATCGAGGCGGAACTCTCCCGTAGCGCGCAGCGCTGGTGTCCCGGGGCGACCGGCGTCACCGGCGCGGCGAAGTTGTCGGGTGGTGCCAGTCAGGAAACCTGGCGCTTCGACATCGTGCATCCCGACGGGCCGATCGGTGCGATCCTGCGTCGCTCGCCCAAGGGCTATGGCGCGGCGCCGACGCGCGCTGCGGGCCTTGCGGCTGAGGCGCAGCTGATGCAGCTCGCCTATGAGGCCGGCGTGCCGTCGCCGCGCGTGATGCATGTGCTGACGCCGGACGAGGATCTTGGCACCGGCTTCATCATGCAGCGGGTCGAGGGCGAGACCATCGCGCGCAAGATTCTGCGCGATGACGCGTACGCGGCCGCGCGGCCGCAGCTGGCACGGCAGATCGGCGGCGTGCTCGCCGGCCTGCACAGGCTGCCGCAGGACAAATTGCCGGAGCTGCGCAGCCGGAGCGCAACCGAGGAGATCGGTGAGTTCGATCGCGATTATCGCAGCCTGAACTGGCCAAAACCGGTGTTCGAGCTGGCGCTGCGCTGGTTGCGTGACCACGATCCCGGTCCGTCGGCCGAGACGACGCTGGTGCATGGCGATTTCCGCAACGGCAATCTCATCATCGGCGCCGACGGATTGCGCGCGGTGCTCGACTGGGAGCTCGCCCATCTCGGCGATCCCATGGAGGACCTCGGCTGGGTCTGCGTCAATTCGTGGCGCTTTGGCGAGATCGACAAGCCTGTCGGCGGCTTCGGCTCACGCGAGGAACTGTTCGCGGGCTATGAGGCGGCAGGCCGCAAGGTCGACCCGGCGCGTGTGAAATTCTGGGAAGTGATGGGCACGCTGCGCTGGGGCATCATGTGCGGCGGGATGATGCAGCGGTTCCGCGAGGGGCCGGATCATTCGATGGAGCGCGCCATGATCGGGCGCCGCGCGTCCGAGACCGAGATCGATCTGTTGCGGCTGCTGGCGCCGCGCGGGAGCTGATAGATGCAGGACGAACCAACCCCGATCGAGCTGACCAAATCGGTCGCCGATTTCCTTCGCAACGACATCGCGCCGTTGATCTCCGGCCACCAGGCCTTCAAGCTGCGCGTCGCCATCAACATCCTCGATCTCGTCACGCGGCAGCTGACGCAGGAGGAGGGGAGCGATGCTGCGGAGGTGGCGCGCTTGCGGGCGCTGCTCGGCATCGATGGCTCGGTGAGCGATCTCAACGGCGCGCTCGCGGATCGCATCGCAAAGGGCGAGGTCGATCTTGCGACGCCCGGGCTCGCCGAGCATCTCTGGGCGACCACGATGGACAAGCTCGCCGTCGATCAGCCGAACTACGCGTCCTACAAGCGGGAACAGGGGCGGGCCTAGGCGACGCTCCATCAGCCGTCATTGCGAGCGCAGCGAAGCAATCCAGAGTCTTTCCACGGAGGCAGTCTGGATTGCTTCGTCGCAAGGGCTCATCGCAATGACGAGCGGAGGGACCGCCTTATTTCCCCACCCAATTCGGTGGCCGCTTCTCCGAAAACGCCTTCGGGCCCTCGACATAATCCTGCGAGGCCACCATCGCCTTCACCGCCGGATATTCGCGCTGCTCCTCGATCGCCTGCTCCAGCGAGACGCCAAGGCCCTTCTGGATGGTCTGCTTCGAGGCGCGGATCGACATCGGCGAGTTCTTGGTGATCATCTCGGCCCAGCGCAGCGCGCCCGTGAGCGCTTCGCCCTGCGGCACCACCTCGTTGACGAAGCCGATCTCAAAACCTTCCCTGGCGCCGACATGGCGAGCGGTGAGGATCATGCCCATGGCGCGCTTCAGGCCGATCTGGCGCGGCAGCCGGTGCAGGCCGCCGGCGAGTGCGGCCAGCCCAACGCGCGGCTCGGGCAGGGCGAAGGTCGCGTTCTCCGACGCGATGATCAGATCACAGGCGAGTGCGATCTCGAAGCCGCCGCCCATGGCAACGCCGTTCACCGCGGCGATGATCGGCTTGTCGCAGTCGAAGCGCGCAGTAAGGCCGGCAAAGCCGCCCCTGTCCCAGCCGCGTTTTCCGCCCGCGGCCTGCCACTTCAGATCATTGCCGGCACAGAACGCCTTGTCGCCCGCGCCCGTGACGATCGCGACCCACTGTTCGGGATCAGCGGAGAAATCGTCGAACACCTTTTGCAGCTCGAAATGCGCATCGGTGTGCAGCGCGTTGTAGACCTCGGGCCGCGACAGCGTCACGATCGTGATCGGCCCCTTGCGTTCCACCTTTGAGAATTTCAGCTCCATCGCGCGCTCCCGCATTTTCTCGTGAAGGACTATTGGCGTCATACTACCGCGCGTCAGCGCCGGAGCACCATCGAATTGCGCGGGCGCGCCTTGCGCATCTGTCACGCCTCGCATTGCTTGACTTGCGCGCGCGCTTCTCGGCTTAATCACGCCAAGCAAAAACGCGACTAGCGCCTTAACACAAAACGATAAAATCATCCGGGAGAGAACCGTGGATTTCTCATTGCCTGCCGATCTCGTCGCCTATCTCGGAGAGCTCGACCGCTTCATCGAACGCGAGATCAAGCCGCTGGAAGCGGCCGACGACAACATCCGCTTCTTCGACCATCGCCGCGAATGGGCGCGCACCGATTTCGAGAATGGCGGTCTGCCACGCCACGAGTGGGAGGCGCTGCTGCGCAAGGCAAAGGATCTCGCCGACGCCGCCGGCCATCTGCGCTTTCCGGTGTCGAAGCAATATGGCGGCAAGGACGGATCGAATCTCTGGATGGCCGTGATCCGCGAGCATTTCGCCGCAAAGGGCCTCGGCCTGCACAACGATCTCCAGAACGAGCATTCCATCGTCGGCAATTTCCCCGTCGCGACGATGCTCGATCGCTACGGCCGCGACGACCAGAAGGCGATGATCGACGGCTCGATCAAGGGCAAATACCGCATTACGTTCGGGCTCACCGAGCCCAATCACGGCTCGGACGCGACCCACATGGAGACGCGTGCGGTGCCGGCGACCCGCGACAACGTCAAGGGCTGGATCATCAACGGCGAGAAGATGTGGACCACCGGCATGCACGTCGCCACGCATTGCGCGCTGTTCGCACGCACCAGCGGCAATGACGGCGATGCGCGTGGCATCACCTGCTTCCTGGTGCCGGCCAAGAGCCACGGCGTGAAGATTGAAGAGTACATGTGGACCTTCAACATGCCGACCGACCATCCCCGCGTCAGTTTTACGGATGTGTTCGTGCCTGATGATGCGCTGTTCGGCGAGGTCGGCCGTGGCCTGTCGCTGGCGCAATGTTTTGTCCATCAGAACCGCATCCGTCAGGCGGCAAGTTCGCTCGGTGCGGCCGTCTACTGCATCAACGAGAGCGTGAAATACGCGCGCGAGCGAAAGCCGTTCGGCAAGGCGCTCGCGGAGAACCAGGCGATCCAGTTCCCGCTGGTCGAGCTTGCCACGCAGGCCGAGATGCTGCGCCTCTTGATCCGCAAGACCGCTTGGGAGATGGACCAGCTCAACGAGGAGCAGATCGAGCGCACGCTCTCCGACCGCGTCTCGATGTGCAACTATTGGGCTAACCGCCTCTGCTGCGAATCCGCCGACCGCGCCATGCAGGTCCACGGCGGCATGGGCTATTCACGCCACAAGCCGTTCGAGCACATCTACCGGCACCACCGCCGTTATCGGATCACCGAGGGCAGCGAGGAAATCCAGATGCGCAAGGTCGCGGGTTTCCTGTTCGGGTATATGGGGCCGGGGAAGCACTAATCGTCGTTGCGAGCGTAGCGAAGCAATCCAGGGTCTTTCCGCGGAGGCAGCCTGGATTGCTTCGTCGCAAGGGCTCTTCGCAATGACGGCGAAGAGAGGCGCGCTTCTGCCTCCACACCGTCATTGCGAGCGCAGCGAAGCAATCCAGAAATGTCGCCGGGGCGGGATTCTGGATTAGCTAGTTCACCCGTCGATCCTTCCCCGCCCAATACGGCTCCCGCAACTGTCGCCGTAAAATCTTGCCCGACGGGTTCCTCGGCAGCGCCGGCAAAAATTCCACACTCTTCGGCGTCTTGAACCCCGCGATGCGTTCGCGGGTGAAGTTGATGATGTCGGTGGCGGTCGCCTGCTTGCCCGGCTTCATCACCACGACGGCCTTTACCGCTTCGCCCCATTTGTCGTCGGGGATGCCGATCACGGCGGCCTCGGCGACGTCGGGGTGATCGCACAGTGCGCTCTCGACCTCGGCAGGATAAATGTTCTCGCCGCCGGAGATGATCATGTCCTTGATGCGGTCGTGGATGTAGAGGTAGCCGTCCTCGTCCATGTAGCCGGCGTCACCGGTGCGCAGCCAACCGTCACCGCGCAGCGTCGAGGCGGTCGCCTCGGGCAAATTCCAGTAGCCGGCCATGTTGGAGCCCGAGCGCGTCGCGATCTCGCCGACTTCGCGCGGTGGCAGCGGTTGGCCGTCGGCGTCGAGGATGGCGATCTCGACGCCCGGCAGTGCCTTGCCGGCCGAGCGCATTCGCTCCAGCCCCTCGACGTGGTCCTCCGGCGGCAACGCGACGATGGTGCCGGTGGTCTCGGTCATGCCGTACATCTGCACGAAGCCGCATTTGAAGATCTCGATGCACTCTTTCAGCAGCGCCGCCGGAATCGGCGAGGCGCCGTAGAGCATGTATTTCAATCGCGAGAAATCGACCGTCTTCGCGCGCGGCTGCCGCACCACGAACTGCATCGCCGCCGGCACCATGAACAGTTTTGTGATGCCCGACTGCTCGAAGAAATCCAGCACCTTGGTCGGATCGAACTCCCGCGCGATCACGCCACGGGCGCCGTGATAGAGCCCCATCACGCCCCAGCCGGAGCCGCCGATGTGGAAGATCGGCATCGCCACCAGCGAGACGTCGTCGGTCGACCATCGGTTCCACTCCGGCTTGTCAGCGGCGTTGCCGGTCTGCACGAGATTGAGGAAGTTCGCGTGGCTCAGCATCGCCCCTTTCGGCTTGCCCGTGGTGCCGGACGTATAGAGCTGGATCGCGATGTCTTTTGTGTCGATCGCGACCTTCGGATCATCGCCGCTCTGTGCATCGCGCCAGGCGTTAAAATCCTGCCATTCCGGCGCGCCGCCTTCGGTGGTGATGACGGTGCGCACGCCCGGCAGCTGCTCCTTGATCTGGCGAACCTGCGTGATGAACTCCGGCCCGACGAACAGCACAGGGGCCTTGCAATCGGAGACGATGAACGCGACCTCGGGCCCGGCCAGCCGCCAGTTCACCGGCGCCATCACGATTCCGGCCTTCATTGCGCCCATCAGCAGCTCGAAATAGAGGTCGCTGTTCTTGCCGAGATAGGCGATGCGCTCGCCCTTGTTGACGCCCATCGCGATCAGGGCATTGGCGACCTTGTTGGTCTTGACGTCGAACTCGGCGAAGCTGGTGGCGCGGCCCTCGAACTCGTAGGCAATGGCATTGCCGCGGCTCGTCGCGCGCTCGCGCACCATGTCGGCGAGATCAGTCAATGGCTGTATGGTGGACATGTCTCTCCCGTGGCGTTTTGTTTTTATGCCGGGGAGTGTGGCGTCATCCGCGGGCGAAGACAAGATGGGAAGCCCGGCTGTCGTCCCGGACAAGCGCAGCGCAGATCCGGGACCCATAGCCACAGGGAGAAGTTTTGCGAAGACTCGGAGTTACCAGCCTCGCGCCAAATTTCTCCCTGTGGTTATGGGTCCCCGCGTTCGCGGGGACGACAATTGAGGGCGGGGTGAAAGTGTCAGCCCCTTACACGTCTTCCCTCGCAGCACGAGATCACCCCCGCTTGGCCCGGTCCTTCTCGTTCTGCGCCATGATGCTTTCGCGCGCGGTCTTCCAGTCGTCGTCGCCCCAGTCGCGGAGCTGGTAGAAATTGCCGCCCATGGCGAGCGCCTGCGCGCCGTCCATGGCAATGGTCTCGCCGGTGATCCAGTCGCAGCCGCCGGAGATCAGGAACACCGCGACGTTCTGCAATTCCTCCATGGTGCCGACGCGGCCCATCGGGTTCATCGCCTTGGTGCGTGCGCCGGCCTCATCGCCGGGCTTGATGCGCTTGCTCATGCCTTCGGTCGGAATTTCGCCCGGTGCGATGGTGTTGAGGCGGATGCCGTAGCGCCCCCATTCGGTCGCGAGTGACATCGTCATGGCGTGGATCGCCGACTTGCTCATCGCCGACGGCACCACATAGGGCGAGCCGTTGCGCACCCAGGTCGTGGTGATCGAGACGACATTGCCTGGCTGCTTCAAGGCGATCCAGCGCTTGCCGACGGCTTGCGTCACGTAGAACGTGCCGTGCATGACGATGTTGGCGACCGCGTCGAAGCCGCGCGGCGACAGTTCTTCCGAACGCGAGATGAAATTCCCGGCCGCGTTGTTGATGAGGTCGGTGAGCGGCGCATCGCGGAAGATGTTCTCGATCATCTCTTCGACCGCGAGCGCATTGCGGATATCGACGCCATGGCTGGTGACGCGGCCGCCATATTCGGCCATCAGCTCGGTCGCGGTCTCGTCGCAGACGATCTTGCGCCGGCCGCAGATGTGCACCTCCGCGCCGAGCTGGAGGAAGCGCGCCGCCATCGACTTGCCGAGCCCAGTCCCGCCGCCGGTCACGAGAATGCTGCGCCCAGCCAGAAGATTTTCCTTGAACATGGCTGTTTCTCCCGTACGGATTGTCAGTTAATTGGTCGATTGACTAAATCCGGCCATCGGCTTTCTGTAAAGCGGCACCGAACAAGAACAGGCAAGAAGCAGGGGAGAATTCATCCATGGAAGAGCGCGTCTCGATCTCGATCTCGGAAGGCGTCGCCGACGTGCGGCTGGTGCGTGCGGACAAGATGAATGCGCTCGATCAGGCGATGTTCGAGGCCCTTGTCGCGGCGACGGAACGGCTTTCGAAGGACAAAAGTGTGCGCGTCGTCGTGCTGTCGGGCGAAGGCCGCGCCTTCTGCGCCGGGCTCGATATGGGGCGTTTTGCCGCCATGAAGGAAGGCGGCGGCAACGGAATTCCGGGTGGCGAAAATCGCGATCTCACCAAGCGGACGCATGGCTTGGCCAATTTTCCGCAACAGGCGGTGTGGGGCTGGCGCCAGCTTCCGGTTCCGGTGATCGCCGCGATCCAGGGCGTGGCTTTCGGCGGCGGCTTCCAGCTTGCGCTCGGTGCCGACATGCGTTTCCTCACGCCCGATGCGCGGATGTCGGTGATGGAAATCAAATGGGGTCTCGTCCCCGACATGGCGGGCACGCCGATCCTCGCCTCGCTGGTGCGCGACGACATCCTGCGCGATCTCACCTATACGGGGCGCATCTTCTCCGCGCAGGAGGCGATGACCTACGGCCTCGCGACGCGCATCTGCGACGACCCGCGCGCGGCGGCCCTCGAAGTCGCACGCGAGATCGCCGGCAAGAGTCCCGATGCGATCCGCGCGGCGAAGCGTCTGCTCAACAATCTCTCGGTCGATCCGGGGCCGGCATTGCTCGCGGAGTCCGTCGAGCAGCAGAAGCTGATTGGCAGTGCGAACCAGACCGAAGCTGTGCGCTCGAATCTGGAGAAGCGTGCGGCGAGGTATGCGGATTGATGATCGCCGTCATGGCCGGGCTTGTCCCGGCCATCCACGTTCTTGGCTCTATGCGACGAAGCAAGAACCTGGATCACCGGGACAAGCCCGGTGATGACGACTAGCTGAGACCGTCGCTAACAACAAAGAAAAAAAATGAGCGAAACGTCCCCATTCCTCGGCATCGTCTCCGGCGATCGCTCTCGCACCCATGCCGAGGTCGCAACCCGCGCCGATCGCATCGCCTCGGGCCTCGCCAAGATCGGCGTCAAGCAGGGCGATTGCGTCTGCATGCTGATGCGCAACGACATCGCCTTTCTCGAAGCCGCCTACGCTGCGATGCGGCTGGGCGCCTATGGCGTGCCCATCAACTGGCATTTCAAGCCGGAGGAGATCAACTACATCCTCGGCGACACCGGCACCTCCGTGCTGATCGGCCATGCCGACATGCTGCACGCCTTGCGCGATGCGATTCCCAAAGGCGTCACCGTGCTCAGCGTGCCGACGCCGCCGGAGATCCTATCCAGCTACAAGATCGATCCCGATCATCTGAAGACGCCGGATTTCGCGATCGATTTCGAGCCATGGCTCGCCCAGCACCAGCCCTATGACGGCCCGGTCGTGCCGCAGCCGATGAATATGATCTATACGTCGGGCACGACAGGCCATCCAAAGGGCGTGCGCCGTCATGCGCCGTCGCCGGATCAGCAGGCTGCCGGCGAACGCATGCGCGCGATGATCTATGGGCTGAAGCCCGGCGCCCGCGCGATCCTGCCGGGGCCGCTCTATCACTCCGCGCCGAACTCGTTCGGGATCCGCGCGGGGAAGCTCGGCGGCGCGCTGGTGCTGATGCCGCGCTTCGAGGCCGAAGAGTTTCTTGAACTCATCGAGCGATACAAGATCGACACCATCTTCATGGTGCCGACCATGTTTATCCGCCTGATGAAGCTGCCGGAGGCGGTGCGCAAGAAGTACGACGTCTCTTCGCTCCGCCACATCATCCATGCCGCAGCGCCGTGCCCGGCCGACGTCAAGCGCGCCATGATCGAGTGGTGGGGGCCGGTGATCTATGAATTCTACGGCTCGACGGAATCCAGCGCCGTGACTTTCGCAACCTCCGAGGACGCGCTGAAGAAGCCCGGCACCGTCGGCAAGATTTCGCCCGGCGCCGAGCTGCGTTTCATCGGCGACGACGGTCGCGTGCTTGATGTCGGTGAGATCGGCGAGATCTATTCGCGCATGGCCGAGATGGCCGACTTCACCTATCATAACAAGCCGGAGAAGCGCGCCGAGATCGACCGCGACGGTTTCATCACCTCCGGCGATGTCGGTTATATCGACGCGGACGGTTATGTCTTCATCTGCGACCGCAAGCGCGACATGGTCATCTCCGGCGGCGTCAACATCTATCCGGCGGAAATCGAGTCGGTGCTGCACGCTGTGCCCGGCGTGCATGATTGCGCGGTGTTCGGCATCCCCGACGCCGAGTTCGGCGAGGCACTGATGGCCGTGGTCGAGCCGCAAGCGGGCGTCACGCTCAATGCCTCCGATGTCCGTGCAAGGCTGAAGACCTCGCTCGCGGACTACAAGGTGCCGAAGCATGTCGAGATCCGCTTGGGCCTGCCGCGCGAAGACTCCGGAAAAATCTTCAAGCGCCGCCTGCGCGATCCCTATTGGGAGCAGGCGGGGCGGAAGATCTGACAACTCGACGAGGACCTGTAGGGTGGGCAAAGCGACTTGTCCGCCGTAGCTCGAAGAGCGAAGGCGGAAGCGTGCCCACGAGAACGGTCACAAGGTATAGATGGTGGGCACCGCGCAAACGCGCCTTTGCCCACCCTACGAGATCAGGGACCAGGAAACATTTTCATGACCGACGCCGCCAACGAAGTCCTCTACGAGGTCGCCGACCATATCGCGACCATCACGCTGAACGCGCCGGAGCGCATGAACACCATCTCCGGCCCGATGCTGAACGATCTCGCGAGCTTCCTCACCGAAGCCAATGAGGACAGGAACGTTCGCGTCGTGATCCTGACCGGCAAGGGCCGGGCGTTCTGTGCCGGCCTCGATCTGCGTAGGGAGCGCGACGGCAACGGCCTCAGCGCTGCGTCATCGCCGACCACGATCAATCTTCGTAACACACCGCCGACGGTCTTGCAGGCGATGGACAAGCCCTCCATCTGCGCCGTCAATGGCGGCGCTGCCGGCTACGGCATGGACACTGCGCTCGGTTGCGACATCCGCATCATGGCGGAATCCTCGAAGCTTGCCGCCGCCTTCGTCAAGCGCGGCGTGGTGCCGGAATCCGGCGGCACCTGGCTGTTGCCGCGCATGCTCGGCTGGGCCAAGGCCTCCGAGCTGATCTTTACCGGCCGCACGCTGAGCGCGCGCGAGTGCCTGGACTGGGGCCTCGCCAACGAGGTCGTGCCGGATGCCGAACTGATGACCCGGGCCACCGCGATCGCCCGCGAGATCGCCGCCAACGCGCCGCTCGCGGTGCAGGCCTCCAAGCGCATGATGCGGATGGGCATGAACGAAAACTTCCACGACCACGTCCACCACGTCTATCTCCAGCTCCTGCCGCTGTTCAAGACCCAGGACATGGCCGAGGGCATGAAGGCGTTCATGGAGAAGCGTGAGCCGAAGTTCGAGGGGAGGTAGCTGACCCCTACGCCAGCTCTCCGCCGACGAACAGCTGGAACGACCGGCCCGGCACCTTGTAGATGTCGTCGAACTCGAACCGGGCGCCGGATGCGCCATCGCTGGCATTCGTGTCGAGCAGCAGCGACCAGCATGGACCCGCCGTCGTCGGCGGTAGCTTGAAATCGACCTCGCCTTCGTAGCTGTTGAGGATGATCAGCACGCTGTCGTCCTCGCCATGGCGTGCGATTGCGGTCTTGCGTGCGCGGCCGTCGAGCACGACGCCAAAGCACTTCAACCAGCCGCTTTCCCAGTCGGCGCTCGACATCTCGCTGCCATTGGCATTGACCCAAACGACGTCGCGGATGTCGAGTTTGGTGTCGTGCGCGCCGGTGAGGAAGCGGCTGCGGCGCAGGATCGGATAATCGCGCCGGAGCTGGATCACGCGTTTGGTGAAGGCGAGCAGCTTTTGCGAATCCTCGCCCATGTCCCAGTCGAACCAGGAAATATCGCTATCCTGGCAATAGGCGTTGTTGTTGCCTTGCTGGGTGCGGCCGAATTCGTCGCCGCCGAGCAGCATCGGCGTGCCCTGCGAGAGCAGCAGCGTCGCCAGCATGTTGCGCTTCTGCCGCTCGCGCAAGCCGCGGATGTCCTCGTCCTCGGTCGGACCTTCGGCGCCGCAATTCCAGGACCGATTGCTGGAGCTGCCGTCGCGGTTGCCTTCGCCATTGGCCTCGTTGTGCTTGTCGTTGTAGCTCGCCCAGTCGTTCAGCGTGAAACCGTCATGGGCCGTGACGAAGTTGACACTGGCCCATGAGCGGCGGCCGCCCCAGCCGCCGAAGATGTCAGCCGAGCCAAGCAGCCGCGTTGCAAGCGCGGACGGTGGGGCCTCGCCGCGCCAATAGTCGCGCACGGTGTCGCGATATTTGTCGTTCCACTCGGCCCAGCCGGGCGGGAAGCCGCCGACCTGGTAGCCGCCGGGGCCGCAATCCCAGGGCTCTGCGATCAGCTTGATGGTCGACAGCAGCGGGTCCTGGTCCATCGCCTTGAGGAATCCGCTCTGCTCGTCGAAGCCGTAGACCTCACGTGCGAGGATGGTGCCGAGATCGAAGCGGAAGCCGTCGATATGCATGTCGTCGGCCCAATAACGCAGGCTGTCCATCACCATCTGGATCACGCGCGGATGGGACAGGTTGACGGTGTTTCCGGTGCCGGTGTCGTTGATGTAATAGCGCCGCCGGTCGGGCAGCAGGCGGTAATAGCTGGCGTTGTCGATACCCTTGAAGGACAGCGTCGGGCCGAGATGGTTGCCTTCGGCGGTGTGGTTGTAGACGACGTCGAGGATCACCTCGAGGCCGGCGCCGTGCACCTTTGAGACCATCTCCTTGAATTCGCGCAGGCTGTTCGGCACGTCGGATGCGTAGCGCGGGTCGGGCGCGAAGAAGCCGATGGTGTTATAGCCCCAGTAGTTGACGAGGTTTTTCCCGAGAAGATGGTCGTCATTGATGAACGAGTGGATCGGCAGCAGCTCGATCGAGGTCACGCCGAGCGACGCGAGATAGTCGATCAGCTTCGGGGTGGCGAAGCCGGCATAGGTGCCGCGCAGGTTTTCCGGTACATCGGGGTGCTTCTTGGTGAAGCCTTTGACGTGGGTCTCGTAGACGATGGTCTCGTCCCAATGAACATCATCCCGCGCGATCTCTTCATGCCAGTCGAAATCGGGGTCGACGACGACGCATTTGGGTACGAAAGGCGCGCTGTCGCGGTCGTCGAAGGTGAGGTCGTCACCTGTCTCCATCTTGTAGCCGAACACGGCCGGATTCCATGTCAGGGCCCCGGCGTGGGCACGGGCATAGGGATCGAGCAGGAGCTTGTTGGGATTGAACCTGTGACCGGCGTCGGGATTGTAGGGGCCGTAGACACGGTAACCGTAGAAGGTGCCGGGGCCGATGCCGGAGATGTAACCGTGGAAGACCTCGTTGGTATATTCCGGCAGCTCGAAACGGTGCGTCTCCCGGTCACCGTCGAACAGGCAGACCTCCACCTTGGTGGCATTGGCTGAAAAGATCGCAAAATTTGTGCCGTTGCCGCTCCAATGCGCACCCAGCGGATACGGCAGACCTTCCTCGATGATGAAATCGGACATTTGAACCCCCAGGCCCCATCGGCCGCGACGGCAACGCGATCACGTTCCGAATGTTTCAAACATGCGAGATATTCTGGGCGCGGCGTGCATCAATTCAATGAAGCGAAAGCAGGTGGCGCCATTTGAGGCAATCGCACCGGCGAGCCTCGATGGCTGTCTTCGCAGGGACGATTTTCGCACCTATATAGGTGGGGTCATTGACCACGGAAAAAGCCATGTCCCCCGTTTCCATTCTGCTCAACCTGCTCTGGATCTTCATCGGCGGCGCCTGGATGGCGGTCGGCTGGCTGATCGCCGCGGTGATCATGGCCGTCACCATCATTGGCCTGCCCTGGGCACGGGCGGCATTCAACATCGCCGTCTATACGCTGCTACCGTTCGGCTCGCGGGCGGTCAACCGCTACGACGTCACCGGCATGAGCGATATCGGCACCGGCCCGCTCGGGGTGATCGGCAACATCATCTGGTTCGTGCTCGCGGGCTGGTGGCTGGCGCTCGGACATCTCCTGACCGCGCTCGTCCTCGCCGTCACCATCATCGGCATCCCCTTCGCCTGGGCGCATCTGAAGCTCGCGGGAATAGCGCTGTGGCCGATCGGCAAGGTGATCGTGCCGGCGTAGCTGGTCGCTGGTAGGATGGGTAGAGCGAAGCGAAACCCATCATTCGTCCGCCGATGACGAAGCATGATGGGTTTCGCAAGGGCTCTACCCATCCTACGCGCTGCGCGGGCTTTTGACCCGAAACGGCCACAACGATGCACAAAAATCTCCCTGATGAGCCATGTTTGAACGCCTTGGGAGCAAGTCCATTGAGAGCAGCTATTTTGATCTCGCTTCTGGCATTGTCGTCACCGGCGTCGTTCGCGCAGACTCACAATGAAGAGCCAACCGTTTCCCGCTTCCGTGCTTGTGTCCGTATGCACGCACATGATGCGCAGGCAGCTGGGGTTCGGACGCTCGATGACGCTGCAAGCTACGCGATGAGAGCGTGCCTGCCATTGTTCGGGATTTTCCTGGACCCCAGCGCCTCCTCGAAGGGGGAGGTCGCGGAGGAAGCGCTGCCACCCGGAATCTTCCGCGCGGTCCTCAGGGAGGAGTGGGGCAATTTTATTGAGCAGAAAGACCGCCCATAGCGCGCTCCGGCCGATCGGCCAGGTGATCGTGCCGGCCTGCCCCCCGTTTGCCGGGCCGTAGTTCGGAGGGAGCGCAGCGAAATCCGGGAAGGTCGCGCAACGATGCAGCGGCCCCGGATTGCGCTGCGCTCCATCTGGGCTACCCAGTCGGCGTGTGCACCGCCCCCAACTTCACCTTGCGCTGCGGCAAAAAACTTGCACACTCAGTCGGCCGGGGAGCCAAGCGAGCTCGAACCAGGGAGCGAGCCGATGTCCCTCCAGACCGTACCGTCCGACGCCACAGATCTTCGCTCCAACCGGCCTGAAGACGTCCAGGCCCTGGAAGCCGACACGCGGCTGCGGGACGACATTCGCCTGCTCGGGCGCATTCTGGGCGACACCGTGCGCGACCAGGAGGGGGCGGACGTTTTCGACCTGGTCGAGCGCATCCGCCAGACCTCGATCCGGTTCCACCGTGACGAGGACCGGATCGCCCGCCGCGAGCTCGAGCAGATCCTCGACGGCATGTCGACCTCGGAGACGGTGCGGATCGTCCGCGCTTTCAGCTATTTCTCCCACCTCGCCAACATCGCCGAGGATCAGAATAACATTCGCCAGATGCGTGCCCGCAGCGCCGCCAACGGCTCCGGCGTCCTTGCGGAAACGCTGGCCCATGCCAGGAGTGCCGGGATCAGCTCCGATGCGCTGCGCAACTTCTTCAAGACTGCGCAGGTCAGCCCGGTCCTGACCGCGCACCCGACCGAAGTCCGCCGCAAGAGCACGATGGACCGCGAGATGGAGGTGGCAAGCCTGCTTGACCGCCGCGAGCGCGTCGCGCTGACCGCTGATGAGGCCGACGCCAGCGACGAGCAGCTTCGCCGCGAGGTGCTGACGCTGTGGCAGACCAATCTCTTGCGCCGGACCAAGCTCACCGTGCTCGACGAGGTCGCCAACGGCCTGTCGTTCTACGACTACACCTTCCTGCGCGAGGTGCCGCGGCTGGTCAACGTGCTGGAAGACCGGCTGGAGGAGGGCGGCGAGCAGGCCGCCAGCGAGCTCGCCTCGTTCCTGCGCATGGGCAGCTGGATCGGCGGCGACCGCGACGGCAACCCCTTCGTCACCGCCGACGTCATGCGCGGCACGCTGCGGCTGCAGTCGAGCCGTGTCATGCAGTTCTATCTCAACGAGCTGCACGTGCTCGGCTCCGAGCTGTCGATCGCAGCGCATCTCGCCGACGTCTCCGAGGAGCTGCGGACGCTCGCGGAACGCTCGCCGGATACCTCGCCACACCGGAGCGGCGAGCCTTATCGTCTGGCGGTCTCCGGCATCTATGCGCGCCTGACCGCGACGGCCGAAGCGCTTGAGGTCGAGATCACGCGCCGGCCGGTCGGCAAGGGCAGGCCGTACGAGAGCGTCAAGGAGTTGCAGGCCGACCTCGACGTGCTGCACCGCTCGCTGATCTCCAACAACGCCCGCGTCATCGCCCGCGGCCGGCTGCGGCTGCTGCGCCGCGCGGTGGACTGCTTCGGCTTCCACCTGGCGCGGCTCGACATCCGGCAGAATTCAGCCGTGCACGAGCGCACCATCGCGGAGCTGATGGACGCCGCCAATCCCGGCATGTCCTACCTCGCGCTCGGCGAGGACGCCCGCATCTCGCTGCTCACCAACGAGCTGCGCTCGACGCGCTCGCTGGTCTCGCCGTTCGTCAAATACAGCGACGAGACCATGGGCGAGCTCAACGTCTTCCACGCCGCCGCGGAGGCGCATGCGAAGTTCGGCTCGGACGCCATTCCCCAGTGCATCATCTCGATGTGCAAGGGCATGTCGGACATGCTCGAGGTCGCGGTGCTGCTCAAGGAGGTCGGCCTCGTTCATCCGTCGGGGCGGAGCGCGATCAACATCGTGCCGCTGTTCGAGACCATCGAGGATTTGCAGGCCTCCAGCAGCATCATGGACCGGATGCTGTCGCTGCACGATTACCGCCGCCTCGTCGACAGCCGCGGCAGCGTGCAGGAGGTCATGCTCGGCTATTCCGACTCGAACAAGGATGGCGGCTTCGTCACCTCGGGCTGGGAGCTCTACAAGGCCGAGATCGGCCTCGTCGACGTGTTCGAGCGGCACGGCGTGCGCCTGCGCCTGTTCCACGGCCGCGGCGGCTCGGTCGGCCGCGGCGGTGGTCCGAGCTATGATGCCATCATTGCGCAGCCCGGCGGCGCCGTGAACGGACAGATCCGCATCACCGAGCAGGGCGAGATCATCTCGTCGAAATATTCCAACGCCGAAGTCGGCCGCAACAATCTGGAGATCCTGGCCGCGGCGACGCTCGAAGCAAGTCTGCTGCATCCGCGCCAGAGCGCGCCGCGCCGCGAATACCTCACCACGATGGACGAGCTGTCGAGCCTTGCCTTCAAGGCCTATCGCGGCCTCGTCTACGAGACCGAGGGGTTTGTCGATTACTTCTGGGCGTCCACCGTCATCAACGAGATCGCGACGCTCAACATCGGCAGCCGTCCGGCCTCGCGCAAGAAGACCCGCGCGATCGAGGATCTGCGCGCCATCCCCTGGGTGTTCTCCTGGGCGCAATGCCGCCTGATGCTGCCCGGCTGGTACGGCTTCGGCAGCGCGGTCGAGCAATGGATCGCCGAGCATCCCGACAAGGGCATGCCTTTCCTCAAAGAGCTCTACAAGGAATGGCCGTTCTTCCGCATGCTGCTGTCGAACATGGACATGGTGCTCGCCAAAAGCTCGATCGCGATCGCCTCGCGCTACGCCGAGCTGGTGCCGGATGAGGCGCTCCGCGAAAAGATTTTCGGCCGCATCCGCCGCGAATGGCATTCCTGCATCGAGACGCTGCTCGACATCATGAGCCAGGACCGCTTGCTGCAAGGCAACCCGCTGCTCGAACGCTCGGTGCGCCACCGCTTCCCCTATCTCGATCCGCTCAATCATGTGCAGGTCGAGCTACTGAAGGAGCACCGCGCGCAGAACCCGGACGAGCAGGTGCTGCGCGGGATTCAATTGACGATCAACGGGATTTCGGCGGGGTTGAGGAATACGGGGTAGGGCAACCCGGTCGCCCCACATTCAGCCGTCACGGCCGGGACAAGCCCGGCCATGATGCGTGGAGAGAGTGAGGGCTCTCAGCAGAAATGCGCCCCCTGCGTCTCCACATAGACCGCATACAGCGACTGGCTCGCGGTCATGAACAGGCGGTTGCGCTTCTTGCCCCCGAAGCAGACGTTGGCGCAGGTCTCCGGCAACAGGATTTGCCCGATCCGCGCGCCGTCGGCGCCTGAAAACACCTGCACGCCGTCATAGCCCGGACCGACCCAGCCGGCGCCGACCCAGATGTTGCCCTCGGTGTCGACGCGCAAGCCGTCGGGGAAGCCTGACTTGCCGTCGAGCGTCATGTCGATCAGCTTCTTCGGATTCGACAGTTTTGGCCCGTCGATGTCGTAGGACCACACCACGTTCTTGGCGTCAGGATAATGCGTGATGCCGGTGTCGCAGACATAGAGCTTCTTGTAGTCGTGCGAGAAGGCGATGCCGTTCGGCTTGAACGGCTCGTCGGCGACCTTTGAAACCTGCCCTGTCTGCGTGTCGAGGCGATACACCGCTTCCTTCTGATAGGGCTGCAGCGAGCCGGTGTTGGCGAGCTTGCCCTCGTAGATGCTGATCGCGCCATAGCCGGGATCGGTGAACCAGATCGCCTTGTCGTTGGGATGCACGACCATGTCGTTCGGTCCGTTGAGCGGCTTACCATTGGCCTGCTCGGCCAGCGTCGTCACCGAACCGTCGTGCTCGTAGCGGACGAGACGTGTTCGTTCGGCGGAGAGCTGGCGTCCCTCGGTGTCGAACGAATTGCCGTTGGCCTCGTTGGACGGCTTGTGGAACTGCTCGGAGATGTGGCCGTCATCGTCGAGATAGCGAAGCTGCCGGTTGGCGGGGATATCGCTCCAGACCAGATATTGTCCCTGCGCATTCCACGCTGGTCCCTCCGCCCACAGGCAGCCGGTGTAGAGCCGCTTGATCGCGGTGTTGCCGACCTTGGCCTTGAAGCGCTTGGGGTCGATGGCGATGATGTCGGGGTCGGGGTAGCGCTGCGGCTCGGCATTGGCGCCAAAATCGCGGGCGTCAGCGCGCGAGGCGAGCAGGGCAGATGTGGCGATGGTCGCCGCGCCCTTGAGCAGCGTGCGGCGGCCGAGGCCGCCGGTTGCAGTCGTGTCGTCGGAGTTGGTCAGTGTTCTTGTCATGGTTTCCTCCCAAAGTTTTGTTGGGAGGACACCATCTGCCCGCAATCAGGCTTAAAGCGGGGCGATCTCTGGACAAGACAACCAGAGATCGCAGCGCAGGGATGCCAAAAATATGGCTGGACGGATCCTTAGACCGGATCCCACGGGAAGATGTCGGCGGAGCGGTCGAGCTTGTAGAACGAGCCCTTCAGTGCGGGCATGCCGTGTTCCGCGATCGTTTGCGGCGTCCAGCCCTCGCTCCGGTGCACCGAGCGCAGCGGGCGGTTCTGGCTGAACAGGAACAGCTCGTTCATGCGGGCGCCAAAGATCTGTCCGGAGACTTCCTTGGCGGCATCGGAGAGCAGATAGGCGCAGATCGGTGCGATCTTCTCCGGGCCCATCTGCTTGATCTTCTCGACGCGCGCCTTCTCGGCTTCGGTCTCGGTCGGGATGGTGCCGATCATGCGGGTCCACGCGAACGGCGAGACGCAGTTGGAGCGGACGTTGAAGCGGCCCATGTCGAGCGCGATGGATTTGGAGAGCCCGATGATGCCGAGCTTGGCGGCGGCGTAGTTGGCCTGACCGAAATTGCCGATCAGGCCCGAGGTCGAGGTGAAGTGCACGAACGAGCCCGACTCCTGCTCGCGGAAGATCCGCGCTGCGGCGTGGCTGACATAGAACGAGCCCATCAGATGGACCTTGATGACGGCCTCGAACGCTTCCACGCTCATCTTGTGGAAGATCATGTCGCGCAGGATGCCGGCATTGTTGACGACGCCGTCGAGCCGGCCGAAATGATCGGTCGCGGTCTTCACGATCTTGCTCGCGGGAACGGCTTCCGCCACCGATTCGAAGTTGGGGACCGCGATGCCGCCGCGCTTCTTGATCTCGTCGACCACTTCCTCAGCGGGGGATGCGCTCGAACCGGCGCCGTCGGCGGCACTCCCGGGATCGTTGACAACGACCTTGGCGCCTTCGGCCGCGCAGAGCAGCGCAATCTCGCGCCCGATGCCGCGGCCTGCGCCGGTGACGATGATGACCTTGTCTTGCAGTGATTTGCTCATGTGGGTTCTCCTGTTGTCTTACCTCGCCCCGCTTGCGGGGAGAGGTCGGATCGCATCGAAGATGCGATCCGGGTGAGGGGGACTCTCCGCGAGTCCGAGTGTGTGGAAGCAGCCCCTCACCCCAACCCTCTCCCCGTAAGAACGGGGAGAGGGAGAGGCGAGCAGCTCGTTACCTCTCGTTCGTAAACACGATCGTGCCTGACGCTGCGAACATGCCGCCGACGCCATGGCACACCGAAATCTTCGCGTTCGGCACCTGCGCCGGCGCGATGCCGCGCATCTGCCGCACGCTCTCCTGGAGCGCGTACATGCCGTACATGCCGGAGTGCATGTAGCTCAATCCGCCGCCATTGGTGTTGAGCGGCAGTTTTCCGCCGGGCCGCGTGTTGCCGTCCGCGATAAACTTTCCGGTTTCCTCGTGCGGCATGAAGCCGAGGTCGCCGAGGCCGAACAGCGGCAGATGCGCGAAGGCGTCGTAGATCATCAAATGATCGACGTCCTTGTGCGCGATACCGGCTTCCTTGAAGGCCAGCGGTCCCGCGGTCGTGAACGCGCGCGAGGAGTTGAACGTCTCCATCTGGCTGACCATCGGCGTTTCCACGCTCTCGCCGGTGCCCATGATGTAGACCGGCTTCCTCGGAAAATCCTTCGCACGATCGGCCGAGGTCAGGATCAGCGCGCCGCCGCCGTCGGTGACGAGGCAGCACTGCAGCAGGCGGAACGGATAGGCGATCATGCGCGAGTTGAGGACGTCGGCGACCGTGATCGGGTCCTTCATCATCGCGCGCGGATTCTTCGCCGCCCATTCGCGCTGCACCACCGCAACCGAAGCGAGCTGCTCGTGCGTGATGCCATAGGTCTTCATGAAGCGCAGCACGGGGATCGGGAACATGCTCGGCGGTCCATACACGCCGAACGGCGCCTCGAACTGGCCTTGCAAACTGTCGGCGGGGATCGAGCGCGGCGCCTTGCCGATCATCGACTTGCCGCTCTCGGCATGCGTGATCAGCACGGTCTTGCACAGACCTGCCTCGATCGCCGCCGCGGCATGGCGGACGTGGAGCATGAACGAGCAGCCGCCGACCGAGGTGCCGTCCACCCAGGTTGGCCTAATGCCGAGATAGTGGCAGACCTGCTGCGGCGTTTCGACCGCGGTGGCAAAGCCGTCGATGTCGGAGAGTTTCAGCCCGGCATCCGCGATCGCATTGAGCGCCGCATCCGCGTGCAGCTGGAGCTGCGACATGTTGGGGATGACCCCGAGCTCGGTGGTCTCGGCCGCGCCGACGACGGCAACCTGATTGCTGCGCATGGCTTACCCCTTCGCCGGACGGAACACGGGGAGGGTGATCTTGTCGTCGAGCGCCTCGAAGGCGACCTCGAGCTTCATGTCGAGCTCGAGCGCTTCCGGCGTCTGCGGGCAGTCGATGATGTTGCTCATCATCCGCGGCCCTTCGGCGAGCTCGACCACGGCGATCGCGTAAGGCGGCGTGAAGCCCGGCGCGGCGGGACGGTGATTGATCACGTAGCTGTAGAGGAAACCCTTGCCGCTCGCCTTGAAGGTGCTGACCTTGCGCGAGGCGCAGGACGGGCAGAATGGCCGCGGCGGGAAGTAGACACGCGCGCAGGCGTCGCAGCGTTGCAGCCGCAATTCGCCCGCTTTGGTGCCGTCCCAGAAATGCTGGGTTTCCGGCGTCGGTTTCGGTCGCGCGCGCTGCGGTTCGGCCATCTGGCTGGTCCTCCCGAGGACAGGCTTTAAGCCCGCCTGTTTCGATCTTGATGCGACAATCGGCTATCATGCGTCAACGGTCCAGCAATGCGCATGCATGCCATCATGCGCACAATGCTTGTGTCGAACTGAGCCGGCGCTATAGATTGCGCGCGCAATATTCCGTGAGACAGACATGCCCGATTTTCCGACACTGGCGAAGCTCGCCGAAGACCTCGAAAGTGGCCGCACCACCTCCCGCAAGCTGGTCGAGGCGTGCATCGCCAAGATCGCCGATCCCACCGGCGAGGGCCAGCGCACCTTCGTCCATGTCGACAAGGACGCCGCGCTCGCAACCGCGGACGCGATGGACGGCTTGCGCAAGGCCAAGGCCGCGCCGTCGCGCTATGCCGGTATCCCGGTCTCGATCAAGGATCTGTTCGACATCAAGGGCCAGGTGACGCGCGCCGGCTCCCGCGCGCTCGACGATTCCCCGCCTGCCGAGCAGGATGCGCCGACGGTGGCGCGGCTGCGCAAGGCCGGCTTCGTGGTCATCGGCCGCACCAACATGACCGAGTTCGCCTATTCCGGCATCGGCATCAATCCGCATTATGGCACGCCGAAGGGCGCCTGGAACCGGGCCGAGGGCCATGTGCCCGGGGGCTCGTCCTCGGGCGCGGCGGTCTCCGTGCTCGACGGCATGGCGCATGGCGCGCTGGGGACCGACACCGGCGGCTCCTGCCGCATTCCCGCCGCCTATAACGGCATCGTCGGCTACAAGCCGACGCAGCGCCGCGTGCCGCTCGACGGTGCCGTGCCGTTGTCGTTCTCGCTCGACAGCATCGGGCCGCTGGCGCGATCGGTCAGCTGCTGTGCCATTCTCGACGCCGTGCTCGCGAACGAGCCGATCACGACGCTGAGGCCGCGTCCCGTGAAAGGCATGCGGCTCGCGGTGCCGACCACGATCGCGCTCGATGATCTCGATGCGGACGTGGCCGATACGTTCGAACGTGCGCTCAAGAGCCTCGCCGATCACGGCGCCATCATCGAGCGCATCGAGATGACCGAATTCCACGACATCGGCCCGATGAACGCCAAGGGCGGCTTTGCCGCGTCCGAGAGCTACGCCTGGCATCGCTATCTCATCAATTCCAAGGGGGAGGTCTACGACCCACGGGTCTCCATCCGGATCATGCGCGGCGAGGCGCAGAGCGCGGCCGACTACATCGATCTGCTCAACGAGCGCCGCTCGCTAATCGCCCGCGTCAATGCGCGCATCGCGCCCTATGACGCGCTGGTGCTGCCGACCACCGCCAACACGCCGCCGAAGATTTCAGATTTGGCTGACGACAAGGCGTTCACCAGGGAAAACCTGCGCGCGCTGCGCAACTGCACCCTGATCAACATGATCGACGGCTGCGCCATCTCGCTGCCTGCGCACCGCGAGGGCGACATTCCCGTCGGCCTGATGCTGGCAGGGGCGGGCGGATCTGACCGCCGTATCTTTGAACTTGCTGCCGGCATGGAGGCCGTAATTCGTGTTTGACCTGACTTTCACCGTCGACGCCCAGGACACCACCACGCCGCTGACATTGGCGATCGACCAGATGGTCATTGCCGGCTGGACCGGCCGTGATCCCGTCGCGCGCGACAAGCACATCGCCGAATTGCAGGAGATGGGCATCGCTCCGCCGGCCTCGACGCCGATCTATTATCGCGGCGCGGCGCGGCGGCTGACGCAGGAGGACCGCATCGAATGCACCGGCGGCGATTCCTCCGGCGAGGTCGAGTTCGTGCTGATCGGCTGGCAGGGCCGCATCTTCGTCGGCTGCGGCTCCGACCACACCGACCGCAAGGTCGAGGCCTACAGCGTCACGGTCTCCAAGCAGATGTGCGACAAGCCGATCGCCTCGACGCTGTGGGAGCTCGAGGACGTCATCGGCCACTGGGACAAGATGATCCTGCGCTCCTGGGCCACGATCAAGGGCGAGCGCGTGCTCTACCAGGAGGGCACGCTGGATGCGATGCTGCCGGTCGCCGACCTCATCGCGCGCGGCTTCGACGGCAAGAAATTTCCCGACGGCTGCGCGATGTTCGGCGGCACCTTTGCGGCCAAGGGCGGCATCCGCTCGGCGGAGCGCTTCGATTTCGAGCTTGAGGATCCCGTGCTGAAGCGCACGATCAAGCACGGCTACGATGTGGTGACGCTGCCGGTGCGGGGCTGAGGCACGCGGTCATGGATTGACTGGATTGGCCTCAGCGCCCGGCGTGTCGTTGAGCGGCAGCGGCCGGTTCTTTGCCGTTGCCGCCTGCGTCTCACTGATCAGTCCTGCCGTCTGCATGCGATCGATGACGCGATCGCGGGACCGCGCGTCGAAGGATCGGCTCGGGTAAGGCTGTCGCGCGCGAATCATGAGAAACGCAATTTCGTCGACATCGAGATCCGGGAGCGGTTTTCCAAAGTAGGTCTCTGCGCCGGCCGCCATGCCATATGCACCGCGACCCAGATACCTCTCATTGAGATAGATCTCGAGTATCCGGTCCCGGGACAAGCTGCGGATGACACGCTGCATGAACAAAATCCCCGCGATGGGATCGATCTGACGACGGGTCTCCGGGGAGAGCGATAGCAGGCAGTGCGCAACAGGCTGCGTGATGCCGCCTGCCAGGGGTCTGCGGCCGGCGCCCATGGCAGACGCAATCTCGACGATCGGGTTCAGCGACCAGGCTTGGTAGTAGTCAGGTTGCTCATAAGCGATCACGGCGTCCCGCAGCAGGTGCGGGATATCGGCGAGAGGTACGACGGCGCGTTTGGCGTCGGTCCCGCATGCCGGACCCGTCTGCGAAATCGCCGCGAGCTGGGCTTCGGTTGGAAGTCCGATGCCGTACTCATAATGCCAGACCAGCCAACCGGAAAAGGCGAGCAGGCCTACGCCGCCGAGCGAGAGCACGGCCAGCACGGTCTCGGCGGCAACGACGAAAAATTTGCGCATCTGCTGCAGGCTTAAGAAGCGGGCGGGACAAATTCGCGATGGAACCGGACGGAATTGGGGCGGTTGGGCCTCACGGAAATCGGGTGGTCCGCCAATGCGGGGTCTGCAAGACTATCGGCCATGAAAACAGTCGCAAAACTCGCCATGCCCAATCCCGACGCGACCTTCGGCGTCGATGCGCTCCCATGGCCTGAGATCACCGCCGAGCTCGACACTCAGGGCTGCGCCATCCTCAAGGGCCTGCTGACGCCGGACCAGTGCCGCGCCATCGCGGCACTCTATCCTGATGATACAGGCTTCCGCAGCCGCATCGTCATGGGCCGCCACGGCTTCGGCCGCGGCGAGTACAAGTACTTTTCCTATCCGCTGCCCGATCTGATCGCGGAGTTGCGGCCGGCGCTCTACGCGCATCTCCAGACCGTCGCCAATCGCTGGAACGAGGCGATGGGCATCGACATCCGCTATCCGCAGGAGCATGCGGCCTTCCTGAAGCGCTGCCACGAGGCCGGACAAAATCGGCCGACGCCGCTGCTGCTGCAATATGAGGCGGGTGATTTCAACTGCCTGCACCAGGACCTCTACGGCGAGCACGTGTTCCCGCTTCAGGTCGCGATCCTGCTGTCCGAGCCGGGGCGCGATTTCACCGGCGGCGAGTTCGTGCTGACCGAGCAGCGCCCGCGCATGCAGTCGCGCGCCGAGGTGGTGCCGCTGGCGCAGGGCGACGCGGTCGCCTTCGCTGTGCATCACCGTCCGGTGCAGGGGACACGCGGCACCTATCGCGTTAATCTCCGCCATGGCGTAAGCCGGATTCGCTCCGGCCACCGCCATACGCTGGGTGTGATCTTTCATGACGCGAAGTAAACGCTGCCGCTGATGGCGGATTTGTTCGACACGGTTGCCGAAGCCCAGCCGTCGCGCGAAGAGATCGCCGACGGTGCCGTGCTGCTGCGCGGCTTCGTCAAGCCGATCGAGGGCGAGCTGATCGAAGCCGTGCGCGCCATCGTGGCGCAGTCGCCCTTCCGCCGAATGACCACGCCGGGCGGCCATCTGATGTCGGTGGCGATGACCAATTGCGGCGAGCGCGGCTGGATCACCGATCACACCGGCTATCGCTACGATCCCATCGATCCGCGCACCGGCGCGCCATGGCCCGCGATGCCGCCCGTGCTTCGCGATCTCGCCCGTGGCGCCGCGGAGCAGGGCGGTTTTACAGATTTCGCGCCCGATGCCTGCCTCGTCAATCGCTACGAGCCCGGCACCCGGCTGTCGCTGCATCAGGACAAGGACGAACTGGATTATTCGGCGCCGATCGTCTCGGTCTCGCTCGGCCTGCCCGCGACGTTCCTGTTCGGCGGCCTCGCGCGCAGCGACAAGCCGCGGCGTTTCCGGCTGGTCCATGGCGACGTCGTGGTCTGGGGCGGGCCGTCGAGGCTCGCCTATCACGGCGTCGCGCCGCTTGCGGAAGGCGAGCATGCGCTGCTCGGACGCAAGCGGATCAATCTGACGTTCCGCCGGACGCGGTGATCTTCCTGTCATTCCGGGGCGCGCGAAGCGCGAGCCCGGAATCCATAACCACGATCGGGAGTATGGATTCTCAGATGCGCAATTGCGCATCATAGCCTGCGCCTTACGGCGCATCCCGGAATGACGATAACTACGGCTTCGGCGGGTGAATGAACGCCCACGGGCTGACTTCCGAATCCCGGGTCACCTCGACCGAGATCAGATACGGCCCGCCATGCGCGAGCGCCTTCTCCATCGCCGCCTTGAACTGGTCCGGCGCTGTCACACGCGCAGCAGCCACGCCAAACGACTCAGCCAGCTTGACGAAATCCGGATTGACCAGATCGGACGCCACCACCCGGCCGTCAAAGCGTTCGCGCTGGTCGCGGCGGACATTGCCATAGGCGTTGTTGTTGAACACCACCGTCACTACGCCGATGTTGAACTGCACGGCGGTGGCAAGCTCCTGCACGCCGAACATGAAGCCGCCGTCGCCGGTGATCGCCACCACCGGCCTATCAGGATTGGCGACTTTCGCGCCGAGCGCGGTCGGGAAGCCCGAGCCGAGCGTGCCCTGATAGCCCGAGGTGATGAAGGTGCGCGGCTCGTAGATCGGGAAGCCGTACCAGGAGGCGAAGCCGAACTGCGACAATTCATCTGTCACGATCGCGTTCGCCGGCAGCACCTCGCGCAGGATGTTCAGATACGCCATCTGCGGCTGGATGCGCTGGATCTCCGCTTGCGCGGTCGCCGTCGCCTCGCGGATCGCGGCGCGGCGGCCGGCGGTCTTGCTGTAGCCGGCCTTGCTGACGGCCGCCGTGAGATCGGCCGTCGCGGTCCTGGCATCGGCAACGATGGCGGTGTCGGAGATGAAGCGCCGCATCTCGACGGGATCGATGTCGATGCGGATGCTCTTCAAGCCGTCGGGACGATACGGCCAGCGCGACATGGTCGGCAGCTCCAGCCGCGAGCCGATGCCGATCATCAGATCGGTCTTGGCCCAAAGCTTGTACGCGGCGGCCATGGTCAGCCCAAGCTCATGCGCATTGGAGACGATGCCGCGGCCGCTGCGGAAGGCAACAACGGGCGCGTCGATCATCTCGGCGAGCTCGAGAATCTCCGCGCTCGCTTCGATCGCACCGCTGCCGACGAAGATCATCGGCGCCTTGCTGCCCTTGATCAACGCGGCCGCCTGCTTGATCAAATCAGGGTCAGGCAGCGGGGCAGGCAGCGGCTCCAGCACCTGCGCGGCGGCGGTATCCGCGCGCTGGGTAAAGATATCCCAGGGCATTTCGACCGAAGCCGGACCGCGCCGCCCGGAGGTCATCTCCTGGAACGCGCGCGCCACGGTCGTCGGCGCATTGCCGGGATGCTCGATGCGGTCGGCCCATTTCACATAGGTGCGCAGGGTCGCGAGTTGGTCCGGCATCTCGTGCAGATGGCCGCGGCCCTTGCCGAGGAATTGTGTCGGCACCTGGCCTGTGACGCAGAGCACCGGTTCGTTGCAGCCGAAGGCGGTGAGCAGCGCCGCGCTGGCGTTGAGCACGCCGGGGCCAGGCACCACGCTGAACACGCCGGGCCTGCCGCTGGAGCGTGCATAGCCGAACGCCATGTAGCCGCAGGCCTGCTCGTGCCGCGCGCCGATCACCTTGAGCTGGGCCTGATGGAAAGCGTCGAACAGGCCGTAGACCTGCGCGCCGGGCAGGCCGAACACGGTGTCGACGCCGTGGGCGACAAGCCCGCTTACGATTGCTTCGCCGCCGGTGAGGGTGGTCATTGCTTCATTCCACTTCAATTCTTGTTCAAGCTTCGTCGATGACACCGTTGCGCAATGTGCCGATGCCCTCGGCCTCGACCTCGATGACATCGCCCGGCTTCAGATAGCGCGGCGGATCGAACCGCGCACCGGCGCCGGTCGGCGTGCCCGTCACGATGATGTCACCGGGAATGAGCGTTGCGAAGGTCGAGATATAGCTGATGAGATAGCGGAACGGAAACATCAGCCGGCTGGTCCGGTCGTCCTGCCTCAGCTCGCCGTTGACATGCGTGGTGAGCCTGATGTCTGCGATCTGCGCTTCCCTCGTGTAGGGCACCAGCCACGGGCCGAGGCTGCCGCTGGAATCAAAATTCTTACCCTGCGTCACGTTGAACTTGGCGTGGCGCAGCCAGTCGCGCACCGAGCCTTCGTTGCAGAGCGTCAGCGCGGCGATGTGGTCGAGCGCCGCGCTCTCCGAAATGTGCCGGCCCGGCTTGCCGATCACCAGCACGATCTCGCCCTCGTAGTCGAGTTGCGCCGACGCGCGCGGGCGCACCAGCGGCGTGTCGTGGCCGACGAACGATCTTGGCGAGCGCATGAACATGCTCGGATATTTCGGCGCGTCCTGGCCGTCCTTGTACTCGGCGTTACGATCAGGATAGTTGACGCCGATGCAGATGATCTTCTCCGGCGCGGGCACCGGCGGCAGCCAGGTGATGTCACCGAGCGCATGATCTGGTTTACGGCTGGCAGCTTCCTCGGCGAAGGCCGCGAGCTTGCCGGCTGCGATCACCTCGCGCAGCGTTGGATAGTCTTTGGCGTAGCGCGCGGAGAGATCGACGATGCCGCCCTCCAGGACGGCGCCGTAGCTGACATCACCCTTGACGGAATAGGTGGCGAGGCGAGGGAGCTTCATTGGCAATCTCTCTTGTCGTCCCTGCGAACGCAGGGACCCATACCGCGTGATCTATCGATAGGGTGCGACGGCAATCCCGAACGGCCAACCTTCGCCAAACTCCTCCCTGTGGTTATGGGTCCCTGCGTTCGCAGGGACGACAGGGGAGAAACTTGGCCGGCCACCCGCATCAATCCGCCACCAGCACATCGGCGACAAATTTCGGCTCACGCACGGCCTGCCCTGAGAACGGTGAGCCCTGCTCGAACCAGGAGCGCGGGGCCGGTGCACCCCACAGCGTCTGGCGGCGCGGATCGCGCAGCGACCAGCGCAGCGGCTCGTGGTCGTGATCGCCGGTGAAGTAGTCGCTGGTATAGAGCTCGAGGCGATGACCGTCGGGGTCGCGCACATAGAGGAAGAACGCATTCGAGATGCCGTGACGTCCGGGGCCACGCTCGATGTTTTTCACGAAACCTTGCGAGGCCATGACGTCGCAGAGATGGATGATGTTCATCGCTGTCGGCGTCCAGTAGGCGAAGTGATGCAGCCGCGGGCCTTTGCCGTTGGTGATGGCGAAATCGTGGACGTTACCCTTGCGATGCATCCAGGCCGCGGCGATGCGCCCGTTCGGGCCGTCCTCCTCGGCATATTCGGTGAGACGGAAGCCGAGCCGCGCATAGAAGTCGACGGTGTCCTGCACCTCGGCGGCAAAGACGTTGAAATGATCGAGCCGCTGCGGGTGACAGCCCCTGTAAAGGTCATAGCGGCGGAGCAGATGCGGCCGGCGGTCCATCGACGCGTAGAGCTCGATCTGGAAGCCGAAGGGGTCGGTGAACTGGAGCGTCCGGCCCTGGAACGGCTGGTCGACGAAGGCGTAGCCAAGGCCGTTCTCGGACAGGAATTTTGCGGCATTGTCGAGATCGCCGTCATTGCCGACCTTGAAGCCAAGCCTGTTGCAGGCCGGCGCTGACGCCTTGCGCAGCACCAGCGAGTGATGCTGATGCTCTTCGGCTGCGCGCAGGTATACGACGTCGTCATCGGCATCCTCGACATGAAGGCCGATTGTGGTCTCGTAGAATTCGCGGCTCAGCTTCAGATCGGTCACGTCGAGCACGACGTGGCTGGAGCGGATGATGTTGAACGGCGGCTCGAAGATGTGTTGCGGTGCGGGCATTTGCGTTTCCCCGGGGAATGACGAGCGTCAGAGTCCAAGTTTCTGGATCTTGTGCGTGCCCCGCGCCAGCGAGACATGCTTGGTTTCCATGTAGAAGTCGAACGAGTAATCGCCGCCGTCGCGGCCGATGCCTGAGGCCTTCATGCCGCCGAACGGGGTCGGCAGATGGCGGACATTCTCCGAGTTCAGCCAGATCATGCCGGCCTCCAGCGCGTCGGCGACGCGCAACGCGCGCCCCATCTCGTTGGTCCAGACATAGCCGGTCAAGCCATAGCGGATGTCGTTGGCGATCGCGATCGCATCAGCCTCGTCCTTGAAAGGGAGCACGGTGAGGAAGGGACCAAACACCTCCTCCTGTGCCACTCGCATCTTGCCGTTCGCACCTGTGACCAGCGTCGGCTCCACATAATGTCCGCCGCCGGGGCCGTCATAGGCCTTGCCGCCGACGGCGATTACAGCGCCGTCCTGGCGTGCGACGTCGAAATAGGAGCAGACTTTTGCGAGGTGACGTTCGTGGATCAGCGGCCCGATCTCGGTGGCGGGATCGAGGGGGTGGCCGACCTTCAGCGCCTTCACGCGCGCGGTCAGCTTCTCCACGAATTTGTCCGCGATGCTCTGCTGGATCAGCAGGCGGCTCGACGACGTGCAGCGCTCGCCGTTGAGAGAGTAGATCATGAACACGACGGCATCGAGCGCGCGGTCGAGATCGGCGTCGTCGAACACGATCACCGGGTTCTTGCCGCCGAGTTCGAAATGCACGCGCTTCAGGGTCGGCGCGCCCTGAACCATGATCGCCGAGCCCGTCGCGCTTTCGCCGACGAAACCGATCGCCTTGATGGCCGGGTGTTCGGTCAGCGCCTTGCCGGCCTCCTCGCCAAGACCGTGCACCGTGTTGAGCACGCCGTCGGGAACGCCGGCTTCCTTCACAAGCCTCGACAAGATGCTCGCCGTCACCGGCGACCATTCGGCCGGCTTGTGCACGACGGTGCAGCCGGCGGCCAGCGCAGGGGCGATCTTCCAGGTCGAGAGCATGAATGGCGTGTTCCACGGCGTGATCACGCCGACCGGGCCGATCGGCACGCGCGTCGAGACGTTCCAGTGCTCGTCACTCGGCGTGTTCTGGCCATCGCGGGCTTCCGCGCATTTGTCTGCGAAGAAGCGAAAATTCTCGGCGGCGCGGATCGCGGCCTTGGCCATGAAGCGATAGGCCTGGCCGGTGTCGATGCATTCGAGCACGGCGATGTCGTCGGCATTGTCCTCGATCGCGTCGGCGACGCGATGCAGCAGTTTCTTCCGCGTCGCCGGCCCCATGTCGCGCCAGGATCTGAAGGCGAGCGCAGAGGAGGTGGCGGCGGCGTCGACATCTTCGGCCTTGCCGCGTGCGACGTTTGCGAGCGTCGCACCATCGACCGGCGATTTCGTCTCGAATGTCTCGCCGGAGATCGCAGGCACGGTCTTGCCGTCGATAAAATGGCCGATGCCGTCCGCCTTCAGCTTCTTCAGCAGCGGCGCGACACGATCGCGGTTGGCCTGGTAGACGTCGGCTTTCGGCGTGGGCTTATCCATTTGCGGCCTCCACTTTCAGGGCGTCGTGGATGTTGTTGCGCTTCCAGCTGGTATCCTTGTCGTTGATCTGCATGTCGAACGACAAGGCGAACTTGCTGGCGGCGAAGACGGGATCGAGATGTTTTGACAGTGCCTGGAAGACATGCTCTCCGGCTTTCTGGCGCGTGGGCAGATCGCGGCCCTCGCCGATGCGCAGCACCATGTCGAGGAAGCCATAGTCGTTCCGCGCGTCTGCAATCGCATAATGCTCGCATTTGACGGCGCGAACGCGGATGCCGCCGAGCGGGAAGATGCCGGTCTCGACCGCGGCCTTGCGCACGACCTCGCACACCAGCGTCATGTCGAGTCGGCCGTCGAGATTGGCTGAATATTCGATCGTGAAATGCGGCATCGCGGTTTCACTCCCTGCGTTTTTATCGTTCAGGCGAAGTAGCAGCTCACCGAGCCATAGGCGCCATAATCGGCTTGAATTGTGTCGCCCTTGCGGGTCTCGATCGGACGGATGAAGGAGCCCGCGAGCACGACCTGACCCGGCTCCAGAGCTAGGCCGAGCGGCGCGATCTTGTTGGCGAGCCATGCGACAGCGGTCGCGGGATGATTTAGCACGCCGGCGGCAAGGCCGGTTTCCTCGAGCTGGCCGTTCCTGAAGCACAGCGCGCCGATCCAGCGTAAATCCGCGTCGAGCGGACGGATCGGCCGTCCCCCGAGCACGATGCCGGCGTTTGCCGCATTATCGGCGATGGTGTCGAAAATCTTTCGCGTTGCTTTTGTTTTGGGGTCGACGCGCTCGATGCGCGTGTCCAAAATCTCCAGCGCCGGCACGACGAAGTCGGTGGCATTGAGCACGTCGAACATCGTGCAATCTGGTCCCGAGAGCCGCTTGCTCATGACGAAAGCGAGCTCGGCCTCGACGCGCGTGGCGATGAAGCGCTCGGTCGGGACGAGGCCGCCGTCGGCGAAGAACATGTCGTCGAGCAGCACGCCGGAGTCGGGCTCGTTGATGTCGAGTGCGCTCTGCATCGCCTTCGAGGTCAGGCCGATCTTGTGGCCTTTGACGATGTGTCCCTCGGCGATCTTGACGTCGACCCAGGCTTTCTGAATCGCGTAGGCGTCAGCGATCGTGATGCCGGGAAATTCCTGCGAGAACTGCCGGATCTGGACGCGGGTCTTCTCCGCCTGGTGCAGACGGCGCGCGCAAGCCTGGATATCGTCGTTGGAAAGCGCCATGGGTGATCTGCCAAAATCGTGGAGCGCGAAAATACTTAACATGTTAAGTGAATGCGTCAAACACAAATTGGGCTTGCTGCACTGCAAACATTTTGCGGTCTGAACGGACGACTTGAAAGGGCGATATGTCGAAGAGACCGGCTGATCCCGCGAACGGCGAGCCCGCCGCACGGCAGGTACCGATGCGCGACTTCTCGCGCTCGCTGCCGATGTCGCTGCTGCGCGCGCGCGAAGCCGTGATGCGGCAGTTTCGCCCCAAGCTGCGCGAGCACGGCTTGACCGAGCAGCAATGGCGCATTCTTCGCGCACTTGCCGCGATCGACGCTGCGGAAGTCACGGAACTCGCGCGCACGGCGTTTCTCCTTGGGCCGAGCCTGTCGCGCATCCTGCGCGATCTCGAGGCGCGCAATCTGATCGAGCGCAAGACCGCGAAGGCCGATCAGCGCCGCAGCATGGTCTCGATCTCGAAGGAGGGCGTGAAGCTGATGGCTTCCGTCGCGCCGTCCTCGGAAGCGATCTACGCGGAGATCACGCAGCGCTTCGGTGCGCGCAAGCTCGTCGAGTTGCAGGAGATGCTCGGGCAGTTGGAGTTATGCCTTGCTTCCTCCGATGCGCGTGACGATGTCACTGACGAGATGTGACGGCAAATTTGCATGATGACTTGTCAGTTACGCATGACTGTCGTCATTGCATAGTGCGTGGGCGTCGTGATCGCGCATCAAATGCGAGAAATCCTGCAGAAAACAGCTGAGAATAGATCGTCGCCGCAGGTGTTAGTCATCTTCGAGCGCAAGTTCTCCGCACTTAGTCGATGACATCTCAATATCAATTTACTCATGCCGACAGAATCCGTAAGTAGCATCCGGCTCTGTATTCAGTGACAAAGCCAAAACAAGAAGGGCCGACAAGGACGCCCGGCCCCAGGGAGGAATGAATGAGACTGACGAGACGCGATTTCGCGGCCGGAGTTGCTGCCGGCATTGCAGCGCCCTACCTCATCAAGAGCGCGCATGCGCAAGGCGCCACCATCAAGATCGGCATGTGCGCGCCTGTCACCGGTCCCGCCGCTGAATCCGGCGGTTACGCCATCAAGGGCGCCAGGCTCGCGCTCGAAGCCGTGAACAAGGCCGGCGGTATCCTGGGAAAGCAGGGCGAGCTGATCGTCGAGGACGACCAGACCACCAATCCGGGCATCGTGCTCGCATTCTCCAAGCTCGCCGCGCAGTCCGACATCGTCGGGTTCCTCGGCTCGATCCGTTCGACCCAGGTGCACGCGATGGCGCCCGACGTGATCAAGCTCGGCAAGCCCGTGATGATCGGCGGTACCGATCCGAACCTCACCCACATGGGCAATCAATGGCTGTTCCGCTGCCGTCCCAATGACAGCTATTCCGGCCGCGTCATCGCCGAATACGGCGTCACCACGCTGGCGAAGAAGAAATGGGCCGTGCTGCACTCGACCGATGCGTTCGGCACCGCAGGCGGCAAGGCGCTGACCGAAGCGCTGGGCAAGCTGGGTGCGCCGCCTGTGCTCGACCAGGGCTACGCCAACCAGAGCCAGGACTTCACCCCGGTCGTGCTCGCGATCAAGCAATCTGGCGCGGACATTCTCGGCTCCTACTTCACCTTCGAGAATGACCTCGGCATCTTCGCGCGCCAGCTCCGTCAGCTCGGCGTGAACATTCCCTGGGTCGGCTCGCCCTCGATCGTCAACATCACCGCGCTCAAGCTTGCCGGTCCCGCGCTTTACAACACCTACGGCGTTGCCGACTATGCCGAGGACTCCAGCGAAGGCTCGAAGGCGTTCGGCAAGATCTACCGCGATGCGGTCAAGGTCGCGCCCGACAACCAGAGTTCCTGGACCTTCGATGCCATCAACGTGATGGCGCAGGCCATCAACAAGGCCGGCACGACCGAACCGGCCAAGGTTCGCGAAGCCATTCTCGCGATCAAGAAGTTCCCGGGTGCCGAGGGCGAATACAATTTCGACCAGAACGGCGACGGTCTCCACGGCTACAACATCGTGAAGAACGAAAAGGGCACCATCAAGTTCGACAAGCACATCGAGTTCAACGACTGACTTGAAATGACCTCCCCGATGCCGGTCGGGGAGGTCGTTACGTCGTTTGTCGAACGTATCCGATCTCCAACAGAAGCTTGTCATGGATCTCGCCCTACAACTGCTCTTTACCGGCATCGGTATCGGGGCCGTCTACGCGCTCGTTGCGCTCGGCTTCGTGCTGATCTTCCGTGCCACCAATGTGGTGAACTTCGCCCAAGGTGAATTCTCCATGGTCGCGGCCTATCTCATGGTCGTCGCCATCGAAGCGGGGCTGCCCTATTGGGCGGCCTTCATCGTCGCGCTGCTCGGCATGGCGCTGCTCGGTGTCGTCTTCAATCTCGGTGTCTACTATCCCTTGCGCCACCGCACTTATTTGCCCGTGATCATCGCCACCATCGGCGCCTCGATCCTGCTGGCGAACTCCGTGCTTGCGATCTACGGCCCGCAGCCCCAGGTGCTGGAAGGTTGGTTCGAAACACCGGGCATCCAGGTCGGCCCGGTCTATCTCGATAGCCAGTATCTCCTGATTATCTGCGTCACCATCTGCCTCGTGATCTTCAATTTCTGGTTCTTCGAGAAGACGCTGCTCGGCAAGAAGCTGCAGGCGACTTCGCAGGACAAGGAGATGGCCTCGCTGCTCGGGATCTCGGTCTCCACCATGATCATGATCACCTTCATCTATTCGGCCGTGCTCGGTGGTCTCGCCGGCATCCTGGTCGCGCCGGTGCTGTTCGTCTCGATCCAGATGGGCTCGACGATCGCGCTGAAGGCGTTCGCGGCCACTATCATCGGCGGCTTCGGCGACGTTACCGGCGCCATCATCGGCGGGATTTCGCTCGGCGTGATCGAAACCTTCGGTGCGGCCTACATCTCGGTGCCCTACAAGGACGGTTTTGCGTTCCTGGTGCTGATCGCCTTCCTGATTTTCCGGCCGCAGGGCATCTTCGGCGAACGCGTGGCGGAAAAAGCATGAGCGCACCCAGCGACAACATGCCGATCCCGGCGCCCGCCATCCATTCGAGGCCGCTGCTGGTCCGGCACCTGCCGTACTTCATCGGCGCGGCGATTCTGGTCGCGCTCGCCGCGACCATGCGCTTCGACGGATACGTCCACAACATCCTGCTCCAGGCCACCACGTTCTCGATCGCGGTGTTCGGCCTCTCTGTCGTGCTCGGCCTGTGCGGCCAGATCAATCTGGCGCAGGCCGCGTTCTTCGGGCTCGGCGCTTATGCGGTCGGCATGGGGACGACGGATCTGCAGCTCAGCTTCTGGCTGTGCCTTGTCGGTGGCTGCGTGATCTCGCTGCTGGCGGGCGCCTTCCTCGGCATGTCGACCTTGCGGCTCGGCGGCCACTATCTTGCGATGGTGACGATCTCGTTCCAGCAGATCGTCACGCTGGTCATGATCAACGCGATCTGGCTGACGCGCGGCCCCGACGGCGTTCCCAACATCAAGCGTCCGGAGCTGTTCCAGTCCTCGCAGAGCTATCTCGCCTTTTGCGTCGCGATGCTGGCGATCGTCGGCTATCTGGTCTGGCATCTCGCCGACACAAAACTCGGCCGCGCCATGCGCGCGGTACGCGACAACGAGCTTGCGGCCGGCGTCAACGGCATCGACGTGTTCCGCACCAAGATCTACGCCTTTGCACTTTGCGCGCTGCTCGGCGGACTTGCGGGCGGCCTGTTCGCGGGCGGCTTCGCCTATGTCAGCCCCGATCAGTTTTCGTTCGCGGAATCGATCGTGTTCCTGACCATGTCGCTGCTCGGCGGCGTGGCGTCGCCGATCGGCTCCGCGATCGGCACGGGTCTCCTGATCCTGATCCCGGAATGGCTGCGCTTCCTCAAGAGCGTGCCGGGCCTGTACCTCGCGATCTACGGCCTGTCGGTGATCCTGATCATTCGCTTCATGCCCGACGGCATCTGGGGCTTTGTCGCGGACGCCTTCACGCGCTGGCGCGCCAAGATCAAGGCGACGCCGGCGGCGGCTGCCTTGCAATTAAAGCCGGCGACGATCGGCGGCGAGACCGTGCTGGAAGTCACCGGCTTGTCGAAGCATTTCGGCGGGCTCAAGGCCGTCGACGGCGTCGACATCGCGGTGAAGCGCGGCGGCGTGCATGCGTTGATCGGGCCGAACGGCTCGGGCAAGACCACGACGCTCAACGTGCTTTCAGGGCTGTATGTGGCCACCGCAGGCAAGATCGTGCTCGACGGCACGGACATCACCCATTTGGCACCGCATCAGCGCACGGCTGCGGGCCTCGGCCGCACTTTCCAGAACATCCGCCTGTTCCGTTCGATGACGGCGCTGGAGAATGTCGAGATCGGCGCCGAGCGGCCCGGCAACACCATGGTCGGAAAGGGCGATGACGCGCTGACCGAACGTGCGATGGAGGCGTTGACCTTCGTCGGCCTCGGCAGCCGCGCCAACGAGCTGATCTCGAGCTTCTCCTACGGCCATCAGCGGCTGATAGAGATCGCGCGAGCGCTGGCGTCGAACCCGACGCTGCTGCTGCTCGACGAGCCCGCGGCCGGCCTGAACTCGACCGAGAAGCTGGAGCTGCACGAACTGCTCAAGCGCATCGCCGCGCAAGGGCTGACCATCCTGATCATCGATCACGACATGACGCTGGTGTCGGAAGCGGCCCAGCACATCACCGTGCTCAACTTCGGACGCCGCATCGCGGACGGCGAATCCATGGCCGTGCTGCGTCATCCCGACGTCGTCTCCGCCTATCTCGGGAGCGAATGATGCCGTTGCTCGAAATCCGCAATCTGGTCGTGCGCTACGGCGAGATCGAAGCGCTGCGCGGCGTCACCTGCGCCGTTGAGGAGGGGCAGGTCGTGACGCTGCTTGGCGCCAACGGTGCCGGCAAGTCGACGACTTTGCGCGCCATCTCCGGTCTCGCCAAGCCGACCTCCGGCGACATCCTGTACGACGGTAAGTCGATCGCGGGCCTCGGCCCCGAAGCCATCGTCCGCATGGGGATCAGCCACGTGCCGGAAGGGCGTCGGGTGTTTCCGGGCCTTACCGTGAAAGAGAACATCATGCTCGGCGCGTCCAATCGCCGGGCCGCGACCTCGGAGATCTCTCGCGAGGCGGATGCGATGTTCGACCTGTTCCCGGATATCCGCAAGTTCACCAACGCGCTCGGTTGGACATTGTCCGGCGGCCAGTTGCAGATGGTGGCGGTCGCGCGTGGGCTGATGGCCAAGCCGCGGCTGCTACTGCTGGACGAGCCATCGCTCGGCCTCGCGCCCGTGATCGTGCAGGCCGTGTTCAAGATCATCTCTGAGATCCGGCGCAACACGACGGTCTTGCTCGTCGAGCAGAATGCGCGCATGGGGCTGTCGGTGGCCGATTACGGCTATGTGCTGGAGACCGGCCGCATCGTGCTCGGCGGCAAGCCCGACGAGCTCTGGGGCAATGAGGCGATCCGCGCCGCCTATCTCGGCGGCCATGCCAAGGCGAGTGCATAACCGGGAGAGGATTTCCATGGTCACGATCCAGGTTCAGAACCTCATCGATTTCGTCGGCGAGGTGTTCAGCCACGCAGAATCCTCTCCGGAGGAGGCTAACCGGATTGCGACTTACCTCACCACGGCGAACCTCACCGGCCACGACAGCCACGGCGTGATCCGCGTCCCCGTCTATATCCGCTGGCAGAAGACGGGCTTTGTGGTCCCGAACCAGAATGCCGAGATCGTGCTCGATACGCCGTCGCTCGCGGTGGTCGATGGCAAGTTCGGCTATGGCCAGACCGTGACGCCGCAGGCGGTCAGGATCGGCGTCGAGAAATGCAAAAAGGCGGGGCTTGCCGCCGTCGCATTGCGCAACGCAGGCCATATCGGCCGCGTCGGCGACTGGGCCGAGATGGCTGCCGCCGAAGGCCTGATCTCGGTGCATTTCGTCAATGCCGCGGGGTCGCTGCTGGTGGCGCCGTTCGGCGGTGTCGAGAAGCGGCTCTCCACCGCGCCTTATTGCGTCGGCATCCCGCGCGAAGGCCAGGACCCGATCGTGCTGGACTTCGCCACCTCGGTCGTGGCCGAGGGCAAGGTGCTGGTCGCGAGCCGCGGCGGCAAGAAGCTGCCGAAGGGCGCGCTGGTCGATGCCGACGGCAGCCTGAGCGAGGATCCGACCGTTCTTTACGGCCCGTTCACGCCGGACGGGCCGCGCGATCACACCAGCGGCACCGGCGCGATCCGCGCCTTCGGCGAGCACAAGGGATCTGGCCTTGCCTTCATGTGCGAGCTGCTCGGCGGCGCGCTGACCGGAACCGGGGCCACCTCGGGCGGCCGCCGCTTCGCCAACGGCATGCTGGCGTTCTATATCGATCCGAAGGTGGTCGATACCTCCCATGTGTTCGACGCAGAGGTGTCGCGCTATGCCGACTTCATCCGCGCCACCAGGCCGGTGGCAGGGGTCGATCAGGTGCTGATTCCCGGCGATCCCGAGCGGAAAACCCGCTCCGAACGCAGCAAAAACGGCATCCCCTTGCCGGATGACACCTGGGCGGCGATAGTGAACACAGCCCGCGAGGTCGGCGTCAGCGAGATCAGCATCCAGAGGGCGACCGCATAGGTCTTGCGTCATTGCGAACGTAGCGCCGTGCCCCGGTTCGCGGTAACAGCGACGTCGTGCCGTCGCGGCGCTCGTCGTGGTGACGAAGGTCCAAATAACACGGTCTAAACAACGAAGAAGGAAGGCAACGTGGCGAACAAGGTCAAGGAAATCTGGAAGTCGGGCAAGGCCGTGGTCAACGCGTGGCTCGCTATACCCTCCGGCTTCTCGGCCGAGATGGTCGCGCAGTGCGGCTTCGACAGCGTCACCGTCGACATGCAGCATGGCGTGCAGGACTATCTCTCGATGGTGCAGTGCTTCCAGGCGATGGACAAGCACCCCGTCACCCCGATGGTCCGCGTGCCCTGGAACGAACCCGGCATCATCGGCAAGGTGCTCGACGGCGGCGCCTATGGCGTGATCTGCCCGATGGTCAACACGGCGCAGGAAGCGAAGAACCTCGTCTCCTATTCCAAATATCCGCCGCAGGGCGTCCGCTCCAACGGCCCGATCCGCGCCGGTATGTACGGCACTGCGGGCTCCTACCAGAAGACCGCGAACGACGACATCGTCCTGCTGCCGATGATGGAGACCAAGACCGCGGTCGAGAACATGGAAGCGATCCTCGACGTCGAAGGTCTCAACGGCGTCTATATCGGCCCGTCCGACCTCGGCTTCTCCTACGGCCTCGAGCCCAAGCTCGATCGCAGCGAGCCCGAGATCCTGGCGATCTACGACAAGATCATCAAGGAGTGCGACAAGCGTGGGCTCTTCCCGGGCATCCATTGCAGCGGCGCCGAGGGTGCCGCGCGCGCCATCAACATGGGCTTCAAGCTGGTGACGCTCTCGAACGAAGTCGGCCTGATGACGACCTACGCCAAGATGCAGGTCAACGCGACCCGCAAGGATTCGGCCGGCAAGGCGTAAGCTCTCGTGTCCCGGACGCGGCGCAGCACGAAGTGATGCGCCGCAGACCCGGGACCAAGAAGCTTGCGAACGATACGATAGATGGGCCCCGGCTCAGCAGCGCACCGTTTCACGCTGCGCTGAGTCCGGGGCACGATACTTTTGATACAGGAGACTCCCATGACCATCAGCCCCGTCATCCGCCTGCATCCCGATGATGGCGTGCTGATCGCGCGCGCGAGCCTGCCGCCGGGGACGGTGGTCGCCGACGGCGTCACCACGCTCGAGCGTATTCCCTCCGGCCACAAGGTCGCGATCAAGCCGATCGCACTGGGCGAGCCTGTCATCCGCTACGGCCAGATCATCGGTTTTGCGACCGTGCCGATCGCGCCGGGCCAGCACGTGCACGTGCAGAATTGCGGCATGGGCGATTTCTCCAAGGACTACGCCTATTGCGTCGACGTCAAGCCGACGCCGAATTTCGACCTGCCGGCAACTTTCGAAGGCATCCGCCGTCCGGACGGCCGCGTTGCCACCCGCAACTATATCGGCATCCTCACCTCGGTGAATTGCAGCGCGCATGTCGCAAGCCTCGTCGCCGACGTCTTCAAGAAGAATCCCTTCACCGGCGACAATCCGCTGGCCGAATTCCCCAATGTCGACGGCGTGGTCGCGCTGACCCACAAGACCGGCTGCGGCATGACGCAGAACGAGCCCTTGGCGCTGCTCCGCCGCACGCTCGGCGGCTATGCGCGGCACGTGAACTTCTCTCATGTCATCGTGCTTGGACTGGGCTGCGAGGTGAACCAGATCGGCGGATTGATGGAAGAGCAGAAGCTCGCCGGCCGCCTCCGCGCGATGGACATCCAGGAGGTCGGCGGCACCCGCAAGACGGTCGAGGCGGGCATCGCCTTCGTGCGCGAAGCGCTCGCCGACTCCAACAAGGTCAAGCGCGAGTCGGTGCCGGTGAGCGAACTCACCGTGGCGCTGCAATGCGGCGGCTCCGACGGCTATTCCGGCGTATCCGCCAATCCCGCACTCGGTGCGGCGAGTGATCTCATCGTGCGTCACGGCGGCACCGTGATCCTGTCGGAAACGCCCGAGACCTACGGCGCCGAGCACCTGCTGACGCGCCGCGCGGTCAGCCGCGAGGTCGGCGAGAAGCTCGTCGATCTCATGCGCTGGTGGGATGAATACACGGAGCGCGAAGGCGCCGAGATGAACGCCAATCCGAGCCCCGGCAACAAGGCCGGCGGCCTCACCACCATTCTGGAAAAATCGCTCGGCGCGATGGCGAAGGCCGGCACCACCAATCTCGTCGAGGTGCTGCGTTACGCCGAGCCGATCACCAAGAAGGGTTTCGTGTTCATGGACACGCCCGGCTACGATCCGGTCGCTGCGACCGGGCAGGTCGCCGGCGGCGCCAATCTGGTCTGCTTCACCACCGGCCGCGGCAGCGTGTTCGGCTGCAAGCCCGCACCCTCGATCAAGCTCGCCACCAACACGCCGATGTACAAGCGCATGGAAGAGGACATGGACGTCAATTGCGGCACCATCCTCGAAGGCGAGGAGAGCGTGCAGGAGTGCGGCCAGCGCATCTTCGAACTCATCCTCAAGACGGCCTCGGGCCAGCCGACCAAGAGCGAAAGCTTCGATTTCGGCGGCGCCGAGTTCGCGCCCTGGGTGCTGGGTGCGACGATGTAGTCTTTCGGCGCTTGGCACAGCGGGCGTCCTACGCCGCGGGCTCTCGTTCATGCGATAACGTCGTTCGTTACGTTCTCGCGAGAGCACGAGTCCAGTGAGGTGGTATCAGTGGCGAAGACGACCTACTGCTGGCGGTGCCGGATGGATGTGCCCATGCTTGATGAGCAGGAATGGGAGCAAGTCTTGCCCCATCTTCGGGCGGGCATTGAAGCAATCCCGAAAATTCGCCACTCCAATGGAGTGAGCCTCCATGAGGCTAAGACGCGGGTTTACGGCGAAGGCGCTTTGCAACGCTACTATGAGATAACGGGCTTTCGGGAAACGAATATCAATGCCCTCTGGCATCACCGGCTGAGCCAGTATGGACCACCTTGCTCCTCGTGCGGCAAACTGTTGCGAACGCCACGCGCCAAATTCTGCGCCGCATGTGGGACGGAAGTCGAAGGAGGGAGAGAGCGGACTAGCCATTCGCCCGTGCCGTAGGCACCCTCTGCCCGTTGTTAGTGCTTGATCGAGGTCACATCAGGTGTTCTGCTCAAAAAAGCTGCTGGAGCACCGTACCCCGTGTCGATCTACGTCGCATTACACCACGTCACGCACTATAAATACGACCGCCCGATCGATCTGGGACCGCAGACCATCCGGCTGCGGCCGGCGCCGCACACGCGCACGCCGATCCTGAGCTATTCGCTCAAGGTCACTCCGGCCAATCATTTCGTGAACTGGCAGCAGGATCCGCAGGGGAACTGGCTCGCGCGCTATGTTTTTCCGGAGAAGACGACCGAGCTGAAATTCGAGGTCGATTTCACGGCGCAGATGACCGTGGTCAACCCGTTCGACTTCTTCGTCGAGCCCTACGCCGACAGCTTTCCGTTCGAGTATTCGAAGGATTTGAAGACCGAGCTCGCGCCGTATCTCGAGACCATCAAGCCCGATCGCCTGTTCGCGAAATTTCTCGACGCGATCCCGCCTGAAGCCCCGAACACCGTCAACTTCCTGGTCGATCTCAATCGTGAGCTTCAGAAGCACGTCCGTTATATCATCCGCATGGAGCCCGGCGTGCAGACGCCGGAGGAGACGCTGTCTTCCGGCGCCGGATCGTGCCGCGATTCCGCCTGGCTCCTGATTCAGACCTTCCGTCATCTCGGTCTCGCGGCCCGTTTCGTCTCCGGTTATCTCATCCAGATCCGTCCCGACATCGATCCGATCGAGGGACCACCGGAGGTGGAGAGCGATTTCACCGATCTGCACGCCTGGGCCGAGGTCTATCTGCCGGGCGCGGGCTGGATCGGCTTCGATGCGACCTCCGGCATGCTCGCGGGCGAAGGCCACATCCCGGTTGCCGCCACGCCGCACTACCGCTCGGCGGCGCCGATCTCCGGCGGCGCCGGCTTTGCCGAAGTCGAATTCGAGTTCGACATGAGCGTGAAGCGCATCCGCGAGGCGCCGCGCATCACAAAACCGTTCTCCGATGACTCCTGGACGCGGCTCAACGATCTCGGCGAGCAGGTCGACGGCGATCTCGCCGCACAGGACGTGCGGCTCACCATGGGCGGAGAGCCGACCTTCGTCTCGGTCGACGATCTCGAAGCGGCGGAATGGAACACGGAGGCTGTCGGCCCCACCAAACGCGGACTCGCCGACGATCTGATCCGCCGCCTGCGCACGCGCTTCGCACCGGGCGGCCTGCTGCATTACGGCCAGGGCAAATGGTATCCCGGCGAAAGCCTGCCGCGCTGGGCCTTCGGTCTCTACTGGCGCAAGGACGGCGTGCCGATCTGGAAGAATGCCGATCTCATCGCCAAGATCGAAAATCCCCGGCGCGCCGAGACTGGGGATGCCGAGGCCTTCATGGAGGGCACGGTGGCACGGCTCGGGCTCGATCCCGGCTACATCATCCCGGCTTACGAGGACACGGCCTATTGGCTCCAGAAGGAAGCCGAGCTTCCCGTCAACGTCGACCCGTCCGACTCGAAATTATCCGATCCGGAAGAGCGCGCGCGCATGGCGCGGGTGTTCGATCACGGGCTCAACACGCCGCGCGGCTTCGTGCTGCCGGTGCAGCGCTGGAACGCGCCGCCGCGCTGGCGCAGCGAGCGCTGGGCTCTCCGGCGCAACCATCTGTTCTTGATGCCGGGCGATTCACCTCTCGGCCTGCGCTTGCCGCTCGGCTCGCTCGGCTACGTCCCGCCCAACCAATACCCCTACATCGTCGAACAGGACCCGATGGAGGCGCGGGGCAAATTGCCGGTGTTCACCCTCCCGGCGCGCCCTGAATCGCCGCCGCGGCTCGAGCCCGGGCATCTCAACACGTCCGTTCCGGTGCGCACTGCGCTGTCGATCGAGGCCCGCGACGGCGTGCTCTGCGCCTTCATGCCACCGGTCGAGCGCATCGAGGATTATCTCGAGATGATCGCTGCGCTCGAAGCGACCGCCGAGGAAATGCAGATTCAGGTTCATGTCGAGGGCTATCCACCGCCCTTTGATCCGCGCATCGAGACGATCAAGGTGACGCCCGACCCTGGTGTCATCGAGGTCAACATCCAGCCGGCGAAGAGCTGGCGCGAGGCGGTCGACATCACCGTCGGGCTCTATGAGGATGCCGGCAAGACACGCCTCGGCGCCAACCGCTTCCTGGTCGACGGCCGCCATACCGGCACGGGTGGCGGCAACCACGTCGTTGTCGGCGGCTCGAGTCCGCAGGACTCGCCGTTCCTGCGCCGGCCCGATCTGTTGAAGAGCCTCGTGCTGTACTGGCAGCGGCATCCCTCGCTGTCCTATTTCTTCTCCGGCCTGTTCATCGGCCCGACCAGCCAGGCGCCGCGCATCGACGAAGCGCGCCACGACAGCATCTACGAGCTCGAGATCGCGCTCTCGCACGTGCCGCCGCCGGGCTACCAGGCGCCGCTATGGCTGGTGGACAGGCTGTTCCGGCATCTGCTCGTCGACATCACCGGCAATACCCATCGCGCCGAAATCTGTATCGACAAGCTCTATTCACCCGACGGGACCACCGGGCGGCTCGGTCTCGTCGAATTCCGCGCGCTCGAAATGCCGCCCGACCCGCGCATGTCGCTGGCGCAGCAACTCCTGATCCGCGCGTTGATTGCAAAGTTCTGGCGCGAGCCGCAACAGGGCAAGTTCGTGCGCTGGGGCACGGCGCTGCACGACCGCTACATGCTGCCGCATTTCATCTGGGACGATTTCCAGGACGTGCTCTCCGAGCTCAAGAGCGCGGGCTATGCGTTCGATCCGGAATGGTATCTGGCCCAGCTCGAATTCCGCTTCCCTGCCTTCGGCCGGATCCATCATGGCGGCGTGACGCTGGAGCTGCGGCAGGCGCTGGAGCCCTGGCATGTGCTTGGCGAGGAGGGCTCGGCCGGCGGCACGGTGCGCTATGTCGACAGCTCGGTCGAACGGCTTCAGGTGAAAGCCGAAGGCTTCGTCGAGGGCCGGCACATCGTCACTTGCAATGGCCGCCGCCTGCCGATGACCTCGACCGGCCGCTCGGGCGAAGCCGTGGCCGCCGTCCGCTTCAAGGCCTGGCAGCCGGCCTCCGGCCTGCACCCGACCATCCCGGTCCACGCGCCCCTGACCTTCGATCTGATCGACACCTGGAACGGCCGCTCGCTCGGCGGCTGCGTCTACCACGTCGCCCATCCCGGCGGCCGCAGCTACGAGACCAAGCCGGTCAACACCTATGAGGCCGAGGCTCGGCGGCTGGCGCGTTTCCAGGATCACGGCCATACCCCGGGTCCAATGCAGCCGCCACCCGAGGAACGCACAAATGAGTTTCCGCTGACCCTCGACTTGCGGACCCCGCTCCTGCAATGAGTATGATGGCGGGGCAGGGAGAGGCGCATGGGCGAGGGCGCAGCCGAACAGGACGACAAGGCGGGTAAGGCGCCAGCACAGCGTGAGGGCCAGCGCCGCCTCGCGCAATGGGTCCGCGACTATCGCCGGTTGCCCGGCATTCCCGACGAATTCCTGGGGGCTGACGGCGCCCCCCGTGCGGTCTGGAGCCGGTTCTTCGACGCCTTCGGCGCGCTTGCTCCCGACGAGGTCGAGCGGCGCTTCGGCATGGCCGACCGCCATCTGCGCGAGGCCGGCGTCACCTACCGTGCGCCCGGCGACAGCGCCGACCGGCCATGGTCGATCAGCCATCTGCCGCTGCTGATCGACGAGGCCGACTGGAAGCAGCTGTCCGCCGGCATCACCCAGCGCGCCGAGCTGCTCGAGCTCGTGCTGCGCGACATCTATGGCGAAGGCAAGCTCGTCGCCGAGGGCGCGCTTCCGGCCGCGGCGATCGCGGGCAGCCCCGAATATCTCCGTCCGGTCTGCGGCGTCGAGCCGCCGGGCGGACGCTACCTCTCGCTTTATGCCGCCGACGTCGGCCGCGGGCCTGACGGCCGCTGGTGGGTGCTCGGCGACCGCACGCAGGCGCCCTCGGGCGCGGGCTATGCGCTGGAGAACCGCCTGGTGCTCTCGCGCGCCTTTTCCGATCTCTACAAGTCCATGAACGTGCCGCGCGTCGCGCCGTTCTTCGAGGCGTTCCGCGACTCATTGCGCGCGCGCGCCGATCGTGACGAGCCGCGGATCGGCGTGCTTTCCCCCGGCAGCTTCAGCGAGACCTATTTCGAGCACGCGACGCTGGCGCGCTATCTCGGCTTCCTCTTGGTCGAGGGCGACGATCTCGCCGTCAGCGACAACCGCATCCACATTCGCACCGTCGCCGGGCTGAAGCGGCTCGACGTGTTGTTGCGGCGGGTCGATTCCAATTCGCTCGATCCGCTCGAGCTCGATGCCTCATCGCGGCTGGGCGTGCCGGGCCTGATCGACGTGCTGCGCAAGGACGGCGTCGTCGTCGCCAACATGCCGGGCTCCGGCGTGTTGGAGGCGCGGGCGCTGCTCGGCTTCCTGCCGGCGCTCAGCCGTCGCCTGCTCGGCGAAGAGCTGAAGATGCCGCACATCGCGACCTGGTGGTGCGGTCAGAAATCGGCACGCGACGAGGTGCTGTCGCGGCTCGACGAGGTCGCGATCGAAGGTGCCTACCGGCGCGGCGTTCCCGGCTTCGACTCGAGCGGCCCGGTGCTCGCGAGTGAGCTCGACGCAAGCGGGCGTCAGCGCCTGATCGATTCCATCGCCGCGCGCGGCATGGACTATGTCGGCCAGGAGGTGGTGCGGCTCTCGACCATGCCGGTGTGGGAGCAGGGGCAACTGACGCCGCGTCCCTTCGTGCTGCGCGTGTTCGCAGCCGCGACGCCGGACGGCTGGGCCATCATGCCCGGCGGCTTCTGCCGGATCGCCGAGAAGACGGATGCGCGCGCAGTGTCGATGGGCGATGGCGCGCGTGCCGCCGACGTCTGGGTGGTCTCGGAGAAGAAGGTCGCGTCCGCGACATTGTTGCCGACGACCGACAAGGTCCGCATTCGCCGCATCGCCGGTGTGTTGCCGAGCCGCGCCGCCGACAATCTGTTCTGGCTCGGCCGCTATCTCGAACGCGCCGAAGCGACGCTGCGGCTGGTGCGCGCATTGGGCTCGCCGAGCGGGCCCAACAAGGGCACCGCGGCCTCGCTGCAATCGTCGGAGCGGATCCAGCGGCTGCTGGTGACGTGGGGCGCGATCTCGCAAGCCTCGCGTGCGGCTCCCGCGCGCATCGTCGCCGAAGCCTTGCAGAGCCCGGAGCGTTTCGGTTCGGCCCTGTCGCTGGTGCGCGCGGCGCAGCGCACGGCGACCTCCTTGCGGGAGCGGCTGTCGCCCGATGCCTGGCAAGTGATTACCGAGATGGCCGATCGGCTGGCCTGGGAAGTCGAAGGCGACGACAGCGTGGTGAGCGCGGCCGAGCTCACCTTGCAGGAGCTTGCGAGCTTTGCCGGTCTGGCGCAGGAGAACATGAACCGGGCCGCCGGCTGGCGCTTCCTCGACATCGGCCGCCGCACCGAGCGCGCCATCAACACCGCGCGTTTCGCGCGTCAGTTCGCCTATGACGAGGCCGGCGACGAGGACCTCGACATCCTGCTCACGCTGGTGGATTCCCAGATCACCTATCGTTCGCGCTATCTGCTGGCGCCGATCCTGGCGCCGGTGCGCGATCTCGCCGTGCTCGATCCCTACAATCCGCGCTCGGTGGCGTTCCAGGTGACGACGCTGAACGAGCACATCGCGGCCTTGCCCAGCCTGAAGGAGCATGGCCTGATCGAGCAGCCGCAGCGTCTTGCGGTGGCGGTGCAGTCGATGCTCGCCACCGCGGAGGCCGAGAAGCTGGAGGTCAAGACGCTGTTTTCGCTGGAGCAGGATCTGCTCAGCCTCGCCGAAGCGGTCAGCCTGCACTACTTCCCGCACGGCCCCAATGCCAGCCGGCCGGAAAAGTTGACGGGGCTGGCGTGATCTACGACATAAGGCACGTCACCACCTACGAATACGAGAGCCCTGTCAGCTTCGCGCGCTGCACGCTGCGGCTGGAGCCGAAGGATGGCAATGGCCAGGAACTGATCTCGCACAAGGTCGAGATCCGTCCGCGTCCGTCCGAGCGCAACGTCCGCCGCGATTTCTTCGGCACGCTGACCGAGAGCGTCGTGATCGAGGCAGCGCATCGCAATCTGCGCATCGATTCACGCTCGCGTGTCTCCGTCGAGCGGAAGCCGCCGGCGCGCGACGCCGGGAGCCCCGCCTGGGAGAGCATCCGCGATATCGCGTTCGAGGCAACGAGCCTCGGGCCGTCCTCGCCGGTCGGTTATGTCTTTGCGAGCCCGCTGGTCCCGGTGCTGCGTCCGGTGAGCGCCTATGCAGCCGAGAGCTTTGCGCCCGGCGCCGGCATCCTCGCGGGCGCCGTCGATCTCATGCATCGCATCCGCACCGAATTCCGCTACGATCCGAAGGCGACGGTGATCTCGACGCCGCTCAACGAGGTCTTCGACAAGCGCCATGGCGTCTGTCAGGACTTTGCCCATGTCATGATCGCAGGGCTGCGCGGGCTAGGTCTGCCAGCGGCCTATGTCAGCGGCTATCTCCGCACTATTCCGCCCGCCGGCCAGCCGCGCTTGCAAGGCGCCGACGCCACCCATGCCTGGGTGTCGTTGTGGTGCGGGGAGGAGCTCGGCTGGGTCGATTTCGATCCCACCAACGATCTGCTCGTCGCCAACGACCATATCGTGCTCGCGGTGGCGCGCGACTTCTCCGACGTCTCGCCGGTCGACGGCATCATCGTCGGTTCGCCGAAGCAGAAGCTCGGCGTCGCCGTAGACGTGGTGCTGGTGGAATAAAAGTGCTGTTTCCGCCCGTGCGCCCCAGGATGTGTCGCGCCCCGGCCGCAACCGTGATGTCGCAGAGCACAACGGTAACATATTTCCGGAATCGGGTTCCCGGGGGTTTGGCCACTCGACCCAAGATGGGCTATGCTGGCGTTTGCGTCGAGGACAAGAATGAGACTTCGGGAGCTGACGTGGGACATCACCGACAAGCGGGGCTGCATCCATGATGACGTTGCCGAGACTTGCGGCTGAATCCCTGGAGAAGCTGCTGGGTACGTTCATGCGGCGTCGGTACGGCGAGACCGCTGCAAGCATGGTCGAGAGCGCCACCCGCACCGCGATGGAATGCATCGGCAACAGCGACGCCCTTTACCATAACATCGAGCATACGATGCTGGTGACGCTGGCGGGCCATTCCATCCTCAGTGGCCGGAATCTGCATACCCATCTGACGGCCGAGGATTACGTCCACGTTCTGATTGCCTGCCTCGCCCACGATATCGGCTATGTCCGCGGCCTGTTCGAGGAAGACGACATCGACGGCTTCGTGATCGACGCCGCCGACACCAAGGTCTCGCTGCCGCGCGGTGCGTCGGACGCCAGCTTGATGATGTATCACGTCGACCGTTCGAAGCTCTATGTCTCGCGGCGGCTGAAGCATATTCCAGGTCTCGATCCCGAACGCATCGCCCGCGCCATCGAGGGAACGCGTTTTCCGGCCCGGCAAGGCCAGGAGTATGACGTCGACGCCTCGATCCTGCGGGCCGCGGACTTCATCGGACAGCTCGGCGATCCCAACTATCTGCGCAAGGCCAACGCGCTCTATTACGAGTTCGAGGAGGTCGGCATGAACCGGCAGCTCGGCTATGATTCCCCCGCCGACATCGTGAATCGCTATCCACAGTTCTACTGGAACAGCGTCGCACCGCACATCCAGACCGAGATCGGCTATCTCAACAAGACCGAGATCGGCCGGCAGTGGATCGCCAACCTCTACAGCAACGTCTTCCGCGCCGAGCGCGAGATATCGCTGTCAGGGCCGCAGAAATAGCGGCGGCCTCGTAGCCCGGATTACGCTACGCTCCATCCGGGCGACCGCCTCCGCATCCGTGAGCAAATCATGCAACAAAAAACCATCGCCACGGACATCCTCGACATCGCCTATCGCGACTACGGCGCGCCGGATGGCTGGCCCTGCATCCTGGGCCACGGCTTCCCCTACGACGTGAACGCTTATGCCGAAGCCGCGCCGATCCTCGCAGAGGCCGGCGCGCGGGTGCTGGTGCCGTGGCTGCGCGGTTACGGACCGACGCGTTTTCGCTCCGCGAAGACGCTGCGCTCCGGCGAGCAGGCCGCACTCGGCGCCGATCTGCTCGCCTTCATGGACGCGCTTCACATCGAACGTGCGGTCGTCGGCGGCTACGATTGGGGCGGACGTGCAGCCTGCGTCGTCTCGGTGCTGCATCCCGAGCGCGTGATCGGCCTCGTCACCGGCAACTCCTACAACATCCAGAACATCGCGCGCGCGATGGAGCCGGCCTCGCCGCCGGAGGAAGCCGCGCTCTGGTATCAATATCTCTTCCACAACGAGCGTGGCCGCCGCGCGCTGGAACGCAACCGGGCCGGCTTTGCGCGTCAGCTCTGGGCGATGTGGTCGCCGACATGGAAATTCGACGACGCGACGTTCGAGACAAGCGCCGTGTCGTTCGACAATCCTGACTTCGTCGACGTGGTGATCCACTCCTATCGCCACCGCTACGCGCTGGTCGAAGGCGATCCCGCCTATGCCGGCATCGAGGCAAAACTTGCCGCGCAACCGCCGGTCCGCGTTCCCACGATCGCGATCGACGGCGACAGCGACGGCGTCAATCCCGGCACCGCGCACCACGCGCGCAAGTTCGAGGGTGTCTTCGAGCGTCGCGTGTTCGCGGGCGCGGGCCACAATCTGCCGCAGGAACGTCCCGCCGAATGGGCGCAGGCGGTGCTCGACGTGCGAAAGGCTGCGGCGCGCGCCTGACGCATTGCGCCGTATTCGACCTTGATTTGTGTCAAGGTTGTTGCCGGCCAGCGCTGCTCTGCTGGCTGTCGCCCCGGTCCGGCGCGTGCTATCCTGAATTGTGCCTCCGGGCTTCGCATGCAGGAGTGGCGTCATGACAAGTGCCTCGGATATTTCCCATCCTTCCAGTCTCGGCTCGGGCATCGCGGCGCTGCATGCCAAATGGGGCTGGATCGTCGCGCTCGGTGTCGTCTACCTCATCGCCGGCTTCGTCGCGCTCGGCAGCGTGATGATGGCGACGGTGGCGAGCGTGATCGTGGTCGGCGCCATGATGATCGTCGCGGGCGCGGCCGAGATCATCGGCGCATTCCAGATGAAGAACTGGGGCAAGTTCCTGATCTGGGCCTTGCTCGGCGTGCTCTATGTCGTCGCGGGCTTCCTGACCTTCGAGAACCCGTTGTTCGCGGCAGTGCTGCTGACGCTGTTCCTGGGCGCATCGCTGATCGCCTCGGGCGCGGTCCGGCTGTTCCTCGCCTTCAGCATGAAGCGCGAAAGCCCGTGGGTGTGGGTGGCGCTGTCGGGCGCGATCACGCTGCTGCTCGGCTTGCTGATCGTGGCGCGCTGGCCGGTGAACAGCGTCTACATTCTCGGCCTGTTCCTCGGCATCGACCTGATCATGGCAGGCACGGGCTGGATCAGCCTCGGCTTCGCCCTGAAGCGGCGCGGTTAGCTACCAGCAACTCGACGCAAGACCATCCGGCGGAACTCCGCTGATCTGACGCGCTGGCAAAAAGTCGGCACGCCGCGCGCACGCCTCGTGCGGACGATGATCACCGGGGAGAAACCATGAAAGCCGCTTTGGCCCTCGCCGCAGCGTTGGCTGCCGCCTGCCTGTCCACATCAGTCTCCGCGCAGAAATCCTACGGTCCCGGTGTCAGCGACACCGAGATCAAGATCGGCAACACCATGCCCTATAGCGGCCCCGCTTCGCCGCTCGGCATCACCGGCCGCGTGATCTCCGCCTATTTCGACGAGGTCAACGAGAAGGGCGGCGTCAACGGCCGCAAGCTCAACCTGTTGTCGCTCGACGATGCCTTCTCGCCGCCGAAGACCATGGAGGCCGCGCGCCGTCTGGTCGAGGGCGACGGCGTCGCCTTCATCTTCGCGACCATGGGCACCGCGCCGAGTTCGGCGATCGCAAAATACCTCAACAGCAACAAGGTGCCGCAGCTGTTTCTGATCAGCTCGGCCTCGAAGTGGAACGATCCCGCCAACATGCCGTGGTCGATGGCGCTGCCCTGGGCGCCGAACTACACCAGCGAAGCCGCGATCGACGTCGCCTATGCCCGCGCCAAGAATCCGAATGCGCGCTTCGCGGTGCTCTACCAGAACGACGACGCCGGCAAGGAATATCTGCGCGGCGTCAAGGAAGCGCTTGGCGCCGATGCCGACAAGGCGATCGCGCTGGCCTCGAGCTTCGAGGTCACCGACCCCACCGTCGATTCCCAGGTGCTGACGCTCGCCAACACCAAGGCCGACGTGTTCATGATCTATTCGGTGACGCCGCGCGCCTGCGCACAGGCGATCCGCAAAGCCCATGAAGCCGGCTGGCAGCCGACGCGCTTCCTCGCCAGCGGCTGCGCCAACAAAGCGACCGTGATGGTGCCGGCCGGGCTCGAGGCCGGCAAGGGCGTGCTGTCGCTCGGCTCGCTCAAGCCGTTCGTCGAGGCGCCCAAGGACGATCCGGCGATGACGGCCTATATCGAGTTCATGAAGAAGCGCCTGCCCAACGCCGACATCAACAACGTCGCCGGGCTCTACGGCTACACCGTCGCCGAGGCGCTGGTGGTGCTGCTCAAGCAGTGCAAGGACAATCTCACGCGCGAAAACATCATGGCGCAGGCGTCCAACCTGAAGAGCGTGCCGCTGTCGCTGCTGATGCCCGGCATCACCCTTAACACCACGCCGCAGGATTTCCGCCCGATCAAGGACGGCTACATGCTCCAGTTCGACGGCAACGACTGGGTCGTTGCGAGCGAGCTGCTGCGGGGGACGTGAGGGGCGGGGCCCGGGCGTGTAGATTCTCTCCACTCGCTCGGAATCGTAGGGTGGGCAAAGGCGCCCTTGCGCCGTGCCCACCACCTCTCCATCACTGAAACAGATGCGTGGGCACGCTCCGCTTTGCCCACCCTACGAGACCGACGCGAGCTCGGCGAATCGGAGGATCAAAATGGACTTTCGACACTCCGCCCGTTCGCTGGAGCTGCAGGAGCGCGTCCGCCAGTTCATGCGCACCCATGTCGAGCCGGTCGAGGAGCTCTATTACGAACAGGTCAAGCCGGAGGCCTCGCGTTACAAGACGCCGCAAGTGCTGCAAGACCTGAAGCGGCTGGCGCGCGAGCAGGGGCTCTGGAACCTGTTTCTCTCCGGTGAACATGGCCCCGGCCTGACCAATCTCGAATACGCACCCGTGAAGGAGATCATGGGACGCATTCTCTGGGCGCCCGAGGTCTTCAACTGCTCGGCGCCCGATGTCGGCAACATGGAGGTGCTGGCGAACTACGGCACGCCGGCACAACAGGAGCGCTGGCTGAAGCCGCTGCTGGAGGGGCGCATTCGCTCCGGCTTCTCGATGACCGAGCCGCAGGTCGCCTCCAGCGATGCCACCAATATTCAGTGCCAGATCAGGCGCGACGGGAACGACTACGTCATCAACGGGCGAAAGTGGTTCACCTCAGGCGCGATGAACGAGGATTGCGAGATCCTGATCGTGATGGGCAAGACCGCCCCTGACGATCCCGACCGCCATCGCCAGCAATCCATGATCCTGGTGCCGAGAAATACGCCAGGTGTCCGCATCGTCCGAGACATGCTCACCTACGGTTATGACGACGCGCCGGTTGGCCACCCCGAGATCGTCTACGAGAATGTCCGCGTGCCCGCCGAGAACATGCTGCTGGGCGAAGGCCGCGGTTTCGAGATCGCGCAAGGCAGGCTCGGTCCCGGCCGCATCCACCATTGCATGCGGCTGATCGGCTGCGCCCAGCGCGCGCTGGAATTGATGTGCCAGCGCTCGGTCTCTCGTGTCGCCTTTGGCAAGCCGCTGGCCGAGCAGGGCTCGGTGCGCGAAGACATCGCGCATTCGTTCTGCGAGATCGCGCAGGCGCGTCTGCTGACGCTGCAAGCCGCTGACAAGATGGACCGCGAGGGCAACAAGGCCGCGCGCGACCTGATCGCGGCGGCCAAGATCGTGGTGCCGAGCATGGCCGCCCGCGTCATTGACCGCGCCATCCAGATCCACGGCGCCGCCGGCGTCTCGCAGGATACGTTCCTCGCGCGCGCCTATGTCTACGCCCGCTTCATCCGCATCGGCGACGGGCCGGACCAGGTGCACCTGGCCGCCGTCGGCAAGGAGCTGATCAAGCGCGGCGGGGTGATGGGGTAGGCGTCAGGTCTTGGGGCGCCCGCCAGGCCGTGGGCAGTCCGGACCGCCGCCTCGGCCTCCAGGGCAGGAAGCGGTATGGTTAATGGTGTTGTTTCGATCGATGACGGGATCGTTTCAGATCATTGTAGCGCAATAGTAACGACTCCCGATTGAGAGTGGCGCCTGGAGAGAGGGCCTTTGCCGGGCCTCGCAAGAGGCGATTGCGCCGTGGACCTGCCGGGAAACACTGTCAGCATGAGCCAGCGCTGGATGATCGTGGCCGCGATCCTCCTGACGGCCTTGCTCGTTCAGATTCCCGTCGTCCTCAACGCGGATCTGGGTTGCCTGCTCACGGAAGGCGAAAAGGTTCTGGACGGCGGCAAGCTCGGCGTCGATGTCTTCGAGCTGAATCCGCCGCTGTCGGTCTATCTGTACATGCCGGCAACGATGCTTGCGCGCGTCACCGGTCTTTCGCCCGAGATCATCGTGATCATCCTGGTGATGCTCGAGATATCAGGCGCGCTCCTCGTGATCGATCGCGCCGCTGCGGTGGCGGGGCTCGGCGCGCGCGAGCGACGCATGTCGACGAGCGTGCTCGCCTTCCTGTTTGCCATTCTTCCTGCTGCCGTGTTCGGACAGCGCGAGCACATCGCCGTCGTGGCCATGACTCCGTTCATTGCCATCACCGCGATCCGCTGGCGCGGCCTTCCGCCCGGGCGCGTTGCGATCCTGGCTGGATTGGGGGCGGGGCTCGCCATGAGCATCAAGCCCCAGCTTGCGCTCGTCGTCGGCCTTCCGATCATCCTTGCCGCCTTCCGCCAGCGCTCTCTCAGGCCGTTGTTCACCTCCGAGGTCTGGGCGGCCGCTGCCGTCGTCATCGGCTACGGAGCGGTTCTCGCCGCCGTCTTTCCGGACTATCTCTTCACCTATGCCCCGATGGTCACGGCCGTCTATGTGCCATTGCGGATGGATCTCGCCGGCCTGCTTCCTTTCCCGCTTGTCGTGCTGATGGCCTCGGTTGCGTTTCTGCGCCTGGTGGCTCCGCAAGAGCTGAAAATGGGAGGGCACGCCACCCCGTGGCTGGCCGCAGCGGTCGGCGGCGCCGTGAGTTTCGTTCTTCAAGGCAAGGGCTGGACGTACACCGCGCTTGCGCTTTGCATGTTCGCGGTCGCTGCACCGATGCTGCATGCCCGCGCCAGGACGTTGCGGGTGCCGGTCATGCTCGGCGGCTTTGCGGCCGTGGCCTTCATCGCGTTCTGCCTGTCGCTACCGGTCAACGCGTTTCCGCCACTGGAGGGACGCATCCTGGCGCTGGCAAAGCACCCGCGGCTGATCACGATCGGCGATCACGTCGCGCTCGGGCATCCGCTCGTCCGTCAGATCAACGGGACTTGGACGGGCAATACCTGCGTGCAATTGCTGGCGGCCGGCGCGATGGTGCGCCAGAACAGCGCGAAACTGGCCGAGGGCGAGCAGGCCAAGCTGGACAACATCATCAATTTCGAGCGGCGGCAGTTGCTGGCGGATGTGCGCAGCGGCCGGCCTAACGTGATTCTCGTCGACAGCCTTCTGCTGAGCGCGGTCCCGTTCGACTGGCTGGCCTGGGCCAATTCCGATCCCGAGCTCAAGGAAGAGCTGAGCCGCTATCGCGAAGTCGCGGAGATTGGCCGTGTCCGGATCTTCTTCGATCCATCCAGTGCGGAATGACTCCTCTTCACAATTGTTCGCGCGAGCCCCGTCATCATCTGCTCAAAGCCCGTCACTGATTGTCCGCTCGACGATTGGTTCGCCGGATGTACGTGGGCTGTATGCGTGCGGGCCGTTCAACTTGCGGGGATTTCGTCGAGCGGCCAGATGGGACGGCGGACTTTCCGGTAGGACAGCCTGGTGTGATCGTTGGTGGCAAGGCCGCCGCTATCGGCGAGGATCACATCCTTGGCCATCGGCCCGAAGGCAGCCCGGAAGTGGTGCGCGGACTTGACTGCGACGATCCGGAATTGAGCCGGTTCTGCTCCGAGAATTCGGAACATCTCCTGATCGTATGTCTGCAGCGTGTTGGTCGAAATCGCGATGGAGATGCCGTTGACCTCGAGCAACGCGGTGGGCCCGAGCGTCATCGGCTGACCGGCATTCATCGGCCCCTCGCAGACGAAGGCGCCGTCCGACAGGCCAGTCACCCGCCCGGTCAGCGTGAGCGGAGGTCCGTAGCTGGCAAGATGGCGCTTGGCACCGACAACGACCTCCAGGCTGGCCCCAAGGCCCGCTTCATGGCAACGCGCCGCGGCTTCGGGGTCGCCGAGGACGCCGAAGAGCACGCCGTGGATTTCGGCCTGCAACAGCGCCTCCAGCAGGCGTACACCATCGCCATAGGCGCCCGAACCCGGGTTGTCGCTGAAGTCGGCGATCACGAGGGGACGGGGATCCTCGACATCGGCTACGGCTGCGGCGGCAAGCTTTGTCGCGGTCGGCAAGTCGAGCGGCGTGACGGTGACTTCGGCGCGCCGGCGGACCATCTCGTCCTGGAGCGCGGCCGCGGCCTGCCGTGCGGCTGCTTCGGCGGCGTTGTGCGAGGCATCGTAGGTGACCTGAACGCTGGGTCCGACCTCGGCAATGTCCGAGCGGCTGAAGCCCGCGCAGACATCGACGGACAAAAGGCCGGGCGTTTGCGCCTGCATGTCCGCAGCGCGCGCCAGCAGGTCGCTCATCACGCCGCCCTGGGTCCGTCCGTGATTGCATCCGTCGAGCAGGGCTCCCTGCATGCGGAATACCCTCGGGCGGATCGTGCCGTCCATCGCCGACTGCAGCAGTTCGGCGGCGCGGAACGCCGTCTCATACTGGTCGATGTGCGGATAGGTGCGGTAGGGGAGCATGATGCTGGCCAGCCGACCCATGCGTTCGGTGACGTTGGCATGCAGATCGAGCGTCACCGCAATCGGGATCGTGTCGCCGAGATGCTTACGCAATCCTTCGAGCAGCGCCCCTTCGGCGTCGTCGTCGGTCTCGGTCACCATCGCGCCGTGCAAGGCGAGGATGACGCCGTCGAACGGCCCCGTTTCGCAGGCCGCGTAAACCAGGCGCTGCAATTCGGCCCAGCACGCGGCCGTCACCTTCCCGGAGGGGGTGGCCGCGGCGGCGACCGGCTGCACCAGGGTCCAGCCGTAATTTTTGGCTGCGGCCAGATGCGCGGCGATCTCCATCCGGGTCGCGGCCAGCGCCGCGGCGATCTCGCCGTCACGCAGAAATAGCCGCTTGCGATAGTCCTCGAGCGTCGTCGGAACGATCGAGAACGTGTTGGTCTCGTGGGCGACTTGGGCCGAGAGAACGCGCCGCGGCTGGCTCATGGGATTCCTTCTTGGTCTTGCTTGATACAATCTGACGAGCGGTCATATGCAATAGGCTTGCCGCTATCGGGAGCGGCTTTGCAGGCTCCGGACCAGGAGCCCGACGCGTTGGTCGATCTTATTGTTTTTGCTCATCAGGCAGCGGTTCCGTGATCGATCTCAGGTCGGCTCGCCTTGCGCGGTCATCGCATCTGCGAGCTTGCGCATCAGGCGTACCAGGTCTTCGATATCGTGATCGTCCCAACTTGCAAACATGCTGCTGACGATCCGTTCGCGCGCCCGGTCGACCGCATCCGTCATGGTCTTGCCATCGGGCGTGATGGTGGCTTCGCTGACGCGGCGGTCCGCTTCGCTGGCGTGGCGCTTGACCAGGCCCAGGCTTTCCAGTTTCGCGACCTGCCGGCTGACCGTCGTGTAGTCCCGGCCCATGCGGTCGGCGAGGTCGACGACGCCGATCGGGCCACGCCGCTCGATGCCGACCAGTAACGGAAACAGCGCGCGATCGAGCGTGATGCCGGCCTCGCGGATCATCATCTCGTCGCCCTGCCGGCGGTTGAGTACGCTGACGATGTCGATCAACGCTTCGTGAAGCGATCGCACCTGTTTTTTAATATGTGTATTTTGCACACGTCTTGACATCCCGCCGTCCTCTGCCTTATGTGTGCATAATACACATATTGAGGATCCGATGACAAACCAAATCATGACAAACCAATTCACGGCGGATGTCCTGATCTGCGGCGCCGGTGCGGCCGGCCTCACGCTCGCCATCGACCTCGCGCGGCGCGGCGTGTCCTTTCGGCTGATCGAGAAGATGGACCATCCGTTCCACGGCTCACGCGGCAAGGGCATCCAGCCGCGCACCCAGGAGATTTTCGAGGATCTCGGCATCATCGACCGCATCGTCGCGGCCGGCGGCCTCTACCCGCCGCAGCGCGTCTATCGCGCCGATGGCAGCTTCACGGCGTCGGAGATCGCCGAGCACATCGCTCCGACACCGGCCGAGCCCTACCATATGGCGCTGATGATCCCGCAATTCCTGACCGAGAACATCATGCGCGAGCGTCTGCGCGAGTTCGGCCATCGCGTGGAATTCGGCTGCGAGCTGGTCGGCTTCGAGCACGATCGGGACGGCGTGACGGCGCGTCTTTCCGGCGCGGCCGGCGAGGAGACGATGCGCGTGCGTTACCTCGTCGGTGCCGATGGCGGCCGCAGCTTCGTGCGTCACGCGCTCGATATCGGCTTTCCAGGCAAGACGCTCGGTGTGCGTGCGGTGGTGGCTGACCTTGTCCTGACGGGGCTCGACCGCGCGGCGTGGCACCGCTTCAACGATGGCGCGATGGACCGCCAGCTCGCGCTGTGCCCGCTCGCGGGAACGGAGTTTTTTCAGTTGCAGGCGCCGGTCGCGCTCGAAGGTGAGGTCGATCTGTCCGCCGAAGCGCTTTCGGCGATGATCGCGGATCGCACCGGGCGCAGCGACATCAGCGTTCAGGCCGTGCACTGGGCATCGGCCTATCAGATGAACGCGCGCCTCGCCGATCGTTACCGGGACGGCCGCGTGTTTCTGGTCGGAGATGCCGCGCACATTCATCCGCCGACGGGTGGACAAGGCCTCAATACCAGCGTGCAGGATGCCTACAATCTGGGCTGGAAGCTCGCGGCGGTGATCGGCGGCGCGTCCGCTGGCTTGCTCGACAGCTACGAGAGCGAACGCCGCCCGGTCGCTGCGAGCGTGCTCGGCCTTGCCGCCGGATTGCTGGAAGCCGCCAAACGCGGCGATATCAGGCGCGGCCGCGAAGTCCAGCAGCTCGATATCGGTTATCCCGGCTCGCCGCTGGCGCTGGAAAATTCCGGGCGGGTCGTGGGCGTCCTCGCGGGTGACCGGGCACCGGATGCGCCGCTCCGCGGTGCCGCCGGACAGCCCATGCGCCTGTTCGAGCTGCTCAAGGGTCTTCATTGGACGCTGCTCGGCTATCAGGCCGAACGCGGCGCCATGCCGGCGCGCACCGGACTGCACATCCACTGCATTGGTCCGGGTAGCGAGCTCGTCGACGACAACGGACACTTCCTCGGTGCGTACAGCGTGTCGTCAGGAGATTGGGTGCTGGTGCGTCCGGACGGCTATATCGGCGCCGTCGTGGACTCCCGGCAGACCGGCACGCTGACGCGTTTCATGGCGGCACAAGGGCTGGTGTGATGTGATACGGCGCTCAAGCTCATCATGGGATCGAAAGGTCGCAGGTCGGCTTGTGACCGCGCCCATCCATCCTCGACCAAAGCTGAATAGCGTTGTGAAATCGACGCTCCTAGATTGAATGACGGAAAGGCAGGTTGTGGCCCGGGCAGGCGTGCGCGATGTCGCGTGCCGTTGCTCTGATGGCTTTCACCCTGCTTTTTCCGATGGTTTCCTGTTGTCTGCATGTTCGCCCCTATCGTTGTCGTCGCGAGCGCCACTGGACCGGCGCGCGATGGCGCAACCAAGGAGAATGGTGATGAGCGGCTTCCCTTGGCGCCTGTGGCAGCGGCGCAAGCACAAATCTCCGGATAGTGCGCCGCCGCGTGTGGACAACGCGGAGCCTTTGTCCGAACGATCGGAAGGCAGCGATCGCAGACACCTGCTCCAGGCGCTCACCGCCCTGGCCGCCGGTAGTGCGTTGGGTGAGATCTCGCACCCCGCTCAAGCAAAGGATTCGAGTGATTTGCCGCCACCGAAGCGCGCTTTGACCGGCCGGGATGAAGCCGGCAAGTCGGTGTTCAAGTCTTTCGACGTGACGTCAAAGGTAGTGGAGATCGATGCCAATCCGGGGCTGACCTTCTACGAATTGTATATGACCGAGGGCGTGCCGGGCCTCACCGGCCTGGAGCCGGATCCGATGTTGAAGGGAACGAAGGCCTTTCCGGGTCCTGCGGGGACGATGTTCCGGTTGATCTCATATCCGCCGAAGCGCCCCGAAGGCTGGAAGCCGCCCGCCGGAGTGACGTTCGAGAGTGGACTGAAAGAAATGTCGGACAAGGTCCCCGGCATGGGAGACCATTTCGAGCGCGGCGCTCCGGGGATGCACACGTCGGACACGATCGACTACGGCGTCGTGGTTCGCGGCGAGATGACGCTGGAGCTGGACGACGGGCAGAAGATCCATCTGCGCCAGGGCGATTGCATCGTGCAAAACGGAACCCGCCATCGCTGGCGCAACCCATTGCCCGAACCCTGCCTCATGGCGTTTGTCTCGATCGGCGGGAAGCGCGGCTGACATTCAGAGAGCGGCAGGATAAGTGTCTGCGCTTTGCTCGCGGAGTGATCAGCACGTGTAGCAACCATTAGATCGCCCGATCGCCGTTGAGACTGACGCCGTGCTCGCAGCCGTCAAGGCGTGGCCTGTCGTGAGCGGAGGATGGGGTGACATTTGAGCGACGGCCATCCCTGACGGCCGCTGTGCGCGGCGTCCTTGGGATGGCAGGTCGGGACGAAGAAACGGCGCCCCGATCGAACAAAGAAACGCGTCAGGCCGCAGGAGCCGCGGGCAGCGCATCAGCTTGCCAAGGAGTGCCTCGGGCCACCACGGCGTTGATGAACACGAGCAACTTCCTGGCGCAGGCGATCAGCGCACGCTTGTGGCCTTTGCCGGCGGCGATCAATCGTTGGTAAAGGTCCATGAGCTGCGGATTCCAGCGGAAAGACGCCGCCAGCGCCGCAGCATAGAGCGCGTGGCGCAAGCGTTTGCGTCCACCATCGATGTGACGAGCGCCGATGTGTGCGCCGCTGTCGTCGTCATAAGGCGCAAGGCCCGCAAGGGCGGCGGCTTGCTCGCGAGTGAGCTGGCCGATCTCGGGCATCCGTACCAGGACGGCGACCGCAGTCGGCAGCCCGCTGCCGCCGACGCTGTAGATCAGATCGAGCCGGGCCGCGAGATCGCAATGCTCGCGGATCGCTGCCACCAGAGCCTTGAACTCGACGCGTTGGCGTTTGGCCAGGCTGGCGATCTCTTCCTTCCAGAGCCTTTGGATCCGTGCATCACGGCAACTCTCGAGCCGGTTCTTGAGACGCGCGATATCCTCTCCGATCTGATCGATCAGCGTCAGATGCTCGGCAAATGGCGATAATCTCGGATCGGGTGCAGGATGGATCTTTTCGGCCGCAGCGGTGCAAGCGGCGATCAGGGCGGCATCGATGCGGTCGTTCTTGGCGCGCTGCCCGCGGTATTTGGCATAGGCACGCACCTGCGCCGGCTGGAACACCACGACGACAAACCGCTTGCGCCGCAGCTCGGCGACGATCGGCTGCTCATAGCCGCCGCTCGCCTCAATCCCAACCCGCTTGACCTTGTGTTGTCTAAGCCATTCCGACAGCGTCTTATGACCTTCCGTCGTGTTCTCCACCTGCAGCTGCTCCGAGCCGCCGTCGAGAGCCACGTCGAGCTTCCGTTTGCCGGTATCGATCCCGGCACAGATTGTGGTACGCTTGGCCATCTTCCTCGACCCTCCCTTGTGATGCGAACCTAAAGTTCGTTCAACCATGCGGGTCCCGATGAAGTGCCGACCGCGATCCTGCTACGACGACAGCCCTCAAGGCTTCGATGGGTATCGATCCGATCGATCGGCGGCCCAGCTCGGGTGGCCGCCCGAGCTGGGCCATTCCTCACGGAACGGGGCCAGTCTAACCCAGCGCGCTAATACAAGGATGGGTAGAGCGAAGCGAAACCCATCATTCCGATCGTTGCGGCATTGCAAGGAGCGCGATGGGTTTCGCTTCGCTCTACCCATCCTACGAGCTCGAATTGAATGGATCAGTTCAACGCAACCGACCGCAGGTCAGCACATCGCCTATCGGCCCATAACTGACTTGCGCTACCCGCCGAGCGTCAGCTCTTGGCTCCAGGCGGACCCGGACGACCGATCCTGTTTCGTCTGCTTGTGACCCCACATCGGACTTTGACTTCCGGCAATTTTAACTCTTATCGGCCATCCATTTATCCTGGACGTTGAACTTGAGTGAACTCTCGCGCGACTATGCTGACGCGAGAAGCTCTGTTGGGAGACCGTTGATGGCTCAGGAAAGCTCGAGGCCGCGCATCGGCGAGGGACGCATCGGTAGTTCTCTCTGCGCCGCGATCGGCCTGCTCAGTGTCGCTGCGGTGCTATGCCTGCGCTACCCCGCCTTCCTCACGACGCCTGAGCTGCGCGTCCATTACGACGTCGAGCTGCTCCGCCTCACCCTCGCGATCGCCATGGTTGTCTGTGCCTGGCTCGGCGTCCTCGGGATCGTGCTTGGCGGCCCGCGGATGCTCGCTGCGGTCGGCCTCAGCGCGCTGTTCCTCGCCACGCTGCTTGGCGGGCCCTACGTGCCGACACCGGATTTTCTCCAGCCGCGCTTCTATCTCGGCCTCGACTGGCTGGTGCTCGATCTATTCTTCACCGGCGCAGCATTCGTGCTGCTCGAGTGGGTCTTCCCACGGGTGCGGCCGGAGCAAGGGCCGCTCAGCCCCGGCTGGAGGCTCGATCTCGCCTATTTCGGCGTCAACCACCTGCTGATCGGCATCTTCCTGGTGGTCTCGACACATTTTGCCCATGACTATTTCGCCTGGGCGATCAGCCCGTGGCTGCAGGCGCATGTCGTGGCCCTGCCGGCAATCGTCCGTTTCGTGCTGATGATCCTGGCGGCCGATGCCGTCGAATACGTCTCCCACCGCGCCTATCACGAGGTGCCGTGGTTGTGGCGAATCCATGCGGTCCATCATTCGCCCGAACACATGGATTGGCTATCGGGATCGCGCCTCCATTTCTTCGAGCCATTGGCAACGCGCGCCCTGGTGCTGGTGCCGATCGTCCTGCTCGGCTTCCCGCAGGACACGATCTTCGCCTATCTCATTTTCATCTCCGTGCAGTCGGTGCTGATCCATTCAAACATCAAGATGGATGTCGGCTGGCTGCGTTACCTGATCGTCACGCCGCAATTCCATCACTGGCACCACGCGTCGGACGCCGAGGCCATCGACAAGAACTACGCGGCACACACGCCGCTGTTCGATATGCTGGGCGGAACCTGGCACCTGCCCAAAGACCGCTGGCCGGTCAACTACGGTACGGTGAAGCCGATCCCCGGCGGCATGCTCGGCCAGTTCGTGCACCCCTTCGTCGGGCCGGTGAAGGAATTCCTCGAACATCGGGACACATGAAGCACGAGTCGAAGCACGTTTAGGATGGATAGGTCGAAGCGACGCCCATCGTTCCGATCGTTACTGCATTGCGAGGAGTGCGATGGGTTTCGCTTCGCTTTACCCATTCCTACGAGCTTTGAGTGTTGAAGGCACCACAGTGACGGTTTCCGCGATCCGGCTTGCAATTGCTGTAGCCGCTGCATCTCTATTGTTTGACGCGACAGCCGTTGTTGCGGCTCCCTTTTCCCTTTCTGATCATCCGTCGCAGGACGGCCGTTGCATTGGCGACAACGGCGTCGGCGATATTGATCGGTCGGAGAAGGCTTGTCTCGATCAGGTTGGTGAGCTGGCCCGGCGCGTCGGCGCGGGTCTCCAGTTGAACTTCAGGAACGGGAAGACGAGAATCTATCTCAACGAGGAAGCGAAGTGTCAGTCCGACCACGCCGACGGCTGCATCAAGTACCAGTTGACGGGATATTTTCCCGAACACGACCTCATTTTGATGGAGGTCGATTATTGGAAGGGTGTGAGTTGGCTCCTGGTAAGGGCCGACGCGGGTGACGACATGGAAATCGTTGCGCCCCCACACTATTCGCCGGACAGGCGCTGGCTCGTATCCGTCGCTTCGTCTGTAGGTCCTGCTGGACCTGACGACGGAATAGACATCGTTCCCACCATGCGCAGTCCTTCTTTCAAGGAGTGGCACTATCGCACTCCCGACGATGGCCAATGGCTTTATGAATTTGCTGGCTGGGAAGGAAACCGCCGCGTCAAACTTCTTGCGTCATCGCTGAGCGCGCCCGAACGCAAGTCTCCGGATCAATCGAGCGGCAGGACGGCGAATGGCGCCTGAAAGAGCCACGATGAGGAGCGGCGCCACTTCCGCTCCCGGCCCCCTGACCAGATCGTAATTTCCGTCGACCGGGGTTGAGTGTGCTTTCGCTGGTTCATCGGGTTTGCAAGGCCGCTCGTCGCGGCGGCGTCTTGCTGGGCAGGCCAAAAAAACACCGGCGGCAGCATGTCACCATACCCCTGTTTTGCCCGACGAGTCAAAGTGATTTCGTAAAATCAGCAATCGGCTTGGCCCGGTCAGTCAAGCCATTGATAGCGCTGGCCCCGGCTACTGTGCATGGGGTTGTTTTCGCATTTTTGTTTGGGCATGCCCACCGTCGGCTTTGCGGGCGATGGTCCCGCCGTCATCCCGCCTTGGCGATGCGGCTGTCGGAGCGCAGGTTCTGGAAGAACTTCTCCAATTCGCGCGACAGCGTGTCTGCCGTTGCGGTCAGGCTGCTCGCCGCCGTCAGCACCGAGGACGCCGCGGTATCGGTCTCGCCGATGGCATCGCGCAGCGAGGTGATGTTGGCGACCAGCGTCTCGTTGCCTTGCGCGGCGCTTTGCGCGTTCGACGAGATCTCGCGCGTGGCCTGGTCCTGCTGGCCGATGGCGCCGGCGATCGCCGAGGTGACCTCGTTGATCTCGCGCACCGCGCCGCCGATCTCGCGGACGGCATCGACCGCGTTGCGGGTGGACGCCTGGATCTGGCTGACGTTCTCGCCGATCTCGGCGGTCGCCTTTGCGGTCTGCCCCGCCAGCGCCTTCACCTCGTGCGCGACGACGGCAAAGCCGCGGCCGGCTTCGCCCGCGCGGGCGGCCTCGATGGTGGCGTTCAGCGCGAGCAGATTGGTCTGCTCGGCAATTGTCTGAATGAGGGTCAGCACGCCGTCGATGCGCTGCGTCGCGGCGGCGAGGCTCTCGATCTCGGAGATCGATTTCTCGGTGCGCTGGCCGGTCTGCTCGACGGCGCTGGCGCTCTGCCGCACCTGGCGGCCGATCTCTTCGACGGAGGCCGACAGCTCTTCGGCAGCACCGGCGACGGCTGTGACGTTGTGCGAGGCCTGCTCGGTGGCGTTGGCCGCCGTGCCGGCGCGGCTGTTCGCATCCGCGGTGACGCGGGTGATGGTCTGCGCGGTCTCGCGCATGACACTGGCGTTGTCGCTGAGGCCGCGCATGATCGCGCCGATCGCTTCGCGAAATTGATCGACGGATTGCTCGATATGGCGGGCGCGCTGTTCGCGCGCGGCGGAGTCCTGCGAGACCTGCGAGGCGAGGTTGCGGTTGCGGCCCATCGCGTCCTGGAAGATCTGGATGGCGCGGGCGAGCGCACCGATCTCGTCGGCGCGGTCGGAGTGCGGCACCACGACGTCTTCAGTGCCGTCGGCGACCTGCTTGATGGTCGCGGTGATGGCGGAGAGGGGCCGTGCGATCGAGCGGGCGATGATGACGATGCCGATCACGACCAGGACCAGCGCGATGCCGCCCAGACAAGTCAGCACCAGCGACAGGATGCGGTTGGTCTCGGTCTGCTGCGCGATCTGTTTGCCGCGCTCGGCGTAGACCTTGGACAGTGCCTCGAGGTCCTTGTTGAGCGCGGAGCGGACGGTGCGGTTGGCGTCGTTGTCGCCCCATTCGCGGCCGGCGGCGGCATTGATCTCGATGCCGCGACGCACCAGTTCCTTGCGGAAGTCGACGAACTGCTCGATGCGCTTCTTGAAGGTCGCGAACTGCTCGGCATCGTCGGCCTTGACGATGGTCTCCCAGCGCTTCACGACATCGAGGATCTGCGCGTTGAACTTGAGCAGGCCCTCGCCGTATTTCTTCACCACGGCGGGCTCGGTCGACATGTAGACGCCGCGCGATTCCATCACGACGGCATAGACCAGCGAGTTGACGCGCTCGACGTTGAGCGCGGCGGCGTTGGCCGTCTCGATCGCGCTGGTCAGGTCGGCGCTGCGGCGGCTGTTGGTGTCCGACAGCATCGCGATCGCCGCCGTGAGCAGGGCGAACAGCGCGAAGATCGCGTAGAGCTTGGTCGCAAGCGAGAAACGGCCTGCCAGGCTGGCGGCATTCCCAGATCGGTCAATTGTCATGGTTTTCAGGAGCCCGAATGGCCGGGAGCGGCCGGTGCGCGCAGTCGTCCAGAATTGATGCAAAACTATGCAGAATGAAGATGGACGCCGTCTTAACGCCGGGGTTCGGCTCCTTCGTCCGTGGTCGAAAGAAAGGTCAGCTATTTCAGCGCCTTGGTTCCATGGTATCGGTTTTCGGCGGACCGCCCGGGGACTCGCCCGGAATGCCCCAAAACATCGGCGTGCACGCCGGCCGCCAGGCGCGTATTCGATTTCGAGTCGGTCACTGGCCGACGAACCCCGGAGAGGCCCTTGGTCTACCGCCACACCATCGACGCCACGACCTACACATTCCCCGATTTGCGCGACCTGCTCGCCAAGGCGACGCCGCCGCGGTCCGGCGACCGGCTGGCCGGGATCGCCGCCGCCAGCGCCGAGCAGATGATCGCGGCGCGGATGGCGCTGGCCGACGTCCCGCTCACCCAGTTCCTGCAGGAAGCCGTCATCCCCTATGAGGCCGACGAGGTCACCCGTCTCATCATCGACAGCCACGATGCCAGTGCATTCGCGCAGGTCGGCTCCCTGACGGTCGGCGGCTTCCGTGACTGGCTGCTGTCGGACGCCGCGACATCGGAGGCTTTGCGCAAGCTCGCGCCCGGCATCACCCCGGAAATGGCGGCCGCGGTGTCGAAGCTGATGCGCAACCAGGACCTGATCCTGGCGGCGCGGAAATGCGAGGTCACCACCGCCTTCCGCAACACCATCGGCCTGAAGGGCCGGATGAGCACGCGGCTCCAGCCCAACCATCCCTTCGACGACGCCAGGGGCATCACCGCCTCGATCCTCGACGGCATCTTGCTCGGGGCCGGCGATGCCTGCATCGGCATCAATCCGGCCAGCGACGATCACGCCGTGATCGGACAATTGCTGCGGCTGCTCGACGAGATCATCGCGCGGCTGAAAATCCCGACGCAGGCCTGCGTGCTGACCCATGTCACGACGACGCTGTCGCTGATCGGGCAGGGCGTGCCGGTCGATCTCGTCTTCCAGTCGGTCGCCGGCACCGAGGCTGCCAACCGCAGCTTCGGCATCGACCTTGCGCTGTTGAAGGAAGGGCAGGAGGCCGGGCTGTCGCAGAAGCGCGGCACGGCCGGCCAGAACGTGATGTATTTCGAGACCGGGCAGGGCTCGGCGCTGTCGGCCAATGCCCATCACGGCGTCGACCAGCAGACCTGCGAGGCCCGCGCCTATGCGGTTGCCCGCGCCTATGCGCCGCTGTTGGTCAACAGCGTGGTCGGCTTCATTGGCCCGGAATATCTCTACGACGGCAAGGAGATCATCCGGGCCGGGCTGGAGGATCACTTTTGCGGCAAGCTGCTCGGCCTGCCGCTCGGCATCGACATCTGCTACACCAACCATGCCGAAGCGGACCAGGACGACATGGACAACCTGCTGACGCTGCTGGCGGCTGCCGGCGTTACCTTCATCATGGGGGTGCCGGGCGCCGACGACGTCATGCTGAACTATCAGTCGACGTCTTTTCACGACGCGCTCTATGTCCGCGACGTCTTCGGTCTGCGCCGCGCGCCGGAATTCGACGATTGGCTGGTGCAGGCAGGGATCGCGGGCACCGATTTCCGGCTTGCCGGCGATGCAGGCCTGCTCCCCGATTTTGCCTCCCGGCTGATTGCGTAAGGGCGCAAGGTCCCCTTGAGGAAACTATCGGTCACTCTCGGAATTATGCTCATGCCACAATATTGAGAAATTCCGGCGACAGCATTACGCTATGTGTCTGGCTGGCAATTTCCGCAGCTAAGTCGAGCGTGGCGGGGGACCTTTGATGCGAGCTGAAAGTAACGGTACGGCCCGGCGGATTCTCTGCGTGTTTCCGCGGTACACTTCCTCGTTCGGGACGTTCGAGCACTCCTACCCATTGACCGACGGCGTTCGCGCCTTCATGCCGCCACAAGGGCTCTTGCTGCTCGCGGCCTATCTGCCCGAGGACTGGGAGGTCAAATTCGTCGACGAGAACCTTCGCCGCGCGACCAGGGAAGAGTTCGCCTGGGCGGAAGCCGTGTTCGTCAGCGGCATGCACATCCAGCGCCAGCAGATGAACGACATCTGCCGCCGAGCCCATGAGCTCGATCTGCCGGTCGCGCTCGGCGGTCCCTCCGTCAGCGCCTGCCCTGATTACTATCCCTCGTTCGACTATCTCCATGTCGGCGAGCTCGGAGACGCCACCAATCAGCTGTTCGAGATTCTGTCGCGCGACGTTTCGCGCCCGGAGCGGCAGGTGGTTCTGACCACCAAGGACCGTGTGCCGATGACGGAGTTTCCGATCCCGGCCTACGAGCTCGCCGACGTGAAGAAATACTTCCTCGGCAGCATCCAGTATTCCAGCGGCTGCCCCTATCAGTGCGAGTTCTGCGACATCCCCGGCCTCTACGGTCGCAATCCGCGCATCAAGTCGCCGGAGCAGATCATCGCCGAGCTCGATCGCCTGCGCGAATGCGGCATGACCGACACGGTCTATTTCGTCGACGACAATTTCATCGGCAACCGCAAGGCGGCGATGGATCTGCTGCCGCATCTGATCGAATGGCAGAAGAAGACCGGCTACGTGGTGCGGCTCGCCTGCGAGGCGACGCTCAACATCGCCAAGCGGCCCGAGATCCTCGAGAAGATGCGCGAGGCCTATTTCATCACCATCTTCTGCGGCATCGAGACGCCCGATCCCGATGCGCTGAAGGCGATGCACAAGGACCACAACATGATGGTCCCGATCCTGGAGGGTGTGCAGACCATCAACTCCTACGGCATGGAGGTGGTATCAGGCATCATCATGGGGCTAGACACCGACAAGCCGAACACGTCGGAAGCACTGCTCTCTTTCGTCGAGGACTCCCGGATTCCGCTGCTCACGATCAATTTGCTCCAGGCGCTGCCGAAGACGCCGCTGTGGGACCGTCTGGAGCGGGAAGGGCGTCTGATCGACGACGAGGGGCGCGATTCCAACGTCGACTTCCTGCTGCCCTACGACGACGTCGTCGCTTCCTGGAAGCATGCCATGGGTGTCGCCTACGAACCCGAGAAGGTCTATGCGCGTTTCCAGTATCAGTGCGACAACGTCTATGTGCACCGTCTGAAGATGCCGACGCCGGACGAGATGAAGACCTGGCCCAATATCAGGCGCGGTCTTGTCATGCTGCGCAATATCTTCTGGAAGGTCGGCGTGCTCGGCGACTACAAGCGCGTGTTCTGGAAGTTCGCGCTCGGACGCATCAAGCGCGGCGATCTCGAAGGGCTGATCGGCTGCACCCTGATCGCGCACCATCTCATCACCTTTGCGCGCGCGGCCTCCAGCGGCAGGCAGAATGCCTCGAATTATTCGATTCGGCTGCGCGAGGCCTCCGTTCCCGCCGAATGACGCAACATGTCTGATCCGGCCGTCCCGCGCCGCCCGACCCTCGATCTCAGGTCGCTTACGCCTGCGCGCGTCGCGCTCGGGCGCAGCGGCGCGAGCGTGCCGACGAGGGCACTGCTCGATTTCACGCTCGATCATGCCCGTGCGCGGGATGCCGTGCATGCGGCGTTCGATGCGCCGCGTCTCGCCTCCGATCTCCGCACGCTTGGCCTTGCCGTAACGGAGGCGAAGAGCCAGGCGGTCGATCGCCGCGACTATCTGCGGCGTCCGGATCTGGGACGACAGCTCGATCCCAAGTCGACTGAGGCCCTGGCACGAAGTGCCTCGGCCCCATGTCAGCTCGCCATCGTGATCGGCGACGGCCTGTCGGCGGCGGCAGTCCATGCCCATGCGGTGGCGCTGGTGTCTCATCTGTTGCCGCTGCTCGCAGAAGGGAGCGATGTCGTGATCGGCCACACCGTCGTCGCCTCAGGCGCGCGCGTCGCGCTCGGCGACGAGATCGGTGCGATTCTCGGTGTGCGCATGGTCGTGACGCTGATCGGCGAGCGGCCCGGCCTCTCGGCGCCCGACAGTCTCGGCGCCTATCTGACCTTCGCGCCGAAGCCCGGCCGCACCGATGCCGAGCGCAATTGTGTCTCGAACATCCACAAGGCCGGGTTGAGCTATGACGAGGCGGCCTTCAAGATCGCCTGGCTGGTCCGCGAGGGGCTGGCGCGGGAGGCCACCGGTGTGGCGCTCAAGGACGAGAGCGCGGGCCGCGCGGCGCGTCGAATCGGCACGGCGCCGCCCGAATGATGGGCATTCCGGCAAATCGCCGCATCTTGATCGCTTCGGCCACCCTTCGCCTGCTTGCGAAAAGGCCTTTTGACCTGCTAAACCCCTCGCGGCGATTTTCCGCGCATTTTCAAAGGGCAAGCCTCCCATTGGTATGGCATTTTCGAGCCGTTCACGGGACGCCATAAGCTCACGGCTTGAGCCGATTTAGGAACTGGACAAGGCATGCTCGAAAAGCACCGCGAGAATGAGGTTCATGTCGACAAGGTCGAGCAGGGGCCTACGTCCTCGATCGCCTTCGGGCTTGAGCGCATCGGCCTGATCGCCGTCCGGGCGCCGATCGTCTCCTGCATTGTCCTGTTCTTCCTGATCGTCGGTGCCGTGTTCGGCATCCACCGGATCAAGATCGACGATTCGCTGTCGCAGCTGTTCCGCTCCGACACCCGCGAATTCAAGCAGTATGAAGAGGTGACCAAGAAGTTTCCGGCGGAGGAATTCGACGTCCTCGTCGTGGTCGAGGGCAAGACCCTTCTGGCGCGGAATAACCTCGAGAAGCTGCGCGATTTCGTCACCGACATGCAGCTGGTCGAAGGCACGCGCGGCCTCGTCTCGCTGTTCTCGGCGCGCCAGGCGCCGGCGCCGGGCAAGCTGCCGGCGGCGCTGTTCCCGGCCGAACTGCCCGAGGGCGACGCGTACAACAAGTTCATCGAAACCGTCAAAAACAACGAGATCATCCGCGGCAAACTCCTGTCGGAAGACGGCACGCTCGCGCTGATCGTGTTGTCGCTCGATCCTGAAGTGGTTGGCTCCAACAAGCTGACCAAGACGGTCGCCGACATCCGCGCGCTGATGAAGGAAGACCTCGGCGATACCGGGCTCAACGTGCAGCTTTCCGGCGTGCCGGTGATGCAGCTCGAGATCCGCAACGCGGTCGAGCGCGACGGCTTGACCTACAACATTCTCGGCATTCTCGCCGGCTGCATCATCGCCATCATCTTCTTCCGCAAGATCTCGTTCATGGTGGCCGCCGCATTCCCGCCGATGATCGCGATCCTGCTGGCGCTCGGCGCGCTCGGCTGGGCCAATTTCAACCTCAACATGTTCCTGAACGTGATGACGCCGCTCATCATGGTGATCAGCTTCTCGGACTCGATGCAGCTGACCTTCGCGGCGCGCGACCGGCTGATCGCAGGCCAGGACAAGTTCACTGCGTTCAAGAACGCCGTGCTGGTGGTGGGGCCGGCCTGCGTGCTGACGCACGGCACGGCCGGCATTTCCTTCATCGCGCTCCAGTTCTCCGACTCCGACCTGATCCGCAAGTTCGGGGAGGCGGGTCTCGCCGCCACCATCATCGCGCTGGTCGCGGTGCTGTCGCTGGTGCCGGTGTTCGGCGTGCTGCTGGTGCGCAACGAGAAGCTGTTCGCGGTCAAGTTCCAGAGCGCGGATGCCGGCGTCCAGGCGCTGCGCAATTTCTGCTACTGGATCGCGGTGCGCATGGTGGGCCGTCCCGGCCTGTTCAGCCTGATCGCCTTGTTGTTCGTCGGCGGCCTCGGCGTCATCTACGCCAATCTGGAGCCGCGCTACCGGCTTGCGGACCAGGTCCCGGACAAGCGCCAGGCCGTTGCCGCGAGCGACCGGCTCGATGCCAAGCTCACCGGCGCCAACCCGGTCAACGTGCTGATCCAGTTCCCCAAGGGTGAAACGCTCTATTCGCCGGAGACGCTCCAGACGATCGCGGACGTGCATGCGACCGTGGAGAAGGCGGCCGGTGTCGGCAATGTCTGGTCGGTCGAGACCCTGCGCCGCTGGCTCGCGGAAAAGGCCGGCAGCGCCGACGTCGCGACGCTGAAGGAATATGTCAGCGTCATTCCCGAGCATCTGGTGCGACGCTTCATCGACGCCCAGCAGGACGCCGTGCTGGTCGCTGGCCGCGTGCCCGACAAGGATTCCAGCCAGCTCCTGCCGATCGTCGACAAGCTCGACGCCGAGCTCGACGCCGTCCGCAAGAAGCATCCGGGCTACGAGGTTGCGGTGACGGGCCTCGCCGCCATCGCCGCGCGCAACTCGGCCAGCATGATCGAGAAGCTGAACCACGGGCTCACCATCGAGTTCGCGCTGGTCGCGATCTTCATCGGTCTCGCCTTCCGCTCCTGGGTGGTGATGTTCGCCTGCATCCTGCCGGGCATCTTCCCGGTGGTGATGTCGGGAACGGTGTTGTGGGCGATGGGTGAGGGGCTGCAATTTGCAAGCGTCGTCGCGCTCACGGTTTCGTTCGGCCTCGGCTTGAGCGCGACCATCCACTTCCTCAACCGCCTCAGGCTCGAGAGCAAGCCGGGTGTCGGCTCGGCGCTCGCGGTGGAACGGGCAACCGTGCTGGTTGGCCCTGCGCTGATCCTGACCACCGTGGTGCTGGCCTGCGGCCTCGTCGTCACCGTGTTCTCCGACCTGCCGTCGCTGCGGCTGTTCGGCTGGCTCGGTGCCTTCTCGATGATCATGGCCCTCGTCGCCGACCTCTTCATCCTGCGGCCGACGGCGATGTGGCTGATCAATTTGCACGGCAAATTGCAGGGCCCGGACAAGCCCGCGATCTGAGAGTTTGCGACCTCGCAGGGTCGGCAACGGAAAACCCCCGGTTCGCAAGAACCGGGGGGTTTTGTTTTGACGAGCGTATATGAAGGACGACGGAGCTTCAGCCCTTCGTCAGCGTGATGTTGACGCCGCGGATCTCGCCCTTGGAAGAGATCTGCACCGTCTGCTTGGTGCCGTTGGTGCGCAGCGACAGATTGGCGGCGAAGCCGTTGGCCTCGACGAACACCTCGATCTGGCCGCCGCCGGCGGTGCCTTGCAGATTGCCGAAGATGTTGCGGTTGGTCTCGCTCCAGTTGCCGGAGATGCGCTCGCCCTGGCTGGTCACGTCGCTGGTGAGGTCGAACTTGTAGCTGTCGGACGCGCAGTGCAGCGCCTGCTTGAGATTGAGACCGGTGCCGGCGACCTTGTAGTCGGCCTTGCAGCGGATGCGCTCGGTCGAGCCGTCGGACAGCGACACCGTGCCGGTGCCGGTCCACGCGCCGTCGAAACCTGCGAACGGTCCGGACGACTGAGCGTGGCTTGCCGAGACTGAGAAGAGCAGCGCCGCCCCGATGCCGGCCGCCTTGATTGCCTGTCCAGATCGCCCAAAGAATTGCATTTTGAATATCCCGTTTTCGAACGACGTCTGCTTCCAATGAAGAACGTCTCGCCACATCGAAAGTTTAGTGTTCCGAGCCAGTGTCAGGTTCAAAGCCCGGCTGCCAGGGGTGGCCGGTCACGACGATCTCGCGCGATGTTCGTTCCCGCGATTCCCCCTGTTTCGGTGTGTTTCTGACAGGAAAAGCAGGACTGAGAGATGCAGCTCTGCAACAGGTGCGCATCAAAACGCCGCGTGCTCGAATTATGACGTAGTATCAATCCCTTACATTTGCCAATGAAGAGCGAGGGAAGACCTGATTTGGTGGGTGTGGCGCCAATTTGGCCGCATTTGCCAGTGCTTGTGCCTTCTCCAAGGCCGCGCCTTCCGCGGCGACTTGCCATCAGAACAAGCCGTTCCCGTGGTCCGCCCTGTGCAGTCCGGAACCGGTGCGATTCTGCCGTCAGAACGAAGGAATACAATGCGTAAGCTTCTCGTCGCTCTCACCCTGTTGTCGACATCCCTTTCGACGGCGGCATTCGCCCAGGCAGGGCGCGGCACGGACTCCGAGCAGAAGGCCTGCACACGCGATGTGCAGAAGTTCTGCCGTCCGGTCATCGACCAGGGCGATTTCACGATCCTCGCCTGCCTCAAGGAGAACCGGGCCAAGATCTCGCAGGCCTGCGACCAGGTCCTGAAGAACCACAACCAGTAAGCTCGGCCACTGGCCTACAAGGGCGGCCCCGAGGCCGCCTTTTCAGGCCGGATCCGGAAGGGCAGCCATCGAGAGACAGGATTGGTTTTGCGGCCGTATTCCCCTATATGGGGGCCGCGGCGGCATCGCCGGCATGAGCCCGTGCGAGCGAAAAAGCCCTTCCTGTCCAAACGATTGTAGACCAGCCCTCGATGACCTCTGCGAGCGAATTGCGATCCGGCAAAGGTGACCGCGACGAGAATTTTCCCGTCGCGTCCTGGATCATTCATCCGCGCCATCGCGCGCTGATCCTGGCGTATTACAATTTCGTCCGCACGGCCGACGACATCGCCGATCACGCAACCCTGCCGCCCGACGAGAAGCTACGCTTGCTCGACCTGTTCGAGGCGGAGCTGCTCGGCAACGGCGACACCCAGGCCGAAGCCGTCACGCTGCGCCGTGCGCTGGCCGAGCGCGGCATGGCGCCGCGCCATGCGCTCGACGTGCTGATTGCGTTCCGCATGGACGTGACCAAGCTGCGTTACGAGAACTGGGACGAGGTCATCCATTATTGCCGCTACTCGGCGATGCCGGTCGGCCGCTTCATGCTCGACGTTCATGGCGAGAGCACCTCGACCTGGGCTGCATCGGATGCGCTCTGCGCAGCGCTTCAGATCAACAACCATCTCCAGGATTGCGGCAAGGATTTCCGTGAGCTCAACCGCGTCTATCTGCCGCGCGATGCGCTGGCGGCGAGCGGCGCTTCCGTCGAGCAGCTTGGGCTGGCGCAATCGCCGCTGGCGATGCTCGCCTGTCTCCAGGGGCTTGCCGTGCGCAACGAAGCGCTGCTCGACGAGGGCAGGTCGCTGAGCGCCGAGATCCGGGATGTCCGCCTCGGCGTCGACGTTGCAGTGATCCAGGCCTATGCCGACCGCATCGTGCGCCTGTTGAAGGTGCGCGATCCCTTGCGCGAGCGGGTGCACCTGAACAAGTTCGAGCTTCTCACTTTCAGCCTCGCCGGCATGATCGGCGAAGTCGGCCGCCGCGCGTTCGGACGCAAGGCCATTTCCAGACCGGGGACTGCACATGACGCTTGAGGCGACCTCGCCCAGCGCCAATTACGGCTCGACCGCATCGAACAGCTCCTTCTACGCTGCGATGCGGATCCTGCCGCACGACCAGCGCGAAGCCATGTTCCAGATCTACAGCTTCTGCCGTCAGGTCGACGATATCGCCGATTCCGACGGGCCGCGCGACGAGCGGCTTGCCGCGCTTCAGGAGTGGCGCAGCGACATCGACGCGCTCTACCAGGGCAATCCGCCGCCGCGGCTTGCCGACTACGTCGGCTCCGTGAAGACCTTCGGCCTGAAGCGGGAGGATTTCCTCGCGATCGTCGACGGCATGGAGATGGACGTGCCGCAGGACATCCGCGCGCCCGACATGGCGACGCTGGATCTCTATTGCGATCGCGTCGCCAGCGCCGTGGGACGATTGTCGGTGCGGGTGTTCGGCCTGCCTGAGGAAGACGGCATCGAGCTCGCCTACCATCTCGGCCGCGCGCTGCAGCTCACCAACATCCTGCGCGACATCGACGAGGATGCTGGCCTCGGCCGGCTTTATCTGCCGCGCGAGGCGCTGCTGCATGCCGGCATCACTTCCAACGATCCGAACCGTGTGATCACCGAGCGCGCACTGCCCAAGGTCTGCCTGCCGCTGACGCAGCGTGCGAAGGCGCATTTCGAGAAGTCGGACGAGATCATGAACCGCAACCGGCGCCGCGCTGTGCGCGCGCCGCGGATCATGTCGAAATATTACCATTCCATTCTGGACCTCCTGATCGCGCGCGGCTTCAACGCGCCGCGCGAGCCCGTGCGTGTGCCGAAGGTCACGCGTATCCTGATCCTGCTCCGTTACGCTTTCATCTGATGCAAAACACAGCTCACATTATCGGCGCCGGAATTTCCGGCCTTTCTGCCGCCGTGCGGCTCGCCAATGCCGGCTTCAAGATCGCCGTGCACGAGGCGACGCACCAGGCCGGCGGCCGCTGCCGTTCCTATTTCGACGGCGCCACCAATCTCACCATCGACAACGGCAATCATCTGCTGCTGTCGGGCAACAGCCATGCGCGCGCCTATGCGCGCTCGATCGGCACCGAGGCCGGCCTCGTCGGTCCCGAAAGCGCGCAGTTTCCGTTCGTCGACATCAAGACCGGGCAGCGCTGGCAGATCGATCTCGGCGCCGGCCGGATGCCGACCTGGGTGCTCGACGAGAGCCGCCGTGTTCCCGACACCGGGCTGACCGATTATCTCAAGCTGGCGCCGCTGATCTGGGCGTCGGAAGCGACGCTGGTCGGCAAGTCCATTCCCTGCGAAGGCGTGCTCTACCAGCGCCTGGTGCAGCCGCTGTTGCTTGCCGCGCTCAACGTCGATCCGCCCGAGGGCTCGGCCGGGCTTGCCGGTGCGATCGTGCGCGAGACGCTGCTCGCCGGCGGACAGGCCTGCCGCCCGCTGATCGCGCGCGACGGCCTCAGCGCCGTGCTGATCGAACCCGCGGTGAAATTCCTTCAGGAGCGCGGCCACACCGTGCAGCTCGGCCACGAGCTGCGCTCGTTTGTGACTGATGCCGGCAAGGCCAGCGCGCTGAATTTCGGCGGCGAGGATTTGATCCAGCTCGGCGACGGCGATGTCGTCGTGATGGCGGTGCCGCCGCGCTCGGCATCGAGCCTGCTGCCGGGCCTGAAGACTCCGACCGAGTTCCGCGCCATCGTGAATGCGCATTTCCGTATCGAGCCGCCGCCGGGTTCGGCGCCGATCCTCGGCGTGATCGGCGGCGTCGTGGAATGGCTGTTCGCGTTCCCGAACCGGCTCTCCGTGACCATCAGCAACGGCGATCGTCTGGTCGACATGCCGCGCGAGGAACTCGCGCAGGCGATCTGGAACGACGTCTGCAAGGCAGGCGGGGTTTTCGGCGAATTGCCGCCGTGGCAGATCGTGCGCGAGCGCCGTGCCACATTTGCGGCCACACCTGCCCAGAATGCCCTGCGTCCGGGGCCGGTCACTGCGCTGAAAAACCTGTTCCTCGCCGGCGACTGGACTGCTACGGGATTGCCTGCAACCATCGAGGGATCGGTTCGATCGGGTGATCGTGCCGCCGATCTGGTTCTGGCCGCCAAGACATCTTGAAAAGCGGCCCTGACGGGGAAACGCCCCGTCCAATTTCAATCGACTATCGGAGCAATCGAGCGACATGGATTCCGTGAACGCGACCAGCCGCGAAGCTTTGGAATCGAAGGTACTTGAATCGAGCATTGCGTCCGCGACGCAAGGCGTCATCGGCTTGCAGCAAGCCGATGGCCATTGGGTGTTCGAGCTCGAGGCCGACTGCACGATCCCGGCCGAATACGTGCTGCTGCGCCATTATCTCGCCGAGCCGGTCGACACCGTGCTCGAGGCCAAGATCGCCAACTATCTCCGCCGCATTCAGGGCGCCCATGGCGGCTGGCCGCTGGTGCATGACGGCGAGTTCGACATGAGCGCCAGCGTGAAGGCCTATTTCGCGCTGAAGATGATCGGCGATTCCGTGGACGCCCCGCACATGGTGCGTGCGCGCGAGGCGATCCATGCCCGCGGCGGCGCCGTCAACAGCAACGTTTTCACGCGCTTCCTGCTGGCGATGTACGGCGTGGTGACCTGGCGCGCGGTGCCGGTGCTGCCGATCGAGATCGTGCTGCTGCCGTTCTGGTCGCCATTTCATCTCAACAAGATTTCATACTGGGCGCGCACCACCATGGTGCCGCTGATGGTGCTCGCCGCGCTGAAGCCGCTGGCGAAGAATCCGAAGGGCGTCGGCATCGACGAGCTGTTCCTGCAGGATCCGCGCTCGCTCGGCATGACCGCGAAGGCGCCGCACCAGAGCATGGCCTGGTTCGTGCTGTTCCGCGCGCTCGACGGCATCCTGCGCGTGGTCGAGCCGATGTTCCCGAAGAGCCTGCGCAAGCGCGCAATCGATGCCGCGCTTGCCTTCACCGAGGAGCGGCTCAACGGCGAGGACGGCATGGGCGCGATCTATCCGCCGATGGCCAACATCGTCATGATGTACGACGCGCTCGGCAAGGGCGAGAGCTTCCCGCCGCGCGCGATCACGCGCCGGGGCATCGACAAGCTGCTCGTGATTCACGAGGACGAGGCTTATTGCCAGCCCTGCGTCTCGCCGGTGTGGGACACGACGCTGACCGCGCATGCGCTGCTGGAAGCCGGCGGCGACAAGGCGGTGCCGGCGGCCAAGCAGGGCCTGGACTGGCTGATCCCGAAACAGGAGCTCGAGGTGAAGGGCGACTGGGCGGTGAAGCGACCCGACGTGCGTCCGGGCGGCTGGGCCTTCCAGTACAACAACGCGCATTACCCCGATCTCGACGACACCGCCGTAGTGGTGATGTCGATGGACCGCATGCGCCGTGAGCACGGTGCGACCGGCTATGATGCCGCGATCGATCGCGGCCGGGAGTGGATCGAGGGCATGCAGAGCGACGATGGCGGCTGGGCCGCCTTCGACGTCAACAACCTCGAATATTACCTCAACAACATCCCGTTCTCGGACCATGGCGCGCTGCTCGATCCGCCGACCGAGGATGTCACCGCACGCTGCATCTCGATGCTGGCCCAGCTCGGCGAGACCGCGAAGACCAGCAAGCACGTCGCCGACGGCATTGCCTACCTCCGCAAGACCCAGCACCCTGAAGGATCCTGGTACGGCCGCTGGGGCATGAATTTCATCTATGGAACCTGGTCGGTGCTGTGTTCCCTGAACATGGCGGGCGTCAGCCACCGCGACCCCATGATGCGCAAGGCGGCGGACTGGCTGGCCTCGATCCAGAACAAGGACGGCGGCTGGGGCGAGGACGCCGTCAGCTACCGGCTGGACTACAAGGGCTGGGAAGCCGCCCCCTCGACCGCCTCGCAAACGGCATGGGCCTTGCTTGCCCTGATGGCTGCTGGCGAGGTTGATCACCCGGCCGTCGCCCGCGGGGTGGAGTACCTGATTGCAACACAGAACAAAAAAGGACTGTGGGATGAGCAGCGCTACACCGCCACAGGCTTTCCTCGTGTATTCTATCTCCGATATCATGGTTACCCGAAGTTCTTTCCGCTGTGGGCACTGGCCCGGTATCGGAACTTGCGGAACACCAACAGCAGGGTGGTAGGGGTCGGGATGTGACTTTGGGGACGGGGGACTATTTGACCGCGGGTACCGCCATCGACCCGCGGCCGATCTTGATCGTGACCGGACTGGTCCAGGAGGCCCGCATCGCGGCTGGGCCCGGAATGGCGGTCATTTGCTCGTCGAGCAGCCCCACCCAGTTGCGGGCGCTCCTGACGGTGGTCGATCCCGATACGATTCGCGGCGTCATCTCGTTCGGTGTGGCCGGCGGGCTCGACCCGACGCTGCGCTCCGGCGACGTCGTGCTGGCGACCGAAGTGCTCTCCGGCGACACCCGCTGGGCCGCCGGCCTGTCGCTGGGCGACGACCTGATCGACCGCCTGACCTCGGGCCGCCGCCGCGTGGTGCGCGGTAGCCTCGCCGGTGCCGAGGAAGTGGTCACGGGCCGCTCCTGCAAGGCGGCGCTGCATTCGGAGACCGGCGCTTCCGCCGTCGACATGGAAAGCCACATCGCAGCCGCCTACGCCGCCGAAGCCGGCTTGCCGTTCGCCGCGGTCCGCGTCATCAGCGATCCCGCCCATCGTGCACTGCCGGCGCTTGCGCGTGCCGCCATCAAGCCGAACGGCCAGATCGACGTCGCCGCCGTGCTGCGCGGCATCGTGCGCAATCCGACCACGCTCCATGCGCTGGTCTCGACCGGCATCGACTTCAACCGCGCGCTGCGCAGCTTGCGCGGCTGCCGGGATTATCTGATCGGGACGGAGCTGATCGAGAGCGAGACGCTGGTGTCGAAGGCGGCGTGAGCGGCTTCGTCGATCCGAGAAAAGAAAAGGCCCGGGTGCTGTTGGCGTCCGGGCCTTTTTTGTTGTGACCCGCATGGAGCAACTCGTCCGCCGCATTTCGTAGAGCGAAGGCGGACGCGCAGCCAAGGGCCGGGTCGATGTTGCCACCCAATGGCTTGAACGTGGGCCCATCCAAGTCTATCTTACATTTGTCTTACATTGGAAGGTCAGCCATGGCCGGCGCGGAAAAGCTCACCACCATCGTTTCCACCAAGGGACAAGTCATCCTGCCCAGCGCCATTCGCCAGCGGCGGGAATGGGGAGCCGGAACGCGGCTCACGGTCGAGGACACCCCAGAGGGGGTGTTGTTGAAGCCGGCGCCGGCCTTTGCCGAAACCCGGCCGGAGGATGTGTTCGGCGTCCTGGCCTACAAGGGCAAGCCGAAGACGGTGGAAGAGATGGACGCAAGCGTGCTTGCCGAAGCCAGGCGGCGACATGCTCGCGATTGATACCAACCTGATCGTTCGGTACCTCACCGGGGACCACGTCAAGCAGTCCGCACGTGCCCGCGCGCTGATTGACGGTGAGAAGGTCTTTGCCGCCGTCACGGTACTGCTCGAAGTGGAATGGGTGCTGCGAAGCGCCTACGCGTACCCGGCTGCGGACGTCGTGCGCGCGCTTCGCGGCTTCGCCGGACTTCCGACGGTCACGGTCGAGGATGGCGCGATGGTTGCGGCGGCACTCGACCTTGCCGCGACGGGAATGGATTTCGCGGATGCTCTGCATCTGACGAGATCCGGACATTGCGAGGCTTTTGTCACCTTCGATCGCAAGCTCGTCAGGGCGGCGAAAGCGGCAGGCCATGAGGGAGTGCGCGAAGCCCGGTAAGCGCGATGCTCTCTCGTCCTCGACGCTGAGTTGAAAAAGAAAAAGGCCCGGTCGCGATGGCGACCGGGCCTTTTCGTTCGTATCGATGCGCCGCTTACGCGGCGGTCGAAGCCTTCCGCGCCGCCTTCTCCTGCGCAGCCGCGGCCTCGTCCTTGCGGATCTCCGACAGGCGCTTCTGCACTTCCGCCGAGAAGATGTACTGCGCCGGGCGCTGCTTGGTCATGTCGATCTCGGGCGCCATCGGGCCCGTGGTCCTGATGCCGCGCAGCGACACCCACATCGCCTTCAGCGGGTTGTTGATCGCTGCGGTCGCGGCCGTCGGCTCGTAGCCGCAATGGGCCATACAGTCGGCGCACTTCTCGTACTTGCCGGTGCCGTAGGTCTCCCAGTCGGTGGTGTCCATCAGCTCCTTGAAGGTCTTGGCGTAGCCTTCACCGAGCAGATAGCAGGGCTTCTGCCAGCCGAAGATGTTGCGCGCGGGCATGCCCCACGGCGTGCACTCGTATTCCTGGTTGCCGGCAAGGAAGTCCAGGAACAGGCCGGAATGCATGAAATTCCACTTCTTGCCCTTGCCCATCGCAAAGACATCGCGGAACAGCTTCTTGGTCTTGGTGCGGTTGAGGAAGTGCTCCTGGTCCGGCGCGCGCTCATAGGCGTAGCCCGGCGACATCGAGACGCCGACGCCAAGCTCGACGGTGAGGTCGAGGAACTTTGCGATCTCCTCGGCCGGGTGGCCGTCGAAGATGGTCGCGTTGACGTTGACGGTGAAGCCGCGCGCTTTGGCCGCCTTGATCGCGGAGACGGCGCGGTCGAACACGCCCTTCTGCGACACGGCCTTGTCGTGATGGTCCTTCAGGCCGTCGAGATGCACCGAGAAGAACAGGTAGGGCGAGGGCGTGAACAGGTCGAGCTTCTTCTCGAGCAGCAGCGCGTTGGTGCAGAGCGAGACGAACTTCTTGCGCTCGACGAGGCCGCGCACGATCTCGCCGATCTCCTTGTGGATCAGCGGCTCGCCGCCGGGAATCGCCACCATCGGCGCGCCGCACTCGTCGGCCGCGTCCCAGCACTCCTGTGCGGTCATGCGGCGGTTGAGGATCGCATCCGGATAATCAATCTTGCCGCAGCCGACGCAGGCGAGGTTGCAGCGAAACAGCGGCTCCAGCATCAGAACCAGCGGATAGCGTTTGCGGCCAAGCAGCTTCTGCTTGATCAAATAGCCGCCGATACGCATTTCCTTGAAGAAGGGGATAGCCATTACAAAGTTTCTTTCTGGGCTTGGAATTCGGGTGGGTCAGCTCGCAGCCAATTGGGCCGGAAGCCTGAATTCGATGTTTTCCTCGCGGCCCGGCAGCACCGGGACCTTGACCGGTCCGATCCGCCGCATCGCTTCGATCACGTCATCCACGAGTACCTCAGGCGCCGAAGCGCCGGCCGTGACGCCGACGGTCTTGGCATCTTTCAACCACGCCGGATTGAGCTTGCTGCCGTCGGCAATCAAATAACTCGCGACGCCGGCCTCAGTGCCGATTTCGCGGAGCCGGTTCGAATTCGAGCTATTGGCAGCGCCCACCACCAAGATCACGTCGACCAGCTTGCTCAAGTCCCTTACCGCAGATTGGCGGTTCTGTGTCGCATAGCAGATATCCCGGATATCCGGACCTTGAATATCTGTAAAGCGTGCCTGTAGGGCCGAAATGATATCCTTTGTGTCGTCCACCGAAAGGGTGGTCTGGGTGATGTAGGCCACTGGCGTATCTGCCGGCAGGGGCAGGGCATTAGCCTCTTCAACGCTTTGGACCAGCAGCACGGGGGCGGGAACCTGGCCCATCGCGCCATTGACCTCGGGGTGACCGGCATGGCCGATCAGGATCAGGGTACGGCCCTTGGTGATGGTTCGCTTCCCCTGATTGTGAACCTTTGTGATCTGATGGCGCACGTCAGCGGACGGGCCGTACGTCTCCAGCGCCCGTTCCACGATCTCGATTGCACGCACCACGCCCGCGCCAAAGCCGCGCGGCTGCGCTGGATAAACTTCCATAGGACGCCCATCACGCAAGTTGCACCAATCCGCTTCTGAAGTCCCCGGCGGCACCTCAATACTGCCCCATGAGCTGCAATAACCGCACCATTGGCTGCGCTCACGCGGTAACCGCCCACCCCAACTGGGATCCGGTGCATGGAGGTACAGCACTTTGTGTCAAAAAATCGGCAAAAAGGAAAGGTCCGGCGAAGCCCAGTTCCCGAGCGATGAACTTAGAGGTATCACGATACATCGATTGCTGTGAACAAAATGGCGACATTTCTGCTCACCTCTTCGTCACTTTCCCGCCTCATCTCCCCGGCTATACCGACCGCCTCGCAATGATTTTTTCAGGGCCGCCCGCCGTTTACCTCGAACCTTGTTCCGGCGAGTGCCACTCAAAACAGCAATAGGTTTCGCCCGGGAACTCCGTTAAACAGCGGGCGTTTTCGGCAGGCTGCTCACACAGAAAGAAAAGAAGTGCTGCAAAGCGTCGTCGTTGCCATCGTCAGGGCCTGCACCCGGTTTGCCACCCTCGTCGTCGTTCTCGGGCTCCTGTTGTCGGTGGGGGCGGGCTATTACACGTCTCAGCACTTCGCCATCAACACCGACATCAATTCGCTGATTGCCCAGAACCTGGACTGGCGCCAGCGCGACCAGCAGTTCGATCGCGCCTTCGATCGTGACGCGACGATCACGGCGGTGGTCGAGGCGAAGACGCCGGAGATGGCGACCGCGGCTTCCGACGCGCTGTTTGCGAAGCTCAAGGACGACAAGACGAACTTCATGTCGATGCAGCAGCTCGGCACCGGCGAGTTCTTCGAGAAGAACGGCCTGCTGTTCCTGCCGACCGAGGAAGTCGCCAAGATCACCAGCCAGTTCGAATCCGCAGCGCCCCTGATCGAGATCCTGGCGGGCGATCCGTCGATCCGCGGCCTCACCGGCGCGCTGGAGACGGGACTTGCCGGCGTCAAGCGGGGCCAGGTGAAGCTGGACAACACCGCGCGGCCGTTCAACCAGATCGCGCAGACCGTCGAGACCGTGCTCAACAAGGGCAATGCGAGCTTCTCCTGGCGCGAGCTCGTCAGCGACGAGCCGCTGACGGATTCCGACAAGCGCGCCTTCATCGAGTTCAAGCCGATCCTCGACTACAACGCGCTGGAGCCCGGCAAGGGCGCCACCGACGCGATCCGCAAGGCCGCGGTCGATCTGGATTTCGCGACCAAGTACCAGGCGCGGGTGCGGTTGACCGGCCCGGTGCCGATCGCCAACGAGGAATACGCCACCGTGCAGGAAGGCGCCGTCGTCAACGGCGTCGGCACTGTGCTGGTCGTGCTGCTGATCCTGTGGCTGGCGCTGCACTCGTCGAAGATCATTTTCGCCGTCTTCATCAATCTCTTCGTCGGCCTTGCGCTGACGACAGCCGCCGGCCTGATGATGGTCGGCTCGTTCAATCTGCTGTCGATCGCATTCGCCGTGCTGTTCGTCGGCCTCGGCGTCGATTTCGGCATCCAGTACAGCGTCCGCTACCGCTCGGAGCGCTACAAGCACAACGATCTCTCCGGCGCGCTGGTGCTTGCCGCCAAGCGCTCCGCGGTGCCGCTGTCGCTGGCGGCCATGGCGACCGCCGCCGGCTTCCTCTGTTTCCTGCCGACCGATTACAAGGGCATCTCCGAGCTCGGCCAGATCGCCGGCGTCGGCATGCTGGTGGCGTTCCTCTCCAGCATCACCATACTGCCCGCGATGCTGAAGCTGTTGAACCCGCCCGGTGAGCAGGAGCCCGTCGGCTATGCCTTCCTGGCGCCGCTCGATCACTTCCTGGAGAAGCACCGCGTGCTGGTCGTGGGCGGCACGTTGCTGCTGGCTGTCGCCGGCCTGCCGCTGCTCTACTTCCTGAAGTTCGACTTCAACCCGATGAATCTGCGCAACCCCAAGGCCGAGTCGATCGCGACCTTCCTCGATTTGCGCAAGGATCCCAACACCGGCGCCAATGCCATCAACGTGATGGTGACCTCGGAGGAGCAGGCAAAACAGGTCGAGGCCAAATTCGAAAAGGTCCCGGAAGTGCTGCGGGTGATGTCGCTCAACAGCTTCGTGCCGGAAGACCAGCCGCCGAAGCTGAAGCTGCTCGCGCAGGGCGCCAAGGTGCTGAACCCCGCGCTCAACCCCGATCAGATCGACCCGGCGCCGACGGACAAGGAGAACGTCGATTCGCTGAAATCCTCGGTCGACAATCTGCGCCGGACCGCGGGCGATGCGAAGGGCACCGGCGCCGACGCCTCGCGCCGTCTGGCGACCGCGCTCGAGAAGCTCGCCAATGGCGACGAGGCCACGCGGAACAAGGCGCAGGACGTGTTCGTCACGCCGCTGAAGATCGCGTTCGAGCAGCTCAGGAGCGCGATGCAGGCTGAGCCGGTCACCCTGAAGTCACTGCCGCCAGACCTCGTCAACGCCTGGAAGAGCAAGGATGGCATCATCCGCGTCGAGGCGCTGCCGAAGGGCGATCCCAACGACAACGACACGCTGCGCAAATTTGCGGCGGCGGTGCTTCTTGCCGAGCCGATGGCGATCGGCGGGCCGGTCTCGATCCTGAAATCCGGCGACACCGTGGTGAAGGCCTTCATCCACGCCGGCATCTATGCGCTGCTGGTGATCGGCCTGCTGCTGTGGATCACGCTGCGGCGGTTCGTCGACGTGCTGATGACGCTGGTGCCATTGCTGGTGGCCGGTGCGGTGACGCTCGAGATCTGCGTGTTGATCGGCCTGCCGCTCAACTTCGCCAACATCGTCGCCTTCCCGCTGCTGCTCGGCGTCGGCGTCGCCTTCAAGATTTATTACGTCGTGGCATGGCGCTCGGGCAGGACAAACCTGCTCCAGACCAGCCTGACGCGTGCGATCTTTTTCAGCGCGCTGACGACGGCGACCGCGTTCGGCAGCCTGTGGCTGTCGAGCCATCCCGGAACGTCCAGCATGGGCAAGCTGCTCGCACTCTCGCTGGTAACGACGCTTGCCGCAGTGCTGTTGTTCCAGCCCGCCCTAATGGGCAAACCCCGCAATCTCAGGGAGTAGGCAGATGTCGCCGACGGGGTCGGCGGCACTCTTCTGACCAGGCTTGGCTGCGCCGGCGACTTTCGGGGCCGCGGGTGCAGGCGCGGTAGCGCCCGTGGTGGCTTGAGGAGGCGCAGCCTGAGCCTTCGGCGCCGCGCCAGCGGATTTCGGCGCGCCCTTGGCCATGGCATTGGCGGTGCTCAAGGGAATCGGTGGGCCAACGCGGGTCCAGGTCTCGCCACCGCAGAGGAAACCCATCACGCAGCCCTTGATTTCAAGCTGGTCGGTGCCCGCCGGCGTGATCGTCGCGCTGTAGAGCTGGCCATCCTTGGCGTTATAGACTTGGCCTTCCCACTGATCGACGCCGGGCTTTTTCTTCATGTCGATCAGGGTCGCCATGCCCAGCGTCGGCCTGGTCTTTTTCGAGGCGTCCGGATTGTATTCATCGCGGCCGCCGGGCTGTTTTTCCCAGGAAACCGCGCCCCACATGCTGCCATTGCACTGGGCGACACGGATATTGGCGACGCCGTCGGCGACCCGCCAGTCGCCGGTGGGATCGGCGGCGAGTGCGGGTGTCAGGCCGGCGTAACCGCCAGCCAGTATTAGTCCGGTGTAAAGGGCTAAACGCATGAGTGTTCCTTGGCGGTGCAACATGGTCTAAAGCTGTGCTTGCGAAGATGGTCCGAAAAAGGGCAAAAGGCCGCACAGACCGTTTTCAGCAACGGTCCGTTTTCAGTTGACGAAACGGCCCTCAACCGAAGTATGTAGCGGATGCACAGCCCAAATCCAGACATGTCTCAGCTTTTCGCGGACCGTCAGGCCCAGCGCAGCGCCCTGCATAACCGGCATATGAACGAGCAGTTCGTTCGTGTCCTCAAGACCATCGGCTACGATGTCGGCTTCCAGAAGGGGGAGGGGCAGTACCTCTACGACCGCGATGGCGCGCGCTATCTCGACCTGCTGTCCGGCTTCGGCGTGTTTGCGATCGGGCGCAATCATCCGGTCATGCGCGACGCGCTCAAGAGCGTGCTCGATGCCGATTTGCCCAACCTCGTCCAGTTCGACGTCTCGGTGCTCGCCGGCGTGCTCGCCGAGCGGCTCCTGAAATACGTCCCCTATCTCGACAAGGCCTTCTTCGCCAATTCCGGCGCGGAATGCGTCGAGGCCGCGATCAAGTTCGCGCGCGGCGCGACGGGGCGTCCCGGCATCGTCTACTGCGCCCACGGCTATCACGGCCTGACCTATGGCGCGCTGTCGCTGACGGGTGATTCGAACTTCCGCACCGGCTTCGAGCCGCTGCTGCCGGGCTGCACCTCGATCCCGTTCAACGACCTGGCCGCGCTCGAAAAGGCGCTCGTCTCGCGCGAGGTCGCAGCCTTCGTCGTCGAGCCGATCCAGGGCAAGGGCGTCAACATGCCCACCGACGAGTTCCTGCCCGGTGCTGCAGCGCTCTGCAAAAAATACGGCACGCTGTTCGTCGCCGACGAGATCCAGACGGGCATGGGCCGCACCGGCCGCTTCCTCGCGGTCGAGCACTGGAACGTCGAGCCCGACATGGTGCTGCTGTCGAAGTCGCTGTCCGGCGGCCACGTGCCTGTCGGCGCCGTGCTGACGCGCAAGGCCATCTTCGACAAGATCTTCAACCAGATGGACCGCGCGGTGGTGCACGGCTCCACCTTCTCCAAGAACGACCTCGCCATGGCTGCGGGCATCGCCACGCTCGACGTCATGGAGTCCGAGAAGCTGATCGAGTCCGCCGCCAAGCGCGGCGCCGAGCTGCGCCTCGCGCTGACGCGCATGGTGCCCGGCTACGAGCTGCTGAAGGAAGTGCGCGGCAAGGGCCTGATGATCGGCGTCGAGTTCGGCCCGCCGAAGTCGCTGCGGCTGCGTGCCTCCTGGAACGTGCTGGAGGCCGCCAACAAGGGCCTGTTCTGCCAGCTCATCACCGTGCCGCTGTTCAAGGATCACAAGATCCTCACGCAAGTGGCCGGTCACGGCAGCCACACCATCAAGCTGCTGCCGCCGCTCACGATCACCGAGGAAGACTGCACCTGGATCGAGAAGGCGTTCGACGACGTCATCGCCGGCAGCCATAAGGTTCCCGGCGCGATCTGGTCGCTCGGCAAGACGCTGGTGGACAACGCGGTGCGAAGGTCGGCCTAAGGCCTCCGCCGCGGCCTGATGTCGCGACGTGCGACTTGCTGAAGCAGGTCGCCTCCTGAAATTCCAGATCGGCACTTACTTTCCCGGTGTTGACCTGATCGGGAGAGGGGTGTGCGATGCCTGTGACTGGCGGCTGTCATTGCGGTGCGATCCGCTATGAAGTGAATGGCGACATGATGGTGCACGCGCTCTGCCATTGCGTGGATTGCCGTCGCCACTCCGGAGCACCGATGGTCGGCTGGGCGATGTATTCGCTCGAAGCGGTCAAGGTGGTGCGCGGCCAGCCTAAGATCTATCAATCCTCCGAGCATGGACGGCGGCACTTCTGCGCCGATTGCGGCACGGGATTGTTCTACGTCAACGAAAACCTGATGCCCGGGATCATCGACATCCAGAGCGGGACCTATGACCACCCCGATGCCGTTCCGGCGACGATGCACATTCAGGTCGCCGAGCGGATTGGCTGGATGGAGCGGGCCCACGAACTGCCGGAGTTCGAGCGGTTTCCCCTGCTTGAATGATGGCGTGGGCGGTACCGCACGATGTATCAGGCAGCCCTCGGTTTGTTCACGGTCTCGATGCGATCAAGAGCTTTGCCGAGATCGCGTTTGGCGATCTGGATGTCGTAATCATTCTGAAGATTGAGCCAAAGCTCGGCGGTCGTGCCAAGCGCTTTGCCCAGCCGAAGTGCGGTGTCGGCGGTGATCCCGGTCTGCTCGCTCGCGATCCGCTCGATACGAGTGCGCGGCAGGCCGCACGTCTTGGCAAGGGCGCCGGCGGACATGTTCAGCGAGATCAGAAATTCTTCCCGCAGAACCTCACCAGGATGCATGGGCTTGAGTTTCTTGGCCATCGTCGCGTTCTCCTAGTGATAGTCCACGATCTCGACCTCATCTGGACCATCTGTCGTCCAGACGAAGCATATCCGGAACTGATCGTTGATCCTGATCGAATGCTGCCCCTTGCGATCGGCCGTGAGGGCCTCGAGGCGGTTGCCCGGTGGGGCCCTTAAGTCGCCGAGCATGGCTGCAGCGTGCAGATAGCGCAATTTCCGGCGCGCAACCTTCACCAAGTCGGACGGAAAGCCCTTGGGAGCTTCGCCGTTAAAGACCGCCTCAGTTGTCTTGTCACGAAACGTCCTGATCACCCACCCAATGTATCAAGGTTTGATACATATGCAAGATGTCTGTATCATTGTATGATACATTTTGGGGGCCTACCCCTCTACATTCGCCTTCATCGCCGCCTCGAACTTGTCGACGAACTCGGCGAGCTCGTCGGCGCCGATGTCGCTGACGGCCCAGAAGTTCAGGCCGCGATTGCCCCAGCGGCGACAGTTGAAGCCCTGCATGGTCTCGGTCTTCGGCGCGCGATATTCCGCGTTCGATGTCTGCGATACGAACAGATTGATCACGTGCTGCCGGCGCTTGTAGACGACCGCGCCGATGGCACGTGCATCGATATAATCGAGCCGGCCGCCGACCAGCGTGAAGCCTTGCGCAGTGAGATCGATCACAGGCGGGGCGACGTCGAGCTTGCCGTTGAACCACGGCTTCACGGTGTGCTGGTCGGTCGAGACCACGTCGATGAGGTGGCCGGCCTGGAGCGAGCGCAGATGCGCGGAGACAACCTCCGACAGGATGCGCTGCTGGTCGTCCTGGCGCAGCACCAAGGCGACGACGCCGGAGGCGGCGAGTGCTGAGACCGCCGAACCCATGGCGAAGCCGCGCAGCACCGAGCGGCGGGTCGGTTGCTGGCGCTGCGGTTGCGGCAGCGAGGCTTCGATCCGGCTGCGCAGGCTTGCCGGCGCGGTGTAGCGAAGATTGGTGTCAGCGAGCACACGCTGTATCTCGCGTTGTGCAGTGAACTCGGCGGCGCAATTCGGGCAGCCGGCGATATGGGCCTCGACCTCGCGCGCGTGACCGGCATCGAGCTCGTTGTCGAGCAGCGCGTGAAGCAGGATCCTTGCTTCGTCGCAATTCATCTGGCTTGCTCCTCCTCCGCCGTCCAGGCCGCGCGCAGCATGGCGCGGGCGCGGGCGAGGCGGGACATCACGGTGCCGACGGGTGCGCCCACGGCCTCGGCGATTTCACGATAGGACAGGTTGTTGATCTCGCGCAGCACGAATGTCTCCCTGAACGGCTCGGCGAGCGCGTCGATCAGCTTGCGGATCGCGCCGGCATCGCGGCTGCGCAGAACCTCGGTTTCGGGGCTTACCTCGGTCTCCTGCCAGATCGGCGTCTGCTCGGCGGCGCCGGGCGTGTCCTCGAACGCGCTGTGCCGCCTGTGCGCACGCCGCGCATATTCTGCGTTGCAGACGTTGCGCAGGATCGCGAACAGCCAGGGCTTCATCGCCGGCCCGCGATAGCTGTCGAAATGCTTGAGCGCGCGCAGATAGCATTCCTGCACCGCGTCCTCGGCGTCGGAGGCGTCGCGCAGCAGATAGCGCGCGAGCGTGTAGACGTCGTCGAGATAGGGCAGCGCCGCCTCGCGGAAGCGTTGCGCCTTCTGCAATTCGTCGTTGGCGGGCATCGCTCCTCGCTTTGCCTCTTGTTCTCGCGGCTTCGTTTCGTCGCCGTCCGTTTGGTCGGCGTGTGTGACGGAAGGCACACGAGCCCGGCCGGCGTGGGACCACCGGCCGGGCAAGACGTTGATGCCTTGGTTCGAGCTATGACTCAACCTTGATCATCCCCGTCATGTGCGGATGCAACGAACAAAAATATTTGTAGTCGCCCGCATTGGTGAAGGTGAACGAGAACTTGTCGTCAGTGTCCAAGGTCTTGGATCTGAACTTGCCGGCCGACACCACGGTATGGGGGATGTCGTCGCGATTGGTCCAGGTCACGGTGGTGCCGGCCTTGATCTTGAGCTCGGCCGGCTGGAAAACGAAATTGTCGATATGGACTTCCATGTCGTCGGCACGGGCGCTTGTTGCGGGCAAGAGGATGGCCGCGGCAAGAGCGAGACCGAGGTCGACGCTGAAGTCGCGGCGAGTGAGTGTCTTCATTGTCAGCTTCCTGGATCAACCCTGCAGCGGCGTGTCGATGATCGCGAGCCGCTGCTCGTTCTGCTTGAAGTTGATACTGGCGACGCCAAGCATGGAGCGCAGCCTGGCATCCTCGACCTTCATCGGTCCGGGTGAGGGAGCCGCGCCCGGCGCGGGCTGCGGGAAGGCGGTCGAGCGCGCGGTGTGGAAGGTGACGTTGCCCTCGACCTTCTGCATCACCTGGTGGATGTGGCCGTTCAGCACGGTGACCGAGCCGAAGCCCTTGACGTATTCGAGCGCGCGGCCGCCGTCCTCGGTGCCCCAGCCCCATTCGGGATAGACGGTCCAGAGCGGAATGTGTGCAAAGAGCACAATGGGCGTCGATTTTGACTTGCCGCGCAAATCGTCCTCGAGCCAGGCGAGCTGCTCGGCGCCGAGATTGCCGAGGCCGCCGGCCTTGAGGTCGACGACGTTGACGAGGCCGACGAAGTGCACGCCGCCGGCGTCGAACGAATACCAGCCTGCGCCCTTGGTGCCGCGGCCATAGCGCTCGCGATAGAACTTCACCTCCTCGTCGAGGAAATCATGCTCGCCGGGCACATAGTGAACATCGAGCTTGCTCTGCGAGATGATGCGATCGGCATTGTCGAACTCGGCGGCCTTCGATAGATGGGTGATGTCGCCGGTATGGATCATGAAGGACGGCTTGGCCGGCATTGCGTTGATCTTGTTGATCGCTTCTTCCAGCGTGCCGAGCGCATTGGGATTGGCCGGCTTGTCGAAGCCGACATGGCTGTCGCTGATCTGCAGGAAGGTCATGCCCGGTGTGGCCGCAGTCGCGGCTTGCGCGGAATCGATGATGCCGAGCGAGCGCGGCACACCGCCGGTGATGGTCCAGAGCACCCCGGTGCCGGCCCACGTCATGCATTCCAGCACCTTGCGGCGACTGACGCCGTCGTCCCCGTGATCGTGTCCGCTCATCGCAAATCTCCGCTCGCCCGGAATTGGGCTTCGGGGAGGTGATTGGGGGAGGGAGGGGGTTATTCCTGGATACGATGACGATTTCGTGAGGAGGATAATCTCGTGTCCCGGACGCGGTACAGCGTGCAACGCTGCTCCGCAGAGCCGGGACCTAGAGGGCCGCGCGGCACGCGGTGAGATGGGCCCCGGCTCAGCAGCGCACCACTTCGTGCTGCGCCGCGTCCGGGGCACGAGACCTATTCTGCGAACTCCCGCACGGCCTCCACCACGCGCTCCGGCACTTCCTGCGCCACGCAATGCCCGGCGTCCTCGAACACCATCGTGCTGACACGCGGAATCAACGACACGGCGCGTCGCGACATTTCCTTGTAGATCGGTGCCGACTTCGCGGCGGTCGTGACGCGCACCGGACAGTTGATCTCGGCGAGCCCGCCAAACGGATTGCCGCGGGCGTCGCCGACATAGACTTGCTCCATCGCTTCGTAGATCGGACGCAGGATCGTGGACTCGATCTCTGGCGTGCAGCAGAGCCGCACCCGGCCATCGTCGAGCTGCACAAAGCCGTGGCTCACATACGCCCGAAGCGAGGTCTCGGTCCAATCCGCAAACGCCGGCGCGACGCGGTAGCGCGCGAAGACGGCGTCGGCACTGTCGAATTCGGCACGTCGGCGCAGCGTGCTCTGCAGGCGGGAGACGGAGTCTTCACTCAATTCCCCGGAGCGGGCCGTGCGCGGATCCATTGCGGTTGGCTCCATCACGAACAGGCGCGTGAACCGTCCGGGCAGCAATTTCGCCGCGAGCAGAAGATCGGTCGCACCGGCACTGTGGCCGATGCCGTAGACGTCGTGCAGATCGAGCGCGTCGATCACCCGGCAGATGTCGTCAGCGTAATCCAGAAAATGATGGGAGCCGGGCTTGTAGCTGGCGCCATGGCCGCGGCGATCGAGCGCGTAGACGGTGCAGGTCGATGCAAGCTCGCGCGCGACCTCGTTCCAGACGTCGGCAACGAAACCGGTGCCGTGTACGAGGAGTGCGGGCGGTTTTCCGCGCGCGCCCCATTGCAGCATGGCGATCTCGGTGTCGGCTGGGCCGATGGAAAAACGACGGGGATCGGTCATGCGGATGACGGGAGGCCGAGTTGCATCACTTGGGCCATTTGCGACGCCACTTGCCAAAGTCTGCCGCTGTTACGGGCGGCCAATCTGTTACCCAGGGAGCCACAATCGCGGGCTTGTCGGTATCCTTCAGCGCAATCATCAGCTTTTGCGATCCAATATCGACGGCAATCAAGACAGACGTGTCGTCGCAGGAATGTGCCTGGCACGCGTCTGCAATCGCGACATTGCCGTCGTACCTAATGCTGCCCGGACCGTTCAGCAGTCGCGGCAGGCTGGCGTAAGCGGCGGGGCCCAGCAGTTTGCGAAGCTGACTGGTGAACTCGGTGTGTTTGAGCAGATCGGCGGGGTGATTGATCGACCTGTTCCGCAGCATGTTCCAGCCGGTGCCGGTGGTTGTGGTGAACTTCAGGATCTCGGCCGGTCCGAAGCCATTCACGGTCCAGGTCCAGCGGGCTCCATTTATGCCGGGGCTCGCGGGGCTCTCGGCGACGATACGGTCCTTGTCGATCTTGTAGGTGACCGGGCCGCAGGTATCGAGCGGTCCGTCGATGCGGACAGGTTCTTTTTCAGGGAAACTCAGGATGAACAGCGAGCCATCGCAGGCGTTGCCTCCGGGGCTTGTGGTGCCGATCGCAAATCCGGCGGCGCCGATGGTGCCGACCTCGTTGATGTCGACGTACTGGCTCGTGACAAACTTTTTTCCGTCGACCGAGAGGGCGTCTTCATCCTCCTTGTTTTTGATGATTTCCAGCTTGTGCCCGAACGCGATCATGTTCAGCCTTTCGGCAAAAGCCAGTTGTGGCATCAGGCAGAGCAGCAGCGTTAACAGGCGTATGCCGGTCATGGACGGGCATCCTCCAAGATCATCGTCGCGCCCTTCTCGGCGATCATCGCGGTCGGCGTGTTGGTGTTGCCCGAGGTGATGGTCGGCATGATCGAGGCGTCGACGATGCGCAAGCCCGAGAGGCCGTAGAAGCGCAGCCGCTCGTCGACCACCGCCATGGGATCGCTCACCGCGCCCATCTTCGCCGTGCCGACGGGATGGAAGATGGTGGTGCCGATGTCGCCGGCGGCCTTCGCGAGCGAGGCATCGTCGTCGCCGACGGTAGGGCCGGGCAAATATTCGCTCGGGCGATATTTGGCGAGCGCCTTCTGCTGCATCAAACGCCGCGTGGTGCGGATGGCGTCGGCGCCGACCTGGCGGTCGTCGTCGGTCGAGAGGTAATTCGGCGCGATGATCGGCTTCTCATCAGGCGTCGCCGAGCGCAGCCGCACGGTGCCGCGCGAGGTCGGCTGGAGATTGCAGGCGCTGACCGTGATCGCGGGGAAGCGGTGCAGGGGATCACCGAACTTGTCGAGCGACAGCGGCTGCACGTGGAACTGGATGTTGGCACGTGCGCGCGTCGCATCGGAACGCGTGAAGATGCCGAGCTGTGACGGCGCCATGGTCAGCGGACCACGGCGGCGGAAGGCGTAATCGAGCCCCATCAGTCCGCGGCGGAACAGGTTGTAGTACGTCTCGTTCAGCGTGCGCACGCCCTCGACCTTGTAGATCGCGCGCTGCTGGAGATGGTCCTGGAGGTTGCGGCCAACGCCGGGCTTGTCCATGACGATGTCGATGCCGAGCGGCGACAGCCAGTCGGCGGGACCGATGCCGGAGCGATGCAGCACCTGCACCGAACCAATCGCACCGGCCGAGAGGATGACCTCGCGCTTCGCGCGCGCTTCGATGATCTCGCCGTTCTGCGTGAAGCGCACGCCGACGGCGCGGCCTTGCTCGATGATGAGACGGTCGACCAGCACGTGCTTCTCGAGCCGCAGGTTCGCCCGGTTCAATGCAGGCTTGAGGAAACCGCGTGCCGACGACCAGCGCCGGCCGCGCTTCTGGTTGACGTGGAAATAGCTCGTGCCTTCGTTGTCGCCGGTGTTGAAATCCGGGATGCGCTTGATGCCCATTTCTTCGGCGGCATCGCCAACGGCATCGAGCACATCCCACGACAGCCGCGGCGCCTCGATGCGCCAGCCGCCGCCGGCGCCGTGATGCTCGCCCGCGCCGAGGAAGTGATCCTCGAGCTGCTTGAACTTTGGCAACACATCGTCATAGCCCCAGCCGGTCATGCCGAGCTGGCGCCAATGATCGTAATCGGCGGCCTGTCCGCGCATCGAGATCATGGCATTGATCGCCGAGGAGCCGCCGATTACCTTGCCGCGGGGATAGGACAGCGAACGGCCGTTCAAGCCCGGCTCTGCCTCGGTCTTGAACATCCAGTCCGAGCGCGGATTGCCGATCGCGAAGAGATAGCCGACCGGAATGTGGAACCAGATCCAGTTGTCGTCGCCGCCGGCCTCGAGGATAAGGACGCGGTTCCCTGGTACGGCCGAGAGCCGGTTGGCGAGGATGCAGCCGGCCGTGCCGGCTCCCACGACAATGTAGTCAAACTCACCTTCGAGCCGCCTTGGCATTCTGCTTCCACCCGGATGGTCACTTCACGTTCCGCCCTAATAGGCAGACGCGGCCGACCGGGACAAGTCCGGCCATGCCAGGCGGGCAGGGCTAGGCCCCGATGTCTGGCAGTTGGGTGGACTGCCGCTTGCATGGTAGACAGTCCTGTATTCTCAACAAAGCTCGAGACCCTCCATGCCCATCGTGAACCGCGTCGCCGACCTTCAACCCGATATTCAGGCCTGGCGCCGGGACATCCATGAGCATCCGGAGCTGCTGTACGACGTCCACCGCACCGCAGCATTCGTGGCGGACCGGCTGCGCGAGTTCGGCTGCGATCAGGTCGTGACCGGCCTCGGCCAAACCGGTGTGGTCGGCGTGATCAAGGGCAACAAGCCGGCCGGCGAGGGGCTTAAGGTGATCGGCATGCGGGCCGACATGGATGCGCTGCCCGTCGAAGAGCAGACCAATCTGCCTTACGCTTCCAAGACTCCGGGCAAGATGCACGCCTGCGGCCATGACGGCCACACCGCGATGCTGCTCGGTGCCGCGCGCTATCTCGCCGAGACCCGCAACTTCGCCGGCGATGCCGTGGTGATCTTCCAGCCCGCTGAAGAAGGCGGCGCCGGCGGCGCAGCCATGGTCAAGGACGGCCTGATGGAGCGTTTCGGCATCGAGCAGGTCTACGGCATGCACAACGGCCCGGGCATTCCGGTGGGCTCCTTCGCGATCCGGCCGGGTCCGATCATGGCAGCGACCGACGAGGTCGACATCATGATCGAGGGCCTCGGCGGGCACGCCGCGCGTCCGCACAAATGCATCGATTCCGTGCTGGTCGGCGCGCAGGTGATCACCGCCTTGCAGTCGATCGTCGCGCGCAGCATCGATCCGCTGGAATCGGCCGTGATCTCGATCTGCGAATTCCACGCCGGCAACGCCCGCAACGTCATTCCGCAGACCGCGACGCTGAAGGGCACCATCCGCACGCTGTCGCCGGAGGTGCGCAAGCTGGTCGAGAAGCGCGTGCACGAAGTGGTGGCGGGTGTGGCGCAGATCACCGGCGCCAAGATCGACCTGCGCTACCAGCGCAACTATCCCGTCGTGAACAACCATGCCGCGGAGACCGAGGTGGCCCGGCGCATCGCAAAGCAAGTCGCGGGCGATGCCAATGTGCACGAGATGCCGCCGCTGATGGGCGGCGAGGATTTCGCCTACATGCTGGAAGCGCGTCCCGGCGCCTTCATCTTCTGCGGCAACGGCGACAGCGCGGGCCTGCACCATCCCGCCTACAATTTCGACGACGAGGCGATCGTCTACGGCACGTCCTACTGGGTCAAGCTGATCGAGGAATCGCTCGCGGCGTCGTAACGCCGAGTTCGGAGCAAATGAAAAGGGCCCGTGCATCGCACGGGCCCTTTGTTTTTGCGGGATCTGATCGGCTCAGAAGATGCGCGAGAAGATCACGTAGAGTGTGGCCGACAGCGCGATCGCGCAGGGCAGCGTCAGCACCCAGGCCATCAGCAAATTGCGGATGGTCGCCATTTGCAGGCCCGAACCGTTCGCGGCCATGGTGCCGGCGACACCTGACGACAGCACGTGGGTGGTCGAGACCGGCAGGCCGAACACGTCGGCGGCGCCGATCGTGGCGGCGGCGACCAGCTCGGCGGACGCGCCTTGCGCATAGGTCAGATGGGTCTTGCCGATCTTCTCACCGACCGTGATGACGATGCGCTTCCAGCCGATCATGGTGCCGAGGCCGAGCGCGATGGCGACCGCGATCTTCACCCAGTTCGGGATGAACTTCGTGGCGCTATCGAGCCCGCCCTTGTAGGCGTTCAAGGTCGCGACCTCTTCCTTGTTGAGGTCATTTTCCTTGTCCTTCATCAGGAAGCGGATCGCTTCCGACGTCAGGTACATGTCGTTACGGGTGTTGCCGACCACTTCCGCCGGCACCTTGTTGAGCGAGCCGTACTTCGCGACCTGGTCGCCGACATCCTTCACCAGCACCGACAGCGAGGGGTAGGTGCCTTCGCTGATGTGGTGCGAGGTGATGTACTGCGTCACCGCAGGACGGGGATCGCCGATGATCGAGTGACCGGCGCCCTTGGCGGCGATCACCTTGGAGGCGGCTTCCGAGACCTTCTGGAACTGGGCGACCTGGCTCTCCGGCAGCGCGCGATTCAGCGCGTAAGCGGTCGGCACGGTACCGATCAGGATCAGCATGATCAGGCCCATGCCCTTCTGGCCGTCGTTGGAGCCGTGGGCGAAGCTGACGCCGGTGCAGGTCGCGATCAGCAGGCCGCGGATCCAGAGCGGCGGTGCCTTGTTGCCTTCGGGCGCCGCGTACAGGGCCGGGTTGCGCACGACGAACTTGAGCAGCAGCAACAGCACGGCGGCGCAGATGAAGCCGAACAGCGGCGAGAGCAGCAGTGCGTAACCGATCTCGGTGGCCTTGGTCCAGTCCACGCCCGAGGTGCCATCGCGGCCGCGCATGACGGCGTTGGCGATGCCGACGCCGATGATCGAGCCGATCAGCGTGTGCGAGGAAGAGGCGGGCAGGCCGAAATACCAGGTGCCGAGATTCCACAGGATCGCGGCGATCAGCAGCGCGAACACCATCGCGAAGCCGGCGCTGGAGCCGACCTGGAGGATCAGCTCGACCGGCAGCAGCGAGACGATGCCGAAGGCGACAGCGCCGGAGGACATGAGCACGCCGAGGAAGTTGAAGAAGCCCGACCACATCACCGCGAATTCGGCCGGCAGCGAGTGGGTGTAGATCACGGTCGCCACCGCATTGGCGGTGTCGTGGAAGCCGTTGACGAACTCGAAGCCGAGCGCGATCAGCAGCGCAACGAACAGCAGGATGTAGGGCAGGAAGCTCGTGACCCGCGTGCCGGTCGCGTCGATGTCGGCATAGATGCTGTAGGCGACGAACAGCAGGCCCGCGGCGAGGATGCCGAAGAACAGGATCATCGTCAGCGGGTTGAAGCCCTTGTCGAGATTTGGCCGTGAGGCCGGCTGGATGGGCGTCGGATCGCCTACCGCACGGTCGAATGCAACATCGGTCATTTTTGGACGCCCCTTAACTGATTGGAAGGGCTATTGTCCGCGATGGATTTGAAGGCTGGATGACAGCTGCGGCGTAAAGTCGCTTTCCCACCGGTATTTAGGCGGCGCGCGGGGCCTTCTTCTGGAGACCAGCGGCGATCCTCAAATCTTCGACAAAGCGCTGATATTCCAGTGCCTTGGCTTCCGGATCTGGCAGTCGCAGCAGATAGGACGGGTGCACCGTCACCAGCGCCTTGCGCCCGTCGGGGAGGTCTATGAGCCGGCCGCGGGTCTTGCCGATGGGAGTGATCTTGCCGAACACGCTTTGCGCGGCGGTGGCGCCCATGGCGACGATGAGCTCGGGCTGGATTGCCGAAACTTCCCGCTCGTACCATGGCCGGCACGCCTTGATCTCCGGCGTCGCCGGTTTCTGGTGCAGGCGGATCTTTCCGCGCGGCACGAATTTGAAGTGCTTCACCGCGTTGGTGACGTAGACCTTCTGGCGGTCGACGCCGGCTTCCGCCAGCGCGCGGTCGAGCATCTGGCCGGCCGGGCCGACGAAGGGATGGCCGGCGAGGTCTTCCTTGTCGCCGGGCTGCTCGCCGACCAGCATGATGGTGGCGTCCCTCGGGCCTTCGCCGAACACGCTCTGCGTCGCGTCCTTGTAGAGCGGGCAGGCGCGGCAATGCGCGGCTTCCTCGCGAAGTGCTTCGAGATCGTCGGTAGCTAGCTTGCGTGTCATCGGAGCCTCCGGCCGCTTCTGAGGCTTGTGCGGATCGGTTGCGGCATTGGCGATCATGGCGCCGGTCATGCGCTCGGCATCCTCGATCAAGGGTTTAATGATCGAAGCCTCGGGCAGGTTCCTCCAGTATTTCTTCGGCATCTCCGTCTGCATCGCCTTCACCTTCAGCCGCGCCGGATTGAAGATGCTGGCGTAATAACGCCGCCAGGTTTCCTCGAGCCGGTCTTCACCCGGCGCCTCGTTCTTGCTGACGCCCGGCGTGAACGAGAGCGCGTGGCCGTCCCAATGCGCGCAGAGGTCCGGCGTCAGGATCGACCACGGCATATCGGCAAAACGTTTGGCGAAGAACGGCGCGGCGAGCTCGACGATGTGATGCTCCGGCTCGAACCAGGCGACGTAATGCGCTGCGCGCTCGCGGCCGATCTCGCGGAAGCGCACGAAGGCATGCATCTTGTGCTCGTCGCGATGAACCGCTCTGGCCATGGCCGTGATCTGCGCGACGTCAGGATCGGTCGCGACCTCGATGAGATCGTGATTGTCCTTCAGTCGAAACAGCAGGCGATAGAGGATCGCAAAGCGCTCGCGGTCGCGATGCAGGATCGCAGCCTTGGCGAGGTCGACGAATTTCGCCGAGACGCTGAAGGTGCCATCGTTCACTTCAAGTATCGGAGACGGCGCGGATGGCGCGAACAAATCGGCGTCGCCGCCCTGCACGGCCCATGTGACATCGGTGGGCTGCACATGATGCAGCACGAGGCTGCGCGCGGCTTTGCGCCAGCCGTCGAAATCGGTCTCGGTGTCGAGAGTGATGTACTGCATCAGAAGCCAAATCCTAGTTGCGTTGCCTTCGGCTTGAACCGCTCGATCAGCCCGGCTGCATCGAGGCGATGCGGGGTGGGACGGTGATCGCTGAGGACGATGAACGGCAGCGCCTTGTTGCGGGGCACGTGCAGCCGCGCCAGATCCGCCACGCGGATGGTGGTGGTGCGCCGCGTCGCGATGATGCGTTCAACCGCCTTGGTGCCGAAGCCCGGCACGCGCAACAGCTCCTCGCGGCTGGCGCGGTTGACGTCGAGCGGGAAGCGGTCGCGATGGCGCAGCGCCCAGGCGAGCTTTGGATCGATGTCGAGCGGCAGCATCGCGCTGTCGTCGACGATCTCACCGACGTCGAAACCGTAGAACCGCATCAGCCAGTCGGCCTGGTAGAGCCGGTGTTCGCGCAGAAGCGGCGGCTGCACCAGAGGCAAAGCGCGGCTGGCATCGGGAATCGGGCTGAAGGCGGAGTAATAGACGCGCCGCAGTTTGTACGAGCCGTAAAGATTGGAGCTGGTGTGGAGGATGGTGTGGTCGGAGGCGCTATCTGCGCCGACGATCATCTGCGTGCTTTGCCCGGCGGGCGCGAAGCGCTGCGGCTTTGCTTTCGTCTTCGCGGCGCGGCCTTCCTCGGCCTCGTCGAGCTTCAGCCGCAGCCGGCCCATGGTGCGGCGGATCGCGCGCACGTCCTTCTCCGGCGCGAATTGTTGCAGGCTCGTCTCGTCCGGCATCTCGATGTTGATGGAGAGACGGTCGGCATATTTGCCAGCCTCCGTAATCAGCGCATCGTCTGCCTCCGGAATGGTTTTCAGGTGGATGTAGCCGCGGAAGTGATGTTCCTCGCGCAGCTTGCGCGCGACGCTGACCACCTGCTCCATGGTGTAATCAGGGTTGCGGATGATGCCGGAGGAGAGGAACAGACCTTCGATGTAATTGCGCCGGTAGAAGTCGAGCGTCAGCTTGACGATCTCGTCGACGGTGAAACGGGCGCGCGGCACGTTGGACGAGGCGCGGTTGACGCAATAGAGGCAATCGTAATTGCAGGCGTTGGTCAGCAGCACCTTGAGCAGCGAGATGCAGCGTCCGTCCGGTGCGTAGGAATGGCATATGCCCATGCCCGGCGCGGTCGAGCCCATGCCCTTGCCGTCGCTGGAATCCCGCTTCTCGGTGCCGCTGGAGGCGCACGACGCGTCGTATTTGGCGGCGTCCGCGAGAATTTCCAGCTTGCGTTGCACGTCCATTGTTGAATCCCTTTGATTACGCTCATGAATCCGAAAGTCCGCCAATTCGATTGACTCACGGGTCGCCGTTAGCTTTATATTAGAACATATCATGAACAAATGAGCCAGCCGTTGGTTCTCTTTTTGAGAGCCACCGGCAATCACCCCTGAAGGAGCGGCGAGCATGAGCGGCGCACGAGCCAGCGCGCTTGCGACCTTGCGCGGCCAGATCGAGCGCATCGAGACGGCAGAGATCGTGCATCAGCAGGGTCGCGTCGCGCTCGGCCACCCCGAGGTGGACTGTGCCCTGAAGGGCGGGCTCGCCCGCGCGGTGATCCACGAGGTGTTTTGCGAAGGGCGTCAGGGCGCGGCCGCGACGGGTTTTGTCATGGGCCTCGCGGGACGCATCTCGGTGCAGCGGCCGCTATTGTGGGTGCGACAGGATTTTTCGGAAATTGAAACCGGCGCGCTGTCGATGAGCGGGCTTGCCGAGATCGGCCTCGATCCGCGCCGCGTGGTGATGGTGCGTGCGGCCGACGTCGAGAGCGCGCTGCGCAGCTCGGCCGACGCGCTCGCCTGCGATGCGCTCGGTGCCGTCGTGCTCGAGCTCTGGGGCGATGTCAGGCAGTTCGATCTCGTCGCGAGCCGCAAGCTGACGCTGGCCGCGCAATCGTCCGGCGTCACCGGCCTGATGCTGCGGATGGCCGCGCAACCTTTGCCCTCGACCGCGGAGACGCGATGGATGCTGCGCGCCGCGCATTCGCCGCCGGGCTCAGCATGGAGTGCCTGGGGCGCGCCGCGCTTCGATGCCGAGCTGTTGCGCAATCGTCATGGCCCGTGCGGCCGGTGGATCATGGAATGGAAATGTGATGAGTGCCAGTTCTCTGAACCGACGGCGTATCCTCAGCCTGTGGCTGCCGCGCCTGCCCATCGACCGGATCCAGCGTTTCTTCAACAGCGCCGGGCTGGGTAAGAATCATAATGATCCCTGCATTGTCGTCATCAAGGACACCAATGCGCTGGTGATCCATGCGCTCGACGAAACCGCCGAACGTTTAGGTCTGCATATCGGTCAGCCGCTCGCCAATGCCCGGGCGATGTGTCCGGACTTGAAGGTGTTCGACGCCGATGTCGTGGCCGATGCGAAGACGCTCAGCGACATCGCCGACTGGTGCGACCGCTTCACGCCGCTGGTGGCACTCGATGCGCCGCACGGGCTGTTTCTCGACATCACCGGCTGCGCGCATCTGTTTGGCGGCGAAGCCGCGCTGTTGCAGACGCTGGTCCGTGCGCTGGCCCGGCAAGGCTTTGCCGTCAGTGCGGCGATCGCGGGAACCTCGGTCTGCGCGCGGACGCTGACGCGGCAGACATCAGGCATCATCGTCGCCGATGGCGGAGAGGCGGCGGCCATCGACCGGTTTCCGGTGTCCGCGCTCGGTGCGGGGGAGGCCATCACCACTGGCCTCCGCCGCGCCGGGCTGAAGACCATCGGCGATGTTGCCTCGCGCGCGCCGAGCGAAATTACGGCGCGGTTCGGTGCGCGGTTCTCCACGCTGCTTGCGCATGCGCTGGGGCAGGGCGATGCGCCGATCAACCCGCGGAAACCGCTGCCGGACTACATCGTGGAGAAACGTTTCGCCGAGCCGATCGCGACCGACACCATGATCGCGATGACGCTGTCGCGGCTGGCCGATACGTTGATCGTCTCGATGGAGAAGCAGGGCAAGGGCGCGCGGCGGCTGGAGGCCGCTTTCTTCCGCACCGACGGCGCGGTGCGCGCGATCATGGTCGAGACCGGACGTCCGGTGACGCGCAGCGCCGTGATCGACCGTCTGTTCCGCGAGCGGCTCGATGCGCTCGCCGATCCCCTCGACCCCGGTTTCGGCTTCGACATGGTGCGGCTGTCGGCAAGCCGGACCGAGATCGTGGTGCAGGAGCAGCGCGACCTTGACGCCCATGTCCATGACAATGACGAGCTTTCTTTACTGATCGACCGCATTGCCGCGCGCATCGGGGGAAAGCGCGTCGTCGTGCACCTGCCTGAGGATACCCACATCCCCGAATGTGCAGTGCTGGCGGCGCCCGCGCAGCATCATCTCGCCGCCGCCATGCAGGCCGAATGGCCCGCGCGCGCCGAGAGCGAGCCGCCGCTGCGTCCCTTAAGGCTGTTCGACAAGCCGGAGCCGGTCACCGTGCCGTTTGCGACCGTACCCGACGGTCCGCCGCATCAATTCACCTGGCGCCGCGCAAAACATGCCGTGGTGCGCGTGGAAGGGCCCGAGCGCATCGCGATGGAATGGTGGCGGCAGGACGGCAAGCAATTGACGCGGGACTATTTCCGCATCGAGGATGCCGAGGGCCTGCGCTTCTGGATCTTTCGCGACGGTCTCTACGAGGGCGAGGTGTTCGACGGCGATGGCAAGCCCGCGTCTCCCGGCTGGTACGTGCACGGTCTCTTCGCATGAGCACGCCCGCTTATGCCGAGATTGGCATCACCACGAATTTCTCCTTCCTGCGCGGCGGCTCGGATCCGCGCGCTTACGTGCATCAGGCCAGCAAGCTAGGCATTCCCGTGATCGGCATCGCCGATCACAACACACTGGCCGGTGTGGTGCGGGCCTGGAATGAACTCGACAACAAGGAGGTGCTGAACAAGCCGAAACTGCTGATCGGCGCGCGCATCGTCTTCATCGACGGCACGCCCGACATTCTCGTTTATCCGCGCGACCGCGCCGCCTACGGCCGACTGTGCCAGCTTTTGACCAGAGGCAAGCGTGGCGACGACATCACGCGGATCGAGAAGGGCGAGTGCAAGCTCACTTTCGCGGACCTTCTGGAGTTTGCGGAAGGCCAGCTCCTGGTCCTGACGCTGCCGCATCGCTTCGAGCCTACGCAGGCGCTGGATATTCTGGCAAAGCTGAAAGCGAGCCGCGCGGAGGGCGTATGGCTGGCGGCGAGCCTGGTCTATCGCGGCGACGACCGCCGCCGTCTGGCGCGGCTCGACGATCTCGCCGCAACAGCCAAAGTGCCGCTGCTCGCCACCAACGAGGTGCTCTATCACGATCCCGGCCGCCGTCCGCTTCAGGACGTGCTCACCTGTATCCGGGAAAAGACCACGATCGAAGCGGTCGGACGCAAGCTGGAAGCCAATGCCGAGCGTTTCCTGAAGACGCCCCGCGAGATGTCGCGGCTGTTCCGCGATTTCCCCGAGGCGATCGCGGAGACGATGCGCTTTGTGGACAAGATTGTCTTCTCGCTCGATCAGCTCAAATACCAGTATCCAGACGAGCCGGTGCCGCCAGGCAAGACCGCGCAAGGGCATCTGGAAGATCTGACCTGGGCAGGCGTCGACAAATATTTCGGCGGCCAGATCGACGACAAGCTCCGCGCTACCCTGAAGAAGGAGCTCGCGCTGATCGCAGAGCTTAAATACGCGCACTACTTCCTCACCGTGCACGACATCGTCCACTACGCGCGCAGCCAGAACATCCTGTGCCAGGGCCGCGGTTCGGCGGCGAATTCGGCGGTCTGCTACGTGCTCGGCATCACCTCGGTCGATCCGACCCAGGTCGATCTGTTGTTCGAGCGCTTCATCTCCAAGGAACGGCTGGAGCCGCCCGACATCGACGTCGATTTCGAGCACTCGCGGCGCGAGGAGGTGATGCAATATGTCTATCGCCGCTACGGCCGCCACCGCGCCGCGATCATCGCCACCATTATTCATTATCGCCCGCGCAGCGCCATCCGCGACGTCGGCAAGGCGCTGGGTCTGACCGAGGACGTCACCGCCGCGCTCGCCGACACGGTGTGGGGCAGCTGGGGCAAGGGCCTCAACGACATGCAGGTCAGGCAGGCCGGACTCGATCCCAGCAATCCGATGATCGGCCTTGCGGTCGAGCTCGCGACAGAGCTGATCGAATTTCCGCGCCATCTTTCGCAACATGTCGGCGGCTATGTGCTGACCCAGGACCGGCTCGACACCTATGTCCCCATCGGCAATGCCGCGATGGACGACCGCACTTTTATTGAATGGGACAAGGACGACGTCGACGCGCTCAACATGATGAAGGTCGACGTGCTCGCGCTGGGCATGCTGACCTGCATCAGGAAGTGTTTTGATCTGATCGATCAGCACAAGGGTAAACGTTATGTGCTGGCGAGCGTGCCGCAGGACGATCCCAAGGTTTACGACATGCTGTGTGATGGCGAGTCGCTCGGCGTGTTCCAGGTTGAAAGCCGCGCCCAGATGAACATGCTGCCGCGGTTGAAACCGCGGACGTTCTACGATCTCGTCATTGAAGTCGCGATCGTACGCCCCGGGCCGATCCAGGGCGATATGGTTCACCCATACCTGAGGCGACGGAACGGTCTGGAGAAAGTGACCTATCCTTCGCCATCGCCCGAGCATGGTCCCGCGGACGAACTCTACAAAGTGCTGCACAAGACGAAAGGCGTGCCGCTGTTCCAGGAGCAGGCCATGCGCATCGCGATCGAGGCGGCGAAATTTACCTCTGAGGAAGCCAACGGTCTGCGCCGCTCGATGGCGACCTTCCGCAATGTCGGCACCATCGGCCAATACGAGGAGAAGCTGATCGGCAACATGGTCGCGCGCGGCTACGATCCCAATTTTGCTCGAAGCTGCTTTGACCAGATCAAGGGCTTTGGCTCCTACGGTTTCCCGGAGAGCCATGCCGCAAGCTTCGCGCAGCTCGTCTACATCTCGTCATGGCTGAAGTACCATCACCCCGATGCGTTCTGCTGCGGCCTTTTGAACTCGCAGCCGATGGGCTTTTATGCGCCTGCGCAAATCGTCAGTGATGCCCGCAAGAATGGCGTCGAGGTGCGCGACATCGACGTCTCCTACAGTGCTGCGCAGAACACGCTGGAGAATGCCGACAGCAAATACTGCGCCGTGCGTCTGGGCTTCCGCCAGATCGACGGCTTCCATTGGCTTGATCCGGATGAGGAGAATCTCAAGAAGCAGCAGACAGAGAGGCGAGGTGAAGAATATGTCAGTCCAAAAGACTGGGCCGATCGCATCATCGACGCCCGCAATCTCCGCCCTTTCACCTCGCTCGAAGACTTCGCCCGCGACACCGGCCTGCCCAAGCGCGCACTGATCCTGCTCGCCGATGCCGATGCGTTCCGCTCGCTGGGGCTCGATCGCCGCGAGGCGCTGTGGCAGGTGCGGCGGTTGCCCGACGATGTCGCACTGCCGCTGTTCGAAGCGGCGACCGCGCGCGAGCAGCCGGACGAGCACGCAAAGCCGCTGCCGTTGATGCCGCGCTCCGAGCAGGTGGTCGCGGACTACCAGACCATCCGGCTATCGCTCAAAGGCCATCCGATGGAATTCCTGCGCGAAATGTTTTCGCGCGAGCGCGTCGTGGCCTGCAAGGACATCAGCCACGAGAACGAGCGGCGCCGCGTCCGCTGCGCCGGCGTGGTGCTGGTGCGTCAGCGGCCGGGCAGCGCCAGCGGCGTCGTGTTCATGACGCTGGAGGACGAAACCGGCATCGCCAATGTCGTGGTGTGGCCCAAGGTCATGGAGCAGTACCGGAAAGAGGTGATGGGCGCGCGCCTCATCGAGGTCCAGGGCTATATCCAGAGCAGCCCCGAAAAAGTGACGCATCTCATCGCGCAGCGCATGATCGACCGCTCGCACGATCTGGTCGGCCTCGCCAACGACGCCCTGAGCCGCAAGCATCCCTTGCCGGCCGGCGCCACGGTCGTCGAGCCGCTCAACGAAGACGCCCGCGCTCTCACGGACATGCCCGCGCAGAAAATCCGCCACCCCCGCAACGCCCGCATCCTGCCGCCGTCGCGGGATTTTCATTAGGCTTGGTCAATGCGCAACTCTATCACCGTCACCCTGAGGTGGCCGCTCCTTCAGCGGCCCTCGAAGGGCGACGGCCCGGCTGCAGCAGCGGGGCCGTGCATCCTTCGAGGCTCCCCATGGGACGCCTTGCGTCCCATGCCTCGCACCTCAGGATGACGGGATTCGCAGGCGCGAGCCCCCCTCAAAAATTCACCCGATTCGAGATCGCGCCGTCCACGATGAGATTCGACCCCGTCGTGAACCCCGACACCGGGCTTGCCAGAAACACCGCCGCGCTTGCGATTTCCTGCGGCGTTGCCATGCGGCCGGTCGGATTGCGCTTCATCGCGTCGTTGTAACGCTCGGGCATGTTCTGCTCGACCATGTTCCAGACGCCTCCTTTGAAATAGACGGTGCCGGGCGAGACGACATTCACGCGGATTTTCTTCCTGGCGTATTGCCGCGCCAGACCCTTGGCCATGTGGATCAGCGCTGCCTTGATCGGACCGTAGGAGCTGGCGAGATCGGCCTGCGCCGCCGAGATCGAGGAGATGATGACGAAGGCGGCATCGCCGCTCTTTTCGCCGCCGGCCTCGAGGAACGGCCGTGCGGCGTCGAACGCGTGCACCGCGCCGAGCACGTCGAGCCGGAAGTTCTGCTCCCACGATGCTGGATCGTGGCCTTGCGACATCGCGCCGGCATTGGAGAACAGCAGATCGACGCCGCCGAGATCTTTTGCAGCGCTCTCGATCCAGGATTTCAGCGCCGCGCCGTCGGTGACGTCGACCGAACCGCCGGTGGCGTTGATGCCGCCGGCCTTCAACTCGGCAACGGTGGCCGCAACCTGATCAGCGTTGCGCGCGCACACCGCGACATTGGCGCCTTCACCGGCCAGCGTTGCCGCAATCGCCCGCCCGATGCCGCGCGTGCCGCCGAGGACGATGGCATTTTTTCCTTTGAGACCGAGATCCATTGTTGGTTTTCCTTTTTGTTGGTGACAGGGAGTGTAGCCGCTTCAAGGGAGACGCAGAAGCCTCCACATCGTCATTGCGAGCGCAGCGAAGCAATCCAGAAATGCACCCGCGGAAGCAGTCTGGATTGCTTCGTCGCAAGGGCTCCTCGCAATGACGCGGAGAGAGGCGTGCCGCCTCACTCGGGCGCAGCCCCCACCGGCGGGCCGCCGGGCGGGCGGTGCAGGAAGGTCAGCGACGCATAGGCGCCGGCCCATGAGCCGATTGCCGCGAACGCGACATAGAAGGCGTTTTCGGTATAGCTGATCACCGCGTAGGAGGAGAGCATGTACCAGACCGCGCTCCAGTTCGCCGCCGGCACGCGTTTTCGCGCGATCACGGCCGAGGTAAACATGACATAGACCGCGTCGGTGGCCGCCGTTGCGATGAACACGGCGCCTGCGGTGAGGGGATCGATGGCAGCCATTGCATTCCTTTATGTGCTAGAAGACGACCGCAGAAAAGTAAGGGAGAGAAGCGGCCATGCAAAGCCCCGCGGACATTCTCAAAGACATCTGGACCTCCGCCGGCGGCGACAAGGCCGCGCTCGAACGCGTGCGGCTGACCGGGGAGGAGCCGCAAATCCCGTCCTCGTTTCGCGTTGCGGTTGCCGGCCAAACCACGATCGCTGCCGCAGGCCTCGCCGCCGCGGAGATCTGGCGGCTGCGCAGCGGCGAGATACAGGATGTCTCCGTCGACATGCGCCACGCCGTCGCCGAATGCCGCTCCGAGCGTTATCTGCGCCTCGACGACAAGCCGCCGCCGCCAGCATGGGACGCCATCGCGGGCGTCTACAGGACCGGCGACAACCGCTTCGTCCGCTGCCACACCAACTTTCCGCATCATCGCGATGCCGTCTGCAAGGTGCTCGGCTGCGAGGCGGAGCGCGAGAAAGTCCAGGCTGCACTGACGCAATGGAAGGGCGAAGACTTCGAGACCGCGGCTTATGCAGCGGGCGGCGTCGTTGCCCTGATGCGATCCTACGACGAATGGTCCGCGTTGCCGCAGGCGCGCGGGCTCGCCGAACTCCCGCTGATCTCGATCGAGAAGATCGGCGACGCCGCGCCAAAGCCGTGGCCAAGGGGCGATCGACCGCTCGCGGGCCTGCGCGTGCTCGATCTGTCCCGCGTCATCGCAGGCCCCGTTGCCGGCCGCACGCTCGCCGCGCATGGTGCCGATGTGCTGCTGGTCTCGGGGCCCGAACTGCCGGCGATCCCATGGCTCACCATCGACACCGGCCGCGGCAAGCTCACCACCCTCATCGAGCTGAAGAGCGAGGCAGGCAAGGCGCAGATGCGCGAACTGCTGAAAGACGCCGACATCTTCTCGCAAGGCTATCGTCCGCGCGCGCTCGCCGCTCTCGGCTTTCCGCCGGAAAATGCTGCGGAGATCAATCCCGGCATCGTCTATGTCACGCTGTCGGCCTATGGCCATTCCGGTCCCTGGGCCGAACGGCGCGGTTTCGACTCGCTGGTGCAGACAACAACGGGTTTCAATCACGCCGAAGGACAGGCCGCCGGCATCGAGGGTCCCAAGGAATTGCCGGCACAGATGCTCGATCACGCCACCGGCTATCTGATGGCGTTCGGCGCGATGATGGCCAAGGCGCGCCAGGCGAGCGAAGGCGGCAGCTGGCACGTGCGCGTGTCGCTGGCTCAGACCGGGCGCTGGCTTTGGAATCTCGGCCGGCTCGACGGCGGCTTGAACACCCCGGATCTCACAGGTGAGGCCGTACATGCTGCGTTTATCGAGAGCGTGCCATCAGGCTTTGGTACGTTGAAGGCGGTGCAGCATTCTGCACTGCTGTCGTCAACGCCGGCGCAATGGAGCCGTCCGGCGATGCCCCTTGGCAGTCATCCGGCACAGTGGCCGCAGCGAAGCTGACGTGAACCTGACGCATCGCAAAATTTTAACGCAGTTCGAAAGGTGCGAAGCGTTTTTTAGGTTGTTTGAAATCCCAATTCAGCACTATTAGCGCGACCGATCAGGCAGCCACCTGCCGAGATCGTCGCAGACACGACCGGGCCCCATGGTAGTTGAAAATACCAAGCGATTGCAGGCTGTTACAAAACGACGGGTGATCGCGTCCGTAGTTTTACTAGCTCTTGCGGGTGCCGGGGCCTACGGCTTCCTCTATGCGGGCGGCAAAGAGAAGAAGCACTCCGAGATTTCCAGCCAGTCGCGCCGGAATGCGCAGAACTTCACGCCGACGGCGTCCGAATGGGCGACGCTGACGATCGAGCCGGTGAAGGCCAAGACCTTCCGGGCCGAGTATGTCACCGAGGGCAAGGTCGCAGTCGACGAGGATCGTTCGACGCCGGTGTTCTCGCCCTATGCGGGCCGCGTCACCAAGCTGCTCGCCAAGCCGGGCGAGATGCTGACCCAGGGTCAACCGCTGTTCACAATCGAGGCCGCCGACACCGTGCAGGCCCAGAACGATTTCATCGCGGCGATGACTGCGCAGAACAAGGCGAAGTCGGCGATCGATCTCGCCGACATCCAGTTCAAGCGCGCCAAGGACCTCTATGAAGGCCACGCCATTCCGCTGAAGGATTATCAGCAGGCGGAAGCGACCCAGGTCCAGGCGCAGAACGACATGCGCTCCTCGGTGACGGCGCTGGAGGCTGCGCGCAACAAGCTGCGCATCCTCGGCTTCACCGACGAGACCATCAAGGCGTTCCAGGACAAGGGCGTCATCAACCGGGAGATCACGATCAACTCGCCGATCTCCGGAACGGTCGTGCAGCGCAAGATCGGGCCCGGCCAGTTTGTCAGCGCCGGCGCCAGCGATCCGGTGTTCGTGGTCGGCGACCTCTCCACGGTCTGGCTCACCGCCTTCGTGCGCGAGAGCGACGCCGCCGCGGTCTGCATCGGGCAGGACATCACCGTCAACGTGATGGCGCTGCCGGGCCGTCCGCTCACCGCCAAGATCAACTACGTCGCCGCCGCGATCGATCCGGCCACCCGCCGTCTGCTGGTCCGCGCCACCATCGACAACAAGGACGGGCTGCTCAAGCCCGAGATGTTCGCCAACGTCACGATCTATTCGGCCGGCGACCGTGCGGCGCCCGCTGTGCCGAAGCAGTCGCTGATCTATGAAGGCGACCAGGTCCGCATCTGGGTCGCGCGCGAGGACAAGTCGGTCGAGTTGCGCCAGATCAAGATCGGCCTCATCAACGGCAATCTCGTCGAGGTCACCAGCAATTTGAAGCCCGGCGAGCAGATCGTGGTGAAGGGCAGCCTCTTCATCGACCGCGCGGCATCCGGCAGCTGATCGACGACACAAGAAACTGAAGATCTGAACTGAAGACCTGAATGGATCGCCTCGTCGCACTTGCCGTCAACCGGCGCTTCCTGATGGTCGGCATGTTCGTCGCCGTGCTCATCGGCGGCCTCATCGCGTTCAACCAGCTCAACATCGAAGCCTATCCCGATCCGACCCCGCCGATGGTCGACATCGTGACGCAAAGCCCGGGCCTGTCGGCGGAAGAGATCGAACGGTACATTACGATCCCGATCGAGACCCAGGTCGCAGGTCTGAAGAACATCACGACCATCCGCACCATCTCGCTCTATGGTCTCTCCGACGTCAAAATCCAGTTCTCCTTCGCTTACACCTATGACGAAGCGCAGCAGCAGGTCTTGAACCGCCTGGCGCAGCTCGCGCCGCTGCCGGGCAACGTGCAGCCGCAGATCTCGCCGCTGAGCCCGATCGGCGAAATCTTCCGCTATCGCCTGGTCGGCCCGCCGAACTACAGCGTGCTCGATCTCAAGACCATCCAGGACTGGATTCTCCAGCGCCGCTTCCGCGCCGTGCCTGGCGTGATCGACGTCACCGGCTGGGGCGGCAAAAGCAAGACCTACGAGCTCCAGGTCGACTTCAACAAGCTCGTCGCCAACGGCCTGACGCTGCCGCAACTGCTCCAGGCGGTCGGCAATGCGAACGTCAATGTCGGCGGCAACACGGTCAATATCGGTCAGCAATCGGCCGTGGTGCGCGGCGTCGGCCTGATCCGCTCGATCGACGATCTCGCCAACACCATGATCTCGCAGACCAACGGCAATCCGGTGCTGGTCAAGGACGTCGCCAACGTCACCGTCGGCCAGAGGCCGCGTCTCGGCATTGCCGGCCTCGACGATTCCGACGACATTGTACAGGGCATCGTCCTGATGCGCCGCGGCGAGCAGAGTTCGCCGACCATCAAGCGTGTCCACCAGCTCGTTCAGACCATCAACAATTCCAGCATCCTGCCGCCCGGCGTGCGCATCGAGCGTATCTACGACCGCGGCGACCTGATCGAGCTCACCACCCACACCGTGCTGCACAACATGGTGGTCGGCATCCTGCTGATCGTGATGTTGCAATGGATGTTCCTCGGCGATCTGCGCAGCGCGCTGATCGTCGGCGCCACGATTCCGTTCGCGCTGTTCTTCGCCGTGATCATCCTCGTGCTGCGCGGGGAATCCGCGAATTTGCTGTCGGTCGGCGCCATCGATTTCGGCCTGATCGTCGATGCCACCGTCATCATGGTGGAGGCGATCTTCCGCCGCCTGACCCAGACGACGCCGATGTCGGAATCCGAGCAGATGTCGCCGGAGACGCTGTTCGGCATGAAGAGCCATGCCATCCTCAGCGCCGCGGCCGACGTTTCGCGCTCGATCTTCTTTGCCGCGGCGATCATCATCGCAGCCTTCCTGCCGCTGTTCACGCTGTCGGGCGTCGAGGGCAACATCTTCGGGCCGATGGCGCGCACCTATGCCTACGCCCTGGCCGGCGGCCTCCTTGCGACCTTCACGGTGACGCCGGCGCTATCGGCGATCATCCTGCCTGCGCATGTCAAGGAGACCGAAACCAGGGTGATGCTGATCCTGCACCGGATCTACATGCCTGTGCTGAATTGGGCCGTCGCCAACCGCGGCATCGTGCTGGGCGCCGCGGTCGGTCTCGTGCTGACGACGGTCGCGCTCGCCCGGCTGCTCGGTCTCGAATTCCTGCCGAAGCTGGAAGAGGGCAATCTCTGGATTCGCGCCACGCTGCCGCCGACCATCTCGCTCCAGGAGGGCAACTCCTACGTCAACGAGATGCGCAAGCTGATCCGGGCCCGGCCCGAGGTGGAATCCGTGGTGTCGCAGCACGGCCGCCCCGACGACGGCACCGATGCTGCCGGCTTCTTCAATGCCGAGTTTTTCGCGCCGCTCAAGCCCGCCAGCCAATGGCCCGGCACGCGCGACAAGGAAGAGTTGACCGCGCAACTGCTCAAGCAGCTCGACGATCGCTTCCCCGGCGTCGAGTTCAACTTCTCGCAATATCTCCAGGACAACGTCTCCGAAGCCGTCTCCGGCGTGAAAGGCGAGAACTCCATCAAGCTGTTCGGCAGCGATCTCCAGGCGCTCACCGACACCGCCAACAAGATCAAGCAAGTGCTGTCGACCGTGCAGGGCGTGACCGATCTGGCGGTGTTTACCTCGCTCGGCCAGCCCACCGTTCAGATCGACATCAACCGCGCCAAGGCCGCCCGCTATGGGCTCGCGCCCGGCGACATCAACGCCACCATCAAGGTCGCGATCGGCGGCGACACCGCGGGCGATCTCTACGAGCCGGGCTCCGACCGCCACTTCCCGATCATCGTGCGCCTCGCACCGGAATATCGGCGCAGCGCCGAGGCGATCCAGAATTTGCGGATCGGCGCACCCGGCCCGAACGGCACCGTGACGCAGATCCCGCTGAGCGAGGTCGCCACCATCAGCCTCGTCTCGGGTGCCGCCTATATCTATCGCGAGCAGCAGGAACGCTATCTGCCGATCAAGTTCTCGGTGCGCGAGCGCGATCTCGGCAGCGCGATCCGCGAGGCGCAGCAGAAGATCGCCGACCAGGTGCAATTGCCGCCCGGCTCGCACATGGAATGGGTCGGCGAGTTCGGAAATCTCCAGGACGCGATCCGGCGGCTGTCGATCGTGGTGCCGATCTCGCTGGCGCTGATCGGCGTCCTGCTCTGGTTCAATTTCGGCACGATGACCGACACGCTGCTTGCGATGAGCGTGATCCCGATGGCGATCTTCGGCGGTGTGCTGGGTCTTCTGATCACCGGCACGGCGTTCAGTGTCTCGGCGGCGATCGGCTTCATCGCGCTGTTCGGCATCGCCGTGATGGACGGCATCATCATCCTGTCGCAGTTCAACCAGCTGATCGAAGAGGGCATGGATCGCATGAGTGCGGTGATACGCACCGGCGAGTTGCAGCTGCGACCCGTGCTGATGACCTGCGTCGTCGCAGGCGTCGGCCTGCTGCCGGCAGCGCTGTCGGAAGGCATCGGCTCGCAGGTGCAGAAGCCGCTCGCGGTCGTCGTCGTCACCGGCATGATGCTAGCGCCGATCGTGATTCTGGTGACCCTGCCGGTGCTGATCTCGTTCTTCTCGCGCCGCGCGCGCTGAAGCGCAGCTAGCTCAGCGCCTGTTGCGCGATCCGCACCAGCATCATGGTGCCGAGTCCAAGTAAGATCAGGCTGGCGAAGCGGCTGCTCAGTGACAGCATCCGCGGCGTCAGCCGTGACCGCGCGGTTGCAACGACCGTGCTGAGCACCATCCACCAGATCGCAGAGCCCAGGAAAACGCCCGCGATCAGCGGTGCGGCGGCGGCCTGCGTGGAGAATGCATGCAGCGCTGCCAGAAACAGGATGACCGTCAGCGGATTGGTCAATCCGAGCGCGATGGCGCTGAGATAGGCGCGCGCCAGACGCACGCTGTCGATCGTGCCGGCCTCCTGCAGCACGAGGGAGCACCGATGCGTGCGGAGCGCGAACCACAGCAGGGTGAACGCTGAGACGATGCCGAAGACCGCGGCATTCGCCTCGACCCATGGCTGCGCGAGCGAGCCTAGTCCCAGAACCGCAAGGGCGCTGTAGGTGAGATGCACGGTCGCCGCGCCGAATCCGGTTGCGAGCCCTGTGGCCACGCCCGACGCCAATGTGCGCTGGATGCACAGCATGCCCATGGGCCCGATGGGGGCGGCGACGGTGAAACCAATTCCGACGCCGGAGACAAGCGCGGCGAGATAATGCGACAAAGACATGTGACCGCACGAACAAATGAAATCTGTGCGTGCGTACCGGCGAAATTGAATCGTCGCCTCAACCGTACGGCTGAAAATCGAACGCGGATATCAACACGTTCGTGTGAATCGAGTGTGCCTGTGCTCTCGCGACAACGGTTCCATTGCGGTGTGCAACCGCGCAATGTTCCGTTGAACCTGTTTGGATTTGGCGCGACTCAGAACCCGTAAAGTTTCGCCGGGTTGTCGACCAGGATCTTCTTGCGCACGGCGGCATCCGGCGCCCACACCGGAAGCTGATTGAGCAGACGCCCGTCGTCGATCTGGTAGAGCGGTGCGACGTCGGTGGCCTTGCGTCCCTCGACGCGGCTCGAATCCGGATGCGGCCAGTCGGTGCCCCAGACGATGCGGTCCGCGTTCGCCGCGATCAGCGCCTGCGCGAACGGCACCATGTCCTGATAATCGGGTGCAAGCTTCGACGAGCGGTAGGCACCCGAAATCTTGACATAGGCCTTGCCGGACTTCACCAGCGCGACGAGATCGGAGAAGCCGGGTTGCTCCAGGCCCTTCGAGGCTTCAAGGCCGCCGAAATGGTCGAACACGACGGGCACCGGCGCGGTCTCGACCAGGTCCTTGATCGCCGTGATCATCGCAAGCGTGGTGTACAGTTGCACGTGCCAGCCGCGCGCCTTCATGCGCTCGACTGCGGCGGTGAAGCGCGGCCGGCCGACATTGGGATCGTTGACGCCGCCGGTCGCGAGATTGAGGCGGACGCCGCGGAAACCGTCCTGCTGCATCGTATCGAGCTGCGCCTCCGTCGTCTTGTCGTCGATCACGGCAACGCCGCGTGCATTCGCGCCGCGCGCTTTCATGCCGAACAAGGACGACGAATTGTCGGTGCCGTAGACGCTCGGGGTGACGATCACCACGCGTTCCATATGCAGCGCTTTGTGCAGCGCGGCCATTTCCTCCGGCGAGGCCAGCTCGGGCGTGTAGACGCGCCCGGCGAAGAACGGAAATTTCTCGGGATCGCCGTGGATATGGGTGTGGCAGTCGCAGGCGTGCGCCGGGACGTCGAAATTGACCGGCGTCGCGGGCTGCGCAGCGCGGGCGTGGGCTTTGTTGGTCATGGCTACTCCGGCGGCAAGGGAGGCCAGCAGGACACTGCGTCGGTTGAGCACGGTTTCTCTCCCTGATTGTCGTTTTCCGGGAGGATAGCATCTTCTGCCGGCCGCCAGTCAATCGATGGGGACGCGGACCGGTCGCCGGCGGGGACCGTCACCCGGTACCCGGCTGGCGGGAATTCATTGATGACGGTTGTATCATATGGTAGATACAATCGATCTATACAACTTTAAGAATTTCCTCCGCAAGGGAGCGTGGTCCTATGAAGAGAGTATTGCTCGCGCTTTTCATCCTGCTTGGACTTCAATCAGCCGCATCTGCTCAGGCATTGCCGTCATGGTCGCTTTGGCAGAACCAGCGGGGGTCGACCCTCGAAGTATATTACGCCGATCCATCGGGTCCGTTCACCGGCACGTTCACGAACAGGGCGCCAGGTTATCAGTGCCAGGGGATACCGTACCCCGCACAAGGAATCGCCAGAGGGGCGGCGGTCACCTTTGCGGTGACGTTCACCCAATGCAGCTCGCACACGACGTGGTTCGGCGCGGTCAGCGGCACCACGATGAGAACGAACTGGATCATGATCTACACGCCGCCCAGTGGGCCGCCGCAGAAATCCACGGGTACCGACATATTCAAGCGTGTTCGCTAGAGCGTTTGCGCTGAAGGGGCGGTTGACGGCGCGTCACTGCCCTGACGGCGTGCGCAGACCGTGCCAGGCATCGCGGACCTGCTGGTAATGCACCTCCGGCAGATAGTCCGGCGTGTTCAGGCTCAAGGTCTTGACGTCGAGATGGCCGACGGCGCTGAGCAGCGTGTAGGAGGCGATCACGCGGTCGCGCAGCGCGCCGATCAGGCGGGCCTTGGCCTGGATCAGATCGGCCTGCGAGTTCAGCACGTCCACCGTCGTGCGTTGTCCGCCGGCGGCCTCGCGCTGCACGCCTCCAAGCGCGACAGTCGCGGCCTTCACCTCGGACTCCGAGGCCGAGACCGCGATCTTGGCGCCTTCATTGGCGACCCAGGCGCTGGTCGCCGCCGTGCGCGCCTGGTTGCGGATCTGGTCGAGCACGAGCCGGCTCTGGGCCGTGATCTCCTTGGCCTGCCGGGTCTGCGCCGCGGCCTGGCCGCCGTCGTAGATCGGCACGGTGACATTGGCGACGATCGAGGCTTGGTCCTCGGCGAAGGTGCCGAGCGTCGGGTCGTTGTTGCGGCTTTTGCTGGCGCTGCCCTGGAGGCCGGCGCTCGGCAGCAGCGTGCCCTCGGCGATGCGGATGTTGGTCGAGGCGACGTCGACGTCGAAGCCCGCCGCCATCACCGCCGGATGCTGGCGGATCGCCATCGAGAGCGCGTCCTCGCGGCTCTTCGGCAGATAGCGGTCGACGACCTCGGCGGCGCGAAGCTGCGACGGAGCGTTGCCGATCACCTGCGCGTAGACCGCCTGGCTGACGGCGAGTGCGACTTCCGCGGCATTGAGATCGGAAAGACCGCGGTTGAGCCGTGCCTCGGCCTGGGCGCTGTCGGTCGGCGTGACGTCGCCGGCATTGAGGCGGCGCTGGGTGACGGACAGCGTCTCGCGCAGGAACGCGACGTTGGAGCGTTGTGCCTCGACCAGCGACTGGTTGGCCAGCACGTTGGTGTAGGCGGTGACCGCGTCGAGCAGAACACCCTGGCCGACATTGCGCAGCGCCTCGCGGCCGGACTGTACCTGCAGTTCAGCAGCGCGCACGCTGTTGGCGGTGCGGAACCCGTTGAACAGGGTCTGCGTCACGGTGACGCCGATGACCCACGGTTTCAGATTGGCGGTCTGGACGGTGTTGTCGGGTAGCAGATTGCGCACCGATTGCAGGCCGGCGCTGAGGCTCGCCACGATCTGCGGCCGGTAGCCCGCGAGCGCCTGCGGCACGTTCTCATCCGTGGCGCGTTGCCGCGCACGCTCGGCGTTGAGCTGCGGATTGGTCTGGTAGGCTTTTGCGAGCGCCTCCGGGAGGGCTTCGGCCCATGCGGCGGAGGGCAGGGCGCACGAGAGCATCAGCGCAGCCCATGCGACAGAAACAGGGCCCGCGCCCGATCGACGCCGCTTCCTTACGCGGCAAGTATTGGCGGTAAGCCCGTTCATGTGATCCCGTAAAATCCCGGCTGTCCGCCCCCGCCGACGACGGCCTGTTACCTGTTTAACCAGCCGTGGTCTCGCAGGCAAACTGCCGCGGATGAAACCCCCATGTATTCCGTGCTTGTTGCAGGTGCGTCACACACCAATTCGCTCCGGGATGCGGTATAGGACGCATGGCGGCTCCCGATCCGTCAGGTGCCTGTAATGTGGTCCGGACCCCACGGATGATGCCGAAATTCTTCGCCGATCCCGATGCGCTTGCGGAGGAGATCATTCGCGATGTCGGAACCGATCTGGTGGTTGGTCTGCCGCTAGGTCTCGGCAAGGCCAATCACGTGGTCAACGCGCTCTATGCGCGAGCCTGCACCGATCCTGACATCAAGCTGACGCTGCTGTCCGCCCTGACGCTGGAGAAGCCGAGGCCGAAAGGCCTGATCGAGCATCGCTTCATCGCGCCGGTGATCGATCGCCTGTTCGGCTTCTATCCCGATCTTGCCTATGCCGACGCGCTGCGCGAGGGCCGGCTGCCGCCCAATATCCGCGTTGTTGAATTCTTCTTTCTGGCAGGCCGCTGGCTGCACGTGCCGGCCGCGCAGCAGAATTACATCTCGGCCAACTATACCCATGCCGCGAGCTATTTGCTGGCGCGCGGACTCAATGTGGTGACGCAACTGGTGGCCAAGCGCGTCGTCGACGGCGTGCCGCGCTACAGCCTGTCCTGCAACACCGACACGACGCTGGACGTGCTGCGTGAACGCCGCGCCGGGCGCGCGTCGTTCAAGCTGATCGCGCAGGTGAACTCCGAACTGCCGTTCATGCCGGGCGCGGGCGATCTGGCCGCCGATGAGTTCAGCGCCGTGCTGGACAGCCCTGCAACCGATTTTCCGCTGTTCGCGCCTCCGTCGGAGCCGATCTCCGACACGAAATACGCGATCGGGTTGAATGCGGCGTCACTGGTGCGCGATGGCGGCACGCTTCAGATCGGCATCGGGCAGATCGGCGATGCACTGGCGCAGGGGCTGATCCTGCGCCATCGCGACAATGCGGCTTTTCATGACGTCATAGCCAAGCTGTCGCCCGTGCGACCAGCCGTTGCGCGGGAAGCGGGTGCTTTCGATGCGGGCCTCTATGGTGTCAGCGAAATGCTGACCGAAGCCTTCATTGGCTTGATCGATGCCGGCATCCTCAAGCGCGCCGTTGACGGCGTGGTGCTGCACGGCGCCTTCTTCCTCGGACCGAAATCCTTCTATCGCGCGCTGCGCGAGATGCCGCCCGAGGCGATCGCGCGCATCCAGATGATGCCGGTGTCGTTCACCAACGAGCTCTATGGCGAAGAGGAGCAGAAGCGCCGGGCGCGCGTCGATGCGCGCTTCATCAACAACACGATGATGGCGACGCTGCTGGGCGCGGCTGTCTCCGACGGCCTCGACGACGGCCAGGTGGTGAGCGGTGTCGGCGGACAGTACAATTTCGTGGCGCAGGCTTTTGCGCTGGAGGGAGCGCGGTCGGTGCTGACGCTCGAGGCGACGCGCCAGGCCGGGCGTTCGCCCAAATCCAACATTCTCTGGCGCTACGGGCACGAGACCATCCCGCGGCATCTGCGCGATGTCTTCGTCACCGAATACGGCATTGCCGACCTCAGGGGAAAGTCGGATGCCGATGTCATCGCGGGCATGCTGGCGATCGCGGATTCACGCTTCCAGGACGAACTGGCGCGGGTTGCGAAGGACGCCGGCAAATTGCCGCGCAGCTACGAGATCCCGGCGGCCCACCGCGAGAACCATCCCGAGCGGATCGCGCGCGCGCTCAAGCCCGCGCGTGAAGCCGGGTTGCTGCCGTCGTTTCCGTTCGGCTGCGATTTCACCGAGGTGGAGCAACGCCTCATCCCGGCACTGGAGATCCTGCAAGGCGCGCAACGTTCGCCGCGAGCGCTGGCGGGCCTGCTGTGGCAAGGGTTGACGCGGACGCCCGACGAGGCCGACGAGGCGTGCCTTGCACGCCTCGGTCTCGATCGTCCCAAAACCTGGGCGGAGCGCTTCTATCGCGCGCTGGTCAACGCGGCCCTGGCGAGGAGCCGCGCGACGTAGCCGCTTACCGGTTCTTGTTCACCGGCTTGCGCTTCTCGATGAACGCCGCCATGCCCTCGGAGCGGTCTTCCAGCGCGAAGGTCGCGTGGAACAGATTGCGCTCGACGCTCATGCCCTCGGCGAGCGTGGTCTCGAAGGCGCGGTTCACCGCCTCCTTGGCCATGGCAACGGCGGGCCGCGACATCGACGCGATCTTCTCCGCCGCGGCCATGACTTCGTCCATGAGCTTATCGGCGGGCACGATGCGGCTGACGAGGCCGGAGCGCTCGGCCTCGGCCGCATCCATCATGCGCCCGGTGAGGCAGAGGTCCATCGCCTTCGATTTGCCGATGGCGCGGGTCAGGCGCTGGGTGCCGCCGATGCCGGGGATGGTGCCGAGCGTGATCTCGGGCTGGCCGAACTTGGCGGTATCGGCGGCGATGATGAAGTCGCACATCATGGCGAGCTCGCAGCCACCGCCGAGCGCATAGCCCGCGACCGCGGCAATGGTCGGCTTGCGGCAGCGCGTGAGGCGGTCGCCGCCGATCGCGGCAAAATCCTCGGAGAACATGTCGATGAAGCCCTTCGGCTGCATCTCCTTGATGTCGGCGCCGGCGGCAAAGGCCTTCTCGCTGCCGGTCACGACGATGCAGCCGATGGCGTCATCGCCTTCGAGATCGTCGACGGCCGCGGCGATCTCGCGGAAGACGCCAAAGGAGAGCGCGTTGAGCATCTTCGGCCGGTTCAGCTTGATGATGCCGACCGCGCCTTTGCTGTCGACGATGATGTGTTCGAACGTGCTCATGCTTCACCCGGGCTTTTGATTGGGTGGGCAATGTGCCCGCTGGCGCGGATGCCTTCAAGGGGGCCAAAAGCCGCCGGAACGCGCTTGCCTGTGCGCGTTCCGGACGAGGTCCCTCGAGCCATCGATCAGGCCGGAAATCAGGCCGGAAATCAGGCCATGAACATGCGTGCGGCTGAGGCCAGCGTCAGCAGCGTGCCGACGCCGATGAAGATCTTGCCGATCAGCGAGCTCTGGTCCCAGGCCGAGCTCTGGCTGCTCGCCATGACCGGCGCCGGCCGTGGCTGCGCGTCGGTCGCGGCAATCACGGCCTTCTGCGGCGGGTTGTCCGGTTGAGCGGCGCGGTCGATGTCGTTGAGCTGGTCGGGCTCGACCACCTGGGTCTCGGCATTGGGGGCGGCATTATTGTCGGCGGCCGCCTGCAAATTGTCATTGGCGCGGCCCGTCAGCGCGGAGGCTGCCGCGGCCGCCGGCGTGTCGGCGGCAGCAAGCTGCGCATTGGCGTTGGCGACTTCCGGCGGCATCTGGCTGGAGGCGGGCACGTCGCTTTCGGCCTTGGCGTTTTCAGCCTTGGCGTTTTCGGCTTTGGCCTCGTCGGCCTTTGCCGCGGCGGTCTTGTCGTCGGATTTCTGCGCCGTCTTGGTGCTGTCCTTGCTGCTGTCACGGTTGCGCGAGGCGTGGCGCCGCTGCTTGCCCGGCTTGGCCGTGTCGGCCTGCTTGCCTGCGCTGTCCGATTTGCTGGCTGAGCTCGGCGCCGCCTGTAGGGGGCCTCCGAACAGCAGGAAAAGCCCGGCAAGAAGGATCAATGCCGCGTGTCCGCTGGCTTTCATCATGTTGACGATCTCCCCAATTCCACCCGTCCCGGAACGAACTTGAGACCCTGGCGCGTGACGACAGCGGGGCAAAAAATGGGAATCTTCGGGCCCTACCGGGCAAAAGCGGGGCAAACCGTTTCCCGCTAGCCGGTCGCCGGGTGCGAACGGGACCGATCGGTGTTATGAGCCGCCTGCGGGGTTTGCGGCCGCAACGAAGCGCGGGGCTTTAGCGTTTATCACGAATTCGTGATCACGCTGGCGCTGACGTAACAAATTGAAAGAGCGGCCGAAATGCATGGTGAGGGCGCGCGTGCGCGGACGTGAGGACGAGTGGACCGGCCTGATGCGGTCGGCCATGGCAGGCGATGATGCGGCGTATCATCGCCTGTTGAGGGCGGTCACGCCCGTGCTGCGCGCTGCCGCGAGGCGGGGTCTGGCGCGGGCCGGGCAGCCTCCCGATCAGGCCGAGGATATCGTGCAGGAGATTCTGTTGGCGGTGCATCTGAAGCGGCACACCTGGGACAGCGAAGCTCCCTTCGCCCCGTGGCTGTTCGCGATCGCCCGCAACAAGCTGATCGACACGCTGCGGCGGCGGGGCAGGCGGGTGTTCGTCAACATCGACGATTTCTCCGAGACGCTGCCGGGCGAGGTCCCGGAGGAGACGGCTTCGGCGGCCGAGGTCGCAACGCAGCTCAATACGCTGCCGCAGCGGCAGCGCGACGTGTTGCGGTCGATCGCGGTCGAGGCCGCCTCGATCAAGGACACGGCGTCGAGATATTCGATGAGCGAAGGTGCAGTGCGGGTCGCGTTGCATCGCGGACTTGCGGCACTGACTGCCAAACTGCGGGACCACTAGTCATGGATACCGATCAACTCATTCGTACGCTCGCGGCCGACAACGCCCATCGCGCGCCACGCGTCGGCGCCGTGCTGACGATGGCGCTGCTGGTGGCCGCGCCACTGTCGATCCTGATCTTCGCGACGTTCCTCGGCGTGCGCGGCGACGTGATGACGGCGATGCACAACCCGTTCTTCGACATGAAGTTCGCAGTGACGCTGTCGCTCGCGATCCCCGCGATCATCGTCAGCCTGCATCTGTCGCGGCCCGAAGCCCTGATGCGCGGCTGGGCCTGGCTGCTGCTGCTGCCCGTCGGCCTGCTCGCGGTCGCGATCGGCGGCGAGGCGATGATGGCGCCGGCGATGCCGATGACGATGCGGATGATGGGCAAGAACTCCAGGGTGTGCCTGCTCGCGATCCCCGCGATGTCGCTGCCGCTGCTTGCCGGCGCGCTGTTCGGCTTGCGTCACGGCGCGCCGTCGCATCCTGCGCTCGCCGGTGCGCTCGCCGGGCTGGTGTCGGCCGGGCTCGCGGCGACGCTTTACGCCTCGCATTGCACCGACGACTCGCCGCTGTTCGTCGCGACCTGGTACACGCTTGCGACGGCGCTCGTGACCGCGATCGGCGCCGCGGTCGGCGCGAAGGTCCTGCGCTACTGACGGCAGGTCGTGCAAATTGGCAGACGTCGCGCATCCGCGATGTCTGGTTTCGATGCCCCTCGCGCCTGTATTCATGAGTGACGCTAATAGGTTCATGCGTTCGTGAACGGCTAATCCCGGGCGCGTCGAGAAACTAACTTCGGTTGGACGACTTCTAACCAGAGCGTCGATGGACGCTGCTGTAGCGAGGAATATGCCCAACCATGCGAAAACCCAGCGCATTCGAACTGTCGCGCCGGAACCTTCTGATTGGAACCGCCACGACCGTTGCGATCGGAGCCGGCGCGCGAGCGGCCGGCGCCCAGAATTCATCCGCCGGACTTCCGCTGCCCGCCAAGGACGCCCCTGCCTTGGAAGCCCCAGCCATGGCGACGGTCTCCTTCAGCGTCAACGGCGAAGCGAGGGCATTGAAGCTGGACACCAGAACCACGCTCCTCGACGCCCTGCGCGAGCATCTTCACCTCACCGGCACGAAGAAGGGCTGCGATCACGGCCAGTGCGGCGCCTGCACCGTGATCGTCGGCGGGCAGCGCATCAATTCATGTCTGACACTGGCGGTGATGCATGAGGGCGACAGCGTCACGACCATCGAGGGCCTTGGCACGCCGGAGCAGATGCATCCGATGCAGGCGGCCTTCGTCAAGCACGACGGCTTTCAGTGCGGCTATTGCACGCCGGGACAGATCTGCTCGGCGGTGTCCGTGATCCAGGAGATCAAGGCCGGCATTCCCAGCCACGTCACCGGCGATCTCAATGCGGCGCCGCAATTGACCAACGCCGAGCTGCGCGAGCGCATGAGCGGCAACATCTGCCGCTGCGGCGCCTATTCCAACATTGCCGAGGCGATCACCGAGGTTGCCGGGAGGCCCGCATGAAGACTTTCAGCTATGAGAAGGCGAATTCGCCAGCGGCCGCGGCGTCTGCGGCGGCCGGCAACAGCAATGCCAAATTCATCGCCGGCGGTACCAATCTGCTTGATCTGATGAAGCTCGAGATCGAGACGCCGTCGCATCTGATCGACGTCAACGGCCTGGGATTCGACAAGATCGAGCCGACGCCCGATGGCCGCCTTCGCGTCGGTGCGCTGGTGCGCAACACGGCGCTGGCAGCCGATGCGCGGATCCGGCGCGACTATGCCCTGCTGTCGCGCGCGCTGCTGGCCGGCGCCTCCGGGCAATTGCGCAACAAGGCGACGACTGCCGGCAATCTGCTGCAGCGGACGCGTTGCCCTTATTTCTACGACACCAACCAGCCCTGCAACAAGCGCAGTCCCGGCAGCGGCTGTGCCGCCATCGGCGGTGTGACCCGCCAGCATGCGGTGATCGGCGCGAGCGAGGCCTGCATCGCGACGCATCCGAGCGACATGGCGATCGCCATGCGTGCGCTCGATGCGACCGTGCAGACGGTTCGTCCGGACGGCTCTGTCCGGGATATCCCGATCGCCGACCTCCACCGTCTGCCGGGCGACACCCCGCATATCGAGACGACGCTGACATCAGGCGAACTGATTACATCGGTGACGCTGCCGAAGCCTATCGGCGGAACGCACATCTATCGCAAGGTCCGCGATCGCGCCTCCTATGCGTTCGCGCTGGTCTCGGTCGGAGCCATCGTCCAGCGCGACGGCACAGGCCGCGTCGCCGTCGGCGGCGTTGCTCACAAGCCGTGGCGGGTCGAGGCGGCCGACGCCGACATGCCGCATGGCGCGAAGGCCGTCGCCGCGCGCCTGCTCGAAGGCGCGAGGCCCACGAAAGAGAACGCATTCAAGCTTTCGCTGGTGGAGCGAACCCTTGGCGCAGTCCTGACCGAAGCGAAAGGTTGAGCCATGAAGTTCGACACGCCTGCGACCACCAATCCGATCGACCAGCTCAAGATCATCGGCCATGCCACCAGCCGGATCGACGGCCCGCTGAAGACCACCGGGCGCGCCACCTACGCCTATGAGTGGCATGACGGCGCCGTGAAGCCCGCCTACGGCTACGTCGTCGGCGCGGCCATCGCCAAAGGCCGGATCGCAGCGATGGATCTGTCGCGCGCCAACGCCGCACCCGGCGTCCTCGCGATCGTCACGGCCGAGAATGCCGGCAAGCTCGGCAAGGGCACTTACAATACGGCGAAGCTGCTCGGCGGCCCCGACATCGACCATTATCACCAGGCCGTCGCGGTCGTCGTCGCCGAGACGTTCGAACAGGCCCGCGCCGCGGCTCAGCTCGTCAAGGTCGATTACACCACCGCGAAGGGATCTTACGATCTGGCGGCCGGAAGGGATGGCGCCGCCAAGCCTTCCAGTCGCGGCGAGGCTCCGCCCGACACGGCGGTCGGTGACTTCTCCGGCGCCTTCGCCTCCGCGCCTGTGCAGCTCGATGCGACCTACACCACACCGGACCAGGCTCATGCCATGATGGAGCCGCATGCGTCGATGGCGGTCTGGGACGGCGACAAGCTCACGCTGTGGACTTCCAACCAGATGATCGCCTGGACCACCGGCGACGTCGCCAAGACGCTCGGTTTGCCCAAGGAAAACGTTCGGCTGATCTCGCCGTTCATCGGCGGCGGCTTCGGCGGAAAGCTGTTCCTGCGATCGGACGCGGTTCTCGCGGCGCTCGGCGCGCGTGCGGCCAATCGCCCGGTCAAGGTGGCATTGCAGCGCCCGCTGATGTTCAACAACACGACGCATCGTCCGGCCACAATCCAGCGCGTTCGCATCGGCGCGAACAGGGATGGCAACATCACCGCGATCGGACACGAGAGCTGGTCGGGCAATTTGCCGGACGGCAGGCCGGAGACGGCGGTTCAGCAGACCCGTCTGCTCTATGCCGGCGAGAACCGGATGACGGCGATGCGGCTCGCCATGCTGGATTTGCCCGAAGGCAACGCGATGCGTGCCCCCGGCGAGGCCCCGGGCATGATGGCGCTTGAGATCGCCATGGACGAGATGGCGGAACGGTTGGGGCTTGACCCGGTCGAATTCCGCGCGCGCAACGACACCCAGGTGGATCCCGAGCATCCGAACCGCCCGTTCTCGCAGCGGCAGCTCGTCGCATGCATGCGGATCGGCGCGGAGCGTTTCGGCTGGAACAAGAGACATTCCCAGCCCGGCAAGCAGCGCGACGGTCGCTGGCTGGTCGGCACGGGCATGGCCGCCGCGTTCCGCAACAATCTTCTCATGAAGTCCGGGGCGCGCGTTCGCCTCGACGGGCAGGGTCGTGTCACGGTCGAGACCGACATGACCGATATCGGGACCGGCAGCTATACGATCATCGCCCAGACCGCAGCGGAGATGATGGGCGTGCAGCTGGACAAAGTCGTCGTGCGTCTCGGCGACTCCAGCTTCCCGGTCTCCGCCGGTTCCGGCGGGCAGTTCGGCGCCAACAATTCGACCTCGGGCGTCTATGCCGCGTGCGTCAAGCTGCGCGAAGCCGTGGCGCAGAAGCTCGGATTCAACTCTGCGGACGTTGCTTTCGCGGATGGCCAGGTGACGTCGGGCAACCGCAGCGTTCCATTGGGGCAGGCGGCGTCCGACGGCGAACTCAAGGCCGAGGATTTCATCGAGTACGGCGATCTCGCCAAGACGCATCAGCAATCGACGTTCGGCGCGCATTTCGTCGAGCTCGGCGTCGACATAGCGACGGCGGAAATCCGCGTGCGCCGCATGCTCGCTGTCTGCGCCGCGGGCCGCATCCTCAATCCCAAGACGGCGCGCAGCCAGGTCATTGGCGCCATGACCATGGGCGTTGGTGCCGCGCTCATGGAAGAACTCGTGGTGGACAAGCGCGCCGGCTTCTTCCTCAATCACGATCTTGCCGGCTACGAGGTGCCGGTCCATGCCGACATTCCGCACCAGGACACGATCTTTCTCGACGAGACCGACCCGATGTCGTCGCCGATGAAGGCAAAGGGTATCGCCGAGCTCGGGATATGCGGTGTGGCCGCAGCGCTCGCCAACGCCATCTACAACGCCACCGGCATCCGGGTCCGGGACTATCCGATCACGCTGGACAAGCTGCTGGAGCACATGCCTGACGCTTGACGCCGCCTGCGGCGGCTTCAGGCCGCCGGCGTCGTGCTCTGCATGCGGTGGAAGCGCAGCACCTGCTGCGCGGTCGATGAGCGCAGGGCTTCATAGGTATCGCGCAGCGTCAGCATGTCGGTCTGCGAGCCGCCCGAGAGCTTTTCGCGCAGGGCGATGATCGCGCGCACGCTCGACCATTGCATGCCCGCGACCTTGGCGAGGATCATCACCCCCTCGGTCCGCTTCTCGATCATCATGTTCTCGGCAGTCTCGACCGCGACGCCCGCGAGCGCCGCGAGCCCCGCATTGGTCTCGTCGAACTTGCCTTGCTCGGCGAAGGTCGTGACCTGGAACTCGTTGAGACGGCCGTCGTCATGCAGCGACCTCACCAGCGCGCGGGCCATCTCGGTCTGCCTGGTCATGGCCGCGGCGCGGACCCGCTGGGCCGCTTCCTGGACCACGCTCGACACGTCGTCCGCGAGCTCGGGATGGGCGGCCTCCAGCTTCCGGCGCACGCTCAGGGAGGCCTTTGCAACCAGCTTCAGATAGTGGTGGCGCGGCAGGTCGGGCCGCACGCCGATGCAGGCGGCGAGGTCGTCGTCGCGTTCGGCGCGGGTGACGAGGTCGGTGAGACTTCCCTCGGACAGCTGCGCGCCCGGATTGCTGACGGTCGATTGCACCACGTCTTCGTCGCCGCGCGTCACCAGCACATCGGTCAGCGCCTCCGACAGCACCCGCCGCAGCGAGATCGCCTTCAGATGCGCCTGGCCGCGCGTGCGCGCGATTTCGAGCAGGGTCGTTTCGTCCAGCCGCTCCGATTTCGACAGCACGGGACCGGCGACCTCGATCACCTCGTCGAGCGCCAGCGTGCGGATGATCTTTGGCGGCGCGGCAGCGATCGGTGCGAGGCGGTCGGCGAGCAGCGCCCGGGCCGAGGTCTCGATCTGCTCGATCAGGCACTGGAACACGTCGTCGAACACGTGGATGTGCTCGTCGGAATAATCCACCGCGTTGCCAAGGAACAGATCGGTGACGCGGCGCAGCGCCTCGACCCGACGCGCGACGGTGCCGTGGGAGAGCGCGGCCTGCAATTCTTCCAGCAGGTTCTCGGATGGTCTGGCGGATTTGGATCTCATTGCCCTGTCCTGGAGCGTTCGGCCCGGCGGCGGATTCTCACGCGCCGGGTGGAAATGGATTGGTCAGCTCGTTGCAATTCGGTTGCGCCCTTGCCCCTTGGCGGAATAGAGCGCGCTGTCGGCGCGTGCGAGAAATGTGTCGGCAGTATCGTTGTCGCGCAGCGTCACGACGCCGGCGGAAATCGTCACCCGCATGCCGGGAGAAAATGCGCTCCAGTCGAGATCGGCGACGATGCCGCGCAGCCGGTCGAGCATGTGCGCGGCCGCGCTGCCGTCGGTGCCCGGGAGCAGCAGCAGGAATTCCTCGCCGCCGTAGCGGCCGAAACAATCGGCCGGGCGGATATTCGCAAAGATGGTGATGGCAAAGGTCCGCAACACCTCGTCGCCGACGGGGTGGCCGTGGGCATCGTTGATGCGCTTGAACCAGTCGAGATCGATCAGCGCGATCGCGCAAGGTGCGGACGCCTGCCGCGCCCTTTCGATCTCTGCGTCGAGAAGCCGCATGATGCAGCGGCGGTTGTAGGAGCCGGTGAGCTCGTCGAGCTCGGCGAGTTCCTCGATGCGCCGATAGGCATCCTTCAATTCGATGCTGCGGCGGTACAGGACCTTGCGCAGGGTGGCGCCGAACAGGCCGAGGAAGGCGCACTGGCCGATCACCAGCGCGAAGCAGAGCATCGAGGCGATCCGCTGCAGCTTGGTGGCGACGGGCATGCCGATCGGCAGGTCGGAGGCGAGGAAGACGGCAGCGAGACAGGTTGTCGCGATCGCCCAGGTGAGCATCGCCTGGGTCGAGGTCATGCGCAGCGTGCCGAAAGCGAAGATCAGGAACAGCACGCTGATGAAGGCGATCCCGATGGTCGGCACCGACACCAGGAACACGAACTGGAGCGCCATATGCGCCGAGATCTGGAAGACGGTGAGATAGTGGTCGGTATGCCTGTCACCGACGCCGGCCTCCGACATCACGACGAAGATGCCGATGATCGAGAGACCGCCGATCCAGAACAGCGACGGAACGTGCATCGCAACGGCGCCGTCAAAGCCGTAGAGCAACAGGACGAAGGCGCCGAGGGAGTAGCTTGCGACCTGGCCGACATACATCTGCCGGCGCTGCCGGGCCCGGCGCGCGCGCACTTCGGGCGCAGCCGCGTCAGGCATGAGAACGAGATCCGCGACCTCAGCGGCATTCCTCTCCGGTAAGGACGTCGCGGCCGTGCTCATTGTCCCGCCAATGGTGGAGTTCAGCCCAAAAATCTACGTGGCAAGCCTTTAGGTTTGGTATCCTTTGAAACCGAATCCAGACGGTGCAGCGCAGAACAGGGTGCTATCGGCCGGCGGGCGGAATTTGCCGGCAATTGGCTATCGTTGGCGATGCGGTAAAGCCAAAGCCGGCCCAGGTGAGACATATGTCGTGCGGGACTGCTATGGTTCCATGAAAGTCGGGCCGTCTGCGCCGGACGGCATTGCCCAGGAAAGTGCTTCATTACTATGTTACCGTTCTTGAGCGAGGCGGCCAACCGCCACGGGTGGCAAAAGGAAAATTCGCGTATGTGGGGTAGATCACACAAGCCCCCGTATGACTGCGGTAGGTTGAAGAATTTCGTCCCTCCCGTCGAACCCTCCGCCGTATCGACCCGACCAACTTTGCGAGACGGGCATTGAGCGTGACACAGGCGGCTACGGACGAGGTCCTCATCGCCAGGATCGCTCAGGGTGACCGGCTCGCCATGCAGGTGCTGTACGGGCGGCACCATGTCAGGGTGTATCGGTTCGGGCTGAGGCTCGTGCGGGACGAGCAGGCGGCGGAAGACCTCATCAGTGAGGTGTTTCTCGACGTCTGGCGTCAAGCCGGCAAATTCGAGGGCCGATCCGCCGTTTCCACCTGGCTGCTGGCAATCACCCGATTCAAGGCCCTGTCTGCGCTCCGGCGCAGGAAGGATTTTGAGTTGGACGAAGACGCCGCGAACGCGATTGAGGATACGTCCGACAATCCGGAAACGGTGGTGCAGAAGAAGGATACCAGTGAAGCGTTGCGGGAGTGTCTGACGGGCCTCTCGCCGGACCATCGGGAAATCGTCGATCTCGTCTACTACCACGAGAAGTCCGTGGAAGAAGTGGCCGAAATCGTCGGCATTCCGGAGAACACCGTGAAGACGCGCCTCTTCTATGCGCGCAAGAAACTGGCCGAACTGCTGAAGGCAGCCGGCGTTGAGCGAGGCTGGCCATGATGGCATTGAGCAAGAAGATGCTGGAGCAAGAGCCCAGTGAAATTGAACTGCTGCTGCCCTGGCACGCCGCCGGCACGCTGAACGCGCGCGACGCACGCCGCGTCGAGGAAGCGCTGGCGAATGATCCCGCGCTGGCCAGGCAGTACGCTGCGATCCGCGGCGAGTACGAAGAGACCATTCACCTGAACGAGAGCCTGGGTGCTCCGTCGGCGCGCGCAATGCAGAAGCTGTTCGCCGCGATCGACGCAGAGCCTGCGCGGGCAACCAGTTCGCTGCCGCTGTCGGCGCGCATCGCGACCTTCTTCTCGACGCTGTCGCCGCGCACGCTGGCCTGGTCGGCGAGCCTCGGTGCCATCGCGTTGCTGCTCCAGGCCGGCATCATCGGCGCCGTGCTGATGAAGAGCCAGACCGCGACCTTCCAGACGGCTTCGCTGTCGGTCGGCGCCCCGATCACACGCGAGCTCGGCGCGGCTGCACCGTCGCGGGCGCTGGTGCGCTTCACACCTGAGGCGCGGGTTGCCGACATCACCGCGCTGCTCGACAGCTACCAGGCGTCGATCATCGGCGATGCCAAGGGCGGCATGTTCCGTCTCCAGTTCGACAAGGCGATGAGCCAGGACGAACTCACCTCGCTGCTCGGCAGGATGCAGCGCGAGAAGTTCGTCAACCTCGCCGTCGCGGCGCCGTAAACGCGCCGCTGCACCGATGACGCGCAAGTCCGACAGTAGGTTGCGAGCCGGGGCTTACGCTTCGTCGGTCGGAGCTGTGTTCCTGCTCGCCGCCGGGCTCGGCGTCGAGGTCGCGCAAGCGCAGGCGATCATGCGCACGCCGACGATCAGCGTCCCCACGCGCACCCCGACCATCTCGCCCAGCATCGCCGCGCGGGCCGTCGGCGTTGCCCCTGGCCCGCGCGCCATCCCCGCGATCCCGCGTACGATTACGGCGCGGAGGGTGCCGACGCCGGTGCTGCCCTATGCGCGCTACTCGCCGAACCTCTATCCGGCCTGCACGGCGCCCTATCGCGACGGCGACGGTGAATGCCTGGCGCAGCCGAACGCCGGCGGCGACGGGGCCGGCAAATCTGGCAAGAAGAGCGCTGGCAAGGGGCGGGGCAACAGCACGCCTGTTGCCGTGGATCTGCGCACCATCGCAGGCGAATTCGTCGCCGAGATCGACGGCTCCTTGTCGGCGACCGAGGCCGATGCGCTTGCGCGCCGCCATGGCCTGACGCGCGTCGCCTCCGAGAATTTCCCGCTGATCGGAGCTACGTTCGGCCTGTTCCGCATCACCGACGGCCGGCCTGCCGAAACGGTGCGTCGCGAGTTCGTATCCGACGGCAGCGTGCGTTCGGTCCAGCCGAACTTCCGCTACGTGCTGCAGGATCAGAAATCCTCGGTGCCGAGCGAAGGCGACCCCGCCCAATATGCGCTGGCCAAGCTCCGCCTGCCACAGGCGCATACGCTGGCGCATGGCGCCAACGTGACGGTGGCCGTGATCGATTCCGGCATCGACGCCAATCACCCCGAGCTGGCCCATTCCGTCGCCGACAATTTCGACGCGCTGGGCAGCACCGAGGGGCCGCATATCCACGGCACCGGCATTGCCGGCGCCATCGTGGCCCACGCCAAGCTGATGGGCAGCGCGCCCGAGGCGCGCATCATCGCCATCCGCGCCTTCGGCGGCACCACGGGCGGGGCCCAGAGCTCGTCCTACATCATCCTGCGCTCGCTGAATTACGCCGCCGAGCACGGCGCGCAGATCGTCAATATGAGCTTTGCCGGTCCGAAGGACGCGGTGATCGAGCGTGCCATCGCGGCGACCGCCGCGCGCGGGCTGGTGCTGATCGCGGCCGCCGGCAATGCCGGTGCGAAATCGCCGCCGCTCTATCCGGCCGCCAACCCCAACGTGATCGCGGTCAGCGCGACCGACCAGCGGGACCAGTTGTTCTCGGCGTCCAACCGCGGCAATTACATCGCCCTGGCGGCGCCCGGTGTCGACATCTTCGTGCCGGCGCCTGACGGCAAATATCAGATGACGTCGGGAACCTCGTTCTCGGCCGCCTATGTCTCCGGCGTCGCGGCACTGCTGCTCGAGCGCAACCACACACTGAAGCCGGAAGCGCTGCGGATGACGCTGGCGAAGACTGCGCGCGACCTCGGTTCACCCGGCCGTGATGATCTCTTCGGCGACGGCCAGGCCGACGCATTTGCCGCGGTGACGTCTGTTCCCGCCGACAGCGCGACGCCGGTGGCAGCGGTGTCCGGTACAACAAAACGTGAAGATACGCAGCCGCCGCGCAACGAGCCCGGCCTCCGCGCCATCGAACAGCATTCGTTGTCGGGCGCCGGCGATAAATCCACGGTTTCTCAGGCGGATAGACCGGCGACCCGATAGCCGCTGCGACAACTTTGCGCGTGGGCCAACGGTCAAAAAATCGAACGGCGCATTGAACGTTCAGCTCCCTGCCACGACCAAATTATGTGGGAGCGGTTATCCCTCCCCATCAGTCATATCAGGCGCGAGCGCCCATCCACCCCAAGCGCCCATATGGCTCGACCCGTCCGGTTGTCCCCCCGGACGGGTCTTTTCTTTTCGGGCATCCGATTTCTTGAAGCCGCATACGAGATCAGCTTCCGGTTGAAGGAGCGCGACCGCGTCCGTCCTGATCCCGCGGCCGGTGCTGCACACGCCGGCTATGCTTGCGTAAAGCTTGACTCCGAAACACCTTGAAACTCCGCACGACTACGGAGTTTTGTGACGAAGTCCGTGTCGTTGCTGGACAAGTCAAAACTTTTCCACAAAATATTCATGTCGCTTCTAAATTGATTCGTGTGCGTTGCGTCGCGTCCGTATTTTTCTCCCGACGGGCTGGTTCATGACACATCGCCAAGAGTCTGTTCGTGCCGTGGCCGCTGGCCGCGAGGTTGCCGCGCGCTGGTGCGCTCTCGCCGAGCAGCGGTTGGAGCATCTCTCCGAAATGTTCGAGACCGGACGTTGGCGGCGCTATCACTCCGAGATCGCATTCCTCGAAAACATCCAGGAAGCTAAGCGCGCCGTCCAGACCTGGCGCGCGCTGGCAACCGGTGGCGATGTCGCCGAAGCGGCCGCGAGCGTCTCGCCCGTATTCGGTTGGTCGCCGGCGACCATGCCCCGCGTGGCGCGTCAGGAGCAGCCGGCGCAAACCATGCAGCCGAAGGCCGTCCATATCACCCCCGAGACCGCCGTGCCGGTCAGGCTCGATCCCAAACCGGACGTTCTCGCCGAGATCACCGAAGCTCCGCTCGCGCCGCTGGCCGCGCCCGCGCCGCTGGCCGCGCCCGCGCCGCTGGCCGCGGTGGCATCGTTCACCGCGCCCGACGCGATGCCCGCGCTGAGGGCTCCCGCTGCCAAGGCGTCAGTTTCCGAGGCTCTCGCTCCGAAGGTTTTCGCTCCCAAGGCTCTCGCTCACAAGGCTCTCGCTCCCAACGCACCGCTGACCGCACCGGCCGTGAGGTCACCGCTCGCCGTGCCCGCCGCAATGGCACCGCTTGCTGCGCCTATGGTGAGGCCGCCGGTCGCCGCCCCCGCCGCAATGGCAACGCTCCTGCCGCAATTTGCTCCGCCAGCCGCCGAGATCGTCGCCGCCCCCGAGCGCGTCGTCGAATTCACTTTCAGCCTCGACGGCCTGGAAGCGAAGTACCCGCTGCTGCGGAACGCGTTCTAAGACGAACGATCAGAAGGGCTGCCGCGCCCTCTCTACAGCCCCGTCATCCTGAGGTGCGAGGCATGGGACGCAACGCGTCCCATGGGGAGCCTCGAGGGGTGCACGGCCAACTGCCAGCCGCGCAGCTACCGCCGCACCGCATTTCCGCCGATCACCACCTGGGCGAACTTCTGGGCGCCATCCGCCGACAGGTCCGACGTCACCGCGCGCGCGTGATCCAGGCCGACCACGGCGCCGCGCGGGGTTTCCGAGATCATGTTGTTGTTGACGAGCGCGGTGCCGGCACCCGGCACCACGGACACGCCGACACCGGCCAGCGCCTTGCGGATGACGTTGCCCGTGATCGCGACGTCGCGCAGATATTTGCCCCAGCCGGCGACGATGCCATAGGACGGCGCGTTCTCGACCACGTTGCCGGTCACTGATGAATCCGCCTCGATGTAGATGCCGACGCCGGCATCGTCGTCGGGCGCGGTGCCGATCGGCCGCTTCGGGATCAGATTGCGGATGATATTGCCTTGAACGACCGCAATACGTCCGCCCTCGTTGAAATTGCAGACGGAGACGCCGACCGCGGCGCCGTCCACGGTATTGTTGGCGATCACGGCGGCCTCGAACGCAAACTCGGAATACAGTGCGACCTCGCGGACGTCGCTGACGCTGTTGCCTGATATGTGGATGTTGGAGGCCGAGTTGCCGCGCACGGCCGAGTAATCGCAGTTCCTGATGCGGTTGCCGCGCACGATCACGTTGCCGGCGCGAAAGGCATTGATGGCATTGCCGTACTGGCCGGAGCCGCCAGGGCCGGCCTTGATGTCCTCGATGCGGTTGTCGGTAACAAGCGTACCGTCGTCGCCGATCGCGGTGCGCAGGATCTCGATGCCGTTGTCGTTGGTGCCGATGATGGTGTTGCGGGACACGCTGAGCCCCCTGGCGTCGAACGAGACCACCGCAGTGACAGCGATATTCGTGAAGATGTTGCCGGAGATGTCGCCGGCGACCTGCTCGAGCCAGATGCCGCTGCCGCCGGAACCGGTGATCTCGCAATCGGTGATGCGGACGTCGCGCCCGCCGAGGACATGGACCAGTCCGCGCCGCACCGGCAGCGGGATGCCGCCGCCGTCGAAGGTGATGCCGGTCAGGCCGATCGAGTTCGAGCCGTCGCTCTGGACCATCGCGGCGCCACCGGTGAAAACGAATTTCGTCGCGCCGCGCACCCCGATCAGTTGCGAACCGTTCGGCAACCGCAGCAGTCCGGTGCGATAGACACCCGGCGGCAGCGCCAGCGGCATTTGCATCCGCGCCGTCTCGTCGATGGCGCGCTGGAGCGCACGCGTCTGATCCTCGCTGCTGCCGGGCCGCACACCGTATTGCGTGGCATCGCGGCCGAGCAGCGTCGTCAGCGGCGCCGCGCGCGCGGCATCAGCCGGCATGGCGAGTGCGCCCGCGAGGCCTGCGGTGGAAGCTCCGATGAGATGTCGGCGATTGAGGTCCATGACGCGTCCTCCGGCGGACGCGGGGGTCCGCGGGCGTTAGGTAGCGCAGGGCGGCGGAGACCGTGGGGATTGTTCGCGGTAGGGTTAAATGTTTACCGCAAAGACGGTGCCGTAGGGTGGGTTAGCGACTTGTCCGCCGTAGCTCGAAGAGCGAAGGCGGAAGCGTGCCCACGATTTGACAGCAAATGGAACGAGATCGTGGGCACGGCGCTACGCGCCTTTGCCCACCCTACGAGACCGGTGTGTTCCGCCGCTTCCTCCCCAACCCCGCCATCTCCATCAGCATCGCTTCCCCCGCATCCACAAGTTCCTCCAGCGTGATCCGCGGCGCGCCCTTGCGTCGCACCGCGCCGCTGCGCGCGAGCAGCGGGATGTGGATGAATGCCGCCAGTTGCGGTCCGCCCGCCCTGACGTTCTCGATCGCGCGAAAGCTCAGATAGTTGCAGAGATAGGCGCCGGCGTCGCGCGAGGATCGCGCGTCGATGCCGGTGAGGCGTGCGGCGCGCAGCAGTCTTGCGGTATGCGGACCGAACATCATCGCGTCCGCGTTGCCGTCGATGCCGCGCTTGCTGGAGCGGGTGTTGGCGGCATCGGGCCAGAGCATGGTGACGGCGTTGCGCGCGCGGGTCTCGATGCGCAAATAGGAGGTGCGGGACGCGAGGCCGAACATCAGCAGCGCGTCCGGCTTCACCTTTGCCAGCACCTCCGGCAATTGCCGGTCGACTGCGGCATAGGTGACCGGGAAGATGTGGCTCGACAGCGCGACATCGTCGAGTGCGGGGCGGCGCAATTGCGCCAGTCGCGCCACCAGCCCCTGCGTCGGATTATGGGGTGCGCCGGGAAACGGCCCGAAGCCGGTGAGGAGAATGCGGAGCTTTTCGCTCATTGCAGCAACTCCAGAATCTTCTCGGCGGCAAGCGCCGGTGTGAGATGGCCGTCGGCCACGTCGGCTTCGATCTTCTTGACCTTGCTGCGCACCGACGCCTCGCTGCGCAGCCGCGCAAGCATCCGCTGCTCCAGCATCGACCACATCCACTTGACCTGCTGCTCGCGTCGCCGCGCGGCGAAATCGCCGGACGCGTTCATGGCCTTGCGGTGATCGAGCACCTTCTGCCACAGCTCGGCGATGCCGGTGCCGGCCAGTGCCGAATAGGTGACGACAGGCGGATGCCAGTGTTCGGATCGGGGCGTCAGGATATGCAGCGCGCCGCGATAGTCGGCGGCGGTGATGTTGGCGCGCTTGAGGTTGTCGCCGTCGGCCTTGTTGATGGCGATCATGTCGGCGAGCTCGACCAGGCCCTTCTTGATGCCCTGCAGCTCGTCGCCGCCGCCCGGCAGCATCAGCGCGAGGAAAAAATCGGTCATGTCGCAGACCGCCGTCTCGGACTGGCCGATGCCGACCGTCTCGACCAGCACGACGTCGAAGCCGGCCGCCTCGCATAGCAGCATCGCCTCGCGCGTTTTTGCAGCGACGCCGCCGAGCGTGCCGGAGGACGGCGAGGGGCGGATGAAGGCACCGTCGGATGCGGACAGCTGCGCCATCCGCGTCTTGTCGCCGAGGATCGAGCCGCCGCTGCGCGCCGAGGACGGGTCGACCGCGAGCACCGCGACCTTGTGGCCCTGTTCGATCAGATAGCTGCCGAGCACGTCGATGGTGGTGGATTTGCCGACGCCGGGCGAACCCGTGATGCCGACGCGAAACGCCTTGCCCGTATCAGGCAGCAGCATCTGCACCAGCTCGCGTGCCAGCGACTGGTGATCGCCGCGCCGGCTCTCCACCAGCGTGATCGCCCGGGCGAGAGCCGCGCGGCTGCCGGCGCGGAGCTCCCTGGCGAGGTTCTTGATGTCGAGCGAGGCCTTCTTCTCAGTCATGCCCTGCTTTACAACGCCCCGGCGGGGCAGGCGAGGGCCGCCCGCCGGATATCACCGGCCCGTTGCCACCGCCGTCTGCACAGGTTTCACCTTGCGCCAGACCCACACCATCACCGGCCACAGCAGCGCGCCGATCGCCATGGCGGCGAGGATGGCGGCGACGGGCCGCTCGAAGAACGGCAAAATGCTGCCGTCGGACTTGATCAGCGACGTCACGAAGGCCTGCTCGACCATGGTGCCCATGACGATGCCGAGCACCATCGCAGCGACGGGATAGCCGTTCGCCTCCATCACATAGCCGATGATGCCGAAGGCGGCGACGGTGACGACGCCGAACATGTTGTTGCCGATCGCGAACGAGCCGACCGCGCAGCACAGCATGATGATCGGCATGATCGCCGAGCGCGGCGCCAGCAGGATGTAGGCGGCAACCCGGATCATGGCGATGCCGAGCGGGATCATCATGATGTTCGCGATGATGAACATCAGATAGATCGCGTACATGCTCGACGCTTTCTCGGTGAACAGCGTCGGACCCGGGTTGAGGCCCTTCATGTAGAGCACGCCAATCGCGATCGCGGCGATGGTGTCGCCGGGAATGCCGAACAGCAGCGAGGGCACCCAGCCCGAGGCGATGCTGGCATTGTTGCTGGCGCCGGCCTCGACCAGGCCCTCGACATGGCCGGTGCCGAACTTCTCCGGCTCCTTGGAGAAGCGTTTCGACATCGCGTAGGAGACCCACGCGGCCATGTCGGCGCCGGCGCCGGGCAGCACGCCGATGATGATGCCGACGATGTTCCCGCGCGTCATCTGCCAGTGATACAGTTTTGTCAGCCGCCACTGGCCGGCCATGATGCTTCCGAATTTGCGCCGTGGCAGCGGTGGCGGCTCGGGCGTCAGCATCGCGCGCATCACCTGCGCCACGGCGAACACGCCGACCAGCGCCGGGATCGGCTCGATGCCGCCGAACAGGTCGGTGATCCCGAAGGTGAAGCGCGGCACGCCGCCGGGATTCTCGATGCCGATGCAGGAGACCAGCAGGCCGAGGAACATGCCGGCGATCGCCTTCACCGGCGAAGAGCGCGCCACCAAAGTGGCGCACATCAGGCCGAGCAGCGCCAGCCAGAAATATTCGTAAGTCGAGAACGACAGCGCGATCTCGGCGAGCGGCGGCGCCAGGATCATCAGCGACAGCACACCGGCGATGCCGCCGACGGCGGAGAACCAGACGCCGGCACCGAGTGCGAGCTCGGCCTGGCCCTTGCGCGTCATGGCATAGGCCTCGTCCGCATAGGCGGCCGACGCGGGCGTGCCGGGAATGCGCAGCAGCGCGCCGGGGATGTCGCCGGAGAAAATTGCCATCGAGGATGCCGCGACGATGGTCGCGATCGCCGCGATCGGCGAGAGGTAGAAGGTGACGGGCACCAGCAGCGCGGTCGCCATCGTCGCCGACAGGCCCGGCAGCGAGCCGATCACCAGCCCGTATACGGAGGCCGCGAACATCGCGATGATGACCTCCCATGTGGAGATCAGGGCAAACGCTTCAATGAGAGTCTTGAGCATGAATCACCAGGGCGTCGGCAAGAGGCCGGCGGGAAGCGGCACGCGCAGCAGCTTGCCGAAGATGAGGTGGATGGCGAAGGGCGAGAGTGCCGCGAGCGGCAGCGCCAGCTTCCACTTCGCCCCGAGCGCGGTCGAGGTGACGTAGACCATGATCGCGGCGGTGATGATGAAGCCGAGCCGGTCGGCGGCGGCCACGTAGAACAGCAGCAGCGCCGGCGGCAGCAAAGCACGCAGGCCGTAGAGCTTGCCATCGAGCTTGCCTTGCGGCGGCGGTGCGACGGCCGCCTGGCCGTCTTCGAGCGGGACCAGCTCTTCCGCCTCCTCGAAGGAATGGCCGATGCCGAACACGATCGCAAGCCCGCACAGCGCCAGCCCGACGCCGATCACGAGCGGAAACACGTTGGGGCCGACCGGCTGTCCCGGCACCGGCGGCAGGATGTAACCGCCATAGGCGGCGGCCGCGCCGAGAACGACGAGAAACGATCCCGTGACGGAGTCGGGAAGACGCATGACGAGGGGTCCTGTCAGAATTCCGGGAGGTGCGCTCCCTCGCCCCGCGTACGGGGAGAGTGTGGGGTGAGGGAGGCTCTCCGCGAGGACGGTGAAAGTTGCATTCGCGGAGACTCCCCCTCACCCGGATCGCATCTGCGATGCGATCCGACCTCTCCCCGCAGGCGGGGAGAGGTGAACAATCACGCCTTGCTCAGGCCCGCTGCCTTCATTGCGGTGCCCATCTGGGCGTCGCCCTTGTCCATGAAGCCAGCGAATTCGCCGGCATCGCCCCACACCGTGCCGAAGCCGCGATTGCTCATGAAGTCCTTGAACTCGGCGGAGTCGTAGACCTTCTTCAGCGCCGCGGTGAGCTTCGTGGCGACCTCCGGCGGCAGGTTCTTCGGCGCGCCGATGCCGCGCCAGGCGCCGGTCGCATAGTCGATGCCCATCGCCTCCTTCAGCGTCGGCACGTCCTTGAAGATCGGGTTGCGTGCGGGTGCCATGATGGCGAGGCTCCTGGCCTTGCCGGCCTCGATGATGGCGCGTGCCTCCGGCACCGAGCACGTCGTGAGATCGAGGCCGCCGGCGGCGAGGTCCTGCATCGCAGGCGCCGCGCCGTTCGACGGCACCCAGGCGACCTGGTTGGCGGGCAGGCCCATCGCCTGCATCCAGCCCACCAGCGCGAGGTGCCAGATGCCGCCCTGGCCGGTGCCCGAAGCCTTGAACTTGCCGGGAGGCGCCGCCTTGATGGCATCGGCGAGCTCCTTCACCGTCTTGTAGGGCGAGGACGATGAGACCTGGATGCCCGGCGGATCCTCGTTCATCAGCGCCAGCGGCGTGTAGCTCTTCGGCGTCAGCTCGGTGAGGCCCTGCCAGTGCATCATCGAGATTTCGACCGTGAGCATGCCGATGGTGTAGCCGTCCGGCTGCGCGGTCGCGATCGCGCTATGGCCGACCACGCCGGAGCCGCCGGTGCGGTTGACCACGTTGAACGGCTGGCCGAGATCTTTTTCCAGAAGGGCTGCGACAATGCGCGCAGTCGCGTCAGTGCCGCCACCCGCGCCCCAGGGCACGATCACGGTGACGGGGCGGGCCGGATAGGCCTGCGCGCGTGCAGGCGTGAGGCCGAATGCGGCGGATGCTGCAACGGCAGCGGACGAAGCCGCAAAGCTGCGGCGCGTAATCTTGGACATCAATGCCTCCCAGCGGCGCCCGTGACACCGGGCGCTCTTGTCAATGAAGGCATTCTAGTCGGCTTTTCGGCGCGGCCGCAAGGTAGCGCTACCAGCGCACTGTGAGCACGTTGCGCTGCTCAAGCGTTGATCACGGCTCTTCCGCGTAGCCCTTCGGCCGTGCGCCGCCGAAAATGCGCAAGCCTTCCGCCGTGAGATACGGCTTCAGTGTCTCCCACGGGACGTATGCGACATATTCGCCCTCGGCGTAGGGGCCGACGGCGTAAGGCGGGTAGTGGAAGGTAAGGCCGGAGCTCTTGCCTGCCTCGGTTGAGGGCGCGAGCGTCACCGCGCCGACCTTGAGCAGGTTCGGTGCGAGCTCCTTGAACCATTCGTCCGTCGCGGTCTCGCTGGTGCCGCGCTTCTTCTTTTCGGCCTTGAGCGAGACGATCACGGCCTTCACCATCGCCTTCATGGTCAAGCCGCCATCGGCGGTCTCGGTGAAGAACGGGCGGATCGAGATGCGCTTGCCGTCAGTCTTGTCCCAAAGGATCGTGTTCACGTCCGAATTGGGATGCGCACCGTGGGTGTCCATGTAGTCGTTGCGGAGCACGCTGACATAACGATCGGCAACGACGGAGCGGATCGCATATTTGCGCTCAAAGTCCCAGCCGCCGTCCCGGAAGAACTGTGGGTCCGCCTTGCGCGAGGCGGCAGCTTCCGCTGCGTTCTTGTCCAGCCACCTCTTGCCTTCGGCCAGGCAGTCCGCCGCCAGCGCCGCATCGGCCTTGATCTTGTCGTCGAGGAAGATTCGGGCGTCGATGTTCTTGTTCTTGACGGCGGCGTCGGGCTTGGGATCGGCTGGAGGCGTTGCTGCGGCTTTCGTGTTCGCGGCAAGTTCGCGCATCTCGGGTCGCAGCAGCGGCGCGACGTCCTCGGCGCCGAGCGACCATTTGTAGAGTTGAAAGTGGGTGCCTGCCTCTCGCCGCCGCGAGATATAGAGATCGAGCGATCGCACCTTGCCGTCGCCGTCCGTGCTGAAACCGAGGTAGGTGCTGCCTGCAAAAGACTTGATGTTGGAGCCGGGTCCGTCGCCGAAATCGTAGCTGGCGAGAACATCAGACACGGGCAGGCAGTCCTCTGAATCTCGCGTTTGAGCACAGTTGATGGCACGAGGCCCGATCGCGATATTCTGATCCCTGTCCGCCAGCCTCGCAAGCCAGGGACCTCTGCCGGTCAGATCGAGAACGTCGTTGGGCTTGAGCAGCTTGCGGTCCGCCAAACGATAGAGCGAGATCACCTCATTCGAAGAGCAGTTGAACACGCACTGCGCACCGCTCTCGAGGACAGCTGCGTAGCGGCCGGTGTCTCCGAGCAGCTCCAATTTCTCCTCGAAGTCGGAACGAGGAGATGACGTCGTATTCTCCTTGCGTGCCTCTTCGATTGTGTCCCTGGCCCACTCGTCCGAAGATCGCACCTCATTTTGCGCGTTATCGAGCCTCGTCTTTAGCAGAGGCGCAAATCGCGCATCGCCGGCGATCCTGGAATCAACGAAGAGCCGATGCTCTGAATATTGTCCCTTTACGGATTGCCACAGCGGCACCTCGGCGAGGGTGGGCGACGGCAGGAAAGCGAGCGCTGCGATGGCGGCGATGCGGAGCACGATGCTCACTCCGCGGCCTCGCTATGCCCCAATCGGGCATTCAGCTTGCGAATCAGCTCCTCGGCCGCTTCCGCGATCACGGTGCCGGGCGGGAAGATCGCCTCCGCGCCGGCAGCATAGAGCGCGTCGTAATCCTGCGGCGGCACCACGCCGCCGATGATGATCATGATGTCGTCGCGGCCTTGCTTTTTCAGCGCGGCTTTTAGCTCCGGCACCGCGGTGAGATGGGCGGCGGCGAGCGAGGAGACGCCGAGGATGTGCACGTCGTTCTCGACGGCTTGGCGGGCGGCTTCATCGGCCGTCGCAAACAGCGGCCCGATGTCGACGTCGAAGCCGATATCGGCGAACGCAGACGCGATCACCTTCTGGCCGCGGTCGTGGCCGTCCTGGCCGATCTTGGCGACCAGGATACGCGGGCGGCGGCCTTCCGCTTCCTCGAAGGCGTCGATCAGCGCCTGCACCTTCTCGACCTGGTTGCCCATGCTGGACGCCTCCCGCTTGTAGACGCCGGTGATGGATTTGATCTCGGCGCGGTGGCGGCCGAACACCTTCTCCATCGCGTCCGAAATTTCGCCGACGGTCGCCTTTGCGCGCGCAGCATCAATGGCGAGCGCGAGCAGATTGCCGTTGCCTTCACCGGCCGAGCGCGTCAGCGCGGCGAGCGCGGCTTCGACGTCCTTCTGGCTGCGCTCGGATTTCAGCCGCGTCAGCTTGTCGATCTGCAAGCGCCGGACATTGGAGTTGTCGACCTTGAGGATGTCGATCGCGGCCTCGTCGGTTGGCTTGTACTTGTTGACGCCGATCACGGCCTGCCTGCCGGCATCAATGCGCGCCTGCGTCTTGGCCGAAGCCTCCTCGATGCGCAGCTTGGGCACGCCGGCCTCGATCGCCTTGGCCATGCCGCCGAGCTCCTCGACCTCCTGGATATGGCTCCAGGCTTTCGCGGCGAGGTCGCGCGTGAGTCGTTCGACGTAATACGAACCGCCCCAGGGATCGATGATGCGGGTGGTGCCGCTTTCCTGCTGCAGGAACAGCTGGGTGTTGCGGGCGATGCGCGCCGAGAAATCGGTCGGCAGCGCCAGCGCCTCGTCGAGCGCGTTGGTGTGCAGCGATTGGGTGTGGCCTTGCGTCGCCGCCATCGCCTCGACCGTCGTGCGCATCACGTTGTTGAAGACGTCCTGTGCGGTCAGCGACCAGCCGGAGGTCTGGGAATGCGTGCGCAGCGACAGGGAGCGCGGGTCCTTCGGGTTGAAGGGTTTCAGCAGCTTCGCCCAGAGCAGGCGCGCGGCGCGCAGCTTGGCGACCTCCATGAAGAAGTTCATGCCGATCGCCCAGAAGAACGACAGGCGCGGCGCGAAGCGGTCGACGTCGAGGCCTGCGGCAAGGCCGGCACGCAGATATTCGACGCCGTCGGCGAGCGTATAGGCGAGCTCGAGATCCTGCGTCGCGCCGGCCTCCTGCATGTGGTAGCCGGAGATCGAGATCGAGTTGTATTTCGGCATCTTCGTGGAGGTGTAGGCAAAGATGTCCGAGATGATCCGCATCGAGGGCGCCGGCGGATAGATGTAGGTGTTGCGCACCATGAACTCTTTCAGAATGTCGTTCTGAATGGTGCCCGACAGCTTCTCCGGCGCAACGCCCTGTTCGCCGGCAGCCGCAACATAGAGCGCGAGGATCGGCAGCACCGCGCCGTTCATGGTCATGGACACGCTCATCTGATCGAGCGGGATGCCTGCAAACAGCGTGCGCATGTCGTAGATGGAATCGATGGCCACGCCGGCCATGCCGACATCGCCGCCGACGCGCGGATGGTCTGAGTCATAGCCGCGATGGGTGGCGAGATCGAAGGCGACCGACAGGCCCTTCTGTCCTGCGGCGAGGTTGCGGCGATAGAACGCGTTGGAATCCTCCGCCGTGGAGAAGCCGGCATATTGCCGGACGGTCCAGGGCTGGTTGACATACATGGTCGGGTAGGGGCCGCGCACGAACGGCGCGATACCCGGATAGGTCTCGAGGAAATCGAGCCCGGCGAGATCGGCCTCGCCATAAGCGGGCTTCACCAGAATGCCCTCGGGCGTCAGCCACGGCTCGGCGCTGCCTGACGGCGCGGTGGTGGCAGCGCGTGCGAAGGCGATATTTGCGAAGTCAGGTATGCGGCTCATGCGTGTAATCCTCGCCCGAAGAACGCTCCGGCGACCAGTCCAGATATCATGCCGACAGCAGAAAAGACCTGCCAGGAATGCTGTGCATTGGGCAATACGCCCAGTGCAATCCAGGCACATATGATCAGGCCGCCCCCGACAAGGCCGATCAACGGAAATGCGAGCTGAGCCAGCATCGGTCGGCTGCGCACGAACGGGTAAGCCAGAAGGAACAGCCCAAACGTAACAGGTGCGGCCAGCATCGCCGCCAGCACGAGGGCGATCAACAGGATCGGGAAGATGATGATGGCGATCAGCGAAAACGGAAAGCTCACGATGACGCCGAAAAGCGTCCCGGTCAGCGCGGCGATGATCGTCGCCATCGCGCATAGGCCCATCATCCCGTAAGTCTCTGTCGCGCCCATGCGCTCCGCAATCTCGACATCGTCGAGCTTGGCAAGGTCACCGCGCAGATTGATGCCGAGCCGCATGGACCTACCTCAATCATGATCCGGATGCTGATGGCTGACGATGGTTGCCATCTTCTCCGGTCCGTAATTCTGCTGCGTGGTTTGGCTCGGCAGGTTGGAGATGCCGACCACCCAACCGAGGCGCGACTCCGTTCCGTATTGCCGGGTCGGCACCAGCCGGTCCGGCCGGTCAAAGGAGCCGGTCATGATCTCGATCCGCTCGCCGTCGATGCGGCCGAAACTGAGCGGCGTGCCGCAGGCGGCGCAGTAGCCGCGGTCGGCGATCGAGGAGGAGCGGAACAACGCCGGCTCGCCTTTGGTCCAGGCAAAATCGGTCCGGTTGATGTCGGCAAACGAAGCGAACGGCGCGCCGCTGGCCTTCTGGCACATCCGGCAGTGGCAGATCGAAACCCGGTTCGGCGCGGCGGAGAGCGCAAAGCGCACCGCGCCGCATTGGCAGCCGCCGGTGAGAACGGGTTTGCTGGTCTCGGTCATGCCTGCTCCATCCGAAGGTATGCGTCTTGCAGAATGGCAAGCGCATCGCCGCCGGCGAAAACAAAACCCGTGACGCCGGCTGCACGGAGGGCCGCCTCGGCCTCGGCCGGGCGTCCCGCCAGATAGATATGTCGCGCGCCCGCGCTTTGCAGGGCCTTCGCCGAAGCTTCGGCGTGTTCCGCATAGACCTTGTCACTGGAACAGACGCAAGCCAACTCCGCGCCGGAGGCTTTGAACGCGGCAGCCAGCTTGGCCGGATCGGCAAAGCCCTCGCTGTCGATTGCCTCGATGCCGCCGGCCTCGAAGAAGCTCTTCGCGAAGGTCGCGCGCGCCGTGAAATCGGCCGGCGTGCCGAGATTGGCCAGAAACACTTTTGGCCGCGCGCCGCGCGCCTTCAGCGCCGCATCGGATTTGTCGCGGAGTGCCTCGAACGGCGCTGCCAGCCGGATCGGCGGCAGCGCGTCGAACTTGTACTTCTGCTCGCCATAGGGCGCGAGCGCGACCGGCGTTGCCTTCAGGACCGCCGTCTCGCGTTCATGCAGGTTCGGAAACTCGCTGGCGCCGGTCAGCACGTCGCGGCGCTTTGCGATATTGGCGTCGCGCGCCTTTCGCGCCGTCGCGACCTTGCTCTGGAACACATCCTGCTGAAGCGCGGCGAAGGCGCCGCCGGCTTTTTCGCTTTCCTGGAACAAGACCCAGGCCGCGTCGCAGAGTTGCGCTGTCAGCGTCTCGATGCCACCTGCGCCTGCGGCGGGATCGCTGACCTTGGCGAGGTTGCTTTCTTCCAGCAACAGGGTTTGCGTGTTGCGCGCCACGCGCCGCGCGAACGGATCGGGCAGGCCGAGCGCCAGCGTATGCGGCAGCACGGTGATCGCATTGGCGCCGGCAAGCCCCGCCGCGAAAGTCGCGATGGTTGCGCGCAGCATGTTCACGTAAGGGTCGCGCTGCGTCAGCATGCGCCACGCCGTATCGGCTGCGATGAAGAGGGGCTTTGGCGTTAGCCCGCATGCTGTTTCGATGCGCGCCCATAGCAGCCGCAGCGCGCGAAATTTGGCCATGGTCAGGAACTGGTCGGCATCGGCGGAAAGCCGCGCATAGATCATGCCCTGTGCCTGCTCCAGCGGAACGCCGGCACTTTCGATCGCACGCAGATAGGCCACGCCGCAGGCGAGCACGAAGGCAAGCTCCTGCACCTCCGAGCCGCCGGCATCGTGGATCACGCGTCCGTCGGCGGACGCGAACGGTCCCTTGAAGCCGAGTGCGGCGAGACCCTTGATCGCGCCGGTGACGGCTGGGACGATCTCCTCCCAGGTATAAGGGCTGTGACCCCACACGGCGCCAGCTGCGAGCGGATCGAGGCCGAAGCGGACGTTGCAGGCGGCGGGATCGAGGCCGTTGCTCTTCACATATTCCGCGACATGGATCGCGGCCATCCGCGATTGCGGTCCGATCTCGAGCTCGATGCCGATGCCGGCGTCGAGATGAATGTCCTTCAACAGCTTTGCGACGGCATCGGCCGAAGGTTCCAGGCCGAAACCGTGCGCGCCGTTGGCGCCGGCAAACACCAGCGCGAGCCCCGTTGCGCCGTTCTCCAGATCGGTCAGTGCCTGCGCATTCGCCATGGCCGCATCGGGATGGTCGATCCGCTGCATGATCTGCCACGGCGCGGCGGCCGGCCGTCCGACCACGGCCGCAACGCCGCTGGCGCGCGGATAGAGCGGGTCGATTTTGATGCCGTCATAGGTCTTGCCGACCAGCTTCTCGAACGGCGCGCCCTTCAGCACGCCGTCGACCAGCTTGCGCCAGTCGTCGACGGTCGCCTTGGGAAAATCGGCCGCCAGCTTCAGGTCGTCAGTCACGGAGGTCATACGGCCAAGGGCTCCCAAACGGCTTGTTGTTCGCAGGCGAAATTGCCACGGCGGACCGCCCCTGCAAACGGTTGTTTTTGGTTAACCGGTATCCGGAAGCCGCTCAATGCCTTGCGTCGAGACGCTGGCAAGCCCGTCGCGCACACGAATGCCTGAGATCACGCGGTCGGGCGCGATCTCGGTGAGCGGCACCAGCACGAAAGCGCGCTCGAACAGGCGCGGATGCGGCAGGGTCAGATCCGGCTTCTGAAAGCTGACATCGTCATAGGCGATCATGTCGAGATCGAGCGTGCGCGGGCCCCATTGCCGGTCCTTGTCCCGCGTGCGGCCGAATTTCTGCTCGACCTTCTGCATCACAAACAGCAGCGCGTGCGGATCGAGGTCGGTCTCGATCTCGACGCAGGCATTGATGAAAGGACTTTGGTCTTCGTCGCCCCAGGGCGGAGTGCTGTAGTCCGAGGAGCGCGCGATCACGGCGGCTTGCGCCATGCCGCAGATGTGGGCGATCGCCTTGCGGAATGTCGTTCGGACATCGCCGACATTGCCGCCGAGTGCGATCAGGACGCTCGCCATGTCAAGGGTGCCGTGAGCGCGTCAGCATGATGCCGACGTCGTCGAAGATCGCGGCGATCGGCGCATGCGGCTTGTGCACGGTGATTTTTACCGCACGGATGCGCGGGAAATGCGACAGGATGGCGTCCGCAACCGCGCCCGCCGCGCGCTCCAGCAGCTTGTAATTGGTGTTCTTGAACGCCGCCGTCGTGGTCGCCACGACGTCGGCATAGGACACCGTATCGGACAACCGGTCGCTGCGCGAAGGCTCCGACAAATCGGTATAGAGTTCGAGGTCGATGACGAAGCGCTGGCCGACTTCGGTCTCGTGCTCCATCACGCCGTGGCGGGCGTGGATCGACAGGCCGGTGACGAAGATCGTATCGGTCATGGCTTGCTCTCTGGCTTGCTCTCGATTGCGTTCGCGACCCGCAGGGCCTGCAAGGTCTCGGCGACGTCATGGGTGCGGATGATCCTGGCGCCGCGCTGCGCGGCGATCAGATGCGCGGCGATCGAGCCGGCGAGCCGCTCTTTCGGCTCCGACGGCGACACCGAGGCGATGAAGCGTTTTCGCGAGGCACCCACGAGGATCGGCAGACCGAACATGTCGAGCTCGCGCAGCCGCGCCAGTGCGATCATGCTCTGCTCGGCCGTCTTGCCGAACCCGATACCGGGATCGAGCACGATTTTTTCGCGCGCGATGCCGGCTTTGGCGGCGATATCCAGCGAGCGCAGGAAGAACGCCTTCATGTCGGCGACGATGTCGATGGCAGGGTCGACGCTGTCGCGGTTGTGCATGACGATGACGGGGACGCCTTTCGCGGCCACCATCGGCGCCATGGCTGTGTCGCGTTGCAAACCCCAGACGTCGTTGGCGATGGCCGCGCCCTGGTCGAGCGCGAAAGCCACGACGTCGGCCTTCATGCTGTCGATCGAGACGGGAACGCCGAGCGCGACGACGCCTGCCAGCACCGGTTTCAGCCGCGCCAGTTCGTCCGCCGCCGTGACCGCCTTGGCGCCGGTGTAGGGGCGGGTGGATTCGGCGCCGATATCGATGATGTCGACGCCATCAGCGATCATCGCCCGCGCCCGTTCGAGCGCCAGCCCGGGCGAGATGAACTCGCCGCCGTCCGAGAACGAGTCCGGGGTGACGTTGAGCACGCCCATCACCGCCGGGAGAGGACGTTCCAGCAGCGTCCGCAGCGCATCTGGCCCGGCCGAGCCGGCCGGCGGGACGGATGGAGAGGGCGAGGCATTCATGCGGCTCGCTTTAGCGGTCGGGGAGGGGGGATTCAAGGCCAACACTCTCGCTGTCATTGCCCGCCTTGTGCGCACTTGCGCACTGGAGCGGGGTATGACGACGGAGTTTGGGGATGCGCTGCTCTCTCACCGTCACCCTGAGGTGGCCGCTTCTTCGGCGGCCCTCGAAGGGCGACGGCCCGGCTCTTTCCGCGCGGATGTAGCGATGGCCGCTCATCCTTCGAGGCTCGCCACGGGACGCGTTGCGTCCCGTGCCTCGCACCTCAGGATGACGGGGTGAGAGCAACCATCAATACGTGATCTTCGGCGCGAGCTTCTTCGCCTTGGCGATGATGTCGCCGACCGACTTTTCCGACGGCAGGATGCGGAGCAGCTTCTTCTTCTCGTTGGCTTCCCGCATGCTCTGGGCCAGCCTTGCCGGATTCCGATAGGACAGCTCGCGCACGGTGGTGACGCCGGCGGCGCGGACGAGGCCGACCTTGGCGCGGCCCATGCCGGGGATGCGCATGTAGTCCGAGACGTTGGCCCATTCGAGCAATTGCTGCTCGCTGATGCCGGTCCTGGCGGAAAGCGCCTTGCGGCCCTTCACGGTCGAGGCCGCCTCGAGCAGCGCGTCGGTCGTGCGGATTCCTTGCGCCTTCAACTTGTTGGCGGCAAAGGCCGGCAGGCCCTCAATCTCGGAGATCGGATATGTCATGATACTCGATATGAAATACGTCGCTCAGGCGAACTGGCTGAGGCCCGGAGTGCCGGCGATGATCTTGCCCATCTGATCCGCTCCGATTTTGTCTCGGCCGTAGCGGAAAAGTTCACGCGCAATATTCTGAATCTCGGACATGCCAAGTCCCAGGCCCATCAGGCGCGTGCCGACCGCCATCAAGCCGCCGCCCATCAGCCGCGACAGTCCGCCGCCGCTCTTGGACGCCTCGATCGCGGCTTCCGCGCCGGGGATCTGGTCGATCAGGGCTTCGACGTTCTCGGGAGGACCTTCGCTACGGAGGAAGCCCAGGATAATGCCGACGGTCTTTTCGGCGACAGCATTATCTATGCTGGCGTTTGTCGCCAGCCGCCCGATCAGCTCGTCCATAAGGCCCGCCCCTCAACCGGTTCGCATCCCGGAGTATTTCTTCGAAAATGATCTTGAGCCGGTGTGATGTGAAATACAAGCGATGAACGCAGGCAACGTTCCGATTCATTCTCGAAGGCGCGAAAAGTGTTGCAGCGATGCAAGAGCGGAGATGGAATCAGCGAGAAATTGCCGCGGTGCGAACGCAACGTTCCTACTTTCGGCTGATGTCGTCCCGCATGTTTCCGACAATGTCGCATGCTCGGGGCGCGTTGAACGGTTTTAATTGGCACGCGAGATGCGTTAAACTACGGGGCCGGTGCGTTTGAATTTCAATACGCGAAACATGGCAGAGAGATCAGAGAGAACAATGACGGCACAGGACAGCAAGCTCGGCGACACCGACGACAAGATCTTCGTCGGCAAGGGAAGCGAGCAGGCATGGCTGACGCTGGCGCTTGCCAATCGCCATGGTCTCGTCACCGGTGCAACCGGAACCGGCAAGACGGTAACGCTGCAGGTGATGGCGGAAGGATTTGCGCGCGCCGGTGTTCCGGTCTTCGCCTCCGATATCAAGGGCGACCTCTCCGGCATCTCCGAGGTCGGCGAAGCCAAGGACTTCATCCTCAAGCGCGCCACCGAGATGGGGCTGAACTTTCAGCCCGACCAGTTTTCGACGGTATTTTGGGACGTTTTCGGCGAGCAGGGCCATCCGGTGCGGGCGACCGTCACGGAGATGGGACCGCTTCTGCTCGCACGCATGCTCGATCTGAACGATGTGCAGGAAGGGGTGCTCAACGTCGCCTTCCGCGTCGCCGACGACGCCGGCCTGACTCTCATCGACATGAAGGATCTGCGCGCGCTGCTCGATGCCATCGTGCCCGATGCCGGCAAGAAGGCGGCGGACGCCGAAGAAGGTCCGCTCGCCGACATCAAGAAGGCGGCGCAAGGATTCGGCAACGTCACCAAGGCCACTGTCGGCACCATCCAGCGCCAGCTTCTGGTGCTGGAGAACCAGGGCGCCACCAAATTCTTCGGCGAGCCGGCGCTGACGCTGAAGGATTTCATGAAGACCGACCGCGACGGCCGCGGCATGGTCAACATCCTCGTTGCCGACAAGCTGATGCAGAGCCCACGGCTTTACGCGACATTCCTGCTGTGGATGCTGTCGGAGTTGTTCGAGGAGCTGCCCGAGGCCGGCGATCTTCCCAAGCCGAAGCTGGTGTTCTTCTTCGACGAGGCGCATCTGTTGTTCAACGACGCGCCGAAGGCGTTGATGGACAAGATCGAGCAGGTGGTCCGCCTGATCCGCTCCAAGGGCGTCGGCGTCTATTTCGTGACGCAAAACCCGATCGACGTGCCCGACCGTGTGCTCGGGCAGCTCGGCAACCGGGTGCAGCACGCGCTGCGCGCCTTCACGCCCCGCGACCAGAAGGCGGTCGCCGCCGCGGCGCAGACCTTCCGGCCCAACCCGAAGCTCGACACCGCCAAGGTGATCATGGAGCTCGGCAAGGGCGAGGCGCTGGTGTCCTTCCTCGAAGGCAATGGCACGCCTGCGATGGTCGAGCGCGTCATGATCCGGCCGCCATCGGCCCGCATCGGACCGATCACGCCGGAAGAGCGCAAGGCGATCATGGATGCGAGCCCGGTGAAGGGCAAATACGACACCGCCGTGGACGACGAGTCCGCTTATGAGATGATCCAGAAGCGCATCGCCGGCACGGCTGCGACGGCCGATGCCGGCGCGGCCGGCGGAGGTGGCGGCGGCATCCTCGGCCAGATCGGCTCGATCGTCGGCACCATCTTCGGCACCAATGTCAAGCGCGGCCGTCTGTCGACCGGGCAAGTCATCGCGCGCGACATGACGCGATCGGTCACCAACCAGGTGATCGGCGGCATGGCGGCCAATATCGGCAAATCGGTCGCAGGCCAGCTCGGCGGCTCGATCGGCCGCACCCTGGTTCGCGGTGCGCTCGGTGGGCTGCTGCGCAGGTAGGCAGGCGGCAACTCGCTTGACTTGGGCCTGCATGGTTCGAGACGCCCGCTGCGCGGGCTCCTCACCATGAGGGTCTAAAATCTAGCCGGGAAACCAGACCTCATCCTGAGGAGCCCGCCAAAGGCGGGCGTCTCGAAGGATGGCCACAGGAAAACTGCTTGCCACTACACCACAATTTCGAGTGATAGGGGGTCTCCAAGCTCGCGCCGGTCTGCTACGTGCTAGATGTTGCCGACTGGACATAATGTGACCCCGACCGAATCCTTGCCCAAGCCTGACGCGCCGAGACGCCTGTCGCTGCGCGCGCCCCTCGACCTGCTCTTCCTGCTTTGCTGCGCCGTCCTGACCGCCGACGTCCTCGGTCCCGAGATCTTCGGTCACGGCAAGACCAAGGATTACGCGCTGTGGTACTGGGCCGGGCAGCAGGTGCTGCATGGCGGGGCGCTCTATCCCAGCGACGTCCACGCCTATTTCGAGTTCATCTACCCGCCCCTGCCGGCGATCCTGCTCGCGATCCCGAGCTGGTTCGGCAAGCTCGCGCTCTACACCGTGCTGTCGGTCCTGAATGTGTTGGCCTGGTGGTACACGGGGATGTTCTCCAACGTCATGACCGGCTCGGACCGCAAGCCCGGTCCATGGCTGGAAGCGCTGCCGGCCCTCGTCACCGTGACCTTCGTGTTCGATCAGTTCGACCTCGGCCAGCCGAACCTCGTCCTGTTGGCGATGATGCTGTGGGGCTTCTGGCTGTTGCAGCGTCAGCGCGGCTGGCTCGCCGGCTTCCTGTTCGCGCTGGCCACCGCCATCAAGGTGTTTCCGATCGCGGTGCTGCCTTATCTCGTCTGGCGGCGGAAATGGGCGGCTGCCATCGCCACGGTCGCCTTCACCGGCATCCTTCTTTATGTTGTGCCGGCGCCGATCCGCGGCTTCGAACGCAACGCCGCCGAGCTGAAGACCTGGTACCAGGGCATGGTCGGCACGAGCTCGGAAAAGGGCTTCGGCCAGCGCGACGAGCAGAACTGGTCGTGGGTCAACCAGTCCGTCATTGCCGTGACGCACCGCCTGGTCCGGCCGATCAACTACAATCAGGAAGACCCCAACAAGCCGCCGCGCACGATGAATATCGTCGACGTCGACTACAAGACGGCGAACTGGATCGTTCTGGCGGTCTCGGCGCTGCTCGGGCTCGGCTTCCTCGCGGTGATGCCGCCGCAACGATTGCGGACGGCGCGCTCGGATGCCGAGGAGCTCGGCATCCTGTTCTGCCTGATGACGGTGGCCTCGCCATTGGCGCGGCAATATTACTTCATGTGGCTGTTCTTCCCGATGACGGTGCTGATGCATCGTGCCGCCTTCGATGCGCGATGGAATGTTCGGCTCGGAACCTGGCTGGCGCTGGGCGCTGCCGGCGTCCTCATGCTGCTGTCGCTGCCGTGGTTTCCCAATGTCATCCAGGCTTGGGGAAATAACCTGGTTGCGACCGCAATCCTCGCAGGGTGTCTCGCATGGCACATCCGGCATCCGACGGTTACGGCTGGCTCTGGCGACGCGGCGGCGCTAAAACCGCAACCATCTTGAGACTCAGACGTCAGGGAATCCGACCATGGCCAATGCGCAGCTTCAATCCGTGCTCGACCACATCGACAAGGATTTCGACAACAGCCTGGATCGCCTGTTCTCGCTGTTGCGGATCAAATCGATCTCCGCGGATCCGGCCTTTGCCGATGACTGCAAGGCGGCGGCAGAGCATCTCGCCAGGGACATCGCGAGCCTCGGTGTCGCCACCGAAGTGCGGCCGACCGCCGGCCATCCCGCTATCGTCGGCAAGACCGGTGCAGGCGGACGGCCGCATGTGATCTTCTACGGCCATTACGACGTGCAGCCGGTCGATCCGGAAAATCTCTGGCACCGTCCGCCGTTCGAGCCCGTCGTCACCGACCATGCCGACGGCCGCAAGATCATCGTCGCGCGCGGCGCCGAGGACGACAAGGGCCAGGTCATGACCTTCGTCGAGGCCTGCCGCGCCTGGAAGAAGGTGACGGGCTCGCTGCCGATCGACGTCACCTTCCTGATCGAAGGCGAAGAGGAGGTCGGCTCGAAGAATTTCGTGCCATTCATCGAGGCCAACAAGAACGAGTTCAAGGCCGATTACGTGCTGGTGTGCGACACCGGCATGTGGGACCGCAACACGCCGGCGATCACGACGTCGCTGCGCGGCCTGCTCTATGAAGAGCTGAAGATCACCGCGGCGAACCGCGATTTGCACTCCGGCGTGTTCGGCGGCAGCGCGATGAACCCGATCCGGGTGCTGACGAAAATTCTCGGCGGCCTGTTCGACGACGACAACCGCATCACCATCCCCGGCTTCTATGACGGCGTGAAAGATCTGCCGCCCGACATTTTGGAGCAGTGGAAGAAGCTCAACCTCACGCCGGAGATGTTCCTGAAGCCGATCGGGCTGTCGATCCCGGCCGGCGAGAAGGGCCGGCTGCTGATCGAGCAAGCCTCCTCGCGTCCGACCTGCGACGTCAACGGCATCTGGGGCGGCTATATCGGCGAGGGCTCCAAGACGGTGATCCCGTCGCACGCCTCAGCCAAGGTCTCGTTCCGTCTGGTCGAGGGGCAGGACCCGCAGAAGATCCGCAAGGCGTTTCGCGACTATGTGACCGCGCGGCTGCCGGGCGACTGCAAGGTCGAGTTTGGCGACCACTCCGCCGCGCCCGCCGTCGCGCTCGACTGGAACATGAAGCCGCTCGCTGCCGCCAGCAAGGCGCTGACGGAAGAATGGGGCAAGGAGACGGTGCTGATGGGCTCCGGTGCCTCGATCCCGATCGTCGCCGACTTCAAGCGCACGCTTGGGCTGGACTCGCTGCTGGTCGGCTTCGGCCTCGACGACGACAACATCCACTCGCCGAACGAGAAGTACGACCTGAGGAGCTTCCAGAAGGGCATCCGCTCGTGGGCAAGGATCCTCGCGGCCTTGGCGGAAGTGAAGTAGGCACGCTGCCGTAGGGTGGGCAAAGGCGCAAAGCGCCGTGCCCACCATCTCAATGATTGCGAAAGGACGTGGGCACGCTTCGCTTTGCCCACCCTACGAGACTGGCAACAACCGCACTGCGTCTCCCGTCATCCTGAGGTGCGAGTGGCGCGATGCAAAGCATCGCGCCGGGAGCCTCGAAGGATGCGCGGCCCCCGATGCAGCCGGGCCGTCGCCCTTCGAGGCTCGCCGAAGAGGCGAGCACCTCAGGGTGACGGTGATAGCGACCACCCCCAAACAAAAACGCCGCCCGGAATTGGGCGGCGTTTCATTCCGAAACGTGTAGAGGGTGTTGGCGACGACCCTACACGAAATCTCGAAAATCTCAAGACCGGTAGCCCGGCAGCTCGCGGTCGAGCTTGCGCAGCAGCGGCGGCCACACCAAATTGGTGGCGCGCAGCTCGGCGCGGTCGCGGTTGGCGAGCAGCTCGGTGTTCTTCTCGATCGCGATCTCCTCGACCGGATAGACCGGCGTGCCCAGCGCGCGCGTGCGCACCTGCATCGAGCAGGCGCGCTCGAGATGGTACATGCGCTCGAAGGCGGAGGCGACCGAGCGGCCGACAGTCAGCGTGCCGTGATTGCGCAGCAGCATGTGGTTGTGGTCGCCGAGGTCCTTCTGGAGCCGGGGCCGCTCGTCATGATCGAGCGCGATGCCCTCATAGTCGTGATAGGCGAGGTCGTGGGTGACGAGCTGCGCGGTCTGGTTCAGCGGCAGCAGGCCCTCGGCGCTGCTCGACACTGCGGTGCCGTCGAGGGTGTGGAGATGCAGCACGCAGGCCGCGTCCTCGCGCGCCTCGTGGATCGCCGAATGGATGGTGAAGCCGGCGGGGTTGATGCTGTATTCGCTCTCGCTGAGCTGGTTGCCGTGCAAGTCGACCTTGACCAGGCTCGAGGCCGTGATCTCGTCGAACATCAGCCCGTAGGGGTTGATCAGGAAGTGATGCTCGGGGCCGGGCACGCGCGCGGAGATATGGGTGTCGACCAGATCGTCCCAGCCGTACAGCGAGACCAGGCGATAGCAGGCGGCGAGATTGACCCGTTGCTGCCACTCGGCCTCCGTCATGTTCGACGGCACTTCCTTCAGGCGGGCTTCCGCTGGCGACATGGCTGGTCTCTCCGAAACATCGTTGTTGCGGGGCGGGAGCCTAGTCTTGGTCGGGGTTCACAGCAAGGCGGTCAAATCGCAGCAGCCCAGCGTAGCCCGCATGGAGCGCAGCGCAATGCGGGGCCGCTGTCCCCGGATACGCTTCGCGCCATCCGGGCGACAGGAGAGAAGATTATTACGGCGCCGGGATCGAGAGCAGGCTGGAAATGCCGCGGCCGCGGATGTCGTAGACGCGGGCGAACACCACGTCGTCGCGCTTGATCTCGACCATCACGGGCGCGGTGAGGCCCTTGCAGTAGAACTCGCCGAGCGTCATGGCGAAATCGGCCGCGTTGGAATCCCAGCCGATGGTGAAGTCGGGCCCGAGCGCGACCTGCGCCGGACGCTGCGGACCGCACACCGCGACCTTCCATTTGCGGGTTGCCGGCGGCACTTCCTGGCGCTCGACCAGCTGCTCGCGCAAATCGTCGGAGGCCTGCTTCAGCGCGAGGCCCCAATAGTCCAGCATGAAGCGGTCGTCGGCGCCGCGCACGGTGCCGGCGATGTGGTTGAAGTGCGTATATTGATACGGATGCAGCCGGATCATCTCGGCCAGCGAAAGCGCGAGGCCGAAGCAGAAGGTGGCGAGCACGACCGGCTGCCAGGTGCGGTGATTGGCGCGCAGGCGCTCCATCGCCCAGGCGAAGGCGACGCCGCCGAGCACTGCCATCGGCGGGATCACGAACACGAAGTGACGGATGCCGTTGTAGAGCGCGGGCCGCTTCACCATCGCGATCGCAAGCGGCAGGGTCGCCGCCAGCGTCAGCATCAGCATGATGGTCTTGCGGCGCGCCGGAACCTCGTTTCGAGGCAGCATGGCGAAGGTGGAGACCACGGCGCCGCCCATCAGCACCAGCATCACCTCGGGCAGCTGGAGCGCGAACAGCGTCGGCAGATAGGACCATGGCATGTCCGGCACCGACACGATCGCGCCGTCGAACATCTCCTTCCACGGCTTCTCGAAGAAATGCGAGAAGTAGGTCAGCGCCTCGAAGGGATTGCCGGGCTCCATGATCGACCACGGCCAGATCAGGCCCATCACGAGATAGCCGAACACGAGGCCGGGCAGCAGCACGTAGACGACATGGGCGAAGCGCCGGGCCGCTTCGCGCAGACCTTCGTTGCGCAGCTCCTCCAGCAGCAGCGGCAGGAAACCGACCAGGGCATAGACCAGCGCAAGTCCGCCGAGCACGCGGCAGCCGAGCGACAGGCCCGCACCGAGGCCGACGATCAGGATCGTGCGCGGCGACGGCTTTGGATATTCCTCGGCGAGCCTGACGAGGCCGAGCATCAGGATGATCATGGCGACCGCGAAGGGCGCGTCCTTCGGGTTCATGAACATGTGGCCGTAGAAGATCGGGCACAGTGCGAGCAGCAGGAGCGAGGCAAGGCCGGCAAGCGGGCCGCCGATGCGGCGGCCGAGGCGCCATGTCACGGCAAGGCCGACCACGCCGACGATCGCGCCGAGCAGGCGTCGCGTCTCGAACAGCTCGAGCGGAATGACCTTGTGCAGGAGGGCGGCGACCATGTCGAAGCCGCCGCCATACATGTAGAGATTCGCAAAGGAGAGCGCTGCGGTGTCCTTGAAGCCGGAACCGAACATGCGCAGCAGCAGGTCGGCATATTCAGCGTGGGTGTAATCGTCCCAGCCGAGGCCGTAGTCGCGGAAGGTCAAGCCTGCGATGACGGCGACCGCAGCCAGCACCAGCATGGCGAGATCGTCGCAAGTCCGTTCAACCGAGCGCCGCAGCGGCGTGTCGATCGCCGACGTCGTGATGGATGTCATGGCTATTGGTGACCCGGAATCCCCTCTTGGCCCTGCCGGTGCGCGCGGGCCACTTCCCCGGAATCCCTATAGCGCAGTTCCATTACCAAGTAATTGGGCATTATGGCTAAATTCCTGATGCGACGCAGCAAATCCGAACAGTTGAGAGCAGCATAGAAGTACCGATCCGTAGCTGAAGGGAATGTGAATAAGTCCCTGATTTCCTTCCCATTAGGAACACCGCCCACAATTGGCCGTTGGCGAGGAACACAGTATGACGGTATCGTGGCGTAACGGGTGTCGCGGATGGATCCGCGGCCGGGGGTGAGTTCGATGACGTTGGCATTGTTGATTGCGGGGATTTTCGCCGTCGTGGCGGGCCTCCTTGCGATCCTGTTTGGCTTCACCGTCAGGGAATTCAGTCTCGGCAGCACCCTCATAATCGCCGGCACTATTGGCGTCTGCTCCGGAATGTTACTGGCCGGTCTCTACGTCGTGGTCGTGGAACTGAAGGGCATCGCCCGCAGGCTGGCCGGATCCGCCGCGCCCTCCGATGTTCGCGTCAGGCCCGTGCTGCCAGGTCTCGCGACGCCTGGCGCGCCCGAGCCTTCACCTGCTCCGGCCGCGAGGATCGAGCCGACTTCACCTCCGCCGCCGCCTGCCGCTGGCCCGCCGCCGTGGCAGAACGATGCTGTCGCGCGCGAACGTCCGCGCGTTGAAGCGCCGCTCCCGCCGCCGGAACCTGAAGCCCCCCCGCCGCCAGCGGCTCCGGACACGCCGCGCCGTCGCAACCTGATGTTCGCCTCGACCTCCCGCAAGGAGCGTGAGCGTGCTGAGGCGAAGTCGACCGACGGCGTGTCGCCTCATGATGAGCCCGCGGAGCCGGCCGCTCCGGATAGTCAGCCTGCAAGCTTCGACGACGCCTGGCCGAAGCCCGACCGCATGCGGCCACCGGAGCCGCCGGTCGCCGCGCGCCGGCCGCCGCCGCCGCGCCCGCCCTTTGCGGAAACCGCTCCGCCCCCACCGCCTGCACCCGAGCCGGCGCCGGCCATCGAGCAGGCGTCCGTGACCGTGCTGAAATCCGGTGTCGTCGACGGCATGGCCTATTCGCTCTATTCGGACGGCTCGATCGAGGCGCAGATGCCGGAGGGCATGATGCGCTTTGCCTCGATCGACGAGCTGCGCGCCCATCTCGATCAGCGGGGCGGCTGAAGCTCGCCCGGCTCAAGTCAAGCGCCGTCGTTCGCGTCGCCCCGTCAGTAACCAGTCGATATTGGTCAGTCGTCTTATTTCAGCCGAACGTATTGTTGACACGGAATACTTTGGCGTCGTCAATCCCGCGAGACGCAAGGTGAGGAAAGGTCGGGCCCATGTCGGATGCCGGGGCTAAGAATTTCATTGAGCTGACGGCGAGCATCGTCTCGGCCTATGTTGGCAACAACCCGACGCCGGCCGCCGAGATTCCGAGCCTGATCAGCCAGGTGCATGGCGCGCTCGTGCGCGTTTCCTCGGGCCGGGTTGACGCCGTGCCGCTCGAACCGGCAAAGCCCGCGGTGTCGCTGAAGAAGTCGATCGCGCCGGATTATCTGGTGTGCCTCGAAGACGGCAAGCGCTTCAAGTCGCTGAAGCGCCATCTGCGCACCCAGTACAACATGACGCCGGAGCAATATCGCGAGAAATGGGGCCTGCCGGCCGACTATCCCATGGTCGCACCGAACTACGCAGTGGCGCGCTCGCAACTGGCGAAGCAGATGGGCTTGGGACAGCAGCAGCGGAAACGGAAGTAGCGCGGGGCGAGATCCCGTAGGGTGGGCAAAGGCGCGAAGCGCCGTGCCCACGTAGTCTATCAATCACACGCAAATGGTGGCACGCTTCCACTTTGCCCATCCTACGACGCGTCCGCGAGCGCCTCTTTCGCGTCGGTCTTGATCCGCTCGACCATCGAGCGCAAGCCGTTGGAGCGCTGCGGCGAGAGATGATCGCGAAAGCCGAACTCGTTGAACACCGCGATCGCGTCGGTATCGAGGATCTGCTGCGGCGTGCGGCCCGAGTAGAGCGAGAGCACGATCGCGACCAGTCCGCGCACGATATGCGCGTCGCTGTCGCCGCGATATTTCAGGATCGGCGCGCCGCCGTCGCGGTCGACCAGTTTCTGGAGCCAGACCTGGCTGACGCAGCCATTCACCTTGTTCTCGGCGGAGTGCTCGGCCTCCGGCATCGGTTCAAGGGTCCGGCCGAGCTCGATGACGTACCGGTAGCGGTCGTCCCACTCGTCCAAAAGCTCGAAATTGTCCCTGATTTCGTCGATCGTCGTCATGTCGGCCCAAACTTCCTGTTCGGGCCAATATAGGGACGGAAAGCCGTGAAATCGATAGGTTTTGAGGGCTAATTCGCGAGGCCCGGGCCGCGCCATTCCAGCGCGAGGTCGTCCTGGCTCAATGTGTCGCGCGGCGCCTCGCTCGATGCGGCATCGCCTTCGCCGGCCAGTGCGATGGAGCCGGTGTGGTCGGGCGCTTTCTTGTCGGTCTTGTCGCTCTTCTCGAGCTGCTCTTTCTTGTCGTTGATGATCTGGTAGAGCTTCTTCGCGCCGTCCTGGGCGCGCTGGCCGATGATGGTCGCGGCCTGTCCGCCGACCTCGCAGGCCGCCGGCTGGCGCTTGCAGAACTGGGTCACGTCGGAGACGGCCGCGGTCGCAGCCTGCACCGCGTCGGCGGCACCGATCTGCGGCAGCTTCTCCGATTCGGGTGTCTTGTCCCGCGGCAGGAGCACCAGCACCAGCCCGAGCCAGAATGTGATGCGGAGCAGAAAGCGCATCTTGTCGACCTGTACGTTAGATCCCGCCGCGGCGATATCCGCAGAGCGCGTCGGACCTAGCAACTGTCGATAAATCGCAAGTGATTGCCTTCCGCTTAATTCGCGGAAAATTTACGGAAAAATCTTTGCAAAGCCCGGTCTCGTAAATTTTCGATTGACGGCAAGGGCCGTAATTCTGCCGCCATCGCAAATCCACCAATTCGAAACCATGCCGGAAATGGTGAAACCCTGTGTTCACCATCCCCGACGATGACATCGCCAAATCGCTTAAAAATCTCCGCGATGACACGGTGTCCGGCGGCCGGCGGCATCGCCTTAGCACTCGTTTAAGGTCGCTCTGACACGGTGGCTCAACGATAAGGAGGCGTTTCCGGCGCGTCTTCTAAGACGAGTGAGCCGAAGCGCGAGACCCGTGACAGTTTTGAGTATCATCCGCGATTGTCTCGATGCGCTGCTGCATCCTTCCGCGCGTTACGACGCGCTGACGCGAGCACGCCATCGTGCCTTCATGGCGCCGCGGCTGCTGGGCAGCCTGGCAGCCTTTGCCGCATTCCCGGTCTATCTCGCCATGCGTGGCGCGCCGAGCGCGATCGAGGTCGCGGCTTTCGCCTGGCTGATCGCGCCCATTCTCCTGTCCTGGTTCCTGTCGCGCACCGGCCGTTATGAAGGCGCGCATGTCCTGTCGTCGCTGGCGCTCGCCGGCCTGATCATGGCGATTGCGGGCACCACCGGCGGCATCGAATCCTTTGCCGCGATCTGGCTGGTCGTGGTTCCCCTCGAAGCCGCATTGTCGGCCTCGCGCCGTGTCGCGGCCTTTGCGTCGCTGCTCGCATTGTCCTGCGTCGGGATCCTGATCATTCTCGGCCAGCTCGGCTGGGGCTGGATGCCGGCTGGCGACGCCAGCGCAACCGAGCGCGGCGTGTTGATGGCGTTCGGCGTCGCGTCTGCGACACTCTATGCTGCGGGTCTTGCGTTCGGTGCCGAGTCGCTCGCACGCACCAGCGTGACGCTGCTGTCGCGCGAGGAAGAGCGTTATCGCCTGCTCGCGCGCAACATGAGCGACGTCATTTCGCGGCATCAGCGCAACGGTGCGGTGCAGTTCATCTCGCCGGCGGCCGAAGCCATGCTCGGAATGCCCGTCGCGCAATTGCATGGTCACGGCTTGTTCGACCGCGTCCATGTCGCCGATCGCCCGGCCTATCTCACCGCTTTGTCGGATGCCGCGCGCGGCGACGTGCGCAGCGTCGAGTTCCGGCTGCGGCGGGAGCCCGTCGGTTCCGAGCGCAGTCAGGTCGATTTCATCTGGGTCGAGATGCGCTGCCGCCCGCTCGACCAGGATATCGGCCGTGATCCCATGCGCGAGGCCGAGGTCGTCGGCGTGATGCGCGACATCACCGACCGCAAGCTGTCCGAGCAGGTGCTCGATCAGGCGCGCAGTGCCGCGGAAGCGGCCGACGCCGCCAAGACGCGTTTCCTCGCCACCATGAGCCACGAGCTTCGCACGCCGCTCAATGCCATCATCGGCTTCTCCGAGATGATCGCGCAGGAGCAGACCCTGATGCTGGGCGCGGCCCAGCGCAGGGAATACGCCCAGCTCATCAACGATTCCGGCCAGCATCTGCTCTCGGTCGTCAACGGCATCCTCGACATGTCGAAGATGGAATCGGGTAATTTCGAGATCGCGTCGGAGCCGTTCGCGCCGCGCGCCTCGCTGATGCATTGCTGCAATCTGCTCGCGCTGAAGGCGCGGGAGAACGGCATCGACCTCATCACCGACGCACCTCAGGACCTGCCGGTCATGACCGGCGATCCGCGCGCGTTCAAGCAGATCGTGCTCAACCTCGTCGCCAACGCGATCAAGTTCACCGAGCGCGGCGGCCAGGTCTCGGTGACGGCCGCGGTGACGGGCTCGCAGCTCACGTTGCGGATCGCAGATACCGGCGTCGGCATCGCGCCCGACGATCTCAAGCGCATCGGCGCGCCGTTCTTCCAGGCCGGCAAGACTTATCAACGCCGCCACGAAGGAACAGGCCTCGGACTGTCGATCGTGAAAAGTCTGGTGGCGTTGCATCTCGGCGAATTGACGGTACAAAGCAGACTGGGCGAGGGCACCGCCGTCACCGTCAAGCTGCCGCTCGTCTACACGCCGCCGCAGGCCAAACCTGCCGATAGAATGCCGGCGGAGAGCAAGATCGCGACCTTGACGCCGGTGCTGCGTCAGGAATCTCCCGTCGAACATCACGACCAACCTGCTCTGGTGAAGAAAAGTGCCTAAGAAGTCTGCCAAGGACCAAGCCGCTCCGCGCCGCCGTGGCGCCAAGGCCGCGGTCATCGATGTCGAGACCGAGCGCAACCTCGTGATGCGCGTGCTGCTGCACAGCCCGAAGGATACGCTGGCCGGCCTCGTTGCGGTTGCCGCCGTCAGTGCGATCGTTGCCAACGCGCTGTTCCTTCAGACCGGCCGTCATCCGGCGCCGATGTTCGGCACCGTGATCAATCTTCCCGCACCGTCGTCCGTGCCACTGGCCAATCCCTTGCCGCGTCCGCGCCCGGTCGGTGCCGATACCTCGCCGCTCGAGCCGAAGGCGACCGAGTTTCGCGTCGAGCCCAGGCCGGCCGAGAAGGCGCCGGAGAAGCCCGCGGAGACCACGGCGTCAACTTTGCGCTCGGGCGATCCGATGACCAATCTGGTCAAGCAAACGACGTCCACGCCGCCATCGGTTGCGGTTGCGCGTCCGCCGGCGCCGATTCCGGTCCAGCAGAGCCCGGCCGCGAAGCGCATCGCCGGCGTGCAGCGCGCGCTGTCCGAATACGGCTACGGCAATTTGAAGGTCACGGGTGCGATGGGCGCCGAGACCCAGTCCGCGATCCAGAAATTCGAGCGCGAGCACAAGATGCAGGTGACAGGGCAGGTGTCCGACCGTCTGCTCCGCGAGCTCGGCGCCGCGATCGGCCATCCGGTCGAGTAGGCGTCATCGTTTCATCAAGCCTGAAACCTGAAGGCTGGTGCTGATTGCGGCACTGGCCTATCGTATGCTCATGCGTTTGAAATCAAACATCTGGGTTTCTGCCTATCTGCGCCGGTGCCAGACCGAGGGCGTGTTCGGCGCGGTGCGCCGTCGCGGCGCCGAGGAGGCGGGGGCGGTGTTCGTGAAGGTGTCGCTGCTCGACGGCAATGCGATGCTCTACGTGCCGGCGCCGCAGACATCTTATGACGACGGCCGGCCGGTCGACCGCTTCTTCGTGCCGCTGGCGCCGCAGCCGATGCCGGAGCCTGCGGTCGAGGAGCGTCTGACCAAGGAACTCCGCTTCGATCCCGACGCCTGGATCGTCGAGACCGAGGACCGCGCCGGGCGGCATTTCCTCGAACTGGCGAAAACCTAGCCCCAACCGTCATTGCGAGCGCAGCGAAGCAATCCAGAATCTTTCCGTGGAGGGACTCTGGATTGCTTCGCTGCGCTCGCAATGACGAGTTTGGGGCGTGCTGCGTGCCAACACGCAGCGTCGCGGTCTCCGGAAGCAAGCAGATCAGTGCTCCGACGATCCGTCGGTGCCCGTCCGCACCGCGGGCGCGGAGCCGGGCTGTACGCTTGGCCGGGACTGGCTCGACGTGCTGCGCGCGCGCTGGCGTTCGCCGTCATGCAGCGACGACTGATACTTTGCGCGCGTGACCGCGAGCGTCGAGCCGCGCCAGGCCGCCAGCATGACCAGCGCGGAGCGGTCATCGAGGCGATCGTAGAGCCGCGACAGCCGGTACACCGTGTCGACCGAATTGCCGATCTCCGGCTTGAAGAACAGCAGGATGCGCTGGAAGTTCGGGCTCGGCATGTCGAGCGCGCGCGCGGCGATCGCGAGCGCTTCGCCGCCGGCATCGTCGACAATCTGGGCTGCGACGCGCGACGGCAGGATCAGGCTGTCGCCGAGCTCGTAGGTGAAGTTCTCGACATCGTTCGCGATCGCCGCCATCTCCAGGATCTGGATCGCGCGCCTGGCGCGCACGGTCGGAATTCGCGGCGCGGCCTTCAGCGGCGTCTGTGCCAGATTGTGCAGGATCAACGCGCGCTGGCTCGCATCGGCGCGGAAGAACATGTCGTGGATTTCGGCCGCTTCCTTCGGCTGCATCGCCATGTTGGCGGCCATGCGCTGCTCGGCCTCGGTCGGCTCGGGGGCCGGGGAGGACGCTTGCGGGGCGCTGCGAATTTCGCGCGCGAGCGGAACCCTGCGGCCTTCCTGGGCCGCGACCAGTCCGAGTTTCTGGAGCACCGGAACAGGCGTCTGCGGATAGATCGCAAGCTTCGCCTTGACGGAGGAACGCGTGGCATCGTCGACCTGGTCGATCAGCCGCGTGGCCAGCGCGATGAACTGGCGCTGCTCGTCGTCGCTGTGGGTGGGCGACTGGACATAGAGGTCCGTCAGCACGCGCAGCAGCGTCGGGCGAACATCGACGCCTTCGCGACGGGAGAGGCTCATCAGCCCGTCGAATCCGGGAAACAGCGACTTGGTCATGGAGAAATACGCGACCTGGAAGAGATACTCGGCCCGAGCCTAGCGCAGCTTCCTTTAAAGGCTCGTTAAGGAAAACGAGCCGTGAAGTTCCCCCTGCAATTTGAGGCGTTGTCGTGCCGCAACGGGACGCCGCATTCCGCCCGTGCGGTTACGGTCCCGAACGGGCGTTTACACCCCGTTAACCATGAACTGATCTTAATGAATGCATGTTGCACGAGCGCGCCGGGTCGCGCGGCAATTGATAGAGAGCTGATATGGGGACCATTATCGAATTTCCGGCCGGTCGCCGGGCAGGCTCGTCGGGGGACGTCACACCGCGCGCGGACATGGGAACGATTCTGATCCTCCCCGTCATCCGCATCGAGCGCGAGAGCGACGAAACCAGCGGCGATCGACCGCCGGAGCAGGGCACCGCGCCGGGACGCCGTCGTCGCCGTCGCTGACATCCGGCCTTTGCAATGCCGGAAGCCATCTGCCAGATTCGCAACCTCGTCACGGCCATCCTGCTCGCAGCCATGGGCGCGAGCCTAGGCGCCTGTAGCGGCGGCGATTTCGGCCGCACCCGCGCCGACATGCGCAGCGACGACATGCATAGCTGGCTGGGCAGGGAGGCCACCGGCAGCCTCGGCCTGAAGGCCTCGCAATTCCAGCTCACCGACGCCGAGCGCCAGCTTCGCGATCTCGCTTATCCCATGATCGAGCCGCCGCTGTCGCGGCCCGCGTGGAAGAGCGTGTTCGGCGACTACAAGACGATACCCTCGCCCTGGCACCAGAAGATCGTGTTCGACCGCACCATGTACGGCCGCACGCTGATCGACGAGCCGCACCGCTCGCATTCCTCGCGCTATGCGCAGCTGATCGAGGACGTGCGCAACGACATCACCCGTTTCGAGCCGTTCTTCGGTTCCGCGATCCGCGTCATCGATCTCGACAGGAAGCGCAATGCCAGCATGGCGCGGGTCTCCGAGCTCTCTGCGAAGGAGAGGGATGATGCGGTCGCGCGCATGCAGGAGAACTCTTTGATCGTGCAGTGGGTGCAGCAAAGCCTCGAACAGCGCGTCTCGTCCTATCGCTGGGCGCTGGAGCGTCTGGTGATCCAGGCGCCCGATCCCATGGCCGCCGATGCCGACCGCCTGATCGGCGAGCTCGCGGCACAAACCGCCAATCCGCCGGTTGCGGCACAGCCGCCCTACGGCCGCGCGGTCGTCGTCAAGGGCTGAGCGGCCGCTAGTCGCACAAGGGCGATATCGTCGCCTGCGCCGGCGCTGTGGTCTCGCCTGCCGACGCACGTCCCCAGATCACAACGGCGACGACGTGAACGACGAGGAATGCGGCGGCGACGGCGAGAAGCCAGCGCATTTCACTGCGCTCCGGCGACCGGGCCGGCAATCTTGCTTGAGCGGTCCTGTTCGCAACGATCATTTGTCTGCTCCGAAATCTTGTTCGCGTTCGTTTGTGAGCAGGTGCTCGCATTGGCGCATGATGCGGCTTGCCTGACGTCGCCGTGAGGCGTGCAGCGCCGACATGATGAAGGCGAAGATGCCCGGCGTTTCCGGTTCGGAGGTTTCAGAGGCCGTTGCGGACATGGTCGAGATGATGCTCATCCGTGGCTCCAGATTGTATGACTAGAAAAATCCGGCGCTGAGATCCAACCCGCGGGTCAGCGACAGCAGCCACACGAACAGAACGGCCGCGCAGCACAGCGCGAATTGCCTGAGAACGGCCGGGCTGAATGCGCGGGCAAAGAGTTCTGCGATGGCAGCAGCAGCGAGGGTCCGCATGATGATCTCCGGAAGTTCGACGCAAGCGATGCGCGCACGGTCAGTGTCGATGATCAGGGAATGTTGACCGCAGGCAACGGACCAGTGGGATGGATCGATATCTCGGCGGGCTGTGTCTGCGCGTACGCGGCCAGCACGATCAGTCCGACCAGAAAGCCGTAAGGCGCGAGGCGCCAGGCCCCGGACTGGTTTGAGTCACCTGACGTCGCGAGGCGGTGCGTTCCACTGGCTGCGGACATCGCAGATCTCCTGATGTCTCGATCTTCGGCCCGAAAGGTCGGCGCGGATACGAGTCGTTGCTCTGTTGAGCGCGGAAGTAATCAGTGATCCCGCATCGCCGCATCATCGGAACCGATGATGCGCGGATGCCGTTGCGCGAAATGTTTGTGTCTTTCTGCTTTCCGGGCGAGTTCCACGCGGCCGAACGCCGGGCGCTGGCGAGGAGTCAGGCGAGGGCTGGCGGATGAATCAGCTGACTGCCTGCTGCGCGGGCAGCAGCGGCGGCGACGAGCTTTGCAGCAGGCGAAGCAGATCGGCCTGCCGCGTCGTGTTCGTCTTGGCGAAGATGCGCTGCAAATGAGAGCGCACGGTCGGCTCGCCGATGCCGAGCATGTCGGCTGCCTCTTTCGCGCCCAGACCCTGTGCAAGCGACATCAGCACGCGGAGTTCGCCGCCGGTCAGCTTGTAAAGCCGGGCAAAGGCCTCGCCCGGCATCATCGGGACTTCGGCGGGATCCTTCATGAACACGGCAACGGACGCGGCGAACGGGGCGAGAATGCCGCTGCGCTGGCCGCGATCGACCGGAAGCAGCGTTGCTATATAGCCGGCGCCGTCGACATCGGGAATCGCGAGCGAGTGCCCGCTCATGTCGACATCCTCGCGCGAGGCCTGGTCGATGGCCGCGGACAGCGCGGCGCGCGCAGCCACGTCGGTCGGAAAAATTCTGTTGCCGACGACGCTGACGGCGTTGCCGGTCTTGATCTGGCGCTCGGCCGTTTCATTCATGTAGACGACCCGGCCGTCGCGCGCCGTCAGGAAAACGCCGACGGCAAGCATGTCGAATGTCCGCTCCAGCATCTCCGACCGCAAGGTCCTGAGGTCGAGCGCATCGGAGATGGTGAGAGCGCGGCAGACGTGAGGAGACAGCAGCTTGAACAGATCGATGTCGATCTGCTGATAGCGCTGCACCTTCTCCGTCCGGGAGGCGTGCATGGAAGCCATGCGGCCGCCGGTTCGCAGAGCCGGAAACCAGATGATGTCCTGCAATCCGTGAGGCTGGAGAATGTCCCGGTAGAACCGGCTTTCGAGCAGCTCGTCGAGATCATTCATCGAGAGCGCGCTGACATGACCGACCTCGGCGACGATGTCCGCGGCCGCCATCGGTGTCCTGGCGTAGTTCTCGCCGAGCTTCTCCAGGAATGTCTGCTCGTACCCGAACACGAACAGCTGGTCATTCTGGACATGCCGCATGTCGTGAACGCAGATGCCGCCCGCGGTGCTCTCGCAGAGATCGGCGATCCTGCGGCAGGTGGTCGCCCAAAGCTGCGGATTCAGTGCGCAGTCGTAGATGGCACCGATGACGTCGGACAATGCCTGGGCCGAGACTCCATCCAGACCGATCATGGCACCCTCATTCCGAGGGTGCGACCAAGTGCATGCTTGTGCGATCGCTCCCTCAATCGAAGGATAGAGCGGCGTGCGTCATTGGTGACGTTAGTCCAGCGTTACTGGCGCGTTATTTCTTGCCGAAAATCGATAATCTCGGCGTGCCGTAGCCAGAACTCCATTCCCATCCCCCGGTACATCATGGTCGCGGCGGCAAACTGCTCGCGCGCCTGATCCGGCCTGTCCGTCCGCTGGAAGATCGTCGAAAGCCCGAGGCGGGTGTGCGCAATCACGGGATTCATCGCCAGCGTCTCGGCCAGCGCGAGCGCTTCGCGGAAATGCGCTTCGCCCTTGTCGGCATCGAACCGGTCCGGGTGGATCGCGACCTCGCCGAGCAGGAGCTGCGCATGCGCCGCAAATCCAGGCTGGCGCAGTGAGGCGCCGAGCGCCCGCCGGCCCAGGCGATCGGCATCATCGACGCGTCCGAGCACCAACGCGGCCCGGCCAAGCCGCATGTACAGCCAGCCGAGAAGGCCGACATATCCGGTCTCCGCATGGTGCTGGAGCAGCAGCTCACCCTCCTGAAGCAAGCCGAGCGCCTGGCGGGTCTCTCCGAGCTGCGCCAGCACCCAGGTCAGGCAGGCGGCGAGCGAAGGATAGAGCACGCCGACATTGCCCTTCTTGCTGACCGCGGTGGAACGTTCCAGGAAGGGACGGGCCTTCGCCCATTCGCCCCTCAGGGAGTGAGCGGTGCCGATGCTGATATCGGCCCAGCCGATCGGATGCGCGCGCTCGGTTGCCGTCGCGACACGGATCGCCTCTTGCGCTGGCGCAGCCGCTTCGTCGAACCGGCCGAGCTCGGCGAGGCTCATCATCAGCCAGCCGCGGTCGTAGACGGCGGGCGGCGTCTCGATGCCGAAGGATTCGAGGGCCCATTCGTCCGGCAGCGCCGCGAGATTTCCGGTCGCGAGCGTCACCACCTCGCGGTAGTCGCCCCTGAAGTAATTGACCTGTTCCAGATAGGTCGCAGCGACGATCTGGAGACGTAAATCGCCGAGGCGATCGGCGGCCGCGCGCGCGCGCTTCCCTGATGCCAGGGCCTCGTCCAGCTCGCAGAGCAGTGTGTGAGCGTTGGTCATCAGCGCGTAGATGCGCGCGCGCCGGCGATCATCGTTCAACCGCTCAGTCAGCGCTTCGGCCTCGCGCAGACAATCGAGCGCCCGCCGCGGCTCGGCAAGCTGCGCCAGGATGGATCGCAGTTCGAGGCGGACATCGATGGCCAGCGCCAGCGTCTCGTCGCTTTCCGGCAGCTGAACCATGAGGCGCAAGGCCCGCTCGAAAAACGCGACGGCCTCGCGATTGGCCCAGTGGGCCCGCGCCAGCCGCGCCGCCTCGGTCCAGCGGTCGATCGCCTCGCGCGCAAGTCCGGCCTCGTCGAAATGATGCGCGACGATCTCGGGCTGGCTTTCCGACAGTGCCGGGAAACGTTCGAGCAGGGTGCCGGCGATGGCGGCATGCAGTTGCTGCCGCCGTTTCCTGAGCATGGTGGTGTACGCGGCGTCCTGCACCAGCGCATGCTTGAACGTGTAGCTGGAGTCAGGCGCTGTTCCGCGCCGCGAGATGAGTCCGGAGCTCAACAGCCGCTCGAGCGCTGCATCGAGTTCGCCGGCCGGCCAGCCCGACACCGCGGCCACGAGCTTGTGGGAGAACTCCCGTCCGATCGCCGAGCCGATCAAGGCGAGGTCCCGCGCTGTGCCCAGTCGATCGAGCCGCGAGGCCAGCGAGGCCTGCAGCGTCATCGGGATCGCAAGTGGTGGCAGCGGCTCGTCGCGCAGATAGCCGTCCGGCGTCTCCTGCAACTGGCCGCTTTCCAGAAGCGCGCTGGTGAGTTCCTCGATGAACAGCGGCACGCCGTCGGTACGGGAGACGACCTGGTCTACGATGCTGGCCGGCAAATGTTTTTGCTGCGCGATATTGCTGACGATGCCGGCGCTGTCGGCGCGGCCGAGGCGGCTGAGGGGCAGCATCGTGACGTGCGGCTGGCCGATCCAGGCCGGCTGAAACTCAGTCCGGAACGTCACGATCAGCATCACCGGAAGAGCGGCGATGCGCGCGACGATCCGGTCGAGCAGGTCGAGCGAGGTCGGATCGATCCAGTGAACGTCCTCGAACAGGATCGCGAGGGGGCACTGCGCGGCTGCGTGCTCGAGCTGGTGCAGCAGCACGCTGAAAATCATCTCGCGCTTTTGTTCGGGCGTGAGGTCCGGCGCCGGATCATCTGCGTCTGTTGCGACACCCAGCAGCTCCGCGACAAGCGCCACATCGCGAGCCACATGCTCGGTGAAGGGATTGAGAAGGCCGGCGAGCCGCTCCAGTTTCGCAGCGGTATCGCTGCCGGGCTCGAACCGTGCAACCTGCCTGAGCTGTTCGATGAACGGATGCAGCGGACTATGCGCATGGTGTGGCGCGCAGGCGTAGCGCGCAGGCGTATGGGGCTCGCTTGCGGTCCGGTCGAGATGACTTTCGGCAATGCGGGATTTTCCGATGCCGGGTTCGCCCGACAGAAGCACGACGCGTCCCTCGCCGTGCTTCGCCTGATCCCACCGCCGTTGCAGCAGCCCCATTTCGTCCTGTCGCCCGACAAGTGGCGATGTCACGGCTCCTCGTCGTGCCTGGAAGCGGCCGGCGGAAGCCGCTTCGCCGTCGACCTTCCACCCGGTCAGCGGCGGCAGTCCGTTGCCTTCGACGGCACCGAAGGCGCGGCATTTGAAAATGGGGCCGACCAGACGCTGCGTGCCGTCTGCGATCACGACCTCGCCGCAGGCCGCCACCGCCTGCAAGCGCGCCGCGAGGTTCGGCGCATCGCCGATGGCGATATGCTGCCTGATATCACCGGCCGTGGTCTTCTCGCCGACAATGACAAGTCCCGAAGCGATCCCGACGCTGGCCTGAAGCGTCACGCTGGGCGAGACATCCTGCGTGGCGACGGCGTCGAGGATGGCGCGTCCGGCGCGCACGGCCTGCTCGGCGTCGTGTTCGTGCGCCGCCGGATAACCAAAATACACCAGCACGCCGTTGCCCTGGTAATGCGCGACGAATCCCCCGAACTGCCTCGCCAGCTCGGCAGCTGTGCTGTGAAAGGCGGCGATGAGATCGTGGACGTCCTCCATGCCGAACCGGTCCGACAGCGAGCCGACCAGCTTGCAGACGAGGATGGTCAGGTGGCGCTGCTCGAGGCCGCCCGTATCCGGTGCCGCGGTCTGCGAAATCCGCAAGGCCGCCGGGGATGCAGCGTGCTCGGGTTGAATTGCTTCGGAATGTTGTCGCGTGCTGCGGATCTGCGCAGCGAGCAGTTTTGTGGCGGCGTCGGGCTCGGTGTTGAGCTCGCGCTTCAGCAGTGCTGTGATGTCCTGGTAGAATTTCAGCGCCTCGGCCTTGCGTCCCGTCGCGGACAGCGCCTGCACGATGAGCCGATGCGCATCTTCGCGAAAATTGTTGAGGGTATGGGCGCGCTGGCCGGCCTTCAGGGACTGCTCGATATGCCCTGCCGCAAACTCCGCCTTGCCGAGTTCGACCATGGCATTCAGGGCAAGCTCGTGAAGCCGCGTGCGCTCCGCTTCCAGCCACTCGCCCCAGCCGTCTTCCCTGATGCTGACGTCGTCGAGGAAGCGTCCCCGGTAAAGATCGGCCGCAGCGCCCAGCGCTTCGCGGTCTCCCTCGCGCATCAGGGCCTCGAATTCCGCAACGTCGCATGCGAATGTCGCGGAATTCAGCGATACGAGTTCACCCTGGCTCAGAAGCGCCTCGTGGCCCAAGAGCTGGCGGAGCTTGAACAGCGCCTGCCGCAGATTTTGCTTGGCCTGCGCATCGAAATGCGATCCCCACAGCAACGTCGCGAGCTTTTCGCGCGACTGGGGCGCCGGCGCCGAGCATGCGAGATAGGCCAGCAGGGCCGAGAGCTTCTTGTTGGGCAGGTCGACGGCACCATCCGGCCCGGTCAGCGCGAAACGCCCTAGAAGCGAGAGCGCAAAGCTTGGCCGCAACGCAAATTCCATTAACCTGTCCAAATCTTGGGCAAATACACCCGTCGGATATGCACTCTACACGTTCTGGTGGCTCTGCGAGCATTATTGATGTGGCGATAACGCTGCGCTAACGCCCGCCGGTTTTGCGAGGCTTGCGCGGCGCCCTGGTCCGGTCCGGCTTGCGTCGCTGCTTCTGAAGCTTGCCGACAAAGTCCTTCAACGCATCCGCCAGCGGCACCGAGGCGCGGTAGGCAAGGCCGACCTCGCGCTTCACCTTGACCTCGAGCTCGCGCACGGCGACGTCGGGATTGCCGCGTGCCACACCCTCGGGGACGATGGCGATGCCGATTCCGGCGGCGACCAATGCCATGGCCCAGTCCTCCGACTGCGCGATCGCCGCGGTCTGCCTTCGCTGCGCATTACGTCCGAAGAACTCGCTTTGCTCGCAATGGCAGCGGTCGATCAAGGGGACGCCGGCGAGATCGGCGGCGCGGAGCTTTTCCTTGAGCGCCAGTGGATGCGACGGCGGCAGCGCCGCGACATAGCGTTCGCTCCACAGCGCGACGAAATGCTCGTCCGCGCGCAGCATGCTCTTCGAGATGATCCGCGCATCGGCGCGCTCGTCGTGGCCGACGAGGCGCAGCGCGATGTCGCTGCGCGCGGTCAGCGGCTTGAGCAGCGCGATCGTCCGGGGCAGGTCGAGGGTGCGCATCAGGCCGAGCGTCACATTGGTCCGGGTCGCAGGTTTCTTGAACAGGCTGCGCGCGGCATCGGTCTCGTCGATGATGCGGCGGGCCAGCGCATGAAACTGTTCGGCCGAGGCCGTCGGCGCGACGCCCTTCTTGTGCCGGATGAACAGCGTGGTGCCGAGCTCGGCCTCCAGATGGGTGATCGCGGTCGAGATCGACGGCTGCGACACGAAGCAGGCGCGCGCCGCGGCGGTCAGATTGCGTTCGCGGTAGACGGCGGCGAAGTAGCGAAGCTCGCGAATGTCCATAGGATATGCCTAGAGATACTATTGATATCTAATGTTTTACCTATGGATTGCGTAATGGCAAGAACGCGTCCGTCACAACAGCAGGGACGCGCGATGAAGATTCACCATCTCAACACCGGCACGATGTGCCCGATGGGCCGCCGTCTCGTGAACGGCACCGGCGGCCTGTTCCAGCGCGCCCGGCTGGTCTGTCATTGCCTGCTGGTCGAGACCAGTGACGGACTTGCCCTGGTCGACACAGGCATCGGCCTTGGCGATATCGCCACGCCCGGCCGGCTCGGGCGCCGATGGGTGCGTCAGACTGCGCCAAGGCTCGATCCCGCGGAGACCGCGGTCGAGCAGGTGAGGGCGCTCGGCTATTCACCCCAAGACGTCCGCCATGTGCTGCTGACGCATCTCGACCGCGATCACGCCGGCGGCGTACCTGATTTTCCGCATGCGGCGATCCACGTCCACCGCGCCGAATACGACATGGCGGTGCTGCGCAAGCCCGCGCCGCCCGTGGGGCGCTATGTCACGGCGCAGTGGAGCCATGGGCCGGGCTGGTCATTCTATGGCGAGGCCGGCGAGGACTGGTTCGGCTTCAAGGGCGTGCGCGCGCTCGGCGACAAGCAAGCCGACATCCTGATGATCCCGCTCGCCGGCCATACGCTCGGCCATTGCGGCATCGCGGTGCGATCAGGTGACGGATGGCTGCTGCATGCCGGAGACAGCTATTTCCACCACGGCCAGCTCGACGCATCGCCGCGCATGCCGCTGATGCTCGGCTATTTCCAGCGCAAGGGCGACATGGACCAGAGCATGCGGATCGCCAACCAGGCGCGGCTGCGCGCGCTCAAGCTGAACCATGGCGACCGCGTGAGGATCGTCAACAGCCACGATCCCGTGGACTACGAGAGCTGCCGCTGCGGGACGCATTGAGTGCGCGCCACATTGTCAGCGCTGCCCGTCATGTACGGAAATCTCGGACGCCTTGAGGCCCCCAATGCGTGCGTGAGGGCGGCCGCCGGTCGCCATCACCAGGCCGAACGCGATCTCGTCCCGCCTTGGCGCATCCCACAGCGTCATCTCCGCGGTGCCGAAATGGCTGCGGACATAGGCGGCGTGGATATGGCCGAGCGGCACCATCAGCCGCGTCCCGGCCCCGCCGATGGTCTTCGCCGCCGGAACGATCGCTTTGGGGTTTCCGAGCACCTCGCGCATGCCGTGGCCGCCAGCCTCGTGCCAGACGGCGCCATGCTCGAGCTCGCCGTCCTCGCCCACGATGATGCCCTTGCCATAGGCCTCGATCTGCGACGCGCCGCCAAGCTGCGCGATCAGCGCGTTCGCCAGCTCGCGTCCAAGCTCGCGCAAGGACGCCTGGAACGGCATCAGATCAGGCTCATAGCGGCCCGCGAAGGGATTGCGGATCACCGCAACGGCGGTTCCGATCAGCAGTGGCTTGTCCAGCCGGGGACCGCGCTCGTGCCAGATCGTCTCGACGCTGAGCGTGGTCTTGCGGATGTCGTGGGACATGCGCGGACCTAGGCCTCGGCCACGACGGGATTACGGAGCACGCCGATATTCTCGATCTCGACCTCGACCACGTCGCCGGGCTTGAGGAAGACCGGCGGCTTGCGGGTGAAGCCAACGCCGGCCGGCGTGCCGGTGGCGATGACGTCGCCGGGGACGAGGTCGAAGATGGTCGATGAATATTCGATCAGCCGCGGGATCGAGAAGATCAGCATCGAGGTGTCGGAGGACTGCTCCACCACGCCGTTGACGCGCGTCTCGAGCTTCAGCTTGGTGGGATCGCCGATCTCGTCCGGCGTCACCAACCACGGTCCGAACGGGCCGGTGCCGACAAAATTCTTGCCGGAGGCGATCTGCTGGGCATGACGCTGCCAGTCGCGCACGCTGACGTCGTTGTAGATCGAGTAACCGGCGACGTGGCTCCAGGCATCGGCCTGGCTGATGTGGCGGCCGCCCTTGCCGATGACGACGGCGAGTTCGCCTTCCCAGTCGAAATTGTCCGAGACCTTGGGCCGGATCACCGGCGCGTTGTGCGCGACCTGGGAGCGCCAGACCCGCAGGAAGATCGGCGGAAACTCCGTGATCTCGCGCTTCATGCCGAACGCCACGGCTTCGTTGTGGTGGTCGAGATAATTGCGCACGGCGCAGACGATCTTTTCCGGCCGCGGGATCACCGGCAGATATTTGATGTCGCCGAGCGCCAGTGTGGGCTTTTGCCCGGCGACGATGGCCGTGCGGCGCGCGAAGTCGTCGCTGCCGAGGAAGTCCGCAAGCGTCGGATACTGGGGCAGGGCGCGGGCCAGATCCACCACACCGTTTTCGACAACGGCTCCCCAGCTTTCCCGGTTTCCGTCCAAGAACGACAGCAGCTTCATGGTTTCGCCCCTAGGGTCATCATTTTCGATAAACGTATTATTTTCGAAAATTTGACCGGGCGCAAGCCCCCGCAGAAAAATGCCGGCGTGGCCTATGCGGCGTCGAGCAGATGGCCGGCGTATTTGGCGACGTTGTCGGAGGTCGATCGGATATGCGTCTCGATCAGCTGCACGGCGAGATCGGCGTTGCGCGAGATCGCGGCCTGCATGATCGCCTGGTGCTCGCCGGCCTTGTCGCGCGGCCGCGGCCGGAAATTGGCCGAGAGGTGCCGGTAGCGCTCGGCGCGGTCGAACAGCTCGGCGCGAATGGAAAGCAGCGTCGCGGAGCCGCAGGCGGACACCAGTGCCTGATGGAACTGGCGATGGGCGATCTTCCATTCGGGATCGCGCAAGGGGTGCTCGGGATCGCGTTGCTCGATTCGCTTCAATCTATGCAGTGTGGAGATGACGGCGATTTCCCAGTCGTCATTGCCCTTTTCGATCGAGCGGCGGATCAATTCGACCTCGATCAGCACGCGGGCGTCGGTGATCTCCACGAGATCCTGGCGGCTGACCGGCGCGACGCGAAACCCGCGCTGCTCCTGGGCATCGACCAGCCCTTCGGCGGTGAGCGCGGTCAGCGCCTCGCGCAGCGTCGTGAAGCTCGCGCCGAACCGTTCGCGCAGGACGTCGAACCGCAGCGGCTCGCCCGGCGCCAGGCCGCAGGCGATGATCTCCTCGCGCAGTCGATGCGTGATGTCGGCGGCGATGGTCTTGCCGAATTCCTTGCGGGGGCGAATGGCGCTGTCAGGCATCGTCTCTGCCGTTGAATCGATGCCTCAACATGCCGCGCCAAGGACCATCTTGCAATAATTTTCGTAATCGGTATGATTTTCGAAAATATGGTCTGGGGAGCAGGTTAAGTCATGAGGGCAGTGCTGGTGCGTCAGCCGGGAGGGCCGGATGCACTCGAATTGGTCGAGTTTCCGGTGCCCGCGCCGGGCGCCGGGCAGGTGCAGATCCGGGCCGAGGCGTTCGGGGTGGGACAGCCCGACGTGCTGATCCGGCGCGGCGTCTACAAATGGATGCCGCCATTGCCGGCCAATCCGGGCAACGATGTTGCCGGCCGCATCTCGGCGCTCGGGCCGGGCGTCGAAGGCTTTGCCGTCGGGCAGAAGGTGCTGCTGAGCGCGCGTGATCTGTCCCAGCGCGGCGGCTGTTACGCGGATTATGTGGTCGCGCCCGCGGATGCCATCCACGTGCTGCCCGACCACGTCGATCTTCAGGCGGCCGTATGTCTCTCGAACTACCAGGTGGCCCAGGCGCTGCTGCAGGAGTGCGGCCATCCGCGCGCGCCGAAAAGCGTGCTGGTGATCGGCGCTGCCGGCGGCGTCGGCACCGCGCTGGTGCAACTGGCAAAGCTCGCCGGGATGACCGTGATCGGAACGGTCTCGACCGACGAGAAGGCCGCGTTCGCAAAGGCCAACGGCGCCGATCACACCATCTTCTACCGAAGCGAGGACGTGGTGGCGCGGACGCGCGAGCTCACGAAGGGCGAGGGCGTCGGCCTCGTGCTCGATCACGTCTGCGGGCCCGAGTTCACCGGCTATCTCGGCGCGCTCGGCAAATGGGGCACGCTGCTGTCCTACAATGCCTTCGCCGGCTTGCCGGAAGAGAATCTGATGGCGGCGATGCGCGACCATCTCGACATCTGTCCGGCGATCCGCTGCTTCTCCTTCCACATCTACGACCACGATCGCGACGGCCGCCGTGCCCTGATGCGCAGCGTGATCGATGCGCTGGGCCGCAATGCGATCAAGCCGGCGATCTCGGCGGTGCTGAAGCTCGACGAGGTCAGGAAAGCCCACACGCTGCTCGAGCAGGGCTCCGCGCTCGGCAAGATCATCATGATTCCATGAGGGGATGGACTGCACGATGACGACACAGGCACCCATCGCACGCTTCACCCGGCTGCGGCACGCGACCTTCGCCTCGCCCGATCCGGAGCGGCTGCTCGACTATTATCGCGGCGTGATCGGACTTGGTCTCATTGCCCGCGATGGAGAGCGCATCTTTCTCGCCAGTGATTGCGAGCAGCTCTCACTCGTGATCGAGCGAGGGGCTGCGGCGCTGAAGAGCATCGCCTTCGAGATATCCCCCGACGTCCAGATCGAAGCGCTGGGCGCTGCGCTCAAGCAGGCCGATTTGCGCCCCGAGCTTCAGAGCGATCCTCTGCCCGGCGTTTCGAGACTGCTCTCGTTCACCGATCCCGACGGCACGCGCTTCGAGCTGATCCAGGGCTGGACGCCGACACCCGCGCAGGAGCGGATCGGAGGGCTCGCCGTCAGCAAGCTCGGCCATGTCGCGCTTCGCACGCCCGACCCGCAGGCGGCCTCGGAGTTCTACGCCAACGTCATGGGTCTGCGGGTCTCCGACTGGATCGAGGACCGCTTCGTCTTCATGCGCAGCGGCTTCGAGCATCACACGCTGAACTTCGCCCGCGCGCTCGATCGCGGCCTGCATCATCTCGCGTTCGAGCTGCGCGGCCCCGCCCACATGCACCAGGCCTGCGACCATCTCGCGCGGCACAAGCTGCCCGTGCTCTGGGGACCGGTGCGTCACGGCCCCGGGCACAACACCGCGATCTACCATCGCAATCCCGACGGACATCTGGTCGAGCTGTTTTGCGATCTCGACCGCATGAGCGATGAGGAGCTCGGCTATTTCGAGCCCCGTCCCTGGCATCGCGATCGTCCGCAGCGGCCCAAAATCTGGGTCGGCCTGCCGCGCGACGTCTGGGGCATGGCCCCATCGCCTGAATGCACGGAGTTCGCGCGCTAGGTAGTTCGGATACGACTTGAAGAACGCCGCTCCGTTGCGGCCAAGGACATAACAAACAAAAGGGAGAAGCATCCATGCTTGGGATGAAGCGGCTTGCTGCGGCCATTTTTCTGCTTGGTGGTTGTCTCGCGACCGGCCCGGCATCGGCCGACACTTACCCGTCGCGCCCGATCCGCCTGCTGCACGGATTCGCGGCCGGCGGCGCGGCCGACACGCTGTCGCGCATCATCGCCGACGGGCTCTCGAAGAAGCTCGGGCAGCCGATCATCGTCGAGGCCAAGCCCGGTGCCGGCGGCAACATCGCCGCGGATGCCGTCGCGAAAGCCGCGCCCGACGGTTACACGCTCGGGCTCGTCACCGGGGCGCATGCGATTTCCGCGGCGACCTACAAGAGCCTTGCCTACCAGCCGGCCGAGAGCTTCGAGATGATCTCGACGCTGGTCTATTACGCGCTCGTCATCGCCGTGCGCAACGACTCTCCGGCAAAATCGCTGGCCGATCTCATCGCCATGGCCAAAGAGAAGCCCGGCGCGCTCAGCTTCGGATCGGTTGGTTTCGGCAGCACACATCACCTCGCCGGCGAACTGCTGAACGCGACCGCCGGAATCGAGATCGTGCACGTGCCGTATCGCGGCGATTCCCAATCCGTCACCGCGCTGCTCGGCGGCGAGGTGCCGGTCATCGTCGGCACGCCCGTGCTGCTCGCCCCGCAGATCCAGGCCGGAGCGATCCGCGGTCTCGCGGTGACCTCGCCGGCGCGCACCGCCCTGCTGCCGAACGTCCCCACGGTTCAGGAGGCCGGCATCCAGGGCTATGACGTGCGGACCTGGGCCGGCCTCCTGGCGCCCAAGGGCACGCCGCCCGCCATCATGGCCACGCTCAATGCAGCGACGCTCGAGGTGCTGAAGGACCCCGACATCAAGCAGCGCCTGGAAACCGCCGTTGGCGGCGAAGTCCGCGGCAGCTCGCCCGCGGAGATGAAGGCGCTGATCGAGACCGAGATCGCCAAATGGACCGGCGTGGTGGAACGGGCGAAGATTCCGAAGATCTGAGTGACGGAGGCCGCAGCGCTGACGGTGCGGCCCCCGTGAATGCGTTCCTGTTCTGCTATCCGAGCGAACCGGCGACGTGGCTCTGCAAGAGGCGTTGCCGCACCGTTCGTGCGATGGCCGCCGGTGCGTCCTCGGGGATGGCAAAACACGAACTCGCATTGATCTCGCACAACACGTAGGTGTCGGCGCCGGCCGCATCCCGCGGCCCGTACAGGAAGTCCGCGTCCCAGATCGCCGGCAGCGAGGTGTCATCGATACCGAGCGTGTCCATCATCTGCGGCGTCCATTCGTCCTCCATCGATCTCCGGAGCGTCTGGAATTGCGGGGCATCGGGTCCGTGCATGATCCGCGGGCCGGGTTGCGCTTCAGGCGTATCAGGCCCCTCCGGCGGCGGCGGAATCAACGCCTTGATCTTCTGCTGCCCAAAGCCTGCGACGTTGGCGCCGCTCATGTAGCAGCGGATCATGCCGTCGGGCAGGCGGGGTTGAAATGCCTGGTCGATGATGCAGCCGCCCCAGCCGAAATAAGGTTCGCATCGCGCGATGAAGGCTTCGAGCAGCATGTCCTCGGGCACGCTGCCGCGCTGTGCGTGGAGCACGCGAACCATGGCGTTGGGAAGCGCCTCCACCTTCCAGACGCCTTGGCCTCCATTGCCGCGATTTTGCTTCAGCACGCGCGGGCCGTTCGTCCGAAGGCGCGCGGGAAACTCGGCGCGGAGGCTGGCGTTGGTGTCATAGCGATGCGTGTCGGCGCCCCAGCCCAGATGACGCGTGCGATAGAGCACCTCCTTGACGCCCATCTTCAGGATGACATCGGGATGCGCGCTCACCCATGGTCCCTGCGCTGCCACGTCACGCAGCAGCGGATCGAGCGCCTCGCGCGTCTTTCCCTGATGGATCGGATCGACCCAGACCAGCACGCCGTCGACGGCGAGCAGTTGATCGCGGACGGTGCCGGCAAAAATTTCGTCGTAGATCACCGGCCGGGCGTCGATGCCGAGAGCCGCGAGTGCTTCGAAGACGCGGACGAAACGGCTGTTCTGCGCTGTCGCGTCCGCCCGTGCGGCAGCGTCGCCGCGTGAGAGGATAGCAATCGTCTTTGGAAGAGAGGAGTGTCGTTCGGTGGTCATGCGCAAGCTCCACGAGTGGCGTGCTGCGCAGAGCTTGGACCGGGGTCTCACGGGGAGTCTGCTTCGTCCCCACGATGTCATTCTGCCAGTGGTTTGCCCGACCTGTCAAAGCTTCCCGGTCCTGGGTCGTCGGTGCTTCGAGAGGGAATCTGCATTGTCAGTTGTCCACACCCACGACACGCAGTATCGAATTGTGGATCCGACCTACTAGCCATCGATTATTTGCCAGCGCCGTCCAGCACGGCTTTGATGGCGGCCATGGGGACGAAATCACGCGAGGTCATCTGGAGCGGCCGGATCATGGGGGCGGAGATTTCCGCCAAGCACGCCCGCGAAGAGGCGAAGAAGGCCGTTCGTGAAGCCGATCGCGCCGAGGCCGAAGCCTGGTCGGTCCGCATGGAAGGCTACGGCGGTCCCTCGCAGCCGTCGCCGACGATCGGGCAATGCATCAACGGCGGCATGGGCTGGCTCGAGGTCGAGTGCAACAGGTGCAAGACGCGCGCAAGCCTGCCGCTCGATGCGATCCGTCGTCCCCGCGATACGCCGATCTGGAAGCTGGAAGCGTCGCTGAAGTGCCGGTCATGCCGGAAGGGACGTTATGCTCCGCCTGTCCACATGATCAAGCTGACGGCCGTGCGAAGCATCACGCCGTATAAATGGGTGCATCCGACCGAGGAACGCTAGTACATGACAAACGATGCTGACTTCAGCTGGTCAATCGACAGCTGCTTCCGGAATGTCAGCTTGGCTTTCACCGCTGCTGGATTGTCTGGCTGTTCGGTACCGTCCAGGCGATAGGCCGTGATATCGATGGAACAGCTTGGAAAACGCCGCTGCTGTCTCGTAGCCCACGCGGCTGGCAATCCGTGCAATGGGTTCGTCGCTGGTTTCCAGCAGGAACGCCGCTTCGGCCATCCGGCGCTCGATCACATAGCGGTGCATCGACTGGCCGACGAGCTTGGTAAAGCGCGCCGAAAACACCGAGCGGCCGAGCCCGACGCTTTGGCCGAGATCGCTCAGGGTCCAGGGCCGCTCCGGGTTTTCGTGGATCAGCTTGAGCGCCGGTCCGATATGCGGGTCAGATATGGCCCCGAGCCAGCCGCCCTGTCCGGGACGGAGAGACGCGATCCAGTTTCGGAGCACCTCGACAAAGAGCACTTCGGTCAGCCGTGACAGCGCGACGCGTTGGCCGGGGCGCTCCAGCGCGGACTCGCTGACCATGCGGCGCAGGATTGCTTCGAGCCAGCCGCCGTCAATCGTCGGCTTCAGCAGGAGCACAGGCGGAAGCAGCTCCAGCACACCACCAAACATCGGCCGTGACACAGTGAAATTGCCGCAGATCATGGTCGAGAGCGGCTCTGCACCTTTGCCGTGACGAACGACGCCGAGAAGCGGCGACGATCGGTCGATATCTATGATCCGCAAAGGCTTGGCCCGGCGATCCGAATAAAACACATGGGGCGCGCCGTGCGTGACGACGACAAAATCGCCCTCGGTCATCTGGATGGCCTGTCCCTGTTCGACGACCAGGGTCGCGGAGCCTTTGCTCAGATAGTGAAACAGGGCGTAGGGGCGTGCCGGCAACTCGAGGTGCCAGGGATGGCCCAGCTCGAAGTGGAAGAGCAGCGTCCCGCCGAGGCGAACCCGATCGAGGACCTGAGCGAGAATATCCATGCCGCCGAGCTTAGACCGGTGGACGATTGGACACAACATCCGGACGATTGATCTCTATCGTCCGGAGGGGCTGCGGAATAGGTCATGGCGCGGCGGGCCGACGTCATGAGCGGCGACCATTCGCCAACGGCAGATGGAAGAACCGCGGCTTTATTGGAAACGCCTGTCCATTCCCCCGGACCGTATTCGTCCGACACGCCAACAGGATCGATTAATGCGAAATCTCCTCTTCTCAGCCGCCACCGTTCTTCTCGCCGGATCGACATTGGCCGCCTCCGCCAATTCCGCCGAACTGCCCAAGGGCGCCGCCCACAATATCGTGCTCGTGCACGGCGCGTTCGTGGACCAGACGAGCTGGCAGCCGGTTGCCGATATTCTCACGAAGAAGGGCTACAACGTCACGCTGGTCGAAAATCCGCTCACCTCGCTTGCCGCTGACGTCGATGCCACGAAACAGGCGCTGGCGAAGCAGAACGGCAAGACCGTCCTCGTCGGCCATTCCTGGGGTGGCGTGGTGATCACGCAGGCCGGCAACGATCCCAAGGTCTCGGCGCTGGTCTACGTCTCCGCTTTCGCACCCGACGTCGGACAATCTCTGGCGACGCTCGCCAAGAGCGGTCCGGCGACCGAAGGCACCGCTGCGATTCATCCCGACGCCAAGGGCAACCTCTACATCGATCCCAAGGTGTTTCCGTCCGCGGTTGCGGCCGACCTTCCCCCTGAGATCGCGGAATCGCTGGCAAACCACCAGCTTCCGCTGAACCACATGGCGTTCGAGGCACCGGTCGATACGGCCGCCTGGCACGACAAGCCGACATTCTACGTGATCAGCACCAAGGACAAGGTGATCGCACCCGAGGTCCAGAAGCTTTTCGCCGCCGGTATGAAGGCGCAGACGACCGAAGTCGCCGGCAGCCATGCTTCGCTCGTCGTTCATGCCAAGGACGTCGCCGCGGTGATTGAAAAGGCCGCCCTCGCGAAGTGACGGTGTTGCTCCCGGCGCTTTCGCGCCGGGAGCACGCGCGCTCCACGCATGCAGAACGCATCGGCCGCGATGACCCAAACCAGCGACGTTGGCGCCCAGCGACATCCTGGAAGAAGCATCGCGGTCAATGCCCCCCATTGTGCCAAGCATCCGGAGAACGACATGACTCTACTCGACACAGCGAGCCGGGACGCAGCAACGCTCGAAACGACACCCACGCGCTACATCGAAGGTCGCGCAGCCCGCTTCGCCTATCGCCGCCTCGGACCTTCGACCGGAACGCCGCTGGTGCTGCTACAGCACTTCTCGGGCAACATCGATGCCTGGGATCCCGCGGTCGTCAATGCCCTTGCCGCCGATCGCCCGGTGATCGCCTTCGACAATGCCGGGGTCGGTCGCTCGACGGGCCAAACGCCCGACAACGTCGAGGCGATGGCGCGGGACGCGGTCGACTTCATCAACTCGCTCGGCCTGTCCAAAGTGGATCTGTTGGGCTTTTCCCTCGGCGGCTGCGTCGCCCAGCAGATTGCCTCCGAGCACGGAGCGCTGGTGCGCAAGCTCATTCTCGTCGGCACCGCGCCGAAAGGCGGAGAGGAGCACCTGTTGATGGTTCTGCAACAGGCGTTTTCCCAAACCGATGCCCCGGACCCGCGTTTGCCGCTGTTCTTCACCACGTCCGACCCAAGCCGGTCGTCCGGCCTGGCCTTCCTGAAGCGGACGAAGGTGCGCAAGGACGATCGGGACACGGATAACGGCAATGCCGTCACCGATCCGCAAGCCAAAGCGCTGATCACCTGGTGCGCAACGCCTGATCCCGATCATGAGATTCTGCGCGCCATCCGTCAGCCCGTTCTTGTGGTCAGCGGCAGCCACGACACCATGCTGCCCGCGGACAATGCCTACGTGATGTTCAAGCATCTGAGCAACGCGCAGTTGGCGCTTTATCCCGATTCAGGGCATGGCGCCCTGTTTCAGCATCACGAGATGTTCGTCAGTCACGTCAGGACCTTCCTGGACGCAGAGGCCATCGCTGCGTGATCCCGGCGCGTTCCGATGCGGTCGGGCGCACATGTCCATGAGAGTGTTACGGAGGATGCAATGACGATCGCGAAAGTCGAAGTCGAACGCTTCAGCGTCACAAGCTCAAAATCGTTCGAGGCTGTCGTCGCTTCGCTGAAGTCGGCGGTCGGGCAGCCGGACATGAGCGAATTTTTCAAGGCGACCCGGGCGACAAACGACTTCCGGGATTTGGAGCGCATCGTGCGAAGCGGCCTCGGCCGCACCGGCCTGATGCTCTTCGCGGAATACGATTTGGGCGACATCCTGCGTCGCGAAACCGGGGCCAGTACACCCAAAGTAATGCGATTTGTCATCGGCAATCCGCTCATCATGAAAGAGATGGTCAAGCATGTGCCCGATGCCGGATCTTACGCTCCGGTCACGGTCTTGATCGATGAACGTCCCGATGGCGTACATCTCTCTTACGACCAGATGGAGAGTTATCTGCTGCGTTATGGCAACTCGCAGGCCCTTGCCGTCGCCCGGGATCTGGACGCGAAGGTAACGACCTTGCTGCGCGAATGCGCCGGTCTGAAACATTCAGATGACGCTCTCGACGATTGAATGCGTATCTCTTGCCATGCGCGCAGGGCGGCGAGATGCGCCGCCACACCAACAGTTCGAAAGCCCGAAGGGAATTCTGCGTGAATAGGTTATTTCTTGCTATTCTCATGGCATCGGCTCTCTCCTCCGGCGCTGTAGCCGCGTCGCCCGAGATCGCGCAGGAGCCGCTGGACTCTGCTACGCTGAGCACGATCAAGTCAAAATTCGGCACGCTCATGGAATTGGCCAACAGGCATGATTTCCAGGCTCTGCATGATATGTTCTGGCAATCGCCCTCGACGCTGTTGGTCGCGAAGAGCGCGATCCCATCCGAGGGAAACTGGGCCGGCTTTTGGGGCAACGAGGCGGTTGACCGGAAGCTGCATGATATCGGCAGTTCCGGTCCGGTCGTGCTCGAGCCGGACTATTCGAAACTCCGGGTTGTCGGCCTGACACGTGACGTCGCGGAGTCCTATGTGCCGATGAACATCACGGTCTCTTATGCGGGGCAAGATGGAACGGCCAGGCCGTTTCTCATGATCATCAACTGGCTTCGCGTCGGGGAGGACTGGAAGATCGCTTCCGAAATCATTCTACCGGTGCCGCCCCGACCCGCCACGAAAGGCTAGGCGCTGGGACTCTCTATCAGGTCGAGCTCTATCGCGCTTCGACCACTTCGCCGTCCTCCTTGACGAAGCGGCCGAGGGGCCTGTCGAGGAGATCGATGACGGCTTCGGAGGGGCGGCACAGCCGGGTGCCCTTCGCAGTCACAACGATCGGCCGGTTGATCAGGATGGGATGCGCGAGCATCTGGTCAATCAGCTCGTCATCGGACCATTTGGGGTCGTCGAGACCGAGGTCCTTGTAGGGCGTACCCTTCTCGCGCAGCAATGCGCGAGCGGAAATTCCCATGGCTGCGATCAGTTCTTTCAGCGTTTCGCGTGATGGCGGAAACTTGACGTATTCGATGACGACAGGCTCGACGCCGCTCTGCCGGATCATCGCCAGCGTGTTGCGCGAGGTGCCGCAGGCGGGATTGTGGTAGATCGTGACGCTCATCGCGGGGTCTCCGTAACAGCAACAGGGTGGCGGGCCTTCGGGTTTCCGAGCAGCCAATTCATCAGCAGTAACCCGGCGAATGCTCCGCAAAGCTCGGCCAGGATGAAGCCGGGCAGGTCGGTGGGACGAATGCCGGAGAACGTGTTCGTCAGTGACCGCGCAATGGCGACCGCTGGATTGGCGAATGAGGTGGACGCAGTGAACCAATACGCCGCCGTGATGTAGAGGCCGACCAGCCAGGGGATCGCTGTCCGCTGAAAGCGGATGCCGGCCAGGATCGTTGCGATCAACCCGAAAGCGGCGACCGCTTCGGCCAACCATTGCGGCCCTCCCGTTCGAACCTTGGTCGAGAGGTCGAGCAGGGGGAGTCCGAACATCAGGTGCGCAGCCATTGTCCCCGCGATGCCGCCGGCGATTTGCGCGACCACGTAAAGCACAGCCTCGTTCACCGGCAGCTCGCGTTTGCCGGTGAAGACGAGAGTGACTGCGGGGTTGAAGTGCGCGCCGGAGATCGGACCGAGCACCGTGATCAGCACAACCAGTATGGCTCCCGTTGGCAGTGTGTTGCACAGAAGCGCGAGTGCAACGTCCCTGGTCAGCGTTTCCGCCATGATGCCGGAGCCGACGACGGTGGCGACGAGAATGCCGGTGCCGAGGGCTTCGGCTGCGAGGCGTCGCGAGAGATCGAAATTGTCCATCAGCGTGCCCGCTCTTTCCGTTTTGGCGAGCAGCAGGCTTGCAGGGTCGCGACGACCGGCTCACAAACCTCAGGCCGCCCGCCGCAGCAATCCCGAAGCAGGAAGACCGCGATGTCCCGGAATTCGGCGAGGTTGGCGCGGTAGACGATCGAGCGGCTGTGCCGTTCCGACGAAACGAGACGCGCGCGGCTCAGGATCGACAGATGCGCCGAGAGCGTGTTCTGGGGCACCTCCAGCAGGCGGGCAAGGTCGCCGGCAGCAAGGCCGTCGGGCTCGTGCCTGACCAAGGTCCGGAAGGCCTCCAGACGGGTTGGTTGGGAGAGGGCGGCAAGCGCCAGGACGGCTTCTTCAGTTTCCATATATCCGGATTTATGGAATTATAGTGGGCGTGTCAATCAGGAGTTGCTCGGCGTTATTTCGAATATTCTAGAAATATAGTTGACAGCCCCCGCGAAGGGGCGCACCGTTGCTGTCATGAAGATCGCTGACGCCGCTGCACGTTTGGAAGCGCTGGGCAATCAAACCCGGCTTCAGATTTATCGGGCTTTGGTTCGGGCAGGGCACTCGGGAATGCCTGTGGGCCGTCTGCAGGAAAAGCTGAAAATCCCGGCGTCGACGCTGTCGCATCACATCAAGGCCTTGGTTGCCGTCGGCCTCGTCAATCAGGTTCGGGAATCCACAACCCTGGTTTGCCACGCGAACTTCGATGCGATGCAGGGGCTGGTCGATTTTCTCGCGGCGGAGTGCTGTGCGGACGAAGTCGGATGCAAGGGCGCGCAGACGGCGGCGTGATCTTTTCGACTTCGTTTATTCGATGATTCTAGAAGAATGGGAGAATTCGAATGCGTGAGAAGACGGTGGCCATCATCGGGGCAGGGCCGGTCGGTCTGGCAGCCGCCGCCCATGTGCTCGAACGCGGCATGTCTCCGATCGTTATCGAGGCCGGCCCCGAAGCCGCACACGCTGTCCGTCAGTGGCAGCACGTCCAGCTTTTCTCGCCGTGGGAATACAATATCGATAAAGCATCGGCGCGCCTGCTTGCGCCGACGGGCTGGAATTCACCCGACCCCCAGTCCTATCCGACCGGAGGCGAACTGATCGATCGATATCTCGTGCCGCTCGCAACACGCACACCGCTTCGCGAGGCGATCCGGACCTCAAGCCGCGTCACCGCCATCAGCCGAGCCGGGTTCGACAAGGCCAAGACAAAAGGACGCGAGCTGGCGCCTTTCGAGATCCGCTATCAGAACGGCAGGGGACCCGAGGTGCTGCGCGCGGACGCCGTCATCGATACGTCGGGCACATGGTTCTCCCCCAATCCCGCTGGCGGCAATGGCTTGCCGGCGATCGGCGAGCGTGAATGCGCTGAGCACATCGCCTACGGCATGCCGGACGTCCGGGGGGCCGGTCGTTCAAGATATGCCGGGAAGACCGTTGCGGTGCTCGGCGCCGGCCACTCCGCGGTGGGCACGCTGATCGATCTCGTCCGTCTCGCCGACGAGATGCCCGGCACGCAACCCGTCTGGCTCTTGCGCGGGGCCGATCCCGCCAAGGCTTTCGGCGGTGGCCGCAACGATAAACTCGCCGCACGTGGCGAACTCGGCAGCGCCTTCGCCGCGCTCGTTGCCTCCGGCAGGATCAGGGTCGAGACCGGGTTCGGCGTCACGCACCTCTCTGAATCCGAAGGTCGCCTCAAGATCGCGGCCGGCTCCTGTTGTGGAGCGCGAAGCGTGATCGCCGACGAACTGATCGTCTCGACGGGTTTCCGTCCCGACTTTTCGTTCCTCTCCGAGCTGCGTCTGCGACTCGATCCCGCCATCGAGGCGCCGGTCGCTCTCGCGCCGCTGATCGATCCCAACGAACATAGCTGCGGGACCGTGCGCCCGCACGGCGCCCGCGAGCTCGCGCATGACGAGCCGGGATTCTATATGGCCGGCATGAAGTCGTATGGCCGCGCGCCGACTTTCCTCATGATGACGGGCTATGAGCAGGTTCGCTCGATCGCGGCGGAGCTCGCCGGCGACAAGGAGGCGGCTGCGCGAGTCGAACTCGTACTGCCGGAGACCGGCGTTTGCACGCGCGGCGGTGTCGAATCGGCTGAAGCCGCACCGGGATGTTGCGGTGGACCGGCGAAGGAGGAATTGTCGGCTTGCTGCGCCGCCGACGAGACGGCGAAGCAGGCCGGTGCTTCGGGGTGTGGTTGTTCATGAGGCAGGTTCTTGCGGGCCAGGCTGGAGGCCCGCTCGCCGTCGTGCTCGCGCTCGGCACGGCGCAAACCATCGCGTGGGCGTCGAGTTATTATCTCCCCGCCATCCTCGCCGCGCCGATCGCGCGGGAGCTCGATCTCTCGCCGACTTACGTGTTCGGTGCGCTCTCGGGTGCGCTCATCATCTCGGGGCTCCTTGGGCCCCGCGTCGGGCACGCCATTGACAGGTTTGGCGGGCGCGGTCTGCTTGCGATCTCGAATTTTGTCTTCGCGGTCGGCTTGCTCATGCTGTCTGCGGCTCACAATGTCGCCGTGCTGGTCGCTGCGTGGGTGCTGCTCGGTATCGGCATGGGCATGGGTCTCTATGAGGCGGCATTCGCCACGCTTGCGCGCATCTATGGCACCGGTGCGCGGAAGTCCATCACGGGAATCACATTGATCGCGGGCTTCGCCAGCACGATCGGCTGGCCGCTCTCGACCTTGCTGTACGATGAGTTCGGCTGGCGGGCCACGTGCCAGATCTGGGCTCTCATCCACATCGCGATGGCGCTTCCGCTCAATTTGTTTCTGCCCCGCGTGGTGCCGTCAGGGTTGGAGGTGCCGCCCGCCGCGCAAGCGGAGGGGGTCTCCCGTCGCAGCGAAACGTTCGCGATGGTCGTGTTGGCCTACATGTTTGCCGCTGTCGGCTTTGTCAGTTCCGGTCTTTCGGCAATCCTGCCGACGATGCTGGTGTCCCTCGGTGCGACGCCGGCCGCTGCGCTGTTTGCCGCGGCGCTGGTTGGTCCCGCCCAGGTCGGTGCGCGTCTGCTGGAAGCGGGATGGCTCGCACGCTATCATCCGCTGGTCTCGGCGCGACTTGCCACCCTCATGAACCCGATTGGCGTCATCACATTGATCCTGGGCGGTCCTGTTTTCGCGCCGGTTTTCGCGATCTTCTATGGCGCGGGAAACGGCATCGTCACTATCGCTCGCGGGACCTTGCCGCTCGCGTTGTTTGGTCCTGCCGGATTTGGCAAACGCGTTGGTGTCATATCGCTTCCCGCGCGCGCCACTGGCGCGTTCGCGCCGCTCGTGATGGGGCTGATGGTGGAGCACGTGGGGAGCCAGGCGTTGTGGATCACGGTCCTTGCCTCGACCTCTGCCTTTGTTGCGCTATCGCTCTTGCCCAAGCCTCGCAACGGAGGCGCACATTCGTAACCTCAGCGGTCGGTCTCTGATTGCCGTCATGTGCCTCGGCCAGGTCGGCAATCTGCTGCCGCATGTGACCTTGTCCGCAAATCTGGCGCAGCATCTGATGCCGGCATGGGGCCTCTCCGCCGCCGAGGGCGGCTTGATGGCGAGCGGCTATGCGTTCGGATACATGCTTGCCGTGCCCGTGCTGACGACGCTGACCGACCGGATCGACGCACGGATCGTCCTTCTTTGCGGCTCAATACTGAGCGGGCTGGCGACAGCAGCGTTCGGCATCTTCGCACAAGGGTTCTGGTCGGCGACCGCGATCTGGTCTCTTGCCGGGCTTGGATTTGCCGGCGCCTACATGCCGGGATTGAAGGCGCTGACGGACCGGCTTCCCGCCGGCGACACCTCACGGGCCGTCACGCTGTACACGTCGAGCTTCTCGGTCGGCGTCGGCCTTTCATTTCTGGTGGCCCAAATCATCGCTGACAAATGGGGTTGGCGAAGCGCGTTCGTCGTCACCGGCTTTGGTCCCATCGCCATGGTCATCGCGTGCCTCCTGATGCAGGCGCAGCGGCCCGCACCGAAGGCGGGGCGCCTGTTGAACTTCGCGCCCGTTTTCGCCAACCGCGAGGCGCTTGGATATATTCTCGGCTACGGCGCCCACTGCTTCGAGCTCTACGGCATCCGCACCTGGCTGGTCGGATTCTGGACCTTCGTGATCGCGCATCAGGGCGCGCCGTCGTGGCTCAGCCCCGTCGTGCTGAGCTTCTGCTTCGCGGTGATCTCGATGCCCGCAAGCATCCTCGGCAACGAAGCCGCGCTGAAGTTCGGCCGCCATCGGGCGATCACGATGGTGATGATCGCGTCAGCTTGCGTTGCACTAGTCATCGGGCTCAACGCGACCGCTCCGGCATGGGTGCTCGCGCTGCTGCTGCTCGCCTACGGCCTGACCGTCCCGGCTGATTCAGGCGCGTTGACCGCCGGCATGTCGGCGGCCGCCGTCTCCGAACATCGTGGTGCAACTCTGGCTTTGCATTCGACCGTCGGCTTCGGTCTGTCAGCGCTCGGGGCCTGGGGAACCGGCGCAGCACTCGACGCGGCTGGCGGCCCGCAGAGCGCGAACGGCTGGCTGCTGGCGTTCGTCGTGCTCGCAGCCGGAATTGCGGTAGGTCCTTTCGCGCTGTCGTGGGCGCGGTTGGCGCAGCCGGAAAAGCAGCGAGCGTGAGCATGCTTGCTCCCAAATGCAAACACCCGCGACGGATGGCTCCGCGCGGGTGTGTGACGAACTCTCGACGATCCCAGTATGCCCCTGTTTTGCCCGACGAGTCAAACTGCTCGCTCCGCCGTCATTGCGAGGAGCCCTTGCGACGAAGCAATCCAGCGTCTTGCTCGAAGGAAAACTGGATTGCTTCGCTGCGCTCGCAATGACAGCGGAAGAGCCCAATGATTCCAGCACCATCGCTACTGTGCATGGGGTTGTTTTCGTACTTTTTGTTTTGCGCGTGCTGAAACGTTCGCGTGTCAGCGCCGTCCGCGCGGCGCTTCGGCCTTGGCGGGCGCATCCGTCTGCGGGCCGCAGGTCGCGGCTGTCAGCGTCGCCTGCGCCTGCTGCATCAGACCGGGCTCGGCGGCGAGCGCCTTCATCACGATCAGGCCGGTCGTGCTCGGGGAATCGATGATCAGGCGGTCGGCTGCGGTGATTTCTTCGTCCTCGGGCAGCTCGTTGTGCTGCGGCTCGGTCATGAGGTCGAGCTCGATCACCTTCTTGCCGGCGGAGCGATCGTTGATGGCGTAATAGGCGATCTCGTTGCGGGTGTAGAACGACACCGAGGTGTAGGCTTGGCTCACCGGCACCGTCAGCTTGATCGGCCCGTTCGTGAGGTCATAGCGGCAGATCGCCAGCGCAAAGGCCGGGTCCATGAACGGCATCGGCGATGTGTTGGGATCGGCGAGCGGCAGCTGGGTGACGCCGTTGAGCTTGGTCATCGGCGTCAGCCGCGAATAGGCGTCCTGCGTCGCGATCCGCGGCAGCGCCAGCACGCTGACGAGATGAACCACGAGGCCCAGCACCACACCCGCGACGATCGTGAACAGCAGGCGGATCATGAGCAGCCCACCGTCTTGATCGTGGGCATCGGCGCATCGCGCTGGGTGCGGGTGGCGACGCCGACCGGGGTGTCGTAGAGGCGCAGCATCAGCGCGTAGCGCTCGATGCCGCCGGTCGGCAGCCAGTTGCCGGCGCGCGAGCGCGAGGCGATGCGGATCTCGAAGGTGCCGTCGGACTGCCGCACGATCTCCTGGCTGGTGAAGCCGTAGCGCTGGAGCGAGTTGGCGACGAGGTGGCCCTTGCGGTCGTACAGCGTCAGCGTCCAGAACCGCGCCGGTGGCGTCACGCCGGAGACCACGACGTCGCAGCGGCCGTCCAGCGCCTTCTTCTTGTCGTCGGCGGTCGCGGTGAAGGCGACGCCGTCACCGGTGCCGATCGGCAGCTCGCCGTTGCGCACGATGGTGGCGCGCGAATAGGGATCGACATCGGCGGTGCCGGTGCGGGGGCGGGCGGTCCACGGGCCGATGGTCAGCGCGCCGATCTCGGTGCCGCGCGTCGTCGTCATCCAGGTCGCGCCGACGCCCACCACGCTCGCGAGCAGAAGGGCCGTCAATGTGATCAGGATCAGCCGCACGGGATCTTGTCAGTTCTTGCGCGGGGTGGATGAGTTCGCATTGTCTTCCGCCGCATAGTTCTGCGGGAAGGCGAGCGCGCTGGTGGCCGAGGCTGGCCTCGCGTTCTTGCCGTCGTCGGCCGCCGCCTTGGTCGCGGTCCTGGCGGCGTCATCGAGCAGCTTCTCGACGCGCACCAGAACGTCGGCGCCGCGCTTGGTCAGCACGGGCGGCGGGCCGGGCTTGGTCTCCAGCACTTTGGGTGCCGCATTCGCCTGCGCGGCCAGCGGCTCGCGCGGCAGCTTCTGGCCCATGCCGATGCCGGGAATTTCCCGGACCTCGATGCCCTGATGCGCAGCCAGCATGATGTCGTGCCAGGTCTGCGCCGGCAGCGAGCCGCCGGTCATGCGGTTGGTCGGCGAATAATCGTCGTTGCCGTACCAGACCGCGCAGCTGAAATTGCCGGTGTAGCCGACGAACCAGGCGTCGCGATACGCATTGGTCGTGCCGGTTTTGCCCGCGGTCGGAATGCCGTCGAGCGCCGCGCGGCGCGCGGTGCCTTCGCTGACGACGTGGCTCATCATGCCCGCCATGTCGGCGGCCACGGAGGCGGGGATGGCCTGCTTCGGCTTCGGACCGTCGCGATCCCAGCGCCAGACCGGATCGCCGGCGCCGGTGCGCACTTCCAGCACCGAATGCGGCGTGACGGACTTGCCCCTGTTCGGGAAGGTCACGTAGGCCACCGCATGCTCGAGCACGGTGACTTCGTCCGAGCCGATCGGCATCGACGGCGTGTCGGGCAGCGGCGCCTTGAGGCCGAAGCGGCGCGCGACCTCGACGATCTTGGCGCGGCCGACCTTGGCCGGGTTCTGCGCCTTGGGCTCGTTCTTCTGGCCGATCGCGATCGACAGCTTCACCGGCACGACGTTGATCGAGCGCGTGATCGCCTGCGTCAGCGTCACCGCGCCGGAATAGGAATGGCCATAGTTCTGCGGACACCAATTGCCGATGCAGACCGGGCCGTCGACCACGATCGAGTTCGGCGTGAAGCCGTTCAGGAGCGCCGTGGTGTAGACGTAAGGCTTGAACGACGAGCCGGGCTGGCGGTAGGCGTCGGAGGCGCGGTTGAACTGGCTCGCGCCGTAGTCGCGGCCGCCGACCATGGCGCGGATGCCGCCGTCGAGATCGGAGACGACGGTTGCGGCCTGTGTCGCGTGATAGTCGCGGCCGAACTGGCGCAGCTGGTTCTCGATCGCGTCTTCCGCGGCCTTCTGCACGTTGGTGTCGATCGCGAGCCGCACCACGAAGACGCGCTCGGTGTAGGATTTCGGGAAGGTGTCGACCAGCTTGCGCATCTCGTCGAAGGCATAGTCGAGATAGTAGTTCGGCGACGCCTCGTAGCGGCGGTCGACCGCGAAGGCCGGGTTGCGGCGGGCGCCGAACACCTGGCCCTCGGTCATGAAGCCGGCATCGACGAGGTTGTCGAGCACGACGTTGGCGCGGGCGCGGGCGGCGGGCAGGTTGATGTGGGGCGCGTATTTGGTCGGCGCCTTGAACAGGCCGGCGAGCATCGCCGCTTCCGACAGCGTCACGTCGCGCGCCGACTTGTTGAAATAGAAGTGGGCTGCGCCGTCGACGCCGAAGGTGCCGCCGCCCATATAGGCGCGGTCGAGATAAAGCTTGAGGATCTCGTTCTTGGTCAGGCGCCATTCCAGCCAGACCGCGAGGAAAGCCTCGTTGACCTTGCGCTCGATGGTGCGCTCGTTGCTCAGGAACAGGTTCTTGGCGAGCTGCTGCGTGATCGAGGAGCCGCCCTGGCGGACGCCGCCGGCTTGCGCGTTGGTGACGAGCGCGCGCGCGGTGCCGGCGATGTCGATGCCGAAATGCTCATAGAAGCGGCGGTCTTCGGTCGCCAGCGTCGCCTTGATCAGGACGTCCGGAAAATCTTCCAGCGGGATCGAGTCGTTGTGCTTGATGCCGCGGCTGCCGATCGGATTGCCGTAGCGGTCGAGGAAGGACACCGCCAGATCCGACTTCTTCAGCCAGTCCTCGTCCGCGGTCTCGCGGAAGGCGGGAATGGCGAGCGTCAGCATCACGACCAGGCCGCCGAGGCCCAGCGTCGCGGCTTCCGACAGCGGCTCGATGAACACCCAGCGCTTCCAGCGGCCGACATAGAACCGGTCCATGAAGGTCGAATAGCGCTCGTAGAGCTCGCGGATGCCCTTGGCCGAGGAGAACAGCGAGGAATCAATGCGCGCGTCGAGGTCCAGAAAGAAATTCCGGACACGGCTCTTCCAGTTGGATGGTGTGTTCTGGACCACCTGGAACCCTTGAGGCTCGGTTCAGCGTTCAAGCACCCGCCGGGGCGGCACCGAGACGTCTTGCGGGAATGTTACGGCAAACCCAAGGCGCCGGTTTCGCGTCCGTGGGGACTTGCTGTTTCTTCTAGCCGAGCAGGGCCTATAAACCAATGGCCAGGCTTGGGATTTTGAACAACAGGCCTAATTGACCCCGGTTCATTACGGGGCTCACAAGGGCGTTGCTTGCGGCGCCATGGCTCCGCGCCCTAGATGGCACTTTCGAACCTTTGTTGAGGCGCATGACCGCAGCTCCCAAACGACCTTCAGGCCAGGAAGGATTCTTCTGGAAAACCAAGACGTTGGAAGAGCTGTCGGCGGCCGAATGGGAAAGCCTGTGCGACGGCTGCGGTCGCTGCTGCCTGAACAAGCTCGAGGAGGAGGATACCGGCGAGATCTATTTCACCCATGTCGGCTGCAAGCTGCTCGATGCCGGGACCTGCGGCTGCAAGGACTACCCGAATCGGTCCGCCAAGGTTCCCGACTGCGTCCGCCTGACCCCTGCCAATGTCCGCACCCTGAACTGGCTGCCGCCGAGCTGTGGCTACAAGCTCGTGGCCGAGGGCCGCGACCTCTATTGGTGGCATCCGCTAGTCTCCGGCGATCCCGACACCGTTCATGACGCCGGCGTCTCCGTGCGCGGCCGGGTCGAGGGCAGCGAGGAGGAGATCCCGGACGACGAGCTTGAGGACCACATCGTGCAATGGCCGGCATTGCTGCCGAAACGGGCACGCCTGAAGCGACGTCCGAAGGACTGAGCTGCCGATTCCGATCACGTCTGCGGGATGACCCGGCGATGGGATGCACCCATGCGTCGCGGTGCCTGCCTGAGAAGAACTTTCCTCTCTACATTGCCTGCATAGAACGAATCCTTCGCGGCGTTGTGCCGCCTCACGGCTTCCGATCGAGATGAACAAGTTCGACCGGCAGAGCAGTTCTGCCGACACCCAAGTGTTGCCTGACGATATCGCCGAAGAGCTGTCCCGCCTTCCCAGCGAGGTCTTGAGCGTCGATGACGCGCCCTCGCTCGCACCGCCGGCGCCGCTCTCTCAGGATGAAGTCCGCACCATCGTCATCAGCCTGATGCTGACGATGTTCCTGGCGGCCCTCGACCAGACCATCGTCGCCACCGCGCTGCCGACCATCGGACGCCAGTTCAACGACGTCTCCAATCTCTCCTGGGTCATCACCGCCTATCTGCTCGCTTCGACCGCGGTTGCGCCGGTGTTCGGCACGCTCAGCGACATCTACGGCCGCAAGGCCATGATCATCACTTCGCTCAGCCTGTTCGTCGCGGGCTCGATCCTGTGCGCGATCGCGCCGAACATGCCGATGCTGATCCTGGCGCGCGGCCTTCAGGGTCTCGGCGGCGGCGGCATCATGCCTGTCGTGCAGACCGTGATCTCCGACGTCGTCTCGCCGCGCGAGCGCGGCCAGTACCAAGCCTATTTCTCCAGCGTCTGGATGGTCGGCGGCATCTTGGGGCCCGTCATCGGCGGCGTGTTCGCCGAGCATCTGCACTGGTCGATGATCTTCTGGATCAATCTGCCGCTCGCGGCCGCGGCCATCGTGATGCTGCTGCCGAAGATGAAGAAGATCCCGGTGTTCCACCGCAAGCGCAAGGTGGACTGGTTCGGCGGCGTGCTGCTGATGGCCTCCGCCGTGGTGTTCATGCTGGTGCTGACCTGGGGCGGCACGCGCTTCCCGTGGCTCTCGCCGACCGTGCTGTCGATGGTGGGCGGCGCCGTCGCGCTCGCGGTCACCTTCGTCTGGCACGCACGCCGCGCCGACGAGCCGTTCCTGCCGTTGAAGATGCTGACGGGAAAGGTTGCGCCGTTCGCGATGACGGCCGGTGGCTGCGGCTTAGGTGCGATCACCGGCCTCACCGTCCAGCTCCCGCTTTATTACGAGTCCGTCTATCATCTCAGCGCCAGCGAGGCCGGCCTTGCGCTGATCCCGCTCGCGGCGGTCTCGACCGTCGGCGCGGCCGTGGCCGGCCGCACCATGGCGCGGGCCAAGCACTACAAGCGCGTCGCGATCATCGGCACGTCCTGGGCTGCGTTCTGCGGCCTCGGCCTGACGCTGACGACGTTGCCGCTGTGGGGCCTGCTGACCTTGATGGCCGCGTTCGCGCTGGGTCTCGGCACGACCTTCCCGGTCTGCGTGGTCTCGCTGCAGAATTCGGTGGCGCGTCCGCAGGTCGGTACGATTACCGGCGCGATGAACTTCTTTCGCTCGCTGATGTCCTCGTTCACGGTCGCGGCCTTCGCGGCGATCCTGCTGATCGCGCTCGGCACCGACGTTCCGCTCGCCGGCGAGCATCACGTCGCGGGCGCCATCGCAATTCCCGCCGACGACATGCGGCACGCCTTCCGTTACGTCTTCGGCGCTGCGACTGCGCTGATGACCACCGCCGCACTCTGCCTGATCATGATGGAGGAGCGGCCGCTAGCCGGTCCCACCGTCACGCAGCAGGTGGAGATGGCGGAGTAGGGTTAGCCGCCGCGATCGGGATCGTCATCGGCATGATCTACGCTCGTCTGTCGCGCTTTCGCCGCAAGCTGTTCCTTGAGCTTCGCTATCGCGTCCGCGGACCAGTCACGGACATCAGTGACCGCGACCCAGGCATCGACGTAATGCTCGGGCGCGTAGACATGGCCATAACCCATCGGTGTGTTGGTCGCGACCGCCATGTCGAGGGCGAGCTGGAGCATGGTCACGACGGGATACCAGCGCAGCTCCGGTGACACATCGGGCCCGCGCGGCGCATTCATCCACGCCGGTGCCTGATAGGCGTCGCGGTAGGCGAAGAACGTGATCGCGTCGCTGGAATATTGCAGATAGACGACGCGCATCGGACCCCATGGCGCATCCGCCGGCACTGTCGGTCCATTCTGGTTCATGAAGCGCACGAAGCGGCCGTCTCGGAATTCCGGCAGCCACTCGGGTGTGCCTGGATTGCGGTTCGCGGTGATCGAACGCCAGATGCGGCTCTCGAACGGGGCTCCGCTCCAAAGCGCGCCTGCAATGGGATCACCGATCGTCTCGAACAGCTCTGCGGATTTCTCCGAGTTCATCGCGCCGAGGCTGAGCCCGTGCAGATAAAGCTTCGGCCGCTTGTCTTTCGGCAGCGTCGTCCAATAGCCGTAGATTTCCGCGAACAGCGCACGCGATGCCTCGGCACCGTATTCCGGCTGAAACAGCAGCGACAGCGGGCTGTTGAGATACGAATACTGCATCGCGATGCTCGCGACGTCGCCGTGGTGAAGATATTCGACCGTGTCCATTGCCGACGGATCGATCCAGCCGGTGCCGGTCGGCGTGATCACGACGAGAATCCTCCGCTCGAACCCGTGCTGCCGCTTGAGCTCCTCGAGCGCGAGCCTGGCGCGCGCCTGTGCCGTGTCGCGACTACCGAGGCCCACATAGACCCGCACGGGATTTTGCGCAGGCTTTCCCGTAACGGCGCTGATCTCCGTCGCGGTGGGACCGGAGGCAACGAACCGGCGCCCCATGCGTCCGAGCTCTTTCCACTTCACCAGCGATGCAGAGCTTCCTGTCCGCTCAGCGCCGGCCGGTTGCGGCCGCTCGGGCTCTTGCAAGGCGTCGAGTTCGCGGAAGGAGGAGTCGAGCGCGTTGAACGCGGTGTTGATCAGGACGTTGCTGGCGATCGACCAGAACAGCAATGCCGCAACGAGCACGCCGAGGACATTCGCGAGCTTTCGCGGAATGATGCGCCCTTTGCGCCCGGCGAGGAAACGCGAGACGAGGACAAACAGTCGTCCCAGCACTAGCAGCACTACGAATGTAAGCAGGGCAATGGCACAGACCTTGAGCGGATGCGCGGTCTCGACCGGCGCCATCTTCATCACGGTGCGGATCGAGTTCTGCCATTCGGCAGTCCGCCCGAGAGCGATGATGACGACGAGCAGGCAGCCGGCTGCCGCCAGCGCATTCGCCATCGATCTCGCTCGCGGCGACGGCTCCGGAAGTTCGAGATAGTGCCACAGCCGGCGCCACAGAACGCCCGTGAGGTAGCCGATCGCGAAGCAACCGCCGGCAAGCGCGCCCTGGGTGAGATAGCTGCGCGGGATCAGGGTCGGGGTCAGGGCTGCTGCGAAGAACAGCGCGCCCAGCATGAGGCCAATGCCGGACAGTGAGAGGAGTTGTCGCCGAATGAACCACGCGAGTCTCTTCAAGGCATCCTCCGTCCGACGCTATCCCTTGCCGCTCTCCACAAAGCTGCTCTTCCGTGGCAACAGGATCGTGAATTCCGTGAACGTGCCCGGCCCGGTCGTGACGTCGATCGTGCCGCCGTGCTGCTTCACCACGATGTCGTGGCTCATCGACAATCCCAGGCCGGTGCCTTCGCCGGCCGGCTTGGTGGTGAAGAACGGATTGAACATTTTTGCCTTCACGTCATCGGGAATGCCGGTGCCGTTGTCGCGGATGCGGATCTCGATGGTGTCGCCGCGGTCGCGGGTCGTGGCGGTCACCACCGGCTCGTAACCGGGCTCCGGCTTGCGTTTGCCGACCGCGTAAAACCCGTTCGAGATCAGGTTCAAGAGCACCCGCGTGATCTCCTGCGGAAACAATTCGGCGGAACCTGCGGCCGGATCGAATTCGCGCTTCAGCGTCACGTCGAACAGCGGCTTCTCGGCGCGGGCGCCGTGATAGGCGAGGTTGAGGCTTTCCTCGACCAGCGCGTTGATGTCGCTCGCCCGATGCTCGCCGCCGCCCTCGCGCGAATGCAGCAGCATGTTCTTGACGATGGAGTCGGCGCGCTTGCCGTGCTGCACGACCTTTTCAAGATTGTCTTTCAGAAGTCCCGTCAGCTCGTCGACCTCCGTGCGTAGATCGTCGGCGAGCGCAACAGGCGCGAGAACCTCGTTCAGCTCGTCCGTCAGTTCGGCGGAGAGCGCGGCAAAATTATTGACGAAGTTGAGCGGGTTCTTGATCTCATGCGCGATGCCGGCGGTGAGCTGGCCGAGCGAGGCCAGCTTCTCGGTCTGGATCAGCCGGTCCTGCGCCGCGCGCAAATCGTCGAGCGATTTGGCGAGCTCCCTGGTGCGGTCCTGCACTTCGTTGAACAGGCGCGTGTTCTCGATCGCAATCACGGCCTGGTCGGCGAAGGTCTTGAGCAGGCTGATCGCCTTCTCAGGGAAGGGGCCCGCCTCCGGGCGCGTCACGCCGATGGTGCCGATCGCGACGCCGTCGCGCAGCATCGGGATCACGAGGATGCTGCGGTAGCCGCGGGTCCGCGCCAGCTCCCGCATGGCCTCGGTCAGGTCAGGCTCGTTCTGCATGTCGCTGCGGAAAGCGAATGCGCCGCTGTTCGCCACCCGGCTGTGAATGCCGGATGCCGCGAGCGGTGCGGGAAACGAGCTCAGCAGCTCCGCATTGCCTGCTTCGTTGTCGGTGGTGAAGGCCGCCAGATGCAGCATGCCGTCGATGACGCGGGTCACGGTGGAGGAGTGCCCGCCGACAAGGGCCTTGGCACTGTCGGAGATCGCCTGGAACACCGGCGTGACATCCGCGGGCGAGGCCGCTATCACCTTGAGGATGTCGGCGGTCGCGGTCTGCCGCTCCAGCGCTTCCCTGGTGGCGTTGAACAGGCTGACATTCTTGATCGCGATCACGGCCTGGTCTGCGAAAGTCTGCAGCAGCCGCACATGATGTTCGCCGAAATTGCCGGTCGCGCGTCGCGTGGCGATGATGACGCCGATGGCTTCGCCTTCGCTCATCAAGGGCGTAAACAGCATGCTGCGAAAGCCGCGGGCGCGCGCGATGTCGCGTGCGGCCGGCTCGAGCTCGGTGTCGGGCAGCTGCGCCGCTGCGCCATTGGCCACGAGCTGATAGGCCGGGAATTGCGCGAACGGCACGGGGAAGGAATCCTGCAGCACGCGATCGCCGGCGGGATCTCCCGGCGTGAAGGCGGCAAGATGCGCCGCGCCGTCGATATAGCGCAGCACCGCGGTGGAGAAGCCGCCGATCAGCCGGTTGGCGTTGGCGGCGATGGCGTCGAACACGGGTTGCACGTCGGAGGGGGAGGCCGCCATCACCTTCAGGATGTCGGCCGTCGCGGTCTGCCGCTCCAGCGTCTCCCTGGTCTCGTTGAACAGCCGCGCGTTCTCGATCGCGATCACGGCCTGGTCTGCGAAGGTCTGGAGCAGCTCCACGAGATCGGGCGCGAACGCGCCGGGCTCGGCGCGCGTGACGCTGATCATGCCAACCGCGGCGCCCCGGTTCATCAGCGGCATGAACAGCACGCTGCGGAAGCCGCGCAGCCGCGCCAGGTTCCGGTTCAGCTCGGGGACACCGGCGGCTTCGCTGTCGGGAAACTGGATCGTCTCGCCGCCGCGAACCAGCGCAAAGGTCGGAAAGTCCTCGATCCGCCGCGGGAACGAGGACTTGAGCCCTTCGTCGGCTTCCGGGCTCGTCGGCGTGAACGCCACGAGATGCAATTCGTCGCCGATGAACTGGAGCACGGTCGCGGAGAAGCCGCCGAGCAGGCGTTTTGAGCTTGACGCGATCGCAGCGAACACCGGCCGGGTATCGGACGGGGATGCCGCGATGTTGCGCAAAATCTCGGCGCTGGCGTTTTGCCGGTCGCGCAGCCGCGCGTTCTCGGCTGCGGCCGACTGCAATTGCCGCTTGAGCTCCTCGATGTCGTTGGAAGGGGTGGTCATTCGCAATCCGGCTTGATGCCGCGTGCGCGGCACCGCGCCGGATTATCACATCTCCTGCGGCCGGAGCCAGCGCCCACGCCTCGTGGCGACCTCAGGTGCCCGGCCGCGACACCTCGGTTTCCTTGCTGGTGATGAACTCAAGCAGCACCGGAATGCCTTCCTGCGTCTTCTGGATGCCGCGCCTGATCGCGGGGATGATGTCATCGGGCCTGGTCACCCGCTCGCCATAGCCGCCGAAGGCGCGCGCCATCGCGGCATAGTCGCCGGAGATGTCGGTCGAGCGATATTTCTCGGTCGAGATCGGCATCACCTTCAATTCGATCGCCATCGAGAAATTGTTCAGCAGGATCGACATGATCGGAATGCGCTCGCGCACCGCGGTCTCGAAATCCATGCCGGTGAAACCAATCGCCGCATCGCCCCAGACATTGATGCAGAGCTTGTCGGGTTTTGCGAGCTTGGCACCCATCGCAAGACCCAGACCGTAGCCAAGCTGCGTCGTCTTGCCCCAGCCGAGATAGGTGAGGGGCTCGACCGATTTCCAGAACGGCGAGAGCTGGTCGCGCGGGCTGCCGGCATCGTGCGTGATGATGGTGTTGCGGATGTCGACGGTATGCTGCAAATCCCACAGCACGCGATAGGGGCTGAGCGGCGCATCGTTGCTGGTGAGCTTCGGCATCCATTTCGCCAGCCACTCCTTGTGCGAGGCCGCGATCTCGGCAGCGACGCTGGCGGCGTCGCGATCCTTCGTGACCGTCTTGCCGATCTCCTCCAGCAGCGCATCGAGCACGAGGCCGGCATCGCCGACGAGGCCGATCTTCGCCTCGACGTCCTTGTTGAGATGGTTCGGGTCGAGCGTCGAATGGATGATCGTCTTGCCCTTCGGCATCGCAATGCCGAAATTGGTCTCCGTGAAGGAGCAGCCGATGCCGAAGATGACGTCGGCTTCGGCGAGGAACTTTGGCACCGCGCGCGGCACCGCGAGGCCGCCGGAGCCGAGCGAGAGCGGATGCGTCTCCGGGAACGACGATTTGCCCCCTAAGCTGGTGGTGACGGGAATGGCGAGCCGTTCGGCCAGCCGCTTCAGCTGCGGCCAGGCCTGCGCGTAATGCACGCCCTGGCCGGCATAGATCACCGGCCGTTTTGCATTCACGAGCAGGGCGGCGGCCTCCTTCACATGCACGGGGTCGGCGCCGTAGCGCGTGCGCAGCACCGGCGTGTAGTTCAGCGGCTCCGGCACCTCCTCGTTCCACATGTCGGCGGGGATCTCGACGATCACAGGGCCGCCGCGGCCGTTCTTCAATTTCGTGAAGGCCCGGCGGAAGATGTTGGTGACTTCAGCCGCCAGAATGATCGGCTCGGACGATTTCGAGAACGGTTTCATCGCCTCGCTGGAATTGAAGTTCGGTTCGATATGCGCAAGCCTGCGCTGATAGCCCATGGGCAAGACCAGCACGGGAACGGATTCGCCGTAGCATTGCGCGACACCGCCCATCGCGTTCTCCGCGCCGGGCCCATGCTGCATGCAGAACGCGCCGATCGTGCGCCCCGACGTCACCCGCGAGATCGCATCCGCCATGTGCACGCCGACGCGCTCCTGCCGCACCATCACGGGCCGGATCTCGGCCTTCGCCGCGTGCTCGATCAGATGGTTGACGGGATAACCGCAGAGGATCTCGATCCCCTCGCGCTTCATGATTTCCGCGATGGCGGTGCCGAGCTTCATGGCGTCTCTCTCCCAGGGCAGGCCGGTTGGTCCGGCGTTGGGGAGAGAGGATCAGGAAATCGGGAGACGGTAAAGCGCGCGCGGACGACAGTCAGCTATGCAGCGAGCCGCCGTAGCCCGGATTTCGCTGCGCTCCATCTGGGCTACTAAATTTCCTATTTGCAGTTCTTGCAGATCGTCAGCTTCCGTTTCAACGCCTCGTCTTCCTGATCGAGGCCATTGGTATCCGGATTGGACCTCGAGCCACCTGCTGCGCGCGATCTCGCGGGCGGCGTTGCCTGACTTGGGGAGGGGCTGTCGTCGACGGCGCTGAAGCCATCATAGTCGGCAGCCGGATTTGGTGCCTGCGGAAGCCCGCCGATCACGGGTGGCGAAATCTCTCTGCTTGGCGCAGCCGGTGGCGTTCTGGAATTTTTGGCACTCGCGCGGGACGGTGAGGCATCAGGCGGCGCAAGCGAAACCGGCGGCGTGGCCGAAGTCTGTCCTCTCGCGCTGTCATGCGACCAGACGCCGGCCATCACGAGGCAGAGTGCCAGGCGCGTCACGCGTCTCATCCGCATCCTTCAGACAGCCGGTTCATCAGTTGACGGTATGGCTCATCGACCACGGCATGCTGAAGACTATCAGGACTGACGGGGTCGTCAAAGTTAACCTGAACGGGAAACGCGGAAGCCCGAAGCAATCCAGAGTCCCTCTGCGGAGGGATTCTGGATTGCTTCGGCTCGCTCGTAATTTCGGGGAGAGAGCATGGCCACGAGGCGGCTCGAAGCCACGCCGTCGTCAGCGTGTCTCGGACGTCGCCTCGAGCCAGGACGGATCGTTACTTCAGCGACGAGCTGATCGAGTTGAACTTGGTGTTGAGGAGCTGGCTGCCGGTGTTGTTCACGACGGTCACGATGGCCAGTGCGATGCCGGCGGCGATCAGGCCGTATTCGATGGCGGTGGCGCCGGTCTCATCGGCAAGGAAAGACTTAAGCAAACGCATTGCCAACTCCTGTTCATCCGATCCAATGTATGGCGTGTCGTTTTCGGACTCGTAAATCGATCGAATCAATTTTTCCGCGCGACAGAAGAAAGAAGCCCGTGCGGTCGCGCCTTCGTCACATACGATGGCATTCATTAAATTAAGGTTCCATCGATCTGTCCAACTGGATTCAAATCGAACGGCTCTCGCAAGGAGATGCGATTGCGCGGTGTTCTCGTCAGGGCGTGATGGTCGGACCCTGCGTGCCGGGGAGGCGGCGCTTCAGCACGGCTGCGAGGCGGCCGAACAGGTCCTTCATCGTGCCCGGCTGCGGCTGCGGCGCCGTGTCCGCCGCCTGCTCGTTCTCAGGCGCGTCGTTCACGATGCTGATGTAGTTCTTTCTGACGTCCTGCTGCACGGGGGCACGTGAACCTTGGCTCAATCGGAGCCGGGACCATGCTTCGCGCAGGGGGAACCAACGGTTAATTTTGTCTCCCGTAGGAATACCCTGTGGCACCGCAAACGAGCGTGCCGCTTAACGGTTTGTTGAGCCTGTTCGCGAGGGAGCGCCGACCATGTCGCTCATCCGCCGCGGCTGTCCGCATTTAGCGCCCGCAACATCGCGATGCGGGCGAACATCACCCAGCCGCCGCCTGTCTCGGCTGCGTTGATCAAGGTCTCGATCGCAGTCTGCCAGTGCGCGTCGTGCTGCGCGTCCTCGGGCAGCTGCATGATGTAGTCGGCCGCCTGCTGAAGCGTGAGCAGCTTGCGCTTGCCGTCCACGCGCACGGGATCGTCGAACGAATTCGACCAGGGCATGTCAGGCCGGCCGTGAGGCGAGGGGGGACATCACGGTGCGATGGCAGTGTTGCTGCGTCTATCCGGCCTTCTTCGTCCGCGCAGTCGCGCGAACCGGCTTGTCGGCCGCCTTCTTCGGAGCGGGCACAGCCTTCGCCGCTGCGCCGCCCTTGCCTGATATGGGCAACAGCATCTCGCGCTGGCCCTCGACGCGCTTCTTCGGCTTCTTGCCCTTGGCAGTCTGCTTGACGTCTTCCCGGGCGACCTTCGCCGCGGGGGCGTCCTTCTCGCCGGCGAGGCTCTTCTTCAGCGCGTCCATCAGGTTGATGACGTTGCCGCCGGTCTTCGGCGTCGCCTTGGCTGCGATCGGCGCACCCGAGCGCTTCTTGTTGATGAGATCGATCAGCGCGGTCTCGTAATGATCCTCGAACAGCTCGGGCTCGAACGCGCCGGACTTCTTTTCGACGATGTGCCTGGCGAGGTCGAGCATGTCCTTCGTCAGCTTCACGTCCTGGATATCGTCGAAATATTCCTTCTCGCCGCGGACCTCGTAGGGATAGCGCAGTAGCGTGCCCATCAGCCCGCTCTCGAGCGGCTCCAGCGCGATGATGTGCTCGCGGTTGGTCAGCACCACGCGGCCGATCGCGACCTTGTCCATGCTGCGGATGGTCTCGCGGATCACCGCAAAGGCGTCGTGGCCGACCTTGCCGTCCGGCACGAGGTAATAGGGGCGGATCAGATAGCGGCTGTCGATATCGGTCTTCGGCACGAACTCGTCGATCTCGATCGTGTGCGTGGAGTCGAGCGCGATGTCGTCGAGCTCGTCCTTGGTGACCTCGATGTAGGTGTCGGTGTCGACCTTGTAGCCCTTGACGATGTCCTCGGAGGTGACCTCGTCACCGGTCTCGGCATCGACCTTGAGATATTTGATGCGGTGGCCGGTCTTGCGGTTGATCTGGTTGAACGAGACCTTCTCGGCATCCGACGTGGCCGGATACAGCGCGACCGGGCAGGTCACGAGCGACAGACGCAGAAAACCCTTCCAATTGGCGCGGGGGGCCATGGGCTACTCCAAACGCAACGGGGACAGACTTATGAGGATACCATCGGGGAACACCGAATCATACTCGGCGGGTTGCGGAATCTTGCAACTGCGTTAACCGGCCGCCGTGCCCGTGGTTGCCACAGGCCACCGGCAAAAAGTCGGAACATCGTATCTGATCACGCGTTGCCACGGGACATCACGCCGCGAGGAGGTCTCGGCCATCCGACGCGACATCCAGAGATTGAGGTCACCATGGCAACCACGCGAGACCAACATCAGATCGTCGAGACTGCGACCGAGGCGCGCCAGGGCGAACCCGGGCCTTCGGTGCTGGCGCTGCTTGCCATCTCGACCGGACTTGCGATCCTGATCCTGGCCGTCATCTGGTTTGTGTTCTTCCGGACCTGACCGGCCGAATTGACGGGAAGGGCGGACCTTCCGATTAGCCGCGTTAAGCGGCACATTGCGCCCGCTACGCCACCGGCTCGTCCGGTGGCTTGGCGGGCGCAGTCGCGTTGGTTGCGAACCCGCCGTATAAGACCAAACCGTATATGACCAAAAAGTAACGCAGGCAGTTCCCCGCGTTCATACTCAGTTCACGCCGGAATTGCTCATCTGGCGCGGTGTTCATGCGGCCTATGTCTGGAGAGAAGCGTGCGCCTGCTCGTTGTTGAGGACGACCCCGATCTCAATCGCCAGCTCACCAAGGCATTGACCGACGCCGGTTACGTCGTCGATCGCGCCTTCGACGGCGAGGAGGGACACTATCTCGGCGACAACGAGCCGTACGATGCCGTCGTGCTCGACATCGGCCTGCCGAAGAAGGACGGCATCTCGGTGCTGGAGGCCTGGCGCCGCAACGGCCGGACCATGCCGGTCCTGATCCTCACCGCGCGCGACCGCTGGAGCGACAAGGTCCAGGGCTTCGATGCCGGCGCCGACGATTATGTCCCGAAGCCGTTCCATCTGGAGGAGGTGCTGGCGCGTATTCGCGCCCTGCTGCGCCGCTCCACCGGCCACGCCCAGAGCGAGCTCTCCTGTGGCCCGGTCACGCTCGACACAAGGACCGGCCGGGTCAGCGTCTCCGGCAATCCGGTCAAGATGACCTCGCACGAATATCGGCTTCTGGCCTACCTGATGCACCATTCGGGGCGCGTCGTGTCCCGCACCGAGCTGGTCGAGCATCTCTACGACCAGGACTTCGACCGCGACTCCAACACGATCGAGGTTTTCGTCGGCCGCATCCGCAAGAAGCTCGACGTGGACATCATCCAGACCGTCCGCGGGCTCGGCTACCTCCTGACCCCGCCGCCCGCACCGGGCGCTTGAGGCCGCAGGTCTCCGATCTTGGCTTGACGGGCGGCCGAACAGGGGCCTTGGTCCGGTGATGACGTCCGACGCCCTGCCACCCCGCGCCTCCGGGATCATTCCGATGCCCGCCAGCTCGCTTGCCAACCGCCTGTTCCTGTCGGCGACGGCGTGGCTCGTGGTGATCCTGGCCATCACCGGCGTGGTGCTGTCATCGGTCTACAAGAACGCCACCGAGCGCGCCTTTGACCGCCGGCTCAATCTCTATCTGCGCACCCTCATCGCCGAGGTCGCGACCCCCGACGAGCCGCCGGACCGCCAGTTCCAGTCGCTGGGCGAGCCGCTGTTCGATCTGCCGCTGTCGGGCTGGTACTGGCAGATCACCCGCACCGACACCGAGAAGCCGGAGGTGCGCTCCTCGCGCTCGCTCTGGGACAAGAAGCTGCCGAAACTGGAGGAGCAGGGCACCGAGCTTACCGCCGCCGGCATTCGCCTCGCCTATGTCGACGGGCCCGAGGGCCAGAATTTGCGCATGGTCGAGCGCCCGGTCGATCTCGGTGCGGACGGCAAATACCTCGTCAGCGTCGCCGGTGACGACACCGAAATCTTCGACGAGACGCGCAGCTTCGACTATTACCTCGGCGGCACCTTCACGGCGCTGGGCATCGTGCTGCTGCTGACCACGGTGTTCCAGGTCCGCTTCGGCCTCGCGCCGCTCAAGCGCATCTCGGAATCCATCGCCGACATCCGCTCCGGGCGGGCGGAGCGGCTCGAGGGCGAATTCCCGGTCGAGATCGCGCCGCTGGCGCGCGAGACCAACGCGCTGATCGATGCCAACCGCGAGATCGTCGAGCGCGCGCGCACCCATGTCGGCAATCTTGCGCACGCGATCAAGACGCCGCTCTCGGTGATCGTGAACGAGGCCGGCAGCCACGCCACCGAGCCGTTCGCCGCCAAGGTGATGGAGCAGGCGGACGTGATGCGCGACCAGCTCGCCCATCATCTGGAGCGCGCGCGCATCGCGGCGCGGGTCTCGATCGTCGCGACCGTCACGGAGGTTGCGCCCGTCATCGAGGCGCTGCGGCGGACCATGGAGAAGATCCACCGCGACCGCGGCATCGTGGTCGAGGCGGTGGCCGACCCGTCGGCGAAATTTCGCGGCGAGCGGCAGGATCTGGAGGAGATGGTCGGCAATCTCGTCGACAATGCCTGCAAATGGGCGGCCTCGAAGGTCTTCATCGAGGTTTTGGCGGAGGCACCGGCCCAGGCTGGCGCCGGTCCGCGGCTGCGGATCATCGTCGATGACGACGGCCGCGGCCTGTCGGAGGCCGAGCGTGCCCAGGTCTCGCGGCGTGGTCAACGGCTCGACGAGTCCAAGCCGGGCTCGGGGCTCGGCCTGTCCATCGTCACCGACCTCGCCGCGCTCTATGGCGGCAGCCTTTCGCTCAGCGGCGCGCCGACCGGGGGACTGCGGACCGAGCTGGTCCTCCCCGGAATATAATCCTTTGTTCCGACGCGGTTATTTCGCCCGCGTGGCGCCGACCGGTGCGAAACCGGAGGTATTTCCGGGCAACTTCCTAAACGGCTTCTTAAGTGGGGCCCACCTATGATCGGCAAGGACGGATCCCACGTCCGCCATTTTACCGTGCATTACCCGGGCGCATGAGCCAGACATCGATCGAGCGGCTGAGGGAATATCTCGCGCAGCTCCCGCCGCAGTCGCAGGCACTGCTGATGCGGGAGTTCGAGCGCGCGCTCGATCGTGGCCAGGACACGGCTGTGGCGACCCTCGTGCTCGAACAGCTCCGCAAGATCGTCCGCAAGAGCGAAGCCGACGAAGCCCCGCCGCCGCGTACGGACGATCTGTCGCGGCTGCTGTTCCAGGCTCTGGAACCATTCCTGGTCGAGGCCGGCGCCCCGCTCCGGGTCGGCCAGATCCGCCGCTCCTCGCTGCACCCGATCTGGCAATGGCTGGGTCGCGACGGCGCCCCGGACAAGGTGAACGAATTCGAGGCGGCGCTGGCACGGATGCCCATTGCCGACAGTGCAGGGCAGGTCGAGGCTCTCGCCTCGAAGCTTCAGGGGGTCGCAGCGGACGCGATCTTGACCCTGACGGGCCCCGGCGGCGGCGACAAGTCGCGCGCGCTCGCCCGCGTCGGTCCGCCCAACGTGATCGAGGATCTCTATTCGATCGGAGCCGTGCTCCAGGTCCGCGAAGCCATCGCGACGCTGAACGAGAAGCTGCCGCGCTTCCTGCGCGCCTTCGGCGATGCCCAGATCGCGTCCGTGATGGCCTCGCTCAACATTCCCGTCCTCCAGACGCCGCAGATGCTGCCCTTCGCGCTGTCGCTCGTGGTGCAGCGGATGACCGCGCGGTGGCAGATCATCCGCCTCGCCATCAAGATCGCCGCGTCCGACGACGAGCTCCGCGTCGCGGCCACGCCCTATGGCGTCGCCGTCACGATCGTGCTGCATGATCTGTCCTGCGTCGCCGCGGCGCTGCGCATGGACATCAAGCGCGGCCATTTCGAAACCGTTGCCGACAATCTCAAGGCGCTGCATGACGGGGTGCGCGGTCTGCGCACGGAACTCGACCTGCGCAACGATTCCGCCTGGGGCAAGCAGCTGACCTCGATCCGCGCCGATATCTCCAATGCGCTGCAATCGGAGATCGACAGCGTTCCCGGCCGCGTCCGCCGCATCCTGCGCCAGCGCCCCGAGAAGGACATTCCGCCGGGGGCGCGGATCGACAGCACCGAGGTCGAGGAAACCGTGGCGCTGATCGACTTCGTCGCAACCTGCCGCAACTATGCGAGCGAGCTTGCGATCAACGAGGTGACGCTGCGCACCTATTCCGACCTCCAGCAATATGTCGAGCGGTCGACCGAGCAGCTGGTGCAGTCGCTGCGCGCCGCCGATCACAAGGTCCGCACCTACCGGCAGCAGCAGGTGCAGGCCGCGATCCGGTTCTGCCAGGTGCTGTTCGGCGACGACTACGCCTCGCTGATGAGCCGCGCCGCGGAGAACGCGGCCACGGGCGAGCGCAAATCGTCGCGCGCAAGCTGATCAGGCGCATATTTTTCCACTCACAATTTTAAGTTGACGCTGCCGGTGGCGGGCCCTACGGTCGCCGTGCAAGTTCTGGAATTTCTATCTGTGGGCGCATGAAACCCATTATCAGCTCCATCGAAATTGAAAACCGCGTCATTGTTGCCAAATATCAAAGGCTGATGGTCGGCGCGAAGGTGGTGCTGGTCGCGAAGGCAAGCGGTCGGCAGCTGCCTGAAACGGTCACCAGGGTCGCATCCCCCGTTCCCGTGGGGGCGTTGCGGATCAGATTGCCTGAGGCCATCGAGCCGGGAACATACTTCCTGAGGGCCTTCAACGGGCACGGCGAGGACGCCGCTCAAAGCGCGGACTTCGAGATCGGCTAAGCCGTTGGATTTTCACCGTTTCGGGACTGTGTGCGGTCGCGCCGAATTGACAATTGTCAATTGCCGCATTGTCCGGCCGTGGTGTAAAGCCACCTACAGGCGCGGTTCGCGCGCTGCCGGAAGCTTGCCAGATGATGCTGTGGTTCGTGTTCGCGCTGATGACGGTTGCGGCGATTTTCGCCGTGCTTCTGCCGCTCGGCCGTAGCGGACGCGCGCAAAGCCAGGACAGCCAGAATCAGGGCAGCGAGGTCGCGGTCTACAAGGACCAGCTCGCCGAGATCGAACGTGATCTCGCCGCAGGGCTGATCGCCGCACCGGAAGCCGAGGCCGCGCGTGTCGAGATCAGCCGCAGGCTGCTGGCGGCGGCCGGCAATGAGACCGTGTCGGAGCCGAAATCGAGCCTCACATGGCGACGTGCGGCCGCCGTGCTGGCGCTGATCGGCCTGCCGCTGGTCGCGATCGGCGTCTACGTGCCGCTGGGTTCGCCCTTGCTCCGCGACTTTCCGCTGGCGCAGCGGGAGCGCGGGGCTGGTTCGGGCATGGCGCGGTCGCTCGAGACCCTCGTCGTGCAGGTGGAGCAACACCTGGAAAAGAATCCGACCGACGGGCGCGGCTGGAACGTGCTCGCGCCGGTGCTGGAGCGGCTCGGCCGCTTCGACGATGCGGTGCGCGCCTATCGCAACGCGCTGACCTATAATGGCGAGAGCCCGGAACGCCGATCCGATCTCGGCGAGGCGATCGCGGCCGCCGCCAACGGCGTGGTCACCGCCGAAGCCAAGACCGAATTCGACCGCGCGCGCGCGCTCGACGCCGACGATCCCAAGGCGAACTATTTCCTCGGGCTTGCCGCCGAGCAGGACGGCCGCAAGGACGAGGCCGCCAACATCTGGCGCACGCTGCTGACGAAGGCGCCCGCTGATGCGCCGTGGCGTCCGCTGGTGCAGTCTTCGCTGGCGCGGGTCGGCGGCGGCACGATGCCGGCGCTGTCGGACGAGACCATCGCAGCATCCAAGGACATGAACGAGGGCGATCGCAATGCGATGGTCCGGGGCATGGTCGAGCGCCTCGCCACGCGCCTCAAGCAGAATGGCGACGACGTCGAGGGTTGGCTTCGCCTCGTGCGCGCCTATCTCGTGATGGGCGATCGTGACAAGGCGGTGGGGGCATCGACGGATGCCCGCCAGGCGGTTGCCAACGATGCGGCGCGGCTGCGCCAGCTCAATGAGGGCCTCAAGACGCTCGGGCTGGACGGATGATGATGTTGCGACGGGACGAGCAGGGAACGGATACGCCATGACGCGCAAGCAGCGACGTATGACCATCATTGGCGGCTCGCTCGCCGTGCTCGCGCTGGCGGCGGCGCTGGTGCTCAACGCGTTGCGCGACTCCATCGTGTTCTTCTCGACCCCGACCATGGTTGCCGAGAAGCACGTCGAGCCCGGCAAGCGGTTTCGTCTCGGCGGCCTGGTGCAGCCAGGCTCGCTCCAGCGCGGTGACAATCTCGCCGTGACTTTCGAGGTCGCCGACGGCGGCGCAAAGCTGCCCGTCGCCTTCAAGGGCATTCTGCCGGATTTGTTCCGTGAAGGGCAGGGCGTCGTCGCCGAAGGCGCGCTCGATGCCAATGGCGTGTTCAAGGCCGACACCGTGCTCGCCAAGCACGACGAGACCTACATGCCCAAGGACGTCGCCGATGCCCTGAAGAAGCAGGGGCACTGGAAGGACGATTACGACAAGGCTTCGGGTGGCGCCAAGCCTTCTGATGCAAAGCCTGCGGCCACGACGGCCCAGGGCAATCCGCAAGGAGCTGTGCGGTGATCGCGGAGTCAGGACATTACGCGCTGGTGCTGGCGCTCGCCTTGGCGCTGATCCAGTCGATCGTGCCGCTGATCGGCGCGCGCTTGCGCGATGCCGCGCTGATGAACGTGGCGCGTTCCACCGCGCTCGCACAGCTGCTGTTCGTCGGCGCGTCGTTCGTCGCGCTGGTGATGCTGCACGTGGACTCGGATTTCTCCGTCGCCAACGTCTACGAGAATTCCCACTCGATGAAACCGCTGCTCTACAAGATCACCGGCGTGTGGGGAAACCATGAAGGCTCGATGCTGCTGTGGGTGTCGATCCTGGCGCTGTTCGGCGGCCTGGTCGCGGCCTTCGGCAACAATCTGCCGCTGTCGCTGCGCGCGCATGTGCTGGCCGTGCAGGCCTGGATTGCCAGCGCCTTCTATCTGTTCATCCTGATGACCTCGAACCCGTTCCTACGCATCGTCAACCCGCCGATCGAGGGACGCGATCTCAACCCGGTGCTTCAGGACATCGGCCTCGCCGTGCATCCGCCGATGCTCTATCTCGGCTATGTCGGCTTTTCGATCTCGTTCTCCTTCGCCATCGCGGCGCTGATGGAAGGGCGGATCGATGCGGCCTGGGCGCGCTGGGTGCGGCCGTGGACGCTGGTCGCCTGGATATTCCTGACGCTCGGCATCGCCATGGGCTCCTACTGGGCCTATTACGAGCTCGGCTGGGGCGGCTGGTGGTTCTGGGATCCGGTCGAGAACGCCTCGTTGATGCCGTGGCTCGCGGGCACGGCGCTGCTGCATTCGGCGCTGGTGATGGAGAAGCGCAATGCGCTGAAGGTCTGGACCATCCTCCTGTCGATCCTGACCTTCTCGCTGTCGCTGCTCGGCACCTTCCTGGTGCGCTCGGGCGTCATCACCTCCGTGCACGCCTTCGCCACCGATCCGACCCGCGGCGTGTTCATCCTGCTGATCCTCTGCCTGTTCATCGGCGGCAGCCTGTCGCTGTTCGCGGTCCGCGCGACCTCGCTGAAGCAGGGCGGCCTGTTCGCGCCGATCTCGCGCGAGGGCGCGCTGGTGCTGAACAATTTGCTGCTCAGCGTGGCCTGCGCGGTCGTGCTGTTCGGTACGCTCTATCCGCTGGTGACGGAAGCGTTCGACTTCAAGATCTCGGTCGGCGCGCCCTTCTACAATCTGACCTTCGTCCCGCTATTCGCGTTGCTGCTGCTCGCCGTGCCGCTGGGGCCGATGCTGGCGTGGAAGCGCGGTGACCTGCTCGCTGTCACCCAGCGCCTGCTCGCGGCGGGCGTGGCCAGCCTCGTGGCCGTCGCCATCGTCTGGGGCTGGGCGAGTGGCGGCAGCACGCTGGCGCCGCTTGCGATCGGGCTCGGCATCTTCGTCATCGCCGGCGCCGTCACTGATATCGTCGAACGGACCGGTCTTGTGCGGCTTCCGTTCGCGACAGCGCTGCACCGGGCCCGCGGCCTGCCGCGCTCGGCCTGGGGCTCGGTATTTGCGCATGCCGGTCTCGGCGTCGCGCTGATCGGGATCGTCTGCGAGACCACCTGGAACAGCGAATACATCGCGACCATGAAGCAGAACGACGTCGCCCATGTCGCCGGCTATGATCTCAAGCTCGATGGCCTGTTGTCGCGTCAGGGGCCGAACTTCCGCGAGATGATCGCCGAATTCAACGTGAGCCGCGACGGCGAGACCATCAGCGTCATGACGCCGTCCAAGCGCAACTTCACCACACGCGGCTCCTCGACGACCGAGGCCGCGTTGCTGACGCGCGGCGCAAGCCAGCTCTACGTTTCGCTTGGTGATGCCACCGCGGAGGGCGCCATTGCGGTCCGCATCTATCACAAGCCGCTAGTGCTTATGATCTGGTGGGGACCGGTGCTGATGGCGTTCGGCGGCATGCTGTCGCTGTCCGACCGGCGCCTGCGGGTCGGCGCGCCGAAGCCGGCGCGGGCCAAGCAGCGCCTCCAGCCGGCGGAATGATCCGATGCGGCGGATGATGGGCACGATCCTCGCGCTGATGCTGCTGGCCTTGCCGGCGGCGTACGCCGTGCAGCCCGACGAGATCATGTCCGATCCCGTGAAGGAGTCGCGCGCGCGCGACCTCTCGCGCGAGCTGCGCTGCATGGTCTGCCAGAACCAGTCGATCGACGATTCCGATGCGCCGCTGGCGCGTGATTTGCGGCTGCTGGTGCGCGAGCGCATCGCAGCCGGCGACAGCAACTCGCAGGTGCTCGACTTTCTCGTTGCGCGCTATGGCGAGTTCGTGCTGCTCAGGCCGCGCTTCGAGCGTCAGACGATGTTGTTGTGGCTGCTCGCGCCGGTGCTGCTGATTGGCGGTGGCCTGGCGTTGTGGCTGCAAATCCGCCGGCGTGCGCGAAGCGGTGCAGACCTACCGGCTCCGCTCACGCCCGAGGAAAAGGCGCGGCTCGCCGCGTTGATGTCGGACGAGCCAAAATCATCCTGACCTAAGTAATGATACTGAGGCTGCTCGTCACGACGCATTTCATGCTCTGTTGATCTTTGTCTGGAACCTTGTCGCAAGTTTCGATTCCAGACGTTGAGTCCCCAGCGATGTTCACGAACAGCAATCTGACGATCCGCTTCCTTGTCGGCGCCGTGGTCGCTGCATTATTGTTCCTGCTGGGCATCGGCGGCGGCACCGGCTTCGTCGCGGTGCTCTATCTCGACAACGAGATCACCAGCCTGTCGTCGGACTTCGTCGCGCTCAGCGGCCCAGCGCGCGACCATGCGATGCTGATCTACCAGCAGGCGCAGACGGCGTTCTCCTGGTTCCTGATCGCGTGCGGCGTCATTGCGGTCATCGCCGTCGCGATCTGCCTCACCACCTGGTTCGCCGTGCGCAACGGCATCCTCAATCCCCTGGCTGCGATCGTGCATGCCATGCGCGAGGTCGCCGACCAGAAGTTCGAGACGTCCGTTCCGGGGCTCGGCAGCACCAACGAAATCGGCCTGCTCGCCGGCGCGCTGGAAGTCTTCAAGACCAACGGCCTCGAGCGGCGGCGGCTCACTGAACAGCAACTCCACGAAGCGCAGCACCAGGCCGAGCGATCGACATTTCTGGACGCGCGGGTCAAGCGCTTCAACGATCTCGTTGCGAGCGTCGTCGACAGCGTGGCCTCGTCGGCCATGCATCTGAAGAGCAACGCCGAGAAATTGTCGCGGACGGCCAACGACACCAGCACCAAGGCCCACGCGGTCGCGAGCGCCGCGAGCCAGGCCAGCGCGAGCGTCCAAACGGTCGCGGGCTCGGCGGAGGAGATGACGAATTCGATCGGCTCTATCAGCCGCCGCGTCACCGACGCCACCCAGCGCGCCGAGGGCGCAGCGTCCCAGGCCGAGAAGAGCCGCGACACCATCCACACGCTGTCGCACGCCGCCGACAAAATCGGCGAGGTCGTGCAACTCGTGCAGGCCATCGCCTCGCAGACCAACCTGCTGGCGCTCAACGCCACCATCGAGGCGGCGCGGGCAGGAGAGGCGGGCAAAGGATTCGCGGTGGTTGCTTCCGAGGTGAAGAGCCTCGCCCACCAGACCAGCAAGGCGACCGAGGAGATCACTTCACACGTCGCCAGCATCCAGGGCATCACCGCGGAGACGCGCGGCGCGATCGACGCCATCTCGAAGACGTTGTCCGACATCTCGTCGATCATGTCGGGCATCGAGGTCGACACCGCCCAGCAGCGCAACGCCACGCAGGAGATCACCAGCAGCGCCCAGAATGCCGCCCGCGGTACGCTCGACGTCAGCGATCACATCGTCCAGATCACCTCGACGTCGGCGGAGACCGGGCGCATGGCGGCCGAGGCCCGCGATTCTGCCGTCGATTTGTCGCAGCAGGCCGCGACGCTGAAGCGCGAAGTCGATGAATTCATCGCCAGTGTCCGGGCAAGCTAAGAGGCGCAGAAATGCGTCCCGCTGACGATCACGGGAACCTGATTAAGTTCCTGCCAGGCCACGATTTTCTCTCTGCGTTAAACCGCCGCATCCGGCAGTCCCTCCATTACAAAAGTTTAACCCCGCCGCCAGCGCACGGTAAGGCGCGAGCCCCCATCTTCAGGTCCGTAAGGTGCTGCCATCCGGCACCCAAAGAAATTCAAGGCCCTGGAGATTCCCTGCATGTCCGACCGTATCGACCTCACCAACCTTTCGTCCTACCGGCAGCCCCGCCGGTCGGTCTTCTCCGCGCGCAAGATCGCGCTGATGGCGTCGGTCATCGCCGGCCTCGGCCTTGCCGTCCACGGCTTCAGCCCGTCGACCTCGCCGGCCGATCTGTTCTCCAGCCCGGCGCACGCGCAGGTCAACAACGAGGTCCGCAAGGTCGAGCGTCCGATCGGCTTCGCCGACATCGTCGAGCGCGTGAAGCCGTCGGTGATCTCGGTGAAGGTCAACATCAAGGAAAAGACCGCAAGCAACGATGATGGCGATGACGCGCAGTCGCCGTTCCAGCCGGGCTCGCCGATGGAGCGCTTCTTCCGCCGCTTCGGCGGTCCGGACGGCGTCCCGGGCCTGAAGGGTGGTGGCGGTCGTGGCCGCGTCGTTCAGGGCCAGGGCTCCGGCTTCTTCATCTCGGCTGACGGCTTTGCCGTGACCAACAACCACGTGGTCGATGGCGCCGACAAGGTCGAGGTGACCCTCGACGACGGCAAGACCTACACCGCCAAGGTGATCGGTACCGACCAGCGCACCGACCTCGCCTTGATCAAGGTCGAGGGCAGCTCGAATTTCCCGTTCGCCAAGCTCGCCGACGGCAAGCCGCGGATCGGCGACTGGGTGCTCGCGGTCGGCAATCCCTTTGGTCTTGGCGGCACCGTGACCGCCGGCATCGTCTCGGCCAGCGGCCGCGACATCGGCAACGGCCCCTATGACGATTTCATCCAGATCGACGCCCCCGTGAACAAGGGCAATTCCGGCGGTCCGGCGTTCGACACCAACGGTGAGGTGATGGGCGTCAACACCGCGATCTACTCGCCCTCCGGCGGCAGCGTCGGTATCGCGTTCTCGATCCCCGCCAGCACCGTGAAGAGCGTGGTGGCGCAGCTCAAGGACAAGGGTTCGGTCAGCCGCGGCTGGATCGGCGTTCAGATTCAGCCCGTCACCTCCGACATCGCCGACAGCCTCGGCATGAAGAAGGCCGAAGGCGCGCTGGTGGCGGAGCCGCAGGCGAACGGTCCGGCGGCCAAGGCCGGCATCGAGTCCGGCGACGTGATCACGTCGGTCAACGGCGAATCCGTCAAGGACGCCCGCGAACTCGCCCGCACCATCGGCGGCCTGTCGCCCGGTGCGACCGTGAAGCTGAACGTGCTGCACAAGGGCCAGGACAAGGTCGTGAACCTCACCCTCGGCCAGCTGCCGAACACGGTCGAGGCCAAGGCCGACACCGACAAGGACAGCGGCAAGGGTGCGAGCAAGGGCACCGACGTGCCGAAGCTCGGCATGACCGTCGCGCCTGCGAATTCCGTCGCCGGCGCCGGCAAGGACGGCGTCGTCGTCACTGAAGTCGATCCGAAGAGTGCTGCGGCCGAACGCGGCTTCAAGGAAGGCGACGTGATTCTCGAAGTCGGCGGCCAGAGCGTCAGCACCGCCGGCGAAGTCCGCGACGCCATCAACACGGCGCGGACCGACAACAAGAACAGCGTCCTGATGCGCGTGAAGAGCGGCGGCCAGTCGCGCTTCGTCGCCGTGCCCATCGCCAAGGGCTAACCAAGGGCTGAGCCTTCAGGAGGCTTACGAGATGAGGGGTGTCGGTGGCATCAGTCGCCCCCGCCGCCGGCGCCCTTCGGGGGAGCAGCGTAATGTTCGCTTCCCCAGTCTACCTTCCGGTGGAATTACGCCCCCCTCCGTCGGAAGGCCTAGGGCGGTGAGGTCCCCCCAGCTTCACCGCCCGCCTTTTTGCCGACCCTGGTTTTCGCCCAGGTTTTCGACCAAGTCCCGTTCGCTTGGCTTGCATGCGATTGCCGCCCGCGCCATGTTCAGAGAAGGTTGCCCCCCTTGACCGCCGCCGAACGCACGATGCGCCTCCTCATCATTGAAGACGACCGCGAATCCGCCGACTACCTCGTGAAGGCATTTCGCGAAGTCGGACACGTTGCCGACCACGCCGCCGACGGCGAGGAAGGCCTAGCCATGGCCGAGAGCGGCGACTACGACGTGCTGGTGGTCGATCGCATGCTGCCCAAGCGCGACGGCCTGTCGGTGATCGGCGCGCTCCGCGACAAGGACGATACGACGCCGGTGCTGATTCTCTCCGCGCTCGGCCAAGTGGACGACCGCATCAAGGGCCTGCGCGCCGGCGGCGACGACTATCTGCCAAAACCCTATTCCTTCGCCGAGCTGCTGGCCCGCGTCGAGGTGCTGTCACGCCGCCGCGGCGGACCCGCCGAGGATACGCTCTACCGCGTCGGTGATCTCGAGCTCGATCGGCTCTCCCATCGCGTCGCCCGCGGCAAGGATGAGCTGACCCTCCAGCCGCGCGAATTCCGCCTGCTTGAGTATTTGATGAAACATGCCGGCCAGGTGGTGACGCGCACCATGCTGCTGGAGAACGTCTGGGACTATCATTTCGATCCGCAGACCAACGTGATCGACGTGCACATTTCGCGGCTGCGCTCCAAGATCGACAAGGGCTTCGAGCGGCCGCTGCTGCATACGATCCGCGGCGCCGGGTACATGATCCGTGACGGCATTCGGTAAACTCGTCCGCACCACGGCATTCCGGCTGACGCTGGTCTATCTGCTGCTGTTCGCGATGTTTGCGGCGTCGCTGCTGGCCTATTTCGCCTGGAATACGCGGCGGCTGATCAACGAAGAGATCACGCAGACGGTCAACGCCGAGACCTCGGAGATCAACGAGATCTACGGCCGCCGCGGCTTGCGCGGCCTCGTGCTCGCGATCGAGTACCGCGCTCTGCGGCCGGGGGCCAACCTCTACCTCGTGACCACGCCGACCGGGCAGGCGATCGCCGGCAATGTCGGCTCGCTGGCGCCGGGCGTGATGGCGACGCGCGGATGGTCGGAGACGGCCTACAAGCGGATCGAGGATGCGGACGAACGCAACCATCGCGCGCTGGTGCGCGTCACCGAGCTCGAAAACGGTTTCCGGCTCTTGATCGGCCGTGATCTCGACGAGCGGCGTCGCCTGTTCGGCATCGTCGCCAAGGCGGCGCAATGGTCGATCCTGATCGTCGTGGTGCTGGGCCTGGGCGGCGGCATTTTCGTCGCGCGCCGCGTGCTCACGCGCATCGATGCCATGAGCGGCACCGCGCATCGCATCATGACGGGCGATCTCAGCGAAAGATTGCCGGTCGGGCGCAGCGGCGACGAGCTCGATCGCCTCGCCGAGAACCTCAATGCCATGCTGGAGCGGATCGAGGCGCTGATGGCGGGGCTGAAGGAGGTCTCCGACAACATCGCCCACGACCTCAAGACGCCGCTGACGCGCTTGCGCAACCGCGCCGAAGAGGCCTTGGCGAAATCGGGCAGCGAGGTCGATTACCGCGCCGCGCTGGAACGCACCATCGAGGAATCCGACGGCCTGATCCGTACCTTCAATGCGCTCTTGATGATCGCACGTGCCGAGTCCGGGCAGGCGCGCGGCAACATGGATGATTTCGACGCGGCCGATGTCGCGGGCGGCATTCACGAGCTCTACGAGCCGCTCGCCGAAGACGACGGCATGACCTTGAAGGTCAGGCGTGAGCCCACGCCGGTTCATGCCAACCGCGAGCTGATCAGCCAGGCGCTCGCCAATCTCGTCGAGAACGCGATCAAGTACGGCAAGCCGGTCGCGCAGACGGGCGGAACCGTGGTCAGCATGGATTCCAGGCAGATCACGATCGAGGCGAAGCGCGAGGGCGATCAGGTGCTGCTCAGCGTCACGGATCGCGGCCCCGGTATCCCCGAAGCCGACCGCAAGCATGTCGTCGAGCGATTCGTGCGGCTGGAAGCGAGCCGCACGCTGCCGGGCTCCGGCCTCGGCCTCAGCCTCGCCTCCGCAGTTGCCACATTGCATGGCGGAGAATTGCGGCTGGGTGATGCCCAGCCCGGGCTCGTCGCCACGATGGTGCTGCCGGCGCGCACAGGGGCCGGCGACAGGGTTGCTCCTCCAATACCGGATGTGCCACAGAAGGTGGCATGAACCACTCCGCGCCGGGAAACGCGGACAAGCATGGTGAGAGGCTCGCCGCACGTTTCGCGGAGGCTCCCCATATTGCCGCTTCCACACAAGACGAACGCCGCTTTGAGAATTGGCTGGCCGAGCTCGAGCCGGCGCAATTGGCCCGTCTGGAAGCGCTGCTGGCTCATCCCTTCGCGCGGGATATTTTCGCAGGCATCGCGGAATTCTCGCCCTATTTGTTCGATCTGGCGCGCGCCGATGCACTGCGGCTGATCCGCTTGCTCGAATGCGATCCGGACGCGCATCTCGTGACGTTGATCGCGGAGGCCAGGGACGCGGTGCTGGCTGCGGCGGACGAGGCCGAGGTGATGCGGCTGCTTCGCCGCATGAAGGCGGAGGCCGCGCTCCTGACCGCGCTGTGCGATATCGGCGGGGTCTGGCCGGTGATGCGGGTGACGGCGGCGCTGACCGATGTCGCGGTGTCCTCGGTGCAGGCGGCGCTCGCGTACCAGCTGCGGCAGGAAGCCGCACGTGGCAAGATCCTGCCGCCCAATCCCGACGCGCCCGAGGAGGGCTGCGGCCTGATCGTGCTCGCGATGGGCAAGATGGGTGCGGGCGAGCTGAACTACTCCAGCGATATCGATCTCATCGTGTTCTTCGACCCTGACAACACGACGCTGGCGCCCGACATCGAGCCGCAGCCGTTCTTCGTCCGGGTGACGCAGGGCATGGCGCGCATTCTCCAGCAGCGCACCTATGACGGTTATGTCTTCCGCGTCGACCTGCGCTTGCGCCCCGATCCGTCCTCGACGCAGGTGGCGATCTCGCGCGACGCTGCGCTGAACTATTACGAGCGGGAAGGGCGCACCTGGGAGCGCGCCGCGATGATCAAGGCGCGCGCCTGCGCCGGCGATCCCAAGGCGGGCGAGGCGATGCTCGCGGAAATCGCGCCCTTTGTCTGGCGCAAGCATCTCGACTTCGCCGCGCTCGCGGACGTCCACGACATGAAGCGGCAGATGCAAACCTATCGCGGCCAGAGCGAGGTCGCGGTCGAAGGCCACAATGTCAAGGTCGGCCGCGGCGGCATCCGCGAGATCGAGTTTTTCGCGCAGACGCAGCAGTTGATTGCGGGCGGCCGTCATCCCGAGCTGCGGGTGCGGCCGACGCTGGCCGCGCTGAACATTCTCACGGCAAGCAACTGGATCACCTCCGTCGCACGCGACGAGCTGACCGTGGCATACGAGTTCCTGCGCCGGGTCGAGCATCGTCTTCAGATGATCGCGGACGAGCAGACCCATGCGCTGCCCGACGACAAGGAGGCGGTCGAGCGCTTTGCGCGCTTCTTCGGCTATCCCGATCGCGAAGCCTTTGCGCGCGACCTGCTGCGGCAGCTCGGGATCGTCCAGGGGCACTATGAAAAGCTGTTCGAGGGTGATGATCCGACCGGCACGGCCAAGCTGCCGGCGCTCGACTACGGCGCGGGCCCCGACGATCCCCGCCTGATGCAATATCTGACGACGCTCGGCTTCAAGAAGCCCGCCGCCGTCGCGCAGACCGTGCGCGACTGGATCACCGGCGACTATCGCGTATTCCGCATTGAGGCGACCCGAAGCGCTTTCGTCGATTTCGTGCCAGCCCTGATCGACGGCCTCGCGCATGCCGAGGAGCCGGATCGTGCCGTGGTGTCGTTCGATCATTTCCTCCAGGCGCTTCAGCGTGGCGGGCGGTTGATCACGCTGCTTGGTCAGAACCGCGATCTCGTCGCGCTGGTGGCGCTGGTGCTGGGTGCGGCACCGCGGCTCGGTGAGATGCTGGCGCGCAAGCCGCAGCTCATGGACGGCCTGATCGATCCGCGCTTCTTCGGTGCGATGCCGGACAAGCAGGAATTGTCGGCGCGATTGGCCGCGACCGTGCGCGACGCCGATTCCTACGAGGAGTTCCTCGATCGCCTGCGCCTGTTCGGACAGGAGAGCCTGTTCCTGATCGGCACGCGCATCCTCTCGGGCACGGTCTCGGCACAGCAGGCGAGCACGGCTTTCGCCGACGTCGCGGAAGGCACCGTCCACACCGTGCACGACCTCGTCGCCGAACGCTTCGCCGCCCAGCATGGCCGTATCAGCGATCAGGAGACCGCGATCATCGCGATGGGCCGGCTCGGCAGCCGCGAGATGACCGCATCGTCCGATCTCGACCTGATCCTGCTGTACGATTTCGACAGCGAGAACCCGGACTCCGACGGGCCAAAATCACTTCAGGGGGCCCATTACTTCGCGCGCTTCACCCAGCGCCTGATCAGCGCCTTCACCACGCGCACCAATTACGGCGTGCTCTACGATATCGACATGCGTCTGCGCCCGTCGGGTCGCGCCGGTCCGGTCGCGTCCAGCCTCGTCTCGTTCGCGGACTATCAGGCCAATGAGGCCTGGACCTGGGAGCACATGGCCCTGACCCGGGCGCGCGTTGTGTCCGCTTCGCCGGAATTCCAGGCGCGCATCGAGCGCATCATCCGCGAGGTCCTGACCCGCCGCCGCGACCGGGCGATCATCGCCAACGACGTCGCCGACATGCGGCGCGCGATCGCGCAGGAGAAGGGCGAGAGCGACCATTGGGATCTCAAATATGCCGCCGGCGGCATGGTCGATATCGACTTCATCGCGCAATATCTCCAGCTGGTGCATGCGCACGACAAGCCGGAGATCCTGGACGTCGGCACGCTTCAGGTTCTGGACAACGCCGCCAGGCTCGGTGTGCTGTCGCAATCGGAGGCGGAGATTCTTCGCGCAGCGGCGCGGCTCTATCACGATCTGACGCAGATCCTGCGGCTGTGCGTCAGCGACGGCTTCAAGCCCGACACTGCCGGCACCGACCTTCAGCGCGTGATGGCGCGCGCCGGCGATGCGCCGGACTTCTCGTCGCTGGAGGCACGCGTGAAGGAAACGCAGAGCGAGGTGCGGCGCGTGTTTACGGTGTTGCTGGAAGGGACGTCGTCTGCTTCAGCGAGGTGAGAGCCTCGCGCACGTTCGGCTCCAGCCCCGCGCCACCCGCGTCGAGATGAGCGAAGATCGCGCGCTTCATCCTGGGATCCCAGAACTTCTTGATGTGGTCGGCAATGCCCGGCACGGCCTTGTCGTGGCCCTGGCTCTTGAAGAACGTGCCGATCTGGTTGGCCATGTAGACGAGGCGGTCAGGCGACGACATTGATGATCTCCTGGGCACGATGAGCCGACACGCGGCCCTGGTGCGTGAACACTTCAAACCCGTCGCTGCGGGCAATCGCAATCAGCGTGATTCCGGCGGCTTCCGCGGTGCGAACCGCGAGCGCGGTGGGGGCGGAGACCGCGACCATCACCGGCGCGCCGATGGCGGCCGTCTTTTGCACCATCTCGACCGAGACGCGGCTCGTCAGCAGCACGATGCCGCCGCTCGCGTCGGTGCGGCTGCGCGCCAGCGAACCCGCGAGCTTGTCGAGCGCGTTATGACGGCCGACGTCCTCGCGCAGGGCAACGATGCCACCCGACGGCGACCAGAAGGCGGCGGCATGGACCGCGCGGGTCTGCATGTTGATGGATTGCAGGGGCGCGATCGCCTGCATTGCGGCCATGATTTGCTGCGGCGTGAAGCTGGTCCCTTGCGGCACGATGGCGGCAGGCCTTATGGCCTCCGCGATGGAGTCGATGCCGCAGATGCCGCAGCCGGTCGGGCCGGCAATATGCCGGCGCCGCTCGCTGATGCGCGCAGCGTTCTCCGACTCCAGCCACATGCGCAGCTCGATGCCGTCGTCGAGGCGGACCACTTCGAGCGACTTGATGTCGTCGACCGATGTGATGATGCCTTCGTCCAGACTGAAGCCGACCGCAAAATCTTCCAGGTTCTGCGGCGTTCCCATCATGACGGCATAGGTGCCGCCATTGTAGGTCAGCGCCAGCGGCGTCTCCTCCGGGATCAGCCGAGCGCCCTCCGACGCGACACCGTCGCGCCAGATTTCGCGGTCGATGGCCTGGACCGGCACGTGCATGCCGTTACTCCGCGGCCTCGGCGGGTGCGATGCGGCGGGAATGCCGCGCCTGCTCGTCGTAGGACTTCTGCCAGTCGGACGGGCCGTTCGACGGCGAGATCTGCACCGCCGTGACCTTGTATTCGGGGCAGTTGGTCGCCCAGTCCGAAAAGTCGGTCGTGATCACGTTGGCCTGCGTGTCCGGATGGTGGAAGGTGGTGTAGACGACACCCGGCGACACGCGGTCGGTGATCTCCGCACGCAGCGTGGTCTCGCCGGCGCGGCTCTGCAGCCGCACCCAGTCGCCGTCGCGCACGCCGCGCTGCTCGGCATCGTGCGGATGGATCTCGAGCCGGTCCTCGGCGTGCCAGACCACGTTCTCGGTGCGCCGTGTCTGCGCACCGACATTGTACTGGCTGAGGATGCGGCCCGTGGTGAGCAGCAGCGGGAAGCGGGGGCCGGTGCGCTCGTCGGTGGCGACATATTCGGTGACGATGAACTTGCCCTTGCCGCGAACGAAGCCGCCGATGTGCATGACCGGCGTGCCCTCGGGCGCCTTCTCGTTGCAGGGCCACTGCACCGAGCCGAGCTCGTCGAGCTTGGCATAGGAAACGCCCGCAAACGTCGGCGTCAGCGCCGCGATCTCGTCCATGATCTCGGACGGATGGCTGTAGTTCATCTCGAGGCCCATCGCCTTGGCGAGCGCAATGGTGACCTCCCAGTCGGCCATGCCGTTCTTGGGCGACATCACCTTGCGAACGCGCTGGATGCGGCGCTCGGCGTTGGTGAAGGTGCCGTCCTTCTCGAGGAAGCTCGAGCCGGGCAGGAAGACGTGGGCGTAGTTCGCGGTTTCGTTCAGGAAGAGGTCGTGGACGATGACGCACTCCATCGCCGAAAGTGCTGCGACCACATGCTTGGTGTTCGGATCGGACTGGAGAATGTCCTCGCCCTGCACGTAGATGCCCATGAACGAGCCTTCGATCGCGGCGTCGAACATGTTGGGAATGCGCAGGCCCGGCTCCGGGTTGAGCTTGACGTTCCATAGCGCCTCGAACTGGTCGCGCACGGCATCGCCGGAGATGTGGCGATAGCCCGGCAGCTCGTGCGGGAACGAGCCCATGTCGCAGGAGCCCTGCACGTTGTTCTGGCCGCGCAGCGGGTTCACGCCGACGCCAGGACGGCCGATATTGCCGGTCGCCATCGCGAGGTTGGCGATCGCGATCACCGTGGTCGAACCCTGGCTGTGCTCGGTGACGCCGAGGCCGTAATAGATCGCGCCGTTGCCGCCGGTCGCGTAGATGCGAGCCGCTTCGCGCAGATCCTTCGGATCGACGCCGGTCAGGATGGCGGTGGCTTCCGGGCTGTGCTTGGGCTGCGCGACGAAGGCCGCCCATTCCTCGAACTCGCTCCAGTCGCAGCGCTCGCGCACGAAGGCTTCGTCGGCGAGGCCTTCGGTGACGATCACGTGCGCCAGCGCGGTGACGACGGCGACGTTGGTGCCGGGCATCAGCGGCAGGTGCAGCGCCTTCACATGCGGCGATTCCACCATCTCGGTCCGGCGCGGGTCGATCACGATCAGCTTGGCGCCCTGGCGCAGCCGCTTCTTCAGGCGCGAGGCGAACACGGGGTGAGCCGAGGCCGGGTTGGCACCGATGATCACGGCAACGTCGGTGTCTTCCACCGAGTCGAAATCCTGCGTGCCGGCCGACGTGCCGAAGGTCTGCGACAGGCCATAGCCGGTCGGGGAGTGGCAGACGCGGGCGCAGGTGTCGACATTGTTGTTGCCGAAGCCGGCGCGGATCAGCTTCTGCACCAGATAGGTTTCTTCGTTGGTGCAGCGGGAGGAGGTGATGCCGCCGATGGCGTCGCGGCCGTACTTCTTCTGGATGCCGCGCATCTTGGTGGCGGCAAACGAGAACGCCTCATCCCATGACACTTCGCGCCAGGGATCCTCGATCCGCTCGCGGATCATCGGATTGAGAATGCGTTCCTTGTGATTGGTGTAACCCCAGGCGAAGCGGCCCTTGACGCAGGAATGGCCGCGATTGGCCTTGCCGTCCTTGTACGGCACCATGCGCACGACTTCCTCGCCGCGCATCTCGGCCTTGAAGGTGCAGCCGACGCCGCAATAGGCGCAGGTGGTGACGACCGAATGCTCGGGCTGGCCGATCTCGATCACCGACTTCTCGGTCAGCGTCGCGGTCGGGCAGGCCTGCACGCAGGCGCCGCAGGAGACGCATTCGGAGCCCAGAAAACTCTCGCTCATGCCCGGCGAGACGCGGCTGTCGAAGCCGCGGCCGGAGATCGTCAGCGCGAAGGTGCCTTGCACCTCTTCGCAGGCGCGGACGCAGCGCGAGCAGACGATGCACTTGGAGGGATCGTAGGTGAAGTACGGATTGGACTCGTCCTTCGGCATCCAGGCGGCGTTGATCTCGCCATGGGATTTTGCGAAGACGTGGTTCTCGCCCTCATAGCCGTAGCGGACGTCGCGTAGGCCGACGGCGCCGGCCATGTCCTGCAGCTCGCAATCGCCGTTGGCGCCGCAGGTGAGGCAGTCGAGCGGGTGGTCGGAGATGTAGAGCTCCATCACGCCCTTGCGCAGCTTCTTCAGCCGTTCGCTCTGGGTGTGCACGACGAGGCCGTTCATGGCCGGCGTGGTGCAGGAGGCAGGCGTGCCGGCGCGGCCCTCGATCTCGACGACACAGAGGCGGCAGGAGCCGAACGCGTCGACCATGTCGGTTGCGCAGAGCTTCGGGATCTGATGACCCGCGTCCATCGCCGCCCGCATGATCGAGGTGCCCTCGGGCACCGTGACCTGATTGCCGTCGATGGTCAGCGTCACCATCGTTTCCGATTTGGAGCGCGGCGTGCCGTAGTCGATTTCTTCGATCAGAGACATCGTTGTTCTCCTATTCCGCGGCCTGAAGCGTGGTCGGTACGGGCGCAAAATCTTCCCGGAAGTGCTTCAATGCGCTGAGCACGGGGTAGGGCGTGAAGCCGCCGAGTGCGCAGAGCGAGCCGAATTTCATGGTGTTGCAGAGGTCTTCGACGAGCGCGAGATTTTCGGCGACCCGCTCGCCCCGAATGATCTTCTCGATGGTCTCGACGCCGCGGGTCGAGCCGATGCGGCAGGGCGTGCACTTGCCGCAGGATTCGACGGCGCAGAACTCCATGGCGAAGCGGGCTTGCCTGCGCATGTCGACGCTGTCGTCGAACACGACGATGCCGCCATGGCCGATCAGGCCGTCTCGCGCCGCGAACGCCTCGTAGTCGAACGGTGTGTCGAACAGCGCGCGCGGGAAGTAGGCGCCCAGCGGGCCACCGACCTGCACCGCGCGAACCGGGCGGCCGGTGAACGTGCCGCCGCCGATGTCGTCGACGAGCTCGCCGAGCGTGACGCCGAACGCGGTCTCGAACAGCCCGCCATGGCGGATGTTGCCGGCGAGCTGGATCGGCATCGTGCCGCGCGAGCGGCCCATGCCGAAATCGGCATAGGCCTTGGCACCTTCGGCGAGGATGAAGGGAATGGCTGCGAACGACAGCACGTTGTTGATGACGGTCGGCTTGCCGAACAGGCCGTGATGGGCGGGCAGTGGCGGCTTGGCGCGCACCAGGCCACGGCGGCCTTCGAGGCTCTCCAGCAGCGAGGTCTCCTCGCCGCAGACATAAGCGCCGGCGCCGACGCGCACTTCCATGTCGAAGCTATAGGTCGAGCCGCCGATCTTGTCGCCGAGATAGCCGCCGCGCCTCGCAGCCTTGATCGCGGCGTTCATCGCCTCGACCGCGTGCGGATATTCGCTGCGGATGTAGATGTAGCCCTTGGTGGCGCCGACCGTGATGCCTGATGTCGTCATGCCCTCGATGACGAGAAAGGGATCGCCTTCCATGATCATGCGGTCGGCAAAGGTGCCACTGTCGCCTTCGTCGGCGTTGCAGACGATGAATTTGCGATCGGCCTTGGCCTGACTGACGGTCTTCCACTTGATGCCGGTCGGGAAACCCGCACCGCCACGGCCGCGCAGGCCCGATGCCGTCACTTCATTGAGGATCGCATCCGAGCCGAGCCACAGTGCGCGCTCGAGGCCCTTGTAGCCGCCATGGGCGCGATAGTCGTCGAGCGAGCGCGGATCGATCACGCCGCAGCGGGCGAAGGTGAGGCGGGTCTGGCGCTTCAGCCAGGGAATCTCGTCGGTCGCGCCCAGTCGCAGCAGATGCGGCGTGTTGCCGGCGAGCGCGTCGAGCAGGGAGGGCACATCGGCCTCGGTCACGGGGCCGAAGGCGATCCGGCCCTGCGGCGTCGCCACTTCGACCAGCGGCTCCAGCCAGTACAGGCCGCGCGAGCCGGTCCGGATAATCTCGACAGCCACGCCACGCTTGGCCGCGGCCTGCTCCAGCGCCAGCGCAACCTCATCGGCGCCTACGGCCACCGCACCCGCGTCGCGTGAGACGAATAGACGCATGCTCATCGTTGTGCCTCCGCAACCAGTGCATCGAGGCGCTTCTCGTCGAGCCGGCCAATCAGCCGGCCGTCGAGCATCGCGGACGGTGCCGTCGCGCACAGGCCGAGACAGTAGATCGGCTCCAGCGTGACGCGATCATCCGCTGTCGTCTTGCCGAGCGGCACGCCGAGCTTTGCCTCCGCGCGCGCAGCCAATGCGTCGCCACCCGCAGCCTGACAGGCCTCGGCGCGGCACAGCTTCAGCACATGGCGGCCGGCCGGCTTGTGCCTGAAATCATGGTAGAAGGTGAAGACGCCATGCACCTCGGCGCGCGACAGATTCAACGCCTGTGCCACCATCGGAATGACCGGCTCGGGCACGTAGCCGAATGCTTCCTGAAGCGCGTGGAGGATGACGAGAGTCGCGCCTTCCTGCTTGGCATGTTCGGCGATGATCTCGGCGCCGCGCGCCTCGTTCCAAGGCTCGTAAGCAGACTCGTAAACCGCTGTCATTCTTCGTTCTCAGATTGAGCGTCCCTGGAGCGCAAACTATTTGGAATCGTTCGAAGATCAATAAAGCTGTCTCATGCTGCGATTGCGAATTCGGATCGATTTGCGAACGCAATCGACCGATACGGAAACGCGATTAAGCGCGTTCCGCTTGCCGGTTTTTCCGTGTTGGTAACGGCCTGCCGTGCTAGCTTGCATGCCACGACAAAATTCGAGGGGACGTCCGGTTGATCGACAAGCTTGAACTGCTGCTGGCGCTGGCGAAGGAGCGGCATTTTGGTCGCGCGGCAGAGGTTTGCGGCGTGACGCAACCGACCATGTCGACCGGGCTGAAGCAGCTCGAGGAGATTCTCGGCGTGATGCTGGTGCAGCGCGGATCGCGGTTCCAGGGCTTCACTCCCGAAGGCGAGCGGGCGCTGGATTGGGCGCGGCGGATCGTGGGCGACGCCCGCGCCATGCGCGACGAGATCAACGGGCTGAAGCATCAGCTCTCCGGCGAAATCCGCATCGCGGCGATCCCGACCGTGCTCGGCATGGTCGCGCAACTGACGACGCCATTCCGCGCCAAGCATCCCGAGGTGCGCTTCCGCATCCAGTCCACGACTTCATCGGAGGTGCTGGGGCTGCTCGAAAATCTCGAGGTCGATGCGGGGCTGACCTATATCGAGAACGAGCCGATCGGCAAGGTGCGCACCATTCCGCTCTACAACGAGAGCTATCGCCTGCTGACCGCGCCGGACGGAATGTTCGGCGATCGCGAGACGGTGACGTGGAAGGAAGTTGGGCAGGTGCCGCTGTGCCTCCTGACGCCCGACATGCAGAACCGCCGCATCATCGATCGCGCGCTGCGCTCGGTCGGCGCCGAGGCGACGCCGACGCTGACCTCGAACTCGCTGCTCGTGCTGTTCACGCATGTGAAGACGGGGCGCTGGGCGAGCGTGATGCCGGCCAAGCTTGCCGAGACGCTCGGCCTTTCCGACACGGTCCGCTCGATCCCGATCACCGATCCCGATGTCAATTACAGCATCGGCATGGTGATCCCGCAGCGTGATCCGATGACCCCGCTGATCGCGGCGCTGGTCAACGTCGCGCGCGAGGTTGCGCCGTCGCTGCAGCTGTAGGGTCGAGCAAGCGCCTCGTCCTTCGCGACGGCGCTACCGCGCCTCCTCAGAGCCTGACCGGAAAAGAAAATTGAGTGATTTCAGCCCGTTGTGATTCTCTCGTGTTTGCGAAGACTCGAGGGAGCACAACATGTGTTGGACCGAAATCACCCGCGAACAATATCGGCGCGATGGACTTCGTTACGCAAGTGACATGACGGATGCGGAGTGGAGTTTGCTTGAGCCGTTGATGCCTGTCTGCTGTCGGCTCGGCCGTCCGCGAAAGATCAGTCTCCGCGTGATCATGAATGCAATTCTCTACATTGGCGCTAGCGGCTGCCAGTGGCGAGCACTGCCCAAGGACTTCCCGGCGTGCTCGACGGTTCAGTATTATTTTTACAAGTGGCGCGGGTCTGGCTTGTGGCGCACGATCAATGACACGCTGGTCCAACGCGTTCGGCAACGGCAAGGACGCGAACCTACGCCAACGGCTGGGATTATCGACAGCCAGAGTGTGAAGACCACGGAAAGTGGCGGTCCAAGCGGGTTTGACATGGCCAAGCGCGTCAAAGGACGCAAGCGTCATATCGTCACCGATACCGAGGGCTCCTTGCTAGCTGTGCAGGTGCATCCCGCCAATCTTCAAGACAATCACGGCGCAGTTCCGCTGCTGCGAATCATCGGCCGCCTGTTCCCCGGCCTGCGCCACATCTTCGCCGATCGCGTCTATCGTGGTCCAAAGCTGCTCGATGCCATCGCTGACCTGGGCAAATGGACCATTGAAATCGTCACCCGCTCGCAAAGCGTTGGAACGTTCAAAGCCGAACCCCGACGATGGGTCGTTGAGCGTACGTTCGCCTGGTTCGGTCGCAATCGACGGCTTGCCAAGGACTTCGAGGCAACCATCGCCAGCGCGGAGGCATGGGTCCTCATCGCAAGCATCCGTCTGCTCTCTCGTCGACTGGCCAGAGCTTGATATCTCAATGACTTATTTTGAGTCAGGCTCTCAGGATGAGGCTCAGTTGTATCGATGTTCGTTGAAGCGGCCGCCACATACTCCGCCCTCATCCTGAGGGCCCGCCGGAGGCGGGCGTCTCGAAGGATGGCCGCAGGCGAGCTTCCCGCCAGGCTTAAGCCGCAGCCGAGATTCCGGACGCCGCCTTGACCGCGTCGCGCGGCAGGGTCACGCGGACGACGGTGCCGACTTCAAGTTTCGAGCGCAGCCGCATCGAGCCGCCGTGGAGCTGCGCCAGCGAGCGCGCGATGGCGAGCCCCAGTCCCGAGCCGTGATAGGTCTTGGTGAGCTGGCTCTCGACCTGCTCGAACGGGCGGCCGAGCCGCGCCAGCGAGTGCGGCGCGATGCCGATGCCGGTGTCGGCGATCATCAGCACGATCCTGTCCTCGAGCTGGCGGCTGCGCACCACGATGCGTCCGCCGTCGGGCGTGAACTTCACCGCGTTGGACAGCAGATTGACGATGATCTGCTTGGTGGCGCGGCGGTCGGCGACGACGGAGATCGATTTCTCGATCTCGGCATCGAGCGTCAGGTTCTTGTCCTGCGCCCGGCCGGTGACGACACGAAGCGACTCCGCGAGCGTCTGTCCGAGGTCGAGCTCTTCCATGTCGAGCTTCATGCGGCCGGCCTCGATCTTGGACATGTCGAGGATGTCGTTGATGACTTCGAGCAGATAATGGCCGCTGGTCAGGATGTCCTGGCAGTATTCCTGGTACTTCTCGGAGCCGAGCTCGCCGAACATGCCCGAGCCCATGATCTCGGAGAAGCCGATGATGGCGTTGAGCGGCGTGCGCAGCTCGTGGCTCATGTTGGCGAGGAATTTCGACTTGGTCTGGTTGGCTTCCTCGGCGCGGGTCTTCTCGCGCTGGTATTTCTCGGCGAGATCGGCGAGCTCGTTGGTCTGGCGCTCCAGCGCGGCCTGCGAGCGCTTGAGGTCGATGACGGTGGCGCGCAGGCGCAAATCGTTGTCGACCAGCTTCTGCTCGTGCTCCTTGATGCGGGTGATGTCGGTGCCGACCGAGACGTAGCCGCCGTCCTTGGTCCGGCGCTCGCTGATGTGCAGCCAGCTGCCGTCGTCGAGCTGCGCCTCGAAAGTGCGCGCGCCCGGACCCTGGATGCCGGTCTCGTTGTGGCGGGTGCGAACCTCCGGCATGCGGCCGACCTCGAGCACGGTCTCGTAGGAAGTGCCGGGGATGACGGCCGTGTCAGGCAGCTTGTGCAGGCGCTGGAAGTGCGAGTTGCAGAGCACGAGGCGGTCGCTCGCGTCCCACAGCACGAAGGCCTCCGGAATGGTCTCGATGGCGTCGCGCAGGCGAAGGTCGGCTTCGACGGTGCGCTCGGCAAGGCTCTTCTGCTCGGTGATGTCGACGGCGATGCCGATCAGATGCACGCTGGAATCCGTCGCCCCGCGCGTCTTCTCGCAGCGGACGCGCAGCCAGATCCAATGGCCGTCGACATGCTGCATGCGGAAGGTCTGGTCGATGTGGTCGATCTTCTCGGAGATCAGCTGGTCGGCGATCTCGAACAGGTCGATGTCGTCGGACTTCACCAGTGCGTTGACCTCGCCGAAGGTGAGGAGCTCGTTGCGGCCGTCGAGGCCGAGCATCGAGAACATCGACTGCGACCAGAAGATTCGGCCGCGCGACAGGTCCCAGTCCCACAGCCCGCAACGGCCGCGGTTGAGCGCGGTATCGATGCGGCCGCGCACGGCGTCGTTGATGAGGTCGCCTTCGCGGGCGCGGGTCGATTGCCAGTGGAAGGCGAAGCCGAGGATCAGGACGACGAAGCCCGTCGTCGCCGACAGCGTCACCGAGAGCGCGGCATCCGAACCCCAGATCGGCTCGTTGCGCTCTTGGATCACGGTGACGAAGCCCGGCAGCGATTTGATCTGCCGCGAGGTCGCCATCGCGGCGTTGCCGTTCGGCAGCGTCATGTCGGAGATGTTGCCGTCGCGCGGCGGCGCCGCGAGCAACTGCGCCGTCGTGATCGCATCGAGCAGGCGGTCGTTGCCGGCAGGGTCGCTGTCGATGGGAATGCGGGCGAGGATGCGGCGGTCGATGCCGGCCGAGGTGACGACGACGTGGCGACCGTTGGCCGTGCCCCAGGACGGGATCAGGTCGGGCAGCAGCGTCGGCAAATTCTCGATGTTCTTGAGCCGCTCCTGCCGCGTGGACATGAGGCGATCGATACGCTCGGCGAGCAAATCGGCCAGCGCCGAGATGTCGTGGCGGATCACCAGCCGCTTCTGACGCGTCTGATCGACGACCTGCACGAACGCGCCGAGGCAGATCGTGATCAGGAACGCGATGATGAGCGTCGGCACGGCGCGGCGCAGCGCCGGCTCCGCGATCAGGAGCCGATGATAGGCAGGTTTCGCGATCGATTGCGCCAATCCTTTGATCGAATCGGATTGGACGCATGCGTTCGCGGCGTCTGCACGCGGCATGCCTTCGGCCCCCTGGAAACCTGCTTGCGACGATGTTCGAAAGCAGCCCCACATCGCTTTCGAATCACAGCGATTTGAATCCACTTTGCGCAGGCTGTCGAGAGTCAATGAATCGTTAACGCCGAATAATTCTTATCCAACGAAGAGTTCTTGGCTCTCGCATCCGTAAATCGACGTGCGCGATGAGTCCGAAACGAGAACGTGTGATCGCTCGCACATTCTCTATCACGCGCGCGGCGGCTCGGCGTGACTGATGACGCGCTTCACGCTCGGGAACGCGCGGCGCAGCCGGCGCTCGATCGCGTCGACATGCTCGTGCACCTTGATCACGCTCATCGACGGCGCGGCGCGGCAGTGGAAGTTGACGATCTCGCCGGCGTCGGTGTTGCGGACGCGGACATTATGGATGTCGTGGATCTCCCCGCCGGCGGCATATTCGGTGAGCGCGGCGGCAATCGTCTGCACCCGTTCCGGCGCGGCATCGACCCCGAAGGGCAGCTCCGGTTCCAGCGGCTCGATATGGACGTCGACCTCGACGTCCTCGCCGAATTCCACCTGGATGTTCCGCTCCAGCGTGTTGGCGACGTCATGGGCGGCCTCGAGCTGCATGCCCGCATCGACCTCGAGGTCGATGCTGACGATCAGCTTGCCGCCGAGATCGTGCACCGTGACGTGGTGGATGGCTAGGCCGGAATTATGCGCGATCACCATGATGCGGTCGCGCACGGTCTCGTTGTCGCGGGCGACGGGGACCGGGGTGAAGGTGAGGTCGGCATCGCCGAACGCCTTGTCGACGGCTGCCTGCGCCTTGTGCTTGATCTCTTCGACGCGGTCGATCGGATAGGTCCGCGGCACATTGACGATGGTGTCGATGAAGGTGGTCGCGCCCACCATGCGCACCCGCAGCCGTTCGACGTCGATGACGCCTGGCACACCGCGGATCGCGGCCGTCGCCTTCTCATGCGCCCCCTCGGGCGCACGGTCGACCAGCGTCTGCACGGTCGAGCCGGCCATGCGCAGGCCGAGGAGCGCGATCATCACGGCGACGGCGGCGGCGGCGGCGGCATCGCCCCACCAGAAACCGAGGGCGGCGAGGATCAGGCCGATGATCACCGCGAACGAGCCCATCACGTCGGAGGCGAAATGCAGCGCGTCGGCCGCCAGCGCCTGGCTGCGTGTCTCCCGCGCGGCGCGGTGCAGGGCCCGGGCGCGCCAGAGATTGACGACGATGTCGATCACCAGCACGACGAACGGCACGGCCGAGATGGTCGGCGGCGCGGTGCCCTCGCGCAGGCGGCTATAGGACTCGACCAGGATACCGCCGGCGAGCACGTAGAGCAGGGCCGTGACGCCGAGCGCGGAGATGCTCTCCAGCTTGCCATGGCCGTAATGGTGCTCGTCGTCCGCCGGCTTGTCGGAGACCCGCACCACCGCCCAGGTGATGATGGTCGCGACCAGGTCGATCGCGGAATGCAGCGCTTCCGAGATCAGCGCGAGCGAGCCGATCGCGATCCCGACCGCGAACTTGGCGGCCGCCATGCCGCCGCTGGCGAAGATCGAGATGGCCGCGACCGAGGTCTTGTTGTGCTGGGAGGTCATGGCGGGGATTTAGCAGCCCACGGGTGAACATCAAGCGATGATCCACAGCTCTAGTCGCAAGTGAGTTGCAGGAGCGAAGCTATTGCGAATGCTTCCGAATTGAAGGCACGCTCTTTGCCACCGACTCGGTCCGGTAGGGTGGGCAAAGGCGCGATAGCGCCGTGCCCACCATTCCTTCGTGATGAATACAAATCGTGGGCACGCTGCGCTTTGCCCACCCTACGAGACCTCCGCCGCCGCTACAACGTCACCACGATCTTCCCGAGATGCTTGTTCGCCTCCATGTGCTCGAACGCCTTGTCGATGTCGTCGAACCCATAGACCTTGTCGATCGGCAACTGCAGCTTGCGCGATTCCACCGCGCCCCAGATGTCCTGCTTGACGCCCTCGAAGATCTCGCGGACCTCCTCGACGGTGCGGGTGCGGAAGGTGACGCCGACATAGTCGATGCGGCGGGCGGCATGGAGGTCGAAATTGAAGTCGCCATGGGTGCCGCCGAGCCGGCCGACATTGACGATGCGGCCCTTGACCCGCGTGGCCTTCAAATTCTGGTTCGCAACCGAACCCGAGACCTGGTCGACGATGAGGTCGACGCCTTCACCGTTGGTCGCGTTCAGGACCTCGTCGACCCATTTGGGGTCGGAGGAGTCGACCGCGAGGTCGGCGCCATATTCGGTCAGCCGGCCGCGGCGATAGGCATCGGTCGACGAGCCGATCACGAGCTTTGCGCCCTTGAGTTTTGCAATTTGCATCGCCATCAGGCCGACGCCGGAGCTGGCGCCCTGGATCAGCACGCTCTGACCGGGCTGCACGCCGCCGACCATGACGACGGCGTTGTACATGGTCGCGAGCGCGACGGGCAGGGTGGCGGCTTCCTCGAAGTTCATGTTCGAGGGCGCGCGAAACAGCCGGCCGTGATCGGCGAGCGTATACTCCGCGAACGCCGCGCCGCCCGACCCCATGATGCGGTCGCCGACCTTGACGCCCTTCGCGTCCGGTCCGAGCTCGACGACCTCGCCGGCCCATTCCATGCCGAGCACGGTGCCGACGCCGCCGGCCGCGCCATGCGCGTGGCCCTTGCGCATGCCGGTGTCGGCGCGATTGAGGCCGCAGGCGCGGACGCGCACCAGCACTTGCGTGCCTTTGGGTTTTGGTTGAGCGACGTCGGAAATCCGAGCGCCCTCAGGGCCGTAGACGTAAGCTTTCATGAATTGCTCTCGCTTCTTGCAGTGATTATTCCGCGGCTTGCGCGGTCGGATGAGCGATCATGCCTTCGAGCCGGCTGCGAATGATCGCCTCGGCTTCACGCACGATGCGCGAGATCAGCTCGGCGCAGGTCGGGATGTCCTGGATCAGGCCCTGCACCTGGCCGGCCGACCAGATGCCTTCGTCCGAATTGCCTGATGCATAGACCATCTTGCCGCGCGCGCCGGCGACAAGCTCGCGGATGTCCTCGAACTTGGCGCCTTCCTTCTCCATGGCGACGACCTTGGTCGAGATTTCGTTCTTGGCGACGCGCGAGGTGTTGCGCATGGTGCGGAAGATCAGCTCGGTCTCGCGCTCGTCATTGGCGACGATCTTCTCCTTGATGAGCTGGTGGATCGGGCTCTCTTTGGTGGCCATGAAGCGGGTGCCCATGTTGATGCCCTCGGCGCCGAGCGCCAGCGCTGCCACGAGGCCGCGGGCATCGGCGAAGCCGCCCGAGGCGATCATCGGGATCTTGATCTTGTTGGCGGCGGCCGGGATCAGGATCAGGCCGGGGGTGTCGTCCTCGCCGGGATGGCCGGCGCATTCGAACCCGTCGATCGAGATGGCGTCGACGCCCATCCGTTCGGCCGACAGGGCATGACGGACGCTGGTGCATTTGTGCACGACCTTTACGCCGTTCTTCTTGAACTCGTCGACATGCTCCTGCGGCTTGTTGCCGGCGGTCTCGACCACGGTGATGCCGCTCTCGATGATGGCGGCGCGGTATTCGGCGTAAGGCGGCGGCTTGATCGCGGGCAGGATGGTGAGGTTGACGCCGAACGGCTTGTCGGTGAGGTCGCGGCAGCGCGCGATCTCCTTCCTCAAATCCTCCGGCGTCGGCTGGGTCAGCGCCGTGATGAAGCCGAGCGCGCCGGCATTGGCGACGGCGGCCACCAGCTCGGCCCGGCCGACCCATTGCATGCCGCCCTGGACGATTGGGTGCTCGACGCCGACCAGTTTTGTAAACCGTGTTTGCAGCATGATCTGTTTCCCCCCGGGCGGCCCGCAGGCTCTGTTATCGGTTGATGGCGGGAGGATGCCGCCGGGGGTGGGAAAAGTCTATCAGCGGGGCGTGCGGTGGAGGCGGGGCGATCATGCGGGGAGTGAGGGGATTCCGCAGGGCGGATAATCAGGGTGCGCCGTTGCCCCATAGGGCAAGCTCATTCCGCACATTCCGCCGTCATACCCCGCGAAGGCGGGGTATCCAGTACGCCGCAGCTTCTCTATTCTAGCCTTGCTGTCTCTGGAATACTGGATTGCCCGCCTTCGCGGGCAATGACACCCAGTATGGAGCGAGCGACTACTCCGCCGACAGCCGCACCATCTGCCGCCCGCCGTTCATTTCCTTGAGGCGGTTGACGAAGTTTTCCGGGCGTTGCCAGCGATAGGGCACCTGCAGGCCCATGAACTCGGCGATGTCGCCGATGAAGCCGGTGCAGTTGGTGGTCTCGGCATTCCAGACCGGCGAGCTCGCCTGCAATTTCTTGATATAGGCGAACACGCGCTTGGCGTCGGCTTCGTTCAGATAGACACGATAGTTCGCGGTCAGATAGTCCGGATCGAGATCGCCGTAGCTGGCGCCGGTCTCGGCCGGCACCCAGGTGAGGTGACCGAGCACATAGGCCCAGGTGTCGCCGGCGGGCGTCAGGCCTGCGACCTCGACGGCGCGCTCGCTGGTCTTGCCGTACCAGACGAAGGCGTGGCCCCAGCTCGCGGCTGTGCGGGCACGGAAGTCGACGTAATAGGGACCTTTCTCCGCACGCGCGATCGCGCGCCGCGTCGATTGCGGCGCCGGTCTTGCGGTGTCGGTCGTGGCAAGCGCGTTTGCGTCGGCAACGCGCTTGTTCGCTTCGTGGGCCGAGGCCGAGGCCATCGTGCACGCGATCAGAGTCGCAAGCGCCAGCCCCGCGAGAATGCAGGATCGATCAGGTTTGTTCGTCACGCTGTGCCCCCTCGACTATCGGCCGCTTACGCAGAGACTGCGTATCAGTAGCGAGCTGCGACCGGGCCGGGCGCCTTGCCGATCGGGGACTTTCCAATCGGGCTCTTGCCAATCGGCATCTTGCCGATCGGAGCCTGCTCGGAATAAACAGGCACGGGCTGGCGGCGCGGCAGATCCGCGGCGTTCGCAACCGTCACCAGAGCAAGCGTAGCACCCAGTACAAATACAATCTTCTTCACGTTCATACCCCTAGCAGGTTTGGTCCAAACACGGCACCGCCGTGCCCCCAGACACGCCTCACAGAAGGGCGGCCGAATGCGACCAAGTTGCGGCGCGCACGGGACATGTTGGCGGCATCTCTCGGGCGTACGCAGATGTGATGTGTCCGGATGTTTCCGTGTGCGGCGACAGTCTCACCCGATCCGGTTCAGACTATTCCGGATCGTCGAGAAGATGCCGCCGATGTCCTTGCGCAGGGCATCGAGCGAATTGAAATTGTCGAAGATGCGGGCGAGGCGGTCTTCGACTTCGCGCTTGCTCTTGGTCAACGCGTCGACGCGCGAGGCGAGGGTGACATCGCCGTTGGCCTCGATCTCGCCGACGGTTTTCGCAAGCAGATCGCGGGTGGTACCGACCTCTGTGATCAGGGCCTCGATGCCGAACACCGGCGCCTTCAGCGGGACGAGGTCGGCCTGCGACTTCGACAGCTCGGTCTTGAAGGCGTTGAGCGTTGCCAGTGTCTCCTGCAACGCGCCGAGGCGCTGGCGCGACTGAAGGACGAAATCGTTCAGCGCGTTCTGGCGTTCCGTGAGGCTCTTGCCGTCGGGATCGATTTCGACATCGGCGATCGAGCGTTCGAGCTGCGCCTGGCGCTGGCCGAGCTCCTCGAAATCGAGCCGGATTGTCTTGAGGATGTTGAAGCTGTCGTCGATGCGGGCAAGGCGCTGCTCGATCTCGATCTTGTTCTTCGACAGCGTCTCGACGCGCGTGCCGAGCGGGGCCTCGCCGGCGGTCTCGAGCTCTTCGATGCTCTTGGCGAGGCGCTGATGGCTGAGGCCGAGCTCGTCGATCAGAGCATTGATGCCCGCATCCGCCGAGCGCAGCGGCACCAGCTCGGCGTGGGATTTCGCCAGATCTTCCTTGTACTGGTTGAGGGTCGCAAACGTGTCCTGGACCGTGTTCACCCGTGACAGCAACGCCGCGACGTCGCGCGCGATGTCCCGCTGCCGGTCGGCGAGATTGTTCTTGCGGTCGTCGGTCTCGAGGTCGTGCAGCGAACGCTCGAGCTGGTTCTGGCGATCGCGGATCTCGGTGAAGACGGGCTCGACCGCGCGGCGCTGATCGGCGACCTTGCCCACCGTCTCGCGCAGCGCCTGCTGACGGCGGCGGATTTCGGCGAGCTGGTCGTGCATGTCGGTGGATTCGTTGCGGCCCTGCTGGAGCAGCGCACGCTGCTCGGTCTCGCCCAGCTTGTCGTGGAGGGCGGAGACGGCCTCCCGCGGGTCGCTCTCGATCAGGTGCTGGACGGTGGCGTCGAGGTGGTTTTGCAGGGCGTGGGCGACGACCACGTCCTCCCGGGTCTTCTTGAGACGGTCGCGCAGGGTGTCGAGGCGCCGGTCCTGGCGCGACAGCCGCCAGGCGGAGGCGCCGATCAGCGCCAGTCCGCCCGCCAGGATCGCGCCGATCGCGATGCGCTGCGGCATGGGCAGGCCCCCGAACAGGGCGGGGAGATGGGCGACGTCATGACCAAACGCCTGCGGGGCGAGAAACGCGATGGCGGCTAGCAGGACAACCCAGGCAACCAGGAAAAACAGCCACATCGTGACGTCCTCACGCCGGCACACACTTTCGCCATGATTGCTATTGGAGAGCGGAACCGAGCGCAAGGGGCGCGCGGCCGTGTGGGATGCGTCCGGTAGCGCGATCCACGACTGGTTGCGTCGGCCGATCGGTGGAGGGCGGTGCGGGGTGCCGGGTTTTCCCGAGGAGAGGTGGGCAGCCATGCCCAGCTGTCATTCCGGGGCGGCGCAAGGCGCCGAGCCCGGAATCCATAGCCACAGACATTAGTCGTAAAGCGAGATCAGCGCGGCGGGATGTCGTGACCAAATCGGCCGTCGTGGTTATGGATTCCGGGCTCGCGCCGCGCGCGCCCCGGAATGACGGAGAGAGAGCTACAGCCGAAACTCGTTCGTCAGCTCCCCGATGCCATCGATCGCGACGGTCACTTTGTTCACCGGATCCTTCATCACGCCGACGCCAACCGAGGTGCCCACCGCGATGAGGTCGCCGGGGAGCAGGGTCATGTCATGGGAGATCTTGCTGACCAATTCCTGCGCGGTGAAGATCATGTCCGAGATCGGATAGTTCTGCCGCTCGGCACCGTTGAGGATGGTGCGGACGGTGAGCCTGGCCGGATCAAGTCCCGTCGCGATCACAGGGCCGAACGGGCCGTAATCGTCGATGCCCTTGGCGCGCGCCCATTGCGGAAAGGTGGGGTCGCTGGTCAAAATGTCGTTGGCGGTGATGTCGTTGACGCAGGTGTAGCCGAAGATGAAGCCGTCGGCTTCATCAGGCGAGACCCGGGCGCAGGTCTTGCCGATGACGATGCCGAGTTCGCCCTCATACGTGGTCTTGCCATCGTAATAAGAGGGCCGCCGGATCACGGCGCCCGGGGTCGTGATGCTGGTGGTGGCCTTCAGCAGATAAAGCGGCTCCGGCGGCTCGGGCTGGTTCAGCTTGGCCGCGAGCGCGTGAAAATTATTCCAGAGCGCGACGATCTTGCTGGGCGCGCAGGGGGCGAGCAGCTCGACCTCCGACAGCGCCAGCGTTTTGCCGGTCACGGCGTTACGGCCGAACATCTCGCCCTCATGCACGTTGATGCCTGATGGCGTCAGCGTGCCGAAGCCGGTCACGCCGGCATGGCGGAAGCGCAACCACTGTTTCATCTCGGTTGCCATCACGCCACCGCCATTGCGCGGGGATCGGCCGGTGCGGAAACGCCGTCATAGAGTCCGGCGATGCGGGCGCGTTGGGTCACCATCGCCAGCACCGAGTCCAGTGCGGGCGTGGCGATGCCTGTGAGGCGGCCCATCTCCTGCACCACGGTGACGAGCGGGTCGATCTCCATCGGGCGGCCGCGCTCGAGATCCTGGAGCATCGAGGTCTTGTGCGCGCCGACCTTGCGGGCGCCCTCGATGCGGCGCTCGACATCGACGCGGAATTTGACGCCGAACGTCTCGGCAATGCCTTGCGTCTCCATCATGATGGCGCGCGACAGCGCGCGCGTGGAGGGATCGGTGCAGATCACATCGAGCGTTGCGTGGGTCAGCGCGCTGATCGGGTTGAAGCAGACGTTGCCCCACAGCTTGAGCCAGATCTCGTCGCGGATGCGGTCGAGCACCGGCGCCTTCAACCCGGCCGCGACGAAGAGATCGGCAAGGCGCTGCACGTCGGAGGTGACCTCGCCGGAGGGTTCGCCGAGCGGGAAATTGTTGCCGTAGACGTGGCGGATCACGCCGGGCGCCTCGATCTCGGTGGCCGGATAGACGATGCAGCCGATGGCGCGCTCGGCACCGATCTCGCGCCATTGCCGGCCGCCGGGATCGATGCTCTCCAGCGTCGAATTCTCGTGCTGGCCGCCGTGCTTGTAGAAGTACCAATAGGGGATGCCGTTGACGGCGGTGACGATGCGGGTGTGCGGCCCCAGCAGCGGCTGCATCTTCTCGATCACGCCGGTGATCGAATGCGCCTTCAGCGTGATGATGATGAAGTCCTGCACGCCGAGCTCGGCGGGATCGTCGGTGCAGCGCGGATGTACGGTGTGCTTCTCCTCGCCTGCGATCAGCGTAAGGCCGCGCTCGCGCATCGCGGCGAGGTGGGCGCCGCGTGCGATCAGGCTGACGTCGGCGCCGGCGCGCGCGAGCTGAACCCCGAGATATCCGCCGATAGCGCCGGCGCCGTAGATGCAGATCTTCATGAAATCCTCGCGGGAAGCCGGAATTTTGGGACGAAAGATCCGGTCCGGCTCGGAGGGATCCGAGCCGGAGCCGGTAGTCGCAGGGGAAGTGTGTGTCGCTTTAGGCTGCCGCTTGCGGCGTGCCGTTGATGGCCTCGTCCATGGCAGCGGCGATGTCGCGCATGCTGATGACGGAGACGAGGCTGTAATCGTCGATCACGGGCAGGTGCCGGATGTGATTGCGGTTCATCAGGTGCCGGACGTGCTCGATCGTGTCAGTGGAGGTGCAGGACACCAGCTGCTGCACCGAGACGAGCTGCGAGACCTTCACGTTGACGGCGTTCGCGCCGTGCTCGGCGACCGCGCGCACCACGTCGCGCTCGGTGAACATGCCGACGGCGGTGTTGCCTTCCGAGCGGACCACGTCCTTCACCACCAGCGCGCTGATGTTGTTGGCCCGCATCAGCTTGGCGGCGATACCCACTGTTTCGTTCATTCGCACCGTAACAACGCGCGGCGTCTTCTTGCGCAGAATGTCTCCGACCAGCATTGCAACCTCCCTAGGTGAATGACAGGGGAAGTGTGGTATACATAATGCCAATCGTCAAGCATTCGATTTGGCTGATCCGAAAAATCTTGCGGCAGGAATGCTGACGTTTGTCGTCGAGACAAAAGGAAAGGGGCGCATTGCTGCGCCCCTTCCAGATCATGCGATCGAGTGTGTTCGCTACGCTGTTTCGGTCTTGGCGTTGGCCGTCGCGGTGTTCGCGCTCTCGGCTTCCTTGCCCAGGATGAAGGAACGGCGCAGCGGCTTGATCACGAACAGCGCCATCAGCGCCGCGGTCGCGTTCAGCGCCACCGCCACCACGAACACCGCCTTCCAGCCATAGGCCGTCGAGATCACGCTCGCGAGCGGGACCAGCAGGGACGCCGTGCCCTTCGCGGTGTAGAGCATGCCGTTGTTGGTGGTCGCGAATTTCGAGCCGAAAGTGTCGCCGCAAGTGGCGGGGAATAGCGAGTAGATCTCGCCGAACACGCCGAAATACACCGCGGTCGCGAGCACGAACACGATCGGAATTTGGCCGTAGGCCGACAGCGTCAGGAGCATCAGCGCGGCGGTGCCGAACGCGATGAACATGGTGTGCTCGCGGCCGATCGTGTCGGAGACGAAGCCGAAGAACGGGCGTCCGAAGCCGTCGAAGATGCGATCGAGCGAGATCGCGAACGTCAAGGCCGCCATCTGGAAGCCGGCGAGCGTGACCGGCGTGTCGGCGATCTTGAAGTCGTGCGCGATCGGCGCGATCTGCGCCGCGGTCATCAGGCCGCCGGAGGCGACCATGACGAAGACGAGATACATCACCCAGAAAATAGGGGCCCGCAGCACCTGCGGCGGGGTGAAGTCGATCTTGGTCTGCGGCAGATTGAGCTGCTTCTTCTTCGGCGGAATCGAGATCCGCGGCGGTTGGATGAAGAAGGCAAGCACGAACACGATGACGCCCTGGCCGATGCCGAAGGTGAGGAACGCGTGCTGGTAGCCGCTCGTTGCGATCATGGTCGCGATCGGCACGACGGTGAGGGCCGCGCCCGCGCCGAAGCCCGCGGCGGTCGCGCCGGCGGCGAGGCCGCGGCGATCGGGAAACCACTTCAGTGCGTTGCCGACGCAGGTGCCGTACACCGCGCCTGCGCCCATGCCGCCGATGACGGCCGCCGTGTAGAGCAGGAAAAGGCTATCGGCGTAGGAGTTGAGAATCCAGGACAGCGCGATCATGACGCCGCCGAACATGATGACGATGCGCGGGCCGTATTTGTCGACGAACCAGGCTTCGATCGGCACCAGCCAGGTCTCGGTGACCACGAAGATGGTGAAGGCGAGCTGGATCGCGGCGCGTCCCCAATGGTGCTCGTGATCGATCGGATCGACGAACAGCGTCCAGCCGTATTGCAGATTGGCGATCATCGCCATGCAGACGATGCCCATGCCGAGCTGGAGCCAACGGAAACCGGTGCGAAGCGGCGCGGCCGTGACGGCGCCATCCGGGCTGGAAATCATCTAGAATCTCCCAACGCGCCTGATTAGATGCGGCCTGGGATTACAAGATGACCCGGTGTCGCAATTGTTGTGGCTTATCGTCGCAAGCGCGGCCGGAGATTGGTATACCATATTCCAGAAGGCAAGCCCTATCTCTCGCCGCGACGCAGCAAAATGAGCGGTTCCGTTCGGATTTGCCGCAGTCGGAAAATCTTCGGGCAAACGAAAACGCCCGGCCGCAAGGCCGGGCGTCGTTATTGAAGTTGCGCTTCGTGAAACGCGTCAGATCATCGATTTGGCGACCACGATCTTGCGCCAGGGTTTCAGCACCGCGATCGCCAGCAGGGAGGCGAGGATATTGGCGCCGGCCGCAATGATGAACACGCTGTCCCAGGTGCCCGACGATTGCTGCATGTAGTTGGCGATCGGGACCAGCAGCGCGGCGGTGCCCTTTGCGGTGTAGAGCAGGCCCGCATTGGTGGTCGCGAACTTCGAGCCGAAGGTGTCGGTGCAGGTCGAGGGGAACAGCGAGTAGATCTCACCCCAGGCGAAGAACACGAAGCCCGAGAGCAGCACGAACCAGATGGGATCGTGACCCCAGAGGTAGAGCATCCAGATGCCGAACCCTTCCATGCCGAAGGCGATGAACATCGTGTTCTCGCGGCCGATCATGTCGGAGATCCAGCCGAAGAACGGACGCGTCAGGCCGTTGAGCACGCGGTCGATCGTGGCCGCGAACGTCACTGCCGTCATCGTCACCGCCATCAGCGTCACCGGAACGCTGTCGACCTTCCAGTCGACCGCGATCGGCTTCAAATTGGCTGTCACCATCAGGCCGCCGGCGCCGACGATCACGAACATGAAGTACATCAGCCAGAAGATCGGCTGACGCAGGACTTCGGTCGGCTGGTAGTTGCGGCGCGTCTGCACCAGTGCGGCATTCGCCACCACGGCCGGGACCTGGCCTGCTTTCGGCGCCAGAAGGAAGAAGGCGAGGATGCAGATGACGATGCCTTGCCCGAGGCCGAAATAGAGGAAGGTGGTCTGGAAACCACTGTCCTTGATCATGGCCTGGATCGGCGCGACCGTCAGTGCGGAGCCCGCACCGAAGCCCGCGGCCGTGATGCCCGCGGCAAGACCGCGCTTGTCCGGAAACCACTTCAGCGCGTTGCCGACGCAGGTGCCGTAGACGCCGCCGGCGCCGATGCCTGCGATGATCATGCCGAGATAGAAGCCGTTGAGCGTGGTGGCCTGGGCGTTGATCGCCCAGCCGACGGCACAGAGCACGCCGCCGACCAGCACGACGATGCGCGGACCGTATTTGTCGACGAACCATCCTTCGATCGGCACCAGCCAGGTTTCGAACAGGACGAAGAGCGTAAAGGCCCACTGGATCGACGCGCGATCCCATCCGAACTTTTTCTGGATGTCGGGGACGAAGAACGTCCAGCCGTATTGATAGTTGGCGATCATCACCATTGCGGCGACGCCCACCGCCAACTGCGTCCAGCGATAAGCATCGCTGACGCGCGCGGCACTCGGGGCCGCTGTTGACTGCACCATGTCCGTCATAAAATCCCTCCCGAAGGCGCCGATCATTTTTATGCGTGCGCTGTCCCGCATCTTGGTATTCATTATGCCAAGATTCAACTGAGGGACTGGAGGGTGCGGCGAAATATCGCGGATCAGTCCACATGCGCCTTGAGCCCTGAATTGTAAAGCCCAAATCGCTGCCCGCGCGGTGCCTTGGACGGCGATCGCGTGAACTTAACGCATTGATTTTGTGAGAGGTCTTCGGTGCCGCGAGCAGCTGCCGGCAGCCGGCGCGTCGGTCGATTTTCAGCTTTCGATCGAGCCGCGAACGGCCTGCGCACGTCGACGTGCGCTCGCCCGCTGGGTGCGCAATTCGTGGAATTCTTTATTCCAGAAGTCCGGGGTGCGGCGGATCTGACGCGACTCGCGCGGCAGCCTGACGCAGGCCGCGCGTCACGCCATCGACATGCGCAGCCGGCTGTAGCCTTCCTGGATCGCGGACCAGAACAGGGCGACGAGGCCGAGCGCCATGATCGTGCTGACGAGGCCGTTGGAGAAGAACACGCCGAGCGATCCCTGCGATCCCAGCAGCGACTGGCGGAAGGCTTCCTCCGCCTTGTCGCCGAGCACGATGGCGAGCACCAGCGGCGCGAGCGGGTAGTTGCACTTCTTCAGGAGGTAGCCGAGCACGCCGAACACCAGCATCAACATCACGTCGAAGGTGCTGTTGTGCACCGAATAGGCGCCGATCGCGCAGAGCACCAGGATCAGCGGCGCGATGATGCCGAAGGGCACGCGCAGGATCGCGGCGAAGAGCGGCACGCAGGTGAGTACGACGATGAGGCCGGCGAGATTGCCGAGATACATCGAGGCGATCAGGCCCCAGACGAATTCCTTCTGCTCGACGAACAGCATGGGACCGGGCTGCAGGCCCCAGATCAACAATCCGCCGAGCAGCACGGCAGCGGTCGGCGAGCCGGGCACGCCGAGCGACAGCATCGGCAGCAGTGCCGCGGTGCCGGCGGCATGTGCGGCCGTCTCCGGCGCGATCACGCCTTCGATCTCGCCCTTGCCGAAATTGTTGCCGCGTCGGGCCAGCCGTTTGGCGATGCCGTAGCTCATGAAGGAGGCCGGTGTTGCGCCGGCGGGCGTGACGCCCATCCAGCATCCGATCAGGCAGGAGCGCAGCGAGGTCATCCAGTAGGAGGGGAGCTCCCGCCAGGTCTGGAGCACGACACGCAGGTTGATGCTCGCATTGCCGCCGCGGAAGGCGAGGCCTTCCTCCATGGTCAGCAGGATCTCGCCGATCCCGAACAGGCCGATCACGGCGATCAGGAAGTCGAAGCCGTTGAGCATTTCGGTGATGCCGAAGGTCAGCCGCAACTGGCCCGTGATCGAATCGAGGCCAACCGCCGCGAGTGCAAAGCCCATCATCATCGCCGCGATGGTCTTGAACGGCGGCTCCTTGCTTAATCCCACGAAGCTGCAGAAGGCAAGGAAGTACACCGCGAACTTCTCCGCCGGACCAAATCTCAGCGCGAAGCCCGCGACCAGCGGCGCGACCAGCGTGATCATGATGACGGCGAACAGCGCTCCGACGAAAGAGGAGGTGAAGGCAGCCGTCAGCGCTTCGCCGGGCTTGCCCTGCTGCGCCATCGGGTAGCCGTCGAAGGTGGTCGCCACCGACCATGGTTCGCCGGGGATGTTGAACAGGATCGAGGTGATGGCGCCGCCGAACAGCGCACCCCAATAGATGCAGGACAGCATGATGATCGCCGATGTCGGCGGCATGCTGAAGGTCAGGGGAAGCAGGATGGCAACGCCGTTGGCACCGCCGAGGCCCGGCAGCACGCCGATGATGACCCCGAGCGTGATGCCGATGATCATCAGCATGATGTTGTAGGGCTGCAGGGCGACCGCGAAGCCGTGAAACAGATTGGCCAACTCTTCCATATCGAAACGTCCTGCAACAGCAATTGAATAAATGCGCGGCGCTTGGAGGCCCAAGCCTTTTACAGGCCGAGCCACTCCTCGAGCGGGCCCTTGGGAAGCGGGACCAGGAACCAGCGTTCGAAAACGAAATAGGTCACGACCGGCATGCCGACCGCGATGGCTGCGACCGTCAGCCAGCGATAGCCGCCGAGCCAGCGCATGAACCAGGCGATGAACACCATCGAGGCGACGTAGAGGCCGATGAACGGCATCGCGCCGACATAGATCGCGGTGGGCACGACGACGCTCATGACCTGGCGAAGCTGTCCCCATTCCGCGAACAGCCGGCCGTCGTCGTCGCGTTGCGCGCTCCAGAGGTTGATGGCGCTGGCGCCGACGATGGCGGCGCCGACATAGAAGGGGAAAAAGCCGGCGCGTGGCCCCTCCGCGCCCCAGTTGATGCCGGCCTTGATGCTGCCGAAGATCACGACCAGGCCGAAGACGCCGATCAGCAGCGCCATGCCGATTTCCAGCGTCTTGTGTGTCGGGCCGGATGCGGATCCGGATTGTTCAGTCATGAGACCTCCAGGAGAACTTCAGGCGGAATCGCAAAGCTTGTGCGGTCGCGGCCGACCGGAGGACGACCAGCGTCCCCGGCCTCGTCGATGTCGCGGCTCAATTCACGGACCAGTTCGCAGATCAGTTTCCTGGCGCGAGGAAGCCGGCTTCCTTCATCAGCCCCTCGTGGCGCTTCTCCTCCGCCTCGATCCATTTGGCGTAGTCGGCCCCGGCCAGGAAGGTCGTGTTGAAGGCGCCGCTCTTCATGAAGTCCTGCCATTCCGGCGTGGCACGGACCTTCTTGAACAGCTCGACGTAGTATTCGATCTGGTCCTTCGTCGCCTTGGGCGACATGAAGATGCCGCGCAGCATGAGATATTCCATCGCGAGGCCCTGCGACTTGCAGGTCGGAATATCCTTCCAGGCCTTGCCGTCGGCGATCGGTTCGTCATAGGCCATCGGCTGGGCGTCGAAGACGCAGAGCGGACGGAGCTTGCCGCCGCGCCATTGCGCAACCGCCTCGATCGGATTGTTGACGGTCGAATCGACGTGATTGCCGACGAGCTGGACCGCGACTTCGCCGCCGCCCTTGTAGGGAATGTAGGTGAACTTCGCGTCGATCGCCTTCTCGATGCCGACCGTGATGATCTGGTCTTCCTGCTTCGAGCCGGTGCCGCCCATCTTGAACGAGCCGCCCGGGGCCTTCTTCGCGGCGTCGACATATTCCTTGACGCTGGTGTACGGCTTCTCCGCGTTGACCCAGAGCACGAACTCGTCGAGCGCCAGCATCGCGACCGGGGTCAAATCCTTCCAGTTGAAGGGGATTCCCGTCGCCAGCGGTGTCGTGAACAGGTTCGACAGCGTGATGATGATCTTGTGCGGGTTGTTCGTCGACGTCTTCACGTCGAGGAAGCCTTCGCCACCCGCGCCGCCGGCCTTGTTGATGACGACCAGCGGCTGCTTCATCAGATTGTGCTTGGTGACGATGCCCTGGATGGTGCGCGCCATCTGATCGGCGCCGCCGCCGGTGCCCGCGGGCACGATGAATTCGACCGGACGAACCGGCTCCCAGGCAGCAAGGCTTGCAGTGCTGCTCGCGCACGAGATCGCGATTGCCGCCGCAGCGACATTCAGAACGAATGGCTTCATCTTGTTTCTCTCCCTGTCGAACCTCGAACGCAGCCGCTCTTTGCCGGCTTGCGTCAGCCCATCTTGATTCTGATGCGCGGGGTCACCTTGTGCGGTTGATCTCCCTGCGCAGTCCCAGACGAAACTCTATGAGCGGGGACAAGGCGAGGCATCCGCTCCTTTCGGCTAACAAGAGGATCACGGCACGTGTTCCTCGTCGTCGAACGTTCCTGTCCCCGTCATGCATCTTCGCGCGTGCAAGCGTCCTCGTTGGCGAGATGGTATGCGAGATACCAGTAGACAAACAATTGGATCGGCGCGTCATGCCGGCGGACCAATCGTCGCAGTTGTGTTCGCGCGCTTGGCGAGGCGTCAAAACGAAAATGGCCCCGCGATGCGGGGCCATTTGATCAAACGTCTGCGGGACTTCCGAATTGACGCGCCGTTTCGGCTGCGTGCGGAAACCCTTACAGGCCGAAGCGCGGCAGGTCGCCGTTGTGGTTCGAAATCTCGGCACTCGCCATCAGGAAGCGATCGACCGCGGCCATGAAGCGGGAGAACAGCGAGGCGGAGGGGGCGAGGGCGGCGGAAGCGGTCTTGGACATCGGAATTCCTTTTCCTGAGACGGTCAGTACTGCTGTCTCATTTCGAAGGGCAATCTATGTATACCAGATGCCACTGTCTACGCAGTTGTTTGCATGGCAGCATGCCTCCTCTCGCATTGCAGCATAATGACGGGTTAATGGGGCCGGCTCGACCTTAACAGCCGCAATGGTCGTGGAATCCCATCTTTTCGCGACCTCTGGACGCTGAATCGACGAGTTTCTCTGCTTGGGCGTCCGCCACACACCCAGTCCATGGGGTGAAGAACGGGTGGCAACCCAACGGCTCCGGGGTTGGCACCGCAGTGCAAAGCCGTTAGTGGTTCGCCCCCTTTTCCAGTCAACCGTCAGAGTGGTTCATGTCGAGCGCCTCGCCCGCCGTCTCGATCGGCATCGATTTTGGGACCAGCAACACGGTCGTCGCCATCGCGGCGGACGACCGCCGGGTCGAGGCCATCCGCTTCGACCATGGCGGCAAGCGCCATAGCGTTTACGTCTCGGCCCTGTGCTTCTGGGAAGACCGGCCGGGGGCGGGCGCCCAGGCCGAAGGCGGCCCATGGGCGATCGAGACGTTCCTCGAAGGCCGCCACATCTACCGCTTCCTCCAGTCGTTCAAGACGTTTGCGGCAAGCTCCAGCTTCAACACCACCCAGGTGTTCCGGCAGCGCTTCAAGTTCGAGGACATCCTGGCGGCGTTCCTGCGCACGCTGGCGCGCCATGGCGGCGACAAATTCGGGTTCGAGACGTCCACCATCACGGTCGGCCGTCCCGTGCGCTTCGCCGGCGGCAATCCCGACGAGGCGCTGGCGATGGAGCGCTACCGGGCGGCATTCGAGCGCCTGGGTGCCGGCCACGCACGCTATGTCTACGAGCCCGTCGGCGCCGCGTTCTCCTTTGCCCGCCGGCTGGAGCGCGACGCCACCGTGCTGGTCGCTGATTTCGGCGGCGGCACCAGCGATTTCTCGGTGATGCGCTTCTCGCGTGCGGGCGGCGTCTTGCGCGCCGAGCCGCTGGGGCACGCCGGCATCGGCATTGCCGGCGACACGTTCGATTACCGCATCGTCGACCACGTCGTCTCGCCACGCCTCGGCAAGGGCAGTAGCTTCCGCTCGTTCGACAAGGTGCTGCCGGTCCCCAGCGGCCACTACACCAACCTCGCGCGCTGGCATCAGCTGGCGATGATGAAGAGCAACGGCGATCTGCGCGAGCTCCGCGAGCTTGCGCGCACCGCGGTCAAGCCGAAGCTGCTCGAGGACTTCATCACCATCGTCGATCTCGACCTCGGCTTTTCGCTGTATCGCGCCGTGTCGGATGCCAAGGTCGCGCTGTCGGCGCAGGACGAGGTGGACTTCCGCTTCAAGGGCGGCGGCGTCGACATCGGCTCGACCATCACGCGGAAGAATTTTGACTCCTGGATTGCCGACGACATCGCCCGGCTGGGTGCCACGGTCGACAAGGTGCTGGGCGAAGCCGGCATCACCGCGCGGGACGTCGAGAAGGTGTTCCTGACCGGTGGCACCTCGTTCGTGCCCGCTGTGCGAAAACTGTTCGCCGACCGGTTCGGCAACGAACGGCTGATGTCGGGCGACCAGTTCGAGTCGATCGCCTACGGCCTCGCGCTGATCGGGCACAGTCCCGATCCGGATCGCTGGGCTGCCGACGGCGGGATCGCGCCAAAGGCGGGCGCGTAACGATCATTCTCCGTCATTGCGAGGAGCGAAGCGACGAAGCAATCCAGAGTCTATCCGCGGAGGGCTTCTGGATTGCTTCGCTGCGCTCGCAATGACGATTTGGGGCGATCCGCGCATCGAGTCGAACAGTGCCGTAGGGTGGGCAAAGGCGCACAGCGCCGTGCCCACGATCTTTCCCGATTGAGAGAATGGTGGGCACGCTGCGCTTTGCCCACCCTACGATACTGACGTCGTCGCTACTGATTGATCTCGGGCTCGACGAGCTTTGCAAGATTGCGCAGCGATTCCTGCCAGCCCAGATAACACGCCTCCGGCGGGATGACGTCGGGGATGCCGGCCTGCGTGATGTCGACCTCGGTGCCGACCGAGACCTTCTTCAGGATCACGGTCACCTGGATCTCGCCGGGCAGGTTGGGGTCGTCGAACTTGTCGGTGTAGCGCAGCCGCTCGCCGGGCACGAGCTCGAGATATTCGCCGCCGAACGAATGGCTGTTGCCCGTCGTGAAATTCCGGAACGACATCTTGAACGTGCCGCCGACCTTCGGCTCGAAATGATGCACGGTGCAGGTGAAGCCGTTCGGCGGCAGCCATTTCGCCAGCGCATCCGCCTCCAGGAAGGCGCGATAGACTTTCTCCGGGCTGGTGGCCAGGACGCGGTGCAGGCGGATGGTGCTCGGCATGTTCGTCTTCCTCATGAAAGGGCGGGCACGACATTGGCGTCTAATGCCCATTCATGTCCAGAGGACGACCGAGGTCGCGCCGATCCGACAGGACGTCTCAGATTTTCTTGCGACCGACCCTCTGCTCGGCCTTGTCGGCGCCGTACCAGGGCAGGAGGCGGCGCACGCCGAGCTCGAACAGGAAGTCGGCGACCACACCCATCGCGCCGAGCGTGATCAAACCGACGAACATATGGTCGACGCGAAAGACCTGCTGCGACATCTGGATGAGATAACCGACCCCGAACGCGGCCCCGGCGAGCTCCGCCGCGACGAGAACGACCAGCGCGACCGACAGGCTGATCCGCAGGCCTGCGATGATGAACGGCAACGCACCGGGAATGATGACGAAGACGAAGCTGCGCCAGCCGCGCGCGCCGAGGCTCGCCGCCGCCCGCCCGAGCAGCGGGCTGGCATCGCGCACCCCGATATAGGTGTTCACCCACACCGGGAAGAACACACCCCAGGCGATGAGGAATATCTTCGACGTCTCGCCGATCCCGAACCAGAAGATCGCCAGCGGAACGAAGGCGAGCGACGGCACGGCACGGAACATCTGGACCAGCGGATTGAGCGTCCCGTGCAGCAGCGGCAATCGCGCCATCGCGACGCCCAAGGCAATGCCGAGCAACGATCCGGTCGTGAACCCGACGGCGGCGCGCAACAGGCTGGCCGCCAAATGCCGCGGCAATTCGCCGTCAAGGATCAGCGTCCAGCCGGACTGCACGATGGTGCTCGGCGCCGGCAGCATTACGTCGTTGACGAGACCGCTGCGGCTGAGTGCCTCCCATGCGCCGAAGAAGGCGATTGTGCCGGCGAGGCCGGCGAGGGTGTGATGGCCGTTGCGGGATCCCATGCGGTTACTCGGCCGTCTCCAGCCCGATGGATTTGGCCACGTGCTCGTACAATTCGTTGAAGCGGGGCGTGGTGCGCTGGCGCGGGCGCGGCAGGTCGATCTTGATGTCCTCGACGATCCGTCCCGGATTGGGCGACATCACGATCAGGCGGGTCGCCAGCACCAGCGCCTCCGCGATGTTGTGAGTGACGAACAGGATGGTCGGCTGCTCCTGCCGGTGGATCTCGATCAGCTTGGCCTGAAGCGAGCTGCGGGTCATTGCGTCCAAGGCTGCGAAGGGTTCATCCATCAGCAGCAGGGACGGACGCGTCGCCAGCGCCCGCGCGATCGCAATGCGCTGCTTCATCCCGCCCGACAGCTCGAAGGGATATTTCGCGCCGGCGTCGGGAAGACCGACCATTGCGAGCAATTGCCGCGCAATTCCGCTTCGTTCCGCCGCGGCCATGCCGGCCATGCGGAGGCCAAACTCGACGTTGGCTTGCGCGGTCAGCCAGGGAAACAGGGAATAGTCCTGAAACACCACGCCGCGTTCCGAGCTTGGTCCGTCGATCGCGTGGCCGTCGACACGGACGTCGCCATGCGCAGGCGTGACGAAGCCCGCGAGAATGTTCAGCAGCGTGCTCTTGCCGCATCCGCTCGGCCCGAGAACGCAGACGAACTCGCCGCGTTCGATGGTCAGCGAGATGCTGCCGAGCGCGGTGGTCTGGCCGCGCCCGGAATCGTAGACGTGACCGAGGTCGACGCAATTGATCAGCGGCAGGCTGGTTGCGGCCTGCGGCTTGATCTCCACGCGTGCGTTCATGGCCTTCGGACCTATTCGCTGCGTGCCCGGTCGTACAGCGATGTCACGACCACATTGTTGAAGTCGGGAAGCTTGGCGTCCGGACGCACCAGTTTGTTGTCCACGGCCCATTTCGCCTGCTCCTCCATCGCGGAGACGAGGGACGGCTTGTCGAGCGCGAGCTTGAAATTGGTCCGTTTCCAGAACGACTTTGCAATGGTGGGGTCGAGCTTGATCCGCTCCGCGGTCAGCGTGGCCGCGGCGTCGGGATCCTTCTTGATGGTATCGTCCGCCTCGATCAACGCCTTCAGTGCCTTGACCAGCAGGTCCGGCTTGCTGTCGATGGTCGATTGCAGCGTGATGATCGATGAGTAGGTGCTGTAGAGCCCTTCCGAACGAATGACGTGGAACTTGCCTGCGCCTTGCGCGATGGCTTGCGACAGATGCGGCTCGGTCCAGATGAAGCCGTCGATCGCGCCGCCCGCGAGGCTGCTGACGAAGTCGCCGGGATTGAGGCTGACGGCGGTGATGTCAGACCAGGCGAGGCCGTCCTGCTTGAGCAGCTTCGACAGATAGAGATGCGCGTTGGTGCCTTGCGAATAGCCGATACGTCGGCCCTTGATGTCCTTCGTGGTCTTGATGTCCTTGATGGCGACGAGATCGAACGGCTCGTGCCGGTTCAGGGTGCCGATGATGCGCACCGGCAGGCCGTTCAGCGTCGCGAACACGACGGGCGTTTCCGCCGCGGTGCCGATCACCACGCCGCCGCCGACCAGCGCGTCCAGCACCAGGCGTCCGCTGGCGAAGGTCGAGACCTTCGGCGTCAGACCCTGCTTCTGCCAGGTCTTGTCGTGATCGGCGACGAAGAACTGGCCCCAGCCGAGCGCAATGCCTTCGCCGATCGTGATGTCCTGGGCGTGCGACGGCGCGGCGGCAAGCGATAGAATGGCCGCGAGTGCGGCTGCTGCGAGCCTGCCCGGTCGGAGCAATGAAGCGGCAATGGACATCACGATACGGTCTCCTTGTGTCGGTGAATGGGGTCTGGATTTGCGGCTGGCCGCACGCCACTTGCGCCGGGCCACTGCCCAACGGCCTCCCGGAAGCGTTGCGCCTGCGCGCTCACGACGGATCCTGCGGCCGCGCAAACGGCTTGGCCTGCTCGAAGGCGTGCGCGGCGCGCAGCACGGTGGTGTCGGCGAATTTCGCGCCGATGATCTGCAAGCCCACCGGCAGGCCTTCCGCGGTCAATCCCGCCGGAATCGAAGCCGCCGGCTGCTGCGTCAGGTTGAACGGGTAGGTGAAGGGCGAGCGGATCGGCCGTACCGCGAGATCGGCCTGCGATGCGCCGATGGCCGAGGCGGGATGCGCCGTCGTCGGTGTGAGCAGCAGATCCCAATCCTGATGGAAACGGTTGAAGTGCCGCCCGAGCGCTTCGCGCCGGTCCACGGCCTGGAGATAGCTGACGACATCGATCTTGCCGCCCTTCTCGGCGACGTCCTGCAAGCCCGGCTCGACCAACGCGCGGCGCGCGGGATCGAACGAGGCCAGCAGTTTCGCAGCACCGGCGAACCAGAAGGTCTGAAAGATGTCGAAGGGATCCTCGATGCCGGGATCGACCTGTTCGACGGTTGCGCCGAGCTCGGCGAAGGTCTTGGCCGCCGCCGCAATGATCGTTGCGACCTCCGGGGCAGTTTGTGCGTAACCGAGCCCCGGGCTGAATGCGATGCGCAAGCCTTTCACGCCGCGATCGAGGTCCGTTCGCCAGGAAATCGCCTGCGGCGGCAGCGCGGTCCAGTCGCGCCCGTCCGGCCGTGCGATCGCGTCCAGCAACAGCGCGGTGTCATCAACCCGCCGGGTCATCGGCGTGACGTGGAACAGCGTGCCGTTCTGCGACGTCGGATAGACGGGAACGCGGCCGAAGGTCGGCTTGAAGCCGAACACGCCGCTATGCGCCGCCGGCAGCCGGGTCGAGCCGCCGCCGTCGGTCGCGACATGCAGGGGCCCGAAGTTCAGCGCCGTCGCGGCCGCCGAACCGCCGCTGCTGCCGCCCGGCGTGTAAGCGAGATTCCAGGGATTGCGCGTGATCCCGGTGAGCAGGCTGTCGCCGAGGCCTTTCCAGCCGAATTCCGACGTCGTGGTCTTGCCCAGCAGCACCGCGCCTTGCTCGCGCAGGCGAGCCGTCGCCGGCGAGTCCTCGGTCCAATCCTGCGCGGGATCAACGGCCCGGCTGCCGCGCAGGGTCGGCCAGCCCCTGGCCAGAATGAGATCCTTGAGCGCGACAGGCACGCCGTCGACCGGACCGAGCGGCTCGCCGCGCTGCCAGCGCGCTTCCGACTGACGGGCCGATGCGATGGCGCTGGCGGCATCCAGCAATGCGAACGCATTGACGTGGCGATCGAGGCGCTCGATGCGATCGAGCACAGCCTGCGTCACCTGGACCGGCGACAGCGCCTTGGTCCGATAATGATCCACGAGCTCGGTCGCGGAGAGGAGGGCGATGTCGTCGGCGCTGGTTTGCCGCGATACCGGCTTGGTTGACAGAGCGTTCTGCGCAGACATGAGCACCACCTCGTTCTTCCCGGCGCATGGGTTCGCCGGGACGGAAATGGCTAAGCGCTTGTGCACGCAGGTAGCAGCAATTAATTGCGCGCCCATGCGGGGTCGCTCAAGAACGCAAGATCTGAAGCGCCCGTGACGGCCGCGCCGGAACGAAAATCTCTGCGGCCCAAACGTTGCAGCAGAGTTCGGCTAGGCAGGCTTGCTCATCAACGTCAGCTTTCGAGGGGTAAGCGGAAGCCGCCCGCTCGATCGGCATCGACTGCTTTTGACCCATTGCGGTCTTCAAGCCGTCTCCGTATTTAGGCCGTTTTCTGTAACTTCAATCGAGCAGGGCTGGTGCTGATGGGGGCTTAGTTGCGAACTGCGATCATGCTGTTGCTTGCATCCGTGCCTTGGTGGGCATCGGCACAAACGGGCAGTGACGAGAAGTTAAGCGAAGTTATCGCCAAGCTCAGGGCTTGCGTTCGGACACATGCATCTGCCGCTCGTTCCGCTGAGACGCAAAAATCAGGCAGCGCCGTCAATTTCTTGATTGAGGCATGCTCTCCCATGCTGAGAGCAAGTGATTTGGTCGATGTCGACGCCGTCCCTCCCGGCTTGTTTCGACACGTCGTAAGTGAGGAGTGGGCTAGCCTCTTTCACAAAATGCCACGGTGATCTGAGCCCTTCCAATCCCGCGTCCGCTTCTGACGATTGGAGACGTACTTGTGTCCATTTGGAGCTATGACAAGACCGATTTTGATCCAAAGCGGACACTGGATTGGCACACAAAGTTCATCCTAGGCTGCACGCTCATCTTTGCGAATTGATCGCCTCGTCAGGCCTCAAACATTGCGTTATCGATGATCACTTGAATGAGCTGCCGGCGATATCTCCCCTGCAAAGGAATTGCGCAATCCGAGAACGGATGGCGCTTTGGCGTCATTTCCTCAGCGGCCGAAACGCCGCTACGACCGCGTCCATGACTGCAGTGAGCGCTGATCCTGCGGGCCCCGGGGCGCGCAGCATCCACACAGCCCAGGGAGGCGGCGCGTGGGCGTCGAGCACCGTCACAAGTTCGCCGGAAGCGAGGAGCGAGGCTGTGCTCTCTGAGCCTGCCTGCGCGATCCCGGTCCCGAGCTCAGCAGCTGCGCGCATGGCGTCCGACCCGTCCACGACGAGTGCGAAATCGGGCTGAAGGCGCCGCGTGCCGCCGGGGGCACGATACAGCCAGGGCATCATGCGCCCCGTCGCCGGAAGACGCACGCCGATCAGCCGATGCCGTACGAGGTCATCGGGAGCCTGGGGCACGCCGTGTTTAGCAAGATAAGTGGGAGAGGCGAATGTGATGAGCGGCAATGGAGCAAGCCGCCGGGCGAGGATGCTGGCGTCGGCGATACGCGGTGCGATCCGAACCGCAAGATCCCACCGGCCTCCACCGAGGTCGGCGAAGTGGTCGTCGAGGGCAAGCTCCACGCGTAGCGCCGGATGACGTTCCAGAAGCGATGCAAGGGCGTGTAGCAGAGTCGGAGCAAGCGAGGCGGCGGCGGTCACGCGCACGGTGCCTGCGACTCCGACCGGGGCACCGAGCCGGCTGGCGGCCGCCGCAAGCGCGAGGGCCGGGCCGCGGACCTCGGCGAGGAAGCGCTCACCGTCGGGGGTGAGTGAGAGGGCCCTGGTCGAGCGGCGGAACAGCCGGGCACCATGCGCCTCCTCGAAGCGGCCGACGAGACGGGCGACGGCGGCCGGCGTTACGCCGAGCAGGCGCGCGGCTGCTGCGAAAGAACCGGCTTCGGCAACTCTGAGAACCACGACGGCGGCGCGCAACGTATCCATGCGGCATTCGATACATAATGTAGGCTCAGCTGCAACACCATTTGTACTACCCCCGCGCGATCCGGCGCCTCACTATTGGGGCATCGGAAATGGGAGAGCGACGATGCGCATTGGGATCGTGGGCGTTGGACCGGTGGGGCAGACCCTAGGGACGTCGTGGGCGCGCGCGGGTCACGCGGTTGCCTTCGGCTCGCGCGATCCGGCTCGCGCGGCGGAGGCGGCGACAGGCCTCGCCGATGCGCGCGCGGCATCGCAGGAAGAAGCTGCAGCATTCGGTGAGGTGGTGCTATGGACGCCCCGCGATGTGATGCCGACCGACCCCGACATTCTTGCAGGCAAGATCGTGCTCGACCCGAACAACCGCGGCCCCGGTCCTGATGGCAGCTATGCTTCGCCTCGTCCCGAAGGCCCAAGTCTCGCCGAACGTCTCCAGGCGGCAACGCCGCGCGCGCGCGTGGTGAAAGCGTTCAATACGGTAGTGATGCGGTTGCTCAAGGAAGATTCCGAGCGACTGAGGTCGTCCGGGGCACAAATATTCCTCGCTGGCGACGACGCCGAGGCAAAGACCGTGGCTGCTACCCTGGCGGCGGACGTCGGGCTCGGTGCAGTGGATCTCGGCGGGCTGGAATCGGCATGGCTGGCGGAGGCGATGGCCGACGCGTTTCGCCAAGCCATGAGAACGAGTCCGGCAGGCTGGCGTCAGGCCCTGCTGTTCGCTGACCTCGCAGGAATGAAAGGACACAAGTGATGAGTAATCTCGCATACGAACAGGCACGTTCGCCGGCACCGTCATTCGACCTCACTGGCAAGCGCGTCGTCGTTGTCGGAGGTAAACGGGCGATCGGCCTCGGGGTGGCTCAGGCCGCCCACGACATGGGCGCGGCTGTCACCGTTGCCAGCCGTCGCCGCATATCCGCGGAGGAGCGGCCGGACCTGGCTTCGTTCGACCAGATCGTTTTGGACATTCGCGACGAGGCGGCCGTGAAAGCCGCGTTCGATTCCATCGGTTTCTTTGACCATCTCGTCGTCACGGCTGGACCGGAGCTGGGATCCTGGGGATCGTTCATGGATCCCGACATGCGTGGCGTGCGCAGCTATCTGGAAGGCAAATTCCTCGGTACCTGGGCCTGCGCCCGCCACGCCGCCCCATACCTGCAGGCTGGCGGCTCGATGATTTTTCTTACGGGCGGCGCCGGGGCCCGGGCAAAATTCGGCTTGGCCGCGGTCACGCCGACCTTTGCAGCCGTCGAATCTCTATCGCGATCGCTCGCTCTGGAACTGGCCCCGATACGTGTCAACACTATCCGGCCCGGATTCGTCGACACCGACTTTTGGGATGTTCTGCCCGCGGAGACCGTGGAGGAGATCAGGGCCAAAGTCCGCGCCAACTTTCCGGCCAAGCGGATCGGAACACCCGCAGACGTCGGGCATGCGGCTGTCTTCCTCATGACCAACTCGTACGTCACTGGCACGGTGCTGGAGGTCTCCGGAGGTGAGCTGTTGGTCGATTGGATTTTCTGAACTTGGTTTTGCGAAAACGATGCGGTGTCCATCGCCGGCCATGGCAGCCAGGGATTTTCAAATCCGCCGTAGTTTTGTCTTTGTCGGCGAAGTACGTCCGCAATTGGCCCATAGCCGGCCTCGAAAGGGTCCGCCGGGAAGTACCGCTTTTGACCCGAGGTGGACATCTCGGCACTCAAGCAAACCAGAATCGCCATGCATAGGCTGCGGTCATCACGGTTCCCAAAGCGACGATCGCAGCTCTCACAGTTGCTGCCGGAAGCACACCAACCAGCTTTCCCCCCGTAAACCCGCCGACAAGAGCCCCAACGAGCATGACAAGGGTCGAGGGCCAATCGATTACGCCAGAAAGGGCAAACAGCACCACGCCCGCAAGAGCGGCGACTGTCGCGTATAAGTTTTTCAAGGCGTTGAGAGTGCGCAAAGACTCTTTGCCTGTCAGTGTAAGAAGCGCCAGGAGCATCACTCCCAAGCCTGCTCCGAAGTAACCTCCATAGATCGAGACCGGCAACAGCCAAGCGCTACGGGCTTTCGTAACATGCGTGCGCGAAGCAGTGGCTTGTTGAATGCGCGGCCCCGCCGCAAACAAGGCCGTAGCGATGGCGATCAGAGCAGGAACTAGAAGAGTAAAAAGCGCTCGGAAGTTGCCAGCAGCAGCAGGGCGCCCAAAAGACCTCCGATCGCCGCCAGGATCAGTCCGATGATGGTCGACCTTTCGCGCGGCACCATCGCTCGATCAGCGATGACCGCCATGGTGTGGCCGGGAGTGACTGCAAGGGCATTCGACGCGGTGGCAACGACGGGCGGCAGACCGGTCAAGAGCATTGCTGGGAATGTCAATAACGTCGCGCCGCCTGCGAGGGCGTTCATTATGCCGCCTAGGAAGCCCGCACCTACCAATATCGATACGTTGACGAAGTTCACTGATACCCCTGCTTCTAATCAGGATAGACATGTCATAAGCGAGAGCCCTAGCACGGATTGGAGCGGAAATTGAACGCCGCAAGCCGCCCCAGGCGAGCTTGCCCTTGGCCGACCTGAAGCCATAATTCCGCTTTCCTTCCTCGTTCACATTCTGCGCGACATTTGGGGGACTTCCGTTGCGCAGGACGCTTTGGGCTTTCGCCATACTCTGCTGTCTTGGTTCGCCTGCGGAAGCTGCGGGCATCCAGCTTCTCGATTCCGGTCCGGCGCTGTCAGGCGCGATCTGGTATCCCTGCGCGGCGGAGCCGACGCATGTGGCGCTCGGCAGTCTTTCGGTCGGTGCGGATTTCGACCTGAAAGGCGTCAAGGATTGTCCCGTCACGGGGACAAAGCTGCCGCTCGTGATCTTTTCGCACGGCCGTGGCGGGTGGTTCGGCGCGAACCACGACACCGAGGAGGCACTCGCCGACGCCGGCTTCGTCGTCGCTTCCATCAATCATGCCGGTGACACGTTCAGCGATTCCTCCCAGCGGGACAGCTTGTCGGTCTGGGCATCACGCCCGGCGGACATCGTTCGTCTGCTCGATTTCATGCTCGACAATTGGAAGGACAGGGCGGTGATCGATCCCGCCAAGGTCGGCTTCTTCGGCTTCTCGCTCGGCGGCGCGACCGGCTTCGTGCTGATGGGGACCAGGCCGGATTTCGCGAGGGTCGCCAGCTTCTGCAAGGAGACGACCGGCGCTTGCGCAGAGCTTCACAATGGCGCGGCGCCGCCCGAGCCGATCCACGATGCGCGTATCCGCACCGCCGTCATCGTCGATCCCGCGCCGGGCACCCTGACGCGAGAGAACCTCGCCGTGGTCAAGGTGCCGTTCCAGTTCTGGCGCTCGCAGTTCGGCGGTCCCGGCGTCGGCGATGGCTCCGGCACGGCGCGCGTTGCGGAGGGGTTGCCGGGCAAGCCCGACATTCACGTCGTGCCGGCCGGGCATTTTGCCTTTCTCGCACCTTGCTCGGCAGAGCTTGCGGTGGCTGTCCCGCGTATCTGCACCGATGTGCCGGCAGGGTTCGACAGGGTGGCCTTTCACCGCGAGTTCAACGCGGCGGTGGTGAAGTATTTTCGCGAACAGCTTGGGGAGCGCTGAGCGCCGTGATCGGAGGCGTTGAACCTTGAGGCCAGGCTGCGACTGCCTCTTCGGATGATGGCACCATACCCCTGTTTTGCCCGACGGGTCAAATTGATTTCGTAAAATACGAAATTCCCGTGCGGCCAATGGGTTGGCTACTGTGCATGGGGTTGTTTTTCATTTTTTTGTTTGGACCTGCACTCCCGGCGGCATGCTCATGCAAAAAGGGCCGCCCTGGAGGGCGGCCCTTTCGTCTTGGTGTTGCCGTGTCGCTTACTCGGCGGCCTGCTTCTGCGGCGGGTCGAGGGCGCCGGACTTGTGGATCTCGGCGACCTGGTGGTCGCTGAAGCCGAGCACGGCGCGCAGGATCTCGTCGGTGTGCTCGCCGAGCAGCGGCGAGCGGGTGACGTCGCTGGCGCTGTCCGACAGCTTGATCGGGTTGCCGACCGAGATGTACTTGCCGCGGGTGGGGTGATCGACCTCGACCACGGTGCCGGTGGCGCGCAGCGACTGGTCCTCGGCGATCTCCTTCATCGACAGGATCGGGCCGCAGGGGATGTCGTCCTTGTTGAGGATTTCCATCGCCTCGAACTTCGTCTTCGTCATCGTCCATTGTTCGATGCGGCCGAAGATCTCGTTCAGGCGCGGCAGGCGGACGGCCGGCTTGGCGTAGTTCGGATCCGTCTTCCAGGTCGGCTCGCCGATCACGTCGCAGATCTTCTCCCAGACCGGAGCCTGGGTGATGAAGTAGATGTAGGCGTTGGGATCGGTCTCCCAGCCCTTGCACTTGAGGATGCGGCCGGGCTGGCCGCCGCCGGAATCGTTGCCGGCGCGCGGCACGGCGTCGCCGAACGGAATGCCTTCGCCGAACTGGCTGTACTCCTTGAGCGGACCATGGGCGAGGCGCTGCTGGTCGCGCAGCTTGACGCGAAACCCCAGGTCATTATGGCCCGCTTGACAATCAACCACAAGATGTTTCAGCATTGGGTTCTATTGTGAGAAGCGTCGGCTATTCTTTAAGTGGATTGGTAGCGAGTAGCTCTCCATCGTCGTTAGGCAGCCACAGATTCCTACGACGATGGATTGATCCGGGCAGTTGGGGTTCGAACGGCTTAGCCCGATGGAAGTAGGCTATTGCGAAATTAAGTCGTTGCCGCAGCCGGCGTAGTTTGGCGGGGAAAGTAATTTGATAATGTTGTCACGTCGGGCATTCAGTAGTGTCGCATCTGTTACGCTAGCAAGCTTGGCTTTCGGTTGCTCGGCGCGAAGCGACAGACTCTCCCTACAATCTCCTTGGATAAACGACGCGGAGTTCTTGGGTTACTTCGTCGCGATCCATCTTGGATTATATCAGAAACATGGAGTGGATTTCGAATATCTGCCCGGCGGTCCCGATAAAATCGCAGATCAGGTTCTGCTCGCTGGCAAAGCGGATATTGCTTTGACGAATCCCGAGACCACCGTGGCATTGATCGTCAATGAGAGAGCGCCGTTTAAGATCATCGGGACACAGTACCAAAAGAGTCCCTTGGGCATCGTTTCCCTCGCGGAGAGCAATATTCGAAAACCTATAGATCTCATAGGAAAGAAGCTCGCCGTTCCAGCGGCCAATAGGATTACTGTCGCAGCCTTCTTAAAGGTCAATAATATTCCGATAGATGCGCTTCAGATCGTGCCGTACGCGTACGACCCGAGCATACTCATTGATGGACGATGCGATGCAACGGTAGATTTTGTTACGAATATTCCATTCGTGATAAAAACGGCAGGGAGGGACCCGAACTGGTTCCTATTCTACGATTATGGCCTCAGGTTGTTTATGGACACGGTCGTAGTTAGAGCTGAGCTGTTGGAAAAACGGCGAGATCAAATTATCGGCTTCCTCCGTGCTTCAAGAGAGGGCTGGCAGGCCGCAATCAGAGAGCCAAGAAAGTACATTGAAGAATTCGACAAAACGTTTTTCAAGGGAACCGGTCGAACCATTGAAAATGAGTTGGCCTTTCAAAGAGAGCAGACTCCCCACATCGAAGCAGCTGACGGAATATTTGGAATGAGCGAGGTAAAGATTAGAGATTGCATCGATTCGCTGAATGCCATCGGTCTCAAAGCTGATCGCGATATGTTCGATACAAGCGTACTTGCCGCAATCAAGTGAGGAGAGCGAATGCTGAGCATCGCAATTTCGATCCAGGGCCTAAAAAAGGACTTCGGGCCGAATCGAGTTATCGGCGGTGTCGATCTGTCAGTTCGCAGGGGAGAGGTTGTTGCATTTGTTGGGCCGTCGGGCTGTGGCAAGTCTACTTTCTTAAGAATTATCGCAGGACTCGAAGCGGAGTATAGCGGCTCGGTCTTCGTGGAAGGAAAGAGGCCAGATGATCTGTCGGGAGCTCGATCTGTGGGCTTCCTATCGCAAGAAGGATCGCTCCTGCCTTGGCGCAGTGCAGTAGAAAATGTCTTGTTGCCGATTGACTTGGTTCGTCGTCGGTCCGCTAACGATATCGAAGCTGCAAAAGAGATTTTGCGGCAGCTTGGCCTGCATGAATACTTGGGATTTCGTCCGAGAATGTTGTCAGGGGGCATGAGGCAGCGGGTTGCACTAGCTCAGCTGCTCGTCATGAATTTTGATCTCATACTACTTGATGAGCCGTTCACTAAGCTTGATGAGCCTCTTCGCTGGCAGCTAACGACGCTCGTTGGTTGCTATCTCCGCGGGCGCACCGCGCTTTGGGTTACTCATTCCGTTGATGAGGCGCTCGCCATCGCGGACAGAGTGTTCATTTGGTTTCGTAAATCACTGGATGCTGGCTTCTCGCTCTTAGAGGTTGAAGGCCTTCGCAACCAAGCGTTTCAGCTGGATCAGTATGGGCTGCCAAATTTGAGTCAACTGCAATCCAGATCGAGGGAGATCCTGGCGAAGCAGATTGAGTTAAATCGAAGCTCAAATGATTTTTTACCAACGCTAGCTGCAAGGCCTGAGTAGCAAGTCTGGTACGGATAGCACCCCAATCGAAAGTCAATATTAGTTAGAATAGTAGTCAATCATGACCTGCATCGCCGGCTTGTCCAATTTAAACGTGGTGGACCTCGTGCGGCAGCTCTCACTCGCTGCCGCTACTGCAATCGCAGTAGTCCTAGTTGCGGCTGCTGCGTCAGTTGTAGTTTCACCCCTCTTCGCGGCAAACAAGGCCGTATCGCGAGTTACGTCTGCAGTTATTTCTCAATTTGCGACGATCCCGATGCTCGTAACGGCCCTCGTTACGTTGTTTCTTTCGCCTCGCGGCGCACTGCCATTTGTTTTGCCTATAGTCCTAACTCTCGGTCCGATGTTCATATGCGCAATGCAGGGGGCAATAAGTGGTCGGCAGGTAGCTGCAACTGTCAACTTAGGGGCGAGGCGATCCCCCGTCAGAGAAGTGCGGTTTCTTTGGGCCCCATTTGCCGCTCTCAGCGTGGTGGAGGGTGTCGCTGTTGTCTCGCCGATTGCACTGCTAGGTGTTCTACTTGGTCAGATGATAGACGGAACATATGGATCGCTTGGGCAGCGTCTGGTTGATACATCTGTATCCGGGAGCTGTTCAAAGATTCTCTCCTCGGTCATACCGATATTTATCCTGGCGCTAGCAATGACGGCCGCCGTGCATTGCCTTCGTAACGCTCTGTTGAGAAGATTCGATATGGGCGAGATCGAGTTGCAATCGAACCAAATCTCCTCGGTGAGATCGTGGGAGCTCTTGGTAGCTGCATCACTTCCAATCGTCGTACTGCTGGCGATTTGGTATGTTGTGGCGTTTGTAGCAAACGTGAGTTTGTTTAAACTGCCTCACTTGGTATTTTGGCAGCTCCTTCAAGACCATTCACTGTTTGCAACCGTTGCCGACACAATTCGATTGACATTTGGTCGTGTCTTCATGGCGCTCTTTGTGGTTGTTGGTTTAAGTTACGTGGTCGCTATCGCTGTTCAGCAAAGTCGCCTGGTGTCATTCTCGACTTATATTGTCCTCATCTTTGTTCAGTCAGTGCCCGCCATTCTGTTTCTTCCGCTATTTTCTGTGGCGACAAATTCGCCCGAGTTTAGCACGCTGATCGTTTCGACTATATCTGGGCTATACAGCATTCTTGTAGTCCTTACGGCGAAACGTCGAGTGTGGATCAACATTCCAATAAACGCGATGTTCAGATCGCGCGCGCGCTGGTATCGCATTGAATGGCACGTTCTTCTGCCCTGGTCGTTCGAAGTTATTATTCGTGCTATGCGACTCTCTCTGCCTCAAGTTGTGTCTGCTGTTCTTATTTGCGAATACTATCTGTTAGGAAGCGGTATCGGAGACCAGCTTAAGTTCTTTGAGAGTACTGCTAGATTCTATCCGTTTTGGGCGCTTGTTCTTGGAACAGTAGGCGCGACGTCACTGTTCTTGGTGGTGTTCGCCGTGTTGGAATTTGGATTCGCTCGTCGTTATCGGACCTGACATGGCTAGCAATGGCATTAGGAGGCGGATTGTTGCGATCCTCTCTGCTCGGTATTGGCCCAACGAAGGGCATGTACCGGCCGAGAACTTGTTTGCCGACTTTTTTGCAGTGGTAACGTCGCAATATACAATTTGGACGGTGACTACTCCGTGGTTGGATATAGAATACTACCCGCGCGCAAGTCTTGCCATCGCTGCGCTAACGTTGACGCTTTACGGAATTATGTGGTCGGTAATCGTTAAGTCGCCAACTTACAAAGCGCTCAGCCCTGCTCGAAAATTCATCGAAGCGATTATTCGTCTCATAGCGATTGCGAGCATTACATTGGGATTCTTCTTCTTGAACAGAGGAAGCACCGTCATATTTGTGTTTGCCTTCGCGATCAGTTTTGCATCGGTTCTTTTGTGGAATGTCGTAGTTCCGAGCCAGTTGCGGCGAGAGCGGGGCTTGGTGTTTCATGATTGCTGCTTGTTTATCTCTGGGATTTTCTTTTGCTACTCGACTTGGACGCTTTATTCTGAGACGACAAAGATGAATCAAAGTCTTCACGCCGCTGCTGCGCAACTTGTTCAGGCAGATCAAATCAACTTCAAAAATGGAGTGATAGTCTCTCAGATGGGTTGGATCATCTTTGTCGCATGTTCAACCACCGCTGTTCTCATTGCGCTGTTGGCTGCTCTGTTTTCTCGATCCGATGATTACGGCGGCGGCCGGACGTAGAAAGTCATCAAATGACGATTGCTCCAGCGGTGAGTGTGTTCGACCCAGAGGGGCCTTTGGCCCTGCTATCTAATTACTCCGACAGTCCGTTTCTCGCGGACGGCGAGTTGTGGCGCACGGTCGAGCACTTCTTCCAAGCTAGTAAGTTCGTCTCTCCACAGAGGCGTGCGCAGATTCAGGCTGCTTCAACGCCGCAGGATGCAAAATCTATAGCCTGGGATAGCTTTGACGTTGAGAGCTTGCCGGATTGGTCAAAGCGACGAATTAAGGTGATGACGTCTGCGTTGCACGCGAAAGCGGCTTGTAACTCGATTTTCTCGCGGATGCTGTGGGAGAGTTGGCCTTGGCCGATTATCGAAGATTCGGCTACAGATCAGATTTGGGGCATCGGCGCGGCGGGTAATGGCTCTAATCTTTTGGGTGAAGCGCTTATGGCGGTGAGGCGCGAAATAGTTGGAGTGCCCGAGATCATTCAAGGATCACTTTTCGGTCGCCCTGCTCATCTAAGCCTTTCGACCTACCGGCTTTTGAGGTGGAGTTCGTATCACGTCAAGGCGAGCCATCATGGCACTGTAGGAGATTTAAAGGCGGGAAAGCTGGCATCGGTCTCGGTCGATCGAGTGATGGAGTCTAAGCTTGTCGGTGTTGGCTGTGTCGTTGGAAATACTTTTAGCCGTCGACAGATTTCGCTGAGTGATACAATAAGAGAGTTGACTCCACTGAATCCAGACTGGGAAACTCGCACTCTCGCTCATGCGGTTTACAGCGCGAGGAGCGCGGCGTTTACCGAGAAGTATGCCACCTACAGTTGGGGTGAAGATATTCGATCCGCATTCCCCGACTGGGGGGATCGGTTCCTGTCGATATTTGGGGAGAGGTTGCGTGGTGATGGAAGAGTAGCAGTGCTAGGAGGCGGAGTCGGGGACGAAGCAGCTCATCTCTGGTGCAAACTGGACGAGCGAGTGACATTTATCGATGTTAGTAGAGAGTTGGTTGACCTAGCGGTGCTGCAATCCCCGAAAGCGCAGGGTGTAGTGGGCGATGCAGAGACGTTAGCCTCCGTTCCCGACGAAAGTTTCGCGGGGTACGTCAGTCTGCGGGCATACCAGTCGTACCTTTTCGATGTCAGGTCTGCTTTGTTGACGGCGCGTCGCGTATTGAAGCCTGGAGGAGTTTTGATCCTATCCGTAGCTGACGGCTACTTGGATAGGGATGATCGTCCCGTTCGTGGAAGGATCACTCATAGCGGAGGTGTCGATCTAAGTGCTGCTGCCCTTGATTTGCTTCGCATCATATGTGCGCTTGAAGAGTATGATTTCTCAATTGATGACACGGTAAACCTTGGTGGTGAGTTGTTAATCGGTGCCTCCAAGCGTGCAAGGTAATTGATGGATCCATCTTGGGCTGGGAGATTCTTTCGGTCCAGACCATGCATCCCGTCAAGCGACGGAATGGGCGCTGAGACGGAGGGAATACCACTGCGTCGCTGCTGGGGAGAACATTCGTTTTTCATGATGGCACCATACCCCTGTTTTGCCCGACGGGTCAAATTGATTTCGTAAAATACGAAATTCCCGTGCGGCCAATGGGTTGGCTACTGTGCATGGGGTTGTTTTTCATTTTTTTTGTTTGGACCTGCACTCCCGGCGGCATGCTCATGCAAAAAGGGCCGCCCTGGAGGGCGGCCCTTTCGTCTTGGTGTTGCCGTGTCGCTTACTCGGCGGCCTGCTTCTGCGGCGGGTCGAGGGCGCCGGACTTGTGGATCTCGGCGACCTGGTGGTCGCTGAAGCCGAGCACGGCGCGCAGGATCTCGTCGGTGTGCTCGCCGAGCAGCGGCGAGCGGGTGACGTCGCTGGCGCTGTCCGACAGCTTGATCGGGTTGCCGACCGAGATGTACTTGCCGCGGGTGGGGTGATCGACCTCGACCACGGTGCCGGTGGCGCGCAGCGACTGGTCCTCGGCGATCTCCTTCATCGACAGGATCGGGCCGCAGGGGATGTCGTCCTTGTTGAGGATTTCCATCGCCTCGAACTTCGTCTTCGTCATCGTCCATTGTTCGATGCGGCCGAAGATCTCGTTCAGGCGCGGCAGGCGGACGGCCGGCTTGGAATAGTTCGGATCGGTCTTCCAGGTCGGCTCGCCGATCACGTCGCAGATCTTCTCCCAGACCGGGGCCTGGGTGATGAAGTAGATGTAGGCGTTGGGATCGGTCTCCCAGCCCTTGCACTTCAGGATGCGGCCGGGCTGGCCACCGCCGGAATCGTTGCCGGCGCGCGGCACGGCATCGCCGAACGGAATGCCTTCGCCGAACTGGCTGTATTCCTTGAGGGGACCGTGGGCGAGGCGCTGCTGGTCGCGCAGCTTGACGCGGGCAAGATTGAGCACGCCGTCCTGCATCGCGGCGGTGACCTTCTGGCCCTTGCCCGAATGCGTGCGCTGATAGAGCGCGGTGACGATGCCGAGCGCCAGATGCAGGCCGGTGCCGCTGTCGCCGATCTGCGCGCCGGTGACGAGCGGCAGGCCGTCGCGGAAGCCGGTGGTGGAGGCGGCGCCGCCGGTGCACTGCGCGACGTTCTCATAGACCTTGCAGTCCTCGTACGGCCCGGGGCCAAAGCCCTTGATCGAGGCGACGATCATCTTCGGGTTGATCGACTGGATCTTCTCCCAGGGGAAGCCCATGCGGTCGAGCACGCCGGGGCCGAAATTCTCGACCAGCACGTCGCACTTCTTGATCAGCTCGGTGAGGACTTCCTTGCCCTTGGGGTTCTTGGTGTCGAGCGTAATCGAGCGCTTGTTGTGGTTGAGCATAGTGAAATACAGGCTGTCCACATTCGGGATGTCCTGCAGCTGGCCGCGGGTGATGTCACCCACGCCCGGACGTTCCACCTTGATCACGTCGGCGCCGAACCAGGCCAGCAGCTGCGTGCAGGTCGGTCCGGACTGGACGTGGGTGAAGTCGAGAATGCGAACGCCCTCGAGCGCTTTGGTCATGGTGTTGCTCCGTACTCTGTCTGCCCCTGCGAACCACAGGGAATAAGGGTTGGGGGGTGGACTTACTTTTTCTTCTGCAGAACGCTCTGCGGATTGAGGTTGCCGATGCGGCCGCTCTCCGAGCCCGCGGCCGGGTCGATCACCGCGTTGATGAGTGTCGGCTTGCCCGAGGCCATGGCCTCGTTGACGGCGCGCTTGAGCTCGTCGGGCGAGGTGGCGTTCACGCCGACGCCGCCGAAGGCTTCCATCATCTTGTCGTAGCGCGCGCCCTTGACGAACACCGTCGTCGCGGGATCCGCATTGACGCTGTTGACGTCGGTGCCGCGATAGATGCCGTCATTGTTGAAGATGACGACGCAGATCGGAAGGTTGTAGCGGCAGATGGTCTCGATCTCCATGCCGGAGAAGCCGAACGCGCTGTCGCCTTCCACCGCGAGCACGGGGTGACCGGTCTCGAGCGCGGCCGCGATCGCCTGGCCCATGCCGATGCCCATCACGCCCCAGGTGCCCACGTCGAGACGCTTGCGCGGGCGGTACATGTCGATCACGCCGCGGGCGAGGTCGAGCGTGTTGGCGCCTTCGTTGACGAGGATCGCCTCGGGATGCTCCTTGATCACGTTCTTCAGCACGCCGAGTGCGCCGTGATAATCCATCGGCGACTTGTTGTTCATGAGCTTCGGCGCCATCTTGGCGACGTTGTCGTCGCGCTTGGTCACGATGGCCTTGGTCCATTCGGCCGGCGGGGCGGTCCAGCCCGAAGCGATCGCCTGGTTGAAGGCCGAGACGACCGAGCCGATGTCGCCGACGACGGGCGCGACGATCTCGATGTTGGAGTCCATCTCCTTCGGCTCGATATCGACCTGAATGAACTTCTTCGGCGTTTCGCCCCAGCTCTTGCCCTTGCCGTGCGAGAGCAGCCAGTTCAGCCGCGCGCCGATCAGCATGACGACGTCGGAGTCCTTCAGCACCGTCGAGCGGGCAGCGCCGGCGCATTGCGGATGCGTGTCGGGGAGGAGGCCCTTGGCCATGCTCATCGGGAGGAACGGCACGCCGCTCTTCTCGACGAAGGTTTTGATCTCTTCGTCGGCCTGCGCATAGGCCGCGCCCTTGCCGAGGATGATGAGCGGACGTTTTGCGCTCTTGAGCACGTCGAGCGCACGCTTGATCGAAGCGGGCGAGGGGATCTGCGCAGGTGCTGCGTCGATCACCTTGACCAGCGACTTCTGGCCGGCATCGGCGTTCATCACCTGGCCGAACAGCTTTGCCGGCAGGTCGAGATAGACGCCGCCCGGACGGCCTGAGACCGCGGCGCGGATGGCGCGGGCAAAGGCGATGCCGATGTCCTGGGCGTGCAGCACGCGATAGGCCGCCTTGCACAGCGGCTTTGCAATCGCGAGCTGGTCCATTTCCTCGTAGTCGCCCTGCTGAAGGTCGACGATCTCGCGCTCCGAGGAGCCCGAGATCAGGATCATCGGGTAGCAGTTGGTGGTGGCATGCGCGAGCGCGGTGAGACCATTGAGGAAGCCGGGCGCGGACACCGTGAGGCAGACGCCGGGCTTCTTGGTGAGGTAGCCGGCGATGCCTGCCGCGTAACCGGCGTTCTGCTCGTGGCGGAACGAGATCACGCGAATGCCTTCGGCTTGCGCCATGCGGCCCAAATCCGTGATCGGGATGCCCGGCACATTATAGATGGTGTTGATGCCGTTCAGCTTGAGCGCGTCGATGACGAGATGGAAGCCATCCGTCAGTTCCTGCTCGGTGCCCGGTGCTTCGGACTTGGTCGCGGTGTTCAGCATGGGCCTTGTCTCCCTGGTCTCAAGATGCGGGGCGAATTTTTCGCCCTTCTGGTGAAAATTGCTGGTTAGAAGAGTTCCTGGCCGTGCGCTTCGACGTAAGCGGCAAGGCCGAGCGTGTGGTCGCGGGCGCGCTTCTCGGCGAGCTCGGTGTCGCGTGCTTCCAGCGCTTCGATCATGCCGAGATGCTCGGGCAGCGAGGTCGCGGTGCGGTCCTTGCGTCCGATCGTGAGCTGGCGATAGCCGCGCACGTGCAGCAGCAGGTCGTTGGTGAGATCGACCAGCACCGGCGATTCCGACAGCGAGATCAGCGCCTGGTGGAAGGCGATGTTGGCGCGCGAATATTCCTCGACGTGATCCTCAGGCAAGCGGTCCTTGCTGAAGTCCTTGAAATAGTCGCGCAGCGCCGTGATGTCTTTCTTGCGCGCGGTGGTGGTGATGAGGCGCGCGGCCATGCTCTCCAGCGCCGCCCAGGCACGGATCATGTCGACGATCTCGCTCTTGGTCCTGCGCACCACCATGATGCCGCGGCGCGGAACGGTCTTCACGAAACCGTCCTGCTCGAGCATCGCGATCGCTTCGCGGATCGGTGTGCGGCTGACACCCAGACGTTCGGACAGCGCGCGCTCGTCGAGCATCACCGGCTCGGGCGTGGAGTAGATGTCCATCTTGAGGATGGCTTCCTTCAAGGCGTCATACGCCTTGTTCTTGAAGCTCGACTCCGGGGCAATACGAACGATTGAGATGTCCGCCTCGGCCATGTTCGGCAACGCCTTGGTTGGTTTCCGCAGTGACACGACGATTCTCCTCCAGTGGGAGTCGTCTTTTACAGGAATATTAACTGGAAAGTTTTTGGCATACCAAATGCCAGAATGTCAAGCTGCCTATTTTTTGCAGCGTTCTAAGCTGCGCTGCAGCTTGACAAGTTGGCTTCTGGCATACCAAATGCCATCGCCAGCCATTTTTGATCCAAAGCGGCGGAGTAATGTTGGCTTTATGCCACTCCATTCCGCGACATGGAACAGACCGCGGCGAATGGCAAGAATTACGGGCGGCCGCAACGCGCGCGCGCTTTGAGAACGCAAGAACTAAGGTCAAGGGAGAAGCCACATGTCCAATTCCAAAGATGCCGTCCGCAAGGTGCTTGACCAGGTCAAGGCGGACAACCGCACCAGCCTGACGGCGCCGGAAGGCAAGCTGGTCTGCGACGCCTATGGCATTCCGGTGCCGAAGGAGGGCGTGGCGAAGTCGGCGGGCGAGGCCGGCAAGATGGCGTCCTCGATGGGCTTCCCTGTCGTGATGAAGATCGTCTCGCCGGACATTCTCCACAAGACCGAAGCCGGCGGCGTCATCGTCGGCCTCAAGAATGCTGAAGACGCCGAGAAGGCCTACGAGACCATTCTCGGCAATGCCAAGAAGTATAAGTCCGATGCCAAGATCGAGGGCGTCCAGGTGCAGCAGATGCTGGCCGGCGGCACCGAAGTCATCGTCGGCTCGATCACCGACGGCTCGTTCGGCAAGCTGGTCGCCTTCGGCCTCGGCGGCGTGCTGGTCGAAGTGCTGAAGGACATCACCTTCCGCCTCGCGCCCGCGACCAAGGAAGACGCGCTCTCGATGCTCGACGGCATCCAGGCGCATGAGATTCTGAAGGGCGTTCGCGGCGGTGAGCCGGTGAACCGCACGGCTCTGGCCGAAATCATCGTCAAGGTCTCGCAGCTCGTCACCGATTTCCCTGAAATCGTCGAGCTCGACCTCAACCCGGTGTTCGCGACGGCAAAGAGCGCGATCGCCGCCGACGTCCGCATCGTCGTCGACTTCGCCTATGTGCCCAAGCCCAAGCCGCGTCCGACCGAAGAGATCGTCGCGGCCATGAACCGCATCATGCAGCCGAAGGCGGTTGCCGTGGTCGGTGCCTCCGCCGAAGACGGCAAGATCGGCAACTCCGTGATGAAGAACCTCATCAACGGCGGTTACAAGGGCGACATCTATCCGATCCACCCGAAGGCCGCCGAGATTCTCGGCTACAAGGCCTATAAGAGCGTCAAGGACGTGCCGGGCGTGATCGACACGGCCGTGTTCGCGATCCCCGCGAAGTTCGTGGCTGCCGCGCTCACCGAATGCGGTGAGAAGAAAATTCCCGGTGCGGTGCTGATCCCGTCGGGCTTTGCGGAGGCCGGCGCGCCGGAGCTGCAGGCCGAGATCGTCGAGGTTGGCAAGAAGTACGACATCCGTCTGATGGGGCCGAACATCTACGGCTTCTATTATACGCCCGCCAATCTCTGCGCGACCTTCTGCACCGCTTACGACGTCAAGGGCTCGGCGGCGCTGTCGTCGCAGTCCGGCGGCATCGGCATGGCCATCATCGGCTTCTCGCGCTCGGCGAAAATGGGCGTGTCGGCGATCGTTGGCCTCGGCAACAAGTCCGACATCGACGAGGACGATCTGCTCGCTTTCTTCGAGCAGGATCCGAACACGACGATCATCGCGCAGCATTGCGAAGACCTGAAGGACGGCCGCGCCTTCGCGGAAGCCGCCAAGCGCGTCTCCAAGAAGAAGCCGGTCGTCGTGCTCAAGGCCGGCCGCACCTCGGCCGGCGCAAAGGCGGCCTCGTCGCATACCGGCGCGCTCGCCGGTAACGACAAGATCTACGAGGACGTCCTGGCGCAGTCCGGCGTGATCCGCGCCCGCTCGCTGCGACAGCTGCTCGAATTCGCCCGTGGCGTGCCGGTGCTGCCGACGCCGAAGGGCGAGAACGTGCTGATCATCACCGGTGCGGGCGGCTCGGGCGTGCTGCTGTCGGACTCCTGCGTCGACAACGGCCTGTCGCTGATGTCGATGCCGCCGGATCTCGACGCGGCCTTCCGCAAGTTCATCCCGCCGTTCGGTGCTGCCGGAAATCCTGTGGATATCACCGGTGGCGAGCCGCCGATCACCTACGTCAACACGGTGAAGCTCGGCCTGACGGACGAGCGCATCCACTCGCTGATCCTCGGCTACTGGCACACCATCGTCACGCCGCCGATGGTGTTCGCCCGCAACATGGTCGAGGTGAAGAAGGAGATGGAGGCCAAGGGCTTCGTGAAGCCGATCGTGGCTTCGCTCGCCGGTGACGTCGAAGTCGAGGAAGCCGCCGAATATCTCTACCAGAACGGCATCCCGGCCTATGCCTACTCGACCGAGCTTCCGGTCGAGGTCTTGGGCGCCAAGTACAAGTGGGCGCGCGGGGCAGGGCTGCTCTAAGACGGTGACGTCCATTCACCTCTCCTTGTTCGCAGGGAGAGGTGAGAACGGTCAGGTCGCGATGAGCAAGAACGTGATCCGGCGCAAATCGCTCGAGCCCCGATCGCCATCGGAGGCCGACCACGATACGCGCGACGGCGGCGTGCAGTCCGTCGACCGCGCGTTGTCGATCCTCGAAACGCTGTCCGAGGACGACGAAGGCTATCGCCTCAGCGATCTCGCTGTCCGCACCGGCCTGTCGGCCTCCACCGTGCACCGCCTGCTGGCGACGCTGGAGAGCCGCCGCTTCGTGCAGTTCGACCGGGCCCAGTCCAAATGGCATGTCGGCGTGCGCAGTTTCACGGTCGGTGCGAGCTTTGCGCGGCGGCGCAATTTCTCCGCGCAGGCCATTCCTTACCTCCGCAAGCTGCGCGACCTCACCCGCGAGACCGCTAACCTTGCCGTGGTTGACGACGAACACATCATCGTGCTGACCCGCATGGAAAGCCGCGAGATCATGCGCTCGCTGACCCAGGTCGGCGGCCGCGTCGCCATGGTGACGTCGGGCGTCGGCAAGGCGGTGCTTGCCACCTATTCCGACGAGGACGTCGGTGCCGTCATCCGCCATCACGGCATGCCCCGCCTGACCGAGAAATCGATCGTGCGGCCGGGCGACCTGTTCAAGGAGCTCGAACGGATCCGCAAGCAGGGTTTTGCGCTCGACGATGAAGAGGCCTGCATGGGCCTGCGCTGTATTGCCGCAGTGGTCTACAACGACTGCGCCGAGCCGCTCGCCGCAATCTCCGTCTCGGGCATGACCAGCCGCCTGACCGACGACAGACTGCCGGAAATCGGCCAGATCGTACGCGAAGTCGCAGGCGAGCTGACCGTCGCGCTTGGCGGGGTCATGCCAGCGCCCCGCTAACCGGGGGAACCGGGCACTGTCGCTGGACAGCATCGGCCGTTTTGGCTGATATGCGACCAAACGACACAATGCGGCAAACGATCAACGTCCGCATGAGCCTGGAGAATGCCCCGATGTTTCGATTTTCCGCGCGCCTCGCCGGCGCAGCCGTCGCGCTGACCCTTGCGGCAGCGACGCCAACCTTCGCCCAGCAGCTCGAGCTCAAGCTGATGGCGCCAGCGGCCCCGGGCGGGGGCTGGGACCAGACCGCACGCTCAATGCAGCAGGCCCTGGTAGCTTCAGGCGTCGCGCGCAGCGTGCAGGTCACCAACGTTCCCGGCGCCGGCGGCAGCGTCGGCATCGCCCAATTCGTCAACGGCTCGAAGGGGGACGGTCACCAGTTGATGGTCAACGGCTTCGTCATGGTGGGTGCGCTCGCCATGAACAAGTCGCCCGTGACGCTCGAGCAGGTGACGCCGATCGCGCGCCTCACCGAGGAAATCCAGGTGATCGTGGTGCCCGCGAATTCGCCGATCAAGAGCGCGCAGGATCTGGCTGCAGCGGTGAAGGCCGATATCGCCAAGGTCACCTTCGCAGGCGGCTCGGCCGGCGGCGTGGACCATGTCATGGCGGCATTGTTCGCCGGTGCCGTCGGTGCCGATGCGAAGAAGATCAACTACATCCCGTTCTCCGGCGGCGGCGAGTCGCTGGCCGCTATCCTCGGCGGCAAGGTCACCGCGGGCATTTCGGGGCTGAGCGAATATGACGGGCAGATCAAGTCCGGCAAGCTGCGCGCGATCGGCGTGACCTCGGAAAAGCGCATCCCCGGCAGCGACATCCCGACCTTCAAGGAGCAAGGCATCGACCTCGTGATCGCCAACTGGCGCTCGGTTGTCGCGCCTCCCGGCATCACGCCGGAGCAGCGCAAGACGCTCAGCGATGCGGTCGAGAAGATGGTGAAGTCGGATGCCTGGAAAGACATTCTCAAGCAGAAGGGCTGGGAAGACGCCTATCTCGGCGGCGACGCTTTCGCCGACTTCCTGAAGAAGGAAACGGTACGCGTCACTGACGTGCTCAGGTCAGTCGGCCTGGTCAAGTCATGACCCAAGATCACGCGTCCGGCGCTCCCGTCCAGCCGGCGCGGCGCGTCGACCGCGCCGGCATCGTCATCGCTGCATTGCTCGCGGCCACCGCCGCGGTGCTGGTCTGGGACGCGCGCGGCCTGCAATCGACCGCGATGTACGGGATGGGGCCGGAGGCGATGCCGGTCGTGATCGCCTGTGGCCTAGCGCTGCTCGCGATCGGCAATTTCATCGACGCGCTGCGCGGCAATCTGCCGGCGCGCGAGAGCGCCGATCCCGTGCCGGTGGTCTTGATCCTCGTTGGCCTTGCGCTGCTGATCGCCATCATCGGCTTCGGCGGCGGCTTCATCCTGGCGACGTCGGCGCTGTTCGTGACGACGTCCGCGGCATTCGGGCGCCGCGCCATCCTTGCTGACAGCATCATCGCCCTCGTGATGTCCACCCTGATCTATCTCGCGTTCGACCGCCTGTTGACGCTGAGCCTTCCGACCGGACCGCTGGAGCGACTGCTGTGATGGACACATTTGCGGCGTTGGCCCACGGCATGGCCGTCGCCGTTCAGCCGATGAACCTGCTCTATGCGCTGATCGGCGTGTTCCTTGGCACGGCCGTGGGCGTGCTGCCGGGTATCGGCCCGGCGTTGACGGTGGCGCTGCTGCTGCCGGTCACCTACAAGCTCGACCCCGGCGGCTCACTGATCATGTTCGCCGGCATCTATTACGGCGGCATGTATGGCGGCTCCACCACCGCGATTCTCATCAACACGCCCGGCGAGAGCGCCTCGATGGCGACCGCGCTCGAAGGCAACAAGATGGCCAAGGCCGGCCGCGGCGGGCCGGCGCTTGCGACCTCCGCGATCGGCTCCTTCGTCGCCGGCACCATTGCCACCATCGGGCTCGCGTTCCTTGCGCCGTGGCTGGTCGATTTCGCCGTGCGCTTCGGGCCTGAGGATTACTTCGCGCTGATGTGCGTCGCCTTCGTCACGGTGTCGGCGACCTTCGGAGATTCTCCGATCCGCGGTCTGACCAGCCTGTTCATTGGCCTGACGCTCGGCCTCGTCGGCATCGACAAGCTGACCGGACAGGCGCGGCTTGCGTTCGGCGTTCCCGAGCTGCTCGACGGCGTCGAGGTGACGACGCTGGCGGTCGGCCTGTTCGCGGTGGGCGAGGCGCTCTACGTCGCATCGCGTCGCCACCACACCGAGGAAAAGCTCGAGCCGGTGCGCGGCTCGCTGTGGATGACCAAGGAAGACTGGAAGCGCTCGTGGAAGCCCTGGCTCCGCGGCACCATGTTCGGCTTCCCGATCGGTGCGTTGCCCGCGGGTGGCGCAGAGATCCCGACCTTCCTGTCCTATTCGACCGAGAAGCGGCTGACGAAACACCCCGAGGAATTCGGCAAGGGTGCGATCGAAGGCGTCGCCGGACCGGAAGCGGCCAACAACGCCTCCGCCGCTGGCACGCTGGTGCCGCTGCTGACGCTTGGACTGCCGACTTCGGCAACCGCCGCGATGATGCTGGCGGGTTTCCAGCAATATGGCCTCAACCCGGGGCCGCTGCTGTTCGCCGAGCGGCCCGATCTGGTGTGGGGCCTGATCGCGAGCCTCTTCATCGCCAATTGCATGCTGCTGGTGCTCAACCTGCCGCTGGTCGGCCTATGGGTGCGGCTGCTCGCGATCCCGCAGCCGTGGCTCTATGCCGGCATCCTTGTGTTCGCGACCATGGGCACCATCGCGGCAAAACCGTCGGTGGTCGAGCTGTCGATGCTGGCCGGCTTCGGCGTGCTCGGCTTCCTGATGCGCCGGTTCGATTTTCCGATCGCGCCCGTCGTCGTCGGCCTGATCCTCGGCCCGATCGCCGAAGCCCAGTTGCGCCGCGCGCTCGCGATCAGCCTCGGCGATCCCATGACGCTGCTCCAGAGCCCGATCTCGGCCACGCTGCTCGCGCTGGCGCTGATCGCGCTGCTGGCCCCGTTCGTGCTGAAGGGGATGGGGCGCTTCAAGGCGAACGAGGATTAGCCGTTCCCACGCGCGCATGGTCTAATGCTGTCTCCATCTCGTGGGGAAACGCCATGCCGTCGGAACTTCGCTCGCCCCGTCTCGCCGTCCTGATCGACGCCGACAATGCCTCCGCGAAGATTGCGGATGGACTGTTCGAGGAGATCGCCAAGATCGGCGAGGCCAGCGTTCGCCGCATCTACGGCGACTTCTCCAACGCGCGATCCAGGGGCTGGGCCGACATTCTGTCGAAGCACGCCATCATCCCGCAGCAGCAGTTCGCCTATACAACAGGAAAGAACGCGTCCGACATAACCCTGGTCATCGACGCGATGGACCTGCTTCACAGCGGCCGGTTCGATGGCTTTTGTCTGGTGTCATCCGATAGCGATTTCACTCGTCTCGCCGCCCGCATTCGCGAGCAGGGCGTCGATGTTTTTGGCTTCGGCGAGCAGAAGACGCCGGAAAGCTTCCGGCAGGCCTGCCGAAGGTTCGTCTACACCGAGAACCTGCTTGCCGGTACCGCGAGCAATCCGGATACAGCCTCGAGGTCGCCGCTGCTTCAACCCCCTGACGCAGCCATCCCCATGATCAAGAAGGTCATAGCCCAGATGGAAAGCGAAGATGGATGGGTTTCTCTGGGGGAAGTCGGAAAAGGGCTTACCAACCTCGCCCCTGATTTCGATTCGAGAACCTACGGCTCCCGCAAGCTGAGCGATCTCGTGCGGAAGACGAATGCGTTCGAGATCGATGAATCGAACGGCCGGTCGATCCGGATACGGGTCAAGCCCGTTGCCGCAGTACCTCCGAAGCGGCGGAACCCGCGCAGACCTGCCAGGTCGGGGGCGGCAGGCGGCTCGGCGCCTAAGGCGTAAGCAGGGCCTGCCGTTATATTTGCGCTTGCCCGGTCTGGCGCAGGGCGTAACCATCGTGCGGCCGTAACGCCACGCGAGGGTCCGATGACCAAACTTACCCGCTTCGCCGTCGCACCGCTGCATGCGATGACACGGCGTCTGGCCGATGTTGCCTCCGCGCGCGTCGAGCCTGATCTCGTCGTCACGGGCGCGCGGATGCTCTCAACCTATTCGGAGCGTATCCACGCGAACCGCGAGGTCTGGATCACCGGCGGTCGCATCGCGGCGGTGAAGCCGGCTGGTGCGGCCAAGAAGGTCTGGAACGGTGTCGCGATTTATGACGCCGCCGGCGGCATCATCGCGCCGGGGCTGGTCGATCCGCACATCCATATCGAATCCTCGATGGTGACGGCCTGCGCCTATGCCGAGGCAGCGCTGCTCAACGGCACCACCACGATCTTCTGCGACAGTCACGAGATCGGCAACGTCATGGACGTCGCCGGTGTCGAGGCGATGCTGGAGGACGCGCGCGAGGCGCCGCTCTCGATCTTCCTGACGGTGCCGTCGACTGTACCGGCCACTTCGGCCGCGCTGGAGACTGCGGGCGGGGATCTCACGCCGGACAAGATCGCCGGCCTGTTCGATCGCTGGCCGGAGGCAGTCGGGCTCGGCGAGAAGATGGATTTCGTGCCTGTCACCACGGGCGACGAGCGAAGCCATGCCATCCTGGCCTCGGCATTGAAACGTGGGCGGCCGGTATCCGGCCATGTCTACGGCCGCGAATTCGTCGCGGCCTATGCGGCCTCGGGCGTCACCGATACCCATGAGGCGATCGACCGCGACATCGCCGATGATCTGCTCGATGCCGGCGTCTGGGTTTTCCTGCGCGGCGGTCCGCCGACCACGCCCTGGCATTCGCTGCCGCAGGCGATCCGGACGATCACCGAGCTCGGGGCCTCGCACAAGCGCACCGCCGTCTGCACCGACGATCGCGACGCCGACGATTTGCTTCTGTTCGGTCTCGACTGGGTGGTGCGCGAAGCCGTGAAGGCGGGAATGTCGCCCGAGCAGGCGTGGTCGATGGGCTCGCTGCACGGCGCGACGCGCTTCGGCATGGATGGCGATATCGGTGGACTCGGCGGCGGCCGCCGCGCCGATCTCGTGCTGATGGACGATCAGCTCAAGCCGCAATGCACCTGGTATGGCGGAGAACTCGTGGTCGAGCACGGCAAGATCACGCCGCGGCTCGATCAGGCGCTGTCGCAACGCTATCAATATCCGAAGGCGGCTTATGCGACCGTCAAGCTTCCGGAGAAGGTCAAGCTGACGCCGGAGCTGCCAACGAAGGCCTGCACCGTCAATGCGATCAAGACCGCGCTGCCGGGCATCACGCTCATCCATGAGAAGGTCGCGATCGAGCCGGCCAAGGATTGGCCGTCGCTGTTCGCGCGCTATGGCCTCTGCTTCGTCACCGTTGTCGAGCGCCACGGCAAATCGGCTGGCAACGTCGCTCATGGCCTGCTGAAGGACTTCGGGCTGAAGCGCGGCGCGGTCGCCTCGAGTGTCGGGCACGACAGCCACAACATCATCGTCGCGGGCACGAACGAGGACGACATGCAGGTGGCGATCGCCGCGATCAAGGAGAAGCAGGGCGGGGTCTGTGTCGTCGCCGACGGCAAGGTGAGGGCGCTGGTCCCGCTGCCGATTGCGGGGCTCCTGTCCGACAAGCGCGTCACGGACGTGGCCGAAGAGGTCAAGGTGTTGAAGACGGAATGGGCGGAGGCCGGCTGCACCATCCCCTACATGGGCTTTAATCTGATTCCTCTATCGGTCATTCCGGAAATTCGCATCACCGACAAAGGCCTCGTGCTGGTGCCGCAGATGGAGCTGGCACCGCTGTTCGAGTGATCCGCTTTCACGGATTTCTTGGCCTAACCGATTGAGACAACCACGATTTTTCTACGGTTGCCGTATCGTGGAAAATAAAACCGATCTCGTTGAGATCGCATCTCGCACGCCTGATGATCTCGCTCGCTAACGCAATTTGAGCGAGGTCCGAAATGGCGAAGATGCGAGCTATCGATGCGGCCGTGCGAATTCTGGAGAAGGAAGGCATCTCGACCGCCTTCGGTGTTCCCGGGGCCGCGATCAACCCGCTCTACTCGGCGCTGAAGAAGCGCGGGTCGATCCGCCACATCCTGGCGCGCCATGTCGAGGGCGCTTCCCACATGGCCGAGGGGTATACGCGCGCCAAGGCCGGCAATATCGGCGTCTGTATCGGTACGTCCGGGCCGGCCGGCACCGACATGATCACCGGGCTCTATTCGGCGATCGCCGATTCCATTCCGATCCTCTGCATCACCGGGCAGGCGCCGCGCGCGCGGCTCTACAAGGAAGATTTTCAGGCCGTCGATATCGAGTCGATCGCCAAGCCCGTGACCAAATGGGCGGTGACCGTGCGCGAGCCGGCACTGGTGCCGCGCGTGTTCAGCCAGGCCTTTCATGTGATGCGCTCCGGCCGGCCGGGGCCGGTGCTGATCGACCTGCCGCTCGACGTTCAGCTCGCCGAGATCGAGTTCGACGACGAGACCTACGAACCGCTGCCGGTCTACAAGCCCACTGCGACCCGCAAGCAGGTCGAGAAGGCCCTGGAGATGCTCAACGCGGCCGAACGGCCGCTGATCGTGGCGGGCGGCGGCATCATCAACGCCGATGCATCCGATCTCCTGGTCGAATTCGCCGAGATCGCCAACGTGCCTGTTGTTCCGACACTGATGGGGTGGGGCGCGATCCCCGACGATCACGTGTTGATGGCCGGCATGGTCGGCCTCCAGACCAGCCACCGCTACGGTAACGCCACCATGCTCGAATCCGACTTCGTGCTCGGCATCGGCAACCGCTGGGCCAACCGGCACACGGGTTCAGTCGAGACCTACACCAAGGGCCGCACCTTCGTGCATGTCGACATCGAGCCGACCCAGATCGGGCGCGTGTTCAATCCCGATCTCGGCATCGTTTCCGACGCAAGGGCCGCGCTCGAACTCTTCGTTGCCGTCGCCAGGGAGTGGCGCCGGTCAGGCAGGCTTCGCGAGCGCCAGGCGTGGCCCGCGGCCTGCCGCGATCGCAAGAAGACGATGCTGCGCAAGAGCCATTTTGACAATGTTCCGATCAAGCCGCAGCGTGTCTATGAGGAGATGAACAAGGCCTTCGGCCACGACACCACCTACGTCACCGTGATCGGTCTGTCGCAGATCGCCGGCGCGCAGTTTTTGGGCGTCTACAAGCCGCGCAACTGGATCAATGCCGGTCAGGCGGGCCCGCTCGGCTGGACTTTGCCCGCTGCGCTCGGCGTGCGGGCGGCATGTCCGGATCGCGAGATCGTTGCGCTGTCGGGCGACTACGACTTCCAGTTCCTGATCGAGGAACTTGCGGTCGGCGCGCAGTTCAATCTGCCCTACATCCATGTCGTCGTGAACAATTCCTATCTCGGCCTGATCCGCCAGGCCCAGCGCGGCTTCGACATGGACTATCACGTCCAGCTCTCGTTCGAGAACGTCAACGCGCCGGAGCTCAATGGCTATGGCGTCGACCATGTCGCGGTCGCCGAAGGCCTCGGCTGCAAGGCGATCCGCGTGACCGATCCGAAGGATACGCAGGCCGCGTTCGCCACGGCGCGCGAGTTGATGGCGAAGCACCGCGTGCCCGTGGTGGTCGAGTTCATCCTGGAACGCGTCACCAACATCGCCATGGGCACCGAGATCGACAACATCGTCGAATTTGAGGAGGTGCTGGACCTCCCGCTCGACGAGGTCGGAACCAAGCGGCCCGGCGTGCTGCAGCCGGCGGAATAGGGAGCGCATCATGCCGAAATTCGCCGCCAACCTCACCATGCTCTTCAACGAGATGCCGTTCCTCGACCGCTTTGCCGCGGCGAAGGCGGCAGGCTTTGCCGGGGTCGAATATCTCTTTCCCTATGATTTCGACAAAGCGCAGCTCCGCGAGCAGCTCGACGTCCACGGCCTGACACAGGTGCTGCACAATCTGCCCGCGGGCAACTGGGCGGGGGGCGAGCGCGGCATCGCGATCCTGCCCGATCGCAGCGCCGAATTCCGCGACGGCGTATTCCGCGCCATCGACTATGCCAAGGCGCTGGATTGCGAGCAGCTCAACTGCCTCGTCGGCATCGCGCCCGCCGATGCCGACCCGCGCGAGCTTCAGGAGACTTTGGTCGGCAATCTGCGTTTCGCGGCCTCGACGCTGGCGCGTGAAAACATCAAGCTTTTGGTCGAGCCGATCAACACGCTCGACATTCCCGGCTTCTATCTCAACGGCACCGAGCAGGCGGTGCAGCTGATCGCCGAGGTGCGGTCGAACAATCTGTTCATCCAATACGACATCTATCACATGCAGATCATGGAGGGCGATCTCGCCCGCACCATGCAGGAATATCTGCCGCAGATCGCGCACATCCAGCTCGCCGACAATCCCGGCCGGCACGAGCCCGGCACCGGCGAGATCAACTATCCCTTCCTGTTCCGCCATCTCGACGCGATCGGCTATCGCGGCTGGATCGGCTGCGAATACAAGCCGCGCACCACGACGCTGGAAGGCCTGTCCTGGCACGCCGCGCAAACCTTCGAGACCTGAGACGGTGCGCTCCCTCTCCCGCTTGCGGGAGAGGGCTGGGGAGAGGGTGTCTCCGCGATGGGGTTCGCGGAAAAATTCCCCCAGTGGAGAGAACCCTCACCCGGCACTGCGTGCCGACCTCTCCCGCAAGCGGGAGAGGTGCACCGAACGCGTGGATCGACTTAGCCTAAATCTAGAGGAATGAGACATGATCGACATCGGCTTTATCGGACTTGGCACCATGGGACGGCCGATGGCCGGCCATCTTCTGGCCGCGGGCCATCGCGTTCTCCTGCACGACGTCGCGCCGGTCGCGCCGGAGCTGATCGCGGCCGGCGGCGTCGCCTGCAAGTCGGCCAGGGAAGTGGCGGAGGAGGCGGATGCGGTCATCATCATGGTGCCGGACACGCCGCATGTGGAGGCTGTACTGTTCGGCAAGGACGCTGTTGCGAGCGGCATCTCCAAAGGCAAGATCGTCGTCGACATGAGCTCGATCTCGCCGCTGGCGACCAAGGAGTTCGCAAAGAAGATCGAGGCGCTGGGGGCGGACTATCTCGATGCGCCGGTGTCGGGCGGGGAAGTCGGCGCCAAGGCGGCAAGCCTCACCATCATGGTCGGCGGTCCCGAGCGGGCCTTCAACACCATGAAGGGCGTGTTCGACAAGATGGGCAAGAACGTCACCCGCGTCGGCGCCAATGGCGACGGCCAGACGACGAAGGTTGCGAACCAGATCATCGTCGCGCTGACGATCGGCGCAGTGAGCGAAGCGTTGCTGTTTGCCTCGAAAGCAGGGGCCGATCCGGCGCTGGTACGGCAGGCGCTGATGGGCGGCTTTGCGTCCTCACGCATTCTCGAGGTGCATGGCGAGCGCATGGTGAAGCGCAATTTCGATCCCGGTTTCCGCATCGAGCTGCACCAGAAGGATCTCAACCTCGCGCTCGAAGGTGCTCGCGCGCTCGGCCTGTCGCTGCCGAACACGGCGGTGGCGCAGCAATTGTTCTCGTCCTGCACCGCGCATGGCGGCAAGGCCTGGGATCACTCCGCAATGGTGCGGGCGCTGGAACTGATGGCTGGCCACGAGATCGCCACCGCCTGAACTGTTACGCGGTAACACTTTGCGGATTTGAGGTGGGTTTCATCACAAGGGAACTGGAACAATGGTCCGGTCCCGCGGTTGAAGGCGCATCAATAAACACTGGAGAGTGTGGACATGAAGACCCGTCTTGCGATTTCGTTGGTTGCCGCGTCGCTGCTGGCGTCAAGCGCAGCCTTTGCCCAGTCGACAACCGAACAGGGCGCCAGGGATGGCGCGCGTGCGGGTGGCGACATCGGCGGACCGATCGGCGCGATGGTCGGCGGCACCGTCGGTGCGGCCGTCGGCGCGGGCCTCGAAATTCCGAATGCGGTGCTGGGCGGAATCCCGCGCAGTGAATCCGTGATCGTCGAGGAGCGTGTCGTCGTCGGTGAGCCGCTGCCCCCGGCCGTCGTGCTGCGCCCGGTGCCGAACTACACCGAGTATCGCTATGCGGTCGTGAACGATCGTCGCGTGATCGTCGAGCCGCGGACGCGCCGCGTCGTCAAGATCATCGACTGATCAGAGCGCAGGCTTTGAAGAGCTGGGCCCTGCGGAGCATCGCTCCGCGGGGCCTTAGTTTGTGAGGGCCGAATTAGCGCGGACGCGCGTCATGACCCAATCGGCGGCGGCCGCGAGCGCGAAGCCGATGCAGGCCGTGCCGGCATCGACCAGAAAATCTTCCAGCCGCGCATGCCGTCCCGGCGCCCAGAACTGCATCAGCTCGAGCACGCCGATCAGGGCCACTGCGATGGCAGCGACGGCCCAGCGGCGATCGCGGTAGGCGAGACCGAACGCCAGTCCCACCAGGATGAAGGCGAGAGCATGCTCGCCGTCCTGGCCGAGATCGGAATGGGGCCGCAGGCCGGGGGGACCGAGGGTCGCGAACGTGACGGCGGCTGCCAGCAGCCAGGCAAGAGAGCGGGTCAAAATGGACATCCGGTGCGGTTAGCACGAATTTCCAATGGCCTGTTACGGGCCCGGGATCAGATCGTCGTGTAGTTAATGACGAAACGTTAAAGTGGCTCCCGCACGCCGAGGCCGTGCATGAAGCGTTCCCGGATCTGCACGGGATCCCTGCGGGTGGCGCCGACGCCCGGTTTGTCGTCGATGCGGAGGGCGATCAGGCTCGGCTCGGACGCCGACATGGCCACGTCGACCAGCCGTTCGAAGTCCTCCTCGTCCGCGGCCCACGCACTGTTGGCGAGCCCAGAGGCCACGGCGATGCCGACGATGTCGGCCACGCTTGCCGCGGGTGTCGGCTGCGAGCCGGTGATCTGATAGATGCCGTTGTCCATCACGATCATGATCAGGTTCTTTGGCTTCAGCGCCGCAATGGTCGAGAGTGCGCCGAGCTGCATCAACAGCGAGCCGTCACCTTCGAGCGCGAAGACACGGCGATCGGGTTGCGCCAGCGCCACGCCGAGCGCAATCGGGAAGGCGAGGCCCATGCTGCCGAGCATGTAGAAATTCTGCGGACGGTGGCCCGCGGCCCAGAGGTCGAAATTGGTGTTGCCGATACCGCCGACGACAGCTTCCTCGTGCTTGAGCCTTGCGATCAGGCGCGAGGTCATATCGAACCGGTTCATCACCTTGGTGTTGCGGGTGTTCATCACTGACCTCACTTGTCGAACGTCTTGCCGCCGGTGAGCAGCGGGTTGAGGATCAGCGCGACCGGCGCCTGCGTCGTCACGGCCTGCTTGATCGAGCGGTCGGCGATGAATTCCAGCTCGTCGAGCCGGGTGATGGTGTGGTGCTCCAGTGCCAGCGAATCCAGCACCGGGCGCATGGTGCGGCAGACCAGCGACTGGCCGTAGTTGAACTCGCCGAGCGTACCGCGCTCGGAGACGAACATGATCAGCGGGATCTGGTAGGGCACCGCCAGCGAGGCCAGCACGTTGGCGAGCGTGGCAAAGCCGGACGTCTGCATCAGCACCGCAGCCTTCCGCCCCCCCATCCAGGCGCCGGAAACGATGCCGACAGCCTCTTCCTCGCGGGCGGTGGCGAAGGTGGTGAAGAAGGGATCGGCGTGGAGGTTCTTGATCAGCGGCGTCAGCACGCGATCCGGCACGTAAGGAATGAGGCTGATCTCGTTCCGCTTCAGGGTTTGCAGGACGATACTGTGCCAGCTTCTTTCGCTGGATGCCTGTCCGGCCTGAGTCTGCTGCTCCGCAATCGCCATTGCGTTCTCCCCTAGGCCGCGCATGCTTCTTGGTCTTGGCTATCGCGGCGGTCTGCCGAACTTGACGCAGGCGGCGGGATTGTCAACATGTCCGGCCGGCACCGTGATCTGCGCCAGACGGCCTGCCGCGGCCGGCACCGCCATGTCATAAGCGGCAACAACGAGAAAACGGGAGGGACGCATGGACGGAGCGCGCTTGGCGCTAACCTTGCGGGTCTCCATGAGAGAGCCGGAAGGGTCCTGATGTCCGTCAACAGCAAGCGCGTCTTCTACGTCAAATATCTGGCCAATCCGATCTATATCGACATCCTAAAGGCGCGGCCCGACGTCCGGCTCGATCGCATCGAGAACGAGAGCCCCGAAGATTTCTACGCACCGATCCTGAGCGCGGCACATGTCTACCAGATTGGTGCTGCCCGCGACGAGCTCGCCCCGCATTTCCATGTCGACGCCGCTTTGCTGAAACGCGCGCCGAACCTGCTACTCGTATCGAGTAACGGTGCCGGCTTCGATCCGGTCGATGTCGAAGCGTGCACGGATGCGGGCGTGCTGGTCGTCAACCAATCCGGCGGCAACGCCCATTCGGTCGCCGAGCACGCGCTCGCGATGATGTTGACGCTGTCGAAACGCATCATTCAGTCCGACCGTAAGCTCCGCAGGGAGTCCAACGTCAACCGCAACGAGCTCGTCGGCAACGAGGTCGAGCATAAAACCGTCGGCGTCATCGGCCTCGGCAATGTCGGCCGCCGCATCGCGGCACTCTGCAAAGGCCTGTTCGGGATGAAGGTGCTGGCCTACGATCCGAACCTCACGGCCGACGTGATGGCCGAGCGGGGCGGGGAGAAGGTCGAACTCGACGAGCTTTTGCGCCGCGCTGATTTCGTCTCGATCTCCTGTCCGCTCGACAAGCGCAGCCGCAACATGATCAGCGTGCGTGAGTTTGGCCTGATGCAGCCGCATGCGTATTTCATCACCACGGCGCGCGGCTTCATTCATGACGAGGACGCGCTGCTCCAGGCGCTGCGCGACAAGCGCATCGCCGGCGCGGGGCTCGACGTCTGGTCCAAGGAGCCGCCGCCGCCGGAGCATCCGCTGCTCCAGTTCGACAACGTGCTGGCGAGCCCGCACACCGCAGGCGTCACCATCGAGGCGCGGCAGAACATGGGCCGCATCGCGGCCGAGCAGGTGCTGGAGACGCTCGATGGCAAGCGTCCGCCGCGCATCATCAATCCCGAAGTCTGGCCGCGCTACGCGGAGCGTTTCAAGCAGGCTTTTGGCGTGACGCCGGGATAGCGGCGCGCGAAGCCTGATCGCGGCTCCGATCGTTGGTTACGAGGATGAAAACGGAAAGCCGCGGATTTTACCGATGGCGTGAGTGAACGCGTATGACTTGTCCTGTAGATCAGGGGACATGAGCATATTTTCGATTGCGACATCCGGACTGTCTGCGGCGAGCCTGCGCGTGAACGTGGCCGCGAGCAACATCGCCAACGTCAACACGACAGGTCCGCTGCCCGCGTCGGGCGGATCGGGCACACCGGCCGGTTCGGGCATTGCTCCGACGTTTCCCGCAGCTTATGTGCCGTTGCGCGTCGATCAGGTCTCCCAATCAGGCGGCTCGACGCCGGGCGGTACGGTCGCGACCGTGTCGACGGTTTCGCCGAGCTTTACCGCGCAATCCGACCCGAGCGCTCCTTTCGCCAACCAGGACGGCCTGGTCGCAGCGCCGAATGTCGATCTCGCCAACGAATTCGCTCAGCTGGCGACCGCGAAGTACAGCTTCATTGCCAATGCGAAGGTCATTCAGGCCTACGCCGAGACGCAAGACGCGCTCCTCGACATCAAGACGTAACGGCTACGCCGGGGTAGGGCGTCTACCCCAGCTTCGCGCCGAGCTGCTGGAACACAGCCTCGCAGGTCATGAGGTCGAGATGGCCTCCGCCGGCGTTCTTGAAGAACGTAATGTCGGACGCTGACATTCGTCCCTGCACGCGGCCACCGGCGAGATCGTAGAGGTCGCCGAGGACATCGGTTTCGCTGATCGCACCGTTCGCGATCGGTTGCAGGATGTCGCCGACGCCGTGAAAGGCGGATTCCCGCCGATCCACGAAGACACGCGACAGCTTTGCAGCCTCGTCGTCAGCCTCGCGCGTTTGCGGCGTGTAGCCGCCGACGAGGTCGAGATGCGTACCCGGTCGCAAGTTTCGGCCCTTGATCAGCGGTTGATGCGCGCGGGTGCAGGTGGTGATGATGTCAGCCTCACGCGTGGCGGCGTCGAGATCTGTGATCGTTTCCGTCTGGACGCCATCCGCTATCAGCCGTTTGGCAAGCCCATCGGCCCGGTCCGCGCTGCGATTCCAGACCAGCACGCGTTGCAGCGACGGTCGCACGGTGCGGTGTCCTCGGATCAGCCATTCGGACATTTCGCCGGCACCGACGCAAAGCAGCGTCTCGGGATTGGGCGGGGCGAGCAATTTCGTGCCCAAGGCGGAGTCGGCCGCGGTACGCCAATGTGTGATCTCGGTTCCGTCCATTGCTGCCAGCGGCTTCCCGTTGGTGCCGTCAAACAGCACGCACACAGCCTGTACCGCCGGCATCTTCCCCTCGGCCAGATTGGCCGGAAAGCTGGTGAACATCTTGCTGACCATGTACCGGCCGGGATCGACCGCACTGCGGATGACGTATTGCGCGCCTTCTCCGCCAAGGAAGGCGTCCAGGACTTCCATCTTCGGCCGGCGATGCGCCTCTTCCAGAGCGGCAATGAGGATCGGAAAGGTCAGAACCTTCGTGACGTCGGTGTCGGAGACAAACTGCAAGGCAAGATCCTCATCAGTGAAGGCGGCATCTCCGCTTAGCTCCAGGCGGCGGGTTCCGCAATGGATTGTCTGTGCGGCCGCGTCGACTTTGATCCGCGTCAAAATCCCCCTCCCGCATTCCGGCTAAATGGGATTAGAGTGCCGCCGGGGCAGCAGGGAGGTCCCATGTCAACTTATGTCGTCAGGTTCATGAAGGACGTGCTTGGCCAGTACGGCCGGCAGATCGAGGTGTGCCAGGGCACGCTTGAGATCGACGCCACCGACGAGGACGAGGCCAAGGAGCGGGCGAAGGCAAAGTTTTGCAAGGACCAGGCGTTGCATCACTGGTCGCTGCATGCCGACCGCATCCAGGTCAGACCGGCTGACTTTCCCTCGTAAGGCCTAACGTCCGGGTGCCGTAGGCGAAGGTGGCGCGGTGACGCCGGCGCCGAGCGAGCGCTGCACCATCACGGTGTCGGACCAGCGGCCGTGGCGATAAGCGACGCCATAGAGAAGGCCGGCGCGCGCGAAGCCGAACTTCTCGTGCAGCGCCAGCGAGGGCGCGTTGTCCGCATCGATATAGCCGATCATCTGGCGGAAGCCGGCTGCGGCGCAAGCGTCGATCATTCCCTGGAGCAGGAGCCGACCAACGCCGCGGCCGAGATGCTCGTGGTGCACGTAGATCGAGTGCTTGGCCGTGTAGCGATAAGCCGGGCGCTTGCGGAACAGCACCGCATAGGCATAGCCGACCACCTCGCCGCGCCAGGTCGCGACCAGATGCGGCAGGCGGGTCTGCTTCAAATTCTTGCGCCGGTCGCGCAAATCGTCCGGCTCTGGCGCGCCGGTTCCCTCGATGTCGCGCGGCACGCCATTGCGGACATGATGGCGGTAGATCGCCAGCATCGCCTCGACATCGCTCTCGCGTGACGGCCGCACCAGGACCGGTTCGTCGTCTGTCCGCGCGACTGCTGTTTCGTTCATCGGCACCTACTCGGCAACGACGTAAGTATAGAGGCCGATGCGGCCGTTCGCATCGATCTCCTTGTAGACCCCCTGGATTTCCACGTCGAAACCCGGGAACGTGTTGAAGCAGGTTTCAAACATCTTGAGGTAATCCACCATGGGCTTGGCGCGTTCCGTCAACCGCTCGCCCGGGACGATGGTGGCGATGCCAGGCGGATAGACCACGAAGGGCGTGGTGGCGATGCGGCCGGCGATCGCCTCGATCGGCAAATAGTCGACGTCGTTCTTGAACAGATAGCGCGCGGCATCGCGCGGGGACATCGCGATCTCCGGCATGTGCTCGGGCATGAACTGCCGGGCCTGGAGTCCGCTGACATCGGCGGTGCGGAAGAAGCGGTGCATCTCGCCACAGAGATCACGCAGCCGCACGCCGGCATAGCGCGCCTGTCGCCGCTGGTAGAACTCGGGGATGACGTCCGCCAGCAACGCATTGTCGTCGTGCAGCCGTTTGAACGCGACCAGGCCGGAGATCAGCGTGCCGGCCTTGCTCGCCTCGACGCCGGGGGTGAGCAGGAAGAGCAGCGAGTTGAGGTCGTTCTTCTCGGGGACGATGCGGTTTTCGCGCAGATATTGCGCCACGACCGGCGCGGGGATGCCGTGCTCGACATAGGCGCCGGTGGTGCGGTCGAAGCCGGGCGTGAGCAGTGTCAGCTTGTTCGGATCGGTCATGGCAAAGCCTTCGGTGAGGCCGGGGAAGCCATGCCAGTTGGTATCCGGAGAGAGTTGCCACAAGGCGGGATTGGTCGCCAGCTCGTCGGTGGATAGCGTCTCCCAGGCGACGTTGTGCGCAGCGCCCGGACGGCTGACGTCGGGAATGGCGACGCGATCGGGCACGAAGGGTTCGAAGAACCAGCGGCGATCCGGATTCTGCTCCTTCTCCTCGAACTCCCGGCGCATTGCGCGAATCTTCTTGCGCAGCTCGATGCCGAGCCGGATCGTGTCGTCCCACAGCACTTCGCCGGAGCGGCCCTTCATCATCTGCGCTCCGACGTCGAGCGAGGCGAACAGCGGATAGAACGGCGACGTCGAGGCGTGCTGCATGAAGCTTTCGTTGAAGCGTCGATGTTCGACGCGGCGCTTCTGGCCGCGGATGTGACGGTCCTTGATGTGGATTTGCGAGGCCTGTGAGAAGCTCGCGAGTTGCTTGTGGGTGGATTGCGTCGCGATGATGCCCGGCGCCTCGGGGGGAAGGTTCGCCAATCCCATGGCGAAGCGGCCGGCATAGAGCGGGTGAAATTTCATGAAGCCGGCCCAGGCCTCGTCGAACAGGATGTACTCGCAGAGATGGCCGATGCGCTTCAGGATCATCTCGGCGCTGTGGATCGTGCCGTCATAGGTGCACTGCTCGACCACGGCGACGCGGAACGGCCGCTCCTTGCGCCAGGCGTCCTTGTCCGCGACCAGCGGATGGTTGCGGATCGCTTCGCGCAGCGCTTGCTCGTCGAGCACGTCCCAGCGCATCGGACCGATCAGGCCCCAGGCGTTGCGGATGGTCGGCACATAGACCGGAACTCCGCCATTGATCATCAGCGCGCCGTGATGGGCGGCCTTGTGGTTGTTGCGATCGAACAGCACGAGGTCGCCGTCGGTGACAAGCGCACCGAGCGCAACCTTGTTCGAGGTCGAGGTGCCGTTGAGCACGAAATAGGTCTTTTCCGCGCCGAAGATTTGCGCGGCTTCCTTCTGCGCCCTCAGAGCAGGGCCTTCATGGGTGAGGAGGTCGCCGAGGTCGAGCACGGAATTGTCGAGGTCGTCGCGGAACACGGACTCGCCAAGATGTTCGACGAAGACCCGGCCGATCGGGCTGCGGTTGTAGAACACGCCGCCGTTGTGGCCGGGACAGGTCCAGAGCTGGTTGCCTTCCTCGGCATAGTCGACCAGCGCGCCGAAGAACGGCGTCTTCAGCGTCTCGGCATATTGCTTGAGCCGGCTGATCAAATTCTTGGCAATGAAGGTCGGCGTCTCCTCGGACAGGAAGACATAGCCGTCGATGAAGTCGAGCACTTCGACCGGGAGGTCCTCGAAGCGCTTGCGCCGGATCAGAAGGATGATCGGGAAATCGAGGCCCCGGCGACGCATCAAATTGATCAGCGCGGAGGTCTTGCCTTCAAGCCCTTTCTTGCCCCAATCCACCACCATGCAGCCGATGGCGGCATCGGTCTGCACCGCGATCTCGGCGTCTTCCAGCTTGCGGGCCCTGACGACCTCGAAACCGGAACGCTGGATCTCCTCGACGATCTGGTTGAAGCGGATGCCCTCAAGGTCGTCGGCGTCGAACACGGGTGCGGCGAAGAGGAAGTTAAAGCGCTTGAAATAATCCATGGCGGGTCCCGTAAGTGCAGAGACTGACACGTCTCTGCACTTTTGATGACAGTTCTATGACGGTGGCGCGGGCGGCCTTCCGGTGCGTTCGCCGGGCGAGGGAACTGCTAGCGCTTCACCTCGCCGAACACCACCGTCGGCACCGCGCGGTTGACCACCTCGCGCAGTGCGAAGCTCGATTGCACGCGCGCGACGCGGGGCAGGCGCGACAGCTCGGTGCGGTGGATTCGCTCGAAATCCTGGATGTCGCGGGCGAGCACGATCAGGATGTAATCGTCTGTGCCGGACATCAGGAAGCAGCGCACGACGGAGGGGCATTTCACCACGGCCGCCTCGAATGCTTTCAGCGCCTCATCGCTCTGGCTCTCCAGCGCGATGCGGACCAGCACGGTCGTGGTGAGCCCGAATTGGGCGAGATCAAGTGCCGCTTGGTAAGCCTGGATGTAGCCTTCGTCCTCCAGCGCCTTCTGCCGCCGTGCCAGTGCGGTGCTGGAGAGGCCGACCTTGTTGGCGAGCTCGGTGTGGCTGGCCCGCGCATTGGTGGTGAGTTCCGCGAGGATGGCGAGATCTTTCCGGTCGAGGGCCAAGGTTTCGTTTCCAGCGTGAAAGGGCATTTTCGCGCCGGAAACCGGCGCGCCAGTGTCGAAGCTAGCGGATATTTGCACGAAACCAAACTGGCCGCGTCGCTACGATCAGCAGGTGAATCAGAAGGAGACCAGGATGCGCGTCGGTGTGCCCAGGGAGATCAAGGTGCAGGAATATCGCGTCGGGCTCACCCCGGGCGCGGTTCGCGAATATGTCGCGGCCGGACACGAGGTGACGGTCGAAACCGGCGCCGGCAGCGGCATCGGCGCCTCCGACGAGGTGTACCAGCGGGCAGGGGCGACCATTGCCGAGAGCGCCCGCGACATCTTCGCCAGGTCCGACATGATCGTGAAGGTCAAGGAGCCGCAGAAAAGCGAATGGGCTCAGCTCCGCGAAGGCCAGATCCTGTTCACCTACCTCCATCTCGCGCCGGATCCCGAACAGGCCAAAGGCCTGCTTGCCTCCGGCTGCACTGCGATCGCCTATGAAACCGTCACCGACGCGGCCGGTCACCTCCCCCTGCTTGCGCCGATGAGCGAAGTCGCCGGCCGCCTCGCCATCGAGGCCGCCGGCGCCGCGCTCAAGCGATCGGCCGGCGGTCGCGGGCTGCTGCTCGGCGGTGTGCCCGGTGTGCAGCCGGCGCGGGTCGTCGTGCTCGGCGGCGGTGTGGTGGGAACGCAGGCCGCGCGGATGGCGGCGGGCCTCGGTGCGGAAGTCACCGTGATCGACCGCTCAATTCCACGCTTGCGCGACCTCGACGATCTCTTTGCCGGACGCGTGCGCACCCGTTTCTCGACGATCGAGTCGGTCGAGGAGGAGGTGTTCGCGGCCGATGTCGTGATCGGTGCGGTGCTGGTGCCGGGCGCCAGTGCGCCAAAGCTCGTGACGCGGGCGATGCTGCCATCGATGCGTCCGGGTGCGGTGCTGGTCGACGTCGCGATCGATCAGGGCGGCTGCTTCGAGACCTCGCATCCGACCACGCATAGCGACCCGACCTATGAGGTCGACGGTGTCGTGCATTACTGCGTCGCCAACATGCCGGGCGCGGTGCCGGTGACGTCCAGCCAGGCCCTGAACAACGCGACGCTGCCGTTCGGCCTGATGCTCGCGAACAAGGGCTTTGCCGCCGTGCTGGAAAACCCGCATCTGCGCAACGGGCTGAACGTGCATCGCGGCCGCGTCACCAACAAGGCGGTGGCCGAGAGTCTGGGGATGGACTTCGCTCCGGTGGAGAGCGGGCTGGCGGCGTAGACGCTATGCCGGCTTGCGGTGACGGCTGCCGAGCGCAGCCGCGACCGTCTCGGGCCTCTCGATGCGTTCGATCAGCATGTCGATGCGGTCGCCGCCCCAGAACAGTTCGCCGTTGAACACCATGGTCGGCACGCCGAACACGCCGAGCGCCTCCGCCTCGTCGATGATGCGGTCGTGCTCGGCGCGGGCAGGGCCGTTGACGTAGGCTTCGAACGCGCTCCCCGAGCCGCCGCACGAGGTGATGACATCGATGATGGCGGCGAGTTCGTCGATCTCCAGCTCATGGCCCCAGAATTTCCGGAACACCGTGTCGTGGTAGCTGCGGAAGAAGCCGTGCCGTTGGGCGAACAGCATGCCGACACTGGAATAAAAGGCGTCGTAGATCCTCCGCGGCCCCTTCATGACAAGCCCCTGCGCATTGGCGTAGCGCCGCGCATCCATATAGGCGTAGCGCACCTTACGCCAGAAATGCGGTGTGCGCGTTTCCACCGTCCCCATGAATTCCGCGACGCGCAGCGTGTACGGCAGCCATTCCAGTTCGACGCCGCACGTCTCTTCAAGCTCGAACAGACGCTTGTTCGCCACGAACGCGTAGGGGCTTTTGTAGTCAGTGTAGACGCGGACGATTGGCCTGGTCATTGGTGTTTCCCTTCATGCGCGCGGCGCTGCGCTACCTGTGAGGGGGCGAGCGGCTGCCGCAAACTCCGTCATTGCGAGCGAAGCGAAGCAATCCAGAGTGCCTCCGCGGAAAGATTCTGGATTGCTTCGCTGCGCTCGCAATGACGACGAGGCGAGAGTGCAGCGCCAACGCTACAGCTGGTCCGCGGCGGCAGCAATTACCCCTTCGTCAGCCGATACTGCCCAAGATCCGGATCATGCGTCATGCGCCAATAGTCCACGAAACGCCAGGGCATGGCCGAAAACACGCGACCGCTGCTGTTGCGGTAGTACGTGCTCATGCCCGGGTGGGTCCAGATCATGCCCTCGTGTTCGGCATCGACCTTTTGGACGTAGTCGTCGAGGACGTCCTTGCGGACATCGATGGCGGCGACATTCTGCTCAATCATGCCGGCAAGGCAGGCAGAGATATAGCGGCTCTGGCATTCGGACTGGAATATGACACTGCCGCCATGGGCAGGGCCGGAATTGGGGCCGAGCATGCAGAAGAAATTTGGAAAGTCCGGCACGGTCATGCCGAGGAATGCGGTCGGATTGTCGTGGGCCCAGGCCTCGCGCAGATCCTTGCCGTCACGGCCGCTGATGTTCAGGCGCGCGGCCATTTCCGTCACCTTGAAGCCGGTGGCGACCACGATGACGTCCGCCAACCGGTGCTCGCCGTCGGCGGTGACGATGCCGTTCTGGTCGAAATGGTCGATTGCGTCGGTGACGAGTTCGACATTGTCCCGTCTCAAGGTCTTGAACCAGTTGTTGTCGAGCAGGATACGCTTGCCGTAGGGCGGATAGCTTGGCACGCATTTTTCGATCAGGTCGGGACGGTCCTTCAGTTCCGACAGGATGAAGTCCGTCAACTCCTGGCGATGCCGGTCATTGCCCTTGTTGACGGCGCGCTCCGGATGCGGCCAGGCGGGGTCCCTGCGCAGGAACGGCAGCAGGCCGTCGCCGTAGCGCCAGAACATGTTGAAACGGTACCATTGCACATAGAATGGCAGATGCGCGAGCAGCCACCGTGCGCCTTCGCTGATCGGATCGGAATAGCCCTTCACCGGCCGCGCCCATTGCGCGCTGCGCTGATAGACCGTGACTGACGCGACACGGCCGGCGATCGTCGGCACCAGTTGCATTGACGTAGCGCCGGTGCCAATGACGGCAACATGCTTGCCGTCGAGATCGATGTCGCCGGACCACAGCGCCGAGTGGAGGATCGTGCCCTTGAAATTCTCCTCACCCTTGAAATGGGCGCGTGAGGGATCGTTGAGCTGGCCGATGGCCGAAACCAGAGCAGTGGATTCGAAGATCTCTTCGCCTTTTTCGGTCTTGAGCGTCGAGATCCAGCGCCGCTTGCCTTCGTCCCAGCGCGAAGAGGTCAGTTCGGTGTTGACGCGCAGATGCTTGCGGATGCCGTATTCCTCCGCGACCTTCTGGAGATAGCCGAGCAACTCCTCGCGCTGGCAGAAATAGCGGGCCCATGCATTGCCCGTGCCGAACGAGTAGGAATAGGAATGGTTCGGCGTGTCGACGCCGCAGCCGGGATAGCGGTTGATCCACCAGGTGCCGCCGAGTTCGTCGTTCTTCTCGACGATGGTGTAGGGGATGCCGAGATGACCGAGTGCTACGCCGAGAGCGATGGCGCAGACGCCGGCGCCGACGATCAGGACGTGCTGGTCGGCGAGCTTCTCGGCGGCGGGAGGCTTGGTCCATTGCGGCTCGCGCGCCACAAATCCCATCTCCTCGCGCATCAGGGGCGCGTATTCCGGCGCGACGTTCTCACCGAGGCAGGCGCGCATCATCCTGAGCAACAGCTCGTCGCCGGGATCGGTGATGACGGGCTTTGGCGTGCCGTCGGCAAAGAGCCTGACGACCGCTGCGCGGATCTCGTCCTGGACCTCCTTTGGCACCCCGGCCTCGGGATCGGGAATGAGGCGGATGTCGCGCTTGGGCAGGTAGGGCGGCGCGAGCCAGCGCTCGTCGCCGGTCATGTGCACCAGCACCATCAGCAGGCAGCGGATGTCGGCTTCGGCGATCGCCGAGGCAAGGTCGAGCGGTGCTTGTGGAGATGCGATGTTCATGGCGTGTCCTGATCTCCGGATGCACTGAAAAGTCCGCGCGTCATCAGCTTGCGATAGGCGGAGATGACGTGATCGGGCACGGCGGTGACGCCGCCTTTCGAATACGAGTAGCGGCGGCTGAGATAGCCGCGCGAGCCCATCAACATGTGGACGATCGCCTCGAATTCCTCGTCGCTGTAATCCTGAATCGCGCCTGCTCGTCGTGCGCGACGCAAGACGCGGACATAGGCAACCGAGATGTTGTCGAGATGCTTCAGGTAGCCGATGGGCGCGAAGAACTCGGCTTCGTTGAGGATGCGCAAGAATTCCGGGACCTCGCGGATGAAGTCGAAGAAGGCGGAGAAGCGCGCGATCTCCTGCCGCGCCGCATCCGCCGTGCCGGTGCGGGCGCGGATGAACTCGACCATGTCGAGGCCGATCTTCGGCAGCAGCTGGTCGAGCAGCTCCTGACGGTTCTCGAAATGATTGTAGAAGGTGCCTTGCGCGACGCCGGCTTCTTCGGTGATGCGGGCGACGGAGGCTTCGGCATAACCATGCTTGCCGACGATTTTGGTCGCGGCCTCGAAGATCTTCTGCTTGGTCCAGGCGTTGCGCTCGACGCGATTGAGCTTTGTGACCTTGGCGTTGGCTTGCGTCATTGCGACGTCTCCAGCTCGGCGCGCAGCACGCGCTTGAGAATCTTTCCGGACGGGTTGCGCGGCAGGTTGTCGCGAATGATCAGCTGTTTCGGCACCTTGAAGCTCGCCAGCCGCGCGCGGCAATGCTCCGCGAGGGCAGGGAGCTCGAGGCTCGCGCCTTCGGCCAGTACGATAATGGCGACGGGCCGCTCGCCCCAGCGCGCATCGCGCAGTCCAATGACCGCGACTTCGCGCACCTCGGGCAGATCGTAGATGACACGCTCGACCTCGGAGGAGGCGATGTTCTCGCCGCCGGAGATGATCATGTCCTTCTTGCGGTCGGTCAGATAAAGAAAGCCTTCCTCGTCGAGATAACCGACATCGCCGCTGCGGAACCAGTCGCCGAAGAAGGCTGACGCCGTCTTCTCCGGATCCTTCCAATAACCGCGCGTGATTTTGGGGCCGCGCAGGCAGATCTCACCGTTGACGTTCGGCGGCAGCGTCGTGCCGTCCTCGTCGCGGATTTCGATCTCGACATGGGCGATGGCGCGTCCTGTCGAGCCGATCTTCTCGATCTCGCGGCCAGCGTCCATGAAAGTGTCGCCGCCTACGGTCTCGGTGAGGCCATAAGCGTCGATGTAGCGCGCATTGCGGAAGAATTCCGAGAAGGCGCGGATGCGTAGCTCAGGCGTCTTCTCGCCGCCGCCGATCGCCCATTGCAGGCTTGAGACATCGTAGCGGTCGCGGGTGGGGCAGGTGAGCATCGCGGTGGTCATGACAGGCGCGAACCAGGCGGCGTTGAGTTCGTCCTCCGCGATTGCCGCAAGCGCCATCTCCGGCTCGAAATTGCGCTCGATGCGCATGAAGCCGCCATGCCAGAGTGCGGCGATGCCGGGCAGGTCGAGTGCGCCGACGTGATAGAGCGGGCCGACGACGAGGAGGCGCGTGTCGGCACCGAGGCCCAGTGCGATGGTCTGGTCGGCCGACTTCCAGTAGAAATTATCGTAGGTGAGCATCACGCCCTTGGGGCGGTCGGTCGTGCCTGAAGTGTACATCAGCCGCATCAGGTCGGATGGCTGGCGAACGTGCATCGGCGCGGGCGCAGCATCACCCGCGAGACGAGTGACGCTTTGCTGCGCGGCTTCGTTCAGTACGACGATCTTCGCGCCCACTGCATTCGCGGCGAGCTCTTCATCGACGATCAACAAGCGCGCGCCGGCATTGCCCGCGATATAGCCAACCTCTTCGCGGGACAGGCGGAAATTGATCGGCAGGAATACCGCACCGAGATGGCTGGTCGCGAAGACCAGCTCCAGGAATGCCGCGCTGTTCTTCATCAGTACGGCCACGACATCGCCGGCGCTGATGCCATTCAATGCGAGCCAGCCGGCGACCTGTTGGACGCGCGCGTCGAATGCCGCGTAGCAGACCTGCTCGCCGCGGTATTTCAGCGCGGGCCGCTCCGGAGACCGCCGGGCATGAAAGCCAATGAAGCTCGAAAGGTTGATCATTCTGCGGTTTCGGGCCGATTGCCGGCCTCGCTTCCTCCCGTAGTGAATGATGACTCATAATTCATATTTGTCTTGACGTCACCCCCTGCCTCTGAAATTGTTGGGAACACGGAGACGAGATGATCTCCGGCAGGGATTTGGAAACGCCGACCCGAAAGAGGGAGGGGAAAATGACGAGAACCCGCACGCCGGGCATCAGCCGCCGTTCAACACTGGCGCTGATGGGTGCCGGTGCGATGAGTGTTGCCGCGCCGTGGGTGGCGCGCGCCCAAGCCAAGACTGTCAAGATCGGCATGCCGACGATTCTGTCGGGCCGCGTCGCGCAGCTCGGCACGTCGTCGCGCAATGCGGTGATGCTCGAGGTCGACAAGGTCAACGCCGCCGGTGGTCTTGCCGGCCGCCAGATCGAAATGGTGGTCCGCGACTCCAAGGGCCAGCCGCAGGAAGCCGCCCGCGTCGCACGCGAGCTCGTCAATACCGACGGTTGCGAGCTGCTGCTCGATGGGGAAGCGTCGTCCGGATCCTTCGCGGTGCACGAGGTCGCCCGCGATCTCGGCGTGCTTTGCATCCATACCTGCTCGGAAGCCTCTTCGCTCACCGCCGATCCGAAGCAGCACATCCCGAACGCGTTCCGCTGCGTCCGCCAGGGCATCCACGATTCCATCGTCGGCGGCAGCTACGCGGCAGCGATCTCCAAGGCCAAGGGCCTGAAGAAATGGGCGACGTGCTCGCCCGACTACGCCTATGGCCGCGACACCACCGGCGAGTTCACGCTGTACCTGAAGCGCTTTGCGCCCGACGTCGAGATCATCAGCGAGTCCTGGCCAAAGCTGTTTCAGCCCGACTACACCGAGGTCGTGACGAAGATTTTGCAGGCCAAGCCGCAGGCGCTGTACTCCTGCCTCTGGGGCGGCGATCTCACCTCCTATATCGACCAGGCCAACATCTATGCGATGTTCACCCAGATGGAGGTGTTCGCGGTCAACATGGCCGACTACACCGCGCTCACCGTGGTGAAGAACCTGCCCAAGGGCATCCACTCCGGCAACCGCTACATCAAGACATTCCCGACCACGCCCGAGAACGCCGCCTGGGGCGATGCCTACAAGGCCAAATACAACGAGTATCCGACCAACTGGTCGTGGCAGAACGCGACCGCGGTGATGTTCCTCGCCGAAGCCGCCAAGAAAGCGAACTCGACCGACGGCAAGAAGATCGCGGAAGTGCTGAAGGGCCTCACCATCAAGTGCCCGTTCGGCGCCGACGGCACCGTGACGATGCGCGGCGACGACCACACGCTGGTCGGCTACGCCATCGGCTGGGGCACCACGATCCCGCAGGAGCCGTACGTGCCCGAGGTCAAGGTCGGCGACTGGAAGACCATCTTCGAGCTCGAGGCCGAGTGGAAGAAGAGCAAGGGCTACACCTGATCTGACTTGCGGCGGAGACGGGTGACTGTCTCCGCCGTTTGATTTGGTTCTCCGCGCGCTATCAGGCGCGCTGCAATGAAAGTGCTTTCCGTGGATCTCGACGCGCTCGTCGGCTGCCTCTCCAGCTCCGCCTGCCTGGTGACGCAAACCACCAGCGGCCTCATCATCGGCATGCTGCTGTTCCTGGTCGCGGTCGGTCTGACGCTGATCTTCGGCGTGTTGAAGGTCGTTAATTTCAGCCATGGCGCCTTCTATATGTTCGGCGCCTATTTCGCGATGACGGCCTATCAGCTCACCGGCAGCTTTGCGCTTGCGATGCTCGCGGGCGCAGCGGGGACTGCCCTTCTCGGCCTGATCTTCGAACGCGTCTTCATGAGCAGGGTCTATGGCGCCGACGTGCTGATGCAATTGCTCGTCTGCTACGCCTTCGTGCTGATCTTCGACGACGTGGTGCGACTGATCTGGGGACCTGAATTCAAGTCGATGGGCATGCCCGCCGCGTTCCAGGTGATGCCGCTGTTCATCGCCGGCGGCGTGGTGCCGCCTTATTATCTGCTGCTGATCGGCGTCGCGCTCGTCGCAGCGATCGTGCTCGGCATCGGATTGTCGCGCAGCCGCATCGGCAAGGTGATCCGGGCGGCGGCACATAATCCCGGCATGGTCTCGGCGCTCGGCATCAACACCGGCCTGATCTATGGCGGCGTGTTCGCGCTCGGCGGCATGCTGGCGGGACTGGCCGGCGCGCTCGCTGCGCCCGTACGGTCGCTGACGCCCGGCATGGGATTCTCGGTGCTGATCGAATCCTTCATCGTCACCGTGATCGGCGGCATGGGCTCGATTGTCGGCGCGCTGGTTGGCGCGCTGCTGCTCGGCCTGATCCGTTCGTTCGGTTCGCTCGGTTTTCCCCTGTTCACGGAAGGCCTGATGTATCTGTTTATGGTGATCGTGCTGGTCTCCAAGCCCACCGGCCTGTTCGGCAAGGAGGCGGCATGACCGAGCTGGAGGCCGGACGCGCGCAGGCGCTGGTGCCGGTGCGCGGCGGTGCGGCGCTGCAACGCTATCGTGACGTCCTGATCGCGCTGATCGCCTTTGCGGTGCTCGCGAGCCTGCCGATGTTCACGGACAGCAAGGCGCTGCTCGATTTCGTCATCCGCTGCTCGGCTTACGGCCTGTTCGCGACCTCGCTCAATCTGCTGGTCGGCTACACCGGTCTGACCTCGTTCGGCCACGGCATGTTCTTTGGCCTGGGTGCCTACAGCTTTGGCCTGATCATGCAGAAGCTCGGCGTGCCCATTCCGGTCGCCTTCGTCGCGACGCTGGCGATCACGGCAGTGATTGCGGCCGTCATCGGTGCGATCTGCGTGCGGCTGAAGGAGATCTATTTCGCCTTCGTCACGCTCGCGTTCCAAATGCTGATCCACTCGACCATTTTGTCGTGGGCGTCCTTCACCGGCGGCGACCAGGGCTTGCGCGGCGGCATTCCGCGCCCAGCGTTCTTCGGCATCAATCTCGCCAACCATGTCCATCTCTACGTCGCGAGTTGCGCGCTGCTGATCATCGGCTTGCTCGCCATGCGCCAGATCGCGCAGTCGCCGTTCGGCTATACGCTTCGCATGATCCGCGACAACGCGGCGCGCGCGAGCTTCCTCGGCATCGACGTCTGGCGCGCAAAACTCACAGTGTTCGTGCTGGCGGCGCTGTTTGCATCGATGGGCGGCATGGTGATGGCGCTGTTCGTCTCCGGCGCCTATCCGGAATTCGCGTATTGGACGATATCGGGCGAAGCCATCTTCATCAACATGCTCGGCGGCGTCTCGACCTTCCTGGGACCGATGGTCGGCACCGTGCTGCTGCTACTGCTCAACGATACCGTCACGCGGTTCACCGAATACCACGGCATCGTGCTCGGCGTGGTCATCCTATTCTTTGCGTTGGGTCTGCGTAAGGGTTTGCTCGATTTCGTCGCCGATTGGTTCTCGCACCGGCGCGATACAGGCGAGGAGCGCTAGCCATGCTCGAGATCCGCAACCTCGCAAAATCCTTCGGTGGCGTGAAGGCGACCAACGACGTCTCGCTCGACTTCCCCGACGGCTCGCTCACCGCGGTGATCGGCCCGAACGGCGCCGGCAAGAGCACCTTCTTCAACCTGATCACGGGCGCGTTGAAACCGGATGCCGGCCAGGTGCTGCTCGACGGCGTCGATCTCGCCGGCCGCTCGCCGCCGGAGATCGTGCGTCACGGCATCGGCCGGGCCTTTCAGGTCGCGAGCATCTTCAAATCACTGACCGTGCAGGAAACCATGCTCGCCGCCGTCAGCGCCGACCAGCGCTCCTCCGCGGTATTGCACAAGCGCTTTCCCTTGCCGGAGACGCGCGACCGCGCCGAGCATGTGATGGAGCTGCTCGGCCTTGCTGGCAAGCGCAACCGTACCGCGGCGACGCTCTCGCACGGCGACCAGAAACTCCTCGATATCGCGCTCGCGCTCGTGCTCGAACCAAAGGTGCTGCTGCTGGACGAGCCGACCGCCGGCATGGGGCCGGAAGAGCGCTGGCGCATGATCGACAAGGTGCGCGAGCTCTGGGAGACGCAAAAAATCACTGTCGTCTTCATCGAGCACGACATGGACATCGTGTTCAAGATCGCCCCAAAAATCGTCGTGCTCTGCTACGGCCGCATTCTTGCGACCGGCACGCCTGACGAAATCCGCAACAACAGCGCTGTCATCGACGCCTATCTCGGCACCGAGCATGCAGGAGCGGCCGCGTGAGTGCCGTCGTCATCGAAGTCGCCGATCTCGACGTCTATTACGGCACGAGCCAGATCCTGTTCGGCGTCAGCCTCTCGGTGCGGCAGGGCGAGACCATGGCGCTGCTCGGCCGCAACGGCGCCGGCAAATCGACGACCATGAAGGCGATTATGGGCTTGGCGCCGCCGCGGCGGGGCAGGGTCAGCCTGCGCGGCGCAGTGATCTCCGGCCAGAAGCCGCATACCATCGCGCGTGCCGGCCTCGGCTTCGTGCCGGAGGATCGCCAGATCTTTCCGGAGCACACGGTCGAGGACAATCTCGTCATCGGAAAGAAGAAGGGCCCGGATGGACAAGACGAATGGTCCGTCGCGCGCATTTATGAGGTTTTCCCGCTGCTAGAGCCTTTGCGGAGTCGCATTGCCGGGCGCCTCTCTGGCGGCGAGCAGCAGATGCTCGCGATCGCGCGCACGCTGATGGGCAACCCGGCGCTGCTGCTGCTCGACGAGCCGAGCGAGGGCCTCGCGCCCATCATCGTGCAGCGGATCGGCGAGCTGCTGCGGCAGCTTCGTCAACTCGGCTCGACCGTGCTGATTGCCGAGCAGAACATGCACTTCTGCCTGGGGCTGGCGAGCCACGCCACGGTCATCGACAAGGGCCAGATCGTCTATGCCGCCGGAATCGACGAGCTGAAGGCTAATGATGCGATCCGGCGGCGCTATCTGGCCCTGTAGCCGGGTTCCGGACGTCTAGACCTGTCAAAAGAACAAAACTATTGCTTCTTGGGCGCCCGACGGAAGGAGTTTCCCCTTCGGGAGGCAAATACGCTAATCGCTTCCATTGCCGTTTGGGGCCGAAACGACGACATTCCATTCAGAATTTGATGGATTGACGGCCATGGAACGCACTGGATTTGAGCCCTTCGGCGAGCAGCTGGTGTCCGCAACGGACACGCAGCCCCGGTCGGGTGCGTCAAAGATGCTGCTGCGGGTCGGCACCGGCCTGTTCTGGTCGCTGGTTGCGGGTATCGTTCTCGCGCGTGCGGCCTTCTTCGAGCCGGGCATCTATGACGGCTTCAGCCGCGTCGCCTCGCTGGCCAAGAGCCTGATCTTCTAAGGCCCATTATTCCGGATCGAGGACAGAAGTTCTCTCGGCACTGATATGCCGAAAGCTTATTCCCCAACGGAGGCGTCGTGCGTATAAATCTTTCTCTTCCGGGAGAGATTTGTGTCGCAGAATCAAGCATCCAGCCCCACCGACGCCAAACCGACCACCGCCATCAGCCGCGTCGTCGCACTGATTCCCGGCATCCTCCTCTGTATCGCCGTCGCCGGCGTCTCGGCGCTGCTCGAGCACCTGGAGCTGGGCGTCTTCGAACATCCCTATGTCGAGGCGCTGGTGATGGCGATCCTGCTCGGGATGGCGCTCCGCAGCTTCTGGAAGCCCGCGCCGCGCTGGCAGGCCGGCATCGCCTTCAGCGCCAAACAGCTGCTCGAAGTCGCGGTCATGCTATTGGGCGCCTCGATCAGCTTTGCCGCCATCGCCGCCTCGGGTATCGCGCTTCTGGCATCGATCGCCGCGGTCGTCGTGATCGCGCTCACCGCCAGCTTCGGCCTCAGCCGCCTGCTCGGTCTCTCGACGCGGTTGTCGATTCTGATCGCCTGCGGCAACTCGATCTGCGGCAATTCCGCGATCGCCGCCGTGGCGCCGATCATCGGCGCCAACAATGACGAGATCGCATCCTCGATTTCCTTCACCGCGATCCTCGGCGTGATGATGGTGCTGGGCCTGCCGCTCCTGATTCCGCTCCTGCAATTGTCGGCCACGCAATACGGTATCCTCGCGGGTCTCACCGTTTACGCGGTGCCGCAGGTGCTCGCCGCGACGGTGCCGGCCGGGCTCATCTCGACGCAGATCGGCACGCTGGTGAAGCTGATGCGCGTACTGATGCTGGGGCCCGTGGTCGTCGGCCTGTCGCTCGTCGCATCACGGTGGCAGACCGATACCAAGAAGACCAATGTCGGATTCTTCCGCCTGGTCCCCTGGTTCATCCTCGGCTTCCTCGCGCTGGCGACGCTACGCTCGCTGGAGATCGTGCCGGGCACGGTGGTGGCGCCGATCACCAAGATCACAGGCTTTCTGACCGTGGTGTCGATGGCCGCTCTCGGCCTCGGCGTCGATGTGAAGGTGCTCGCCAATGTTGGGGGCAGGGTGACGGCCGCCGTAACGCTGTCGCTGATGCTGCTGCTCGGCATCAGCATCGCGCTGGTGCACTGGTTCAAGTGATCAGGGCAAAGCTGCCGTAGGGTGGGCAAAGGCGCGAAAGCGCTGTGCCCACCATTTCTCGACATTTGCTGAAAATTTGGTGGGCACGCTGACGCTTTGCCCACCCTACGTGACCGTCATTGGGGCGAGGTTAGATCAAATCACATCCGCGAGCGAATGTCCGTGCAGCTCGATGTTCAGTCCCTGCATGCCCATGTCGTTGAGCTCGCCGCCCATCGCCTTCAGGCTTTCTTCGCGGATCAGCGACATCAGCCCGCGGCGCAGCGCCAGGAATTCCGACGACATCATCATCGATTGCTGCCGCGGCCGTTCCAGCGGAATCGGGATCTCCGCCTTGATCGAGCCGGGACGCGCGGTCATGCAGTAGACGCGGTCGGACAGGAAAATCGCTTCGTCGATGTCATGGGTGACGAACAGGACCGAGATCTTCAGCCGCTGCCACATGTTGGTGAGGATCTGCTGCATGATGACCCGGGTCTGCGCGTCGAGCGCGCCGAACGGCTCGTCCAGCAGCAGCACTTTCGGTCCCGTCGCGAGCGCCCGGACGATGCCGACGCGCTGCTTCATGCCGCCGGAAAGCTTTTCCGGATAATGTTTCTCGAACGCCTCGAGCCCTGCGAGCCCGAGCAGGGTGCGGGCGGCGCGTTCGCGCTGGGAGCGGGGCATGCCGCGCATCTTCAGGCCGAACTCGACGTTCTCCCGCACGGTCTTCCAGGGAAACAGCGAATATTGCTGGAACACCATGCCGCGCTCGGCGCTCGGGCCGTTCACGCGTTCGCCGTCGACGGTGACTATTCCAGTGGTCGGCTTGAGGAAGCCCGCGACAGCATTGAGTAGCGTGGACTTACCACAACCGGAGGGGCCGACGATGGAGACGAACTCGCCGGGCTTCACGTGAATCTGGGTATCGGTGACGGCCTGAACCGGTCCTTCGATGCTGTCGTAGCTGAGAGAGAAATTCTTGACCTCGATATGACCCTGCGGTGCCTTGATCGCAATCTCCGTCATTTCAGTCTCCACGGCATCACCAATTGTCCAACTCCCCGGATCAACATGCTCGATCCCAGGCCGAGCACGCCGATCGCGATCATGCCGAGCGCGATGTCGGCATACTGGACCAGCGAATAGGCTTCCCAGGTGAAGTAGCCGATGCCGTATTGGCCCGAGATCATTTCAGCGGCGATCAGCGACACCCATGCGACACCCATGCCGACGGTGAGGCCGGTGAAGATGTGCGGCAGCGAGGCCGGAAAATAGACTTCGCGGAAGATCGAGCGCTCGCGCGCACCAAGACATTGCGACGCGCGCACCAGCACGGGATCGACCAGCGTCATGCCGTGCAGCGTATTGACCAGGATCGGGAAGAACGAGCCGAGGAAGGTGATGAAGACGATGCTCTGTTCGTTGGTCGGCCACAGCATGATCGCCATCGGCACCCAGGCGATCGCCGGGATCGGCCGCAGGACTTCGGCGACGGGGAAGATGATCTCATGAATCAGCTTGAAGCGACCCATGATCAGGCCGAGGGGGACGCCGATGATGGCCGCAAGCGAGAAGCCGATGATGATGCGCCGGCAACTCAGTACGATGTGCAACAGGAATTTAGGGTCGTGGATCGCCTTGGTGAAGCTCGCATAGACGGCGAGCGGCGAGGGCACGTTGGTGAAGCGCACGAAAAACACAACGCGATAGGTCGTGAGCAGGTGCCAGACCAGCAGGAAGGCAAGCAGCGAAATGATGCCGATCGCTATCGCGCGCAGGCCGCCTCGGTTCAGCCGATACCAGCGCAGCGCAACGGTGCCGAAAGAGGGCGGCGTCGCGGGCGGGGTGACGGCGGGCGCGGGGCCCGCCTCTGCAATGGCCGGCATGCTGTCCTCGGGATGTCTGACGAGGGCGGGGCTGCTCACGTCTTGCCTCCGCCGACGGCGGCCTTCACTGCCTCGTCGAAACCGAGCACCTTGCCGCTGATCCTGGCCGCGTGGGCTTCCGCGTCCTTCTTCAGCAGGAACGGCGCGACCTCGCCATTGCCGACTGCGAAGAAGGCCTGGTCGGCGAACAGCTTGATGCCGCGGGTCGTATCGAAGACGTAGGCGACGTTGATCTTCTTGCCCTTTGCCTTGAAGTCGGCGTAGGCCCCTAACGTACAACTGGCCGACGAGAACGGCAGGATGCCGGCATCGTCGACCCAGACCTCGCCAGCCTTGCGCGGATCGGCAATCGGCTTCTTGCAGAAGGAATCTTCGCCGGAGATCTCGTAGTTTTTGGTGCTCGCAAGCTGTGCGTCATAGTCGAGCTTCATCTCGGCATAGGCCTTGCGGATGTAACTGTCATCGACCCATTTCCTGGGATCGAACTCCTTCATCCGGCCAAGGTTCTGCAGCACCTTGACATCCGTCGCGGCGGCGTCGATCAGCGCCGGCTTCACCGTGGGATCGGTGGTCATGTTGCCGCTGGGACCGAGGAAGATGTAGACGACTTCCTTGTTGATGCCGGTCCATTCCTGGATCTTTTCAGCCGCGAGCTTGGGATCGTCGCGCAGCCACTGATTGGCCGCGATCAGCGCCTTGAAATAGGCCACGACGACCTCCGGGTACTTCTCCGCAAAATCAGTGCGGACGACGATGCCGTGGAACGTCGGCAGATTGGTCTCGACGCCGTCAAAGATCTTTCGCGCAAAGCCGCGGAACGGCAGCAGTTCGGCGAAGGGGACGAAGTCGGCATGCGCGTCGATCTTCTTCTCCTGGAGGTTGGTCGAGCCGACTTCCGGGCTCTGGCTGACGAGCTGGAAGAAATCAGCCGCGTAGCCGCGATCCTGCATCGCCTTCAGCACCATGCCATGGGCGGCGGAGCCGAAGGGCACGCTGACGAGCTTGCCCTTGAGGTCGGCGAGATCGTAATAGGGCGAGTCCTTGTGGACGACGAGGCCGTTGCCGGAGCCGGACAGGCTGTAGGCGGCGATACCGATCAGGCGGCTCTTGCTCTCGGGGTTGCTGTCGAACGTGAAGCCGTTCACGATCAGCGGATAGTCGCCCATCATGCCGATCTGAAGCTTGTTCGCCATCATCGCATTGGTGACGGGCGGGCCGGACGTAAAATTCTGCCACTCCATCTCGAACTTGATGTTGGAATATTTGCCGTCCTTCGGCAGATATTTTTCGAGGAGATGGAGCTGGCGGATGACGACGCCTGATGTCACCGTGTTGGTCGTGGTGTCCTGCGTTCCGATGCCGAGGGTGACGGTTTCCGCCGAGACCGGCTGCGCGAGGAAAAGCGCGAGCGACGTCACCGACAACGTGATCGAGAGCGTGGGAAGATGGCGGACCATTCTCATCCTCATTCGGTTGGATGTGCTGTGGTTGCCATGATTGGGTGAGGGCACCGGCAGGGCAAATCCGGAATGTCCGCCGCAGTCGATTAGTTGCCGGGAAAAGCTGATTGCATACTCCTTGGGCAGTCCTGCACTATAAAGCCGCTTGCCTGTGCACCGACGCTAGTCGCCGCCTTGGCCGCGCATCTCCTCCAGCACGTCGGGCCGGCAGACCACGATCTGCGACCGCCTGCTGACGACGATTCCCTTTTCCTGCATGCGCTTGAGGCTGATCGTGACCCATTGCCGGGTCGCACCGACCATGTGGGCGATGTCGGCATGGGTGAACGCGGCGGCGATCACCCGGCCGTCGGCATCCTCGACGCCGTAGAGCTCGACGAGATGCAGCAGGAGATGCGCGAGGCGCTGCGTGATCGAGCGCGTTCCCAGCATCTGGGCCAGCGCCGAGTAGCATTTGCCCTTGAAGGTCAGGCCCTCAATGAGACCAATCGCGAGGTTCGGGATCTCCAAGGCAAGCGATCGCAGTTCCTTTCCGGGCAGATGAACCACGCTGCAATTGCTGGATGCGACGCCGGACCATTGGTGCACGGTCCCTTCGAAGACTTCTGGCCCGCCGACGAAATTGCCGACATGCCAATAGGCCAGCGTGATCTCGCGTCCGAGCGGGGACGTGTAGAAGACGCGGATGCGGCCGCTTTCGATCAGCCAGATGCCGTCATGCTTGCCGCCCTGGCTGAACAGCGTCTGGCCGCGGTTGAGCACCTTTCGCCGGCCCTGCCTCAGCACCAGCTCGCGCTCGCGTGGCGTCAGCTTGTCCATCAACGGCGGCGGCCCGCCGATCCATTGCTGGTTCTCGGTGAGCAGCAGCGAGGAACTTCCCGAAGGCCGGATTGCCGGGGGAATAGCCCCGCGACCCGCATTCGCCGCCTGCAACATGAGCCGCCTCCGGAACGTTGAAATCGTTCTAAAGAGGAGCAATGTCCGTGCCAGATTCACTCTGCTGTCGTCGCCCGCCTTGTGCGCACTTGCGCACTGGGGCGGGCGATCCAGTATTCCAGAGACGTCAATGGGATGCGGAGGGGCTGCGGCGTACTGGATTCCCCGCTTTCGCGGGGAATGACGGCGGAGTGTGTGGGGCGATCTAGCCCTTAACGTCCGCCAAGCTCAGCAGATACGTCGTCGGATAAATCCCTCTGTTGTGCCCATCCGAAAACGAGATGTTCAGCCCATAGCCGAGATCGCCGATGTCGGTGATCGCGATGCCCGGAAATCGCTCCGGGAAGCGGCCGTCGAAGCGGGCGCGGGTGCAGTGGGCGCATTTGCAGGAGAGGCGGAGTGTTTCGGCAGGCACGCTGAGCGCATCACCCTCGGTGGTGCGCACGAGGAGCGTCGCAAGATCGGCGCTTGTCTCATAGTCGGTCACGGTCGGCGCCACCAGGGTCAAGGTCATGACGAACCTCCGACGCCTTTCTACGTCGACGCCCGCGCCCGCGAATAGCAACTAATTGCCGGCACAAGCTTGGCACGCCTGCCTGCTCTTCGATCACCGCCGGCCAAATTTGAAACTAATCAACCAGGAATTTCACTTCCGAATTGCCGGACTCTCTTCTCTCCGAGACGTTGCGAGCCAACGATGGGAAAGGAGAGACCATGAGCGCATTCCAGAAGGAAACGGTTTTGTCGGTCAGGCACTGGACCGACAGCCTGTTCAGCTTCACCGCGACGCGCGATCCCGGCTTTCGCTTCCAGAACGGCCAGTTCGCCATGATCGGCCTCGAGGTCAACGGCAAGCCGTTGATGCGGGCCTACAGCATGGCCAGTGCCAATCACGAGGAGGCGCTCGAATTCTTCTCGATCAAGGTGCAAGACGGCCCGCTGACCTCGCAGCTCCAGAAGATCAGGGAAGGCGACATCATCCTGGTCGGCCGCAAGGCGACGGGCACGCTGATCACCGGCAATCTCATTCCGGGCAAGCGCCTGCTGCTGCTCTCGACCGGCACGGGTCTCGCGCCGTTCGCCAGCCTGATCAAGGACCCTGATGTTTACGAGAATTACGAGACCATCGTGCTTGCTCACGGATGCCGCCAGGTTTCGGAGCTGGCCTATGGCGAGCACGTCGTCGGCGGCCTGCGCAATCATGAATTCTTTGGACCGCTGATCCGCGAGAAGCTCGTCTATTATCCGACCGTCACCCGCGAGCCCTTCAGGAATCGCGGCCGCATTACCGACCTGATCGCCTCCAACCAGCTGTTCGACGACATCGGGCTGTCAGGCCTCGATATCGAGACCGACCGCATCATGCTGTGTGGCAGCCCAGCCATGCTAGAGGAACTCCCTGCCATGTTCTCTGCGCGCGGTTTTGTCGAAGGCAACCACAGCCGGCCCGGCCATTTCGTGATCGAAAAGGCCTTTGTCGAGCGTTGAGGCGCAAATCGGCCCGCGGCGACAACTAATTGCTATCGCCGGAAAGCCCCCTGAACAAATCTGATGCAAAGGCGCCGGCTATCGGCGGACCAGGAGCAAGCGATGGCACTAGATGAGATCGTCGACGGACTTTCGGAGGTTTCCTGCGATGTGCTGGTGATCGGCGGTGGCACGGCCGGCCCGATGGCAGCGCTGAAGGCGAAGCTGAAGAATCCGAAGGCCAATGTCGTCCTGCTCGAAAAGGCCAACGTCAAGCGCTCCGGTGCGATCTCGATGGGCATGGACGGACTGAACAACGCCGTCATCCCCGGCTATGCGACGCCGGAGCAGTACACCAAGGAAATCACCATCGCCAATGACGGCATCGTCGACCAGAAGGCGGTCTATAAATACGCGCAGAACTGCTACAAGATCGTCGAGGAGCTCGACAGTTTCGGCATTCGCTTCCTGAAGAACGAGAACGGTGACTACGCCGTCAAGAAGGTGCACCACATCGGCAGTTACGTTCTGCCGATGCCGAACGGCGAGACCGTGAAGAAGGCACTCTACCGCCAGCTTCGCCGTGCCCGCATCCTGATCTCCAACCGCTACATGGCGACGCGGCTGCTGAAATCCGCCGATGGCCGCATTGCCGGCGCGATCAGCGTCAACACCCGCACGGCCGAAATCCTGGTGATCAAGGCCAAGGCCGTGATCCTGTGCATGGGGGCCGCCGGCCGCCTGGGCCTGCCGACCTCGGGCTACATGTTCGGGACCTATGAGAACGCTGCCAATTCCGGCGACGGCTATGCGATGGCCTATCACGCCGGCGCCGCGCTCGCGAACCTCGAATGCTATCAGATCAATCCGCTGATCAAGGACTATAACGGGCCGGCTTGCGCCTATGTCGCCGGTCCCTTCGGCGCCTTTACCGCGAACAACGAGGGCTCGCGCTTCATCGAATGCGACTACTGGTCGGGCCAGATGATGCTGGAGTTCTACAACGAGCTGCTCTCCGGCAAGGGGCCGGTGTTCCTCCAGCTCAAGCATCTCCATCCGAACACGATCGAAGAAATCGAAACGACGCTGCACAAGGTGGAGCGGCCGACCCGCGGCCTGTTCCAGCAAGGTCGTGGCGTCGACTACCGGAAAGAGTCGATCGAGATGCATATCTCCGAGATCGGCTTCTGTTCGGGCCACAGCGCCTCAGGCGTGTTCGTGGACGACAATGCGCGCACCACCGTGCCCGGCCTCTATGCCGCCGGCGACATGGCGAGCGTGCCGCACAATTACATGCTGGGCGCCTTCACCAACGGCGCGGTTGCCGGGGTCGACGCGATGGAATTTGCCGACAATCACGACTTTGCGGAGTTCGATGCGGCCGATGTCGCGGTGGAGCGCGACCGCGTGATGGCGCCGACCAAACGCGAGGACGGCATTCCGCCAAACCAGGTCGAGTACAAGACCCGCCGCCTCGTCAACGACTATCTCCAGCCGCCGAAGGTCACGCGCAAATACGAGCTCGGCATGCGCCGCCTCGCCGAAACGCGGCAGGACATGCAGGAACACATGATCGCGCGCAACGCGCACGAGCTGCTCCGCGCCCTCGAAGTGCAGTCGATCATGGACTGCGCCGACATGGCGGCGCACGCCTCGCTCTACCGGGAGGAGAGCCGCTGGGGGCTCTATCACTGGCGCACGGATTTCCCGGAAAAGGACAACGAGAACTGGTTCTGCCACACGCTGCTGAGCAAGCAGGACGGAAAGATGACCAGCGAGAAGCGTGCCGTCGAGCCCTATGTCGTCCCGATCGCGGATGACGAGAAGGATCTCTACGACAAGCAGCGCATCCGCGCGACCGCCTGATCCACCGTACCATAACAGGAGACATCAAATGCCTCTCGCGTCCCATCAGACATCGGTTCCGGTGGTCGTCGACGACGCCAAATGCATCGCGGACAAGGGCTGCACCGTCTGCGTCGACGTCTGCCCGCTCGACGTGCTTCGCATCAGCGACATGACCAACAAGGCCTACATGGCCTATGACGAGTGCTGGTACTGCATGCCTTGCGAAGCCGATTGCCCGACCGGCGCCGTCACCGTCAACATTCCCTATCTGTTGAGGTGATCATGTCGAGCCCGTTCGAATCCTACGACGATCTTGAAGACGCCGACGAGCGGCTCCAGGCCGCCGATCCCGCCGAGCGTCGCGTCGCCATCATCGCGCTCGGGCATTCCGGCGATCCCGCAGCCGTCGGCCATCTCGCCAACATGGTGGCCGATCCCGACGCCGGCGTGCGCCAGCAGGTTGCGATGGCGCTCGGCGAGTTCGACGGGCCGGAGGCCGCGAGCGCGCTCGTGAAGCTGCTGGTCGATCCCGAAAGGATCGTTGCTTCGGCCGCGGCCGACAGCATGGCCGAGTTCAAGGATCCCGCCTGCGCCGGAATCATCCTGCCGCTGGTCAAGCACGCCCACGCCTTCGTCCGCATGGGTGCGCTGCGCGCGCTGAAGGAATTGCGCTGCAAGGACACGCTGAAGCCGGCGCTGGAAGCGCTTCAGGACTCCGATGCCGCCGTGCGCGTGCAGGCGATCGGCGTGATCGGCTTTCTCAAGCTCGAAGAGTCCATTCCCGCGCTGACGGCGCTGATCAACGATCCCGACGCGCATGTGCGTCGCGCTGCCGTGAGCGCGTTGGCCTTCTCGCACCTGAAGCCGGCGGCCGAAACGATCACGCGCGCGCTGAAGGACTCCGACTGGATGGTCCGCGAAATGGCGGCGGAAACGCTCGGCCTCAACGTCAACGGTTCGCTTGCCGCCGATCAGCTGGTTGGCTCGCTCGCCGACGAGTTCTGGCAGGTGCGGCTGAAGGCGATCCGCAGCCTCGGCAAGATGAAGATCGAGCGCGCGGTGCGCCCGATCGGCAACTGCGTCAATCATGATCAGGCCAATCTGCGGAAGGAAGCGGCGGCCGCGCTCGGCGAGATCGCCCATCCCGACGGCGAGGCGTTCCTGGCCGTCATCGCCGACGATGGCGATCCAGACGTCCGCAAGAACGCACGCTGGGCGTTGCAGCAGATCGCGGCCCGCAAGGCGCGGGCAGGCGCATAGCAGGGGCATAGCGGCTCTTCGCTGCCGGTCTGGACTTCCCTCGCCAGACGTTTATTGGTCTTCGCCAATGGGATCGGCCGCCGTGTGAACGGGGCCGGTTCGAAAAACAGCGAGGACGCCGGCCATGACGACACTGTCCGTTAAAGACCTTCTCCCCGAGGATGGAACGAAGGGGACGCTGGTCGGCCGCGTCTGGCTGCCGCAGGCGAATGGTCCGGCCGTGGTTGCCATCCGCGCCGACGGGGTCTTCGACGTCACCGCGAAATTTCCGACGGTCAGCGCACTCTGCGAAGAGGACGATCCGGCCAGGGCGATTGCCGCGGTCAAGGGCGAGCGCATCGGCGATCTCGAAGCCATCGTTGCCAACACGGCGCCCGACAAGCGCGACTCGAAAAAGCCGTGGCTGCTTGCGCCCGTCGATCTTCAGACGCTGAAGGCGGCCGGCGTCACCTTCGCGATCTCGATGCTGGAACGCGTCATCGAGGAGCGAGCCAAGGGCAATCCGGCCTCGGCCGAAGCGATCCGCAAGGAAGTGACGCGGCTGATCGGCGACGATCTGTCGAAGCTCAAGCCGGGCTCCGATCAGGCCATGCACCTGAAGCAGGTGCTGATCGACCAGAACGCCTGGAGCCAGTATCTCGAAGTCGGCATCGGCCCCGATGCGGAGGTCTTCACCAAGGCGCCGACCCTGTCCTCGGTCGGCACCGGCATGGATGCCGGCCTGCATCCGAAGTCAACCTGGAACAATCCCGAGCCCGAGCTCGTGCTGTTCGTGTCCAGCCGCGGCAAGATCGTCGGTGGCGCGCTCGGCAACGACGTGAATCTGCGCGACTTCGAGGGCCGCTCGGCGCTGCTGCTGTCGAAGGCCAAGGACAACAACGCTTCCTGCTCGATCGGCCCGCTGCTGCGCCTGTTCGACGATACTTTCACGCTCGACGATGCGCGCAAGCTGGATATCAGCCTGAACGTGAAGGGGGCCGACGGTTTCGTCCTCGACGGCCATTCCTCGATCAGCATGATCAGCCGCGACCCGACCGACCTCGTCGAGCAGACGATCGGCAAGGTGCATCAATACCCTGATGGATTCGTGCTGTTCCTCGGCACCATGTTCGCGCCGGTCAAGGATCGCGATGCGCCGGGGCAGGGGTTCACCCACAAGCGCGACGACATCGTCACGATCTCCGCGCCCCAGCTCGGCAAGCTCGTCAACCGCATGCGTACCAGCGACGAATGCGAGCCCTGGACGTTCGGCATCGGCGCGCTGATGAAGAGCCTGGCGCAGCGGAAGTTGATCTAGCGGTCGGCGCTTTCACCTCGCTTTCGTCATGGCCGGGCTTGTCCCGGCCATCCACGTCTTCAGGCGCTGTGCAAGGATCGCGGATGCCCGGGACGAGCCCGGGCATGACGCGTTGCTGGGCGAGCTATCGCCAAAAAAACTCTTTCATCTCCGCGTTGCATCTGTGGAACAAAGTCGCGCTTGGCGTGTCATCTGCGCGCGCCCCCTGCACATCTGTATCTGTGTCCAAATAGTCAGATAATATGACTATACGGAGCCGTTCTTCCGTGAAATAGTCCCTCCCGCCGCCGCAAAAGGCTGGCCTGCGGGTGCCATTCTACCAACCGGTGCCGAGATAATCACTTGGGAGACACGCCTGATGACCCTCAAAGCCCTCTTTGCGGCCAGCGCCACGTCCGCGCTGCTGCTCGCGCTGCCGGCGAATGCCGCCGAGCTCACCATCGGCTTCTCGCAGATCGGATCGGAATCCGGCTGGCGCGCGGCCGAGACGTCGGTCTCCAAGCAGGAAGCCGCCAAGCGGAAGGTCAATTTCAAGATCGCCGATGCCCAGCAGAAGCAGGAGAACCAGATCAAGGCAATCCGCTCCTTCATCGCGCAGAATGTCGATGCGATCTTCCTCGCCCCCGTCGTCTCGACCGGCTGGGATTCGGTGCTGAAGGAAGCCAAGGAGGCCAAGATCCCGGTCGTGCTGCTCGACCGCGACATCGATCCCTCCGGCAAGGAGCTCTATCTCACTGCCGTGACGTCCGACAGCGTGCATGAAGGCGCGGTCGCCGGCGACTGGCTGGCGAAGACGGTCGGGGCCAAGGCCTGCAACATCGTCGAATTGCAGGGCACGGTCGGCGCGAGCGTCGCCGCCAACCGCAAGAAAGGCTTTGACACCGCGATTGCCAAGCACGCCAACCTGAAGGTGGTGCGCAGCCAGACCGGCGACTTCACCCGCGCCAAGGGCAAGGAAGTCATGGAAAGCTTCATCAAGGCCGAAGGCGGCGGCAAAAACATCTGCGCGGTCTACGCGCACAATGACGACATGATGGTCGGCGCGATCCAGGCGATGAAGGAAGCCGGCCTCAAGCCGGGCAAGGACATCCTCACCGTCTCCATCGATGCGGTCCCCGACATCTTCAAGGCGATGGTTGCGGGCGAAGCCAATGCGACGGTCGAGCTGACGCCGAACATGGCGGGTCCGGCCTTCGACGTCGTCGCGGCGTTCAAGGAAAAGGGCACCGTCCCGCCGAAATGGATCCAGACCGAATCCAGGCTGCTCACCGCCGCCGACAATCCGCAGAAGGAATACGACAGCAAGAAGGGCCTCGGTTACTGAGGCGGCCACCTCGCCGGACCGCATCTTGTGGTCCGGCACCCCCCCTTCGAATTTGCTGTGCGAACGAATAGGCTGGGTGTCCGCCTTGGAGGCGGGCACCGGTGGGAGTGAATTTGCCATGGAGAACGGCCTTGATCCTGCTCCGCCGTTGCTGGAGGTGCGCGGGATCAGTAAGAGCTTCAGTGCAGTGCGTGCGTTGCAGGAAGTCGACTTCACGCTTCGCGCCGGCGAGATCCATGCGCTGCTCGGCGAGAACGGCGCCGGCAAATCCACGCTGATCAAGGTCGTCACCGGCGTGTTTCCGCGCGATGCGGGCATCGTCAGGCTCGGTGGCGAAGAGGTCGCGCCGCGCTCGGCCAAGGCCGCGGTTTCTGCCGGCATTGCGACCGTCTACCAGGAGGTCAATCTGCTGCCGAACCTCTCCGTGGCGCAGAACCTGTTCCTGGACCGCCAGCCGATGCGTTTCGGCATCGTGCGGGAGAGCGAGATGCGGCGCCGCGCTGGAGCGCTGCTTGCCGATTTCGGCCTCAACATCGACGTTGCCGCGCCGCTCGGCAATTATTCGGTGGCGATCCAGCACGTCACCGCGATTGCCCGCGCGGTGGATCTCTCCGCGCGCGTGGTGATCCTGGACGAGCCGACCGCGAGCCTCGACCGTCACGAGGTCGAGGTTCTCTTCGGCATCATGCGCAAGCTCGCAAAGCGCGGCATCGGCATCGTCTTCGTCAGCCATTTCCTCGACCAGGTCTACGAGATCTCCGATCGCATCACCGTCTTGCGCAACGGCCGACTGGTCGGCGAACGCGAGACGGCCTCGCTGCCGCGGCTCGAGCTGATCCGGATGATGCTGGGCCGCGAGTTGGCGAAAACCACCAGCGCCCGTGCCGCTGCCGGCGAACATCAGTCGCGCGAGGTCTGCGCCAGTTTCGAAAATTACGGCAAGGCCGGCTATGTCGCCCCGTTCAATCTCGAACTGCGCCACGGCGAGGTCGTCGGCCTTGCCGGCCTGCTTGGCTCCGGCCGCACCGAGACGGCGCGGCTGGTGTTCGGCGCCGAGCGTGCCGATGGCGGGCAGGCGAGGGTCGAAGGCACGCCTGTGCGGCTCCAGTCACCGCGCGACGGTGTACGCCACGGCTTCGGCTATTGCCCGGAGGAGCGCAAGACCGACGGCATCGTCGCCGAACTCACCGTGCGCGAGAACATCGTGCTCGCGCTCCAGGCCAAGCGCGGCTTGCATCGGCCGCTGTCCCGGCGTGAGCAGGACGAGATCGCGAGCCGTTACGTCAAAATGCTCGACATCCGTCCGCCCGATCCGGAGCGTCCGGTCGGGCTGTTGTCCGGCGGCAATCAGCAGAAGGTCTTGCTCGCGCGCTGGCTCGCGACCTCGCCGCGGCTCCTTGTGCTGGATGAACCCACGCGCGGTATCGACGTCGGCGCGCATGCCGAGATCATCCGCCTGATCCGGGAGCTCTGCGACGATGGCCTCGCGTTGCTGGTGATCTCCTCCGAGCTGGATGAAATCGTGACGTATTCCGACCGCGTCGTGGTGCTGCGCGACCGCGCCCATGTCGAGGAGCTCGCAGGCGAAGCGATCGACGTCGGCAACATTCTTGCCGCCATTGCCGCCGATAGCGTCACTGTTGCGCTTGAGGCTCACACATGACAGCGCTGCTGCCGCGCCGCGGCCTTGCCCAGATCCTGGCGCTGATCGTCATCCTTGCGGTCGACCGCGTGGTGTCGCCGCAATTCTTCGACCTTCGCCTCCAGGATGGCCGTCTCTTCGGCAGCCTGATCGACGTGCTCAATCGCGGCACGCCGGTCGCGCTGCTTTCGCTCGGCATGGTGCTGGTGATCGCCACGCGCGGCATCGATCTCTCGGTCGGCGCGATCATGGCGATCTCGGGCGCGATCGCGGCGAGCCTCGCCGATAGTCACGGCTTGCCAGTGGTGCTGGCTGCCGCGCTCGGTGCGGGCCTCGTCTGCGGATTGTGGAACGGATTTCTCGTCGCCGTACTCGGCATGCAGCCGATCGTGGCGACCCTGATCCTGATGGTGGCGGGGCGCGGCATCGCCCAGCTCATCACCGAAGGGCGGATCGTGACGTTCTCCTCGCCGGATCTGGTCTGGATGGGCAACGGCGCCATTCTCGGCCTGCCCGTGCCGGTCGCGATTGCGCTTGGCATGTTGATTTTGACCGGCGCGGTCGTGCGCGGCTCGGCGCTCGGGCTGCTGATCGAGGCAACCGGCGGCAATGCGCGGGCGAGCGAGCTTGCCGGCGTCGGCACGCGCGCGATGATCCTTTCGGTCTATGTCTGGTGCGGCATCTGCGCGGCGCTTGCCGGCGTGATCGCAGCGGCTGACATCATGGGTGCAGACGCCAATAATGCCGGCCTCTGGCTCGAGCTCGACGCGATCCTGGCGGTGGTGATCGGCGGCACCTCGCTGTTCGGCGGCCGTTTCAGTCTCGTCCTTGCGGTGCTCGGTGCACTGATCATTCAGACCATGAACACCGGAATCCTGTTATCGGGCTATCCGCCGGAGTTCAACCTGCTGGTCAAGGCGGTGGTGGTGCTCGCGGTTCTGCTGCTGCAATCGCCAAAATTCTCAGGGATTGCCGGCGTCGCCGCGCGGCTGCGGAGGACGAAACCATGAAAGGCCTGCCGCCCGTCCTCATCACGGCCATCGTGCTCGTCGCGGGCTTCGCAGCCTGCGCCATCCAATTTCCCAACATCGCCTCGACCCGTGTGGTCGGCAATCTCCTCACTGACAACGCCTTTCTCGGCATCGTCGCGACCGGAATGACCTTCGTCATCATCTCCGGCGGCATCGATCTCTCGGTCGGCTCGGTGATCGGCTTCACCACCGTGTTCATAGCGCTCGCGATCGAGCGCTGGGGCGTGCCGCCGCTGGTCGCCTTCGTCGCCATCCTCGCGCTTTCGGCGGCTTTTGGCGCGGCGATGGGTGCGGTCATCCATGTCTTCGATCTGCCGCCGTTCATCGTGACGCTCGCCGGCATGTTCCTGGCCCGTGGCGCAAGCTTCCTGCTCTCGACGGAATCGGTGCCGATCACCGCACCGGTCTATTCGACCGTGTCGGACTTTGCGTTGCGTATGCCCGGCGGCGGACGATTGACTGCGATCGCGATGATCATGCTCGTGATCGTGATCGGCGGAGCGTTGCTGCTGCGTCTCACCCGGTTCGGCGCCAATGTCTATGCGCTCGGCGGCAGCCGGGCGACGGCGAGCCTGATGGGTGTTGCCGTCGGCAAGATGACGGTGAAGATCTACATGCTGTCGAGCCTGCTGGCAGGCATCGCCGGCATCGTCTTCTCCTTCTACACCAGCGCCGGTTATTCGCTCTCCGCCGTCGGCGTCGAGCTTGACACGATCGCGGCCGTCGTGATCGGTGGCACGCTGCTCACGGGCGGGCAAGGCTCGGTGATCGGCACCTTCCTGGGTGTGTTGATTCAAGGCATGATCCAGACCTACATCAATTTCGACGGTACGCTGTCGAGCTGGTGGACGAAGATTGCGACCGGGGTTTTGCTGTTCGCCTTCATCGCCTTGCAGCAGGGGCTGGTCGCGCTGGCGCGACGACCGGTGGCGAAGCGCGCGGGAGCAGCCTCATGACTTCGCGCATCGTCGTCATCCCGACGCGACGGGCCCATTCCAACCATGCGGAAGTCGCCCGCTCGATCGGCGTCGACATCATCGCAGGCCGCTATGCCGAGGGGACGCGGCTGCCGGGTGATGCCGAGATGATCGCGATGTTCGGCGTGTCGCGGCCAGTGCTGCGCGAGAGCGTGAAGACGCTGGTCGCCAAGGGCCTGCTCACCACCAAGGCGCGGGTCGGCACCGTCGTGCGCGAGCGCGCCGCGTGGAACATGTTCGACGCCGACGTGCTGGCCTGGCACCTCGATGCCGGCATCGACAAGCGCTTCCTCAACGATCTCGCCGAGATTCGCCTTGCGGTCGAGCCTCGCGCCGCCGTGCTGGCGGCGACGCATTGCTCCGAGGACGATCTCGTCGAGCTTCGTCGCTGTATGGACCGCATGCGGCTTGAGGCTTCCGATTCCGTTGGCTTTGCCGACGCCGATCTCGCGCTCCACGTCGCGGTGGCGCACGCCTCCGGAAATCTGTTCATGCGCTCGATCGGCCACGTGATCGAGGCTGCATTACGTGCGTCGTTCCTGCTCAGCGCTCCGGTCGAGGCGGAAGATCGCGACACCGTATTGCTCTGGCACCAGAAGATCGTCGATGCCATCGCGGCCGGCGATGCCGAGGGTGCGTCAGAGGCAATGGTCTATGTCATTCACAACGGTATGAGCCGCCACGAGGGCACGGTGATCGAGATTGCACCGCCGGCCCCGGTGCCATCCGCGGATACTGGAGAGTAAGCGTGACCGAACTTCGCATCGCCATCGTCGGATTCGGCAAGATCGCGCGGGACCAGCATGTCGGCGCGATTGCCGCGGTACCCGGTGCAACGCTTGCGGCTGTCGCGAGCCGCAATGCCTCGCTGCCGGACCTGCCGCATTTTTCGACCATCGAGGAATTGCTGGAGAAGGGACCGCCGATCGATGCGGTCTCGCTCTGCACGCCACCCCAGGTCCGCCGCGCACAGGCGGCCGCGGCGCTTGCCGCCGGCAAGCATGTCATGCTGGAAAAGCCGCCCGGCACGGGTGTTGCCGAGCTCGATCCGCTCATTGCGATGGCGGCCACAGCAAAACGCACGCTGTTTGCGACCTGGCATTCGCGCTACGCACCGGCGGTCGAGCCGGCGCGCGCGTGGCTCGCTGCGCGCCGGATCAGGTCCGTGCACATCAACTGGAAGGAAGACGTCCGCGTCTGGCATCCCGGGCAGGCCTGGATCTGGGAGCCCGGCGGGCTCGGCGTGTTCGATCCCGGCATCAACGCGCTCTCGATCCTGACCCGCATCCTGCCGTCTCAGGTGTTTGTCACCGCGGCCGAGCTGGCTTTTCCGGCCAATTGCCAGGCGCCGATCGCCGCGAACCTGTCGCTGACCGACATCGGCGGCCTGCCGATTACGGCCGAATTCGATTTCCGCCGGACCGGGCCGCAGAGCTGGGATATCGTCGCGGAAACCGACGAGGGGCGGATGGCGTTGTCCCGCGGCGGCCGGATCATGGCGATTGACGGCAAAGCCGTTGCCGAAGCGCCCGATCAGGAATATCGCGAACTGTACCAGCGCTTCGTCAAGCTGGCGGCGTCAGGCGAGAGCGATGTCGATCTGACGCCGCTTCGTCTCGTCGCCGACGCCTTCCTGCTCGGCAAGCGCACAATCGTCGAACCGTTTGTGGATTGAACATGGCTGACTCGAAGAAACTGGAAAAAGACGTTTTTGGAACGCTGCCTGACGGTCGCAAGGTCGAGCGCATCGTGCTGCGCGGGGAGGGCGGGTTCGAGGCGCGCATCATCACCCATGGTGCGGTGATCCAGGCGTTGATCGCGCCTGACGCCAAGGGAAACTATGACGACGTCGCGCTCGGCCATGATGCCTTCGCCGGCTATCTGGCCGAACGAAAGTTTTTCGGCGCCACCGTCGGCCGCTACGCCAACCGCATCGCCAACGGGCAGTTCTCGCTCGACGGTGAGACCTTCCAGCTTCCCGTCAACAATGGCCCGAATGCGCTGCATGGCGGTCTTGATGGTTTCGACCGCAAGCTCTGGGAGATCGCCGAGATCGACGACGGCACCGAGCCGGCGGTCACGCTGACCTATACGAGCCCGCACGGCGAAGAAAACTATCCCGGCAAGCTCGACGTTCGCCTGACCTATCTTGTCACCGGCCCGGCGGAGCTGTCGCTGATCATGGAGGCGCGGACCGATCGGCCGACCATCGTCAACCTGACCAATCACAGCTTCTTCAATCTGGAGGGCGCGACCTCGGGTACGTCCATTCTCGATCACCGCCTGTCGGTCGCCGCCGACCATTTCCTCGCGATCGATCCCACCGCGATCCCGCTGCCGGAGCCACCGCGCAGCGTTGCCGGCACGCCGTTCGACTTTCGCGACGCGCAGGCTGTCGGTGCGCGCATCCGCGAGAGCCACGAGCAATTGCGTAACGGCAAGGGCTACGACCACACCTATTGTCTCGGGCGCGACGGCAAGCTTGCCCTCGCTGCGCGGCTGGAGGCGCCGCGCTCGGGGCGGATCATGGAGCTCTTCACCGATCAGCCCGGCCTTCAGGTCTATTCCGGCAACTATCTCGACGGCACGATCTCGGGCAAGGGCGGCAAGCTGATCCGGCAGTCGGATGCCATGTGCCTGGAGCCGCATATGTGGCCCAATTCGCCAAATCGGCCGGACTTTCCAAGCCCGCGCCTCGACCCCGGCGGGATCTATCGCCATCACACCGTCTATCGCTTTGCGGTGAGGTCGCCATGATGGAAGAGGTGCCGACGACTGTCCTTTCGGACCATCCCTGCCATCTCGGCGAGGGGCCGACCTACGATGCGGCCGCCGACACCGCCTGGTGGTTCGACATCCGCGAAGGGCGGCTGTTCGAGGCGCATCTCGGAACCGGCAGCATTCGCGTCCACGCGCTTGGGCGGACGGCGAGCGCGCTCGGCCGCATCGATGCCGAACGGCAGTTGATTGTCGCGGAGGACGGTCTCTACATTCGCGACGTTGCCGACGGCGCGATGACGCTGCTCTGTCCGCTTGAAGCGGACAATCAAGCGACGCGTTCCAACGATTGCCGCGTGCACCAGTCCGGCACGTTCTGGATCGGCACCATGGGGCGCAAGGCGGAAGTAGGGGCAGGCGCGATCTATGCGTTCCATCGCGGCAAGATCTCGACGCTGTTTCCGGGCATCAGCATTCCCAATTCGATCTGCTTCTCACCTGACGGCGCCACCGGCTATTTCACCGACACGGCGCGCGCGGTGCTCTATTCGGTGCCGCTCAATCCCGCGACGGGCCTGCCGCGCGGCGAGCCGGAGGTGCTGCTGCGCCACACCGGCGTCGGCGGCCTCGACGGCTCGGTGTGCGACGCCGACGGGCAGATCTGGAACGCCTGCTGGGGCGCCAGCCGTGTTGACGTCTATTCGCCGCAAGGCGAGCGCCTGCGCTCTCTCAGCGTGCCGGCCAAGCAGTCGAGCTGTCCCGCCTTCGTTGGCCCTGGTCTGTCGCGCCTGCTCGTCACTTCGGCCTGGCAAGACATGGACGCGACGGCGCGCAAGGCCGATCCGCAGGCCGGCTGCACGTTCTTGTTGGAGGCTTCCGCGCGCGGTCGCGCAGAGCCCGACGTCAAGCTCTCATAGGAGACCAACACCACCCACCCAAGTTCTCGACCACACCAAGAAACTGTCTGACACCCAAGGGAGTGAAACATGCTGAAACTGAAGACCACATTTTTGGCGCTGGCGCTGGCCGGCGCTGCGATGATGGCCGCAGGCGTTACCGCCTCCGCCCAGGACAAGGCGACGGTTGGCATCGCCATGCCGACCAAGTCGTCAGCGCGCTGGATCGACGATGGCAACAACATGGTCAAGGTGCTGAAGGAGCGCGGCTACAACACCGACCTGCAATATGCCGAGGACGACATCCCGAACCAGCTCTCGCAGGTCGAGAACATGGTGACCAAGGGCGCCAAGGCGCTGGTGATCGCGGCGATCGATGGCACCACGCTGTCAGACGTGCTCAAGCAGGCAAAAGCAAAAGGCATCACCATCATCGCCTATGACCGCCTGATCCGCGGCACGCCGAATGTCGATTATTACGCGACCTTCGACAATTTTCAGGTCGGCGTTTTGCAGGCGCAATCGATCGAGCAGGGCCTCGGATTGAAGGAGGGCAAAGGTCCCTTCAATATCGAGCTGTTCGGCGGATCGCCCGACGACAACAATGCCTACTTTTTCTACAACGGCGCGATGAGCGTGCTGAAGCCCTACATCGACAGCGGCAAGCTCGTCGTCGCCTCCGGCCAGATGGGCATGGACAAAGTGGCCACCCTGCGCTGGGACGGCGCCACCGCGCAGTCCCGCATGGACAATCTGCTCAGCGCCTACTACGGCAACAAGAAGGTCAACGCCGTGCTCTCGCCCTATGACGGCCTTTCGATCGGCATCATCTCCTCGCTGAAGGGCGTCGGTTACGGCAGCGCCGGTCAGCCCATGCCGATCATTTCCGGTCAGGATGCCGAGGTGCCCTCGATCAAGGCGATGCTGCGTGGCGATCAATACTCGACCATCTTCAAGGACACCCGCGATCTCGCCAAGGTGACCGCCGACATGGTCGACGCGGCGCTCGCGGGCAAGCAGGTCACGGTCAACGACAGCAAGACCTACGAGAACGGCGTCAAGACCATACCGTCCTATCTGCTCAAGCCGGTGGTGGTGTACAAGGATAATTGGGAGAAGCTTCTGGTCGACAGCGGCTACTACAAGAAGTCGCAGTTCCAGTAGGCATCTCTCTTCTCCCTCTCCCCGCTTGCGGGGAGAGGGAGGGGTGAGGCTCTCTCTGCACACGGGTGGTGGTTGCCATGTACTCCGTCATTGCGAGCGCAGCGAAGCAATCCAGTCCGCCGCCGCGGAAAGATTCTGGATTGCTTCGCTGCGCTCGCAATGACGACGTGGATGCCGCGATACCATCCGACCAATTTGAGGATTCGACGCCATGACCGCCATGCTGGAGATGCGCAACGTCAGCAAGAGCTTTTCAGGCGTGCAGGCGCTGCGTGACGTCAACTTCTCGGTCGAGACCGGGCAGATTCACGCGCTTGTCGGCGAGAACGGTGCCGGTAAGTCCACGCTGATGAAGGTGCTCAGCGGTGTCTACCCGGCAGGCAGCTACGAGGGCACCATCGTCTTCGAAGGCGAGGAGCGGCGTTTCCGCGACATCAACGATTCCGAGGCGCTCGGCATTATCATCATCCATCAGGAGCTGGCGCTGATTCCCCTGATGTCGATCGCCGAGAACATTTTCCTGTCGCATCCGCCGTCAAAGCTCGGCGTGATCGATCGCGACGAGGTCTACCGGCGCACGCGGGATCTGCTGGCACAGGTCGGCCTGAAGGAATCGCCGGATACGTTGATCACCGATCTCGGCGTCGGCAAGCAGCAGTTGGTCGAAATCGCCAAGGCACTCTCCAAGCGCGTGCGGATGCTGATCCTGGACGAACCGACCGCGAGCCTCAACGAGGCCGACAGCGCCGCGCTGCTCGAACGCCTGATGGCGTTCCGCGAGCAGGGCATCGGCTCGATCCTGATCTCGCACAAGCTTAACGAGGTCGCCAAGGTCGCCGACCACATCACCGTGCTGCGCGACGGCCGTACCGTCGACAGCATCGATTGCCTTGCCGAGCCGATCCAGGAAGACCGCATCATCCGCAGCATGGTCAACCGCGATCTTGCTCACCGCTTTCCAGAACGTAGCGCGAAGATCGGCGAGCCTGTGCTCGAGGTCGCGAACTGGTCGGTCTTTCACCCCATTCATCCCGAGCGGCAGGTCATCAAGACCATCGATTTCAGCGTCAAGCGCGGCGAGGTCGTGGGCATTGCCGGTTTGATGGGGGCAGGGCGCACCGAGTTCGCCATGAGCCTGTTCGGCCGATCCTGGGGCACCAATATCAGCGGGCGAATCGGGCTTGAGGGCCATGAGATCGCGCTGCCGAGCGTCGCGGCTGCGATCGACGCCGGCCTTGCCTATGTCACCGAGGACCGCAAGCAGCTCGGCTTGATCCTCGCCGACGACGTCCGCAAGAACATCACGCTCGCCAGCCTTCATCAGGTTGCGCCGGGCCGGGTGATCGACGACATCGCCGAGCTGAAGGTCGCCAGCGACTACCGTAACCGCATGCGCATCCGCTGCTCCGACGTCTACCAGGAGGCCGGCCAGCTCTCCGGTGGCAACCAACAGAAGGTCGTGCTGTCGAAATGGCTGATGACCGACCCCAAGGTGCTGATCCTGGACGAGCCGACAAGGGGCATCGACGTCGGTGCCAAATACGAGATTTACTGTATCATCAACGAGCTCGCGGAAGCCGGCCGCGGCGTCGTGGTCATCTCCTCCGAGATGCCCGAGCTGCTCGGCATCTGCGACCGCATCTGCGTCATGAACGACGGCGCCTTCGTCGGTGAGTTCAAAGGCCCGGACGCGACGCAGGAAAAGATCATGCGCGCCATCATGCGCAACGAAAGAAGCAACGGAAACGGCGTGCCTGAGGCCGCGGAGATGGGAGGGTCGCAGCCATGACCGACAAGACGGTTTCGCTGCCTGAGGAGCGCCGCCACGGCAGCTTCATCAAGAATAATCTGCGCAATTACGGCATGCTGCTGTCGCTGATCGCGATCATGCTGTTCTTCCAGGTCATGACCGGCGGCACGCTGCTGCAGCCGCTCAACCTCACCAATCTGGTTCTTCAAAACAGCTACATCGTCATCATGGCGCTGGGCATGCTGCTGGTGATCGTGACCGGGCATATCGACCTCTCGGTCGGCTCGGTCGCAGGCTTCGTTGGGGCCGTCGCGGCTGTTCTCATGGTGACCTACAAGGTCGACTACACGCTCGCTTTCATTATCTGTCTCGTGGTCGGTGCGGCGATCGGTGCGGCGCAGGGCTATTGGGTGGCCTATTTCAATATCCCGTCATTCATCGTGACCTTGGCCGGCATGCTCGTGTTCAAGGGCCTGGCCCTGGCGGTGTTGCAGGGACAGTCGCTCGGACCGTTCCCGCCGACCTTCCAGAAGCTGTCGTCGGGCTTCATTCCGGAATTGCTGCCCGAAGCCGGCACGCTGCATCCGACGTCGATGCTGATCGGCGCGGTGCTGGCGCTCGGCCTCGTCTATGCCAGCGCGAGGAACCGCACGCGGGAGCTGTCGCACGGCATCGAGGTCGAGCCCTACGCGTTCTTCCTCGGCAAGAGCGTCGTGCTGGCCTGTGCGGTGCTGTACTTCACCTACCTGATCGCGACCTATCGCGGCCTGCCCAACGTGCTGGTGATCATGGGCGCCTTGATCGCGCTCTATGGCTTCCTCACCCGCCGCACCGTGATAGGCCGCCAGATCTATGCGGTCGGCGGCAATGCCAAGGCGGCAGGCCTGTCGGGCATCAAGACCGAGCGGTTGACCTTCCTCACCTTCGTCAACATGGGTGTGCTCGCAGCTCTTGCCGGCCTCGTCTTCGCCGCGCGCCTCAACACCGCGACGCCCAAGGCAGGTTTGGGCTTCGAGCTCGACGTCATCGCGGCGTGCTTCATCGGCGGCGCCTCGGCCTATGGCGGGGTGGGGCGCGTCGGCGGCGCCGTGGTCGGTGCCATGATCATGGGCGTGATGAACAACGGCATGTCCATCCTCGGCATCGGCATCGACTATCAGCAGGTCATCAAGGGCCTGGTGCTGCTGGGCGCGGTATGCATCGACGTGTATAATCAGAGGCGTTGAGCAGCGAGCAGTTTCGACGCTATTGCCGGAATTCGATCACGGCATTGGCATTGCGGCCGGGCAGCAATGCCTCGGCTTCACCATGATTGAGGGTCCTAGATCGCGTCGCATCGAACAAAGCCGGGCAGGGCGGTGCCGATGGCAGTTCAGTACCGAGAGATGACGGAGCAGGAGTACGCGGACCGGCTTCGCGCCCTTGTCCGCATCGTTTCCGTCTCGACCCTGGGGCTTTGCTCCTTTGCCGTAGGCCTGCTGATCGGGGCATTTTTTCTGTTTTGAACAAGACCACGCCATGGCCCGGTGGGCCGTTGACGTGCACGCGCTACCGGGACAGTTGAGAGCGGGTGGAAGGCTCTTTGCGTCGAGCTATTGCTCAGGCTATGAGTATATGATCGAATGTTCGGATGGACCCGGGCCGGCCAGAACTGATCATCTTCGATTGTGACGGCGTGCTCGTCGACAGCGAGCTGCTCAGCTGTCGCTGTCTGTCCGAAGTGCTGGCGGAGTTCGGCTTTCACCTCGGTGTGGAGCAGGCGCTCGCACTCTTCCTTGGACGCAGCACGAAGGCGATCGATCATCACTACCGCGATCTGGGGCAGGTTCTGCCTGTCGAATTCCTTCCACGCCTCAAGGCGCGCGTGCTCGAGACGTTTGCCGGGGCACTCCAGCCGATCCGCGGCATCGGCACCGTGCTGTCCGAATTGAAGGTGCCGTGCTGTGTCGCCTCGTCGAGCGACCTCGACCGCGTCTCGCTGTCGCTTGATGTCACTGGCCTCGCGCCGCTCCTCGGCGACCGCATCTACACCGCACAAATGGTCAGGCACGGCAAGCCGGCGCCGGATCTCTTTCTCCACGCGGCGGAGAAGATGGGTGCGCAACCTGGACGCACGCTGGTGATCGAGGACAGCGTCAGCGGTGTGCAGGCGGGGAAAGCCGCCGGCATGACGGTCTGGGGATTTGTCGGCGGCAGCCATTATCGCGGGCGCGACGGGCAGGCTATATTGTCCGAAGCGGGAGCCGATCGGGTCTTCGCGCAGATGGCCAATTTCTGGAAGGACGCCTGACACCCTCATGGCCGCCGAGAACGAAAAATCGAGGCTTGACGATGCCGCGCGCGCCGGCTGGCTCTATTTCATTGCCGGCCACACCCAGGACGAGATCGCAAAGATGCTCCAGGTCTCGCGCGCCTCCGCTCAGCGGCTGGTCTCGCTGTGCCTCGCCGAGCGCCTCATCACGTTCCGGCTCGAGCATCCCATCGCGGCCTGCATGGAGCTGGCCGCGCGCCTGAAGGAGCGGTTCGACCTCAGCCATTGTGAGGTCGTGCCGGCCGATCCTGCGGCGCCGCAGGCCACCGCAGGCATTGCCGAGCGTTGCGCCAATTTGCTCGACGCGACGTTGCGTTCGGAGACGCCCGTGATCGTCGCGCTCGGTACGGGGCGGGCAGTGCGCGCCGCGGTTGAGCGCGTCACGCCGATCGACCGGCCAAATCATCAAATCGTCTCGCTGGTCGGCAACATCTCCGCCGACGGTTCGGCGAGCTTCTACGACACCGTCGGCCGGCTCGCCGACCGCACAGGTGCGCGGCATTATCCGATGCCCCTGCCGTTCCTGATGTCCTCCGAGGACGAACGCAACAAGATGGTGCGGATCGAGCCGATCGCGAAGGTCAAGGCGGTCGCGGCCAAGGCCGATCTGCGCCTCGTCGGCATCGGCCAGATGGACCAGAAGGCGCAGGTCCATGTCGACGGCTTCGTCACCCGCGACGAATTGTTCGAGATGATGCGGCAGGGCGCCATCGGCGAGATCACCGGCTGGGCCTATGATTCCAAGGGCCGCCTGCTCAAGGCCGGCACCAACAAGCGCCTCACCAGCATCCCGCCGGAAGTGCCGGTCAAGACGGCAACGATCGCCGCCGCGGTCGGCGCAGCGAAGGTGCAGGCGATTACGGCTGCGCTGAACGGGCGCCTGATCAACGGCCTGATCACGGACGAGGCCACCGCGCAGGCTATTCTGGAGCGGTAGGGGCTGGCGGTCTTCCCGCACACACCGCCGTCATCGCCCGCCTTGTGCGCATGCGCACTGGGGCGGGCGATCCAGTACGCCGCGGCCTCTCTTGAGGCAAACCAACTGATTGCACGGATTACTGGATGCCCCGCTTTCGCGGGGCATGACACCGACGTTTGGGGCACGACTTCCCGCACCGCAGCACTCATAAGTTGCGCGAACGCCTGCACGCCTGCTTGACAACCGTCCCGCCGACGTCGAACATACGCTCAACGCGTGGGCATATACTCAAAAGCGCGAATCCTAGGGAGGTCACCGTGAAACGATTCCTCGGCGCCATCTGCGGCGCGTCTGTCCTGCTGGCCGTCCCGGCTATGGCCGAAACGACCCTGACGATCGCCACCGTCAACAACGGCGACATGATCCGCATGCAGGGTCTGACCAGCGAATTCACCAAGAAGAACCCGGACATTTCAGTGAAATGGGTGACGCTGGAGGAGAACGTGCTGCGCCAGCGCGTCACCACCGACATCGCCACCAAGGGCGGTCAGTTCGACGTGCTGACCATCGGCACCTATGAGGTGCCGATCTGGGCCAAGAAGGGCTGGCTGGTGCCGCTCACCAATCTCGGCGCGGATTACGACGTCGCCGACCTGCTGCCCAAGATCAAGGACGCCGTCTCCGCCGACGGCAAGCTCTATGCCGCGCCGTTCTATGGCGAGAGCTCGATGGTGATGTACCGCACCGATCTGTTCGAGAAGGCCGGCCTGAAGATGCCGGAGAAGCCGACCTGGGATTTCGTCATCGACGCCGCCAAAAAGCTGACCGACAAGAGTGCCGGCACCTACGGCATCTGCCTGCGCGGCAAGGCCGGCTGGGGCGAGAACATGGCGTTTCTCTCCGCGATGGCAAACTCCTACGGCGCGCGCTGGTTCGACGAGAAGTGGGAGCCGCAATTCAACACGCCGGAATGGAAGGCGACGCTCACGACATATGTGAACCTCATGAAAGACGCTGGCCCTCCCGGCGCAAGCTCCAACGGCTTCAACGAGAACCTCGCCCTGTTCAACGCCGGCAAGTGCGGGATGTGGATCGATGCCACGGTGGCGGCATCCTTCGTCACCAATCCGAAGGATTCAAAGGTCGCCGACAAGGTCGGCTTTGCGCTGGCGCCCAACACCGGGCTCGGCAAGAACGCCAACTGGCTGTGGGCGTGGAATCTCGCGGTCCCCGCCGGCTCCAAGAAGACCGAGGCGGCCGAGAAGTTCATCGCCTGGGCGACGAGCAAGGACTACACCAAGCTCGTGGCCTCGAAGGAGGGCTGGGCCAATGTGCCTCCGGGCACCCGGACCTCGCTCTACCAGAACGACGAATACCTGAAGGTCGCGCCCTTCGCCAAGCTGACGCTGGCCTCGATCGACGCGGCCGATCCAAACAAACCGACGGTGAAGCCGGTGCCCTATGTCGGCGTGCAATATGCCGCGATTCCCGAATTCCAGGGCATCGGCACACAGGTCGGCCAGCAGTTCTCGGCCGCTCTTGCCGGGTCGATGACGGTCGATGCCGCGCTCACCGCGGCGCAATCGGTGACCGAGCGCGAGATGAAGCGCGCCGGCTACATCAAGTGAACCCGAGCTCTCCCTCCTGAGCTCAAACTTGCGGCCATCCACTTCTCCCTGAATGGATGGCCGCCTTCTTCCCGCAAGCGGAGAAGTGAGGAATGGCAACCCGGCAGACGCAGCTTCTCGCGCGGTCGCTTCTGACGCCTGCGGTCGGACTGCTCTTCATCTGGATGATCGTCCCGCTCGCACTGACGATCTATTTCTCGACCCTGCATTACAGCCTGCTCGATCCCGGCTCGGAATCGTTCGTGGGGCTTGAAAACTTCCGCTACTTCCTGACCGATCCCGCCTTTCTCGCCTCGCTCCAGAACACGCTGGTGCTGGTCGGCTCCGTACTGGCGCTGACGATCCTGCTCGGCATTCCGCTGGCGCTGCTGATGGACCAGCCGGTGATCGGGCGCAATTTCGTGCGGCTGATGGTGATCGCGCCGTTCTTCGTGATGCCGACGGTGAGCGCGCTGGTCTGGAAGAACCTGTTGATGCATCCGGTGTCCGGCCTGTTCGCCTGGCTCGCCTCGCTGTTCCATCTGACGCCGATCGACTGGTTCAACGACATGCCGCTGTTTGCGGTGATCCTGATCGTGACGTGGCAATGGCTGCCGTTCGCGACGCTGATCCTGCTGACCGCGTTGCAATCCCTCGACGAGGAGCAGAAGGAGGCCGCCGAGATGGACGGCGCCAGTGCGGTCTCGACCTTCATCTACATCACGCTTCCGCATCTGGCGCGCCCCATCACCGTGGTGATCCTGATCGAGACGATCTTCCTGCTCACCGTCTTTGCGGAAATTTACGTCACCACGGGCGGCGGGCCCGGACTGTCCACCACCAACATCGCCTTCCTGATCTATTCGCAGGCACTGATCCAGTACGATGTCGGCACCGCCTCGGCGGGCGGCCTGGTCGCTGTCGTGATCGCCAACATCGTCGCCTTCTTCCTTGTCCGCATCGTCGGCCGCAATCTGGAAGCCTGAATCATGGCGCGCAAGACAACGACGCAGCACGTGGTGATCTCGACGATCGGAGCATGGTTCTTCGGCTTCCTGATCTTCTTCCCGATCCTCTGGATGGTGCTGGCGAGCTTCAAGACCGAGCTCGAAGCCTTCGCGATCCCTCCGTCATTCCTGTTCTTTCACTGGACCACGGAAAACTACGCGACGGTGCAGGAACGCAGCGACTATTTCCACCACGCGCTGAACTCGATCATCATCGCCGGCGGCTCGACCTTGATTGCACTGCTGATCGCAATCCCCGCTGCGTGGTCGATGGCGTTCTCACCGACCAAGCGCACCAAGGACATCCTGCTCTGGATGCTTTCGACCAAGATGATGCCGCCGGTCGGCGTGCTGGTGCCGATCTACCTGATCTACAAGACCTTTGGCCTGCTCGATTCCCGCATCGGCCTCGTCTTCATCCTGTGCCTCGGCAATCTGCCGATCGTGATCTGGATGCTGTTCACCTACTTCAAGGAGATCCCGCGCGACATCCTTGAAGCCGCGCGCATGGACGGCGCCACCATCGGCCGCGAGCTCGTCTACGTGCTGACTCCCATGGCGATCCCGGGTCTGGCTTCGACCATGCTGCTCAATTTGATCCTCGCCTGGAACGAGGCGTTCTGGACGCTCAATCTGTCGACCGCGAACGCCGCGCCGCTCACGACGTTCATCGCCTCCTATTCGAGCCCGGAAGGGCTGTTCTGGGCAAAACTGTCGGCGGCCTCGACGCTGGCGATCGCGCCCATTCTCGTCCTCGGTTGGTTCAGCCAGAAGCAGCTCGTGCGCGGGCTCACCTTTGGCGCAGTGAAGTAGAGGGGCTGCCGGATCATGGGTCAGATCACACTTCAGGATGTACAGAAATCCTTCGGCCCCGTGCACATCATCAAGGGCGCCGATCTCGAGATTGCCGACGGCTCCTTCGTGGTGTTCGTCGGCCCCTCAGGCTGCGGCAAGACCACGCTGCTGCGGTTGATCGCAGGCCTCGAGGATGTCAGCGGCGGCAAGATCCTGATCGACGGCAAGAACGTGGTCGACACGCCGCCTGCCAAGCGCGGGCTCTCCATGGTGTTTCAGTCCTACGCGCTCTATCCGCATATGAGCGTGCGCGGCAATATCGGCTTCGGCCTGAAGATGGCGGGGCTCTCCAGGGACGAGACCAATCGCAAGGTCGAAGCGGCCGCTGCGACGCTCAACCTCACGCCGTATCTTGATCGCAAGCCGCGCGAGCTGTCCGGCGGCCAGCGTCAGCGCGTCGCGATCGGCCGCGCCATCGTCCGCGAGCCCAAGGCGTTCCTGTTCGACGAGCCGCTGTCGAATCTCGACGCGGCGCTGCGCGTGCAGATGCGGATCGAGGTGACGCGGCTTCAGAAGCAGCTCGGCACCACCGCGATCTACGTGACGCATGACCAGGTCGAGGCCATGACCATGGCCGACAAGATCGTCGTGCTCAACGGCGGCAAGATCGAGCAATACGGCTCGCCGCTGGAGCTCTACGAGCGGCCCGCTAATCTCTTCGTCGCCGGCTTCATCGGCTCGCCGAAAATGAACTTCGTGACCGGTGAACTCGCCCTGCAGCGGGGCGCGGCCACGATCGGTGTGCGGCCGGAGCATCTCAAGATCGAGCAGGGCGGCGGAAACGGCTGGCAGGGCACGATCGCGGTAGCCGAGCATCTGGGCAGCGATACTTTCCTTTATGTCGATGCCGGTCCGCTCGGCATGCTGACGGCACGCTACATCGGCGAGTTGAGCCTGCATGCCGGAGACCGTGTGTCGCTGGTGCCGGACCCCGCGCGCATCCACCGCTTCGACCAGAGCGGCAACGCACTTCGCGCCTAACAAGAAACGGAAGACCATCATGTACCTGGAAAAATTCAAGCTGAACGGCAAGACCGCGTTCATCACCGGCGGGGGACAGGGCATTGGCCTTGGTTGTGCCGAAGCGCTGGCCGAAGCCGGTGCAAGGGTCATCATCGGCGACCGCGACAGCAAGGTTGCCGATAGCGCAAAGACCGAGTTGAGAGCGAAAGGCTACGACATCGAAACCGCGATCATGGACGTCACCGACACGAAGCGCGTAGCGGAGGTTGCCAACGACCTCGTCGCCCGTTACGGCAAGGTCGACATCCTCGTCAACAATGCCGGCATCGCGCGCAGCGAGACCCCGGCCGAGACCGTGACCGACGAGCACTGGCTCAACGTCATTGACGTCAATCTCAACGGCACCTTCTGGTGCTGCCGCGAGTTTGGCAAGCACATGCTGAAGGCCAAGAGCGGCGCCATCGTCAATGTCGGCTCGATGTCCGGCTTCATCGTCAACAAGCCGCAAGAGCAGTGTTTCTACAACGCGTCCAAGGCGGGTGTGCACCATCTGACCAAATCGCTCGCCGCTGAATGGGGCGCGCGCGGCATCCGCGTCAATGCGGTGGCGCCGACCTATATCGAGACGCCGCTCAATGCCTTCGTGAAGAGCAATGCCGAGATGTACGACGCCTGGATCGGTGGAACTCCGATGGCGCGGATGGGGCAGGTGGAAGAGATCGCCTCCGTCGTGCTGTTCCTGTCCTCTGAGGCTGCGAGCCTGATGACCGGCAGCATCGTGCTGGTGGATGGCGGCTACACTTGCTGGTAGGCTTGCGTCAAAACTGACGAGAGCTTCCGGGAGCGACAATGCCGCGAGCGTATATCGGCGTCGATGTAGGGACCACGAGCACGCGGGCGGGGGTGTTTGACGAGGCGGGCATGTTGCTCGCGACCGCCAAGCATCCGATCCGGATCTGGCACGAGGCCGGCGACATCGTCGAGCAGTCGTCCCAGGACATATGGGACGCCTGTGTCAAATCCGTGCGGAGCGCGATGACGGAGGCTGCCATCGCGCCCGATAGCGTCGGCGGCATCGGTTTCGACGCCACATGTTCCCTGGTCGTCCTCGACAAGCAAGGTGAGCCGGTCACCGTCAGCAGCTGTGGCGACAAGCAGCGCAATGTGATCGTTTGGATGGATCACCGTGCTACAGCCGAGGCGCGGCTGATCAACGAGACCAACGATCCCGTGCTGCGCTATGTCGGCGGCTCGATCTCGCCCGAGATGGAGATGCCGAAACTCTTGTGGTTGAAGCGGCACATGCGTGCGAGCTTCGATGCTGCCGGTCATTTTTTCGATCTGGCAGATTATCTGACCTGGCGCGCGACCGGCTCGCTCCAGCGCTCGACCTGCACCGTTACCTGCAAATGGAACTATCTCGCGCATGACCGCGGTGGCTGGAGTGCGCCGTTCTTCCAGCGCATCGGCCTGTCCGACTTTGTCAGCGAGAACTACGCCCGCATCGGCACTGACATCGTCGCGCCCGGGACACGGCTCGGCGAAGGCCTATCCCGAGCTGCTGCGGCCGATCTCGGCCTCTCGCCCGGCACGCCAGTCGGCGCGTCACTGATCGATGCGCATGCCGGTGGCATCGGTGCAATCGGCGGCCGCGACGGCCCGGGCGGTGCAACCGATGTCAGCGACCGTCTCGCCTACATCATGGGAACGTCGGCCTGCATCATGGCGACAACGAAGGAGCCGTGCTTCGTGCCGGGCGTGTGGGGTCCTTATTACTCCGGCATGGTGCCGGATTTCTGGCTCAACGAGGGCGGGCAGTCCGCCGCCGGCGCGGCGATCGATCATCTCCTCAAGTCGCATCCGGGGCACGCCGAGGCGAACGCGGCGGCACGCAATGAGGGCGTCGATCTCATTGAATTCCTCGAGCGCCGCATCATTGCGCGCGCCGGGGACGCCAGCCGCGCCGCGCTGCTCGCCCGCGACGTGCATGTGCTTCCCGAATTCATCGGCAACCGTTCGCCCTACGCCGATCCCGACACCCGCGCGGTGATCGCGGGCCTCGATCTCGATACCGACGTTGACTCGATGGAGCGCCTGTTCGTCGCCGGTCTCTGCGGTCTCGCCTACGGGCTCGCCGAGGTGATCGCAGCCTTTGCCGCGCATGGCGTTCATTCCAGCATCATGATCATGGGCGGCGGCGCCAGCCGCAGCCCGCTGGTGCGGCAGATCATGGCCGACACCACCGGCCTCACGGTCGCGCTGCCGCAGACGAAGGAGCCGGTGCTGCTGGGCGCTGCGATGCTGGGCGCGGTTGCCGGCGGCGCCTATGCTTCGATCGGCGAAACCATGGCAAAGATGTCGGCGCTGGGACGCAAGAGCGAGCCGACCGCGCCGGATATGGCCGCGTTTCATTCCCGCAAGCGAGACGTGTACAAGCTGCTGCGCGAGGTCGATCGCGGCAGCCGGGCCGCGATGCGCGATGTTCCCGAGGACTGAAACCGATGCTGATTTCCTGCGGCGATGCGCTGATCGATTTCGTGCCGACGCGAAACGCCGACGGGCGCGAGGCGGTGATGCCCGCGGTCGGCGGCTCCTGTCTCAACGTCGCGATCGGCATGGCGCGGTTGGGTGCTCCGACCGGCTTTGTCGGCGGCATCTCGACCGACCTGTTCGGGCGCATGATCGCGGATCACGCCGCGGCGTCGAACGTCGCGCTTGATCTGGCTACCCGTAGCGATCACCAGACCACGCTCGCCTTCGTCCGCATTGTGGCGGGCGAGTCGCATTACGCATTCTACGATGCGCAGACCGCCACGCGGAGCTGGACTTACCGGCGCGGGACAATTCCCTTCGACAAGGTCGAGGCTGTTCACGTCGGCTCGACGACGCTGGTCAGCGATCAAGGCGCGGCCGAGACGACAGCGCTGGTCGCGGATGCGCAGGCGTCGTCGACGATCTCCTTCGATCCGAACTGCCGGCCCAATCTGGTCAAGGACAAGCCGGCTTATCTTGCGCGCATGGCCGAGTTCGCCCGCCGTGCCGATCTCATCAAGATGTCTGACGTCGACTTCGGCTATCTCTTCGGCGATGAGCCTTGGCAGCAGCGCGCAAGCGCACTTCTGAGACAGGGCACGAGCCTCGTCGTTATCACCCGCGGCAACAACGGCGCCACCGCATGGCACGTGGGAGCCGGGCAAATCGAAGTACAGGCGCCAAGGATCGAGGTCGCCGACACCATCGGTGCCGGCGACAGTTTCCAGGCGGCGCTGCTATTCGCCCTGCACAAGCAGGGGCGGCTCGCGCGCGAGGCGCTCAAGGAGATCGGCACAGACGAGCTCCGCCGCGCGCTGTCCTTTGCCGCCAAATGTGCCGGCCTGACCTGCACCCGTCCGGGCGCCGATCCGCCCTGGAGCCACGAGGTGACCTGGAGCTTGTAGCGCTCACAGCTTCGCGACGGCCCTCTCGGCACATTTGAGGAAGGTTCCGATCAGCGGACTTCGGGAGTCCCGCCGCCAGCAGACGGCGATGTCGATGGAATCGGTGGCGTCGCGCAGCGGTCTGAACACGATGCCGCGTGGCGCGCCGAGCTTCGCGCAGGCCGGCAGAATGGCGAGGCCTTCGCCCGCCAGAACGAGGCTCATCGCCGAATGCGCCGTCTCCACCCGGCTCGCGATCGGCATCACCACTTGCTGCCGGCGCAGCATGGCCGCGACCGCGGAGGAGGCGGGGTCTCGCTCCGGGGGCGGCAGCGCGATCAGGGGGCGGCCGTGGAGGCGCGCTATCGGCACCGCGCTCATGCGCGCGAGAGGCGAGCGGTTCGGCATCGCCAGCATGAATGGTTGCGCGCCGATCCGGGCCACCTGGATCTCGGGATGGTTGATCGCCGGCATGCACAGCGCGACCGTGACGCTGCGGTCGAGCAGCCGGGCCTCGCGCGTCGATGCGCTGAGCTCGGCGAAGTCGAGGTCGATGCCGGCAATCGCGCGGCGCAACTCGGGAATGAGCCGCGGCAGCATCGCATTCGCCAGCACGAACATGTAGCCGACCGACAGCCGCCCGCGGCGACCGGATGCGACCGCGCGCGCGGCTTCGGCGCCGTCGGCCGCCAGCGCCAGCGCTTCGCCGGCGCGCGCCAGCAGCGCCTGGCCGGCTTCGGTCAGGTCCATGCCGCGGGTGCCGCGGTGGAACAGCGGCGCGCCGATCTCGGCCTCGAGCTTGCGTATCTGGACCGAGAGCGGCGGCTGGGCCATCCGCAATCGCTCGGCGGCCTTGCCGAGGCTGCGCGCCTCGGCGACGGCAACGAAATAGCGGAGCCGGCGAAGATCCATTGGCATACCGAGAACGTATGGGTTGACCATCAAAATGGTATTGGACGGCGAGTTAACAAAACTGTCATTCTCGCTGTCAATGTCTTTGGGCCAACGGCGGCCCGCTTCGGAGCGTAATGTGACGATGAACGGCGATCCCTGTCTCTTGTCCGCGACCGAGCTGCGCAGCCTCGTCGCCGCAAGGAAGATTTCTCCCGTCGAGATCGTCAGCGCCGTGCTCGCCCGTGCCGAGGCGCGCCAAGGCGAATTGAACTGCTTCATCACCCTGTGCGGCGACGAGGCGATGGCGGAGGCCCGCGCCGCCGAGCGCAAGGTCATGGCCGGCGAGCCGCTCGGCCTGCTGCACGGCATCCCCGTCACCGTCAAGGACATCGTCAACACGAAGGGTGTCAAGACCACCTTCGGCGCCGTTCCCTACAAGGACAACGTCCCGAATGAGGATGCCGTGGCAGTCGCGCGGCTGCGCAGTGAAGGCGCAATCCTGATCGGCAAGACCACGACGCCGGAATTCGGCAGCAAGTGCCTGACCGACTCGCCGCTGTTCGGCCGCACCCGCAATGCGTGGAGCGCGGAGCGTTCCTCCGGCGGCTCCAGCGGCGGGGCGGCCGTCGCGGTTGCCAGCGGGATTGCGCCGCTTGCCATCGCGACCGACGGCGGCGGCTCGACCCGGATCCCCGCCACCTGCAATGGCGTGGTGGGCTTGAAGCAGAGCAACGGCGTGGTTCCGCACAGCCAGGCGCTGGATGTGTTCGGCAACCAGACCTACGTCACGCCGATGACGCGCACCGTCGCCGACACCGCGCTGATGATGCAGGCGATGGCCGGCGAGGACCCTGTCGATCCCTGGTCGATCGGCGTTCCCGTGGCCGATTTCATCGACGCGGCCGTACCGCGCGGCGATCTGCGCGGACAGCGGATCCTGTACTGCCTGACGCCGCCGGGCCGCCCCGTGTCCGCCGAAGTCGCCGCCAGCTTCGGGTCGAGCCTCGACCTTCTGGCCGGGCTCGGCGCCGAGCTCGAGGAATTCTCCGGCGAGGGTTTTGACATCGAGCCGATCTGGCGCGCTATCAACCACACGGTCTGGCGCACGCGCTTTGCCAAGCTCGCGGCCGAACACGGCGACGAGCTGAGCGAGGCCTTCCTCAAGCAGCTTGCGCTTGCGACCGAGGTCAGCGGCATCGATTATCAGGAGGCAATGTTCGCGCGCACCGCGCTGTTCCGTCGTGTGCAATCCCTGCTTGCGCGCGGCCATTTCCTGGCGATGCCGACCCTCACGCGCACCGCGCTGCCGATCGAGCAGGATCTGTTCGGCACCATCGAGATCGACGGCCGGCATTTCGACAGCGTCCGGCCGCACTGGTTCCCCTGGACCATGCCGTTCAACATGACCGGGCATCCGGCGGTCAGCCTGCCATCCGGCTTCGGCCGCGACGGCCTGCCGATCGGGCTTCAGCTCGTCGGCCGCTTCCGTCAAGACGCAGAATTGTTGCGCGTGAGCGCGCTGTTCGAGGCCTCGAGCGACCTCCTGTCCCGCTGGCCGGAATGACGACAATGGGTGTGCAGCAAAGCCCTTGCCTCCGGCGTCCGGACATGGTGATCGTGCCGCGGATGTGCCCCGAACCTGAACGCGCATGAGCGTATTTGTCCTCCGACGTCTGCTGACCTTGCTGGCGACCCTGGTCGGCGCATCCGTGATCATTTTCCTGGTGCTGGACGCGCTGCCGGGCAATGCCGCGCAGATGCTGATGGGCGCCGACGCCTCGACCGACGCGGTGCGCGCGCTCACCGTCAAGCTCGGGCTCGACCAGCCGCTGGCGGTTCGCTATCTGCAATGGATCAAGGGCCTGCTCGTCGGCGATCTCGGCAACTCCTATGTCTACGGCACGCCGGTCGCCGCCCTGATCGCGGAGCGGCTGGTGCTGACCATTCCGCTCGCGATCATGGCCATGACGATCACGGTGACGCTGGCGCTGTCGGCAGGGATTTACACCGCCGCCAATCACAACAAGATCGGCGATGTCGGCGTGATGTCGCTGACGCAAGTGGGCATCGCGTTGCCGAACTTCTGGTTCGCCATCCTGCTGGTGCTCTTGTTCTCGGTCAGGCTGCAATGGCTCTCCGCCGGCGGGTTCGCCGGGTGGGAGGATGGCGTCTGGCTCGGCATCAAGTCGCTGCTGCTGCCCGCGATCTCGCTCGCGGTGGTGCAGGCCGCGATCCTCGCCCGGGTCACGCGCTCGGCCGTGCTGGAAGTGTTGCGCGAGGATTTCGTCCGCACCGCGCGTGCAAAAGGGCTCGGCAAGCGCGAGGTGCTGTGGAGCCACGTGCTGCGCAACGCCATGATCCCCGTGATGACGGTGATGGGGCTGCAATTCGCCAATCTGCTCGCCGGCACCATCGTGATCGAGAACGTGTTCTACCTGCCGGGCCTCGGCCGCCTCATCTTCCAGTCAATTGCCAATCGAGATCTGATCGTGGTGCGCAATTGCGTGATGCTGCTCGCAGCGATGGTCGTCATCGTCAATTTCGTGGTCGACGTGCTCTATGCCTTCATCGATCCCCGTATCAAGGTCCACGATTTGTGAGCGCGCCCCTGACCACTTCGGTTGAGGCACCGGTTGTTACGCGCCGTCTGCCCGCCAAAACCTTCTGGGGCCGCGCGCTCCGGCATCGCAGTTTTGTGCTGGGCGGCTTGCTCAGCATCATCGTGCTCGCCTCTGCGCTGCTGTCGCTGGTGTGGACGCCCTGGTCGCCCTACGAGATCGACATCGCCTCGAAACTCCGCCCGCCCTCAACCGCGCATTGGCTCGGCACCGATTCCTTCGGCCGCGATATCGTCTCGCTGTTGCTGGCGGGCGCGCGTTCCACGATCGCGGTCGGCATCATCGCCGTGAGCATCGGTCTCACCTTCGGCGTCTGCCTCGGCCTGATCGCGTCGGCGAAGCGCGGCTGGACCGAAGAGATCATCATGCGCTTCTCCGATTTCACCTTTGCTTTTCCGGCGGTGCTGTCCGCGATCATGCTCGCCGCCGTCGTGGGGCCGGGCATGGTGACCTCGATCGTCGCGATCGGCATTTTCCAGATCCCGACACTGACGCGGCTGACGCGCGGCTCGGCCAACGCGATCTGGGCGCGCGAATTCGTGCTGGCGGCGCGCGCCTCGGGCAAGGGCAAATTTCGCATCACCATCGAGCACGTGCTGCCCAACATCCTGTCGATCCTGATCGTGCAGGTCACGATCCAGTTCGCGCTCGCGATTCTCGCCGAAGCAGCGCTCTCCTATCTCGGCCTCGGCACGCAGCCGCCGCAGCCGTCGTGGGGCCGGATGCTGAACGATGCGCAGACGCTGCTGTTCCAGTCACCGATGCTCGCGGTCTATCCGGGCGCGGCGATCGCGATTGCCGTGCTCGGCCTCAATCTGCTCGGCGATGGACTGCGCGATCTGTTCGATCCCAGACTGGCGCGGGAGCGATGAGGATGGGCGAGCGTTCCAGCATGCCGCTGATCGAGGTCGAAAATCTCGGCGTGCGCCTCAACACCAGCCGCGGACCCGCACAGGCCGTGCGCGGCGTCAGCTTTGCGCTGAAACGCGGCGAGACGCTCGGGCTCGTCGGTGAATCCGGCTGCGGCAAGTCAGTCACCGCGTTGTCGCTGATGGGGCTGCTGCCGGACAGCGCGCTCATCACCGGCAGTATCAAGCTGGACGGCAGCGAGCTCGCGGGGCTCGCGGATGCAGATTATTGTCGCCTGCGCGGCAACCGCATCAGCATGATCTTCCAGGAGCCGATGACCGCGCTCAACCCGATGCACACGATCGGCAACCAGGTTGCCGAGCCGCTGCGGCGTCACAAGAAATACTCCGCTGCACAGGCGCGGCGCGAGGCGATCGCCTTGCTCGACCGCGTCGGATTGCCTGATCCGGCAAAACGCATCGATGCCTATCCGCACCAGTTCTCCGGCGGCCAGCGCCAGCGCGTCACCATCGCGATGGCGCTCGCCTGCGAGCCGGACCTTCTGATCGCGGACGAGCCGACCACCGCGCTCGACGTCACCATCCAGGGCCAGATCCTCGATCTCATTGCCGACCTCGTCGAGGAGCGCGGCATGTCGATGATCCTGATCTCGCACGATCTCGGCGTCATCGCCGAGAACGTGCAGCGCATGTTGGTGATGTATGGCGGCACCGTCGTCGAGAGCGGGCCGACCGATGATGTCTTCCGCCGCATGGGGCATCCCTACACGCAGGGCCTGTTTCGCGCCCGCCCGAAGCTCGGCGCGCGCAAGGGCACGCGGCTGACGACGATTGCGGGCACGGTCCCCGAGCTTGCGGACCTGCCGGCCGGCTGCACGTTCGGCGACCGCTGCCCGCTGGTCGAAGACAAATGTCGCGCTGCGCTGCCGCCGATGGTCGATGTCGGTCCCGGTCACGGTGTTCGCTGCGTGCGCGCCGATGTCTCCATGGCCGCGCATGTCGGAGCGCTGTCCGCATGAGCACCGCGCCGCTTCTCGACGTCAGGGATCTCGAGCAGCGCTACACGCTGCCGCGCGAAAGCCTGTTTCGTCCGCCGGGCCAGGTGCGCGCGCTCAACGGCGTCAGCGTGCAGGTCAACGCCGGCAAGAGCCTCGGCATCGTCGGTGAGTCCGGATCGGGCAAATCCACCTTTGCGCGGGTGGTGATGGCACTGGAGCGGCCGACCTCGGGGCAGGTCGCGTTACTCGGGCGCGACCTCAACCAAATCTCCGCCGACGAACTGCGCCGCGCGCGGCGCGATTTCCAGATTGTGTTCCAGGACCCTTACGGATCGCTCGATCCGCGCCAGACCATCGCGCGCATCGTCGCCGAGCCGCTCACCGTGCTGGAAGACGCCGACCGCACCACCTTTCGCGCCCGGGTCGCCGCGGTGCTCAAGCAGGTCGGCTTGCGCGAAGCGGACATGGATAAATATCCGCACGAGTTCTCCGGCGGCCAGCGCCAGCGCATCGCGATCGCGCGCGCGCTGATCACGCAGCCGAAACTGATCGTCGCGGACGAGCCGGTCTCGGCGCTCGACGTCTCCGTGCAGGCGCAGGTGCTGAACCTGATGCAGGACCTCCAGGAGCAATTCGGTCTCAGCTACATCCTGATCAGCCACGACCTCGCCGTCGTCGACTATCTCTGCGACGAGGTCGCGGTGATGTATCTCGGCCGGATCGTCGAGCAGGGCCGGCCGGAGGATCTGTTCGAGCACTGCGCCCATCCCTATACGCGGGCTCTGCTGGATGCCGTGCCGCGGGCGCGCGCCGGCGGGGGCCGGCGGCGGCGCGGGGCCCAGGCGATCGCCTCGCAATCGGTGACTGCAACGGGGTGTCCCTATGTCGCGCGCTGCCCGCTCGCCGACCAGCATTGCCGCGACGCCTTGCCTGAGCTACGCAAGGTGGGCGAGGGCCATCTCGCCGCCTGTCACAAGGCGGAAGCGGTGATGGCGTTGCCGCAGGCGGCCATGGAAGGTTAGTGTCCGCAACCGAATTGGCTTAGGCTGGGAAGCAGAGAAGGCCGGGGAGTTACGCATGTTCAGAAAACTATCGATCGTCGCATTTGCCGCTGCGCTTGCCGCCGCACCGTTGCCGGTGCTGGCACAGAGCAAGAAGGACAGCGTCGTTATGGCGATGGCGCTGGAGCCGCCGGGGCTCGATCCCACCATCGCGGCTGCTGCTGCGATCGCGGAAGTCACGCTCTACAACATCTACGAGACGCTGACCAAGATCAACGAGGACGGTTCGGTCTCGCCGCTGCTCGCCGAGAGCTGGACGGCATCGCCCGACCTCAAGACCTATACGTTCAAGCTGCGCAAGGGCGTCAAATTCCAGAACGGCGAGGCGTTCGATTCGGCGGCGGTGAAGTTCTCGTTCGAGCGCAACGCGATTCCGACCAGCACCAACAAGGACAAGAGCCTGTTCCAGGCTTTCGAGAAGGTCGACGCGCCCGATGCCGACACCGTCGTGATCTCGGTGAAGTATTCCGAGCCGAATTTGCCGTTCCTGCTGGGACAGGCGAGCGGCTCGATCGTCGAGCCGAAGAGCGCTGCCACCAACGGCACGCAGCCGATCGGCACCGGGCCCTATCAGCTCGGTGCCTGGGCCAAGGGCTCCTCGATCACGCTGAACAAATGGGCCGACTATCGCAACGCTGCCGCGATCAAGCTGTCGAAGGTCACGATCCGCTTCATCTCCGATCCCGCCGCGCAGACCGCAGCACTGCTCTCGGGTGACGTCGATGCGTTCCCGCGCGTTGCGGCGGCACGGGCCATCGGACAGTTCAAGGCCGATCCGCGCTTCAACGTGATGATCGGCGGCTCCCGCGCCAAGACCATCGTCGCGATCAACCACCGCAAGAAGCCGCTGGACGACGTCCGTGTCCGCCGTGCCATCCTCGCCGCGATCGACCGCAAGGCGATGATCGACGGCGCGGCTGACGGCTTCGGCACACCGATCGGCAGCTTCTACGTGCCGGGCGCGCTCGGCTATGTCGACACCACAGGCGTCAATCCGTTTGATCCCGAGAAGGCGAAGAAGCTCCTGGCGGAAGCCGGCGTCACCACGCCGCTCGAGCTGTCGCTCAAGCTGCCGCCGCCGTCCTATGCGCGGCAGGGCGGCGAGATCGTCGCGGCGCAGCTCGCCAAGGTCGGCATCATCGCCAAGATCGAGAACGTCGAATGGGCGCAATGGCTGTCGCAGGTGTTCGCCGGCAACGGTCCGCACAATTTCGATCTCACCATCGTCAGCCATGTCGAGCCGTTCGATCTCGTCAAGATCACCGAGCCGGACTACTACCTCGGCTACAACAACGAGACCTTCAACGCGCTCTACAAGCAGATCGTGTCGACGCCGGACGAAGCTCCCCGCGCAAAGCTGCTCGGCGATGCCCAGCGCATGCTCGCCACCGACGCCGTCTCCGCCTACATGTATCAGCCGCAGCTGATCACCATCACAGCGAAGAAGCTGAAGGGCGTCTGGAAGGACGTGCCGCAATACGAGAACGATTTTTCGACGTGGTCCTGGGAGTAGGGACCGTTTGATCGCGTTGAGCCTGCCGCTTCAACAATGGCCTTTCTCCCTCAGAGAGAGGCCATTTTTTGTGGGTCCAAAAATAAAATCTGAAAACAACCCCATGCACAGTAGACGGGGTTAGTCATTTCAACGGCTTGCGTGGGCGGCTCTTTGGCTTGCGCAGGTCCACGGCGCCATTGACCCGTCGGGCAAAACACTGGCATGATGTCATCGTCGGTAAATCCGAAATCGACAATGGGTGGCCTTCCGATCCCGGTGAAGGACACATCGCGCCTTCACGACTGACGCCGAGATAATTCAGAAAACGGCGGAACACCGATGACTGGGAGGTGTTGGTTCCGCGGCGACAGAATCTTCGTGAGCAGCGGGACAGTCACCATCGCGGCCGAGGCGGCGTAACGCCCGCCTGGTCGCGATCTGGTCCCTCCTTTCATGGCGAAGGAACGGGTTGGCCGCGGGGCCTGGCGATCTGCGATTCCGTGTACAATCATCGCGTTCGGATACCAGCACGTGGAGGCCACCATTCGCGCTGGGCAAGCACGCGAAAGTCGGTCGAGAATAATCTCGCTAGTTGGTGAGAAGGCTGTTACACAGCCGGCATCACCGCGCGCTTGATGGCTGTTATCGGTGACTGAGAGCATCGCGCTCCCGCCTTGGCCCGAGAGGAAGGCGGTTAGATGTCAGATCCTGTCAAATTCGACATTCGTGGGTGGCTCGTACCACCGCTATTGGCGCCGTTCTTCGTTCTACTGCTGATCGCGATCGTGGCCGTCCTATAGAGGTAGGTCCGCTCGATGACGATACGCCGAAATGCAGGCTGGGCGCTCGAAGCCGAGACCCAAGCCCAGACCGGAGTTGGCTATGGCAAACACTGTCATCATCAGGGATGCGTACGGGGTTCCCGCAATTTTTGTTGGTTCGAAAACCGGCCGGGACGATGCGCCCTTTGTTTTCGTGAGGGTCGGAGATGAGGAGCGCCGGATGCGTTGGTCCGAGTGGGATGCTCTGCCGGCCTGGACCGGTGAGCGTCCGTCTTGGGCCACCAAAGGAAAATAGCGATGGGATCTTTCAGCAAGAAGATGGCTGACCAGGCACATGTTTCTCCAATTCAGAGGTCAAATGACGAAAGAGGATACCAAAGGTCGACGGGCGGTCCGCCAACGACGGCGAGCCCATCGTTTGGCCGGCGCGGCATTGGACGACAGGGCAGACAGCGCGGCGAGTTCCAGGGAGCACCAGATCCGAAAGGTGCATCTGCTCGACGGGCCTGCGGAGTTTAGAGCGGTCCGCGTCGATCGTTCAAAGAAGGCGCTGGGCGATGCTGAGTGATCAGGGTTTGTCGCTGCATACGCGTTGATTCGACACAGAGTTAACGGCGCAGGAACTGAGACAAAGCGCTCGCTATTCTGCAGATAAGAGCGCAGTGTTGCACCACCACCGAGCGGCTCTTGGCATCTATCGGTGGTGTGAACGCAAGTTGCGCTCCCGCTTGACCATGCAGCGGAGCGTCAAACATGTCGGCTCAACGATCCCCGAGACAATCACTGACATTCGAATACCGTCTCGCGGAAGAGGCGGACAATCTCCGTCTCCAAGCCAAGGGGATGCCCCTCGGCGTCCGCCGCACGGAGCTTTTGCGAAAAGCCGGTCAGATCGATGTTGCCGGAGAGCTCAACAGATGGTTGACGTCGCCGGGACTACAGCCACCATTCTAAATTTGGGCCTCGACCTGCCGACGTGATGAACTTCGGCACGCGACGTCGAGACCTACATGTATCGGGATTTTACTCTCACCCTCCCGGGGCTGGAAATCCGCCGCCCGCGCTTTATTTAAGCGGGCGGCGTTTTTTATTTGCGATGAAGCCCTTCGGCGAAACCGCACCTGCGATTAGGGGCCGCGCCTTCAGTTCGAGACTGCAAGTCGAACCTTGTCACGTCAACAATGGCCTCCGCCTTGGAGCGTGGCCATTTTTTTGTGATCCAAAATTAAAATCTGAAAATCCCGGGCACAGTAGACGGGGGTTAGTCATTTCAATGGCTTGCGCGATCTGCTCAACGGCTTGCGCGAGCGCGCGATGTCGTTGACCCCTCGGGCAAAACACTGGCAGGATAACATCATCGCGGCTGTCATGGTTCGAGACGCGCCGTCAGGCGAAGCACGCCATGAAGAAGCCATCCCGCCGCGCCGCTGGCCGCGTTACGACTGCTGCCGAAGCAGCGATCACCCTGAAGCTCGAAGACGCGGCGCTGAGCCAGATTGCTCACGCCCTCGCCAATGGGCAGGTCACGGCCACGGCACTGACCGAGGCTTACCTCGCACGCATCGAGGCCTATGACCGCAATGGGCCCGCTCTCAACTCCGTGCGCGCGCTCAATCCCGACGCGCTCGCGATTGCGGGCAAGCTCGACGGCACAAAACCGTCGACAAGGCGTCCGCTGGCCGGCATTCCGATCCTGCTGAAGGACAACATCGCGACGGGTGACAAGCAGCCGACGACGGCGGGCTCGCTGGCGCTGGAGGGGGCGCGTTCGAAGCGCGACGCGACCGTCGTCAAGCTGCTGCGCAAGGCCGGCGCGGTGATCCTGGGGAAGGCGAACCTGACGGAGTTCGCCAACATGCTCGCGGTCGACATGCCCGCGGGCTATTCCTCGCTCGGTGGTCAGGTGAAGAACCCTTACGCGCCGGCGCTGACAGACGATCGCGGCATCCCCATCGTGCTGCCGGGCGGATCGAGCGCAGGGTCGGCAGTCGCCGTGGCGGCCGGCCTGTGCGCGGCCTCGATCGGCACCGAAACCTCGGGCTCGCTACTGTTTCCCGCCAGCCAGAATGGTCTCGTCACCGTCAAGCCGACCGTCGGGCTGGTCAGTCGTGCAGGCATCGTGCCGATCGCGCACAGCCAGGACACCGCAGGTCCGATGACGCGCACGGTGCGCGACGCGGCGATGCTGCTGAACGTGCTGGCCGCCAAGGACCCGCTTGATCCGGCGACGCAACGGCAGAAGCGGCCGGCCGATTACACCGCCGACCTCGCAGGCGATGCGGTGAAGGGTGCCCGCATCGGCGTGCCGAGCGACCCCTCCGATCCGCTGAACGATTGCTATTACGGCAAGCTGCCGCCCGCATGGGTGAACGTGATGAGTGAGGCGATCAAGGTGCTGGAGGATCTAGGTGCCGTGATCGTACGCGCCAACATGCCGACGCCTGGCTGGATCGGCGGGCCGGGCACGACCATGGCCGTGCTCAATCGCAATCCGCTGAGCCGCCACGCGGGTTCTGTGGCAAGGCCGCCGGTCGTCTTCCTCTACGAACTCAAGCACGATCTCAATCGCTACCTGAAGGATTGGGCGACCAACACTGACATCAAGACCATTGCCGACATCGTAGCCTTCAACGAGGCACATGCCGAGAAGGCGCTGCGTTTCGGCCAGGACCACTTCCTCGCCGCCGACGATACCAGGGGCGATCTCAGCGAGCGCGAGTACAAATCGGCGCGGGCCATGGACCTGCTCTCCGCCAAGACGCGCGGCATGGACGCCTACATGAACCAGTACAGGCTCGATGCGGTGCTGTTTCCCGGCAGCGGAGGTTGTGTGATCGCGGCGAAGGCCGGCTATCCCAGCGTCATGGTGCCGGGCGGATTCATCTCGGGCGCCGACGACAAGGACACGCCGGATTATCCGCTCGGCATCACCTTCGCGGGCCGCGCTTGGAGCGAGCACAAGCTGCTGCGTCTCGCCTACGCCTATGAGCAGGCTTCGAACATGCGCAAATCGGCGCCTGGCTTGTCCGCGCTCTAGACTCCCTGGCAATGAACGTTTGGAACCCTGAAGCGTTACCCGGATATCCTGGCGTTGGATAAGCGATCCGGCGTGCCGGGATCATGACGGAGTTCAGTCGTTGCTCAAACTGCACAGGTGGCCGTCCGACGATTGGCAAGGCATCGGCGCGGAAATGCCTTCGGAGATCATCTGGGCCGATCTCCTGAATGCCACTGACGAGGAAAAGCAGTTCGTCGAACGGTTGCTGAAGATACGCATTCCGTCCGCGGAGTCCCTCAGCGAGATCGAGGCGTCGAGCCGCCTGATCTTCGATCATGGCACGCTTTATCTCGGCTCGCCCGCGGTCCGGCTCAGCGAGGACAACGAGGCCGAGATCACGCCGGTGGGTTTCATCATCGGCCCGCATGTACTGGTGACCGTGCGCTTTGCGGAGCTGCCGATCTTCGACCAAATCAGCAAACGTGTGGGCTCCGACGACAGCCTCGAGAACGGCATGTGCGTGTTCACCAGCCTGCTCGAAGCGATGATCGATCGCGGTGCCGATGCTTTGGAGCATCTTGCCGCGAGGGTCGACACCCTCTCCAGGGGCGTCTTCAAGGGTGGACTCGTGCGCAGCAAGCGGCCGGTCCGGTCCAGCCGCAGGATGCGTGAGGCGCTGGAGAACGTCGGCGAATTAGCCGATCGCCTCGCCAAGTCGCGAGACGTTCTGCTGGGGGTCGGGCGCATCGCGTCGTTTGCAGGCGATGTCGGCAGCGAGTGGATCACGGAGGCGTCGAAAAAACGTCTCCACGCCGTATCGAAGGACGTCGTCTCGCTTAGCGATTACGAGACGCGATTGTCCGACAAGATCCAGCTCCTGCTCGATGCGGTGCTCGGCTTCATCAACATCCAGCAGAACGAGCTGTTCAAGGTTCTGACGATCGTGTCCGTCGTCGGCGTGCCGCCCACCATCCTGGTCGGTGTCTGGGGCATGAACTTCAAGAACATGCCGGAGCTGAGCTGGACCTTCGGTTATCCCCTGGCGCTGCTTGCGATCATCGCCAGCGGGGTGTTGCCGTTGATCTGGTTCAGGCGCCGCGGCTGGTTCGAGTGAAATAGCGGCGCATCGTCTGGACACGACGCGCCGCTTGTTGGTTCATGCTGCCTTCGCGTCGACGTTGCCGATCCAACTCCGGGCCAGGGTCACGTCGGCTTGCGACAATTGATGGCCTGCGGGCAACACCTTGTGGTCGACTTGCGCGCCCGCTTGCGACAACAGCGCTGCAAGCTGCGCCGAATTGCTCGGCGGGATGATCGGATCAGCTTGCCCTGACAGCAACAGGATCGGCTTGCCGCCGAGCTCCGGCTTTGGCGGATCCGACAGCGGCACCATGGCGCGCAGCAGGATCGCGCCCGCCAGCACGTCCGGCTTCAGCAGCAACAGCGCGGCTGCGATGTTGGCGCCGTTGGAGAAGCCGACCGCAACCGGGGCGGCGATGCCGTATTGCGTCCGCGCCTCCGCGACGAAGTCGCCGAGTTCCAGCGCGCGCCGGCGCACATCGTCCTCGTCGAACACGCCCTCGGCGAGGCGGCGGAAGAAGCGCGGCATGCCGTGCTCGAGCACACGGCCACGCGGCGAGAGCAGGGCGGAGCCGGGCGAGATCATCTTGCCGAGGCCGAGCAGGTCGTTCTCGTCACCGCCGGTGCCGTGCAGCAGCAGGAGCGGAGGGGAGCCCGCGCTGGTCGCGGGCTCATAACGATGGATGAATGCAGTCTCGGTCATCACACTCTCTCTTCCAGGTTCGGCAACACGCCCTCGATCTGCTTGCGCTGCGCTTCGAGGAAGCTCGGCAGCTTCAGGTCACGTCCCAGCGTCGCGACGGGCTCGTCGACGGCGAAGCCGGGGATATCGGTCGCGATCTCGAACAGCACGCCGCCGGGCTCGCGGAAGTAGATCGAGCGGAAGTAGTTGCGGTCGCGCTGCTCGGTCGGATGCAGGCCGTGATTGCTCACTAGCTTTTGCACCATCTGGCCCTGCTCGGCATCGTCTGCCGCGCGGAAGGCGATGTGGTGCACGGAGCCGCCGCCCTGATGTCCGCGCAAAAAGCCCTTGGCCTCGTAGATGTCGACGACGCTGCCCTGGACATCGCCCGGTGCCTTGAAGCGGATCACCGAGCCTTCGCGGCCCGCCTCCTTGAAGCCGAACACGTCGGTGAGCACGGCAGCCGTCTTGGCCGCGCTGTCGAGCAGCAAGGTCACGCCATGGAAGCCACGGATCGCGTGCTCGGCCGGGACGTCGCCATTGCTCCAGCCGGACTCGTTCTCTGCGCCGGGAATGCCGACCAGCGCGAGCGCCATGCCGTCAGGGTCGGTGAACGGCAGCACGGATTCGCCGAAGCGCTTCTCCAACGCCTCGTAGGCGATGCCCTTCTCTGTGAAGCGCTGCGTCCAGTAGCCAAGCGAGCGCTGCGGCACGCGGAAGGCGGTCTGATGGGTCTCGCCGACGCCGCGGCGACCGGGACCCACGCCGGCCCAGGGGAAGAAGGTCAGGATGGTGCCGGGGCGGCCGGTCTCGTCGCCATAATAGAAATGGTAGGTGCCGGGATCGTCGAAATTGACCGTCTTCTTGACGAAGCGCAGGCCGAGATCCCTGGTGTAAAAGCCGAAATTGCGGATGGGGTCGCCGGCGATCGCGGTGACATGGTGCAGTCCAGACATTGTCGTCCTCCAGAATTCGGGGAGCGGTCTTGCTCTCTGGGGTGAAATATCGTTCCGCTTTGGATTGGAGACAATCCATGCAAATATGACGTCTATGTCTACGATTTGGAAACAATCGCCCGAGGTAGCCCTTGGATAAGGTGTCCAGCCTCCGGGCCTTCGTGAAGGTGGTCGAAAGCGGCAGTTTTGCGGAAGCCGGCCGGCAATTGCGGCTGTCGCGTTCGGCGATCAGCAAATACATCGCCGATCTCGAGGAGAGCTTGGGCGTCCAGCTGCTGAACCGCACCACCCGCCACGCCAGTCCGACCGAGAACGGCCAGCGCTATTTCGAGCGCGCGGTCGTGATCCTCTCGGAGATCGAGGCGGCCGATCAGGCGGTGACGCAGGCCCAGTCCGCGCCGCGCGGCCTGTTGCGCGTCAACGCGCCGATGTCGTTCGGCACGATGCGGCTCGGGCCTGTGCTCGCCGACTTCATGGTGCGGTACCCGGAGCTTCAGCTCCAGATCGTCCTCAGTGACGATCTGCTCGATCCCGTCCAGGACAGCTTCGACGTGACGCTGCGGATCGCGGAATTGGAATCATCGAGCCTGATCGCGCGAAAAATCATGCCGGTGGCGCGGATGATCTGCGCTTCGCCCGACTATTTCGCGCGTCATGGCACGCCCGGGCATCCGCAGGAACTGCGCGAGCACGCCGCGCTGACCTACGGCTTTCTGCTCACCGGCAATCAGTGGAAGCTCACCGGCCACGACGGCGACCACTGGATTCAGCCGGCCTGGTCGCTCTGCGTCAACAATGCCGAAGTGCTGCGCGACGTCGCGATCAAGGGTAGGGGGCTCGCACTGCTGCCGGAGTTCATCGCGGCTGATGCTTTGCGGAAGGGTGAGCTCCGAACGGTGCTGGATGGCTATTCCGCACCGCCACTCGCGCTCTACGCGGTCTATCCGCCAACGCGGCATCTGTCGGTGAAGGTGCGGCTGTTCATTGATTTTCTGGTGGAGCGGTTCGGGCGGGAGGAGGCGGTGGGCGTGCGAGCCCGAGCCCACCGCTGATTTGTCGAAATGACCCATTGTTGCCCTTGACGGAAAGGGCCATGCTTCGCGCCGATCACCGCAATGGAAGGTCTTCAATTCCGTGAACAATTCGATCCCCGCGATTCTTCCGCGCGGCAATGGTCACCAATTTGTCCTGTACGGCGACTCCTGTTCAGGCGTGCCGGGTGCATTGCACGAAAAGACCTTCGCCGCGGTCAACGCAGTCGTTCAACGGCTCAGGCCGCAGCCCGAATTCATTCTCTTTCCAGGCGATGAAATCATTGGCCTGACGCCGGGTGTGGACGCTCTGCGCGCGCAGTGGCGACATTGGTTCGACACGGAAATGGCGTGGCTCGACCGTGCGGCCATCCCGATCTGGCACACAACCGGCAATCATACGACCTACGACTTGCCAAGCGAGGCGGTGTTCCGCAGCGTGCTCGACTTGCCGAACAACGGACCGCCGGGGCAAGCGGGTCTCTCCTACTTCGTGCGGCGCGGCGACCTTCTGATGGTGTTCGCCAACACGCTCTGGAGCGGCCTCGGAGGTGAGGGCCATGTCGAGATCGACTGGCTGGAAGCAACGCTGAGAGCTCATGGCGACGCTCGACACAAGCTCGTCCTTGGCCATCATCCGGTATTTCCCGTCAACGGCTTCACCGGCACTTATCAGCGCGAGATCGGTCACGAATACGCTCGTCCGTTCTGGGATGTTCTCGTGAACGAGAACGTCCTTGCCTACCTCTGCAGCCACATCCTTGCCTTCGATGTGCAGGCGCACCGCGGTGTCCTGCAAATCTGCACCGCAGGCGCGGGAACGGCTCATAGAATGCCGGAAGGCGTCGAATATCTGCATTGCGTCCAGGCTGCGCTCGACGAGCATGGCCTGCGTTATCAGGTCCTCGATGTCGATGGTGCCTTAAGGGAGCGGATGGAATGGCCGCTGCCCAGTCCCGATCCCGCCTCGTGGAGGCAGTTGCCATCCGGAGAAGTGGAGGCCATGTTCAGCGGGCATCTGCCGAGCGGACGCAGGATTGAGCTCAGACTGTCGGGACAGAGCGCCACGACCGATGTAGCCTCGGCGCAGACGATCTTTACGGCTTTCTCGCCCGGCTCGATCGCGCCGTTCTGGCTGGGACTTCGGGGGCCGAAGCAGACCCTGACAGCCATCGTCGGTCGTGACCCCGGGCGCAGTCCATCCTATTGGTTCGGACCTGATCTTCCAGCAGGCGAGAGTTTTGATATCCACGTCCTTCTCTATCCGGATATGGGTCCCGGCGGTCTACTCTATCGCCACCACGACACTCCGTATTGGTCGTCCTTCAACTCTGCGACCGCGCGAGGATTGGAGCAGCTCCCCTGGCCTCGGCATTGGGCTATCGGCCATGGTCAGGGTGGTGGTGAAGACCGCCCGTTCAGAGGTGCCGCGCTGGATTTTCAGATCGCGCAAACAGGGGTTTGATGCTCGCGTACTGCATCCTGGATTGACTGCGCTGGTCACAAGCGGAAGCCATGTTCGGGAGATCTAGCTGACCGAACGCTGCTCTTCAGGCCGGAGCAATTCATCCAGCGTGCTCATCGACGCCTTCTGAAGTGCGGCGAGCTCGCGCGCGGCGCTCTCGCATTCGAGCGGCGACATCGAGGGCGCCCCAAGCTCAACCTCGCGGCAGCGCTCAAACAGGCGCATGAGCCCGAGTGCGCCGGCGGCGCTGCCAAGCTGATGCGTGAACCGCGAAAGCTGCTTGCGATCGCTGATCGCCGCGGCCCTGGCGATGTCATCGATCAGCCTGTCGCTAGTCTCTTGCAGCAGATGATGCAGCTTTGCGATCTGCGCCGGGCCCAACAGCTCTTTCTGGTCGTCGAGGAAGTGCCGGTCGATCAATGCACCTGCGGCGGGCTGCGCTGCGGCCGGCTCGTCCGGGGTGTCCTCGATCGCCTCGCGCAACGCATTGATCAGGATCGGCTTGCTGACGATCCTGGTGATGCCGGCGCCGGCGAGCCGCTCGCGCGCGCTGGTGGAGACGTCGGCGGTCACGGCGATGATCCGCGGCATTTTTAGCAGATCGAGCTTGCCGATCAGCGAGGCCGCCTCGACGCCGTCCATGTCGGGCATGTGCAAATCCATCAGGATGATGTCGAAGGCCTGGTCGCGGGCGAGTGCCACGGCCGAGGCGCCGTTGCCGGCGAGGGTGGGGCGATGGCCGAGCCGGTTCAGGATGGCTTCGCCGACTTCGCGATTGACGGGATCGTCGTCGACCAGCAACACGCTGAGCTGCCGCGACGGCGGCGGAAGCGCCCCTTGCGCGATGCTGGTCGCCGCGCGGCCAAGCGGCACTTCGAGCACGAAGGTGCTGCCCTTGCCGGGCGTGCTTTCGACCGTCAGCTCGCCGCGCATCAGGCGCGTCAGGCGCCGCGCGATCGCAAGACCAAGGCCGGTGCCGCCGAACCGCCGCGCGATGCTGTCGTCGGCCTGGACGAAATCCTCGAAGATGCGTTCATGCATGTCGGGCGCGATGCCGATGCCGGTGTCGCGCACGGTGATGTGCAGCAGGATGTGATCGTCGCGCTCTTCCGCGGCCGCCTTCAGGCTGATCCCGCCGCGCGGGGTGAACTTGATCGCATTGCCGATCAGATTGAGCAGGATGCGGTTGAGCCTGACAGGGTCGCCGTGCACCGAAATGCCGACCGTGGCATCGCAGACGAGGTCGAAGGTCAGGCCCTTGCCGAAGGCCTGCGGACGCATCAGGTCGGTGGCGGTCTCGATCAGCCGGTCGAGGCGGAAGTCGCGCGTCTCCAGCGCTTCGGTGCTGGCCTCCAGGCGCGCATATTCCAGGATGGCGTCCACCAGTGCGATCAGCGTTTCGCCTGATGCAGCGGCAGTGGCGAGGTGGCGGCGCTGCGCTTCGCCGAGGCTGCCGTCGTCGAGCAGCTGCAGCACGCCCATGACGCCGTTCAGCGGCGTGCGCAATTCGTGGCTGACGACGGCGAGGAAGCGCGACTTGGTCTCGTTGGCCTGCACGGCCACGCTGCGCGCGCGCTCGGCGGCGTCGTGCTCGGCAAGCGCATGGTCGCGTGTCTTCTCGAGCTCCGAGGTTCGTTCGACGACCTTGCGTTCCAGCGTCGCATAGGAGTCGCGCAAATGCGCGGCCATCCGGTTGAACTGGTCGCCGAGGGCTTCCAGCTCGTCGCCGGTCCTGATCGCAAGCCGCAGGCCGAGATCGCCGCTGCCGATCCGCCGCGCGCCCTGCGTCAGGATCTGGATCGGGACGGTCATGCGCCGGCTGAGCCAGAGCGACACCAGGACCGCAATCGCGAGCAGGATGACCAGCAGAAACGTCGAGCGTCCGATCGATGCATAGATCGGTGCGTAGGCTTCCGTGAGCGGAAGCTCGACGAACACCAGCCAGCCGAGCGAGGGGACCGTCGCGTAGGTCGACAGCACGCGCTGGCCCGACAGGTCCTCCTTGACCAGGCCGCTGGAGGGCGGCCCGACGCCGTCGAGCGCGGCGCGCACGTCCGCATGCGAGGTGAGATCGCTGCGGCGCAGCGCCGGCCACTGATCGGGATGCGCGATCAGGAGGCCCATGCGGTCGACGACATAGGCCTTGCCGGTGTTGCCGACCCTGATGCCGGCGACGAGGTCCCAGATGAAGCGCAGATTGACCTCGGCGATGACAACATTGGGCGCCGGGCCGGTCCCGCGCGTGGCGAGCGTCATGAACGGCTCGGTGTCGCCGAAGAAATAGACAGGGCCGTAATAGGCACGGCTGTCATTGGCGCCGCGGAAGGCGGGCGAGGCCGAGAGGTCGGCCTTGCTGCCGACCCTGTCCGCGATGCGGCGCGACACCCGCACCTGCTCGCGGCCCTGCGCGTCGAGCTCGGTGATCTCCGCGATGGCGGGCGACAGGCGCAGCAGGCGGATCGCGTTCAGCCGGTCGTCCTCGTTGGTCGACAGCTCCGGCGGCAGGCGCGCGAGCCATCTGATCTGGTTCTCGATCTGGCCGACGAACTGGCCGATCTGGATCGCAGCACTTGCCGCCTGCTCGCGCTGGGTCGCCGCGAGCAGCTGCTTCTGCTCGCGATAGGAGAACCAGACGTCGAAGCCGGTGTTGATGGCGAGCGCGGCAAAGGCGAGCGCGACGATCGAGTAGAGATATTTGCGGAACAGCCGGCCCGGGGGCGTTCGCAGATGTCCCTGGTCGACCTGTTCGTTCACTCGCGAATCTCGTCGGCGCGGGCGAGCAGCGTGAAGGGAATGGTCAATCCGAGCGAGCGGGCGACCGTGCGGTTGATCAGGAGCTCGTATTTCCGTGGCGACTGCACCGGCAGATCGCCGGCCTTGGTGCCGCGCAGGATGAGGTCGACATAGTCGGCCGAGCGCACTTCGAGCGTCGGTCCGTAGCTCATCAATCCGCCCGCATCCAGAAAATAGTGGAACGGATAGATCATGGGGACGCGATACTTCGCCGTCGCCGCAATGATTGCCTGGCGGTTCACCACCAGGAAGCTGTCGACCAGCGAGATCATCGCGGCCTTGGGCGGTTCGGAAAAGCGGCTGATCGCCCCCTCGATCTCCGCCGGCTTGCCGACGGGGGCGAGGACGACCTCCACCCCGCGTGTCGCGGCTTCCTGCTCGAGGGAGTCGAGATAGTAGCGCCCGGCGCGAGGCGTTGTCGCCGGATTGAACAGCACGCCGACACGCGCGATATCAGGCACGGCCTCCTTGATGAGCTGAAGCCACTTGCCGCCCATCTCGGGGGTGCTGCTGGTGAAGCCCGTGACGTTGCCGCCGGGATGGGCGAGGCTCTCGACGAAGCCGTTGCCGACGGGATCGTTGGAGGTCGCGAACACGATCGGGATCGTCCTGGTGGCCGCCAGGACGGCCGCGGTTTCCCCTGTCGAGCCGGTCAGGATGACGTCCGGCTTGAGATCGATGATCTCCTGCACGGCGATCTTCAACTTGTCGGGGCCGCCGAAGGTCGAGCGGAGTTCGAGGCGAAAGTTGACGCCTTCGACCCAGCCTCGTTGCCTCAAGCCTGCGATGAGACCGCCAAGTCGCGTGGTCGCAGCTTCGGTCAGGCTCCGTCTGGTCAGTTCGTCGTCGAGCGACAAAGCCGTCAGCGAGCCGATGATGCGGATGCGATCCGACGGCGTCGCGCCGAGCGCAAAAAATCCCGCGGTGGTTGTGCCGGCAAGGCGAAGGAAATCACGGCGGGCAAGCGCCGGCACAGTGTGGGCAGGAGCAGGCCGCTTGATCATGAAATGTTTCGCAAAACTAATTCCCGAGCGCCTGCATAACGCGAAAGGCTAATGGCCACAATTGATGAAAAAGAACGCATATGAATGTTCATTCGCAGCATTCAGCAGTCCGATACCGTATTCCTACCTGACCAAAGAGTCGCTGTTTCGGGCTTTGTCTGCTTCGTGACGATCTGTAACGCTTTGTGGCGTTGCAACATTTCCGTCTCGTTTGCGACGACGGCGCGGAGAAGTCGATTTCGTAGCTGCTGATTTTTGAAGTTTGTTTTCTGCTTTGTTTCGAAGGTTTTCGATGCGCAAAATCTATCTCGTACCGGCTCTCGTCGGTCTCCTCACATCTGTTGCAGCCGGGCCGCTCGCCGCTCAAGGCGCGGTGCCAAAGCAGAAGACCACACCCAGGGCCGCTGCGGCGGGGGCTGCGCCTGCCGCCGCCGGGGCGCCGGCCGGTGCAACGTCGACGGCCGCCGCCGAGACGCCAGCCGCCGCCGGTGAGGACAAGGCCATCAAGGCGATCGACGGCTTCCGCTCCGCCAGGTTCGGCATGAACGAGGCCGACGTGCGTGCGGCGATGACGAAGGACTTCAGCGCCAAGCCCGACACCATCAAGATCCAGGACAACGCCTCCGAGCTGACGCGCAGCCTGCTGCTCACCGCTCCGGAGTTGCTGCCGAACGGCGGTACCGCCGAGCTCTCCTACGTGTTCGGCTACAAGTCCAAGTCGCTGATCCAGGTCGGAGCGGTGTGGTCGAAGGGGACCGACACGGCGATGACGGCGGAGAAGCTGTTCTCCAACGCCAACATCCTGCGCGCCCATTTCATGGGCGAAGGCTTCAAACCCGACTCGATTGCGGTCAACATGCCGGTCGCGGGCGGCATCGTGATGTTCCGCGGCAGCGATGCCAAGGACCGCTCGGTGATCCTGCTGCTCCAGGGCACGTTCGAGAACAAGGAGAACAACCAGCGTGTGCTGACCCCCACCAGCCTGCTGCTGTTCTACGTGGCCGACGCCAAGAGCCCCGACATCTTCAAGCTGCCGCCCGGCCAATTCTGATGCCGGGCGACGTCACGACATTCTCCCACGCGGTTGTGGATCGGCGCCAATGCCGATGACGAGGATCTGAAATGCGCGGACCATCTGCGACGCGAGACGATGACGAGCCGATGACGTTGCGGGGGCTGGCGCGCTTCCGTTCGATGTCGCTGCTCTGCGCGATGCAGATGGTCTTCCTGCCGGCGTACAGCGTCCGCGTTCAGGCGCAGACGGCGAACGTGATCACGCCGGATGGGCGCACCGGGACGTCCTTGCAGACCTCAGGCGGCGTCACCAACGTCACGACGTCGACGATCTCGGGCAATAATGCCTTCAACTCGTTCTCGCAATTCAGCGTCGGGCAGGGCAACACCGTCAACCTGCAACTGCCGAACGGGACCCAGAACCTCGTCAACATCGTTCGCGACGCGCCTGTCTACGTCAACGGCACGCTCAATTCGTACATGAACGGTGCGATCGGCGGTAACGTCTATTTCGCCGATCCCAAGGGATTTGTGGTCGGCCGCAGCGGCGTCGTGAATGTCGGCAGCCTCAACGTCTCGACGCCGACGCGCGAGTTCACCGACAGCCTGGTCGGCGCGGGCGGGCAGATCAACCAGTCGGCGGTCGGCAACCTGATGGCCGGCTCCTTCCCGGTCTCGCCCGACGGCAACATCCGCATCTACGGCCGGGTCAATGCCATCGACGGCGTGCGCCTGACCGGACAGAACGTCTATGTCGGCGGCGCCACCCAGCGCGACATCGCCAATCTCGATCACGCCGCGAAGTTCGCGGCCTCGGTCAATTCCAAGGGCCTGCGCAGCGCCAGCGCGATCACCGTCAGCAACGGCTCGATCCATATCGGCGCGGTCAACAACGCCAGGGTCAACGGACGCCTGACCGCGCAGAGCAAGACCACAGCGCCGAGCAACATCACCGTTCAGGCCGGCAACAACATCGATATCGGCAAGAACGCGAAGCTGAATATCGCCAGCACCACCGGCGATACCGGCGAGATCCGCCTGAAGGCGACGCAAAATCTCACGGTGGCGGGCGGCGCCAAGTTCGACGCCAGCGCGAAGACCGGCAATGCGGGCCTGGTCGATTTCAGCGCCAACGGCGTGTTCGACATCGGCAGCGGCATCTCCATCAATCTCGGCGCGCCGAACGGCAAGGCAGGCACGCTGCTGATCGACCCGACCGACATCGTCATCGGGGATGCGAGCCAGGGCGACACCGGCGTGACGCTGTCGAATACCGCGATCGCAAACACCATCGCGGGCATCACCGGTGGCTCCAGTGCCACCTATTTGATCCAGGCAGACAACTCGGTCACGCTGGCGGCCCATGCGGTGGTCGATACCCGCCACCTCGACGGCAATGGTTTTTCGACGGGCAATGCCAACCACATCCAGATCCAGGCGCGGACGATCGACATCCAGAACGGCGCGCAAATTCTCGCGCAGGCCGTCAACTCGGCCAGCACGCATTACACCAGCGGCAATGTGACGCTCGCAGCGACCGCGAGCGACAGCAAGCTGTCGGGCCAAGCTACTGCGACCTCGGGAATTACGGTCGACGGCCGGATCACCGGCGGCGACATCACGATCGCCTCGGTCTCGACAGCGACGTCGAGCTTCACGAGCTCGGTCCCCGGCCTCTTCACGCTGGTGGGCACCACGCTTGCGGCCTCGATGCTCGGCATCAACGGCGGCTACGTGGCCGCGAGCGCCACCGCCACGGTCAATATCAACGGCAACGCCAACATCAACGGCACCGGCAACGTCTCCATCGCCGCGCACGCCTCGGAGACGGCGCAGGATCCTGCCATTGCAAGCACCTTGCTCGGTGGCTCGCCGATCGGCGCTTCGGCTGTCGTTGGCAAGATCGACGGCAACGTCACCACCAATGTCGCCTCCGGCGCCACGATCAGCGCGGGCGGCAACCTCGGCATCCACGCCATCAACGACGGTACGCTGAATGTCTCAGCGGTCGCGGCCACCTCCAGCGCGCAATTCGTCGAGACGGTTGCCTATTCCACCGGTTCGGTCTCGACCACGGCCAATGTCGCGACCGGCGCGCACCTTTCCGTCGGCAATGTGACCGCATCCGGCAACACGCTGACGGTGCGTGCGATCAACAACAATTCGTTTGCGACCAGTGCCACTTCGGTGGTGCTGAGCACACCGAATGCGAGCGGCGGCGTCGGCGGGGCGCTCGCCATCAGCGACGTCACTACGTCCGCAACCGCGAAGCTCGGTTCGTCGTTGGGCACCAACGCGTCGTCACGGATGAACGGCTCCGTCCTGGTCGAGGCGACCTCGAACACCACGAGCAACTCGACCATGGCCTCGACCATCGTCGGTACGCCGGCCATCGTCGGCGCGATCCAGGAGTTCCTGGTCTCCAGCCCCAGCATCTCGGGGATGATGGCTCAGCAGATGGTCTCGCTGATGCCGGTGAGCTTCAATTTCAAGGCCGCGGGGGCGCTGTCGCTCGCCAACAGCACCGAAAACGCGACCGCATCGATCGGCCAGAATCCGAGCGGCGGCGCGCCCAGCCTCTATGTCAGCGGCAATGTCGCGGTCGTCAGCACCCTGATCGATCGGGGCGTGCGCAGCAATGCGACGGCTTCCGCGATCACCAAGGACGCTTCGAGCGGCGAGGGGGTCGCGGTCAGCGCCGCGGTCGCCTGGGGCAATTTCAATCACAATTCGAACGCCTATATCGGCGGCGGCACCACGATCAATGCGGCCAACATCGCCGTTGACGCCAGCACCTGGATGCCGATCACCAATACCTGGCTGAAGTGGGACGGATTGAGCGAGGTTCTGAGCCACCTCAACGGCAATCTCGGTGTCGGCGGCAACATCCTGACCAGCTATGCCAACGCGACGGCGGATGCGGGCGATACGATCGCCGTCGCCGGCTCGATGAACCATTTCGTCGTGAACAACAACACGACGGCCTGGGTGGCCGGCAGTGCCAGCCTGACGGCGACATGCACGACGTCTTGCGGCAGCAGCGCGACGGTGAACAACGGCGACGTCCACACCTACGACGCCAGCATCCAGATCGCGGCGACGACGACGACGGCCTCGATCGATGCCGCCGGCAATGTCGGTACCCTCGGCTTCCTGCCCGGCAACACCTCCGGCGGTTCCTCGGTGGGCGGCTCGCTCAATTTCGTCCAGTTCAACACCAGCACGATCGCCGGCGTTTCGGACGGTGCGACGCTGCGGGCGGCGGACGATATCGCCGTCAACGCGATCACCTCGGACCAGTTCGTCGCGGTGGCGCCGTCATCCGGAAAGGCCGGCGGCGCGCTGGCGCTGAACGGCATCACCTCGCTCGGCTTCCTCAACAACACGACGCACGCCTCGATCTCCAGCCAAGCCAGCGCCTATGCTCCGACCATCAACATCCTGGCGCAGCAGGATCTGTCGGTCGTGACGATCGCGGGTGCGGTCAATGCCGGCGGCGGCTCGGCGGTCGGGTTGTCCGTTGCCTATCTCGGCGCGAACATGGATACGTCCGCCTATATCGGCGACAACCATTCCGACATCCGGCCCGGCCCGTTCAGCAGCAATGATCCGTTTGCCGGCAACAGTGGCGGAAGCGGCTTGGTCAACGTCGACAACCTCACGATCAGCGCCACCACCTCGGGGCGGATCACGTCAGCGGCCGTCGCGGCGGCGATTTCCTCGCCGCAACTGTCCAGCTTCGCCGACAAGGCGAACGCCGCCGGTACCGCCGCGACGGGCGGACCGGCCGGGATCGCGTTGGCTGCGAGCAAGATCACCTCGAGCTCGGGATCGGGCACGCAGGGCTTTACGATGGACCTGGCGGGCAGCTCGTCGGTGAGCGACGTCTCGCTCGGGACCAGCGCCTACATCAACAATGCGTCGGTCAACAAGTTCACTCCGACCAGCGCGGTGACGACGAACACGATCGTGCAGGCGCTCAACGACACGATCCTCAGCAACGGCTCCGGCTCCGCCGCGGCCAACATGTCGGGGGGGTCGTCTCAGGGCGCTGCCATCGGCGCCGCCATCGCGGCGGCGATCTCGAACAATGCCACGCTCGCCTACATCTACGGCACCACAATGCAGAACCAGAGCAATGTGACGGTGCAGGCGCTCAACGGCGGGTCGGAAACCGTCGTCGCCATCGGCGTGGCCGGCGGAACATCAGCCAATGCGGCCGCTCTGTCGGGGTCGGTCGGCATCATGACGGACAGCGCCAACGCCTATGTCGAGAGCTCGACCATCACGGGCCAGGCGACGGGGGTCAATCGCGCGATAGAGGTCGATGCCTACCAGACCACGAACATCGCGATTGGCGGTGGCTCACTTTATATGTCCGGCGGCAAGGCCGGCGTCGGTATCGGCCTGACCTATGCCTCGATCGGCGATCCCACGGGCGGCAAGGCCACCGACGCGCATGTCCGCAGCAGCTCGATCTCGAATTACGACACGCTGCTGGTGCTGGCCGACAGCGCCAGCGTGATTGCGGCCGGTGCCGCCTCCGGCGGCGGAGGCGCCAACGCCAACGGGCTTGCCGGCGCGGTCGTCGTCAGCGAGATCACGCCGACCACGACGGCCTATATCGACAGCGGCGCGACCGTGAACATCAATGTCGGGCGCGTGACGGTGCTGGCCGACAGCGGCGCCGTGTCGGACCTCGATACGGCGCTCGGAAACCTCGTCAAGAAGTCGAACAACAACCGGCTCGCAGCGGACACGTGCACGGCCGCCGGCGGCACAGGTACGCAGAACTGCATCGATTTCAGCGCGGCGGCGCTCAACGACGGCGCGGGTAACGGTCCGGGCGCCAGCATCATCTCCGTTGCCGGCACCATCCAGGCCGGCAAGAACAATGTCGGCGCCTCTCTGATATACAATACCATCGCGACGACGCATTCGGCCTATATCGCCAACGTGCTGCTGACGGCGCCCGGTGCCAACAGCAGTGTCCGCGTGAGCGCGGTCGATTCCACGAAGATCCAGTCGGTCACGATCGGATTTGGTCTCGCGACCGGTCAGTTTTCCGGCGTCGGCGGCATGACGATTAGCTCGATCGCCAATACCGTTTCGGCGTCTATCGGCAACAACTTGTCCAGCGCGACGCAATCGGCCGTCACGGCCAACAATATTACCGTCAACGCGAGCGACAATTCCAGCATCACCGGAGCAGCCGCCGTCGCGGGTGCCTCGACGCAGGGAAGCGCCGCGGGCCTGGCGCTCGTCTACAGCAGCATCGCCAACAATGTCAGCGCGGGCGTCACCGGCTCGAAGTTGAGGGCCTCGGGCAACGTCGCCGTCAATGCGAACTCGAACGCCAGCATCTCGACTGTCGCCGTCGGTATCGCGATGTCGTCGCAGATCGGGCTGGCCGGTTCGGTCGCCACCAATCTGCTGGGGACCAACGTCACATCCAGCATCACTGCTGCCGGGACCAACGGTATCAACGGCGCCGACGTGATCGCCGCAAACAACGTCGGCGTGATCGCCGGCAACAACGACAAGGCGGCGGTGTTCGCAGGCGCTGTCTCCATCAGCAAGGGCGCGGCCGGCGGCGCCGGCTCGCTCGTCACCAACAAGATCACCGGGACGACTGCGGCCTACATCAGCGGGGTGAACACCCAGGTCGATGCGCGCGGAACCAGCACCACCGATACGCTGTCGGTCAACAACGGCACGCTCGTCCATGCCTTCGATCTCGGCGCTGCCCATGCGCCGAGCGACACCACGCCCGATCTCTCCGAGAACCAGGACACCGTGCGCGGCCTTGCCGTCGTCGCAAGCTCGCACCAGGCGGTCGTGGCCAATGTCGCCTCGCTCTCCGCGAGCAGCGGCATCGCCATCATGATCAACCCGATCACCAATGTGATGAGCGGAGCGACCCGGGCCTATATCGACAGCGCAGCCATCGACACGCGCCTGACGTCTTCGACGCTGGCGCCGCAGATCGAGGTGGCCGCATCGAGCTTCTCCTATTCCGGCACGCTCGGCGCCGGCATCATCCCGCCCACCGGCAACGGCGGCGGCGGTGCCACCATCATCAGCACGACGATGTCGCGCGACACTCTGGCCTACATCACCAATGCCACCGTCGGCGGCGTCCAGTCGTCGAGCCCGACGGTCGGCGCCGTCACCGTGAAGGCCAATGCCGAGCAGGATGCGTCCTCGATCGCAATCGGCTTCAACACCGGTTCGGTCGGCCTGAACGTCTTCCAGGCGACGACGGAAGCCTATTTCGACGGCGGCTCGCTGACGGCTGCGTCACTCACGGTGAACGCCACCAACAACACCGGCATCTTCTCCGCGAACGGCTCGGGCGCCTATGGCAGCCAGGCCGCGATCGGCGCGGCGTTCCTGGTCCAGGTCTCCGCGAACCGGACCGAGGCCTATGTCGGTGACGAGTTCCACTATCAGGGCAATGGCGCCGCACACACGACCGCGCTCAATTTGAGCGGTGCGCTCGACGTCGAGGCCACCACAAAGAATCGCTTCGAGGCCTATGCGGTCGGCGGCGCGCTCTCGACCGGGACGGCGGCGATCGCCGGCATGGCGAATATCGAGATCGCCAACAACACCACCATCGCCGGCGTCTACGACACCACGCTGCAGTCGCAGACGGGCGGGGCGGCCGGTGCGGTTACCATCCTCGCCACCGAGGACGTGGCGATCAAGGAGATCGCCGGCGCGCTCGCGATCGGTGCAAGTGGCGGAGGCGTCGGTGTCGGCGCGGCGGCCAACGTCATCACGTTCAAGAGCCAGACCATTGCGGAGAGCCGCAACAGCGATCTGAACTCGTCCGGCGCGATCAACGTCAATGCGCTCAGCACCAAGGAAGTGCTGTCGTACGCAGTGACCGCGGGCATCGGCGGCAGTGTCGGCATCGGCGCGACCGTCGGCGTCATCATCATCGGTACCAACACCGCCGATCCGGATACGCAGGGCGAGCAGACCGGCCAGCTCAATCAGGGCGGCAACGGCACCATCGCGTCGGTGAATGCCGGGACGAATTCCTCTCATGGCAGCAACGCAGTCGCCAGCGGCACCTCCGGCAATCCGAACAATGCCAACGTGACCTCGACCTACAACGTCAGCAGCGTGCTGACCGGCGGCAATGACGGCGTCACCGCGCAGATCGCGGGCGGCAATGTCACGGGTTCGCAGGTCACCGTCGCCGCCACCAGCGCCAACGCGGCCAAGATGTATCTGCTCGGCGCAGGTTTTGCGAAGAATGTCGGCATCGGTGCCGGCATCGGTTACACCAGCGTCAACAGCAGCGTGCTCGCAAATCTGAGCGCGATCGTCTCGGCGCCTTCGGTCGCCGTTGCGGCGGTCGTCAAGGACGCCACCACCGGTCCCTACGCCGGCAAGACCATCGACACCGAGGCGATCGCCGGTGGCGCTGCGCTTTACTTCGGCGCGCAGGCCGCCGTAGCGGTCGGCAATGTCACGAATACGGTCACGGCGCAGATCGGCGGCCAGATCACCGGCACGGGCGGTACCGGCGTCGCCGTCATGGCGCAGGATTCTTCGACGCAGGTCGTCTTCACGGGCGGCGTCACCGGTGGCGCCGCAGCCGTCGGCGCTTCGGTCGCCACGGCAGGACGATCGAGCTCGGTCGCGGCCAAGGTTCTGGATGGCGCCACCGTCGATAGCTCGACGCTGGCGGTTGGCGCATCCGGTGCCGGCAGGTTGACGACGACGGCCACCGCACTCGGCGGCGGTATCCTCGCAGGCGTCGGTGCGGATGCCGAGGCGACCGAGAACTCGACCGTCCTGGCCGAGATCGGCACCGGTTCCTCGATCACCACGTCGGCGACCGGTATCGGGACGCTGGTGTCGGCGTCGATTACGCCCAATCTGTCGAGTACCGCGATCGGCATTTCGGTCGGCGGTGGCGCGGTCGGCGTCGCCATTGCCAAGTCGATGGTCGGAGCCCAGGTCACGGCCGATGTCGGCGACAACACGAGCTTCTCGGGCGGTGCACTCGCGGTGACCGCCATGGCGCTGGTCCCGACCGGCGGCACGACGACCTACGCCTATGCGCTCGCGGGCGGCGGCGGTTCGCTGATCGGCGCGCAGGGCAGCTACGCCAGGGCCTCCCAGAACGCGACTGTCAGCGCGTATGGAGGAACGGGGATTACGCTCCCCAACGCCGACGTGGCGATCGCGGCCGAGAACGACAGCGCCCAATACGCCGAGGCGACCGGCCTTTCGACCGGGTTCCTGGCACTGGGTGCGACCGTCGCGCAGACGTCATCGAACGCGCACACCTATGCCTATCTCGGCGCGCCCGCGGATATGGACGCGACCCATCTCAATCACACCGGTTACACGGGCATCCTTCAGATCACGGCGACCGGCACGGATGCCAACGTCTCCAACGCGACGGTCGGCGCGGGCGGCACCTATGCCGGCGCGGCCGCGGTCGCCACGACCAGCTCGACCGCCGTGACCAACGCGCGGTTCGACGGCGGCGCGACGGACGACACGCTCTATTTCGGCGGCCTCAGCGTCAAGGCCACGCACACCACCAATTATGCCGCCAGCGGCGATGCCTATCAGGCATCCACGGCCGGCGTCTCGGCGGGCAACGCGCAGAATGACGTCACCTCGATCACCACGGCCGAGATCGGAACGCATCTGATCATTAACACGGACGGCGGCAACATCGTCGTCATCTCCAACGACATCGTCAACCAGGCCGGCGGCGGTGCGCGGTCGGGCTCGGGCGGTTCGTTCTCGGGGGCTGCCGCGCTGAGCGAATCCAACGTCACCCAGAACGTCACCACCAATATCGGCACGGGCACAGTCCTGAGCCTCAACGGCGATCCGCGGGTGGCGGCGGGCGTGATCGACATCGAGGCCTACAACACGCTGAACACCCGGGACACGGCGAGCCTGGCCACGGCCAGCTTCTTCGCCGGCGGCGGCGCCGCGTCCAACATGACGGCGAACGCGACGCTCGCGGTCAACATCAATGCCCGCGAGCTGTTCAGCGTCGGCAAGATCTATATCGGCTCGGCCGCGAAGATGGCGGCCTCCAACAATGCCAACGCCAGCCTCTACGGCGCGATCGCCGGCGTCGGCGCCAGCACCAACACCTGGGTCCACGCCAACCAGGCCGTCAATGTCGGCAGCAGCACGACGATCGAAGCCTGGCGCGATATCAATATCTATGCGGGCATCTCCGGCGACGGCATCACCTTCAGCAGCGTGCAGGCGACGGCGACGACGGTCGTCTACAACAACACCGCCATTCCGATCTCCACCCTCTATCGCGGCACGGCCAACGCCGGCAACGACACCAGCCTGACGCTGGCCGACAGCTCGCGGGTCTTCGGGGTACGGGACATCTACCTGGGCGCAACGCAAGGCCAGGTCACCGCGGCCGGCAACGGCAGCAATTACAACCCGTATCTGGACATCTTCAGCGCCAAGAACAGCGACAACCACAGCCATACCAGCGGAAGCGGCGATGTCGCGCTCAACGGCATGGTGGTGGCGGGCATCAACAACGACGTGACGATCACGATCGATCTCGGTGCAAGCGCGCCGGTCTTGAGCACGTCGAGCCCGCACTCGTCGCTATCAACCACGCTCGAATACGTCGCCGACGTCGACCATTTCAGCCCGGTGAAGAGCTGGAACCACCAGACGGTCCAGTACACCATCGTCGGCGGCTTCAATCCCTACCAGAACATGGTCAACCAGCTCGTCACGTTGACCGGCCTGACCGACACGCAGATCCGGACCCAGCTCTCGACGTCGACGTCGGCACATCCCGCCACGATGGCGCCGTCCGGCGCCGATCCGACCGGCGACATCCAGCGTCAGATCAATGCGCTGATCCAGCAGGCGCCCTATACTTCCGACGCCCCCGGCAACGCCTTCGCGTTCGGCGACATCCTGGTGTCCGCCGGCAATGTCTCGATCCTGGCGCAGAAGCTGAGCGGAAACGGCGCCGCTGGTCACACGGCGCCCTCCGTCACCGCGCTGAGCTCGCCGAAGATCAAGGTCGAGAACCGCGGCCTCGACTTCATGGACTTTGCGAACCTCACGGTCACCAATGTGACCGGCGGCAATATCACCTACCGGCAGATCGACCATGTCGATCCGGATTCGCACTCCAACGTGACCTTCACCGCCACGCCGAGCGCCACGCCGATCATCGACATCTCGGCGACCTACAACCGCGTCGATCCCAGCACCGGGCTCGGCGTCGACGACAACGGCAACCAGCTGACCCGCAAGCCCGACATCTATTTCGACGGCATCGTCACCAACGAGAACGGTCTGCTCAAGATCACCAGCCAGCTCGGCAGCGTCGTGGCGTCGCAGTCGCTCAATGCCGCGACCATCCAGATGGTGGCGCCCAACGGCTCGTTCATCTTCCTCGGCGGGCTCGGCAGCTTCTACAACTCCAACCACGATGTCACTTCGCAATGGGCCGGCGTCCAGTACAAGCCGGCCGACAACGACACGCTGACGGCGGTGATGGCGGCGGCGACTTATCTCGGCGCCTATGGCGACTACGCGACCAGCCCGCATATCGGCGACGGCGGCAACCACCCGTATTTTTATTACTGCTGCGTCGACGGCCATAGCGGCGTTCAGCAGACGGCCGCCAACAGCACGATCTTCACCGCGCGCATGCTGATGACCTTTTACGACGGCGTGTCGCTCTATTCGGCGATCTTCCTGCCGATGGGATCCGGTGCGCCGGGTAACGGCAACCCCAATGCCGGCAGCGTGGGCAGCACCGCCACGCTCGCGATCATGGAAGGGCCGACGGTTCAGTCGATCAGCACCGCGCCGTGGGAGAAAACGACGTACGACGGCCAGGGCGTTTACACCGACAGCGGTCCGTACAAGACGCCGTTCAACTGCTCGGGCTGCTCGGCCTATTTCCAGGTCGTCAATATCCAGAACGACGTGATCACGCCCAGGACCGCGTCCTCGAACGCGAGCACCAACTGGAGCTCGACCACGCCATCCGGATACCAGAACCCGGCGAACGCGCCCTTCATCCTCGGTCAGGCAATCATCATCTCGGCGGGGGTCATCAACGTCAACGGCCTCATCCAGAGCGGCACGAGCAGCAATTACTCGGTCGACATCGGCGGCGGAGCGCTGACCGCCATCAACAACCTGAAGAACGACAGCGCGGCCTTTGCCCAGGCTCAGACCAACGCGCGGAACGGCAGCTATTACGACATCACGGCGGCTGCGACGCCGCTGGTCTCCAGCGATATCAAGATCGGGGTGAAGTACAACGCGCTCACTGACCAGATCCTCGTCAACGGCGTGGTGCAGGGCTCGGGCGGCTACGTCTACCTGAACGGCAAGATCATCTCGACCTCGACCGACGGCACCGCCCAGGGCACGATCGCGGTCAAAGGTGGCGCCGGCACGATCACGGTCAACAATTCGACCGGGCTGGGGCTCGTCACCAACACCATCAACACCGGCGTCAGCGCGCCGAGCGTGATCCAGATCGTCGATCAGCTCCAGCAGCAGACGACGTGGTACGTCTACAATCCGTCCGCATCGGGCGGCCAGCAGGTGTCGACGTACCGGACCAACAGCGTCAATGCGAGCGCGTACAACCCTGCGATGCTGACCGGCCTCAGCGGCACGGCCGGCATCCAGTACGCCGTGAAGCCCAACATGTACTACCAGTGGGTCGACACGGCGACGCTCGATCGTCCGACGACCAGCACGCAGTTCGACTATGGCTGGCACTACACGCCGAATTCGTCCGGAGACAACTGGACCCGCACCGTCAGCCTGGTCGAGAACGTGATGCAGGCCACGGGAGGGGGCGGCAACACCGGCCAATTGCAGACCGCCAACTTCCAGGAAGTCATCACCGCGACCGGTGGCTATCACGGTGGCGGCGGCAACACTCACCCCGAGAAGTGCTGCGGTGCGGACGCCCAGTACAACTGGTACCAGCAGATCTACGATCACCTGACCCTGACGCTGACCAACACGGTCAAGGCGTCGAACCCGATCAACATCCAGTTCAGCGGCGGTGGCGTCAGCACCGTTGCCGTAACCTCGAACTCCGGCATCGTCATCAACGGCCCGATCAACAACCTCTCGGGCGATACGACGGTCAGGGCTCTCGGCACCAATTCGGCCATCACCGCCGGGGCGAACGCCAACAACCCGATGATCTCGGGCAAGAACGTGACGCTGCAGGGCGATGGCGGCATCGGCTCGCTCGGCACGAACGGTGTTCCCGTTCAGGTGCAGGTCTATGGCGGCAGCCTCACCGCCACGTCGATCGATCGCGACATCGCGATCGCGGCGGTCGGCTCGCTTTCGATCAACCAGGTCGCGGTCAATTCGGGTGTGTCCGGCCGCGCGCCGCAGGGTAGCGTCTTCATCTCGGCGACCGGCGACATCAACTCGGCGGCTGCTTATGACGTCGCCACTCCCGTCGTGATCGGCAAGAACATCGAGATCAATTCCTCCGGCGGCGCGATCGGCGCGACCAGCAGCGTCGTCAATGGTGCGACGACGCTCACCAACATCAAGCCGCTGGTGATTCAAGCGACGGGTACGACGCAGTCCGACGGCACCGTCGATGGCGGCGTTCTCGAAAGCGCCTCGGCCACCGGCACCTACATCGTCCAGTCCAAGGGCGATCTGCGGATCGGCACGATCCAGTCGTCCGGCGGCCCAGTCTTCCTGGCGGCGGCCGGTTCCGACGGCAACCAGGCCAGCATCCTGAACGGCCGCGCGACGGTTGGTATCTCCGCGGCGGAGACCGCGCATCTCCAGGACGTCTGGAATAATCTCAATTTGCTCAACGGCAATCCGGCCACCGCCGCCGTCAACAGCTACCAGTCGATGGTGACGGCGGCCTACAACGACTACTTCCAGCTCAAGAACATCGCCTTCGCCAACGGCACTTATAATCCGACCTCGGTGGGCCAGACCGTGCTGCGGGCGCAGGTGGCGGCCAAGCTCGGCATCGACCCCGCCAACGTCACGACGACGCAGATGAAGGTCGAGGCCACGACGCGGTTCCTGAAGGATCAGTTCCTGCTCGGCAAGATCTCGACGGCTGAGCTCCAGAGCGGGCTGACGACATTGCTCGGAAGCGCACCCGCGGATGCGCTGGGGACGGTGTTCGGCAGCACGCTCTCGTCGGGTCTGTTCACGAGCCTGTTCCAGGGCGTGGCTTCTGCCGATCAGCGCCTGCCGACCAACGCCGCGCTGCAGACGGCGCTGAACAACTACAGTGCGAGCTACACCTACACGCTCGCAACGACCGAACGGGTCTACGGCATCATCACCGCGGGTTCGAACTGGACGCAGGACCAGCTCTCCTACGTGGTGTCCTCGTCCGCCGTCGGCGCGGCGCCGCCGCCGATCGACGACAACGTCATGGCCAATATCAGCGCCAGCCAGATCATGCTCTACGCGCCGCGCGGCTCGATCGGCAATTCGGCGGCGCCCCAGACGTTCACCTTCACCAGCGTCGATTCCTCGGCGCTGTCGGCGGCGCAGAAGGCATTGCTCTCGTCGGCCGGCCCCGGCCAGCTCACGGTCGGCGCGGTCACGGACCCGACGACCCACATCACGACCTATACGGTCAGCCTGTCGCAGCAGAACCTCGTGGTCGTCGACAACCCGATCGCGATCTCGGCCAAGGCGCTGACCAATATCTATCTTGGCAGCAAGAACAGCCTCACGCTCGGCGGCGTCACCGCGAGCTACGGCCCGATCACGGCGGCGCAGGCCAACGGCATCGAGGTGACCGGCCGCGGCGACGTCAAGCTCGATGCCGTGAACAGCATCACCGCCGGCATGACCGGCGTGCCCGTGATTTCGGGCGATATCGGCAACCTGACCCTGATCGCCGAGCACGGCAATATCGGCGCCGCAGGCGCCGCCGGAAGCAATCCAGCGACCAACCCGAACGCGATCCAGATCGCCTTTGCCGATCCGGCCAATGACCAGCTCGACCAGGTCTCGTCGGGGCAGGGCATCTATGTGAGGCAGACCACCGGCGATCTGGTCCTCGGCAACATCTCCGCCGGCAATGCGATCCAGCTCGCCGCGACCGGCAGCATCTATGCCGAAGCCGGCTTCACGGACCGCACCGCGATCCATATTCTGGGCACCGACCTCGATCTGCGCGCCGGCGGCAGCATCGGTTTCAACGGCGCGACGTTCCAGCCGCTGCAGGTGAATATCTCGGGCGCGGTGACCGGCTCTGCGGTCGGTGACCTCAGCATCCTCGCGGTCACCGGCGATCTCGCGGTCGGCACGAGCGGCACCTATGGGGCCTTGACGGCCGGCGGCGCACTCACGCTGAACGTGGCGCGCGGCGCACTCACCATCAATACCAGCATCACCAGCGTCGGTCTGATGCAGTTGCTCGCCAACCGCGCCATCACCATCCCGGCCGGCACCAGCGCCGCGCCGGTGGTTGCGACCAGCAGCTCGAATGGTGTGACGCTGGTGGCCGCGACACTGTCGATGGGCGCCTATTCGGCCATCAACGCGGCCGGGCTGATCTCGGTGACCACCACGGGCGATGCGACGATCGGCCAGCTGAATTCGTCGCTCACCTACGCGGCGGCCTCGAACGCGCCCTCGATCATCGTCACGGCCGGCGGCGTCGCCTCGCTCGGCGCGATCATCGACAATGGCGACGGTCAGACCAAGTTCGTCGCAGCCGGCACCGGCGCTGAAGTGTCGCTGAGCGCATCGAACGGCATCGGCAATGCAACGAGCCGGTTCACCGTCAACGCCGCGCGGCTGTCGGCGAGCGCGAGTGCCGGCAGCATCTACGTCAAGGTTCTCACCGACACCGAGGCAAGCCTGCTGTCCGCGGTGAATGGCAGCGTGGACATCATCGGCATTGGCGGGCTGACGCTCGACCAGGTGCTGGCGGGAACGGCCACCGGCGCGAGCGGCAGCTTCAGTGCCGTCGCGAACAACGGCAGCATCGTCATCGGCACTGCTGCCAGCAGCGGTTCGCAGACGGTCCACGCCACCCAGGACGTGACGTTCAACGCGCTCACGACCACCGGCAACACCGCCGACGTCGGCAACATCAACGTCACCGCAGACAACGGCTTCATTCTGGCGCAGACGGTGACGTCCGGCGGCGTGACCACGCTGGGCTCGGTCTCGGCCCATGGCTCGGCGACGCTACTGGCGGCCACGACCATCACCGGCAACACGCTCGCCGCCACGACCGGCGCGGGCCGGCTCACCGCCAGCGGCCCGATCAACTGGAACGCGCTCAATGTCGGAACGACGCTGGGTGCGACCGCGAGCCAGGGCAGCATTACCTTCCAGACCGCGCAGAGCGGCGGCACGCAGACCATCCACGCCCGTGACAACGTGACGTTCAACGCGCTGACGGCGACGGGCATCAGTGGCGACGTCGGCAACATCAACGTCAACGCGGACAACGGCTTCATCCTCGCGCAGACGGTGACGTCGGGCGGCGTGACGAGCCAGGGCTCGGTCTCGGCCAACGGCTCGGCGAGCCTCGTTGCGGCCACGACCATCACCGGCAACACGCTCGCCGCCACGACCGGCTCGGGCCTGCTGACCGCCAGCGGCCCGATCAACTGGAATGTCCTCAACGTCGGGACGACGCTGGGTGCGACCGCGAGCCGGGGCAGCATCACCTTCCAGACCGCGCAAAGCGGCGGCACGCAGACCATCCATGCCCGTGACAACGTGACATTCAACGCGCTGACGGCGACGGGCATCGGCGGCGATGCCGGCAACATCAACGTCAACGCGGATAACGGCTTCATCCTCGCGCAGACGGTGATGTCAGGCGGCGCGCCGACGCAGGGTTCGGTCTCGGCCCACGGCTCGGCCAGGCTGATCGCCGCGGGCACCAACACCGGTCATAACCTCACGGCCGCGACCGGCAACGCGGTCCTGAGTGGCACCGTCGTTCATTGGGATAATCTCAACGTGGGTGGCACGCTCGACGTCACCGCGACGGCCGGCGGGATCACCCTTGGCACCGCCATGAGCGGCGGCACGCAGACCCTGCATGCCGTCAACGACATCGTCTTCAGCCAGCTCACCACGACGGGCATTCCGGGCGATGCCGGCGACCTCAACATCAAGTCCGACACCGGCTCGCTCCGCGGCGGATCGATCTCCGCTCACGGCGGTACGAATTTCGAGGTGGCCGGTTCGGTCTCGCTCGATCGGATCAGCGGCGACGTCGTCAGGATGACCTCGTCGGGTGACCTGACGATCAACTGGGTCAGCGTCGTCAGGGAGCTCGACCTCGCGGCCGACACGATCAACGTCAGGGGCGAGCAGGTCCGCTCGAACCCGTCGGTCCCGCTGGTCATGAACATCACCGGCCATAACGGTGGCGTCGCCAAATACGCCAACATCTGGATCGATCCGGACAGCATCATCGTCAACCAGTTCAGGGTGGTGGATGCGAATTTCTGGACCGACGCGCCCGCCGTCACGATCCTGAACGGCTACGTCCCGGGCCAGCTGCTGCTGACGACGGCCACCCAGCAGGTTGCGCTCAACAACCGCACGCCGGCGCCGTCCAACTGGCCGACGCTCCAGCTCTACCAGCCGGGCGGCGTGTTCACGATGGCTCAAATCGGCAACGCCAATGTCAGCAATGCCTATGTGGTGTTCTACACCGGCGACATTTCGGCGAGCGTCACCAACTACGGCGCGGGCCACACCTGCTGCTACGGCTTCACCGGCGCCAGCATGGTGCGCAACATCCCGGTCGACGGCGACGGCCGTGAGAGCATCGAAACCTGGCTCGCGAAGAAGGACGGCGGAACGTTCTACCTGCTCGGTCTCTCCGGTCAGGCGCGGCTCGACGCACTGCTGACGCCGCGGCCGGTCGAGACCATCGGCTCCGGTCCCGCGGTCAACATCGAGGGACTGAGCGACCTGCGCAAGCTCCGCCGTAACGGGCAGCGCGCGGGTCGTCCGGGCTGGAAGGACGCTTCTGTCGAGATGGCGAAGCCGGCCGTTGGCCGTCTCGCACAGGCATGGTAACGGGATTCGGGATGCGAATCTGGGGAGCAGCGTTGGGTGTCGGGCTTGCAGCTTGCTGCATCGCGTCCGCGCGCGCCCAGTCGATCAATCCCGGCGTGATCCAGAACGACATCGACCGGCAGCGCCGCCAGCTCGAGCAGCAGAGCGCGCCGCCCAAGCTCACCGGGCCCGCGGTGATCGGCGGTGAGCGGGAGAAATCCCAGTTGCTGAAGCCGGGCGGGCCGAAATTCCGCCTGCGCAGGGTCGAGTTCGACCAGTCCAAGTTCATCACGCCGGCCGAGCTCGACGAGATCGCGAAGAAATATGTCGGCAAGAACGTCGACATCGCCTCGCTGTTGCAGCTCGTCGCCGACATCAACGCCATCTACACCGAGCGCGGCATCGTCACGGGCATCGCGACGCTGCCGGACCAGGATGCCAAGGGCGGCGTGGTCAAGATCAAGCTGACCGAAGGCCGGCTCCAGAAGACGACCATCGAGGGCAACAAGCAGACCCGCACCGACTACATCCTTCAGCGCGTGAAGGAGCCGGAAGGCGAGGTCCTCGACGTTCCAAAACTCAATCGCGACGTGACCTGGTTCAACCGCACCAACGACGTGCAGATCAAGGCGCTGCTCCAGCCCGGCACGAGCTTCGGCCTCACAGACCTCCAGTTCGCGGTGATCGAACCGCCGATCGACACCTTGCAGCTCTTCACCGACAACCAGGGCGTCGAGAACACCGGGCGCTGGGAGGGCGGTGCCTTCTACAAGCGCCACGGCCTGTTCGGCGTCGACGACCGCCTGACCTTCTACGGCATCCGCTCCGACGGCAATCTCAACGGCAACGTCGCCTACAGCATCCCGGTCAATCCCTGGGGTGGCCGCGTCGGCGTCAGCTATACCGAAGGCAAGATCAAGATCATCCAGGGACCGTTCGTCGCGCTCGACGTCACCGGACGCTCCAGCCAGGCCGCGGTCAATTTCAGCCAGCCGGTCTGGGTCACGCAGAACTGGCTGGTGCTGCTCAACGCCGCGGAGATCGAGGGCAAGACGGTCAGCCGCTTTGCCACTGTTGACGTCACCAACGACCACTACAACAAGGCGACGGCCGGCGTTTCGGTGACGAATTCCGGGAATGCCTATTCGATCACGGTTTCGCCGGCGATGAACTACATCACCTGGCACGATTATGTGCTCGGCAACAACCGCGCGTTCAACACCTTCACCGGCTCGTTGATTGCGACCAGTGCGGCGGGGCCGGCGAATTTCAGCACCAATGTGCTGGCGAGCTGGCAGTACACGCAGGAAAAATTGCTGCCGGGCGACCAGATCTTCTCGATCGGCGGCCCGACCACCGTGCGCGGCTACCCCTCCAACTCGGCGTCCGGCGACAGCGGCTACTACTTCAACGCCGAGCTGCACTACAACTGGTCGCAATGGCTCAGGGGCTTCGACACATATATCTTCGCCGACTGGGGCGGCGTGTATTCGACATTCCCCGGCGTCACGGAACTCGCCTCGGTCGGCATCGGCTTCTCCTGGACCTACGCGTCGTTCATGACGTTCGAGGCAAACTACGCGACGCCGCTGAAGATGGCGGTCTCGACCCAGAACCATTACGAGGCCTATGGCCGCGTCATCTTCCGGCCGCTGCTGATGTTCCAGAAGCCGGAGCCACCCGCGCCCGTGGCGGCAATGGCCGGCAGGAGCAAGTCGTAGCGGAGGGTTGCTTCTCTCTCCTCGTCATTGCGAGCGCAGCGAAGCAATCTAGAATCCCTCCGCGGCGGCAGTCTGGATTGCTTCGCTGCGCTCGCAATGACGGGATGGTGCGACTGCCTACCGCCTTAACGTAAACTCGTCCGCGCCGCGCCGATGCTCCCATTTCGCCTGTTCCAATTCCGGCTGGTCGCATTCGACCTCGGGATAGCCGATGCAGAGATAGGCGATGAATTTCCAGGTATCGGGCAGGTCGAGAACGGTGTGGATGCGGTCCGGGCTCAGGATCGACACCCAGCCAAGGCCAATGCCCTCGGCGCGCGCGGCGAGCCACATCGCGGTGATCGCTGCGACCACCGAATATTCAGTCGTCTCCGGCATGGTGGCGCGGCCGAGGCCGTGGCCGATGTCGCTGGCCTTGTCGGCGAATACGGCGAGATGGCCGGGAGCCTGTTCGAGGCCCGACAGTTTTAGCGACGCATAGCGCGCGGCACGGTCGCCGGAATAGCAGTTCAGCGCATCGGCATTGCAGGCCTTGAAGTCATCGATCACGGCGCGGCGGCGAGCGGCATCGTCGATGATGACGAAGCGCCACGGTTGGCTCAAACCGACCGAGGGCGACAGGCAGGCCGTCTCGATCAGGCGATCGATGGCGCCGTCCGGCAGCGGATCGCTGCGAAAGCGGCGCACGTCGCGGCGCCACACGAACAGCTCGCGCAATTGCCGGCGGAAGGCGTCGTCGAACTCGACCATGCGCTCAGCGTCCCCCCAGGAAGGCTGCGGCAACCAGCAGGATCAGGATCTCGCCGGTTTGCTCGAACGCACCGAGGATGTCGCCGGTCTGCCCGCCGATCTGGCGGATCGCAAGCCGTGCCAGCAACAGGCCAGCCAGCGACAGCAGGATCAGGCCGATCAGCGCCTTGCCCGGCCCGAGCGCGAGGGCGAGCACCAGCGTTCCGAGCGCAAACGCAATCGCGACGCTGCGGCCCGGCGGCGCTCCGGCGCTCGCCGACAATCCATCCGGCCGCGCCGGCGGGACCAGCGACATGAAGGCCGGGACCCCCGCGCGTGACGCCGCATGCGCCGCGCACAGCGCAAGCGTGACGGCCCAGGGACTGGCGATCGCCGCGAGCGCGCTCCAGCGCAGGCCGAACGACAGGATCAGCGCACAGACACCGTAGGTCCCGATCCGGCTGTCGCGCATGATTTCGAGCTTGCGCTCGCGCGTGCGGCCGCCGCCGAGCCCGTCGGCGGTGTCGGCAAGGCCGTCCTCGTGCAGTGCGCCGGTGATAAGGGCGGTCGCGGCCAGTGCGAGCAGGGCGGCAAGGTTCGGTGTCAAACCGAACCGGCTGGCGACCTTGTAGACGAAAGCGCCGGCAAGGGCGACCAGCAGTCCGGCGAGAGGCAGCGCCCAGGTCGCGCGCGCGACGGCGCCGTCGCCCGCGGGCTTCGACGATGCGACGGGCAGGATCGTCACGAACGATGCCGCCATCCTGAGATCGGCGACGACGTCTTTGAAAAGCTCGGCGCGCGGCATCATTTCAGTTATTTAAGTTTCATGGGCAGGCCGGCGACCACGAACTCGACCTCATCAGCGACATCAGCGATGACCTGGTTCATGATCCCGGCGGCGTCGCGATAGAGGCGCGCCAGCGCGTTGTCGGGCACGATGCCGAGGCCGACCTCGTTGGTGACGAGGATAACGGAGCTCCTGAGACGTGGTAGGGCAGCCGCGAGCTCGCTCACCTCGCGTTCCCAGTCGCGCTCCGCGTGGAGCAGGTTGGAGAGCCACAACGTCAGACAGTCGACCAACCGCGCGCCGCCGCCATCGCTTGCGGCCAAAACTGACACGAGATCGAGCGGCACCTCGTGCTCGACCCAACCGGTTCCGCGTCGCGCGCGATGCCGGGCAATGCGTGCTTCCATCTCGGCATCGAGCGCCTCGGCCGTCGCGATGTAGATCGGCGGCTGGTCCGGAAAGCTGCGCGCAAGCGCTTCCGCGCGGGCGCTTTTGCCCGATCGCGCTCCGCCCGTGATCAAGATGATGGCCATAAAGGTCTCCCAAGGGCCTGACTAATCACCAAACGCGGGCAAAGACAAAGCCGAAATCAGGCGGGCGAGGGGCTTGCGCTCGCCCCCCGCTTTGCGCAACAGGGGCGGGACAGGAGGCAGGTTTGGGCTTTGCGGGCGCGATGGTGGTGGCGATGGCAGTGGATGCCCTCACGGGCTGGCCGTCATGGCTGTTCGCACGGATCGGCCATCCCGTCACCTGGCTGGGTTGGCTGATCGGTAGCATCGATTCCGCCTGGAATCGCGCGTCCGACCCGCCGGCGCTGCGCCGTGCTGCCGGCGTCGCGGGAGCGCTCGTGGTGATCGCGCTCTCCGTCGCACTCGGCTGGCTGCTTCAATCCATACTCCCATGGGGCTGGGCGCAGATCGTGCTGGTGGGCATCCTTGCCTGGCCGCTGGTCGCTTTGCGCTCGCTGCATGATCATGTCGCTGCCGTCGCAAACCCGTTGCTGGCCGGCGATATCGCCGCCGCACGCGACGCAGTCTCGCGCATCGTCGGTCGCGATCCCGCCGCGCTCGACGAGGCCGGCATCGCGCGTGCAACGATCGAGAGTCTTGCGGAGAACGCGTCCGACGGCATCATCGCGCCGGTGTTCTGGGGCGCGCTGTTCGGCTTGCCCGGTATCCTCGGCTACAAGGCGATCAACACGCTGGACTCAATGATCGGCCATCGCAATGAACGACACGAAGCGTTCGGCTGGGCGGCGGCGCGGATCGACGATGTCGCCAACTTCATTCCCGCGCGCCTGACCGGCTTTCTGTTCGTGCTGCTGGCGCCGCGACGATCCGAGGCGCTGTCGTGCATGACGCGGGACGCACGCCATCACCGTTCGCCCAACGCTGGCTGGCCGGAGGCGGCAATGGCAGGCGCGCTTGGCGTGCGGCTCAGCGGCCCCCGCATCTATCATGGCCGCGTCACCGACGAGCCATGGCTCAACGAAGGCGCGCGCGATCCGCTCGCCGTCGACATCAGTGAGGGACTGACGGTGTACCGCCGCGCCATGCTGCTGCTCGCGGGCCTGCTTGCGATCCTGGCCTTCGCGTGAAAGAACGAGACATGCGCGAGCACGGTGGAAATCTTGATCTGGCCCAGCAGCGTTTTGGCGGGCGCGCGGACGACTGGATCGACCTGTCGACCGGGATCAACCGGCTGCCTTATCCCGTGGGCGAGGTGGGCGCGCGGGCGTGGAGCGCGCTGCCGTCGCGCGCTGAGATTGCGACGCTGCATCAGGCGGCCCGACACGCCTATCGCACCAGTGCGCCGATCGTCGCCACGGGCGGTGCGCAGGCCGCCATTCAATTGCTGCCGCAACTCGCTAACCCCGGTCGCGCGCGCATTCTCGCGCCGACCTATAACGAATATGCCGGGGTGCTGTCGGCCGCGGGTTGGGACGTCGAGGAGGTCGGGGAGCTCGACGCCCTCGCAGGCGCGGACCTCGCCATCGTCGTCAATCCCAACAATCCCGACGGCAGACCTCATACGCCACAGGATTTGCTCGCGCTGCTGCCGCGCGTCGGCCGTCTCGTCATCGACGAGAGCTTTGCCGATGCCGTTCCGCAGTTGTCGCTCGCGCCCGAAGCGGATCGGCCGGGGCTGCTGATCTTGCGCTCGTTCGGAAAGTTTTATGGTCTTGCGGGCCTGCGGCTTGGCTTTGCGATCGGCAATGCCGCGGATATCGGCAAGCTGGCGGCGGTGTCGGGTCCGTGGCCGGTCTCAGGCGCGGCAATCGTAATCGGCGGCCGCGCATTGCGTGACGATGCCTGGGCCGAGGTGACGTCAGCGCGACTTGCGCGCGACTGTGATCGCCTCGATGAGATGGTGCGGTCGCAAGGCTGGCGACTTGTCGGCGGTGCATCTTTGTTTCGCCTTTACAAAATGCCTGATGCGCTGGCCGCACAGGAGAAGCTCGCGCGCGGGCAGATCTGGTCGCGCGTCTTCGCGCAGAACCCGGCATGGTTGCGGCTCGGGCTTCCCGGCGGCGAATCCGAGTGGATGCGCCTTGCCGAAATCCTAGCGCGCTAGCGTGAGCAAACCCTCGACGTCGAGATGCTTTTCAATGTGATCGGCGAGCGCATCAAGCGCGCTCTCGACCCGCGCGTGATAGGGCTCTTCGCCGGCAGGAATATCCAGCCTTGCCAGATACGCCCTGCGGAAATCATCCGACGTGAACAGGCCGTGCAAATAGCTGCCTTGCACACGGCCATCCCTCGAGATCGCGCCTTCCGGCTCGCCACCCAGCTTCGCGAACGGCCGGCCACGATCGGGCCCGTCGGTGCGGCCGATGTGGATCTCGTAGGCCTCGATCGGCTGGTCCGTGGCGGCATGCACGGCCGCGACACGCGTGAGCGTCTTTTGCGGGGTCATCATCGTCTCGACATCCAGAAGCCCGAGGCCCGGCGTGTCGCCGGCGGGGCCTTCGATGCCATCGGGATCGGCGACGCTGTGTCCGAGCATCTGATAGCCGCCGCAGAGGCCGAGCACATGGCCGCCCCGGCGATGATGCGCCAGCAGGTCGATGTCCCAGCCCTGCGCGCGCAGGAAGGCGAGATCGCCTCGCGTCGATTTCGAGCCGGGGATGATGACGAGCCTGACATCGCCGGGGATCGCTTCGCCCGGACGCACCATGACGAGATCAACCGAAGGCTCGAGCTTGAGCGGGTCGAGATCGTCGAAATTGGCGATGCGCGACAGTGCGAGGCAGGCGACCTTGTGCTGGCCGGGCTTGCGCGCATCGCTCAGGCCCAGCGCGTCCTCGGCCGGCAGTTCGCCGGCGCGCGCGAACCAGGGCAGCACGCCGAGGCCGCGCCACGCGGTTTTCTCCGCGATCAGCCTGTAGCCGTCGTCGAACAGCGTGGGATCGCCACGAAACTTGTTGATGACAAAACCCTGGATCATCGCTGCATCGTCGGGGTCGATCACCGTCTTGATGCCGACGAGCTGGGCGATCACCCCGCCACGGTCGATGTCACCGACCAGCACGACGGGGACGTCGGCCTTGCGGGCAAAGCCCATATTGGCGATGTCGGCCTTGCGCAAATTCACCTCGGCCGGACTGCCGGCGCCCTCGACCAGCACCAGATCGGCGCGCGCCTTCAGCCGCTCAAAACTCTCCAGCACCGCGCCCATCAGAGATGGCTTCATCGCCGCATATTCGCGCGCACGCGCGGTCGCGATGCGTTTTCCCTGCACGATCACCTGCGCGCCGATGTCGGTCTCAGGTTTCAGCAGCACCGGGTTCATGTCGGTGTGCGGCTCGACGCCTGCCGCCAGAGCTTGCAATGCCTGCGCGCGACCGATCTCGCCGCCATCGACGGTGACGGCGGCATTGTTCGACATGTTCTGCGGCTTGAAGGGGAGCACGCGCAGGCCGCGCCGCCTGAAGGCGCGCGCGAGGCCGGCGACGATGAGCGATTTGCCCACGTCCGAGCCGGCCCCCTGGATCATCAACGCGCGCGCCATCGTGTCTCTAGAACTCGACGCCGGCCTGGGCCTTGATGCCGGAGCGGAAGGGATGCTTGACCAGCGTCATCTCGGTGACGAGATCGGCGATCTCGATCAGCTCGTCCTTGGCGTTGCGGCCGGTGAGCACGACATGCGTCATTTCCGGCTTGTGCGTCCTCAGGAAGTCGACCACCTCCGCGATGTCGAGATAGTCGTAGCGCAGCGCGATGTTGATCTCGTCGAGCACGACCATGCGCAGGTTCGAATCGAGAATCAGCTCCTTGGCTTTCTCCCAGCCGGCGCGCGCGGCGGCGATGTCGCGGGCGCGGTCCTGTGTCTCCCAGGTGAAGCCTTCGCCCATGGCGTGGAACTGGCAGAGCTCGCCGAAATGGCCGGTGAGCAGGCGCCGCTCGCCGGTATCCCAGGCGCCCTTGATGAACTGCACGACCGCGCAAGGAAAGCCGTGGGCGACGCAGCGGACGATCATGCCGAAGGCCGAGGAGGACTTGCCCTTGCCGGCGCCGGTGTGGACGATGATGAGGCCTTTTTCGCCGCTCTTGGTCGCCATGATCTTGTCGCGGGCGACCTTGATCTTCGCCATTTTCGCGGCGTGTTTGGCGTCGGTCTTGGCGTCGGTTTCTTGGGCCGTTTGGGTCTCCGGTTCAGGCGTCATCTGACAGGGTCCTTCGGCTTGACAAGAGGCGACCGGGGGCAAATGGTGGCCCGGCGTTGGTTCCTGTCCTATGACAGGCGAAGAGGGAATGCGATAGGGTCCGAATCGGCAAGATTTGGATCCAAACTGCAGCCGCCCCCGCGACCGTGACCGGAGAGATGCCCGAGGCCACTGACCCCTGACGGGATCGGGAAGGCGGGGATCGAAGGGCAAAAGCCCTGCTCCACAAGCCGGGAGACCTGCCAGCGCGGACGAGTTTTGGACCGGCGGACGGGGTGTTCTGCGACGGGGAAGCGGCCTCTCAAGTCAGGGTCCGCGCGCCTCATCGCCTCCCGCTGTTTATTCTGGAAGAGGCGATGACCGTCACACTTCACGTCTGCATCACCTGCCGCGCCGGCGAGACGCCCGGCGACGGCGAAGCGACGCCCGGCAAGCGCCTGCATGGCGCGATCCTCGAGGCCGGCGTCCCCGAGGGCGTCAGCGTGGTTCCCGTCGAATGCCTGTCTGCATGCAGCCAGGGCTGCTCGGTGGCGCTCAGCGCGCCCGGCCGCTGGTCCTATGTCTATGGCCGCCTGACGTATGCAAATGCGCAGGATGTCATTGCGGGCGCTGCGGCCTATGCGGCCGCGCCCGACGGCCTCGTGCCCTGGCGCAGCCGCCCTGAAATTTTCCGCAAGCAATCGCTTGCCCGCATTCCCCCCATGATTTCGACAACGGCCGTCGTGCCGGAGGCCGCTGAATGAACTCGCTCGCAAAAGTCCCGGTTACGGTGGTCACCGGTTTTCTCGGCTCCGGCAAGACGACGCTGATCCAGCATCTGCTCGCAAACCCCAACGGCAAGAAGCTCGCCGTGCTCGTCAACGAGTTCGGCAGTGAGGGCGTCGACGGTGAGATCCTGAAGTCCTGCGCTGACGCGAACTGTCCGGAAGAGAACATCATTGAGCTCGCCAATGGCTGCATCTGCTGCACCGTCGCCGACGACTTCATCCCGACCATGGAGAAGTTGCTGGCGCGTCCGGTGCGGCCCGATCACATCCTGATCGAGACCTCGGGCCTGGCGCTGCCGAAGCCGCTGCTGAAGGCGTTCGACTGGCCGGAGATCCGCTCGCGCATCACGGTCGACGGCGTGATCGCGCTGGCCGATGCCGAAGCCGTCGCCGCGGGTCGCTTTGCGCCGGATCCGGCTGCTGTCGAAGCGCAGCGCGCGGCGGACGAAAATCTCGATCACGAGACGCCGCTGTCGGAAGTGTTCGAGGACCAGATCGCCTGCGCCGACATCGTGCTGCTGACCAAGGCCGACCTCGCGGGGGCTGCGGGCATTGAAGCGGCCAAGGCGGTGATCACTGCCGAGATGCCGCGTCGCGTGCCGATGCTGCCCGTGACTGACGGCGCGATCGATGCACGCCTCATTCTCGGCCTCGGCGCCGCCGCCGAGAACGATCTCGCCGCGCGTCCCTCGCATCACGATGGTGAGGAGGAGCACGAGCATGATGATTTCAATTCTGTCGTGATCGATCTTCCCGAGGTGACTGACGTCGATGCGCTGGTCGCATCAGTGCAACGTCTGGCGCGCGAGCAGAACGTGCTGCGCGCCAAGGGCTATATCGCGGTCGCGGGCAAGCCGATGCGACTGTTGCTTCAGGCGGTCGGCGAGCGCGTCCGCCACCAGTTCGACAAGCCCTGGGGCGCGGGTCACAGGCAATCCAGGCTCGTCGTGATCGGCGAGCACGGCGATATCGACGAGGCCGCGATCAAGGCGGGGCTCGGTATTTAAGGACCTGAGATCTGATGCACGTCGTCTTCCGCGAGAGCCGCGGTCTGGAGGAGACCGCGACGCCAAGAGACATCGGCCAGGACCCGGCCGATCTCGTGGTGCTCTCGTATTCGGATTCCGATCTCGCCGCGTTCGCGGCCGGCTGGCGGCGCGGCCGCAACAGCCTGCCGTCGCTGCGGCTCGCCAATCTTGCGGAATTGCGTCATCCGCTGTCGGTTGACACCTATGTCGAACGCACCTTGTCGCAGGCGCGCGGCATTCTGGTGCGTCTGATCGGCGGTGAGTCCTATTGGCCATATGGCCTCGCGGCCCTGCAGCAGCTCGCCAAGGACCGCAACATCGTGCTGGCCGTCCTGCCGGCCGATGGCTGTGACGACACGCGGCTGGATGCGTACTCGACCTTGCCGGTCTCGACATTGCGCCGGCTCAAGGTGCTGTGCGACACCGGCGGTCCGGTCGCAGCGCAAGCGGCGATTGCGCAGCTCGCGCTGGCCTCGGGTCTTTATGCAGGGCCGGTTGCCGGCGAGATGACCGTGCCCGAGATGGGCTTTTACGATCCTGCGCGCGGCGTGATCGCGGCGCCGACAGCGGGCGAGGGGAAGCCGCGCGCGCTGGTGACGTTCTATCGCTCCTACCTGACTGCCGCGGACACCGGCCCGGTCGATGCCCTGATTGCCGCGCTGCGCGAGAAGGGGTTTGACGCGTATGGCGTGTTCGTCACTTCGCTGAAAGCTGGGGGTGTCGCGGATTGTCTGCGCGCACATCTTGCGCAAAATCCTCCGGCGGCGATTGTCAATGCGACGGCATTCTCGGCCCTGGGTGAGGACGGCACGACGCCGTTCGATGCTGCGTCATGTCCGGTCTTCCAGGTCGCGCTCTCGTCGGCACGGCGCGAGGACTGGGCGGAGTCGCTGCGCGGCCTGTCGCCGGGCGATCTCGCAATGCATGTGGTACTGCCGGAGGTCGATGGCCGCCTGTTCGCGGGCGTCGTGAGCTTCAAGGCGGCCGCCGAACGGGATCCAGATTTGCAGTTTTCGCACCTGGCGCACAGGCCGGATGAGGAGCGCGTGAAGGCCGTTGCCGCGCGCGTTGCGGCCTGGCGCGCCCTCGCGGAGAAGCCAGCCGCCGAGAAGCGGGCGGCGATTGTGCTCTCGAACTATCCGGGCCGGCCGCACCAGATCGCGCACGCGGTCGGTCTCGATGCGCTGGCTTCGGTCGAAGCATTGGTATCCGATCTCGCGGAGGCCGGCTTCGATGTCGCGCCGGTCGGTGCGCTCGGCGAGACGCTGCTCAAGCAGAGTTTGACCTGGAGCCTTGCCGATTATCGTGCCGCACTCGCGCGTCTCCCGCAATCGCTGCAGGACGATCTCGCGCTGGCCTGGGGTAAGCCGGAGAATGATCCGGGCTGTCGCGACGGCGCGTTTCAGTTCGCAGCGATCGCTTGTGGCCAATCGATCATCGCAGTTCAGCCCGAGCGCGGCGATGCGACCACGCGCGATGCGGACTATCACGATCTCGCCCGCACGCCGTGCCACGCCTATGTCGCGTTCTATCTCTGGCTCCGCGAGCAGGCGATTGATGCCGTCGTTCACATGGGCGCGCATGGCACGCTGGAATGGCTGCCGGGAAAATCTGTGGCGCTCTCGTCTGCGTGCTGGCCCGAAGCCCTGATCGGCGATCTCCCCATCATCTATCCCTTCATCGTCAACGATCCCGGCGAAGCGGCGCAAGCGAAACGGCGCATCGGTGCCGTCACCATTGGCCATCTGCCGCCGCCGCTGGAAGCATCCGCGGTGCCGGAGGGGCTACGCCGGCTCGAACGTCTGCTCGACGAATATTCGACCGCCGATGGCCTCGATCCCGCGCGCCGCCAGCGCCTGATCGCCGCGATCCGCGACGAGGCACGCGCCGCAGGTCTCGAAGACGATCTCGGTCTCGATGCTTCGGCAGCACCAGCGGAAGCCATCCCCCGGATCGACCGCTTCGTCTGCGATCTCAAGGAAAGCCAGTTCGGCGACGGACTGCACGTGTTCGGCCGCGGCGCCTGTGGCGAGGCGGAGCGGGATGCGCTGCGTGCCGCGCTTGCGGGCCAGCGTGTCGCGCCGGGGCCGTCGGGCTCGCCGTATCGCGGGCGCCAGGACGTGCTGCCGACCGGGCGCAATCTCTTTGCCGTCGATCCGCGCGCCGTGCCGACACCATCGGCGCATGCGCAGGGGATCAAGCTCGCGGAAGAGCTGCTGCGCCGCCATTTGCAGGATCACGGCGACTGGCCGAAAGGGCTCGTCGTCGATCTCTGGGGTTCGGCAACGATGCGCACCGCGGGCGAGGAGTTTGCGATGGCGCTGCATCTCGCCGGCCTCGCGCCGCGTTGGGACCACGCCTCCGGCCGCGTCACCGGCTACGACATCATCGCGCCGGCCGAGCTCGGGCGCCCCCGCATCGACGTCACGCTTCGCGTGTCGGGCCTGTTCCGCGATGTCTTCGCCGGTCTCGCGCAATTGTTCGAAGCCGCTGCGGAAGCGCTTGCAGAGCGCGAGGAAGAGGGCGATGAGAATCCGTATCGTCTCCGCACCTCGCGCGTGTTCGCACCGCGCCCCGGACAATATGGCGTTGGCCTGTCCGCGATCCCCGATGCCTTCACGCCCGAGACGCGCGATGCCGCCGGCGAAGCCTGGCTGTCGGCCTCGTCATGGGCGTTCTCCGCCGATGGCGAGATCAAGCCCGATCGCGCCGGCATCGAGCAGCGGCTCGCGTCGGCTGATGCGTTCGTCCACGTCCAGGATCTGCCCGAGACCGATCTCTTGCTCGCGGCCGACTATGCGGCGCATGAGGCCGGCGTCGCGGCGGCCGCCGCGCATCTCGGCACGACAGGACCTTCGCTCTATCATCTCGATACGACCCGGCCTGAGCAGCCCCACGCACGCACGCTGACGGAAGAGATTTCCCGCGTGGTCCGCGCGCGCGCGGCCAATCCGGCCTGGATCGCCGGCATGATGCGCCACGGCTTTCGCGGCGCGGCCGAGATCACCGCCACGCTGGAGCACATGGCCGCGTTCGCGCATCTGGCGAACGCCGTGCCGCCGCATCTGTTCGATCTCTATTACGATGCGACGCTCGGAAATGACGACGTTCGCGCCTTCATGGGACGCGATAACCCGGCGGCTCTCGCCGCGATGGAGACGTGCTTCACACGCCTGCACGAGGCCTCGCTCTGGCGAACGCGTCGCAATTCGATCGCGGCTGCGCTGCGGGAGGAGTCATGAGCGCATCTCTGGTCAAGGGCTGGTGTCCCGGTGCGCTGCGCCCGATGCAATCGGGCGACGGGCTCGTGGTTCGCGTCCGCCCGTTCGGCGGCCGTCTTGATGCCGCACAGGTCGCCGGCCTTGCCGAACTCGCCGAACGCTACGGCAACGGTCTGATCGATGTGACCAGCCGCGCCAACCTCCAGATCAGGGGCGTGAGCGAACAGGGCCATCGCCGGCTGCTCGATGGACTTGCGTTGCTGCGGCTGCTCGACCCCGACTCCGATATCGAAGCCCGACGCAACATTCTGGTGACGCCGTTCTGGAATCCCAATGACGAGACGCAAGCGCTTGCGGCGGAGCTTGAGGAAGCACTAGCCGACAGCGCGCTCGATCTCCCCACCAAATTCGGCTTTGCCATCGACGACGGCAAGTCGCGTGTGCTCGCCGGCGATTCCGCCGATGTCCGCATTGAGCGAGATCGCGGCGGCCGGCTCCTGGTGCGGGCCGACGGCGCAAGGCTCGGTCGCTCCGTTGCGCGCGGAGAGGTCGTGAGCACCGCGCTCGCACTCGCAGACTGGTTCATGGCATCTGGCGGCGCCAAGGATGGGCGGGGGCGCATGGCGGCCCATATCACAGCCGGTGCCGCATTGCCCGACGGATTGCGCGACGAGACCGAGCCTGCGCCCGTGATGGCGGCGTCGCGGCCCGGGCATTATCCGCATGGCGCCCTGGTCGGCGTCGCGTTCGGCCAGATGCTGCATACGACGCTGCATCAATTCTCCGGCTGCGGTCATGCGCTGCGCATGACGCCATGGCGGATGGTGCTCAGCGAGGGCAAACGCGAGATGCCGACTGGAGCGGGGCTCATCACCGAGCCCTACGATCCGGCGCTGCGCGTCATTGCCTGCAGCGGCGCGCCGCGCTGCCGCGAGGCGCATGCCGACACCCGCGCGCTGGCGGCAGCGCTCGCGCCGCGCATCGCCCTCGACACGCGGCTTCATGTGTCCGGTTGCGCCAAAGGCTGCGCCCGGTCTGGTGCATCCTCCGTGACACTGGTTGCGACCAGCATGGGCTTCGACCTCGTCCGCGGCGGCTCGACCCGCGACGAGCCGGCCCTGCGCGGACTGAACGGTGCCGACATCGTCAGCGATCCCTCCATCCTGGTCGGAGGACACTGATGCCGCACGCTTACGAGACCGATGGCGCTGCGATCTACCGGCAGTCCTTTGCGACCATCCGGGCCGAGGCTGATCTTGTGCGCTTTTCGCCGGACGAGGAGCAGGTGGTGGTGCGGATGATCCACGCCGCCGGCATGGTGGGGCTGGAGGCGCATATCCGTTTCACTGAGGGCATGGTGACCGCCGCGCGCGCAGCGTTGCAGAAGGGCGCGCCGATCCTGTGCGATGCCCGCATGGTCTCCGAAGGCATTACGCGCGCGAGATTGCCTGCGGCCAACGCCGTGATCTGCACGCTCGGCGACGAAACGGTTCCCGCGCTGGCGCAATCCATGCGCAACACGCGCTCGGCGGCCGCGCTGGAGCTGTGGCGGCCGCATCTCGATGGTGCGATCGTCGCGATCGGCAATGCGCCGACCGCGCTGTTTCACCTCCTCAACATGCTGGAGGACCAAAGCTGTCCCCGGCCAGCGGCGATCATCGGCTGTCCCGTCGGTTTCGTCGGCGCTGCCGAATCCAAGGCCGCGTTGATGGCCGATGCGCCGGTGCCGGCGTTGACGGTCGAGGGCCGCCTCGGCGGCTCCGCGATTACGGTCGCCGCCGTGAACGCGCTGGCGAGCCGGAGCGAGTAGCCATGGGACGCATCATCTGCTGCGGTCTCGGCCCCGGCGATCCCGATCTCATGAGCGTGCGCGCGGATCGCACGGTCCGCGGCGCGAAGCACGTGGCTTTTTTCCGCAAGAAGGGCCGGCCCGGCCAGGCGCGGCGCATCGTCGAGGGCATGCTGGCCGCCGACGTCACCGAATACGCCATGGAATATCCCGTGACGACGGAGATTGCCTTCGACAGCGCCGAGTACGTGCAGCTGCTCGCCGGCTTTCATGACGAGTGGGCCGAGCGGCTGGCGCGGCTGGCGCGTGCGGTCGACGTCGTCGTGCTCTGCGAGGGCGATCCCTATTTCTACGGCTCGTTCATGCATCTGCACACGCGCCTGCAAGGCCGCGTCGAGATCGAGGTGATCGCGGGCATTCCCGGCATGGTCGGCTGCTGGAACGGGGTCGGCCAGCCGATCGCACTCGGCGACGACGTGACGACGGTGCTGATGGGCACGCTTCCCGAAGCCGAGCTCGAACGGCACATGCGCGATTCCGATGCGCTCGTGATCATGAAGACCGGCCGCAACCTCGCAAAGGTGCGCCGCGCGCTCGCCTCTGCCGGCCGGCTTGACGACGCCTGGCTGGTCGAGCGCGGCACGATGCCGGGCGAGCGCGTAGCGCGGCTGGCCGAGATCGATGGCGCCGATTGTCCTTACTTTGCGATCGTGCTCGTACACGGCAAGGGACGGCTTCCGGACGCCGCCGAATGACGGGCACGCTGACCATCGCGGGCCTCGGGCCCGGCAACGATGCGCTGGTGACGCCCGAGGTCTCCGCTGCGCTTGCGTCCGCGACCGATATTTTGGGTTATGCGCCCTATGTCGCGCGCGTGCCGCCGCGCGCCGGGCTCACGCTGCATCCGTCGGACAATCGCGAAGAGTTGCAGCGCGCGAGCCAGGCCTTGCGGCTTGCGGCGGAGGGCGGGCAGGTCGTCGTCGTTTCGTCCGGAGATCCCGGCGTGTTCGCGATGGCCTCGGCCGTGTTCGAGGCGCTCGAACAGGCGCCGCAATATCAGGAGCTGCCGATCCGCGTGCTGCCGGGCATCACCGCGATGCTGGCGGCGGCTGCGCGCGCAGGCGCACCGCTCGGCCATGACTTCTGCGCGATCAATCTCTCGGACAATCTCAAGCCCTGGGCCGTGATCGAAAAGCGCCTGCGTCTCGCCGCCGAGGCCGACTTTTCGATTGCGATGTACAATCCCCGTTCGGCAAGCCGGCCGGAAGGGTTTGGCCGCACACTTGCCGTGTTGAAAGAGGCCGGCTGCGGCGAGCGGCTCGTGATCTTCGCGCGCGCGGTCAGTGCCGATGACGAGACAATCGAGACCGTCACGCTGAACGAGGCGACTCCCGAGATGGCTGACATGCGCACGCTTGTCATCGTCGGCAATTCGCAGACGCGCCGCGTTGGCCGCTGGGTCTATGCGCCGAGGCGGGTCGAATGACCGAGCCACTGCATGATCTCGGCCATACTCTCGACCCGCAACCGTTCGGGCAGTTGCGGTCGCGAGATCATGATGACGGGCAGGCCGAGCATGCGTGCGGCGTCGATCTTGGCGCGCGCGCCGTCGCCGCCGGAGTTGCGCGCGACGATGCAGGTGATGCCGCGCCCGCGCAGCATTTCCAGCTCGCCCTCGATCGTGAACGGCCCGCGCGACACGATCATGTCGGCGGTGAAGGGCAGGGGCGCCTCCGGCGGATCGACGAAACGCAGCGTGTAGGCATGCTCAGGCCTGGTCGCGAATGGCGCGATGTGCTGGCGGCCGATCGCGAGAAAAATGTTCGTCGGCGGCTCGGGGAGCACGGCAGCCGCCGCGTTGACATCAGCGACTTTGATCCAGTTGTCTCCGGGCACTCTGGTCCATGGCAAGCGTTCGAGCGCAATGAGCGGCGTACCGGTCTCCGCGCACGCTTCGACCGCGTTGCCGCTCATCTCGGCCGCGAAAGGATGCGTCGCGTCGATCACATGCGTGATGTTTTCACGTCGGATGTAGTCGGCAAGCCCGCGCACGCCACCAAAGCCGCCGATACGGATCGGCAGCGGCTGATCGGCGGGCGTACGGGTGCGGCCGCCATAGGAATAGACAGCGTCGATGCGTGCGCGCGCGATCTCCGCCGCAAGCTGGCTCGCATCGGCAATTCCGCCCAGAATAAGGGCGCGCATTATGGCTGATCCCTGGCTGACCATCATCGGTATCGGCGAAGATGGCCTTGCCGGGCTGTCGGAAGCAAGCCGAAAGGCGCTCGACGCCGCCGAAACCGTCTTTGGCGGTGAACGGCATCTCGCGCTCGCCGGCGTGACTGGGCGTGGCCGTCCGTGGCCGGTGCCGTTCGACGCAGAGGTCGTGCTGAGCCGCCGCGGCCGGCTGACGGCAGTGCTCGCCTCCGGCGATCCGTTCTGGCACGGAGCCGGCGCTGGCCTCGCCGAGAAGCTCGACGCGGGCGAGTGGATCGCGCATTCGGCGCCGTCGACATTTTCGCTTGCTGCCGCGCGGTTGGGCTGGCGCCTGGAAAATGTTGCTTGTCTCGGCCTGCACGCCGCGCCGTTCGAGCGTCTCGTGCCGCATCTGGCAAATGGTGCACGCATCATTTGCCTCGTGCGCGACGCGAAGGCGGCCGGTGATCTCGCGGCATGGCTGAGCGGGCGCGGGTGGGGCGCGTCGGCGTTCCGGACTCTCGCCGCGCTAGGCGGGCCGCGGGAAAGTATCGCGGAGCATCGCGCAGACAATTTTGCGGGCGATCGCGCTGGAAACCTGATCGCCATCGCGATCGAGGCGAAGGGTGGGCAGGGTATCTCCCGCAGCTCCGGCCTGTCGGACGATCTCTTCATCCACGACGGCCAGATCACCAAGCGGCCGGTGCGGGCGCTTGCGCTCTCGGCGCTGGCGCCGCGGGCCGGCGAGCGGCTTTGGGATATCGGCTCCGGCTCCGGCTCGATCTCGGTCGAGTGGGCACTGTGCGGTGGGTCCGCAATCGCTGTCGAGGCGCGTGAGGATCGCGCCGCGAACATTCGCAACAACGCCGCGGCGTTTGGATTGGCGCATCGGATTATCGCTGTTACAGGGCAGGCGCCGGAATCGCTCACCGGGCTGGACGCGCCGGATGCCGTCTTCATCGGCGGTGGTCTCGACAGCGCAATGTTCGATGCGATCTGGTCGCGGTTGGTGCCGGGTGCGCGGCTGGTTGCGCATTCGGTAACGCTGGAGACAGAGGCGCTGCTCGGCGAGCTGCATCAGCGCCATGGCGGCGACCTGATGCGGGTCGAGATCGCACATGCCGCCCCGCTTGGCCGCTACAGGTCATGGGAGGCCGCGCGGCCGGTTGTGCAATGGAGTGCGGTCCGATGAAGGTCGCCGGGCTCGGATTCAAGAAGGATGTCACACTAGCTTCGCTGCGCGAGGCGCTATTGGCGGTCGGCGGCCCCGCGGGCCTTGCAGCGGTGGCGACCGTCAGCGACAAGGCTGATGCAGAAGTGCTGAAGCAACTCGCGCGAGAATGCGGTGTGCCGATCAAGGCTGTTTCCGCCGACATCCTGGCCGGCATCGATACGCCGACGCAATCAGAGCGCGTCGCGGAGAAATTCGGCACCGGATCAGTCGCCGAAGCTGCTGCGCTCGCTGCCGCTGGTCCCCACGCACGATTGATCGCGACGCGCGCGGTCTCGCAGGATCGCACCGCGACCGCCGCGATCGCGGAGGGAGACGGCGCATGACGGTGCATTTCATCGGTGCCGGACCGGGCGCACCCGATTTGCTGACGTTGCGCGGGCGCGACCTGATCGCGACCTGTCCGGTCTGCCTCTATGCCGGTTCGCTTGTTCCTGCGGGCGTGCTGGCGCATTGCCCGCCCGGCGCGCGCATCGTCAACACGGCGCCGCTGTCGCTCGACGAGATCGTCGCGGAGATCGTCGCTGCGCATGCAGACGGCAAGGATGTCGCGCGGCTGCATTCCGGCGACCTCGCGATCTGGTCGGCGATGGGCGAGCAGCTCCGCCGCCTGCGGGCGCTCGGCATTCCCACCACGGTCACGCCGGGCGTTCCCTCTTTCTCGGCGGCTGCGGCCGCGCTGGAAGCCGAACTCACATTGCCCGGCCTTGCCCAGTCCGTGGTGCTGACACGCACGCCGGGCCGCGCCAGTGCGATGCCCGAAGGCGAGACGCTCGCCGCTTTCGCAGCCACCGGCGCGGTGCTCGCGATCCATCTCTCGATCCATCTGCTCGACAAGGTCGTCGCCGAGCTGACGCCGCATTATGGCGAAAGCTGCCCGGTCGCCATCGTCTGGCGCGCGAGCTGGCCGGATCAGCGCATCGTCCGTGCTACACTCGCAACGCTCGATGCGGCCGTGGGTGTCGAGATGGAGCGCACCGCAATCATCCTGGTCGGCAAGACGCTGGGGACAGCGGATTTCGACGAGAGCCGCCTCTACGCTGCCGACTACGACCGCCGCTATCGGCCCGTCGGCGCCGAGCCGCGCTTTCCGGAGGCGTCTTGATGGCGGCAGGCCTCGTCATCTCCGCACCTGCTTCGGGCGTCGGCAAGACCACGCTGACGCTGGCGCTGGCGCGCGCCTGGCGCAATCGCGGATTGAACGTGCAGTGCTTCAAGAGCGGGCCCGACTATATCGATCCTGCGTTCCATGCCGCTGCCACGGGGCGCGCGTCCGTCAATCTCGAAAGCTGGGCGATGGACCGCGAGGCGATCGCTCATCTCGTCAGCCGCGGTGCGGATGCCGATGTCGTGCTCGCGGAAGGGTCGATGGGCCTGTTCGACGGTGTCGCCGCGCGCGGTGTCTCCGGCACCGGCGCGACCGCTGACATCGCGGAGATGCTGGGCTGGCCGGTGGTGCTGGTGATCGACCCGTCCGGACAGGCGCAGACGGCAGCCGCAATCGCCGCAGGCCTTCGCGACTATCGTCCCGGCGTGCGCCTTGCGGGCGTCGTGCTCAACCGCGTCGCCAGTCCCCGCCATGAAGATCTCGTGCGCCGTGCCCTCAACGATGCCGGCATCGCGGTGTTCGGCGCGCTGCCGCGCCATGCCGAGATCAGCCTGCCGAAGCGGCATCTTGGCCTCGTGCAGGCCGAGGAGCAGGCGGAGATCGGAAAACTGATCGACGAGGCTGCGCGCTTCGTCGCCGAGCATGTCGACCTCGATGCGGTGCTGCGATCGGCCGCCAACTGGTCGCCGCAACCCGCCGCGAACGGCCTCAACGTGACGCCGCCCGGGCAGCGCATTGCACTCGCGCGCGATGCGGCTTTCTCCTTCGTCTATCCTCATATGCTGGAAGCCTGGCGCGCCGCGGGCGCCGAAATCTCGACGTTTTCGCCGCTCGCCGATGAAAGCCCCGATACCGGCGCCGATGTATGCTGGTTGCCCGGCGGCTATCCCGAGCTTCATGCCGGGACGATCGCGGCCAATGCGCGCTTTCGCAACGCTTTGCGGGCCTTCGCCGAGACGCGGCCGGTGCACGGCGAATGCGGAGGCTATATGGTGCTGGGAACTGCTTTGACTGATGCCGACGGCGTCAGCCACGAGATGACGGGCCTGCTCGGCCTGGAGACCAGCTTTGCCAAGCGCCGCATGCATCTGGGCTATCGTCTTGCCACGCTCGCCGCCCCCATGCCGGGCCATCGGGCGGGCGCGCGCCTGCGTGGCCACGAATTCCACTACTCGACCATCCTTGCCCAGCCGGACACGCCGCTGGCGGTCGTGCACGATGCAACGGGCGCGGTCATTGCCGAAACCGGCTCGCGCCGCGGCCACGCCACCGGCACGTTCTTCCATCTGATTGCGGAGGACCGGTGAGCGGTCTTGTCACCTTTATCTCGGCCGGCCCCGGCGACCCCGAGCTTCTCACGCTCAAGGGCGCCGCGCGGCTGCGCGAGGCCGACGTCGTGCTTTATGACGATCTCGCCTCCGGCGCGATCCTCGACCTCGCCCGGCCCGGCGCCAATCTCGTCGCGGTGGGGAAGCGGGCAGGTCGGGCCTCGACCAAGCAGCACCATGTCAACCGCCTGCTGGTCGACTATGCCGCAACAGGCGTGCGCGTGGTGCGTTTGAAGTCCGGTGATGCCGGAATCTTCGGCCGGCTCGAGGAGGAACTCGAGACGCTGCGTGAAGCCGGCATCGGCTACGAGATCATTCCCGGCGTCACCTCGGCCTGCGTCGCCGCCGCGCAAGCCGGCATTCCCCTGACCCGGCGCCATACCTCGCGCCGGGTGCAGTTCGTGACCGGGGCCGACGTCACCGGCGAGCTGCCGCAGAATCTGAACTGGGCGGCGCTGGCCGATCCGGAAGCGACGACCGTGGTCTATATGGGCCGGCGCACCTTTCCGGCGCTTGTCGCAAAATTGATCGAGCATGGTCTCGCGCCAACGACCCCAGCGCTGTTCGCGGAATCCCTTGGGCGCGACGACGAGCGCCTGCTCCGCACCACGATTGCCGAATTGGCCGAGCAGCTTGCACGGGGCGGGGCGGCCTCGACCGCTGCCGTGATCCTGTTCGGCGCGCTGGCAGGGGATTATCCGTCATGACGGTCCCGCCCGCCTTTCGGCCCTTGACGCCCGGCTGGCGAAAGGGGCACACAGGAGAGGCATGGTGCTTGAGGCGGCTTAAAACCGCTGGAGCATAATCGGGAATGGGGGTGGGCGGACCTGCGCCGCCCAAAACCCCAGCCGCCCCCGCGACTGTAAGCGGTGAGGGACTTCGATCAGCCACTGGGCCGCAAGGCCCGGGAAGGCCGGAGAACCCAGTGAACCGCGAGCCAGGAGACCGGCCCTGCACGTTTTGAGGCCAAGGCCGTCGGTGGGACGGCAGGAAGGATCTGAGCCATGCATATCGAACCCGGACTCGTGTCGGACGCCAAGCTCGTCTTGAGTTACGCAACAGGCATCGCCGTGGGCGGCGTTGCGCTGAAGCTTGCGGTCGAGACCGTGCGCGAGCAGGGCATCACGTCGTTTGCGGCGCGCACGCTCGCCACCACGGGCCTCGTCTTCATCTTCTTCGAGATCCTGCCGCACTTCCCGGTCGGCGTGTCGGAGGTTCACTTCATCCTCGGCTCGACGCTGTTCCTGCTGTTCGGCGCGGCACCGGCCGCTTTCGGTCTGGCATTCGGGCTGCTGTTCCAGGGCATCTTCTTCGAGCCGCCCGATCTGCCGCAATTCGGCATGAACGTCACCACGCTGCTGGTGCCGCTGTTTGCGATTCAGGCGATCTCCACGCGGATCATTCCGCGCGCCACCGCCTACGTTGATTTGCAGTACCGCCAGGCGCTGGCGCTTTCGACCACGTATCAGGCCGGTGTCATCGCCTGGGTGGCGTTCTGGGCGATCTACGGCGCCGGCTTTGGCGCGACGAATCTCGTCAATATCGCGACCTTCGCGGCCTCCTATGCGCTGGTCATCGTGATCGAGCCGTTGGCCGATCTCGCCGTGCTGGCGCTGGCGAAGTCGCTGCGTGGTGTTACCGCGCCCGGCCTCGTCACGCCGCGCCTGCACAACGCGGCCTGAAGAGACAAGGGGCGGCCGTCATGGTCGCCCCGCACACACGATGCTCACGCTCTCCCTGATAGGCATCGGTTGCGGCGATCCCGGGCAGCTCACGCGCGCCGCCATTCAAGCCATCAACGCGGCCGATCTCGTCCTGATCCCGCGCAAGGGCACGGCAAAATCCGATCTCGCCGATCTCAGGCGGACGATTTGCGCGGACGTCCTCGCCAACGACAAGACACGCATTGCCGAATTCGATCTGCCCGTGCGCGACGCCGGCGAGACGGATTACCGCAAGGGCGTGGACGATTGGCACGATGCCGTGGCAGCAAGCTGGTCGCGGACGATCGCAGATCATCTCGCAAATCATTTCGAAGGTGACGGCAAGGTCGCGCTGCTGATCTGGGGCGATCCTTCGCTCTATGATTCCTCGCTGCGCATTGCGCGGCGGCTCAATCCCCTGCCTGACATCGAAGTCATTCCCGGCATCACCTCGATCCAGGCGCTGTGTGCGGCGCATGCGTTGCCGCTCAACGACATCGGCGAGCCCTTTTTGGTCACAACGGGACGCCGCCTGCGTGAGGGCGGCTGGCCGGCCGGCGTCGATACCGTTGTAGTGATGCTCGACGGCGGCACGGCGTTTCAGTCGCTCGATCCGGAGGGCTTGCAGATCTGGTGGGGCGCCTATCTCGGTATGCCCGATCAGATCATCCTATCCGGCGCGCTGGCCGAAACCGGTCCGCGCATCGTGGCTACGCGGCAAGAAGCGCGCGAGCGGCATGGCTGGATCATGGACAGCTACATTCTCAAGCGCAGGCCGTAAGCGAGGCAGCATGCTCCCCGAATGGGTCACCCAGAAATGTCCCGACATTTCCGCGCATCATCGCGACGCCGCCGTCGCGCGGCAGACGCAACTGACAAAACCGGCCGGCGCGCTCGGGCGGCTCGAGCAGCTCGCGATCGAACTCGCGGGCCTGCAAGCAACCGAGCAGCCACGTGCCGCGCGCGTGCCCATCATCGTCTTTGCCGGCGATCACGGCATCGTCGCGCAGGGCGTCTCGGCCTATCCGCAAGCCGTGACCATCGCGATGATGGCGAATTTCGCCTCGGGCGGTGCTGCGATCTCGGTGCTGGCGCGCGAGCTCGGTTCGAGTCTGGAAGTCGTCGACGCCGGTACGCTGGCGTCGGAGGCGATGACAGGCGTCGTCACCGACAAGCCGCGCGGCGGGACGCGCGATTTCAGCGTCGAAGCGGCGCTCACGCCGGCGGAACTGGCATTTGCGTTCGAATCCGGCCAGCGCGCGGTTGTGCGCGCCGAAGCTGGCAAGCCTGATCTGCTGATCTTCGGCGAGATGGGCATCGGCAACACCACGACGTCGGCGGCCGTTGCGGCAAGCCTGCTTGGCCTCAGCGCCGAGGAGATCGCGGGCAGCGGCACCGGTGTCGATGCGGCCGGCCGCGCGCACAAGGCGCGCGTGATCGATGCCGCGATTGCGCGGCATGGCGTTGCGGGCGCTGCGCCCGAAAACATCCTGTGCGCCGTCGGCGGTCTCGAGATTGCGGCGATCTGCGGCGCCATCATTGCGGCCGCGCAGCGCCGCATTCCGGTATTGATCGACGGCTTCATCGTGTCGGTGGCGGCACTTGCGGCCGCGCGGCTCAATCCGTCGTGCCAGCCGTTCCTGTTGCCGTCGCATCAATCGGCGGAGCAGGGGCATCGCCTGGTGCTGCGTGCTTTGAACGTGCAGCCGCTGATCAGCCTCGATCTCAGGCTTGGCGAGGGATCCGGCGCCGCCATCGCGCTGCCGCTGGTGAGGCTCGCGTGCAGCCTTCACAACGGCATGGCGACCTTTGCGCAGGCCAACGTGCCCGACAGAGCTAGCTGATCCGCTGATTGACCGAGACGACGCGCCAGCCGTTCGCGAGCCGGTCGACCCGGGTCAGCGACAATGGATCGATCACGAAGCGCAGGGCGGCTTGCGGCGTGAGATCCAGCGCGATGCAGAGCGCGGCGCGGATGGTGCCGGAATGCACGACCAGCGTTGCGGAGCCGGCGCCGATCCGCGACAGACCCATCCGCACGCGGGCAACCTGGTCCTCAAAGCTCTCGCCGCCCGGCGGCCGCCCGTGTGCCGGATCACTCCAGAATCGCGCATAGGCCTCGCCACCGGTCGCGGCGAGCTCGTCATGCTTCCGGCCGGTCCAGTCGCCGAAGTTTTGCTCGCTGAATTCGGGCACCAATTCGGGTTCGAGCCCCAGCGCTCGCGCCGTCTCGAACGTGCGCCGCGACGGGCTGGCATAACTCGCAGCCTCTCGCGGCACGCGCTTGCGCAATGCCTCCAGATGCACGCGATCGCCGAGATCGGCCGGCGCGTCGGCGGCGTGGATGGTCCCTTTGACGCCGTCGACGGGCGCATGCCGTACCAGCCAGAGGAAGGTCTCGCCTTCCATGCTCATCTCCAAGGAAGTTGGTTGTTGTGGCCATAACGCCGCAGCTTGCACATTGACTCTGTCCTGATCGTAATCCTAGATGGTTTGGACGGTTTCCTCGCGAGGGGATGAAAAGGGAATGCGGTGCGAGGACGTTGTCCCCAATGCCGCGGCTGCCCCCGCAACTGTAAGCGGCGAATCTTGCGTCACGAGCCACTGGGTATCTCGGTCCCGGGAAGGCGACGCAAGGTCACGACCCGCGAGCCAGGAGACCTGCCGTCAGCCGTGGTCACACGCGAAGATGTCGGTCGGGGAGTACAGACATTTGGTGTCATCGGAGGCGCGATAAGCCGAAGATGGGACCTTGGTTCGCTGTGACGTGCCACTGACGTCATACCGAGGTCCAAGACCGTGTCTTCCATTCGTATTGTACGACCGCGAAAATTCCTGCTCGCGTCCGCCGCACTCACGTCATTTGTTGCGGCCGACATGCCTGCTGCCTTCGCGCAGCAGGCCCGCGATGCCCTGCCGCCTGTCGAAGTGTCACCCGCCCAGTCCCGCAAGCAGGCGAAGCCAGCCGGCCGGGAGGCGCAGAACGCCCGCCGTGCGTCATCGCGCAGGTCCGCGACTGCGGTGGCAGCGCCGAAGCCTGCCGTGCCCGGCACCTCAGTGCAGACGCAAGCGGCGACGCCGCTGAACAGCAATGCGGTTGCCGAAAGCGCCTCGCGCCTCGGCCTGACCGTGCGGGAGACACCCGCGACAGTCGAGGTGATCTCGGCCGAGACCATGCGCGAGCAGGGCTATCGCACCGTGTCCGAGGTTGCGGCCGGCGCGGTCGGCGTCACCTCCGGCGACAATCCGGCCGAGCCCGCGACGTTCTCGATGCGCGGCTTCACCAACAGCCAGATCAACACGCTGTATAACGGCATCAAGATCGGACCGCAGAACATGACCTCGCGGATCACGGACACCGCCAATCTCGAAGCCGTTGAGTTTCTGAAGGGTCCGGCTTCGCTGATGTCGGGCGAGGGTGCTGCCGGCGGCGCGATCAATTTCGTCACCAAGGCGCCGCATACCGGAGCCATCAGGAACGAGGCCGATTTTTCCTGGGACTCGCTGAATTCGTTCCGCGCCCATTACGGCTCGGGCGGCAGCACCAATGTGCAGGGGCTCGATTACCGCTTCGACATCAGCCGGTCCTCGCTGAACGGCTTTGCCGACGACACCAATACCAAGACGCTGGATGTCTCCGGCCAGCTCAACTACCGCATCTCCGACAGTCTCAAGATCTGGGGCGCGATCGAGTACCGCGAAGACCGCTCCAAGGCTTATTGGGGCGCGCCGCTGGTGCCGGTCGCCTTCAGCGGCTCGCATGCGACCACGGGCATCGTCTCCGGCAATTACGTCTCGAACTACAACGGAACCAATCTCGGTGCCGTCACCATCGACGACCGCACCTTCAACACCAACTACAACGTCCTCGACAATCGCAACGTTGCCCAGGAAGTGTGGCTGCGCGGCGGCTTCGAGCTGAAGCTGGCGCCTGACCTGACGCTGAAGAGCCAGGCCTATGGCTATGGCGCCGAGCGCACCTGGTTCAACAACGAAGTCGAGGCGTTCAATTCCGGTACGAACCTGGTGGATCGCGAGCGCTTCTATGTTGCGCACAGCCAGCGCCTCGTCGGCAACATCACCGATTTGATCTGGGACGCGAACATCGCCGGCTTCGACAATCGCCTGGTCACCACGCTGTCGTCGAGCTATCTCGACTTCGTCAGGCCCGGTGCTGCGAACTTCCCCGGTGACTCCGTTTCGCTGGTCGATCCCAATCGCGGATTCTACGGCCTGCTCACGACGCAGCAGCAGACTGCGCGCATCGACAACGAGGCGCTGTCGTTCGAGGACCGGTTGAGGCTGACGCGCAGCTTTTCGCTGATCGGTGGTTTGCGCGTCGAGCATATCGGCCTCGATCGCAATTCGACCGATAAGAATGGACTGGAAAAGGCCGGCTTTCCGTACACCAAGGACTGGGCACCGGTGACGGGCCGCATCGGCTACACCTGGGAAGCCGTGCCCGGCCTGACCTTCTTCAGCCAGTATGCGACCGGTGCGGACGTCGCGGCCAACAACATCTTCCTGCTTGGTCCGACCCAGAACCTGGACCTGACCACCGCGCGCACCTACGAGACCGGCGTCAAGCATCTGTTCTGGGGCAATCGGGCGGAGTGGTCGTTCTCGGCCTACGACATCGTGCGCAAGAACGTCTATGCGGCAGCCGGCGGCCAGACGCTCAACATTGCAGGGCGGCAGGAGTCCAAGGGCGTCGAGCTTGCCGCGTCGGTCCGCCCGATCGAGCCGCTGCGGCTGTGGGGCAACATCGCCTATGTCGATGCGCGCTATGCCGATTACAATTTCGCCGGCGGCTCGTTCTCCGGCAACACGCCGCCGAACGTACCGCGCATCGTCGCCAATGCCGGTGCGTCCTACCGGTTCTTCACGCCCTGGCCGGTGGAGCTCGGCATCACCGGCCGCCATGTCGGCGACCGCTACAACACCGACGCCAATGTCGTGACGATGAAGGCCTACACCGTCGCCGACGTCTATGCCTTCGTCGATATCCCCAGGACGGTATTCAATGCGGTCGACCAAGCCCGCCTGACCTTCCGGGTGCGCAACATCGCCGACAAGCGCTATGCCATCTGGGGCGATCCGTTTTATCCCGATCAGATCCTGCTCGGCGCGCCCCGCACCTACGAGCTATCGGCCGCGTTCAAATGGTAGGAAGCTGACGATATGATGGGCGCGATCGTCCTGCTGCACCGCTGGCTCGGGATCGCGTTCTGCCTGCTGTTCGCGATGTGGTTCGCGACCGGGATCGTGATGCACTTCGTTCCGTTTCCGTCATTGACGGAAGCTGAGCGTTTTGCGGGGCTTTCCCCGGTCTCTCTTGCCGAGGCGAAGATCACGGTTGCTGACGCCGTGCGGGCGAGCGGGATCGCGGACGCAACGCGCGTTCGTCTGGTCCAGCGCGGTGACGGACTGGTCTATACCGTGTCAGGGCCATCGCGGGTCGGCGCGGTCCGCGCCTTCGACGGACAGGACACGTCGGTGACGTCTGCCGACGTCGCACTCGCGATCGCGCGGGAGCACAGCCGTCAGCGCGGCCTCGACGCTGCGCGAGCCGCGATCATCGCGCGTTCGGATTATGACCAATGGAGCGTGCCGAACGGGTTTGATCGCCATCGCCCCTTGTTTCGCGTCGCGCTTGGCGATGCGGCCGGGACGGAGGTTTATGTCTCGTCACGCACCGGTGAGGTCGTTCTGGATACCACGCGAAGCGAACGCGGCTGGAACCTCGCCGGCAGCGTCTTGCACTGGATCTATCCGACGGTTCTGAGGAGCAATTGGGCACTGTGGGATCGCGTCGTCTGGACGCTGTCGCTGCTGGCCTCGATTGCCGCCTTGCTGGGGGCGACGCTTGGGATCTTGCGGATCAAAATGCGAGGGCGTGGGGTGGCAACGCCCTATCGCGGCTGGCATGCGCTGCATCACGTCATCGGTCTTGTCGCAACCGTCTTCGTGCTGACCTGGATTTTCAGCGGCTGGCTGTCGATGGATCACGGCCGGCTGTTTTCGCGCGGGCAGTTGACCGCCGCCGAGGCCGGCGTGGTGAATGCGGCGCCGGATTGGGCGACGGCCCCATGGCGTGATCGCCAATCGATATCGCCATCGGCCCGGGAGATCGAGTGGTTCGCCTTCGACGGCAATGTCTACCGACGCGATCGGGTCGCTCTCGGTTCCCAGACATTGATCACGGCAGGGGATGCGTCCCGCGACGGGCCAGCGGGATTTTTGGGCACGCGCGATGTTCAGAACCTGACGGCGCGCCTTGCCACGGACTGCGGCCGACCATCCGCTCTCGCCGATCATGACGACTATCCCGCGCGGTCCACCGTGTTGGGTGCGCCCGTCTACCGCTCCCGCTGCGGCGACCTCTGGTTCGACCTCGACGGCGCCGACGGCAGCGTGTTGCAAAGGCTCGATGCCTCGCGGCGGGCCTATCGATGGTTCTACAGCGCGCTGCACACGCTGGACTTTCCAATCCTCATGGACCATCCGACACTACGCGATAGCCTCGTCGTCGGACTCTGCACGCTCGGGCTGGTGTTCTCCGTCACGGGAATTGTCATCGGGTGGCGACGGCTTCGCCTGTCTCTCTGACGGTCCGTGCGATTGAGCCGGGGCGGGGACGCCGAAACGCATATCGGGGAGGCTTGCGGAGAGAGGCAAATTTTCCAAACATGGGTGGTCAAGCATGGAGACCCCTGTGACGCAGCTCGATCTCGCCATTCGCGGCGGCACCATCGTGACGGCCAGTGACCAGTTTCGCGCCGATATCGGCATTCGCGACGGCCGCATCGTCAGCATTGCCGATCGCATCGAGGGCGCGGCGCGCGAGATCGACGCGACGGGGCTGCTGGCGCTGCCGGGCGGGATTGACAGCCACGTCCATATCTCGCAGGCCTCCGGCCCCGACGTGGTGATGGCAGATGATTTTGCCTCGGCGACGCGCTCGGCCGCGGCCGGCGGCAACACCATGGTGCTGCCCTTCGCGCTCCAGGAGAAGGGCACCTCGCTGCGCACCTGCGTCGAGAACTACCGCAAGCTCGCGGAGGGCGAGTGCTACATCGACACCGCCTTCCACCTCATCATCTCCGACCCGACCGCGGTCGTGCTCGGACAGGAGTTGCCGGCCCTCGTCAAGGACGGCTACACCTCGTTCAAGGTGTTCATGACCTATGACGACCTCGTGCTCAGCGACAAGCAACTGCTCGAAGTATTCGACGTCGCACGCCGCGAGGAAGCGCTGGTGATGGTTCATTGCGAGGGCTATGACGCCATCCGCTTCCTCACCACCAAGCTCGAGCGCGAAGGCCACATCGCGCCCTATTATCACGGCGTCTCGCGGCCGCAGGCGGTCGAGCGCGAGGCAACGCATCGCGCCATCAGCCATGCCGAGGTGATCGGCGTTCCCATCATGATCGTGCACGTCTCCGGGCGCGAGGCGATGGAGCAGGTGCGCTGGGCGCAGCAGCGCGGCTTGCCGGTGCACGCCGAGACCTGCCCGCAATATATCACGCTGACTGCCGACGACATGAAGGGCCTGAACATGGACATCACGGGCGCGAAATATGTCTGCTCGCCGCCGCCGCGCGATGCCGAGAGCCAGCAGGCGATCTGGGAGGGCATCACGACAGGCGTGTTCCAGACCTTCTCGTCCGACCACTGTCCGTTCCGTTACGACGATCCCAAAGGCAAGCTGACGCCGAACTCCCGTACCTCGTTCCGCTGGGTGCCGAACGGCATCCCCGGCGTCGAGACGCGGCTGCCGATCCTGTTCTCGGAAGGCGTCTCGAAAGGACGCATCAGCTTGCAGAAATTCGTCGAGCTGACCGCCACCAACCATGCGCGCATCTACGGCCTCTATCCGCGCAAGGGCTCGATCGGAATCGGCTTCGACGCAGATATCGCGCTGTGGGATCCGAAGCTGAGCAGGACGATTCAGCAGGCCGATCTGCATCACGGCGCGGATTATACGCCGTGGGAGGGCTTTGACGTCACGGGCTGGCCGGTCACCACCATCGCGCGGGGGCGGGTGGTGTACGAGCAGGGCAAGATCGTCGGCGACAAGGGCGCGGGCGAAGTGCTGAGCCGCGGCAAGTCGAGCCTGGTGTGATCGCTTGCAGATGTGAGCGCGACACCTTGTCCTGACGAGGCTTAATCGAGTCCGGTCTTGCCCGGCGCCCAATACGCTTTTGCCTTGATCCGCGATGACGCAACGCCGGCAGCTTTCAACGCGCGGCTGATACGCTGGATCGAGGATGCTTTGCCTGTCAGAACAAGCCGCGCTCCGTTTGCAGCAAGGCGCAGCAATTCCGCTTCGATGGTCGCGAGATGGGCATCGTTGGCGCTGCGCGCCATCAATCGCACCTGTCCGAGGTTGACGGCATTCAGCGCGTGCTGTGACTCCTCGACATCGGTGGCTTCGTACACGTGGAGGGCACCACCGGCCTGCAAATTGCCGCGGAGAGCTGCAGCAAGGCCGAACGAGGTCTCGTCGCCGAACACGACGACAGGCGCCTCGAAGCCCGCGAGATCGAGGGATCGGCGTGGACCGAAGAACTGGCAGGTGTCGCCTTCGCGCAAACCCCTCACCCAGCGGCTGCCGGGGCCGTCGCCATGCGAGAAGGCGAGCAGTCGCGTGCTGCCTTTGCGCGTGTCCCACGACATCGGCGTGTAGGTGCGTGCACTCAGGCCCGCGCCCATCGCGACCTGAATCTTCTGGCCGGCGGTCCACGCAACGTCCTTGAGGGCATCGCCTTCAAGCTCGATGAGCCGAAGGTGCGGCGAGAGTGTCTCGACGGCGGCGACACGCGCAGGGCGCATCAGCCATCGCAGCAACATTCGTGTGACTTTGCCTTGCGGAGCATGCGTTGGTTCGGACGTTTGCAGGGCTTGGCCGGACTCGTTCAAGGCGTTGCTCCCAGATGATCAAGACTTGGTCGTGAGTTCGTTGCCATGGCCGGGATCAACATGCGCTCCCGAGGCCGTGCTTTCGAGCCTGCTTACGAAATCGCTTCTCCGTCCGCATTCCGCGGACGCGACAATCGATTGCGATTTCCGGTCACTGTGCGGCGATGCGGCGCTCGGCGAGATATCGCGCCGGCGGCTTGCCCAGCGCCTTGCGGAACATGGTGACGAAGGCGCTCGCGCCCTCATAACCGAGATCGAGCGCGACGGCTTGCACGGAAGAGCCCTGATCGAGGCGCTGTAGCGCGATCAGGATGTGGAGCTGCTGGCGCCAGCGGCCGAAGCTCATGCCGGTCTCGCGTTGCAGGATGCGGGTGAGGGTGCGCGGCGCAACGGCGATGCGACGGCCCCAATCGTCGATGGTCGCGCGATCGGAGGGATTTTCCATCATCGCACTTGCGATCCTGCGCAGCCGGACATCGGCCGGCATGGGAAAGCGCAGATCCTCGACGGGTGCGACCGAGAGCTGGTCGAGCAATACCGTCGCGATCCTGCCGTCGGCGCCGTCGATATCGTACATCACGGGCATGTGGGTGGCGTGCAACAGGAGGCTGGCCAGCAGGGGCGAGATCGACATCGCGCAGCATTGCCGCGGCAGCGTCTGGGCCGCGCCCGGTTCGACGAACAGGCAACACATCTCGACATCGCCGGCGACGCTCACGCTGTGCGGGACATGGCCGGGAATCCACACCGCACAGCGTGGCGGTACGATCCAGACGCCGTGTCCGGCCTCCAGCCTGACGATGCCGCGCAGGGTCAGGACCAACTCGTCCTTGCGATGCGTGTGCATCGCCAGCTCCATGCCCTTCGTGACCATGTGGCCGCCGAACGCGGCGAGGGCGCGCGGCACGGTCTCGGGGTCGAAGTCCCCGAGATCGTCAGGGAGAACATGGTCGTCGTTGAGTCGGAAGAAGGGCATGGTGATCGATGATCGGTCCGGATGCGATGGGCTGAGTGCAGGTCATATCTGGCCTGCGATTGCGAGTTTCAACGCAAACGGCCCCAATCTCGATCGGTTCTAACAAACGCGCTTCCGCGGTTTTCCGCGCAGCCTGTCGGACGACGCGTTTGTGCCGCCGGAGGAGGACTCCACGAACTCTTTCGCAGCGACGGCTGCTTGAGCCAGATCGTTCGACTGCTCGCGAGGATTGTCATTGATCTCACGCTCAATGTAGAGGCGACCATGCGAAGGCTGCCGACGGCCAATACCAACATCCCCGTGATCGTGGCGGCCGGAAGATCAGCGGTGCACTGCTGCGGCATCATTGATCCCTTTTCGGCGACCGCCTTTCGGTGTAGCTCTGCGCCCACTTATGAGGCGGCGGGCGGCAGTCCTGCCCGTGACGAAATCATGTGAGGAGACACCAGGGATGTACCCGAAAGTTCAAATGTTCATTGCCGGCGAGTGGACCGACGGCACGTCCGGCAAGTCGGAGGACATCCTCAATCCCGCCACCGGCCAGCCGATCGGCAAGACCCCGCACGCCGCGCGCGCGGACCTCGACCGTGCGCTGGAGGCCGCCAAGGCCGGTTTTGAGGTCTGGCGCAAGACCTCGCCGTTCGACCGCTACAAGCTGATGCGCAAGGCCGCCGACATCATCCGCTCGCGCGCCGCCGAGATCGCGCCGGTGATGACCATGGAGCAGGGCAAGCCGGTGGTGGAAGCGCAGGGCGAGACCATGCTGGCCGGCGATCTGATCGACTGGTTCGCCGAGGAAGCCCGCCGCGCCTATGGCCGCATCGTGCCGCCCAGGATGGGTAACGTGACCCAGCTCGTGATCAAGGAGCCGGTCGGCCCGGTCGCGGCGTTCACACCCTGGAATTTCCCGATCAACCAGGCCGTGCGCAAGATCTCGGCCGCGCTTGCCGCCGGCTGCTCGATCATCGTCAAGGGTCCGGAAGAAACGCCTGCGAGCTGCATGGAGCTGGTGCGTGCCTATGCTGACGCGGGCATTCCGGCCGGCGTCGTCCAACTGGTGTTCGGCGTGCCGTCGGACGTGTCGGAATATCTCATTCCGCACCCGATCATCCGCAAGATCAGCTTCACGGGCTCGACTGCGGTCGGCAAGCATCTGGCCGCGCTCGCGGGCCTGCACATGAAGCGCGTCACCATGGAGCTCGGCGGCCATGCGCCGGCGATCGTGTTCGCGGATGCTGACCTCGACAACGCCGCCAAGATTTTGTCGACCAACAAGTTCCGCAACGCCGGTCAGGTCTGCGTGTCGCCGACGCGTTTCCTGGTGCATGAAAGCGTCTACCAGCCGTTCGTCGAGAAGTTCGTCGCGGCGGCCAAGAGCCTCAAGGTCGGCAGCGGTCTCGACAAGGACACCCGCATGGGTCCGCTGGCGAACCCACGCCGCGTCGACGCCATGGAAGGTCTGGTCTCCGACGCCGTGCAGCGCGGCGCCAAGGTGCAGGCCGGCGGCAAGCGCATCGGCAATGAAGGCTTCTTCTTCGAGCCGACCGTGATCACCGACGTGCCGCGCGACGCCCGCATCATGAACGAGGAGCCGTTCGGACCGCTGGCGCCGATCACGTCGTTCCGCAGCTATGACGAGGTGGTGGCCGAGGCCAACCGTCTGCCTTATGGGCTTGCGGCCTACGCCTACACCACCTCGACCAAGACGATGCAGGCGATCGGGGCCGACATCGAGAGCGGCATGGTCTCGATCAACCATCACGGCCTCGCGTTGCCGGAAGTGCCGTTCGGCGGCACCAAGGATTCCGGCTACGGCTCCGAAGGCGGCCTCGAGGCCATCGAAGGGTATCTCAACACGAAGTTCGTGACCCAGGCGAGCTCGTAACGTCGCCTTGTAGGGTGGGTTAGCCGCACGGCGTAACCCACCATCTCTCTTCTTGCGCGGAGAGCAAAGAGGTGGGCTACGCCTTCGGCTAACCCTACGAACTTGTACGTTGGCCTGACGGGCGAGACATGGACAACAGCCGTCACCCGCACCAGCGCGTGTCCCTGGCCGGGATGCATATCGACCGGACTTCGGCCGTGCCACTGCATCTGCAGATCGCGGCCCACATCCGCGACGGCATTCTGCGCGGCGTCTTCTTGGCCGGGACGCAATTCCTGGGCTCGCGGGAGATCGCGCGCGAGCTGGGATGCTCGCGCACGGTGGTGCTGACCGCCTGGGATCTGCTCTACGCCGAAGGCTATCTCGAATCGACGCCGCGCGGCAGCGTCATGGTGGCGTCCGTGACGGCCCCGCATGTGGAGCCTCCGTCGGCCAATTCGCCTGCGGCAAGGCCCGGCCACATGTCGGAGCGCTGGCGATCGCTGCTCGCCTCCGACTACGAGACCAACTGGCCGTCGGAGTTCGCGCCGGGTGCGCCCGACATCTCGACGTTTCCGTTCAAGGAGTGGTCGCGCCTGCTGCGGCAGAGCTGGCAAAATCCGCGCGAGCAGGAGTGCCTCGATCTTCCGCCCGAGGGACATCCGCGATTACGCAGCGAGATCGCGAATTTCCTCGGCTCGGTGCGGGGGCTCGTCTGCTCGCCGGAAGAGGTCGTCGTCACATCAGGCACATCGGGCGCGCTGGATTTCTGCAGCCGGATGATCCTCGATCCCGGCGACGAGGTCTGGGTCGAGGAGCCCGGCTTCGTCGAGGCACGGTGGGCGCTCACCGCGGCCGGCGCGAAGCTCGTTCCAATTCCGGTCGATGACAAGGGCCTCGTCGTTTCCGAAGGTATCCGGCGCGCGCCGCGTGCGAAGCTGATCGTGGTGACGCCGTCGCATCAATATCCGCTCGGGGTGAGCATGGGACTGGAGCGACGGCTCGAACTGCTGGACTGGGCCAACAGGAACGACGTCTGGGTGATCGAGGACGACTACAACTCCGAGTTCAGGCATCAGGCCAGCATGATCGCGTCCTTGCGCTCGCTCGACCGCGAGGGGCGGGTGATCTATTTCGGCACCTTCTCGAAGATCATGATGCCGAATTTGCGGCTCGGCTACATGGTCGCCAACAGGCGTTTCATCGACGGTTTCTCGAAGGGCCGCGCGCGCATCGAGGTGCACACATCAGGCATCGGCCAGCTCGCGCTCGCCGAGTTCATGCGGGAAGGGCATCTGCTGCGGCATCTGCGCGGGATGCGACGGCTGTACGCGGAGCGACGCAAGGCGCTGATCGATGCAATCACGGCGCTGATGCCCGAGGATCTCACCGTATCGTCCGCCGTCACGGGCCTGCATCTGGTGGCGCTGTTCACCGACGCGATGCAGGCGCGGATGAGCGATCGCGAAGCGGCAGCATTGCTGAAGCAGACGGGTCTCCACGTGCAGCCGCTGTCGCAGAATTTCCTGGAGCAGCCGACGCGGCAGGGCCTGGTGTTCGGCTATGGACGGCTGCGTGCGGAGGATGCCGCACCGCGGCTTGCGAGAATCGCGGCTTGCCTCGGCAGTGGCTCCCGCAACGCATCATCCTGACCGCCACTTTCCTCTCGTACTGTTCGTACAATAAAGAGAGGCTGAGCCGACCGCCGTGCATAGCTCCTGAGCAGCCAACTCTCCCGCAACGCCGTTCAACCGCCTGCAAATTAGACAGACGATTTGGGACGATGGAATTGCAGTGCAGCTAGTGTCGCGATTCATACGGAAAATTCCGTGGTGCACCGCACATGCTTCGCGCGGACAATATGCACTCCGCGCAGGCAGCGCTGCACCAAAACGTGCAGCAGGTGGCGCCCCGCGCAACTCGGTCGTCCGCTGGTCTAGTGGATTGCGACAACTCTGGCCCTATCCCGAGCCCGTCGCTCTGTCGCACGCTCGAAGTCGATGGCATGACAGGGGATGATGATGATTGCTCTCGGCTCGGCATTGGACGTTGCGATGCACGGCAACGACCGGGCGTCCGGTCCGGACGTCAACCGTAACTGACCCCACACATGAGTTCTTCCGAACATCACTGGGAAGTCGGCACCGATATCGGTGGCACCTTCACCGACATCATCGCCATCAGGCGCGACTCCGCGGAGGCGCGGATCGCAAAAGTGCCGTCGCGCCCCGACGCGCCGGTGCAGGCGATGCTGGAGGCGATCGAAGCGGTGGGCCTGCGCAAGAGCGAGGTCAAGCGCTTCGTCCACGGCACCACGCGCGTCACCAACGCCATCGTCGAGAACCGGCTGCCGAAGGTGGCGCTGGTCGCGACGGAAGGATTTGCCGATGTGCTGGAGATCGCGCGCTATCGCCGTAGGGATCTCTACCGTCTCGACATTCCGCCGAAATCGGCGCCGCTGGTGCCGCCGGAGCGATGCTTTGGACTCGCTGAGCGCCTCGACCACGAAGGGCGGGTGCTGAAGGCGCTGGATGAAGCCGAGATCGACCGTCTCGTGGCTTGGCTCAAGCAGACCGGCGTGCAGAGCGTCGCGGTCGCGCTGCTTCACGCCTATGCCAATCCCATCCATGAAAAGATGCTCGGCGAGCGCCTAAAGGACGTCGTCGCCCACGTTTCACTGTCGCACGAGGTCAATCCCGAGGCGCGCGAATACGAGCGCACCTCGGCAACCGTGTTCAACGCGGCCGCGATGCCGATTGCGGTGGAATATCTCAGCGAGCTGGAGCAGCGGCTGCCGATCGGCCCGGGCCTGCAGGTGTTTCATTCCGCCGGCGCGATGATCCCGATCTCGGCCGTGAAGCGGCGGCCGCTGGTGATGGCAATGTCGGGCCCGGCGGCCGGCGTCTCGGCCTCCGTCAGCATCGCGCGCCAGCTCGGCACGTCGCGCATGCTGACCTTCGACATGGGCGGCACCACGACCGACGTCTGCCTGATCGTCGATGGCCAGGCCGAAATGGCCGACGGCCGTATGCTAGGCGACAAGCCGCTGCGCCAGCCGATGCTCGCGGTTCATTCGATCGGTGCGGGCGGCGGATCGATCGTGCGCAACGGTCCCGGCGGCCTGACGGTCGGGCCCCAGAGCGCCGGTTCCGAGCCGGGACCATCTTGCTACGGCCGCGGCGGCATCGAGCCGACCATCACCGACGCCAATGCGGTGCTCGGCTATCTCAATCCCGAAACCAAGCTCGGTGACCGCATCGGGATCGACATCGAAAGCGCGAAGCGCGTGATCGAACCGATTGCCCAGTCGCTGGGCCTGAGCCTGACCGAGACCGCACTCGGCATCATCAAGGTCGCCAACGCGACCATGGCCCGCGCGCTTCGCCGCGTCACGGTCGAGCGCGGCATCGACGGGCGTGACTGCACGCTGCTCGCTTTCGGCGGCGGTGGCCCGATGCATGCCGCGGGCCTCGCCGATCTCTACGGGATTGCGGCGGTGGTCGTGCCCAGCGCGTCGAGCGCGTTCTCGGCGCTGGGCTGTTTGACGGCCGATTTCAGTTTCCTCCAGCAGCAGACTCTGCGCGCTGCCCTCGACGGCATTGATATCGCCCGCGTCTCGGAGCGGATCGCGACGCTGATCGAGGATGCCTCGGCGCCGTTGATTGCCAACGGCGTCGCGAAGGCCGAGATCCAGGTCGAGCTGGTCGCGCTGATGCGTTATGCCGCGCAGAACGACGCCATTCCGGTGTCCTTCACGCTTCCGCTGGATGCCGCCAGGCTCAAGACGGACTTCCTGGCGCGGCACCACGAGCTGTTCGGCTATGCGACCGGCGAGCCCTGCGTGATCGAGTCCGTGCGTGTCCAGGCACGGCGGCCGTCGACGATTGTGGTGAGCCGGCCGGCAACGGCGGTGAGGGCGGTGTCGTCAGGCAAGCGCGTCTGCTCGTTCGATGGCCTGCATGAAACCGAGACGGCGATCATCGATCGCGCCTCACTGACCGACATCGTCAGCGGCCCCGCCATCATCGAAGACGCGTGGTCCACCGTGGTCGTGCCGCCCGGCTGGCAAGCAAGACCTGACGTCACAGGCAATCTATTCCTGACGCGGAGGGCGGCATGAAGCTCGATCCGTTCGTCGTCGAGGTCATCAGGCACGGGCTTTCGGCTGCGGCCGAGGAGATGAGTCTGGTGATGACGCGCTCGGCGCGCTCGCCGCTGCTGCGCGAGGCCGGCGATCTGTCGTCCGCGATCACCGATGGGCATGGCGGTCTGGTTGGGCAGGGCCGGGACATCCCGATCCATCTCGGCGCGATGGCCTACACCATCCCCGAGCTATTGAAGGTGATGCCGCGCGAGAACCTGAACGACGGCGACGTGGTGATCTACAATGTCGGCGCGCTCGGCGGCAATCACCTCAACGACGTCAAGGTCGTGCGGCCCGTGTTCGTCGACGGCGAGATCGTGGCGTTCGCAGTCAGCCTCGCGCACTGGCCCGACATCGGCGGCACCTGGCCCGGCAGCTATTTTGCAAAAGCCATCGACACCTTCCAGGAGGCGATGCGGATTCCGCCGGTGCTGATCGCAACCTCGGCCGGCGTCAACATGCCGATCGTGCAGCTGCTCAAGGCCAACATCCGTGATCCCGAGTCCGGCGAGGGCGATCTGCTCGCCCAGATCGCAGCGACCAAGGCCGGCGAGAAGCGTATCGTCGAACTCTGCCGCGAGCACGGCAAGGCGATCTTCACGGCGACACAGTCGCGTCTGCACGACCTCTCCGAAATCGAGATGCGCGAGGCGATCCGAGCCTTGCCGGACGGCGTCTATGAGGGCGAGGATCATCTCGACGACGGCAGCGTCAACAATGCGCCCGCGCGCATCCACGTCAAGATCACCATTCGCGGCGACGAAGCCACCTTCGACCTCTCCGGAAGCTGCGACCGCGTCTCGAATTTCTGCAACACCACGCCGTTCATGGCGCGCTCGGCTGTCGCCTATGCCGCGCGCATCATGAGCGGGCGCGACATGCATCAGAACGCGGGTGCGCTACGGCCTTTGACCATCATCACGCGCCCGGGATCGATCCTCGAGCCGGGCTGGAACGCATCTGTTGCTGCGGGCAATCACGAGACCTCCATGCGCATCGTCGATGCGATTTTTCGCGCGATGCAGCACACCATTCCCGAGCGCTTGTCGGCCGGCGGCGCCACCACCGCGGGTGTGCTGTTCTTTGCCGAGCCGCGGCCAAACGGCTCCTGGAAGATGCTCTACGAGGTTCACGGTGGCGGCGAAGGCGCGCGGCATGATCGCCCCGGCATGTCGGCGACGCGCGTGCATCTGTCCAACACGTCGAACACGCCGGTCGAGGTGATTGAGGCGAGCTACGCGATCCGGCTCGAGCAGCAGGCCATCCGCTGGAATTCCGGCGGCGCGGGGGCGCACCGTGGTGGTGACGGCTCCGTTCGTACCTACCGCATCCTCGCGCCCTCGATGCATCTGACCACCTGCATCGAGCGCATGGTGATTGCGCCGTTCGGCATGCAGGGCGGCGAAGACGGCAAGGCGTGCCGAATCTCGCTGATCCGGCAGGGCGAGAACGTCGCGATCGACGGCAAATCGAACCTGGTGTTGCAGCAGGACGATCTCGTCACGATCGAGATGTGCGGCGGCGGCGGTTACGGCGCCGCGGCGGCAGGGTGAGGGAATTGCGATGAGCAGATTGTTGCGAACCGGATTGAATGCGGGCGAGGCCGCGCCGATGGCCGTGGTCGGCGGCGAGGGCGTCTATTTTCACCTGTCGGACGGCCGCCGCCTCATCGACGGCAGCAACACCGGCGGCGGCCTCGGCCATCGGCATCCTGCGATGGTGGAAGCGATCCGCCGCGCGGCCGATACGCCGGTCGTGAACGAAGGCTGGACCTGGGTCGGCCGCGAGCAGGCCGCCGACGATCTGATGGCGACCGCGTTTAGGGGCGAAGACGATTGGGTCGGCGCGGTGCGCTTCTGCATCAGCGGCAGCGAAGCCAACGACATGGCGCTGTCGCTCTGCCAGGCGCTGACGCAACGCCCGGCACTGGCAACGCGCGAGCGCGCCTATCATGGCATCACCGGTCTGTCGCGCAGCATGACGGTGCAGCCGCAATGGCACGGCGGTCTCGCCGTGCACGCTGGCGGCTCAAAACTGCCGGCGCCGATGACGCCCGTGCGGATTTTGCCGGCGCCCGATGGTGCGATCTATGGCGCGCCGGCCAACAATACGCCGCCGAGCGAATATCTGGCCGACGCCACACGATTGCTGTCGGACACGGCCGCAACGATCATCGATTATACCCAGGGCGGCATCTATTACGACGGCGCCTATCAGGACGAAGTCGCGAAGTGCGCGCGGCAGGCCGGTTCGTACTGGATCGCGGACGAGGTGGTCACCGGCGCGGGCCGTGCTGGACGCTGGTTCGCGTTCCAGGGCGCGACGAGCCGGCCCGACATCGTGACGCTCGGAAAATCGCTCGGCGGCGGCGCGGCGGCGGTCGCTGCGGTCGTGGTGTCGAAGGACATTGTTGAGCGGCTCAAGGGCTCGAGCTGGCAGAATTACGGCACGCTGCGCGGCCATCCGATCAGCATGGCGGCCGTCAGCGCCTATCTGAAGGTCGTCTCCGAAGAGAAGATCCTCGAGCACGTGAAGAGCCTCGAAAAGCTGTTCACGCGCCGCCTGCTTTCGATCGCGCAAAAGCATCCGAGCGTGCAGCGGGTGGCGGGGCAGGGGCTGCACTGGACGGTGGAGCTGCACGGCCCGGATTGGCGCAACTGGCACGCCGACACGACGGAGGTGCCGATCGCTTCGCGCGTCGCGGAGCGGGCGCTGGAGGCGGGTGCGGTGATCGGGACCAGCGGCGAGCAGACCTCGCTGTTCCTCGCGCCGCCGCTGGTGATCTCCGAGCACGAGGCGGAGTGGCTGCTCGATGCACTCGACCACGGGCTCGATATTGCCGACGCGGAGCACGGGTGAGCGTAGACCACGCCACGCCTCAGCGATCGCCGGCCTGGCCGGTGGACGAACCCTGGCATCTCGCGATGCCGGAGGGGACACTTTATGACGCGCTGGCGCGTGCGGCACGTGATCGCCCCTCGCATCCGGCAACGGTGTTTTACGGCGCAAGCCTGAGCTACGCAGAACTGCGTGCACGGGTCGATGCCCTGGCCGGCTTCCTGCAGAACGCTTGCCGCGTGAAGCGCGGCGACCGCGTCATGATCGCGCTTCAGAACTCGCCGCAATATGTCATCGCCTATTACGCGGTGATGCGGGCGGACGCGGTGATCGTGCCGGTCAATCCCATGAACAAGACCGCGGAGATCGCGTATCTCGTGGAAGACAGCGGCGCCAGGGTCGCCATCATCGGCAGCGAACTGAGCGATGTCTTTGCACCGCTGGTGGGCGGGCCCTTCGCCCATGCGATCGTTGCGCAATATCGCGACGAGGTCCCCGCCGCCACGCCCTATACGTTGCCGTCATGCGTGACTGAGGCGCCGGCAAACGTGCCGTCGTCGCAGGGCTGGCATTCGTGGTCGTCTGCGATCTCACAGGGCTTGCAGCCAAATGCGATGAGCGCAGGCCCGGACGATCTCATGATCCTGCCCTACACGTCGGGGACAACAGGAAAACCCAAGGCCTGCATGCATACGCATCGCAGCGCGTTGTTCACCGCCGTCCTGCAGGCGCGCTGGTATGGCATGGGCGCCGACGACGTGATGACCGGCTTCATGCCGTTGTTCCACGTGGCGGGCATGCAGGGCTCGATGAATGCGGCGATGGTGGCGGGTGCGACGCTGCTGCTGATGGCGCGCTGGGACAAAGACCTGCTGCCGGATCTGTTCGAAACCTACGGCGTGTCATTCTGGAACGCGGCGCCGACCATGATTGTCGACGTCCTCGCCAGCGCCCGGTTCCGCGATCGCTGTTTTGCCAGGCTGAAAGTGCTGACCGGCGGCGGCGCGGCGATGCCGACCGCGGTGGCCGAGCGCCTGAAAGGCCGCTTCGGCCTCGATTTCGTCGAGGGCTACGGCATGACCGAGACGATGTCGCCGACGCACATCAATCCGATGGCGGGGCCGAAGCGGCAGTGCCTCGGCATTGCCGTACACGAGACCGATGCGCGGGTCGTCGATCCCGAGAGCCTGACCGAACTCGGCGACAATGTCACAGGCGAGATCGTCGTGCACGGGCCGCAAGTGCTGCATGGCTATTGGAACAGGCCACAGGCCAACGCGGAATCCTTCATCGAACTCTCGGGAAAGCGGTTCCTGCGCACCGGCGATCTCGGCTATCGCGATGCCGAGGGCTATTTCTTTGCGGTGGACCGCCTGAAGCGGATGATCAATGTCAGCGGCTTCAAGGTGTGGCCGGCCGAGGTCGAGGCCGCGATGTACCAGAACCGCGCCATCCGGGAATGCTGCATCGTCTCTGCGCCGGATACTTACCGCGGCGAAACTGTCAAGGCGCTGGTGGTGCTGGACGACGCCGCGCGTGCAAACACCTCGACGGACGACATCGTGAGTTGGGCGCGCGAGGCGATGGCCAGCTACAAGGCGCCCCGGGCCGTCGTCTTCGTCGATGAGCTGCCGCGGACCGCGAGCAACAAGATCAACTGGCGGCTTTTGCAGGATGCCGAATGGGGGCGGACGGCATGAAAGCTGCTTGGGTGGAAAAACCAGGCAGGGCTGCGCTATGCTGCGCATGCCGACACGCCTTTGAAGCTGCAACCCCCAGCCTCGCCCATCAATCAGGAATTTGCTGATGCGTATCGTCACTGTTGCCGCCGCCCAGATGGGCCCGATCCAGAAGGCCGACAGCCGCGAGGCCGTGGTCAAGCGCATGATCGCGCTGATGGACGAAGCCAAGGCCAAAGGTGCCGACCTGATCGTCTATCCGGAGCTGGCGCTGACGACGTTCTTCCCGCGCTGGTATGCGGAGGACCGGGCCGAATTCGACAACTGGTTCGAGCGCGAGATGCCGAACGCCGCAACGAAGCCGCTGTTCGAGCGTGCGGCGCAGCACCAGATGGCGATGAATTTCGGCTATGCCGAGCTGACGCCCGACGGCCATCACTTCAACACCGCCATCCTCACCGACAAGTCCGGCAAGATCGTCGGCAAATATCGCAAGGTCCATCTGCCGGGCCATGTGGAATACGACACCAAGCGCTCGCACCAGCATCTGGAGAAGCGCTATTTCGAGCCGGGCGATCTCGGCTTCAACGTCTGGCGTGAGCTCGGCGGCATCGTCGGCATGGCCATCTGCAATGATCGCCGCTGGCCCGAGACCTATCGTGTCATGGGACTGCAGGGCGTGGAGATGGTGCTGATCGGCTACAACACGCCATCGGTGAATGCCGAGAAGGGTGAGGAGGGCGTCGAGAAGCGCCTGTTCCACAACCGCCTCTCCGTGCAGGCCGGCGCCTACCAGAATGCGACCTGGGTGGTTGCAGTGGCCAAGGCCGGCAATGAGGACGGCCATCCGCTGTTCGGCGGCAGCCTGATCGTCGATCCCAACGGCGAGATCGTCGCCGAGGCCAAGACCGAGGATGACGAGGTTCTTGTCCACGCTTGCGACCTCGACGCCACCATTTTCGGCAAGACCACGATCTTCGATTTCGCCCGGCATCGCCGCATCGAGCATTACGGCCTGATCACCAGCCAGACCGGCGCGGTGCCGCCGCCGGAGAAGTGACGCCGATGGCGGACAAAGGCATATCCCTAAGGGAGCTCGATCCGCGCGATCGCTACAAGCTGCTCTGCGGCGTGGTGGTGCCGCGGCCGATCGCACTGGTGACGACGCTGGACGAGAACGGCGCGGTCAATGCCGCGCCGTTCAGCTTCTTCAACGTGTTCTCCGAAAGTCCCGCGCTGATCGTGCTGGGGCTCCAGCACAAGCCGGATCACTCGCCGAAGGACACCACCCGCAACATCCATCGCGACGGTGAGTTCGTGGTGCACATGGTGGACGAGGCGCTGTCGGGCGCAATGAACGACTGCGCGGTCGATTTTCCGTCCGGAGACAGCGAGGTCGCGGCGACGGGGCTTGCGACGCTTCCCTCTGTCGACGTGAAGGTGCCGCGCCTTGCCGCGGCACCTTTCGCGCTCGAATGCCGCCGCCAGATCGTGCTGAATTTTTCGCCCGATCGCGAATTGCTGGTTGGTGAGGTGCTCAGGGTTCACGCCCGCGAGGGCCTGGTCGACGAGGCCAACATGTATGTCGATCTCGATGCCTACCGGCCGATCGGCCGCATGTTCGGCAATCTCTACACGACGCAGCGGGACACGTTTGCCCTGTCGCGCGAGAGCCATGCGCAATGGCGCGCGCGGCAGGATACCCAAGAGCTGAAGGACGCCTAGTGAGCCGAGAACTGCACCGTACCCAGCGCCATGGTGACGGCCGCCTGTGTCGGGTCGATCACGGCAATTCCGAGCGCGTCTTCGAGCGGACGGCGATGCCGCGCCATGCCGGCGCAGCCCATGACGATGGCGCGCGCGCCGTCCTCGTCGCGCAGTGCGCGGCCGATCTCGATCATCTTCGCCAGCGTGCCTTCGCCGGACGCGGTTTCCGCAACGCTCATGTTGAGGGGACGCTCGCCGGCAAGGCGGTCGGTCAGTCCCATCTGCCTGAGATAGCGCATGTGACGCGGGATCGAGCGTTGCGCGATCGCGATGACGCCGAAGGTCTCGGCGCGTGCGAGCGCGGTCAGCACGCCGCACTCGGCAATGCCGAACACGGGACGGTCGGTGCCTTCGCGACATACCTGAAGCCCGGGATCGCTGTAGCAGGCGATCACGAAGGCGGCCGAGCTGTTGTCGCCTTCGACCAGTTTTCGCAGCGGTATCGCGACGCCGTCGACATCGGCCTGGCTTTCAATGCCGAACGGACCCTCGGCGAGCGACTGGCAGACCAGTTCCGGGCCGCCCTCGAAGCCGAGCGGCTTCAGAGCTTCCTCCAGCCCCTGCGTGACCGCGGGGTTGGAGTTCGGATTGATGACGAGAATGCGCGGCCGGGACATGATGGTCTTCCTGCAAAAGGGCGATCGTTGAGCTCAGGCATATCATGGAGTGCCTCATGACTGAACCAGTTTACGACTTGATCATTCGCGGCGGTCGCGTCGCTACCACCACTGATGTGTTCGAGGCCGATGTCGCGATCTCCGGCGAGACCATCGCGGCCATCGGCCGCGGCCTTCCGCCGGCCAAACGCGAGATCGATGCGCGCGGCAAGCTGGTGCTGCCCGGCGGCGTCGACAGCCACGCCCATATCGAGCAGTTGTCCGCTGCCGGCATCATGAACGCCGACACTTTTGAAAGCGCGACGGTCTCTGCCGCTTTCGGCGGCACCACCACCGTGATCCCGTTCGCGGCCCAGCATGTCGGCATGAAGCTGCCGCAGGTGGTTGAGGATTATCACGCGCTGGCGAAGAAGGGCGCGGTGATCGACTACGCCTTTCACATGATCATCGCGGATGCGACCAAGGAGACGGTCGAGGAGCATATTCCCGCGCTGGTGAAGCAAGGGCATGGCTCGATCAAGATCTTCATGACCTACGACCGGCTCAAGGTCGACGACGAGCCGCTGCTCGATATCCTGCTCGCCGCGCGCCAGTCGGGCGCGATGCTGTGCGCCCATGCCGAAAATCACGGCATCATCGCCTGGATGGTGAAGCGCCTGCTCGCGCGCGGCTACACGATGCCGAAGTACCATGCCGTCAGTCACGCCCGGGTTTCCGAAGCGGAGGCCTTCACGCGGCTGATCGGCATGGCGGCGCTGATCGACCAGCCGATCATGATCTTCCATGTCTCGACCGCCGAAGGCGCAAAAGTCATCCGCGACGCGCGCGGACAGGGGCTGAAGGTTTTTGCCGAGACCTGCCCGCAATATCTGTTCCTCACGGCTGATGATCTCGACAAGCCGGGCGCGGAAGGCGCGAAGTGGATGTGCAGCCCGCCGCCGCGGACGCATTCCGATCAGGAGGCGCTGTGGCAGGCGCTGTCGCTCGGCGATCTCCAGACCATCTCGTCGGACCACGCGCCGTATCGCTACGACGAGACCGGCAAGCTGCGCGCCGGTCCCAATCCGAATTTCAAGCAGGTCGCGAATGGCCTGCCGGGACTGGAGCTGCGGCTGCCGCTGCTGTTCGATGCGATGGTGTCGAAGGGGCGGCTGGGCCTGGAAAAATTCGTCGAGCTGACGTCGACGGCGCCGGCAAAGATCTACAATCTGCATCCGCGCAAGGGATCGATCGCGGTCGGTGCCGACGCCGATATCGCGATCTGGGATCCTGACCGCGAGACCGTGATCGCCGACGAGATGATGCACGACCTCGCCGGCTACACGCCGTTTGCCGGCCGTAAACTGAAGGGCTGGCCGGTGTCGGTGCTGTCGCGCGGCCGCGTCATCATCGACGGCGACAAGTGTCTCGCGAGCGCCGGCAGCGGAAAATTCCTCGCGCGCGGCGGCGGCGAGGCGGCAAAGCCCACCGGCCGGCTCGTTGCCGACATGGATCCGGAACGGAATTTCGGAGCGAAGCTACTGTGACGTTGGATCGCGCGCGATGAAGATCGTCATCTTCGGCGGCACCGGCTTTGTCGGCCTCAACGTTGCGGAGGTGCTGCTGGCGCGCGGGCACGAGGTGACGCTGTATGACCGCGCCGAGTTGCCGTCATCCGCGCGGCGATCTCTGGCCGACTACGGCGCACGGCTCAAAGCCGTGCAGGGTGACATCACCGACGAAGACACCATCGACGCGCTCATCGCCAGTGGCTGCGATGCGATCGTGCTCGGCGCGGCCGTCACCGCAGGCGAGGAACTCGAACGGGCCTCGACCGCGCGCGTTCTCGAAATCAACGTGATGGCGCAGATCCCGATCCTGCTCGCGGCGATCCGGCATGGTGTTCGGCGCGTCGTCAATCTGTCGTCGGCCTCGGCCTACGGCGCGTCCGGTGGGCGGGTCGACATTCTGGACGAGGACACGCCTTGCGATCCCGTCTCGTTCTACGCCATCAGCAAGTTCACCTCGGAGCGCTCGGTCGCGCGTCACGCCGAGCTCTTTAGCGGCGATTTCCTGAGCGTGCGGTTGACTGCGGTGTTCGGGCCGTGGGAGCGCCCCGGTTCAGTGCGCGATACGCCGAGCCTCCAGTACCAGATCCTGGCCGCATTCGCGCGCGGTGAGCCGGCGATCATGCCGGAGCCGGGGATGCGAGACTGGACTTACGCGCCAGACGCGGCCGAAGCTGTCGCTATTCTGGTCGAAGCCGAGCGTCCACGTCACCGGCTGTACAACATTTCCAACGGCGCGGCATGGCCCGCCTTGCAGTGGGGTGAGGCGTTTGCGGCGTTGCGTCCCGGCCTGGAGTGTCGGCTCGCGGCGCCCGGAGAGAAGACCGCCATCAAGCTGCACGGGCCCTATCGCGCGCCGTTGTCGGTGGCGCGGATGGCCGACGAATTCGGCTGGCGTGCGCGATTCGGCTGCGCCGAGTCTGCCGCCGCGATGAGCGCTTGGCTGACGCAGCACAAGGATTGGATCTGAGATGCGGCTACAGGGACGGACGGCCGTCATCACGGGAGCGGGCTCCGGCATCGGCCGCGCCAGTGCAAAGCTGTTTGCGGAGGAGGGGGCGCGTCTTGCGCTGGTCGATCGCGACGCTGCCGGTCTTCAGGAAACGCTGAGTCTTGTGGGTGAAGCCACGACGCATGTCGGTGACGTCGGTGATGCTGATTTCGCTGAAACCGTTGTCGGCGATATCGTATCGAGATACGGCCAACTCAATATCCTCATGACTGCCGCTGGCTTCTCCGTCGGCGGCACGGTGCTGACGACGAGCCTGGACGATTGGGACGCGGTGTTCCGCGCCAATGTCGGCGGCACCTGGCTGTGGGCGCGCGCGGCGGTGCCGCAGATGCAGCGGCAGAAGGGCGGTTCGATCATCACGCTGGCCTCGCAGCTTGCGCTTGCCGGCGGCAAGGGCAACAGCGCCTATATCGCCGCCAAGGGCGCGATCGTCAGCTTGACGCGAACGATGGCGGTTGATTTCGCGACCGACGGCATCCGCGTCAACGCGATCGCACCCGGCGCAATCGACACCCCGATGCTTCGCCGCAGCTTTGCCCGTCACGCCAATTCGCAAGAGGTTCGCGAAGCCTCCCGCAATCGCCACGCCATGAAGCGATTCGGCGAGGCCGTGGAGATCGCGCAGGCCGCGCTGCATCTCGCCAGCGATGCGTCGTCCTTCACGACGGGCACGGTGATGGTCGTCGACGGAGGCTGGCTCGCGGCATGAGTGACGCGCTGACACAGCTCGATGCCGACGTTCGCGCTGATCTCGCCATGATCGCGCATCCCCATGCCGCGTGGCTCGAACCGAAGATGGGACCGGACGGCAAGCCCGCGCTCGACGTGCTGATCATCGGCGCAGGCCAGTCGGGCATCGCCATCGGCTTCGGCCTGATGCGCTCCCGCGTCAGCAATATCCTGCTGCTCGACAAGGCCGAGGAGGGGAAGGAAGGGCCGTGGCTCACCTACGCCCGCATGCCGACGCTGCGCAGCCCGAAGGATTACACTGGCCCCGACCTCGACATTCCGAGCCTGACCTATCAGTCCTGGCACGAAGCCCGTTTCGGCAAGGAGAGCTGGCCGACGCTGAACCTGATCCTGCGGGAGCATTGGGCGGAGTATCTGCTCTGGCTCCGCCGCACGATCAGCTTGCCCGTGCGTAACGGCTGCGAGCTTCTGGAGATTTCGCAAGCTCCTGATGGCCTGCTTGCTGCGCGGGTGAAGCGCGCCGATGCCGTCGAGACGCTCTATGCCCGCAAGATCGTGCTGGCGACGGGGCAGGAGGGCATGGGCGACTGGATGATCCCGGAGCAGCTCGGCGATCTGCCGGCGAGCACGGTCGCAACCGTTGCCGACGATATCGATTTCGCGAGCCTGCGCGGCAAGCGCGTCGCCGTGATCGGCGCGGGCGCCTCTGCCTTCGACAACGCGGCAACGGCGCTCGAAGCAGGCGCGGCCGAAGTGCATCTGCTGTGCCGCCGTGCGCAGATCCAGGTGATCCAGCCCTATCGCTGGCTGACCTTTCGCGGTTTCCTGCGTCATCTCAGCGATCTCGACGATGCCTGGCGCTGGCGCTTCATGCGCACCATCCTCGAGATGCGCGAGGGTTTTCCGCAGCCGACATATGACCGCTGCGCGCGTCATGCCAATTTCACCTTGCATGAGGGCGCGCCGCTCGAAGCCGCGCGTCAGACAGCCAGCGGCCTCGAATTGCAGACACCGCGCGGCGCGATACCTGCGGATTTCGTGATCTGCGGCACCGGCATCGACATGAGCTTTGCCGGCCGCGGCGAGCTCGCAAAATTCGCCGGCAATATCGCGACCTGGGCCGACCGCTACGAGCCGCCTGCGAGCGAGCGCAACGCGCGGCTCGGCCGCTTTCCCTATCTCGCCGACGATTACGCCTTCACCGAGCGCGAGCCGGGGAAGACGCCGTGGATCTCGGATATCCACCTTTTCGCCATCGCCTCCACCATGAGCTTTGGCGCGTCGGGCTCGTCGATCAACGCGATGACGACCGCCGTGCCGAAATTGGTGAACGGCCTGACGCGCGGCCTGTTTCGCGCGGATGTCGCGCGGCACTGGGCCTCGCTCAGCGCCTATGACGTGCCGCAGGCCGTGGTTGCGCGGGAAGCGGGAAAAACAGGGGAACAACGATGATCATCCATGCGCCGCCGCGACGAAGCGCCTCTGCGAGACTGGCGCGCAACTTGCTTCTTTCTTGACCTGTCTTTGTCAGTGTTTCCAGTCGAAATCTTGGGGAAAACGAATGCGTTTTGTGTCTTTCAGGTGCGCGACCTCAGTGCTCGCCACCACTGCGCTATTGCTGATCGCCACCGCGCCGTCGCACGCGCAATCAAGGGCGGAGACGTTGCGCTATGTGACGGGTTCGTCGGTCAACACGCTCGATCCCAACATTCCGGGCTCGACGCGCGAATCCTTCGCGCTGAGCATGAGCACCTATGACCGGCTGGTGGCGTTCGGCCGCAAGCAGCTCAACGGCAAATGGGTGTTCGACCTCGACACCATCACCGGCGAGCTCGCCGAAAGCTACGATGTCAGCCCCGACGGTCTGAAGCTCACTTTCCGCCTGCGCAAGGACGCGAAGTTCCAGGACGGCTCGCCCGTCACGGCCGAGGACGTGAAGTGGTCGCTCGATCGCTGCGTCACCGCGCCGATCCTCGGCAAGGCGCAGCTGCTGACAGGCTCTTTGACGTCAGCCGATCAGTTCAAGGTGATCGATCCGCTCACAATCGAGGTGACACTGCCGAAGCCCGACAAACTCGCGCTGCCGAACCTTGCCACCGTCTATCCCATGATCATCAATTCGAAAGTGGCAAAAGAGCACGCGACCCCGGATGATCCCTGGGCGACCGCATGGCTGAAGGAGCACACCGCAGGCAGTGGCGCTTACATTGTCGAGACCTTCAAGCCCGGCGAGCAGGTCATCCTCAAGCGCGACGAGAGCTGGAACCGCGGCACGGCCAACAAACCGGCGTTCTTCAAGCGCGTGATCGTGCAGTCGGTGCCTGAGCCGGCCACCCGCGCCAATCTGGTCGAGCGCGGCGATGCCGACCTCGTCGTCGATCTCCAAGCCAGCGACGTGCAGTCGCTCGAAGCCAAGGGCAAGCTCAAGGTGATCTCGACCCCGCAATACAATGCGATCACCTTCGTCTCGATGAACAACCAGATGCCGCCGTTCGACAACGCCAATGTGCGCCGCGCCATCGCCTACGCGCTGCCCTATGACGACATGTTCAAGGCGGCCCTGTTCGGCCGCGGTTCGCCGCTGTTCGGCGCGAGCTGGCCGGACGGCAGGCCGCTCAACGGCATCTATCCATTCCAGCAGCCGGTGAAGCTCGATCTCGACAAGGCCAGGGAATATCTCAAGGCTGCGGGGCTGCCCGAGGGCTTCTCGACCACCTTCAGCTTCAATGTCGGCCAGGCCTCGACCGCGGAGCCGATGGCGGCGCTGGTGAAGGAATCGCTCGGCAAGATCGGGATCAAGGTCGACATCCAGAAGCTGCCGGATGCGCAGATGTCGACGCAGATCAACGAGAAGAAGCTGCCGTTCTACACCGAGGGCATCGTCGCCTGGCTGCCCTCGACCGATTATTTCTACCGCAACTTCTACACCGGCAATCAGCGCTGGAACTACAGCTCGATCAACAATCCGGATCTGTCCGAGATCGCGCAGGGCGCCCGTTTCGAGCCGGACAAGGCCAAATACGAGGAAGCCGGCCGCAAGCTCAACGCGATGCATTTCGACCTGATGCCGCAGATCATGCTGTGGCAACCGAACCAGGATGCGGTGATGGCGGCGTCGGTCGAGGGCTATACCTATGAGTTCCACCGTCAGATCGACTATCGTGACGTCAGCCGCAAGTGATAGCGTCGAACGCGGGGAGCTATGAATGGTGAAGACCGGTCTTGGTGCAACGATGGCGCGGGCGGGCAGGCGGCTGTTGTCGTCGCTGCCGGCGCTGTTCGGTGTGCTTGTCTTCACCTTTCTCCTGATGCGCGTCCTGCCTGGCGACCCCGCGGTGTTCTTCGCCTCGGGGCCCAACGCCGGCAAGGAAGAGATCGAGCAGATCCGCAAGCAGATGGGGCTCGACAAGTCGGTGCCGGAACAGCTCGTGTTCTATCTCTCCGACATCGGCCGCGGCAATCTCGGCCGTTCGATGATGACGGGACAGCCGGTGCTGAAGGACCTGCGCGAGCGGCTGCCGGCCTCGCTCGAGCTGACCTTCACCGCGCTCCTGATCGCGCTGATCTTTGCGGTGCCGCTCGGCGTCGTCGCGGCGTTGCGGCCGGGATCGGCGGTCGATCACGGCGTGCGGCTGTTTTGCGCACTCGGCGTCTGCGTGCCGACCTTCGTCTCGGGATTGCTGTTGATCTACGTGTTCTACTATCTGCTCGGGCTCGCGCCGGATCCCACCGGACGGATCGACGTCTTCACCTCGCTGCCGCCGTCGCGCACCGGCTTCCTCTCGATCGATTTCCTGCTCGCCGGCGATGTCGAGGGCTGGTGGGCGGCCTGCAAGCAACTGATCCTGCCGGCGGTCAGCATGGCGTTGTTCGTGATTGCGCCGCTGGCGCGGATCACGCGCGCCTCGATGCTGGTGTCGCTCGGCAGCGATTTCGTGCGCACCGCGCGCTCGGTCGGATTGTCCTGGCACAAGGTGGTCGTCACCTATGCGCTCCGGAACGCGATCCTGCCCGTCATCACCATCGCCGGCATCGTATTCTCGACCATGCTGGGCGCCAATGTGCTGGTGGAGAAGGTGTTCTCCTGGCCGGGCGTCGCCTCCTACGCGCTCGATGCGCTGCTGTCCTCCGACTATGCGCCGGTGCAGGGTTTCGTGCTGCTGATGGCCAGCCTGTTCGTGCTGGTCAATCTCGTGGTCGATATCTGCTACGGCATCGCCGATCCCAGGGTATCCATCGGATGACCAGCGCAACCCTCCGTCATTCGGTCTGGATCCTGCGCGGCAATCCGCTCACCGCCGTCGCCGCGGCCGGCGTGGCGCTGTTCGTCCTGATCGCGATCTTCGGGCCGTGGATCGTGCCTTACGATCCCGTCGTCTCCAACGTCTCGGAGGCGCTTTTGCCGCCGAGTGCGGCGCATCTCGCCGGCACCGACCAGCTCGGCCGCGACGTCTTCAGCCGGCTCGTCATCGCAGCGCGGCTCGATCTCGCCATCGCGGTTTCCGCGGTCGGCATCTCCTTCGTGATCGGCGCCGTCGTCGGCGCGTTCTGCGGCTATGCCGGCGGCAGGCTCGATCGCGGCGTCGGCCGCTTCGTCGACGTCATGATGGCGTTTCCGCTGTTCGTGCTGGCGATGGCGATGGTCGCGGCGCTCGGCAACCGGATCGAAAACATCGTGATCGCGACCGCGATCATCAATCTGCCGTTCTACATCCGCTTCGCGCGCGCCGAGGTGAACGTCCGCCGCAACGTCGGCTGGGTCGAAGCCGCGCGCGCCTGCGGCGAGAGCCATTTTTCGGTGGTGCTGCGCTTCCTGCTGCCGAACATCCTGCCGGCGATGGCGGTGCAGATCTCGCTCAATCTCGGCTGGGCTATCCTCAATGCGGCGGGTCTCTCCTTCATCGGTCTTGGCGTCGAGCCGCCGACGCCGGAATGGGGCATCATGGTCGCGGAGGGCGCGCGCTTCATCTCGACCGGGCGGTGGTGGCTGGTCGCCTTTCCCGGCCTTGCGCTGATGATGGCCGTGCTGTGCTTCAATCTCCTCGGTGACGGGATGCGGGACATTCTCGATCCGCGGATGCGCACATGAGCGAGGAACTGCTTGGGATCAACGACCTCCATGTCGCGTTCTCGACGCGGCGCGGCATGGTCGAGGCCGTGCGCGGGGTAAATCTCTCGGTCAAAGAGGGCGAGATGCTCGGTCTCGTCGGCGAGAGCGGCTCGGGCAAGTCGGTCACCGGCTTTGCAACGACGCGTCTGCTCGATGCCGCTGGCCGCGTCACCGGCGGCAAGATCCTGTTTCGCGGGCAGGACGTGACGAAGCTCCGGGGAGATGACCTTCGTCAGCTCCAGGGCGCGGCGATGTCGATGATCTTCCAGAACCCGCGGGCGGCGCTGAACCCGATCCGCGCGATCGGCCTCCAGATCGCGGATGCGATCCTCACCCACAAGAAGATATCGAAGGGTGCCGCGCGCGCGGAAGCGCTGGAGCTGCTGCGCGCGGTCCAGATCCGCGACCCCGAAACGCGGATGAACGCCTATCCGCACGAGCTTTCGGGCGGCATGTGCCAGCGCGTCATGATCGCGATCGCGATCTCCTGCAATCCCGCGCTCCTGATCGCGGACGAGCCGACCACCGGCCTCGACGTCACCACCCAGAAGGTGGTGATGGATTTGCTCGCGGACATCGCCGCCGCGCGCGGCATGGCGACGATTTTGATCACGCACGATCTCGGGCTCGCCGCGCGCTATTGTCGCCGCATCGCGGTGATGGAGCGCGGTCGCATCGTCGAGGAAGCGAGCCCTAAAACGCTCTTTACCGCACCACAGCACGCTTACACAAAGCGCCTGGTTGCGGCATCGCCGACCGCGACCTCCCGGATCGAGGACCTCGTGACGGAGGAGGAGCGTGAGCGCCATGCCGCCGTCGTCAGCATGCCGAGGCCGGAACTTCCGCACGGCACGCCGCCGCTGCTCGAGGTGCGCAAGCTCGCCAAGCGTTTTGATGAAAGCTCCGCCGCAGTCGCCGACTTCTCCATGACGATGGCCGGCGGCGAGAGCGTCGGTCTCGTCGGCGAATCCGGCTCCGGCAAGAGCACGACGTCGCGGATGATCTGCCGGCTGATCGACCCGAGCGAAGGCGACATCGTGTTCGACGGCCAATCGATCGGCCATGTCGCGTCGCGCGATTTTCATCGCTCTCGCTATCGCAAAGACATCCAGATGGTCTTTCAGGACCCGAACGAGAGCCTCAACCCGCGCTTCACGGCCTTCGACTGCATCGCCCATCCGCTGATGCGGCTCGACAACATGCGTGCGGGTGATGCGCTGCGCAAGCGGGTGGAGGAGTGCGCGGAGCGGGTGGGGCTGCCGCTCGATCTGCTGCCGCGCTTTCCGCATCAGCTCTCCGGGGGCCAGAAGGCCCGCGTCGGCATCGCCCGCGCCATCGCCTGCCGGCCGCGGCTCCTGGTGCTGGACGAGCCGACCGCCGCGCTCGACGTCTCCGTGCAGGCGGTGGTGCTGCAACTGCTCGATCGCCTCAGGCGCGAGAACGACATCGCGCTGCTGTTCGTCAGCCACGACCTCAACGTCGTGCGCATGCTCTGCGACCGCACCATCGTGCTGCGCAACGGCGGCATCGTGGAGCAGGGCGAAAGCCGGGCATTGTTCGATAATCCGAAGACCGACTACACCCGCAAGCTGGTCGAGGCGATCCCCCACATCGAGACCGGCCCGGCCTTGGCGGTCGCGCTTTGAGGACCGACCCGGTCGGAAAACCATCCAGATCGCGCTGGCGAAGGCCCTATTAGTGGCATACCATTTGCACGCCAACGGGTTCTGGTTTCACCTGCCTTTGGCCAACGATGGCCGGCATCACGGCATTACTGGGAGGATTTCATGGATCGCAGGACCGTATTAAAGGGACTGGCCGGCGCGGGCGGTCTTGCATTGACGGGCATCTCGGCCCCGGCGATCTCGCAAGGCGCATCGGCGCGCACCCTGCGCTTCGTGCCGCAGGCCAATCTGGCCAATTTCGATCCGATCTGGGGCACGCAATATGTCGTGCGCAATGCGGCAGCCCTGGTCTGGGACACGCTCTACGGCATCGATTCATCGCTGCAACCGCAGCGCCAGATGGTCGAGTCCGAGGAGACTTCCGACGACGGCAAGACCTGGACCTTCAAGCTGCGTCCGGGCCTCAAATTCCATGACGGCGAGCCGGTGCTGAGCAAGGACGTCGTCGCGAGCCTGTCGCGCTGGGCCGCACGCGATCCGATGGGCCTGATGATCCTTGCGATCCAGCAGGAATTGACGCCCGTCGACGACCGCACCTTCAAATGGGTTTTGAAGCAGCCCTTCCCGAAAATGCTCTACGCGCTGGCCAAGAACAATGCGCCGTGCTCCTTCATCATGCCCGAGCGCATCGCGAAGACCGACCCGTTCAAGCAGATCACCGAATATGTCGGTTCGGGACCGATGAAGTTCGCCAAGAGCGAATGGGTGCCCGGCGCCAAGTCGGTGTTCGAGAAGTTCACCGATTACGTGCCGCGGCAGGAGAAGGCGTCGTGGCTGGCCGGCGGCAAGCAGATCATGGTCGATCGCGTGGAATGGATCGTGATGCCGGACCCCGCGACCGCGGCGGCTGCGCTGCAGAACGGCGAGGTCGACTGGTGGGAGAACCCGATCGCCGACCTCGTGCCCGTGCTGAAGAAGAACAAGAACATCAGCGTCGATATCGGCGATCCCCTCGGCAATATCGGCTCGTTCCGCATGAACCATATGTTCGCGCCGTTCAACGACGTGCGGGCAAGGCGCGCGGTGCTGATGGCGCTCAGCCAGGAAGACTACATGCGCGCGATCGTCGGTGACGACGACGCGTTGTGGAAGTCGCTACCGGGCTTCTTCACGCCGGATACGCCACTCTACAGCGAGCTGGGTGGCGAAATCCTCAAGGGCAAGCGCGATCTCGACGCGGCCAAGAAGCTGCTCGCCGAGAGCGGCTATTCCGGCCAGCCGGTGACGTGCCTCGTCGCCCAGGACCAGCCGATCACCAAGGCGCAAGGCGATGTCACCGCCGACCTCCTCAAGAAGCTCGGCATGAATGTCGACTTCGTCGCCACCGATTGGGGCACGGTCGGCTCGCGCCGCGCGGCGAAGACGCCGCCGGGTCAGGGCGGCTGGAACATGTTCCACAGCTGGCATGCCGGCGCCGACTGCATCACGCCGGCAGCGTATACCGCCATTCGCGCCAACGGTGAGAAGGCCTGGTTCGGCTGGCCCAACAGCCCGACCACCGAAAATGAGATCGTGACCTGGTTCGACGCCAAGAGTCTCGATGAAGAGAAGGCGGCGATCGGGCGGGTCAACAAGGCTGCGCTCGAGGACGTCGTCTACGCCCCGACCGGCTTCTTCCTGACCTACACGGCATGGCGCAAGAACGTCTCGGGCATCACCAAGGGGCCGTTGCCGTTCTTCTGGGGCGTGACGAAGTCCGCATGATCGTGCGTTGAGGCCAGATGCTCTCCTACATCCTCCGTCGCATCGCCGCGACCCTGCCAGTGATGGCAATCGTCGCCTTGTTCGTGTTCAGCCTGCTTTACATCGCGCCGGGTGATCCCGCCGTGGTGATCGCGGGTGACCAGGCAAGCCCGGAGGATGTGGAGCGCATCCGCCAGAGCCTCGGCCTCGACCGGCCCTTCCTGATCCAGTTCGGAAGCTGGGTCTGGCGCATCCTGCACGGCGATCTCGGTACCTCGATCTTCACCAATCTGCCGGTTTCGACCATGATCGCGCAACGTCTGGGGCCGACGCTGTCGCTGATGATCATCACGCTGCTGCTCACGATCGTGGTCGCGGTGCCGCTCGGCGTCGTGGCCGCGTGGAAAGCCGGCAGCCTGATCGACCGGGCCATCATGGCGTTTGCCGTGTTCGGCTTTTCGCTGCCGGTGTTCGTGGTCGGTTACATGCTCGCCTATATCTTCGCGCTCGAGCTCGATTGGCTCCCGGTGCAGGGCTACACGCCGCTTGCGCAGGGCTTCTGGCCGTGGCTGCAAAACCTGATCCTGCCGGCGATCGCGCTCGGCTGCGTCTATATTGCGCTGGTCGCGCGCATCACGCGTGCCACCATGCTCGAAGTCTTGCAGCAGGACTATATCCGCACGGCGCGCGCCAAGGGCATGGGGCAGGGCGGCATCCTGTTCATCCACGCGCTCAAGAACGCGGCGGTGCCGATCGTGACCGTGATCGGGATCGGCATCGCGCTCCTGATCGGCGGTGCGGTCGTCACCGAGAGCGTGTTTGCGATCCCCGGTCTCGGCCGGCTCACGATCGACGCGATCCTGCGCCGCGACTATCCCGTCATCCAGGGCATCGTGCTGCTGTTCAGCTTCGTCTACGTCCTCGTCAACCTGATGATCGACGTCACCTATACGCTCGTTGACCCGAGGATCCGCTATTGACCGACATGACCGTCAATCCGCAGGCGCTGCCGGCCGGCTTCGTCCTCGCGCCGCAACTGCCCGACATCCAGCGCCCGGTCAGGATCCGGCGCGGCTTCATCGGCCTTTTGCGCAGCCATCCCACCGTCACGATCGGCGGCGGGCTGCTGCTGGCGCTGGTTCTGATCGCGATCTTTGCGCCATATCTCTGGACCGTCGATCCGACCGCGCTCGCGCCCGCCAAGCGCACGCGGGCGCCCTCGGCGCTCTACTGGTTCGGCACCGACGTGCTCGGCCGCGATATCTACTCGCGCGTGATGTTCGGGGCGCGGGTCTCGCTCACGGTCGGGCTCTCGGTCGCGATCTTCGCGTCCGTGGCGGGCCTGGCCATCGGCATCGTCTCCGGCTTCGTCCGCTGGGCCGACGGCATTCTGATGCGCTTCATGGACGGGTTGATGTCGATCCCGCCGATCCTGCTTGCCATCGCGCTGATGGCGCTGACGCGCGGCAGTGTCGGCAACGTCATTCTCGCCATTACCGTCGCCGAGATCCCGCGCGTCTCGCGGCTCGTCCGCAGCGTCGTGCTGTCGCTGCGCGAGCAGCCCTATGTGGACGCGGCGGTCGCCTGCGGCACGCGCACGCCGATGATCATCCTGCGCCACATCCTGCCCAACACGCTGGCGCCGATGCTGGTGCAGGCGACCTATATCTGCGCCAGCGCCATGATCACGGAGGCGATCCTGTCCTTCATCGGCGCCGGCACGCCGCCCACCATTCCGTCCTGGGGCAACATCATGGCCGAGGGCCGCGCGCTGTGGCAGGTCAAGCCCTACATCGTGTTCTTTCCGGCGGCGTTCCTCTCCGTCACCGTGCTCGCGGTGAACCTGCTCGGCGACGGCCTTCGCGATGCGCTCGATCCGCGCATGGCCAAAAGTCTGTGATGGCGAGAGGCTGATCGCGATGGCTTTGCTCGAAGTCGAGAACCTCCAAACCCACTTCCGTACCCCAAGCGGCATCAACCGCGCGGTCGACGGGGTGTCCTTCCATGTCAACGAGGGCGAGACGCTTGCCATCGTCGGCGAGTCCGGCTGCGGCAAGTCGGTGACCTCAATGTCGCTGATGCGCTTGATCCCGGAGCCGCCAGGCAAGATCGCGGGCGCGATCCGCTTCGCGGGCAAGGATCTGTTGCAATTGTCTGACCGCGAGATGCGCGCCATCCGCGGGAACGACATTTCGATGATCTTTCAGGAGCCGATGACGAGCCTGAATCCGGTGCTGACCGTCGGCCGTCAGATCCGCGAGACGCTGATGATCCATCAGGGCCTCGACAAGGCGGCGGCCGAGGCGCATGCGATCGAGATGCTGACCCTGGTCGGCATTCCCGAGCCGAAGCGGCGGGTGCGCGAATATCCGCATCAGCTCTCCGGCGGCATGCGTCAGCGCGTGATGATCGCGATTGCGCTGGCCTGCAATCCAAAGCTCCTGATCGCGGACGAACCGACCACGGCGCTCGACGTGACCATTCAGGCGCAGATCCTGAAGCTGATGCTGGGCCTGAAGCAGCGGGTCGGGGCCGCCATCATCCTGATCACCCACGATCTCGGCGTGGTCGCCGAGATCGCCGAGCGCGTCATGGTCATGTATGCCGGCCGCAAGGTCGAGGAGGCGCCGGTGGCCGAGCTATTCCGCTCGCCGCGTCATCCCTATACGCAAGGCCTGCTCGGCGCCGTGCCGCGGCTCGGTTCTTCGCTGACCGGCACCGCGAGGCGTCTGGCCGAAATCCCGGGGCAGGTGCCCGATCTGCGCAAGCCGATCATCGGTTGCGTCTTCGCCGGCCGCTGCGCGCTCGCGACCGATCTGTGCCGGCAATATGCGCCGGGGTTGGAGGAGAAGGCGCCTCGCCACGTTGCCGCCTGCCACTATTCCGCCAAGGGGGCCATCGCGGCATGAGTCCTCCGCTGCTCCAGGTCAACGACCTCAAGAAGCACTTCCCGGTCAACAAGGGCTTCTTCGGGCGACAAACCGAATGGGTCTATGCCGTCGACGGCGTCTCCTTCGAGATCGCGAAGGGCGAGACGCTGTCGCTGGTCGGCGAATCCGGCTGCGGCAAGTCGACGGTCGGCCGCGCAATTCTGCGCCTGTTCGATATCACCGCGGGGCAGGTAATCCTCGACGGCCAGCGCATCGACGACGCGCATCCGAGCACGATGCGGCAAATGCGCCGCCGCGTGCAGGTCGTGTTCCAGGATCCGTTCTCGAGCCTCAACCCGCGCATGCGCGTGCGCGACATCCTGGCCGAACCGATCCGCAATTTCGGCCTCGCCAAATCCGCAGCCGATCTCGAAACCCGCGTGACGGCGCTGATGGACACCGTCCGCCTGCCGCGGGAAGCGCTCAATCGCCGGCCGCACGAATTCTCCGGCGGCCAGCGCCAGCGCATCGGCATTGCGCGCGCGCTCGCAGCCGAACCCGAGCTGATCGTCTGCGACGAGGCGGTCTCCGCGCTCGACGTCTCGGTCAAGGCGCAGATCGTCAATCTCTTGCAGGATCTCCAGCGCGAGTTCGGCCTCGCGCTGCTGTTCATCAGCCATGATCTCGCGATCGTCGAACATATGACGCATCGCGTGGCGGTGATGTATCTCGGCAAGATCGTCGAAGTGGCGCCGCGTCGCGAGATCTTTGCCGCGCCCAAGCATCCGTACACCAAGGCGCTGCTCTCGGCGGTGCCGCTGCCCGAGCCCGGCGCCCAGCGTAATCCGATCATCCTCGGCGGCGACGTGCCGAGCCCGATCAATCCGCCGAAGGGCTGCCGCTTCCACACCCGCTGCCCGCTGGTGTTCGATCGCTGCCGGATCGAGGAACCGACGCTGCGCGCAGTCGGACCCGAGCAGTGGGTGGCGTGTCACCTCGAGGACGGTGCGGCGGCGATGGCGGGGTAGCCGTTGGGTGGCTTCTGCGTCTCCGCCGGGCGGGCAGAGAGGCGCAGGAGTACCAGCAGGGCGATGATGCCACTCTGCTCCTGTTTTGCCCGACGAGTCAAAACCGGTGACGGCGAAAATTCGTAAGCAAAAACAACCTCATTCTACTGTGCATGGGGTTGTTTTCGAAGTTTTTGTTTTGGTCGCGCTCAGCCCTGGCGGCGCAGGAAGCCCGTGATCGTGACTTTCTCCCAGATGCCGGCCGCCGCAAACGGATCGGCGCGGTTGAAGGCTTCGACCTCGCTGCGGCCCGGCGCCTCGATCAGGAACAGACTGCCGATCATGCTCTCGCCATCGTCGGAGACGAGTGGTCCCGACATCACGATCTTGACGCCGAAGCGCGAGGTGTCGCTCAGAAACGCTTTGTGGGCGTCGTAATTGGCCAGCCGGGTCGGCGGCGCGCCGGTGCGGTCGAGGGCGTGAATGGCGAACAGCATGATGGTCTCCGAGTCCTTTCAGTTCTTGGGACGGACGCGAGGGGCGGCCGTCCGTGTTTGTCGTGAATACGCTTACTTGCCGCCGAGCTTGCTGGCTTCCTCGAAGGTCGGGCACGCCCGCTGCTCCAGCGGCACGTCGAACGGCTGGTAATTGTCCTTGGTGATGACGGTCGGCTTCAGCACGATCTCGGCGATCACGGGCTGGTTGCGCAAGCTGCGGATCGCCATCATGGTGCCAAGGCAGCCCTGCGCAAATCCGTTGTAGTCGCCGCTCGCCAGCAGCTTGCCGGACTTGATCGCGTCGATCGCCTCCTTGGTGCCGTTGATGCCGATCACCTGGGCCTTGCGGTTGGCGCCGTCGAGCGCCTCGATCGCACCGACTGCCATGGCGTCGTTGGCGGCGAGAACGCCGTCGATCTGCGGGTTCGACTGCATCAGGTTTTCCATGACCTGGAGCGCCTGGAGCCGCTGGTAGTTGCCGGGCTGAGAGGCTAGCAGCTTGGCGCCCGCGGTTTCCTTGAGCGCGTCGTTGAAGCCGCGGACGCGATCGACATTGGTCAGCGAGCCCTTGACGCCCTCGATGATGACGATGTTGCCCTTGCCGCCCAGCGTCTTGAGCAGGAAGCGCGCGGTCTCCAGGCCGAGGCTATAATCGTCGGCGCCGACGAAGGAGAGGAACTTGCCGCCGGCCGAGCGGTCGGTGATGTTGACGACCGGGATCTTGGCGTCGTTGATCTTCTCGACGCCCGGCACCATCGCCTTGTAGTCGACCGGCGTGAACACGATCGCGCTGGGCTTCTTCACCACGACGTCCTCGATCTGGCTGAGCTGCTCGGGGATCGAATCCGGCTTGGTCGGGATGTACTGAAGCGTCTTCGCGTTCAGCACCTTCGCCATGTTATCGGCGCCGACCCGCACTGTCTGGAAGAACGGGTTGGTCTGGTTCTTGGTGAAGACGGCGATGGTCTCGCCGTCGGCCCGCGCTTGTGTGGTGAACGCGGCCGCGATCAGCAGCGGTAGTGTCAGGTAACCCAGTGTCTGTTTCATGTTGCCTCCATCCCTCGTTTTGCTTGTTGAACTTCTTGAGAACTCATTGCGCGCGGCGGCGGGTCTTCATGTCGAGCCAGACCGCGAGAATGACGATGATGCCTGTCACCAGCGGCTGCCAGTTGGCGCTGACCGAGAGCAAATTCATGCCGTTCAGCACCAGCGTTAGGATCAGCGCGCCGATGAAAGTGCCGAACACGGTGCCGACGCCGCCGAACAGCGAGGTGCCGCCGATCAGCACGGCCGCAATCGCGGGCAGCGTCAGGCTCTCCCCGATGTCGGCCTCGGCCGAATTGAGCCGCGACAGGAAGATGATCGAGGCAAGCCCCGCCATCGTGCCTGAGACCGCGTAGACCAGCAGCAGGCGCCGCGCGACCGGGATGCCGGAGAGGCGGGCCGCGACCGGATTGGCGCCGATCGCATAGATCTCCTGGCCCCAGATCGTGCGCTGCGCGAACAGCGTTCCGATCCCGAGGAACACCAGCAGCAGATAGACCGGAATGGGCAGGCCGAACAGATAGCCGCTGCCGATCTGGCGAAAGCCGGCCGGGAAGCCGTGCAGCGTCTCGCCCGCCATGTACCAATAGGTGAGGCCGTTCAGCACCCAGAGCATGCCGTAGGTGGCGATGAAGGAGGGAATGCGAAGGGCCGTGACCATGATGCCGTTGAGGAGACCGACAAGGCCGCCGCAGGCAAGGCCGGTGAGGATGCCGAGCGCCGGCGAGCCGGTCGTGTGGATCACGGTGCCGGCGATGCAGGCCGACAGCGCGACATTGGCGCCGACGGAGAGATCGAGGCCTGCGGTGAGCACCACCAGCGTCAGGCCGGACGCGATGAAGAAGGTCAGGCTCGCCTGCCGGAGCACGTTGAGGATGTTGCCGAGGCTCAGGAAGGAATCGCTGAGCACGGCGAGCACCGCACAGATCAAGAGCGCAGCGAGCAGGCGGTAGAACACCTGGATCGCATCCTGCGACAGGAATGAGCGGGGCGGCATCATCGTCTCTTTGCTGATGTCGGTCATGCGCGGCTCCTGAGGCCATCGAGGAACAGGGCGACGATGACGAGGACGCCGACGCTTGCGACCTGCACCGAGGACGGCAGCGAGATCAGGTTCAGCCCGTTACGCAGTACGCCGACCGAGAGGACGCCGAGCAGGGTGCCGAGCAGCCAGCCATTGCCGCGCTCGAACGAGGTGCCGCCGACGGCGACCGCCGCGATGGCATCGAATTCGAGGCCGAGGCCTGCAGTCGGATGGCCGGAATTCATCCGCGCGGTCATCAGCAGGCCCGCAATGCCGGCCATGGCGCCGCCGATCGCGTAGACCGCGATCAGCAGCTTGTTCGGCGAGAGACCGGCATAGCGCAGTGCCTCGCGATTTCCCCCGAGCGCGAAGATGTAGGTGCCGAAGCGGGTGTGATAGAGCAGGCCGTGGAAGGCTGCGTAGGTCACCAGCGCCATCACGATCGGCACAGGAATTCCGAGCAGCGTCGCTGAGTAGATGTCGCGCACACTGTGGGGGATGCCGACCACGCTCTGGCCGTCGCTGACGATCAGCGACAGACCCTGCGCCATGCCGAGTGTGCCCAGCGTGGCGACGAAGGGTGGAATGCCCAGGATCGCAACCAGCCAGCCATTGGCGATGCCGAAGGCGACGCCGACGAGGAGCCCGGCGCCGAGGCCCAGCAACATCGAGTGGGTTGCGAGCGAGACGATGGCGACGCAGAGCGATGTCAACGTCAGCACCGCGCCCATCGACAGGTCCAGCCCCTCGGTCATGATGATCAAGGTCATCGGCAGCGCGAGCATCGTCAGGATGGTCGACTGCACCAGCACGTTGGAGAGGTTGGCGACCGACAGGAAGCCGGGCGCGATCGCGCTGAACAGCGTGATCAGCAACACCAGCACGATGGCAACGCCGGGAATGCGCTGCAATGGGTTAGGTTGCGAGACGACCGCGGCTTCACGCATGATGCATCCCCAGTCGCACGATGTTCTCCTCGGTCAGTTCGTTGCGTGTCAGGTGTCCGGCGATGCGGCCCTCGCGCATCACATAGGCGCGGTCGCAGACATGGCAGATCTCGACTTGTTCGGACGAGATCATCAGCGCCGCTGCGCCTTCGGCGACGAGGCGGTCGATCAGGGCAAAGATCTCGGACTTGGCGCCGATGTCGATGCCCCGCGTCGGCTCGTCGAAAATGAAGAGCTTCGAGCCGGCGGCGAGCCATTTGCCGATCACGACCTTCTGCTGATTGCCGCCCGAGAGCAGGCCGACGGTCTGTCGCGCGCTTGGCGTGGCGATGCGCAACTGCCGAATGAGGGCATCGGAGGTGCGCTGCGCGCCGCGCTGATCGAACAGGCCGCTCGGGAACAGCTTTCGCAGCGCCGAGACCACGAGGTTGTCGCTGACCGATCGCAACAAGGCGAGGCCCTCGCTCTTGCGGCTCTCCGGGATCAGCGCGATGCCGCGGCGGGCGGCGAGGTCAGGCTCGCCGGACATGGACTTGCCGTCGAAAATGATCTCGCCGGCGCTTGTGGGATCGGCGCCGAAAATGGCGCGCGCGACCTCGCTGCGGCCGGAGCCGACCAGGCCGCACAGACCGACGATCTCGCCGCGACGCACTTCGATATTGATGTCGGAGATTCCACTCGACGCGCTCAGGCCCTTGACCTCGAGCAGCAGCTCGCCGGGCTTGTCGGCAAAGTTGCGCGGATAGGTCATGTCGACGTTGCGGCCGACCATCATGCGGACGAGCTGGTCCGGTGTGACGTCGGCCGGTTTGACGCCGTCGATGCGGCGGCCATCGCGCAGCACGGTGATGCGGTCGCCGAGCGCGAACACCTCCGCCATGCGGTGCGAGATGTAGACGATCGAGACGCCGTCGGCCTTCAGCCGCGCGATCAGCGCGAACAGCAGCTCGGTTTCGCGGTCGGACAGCGCCGCAGTCGGTTCGTCCATCACGAGGATGCGGGCGTTCTGGCTGATCGCTTTCGCAATCTCGACCATCTGCTGTTGCGCGACACCGAGCTTGTCGACGGTGGTGGAGGGATCGATGTCGAAGCCGATCGTGCCGAGCACGCGCTTCGCGTCGGCCAGGATCCGGCGGCGGTCGATGGTGCCCGGGATGCGACCCGTCGGCTCGCGGCCGAGGAAGATGTTCTGGGCGATGTCGAGATAGGGGACCAGCGAGAATTCCTGGAAGATCACGGCAATGCCGAGCTTCTGCGCATCCGCGGTCGAGGAGATCGCAACCTTCTCGCCCTTGTAATGGAACTCGCCGGCGTCGGCGCGGTAGGCGCCGCAGAGCACCTTCATCAGGCTCGACTTGCCGGCGCCGTTCTCGCCCAACAGCATGTGGACTTCGCCGGGGTAGACGGCAAAGGACACGTCATCCAGCGCCTTGACGCCGGGAAACTCCTTGCTGATGCCGCGCAGCTCCAGCAGCGGCACGGGTGAGGTGACCTCGATCGGGAGCGCGTCGCTCATGCTTTGGCTCCGCTCGCAAAGATTTTTCCAGGGTTCATCAATCCGTTTGGGTCAAGCGCGGTCTTGATCGACCGCATCACGTCGACGGCCTCGCCGAGCTCATCGGCGAGATAGTCGATCTTGCCGAGGCCGATGCCGTGCTCGCCGGTGCAGGTGCCATCCATGGCGATGGCGCGGGCGACCATGCGGGCCTGGAGCGCCTTGGCGGCTTCGGCCTCTTCCGGCTTGGCAGGGTCGATCAGGATCAGCATGTGAAAGTTGCCGTCGCCAACATGGCCGACGATCGGTGCCGTAAAGCCGTGCTCGTCGGCATCGCGCCGCGTCTCGGTGAGGCATTCCGCCAGCCGCGAGATCGGCACGCAGACATCGGTGATCACGGCGCGCGCGCCGGGACGCAGGCCCAGGCCGGCATAGAGCGTGTTGTCGCGGGCGTGCCAGAGCTTGCTGCGGTCCTCGGGCGCCTTCGCCCAGGCAAAGCCATGGCCGCCATGATCGGCGGCGATCGCCTGCGCGGCCTCGGCCTGTTCCGCGACGGAGCTTTCGGAGCCGTGGAATTCGAAGAACAGGGTGGGCGCCTCGCGATAGCCGAGTTTTGCGTAGGCATTGATGCCGCGCATCATGACGTCGTCGAGCAGCTCGATGCGCGCCACGGGGATCGCGGACTGGATCACGGAGATCGCGGTGTCGACGGCATCGTGCAGGGTGTCGAAGCTGCAAACCGCCGCCGAGATTGCCTGCGGCACGGGATGCACCTTCAGCGTGATCTCGGTGATGATTCCAAGCGTACCTTCCGCGCCGACGAACATGCGTGTGAGGTCGTAGCCGGCAGCCGATTTGCGGGCGCGCCTGGCGGTGCGGATCACGCGACCGTCGGCCAGTACCACCTCGAGCGCCATGACATTGTCCTTCATGGTGCCGTAGCGTACCGCCATGGTGCCGGAAGCGCGCGTGGAGGTCATACCGCCGATCGAGGCGTCCGCGCCCGGATCGATCGGGAAGAAAAGTCCGGTATTGCGCAGCTCCGCATTGAGCTGCTTGCGGGTGAGGCCGGGCTGCACCACGACGTCCATGTCGCTATCGTGCACTGCCAGCACCTTGTTCATGCGCGCGAAGTCGAAGCAGACGCCGCCGGCGACCGCGGCGGCATTGCCTTCGAGCGAGGTGCCGGCGCCGAACGGAACGATCGGCATGCCTGCGCTTGCGCACAGCTTGACGATCTCGGCGACCTCCTGCGTGGTTTCCGGGAAGACGACGATGTCGGGCGGCAAGCTCCGATAATGCGATTCGCTCTGCCCGTGCTGGTCGAGCACGCCGCGCGCAACGCTCGCGCGCGGGCCGATCATGCCGTTGAGGCGTTCGGCCAATATGCTTGTGCTGACCCGCGGTCCCATCCCTGGCTCCCGTTTGCTCCCTGTCGTCGGACTCTTGTCGGTCCGCCGCCGCCTGACCTTAGGCGGCCTTTGCGCTGCTCGCGACCTGCTTCAGGCCGAAATCGTAATTGAGGTGAAAATACTCGCTCTCCACCATGCGACCATCCGGCGCACGGCCGGCGGGATGGTGAGCGAATTCGCGGATCAGGCTGTCTTTGACGCCGAACACCACATCACTGTCGAGATATTTGTCGCCGGCGACGAACACATGCGTCACCAACTGCTCGAAGCCGGGCGCCGAGATCATGAAGTGCACATGGGCGGGACGCCAGGGATGGCGGCCCTGCACCTCCAGCATGTCGCCGACTGGGCCGTCATGCGGGATCGGGTATGCCGCAGGCTTGATCGACCAGAAATTGAAGCGGCCGTTCTGGTCGGTGTGGAAGCGCGCGCGCATCGCGAGATCACCGATCTTGTCGAGCTGCTGCACGTCGTAATAGCCGTCATCGTCGGAATGCCAGACATCGACGATCGCGCCCGCGATCGGCTGTCCATCGACGGCCGAGACCGAGCCGGTCACCAGCATCGGGTCGCCCTCCATCGGACCGGAGATGTCGTCGCCGTTCTCTTTCTCGGGGGACGCCTGAACGAAAAACGGGCCGAGCACGGTCGTCTCGGTCGCGCCTTCCGGCACCGGATGGTTGATGGCATCGACCAACATGGAGACGCCGAGCGTATCCGACAGCAGGATGAACTCCTGGCGCTTGTCGTCGCACATGTGGCCGGTCCGGGTCAGGAAGTCGATGGCGTATTCCCATTCCTTCTGGGTCGGGCGGATCTCGCGGACGAAAGCATGGAGATGGCGCACCAGCGCTTCGCTGACCTGCTTGATGCGCGGATCGGTGGCGCCTGCGATCCGCTCCAGCACCGCATCGGTAATCGTATTCTCGTTGAAGTTACGCATCTTAAGCCTCCGCGATCAGAGTTTGGGCTCGCCAAGCCCGGACAGCCGTTCCAGGTGCTTGACGGTCGCGATGAAGTCAGCCTCGCCGTCGCCCTGCGCGACCAGCGAGCCATAGGTCTCGCGCACTTGCGCGGCGAGCTGCAGCGGCACGCCGACGGCGTGGCCGGCGCCAAGGATGAGATCGAGGTCCTTGGCCATCTGCTTGCAGGAGAAGGTGGACTCGAAGTCGCGGCTGCGCAGCGGGGCTGTCTTGTACTTCACCATCGGCGAAGCCACCGCGCTCTCGTCGAGCACCTTCAGGATGTCCTGCCAGGCAATGCCGCCCTTGCGCGCCAGCGCCAGGCTCTCCGCCATCATCGCGGCCGACACCGCGATCATCAGGTTGACCGAGAGTTTTGCGTAACGCGCTTCCTCGGCGGGGCCGAGATAGGTCTGGGCGCGGGTGAAGGCGGCAAACAGCGGCTTTGCGTTTTCGAAGGCGTCCTGCGGCCCCGAGACGAAGCAGCTCAGAGCGCCGGTATGGACGATGCTGGCATTGCCGGAGACCGGCGAACGCAGATAGGCGATGCCGCGCGCTTGTGCTGCGGCCGCAACTTCGGTGGAGGCCTCGACGCTCACGGTGCTGGTTTCGATCAGGACAGTGCCGGGCGCCATCGCGGCGATGAGGCCGGCGGGACCGAGCAACGCGCCGCGCAAGGCGGCGTCATCGGGCAGGGACGTGATAACCGCGGCCTTGCCGCCCACAGCCTCGGCCGGCGAGGCGGCAATTGCAATGCCTTGTTCGCGCGCCTCGTCAATCCGTGCCGCGCTCTGGTCGAATGCGGTGACGGAATAACCGGCCCTGGCGACGAGCACCGACATCGGCAGGCCCATCTTGCCGATCCCGATGAAAGCAACATTCTTCGAAGCGTCTGTCATTGATCTTGTCCCTGGGGCGCCTAGGCGGCGCGTCCCTGTCGTTCGATGTCCTGCACAAGTCGCCGGCCGGATTGCGCCAGCAGCTCTTTCTTCGTCTCAAGCCCCTCGACCAGCAGCCGGCCGTTCCGTTTCTTCCAGGCGCCGCCGATCATGACAGCCTCGATATTGGCAAGGCTCGTCTGCATCACGACGGTGGCGACGGGATCGTGCACCGGGACGAGGTTGAGATCCGATGCGTTGATGACGACGAGGTCGGCGAGCTTGCCTGGCGTCAGTGAACCGATCTGGCTCTCGCGCCCGAGCATGCGGGCGCCTTCCGTCGTGATCCAGCGCAGCGCCTCGCGCACGGGGATCGTGGTCGTCGCGGGAATGGTGCCATTCGTATTGCGCGACTCCGCATTATCGAGTGCCCGTTGCATCGACAATGCTATGCGCGCGACGGAAAGGAGATCGCCCGCCAGTACGGATTCGAGATCAATGCCGATGGTCGGCCGAACGCCGCGCTTGAGCAGACGTCCCGTGATCGGAAAACCGTGGCCCTGGATCATCTCGTTCTCGGGCGTCACCGAGAACGACACGCCGAGATCGACCATCCGATCGAGCAGATCATCCGACAGATCGTTGCCGTGAACAATGTTGATGCCGGCGCCGACGAGCCCGGCATCGATCAGCTTCTCCCAGCCGCCGGGCGTCTTGGCCGGACCGCCGCCCTGATGCATCGATGCGATCAGCTTCAACTCCCGCGCCAGGCGGAAGTCGTGCATGGCAACGTCGAGCGTCGAATAATGCGGACCCAAGATCGCAAGCCCGAGCGTCACGAGCCCGTCGCGGTCGGCGAGGGGCCCTGCCAGCAGCCGCTCGACCTCGCGGCGGGGATGCGGGATCTCCGAGAAATGCGGCTCGCCTGGCTTCGGCTCGGGTTTGGGCGAGCCGTGGAAGAAGGCGGCGCGGATGCCGCTCTCGATCAGACCGCGTACGGCAGCGTCGGTGTGATCGGGCGTCGGATTGTTGTGGCACCAGTCGACCAGCGTGGTGGTGCCGCAATTGATCTGGTTCAACGCGCCGACGAGGGTCGCGATGTGGATGTCCTCGGGCCGGAACACAGTGGCGAGCCCGGCATGCATGCGGCGGAAATATTCCAGCAGCGTCCAGTTCGCGGCATAGCCACGCAGGCCCGTTTGCCAGGTGTGCATATGCGCGTTGATCAGGCCTGGGATGACGATGCGGCCTTGGCCGTCAATGATCTCGGTTTCCGCTGCGCCGCTGCCGAGATCGATCCATGGGCGCACGTCGGCGATGCGGCTGCCCTCGACCAGCACATCGCCGGTGCTGAAATCGCCGATCGCATCGTCCATGCTGACGATTGTCGCGGATTTGATCAGCGTGCGCCGCATCGCTTCAAGCCGCCGCTTTGATGGTAACAGGCGGCTCGCCGGCCCAGGCGCGCGCAATGAGGTCGCGGATGGCATTGCGTTCGAGCGGGCGCGGGTTCCAGTAGGCATTGGTGACGGCGAGATCGGCGGCCCTGTCGATGCCGCTTTCGGGCATGCCGACATCGCGCAGCGCTGTCTTCGCACCCAGCCGTTTGGCGAGGTCGAAAAGTCCCTGCGAGGCATCGGCAGCGCCAATCGCACGCGAGATTCGAGCCATCGCATCGGGTACCGCCGGCGCGTTGTAGGCCAGTGCATGCGGCAGCACGATGGTGTGGGTCTCGGCGTGCGGCAGATCGAACGTTCCGCCGAGTGTGTGGCAGAGCTTGTGATGCAGCGCCATGCCGACGGTGCCAAGGCAAACGCCGCACAGCCAGGCGCCGTAGAGCGCCTCGGTGCGGGCCTCGCGATCGTCGCTCTTGGCTGCGATGGCGGGCAGGGCGTGGGCCAGCGCCCGGATGCCTTCTTCCGCCATCAGCGATGTCACGGGATTGGTGTCGCGCGCATAAAGCGCCTCGACCGCATGCGCAATCGCGTTGATGCCCGAGGTCGCGGCCAGCGAAACAGGCAGCGTCAAAGTCAGATCGACGTCGTAGATCACGGTCTCCGGCAATATTGCCGCATCGCGCACCGTGGTCTTCAGGCCGTTCTCGGTCTGGCCGACGATCGGCGTCATCTCCGAGCCGGCATAGGTGGTGGGAATGCAGAGCTGGTTAATTCCGGTGCGCAAGGCGAGCGCCTTGCCGAGGCCTGTGGTCGAGCCGCCGCCGAGCGAGACGACGCAGTCGGCCTCGCACGCCTTCATCGCGGCAAGGGCGCGCTCGGTGACGTCGACCGGCGTATGCATGGTGGCGCCGGGAAAAATGCCGGCATAGAGCGTGCCGAGCGCAGCGCCAAGACTCTTGCCCTGCGCCTCTTGCTGCGGCGTGGTCAGCACCAGCGCGCGCTTGCCGCCCAGCCGCTCGACCTCGGCTCTGGCGGTATCAAGCGTTCCGCTGCCGAACACGACGCGGCAGGGCAGGTTTTCAAAGGTGAACGAACCGATCATGCGCCGGTCTCTTTGATGGGATAATCGACCTGGAAGCGCCCGATCCGCAAGTCGCCCAGCGCCTCGCGGACGCGCAAATGTTCGGGGTGGGTGGCATAGGCCGCCAGCGCAGCCTGATTGGTGAATTCGGAGAACAGGACCACGTCGCAGGCGTAGTCGACCTCGCTGACATCGACGCCGACCTCGATATGGGTGAGGCCGTCGATCCGGCCGCGCAGGCCCTCGAACAGGGTTTTGACCTTGACCCGGGCGGCGGAGCGCTCCTCGGCGGTCTCCCCGCGCAGCCGCCACATCACGATGTGCCTGATCGCGCCCGACATTTCCTGATTTCCTCGCCTGCCATTCTGCTTTGTTGGCCCCATTTTGCCTTGCAGAAATCGGAAATAAAGGCCAAAATTTGTAAGTCTCTTTTCCGATTTATGCAAAAATGGACCGGCTGCTCCAACTCGAAGTTTTCTCCAAGACCGCCGAGCTCGGCAGCCTGTCCAAGGCTGCCGAGCTCCTGCGGATGTCGAACGCGGCCGCCAGCCGTCATCTCAGCGCGTTGGAGGAGCGGCTCGCGGTCCGGCTGATCGAGCGCAACACGCGCCGGCAATGGCTGACCGAGGCGGGGCAGGAACTGCTGCAGCGTTGCAGCGTGCTTCTGAATGAATTGGCCGAAGCCGAGGACGCCGTCTCCGATCGCGCGCTGTCGCCGAAAGGCATGCTGCGCGTGACGAGTTCGCTGTCCTTCGCGATGATCTATCTCGCGCCGATGCTGCCGGCCTTCCGCGCGCTCTATCCCGATCTCAGCGTGCAGATCATCAGCGCCAACCGCTATCTGGACTTCATCGAAGCCGGCATCGACGTGGCGATCCGCACGCGCGAGCAGGAGCCGGATTCCAACATCATCGTCCGCCGCATCGGCCAGATGCATCGCGTGCTCGCGGCGGCTCCGTCCTATCTGGAGAAGCACGGGCACCCGGAGCACCCCGCCGATCTCGCCCGCCACAACATGCTGATCTACAATCTCGCCAACGATCCCTACTCGCTGCGGTTGAGCAACGATAACACGACGCAGACTGTCCGGATCGCACCGACGCTCGACAGCAATGACGGCCAGATCATCTGCGGCGCCGCACGCGCAGGGCTCGGCATTCTGATCCAGCCGCTTTACATCGTGCAAAATGATATCGCGGCCGGCCGGCTGGTGCCCGTGCTGACGGACTGGGAGCTGCCGCTGCTCACCATGAACATCGCCTATCAGAACCGGGTCCGGCTGCCGGCCAAGATCAGGGTCTTCTCCGACTTCCTCTTTGCTCACATCCGCGAGCATTCGGTGCCTGGGATCTGGATCGACGCGACGAAGTGAGCGACATTTGCGAACTCAGGCGGCATCACAGAAGGCGCATCCATTGAAAGCCAGGACATCCGGAACCGCATGGCGGCATGCCAATATCGGTCGCCTGCTCAACAACGCCGTGCGGCGCTTCGAGGGTCGTGTGCTCGAATTGATGACCGAGAAGGGCCATGACGAAACGCGGATCGCGCATGTCGGCCTCACCCGCAATCTCGATGTGGAGGGGACCAGACTCACCGAGCTCGCCCGCCGCGCGTCCATGAGCAAGCAGGCGATGGGCGAACTGGTCGATCAATGCACCGAGTTGGGTCTCGTCGATCGCATCGCCGATCCGACCGACCGGCGCGCGCGTATCGTCATGTTCACGCCGGCCGGGCGCAAATGGCTCGATGCGTTCCGCGATGCGGTCGACATCGCCGAGCAGGAGATGCGGGCCGAACTCGGCAAGACCACGATGGACGCGATCCTGAAGGGACTGGCGCTCTACGGCGCGACGTTCGACACGCTCGATGATCCGATTTAGTCAGGCTACTTGACGATATAGTCAGGCTACCTTACCATGCGGGATAATGCTGGTAGGGAGAAGCGTCTTGGAAACACGTCTGACGGCCTCGGTGCTCATCGTGGGCGGGGGCCCCTGCGGACTGATGCTGGCCAACGAGCTCGGCCGCCGCGGCGTGTCCGCGATCCTGGTCGACGAAAAGCCGGGCACGGCATTCAATCCGCAAGCCAATGCGACGCAGGCGCGCTCGATGGAGCACTATCGGCGGCTCGGTTTTGCCGACGAGATCCGGCGCGAAGGTCTGCCGGCCGATTATCCAACCGATGTCGCGTATTTTACGCGTTACACCGGCTACGAGCTGGCTCGGTTTCAACTGCCGTCTTCGTCACGCGCGGGCGAACTGATCAAGGGCATGTCGGGCTCCTGGAGCGCCGCCGAGCTGCCGCATCGGGTCTCGCAGAAATATGTCGAAGCGGTGCTGCGTCGCCACGCCGAACAACTCCCTGGCATCCATCTCAACTACGGCCACCGGCTGATCAGCTACGTCGAAAACGAGGGCGGCATCGTCGGCGAGATCGAACGTCTCGACGATGGCAGCCGCTTTCGGGTCCGCGCGGACTTCCTGGTCGGAGCGGACGGGCCGCGTTCGCAGGTCCGTCAGTCGCTCGGGATCGTCTACGGCGGGGAGACCGGGACGCAGCGTGATTTCATGGGTGGCCGCATGCTGGCCGTCTATCTCCGTTCGCCGGAGTTCTACGCGAGCATCCCGCACGCCAAGGCGTGGATGTACAATTGCTTCAACGGCGACCGCCGCGCTTTCATGGCATCGGTGAACGGCCGCGACGAATTCGCCTTTCATACGCAGATTCGGCCGGACGAAGACGAGGGCGCGATCACGATCAACGAAGCCAAGGCCGCGTTTCAGCGCGCTTGTGGCGCGCCGATCGAATGCGAGGTTCTGTCCTTCCTGACCTGGACCGCCGGTCATGCGCTGGTCGCGAACGGGATGCAGCGGGGCAGGGTGTTCCTCGGCGGCGACGCGGCACATCTGTTCACGCCGACCGGCGGGCTCGGCTACAACACGGCGATCGAGGATGCGGTCAATCTCGGCTGGAAGCTCGCAAGCGTCGTCAAGGGGGTAAGCCCCGCAGCGCTGCTCGAGAGCTACGAGGTCGAGCGGCGCCCGGTGGCGCTCCGTAACACCGACTATGCGCGGCGCTTTGCCGATTCTCTCGGTCTCTTCGCGCCGGCGCCGGAGATCGAGCACGCCACGGACGAGGGTAGCCAGGCGCGGCGGGCGGCCGGCGTCTATCTCGAACAGCACGCGCGAGCCGAATTCAACATTCCCGGTATCACTTTCGGCGGGCGCTACGACGGTTCGCCGATCATCGTCTCCGATGGCAGCGAGCCGCCGCCGGACGCCGCGAACGTCTACGTTCCCAGCGCTTGTCCGGGCGGTCGCGCACCGCATGCGTGGTTGGAAGACGGCGTGTCCCTCTACGATTTGTTCGGGTTCGAATGGACGCTGCTCCGGTTCGGCGAGACCGCGTCAGCTCACGCTGCGGTCACCGACGCCGTCCGCACGCTTGGGATCGACGTGAAGCTCGTCACGCTGCCGGAATCCCTGCGCGATCTCTACGGCGCGGACCTGGCCCTGATACGTCCCGACCAGATCGTGGCATGGCGGGGCAGCGCATCGCAGGCCGGTACGATCGGGCGCGTCCTTGCCCGCGCACTCGGGCACGGCGCGAGCGACGGCGCGCGGCTGGCAAGCTGATCGATTCCCGTCGCCGCATCCAAAATGCGGCAGCACGGCAATAACAACAAAACGACAATGACACCGGAGGAGGACGGCATGACCACAAGAGCATTCGAGGATTACGACGATCGTGCTGCTGCCGGCGGTGCCGGGCAGACCGCGAGCAGCCGCCGGCGTATTCTGATCGCCGGCACCATCGGTACCGCGATCGAATGGTACGATTTCTTCATCTACGGCCTGATCGCGCCGCTGGTATTCGACCAGCTGTTCTTTCCGAAGTTCGACCAGCTCACGGCGACGATTGCAGTGTTCGCGACGTTTTCCGTCGGATTCCTGGCGCGTCCGCTCGGCGGATTGGTGTTCGGTCATTTCGGCGATCGGTTCGGCCGCAAATCCGTCCTGCTGTGCACGCTGCTCATGATGGGACTTGCAACGATGTCGATCGGGTTGCTGCCGACCTACGCCAGCGCCGGTGCGGTCGCGACCGTCGCACTCGTCGTGCTGCGCTTCGTTCAGGGCTTTGCCCTCGGCGGCGAGTCGACCGCGGCAATGCTCATGGCCATCGAGACGGCGCCCGGTCACCGGCGTGGATTCTCGGCGGCCGTGATCCAGGCCGCGGGACCCGTCGGCGTCGTGCTCGCCTCGTTTGCGGCGCTCGCGATCTCGCGGCTGGCGGAAGCGGATCTGCTGTCATGGGGCTGGCGCGTTCCGTTCCTGATCAGCGCGGTGCTGGTCGCGCTCGGCGTCTATATGCGCCTGCGTATCGAGGAGAGCGCGACGTTCCGCGAGGCGGAGGAGACTGACGCAGTGCCGGCCGTCGAAGCGATCAAGGGACACTGGCGGCCGATCCTCATCGTGTTCTTCGCCGAGATGGCACAGACGTCCTATTTCTACCTGACCGCCATCTTCACCATCTCCTTCGCGACGCGCCAGCTCGGTGTCCAGAAGGATGTGATCACGCAGGCGGTGCTGTTCGCCAATCTCGTCGGCCTCGTTGCCATGCCGCTGATCGGTGCCTGGTCCGACCGGATCGGACGCAAACGCCTGTTCCTGGCCGGCGTTATGCTGGCGGCAGCCTCGATGTTCGCATTCTACGGCGTGGTCGCAAGCCGCGACCCGCTGCTGATAACGGGCGCCGTGATCCTCGCTGCGGGCGTGATTCATCCCCTGATGTTCGGCACTGAAGGAAGTTATTTCCCGGAGCTGTTTCCGACCCGCATCCGCTTCACCGGCGTGTCGATCGGCAAGCAGTTCGGGACGGTGTTCGGCGGCGGCATCGCGCCGCTTGTCGCCACCAGCCTGTTTGCGCAGACGGGCTCCACCTACGCGATCACCGGATACTACGTCGCGCTCGCACTCGCGGCGATGATCGCGCTCGGCTTCGCGCACGAAACCAACAAATCGCGGCTGCTCGGCTGAGCCCAGCACCGCCGCCAACATCAGGGAGGTTCTCATGGACGCCAGTCTTCTCATCAACGGCCAGGATCAGGCTGCTTCGACCGGCAAGGTGTTCGAGCGGCGCAATCCGCTGTCGCAAGAGGTCGCGAGCCGTGCCGCTGCCGCGACCATTTCGGACGCCGATGCCGCTGTGGCGGCGGCCTCCGCCGCGTTGCCCGCCTGGGCGGCACTCGGCCCGAACGCAAGGCGCGGCATGCTGCTGAAGGCCGCCGATGCGCTGGATGCCAAGCGCGACGCCTTCATCAAGATCATGATGGCCGAGATCGGCACGACGGAGGTCTGGTCGGCATTCAACGTCAAGCTTGCAGCCGGCATGCTGCGCGAGGCAGCTTCGCTGACCACGCAGATCGCAGGCGAGGTCATCCCGTCCGACAAGCCCGGATGCATTGCCATGTCCGTGCGCCAGCCGGCCGGCGTATGCCTCGGCATAGCGCCGTGGAACGCGCCGATCATTCTTGGCGTCCGGGCCGTGGCGACGCCGCTCGCCTGCGGCAACACGGTCGTGCTGAAGGCGTCGGAGATCTGCTCGGGAACGCACCGGCTTATCGGGGACGTGTTCAGGGACGCAGGCTTTCCGTCAGGCGTCGTGAACGTGCTGACCAATGCGCCCGCTGATGCGCCCGCCTTGGTCGAACGTCTCATCGCCAATCCGGCCGTGCGGCGGATCAACTTCACCGGCTCGACCCGCGTCGGCCGCGTCATCGCCGAGCTCGCCGGGCGCCACCTCAAGCCGGTGCTGCTCGAGCTCGGCGGCAAGGCGCCCCTGGTCGTGCTCGACGATGCCGACCTCGATGCCGCCGTCGCGGCCGTGGCGTTCGGCGCGTTCATCAATCAGGGCCAGGTCTGCATGTCGACCGAGCGGGTGATCGTCGACGAGGCGGTGGCCGCGTCCTTTGTCGAAAAGCTCGCGAAGAAGGCAAGCTCGCTTCCTGCCGGTGATCCGCGCTCCGGTCCGGTCGTCATCGGCTCGATGATCGACGAGGGGCCGGCCAGGCACGTGGTTGCACTCATCGACGATGCGATCGGCAAAGGGGCCGCCAAGCTCGCGGGCGGAGATCGTGCCGGCACTGTGGTGCCGGCAACCGTGCTCGACCATGTCGTGCCCGGCATGCGCATCTACACCGAAGAGAGCTTCGGTCCGGTCGTCTCTGTGATCCGCGCGCGCGGCGTAGATGACGCGGTACGGCTCGCCAACGACACCGAGTACGGCCTGTCGGCCGCCGTGTTCGGCCGCGACGTCGCACGCGCGCTGACGGTGGCGCAGCGCATCGAAAGCGGCATCTGTCATGTCAACGGCCCGACCGTGCATGACGAGGCGCAGATGCCGTTCGGCGGCGTCAAGGGCTCGGGCTACGGCCGCTTCGGCGGCCAGGCCGGGATCGCCGAGTTCACCGATCTGCGCTGGATCACCATCGAGACACAGCCTCAGCATTATCCGTTCTGATTGCGCCGAAACGCGAAGCACCCAAGGACATCTGCCTATGAACGCCAAAATCCTGACGGTTCGGGAAGCAACCCTCGGCGTGCTTCGCTCCTTCGGCGTCGATCGCGTGTTCGGCAATCCCGGTTCGACCGAGCTTGCCTTCCTGGGCGACTGGCCTGACGACATCGACTATGTCCTCGGCTTGCAGGAAGGCTGCGTCGTCGGCATGGCCGATGGCTATGCCCAGGCCACGGGGCGGCCGGCCTTCGTCAATTTGCACTCGGCAGCCGGGCTTGGGCATGCGCTCGGCAATCTCTTCACGGCGTTTCGCAACAAGACGCCGCTGGTCGTGACGGCGGGGCAGCAGGCGCGCAGCCTGCTGCGGATGCGGCCTTATCTTTTTGCCGAGGACGCAGAGCAGTTTCCGAAGCCCTATGTGAAATGGAGTGCGGAACCCGCGCGTGCCGAGGATGTCCCTGCGGCCATTGCGCAGGCTTTCCTGACCGCCATGCAGCATCCGCGCGGCCCGACATTCGTGTCCGTGCCGTCGGATGACTGGGCGCAGCCGGCAGTCGCTCCCCCGGTTCGCCACATCGCGACGGAATTTGCGCCCGACCCGGCGGCGATCGTGCGGATCGGCGCGGCCATCGCAGCGGCCAGGAGGCCTGCCTTCGTTGTCGGTCCCGAAATCGATCGCAACGGCTGTGTTGACGCGATGGTCGCGGTCGCCGAGCAGGCGAGGGCGGTGGTGTGGGCAAGCCCGATGTCGAGCCGCGCGAGCTTTCCGGAATTGCATCCGCAGTTTGCAGGCTTTCTTCCGGCGGCACCGGCAGGGCTCGCCCGTGCCTTGCGCGGCTTCGATCTGATCATCGTGGTCGGCGCGCCGGTATTCACTTTCCACGTCGAGGGACAATGCGAATTGCTCGATGATGGAACCCCCGTCTGGCAGATCACGGATGATCCGACCGAAGCCGCGTCCGCGGCCGTTGGTGACACCATCATCAGCACGCTCCCCAAGGCGCTCGTCGCGCTTCAGTCGGTGCTGCCCGACATCGCGGAGCGTGAGGTGCCGGCCGCGCGGGCGCGCCCGGCCGCTCCTGCCGCGCACGATCCAATTCCTCCGGCGTATGCGCTGAGCCGGTTGTCGGCGCTGATGCCGCGCGATGCGATCGTGGTCGAGGAGGCGCCGTCCCATCGCCCCGCCATACAGCAATTCCTGCCGCGGCCGGGTGCGGACAGTTTCTATACGATGGCGAGCGGCGGGCTTGGTTACAGCCTGCCGGCCTCGGTCGGAGTGGCGCTGGCGCGACCCGGCCGCCGCATCGTCGCCCTGATCGGCGACGGGTCGGCGATGTACTGCGTCCAGGCGATCTGGACCGCGGTGCAACGCCGGTTGCCGATCACCTTCGTGATCATGAACAATTCAGGCTATGGCGCGATGCGCGCTTTCAGCCGGCTCATGCAGGCGCATCGCCCACCCGGAATCGATTTGCCCGGGCTCGACTTCGTCGCGCTTGCCAAGGGAATGGGTTGTCCGGGCGGGCGTGTGACCGCGGCCGATGATCTCGACCGTAGGCTGAGCGAAGCCCTGGCGTCACCGGGGCCCGCGCTGATCGATCTTGCGGTCGACGACGCCACGACGGACCTTTTCAGCCATCCCCGGTAATTCACTGCGGCCGCAGTTGCGCTGCCGGGCCTGCCGCCTGGTCCGGCTCGCGAACGGGGACGAGCGTTGCGCCGCACTGCACAGTTTTGCTACAGGCCGGCACGATTTGCGGCAATTTCCGCTGCAACAACGCGCTTGACATAATATCCGATCTCAACGACCGTATTGAACAAGCGTAGGGCAGAACGGCCCATCAACGCGATGAGTTCAATCATTTCCAACGCCACGCGCTTCTCGCGTGTTCGGTTGGCGGCGAGGACGCCCTCGGCTTTGCAGCCGGTGGGCGTTTTTTGTTTTGGGATCGAGTGATGGCGCGGAAGCAGTATCGGATCGGCGTGATGTTCTCGACGACGGGCTCCTACAGCGTCGTCGCGCGCTCGATCCTCAATGGTGCGCTGCTCGCGTTTCAGGAAGTCAATGCGAGCAGCCCCGACGTCGAGCTCGAGCCGGTCGTGGTCAATCCGTCCGGCGACCTCGAGCGCTATCGTTCGCTCAGTCTCGAGCTGCTCGGCTCCGGCATCCGCCAGGTGGTCGGCTGCTACACCTCGTCGAGCCGCAAGGAGGTGATCCCGTGCTTCGAAAAGTTCGACGGGCTTTTATGGTACCCCTCGCACTACGAAGGTTTTGAGAGCTCCGACAACGTCATCTATACCGGCGCTGCGCCGAACCAGCACGTGTTGCCGCTGGTCGATTATCTGGCGTCCCGTGTCGGCTCGCGCGCCTTTTGCATCGGCTCCAATTACATCTGGGCCTGGGAGAACAACCGCATCTTCCGCGAGGCGCTGATTGCGCGCGGCGGCAGCGTGCTCGCCGAGCGCTATCTCCCGGTCGGCGATACCGAGGTCGACCAGGTCATCGCGGCGATCATCGACCAGCGGCCGGACTTCGTCTTCAACAATCTGATCGGCACCAGCGCATACGCCTTCTTCCGCGCGTTCCGCGCTGCCTGCCGGGCGCGCGGCATCGATCAGGCCGCGGAAATTCCGGTTGCGAGCTGCACGCTGTCGGAACCGGAATTGCCGGAGATCGGCTCCGACGCCGTCGACGGGCATCTGTCGTCGAGCGTCTACTTCTCGTCGCTGACTTCGCCGGAGAATGCCGCCTTCATCGACGCCTATTCGCGATCCTTTCCTGACGGACCAGTCTCGTCGGCCGATGCAGAGTCTTCCTACATCGCGGTCAAGCTGCTTGCGGCGGCGTTGTCGCAGGCCGGGACCGACGATGCGCGCAAAGTGCGCGCCGCCGTGGCGGATCAGCGGCTGCGCGCGCCGCAAGGAGAGGTCCGGATCGACCGGCAGACGTTTCATGCCTGGCTCACGCCACGGATCGGCCGCTCTTCCGCCAACGGGCAGTTCGAAGTGTTGCTGGAATCCCGCGAGCCGATCGCGCCGGATCCCTATCTCGTCCAGTCGTCGCCGCGCTTTGCCAGCGCAATGCGCTCTCCGCTGTTGAAAGTGGTGCAATCATGAGCTCTCGACTGCTTCAGAACTTCAAGGGCGGCCGCGCCATCGTCGTCACCAAGCGAGGCGGATGGGAGAGCACGCTCGAAACGACGCTCGCCAAGCTCGGCGTCTCCACCGAATATCCGGAGATCATCGACGGCCGGGCGCAGATCGACGTCGCGAGCCTCCAGGCCGACCGCGACATCCTTTTCATCGATGGCGATCTCGAAGGCGCTATCGCGATCGAGCTCAACCCGGCCTCGCACCTGCCGCCGGTGCCGGTGATCGGTCTCGTCGGCGTCGAGGCGCCGAGCCGGCTGAAGGCGCTCGTCAATCTCGGTGCGACCTCGTTCCTGCGCAAGCCGGTGCATGGCGGCGCGGTCTACACGTCTCTCTTCATGGGCATCAATCAGTTCCTGCTGCGCGCCGAGATGAGCGAGCGCTTGCAGGACCTCGAGGAGCGCCGTCGCGGCCGTCGCGCGGTGATCCGGGCCGTCATCCTGTTGATGCAGCAGGGCGGCCTCGACGAGGAAGGTGCCTATTCCCAGCTCCGTCGCGAAAGCATGCGCGCGCGGCAGAACATGGAACTCTACTGCGAGGAGTTTCTGAGCAAGCGGGCGAAGCCGCCCGATACGTCCGGCCGCACGACCGGCATCACGCTGCAAGGCGGCAACAAGCAAGCCATCTAGGAGAAGCAAAATGAGTAAGTCTGTATTGCGGGGGCTGCGTGCCGCAGCCCTCACGGGGACGCTTGTCCTCGGATCATCTCTGGCACTGGCGGCGGAAAACCCGATCAAGATGGGCGTGCTGGAGGATCAGTCCGGCGATTTCGCCGCCGCCACGATCGGCAAGGTCCACGCCATCCAGCTCGCCGCCGAGGAGATCAACAAAGCCGGCGGCATTATGGGCCGGCCGCTGGAGCTCGTCCCTTACGACACGCAGTCCGACAACACCCGCTACCAGGAGTTCATGCGCCGCGTGCTCCAGCGCGACAAGGTCGACGTGGTGTTCGCGGGCTTCTCTTCGGCCTCGCGCGAGGCCTACCGTCCGATCGTCGACCAGTTCAACGGCTTTGCCTTCTATAACAACCAGTACGAAGGCGGCGTCTGCGACGGCCACATGATCGTGACGGGCGCAGTGCCGGAGCAGCAGTTCTCCACGCTCATTCCCTACATGATGGAGAAGTACGGCAAGAACGTCTACACGCTCGCCGCCGACTACAATTTCGGCCAGATCTCGGCGGAGTGGGTGCGCAAGATCGTCAAGGAGAACGGCGGCAAGATGGCCGGCGAGGAGTTCATCCCGCTCGGCGTATCGCAGTTCTCGCAGAGCATCCAGAACATCCAGAAGGCCAAGCCGGACTTCGTGGTCACGCTGCTGGTCGGCACCGCGCAGGCTTCCTATTACGAGCAGGCGGCGTCCGCCAACGTCAACCTGCCGATGGCTTCCTCCGTCAATGTCGGCCAGGGCTACGAGCACAAGCGCTTCAAGCCGCCGAGCCTGAAGGACATGTACGTCACCACCAACTACATCGAGGAGATCGACTCGCCGAAGAGCAAGGAATTCTACGCCAAGTTCAAGGCGAAGTTCCCGAGCGAGCCCTATGTGAACCAGGAGGCGGAAAACTCCTATCTCGCCGTCTATCTCTACAAGCAGATGGTGGAGCGGGCGAAGTCGACCAAACGCGAGGACATCCGCAAGGTGATTGCGATGGGCGACGTCTGCATGGACGCGCCGGAGGGCAAGGTCTGCATCGACCCGAAGAGCCAGCACATGTCGCACACGATCTATCTCGCCAAGGTCGGCGCCGACCATTCGATCTCCTTCCCGAAGACCTGGGAGGACATCAAGCCGTACTGGCTGGGTGAAGCCGGCTGCGATCTCACCAAGAAAGATCCGATGGCGCAGTACACGCCGTCGAATCCTCCGCCGAAACCCTGACCCGGCGGCTGATCGTCCCGGCGCTCGCGGCGCGCCGGGACGGTCACGGACTTTTCTGCACTTTCTCACATATCGGTTGGTTCATGGACATCGCGACCCACGTCTTTTCGGCGCTCTATCAATTCGGCGACGCCTTCGCGTTTCTGGTGCTATCGGCCTGCGGGCTCGCGGTGATCTTCGGCATGATGGGCGTGATCAATCTCGCCCATGGCGAGTTCATCATGTGCGGTGCCTATGTCACCGCGGCGACCGTGCATGCCGGCCTGCCGTTGCCGCTGGGCATTCTGGCAGGCACGATCGTGTCGGCGCTGGTCGGCGTCCTGGTGGAGCTCGCGGTCATCCGCCATCTCTATGACCGGCCGCTCGACACCATCGTCGCCACCTGGGGCCTTAGCCTGATCGCCACGCAGGGCACGCTGATCATGGTCGGCTCGACCATGGCGGGCGTCGGCACGCCGTTCGGCAGCTTTCAGGTCGGTGACTACTCCTATTCGATCTATCGCATCGTGCTGTTCTGTTCGGCGCTCGGCGTGCTCGCCGCGCTCTATGCGCTGTTCAACTGGACGCGCTTCGGCGTGCTGGCGCGTGCCACCATCCAGGTGCCGCATATGGCGGCCGCGCTCGGTGTCGATACGCGCCTGATCTACAGCCTCACCTTCGCGTGCGGCGCGGGGCTCGCCGGGCTTGCCGGCGGGCTGTACGCGCCGACCATGACGCTGGTGCCGACCATGGGCGCGACCTTCATCATGGAGGCCTTTGTTACCGTGGTGATCGGCGGCGCCGACGTCTTCCTCGGCACGGCGCCGGCGGGTGCGGTGCTTGCGGTGGTGAAATCGGTGATGACGTCGTGGCAGGGGCAGCTGTTCGGCCAGATCGGCCTGCTGGTCGCCGTCATCATCGTGGTCCGGGTTCTGCCGAAAGGCATCTCCGGCTTCGTGCTGCGTGAGCGGACTTGACGGAGTGATGGCGTCGTGACCGGTTTCCTCTCGCTGTTTCGCCGCCTCGAAGGCCCGCAGACCGTCGGTCGCGGCCGGACCTTCTGGGGCCTGTTTGCAATCGTGCTCGCGGTCGCGATCGCGTACCCGCTGTTCAGCGACGGCTACACCGTCGGCAACACGGTCTACTTCTTCGTCTGGGTCTTCATCGCGCTCAGCCTGTGCGTGATCTGGGGCTATGGCGGCTCGCTGTCGTTCGGGCAGACCGCGTTCTTCGGGATCGCGGGCTATGGCTACGGCGTTCTCACCATCAATTTCGGCTCGGCCTACGGCTTCACGCTGGTGGCGCTGGTGATTGCGGTGGCGATCGCCGCCCTGTTCGCGGTCCTGCTCGGCTATTTCATGTTCTTCGGCCGCATCGCCGGCGTCTTCCTCGGCATCGTCACGCTTGCCGTGACCCTGATGCTGGAACGCTTCATGGCGCAGACGGCGGGACCGGAATGGCACATCGGCAGCGCGCGGCTCAACGGCTTCAACGGCATGAGCGCGATGCCGCCGCTGACCATTCCGTGGCCGGGCGAGCCGATCGTGCTGTTCGCCGATGTCGGGCTCTACTATTTCGTGCTCGGCCTTCTGGTTGTCGTCTATCTGGCCTTGCGCATCCTGATGAACTCGTCGTTCGGCAACGTCATCGTCGCGATCCGCGAAAATCCGGAAAGGGCGGAGATGCTGGGCTACGACATCCGCAAGTATCAGCTCATCACCTTCGTCATCGGTGCCGCGCTCGCGGGGCTCTCCGGCGTGCTCTACACGGTGTGGGGGCAGTACATCACGCCGTCGAGCATGGGCATGACGGCGGCGGCCCTGCCGCTGATCTGGGTCGCGGTCGGCGGCCGCAGCGACCTGACCTCGACCGTGATCGGCACGCTGGTGGTGCTCGCCGCGTTCCAGGCGCTGACGATCTACGGCAGCCAGTATGCGCTCATCTTCATGGGCGTGTTGCTCGTGCTCACGGTCCTGATCGCGCCGAACGGCCTCGTGCTCGGCGTCATGAACTGGCTCGGCCGCCTCGCGGCCCGCTTCACGCAGAGGGCCGGCTGATGTCGCTGCTCGAACTGCGCGAGCTGAACAAGCATTTTGGCGGCCTGCACGTCACCAACGCCGTGAACCTCACGCTCCAGCCCGGCGAGATCCATTGCTTGATCGGCCCGAACGGTGCCGGCAAGAGCACATTGTTTCGCCTGATCCTGGGTGAGCATCATCCCGGCAGCGGCGACATCCTCTTCGCCGGCGAGAACATCACGGCGCTGAAGTCCTTTGCGCGGATTCACCGCGGCCTGTCGGTCAAGTTCCAGGTGCCCGGCGTTTTCAAGGGCCTGTCCGTGCGCCAGAACCTCGAGATCGCCTTGCAAAGCCGGCATCGCGGCGCCGAGCTCGAAGCCGAGATCGGCCGGCTGCTCGGCTTCCTTGGCCTGGAGGCCGAGCAGGCGCAGACTGCGGGAAATCTCAGCCACGGCCAGAAGCAATGGCTGGAGATCGGCATGGCGATCAGCCTGAAGCCGCGCCTGCTGCTGCTGGACGAGCCGACCGCGGGCATGTCTCCGGAGGAAACCCACATGACCGGCGAGATGGTGCAGCGGCTCAATGCCGACGGCATGACCGTGCTCGCGATCGAGCACGACATGGCGTTCGTGCGCCAGGTCGCCCAGCGCGTCACCGTGCTGCATCTCGGCCAAGTGTTTGCGCAGGGCTCGATCGACCAGATCGTGGCGGACGAGCGGGTGGCGGCGATCTATCTGGGGCAAGCCCATGCTTGATATCGCACGCAAGGAAGTCATCCTCTCGACGCTGGGCTTGCGGGCCGGCTATGGCGGCAAGCCGGTGCTTCAAGGTCTCGAGATCGAGGTGCGGGAAGGCGAGATCGTCGCCGTGATCGGGCGCAACGGCGTCGGCAAATCGACGCTGATGAAGAGTCTGATCGGGCTCGTGCCGGCGATGAGCGGTTCGATCGTATATCGCGGCGAAGCGGTGGATGCCCTGCCGGCGCACAAGCGGGCGCGCCTCGGCATGGGTTATGTGCCGCAGGGGCGCGACGTGTTTCCGCGCTTGACCGTCGGCGAGAACGTGGCGGTCGGCGCGGCAATCAAGGGCGGCGGCATTCCCGCAGCGGGGCGGCGCAGGATCGTCGAGGCCTTTCCGATCCTTGAAGAGCGCTGGCATCAGCGCGCCGGCACGTTGTCCGGTGGCCAGCAGCAGCAGCTCGCGATCGGACGCGTGCTGATCGCCGATCCCCATCTGATCCTGCTCGATGAGCCCTCGGAAGGCATCCAGCCCAACATCGTCCAGGACATCGCTCGCAACATGGTCGAGCTCAACCGCAGGACCGGCGTGAGCATTATCCTGGTCGAGCAGAATCTCGACATGATCCGCGCCATGGCGCAGCGCTGCTACGTCATGGACAAGGGGCGCATCGTTGCAAGTCTCGACCGTTCCGCGCTCGACGACGAAGCGGAGATGCGCCGCCATCTGGCAGTCTAGAAAAAACGACGCCCAACCAAGGAGAACAGTAAATGGCCTGGCAAAACGATTCCATCATGGCACGCAAAGGCGTCGCCAAGGGCGAGCGTGGCAAGCAGTACACGATCACGGAGGCCGAGCAGGGCAAGTACCATTATGTCTACGGTCCTTACGTGGGACCGGTGCTGACGGTCGATCCCGGCGCTGTCGTCGCCGCCGAGACGCATGATGCGTTCGAAGGCGCGATCAAGCACGAGACCGACAGCCCGTCGAAGATCCTCAACTTCCCGTTCCTCAATCCGCAGAACGGCCCGATCCACGTCAACGGCGCGGAGAAGGGCGACGTGCTTGCGGTCTATATCGAGAGCATCGTGCCGCGCGGCCCGCAGCCGTGCGGTACCACCGTGGTCATGCCTGACTTTGGCGGCCTGGTCTCGACCGGCCAGACCGCGCTACTCAATCCGGCACTGCCGGAGCGCGTCAAGAAGCTCGTGATCGACCCCAAGACCGGCACGAAGTGGAACGACAAGATCACGCTCCCCTATGAGCCCTTCATCGGCACCATCGGCACCTCGCCGGAGATCGAGGCGATTTCTTCGCTCGTCCCCGATTATTATGGCGGCAACATGGACCTGCCGGATGTCGGCGTCGGCGCAGTCGTCTACCTGCCCGTCAACACCAAGGGTGGGCTGCTCTATCTCGGTGATTGCCATGCCGCGCAGGGTGACGGCGAGCTCTGTGGCGTCGCCATCGAGCACCCGACCGTGACCACGGTGCAGATCGACCTCATCAAGAACTGGACCATCGCCTGGCCGCGGCTCGAGACCAAGGACTTCATCATGACCATCGGCTCGGCGCGGCCGATGGAGGATGCGGCCCGCATCGCCTATCGCGAGCTGTGCCGCTGGATGGCGGCGGATTACGGCTTCGAGGAGATCGACGCCTACATGTTGCTGACCCAGGCTGGCCGTGTCCGCCTCGGCAACATGGTCGATCCCAAATACACGCTCGGCGCCTCCATCAAGAAATCCTATCTCGTCTGAGGCCAGCAGGATCATGTCCACCAAGCACAAGGTCGCCGCCGTCCAGTTCGAGCCTGCCATGTTCGAGAAGGAGCGCAACATCGCGCGGCTGCTCGAACTTTGCGAGCAGGCGGCGGTGGCCGGTGCAAGGCTGATCGTCACGCCGGAAATGGGAACGACGGGCTATTGCTGGTTCGACCGCGCCGAGGTCGCGCCTTTCGTCGAGACGATCCCGGGGCCGACCACGAACCGCTTTGCGGCACTGGCGGCTGCGCACGATTGCTACATCGTGGTCGGCATGCCGGAGGTCGATGAGGACGGCATCTATTTCAACTCGGCTGTCCTGATCGGGCCCGACGGTATCGTCGGCCGCCACCGCAAGACGCATCCCTACATCTCCGAGCCGAAATGGGCGGCGGCAGGCGATCTGCACAATCAGGTGTTCGAGACACCGATCGGGCGGATCGCGCTGCTGATCTGCATGGACATCCATTTCGTCGAAACCGCGCGGTTGATGGCGCTGGGCGGCGCGGATGTCATCTGCCACATCTCGAACTGGCTGGCCGAGCGCACGCCGGCGCCATACTGGATCAGCCGCGCCTTCGAGAACGGTTGCTATGTCATCGAGAGCAATCGCTGGGGGCTGGAGCGCACGGTGCAGTTCAGCGGCGGCAGCTGCGTGATCGCGCCGGACGGGCAGGTGACGGCCGTGCTCGACAAGGGCGATGGCGTGCTCATGTCCGAGATCGATCTCGATGCCGCGCGCGCGCGCCGCGTGCTCGGCGAGACCGTGTTCGCGCAGCGGCGGCCGGAGCTCTATCCGGAACTGCTCACCGACACCTTCAGCTGGAATCCGCGCGACTTTTTCAGCCTCTATGGCCACGCGCCATGGCCGGTCGGAAAGACATCGCGGATCAGCGTCGCGCAATTTGCGCCCGGCAATCAGGTCAGTCAAAATCTCGGAGAGATCGCCGCACTCGCCGGCAAGGCCAAGGCCGAAGGCGCTGAGCTCGTCGTCTTTCCGGAGCTTGCGCTGACGGGACTTGCGGATCCCGCGACATCCGCGCAACCGATACCGGGTGCCGCGACGGACAGCCTTGCCATGCTGGCAAGGGAGCTCGATCTCCACCTGGTCTGTGGCCTCGCCGAGCGCGACGGCGATCTGGTCTACAACAGCGCCTGCCTCGTCGCACCCGACGGAACCATCTCGGTCTATCGCAAGACGCATTTGACGGCCGACGAGCGCGGCTGGGCCACGGCCGGGGACGCATGGACTGTCGTCGACACGCCGATCGGTCGCATCGGGCTGTTGATCGGTCACGATGCGTCGTTTCCGGAGGCAGGTCGCGTTTTGGCGCTGCGGGGCTGCGATCTCATCGTCTGTCCCGCCGCGATCAAGCAGCGCTTCAGTTCGTCGCATGCCGGCACGGAGATCGGGCAACCGACGCCGATTCCGACTGGCCCGGATCCGCATCACTGGCATCATTTCCGCGTTCGTGCGGGCGAAAACAATCTGTTCTTCGCCTTCGCCAATGTGGTCGATCCCGAGCGCGGTTATTCCGGGCTGAGCGGCGTGTTCGGGCCTGATACGTTCGAGTTCCCGCGCCGGGAGGCGATCGCGGCCGGCGGCCCGGGCCTTGCGACCGCGCTGGTCGACACCACCAATCTCGACAGCGTCTATCCGACCAACGTCGTGCGGCGTAAGGATCTGGTGTCGATGCGCATGCCGCACAGCTATCGTGGATTGGTCAGGGCGGCGGCCAACAATTACTGAACCAGGAAAGGAGACCGGCCATGGATTTGGGGCTCAAGGGCGCAAAAGTTCTCGTCACGGGAAGCACCAAGGGAATCGGTCGCGCGATCGCCGAGACGTTTGCGACTGAAGGCGCCGATGTCGGCGTCTGCTCGCGCAACCTGGCCGAGGTCGAGAGCACGGTCACGGCACTCAAGGCCAAGGGCGTTGCGGCCTATGGCGGTGCAGTCGACGTCGCCGATGCGGCCGTGTTGAAAGCCTGGGTCGGCGACATGGCGGCGAAGCTCGGCGGCATCGACGTCGTCGTCGCCAATGTCAGCGCACTTGCGATCGGGCAGGACGACGAGAGCTGGGAGAAGGAGTTTGCGACCGACATGATGGGCACGGTCCGGCTGGTGAACGCGGCCATGCCCTATCTGGAGAAGAGCTCTGCCGGCGCGATCGTCACCATAGCGAGCGTCTCGGGGCGCGAGGTCGATTTCGCGGCCGGCCCCTACGGCACGTTCAAGGCGGCGATCATCCACTACACGCAGGGGCTGGCCAACCAGCTCGCGGCGAAAAACATCCGCGCCAACTCGGTGTCGCCGGGCAACACCTATTTCGACGGCGGGGTCTGGAACATGATCAAGGACAACAATCCCGAACTCTACAAGACCGCGTTGGCGCTCAATCCGACCGGGCGAATGGGTACTCCGCAGGAAATGGCCAATGCCGCCGTCTTCCTCGCCAGTCGCGCCGCGAGCTTCATCACCGGGACGAACCTTGTCGTCGACGGGGCCCTGACGCGCGGGGTGCAGTTCTAGGTCGTCAGGCCGCTACGACACCGTGGTGCCATCGGTCGCTGCGGTGGTTGCCCGCTGCGAGGTGCTTCCGGCCGGCCGGGCAAATCGCAGGTAGAGTGTCAGCGCCAGCAGCGAGGTGGCGGCCATGACGTCCGCCATCGAGAGCGCGGTTCGTCCATCGAACAGCAGCGCGACCACGCCGCTGGCGATGGCGCCTGACGTCAATTGAACGGTGCCGGCCACCGCGCTGACGGCACCGGCGATGTCGGGCAATGGCTGCATCGTTGCATTCATGAGGTTCGGCATGCTGAGCCCGAAAGCCAGCGCCACCACCATCAGGAGCGCGGCGACGAGGGCGGGCGGGCTCCAGCCGGCCAGGGTCGTCACGAGCATCGCACTTGAGGCGGCGAACAGGAGCACCAGTCCCACCGTCAGCACCTCCGTAGGCGCGACGCCGCGCCTGCCGAGCTGGCCGTCGAGGAATGCGCCGCACATCACAGCCGCTGAGCAGGCGCTGAAGATCAAGCCGTACTGCTTCGGTTGCAAGCCGGCGACGCTGATGAAATAGAGCGAAGAGCCCGTGACATAAGCGAACACCGCGGAGCCGGCGACGGCGCCGACCAGGATGAACGCCATCGACACCGGGTGCGTGACGATGCGCAGATAGTCCTTGACGACGCTCGATGACGCAATACGGCTGGCAGCTTCGAGCTTGGCACTCTCGGCCAATCCCCACAGCACCGTCGGTATCAGTATGAGTGCGGCCAGGGCCTGGACCGCGTAGATCAATCGCCAGTCGCCGATCGCGAGCAGTGCGGCACCGGCGCTCGGCGCAATCACCGTCACGACATTGATGGCGATCATGACACTGCCGATCTTGGCGCGCCCGGACTCTTCGTCGAACAGGTCGCGGATGATCGCAAAGGTCGTCGCCGTGCTGGCCGCGCCCACGCCCTGGACCGCGCGGCAGATCAGCAGCATCGGCAATGAGTTTGCCATCGCGCAGGCAATGCTCGCGATCACGAACAGCGCCAGGCCAAACAGGATGACGGGCTTACGGCCGATCCGGTCGGAGACCGGTCCGTAGACGAGGGGAGCGACCGCTAGGCTCAGCATGAAAGCGCTCATCGTGAGCCCGACATGCGAGGGGCTTGCGCCCAGCGCGGCGCCGGTCGCCGCCAGTGCGGGAAGGTTGATGTCGATGCCGGAGTAGGGCACGGCCGCGAGGAACCCAAGCAGAACCGTAAAGGCGACGGATGCAGGCTGGACCTTCATGGCGGAGCCATTCATTGCAATTGAGGTTGGGAAGGAGGGGAAGGGACGGTCCCCTCCTTCCCGAGGCGGGGTCGGATCGCGTCAGCTCAGGTCAGATCGTTCATCAGCTCACCTGGCGATGCGCCGACCTCCGGCCCGTCTCCGTCGCGCCGGTTTGCCGCGACCCGTCCTCGCCGACCAGGCGCTTGATGATCCGGAGGACCGCCGACCGGGTGCCGATGCTGGCGAACTCGTCGGCCATTCGCGAGGCGCGCATGCGGTAGGCCGGACGATCCAGCACGGTGCGCACCGCTTCGCGCAGCGCTTCGGGCGTCGGCTCGTTGGTCGCCAGATTGACGCCGACGCCGGACCACGCCACCCGCGCATTGACGTCGGCCTTGTCCTCCGTCATGCCCGCCGTGACCAGCGGAATGCCGAAGCTCATCGCCTGGTTGACGCTGCCATAACCGCCATTGGTGACGAGCACGTCGACGCGCGGCAGCAGCCATTCGAACGGAAGATAGCTGGCGATCCGCGCATTGGACGGGATCGGGCCGGGCACCGCGTCAACCGGGCGACCGCCGGCCGTCGCGACCACCAGCACGTCGGTCTCGTTGGCGAGCGCCTTGAGCGTCGGTTCGACCAGCAGACCGAAATTGTGATTGGCCACGGTGCCTTGCGTCACCAGCACCACCTTGCGCGAACCGTCGAGCTCGTCCGCCCATGGCGGCAGCGGGACCTGGTCACGAATGATCGGCGGCGTGCCGACGAAATGGACCGTAGACGGAAACCGCCGCGGAAATTCGAAGCTCGGCACCGAGAGCTGCAGATAGGCATCGGCCAATTCGATGACGGAATGGAAGAGCGGGATCGTCACGGGCCGGACGCCGAACGACTTCAGCACCTTGTTCAGGCTGCGTAGCACGGGCTGGTCGACATTCGCGTCGTACTCGTCCGCGATGACGGCGTATTGCTGGCGTTGCTCCTCCGTGGCCGCCGGCGGCAGGCCGACGAAGTTCGGCGCGCCGTCGTCGCGCGCCCAATGCAGGAACGACGTCCCGCACAGTACGACCGGCGGCCGTGCCTCGCGCGGGCCGAGCAGCATCGGCAGGATGCCGAAGATCATGTCGTCACCGACAACGATGTCGGCCTGGAAGTGCTCGAGCGCTTCGTGCAGTCCCTGGTTCTGCGCCGGGATGGCATCGACGAAAATGCGTTCGCAGGCCACGCGCAGCCATTCCGGTCCTGGCGCGATGGTCTTCAGCTCCGGGACCACCGAGAGAATATCCCGGAGGTCGAAATCCGCGCCCTTGGGAAGCGGGAAAAATCGCGCGCCGCTGGCCTCGACGCGGCCGCGAAACACCGTCCCTGTCAGGAAGGCGATCTCATGGCCGTCGGCAATGAGGATGTTGGCGATTGCCAGCATCGGATTGAGATGGCCGGTCGCGGGCGTCGAAGCGAAGAGAACTTTCATGGAGTCGATCCTCTGTTGTCGATCGGCGGTCTGATGCCGGCCGATGAGCAGAGGAGAAATGTCGGAACGGCGTTACGGGAGAACTTCGTCGCGGCTGCGAAACGGTTACGGCGGCAATGCATCGTGGCTTTGTCGAGACGCCGCCAGCTCGGCTCTCGCGCAATGTTACAATTGTAGTCCCCGCTTGATACGTTTTGGGAATCGGGAAATTCATGCAAGCGGGACTCACGATCCGATAGGCGTGCGATCTGAAAAGCCTGTGTCGAGCCTTTGAGGCGTCACTTCCTCTAAAGTAGTAAGTTGACAGGATCACAAGTCATCACGTCTAGGAGAGTCCGCGGAATACGACGGGAAAATGACCCAGTTTGCGGCTACACCCCGCGAACGTGTTTGTTCGTCGCTGGTACATATCAAGATGCGTCGTCGGCAAGAGGTCGTTCGTTTTGGACGGCCGGTATCGCCGCCGGCGGATATAGTGCCTGATTTTCCGCTTCAGCCGGAGCAAGCAGTTCATTGCCTGTCCAAATCACGACATTGCGCGGCAAGCTCGATTGGCTTGGGGCAAGTTTGAGAGATCAAATATGTTGGCAGACGTCGGCCATATCATCGTCGTCGATGACGACTCCACCCTACGGCAGATGGTGATCAAATATCTGGAAGAACACAACGTACCGAGCAAGGCCGCATCCAATCGGGCCGAACTGCATCGACATCTGGAAGGAGCGCAGCCCAGCCTGATCATTCTCGATCTGCGCCTCGGTCAGGACGATGGGCTCGATATGCTCAGGGAGATCCGGGCGCAGTCCGATGTGCCCGTCATCATCACGACCGGGCACAGGCCCGATGAAATCGACCGCATCGTCGGTCTCGAGCTCGGCGCCGACGACTACATCATCAAGCCCTTCAGCCTGAGGGAGCTCCTGGCGCGCGTTCGCGCCGTGCTGCGGCGTCAGGAGATGGGACGCGCCGCGCGTGCGCGTGATCCCGAACGCGGCGGCTACCGCTTCAACGGCTGGAAACTCGAACGCCGCGGCCGCAGGCTGCTCGACGCAAACAATGCGCAGGTCCCCTTGAGCAAGGGTGAATATGCGCTGTTGCTGGCCTTTCTCGAGGCACCGCAACGCCCGCTGACCCGCGAGCATCTGCTTCAGGCGACCCGCGTGCATGAAGACATCTTCGACCGGAGCATCGATGTTCAGGTGCTGCGGCTGCGGCGCAAGCTGGAGACCGATCCGAGCGCGCCGCGCATCATCCAGACCGAGCGCGGCGTTGGTTACGTCTTCACGCTTCCGGTAGAACCGTTCTAGAGGCACCTGCGATGGTGAAAAATTGGCGGCGCCAAGCTGCGGTTGTAACCCTTTCCGGTGCGACGGTGATGGTCACGTAACAGGGGAGCTTCAGGATCACTCCTGCAAACATGGTGCAGGAGAATCTTGCGATGCTGGAACAGCAGCTCCCTTCAAACGTGAACCCGATGGTCCGGCCGTCCTTTGCGCGGATCGCCGGTATCGCGCGCGGTCTCGATTCGTCGACCGATCGCGGCGGCACACGTGCCCCTGCCGCGTTTCCGGAGAGACCGGCGTATACGGTGTTGCCGGTGACCGACATGGATCAGCCGGCCACCGGCTGGTGGTGGACGGCGCTCGCGTTCTTCACGGAGGGCTTTGCGCTCTATGGCGCATCGATGTATCCGAACGCGGTCTTCTCTCTCGATGAAGCCTCGCTCCCTGCAAATGCGCACCAGGCGAGCCTTGCAGACAGCCGGCAGCCTGCGATGGCGCACGGGCAGCGAGGCGCTCGAAGCCTGGACGGCTCGAACGTCATCGCACCCGGTCTCGCTGCGTGGACAGGCCAACCCGCGCGTGACGGCGGAGACTGGCTGGCCGGTTTCGGTGAGAAAGTCGGAGCGTTTTGGACGCATTGGCGGAGAGAACAGGAGATCAGAAAGGCCGTCAGGGCCCTTGCCGAATACGACGACCGGACTTTGCGCGATCTCGGCATCCAGGGCCGGGCGGATATCGAGCGGATGGTGAGGTACTGCCGTGATTGCTGACACCATCTTCTTTGCAATCGCCGGATTCGACTTCTATCACGCCGTCGCCCGCATCCTCATCTCGCGCGGCCTCGGGGCCGGACGGATCGCGTATGGCTGGACGAGACGATCGATCGATGCGGCGGTGAGACGCCGCCGCATCGATCAAGAAGACTTGAAGGTCCCGGGCGATTTAGGCCGGGGCGATATATTGCTGAAATGTGCGATGACGCCTAGCTGATGAGCAGTGTCCGGATTTGCGCTGACCCGTTACTTGCGTAGATTGTTGCGTCGACGACCTTTCGTCGCGATCAGTGTTTTGGTGCTGAGCGGCCTTCAGCCCTCCGAGGCGCCGCCGCAATTGGCGCCCCCGGTCTCGTCAGCCTCGAGCGGTATCGACGAGCCGATCACGCCCATGCCGCCCGCGCCCGCGCTTGATCCGCGAAAGGTCAAGCTTGGCGAGCGGCTGTTCGGCGACACCCGCCTGTCGCGCGACAATGCGAGAAGCTGCACCTCGTGCCACGACATCCGCACGAACGGCGCCAGTACGAAGCGGCGCGACGTCGACCTGAACGGCGCGGAGCTGCCGCTCAACACGCTGACCGTCTTCAACGCGACACATAATTTTCGTTTCAGCTGGGAAGGAAAATATCGCAACGTGAACGCAGACGTCACGGCGTCGCTCATCAATCCGAGGATCATGGGCAGCGATCTGGACACGATCGCGCAGAAGCTCAACCGCGATCCCGCCATGCGCGGTGGCTTCTTCGCCGCCTATGGCCGCGGCGCGGATGCCGAGAATGTCGTCGACGCCATTGTCAATTTTGAAAAGACGCTGGTGACGCCGGGCAGCAGGTTCGACCGCTGGCTCGCGGGAGAGGCCAAAGCGCTGAGCCCCGAGGAATTGGAAGGATATCGCCAGTTCAAATCCCTGGGCTGCGTCTCGTGCCATCAGGGCGTGAATATCGGCGGAAATCTGTTTCAGCGTCACGGCATATTTCATCCTCTCGCCTCGCCGGATCCGGCCATTCTGCGTGTGCCGAGCCTGCGCAATGTCGCGGCGACCCCTCCTTATTTTCATGACGGCAGCGCGCCGACACTCGACGACGCGGTGCGCAAGATGGGGCAGGCACAATTGAACACGACGCTGACCGATCCTCAGGTGAAGGCCATCGTTGCCTTCCTCCACAGCCTGACCGGACAGTATCGAGGATCTCAAGTCGGAGGTGAGCCATGAAGATCGCCCCCGCGACGGTCGGCGTGGCATTCCTGCTCGCGCTGTTGACCTGGCTCGCGCTGAACGGACTGAATCTGAATTCGGACCGCTACGATCGTCAAACGCAGGCGCTGTCGGACTTCACCCGCTACGAGCGCGGCATGAGTCGCGAGGTGTTGACGTCACGCGCCGGCCTGTCACGGAACTACGACGCTCTCGTCGCGATGGTGGACGCCTACGATGCGGCGCTGGAACGGCTTCGCGAGGCCGCCGGCACGGACCGGGAGCAGATTGCCGCGATCCAGGTGCTGGCCACGCGTGCCGCCCGTCAGGAGGAACTGGTCGAACAGTTCAAGAGCAAGAACGCGCTGCTGCGCAACTCTTTCACCTATTTCAGCCTGTTCAGTGCTCGTCTGTCTTCCTCGGACGACCGGCCGCTGGTGGCTGACGTCTCGGCGCTGGCGGCCGCCATGCTGCAGCTGACGCTCGATACGTCGGATACGACGGCCGGCGAGTTGCAGTCCCGGCTCGACAATCTCGCGCGGCTCCAGATCACGTCGGAGGACAATGACCTGCTGCATGCGGCCGTTGCCCACGGCCAGCTGCTGCATGATCTGCTGCCTGACGTCGATGTCATTCTGAAGGCGCTGGTCGCCGAGGCCAGCAACCGCGAGCAGGATGCAGTCCATGCGCTGATCGTCAAGCGCCAGCTCGCCGCCCGCGTGGCGGCGCGCAAGAACCGCCTGCTGCAATATCTGACGTCGCTGCTGTTGCTCGGTGCTCTCGTGTATTTCGGCCTGCTGCTGCGCGCGCGGGCCAAGGCGCTGCGCCGCCGCGCCGCCTTCGAGCATGTGATTGCCAATATCTCGATGCGCTTCATCGAGTCGCATCGCGACGGCCTTCGCGGCCATGTCGAGAGCGCGCTCGCGGAGCTTGCCGGCTTTATCGGCGCCGACAGGGCGTATTTCGCGTGGTCCGCAGCCCCGGCGGACAACGTCTACCGGTGGGCCCGCGAAGGCGTACGCTTTGACCAGACCTGGCCGAACCGGGCGCTCGATCTGGCTCAACGGTTCGACGATGGCGAGGATGCCATCGTCTACATTCCCAAGGTCCGGCCGTCGCATCCCGAGGATCTGGCGCACCTGCTGGACGAAGCCGGTGTTCGCGGCTGGCTGTGCATCAAGGCTCTGTCCGGACATGGACGCGCGGCGATTCTCGGCTTCGACGCGGTCGAGGCCAATGCGTTGAGCAAATGGGCCGAGTTTGCGCTGTTCCGGACGGCGTTCGATGCGATCCGCAATGCCGTGGGACGCGTGGTTCTCGAACAGGAAAAGGAGAGGCTGCAGGCGAGCCTGCAACAGGCGCGGAGGATGGAGACGATCGGCACGTTCGCCAGTGGTATCGCCCACAACTTCAACAATATCGTCGGCGCGATCCTCGGCTATGTCGAGATCGCTGATACCGGGTTGAAGTCGGGGAGCCGGTCGGCGACGAGTCTCGCGGAGATTCGTCGTGCCGGCGAGCGGGCGCGTGAGCTCGTCGGTCAGATCTTGACCTTCGGCCGCCGCAGCCAGGGCGCGCAGGAACGCATCTGCATCAGGACGCTCATCGAGGAAACCAAGGCGCTGCTCGCCGCATCCTTGCCCTCGCATGTGAAGCTCATGGTCAGCCAGCGTGCCGAAACCATCACTGTGTCCGGCGAGCCGGCGCAATTGCAGCAGGTCATTCTCAATCTCTGCAACAACGCCGCGCAGGCGATGGAAGATCCCGGCTTCATCGATCTCCAGATCACCGAACGGGACGTCATCCATCCATTGTCGATCGGACGAACCGAGCTGCGGCGCGGCCGCTTCGCCGTCATCTCGGTCTCCGACCCGGGACCGGGCATGGACGACGCAACGCTGGAGCAGGTCTTCGAACCGTTCTTCACGACGCGCTCGGAAGGCAATGGTCTCGGGCTCGCGACGGTGCGGGAGATCGTCGAGCAGCATGGCGGCGCCGTAACGGTTCGCAGCAAGCCTGGTGCCGGAACACGGTTCGACATCTGGCTGCCGTGCGGATTGGCCGACGAGCCGATCTCGGTGGACCACGCGCCGTCGCTCGCGCTTCGCGGCACGGGGGAAACCGTTTTGGTGTTGGAGGCGGATCGCAAGCGACTGTTGCGTTACGAGGAAATCCTCGCTGCCCTCGGTTACGAACCGGTCGGATTCTCGGTGCTGGCTGAAGCCGAGGCCGCCTGCCGTGCCGCACGAACGCGCTTCGACGTGGCGCTGGTGTGTCACGTGCCGGGAGGCTCGTCGCTCGATCTCGCGTATTTGCTGCACGATGCTGCGCCGTGTCTGCCGATCATTCTGGCAAGTCCCTCGGTGCATCAGTTCGCCGCGCCCTTGCTCGCGACGGCGGGCGTGACCGAGCTCGTCCATCATCCGCTGTTGTCGGCCGAACTCGCCGCGGCACTGTCGCGGTGTCTTGCGGTGGTGGCGGCCGGGAAACGGATCAAGCGGATTGCAGCCGCAGGGTAGGGACATTGCCGAATAGGTCTCGCCCGTTTCACCGGTAACGCAATATCGCGTGCGCGAAGCCGTCGTGTAGTTCGTCCGTTCTATCCATTGCGTCGGGTTGCTCGCCCAAGGGCGACCCAAACTGAGCGCGATAGGAGAAGGATGATGCTCAACCGATCTGGTCTAGCCGTCGTCGCTGCCGTGATTCTGTGCTGCGCCCTCCCAAACGGAACCATGGCGGGCACTGGTGGCCGCAGGACCGCTTCCACCATCGACATCGCATCGGCCGAACGGTCTCTGGCACCTATCGGTCACCGGCAGCCGCGTCAAATCGACTTGTCGCCGACTGCGCCAACGTCGCCGGTCGATTTTGAGCTACGGCGCATGGATGCGGAGGTCGACAAGAAACTGATCATCTGCCGCGGCTGCTGATCTGTTTGGACCGTCGCCGGCAAACAGCCGGCGACGGTTCAGCAGGCGGTCGATGGACTGGTCCGTGAAGGCAAAATGGGAGATGCAAACTGACTGGCGAACGCGCGGGTCTTGGGTTGAACGCGCGATCCGTCAATCACTTCAAGCCGGCCGTAGCGGTTCAGCGTGTGCAATTTCCTGCCGGGCCACGCCGGTCCGGGCTTGAGTCGGTGGCGGATGGTCTGTTTGAACGTCGTCGGCGACAGCTCGACGATCTCCGCCAGTGCGAGCGCAGCGCCATATCCATCGGCGCAATCCTGCACCGGTCGCCACAATTTGCCGTCGAGGGTGACGAAATTCCCCGCCGGTCGTGTGGTCGCCCGATCGATCAGGACCGGATTGCTGGCATGGGGCAGCCAGGGGCCGAGCAGGTGCTCGGAATAATAGATCGCCAGCGAATCCGAATAGCCGCCGGTGCCGTCGCGCCAGGCGCCGAACAGATAGTTCAACCCGTTGTGCTGCGTGATCGTGGCATCGGCGATTTCAAGGCCCGATAGCAGCGTCGCATGCCTTTCCCATCTGTCCGGAAAGCGCACGCATTTGTAGAGCGCGACGTCGCCGTTCAGCGAGCTCTCCGGGATCATCCAGAGCTCGCTGTCGTGCTCAATCAGGAAGGGATAGGAGAGATGCCAGGGCTCCTCCAGCACCGGCACGACATCGCCGACCGGCCCGGTGTCACCGAACTCGATCGCCGAGATGATGCCCTTTCCGACGCGGTGGTCGAGGTCTTCGAAGAAGACGAATGTTCGCCCCTGCCAAATGATCGGGAAAGGATCGGCGTAAAAATGGTTTCCGGGATCGCCCAGAATATTCCATTTGGCTCCGGAGAGATCTCCGGTCTGCCAGACACCCGCGCCGTCGTTGAAGCGCCATCCGACGTGCCAATGCGGCGCGTAGCAGCACAGGCGATAGATCTCCTTGGCGATCGATACGGCAAGGCCGCGCATGACATAGGCCGCAGGATGTTTGCCGTTGCCGACAAGGGCAGGGCGCGCCAGCTCCGGCACGAGGCGCGGCCGTTCCGACAGGATGGCCGCCAGCATGGTCAGGGTTCGCGCCATGACCGTTTCGAGCCCACCGCTCAAACCGGCGGCGATTTCCGCCGAGGGATGGCCGCGATCGAGCACCGTGCCGTCGACCTCGTTGACGATCTCGATGACGGGCAGGTCGCCGGCGAGAACGGCGGCGAGCACGGCGTTCTCGCCTTTGGATCCATTGAACAGCGGGCGGAGATACAGCCGTGCAGCATCGTTCGGGTCGCGCGCTGCGCCGGTGAAATCGACGACCACGTCGGCGGTCCCGGTGTGCGTCTGTTCCGGGATGGCGTTCAGCCTGTCGGCGCCGGTTGACTTGCCCTTGTGCAACACCAGGCGCTCCAGGGAGAACAGGGCGTCGAGACCTGCGGGCCGCGGCTCCGCCGTCGCACGCCACGCGATCTGCACCGGGACGTCCCGGTCGTCGATCGACAGCGTCTGACGGTGCATCCACCGTCGCGCATAGTCAGCTTCGCAGCGAAACTCGATGATCATGTCGAGCCAACCTATTCCGGCGCATCGGGTCAGATGAGCTGGCCGAGGATCTTGACGTATTCCTCAACCATCGCATCGACCGAATAGCGCAACCTCAGGCCTCGGGCATTTTGTTGTAGTTCGTCGCTCAGTGCTTGGTCGGTCAGGAGTTGGGAGACGGCCGCCGACAGCTTCGCGTGATCTGAAGCGTCGACAAAGAGCGCCGTGGGCTTGCCCTCGAAGGAGAGCACCTCGCGCAGCACGGGAAGATCCGTGACGACGGAGGGAACGCCGGCATTGGCGGCCTCGACCGCGGCAAGGCCGAAAGTTTCGGCCTGGGTCGGAAATACGAAGATGTCGAGGCAGGCGAGAAAATCCGCGATCTGCCGCGGAGCGATTTCGCCGAGCAGATGCAATCGGTCCGACACCTGCAACTCGCCCGCGAGCTGCCGCAATCGCGCTTCGTCGGCGCCCTGGCCGGCGAGCGCAAGGTGCCAGGACGGCTCATCCGGCAGCAGGCGGATCGCCGCATCGAGCCGCTTGTGCGGATGCAGCCGCGCCGCGCAGCCGAGCAGGATGCGGTCCGCCGGCAGGTTGAATTTCTGTCGCGCGGCGTCCTTCGGCAGGATGAGCGCCTTGTCCTCGAAACCGTGCGGGACGTGGACCATGCGCGACCGGTAGGCCTGCGGGTAGCGCGAATACTCGCGCTCCATGTCCTTCGAGTTCAGCGTGATGCGGTCGAAGAAGCCGGTGCTGCCCATGAGAATGTCGGCGGTGCGCACGGGCCAGCTCATCGACAGTGCGGATGAAACCTGGTTGGCGACGACAGGCGCGCGGCTGACGAGGCGTGTCACGCCCGCGCCGATCACGTTGCCGAAGTGCTGGAACGTCAGCACGGCGTCAGGCCGTATGGTCCTGATGTGACCGCCGAGCGTCCACAGCATCCGCAGCAGCGCAACCGGATTGCCGGGCCGGCGCGAGGCGCAATAGAACGTCTCGGGCGGCTCTTCGAACGAATCGGACTTGCGGAAGAAGAACAGGTTGGAGACGCGATGACCGCGCGCGGAGAGGCCGGCGCCGAGCAGCCGGGAGATCTCCTGCGCGCCCGCGTTCTCGGCCTGGGTCTGGACGAGAAGCACGTGCAGCTTTCGCTCGCTGCCGTCCAGCGTCGCAAGCGCCGTCTCGCCCAATTCCCTGTTCGGCTGGTAGTGGAGCACGGATCCCGACCCGTTAAAAAGAAACGAATTCTTCACCTTCTTAACCCCGTACCTATCATGCAGGCGCCGGGCAGACACCGACTAGAAACAAACGGAGTTAATGCGCGGCCCGGCGACAACCTCGTTCAAGCAGGAATTCTGCTGGTTCCGGACGGTCGGTGGCGCACGCGTTAACCAATGGGGATTCGCGCAGGGCGCGGATGGACCAAGAGGACAACGCGATGGACGCCTATTCGGCGGGATCGGCGTTGCGAACCGCAAGGCGGCCGCGCTTCCACGCAGAGAGGCGCAGGAGCACGAGAATCGAGGGGTCGACCCCGGTTCGCCGGCGACACAAAATATTGAGCGCGATGGTCGTGAGGGCCAGCGAAATGGTGGCCGCAATCGCCGCGCCGAGCACGCCGAGCCAGGGGATCAGAACAAGGAAGCCGACCAGCCGCAGCGCGACGTTCGCGGCAACGACGGGCACGTAGATGCGCTCGTGGCCGGTGAGCTGGAGGATCGCTGCTGAAGGACCGCCCGCGGCCTGGATGGCCGTTCCGATCGCGAGCACGATCAGCACCGAATGCTGCGCGGTGAAATGCGGCCCGAACAGGTTGAGGAGATAGGGGCCGCCGATCCAGATCAAGGCGAGCCCGGCGACCACGCAAAGCGCGGTCACCTCGGCCATGAGCCGCAACGTCCGCTCGAACTCCTCGTGGTTCTTGCTGAAATACAGCGAGGGAAGCCGGCGCGCGCCGAACGTGTACAGCGCGGCGGACAGCATCGCGAAGATGTTGGCGAGGCGCGAGGCGGCAAAGTAGATGCCGGCCGTCGTCGGATCCATCATCCAGTAAACCAGAATGACGTCGAAATACTGGTTCGCGACTTCGAGGATCGATGCGAGCCAGAAATGCAGCGCGCTCGATCGCCAACGCGATACCTCGGAATTCGCAGCCGTCGCGCGCAGATCCGGCAGTGCCCGCGCAATCGAAATGATCTGTGCGACGAGGCCCACAGACATCGCAATCGTCATCGCAGCGATCAACTCGGCGGGATCGAGCTGCCGGTGGCCGAACAGCATGGCGAGCAGGAACACGACGACGAAAACGCGCCAGAAGAATTCGCGGTTTCCTTCGCCCATGAGAATGCTGACCAGCGAGCGCGCGATCTGGCTGCCGAGCATCAGTCCGGCGCTGACAGCCGTGTAGGCCGACACCGAGAGGATCAGCAGCCACCAGTCGCCCCGCAGATGCGCGACCGCCGCGACCGCGGCGATCGCGATCAGCATCGCGACGGAGGAAATCTTGAGGCTGGAGAGCAGCACACCTTTGGTGAGATCAGGCCGGTCCTCGACCTGATACTCGTTCAGGAACCGCACCAGCAGCGATTCCTGTCCGACCAGTCCGACCACCGCTGCGATCTGGGCGATCGAAAGCCAGGTCGCGAAGATTCCGAATCCATCGGGCGACATCGTTCGTGCCGCCAGCGAGAACACCGCAAACGCCAGCGCGCCGCTGCCAACCTTGAGAAGGATGGTCCCGACCACACCGCGCGTGACGTCACGCCGCAGAAACTGAACAATGGAATCGATCATCAACCGTACGGGGCGTCCCCCGAAGATACGCGTTACAAATGCGGCGCGAGCCTAGCATGCCGGAAAATGGCGAGTGTTAATGCGCGCTCGATTGATCCCACCGTCCGTGGTCGACGAAGGTCGTACACCGCTGCGTCATCGTGGAACAATTGCGTTCCCGATGTGCCAGATCGGGCAGACATTGGTTCAATCGAACGCCGGCGCGATGCCGCGCCGGCAGCCAGCTGGTGGCGGCTGGTCGAGCACCGGCTGGCCCCTCAGGAGTGAGTTCGAACGTCGATCTGCCGAGAGAGCGGTATTTTGAGGCTGTTCTGAGCAAGGCGCGTGCCGGGACGGATGCGCAGCCGGGTTCATTAACCTCAATCCCCGGAAATGATCGCGTTTGGCCGGTTGATGCGACATCAGGCGAGGGAATTGCTCTTCTGGAACTGTACTTGGAACCACCGTTAACCGTGGGAGCTCGAAACCATGACGACGGATAAAACCGTGACTGCGCCGATCGCTGTGGACATTGCGATCGTCGGCGGCGGCCTTGCGGGATCGCTCGCTGCCGCCGTGCTGGCGCGGGCAGGGCATCGCGTCGCGCTCGTCGACAAGCGGGCGGTCCATCCCGACGAATTCCGGGTCGAGAAGCTCGGCGGCCAGCAGCTCGAGATGTTCCGCAAGCTGGGCTTTCTGCACGCACTCGAGAACGTCGCCTGCCGGTATGACCGGGTGCTCAATATCAGGGAAAGCAAGGTCGTCGATGTCAGCGTCGGCCAGGCTTACGGGTTTTCCTATGCCAATCTCGTCGCGATGGCGCGCAGCCAATTGCCCGATCCCTCCCATCTGATCGTCGACGACGTCATCGCAATCGGCACCAGTGACGATATCCAGCATCTCGAGCTTGCCTCCGGACGGCGCCTCGACGCGCGTCTCGTCGTTCTGGCCACAGGCATGGCCGGGGCTCTCGGCTACAAGCTCGGCATCAAGCGGCGCGTTCTGGCGGAGCGCCATTCGGTATCGTTCGGCTTCACGATCGCCCGCAAGGACAGTGCGCCCTTCGATTTCGAGGCGCTGACTTGCTATGGCGAACGCACGGCTGACGGCATCGATTATCTCAGCCTGTTTCCCGCGCCCGCGGGCATGCGGGCCAATCTCTTCATGTTCCGCGACCCGGCCGATCCGATCATGCGCGAGCTGCGCCGTGAGCCGGAAGCGACCGTCCTGCGCCTATTACCGGGTTTGCGGTCCTATCTCGGCGACTTCCACGTGACCGACAAGGTGCAGAACTGGGTGATGGACCTGACCGTGGTGGAGGGACACCTTCAGCCCGGACTGGTCCTCATCGGCGATGCGTTTCAGACCAACTGTCCCGCGGCCGGCACGGGCGTCGCCCGTCTGCTGGTGGACGTCGATCGTCTCTGCACCGAATATGCGCCGCGCTGGCTCGCAACGCCGGGCATGAGCGCGGAGAAGATCGCGCAGTTCTATTCCGATCCCGACAAGCTCGCGGCCGACCAGCGTTCGCTGAAAATGGCGCACTTCCGCCAGGCCCTGACGTCGCGCGACGATCTCGGATGGGATGTACGGCGCCGCCTGCATTTCCTGCGGCGCAGCCTCACGCACCGCGTCGATCAGATGCACCCGGGCTGGCTCGGGCGCGTTCGCGGCGCGCTGCGGGCCTGAATTCGGCGCCTTCTCTGACGCTCCGGTCAGCCCGTCGGCGTCGGCGTGCGCGCCGGCAGCAGCCTGAAATCCGAAAGACGCTTGGCTGCCAGCTTGAGCCAGGGCGCCTGCCTCAGCGCGAGCAGACTGACAGCGCCTGCGGTGCTGCCGGCCTGCGACACCATCCACATCGGTGAAGGCTGGCCACCGAACAATTTCTTGTAGGGCTCGTCGCCAATGGTGAAGTCGAGCATCTGGTCGCCGCGCTCGATGCAATCGCGCGCGACCTGCTCGAACATCAGCGAGCCCAGCGACTGGCTCTTGTACCCGGCAATGTCGAAGGCGCTCATGATGACGAGGAAGCTGCCGCGATGGCACAGCCCGAGTACGGCGGCGATCACGTTGCCATCCATCTTCATGGCATAGAGCCGGACGAACGCGCCGAGACCGCGGGCCGCGATGTCGGAATAGAAGCCGTAATATTCGGGGCGCTGGAGCAGATCTCCGTCGCCCTGGGCCTGAAACCGCGGGCCCCGATATTGCTTCATCGCGTCCATCGCCTCGGCGATCGAAGCGCTGTCGTCGCAGGCATAGAAGCTCAGCGCTCCCTTCTTCTGGAGCTGGCGCGATTTCTTGGCGAGCTCCTTCTGATAGGAGCGATCCAGCGCGCTGGTGCGCCATTGCTCGAACGGGGCGACGAGAACGGTCGCGTAGGCGTTCGTCTCCATCGATACCCGGCGCGGGGCGCCCAGCAGGCTTTCGATCGGAAGCCGCCCGTCGGGCAGCTTGGTCATGCGAAGCAGGTCGAACGGGCGAACGAGGCGCCGGATCTCCGCGCAGGCCGCTTCGTCCTCCAACAGGCTGGCGAACACCTCGGGACTGCAGACCGGCGCCAGATAGTCGGACACGCGCAGATCGGCGAACTCGATGGTGCGAAGGGGACCGCGCCGGATCCGCAGCAGGGGGAGCACCATCGCCAGCGCGCCGCTCGCGCGCCGGCGCACCACGACGACCAGCGGCGTTGCGCCTGCGTGGGAGGCAAGCTTGGCATAGAGGCTGTCGAGCCAGAGCGGGTGCTGAAACGCAGTCGCGGCGGAGCTGTTGAACAGCGCCGCGTAGTCCGGAGACAGGAAGTCGAAAGCCTCCTCGACGGTGATATCGAATGTACTGCTGGGCTTATTCATGCGTGACCACGGAAACCGGATAGTCCGGAAAAGTCGATCGTGCCGGATCTCGCGCTCTTATAGCAGGGGTGCGACAAGCGAGACACCGGCGGGTTGCAAACTGCATTAACGCGAATGAAGCAGATTTGTATCGTTACCGAAGTGTTAAATGCCGCGAATGCCCGGTCGTGGCGCGCCAGGCCGGTCTTTGCAATGATTAACGGACGCTGCGGCCGATCGGGCCCGGAGGCGATAACGCAGGCTTGATCTGGATCAAGCACGCGGTGCGAGGCCGGTCGTTAGGCTGTGCGGGCATGCCTGGAGATTGGGGCAACAGGCCGTGAAGACACTTCGCCAGCTGCTGTCCACCGACGACGTCGTCCAGCTCGTGATCCGGCTTGGACTGCTTGCGCTGCTGATCATTTGGACCTTCCTGATCATCAAGCCGTTCGTGCCGATCCTGACCTGGAGCGCGGTGCTGGCGGTGGCGTTCTACCCGGCCTTCAGCTGGTTGGCCAAATGCCTCGGCGGTCGCCCGCGGACCGCGGCCACCATCCTGACCCTGATCACGCTCGGAATCGTCATTGGACCGGCGGCCTGGCTCGGCGTCAGCGCCGTCGAGGGCATCCGGGATCTCGCGGGCCAGATCGGCACCGGCGATCTCGTGCTGCAGGCCGCGCCCGAGCAGATCAAGAGCTGGCCGCTGGTCGGCCCGCAGCTCCACGATCTCTGGAATCTGGCCTACACCAACATTCGTGCGGTTTTGCGCGAGATCACGCCGTATCTGAAACCGGTGGCCGGGATCATGCTGTCACTCGTCGGCAGCGCGGGCGTCGGCACGCTCCAGTTCCTGCTGTCGCTGCTCGTCGCCGGCTTCCTGTTTCCATACGGGCCGCAGCTCGTCGGCGCGGTCCGCGGCTTCCTGCTCCGCGTCGTGCCGGAGCAGGGCGAGCATTTTCTCGAACTTGCGGGGGCGACCATACGTGCTGTGTCGCAGGGTGTGATCGGGGTTGCGATCATCCAGGCCTTGCTGGCCGGCATCGGATTCAAGCTCGCCGCCATTCCGAGCGCGGGTCTGCTCGCGGTCGTCGTCCTGCTGCTGTCGATCGTACAGCTCGGCGGCGGCATCGTGCTCTTTCCCGTCGTCATCTGGATCTGGATGGACAAGGACGTGACGATTGCACTGCTGTTCACGATGTTCTTCGTCGTCGTCGGTCTGCTCGACAACATCCTGAAGCCGCTGGTGATGGGGCGCGGGCTGACCACGCCGACGCTTGTGATCCTTGTCGGTGTGATCGGTGGAACGCTGGCACACGGGATCATCGGTCTCTTCATCGGGCCGATCATCCTCGCGGTCGCCTGGGAACTCGCGGCCGCCTGGATCCGCACCGAACGCGCGACGGACGTGCGTCACCCCGTGATTTGAAGCCTTGTTGTCAAACGGGAGCCCTCCGAGGGGAGGGTTCGCTCCAAAAGGCAGAAAGAAGCTGGTCGGTCCTTATGCTGCTTCAGTTCCTCGTCGGCACGTTGGTCAGCGTGATCAATATCGGCATTCATGCGCTGGTGACGGTCGTCGCCGTCTGGATCGCGCGGAGCGCCGGGCTGCGAAAGACCGAGTGGCCAAGGTCTCACCTGATGGGCGTGATGATGGCGACGGCGACGGCCTTGATGGTCGCGCACTTGCTGGAGCTCTTCGTGTGGGCCTGGATGTATCATATCGTCCAGGTCGCCGCTGCCGGCAGCGATCTGCTCTATTTTGCTTTCGTCAATTACACCACGCTCGGCTATGGCGACATCACGCCGGTGCAGCAGTGGCGGCTGATCGGTCCGCTCACGGCGATGAACGGTGTGCTGTTGTTCGGCTGGTCGGCGGCCGTACTGTTCGAGGTTCTGCGCAAGACACTCGACCATCTCGCCGGGTCCAAAGCTGCCGGATTCACATGGCAATAGGTCGAAGAGGGGAGCGGGCGCAGCATGCGTGATATCGCCTCATCGGGGCTTGTTGCCGATTTCCTGTTCGGCTTCGGTGCGCTGTTCGCGATCATCAATCCCTATGGCCTCGCCTTCATCTACCTGGACAAGACGCGAGGGCTGTCCGAAGAGGAGCGCGCGAGCCTTGCGCTGCGGGTTGCCGGTTACGCCTTCATTGTCCTGCTGGTGTCGCTGTTTCTCGGCAGCCAGATCCTCAATTTCTTCGGTGTGACCATCCCGGCGCTGCGGATTGCCGGCGGCCTCGTCGTCGCGGCGACCGGCTGGTCCATGCTGCATGCACCGGCGGGTCCCGCCGGACCTCACGAAACCTCATCGTCCAATCTCGCAACCATGAAGCGGATGGCGTTCTTTCCACTCACAATTCCGCTGACGACCGGACCCGGCACGATCGCGACGGCCATTGCGATCGGGATCAGCCGGACCAGCAGCCTCGACGCGATGTTCGAATCCTCGATCGTGTCGCTTGTGGTGGCCTTCGCCGTGACTGCGGCAATCTACCACGCCTATCGGAAATCGAGCGCAATGGCGCGTCTGTTCGGCGAGGAGGGCACCAGCGTGGTGACGAAACTGTCAGCATTCCTGCTGCTGTGCATCGGCGTGCAGATCATCCTCACCGGCGTAAGCGAGGTCGCGCGATCGATATTGGACGGCGTGCCGCGCGCGGTCCAATAGCTGCCGGTCAGGATCGCCGGCTAATGTTGCAAGTCGAGGCCGGCGAGCTTCGGCCGGTCGAGCAGCACGATCTGCCGCTGGGTGTTGCCGATGAAGCCGAGGACGCCGAGCTCGTGCAGCCGCGACAAGGCGCGCGATACGGTCTCCAACGTCAGGCCGAGATAATCGGCGATATCGCGCCGCGACATCGGCAGCGCCATGACGCCTGCCGCGGTCAGCCGCTTGTCCATCTCGAGCAGGAACGCCGCAACCCGCTCCAGCGAGGTCTTGCGCCCCAGCAGCAGCATGTGGTCTTCGGCGTGCTGGAGATTGGTCGTGGTCATGCTGAGCAGGTTCCTGGCGACCATGGCGTCGCTCTCGGCCACCGTTTCCAGGCTCTGTCGCCTGACCAGACGCACGGTGGTATCGACGATCGCTTCCGTCGTGAACCGGTGCTCGTTGCCGTTTTCCAGGCCGAAGATGTCGCCGCCAAGGTGAAAGGCGCCGATCTGCCGGCGGCCGTCCGACAGCAGCTTGTAGCTTCGCACTGCACCGGATTTGACCTGGTACACGTACTCGGCGGGCTCTTTCTCGCCGTAGATCTCGGTGCCTTTTCTGTAGGAAAACTCGCTTAAACTGACGAGCGCAGTTGAAGCGCTGGTCATGCCGAGGTCTCGGAGGGAATTGGGGCGCAGCGCGGCATCCCCTGTGGTGCGAGCAAACATAGGCCAACTCCTCGGGCTCATCGCCGAATTGGTCTGTCAGACACAAAGACTTCACTGCGGGAAATGCGCCGCGCTATCCCACTCCCGCCGAAGTTGATTTTCGACCAAGGCCGTATTTCATTCCATTGTCCAAAGGGTCAATGTACCAAAGGGCGACAGGGGGCGTTCGTTGCGCCGAATGAGAAGTGTCAAATGCGAGGCGAATGCTTTGATTTCCACACCGTTTGACGACATCCTCCGGGATGAGGAAACTTTGATCTTCCTGACTTGGCTCTGACGAGAGGCAAAGGGTGCCCGGACTGGTTCATGTGGTCGATGACGACAATTCTTTCCGCACGGCGATCGAACGCCGGCTGAAGCTTGCCGGCTATGACGTTGCGACCTACGCCTCCGCGCTCGACCTGCTCGATGCCTCGCCGAATGACGATCAGCCGGGATGCATCCTGCTCGACGTGCGCATTCCGGGGCTGAGCGGGCCGGACCTGCAAACGCGTCTGATCGCGCAAGGCTCGACATTGCCGATCATCTTCCTGACGGGGCACGCGGATACGCCGACCACGGTGCGCGCGATCAAGGCCGGTGCGGAAGACTTCCTGACCAAGCCGATATCGTCCGAGCAGCTCATCGACGCGATCGAGCGCGCGATGGCGCGCCAGTACGCGGCGCGCGCGCTGCGCAGCAGGCTCGACGTGTTCCGCGCGCATCTTGCCACCCTAACGCAACGCGAGCGGCAGGTGTTCGACCTCATCGTCCGCGGCCGGATCAACAAGCAGATCGCGTATCAGCTCGGCACCACCGAGCGCACCGTGAAGGCCCATCGCCACCAGGTGATGGAGAAGATGCAGGTTCATTCGCTTGCCGAGCTCGTTTCGATCGCCGAGCGGCTCGGCATGATCGATATGAACGGCGACTAATTGGCTTGTTGTCAGATCGCACGGTTCCCTAAGTGTGACTTCCCGAAGGGACAATAGGAAATTTGCCGGCGTGGTGCTGCCGTGCAAGCGCGACGGACGTGGTGTTTGCCCGACGCGCGAGTGCAAGCCGGGGCATATGGAGTTCAGTCGCGCAGCAGCATCACCGTCGATGCCGCAGGAAAGGTCGACGCCGTGCCGATGCGCCAGTCCGTTTTCATCGTCGATGACGACCCGTCCGTCCGGACGAGCCTGTACCGGCTGCTGCGCGCGCACGGTTTCGTGGCCACGCTGTTCGAATCGGCCGGTGCCCTGTGCGATCATGGCAATTTCGACAAGGCGATCTGCATCGTGCTCGACATCAATCTCGATGGAAAATCCGGCATCGATTTGCGCCGGGAACTGGCGGCGAAGGGCGTCACCGCGCCGGTGATCTACATCACCGGCAACGACTGCGCCGCGAACCGCTCCGCCGCGATTGCATCGGGCTGCGTGGCTTACCTGACCAAGCCATTTTCCGCGCAATCCCTGATCGAGTCGGTGACGCGCGCGGCTGCTGCCTAATTCGTTCTATTCCTCGACATCCTGCACCAGCGTCTTTGTCGGTGCGCCCTTGTGGACGGTCGTGAACTGCGCCAGCGGCACCGAGGTCGTCAGCGCAAGGAGGTTCGAGTCGACGAGCTCGAGCGTCAGCGTCTTGCCGGACGACATCTCCTTGATGGTCTTCAGCGGCGCCACATCGGCGGCGATACAGAGATTGGTGACGCACCAGGCATAGGGCACCCGGAACGGGGTGCCCTGATCGACGGTCAGCTTGGGGGCCTGTTGCAGATACATGCCGACAGGCACGAACAATTGCAGCCGGGCCGTCGGAGCGTCCTCACGTTCGATCAGGTCGACGCGCACCGCGGTCTGTCCGGTCGGGAATTTGCCCGTGATCGAGGTCCGGCACAGCATGGGCGCGCCGCCGGCTTTGAAGCAAAGCTTCTGCCAGTCGCCGTAGCTGATGTCTCTGGCGTCGCGCTGGCCCCGTGTTGCGGCCTCGGCGGGCTGGTCGGCCGGCGCGGCCTTCGGCGCGGTGAAGCCCGGAGATGTTGCCGCGCCGGTGATCGTGATGACCAGGAGACCTGAGAGACAATCAAGAGGGCGAGGCATGGTCGCGTCTCCGAAAATCGAGGCTACTTTTGCGCGTCGAGGAATTTCGTCACCAGCGGCGACCAGAGCGGGATCGCGTCCGGCGAGCCGATGAAGAAATGCCCCTCGTTGCCGAACGGCGGCATCAGATGATAGTCGGCCCGGCCGCCGGCGGCGGTGAAGGCGGCATGCATGCGCTTCGACAGATCGGGGCCGAAGAACGTGTCGTTCTCGATGTAGATCCACAGCATCGGCACGCGCGAGGTGCGGCCGAAATCCGCAGTCGCCTCGACCAGCTTGTCGGGTGCGCAATTGTTGTTGGGCTTGCCGCCGACGCGGCCGCCGCGGCCGGCGGCGAAGGTGATGATCGCCTTCACCGGCGGCGGATTGACGCTCGACAGGGCGATCGAGGCCCAGCCGCCGGCGGATTGCCCGACCACGATCACGTCCTTCGGGATGATACGCTTCTCGGCCGCCATGTAGTCGATGATCCAGAGATCGACCTGCGCAACCGCGCGGCCCGCATCATGGAAGTTGGGGTTGGTGCACTTGCCGACCTTGGAGAAGAACGGGCCGAACAGCGCGCGCTCGGGAGCGTCGATCGCCTGCGCGCCATAGCCGCTGCCGACCGGGGCCACCACGAGATAGCCGCGTTTGGCGAACCATTTGGCGGCATCGCGAAATTCCACCAGCGGAAAGAAACCGCGATCCCTCGGGTTGAGCGAGACGCCGTGATTCATGATGACGAGCGGGAAGGGGCCGTCGCCCACCGGACGCACCAAATAGGCGAACATCGGCAGCGGAAGCGGCAGGGCCCAGATCTCCTCCTGGATGCGGACGTCGTCCTCGGCGCGTGCGGGCGCGGCGAGAGTGAGAAGAACGAGGAGCGCGAAAGACCGGAGAATCCAGCGATCCATGGCCACCTCCATCAACCCGAATATGTTGCGGCCACCACGATCGGACCGAGCACCGTCAGCACGACGTTGCCGACGGCGTAGGGCACGGCGACGCCGAGCACCGGCGTCTTGCTCTCGGCGACGTCGCACGCGCCGGTGACTGCAGCATCGACGGTCATGGCGCCGGCCAGCGCGCCGCATGTCACGACGGGATTCATGCGCAGCAAATAATAGGCGACTAGGGTTCCGACGACGAGCGGGACCAGCGTGACGACGATGCCCATGCCGACCAGCAGCAGGCCATGAGCCTGGACCGCCGACCAGGCCGCGAGGCCGTTGCCGAGTCCGATCGCCGCGATGAAGCCGCCGAGCCCGAGGTCGCTCAGGGTCTGCTGTGCCGCCGGCGGCAGCGCGCCCAGATTGGGGTTGCGCGAACGCAGCCAGCCGCAGACGAGGCCCGCGATCAGCGCGCCGCCGCCGCCGCCGAGCGTCAGCGCGACCGTGCCGACCTTGAAGCTTGCGAGACCAGCCAGGAGACCTGCGGCAATGCCGGCGGCGAGGAAGGCGATATCGGTCCGGTCGCCCGCGTTCAGGGCGTAGCCGATCCGCGGCGTCGCGCGCGCGATATTGCCGGTGCTGCCGACCAGCGTCATGACATCGCCCATATAGACGCGCGTCTCGGGGCCGAGCGGCACCTCCCGGCCCATCCGTGTCAGGGCGCGGAGGAAGACGCCGCGGGCATCGGTGCCGACGATCTCGGCTACGTCCCTGATCGAGCGGCCGTGCAGCTTGCGGTTCTCCACGATGATCTCGGTCACGTTGCCGGGCAGGCTGCGCAGCAACTCGTCGGCGTCGACTTCCACGCCAATGACGGGCTCTGCGGCGACGATGGCGGCGGTCGGGCCGGTCAGGACGATATCGTCGCCATCCTCGAGCACGGCGTCGCGATCGGGCGCAACGTCGGTGCCGCGGCGAACGATCCGCTCCACGACGGTGCGCTGGCCGATTTCGACTTCAACGGCCTCGACCGTTCGGCCTGCCGCGGCCGAAACGCGGTAGGCGCGCGCCTGGAATTTGCGGTAGGACAAATTGTCCGTCTTTGCGGGGACACCGCCCGCGAGCTCGGCCTCGAGCTTTTTGGCTTCCGCCCTCAGGTCGACCCCCATCAAACGCGGCGCGACGAACGGCACGAACAGCAGTGTCAGGATGTAACCGAGCACATAGGTCACGGCATAGCCGGCGGCGATATTGGCTTCCTGCTGCTTCAACACGTCGGCAGGCAGGCCGAGTTGCGCCAGCGCACCCGATGCGGTGCCGATCACGGAGGACTGCGTCAGCGCGCCGGCCGTGAGGCCCGCCGCCGTTCCGGTGTCGAGCTTGAACAGTTGGGCGAAGATCAGCACGAGAACGAGGCCGCTGGCGCCGATCACCAGCGCCAGCACGACCTGAGCCAGTGTTCGCACGCTGAGCGAGGCGAAGAACTCCGGGCCCGAGCGATAGCCGATCGTGAACACGAACAGGCTGAACAGGATGGCCCGCAGGATCGGCGGAAAGGCGAAGCTGCCAAGCTGTCCGATCAGCACCGCGACGATCAGGATGCAGGCCGTGGTGCCGATCGAGAAGCCGCGAACCTTGATCCGCCCGAGGATGGTGCCGATCGCGATCGCCAGCAGCAGGAAGATTTCCGGTGCGGTGGTGATCATCCACCTGACGGTATCCATGGTCGCAATTCCCCCGGCGCTTTGCCACGATTTGATTGGTGGCGACGGCAGATTGCTTGATCCAGATCAAGCGTCGGCATGGAGGAGCCGAGGCCTATGACGCCATGATGAGTTCGCGATCCGCATCGCCGACATGAGTACCCTGGACGTCGCAGCCGGCGCGATCCGCCGCGATGAAACCGTCGAGATCGTCCTGCTGCTCGCCTTCGCGGGCGGCTTCATCGACGCCTATACCTGGATCATCCATGGCGTGCTCGCGAACGCCCAGACCGCCAATGTGATCTTCCTCTGGGTCCATGCGATGGCCGGAAACTGGACAAAGGCATTGCACTTCGTGCCCCCGATCCTGGCCTTCACCGTTGGCATCGTGATCGCCGCCTGGTTGCGCCGTAGCGCCGGGGAGCGCGCCGGGACGCTCAGCATTTTGGTCGAGATCGTGCTTCTGATCGCGATCGGCATCTTGCACAACCGCTTGCCGGATATCGCCGGTACCCTCGGTATTTCGCTCGTCGCGGCGATGCAGACCGCGATCTTCACCAAGGTCGAGGGCGTTCTTTGCAGCACCGTGATGGTCACCGGCAACATGCGCCAGATGGTCGAGAACATCTTTGCGGTCGTCTACGGAGGCGCGCCGCTCGGGACGCTGCGCAAATCGGGCATCTTCTTCGCGCTGTGTGCGGTGTTCGGCTGCGGTGCGGCCGCCGGTGCCTACGCCACCAAGGCCATTCCCGACCTCGCGCTCGGCGTGCCCGTGATCGCGCTGCTGATTGTCCTGCTGCGCTGCGAAACGAATCCACGTGAGATGACCAGATGAATTCGCCGCCCGAAGCGACCTGGATGCGCTTCTTTCCGCCGTTCGGCTGGCTCGCGGCCTATCGGCGCGAATGGCTGCCGTCCGACGCTGTCGCCGGCATCACGCTCGCCGCCTATGCCATTCCGGTCTCGCTCGCCTATGCCGCGCTCGCAGGCCTGCCGCCGCAGATCGGCGTTTACGGCTACATGCTCGGTGGCCTCGGCTATGCCCTGCTGGGAGCGTCGCGCCAGCTCGCGATCGGCCCGACCTCGGCGATCTCGCTGATGATCGCGGCGACCGTCGGCGCGCTGGCGGGCGGCGATGCGGTGCGCTATGCGCAGATCGCAAGCCTTGCGGCGTTCGCGGTGGCGGTGCTGTGCTTCATCGCCTGGCTGTTCAAGCTCAGCGTGCTCGTCCGCCTCGTCAGCGACAGCATTCTGGTCGGCTTCAAGGCCGGCGCCGGCCTCACCATCATCATGAGCCAGTTGCCGAGCCTGCTCGGGGTTGCCGGCGGCGGCCATAATTTCTTCGACCGCGCCATCAAGCTGGCCGGACAGCTCAGTGCCATCGATCCGCTGGTGCTTGCCATCGGCGCCGTCGCGCTGCTGCTGCTCCTGCTCGGCGAACGGCTGCTGCCGGGCAGACCGGTCGGCATCACCATCGTCGCGCTTGCGATCCTGATGGCGACGGTGCTCGGCCTCCCGTCGCTCGGTGTGCCCGTTACCGGGAAGATACCGGAGGGGCTGCCGGCGCTGGAGATGCCGACTTTCGGCCTGCTGGAGTTCGACGATCTGTTTCCGCTCGCCGCCGGCTGCGTGCTGCTGGCCTATATCGAAGGCGTCTCGGCCGCCCGCAGCTTTGCCGCCAAGCACGGCTATCCGCTCGACGTCCGGCAGGAGTTTCTGGGGCTGGGTGCGGCGAACCTCGCCGCCGCGCTCGGCCATGGTTATCCCGTCGCCGGCGGGCTGTCGCAATCGGCGGTCAATGACAGTGCGGGCGCACGCACGCCGCTGGCGCTGGTGATCTGCTCGGTGGCGCTCGGACTGTGTCTCTTGTTCTTCACGGGGCTGCTCACCAATCTGCCCAAGGCTGTGCTCGCGGCCATCGTCTTCGCCGCCGTCTACAAGCTGGTCGATATCCGCGCGCTCGTGCGGATGTGGCAGGTCAGCCGGATCGATTTCTACGCGGCGTCGATCGCCCTGGTCTCCGTGCTGCTGCTCGGCATCCTCCAGGGCGTTCTGCTGGCCTCGATCGCATCGATTGTCCTGCTGCTGGCGCGGGCGTCGCGGCCGAACGTCGCGTTCCTCGGCCGATTGCCGGGCAGCGGCCGCTATTCCGACAGCGCGAGGCATGCGGACGTCGAGCCGCTGGTCGGAATCATCGCCTTCCGGCCCGAGGCCTCGCTGCTCTACATCAACGCCGAGACGATTCTGGACACGGTCCTGACCGCGCTCAGGCGATCGCCTGACATCCACCTCGTCGCCTGCGACCTTTCGGCCTCGCCCTATATCGATCTCGCCGGCGCACGCATGCTGCACGATCTCCATGACGAGCTTGCGGCACGCCGGGTCACCCTCTGCATCGTTGGCGCGCATGCGCAGCTGCGCGATCTCCTGCGCGCCGAAGGGCTTGCCGAGAAGACCGACAGCGGCCAGTGGCTGCGCTCGCTCGACAGCGTTCTTGGTTCCGAGAATGCACCCGACCGTTGACTTGGATCAATGGAGCGACCGGCGCCGAAAGCACGATCCCGCATCACCTTCGACTTCAGGGATCGGGAGAGACTCATGGCCAAGGACACCAAAGCCGCGCAAAAGCGCATCGACCAGTTCTTTTCCGGCCCCGGTGCGCGGGCGGACGACTGGCGCGATCTGGTGGAGGCCGCGAAAGTCTGGGCGCGCGGCGGCGATCGCGCGACATACGATGCGGCGCTGGCAGAGCTTTCGATCACCGAGGAATTTCACGGCTATCCCGGCCTGCAATTGATGGCGGCGCTGCGGGAAGCGGCCTCGGCCGGGGATGCGCCCGGGTCGCTTTCGCTCGCGACCCGTATCACCCAGGCCCTGGCCACGCGATCGTTCCGCCAGTACGCCGGCGACTGGAGCGCGAAGGACGATGTTAATGACGATGTTCCCGAACTGGTGTCGTCCACCTTTGGCGGGCAGAAGGCGCGCCGGCCCTATTTCGAGACTCTGATCGTCACGGGGATATCACCCGGCCAATGGCCGGCACTCGCCGCCGAATGGCGCAAGCTGCGCCGGCCGGAAGATGGCTTCATCTATGAGCCCGTCATCGTCGGCAGCCTTGAGGATGCCTTCTGCGCCACGATGCTCAACCCGAATATCGGCGCGGTCATCATCAACGAGGGTTTTGGCCTGCGCTCACGCCATGATGCGCCCGCGCTGCGCGCGTTCACTGTTGCCGTCGGACTCAACGATGAAGCCGACGCCTCGGCCCTGCGGCTCGCCCACATTATCAAGCGAGTCCGCCCCGAGCTGGATATCTACATGATCTCGAACCGCGATGTCGAGGAACTGGCCGGAAACCCTGAAGCCGACGTCGTCCGCCGCATCTTCTATTCGGTGGAAGAGCTCCTGGAGCTGCATCTGTCGATCCTCGAAGGCATCCAGGACCGCTACGACACGCCGTTCTTCGACAATCTGAAGAAATACGCGCAGCGCCCGATCGGCACCTTCCACGCGCTGCCGATCGCCCGCGGCAAGTCGATCTTCAAGTCCGACTGGATCCGCGACATGGGCGAGTTCTACGGCCCCAACCTGTTCCTGGCCGAGAGCAGCGCCACCACCGGGGGCCTCGACAGCATGCTGGAGCCGACCGGCACCATCAAGAAGGCGCAGGAGAAGGCGGCGAGGGCGCTCGGCGCCGACCGCGTCTTCTTCGTCACCAACGGCACCTCGACCTCCAACAAGATGGCCGTGCAGGCGCTGCTTGCGCCCGGCGACATCGCGATCGTCGACCGCAACTGCCACAAGTCGCACCATTACGGCATGGTGCTCGCCGGTGCGCAGCCGCTCTATGTCGAAGCCTTCCCGATGACGGAATATTCGATGTACGGCGCGGTGCCGCTGAAGACGATCAAGCAGGCGCTGCTCAGCGCCAAGGCCGATGGCCGGCTCGACCGCGTCAAGCTGATCGATCTCACCAACTGCACTTTCGACGGCCACATCTACAACACCCGCCGGGTGATGGAAGAATGCCTTGCCATCAAGCCGGACCTGATCTTCCTCTGGGACGAGGCCTGGTTCGGCTTCGCACGCTTCTCGCCGTTCCTGCGCCGCCGCACGGGCCTCGGCGCCGCCAACGAGATCGAGGCGTGGATGCGCGATCCGAAGTCGGTCGAGGCCTATGAGAAGCAACAGGCTCAGCTCGGCAAGGAGCCGTCGGACGAGACGCTGCTCAACACGCGGCTGGTTCCTGATCCCAGGCAGATTCGCCTCCGCGTCTACCAGACCAATTCGACCCACAAATCGATGTCGGCAATCCGTCAGGGCTCGATGCTGTCGGTCAAGGACGTTGAATTCCACACGGTCGAGCAGCAATTCAAGGAAGCCGTGTTCACGCACGCCTCGACCAGTCCGAACCAGCAGCTCATCGCCAGCCTCGATATCTCGCGGCGGCAGATGGAACTGGAAGGCTATGGCCTCGTCGCCAACGCGATCGAGATCGCGTTCGCCATCCGTCAGGCGGTGAACAACAACCCGCTGCTCTCGAAATACTTCCGCATTCTCGGTGCCGACGCCATGGTGCCGGCGCAATACCGCCAGAGCGGTTTCACCGACTATCTTTCGGACGGCGTCAACTGGGTGAATACGCTCAAGAGTCTCGACGAGGACGAGTTCTGCCTCGATCCGACCCGCATGACACTGGTGTGCGGCACGGCCGGTTTCGACGGCACCCAGTTCAAGGGCATCCTGGCCAACGAGTACAACATCCAGGTCAACAAGACCTCGCGCAACTCTGTGCTGGTCCAGTCCAACATCAACAATACCCGCAGCGACGTCGCGCATCTCATCCGCGTCCTCGCCGAGATCGCGGGCGAGGTTGATCGCGGGCTGGCGCAGGGCGGCGAAAATGCGAGGAAGACGTTCGACGCACGGGTCAAGAGCCTGATGACCGACGTGCCTGATCTGCCGAACTTCTCGCATTTCCATCCGAGCTTCCGCGGCGATGCCGGCGCCAAGACCAACGAAGGCGATATCCGCACCGGCTTCTACGCGGCGTATGACGCTTCAGGCTGCGAGCATCTCCGCCTTGGCGATCCCGAGATCGACCGGCGGCTCAAGGCCGGTCCCGAACTCGTCTCGGCGAATTTCGTGATCCCGTATCCGCCGGGCTTCCCGATCATGGTGCCGGGCCAGGTCATCACCCAGGAGACGATCGACTTCATGCGCAAGCTCGATGTGAAGGAGATCCACGGCTACGACGCCAAGGAAGGGTTGAAGCTCGTGCGTACCGAAGCCTTGGCGAAGCTCGGCCGGCCAAAGCCGGGCGCTCCGTCGAAGCTCAAGGCCGCGTCATAACAGGGGACGAACATGCAGGGCTTTTTCACGTTCTTGCAGCAGAATCCGTATCTGCTGCTGTTCTTCGTCGTCGGGCTGGCCGTCTGGATTGGCCGGGCCAGCATCAAGGGCTATGGCCTCGGCATGGTCGCCGGCGCCATCGTGGTCGGCGCGGGGCTCGCGGTCTGGTCTTCGAGCTACGGCGTGAAGCTCGAGCTGAACAATTTCGCCAAGAGTCTGTTCTACTACCTATTCATGTATGGTGTCGGCTTGCGGGTCGGGCCGTCCTTCGTCAACAGTTTGAAGGGCGATGGCATCAAGTTCGTGTTCCTCGCGGTGGTGTCGAGCATTCTCGGCCTTGCTCTGGTCGTCATCTTCGCGAAGCTTTTCGATCTTCCGACCGGGGCCGCCGGCGGCATGTTGGCGGGCTCACAGACCATGTCGGCTGCGATCGGCTCGGCTGAACAGGCCATCACCTCGGGTGTCGTCAAGCTGCCGGAGGGCATGAAAGCCGAGGATGCGACCGGCATGATCGCGCTGTCCTACGGCATCACCTATATCTGGGGCACCGTCGGGATTATCCTGATCTGCAAATACCTGCCACGCTGGTGGGGCATCGACGCCAAGGCGGCGGCGAAAAAGTACGAGAAGGACTTTGGCGTTAAGGACCTCGAGGGCGGCGGCCTGACCGGCTATCGGCAGTTTGGCCTGCGCGCCTATCGGCTGGAAAATCCGGCGCAGGTCGGCATGAGCATCACCAAATTCCGCTCGATGCATCCGGAGTACCGCATCGTCAATGTGGCGCGCGGCGGCGAGCCGCAGGGAGCTGATCCCGATCTCGTGCTGCAAAAGGGAGACGTGGTCGCGCTCGGCGGCTCGACGGAGCATCTCACCGACAAGATGGGTTTGATCGGGCCTGAGGTTGCCGACGCCACGGCGCTGGGCATTCCCATGGATCAGGCGGATATTCTCGTCACCAATAAGGAGATGGTCGGGCGCACATTTGAGTCCTTCCGCGACACGGCGATCGCCGGCCAGTTGCAGATTACCAAGGTGGAGCGTGGTGGTGTGCCTCTCGCTGCCGGTCTTAAGACCCAGTTACAGCGGATGGACATCGTCTCGGTGGTCGGCCTCAAATCGGCTGTCAACGAGCTCGGCGAGATGTGGGGGCGCATTGCGCGGACCAATACGTCGACCGATCTGCTGACACTGGCCGCGGGCATGATCCTCGGTTTCCTGATCGGCCGGATCGAGTTCCCGGCGTTCGGCGCCAAGATAGGTCTCGGCAATGCCGGCGGCTTGTTGCTGTCCGGCGTGATCGTGTCTTCGATCGTGTCGCGACTGCGCTTCTTCGGCAATACGCCGAACGCGGCGCGCAATGTGCTGGAAGATCTCGGTCTCGTCGTCTTCGTCTCCATCGTCGGCATCAACGCCGGCGCTGGCTTGCTGGCCCAGCTCACGGGTGCCGTCGCCCTGAAGATCTTCGTCGCCGGCTTCATCGCCTGCACCATCCCGCCGTTCATCGTCTGGGCGATCGGATTCCATGTCTTCAAGATCAACCCTGCCGTGCTGATGGGCGGCGTTGCCGGTGCTAGGTCGCATTCCGGACCTTGTCGTGAAGCTGCGGTGGAAATCCAGAGCACCGTGCCTTGGATAGGATTTCCGGTCGCCTATGCGGTGTCGGGTATCCTGCTGACCGTGTTCGGCTACTTCGCGATGCTGTTGGCTCAATAGGGGGAAGAGACGTCATGAGAAAGTCGACTATCGCTGCGGTCCTGACAGCTTCGCTTGCAACAATTGCCGGTTTTAGCACGCCGTTGCGTGCCGAGACCGGCGACGTCGCCGTCGTCTTCACCAAGGGCGGCTTCATCATCGGTGTTGGGGGCGGCGAGGGGGTTCTGGTCCTTAGAGGCAAGAGATATCCCTTCACCGTCTCCGGGATGAGCGTCGGCTTCACGATCGGCGCCTCGACCAGCAAGTTCGTCGGCAAGGCGATCAACCTGAGGGGGCCCGCGTCGATCGAAGGCTCCTACGCTGTGGGCGGCGCCGGCGGTGCCATCGCCGCGGGTGCCGGCGCCGTGCAGTTGCAAAACGGCAATGGCGTGATCCTTCAGCTCACCGGTCCTCGTGTCGGCGCGGAAGTGTCGGCTGCGGTCGGTGGCGTCACCATTCGCCTGAAATAGATCCGGGAGCGGGGCTCAAGACAAACGGGCTGCGTCACCGCAGCCCGTTTTCGCTGTTCGGATGTTGTGGGTTTCAGTATCGCTCTTCGACGAATTTCAGTCCGCGCAGGCTCGCCTGGTCGTTGTAGCGGCCCTTGTGCGACCGCGGCGGCAGCTTGACCTTGTCCCGCTTGACCTTCTTGTAGGGGATCGTCCGGAGAATGTGCGAGATCACGTTGAGCCGCGCGCGCCGCTTGTCGTCCGACCTGATCAGGCGCCACGGCGCATGTTTCGTGTCGGTCGCCTCGAACATCATGTCGCGGGCGCGCGAGTAATCGTACCAGCGCCCGAACGATTCCGTGTCCATCGGGCTGAGCTTCCACTGCCGCAGCGGATCCTCGATCCGCGCCTTGAAGCGCAGCTCCTGCTCCTCCATCCCGACCTCGAGCCACAGCTTGATCAGGATGATGCCCGCGTCCACGGCGAATTTCTCGACCAGTGGACACAGTTCCAGGAAGCGTTTGTGCTCGGTCGGCGAGCAGAAGCCCATGACATATTCGACGCCGGCGCGGTTGTACCAGCTGCGGTCGAAGATCACGATCTCGCCGCCGGCCGGAAACTGCTCGATATAGCGTTGCAGGAACAGCTGGGACTTTTGCCGGTCGGACGGTGCGGGCAGGGCGCAGACGCGAAAGACGCGGGGGCTCACCTTTTCGGTCAGGGCCTTGATGGTGCCGCCCTTGCCGGCGGCATCGCGCCCCTCGAAGATGACGATCACCTTCAGCTTCTCGGCCCTGACCCATTCCTGGAGATGACACAGCTCGACCTGGAGCTTTTCGAGCTCCTTCTCATAGTCCTTCCGCTTCATCTTCTCCGCGGGCGTGTCCTTGGCCATGCCTGTCCCTTCGCTGCTGCGCTTGCTCAATCGTCCCAGGAAATGGTCACGCCGATATCCCCGGGCACGCCGCCCGGAAAATCGATGATCTGATAGGCGATGCGATAGCCGCGCGGTTTCAGATAATCGGTCCAGAGCTGGAAAATCTCCTTGGGGATGCCGGTCAACGTGTTTTCCCAGCCCTTTTCCATCTGGTTGATGGCGCGTCCCTTGTCGGTGCAGAGCGTGTTGGGGAAACGATAGACCAGAACTTCCGTCAGGCCGTTGCGCACAGCGCGCTGGATGATGGTCGAGGCGAGCTTGATCTTGTCTTCCTCGCTCTTTCCGGAGGGCTTGCTCAAGCGTTCGATCAGCGCGCGCTTCTCGGCCTCGGCGGCGGCGGCGAGGCGGACATATTCCTCGGCCTTCTCGGCCTCCTTGAGAGCAGCCTCTTTTCGAATTTGAGCGGCGTTGGGGATGAGATCGTCGAGGCCGGGCATGGCTGCGGCTCCATTTGATGGTGCAATCGGCTCTTCGGGAACGCTAGGTCCGGTGGAGGGCATTCCCTTGATTCAAATCAAGCAAAGCGGAGGCCCGCCTGAACACAGTGCCGCGCACGCCTGTTTGACCGGGAGAGACGTTTGAGCGACCAGCTTCATCCGATGGCCCCACATCACCTGCCGTTCTATCTTGCACCGGGGAGCGGGACCGATACGCTGATGGTGGTGATGGGAATCTTCCTCGTCGGTATCGTTCTCTGGGTCGGTACGCTCTATTGGAAGCTACACAGCCTGCCCGAGCGGATGGCGCACAAGTCGCAAAAGCTGCAGTTCGAGCTTGTCGCAGTGCTCGGGCTGATCTCCTTGTTCACGCATATGCACATCTTCTGGATCGCAGGCCTGCTGCTTGCGATGATCGATCTGCCCGATTTCGGCACGCCGCTGCGCAGCATTGCCGGGTCCGTCGAGAAGATCGCCGATGCGACGCCGGCTGCTGACGGCGGAGACGTCCGGACCGGTACTGTACCGCCGCCAACGGATACATCGGGACCCGCCAAGGAAAAGGAGCACAGCCATGTTTGAGCTGCTGTTCTGCTCGCTGCTGACGATCCTGCCCGACTATCTCTACCGCCGCTATGCCCAGGGCAAGCGCTTCGGCAAGGAGATCACGTTCTTCTCGGTCTGGTACGAGCTGCGCTGGGGCATCACCGGCTGCCTGATGCTGACGGTGGCGCTGATCACGATGATCTTCTACTTCCATCCGTCGACATCGAGCGCCGCGCTTTATTTTCGCACGGTGCCGATCCTGCCCGAGGGCTCAGGCCGCGTGGACGAGGTCAAGGTCGGCTTCACCCAGGCGGTGAAGAAGGGTGAGGTGTTGTTCACGCTCGATGCCTCGAGGCAGCGAGCGGCAGTCGAGACGGCGAAGCTAAAGGCCGCCGAGGTCGATGCCGCGATGCTGGGAGCGCAGGCCGACGTGGTCAAAGCCGAAGCGCAGGTCGGCGAGGCCAAGGCCAACTACCAGCAGGCCAAGGACGAGCTCGAGGTCAAGAGCGAGCTCCAGCGCCGCAATCCGGGCATCGTCCCGCAGCGCGACATCGACAAGCTCCAGGTCCTGGTTGATCAGCGCCAGTCCGGCATCGATGCCGCAAATGCCGCGAAGCAGTCGGCATTCTTGCAAGTTTCGACCTTGTTGCCGGCGCAGAAGGCCAGCGCAATGGCCGCGCTCGACCAGGCCCAGGTCGATCTTGACAAGACCGTTATCCGCGCCGGCGTCGACGGCCGCGTCGAGCAATTCCTGCTTCGTCCCGGCGACCTCGTCGCCCAGATCATGCGCCCGGCCGGCATCCTGATTCCAGCGGAAGCTGGCCGATCGGGGCTTCAGGCCGGCTTCGGCCAGATCGAGGCCCAGGTGATGAAAACAGGCATGGTGGCGGAAGCGACCTGCATCTCCAAGCCGTGGGTCATCATTCCGATGGTGATCACGACGGTGCAGGATTACATCGCCGCCGGTCAGTTCCAGGTCGGACAGCAGCTGGTCGAGGCCCAGAATGTGGTGAAGCCGGGCACGATCCTTGTATTCCTCGAGCCGCTCTACAAGGGCGGGCTCGAAGGCGTGACGCCGGGCTCGAGCTGCATCGTCAACGCCTATACCAGCAACCACGAGGAGATTTCCGCGAAGGAAACTTCCACCAGCCGCAAGATCGCGCTGCACGTCGTCGACGGCGTGGGCCTCGTCCACGCCCTGCTGCTGCGGATTCAGGCGCTGCTGCTGCCGATCCAGACCCTGGTGCTGAGCGGCCATTGAGTGATCGCCTCGCCAAGGCCTGTTGAAGCGGCGCAATTCCCGCTAGAGTTGCCGCCAATGGCCGGAAAGGCCGTCGGCGGAGGCGGATGAGTGGGCGCATGACCATCGTGTCGGTCAGGCCGTGGCCGGTTGCGGCCGCGTGGTTCTCTCTGTGCCTTTTTCTCGGCCTTCTGCTCGCCATATGGATCCCGTCGCGGCCAGCCGGCGCCGTCCAGCTTGGCGAATCCCGTTATCGTGAGCTCAAGCGCGTGCTGGTGCTGCATTCCTTCGGGCGGGAATTCCGGCCCTGGAGCGAGTATGCGCGGAGCATCAAGGCCGAACTGGAGCGGCAATCGCCGTGGCCGCTCGACGTCCAGGAGCACACGCTGCTCACCGCACGCTTCAATAATCCGGGGCCGGAAGCGCCCTTCGTCGAGTATCTCGGCTCGCTCTACCAGGGCGCACTGCCGGATATCGTCATCAGCATCGGTGCGCCGGCGGCGCGTTTCGTGCAGCGATATCGGCAAAAACTGTTTCCGGACACGCCGATGATCCTGACCGTCGTCGAGCAGCGGCTGGTCAATCGTTTCGAGCTCACCGACAACGACGTGGTGGTGGCAGTCCGCAACGATTTCACAGCCGCGTTCGAGAACATTCTCGAGGTGATGCCGGACACGAAGAACGTCGCGGTCGTCATCGGCGCCTCGCCGCTCGAAAAATTCTGGATGGACGAGGTCAGGCGCGATCTGAAACCGCTGGAAAGCCGGCTCGCTTTCAGCTGGTATTCGGACCTCTCGTTCGATGAGATCCTGAAGCGGGGCGCGAGTCTGCCGCCGCACACGGCGCTGTTCTGGGGATTGATGTCGGTCGATGCTGCCGGGATCGTCCACGAAGGCGACATCGCCTTGCGCAGCCTGCATGCGGTCGCGAATGCACCGATCTTCTCCTATCAGGAGCCATTCTTCGGCGGCAGCACCGTCGGCGGCCCGATGCACTCGGTCGCCGAGACCAGTGCCCGGACCGTCGGTGCCGCCATCCGCATCCTCGGCGGTGAGAAGCCATCAAGTATCAAATACGATCCGATCGGATTTGCCCCGCCGAAATATGACTGGCGGGAATTGCAGCGCTGGGGGATCAGCGTGAGCCGCTTGCCGCCGGGCAGTGAAATCCTGTTTCGCGAGCCTAGCATCTGGGAACGTTTCCGTTGGCAGATGGTGATGATTTCAGCCGTGTTCCTGGTTCAAGCCGGCCTGATCAGCGGGCTGCTTCACGAGCGCCGCCGCCGCCGGGTCGCCGAGGTCGAGTCGCGCCAGCGCTTTACCGAACTCGCGCACGTCACTCGCTATTCGGCCGTCGGCGAAATGACGACGTCGATTGCCCACGAGCTGAACCAGCCGCTCGGCTCGATCCTGACCAACACGGAAACGGCGGAGCTCATGCTCAAGGGTCCCTCGCCGGATCTGGGCGAAGTCAGGCAGATTCTCGCCGATATCAGGCGTGACGACCACCGCGCGAGCGAGGTCATCCGCAGGCTGCGCAGCGTCTTGAAGAAGACGCCGTTCGAGATCGAGGACATCGAGCTCAACGACACCGTACGGGAGGCGATTGGCTTGGTGAGGGCGGTTGCCGATGGGCGCCGGATCGCGCTGACCTACATGCCTGCTTTGGCCGATCTGCACGTCAAGGGCGACCCGGTCCAGCTTCAGCAGGTCGTTCTCAACCTGATCATCAACGCGATGGATGCGATCTCCGACGCGGACATCGGCAAACGCGAGGTCCGGGTCTCGACCACGCGCGCCGACAACCGGGCCGAGGTGAGGGTGACCGATACCGGCCCGGGAATAGCAGCATCCGATCTCGCCAACGTCTTCAATCCGTTCTTCACGACCAAGCCGCATGGCATGGGGATGGGGCTTGCGATCGCGAGGACGATTATCGAAGCCCACCACGGATCGATTGCCGCGAGCAGCCAGACGGGAGGCGGCGCGCTGTTCACGATTCGCCTGCCGCTGATCCGCTGGTAGCGGCGTGTTGATCTCGATCAAACCTCCCGGCCTGGCAAGGCCGTTTCCTTTCGCGGTTGCGTCAACACCGGGACGGGTGCGGACAGGCTTTGGGAGTGATGGGTGGCCATGAGACGCCGTGAGTTCATGTCGCTGGTCGGCGCAGCGGCTGCGTGTCCGGTCCTGACCCCGCTGCTGGCGAAGGCGCAGGACAGAATGCCGTCCGTGGGCGTGTTGACCGGGAATGTCGTGGGCGATCCCGGCGCGCAGATGCGGGTTGATGCGTTGCGGCAGGGGCTCGCCGATCGCGGCTGGATCGCCAACCAGAATTTCAAGCTCGATGTGCGCTGGCCGGGGCCCAGCCCGGCGCAACAGGAGGTCCAGGCGCGCGAGCTCGTGGCCGGCGCGCCTGACGTGCTGTTCTCGACCAGCACGTCGACGACGCGGGCGCTGCGCGATGCGACGCAGAGCATCCCGATCATCTTCGTCGGGCTGTCCGATCCGGTCGGAACGGGCCTCGTCGTCAATCTGGCGCGGCCCAACGGCAATCTCACCGGCTTCTCGCTCTATGAGCATTCGATGAGCGGCAAGTGGCTAAGCCTCCTGAAGGACATGGCACCCGGCATGGGCAGTGCCGCGCTGCTGTTCAATCCGGAGTCCGCCCCCTATGCGCCGTTCTACCTTCAGGCCGCGCATCAGATGGAAAACCGTCTCGGCCTCAAGGTCACTGGCGCCGGCGTTCGCACGGGCACCGAGATCGCGGCCGTGATCGAGGCGGCGGCACGCGACGGCAGCGGTCTCGTCGTGCTGCCGGACGGCGGCTTCTTCGGGACCCAGAGCCAGATGACGATCGCCTTGCTGGCGCAGCGCCGCGTGCCCGCGATCTTCGCCGTCCGCTTCTACGCGGTGAATGGCGGGCTGATGTCCTACGGCGCCGATCTCACCCAGCAGTTTCGTGACGGTGCGGTCTATGTCGACCGCGTGCTGCGCGGGGCCGAGATCAGAACCCTGCCGGTGCAGTTTGCCACGCGGTTCGAGCTCGTCATCAACACGAAGACGGCCCATGCGCTCGGGCTGACGGTGCCGAACCGGCTGCTGCTGGACGCCGAACTGATCGAATGACGCGCCGCCGCAACGGCGCGAGGGCGCCGTTTCGTTGATCTCGATCAACAAACCTCCATGCCTCGGCCCGATGGTCGCGGGCGGACGTTTTTGGGAGAATTGCGATGTTCCGTTGCGGCAAGACCCTGATGGCACTTGCGCTGGTGGTGGCGGTTCCTGCCGCCGCGATGGCGCAGTCCACCACACCGGCGGCTCCGGCTGCGCCTGCGGCTCCGAGCCCGCAGGCACAGCCTTCAGCTCCGGCGGCGCCGGCCGCCGAGGTTCTCAAGCCCGAGCAATTGGAGGCGCTGGTCGCGCCGATCGCGCTCTATCCCGACGAACTGCTGGCCAACGTGTTGGCCGCCTCGACCTATCCGCTCGAAGTGGTGCAGGCCGACCGCTGGCTGAAGGAGCACAAGAGCCTGAAGGGCGATGCGCTGAAGACCGAGGTCGACAAGCAGGGTTGGGACGACAGCGTTAAAGCGCTCAGCAGCACCGGCTCCGTCCTCACCATGATGAACGATCAGCTCGAATGGACCCAGAAACTCGGCGATGCCTTTCTCGCGCAGCAGCCCGACGTGATGGATGCGATCCAGCGCCTGCGCAACAAGGCCTATGACAACAAGAAGCTGGTCACCACCAAGCAGCAGAAGGTCAGCGTCCAGTCGCAGGAAGGCAAGCAGGCCATCGTGATCCAGCAGGCGAACCCTGCGGAGATGTACGTGCCTTATTACGATCCGGCGACGGTCTATGGCGGCTGGCCCTATGCGGAATATCCGCCGTATTACTGGGGCTATCCGTCCTATATCGGCGCCGGCGTGGTCGCGGCGGGCCTCGCCTTCGGTACGGCCTGGGCGATCGGACGCTGGGGCAATTATTGGGGCGGCGGCTGCAACTGGGGCAACCGCAACGTCTACGTCAATCATCGCACCACCAACATCAACAACGGCTGGCAGCACAATCCGGCCCATCGCGGCGGCGTGCGCTACAACAACACCAACGTTCAGAACCGCTTTGGCAACACCAACATCAAGGCCGGCGCGTCCGACCGGATGGATTTCCGCGGCCGTGACGGCAACCAGGTGCTGAAGCCGAGCCAGGGTGGCCCGGGAGATCGTGCAGGCGACCGTGCCGGTGATCGTGGTGATCGCGCAGGTGACCGTGGCGACCGTGCTGGCGATCGCGCGGGCAACCGCGGCGACCGGCCCGGCGGCGGCGATCGTGCCGGTGCATCGGACCGCGCCAAGGGCGGCGGTGACCGTGCCAAGAACGCGAACAAGGGTGGCGGCGATCGCGCCAAGGCTGCGAACCGTGCCGGCGGCGGCGCTGCCGCCAACCGCGGCGGTGGCGGCAATCGCGGCGGCGCAATGAATGTGTCCTCTGGCCGGTCGGCGGCGGCGGCATCCGCACGCGGACGCTCCAGCATGGCGAGCATGCCGCGCAGCGGCGGCGGACCGAGCATGGCTGGCCGCGGCGGCGGTGGTGGCATGTCGATGGGCGGTGGCGGCGGCTTCCGGGGGGGCGGCGGCGGAGGTGGTCGTGGGGGCGGCGGTGGCCGGCGCTCCGACATCGCGCTGAAGCACGACATCGTCCTGCTCGGCCATCTCTCCAACGGCCTCGGCTATTATCGCTTCAGCTATATCGGCAGCGAGAAGGCCTATGTCGGCGTGATGGCGCAGGAGGTCGAGCAGGTGATGCCCGACGCCGTGACCCGCGGCAGCGACGGCTATCTGCGCGTCACCTACGACAAGCTCGGACTGACATTCCGCACCTACCGCGACTGGATCGCCGGCGGCGCGAAGATCCCCGCGGAGGTCACGCCATGACTGCCCTGAAATCGCTCCGGCGCGCCATGTTGCCGGGCCTCGTGGCGCTGGCGCTGCTCGGCACCGCGTCGCAGGCGCAGCAATCCTACAAGACGCCGGAGGACGCGGCCGCCGCGCTCGCAGCCGCCGTCAAGAGCGGGCCCGACGACATCCTGAAAGTGCTGGGACGTGCCGCCGAGGACATCGTCGCCTCCGGCGACGAAGTCGCTGACAAGGACATCCGCGCACGCTTCACCTCGATGTATGACGTCAAGCACGGCATCAAGGCCGAAGGCAACAAGACCGCGACCCTGACGCTGGGGCCGGATGATTTTCCGTTCCCGATTCCGATGGTCAACACCAAGACCGGTTGGGAGTTCGACACCGACGAGGGCCGCGTCGAGGTGCTGCGCCGTCGCATCGGCCGCAACGAGCTCGACGCGATCCAGACCATGCTCGCCTACGCCGACGCGCAGAACGAATATGCCGACAAGGATCGCGGCCAGGGCGTCGGCGTCTACGCGCAGCGCATCGTCTCATCGCCCGGCAAGAAAGACGGCCTGTTCTGGCGCGACGACAAGGATCCGAGCCCGCTCGGTGAGCTGGCGGCCGAAGCCTCGAAGGAAGGCTATCGCGCCGGCGACGTCGGGCCTGCGCCCTATCACGGTTACTACTTCCACATCCTCAAGGGACAAGGCCGGGATGCGCGCGGGGGTGCGCTCAACTATGTCGTCAAGGACAAGATGATCGGCGGCTACGCGATGATCGGCTGGCCCGCGGAATACGGCAATTCCGGCATCATGACCTTCCTGGTCAATCATGACGGCACCGTCTACCAGAAGGATCTCGGCAAGCGCACGGCATTCGTTGCCGAGCGCACCACGCTGTTCGATCCGGACGAGACCTGGAAGAAGGTCGATGCCGCAAAACCCTGACCGGCGCGCGCGCATCTTGCGCCTGATGGCCATGCTGCTGCTGGCGCTCGGACTCGCGCTGCCTGCAACACCATCCCTGGCGCAAGCCGCCGGTCACGTCCGCGTCAAGATCGTCAAGGCCGGCCTGCTGGTCGGCGGCGGTGCCGGCAACGGAACGCTGGTCTATCGCGGCAAGACCTATCCGTTCAGGGTCAGCGGCCTGAGCTTCGGCATTACGATCGGCGTCACCGTCGGCCGTCTCGACGGCTGGGCCTCAGGCATCCGCGAGATCGGTGACTTCGCCGGCACCTACAGCTCCGTCGGCGGCGGCTTTGCGCTGGTCGGCGGCGTCAACGGCGTCCACCTCCGCAACGAGAAGGGCGTGACCATCGTGCTGCAGGGACCGAAGGCGGGACTGGAGCTGGCGGCGAATATCAGCCAGATCACCATTACCTTGAAGTGACGGCTAGCCGCCCTCGCGTGCCCGGCAGAACAGATCGACACCGCCGACCTGTCCACCCTTGAGCGCGATCTCGATGTTCGCATGCGCGCGATCCGAGGATGTGCGGCACAGCGGTGCGCCTTCGGTCAGCGGGGCGATCGCCGTCAGCGCGTAGATGCCCATTGCCTGCAGCGCATGGCCGGATGTGTCGCCGCCCGCGACCACGACGCGCGGGAGCCGCGCGGTCTCCAGAATGGAGTCCAGCGCCTGGCCGAGACCCGTACCGATGCGCTCGTTCACGGCGCCCGCCGTTGCACCGCTCGCTTCGATCGCCGCGTTGAGTGCACCGATGGCGGGGTCGTCGGGACCGCCTGCGGTGACCAGCAGCGCATCGCGCCCCGACGCGAGCGCGGCAAGCGCGTGCGCGACGGCGCGGCCGATTTCCTTCCGCCATTCCTCCGCGTCAACCGCGCGCGTCGCATCGAGCCGCTCGACTTCAAAACCGTTGTTTGCGGCATGGGCGATCTGCGCGGCGGTGACGGGTGAGCAGGAGCCGGAGACGCAGGCGATGCGTTTGACGCCTGTCAGGCGCAGATCGGGTTTGCTGTCGGGAATCAACCCCGCCGAGCGCCAATAGGCGACCAGCGCCTGCTCGACGCCTTGCGAGCCGGCGACAAAGAGCCGCTCGCCGCGATATTCCCAGATCAGACGCCCGGCCTCAGTCAGCGACGCCTGGTCGAGCACGTCGAGCGAGATGATCTCGGTGCCGGCGCCCCGCGCGCGCATCAGCGCCAGATCCGCGCCGCCATTGGCCATGGTGACGAAGTCGATCAGCCCGATCGATCGCGCGGTCTGCCTGGCGAGATGCCGGCCAAGATCGCTTTCGTCCATCGGCGTCACCGGATGACGCGACATGGTCGGGTGGCGGTCGAGGCGGTGGCCGACGCCGTTCACGGCCGCGAACAGATGTCCGAACATCTGATAGCGGCCCATCGCCGGTGTGCCGACGAGGAGTGGATGCCAGCTGCCTCCGAGCCTGGGCACTGCGAGATCGATCGCACGTCCGATCGAGCCGATCTGCGGCGAGGAATCGAAGGTCGAGCACACCTTGTAATGCGCGATCGGTGCGCCGATGCCGGCGAGCACGTCGAAAACCGGCGGAAGATTCTGCGCCATCCACGCCGGGTCCTTCGCCCGCGCCGTGCCGGCAATGCCGACGCCGCGGAACTGGCTGGCGGCAGCGAGACGCTCGGGCGTCGGCGTCTCCAGGAACAGGATGGTCGGCAGGCCCGCGAAGGTGAGGGCCTCCATCGCCGCGGACGAGCCGGTGTAGTCATCACCGTAGAAGGCAACGAGCGGGCCGTCCGGCAGGGCGGGCGCACTGCTCATGGCGTGCCTGCGATCGCTGCGTCGCCTCCGATCGCTGCGTCGCTTGCGATCGCCGCGTCCCACGCCGCGCGCAGATCAGCGACACCTGCGGCGGGCCCGTCGGGATGGGCGAGAATGCCGCCGCCGGCGGCGAAGATCAGATCGGTCGAGGCGAGCGCGCGCCAGGTCGGCAAGGCCTGCGCCGGCGTCTGGCCCGAGGAGAACACCGGCATCGCGATGCACGGCTTGTGCGCGAACATCGGCGTCAGCGCGGCCTTGGCGGAGGTGACCACGCTGTCATCGGTTTCGCTGAACTTGTTGCCGATGCCGTTGACATGCATGTGGTCGGCGCCGGCCAGCCGCCAGATCTTGTGCCACGCCGTATAGTCCCAGCCGAGTGCGGGATGACGGTTCAGCGCGCCCCAACCGTTGCGATGGGCATGAATGGGGAGCTGCGTGTGGCGGCCGAGCTCGACCATGCCGGTGAGCCCGACCGAGTTGATGCTCGCCATCACGCAGGTGCCGCCTTCGGCCAGCACCAGATCGTGGCGGCGGCGCATTTGATCGATCTCGCCGGTCAGGTTGAAGGCGATCATGACCTTCTTGCCGGTCCGATCAGCGTGGTCGTTGACGACGCGCATCACGGCGCGCACGCGTTCGTCAAACGGACAATAGGCGCCGTCCGATTGCAGCTCGTCGTCCTTGATGAAGTCGGTGCCGGCCTCGCACAGCTCGGAGACCAGAGTGGCCGTCTCGGCCGGGCTGAGCCCGATGCTCGGCTTGATGATGGTGCCGATCAGCGGACGGCCGCTGACGCCGGTGAGCTCGCGTGTGCCGGCGACGCCGAATTTCGGTCCGGGATAGGCGGCGGCGAAAGCGAGCGGCAGTCGCAGGTCGAGCAGCCGCAGGCCGGTGAGCTGGCGCAATTCCCAGAGATTGCCGGCGATCGCCGTGACGAGGTTGGGCAGCGACGCGCCGATATTGTCGAGTGGCCACGACAGGGTCACGCGCGCGCGTTGCCAGGGGCCGTCGGCATTGATCGGACGGGCGACCGGAAGCGACGGTGCGGAGACGGGATCAAGCAATTCGAGGCTCTCGACGCGGGCTGCCGCACGTGCCTTCAGCTCCGGCGTCTCGCCGGGCACCGCGACGAACGTTCCGCTCGACTGCTCGCCGGCCATGGTTTCCGCGGCAAGCTGGGGATCGCCTGATGTCTCGATCAGATAGTCGGCTTCGATGCGTATGGGATTTGTCGTCACGGGATCAAAGCTTGGTCAGATCGGGGAACGGTCGCACCGGGTCGCGTCCGTCCCAGTCTTTGGCGGCGGCGCGGATCAGGTCGAACATCTTGCCCTTGGGGCCTGCGACCTCGGACAATTCGATCACCGTTCCCGGATGATATTCCGTGTCGAAATAGACGAAGCGCCCGCGCGCGCCGACTTCGCCGCTCATGACCGGCTTGAAGCCCTCGGCCTCGAGGCGCGCCAGATCGGCATCGTAATCTTCGGTCCAGTAGGCGACGTGCTGCAAGCCTTTATTCCCTGCCTTCAGGAAATCGGCATACATCGACGGCGCATCGTTGCGGATCTGGATCAACTCCATCTGCAATGGCCCCGAATTGGCCAGCGCCACCGAATTATGCGGCTCATAGGCCTTGCCGCGATAATGGTAGTTCACGATCGGAACGCGCGGATTGTAGAACCACGGCCCGATGCCGAGCTCGCGGCTCCAATAGTCCATGGCCTTCTCGATGTCGTCGACGACGTAGCCGGCTTGCCGGATCTCGCCAAAAAAACGGCTCATTGCTTCATTCCCATTGTGTTCAGAATTTGAGGAAGCCGATCGACAGCCACGGCACGGCAGCGACGACGACGAGACCGATGAACAGCGCGGCGACATAGCCCCAGATGTGCTTGAGGCCTTCGTCCGGCGATATCTTGCTGATGGCGCAGGCGCCGTAATAGCCGACGCCGAAAGGCGGCGCGAACAGGCCGATGCCCATCGCGAGGATCACGACCATCGCATAATGCACTTCATGCACGCCGGCCTGCTTGGCGATCGGAAACAGCAAGGGGCCGAACAGCACGATGGCCGGAATGCCTTCGAGCACGCTGCCGAGCACGACGAAGGCCAGGATCGAGATGGCGAGGAAGCCATAGGCGCCGCCCGGGATCGCGGCCATTGCTTTCGCCAGTTGCTGCGAGAAGCCGGATTGCGTCAGGCCCCAGGCCATCGCCGTGGCGCAGCCGATGATGAAGATGATCGCGCCGGTCAGCGAGGCCGTCTCGATCAGCATGGGTTTCAGCCGCCGCCAGGGAAACTGCCGGTAGACCAGAAGGCCCATCAGCACGGCGTAGGCGATGCCGATGGTCGAGACCTCGGTGGCGGTGGCGACGCCTTCGACCACCGCGGTGCGGATCACGAAGGGCAGCAGGATCGCGGGCAGGGCGACCAGCGTGAGCTTTGCGATCTCGCGCTTCGAGGCGCGCCGCACATGGCTGAGATCCTCATGCCGGTAGCGCCGCCACACCACCACGCAGAGCGCGGTGCCCACGACCAGGGCCGGCAGCAGCCCGCCCGTGAACAGCGCGGCGATCGAAACGCCGGTCACCGAACCGATGGTGATCAGCACGATGCTCGGCGGAATGGTTTCGGTCTGCGCACCGGTGGCCGACAGCAGCGCGACAAGATCGCCGGGCTTGGCACCGCGCCGCTGCATTTCCGGCAGCAGCACCGGTGCGATCGCGGCCATGTCGGCAATCTTCGAACCGGAGATGCCGGAGACCAGGTACATGGCGCCGATCAGCACATAGGACAGTCCGCCCCTGACATGACCGAGCAGGCTCGCCAGGAACTGGATCATGGCCCGTGCCATGCCGGTCATCTCGATCAGCGCGCCGAGGAAAATGAACAGCGGCACCGCGAGCAGGATCAGGTGCGACATGCCCTCATCGAGACGGCCGACCATCACCATCATCGGCGTGCTCGTCGTCAGTGCCAGATAGCCGAAGGTCGCGAGCGCAAAGGAGAAGGCGATCGGCACACCGGCGAACACGTTGGCCGCGACCACGCCGACGAAGAAGATGATGAGGTTATAGCGCCCGAGCGGAGCGAGCAGCGGTCCCGCAAGCCAGAATGCCGCGATCAGGATCGTGGTGGTGATGAAGGCGGCGACGATCAGGGCGGGCCGGTGATGCGTCGCAAGCCGGATCGCGGCGACGATCGTCATCAGCGTCATCCCGACGGGGATTGCGGCCGCGCGCCAGGCATTGCTGATCTCCAGCGCGGGGGTGACGATGATCTGTTCCTCGCTCGCATAGTCGAAGGCGGGGTGGAGGATCAGCGCCAGCAGGGCGAGCGGGGCCACCGCCGCGATCGTGTCGAGAAAGGCGCGCGCGCCTGGGCCGACATGGCTGACGAGCCCCGTCATGCGCATGTGCTCGCCCCGGCGCAGCGCGATCACCGCGCCCAGCATCGAGAGCCAGAGAAACAGGATCGAGGCCAGCTCGTCCGACCAGATCAGCGGGCTGTGGAAGACGTAGCGCATGATGACGCCGGCGAGCATGATGCCGATCTCGGCCAGTACGAGGCCGGCGGCGGCCGTCTCGACCACTGAACCGAGCCAGCGGTCGACCGTGCCGAACGCACGCGCGGACGTGCGCGCGTTCGCATGGGAGGCGGGGTGAGATTCCGCCTCCAGATAGTCCGTCATCCGATGCTCTGCGATGGTCATCGCGCTCAGGCCAGCTTGCCGACGGCGCCTTCGAGCAGCGCCCAGGTCTCGTCGCCGAAGCGGCCCTTCCACTCGCCGTAGAAACCGCCATCGCGCAGCTTGGCGCGGAACGTATCGGGCGCGGGCCTGGTGAAGTTCATGCCCTTGCTTTGAAGATCGGTCTGTACGGTCGCATTGAACGCCCTGATGTCTTCGCGCTGCTTCAGCCCGGCGTCGTTGATGGCGTTGCTGACGATGGTCCTGAGGTCGGCGGGAAGGGCGTTGAAGGCGCGGGCGTTGGCGATGAACCAGAATCCGTCCCAGATGTGGTTGCTGATGGCGCAGTATTTCTGCACCTCGTAGAGCTTCGCCACCTGGATGATCGGCAGGGGATTTTCCTGCGCATCGACGATGCGGGTCTGGAGCGACGAATAGACCTCGCTGAATTGCAGGCTGGTCGGCGAGGAAGAGAGCGCCTTGAACATGGAGATGCTGAGCGGAGACACGGGCACGCGGATCTTGAGCCCGTCCATGTCCTTGGCGCTTTCGATCGGCTTGGCGCCGCTGGTGATCTGGCGGAAGCCGTTGTCCCACATCTTCTCGAACGTATGCAGGCCGACCTTGGCCATGGCGGCACGGACATGCGCGCCGAGCGGCCCGTCCATCGCTTTCCAGACCTGATCGTAATCGGCAAAGGCAAAGCCGACGGCGTTGATCGCGGCGACCGGCACCAGGGTCGCGACCACGAGCGCGGAGGGCGTGAAGAAGTTCAGCGCACCGCTTCGCACCTGGGCGAGCATGTCGGTGTCGCCGCCGAGCTGATTGTTCGGGAAGATGGCAATCTCGACCCGACCATTGCTTTCCTTGGCGACGCGGTCGGCGGCTTCCTGGGCGCGGATGTTGAGCGGGTGCGTCAGCGGCAGGTTGTTGCCGTATTTCAGCGAGAACTCGGCTGCCCGGGCCGGGCGCGCGAGGCCGCCGATCAGGCCCGCCGCGGGCAGGGCGGACAGGGCTTGCAGGGCACGCCGACGGGTCAGGGACATGGGCTTCTCCTCCAACGGATATTTGATGTTATTTGATGTTTCTGAGACAATATTGATGCTTAAATTGCGACATAGCGCTACGGTGTCAAATGATAAAGATGATGGTTTCTGATGTATTTGACGTTTGAGCCCTGAGATGGACGAACCGGCAGCCCCCTCGCTGAGCCGCATCGTCGATGTGGCGCGGCGCGCCGGCGTCTCGACGGCGACCGTCGACCGCGTGCTCAATCGCAGGCCGGGTGTCCGGGCGATGACGCAGCAGCGCGTGCTCGCCGCCGCGTCCGAGCTCGACTACATGCCGGCCGAGAATCTGGTCGCAGCGATGCGGCCGAAGCCGATGCGGCTGTTGTTCCTGCTGCCGTCGGGCACCAACCGTTTCTTGTCCACCCTTGGGCAGTTGATCGCGCATTCCGACGGCCGGCTCGCACCCTTCAACGTCCATTGCCAGGTCGACACCATCAAGAGCTTCAATCCGGACCTGCTGGCACGCCAGCTCTGGCGGTCCCGTGACAAGGCCGACGGCGTCGCCTTCATGGCGCTCGAGCATCCCGTCGTGAGGGAGGCTGTCGACAGACTGGCGGAGCACGGCGTGCCGACGGTGACGCTGATCTCGGATATCCTGAACGCGCGCCGCGCCGCCTATATCGGACTGGACAATCGCTCGATCGGGCGCACCGTGGGCTATCTGATCGCGCGCTTCCTGGGCGAGCGGACGGCCAAGGTGGCGATGATCGCGGGCAGCCGCAGCTACCGCGCGCATGAAGAACGCGAAATGGGATTTCTGCACGTCTTCGAGGAACTATTCCCTTCCATCAAGGTCGTGGGCCTGCGCGAAGGCCTCGACGATGCCGACCGCAATTATCGCCAGACGCGGATGCTGCTCAACCAGCATCCGGATTTGGCCGGAATTTACAACATCGGTGGCGCCGCCGATGGCGTCGCCCGCGCGCTGAAGGAAACCAACCGGGAGCGCGACGTGGTCTTCATCGGTCATGGCCTGACCTCGGATACACGGGGCTTCCTGCTTGACGGCACCATGGACGCCGTGATCACCCAAAATCAGCTCAACACGATGATGAGCTGCGTCGGCATCTTCGACAATCTACGCGCCGGCCGTAGCGCCATGCACGGCATCGAGGCGCCGCGCAGCGAGATCATTTTTCGAGAGAACATTCCGGCGCTGGGGAGTTAGCAGGGCGCGATCCAATCGTCGGGGCTTTGACCCGTCGGGCAAAACACCCTTCACCCCGTCAACCCCTCTCGATAAAAATATTCCGCTTTACCGAAATTCGGAAACGGCGTATGTGTCGCGCATCCCGGCTCCTCCTTGAGGGGCGATCTCGAGTCGTCTTGTTCGCGAGCCGGGCTTGCGGTGGACGCGGCAGCGTCGGCACGAAATGGTACGGGCAGTGCGGGTAGTCCCTGTGAGCTCGAAACCGCGTGCGGACGAACGGCGCTGTCAGGCTTCGTCTCGTTTGTAAGTTTCCGGCTCCGTCGACAGGGCTGGAAATACTGCGGCGAAAAGGCGGGCCGTGCGTACGGCAAAACCGTGTGGTCCTGGCCGTCGTTGCTACGGTCAAGCCTTTCGCGGAGATGTGCGCGAGCCCAACCGGGCAGACGGCATCGTCAATTCGCGGGGCGAGGGAGGCCAGAGGGAAAGTTCGGCTCCCGGGAGAGCACGGCATAAGCCGTCCGACCATCGCGCAGGGAAGGCCGAGTGACGGCTCCACCTGTATGCTGCTGTGCGGTTCTTCTGCGTGTGCCTATTGCGCAGCAGACCGCGGGTGCTAGCTGGCACCCGGCCTTCCCTGCGCCCTCTTGGTTATGAGGGCGAAACGACCAATCAAAGCTCGGGCGAAACGCGCCGCGAGGATGAATATGCATGTCTGCAACCCAACACTCGCTGTCATCGTCCAGCTTGACCGGGCGATCCAGTACTCCGAGACGGGAGTGATCGAATCGATACGCCGCGGCGTACTGGATTCCCCGCCTTCGCGGGGAATGACAGTGGTGCTTGGAGAATCAGGATGTCGCCTCACACTCCGTCATTGCGAGCGCAGCGAAGCAATCCAGAATCCCTCCGCGGAAAGACTCTGGATTGCTTCGCTGCGCTCGCAATGACGAGGAGAGAGCCCTGGATCTTACGCGCCGGCCGCGACACCGAGGCGACCGATGCCGGGCAGCTTGAGCGCGGGCCTTCGGATGTCGACGCCAAGCACGGCGCCGAGAAAATTGATCTCGATCCCCTCGACCCAGCCGACCGTCATGCCGAGATAGCCCGACAGCGAAGCATAGAGGCCGGTGCCGGACGCCGTGATGCCGGCCCAGCGTCCGCTATAGGGATCATCCTTGCCGACGGCGGTCGGGGGCAGGACCGCACGAAGCTCGGGAACGGCGTCCAGCGCCGCCTGCACGAAGGTGTTCGAATTCGGTCCCGGCCAGGCGCTGTAATCGCCATAGGCGCGGAACTTGTAGGTCTCGACGACGTGGCGGATTTTGGGGATCAGCTCCTCGGCCCGTACGCCGTCGACCGCCACGACGGTTTCGGGCATGGCGCCGAACCAGCGGCCATCGGGCGCAAAGCCGTTGCTGCGGATCGGGTCGCCCCAGGCCGTGTAGTCGTATCGGCTGTAGGTCGCCGCGCCCTTTTCCTTGACGACGATCCAGGTGTGGACGGCAAAGATACTGCGCCACCGCACGGTACGTGCCGCAAAGACCCGGATCAGCGCCTCCGGATTGGCCGAGGCCGGCGGCAGCAGGCCCGCACTGGAGCGATCCGCCGTCTGCCAATTGCCGCGGCCATCGCCGAACAGATAGTAGCGCCCGGCCGATAGGGTGATCGGCACGACAATCAGCAGCAGGAACAGGATCAAGAATTTCCTCAAGGGCGGGCGCGGCCAGTCGGGTTGATACGATGAATATAGTTCGCCCGGCTGGCTGCGCCAGCGCGCTTCCGCTCTTGCATTTAGGGCGTGTACCCCCATGTTCCCTTCTATGATGAAACTGTCCCTCATCGAAGACCAGGCCATCCAGGCGCGAATCGCGTTCATCGCGGGCGCCGAGACGTTTGATCGCATTTTTGCCGGTATTCGATTCGACGAAGTCGACGGCAACCTGCTGTTTGCGATTGCCAGGGACGAAGACTGCGCGTCCGAGATCGAGGACGAGTTCTCGCATCATCTCGCATTGGTTGCAACGCAGGTCCTGGGGCAGAGCGTCGACGTGGTCGTGGTGCTGCCGAAGGTCCTGCAATAGGCCTTATTTTGCCGTGCAGACTTCCCGCCGGGCCTGCTTCCGTGCTTTCCAACGCAATCGCGAAATTGTAATGACGTCACCGGGCGCCTAGGCCCGATTTGTGTGATCGACGGAGCTCTGCGGAAGGGCTCGCCGTCGCACGCCTCTGTTTACGAAACAAAGTTGGATACACATTGGCGCCCACCAGGAAAGCCCGGGCCACGACCGGCGCGAAAAAGGCAAAGAGCAAAAGCTCGAAGAGCGTAAGCTCGAAGACCAAGAGCTCGAAGACCAAGAGCTCCAAGAGCAAGGGTTCAAAGAGCAAGGACTCGAAGAGCAAGAGCTCATCGCGTTCCACGGTCTCCTCCTCTTCGCCGCTCGGCATGCTGGCGCTGCATCTGCGCGAGCAGTGGGAGAGGTCTGGCCGCGACGGTCTCGTGTTTCTCTGCGACGACGAGAGCCGGGCGGAACGGCTGGGCGGTGTGATCCATGCGCTCGATCCGTCGGTCGATGTGCTGGTGTTCCCGCGGCTGAACAATCTGCCGTTCGACGGTCTGGAGCCGTCACGCGAGATCGCCGGGCGACGCAGCGCGGTGCTCCGGCGCCTTGCAAGGACCAAGAAGCCCGTGTTCCTCGTGTCCACGGCGGAAGCGATCATGGAACGGCTGCCGCTGCCGGCGAGCTGGTCGAAGACCAGCCTCAGCCTGAAGGTCGGCGGCGCCTTTTCGGAAGCCGAGCTGGAGCCCCGCCTGGAAGCACTCGGTTACGATCTCGACGAAGAGGCGGAATATCCGGGCGGCGTCCTGTTCCATGGCAAGACGTTCGAGGTATTTCCCGCCGGCGCGCTCGGTCCGTTCAGGATCGAGCATTCCGACAATGTCTTGCGCAAAATCGTCGCCGTCGATCCGATCGAGCATGAGGTCCTCTATGAGACCAAGGAATTGCTGATCGATCCGATGTCCGAACAGATCGCGTTCGGGGGCAAGCGTGGAGCGCGGGCGACGCTGCCGGATTATTGCGATCGCGCGCGCTGGATCGTGGATGCCGGCGTGCCGGGCCATGCCGACAGCTGGATGGGCACGATCGAGGAGGCGGCCGGACGCAGGGATGCCGAGCGCGAATATCTCGGACGCGACGAGTGGAAGCGGCTGAAGAAGCGCATGAGCGTGCTGCCGCAAAAGTCGCCCTTTACGCCGACACCGGATTTCTCCAAGGCCGCCTCGCCGCGAAAGATCCTCCGCGGCTTCATCGCGGATATGCAGAGCGCGGGCTCTCAGCTGTTGTTCGTCGCAGCGGTCGAGGATGACCTTCGCGCGATGGAGCGGATGAGCGGCATCAAGGCGGAGCGCTGCGCCGATTGGAACGAGGCGACCAAGGACGGCGATCGCGATACGGCGCTGCTCGCCGACTTCGATGCCGGTTTCGTCGGAACGGGACGCAAGCCGCTGGTCGTCGTGACGGCGTCCGACGTGCTCGGCAGCAGGGCGCATCATCCGCAGCCGATGGCGCGGACGTGGACGGCTGCCTTCGAACATCCGGACGTGCCGGAGCGCGGCGCGGCGGTGGTCCATTTGCAACGCGGCCTTGCTTTGCTCGACGGCTTGCAGACCTTCGACATGGGGAAGGGATCGCGGCGCGAGATGGTCCGGCTTGCGTTCGCGCAGGACAACGCGGTGCTCGTGCCGCCGGCCGATCTTGCCCAGATCTGGCCGTATGCGGCCGAGCCGGGGAAGCTGGCGCGGGACAAGGCCGACGGCAGCACATGGTGGGCGCGTCGAACCGAGGCCGAAGCTGAAATTCAGGTCGCCGCCAAGGCGCTCGCAAAACACATCAGCCAGCGCCAGCGCCGCCGCGCGCCGAAACTGGTTGCGCCAGGGCCGCTCTATGAGAGGTTCGTCGCGCGCTTTCCGTATTTCACGACGGTGGACCAGGCGAAGGCCATTCAGGACGTGCTCGATGATCTCGCGGCAGGCCATCCCATGGACAGGGTGGTCTGTGGCGACGTCGGGTTTGGCAAGACCGAGGTGGCGCTGCGCGCGGCCGCTGCCGTGGCGCTGTCGGGGAAACAGGTTGCGATCGCGGTGCCGACGACCGTGCTGGCGCGGCAGCACGTCGAAACCTTCCGCAAGCGCTTCGGTCCGCTCGGCATCGAGGTCGGCAGCCTGTCGCGAGCGACCTCGGGGCCGGAGACGCGAGAGACCAAAGAGGGCTTGCGAAGCGGCCGGCTGAAGATCGTGGTCGGCACGCAGGCGCTGTCTGGAAAAGATGTGAAGTTCGCCGCTCTCGGACTCGTCATCATCGACGAAGAGCAGCATTTCGGGGCGGCGGAGAAGGCCAAGCTTTCAGGCATCGCGAAGAACGCGCATACGCTCTGGATGAGCGCGACGCCGATCCCGCGTACGCTCGCTGCGGGCCTTGCAGGCTTCCGCGATCTCAGCGTGATCGCGACGCCGCCCGTTCACCGGCTTCCGATCGTGACCAAGATCGCGCCGCTGTCGGATGCGGCCATTGCCGGAGCACTGCTGCGCGAGCGGCGGCGGCACGGACAGAGTTTCCTGATCTGCCCGCGCATCCAGGATCTTGAGCCGATGCTGACGCGTGTGCAAGCGCTGGCTCCCGACCTCCGCATCGTCTGTCTTCATGGCAAGATGCCTGTCGACGAGCTCGACGACCGCATGATGAGTTTCGTCGATGGCGAAGCGGATGTGCTTCTGGCGACCAATATCGTCGAAAGCGGTCTCGATATTCCGCGCGCAAACACCATCGTGGTGTGCTGGCCCGAAAAATTCGGTCTCGCGCAGCTCCATCAGCTTCGAGGACGAGTGGGGCGCGGCGGCACGCGCGCCTTCGCCTATCTCTTGACGGAATCGGCATCGGGGCAATCCGAGAAACGTCTGGCCGTGCTGGAAGAGTTCAGCAAGCCCGGCGCGGGCTTCGCCATCAGCGAGCGCGACCTCGACCTCAGAGGGGCGGGCGATCTGTTCTCGGAGCAGCAGTCCGGGCACGTGCAGGTGTTCGGACCGGTACTGTACAGTCATCTGCTGAAGCTCGCCGCGGAAAGAATCAACGACTCAGGCGCCTTCCTGTGGGTGCCCGATCTCAATCTGCCCGTCGGCGACATGTTGCCTGAAGGTTATGTGCAATCGGCCGCGATGCGGCTCGAGATCTACGGCCGCGCCGCCAGATGTCGAAGCGACGACGATCTGGAGGATCTGGAGGAGGAGATTTCGCGGCGTTTCGGCCGGCTCCCACCGGAGGCGCGCGACTTCTTTGCAGCGGCCAGACTCAGGATCGATTGCAAGCGGCGCGGCATCGTCAGGCTCGATCTCGGGCCCGAGGCCGTTGCCGCGACGTTCCTCCCGGGGCGGTTGCGAAAGAGCAAGGCGAAATCGCTCCAGCGCGATGGAGATCGCGTCGTCTATGCCGGAAACGGGCACGAGGATGCCTTCGACCGGGTCGAGGAGCTCTTCGAGCTTCTCGACGAGTGAACGCAACTCAGAACCGCTTGGCCATGCCGGCGAGACGGCGGTGCGCGGTGTCGCGGGCGGTACGGATCGGTTCGGCCGGGCCTGCGGTCGGGCCGATCGGCACGAAGCGCACGTCGCTGACGCCGATGAAGCGGAGCGCCTCGCGCAAATAGGGCGTCGCCATGTCGATGCGGCCGCGGTTCATGCCGGTGGCAAAGTCGCTGCCGGAAGCGAGGATGACAATGGTCGGACGGTCCTTCAGCAGCGGAAGATAGCCCTGGTTCGGATCGAAACGGAACGTCAGACCGGGCTGGATGACGATGTCGAACCAGTGCTTCAGCTTGTAGGGGATGCCGAAATTCCACATCGGCGTCGAAATCAGGACACGATCGGCCAGCGAGAACCGAAGCGCCATCCGTTCGGCTTCGGCAAAGCTGTTGCGCTGCGCGTCGTCGAAGGCCTGCGCTTTCATGCGCGCATATTTGGCGTCGACGATGGGACCGGCGAACTCCGGCAACCGCTCCTGCCAGAGATCGACGACGTCGATATCCCAGTCCGGTCGCGCCTGACGAAAGCCATCAAGGAATACGCCCGCGCCGGCGCTCGATTCGGAGTCGGTGCGCGGCGAGCAGGAGAGGTGCAGAAGCTTTGACACCGTTCATCCCAGCGCTCTGATCACGGCGTCCGCTCGCGTGACGATTGCGACATTCTGCATGGCAAAGTTGATCGAGGCCGAGTGCCAGTCGGCGTTCATGGTCGAGCAGCAATCCTCCGGCACGATCATGAAATAGCCCTTGTCGGCACCGGTGCGTGCGGTGTGCTCGACCGACATGTTGGTCCAGGCGCCGGTGTTGATGATCATGTCGCGGCCGGTGGCTTTCAGGATTGTTTCCAGGCGAGTGCCTTCCCAGGCGCTCATCCGCATCTTCTCGACGACGAAATCGCCGGGGCGGGGCTCGAGGCCGGACACGGGCGCCGCGCCCCAGCTGCCACGCACCATCGCCTTGCTGTCGACGAGGCCCTCGAACAGTGGTGCGTTCAGCGTCACGCCGGGCGCGCCGGGCTCGACCACGAACCAGACATGGATGATGGCAACGCCGCGGGTCCGCGCGGCTTCCGCCAAGCGCCGGACGTTCTCGACGACTTGCTGCTGCTTTGCGTGTCCGGGCGCTCCCGATTCGGCGAAGGCACCGCCATCCATGATGACGTCGTTCTGGAGATCCTGGATGATCATGGCGCAGCGGTTTGGATCGAGCCGCATCTCACCGTCGGTGAGGATCGGCGTCGCAGCCACAGGACTCGCGCTCGCGGTCCCGCCGCTGCCGGGCCTGCCACTCATATAGGGCTCGTGGCGCGGCCCTGTCTTGGTCGGGATGGCGTAGACCGAACGCGTCGAAGTCAGGTACAGCGTACGAAAATCCGGTCCGCCCCAGGTGAGGTTTGCGACCATCTCGGGCACGCGCACTTTTCCGAGCAGCTCCCCGCGTGGCGAATAGACCCAGACGCCGCCGGGCGCGGTGACCCAGACATTGCCGTGATGGTCGCACTTCATGCCGTCGGGCAGGCCGGGCTCCAGTTCCGAGCGGATGCCGCTCGCGAACACGCGTGCGTTCGACAGCGTGCCGTCGGAGTGGACGTCGAACACGCGGATCAGCGCCTGCACGGTATCGTTGACATAGAGCAGCTTTTCGTCAGGCGAAAAGCACAGCCCGTTCGGCTGGTCGAACAAATTGCGGTCCACGACGAGCTTCGGCTCACCGCCGGGGACCAAGCGATAAACGCCCTGGAAGCCGAGCTGGCGCGGCCGCTCGACGCCATAGACCGGCATGCGGCCATACCAGGGATCCGAGAAGTAGATCGTGCCGGACGAGTGCACGCAGACATCGTTGGGGCTGTTGAGCTCCCGTCCGCCAAAATGCGAGGCCAGTACCTCGCGCCGTCCGTCCGGCCGTTCACGGACCAGCGACGAGGTCGCATGCTCGCAGACGATCAGATTGAGCTCGGCATCGTAGGTCATGCCGTTGCATTGGTTCGACGGACGCTTGACCTCGGCGACGCCGCGCCGTGCATCCCAGCGCCGGCGGACGTCGCCCGGCATGTCCGAAAACAGCAGATAGTGATCGACCGGATGCCAGATCGGCCCTTCCGTGAAGTCAAAGCCCGTCCCGACCTGCGCGACCGGCGCGTAGGGGTCGATCAGCGTCTCGAATTCGGAGCGCAAGGTGACGTGGGTCATCGGTCGATATCCTCAGGTCACGTCACGCCGGGAACCAGTTGCGTGCGGGCAGGGACTGCACGATGGGTCCGGGGACCTGGTCGTGCAGCCGCCCCACGACGTTGCCGCCCTCGATCTTGGCCGGACGGTCGTGCACCGGCAGCAGATAGCGCGAATTGCTCAGCAGCTTCTTGATCGAGGCCTTCTCCGCGCGCTTGCTGGTGCCGTGGTTACCGGTGGTGCGCGGCTCCCAGTCATGGATCTCGTTGAAGGGCGTGACGATCTGGTCGTTGAAGTCGTAGATCACGTCGCCGCAGATGGTGGCGATGCCGTCGGCGGTCTCGACGATGACGTTCATCGATCCCTCGGTGTGGGCGTTGGCGGCATCGCAATAGACGCCGGGCATCAGCTCGATCGGGCCTGTGATCTCCAGGTCAAGGAGGCGCAACGCGCTCTTGGTATGCAGGCGGTCGATCAGATGCTTGATGTCGGGCGCAGGATATTGCGGATGCATCAGGCCGGAGACGGAATATTCGAGCTCCTTGCGGTTGACGACCACGGTCGTGTTCATCGGGAATAAATCGTCCTTGCCGGCGTGGTCGATGTGCAGGTGGGTGTGGCAGACGAAGCGGACGTCACCCATGCGGACGCCATGGCGCGCGAGCTGGTTCTCGATCATGTGCTCGTGGTACTGCAGGCCGCGCATGCCCAGCGTCTCCATGATCTGGTTGGAGCGATAGCCGGTGTCGACCACGACCGGGTACTTGCCGCCGAGGATCAAAAAGCCGAGCGTGAGGACGCGGCGGGTGCGGCCGCAATCACGGCCGAGAACCAGAAAGCTCGATTCCAGCTCGATATCGCCGTAGTCCAGAATCTTGATCTCCAGCGCCATTCTTTGCCCTCCCTGTTGTTTCTTGTCTGTCAAAGCCGGTAGACGCGCGTTGCCGTCATCCTGAAGATCGCGTCCTGTTGCTCTGGACTGAGCGGCGCGGCCGCCGCGCGGAACGCGGCGACGAGCTCGCGGTAGCTGGTCCATAATTTCTCGATCGGAAAGTTGGAGCCGAACAGGCAGCGATCGGCACCGAAGATTGCGACGGTGTCCATGACCAATGCGGCGATATGCGCGGGATCGTTGCGGTGAATGAAGGTGCCGAGCCCCGAGAGCTTCGAGACTACATTCGGGCACGTCGCGAGCCGGGCCATCCCGGCACGCCAGGCTGCACGTCCCGCCGATGAGAGATCCTCGAGCATGCCGGCGTGCTGAAGGATGAAGGTCACCTTCGGGCAGGACTCCGCGAGCTGCGCGGCGTCCGGCATTTGCGGCGTGAAGACCTGAAGGTCAAAACTCCAGCCGTAGTTGGCGAGATGCGCAATGTTGCGGCGGATCACGGGATCGACGCTGAGGTCGGGCCGGGCCGCGAAGCGATAGAGCGGATTCTCGTGCCAGTGCAGTTGCATCCGCACGCCGCGGACCAGCGGATAGCGCTTCAGCCGGTCGAGTTGCGGGCGCACGTCGTCCACGCCGAAATTGGCGTAGGCGACGATGGCGTGCGGCCAGCCGTGTTCGTCGGCGGTCTGCTGGACCCAGGCCGTCTCGTCCTCGAAACGGTCGTTGGCCCAGTTGGTCTGGACGTAGACCGAGCGGTTGACGCCGGTGCCCTTGAGGTCGCTGAGATATTCCTCGATCGGATAGTCGCGCCGGATCGGCTCGTAGGGTCCGAAGATGCGGGGTTGCATGGGACCGGTCAGCCAGGGCAGGTCGGCCTGCCGCCAGATATGGTGATGCCCGTCGACAATCTCGGTCACGCAACTCTCCTTCGTCCCAGTGCCAGTATATGCGTGACGATCGACGCGCTCGATCCGCCATCGACGAGATCGTCGACATGGCGCGCGATCGCCATGAGCGCTTCGGTCTGAGGACGGAAATCCGACCCGGTCGCGAGCGGCGTCAGCCAGCTCACGCGCCAGGCCCGTCGCGACAGCTTTGCCACTGCGTCGCGCAGGGCGTCAGGCTCGCCGCGCTCCAACCCGTCCGAGACGACGACCACGGCTGCCCCGCGTGCATAGCCGCCGAAGCGGGGTACCGCGAGGAAGGCTTGCAGCGCATCGCCAATGCGGGTGCCGCCGTCCCAGTCACTGACGAGATGCGCGACCGCATTCAGGGCCTGCTCGCGGCGTTTCAACCGCAGCGCGCGGGTGATGCGGGTCAGCCGCGTGCCGAAGGTGAAGACCTCGACACTGGGTGCGGCCTGCACCAGCGCATGGGCAAGTTTCATGTTCTCTTCGCTGCGGCTCTTCATCGAGCCGGAGACGTCGATCAGCAGGAGGAATTTTCGCGGGCGCTGGCGCCGCTTCATCCGCCCGATCCGCAGGATCTCGCCGTCGCTGCGGACGCTGTCGCGCAAGGTACGGCGTAGGTCCGCAAAGGGACCATTGCGGGCGCGCATGCGGCGGTGGCCACGCCGTCGCGGCAAGCGCCTTGGGGCCTCGCGCGCCAGGCGGCGCAGCGTGTCGGTCGTGGAGAGCTGCGCGAAGCGGCGCTCGACCAATGCCTCGGTGCGCGTTGCGGTGAGGCCGGACTCGTTCGCATCGTCGGAAAGCAGCGGCTCCTCGTCGCCGCGGCCTTCTTCCTGAAGCCGGATGGTCTCGTCGTCTTCGCCGTCGTCGGCATGTTCGAGCGCTTCGCTGCCGCGGAAGTGGAGATCGAACAGGCGGTCGAAAGTGGCACGGCGCTGGGGCGGTGGGGCGAGGGTCGCGAGTGCTGCCTGCCTGATATCCCCGAGGTCGCGCGGGCCTAGCAACTGGATCGCCGTAAGGAACGCGGTGGTCTGCTCCGGCGCGACGGCAAAGCTGTTGGCACGCAGCAATGCAACGAACGACACAAAGACGCGCGCGGCGCGCGGGAGCTGGGGATCAGTGCTCATGCGGTTGCCTCTGCGAGCATCGCGTCGAGCCGGGGCGAGATGAAGTGCAGATCCTCCTCGTCCTTCAACGCCGTGCCGATGGACCGCCTGAAGGCGTCGGGCCAGCGCGCACCGCCCTTGTTGAGGAGCGTTGCTGCTTCGGCCCAGTCGACGGCCTCGGCAATGCCGGGCGCCTTGCTGAGCGGCTCGCGCCGGAGCTTGCCGACGGCTGCGACGACGGCACGGGCGGTAGCTTCGGCAACGCTGGAGGCCCGCAGCATCACGATGCGCGCTTCGCGCTCTTCGGTGGGATAGTCGATCCAGTGATAGACGCAGCGGCGACGCAAAGCTTCATGCAGATCGCGTGTCCGGTTCGAGGTCAGCACAACGACGGGGCGCTCAGCGGCGCGCACCGTGCCGCGCTCGGGGATCGAGATCTGGAAGTCGGACAGGAATTCGAGCAGGAAGGCCTCGAACTCCTGATCGGCGCGGTCGATTTCGTCGATCAGGAGCACGGTGGAATCAGGCGCGCGCAGCGTCGCCAGCATGGGGCGTTCGATCAGGAACGTCTCGCCGTAGATGTCGATGCTCTCGTCGCCGGCCTGGCGGATCGCGAGCATCTGGCGCGGGTAGTTCCACTCATAGAGTGCCGCGGAGGCGTCAATGCCCTCGTAGCATTGCAGCCGGATCAAGCGCCGGCCGAGCACGGCGGCGATGGCCTTTGCCGCTTCGGTCTTGCCGACGCCCGGGGCGCCCTCGAGCAACAGCGGCTTCCCAAGCGCCAGCCCAAGATAGGCGGCCGTCGCAAGGCCCTCGTCGGCAAGGTAATAGGCTGCGCGGAGCGCCTTCTCCAGCGCCTCCGGGCTGTCGATGCCGACGATGTTGCTGCGGACCGCCATAAAAGACCTCTAGCGCCGCGCCTGGGGCCGCGCGCCGCCCTGGGCCTTTATCGCGCGCAACACCTTTTCAGGCGTGATCGGCAGATCGTCGATGCGTACGCCGACCGCGTTGAAGATCGCGTTCGCCACCGCCGGCAGCACCGGGTTCGCGCACATCTCGCCAGGACCTTTGGCACCGAACGGGCCGTCAGGAGCTGGACGCTCGAGCACCGCGATGTCATGTGGGCAGATGTCGCCCGGGCCGGGCATCAGGTATTCGACGAAGTCGCGTGGGCCGTGGATGGGCTCCGGATAATAGGGCTCCGGTGTCTCGTAAAGCGCATGGCTGACGCCCATCCAGGCACCGCCGACGAGCTGCTGTTCGACCAGACGCGGGTTGAGCGCGCGCCCGAGCTCATAGGCGGAATCCATTCGCACCATCGCGACCTCGCCGGTCTCGTCGTCGACATCGACCTCGGCCACGAGGCAGGCATGCGCATAGCAGGTCGCGGGCGACATCTCGCCGGTTTCCGGATCGACATTCGAGAGCGGCACCAGAAAGATGCCGCGGCCGGAGATGGTCTTGCCCTGCTTGAACTGTGCGGCGATCGCGACATCCTTGGTCGAGATCGAGCGGTGCGGCGCGCCCTTGACGTGGATGTTGCCGCGCCCGTCGGTATCGAGATCGGTGGCGTTGACCTCGAGTTCCTCGGCGGCGGCCTCCATCATCACGCCGCGGGCCTCGCGCGCCGCCGCCATCACGGCGTTGCCGACGCGGTGGGTGCCCCTCGAGGCGAACGAACCCATGCAATGCGGGCCGGTGTCGGAATCCGCGGTGTCGACATAGACATCCTCGACCGGCACGCCGAGCGTCTCCGCGCAAATCTGCCGCGTCACTGACTTCATGCCCTGTCCCAGGTCGATCGACGACAGTGCCACCGTGAACTTTCCGCTCGGGTTGGAGTGCACCAGCGCCTGGCTGGGGTCGCCGCCGAGATTCATGCCGATGGGATAGTTGATCGACGCGATGCCGCGTCCGCGATGCCGGGCCATCTAGCGCCTCCTGGTGCCGAAGACGGAGGAGAAACGGGTCGCGCCATGCGAGGGCGCGGTGGGACGTGGCGCAGGCGGCGGCGGAGCCGGTGGTGGGGGCTCACGCGGCGGTTCGCGGGTGACGGTCGGCGGAAGCCGGTCATAGCTGGTGCGCTGCTGCGCCGGAGCAACTGGTCGCGCGCGCCCATCAGTCGGTGTCGGCGGAATCACGGCGCGGCTGCCGCCGCCGTCCTTGCGCGAGGATGCCCGCTTGAACTCCTCGCGGAGCGGCCATTTTGCCTTTTCGGCCGCGACCTGGACGCATTCGATCAGCGCGGTGTTCTTCGCCTCGCGCCGGTGCGCCTTCATGTCGCCGTCGCGATAGGCGTTGAGGATGCGGAACTCCATCGGGTCCATGTTGACGAGATGCGCCAGCTTGTCCATCTGGCACTCGATGGCAAAATCCATCGCGGTGACGCCGAAGCCGCGCATGGCGGTGGCGGGTGTGCGGTTGGTGAAGACGCAGTAGACGTCGCCATAGACGTTCGGGATGGTGTAGGGCCCCGGCAGATGCGCGGCGCATTTCACGGCGGCGTAGCTGGACAGCCGCGTATAGGCGCCGCTGTCGAAATAGGCGCGAATCTTGCGCGCGACGACGCGGCCGTCGCGCATCACGCCGTCCTTGATGTAGATTCGCTCGGCGCCGCGCGGCGGGCCGTATTGCATCTCCTCCTCGCGACCGAACACGTAGCGCACGGGACGCCCGGTCAGCATCGCGCCGAGAATGGCGAGCGGTTCGGTCAGGGTATCCACCTTGCCGCCGAAGCCACCGCCGACGGTGCCGCCGATGAAATGGAAGGTGTTGGAGGGGACGTCCAGGATCTTGGCGCAGGTGTCGACCGAGAAGAACAGCGCCTGTGTCGAGGTGTACACGACATAGCGGCCATTGGTGTCGGGCGCCGCGATCGCGCCGTTGGTCTCGGTCGGCGCGTGCTCGATCGGCGACATCTGGTAGCGCTGCTCGAGCACATGATCGGCCGTCGCAAGCGCCGCGTCGGCATCGCCGAAGCGCAGCTTCTGGTGGTCGTAGGTCTCGTGATAGGTGAAGGTGTTCTTGGGATAGGTCTCGTTGACCACGGGCGCGCCGGGTTTCAACGCGTCCTCGACGTCGAACACGGCTGGCAGCGGCTCATAGTCGACCTTGACCTTGGCGACCGCCTCGAAGGCCTCGTGCTCGCTGTCGGCGACGATGGCGACGATCGGCTCGCCCTTGTATCGGACCTTGTCCACGGCCAGCGACGGCTCGTCGTCCTTGCCGAAATTGATCAGGCTGAGAAGTGTGTTGAGATTGACCGGCACGTCAGCGCCGCGAATGATCCGGCGCACGCCGGCCGAACGCTCGGCCTCTGATGTGTCGATGCGGCGAATCCGTGCATGCGCCTGCGTCGATCGCACGACCTTCAGATGCAGCATGCCTTGCAGTTTATGATCGTTAAAGTAGCTCGACGTGCCCGTGACATGGCCGAGCATGTCCTGGCGCTGGGTGCCCTTGCCGATTTCCTTCAGATTATCGTCGCGCTCGTCGGCGAAGATGTCCTTGCGCAGTTCCAGCATGGTCGCGATCCCTTACGCGCTGACCCTACCGCCGGCGGCGGCGAGGATGGCATTGATAATCGGCTCGTAGCCGGTGCAGCGGCAGATGTTGCCGGAAATGGCTTCGACCACGTCGTCACGGCTGGGCGATGGATTGCGGTCGAGCAGGGCCTTTGCGGCCATCAGCATGCCGGGCGTGCAGTAGCCGCACTGAGCCGCAAAATTGTCGGCGAAGGCGCGCTGGAGCGGATGCAGGTTTGGACCCTGCTTCATGCCGTCGAGTGTCTCGATGGAGCGGCCGGCAACAGTTTCCGCCAGTGTCAGGCAGGAGAGATGAAGCTCGCCGTCGATCAGCACGCTGCAGGTGCCGCAGCCGCCCTGGCCGCAGCCGAATTTGGGCGTCATGTCGCCGATCAGTTCGCGCAGCGCGACCAGCAGATTGGTGCCGCCGTCGACGAAGATCGCGACGTCGCGGCCGTTGTGACGAAATTGAAGTGGGATTTTCGACATGGGGCTCTATTCCTGTCCCGAGAGCAGGCGACGCAGATGGACACCGACGATCTCGCGGCGATACCACGCGCTGCCAAGCGCATTGTCGGAGGGCGTTGTTCCCTCAGGCGCGGCGGATGCGGCCGCTGCAATGGTCGCGGCATCCAGCGAGCGGCCCTCCAGCGCGCGTTCGGCGGCGCGGGCGCGGATCTGCGTCGGCGCCATCGAACCCAGTGCGATCCGCGCGCCTGCGATCCGGCCGCCGCTGATCGGAAGATGCGCAGCGAGCGTGATGACCGAGCCGCCCTTCGGCTTGATGCGGGCGATTTTGCGATAGCGGAAGGCTTCGCTGCTCGCCGGGCGGGTGCAGGACACCGACAGGACCAGCGTCCCCGACTGCCGCTCGCGAGCCTGCAGGAATTCCTCGATCGGGATATCGCGCGCGCCGAACCCGCCTGCGACGGCCACGGTGGCATCGAGCGCCAATAGTGCGACTGTGAAATCACCATAGGGATTTGGCGCAAAGAGATTGCCGCCGACTGTCCCCATGTTGCGCACGGCGGGGCCGCCGATCGAGCGGGCAGGGGCGTGCAGGAAGCCGAGGTCGCGCTCGGCGAGGACGCGCGCAAAGGTGACGCCGGCCCCCAGCGTGACCCGCGGGCCGGAGGCATCGATGCGGGTCAGCGCCTGGTCCTGCGCGCGGACGACGGTCGAGATCGCAACGTCGCCCTCATTCAGCGCGCGCATCACCAGCGTGCCGCCGCCGAGATAGCGCGCGCTGCGGTCCGAGGACAGGGCCCCGGCTGCCTCGCTGGCGCTGGTGAACGTCTTCACAGTGATGGCCATCTAGGCGGCCTCCTTCAGATGGCGGCGGATCGCGTCGAACCCGGCCTGGTAAATGTCTTCGGCGACCATATGGGTGATACGGGCGGTGTCGTCGGGCTTGGTCGTGAAGCGCGATTCCCAGTGCCAGAAGGTGCGATCGCCATCGGTCACCGGCAGCAGGCGGACATGGGCGACGTAGTTGAACATCGGGATCGGGGTATCGAGCAGACAATAGCTGAAGCTCTGTTCCAGGTCGGACAGCGCCAGCAATTGCTCGCGCAGCTCCGCGCCGTCCTTGAGCTTGAATCGCCTGATACAGCCGATCTTGTCAGAAGAATGCGCGCGCTCGATCGCGGAGGTCGCGACCGCCGGGTGCCAGCGATCGTGCCCGTTGAAATCGCGCAGCACCGCCCACGCCGCATCGGTCGGCGCGTCCAGGATGGTGCTTTTGACGATATGCGGCACGAGACTCAGCCTCCGAACACACGCTTGAGGGCATCGAACCCGCCCTGAAACACGCCGCCGCCGATATTGCCGACGAGCTCGGTCTCCCGCTCCGGTGCGCAGTCGAACTCGGCGGTCCATTCCACAAAGGTCTGGTCGCCGTCGGTGACGGGCGTGAGCCGCAAGGTCGCGACGTAATTCTCGACGCCCATCGGGGATTCCAGGATCGAATAGGTGCAAAACATGTCGTAGTCGGAGAGCCCCAGAAGCTTCTCGCGGATGCGGTCGCCGTTGCGCAGGCGAAAGTCGCGCACGCAGCCGATCTTGTCCGAGGGCTCGCCGCCCTCGATGCGGCTTTCGGCGATCGCGGGGTGCCAGTTCGGCAAACCGTTGAAATCGCGCACGCGTGCCCAGACGCGGTCGTTGCGTGCATTGACGACGGTGGAAACGTAGACGCGGGGCATAGGTCAGACCTCAGCTCTTTTTCCGCGGACCGCGTTCGGCCGGCGGTTCGCCGCCACCTTCGGTCGGAGGCGGGGAGGCAGCCGGCTTGTCGCCGCCACCACCGCCCTTGCGTGCGGACTCCTTGATGCCCTGCATGTCGCGGGCCTCGCGGATCAGGCCCGGCATTTTCGAGAGACTGCCGCCCTCGACGCCGATGTCGGCCAGGATGGAGTCGATCAGTGGCGCCTGCACGCGGTAGCGCAGCGCCGAGTCGATCACTTCGTCGGTGGCGCTGCGACCGCCATTGCTCCCGCCGCCGTTGCCATTGAGGCCGTCCACCTGAAGGATGCGGATGCCCTCGATCTTCTCCATCGGCTTGACGCTCTCGCGCACGATGCCCTCGATCCGGTCAAGCAGCTTCCGGCGGAACAGCGAGTAGCGGGCCTGGTCAGTGAGCACGTTCTCGGCCTCGTTGAGCATGCGCTGTGCCTCGGCCTCGACTGTGGCGCGGACGCGCTCGGCGTCGGCGGCAATCCGGGTTTCCTCGGCCTGCTTCTCGGCGATCAAAATCTCCACCGTCTTGCGGCGCTTGGCGATCTCGCTCTCGCGCGCGGTGATGACGCGCTCGGTGGCTTCTGTTGCATGCTTCCGCGCTTCCTCGGCCATGGCCTTGGCGGCGGACTCTTCCAGCGATTTCTGGTGAATGGCGATCGCCTTCTCCATCAGGACCGTCTCGACCTCCTTCTCGCGGTTGACCTCGAGCTTGCGCAGCTCGCGCTCGCGGCCGACACGGGCTTCGTCCAGCCCGCGGTCGGAGGCGATGCGCGCGCGCTCGACCTCCTCGCGGGAGGCGATCTCTGCCTCCTGGAGCGACTGGACGCGGGCGACCTCGAGTTGCTCGATCGCGCGGCGGCGTTCGAGCCGGGCGGCTTCCAGCGCCTGCTCGCGCGAAACATCCGTGGTCTCGATTTCCTTGCGGGCGACGATCTCGGCCTGCCGGACCTGGCGATCGGCGTCGATCCGCTCGGACTTTTTCGCGGAGAGGGCGATGACGCGATCCTCGTCGGCGATCTCGATCGCCTTCTTCTGCTCGATATTGAGCACCTCGCGCTTTTTGGACGAGGTGATCCGCTCGGCCTCCAGCGCGAGATCGACGACGATGCGCTGGCGCTCGATGGCATCGCGTCGTTTCAGCTCGGCCGCCTCCAGCACGCCGGTGCGTTCGATTTCGAGGGAGCGGGTATCGCGCTCGGCCTGGATGCGCTCGGCTGCAACCGCCTTCTCCTGCGCGATCCGGGCCGCCTCGATCGCCTCGCGGGAGGCGATATCGGCTTCCTCTACGGCGCGGTTGCGGGCGATCTCTAGCGACCGGACGCGCTCTTCCTGGGCGATGCGCGAGGCCTCGGTGGTCTCGCGCGCGGCGATGCCGGCGACCTCCAGCGTCTGGTTGCGCTCGATCTCCAGCTGTCGCGTGTTCTGCTCGGCAGCGATGCGCTCGGCGGCGAGCGTGCGCTCGCGGGTGATCCGAGCGGCTTCGACCGCGCGCTGCGCCTCGATCTCGGCCTCCTGGATGGTGCGGACCTGCTTGATCTCCAGCGCGCGGGTACGCTCATCGGAGGAGATGCGCTCGACATTGACGATCAGCGTCTGGGCGATGCGGGCCTTTTCGGTGGCTTCGCGCGCGGCGATTTCGGCCTCGTCGACGGCGCGGGTGCGCTCGATCTCGCGGCGGCGCGTCTCCTCTTCGTTGGCGATGCGCGCATCGGTGACGACGCGGTCCTGCTGGATCCGTGCCTTCTCGATAGCCTCGCGGGCGGCAATCTCGGCTTCCTCGATCGTGCGCATCCGCTCGATCTCGCGCTGACGGACTTCGCGTTCGCTGGCAATGCGCGTCGTGTCGATCGAGCGCTGGTTGGCGATGCGGGTCTTCTCGATCTCCTCGCGTGCCAGCAGCTCCTTCTCCTCGATGGTCCGAGTGCGCTCGATCTCCTTCTGGCGGGTCTCGCGCTCGGAGGCGATGCGGGCCTCGGCAATCGCCTGCTCATTGGCGATCCGGGAGCGTTCGATCGCCTCGCGCGCGGAAATCTGCGCCTGCTCGGCCTCGGTCTCGCGCAGCGCGCGTTCGCGGGCAACTTCGGTGCGCTGGAGCGCGCGGCGCATCTCGATGTCACGCTCCTGCTCCAGCCGCGCGGTTTCGCTCTCGCGCTCGATTTCGAGCGCCTGCCGCTCGGCTTCGAGATTGCGGGTGCGGATCTTGATCATCGAGTCCTGCTCGATGTCGTTGCGCAGCTTGCGCCGGGCCTCGATCTCCTGCATCAGCTGGGTCAGGCCCTCGGCGTCGAAGCGGTTCGAGGGGTTGAAGAATTCGAGATCGGTCTGGTCGAGATCGGTGATCGCGACGGATTCCAGCTCCAGACCGTTCTGGGCGAGGGCTTCGGCCGCATTGGTCTTGACGCGCACGACATAGTCACCGCGCCGTTCGTGCATCTCCTCCATGGTCATCTCGGAGGCGACGGAACGGATCGCGGAGATGAACTTGCCGGCCAGCAATGCGTGCAGCTGCTCCGGCTCCATCGTCCGGCGGCCGAGTGTGGCAGCCGCAATCGAGACAGCTTCCCGCGTCGCCTGCACGCGGACATAGAAGTCGGCCTCGACGTCGACGCGCATGCGGTCGCGGGTGATCACGGCATCCTGCCGCGAGCGCACGATACCCATCGGCAGCACGTTCATGTTGACCGGCGTGTAGGCGTGGATGAAGGGCAGCACGAAGGCGCCGCCGTTGATCACCACGCGTTCACCGAGGAAGCCGGTCCGGACGAACGACACCTCCTTGGAGGAGCGGTGATAGAGCCAGTTGACGATGTAGACGCCGACCACGATCACGATGATCGCGACGATCAGCCAGAGGATGAGCTCGCCGACCAGGATCCCTGACATGTTTCCCTCCCTCAATCTTGCAGGCGTTAGCGCGCGCCGATCGCCTTGAATTTGCGGACCTGATCCGTCAGTGCCCGCTCGACCGGCAGCCGCTCCATCGAGGAGGCGCCGTAGAAGCCGTGGCAGTAACGGGTGTTCTTCATGATGAACTCGGCGTCAGCCGGATCCGCGATCGGGCCGCCATGGGCGAGCACCAGAATGTCGGGATTGACGCTCAGCGCAGCCGAGGCCCAGGTGTCGATGCGCGCCGGGCAGTCCTTCAGCTTGGGCGCGGTCTGCGCCCCGATCGTGCCGCCGGTGGTGAGCCCGAGATGGCAGACGATGATGTCGGCGCCGGCGATCGCCATCGCGGCAGCTTCCTTCTCGCTGAAGACATAGGGCGTCGTCAGCAGATCCTTTTCGCGGGCCTTGGCGATCATGTCGATCTCCAGCGCGTAGGACATGCCGGTCTCTTCGAGATTGGCGCGGAACACGCCATCGATCAGGCCGACGGTCGGAAAGTTCTGCACGCCGGAAAATCCGAGCGCCTTGAGTTGATCGAGGAATACGTCCATGTCGCGGAACGGATCGGTGCCGTTGACGCCGGCTAGCACTGGGGTCTTGTTGACCACGGGGAGCACTTCGCCGGCCATCTCCAGCACGATGGCATTGGCATCGCCGTAAGCCATCAGTCCCGCGAGCGAGCCGCGGCCGGCCATGCGGTAGCGGCCGGAATTGTAGATCACGATAAGATCGACGCCGCCGGCTTCCTCGCACTTGGCCGACAGGCCCGTGCCGGCGCCACCGCCGACGATCGGCTCGCCGCGCTTCGCCATCTCGCGAAATCGCTTCAGGAGTGTTGCGCGTTCAAACCGGGCCATCGGTCACCTCGCTAGTCTCCGGCGCGCCCCGGCGCGGCCGAACAGTGTTCGGAACGCGCTTGCGATGGTGGAGGCGAACTCGGGATCGTTGATGTGTTGCTTGACGCGGATGAGCTTGCGGTTGCCAGTCTGCCGCACCGTGCGCTCCAGCGCGCGGAACAGGGCGGTATCAGCCTCAGGGTCCCAGAATGGCTGGCCGCGGGCATCGAGTGCAGAGACGCCGCCCTCGGGCAGGAAGAAACGCACCGGTCCATCCATCTGGTTGAGCCGCTCGCCGATCCAGCGGCCCATCTGCTCGTTCTCCTCCGCAGTCGTGCGCATCAGCGTCACCTGCGGATTGTGGACGTGGAATTTGCGGTCGCGGTAACGCTCGGGGATGGTGTCTGGCGCGCCGAAATTGACCATGTCGAGCGCGCCGACCGAGCCGATATAGGGCAGGCGGCTGCGAATGACCGCGCCGAAGCGATCGTCGGTCGCCGGAAACACCCCGCCCATCAGGAGGTCGCAGATCTCGGTGGTGGTGAGATCGATGACGCCGGCGAGCTGGCCGGAGTCGACCAGCTTCTCCATCGAGCGGCCGCCAACCCCGGTGGCGTGGAACACAAGGCATTCGAAGTCATCGCTCAGATCGGCCGCGATCTTCTGCACCGCTGGCGTGGTGACGCCGAACATGGTGATGCCAACCGACGGCAGGCTGGTGCTGGCAGCGCGTTCCCTGGCCTCGCGCTGATCGAGCCGAGCCTTGACCATTCCGGCGACGGCGTTGGCACCGTTCGACAGCACTGCGCGCGAGATCGAATTGAGGCCCTGCACGTCGGTGACCGAATACATCATGGTGATGTCGGCGGGGCCCACATAGGGCGCGACGTCGCCGGAGGCGACCGAGGAAATGATCAGCTTCGGGACGCCGACGGGGAGGGTGCGCATGGCGGGCGCAACCAGCGAGGCCGCGCCCGAGCCGCCCGCCGAGATCACGCCGGCGGTATTGCCCTGGCGCTTGATCCAATTGGCAAACGCATCCGCCATCGCTGTCACCGCAGCGCCACGATCCGGGCCGAACACGGCGGAGCCGCCGCGGCCGTGGTTCAGCGCGATCTCCTGTGCCGAGACATCGCAAGTCGCGTGCTTGCCGCTGGTGGAGACGTCGACCAGCCGCGTGCGCAGGCCGCTTTCGGCGATGATGTCGCGGATGAAGCGGAGTTCCGTGCCCTTGGTGTCGAGCGTGCCGACGACCAGCACGACCGGCGGCCCGGAGGTCTGTGCAGTCACCGGCTCGCGCTTGCGCCGCGCGGTCTCGTCGAGGCGTGCGACCTGGGTCGACTGCGTGCGGGCAGCTGCTTCGATCCGCCCGATCGGCACTGGCTGGGACCAGCGCGTCGGTGGGGTCGGGTTGGAGATGTAGATGCGGATCGGGCCGCTCGCGCGCGCGGGTTGAGGGGCCGGCCTGGCGTCGGCACCGGCCGCGGGCGCATCGCTGTCCGGCTCCAGCTCGGCGTGAAGGCCGACGCCGAGCAGGCGCTGCTGGAGCTCGCGGTCGGCGGCGAGCCGCACGGAGTCGATGATGCGGTTGATACGGCCGTTGACCATGATCGCGACATTGCGCGAGATCGCGGTCGCCACGCCGATGTTCTGCTCGATCACGAGCACGGCCATGTTGCCATCTTCGCCCAGCTGCTGCAGCATCTCCTCGACCTGGGCGACGATGACGGGCGCGAGCCCTTCAGTCGGCTCGTCCATGATCAGCAGCTGCGGATTGGTGAGCAGTGCGCGCGAGATCGCGAGCATCTGCTGCTCACCACCGGAGAGCTGGCCGCCGCCATGGTCCTTGCGCTCGGCGAGCCGCGGGAAGGTGTCGTAGATGCGCTCGACGGTCCAGGCGCCGGAGCGCATGCCGCCGGCAAGCCGCAAGTGCTCGTCGACGGTCAGCGAGCGCCAGAGCCGGCGGCCCTGCGGCACGTAGCCGACGCCGAGCCGCGCGATGTGAGCGGGCGGCCGCCGCGTGATGTCCTCACCGCGAAAGCGGATCGAGCCGCCGCTCACGGGCACCAGGCCCATGATGGCCTTGCACAGCGTGGTCTTGCCCATGCCGTTGCGGCCGACCACGGAGAACACGCCGGCGTCGAGGGAGAGGTCGACGCCCTGCAACGCATGGGAATGGCCGTAATAGACGTCGAGGCCCCGGACCTCGAGCGCAGCGGGCGCGCGGCGGACCTCACTCATGGCCGCCTCCGAGATAAAGCTCCTGCACCTCGGGGTCGGACTGGATTTCCTCTGGCGGGCCCTCCTTGAAGATGCGGCCGTTGTGCATCATCGTCACGCTCTCGACAACGCGCAGCGCCACGTCCATGTCGTGCTCGATGATGATGTAGCCGATATGCGCCGGCAGCGAGGTCAGGATCTCGACGAGCTCGGCCCGCTCTGTCGGCGAGAGTCCGGCGGCGGGCTCGTCGAACAGCACGAAGCGCGGCGCGCCGGCGAGCGCCAGCGCGATCTCGAGCTGGCGCTGCTGGCCATGCGCGAGCTCGGCGACGCGTTGGTCCTTGACCGCAGTCAGATGCACCGCCTGCACCAGATTATCGGCCGCGTGCATCAGCGCGTCGTTCTGACCGGGACGCAGGAACGAGAACCGGCCGCGCGAGACGCCGCGGCAGGCGAGATAGACATTGTCCTGCACGGTGAGACCGGGAAACAGCGCGGAGATCTGATAGGTCCGCCGCAGGCCGCGGCGAATTCGCTCATAGGGCGGGAAGTGCGTAACGTCCTCGCCGAAGAAGCGGATGGTTCCGGAGGAGGGCGGGAAATCGCCCGTGATGCAGTTGAACAGCGTGGTCTTGCCGGCGCCGTTGGAGCCGAGCACGGCGCGGCGCTCGCCGGGCCGCACGGTGATGGTGACGTCGGTCAGCGCAGCCAGCGCGCCGAACAGCCGCGTTACGCCGCGCAACTCTAGCGCGGCACCGGCGCCGACGGCCGAGAGCCGCTGGGCGACGCTATCCATGGCCGCGCCCTCCGCCTGGGCGATCCGTCTGGGGACGATGGCTCTTGCGCCACCGCTGCCACAGGCCGATGACGCCGTCCGACGACCAGAACACGATGGCAAGGAAGCCGAGCCCGATCAGCAGGCGGAAACGATTGCCGTCGAGCCCGATCTTGACGAGGAAATCCAGTGCGAAGGTGCGCAGCAGGACGAACACCAGCGCGCCGATATAGGGGCCGACCGGCCGGGTGATGCCGCCGACGATGGCGATGATGAGGACGTCGATGCAGGCACCGACACTAACCGTGCCCGGTGAGATCTGCCGATAGTTCCAGACCTGGAGGACGCCGGCCAGGCCCGCGATGAAGGACGCGACCGCATAGGCGGCGACGCGGTGTGCATTGACGTTGAAGCCGAGCGCGGCCATGCGGCGCGGATTGTCGCGCACGCCCTGGAGTGCCAGGCCGAACGGCGCACGGGCGATGTAGTCGACGGCGAAATAGCAGAGCGCGGCGACCGCGAGCACGATGTAATAGAAGGGAATGTCCGCGCGCCAGTTGACGCCCCAGAAATGCGGCGTCGAGACGTTGTTGATGCCGGTGTGGCCGTTGAAGATCGCCCAGTTCTGATTGGTGAAATAGTAGAACGCCGCGCCGATCGCGAGCGTAATCATGATGGTGTAGATGCCCTCGGTGCGCACCGCGAGCGCGCCGCCGAGCGTGCCGAAGATGGTCGCGAGCGTCAGTGCCATCGGCACCGCCAGCCACCACGGCCAGCCCAAGCTGATATTGGCGTTGCCGCTGGCGCCGAACACCGCGACCATGTAAGCGCAAAAGCCCGCGATGGTGAGCTGCATCAGGCTGACCATGCCGCCATAACCGGCCAGGAACATCAGGCTGAGCGCGATGGTGCCGAGGATCAGGGTGCTCGCAAAAATCTCGATCAGGAAGAAGCCGTTGGCGATCAGCGGCATGATCAGGAGGATCGCTGCCACGATCCAGGCCGCGGGATTGTTGATGTCTGGCCATCCACGCACGGCCGGACGCTGTGCCGTCGAACCGGGCTTGTGAACCTCAACGCGGGCATCGTGGGTGACGGACATATCAGCGTCTCGCCAGCAGGCCCTGCGGCCGCACGGCCAGCACCAGCACCATGATCAGGAAGGTCACGACGATGGCGTAGGTCGGGATGTAGACCGAGCCAAGCTGCTCGGCGAGGCCGATGATCAGCGCGCCGAGCGCGGCACCAGGGATCGAGCCCATGCCGCCGACGATCACGACCACGAGGGATGCAAGCAGAAAGCGGATGTCCTCGCCGGGGGAGAGCGACTGGAAGGTGCCGCCGACCACGCCGGCGACGCCGGCAAGGCCCGCGCCAAGCGCAAAGACGAGCACGAAGACGATCTGGATGCGCACGCCGGTCGCAGCAAGAATATCGCGATCGTCGACGCCGGCGCGGATGATCATGCCGATCCGGGTGCGGTTGAGCGCGAGCCACATCGCGACGCCGATGATGACGGACGCCAGGAAGATCACGAGCCGGACCATCGGATAGCGCAAATAGACCGGCTCGCCCGAGGATTTGATCGCCGTGAGCAGCGGCAGCTCGATCGGACCGATCAACCAATTCGGAGTCTGGATCTGGTAGAAATCGCCGCCGCAGGCCCACAGCATCAGATCGGCGAACACGATCGAGAGCCCGATCGTCACCATGGTCTGGCGCAGATCCTGCCCCTCCATGCGGCGGAAGACGAGGACCTGGAGCAGGACACCGACCAGCGCCGTCAGGATGAAGGCGACGATGAACGACAGAACCCAGGACCCGGTCGAGGCGCTGATGGCGTAGCCGACATAGCCGCCGAACAGATAGAGCGACCCGTGCGCGAGATTGACGTTGCGCATCAGGCCGAAGATCAGCGTGAAGCCGCTGGCGACCAGGAAATAAAGACCGCCGAGCGTGATGCCGTTGAAGAGTGCATTGAGGAAGACCCGCTTGCGGCCAATGGCCTCTTCAAGCCCTGCCGGCCACACCGCGAAGATCAACCAGAGCATCACCGCGATCGCGATGATGACGATCAGGGCCCAGGCGGGATGGCGCTCGACAAAGCGGGTCATGGCTTCACCGCGTCCCGCTTGCGGGGCGAGGTCGCACGCAGACCGTTGCCGGCCGCAAGCCATGCCATGAGATGCGCTCCCTATCGGCCGCGATCCTCTTTTCGGGATCGCGTTCCGCACATCCTAACGGGACCGACGGGGGCGCATTTGATCGTGAGTATCTTTTCGCACGCCGGTCAGGCGCGCAAAACCTTGGCCGCGCGGCGATAATCGGTCGGTGCCATCCCGACGTTGGCGGCGAAGAAACGGGTGAAGCCGCTCTGCGAGGAGAAGCCGAGATCGAAGCCGATATCGGCGATCGGCGCCTCGCTTGCCACCAGCGCCTCCAGCGCCTGCTCCATCATCAACGTGTTGAGATAGAGGTGCGGGGTGACGCCGGTCTGGGTGCGAAACAACCGGTAGAAATGCGGCCGCGACAGCCCGGATTCGCGCGCGATGGTGTCGAGCTCGATCTCGGCGCCGGGGCTCTCCGACATCATCTTGATGCATTTTCGCACGCGAAAATCGGTGACGGAGCCGTTCGCACGCGGATCGCGCGCCGCCTGGGCCTGCTGCCAGCTTTCGTCGTAGCAGACGTCGATCAGCCGTCTCAGTTCGCCATCCAGGCTGTTAAGGGAAGGCGCGCCGCACACAAGAGCCGCCGCGTGCCTGATCTGCCTGTCGAGTGCAGCTGAGCGCGTGAACTGGGTGCGGCCGAAGCGCAGGCGGTCGGCGCCGGGCGCATCGGGTGCGAACCACTCGGCGTTGACATAGAGCACGAAGAACACGGCGCCGCCGTCGAGGTCTGACGGCAGGAAATTGTGCGGCTCCCACGGGTTGACCGCAACCACGGAACCTTCGGTGAGCTCGTAGCGTCCATCGTTGACGTCGATGCATGCGGAACGCCCCCCGACATGGAAGATCAAATGACCTTCGCGATGTGCGTGGATATTGAAAGGGCGGTTCAACTGATAGACCGTCGCCCGGCCGAAGCGGCCGTGGAAGACGGCGAGCGCCCGGCTCATGCCTTCTCTCCCAGAAGCTCTTGTCCTTTTTTGATAGCGTTCAACAACCGGGGAGAGAATGCAAGGGCGCACGTGTCGCGCTCTTTGCAAATCTCTCCCCGGTCAGTCATGGCGTCGCTGATGCGACTACGTCAGTACTTCTTACATTCAGGTACTGTACGGCTTGGCAGACCGATCTTGGCGAACACCGCGGGGTCGTAGCCCAGCGTCTGGTTGACGTTCGGGATCACCTTCACGACCTTCGAGAACAACGCGCCCTTGCCGTCGTCGACGACTTCGGTGACGAAGTTGGTGCCGATCGCCTGACGGTTGGAGTCGAGCTTGATCTTGCCGTTCGGCGCATCGAGCTCGATCTTGGCGAGGGCTTCCTTGTACTTGGTCTGGTTGTTGGAGAGATCGCCATTGACCTGACGCAGTGCCAGGATCAGCGCCATCGTCGCGCCGTAATAGTTGGTGGCGAGCAGCGACGGGCTCGGGAAGCGCTTGTTCGGCGGGAATGCGTCCTGATAATCCTTCACGAACTTCTGCCAGCCCGGATTTTCCCAGGTGTCGGCCTGGCCGCTCGCGGCGAGCGTGCCGACCAGCGCGTTCTTGGCGTTGCCCTTGGATGACAGGATGGTCTGGTCGATCATGATCGAGCCGCCCATCAGATGCGCCTTGCCGCCAGCCTGCTGATACTGGTTGAGGAAGTTGACGGCGTCGGCACCGCCGAGGCCGAGATAGATCGCGTCGACGTCGTCGGGCAGGGCGGCGATGACCGAGGCAAAGTCCTTGGTGCCGAGCGGCACCCATTGCCGGTTGGTGACCTGTCCGCCGGCGCCGCAGAACTCGAGCACGAGGCCGAACACCTGGGTGTAGATGAAGGAATAGTCCTCGCCGACGGTCGCGATCTTGCGATACTTCTTCTCTTCATAGGCATATTTGCCGAGGCCGACCTGCCACTGCGCGCCGTCCATGTTGTAGCGGAAGAAGTTCGGCGCGGGATCGACATAGGTCGTTTCCTGGGCGCCGGAGGCGGCGTTGATGAAGGTCAGCTCCGGATGGGTCTTGGCGAAATTCTTGACCGCGATGCCCTCGTCGCCGGATAGCGGCGACAGCAGGATCTGCACCTTGTCCTGCTCGATCAATTTTCGTACGGCCCGGACTGCGGAGTCCGGCGTCGCGTCGGTCGAGGCGATGACGAATTCGAGCTCCTTGTCGCCGATCTTCTTGCCAAGCACGTTGAGGGCCGTCTGAAAGCCGCGGATGCCGTCCTCGCCGAGGACGGTGTAGGTGCCTTCGAGCGTCGCGGTGACGCCGACCTTGATCTTCTCTTGCGCGAAGGCCGTGCCCGACAACAACAGGCTGCTCAACGCGATCAGTCCTAGACTGCCTTTCAACATTGGTCTCCTCCCTGGGGCGTTCTTGTCGCTGTTTTTCACCGCACCCTCGCGTGTTCACCGCACGGTGCGGCGTTTTGGCAAGGCGAGCGGTTCGTCAACGGTTCTTGGGAGGGAAGCTATCCGAACTCGGATGCAGCGCACGCGTCAGAACCACGCGCGGCTTAACGGGCAGTCTCATTTTGAATGGTGCGTCGCAAATCGTTCTGCGGTGCAATAGGCGTCGGTGGATGTAACTCTCGGGGAAGTGGCGTCCTTGGTTTGTCGAGCCCCCATTGAGTTGGGCAGGAAGTTGTGGGTGCGCGTCAAGCTCGTACAGATAGAACTCAAGGCAACGACGCCGGCCGTGAATTCGGGGTGCGTCGATGGACTCGATATTGGCGATGCCACCGGGCCGTGCTTGCGAAGTCCGCAACTGGCGGAGCCTCGATGCCGTGGAGGGCTCGGCAGCAACCGGTGTGGCGGGCCCAAAGCCTCCGACAACAGCCTTGACAACCTGTGTCCCGGCAAAATATTTTATACTTAAAGTAATTTGCGGCTCGGCATTCCCAGGGGTTTGCAGGCTCGGCACACGGCGCGTCGCGCGAAAGCGAGGGATCATGCGCATAGTCTGTATCGGCGGCGGCCCGGCCGGTCTTTATCTGGGCTTGCTGATGAAGCGCCGGCATCCGGAGCACATCATTACCGTCGTCGAGCGCAACAAGCCTTATGACACGTTCGGCTGGGGCGTCGTGTTCTCCGACGCCATGATGCAGGCAATGCGCATTGCCGATCCCGAGAGTGCAGCGGAGATCGAGGACGCGTTCAACCATTGGGACGATATCGAGCTCGTCTTCAAGGGGACGCGCCAGCGCACGACCGGCCATGGTTTCATCGGCATCGGACGCAAGCACCTGCTCAACATCCTGCAACGTCGCTGCGAGGCGCTGGGTGTCGAGCTCGTCTTCGAGCGCGACGTGGAATCCGACCTCGAGTTTCCCGACGCCGACCTGATCGTCGCCTGCGATGGCGTCAATTCGAGAATCCGAGCCCGCTACGCCGAGCAGTTCCAGCCTGACATGGTGATCCGTCCCAACCGCTTCATCTGGCTCGGGACCAAAAGGGCGTTCGACGCCTTCACGTTCGATTTTCAGAAGACCGAGCATGGCTGGTTCCAGGCGCATATCTACAAGTTCGACGCCGAGACCTCGACCTTCATCGTCGAGACCACGGAAGAGGCCTACAACGCCCATGGCCTCGGCGAACTCGATCAGCAAGGGTCGATCGAGTTCTGCGAAAAGATCTTTGCCGAGACGCTCGACGGCGCAAAACTCCTGACCAATGCCCGCCATCTGCGCGGCTCGGCCTGGCTCAATTTCAGCCGTTTGATTTGCGGGAAATGGAGCGTGTTCAACGGACGCTCTCATGTCGTCCTGATGGGCGATGCCGCACACACCGCGCATTTTGCCATCGGCTCGGGCACCAAGCTCGCACTCGACGATGCCATCGAGCTCGCCAACCAGTTCGACCGTCATGGTCACGAGCGCGACGGCATCGAGACCGTGCTGGAGGCCTACGAGGAAGTGCGCCGCGTCGATGTCGCGCGCATCCAGAACGCTGCACGCAACGCGATGGAATGGTTCGAGGTGGTTGGCCACCGGTATGCCGACACGCTGGAACCGCCGCAATTCTTCTATTCGATGCTGACGCGCTCGCAGCGCATCAGCCACGAAAATCTGCGCCTGCGCGATCGCACCTGGCTGGAAGGTTTTGAGCGCTGGTTCGCCGCGCGCGCGGGGGTTTCCGTGAAGGACGGCGAGCGCGTGCCGCCGCCGATGCTGACGCCGCACCGCGTGCGGGGCCTCAGCCTGGCGAACCGGATCATGGTCTCACCGATGGCGATGTATTCGGCGCAGGAGGGGCTCATCGACGACTTCCATATCGCCCATCTCGGCGCGCGCGCCATGGGTGGCGCCGCGCTGATCTTCGCCGAAATGACCTGCGTCTCGCCGGATGCGCGGATCACGCCGGGATGCCTCGGCCTCTGGAACGACGCTCAAGCAGCGCAGTGGCGTCGGCTCGTCGAGCTGATCCACAGCCTTGGGCACGCCAAGGTCGGCATTCAGCTCGGCCATGCCGGGCGAAAGGGATCGACCAGGCTGGCATGGGAAGGCATCGATCAGCCGCTTGAGACGGGCAATTGGCCGCTGATCTCGGCCTCGGCGCTGCCCTATCTGCCGCACAGTCAGGTGCCGCGGGCGATGGACCGCAGCGATATGGACCGCGTGCGCGACGATTTCGTTGCGGCAACGCGCCGTTCGGCCGAGGCCGGTGTCGAGTGGCTCGAGCTCCATTGCGCGCACGGCTACCTGCTGTCGAGCTTCCTGTCGCCGCTGACCAACCGGCGGACCGACGAATACGGCGGCAGTCACGAGAACCGTGCGCGCTTTCCGCTGGAAGTGTTCAGGGCGGTACGCGCAGCGTGGCCGCCGGATCGGCCGATTTCGGTGCGACTGTCCTGCCACGACTGGACCGAGGGCGGCAACACGCCGGCCGATGCAGCGATCTTCGCTGCGATGTTCAAGCAGGCTGGCGCGGACGTGATCGACTGCTCCTCCGGCCAGGTCTGGAAGGAAGAGCGGCCGATCTATGGTCGCCTGTTCCAGACGCCGTTCGCCGATCGCATCCGCAACGAGGTCGGCATCGAGACCATCGCGGTCGGCGCGATCTCGGAGGCCGATCACGCCAACTCGATCCTCGCCGCCGGCCGCGCCGACCTCTGCGCCATTGCGAGGCCGCACCTTGCCGATCCCGCCTGGACGCTGCACGAGGCCGCACGCATCGGTATCACCGCGGTCAGCTGGCCGAAGCAATATCTGTCCGCCAAGGGACAGTATGAAGCCAATCTGGCGCGCGCCGCAGCGGCGACCTCCGCCCAGTGAACGGAGGAGGGGCCATATGATCGCCGGCGCGATCGCGATCTGACGAGTGGACTGAGAATCCGAAGACGCGATTTCCGCTTCTCATTCATGCCCATCCAGCCCTGGAAAGAGCCGGGCAGCGGAAGCCTCATCAATCCGATGTCCCGATCGGTCCAATCACATTAAGCCAATCGCGGTCGGAATATCTCAGTAAAATTAATAGCTTATATCTTGATGTGCCGCCGCCCCATGATGGATTGGAGCGAGCGTTCAAGTTTTTCATCGACTGAGTGCGACCTTTGCACCGGGAGATCAATAGAGGGCGTGCGCAGTCGCATGGAAGCGAACTCGTGGCGGCCCAAGATTCCTGTTGTTCATCGACTCCGGCGCTTCTAGCATCCAGTCAAAGCAAGCGTCGAAAAGGGCTGCACCGGGAGGAGATAATGCGCTTCATTCGTGCATTGCTGGCAGGTGCGTGCGTGCTCGGCTCGCTGCTCCTGCTGCAGACGCCGGGCGTCGCGCAGGGCATTCCGCAAAATATTCCGAGAAAGGATCTGCTGATCCTGGAAAATCCGGAAGGAACCGTCAAGAACGCCGGCTGGTTCAACATCTGGACGATCAATGCCGGGTCGCAGTCGAACGGCTTGCAGCAAGTCGCGCTCGATACGCTCTGGTACATCGATCCCGAGAGCGGCCTCGACGGTGTCTGGGACAATTCGCTGGCGTCCGACAAGCCGCAATACAACGCCAACTTCACCGAAATGACGGTCAGGCTGCGCAGCGGCATCTTCTGGAGTGACGGAGTCGAATTCACCGCCGACGATGTTGTCGCAACCGTGGTGACCCAGATCCGGAATCCGGCCATGCGCTTCAGTGCAGTGCTGGCGAGCAACGTGGCTTCCGTCGATGCGACGGATGCCCACACCGTCGTGTTCAAGCTCAAGAAGCCAAATTCACGCTTCCACACCAACTTCACGGTGCGCTGGGGCGCAGTGTGGATCCTGCCCAAGCATGTCTTCGACAAGGTCGAAGACCCCGTCAAATTCGATTTCAACAAGCCGGTCTCGCTCGGCGCCTACGTGCTGCACAGCTACGATCCCGACGGAAAATGGTACATCTGGCGGCTTCGCGACGACTGGCAGCGAACCACGCTGGCGCGCTTCGGCAAGCCGGGTCCAGAATATCTCGCTTATGTCGATCCCGGACCACCGGACAAGCGGGTCATTGCGCAGCTCAACCACGAGCTCGACGTGATCCATGACATCGCGCCGGAAGGGATGTTTGCTCTCGCCAGGCAGAGCAAGACGACGCGAGCCTGGTTCAAGGGTTTTCCCTACGGTCATCCGGATCCGACGCTTCCTGCGGTGATTTTCAACACCCAGAATGAGACCTTCAAGAACCCGGACGTGCGATGGGCGCTGGCGCTGTTGATCGACATCAAGGCTGTTTCGATGGCGGCCTATCGCGGCGCTGCCACCATCTCGGCGATCGGCGTGCCGCCCACTGGAACCCATCCGGCGACCTACCATGAGCCGATGGAAGACTGGCTCAGGGCCTTCGAGATCGATACCGGCAAGCGCAAGATCAAGCCGTATGAGGCGACGATCGGCAAGCAGATTGCCGACATGCTGCGGCCGTCCATGGGCGAACAGATACCGACCGATCCGGCGGAGATCGCCAAGGCGTTCGGCAGGGGCTGGTGGAAGACGGATCCGCAAGCTGCGCAGGAGCTTCTGGAGAAGGCGGGTTTCAGCAAGCGAGGCGGCGCCTGGATCACGCCAGACGGAAAACCCTTCAGCGTCCGCGTCATGGTCGAGGGCGATTTGCGTCCGGTGATGACAAGGGCCGGCACGATGATCGTGCAGTTGTGGAAGCAGGCTGGCATCGATGCCAAGATCGACGTCGCGCAAGGGACGTTGCCGACACGGCGGGCGGCGGGCGATTTCGACACCTTCATCGGCTGGAGCGTCGAGACCTGGGGCGGCCACCAGGACTTGTCCTACTTCCTCGACAGCTGGCATTCCCAATTCGTCGCCGAACCAGGCAAGCCGCAGCCGCTGCGCAACTGGCAACGCTGGTCCAATCCCGCGCTCGACAAGATCATCGAGGAGATACGCACCGTCGGTTTCGATGATCCCAGATCGATCGAGCTCGGCAAGGACTATGTCAAGCTCGCGGTGAAGGAGATGCCGACCATCCCTCTGATGGCCTACAACGTGTTCACCGCCATGGATCAAACCTACTGGACGGGTTTTCCGACCGCGGAGATTCCCTACACCAACCCGGTGCCGAACTGGGGCAATTCGCGCTACATGTTCGTCAGGCTGAAGCCGGCAAGTTAGCAAGCGATGATCCCGGAGCGCCCGCATCTGTCGCAACAACATTGTCGAGCATCTCTGGTGCTGCCATGAGCGGGTACGTCGGCTATGTCGGCCGCCGCCTTGGGCAGTTCCTGCTCGTCGTCTTCATCGGCATCAACATTGCCTATGTCGTTACGCATGCTTCGCCGATCGATCCCATCGAGCAATCGATTTCGGCGGTGACCTCCTTTGGCAATACCGCGCCGGGCGCGATCGAACAGATGCGCAACTCCCTGCGCGACCTCTATGGTCTCAGCGGCACGCCCGTCGAACAATATCTGTCGTTCTGGAAGCGAATCCTGAGCGCCGATTTCGGTCCCTCGATGTCGGCATTTCCGACGCCGGTCGGCACCCTGATTGCACGTGCGCTACCCTGGACGGCAGGACTCCTCACTGTCTCGACCCTTGTCGCCTGGGTGCTCGGAAATTTGTTGGGTGGACTTGCCGGCTATTACCGGCAGAGCCGCGGGCTGAAGCTGATGGGGGTGATTGCCATGGGCCTTCATCCGATTCCTTACTACATCCTGGCAATGCTGTTGCTGATCGTGTTCGGCTTTCTTTGGCCGGTGCTTCCGATCACCGGCGGGGCGGCGATGAATCTGCCGCAGTCCCTGACGCTTGAGTTTGTCTGGAGCGTGCTTCAGCACGCGATTTTGCCGGCGCTCTCCCTGATCCTGATCGGCGTGGGGAGCTGGTTTCTCGGCATGCGCTCGCTGGTCTCCAACGTTCTGGCCGAGGACTACGTCGTCTATGCCGAGCTTGCCGGCGTGAAGTCCCGGCGCATCCTGACATCCTATGTCATGCGCAACGCGCTGGTGCCGCAGGTGACCGGGCTTGCGATGTCGCTCGGAGGAATCTTCAACGGTGCCGTGATTACTGAAAAAGTGTTCGGCTATCCCGGCCTAGGCTCGCTCCTTGTCGATGCCGTCTACGCGGGTGATTACGGTTTGGTCCTCGGCGTCACCACCATCTCGATCCTCGGCGTATCGGTTGGCGTGCTGGCGATCGATCTTCTGTACCCGCTGCTCGATCCGAGAATAAAGGTCAGCTGATGGCCGTCTTTCTCCGCGACCTCTTGCGCTCAAGGGCCGAGTTCCGGATTGGGGCCGTGCTGGTTGCTTTCGTTCTGCTGCTGTCCGTGCTGGCGAGCTTCTCCCCATATCCGCCGGAGAGCGTCTATGTGGTGCCGCCCGACCTGCCGCCGTCGCCGACTTACTGGTTTGGCACGACATCGCGCGGCCAGGACGTGTTCTGGCAACTGTGCTTCGCCATCCGCAATACGTTGCTGTTTGGAGGCACGGTGGCCCTGGCCAGCCGCGTGGTCGCGCTCGCGGTCGGGCTGATCAGTGGCTACAAGGGGGGCTGGATCGACCGTGTCCTGATGTCCGTGAATGATACATTCATCGTGATCCCGCTGCTGCCGATCCTGGTGCTGTTCTATTTCGTGATGCGCGACCGGATCTCATGGCTGATGCTGGCTCTGATCATGGCCTGTTTCGGCTGGGCTTATGATGCACGGCTGATCCGTTCGGTGGTCATCAGTTTGAGGCAGCGCGAGTTCACCCAGACCAGCCTGTTCTCCGGAATGAGCACGCGGCAGATTCTGACTGAAGAGCATCTACCCTATGTCATGCCGATCCTGTTCTCCACGACCATGAACAACATGGTGTGGTCGATCGGGCTCGAGGTGACGCTTGCGGTGCTCGGCTTTACCGACATCAACACGCCAACGATCGGCGGCATGATCTATTGGGCCAACCAGCATACGGCAATGGTCGCGGGCATCTGGTGGTGGATTGCTTTTCCGACCATCACGGTGGTCATCGCGTTCATCGGGCTCTTCCTGCTCGCGGTCTCGGTGAACGCCCATATGGATCCGAGAAGCCGCCTCTGGAGCACGGGAGGCGCGTCGTGATGGCTGCCAACACCGAGCAGCCGCACGGGGATCAAGATGCCCAGCCGCTTCTCAGCGTTCGCGACCTGCAAGCCTGTTATCGGACCAGCCATGCCGGCGTCAGGCGCGGCGTCCGGGCGGTTGACGGTGTCAGCTTCGCTGTTCGGCGGGGCGAGATCTACGGTCTCGCCGGCGAATCGAGTTCGGGCAAGACTACGCTGATTAAGAGCATCGCAGGCGCGATCAGGCCTCCGCTCGAGATCACGAGTGGCAGCATGGAGTTTGCGTTTCTGCCAGGCTATAGCGGATTGCACCGTGCGCCGCGGGCTGAAGTGGAGCGGATTCGCTGGCGGCACCTGTCCTGTATCATGCAGGGATCAATGAATGTCCTGAACCCGGTGCGTCGGGTCCGATCCTCATTCGTCGATTTCGCTTACCCGCATATCGGCGGTGGCCGAAAGCAGTTCGAGCAGCAGGTAGTTGCTCATCTGGCGCGGGTGAGACTTGATCCTTCAGTGCTCGCCGCCTTTCCACACGAACTCTCCGGGGGAATGCGTCAACGCGCCGCGCTCGCGCTCGCGACGATTTGCCGTCCCGAATTCATCGTTGCCGACGAGCCGACCACCGCGCTCGACGTGGTGGTGCAGAAAGAGGTACTCGGCATGATCCGCGGCATTCAGCGCGAGACCGGCTCGTCGGTCCTGTTCGTCACGCACGACATGGGCGTGCACGCGCATATCACAGACCGACTTGCCATCATGTATGCCGGGCGTCTCGTAGAGGAGGCCGCGACCGCGGAGATTTTCCATCGTCCGCTGCATCCCTACACCAAGCACCTGATATCAAGTCTTCCCCGCATCGGCGATGACGCGCCGCGCCAGAGTCTTGGCGGCGCCCCGCCAAATCTGGCCGATCCCCCGCCAGGTTGCCGTTTCCATCCGCGGTGTCCGCTCGCAAGCGAGATTTGCCGCCTGGAGGTTCCGGTCATGCGTGAAGGCCCCGCCGGGCATCGGGTTGCATGCTTCGCTGTCAACCCGGACAACAGGGCATGAATGATCTGCTGCTCGACGTCATGGAGGTCAGCAGATCCTTCGTCCGCGGAAGGCTGTTGTCGAGGGAGACGATCGTTGCGGTAAACAAGGTGAGCTTCCAGCTTGCCTCCCGGCGACCGGAGATTTTGGCAATCATCGGCGAATCCGGCAGCGGCAAGACGACCCTTGCCCGGATGATCCTGAACATGGAGACGCCGACCGGCGGCAGAGTACGGCTCGATGGTGTCGACCTCGCGGCCATTCGCGGCAGTGCCAGCCGGATGGCGTTCATGCACAAGGTACAGCCGATCTTTCAGAATCCGTTTGAATCCTTCAATCCGCTAAAGCGAGTTGAGCGGTATCTGCTTATGACGCGACGTCGGTTTTCCGGCACGACAGGGGAGGGCACGGTTGCTGCGGCCGTTGATGCGGCGCTGCACAAGGTAGGGCTGTCGCTCAGGGAGGTGAGCGACCGATACCCGCACGAGCTTTCTGGTGGGCAGCTTCAGCGGGTCGCGATTGCCCGTGCGCTGCTGGCCGAGCCAAAATTGATCGTGGCGGACGAGCCGGTGTCCATGATCGATGCGTCCTTGCGGATGTCCATCGTCAATCTGTTCAAGACGCTGCGGGACGATCTTGGGATATCGATCATCTACGTTACGCATGATCTGGCTACCGCTTACTACATCAGCGATCGCATCATGATCATGCAGAAGGGCAGCGTCGTCGAAAGCGGCGATGCGAGAACGGTGTTAAACGCGCCGCGGCATCCCTATACGCACCAATTGCGTGAAGCCGTGCTATTGCCCGAGGTAGCCGGAGCCATGCAGAATGTAGCTCCCAGCTTGGACGGTCTCATCAGCCCCGGGAAACCCGAGAGAAGAGCATGAGAAAAGCCAGAGTTCTGATCGACCGCGACTTCGCCATCGGTCACACCGACCCTCGCTTGTTCGGTGCGTTTGTCGAGCATCTGGGGCGATGCGTCTACGGCGGTATCTACGAGCCCGGCCATTCGACCGCGGACGAGCGGGGCTTTCGGAAGGACGTGCTCGCGCTGGTGAAGGAGCTCGGGCCGACGCTCATTCGCTATCCCGGCGGCAATTTCGTCTCGGGCTATAATTGGGAGGACGGCGTCGGGCCGCAGGGGGCGAGGCCGGTGCGGCTCGATCTTGCCTGGTTCAGCACCGAGACGAACAGTTTTGGTACCAATGAATTCATGGACTGGTGCAAGGCCGCCGACGTCGCGCCGATGATGGCGGTCAATCTCGGCACCCGCGGCGGCGATGCGGCGCGTAATCTGGTCGAATATTGCAACCATCCGGGCGGAACGGCGTGGTCGGACCTGCGCCGTGCTCACGGCTGGGACAAGCCGCACGATATCAAGCTGTGGTGCCTCGGCAATGAGGTCGACGGGCCCTGGCAAATGGAGCACAAGAGCGCCGCCGATTATGGTGCGCTCGCGCGCGAAGCCGCCAAAATGATGCGCTGGGTGGATCCGACCATCGAATTGGCGGCATGCGGGTCGTCGGGGCGCAACATGCCGACCTTCGGCCAGTGGGAGGACACGGTCCTTGAGCATACGTTCGATCATGTCGACTACATTTCCCTTCATACCTATCTCAACAATTACAAGCAGGACACGGCATCGTTTCTCGCCAGCCCCGACCTGATGGACAGCTTCATCGACGAGGTCGTTGCGATTGCCGATGCGGTTGCGGCCAAGCGACGTTCCAACAAGCGCTTGATGCTGAGCTTCGATGAATGGAACGTCTGGTATCGAACGCGCCGTAATCGCGCCGACCGGGTCAAGGAAGGCTGGCCGGTGGCACCGCCGATCCTCGAGGAAATCTATACGATGGAGGATGCACTCGCCTTCGGCGGCGCCTGCATCTCCCTGCTCAATCACGCTGATCGGGTGAGGGTTGCCTGCCTCGCACAGCTCGTCAACGTCATCGCGCCGATCATGACCGAGACGGGGGGCGCTGCCTGGCGCCAGACTATCTTCTTTCCGTTCGCGCACATGAGCCACTTCGGCCGCGGCACGGTTTTGCGCGCGCAGACGGAGTCAGAGACCTACGATACGTCCTATTACGATCCTCGCGGTCCGCAAGATCAGGCGTTTCCGGTGCCCGGCGTACCATATCTCAAGATGGCGGCGGTTGCGGATGAAAACGGCGGCCTGTCGCTGTTTCTGCTCAATCGGGATCTGAACCAGGAGATGGAGGTGAGCGTCGAGGCCAGAAGCTTCGGCCGGCTGACGGTGAGTGAGCGGCTTGAACTCCGGCATGACGATCTCGAGGCGACGAATACCAAACATGCGCCGGGCAAGGTCAAGCCGGCGGCGTTGGAGAGTATATCCTTCGACGGCGGGCGATTGCAGGCGACGCTCAAGCCGGCGTCCTGGAATGTGATCCATCTGTCGGCAAACTGAGGATGGCAAGCGATACGGCGCGGATGCAGGCGGGGGAATGGCCGACCTTTGGTGCGTTCAATGCACGGCGCCCGGACGTTCCCGCGCGTTGAGGACCTGACGAATTGCGTGTGCCAGATCCGCCGGCCGGTATGGCTTGCTCAGCAGCGTGATGTCAGGGTCCAGCCGACCGTCATGCATCATGGCTGCTTCCGGATAGCCCGACATATAGAGCACGGGCAGGCCGGGGCGCCGTTGGAGTACGGCATCGGCGAGTTCGCGGCCGTTCATTCCGCCGGGCATGACGACGTCCGTGAAAAGCAGATCGAAGGCTATGCCCTGGTCGACGAGAGCCAGGGCCTCGGGACCATTGGCGGCCACTATCGTGCGATAGCCGAAGCTCTTGAGCTGCGCCTCTACATAATTGCGAACCAGCTCGTCGTCCTCGACCAGGAGGATGGTTTCGCTGCCGCGTTGCAGCTCTCCCTTCGCCGCCAGGTTCGAAGTTGCAGCGGCCTGGGTCGAGCGCGGCAGGTACAGGTTGAAGGTCGTTCCCAGCCCTTCCTCGCTATCGATTTTGATGTGACCACCGGATTGCTTGATGAAGCCATATACCATGCTCAATCCGAGGCCCGTTCCCTTGCCGAGCTCCTTGGTCGTGAAGAAGGGCTCGAATATCTTGTCGCGGATTCGGAGCGGAATGCCTGAGCCGGTGTCGCTCACCGTGACCAGGACGAAGTCGCCGAGAATTTCGTCCGGGCCCGAATTGTCGGAGCCATAGCTGACATTCGTGGTGCCGAAGGAGATCTTGCCTCCGCCGGCCATCGCGTCGCGCGCATTCACAGCCAGATTGATCAGGGCGGTCGAGAGCTGGCCCGGATCGATCAGTGCATGCCAGCAATCGGCCTGCAGAACGGAGCCGATCTGGACATGTTCGCCGAGCGTTGGTCGCAGGAGCTTGGCGGTATCGTCAACGAGATTGTTGACGTCGACGTTACGGGGTTGCAGCGGTTGCTTGCGCGCGAATGCGAGGAGCTGCATCGTCAGATCGGCACCGCGCGTGGCGGCATCGTCGATCATCTGCGCTATGGTGACCAGCTCGGGTTGATCCGAAAGGCCGTCGATCAGGATCTGTATGGTTCCGGTGATCACCGTCAGGATGTTGTTGAAGTCATGGGCGACACCGCCGGTGAGCTGGCCGACCGCATCCATCTTCTGCGCCTGGCGCAATTGCTGCTCGAGGCGCAGACGTTGGCTGATGTCGCGGCCGATCACGATGACCAGTTCCTGGCCGCCTGTCGAGACGTGAGCGGCCGAGAGCTCGACATCGAGGCCGTTTCCGTCGGGGCCATCCAGGCGAATCTGTAACAGACCCGCCGAGTCCGGCGCCAGCAAGGTGTCGATTTCGGTCGCGTCGGCAGGAACGAGGATGGAGCGGAACGGGAGGCCGATGATCTGCTCCCGAGGCGGTCCCAGCATGACCCCGGCCGTGCGGTTTGCTTCGATCACCAGGCCCCTTGGATCAAGAACCAGGATCGCGTCATGCGCCTGCTCCATGAGCAGGCGGTACTTCTCTTCCGCCTGCTTTCGCGCGGTGAGATCGAGGACGAACGAAATGCATTGATCGGACGATCCGGCCAGTAAGGCGGAACCGATGAGAACAGGAACGCGGCTGCCGTCCTTCCTGATGAACTCCTTCTCTCGCGAGGCGGTTTGTCCCGATGCTCTGAGTTGTTCGATCCGCTGCGTGTCTTCGTCGCGGTATTCCGCCGGGGTCATGTCCTTCCAGCGGACGGCGTTCGAGATCAGTTCCTGCCTGGAATATCCGGTCATGCTCAGGAAGGCGTCGTTGGCGTAGCTGATATCGCCGCTGCCGTCCCAGAACAGAATGCCGATAATGTTGGACTCGACGAGCCGGCGGATGCGAGCTTCGCGCTCCTGAAGATCGCGATAGAGCAGCGTGTTCTCCAGCGAGATCGCGGCTTGGGCCGCCAGCAGGTCCAGCACCGCCACGCGATCGGGCGTGAAGGCGTGCGTCGTCAACGTGTTCTCAAGGTAGAGCAATCCGATAAGCTTGGCTTGCTTCAGGAGCGGCAGGCAAAGGATGGATCTTGGGCGTCGGCGGCGCACATAGTCATCGCCGTAAAGCGGATCAGGCCGCGTCGCATCGTCGACGATGAGAGGTTTTTGCGAGCGAATGACGTAACGCAGCAGGGCTTCCGGACAATTCGGTGTTGAGAGGGAGGCTTGATGCATGGCGACCGTGAACTCGTCGCCCTTGGATTGACCCTCAGCCTCGATACGGAAGTCGTCATGCCGTGACAAGATCAGCAGGCCGCGATCGGCGCCGGCGTTCTGCAGCGCGATTTTCATCAACGTCTCGACCAGCTTCGGCAGCTCGATTTCACTCGAGACGGCCTGAGACGCCTTCACCACGGCGGTGACGTCCATCTGCTGGACGGTCAGTCTGCTTCCGGAACTGGTGTCTTCGGCGACGTGGAGCCGGGGATAGAGGCGTTCGAGCTGCCTGACCTTGGGCTCGGCTCCCCAGCGAAGAAATCCATAATGGGCATCGCGCAGATAGGCATAGGCAATCTTCTCGAACCCGCTCGTCGCGTAGAAACGCCCGGCAAGCTCGTTGGCGATTGCTTCGTTTTGAGGGAAGCCGTTCGCGTGCGCCGAGGCGATGGCCCGGTCGTAGAAGCGCATCGCATCGAGCTCGCGACCGTCGATGCGCGCGATTTCCGCTGAGACGAGAGCGGCGCGGTCGGCGAAATCTTCCGGGCTGACCTCCGCCAATTGCTGGAGCTGGCGATGGTGGACGGTCAGATTGTCGAGATGCGGTGCTCGTTCGCCTGGCGCGGCGGCCTCACAGGATGCGGCCTCGGCCAGGGCAGCATAGAAGTGAAACTCGACCCGATCGAACAGGGCTTTCGAGGTCCAGAGGAGCTTGTTGGCCTTAGCCGCGGCTGCGGTGGCGGCGGAGTCATTGGCAAGGACGCGTGCCTGGAGCTTGCGGGTCCAGTACCAAAATCCGGCCTGCTCCAGATGCGGCTCCGTCTCGAGACGACGCTCAAACTGCACCTCGCTGAATCCGGCGTCATCGAAGCAACCAAACTTCGCGGTGAGTCCGCGCAGCGACCGGACGAGCTGCAACTGTCCGGCAATCCGATCGGCCGCAAGGTCAATGCGCGCTTGGCGTGCGAAATCGATGCCGGCCTCCGCTTCGCTCTGCACCTCGGCGAGCGGATCGCCGCAGGCGAGAAGATGCGTCAGGAGGTGATGGCGGGTGAAGCTTGCATAGTTCACGTCGCCGACCTGTTGTGCTGCGTCGAAGGCCCGCTTCAGCCAGGGGCGACCCGTCCTCACATGTTGAGTCCAGCTTCCGAAGCCGAGATAGACGCGGGCCTTGAACCGGTCAAGTCCTCGGGTTTCGACCAGATCGAGGCCGAGCCGGGCGAAACGGTAGCCGGCAGCGTAGTCGCCAAAGTCGGGGCCAAGCACGGTGCCGAGCACGATGTATGCGAGGCACGATGCGTCGGAGTTACCGTATTGCAGACTGAGATTGGCCATGCGCCCAATGATGAGACGGCGCAAGCCCTCGTCGATATACCAGGCGGGCGAGACCAGGACTGTGAGAACGTCCATGGTTCCACGCGCGACCGGATCTGCCATCTGCGGCAGATCGAGCAGCGCCTCGATCGGTCGGTCGCCGATCTGTTGCCACATCCGCTCATATTCGCGCTGGACTTCATCCGGCGTCGGATGTGCCGACCAGTCGATATCGACGCGCCGCAGATAGTCGAGTGCAGTCTCGACGTCGCGATCGCTTGGCTCCATTCGCAATCGGGTCACTGCCGCGAGGTCGGGCAGGGTTGTTGCGCGCTTTGCCAGTTCGGCAAGGCGCGTGTTCGCGGTGGCGCCTTCGCCGGCCAGGAATTCGCACTCGGCCCGCTGCAGCGCCAGCGTGAAGCTGAGCGCGTAATGTTGCTCCCAGCGATCCCGGGGCAGCACGGCCTCGCCGATCGCGAAATGGGTGTGCGCCATGGCGAACGCCGTCGCGGCCTTGGCGCGGCGACCGGCCAACAGGTTGAGCTCCGCCAGCCTGACGCGCTCCTCGGGCGCAGCGATCAGGGGTATGCCGCGGTTGAGTTGGCTGACGATTTCGAAGACGTTCTCCTCGATGGCGCCCGGTGCGGTTCGTGTTGCGAACAATCGGCCAATGCGCAGATGGGCCGCAGCCCGTTCTTCTTCCGGAATCAGCGCGTAGGCCGCCTCCTGGAACCGGTCATGGACGAACCGGTAGGTGTCGCCTTGGGGCTCTACGAACTCCCGGCGAACGGCAGGCCACAAGTCAGCATCGACCCGCTCATCCGAGGTACCGAGCACGATCGAAAGCACCGCAACCTCGGCGATATTTCCGAGACAGGCCATCTGCTGGAGGGCCGTGCGCGTAGCCACGGGGAGCCGGGTGAGCTTCCCCAGCATGAGCTCGATGACGTTGTCGGTGTATCGCTTGGCGTGAATGCGATCGAGGTCCCAGGACCAGCGGCCTGAATCGTGGTCGAAGGCAAGCAGGCCTTCTTCAACCAGCGAGAACATGAATTGAATGGCGAAGAACGGATTGCCCGCGGTTTTCTCGTGGACGAGTTGGATGAGCGGCGCTGCGTCTCTGGGCTCGCAGCGAAGCGTGTCCGCAAGCAACTGGCCGAGATGCCTGCGGCCAAGCGGCACGAGCGTGAACTCCACCACCCGTCGCCCCCGCACCTTGATGGCCTCACGCATGCGCATGATGGGATGAGCGGAATCCACCTCGTTGTCGCGGTAAGCGCCGATCAGCAACAGGTGCTTCAGCTCTGACCGGCTCAAGATATCCTCGATCAGCTCGAACGTCGCCATATCGAGCCATTGCAAGTCATCGAGGAACAGCACCAGCGGGTGTTCAGCCCGCGCAAACACGCCGATGAACCGCTCGAATACGCCGTGAAAGCGGCTTTGCGCGTGCTGCAGCGGCAACTCCGGAACAGGCGGTTGTTCGCCGATGATGGCCTTCAGCTCCGGGATCAGGTCCACGACGAGCTGCCCGTTTTGACCAAGCGCGCTGAGCAGGGCCTGTCGCCACTCGCTCAGCTCGACCTCCCGTTTACCGAGAAGGGGACGGACCAGGCCCTGGAATGCCTTGGCGAGAGTGGCGTAGGGAATGTCGCGCTTGTGCTGATCGAATTTGCCGGATGCAAACAACCCATGCGAGGGCACCAGCACTTTGTGCAGCTCGTTGACAACGGAGGACTTTCCGATGCCGGAATATCCGGCGACCAGCGCCAGTTCCGGCGCGCCGCTTTTGACGATCCGTTCGAACGAGGCAAACAACATCTCGCGCTCGGATGTCCTTCCGTACAATTTCTCGGGAACGAGCAGCCGGTCGGGCGTGTCGTGCTGGCCCAGCGGGAATTCATCGATGCGGCGCCGAAGCTCCCATTCCGCAAGACAACGTTGCAGATCCCTCTCGGCGCCGCCTGCTGTCTGGTAGCGCTCCTCGGCCATCTTGGAGAGCAGCTTCATGATCAAACTGGAAACTGCGGCGGGCACGTTGGCGGTGCGCTTGGCCGGGGCCTCCGGCTCTCTTGCGACATGACAGTGAACCCATTCCATCGGATCGGACGCGGTGAATGGAAGCGAGCCCGTGACCATCTGGTAGAGGGTGATGCCGAGTGAGTACAGATCGCTTCGGGAGTCGATCGAGCGGTTCATGCGCCCCGTCTGCTCGGGGGACATGTAAGCGAATGTGCCCGCGATCGACTCGTGGGTGGCCGCCGACAGCCGTTCGCGCGGGCGACGTGTTGCAATGCCGAAGCCAGTGAGATGTACGCTGCTTTTGCCGCGGCTCACCAGGATATTTGCCGGCTTGATATCTTTGTGCACCAGACCGTGTTGATGGACCTTGCCCAGCGTGACGGCGATCTGGATTGCGAGGCGTAAAAAACTGCCCGTCTCCATGGGAGCGTCTGTCAGCCAGGTCAACGGTTCGCCGCCGCGATCCTCCAGGACGAGGATCGTGCGGCCGTGATCCTGCACGAGTTCGAGCGGCTTCGCCGCCCAAGCACTGTCCAGTTCGTCCCTCAATGCAAATTCGTGCGCCAGGCGGTCCAGGCTCTGCGGGCTTGGGTGCTCGGCTGCCGGAACAACGGCCAGCACCACTTGTCGCTCACCGTCGATGCGCTCGCGGGAGGTTCGGCACAGGAGCATCCCTTCCTCGTCGCAGAGGACCTGTGGACCGTGGGCCCAGCCGGCGCCCAGAAACGATGAAAGGTTCATGTCGGTAGACCATGCCCCAGCTGAATCCCGGTCCCAGCCGAAGCGGGCTCGCCCGGTACTCCGCTTCATCCCCCATAAATCCGCCCCCATTCGTTGAGGCGCGCAGTTACCGATTCACTGTTTCCGCGTGCGGGATGCATGAAAAGCAGGGCGCACGTGCGGCTCTTGACGCGATGGGGCTGGCCCCTCACGCGTTCATTCCAGCGCCTGGTTCAATTCGCCAGGCCAAGCCCATCCAAATCGTACCATTTGCCGCAATCTCGTCAACGTACGGCCTTGGCTAGGCAAGGCGAAGCCTATTCGAACGAATGCGCAGATTGCCGCATGCCGGGGTGCACCGCGGCAGCTCGAACGAGAAATCAAACGCAGGGATTGCAGGCCGAGCGCCTTGCGCGGTTCGGTAGGTTCGCCGCTTGTTAGCTCTTATTCCGCCGCCACCACCGGGATCGGCAGCGCCGTGATCGATTTGATCTTCTCCATCGCGAAGCGCGAGGTGACGTTCTCGAGCGGAACGGCGTGGATCAGTTTCCTGTAGAACACGCTGTTTCCTTCTAGAGCGGTTTGCCGGACCAGCCGCATCTTTCGCTGACGTTTACTGCGGTTCGATTCCAGCGGCTTTGATAATTCGTCCCCATTTGCCAATCTCGGACTTCAAGAAGGCCTCGAGGGCATCTGGCGTGGCACGCTCTTGCTCGACTGGGGTCATGCTGAGTTCGGCAAAGCGGCTGATGAGGGCCGGATCTTTCAAAGCCGTCTGGAGCGAACTCACCAGACGATCGACGACGGGCTTCGGCGTGCCGCGCGGCGCGTAGAGGCCGTACCAGGTGGTGACATTGAATTCGGGGACGCCCGCCTCGGCCGAGGTCGGCACGTCCGGCAGCGTCGCGACACGATTCTTGCTGGTGATGGCGTAGCCCTTGATCGTCTTCGACTGAATGTAAGGCGTCGGCCCCGTCGCGGGATCGCAATAGACGTCGATATGCCCGGCGATGACGTCATTCAGCGCGGGTCCGCCGCCCTTGTAGTAGATCTGCGAAAGCTTTGTATCAGTCGTGCTCATGAACATCAGGCCGCAGAGCTGCGAGGCCGAGCCGAGGCCGACATTGCCGAAGGTCATCTTGTCACCCTCGCTGCGGATCCGCGCGATCATCTCGCTTAAATCCTTGGCCGGGAAATTCGGCCGCGCCACTAGGATCATCGGCACGTCGGTGACGAGGCCGATCATGGCGAAGTCGCCGACTGGATCGAATGGCAGTTTCGCGTAGAGGGAGGGCGCGGTGGCCTGGCCGACATGCATCAGCAGCACGGTGTAGCCATCGGGCGGCGCCTTGGCGACACGATTGGTGCCGAGCGTGCCGCCGGCGCCGACGACGTTCTCGATGACGATGGACTGCTTCAGCGTCGCGCTCATGGTATTGCCGAGGATGCGCGCGATGACGTCGCCGGGGCCGCCGGCAGAGAAGGGCACGATCATCGTGACCGGACGATTGGGAAAGTCGTCGGCGATTGCCCGGCCGCAGGGACAGAGCAGAAGAAACAGGATCAGCGATCGTACAACAGACTTCATCGAGCACTCCCTGGCGGCATTTTCTTAGTCGTCGGAAGGCGCCGCCTCCTTGGCCGCCGACGATTTTTCAATCATGTCGAGCGCGGCCACGGCGGCCGCGTTGATGTGGTCGACGCAGCAGCGCTCGGCGAGGTCCGCATCGCCGCTCTGGATCGCGCGCCAGATCGCGGTGACCTCGCGCAGGCTCTTGTTGATCCGTTTCGGCTGCGACATCGACGTGATCCGCAACAGCTGGATGCGGTCGTGGAGCGGCTTGAGCATGCGCTCGATGAAGGCATTACGGCAGCCGCCGATCAGCGCGCCGTAAAAGTCGGTCTTGGCTTCGAGGCAGCCGACCAGGTCCTGCTTGGCGGCGGCGGCTTTCAGCCGCGTCAGGGCATCGCCGATCCGGCGGGCGACCTCGGGGTCGTTAATTCGGGCGCATTCGCGGCCGGCAAATCCTTCGAGGACCGCGCGGGCCGTGTAGAGCTGCCGCGCCTCCTCCAGGCTGATCGTGGAGACCACGGGGCCGCGGTGAGGAACGGTGTTGACCAGCCCATCGGCCTCCAACGCCCGCAGTGCCTCGCGGATCGAGGGGCGGCTGACGCCCATCATCTCGCAGAGCTCGCGCTCGACCAGCCGCTGCCCCGGTTTCAGCGTCCCGGACATGATCGCCTCGCGCAGCTTTTGCGCGACCATCGCCCGGACGGTCGGGACGTCCTCGATGCGGAGCGTCGACTGCAATTCGCTACGTCTTTCCATGTCCGGGTCCTGTTCGGGAAAACTCAGTACCGGTTTACAGGCAGAATCATCATTTCGGCAATTTGAACGTGGGCGGGCTGGTCGAGGGCGAAGACGATCGAGCGGGCAATATCGGCCGGTTCGAGCGCCATCCTGAACTGGTCGAAATAGTCCTTTTCCTTCTGCGTATCGCCGCGATAACGGGTCAGGATGATGTTGGTCCGGGTCAGGCCGGGCTGGAGCTCCGTGACCCGGATCGCGGTTTCCGCCAACTCACCCCGGAGCGTCTCGGTGAACATGTGCACGCCCGCCTTGCTGGTGCTGTAGGCGGCCATATCAGGGACGATACGGACGGCGTTGATCGAGCTGATATTGACGACATGGCCGGTGTTGCGCTGGACCATGCCGGGGAGGATCGCGCGGGTGACGCGCATCAGGCCGATCAGATTGGTCTGGATGATGTTGGACCAGTCGTCTGCGGAACCGATGTCGAAGCGGGTCCGTCCGCCGATGTCGTGGCCGGCGTTATTGATGAGGACATCGATTGGCTTGAAATGGCCGGGAATGGCGTCGGGCAGGCCATCCACGGCCTTGGCGTCGCTGATGTCGAGCTGGATCGGAAATACGGCATCGCCGGCTGAAGCCGCCAGTTCCTGAAGGGCCTTGGCATCGCGGTCGACCAGCACGACGCGGCGGCCGCTCTCCAGCAGCGCCTTGGTGATGGCGCGTCCCATGCCGCCGGCGGCGCCCGTCAGCACGACGGTCTGGCCCGATTGTTCAGTCATTGCAGCACTCCCATTCCAATGTCCTCATGCGACCGACCAGCCGCCATCGATGGGCAGGCTGGCGCCGGTGATGTCGTTTGCGGCGGGTCCACAGAGAAAGACGACCATGGCGGCGACGGCATCCATCTCGACGAACCGCTGCGTCGGCTGGCGCTCGCCGAGATAGTCGCGGGTGACGTCCTCGACAGGGCGGCCGTTGTTCGCGGCGATGCCGGCGATCTTGTTCAGAATCGCGGGCGTCGGTAGCGTACCGGGGCAAATCGTGTTGCAGGTGATGCCGCTGCGTGCCGTCTCGATGGCGACGGCGCGGGTGATGCCCAGGATGGCCGTCTTGGTGGTGACGTAGTCGATGCGGTCTTCGACCGCGCGGCTCGAATAGATCGAGCCCAGATTGATGATGCGGCCCCAGCCGCGCTGCTTCATTGCCGGCAACGCCAGGCGGATCAGATGGAACGGCGCCGAGAGGTTGACGGCGAGCGCCTGTTCCCACTTCTCCGGCGGAAACTGTTCGACCGCGGAGAAATGCCTGACAACGGCATTGTTGACGAGAATGTCGATGGCGCCGCAGCGATCGAGCAGATCGGCCATCATGGTCTCGATTGCCTCTCGTTGGGATAGATCAGCACCGGCCGCGATGACCTCCACGCCCAAGCGGGCGCGCAGGTGATCTGCGGCCTGCTTAGGTGCGACGAGATCGTGAAGGACGATGTTGGCGCCCGCACCGGCCAGGCCTTCCGCGATGGCTAAGCCGAGGCCCGCCGTCGCGCCGGTTACCAGTGCCCATTTGTCCTTCATCGCAGCCGGGCTCCGTTACTTTTTGTCGAGCTCGGCGAAGACTTCCTTCGCGTTGCGGAACGCATCCACGCCCGCCGGCACGCCGCAATAGATCGCGACCTGCATGAAGACCTCGCGGATCTCCTCCTTGGTGGCGCCGTTGGCGAGCGCACCGCGGACATGGGTCTTCAGCTCATGCGGGCGGTTGAGTGCACAGAGCATCGCCAGATTGAGGAAACTGCGCGTCTTGCGCGTGAGGCCTTCGCGGCCCCAGACGTAGCCCCAGCAATACTCCGTGGTCAGATCCTGCATCGGGCGATTGAACTCGTCCGCCGATGCGATCGCCTTGTCGACGAACTCGTTGCCCAGCACGCTCTTGCGGATTTCGAGGCCGCGGTCGTAAGTCGCCTTGTCCATGTTGCTCTCCGTTTCTTATTTGAGCGTTGTCAGTTCTTGGGCCAGAACGGCTTTGCCAGCGCGAGCTCCGGCGGGAACACCGTCACCGGCACGCCGGCCTGCCATTGCACGATGGTCATGCCGGCGCCGACGCGGCGGCCCTTCTCGTCGAACTTGATCTCGCCGAGCGGGTAATATTTAGAGGGACCGGCATCCATGGTGCGCAGCGCTTCGCCGACGGCAACGCGATCGGCTTTGCCGGCCTTCTCCAGCGCGTCCTTGATCACCCACATGTCGCCATAGGTGGAGATCGCGTTCTGCGTCATCCACGGCTCCTTGTAGCGGGTCTTCAGTTCGGCGATCAGCGCCTCGTGGCCCTTGGCACCCCAGCTTGCGACGCAGGTCAGCACGCCCTGAAGCAATTCGGGGCTGACGGTTTGCAGCATGTCCGGCTCGGCGATCGCGATGCCGAACGAGATGGTCGGTATCTTGCCCTGGCCGAGGCCGAACTCGTTCATCTTCTCGAGCAGCAGCTTTGCGTCCGAGATCACCGTCGGCAGGAAGAACAGCAAATCGGGTTTCGCCGAGCGGATCTTCTGTACCAGCGAGGTTGCATCCGCGAGCGGCGGCGTAAACGTCTCGTCGACGATCAACTGCAACTGGTTCTCGGCCAGCAGGCCTTCGCGCATCGCCTTTGCGGAGGCGATCGAGGCGCCGGTGTTGTCGGTCAGGATCGCGACCGTCTTCGGCCGCTTGCCGGACGCCGTCTCCGCCAGCTTGATGAGCTGGGGCAGTGCCTGCCGTGCCTGCGAACCTGCGGTGGCCGCGGTCTGAAATACGTATTTGAAGCCGCGGTCGGTGATGAGGTCGGAGTAGGAGAGGGTGAGGACGGGCAGGTTGGCGCGTTCGGTGACCTCGGTCACCGCGAGCGTGAACGAGGACAGGTACGCGCCGCTGGCCGCGACCAGATCGGTCTCCTGTGCGACCATGCGCTGGGCCGCGTTCTTGGCCTTCTCGGTGGTGTCGCCGGAATCGAGCACGACGAGCTTCAGCTTGGCGCCGCCGAGCGCCTTGACGCCGCCTTGCGCATTGATGTGATCGACCGCCATCTCGGCGCCTTCGCGCATCACGGTACCAGGGCGGGCATAGAGCCCGGAGATCGGCACCAGCAGGCCGACCTTGACTTCGGAAGGTTGCTGCGCCCAGCCGGCGCGGGATGCGATCAGCGTGCCGGAAGCGCCGGCAAGCAATGTTCGCCGCGAGATCGTGAACTTGTTCTTTGCAGTCATGACAATTCTCCTCCCTGAAAAAAGCGCGCGGCGCTTAAGGCTTCTTCGGCCAGAACGGCTCTGCCTGCGCGAGCTCGGGCGGGTAGACGGTGACAGGCACGCCCGACTGCCATTGCACGATGACGACGCCGGCGCCGACGCGGCGGCCCTTCTCGTCGAATTTGAGCTGACCGCCCGGATAATATTTGGAATCGCCGGCATCCAGCGTGCGCAAGGCCTGCGCGACCGCATTGCGGTCGGCCTTGCCGGCCTTCTCCAGCGCTTCCTTCATCACCCACATGTCGCCATAGGTCGAGATGACGTTCTGCGTCGCCCAGGGCTCCTTGTACTTGGCCTTGAGTTCGGCGATCAGGGCTTCGTGCCCCTTCGCGCCCCAGCTCGCGACGATGGTCATGATGCCCTGCACGATCTCGGGGCTCACGCTCTGGAGCATGTCGGGCTCGGCAATGGTGATGCTGAAAGACACGGTCGGGATCTTGCCCTGGCCGAGGCCAAACTCGCTGATCTTCTCCAGCCCGAGCTTCGCGTCCGAGATCGCGTTCGGCATGAACAGCAGCAGGTCGGGCTTGGCCGAGCGGACCTTTTGGATCAGCGGCGTCGCATCCGACAGCGGCGGGGTCCAGACTTCCTCGACGACGAGCTGGAGGCCCTCCTGCGCGAACAGTTTTTCCTTCAAAGCTTTGGCGGTAGCGACCGAGGTTGCGGTGTTGTCCATCAGCATCGCGACGGTCTTTGGCCGCTTGCCTGATGCCTTCTCGGCGAGCTTCATCAGGGTCGGCAGGCCGAGCTCGGACTGGCGGCTCGCGGTTGCGGCAGTCTGGAAGATATACTTGAAGCCGCGGTCGGTGAGCAGGTCTGAATAGGACAGCGTCAGCATCGGCAATTCGGCGCGCTCGGTCACCTCAGTGACGGCGAGTGTAAAGGACGAGAGATAAGAGCCGGTGGCCGCGACCAGATCCGGCTCCTGCGCGACCATGCGCTGCGCCGCGTTCTTGGCTTTCTCGGTGGTGTCGCCGCAGTCGATCACGACCAGCTTCAGCTTGGCGCCGCCGAGCGCCTTGATGCCTCCCTGCGCGTTGATGTGCTCGATGCCCATTTCAGCGCCCATTTTCATGACCTGGCCGGGGCGGGTGTAGATGCCCGATAGCGGCACGATCAGTCCGACCTTGACCTCGGCCGGTGTCTGCGCGCGTGCCACACCGGCAAGGCTGACGGCGGCGGCGCCGGACAAAACGGTCCGGCGCGAGAGACCCTTTGTTGTCTTGTTCATTGCGTTTTCTCCCTGGTCTTTGTTTCTATGTTGGTCACATCCCGAGATAGGCTTTGCGGACGCGGTCGTCGGCGCGCAGCGTGTCGTTGTTGCCTTCGAGCACGACATGTCCGGCTTCGAGGACGTAGCCATGATCGGCCGATTCCAGTGCTTCCGCGACGCGCTGCTCGACCAGCAGCATGGTCAGACCGGAATGGCGGCGGATCTCGATCAGTCGTTCGAAGATGAAGTCTGCGGTCGACGGCGCGAGCCCCATCGACGGCTCGTCCAGCATCAGCAGCTTTGGCGAGGAGGCCAGCCCACGGCCGATCGCGAGCATCTGCTGTTGGCCGCCGGACATCGTGCCGGCGAACTGATCGCGGCGTTCCTTCAGCACCGGCAACCATTCGAAAATACGCTCGATGTTGGCTTGCCAGTCGCGCCGGCCGCTCTCGGTCATCGCGCCCATTTCCAGATTTTCCATCACCGTCAGTGATGGGAATACCTGGCGTCCCTCGGGGACATGGGCGATGCCAAGATGGGCACGCTGCGGCGGTGGCACTGCGAGCAGGTCGACGCCGTCGAAGGTGATTTTTCCGCCGCTCGGCTTCACGATGCCGGAGATCGTCTTGAACAGCGTGGTCTTGCCGGCCCCGTTGGGACCGACGATCGCGACGAACTGGCCTGCGCCGACATTGATCGAGACGTCGTTCAGGACGGGTTTTGCGGAATAGCCCGCGCTCAATCCTTCAATTCGCAGCATGGGCCGCCCATTTCTTGCCGAGATAGGCCTCGATCACGCGGTTGTCGCGCGTCACAGCTTCCGGCAGGCCTTCGGTGATGACGGCACCGTGGTCGAGCACGAGGAAGCGGTCGACGAGGCGTACCATCGCCTGCATGGTGTGCTCGATGATCGCGATGGTCATGCCGTCGCGTGCGAGCTGCTGGATCACGGCAACGACCTCGTCGGCCTCGCCATGGCCGAGGCCCGCGAGCGTCTCGTCGAGCAGCAGGATGCGCGGCTGGCCGGCGATCGCGCGGGCAAGCTCCATCAGCCGCAGTTCCTTGGTCGAAAGCTCGCCGGCGACGCGATCCGCGACTGCGGATAGTCCGACGCGGGCGACTGCGTCGGCAGCGAACTGGCGCGCCTGGTCGTCAGTGCGGGCGCGCACATAGGCGCCGACCACGACGTTGTCGAGGATCGACATGCGCAGGAACGGCCGCATCACCTGGAATGTACGACCGATGCCGGCCTCGCAGATCTTGTGCGGCCGCTGGCCGGACATGTTGCGTCCGTCGATCAGGACTTCGCCCTGGCCCGGCTTCAGGAAGCCGTTGAGGAGGTTGAACAGCGTGGTCTTGCCGGCGCCATTGGGGCCGATGATGCCGAGGATCTCGTTCTGATACAGCTTGAAGCTGACATCCTGCACGGCCTTAAGACCGCCGAAGGAGCGCGAGAGATTGCGGACCTCAAGGACGACCTCGCCGGTAGCCGCACGCTGCCGCGCGGCGGGCTTCAGCGTCGCGATGTTGGCGACGGTTGCTTCTGGCGTGTCGCCAACGATCGCCTTGGTCACGGTTCGCTTGCGCAGGACATCGCGCAATTTCCAGAACAGGCCCTCGGGCGCCAGCAGGATGACGCAGACGATGGCGATGCCGAAGATGACGCCCTGAATTCCGGGGATCCGCGCACCGGCCTCGGCATGCAAAATCTCGGCGAGCGGGATCAGGATCACCGAGCCGATCACGGGACCCCAGACCGTGCCGACGCCACCGAACATCGCAACCGTCAGCGCCTGTGCGGACACCAGCATGCCGAACACCGATGCCGGAGTCACGACCAGCAGGATCTGGGCGTAGAACCCGCCGATGGCGGCGGCGATCGCGCCGCTAAGGACGATCGCGCGCAGCTTCCACGCCAGCGTGTTGATGCCGGCCGCTTCAGCCGCAGCCTCGTTCTGCTTGATGGCGAGCAGCGCCATGCCGAAGCGCGAACGCTCGATCACCTGCGTCAGCACGATTGTGGCCAGCATGAGTGCGAGCCCCAGCAGCGTGTAGAGGTGGGGATCGGTGAACTGCATGAAGGCGATCGGCGCGTCGCGCTTGATCGGAAGCGTCACCTCCTGGAAGCCGAGCCACTCGAACACGTAGAGAATGGCGAGCGGGTAGGCGAGCATCGCCAGCGCAAAGTAGTGGCCTTGCAGGCGGAAGGTTGGAAAGCCGATCAGGAGCCCGGCGATGCCGCCGAGCATGGCGGCAACCGGGATCAGCAGCCAGGGCGAGATGTTGAAATAGATCTGCCCGAGCGCGGTCGCATAGGCGCCGATCCCGAAGAAGGCGGCGTGGCCGAACGAGATCAGCCCGGTGTAGCCGCTGAGCAGATTCCAGGACAGGCCGAACACCGCCCACACCGGCACCAGCGTCAGGATCAGCTGGTAGTAGGAGTTGGTGACGCCGAGCGAGATCCCGGCATAAGCGAGCGTGAAGAGCAGGGGCGGCAGAAAGGAGCGCATCCGGAACATGGTCACGTCCTCTCGACCATGCGGCCGAAGAAACCTTGCGGGCGGAAGAAGATGATGAGGAGGAACACGGCGAAGATCGCGGCGTTCTGCAACTGCGTCGGCAGGATCAGCGTCGACATCTGTTGAACGAGGCCGATCGTCATGCCGCCCCAGAAGGCGCCGATGATGCTGCCCATGCCGCCGAGCACGACGCCGGCATACATCACGATGACGTATTCGAGGCCGACGAAGGGATGGAACGGATAATTGGTGGCGAGCAAGCCGCCGGCGATCGCGGTGATGCCGCAGCCGAGCGCAAAGGCGGTGCGGTGCGCGCGGTCGACGTCGATGCCCATATAGGTCGCGGCGGTCGGATTGTCGGCGGCGGCGCGCAGCGACTTGCCGATCCGCGTCCGCGTGATCAAGAGCGAGAGCAGGATCATCATCGCCAACGAGACCACCATATCGATGCTGCGGGCCTTGTTGAGGAAGATGCTCATGTCGAAGAAGGGCCCGAGCTCCCAGGCCGAGCTCGACAGCGGCGTGCGGATCGAGGCCAGCACCGAGCCGAACACGATCAAGCCGCCATTCTGCAGGATCAGTGCGATGCCGAGCGTGAGAATGAGCTGGGCGTAGTGGCCTTCGCCCTCAAGCGAGGCGGTGCGTGTGCCCGATACGTGCGAGATCAGCGTCCGGTGGACGAAATAGCCGAATACGGCGAGCACGGGTCCGGCCAGGATGATCGCAACGAACGGCCCGACCGTATTGCCGAATGTTGCCTGCACGCCGGCGGCGGTGAAGAGATAGAAGGCGGTGTACATGCCTAGCATCATGAAATCGCCGTGGGCGAAGTTGATGACACGCATGACGCCGAAGATCAGGCCGAGCCCGACGCACATCAGGCCGTAGACGGCGCCGATCAGCAGGCCCGCGGCGAGCGCTTGAAAGAATCCTTCCATCAGCCCGGTCTCCGCGCAACTGACGAACCTAAGCTGGTCTCCAAACCGACCATGTTTCCCCCGTACTCTCCGGCATTTCTTATGATGCCGATCGTAAAACCCGTTCCGTCGTCTCCAGACGGCACTGTGCTGCGATGGCGCCGGCATCGCCGAGCCGTTCGCAGCCGTCGATCAATTGTTCGAGCCGATGAGCGCGATCCTCACCGAGCGCGCGGCCAGCGGCAGCGCGAAACCGCGCCCGAATATCTGATGGCGTTGCGGCGATGACGTCGGGCAGGGTGTGATGGATCATCCGGCCATTGCTCAGATGCACGGTCACATCTGCGCCTTGCTTGCTGGGGAAGGCCGCGGTGAAGCCGGCATCGGCCTGGAGGTCGGTGACCGAGACGAGGCGGATGATGTCGGCATCATCGAGTTCGGCGTAATTATCTTCCTCGATCTCGCCCCGCGCCAGCGTCGCCGCGACGCTGAAAGGAATGCTCATCTTGGCCTGGAGCGCGTTGCGATAGGGCCCCATGGAGTCGCAGCCGGGATAGCGAACGGCGGCATCTGGCGCGCGAATGAAAACGCGGTCGATCTCAGCGGCATTGGCGAGCTCGTCCGAGACGCGGAGCGCGGCCTGAGCGGCAGTCTGTGCGAAATTGCAGGCGGGGACCGGCTTGTTGTAGACGGCCATGATCTCGCACTCCCCATCCGGGAAGAGCGTGATGCTGTCGGGCGCGGACTGGCGGCGATAGGCGGCGAACAGGCCGGCTTCGCCTTCGAGGATTGTTTCCGAGCCGAATGCGCCGGCCGCGGCAAGGCCGATCGCCTTGATCGCATTGCCAGCGGCAAAGCCCGGATGGAAGTACATGTCGGAACCGCCGGCATGCGGCCATTCGTTCAGACCGCTGGATGTGTTGGCGGCGAATGCGATGGCGCTGGTTGCCTGGTCTTCGGACAGGCCGAGCGCAAAGCTTCCGGCGAGTGCCGCGCCTGGAGGTGCAACCAGCCCGGTCGGACGATAAAGACGCGCCAAATCAGAAGTCAACAGCGCGCGGCCGATCCGCGCGCCGGTCTCATAGCCGATAATGGCGGAAGCGAGCAGCTTGGCGCCGTGCAGCGGCGCCTGTTCCGACAGCGCAAGCAGCGTCGGCCAGATCACCACACCGTGGTGCGCGATGCTGGCCGCGTGCATGTCTTCACGGACGAGGCCGTGCCCCATCACGGCATTGGCAAAGGCGGCGTCGGCGGGTGAGGAGAGCTGCGAGGTCCCGATGATCGTGGCGCTGCCGCCGGCCTGCGCGATCGCAACGGCCTGCCTGCTCCAAGGATGCTGGCCGGCCTCGAACGCACAGGACAGGAAGTCGAGCAGGCAGAGCTTTGCCTTGGCGACGACCTCCGGCTCGAAATCACCGAAATCGAGCGCGAGCACGCTCCGCGCCATCTGGCGCGCGAGCGAGACCTTGCCTGATCCGGTCGGGCCGATCGTCATCGCAATTGCTCTCCCTCGAGACTTGTGCGATCAGCCGCGCATCTCCACGCCGGCCCACTCCTCGAGCACCTTGGCGATCGAGGTAAAGTCGGACGAGGCGCCGTATTTGGCATTGGTGATCGCGAGCATCTGCCGCACCACCGCGCCGCAGACCATCGGTACGCCCATCGCCTCGGCCTCGTCCACGCACAGCCGGACATCCTTGTAGGAGAGGCCGGTGGTGAAGCCGAAATCGAATGTGCCGGGCAGCACCGCCCGCGGGAATTTGTCCTCGGAGGCGCTGTTGCGGCCGCTGCTGGCGTTGATGATGTCGATCAGCACCTTTGCGTTGACGCCGCCCTTGACGCCCATCGCGACCGCTTCGGAGGTAATGACCAACGCCGCGGCCGCCATCAGATTGTTGGCGAGCTTGGCGGTCTGCGCCACGCCGGGCTTGTCGCCGGTGTAGAACAGCTTGCCGAAGTTCTTCAGGATCGGCTGGATGATCTCGTAGGTTGCCTGTGGACAGGACACCATTACGGCCAGCGTACCGTTGACGGCGCCCTTGATGCCACCGCTCACGGGGGCGTCGACCAGAGTCATGCCCTTTGCTTTCAGGCCCTCCGCGACGAACTTCGCCGTGCCGGGACCCGACGTTGACAGATCAATCACGATCTTGGCGCGGTTGCCGCTGCTGATGCCTTCGTGTCCGAGCGTCACGGCCTTGACGATGTCGGGGGTGGGCAGGCTGGCAAGCACGATGTCGGCGCGGGAGGCGACGTCGGCCGGTGATTTTGCGAGTAGCGCGCCGCGCTTGACGAGGGGCTCTACCGCCTCGGCCTGCGTATCATAGATGACGAGCGAATAGCCCGCGTCGATCAATCGCCCTGCCATGGGGCCGCCCATGCGGCCCGTGCCGATTACGCCGAGGATCTCTCCCGCCATCGTCCACTCCCTGTCGCGCGATCCCGTGACGGGCGCGCCTTCTTGATCTCGTTGGTCAATAGTTATCGCCGGCCGGCCTTGTCGGCCGCCGCCGTCGGTGGCCGCGGGACTGCGCGCCAACGGGTCGGATTGTTATGATTGTCAGACAAGCTGTCAAGCATAACATTTGGGGTCGACAGTTTGCCGCGGATCGTCATATGGTCCGGGAAAACGAGGAAGACGCCCCGCGTGCCGCAAGATTCAATTCCGAGTGTGAGCAGGACGCTGGCCGATGTCGTCGCGGCGTCATCGTGGGGGGTCGTGCAGGCGCAGAGCCATGAAGCGCGGCGATCGATCCTCAATTTTTTTGCGACGGCGCTCGGCTCGGCTCGCGATCCCGTCGTCACCGCCGCGATGCGCACCCTGGCACCGTTCAGTGGTGCCGCGACATCGACGGTGATCGGTCACTCCAAGCCGATGGACGCGCTGTGCGCGTCATTTCTCAATGCCATCTCGGCCAATCTGCTCGACTTCGACGACACCCATCCCGAGACGATCATTCATCCGGCTGCGCCGGTCGCTGCTGCCATATTCGCGCTTGCGGAAACGCGAAAACTGTCGGGGCGCGAGGTGCTGGCGGCTTTCATCCTTGGCGTGGACGTGGAGTGCCGCATTGGCAATTCGGTCTCGCCGCGCCATTATGCGCGCGGCTGGCACATCACCTCCACCTGCGGGATTTTTGGTTCAGCCGCGGCGTGCGCGAGGCTCCTGGGTTTGCCTGCGGAAGGCATTGCGAACGCGATCGGAGTGGCCGCGAGCCAGTCGGCCGGCAATGTCGAGAACCTGCCGAGCGCGGCCAAGAATGTCAGCGTTGGTAATTCGGCTCGCAACGGACTGTTCGCGGCGCTGCTTGCGCAGCAGGGTTATGAGGCAGCGCCGCGCGCCATCGAGGGGCCGCTCGGCTGGGCGCGCACCATGGGCGACGAGCCCGATCTCCCTCGCTTGCTCGAAGGTCTCGGTAAGACCTGGGAGATCGCAAAGAATACTTACAAGCCGTATCCGGCGGGTATCGTGTTCCATTCGGTGATCGATGCCTGCCTGCTGCTGCGCGAACGGATCGGCCGCAAGGTCGATCAGGTCGAGTCGGTGACCGTGCAGGGCTCGGCGCTGCTGCTCGCGCGCGGCGATCGCCCTGTGCACAACGAGCGCGATGCGCGCGTCAGCATCCATCATTGCGTGGCGTGCGGGCTGTTGCTTGGCACGGCCGGCGTGACCGAGTTCGCGCACGAGACCGTGGTTCGGCCCGATATCGTGCACCTGCGGCAGAAGGTGAGGCCAGAGCTCGACGCCCGGATGCCGGACGGCGCCACGCGCGTCACCTTGCGCCTGCTGTCCGGTGAGGTGCTCACAGAGACCGTGACGTCGCCGCGCGGCAGCCAGGCTGCGCCGCTGTCGGACCGCGACATCGAAGAGAAGCTGCGCGAAGGCGTGCGAACCGGGCGAAGCGACTGGGATGCGGATCGCGTCATCGACGCGGTCTGGCGGCTCGATGCGGCGGACGACGTCGGCAATCTCCTGCGATTGCTGCGACCGCCGTTGCGTTAATCAACTTCAACTCTCTCAAGACCTGAAAGGGACGATCATGAGCAAGACCGAACTGTTCGAAAAGGGCCTCAAGGTTCGCAAAGAAGTGCTCGGCGAGGACTATGTCAACAAGTCGATTGCGGGCGCTGATGAGTTCACGCGCACCATGGCGGAATGGTCGACGGAATTCTGCTGGGGCGCTTTGTGGACGCGACCCGGTGTCGATCGTCGCACGCGCTCGATCGTCAATCTTGCCATGCTCGGTGCGCTGAACCGCCCGCACGAGCTGAAGCTGCACGTAAAAGGCGCGCTGAAGAATGGGCTGACCAAGGAGGAGATCAAGGAGATCCTGCTTCAAGTCGCCGTCTATTGCGGCGTGCCCGCCGGCATCGATGCCTTCCGCAACGCGCGCGAGGCATTTAACGAGGTCGATTCGGCGGGCTCCTGAGCGCTAGTCCCATGGCCGCCACGGAATACGAGCTCTTTGCCATTCGCTACGCAACGCGTGACGCGCAGCGGAGTGAGCACTTCATCGGCGGCGACCCGCATGATGGTCCGATGCCGATGGACTATTTCATGTGGTTGGCGAAGGGAGGTGGCTGTACCTTCGTAATCGACACCGGGTTCAACGCCGAAATCGCAAAACAGCGCAGGAGAACATTCCTGCGCTGCCCGGTGGAGACGCTGCGCGCGTTCGATATCGACGTCGCCGACGTCAAGGATGTGATCCTTACGCATCTGCACTACGACCACGCCGGCAATTTCGACCGGTTTCCGAATGCGCGGTTTCATCTCCAGGAGCGCGAGCTCGCCTACGCCACCGGGCGCTACATGCAATATCCCAGGCTGTCGCATTCCTTCGAGGTCGAGGATGTCTGCGGAATCGTGCGGTTGAACTACGCGCGGCGGGTCCTGTTCTACGACGGCGACGCCGAGATCGCGCCCGGGCTGACGGTCCACGCGGCCGGTGGGCACTCCGCCGGGCTTCAATTCGTCCGCGTCAACACGCGTCGCGGTCCTGTCGTCCTCGCTTCCGACGTCAGTCATTTCTACGAGAACATGACCAGCGAGCGTCCGTTTACGACGGCGTTCCATGTCGGCGACATGCTGGTGGGTTTTGACAAGTTGCGAGCTGCGGCGCCAGATGCGGATCACGTTGTACCCGGCCACGATCCGCTGGTGATGAAGCTCTATCCGGCGCCAAGCCCGAATTTGGATGGCGTTGCCGTTCGCCTCGACGTGCCGCCGTCCGGGCCTGCGCATTCCTAGGACGCCGAGAGAGGCATCCCGCAACCTAAGCCAGAAAAAATCGATTTTCGATTTTCTATTGACCCCCGCCCGCTGCCTTGCAATCATCCGGTGATGGGTCCGCTTCAATTCCAATTGTCCGGAAGCCCCGGAGATGGTCCGCGCAGCCTGACATCGGCGCTGCATGAGCGCCTGCGCGCGGATATCCTGGCGACGCGGCTGTTGCCGGGGCAGAAGCTGCATATCGCGGGCATCGCAAAGCAGTTTTCGGTGAGCCTTGCCGCCGTACGCGAGGCGCTGTCGCGGCTGGTCGCCGACGGGCTCGTGCAGGCCTCCGACCAGCGCGGCTTTCGCGTCAGTCCGGTGTCGCTGGCCGATCTCGCTGACGTCACGCAGACTCGGATCGACATCGAGGGACTTGCGCTCCGCCGCTCGATCGAGCGGGGTGATGATACCTGGCTCGCCTCGGTGAAATCGGCCTGGGCGGATCTGAAGGCCGTTCCCTACCGTTATCCCGACGATCCCACCGTGCACTATGAGGAATGGGTGATCCGTCACCGCATCTTCCATCGCGCGCTGGTCAATGCGTGCGGCTCGCCATGGCTGCTCGGCTTCCGCGACGTGCTGCACGAGCAGAGCGAGCGCTATCGCCGCCTCTCGATCCGCCGGGAGGTCGGTGGCAAGCCGCGCAACGTCGAGGCTGAACACAAGGCGATCGTCGCCGCCGTGATCAAACGCGATGCGGATGCGGCAGTTCGCGCATTGTCAAAGCACTTCGGCATCACCAAAGAGTTCGTCGAGCTCGCCGCCTCGCGCATTGCGGAGGTGAGCCGCGCGACCTGACGATCCCTAGAAATTCGACACATAAAAAAAAGACAGACCGGGAGGAAACAATGAAGATCAATCGCCGTCATGCGCTCATGTCGTTCGTTGCTGCCACGATTCTGGCGGGTCCAGCGAGCGCCGCCGACACCATTCGCGTCGGCCTGCCCACGAAGACCTACTGGCCGACGACGATCGCCGAGACGGCCGTGCGGCAGAAGCTGTTCGAGAAGGAAGGCATCCAGGCCGAGCTGACGATCTATCGCAGCGGCGCCGAGACGTTCGAGGGCATGGCTGCGGGTGCGGCCGACATCATCCTCGATCCGCCGTCTCTGGTCTCCGCCGGACGCAAGAAGGGCGTGATGTCGCGGCTTGTGGCCAATGCCGCCATGGGCAATTTCGGCTGGCAGTTGATGGTCCCGACCAAATCGACGCTCGACGTCAAGGATCTCAACGGCAAGAAGGTCGCCATCACCGCGGCCGGTTCCGGCTCCGATCTGCTCGCGCTCTGGACCATCCAGGACAAGAAGATCGATTTTACGCGCGTGCCCGTCGGCGGTGGCGGCTTGGTGCCGAACCTGCTGGCCGGCAATGTCGAGGCGGCCGTGGTCTATTCGCCGCTCAGCTTCCAAATCGCGAAGTCCGGCGAAGCCAAGACAATTCTCGATTACGCGACCGCCGTTCCGCCGAACCTCACCGCGGGCTGGATCGTGCTTGACAAGTTCGCCGATGCAAAGCCGCAGCTGGTGCAGAAGGCCGTGAACGCGCTCTACGGCGCGGTCGCGTTCATGCGCGCCAACCGCGACGTTACGGTCAAGCTGATCGCGGAGCTCTACGAGATGCCGGCGGAGATCGCGAGCCTCGAATACGACAACACCATCATGAAGCTCGAGACCAGCGGCGACATGGGTGCGGCAAACGTCAACGCGGCTGTACAGCTCTCGCTCGATCTCGCCAAGCTCGGCGGGCTGAAGGACATCGTGCCGGTCGAAGATGTGATCTCGACCAAGTTCAAGCCGGTTCCGACCAAGTAGCAGCGATGCCAAGCACGCTCGCCATCAACCTGGCGCGGATCGCGATCATCATCGCGGTCCTGGCGCTGTGGGAAATGCTGTCGCGCACCGGCATCGTCAATCCGCGCCTGCTGCCGTCGGCGTCCGACACCTTTGTCACTCTCGGCGATCTCCTGCAGCGCGCCGCCGTGCGGAAGGATCTGGTGGTCACGGCGACCGAGGTGCTGGCCGCGTTCGCGCTGGCCGTGCCGTTCGGCGCGGTGATCGGGTTCCTGGTCGCGGAGAACCGCTACTTCGCGGATGTCGCCAAGCCGCTGCTGTTCTTCGCCTTCAGCATCCCGAAGTCGATCTTCCTGCCGATGTTCATCCTGGTGTTCGGCGTCGGCTTTGCCCAGAAGGTCGGGTTCGGCTTCTTCTCCACGATCTTCATCGTGATCATGTCGACCACCACAGCGGTGGAGTCGGTCAAGGTCGAACATCTCACGGTGGCGCGCTCCTATGGCGCCACGCGGTGGCAGACGGCGTTCCGCGTCTATCTGCCCAGCATGCTGCCGGTGCTGCTGGAGGCGTTGCGGATCTCTATGATCTTCAATCTCACCGGCGTGATCCTCGCTGAGATGTATGCCTCGCGTGACGGCATCGGTCACCAGATTGCGACCTGGGGCGAGAATTTCCAGATGAAGCAGCTCCTCGCCGGCGTCGTGATGGTCGCCGCGATCGCCATGACCTTCAACGAACTTGTCAGATGGGTGGAAACGCGATGCAGCCATTGGCGAACGTGACCCCGTTGAAACCCGCCGCGCGAGCCGGCGCGATCGAGGTGAAGAATGTCGGCCAGGTCTTCAAGACCCGGTCGCAGGACGTCGTCGCGCTGGATGACGTCTCGCTGGAGATCAAGCCCGGCCGCTTCGTCGTGCTGGTCGGCCCGAGCGGCTGCGGCAAGTCGACCCTGTTGATGATGATGGCGGGCCTGCGCCAGCAGACCTCGGGCACCATCACCATCAGCGGCGCGCCGATTCCGCAGCCCGATCCTGACCGTGTTGGCGTGGTGTTCCAGGAGGCGAGCCTGTTTCCGTGGCTGACGGCGGAAGACAATGTCGAGTTTCCGCTGGCGCTGCGCGGCGTGCCCAAGGCCGAGCGCCGGGCCAAGGCGCAGGATGCGCTCAAACTGGTCGGGCTCGACGGCTTCGGCAAGCGACATCCGCACGAACTCTCCGGCGGTATGAAGCAGCGCGTCTCGATCGCACGCGGGCTGGTGCAGGATCCGCCGGTGCTGCTGATGGACGAGCCGTTCGCCGCCCTCGACGAGCAAACGCGCATGACCATGGGCGACGAGCTGCTGCGGATCTGGGCTGCCACCGGTAAGACCGTCGTCTTCGTCACGCATAGTCTCACCGAGGCCGTCTATCTCGCCGACGAGGTCATCGTGATGTCGGCGCGGCCCGGCCGCATCGTCGATCATCTCCAGGTCCAGCTGCCGCGGCCGCGCACCTACGAGATGCTGAGCGGTGACGCCTTCGGGAGCTTGCGTGACCGCATTTGGCGGCATATCCGCAAATCGGCGTGAGGCGGAGATGAACGCCATAATAAGTGCGAAGAGGCTGCGGCATCTGATCGTGATCGGTCTGATCGCGCTGTGGGAGCTGTTGCCGCAAACCGGTCTCATTCCCGAGCTGTTCCTGCCGTCGCTATCGTCGACGCTGATTGCCGGATGGACCGATGCTGCGGAATACAGTCATGCGCTGGCGGTGACGCTCTACGAGGTCGTGATCTCCATGGCGTTCGCCTGCGGCGGCGGCATCCTGCTCGGTGCCATCGTCGGCAGCTTGCCGCGACCGCGCGTGCTGATCATGCCGATGGTGTCGAGCCTCTACGCGGTGCCGCTGGTGATCCTCTATCCCGTCTTCACGGTCTGGCTTGGCATCGGCTCGGAATCCAAGATCGCGTTCGCCTCGATCTACGGTTTCCTGCCGACGATGCTGGCCACTGCCGCCGGCATCCAGACCATCGATCCTCAACTCCTGCTCGCGGCACGCAGCATGGGCGCGACGCTCAGCCAACGGCTGATCCGAGTCATCATTCCCGCGGCGATCCCGACGGTGCTGTCGGGTCTGCGCGTCGGCGGGGCGCTGGTCATCGTCGGCGTCGTCGTCTCGGAGATGCTGATCTCCTCGGCCGGCATCGGCTATCTGATCTCGCGCTACCGCACGATCCTCGACAGTCCGCACGTGTTCGCGGGCGTGCTGCTCGTGCTGTTCATGGCGATAGCCTTCAACGCCGCGATCCGCTGGATCGAGCGCAAGGCGGCGATCTGGCAGACCGGCACCCGCGCCGGTCAGGCCAATGACGAGATCGCGTCGGGCGCGATGCAGCCGGCGACGTGAGGTAATCCGCGTGTACGATCTGACCTTGACCTTCGACAACGGCCCCGATCCCGACGTGACGCCGCGCGTGCTCGCCATCCTCGCCGAGCGCGGTATCAAGACAACATTCTTCGTCATCGGCGAGAAGCTCGTTGATCCTGCGCGGTGCAGCCTTGCGATGCGCGCGCACGGGGAGGGGCACTGGATCGGCAATCACACCTTTACGCACAGCATTCCGCTCGGCGAGCAGCGGAATCGCAACACGGCAGAGAGCGAGATCGGCCGCACGCAAGGCCTGATCTCCGATCTCGCGCATCCGCAACGCTGGTTTCGGCCGTTTGGTGGCGGCGGCAATCTGGACACGCGGTTGCTCAAGCCGTCCGTGGTCGACTATCTCATCCGTAACAAGCACAGCTGCGTGCTCTGGAATTCCATTCCGCGCGACTGGGACGACCCTGACGGCTGGACCGAGCGCGCGCTCGACCAGTGCAGCCGGCAGCCCTGGACGCTGATGGTCCTGCACGATCTGCCGACCGGCGCGATGGATCACCTCGAGCGCTTCCTCGATCGTGCCGAAGGCGCCGGCGCTCGCTTCCGCCAGGATTTCCCGCCGGGATGCGTTCCGATCCGCAATGGCGAGATCGCACTTCCGATCGACGACTATGTATCCACCATCGAAGAGAGCGTTTGACTGATGAAAGTTGCAAGCTTCACGATAACAGGCACCTCGAGCTACGGCATCGTCACCGACAAGGGTGTGATCGATGCCGGCAAGCGGCTGAAGACCTACCCGACGTTGAAGGCGCTGCTGGCGAAGGGCTCGCTCGACGAGCTGAAGAAGTTTTCTGGCGAGAAGCCCGACTACGCGCTGCAGGACGTCGCGCTGCTGCCGACCATTCCTGATCCCGACAAGATCTTCTGCATCGGCGTCAACTACGCCACGCATCTGGCCGAGAGCGGTCATCCGACGCCGGCGCATCCGATGATCTTCACCCGCTTTGCCAACAGCCAGGTCGGCCACGGCCAGCCGATGATCCGGCCTCTGGAATCCGAGCGTTTCGACTATGAGGGCGAGATGGCCGTCATCATCGGCAGGGCCGGCCGCCGCATTTCCCGCGAGGCTGCAATGAGCCATGTCGCCGGCTATGCCTGCTACAATGACGGCAGCATCCGCGATTGGCAGCGCCACACTTCGCAATTCGCGCCGGGTAAGAACTTTGCCGGCACCGGCGGCTTCGGGCCCTGGATGGTCACGACCGACGAACTGACCGACGTCACCAAGCAGACGCTGATCACGCGTCTCAACGGTGTCGAGGTGCAGAAGGCGCCGATCTCCGATCTCGTCTTCGACGTTCAAGCCCTGATTGCCTATTGCTCGACCTTCACCGAGCTTGCGCCGGGCGATGTGATCGTCACAGGCACGACCGGCGGCGTCGGCGCCTATCGCACACCGCCGCTGTGGATGAAAGGTGGCGACACCGTCGAGATCGAGATCTCCGGCATCGGCATTTTGCGCAATCCCGTCAAGGACGAGGGACGGGCAGCCTGAACGATTGCGCCCGACAACAATAAGAAGGAGACCCCCATGCCCATACCAACGCATATCCTGCCGACTACGGTGGTCGGCAGCTACCCGCAGCCGGAATGGCTGGTGAACCGCGCGATGTTGTCGAAGGTGGTGCCGCGCACCCGCTTGCACGATATGTGGCGGTTGCCGGCGGAGCATCTGGAAGAGGCCCAGGACGATGCCACGATCGTCGCGATCCGCGACATGGAACGCGCCGGTATTGACATCGTGACCGACGGCGAGATCCGCCGCGAAAGCTACTCCAATCGCTTTGCCACCGCGCTCGACGGAATCGATGGCGACAATCCCGCGATGATCACCGCGCGCACCGGAAACACCCAGACGCCAGTGCCGCGTGTCGTCGGCCCCGTGAAGCGCAAGGGGCCGGTGGAGCTGCACGACATGCAGTTCCTGCGCAGGAACACCGACCGCGCAGCGAAGATCACGCTGCCGGGCCCGTTCACGATGAGCCAGCAAGCCAAGAACGAATTCTACAAGGACGAGGAGGAGCTTGCGATGGCGCTCGCCGAGGCCGTCAATGCCGAGGCGCTCGATCTGCAGAAGGCGGGCGCGGATGTGATCCAGCTCGACGAGCCCTGGGTGCGTAACAATCCGGAGCTTGCCAAGCGCTATGCCGTCAAGGCGATCAACCGCGCGCTGCAGGGCATCACGGTGCCGACCGTCGTGCATCTCTGCTTCGGTTATGCCGCGGTCGTGCCGGGCTCGAACAAGCCGGCCGGCTATTCCTTCCTCGCGGAACTCGACGACACCATCGCCGACCAGATCTCGATAGAGGCGGCGCAGCCGAAGCTCGACCTCGGCGTGCTCAAGGATCTCTCGTCGAAGAAGATCATGCTCGGCGTGCTCGACCTCGCTGATCCCGCGGTCGAGAGCGTGGATACCGTGGCCGATCGCATCCGCAACGGACTGAAATATGTGTCGCCTGATCGACTGGTTCCGGCACCCGATTGCGGCATGAAATACATGCCGCGCGCGACCGCCTTCGGGAAACTCAAGGCGATGTGCGATGCAGCGGCCAGGGTACGGCAGGAGATCGGTTGACGAGTTTCCAAGTGGCTGGACGTCGGATTCGGGGTTATGAACCGACGTCGGTCCTGAGCAAGGCCTCCTCCCTTGAGAGGGAGAATGCCACTTGGCGGGCAGGGGGCCTGGTTGCCGTTGTATAGCTGTGGCGGATCGTGCGGAAGATATTGATGATTGCGCAAAAAATTTGGGGTTACATCGGCTCGATGCCGATCTTCTTGATGATCCCGGCCCATTTGGTGGTCTCGGACGTCATGAAATCCGTCAGGCCCTTGGGGTCCATGATCAGCGGCTCGGCGCCCTGCTCGACGAAGAGAGCGCGAATCTTGGGATCGTTGACGGCTTCCGCCATCGCCTTGTAGAGCTTGTCGACGATGGCCGTGTCGGTATTCCCAGGCGCAAGCAGGGCGAGCCACGCCGCGCTCTCGTAATTCTTCAGGCCGGCCTCGGCCGCGGTCGGCACATCAGGCAGCGCCGTCATGCGCTTGTCGTTGGCGACCGCGAGCGGGCGCGCGTCGCCGCTCTTGATCAGGCCGAGAACGTTCGGCAACAGCTGGAAGCCGAGCGGGACCTGGCCCGCGATGAAGTCGGGCGTGTAGGCAGCGATGTTGCGGTAGGGAACATGCGTGAGCTCGGTGCCGGTGAGCTGCTCGAAATACGCTGCCGACAGATGCTGCGATGAGCCGACGCCGACTGTTCCGTAGTTCAGCTCGCGCGGACGCGCCTTGGCGTAGTCGATCAGCTCGGCCAGTGACTTCGGCGGCATCCTTGAATTGATGACGATGACATTCGGCAGCGTTGCGAACAGGCCGATCGGGGCGAGATCCTTCATGGGATCGTAGGGCAGATCCTTGTAGAGCGACTTGTTCGCGGCCAACGGACCGGAGGTGCTCATCAGCAAGGTGTAGCCATCAGGGGCTGCATGCGCCGCAGCCGCAGTGCCGATGTTGCCGCCGGCGCCGGGGCGATTGTCGACCACGAAGGCCTGTCCTGTTGACGTGGACATGCGGTTGAGCAGGATGCGTGTGATGACGTCGCTGGCGCTGCCGCCGGCAAAGGGCACGATCACCTGCACAGGGCGGGCGGGATAATCTTGCGCCCGTGCAGAACGCAGTCCGGTCGCGGCGACAGCGGCGCCGACACCGAGCGACAGTACAGTCCGCCGGTTGGGACGAAACTCCTCAGCGTACGGCGCTGCGCTGTCCGTGATCTTGCTGCGATCGAACCGTGTCATCTCGAACTGAATCTCCCAACCGTCTCTTGTTCTGCCAGACCTGGGATCGTCCGGGACAAGAGCCATCGGTATGAGCGCCAGGTCGCGATTTTCTACGACTGGATCGTAATTAGCTCTCGAATGCGACCGTCATGCCTGCTCGTCTCAAAACTTACCAACCCGTCTCATTCTGCGGAGGGCGCGACATCTTGCCTAACAGGACAAGGCCTAATCCAGTCCGCTCTTGCCCATGGCCCAATCGGCTTTCCTCTTGATCCGCGATGACGCAACGCCCGTAGCTTTCAGCGCGCGGCTGATGCGCGGGATCGAGGAAGCCGTTCCTGCCAGCCCGAACTGCGCTCCTTTTGCAGCAAGGCGCAGCATTTCCGCTTTGATAGTCGTGAGATGGTCTTTGCTTGCGCTGCGTGCGATCACGCGCGCCTCGCCGAGATTGATCGCTTCCAGCACTGCTCGTTCAAAGCGCGTCGCTCCGATCATCAGGTCTTGATCGTGAGTTCATTGCCGCGACCGAGGTCGAACGGTAACGACAGCGAGAGGTAGCCATTTCCGGGATCTCTGACGTAGTCGATATAGCCGGAGGCTTCCTCGAACGCGTTCTCGCCGACGATAAGCGCGCCTGGCTTCAGATGCGGCTCCAGCAATTTGAGGATGGGAAGATAGAGCGTGAAGGCGCCGTCGAGCATCACCATGTCGATCTCACCGACGTCAGAGGCGAGCGTCTCGCGGGCATCGCCGAACCGGAATTCAACGAGGTCCGCAAGCCCCGCTGCTTCAATATTCCCGCGGGCGCGCTCGATCTTGCCGGGCTCGAGATCAGTCCCGATCAGACAGCCGCCACCCAAGTCGCGCAGTGCCGCCGCCATGTAGATCGCGGAAATTCCCATCGACGAGCCGAACTCGACGATGCGCTTTGCCTTGCAGGCGCGGGCGCTCATGTAGAGGAAGCGTCCAAACCGCGGCGAGACGCTCAGGAAGTTGCTCGCAAATCGCTGGTAGACTTCATTGAGATCGCGGCTCTCGGCGGCGATGGCCTGGCTGATCATCTCCTCGCGGCTGGTGGCCTCATTGGCGAAGGCCTGCATCAGCGGTGCGTCGGCGATCTCTGCTTCATGGTGCAGTCGATCGAGAACGTCCGCGACGAGGCCCGTGCTGAGTGAATCCATGCTGTCGGCTCCTTGCAATGCGCCAGCGGCGCTTTGGAGCCAAAATACGAAATGGTCCCTCTTGTCGCATTCCGCGAACGGGACAATCGATTGCGATTTCCGGTCAGTGCGCGCTGCGTTCCGCCAAATATCGCGCTGGCGGCTTGCCCGGAGCTTTGCGGAACATAGTGACGAAGACGCTCGCACCCTCATAGCCGAGATCGAGCGCGACTGTTTGCACCGACGCGCGCTGGCCGAGGCGCTGGAGCGGGATAAGGATGTGGGGCTGCTGGCGCCAGCGGCCAAAGCTCATGCCGGTCTCGCGTTGCAGGGCGCGGGTGAGGGTTCTGGGCGCAACCGCGACGCGCCGGCTCCAATCGTCAATGGTTGCGCGGTCGGACGGATCTTCCATCATTACGCTGGCGATTCGACGCAATCTGGCATCCGTCGGCATGGGCAAGCGCAGTTCTTCGACCGGCGCCACCGATAATTGGTCGAGCAATACTGCCGCGATCCTTCCGTCGGCGCCGTCGACGTCGTACCCGCGATCGTGAGTTTCAACGCGAACCGCTCCAATCTCGATCAGTTCTAGCCAATCCGCTTCGGCGGCTTCCTGCGATCCTTGCGGGAGGACGCGCTTACGACTCCAGAGGAGGGGCCCACGTACTCTCGTGCTGCTTTCGCCGCCTGCGCCAGATCGTGGCTGATGATTTCGAGCACGGCCTTGGCTGCAACCGACACCGCCCGTCGTGGGTGATGCACCCAGGCAATCGACCGCACGATCCGTTGCTCGTCGAAGCGATGCGCCCGGATGGCGCCGCTGGCCAACGATTGCCGCAGCGCGATGGTCGGCAGGACGGTTGCGAAATCGGTGGTCGCGATGACGTCGCAGAGCGCGGGAAGGGTGTCGAGCTCGAGCCGCGGGCGCAGGTCGATGCCGAGGGCGGCGGCGTGTTCGTCCAGGATCAGCCGCAGGCCGTGGCGCTTCGACGGCAGCACGAGGTCAAAACTCGCGATGTTGTCGAAGCGCAGTTTGGCCGGCGGTCTGAGCGGGCTGTCCTTGCGGCAGGCGAACACCATCTCCTCGTCCATGATGTGATGCGCGGCCAGCGGCGTCTTCCGTCGCGGCACGTTGATCAGCGCGAAATCGAGCTGGCCGGTGTTGACCCAGTCGACCAGCGTCTCGGTGTAGCCCTCGCAGGCCGACAGCGTGATCTCCGGATAGCGGCTGGCGACCGTCGCCGACGAGCTCGCCATCGTGCTCTGCGCGACCGAGGTGATGAGGCCGACCGAGACCCGGCCCGATATGCGGCCGCCGAGCTGCGCCATCTCCTGCCGCGCATACTCCGCGTCGCGCACGATCGGCGCCGTCAGCCGCACCAACGCTTCGCCGGCGCTGGTCAACGTCATGCCCTGCACGCTACGGTCGAACAGCTTCTGGCCGAGCTCGGCCTCGAGCTTGGCGATCTGCATGCTCAGCGCCGGCTGCACGATGTTGAGCTGTCGCGCGGCGCGGGTGACGTTCTTCTCCTCGGCCAGGCACAGGAAATATTGCATCTGCCTGAGTTCCATGGACCCGTTCCTCGCTTACCGATCTTGCTCGCAGGCCATCATCTTTGATGATCAATATTATAATCAATCATTATTTGTCGTGATAGCTGGGATTGCCTAATCTTGCCGCTCGGGGGGCGCGGCCCCCGGGGAGCGAAATCACAAATATGCAGGACGTCACGCCCAAGCGGATGATCATTGGCATTTCCGGCGCCTCGGGCGTCACCTACGGCGTGCGCCTGCTGCAGCTCCTGCGCAATGCCGGGGTCGAGACCCATCTGGTGATGTCGAAGACGGCCGAGCTGACCTTTGCATATGAGACCGATTTGAAGATCGCGGAGGTGAGGGAGCTCGCCAATGTCTGCCATGCCATCGACGACATGGCCTCCGCCATCTCCAGCGGCTCGTTCCGCACCGCCGGCATGATCGTGGCGCCATGCTCGATGCGCTCGATGTCCGAGATCGCCTCGGGCGTCACCACGACATTGCTCACCCGCGCCGCCGACGTCGTGCTCAAGGAGCGGCGGCGCCTGGTGCTGATGGTGCGCGAGACCCCGCTGCACACCGGGCATCTCAGGACGATGACGGCGTTGTCCGAAATGGGCGCGATCATCGCGCCGCCGGTGCCGGCCTTCTACGCCAAGCCGGAAAATCTCGAAGACATGGTCGAGCACACCGTCGGCCGCGTGCTCGACCTCTACGACATCGATATCGGCGTCGTGCGCCGTTGGGGCGAGGATGAGGCGCTCAAGCGCCGTTCGCCGTCGCTGCGCAAGATCGCGCCCTGATACAAGACCAAGGACAATCACATGCAAATGGAAACTCCGGCCAGGACAGCTGCGAAGACGCCGTCCGATCTGCGCGCCTGGCTGGCTTATCTTGCCGAACGCGGCAAGCTCGCGATTGCCCGCGAGGGCGTTGGCCTGGCTGACGAGCTCGCCGCAATCGCCAAGCGGCTGGAGCGCGACAGTGCGGTGCTGTTTCCGCGCCCGGACAGGCACGAGATTCCCGTCGTCGCCAATCTCTTTGCCGGCCGCGACTGGGTTGCCCAGTCCCTCGGTGTGACCGAGGACCAGTTGTTGCCGCGGTTCCTGGCCGCCGCAAGTCATCCATTGCCGACGCACGAGGTCGCGAGCGGACCGGTGCAGGAGGTCGTTCACACGGATGTCGATCTGCTCCGCCAGCTTCCGGTGCCCAAGCACAATGAGCGCGACAGCGGGCCCTACATCACCGCGGGCCTGCTGATCGCCCGCAATCCCAAGACGGGGGTGCAGAACGTCTCGATCCACCGTTGCCAGATCAGTAGCAAAAATCGCATCGGCGTGCTGTTGCTGCCGCGACATACATTCTCTTACTATCGCTTCGCGGAGGAGATGGGCCAGGCGCTGGAGATCGCAATCGTCATCGGCGCGCATCCGGCCTTGATGCTGGCCTCGCAGGCAATTGCTGCGCTGGACGAGGACGAGATGGCGATTGCCGGCGCGCTGCTTGGTTCTCCCGTCGATGTCGTGAAATGCCGCACCAATTCGGTGCGCGTGCCCGCCCATGCCGAAATCGTCATCGAAGGTCGCATTCTGCAAGGCGTGCGCGAACCCGAAGGTCCGTTCGGCGAATTCCCTCAATATTACGGCCCGCGTGCCAACCGCGAGGTGATCGAGGTCGATGCGATCACGCATCGCAAGGCGCCGATCTTCCACACCATCGTCGGCGGCGGTTTCGAGCATCTGATCCTCGGCGGCGTGCCGCGCGAGGCGACGCTGCTCCAGCATCTGCGCCGCAGCTTTTCAAATGTGCTGGACGTCCGCCTGACGCGCGGCGGCACCTGCCGCTACCATCTCGCCATCAAGATCGACAAGGCCAATGACGGTGAGCCCAAGAACATCATGATGTGTGCGTTCGGCGCGCATTACGACATCAAGCAGGTGATCGTGGTCGACAAGGACGTCGACATCTCCTCATCCGAGGAGATCGAGTGGGCGGTGGCGACACGCTTCCAGGCCGACCGCGACCTCATGGTGGTCGCGGGCGCACTCGGCTCGAAGCTCGATCCGACCACCGACAACGGCATCAGTGCCAAGATGGGCCTGGATGCGACCGCGCCGGTCGACGCGCCGGAGCTCGCCTTCAAGCGTATCCGCGTCAAGGGCGAGGAGGAGGTCGATCTGGCCACCGCCTTGCAGGCCGACCCGAGCGAGGCGGTCGCGCGCCTGCTGGCGGAGGCGCGGCCATGAGCGGGTTTCCGCCGGCCTGCAACTTGCGTCCTTGTGCGCGCTTGGAATATGAAGCGGGTGCAGCTTATAGTGCCGCGCCAACAAGCCAATCATTTTGCGGCGCAATGCCGGGAGGAAGGAACTGATGTCGACGGCCCTGCGCATCGCTCATGGCGCTTTCGGCAGGGTCGCTCTGCTCGACATGGATCGTTCGCTGGTCCGCCACGCTCATCATCACTGCCATGTCCTGCTCAAGGTCGAGGGATCCGACACGCAGTTCATGGTCGGCGACCAGGTCACGCCGCTCACGGACAGTGCCGCCGTGCTCGTCGACGGCTGGAAGCCGCACGCTTACGTGCATGACGCCGATCGTCCGCGCACGCTGATCATGGCGCTCTATATCGAGCCGGAATGGCTGAAGGAGTTCCGCCCGGGTTGGGCGGCGAGCGGCGCGCCGGGCTTTTTCGAGCGTCCATCGGGCGAGGTGTCGCCGCGCATCCGTCAGCTCACGCTGCATTTGGCGGCCGAAATGATGGCGAATCCGGATGCGGTGCATACGCATGAGCAGACGCTGTCCGACCTCATGATCGCCGTGATCGAGCGCTTCACGCCCTGGCGCAGCTTCCCGACCTCGATCCGCGGCATGAGCGCGGTGAGCTGCGACTGGCGCATCCGCCGCGCGATGGACGCGATGCGCGTGAACGATTCCTATGCCAATGTCGATCAGTTCGTGAAGGGCGCAGGGCTCTCGCGCGCGCAGTTCTTCCGCCTGTTCGAGACCTCGCTCGGCGTCTCGCCAAAGCTTTATCTGAACGTCGTTCGCATGGAGCGCGCGCTCGATGCGGTGATGCGCGAGGACACGCCGCTCGGCGAGCTCAGCGAGCGTTTTGGGTTTCCGGAGCCCGCGCATTTCACGCGCTTCTTCCGTGATCACGCCGGCGTCAGCCCGCGCGAGTTTCGCAACGTCTCGCGTCTTGCAGGTTGATTCCAGCGGGTTGATATTGCGCTGCACGCTCTCGAATGAGACGATTTGGTAAGTCGTGAGAGCGGGCGGTATGGCCCGCGCATCCTCTGTCCTGACATCTGTCACCGTCGCGTCAAAGAACGCGTCGGGAGGTATGCCGGGACATGGTGCAGGCTGCGGCTCAATCCGCAAATTCGGTCGATCAGAGGGACGACAGACCGTGGGTCGGCCGTTCGATCGAGCGCGTCGAGGACGCCGCGCTGCTCTCTGGCCGCGGCCGCTTCATCGACGATCTCGGCGTTGCGCCGGGCACGCTGCACGCAACGATGCTGCGCTCGCCGCACGCGCATGCCGATATTCTTTCCATCGATACCAAAGCCGCGAAAAGTCTGCCGGGCGTCACCGCGGTTCTGACCGGCGAGGACGTCAAGGCGGTCACCACAACCCTTGTCGTCGGCGTGAAGGCGCCGGTTGAATGCTGGCCGATCGCGATGGATCGCGTGCGTTATGTCGGTGAGCCCGTCGCCGTGGTCGTTGCGACCGATCGTGCGCGCGCCGAGGACGCGGCCGAACTCATCAACGTCGAATATCGCCCGCGTGGTGCCGTCGTCGATCCCCTCGGTGCGATCGCGCCGGGCGCACCGGTCCTGCATGACGGCTTTCCCGGCAATCTCGCCAGCGAGCGCGCCTTCCGCTACGGCGATCCTGAAAAAGCCTTTGCGGACGCGCCGCATCGCTTCTCCATCGACATCCGCTACCCCCGTAACTCCTGCACGCCAATCGAGACCTACGGCGTCGTTGCATCGCACGACGCCGGCGAGGATGCCTATGAAGTCCTCGCCAATTTCCAGGGGCCGTTCAGCATCCACACGGTGATTGCGCGCGCGCTGAAAGTGCCGGGCAACCGGCTGCGGCTGCGCACGCCGCCGGATTCCGGCGGCAGCTTCGGCGTCAAGCAGGGCGTGTTTCCCTACATCGTGCTGATCGCCGCGGCCGCGCGCGTCACGGGACGGCCGGTCAAATGGATCGAAGATCGGCTCGAGCATCTCACCGCATCGGTGTCGGCAACGAACCGTGCGACGACGCTGTCGGCGGCGGTGGCGGCCGACGGCAAGATTCTCGCACTCGATTGGGACCAGGTCGAAGATTGCGGCGCGCATCTGCGCGCGCCCGAGCCCGCGACGCTCTATCGCATGCACGGCAACATGACCGGTGCTTACGACATCGCCCACGTCAAGATCCGCAACCGCGTCGTCGTCACCAACAAGACGCCGACCGGCCTCAATCGTGGCTTTGGCGGACCGCAGGTCTATTTCGCGCTGGAGCGATTGGTGCAGCGGATCGCGATCGGCCTCGGGCTCGATCCGCTCGACGTGATCAAGCGCAATCTGATCGGCGCCGGCGCGTTTCCCTATCGCACCGCGACCGGTGCGTTGCTCGATTCCGGCAACTATCAGGAAGCAATCGCGCGCGCAGTTGCGCAGGGCAGGCTCGCCGAATTGAAAGCGAAGCGCGACGAGGCGCGGGCACAGGGACGTCTCTACGGTATCGGCTTCACCGCGGTGGTCGAACCCAGCGTCTCCAACATGGGCTACATCACCACCGTGCTGACGGCGGCGGAGCGCCGCAAGGCAGGTCCCAAGAACGGTGCGCAGGCGACGGCAACGGTTGGCCTCGATCCGGTCGGCAGCGTCACGGTTCACGTCGCCTCCGTGCCGCAAGGGCAGGGGCATCGCACCGTGCTGTCGCAGGTGGTCGCCGACGTCTTCGGCCTCCAGCCTAGGGATATCCGCGTCAACACCGAGATCGACACCGCGAAGGATGCCTGGTCGATCGCGTCAGGCAATTACGCCAGCCGTTTTGCTGCAGCCGTGGCGGGCACGGCGAAGCTCGCCGCCGAGCGCGTTGCCGGACGACTTGCCCGCATTGCGGCCAGCCAGCTGAACGTCGAGACGGCCGACATCGTGTTCGCAAAAGGCTTCGTTGCCTGCAAGCACAATCCGGAGAACCGCATCGCGTTCTCGCGTGTCGCCGCACTGAGCCACTGGTCGCCGGGCTCGCTGCCTGACGATGCCGGCCAGACCATCCGCGAGACCGTGTTCTGGACGCCGCCGGAGCTGACGCCCCCCGACGAGGACGACCGCATCAATTCCTCGCTCTGCCACGGTTTCATCTTCGACTTCTGCGGCGTCGAGATCGATCCGACAACGCTTGAGACTCGGATCGACCGCTACGTCACGATGCACGATTGCGGCACCATCCTGCACCCCGGCATGGTCAACGGCCAGATCCGCGGCGGCTTTGCGCAGGCGATCGGTGCCGCGCTCTACGAGGAATACGCCTATGCCGACGACGGCAGCTTTCTGACGGGAACGCTCGCCGACTATCTGCTGCCGACCACGACCGAGGTGCCGGAACCCGAGATTTTCCACATGGAGACGCCGTCGCCGTTCACGCCGCTCGGCGCGAAAGGCGTTGGTGAAGGCAATTGCATGTCGACGCCGGTGTGCCTCGCCAACGCGGTCGCGGACGCGCTCGGCGTCGCCGATCTCACGCTACCGCTGGTGCCGGCGCGCCTTGCGGAATTGGTGCGCGGCGCCGAGCCGCCGCCTCCGGCAGGTGGCGCGATGGCCGCACCCGCGCGTGAAGGCGATCGGCGTCTGCGCGGCGAGGGGCAGGCATCGGTGAAGGGCGCGCCCGAGCAGGTCTGGGCGATGCTGCTCGATCCCGCGACGCTGCAATCCGTCATCCCCGGCTGCCAGCGCGTCGACAAGATCACCGACACGCATTTCCGCGCCGACGTCACGCTCGGCATCGGCCCCGTCAGCGGCCGTTATCGCGCCGACGTCGAGCTGTTCGATCTCGATCCGCCGCGTGCGGTGACCTTGCGCGGCGGGGCCACCGGTGCGCTCGGCTTCGGCAACGCCGAGGGACGTATCACGCTCGCGCCAGATGGCAGCGGCGGCACTAAGCTGACCTACAGCTATGACGCCGCGATCGGCGGCAAGGTCGCCAGTATCGGCGGTCGCCTGCTCGATGGCGCGACGCGCGTGATCATCGGCCAGTTCTTCACCGCGCTTGCGCGCAAGGCCGGCGGCGGTGGCGCAGAGGGCGGCGGCTTCTCGCTGTTCGCCCTGCTGGCGAAGATGGCCAGCCTGTTCGGGAGGCGCCGATGAAGCCGCCCGCATTCGACTATCTGCGCGCGGAGAGCGTCGGCGATGTCCTTGAGGGTCTCGCGCAGCAAGGTGGCGACGCGCGCGTCCTCGCCGGCGGCCAGTCGCTCATGGCGATGCTCAACATGCGCCTCGCCAAGCCGAAGCTGCTGATCGACATCATGCGCCTGAAGGCGCTCCGCCAGATCGAGCGGAAGGGCGACGCCGTCGTCATCGGCGCCGGCGTTCGTCAGGCCGATCTGCTGGCGTGGTCCGGTCTTGCCGAGGCGCTGCCGCTGGTGGCGCTGGCGCTGCCTTGGGTCGGGCACATGCAGACCCGCAGCCGCGGCACGATTTGTGGATCGCTTGCGCATGCCGATCCCAGCGCCGAGATGCCGCTGACGCTGGTCGCGCTCGGCGGCGAGGTGCTGTTGCGCAGCGCCAAACGGCGTCGCCGCGTCGCGGCCGGAGACTTCTTTGCCGGCATGATGCTGACCGCGCGCGCCGATGACGAATTGATCGAGGGCGTTTCGCTGCCCGTCATCAAGGGATCGCGGGTCGCTTTTCGCGAGGTCGCGCGCCGCCATGGCGATTTCGCCATCGTGGCCTGCGCCGCGACGAAAACGCCGACGGGCGTCCGCCTCGCTGTCGGCGGCGTCGCCGACGTGCCGACCGCGCGGGACTGGCCGCCTCTGGAGGGCAGCGCGCTCGACGATGCCCTCAACGGCTTTGCCTACGAGCTCGGCGCACGCGATGACGTTCACGCCACCGCGCGCTATCGCCGCGACCTCGTGCGGATGATTGGCCGGGATCTGATCGGCGAGGTGCTGCAATGACACGCCTCAAGGCAGATGCCCGCCATTCCGTCCGTTTCACACTCAACGGCAAGCCGGTCGAAGCGGAAGCAGAGCCGCGCATGCTGCTCTCCGATTTCCTGCGCCACCAGCTCGGTGCGACCGGCACCCATGTCGGCTGCGAGCACGGCGTCTGCGGTGCCTGCACCATCGTCGTCGATGGCATGCTGACGCGCTCCTGTCTCACGCTCGCGGCGCAGGTTGAGAGTTGCGAGCTGAAGACGGTCGAAGGGCTCGCGCCCTCGGCCGACCGGCTCGGCGTGCTGCAGCAGGCGTTCCGTCGCAACCACGCGCTCCAGTGCGGCTTCTGCACCGCCGGCATTCTGATGTCGCTCGACCACTACCTCGCCAGGAATTCAAATCCGACCGAGGCGGACATCCGCGATCTCCTCAGCGGGCATATCTGCCGCTGCACCGGCTACACCCCGATCATCCAGGCGGCGCTCGAAGCTGCCGCAGAGCTCACTTCATCCAAAAAAGAGACGTCCGATGCTTGATCTCGCCAGCAGCTTCATGGCCAGCGCCGCGCGCGATCCTCATGCCGTTGCACTGGTCGATGGCGATCTCCGCCTGACCTACCGGCAATGGTACGGCAAGATCTCCTCCCTCGCGACATCGTTCGATCGCCTGGGTCTCAAGCCGGGCGATCACGTCGTCACGCTGCTGCAAAACCGCTGGGAAGCCGCGACGCTGCACTGGGCCTGCCAGTTCGCAGGCCTGGTGATCACGCCGATCAACTGGCGTGCCAAGTCCGACGAACTCGATTTCTGTATCGAGAATGCCGAAGCACGCGCGATTGTCTATCAGGACATCTCCGCCGAGGCGGTGCAAGGCTCGGCCTTGGCAGGCAAGCTGTTGCGCGTGTCCGTCGATCCCGGGACCGGCGACGCGACCAGTTTTGCCGATCTGATCAAGGACGCCGCGCCGGACGCCGAGCCGCGCGTCGGCACCGACGCCTGGTCGATCATGCTCTACACCTCGGGCACGACCTCTCGCCCGAAGGGCGTGCCGCGGCGGCATCGCGCCGAACGAGCCGCCGCGATCGCTCATGTCGCGCAAAATCTCTACGGCCGCGGCGAGCGTACGCTCGGCGTGATGCCGCTCTACCACACCATGGGAGTCCGCTCGCTGCTGGCGATGTCGCTGATCGGCGGCAGCTTCATCTGCCTGCCGCGCTACGACAGCCGCCAGGCGCTGGCGCTGATCGAGAAGGAAGCGATCACCAACCTCTATCTGGTGCCGACGCTCTATCACGATCTCGTCCATCACGAGGCCTTTGCCAGAACCGACGTCTCCAGCGTGCGCAAGCTCGGCTTCGCGGGCGCGTCGATGACGGACGGCCTGCTGAAGAAGCTGAACGAGGCATTCAAGCCGGAGCTGTTCGTCAACCATTACGGCAGCTCCGAGATCTACACCTTTACGATCGACCAGAATGCCGCGGCCAAGCCTGGCTCGGCCGGCAAGGCGGGGCTGAACCAGCACATCAAGGTCGTGCGCATCGGCGCGAAATCGGTCGCAGATCTCGCCGCGGTCGGCGAGGAGGGCGAAATCATCGCGACGCTCAAGGGCGACGAGTCCTTCGAAGGCTATTGGCGTCGCCCCGAAGCCGACGCGAAGTCGCTGCGCGAGGGCTGGTACTTCACGGGCGATACCGGCTTCGTCGATCCCGACGGCGATCTCTTCGTCACCGGGCGCGTCGACGACATGATCATCACCGGCGGCGAGAACGTCTCGCCGGTCGAGATCGAGAGCTGCCTGTCGCTGCATCCCGCCGTCGACGAAGTCGCGGTGGTCGGCATCGCCGATGAGAAATGGGGCAAAATCGTCGCCGCCTTCGTCAAGCGCAACCGCGCCGTGTCCGATGTCGAGCTCGAGCAGTTCTGCCGGACCTCGGGCCTCGCCAACTTCAAGCGGCCGCGCCGCTACGTCTTCGTCGACGCGATTCCCAAATCGCCGGTCGGCAAGCTGCTGCGGCGACTGCTCGTCGCCGGAGAATACGAAGCCGAGCGCCTGCCGCCATCCGACGCCGCCTGATCATCACCCATCAACAGAAGGAAACCAACATGCCGTCAGCCTATAATTTTACCGATCCCCGACTCGCAAAACTCGACGGGTTCAAGGTCGAGATCGACGAGGCGCATGAGCGCGCCGACATCATCCTGGGCCGTCCGCCCTACAACATCGTTGCGATGCCGCAGCGCGACCAGCTTCGGCTGACCTTCGAGACGCTGGACGAGGATCCGCGCGTCCGCATCATCGTGGTGCGCAGCGAGGGCGAGCATTTCTCCAGCGGCGGTAATATCGGTGGCTTCATGGAAGCGAGCCCCGAGCACGTCTCCAAGCTCGCCTGGAATATTGCGGCGCCCGCGCGCTGTGCCAAGCCCGTGATCGTTGCCAACCGCGGTTATTGCTTCGGCGTCGGCTTCGAGCTGTCGCTGGCCTGCGACTTCCGGATTGCCTCGGAGACCACGCAATACGCGCTGCCGGAGCAGAAGCTCGGCCAGATCCCGGGCTCGGGCGGCTCGGCCCGCCTGCAGAAGATGGTCGGCATCACCCGCACCAAGGACATCGTGATGCGCTCCAAGCGTATCTCGGCCAAGCAGGCCTATGAGTGGGGCATCGCCACCGAATGCGTGCCGGATGCCGAGCTGGAGAAGGCAACCGACAAGCTCGTCGACGAGCTCCGTACCTTCTCGCCGCTGGCGCAACGCACGGCCAAGAAACTCCTCAACGACACCGAGGATTCGACGCTCGCGATCGCGATCGAGCTCGAGGGACATTGCTACAGCCGCCTGCGCCAGTCGGAAGACTTCAAGGAAGGCGTCGAGGCGTTCAACGCCAAGCGTCCGCCGAAATTCGCCGGCCGCTGAACCACGACAAAACTGCCGCGGTTCGCAATGGCGCGAACCGCGGCTCCATTCAAAACGGGGGAGGTAAAACAATATGGCTGAGATGGATATGCCGGCCGCAGGTGCGCAAGCATCGGCCGATAACAAGCAGATGGTCAACGCGATCATCGCGTCGGTGCTCGGATGGGCGCTCGATCTTTTTGATTTGTTCATTCTGCTCTACGTGGCGCCGGTCGTCGGCGCGCTGTTCTTTCCGTCGAGCAATCCCGCGCTGTCGCTCGCCGCAGTCTACGGCTCGTTCGCCGTCACGCTGCTGATGCGGCCGCTCGGCTCGGCAATCTTCGGACACTATGCCGACGTGCACGGCCGCAAGCAGGCCATGCTGATCGCCATTATCGGTGTCGGCATCAGCACGGCCGCGTTCGGCCTGCTGCCGACCATCGCGCAGGTTGGTATTCTCGCGCCGATCATCTTCCTGGTGCTGCGCCTGGTGCAGGGTATCTTCGTCGGCGGCGTCGTGGCGTCCACCCACACGATCGGCACGGAATCGGTGCCGGCGCACTGGCGCGGTGCGATGTCAGGACTGGTCGGCGGCGGTGGCGCCGGCATCGGCGCGTTGCTCGCGTCCTTCATCTTCCTGATCACGTCGTCGATCTTCCCCGGCGATGCCTTCGCGGTCTGGGGCTGGAGATGCATGTTCTTCTCGGGCCTCCTCAGTTCACTGCTCGGCTGGTTCATCTTCAGGAACCTCGAGGAGTCGCCGTACTTCAAGGAGCTCAAGCGCCAGCAGGGCAACAAGCAGGCGAAGGTCACGAAGGCGCCGGTCAGGGACGTGTTCTCCGGCGAATATCGCGGTGTCCTGCTGATCAATTTGCTCATCACTTTCGGTGGCGGTGCCGGCTACTATCTGACCTCCGGCTATCTGCCGAGCTTCCTCAAGGTCATCAACGCGATGCCGAACCAGACCTCGTCGCTGATCCTGATGGGCGCGAGCGTCTCGGCGTTCTTCTCCGCGGTGCTGGTTGGCGCGCTCAGCGATCGCATCGGCCGCAAGAAGACGTTCCTTCTGATCGGCGTCCTGGCCGCGGTGCTGCTGCCGCTGTGCTATCTCAACCTCGCGGCAACCAAGGACACGACGCAGATCACGCTCTATGCGTTTGCCATCGCCTTCATCGGCAATGCGGGCTACGCGCCAGTGCTGATCTTCCTGAACGAGCGCTTTCCGACCGCGTTGCGCGCGAGCGGCACGGGCCTGTCGTGGAACATCGGCTTTGCGCTGGGCGGCATGATGCCGACCTTCGTCTCGCTGGTGAGCGGCAGCACCGCGGAGATTCCGATGTCGCTGGCCTACTTCTCGGTCGGCGTGTTCGCGATCTATCTGATCGGCGCGGTCGTGATTCCCGAGACCAAGGGCAATTTCCGCTGAGCTCAATCGGCGCGGCCGCAACTGCGGCCGCGCCGATCCATCGCATTGCACAACGAGACCGGAATGGATGAGCTGCATTTCGATGACGTGATCGTCGGCCGCGGATCGGCGGGCTGCGTGCTCGCCAACCGTCTCTCCGCCGATGGGCACCGCCGCGTGCTTCTCATCGAGGCCGGGATCGACACGCCGCCGGACGCGACGCCGCCCGAGATGCTCGACTGCTATCCGATAACGCTGTTCTGCACTGAAAATCCGAAGATGTGATTTCCGCTTCCAATTGGCGCACATACCCCTACAAGGGCTTGGCAGAAGCCTCGTCAAACCGGATTTTTCGATCGGTCCAATTACACGCAGGACCGATTTGATGCGAAATACCTCTGTAAAATGAATGGCTTAGATCGAAAATTTTCTACGGCCCCGATGATGGATTGGACTGACCGGCATTGCCGGGTGTTCCATCGTCACCTGACGCGACGGGCGCTGCTTTATACGGAAATGCTGACGACGGGCGCCATCATTCATGGCGACCGGGAACGGCTGCTTGGGTTCGACTCGGTGGAGCATCCCGTGGCGCTTCAACTGGGCGGATCGGATCCTCGTGATCTCGCCGAGGCTGCGCGGATCGGCGAGGCGTTTGGCTATGACGAGATCAATCTCAATGTCGGCTGCCCGTCCGACCGCGTGAAGGATGGCCGCTTCGGCGCCTGCCTGATGGCGGAGCCGGAGCTCGTGGCGCGGTGTGTCGAGGCGATGAAGGCCGCGGTCTCCGTGCCGGTCACGGTGAAATGCCGCATTGGCATTGACGACCAGGATCCGGAAGTCGCGCTCGATGCGCTCGCGCGCGCGGTGGTTGCCGCAGGCTGCGATGCACTGATCGTGCATGCGCGAAAGGCCTGGCTCAATGGTCTGTCGCCGAAAGAAAATCGCGACATCCCGCCGCTCGACTACGATCGCGTTTATCGCCTCAAGTGCGCGATGCCCGGCGTGCCTGTCATCATCAACGGCGGTATCCCTGGCATCGACGAAGCCAAGGCACATCTCGAACACGTCGACGGCGTGATGCTCGGCCGCGCCGCCTATCAGGATCCCTGGAAGCTGCTCTCGGTCGATCAGGACATCTTCGGCGAGGCGCCGCCGCATGCGACCATGCAGGACGCGTTTGAGGCGATGATGCCATATATCGAGCAGCAGCTTGCGCGCGGCATGCGGCTGCACGCCATCACGCGGCATTTTGTCGGGGCATTCCATGCCGTGCCCGGTGCGCGCGCGTTCCGCCGCCATCTTGCCGAGCAAGGGGTCAAGCCGGATGCCGGGGTGAGCGTGCTGCGCGATGCCATCGCGCGTGTCGGTGCGCGCGTGCCGGCGGAGGCGGCCGCCTAGCGCGTCATACGAAGAGCCGGACCGTGACATCCGGCTCTTCGTCGATCCGCCTTAGCGGAACAGGTCGAAATGATAGTTCACGCCGACGCGGAAGCTGTGGAATTTGGCGGCGTTCCAGTCCGGCAGATCGTCGTGCTTGAACTCGGTGTAGAGATACTCGGCCTTGGCCGACCATTTCGGCAAGAACGCCCATTCGACGCCGCCGCCCGCCGTCCAGCCCATCTTCATCTTGTTGATCGGGCCGTCCTTTAGCTCGCCGGCGGCAAGGCCCGCGGTCCCGAAGAACAGCAGCCGTGAATCCATCGTCGCGATGCCGGCGCGGGCGCGGCCGGTCATGTACCAGGGCAGGCTGACCGCGGCGCTGTTGAGCGCATCGTGATTCTTGATGTCTCCGCCCTGGAAATCGTTCTCGATGCCGACCACGAACATCGGCGAGAGCTGGTAGTTGTAGCCGATCTGCACGCCGCCGACGGCGCCCTTGACCTTGCCGCCGCCGGTGCCGACGAGATTGTTGAAGGCGTCGTCGCCGCTCTCGGCATAGCCAGCGTTGAGGCCGGCATAGAGGCCGGTCCACGAATAGACCGGCTGCGGCGCCGTGTAGGCCGAGGCGGGCGCCGCGTAGCGCGGTGAGAGGTCTGCAGCGCAGGCGCTCCCTGCGGCAAATGCCGTGGCAAAGGGCAGGAGGGCGCACATCGTGCGGCGTAAGGCAGCTCTGGCGGTCATGCTAATTCGATCTCCCACTTGGCCGCCCCTTCAGGGAGCAGCGCGTGTCCAACCCCGATCCGGGAATGCCCATCGTTATAAACCGACTAGGCGGTTTGTAAATGACGGAAATGCCACATCGCCCGGTTTTCGCAGCCGCCGCTTTCGTGGATGGTTTGCGGTTAATCGATCGCGGTGCGCGAACGGCGGTGGCTGCTCTGAAGCTCCGGATAACCCGTGAGCATCAGCTTGTCGGAGCGAACACCCCAGCTTTCAAGGCGATCGAGGAAGCTCATGCCGAGCAGATTGGTCTTCATCTGCCCGCGCTGCATGACGAGCGCCGGCACCGATTTCTCGACGAGGTGGCCGACGGAGAGACGGTCGAGCGTGAGGCGGGCCGCCTTGGTGTGGCCGCCCGCGGTTTCGAGGTCGACATTGTATTCCAGCATCTCGACGGGCAGCCCGATCGCCTTCGCGGTTTCCCACGTCAGCACCACGGAGGTCGCGCCGGTGTCGATCACCATCGGCGCCGTCACGCCGTTGATCTTGGCCCGCAGCGCGAATTCGCCGCCCTGGCCCCGAGGGATCTGTACGGCGGGGGCGGGCGTTGCTGCCGGTCCGCGAAACATGTGCGAGACCTTGTTGCTCGCGCGCACGATCTGGTCGGGATCGCCATAGGCGACGACGGCACCGGCCGTGCCGGCGAGCATGACGAGGACGAGCAGGAAGCGGATCATCGGGCGCCTCCGAAGGCACGCACATCGCTCAGGCGCGCTTTGGCGTTCCCGCGATCGGCTGCAACCCGGCCTCCGACATGCGAGCCGGCAGCAATGCCATGACCGACAGCCGTTCGACGCTCTCCATGGCGTGCCAACGCGCGATCTCCGGCAAGGTGCGTCCGCAGCCGAAGCACAGCTTGGTCTTGGGATCGATCATGCAGACGGCGACGCACGGCGTTTCTTTGCTCATATGGACATAGTGAGGGATGGTCGGGCATGTCTGCAAGCATCTCGTTAAGAGCCCGTACCTGCGCTCATGATCGGCTTGTGGCGCGGCCGGCGCTTCTCGTCGGGCACCTCCGGCTGCAGCGGCGGAGAATCATCCGACAGCGGCGCCAGCGCACTCATGACGCGCTCCGGCGGGAAGGTGACGATCACCTCGGTGCCGATGCGCAGCTTCGATTTCAGCGTGAACGTGCCGCCATGCAGGTCGATCAGGTTCTTGGCGATCGGCAGGCCGAGTCCCGCGCCCTGTTCGGCCGACTTGATCGAGTTGGAGCCTTGGCCGAACGAGGCGAGCACGACCGGAATCTCGTCCTCTGGGATTCCGGAACCGGAATCCCGCACTGAAAGATATTGCCCGCCCGAGGCGGTCCATCCGGCCTTGAGCCAGATCTCGCCGCCTTGCGGGGTGAACTTGATCGAGTTGGAGAGCAAATTGAGCACGACCTGGCGGATCGCGCGCTCGTCGGCCCACAGCCGCGGCATCGCCTGCTCGAACACTTCGTGGATGGTGATGCCGCGGCTCGAGGCGCGCAGCTTCATCAGATGATGGCAGTCGGCGACGATGCCGACCAGCGACACCGCTTCCTCGTTGAGCTCGTAACGGCCGGCCTCGATCCGCGACAGATCGAGGATCTCGTTGATGAGGTTGAGCAGGTGCACGCCGGAATTATGAATGTCGCCGGAATATTCCTTGTAGACCGGAACAGCATGTGCGCCGAAAATCTCGCTCTTCATCACCTCGGAGAAGCCGAGGATCGCGTTCAGCGGCGTGCGCAGCTCGTGGCTCATCTGCGCGAGGAAGCGGGATTTGGCGACATTGGCGGATTCGGCGCGGTGGCGCGCTTCGTCGGAGATGGCCTTGGCCTGCTCGAGCTCGCCGATCAGCGCGTCCTTCTCGGCGCGGGCCTCGAGCGTGGCGAAGGTCGATGAGTGCAGGCGGTGCGCCAGCAGCACGAAATAGCCTTCGGCTGCGAGCGCGAGCGCGGCCAGAATGTAATTGTCCAGCGCGCCCGTCATCGCAAAGCTCAGCGCCATCGCGACCGCGACCGGCGCGGTGGCGGCTAGTGCCGCGATCGGCAAGTTCGCCGCAAGCATGCTCGATACCGCGATCACCAGCAGCATCAGGAACATCATCAGCGTTTCCGTGACCATGTCGAGCACGGGATGGATCAGGATCGCCATCCAGCACAGGCCATAGAGCAGGTCGAGCACGACGAAGCGGGTCCGCCAGGCGCGCGTTGCCGCGGGCGAGGCGGGCTCGGTCAGGAAGCGGTGGCAGCTTCGGATCATCGCGGCGTGGATGCAGAGCATGCCGGCGGTCCAGGCCGCGGCCGGGATCGGCTGCATCCACAGTCCGAACAGCACGCCGGTGGCAACCACCAGCAGCATCACGACATAGGAAGCCGATAGCCGCGTCTGCGCATATTGGCGCAGCATCTCGGCGTCGAAGGCGGGGCGGGTTCCACTGGTCGACGTTAACTTGTCGCGCGCCTCGCGCACCCGCTGCGACGCAGCCCGTCGGCTGCTCGCCGATGGAGCGCTGACCGGCTCGGCCGGAAGCTGGACGACTTCAGGCTTTTCAGCGGGGTTACTCATCGAACAACAACAATTCCTGCCCGCACGGAGGCGGGCCTTCTGCATTGTCTATCTCTGGCAAGAAATCCTTAAGAGGTGACTTAAGGAGCTAAAGAATTACGTTAACCGAGCGTTAATTTTCTGCTGAAGCAAGGCCGCTCAATGCAGCGCCGTATGCTGCGCGACATAGACGACGGCGCCGGCCAGATAGCCCGCGAGTGCAGGCCCTGCGATGCGGCGGGCATACCAGAGGAACTCGATCCGCTCGAGCCCCATGGCGGCAACGCCGGCGGCGGAGCCGATGATCAGGATCGACCCGCCGGTGCCGGCGCAATAGGCGATGAACTCCCAGAGGAAGCTGTCGGTCGGATAATGCGCGAGGTCGTACATGCCCATGGTCGCGGCCACCAGCGGCACGTTGTCGATGACGGCGCTGAGCAGCCCGAGGATGACGACGATGACGTCCTGTCGGCCGAAGGTGGCGTCCAGCCATTTGGCCAGCAGCGAGAGCAGGCCGGCATGTTCGAGAGCTGCGACCGCGAGCAGGATGCCGACGAAGAACACGATCGAGCCCATGTCGATCCGGGTCAGCGCATGCGCCAGCGTGAGCGGTTGGCGAACGTGCTCCTCCTTGTTGCGATGAACGATCTCGCCGACCAGCCAGACGATGCCGAGCCCGAGCAGCACGCCCATGAAGGGCGGCAGGTGGGTCAACGTCTTGAAGGCCGGCACCGCGATCAGCACGCCAAGCCCAAGATAGAACATCACATTGCGCTCGAACGGATCGACGCCCTGCAATCCGCCGTCCTTGGCCGGCGCCGCGATGGTCTTGCCACGCACCGCGAGGCTGATGAACGCCAGCGGTATCAGCAGATTGACCAGCGAGGGCAGGAACACCGAACCCATGATCTTCAGCGGCGTGATCTGACCGCCGATCCACAGCATGGTCGTGGTGACGTCGCCGATCACGGTCCAGGCGCCGCCGGCATTCGCCGCGATCACGATGAGCGAGGCAAACAACAGGCGGTCGTCGCGTCTCGCAATCAGCCGCTGGATCAGCGAGACCATCACGATGGTGGTGGTCAGATTGTCGAGGATCGCGCTCAGGAAGAAGGTCACGAAGCCGATCAGCCACATCAGCTTGACCTGGCTCGTCGTGCCAATGCGGGAGGTGATGACCTCGAAGCCGTCATGGGCGTCGATCACCTCGACGATGGTCATCGCGCCGATCAGAAAAAATACGATCTGCGCGGTGGAGGTGACGGATTGGTCGAGCTGACGGCCGACCAGCGCGTGGTCGCCCGTCGTCGTTGCGTAGATGGTCCAGAGCAGGCCCGCAGCCAGCAGCGCGGACGCGCTCTTGTTGACCCCGATCGGATGCTCGAGTGCAATCGCCGCATAGGCGAGGACGAAAATGGCGGCGATCGCGATCAGCAAGGCGGGGTCAGTCGGTCAGATGTCAGCGGTTGAGGCGCGCGAGCAGGCTCGACGTGTCCCAGCGCTTGCCGCCCATCTTCTCGACCTCGGCATAGAACTGGTCGACCAGCGCGGTCACAGGCAGATTGGCGCCGTTGCGGCGAGCTTCAGCCAGCGAGATCGAGAGGTCCTTGCGCATCCATTCGACCGCGAAGCCGAAATCGTACTTGTCGTCGTTCATGGTCTTGTAGCGGTTCTCCATCTGCCAGGACTGCGCCGCGCCCTTGGAGATGGTCTCGATCACGGCGGGGACGTCGAGGCCGCTCTTCTTGGCGAAGTGGATGCCCTCGGAGAGGCCCTGCACGAGGCCGGCGATGCAGATCTGGTTGACCATCTTGGTCAGCTGGCCGCTTCCGGCGGGGCCGAGCAGTTTGCACATCCGCGCGTAGGCGCTGTTGATGATCGGCTCGGCGCCGGCATAGGCATCCTGCGCGCCGCCGCACATCACCGTCAGCACGCCGTTCTCGGCGCCGGCCTGGCCGCCCGACACGGGGGCGTCGATGAACTTGAAGCCGGCCTTGGTGGCAGCGGCGTCGAGCTCGCGCGCGACCTCGGCGGATGCCGTGGTGTGGTCGACGAAGGTCGCCCCCTTGTTCATGCCGGCAAACGCGCCATCGGCGCCGATCGTGACCGCGCGCAAATCGTTGTCGTTACCGACGCAGCACATCACGAAATCCTGGCCCTCGGCCGCGGCCTTCGGGGTCGCCGCGGTCTTGCCGCCGAACTTGTCCGCCCATTCCTTCGCCTTGGCCGCGGTGCGGTTGTAGACGGTGACCTCATGGCCCCCTTTTTTTACGAGGTGTCCGGCCATGGGGAAGCCCATCACGCCGAGACCGAGGAAAGCGACTTTAGCCATGTGTGGTACCTTGTCCGTAGTTTGGGTTTTACGGTTGTAGCCGGGCGGAGGCGCCCAGGCGGCATTTTTTGGGGTTCCGCCTTGAAGCGGATCGGGCGCACCATAAACCCTATGGGCCGGAGGGCAACGGCTTCGTTCGGCGGCCGCCTGTGCTAGGATGGCGGGACCAAAGGACTTCAAAACAAGGGAGCGAAAGATGGGCGGCGTGAGCGTTGGCGTTCTCGATCATTTCAATATCCGGACCCGGAATCTGGCCGACACGGTCCGCTTCTACGAGGACGTGCTGGGCCTGGAAAAAGGCGCCCGGCCGAACTTCGCGTTCCCCGGGGCCTGGATGTACAGCGAGGGCAAGCCGGTGGTGCATCTCGTCGATATTTCGCCGACCCCGGAGCCGCAAAAGCCGGATTCCGGCGTCGTGCACCACGTCGCCTTCGCCAGCCGCGGGTTCGATGGCATGACGCAGCGACTGACCTCCAAGGGCATGAAATTCGACTCTCGCCAGGTGCCCGGCGGCGACCTCTGGCAGATCTTCGTCCACGACCCCAACGGGGTCATGATCGAGCTGAATTACGAGGCGGCCCTGGAGCAGGGCGCGGCCCCGGCCGAGATGGCTGGTGATATCGGCAGGCAGTAGCCTTTTGGGCGTTTCCGCTCTAATGGGGCATCCTGAAGCCTTGGGCGTGATCTCTTCAATTACGCCCCGTTTGGGAGATGCGCTTTGAGCGTAACGCAGCAACAGGTTCTCGACACCCTCGCCAGGATCAAGTCGCCCCGCGGGGTCGCGCTCGCCAATGCCAATGTGCTGAGCGCGATCAGCGCGTCCGACGGCAAGGTGTTCTTCTCGATCAATGTCGATGCCGCCGAGGCGCGGGCCTGGGAATCCGTCCGGGCCGAAGCTGAGGCCGCGGTGCGCGCCATTCCCGGCGTCACCACCGTGATGGTGGCGCTGACCGCCGAGCGCAAGGCCGGCGCAGCACCTCCGCCTCCACCAACCCCAAGCCGCGGCACGCCCGGCGTGCAGCCGGTTCATGCCCACAAGCCGCCGCCGCAGGGCGGGGCCCAATCGCCGATGGCGCGGCAGTCCGAGATCCCGGGGGTTGCCGCCGTGATCGCGGTCGCCTCCGGCAAGGGTGGCGTCGGCAAGTCCACCACGGCGCTCAACCTCGCGCTGGGCCTGCGCGACCTCGGCCTCAAGGTCGGGCTGCTCGATGCCGACATCTACGGCCCCTCGGTGCCGCGGCTGACGGGCCTGCACGACAAGCCGGAGCTCGACGGCGAGCGCAAGATGATCCCGCTCAAGCGCTTCGGCCTTGCCATCATGTCGATCGGCTTCCTGGTCGAGGAAGAGACCGCGATGATCTGGCGCGGTCCGATGGTGATGTCGGCGGTGACGCAGATGCTGCGTGACGTCGCCTGGGGCACGCTCGACGTGCTCGTCGTCGACATGCCGCCGGGCACCGGCGATGCCCAGCTTACGCTGGCGCAGAACGTGCCCTTGAAGGGCGCGGTGATCGTCTCGACCCCTCAGGACCTGTCCCTGATCGACGCCCGGCGCGGCCTTGCCATGTTCAAGAAGGTCAACGTGCCCGTGCTCGGCATCGTCGAGAACATGAGCTATTTCCAGTGCCCGCATTGCGGCACGAAATCCGACATTTTCGGCCATGGCGGCGCACGCCACGAGGCCGAGAAGCTCGCCGTCCCGTTCCTGGGCGAGATCCCGCTGCACATGGCGATTCGCGCCTCTTCGGATGCCGGTAGCCCGGTGGTCGACAGCGAGCCGGACGGGCCTCATGCGGCGATCTATCGCGCCATTGCGGGGCAGGTCCGGGACCAGCTCAAGGGCGTCATCGCCGCGGCCTGAGCCGGTCTTCTGGGGACATGCGACTTTCGTAGAGCCCCGTCATGCCAATGTCGCGTTCCGAAAGCGCTCCGTCCGTGTTAAAGGCCACGGCAGTCAAGCCCCTTCGGTTCGACGCGAGCCAAACGCGTCGCCGGAACGAGCGGCGACAACGAGGAAGTGCGGGGAAACGCCCCAACAAGGAGAGACCTGAAGATGAAGCGTCGTGATTTCCTGAAAGTGTCGGCAGCAGGCGCGGCGGCGACCGCCGCGGTGGCCTCGCCGGCGATCGCGCAGTCCTCGCCCGAGATCAAGTGGCGCATGACGTCGAGCTTCCCGAAGTCGCTCGACACCATCTATGGCGGCGGCGAGCAGGTGGCGAAGTACGTCGCCGAGATGACCGACAACAAATTCCAGATCCAGGTGTTCGCCGCCGGCGAAATCGTCCCGGGTCTCCAGGCGCTCGACGCCACCTCGAACGGCACCGTCGAGATGTGCCACACCGTCTCCTACTACTATGTCGGCAAGGACCCGACCTGGGCGATCTACGCCTCGGTGCCGTTCGGCCTCAATGCGCGCCAGCAGAACTCCTGGTGGTACCAGGGCGGCGGCGAGCAGCTCGGCAACGAGTTCTTCAAGAAGTCGAACGTGATCGGCTTCCCCTGCGGCAACACCGGCACCCAGATGGGCGGCTGGTTCCGCAAGGAGATCAAGACCGTTGCCGACCTCTCCGGCCTGAAGATGCGCATCGGCGGCATCGCCGGCCAGGTGCTCCAGAAGGTCGGCGTGGTGCCGCAGCAGCTCGCCGGCGGCGACATCTATCCGGCGCTGGAAAAGGGCACCATCGACGCGGCCGAGTGGGTCGGCCCCTACGATGACGAGAAGCTCGGCTTCGCCAAGGTTGCGAAGTACTACTACTATCCGGGTTTCTGGGAGGGCGGTCCGACCGTCCACGCCTTCACCAACCTCGACAAGTGGAATTCGCTGCCGAAGAGCTACCAGGCGATCCTCACCAACGCGATGGCCAACGCCAACAGCTGGATGGCCGCGCGCTACGACATGCAGAACCCGGCGGCGCTGAAGCGTCTGGTCGCCGGCGGCACCCAGCTTCGTCCCTTCACCAACGAAGTGCTCGAAGCCTGCCTCAAGTCGACCAACGAGCTGTGGGGCGAGATCTCGGCCAAGAACGCCGACTTCAAGAAGTCGATCGACGCCATGCAGGCCTACCGCTCCGACGAATATCTGTGGTGGCAGGTCGCCGAATACACCTACGACAGCTTCATGATCCGCTCGCGCACCCGCGGCTGATCTTCGAAGCAAGTCGGAAGACGACAGGCCCGGTCTCGTTCGCGAGGCCGGGCTTTTTGTTGGGCGGAGGGGGGCGCCGAAAACAAAAAATGAAAAACAACCCCATGCACAGTAGAAGCGGGAGGAGGGCAGGTTGGCCGGCAGATGCGGCCAACGGTTTGATGCATCGCGGCTAAACGGCGGGCAGGCGCAATTGTCGTGCGGCCAGGGCCAATGGGACGATTTTGCCGATGGCGCAGCTTTCCGGCATCGTCATCGAAGCGCGTCTGCTCCTCCATCGTCATTGCGAGCGCAGCGAAGCAATCGAGAGTCTTTCCGTGGAGGCTCGCGGCGATAGTCCGAGCCTCACGCCCCATGAGGGCTGACCGGGCAACCCGCGGCTGAGCTACGCGGTTCGTTCTCGAACCGTCCCGGATTCTTCCATCGAATAGCGGTCGGCTGCCGGAGGTTGGTGATGGGGCACCTTTGCAGCCGACCGCGAGGATCAGTTGGCGGGAGCGATGGGCATGGCTCCCGCCACCCGATCAATAGCGGGCCGAAAGGACCACGTACGCGGCGCGGCCGGGAGCCTCGAGAACAAACGGCGCGGCGCTCTGGTAGAGAGCGTCGTAGTAACGCTTGTCGAAGATGTTGTTGACGAACAGCTTCAGTTTCCAGTTCTTGTTGATCCTGGCTTCCGCGAACGCGTCGAACCGCCAGTAGCCGGGGATCGACGTGCCTACGTTGGCCGCCAGCAAGGAGCCGCCATAGATCTGCGAACGGTAGACCGCCTGTCCACCGAGCTCCCAGGTGTCGGTGAGCTGGTACTTCGACAGCAGGCTGAACGACTGATGCGCAATGTTGGCCAGCGGGCGCCCGACATTGGTGGTGTAGAGCAGCGGCGCCGGCATGTTCGCGGGCTTCACGTTCGAAGCCGTAACCTCCGACTGCATCAGGACGAGACCGCCGAACACGCTCCATTTGTCGGTGATTTTGCCGCCCACGCCGAGATCGATACCGCGGATGCGATAGGAAGAACCCGAGGTGATGCACGAGATGTTGCCGGTCGTGCCGGTGGGATAGACGCATCCCAACGCTGTGGCTGCGGCCGCATTGCCGACGTTCTGCGCTTCGCGCGCATTATCCTTGGTGGTCTGGAACAGCGCGGCCGTCAGAAGCAGGTGGCGGTCGAACAGCTCCCACTTGGTGCCGAGTTCAATCGCCTTGTTCTTCTCCGGTCCGAAGATCTGGTTGTTGCCGCCGGCCAGGGCCGGGTTGACGCCACCATAAGCGGTGCTGGTGCCGTCGAACTCGGCACCGACCGGATTCGCCGAGGTCGCGTAGGCCACGTAGACGCTGCCGTTCGGCGCCGGTTTCAAGGTCAGGCCGAGATTGAAATTCGGAATCAGAAAGCTTGCCGATTGCTGCTTGAGAGCGTTGCCCGCCCCGTATGCGGACGTATCGAGGTTGTAATTGTCGTAGCGGAAGCCCCCGTTGAGGATCACGAGGTCACGATAGTTCGCGCTATCCATGATGTAGCCGCTGACGGTGTCGATGCCAATCTTGGTCGGGAGGCCCGCCAGTGCGAGCTCTTTACCAGGCAGGAACGTGTCCTGGGGACTGAAGACGCTGACGCCCGTCGGCGAGCCTCCAGGCGTAACGGGAACTCCGTTCCCCTCCGAGGTGAGGCCGAGATATTTGTCGATCGACGATCGCTCACGGTCGACTTCGATTCCCGCCAGCGCGGTATGCCTGAACCCGACCCCGTCCTGGAATTTGTAGGTCGCCTCCGTCTGGTTGGCGATCACGTCGGTGACCTGGAGACGGCTCTGCGGATTCATCGTGAGCGTATAGGCTGTGAACGGCGCGCCGGCCGCAAGCACCGGCTGCTCAGGCAACGTTCCGACGTAGTTCTGGGTCGAGCGCGACGCGCGGAATCTGTTGCTGACCATCAGGTCAGGCGTGATCTGCACTTCCGCGTTGAGCGAACCGATGTCCTGGCCGGTCCGGTAGAAGTCGCGGTTGATCTGGCCATACCAGTTGTTGCGATTGACGCCGAAGTCCGGGAACGGACCACCGGCGGTCGTCGCCGTGCTCGGCCGGTAATAGGGCACGCCAAAATCCGGCACGCCGGTCAATTCAGTATGGATATAGTTGGCGGTGACCTTGACCGTATCGGTCGGCTTCCAGGTGGTGGCGAGGAAGGCGCCGTTGCGATTGTCCTTGACGAAATCGCGGCCGGCGACGTCGGCGTCCTGGAACAAACCTCCGGCGCGAACGGCGAGCGTCGGGTTGATCACCTGGTTGACGTCGAGCGTGATACGCTTGGTCTGGTCGGTGCCGAACGTCGTATCCATGTTGTAGAAGTTGCGGTCCGTCGTCGCCTGCTTGGTGACGATGTTGATCGCACCGCCGGCGATGCCGCGGCCGGAGAAAGTCGAGCCCGGACCGCGCAGGATCTCGACCTGCTCGGTGAAGAAGTTTTCGCGGACGCTGACACCGGAGTCGCGCACGCCGTCGATGAAGATGTCGTTTCGCGCATCGAAGCCGCGGATGAAGAAGCGATCGCCGAAGGCGTTACCGCCTTCACCCGTTCCGAGCGTCACGCCGGCCGTGCTCAGGATCGCCTGCTTCAGCGATGTCGCGTTCTTGTCCGCGAGCACTTCCTTGCTGAGGACGGTGATCGACTTCGGCGTGTCCACCAGCTTCTCGGGGAATTTGCCGCCGGCCTGAACATGATCGACCTTGTAGGGCGCGGAGGGGTCTGCATACGGATTACGATCGGCGGCACCTGAGGCAGTAACGGGGGGCGCCTGCGTCGCTTGCTGGTTGCGCTGGGCTCGCCTCAGGGCGTTGCGGGCACGAACCTGATCGGCCGTGGGCTTCGACGCCGCAGGACGCGGCCGCGCAACCGGCGCATCGACGGTGACCGGAGGAATAGTTGGCGTCTGAGCTTCCGCACCGGAGAACGACGCAACCGCGATCAGTCCTGCGACTGCCGACAGCTTACCGGGATTCTCTTCGATCGCCGCCTTGACCGCTGCCCCACCCACCCGAAGCGTTCTTGGAACTCTCGCGCCCGCCATCATACCTAGCCCCTGTTTCAATTTTTTGCCGCGTTATTTCGACGCGTGACAAATTGCATCACAGACGAACAGGGGGGCGGCAATGGATTCTCGGCAACACCGTCTTCGAAACGAACCGGTTTAAAGAGGTTCTAACTGAGGTCCCGCTTTTCAGGCGCGCTTGAATAAGTTCTAAGTTCACGATGAGCGCACGGGCGGAATAAGCAGGCCGTAACGGGGTTTTTCTTCCCCCTCTCGGCGTTCTGACCCGCAAAGGGCAGGCTATCGCATCATATGAGCGCGGTTTCCCTGCGGCGCATCCTTCGAGACGCCCGCCCTTGGCAGGCCCTCAGGATGAGGGCGGAGTGCGTGGCAGACGTTTTTGCAGCGCCGATGCCGTTTAGCCTCGTCTTGGGGAGACCGTGGAGCGGTCGTCTCGAAGGACGGGGTGTGCGCGCAGCTCTCTCAAAAAGCCCATATGCGGTAGACCACAGGATGGGTTTCGCTGTGCTCTCCCCATCCTGCGCATTCCACCGCGCACCCGTCAGTGTTGCCCGGCCTTCCAGTCGCGCTTGATCTTCTTGGCCAGCGACCATTTGTGAACTTCGGTCGGGCCGTCATAGATCCGGAATGCACGGATCTCGCGGAAAGCCTGCTCGACGATCGTTTCCGTCGAGACCCCGGTGCCGCCCATCACCTGGACGCAGCGATCGGCGACGCGCATCAGCGCTTCCGACACGGCGACCTTCGCTATGGAGCTCTCGGCCGTTCCGAGCGAGCCGGTGTCGAGCACGTCTGCGCACCAGTCGATCATCAATTCCGATTGCTTGAGATCGATCAAATTCTCCGCCAGCATGAAGCCGACGCCTTCGTGATCGACCAGCGGCTTTCCGAACGCCTGGCGGCGGCAGGCGTAATCGGTGGCGATCTCGTTGGCGCGAATGGCGAGGCCCAGCCAGCGCATGCAGTGCGACAGCCGCGCGGGGCTCAGGCGGATCTGGGCATATTTGAAACCATCGCCGGCCGCGCCGAGCATCTGGTCGGCCGGCACGCGAAGATTCTCGATGTCGATCTCGGCATGTCCGCCGGGCATCGAATTGTCGATCGTGTCCAGCACCCGCAGCGTTCGGATCGCGGGATTGGGGAGATCGACGAGGAACATGCAGGCGCCGTCGTCGGACTTCGCCATGACGATACCGACTTTCGCGCCTTCGGCCCCGGTGATGAACTTCTTTCGCCCGTTGATGACCCAATGATTGCCGTCCAGACGACAGGTGGTCTGCATCATCGACGGATCGGAGCCGGCGCCGCCCGCATCCGCGGGCTCGGTCATGAAGAACGCCGAGCGCGCCTTGCCCGACACGAGCGGCTCGAGGAAACGCGCTTTCTGCTCGTGGCTGCCGACCTTGCCCAGCAGGTACATGTTGCCTTCATCAGGCGCCATGGTGTTGCACGCCAGCGGGCCGAGCGGCGAGAGGCCGGTCTTGATCAGGGCCTTCGCGGTCTCGCGTTGGGTGAGATGAGATCCGTCCGGCAGGATGTGCGGCGTCAGGACGCCGGCCTTGCGCGCCTTGGCGCGCAGCTCCTGCACGAGCCCGTCGCTTGGGCCATGCGGACCCGTCCGCGGATCCTTCTCGTAGGGAATGACCTCGGTGCGGATGAACGCTTCGATCTTCGCGGCAAGGCTGTCGTCTTGATGGGACATTTTTGAGAAAAACTCCGGTCGATTAGCGCTCGGCGGAACGCTGGCTTCGGATCACCTGCGCTCGACCATGGCGCTCGCAGCAGATTGCGGCCATCGATCACGGTGACGGTAGCTCGTCATATAGACGGGTGGGGCAGATGTGAGCAACACCCGCGCCGGCGCCGGAACCATGTCGGATGATGAAAGCCACGATCCGCCGGCTCTGTCGCCGCTCCGCACCTGAACGCGAACATCCGGCGAAGCGGTCTTCGTTTCCGCTTAGGGGGCAAATGCGAAGAACTCAACCTGAGAAAATCTTGTCCCCCATGGTTCACTCAGGGCCGTAGGATGGGTAGAGCGAAGCGAAACCCATCATCTCATCGCGTGATGATCAAGCGCGTAATTTCGAACGGGCAGACTGCGATGGGTTTCGCTTCGCTCTACCCATCCTACTGGCGACCGAATTAAACTTGCACTTCTGCTTTTGTCTCCGGGCCTGTCTGGCCCAGTCGCGGCTCCGTCCCCGCCAACAGCCGTTGAATGTTGGCGCGATGGCGAACGATCACGTAGAGGCCGCCGGCGATCACCAGCAACCGATAGGGCAGCGGGTGTTCAAAAGCGCAGACGAGAACGATAGCTGTCAGCGCCGCGAGGATCGAGCTCAGGGACACGAGCCGGGTGCTCGCCAGCACGATGCCAAAGGTCGTCGCAGCACCCAATCCCACCGGCCACGACATCGCCAGCAGCGCACCCAGCCCGGTCGCGGCGGATTTGCCGCCGGTGAAGTTCAGCCAGATCGAACGGCCGTGGCCGAGCAGCGCGGCAATGCCGGCAAGGCAAACCGTCCATGCCACCCAGGCTTGCGTGTCGAGCGCTGCCGGCGGCATAGAGGAAAACTGCGTCGCGAACCAGGGACAGAACCAGCGGGCCGTCAGGATGGCGGCGACACCCTTCAGCACATCGATGATGAGCACCGCCAACGCGGGCCATTGGCCAAGTGTCCGCAAGACATTCGTGGCTCCCGTGGATCTGGAGCCGTGCTCTCGAATATCGATGCCCCTGAGAAGTTTGCCGGCGAGGTAGCCCGTGGGAGTAGAGCCGAGGAGATAGGCGATCACCAGGCCAAGTGCGCTCGCCGTCCAGAATGCCATCGGTCCATTTCCAGTTTCCACAATTCACTTTAGCGCCGGCTTGGCCTGATGGCCATGGCTGGCTCTTGGACCTCATCCCGGCGAGGGGCGTCTAACTCTTGATGCTTCAGGGTGCTTGCCTTGTCCCCGATTTTGATCGGCCTTTTTCACATTCCGACACTGATCCTTTGAGCAGGCTGACCGGCGGGACGCTTCCGGCGACATAGCAGGAACGGATCAACAAAACGGAAGGTGTGAGACAGCTCACAATCGTCCCGGAGAATTGGCTCTAGAACAACATCAGGAGCCGGCAGATCTTCCGCTATGTGCTAGTCGCCGAGATCACCCGCGGCGGAGCGCGCAAGCCTCATTCCGGTTCCGCGTCATTTGACGATCATTCGATTGGCTTTCAATCGGACGCGGGTGCGGCGTCCCGAACGGAAAATGGTTGGACCGGCGGGATGCCGGCGCCGGTAGATGCGGAGAACAGGGCCGGACATCGCGGGCGGCAAGCGCCGATCCCCAAGCGCGATCCCAAAACGCTTGGCGCGTTGAGTTGAGATGTGCGGCATTACAGCCCCGTTTCGCCCATTGCGCGCTTTCCTGTCCGGTATAGACTTGCAGTAGGCGTAAGTTTTTTGCGCCGGCTGTTGCGCGGCTGAGGGTTGCGTTGTGGCGAAAGTCGTTTTCAATCTGACCATTGAAGATTGCGGCGAAAATCATTGCCGCATCGTCGCGGACTATAATTCATCGAGCCGCGAGATCGAGGTCGAAAAGCTCAAGCCGATTTTTCGTCAGAACCTGAGGCCGTTGCAGGAAGCGATCCTGCAGTGCGCTGCTGCGCGCAACGCGAATGCGTCAAGTGGCGGTGCCGGAGGTCTGACCTCGGGGTCGGACGAACGGATCGTGCAGGAGATCGGATCGCAGCTCTTCGAGTTCATCTTTCAGCGCAAGATCCTCGAGCTCTATCAGGAATGTTCCCAGGCGGCGCGCAAGGACGACCAGCCCTTCCTGATGCGTCTGCGGGTAACCGACCCCACGCTCGCCTACGTGCCGTGGGAGACGATGTACGACAAGAAGAGCCGCTTCTACGTGACGACCTCGCAAAGCACGCCATTCGTGCGGGCCGTCGACGACTATGGCGAGGAGCGCCGGGTGTGCGCGGCAAGGCCGATACGGATGCTCGGCATGGCCGCGCGGGTCAAGATCCTGAACGGATTGCCACTGGACGAGATCGAGGTCGATGCCGAGCAGGTCGCGATCAAGAACGCGTTGAGCGAGCTGAATGACGGCAAGAGGCTGAAGCTGTCGTGGATTCCCTCCGCAAAGGCTCGGGACCTCAACCGCCGCTTCCTGAGAGGAGACGAAGGCAAGCGGTGGGACTTGTTTCACTTCATCGGGCATGGCGGCCATGATCCCGAGCGGCAGATGGGCTTTATCGTGGTCCAGGAGGAGGGCGGGCCGAAGGGGAAAAGGCTTTATGCCGACTCGCTGAAAGCATTCCTGACCCAGCCCGGTCAAACGCCGAGCCTGGTCGTCCTGAACTCCTGCAGCGGCGCGCAGGGCGAGCCGGGCTCCCTGTTCTCGAGCACCGCCGCCGAGCTCATTCAGGGCGGCGTGCCCGCCGTGATCGCCATGCAGTTCGAGATCAGCGACAATATGGGTCTCGCCTTCGCCGATACGTTCTACACCTATCTGGCGGAAAACGTCTCGATTCAGGCCGCGCTGGCGCATACCCGGGCCGAATTGAAGGCGCGGCAATTCGCGGAATGGATTTCGCCGGTTCTGTACATGCGCGGGCTCGACGGAGAAATTTTCGTGGACCGGGCCGGATCGGAGTGAGTTTTCATCCATGTATGGCCTTGACCCGTCGATCGTAGCTCTCGGCCTCGGTGCGATTGCGATTTGCGTCGTCAGCGCGATCGACTTCCACACACCTTACGAAACTGCGGACATCCGCTTTGCCGTGATGCGCGATCGCTATTATTTCGCGGTCGTCGCTTACGTCACGGTCGCGGTGGTGTTCTATTTCTTCGTCGCGATCCTGATGTCGCGCGGTGTCGGGCTCCTCGGTGCGATACCTGCGACGTTCGCCTTCATGGTGCTGGCGCCCCATTTGCCGGTGCTCGGCTGGGTGATCGATTTCCTGCGGCGCATGATGCAGACGCTGGCACGTTACCCGCAGGCCGTCGAGACCGTCATCGTCGCCATCGCGCGGTCACCCATCAAGGTGACGGAGCGGGCAAGGCCCGAGTTGCAGCGCGAGCTCGAAGGGTACGGCGTTCCCGCCGGGCTGATCGAGAAGGCACTCGATGACGACGACCAGGTGCTCGCACCCGGCGCGGCAACCATGATCAAGCAGGTCGCCTCCCTCCACACCAGTTTCGTCGAACTACGCAACAACAAGCGGTTCAAGAGATTCTTCCGCGCCCGGAAAGCCGCCTTCGACGAGATGGAAAGGCAATATCGGCGAATGCTGCGCCGGTCGGCCCGTGCCCTCCTGCTGACGGAAGACATCACGGTGTCGGACGTGGACGCGCTGGAGCTGGTGCTCGAGATTTCCGATTTCATCTCCGAGGAATGCGCGGATCTGCGCGTCGCCTACCAGCGTCGATTGGCTGAGGCGACGTTGTCGGTGGTCGACAGGCGCGATTCCCGGACGGAGCTGATCTCCAGCTTCGGGTACCAGACCGTTCTCCCTCAGCCGCTGCCGTTCGCGCCCCTGGTGATTATCTTCGTGCTCGACTTCGTGGTCTCCGTCTTGCCGCTGTTCTTCATGAACCTGTCGAGGAATTATGAAGTCGGCTCGCTGACCGGGGGCCTCTCCTCCGCCGCACATGCGGTCGCCCTGATGATCTCGATCTTCTTTGCGATCTATCCCAAAGCCTCGACAAATTTTGCGCGTCCCTCGCTGTATGCCTTGCCCTGGCGCTCTTACGTTGTCTTCGGCGCGCTATCCTACCTGCTCGGTAACGTCGTGCTTTGGATCACCTACAGCACGATCCCGATTGCGCCGGGCTGGCTGGCGAGCGGCCACCCGCTCGCGGCGAGTTCGCTGGTGTCCCTGGTCTTCCTGGTCAATACGCTGGTCCTGAGCATTCTTCTCGACGTGCGGCTGAGGGCCGATCGACTGGACTATCACGAGGCAAGACTTAAGGACGGCGCGACCCATGCGATGGTCATGGCGTCCCTCATGCTCTGTCTTCTCATCGGGTTCACATTGGTGAGCAGGTATTTCGGCCTGAGCATGCCGTATATCTCATGGCTGCAATACGCTTTCATCGTCGCGCTTTTCGCAGTGCTGGGATTTGTCGTGGGCTATCTCGTGCCTTCGACCGCGGAAGCCTACATCGAGGCCAACAAGCTGATCCGGAAGTCGTCGGCGCTCGACGGCAACCGGCTCGAATGGGCAGCGCCGCTGTCTCAGCCGAGCACGCAGGTCAGGTCTTGATCTCACGCAGGGCTCGCCGGGCCGTACGGCACTGAAAGACGCGAGGAGGCAAACCGTCTGGACGGGGCGACATATGGCTGACCTCGAAGTCGCGAATGGGATTGTGGTTCGCAGTCCCGACGATGTCGACATCAGAGTCGTTCAGGACGGTCCGGCCCGCCGGGGAGTTCGTCGCGGGATTGCCAGCCAGATCACCGGCGCCGATCAACGCAAGGGAGCCGGAGGGATCTGACCTGTCTCGCCTATTCCGTGTATGGCAATCCGTTCGCGCGCGCTTCGGATGCTCCCTGGTTTGGCGGGATCCCTCAGTCGCTCCCCGGTGTCCTGGGCTTTGCGCGGAACAGCTTACATGAGCCTGACAGGGCCGCGGCCCACCGGGTGCTTTTTCGCTGGCCGAAACCGAACGAATGGTGGAAACAGCAAAGGACACGGCGTGAGCCGTGCGATGACCTGAGTATCTTGCGGACATGCGATGCGCCTTCTGATCGTCGAGGACAATGCCGAGCTGTCGCGGCTCGTTGCGACCGGGCTGTCGGCCGCCGGCTATGAGAGCGACATCGTCAGCACCGCGGCCGAGGCGCGCGAGGCGGTGAGCAGTGTCAATTACGCCGCGATGATCCTCGACCTCGGCCTGCCCGACGGCGACGGCCTGGCGGTGCTGCGCGAGCTGCGGCGCCAGATGGAGCCGCTCCCGGTGCTGGTGCTGACCGCGCGCGGCGGCTTGCAGGACCGCGTCAGCGGCCTGCGCAGCGGCGCCGACGACTATCTTGCAAAACCGTTCGCCATGGAGGAGCTGGTGGCGCGGCTGGAGGCGATCCTGCGCCGGCCGGGCCAGTTGCTCGGCCGCTCGCTGCGCCTCGCCAACCTCGTCTACGACACCGAGAGCCGCCAGATCTTCGTCGACGACCAGCCGCGGGTCATTTCGTCCCGGGAGTCCTCGGTGCTGGAGATCCTGCTGCGCCGGCAGGGGCGGGTGGTGCCGAAGAAGAACGTCGAAGATCACATCTTCGGGCTCGAAGGCGAGGTCGCCTCCAACGCGGTCGAGGTCTACGTCTCGCGGCTGCGCAAGCAGCTCACGGAGCACGGCGCCAAGGTCGTGATCCACACCATCCGCGGCGTCGGCTATCTCATGGCCGAGGAGAAATAGCGTGGGCGCCGCCGGGATCTATCCGAGATCGCCGACGTTCAAATCGCTGATCTGGCGCATCGTGTTCATGCACATTGTGGCGGTCGCGGTGGTCGCGATCTTCCTGCCGCTTGTGCTGTTCTGGCTGCTCAATTCGGAAGTCGACCAGCTGCACCGCGACGCGATGCGCGCGCAGGCCGAGGTGCTGGCCGAGCGCATCGTCGCGGCGCCGGACGGCCTCCTGACGTTCAATCTGCCGGACAGTCTTCGCGGTCTCTACTCGGAAGCCTACGGCCGGTATCTGTACGACATTCGCGATGCCGACGGCCGTCTCTTGTTTTCGTCCCGACGCAAGACGGGGGCGGCCGTGCAGGCGCCGCCGCTGTCCGAGACGATTTCAGGGGCCGGCGTCACCCACACCATCGACGGCAAGACGGTGCGCATCCGCGTCGCCGAGGATCTCGCGCACCGCGACGTCATCATCGACGACATCATCTCGAACTTCTTCCGGCGGGTGGGGTGGATCACCATCCCGATCCTGCTGGTCCTGCTCGCGATCGACATCATCATCTTCCGCCGCGCCATCGCGCCGCTGTGGAAGGCCTCCGAGGAGGCCAGCAATATCGGCCCGGCGCGCACGCATATCCGGCTGCCGACTGAACAGATCCCGCGCGAGATCATGCCGCTCGTCACCGCCGTCAACCAGGCGCTCGACCGCCTGGAGGACGGCTTTCGCGTGCAGCGGCAGTTCACCGCGGATGCGGCGCATCAATTGCGCACGCCGCTCACGATCCTGCGTACGCGGATCGAGACGCTCGGCGACGGCACGGCGAAACAGGCGCTGCATGACGACATCGAAGGCATGAGCCGTATCGTCGTGCAGCTGCTGGAGATCGCCGAGCTCGACACCCTGGTGCTCGATCCCGGCGAGACCGCGGATCTGCGCGCCGTCTGTGCCGAGGTGGTCGGCGCGATTGCGCCGTTCGCGATCGCGCAGCACAAGGACATCGCGCTGAAGGGCACGGATGCGCCGGTGCTGATCCACGGCAATGCCGTGATGCTCCAGCGCGCGGTCTTCAACCTCGCCGAAAACGCCATCAAGTTCACCGCGAAGGACACCTCGGTCGATGTCGAGGTGAGCGAGGACGGCGCCGTGCGCGTGCGCGATTGCGGGCCCGGCATCGTGGAAGCCGAGCGCGAGCTGATCTTCCAGCGCTTCTGGCGTGCCGACCGCCAGCGCAGCGACGGCGCGGGCCTGGGGCTGTCGATCGTGCGCGGCGTCGCGGATGATCATGCCGCAACGATCGTGGTGGAAAATTTGCCGGGGGGCGGCGCCGAGTTCACGCTGCGGTTTCGTTTGGCGGAGCGAGCCGCCGCAGCTCTCTCCCTGGGTCCAGCCTGAATCCTCGCGCGCTGCGGGCGGCGGCTATTTCAGCTTGCCGGTGGACAGGTCCATGATCATGCGCGTGGCCAGATAAAGACGGGGCACGATGGTGTTGAGCTGCACATATTCGGCATCGTTGGAATGCGCGCCGAAGCCCGACAGGCCCATGCCTTCCACCACGGCGCCGCTGGTCTTGAGCGCGGCAAACGCGGCGTCGGTGCCGCCGCCGGTCGCCTTCTCGTCGACCTTGAGGGACAGTCCGATCTCCCCATAGATCGTCTTGCCGTAGGCGGCCACGCGGCGCGAGGCGTCATTGGCCTCTAACGGCGGGCGGCGCACCTCGAATTTCAGCTGGACCTTGGAATCGGGCAGCAGGCGATTCTTGATCCTGTCCTGAAGCGCCTTCTCCAGCTCGTCGAAATCGGCGACCTTGAGTGCGCGCGCATCGGCCTGGGCGGTGGCGTCGGCGGGAATCACGTTGCGGTTGGTGCCGGCCTTGGAGACCGTCCAGTTCAGCTTCAGCCCCTGCTCGGGCTTGGATAGGTCCTTCATCTGAAGCACCTGGTGCGAGAGCTCGTACAGCGCATTGATGCCGCCCTCGGGCCGCGCGCCCGCATGCGACGACTTGCCGATGACCGTGAGATAGGCCGAGCCGATGCCGCTGGTGGCGAGGCGCAGCGTGCCGTCGGTGCCGCCGCCCTCGAACGAGAACACGATGTCCTGATCGGCTGCGAACTTCGTGATGGTGCTGCGCCAGCCCGGCGAGGAGATTTCCTCATCGCCATTGGTGAGCACGGTGAGCGTGCCGTAATCCTTGAAGTTGAGTTTCTGGAGCAGGGCGACGGTATGGAGAATGAGCGCGACGCCCTGCTTGTCGTCGGCGATGCCGAGGCCGTAGGCCTTGTCGCCGTCGATGCGGAACGGCTGGTCCTTCAGCATGCCCTTCAGGTACACCGTGTCCATGTGGGCAATCAGCATGATCTTGCTGCTGCCGCTGCCCTTGAAGACGGCGTGCACGGCCGGGCCGATCTGCTCGGGCGTGTCGTCGAGGCGAGTGATGTCGGTCGGTTGCAGGATCTCCACCGTGCCGCCGAGCTGCTTGAGCTGGCCGGCGACGCGCTCGGCGATCCGGTTCAGGCCATCGACATCCTTGCTGCCGGATTCGATGTTGACGAGATCGCGCAACGTGTCGAGCAGCGGCTGCTGCTCCTTTTGTGCCAGCGCGTGGACGTCGGCGACCGGCTCGGCATGCGCGGCGGTCGCGGCGCAGGCGAGCCACAGCGATGCGATCAGCGGACGGGCGAACGTGAGAGCAGGATGCGATCGGGGCATGCGCGGCCATCCATGAGCGGGAGGATGGCCCGGTATGCCCGTGTTTGTGACGCTTGTCACGTGCGGGTCATGTCCCGCCGCGGCGGAACATGACGGCGAGTTCGAGCGCGCCTTACTTCTGTGGCGGGCCGAGATCCAGCGGAGGCAGGTCGATCTGCGGCACCTCGATCTTGACCTTGTCGAGATCGACGTTGAGCGGCTTGTCGAGCAGGCCCGTCACCGTGATCGGGAACGCGATCACGATCACCACCATGATCATCTGGAGGCCGATCCAGGGCATCGCGCCCCAGTAGATGTCCGAGCTCTTCACTTCCTTCGGCGCCACGCCGCGCAGATAGAACAGCGCAAATCCGAACGGCGGATGCAGGAACGAGGTCTGCATGTTCACGCAGAGCATCACGCCGAACCAGATCAGCGCCGCGCTGTCGCCGACCACGGGCCCGAGAATCTTCTGCGCGATCGGCGCGATCATCGGCAGGATGATGAAGGCGATCTCGAAGAAGTCGAGGAAGAATGCCAGGAAGAAGATGAAGAGGTTGATGAAGATCAGGAAGCCCCAGACGCCGCCCGGCAGCGAGGTCAGGAGATGCTCGAGCCAGACGCCGCCGGAGACGCCGAGGAACACCACGGAGAAGCAGGTCGATCCGATCAGGATAAAGGTGACCATGCAGGTGAGGCGCATGGTGGATTCGTAGCCCTGCTTGATGAGGTCGCGCAGGTCCGGAATGCGCGCGGCCGAAATGCAGATCCAGGCCACGGCCAGATAGGTCACGGCGAACGCGAGCTTGAAGATCAAATTCTCCGAGTACAGCATCGCGACGATGGTGCCGATGCCCGCGGCGACGATGCCGATGGCCAGTATCCTGCGGTCGCTCGAGGTGAAGTCCTTGTGGTGGATCGCGGCGAGCACGATGGCGCCGACCGCGCCCATGGCGCCGGCTTCCGTCGGGGTCGCAAGGCCCATCATCATCGTGCCGAGCACGACGAAGATCAGCACGGCGGAGGGGATGATGCCCATCAGGCACTTCTTCCACAGCGCCCAGCCGGTCAGCGTGCGCGCTTCCAGCGGCACCGGCGGCACGTGGCCCGGCTTGATCAGGCCGAGGATGAAGGTGTAGCCGGCGAACAGCATGATCTGGAACACCGAGGGGCCCCAGGCGCCGAGATACATGTCACCGACCGACTTGCCGAGCTGGTCGGCGAGCACGATCAGCACCAGCGAGGGCGGCACCAGCTGCGTGATGGTGCCGGAGGCGGCGAGCACGCCGGTGATGTAGCGGATGTTGTAGCCGTAACGCATCATCACGGGCATCGAGATCAGCGCCATGGCGATGACCTGCGCCGCCACGGTGCCGGTGATGGCGCCGAGGATAAAGCCGACGATGATCACGGAATAGCCGAGGCCGCCGCGGACCGGACCGAACAGCTGGCCCATCGAATCCAGCATGTCCTCGGCGAGGCCACATCTCTCCAATATGGCGCCCATGAAGGTGAAAAACGGGATCGCGAGCAGCAGCTCGTTGGAGAGCACGCTGCCGAACACGCGGCCGGGGATCGCCTGCAGGAAGTTGAGGTCGAAGAATCCGAGATAGATGGACAGGAACCCGAAGGAAAGGCCGACGGCCGCGAGCGTGAACGCGACGGGGAAGCCGATCAGCATCGCCAGAACCAGGCCGCCGAACATCAACGGCGGCATCATCTCCAGCGTAATCATTGGGTCGGCCTCTCGTACTTGGCGTCGATCGTCACATAGCCCTGGAGAGCCGCGATACGCTTGATGACTTCGGAAACACCCTGGAGCGCCAGCAACACGAAGCCGGCCGGGATCACGAACTTGATGGGCCAGCGGATCAGGCCGCCGGCGTTACCCGACATCTCGCCGACATGGTAGGCCTGCATGAAGAACGGCCAGGACAGATAGGCGAGCAGGAGGCAGGAGGGGATCAGGAAGAACAGCGTGCCGATCATGTCGAGCCAGAGCTGGCCGCGCTCGGACAGGGTCAGATAGAAGATCTCGACCCGCACATGCTCATTGCGTTTGAAGGTGTAGGACGCGCCGAACATCACCAGGATCGCGAACATGTACCATTGCATCTCCAGCCAGCCGTTCGACGAGTAGCTGAAGGCGTAACGGATCATGGCATTGACCGCGCTGACGAGGCACGCCAGCAGCACCAGGATATTGCAGACGTAGCCGATCTTCTCATTGAGGAGGTCGATGGCGTTGCTCATCGCCAGCAATGGACGCATCTTACTTTCTCTCCGTCGCGGCCTAACACTTCATGGGAGGCATCGGCGCGCATCGCTCCAGTCCGCATGCAAGCTGCACGCGGCCATACGGATTGTTTTCCGAAAGCGATTGCGGCGTCAGTCCTCCCCTCGTGCCCTGCCGTCTTGACCGCGACCGCCGAAGGGGCGGGCCGGCTTATTGCTGCCGGGCAAGCAAAGGCGGTCGCACCAAACCAGCGGGCTTGTGCGGCGTCAATCGGAAAATGGGCAAATTGACGTTCCGTCAAAAGCTTAGATAAGCGGCAGTGCTGCGAATCTCTCAGCCGCCGGTGACGCTCATGTGCCTGGAGACGCTGGGCCGGTTGTGGCGGCGGTCGATGATGAAATCGTGGCCCTTGGGCTTTAGCCCGATGGCGCGGTCGATCGCATCCGCAAGCAGCATGTCGTCGTCGGATGCACGCAGGGGTTTGCGCAAATCTGAAGCATCCTCGTGGCCGAGGCAGGTGTGCAGCGTGCCCGTGCAGGTGATGCGCACCCGGTTGCAGGATTCGCAGAAATTATGGGTCATCGGCGTGATGAAGCCGAGCTTGCCGCCGGTTTCGGCGACGCTGACATAGCGCGCCGGCCCGCCGGTGCTCTCGGCCAGATCGGTCAGCGTGAATTGCTGGGCGAGGCGCGCGCGCACCAGCGACAGCGGCAGGTACTGGTCGATGCGGCCCGCGCCGATTTCGCCCATCGGCATCACCTCGATCAGCGTCAGGCCCATGCCCTTGCCGTGCGCCCAGCGCATCAGCGCGGGCAACTCGTCCTCGTTGAGGTTCTTCAGCGCGACCGCGTTGATCTTGACGTAAAGCCCCGCGGCACGCGCGGCTTCGATGCCTTCCAGCACCTTGTCGATCTCGCCCCAGCGGGTGATCTCGCGGAATTTCCTGGGATCGAGCGTGTCGAGCGAGACGTTGATGCGGCGGACGCCGCAATCGGCGAGCTCGCTTGCGTGTTTCGCGAGCTGGGTGCCGTTGGTGGTCAGCGTCAGCTCGCCCAGCGCGCCGCTCTCAAGATGGCGCGACAGCGAGCGCACCAGCGTCATGACGTTGCGACGGACCAGCGGCTCGCCGCCGGTGAGGCGCAGCTTCTTGACGCCCTTGGCGATGAAGGCGGAGCAGAGGCGGTCGAGCTCCTCCAGCGTCAAGAGGTCCGCCTTGGGCAGGAACGTCATGTCTTCCGACATGCAGTAGAAGCAGCGCAGATCGCAGCGGTCGGTGACGGAGACCCGCAAATAGGAGATGGTCCGCCCGAACGGATCGGTCATCGCGCTCGATAGCGCGGCGCGGGGGCTCGCCTGGGCGAGGGGGCTCGCGGAGTGTCCGTTCATACCAACTGCCTTGCCAACTGCTTTGTCACTTACGGCGACGGGTGCACCTTTGCGTCAACGGTGCTCTGGAAGCAATCTAAGCACCGGACGCGGTCAGGACAATCGGGTGGTATACGTAAGTCAGCGCTTGCCCGCGTTCGGATCGGGGAATGGCGAGCCCGCGGCAGTGGCCGGTGCGGCTGCCGTGGGCGCTGCAGCAGGCGCAGCTGCGGCCGGTTTCGGCTTCCTCGGCCGGTGCGGCTTCCTGACAGGCTTTGGCGGGCCGGCCGGCTGAAGCTCCGCGAACACCGGGCTAGGGTCGGTGGTCACGGTCGCAGACGTGGTCAGGTCGCCAGGATTCTTGATCACATTCACGGGCACGCTGACCGGCTGGTATTTGGGCAGCGCGAAGGCGACCGTGAACGGGGCGTCGGGAGCTGGAATCGAGACGGAGCAGGGCGTCTTGCAGCCCGCACCCAGCGAGGTCGTGGCGTCAGCGCCGGGGGGATTGGATTCGAGCCGGACCTGGACGGTCGGCGGGGCCGATTTGAACATGTCCCAGGACATCGAGGAGCAGCCACCAAGGCTGGTAGCTCCCAGGAGGCTCGCCCCCGCTAACGCAATCGCGATGACACGACGCATGACCATCCACTTCTACTGCGACGAACCGCCACATCCCCGGCCGGACCATAGGAGTGTCGTTTCGGGCAGGCAACCGGCGCGCGGCGCATAGATAATAGATGGTTAACGCAGGGTTCCGATAAATAGTCCAGCTAAGTCAGAAGCTTGCGGACGCCTAGGCCGACATCAGGCTGTCGGCCGCGGCCGGCAGGTCGCGCATGTGATGGATCAGCCGGTCCGGTTTCAGATCGGCGATCGGCACGTCGGTGTAGCCGAAGCTGACCCCGATCACGGGCACACCGGCGCGGCGGGCCACGCCGACATCGGTTCCGGCATCGCCGACCATGATGCTGGCCTTCACGTCGCCGCCGGCGCGCGCCACAGTCTCGCGGAAAATGGTCGGATCGGGCTTCTGGACGCCAAATGTGTCGGCGCCGCAGATCGCGGCGAAGCGCCGGGTCAGTTCGAGCTGGTCCAGCAGCCGCTTGGACAGCCATTCCAGCTTGTTGGTGCAGACCGCCAGCCGGTGGCCCTGGGCGGCAAACAGGTCGAGCGCGTCCAGGAGCCCCTCGAAGGGCCGGGATTCGACCGCGATATGGTCGGCGTAATAGGCGATGAAATCCGCCGTCATCCGGTCCATGTCGGCCAGCGTGACGGTGCGGCCTTCGGCCTCCAGTCCCCGTTCGATCAGCTTGCGGGCGCCGGCGCCGATCATGTTGCGGGCCGAGGCCATCGGCACGGGCGGCAACCCCTCGCGGTCGAGCACGTAATTCAGCGCGGTGATCAGGTCGGGCGCCGTATCGACAAGCGTGCCGTCGAGATCGAAGACGAGGGTGTAGGGGGGCTTTTTGGCGGAGGTCATGGTCCCAGCGCTATCGGGCCGGCCGGACCGGCGCAAGGGCCGAAGCCATAAGTTCACCTTATAACATCGGCCGGGAGGTCTGTTCCGCAGAAGCCTGTTCTCCGAGGGAAAACGAGGCTACACAGGCCGCCGCAAGCAACCTATCGGCGGCACATTCTCAATTCAGGGGCGGGCGCATCGTGAACATGGACCAGTTGAAGCGGCAGGCTGCGGCGCGCGCCCTCGAGGACGTCCGTGACGGCATGCAGCTCGGGCTCGGCACCGGCTCGACCGCAAAGCATTTCGTCGAGCTGCTCGGTGAGCGCGTGGCCGCCGGGCTGAAGGTGATCGGCGTGCCGACCTCCGAGGCGACGCGTCTCGATGCGATCCGTTGCGGCGTGCCATTGACGACGCTGGACGAGATCGACCATCTCGACCTTACCGTCGACGGCGCCGACGAGATCGATCCGGACTTCAACCTGATCAAGGGCGGCGGCGGTGCGCTGCTGCGCGAGAAGATCGTAGCGGCCGCCTCGGATCGCATGATCGTGATTGCCGACGACAGCAAATGGGTGCCGACGCTCGGCAAGTTTCCGTTGCCGATCGAGGTCATCCCGTTCGGGCTTGGCGCAACGCGCCGCGCGATCGAGAAGGCGTTTGCCCAATGCAGCGTTTCAGGGCAAATGGCGGTGCGCAAGGCGAAGGGCGGGGACAAGGACGGCCACGTTTTCGTCACCGATGGCGGCCACTGGATTCTCGATGCCCAGCTCGGACGCATCCAGGATCCGCCCGGCCTCGCCAGGGCGTTGAGCACGATCCCCGGCGTGGTCGAGCATGGGTTGTTCGTCGGTTTGGCCAGCTCGGCTGTTTTGGCGGGCGGCGAGGGAATCCGCGTGATTGAACGGCGCAAGCCGAAAGGAGACTAGGAATGAAGAGCGTTTTGAAATTGTTGCCGGCCGCGACCCTCGTTGTGGGATTGGCCTTCCCGGCCGTCGCGCAGCAGCCGGCTCCGGCCCCCAAGGCCGCTGCGGCGCCGGCCCAGCCGAAAGCTTCGCCGGCTGCGGTTGCTGCGGCCAGGGAGATTCTGCAGATCAAGAACGCGACGGCGATGTATCAGGGCGCCGTGCCCGGCCTGGTCGAGAAGACCAAGATTGCGCTGATCCAGCAGAACCTCAACTACCAGAAGGACCTCAACGAGGTCGCCCAGGTCGTTGCCCAGCAGCTCAACGGCCGCCAGAACGAGATCGGCGATGGCATGGCGCAGATCTATGCCAGCGAGTTCACCGAGCAGGAGCTGAAGGATCTCGTCGTGTTCTACAAATCGCCGCTGGGCAGGAAGCTGATCGACGCCGAGCCGCGCGCGATCGGCCTGAGCATGGCCTTCATGAACTCCTGGGCCCAGAACTTCTCCGAGACCGTGATGGGCAATTTCCGCGCCGAGATGCGCAAGCGTGGCAAGGAAATCTGACAGTCCCTATCTGCCAGGGAGTTCCTGAAAGAGGTCGGAGTGGACAATGGCTGAATTCGACGTCGACCTCTTTGTCATCGGTGGTGGTTCGGGCGGTGTGCGCGCCGCCCGCATCGCGGCCGGCTACGGCGCCCGCGTGATGATCGCGGAAGAGTACCGCATGGGCGGCACCTGCGTGATCCGCGGCTGCGTGCCGAAGAAGCTGTTCGTGATCGGCTCTCACTACCGTCACGAATTCGAGGATGCCGCCGGCTTCGGCTGGACCGTTCCGCCCGCCAGCTTCGACTGGCCAACGCTGATCGCCAACAAGGACAAGGAGATCGCCCGGCTCGAGGCGATCTACACGACGAACGTCGAGAAGTCGGGCGCGCAGGTCGTCAAGAGCCGCGCGGTGATCGAGGACAAGCACACCGTCCGCCTGCTCGAGAACGACCGGAAGGTTACCGCCAAGTACATCCTCATCGCCACCGGGGGCGCGCCCAATCACGGTGCCTCCATCCCCGGCATCGAGCACGTGATCTCCTCCAACGAGGCGTTTCACCTGAAGAAGCTGCCGAAGCGGATCGTGATCCAGGGCGGCGGCTATATCGCATTGGAGTTCGCCGGCATCTTCGCGGGCTTCGGCTCCGACGTTACCGTGATCTATCGCGGCGACAACATCCTGCGCGGCTTTGACGAGGATGTCCGCGCCCATGTCCGAGCTGAGATGGAGAAGCAGGGCATCACCATTCTCACCGGCTGCACGGTGGCGAAGATCGATCGCCACGGCGAGGAGTTCACCACGCATCTGTCGAACGGATCGAGCATCGCCTCCGACCAGGTGATGTTCGCGATCGGCCGCCATCCGGCGGTGGCCAATCTCGGCCTCGAGAAGGCCGGCGTTGCCATCAATCCCAGGAATGGCGGCATCGCGGTCGACCATTTCTCGAAGAGCTCGGTCGACAGCATCTATGCGATCGGCGATGTCACCCATCGCTTCAACCTGACGCCGGTCGCGATCCGCGAGGGCCACGCCTTCGCCGACACCGTGTTCGGCAAGCGCGAGGTGCAGGTCGATCATTCGCACATTCCGACCGCGGTGTTCTCGCAGCCGGAGGTCGGCACGGTCGGTTTGACCGAAACCGAGGCGCGCGCGCAATTCAGCCACGTCGACATCTACAAGACGTCGTTCCGTCCCATCAAGGCGACGATGTCCGGCCGCGATACCCGCGTGCTGATGAAGCTCGTCGTGGACGGTTCGACCGATCGCGTGCTCGGCTGCCACATCGTCGGCGATTGCGCTGCCGAGGTCACCCAGGTGGTCGCGATCGCGGTCAAGATGAAAGCGACCAAGGCCGATTTCGACGCGACGATCGCGCTGCATCCGACCGCGGCCGAAGAGCTCGTCACCATGCGCACCCCCACCGCGCGCCACGTGCGTCAGGCGGCGGAGTAGGGACGCACTCGTCGAACTTGTTTTGCCGCAACGTGCGTTCTGCGATGGCTCTCGCCGGGCGCCTCTAGTTTAGGAACATGCGCGTGAACCGTCGCTTGGCATTCATTGGAGTGCGAAGCGATGCCGCGGTACTATTTCGACTTGCTTGACGGCGGCGTCTTGGCCGTTGATGAAGAAGGATTGGAGCTTCCGAGTTTGCAGGCCGCGCAAGCAGAAGCCGCCAAGTCCCTGGCTGATTTGGCGCGGGATGCGGTCTATGATCCCGCCGCGACCCTGGACAAGCGCGACATGGCAATTGAGGTTCGGGATGCCACCGGCGCTGTGATGCAGGTCAAGTTCGCGTTTGAGATCGAGAGATCAAAGCACTGAGAGTACGTCACCTGATATCCGTGACCTTGCCCTTGCCTTGGCAGGCCTCGCATTTGACGGGATAGATTTTGCGGCCGGGGTAAGCCGGCTCCATGGATTTGGGAAAACCCGTTCCTTTACAGGCCGGGCACGTATGCTCGTTGATCTTCGTGGTCATATTCGTTCCTTCCGACCGTCTCACACATTGTCAAATCAGTGCAGCGTTTCCGCCGCGGCCTCGTCGACCGCGGCCATCAAATCGGCGGTGTCCGATTGCTGGATCATGTGACCCGCATGGGGGACGCGACGCATTTTGCTGTGCTTGATCTCGCCATGCAGCCTGCCGGACTGTTCGTCAATGTCGATGAGGCGATCGTCCTCGCCCGCCATGATAGTGACCGGCATGGCCAGTTCGCCGTAGGTCTTCGCGGACAGCATTGCAGACGGGACCATCAACGCTGCCTCGGCCGCACCCGCACGAAGCTGCGATGGACGCACGGCCAGGGACTTGGGGAAACCGTCGAATTTTTGCGGGACGGATTTGGGTCCGAACAGCTGTCGCAGCATCGCTGGCCACATCAGGCGGCTGAGGATCGGGGAGATCGTGTGACTGAGGATGTCGCCAAACCCTGGAATCGCCGGGCCGGCCATCGCCATCATCGCGTCGGTGCGGGCTGTCGGGAAATAATAGCCGGATGCAAGTATCAAGGCCTCGACCAATGAGGGGTGCCTGCTTGCCAAGGCGACCGCAACCGAAGCACCCCAGGAATGTCCGAGCACGATCGCCTTGTCGACACCAAGATGCGCAAGGGCGTCCTTAAAGAGATCGGCCTGGGCTGCAGGCGTCCACACCACGTTGCGTGGCCTCGGGCTGTAGCCGAAGCCGGGACGGTCGAATACAATCACGCGATAGTCCTTGGCCGCGAGATCGATCAGGCCACTTGATTCGAAATCCTGGATCATGCTGCCATTGCCGTGGAGCAGGACCAGCGGGCGCCCGGAGCCGCGCTCCACGTAGTGCAGGCGAACGCCGTCGATGTCGATGAAGCGACCTTGCGGCGGATTATCGCGTTGCGCCTTGTCGGCAAGCCGCCGATTAACGACAGCAGCTGCGGCCATCAGGCCGGCAGTCGCGACGAGGGCAGAAGCGACCGGATATTCCGCGAAAGCACGGAGGGCTATAGTCGCTAGCGATGGCGAACGTTTTTTCAGTATGCGCATGTGACACTTTCGCTGACCCGAGGCAGCTGTTGAGATGAGGGAAGAGAGGCTTCCGGATTAGCGCCCTGGTCGCATCACAACCTTGATGACGCCGGCTTCCTTGTCGCGAAATTTTTGATACATCTCGGGCGCGTCTTCGAGGCTGGCCGGATGTGTCACCACAAAGCTGGGATCGATCTCGCCCGCAACGATCTTGGCGAGCAGTGGCTTGGTGTATGCCTGGACGTGGGTCTGGCCGGTTTTGATCGTCAGCCCCTTGTTCATGGCGGCGCCGAGCGGAATCTTGTCGCCCATTCCGACATAGACGCCCGGGATCGAGACGGTGCCCGCCTTGCGACACGCCATGATGGCCTGGCGCAGAACGTGGACGCGATCCGTGGCCAGGAACGTCGCGGCCTTGACCTTGTCGAGCACCGCGTCTGCCGCGCCGTGGCCCGATGCTTCGCAGCCCACCGCATCGATGCAGCTGTCCGGACCGCGCTTGTTGGTTCGTCGCATCAATTCCTCATGGACGTCGGCCTTTGAGAAATCGATGATTTCGGCACCGCCGGCTTCGGCCATTTCGAGGCGCTCCGGCACTTCGTCAATGGCGATGACGCGTCCAGCTCCCAGCATGAGCGCGGAGCGAATGGCAAACTGGCCGACGGGACCGCATCCCCAGATAGCGACGGTGTCACCCGGTTCGATCTGCGCATTGACGGCAGCCATGTAGCCGGTCGGGAAGATGTCGGACAGGAACAGTGCCTGCTCATCCGTGATGCTGTCGGGAATCTTGATCGGCCCGATATCGGCCATGGGTACGCGCAGGTACTCGGCCTGTCCGCCCGAATAGCCGCCCAGCATATGGCTGAAGCCAAAAAGCCCGGCCGGTGATTGGCCCATCGCCTTGGCCGCGATCTCCGCGTTCGGATTGGTCCGGTCGCAGCAGGAAAACAGCCCTTGCTGGCAGAACCAGCAATCGCCGCAGCTGATCGTGAAGGGAACAACCACGCGGTCGCCGATCTTCAGATTCCTGACTTCCGAGCCCAGTTCGATCACCTCGCCCATGTTCTCATGCCCGAGGATATCACCGCTCTCCATCGTCGGCTGGTAACCGTCAAAGAGATGCAGGTCCGAGCCGCAAATCGCGCAGGCGCTTATTTTAATGATTGCATCGCGCGGATGCTGGATCTTGGGGTCCGGAACCGTGTCCACCCGGACGTCGCCTTTGCCGTGCCAACAGAGTGCACGCATGGTCAAATCTCCATTTTGGGGACAACATGCGCATTCTCGAGTCATGTCGTGCGGACGCAACCGGAAGGAGGGGGCGATGTTCCTAACCCCCATCGATGCAGTCGGCAGCGCCGCCGGCCCCGTGCGGCCGTCGCGTTGTTGCTTATACCGCGAGGGGGCGGACCGGAGAGGTCGGGCACGCGTTGACATAGCCAGCCATCTTGGTGCGGTGCGCCTTGTTCAAGAGCCTCGGATCATTCGTTCCGCGAATAGGAACGAACCTCGCAGGGTCCGATTGAAACCTCATGACAATTCGACCTGAACAACGGGAGACGACCTTGCGCAAGCTTCTCATCTTGATGGCTCTGACTGCCGGGACGAGCATGTTCGCGGGCGCGGCCCCTGCGGATGCGCAGGAATATCGCTGGTGTCTGCAAGGACGGCAGACGGGCTATCCCGGCGATTGCAGCTATCAGACGCGGGCCCAATGCATGGCATCGGCATCTGGTCGCCTTGCCGGGTGCGGCATCAATCCTCGCGCTGCTTTCGCCCAGCAACGACGGCTTCGCTATCCGTCAAACTGATCTCTGGAATGCAGGACCAGGGTGATGGATAAGGACAAGAGCGGACGTATCGTTGAGACCGCGCTCGAAGCGCGGCAAGGCGAATCCGGCCCGAGCGTCTTGATACTGCTGGGCGTCAGCGTGGGACTCGTGGTTGTGATCATGGCGGTCCCGTGGATGATATTCTTCAGGACCTGAGCGACGCGCGAAACGTAGGGGCGAAAGCGCTGCTGATCGTTGCGCCTGGATGAGGTTTCGACGGCCCGCCTCGGCGGGCCGTTTTTGTGTAGCTACGCGTACAGATATCCGACCGGCCGGCCTTCGGTGCGCAGGGGACGCACGTCCTTGTGCGTGATGATCTGGCTGGCGAGGCCGTCGATCTCGTCGCGCTGTGTCGGCGTCCAGCCGCGCAGCTCGTTCATGCCCTTGAGCAGGCCGAGCCGGAGCACCTGCGTGTTCTCGCCGATTCCGATGAGGCTGATCGCGTTCTTGCCCGCCGTCACCACGTCGCCGGCCGCAAGCTCGAAGGACTCGCCGGTCGTCTTCCTGAATTCCGCCGTGCCGCGAACGACGCGATAGATCGCGACCTCGCCCTTGGCCAGGCAGGCGGGGTCTGCGGCTGTCGACGTGCTCTTCGGCAGCAATGATTGGCCACGCGGATCGGTTGCGATGATGTGGCCGGCGACGAGGTGCCCGCTCGGAATCTCGATGCCGATATCGCGCACGTAAACCGGCATCGCCGATTTGACCGGGCTGTCGGCGAGCGGCTTGAACAGCGCATCCAGCGCCAGGGGGTCCTGAAGCCAGAAGCCGGCATCGGCGGGGCGATCATGCAGCGGATGGCGCCAGGCCACGCGCGGCGTCTCGGCTTCGTTGATCTGGTCCGGACCGACGATGGTCGGGTTCGGAAAGGTGGTGGGATCGGTGATGAAGGCTTCGAGGAATTTGCCCGAATAGCCCATGGAGATCGGATCGGGCACCACCGTCTGCGGCGTCTTCAGGTTCTCTTCGGTCGACAGGCCCGACCAGGTGTAGAACAGCTGGCGATGGACGATCGCGCTTTGCAGCATCACCGCGCCGGGGCCGACATTGTAGAAGCGCCCGTCATAGTCGAACGTGAACGCGCCAGAGGTGACCAGCACGAGCTGAAAGCCGCCGGGCGGCAGATGCAGATGGAAATCGGTGGGTCCGGTGTCAGGGCGATAGATCGGCAGGTTGGTCGCGACTTCATGCAGCAGGAAGGTTTCGTTGTTGGCGTGAAAGCCCTCATTGGCACGGTTGTAGAGGGCTTGCGGCCGGTAGGTCGCTTCATACTTCGCGTTCTTGTCGCGATCGATCGCGACGAAATCCTGATCGTTGAGGCGAAGGGGCGCGCCGTTCGGACGGGTGAGGCCGGTGAATTTGAGATCGCCGGCAGCATGCACGTTCATGGCATTCTCCGATTCTCGGCCGTTGATCCCGGAGCCGGGCGCACGCAATTCGCTGCTCCAAATCATGAGAGGGCAGGGATCAGGCCTGTTTCTGTCTTGCGAATTTTGGGCCAGTTGGAACCCGGAGCGGCACACTTGCTCGCTGGCGGCACGTGGCGACAGAAAAATCGAGGTTGCCCCTGAGGTTAGATGAGCGGTTTCGCCGATCTGGCCCGCGCCCGCGCGAGTCGCGCCATGTGACGTGCACGCCGCCTCTTGTCTAATTTAGCGGCAAGCGCAGTCGGAGATGTGCAGCCGGGCTGTCAAAAGGACGCGCGGAAGTTCCCCAGGACGTCTGAAGTTCAGTCGAACGACTGAATCGCCGCGCGCTCCGGCTTGCCTGTTGGGCTGTCCGCCCACTTGGCCATGTCCATTGTCCGCACGTCGATGCTCTCGCACCAGAGGCAGGAGAGTTCCGTCGCGCCTTTGCTGGTCAGGATGGGGACCAGGCCATGGCCACAGCCGGTGCAACAATGGGTGTTGGTCATGCTCTTCCTTCCGCGCTGGGCACATTCGGCAACGCACTTATCGTTCCCGAGGCTTGTGCGGGCGCTATGACGGTGCCGGAACGCTGCGCCCGACCGGCGCGCTCGTCCCTGATATCGTGGATGTAGCAATCCATCGTGACACGGATGCGATGTCGTCGCCGTTGTCACGGTAGGCGCGGAGCTGGAATTCGGCCGAGCTGCCGCGTTCCACGATTGTGCGGCAGTGCTCGACCTCGGCGGTGCACCCCAGCGCGTCCGCATCCTCGGCGATGTCCTCGATGATCCGGGAGAGCATCTCCGAGATCGTGACCGGCCCTTCCCTGGACGCGAAGATGCAGTCGGTGCCGTAGCGCTGGGCGCGCCATTTGTTTTCGACCGCGATCGCGCGTTCGACCGCAGTGACCTCTTTCGACAGATGGGGACGCAGATAAAGGTGGCGCGTCAGGCAGCGATAGAGCGAGGCAATCGCGACGGCGTCGTCCACGAAGGTGCAGGTGTCGGGCGCGCGAAGCTCCAGCGTCGGATGCTTCATGGAGGGGCGCATCGCCCACCAGATGTGGCTTTCATCGGGGATCACGCCGGAGCGCTGCAGCGCGCCAATATATTCGTCGTAGTCGTGGCGGTTCTCGAACAGTTCGGGCATTCCGGTGCGCGGCAGCTCGGAATAGGCCGCGAGACGGTAACCCTTCAGGCCGGTCTTGTGGGAGTTCCAGAACGGCGAGGAGGCCGCCAGCGCGATGAACAGCGGCAGATGCGGCAGCATCGCGCGCATCACCGCCATCCGCTTCTCGGGATCGGGCAGCTGAACATGCACATGCATGCCGCACATCATGTTGCGATGGCCGATGCTGCGCAGATCCTCGATCATCTCCTCGTAGCGCGGCTTTGGGCTCGGCTGCGACATGCGCCAGACCGCGGTCGGATGGGTGCCGCAAGCCATGATGACGAAGCCATATTGCGCGGCGACGTTGGCGACCTCGCGGCGCAGGAAGCGAAGCTCCTCGCGCGCGTCGTTGACATCGACGTGGACGTTGGTCGCGACCTCGAGCTGGGATTGCAACATCTCGCGCATGGCCTGGCCGCCGGTGGACCAGTTCGCGGATTCGAACAACGCGTTGGGCGTTTCGATTGCGACCTCGAACGTCCGGCGATCGGCAAGAAAATATTCCTCCTCGATGCCGAATGAATATTCCGCCGCCTTGCCCCGTCCGCCGGCGGAGCGAATGACGAGGTGCTGTTTGTCCTCGGAGGAATCGAGGCGAAGCAATTTCAAAACGTCTGAAGCAAATGTCATGAGCCACCCGGCAGTGGTTACCTGCGGGCAATAATCCGTCTGACCGGAACCGGTTCCGCCTCGGACCCACCGGAAATTGCAAGGTCGAACGGAACAATTTTCACGTTTTCGGACGCGCGCGCGATCAGCGCGTGATTCGCCGGCACTTCGGTCCAGTCCGTTTCCTTGTCGAACGGCTCGGACACGACGATGACCTGACCGCCGGCCTCGCGATAGTAAAGTGTGTTGGCGGCATCGTTGAGGGCGACGCGGAAGGCATAGAGATCCCGGCCGTTGGCAATGGCGCTGGTGAAGCGCAGCCGTTCGCGGAGCTGGCCCTCGTTGACAAGGCCGACGAGCGATTGCAGCACGCGTTGCGTCGCGCCGAGCGGATCGCTGTCGAGCCCGGCGCCCATCATGGCGAGGAACACGGCCTCGGAATCGGTCGTGCCCAGCCGCGAGGGATAATAGGCGTCAGGAATCAGTGCCTCGACTTTTCGTCGCAGCCGATTCCAGCTGCCGACGAAACCGTTGTGCATGAACATCCATTGGCCGCAGGCGAAGGGATGACAGTTCTGCCGCGTCACCGCGGTGCCGGTGGCGGCGCGCACATGCGCAAAGAACAGATGCGAGCGCAGATGCCGGCAGAGATAGCGCAGATTCTCATCCGACCAGGCCGGGCGCGTCTCGCGATAGAGGCCCGGCTCCGGATGCTCGCCATACCAGCCGAGACCGAAGCCGTCGCCATTGGAGCCCGCCGTCGACTGGAGCGAGCGGATGCTCTGCGCGATCAGCGAATGTTCGGGCTCGGTGACGTAAGGTTCGAACGAGGTGGTCTCACCCCGGTATGCAATCCAGCGGCACATGAGGTTCCCGTGCGGCAAAGTGTCGTGAGGTGCACCAACGATCCTCACGGCATCAGGGTTCCAGCCGATTGCTTGCAGCAGATGCGCGCGGAAGCAGGGTTGCCTTGATCCGTTCGCCGTGTAGAACGGCACTCGGGTGCTCGCTGCATTGGGGTAGCGACAGGTCAAGCGATGGTCGGGCCGCCACGCAGGATGCGCGTGCCCATGAACGACCAGCTGCCCGGTAGGCACCTTTCGAAGTCCCCATCTCTCGCCGAGCGCGCGCTCGCGACGCTCCAGCAGTTCCTCCATGTCGAGGCGATCAGCGGCATCGTGCTGCTCGCGGCTGCGGCGGCCGCATTGCTGTGGGCCAATTCGCCTTTTGCCCATTCGTATCATGATTTCTGGAACCTGCTGATCCCGCTCCGCCTCGGCGAGTTCAGCTTCGTCAAATCCCTCCATTTCTGGATCAACGACGCGCTGATGACGGTGTTCTTCCTCGTCGTCGGCATGGAGATCCGCCGCGAGATTCACGAAGGCGCGCTCAGCAGGTTCGATCAGGCCATTCTGCCCGTGCTGGCGGCGTGCGGCGGCGTGGCCGTTCCCGCGCTGGTCTATCTGAGCCTCAACGCTGCCGCGGGGCGTGACCATGGCTGGGCGATACCGACCGCGACCGATATCGCATTCGCTGTTGGGGTCCTGGCGCTGCTCGGGAAATCGATTCCCGGCAATGTCAGGGTCTTTCTGCTAGCGCTTGCCATCATCGACGACATCATCGCGGTGCTCATCATCGCGCTATTCTACACCGGCGGGCTCGATCCCGGCGGATTCGCCGTTGCTGCAGTCGGCGTTGTCATGGCGCTCGGCCTTCAGCGCCTCGGTTTCGGCTCCGCTTATGCCTACATCGCGCCAGCCTTCATCGTCTGGGCGGGCTTTCTCGTGGCAGGGGTTCATCCGACGCTCGCAGGCGTGGTGCTTGGCCTGATCACACCGGTACGGTCGCCCCGTCCCGAGATCGAGCCGCCCGTCATCCGTGTGGAGACGGCGCTGCATCCCTGGGTCGCCTACGCCATCATGCCGCTGTTCGCGCTGGCGAATGCCGGCGTCAATTTCACCGGCACGCAACTCACCGACGGCGCGCAGTTCGTGACGCTCGGCGTCGCGCTGGCGCTGTGCGCGGGCAAGCCGGTCGGCGTGATCGGTGCGACCTGGCTCGCCGTGCGCACCGGCTGGTGCAGACTGGCGCCGGACGTCACGTGGTCCGGCGTATGTCTGATCGGGCTCCTGGCCGGCGTCGGCTTCACCATGTCGATCTTCATCGCCACGCTCGCCTTTACCGACGACAGGCTGCTGGATGCAGCGAAGCTTGGCGTGCTGTTCGGTTCGCTGATCTCCGTGACGCTGGGCCTTGGTTTCGGGGCCGAATACGCCCAGCGGCGGCGCAGGCTGGCCGACGACTAGATCGGGATCAGCGCCGCTGCTTCGCGATCGCCGTGGTTGTCGCTTGCGGCGAGACCTTGGGCGACGCCGACACGGTCGGCCTCGGGGCGGTTCTGGCTCATCTTGCGCTTGCCCTCGAACCGCACGACGGGAATGCGCACGCCGACGATCCCGCGCAATTGCGCGGCGATGAAATCGGCGGGGGCATCGGTGACGGCCCACGGCTTGGCGCGCGCGCCTTCATGCCGGTTGGTCAGCCGCGTCACCACGTCGAGCAGGCGCTCGGGCTGCTGGAAGAATTCGACCGGACCATAGGCGTGCACGGCGACGTAATTCCAGGTCGGCACGACCTTTTCGGTCTCCTGCTTGGTCGCATACCAGGACGGCGACACATAGGCGTCGGGACCATTGAAGATCGCGAGCGCATCGCCGATCGGCGGCAACGTCCATTGCGGGTTGGCTTGGGCGACATGCCCGTACAGCACGCCGTGCTCGCCTTCGCTCTCGTCGAGGAAGAGCGGCAGCGGCGTCGCGACCGGGCCTTCGGCCGTGGCCGTCACCAGACTGGCGAGGCGGGCGCCGCGGATGGTCGCGCGGATGTTCTCGATGTCGTCGTCCTTGTAGGCCGGGGGAATATACATGGCGTGTCTCCGTTGTCCGTTTCGGAGATAGCCGGAATCTGGCCTGTTAGAAACGGCCAGTTATCTACGAAATAGTCAGTCCAGTTTATCCATAGCTTGCGCGAGCAGCTTGCAGCCCCGCTCGATCTGCGCGATCTCCAGCGCCGAATAACCCATGACGAGGCCGACCATCTTTCGGCGGGATGCGGCGAACAGCGCGGAGACGGGATAGATGCCGACACCGTTGGCGCGGGCCGCCTCGACCAACGCACTTTCCCGCTTCACCGGGAGATGGTCGAACCATGCCACGACGTGCAGGCCGGCGGCGGTGCCTTCGATCCTGACGCGATCGCCGAAGCGGCGGTGAAGGGCGTCGAGCAGCGCCTGCTGACGCTCGGCGTTGCGCCGGCGAACGCGCCTGATGTGGCTTTCATAGGTGCCGCTCTCCAGCATCGCGGCGAGCGCCTCCTGTTCGATCAGCGGCGTGTGCCGGTCCATGATCTGCTTGGCGGCGGCAAACAGGGATCGCAGCGCGGCGGGTACGACCAGATACCCGATCCGCAAGGTGGGCGAGAGCGTCTTGGAGACGGTGCCGAGATAGATCACATTGTCGCTGCCTTCCAGCGCATGCAGCGGCGGAATCGGCTTGGTGTCGTAGCGATACTCGCTGTCGTAATCGTCCTCGATCACATAGGCGTCGGCTTTCCGCGCCCAGGCGAGCAATTGGTGCCGGCGTCCGATCGGCATGACGCCGCCGAGCGGATATTGATGCGACGGCGTCACATAAGCGAGGCGGGCTTCGACGCCGTCGAGCCGCGCCGTCTCCAGTCCATCCGTATCGACGGGAATCGGCACCGTGCCGGCGCCGGTCGCCGCAAAGGTGTGGCGCGCCATCTGGTAGCCGGGGTCTTCCATCACGAAACGGTCGCCGGAATCGAGCAACAGCCGCGCGCAGATGTCGAGGCCCTGCTGCGAGCCGTTCACGACCACGATCTGGTCGACGTCGCAGCGGATGCTGCGCGATCGCCACAGATAGGCCTGAAGCGCGGTCCGCAGCCGCAGCGAACCGCAGGGATCGTCATAGGCGAGACGCTCCGGCTTGCGCGCCATCGCAGCCGTCACGGCTTTCTTCCACGCCAGCACCGGGAAGTCCGACGGCGAAAGCTCGCCGTAGCGGAAATTCGCGACGAGGCCGCGCGGCGGCTCGGTCCAGCGCGGCGGATCCGACCGCAGCCGCTCACCGAAGGCCGATAGCCGAACTTTCCGCGCCGACGGCCGCGATGCGGCGCGCGTGCGTCCGCGCTCGACGACGGCGCTGGCCACGCGCGGCCGCGCGCCGTGGCGTGTCTCGATGAATCCTTCGGCGGCGAGCTGCTCATAGGCGACGGTGACGGTCGAGCGCGCCACGCCCATCTCGTTCGCAAGGGTACGCGACGACGGCAGCAGCCCGTCATTGCCGTAGACACGCGCCGTGATCTGGTCCCGGAGCGCCTCGTAAATTTCGCGCGCACCCATGCGGCCGGCGCGAGCGCCTGGGATCGTCTTCATCTGGATCATCCACACTCCAGGCAGGGATTCGCCCGACCTGGAATGTATGTCTAATCCTGTCCGCCGAGAGTTTCGACGTAAGCCTTGCCGTAGGGGTAAAAATGCTCCTTGCGGCCCTGATCCCAGAGGGCCTTCAGCCCGGGCGCGGTGATGTCCCAGTCCAGCCGGCAATTCATGCTGACGGCCCGGAGATCCTGGCGCAGCTCTTCGACGGTCGGGCGGCCAAAGAACCAGTAGCCGTTGTAGATCTTGTGAACGCGCAAGCGGGGCTCCAGCACGATGACGTGCGGGATCATCGGATTATGGACGGGATCGGTGTATTCGGCGATGTCGAGATCCTTCTGGACGATCCGCCGTGAATCCGACAGGAACGGCCAGTGCGCCCCGACGCCGCTGCGATATTCGTTGGTCTGGGTGATGTTGTCGGTGGTGATCGTCACCATCCGGCAATAGCCGACCTCCATCTCGCGATGGAGCTGCAGCAGGCCTTCGGCCTGGCGGCGATCCTTCGGACAGAACCCGCCGCGGCCGAGCACCAGCACCATGGGATCGCCGCCTTGCAGCTCGGAGAGCTTCCGGTGCTTGCCGGTGTGGTCGCTAAGTTCGTAGTCCGGGAAGGTCACTCCCGGCATGATGTCTGGTCGCATTGAACTCTCCCAAGTCCTAGAGATCGATCACGATGTCGCCTTGCGGCCGCGCGCAGCAGATCAGCACATTGCCCTCCGCCGGTGCGTCGAGCGGCTCCGGTGCATAGCTGACTGCGCCTGACACCAGCCCGCTCTCGCAATTGTGGCACACCCCGGTCCGGCACGACCAGCGCACGGGAACGTCGCATGCTTCGGCCAGCTCGAGCAGGCTGGCATAGGAAGGTCCCCAGCAGACGTTAAGGCCGCTGCGGGCGAACGACACCATCGGGCCCGGGCCGGGTGACCCGGAAGGCAAGTGCGCTTGCTTCTGCGGGGAGGGCGCTATGCCGGGCGTCAACGATGGTCCAGCGCCGAACATTTCACTGTGGATCCGATCTGGCGCGACGCCGAACGTGGCGAGCCCGCGCGTGAGATCGCTCATGAAGGCGGCTGGGCCGCAGAGGTAAAAGTCGCCGTCGCGCGGTATGCCGAGCCGCTCCAGCAGCTGCGAATCCAGATGTCCGGTGCTGTCGTAATCCAGCCCGGGACGATCGTTCGGATCGGGCGCGCTGTAGCAGACATGACGGTGAGGATGCGCAAGCCCCGTCAACAGATCGCGCGCCTCAGTGGCGAACGCATGGTCGCGGCCGTTGCGGGTGCCGTGCAGCCACCAGACCTCCCGTGTCGTTGCTTCGGCCGCGAGCGTGTGGAGCATCGCGAGCACCGGCGTGATGCCGATCCCGGCACTCAGCAAGACGACCGGATTCGCGTCTTGCCGCAGCGTAAAGTTCCCGCGTGGAGCGCTCAGTTGCACCACGTCGCCGATTTTCATCGCGTCAGCGACGTAGCTGCTGGCCGCGCCGTGCGCTTCCCGCTTGATGCTGATGCGATAGCGCGCGGCGTCAGTGCGGCTCGACAGCGAATAGCTGCGCGTCATCGCCGGGCTGCCGGATGCTCCGAGCCGCACGATGACGAACTGACCGGGCAGGGCAGCGGCCACGGGCTGTCCGTCCGCGGGGTCGAGGATCAGCGACGTCACGGTGCCGCTTTCGGCGATCTTGCGCGCGACACGAAACGGCCGGAAGCCGCGCCAGGCCGGAGGCGGGTTCGACGCCGGTCCAAGCCCGGCGTTTCCCGTGGCCGGATTGTCCTTCTGAGCGAGCAAAGCCTCGAATGAGTGACGCCAGCCGTGGCTCAGCGCCGTAATTTTCATGGCGCGTCCGAGGCGATCGCGCGGATGCGGCGGCAAATAGAGCAGGGCATTGATCTCGCGCACGCTCATGCACTCGGGCCCTCTGGCGATCTGCGTGATCTCGTCGCCGGCCTCGACATCGCCTTCCTCGATCACGCGAAAATAGAATCCGGGCCGGCCGTGCCTGACGAGCAGCGCAGCCATGTCGGGCTCCTCCATGCGGATGCCGAGGCGGTAGCAGGTGACGCGCGGCTGCGTCACCTCGAACACGGCGGAGCCGATCCTGTAACGGTCTCCGATGCACACCTCCGTGTCGGGGAGGCCGTCGACCGTGAAGTTTTCACCGAATTGACCGTGGACGAGATCAGATCGGTCCAGCTGCTTCTGCCAGTAGCGATAGGAATCGTCCTGGTAGACGAACACGGCGCGATGCTCGCCGCCGTGGCCGGCCGTATCGCCCTGGCCGTCGCCGTCGATGTTGAGCCGGCGCACCCGACGCGGGCCGTCGACGGGGGCCTTCCAGATTCCGGTATGCACGGTCCTGCCTTGCCAGGCGATATCGCGGGGCAGGCCGACATTGAGGGACAGAAGACGGGCCATGGGCTAGTCCGTGCGCGATGCGTGCGGCTCGCAAACCGGCGGATTCCGGATTGCTCCATCGTCAATCTGCATCCGGGCCGGCCATTTGGCGCGTTAGTCGTTGTTAGACGTTGCGAGGCGGCCTTGCCAGCGCCTGTGCGCGCTCCAATCTGAAGGGGAGAAGCTGCAAGGCGGGAGAGCGTGATGGACGATCAGGCGATGTTGGCGGCACTCCAGCGCCATTGGGACACATCCGACGCCAACGATTTCGAGGCCGAGCATGACATCTATCGCGAGGACGCGGTGCTCGACTATCCGCAGTCCGGCGAACGCATTCGCGGTCGCAGGACAATTCAGGAAAGCCGCGTCGTGCAGCCGAACAAGAAGCGCTTCACGGTGAAGCGGATCGTCGGCGGCGGCGATCTCTGGGTGAGCGAGTTCGTGCTGTCCTATGACGGCGTGCCGTCTTACGTCGTCAGCATCATGGAATTCCGTGATGGGTTGGTGGCGCACGAGACGCAGTATTTCGGTGACCGGTTCGATCCATCGCCGTCGCGAGCGCATCTGGTTGAGCGGGTAGGGTAGGTCGAGCGCTCTCCACTCCGCTGTCATTCCCCGCGAAAGCGGGGAGTCCAGTACGCCGGCGGCTTCTCGATGAACTACGGACGTCTCGGAGTACTGGATCGCCCGCCGCGCGGGCGATGACAGCGAGGATGTATCGCAGGTGCATAGCGCGGACAGCTGCTTAACCAAATCGCTACCACGGAACCCGCTGCGGCGGCTGGTCGCAGTCTGCTCGCCTTGATTCCGGGCCACCCATCTTTATCTCTGATGCGTACAAGAATCCGGGCCCCTCTGGCGAGGATGCCGACAATGTCGGCGCACCTCGCGATGTCGGATGACCTGTCCCGCGCGAATGCGATGGATCGGCCGATCGTCGGGCCTGCTTGAACTCCCTCCGACCCGTCGTCCCCATCGCAGCTCCGCGCGGTCATTTCGCCAGCTTGAGGAGCTATGATGTCTGACGTCGCCACTTCAAATCCGATCGAAATCGAGATCACCGAACCGTCCACCCTGAACGAGCAGGCCGCGGTGGCGCTGGTCATTGCCGGCGCGCTCGTGGCCGTGGCGGACCGCCGCGTCTCCCCGGTCGAGCGCGACGAGGTCATCAGGTTTATCCGGGATCGCGGATTGGCGCCGCACGTCAGCGACGAGCGGCTGTTCGCGATTTTCGACGAGATGGCGGAACGGTTAGAGGAGCCGGACTTTGCCAATGTCGTGATCGACACGCTGCGCCCGGTTTCGAACATGTCGCTATCGTCCCATCTGATGGAACTGTCGGAGCGCGTCGCGGCCGCGGACGAGGACGTACATCCGCATGAAGTGCAGGCGATCAAGTTGTTGCGCCTGCTGACCCTGGTGCTGCCGCGCGCGAAGCCGGTGACGCCTAACGCGGTGCGCGCCGAGTAGCGCACCGGACCCAATGGAGTGAGCATGAGCGCAGCATCGGACGAATCGACGACGGGAGCGGGAAGCACGACCGGCAAGATGGCCGGTGGTGACCCGCGTCTGGACAAGCTCGTTCGTCGTCTGCCGCCGCGCATAGGTAACACCGTCACCTATCTGCTCAAGCCCTCCAGCCGCTGGGTGAGAATTCCATCGGGCGCGCTGCTCATCGTCGGCGGCGTGCTCTCCTTCCTGCCGGTGCTTGGCGTCTGGATGCTGCCGCTGGGCCTGGCCCTGCTCGCAGAAGACGTGCCGGCGCTCCGCTCTTTGCGCGCCAAGGCCCTGGGCTGGGTCGAGCGGAAGAAGCCGCACTGGCTCGACCCCTCCGCATCGAAAAATGATCAAACATGATTGAATTCATTACCGCCGACGCGCTGTCCGCGCTGCTCCAGGTTATCCTGATCGACCTCGTGCTGGCCGGCGACAACGCCGTCGTCATCGGCCTTGCCGCCGCCGGCCTGCCGGCCGAGCAGCGCCGCCGCGCCATCATCGTCGGCATCGTCGCCGCCACCGGCCTGCGCATCGTCTTTGCCGGCGTCGCGACGCAGCTTTTGCAGGTGATCGGCCTGCTGCTCGCGGGTGGCGTGCTGCTGCTCTGGGTCTGCTGGAAAATGTGGCGCGAGCTGCGCGAGCAGTCCGCGCACGCGAACCAACTCGCGTTCAGCCATGGTGGCGGGGTGAGCACGGCAGAGGCGCCGCGAAAAACCTTCCGGCAGGCGGCGTTGCAGATCGTCGCGGCCGACGTCTCGATGTCGCTCGACAACGTGCTCGCGGTCGCGGGCGCCGCGCGCGAGCATCCCTATATCCTCGTCTTCGGTCTCGTGCTGTCAGTCGCGCTGATGGGCATTGCCGCGGACCTGCTGGGACGGGTGCTCCAGAAACAGCGCTGGATCGCCTATGTCGGCCTCGCCATCATCGTTTACGTCGCCTTTGAAATGATCTATCGGGGCTCGATGGAGCTCGCGCCGGTGATCGCGAGTCTCTGAGGCGACGCTTCTTTGCCGCAATCCGGAGTGATCCATGACGTCTGAACCCAAAGCACCTTTGGCGCACCCCGCGCCGCGCCCGCAGATCGGCCTGTTTGCCCAGCTCATCTTCGGCTCGCGCTGGCTGCAGGTGCCGCTCTATGTCGGCCTGATCGTGGCCCAGGCCGTTTATGTGTTCCTGTTCCTCAAGGAGCTCTGGCACCTGGTCCTGCACTCGTTCGACGCCAGCGAGCAGCAGATCATGCTGGTCGTGCTCGGGCTGATCGACGTCGTCATGATCTCGAACCTGCTGGTGATGGTGATCGTCGGCGGCTACGAGACCTTCGTCTCGCGCCTGAATTTGAGCGGCCATCCGGACGAGCCGGAATGGCTCAGCCACGTCAACGCCAGCGTGCTCAAGATCAAGCTGGCGATGGCGATCATCGGCATCTCCTCGATCTCGCTGCTGCGGACCTTCATCGAGGCCGGCAATCTCGGCACCACGCGCAGCAATTTCACCGAGAGCGGCGTGATGTGGCAGGTCCTGATCCATCTGACCTTCATCATCTCCGCGATCGGCATCGCCTGGGTCGACCGCCTCAGCGAGAGCGGGCACGGTCACCGCAAGGGCAACGGTCACGCCTGAAGGGCGATCTGCCCTCTCAGGCGCCGATGCCGAGGTGAAACGGGCGCCGCCCGTTCGCCAGGGTCTCGGACGGCGTTTCCCCGAACGCCAGTCTGTACCCCCGCGAGAAGTCGCCGAGATGCCAGAAGCCGTTGCCGAGCGCTGCGGCCTTCACGGTCATTCCATTGCCTCCGGTCATGAGCTGCACGCGAACGGACCATAACCGTTTGAGGCGCAGATAATGGTGCAGGCTCACGCCGTGCACCGCCTGCGTCGCGATCTGGAGCGTGCGAACGGACACGCCGAGCGCGGCGGCGAGATCGTCGCTGTAGAGCGGCTTGCTGCCGAACAGCGCAGCCACGTCGTCGAGATGCGCGATCAGCTTGCGGTGCCTGTCATACGATCCGCGCCGGGCGGTCAGGGCGTCGGCAGCAACAAGAGTGGCATCGAGGCCCGCGAGCAGCGTTTCCTGGATCGGCCTGTTGCTCGCTTCGAACTCCCGGGGATCGTTGCAGTCCGAAGCCAGCGAGAACATCTCCACGATGGCGGCGCGCAGGCGCGCCATCGGATCGTCCTGTGTGCGGAAGAACCCGAGCCCTGTGTCGTAATCCGCCCAGCCGCGATGACGCATGTCCGAGTTGAAGCGCATCATCAGGTAGGTGTTGGGTTGTCGCTCGATCGACCTGACCGGCACCTTGCCGCGCACAACGTTCACCGTCGAATTGTCGACCTCGCGGCCGTTGCTGACGGAGTGAAACGAGAACGGCACCACGAGGCCGATGCCGCGATCGGTGCCGACATCGACGTCAAGCTCACGTGCGAAGGCGCGCTGAAACACGAACAGCCCGTCCCGGAGCGGCAGGATGGCGCGTGTCAGCGAGAATTCCCGCGGGCGCAGCGGCGTAGAGGTGCCGAGACCGAGCACTTCGTTGGCGCGAAATTCGCCGAAGTCCGAGAAGCGCTCGATGCCGAGGACTCGCGAAGGCTTCAGCCGACCTAGCGGCATGTCGGTATCCCCGGGGCACATAAAGTGAGTGGGCTGAATCCACGGAAGGTATCAGACAGCCGACCTTCGGCCATATTCCGGGAAACTACTGCCAGCGAAGCGCATCGAGAGTTGGTTGCTTTTCATCACGCAACTTGCGGATACGCCGCGTTCTCTTGCCGCTCGCGCTCGCCGAGCTCGCGCACCAGCTCTTGGAGAAAGGACTCGGTGTGGGCGGGCAGGGTGCGTTCGGCGCGCACATAGATGCCGAGGTCGGACCAGACCGGGCTGCCGGCATTGTCGAGCGGCAGGAACACGAGCCGGCCGTCGCGCGACAGCCTGCTGATGCCGAGCTGGGTCTGAAAGGCGACGCCGACGCCGCGCGCGGCAAGCTCGCGCATCAGGTCGATCGAGTTGGCCTGGATCGCCGGCTCCGGCGTCTCGGAGAGCTGGGCAATCATCGGCTGGAGCAGATGATAGATCGACAGCTCCGGCAGCGCGTGGATGACGGGGAAGGCGAGGCATTGCGCCAGCGTGACCGTCTTGCGGCGCGCCAGCGGGTGCTCGCGCGCGACCACCGCGCCAAGGCGAAATCGCTTCAATGCGACCTGGCGCAGGTCCGGCGGATGGCGAAGCGCCATGGCAATGCCGATATCGGCCTCGCCGCGGCTGAGCGCTTCCAGCACGTCCGAGGATCCCTTCACCTCGGTGGTGAAGTTGACGCGGCGAGCCCGCCCGCGATGCGCGGCGATGAGGTCCGGCAGCACCGACTCGGTGAGTGACTCGATGCAGGCGATGCTGACCGTGCCGTGCCAGGCGCCGGAGAGGGAGGCGACGTCCGAGCGGAAGCGGTCGAGGTCCTGGAGCACGTTCATGACGTGCCGCGCCAGCATCTCGCCGACCGTCGTCAAGGTCAGGCCGCGTGCATTGCGCTCGAACAAGGGAGATCCAATCTCTTGTTCCAGCTTGAGAATTTGGCGGCTGACGGCCGAGGAGGCGACGTTCAGGACGCGCGCCGCGGCCCGGATCGAGCCGGTGCGGCGGACGGCGTTGAAGTACTGGATGGCAGGTGAGTGAAAGCGCATGGGACCCCCGGGTCGAACTATAGCTGTTGCCGAAACGGCATCAACCCGTGCGAAATTCTCTGCTTTTCGAGAGCGCTCCTCCCACCTAGGTTCGCCGCCGGTCTGGCCTCTCCTGCCGGGGAAGCGCCATGCCCGCGCAACGAAGCGCCGGGAGATTTGGGGTGGACGAGAACATTGCTTGCGAGCTCGAGGCCGTGCGGGACACCCGTCTGGTCGATCGGCGCCGGGCTGCGGCCTATGTTGGCGTGACCGCCGGCCGCTTCGAGCAATTGGTGCGCGACAACGTCGTACCGCCGCCTGTGATGGTGGACAACAAGCGGCGCTGGCCGCTCGCCTTGCTCGATGTGGCCAAGGACGCGGTGGTCAGCAGCATGCCGCGCCTTCCGCCAGTCCTGGCCGACATCGCACCGGAGTCGCGTCCCTGCGAACGCGATCCGGCGACGGCCTCACACGAATTGCCTGATCAAGCCTGGTTCGAGCAGCGCGCGCGGTTCGTGCAGCGCGTGCGGCGCTCGCTGCTCTCGGGCAACGAGATTCGTCTGTTGCGCGAGTTCAAGCTGCTCAAGCAGAACGAGATCAGCATGTTCGGCTATTACGGCAGCTTCGAAGCCCTGATGGTGCGCGGCTATATCGTCGAGCTCGCGCGAAAACCGCCGTCGAGCCGTCCGCTCGTGACCTATCGCCTGACTGCGCAGGGCGAACAGGTGATTTCGGCGCTGAAGGACGAGCCGGCGATCTGACCGGCTATTTGAGAATTTCGCAAACCGTCGGATTTGATCCGATGTCCGTGTGCGTGTCGCCGGCTGAAATGCCATGCCACCACGTCTCCAGCGCATCGCGCTCGCAACCAAGCTTGACGCTCATGCCGCCGGCAAATTTGATCCAGTCGGCGAAGTGGTCCTTTCCGACCGCGATCAGCACGGGAATGTCGGCGTCAAGCGCGCGCTCGATCAGCCAGGACAGGCCCTTGCCGTCGCGCTCGCGCTTTCCAAAACGGTTGATGATGACGAGATCGGCGCCGTGCGAGAGTGCGTCTGCGATGCGCTCTCCGGCATTTTGCAAACGCGCGAGATCGAGCCGGCAGCCTCGCGTAGCCGGATCGAAATCCTGCGCCAGCAGAAGTTTCTCGCCGCTGTGAAGCAGGACCGCCGATAGGCTGGAATCTGCACACTGGCCCGCCTGCACCATGCCGATGACGCGAAGGCCACGCGCATTCAGATCCGCGGCGAAGTTGCGCAAGACGGCGTCGGGATCCTGATGCGTCTCGTAGACGAGGGCGGCGAGATCGCTTTGCGCATCGAACATGGTCCGCCTCCGCTTCGTTGCAAAGAGAATGGGGCCGCGGCAATTCCGCTGCGGCCCCGATTGTCGAATCAGGCCGCCGGTGGGCCATTGATGATCTGGAGCTGGGTGAATTCGGCGAGACCTTCCTCGGCGAATTCGGTGCCGATGCCCGACTGCTTGGCGCCGCCGAACGGGATGTTCGGGGCCATGTCGAGATGCTTGTTGATCCAGACCGTGCCGGACTCGAGCTGGGTCGCGACTTCGTGCGCCCGCTTGATGTCGGATGACCACACCGATGCGCCAAGGCCATAGGTGGTGGCATTGGCGCGGCGGATCGCGTCATCCTTGTCGGAATATTTGATCAGCGGCAGCACGGGGCCGAACTGCTCCTCGTCGACCAGCTTCGATCCCTCCTGGATGTCGCGCACGATGGTCGGCTCGATGAAATAGCCGGGGCGGTCCATCGCGGCGCCGCCTGCGACCACCTTGCCGTTCTTGTGCGCGTCCTCGAGGAACGTCTTCACCTTCTCGTACTGCATCTTGTTCTGGAGGGGCCCGAGCTTGGTGCCCTGCTTGGAGCCGTCGTCGACCACCGTGGCCTTGGCGATCGCGACCAGCTCGTTGCAGAGCTCGTCATAGACGGATTCGTGCACATAGAGCCGCTTGATGGCGAGGCAGACCTGGCCGGAGTTCTGGAACGCGCCTTCGAAGATGCCGGGGGCGACCTTCTTCGGATCGACGTCGTCGAGCACGATGCCGGCGTCGTTGCCACCGAGCTCGAGCGTGATGCGCTTGAGCGTCTGCGCCGCGCTCGCCATCACCTTCTGCCCGGTGGCCGTGGAGCCGGTGAACGAGATCTTGCGGATGTCGGGGTGCTTGGTCATTTCGCCGCCGAGATCGTTGGCGTCGGTGATGAAATTGAGCACGCCTTTCGGCACGACGTCCCTGATCAGTTCGGCAAAGCGCAAGGTCGCGAGCGGCGTGGTCGGGGCCGGCTTGACCACCAGCGTGTTGCCGGCGAGCAGCGCGGAGGGCAATTTGAAGGCGAGGATCAGGAGCGGATAGTTCCAGGGGATGATGGCCCCGACGACGCCGAGCGGGCGGCGATAGGCCTCGACCTTGCGGTCGCCGGAATTCTCGATCACCTTCATCGGCAGGTCGAGCGAGCCGAGATAGCGAAAGAAGCCGGCCATGCCGAGCACTTCGCCGGTGGCGTCCGCGAGCGGCTTGCCCTGTTCGCTGGTGAGAAGGCGCGCAAGCTCGCCCGAATTGGCCTCGATCACGTCGGCCATCTTCATCACGACCTTGCGCCGATCCTCCATTGAGGTCGCGGCCCAGGCAGGGAAGGCGGCCTTCGCCGCGGCAACGGCGGTATCGAGCTGGGATTTCGAGGCGCGGGGACATTGCGCCACCACCTCTTCGGTCGCGGGATTGAGAACCGGCATGGTCATGTCGCCGGGCACCATCTTGCCGTCGATGAGAAGATTGAAGTCACTCATAGGCTTTGCGCTCCCTTGCAGAAACGGGCCGTTCGGGCCTCGTTATATCGAACTATATATCACGATATAGCCGAACCGGCCATGGCGGCTTGTTCGATCAATTCCAGAAAAGCGGGGCTGGACGCGGGTGGACTTATCGATATATCGTGATGGATATAGCGACCTGCGTTCCGGGACCGGCGATGGAAATCAAGGTGAGGCAACTCACGACCTGCGAGGTGGCGTCCGATGGCGGCGCGATCTCGCTGTGCTTCGAGGATGTCGCGGGTAACCCTGCCGCGGTCAGCGTCTCCCTCAACCAGGTCGGCGCGCTGATCATGACGCTTCCGGGGTTGCTGGAGGCGGCGCTGAAGGCCCGCTATGGCGACCAGAGCCTGCGCTACGCCTATCCGCTGGCGTCCTGGGCGATCGAGCAGTCGACCGACACGACCCAGCGCATCATCACGCTCCAGACCGAGGACGGCTTCAAGGTGCGGTTTTCGATTCCGAAGGACGAGCAGGGGCTGCTGGGCGAAGCACTGACCCAGCCGATGCCGGAAATGTCGGTGCGGCCGAACTGATCGCCGTCACGACTTCCGCGAACGGGAGATGTCGCTCTTGAGCGCTTCCAGCTCCTTGTGCACAGCGCGGGCGGCGTCGCGTTCGATCTTGCGGTAGCGTGCGACCAGTTTTTCGCCGAAGGGCGTCAGCATCGCGCCGCCGCCGTTCTTGCCGCCGGCCTGCGGCTCGACCGAGGCGCGTCCGCAGATGCGGTTGATCTCGTCGACGAGATCCCAGGCGCGTTTGTAGGACATGTCCATGGCGCGCCCGGCCGCCGAGATCGAGCCGTGCTCGCGGATCTGCTCCAGCAGCTCGATCTTGCCGGGTCCGATCCGGTCCTCGCCGTCGAGGTCGATACGAAGGCTCAGTTGGGGTAGCGATTTGGCGCTCGCGCGCGACATGGCGGGGTCTCTTGGCTCTGCCTGGAGAGATTGCCACTCTTGCCCGCCGCGGACAAGGCGAAGACGCCGTGCATCACCGCACGGCGTGCATCTCCAGAAACGCCTTCACGCCGGTGACGGTGCCCGTATCCGACGGCACATAGCCGGGCAGGGTGGCGACGGCGGCGCGGAAATCGGCGCTGCGGATGATTTCGAGGATGCGCTGCATCGGCCTGGTATCGAGAAAGGCGCGCTTGCAGACGAAGAAATAATCCTCGGTGAGGATGCGGATGAAATCGAGGCCGAAGTGGCGGGCGGCCGCCTCGACACCGAAGCTCGCATCCGCCATGCCGCTGGCGACATAGGCGGCGACCGCGGCATGGGTGAATTCGATCTGCTGCGCGCCGTTGATCCTGCTCTCGTCGATGCCGTTCGCGGCGAGCAATTGATCGAACAACAGGCGCGTGCCGGAATCATGGTCGCGGTTGACGAAGCGGACGTTTGGCCTCGTGAGGTCATCGAGCGACGCAATCCGCAGCGGATTTCCGCGCGCGACCATCAGTCCCATTTCGCGGGTGACGAAGCTGATGATGCGGTCCTCGCGCGGGTCGAGCCATTCGCGCGCGGCCTTGATGCCTTGCGCGCGCAGCGCGCCGTGCGGCAGATGCAGGCCGGAGAGATCGCACGCGCCTTGCGCCAGCGAGACCAGCGAATGCTGGTTGCTGACGTAGCGCAGATCGACGCCGATGCCGGGCTCGCGGTCGAGGAATTCGCGCAGCTTCGCCACAGCAAAGCCGTGGCTCGCGTGGACGCGGATCACCGACGGGCGCTGCTCCAGGAACGGCTTGATCTCGCTGGCGAGCTCCTGCGCGAGGTTATCGAGCTGCGGCCCGAGACGTGCCTGCATGCGCTCGCCGGCCCACACCAGCCGCTCGCCGAACGGCGTCAGTTTCGAGCCCTTGCCGCGCTGGGTCTCGACGAGGGGCGTGCCGAAGAACTCCGACCATTGCTCGATCAGATTCCAGACATGACGGTAGGAAAGGTGCGCGTCGCTGGCGGCGCTGGTGATCTTCCCGGTCTTCCTGATTTCGTTGAGGACGCCCAGCATGACGACAACGGTGCGCGGGCTTCCCTCGTGGCGAAACCGCCAGACGGTCTCGATCTCGATCTGAAGCATCCGGTATCCTTATGAACTGTGCTTCATATGTGAGGCGTCCATCTGCACATCATATCATATTTACTCCGGCCAATAGGCGCCTAGTCTGGTATACCAGAAACGGAGGAAATATGATGTCTGTTGCATATGACTTTGCGCATTCGCCGGCCACCGAATTCATGGCCCGGCCGCAGCATCTCCTGATCGACGGCCGCCGCGTCCCCGCGATCTCCGGCCGCACCTTCAAATCCCTCAATCCCGCCACCGGGCAGGTCATCGCCGTCGTCGCCGAGGGCGGCGAAGCCGATGTCGAGCACGCGGTCGCCGCCGCGCGGCGGGCGTTCGAAGGCCCGTGGCGCACGATGCGGGCGTCCGAGCGCGGCCAGATCCTGCTGCGCTGGGCGGACCTGCTCAAGCAGAACTCGGAAGAAATCATCGAGCTCGAATCGATCGATGCCGGCAAGCCGATCTCGGCGACGATGCGCCAGGATTTTCCGGCCGCCGTCGACACGCTGATCTATTACGCCGGCTGGGCCGACAAGATCAGCGGCGACGTCGTGCCGGTGCGCGACGATGCCCTGACCTACACCGTGCGCGAGCCTGTCGGCGTGGTCGCGGCGATCGTGCCGTGGAATTTCCCGCTGATGATCGGGATGTGGAAGCTCGCGCCGGCGCTGGCCTGCGGCTGCACCATTGTGATGAAGCCGGCCGAGCTGACCTCGCTATCGGCGCTGCGCATCGCCGAGCTCGCGCTCGAAGCGGGCCTGCCGGCGGGCGTCTTCAACGTCGTGACCGGGCCGGGCCGCGTCGTCGGCGACGCGCTGGTCAATCATCCTGATGTGGACAAGGTCACCTTTACCGGCTCGCCCGGCGTGGGGCGCGGAATCATGAAAGGCGCGGCCAGCAATTTCAAGCGCGTCTCGCTCGAGCTCGGCGGCAAGTCGGCCAATGTGATTTTCGACGACGCCGATCTCGAAGCCGCCAGCAAGGCGGCCGGCTCCGGCATCTTCTTCAATGCGGGCCAGGTCTGCTCGGCCGGCTCCCGCGTGCTGGTGCAGGAGAAGGTCTATGACGAGGTCGTCGAGCGGATCGCGGCGCGCGCGAAGTCGCTCAAGATCGGCGATCCGCTCGATCGCAAGACGGCGCTCGGCCCCGTCATCTCCGAGAAGCAGATGAAGTCGATCCTCGACTATGTCGATATCGGCCAGAAGGAGGGCGCGACCCTCGTCACCGGCGGCCAGCGTGTCGGCGATCGCGGCTATTTCATCAGTCCCACCGTGTTCGCCGATGTCGCACACGAGATGCGGATCTCGCAGGAGGAGATTTTTGGGCCCGTCGTCAGCGTCATCAAGTTCAGGGATGAGGCTGATGCGCTGCGGATCGCGAACGGCACGGCCTACAGTCTCGCCGCCGGCGTCTGGAGCCGCGATATCGGCAAGCTCCAGCGCTTCGCCAAGCGGGCGCGCGCGGGCACGGTCTGGATGAACACCTATGGCTACACCGACGTGCGGCTGCCCTGGGGCGGCGAGCGCGACTCCGGCCTCGGCCGCGAGCACGGCACCGCCGCGCTCGACAATTTCACCGAGCCCAAGGCTGTGTGGATGAATCTGGCCGTCTGAGTACCTCCCGATCGGCCATTCCTGGGCCCGCCTGATCCGGTCAGGCGGGCTCTCTTTTTGAGATCGATAAAATTGTCTGCATTCCGCTCAGGGGCGGCAAACCCTGCGGACAAGAAGCATGGCGCTTTAAACCTCGGCTTTGGAACCGATCTGCATGCTGCCCGCAACAGGGTGGGGTTTCAGCATGTCAATTTTCAGGGAGATCGTCGCGGCGGTTGCGGGAGTCTACGCGCTCCTGTTTGTCTGCGACGCATTGTTCGGCGTCGGCGACCAGCGCTTCGACGACAATTATTACAGCGCCAGCTTCTATGCGCCGAAGCCTAGGGAATTCCGCTTTGCCGACGGCACCACGCCGGCCAAACGCGTCAGCGATGCCTTCGCACAGTTCTCGGCGGGCGAAGCCAAGCCGAACAGGCGTTACTCGTCGCTGACGACGATCATCCGCTAAGCTTCCCCCTGGATCCATTCCGCAACGCCGCGCCAGAGCGTGTCGCGGTGCTCGGGGCGGAAGAAGCCGAAATGGCCGATCGTCCCGGCGCCGACGTCGGACGGCTTCACCGTCAGCACCTCCGGCTTGATCGCGGTGAATCCGCTCGTCAGCAGCTCGACCGCGGGCCGCGTCGCCCAGGGGTCGTCGGAGAAGCACAGCGCGCGCAGCTCGCCTTTGTACTTCGCGAAATTCTCCAGCGCCGGCAGCTTTGAATCGAAGAGATAGCGGGGGTTGGAGACCCAGTCGGCCCATTGCAGGAAGACGCCCTTGGGCAGGTCCTCGCCGATGCCGGCCCAGCCCGGCGCGTAGCCGAGCGCGTGAACCAGCGGCACGCCGACAAAATTCATGAAGGCGAACACGCGGTATTTTTCCGGCGACGTCATCAGCCGCCAGGTCGCGGCCTGCGAGGCCACGAAGGCGGCGCGCGAGATCTCGCTGTTGTTGGCGATCAGTCCGAGCGCCTGGCCGCCGAAGGAATGGCCGATATAGGCAAGCGGCAGGGTGGTGTAACGCTCGCGCATCCAGCGCACCGCGGCGGTGACGTCCTGCGCGGCCCAGTCCGACATCGAGGCCTTGAAGCCGACCAGCGATTTCGGCCGGTTGTAGCCGACCATCGCAGGCAGCCGGGAGTCGCCGATGCCGCGGTAGTCGTAGGTCATGACCGCGCAGCCGCGATGGGCGAGATAGGAGGCAAAGCCCTTGTAGATTTTTCGCGGGACGGCGGTGGCCGAATTGATCAGCACGGCATAGCGCTTGGTGCCGCGGGGCAGGAACAGGTCGCCGGTCAGCGCATACCCGTCGGTCGCCGGGAAGCTGATCTCGTCGATGAAAACGTCGTCCAGTGCGGCGTCCATGGGCGGAGGGTGTGCTGTCCGTTTCTTCTGCGGTCCCTAGCAAATGCGAATTCGGCTTTCGCTGCAAGGGTTTGCAATGCGGAATGGATTTACAACTGGCGGCCCGGGGCGAGCCTGTGTATAAGGCGGCCCTCGCAACCCACAGATCAGGTTGCACTTTTTGCTTCACGGAGAGATTGCGATGTCCGAGCGGTGGACGCCCGAGTCCTGGCGCAGCAAGCCGGTGCTACAGGTGCCCGACTATCCCGACACCAAGGTTTTGGCCGACGTGGAGGCGCAGCTTGCGACCTTCCCGCCGCTGGTGTTCGCGGGCGAGGCGCGCAATCTGAAGAAGTCGCTGGCCCGCGTTGCGGCCGGCGAGGCCTTCCTGCTCCAGGGCGGCGACTGCGCCGAGAGCTTTGCCGAGCACGGCGCCAATAATATCCGCGACTTCTTCCGCGTGCTGCTGCAGATGGCGGTGGTGCTAACCTACGCCGGCGCGGTGCCGGTGGTGAAAGTTGGACGCATTGCCGGCCAATTTGCAAAACCGCGCTCGTCGCCGACCGAGAAGATCAACGGCGTCGAGCTGCCGAGCTATCGCGGCGACATCGTCAACGACATCGCCTTCACCAAGGACGCGCGCGTGCCGGATCCGCAGCGCCAGCTGATGGCCTATCGCCAGTCGGCCGCGACGCTGAACCTGCTGCGCGCCTTCGCGACCGGCGGCTTCGCCAATCTCGGCAGCGTGCATCAATGGATGCTCGGCTTCCTGAAGGACTCGCCGCAGTCCCGCCGCTACAAGGAATTGGCTGACCGCATCTCCGACGCGCTCAACTTCATGCAGGCCTGCGGCCTCGACCTGGAGAGCCATCCGGAGCTGCGCGCCACCGATTTCTACACCAGTCACGAGGCGCTGCTGCTCGGCTACGAGCAGGCCATGACCCGCGTCGATTCCACCACCGGCGATTGGTACGCGACCTCGGGCCACATGATCTGGATCGGCGATCGTACCCGCCAGCTCGATCACGGCCATGTCGAATATTTCCGCGGCATCAAGAACCCGATCGGCCTGAAATGCGGCCCGTCGCTCAAGCCCGACGAGCTGTTGAAGCTGATCGACGTGCTAAACCCCGACAACGAGCCGGGCCGGCTGACGCTGATCAACCGCTTCGGCTCCGACAAGGTCGCCGATCATCTGCCGGGCCTCATCCGCGCCGTGAAGCGCGAGGGCAAGGTCGTGGTCTGGTCGTGCGATCCCATGCACGGCAACACCATCACGTCGACATCGGGCTACAAGACGCGCCCGTTCGACCGCGTGTTGTCGGAGGTGAAGTCGTTCTTCACGATCCACGCGGCGGAAGGGACTCATGCCGGCGGCGTGCATCTGGAAATGACCGGTCAGGACGTCACCGAGTGCATCGGCGGCGCCCGCGCCATCACCGACGAGGACCTCAACGACCGCTATCACACGGTCTGCGATCCCCGCCTCAATGCCGAGCAGTCCATCGACATGGCTTTCCTGGTCGCCGAGCTTCTCAAGCAGGAGCGCGCCGGCAAGGCCCGGCCGATGCCGGTCGCAGCGGGGCTCTAAAACCTTGCTGCGGATCTGGAAGGCCACGATCAATTCCCGGAACGGTCTCGCTTTCGCGTTCCGGTCGGAGCAGGCCGTTCGCGAGGAGATTTTTGCCCTCCTGCTGTCGCTGCCGCTGGCATGGTTCGTCGGTGCGACTGCGATGCGCGCGGTCGAGCTGGTGTGCTCGGTTGCGTTCGTGCTGACGGTCGAGCTGCTGAACACCGCGATCGAGAAGCTCGCCGACCGCCTGACCATGGATCACGACAAGCAGATCGGGCGGGTCAAGGACATGGGCTCGGCCGCGGTCGGCATTGCCCTCCTGATGGCCGTCGCGTTCTGGATCATCGCCATCGTCGAGCGACTGGGGTTTCTCTAAAGCGCGCATCGCGCTTTAGTTTTTTGTTTGAGCATGATCTTTCCGGAAACCGCTTCACACTTTTCCGGATCATGCTCTGATCGGAGCGAGGCGGCCATGACCGAACGTCTCAATGCATTCGCGGTCACGCTCGCCCAGCTCAATCCGACCATGGGCGACATCGAGGGCAATGCTGCGAAGACGCGTGCGGCGCGCGCGCAAGCCAGGTCCGACGGCGCCGATCTCGTGCTGTTTCCGGAATTGTTCATCGTCGGCTATCCGCCGGAAGATCTGGTGCAGAAGCCGGCGTTCCAGGCTGCCTGCCGAGCCGCGATCGAGAGCCTCGCGCGCGAGACGGCCGACGGCGGCCCGGCAATGCTGGTTGGCACGCCCTGGGTCGAGGACGGCAGGCTCTATAATGCCTGCGCGCTGCTCGACGGCGGTCGCATCGCGGCGCTTCGCTTCAAATGCAATCTGCCGAATTACGGTGTGTTCGACGAGAAGCGGCTGTTTTCACGCGGGCCTGCCGCGGGCCCCGTGACCGTGCGCGGCGTGCGCATCGGCGTGCCGATCTGCGAGGACATCTGGCTGGAAGAGTCCGAGGACTACGAGAATGTGGTCGAGACATTGGCCGAGACCGGTGCGGAAATCATTCTTGTGCCGAACGGCTCGCCTTACGCCCGCGACAAGAGCGACGTGCGCCTGTCGGTGGCGGTCGCGCGGGTGACGGAAAGCGGCTTGCCGCTGGTCTATCTCAACCAGGTCTGCGGCCAGGACGAACTGGTGTTCGACGGCGCCTCCTTCGTGCTCAACGGCGATCTCTCGCTCGCGGCGCAATTGCCGGCGTTCGCCGAGAGCATCACGACGCTGCGCTTCACGCGCAATGGTGACGATTGGCGCTGCACGGGGCCGATTGCGCAGCAGCCCGAGGGCGACCGCGCCGACTACGCAGCCTGCGTGCTGGGCTTGCGCGACTACGTCGCCAAGAACGGATTCCCCGGCGTGCTGCTCGGCATTTCCGGCGGCATCGACTCTGCTCTCTGCGCAGCGATCGCCGTCGATGCGCTCGGCGCCGATCAGGTGCATGGCGTGATGCTGCCTTATCGCTACACCGCAGCACACTCGATTGCCGATGCCGGCGAGCTCGCCGGCCATCTCGGCATCCGCTACGAGGTGCTGCCGATCGCGGAAGCCGTGACCGGCTTCGAGACCATCCTCTCCGGCCTCTTCAAGAATTTGCCGCCGGACATCACCGAGGAAAATCTCCAGGCCCGCACCCGCGGCACGCTGCTGATGGCGATCTCCAACAAGACCGGGCTGATGGTGGTGACCACAGGCAACAAGTCGGAAATGTCGGTCGGCTACGCCACGCTCTATGGCGACATGAACGGCGGCTTCAATCCGATCAAGGACATCTACAAGACGCAGGTGTTTCGGCTCGCGGCGTTGCGCAACGGCTGGAAGCCCGACGGTGCGCTGGGGCCGGCAGGCGAGGTCATTCCGCCCGACATCATCACGCGTCCGCCGACGGCGGAATTGCGCGAGAACCAGACCGATCAGGATTCGTTGCCGCCTTACGATGTGCTCGACGCGATTCTCCGAGCGCTCATCGAGCGCGAGGAGCCGCTCGATCAGATCATCGCTGCCGGCTTCGACCGCGAGACGGTCACCCGCATCGATCATCTCCTCAACGTCGCCGAATACAAGCGCCGCCAGGCCGCGCCCGGCGTGAAGGTGACGGCCAGGAATTTCGGCCGCGACCGCCGCTATCCCATCACCAACCGCTTTCGCGACAAGGGCGAGCCGTTGCCGGCACACGACGAGACGCTGGTGTCACGCGGGAGCAAGGCGTCGATCGACGCGTTCGAGGGGTAGCCACCCATTCCGCTGTCATCATCCGCGAAGGCGGATGATCCAGTACTCCGCGGCGGACATCGTGAAAACAAATGCCCGCCGCTGAGTACTGGATGCCCCGCTTTCGCGGAGCATGACACCGAATTTGGAGTGGCCTATTTCTGCTGCTGCGGAAGGAAGCTTGGCCCGACCGAGCGGATCGGCTTGTTCTCCGAGCCCGTCGCGGCGGTGCCGGTGTCCGCGGGCGGTGCCGCAGCTGGCGCGTTGGCCGTTGCCGGCGCGGGGGCTGCGCCCTTCTTGGTCGCGGCCGCAGGCGTGCCCTTGGTGAGCCGCTGCTGCTGCATCTTCCTGGCGCTCTCCTCGGTGACGATGATGTCACCCTGCTGCTCGACCGCTGCCTTGTCGTCGGCCGATTTCAGCGCGTCGGCCCAGGTCTGGCCGGCGGCCTTGCAGGAGCAGGACGGGTTGAACTCGCTGCGGAATTTGAACGCCGTCGGCAGCGCGGTGTAGGGCTGGCCGCTGGTCGAGACGGCCGAGTTCATGTCTTCGCCGGGATTGCGATGGGTGTAGAGCACGGCTTCCGCGGCCGGGCACAGCGCCTTGCAGGTCTTCTCGTCGTCGGGGAAGCGCGCCGGCACGGTTGCAAACGAGACCGGGAAATAGGCGCCGTCGCAGGTGCGCACGCACACGGTGCGATAGGTGCCGGATTGCGGGCCGAGATCGGAGGGCGGCACGCCTTGCGGATTGTTGGGGTTGTTGCCGCCGAACAGATTGCTCAGGAAGTTGCCGCCGCCTTGCGATTGCGCGGCGTTGGCATATTGCGGGCCGCAATTGTTCTGCGCCAGCGCTGCCAGCACCGAGCGGCGCTGGTTGTCGCGCTCCGGGCTGAAGCCGCCGGAGCCGGCCCGCAGGCGTTCGAGATTGCCGGTGATCTGATCCAGGTTGGCGCGCATCTGCTGGATCTGGGTGTTGACCGGACCGCATTGCGCCGACTGACCGTTGAACAGCGAGAAGAAGCCGGAGGAATCGCAGCCCATGCGCTTGGCCTGCATGGTGACGCGGTCGAGCTCGGCCTGCTGCTTGGCCTGGGAATCCTGATAGCGGCGGATCTGGTCTTCACGCGCGGGGTCGCCACCGCCGCCGCCACGATCGAGCCCGGCGAGCTGGCCTTCCAGCCGCGCGCACATCGGATTTGCTCCGAGCCCGTTCTGGCCGGGCTGAGGCGGCGGACCGGGCGGGCCGGCCTGCGCGAAAGCGCCGTTGGCGAGCAAGACGGTGCTCAGAAGCACGGTGCAGGCAAGGATCAAGCGGGCACGGGAGAGCGACAAAAATTCAGGCATATCCGCCATTCTAGCGAGGTCACGGCCCAATGTGACTCTGGAGGGCCGAAGCGCGCCCTCCCATAGCCGCTTCCTGCGGCATCGTCACGTCGTTTCAGGAGCCGGAGACTGGTCCTAAGGTCCGCCAGCTCCGAGCGAATTCAGCGCTGGCAGGTGATTGCAACATATTCGTCGCAATGGCCATGGGAGCAGTTTGCGCCGGTTTTGGGGACAGAGCCGGTAATTTCGTCGGGATCGACCCGGCGATAGGCCGAGGCCTGGGCAAAATCGCGTGATTGGCAATAGGTTCGCGCGACCTGGGCGCCGCATTTGTCGCCCTTGGCGAGGCACTTGTCGACGCCGTAGCCGTCCGCCTGGTTGGCGATGATGAAGACGCGGGTCTCGGCGAAAGCGCTGGATGCCGTAAGGATGGAGGCGCTGGAAATGAGCGCGAGCAAGGATCGCATGAAAAACACCGGGGCTGGGGGGACCGCCGGGTTCCAAATTGAACTCAAAAGGTTAAGGATGACGAACCATCAAGGCGAGGTGGCCGCGCTTTGCGGACATAAAGCGGCATTTTCGCGGCTCCCTTGACGCCGGGCCGCCTCATAGCCCATATGTGGCCGCATGAACGGTCTCCTCGCCATCTGCATTATTTGCCGCGAGATTACGAGCTAGCGATTCGCTGGCTGGAGCCGTCTTTTCTCAAACACATTGAGAGCACTGGACGCCCGGCCAACAGCCGACGGGTATCCCTATGGAATTGCGCCTTTACGATACGCTGAGCCGGGACAAGCGCACCTTCGCGCCGCTCGATGCGAAGGACGTCCGCATGTATGTTTGCGGACCGACCGTCTATGACTTCGCCCATATCGGCAATGCGCGGCCCGTGATCGTGTTCGACGTGCTGTTTCGGCTGCTGCGCCATCTCTACGGCGAGGCGCACGTCAAATATGTCCGCAACATCACCGACGTCGACGACAAGATCAACGACCGCGCCGCGCGTGACTTCCCCGGCCTGCCGCTAAACGAGGCGATCCGCAAGGTCACCGAGCAGACCGGCGGGCAGTTTCACGCCGACGTCGATGCGCTCGGTGCGCTGCGGCCGAGCGTCGAGCCGCGCGCGACCGAGCATATCGTCGAGATGCGCGAGATCATCGAGCGGCTGATCAAGGGCGGTTTCGCCTATGCCGCCGAGGACCACGTGCTGTTCTCGCCGCAGGCGATGAACGCGGCGAATTCCGACCTGCCGCGCTATGGCGCGCTGTCCAATCGCTCCCTGGACGAGATGGTCGCCGGCGCCCGCGTCGATGTCGCGCCCTACAAGAAGGGCAACACCGATTTCGTGCTGTGGAAGCCGTCGAAGCCGGGCGAGCCGTCATGGCCGTCGCCGGCCGGCATCAAGGCCGAGGGGCGTCCGGGCTGGCATATCGAGTGCTCGGCGATGGCCTGGAAGCATCTCGGCGAACATTTCGACATCCACGGTGGCGGCATCGATCTCGTGTTTCCGCATCACGAGAACGAGGTCGCGCAGACCTGCTGCGCCTTCCATCGCGAGCGCATGGCGAACTACTGGATGCACAATGGCTTCCTGCAGGTCGAGAGCGAGAAGATGTCGAAGTCGCTCGGCAACTTCATTACCATCCACGAGCTGCTCAAGGACTGGCCGGGCGAGGTGCTGCGCCTGAACATGCTGAAGACGCATTACCGTTCGCCGATCGACTGGACCATGAAGTCGCTCGAAGAGAGCGCCCGGACGCTCGACGACTGGTATCGCGTCGCTGCCGACGTCGAGCCCGGCGCGCCGGCTGCGTCCGTGGTCGAGCCGCTGCTCGACGACCTCAACACGTCGCTTGCGATCGCAGCGCTGCACAGCCTGCGTGGCAGCGACGTACCCGCGCTCGCGGGCTCACTGCGGCTGCTTGGCTTCCTCTCCGAGAGCGCCGCGCAATGGGAAGGCCGCAAGCAGCAGGCGAGTGGCGTCGATGCCGGAGAAGTCGAGCGCCTGATCTCGGAGCGGACGGCTGCGCGCGCGCGGAAGGATTTCGGGGAGTCGGACCGCATTCGCGACCTGCTCGCCGGGATGGGCGTTGCGATCAAGGATTCCAAGGACGGCACGACCTGGGAGGTCGCGCGATGAAGCGGCCCGACACGCCGTTCCCGCGGCACTGGCTCTATTACATCGCGCTGAAAGTCCTGCTGCTCGGGGCCGCCGTGGCGATCGTGCTCAAACTGTATGGGATGTGGTGACGACGATGGCACACGCGCACCCGAAGCCCGGCTTGCGGCCGTTCCTGCCGGATGATATGCCGGTGCTCGCTGCGATCTTCACCGCCAGCATCGAGGAGCTGACCGGCGACGACTATAGCGAAGCGCAGCAGCAGGCCTGGATGGCGGCGGCCGAGGACGACGAGTTCGGCAAGCGGTTAGCTGCCGACCTGACGCTGATCGCGACGCTGGAAGGCTCGCCGGTCGGTTTTGCTTCGCTGCGCGGCACCGACCACATCCGCATGCTCTATGTGCATCCGGCCGTCAGCAGGCAGGGCATCGCGACCATGCTGGTCGATGCGCTGGAGAAGCTTGCCGGCGGCCGTGGCGCGGCGGCCCTCACGGTCGATGCCAGCGACACCGCGCAGGGCTTTTTCGCCAAGCGCGGCTACACCGCCATGCAGCGCAACTCCGTCTCCGTCAATGACGAATGGCTTGCCAACACCACCATGAAGAAGACGCTCGGAGCATCGCAATGAGCATGGAGCGCCTCTATCTGTTCGACACCACGCTGCGCGACGGCGCGCAGACCAACGGCGTCGATTTCACGCTGACCGACAAGCAGGTCATCGCGGCGATGCTCGACGATCTCGGCATCGACTATGTCGAAGGCGGCTATCCCGGCGCCAATCCGACCGACACCGAGTTCTTCGGCACCAGGCCGAAGCTCAAGCACGCGCGCTTCACCGCCTTCGGCATGACGCGCCGGGCAGGGCGCTCGGTCTCCAACGATCCCGGTGTCGCCGGCCTCATCGAGGCGAAAGCCGATGCGATCTGCTTCGTGGCAAAATCCTCCGCCTATCAGGTGCGCGTCGCGCTGGAGACGACCAAAGAAGAAAACCTCGCCTCGATCCGGGACAGCGTCGCGGCGGCGAAGGCTGCCGGACGGGAGGTCATGCTCGACTGCGAGCATTTTTTCGACGGCTACAAGGAAGATGCGAGCTTCGCGCTCGCCTGCGCCAAGGCCGCCTATGAAGCCGGCGCGCGCTGGGTGGTGCTGTGCGACACCAATGGCGGCACCATGCCCAACGAGATCGAGGCCATCGTCACCGAGGTGACGAAGCATATCCCCGGCGACCATGTCGGCATCCACGCCCATAACGACACCGAGCAGGCGGTGGCGAATTCACTCGCCGCGGTGCGCGCCGGCGCACGGCAGATCCAGGGTACGCTGAACGGTCTCGGCGAACGCTGCGGCAACGCCAATCTCTGCTCGCTGATCCCGACCCTGAAATTGAAGAAGGAGTTTGCCGATGCCTTCGAGATCAGCATTACTGCCGAGAAGCTGGCGACACTCGTAAAAGTGTCGCGCACGCTCGACGACATGCTCAATCGCGTGCCGAACCGGCATGCGGCCTATGTCGGCGAGAGCGCTTTCGTCACCAAGACCGGCATTCACGCCTCCGCCGTGCTGAAGGATCCGCAGACCTATGAGCACGTGTTGCCGGAGATGGTCGGCAATCACCGCAAGGTGCTGGTGTCCGACCAGGCCGGCCGCTCCAACGTCATCGCCGAGCTCGACCGCGCCGGCATTGCCTACGAGAAGAGCGATCCGAAGCTGACTCGGCTGGTCGAGGAGTTGAAGGAGCGCGAGGCGCAAGGCTATGCCTATGAATCCGCCAACGCCTCGTTCGACCTGCTGGCGCGCCGCACCCTCGGCAAGGTGCCGCATTATTTCGAGGTCGAGCAGTTCGACGTCAATGTCGAGCAGCGCTACAATTCGCATGGCGAACGCGTCACGGTCGCGCTGGCGGTGGTCAAGGTCGACGTTGCCGGCGAGCATCTGATCTCGGCGGCGGAAGGCAACGGCCCCGTCAACGCGCTCGACGTCGCGCTTCGCAAGGACCTCGGCAAATACCAGAAATTCATCGAGGGCCTGACGCTGATCGACTACCGCGTCCGTATCCTCAACGGCGGCACCGGCGCGGTGACGCGCGTGCTGATTGAGAGCGAGGACGAAAACGGCGACCGCTGGACCACGGTCGGCGTGTCCCCGAACATCATCGACGCCTCGTTCCAGGCGCTGATGGACTCGGTGATCTACAAGCTCGTGAAGTCGGGCGCGCCGGCGTAGCACTTGGCACGGCTGTCATACCCCGCGAAGGCGGGGTATCCAGTACGCCGTGGCTTCTACGTAACGCCGCGGCGTCTCGGAGTACTGGATCGCCCGCCTTCGCGGGCGATGACAGCGGAGAGTGGGGAGAGGCCGGCAACGATGGATGGGGGTATTACATGATCGACCACATCTCCGTCGGCGTCAGCGACCTCGAACGCGCCGCAAGTTTCTACGAAGCCACGCTCGCAGCCCTCGGGCTCACGCGCGTCGTCACGCGGCCGCGGACGGTCGGTTTCGGCAAGGCCTATCCGGAGTTCTGGATCAATCTGCGCGACGGCATGCCGCGCGTGGCGTCTTCGAGCGGCGTGCACATCTGCCTGCGGGCAAAGACGACCAGTGAGGTCGATGCGTTCCATGCCGCAGCACTTGCCACCGGCGGTGCATCCGATGGCGCGCCGGGCATCCGCCCGCATGATCGCGTGCGCTATTACGCGGCCTTCGTCACCGATCCCGACGGTAACAGGATCGAGGCGGTGACGTTTCTGGAAGAATGATCAGAGTTTTCGTGCGACGTCCGGGGCGAGCTGCTTGTCCGCCTCGGCGATCTGGGCCACGGCCGATTTCAGCTTCGGCAGGATGTCCTCGATGCGATCGGCCTTGAGGATGTCGACCGAAAGACCGGCGCGGATGAACTCGGTCTGGCGCATATGCGACAGCAGCGAGAACAGCGGCTCCCAGAAATTGTCGATGTTGGCGAGCAGCACCGGCTTGGCGTGACGGCCGAGCTGCTTCCAGGTCAATTGCTCGACCAGCTCTTCAAGCGTGCCGACGCCGCCCGGCAGCGCCACGAAAGCGTCGGAGCGTTCGAACATCAGCCGCTTGCGCTCGTGCATGTCGGGGGTGACGATCATCTCCTGCACGCGCGTCAGCGCGTTCTCGCGCTTGCGCAGGAATTCGGGAATGATGCCGGTGACGCTGCCGCCGTGATCGAGCACGGAGGTTGCGACCGAGCCCATCAGGCCGAGCGAGCCGCCGCCATAGACCAGGCGGATGTTGTTCTCGGCGAGGGCCTTGCCGAACGCTTTTGCGCCTTCGGTGAAGCGGGGGTTGGTTCCGGGGCCGGAGCCGCAATAGACACAGACGGTTTTGATGGTGCTCATTGGTGTCATGATGCATTGCAGCGAAGGGGCGTCAAGCCCAATCGGTGATTCGGATCACCCGGAAATCTACCGGTAAATGGCGACAAACAATCAAAGATTCGCCATCTGGCGGGGTGCGTTGGCATCGGGAAGGCTTTATATGACGGGCGAAAATCGCAAATTGTGACGCTGCCCGCATCCGGCGGGCTTTCAGGCTTCTTGATGGACCAACCTCAATCGTTCGACGGCGCCGACGTTCCCGATCCTCCCGCCGGGGGACCGCTGGAGCGGGCCACGCTGATGGGCACGCTGGCGCATCTGTGGCCCTATATCTGGCCCGGCGACCGCGCCGACCTGAAGATGCGGGTGGTCTGGTCGATGGTGCTGCTGCTCGCGGCCAAGCTGATCACGCTCACCGTGCCGTTCAGCTTCAAATGGGCGACCGATGCCCTGACCGGCGCCAACACCGCGCCGGTCGCGGCCGACAACTGGCACCTCTGGGTGATCGCCTCGCCGCTGCTGCTCACCGCGAGCTACGGCGTGATGCGCATCGTGATGGCGGTGCTGACGCAATGGCGCGACGGCATCTTCGCCCGCGTCGCCATGCATGCGGTGCGCAAGCTCGCCACCATCACCTTCGTCCACATGCACGAGCTGTCGCTGCGCTTTCACCTCGAGCGCAAGACCGGCGGCCTGACCCGCGTGCTCGAGCGCGGCCGCGAGGGCATTGAGGTCATCGTGCGCATGGTGATCCTGCAACTGATCCCGACCATCGTCGAGGTGACGCTGCTGATGGCGGTGCTGCTCTGGCAGTTCGACTGGCGCTACGTGGCCGCGACCCTGATCACGGTCACGGTCTACATGTACTACACCTACATCGCGACCGAGTGGCGGATCGGCATCCGCCGCAAGATGAACGATTCCGACACCGAGGCGAACACCAAGGCGATCGACTCGCTGCTCAACTACGAGACCGTCAAATATTTCAGCGCCGAGGCGCGCGAGGCCCAGCGCTACGACAAATCGGTCGCGCGCTACGAGGAGGCGAGCGTCCACACCTACACCTCGCTCGCCGTGCTCAACACCGGACAAGCCGTGATCTTCACGCTGGGCCTGACCGCGACCATGCTGATGTGCGCGATCGGCGTGCGCAATGGCACCAACACGGTCGGCGATTTCGTGCTGGTCAACGCCATGATGATCCAGCTCTACCAGCCGCTGAATTTCATGGGCATGGTCTATCGCGAGATCAAGCAGGCGATCATCGACATCGAGAAGATGTTCGGCGTGATCGGCCGCGAGGCGGAGATCAAGGACGTCTCGGGTGCGCAGCCGCTGGTCGTGTCCGCCGGCACGGTGCGGTTCGAGGACGTTCGCTTTGCCTATGAGCCGGCGCGCCCGATCCTGAAGGGCATCAGCTTCGAAGTGCCGGCCGGCCAGACGGTTGCGATCGTCGGCCCGTCGGGTGCCGGCAAGTCGACCATCTCGCGTCTCTTGTTCCGGCTCTACGACATCTCCGGCGGCAGGATCCTGATCGACGGCCAGGACATTCGCGAGGTCACGCAGGCGAGCCTGCGTGCCTCCATCGGCATGGTGCCGCAGGACACGGTGCTGTTCAACGACACCATCCGCTACAACATCCGCTATGGCCGCTGGGACGCGACCGATGCCGAAGTCGAGGAGGCCGCGAGCCTCGCGCAGATCGACAATTTCATCCGCATGGCGCCGATGGGCTACGAGACCCAGGTCGGCGAGCGCGGCCTGAAACTGTCCGGCGGCGAGAAGCAGCGCGTCGCGATCGCGCGCACCGTCCTGAAGGCGCCGCCGATCCTGGTGCTGGACGAGGCGACCTCGGCGCTCGACACCCATACCGAGCACGAGATCCAGGGCGCACTCGACCGCGTGGCGAAGAACCGCACCTCGCTGGTGATCGCGCACCGGCTTTCCACCATCGTCGGCGCCGACGAAATCATCGTGCTGGACCAGGGCCGGATCGCCGAACGCGGCACCCACGCCCAACTGCTCGGGCAGGGCGGCCTCTATGCCAGCATGTGGAACAGGCAGCGCGAGGCCGAGGCGGCGCGCGAGAAACTGGCCCAGATGGCCGACAGCAGCGAGGCCCCCAACCGGGAGCCGCCGCCGGTCAATGACGCCCTCCCGGCACCTGCGGCGGCAGAGTGACCTTGTCTCCGGTCCCAACTCTGGCCTAAACAACCGCGCGGGGCACCCCGCGTGCCATCAACTCCTAGTCGGCAGATAGCGATGTCCATTCTCGATTCGATCCAGCGTCAGATTCCGCCGATTCACAAGGAGGGCTATCCCTTCATTGGCGGCTTTGCACTGGCAAGCCTCGTCCTGTTCTGGCTGTGGTCGCCTCTGGGCTGGATCGGCACGATCCTGACCGTGTGGTGCGCGCTGTTCTTCCGCGACCCCGTCCGGGTGACGCCGGTGCGCGAGGGGCTCGTGGTGTCGCCCGCCGACGGCCGGGTCTCGATGATCACCATGGCGCTGCCGCCGGCCGAGCTCGGGCTCGGCGACCGGCCGCTGCCGCGCATCTCGGTGTTCATGAGCGTGTTCAACTGCCATGTGAACCGCGCTCCCTTGGCGGGCAGGGTGGACCGCATCGCCTACCGGCCGGGCCTGTTCATCAATGCCGAGCTCGACAAGGCGAGCGATGACAATGAGCGCAACTCGCTGGTGATCTCGACGCCGACGGCGCGGATCGGCGTGGTGCAGATCGCAGGTCTTGTCGCCAAGCGCATCGTCTGTTTCGTCAGGGAAGGCCAGGCGATCGGCGCCGGCGAACGCTTCGGCCTGATCCGCTTCGGCTCGCGGCTTGACGTCTATCTGCCCGTCGGCACCAGGGCGCTGGTATCGGAGGGGCAGACCGCGATCGCGGGCGAGACGATTTTGGCCGATCTCGCCGGGGATGACCTCAACCGCGCCTACCGCGCCAATTAACCAAAAGCCGGTCCATGAGGGCCTTCCGCCGCAATGGCGGAGGGCAACGCGGCTTGCTATATCTCGCCCCGAGGTGAGGACCAGCAATGACGCCCTATGACTTCAAAAATCCTGACATTCGCCGCCGGCGGTTCCGCCCGATCCCGGTGCGCATGCTGGTGCCCAATGTCATCACGCTGCTGGCGATCTGCGCCGGCCTGACCTCGATCCGCCTGTCGATCGAGGGGCGGATGTCGCTCGCGGTCTATGCCATCGTGTTCGCAGCCGCGCTCGACGGCATCGATGGCCGCGTTGCGCGCATTCTCAAGGGCCAGTCCAAGTTTGGCGCCGAGCTCGACAGCCTCGCCGACTTCGTCAATTTCGGCGTCGCGCCCGGCCTGATGCTGTACTTCTGGCAGTTGCACGAACTCGGCAATGCCGGCTGGATCGCCGCCATGGTGTTCGCGATCTCCGGGGGCTTGAGGCTCGCGCGCTTCAACGCCACCATGGACGATCCGAACAAGCCCGCCTTCGCCGCCAATTTCTTCACCGGCGTGCCGGCGCCTGCCGGCGCGATCACGGTGATGCTGCCGATCTATCTGGCGTTCCTCGATCTCGGCCGGCTGCCCGCGGCGGTGACGGCCGCCTATACGCTGCTGATCGCCTTCCTGATGGTGTCGCGCCTGCCGGTGTTCTCCGGCAAGACCAAGCGCATGCGCGTGTCGCCAGAACTGGTGCTGCCGGCGTTCGTCGCGGTGATCGTCTTCATCGCGATCCTGATCGCCTATCCCTGGCATGTGCTCTCGGTCGGCACGGTGCTGTATCTGCTCGCTTTGCCGCTCGGCTACAAATCCTATCGCGATCAGGCGCGGGCGATGGCGGCCACCGCGCCGCCTGGAGACGAGGTGCCGTCGCCGCCTTCGGCGCCGACGCTCGCCAACCTGTCGGAGCCGCCGCAAGAGGACGACCGACCCGGGCGGCTGCACTAAACGGTTTTCGCGGATATCTGCCATGAAGTCGTCCGAGTTGGGTTGAAGCCCGATCTCGGCTATATCGCCCTGTGCCGGCGGCACCGCGACAACAGCGGCCGCCAATCTGGGAGAGAACGCCGTGACTGATATCGCGACCGGGCCGCTGCCCGCTTCCGTCCTCGAAGCGCTGGGCCGCTACGATACCCCGACGATCTGCAACGCCATGGAGATCGTGGCGCCCGAGCGCCGCCTGATCGGCTACACCACCAAGCAACTGGTCTGCCCGTTCCCCGATCTGCCGCCGATCGTCGGTTATGCCCGCACGGTTGCGATCCGCTCGGTGCTGAAATCCTCGCTGCCGGCCGAGGAGCAGTCGAAGCGCCGCATCGAATATTACGAATATGTCGGCACCGGTCACGGCCCGCGCATCTCGGTGATCCAAGACATCGACGGCCCCGATGTCGGCTACGGCGCGTTCTGGGGCGAGGTGCAGAGCAACGTCCACAAGGCGCTTGGCTGCCTCGGCGTCATCACCGACGGCTCGATCCGCGACATTCCGCAATGGGCCCCTGGCTTCCAGGCGCTGGCCGGCTCGATCGGTCCGTCGCATGCATGGGTGCACGCGGAGAGCTTCGGCGGTGAGGTCCGGGTTGCCGGCATGACCGTCAAGTCGGACGACCTCATCCACGCCGATCTGCACGGCGCCATCGTGATCCCGCTCGACATCGCGGCAAAGCTGCCCGAGGCCGCCGAGCTCTGCGGCCGCCGCGAGACGCCGATCCTGGAGATCGCCCGCAGTCCCGACTTCTCGCTGGAGAAGCTCAAGGCCGCGCTGAGGCGCTCGGCGGAGATTCACTGACGCTACGGCTTCGACGCCGACCGCGGGCCGCCTTGTTCCAGAAACAGGACGGCCTGATCCGGTTCGCCAAACATCGCGGCGGCGCATCCGATCAGGGTGAAGCCGCCGGCGAGATCCCACAGGGTGACGTCGTCCGCGTTGTCGCGACTGTGGATCAGGCGCGCTACGATCACGGCAAAGGCGGCCTCGACGAAGAGCAGCACGCTGAACGCCGGCAGGACGAGTTCCGGTTCGAGCAGATGGAACGCCAGCACCGCCGGCAGCGCGGTGAGAAGACTGAACAGCGTCAACATGGCAAATCGGCTCCTGCGATGGAGCGGCAGCATAGAATACTGCATCGTCTCTTGCCGCGGATGTGGCGCAGGGCCGCAGTCGAAGGCTGAACGATGACGATGGATGGCTCGACGGTTCTCGTTGCCGGCTCGACCAACGACGCGCCGCAATTATGGTTAGCGAAGTGTTGAATTTCCTGTCGGCAGGCGGCAAAGCCGGCGTTCCGTCGGCACGCTGCGCCACTCGGGCGCGTCGGCCCAACTTAACCTTTACGCGGCTTTAAGGGCGGCGCTCTAGGGTTTCCAATGCGGTTCAGGGTTGGGCTGCGCCATCGGCCAGGACGGCCGTTGTTGCGTTCGCGTTGGAGTCTCCCATGGATATTATGACGGGCGCCGGGCTTTTGGGTGGCCTGGCCGTTATTGTGGCTATGGTGTTGATGGGCGGCGATCTGCACATGTTCATCAGTGAACATGCGATGATCATCATCTTCGGCGGCTCGGCGGCGGCGACCATGATCCGCTTTCCGCTCGGCGCGCTGATGCACGGCATGCCGCTCGGCATCAAATTCGCCTTTACGATGAGCCGGCTGTCGGCGCACGATCTGGTGGACGAGCTCGCCCGCATCGCCGAGATCGCCCGCAAGCAGGGTCCGGTGGGGTTGGAAAAGGTCGAGACCGACGAGCCGTTCCTGGCCAAGGGCATCCGCTACGTCGCCGACGGCTATGACCTCGATTTCATCAGGGACAATCTGGAGCGCGACCGCGACAATTTTCTGCTGCATCTCAACGAAGGCAGCAAGATCTATCGCGCCATCGGCGACTGCGCGCCTGCGTTCGGCATGATCGGAACGCTGATCGGCATGGTGCAGATGTTCTCGAACATGTCGGATCCCTCCAAGCTCGGCCCGTTCATGGCGACCGCCCTGCTGGCAACTCTCTACGGCGCGCTCGTCGCGAATCTGATCTGTCTGCCGATCGCCGACAAGCTGCATGGCAAGCTGATCGACGAGGAAACCAATCGTACGCTGATCATCGACGGCATTCTGATGATCCGCGACTCCAAGAGCCCGACTTTGGTGCGCGAAATGCTGCTGGCCTATCTGCCCGAGAAGCACCGTCACGCCGAAGGCGAGCCGGTTCCGGCGTAATCGCGGACGCCCGGATCTGACCCATGGCCAAGAAAAAACGCGAAGAAGCACACGGCGGCCATGGCTGGTTCGTGACGTTTGCCGACCTGATGGCGCTGCTGCTGGCGTTTTTCGTGATGCTGGTCGCGTTCTCCACCCAGGACGCCAACAAGCTGAAGATCGTCGCAGGCTCGATGCGCGAGGCCTTCGGCGTCCAGAGCGAAGCCCGCTACGCTGGCATCATCGAGTCCGATGGCCTGCCGACCCGCGCGCGGCTGAAGAACGTCGATCATATCCAGCCTGAGGAATCGTCGAACACGCCGACGCCGGACCAAGAGGATCACGACAAGACGTCCGGCGCCAGACTCAAGGTCGACCGCAATTTTGCGCTCGCCGCCGCCTCGTTGCGTCAGGCATTGCAGGACATGCCGGAACTGACCGAGATGTCCAAGCACATCATGTTCGAGGAAACCAAGCAGGGCCTCAACCTGGAGATCGTCGACCAGGACGGCCGCTCGATGTTCGCCGACGGCTCCAAGGTGCCCTATGACCGCACCCGCCGCCTGATCGAAAAGCTTGCGATTCCGCTGAAAGCCACGCCGCTCCGTGTGTCCATCGCCGGCCATACTGCGGCGGGATTCGTGCCGACCCGCAGCGACTACGGTGCCTTCGACCTGTCGGCCGATCGTGCCAATGCCGTGCGCCAGATCCTCGAGCGCCAAGGCTTGCCGCCGTCGCACATCTTTGCCGTTTCCGGCAAGTCGGACACCCAGCCGCTGTTTCCGGACGATCCCTCGCTCGCCGCCAACCGGCGGGTGACCATCACCCTGATGCGCGAAGATCCGCCACTGCCGCCGAATTTGAAGCCTTAGAGCGGTTTCGAGCGATCTCGCCGCGGCGGCCGGCGCGTCAGCCCCTTGCGCTACCATCCTACCTGAGGCATGTCGTCGCGCAGGCGACGACCGTTGCTGCTCCGTCACAGCATCCGGCTTGCCGCCTGCTAAGGTGGGCTGCCGATTGACAGGCGCGCCGGAACCGTCAAAAGGCGCCGGATCAATTCTCGGGAAGAAGCGTTTCTCATCTCACATGACGGCGAGCATCACATCGACCGACGCCCAGGAAGGGCAAGGTCCGGCCACCTCGGGTTTCTGGGGCCTGACGCTCGGAAGCATTGGCGTCGTCTTCGGCGATATCGGTACCTCGCCGCTCTACGCATTCCACGAGGCGGTCAGGGGCGCGGCCCATGGCGAGCCGGTCTCGCGGGTCATGGTGCTCGGGGTGCTCTCGCTGATCCTGTGGGCGCTCTTTATCGTCGTCACCGCCAAATACGTTCTGCTGCTGCTGCGCGCCGACAATAACGGGGAGGGCGGCACGCTCTCGCTGATGGCGCTCGGCCAGCGCGCGCTCGGTCGGCGAAGCTGGTTCCTGATGGCGCTCGGCGTGGTCGGCGCCTCCATGTTCATCGGCGATTCCATGATCACGCCGGCGATCTCGGTGTTGTCGGCGGTCGAAGGCCTCAAGCTTGCGACACCCGCCTTCGAGCACTATGTCGTGCCGCTCACGGTCATCATTCTGGCACTGCTGTTCGCGGTGCAGAGCAAGGGCACGGCGCTGGTGGCCGCCGCCTTCGGACCGGTGATGGTGGTCTGGTTCACGGTTCTTGCGGTGATGGGCGCCGTCCACATCGCCGACGATCCGTCGGTGCTCGCCGCCATCAATCCCTATTACGCGCTGCAATTCCTGCTGTCGCACGGCACCATCGGCCTGGTGACGCTCGGCGCCGTGTTCCTGGCCGTGACCGGCGGCGAGGCGCTCTATGCCGATCTCGGCCATTTCGGCCGCAAGCCGATCCAGTCGGCCTGGATGTTCTTCGTTCTGCCTGCGCTGCTGATCAACTATTTCGGCCAGGGCGCGCTGGTGCTGTCCGATCCCAGCGCCATCGAACATTCCTTCTATCGCATGGTGCCCGAATATCTGGTGCTGCCGCTGGTCGGCCTTGCGACCGCAGCGACCGTGATCGCGAGCCAAGCGGTGATCACCGGTGCCTATTCGCTGGTCTATCAGGCGGTGCAGCTCGGTCTGCTGCCGCGTTTCGAGGTGCGTTTCACCTCCGAGACCCATGCCGGCCAGATCTATTTGCCGCGGGTGAACCGGCTGCTCCTGATCGGCGTGATGCTGCTGGTGCTGCTGTTCCACACCCCCAGCAATCTGGCCTCGGCCTATGGCATCGCTGTCTCCACCACCATGGTCGCCGACGGCATCATGGGCTTTGTGGTGATCTGGAAGTTGTGGAACTGGCGTGCCGCGACGGCTGCCGCGGTGATCGTGCCGTTCGTCATCGTCGACATCAGCTTCTTCAGCGCTAATCTGCTCAAGCTGCTCGAAGGCGCCTGGGTGCCGTTGTTGTTTGGCGTCGCCATGGCGGGGACGATCTGGACCTGGCGAAAGGGCTCGGGGATCCTGATCCAGAAGACGCGCCGGATCGAGGTGCCGCTGGACGATCTGATCCGGAGCCTGGAGAAGCGGCCGCCGCACATCGTCAAGGGCACCGCGGTGTTCCTGACCAGCGATCCGTCCTTTGTGCCGACCGCGCTGCTGCATAATCTCAAGCACAACAAGGTGCTGCACGAGCACAACGTGATCCTGACCATCGAGACCGCGCATACGCCGCGGGTCGATCTGTCCGAGCGGTTCAGGATGGAGAAGATCAGCGAGAAGTTCTCGAAAGTCCGGCTGCGTTTCGGCTACATGGAGCAGCCGAACGTGCCCAAGGCGCTCGCCATCGCGCGCAAGCAGGGCTGGCAGTTCGACATCATGTCGACGTCGTTCTTCGTGTCGCGGAGGTCGCTCAAGGCCTCGGCCCAGTCGGGCATGCCGCTCTGGCAGGACCATCTGTTCATCGCGCTGAGCCGGTCCGCCAATGACGCCACCGACTATTTCCAGATTCCCACCGGGCGAGTGGTTGAAGTCGGGACTCAAGTCACCATCTGAACGCAATCGGCGAAGCCATGCGAATTTCGCATGGCAAGTGCCTGAAATCGGGCTAGGCTATGCCATCAGCGCAGGACTATAAGCCGCGCGCTGTCTTCCGCCGTTGTGCAGTGAAGCATTTTTAGAGGCCATCAGGCTCTCCCATGACAAGTGACGTAGCGATTTCCGCCCCGGAAACGGCGGCGGCCAATGGGCATGGCGACGCCCACACGACCGCCCGTTTCGGTGCGCTGACGCTCGGCAGCATCGGGGTGGTCTATGGCGATATCGGCACCAGCCCGCTCTACGCGTTCCGCGAGGCGGTGATGGCCGCCTCGGGCGCGGAGGGATTGCCGACGCCGGCCGCCGTGCTCGGCGTGCTCTCCCTGATCCTGTGGGCGCTCATCGTCGTGGTGACGCTCAAATACGTCGTGATCCTGCTCCGCGCCGACAACAACGGCGAGGGCGGTACGCTGGCGCTGATGGCGCTGGCGCAGCGCGCGGTCGGCACCGGCGGGGCGACCATCGTCCTGCTCGGCATCATTTCCGGCGCCCTGTTCTATGGCGATGCCGTGATCACGCCGGCGCTCTCGGTGCTGTCGGCAATCGAAGGCATGAAGGACGTCACGCTCCGGTTCGAGCCCTACATCGTGCCGCTGACCGTGATCATCCTGGTCGGCCTGTTCGCCGTGCAATCGCGCGGCACGGCCCGCGTCGCAGCGTTCTTCGGCCCCATCATGTGCGTCTGGTTTGCGGTGATCGCGGCAGCTGCCATCCATCCGATCATCGAGCAGCCGCAGGTTCTGTATGCGTTGAACCCGCTCTACGCCGTGTCCTTCATGTTTCACCACGGCATCATCGGCTTCGTCACACTGGGCGCCGTGTTCCTGGCGGTGACCGGCGCCGAGGCGCTCTATGCCGATCTCGGCCATTTCGGCAAGCGGCCGATCCAGATCGCCTGGCTGTCGATCGTGCTGCCGTCGCTGGCGCTGAACTATCTGGGGCAGGGCGCGCTCGTGCTCGGCGATCCCGGCGCGATCGTCAGCCCGTTCTTCCAGCTCTTCCCGCAAGGCTTCTTCCGCGGCTGCATGGTCGTGCTCGCCACCATGGCGACCGTGATCGCGAGCCAGGCCGTCATCACCGGCGCCTATTCGCTGACGCGGCAGGCGATCCAGCTCGGACTGCTGCCGCGCTTCGAAATTCGCCATACGTCTGAAGCCCATTCCGGCCAGATCTTCATCCCGCGCATCAACCAGCTGCTGCTGGTCGCGGTGGTGCTGCTGGTGCTGCTGTTCCGTTCCTCCAGCGCGCTGGCCTCGGCTTACGGCATCTCCGTCACCGGCACCATGGTGGTCACGGCGATGATGGGCTTTGTCGTGATCTGGAAGGTCTGGAAGTGGTCGCCGTACGCCGCCGCGGCCCTGATCGTCCCGTTCCTGTGTCTCGACCTGACCTTCCTTGCCGCCAATCTGCTCAAGGTGTTCGAGGGCGGCTGGGTGCCGCTGGCGCTCGGCGCCCTGATGATCATCCTGATGTACACGTGGCGGCGCGGCAGCCGGCTGCTGTTCGAGAAGTCGCGCAAGCTCGAATTCCCGCTCGCCGACCTCGTGGCGATGCTGGAGAAGCGGCCGCCGCAGCGCGTGCCCGGGACCGCCGTGTTCCTGACCTCGGACCCGCTCAGCGCGCCGACCGCGCTGATGCATAGTCTGAAGCACTACAAGGTGCTCCACGAGAAGAACGTCATTCTCACCATCGAGACCGCGCAGACCCCGCGTATCGACCTGGCCGACCGGGTGAAGCTGGAACAGATCTCGCCGACCTTCTCCAAGGTGACGCTGAAGTTCGGCTTCATGGAATCGCCCAACGTGCCGAAGGCGCTGGCCATCGCCCGCAAGCTCGGCTGGCAGTTCGACATCATGTCGACGTCGTTCTTCCTGTCGCGCAGGGCGCTCAAGCCCGCCGCCCATTCAGGCATGCCGCGCTGGCAGGACCGGCTGTTCATCTCGCTGAGCCGCTCCGCCAACGACGCCACCGACTATTTCCAGATTCCCTCGGGACGCGTCGTCGAGGTCGGAACGCAGGTGACGATCTAGTCGCTTCCACCGCTGTCATCGTCCGGCTTGACCGGGCGATCCAGTATTCCAGAGACGGCGCGGCCGGAATCGAGCAGCCGCGGCGTACTGGATTCCCCGCTTTCGCGGGGAATGACCCCGAGCGCGTGGTGAGAGATGAGCCTGGAGTTTCAGGCATCCTGAAGGTCGCCCTTCAAGTCGCTGCGATTTAGCTTTAACTTGCGCAAGGCAGCTCAAGCCTTTGTAGCGCTTGATTTTCGCTGGCCGAGAGGCGAGGTTGCCGCCCGCCGGGATCGCCCCGGCAAGCGGCCCTAAGACGTTGGAGGATGATGTGGCACATCAAGTACAGGATCTGACCCCGGACGAGGTCTCCAAGGGTGTCGAGGAAGGCCGCTATCTTCTCGTCGACGTCCGCGAGCCGAACGAGGTCGACGCCGAGGCTTATCCTTACGGCGTCGTCGTTCCGCTCTCGACCTTCGATCCCAAGGCGATTCCCGATCCGCAGGGCAAAGAGGTCGTGTTCGCCTGCCGTTCGGGCAAGCGCTCGGTGACCGCCTCGCTCGCGGCGCAGGCGGCGGGGCTTCCGTACGACAAGCATCTGGCCGGCGGCATGCTGGGCTGGAAGGCGGCGGGTCTTCCCAGCAAGGTCGGCTGATCCACCCGATGTCCAAAAGCTCGTCTCTCAACAACGTCTTCGCCGACCTGCCCGTCACCATCTTCGAGGCGATGTCGCAGGCCGCGCGCGACAACGCCGCCATCAATCTCGGCCAGGGCTTCCCCGACGATCCCGGCCCGGAAGACATCCGCCGCGCTGCGGCCGAGGCCTCGCTGAACGGCTACAACCAGTATCCGTCGATGATGGGCATCCCGGAACTGCGCCAGGCGATCGCGACCCATTACAGCCACTGGCACGGCCTCAAGCTCGATCCGATGAGCGAGGTGATGGTCACCTCCGGCGGCACCGAGGCGCTGACCTCGGCCATCCTCGCCGTGGTCCAGCCCGGCGACGAGGTGGTCTGCTTCCAGCCGGTCTATGATTCCTACCTGCCGATCATCCGCCAGGCCGGCGGCATCCCGCGCCTCGTCCGCCTCGAGCCGCCGCACTGGCGATTGAATGAGGACATGCTGAAAAGCGTCTTCAATTCAAAGACCAAGGCGGTGCTGTTCAACAATCCCTTGAATCCGTCCGCGGTGGTCTATCCGCGCGAGGACCTCGAGCTGCTGGCGCGTTATTGCCAGGAGTTCGACGTCATCGCGATCACCGACGAGGTCTGGGAGCACGTCACCTTTGACGAGCACAAGCACATCCCGCTGATCACGATCCCCGGCATGCGCGACCGCACCATCAAGGTCGGCTCGGCTGGCAAGATCTTCTCGCTGACCGGCTGGAAGATCGGCTTCGTCTGCGCCGCGCCGCCGCTGCTGCGTGTCGCGGCCAAGGTGCACCAGTTCCTGACCTTCACCACCGCGCCGAACTTGCAGGCCGCCGTCGCCTACGGCCTCGGCAAGCCCGACGACTACTTCCTGTCGATGCGCAAGGACCTGACCCGGAGCAGGGACCGCCTCACCAGGGGGCTGGAGAGCCTCGGCTTCCCCGTGCTGAAATCGCAGGGCACCTACTTCCTCACCGTCGACCTGTCTCCGCTGGGGCTCAACGAGAGCGACACCGAATTCTGCTGGCGGATCGTGAAGGACTACAAGGTCGCCGCGATCCCGGTCTCGGCGTTCTACGAGCAGGACCCGGTGACCTCGGTGGTGCGCTTCTGCTTCAACAAGAAGGACGAGACCCTCGACACCGCACTGGAGCGGCTGTCGGACGCCGTGCGCGGACGCAAGAGGTAGATCGAGATGACGGACGTCAGCCGCCCCGGGCTTTGCCTTGGTTTTGCAATCGCCGCGCTGACGTTGCTCTCCGCCCCCGCAGGGGCCGAGGAGCGGGTCGTCAACTTCTACAACTGGTCCAATTACATGGCGCCGGATGTCCTCGAGGCCTTCACCAGGGAGACCGGCATCAAGGTTGTCTACGACACCTTCGATGCCAACGAGACGCTGGAGACGCGCCTGATGGCCGGCAAGTCCGGCTACGACGTCGTGGTGCCGACGGCGTATTTCCTCCAGCGCCAGATCAAGGCGAACATCTTCCAGAAGCTCGACAAGGCGAAGCTGCCGAATCTTGCCAATGCCTGGCCGATGGTGACCAAGAATCTCGCGACCTACGATCCAGGCAACGACTTTGCCGTCAACTACATGTGGGGCACGACGGGCATCGGCTACAACGTCGCCAAGCTGAAGGCGATCCTCGGGCCGGATGCGAAGATCGACAGCTGGGACATCGTCTTCAAGCCGGAGAACCTCGCCAAGTTCAAAGACTGCGGCGTCCACATGCTCGATTCCGCCGACGACATCTTTCCGGCGGCGCTGAACTATCTTGGGCTCGATCCGAACTCGACCCAGCAGGCGGACCTCGAGAAGGCCGCCGACATCGTCGCCAAGGTCCGCCCCTCCGTGCGAAAATTCCACTCGTCCGAATATCTCAGCGCGCTTGCGACCGGCGAGATCTGTTTCGTGGTCGGCTGGTCCGGCGACATCATGCAGGCCCGAGCGCACGCCGCGGAAGCCAAGGACGGCATCGAGATCGGCTACGCCATTCCGAAGGAGGGCGCGCAGATGTTCTTCGACAATCTCGCGATCCCCGCGGATGCCAAGAACGTCAAGGAGGCCCACGAGCTGATCAACTATCTCTATCGCCCCGACGTCGCCGCCAAGAACTCGGACTTCCTGTCCTACGCGAGCGGCAACCTCGCCAGCCAGAAGCTGGTCGATCCGAAGATCCTCAACGACAAGAACATCTATCCGGACGAGGCCACGCTCGCAAAGCTGTTCGTCATCACGGCGCGCGAACCGGCGACCCAGCGGGTCATCAACCGGCTGTGGACCAAGGTGAAGACGGGGCGGTAGTGTTGCCCCCGTCATTGCGAGCGAAGCGAAGCAATCCAGAATCTCTCTGCGGGACGCTCTGGATTGCTTCGTCGCGTCGCTCCTCGCAATGACGGCGTAACTACCGCCACCTTCTGTGCAGCCACAACCATTGCTCGGGATGCTCGCGCACCCAGCCTTCCACCACGCTCGTGATCGCCTGCGTCGTGCCCTGGATGTCGATCTTGCCCTCGGCGTCGCGCACCGGCGGGATCTCTTCGGTGAGCTCGGCGGCAAAACGGTTGCCGGGCAGGCGGATGACGCGGACGCCGTGGATCGGGCAATCGACCTGGCGGAGCAGGCGCGCCAGCATCGGGTTGGCGCGGGTCTTGCGGCCGAAGAAGGTGACCTCGACGCCGCCGGTCAGATACTGATCGATCAGCATGGCGACGTGCTTGCCGTTCTTGAGCGCCTGCGCGAGCCGCAGCGGTGCGTCGCGGCCCGCGGGGATCAGCGTGCCCATGTTGACCTGGCGCATCTCCTGGATGATGCGGTCGGCCGAGGCGATGTTCGGGCGGCGGTAGAGGATCGCGGTATCCAGCCCATGTGCCACGGCCGCGAGCGCCGGCAGTTCCCAGTTGGAGAGATGGGCTGCAAAGATCAGCGCCGGCTTGCCGTCGTCGCGGATGCGGTCGAACAGCTCGATGCTGCGCTGGGGCAGCTCGATCCGGCTTTTCTCCGGATTGTCGCGATTGTAGTCCCAGACGTGATCCATATGGGCGAACTCCGCGCCGACGCGGCCGAGATTGTCCCACACGCCCATCAGGATGCTTTCGATCTCGTCTGGCGATTTCTCGGGGAATGCCGCGGCGAGGTTGGCACGGCCGATGCGGTGCTCGCGCAGGCGCGGGCCGATCCGCTTGACAACGCGCGCGAAAAAATCCGAGGTCTTGGTCGGGTCGAAATAGCGCGTGGTGCGCAGCATGCCGACGGTGGCGGCGCCGATCAGGCCTCCGCCAATCGATTTGGCTGCATTCCGCGCACGAATCTTCGTGCCGATGGAAATCAGCGCCATGCGTCCGGTCAGGCCGGTTCGCGGGTCAGGATCAGCGAGGCGTTCTGGCCGCCGAAGCCGAACGAGTTCGACATCACCGCGGTGACGCGGGCGTCGCGCGCCTTGTTGCCGACCACGTCGAACAGGATCGTGGGATCCGGATTGTCGTAATTGATCGTCGGCGGAATGCGCTGATGCTCGAGCGTGAGCAGCGAGAAGATCGCCTCGACTGCGCCCGCGGCCGAGATGGTGTGGCCGACCATCGACTTGTTGGACGTCACCGGAATCTTCTGCGCGAGATCGCCGAACACGGCCGATGTCGTGTTGAACTCCATCTTGTCGTTCTCGGGCGTCGCGGTGCCGTGCGCGTTGATGTGGTCGATCTGGTCCGGCGTCATGCCGGCATCGGCCAGCGTCTTGTTCATGCAGCCGATGATCGGCTTGCCATCGGGCGAGGAGCGGGTGCGGTGGAAGGAATCGGTGAGCTCGCCGCAGCCGGCGATCACGCCGAGAATCTTTGCGCCGCGCGCAGTCGCCGCTTCATAGCTTTCCAGCACCAGTGCGCCGGCGCCTTCGGCCATGACGAAGCCGTCGCGGTTCTTGGAGAAGGGGCGGGAGGCCGCCTGCGGCGGATCGTTCTGGGTCGACAGTGCCGAGAGCAGCGAGAAGCGCACCAGCGCTTCGGGGTTGACGGTGCCGTCGGTCGCGACGCACAGCGCGGCATCGGTCTCGCCGCGGCGGATCGCCTCGACGCCGAGCTGGATCGAGGTGGCGCCGGACGCGCACGCCGTCGACAGCGAGATCGGCGAGCCCTTGGTGCCGAACGTCTCGGCGAGGTGAGCTGCGACCGAGCCGAACATGAAGCGGTGGTGATAGGCGCTGTACTTGCCGCCGCCAGAGATGCGCAGCAGATCGTCATAGGTGAAGTCAGGCGCGCCGACGGCGCGGCCGAGCTCGCGGCGTTGCGGCCATTCGACTTCGACCGGCGCAACCGCGAGGAAGAGCGGACCCGGGAAATCGGCCCTGGCGCCGATGCCGGCTTGCGCGAGCGCTTCCTCCGTGACCAGCTCCGCCATCCGTTCGGACAGGCCGGTGGAGGAGAACGGATCGACGCTGACGAAATCGACGGTGCCGGCCATCGTGGTCTTCAGGCCGTCGACCGGAAAGCGCGTGATGGTGCGGATGCCGGATTCGCCGGCGACGAGCTTGGCCCAATTGTCGGCCTTGCCGCTGCCGAGCGAGGTCATGATGCCCATGCCGGTGACGACGACGACGGGACGCCCGAGTTTGTCGCGTGGTGCAGTCATGTCGATCCCCCGATAGAGTGAGAGCCTTCAGCCGAAGCGCTGTGCGCTTCAGCCGACAGCCTCGACCAGCGCCATGCCTTCGCCGCGCCAATGTCCGGCCCCCACCACCACAATCTGGGTGGGCGCCCCCTGCATTTCAATCTCGGTCCCCGTGGAATCGTTCGGCGGGAACAGCGCGCCGCGCGAGATCGACAGCGCCGCGAGTGCGAGGCCGAGCGGGAATTGCGTTTCCATGGTGTGGCCGAACATCGTGCCGGTCGAGCGCACCGGAAAATCAGCGTGGCCCTTGAGGAAGCCGCGCTCTTCCGAGGTCGCGGGCTCCGCGCCGGTCGCACCGGTAATGATCGCGCCCTTGCCCTCGCGCTTCGGCAGCTTGTCCCAGAGCTTCTCCAGGGTCGCTGCCATGTCGCCGGGCTGCTTGCGGCGGGCGAGGTCGGCAACGACGCTCGACAGTTTCGCAAACGGCTTGGCGCCGCGCGCTTCCGCATGCGCCTTCGATTCCAGCACCAGGAACGCGCCGGCAGATCCCAGCGCGAAGCCGGCGTGGTCCTCGCGCGCCCAGACGGACGCGAACTTGTCCTTCAGATTGAAGTCGCCGAATTCGTAGAGGACCATCAGGTCCTTGCGCTCGCCATTGTGCGAGCCGCCGATCAGCGCGATGTCGCTCTCGCCCGAGGCGATGCGCGACAGCGCGATGCGCGCCGCGTCGGCGCCCGCGACTTCCTCGCCCATGAAGGTGCGCGAGGTGCCGCCGATGCCGTGCACGATGGCGATGTTGCCGGCGAGAAGATTGGACAGCTGGGCCAGAAACAGCGTCGGCCGGAGATCGCTCATCAGCCGTTCGTTGAGGAAGCCCGGCGCATTGGCGCCCTTGGCCTCGGCCGTCAGCACGCCGGTGTCGACGTTGAGATCGCGCTCGCCGCCGCCGGCGGCGACCACCATGTCGATCTTCGACAGGATATCCTTGTTGCCCTTGATCCCGGCGGAGTCGAGCGCAAGGCCGGCCGCATAGGTGCCGATGCGCTGCCAGGCTTCCATCTGGCGCTGGTCGCCCTTCTTCGGGATCTGGCTGTCGAGGGTCAGCGGCATCAGGGGATGCACGATGTAGGGCGCAAAGCCCTTCTCGTCGACATTGATGCGCTTGTCCTGAAGCGCGGCCCAGTTGGCGTCCAGGCCTTCGCCGAGCGAAGTGGCAAGACCAATGCCGGTGATCCAGACTTCCGTCTGGCCGGGCTTCGAAGCAGTGTCAGTCATGGCGATACGGCCTGTTGCGGAAAGCCGACGCGTTTGGCGACCGCGTCCATGAAGCCACGCATATCCGGATTGGGGAAGGGGATCTGCGTGAAGGTGAGCGTCGAATTCGCGCGCAGCTTGCCGCCGACCTTGATCTTGGCCTCGGTCACGGCATAGCCCGAGCCCTGGTGCGACAGGCTCGCCTCGATGCTCATGAGATCGCCGGGGAACACCGAGCCGCGAACCTTGGCCTCCTTGACGGCGGCCAGGATCGGCATGCGCTCGAACTTGAGCACGCCGAGCTGAAGCCAGCCCGAGGCCTGCGCCATCGATTCGATCAGGAGCACGCCGGGCATCAGCGGATAGCCCGGGAAGTGCCCCTCGAAGATGGTGCTTTCCTTCGGGACCGTCGCCTCGACGACAATCGTCTGCGCGTCGACGTTGAGGTCGACGACGCGATCGATCATGTGGAAGTATTCGAGTTGCATGACCGCGCGCTTAGGCGCTCGCGCCCTTGGCCGCAACCAGTTCGTCGATGCGGGCGCACAGATTCTTCAGCACGAAGTACTGTTCCGTGGTCGCCTTGCCGTCGTTGACCTCCTGGGTCCACTTTTCCAGCGGCAGCTTGATGCCGAACTGCTTGTCGATCGCGAACGCGATGTCCAGGAAATCGAGGCTGTCGATTCCGAGGTCATCGATGGCGTGGCTATCCGGCGTGATCGTGTCGCGCGGGATGTCGCAGGTTTCAGCGATGATCGTAGCGACCTGATCGAATGTGGAGGACATCACTAAGCCTTTGATATATTGCGGATATTTATCGGATGCGCCAGAGTGGAACGGTGGGTGGGCGTCGCGCCCCTGATGACGCCCTCAACCCTTCTCTGGCTGGGTCGAAAGCCCGTATATCGGAGCGCCGCCCTGAGTTCAATGGAGCCGGACGGACCTATGGACAGGGCTGGGGATGCCGTCAGCGGGCCCTCTCGCCGGTCCGGCGGGCCTAGATCTGCGGCGTCGCGATCTTGGCGCAGTCCCGGCGGCCCATCAGCACGGAATCCTGGGTCCGGCGGAGGTCGGCGATGCTCACCGCAAGCCAGATCCCGACCGCGGTCAGCGCGATGGTGAAGGCGAGCGCGGCGATATTGGCGAGCATGCGATGGCGGAAATGGTCCGGCGCGGGGCGAGGCTGCTCGTAGCGCGACAGGTCGAGCGGCTCGGGTGCGATGCGCAGCGGCTGCACGGCGCCGTTGCCCCGTGGCACCGCCGGCGAAGGCGCGTTGCGCGGCCTGAACTGGAGCACCCGGTGCTCGTCATCCGAGCTGATGGGCCGCTGGGTTTTCATGTGCGGGGATCACTCCGAAGCAGCGATTTTTGATAGCATACGTGGTGAAGGCATTGCAGAAAATCTTCTCAACGCGCACGTGCATTGCGTGTTTGCACTATCTTTCACGAGGCGATGCGAGCGCATCCGGCGGCGGCCGTCATGCCGGTGTCAGCAAGCACGGTTTGCGTTGCAGCAAGCGTAACGATGCGCGCATTGCGCGGTTGCGTGAACAGCGTCTTGTGATCACCACGTCCATGCAGAACGGATTTTGCCGCCGCGGGGCCCATGGTAGTCAAGGGAACCGGACCCGCCGGTTGTCATCCATGCGAGGGGCGTTTCGACCATGACCACCACCAACGCGCGCGAACCAAGAGTGCACCCGGTGCCGATCCTGTCGCTTCGGCCGACGCAGATGACCGTCGGCATGCGCGAGGTGAAGGAGAAGCGCAAGCGCTGGCGCGAGCGCGGCAAGAAGAAGCAATCCGATCTGCTCGGCACGCACATGATCCCGGTCGTGTACGGACCTGACGAGCGCTACTACGTCATCGACCATCATCATCTCGGCCGCGCGCTGCACGACGAAGGCGTCAAGGAGGTGCTGGTGACCGTGGTCGGCGATCTCCGCATGGTCGAGCGCGAGGCGTTCTGGGGCGTGATGGACAACAAGCGCTGGGTCTATCCCTACGATTCCAAGGGCGAGCGCCGGCCATTTCGGGACCTGCCGAAATCGGTGGTCGATCTCAAGGACGATCCGTTCCGCAGCCTTGCCGGCGAGTTGCGCCGCATGGGCGGCTTCGCCAAGGACACCACGCCGTTCTCGGAATTCCTGTGGGCCGACTTTCTGCGCCGAAAGCTGTCGCGCAAGGCGGTGGACGCGAACTTCGACAGGGCGCTGGAGAAGGCGCTGGTCGCGGCCAAGAGCAAGGATGCGATCTACCTGCCGGGCTGGTGCGGCCCGGCGGACGAGGATTAGCACTGCCCGCGCGACGAATACGAGCAGGTCATCAGTCGCGCTGGAAGATCTTGGCACCGGGGTAGATGCGCCGGGCGTAAGTCACGACCAGCGCGCGGTCCTGGGTGGCCAGGAAGGGCGTTCGGATCTGGTACGATCCGATGATCAGGTGCCATAGACCGTTGAGCTTCTGAATGACGACTTTCATCTGAGTGATCCCTAGAGACCTTGCACTCCAGCACATGTTGCCTGCTGCGGCAGTCCTGCGATTCAGGATCGTGAGCGCGTGCGTGTGACTTCCGATACGGCTCGCACCGCGCAAGACAGCGGCAACTCTTATTAGTGTCGTGCGGCTGCGCTTCCGGGACAGGAGTTCATCACAGCCTCTTGAGCGAAATCATTTTCTGGATGCACGAAGCGGTTCTGAAACAAAGCCGTCCCACCTGTTGAAGCGATCAAGCTCATACAGGAGGCGCAATGCGCCGCCTGGGTTTCGTCGCCTTCGCAGTGGGACGCGGCCAAGAGCGGGGATGCGATCCTTCTGCCGGGCCGGTGAGGGCCGGCGGACAAGGGTTGAAACGGCGCCGGCACGAGCAATACGTATGTTTTCAGCCGGCCAGCTCTCGATCAATGGCCCGCAACCGCACGAAACTTCCCCAGGCCTGCGGATACGCCTTGTCGGCGGGATCGATCGTCACCAGCGCGCAGCGCGCTTCCTTGATCTCATCGAGCAGCACACGCTTCGTCGAAGCCTCCAGTGCCTTCGACTGCTCGCGGTGGGTCTCGACGGCTTTCGCGAAAGCCAGGGCTTCCGACGCCGTCCGCTGATGGGTTGATTTCGCAAGGCACTGGCCCGAGGGGAGCGCCGGCCAGGCTGAAGGCGGCTGATCGGCGCGCCAGGTGAGTTCGTTGTCCGGTGCGGCCTTTGCCTCCGGACCTGATGGCTGCCCTGCCGGCGCCGGTCCTGCCGAGGCCGGACCTGGAAGGCGTCCCGATCCCGGCGCAACGATGGCTGTTTGCGCGGCCATCTGGCCGGTCTGCGTGGCAAGCTGGCCGAGTTGCTGCTCCATCGTCCCGCCGCCGGATGGAGGGATCATCTTTCCGACGGTCTGGATCGCTGCCATCGCGCCGGGGGAGGCCGGCGGTTGTTGCCGGGCAATCCCGTCGTTGCCCGCATTCGGGCACGACTTATAGGCGGAGTGCTGAGACGTAATCTGGCCGCCGTCGTCGACACGGGCGAAATCGATGGCGACGGTGTAGACGAAGGCAGCGTCGATCGAGTGGCCGGTCTTGTTCGCCGCTTTGACGACGCCGCAAACATATCTCGCGCTGTCTGCCTCGACCGTATGCAGACCGTTGAAGTGAGCCGAATGCGGCTCGATGAGCATCCGGGAGACCGCCGCGCGGGCCTTGCGATGCTCGGATTGAAACATGCTCCAGATTTCGTCGGGGTTGAACAGGTCGGGCTGGACGTTCCATAGGTAGCCAACCCCGAAGAACATTGCGCCAACGCATGTCGCGATGGCGAAGGCACGCAGGTTTATCAGACAGTCCCCTTTGCAGGCACGACTCATCCCCGCCTCCGCCGGCGCTCTGACGGAAACTGCGAGAGTTGTGTCGAAGTGTTTCCGCCAGTAAGGGGCGAGTCTCTTGACAAAACGTGTGCGATTGAAGAATCGTTCAAGTTCCCGCTGAACGGGAACTTCGGTCTTGTGCTGGGAGCGCCACTTCCGCGTGCGGCACTCCACCCCGTGAACCGGACGGATCACAGCCGCTTGAGCGACATCATTTTCCGCCAGGGATGAAGCCGTCCTGAAACAGAGCCGCCCCATGTTCCCTTGGGGGCATCGAGCTCACACAGGAGGCCAAGATGCGCCGTCTGGTTTTTATCGTCGCCTTGCTCGCAGTCGCTTCAGCGGGAATTTCGGCATCGTTCGCCGCGGTTCACCACGCCAAGACGCTGACCTTCTCAGAGCGCTTTGCACCGGCGCTCGAGCTGATGGCGAAGCGCTAGCGGCATCGCGTCTTGCGGCCGTAAGCAATGTAGCGGTGAAGCGGTTACTTCGGGTGTTGCGGGTCCGGCGGGAACAGTGCGCGGTCCATCTGGGCGGCCGCTTCGCCGTCGCGCACCTTTTGCAACAGCGCGTGACGCTCGGCGCCGGGCGGCAGTTTCATCGCGGCGGCGCGGGCGTCCTCGGTGAACTTGTCCAGCCGCTCCTGGAGCGACATGGCCGGGCGCGTGCGGTTGCGTTTCTTAGTCATGATCTGGCCTCTCAGGCCGGAAGACAACCATGCGCGAGCAAGCCGCGTCCTTAACTTTTGTTGGAACCCGGGAAGCCGGTCGCGGGTTTCCATCGTGACGGCGCCGCGGCGCCGACGAGTTCCACGAACAACGCGGAGTTATCTTGTGCCCAGCGACGCGATCCGCGCGGCGCTCATCAGCCGCCTGCGCATTTCCTCCGGTATCTCGGAAGACGACATCAGGGAAATCGAAGCCCTTCCAATCGTCGTGCAGCATTTCCCAGCCGAATCGTATGTCGTGCGCGACGGCGAGCGGGCGACCGATTGCTGCCTGATCGCCGATGGCTTCTGCGTGCGCTCGAAGACGATTGCGAGCGGCAACCGGCAGATCCTGTCCCTCCACATTCCCGGCGAGATTCCGGACCTGATGAGCCTGTTCCTGCACGTGATGGACCATGATCTGATGACGCTGACGCCGTGCACGCTGGGCCTCATCAATCACGAGACCCTGCGGAAACTGCATCATCGCCGGGTGACGCTGGCCGAGATGTTCTGGCGGGACACGCTGATCGACGCCGCGATGTTCCGGGAATGGATCGTCAATGTCGGCCAGCGCCCGGCACCGGCACGGCTCGCCCACGTCATGATCGAGCTGCGCGAGCGTCTCAGGCTCATCGATCGCGTGGACGGCAACGATTTCGAGATGCCGATGACGCAGGAGCAGATCGGTGAAGCGTTGGGAATTACGGCAGTGCATGCCAACCGCGTGATCAAGCAGTTGCGTCAGGAAGGTATCGTCGAGTTCCATCGCGGCCGCGTCAAGGTGCTCGATGAGGGGAAATTTTTGGAACTAGCGGATTTCGACGGCCGTTATTTGCACCAGTCGCCAACACTTTGAGCCGCCGATGCCGCGATTCCATTTCGACATCCATGAGAACGGCCGCTTCATCCCCGATGAGACCGGGCAGGATTTCGTGGATGCAGAGGGCGCGCGCAAGGAAGCGGTGCTCACCGGCGCATCCATTGCCCGCGATGCCTTCATCGCAGGCAGCGCGCATCGCGTCGTCGTCGCCGTCCGCGAGAACGGCGCGCCCCGCATGAACATATCGATCACGCTCGCCGTCGAGGACGCGTAGGCGCTGGTCGAACCTGCGGCGGAGCGGCGCAGTCCGGCTTGATGTATCGCAAATCGACGCCGGTGCAGGCCGCTAAGGTTCGCCGGCGTGATTGCCGAACAGCGTTCGATGTCGAAGCGCCAGACGGGCCGGTCATGCCGACCTGGAGACGCCACGATGAGCCTGATCCTTCGCCTTCTGTTTGTCCTCGCCGGGGCCGTTACAGCGCTGTTCGTCGCGCGGGATGCGCTGAACTTCACCATCATCCAGACCTTCGTTGCGATACTGCTCGTGACCGCCGTCCTGCTTGCCTGGAGTCTCTGGGGCCTGCGGCGCAAGACGTGAGCGCCGCGCTAGGTCGTCTGCGTCGACGGCACTGCCTGCCAGTCATTTCTTCGGCAAGCGGCCCATCAGGTAGAATTCCTCGTTCGGCCGCATCCCCGTGAAATTGGCGAGCCGGTTCGACAGCGCGAAGAAGGCGGAGATCGCGGCGATGTCCCAGATGTCGTCGTCGCTGAAGTCGTGCGGCGCGAGTGCCGCGAAATCGTCCTCCGAGAGGCGCTGCGCATCGGCCGAGACCTTCATTGCGAAATCGAGCATCGCCCTCTCGCGCGGCGTGATGTCGGCCTTGCGATAGTTCACCGCGACCTGGTCGGCGATCACAGGGTTCTTGGCGCGGATGCGCAGGATGGCGCCGTGCGCGATCACGCAATACTGGCACTGGTTGGCCGCCGAGGTCGCCACCACGATCATCTCGCGCTCGGCCTTGGTGAGCCCGCCGTCTTTCTCCATCAGCGCGTCGTGATAGGCGAAGAACGCGCGGAACTCGTCCGGCCGGTAGGCGAGCGTCAGGAACACGTTCGGCACGAAGCCGCTCTTCTCCTGCACGCCGAGCAGGCGCGAGCGGATGTCGTCAGGGAGCGTGTCGAGGGCGGGTGCGGGGAAGCGTTGTAGGGCGGGCTTGGTCATGGGCATGGATTCCGGCTAAGGGCCGGTGACCATAGTCGATGCGGGTGACGGGCTCAACGCGCCGCATACTCGCTGTCATCGCCCGATTTAATCGGGCGATCCAGTATTCCAGAGACGATCGTGATTGAATCGAGAAGCTGCGGCGTACTGGATGCCCCGGTCAAGCCGGGGCATGACAGCGGAATTTGCCGAGGCGGTGTCCGTCCCTTACCGCAGCGGCTTCTTCAGCAGCGAGAAGCGGTCGGGGTCGAGGCCCATCGAGGGTTGCAGCATCGGGGCTTCGGCGCTCGCCAGCGTCTTGGCGGGCGGCTGCAAGAAGACCGGGTCGTTCGGCACGTCGCGCTGCGAGGTCGCTCCGCGCCAGCGCTCGAGCACGGCGCCGACGAAATGCATGTCGTGACCGGAGGTGACCGACGGCACGCTCGAGATGGTGGCTTCACCGCGCGGCAATTGGTGCGGCGGCACTTCCTTGAAGCGCAGGCGCGTCGGCAGTGCGACGCCTTCGCCGAACGCCAGCACTTCGCGGGTGCCGAGCGAGGGCACGAAGGACAGCAGGTTCGCAGCCGCATCCGACACCGCGGCGCGCAGCAGCGCCTGGTCGCGCTCGTTGGCGAGGCGCATCGTGAACAGCGTGTTGCACTGGGAAATGATGGTGGCGTCGAGCTCGGCCGGTCGCTGGGTGATGAGGCCGAGATAGACGCCGTATTTACGGCCTTCCTTGGCGATGCGCGACACCGCCTTGCGGGTCGGGCCGAAGCCGATATTGCGGTCGGCGGAGGCGTAGCGATGCGCCTCTTCGCAGACGAACAGCATCGGCGACACGCCGTCGCTCCACAGGCCGAAGTCGAAGGCCATGCGGCACAGCACCGAGACGACGGAGTCGATGACCTCCGCCGGGAAGCCGGCGAGCTGCATCACGGTCATCGGCTTGCCGTTGGCCGGCAGGCGGAACAGATGGCTGATCACCTCGGCCATGGTGTCGCCGCCGACATTGGCGTTGTCGAACATGAAGGCGTAGCGCGGGTCGTTGCGGACCGCTTCGATGCGCGAGATCAGCTTGTGATAGATGATGCGCGAGGAGCGGTTCTCCAGCTTGCCCATGCGCTCGTCGATCAGCGACATCAAATCGACCAGGCGATAGGGCACCGGCGTATCGACGGTGAACCCGATCTGCTTGGGATCAACGCGCTTCAGGCCGAGGCGATCGGAGTTCTGGTACTGGGTGTAGATGCCCTTGGCGAGGGGGATCACCTCGGCCAGGACGTCGAGCTCCTCGGGCACGCCGGCGCGGCCGCCGAACAGCACGTCGACGATTTCCTCGAAATTGAACAGCCAGAACGGCAGCTTCAGGTTCCGCGGATTGAGCACCAGCGCGCGGTCGCCGAAGCAGCGGCCATATTCGTTGTGCACGTCGAGCAGGAAGATGCGCAGGTTCGGCCGCGCCTTCAGGATCTCGTTGAGCAGCAGTGACACGCCGGTCGATTTGCCGACGCCGGTCGATCCCAGCACCGCGAAATGCTTGGACAGCATTTCCTCGATATCGACATAGGCGACGACGGAACGGTCCTGCTGGAGGAAGCCGACATTGATCTGGTCGGATCCGGTCGGCGCGTAGATGGTGCGCAGCTCCTGGCTCGTGATCAGGTCGACGGAATCGCCGATGGTCGGGTAATTGGTGACGCCGCGCTGGAATTTGGCCTTGTCGGCGGCGTTGAGGATTTCGCCGAGCAGGTCGACCGACGCGATGGCAATGTAGTCGGGGCTTGCGAGGTTCTCGCAGGACACCTCGGTGATCATGGCGACGATGACCGAACTGGCGCAGCGGATGCTGACGAAACGGCCGACGGTGGCCCGCACTTCCGAGACCGGCATCTGGCTTTCCGCCAAAAGGCCGACCCGGGCGAGCGACCCGCGAACCGAAATCACGCGTCCAAATGATGTCACGATGGATGTACCTGAGAAGACATAATGTTTCCCCGACTATGCGCGGCGGTGGCTGCACAAACGGTTAAGCGGCAGGCGCGGGCGCTTTGTTAAATCCGCGACAATTCGGTCGTGAGGGTTGTCGGTAATGCATACTTGCGGGCAGGAAAGACCGGAAAATGCTGCTTTTCTGGGCCTTTGGGTTCGAAAGCACTTAAGGAAGATTTTACCATCCGGGCAGTCCGCCCCCCGTTTGGGGGAGGGACGCTGACCTTGAGCCGACCTTGGAGCTGACCTTTGGGCGCTGTTCGCCGCGGACCGACAGCCTTTGGTTTGTTGACGGGACCTAATCATTTGTACATTAGTACAAATGAGCCCGCGGCCCCGACGCTGGGCGCGCTCATCAACATTGCGCCCTGCGCCCGATTTGCGCGATTCCGTGACGAGGATCGCAAGCCTACGCTCTGGAGGACACCATGCAGCCCGAACCGATCCTCGATCTCGCTCATCTCGGCCACATGGAGCTGCTGACGCCGAAGCCCGACGAGAGCCTGAAGTTCTTCGTCGACGTCATGGGCATGACCGTGAGCGGGCAGAAGGGCGAGTCGGTCTATTTGCGCGGCTGGGACGATTACGAGCGCTATTCGCTCAAGCTCACGGCGTCGAAGACCTCAGGCATGGAGCACATGGCGCTGCGCGCGCGCAGCCAGCAGGCGCTGGAGCGCCGCGTCGCCGCACTGAAAGGCTCCGGCTTCGACATTGGCTGGATCGACGGCGACATGGGGCAGGGGCCGACCTTCCGCTGCCGCGACCCCGATGGCCACATCGTCGAGCTCTATTACGAGACCGAATGGTATCAGGCCCCGCCCGAGCTGAAGCCGGCGCTGAAGAACCAGGCGCAGCGCTTTCCCGCGCGCGGCGTCAACGTCCGCCGCCTCGACCATCTCAATTGCCTCGCCACCGACATCAAGGCCAACCGCGAGTTCTTCGAGAATTATCTCGGCTGCCGGCTCACCGAGCAGATCGTGCTCAATGACGGTCGCGAAGCTGCGATGTGGCTGACGATGTCGAACAAGAGCTACGATTTCGCCTATTCGCTCGACCACTCCGGCACGCCCGGCCGATTCCACCACGTCACCTACGCGCTCGACAGCCGCGAGGAGATTCTGCGCGCCGCCGACATCTTCCTGGAGAACGGCATCCACATTGAGACCGGCCCGCACAAGCACGCGATCCAGCAGACCTTCTTCCTCTATGTCTACGAGCCCGGCGGCAACCGCGTCGAAGTCGCCAACGCCGGCGCGCGTCTGATCCTCGCGCCCGACTGGAAGCCGATCGTGTGGACCGAGGAGGAGCGCAAGAAGGGCCAGGCCTGGGGGCTGAAGACGATCGAGTCCTTCCACACCCACGGCACGCCGCCAGTGGAGGCGAAGAAGCACGGCTGAGCAAGCGCCTCGTCCTTCGAGACGACCGCTTCGCGGTCTCCTCAGGATGAGGCTAAACGGCAGATTTGCCTGTCGAACTGCCGCCACGCACTCCGACCTCATCCTGAGGGCCCGCCGGAGGCGGGCGTCTCGAAGGATGGCCGCGGGCGAGCTTCCAGCTACGCCTTCCTTCGTATTGTCCTAGTGCGTCGACGACCGCACCCGCGCGATCGTCTCGCGGACGCTGGCCCAGGCCGGCTTGTCCGGCGCGAACTGCTTGCGCAGGAAGCTGACGAGCTCCTCGACCTGCGCGTCGCTCATGCTGTTTTTGAACGCGGGCATGTAGCCGAGATCGCTCGACACGGGATCAGTGATGCCGTGCATGATGACTTGCACGAGATTGTCCGATGTCGCGCTGTGCAGATTGCTGTTGAGCGCGAGCGAGGGGCGGCTGCCGAACAGCGGCAGGCCGCCGACCTCGTGGCAGACGGCGCAGGCGCCCTGATAGAGCCGTGCGCCGGTGGACGAGGCGGCGGTGATCTGCGTTGCGCTCTCCAGCTTCGCCGCGAGTGCGGGCGCATCGGCCGCATTGTCGTTGAATGAGTTGAGGTAGACCGCCATCGCGCGGATGTCGGAGTCGGGCAGGGCTTTGAGATCCCGGACGATCGGCGCCATCGGGCCGGCCGCGACGCCGTGATAGCGCGAATGGCCGGTGCGCAAATAAGCGAACAGCTCGTCCTCGCTCCACGGGATCGGCGCATGCGAGAGCGAGCTCAGCGGCGGCGCTTCCCAGCCCTCGGCAAAGCCGCCGGCGAGATAGGCCCCGCGCGGCTCGGCGCCGAGCGCATTGCGCGGCGAGTGACAACCGCTGCAATGGCCGAGGCTCTCGACGAGATAGGCGCCGCGATTCCAGGCCTCGGATTTGACGGGATCGGGCTTGAACTCCTTGGTGTCGTGGAACAGCGCATTCCATCCCGCGAGCAGCGGACGGAGGTTGAACGGGAAGGCGAGTTCGTTCGCCGGTGCCGTCGCGCGGACCGCAGGCTGCGCCATCAGGTAGGCGTAGAGCGCCTGCATGTCGGCATCGCTGGTTTTTGCAAAATGCGTATAAGGGAAGGCGGGATAGAGCTGGCGTCCGTCGCGATGCAAGCCCTCGCGCATCGCGCGCTCGAAGGCGGGATAAGACCAGGCGCCGATGCCGGTCTCGACGTCGGGCGTGATGTTGGTCGAGTAGATCGTGCCGAACGGCGTCTCCAGCGCGCGGCCGCCGGCGTTGAGCACGCCATTGAGGCTGGTGTGGCACTCCGCACAATTGCCGAGCGCCGCAAGCTGCTGGCCGCGCGCAATCGTTGCCGCCGAATAGACCGACGCATCGGGCCGCGCGACCGGCGCGATGGCGCGTCCGGGCAGAAGTGCGGCGCCAATGCCGATCGCGGCGGTGCAGACGGCCGCAATCGTCGCGACGATGCCGGCGCGCCTGGCGAACGGATTGTCCCAGATGCGGGACGGCTGCGAAGACGCTGGCGCGGGCAGGGCCTGCGGTACGGGAGATGTCTCCCCGTGTAACCCCTTGAGGATGCGCTCGGGCGTGAACGGCGGCTCGCGGAAGCGCACGCCGGTGGCATCGAAGATCGCGTTGGCAATTGCCGCCGCGCTCGGCACCGAGGCGGACTCACCGACGCCGAGCGGCGGCTGGTCCGGCCGCGGCAGCAGCAGCACGTCGATCTCAGGCACGTCGGGAAAGGGGATGATGGGATAGGCGCCCCATTCGCGCGCGGCCACCGCGCCACGCTCGAACGAGACCTCCTCCATCAGCGCGCGGCTGGTGGACTGGATGACGTTGCCGTGGATCTGGTGGCGCACGCCGTCCGGATTGATCATCAGGCCGGAGTCCTGCCCCGCGACGACGCGCGTGACGCTGACGTCGCCGGTGGATTTGTTCACGGCAACGTCGGTGATCCAGGCCGACCACGCGGCGCCGTAGCCGGGAAACTTGCTGTGGACGTAGAGCGCATAGGCAAAGCCGCGCCCGTGCACGATGTCGCCGTCCTGTTCCTCGCGCATCGGCCGGGGCGTCCAGCCGGCGCGTTCGGCGACCGCATGGACGAGATCGACGGCGCGCTGATCCCTCAGATAGCGCAGGCGGTATTCAATGGGATCGACGCCGGCCTCGGATGCGGCTTCGTCGATGTAGGATTCATGCGCAAAGGTGTTCGGCAGCGCCGAGACGCCGCGAAACCAGGAGGCGCGCACGATCGGCGGCATGTCGTGGGCGACCACGCGCATGTGGTCGTAATCGTAGGGCGGGATCGCGGTGCGGTCGCCCATCTGGAGCACGGCGGGCTCGGATGAGATGCGACCGGTCAGGAGCAGCGCGAGCGTCGGCGCGGCATTCGAGGGATAGCGCGTGGCGAGATCGTATCCGGCGATACCGCCGTCGGCGTCGAGTCCGCCATTAACGTCGATCAGCTGCGCGGTGCCCTTGGGTTCCCAGATGTGCTCCTGCGCGCGCGTGAGCTGCACGCGGACGGGCCGGCCGACCGCGCGCGACAGCAGCAGCGCGTCGGCGGTGACGTCATCGGCGCAGTTGCGGCCGTAGCAGCCGGCGGCCTCGAGACGGATGACCTCGATTTCGCTCTCGGGGCGCTCGACCAGCAGCGCGAGGTCGCTGCGCAGCACGTGCGGATTCTGCGTGCCCGACCAGACGCGGATATTGCCGTCCTGGACATCGGCGACCGCACAGGAGGGGCCGATCGAGGCGTGCATCTGGTAGGGCCAGACGTACGTGCGCTGCATCGGTTTGGCCGCGCCTGATATCGCCGCATCGACGTCGCCCTTGTCGATCAGCGTGCGCGGCGTCGAGGGATTGGCGCGCAGTGCTCTCTCGACGTCCGAGAGATCGGTCAGCGCCGGTGTCGGCTTCCAACTGACGGCGAGCTGCTCGGCCGCGCGGATTGCATTCTCTTCGCGCTCGGCGACCACACCGACGAAATCGCCGATGTGCACGACGGCGACGACGCCGGGAATGTTGCGCACCGAGGCCTCGTCGACCGCGATCAGGCTGGTGCCGACGAACGGGCCGGCATCGACGCCGGCATAGGGCGGACGCACCACGCGGCCGTGCAGCATCCCGGGCAGGCGGATGTCGTGCACGAAGGTCAGCTCGCCCGTGGCCTTGGCGGGCAGGTCGACGCGCGGCATCGACTGGCCGACGATGGCGTAATCGCCGACGGGCTTGGCAGCGACCTCGTCAGCAAGCTCGAGGCGGATGGTCTCGCCGCCGATCAGCTCGCCATAGCTGACGCTGCGATTGTGGCCGCGGACAAGGCCGTCCTCGATCTTCAATTCGATCGCCGGCAGCTCCAGCCGTTCGGCCGCGCGTGCGATCAGGAAATGGCGCGCCTGGGCGGCGGCCTTGCGCAGGGGCACCGCGGTGATCTGGATGGTTTCGCTGGCGATCGTCGGGCCCTGGTTCGGCACCACGGCCGTATCGCCGAGCACGACGACGACGCGCGCAAAGGAGACGTCGAGCTCTTCGGCGACGATCTGGCCGAGCGCAGTGCGGATGCCGGTGCCGAGATCGACATGACCGTTATAGGCGGTGACCGAGCCATCCGCGGTGATGCGGATGAAGGTTTCGGATGTGATCTCGTCCACGGTGCGGACGACGATGAGCGAACCGGACGGCCGCTCTGCTTCATGCGAGGGAGAGGAGGCCATCAATCCGCGGCCTCGGTGAGCTGGCCGGATGCACGCATCACGGCGCGCAGGATTTCGACATGCGTGCCGCAGCGGCAGAGATTGTAGCGCAGCGCCGCCAGCGCCTCCTGCTCGGTCGGTTGCGGGTTGATCGCGAGCAGCGCCTTGGTGGTCATGATCATGCCGTTGAGGCAGTAGCCGCATTGTGCGGCCTGCTCGTCGATGAAGGCCTGCTGCACCACATCAGGCTTGTCGCGGGTGCCGAGCCCTTCGAGCGTCACGATGTCGCGGCCGGCACAGCCGCCGATCGGAATCACGCAAGCGCGCGCCGCGGAGCCATCGATCAGAACAGTGCAGGTGCCGCATTCACCCAAGCCGCAACCGTATTTCGGACCGTTGAGCGTGAGATCGTTGCGCAGCACGTAGAGCAGCGGCGTATCGCGCGCTGCTGTGACCTCGTGGATCTCTCCGTTCACGGTGAGGCGGATCGGTGTCTGCGTCATCCTCGTTTCCAGGCCCGCGGCGAATTGCTTTCAAATCTACGTCGCGACGATACCGTTTGTACACAAACGTGCAAGCCGTGCATGCCGCACTGCAGCGCGGCTGCCTTCTTTGTGGACAGAGCCGATGGGCAAATGAGGTTTTATGCGGCAGCGGCATCTTTTGCGCTGCACCGCCGCTTGACAGCATTGGGGACCGCGCGCACCATCGTTCGTATACGAATGATAACCGCAGATCCGCTGGCTCCGGCATGGTGATGGAAACAACGAGCGCTGTCATCGACAAGATCCGCTGCGATGCCTGCCCGGTGATGTGCTACATCAAGCCGGGCGCGGCGGGCGCCTGCGACCGCTATGCCAATCACGACGGCAAGCTGGTCCGCGTCGATCCGCATGTGATCCTGGAGCGCACGGTCGAGCATGGCGGCAAGCTGGTGCCGTTCAGCCGTACCGAAGACTGGGACGGCAAGATCGTCCACGAGCCTTCCACGTTTGTGACGGCGATCGGCGCTGGCACGACTTATCCCGATTACAAGCCGGCGCCGTTCATCGTTTCCGCGGCGGTCGACGGCGTCGACATGGTGACCGTCGTCACCGAAGGCATCTTCTCCTATTGCGGCATCAAGGTGAAGATCGACACCGACCGCTATCTCGGCCCGGAAACCGCGACCGTCCGCGCGCAGGGCGAGGCCGTTGGCCACGTCACCACCAGCGAATACGGCTCGCAGATGCTGTCGCTCGGCGGCGTGCATCATCTGACCGGCGGCTCCAAGAAGGAGGGCCGCGTCACCTGCGACACGCTGATGGACCTCGCCAATTGCAAGGCGGTGGAGCTCACCATCGACGGCGGTGCGAGCGTGGTGGTGCAGGCTGGCCAGCCGCCGATCGTCAACGGCATGAAAGAAGAGCGCATGCGCGTCGGCTGCGGCTCGGCGACGATCGGCATGTTCGCCAAGCAGTGGCTCGGCAAAGTCGACGAGGTCGTCGTGGTCGACGACCACATCACCGGCGTGCTCTCGGAGCACCAGGCCGGCAAGCTGCTCGACATCGCCGACACCGGCATCAAGATGAAGGGGCGGCGTTCGACGCCCGGCCGCTATTTCCAGGTCGCCGATCCCGGCACGGGCTGGGGTGGCACCAACATTTCCGATCCGCTCGCGATTCTCGGCCCCTTCGACAAGAAGGAGGCGAAGGCCGGCCTGTCGATGCTGATGGTCTCCACGACCGGCGAGCATTCGTCCTACTACGTGCTCGACGAGGCCCTGAATCCGGTCGAGACCGAGATGCCCGCCGACCTGAAATTCTCGGTCGAGCGCATCCAGGAAAATTGCGAGCCGGCGCTCTGCACCGTGCTGTTCATGGCCGGTGCGGGCGGCTCGCTGCGCGCCGGCGTCACCGACAATCCGGTGCGGCTGACGCGCTCGGTCAAGGACGCGCTGACGCGGGTCACCAGCGGTGGCGCGCCTGTTTATGTCTGGCCGGGCGGCGGCATCACCTACATGGTCGATGTGACGCAGATGCCCGCCGGCGCGTTCGGCTATGTTCCGACACCGGCGCTGGTCGCGCCGATCGAGTTCACGATGAAGCTGACCGACTATGCCGCGCTCGGCGGCCATATGGATTACGTCAAGCCGCTGTCCGAAGTGCAGAACGGCGACGATGTCCGCCAGTTGCCCTGGCAGAACCCGATTCCGGGGCCGCGGCCATGACGCGCCGCCCGCAAATCGCATTGCTGTCCGACGGCCGGCGGCTGCATTTGCAGGATGGACCGATTGATCTGATCGTCGAGGCGAGGGGACGTGCGGGCGAGGTGCGCGCAGCCTATGAGGCTGCGGCGCGCCGTTTCACCGGGTTGCTCGACGAGCTCTGCGCGGAATTGTTGGAGCTGCGGAGGGGCGCTGAGGCGCAGACTTCGCTGAAGGGCGTAGTGGCGCGTCGCATGCACGCCGCTGTGGCGCCTTATGCTTCAGATTGCTTCATCACGCCGATGGCGGCGGTTGCGGGCAGCGTGGCGGAGGAGATTTTGAGCTCCATGCTGGGCGCGGCGACGCTGGATCGCGTCTATGTCAACAATGGCGGTGATATCGCGCTGCATCTCGGCCGCGGAGAGCATTTTTCCGTCGGCCTGATGGACCGGCCCGATCGTGACGGCGTGATGCGGGCGATGCGGATCGATGCGAATGACGCAGTGCGCGGCATCGCGACCAGTGGCCGCCACGGCCGCAGCTTTTCGCTCGGCATCGCCGACGCGGTGACGGTGCTGGCGGCGAGCGCGTCGCAAGCCGATGCGGCGGCGACGATCATTGCCAATGCCGTCGATTTGCCCGGGCATCCCGCCATCCTTCGGAAGCCTGCGAACGAGCTTCAGCCCGACAGCGATCTCGGCGCGCGTCTCGTCACCCGCGGCGTCGGTGAATTGTCGAAGGAAGAGATCGCGACTGCGCTCGAATCTGGCGCGGAATGTGCACGGCAATTGTTCGATCGCGGATTGATCGAGGGTGCTGTGCTCAGGCTTTGTGGTGATATGCTTGTCATCGGAACCAAGGATATAGAAGAGCAACGGTCGCGCCCGCTTGTGCTGGAGAGCGCGGTTGCCTGAACAGGGAAGCGAAACATGAGCGCGATCATCCGCAAGATCGTCACCGTCGTCGAAGAGACGCAGATGGAGATGGGCCGCCAGGTCTCGCCGCCGACCCGTCGCGCCGCGGCGATCGCCGTGATCGAGAACCCCTTTGCCGGACAATATGTCGAGGATCTCTCGCCGCTGATCGCGATCGGCGAGGAGCTCGGTGACCTCCTGTCGAAGCGCGCGGTGGCGGCGCTCGGCATCGACGGCGCGAAGGCGCAGAGCTACGGCAAGGCCGCCGCTGTTGGCGAGAACGGCGAGCTGGAGCATGCCGCCGCGATCCTGCACCCCAAGATGGGCGCGCCGGTGCGCAAGGTCCTGAGCAAGGGCGCGGCGCTGATCCCGTCGTCGAAGAAGCGCAGCGGCCCGGGCACGACGCTCGACATTCCGCTCGGGCACAAGGACGCGGCCTTCGTGCGCAGCCATTTCGACGGCATGGAGGTGCAGATCAACGATGCGCCGCGTGCCAACGAGATCATGGTCGCGGTCGCCGTTACCGACAGCGGCCGTCCGCTGCCGCGCGTCGGCGGATTGACGGTTGCGGAGATCAAGGGCGAAGACGGTTTGAAATAGACGGCGGGCTGAAACAATGGGTTTGGCGAGTTCAAAACTGGAGGTTGGGATGCGAGCAAGAAATTATTTCGTCGGCGCGGCCTTTGCGCTTCTGGCGGGCGGCATGGCTCATTCGGCCATCGCGCAGGACATCAAGATCGGCGAGATCAACAGCTATTCGCTGCTGCCTGCGTTCACCGAGCCCTATCGCAAGGGCTGGCAGCTCGCGGTCGAGGAGATCAATGCGGCCGGTGGCATCAACGGCAAGAAGCTCGTCGTCATCTCCAAGGACGACGGCGGCAAGCCGGCGGATGCGCAGACCGCGGCCAACGAGCTCGTGTCGAGCGAGGGCGTGGCGATGCTGACGGGCACGTTCCTGTCGAACATCGGCCTTGCCGTCAGCGACTTCGCCAACCAGAAGAAGGTGTTCTTCCTCGCGGCCGAGCCGCTGACGGATGCCGTGACCTGGTCGAAGGGCAACAAGTACACGTTCCGCCTGCGACCCTCCAACTACATGCAGGCGGCGATGCTGGTGGAAGCCGCCTCCAAGCTGCCGGCCAAGCGCTGGGCGACGATCGCTCCGAACTATGAGTACGGTCAGTCGGCGGTTGCGGTGTTCAAGAAGCTGATGTCGGAGAAGCGTCCTGACATCCAGTGGGTCGACGAGCAGTGGCCGCCGCAGGGCAAGATCGATGCGGGCCCGGTGGTGCAGGCGGTTGCCGCGGCCAATCCGGAAGCCATCCTCAACGTCACCTTCGGCGCCGATCTCGTCAAGCTCGTGCGCGAAGGCAACACCCGCGGCCTGTTCAAGGGACGCGAGGTCGTCTCGTTCCTGACCGGCGAGCCCGAATATCTCGATCCGCTCAAGGACGAGACCCCCGAGGGCTGGATCGTCACCGGCTATCCCTGGTACTCGATCAAGACGCCCGAGCACGATGCGTTCCTGAAGGCCTACCAGGCCAAGTACAACGACTATCCGCGCCTGGGTTCGATCGTCGGCTACCAGACCATCAAGGCGGCGGCCGCGATCCTGACGAAGGCCGGCGCGACCGATCCGGAGAAGCTGATCGCTGCGGCGGAGGGGCTCTCGATGCCGTCGCCGTTCGGCGAGATCACCTTCCGCAAGATCGACCATCAGTCGACGCTCGGGGCTTATGTCGGCAAGACTTCGCTGAAGGACGGCAAGGGCGTGATGGTGGACTCGGTCTACAAGAAGGGCTCGGACTATCTGCCGAGCGACGCCGAAGTCGAGAAGCTGCGTCCGAAGGATTGATGCGACGAGAGACCGGGGCCTCGTGGTTCGAGACGCGCGGCGTTGCCGCGCTCCTCACCATGAGGGTCCCGGACCTCATCCTGAGGAGGCGCGTAGCGCCGTCTCGAAGGATGAAGCCACATACTCAGACTTAACTCACCCGGACCGCCGATGGCCTTTTATGTCGTACAGTTTCTGACCGGTCTCGCCAGCGCAGCGTCGCTGTTTCTGGTGGCCTCGGGTCTGTCGATCATCTTCGGCGTGACGCGGATCGTGAATTTCGCGCATGGCGCCTTCTACATGATTGGCGCCTATGTCGCCTTCACGCTCACCGAGCGCCTGGCGGGGACTTTCGGCTTCTGGGGCGGCATCGTCATCGCCGCGTTTGCCGTGGCCATCATCGGCGTCATCGTCGAGATGGTGCTGCTGCGGCGGATCTATCACGCGCCGGAACTGTTCCAGCTGCTCGCGACCTTCGGCCTGACCCTGATGGTCGAGGATCTCGTGGTGCTGATCTGGGGGCCCGACGATCTCGTCGGCCGCCGCGCGCCGGGCTTTCGCGGCGCGATCGATTTCTTCGGACAGAACATTCCGAGCTACGATCTGTTCCTGATCGTGCTCGGGCCGGTCGTGCTCGGTATCCTCTGGCTCTTGTTCCAGCGCACGCGTTGGGGCGTGCTGGTGCGTGCGGCGACGCAGGATCGTGACATGGTCGCAGCGCTCGGCGTGAACCAGAAGTGGCTGTTCACATCCGTGTTCGCGGTCGGCGTCTTTCTCGCGGCGCTTGGCGGCGCGCTCCAGATCCCGCGCGATGCGGTGCATCACGCCATGGATCTGCGCATCATCGTCGAGGTCTTCGTCGTGGTCGTGATCGGCGGTCTCGGCAGCATCGTTGGCGCCTTCGTGGCCGCCGTGCTTGTCTCGGAGCTCAACGCCTTCGGCATTCTGATCTTTCCGAAGATCTCCATCATCCTGGTCTTCCTGGTGATGGCGGTGGTGCTGATCGTTCGGCCCTGGGGCCTGTTCGGCAAGCCGGAGGCGGCCGCGCGCAAGACGCCGGGCCTCACCGTCAATCCCTGGCGGCCGCTGACGTCCAACGAGCGGCTTGCCGCGCTTGCTGCGCTCGTCGTCGCGGCGACGCTGCCGCTGTTTGCCGGAAACTATGTCCTTACAGTCGGCTCGGAGATCGCGATCTTCGTCATCTTTGCCGTCAGCCTGCACTTCCTGATGTCGGTCGGCGGGCTGGCGTCGTTCGGCCACGCCGCCTATTTCGGCCTCGGCGCTTACGGCGTCGCCTTCCTCGCCAAGATGGCGGGGCTGCCGATGATCGTCTGCCTGCTGCTCGGGCCGCTGCTCGGCTGCATGGGGGCGGCCGTGTTCGGCTTCTTCGCGGTGCAGCTCTCCGGCGTCTACTTCGCGATGCTGACGCTCGCCTTTGCGCAGATCGTCTGGTCGATCGCGTTCCAGTGGGTGAGCGTAACCGGCGGCGACAACGGCATTCTCGGCGTGTGGCCGGAGAAATGGGCGGCAAGCCCGTCGAATTTCTATTGGCTGGCACTCGGCGTCGCAGCGCTCGTCACGATCGCGCTGCGGGCCATGGTGTTCTCGCCGTTCGGCTACGCGCTGCGGGCCACGCGCGACTCGCTGCTGCGCACGGAAGCGATCGGCATCAACGCCAAGCGCATCCAGTGGACGGCGTTCGTGATCGCGGGCACCACCGCCGGCATCGGCGGCGCGCTGTTCGCCTATCTCAAGGGCAGCGTCTTCCCTGATAATCTCGGCATCTCGCTGTCGGTCGATGCGCTGGTCATGGTGCTGCTCGGCGGCGTCGAGACGGTGTCGGGCGCTGTGATCGGCGCCATCGTCTACAAGGCGCTCAGCATCTGGCTGATCAGCCAGACCGATCTGTCGAAGCTCGTGCTCGGCGGCTTCATCATGCTGATCGTCGTCGTCTTCCCCAAGGGCGTCGTCGGCATGCTGGAGATGCTGGCGCAACGCCGCAGGAAAGCGTCGCCGCCGGGGTCGCCTCTCATTGCCAAGCCGATCGAGTCTGCCGAATGAGCGTCGCACCCCCACTGCTTGCGGTCGAAGGCCTGACCAAATCCTATGGCGGCATTCATGCCGTGCGCGGCGTCTCGTTCTCGCTGCGCGCCGGCGAAATCCTGGCGCTGATCGGCCCGAACGGCGCGGGAAAAAGCACTTGTTTCGACATGCTCAACGGCCAGAACAAGCCTGACTCCGGTCATGTCCGTCTCCTCGGTGAGGAGACGACGGGCAAGAAGCCACGCGAGATCTGGCGGATGGGCGTCGGGCGTACCTTTCAGATCACCGCGACCTTTGCCACCATGACGGTCCGGGAGAACGTGCAGGTCGCGCTGATCTCGCACGGCAAGCAATTGTTCAATCTCTACGGCTCGGCGCCGAATTTCGATCGCGGCGAGGCCGGCCGGCTGCTCGAACTGGTCGGCATGGGCGGATACGCGGATCGTCCCTGCGGTGAACTCGCCTATGGCGACCTCAAGCGGCTCGAACTCGCGGTGGCGTTGGCGAACCAACCGAAGCTCTTGCTGATGGACGAGCCGACCGCCGGCATGGCGCCGCGCGAGCGCGTCGATCTGATGCGGCTGACCGCGCAGATCGCGCGGGAAAAATCGATCGGCGTGCTCTTCACCGAACACGACATGGACGTGGTGTTCGAGCATGCCGATCGCATCATCGTGCTGAATCGGGGCTCGCTGATCGCCGAGGGCTCGCCGGCCGAGGTGCGCAGCAATCCGCAGGTGCAGGCGGTCTATCTCGGGGAAGGCCTGCTTTACGATGCCGAGCATCGCGAGGGAGCCTCGGCATGAAGCTGTCCGTCGAGGGGCTCAACAGTCATTATGGCCCGGCGCATATCCTGTTCGACATCGGCTTCGAGGTCGGCGAGGGCGAAGTGGTCGCGCTGCTCGGGCGCAATGGCGCCGGCAAGTCGACGACCTTCCGCTCGATCGTCGGGCTCGTGGCGCAACGGACCGGGCGCATCATGTTCGAGGGCAAGGACGTCTCGGTGAGTCCGACGCATGAGATCGTGCGCGGGGGGCTCGGTTACGTCCCGGAGGAGCGTCGCATCTTCACGGATTTGACGGTGGAGGAGAATCTCGAAGTCGGCCGCCAGCCGAAGCGGCCGAATGCGCCGCACTGGACCCGCGAAAAGCTGTTCGCGCTGTTTCCCAATCTCGGCGAGATGAAGGGCCGTCCCGGTGGCCGCATGAGCGGCGGCGAGCAGCAGATGCTCACCATCGCGCGCACGCTGATGGGCAATCCGTCGCTGGTGCTGCTGGACGAGCCGTCGGAGGGCCTGTCACCGAAGATCGTGGAGCAGATGGTCGATGCCATCCTGACCATGAAGAAGGAGGGCGTCAGCATCGTCGTCTCCGAGCAAAATCTGCACTTCGCGCGGCTGATCTCGGATCGCGCCTACATCATCGAGCGCGGCCGCATCTGTTTCGGCGGCACCATGGCCGAGCTCGATTCGCGTCCGGATATCCGCGACGCGCATTTGTCGTTGTGAAGGAAGGGGCTGCGAGCGGATGGCGAGAAGCGTTGCGGTGAAGAAGGGCGTCAAGCCGGCCAAATCGCCTAACAAGTCGTCCTATGTGCTCGACGAGCAGGTCGGCTTCATCCTGCGCCAGGTCTGGCAGCGCCATAGCGCGATCTTCTCCCGCGAGATCGGCACCAACATCACGCCGACGCAATGGGCGGCCCTGTCGAAGCTCGCCGAGACCGGCGCATGCTCCCAGAACCAGCTCGGGCGTCTCACCGCCATGGATGTCGCGACCATCAAGGGCGTGATCGACCGGCTGACGGCGCGCGGCCTCACCGAGACCAGCCAGGATCCCGAGGACGGGCGGCGGCTGCTGGTCAGCCTGACGCGCGCCGGTCAGCAGCTTGCGGAGAAGGTCGCGCCGAATGCGCTCGCCATCACCCGTGAGACGCTTGCGCCGCTCGAGGCCAAAGAGCGCGAGATGCTGATGGCGCTGCTGAACAAGCTGCGGTGAAGACGGTCTCGTAGGGTGGGCAAAGCGCAGCGTGCCCACGATTTTCTCAATCAGGAAAAAGATCGTGGGCACGGCGCTTCGCGCCTTTGCCCACCCTACGGCACCTGTTGAACATGCTGCAGTATCGGGCGACTAATCTCGATGAAGGTTTATCGAGGTTTTTCGTCATGAGAGCGGCGACGCGGTTTGCGATGGTTTTGAGTCTTGGCGCTGCGTTCGCGGGCGAGTGCGCTCCCGCCTTGGCCGCACAGCCCTATGAAGGTTTCTGGGCGTCGACCAAGAAGGATTGCCGCGACCAAGACAGCGCCAACCGCATGAGCATCGAAGGCGGCAACCGCCTCTATTGGTACGAGACGCGGTGCCGGGCCAGCGAGATCACCGCTGACGGCAAGCTCGGCTGGAAAATGAAGCTCGCCTGTGAAGGCGAGGGCGAGAAATTCAGGTCCAATCCCCGGGTGTCCATCGCTGCGGACGGCAAGCTCGTGATGGAGAACGGCTTGGTCGGACGTGACAAGCGTCAGACCTATGTGCGTTGTGAGATCGCGAAGAAGCGCTGATCCCTTACGTCTTGCCGAACCACTTGGCGCGGTAGCGGATTTCGCTGCCATCGCCGAGCCGCCGCCACGTGCCGAATTCCGGCGTATGCGGCGCGCGGGCGCTCAAATCGATCGGATAGATCCGGCTCGGCTGGCCCTGGATGGTGACGGCGAGCTGCCGGTGCGAGGTGCGAAACGCCAGCTCGACCTCGCCGGCGATGACGGGCTGGTCGCCGTCGCGATAGAAAGCGGCGGGCGTGACTTCGCCCGGCATGGTGTTGAGGTCGGTCTGCAATTCGATGGTGATGCTCTGCGCCGATGTCGGCACGGCTACGCCGGCCGGAAAGCGAACCTCGAAGACGAGCAGGGGAGTGGCGCCGTTCCGGTTGAGCCAGGGCGTGGCGGTCGCATAGGCGAGCGCAATGTAGATGCCGATACCGGTGACGCAGAGCAGGACGACGACGCCGAGCGACTTCAGGCTGTTGCGCGTGACGTTGCCATTGCCATTGCTTGCATCCTTGCCCGAACGCGTCACCAGCCAGCTGGCAAAGACCACGCCGGCGATCGCGCCGATGGGGCAGTAGACGAACAGCGCCAACAGACCGGACGTGATCGGGTCGGCGCGGTTGCCGAAATCGAGCAGGGAGAACAGCACAAAGGTCGCGATATAGCCCGCCACCGCGCCGGCAACGCCGGCGGCAATCCGCGACGAATTCTTCATGTCGTCCTCGATGGTCCAGCAATGAACTGCCGCCGCCGAGGGCTGCCTGCGTTAGACGCAGCAGGCAGCAGACTTGTTCAATGCTTCCAGGGAGACAGGCGGAGCCGCGAGCCGCTCCGGCTGCGTCACTTCGCCACCACCTCCGGCACCCGGCCGGCCGGCGGCGTGTTGCGGCTGCGCTGGGTGCGCACGATGCCGTCGATGATGGTCATGCCGATGCCGGGGAGGTCGCCGAGCTGGACGCTGTCCAGAATGGTCTTGCCGGCCGAGTGCTGCGCCTTGTCCATGACGACGAAATCGGCGGAGCGGCCGACCTCGATCAGGCCGCAATCGAGCTGACGCATCCGCGCGGTGTTGCCGGTGGCGAGACAAAACGCGAGCTCGGCCGGCAGATCGCCGAGCGAGGACAGCATCGAGACCATCCGCAGAATGCCGAGCGGCTGCACGCCGGAGCCGGCGGGCGCGTCGGTGCCGAGGATCACGCGATGCAGATCGTTCATCTCGCGCGCGATGCGCAGCGTGAACAGGGCCGAGCGCTCATTGCCGTTGTGCACGATCTCAAGGCCGCGCTTGCAGCCCTCGCAGATGCAGCGGATCTGGTCGTCGGGGAGCGCGGTGTGGCCGCCGTTGATGTGGCCGATCACGTCGGTGTCGGCCTCCAGCACCACGTCCTTATCGATCAGGCCGGAGCCGGGGATCGAGGGGCCGCCGGTGTGGATCGTGCTCTGGATGCCGTATTTGCGGGCCCAGCCGACCATCTTGCGCGCGGTCGGGCCGTCCTTGACGCCGCCGAGACCGACTTCGCCGAGCAGCTTGACGCCGGCCGCGGCCAGCTCCTTGAAATCCTCCTCGACCATCTCGCATTCGATGACGGGTGCGCCGGCGTGAACCTTCACGCCGCCCGGGCGCAAATTCCAGAATGCGCGCTGGGCGAAGATCGCCATCGCCTTGAGCCCGACGACGTCGCGGGGGCGGCCGGGCATGTGCACCTCGCCGGCGGAGATCATGGTGGTGACGCCGCCGTGCAGGTTGCTGTCGATCCAGCCGATCTGGTTCTGGCGGGGCGTCCAGTCGCCCGCGACCGGGTGGACGTGGCTGTCGATCAGGCCCGGCGCCACCGTGGTGCCGTTGGCCTCGACGATCGTGGTGGCGTCGTCGGTGTTGACGTCCTTGAAGCGGCCGATCGCGGTGATCTTGCCGTTCTCCGCGACGATGGTGTCGCCGTCCAGGATCGGCTTTTCCAGCGCGCCGGACAGGATCAGGCCGATATTCCGGATCACGAGCTTCGAGGGTCCGGTGGCCTGGGGTGCGTCATGCGCCATGGAATGGGTCCTTATCCTGAACTGCAACGCTCACGATCTTGGGCAGCCTTGACCCCGGGAGCAAGCGGGATTATTCATTAGTATACGAATGATCGTGTACAAACGACGCATAGCTGCCCGCCTCGGAACCGCATTGGAAGCGACAGGGAAGGTGAGATGAGCAATTTCAATCAGGAAAGCGTTTTGAGCGTCCACCACTGGACCGACACGCTGTTCTCCTTCAAGACCACCCGCAGCCCGACCTTCCGTTTCCGCAACGGCGAATTCACCATGATCGGGCTCAAGGTCGGCGAGAAACCGCTGCTGCGGGCCTACAGCGTCGCCAGCGCCAATTACGAGGACACCCTCGAATTCTTCTCGATCAAGGTGCCGGACGGTCCGCTGACCTCGCGTCTCCAGCATCTCAAGCAAGGCGACGAGATCATCGTCAGCCGCAAGGCCACCGGCACGCTGGTGATCGACAATCTCGAAGAGGGCCGCAACCTCTACCTGATCGGCACCGGCACGGGCCTGGCGCCGTTCCTGAGCGTGATCAAGGACCCCGAGACCTACGAGCGGTTCGAGAAGGTGGTGCTGCTGCACGGCTGCCGGCACGTGAAGGAGCTCGCCTATGGCGAGATGATCACCGAGCATCTGCCGAACGACGAGTTGCTCGGCGACTGCATTCGCGCTCAGCTGGTCTATTATCCGACCGTGACCCGCGATCCCTTCCGCAACCGCGGCCGCATCACCGACCTCATCACGTCCGGCAAGCTGTTTGCCGATATCGGCCTCCCAGGGCTGGAAGCGGCCCACGACCGCGTCATGATCTGCGGCAGTCCGGCGCTGGTCGCGGACACCCGCTCGCTCCTGGGCGAGCGCGGCTTCGTCGAGGGCAACCACGGCGAGCCGGCCCAGTTCGTGGTCGAAAAGGCCTTCGCGGAACGCTGATTGCGTCAGAAGACCGTATTTTCGCCGTCGGGCGGGCGTTGCGGCGCCGAATCGGCGCGCGATACACTGTGGGAGCGAATCAGCGGAGTTCCCACATGGTTGCGGACAGCGACAGCAACATCGCCTGGCACCGGGTCCAGTTGAAGAAGAACCGCGCCGAGTTGAAGGCGCTCGAGACCGCGCGCTTCACGATGGGCGAGATCGCGTCCTCGAAGCGTGACGGCCAGACCCAGAAATCGATCGGGGAACTCAAGCGCAAGATCGCGCAGTCCGAGCGCGTGATCGCCGATCACGACAAGCGCACGCGCCGTCCGCTCGGCACCGACGTGCAGAGCCTCAGCACTGGCAGCTGGAGCCACTGGGACTCCTACACGCAGCAGCAGCGCAAGACAGGCCAGCGCCCGCCGGGGCGCGGCTAGCTCTCTGACGAGAGTTCCGGCCCTTGCAGAGGCTGCGTCGCATCCCATCTGGGCGCCAGCAACCATCCCGGTGATCCCCATGGCACCGCGCCTCGATTTCACCAGCGAGGCCTTTTTTCGCGATCCGCCCAGGGCCATCGCCGCTTTGCGCGCGCAGGGCCCCGTGGTCGCGACGCGCTTTCCCCTCGTTGGCAACGTCTGGGTCACCACGACCCACGACGCCACCGTGCAGGTGCTGAAGGACGGCTCGACCTTCACGTTGCGCAAGGAGGGCGGCGAGCTCGCGAGCGTTCGCTGGTGGATGCCAAAGCTCGTCACCACCATCGCCAACAACATGCTGACCATGGACGAGCCGGATCACACGCGGCTGCGCAGCATCGTCGATGAAGCCTTTCGCCGCCGCGCCATCGTCGCGATGGAGCCGCGTATCCGCGCCATCGCGGATGATCTCGCGGCGAGGCTGTTCGAGCATGGGAACCCGGCCGACCTGGTCGAGCGCTACGCGCGCATCCTGCCGCTGTCGGTTATCTCCGAGCTTCTCGGCCTGCCCATGGCCGATCGCCCGAGATTCATCGCCTGGGCCAATGCGATGTCCTCGCTGACGAATGTCGCGAGCTTTGTCCGCCTGCTGTTCGCGCTGCGCAAGATGCGGCGTTACCTCGAAGGGCAGTTGCAGGTCGCGCGTGAGCAGGGCGGCGAAGGCCTGATCGCGGAGCTGGTCCAGGTCGAGCGCGAGGGCGGCCAGATCACGCCGGACGAGATGGTAGCGATGGTGTTCCTGTTGCTGGCGGCGGGCTCCGATACGACAACGCATCTCATCAGCGGTTCGGTCTACGAGCTGCTGAGGAATCCGGGTTTGCGCGACTGGCTGGAGGAGGACTGGAGCCGCGCCGGGCTCGCAGTGGAGGAGTTTTTGCGGTTCGTCTCGCCGGTGCAATTCTCAAAGCCGCGCTATGTGCGGCGGGACATCGAGCTGGAAGGCGTGCGGCTGAAGAAGGGCGACCGCGTCATGGTAATGCTCGCCGCGGCGAACGTGGACCCGGCGGTGCACGACCAGCCCGAGCGGCTCGATCTCGAGCGCAAGCCGAACCGCCATATGTCCTTCGGCACGGGCATCCATTTCTGCCTGGGTCATCAGCTCGCGCGCATCGAGGCGATTTGCGCGCTTCAGGCCCTGTTCACGCGCTGGCCGCGGTTGGGCCTTGCGGTCGATGCCTCGGAGATTCACTGGCGCAAGAGGCCGGGGATTCGCATGATTGCGAAATTGCCCGTTATTGACGGTCAGCCCGTCGATTTGCCCGATGCTGCAATGTCGCGCTCCCAGCCGAACACGGAGCGGCCGTCGAGATCGGGCGACGCCGCGCGCTCACCGGCGACGTAGGCCTCGACCGACGGCCCGTGCGCAGTGCGTTCCAGCCGCCGCGCCTGGTCGTCGAGGCGCTTGATCGCCTGCATCTCTTCCTCGCGCCCAAGCTTGGCGTTCTGGACCGCGTCTTTCAGGACGCGGATGGTTTCGTCATAGACCTTGATCGGGACGGGGTAGGGATGGCGGTCCTTGCCGCCATGGGCGAGCGAGAAGCGCGCGGGATCGTTGAAGCGATAGGGCGCGCCGTGCACGACCTCGGCGACCATCGCGAGCGAGCGCACGGTGCGCGCACCGACACCGGGCGTCAGCAGCAATTCCGGAAAGTCGACGGGGCCGCGTTCGGCAGCTGCGGCGAGGGTGCCGTGCAGGCGCCGCGCGAACACGTCCTTCGGCCGGACATCGTGATGCCCGGGCATGATCAGATGCGGCAGCATCGCCTGCGTCGGCTCGGCTGCGGTTCCGGTGAGCCGCTCGAATTCGGTGAGGATGCGATCGGGGCCGAGATTGGAGAGCAGCTCGAGCTGCGCATTGCGCGAGACATCGGCGCGATGGTCGGTGAGATTGACGATCTCGCCCTGCTGGGGCCCGTCGATCGCGCTGTGCGGCGTATCGACAAAACTCTTCAGTGCCTCGGAATGCCAGTGATAGCGGCGAGCCTGCCGCTTGTCGCCGTTCATGCCCTGCTGCACCACCGTCCATTTCGCGTCGGCGGTGACGAAGAAGCCGTGCAAATAGAGATCAAAACCGTCCTGCACGGCGGCGCTGTCGACCTTGGCCACGAGGCGGCTGGCGCGGGTCAGGCTGGCGCCGTCAAAACCGACGCGGTCGCCGAGCTGCAACAGCTCGTCCGGTGTCTTGCGCGAATGCTGGCCGCGGCCGCCGCAGACATAGATGCCGAGCTCGTCCTGGAGCGGGCCGAGCCCGCGCTTCAGCGCGCCGATCACGGACGTCGTGATCCCGGAGGAGTGCCAGTCCATCCCCATCACGGCGCCGAACGACTGGAACCAGAACGGATGCGAGAGCCGCTGAAGGAACGCATCACGGCCGTAATGATGCACGATCGCCTGCGTGACGATGGCGCCGAGCGAAGCCATGCGGCTCGCGAGCCAAGGCGGAACCCGGCCGGAATGCAGGGGAAGATCAGCGCTGCCGGTTCGTCGAGTCATGATTGCCCAGAAATAGCGCAGTTCGGCGCCGGTTGCACCAGAGGGATGCTGCGTTGCACTGAGCGCGGGAGCGAAGCGCGGCGGAATGCGTTGGCGAGAGGCGAATGCAACCGGGGACATGAATGAACTGGCAGGCTCTTATGGCCGACATCGAGAAGATGTTCGGATGGATACCGTCATGGATTATCGGTCTCGGCCTCGTCGCCGGAGCGATTCTACTTGCGCTGTCGTTGTATCGCCTCGCGGTCTGGCTGTTCAACCGCACCGTCGGAACCCGGCTGCCGCTCCTGAGCGTGTTCGTCGAGCGCACATCGGGCCCGGCACAGCTCGCATTGTGTCTTGCCGCCGTTGCGCTGGTGCTGCCGCTGGCGCCGCTGGACAATGCGTTCCGCACGCCGCTGACGAACCTGTTCGTCGTCGCCTTCATCGCGCTGATCGGCTGGATCTCGATCCGCATCGTCGATATGAGCGCGGCGCGCTATTTGCAGAATTTTCGTGACGTCACCGAAAATTTCGTCGCGCGCAAGCATGTCACGCAGGTGCGCGTGTTCAAGCGCGTCACCGACATCATCATCGTCATCATCACGGTCTCGACCGCCTTGATGACATTCGACTCGGTGAGGCAATACGGCGTCAGCCTGTTCGCCTCCGCCGGTGCCGCCGGTATCATCGTCGGTCTCGCCGCGCGACCGCTGCTCAGCAATCTGATCGCCGGCTTGCAGATCGCCATTACCCAGCCGATCCGGATCGAGGATGCGGTGATTATCGAGAACGAGTGGGGCTGGGTCGAGGACATCGCCGCGACTTATGTGGTGATCCGGCTGTGGGACTGGCGCCGCATGGTGGTGCCGCTGTCCTATTTCATCGAAAAGCCGTTCCAGAACTGGACCCGCGACACGGCATCACTGATTGGCGTGATTGCGTTTCATGTCGATTATCGCGCCGACGTCCCGCGCATCCGGCGCTGGCTGGCGGAGGCGGTGAAGGAGTCGGAGCTCTGGGATGGCGCGGTGGTCAATCTCCAGGTGATCGACGCGGACTCGCGCACCATCGAGCTTCGCGCGCTGGTCAGCGCGCGGAATGCGCCGCAATCCTGGGACCTGCGCTGCGAGATGCGCGAGAGGCTGATCGCCTTCATCCGCGACGAGATGCCGGAAGCCCTGCCACGCGAGCGCGCGATCCTGATCCCGCAGGGTGGCGGTGATGACAGCGAGTTTCTGCAGCGTCGCGCGCCGGAGAAGATGCGGGCGAACGCCCCCAACTGATCGAAACGGTCGTTACTGGGCCTTGGTCGTGCCGCGAAGGCCTGCCTGCTGCTGGATCTTATCCAGCGCGCCGGAGGACTGCTCTTCCGACACGAAACGGTTGAGCAGGGGCAGGGCGTCCTCGCGCCCCTTGGGGATCGCGATGGCCATGTGCTCGGCGCCCCAATTGCCGTCGAGGATCTTCGCCCCCTGCATCTGGTCGGACATCTCGAACAGCGTCGGCTTGTTGGTGGCGTAGAGATCGATCTCACCGCGGCCGAACATGGCGACGGCAAGCTTGACGCTTTCGACGGGAACGATGGTTGCGTTCTTGAATTTTGTCGGCAGCGTGCGCTCCGAGGTCGAGCCCTTGGTGACGCCGATTTTTACGCCCGGCTTGTCGATATCCTCGACCTTGCCGATCGGCGAGTTCGCCGGCACCAGAAAGCCGAGCTCGATCGCCAGCACGGGCTGGGTAAAGCTGACGTCGTTGGCGCGGGCCGGCGTGGCATTGGTCACGGTGAAGTCGACCTGGCCGTCATGGATCGCGGTGACGATGTCGGCGACGCGCTGAAACCTGACATAGTCGATGGGAACGCCGAGCCGTTTTGCCAGCTCGCCACCGAGATCATAAGCGAGGCCGTGCGGCTTGCCCGCTGCATCCGTCACCATCGAGGTCGGGCTGCCCGGATAGATGCCGACGCGCAGGGTGCCGCTCGGCGCCAGCAGCCTGGCTTCGCCATCGGCGCGCGCGGGCGCGCCGATGAGGCTGATGAGTGCAACCGCGAGCAGGGCGGTGCGCGCGAAATGTCCGGAAGAGGTTCTCATGTGAAGTGCCTCCTCACTGCGCGCGGATGTCGGCGGCCTTCAGCACCGGCTCCCATTTGGTCGCCTCGGCGCGCATATAGGCATCAAAGTCCTTGGAGGACGAGCCGAGCGGAGCAGCGCCGATCTTGCCGAGCGTCGACAGCACGTTGGCATCCTGCAACGCCGCCTTCAGATCGGTTTCGATCTTAGCGACGATCTCCGGCGGCATCTTGGCCGGACCGAGAACGCCCCACCAGACAGAGACGTCGTAGCCGGGGACGCCTGATTCCGCGACGGTCGGAACGTTCGGCAGCGCCTTGGAGCGTTCGGCCGAGGTCACCGCGAGTGCGCGCACCGGGCCGCCTTCGATCTGGCTGATCGCCTCCGCAAGCGGATTGATGCTGAGCGGGATGTCGCCCGCGATCACGGCGGTCAGCGCCGGCGCACCGCCCTTGTAGGGGATCGCGACGATCTTGGTGCCGGACATGTGCTTCAACAGCTCGCCGGCGAGATGTGCCGAGGTGCCGTTGCCCGACATGCCGTAGGAGAGCTTGTCCGGATCCTTCTTTGCGGCAGCGAGGAGATCGCCGAGCGTCTTGTAGGGGCTGTCCTTGGCCACGACGATCGCGAGCGGCGAGGAGGCGACTTCGGTGATCGCGGTGAAATCCTTGAACGTGTCGTAGGGTACGCTCGGATAGATGAACTGGTTGAGCGGGTGGCCGCTCGCGACCAGGATCAGCGTGTAGCCGTCGGGCGCGGCCTGCGTCAGCGCCTGCGAGGCGACGATGCCGCCGGCGCCGGGACGGTTGTCGATCACGGGCTGCTGGCCCCAATTCTTCGCCAGCGCCTGGGCCAACGTGCGCGCGAGGACGTCGACCGCGCCACCGGCGGCATAGGGCACGAGGATGTGAACCGGCTTGCTTGGATAATTGTCGGCGGCCTGTGCCGTGCCCCCGGCCAGCAACAGTCCGGCACCCAGCATCAAACGGCCGATTGTCTTGTTCAAACCCAGCATTCCCAGCACTCCTGTTGGGCATTCGCCTTCTAGCAGCGGTCTCTCGGCCGCCCCGGACGTCGCCCATGGTTTTTGTTGACGAGACCTGATCTTTTGTACGATAGTACAAATCACATGGTACGCAAGCCCACCAGCAAGGAAACGGTCCGCAAGCCGAACATGCGCGAGGCGATCCTCGTCGCGGCCGAGGAGCTGTTCGCCACCAACGGCTTCAATGCCGTTTCGGTCCGCGATATCGCGCAGGCGGCAGGCGCCAATCCCGGCAGCGTCACCTATCATTTCAAGACCAAGGACGGCCTGCTGCTGGAGATCTACCGGCGCCATTGCGGGCCGATGAACCTCCGCCGTTCCGAGTTGCTCGCCGCCGCCAAGCGCGTGCGCGATCTTCAGGACCGGCTGGAAGCGGTGGTGCGGGCCTATGTGGCACCGGCCTTCACGTCGGGCAGCGATCTCGCAGGCGGAGGCGCGCGTTTCACGCGGCTGCGCGCGGTGATGTCGGCGGAAGGCAACGAGGTCGCGCGAAAAATTATCGCGCAGACCTTTGACGACACCAGTCACGCCTTCATCGATGCGATCCACGAGAGCCTGCCGCATGTTCCGCGTACCGACATCGTCTGGCGCAGCCACTTCCTGCTCGGCGCACTCTATTATTCGCTGGTGACGCCGGATCGCGTCTCGCGGCTGTCGCGCGGCGAGGCCGACGGCAGCGATGCCGCCAGCGCCATCGAGCAATTGGTGCAGGCCACCGTGGCCGCGTTCCAGGCGCCGGCGCTCGATCAGGCCGCGCCGGCGAAGCGGCGGGTTGTCGTGAGCAGCAAGACTTGAAAGAAGCGGTCTCGCTCGGCGGTTCCCTGATGACGATGATGTACACGCCGACCATTCCGCCGCCCGATCCCAACACGCGCACGCCCAAGTTCAAGCTGCCAAAACTGTCCTGCGATGCGCACTGCCACATCTTCGGACCCGGCGCGAAATACCCTTATGCGCCTGACCGCTCCTATACGCCGCCGGATGCGCCGCTGGAGGACTTTCGCGCGTTGCACGCCAAGCTCGGGGTGGAGCGTGCCGTCATCGTCAATGCCAGCGTCCACGGCACCGACAACACGGTCGCGCTCGACGCGATCGCGCAGAGCCATGGCGCCTATCGTGCGGTTGCCAATATCGACGACAGCATTACCGAGCGCGGGCTTCAGGTGCTGCACGATGGCGGCTTTCGCGGCTGCCGTTTCAATTTCGTCCGCCATCTCGGCGGCGTTCCCGATAAGAGCGTGTTCAACCGCGTCATCGCCATGGTCGCGCCGCTCGGCTGGCACATCGATCTGCATTTCGACGCGATCGATCTCCCCGACTATGCCGACATGCTGGCAAGGCTGCCGCTGAGCTACACGATCGACCACATGGGCCGGGTGAAGGCTTCCGAGGGGCTCGACCAGCTGCCGTTCAAAATTCTGATCGAGCTGATGCAGCGCGATGAGAAATGCTGGGTCAAGATCTGCGGCTCCGAGCGGGTGTCATCGAATGGCCCGCCCTTCACCGACGCCGTGCCCTTCGCGCGAAAAATCGTCGAGACTGCGCCTGATCGCGTCATCTGGGGCACCGACTGGCCGCATCCCAACGTTAAGGCGATGCCGAATGACGGTGATCTCGTCGACCTGATCCCGCTGTTTGCGCCGGAGCCGGAGTTGCAGCAGAAGATCCTGGTCGACAATCCCGCGCGCCTGTTCGGGTTCGACGCATGACGGCGATGGCGATCGATCATTCTCTTACGAACGAAAAGAGGGGAGTTCTCCCATGAAAACAGGTCTCGTGGTTACGGCACATCCGGGCGATTTCGTCTGGCGTGCTGGTGGTGCCATCGCGCTGCATGCGAAGAAGGGCTATCGCATGAAGATCGTGTGCATGTCCTTCGGCGAGCGCGGCGAGAGCCAGTTTGCCTGGAAGGAAAAGGGCGCGACACTGGAATCGGTCAAGGCCGGGCGCAAGGACGAGGCGGAGCGGGCCGCCAAGCTGCTCGGCGCCGAGATCGAGTTCTTCGATTGCGGCGATTATCCGCTCAAGCTCACCGAGGCGCATTTCGACCGCATGGTCGACATTTACCGCGAGCTCAATCCGAGCTTCGTGCTGACGCATGCGCTGGAAGATCCCTATAATTTCGACCATCCCAATGCGGCGCATTTCGCCCAGGAGACCCGCGTTGTCGCGCAGGCCATGGGCCACAAGCCCGGCGCGCAATACAAATATTCCGCGCCGCCGGTGTTCCTGTTCGAGCCGCACCAGCCTGAGCAGTGCAATTACAAGCCGGACCTGCTGCTCAAGATCGACGAGGTCTGGAAGGAGAAGTACGAGGCGTTCCAGATTCTCGCCGCGCAAAAGCATCTGTGGGGCTATTACGAGCGCGTCGCACTCAACCGCGGCATCCAGGGCAGCCGCAACACCGGCGTGCCCATGACCTATGGCGAGGCCTATCAACGGCTGTTCCCGACGGTTGCGGAGGAACTGGCATGAAGCCGGTCGTCGTTCGCAATATCAAGCGAGCCGATCCCGCCGGCATGGCGGAGTACGGTGTCTCGACCGTGCACGAGGCTTACGGCCGCATCGGCCTGATGAAGCCTTATCTGCGGCCGGTCTGGGCTGGCGCCTCGATCGCCGGTCCCGCCGTCACCGTGCTGGCGCAGCCCGGCGACAACTGGATGATCCACGTCGCGGTCGAGCAGTGCAGGAGGGGCGACATTCTCGTCGTCGGCTGCACCACCGACAATACCGACGGCATGTTCGGCGAGCTGCTCGCGACCTCGCTTCAGGCGCGCGGCGTGCAGGGATTGATCATCGATGCGGGCTGCCGCGACGTCAAAGCGCTGCACGAGATGAACTTCCCGGTGTGGTCGCGCGCGGTCTCGGCCAAGGGTACGGTCAAGGCCACGCTCGGCTCGGTCAACGTCCCCGTGGTCTGCGCCGGCGTCAACGTCGATCCCGGCGACATCGTCGTCGCTGATGATGACGGCGTCGTCATGGTGCCGAAGCGCTACGCCGCTGAAGTCGCCGAGAAGGCGAAGAAGCGCAACGCGGACGAGGGCGGCAAACGCAAGCGGCTTGGCTCGGGCGAGCTCGGTCTCGACATGTACAGCATGCGCGAGACGCTGGCGAAAGCCGGGCTGGTCTATGTCGACAATCCCGAGGATGTCTGAAGACAACAAGCGGAGCGGGCGGATGGATCGTCTCAAGCTGAAGGCCGTGCTCGGCAGTCATCCTCATGTCGAGGCGGTGAAGAGCGGCGCGCTCCGCTCCGACCTGTTCGACCTCGACTTCATCGCGTACACGCCGACCAACATGGCGTTCAAGCCGATGGTGCGTGAGCAGGCGTTCGACGTCTGCGAGATGGCGATCGTCACCTATCTGATGGCGAAGGCGCACGGCAAGCCGCTGGTATTGCTGCCGGCGACCATGCTGGGCCGCTTCCAGCATTCCTACGCGCTCTATAATCCTGCGCAGGGAACGCTCGGGCCGTCCGATCTCGAAGGCAAGCGCATCGGCATCCGCTCGTTCACCACGACCACCGGCGCCTGGATCAGGGGCATCCTCGCCAACGACTACGGCGTCGCTCTCGACAAGATCAAATGGGTGACGTTCGAGGATCCGCACGTGGCCGAATATGTCGACACCACCGCGCGTGCGCCGAAAGACAAAAAAGTCTTGCAGATGTTGCTCGACGGCGAGCTCGACGCCGTGCTCGGCGAGGCCTCTGATAATCCCAGGCTGAAATCGCTATTCCCGGATCCCGCCGCGGAAGCCGCCAAATGGTACGCGCGGCGCGGCGTCGTGCCGGTCAATCATCTCGTGGTCGTGACCGAGCAGCTTGCGAAATCGCGCCCCGGCGTCGTCGCGGGAATCTATGATCTTCTGAAGCAGAGCAAGGTGCAGGCGGGTCCTGCGGCAACGCCGGACCTTCTGCCGTTCGGGATCGAGGCCAACAGAAAGCCGTTGGAGCTGATCGTCGATTATGCCTTCCAGCAGGCGCTGATCCCGCGCCGCTATGCGGTCGAGGAGCTGTTCGACGAGACGACACGAGGACTGAATTGATGGCTGATCCGAAGCGGTGGCAGATCGGGCTGGTTGGTTATGGCGAGGTCGGCCGGATCCTGGCCGAGGATCTGCGCCAGCAGGACATCAAGGTCTCAGCCTACGACATCAAGCTCGAAGGCGAGCAGGGCGTTGCTCTGAAGGAGCATGCGGCGAAGTTCGGCGTTGCGCTTGCGGCGTCTCACGCCGAGCTCACCGCGAAATCCGATTTCATCATCTCCGCGGTGACGGCGAGCCAGGCCGTACCGGTCGCGATGGCCTGTGCGGTTGCGATCAACCAGGGCACCTGGTTTCTCGATTTCAACTCGGCCTCGCCCGGCGCCAAGCAGCGCGCCGCCGCGCTGATCGACGGCGCGGCGGGGCGCTATGTCGAGGGCGCGGTGATGACCTCGGTGCCGCCGTATCGGATCAAGGTGCCGCTGCTGCTCGGCGGTCCCGGCGCGAGGGAGCTGGAGCCGCTGCTGAATACGATCGGCTTTGCGGCGAAGGTTGCCTGCGACAAGCTCGGCGTCTCCTCGGCCGTCAAAATGTGCCGCAGCATCATGATCAAGGGCCTGGAGGCCATGGTCATCGAGAGTTTTACGACCGCGCGCGCCTATGGTGTCGAGGATGCCGTGCTGGCTTCGCTCACCGAAACATTTCCAGCTATCAATTGGGAGAAGCAGGGCGCTTATTTCTTCCAGCGCGTGATCGAGCATGGCCGCCGCCGTGCCGAGGAGGTGCGGGAGGTGGCCGAGACCGTGCGCGAGGCCGGGCTGACGCCATGGTCCGCGCAGGGGACGGCCGAGCGTCAGGCCTGGGTCGCCGATCTCGCTGATGAAGGCTTGTTCGGTGCGAAGGGAACGAAGGACTTCGCGCGCAGCGCCGATTGGCGCACCGAGGCGGACCGCATTCTCGCGAGCATCAAGCGCGAGCAGTAGCGCGCGGCGTCAGGCCACGACCGTGCCGCGATAGTTCAAGACTTCACCGCGGGCCTGCTCGATCAGCTCAATCAGATACCTTGATTTGCGGACGAGCTGGTCGGTTGCCGGCTGCGCGCGAAATTCGGCGAGCACCGCGCGGATGCATTTGGCGGCGGCGTCGAGGGTCCAGAGTGCGCGAGTCATGTCGCCCTGTGTCTGGATCGCGGATAGGTCCAGATCCGACAGAACGTGACCGATGCCGTCGAGCCGCTTGGCGGCGGCGTCGGCGGGCGTGCTGGCTCGCATGGAATGATAGTCGATGCTGCTGTATGCGCTGAACATACCCATACTCCCCAATGAACGCCGGTGGTCAGTGCAGCTCCCAGTTAGGGGCAGCGGGGGGCGACTCGCAACGCGGTGAGCTACGGACCGGGATTTTACCGGACTCGCATTGGGGACGAATTGACGGTGAATCGGGCCGGAAAAGCCAAGCGATCAGCGCTGTTTCCCGACAATCGTCCCGTTAGAAGCAACGAGCATACCTGCCTTGTAGACAGCGCGGCCCTGCGGCACCGCGACGACGGCCTCGGGAACATGTTCCGCATTCAGGGTGACGAAATCGGCCTTGGCCCCGACGCGCAGGCCGTAGCCTTCGAGCCGCAGCGCTTTGGCGCCTGATGCGGTCACGACGTCGAATGCGACGCGCAGCTCTTCGTCGATGTTGAAGCCTGAGCGGTAGCCGAGCGTGGTGGCCCGGCGCAGCATGTCGCCGTCGCCATAGGGCCACCAGGAATCGCGGATGTTGTCGTTGCCGCTGAAGACGGTGACACCCGCATTGCGCAGAATAAGGATCGGCGGGAAGGGACGCGCGCCCGGGGCATTGGTCATGATCGCGACGCCGGAGCGGGCGAGGATGTCGGCGATCTTCTTGAGGTAATCCGCCGAAATATCGCCGAGCCCGTAGGCATGGCTGATGGCGACATGACCCTCCATGCCGAGCGCGCGCGTGCGCGCCGCGATCTGTTCGATCTCGAACGCGCCGAGCGTGCCCATGTCGTGCAGATGGATGTCGACATCGACGCCGTGTTTCCCGGCGACACCGAACACGACGTCGAGATGCTTCTCGACGTCGCGATCGAAGCTCGCGGGATCGAGCCCGCCGACGAGGTTGGCGCCGAGGCCGATGGCCTCATCCAGCAGTTGCGGTGTCCCCGGGCTTGCCAGAATGCCGCTTTGCGGGAAGGCGACGAGCTGGATGTCGATCAGGCCCTTGTATTCCTCGCGCACGCGCAAAATCGTCTCGAGCGATTTCAGGCCGACCGAGCCGTCGACCATGACGTGGCTGCGCATCTGCGTGGTGCCGTGGCCGATACAGAGATCGAGCTGGTTGCGTGCGCGCACATCCATCGGCGCAGCCTCGGCCATGTTCTCGGCCTGGAAGGCGACACGTTCGTGCACGTTGAACCCGTTGGGGCACGGCTTGTGAGGCTTCCAGGCGTCGCCATAGAAGCTGGTGTCGAGATGAATGTGGCCTTCGACGAAGCCGGGCACGACGAGGGCGTTGCCGAGGTCGACGGCCTCGTTTGCAGCAGGCGTCTCATCGACGGACGTGAGCGCGGCTATGCGTCCGTCCTTGACGGCGATGTGATACCGGGATCCGCCGTCGAAGCGTGCGTTGAGGAAGATTTTGTCGAAGGCCATTTGGTTCCTCCGTTGGTGGATCTAGATCCTTGGGCGGAACAGTTCGGGCCGATGCCGCACAAAAGTCTGTCGTCCATTCTTGAAGCCCATCACGATATCCGGCAGCTCGGCAATGGCAAAACGACTGTCCTGGGTGTCGAGCACGATGAGATCGGCTGGGTTGCCGATCTTGAGGCCGTAGTCGCCGAGGTTCATCAGCCGCGCCGGCAGTTCGGTGACGAGATCGAGGCAGGTGTCGAAATCGCTGACCGAGGCGTGCGCGACGTTGGCGTAGAAATTTGTCATCCGCAGCAGCGAGGCATCGCCGAAGGGCGTGAACGGGTTGAGCACGTTGTTGGTGGCGACCGAGCACAGCACGCCATCGCCGGCGAGCTTGTGGGCAAGCGTCAGCCCGCGCGGCACGTTATGGGTGGCGTCGCGGCCCATGAGGTAAAGATCGGTCGCGGGCAGCACGGTGACGGCGACGCCGGCTTTCGCCAGTTGCGCGGTGGCGGCCTTCATCCGCTCCGGCGGCAAGGCCGAGAGTTTTGTGGCGTGTCCAATCGCAACCCGTCCGCCGTAATTGCGCCGCTCGGTCTGCCGGCAGACCTCGTCGAGATGCCACCAGGACGGATCGAGGTCGAAGTCGAGATGGAGATCGACGTCGATATCAAACTCCTGCGCGAGGTCGAAGATGCGTGCGAGGTGGGCGTTCGGGTCGGTGTCCATATAGGGACAACCGCCGATCGCTTGGCCGCCATTGCGCAGCGCCTGGACCAGCAGCTCATCGCTGCCGGGATCGTTGGTCAGGCCCTCCTGCGGGAAGACGCAGAGCGAAAGATCGATTGCCCAGGCGTAGTCGTGCTTGAGCGACTTGATCGCCTCAAAGCCGCGGAGGCCGATGCGCGGATCGATCTCGACATGCGTGCGCATGCGCGTCGTGCCGTGCACGATAGCGCGTTCGAGCACGCGGGCGCCGCGCGCATAGACGTCCTCGACGGTAAAATCCTTCTTCATCCCGGCAACGGCGCGGATCGCCTCCGAGACGCTGCCGTGATTGTGCCCACAGCGGCCGAGCAGGCAGGCCTTGTCGAGATGGATGTGGGTGTCGACGAAGCCGGGCAGGGCGAGGTGCCCGCCGACATCGACCTCGACCGCCTCGCAGGCGAGCTTTGGCGCGATCGCAGCGATGCGGCCGCCCTTCACGCCGATATCGACGGGTGCGGCGGATGAGCGCAACAGCGCGTTCCGGAAGATCAGGTCGAAGGCGGTCTGGCTGGTCATGGCGTCGGATTCAACTGTGATAGCCTAGCGGAAGGTGTTGGAGCCGGCAGCTCCAGATTGTGTGCAGTTCTGCCATCAAATTGTTCAAAAAATGTGCATGCAGTTTGAGGTGTGGATTGTAGAATGCCTCCACCCCGGAGAACCCACATGTCCGCCCCCGCAAAAGCCGATCGCCCGATGACCGACGCCGAGATCGTGGAGGCCTATCTCACGGCCTCGATGATACCCGATCCCGACGCCGCCGCGGCCCATATGAAGCCGGGCACGGTGATCACGTTTACCGGCGGCCGCGAATTCGATCATCCACGCGGGCCGACCGGTTTCAACGCAAAACGCTATCGCTGGGTGAAGAAGAAGATGGACCGGTTCGACGTCTGCCCGGGGGCGGACGAGACCGTCGTCTACAGCGTCGGCACGCTCTATGGCGAGTGGATGGACGGCACGCCGTTCGAAGGCAATCGCTACGTCGACCGCTTCGTCGTCAAGGGCGGCCAGATCGTGAAAATGGACGTCTGGAACGACAGCGCCGAGCGCATCCTCGTCCAGCGCGGAATCGAGGCCTAACCTCTTCGCGCGACCTTCGGCAACTTGACGACGCGGTCGCTGGCGACGTCGTCGGCATAGGGCGCGAGGATATCGAGCAGGTCGCGGCCGCGCTGCGGGGTGGGGGCGACCAGCGCGCGGTTGGCCACGGAATCGAGGTGATGATGCATCAATTCCATCACCCTGGCCTCGTCGCCCTTGGCCAGTGCTGAAATGATCGCGCGGTGCTCGTTGATGGCGCATTCCGTCGAATGCGGCCGGCTGTAGAGCGACAGCGTCAGGCAGCAACGATAGGCGACCTCGCTGACATAACGCACCAGGATCGGACTGCTCGTCATCTGTGCGAGCAGGATGTGGAATTCGGTGGCGAGCCGGATCGACACCGCATCCGTGCCGCCGCGTGCGCGGTCCTCGGCATCGACATGGGCGTTCAATTCGGCGATCTGTGCCTTGGTCAGCTTGCCCGCGAGCTGGCGCACCACCAGGCGTTCGAGCTCGATGCGGATGTCGAAGGCATCGCGCGCTTCCTGCCAGCTCGGCGTCGCCACCACCGCGATGCGGTTGCGGCGCAGTTCGACAAGGCCTTCGGCGGCGAGCTGGCCCAGCGCGTGGCGGGCAATGGTGCGGCTCACGCCGAAACGCTCGCCGAGCGAATCCTCCGGCAGCTTGGCGCCGGGCTCCAGCGCCTGCTCGATGATCGCGCGGCGCAGCGCGCGGCAGATCACGCTGACCTTGTCGGACGATTCAGAAGTCTTGCTGGTGGGGCGCGCCGCCATCGGCGAATCCTTGCGGAGAGGGTCGAAATCTCTCTCTAGCACAGCCCCGCAGCAATCCAGCGCTCCAATTGCATGCAGTTTGATGCCCGGATTGCCTAAATCGAATCCGGTCGTTCGGCGGGCCATTTGCCCAAATCATTGATTTTGCGGGAGCTGATCACTGGCATCCAGCTTGCATACACTTTTGCTGTGATGCGCATGCAACCCAACGTCCAATTCGACGGCCAGCCCGTTCCCGCCGCGACAGCCATCGAACTGTCCGAAGCCTCCGTGACCTTCGGGCGCGGCGACCGCGCCGTGCCCGCTCTGTCGAAGACCACGCTGAAGATAGCCGATGGCGAGTTTGTCGCACTGGTCGGGCCATCAGGATGCGGCAAATCGACCATTCTGCGTCTGGTCAGCGGCCTGGTGCAGCCGACCAGCGGCGTCGTCATCGTCGGCGGCCGCGAGGTCGCGGCGCGCGCGTTGCGCGTTGGCATGGCGTTCCAGAATCCGACCATGCTGCCGTGGATGACGATCGAGCGGAACATCATGCTGCCGCTGAAGATCGTCGAGCCGTTTCGCTCCAACTTCCGCAAGCTGCGCAAGACCAAGTTTCGCGACAAGGCCAATGCGCTGCTGGATCAGGTCGGTCTCAAGGGCTTCGGCAGCCATTATCCTTGGCAGCTCTCCGGCGGCATGCTTCAGCGCGCCAATCTCTGCCGCGCGCTGATCCACGAGCCGCGCATGCTGCTGCTCGACGAGCCCTTCGGCGCGCTCGACCAGTTCACGCGCGAGGAGCTGTGGGCGATCCTGCAAAACCTCTGGATGACGCACAAGCCGACGGTGCTGTTGGTGACGCATGATCTGCGCGAGGCAGGATTCCTCGCCAGCCGCATCTGCGTGATGAGCGCGCGGCCGGGCCGCATCCTCGACGACAGCCGCGTCGAATTCGCGCGACCGCGCACCGTCGCGATGACCTTCGAGCCGGATTTCGTCGCGCTGAATCAGAAACTGCGCGCTTTCATCGAGGATGCGCGGAGCGCAGCCCAGCAGGGGACAGCCTGATGATGTTCGGGATCAATATCAGGCAGAAGGCGTGGTCGGCGGGGCTGATCGTGCTGTTCTTCGTCGCCTGGGAGCTGTTCTGCCTGATGACGGGCATGTCGGACCTGGTGCTGCCGCGGCCCTCGCAGGTGTTCGTCACGCTGTTCCAACGCTTCCCGGTGCTGTGGCCGCATATCGTGCAGACGCTGGCCACCACTATGCTCGGCTTCGTTCTCGGCGTCGCGCTCGGCGTCGCCCTGGGCGCCATCATTGGTGTGTCCAGGACCGCCTATGACACCTGCTATCCACTGCTGATCGGATTCTCCTCGATCCCCAAGGTCGCGGTGGTGCCGATCTTCGTGCTGTGGTTCGGCTCGGGCACGGTGCCGGCCGTGCTGACGGCGCTCTCGATCTGCTTCTTTCCGATCGTCGTCAACATTGCGACGGGTCTTGCGACCACCGAGCCCGAACTCGAGGACGTGCTGAAGGCACTCGGCGCCAGCAAGCTCGACATCCTCTGGAACGTCGGTCTGCCCAGGACGATGCCGTTCTTCTTCGCCTCGCTGAAGGTCGCGATCTCCTACGCCTTCGTCGGCGCGGTGCTGTCGGAGACGGTCGCCTCCAACCGCGGCATCGGCAACGTCATGATGACCGCGTCCTCCAATTTCAACGTGCCGCTGGTGTTCGCGGGCCTGTTTGTGCTCGCCGGTCTCGGCGTCGCACTCTACGCCGTGTTCTCGTTGATCGAGGGCCGCGTCACCGGCTGGGCCACGCGCAAGAACGACGTGATCGCCACCTGATTGTCTGAACCGTCATGCAACGAAGCTTGAGGAGGTCTCGATGTTGAGAAAAGCAACTGCCGCACTGCTGGGATTGGCCCTGTCGACGGGCGCCGCGATGGCCCAGGAAACCACGATCAAGTTCACGCTGGGCTGGAAGACGCAAGGCAGCGATGCCGCGTTCTTCTATGCCAAGGACAACGGCTATTTCAAAGATGAAGGCCTCAACGTCGTCATCGACCAGGGCGAGGGCTCCGGCGCCACCGTCACGCGCGTGATGTCGGGCGCCTATGACGCCGGCTTCGGCGACGTCAACGCCATCATCCAGAACGCCTCGACCAAGCCGCAGGACGCCCCCGTCATGGTCTACATGATGTGGAACCAGCCGCCCTTCGCGATCGTCGCCAAGAAGAGCAGCGGCATCAACACCATCAAGGATTTCGAGGGCCACACCCTCGGCGGTGCGCAGGGCACGCCGACGACGCGCCTGTTGCCGGTGTTCAACCGCAAGAATGGGCTCGATGGCGAGAAGATCAAGATCTCCAACATGGCCCCGAACCTTCAGGAGCCGATGCTGATCAAGGGCGACATCGACGCGGCCCTCGTGTTCAACATCACCAGCTACTTCAACCTGGTGCTCAACCGCCAGGACCCGGACAAGGATTTCAAATGGTTCTCGTTCGGTGAGTACGGCCTCGATCTTTATTCGAACGGCGTGATGGTCTCGAAGAAGCTGATCGCGTCGAACCCGAAGGCGGTGGCCGGCCTTGTGCGCGCCATCAACAAGGGGGCGATCGCGGTTGCCAAGGACCAGAACGCCGGGATGAAGGCGGCGCTGAACTACGACAATCTGATCGACGTCGCCGTCGAGAAGCGCCGGCTGCAATATTCCTTCGACAAGCTGATCGTCTCGCCCGAGATGAAGGAGATCGGCATCGGCGACATCAAGGACGACCGCATGACGCGCGCCATCGGCATCGTGGTCGAGGGCTATCAGCTCGCCCGCACGCCGACGCCAGCCGAGGTGTTCTCGCGCGAGTTCCTGCCGCCGCGTGCGGAGCGGGAGTTGGTGTATACGGCCAACTGAGTTCGGAGAGACGATCATGGCCACGGAGATTTCGGCAAGCAGCCTGTTCCGTGGCCCGGACCTCGCCATCAGCGACAACGTCGTGTTGCGGCACGATGGCGGTGTCATCACCGGCATCTCGGAGGGAGCGGGGCTTGCCCATGGCCCGCGCGCCTTCGTCATTCCGGCCTTCGTCAACGCCCATGACCACGCCCGCGCCACCGCGTCGTCCTTCGGCGCGATCGGCATGCCGCTGGAAAGCTGGATCCTGCGGAGCGCGCTCGGCACGCCGGTCGATCCCTATCTGACTGCGGCGTCCGCGCTGGCCCGTTCGGCCAGGGCCGGCTGCGCGGCCATGATGGTGCACTACACCCGACCGAGCGGGACGATGCCTTTGGTCGATGAAGCCAGGGCCATTGCGAGGGCCGCGTCCGACGTCGGCATCCGCATGGCCTTTGCGCTGGCTGTGCGCGACCAGAATCCGATCGTCTATGGCGATGCCGAGCCGGTGCTCTCCGGCCTTCACAGGGCCGATCGCAAGACCATCGAGGACCTCTTCGTCCGCGCGCCGATGTCGCCGGGAGCGTATATCGAGCTGATCGACGCGATTGCGGCGGCCATTGCGGGGCCCACGATCGACGTGCAGCTCGGGCCCGCCGGCGTGCAATGGTGCTCGAAGCCGCTGCTGGAGGCGGTTGCCGAGAATTCGGCGCAGACCGGCCGCCGCATTCACATGCATCTGCTGGAAACGGTTTATCAGCGCGCCTGGGCCGATCAGCACTTTCCGGACATGGTGCGGTGGCTGCGCGACATCGGCTTTCTCTCGGGGCGGCTGACGCTGGCGCACTGCATCCACGCAAGGCCGGATGAGCTGGAGATGATCGCGGCGTCAGGTGCGCGCATCGTCACCAATTTCAGCTCGAACATGCATCTGCGCTCGGGTCTCGCCCCGATCGCCGCCGCGCACAGGTGCGGCTGCGCCATCGCGGTCGGCGTCGACGGTCTCGCGCTCGACGAGGACGACGACATCCTGCGCGAGATGCGGCTGGTGCAGATGGTCCATGGCGGCCTCGGCTTCAAGCAGACATGGACGCCGGCCGAGATGTTCGCACTCGCGATCCGCAATGGCCGCCGCGCCACCGGCGCGCCGGGCAGCGGCGAGCTCATGGCGGGTAACCCCGCCGACTATGTCGTGATCGATCTCGACCGGCTCGACCGCGACCGGATCATGCCGGTCGATCCCATGGCGCTGCTGTTCGCGCGTGGCAATGCGTCGCTGGTGAAGGAGGTCGTCATCGCCGGCAGGACGGTTGCGCGGGACGGGGTCTGCTCCGGCGTTGATCTGCCGGCCATCGAGCAGGAATTGCGGGGTCTGTACCGCGCCAATGCCGGCAAGCTCGGAAGCTTCCAGCGGATGTGGCCGGGGCTGGCGGAACGGCTGGGCGGCTGGTTCGAGCAGCAGCTCACCTGCGAATAGGCCTGCGGCGCAACGCTCTTTTTCGGCCGATATAAAACCGCGATAGCTGATAGGCGGAACCGCGTCTGGCGGTGGGTCCGGCTCTGGGCTATCACACGCGCGGCTGCGCGCAGGCGCAACCCATGACCCCCTCGAGGAGCCCCCGATGCGTCTTCCCATTGTTCTCCTGGCCGTCACATGTCTTGCCGGTGCAGCCTCCGCCGAAGACCTCACGGGTACGCTCCAGAAGGTCAAGGAGACCAAAAAGATCACGCTGGGCTATCAGGAAGCGTCCGTTCCCTTCAGCTATCTCGACGGCAACCAGAAGCCGGTCGGCTTCGCCATGGATATCTGCCTCAAGATCGTCGACGCCGTGAAGAAGCAGCTCGGCATGCCCGACATCGCCGTCGACTATCTCGCCGTGACCTCGTCGAACCGCATTCCGTTGATGGTCAACAACACGCTCGACCTGCATTGCTCCGCGACCACCAACAATGCCGACCGCCAGAAGCAGGTCGCCTTCACCAACACGCACTTCCTGAGCGCGACCCGGTTCGCCGCCAAGAAGGCGGCCAAGATCAACACCATCGACGATCTCAAGGGCAAGGCGGTCACGGCGGTGGCGGGATCGGTCAACTTGACCCAGCTCGCCAAGGTCAACACCGAGCGCAATCTCGGCATCAGGATCATGCCGGCCGTGGACCAGGCCGAAGCCTTCCTGCTTCTGGAGACCGACCGCGCCCAGGCTTATGCGCTCGACGACGTGCAGCTCGCGGTCGCCATTGCGCGTTCGAAGGAGCCGGCGCTGTTCATGATCAGCGAGGAGACGTTTGCAAAGGCCGAGCCCTTTGGCATCATGCTGCGGCGAGAGGATGCGCCGTTCAAGGCGCTGGCCGATCGCGCGACCGCGGAGCTCTACGCAAGCCCGGAGATCGAGGTCCTCTACAGGAAGTGGCTGGAATCGCCGACGCCGCCCAACGGGATCAACTACAACGTCCCGATCTCGGCGGCCCTGCGCCAGGCCTTTAAGACGCCGAGCTCGAGCGCTGATCCTGACGTTTATCTGGTGAAGTGAGGCGAGGGCGCTCTACCGGATACGATGTGGCGTCGTCCGGGCAAGCGCCTCGTCCTTCGGGACGACCGCTTGCAGCGGTCTCCTCAAGGGGCGGGATCAGCGCCAGCGTGCTTTCGCCTGCTGTCGCCTCCCGTGCTTCGGTCGCGGAACCCGGGGCCAACTGAACTGGCCTCGTTCGCTTTTGCGTGATCGGCAGCAATCTGGGACGCTACATGGTTGTAGCCTAATAGTTCGCGTCCTATCTAATTTACATGGCACCGTCGCAGGGTCATATCCATGCCGAAATCGGCCGGCTCGTCACCCGCCTTGGCCGCATCTGGCGTCGTGAGTCGGATCAGGCGCTGTCCGATCACGGCCTGTCCTATGCGACCGCGATTCCGTTGCTGGTGCTGTCGCGCCAGGGCGAGAACGTGCGGCAGGGCGTGCTCGCCGATGAGCTCGGCATCGAGGGGCCGTCGCTGGTCCGGCTGATCGATCTGCTCCAGGCCGAGGGTCTGGTGGAGCGCCGCGAAGATCCCACCGATCGTCGTGCCAAAACGTTACATCTCACCAAGGCCGGCGAGGCCAAGCTCGAGGAGACCAACCGGATCCTGCGGCGCGTTCGGGCCAGCCTCCTCAAGGATATCGGTACAGAAGAACTTGCGATAACCTTCGAGACGCTTCAGCGCATCGAACAGCGAGCCAGCCGTCTGCAAAACAGCAAGACGGGTCCAGAGACGAAGTAGCCATGCGCGCGGATGAGCCGTTCCTGGTCCGCCATGCGGACCTCATTTTTGCTTTGAAGACGTTTGCAGCGTCGATCCTGGCGCTCGTCATCGCGCTGGCGATGGATTTGCCGCGGCCCTATTGGGCGATGGCGACGGTCTACATCACCTCGCAGCCGCTGGCCGGTGCGACCAGCTCCAAGGCCTTCTTCCGCGTCATGGGCACGCTGGCCGGCGCGATCATGACGGTGATCCTGGTGCCGAACCTGATCAATGCGCCGGAATTGCTCTGCCTTGCCATCGCACTCTGGGTTGGCCTCTGCCTCTATCTGTCGCTGCTCGACGGCACGCCGCGCAGCTACGTCTTCATGCTGGCCGGATACACGGTCGCGCTGATCGGCTTTCCCGCGGTGTCGGAACCCGGCGCGATCTTCGATACCGCCGTTGCGCGGGTGGAGGAGATTTGCCTCGGCATCATCTGCGCCAGTCTCGTCTCCACCATCGTCTTTCCCCGTAGCGTTGCACCTGCGGTGGCAAACCGCGTCGATCTCTGGCTGGCTGATGCGCGTCGTCTCAGCCAGGCCGTGTTGTTGCGGGACGGCACCAGCGAATCCCGCCGCCCCAGGCGCCTCAAGCTTGCCACCGACATCGTCGAGATCGACACGCTGTCCACCCATCTCGCCTATGACCGGCTGACCGACCGCCATGCGGCGAGCGGTCTCGGCGAGATCAGGCTGCGCATGCTGATGCTGCTGCCGGTGATCGCCTCGCTGGAGGACCGGCTGGTCGCGCTGGGGGAGGAGGCCTTGCGCCGGCAGCCGGAGTTGAAGCGGCTGCTGGACGATCTGGCGCAATGGATCGTGAGCGATGTCGGTGCGCGGCAGCCGGTCGAGCGTATCAGGGCGATGATTGCAGAGCGGCAGGCCGTGCTGGATGACGACGCCTCCTGGGAGCGGATCATCACCACCAGCCTGTTATTGCGGTTGCGCGAGCTGGTCGATCTTTCGCGGGACTGCCGCACGCTGACCGAGGCGATTGCCGAGGGCCGCGACGTTTCAACGCTCGATCTCGCTTTTCAGTCCGAGGCCGGCGCCGCGCCCGTACGTCACAGGGATCGCGGCCTCGCCTTGTGGTCGGCGGCCGGTGCGGCCACGGCCATCCTGATCTGCTGCGCGTTCTGGATTGGCACCGGCTGGCCGGATGGCGCCTCGGCGCCGATGATGGCGGCGGTCGCATGCTCGTTCTTCGCCGCACAGGACGAGCCTGCGCGCTTCATCCGCAGCTTTGGCCTGTGGTCGCTGGTCGCCATCGTCGTCGTTGCGATCTATCTGTTCGCGCTGGTGCCGGCGATCTCCCATCTCGAGGTCCTGGTCGTCGCGCTGGCGCCGACCTTCCTGCTCTATGGCTTCCTGATCGCACGGCCGGCGACGGCCGGCACCGGCCTGGCGCTGGCGGCCAACACCGCAACTTTGCTGGCGCTGCAATCGACCTACAACGCGGATTTCGCGTCTTACGCCAATTCCGCCGTCGCCTTCTTCGTCGGAGTCGTCATCGCCGAGCTCGTGACGCGGATCGCGCGCGGGGTGGGTGCGGAGTGGATCGCCAATCGGCTGGTGCTGTCGAACTGGACCACGCTCGCCATCGCCGCCGAGCGGCGCGGCAAGCGTGACCGTGCCGAGTTCGCAGGACTCATGCTGCACCGGCTCGGGCTTCTGGTTCAGCGCATCGCCTTTCTGTCCGAGAGCGATCGCCGCGACACCGACAGCCTGGTCCAGCTCCGGATCGGGATCAACATCATCGATCTGCGCCGGGCGCGCTACGGCCTCGCGGTGCCGACCATCTCCGTCATCGACGACATGCTCGACCGGCTCGCCATTGCCTGCCGCAAATTTGCCGGCGGCGGCATGCCGCTCGAATTGCTGACAAGCGTCGACAGGGCCCTCGCGCAAGCCGTGAAGGATCCCAACGAAAAGGCGCGCGAGGATGCGCTGATCGGCCTCGTCGGCATTCGCCGCGGGCTGTTTCCGGACGCACCGGCCTATCGGCCGCGTGCAGGCGAGAGTGCTGCGGCATGAGATACGTCATCGACATCTACGGCGTGCTGGTGCCGGCGCTGCTGCTGTGGATCATCGTCGCCTATGCGCTGAGCGCGGTGCTGCGCCGGCTCATGCAGCGCTTCGACCTGTACCAGCTGGTCTGGCATCGTGCGCTGTTCGATTTCGCGATCTTCGTCTGCCTGCTCGGCGTCGTCGTCTATCTCTCGGAGTTTTTGTCATGAAGGGGAATCTTGCCTGGCTTGGCCGCCTCGCGTTGACCGTGCTGGCCGTCGTGGCCGCGCTCGCCGTTGGCCGCGAGCTGTGGGTCTATTACATGGAACAGCCCTGGACCCGCGACGGCCGCGTGCGCGCCGACGTGGTGCAGGTTGCGCCCGATGTGTCGGGCTTCGTCACCGAGGTGCTGGTCAAGGACAACCAGAAGGTCCGCCGCGGCGACGTTCTGTTCAGGATCGACCGCGAACGTTTTGCGCTGGCGCTACGGCAGGCTGATGCGTCGGTCGCGGGTCATCAGGCCACGCTCGATCAGGCCAATGCCGATCTGAAGCGCTACAGCGCGCTGACGACCGACGCGGTGTCGCAGCAGAAGCAGGAGCAGGTGCTGGCCACGCAGCTCCAGGCCAAGGCGTCGTTCGATGCGGCTGTCGCCGACCGTGCGGTCGCCCAGCTCAATCTCGACCGCAGCGAGGTTCATGCCTCCGTGAATGGCGTCATCACCAATATGGATTTGCGCCCCGGTGCCTACGTTACGGCCGGGAAGGGCGTGATGGCGCTGGTAGACACCGACACGCTGCACGTCGAAGGCTATTTCGAGGAGACAAAACTCGCGCGCATCCGCGTCGGCGACAAGGTGCAAATCCGCCTGATGGGCGAGAAGGTGACGCTGTCGGGCCGCGTCGAAAGCATCGCCGCCGGCATCGAGGATCGCGACCGTGCGGAGGGCGCCAGCATGCTTGCGAACGTCAATCCGACCTTCAGCTGGGTACGTCTGGCGCAACGCGTGCCGGTCCGCATCGCGCTCGATCCGGTGCCGGCCGGGATGTCGCTGGTTGCAGGACGTTCGGCGACGGTGGAGGTGTTGAACTGAAGGGCCGCTGTGCATGACTGCGCCCTCTCCCCTTGCGGGAGAGGGCATCTCCGCTCGTAGACACAAGCTCACTTGGGTGAAAGGTATGTCTCCGCGCTTACCGGGCGGAGAGATACCCCTCATCCGGCGCTTCGCGCCACCTTCTCCCGCAAGGCGAGAAGGGAAGAGGGCACTGCCGTCGCCTCACGAGCAAGGATCAAGCGTTCGAATATTTCTTCAGCTCGAACCGCGCGATCTGGTTCCGATGCACCTCGTCCGGTCCGTCCGCCAGCCGCAGCAGCCGCGCCGTTGCATAGGCCTGCGTCAGTCCGAAATCGTTTGACGTGCCGCCGCCGCCATGGGCCTGGATCGCCCAGTCGATGACCTGGCAAGCCATGTTGGGCACGGCGACCTTGATCATCGCGATCTCGGCCTTCGCCACCTTGTTGCCGACCGTGTCCATCGCGTAGGCGGCGTTGAGCGTCAGCAGGCGCGCCTGCTCGATCATAATGCGGGCCTCCGCGATGCGCTCCTGCGTCACGGTCTGCTCGGAGACTGGCTTGCCGAAGGCGACGCGGCTGCGGACGCGGCGGCACATCTTTTCCAGCGTGCGTTCGGACAGGCCGATCAGCCGCATGCAGTGATGGATGCGGCCGGGACCGAGGCGGCCCTGCGCGATCTCGAAACCGCGGCCCTCGCCGAGCAGCATGTTCTCCTTGGGCACGCGCACATTGGTGAAGATCACCTCGGAGGCCCGATCAGGCACGCCGTAAAAGCCGAACACGGGCAGGGGGCGCTTCACCTCGATGCCCCCCGTGTCCATCGGCACCAGGATCATCGATTGCTGCTTGTGGCGGTCGGCATTGTCGGGGTCGGTCTTGCCCATGAAGATGCAGATCTTGCAGCGCGGATCGGTCGCATTGGTCGTGTACCATTTGCGGCCGTTGATGACGTAATGGTCGCCGTCGCGCACGATCGAGCTCTCGATGTTGGTCGCATCGGACGATGCGACGGCCGGCTCGGTCATCGCGAAGCAGGAGCGGATTTCGCCCGCGAGCAGCGGCTTCAGCCAGCGCTCCTTGTCCTCTCTCGTGCCGTAACGCTCCAGCACCTCCATGTTGCCGGTGTCGGGCGCCGAGCAATTGAACACTTCGGGCGCGAGATGCGAGCGGCCCATGACTTCACAGAGCGGGGCGTATTCGAGATTGGTGAGGCCGGCGCCGTGGCTGGACTCCGGCAGGAACAGATTCCAGAGGCCTTCCGCGCGCGCCAGCGGTTTCAGCTCCTCGACGATGGGAAAGACCTTCCATGGTCCGAGTTCTTCGGCCTCGCGATAGAAGCGCTCCTCGTTCGGATAGATGTGCCGGTCCATGAAACTCTCGAGCTTGCGCTTGAGCTCGACGACTTTGGGCGACATCGGGTAGAGCATCTCAGGTCTCCTGTCGGTCAATCAGCGCCCCGCGCTGTGAGCAAATTCGAATCTCATCGGCAATCGCGCCACATCGTATTTTCATCGACTCGTCGTGCGCAAATCGCGCGAGAGTTCGACTGTTGCGCCGCGATATTAACGCTCATTCACGCGTTGTCTTGCGTTTGTGCATCGAATGAGAAGCGCGCTGGAAACAATCAGCAACTGTGACTTTGACGCGACTGGCAATCCGAAAGGTCGTGCCTAAGATCGGCCTCAATCAAAAGTGGGGGCATCGGTCATGACAATACGAGGGGGCTACGGGCGCACATCCTTGCGGATCGCGTTCGTCTAGTTCGCCAATCGATCAGCCGCGGACCATGTTGTCCCAGACCGCGCTGGGGTTCTTCCATCAACCAATAGTTCTTCACGTCGATCCGCGAGCTGCGCGATCGCCGGTTTCGTTCGTTCAAAAGCAAGCAGGGCCTTGACCATGATATCGCGACTTCAAAAGCAACTTAAAATAGAGAGCCCAGACAAAGCAATCCCAAATCCAGAACCAGAAATGGACTTCAACATGCGCGCACATTCAAACTGCTCCGTAACTCGCCGCATTAGGTTCGCGGCCGCCGTTGCAACGGCGAGCGCGATCATCGCTTCCCCCGCTCTCGCAGGCGGCCCGCTGCCTTCACCCGTCGTCTCCTGGTCCGGCTTCTATGCCGGCGTTCACGGCGGATGGGGATGGGGCAAGTCGGAGTTTCGCGACGCCAGCAACAGTCCCGCGAACAATCCGTTCTTTGCCTATTACAACGGACCGCTCGCGGGCGGGCAGCTCGGCTACAATTGGCAGCTGGGCAACTATGTCCTTGGTGCCGAGGTCGACGGCTCCTGGTCCTTCGTGAAGGGCAACACCAGCACCTCGCCCTTCTCCACGTCGAGCACCACTAACGGGGTCGGCTACACCGCGCTTGCGACTGCAACGGGCCGGGTCGGCTACGCCTCGGGCCAATGGCTCGCCTACGTGAAGGGCGGTGCCGCCTATGCCCGCATGGAGCTCTCGTCGCGGTTCACCCCGGAGATCACCAACTACAACCGCGAATTGTTCGGTGCCGTCGGCGGCGTCGGCTTGGAAGTCGCCTTCCTGCGCAACGTCTCCGCCAAGGTCGAATACAACGCGATCTTTCTCCCGACCGAGACGCTCCACTGGGTGACCCCGGACACGACGTCCGAGATCAAGCACTTCGTCCAGGTGGTGAAGGCCGGCATCAACATCCGCTTCAACGGCGACGACGGCCTCCCGCGTTAAGTCCCCGGCACATTGAAACAACATTCAACAGAAAATCTCGGAGACAACATCATGTCCGCCATGTCCAGGATCGCCGCAGTCGTCACCGCCGGCCTCGCCGCCTTGATCGCCGTGCCAAGCCACGCCGCGCCGGTCGAATACGTCAAGGTCTGCTCCTTGTACGGCGCCGGCTTCTTCTACATTCCGGGCACCGACACCTGCACCAACGCCAACCAGATCGCGACCAACCAGTTCGATCTCGCGCGTGCGCAGACCCGCGCGTCGACCGGCACTGCGATGGCTGCGTCGCTCGTCGCGCCGTGGCTTCCGGGTGGCACGAACTACGCGGTCTCGACCCATTGGGCGACCTATGACGGCCAGCATGCCGCGGGTTTCTCCGGCCTGGTCCGGCTCTCCGGCAATTTCGTGTTCTCGGGCGGCTTCTCGCTCGGTCTCGACAAGGGAAGCCTCACGTCCCTCACCAATCGGACGCAGACGGAATTCGGCACGGCGATCCCGGCGCAATCGTGGAGCGACGTCCGCGGCCTCGGCCGCGCGGGCTTCATGTACGCCTGGTGAAGCACGCGACAACAGCTCCGCAAATTCATTCCGACATTTTGAAAGATCACCCCATGACAATCTCTCTCTCGCGATCGGCGCGCCGCTTCCTTTCCTGCGTTGCTGCCGCCACGCCGCTTCTCGCGGCCATGCCCCTCATTGTCACACCCGCGAGCGCAGCCGACATGACCGTGAAGGCTCCGGTCGTCGCACCGGTGCCGCTCTGGAACGGCTTCTACATCGGCGCTCATGGCGGTTATGGCATGGGCAGCAGCCGGCTCGTCGACCCGAGCTTCGTATTCGCGCAAGACCGCTTCACGATGGATACAAAGGGCGCGCTCGCAGGTGCGCAGGTTGGCGGCAACTGGCAGTTCGACAACATCGTGGTCGGCGCCGAACTCGATCTCTCCTGGGCGTCGATCAAGGGCAATCGGCCGTTCGATCCTGCGAACCCCATCGTGTCCGGCCTTTCAGTGTCGTACCAGGCACTGGCGACGGGCACCGGTCGTATCGGCTACGCGTTTGACAATGTGCTGGCTTACGCCAAAGGCGGCGTTGCATGGGCCAACGTTGCCTACCAGGCCTTTGTCGGCACGGTTGCTCCGCTCGACGTCAACCATCAGCGAACCGGTTTGACCGGCGGCGTCGGCCTTGAATACGCGCTGACGCACAATCTCTCGGCGCGACTGGAGTACGACTATCTGTATTTCGGTCCGGCCGCGATCGCGCTGAGCACACGGATCAGCCCCCAGAACGTCGACCATGACCTCCATCTCGTGAAGCTCGGCGTGAACTACCGCTTCAACGGCGATGCCATCGTTGCTCGTTACTGAGCAGCAAGACCGTCATTGATGGAGACAAAGATGTGGAAGCTCATCAACGCGGCACGATGCGTCCTCGGACGTGACCTGCGCGCGGTTTTCGCGACTGCCGCCTTGGCTCTGGCGATCCCGACGCCGGGCCATGCCGTGGTCGAATACGAAAAAGTCTGCTCGCTCTACGGGGCGGGCTTTTTCTACATCCCGGGGACCGACACCTGCGTGAACGCGGCGCAGACCGTGCAGAGCCAGTTCGACATTGCGCGCCAGGTCACGCGTGCAGCGACGGGAACCGCGATGGCGACTTCGCTCGTCAATCCGTTCCTGCCTGACGGGACCAACTACGCGATCTCGACGCACTGGGCGGTGTTCGACGGCCAGCATGCCGCCGGTGCCGTCGGCATGATCAGGATCCAGGGAAACCTGTCGCTGACCATGGGCATCGCGCTCGGTCTCGATCGCGGCAACCTGACGTCCACGTCGAACCGGACGGCGACGGAGTTCGGCGTGGCGATCCCGGCACAGTCGTGGAGCGACATCAGGGCACTTGGACGGGTCGGCCTCCAGTACTCGTGGTAGCCGGCATTGAACACGAAGGCGCCGCCCGGACGATCTTCATGACGTCCGGGCGGCGTAAAATCTCGCGAACGTGGGGAAGGGCGGCCTAGCCGATTTCGAGATAATCCGGCCCGGGCAATGTCGGGAAGGGCGCCGTCGGCAGCGTCTGGTACCAGAACGCGACCGAGGCGATGTCGTCCTGCAACGGAAGATACTTTGCTTCTTTGACGCCGGGCAGCCAACCCAGCGCCTGGATCGTCACGCGCAGATCGCTGCGGAAGCGGATGGGGTCCGGGATGTGCCAGCGGTACAGGCCGAAGCGCTGCTGCGATTTGTAGACGCCGTCGGGGCGGATCACCTGCGGCAGGCCGGCATAGGGCGTGGTGAACTCCAAATAGCGGGATTGCCCCTGGCCGGCATGCGCGACATGGGGATCGAAATTATAGGCCCCGCAAAAATAGTCCTCGGTGCCGGTGCCGCAGATCGTCGGAAACTCACCGTCGCCGTCGATGAAGAACTTGATCTCGCCTTCGCCCCACCAGCCGTTGTTGTTGACGCCCCACGCCATGTAGGTGCCGACATAGTGGCCGGCGCCCCTGACGCCATCGAGGATGGTGTAGACCGCCTTGTAGGGCAGCGGATTGGTGCGCCGGAATTGCGCGTGGAAGTAAGCGCACTCCTCGGGCACTTCAGTTAGCGTATAGTTGATCTGGTAGTAGACGGTGAGCTGCTCCTCGCTCCGGTTCTCCAGCGTGAATCGCGCGCGCTTGCGAAACGGCATTTCCCAGTAGCAGTTGAAGGCGCGGCCGGGATTGACGCAGACCGCGAGCGAGGACACCTGCGCGAACTCTTCCCAGCCGCAGGCAAAGAAATCGCCGGCCGGGCATTCCACGCTCGGCAGCGTTTGGTCATCCCAGTAGACGCGCAGGATGGAGTGGCGCAGACGGCCGCGCGCCAGCGTCATCCAGATCTGCTGGATCGCGCCCTGGCCCTCGATGTCGGCGAGCGTGAAGGTCGCGCCGGGCTCGATCACGACATAGGGCGAGACCTTCCAGCCTTGGCCGAGATCACGGGCCTGGCGCGCGGCCGGGCCGTCGACGGACATGCCGCCCTTGCCCTTTTCGCCCGAAAAGTTCTCGGGGCTGATCGAGCGCGTCTGCGCGTTCGACAGGCGCGAGAGATTGCCGAGATGCAGGCCCAATCCGGAAAACGCCATTGGGTCCTCGATACGGGATACGACGTTCCGATATATCGCTCCGAAATCTACCAAAAGATGAAGACGATCGCATACGGAATAGACCTGCGCGATCGCGCGAGTTCAGGCGACGCGATACCCCCTGAACTTCTCGCGCAGCGCGGACTTCAGCACCTTGCCGGTGCCGGTCATCGGAAACTCGTCCAGAAATTCGACGGCATCCGGCATCCACCAGCTCGCGATCTTCGGGCGCATGTGGTCGAGCAGGGTCTTGCCGTCGACGGTCGCGCCCTTCTTGCGGACGACGAGGAGCAAAGGACGCTCCTGCCATTTCTCATGGTTGATGGCGACCACGGCGGCCTGCAGCACATCGGGATGAGACAGGGCGACATCCTCGAGCTGGATCGAGGAGATCCATTCGCCGCCGGATTTGATCACGTCCTTGGAGCGGTCGGTCAGCGTGACGTGGCCTTGTGGATCGATCACGGCCATGTCGCCGGTGATCAGCCAGCCGTCGCGGTCGAGGCCTTCCTCCAACTTCATGTAGCCGGAGGCAACCCACGGACCGCGGGCGCGCAGATGACCGACGGTCTTGCCGTCGCGCGGCAGCTCGGTGCCGCCGTCATCGACAATTCGCAAGGCTGTGCCGAAGCAGGCGCGGCCCGAGACCTGGCGCCGGTCGAATTTTTCCTTGTCACCGAGATGCTCGGAGCCCGGCCGCAAGCCCGGCATCGAGCAACCCAGGGCCTCGGTCATGCCCCAGGCCTGGATATAGTCGATGTCGTAGTCGCGCTTGAGCTTCTCGACCATCGCGCGCGGCGGTGCCGAGCCCGACGACAGCGTCGCGCGGAGCGTCGTGAATTTATTCCCCGTGCGGCCGAGCCAGTCGAGCAGGATCAGCCAGAAGCTCGGCACACCCGCCGACAGCGTTACTTTCTCGCCTTCGAGCAGTTCATAGAGCTTGTCGGGCTCGTAGTTGCGGCCGGGCAGCACCAACTTCGATCCCGTATAGGGCGCGGTGAATGGCATGTTCCAGCCATTGCCGTGGAACAGCGGCGCCATCGGCATCATCACCTCGCGCACGCCTTCGACATGTCCGGGCAGGAAGTCGAAACTGCTGCAAGTCATGGTCTGCAGGATCGCGGCGCGGTGTGAATAGATCACGCCCTTGGGATTGCCCGTCGTGCCCGAGGTGTAACAGATGGTGGAGGCGGACTTTTCGTCGAACTCCGGCCAGGCGAAACCGGCGTCGTTTTCCTTCTCCAGCAAGTCCTCGTAGCAATGCACGTTGGCAAGCTTCGTCTCCGGCATCCGCTCGCGCGAGGACATCACGACGAAGGCCTCGATCGTCTTGAGCTGCGGCGCGATCGCCTCGACCAGCGGCAGCGTAGCGCGGTCGATGAACAGCAACCGGTCCTCGGCGTGGTTGACGATGTAGACCAGCTGTTCGGGAAACAGCCGCGGGTTGACGGTGTGCAGCACATAGCCCATGCCCGGCGCGGCATAGAACATCTCGAAATGCCGGTGCGTATTCCAGGCCAGCGTGCCGACTCGGTCGCCTTGCTTCATGCCGAGCCGCTTGAGCGCCAGCGCCATGCGCTTGATGCGGGGATGGGCGTCCGCATAGGTGTAACGATGGATGTCGCCCTCGATCTCGCGCGCGACGATTTCGGCTTCGCCGTGATAGTCGGCGGCATATTGGATCAGGCCGCTGATCAGCAGCGGCATGTCCATCATCAATCCCTGCATGGTCTCCTCCGCAGCCACGTCGTTGCGTGGCGTATGCTTGTGATTTGCGCGCGAGGTTAGCGGAACGTCACGCGGCATTCACGCAAAAAGCATGGGACGCGATTGCATGCGCCACTTTTTCGAGGCTAAGTGATCCGAAACAGCCGTCGCCCTGGAGGAAATCGATGTCAGCGGAAAGACACAAGACCGGTGCAGCCGGCGAACCTAAGGTCGACATTGCCGCACTCCGCGCGCGCTATCGCGACGAGCGCGATCGCCGCCTGCGCACCGAGGGCAAGGCGCAATATGTCGAGGTATCAGGCGATTTCGGCCGCTACCTCGACGATCCCTGGGCCGACCCCGGATTTGCACGCGCGCCCGTCAGCGAACAGACTGAAGTGCTCATCGTCGGCGGCGGCTTCGGCGGTCTCTTGTGTGGCGCGCGCCTGCGTGCGGCCGGCATCGACGATTTTCGCATGGTGGAAAAGGCCGCCGATTTCGGCGGCACCTGGTACTGGAATCGTTACCCTGGTGCGGCGTGCGACACCGAGAGCTACATCTACCTGCCGCTGCTGGAAGAGACGGGTTACATGCCGGTGCGCAAATATGCGCGGGCGCCCGAGATCTACGAACATTCGCGCCGCATCGGTCGGCACTTCGGCCTCTATGAGCGCGCTCTGTTCCAGACGATCATCGCGCGGATGGAATGGCAGGAGGATGAAGCCCGCTGGCTGGTCGAGACCGACCGTGGCGATCGCATCCACGCGCGCTTCGTCATTCTCGCCGGCGGCCCGCTGAGCCGTCCGAAGCTGCCGGGCATTCCCGGGATCAAGAGTTTCAAGGGCCACAGCTTCCACACCAGCCGCTGGGATTATGCCTACACCGGCGGCACCGCCGAGGGCGGCCTGACGGGGCTCGCCGACAAGCGCGTCGGCATCATCGGCACCGGCGCCACCGCCGTGCAATGCGTGCCGCATCTCGGCCGTTCTGCAAAAGAGCTCTACGTCTTCCAGCGCACGCCATCGGCGATCGGCGTGCGCGACGACCGCCCGACGGATCAGAGTTGGGCGCAGAGCCTGACACCCGGCTGGCAGCGCGAGCGCATGGACAATTTCACGGCGGTGATCTCAGGCGAGCCGTTCGAGCGGGATCTGGTGCAGGACGGCTGGACCGGGCTGCTCGGCGAGATCCTGCTGGCGCCGCGCCGTCAGCCACAGCCGGTGACCTCGATGGAGGAGGCGCTGAAGGTCATCGAACAGGCCGACTACCGCAAGATGGAGGAGATCCGTGCGCGCGTCGATGCGATCGTCGAGGACGAGGCCGCCGCGGCGGCGCTGAAGCCCTGGTACAAGGCGTTCTGCAAGCGACCGTGCTTCCACGACGAATATCTCGACACCTTCAACCGTCCCAACGTACATCTCGTCGACACCAGAGGGCAGGGCGTCGAGCGCGTTACCGAGAATGCCGTGGTGGTCGACGGCAAGGCCTACGAGCTCGACTGCCTGATCTATGCCAGCGGCTTCGAGGTCGGCACGGACTATGCGCGCCGCATGGGCTTCGAGGTCCATGGCCGCGACGGCATCAGCCTGTCCGAGCGCTGGCGCGACGGCGTCAAGACGATGCACGGCTTCTACAGCCGCGGCTTCCCGAACTGCTTCCTGATCGTCACGGTGCAGGCCGGCCAGAGCGCCAACTTCCCGCACATCATCGACGAGCAGTCGCAGCACATTGCCTACGTCATCGCCGAGGCGCGCAAGCGCAAGGCGCGAACGCTGGAGCCGACGCTTGCCGCCGAGAACGCCTGGGTCGATGAGGTGGTCAAGGCTGCGCTCGGCCGCCAGAACTATCTGGCCGAATGCACGCCCGGCTATTACAACAATGAAGGCGTGTTCGATCCGATCGCGGCGAGAAACAGCCAATATTGGCGCGGCCCGGTGGCGTTCCTGCGGCTGCTCGATAAGTGGCGCAAGGAGGGCAATCTCGACGGCTTGGAATTGACACCCGAGGTTTCGGCTTGAGCGGCATGATCCCGGCTCCATCAGGCGCGACGCGGCTTTACGTCATCGTCGGCGATCCCATCGCGCAGGTGCGTTCGCCGGCAGGCGTGAGCGCCGCCTTCGCCGCACGCGGGCATGACGGCATTCTGATGCCGGTTCAGGTCGCGCCGGCGGATCTGCCGGATTTCCTCTCGGTGGCGGCGAGGCTGAAGAACCTTGATGGAATTGTCGTGACCATCCCGCACAAATTTGCCTGTTATGAGGCTTGCACGAGCACGACGGCGCGCGCACGATTTTTGCGAACGGTGAACCTGATGTGTCGGCGCCCTGACGGCATGTGGCATGGCGACATGGTTGACGGCGTCGGTTTCGTCGGTGCCGCGCAGGCGAAGGGGGTCAGCCCGAGGGGCATGCGGGCGCTGCTCGTCGGTGCCGGCGGTGCGGGCTCGGCCATTGCGCTTGAACTGATTGAAGCGGGCATCCGCGAGCTCGCCATCCATGACAGCTCAATCGAGCGCCGTGATGCGCTGATAGGCAGGCTCAACGGGCTCCGCAAGGCGCCGGTGCGGATCGGCAGCATGGATCCCGCCGGCTTCGATTTCGTCGCCAATGCGACCCCGGCGGGGATGAAGGAGGGCGACCCGCTGCCGGTCGATGTCGCGCGGCTGGCGCCGTCGACCTATTGCGGTTGCGTCATTACAAAGCCCGAAGTCTCGCCCTTCATCGCAGCGGCGCGTAAGGTGGGTTGCGTGACCGGGACCGGCACGGACATGTACGAGCAGCACCAGGGCATCATGGTGGATTTCCTGCTTCACCGGGGCGGTTGAGAGGTCGGTGATCGACCCGGTGTCAAGGCATCTGTCGTGTCCGGTAGGGCTTGACGAGCAGGGCCGACGTAGGATCATGCACCCGCGCGAGCCGGTCGCGCACCTTCAAGTGAGAGGAACGACGAATGACCAAGGGCAGGACCGTTGCGACGGCCATGATCGGCGCCGCCGCGCTGCTTCTCTCGCTGACGGGCGTCGCGCGCGCCGCCACCTGCGGCAGCTCGCCGGCCGGCTTCGAGACCTGGAAGCGCGAGTTCGGCGCGGAGGCGCAAGGCAAGGGTGTCGGCCAGACCGCAATCGCGGCCTTGATGCAGACCAATTACGCCAGCGCCACCATCGCAGCCGACCGCGGCCAGCGCAGTTTCCAGCTGACGCTTGACCAGTTCCTCGCCAAGCGCGGCGCCACCACCATCGTCGCCAAAGGGCGGCAGCTCAAGCAGTCGCAGGCGGCGTTGTTCGCCTCGATCGAGCAGCGCTACGGCGTCCCGCCCGGACCGCTGCTCGCGATCTGGGGCATGGAGACCGGCTTCGGCAGCCAGCGCGGCAACCAGAACATGCTCTCCTCGATCGCGACGCTCGCTTATGACTGCCGCCGTCCCGAATTCTTCACCGACCAGCTCTATGCCGCGCTGAAGCTGATCGACCGCGGCACCCTGTCGGGGGCAACCCGCGGCTCCATGCATGGCGAGGTCGGCCAGACCCAGTTCATGCCCAAGAACATTCTGGCCTATGGCACCGGCAATCTCGAAGTTGCCGCCAACGCGCTGAACTCGACCGCGAATTTCCTGAAAGCCCATGGCTGGAAGGCGGGAGCCGGTTACCAGCCGGGCGAGCCGAACTTCGCGGCCATCGAAGCCTGGAACGCCGCGGGCGTCTATCAGAAGGCGATTGCGTTGATGGGCCGGCAGATCGACGAGGGCGGCAGAGCCGCATCGCGGTGAGGTGATTCGCCAGATTCAACGCGCCGGCGTAGGAGAAAGTTGTTGCGTTGAGGAACTGACGGCACGAGGTTTGCTTTGATCGGGGGCAGGGCTGGGCATGAGGAGACTCAAGATGGCAACCCAGATCGTGATGGACCAAACGGGCGACACCCGCCACGAGTTTGATCCCGACAATGCCGAAGCGCTGGCGCGAGCCGAGCAGCGCTTTTGGGAGTTGACCGGAACCGGTTTTACCGCTGCTTTCAGAACCGGGCCCGGCGAAGTCACGCGTATCAAATCATTCGATCCGACCGCGCACGAAACGCTGTTCTACCCGCGCCTGGTCGGCGGTTGATCTGAGCTGCCCATGTTCGCGGCAGTTTGGCTCCGCGCGCCGGCGCGTGCGCGTCTGCATGCGCTACGCGAACTCTATCGGCGCTTCTTCGGCGAGAACACGCCGGATGCCCGCGGCCGCAGGCTTCTGGCCGAATGGCTGTCGCCTGCGCAACGCGCGCAATTCGAGCAGCATCGCTATTTCGATGTGACCGGGTGCGATACCGGCAAGGTCTATCGCATCCACTACGGTACCGCCGCCAACGTCCACGAGATCGACGGCGAGGGTCATGCGACGATGGGATGGTGCTTCGTCCCGTCAGGATTTCTCGTGCCGGGCGACGTCATGCTGGCGCAGAAGATCGCGCTCGAGACGGACGAGAAGGGCGCATTGGCACTCGCCAACCGGTTTCCGCCGGCAACGCATTCGGAACACTTTTACCGGCGCCCATTCTAGCGCCGGCGGAGTCTGCTTCTCAGTGCGTGGTGCGATAGGCATCCAGCGCATGCGCTGCGAAGACGCCGATGCTGCAAAGGGCGAGGAGGGCGGAGATCAACTCGATCATAGCTCGTCCTCCCGGTGCAGTTGGGCGACGAGGTTCTGGCAGCAGGAATAATCGTAGATCAGTTCGAGCAAGAATTGCATGGTGGCCGTCCCTGTATTTATTTTGACAACGACTTAACCGGCCATCTGTTTCAGGCGTGTTTCGTCGCATCAGGAAAGCGGTTTCGCGGGGGAACCCTGGGCTGGTTTGTGCGGTGCGGAGCCGCTATGTGCCTTCCCACATAATCCCTTCAGCCGCGCACCTCAGGCGGGGCGGTGCATCCCATTACGAGGCAAAATCATGGCGCAGGTCGAATGGTTCGACGATCTCACCGTCGGAATGCGGTTCAAATCGCCCGAGGTCGTGGTTACCGAGGCCGACATCAAGCGCTTTGCGGCCGAGTTCGATCCGCAGCCGATGCATCTCGACCATGAGGCCGCCAAGGAGACCCTGTTCAGGGGCCTGGCTGCGTCGGGATGGCACACCGCCGCGATGGCCATGAAGCTGGCGATCCAGGCCCGCCCGTTCGGCCCGCATCCGCTAATCGGCGCGGGTGTTGACGGCCTGCGCTGGACCATCCCGGTGCGGCCTAACGACCGCCTGCATCTGGTCGGCGAGGTCATGAGCCTGACGCCGTCGAAGTCGAAGCCGCAGGGCATCGCGCTGGTGAAGTGGACGATGTTCAACCAGAACGGCGAGGAGGTTTACACCTTCACCCCGATCGCGATCGTCCCGCGGCGGGGGTAGGGCCGGCTCATACGCCGTCGGCCAGCCTTCTCGGCTCTGTTCAAACCCTTGCGAGCCGCCGACAGAGGTGGTCATCTCCAGGTGGGGAACCCGCTGGAGGCTGACATGAAACGATTCCTTCTCGCTGCTGGAATTCTCGCGGGCGCTTTGGGCGTCACCGCCTTGAGCGCAAGTCCGGCGCTCGCGCAACAGTCCAAGGTCGGCGACTGGACCATCGAGAAGCGTTCGCAGGATACGCATTGCAATGCGAGCCGCGGCTACAAGGACAAGGAGGACGAGAACCGCGACTATGTCATCGTCGTCACCTATTCCGACAAGGCCATCGTCATCGTGATGATCTATGACGGCTGGGAGTGGGACAAGGTCGGCGAGATCCTCCGGGCCGACGTCGGCACCGACGATGCCGACATCATGAAGAAGGCGAAGTGGGAGGTCATGGACAAGACCACCGTTCGCGGCATCTTCGAATTCGATCAGTCGATCATGGACCGGCTCTCGAAGGCCAAGCGCCTCACGCTCGATTTCGAGGACGATGAGGACGACAGCATCGAAATGCAGATCCCACGCGCCGGCGAAGCGCTCGCGGCGCTGAAGTTCTGCGAGGAGAACCGGAAGTAAATTGCAGGTCGCTGGCGCCGCTGCCGTAGGGTGGGCAAAGCGAAAGCGTGCCCACCACGTCTTGCATTCGGCAAGTCTTGCATTCGATATGAGATGGTGGGCACGGCGCGATGCGCCTTTGCCCACCCTACGAGAGTGATGGTGAGGCAAATAGCGTTGAACCGTTGGTCTCGGCGGGAATTGGTGGCAATAAAAGCCTGACGACAGCGCGCGAGCGCGTGACCCAAGGCACACTGTCCGCGCGCTGTTCGTAATTATCCTAGTCTTTGGCGAAAACGTCCAAGCCGCACCCTGCGGTTGACGTTACGCAAGGACGATGTTCGATATTCCAGCATCTCGTTGTAACTATTTTTCCTCGTCCAAATCGACGACTGACCGGTCCGTCGCCTCAACACATTTTTCATATGCGAGTGGACTTTGCCATCGGGGCCGCACGCCGATCGCGTCGTTGCTCCGATGACGATTCTCCAGGCAAATCGCTTCTCGTCTCTCGTTGGCGAGATCTACGATGCCGCGGTCGATCCTGCATTGCGCAGCGGTGCGCTGGAGCAGGTTTCACATTTCGTCGGCGGGTGCGCCGCGACCATCCTGTCCCGCGATGCGTCGAGGCTCTCGATCGAGATTCACCAGCACTTCGGCACCGAATCCCGCTTCCGTCAGCTCTACCGTGACAGATATGTCGAGCAGGATCCGCTGCTCGACCGCCATCTCGCTTTCGCGGCCGAGCAGGCCATCGGGGTGACCGATATCATGCCACATGCGGATTTCGTGGCGACGAGCTTCTATCGCGAGTGGGTCGAGCCGCAGGGCGCGATCGACCTTGCAACCGTTGCACTCGAAAAGTCCGGCGCGCGCACCACCGTCTTGCAAGTGTTGCGTCACCGGTCGCGCGGAACCGTCGACGATTCGATGCGCGAGCGCATGCGGCTGCTCGCGCCCCACATCCAGCGTTCCAGGATCATGGGCCGGCAGATCAGGGCGCGATCGCATACCGTGGACGACCTTGCCGACGTTCTCGACGGCCTGAGCACCGCGATTTGCCTGCTCGACGCTGACGGCCGGGTCGTGCATGCCAACGCGGCGTGCCGGCAGTTGTTCGTCGATGCCAATCTGCTCGCGATGGTTGGCGACAGGATCGTCGCCCGTAACACCCAGACGGACAAAATATTCCGCAGTCTGTTCGAAATCGTTGCGGCTGGCGAGACTCACTCGACCGGTCGACGACAAATTGAGCTGGTGACATCGGCCGACGGCCAGCATTATCTTGTCCACGCCCTTCCACTGAAGCGCGAGCAGAGCCTGCCGCGCGATGTCGCGGTCACGGTGCTGCTCGTTCAGAGGGCGGCGATGGTGCCATCGCTGGTGCCCGATGCGATCGCGTCGGCTTTTCGGCTGACACCGTCGGAATTGCGCGTACTGATGGCAATCGTCGAAATCGGCGGCGTTCCCGATATCGCTGCAAAACTCGGCATTGCCGAAACCACGGTAAAGACCCATCTCGGCCGCCTGTTCGAGAAGACAGGTGCCGGCAGGCAGGCGGATCTCGTCAAGATCGCGGCTGGATTCACCGCACCGTTTGCACAGCGTACGAGCAGCGACGACGCCGTGTGATTCATTTCACAGCGCGATCCACGGCGCGTGATGCAATCTCAATCCATTGTGATGAGCAGGATCGGCAGGTCCTCCGAACGTAGGACGCGTGTCGTTTGAGACTTTCGTATATGGCGCCACCTGGAACGAGAAGCGCAGCGTGCGCCACGGAACAATGCGCGCCGGCACCGAAATTTGGTGCGGGGAGACAACCGCGCCTGCTCGAGGGTTGGAGAGATCGCAGTGAGCGGCAACAATGAATTTTCCATTCTCAATGTTTCAACGGACCACATCCCCGAAGACGAACGCGTGCCGCTGCTGCGCGAATTCTATTGCCGCGGCGTGTTGAAGTCGGAGGTCGAGGCGACGGACGAGAAGCCGTTTGCGGCGAATCTCACGTCTCATAGCTCGCCGGACGCTCAGCTGGTGATCGGCGGGCTGATCGGCGCGCGAGTCATCAGGACCAAGCAAATGGTCGTCGACGGCAACGACAGCCTTGGCTTGATGGTCAATCGCTCCGGCATCGTCGAAATCTCTGCGCGCGGACGAGACTTGCGGCTTCATCCCGGGAACGCGGTTCTGACGAGCGCCGAGGACGTGACGATCTACGAACGCCTCTCGCTCGGCAATTGTCTGTCGATCCGTGTGCCGCGGCGGGTGCTGGCGCCCATGATCGTGGATATCGACGACGCAGTGATGCAAATCATTCCGGACCACGCCGCCGGACTTCGCCTGCTGGTCGACTATGCGACGTCGCTGGTGCGCGAACGTGCGTTCGCGGTGCCGGCATTGCGCCAGCTCTCCGTGGCGCATCTCCACGATCTGGTGGCGCGGGTTCTCGGCGCGACGGATGATGTTCATGAGCTGGCCGGGCGGCGCGGCGTCAGGGCCGCGCGGCTGCGCAAGGTGAAATCCTTCATCGTCAACAATTGCTGGCAGCAGGATTTGTCGGTCGCGACCGCGGCGCAGGAGTTCGGCGTGACCACGCGCTATCTCCAGCGGCTGTTCGAAGCCGACGGCAAGACATTCTCGTCCTTCCTGACCGAGCAGCGTCTCAAGCGCGCCCATCGCATGCTGCGCGAGCCCGATTTTGCCGGACGGCCGGTGAGTTCGATCGCCTATGACGTCGGCTTCGGCGATCTCTCTTATTTCAACCGTTGTTTCCGGCGGGCCTATGGCGCGACGCCGAGCGGCGTCAGGAGCGGCGAGGCGCTATGACCGCGGGCGACTGAATTTCAGCAAACTGTCGATTCAACCAGGACGGATGCAAGGCGGGCTGTTGCGCGGTCCTTGCGGTCAGGCCGGCGCCTACCGCAGCGCCCGTGCTTGGCCGACTACGTCTTCTGGCGCGCGGAGCAAGTCGTGAGGCCGCGTTTCGCGCGGCGAGTTGGAGTTTGGAATGCGTCGTTTCTTCTTTGATCTGCTGGTCGACAATGTCGTGAAGATCGACCCGGGCGGGATGGTGTTCGAGCAGGCCAGGGCGACCTTCGTCGTCGCCGACGAAATGGCGCGACATCTGTTCGTCTGGCGTGACGATCTGCGGGATCGCGACGCCTGGATCCGCGTCAGGGATGCTGGCGGACAGGAGATCTATCGCGCCCCGGTCTGGGCGGAGAGCGAGGAACGAATTGGCTGGGATCAGGCGTAATCCATTTGGGGGATGAAAGTGTCGCAACCGGGCATCAGTGCGGCAACGAAACGATTTCGGTGCGCTGGGGGCTCAGAGCCGGTCGCCTCCGTCCAAGTCGGAAGCGTCGGCCCTTTCTACCTTGGCGTTCAGCGAATCCAAATTCGCGTGAGTTGGTGTCCTCCGATCGGGGGGGACCGCTGAAAACGAGCCTGTGCCGAGGAATTGAGAATGATTGTGATGGGTGTGGACGATATTGCGCCGTGGCGTTTGGCGGGGCGATCGCTATGGCTCGTGCTGCCGGCCGCGCTGATCATCCCGGTGTTCACCAGCGAGCCCGCCATGGCGGCCTGTACGCCCACGGCGCCGGTCAGCAACACGACGGTGGTGTGCGCAAGCGATACCGACAACCAGCAGGGCGGCGGCACTGGCTACGGGACCCGCAACGACGACAACAACTCCTATGATATCCGTGCGGGCGTAACGGTTCGCGGACTCAATTTTGGCTTCGAGGTTGGCTTCGGCAGCGTTTTCATAAACGCCGGTACGATCAGTGGACCCAGTGCGGCCGGTATCACCGGCGGCGACATGACGGTCACCAACCTGGCTGGGGCGACGATCAGCGGCTTTAACGCCATTACGCCGTCGGCCATCGTTCTCAGCAATGCCGGCACGATCCGGGGCGAGGACAGGGCCATCGACACCAGCGGCAACGCGACCATCACGAACCTCAGCACAGGCCTGATCACCCAGACGCGCGCAACGGGCGTCGCGATCTTCTCCGACCGTCTGGCCACGGTGAACAATTCCGGCACGATTTCCGGCCACGAAGCCGGCATCAGAGCCAAGAATATCAATCTATCGAACCTTGCCTCCGGCACCGTCAGCGGCGCGAGCGCCGTGATCGCGGACGAATCCGTTGCCGTCAGCAATGCCGGACTGATCCAGTCGAGCGGCAACGCGGTCGTGGCCCGCGACGGCAATGTGAGCCTGACCAATGCTGCATCCGGTACGATTTCCGCCGCCGCTGACACCATCACGGCGAATGGCGCTGCGGCGGCCGGGAAGGGCAACATTACGATCAACAACGCGGGTCTGATTCGCACGACGACCTCGCTCGCAGGGGTGATCTCGGCCCAATATCTCGCGACGGTCACCAATTCCGGGACCATTGCCGGCGGTTCGGCTGGCGTCTCCGGCGATAGCGTCAAGCTGACGAATCTCGCCGGCGGCACGGTGATCGCACACAATCAGGCGGTGTTTGCCGGCACCTCTGCCGTCATCGACAACGCCGGGACCATTACGGCCGACGGCAGCACCGGCGATGCAATCGTCGCGGATGTCGGAGACGCAACCGTCCGCAACAGCGGCACGATCAGCGCGACCGATTTCGGTATCCATGCAAATAATGCGGCAAACGTGGTCAACAGTGGCACCATCGCCGGTGCGAGGGCCGCGATCGCTGCCGACACGGTCAACGTGACCAATACGGGATTGATTTCGTCGCCGACCGGCATCGCCGTGAGCGGTATAACGGTCAATCTCGACAATGCGGGGACCGTTACGGGAGGCCGCGGGATCGCCGCGATCCTCGGGAACGTCAGCAATTCAGGCACGATCATCGGACTCGACGAGGCCATCAACGCGAACATCGCGAACGTGACCAATACGGGCCTCGTCCAGTCGACCGCAAGCAATGGGTCCGGCGTTCTGGCGGGCAACGCCAACGTCAACAATTCCGGAACGATTGCCGGCAATGTCGGTATTACGTCGCTGAACGCGGCGACGATCACGAACTCGGGCACGATCACCGGCACCGGCGGCACCGCGATCAAGCTGTCGAATGCGGCCGATACGCTGACGCTGCTGCCGGGGTCCAGGATCAACGGCGTGGTGGATTTCGGCTTCGGCAATGACGTCGTCAACCTCAATCTCACCCCGACGAGCCGGGTGTCGTCTCTCACGACCATCGATCTGCCGACCTTCGTGAACTTCAACGGCACCATCAACGCCATCACATCGGGCGGCAAGTTCAGCGGCCCGTCGGTAGTCGCCGGCGCGACGCTCGCGACGCTCGATCCGACCGCGCTGGCGCAGACGGATCGCACGCTGATGGATTTTACCGGCGGCGTATCCTCGCTGGTGCAGGGGCGCCTGAATGGCGGCAGCGGCACGGCCGGCAGCAACATGATGGCGATGGCCTATGCGCCGGAGAGCGCCCAGGCCGGGCCCTTCACCAAGGAGCCGCGCAGCCTCTGGACCGATCCAGCGCCGATCACGGTCTGGGCCAACAGCTTTGGCGGCCAGCGCATCCAGGACGAGACGGCCTCCACACTACAAGCAACCTCGACGGCGTGGGGCGGCGCGATCGGCATCGACCGCAAGGTGCAGCCGAACTGGCTGGTCGGCGTGTTCCTCGGTGGCGGGCAGGGCGGCCTCTCGGTCGATCTCAACTCGCAATCGGTCGATACGAACTATGTGTTTGCCGGCGCCTACAGCCGGTTCGAATGGGCCGCGCAGTTCTTCGACTTCACCTTCCAGGGCGGCAATGCCGACAACAAATCGCGTCGTCTGGTGCTGAACAATGCGGCGGTTGGTGGCATGGAGACGGCGACCGCCAACTACAGCGGCTGGTACGTCAGTCCCGAGATTGCCTATGGCTACAAGCTGGAGATCGGAAACGGCTATCTGCTCACGCCGACGGCGCGGCTGCGCTACGTCGCGGGCCGGTTCGACGGCTACAGCGAAACCGGATCGGCGCAGGGATTGTCGGTCGGCGGCCGCACGCTCCAGGACTTCGAGGAGCGTGGCGAGGTCGATCTCTCGCGCGTCACGAGTCTGGCCGGTGGCGAACTCAAGGCCAACATCCATGGCGGCGTCATCGCGCTCCAGCGCGTCGGCGACACCAATATCAACGCCGTGCTGATCGGCCAAAATCTCTCCTTCGTCACGCCGGGCAGCCGCAGCACCGTCGGCGCCGTGGCCGGCTTCGGCTTCGACTATCGCACCAGCCGCAACGTGTCCGTGTTCGGCGCGGTCGAGGGCATGATGATGTCCGACCAGAGCCGCACCGGAACGGCGAAAGGCGGCGTTCGCGTCGCGTTCTGATCGCCGGATGCGCGCAGTCTTGTGGGGCGGGTTGCATCGCAGCCTGTCCACCGACCGGGGGACGCGCGCGGTGTTGGCCCGATCTAACATCAATGTGTGCACGCGCGGCATAAGCGATGCCGGGACTGGGGAATCGCGAATGAAACGGATGGCTAAGAACGGCGTCGTGCAATGGAATTCGGAACCTCGGCGGTCGCCGGGATTGCTTGCGCTGGCGCTATCGATCGCATCGCTGACGATGGCCGATAGCGCCGAGGCCGCCTGCACACCGACTGCGCCGGTTAACGGTGCGATCGTCACTTGCACCGGCGCGACCCTCAATGCCAACGGCACCGTCGGTTACGGCACCCCCAACGACATCAATAACACCTACAGGATCGATCAAGGCGCTTCCATCACGGGCGATAGCACCGGCCTGAGGCTCGGATTTGGCACCGTCGAGAACTTCGGCAGCATTCTGGGCAATGGTTTTTTCGGAATCGATGCGGGTGCGGTCTTCGTCACCAACACCGGGAGCATTCGAGCGATGGATCCCGGTGGCGTCGGAATCTCGGCCGATGCAGTCGCGATCACGAACTCGGGCACGATCGAAGCGCCGGAATACGGTATCCGGGGTGGGAATTCGGCCCGAGTGACCAATGGCGTCGGTGGGATCATTCGAGCAACCGGCCTTATTGGCGTTGCCATCGCTGGTCAGGTGACGGTCATCGTGAACTCCGGAACGATTTCCGGCACGGTCGACAGCGTGCGCGCCGACGACACGGCGACGGTCACGAATGCTGGCGTGATCGGTGGAGGCACGTATGGCATCCGGGCCGGTCTCACAGCGAGCGTCGTCAACAGCGGCACCATCTCCAGCACGAACATCGGGATCTCCGCTCCGACGATCAACTTGACCAATGCGGGACAGATTTTGGCAAGCAACGGTGTCGGCGTCGGAGCCAGCATACTCAATCTCGACAATTCGGGAACAGTGGCTGGAATCCAGGCCATCAGCGCGGCCACGGCAACCATCAACAACTCGGGAACGATTACCGGATCGAACCAAGCCATGTTCGTAAACCAGGCCAGCGTTCACAATACGGGGCTGATTCAGGCCACGGCAGCTAACGGCACCGCCATCGTGAGTACGAGTGGAAGCCTTAACGTCTCCAATGCCGGCACGATCGCCGGCAATCTCGGCATTTTCTCTGCGGGCGTGGCGACCATCACGAACTCCGGCGCGATCGCTGGCAGCGGGGGATTCGCGATCAAGCTGTCGAATGCGGCCGACACGCTGACGCTGCTGCCGGGCTCGAGGATCAACGGCGTGGTCGATTTCGGCTTCGGCAATGACGTCGTCAACCTCAATCTCGCCCCGAGTAGCCGGGTGTCGTCGCTGACGACCATCGACCTGCCGACCTTCGTCAACTTCAACGGCACCATCAACACCATCACGTCGGGCGGTAAGTTCAGCGGCCCGTCGGTCGTCTCCGGCACGACGCTCGCGACGCTCGATCCGACCGCGCTGGCGCAGACGGATCGCACGCTGATGGACTTCACCGGCGGCGTGTCCTCGCTGGTGCAAGGGCGCCTGAACGGTGGCGCGGGTCCAGCCGGCAGCAACATGATGGCGATGGCCTATGCACCGGAGACGGCGCAGGCCGGTCCCTTCACCAAGGCGCCGCGCAGCCTCTGGACCGATCCGGCGCCGATCACGGTCTGGGCCAACAGCTTTGGCGGTCAGCGCATCCAGGACGAGACGGCCGCGACTCTTCGCGCGACCTCGACGGCGTGGGGCGGGGCGATCGGTATCGATCGCAAGGTGCAACCGAACTGGCTGGTCGGCGCCTTTCTCGGCGGCGGGCAGGGCGGTCTCTCGGTCGATCTCAACTCGCAATCGGTCGATACGAACTATGTGTTTGCCGGCGTCTACAGCCGGCTCGAATGGGCCGCGCAGTTCTTCGACTTTACTCTCCAGGGCGGCAACGCCGACAACAAGTCACGCCGTCTGGTGCTGAACAATGCGGCGGCCGGCGGCATGGAGACGGCAGCAGCCAACTACAGCGGCTGGTACGTCAGTCCCGAGATTGCCTATGGCTACAAGCTGGAGATCGGAAACGGCTATCTGCTCACGCCGACGGCGCGGTTGCGCTACGTCGCTGGCCGGTTCGACGGTTACAGCGAAACCGGCTCGGCGCAGGGGCTGTCAGTCGGCGGCCGCACGCTCCAGGACTTCGAGGAGCGTGGCGAGGTCGATCTCTCGCGCGTCACGAGTCTGGCCGGTGGCGAGCTCAAGGCCAACATCCATGGCGGTGTCATCGCGCTCCAGCGCGTCGGCGACGCCAATATCAACGCGGTGCTGATCGGCCAGAATCTCTCCTTCATCACGCCCGGCGGCCGCAGCACCGTCGGCGCCGTGGCCGGCTTCGGCTTCGACTATCGCACCAGCCGCAACGTGTCCGTGTTCGGCGCGGTCGAGGGCATGATGATGTCCGACCAGAGCCGGACCGGGACGGCGAAGGGTGGCGTTCGCGTCGCGTTCTGAGCCGGCATCAGCCCCGGCGGCTTTGAGCGCGACGCCTGCCGGCCGGGCTCCATCCGCCCGGCCGGCGCCTCCTCCGATCGGAGGATGCCGCATGCTGGGGGTGTGCTATGGTTGGTGACATTGATCACTCAGGCTATGTCAAGCCATGCACGGACCTCGGAAGCTGCCCGAACTGGTCGAGTCCATCTATGACGCCGGTCTCGACCCCGCGATGTGGAACAGCGTCGTCGCCGGCATCCGCGATTTCGTCGGCGGGCAGGCCTGCGGGCTGTTTTCCAAGGACTCGATCAGCAAGTTCGGCGTCACGCATTATTATTGCGGCGCCGACCCGCATTACATCCAGCTCTATTCCGAGACCCATTCGAAGTTCGATCCGCTGACGGTGCTGCCGCCGCAAGGCGAGATCGTGAGCATCCCCGATCTCGTCAATTTCGAAGAATATCGGAGGGGCCGCTTTTACCAGGAATGGATGAAGCCGCAGGGTTGCAGCGATGCGGCCAATGTCGTGCTCGAGACGTCGAACGCGAACTGCCCCGTGATGATGACGGTGCTGTCGGGTCGCCGCATGGTCGATGCCGCGATGAAGCATCGCCTCTCGCTGATCGTGCCGCATGCGAGCCGCGCGCTGCTGATCAACCGCGCCATCGCCTCGCAACTGACGCTGGCGACCGCGCTGGCGGATGTGCTGGACAATCTGGCCTCCGGCATCTTCCTGCTCGATGGCCTCTGCCGGGTGGTGCATGCGAACTCCGCCGGCCACGCCTTGCTCGCCGCCGACGACGTGGTGCGGTCGGTCGCCGGGCAGCTCGTGACCTCCAGTGCGGAGGCCAACCAGACGCTCCGCGAGGCATTCGCGGCCCGCAGCGATGTTGCCCTGCTTGCGGCGAGGGATCGCACTATACCGCTGCTGTCGCCCGGCGGCGAGCGCTACGTCGCGCATATCCTGCCGCTGTCCTCGGTGCTGCGGAACGGCAGCGAGCGGGTGGTCGATGCCGCCGGCGCGCTGCTGCTGCGCAAGGTCGCGCTCGGCGGGACATCCTATGGCGAATTGATCGCGCGGACCTTTGATCTCACGCCGGCCGAGCTGCGCGTGTTCCTGTCGATCGTCGAGGTCGGCGGCGTGCCGGAAACGGCGGCCGCGCTCGGCATCGCGGAGACGACGGCCAAAACGCATCTGCATCGCGTGTTCGCCAAGACCGGCGTCAGCCGTCAAGCCGACCTCGTCAAGCTCGCTGCAGGATTCTCAAACCCGCTCGTCAACTAATCAATTGTTCAGCGCCGTCGGCGTTGAACCTTTTGCTTCCGTGACAGACTCACAGGAGCCGCGAGGCATGAAGAACGTTCCGCCATTTCCGTGTAGCATGATTGGCTCTTCCGATGCCCCGATCCCCAAACCAGTCCGAGTTGATCGAGAGCATCTATGATGCCGGTCTTCACCCCGAGTTGTGGGCAGATGTCGTCGTCGGGCTCAATGCGTTCATCGGCAGCCAGGCCTGCGGCTTGATCTCGAAAGACCCGGTCAGCAAATCAGGCGCCACGCACTATTACTGCGGCGTCGATCCGCACTACATCCAGCTCTATGCGGAGACCTATGCCCAGCACGATCCGCTTGCGCGGCTTCCGCGCTATGGCGAGGTGCGGAATATCCCCGATCTCGTGAATTACGACGATTATCGCCGCGGGCGCTTCTATCAGGAATGGTTGCGCCCGCAGGGTTGCGTCGACGTCGCCAACGTCGTGCTGGAACAGTCGAAGTCGCCGTGCCCGATGCTGATGACGGTGATCCCCGGCAGGAACATGCTCGATGCCGGGCAGCGCGCGCGGATGCAATCCCTGGTTCCGCATGCGAGCCGGGCGCTGCTGATCAACAAGGCGATCGAGCGGAAGCAGCAGCGGGCGATCGCGCTCGCCGACGTGGTCGACCGGCTGAACGCCGGCGTCATCCTGCTCGATGCGGCCTGCAACATCGTTCACAGCAATCCGGCCGCGGAGACTTTGCTCGCCGCCGATGATGTCCTGCGCTCCGTCGGGGGGCGGCTGACGGCACGATCGTCCGCGGCAAATTCGGCTCTGCGCGGCATCTTCCGTGACGCAGGCGAGGTGGCCATGGCGGCGGCTACGGGCCGTAAGATTCCCATGACGTCGCATGACGGTTCCTACTACGTCGCGCACGTCATCGCTTTGCCGTCGCTGCTGCGTGACGGCGCGGCGGAGCGTACGTCGGCGGTCGGTGCCTTGTTCGTCTGGAAGACGGAACTCGACGGCCGTTCGTCTGCCGGCGTGATCGATCGCACCTTCGATCTGACGCCTGCGGAGTTGCGGGTTTTGCAGTCGATTGTCGAAATCGGCGGCGTACCGGAGACGGCGGTCGCGCTCGGCATCGCCGAGACGACGGTGAAGACGCATTTGCATCGCGTGTTCGCCAAGACCGGCGTCAGCCGTCAGGCCGATCTCGTCAAGCTGGCGGCGGGATTCTCCAATCCGCTCATGCACTGACGCGCGCTTCAAGGCGCAGACGAGTCGCGCCAGCTCGCAATAGGTTCAATCAGAAGCATCATTCAAAAGTTATCGCACGTCGTTCGATCGAATGACGCGATTTTACGCGTTCGCTCTTACGAGAGATGCCACACGGTTTCTTGTTCGACACTGTCGATCTCGTGTGAAGCAACTCACAGCAAGCGGAAGTGAACCCCATCAATCTCTCGCAAAAGTTGAGAGGAGATTGTCATGCGAACGGCGTCATCTGTGTCGGCGGAAAAGTTCCGCGACATCGTCAACCGCATCGGCGCGGCATTCCGCGCGCAGCGCGAGATCGATGCGCAGCGCATGTTGCAGCGCTATCGTCATTTGCTGGAGCAGCCGCCTGAAATATCGCGCTTGAATGAAATCATTCCCGTCTCCAGTGAAGAGGACACGTCCCGAAATGCCAACCGAGTTGATCCGCTCGCGCGCGCGACCGGCCACGCCACGTTCGAACGCGCGTAATTTCAATATCGTCGCCATCGCGCTGACCGCGGCCCTGGTCGCGCTTCAGCTGGCCGGGCTGGCGATGCTGGCGCGCTCGCATGCGCAGCCGCTGTCTCCGTCCTCTGCAAAACCGTCCGAAGCGGCGAGTTGTACGGATAGCGCAGGCGTTTCCGCAACGCAGATACCTTACGATTGAGGGAGAACGCGCCGTGCCGGACATCACGACAAGCATATTGGTCAGCGTCGCCGTGTTTGCCGGCGCCTTCGTCTCCGGACTCTCGGGCTTCGCGTTCTCGGCGGTGGCGGGCGCGATCCTGCTCCGTGTGTTTCAGCCGCTGGAGGCGGTGCCGCTGATGATGGCGTGCAGCATCGGTGTGCAGGCCACAAACCTCTGGGCGCTCAGGCGCAGCATCCGCTGGGAGGGCAGTCTCCTGCTGATCGTCGGCGGCCTGATCGGTGTTCCCATCGCTGTGTCGCTGCTGCAATCCACCGACACGCATCTGCTCCGGCGCGGCTTCGGCATCATCGTCGCGCTCTATGCGGCCTACATGCTGCTGCGGCCGACGCTGGTCACGGCCAGCGTGGCCGTCGGCCGTCACTGGGTCGCGCTGATCGGATTCGGGGGAGGGCTGGTCGGCGGGCTCACGGCCATGCCCGGCGCGATCCCGACGATCTGGTGCGACATGCGCGGCATGCCCAAGAGCGAGCAGCGCGGCCTGGTGCAACCCTTCATCGCCGCGATGCAGCTGTTCGCGATCGCGCTATTGGTCGGACATCAGGACCTGTCGTCGAAAGTCTTCGTCGATCTCGCGATCAGCTTGCCGGCATTGTTCGCCGGTTCCGCGCTTGGCGTGGTCGCCTTTCACCGGGTCAACGAGACGGTCTTTCGCAAGACCGTGCTCGTTCTGTTGCTAATATCAGGGCTCTCCCTGATCTAGTGGCTCGCGGGCTGGACCGGCGCCGCGCTGGTGTCGCTGCCGTGATGCACCAGCGCCTTGTTACCGGTGACGGTCCGCAGCAGCACATAGAACACCGGCGTCAGGAACAGGCCAAAAATCGTGACGCCGATCATGCCGGAGAACACGGCGACGCCCATCGCCCGCCGCATCTCCGAGCCGGCGCCGGTCGAGAGCACCAGCGGCAGAACGCCCATGATGAAGGCCATCGACGTCATCAGGATCGGGCGAAGCCGCAACCGGCTGGCCTCGATCGCGGCGCGGATCGGCGTGCGTCCCGCGAATTCGAGCTCGCGCGCGAATTCGACGATCAGGATCGCGTTCTTCGCCGACAGGCCCACCAGCACGATCAAGCCGATCTGGGTGAAGACGTTGTTGTCGCCCTTGGAGATCCAGACGCCGAACATCGCCGCCAGCAGGCCCATCGGCACAATCATGATGATCGAGAGCGGCAGGGTCAGGCTCTCATAGAGCGCGGCCAGCACCAGGAACACCAGCAGGATCGCCAGCGGGAACACCCAGAGGCCGGAATTGCCGGCGATGAACTCCTGATAGGTCAGGTCGGTCCATTCGAAGGCAAAGCCGGGCGGCAACGTTTCCGCCGCGATCTTCGTCGCAACCTCCTGCGCCTGGCCGGATGAGAAACCGGGCGCGGCGGCCGCGTTGATGTCGGACGACAGGAATCCGTTGTAGCGGATCGCCCGCTCAGGCCCCGCGCTCTGGCGGATCGTGAGCAGCGCCGAGAGCGGCACCATGTCGCCGGACGACGAGCGCACCTTCAACTGCCTGATGTCGTCGGCGCGGGCGCGGAACGGCGCGTCGGCCTGGACGTAGACGGAATAGGTGCGGCCAAACTTGTTGAAGTCGTTGACGTAGTAGGAGCCCAGATAGATCTGGAGCGTGTTGAAGACTTCCGTCACGGGCACGCCGAGCTGGAGTGCCTTGGTGCGGTCGATATCGGCGAACAGCTGAGGCACGTTGACCTGGAAGCTCGAGAACACGCCGGCGATCTCCGGTGCCTTCTGCATCGCCGCCATGAACGCCTTGGTTGCCTCGTTCAACGCCTCATAACCGAGACCCGCACGATCCTCGATCTGCAGCTTGAAGCCGCCGATGGTGCCGAGACCATTGACCGGCGGCGGCGGGAACATGGCGATGAAAGCTTCCTGGATGCCGGCATATTTCTTGTTGAGATCGGCCGCGATGGCGTTGCCGCTCAGTTCCGGCCCCTTGCGCTCGTCGAACGGTTTCAGCGTCGAGAACACGATGCCGGCGTTCGACGAGTTGGTGAAGCCGGCGATCGACAGGCCGGGAAACGCGACCGAGCTCTCGACACCGGGCTGGGTCAGCGCGACGTCGCTCATCTTGCGGATCACCTCTTCGGTGCGATCGAGCGCTGCACCATCAGGCAGCCGCGAGAAGCCGACCAGATATTGCTTGTCCTGACCCGGCACGAAGCCGCTTGGCACCTGCTGGAACAGCAAGGCGGTCACGCCCACCAGCACAACATAGAGGCCCATCACCGCGGCCTTGCCCGAGATCACCTTGGTGACGGTGCCGCTGTAATTCTCCGACGAGCGCGTGAACGCTTTGTTGAAGCCACGGAAGAACCAGCCGAGGCTCTTCTCCATGATGATCGTCAGCCGGTCCTTCGGTTCGTTGTGGCCTTTGAGCAGCAAAGCCGACAGGGCCGGCGACAGTGTCAGCGAGTTGACGGCGGAGATCACGGTCGAGATCGCGATCGTCAGCGCGAACTGCTTGTAGAACTGCCCGGTGAGACCGGAGATGAAGGCGAGCGGCACGAATACCGCGATCAGCACCATCGCGATCGCGATGATCGGTCCCGAGACCTCGCGCATCGCCTGATAGGTGGCATCGCGTGGCGACAGCCCGCCCTCGATGTTGCGCTCGACGTTCTCGACCACGACGATGGCGTCGTCGACGACGATGCCGATCGCGAGCACCAGTCCGAACAGACTGAGCGCGTTGATAGAAAAGCCGAACAGATGCATCACCGCAAACGTGCCGACGATCGACACTGGCACGGCCAGCAGCGGGATGATCGAGGCGCGCCAGGTCTGGAGGAACAGAATCACGACCAGCACCACCAGCGCGATCGCCTCCAGCAGGGTGTGGATCACGGCCTCGATCGAGGAACGCACGAACTGGGTCGGATCGTAGACGATCTGGTAGGACACGCCCTCCGGCATGTTCTTCTTGATCTCGGCCATGGTGGCGCGGACGTGGTCGGAAATCTCCAGCGCGTTGGAGCCGGGCGCCTGGAAGATCGGGATTGCCACTGCCTGCTTGTTGTCGAGCAGCGAGCGCAGGCCGTATTCGGAGGCGCCAAGCTCGATGCGTGCGACGTCGCGCAGGCGCACGACTTCGCCGCGCGTACCGGTCTTGACCACGATGTCCCCGAACTGCTCTTCGTTGGCGAGCCGCCCTTCGGCATTGACGGACATTTGCAGGTCGATACCCCTGACGTTCGGGGAGGAGCCGACCACGCCGGCGGCAGCCTCGACGTTCTGCGCCTGGATCGATTTGACGATATCGCTTGCGGTCAGCCCGTGCTCGGCCGCCTTCTGCGGATCGACCCAGACCCGCATCGAATAGTCGCCCGCGCCATAGAGCTGGACGTCGCCGACGCCGTCGATGCGCGCCAACCGGTCCTTGACGTTGAGCACGGCGTAGTTGCGCAGATACGTCATGTCATAGCGGCCGTTCGGCGACAGCAGATGCACGACCATGGTCAGGTCGGGCGAGGACTTCTTGGTGATGATGCCGAGCTGGCGTACCACGGCGGGAAGGCGCGGTTCGGCCTGCTGCACGCGGTTCTGCACCAGCTGCGTCGCCTTGTCGGGGTCGGTGCCGAGGCGGAAGGTCACCGTCAGCGTCATCGCGCCGTCGGTCGTCGCCTGGCTCGACATGTAGAGCATGCCTTCGACGCCGTTGATCTGCTCCTCGATCGGCGTGGCCACCGTTTCCGCGATCACCTTCGGATTGGCGCCGGGATAGGTCGCGCGCACCAGCACCGAGGGCGGCACGACGTCGGGATATTCCGAGATCGGCATCGCGAACAGCGAGATCAGCCCCGCGAGGAAAATCAGGACCGACAGCACGCCGGCGAAAATCGGACGATCGATGAAGAACTTTGAGAGATTCATGGCCTTGCCCCTGCAAGCGAGACAGCTCTCCCGTTGCCCGGGACGCGAGCGATGCCCGCGCACCCGGAATCGAGATGCGATGTCTTGGTAGCTTTACGACGTCGTCATTCCGGCCCGCGTCGCGAACCGGAAAAACGTAACTAGCGTTGCACCACGTCCTGGTTGCTGTGGTTGGTTGCCTGCTGCGGCCCACGTGCGCCCATCGCGGCAACCTCCGTCTTGAGGAGGGCGCCCGGACGCACGCGCTGCAAGCCGTTGACGACGATGCGGTCGCCGCTCTTCAGCCCCGCGGTGACGATCCGCAAGCCGTCGACGGCACCACCGAGCGTGATCGGGCGATAGACCGCGCGGCTGTCGTCACCGACCGCCATCACGAACTTCTTGTCCTGGTCGGTGCCGATCGCGCGCTCGTCGATCATGACAAGCGTCTGCTGCTTCGGCTGTCCCATGCGCACGCGGGCGAACTGGCCGGGGATCAGGCGTCCGTCGTCGTTCTGGAACACGGCGCGGACCCGAATGGTGCCGCTCTGGCCGTTGACCTGGTTGTCGATGAGCTGGATGTGGCCCTTGGCCGAGAGACCGCCCGACGTCGCCATCTCCACCGGGATCTGGTCGAGCTTGCCGCGCTGGCCGGAGGTATCCGCGATCGAGTTCAGTGCTCGCAGCACGACCTCTTCGTCCGCATCGAACGAGGCGTAGATCGGATTGACCGAGACCAGCGAAGTCAAGAGGGGAGAGGCGGTGCCGGCGGCGACGAGATTGCCGACGGTGATCTCGAACTTGCCGACGCGGCCGTCCACGGGCGCGCGCACCAGGGTGTAATCGAGATTGAGCCTTGCGGTCTGGAGCGTTGCTTCGGCGGCCTTCACATTGGCGATCGCCTCGCGATTGGCGTTGTCACGCTGGTCGTAATCGCGCCGCGTGACCACGGCGTTGCCGACCAGCTGCGCGCCACGCTCGAGCTCGCTCTGCGTAAACACGACGCGCGCTTTCGCAGCTTCGAGCTGGGCGTTGGCCTTGTCGACCTCGGCCGCGTAAGGCGCCGGATCGATCTTGAAGAGCACGTCGCCGGCCTTCACCAGCGCCCCTTCGGTAAAGTTGGTCGACATGATCGCACCGGCCACGCGCGGGCGAAGCTCGACGCGCTGGATCGCTTCCAGGCGGCCGGAGAAATCATCCCACAGCACGGTCTGCTTGGGTTCGACCAGCGCGACCGTGACAGGGACAGCCTGCTCGGCTGCCGCTGCCGTTGCGGTCGCCTGCGCGGCACGAAAGTAGTGGCCGGTCGCGATCGAGCCGGCGACGGCGAGGGCGCCCACGATGGCGACGCCGCCGAGAAGGCGGCGGAGACGGCCGGTGCGGGGGGAGTTTTGCGGGGGATGCATTTGCGCGCTCCAGATATGTAGTGTTCACTACAGATGTGGAGCTGGATGTCGCAGTGCAAGATACTTATGTACCATTCACTAAGAAAATTGTAGCGGCATACCGCAAGAATTGGAAGTGGCTCAGAAAATAAAGCTAGAACAAATAGATAGGATTTGGCGTTAGCTTCCGGCAGACGGCCAATTCCGAGGAGAACAGGCACATGGGCATGGGTCGCCCCCGAGAATTCGACGCCGAAGTGGCGTTGGACCAGGCGATGGAAGTGTTTTGGCGCCACGGCTATGAGGGCGCCACCATTGCCCAGCTCACCGAGGCCATGGGCATCAATCCCCCGAGCCTCTACGCCTGTTTCGGCAACAAGGAAGGCCTGCTGAAGGCCGCGCTCGACCGCTACACCAAGCTGCGTGGCGTCTGGATGGACGAGGTGGTCGCGGCGCCCACGGCCCGCGAGGTGACATTGCGGATGTTGATGGGCATCGCCGACAAGCAGACCGATCCCGCCAATCCGCCCGGCTGCCTGCTCGTGCAGGGCGGCATCGCCTGCGGCACCGGCTCCGAGAACGTGCCCTTCGAACTCGCCGCCCGCCGCGCCGAGAACGAAGACCAGCTCCGCGACCGTTTTATTCGCGCCAAGGCTGAAGGCGATCTGAAGCCGACATCCGATCCCGCTGCGCTGGCGCGTTATGTCTCGGCGGTGTCGGTCGGCATGGGCGTGATGGCGTCGTCAGGCTCGGATCGTGAGGCGCTGCGGCAGGTGGCTGATGTCGCCGTGCAGGCGGTCGAGGCGCAGTCGGCCGAGAGAGCGTAGTCAGTTTCCATCATCTTGCGGATTGCTTTGCAGACAGCGACGGCGGCGGCACGAACCCGCCGAACTCGCGTTCGATCAGCCCCGCCAGCGCGATCGTCGTGCGATCCTCCAGATAGGGCCCGATGATCTGGACACCGACCGGCAGTCCCGACGGCGTGCGTTCGATCGGGACGGCGGTCGCCGGCAATCCGCAGGTCGAGGCGGGGTCGGCCCAGATGAAACACGCGTCCGCATAGTTGTAGAGCTTACCATCGATATCGAGCTTGCGCGCGTCGAAGGGCTCGGACTGGTCCTGTGGAAAGGCCGGCACGGCGGCGGCCGGGTAGATCACCGCATCGAACTCGCGGAAGAACTGATACCATTTTTGTTGCAGTTGCAGGCGGGCCGCGTCGGCCGCGAGCCATTCGCGATGGACCATGCCCCAGCCGCGAGCGCGCTCCGCCTCAAGACTGCGATCGTCGGGCGAAAGTGCTGCGGCAACGCCTTGGGCCTCCGCGAGCGCAGCCGGCGTCAGGCGCGGACTTCGCGCGCCGTTCAGCAGCTTCATGTAGAGCCGCGCTGAGTTCGCGAGATCGGGCAACAATGTGCTCGTGCGCGCGACCCGCGCGCCCGTTCGTTCGAGCCGTTCCGCCAGTCGTCCGATGGCGGTGCGCACGGCGTCTCCCGTCGGCATCAGCGGATGCGTATCGATCACGAGAATCCTGAAATCCTCGAGACGGTCATGGCGCGACGCGGGCAGCGCAAGGCGATAGCCGACCCCGTCGCGCGTCTCGTCGGGACCGGCAATCACGTCGAGCGACAAGGCGAGGTCCGAGGCGGTGCGCGCCATCGGCCCGACGACAGCAAGATCGCCCTGGCCGGGGACCGGCAGGGCCGGCGGCAGACTGTATCCGCGCAGCGGCACCAGGCCGAGGCTCGGCTTGTGTCCGAACACACCGCAGAAATGCGCAGGGACCCGGATCGAGCCGCCGATATCGGAGCCGATCGAGAGCGGGCCGAAGCCTGCGGCCAGTGCCGCGCCCGATCCGCCCGAGGAGCCACCGGGCGAGCGGCCGAGGTCCCACGGGTTGTTCGTCGTGCCGTAGATCTCGTTGTAGCTCTGGAAATCCCGCAGACCGATCGGAATGTTGGTCTTGCCGATGATGATGGCGCCCGCCGCCTTCAGCCGCGCGACAACGAGAGCGTCTTCCGCCGGCTGGAAATCCCTGAAATGCGGAAAGCCCCAATTCGTCGGCAGTCCCGCGACGTTGAACGGCTCTTTCAAGGTGACGGGGATGCCGAGCAACGGCAGCCGCTCGCCGCGTCCAAGCGCGGCATCGGCAGCGCGCGCGGCCACCTTTGCGCGATCGAAATCACGAACGATGATGGCGTTGATCGGCCCGTCCAGCGACTCGATGCGGGCGATCGTATGCGCGAGCAATTCCGATGCAGAGACCCTGCCGGCTTGCAGGGCGCTCGACAGCGCGCCGATCGAGCCGTAATCCAGGTCAACTGCATCTGTGGTCATGATGAACTCCACGTAATCGTATTGCTGTACCGAGGCCATCGGAGTGTAACCGATCCGTGCGTCGATGCAGGCATTATCGAAATAGCGATGCCTTCCGAACGGTCAACGGCGTCGGCGCGGCGTCGAGTTCATAATCGGGGGATGTTGCAATTCTGATCGTGTTTTGCCTTCCTGGTGCTCTATCCCGGGGTCTATCTGCTTGCTGCGCTCAATGCGGGGTCGATGGGCCTGTACGCGCTGCTGCTCGCGTGGCATTGGGGGCGGTGAAGCTTGGACACTGACGACCATGTTTGCCCTGACATTTCTTGGAACTTCGGCCAGCGTTCCCTCGGCGGAGCGCAACCATCCGGCGCTTCTGGTGGAGGCGGCAGGCCAGCGCATCCTGGTTGATTGCGGTGAGGGCACGCAGCGCCAGTTGCTGCGCAGCGGCGCCGGCTTTCGGCGGCTCGACCGCATGCTCTTGACGCACGGCCATCTGGATCACGTACTCGGCATCCCCGGTCTGTTCTCGACGCTGCGCCTGCGGCAGAACTCCGATGTGATGACCATTCATGGCGGCGTGGATACGCTCGATATCGTCATCCGCATGCTGGCGGGCATCTGGGGCGAGGGCCGGGCGCCAATACCGGTGGAATTCGTCGGGCTGACCGAAGGACAGGTCATCGACGCCGCCGACTTCACCATCGACTGCTTTCCGGTCCGTCACCGCGACACCGACAGTTTCGGTTTCGTCTTTAGGAGTCCCGCGCGCCGCCATCTGTTGTCCGACCGCCTCGGGTCGCTTGGTGTCCCCGACGGTCCCATGCGCGGAGAATTGGCCGCAGAACGGTCGATCGTGATCGGCGACCGCATGATTGATCCGGAAGACGTTTTAGGGCCGCCCAGCGGCGGTAAAAAACTCGTCGTGATCGGCGACACCGAAACCACGGATGGGCTGTCGAAGCATGTTGCCGACGCCGATCTGCTGGTGATCGAAGCGACGTTCCTCGATCGCGATGCCGCGACCGCGCGCGACTACGGCCATCTCACGGCAACCGAGGCCGCTGCATTCGCTGCCGCAAGCAACGTCAAGCAGCTCGTGCTGGTCCATATGTCCGGCCGCTATCCGGACGACGAGATCCTGGCTGAGGCGACGAGAGTCTTTCCGAGCACGCGGATCGCTGCCGACTTCGACCACCTCGTGATCTAGGCGCACTCAGCTCGTCAGAGCCGATTTGATCGCGAGATCCTGCACCTGGCTCGTCACCTGCATCAGCCGCGGCAGCGCGTGGTCACGGAAGGCCGTCATGTCCATGCGCATTGCATCGACTGTGATGCTCAAGCCGCCGATGACGACACCCTGGGCGCCGAAAATCGGCGTTGCCAGCGTGCGCAGGCCATAGGCGTTCTCGCCGTCGGAGACGGCATGCCCCTTCTTCTTGACCTGATCGAGCCGCACGAGCAGGGCATCGAGATCGGTCAGCGTCCGCTCCGACAGTTTGACGCGCGGGCGCGATTCCAGCCGCGCGATCTGCTCGTCGCGGGCCAGATGCGCCAGCATGACATGGCCGAGCGCGGCGCTGTAGGCGGGAATGCGCGTGCCGGGCCGGCGATCCATCTTGTGACGGTCGAGGCCGGCGCCGATACGCGCGAGATAAATCACGTCGCCCCCATCGAGGATGCCGAGCGAGGCCGCATCGCAGATCTCGGGCACGAGGCCGCGCAGCAGCGGCTCCACGATCGGCCGCAGCGAGCCGTGTGACAGCACGGTGTAGCCGAGGTCGAGACAGGCCACGCCGAGGCGGAACCGCCGGCTTTGCGGAACAGCCTGGAGATAGCCGAGCTCGATCAAGGTCTGGATCAGGCGGAACGCCGTTCCCCGGTCGAGATCGGCCCGTGCGGCAATCTCACTCAGGGTCAGCTCGAAGGCCTCGCTGCTGAAACTCTTGAGCACAGCGAAGGCCTTCCCGACAGAGGCGACGTGGTTTTTGGGGTTTTTCGGGATAGCTTCGGGTTTGCGCTTTGCGGCCTTCTTGTCCACCTTGGCCATGCCCGAATGCCCCGCCATGACAGCTATCACCCTTGACGTCGGGATGAGCTGATTTTACGACTGCATCAGCAAATAACAAATGTTCGCATTCCGAACAACATCGATTCCGCGATCGGAGGAAGTTTTGTCGACATCATCGCTGCACCCTCATGGCGTGTTCTCCGCCGCGCTGACGCCGCTCGACGCCGAGCTGGCGCCCGATCACGCGCGCTTCGTGGAGCATTGCCGCTACCTCCTCGACGAGGGTTGCGACGGCATCGCGCTGCTCGGCACGACGGGCGAGGCGAACTCCTTCTCCATCGCCGAGCGTACCGCGCTGCTCGAGGCTGCAATCGCCAGCGGCATCAAGCCGAACCAGTTGCTGCCGGGCACCGGCGTCGCGGCGTTCACCGACACTGTCGTGCTGACGCGTCACGCGCTCTCGGTCGGCGTCGATACCGTGGTGATGCTGCCGCCGTTCTACTACAAGAATGTCAGCGACGATGGGGTCTACGCCGCCTACAGCGAGATCGTGCAGCGCATCGGCGACGCCAGGCTCAAGGTCGTGCTCTATCACTACCCGCTGATGTCGGCGCAGCCGATCTCGCATGCGCTGATCGAGCGGTTGCGCAAGGCCTATCCGGAAACGTTCACCGGCATCAAGGATTCGTCGGGCGACTTCGCCAACATGACTGCGATGGTCGAGCGCTTCCCCGGCTTCGCGGTGTTGGGCGGCGCAGATCCGTTGATGCTGCCGCTGTTGCGCAAGGGCGGGGCGGGCTGCATCACGGCGACCTCCAATATCGTCGCGCGCAGTCTTGCCTATGTGTTCAAGCACTTTGGCGACAGCGATGACGATTCGGCGCTCAAGGCGGCGCAGGCACGCATCGTCAAGGCGCGCGAGCTGGTCTCGCAGTTCCCGCAGATGGCCTCCCTGAAGGCGCTGGTCGCCGATCGCACCAGGCATGCCGGATGGCAGCGCCTGCGGCCGCCGCTGGAATCGCTTCCGGCGGCTCAACTGAAAGAGCTGCTCGCGAATGCCGCGGCATTCGCTGCTGCCGGTTAACGCGGCGCGAAGGCGATCCGATGTCAGGCACCTTCCAGGACGTGCTTTCCGGGCTTGCCGCACGCGTCGGCGACAAGCACGTCATCGCGTCCGGAGCCGACCAGGAGCCCTATGTGGTGGACTGGCGCGGGCGCTATCACGGCCGCGCCGTCGCGGTGGTGAAGCCCGCCTCGACCTCCGAAGTCTCTTCTGTTGTCAAATTCTGCACCGATAAGCGGCTCGCGATCGTGCCGCAGGGCGGCAACACCGGCATGTGCGGGGCTGCGACGCCGGACGATCACGCGGGCAACGTCGTGATCCGGCTGGACCGGATGCGGGCCGTGCGCGACGTCAGCCCACTTGCCAATACGATCACGGTCGAGGCCGGCTGCATCCTTGCCGAGGTGCAGAATGCGGCGCGTGCCGTCGATCGCTATTTTCCCTTGAGTCTTGGTGCCGAGGGCTCGTGCCAGATCGGCGGCAATATCTCGACCAATGCCGGCGGCACGGCCGTGCTGCGTTACGGACCGACGCGCGATCTCGTGCTCGGGCTGGAGGTCGTGCGGCCCGACGGGCGCATCTTCAACGGCCTGCGCGCACTGCGCAAGGACAATACCGGCTACGCACTCAAGCAGCTCTTCATCGGTGCGGAAGGCACGCTCGGCATCGTCACCGCGGCGGTGCTGAAACTGTTCTCGCCGCCGCGCAGCTCGGCCCTGGCGCTGCTCAAATTGCAGGGCGTCGAACCGGCGATCGAGATCATGTCGCGTCTGCGTGGTGCGGTCGGTGACCGGCTCGGCAGCCTCGAGATCATGTCCCGCGCGCAGATCGAGGCGATCGCGGAGACCGTGCCTGATGTCACGATCCCGTTCGACCTGACGACGCCGTGGTATCTGATCGTCGAGCTGACCGACACGCTTCCCGGCGTCGATCTCGATGAGCCGCTCGCCACGGTGCTGGCGGATGCGATGGAAGCCGGCCTTGCCGAAGACGTCATCCTGGCCACCAACCTCGCGCAGGCCAAGGCGATCTGGGCGGTCCGGCACAGCGTGTCCGAAGGCAACAAGCGCAGCGGCTATGTGGTCTCGCACGACAGCGTGGTGCCGCTGGAGCGCCAGGCCGCCTTCGTCATCAATGTCGAAGCGCGGGTCAACGTCGCCGTGCCGCATGCCCGTGTCGTGATGCACGGCCATATCGGCGACGGCAACATCCACGTGATCGCCCTGATCGACCGTGCGCGCTGTCAGGATCCGGCCGCGACGGCGGCGCTGGTCGCGCAAATCAACGAGATCGTCGACGACGAGACCGCCGCACAGGGCGGGGCGATCAGCGCCGAACACGGCATCGGCATCACCAACCGCGGCCGGCTTGCCCGCGTCGCCGATCCCCTCGATATCGAGCTGATGCGCGGCATCAAGCAATTGCTCGATCCGAGCGGTCTGATGAATCCGGGCAAGATCTTCACCGCGGGAGGCGCATTGGGATGACCAGCGTCCGCCTGATTGCCGACGATCTCACCGGCGCGCTCGACACTGCGGCGGAGTTCGTCGGGCTGTGCGGGCCGTTCGGCGTCTCCTGGGCGGAAGCGCCCGCGAGCCCGGGCGCGCAAAGCCTCGCGATCGACAGCGGCACCCGCGAACGTTCGAAAACCGAGAGCGTCGAGATCGTCGCACGGCTGGCGCCGCAGCTTCGGGGTGGGACGATCGCCTACAAGAAAGTCGACAGCCTGCTCCGCGGCGCCTGGGCGGCCGAACTCGGCGCCTGCCTGCGCAGCGGCCATTGGGCGTCCTGCGTGGTCGCGCCGGCCTTCGACTATCAGGGACGCCGCACCGTCGGCGGCCAGCAATTTGCGCGGACGGTGCAAGGCGACTGGCATCGCGTCGGCTCCAATCTGCTGGAGCAATTGGGACAGGACGGCGTCGACGCGCGACAGGGTGGTCCCGACACGCTGTCGCAGGGCGGCGTCCAGGTGTTCGACGCGGAGAGCGACCTTGATCTCGATCGGGTCGTCGACATGGCGCGGCGCATGCCGGGGCCGTTGCTTTGGTGCGGAAGCGGAGGGTTGGCCGGCGCGCTTGCCCGCGGTCATGGCGCCGCCGCGCCGTCACAATTGAAACGGCCAGTGCTGGGATTGTTCGGCTCCGACCAGGCTGCCACCGCATCACAGCTCGCGGCGTGTGGCGAAGCCACCATCGCGCTTGCTGAGGGCGAGGAAACGGCACGACTCCAGCGCAAGCTGGTCGACGACAGTGTGGCGCTGGTGAAATTCGCGCTTGCGGATGGGCTTTCGCGTGCGGAGGCCGCTCAGCGGATCGCGCGCGAGCTGACCACGCTGATCGCGGCGCTCGATCCGCCCGGCACCTTGATCGTCGCTGGCGGCGAGACCCTGAAGGCCGTATGCGTTGCACTCGGCGCCCATGCCCTCGAGGTCACGGGGCGTATCGTGCCGGGATTGCCGCGCTCGGTGCTGCAAGGCGGCCGCTGGGCCGGGGTCGATGTCGTTTCGAAATCCGGCGCGTTCGGCCCCAGCGACCTGTGGCGCGACCTGCTCCGGGACAATCATCTGCTCAGAATGGAGAGCCCGATATGACCTCTCGTCATCTTGCCATCACCATGGGCGATCCGGCCGGGATCGGACCGGAGATCATCGTCAAGGCCTGCGTCGGGCTGAAGGACCGGATCGCGAGCGGCGATCTGCGCATCCTGATCATCGGCAGTGGCGTCGCGCTCGATGGTGCGAAGGCCGCACTCGGCGCCGACATCGCCATCCCCGAAGTGACCAACAACGATCGTGACTGGCCGAATTTGTGCTTTCTCCAGGCCGATGCCGAGGGCGATCCGATCAAGCCCGGCGTCTTGAGCGCCGACGGCGGCCGTTTTGCCTACAAGGCGATCGAGCAGGGCGTGCGCCTGACGCAAGGGGGCCGGACTGCGGCCATCGTGACCGCGCCGCTCAACAAGGAAGCCCTCAACAAGGCCGGCTATCATTTTCCGGGGCATACCGAGATGCTCGCACATCTCACCGGTGTGCGCGGCTCGGTGATGCTGCTTGCGCACGGCAACATGCGCGTGAGCCACGTCTCGACCCATGTCGCGCTCGAGGATGTGCCGAAGCGCCTGACGCCGGAACGCCTGCGCATGGTGATCGATCTCACCAACGATGCGCTGCTGCGGCTCGGTATCGCCAAACCCAAGATCGCAATCGCCGCGCTCAATCCGCATGCCGGCGAGGGCGGTCTGTTCGGACGACAGGACATCGACGTGTCGGCGCCGACGATCGCCAAGGCCGTCGCCGATGGCCTCGATGTCGTCGGTCCGGTGCCCGGCGACACCATTTTCGTCAAGCTCCGCGCCGGCCAGTATGATGCTGTGGTCGCGATGTATCACGACCAGGGGCACATTCCCGTCAAGCTGCTCGGCTTCCAGGTCGATCCCGCGACCGGCCGCTGGCAGGAGCTGTCCGGCGTCAACATCACGCTGGGCTTGCCCATCATCCGCACCTCCGTCGATCACGGCACCGCCTTCGACATCGCCGGCAAGGGCATCGCCAACGAGCATAGCCTGATCGAGGCCATCGATTATGCCGAGCGGCTGTCCGCCGGCGCTTCCTCCGCATCCAGGTAACGAGATCGCCCCGACCTATGACCAACGCGTTCATGCCTATCGAAATCCAGCGTCCCACCATTCTCGAATTCGGCTGCGGTACGATCACGGCCGCGGCGCGCTTCGCCGAGCGGATCGGCGCAAGGCGGCCGCTGGTGATCTCCGACCCGTTCAACGCGCGCCGCGTCGACACGCTCGCACTGCCGGGCGCCGTGAAGGTGTTCGGCGACGTCAAGCCCGAGCCTGATCTGCCCAATCTCGAGAAGGCGGTCGCGATGGCGCGCGAGGCCAGGCCCGATCTCGTCGTCGGGTTCGGCGGCGGCAGCGCGATGGATCTCGCCAAGCTGGTTTCCGTAATGTGCACGAGTGACGTGCCCTTTGCCGACATCGTCGGGCCGGAGAAAGTCGCCGGCCGCAGTGTTGCGCTGATGCAGATTCCGACCACGTCGGGCACCGGCAGCGAGGCCGGCACCCGCGCGCTCGTCACCGATCCCGTCAGCCAGAACAAGCAGGCGGTGCAGAGCCGCTTCATGCTGGCCGATATCGCCATCGTCGATCCCGATCTGACGATGACCGTGCCGAAGGAGGTCACTGCCGCGACTGGCGTCGATGCGCTGGCGCATTGCGTCGAGGCCTATACCAGCCGCAAGGCGCATCCGATGATCGACCTCTACGCGCTCGAGGGCGCGCGGTTGGTCGGACAGTATCTCGGGCGCGCGGTGGCCGATGGTGGCGATCGCGAGGCGCGGGCAGGGCTTGCACTGGCCTCCCTCTACGGCGGCTATTGCCTCGGGCCGGTGAACACGACGGCCGGTCATGCCGTGGCCTATCCGCTCGGCACGCGCCACCATGTCGCGCATGGCCTGGCCTGCGCCGTGATCTTCCCGCACACACTGGCGTTCAACATGCCGGCAATGGAGGCGAAGACGGTCGCGGTGCTTGCGGCGCTTGGCCTGCCGGAGCAACGCGATCCGAAGCTTGCATTCGACGCGACCTACGCATTCTGCAAAAATCTCGGCATCGAGATGCGGCTGTCGGCGCTCGGCGTACCCAAAGGCGATCTTGGCGTGATGGCCGACGAGGCGCATGGCATCCGCCGCCTGCTCGACAACAATCCGCGCGACCTCGGCCGCGATGCGATCCTGAACATGTACGAGGTCGCGTTCTAGCGGCCCGCCATAACCAATCAACAACACAGTAACTGGAGAGGAAACTTCGATGAGATCGATGTGGCTTGTTCTTGCCTCGGCCGTGCTGCTGGCGTCGTCGCCGGCACGGGCGCAGGAGGGCTATCCGTCCAAGCAGGTGACGGTGATCGTTCCCTTCGCCGCCGGCGGCACAGCCGACATCTTCGCGCGCATGGTGTCGAACCATCTGCAAGTGAAGCTGGGCAAGCCTTTCGTGGTCGAGAATGTCGGCGGCGCCGGCTCGATCCTCGGCGTGACGCGGCTGGCGAAGTCGGCGCCTGACGGCATCACGCTCGGCCTTGCCAGCACCTCGGCGCTCGCGATCAATCCCACGCTTTACGGGCCGAAGCTCAGCTATCAGCCTGACAGGGATCTGGTGCCGGTGGCGCAGATCAGCGTCGTGCCGAACGTCCTCGTCGTGAATCCCGACAAGATCAAGGCGCGGACCGTGCCGGAGCTGATCTCCTATCTGAAGGCGAACCCGGACAAGGTCTCGTTCGGCTCGGCCGGTGTCGGGACCTCGCAGCATCTCGCTGCCGAGCTGTTTCAGCAGATGACTGGCACCAAGATGGTGCACGTGCCCTACAAAGGCTCCAGCCAGATGCTGACGGATCTGCTCAGCGGTCAGATCGATCTCGCCTTCGACAACGTGCCGCTGCTGCTGCCGCAGGTGAAGACCGGCCAGCTCGCGATGCTTGCAACCGCAACGCCGAAGCGCGCAGCCTTCGATCCGGAGATTCCGGCCGTCGCCGAATTCCTGCCGGGCTTCGAGGCCGTGGCCTGGCACGGCTTCTTCGTGCCGGCAGGCACGCCGAAGCCGATCGTCGAAAAGCTCTCGGCCGAGATCCGCGCCTTCATGCAGCAGCCGGAGACGGTGCAGAAGATGGCCGAGCTCGGCGCTGGCGCTGTGGCGGTGGATTCCGAACCGTTCAAGACGTACATCGCTTCCGAGACCGAGCGCTGGAAGAAGGTGATCGACGCCGCGAACATCAAGCTGGAATAGGCGAGCGTCGCCGGCTTTCCGACACCCGCACCGATTACGGGCCGGATCACGACTTGACCGCTTCATGGCGGTCGGGGCGCAGTCCGGCCCGAATTTTTATGACGCTCGCAGCCACAAGGCTTATCAGACGCTGTCAAATGGTCAGGACTGCTGATCAATCGACATGCGACCTTGCGGCGACATGAAAAGGGCGCCTCGTTTCGAGCCGCCAGCGTGAAATGAGCGTGAATGCAGAGGCTTGGCTCGCCGATGCCGCGCACGCGACCTGGTGGGTGCAACGGCCGCTCACGCGCGGGTGCAGGCCGCGTGCTCGCGCCGGCCGATATGCCATCGTCGGTGGCAGACGGTTGGGGGGGGCAAACAGTGGCCCTGACCAAATATCTCCGGGACGAGCCCCGTGGCATCGCGACGGCGTCTTGCTCGCGCATGGAAATCACGGGCTGATCACGTTCAGTTTCGCTTCGCCCCCTATGTTGCGCCCGTGACCTAGGGGTCGCGCAACTTGGCATAGGAGGGCGCATCATGACTGTCCTGCTGAGAAACACCTTCAAGGCCTGGATCGACCGTGCACCGGGCGCGCTGCCCAGGCTGGTCATGATCGGCGACGTGCGGGTGCCGACCGATGGCTGGCAGGCCCGGCTGACCAAGCGCTCGCCGCAGGGGATCAATCCGAAGATCCTGATCCTCGACGTCAGCGCGCAGCAACCGGGCGGCGACGCGCAGGACGCGATCACCACGATCCCGCTCCGCTACGAGGAGAGCCCGCCGCAGGACGAATACGGTCAGGTGATGATCGCGACCGGCAAGGGCGAAATCGTGGTGCGCATTGGCGGCCATCATTAACCGCGTGTGCAAAGCGATCAATTCACGCTCACCTCACGGGTCAAGGCAAATCTGGTCGGTGTCAAACAGGAGTACTCGCCATGATGCCCGATAGCGCTTGGAATTGGACCATCGCGTTCGCCTTCGGCGCCGTCATGGTCTGGATGTATTCGTGGTCTCGCTTCGACGAGCCGAGCTGCGACAGCCAGTCGGAATACTTCTCTCGCTACAAGCCCCGGTTCTCGACCTCCTATGGCCGGTACGCCCGCGCGAAGTGGGCTTACGTCGGGGCGATGATGCTCATGTACGTGGTTTTCTCGGTCGTGCCGGGGCTGTTCAGTGCGGTTGTCAACATCGGCGCACGCGAGGATTCGTCAAAGACGATCGACGGACTCCCGTTGGCCGTTGCCCTGGCGCTGGTCACGCTCCAGAACGTGCCGGGCCTCAAGGAGCTGGAGAAGCGGATTCGTGGCTTCCTGCACTCCGTTGCCCGGATCCCCGACTGTGTCCGTCGAACCGTGGCACAGATGCGCAGTTCGCAGTTCAACTTCGAGCCTGGCGTCTACCAATGTCAGACCAAAAAGCTGGTGGGGCAGCCCGCAGCTGCGAACTCGCTGATCGGCGATCTCAGCAAGTTGCGGGAAGACGACGAGATTCTGCACGCCTGGTACTGTGTCGGGGGCGTGCTCGCCGCGTTGTCGGAACGAAGGCGGGACGGCGTCGGGATCGATCCGATCTTCTTTGCCAATTACAGGGACGAGCTCGACAGCATCGGCGCAAAACATGTTGCGCTCGTCGAGCTGGTGCGTGAGCACGTCGGCGAATGCCTGAAGGGCGGCAGCCCCACGGATCTCGGAACGCTCAGCGAGGTCCGCGATCTTCGCGACCGGCTGTACACGTTTGTCGCGTGCGGCGTTCACTCCACCGTCAAGAACGAGGCTGACAGCCTGGATGTCGTGGAGAAGCTTGGTTTTTGCCTCGGCGGCGTACCTGGCAACGTGCACGGGCACGCCATTGGTCCGCTTGCCGGCCTGTCATTCATCTCCCTGACGGTGTTGTCGATTTTCACGGGCTATTCGACCCTGGCTTTCAGCGACTTTGTCGTGGGCCGGATCGGCGGTGACTGGCTTCAAGGACTTGGCATCCCGACGGACACGCTTGGACTGTTTGCCTGGACGTGGCTGACGGCTGCATTCTATTTCTCCACGATTTTTGGCGCACTCGCCGTTCGAAACGCGAGAATTGCACGGCGTGAATGGTTCGATCTCAACGATTTGAATCGCGAGAGACCTCTGCTGCGCTACGTGACGCCCATCGTGGTGGGAACCGCTCTCGGTGCCATCACGCTGTCGTCGATTGCGGTGATTGGCGCCAAGCCGAACGAGGCAGGGGCTGCGATCTCCGGGACACTTCCGTGGTTTCCGCTGGCAACCGTCATGGCCGCCATCGTTGTCGTGCTGAGCGACGGGAGGCTGATGGAAGATGGATTCTGGCGCAGCACGGCTGCGCGGGCCGGACTGGGAGCGTTGATCATGGCCCTGATCGGCTTTCTGACAAGCCGGTTGAGCATCCCCATAAGCCTCAAGGGTTTTGCCCTGAGCCACAATATCGACCTCACCGAGGCCGTACGTCAGGTCGGCGTCTACACGAGCGTCTTCATCGCAGCCCAGATCGGTCTGTTTGCATTCGTCCTGTGTGTCATTGCGCAAGTTGCCGAGCGCTACATCACGCGGAGCAGGCTGCCCGCGGCTGCTGGAAAGCTCGTCGAGCTGATTACGCGGCAAGGTTCCGAGTTCTCCATTTCCCTGGAGGATGCGTGCGAAGCGTCCCTGTTTGCCGCGAACAGGACAGAGAAGAACATTGCGAGCACCGGCTGTCGCGGCCGATGGCAACTCTTCCCGGAAGGCATGGCGGTGAAATGGAGCGCGGGCTCCGGAGAAGGCTATTGCAAGGTCGGTGAGTTTGGCCTGATCCGGCGCTACGGAGACGCCGTGATCTACGAAGGCTATGTCGGCCAGTTCTCTGCCAAGAGGAAGCCCGTCTTCGAAGCCCGGGTCGATGAGCGCAGCAACGACAATCGCATCGCTCCCAAACGTCGGCGCGAGCCACGGCCACCCACAGGTGCGCAGCCCGGGCCGAAGACCGCCGCCGCTGAATCTGTCACCGAGGAGATACGGACATGACTCTGCAAGATCGATATTTCGTGCCGGTGTGCCTCTATCCGCATACCAAATATCGCACGGCGGCCGGCGTCACCGCGCTGTTCGAGAAATACATTGTGCCGTCGCGCGAGTACCTGATCGTCGTCGCCGATCGGCTCCTGGTGCTGGATCGTCTGGTCACGGGACGCTACTTCACGATCGACTCGGCAGTCATCAAGGCGAGGAGGGAGGCGGAGCAGGTCTCCAGTCTGATCGAGCGGATGGCCCGCAAGGCCGGTGCCGGCGCATCGGGACGCGTTGTCTTTTGGGACGAAGTCGCGGAGACGGCCGAATTCAGCGAGTTTGCACCGCGGCTGCGGCAGGCGGTGTCGGCAGACGCTTTTCTTGCCGAGGCCATCGAGGAGTTCATCGACCGCCGGGTCACGCGGTTCGGCTCGGGCAGCGCACCTGATCGCGAGCGCGCGCACGAGCGAGACTATCTGTTGTCGGAAGTTTGCATGAGCGTCTATTGCACGGAGGTGCTGGGGTTCTGCAACGAGGTGTGGGAGCGTCCTCCGGCGCCGGAGATTCCCGACCCGTTGAAACTTCTTTATGCGGCACCGACCCGAGCTGGTCAGCGCCGTGACGGGCAGGCCGGTCGTTCGCAAGCTTCATTTCCTCTATTCGGAAGCCGATCGCTCCGCCGATCAGATCGACGACGTGGCCCCCGCGTAGAGCCGGGCGCCTTCCAGCCATGCGCGGGGACGACTGGAGCGATCCGTTTGGGCGCGTGCGTTAGCCTTACCGGTCAAGGTTGATGCGACGTCGTGCGCACATCGGGGTGCAATCGGGATATTTTGGATATCCGAAGAGCAACCCGTGTTTGAGAGTAAGATGTCCCGTTCCGTTGAATTGATTGTCGAAGGCTATGTGCGGCTGAACGATCGCGACGCACTTCACGATATTCTCGTGCACCGGCAGGATCTGCTGCGGCAGCTGGTGTCGGTTACTGGCATCGACCCCCGGCAGGCGATCTCGCAGGTCAGCGAGGAGATCACGATCATCGAGGCCGGCCTTGCGACGCTCGCGCCGGATTAGGCGCGTCTGGGCCCGCCACCGGCTCAACAGCTCCGTGCACCGCAGCGCTTGCCAGCCTAGGGCCGAGCGGGTAGAACGCTGCCACGCCTGAGCCGTGATTTGCGCCCAAAACGCGCTTCCGGCCGCAGTCGGACAGATCAGCAAGTCATTGCATTTGTTCGACTATTCCGTTGGGGAATGGTGTAACGGTAGCACAACAGACTCTGACTCTGTTTGTCTAGGTTCGAATCCTAGTTCCCCAGCCAATTCCGGGCGTTTTTCTTCTGCAAGCGACCCGCCGCCAGCCTCGAATCCGGCTTTGCCGTGCCGCCGCTCGCGACGGTTTGCCTCATCCGAAAATCGCATGTTGGGGTCGGATCGCCGTAGGCTGCATCGTCCTTGGGATACACAACCCAAGGAGATCCGAAAATGCCCTATGTCGATGGTTTCGTGCTGGCCGTGCCCAAGGACAAGATCGAGGCCTACAAGGCCCTGGCGCAGAAGGCCTGCGCGGTGTGGATGGAGCACGGCGCGCTCGATTACGTCGAGTGCATCGGCGACGACGTGCCCTATGGCGAGCTGACCTCGTTTCCGCGCGCGGTGATCGCGAAGGAGGACGAGGTCGTGGTGTTCGCCTGGATCGTCTACCGCGACCGCGAGACTCGCGATGCCGTCAACAAGAAGGTGATGGCCGACGAACGGTTCAAGGGCGCCGACATGCCCTTCGACGGCAAGCGCATGATCTATGGCGGCTTCACGTCGCTGCTTCAGGCGAGCGACGTCGTCGGCTGAGCGCGCGCTTCGTAGGGTGGATTAGCGTAGCGTAATCCACCGCTTCAGCTCCCGCGAACATAGATATTGGTGGATTACGCCTTCGGCTAATCCACCCTACCGGAACGTCTATCGGGTTGCTTCCTTCGTACCAAACGACGCCAGATAGAACGCCGCCGGCATCGGCGCGTTCGCTGCTTCCCTATGCAGCATCGTGCAAGTCCGTTTCATCTTGCCGGTGTCCGATTGTCATGCCATCCTGAGTTCAGCCAGGCATAATCAAACGGAAGCAGGCGCTTAGCCCACAGCTTCCAAAAAACCTTGGTCGGGGAAACCCTTTGGGAGGTCTGATTTCATGAATTTGAAGCACGTCACCGGGCTGCTTTGCGCGGCCGCGATGTCTTTTGCGCTGGGCTCGGGCGCACACGCGCAGGACAAGGTCGTCAAGATCGGCGTGATCCTGCCGATGTCCGGCGGCACCGCCTCGATCGGCGCGCATGCCAAGGCGGCGCTCGAGGTCGCCACCGACATCATCAACAACGCCCATCCGGAGCTCGGCAATTTCCCGCTGGCGAAGAACGCAGGCCTTGCCGGCCTCGGCGGTGCCAAGGTCGAGGTCATCATCGCCGACAACCAGGGCAACCCCGCAACGGGCCAGAACCAGGCGCTGCGCCTGATCACCGAAGATAAGGTGGCTGCCGTGTTCGGCTCCTATCAATCCGGCGTGACGCTGACCACGAGCGCCATTGCCGAGAAATACGGCGTACCCTTCCTGAATTCCGAGTCGGTCGCCGCCAATCTCACCGAGCGCGGCTTCAAATGGTTCTTCCGGACCACGCCGATCGCCACCGACTTCGCGAAAATCTATGTCGACTTCCTCGCCGACATCAAGGCGCAGGGTGCCAAGACCGACAACGTCGCGCTGGTCCATGACAACACCGAATACGGCACCTCGGTCGCGAACACGATCGCCGGCGCCTTCAAGGACAAGGGCCAGCCGATCGCGCTCGACGTCGCCTATCCCGTCAACGCGACCGATTTGCAGGGGCAGGTGCTCCAGCTCAAGGACAAGAAGCCCGACGTCGTCATCATGATCAGCTACACGTCGGACGCGATCCTGTTCGCCAAGACCATGCAGTCGCTGGACTACAAGCCCGCCGTGCTGCTGGCCGACGACGCCGGCTATTCCGATCCGTCCTTCACCAAGGCGGTCGGCAAGATCTCGCAGGGCGTCTTCAACCGTTCGTCCTGGGTCGTTGGTCCCTCGGGCTCGGCGTCCGCGATCATCGCCGACATGTACAAGAAGAAGAGCGGCGAGGAGATGGACGACACCGTCGCCCGTCAGATGCAGGGTTTCTTCGTGCTGGCCGAGGCGATCGACCGCGCCGGCTCGACCGAGCCTGCCAAGATCCAGGCCGCGCTGAAGGCGACAGACCTGAAACCCGAGCAGCTCATGATCGGCTACAAGGGCGTGAAGTTCGACGACAAGGGCCAGAACGTGCTGGCCTCCGGGGCCATCATCCAGCTTCAGGACGGCGAGAACTACGTCTCGGTGTGGCCGAAGGCCAATGCCGAGAAGGCGCCGCAGCTGCCCTACAAGGGCTGGTGAGATTGCCTGACGGCGGGACCGTGCGTCCCGCCTTTCCCCGAATGATTTGATCAGAGCAACGCAGCTCATGTCCTTTGTCCTCGTGCAGGTGATCGTCGGCGGGCTTCTGCTTGGCGCCGTCTACGCCCTGTTTTCCTCGGGCCTCACGCTGGTGTGGGGCATGATGAACATCGTCAATTTCGCGCATGGCGACTTCGTCATGCTCGGCATGTATGTCGCCTATGTCGTCTACACGCTGATGGGGGGCGGGCCGCTCCTCGGCGCGCCGCTGGCGACGCTGGTGCTCGCGACCGTCGGTGTCGTGGTCTATTTCGCCCTGATCCGCGACATCATGAAGGGGCCGATGCTGGCCCAGATCCTCGGCACGTTCGGGCTGGCGCTGCTGTTGCGCTATTCCGTGTTCTGGTGGTTCGGGGCCAACTTCCTGTCGATGCCGCCGAACATCGTCGGCGGCACCTATGCGTTTGCCGGTTTGCGCATCGAGGCCTCGCGGTTGCTTGCCGGTGTGGTTGCGCTACTGGTGACGTTCGGCCTGCATCTGCTGCTGACGCGCACCTCGCTGGGGTCGAAGATGCTGGCGGTGGCGGAGGATCAGACCGCGGCCCAGCTCATGGGCATCCGGCCCGACACCATGCAGGCGATCGCATGGGGGATCGCCGCCGGTGCCACCGGCCTTGCCGGCGCGCTGATCGCGAACTTCTTCTACATCGTGCCGACCGTGGGTGAGACCCTCGGTATCGTCGCCTTCGTGACGGTGTCGCTCGGCGGCTTCGGCAGCGTGCCGGGCGCGCTGGTCGCAGGCCTTCTGATCGGCGTCATCGAATCTCTCTCCGGCTATCTCATTGGCGCGGTCTACAAGGACATCGTCGTCTACGTGCTGTTCCTGCTCTTCCTCTGGTTCCGGCCGCAGGGCCTGATGGGAAAGATGTGATGCGGCGCTGGATCTGGCTCTCGGTCGTCGCAGCACTTGCGATTGCCTATCCCTTGCTGCTGTCCTCGCCGTTCCAGCAGCGCCTCGGCGCGCTGGTGCTGCTCTATGCGATCGCCGCGTCCGCCTGGAATATCGTCGGCGGTTATGCCGGCCAGGTTTCGGTCGGCCATGTCGTGTTCTTCGGCTGCGGCGCCTATGCCGCGATGGGCTCCTACGCGAAATTCGGCCTATCGCCGCTGTTCGGCATTCCCGGTGGGATCGTGCTCGCGGTGGGCCTTGCCGCCATCATCGGCGTGCCGACGCTGCGTCTGTCCGGACATTATTTCAGCATGGCGACGATCGCGGTGGCCGAGACGGTGCGTCTGATCGTGACCAACACTGAATGGCTTGGCGCGGCCGTCGGTCTCTCCGGTCCGACGGTGCCGCGCAACGTCTTCGACCTCTCGTTCCTGTCGTCGCTGCCGTACTATTATCTCTTCCTGTTCGTGCTGGTGATTACGCTGGTCATCACCTGGTGGATGACCAACAGCCGGATGGGATTTTACCTGCGCGCCATCAAGGACTCCGAACGCGCCGCGCGCTCGCTTGGCGCACCCGCCGCACGCACGAAACTCTACGCCTACATGCTGAGTGCGGCGCTGACCAGTGTCGCCGGTGCGCTCTACGCCATGATGTTCGGCTTCGTCGATCCCGAGTCCGGGCTCGGCATCCTGATCTCGGTGAAAATCCTGATCATGGCGGCGCTGGGCGGGGCAGGGCTGCTGTTCGGTCCCCTGGTGGGTGCCGCGATCCTCGTCCCGCTGGAGGAGATCTCCAACAGCTGGCTCGGCGGCAAGGGCGCAGGCCTCACCTTCGTCCTCTATGGCGCGATCATCGTGCTGATCGCGCGCTTCCAGCCGGGCGGCCTGCTCAGCCTGTTCACGGGGCGACGCAAGGCCAAAACTGACAAGGGAGCCGGCCATGCTCCTTGAGGCGCGCGGGATCACCAAGGCATTCGGCAGCTTCAAGGCGGTCGATGACGCATCCGTCACGCTGGAGCAGGGCGACATTCTCGGCCTGATCGGGCCGAACGGCGCCGGCAAGTCCACCTTCTTCAACTGCCTCACCGGCGATCTCCAGACCACGTCGGGCCGTGTGCTGTTCGAGGGAGCCGACATCACCGACTTCGCGCCGGAGCAACGCGCCGGGCTCGGGCTTGCCCGCACCTTCCAGGTGCCGCAGACGTTCGAGGGCATGACGGTGCTCGAGAACGTCATGATCGGCGCCTTCCTGCGCACCTCGCATCGCAAGGAGGCCGAAGCAAAAGCACGCGCCGTGCTGGAGCGCGTCGGCATGAGCAGGCTTGCGGATGCGCCGGCGCGCTCGCTCGGCACCCCCGGCCGCAAGCGGCTGGAGATCGCCCGCGCGCTTGCGACCGAGCCGAAGGTGCTGCTGCTCGACGAGGCCATGGCCGGCCTCAACGCACATGAGGTCAATCTCGCGATTGACCTCGTCCGCGACATCCACCGTTCCGGCATCACGCTCGTCATCGTCGAGCACATCATGGAAGTGATCATGTCGCTCGCCAGCCGCGTGATGGTGTTTCACCAGGGCAAGGAGATCGCCCGCGGCTCGCCCCGCGCCGTCACCTCCAATCCGGCGGTGATCGAAGCCTATCTCGGCAAGCGCGCGGCGAAGGCGGCAGCCGGCCACACGCCGGTCGAGCTGATGGGCGGGCCCGACCTATGAGCGGGGCGCTGCTGCGGATCGAGCACCTCGAGGTGCGCTACGGCGATCTCATCGGTGTCTCCGACGTGTCGCTGGAGGTGCCCGAGGGCAGCGTCGTCGCGCTGCTCGGCTCCAATGGCGGCGGCAAGACCACGACGCTGAACGCGATCGCCGGCCTCATTCCCGTGCATTCCGGCTCGATCAGTTTTCGCGGCGAGGAGATCGCCGGTCAGAAAGCCTTTTCGATCGTCCGCAAGGGACTGGCGCTGTCACCGGAGGGCTGGCGGCTGTTCGTGCAGCAGAGCGTCGAGAACAACCTCATGCTCGGCGCGACGCCGCTGCACGACAAGTCGCGGCAGGCCACGCTGCTCGAACGCGTCTACGAGATCTTTCCGCGCCTGAAGGAGCGCCGCAACCAGCGCGCCGGCACCATGTCCGGCGGCGAGCGGCAGATGCTCGCGGTCGGCCGTGCCTTGATGAGCGACCCGAAGCTGCTGATGCTCGACGAGCCCTCGCTCGGTCTCGCGCCCGCGGTGGTCGAGTCCATGTACGATACCTTTGGACGTTTGCATCGCGAGGGCCTGACCATCCTTCTCGCCGAACAGTCGATCGAGCTCGCGCTGGAGGTCTCGGATTTCGCGACCGTGCTCCAGGTCGGCAAGAGCGTGCTGTCGGGGACGGCTGCCGCGCTCGCGGAAGACCCGCAGGTGCAGAAGGCTTATCTCGGGGTGGACTGACCGATCTCGGCCTGAAGCAGCAGCAGCAGGCAACCGGCCAGTCGTGTCTCCATCTCCTTCGACGCAAGCGACAGCGGACCGGGATCGTTGAGGATCGCGTTGACCAGCGTGCCCAGAACAACCTGAAAGCCGAAGGCGATGGCGCGGCTCTTGGTGGCCTTGCGGCCCCTGCCCATGGCCGGCAACAGGAGAGGCGTGGCGCGCATCGTGGTTGCCTGCGCGAGGGCCTTGAACGGCGACCATGTGTCCGGGCGCGTGTCGTCATGCTGGAGCGCCGCGCGCAGCACGCCCTCGTGGTTGCGCATCCAGGCGATGATGCCGCTGACGATGATGTGGCAGAGCTTGTCGAGGCCCGCATCGGCTGACGGCCGCCTGATGTCGCCCAGCCGCTGCTCGCCATCGCGTGCGGCCAGCGCCATCAGCGCGTTGAAATAGGCCTCCTTGCTCTCGAAGCGGCTGTAGAAGGCGCCGACGGTGGCGCCGACCCCGGCGCAGAGGGTCTCGATCGAGAGCTCGGCGAGGCTGCGCGTCCGCAGCATGTCGGCGCCGGCGCGCAGCAGCGCAAGCGTGGTCTCGCGGCTGCGCTTCTGGCGCGACGGGGTGACGCCCGGCAGGTCGAAATCGCGAAACCCGGGCTCTGGACTTGGCCGCATCGGTGCTTGCATCCGCCCTAAATCATAATCATAGTTCGGATTATAATTTAAACTCAGGCAGGCCACGGGTCAACCGCAACCGCCGGGGCGACGAACGGGGAGAAACAGAGATGGGCGCAGGCAGCGGCACGCCGTTCCGCGGCACCGTCGGCAAGACGGTTGCGGACTCAAAACCCTGGTGGCCGGAAGCGCCGCGGCCGCCCGAGGGCGCGCCGAACATCCTGGTCGTGCTGTTCGACGACGTCGGCTTCTCCGATTTCGGCTGCTATGGCTCGGCGATCAGGACGCCGACCATCGACAGGCTCGCAGCGGAAGGCCTGCGCTACAGCGGTTTCCACACCACGGCGATGTGTTCGACGACGCGTGCGGCGCTGCTCACCGGGCGCAATCATCATTCCGTCGGCGTCGGGTGCCTTGCCAATTTCGATTCCGGCTATCCCGGTTACCGCGGCAAGATCGCGCGCGAGGCTGGGACGCTCGCCGAGATGCTGCGCGTGCACGGTTATCGCAACTACATGGTCGGGAAATGGCACGTCACGCCGCTGACCGAAAGCGGCGCCACCGGCCCGTTCGACGGCTGGCCGATCGGCCGCGGCTTTGACCGCTTCTATGGCTTCCTCGACGCCGAGACCGATCAATATGCACCGGAACTCGTCTCGGACAACACGCATATTGATCCTCCGGGCACCTATCACGACGGCTATCATCTCACCGAGGATCTGATCGACCAGTCGATCCGCTTCATCGGCGATCACGTCGCCGATCGTCCCGACGTTCCCTGGCTGACCTGGGTCGCGCTCGGCGCCTGTCATGCGCCGCATCAGGCGCCGATGGATATCATCAGGAGCTACGACGCGGAATTCGTGCACGGCTGGGACGTCGAGCGCGAGCGGCGACTGGCGCGGCAGAAGGCGATGGGGCTGGTGCCGCAGGCGACGCGGATGCCGGCGCGCAACGACGGCGTGAAGGCCTGGGAGGATCATTCGGCCGACGAGCGCCGCGTCTTCACGCGCCTGCAGGCGGCTTTTGCCGGCATGCTGGACCATTCCGACCGGCATCTTGCGCGGCTCGTGGCGTTCCTGGAGACCGCCGGCATTCGCGACAACACCGTCATCATCGTGATGTCCGACAACGGCGCGAGCCAGGAGGGCGGACCGCTCGGCTTCGTCAACGCGATGGGACCGTTCAACTTCAAGCCGGAGCCGATCGCCGAGAAGCTCGCACGTATCGACGATATCGGCGGACCCGATACCCACAGCAATTTCCCGCACGGCTGGGCGATGGCGTCGAACACGCCGCTGCGCCGCTACAAGCAGAATACCCATGGCGGCGGCATCCGTGATCCCTTCGTCATCAACTGGCCGAACAGGATTGCAAGCAAAGGCGGATTGCGACACCAGTTCGTTCACGCCAGCGATCTGACGCCGACACTGCTCGACCTGATCGGCATCGAGTCTTCCAAGACGATTGCGGGCTGTCCGCAGATGCCCCTGGAAGGCGAGAGCTTTGCGCGCTCGATCAATGATGCAACCGCGCCGTCAAAAAGCTCGCCACAATATTTCGAGATGTTCGGCCATCGGGGCCTGTGGCAGGCCGGATGGAAGGCCGTTGCCTTCCATCCATCCGGTACGCCGTTCGAGAACGACAAATGGGAGCTGTTCCATCTCGACGAAGACTTTTCCGAGACCAACGACCTCGCGGCCAAGGAGCCGGAACGGCTGGCGCGGATGATCGCGACATGGTGGGAAGAGGCCGAGAAGCACAAGGTGTTGCCGCTCGACGATCGCTTCGGGCCGCGCTTTGCGGAGAATGCCGCGCGCTTCCACGGTGCGCGTCACCATTTCGTCTTCCATGCCGGCATGGGTCACGTGCCGACCGACGTGGCACCTGACGTGCGCAGCCGCAGCTACACGATCGAGGCGCATGTCGAGATCGACCAGCAGGGCGCCGACGGCGTGCTGATCTCGCATGGCGACGCGACGTCGGGCTACAGCCTCTACGTCAGGGACGGCCACCTCGTGCACGACCTCAACATCGGCGGCAGCCACCAGATCGTACGCTCGGATCGCATCGTGCCGTCAGGCGCGCGGCGGCTCGGCGTGCATGTCGAACGTCTCTTGCGCAAGGAGCCGCCGGCCAAGGGCTCGCGCACCGGCGTCACCGCGTACACACTGCTGATCGACGGCGAGCCGGCGGGCGCGCTCCAGACCCAACTCGGCTTCCACACGCTGATTTCGTGGTCAGGCCTCGACATCGGCCGCGACCGCGGCAGCCCCGTATCGCATTACGAGGCGCCGTTCGAATTCGCCGGGCGATTGCTCCGCGTCACCGTCACCATGCACAACGACCAGAAGCTCGACGGCGATGCCGTCGGCAACGCGCAGATGGCGAGGCAGTGAAAGAAACCGGTGTCATGCCCCGCGAAGGCGGGGCATCCAGTACTCCGAGCCAGCGCGGCTAGAGCGGAGACGCTGCGGCGTACTGGATCGCCCGCTTTCGCGGGCGATGACAGCGTGCCTTACTTGATCTTGTCGTAGGCCGCCGCGAAATCGCCCAGCGGCATCGGGATCGCGATCGTCTCCTTCGCCATGTTCTGGAAGGAGACCTTCAACTGCTTGCCGGATCGCAAGGTCGCGAGCAGGTCCGCCGCGATCGGTGTCGAGGCGTAGCAGCCGCGGTTCTCGCAGGTCTGGATCTGGAGATCGACCGTCTTGCCCTCGTCGACCTGAAGCTTGGCGCCGACGGGCAGATTGAGGCCGAGCGGCAATTGCAGCAGCGCCACCGGCGTGCGGGTGTCGGGCGCGATGCGGACGTTGATCAGGACGATGGTCTGGCCGGTCTTGGTCAGCACCGCGTTCTGCTCCATCGCACATTCGAGCGGCGCATCGCGGCTGACGCTGCTGCAGCGCACGACCCAGCCGGCCTGCTGCGCCGGAGTGCCGTCAGCCTGTGGCTGCGTCAGAGCCGGCGCGGGCTGTGCAGCCGGCGGAGCGGCGTTCTTCTTGGCGCTCTGCTGGGCATACGCGGCGCCCGTCGACAGCAGGAGAGCAGCGGCGAGGGCGGCAAGTCTGGATTGCACAAGTCGGGATTGCATGGGCATGGCGAAACCGCGTTGGCGTGAACCGGGGGCCCCCGCTGTAGCGTCGCGGGAGCCGCTGCGCAAGTTTACTCGGCGGCTTGCTTAACGGCGCCGTGCTCGGGCGTCTCGTGGCCTTCGCCGTCATCCGAACGGCCCCAGGTGGAGAACCAGTTGTTGAGCTTGTCGAGATAGAGATAGACGACCGGCGTCGTGAACAGCGTCAGCGCCTGGCTGACGATGAGGCCGCCGACCATGGCGTAGCCGAGCGGCTGGCGGATTTCGGCGCCGGTGCCGTGGCCGAGCATCAGCGGCACGCCGCCGAGCAAGGCCGCCATCGTCGTCATCATGATCGGACGGAAGCGCAGCAGCGCGGCCTGGCGAATCGATTCCTCCGGCGTCTTGTGGTGGTCGCGCTCCGCGGCGATCGCGAAGTCGACCATCATGATGCCGTTCTTCTTCACGATGCCGATCAGAAGAATAATTCCGATCAAAGCAATGAGGCTGAAGTCGAAGCCGGCGGCCATCAGGATCAGGAGTGCGCCGACGCCGGCCGAAGGCAGCGTCGAGAGAATCGTGATCGGGTGGATGTAGCTCTCGTAGAGGATGCCGAGGATCAGATAGACCACGACGAGGGCGGCGAGGATCAGCAGCGGCACGGTGCCGAGCGATTGCTGGAACGCCTGCGCGGTGCCCTGGAAGCTCGAATTCAGCGTCGGCGGCGCGCCCAGATCGGCCATCGCCTTCTGCACGGCCTCGGTGGCCTGGCCGAGCGCGACGCCTTGCGCGAGGTTGAAGCTGATCGTGATCGCCGGGAACTGGCCCTGGTGGCTGATCGAGAGCGGGCGGACCGCATCCGTGCTCCAGGTCGCGAAGGTCGACAGCGGCACCTGGTCGCCGGTCAGCGGCGACTTCACGTAAAGCTTGTTCAGGCTGTCGAGATTGCCCTGCAACTCCGGCAGGATCTCGAGGATCACCTTGTAGGTGTTGAGCTGGGTGAAATACTGCGTGACCTGCCGTTGGCCGAACGCGTCATACAGCGTGTCGTCGATCACCTGCGGCTGGATGCCGTAGCGCGAGGCGGTGTCGCGGTTGATCTTGAGCTGGACCGTGGTGCCCTGCGTCTGCTGGTCGGTCGCGACGTCGCGCAGCTGCGGCAGCGTCTGCATCTTGGCGAGGATCTTCGGCGCCCAGTCGTTGAGCTCGGCGAGATCGGCATCCTGCAAGGTGAACTCGAACTGCGTGCGCGTCGGACGGCCGCCGAGACGGACGTCCTGGGCCGCCTGCATGTAGAGGCGGGCGCCGGACACCTTGTCGAGCTTGGGACGCAGCCGCGCGATGATCTGCTGTGCCGAGGCCTCGCGCTCGTTGCGCGGCTTCAGCGTAATGAACATGTTGCCGTTGTTGCCGGCGCGGCCACTGCCGCCGATGTTCATCGCGATCGTGGCGACGTCGGGATCATCCATCACGATCTTGCCGAGCTCGACCTGGCGCCGCTGCATCTCGGCGAAGGAGATGTCCTGCGAGGCTTCGGAGGTGGCGGTGATCAGGCCGACGTCCTGCTGCGGGAAGAAGCCCTTCGGGATCAGGATGAACAAGTAGATCGACAGGCCAAGCGTGGCGAAGAAGATCGTGAGCGTGGTACGCCGCCAGGCCAGCGCGTGGTCGAGCACATATTCGTAGCCGCGCAGCATGCCGTCGAAAGCGGCCTCGCTCCACTGGTAGAACTTGCCATGGGTGACCTCGCCATGGGCGCGCAGGAAGCGCGAGGCCATCATCGGCGTCAGCGTCAGCGACACGAACATCGAGACGAAGATGGTCATCGCCAGCACGACCGCGAATTCGCGGAACAGGCGCCCGATGATGCCGCCCATCAGCAGCAGCGGGATCAGCACCGCGACCAGCGAGACGCTGATCGACACGATGGTGAAGCCGATTTCCTTGGAGCCCCGGAAGGCCGCCGCCATCGGCGATTCGCCTTCCTCGATATAGCGCGTGATATTCTCGAGCATCACGATGGCGTCGTCGACGACGAAACCGACCGCGATCGTGAGCGCCATCAGCGATAGATTGTCGAGCGAATAGCCGACGATCCACATCAGGGCGCACGCGCCCAGTAGCGCCAGCGGAACCGTGATGGTGGGAATGACGGTCGCCCAGAAGCTGCGCAGGAAGACGAAGATGACCATGACCACGAGCGCGATGGTCAGCAGCAGCGTGAACTGGACGTCCTCGACCGCGGCGCGAATCGTCGTGGTGCGGTCGCTGATGAGCTCGATCTTGATCGCGGGCGGAATCGCCGCCACGAGGCGGGGCAGGGTCGCCTTGATCCGGTCGACCGTCTCGATGACGTTGGCGCCCGGCTGCTTGAAGATCACCAGGAACACGCCGCGCTTGCCGTTGGCCCAGGCGGCCTGCTTGGCGTCTTCGGCGCCGCTGACCGCCTGGCCGATGTCGCGGATTCGCAACGGGCCGCCGTTGCGATAGGCGATGATGACGTCGTTCCAGTCCTTGGACTGGGTCAGCTGGTCGTTGGCGTAGATCGTGTAGGCGCGCTTCGGCCCGTCGATATTGCCCTTGGGGCTGTCGACCGTGGTGATCGCGATCTGGCTGCGCACGTCCTCCATCGACAGGCCCTTGGCGACGAGTTTCGCCGGGTCGATCTGGATGCGGATAGAGGGTTTCTGCTGGCCGCCGATGAAGACCTGCGCGACGCCCGAGAGCTGGCTGATCTGCTGGGCGAGCTGGGCGTCGACCGCGTCGCTGACGCTGGTCAGGGGCAGCGTCTCCGACGTCGCCGACAGCAGCAGGATCGGCGCGTCGGCCGGGTTGACCTTGCGGTAGGTCGGGGGCGAGGGCAGATTCTTCGGCAACTGGCCGCTGGCGGCGTTGATGGCGCCCTGCACGTCGTTGGCGGCGCCGTCGATGCTGCGGTTGAGGTCGAACTGGATGGTGATCGAGGCGGTGCCGAGATAACTCGTCGAGGTCATCTGGGCGATGCCGGGGATCTGGGCGAATTGCCGCTCCAGCGGCTGTGCCACCGACGAGGCCATCGTCTCGGGGCTGCCGCCCGGCAGATTGGCCGTGATCTGGATGGTGGGGAAGTCCACCTGCGGCAGCGGCGCGACCGGCAGCAGGGGATAGGCGACGAGACCGACGAAGAGAATGCCGGCCATCAGCAGCGAGGTGCCGATGGGATAACGGATGAAAGGTGCCGAAATCCCGCCCTCGGTCATTCCCGTCGTACCTTGTTCTGGCTTGGATCCGAGCTCGCCACGGCCGTCGAAACGACGCTTCCGGGCTGAACCTTGAACTGGCCGCCGGTAATCACCTGCTGGCCCGGGCTCAGCCCTTCATCGACGACCGAATGTCCGTCGATGGCGTAGCTGACCTTGATCTTGTGGACCTCGGCCTTGTTGTCCTGATTGACGGTATAGGCGTAGAGGCCGTTGGTGGAATGCTGAACCGCGTCATCGGGAACCACGGTCGCGTCCTTCAGGGTGCGGACCAGAAGCCGCGTCGACACCGACTGGCCCGGCCACAGCGTGTGTTCCTTGTTGTCGAACACCGCCTTCAGCCGAATCGTCCCGCTGGTCGTGTCGACCTGGTTGTTGATGACGGCAAGCTTGCCCTCGGCCAGCGTCTTTTTCCCGTCGGTGGTGAATGCGATCACCTTCAGCGCGCCGGCTTTCTGGCCCTCGCTGATATAGGGGAGCTGGTCCTCCGGGGCGGTGAAGATCACCGAAATCGGCTCGACCTGCGAGATCGTGACGATGCCGGTCTGGGTCGAGGCGTTGACGATGTTGCCCACATCGACCAGGCGGAGGCCGGCAACGCCGGTGATCGGCGCCTTGATCTGGGTGTAGTCGAGCTGGGTCTGGGCGTTGGAGATCGCGGCTTCGTCGGCGGCGATCTGCGCGGTGAGCTGTGCGACGGTGGAGCGCTGGGTGTCCACCCGCTGCGCGGTGGCGAATTCACCGAGCTTCATGGCGCGCTGGAGCTCGAGATTGGCGTTGGCCAGACTGGCCTCGTCCTGCGCCTTCTTGGCCTTGGCCTGGTCGAGCGTGGCCTGATAGGGGCGGGGGTCGATCGAGGCCAGAAGCTCGCCCTCTTTGGCGATCTGGCCTTCGGTGAAGGCGATCTTGTCGATCTGGCCGTCAACCCGGCTCCGAACCTGGACGGTATTGAAGCCCGCAACCGTGCCAAGACCGGTCAGATAGACCGGGAAATCGACCTTCTGCACCGGCGAAACGCTGACCTGAATGGCGGGCGCGCGGGGCGGGCCCTTTTGGGCGGTCTGGGTTTTTCCGGCCTCGGGCGAGCCGAATTTCTGCCAACCATAGTAACCCGCGGTGGCCACGGCCGCGATGATGACAATCCAGAGTATCGGCCGCGATTTTTTCATATCGGCTCGTTGGCTCGTATGCCCAAAGCTACGAATTGCGGGAAATCATAGGGTTCCAGAACGGCTTGTATATTACACGCCAAGTTCCAGTGTAAACAGCACTATCGGTAGAGAATCCTAAACAATTGGAAAGCTTTGCACTGCTTAGGCAATCCTTTGGCGAAGCGGTGTGCAGTGCTGCATTTTCCCGGCGCGAACGATCCGCGCGCAAACCTCGTGCAATGCTCGGAACCGGTGTGCGCGCACTAGGGCGCGTCGTACAGGGCCGTGCGGCCGGCAACTCGCAAGAACGGTTCTAAATCGCAAACGCCGCGTTTCGGTTGTCAGGAAAATTCGCATCGGTCATATCGGCCCCCACACATGGAGCGCAGGATGGACGAGCTGAACGGCAAGCTGATCGCGTGTCAGATTCTGATCACGGGACTGATCGCGCGCGTCGCCAACGAGCAGCGCGATCCCTTGCGCTTTCTCACCGACTTCCGCGACGAGATCAAAGCCGTCGTGGGCGGCGTCAACATCGCCGGCATGGACAACAGCGATCGCGTGCGTGCGGTCGCGCAGAAAACCGTCGACGAATTGTTCTCGCTGATGAAGCCGCCGAGCAGCGATTGACGCCGATATGCGGAGTGGAATCTCGCGTAAATTTTCGCGCGTAATTTAGAACGAGTCCAAACAATGATTTAGAACGATTTCAAACTGAAGTTTAGAATCGTTTTGAACTGGACGTATTCCGGGGTTGTCGCGGGTTGCCCGCATTGACCGGCTATTTTGTGGCCGATACCAACACCCAATCGTTCATCGAAGTGAGTGAGCGAACAAGAATATGGGGCGTTTGGTAATGGGGCAGGTGGTCGCACCGAAGTCGTTGCGTTCGGTCGCAGCGTTTAATCCGCTGGATGACAAGTCGGCGGGAATTTCCGGCAAGAGAGTTTCGGCAGTCGCGAGCTTGATCGCGGTGGCGTCGGTTTCGACTGGCGCACAGGCGCAGCAGTCGAACCTGCCGCCGGTGAATGTGGACGCTCCCGTCGAGCGCCCGCGTCCGGCTGCTTCGAAGCCGTCGGCCGAGCAGGTTCGTGCGCGCAATGCGCTTCGCCGCGCCGCGCAACGCCAGCAGCAGGCCGCAACGGCCGCGCCGACCGTGGTCGGCGAAGCAGATCGCAATCCCTATTCGGATCCGGCGGCGCCCTACAAGGTTGACCACGTCCAGGCCTCGGGCAAGTTTCCGGAGAAGATGCTGAACACGCCGAAGACCATCACGGTCCTCAGCAAAGAGGTGCTCCAGGACAAGAACGCCACCACGCTGAAGGAGATCGGGCGTTCGACGGCCGGCGTGACGCTCGGCTCGGGTGAAGGCGGCAATGCGTTCGGCGACCGCTTCTTCATCCGCGGCTTCGATGCGCGCAACGACATCTTCATCGACGGTATCCGCGATCCCGCGGTCTCCATTCGCGAGAACTTCTTCACCGAGCAGATCGAGATCCTGCGCGGCCCGGCCTCGTCCTATGCCGGCCGCGGCACCGCCGGTGGCGCCATCAACATCGTCACCAAGCAGGCGGGCGATGTCAATTTCCAGCGCATGGATACCGAGTTCGGTACCGACAGGACCAAGCGCGTCACCATCGACGTCAACCAGGTCGTCGACCCCACCTTCTCGGTGCGCACCGGCGGCCTGTTCCAGGACGCCAACGTCGCCGGCCGCGATTACGTGACCGACAACCGCTGGGGCAGCTTCATCTCGACCAAGTACACCCCGACCAGCGACATCAAGATCACCACGAACTACGTGCACACCGACCTCAGCGGTCTGCCGGACTTCGGCGTGCCCTATTACAAGCAGGGCAACGTCCCGGTGACGTCGGCGGGGATTCCGCGTGGAACCTGGTACGGCTTCCTCAACCGCGACTTCCAGGCCGCGCGGCAGGATTTCGGCACCGGCACCATCGAGTACAAGGTCAACGACGCCATCACGCTGACCAGCAAGGTGCGCGGCGAGCACTCGGAGCTCAACTATATCGGCACGCTGCCGCAGAATCCGATCACGACCAACGCCAATCCGATGCTCTGGACCACGACGGCCAGCGCGCAGAGCCGCTTCCAGCAAGTGGACGTGTGGGCCAACCAGAACGAAGCCACGTTCAAGCTCGACACCGGCGGGGTCAAGCACACCGCCGTGGTCGGCGTCGAATATACCAATGAAGATATTACGATCGACCGTTACGCGGGCCTCACGTCGGAACTGGCCGGCTCGCCCTTCACGAGCAACGGCGCCATCACGGGCGTCAATGTCTATTCCCCTCAGTACACCTATCTGTCGGGGTTCAAGTCGCCGTCGCTGACCGGCAATCCGACGCGCTATGGCGTCAACACCAGCAGCGTGTACGTGATGGACACCGCGAACTGGCAGGACACCATCATCGTCAACGGCGGTATCCGTTACGACGGCTACAGCATGAGCTCGTCGACCAATTCCGCCCGACTGAAGATGAATTCGGACCTCGTGAACTACAACGTCGGCCTGGTCTACAAGCCGGTATCGATCGGCAGCCTCTACGTCGCCTATGCAACTTCGGCCAACCCGTTCGGCTCGGAGCTTGACGCGACCGGCACCGATTACGGTGGCGTTCCCGCCAACACGACGGTCCTGCTCGGACCCGAGCGTAACAAGGCGGCCGAAGTCGGCACCAAATGGGAACTGGTGGATCGTCACCTGCTGGTGTCCGGTTCGCTGTTCCAAACCACCAAGGACAACGCACGCGAGAACAACGCAGCGGGCTTGCTCACCTCGAACGCGGCCTACCGCATCCAGGGCATCGACATCGAGGCCGAAGGCAAGATCACCGATCGCTGGAGCGTGTTCGGCGGCATCGTGCTGATGCAGTCGAAGGTCACGCAGAGCAACATCGCCTCCAACATCGGCTTGCAACTGGCCAACGTTGCCCACCAGTCGTTCAGCATGCTGACCAAGTACAAGTTCGACGGCGGCTGGGAGCTCGGCGGGCAAGCGGTCTACCGCTCGAAGGTCTATGGCGGCACGTTCGCGGCCAACACCGGCAACGAACTGCCGAGCTATTGGCGCTTCGACGCGTTTGTCGAAAAGAAGATCGACAAGAACTGGACCATGAAGTTCTACGCGCAGAACCTCACCAACAAGCTCTATTACGACACGCTCTACCGCAGTGCCGTTCCGTTCGTGTCGGTCGCACCTGGCCGAGCGTTCTATCTCGTCACGACTGCGAAGTTCTGATTATGTTGACGTGCCTGTCTGGCGTTCTCGGCAAGGATGATGTGGCGGATTTCCGCCGCATCATGGACGCCAGCGAATGGGAGGATGGCCGCTCGACCGCAGGGGCGCAGTCGGCCATGGTCAAGCGCAACGAGCAATTGCCGCCCGACAGCGATGTCGCGCGCAAGCTCGGTCACCGCATCATTTCGGCGTTGACGTCGAACCCGCGGTTCCTGGCGGCGGCGATCCCGCTCCAGATCTTCCCGCCGCTGTTCAACCGCTATGCGGCGGACAGCGGCCACCATTTCGGCCTGCACGTCGACAACGCGATCCGCGGCGACCGGCTGACCGGCCTTCGCATCCGCACCGACCTGTCGGTCACGCTGTTCCTCGCCGAGCCGGAAGAATACGACGGTGGCGAACTTGTGATCGAGGACACCTACGGTTCGCACGAAGTCAAGTTGCCAGCCGGCGACTGCGTGCTCTATCCCTCGACCAGCCTCCATCTGGTCACGCCGGTGACGAGGGGAACGCGGGTTGCGTCTTTCTTCTGGCTTCAGAGCATGATACGGGACGATCAAGCCCGTACCATGATCTTTGACCTCGACACCGCGATTCAGGCGCTGGTGGAACGGCTCGGGCGTGACGATCCCGAAACGGTCAAATTGACGGGTATCTATCACAACCTCATTCGCTACTGGGCCGAAGTATGAAGATCATGTCCTTCCAAGCAAGCCTTGCCGCAGCCGCCATGTTGGCGGCCGTCTGGCTCGCATCCCCTGTTTCCGCCCAGATACAAAACCCGGCAACGGCACCGGCCCAAACGACGGCTCAGCCGTCCGCGGCCAGCCCGGCTCCTGCAGCGCCCTCGGCATCGACGCCTGCCGGCCAGGCGCCTGCTTCGACAGTGGCGAGCCCCGCGGCTCCGACCACGCCGCCCGCGGCCATCGCTGCTGCGCCCGCGAAGCCCGATGCGCCGGCCGCCGCCGCCGCGCCGGCCAAGAAGGAACTGTCGCCCTGGTCGATGTTCTGGGAAGCGGACGTCATCGTGAAGACGGTGATGATCGGGCTCGCCTTTGCATCGCTGATGACCTGGACCGTTTTGATCGCCAAGTCGATCGAGTTGTCGGCTGCGGCCGCCAGGCTTCGGTCGTCGCTGAAGAAGATCGCGGAAGCACGGTCGCTTGCCGAAGCGCAGATGGCGCTCGGCGCGAAGGGGGGGATCCTGCCGTCCTTCCTGGCGGCTGCATTGCGCGAGGCGCGGATGTCGGCCGGGCTGTCCAGCGATGCCGGCATCAAGGAGCGCGCAGCCTCGAGCTTTTCCGAGATCACGCGCGCCGAGGCGCGGCGCATCCGCATCGGCATGGGCGTGCTCGCGACCATCGGCTCCACGTCGCCCTTCGTCGGCCTGTTCGGCACGGTCTGGGGCATCATGAACAGCTTCATCGGCATCTCGAAGTCGCAGACCACGAACCTTGCCGTCGTCGCGCCCGGCATCGCCGAGGCGCTGCTCGCGACCGCGATCGGCCTCGTCGCCGCGATCCCCGCCGTCATCATCTACAACCACTTCTCGCGCGTGACGAAGAACTATCTCGAACTCGTCAGCCGCGCCTCGGGTGCGGCCGGACGGCTGCTTTCGCGCGATCTCGACCGCAGCCACGGCAGCATGCACTCGCGCGCAGCGGAGTGAGTCATGGCCGTTTCGCTCTCAGACAACGATTCCGATGACGACGATTTCTCCGAGACGCATGACATCAACGTCACGCCGTTCATCGACGTCATCCTGGTGCTGCTGATCATCTTCATGGTCGCAGCACCGCTGTCGACGGTGGACCTTCCAATCGACATGCCGACGTCCACGACGGTGACGCAGCAGAAGAAACCGGACAAGCCGACCTTCGTCACGATCAAGTCGGATCTCGCGATCGCGATCGGCGAGAATTTCGTCAAGCGCGCCGATCTGGTTCGTTCGCTCGACAACCGGCCCGATGCTGGCAAGGAAAAGCCGATCTTCCTGCGGGTCGATCGCGGGGTGCCTTACGGCGAATTCTTCGACGTGCTCGAGATCTTGCGCGGTGGCAATTACAGAAACCTCAAGGTCGAAGCCCTTGAAGGTGTGGCCGCGCAAGCCGGAGCCGCGCAAGTCGAGCCTGCAAGCCCGGCGAAGCAGTGAGATATGAGCGAGCCTGACACCAGGAAATGGCGATCTCGCGCCCTTTGGGTGCTGGCGGCGATTGTCGCGCTGTTTCTGCATGTCGGCGGCGCGGCGCTGGCGATCGCCAATCTCGAAACCGTCGATCTCGATGAGGGGCTGGGTGCCGACGACGGTGCGATCGGTCTCGAGATGGTCGCGCTGAAGGCCGAGGAAACCGATCTTCCGCCGGGGCCGGAAAGCGACGCGTCGGTGGCCTCACCGGCGCTGGCGCAGCAGAAGGCGGTCGAAAAGGAAGTCGATCTTCCAAAGGAAAAGCCGACCGACACCGAAGAGGAAGCCGACAAGGTCGTCACCGAGAACAACGCCAAGAAGCCTCAGGAGGACGAGCCTGAGCCGGCGAAGGTCGAGACCAGCCAGTCGGTCGAATCCGTTGCTTCGGAGGCGACGGCGCCCCGCAAGCCTTCCGACGATGCGACGCTCGGCGAAAAAGCCCAGATCATCGAGAAGGGGCTGCTGGACGACAAGAAGAAGCTGGTGGCCGGCTGGGGCAAGCAGATCAGCGCCTGGTTCGAACGCCACAAGCGCTATCCGAAAGTCGACAAGGTCAAGGACGCCAAGGTGGTGGTCACCTTCGAGCTTGATCGCGCCGGCAACGTTCTTTCTGCCGAGATCCAGGAGACGTCCGGCGACAAGCGATTTGACGAGGAAGCGATCGCGATGCTCCATCGCGCGAGCCCGTTGCCCGCGCCGCCGGCGGTGCAGGCGGACGAGGGCCTCAAATTCAGCGTCCCCGTCATCTTCAACCAGAAGAAGAAGTAGCGCGGTCCACGCGCAGGGCTTCCCCCTGCGGGGTCAGCGGCTCCTCACAAGCGATCGGCGAGGCGTTCTGGCTCAACGCCAGTAGAGCCGGATCCCGGCATAGACCACGACCAGGCAGACGAAGATCAGCGCCACCGGGAGCGGCCGGTTCTGGGTTCCGCCGGCCGCGCTTGTCCCGAAGAAATTGGTCTTCGGCTTCGGCTTCGGTTCCGGGCGGCGGAAGGTGGTAACATTGTCCGCGGCCGGCTCTGCCTGTCGGGGGCGAACATCGGGCGCGGTTCCCGCGCCGCCCATCTCGGCATAGTACGCCTTGTAGATCGCGCCGATGGTGGCCTCGGTGGCCTCACCCTCGCTCATCTGCGCCAGCAGGTTCTTGTAGCTGACCAGGAATTCCTGGGCTTCAGGGGGCAGCGCGGCCGAGCCGTTGAGCTTGGTCATCATCTTCCAGGTGGCAAAATCCGCGCGGGCGCGGGTGTCGGCGCGTCGCGCGATCAGCATATCGGCAGCTTTGACCAAGTCGGCCTCGGGCCCTTCGGGGTGTGTTCGGGTGTCGCTGTTCAACTACGCATTGCCGGTCAGAAAGAGAACAGCCTGAATCACATAACCGGTCAACGTTCGCAGTATTACTGAAATAACATCAAGATTTAGACCGAGTTGCGAGCCCGCCAGCGGCAGCAGGATCAACAGGCCGATCAGGATCAGCAACCCGAACGGCTCGAGCCGGGCCAGCGGCATGGCGAGCGGCCGGGGCAGCAGCCCGACCGCGACGCGGCCGCCGTCGAGCGGCGGGATCGGCATCATGTTGAACACCGCCAGGATCGCGTTGAAAACCAGCGCATTCTTCAGATTGTCGAAGATCCATTTCGCCGAACCGGCCGGGGCAAAGGGCAGGGCGTGGAGCGCGAGCGCCGCGGCAAGCGCCAGCAGGATGTTGGTGACGGGCCCGGCCAGCGCCACCCAGACCATGTCGAGCCTGGGGTGGTTGAGGTTGCGGTAATTGACCGGGACCGGCTTGGCATACCCGAACAGAAACGGCGAATGCGTGAACAGCAGCATCGCGGGCAGAATCACGGTGCCGAACGGGTCGATATGCTTGATAGGGTTGAAGCTGACCCGGCCAAGCTGCCAGGCCGTGTTGTCACCGAGCCGATGCGCGACGAAGGCATGCGCGGCCTCATGGAAGGTGATGGCGATCAGGATCGGGAAGATCCAGACCGAAAAATCATAAAAGGAAACGTTCACGGCTCGTTGGTCCCGGTTTGCCTGCGGCCTTGCAGACGACCCGGCCAAACCGGCGGTGCAGCAACGCTTCAAGTCAACATAGGGTGGCCGGTTCCGAAATGCCACGCTGGAGATGATCGGCCAGCAGCGCGCCGGTCCGCGACAGGTTGCGCGCGCGGTGGAGACGGATGTCCGCCGCCGGCAGCGGCGGCAGGCCGTCGCGCTCGGCCAGCGCGCGCAGGCGAGAGGGCATGGTGCCGGCTTTCACGACCGTGATGGCGAGGCCCTGCGCCGCAATCGCCTCCACCGCCGCAAGCGTCCGGCTGACAAAGGCGAGGCGCCAGCGCAGGCCGGCGGCGTCGAGCGCCGCTGCAGCCCATTGCCGGAACAGGCAGCCCGGCGGGTAGAGCGCGAGGGACAGCGTGTCCTGCGCTTTGGCTGGATAGGACGCGGCCGCGGCCCAGACGGCCTGCTCGCGCCGCAAGAACTCGCCATCGCCGCGTCCTTCCGGATGCATGGCGATGACGAGGTCATAGGCTTCGCCGAGCCGCGCCGGCATCGTCGTGGTCAGCCCGGTCTCGATCTCGACGGGAATTTCGGGATGGCTTTTGGCGAAGTCCGCCAGCAATGGCGGAATGACGATCGTGCCGTAATCGTCCATCACGCCGAGGCGGACCACGGCGTCGTGCTTGCGCGCGCGGAGCGCATCGATCGCCTCTGCATTGAGCTCGAGTAAGCGCCTTGCATAGTCGAGGAGCTCTTCGCCCGCCGCGGTCAGCGCGACGCCGGCGCGTGTGCGCTGAAACAGTGTGGTGCCGAGCCGTTCCTCCAGGCGCCTGATCTGAACGCTGACGGCCGACTGGGTGCGGTTGAGCACGTGGGACGCGCGCGTGAACGAGCGATGCTCGGCAACGGCGAGGAAGGCTTTCAGCAGATCGGGATCGATTGTGGTCATGACGAAAACTTATCCCGGTATGACGGAAATTCCATTCCCTGTTTCGGCGCGTCTCGTATGCTGCTTTCAAAGCAACGGCGAGAGGAAGTGTGGGCGAAATCTCCGGCGTTCTGGCCGCAATATTGTCGAGCGGCCTTGGTGGCACCTCGATCGGCGCCACGCGTTATCTCGTGAGCAGCCTCGATCCGCTGGCCATCGGCTCGTTCCGGTTCGGCATCGGTTTTCTCCTGCTGTTGCCGCTGACGCTGCTGCGTGGTGACCGCTGGCCGGGGCGAGGGGATTTTGCCGCCGCGATCGGGCTCGGCATTCTGTTCTTCGCGCTGTTTCCGATCCTGTTCAATGCATCGCTGATCTTCACGACCGCCGCGCGCGGTGCGCTCGCCTTGTCGACGCTGCCGCTGCTGTCGCTGGTCATCGGGGCTGCGCTCGGCGCCGAAGCCCTGACCTGGCGCAAGGCGATCGGCGTCGTGATCGCGACCCTTGGCGTTGCGGTTGCTCTGCTCTCAGACCTGACCTCGGCCCCACCGGGCGCTTGGCGCGGCGATCTCCTGATGATGGCGGCGGCGCTGTGCATGGCGTTGTACGGCATCTGGTCGAAGCCGCTGATCAAACGATCCAGCCCGATCGCCTTCACCACGATGAGCATGGCGGCAGGCGCTCTCTGCCTTGTCCTGCTGTCTTGTGTCCGCGGCAGCTTTGCGCCCATAGCCGGCTTCGGTACGCCGCAATGGCTAGCCGCGCTCTATCTCGGCGCCTTCGGCGCGGCGCTGACTTTCTATCTCTGGGCCTTCGCGCTGGAGCGGACGACACCGACGCGCGTTGCAATTTCCGTGACGGTCAATCCGATCACGGCATCGCTGGTCGGTGCCTGGCTGCTGAACGAGCCGCTGCGCTGGAATCTGGCCACCGGTATCGTTGCGGTGTTCGCCGGGATCTGGATCGCGACGACGACGGGGCGGCAAGCCGCGACCGCATCACGGCAAGCCTGATATCACGCCGGGATTGTACCTTGGTATTGCACCAGACCGTCGTCGAGCTTCAGCCACGCCAGCTTTTCCGAGACCCAGATGTGCTCGGTCGGCGCGAACGCGTTGCGGTCGTCGAAGGTCGTGAGCGAAACGCCCGCCAGCGTACCGTTGCGGCGCCAGGAGAATAGCCGCGTGCCGCAGCGCTTGCAGAACACCCGGTCGATGTTCTCCGACGACGCGTAGTGCTCCGTCTCGCCCTCGACGGACAGCGCGCGCTGGTCGAACTGCGCGCGGACGAAGTAGGGCGAGCCCATCGCCTTCTGGCACATGCGGCAATGGCAGATGCGGACGTTGAGCGGCTCGCCCTCCGCCTTGAACCGCACCGCGCCGCACAGGCATCCACCTTCCCGGATCATGATGGCCTCAATAGGTTGCGCGCCCGCCGGAGATGTCGAACACGGCGCCGGTCGAGAACGCGCAGTCCTCGGACGCAAGCCAGGCCGCCATCGCGGCGAGCTCTTCCACCAGCACGAAGCGCGCCTTGGGGATTTTCGACAGCATGAAGTCGATATGCTGCTGCGTCATCTGGTCGAAGATCGCGGTCTTGGCGGCGGCCGGCGTCACCGCGTTGACGAGGATGTCGTGTGCGGCCAATTCCTTGCCGAGTGATTTCGTCAGCGCGATCAGGCCGGCCTTGGAGGCCGAATAGTGCGAGGCGTTGGGATTGCCTTCCTTGCCGGCGATCGAGGCGATGTTCACGATCCGCCCGTATTTCTGCTTCAGCATCGTGGGCACGATGGCCCTGCAGACGATGAAGGGGCCGTCGAGGTTGATGCGCAGCACCTTGCGCCATTCCTCGAGGTCGGTCTCCCAGACCGGCTTGTTGACGCCGGCGATACCGGCATTGTTGACGAGGATGTCGATCTTGCCGAACGCGGCCAGCGTCGCGTCGCGGGCCTGCTCGACGCCAGCGGTGTCGGTGACGTCGACCTTGAAGACGCGGACGTTGTCGCCGATCTCTTTTGCGGTCTTCTCGGCGAGGGCCTGGTCGAAATCCCAGATCGCGACCTTGGCGCCTGACGCCACGAAGCGCTCGGTGATGGCACGACCAAAGCCCTGCGCGCCGCCGGTGACGATGGCGACGCGGCCATTGAGATCGATCTTGTTCATCGAGAAGTCCCTTTCTCTATCCCTCGTGGTGAGGAGCGCGCACCTGGCGCGCGTCTCGAACCATAGAGCCCGTGGCCCATCCCTCGAGACGGCGCTGTCACGCCTCCGCGGGATGAGGCGTGATCAGAGCATGTAGCCGCCGTCGACGACGAGGTCGACGCCGGTGGTGAAGGCGCTCTCGTCGCTACCGAGATAGATCGCCATGTTGGCGATCTCGTCGGCGGTGCCGAGCCGGCCCATCTTCTGGCGGGAGACGAACATCTCCTTGCCCTGCGGCCCCTGGGCTGCGGCGCGGTCGAGCATCGAGGGGGTCTCGACGGTGCCGGGGCAGATCGAGTTGCAGCGGATGCCCTTGGTGATGAAGTCGAGCGCGACCGCGCGGGTCAGCAGCGACACCGCGGCCTTCGACGAGCTGTAGACGTAGCGGTTCGCCGGCGGGCGCAGCGCCGCACATGACGAGATGTTGACGATGCTGCCGCCGCCGCCCGCGAGCATGTCGGGCAGGAACGCCCGGATGGTCCGGTGCATCGACTTGACGTTGAGGTCGAACGAGAAATCGAAATCCTCTTCCGAGCACTCCAGGATGGTGCCGTGGTGCACGAAGCCGGCTGCATTGAGCAGGATGTCGATCTTGCCGACGCGTTTTGCAAAGGCGTTGACGTCGGCGGTGTTGCGGACGTCGAGCTTTGCGACCTCGGCGATGCCTTCCTTGGTCAGGCCCGCGATGCCGGCCTCGTTGATGTCGGTCGCGATGACGGTTGCGCCTTCACGCGCGAATGCGAGGGCGCATGCGCGCCCGATGCCTGCTGCCGCAGCCGTGATGACGGCGCGCTTTCCCTTGAGGCGGTCTGCCATTTTCTTGTTCTCCTTCTTGAATTGCCTATCGGATCGTCATTGCGAGCGAAGCGAAGCCATCCAGAATCTCGCCGTGGAGACAGTCTGGATTGCTTCGTCGCTTCGCTCCTCGCAAAGGTGTGCCTGCTAGTGATTATCCCGCGCCACACCAAAGGTGCCGGCGACGTTCTGGTACCGTGTGGCGAGCTCCATGCAGGCGCCGGTCGACTGCTGGCCGACGGTGTTGCGGTAGATCTCCTGCCACGGCGTCTGGTTCGCCGGATGCTTGAAGCCGCCATCGGCCATGAGGTCGGCGTGACGCTTCTTCACCTCGTCGTCCGAGATCAGGATGTTGGCGCTGCCCTTGTTGAGGTCGATGCGGACCTTGTCGCCGGTCTTCAGGATCGCAAGGCCGCCGTTGGCGGCAGCTTCCGGCGAGGCGTTCAGGATCGAGGGGGAGCCCGAGGTGCCGGACTGGCGGCCGTCGCCGATGCAGGGCAGGGCGAGGATGCCGCGCTTGATCAGCGCCGCCGGCGGCTGCATGTTCACGACTTCTGCGCCGCCGGGATAGCCGATCGGGCCGGTGCCGCGGACGAACAGCACGCAATGCTCGTCGATGTCGAGTGAGGCGTCGTCGATCCGCTCGTGATAATCCTCCGGCCCCTCGAACACGATGGCGCGGCCTTCGAATGCGTTCGGGTCCTTCGGGTTGCTGAGATAGCGGTCGCGGAATTCCTTCGAGATCACGCTGGTCTTCATGATCGCGGAATCGAACAGATTGCCCTTCAGCACCAGGAACCCGGCGTCCTTCACCAGCGGCTTGTCGTAGGCCCAGATCACGTCGTTGTCAGGAACCGGCGCGTCCTTGCAGTTCTCGCCGATGCCGCGACCGTTGACGGTGACCGCGTCCTCGTGGATGCGCTTGTGCTTCATCAGCTCGCGCACCACGGCCGGCACGCCGCCGGCGCGGTGGAATTCCTCGCCGAGATAAAAACCGGCCGGCTGCATGTTGACCAGCAGCGGCACGTCATGGCCGACCTTCTGCCAGTCGTCGATCGACAGCTCGACGCCGATGTGGCGGGCCAGCGCATTGATGTGAATCGGCGCGTTGGTCGAACCGCCGATCGCCGAATTGATGACGATGCAGTTCTCGAACGCCTTGCGGGTCAGGATGTCCGAGGGTTTCAGGTCTTCCCAGACCATCTCGACGGCGCGTTTTCCCGTCTCGTAGGCGATCTGGCCGCGCTCGCGATAGGGCGCGGGGATCGCCGAGCAGCCCGGCAGCGAGAAGCCGAGGGCTTCGGCCAGGCCGTTCATGGTCGAGGCGGTGCCCATGGTGTTGCAATGGCCGACCGAGGGCGCCGAGGACGCCACGATCTCCATGAACTCTTCGTAGCCGATCTCGCCGGCGGCGAGGCGCTCGCGCGACTTCCAGACGATGGTGCCGGAGCCGGTGCGCTCGCCATTGTGCCAGCCGTTCAGCATCGGGCCGCCCGACAGCACGATCGCGGGCAGGTTGACGGTCGCCGCCGCCATCATGCAGGCCGGCGTGGTCTTGTCGCAGCCGGTGGTCAGCACCACACCGTCGAGCGGATAGCCGTAGAGGATCTCGACCAGGCCGAGATAAGCGAGGTTGCGGTCGAGCGCTGCGGTGGGGCGCTTGCCGGTCTCCTGGATCGGATGGGTCGGGAATTCCATCGCAATGCCGCCGGCCTCGCGGATGCCTTCACGGACGCGATGGGCCAGCTCGATGTGATGGCGGTTGCAGGGGGAGAGGTCATTGCCGGTCTGGGCGATGCCGATGATCGGCTTGCCCGACTGGAGCTCGGCGCGGGTGAGGCCGTAATTCAGATAGCGCTCCAGATAGAGCGCGGTCATGCCCGGATTATGCGGGTTGTTGAACCATTCCTGCGAGCGGAGGTGGCGGCGAGCACCGTTGCCGGCGGGCGCATGCCCATTGGTTGGTTTTTTTGTCATTGGTTTCTCCTGCAATGCAAACGCACGGGCGTCGAGGGTTCAGCGGCTTGTGCGATGCCCAACGGCGCGATCGATGTTTCAAAGGCCCGTTGGCGGGTCATTTCCTCACGAGTTCGATATTAGTCACGGCTACTTGGTAACGCTATCATTTTGTTCGCTGCGCCCACGCCCGATGCGGCCGGCCTGCCGTCCGAACGCCGCGCCGACGAGCTCTGCCGCTCGACCACCTTGAAGCCGAGATCGAGCACCGGGTGCTCCGGGCGCTGTCCGTCGATCGCTTCGATCAGCATGGCGGCGGCCGTGTTGCCCATCTCGTAGCGGTTGGTGCGCACGCTGGTCAGGGTCGGGACCGCGGAGGCCATGAATTCGAGGTCGTTGAATCCGACGATCGCGATCTGCTCGGGGATCGCAATCTCGCGGCGGCGGCATTCGAACAGCACGCCGAGCGCGAGGTCGTCATTGGCGCAGAACACCGCATCGATGCCGGGCTCCCGCGCCAGCAGATCCGTGAACAGGGCGCCGCCGAGCGTCACCGAAGTCGGCGTCGCCGTCGTGACGACGAGCCGCTGCTCGAATAGGCCGGCGTCCTTCATCGCCGAGACGTATCCGTCCAACCGTCGCTGCACCCGCGGGTCCATGCGCGCACCGACGAAGCCGATCTTGCGATGACCCTGGGCAAACAGATGCGCAATCGCCGCGCGCGCTGCATCGTAGTGCGAAAAGCCGATCATCATGTCGACCGGATTGGGCCCGATCTCCATGATCTGCACGATCGGGCAATCGGCCGCCTCCAGCATCGCGCGCGATTCCGTGGTCTGGTCGATGCCTGTGACGATCAGCCCGGCCGGCTTCTGCGCGAGAAACAGGCGCAGCAGCTTCTCCTCCTGGAGAATACTGTAGCGTGTGTTGGACAACTGGATCGAGTACCGGCTGCCTTCGGAGGCGTCGTAGATGCCGCGCAGCACGTCCGAGAACACGTTGTTGGTCAGTGACGGAATCAAGACACCGATCACTTCGGTGCGTTGCGAGGCCAGCGCGCGCGCCGCCAAGTTCGGCACATAGCCGAGCTCCTTGGCCGCGCTCTCGACCCGCGTCCGCTTGGCGACCGACAGTGCCTCCGGGTTACGGAAGAATCGGGACGCCGTAATCGGACTGACGCCCGCAAGCTCGGCGACTTCCGCCAGCCGGATTTTGCCTGACTTGGTGCGCTTTCGACCCATTTGTTGCTCATAGCATAGCCATTGCCGCAAACAAAGGATCGTTGACAGCGCTACCAGCAACGACTAACCAAAGACAAATTGCCAAAACCGCACAAACTGCCGACAATGTCGCCTGGTAAGAACGGGCTTCGGTTGGTGAAGTCTGAAAGAACAAGACGGTCGCGGCGCAAGAGTCGCCGTGGACTTTCGAGGAGGGAGTGAGATGTCGTCTGTGCAAATCCGCGACGTGCGGAAATCGTTCGGCAATTTTGAAGTCCTGCACGGCGTCTCGATTCCGATCGAGGACGGCCAGTTCGTCGTTCTGGTCGGCCCCTCCGGCTGCGGCAAGTCGACGCTTCTGCGCATGCTCGCAGGCCTCGAGAACATCACCTCCGGCACGATCTCGATCGGCGACCGCGTCGTCAACAATATCCAGCCCAAGGAGCGGGATATTGCGATGGTGTTCCAGAACTACGCGCTTTATCCGCACATGACCGTCGGCGAGAACATGGGCTTCTCGATGAAGCTGCGTGGCGAGAGCACCGACGAGATCAACAAGCGCGTCAAGCGCGCCGCAGAGATCCTCGCGCTGTCGCCGCTGCTCGAACGTTATCCGCGTCAGCTCTCCGGCGGCCAGCGCCAGCGCGTCGCCATGGGCCGCGCCATCGTGCGCGATCCGCAGGTGTTCCTGTTCGACGAGCCGCTGTCGAACCTCGACGCCAAGCTGCGCGTCGCGATGCGCACCGAGATCAAGGAGCTGCATCAGCGGCTCAAGACCACCACCGTCTACGTGACCCACGACCAGATCGAGGCCATGACCATGGCCGACAAGATCGTCGTCATGCATGACGGCATCGTCGAACAGATGGGCACGCCGCTCGAGCTCTACGACAAGCCGGAAAACCAGTTCGTTGCCGGCTTCATCGGCTCCCCCTCGATGAATTTCCTGAAGGGCCATGTGCGCGTGAACGGCGTTGCGACCTTCGAGGGACCGAACGGCGTCAAGCTGCCGCTCAAGAACGCGCCGGCGGCGTCCGACGGTCGCCCTGTCGTCTATGGCGTGCGGCCCGAGCATTTCACCATCGCTGACGACGGTGCCGATGCCGAGATCATCGTGGTCGAGCCGACCGGCTCGGAGACGCAGGTGTTCGCGAAGGTCGGCGGCGAGCAGGTCGTCGCGGTCTTCCGCGAGCGTCACCAGTTCAATCCGGGCGACAAGGTCAAGCTGAAGCCTGACCCGTCGCTGGTCCATCTGTTCGACGACGCGACGGGCAAGCGCCTGTAGCGACGTCGAAGGACTGCCGAACTACCAAATAATACAAATATAAAATTCAGGGAGAGAACGATGAGCAATTTCGACAGGCGAAGTGTGCTTAAAGCTGGCCTGGGCGGCGCAGCGTTGCTGGCCGGCCCGGGCATCGTCCCGGTCCGTGCGGCCGAGTGGACCAACACGCCGGAGGCGGGCGCCTCCATCCGCGTGCTGCGCTGGAAGCAGTTCATCCAGGCCGAGTTCGACAAGTTCGCCGAGCAGACCAAGAAGTTCTCCGAGAAGACCGGCGTCAAGGTGAAGCTCGAGGCCGAGAGCTGGGAAGACATCCGGCCGAAGGCGGCGGTCGCCGCCAATGTCGGCGCCGGTCCCGACCTCATCATCGGCACGCTCGACGATCCCCACAAATTCCCCGAGAAGCTGATCGACATGACCGATGTCGCCGACTATCTCGGCAAGCAGTATGGCGGCTGGTACCCGGTCGCGGAGCGCTACGGCAAGAAGGGCAACAGCTGGATCGCCATTCCGCAGGGCGCGACCGGCGGCTGCCTGAACTACCGCGTCAGCCACGTGAAGGCCGCGGGCTTCGACGAATTCCCCAAGGACACCGCCGGCTTCCTCAAGCTCTGCCAGGCGCTGAAGAAGAACAACACGCCGGCCGGCTTCGCGCTCGGTCACGCCACCGGCGACGCCAACGGCTGGTGCCAGTGGGCGCTGTGGGCGTTCGGCGGCAAGGTCGTCAACGACAAGAACGAGGTCGTGATCGACTCGCCGGAGACGATCGCCGCGCTCGAATACGTCAAGCAGCTGTACGAGACCTTCATCCCCGGCGTGCTGTCGTGGAACGACTCGAACAACAACAAGGCGTTCCTCAACGGCGAACTCAGCCTGACCCTGAACGGCATCTCGATCTGGACCGTCGGCAAGAACTCCACCGATCCCAAGCAGCAGGAAATCGCCAAGGACATGAACCACGCGGCGATGCCGATCGGTCCTGTTGGCGTGTCGACCGAGCAGCAGAACGTGCTGGTCTATTACGGCTACAAGCACTCGAAGTATCCGAAGGCGGTCAAGGAATTCATCAAGTTCATGATGGACAAGGAGAACTACGACGCCTGGGAGGTTTCCTCGAATGGCTACGTGTCTCCGCCGCTGCCGGCCTACAACGACAACCCGGTGTGGACGTCGGATCCGAAGATCACCCCGTATCGCGACTGCCTGAAGCGCTGCCGCGACAACGGCTTTGCCGGCGATCTCGGTTATGCCTCCGCCGCCGTGATGGGCGACTTCGTGGTCGTCGACATGTTCGCGGAAGCAGCCTCGGGCTCGGCCACGCCGAAGCAGGCGGCCGCACGCGCCGCCGAGCGCGCCAAGCGCTACTACCAGGTCTGATCAAGCTCCAATCTGCGCGGCGTCCGGTTCGCCGGACGCCGTGACTGTTAGCCTTAGGGGAATCCGACATGGCAGTCATGGCCGAGTCCGCTGTCGCGCAGGTCAAGCGCAGCAGCCTGTGGACCAGAGCATTCGAGAGCCGGAACTGTCTCGGCGCGATGTTCATGGTGCCGGCGATCGCGATTCTCATCCTATTTCTGGCGTACCCGCTGGCGCTGGGCTTCTGGCTCGGCATGACCGACACCAAGATCGGCGGGGCAGGGCGCTATATCGGTTTTGCGAACTTCGTCTCGCTGTCGAAGGACTCGGTGTTCTGGCTCTCGGTGTTCAACACCATCTTCTATACGGTCGCCGCGAGCGCCGTGAAATTTGCCATCGGACTTTACCTGGCGCTGCTGCTCAACGAGCGGCTGCCGATGAAGTCGATGATCCGGGCCATCGTTCTGCTGCCCTTCGTGGTGCCGACGGTGCTCTCCGCGATCGCGTTCTGGTGGATCTATGACAGCCAGTTCTCGATCATTTCCTGGGTCCTGCTCAAGGCCGGCCTGATCACGCGCTACATCGATTTCCTCGGCGATCCCTGGAACGCGCGCTGGTCGGTCGTCGCCGCCAATATCTGGCGCGGCGTGCCCTTCGTGGCGATCACGCTGCTGGCAGGACTTCAGACCATTTCGCCCTCGCTCTACGAGGCCGCCAATCTCGACGGCGCCACCAACATGCAGCGCTTCCGCCACATCACGCTGCCGATGCTGTCGCCGATCATCGCGGTCGTGATGACGTTCTCGGTGCTGATGACGTTCACCGACTTCCAGCTGATCTACACCATCACGCGGGGCGGACCGATCAATTCCACGCATCTGATGGCGACGCTGTCGTTCCAGCGTGCCATCACCGGCGGCAATCTCGGTGAGGGCGCGGCGATCTCGAATGCGATGATCCCGTTCCTGGTGGCCGCAATCCTGCTCAGCTTCTTCGGACTTCAGCGCTCTCGCTGGCAACAGGGCGGGAGGGACTGACCATGAGCACCGCAGACGACCAAAGCGTCGGAATGGACTACCTCGAGAGCTTCCCGCGGAAGTTCCTGCGCGTCTATCTTCCGCTCGGCCTGATCATCTTCTTCCTGCTGTTCCCGTTCTATTGGATGGCGATCGCGACGTTCAAGCCGGACGCGGAGATGTACGACTACGAGAAGTACAATCCGTTCTGGATCGTGCATCCGACGCTGGAGCACATCAAGAAGCTGTTCTTCGACACCGACTATCCGCTCTGGATGTGGAACACCGTGATCGTCTCGGTGTCCTCGACCTTCATCTCGCTGTTCGCCAGCGTCTGCGCCGCCTATGCGATCGAACGCCTGCGCTACAAGGGCTCGCGCTATGTCGGGTTGGCGATCTTCCTCGGCTATCTCGTGCCGCCGTCGATCCTGTTCATTCCGCTGGCGGCGATCGTGTTCCAGCTCGGCCTGTTCGACGGCAATCTGGCGCTGATCCTGACCTATCCGACCTTCCTGATCCCGTTCTGCACCTGGCTCCTGATGGGCTATTTCCGCACCATTCCCTACGAGCTGGAGGAGTGCGCGCTGATCGACGGGGCGACGCGGCTCCAGATCCTGGTCAAGATCACGCTGCCGCTATCGCTGCCGGGGGTAATCTCGGCGGGAATCTTCGCCTTCACGTTGTCCTGGAACGAGTTCATCTATGCGCTGACCTTCATCTCCTCGTCGGAGAACAAGACCATTCCCGTCGGCGCTATCACCGAGCTCGTCAACGGCGACGTCTATCATTGGGGCGCGCTGATGGCGGCGGCCCTGACCGGCTCGGTCCCCGTAGTTATCCTTTATTCCTTCTTCGTGGAGTATTATGTGTCGGCCATGACCGGCGCCGTGAAGGAGTAATCGCGGGGCCGCAATGAGGGCGCGCTGCGGACAGCGCGCCAATAAGAAGGAGTAGGCTCTTGCACATTCTGGTTCTGGGCGCCGCCGGCATGGTCGGCCGCAAATTGTGTGAACGTCTCTTGCGCGACGGCCGGCTTGGCAAGAGCGACATCACCAAATTGACCATGCATGACGTGGTCGAGCCCAAGAAGCCGGAAAAGGCCGGTTTCCCCGTCGAGACCGTCTCGGGCGATTTCGCCGTCCCCGGCGCGGCCGAGAAGCTGATCGCCGGCCGGCCCGATGTGATCTTCCATCTCGCCGCGATCGTCTCGGGCGAGGCCGAACTCGATTTCGACAAGGGCTACCGCATCAATCTCGACGGCACGCGGATGCTCCTCGACGCTGTCCGCCTCGTCGGCGGCGGCTACAAGCCGCGCGTGGTGTTCACGTCCTCGATCGCAGTGTTCGGCGCCCCGTTCCCGGAGGCCATCGGCGACGAGTTCTTTCATACGCCGCTGCTCAGCTACGGCGCCCAGAAGGCGATCGGCGAGCTCCTGCTCGCAGATTATTCGCGCCGCGGCTTCCTCGACGGCATCGGCATCCGCCTGCCGACCATTTGCATCCGGCCCGGCCTGCCCAACAAGGCGGCATCGGGCTTCTTCTCCAACATTCTGCGTGAGCCCTTGGCCGGCAAGGAAGCGGTGCTCCCGGTGTCCGAGGACGTCCGCCACTGGCACGCCACGCCGCGCTCGGCCGTCGGCTTCCTGCTCCATGCCAGCACCATGGACCTCGCCAAGGTCGGTCCGCGCCGCAACCTGACCATGCCCGGTTTCTCGGCCACGGTCGGCGAGCAGATCGCCGCGCTCAAGCGGGTCGCCGGCGACAAGGTCGCCGCGCGCATCAAGCATGAGCTCGATCCGTTCATCGTCGGCATCGTCGGCGGCTGGCCGCGCAATTTCGAGGCGAAGCGGGCGCGCGAGCTCGGCTTCACCACCGAAGAGAAGACCTTCGACGACATCATCCGCATCCACATCGACGACGAGCTCGGCGGCAATTTCGTCGCCTGATCCAACCGATGAACAGCGTGGATATGACGATGGCGAGCGTTGCTTGCATCGGTGAGTGCATGGTCGAGCTCCGGCAGGCCCAGGGGGGACATACCTCTGGGGCTGCCGGGCAGGGCGGCGGCCTGTACGCGCGCGGCTTCGGCGGCGACACCCTCAACACGGCGGTGTACCTGGCGCGGCTCGAGGTCAAGGTCGATTATCTCACCGCGCTCGGCGACGACGCCTTGAGCGATGAGATGATCGCGGCCTGGAATGCGGAGAGCGTCGGCACACGGCGCGTCGTGCGGCTGCCGGGCCGGCTGCCCGGCCTTTACATGATCCAGCTGGATGCCAAAGGCGAGCGCCAGTTCTTCCACTGGCGCGACAGCGCGGCGGCGCGCCAGCTGATGAGCCTGCCGGAGACCGACGAGCTGCTCAACTCGCTGATGAGCTACGACATCGTCTATCTCTCCGCGATCACGCTCTCGATCTACGATGCGGCCGGACGCGAGCGCTTGTTCGCGGCGATCAAGCGCGCGCGCCTGCTCGGCACCCGCTTCGTGTTCGACACCAACTTCCGCGCGCGCGGCTGGCCCGATCGCGATGTCGCGCGCGAAGTGTTTGCGGCGGCCTTTGCAGCTGCCGACATCGTGCTGACCTCGACCGAGGATCTGCTCGCGCTCTATCCCGGCGAGAGCCAGGACCAGCTGATGGCGCGCATTCCCACGCCTGAATTGGTGTTCCGGCTCCCTGAGCCCGTCAGCCTGCTGCGCTTCCCTGGCGGCACCAGCGAGGTCCGGGCCGAACCCATGACCAAGCCGGTCGTTGACACCACGGCGGCCGGCGACAGCTTTGCTGCGGCCTACATCGCCGCCCGGCTCGCAGGCTCCGATCCGGTCGAGGCGGCCCAGGCCGGGCATCGGCTCGCGAGCCTCGTGATCTGCTATGCTGGCGCCATCATTCCGGGCTATGCCATGCCGCCGAAGAAGCGGCACCGGCCGCCGACCACGCGTCAAGCGACCAAGTGAAACGAAAGCCAAGATGACCACCGCTGCTCAACAGAACCACCTCGTCGCGCTGTTCAAGGCCGCGACCGTCATTCCCGTCCTCACCATCGAGCGCATCCAGGATGCCGTGCCGCTGGCGCGCGCGCTGGTCGCCGGCGGCGTCCGCACGCTGGAGGTGACCATGCGCACTCCCGTTGCGATTGAGGCCGCGCGGGCGATGATGGCCGAAGTCCCCGAAGCGGTGGTCGGTATCGGCACGATTCTCAATCCGGCCGACTTCACCCGCGTCGAGAAGCTCGGCGTCGCGTTCGGCATCAGCCCGGGCCTGACCCCGGATCTCCTGAAAGCCGCGGCCCACAGCTCCTTGCCGTTCGCGCCGGGCATCGCCACGGCGTCCGAGCTGATGCTGGCGCTGTCCTACGGCCTCGATGTCGCAAAATTCTTCCCCGCCGAGCAGGCCGGCGGCATCAAGGGCCTGCGCGCGCTCGCCGGACCGTTCCCGAACGTGCGGTTCTGCCCCACCGGCGGCGTCGGCGAGGCCAATGCGGCGACCTGGCTTGCCGAGCCCAATGTGGTTGCGGTCGGCGGTTCCTGGCTGTGCCCGACGGCGGAGATCAAGGCCGGGAACTGGGCCGGCATAACTGCCATCTGCCAGCGCACCCTCCAGGCACTGAAACCCGCGTGAAGTCTTGCCATCCCTGGGCTAAGACTTAGCTCAGGTAGAGACCCCAGGGAGAAGAGACCATGACCGCCAGCATCGTCGGATGGGCGCATACGCCGTTCGGCAAGTTCGACACCGAAACCGTCGAAAGCCTCGTCACCCGCGTGGCCAATGAGGCGATCGCGGATGCCGGCATATCGGCCAGCGACGTCGACGAAATCGTGCTCGGCCATTTCAATGCCGGCTTCTCGCCGCAGGATTTTACCGCCTCGCTGGTGCTCCAGGCCGACCCGAAGCTGCGCTTCAAGCCGACCACGCGCGTCGAGAACGCCTGCGCCACCGGCTCCGCCGCCGTGCACCAGGGCCTGCGTGCGATCGACGCAGGCGCTGCCAAGATCGTGCTGGTCGTCGGCGTCGAGCAGATGACCCGTACGCCGGGGCCGGAGATCGGCAAGAACCTGCTGAAGGCGTCGTATTTGCCCGAGGACGGCGACACAGTCGGCGGCTTCGCCGGCGTGTTCGGCAAGATCGCCAGCTCCTACTTCCAGAAATACGGCGACCAGTCCGATGCACTGGCAATGATCGCGGCCAAGAACCACAAGAACGGTGTCGCCAATCCCTTCGCCCAGATGCGCAAGGATTTCGGCTTCGACTTCTGCCGCGCCGAGAGCGAGAAGAACCCCTACGTCGCCGGCCCCCTGAAGCGCACCGATTGCTCGCTCGTCTCCGACGGCGCCGCGGCGCTGATCCTGGCCGATGCCGAGACCGCCAAGGGCATGACCAAGTCGATCGGCTTCCGCGCCACGGCGCATGCCCAGGACTTCTTGCCGATGTCCAAGCGCGACATCCTTCAGTTCGAAGGCTGCACGGTCGCCTGGCAGCGCGCACTGGAGAAGGCGGGCGTCGCGCTCACCGATCTCTCCTTCGTCGAGACCCATGATTGCTTCACGGTCGCCGAGCTGATCGAATACGAAGCGATGGGCCTGACGCCGAAGGGACAGGGCGCCCGCGCCATCAAGGAAGGCTGGACGCTCAAGGACGGCAAGCTGCCGGTCAATCCGTCCGGCGGCCTCAAGTCGAAGGGCCATCCGATCGGCGCCACCGGCGTCTCCATGCACGTGATGACCGCGATGCAGCTCGCGGGTCAGGCGCCCGAGGGCATGCAGCTCAAGAACGCCAAGCTTGGCGGCATCTTCAACATGGGCGGCGCCGCCGTCGCCAATTACGTCTCCATCCTGGAGCCGCTGAAGTAGGGTTGCGTAGGGTGGGTTAGACGGCGGCTGCGCGAAGCGCGGTCGCTGGCGTAACCTACCACTTCTCTCTCCTCGACGACAAAGTTGGTGGACGACGCCTGCGGCTCATCCACCCTCCGGCCCTTGAGCTACATCATGGTGGGCCCGCGTCGTTGGGCCCACCTTAGGGCTCCTGATTGCTAGGACGACATCATGAGCAACGACTACGAAGACTCCCTCTCCATCGACGCACTGAACGATCGCATCGCGATCCTCGAGGACAATATCCGCCAGCTCATCGAGCAGGCGGCCGCCGCATCCGGCGAGCAGAACGAGTCGCGGATCGCCGACCGCATCAACCAGCAGAACGACGAGCTCGACCGGCTCCTCAAGATCCGCGAATCCCGCCAGAAGAAATAGCGGATACGGCGTCGCGCATGCGGCCATACGCCGGCCGCCCTTGCGCGCGCGGTGGGAGTGCCTTTAGCTGGACCGAAATCGCAGGGCTGATCTGAGCCTGCGCAATCGGGAGCGAACGAATGGGGCCGCTGAAGGGCATCAAGGTCGTCGACATGACCACCGTGCTGATGGGGCCTTACGCGACCCAGATGCTCGGTGACTACGGTGCCGACGTGATCAAGGTGGAATCGCTCGACGGCGACGTCACCCGTCTGATCGGCCCGATGCGGCACACCGGCATGGGCCCGGTGTTCCTCAACACCAACCGCAGCAAGCGCTCGATCTGTCTCGATCTCAAGAAGCCCGCAGGCCGCGCGGCCGTGCTGCGCCTTCTCAAGGACGCCGACGTGCTCGTCTACAACGTCCGCCCGCAGGCGATGGCGCGGCTTCAGCTCGGCTACGACGTGGTCTCCGCAATCAACCCGCGCCTGGTCTATGCCGGTGTGTTCGGCTTCGGCCAGGACGGGCCCTATGCGGCGAAGCCCGCCTATGACGATCTGATCCAGGGCGCCACCGCGCTGCCCGCCTTGATGGCGCAAACCGGCGACGGCGTGCCGCGCTACGTGCCGAACGCGCTGGTCGACCGCATCGTCGGCCTCACCGCCGTCGGCGCGATCTGCGCCAGCCTCGTGCATCGCGACCGCACCGGCCGCGGCCAGCGCGTCGACATCCCGATGTTCGAGACCATGGCCGGCTTCGTCATGGGCGACCACATGGGCGGGCTGACCTACGAGCCGCCGCTCGACAAGGGCGGCTATGCCCGGCACCTCTCGCGCGACCGCAGGCCCTACAAGACCTCCGACGGCTATCTCAGCGTCATCGTCTACAACGACAAGCAGTGGGAAAATTTCTTCAAGGCGACGGGCCGCGACGATCTGCGCGCCGATCCCACATTCGCGAGCTTCGCCGGCCGCGCCGCCAATATCGACGTCGTCTATGCCGAGCTCGCCCGCATCTTCGAGACGCGTACCACGGCCGAGTGGATCGACCTGCTGACCAAGGCCGACGTGCCGGTCATGCCGATGCACGACCTTCAGGGCGTCTTGCACGACGAGCATCTCGAAGCGACGAACTTCTTCCCGGTCGTGGAGCATCCGACCGAAGGGCCGATCCGCAGCATGAAGGTGACGGCGACCTGGTCGGAGACAGAGGCCGAACCTGTGCGGCTGGCGCCGCGGCTCAACGAGCACGGCGCGGAGATCTTGCGCGAGATCGGCTATTCCCAGGATGAGATCGCGGCCATGGTCCGCGATGGCGTGACGCACTCGGCGCCGGAGTAGAGGAGGCAGTGATGGCCACGACTCTCTCATCCGTCATTCCGGGGCGCGCCCCTTGGCGCGAGCCCGGAATCCATACTCCCGATCGTGGTTATGGATTCCGGGCTCGCGACTGCGTCGCGCCCCGGAATGACAGCGGAGAGGTGGCGAGATGAGCTTCATCACCGGCGTCGGCCTCACGCCTTTTGGCAAGCACGAAGGCTCATCCTCGCTCGACCTGATGAGCAGGGCGGCGCAAGCCGCGCTCGACGATGCCGGGCTCAAGCGCAGCGAGATCGACGGCATTCTCTGCGGCTACTCCACCGTCTCGCCGCACATCATGCTGGCCACCGTCTTCGCCGAGCATTTTGGCATCCGCCCGGCTTACGCCCACGCCGTGCAGGTCGGCGGCGCCACGGGATTAGCGATGACGATGCTCGCCCATCATCTCGTCGTATCAGGTGTCTGCCGTAACGTGCTTGTCGCCGCCGGCGAGAACCGCCTCACCGGGCAGAGCCGCGATGCCTCGATCCAGGCGCTGGCGCAGGTCGGGCATCCCGATTACGAGGTGCCGTTGGGGCCGACCATTCCTGCCTATTACGGCCTCGTCGCCACCCGCTACATGCACGAATACGGCGTCACCGAAGAAGACCTCGCCGAATTCGCGGTGCTGATGCGCGCGCACGCCTGCGCCCATCCCGGCGCGCAATTCCACGATCCGATCACCGTCGCCGACGTCATGGAATCGAAGCCGGTGGCGATGCCGCTCAAGCTGCTGGACTGCTGTCCGGTGTCCGACGGCGGCGCAGCCTTCGTCATCAGTCGCGAGCGGACCGGCGAGGCCGGCGTGCGCATCCGCGGCTGCGCGCAGGCGCATACCCATCAGCACGTCACCGCTGCACCTGCGTTCAGTGAACTCGGCGCCGAAATCTCCATTGCCCGCGCCAAGGAAGCCACGGGCCTTGCGATCTCCGACGTGCGCTACGCCGCGATCTACGACAGTTTTACCATTACGCTCGCGATGCTGCTGGAAGACCTCGGCCTGGCCGGCCGCGGCGAGGCGGCTGCGCGTATCCGTGCGGGCCATTTCGGCCGCGACGGCGCGATGCCGCTCAATACCCATGGCGGCCTGCTCAGTTACGGCCATTGCGGCGTCGGAGGCGCGATGGCGCATCTGGTCGAGACGCATTTGCAGATGACGGGACGGGCGGCGAATCGGCAAGTGCGCGATGCCTCGATTGCGCTGCTGCACGGCGACGGCGGCGTGCTGTCGTCCCATGTCAGCATGTTTCTGGAGCAGGTGCGATGAGCGAACGAATCGCGGATTGGACCAGAGGCGAACAGGCCATCGTCTTTCAGACCTGCTCGTCATGTGGCCATGTGCAGTATTTCCACCGCGCCTTCTGCGCCGCGTGCGGTGCCGCCGATCCACGCGAGGCGCGCGCCAGCGGCAAGGGCAGGGTCTATGCGACCTCGCTGGTCTGCCGCGCCGCCACGCCCGAAACGCGCGCGCACGTGCCCTACAATATTTTGCTGGTCGATTGCGCCGAGGGTTTTCGGATGATGGCGCATGGCGAGAACGATCTTGCCATCGGCGATGAGGTTGCCGCGAGCTTCAAGCCATTTGCCGGGAAGCTGGTGCCGTTCTTCACGAAGGGAAAATAGTGGGATTCGTCATTCGGGGGCGGTCGAGAGACCGAGCCTGGAACGAGTATTCTGGGCCTGGCCTGTGCGAGAGCCACCCCGGAATGACGAAAACTCTCACACAACTCTTAACTAACGCCCGTAAAACAAGATGCTGGCGATAACGAGCATCGCCATCACCGCCAGCATATGCGCGAGCGCTTCCGAGGCCGCCCCCTTGGTGGCTTCCTTCATGCCTTTTCTCCCTAGACTTGGGCGTGACTCATCAATGCGCCGCAAAGCGCAAAGACGGCCAATTATTTTTACTCGGAACACCCCTTGCGAGTATTCACCGCGATTTGTCCCCACGCAGCGAATATCGACTGTGCCAAGGTCGATCAGCAATGCGGCGGCATTTTGACTCGATGTTGTTGCTCCCAAGGTCGCGCAAGAATAGAGTTTTTGGGAACTTTCGCCGATCGCGACAACAAGCATCAAAAGCCCCAAGAAAATCCGTCGGAAAAACTCAAGGAAAATCATGGCCCGTATCGGTTACAGCGACCCGTCCAAGGCATCTGATCGCACCCGCGAAATCCTCGACAAGAACCGCAATGCCAACATCTTCCGGATGATGTCGCATTCGCCCAGCTATTTTGAGCAGTACTGCCGCCTTGGCGGTGCCATCCGCCACAAGGGTGAGCTCGATCCCATCGTGCGCGAGCTCGCGATCACGCGCACCGGCATTCTGTGCGAGGCTCCATACGAGATCGTCGCGCACAAGCGCATCGGCAAGAATGTCGGCGTCACCGACGAGCAGAACGAGGCGCTCGAGAACTGGCAGGCGGCCAAATGCTTCGACGAGACGCAACGCGCCGCGCTCGCCTTCACCGACGAGATCGTGAAGCTCAACAAGCCGACGGATGCGACCTTCAAGGCGATCGCCTCGAAGCTGACGCCGGCAGCCCTGGTCGAGCTCCAGCTCTCGGTCGGATTCTACATCATGACGTCGAAGTTTCTGGAGACGTTCGAGATCGATCTTCAGCCAGTCACCGAGGTGGTGGGCTGAGGGGCGCTTTCTCCACACGCTCCGTCATTGCGAGGGGCAAGTGCCGGTCCATCACCGTCATCCTGAGGTGCTTGCGCGCTAGCGCAAGCCTCGAAGGACGACGGCCCGGCTGGATCGGGGCCGTTCATCCTTCGAGGCTCCCGACGGAGCGCGTTGCGCTCCATCGCTCGCACCTCAGGATGACGGGGACAGTTACGAAAGACTCTGGATTGCTTCGTCGCTTCGCTCCTCGCAATGACGAGGGGAAGGAGCGGTGGTCTCCCGCCAAACTCACGTCGCGCTGAGGATATCCACCTTGGCATTGGCGACGATCAGCCGATCGGCCAGCAACTGCGCCAGATTGCGCATGACCCGTTCGCTCGCGCGCGGGTGCTGCTTGCGGAAGCGCTCGAAATCCTTCAGCGAAACTTCGTAGGCGGTCGCCGACATGTCCGCGAAGACGTCGGCGGAGCGGGTCGGCTCCAGCAGCCCCATCTCGCCAAAGGCCATGCCGGCCGTCAGCGTTGCCAGCCGCACGCCGTCGGGCAGGGTGACATGCACCGCGCCGCTGCGCAGGAAGAACAGGGAATTCGCGGGATCGCCGGTCGTGATGATCTTCGCGCCGGACTGAAAGGTCCTGACCGCGCAGATCGAGGCGAGGTCGGTCAGTTCTTCCTCGCTCATGCCTGCAAGCAGCGGCTGCTCGGCAAGCTCGGTGGTCTCGTGGAAGTCGATCGAGCCGCCATAGCGATAGACGATCTGGTCTTCGGCCCATTCGATCGCGGTGTCGAGCAGGTAGAAGTCGCGGACGTTCTTCAGCTCCGCAGTCCATTCCCGCAAAGAGACCCATTCCCTGGAGGCCCGCCGGACGCCTGACAGGACCACGGTCACGCTCAGGGCAGCCAGCTCCGCGAAGGCCTCGGCCACGAGACGCGCGCCGGCGCGGGTCGTCGAGGTGACGCGGTGGAGATCGAAGATCACGATCTGCGGCCGCTGCTGTCCGGCGAGCCGGCGCGAAACGTAGTCGACCGCCGAGAGCGACAGCGTGCCGACCAGCTCGATGACCCGTACGTCCTGCTCGTGCGCGGCCAGAATCTCGCGTTCCTGCGGCCGGCGCACGCGCCGTGACGGGCTCTTGCCGATGTCGTAATCGGCGATGACGGCGTTGCGGGCGTCGTCGCTGCGATTGAGCATGTGCAGATCGTAATGCGAGGACAGCGCCTCGCAGACCTTGATGCCGCGCACGCTGTTGCCGTGCTTGTCGAGCCTCGGCGAATAGCTGCCGAGCCCGAGGCGGGCAGGGAGCGCCGCCAGAATGCCGCCGCCGACGCCGCTCTTGGCGGGGATGCCGATCCGGTAGATCCATTCGCCGGCATAGTCGTACATGCCCGACGACGTCATCACCGACAGCGTGCGCGAGATCGCGTAAGGCGTCAGCACCTGCTCGCCCGTGACCGGATTGACGCCGCGATTGGCCAGTGTTGCCGCCATCACCGCGATGTCGCGCGCGGTGACCAGCACCGCACATTGCCGGAAATAGACGTCGAGCACACCAGCGACATTGTCCGAGATCACCGCATTGGTCTTGAGCAGATAACCGATGGCGCGGTTACGGTCGCCGGTCTGGCTCTCCGAGGCGTAGACCGCCTCATCGACCGCGAGATCGCGTCCGGCAAAGCGGCTGAGCGCGAGGCGGATCTGCTCGAAGGCGTCAGCGCCCTTGCTGTCATAGATCAGCCCGGTGCAGGCGATCGCGCCGGCATTGACCATCGGATTGAACGGATGGTTGTCCGCATTGAGCCGGATCGAGTTGAAGGGATCGCCCGACGGCTCGACGCCGATCGCGCTCTCGACCTTGCCCGCGCCGAGCAGGTCCAGCGCCAGCGCGAACACGAACGGTTTCGACATCGATTGGATGGTGAACGGCACCCGGCTATCGCCGACCTCATAGACATGGCCGTCCATGGTCGCGAGGCTGATGCCAAAATAGGCAGGGTCGGCCTTGCCAAGCTCGGGAATGTAGTCAGCGACATGGCCCGAGGTCTCGGCCGAGAATTCGCTGAGGCAATCGCCCAGAAACCGCAGCAAAGGCGGCTTCGAGCGGGTCCAGGCGGAGGCGGGAGGCGGTGTCGTCATCGCCTCCCTTGTGCATCGCAATCAGGGGGCGCGCAACCCGTCCGGAAGTGGGCCCTGCCGCCGGACCAGCAGCAGGGCGAGCAAGACCGTGGGCACGAGGATGGCGAGGCCGAGCAGCGTCACCTGCAGCTGCGACAGCGGCATGATCCCGCCGCCGGGTGTGGCAATCACGAAGCCGCCGATCACCAGCAGCACGCGGATCGGCCATTCCAGCGCGCCGGCGCCGCGGAGGTCGCCGACATAGGCCTGATAGCCCTGGATGCCGCCGCAGATGAAGACGATGCCGAAACAGGCAAGCCCGGTCAGCCCGAATGCCTCGAGATAGGGATTTGGCCCCTGGAGCAGCAGCGCGGGGTTGAGCACGAAGAAGAACGGGATGAAGTAGATGATGCTGCCGACCCACATGCTTTCCCAGCCCGTCTTCATCGCGGGTGCGCCGGCAATGCCGGCCGCCGCGAAGGAGGCGATCGCGACCGGTGGCGTGATCGAGGACAGCATGCCCCAGTAGAAGATGAACATGTGCACGGCCATCTTGTTGAGCCCGAGCTTCTCCAGCGCGGGCGCGACCAGGATGGCGAGGAAGATGTAGCAGGAGGTCGTGGTCAGCCCGAGCCCGAGGATCAGGCTGGTGAAGGCGCACATGAACAGCAGCAGGAAGGCATCGCCGCCGGCGATGCTGAGCAGATCGTTGGCGAGGCTCGAGATCACGCCGGTCAGCGAGAACGCGCCGATCAGCAGGCCACAGCCGGCGAGGATCGCGATCAGCTCGACGAACGTCTTGCCGTTGAGTTCGAGGAAGTGCAGCCAGCGCGCGCCGCCCCAGTTCTTGCCGGGAAAGAATTCGTTCAGCGCTGCAAGAAGGCACATGCCCCACAGCGCGGCGTTGAGCACCCCGTACCAGAACATCGCAGCCGTTGCCGCGATCGAACCGACGAGCACGAGCGTGTTGCCGAGCTTCCAGCGGGCTGGTCCCGACCATTGGTGCAGGATCACCAGCAGCACGGAGGCATAGAACGGTGCGTGGCTCTCGCGCTTGAAGTAGAGCAGCATCACCACCAGCACGACGATCACGAACAGATAGTACCAGCCCTCCCTGAACGCGTCCCAGAAGCGTGGCAGTTCGGCGCGCGGCAGGCCCTTCAGCTTGTGACGGGCGGCGTAGGCGTCGACCTGCGCGAACAGGCCGACGTAATAGAGGATCGAGGGAATGGTCGCGGCGAGCGCGACGTCGGCATAGCCGGTGTTCATGAACTGCGCCATGACGAAGGCGGTGGCGCCGAGCACGGGCGGCGCCAGCACCGCGCCGGTCGAAGCGCAGGCCTCGATCGCGCCGGAATAGGACGGCGTGAATCCGGTCTTCTTCATCGCGGGGATCGTCATCGTGCCTGCGGTCAGAACGTTGGAGACGATGCTGCCGCCGACGGTGCCGAGCAGGCCGGAGGCGAACACGCAGACTTTTGCCGCGCCACCCCGGAACGTGCCGCACATCGCAAAGGCGATGTTGATGAAGAACTTTCCCGCACCCGTCATCATCAGCGCGGTGCCGAACACGAGGAAGCCGATCACGGTGTCGGCAAAGGCCTGAATGGGAATCCCGAGCAGGCTCTCACCGGAGAGCATGTGATAGGATGTGGTCTGTGCCAGCGTCGATTGCGTGCCGCGGAACGGCCCGAGCCAGGAAGAGTCCGCAAACAGCGGATAGAGCGTGAAGGGCAATACGCTCAGCAGCAGGCTCCAGCCGCCGGTGCGGCGCAGCGCCTCCATCAGCACGAACCACATCACGAGGCCTGCGGCGACGACGTTCGCCGGTGCACCGTCGAACTCCCAGCCGAGCTGCGCGGCCCTGCGGATGTTGAGCATCAGCAGGATCGCCGCGCCGAAGGTCGCCGCGAACAGCACGAGGTCGTACCAGGGGATGCGGTCGAGCGACGCGGTCTGCGATCCCGGAAAGATCAGGAAGGTGAACGGCAGCATCAACGCGATCAGCAGATAGAAATATTCGGTGTTGAGCTGGGTGTAGTCGACGAAGAAGCGCAGCGAGAATTGCTGGTTGACGCACAGCAGGATGGTGGCTGCGGTCGCCGTCATCAGCACCCAGCGCCACACGCCCTTCAACGTGCGGACGCGCGTGACCTCGGCTTCCTGCAACTCGGCGGCGGCGCCGAGATGCGGATCTGCGAGCTCGATTGTCTTCGCCGGCGCTGCCGCAGTCTCTGACATCGGCGCTCTCCCTCAACCTATCTGCGGCAGGCGGGCTTGACGATCAATCAAACCCGTTCGGCATGTCGGCCTTGGCCAGCGCCGTGGCGCGCGCCGTCATCCAGCCGTCGAGGAAGGCCTTTTCGTCCGAGGGCGGATTGGACTTGCCGTAATCCGTCCACGCGGCGGCGAGCACGTCCTGCCGCTTGAACAGCTTGTTGTTGTGCGCCTCCTGCGCGTCGCTCCACTGCCCGGCTTCCTTCAGCGCCTTCACTGCGCCGGGATGCACCGGCACCACCCAATTCTTGGTCTGCCGTTCGGCGCCAAGCCCACCGGCGCCCGGCGCGGAGTCCTTGTAAGCGTCGTAGTTCACGATCATCGCCTTGGTGATCGCGTAGATCTGGTCCGCCGGTTGTGCGGCATAGGCGACGAAGATCGGATAGGGATAATTGCCGAGCTCGATCGGCCTCTCCGGCGTGATGCCGGCGCCGCAGGTGGCCGTCTGCGGGAAGAAGAACGAGCCGACCTTCTGCATCCGTGCCCAGCCTTCCTTGTCCTTGGCGGGCAGCGGCGGCCAGATCAGGCCGCGCGGCGAGGTCTCGGCTTCCTTGGCGGGACCGGTGATGGTGGTGCCGAAGGCCGCATCCGTGTCGTTGTTGATCAGGCCCTTCCACATCGCGCCGTAGCTCGCGAACTCGACGATCTTGACGTCCTTCTGCGTAAGCCCTGCGAAGGCGAGCACGGCGAGCGAGTTCTGGTTCAGCGCGGGCGAGCCGACGACGAAGCCGACGCGCTTGCCCTTGAGGTCCTTCAACTCCTTCACGCCGGAATCCGCAGCGACGCCGAGCGTGCCGCAATTGCAGTCGACGGAGGAGAGCAGGATCTGAAGCGGCTGCGGCCCCCATTCCTTGCTGCCGAACTCGAACACGCCTTCCTGCGCGAAATAGGATCCCGATCCCATCGCGGATGAGGCCGCGCGCTTGGCGCGCAGCGGCGCGAGCCGCGCGACGTCGTTGCCGGCGGGGAGCACGCGCACGTCGGTGCTGTATTTGTCCTTCATCATCTTGCCGACACCGACCGCGATGTTGAAGCCGGCGGTGCCGGTGTCATAGGCGGTGAACGTCAGTGTCGCCGGCAGCTTGATGTCTTCGGCGAATGCATAGCGTGTAGACGCAACCGAAATGCCCGCAATCAAGGCAGGCGCGAGCATGATCAGCCCACGAAGCATGTTTCCCTCCAATGATCCCCGCGTTTGCCGCGAAGATTTTCGTTCTTTGTTTGAAACAGAGTTTTGTTTTAACGGATCATGTCACCACGATCATGCGATGGCAACGTCGTACCGCGCGCGTGAGAACAAGACAGACAGATTGTCGCGGAAGTTACGGATAACGCAGTCAGTTCGCGATAACAGCGACGGCCTGTCCTTCCGCAACGATTTCGTCGAGCTTCACGAGCAGCGACGTGATCGTGCCGCTCGCGGGCGAAGGCACGGGGATCTCCATCTTCATCGCTTCGACGATGACAATTTCGTCGCCATCTGCAACGGTTCCTCCAACTTGCACGGGCGTCGCGCAGATGCGACCCGCGACATCCGTGACGATCTTTATTTCTGGCATGCCATCGCCTTTTTGTTGTCGTCGCAAAATGCCTGAGGTAGCGTCGTCTGCAAGTGGAATTTAATTCCGCAGAGCGGAACAAGCGGTAGGAAGCAGATGGGACGACGTTCGGAGCGATTGAGCAGGCAAGGCGCGCTCGCTGGCGATGCCGGTGAGGGTGATGTCATCCAGGTGGTGTCGCGCGCGTTCGACGTGTTGCGATGCTTCGAGGGCCACGACAGCAGGCTCGGCAATCTCGAGATTTCAAATCGCTGCGGCCTGCCGCGCTCGACGGTGTCGCGTCTCACGCACACGCTGACGCGCATGGGGCAATTGGTGTACCTGCCGCGTGACCAGAAGTATCGCATCGGCCCGAGCGCGGTGGCGATGAGCGCTTCGATGATGAAGGGTGCGCAGCTACGCAGCATGATCCGCCAGCGGCTCCAGGAAGTCGCCGAGCAGCTGCCGGGCACGGTCGGCTTCGTCGTGCCCGATCGCTTCCATCTGGTCTACCTGCAGTTTGCGCGCTCCGCCTCTGCGCTCGGCCTGCACGAGGGCACCGGCAGCCGCATCTCGATGGCCTCGACCGCCGCCGGCGCGGCCTACACCGCGGCACTCGCGCCCGAAGTCGGCGATGCCTTCATCAACGACATGGAGCGGGAAGCGCCCGAGGCTGCAAAGATCCTGCGGCCCCGCATCGAGGCCAACCGGCAGTCGCTGCGCGACCGCGGCTATGTCACCGCCTGTGGGATCTGGAGCCCGCACATCAACGGGCTCGCGGTGCCGATCTGGTCGCCGCAGTACCAGACCTTCGTGGTCATCACCATCGGCCTGCTCTCGGCGATGTATGACGAGCAGCGTCTGCATGCCGAAGTGGCGCCGCTGATGCTCACGCTCGGTCGCTCGCTCGGCAGCCTGATGGAAGGCGCGGAAGGCGACGCCTTCAACAACCGCATCTCGCGCAAACCGGTCGCAATGGCCGTGCATAACAATAACAAGCCGATCAATTCGGAGGGAGTGGATGAACTGGAAGCCGGAACTCGACGAGCTCGCCCGGCGCGAAGCCTTCGCGCGGGAGATGGGCGGCGTTGACAAGGTCAAGCGTCAGCATGACCAGGGCCGACTGACTGTTCGGGAACGTATCGACAAGCTGATCGACAAGGGCAGCTTCCACGAGATCGGTGCCGTCTCCGGCACCGGCGAGTACGATTCCAGCGGCGAGTTGCAGAAACTGACGCCGGCGAACTGCGTGTTCGGCCGCGCCCGCGTCGATGGCCGCACCGTGGTCGTGGTCGGTGACGATTTTACGGTCCGCGGCGGCTCGGCTGATGCTTCCATCTCGGCAAAGCCGTTGATGGCCGAGGAGATGGCGCACGATTTCCGTCTGCCGATCGTCCGCCTCATCGAGGGATCCGGCGGCGGCGGCTCGGTCAAGACCATCGAGACCAAAGGCGCGGCGAATTTGCCGGGCGGCATCGGCGGCACGCGCTGGTATCGCTTTACGACCGAGAACCTGTCGCGCGTACCGGTGGTCGCGCTCGGCCTCGGCTCGGTCGCAGGGCTCGGTGCGGCGCGGCTTGCCGCCAGCCATTATTCCATCATGACGCGGAAATCCGCGATGTTCGTCGCGGGGCCGCCGGTGGTGAAGGCGCTCGGGCAGGACCTCTCGAAGGAGGAGCTCGGCGGCGCCGACATCCAGACCCGCGCCGGTGCGGTCGACCATGCGGTCGATACCGAAGAAGAGGCCTTCGCCTGCGCGCGACGCTTCCTGTCTTATCTGCCGTCGTCGGTCTACGAGCTGCCGCCGACCGTGCCCTGCACTGATCATCCCGAGCGCAGCGACGAAGCCCTGATGAACGCGGTGCCGCGCAACCGCAAGCAGGTCTACAAGATCCGGCCGATCATTGAATCGGTCGTGGACAAGGGCTCGTTCTTCGAGGTCGCCAAAAACTTCGGCAAGCCGCTCATTGTCGGTCTCGCGCGACTCGAGGGCAGGGCGGTGATGGTGCTCGCCAGCGACAGCTTCCACTATGGCGGCTCGTGGACGGCGGATGCCTGCCAGAAGGTGGTGCGCTGGGTCGACTTCGCCGAAACTTTCCACCTGCCGATCGTCTATCTCATGGACTGCCCCGGCTTCATGATCGGCCTCGATGCCGAGAAGGCAGCGACCATCCGCCACGGCGTCCGCGCCATGGCCGCGGTCAACCAGACCACCGTGCCCTGGTGCACCGTGATCCTGCGCAATGCCTTCGGTGTCGCCGGCGTCGTGCATCAGCCGGCCGATCGCTTCTCGATCCGCTACGCCTGGCCGTCGGCCTATTGGGGCTCGCTGCCGCTGGAAGGCGGTATCGAAGCGGCCTATCGCGCCGACATCGACGCGGCCGAAGACAAGGCGGAGAAGCTTAAGGAGATCCAGGAGCGGCTGAACAAGCTGCGCTCGCCGTTCCGCTCGGCCGAAAAATTCTGGGTCGAGGAGATCATCGATCCCACGAAGACACGCTCGTTGCTGTGCGAGTTCGCAAGGCTCGCCGAGCCGCTGCGGAAAGCTGGCCCGCCGGAGAACATGACGATCAGGCCTTAGGCTCTCTCTCGTCATTGCGAGGAGCAAAGCGACGAGGCAATCCAGAGTCCTTCCGCGGAAAGATTCTGGATCGTTTCGCTGCGCTCGCATAACGGTTGTTGTGCGCCCTGGTTGCGCGCGAAAGGAGATTAACCCAGGTTAAGCCCGCGCAAGCACAGCCATTTTCCGCCGCGCTTCAGGCTCATTTCAGCCAAACCAATATTGGTCTCTCCGGCCGGGGCAGGGTTCTCCAGCCGGAGTCCTGCAATGATCAAGCGAGTCGTTTCTGCGTGTCTTTTTGTTTTCGTCAGTTGCGTGGCCTCGGAAGCGCGACCCTATCGGACGCTTCAAGCCTCTGAATGCAACGTCACCATGCCCTGCGACTTCTCGTATGGGCAACCGCGCCGCGAGCGGGCTCCCAGGCCGTCATTGCAGGCCTATCGGTCAACGCAAATGACGCTGACCGACGCCGGTAACACCGCCACGACGATCAGCGTCTCCTCCGGTGATCGCGTCATCGGCGGCCGTCCGGCCGGTTGTCCCTCGTCGTTCTGCGGCTGTGGTGCGGCGATCCGCGTGTTCGGCCGCGTGGTGCCGGAATTGAATCTCGCGTCCAACTGGCTGCGCTTTCCGCGCGCGGCGCCTGCGCCGGGAATGGTTGCAGCGCGACGTGGCCATGTCTTCGTCCTGGAGCAGTCGCTCGGTGGCGACATGTGGATGGCCTACGACGCCAATTCCGGCGGCCACGCCACGCGCATGCATGCACGTTCGCTGCGGGGCTATACAATCGTCAATCCGCGCGGCTCCATGGGTTGAGGGAGCCAGCCGGCATCCATGTCGATGCACGACGCCTCACGACGCGCGCCGATCGATGCAAGGCGCGCGCTGTCGGCCTGCGCATCTATTCCGCGGCTTCCGAAGACGGAAGGATGACCACGCGCTTCGCCGAGGTTCGGCGTGATATCCAGAGAAACAGCCCGCTGCCCAGGATCACGATTGTTGCCAGATCCAGCAACGCCCAGATGATCTTGAGCGGCATCCCGCCATAATCGCCGAAATGCAGCGGGCGGGATATTTGCAGGGCGCGCAGATACCAGGGCATCGTCACGATGTGCGCGATGTTGCCGCTGCGCGCATCGACCAGCACCGGCGTGAACAGGCGCGAGGTCAGCGGCTCCTTGCCCTTGGTCCATATCAAATAGTGGCTCGGCGAGGAGAAGTTGGCGCCGGGGTAGATGATGGATGTCATGCGCATATCAGGAAGTGCGGCCTGGACGCGCTCGAAAGCGGCCTGAGGTGAACTCAGGTCGAATTGTGCCGGCACTGGCTTGCCCTGGAGCGGTCGCAAGATGGCGGCGACGTCGGTTTGCAGCCAGAGGCCGAACAGCGGCGTGGAGAGCTGGTTGATAAACCCGGTGACGCCGACGACGAGTCCCCAGGTCAGCGTGGTGATACCGATCAGATTGTGCAAATCGAGCCACTTCACGCGTGCGGAGCGATGCGCTCTGATCGTGCCGAACCCGATCCGGCGCGCATATGGTCCGTAGATTACGATGCCCGAGACGATCGCCGCGATGAACAGGATGGCCATCGAGGCCATGAACATCTCGCCGGGCAGGCCGGCAAACAGGTCCTTGTGCAGATTGACCATGATGCCGAGGAAGGAGGGACGCTCCTGTTTGATCGGTTGCGATTGCTTGAGCACGTCGGCCGTTCGTGCATCGAAACGAATCCAGTGGCCCGATTTGCGATCGGCGTTGTACGCCGCCCATGACGGCGCCATCCAGACCAAAGCATGCGGCTCGTCGTCGTCGATGTAGATCGAGACCAGGATGTCGTTTGGGTACATCTTGTGGCTGAGCTCGGCGAAGCGATCGAGGCTCGCATTCGGCACTCCCTCGGCGAGGCGCGCATAGGGCAGGCCGTCGTCGAGCAGGTCGACGATTTCCTCCCTGAAGACCAGCGGCAGTCCGCTGATGCAGATCACGAGGAGGAACAGGGTGCAGACGAGGCTCGACCATGTGTGCACCCATACCCATCTTCGAAAAGCCGCGCGGTTCATGCTCGCATTCTCGTCTGCGCTGTCGTCGGATCGCTAGGAACCGAAATGAATGGGCACGGTGAGCGTGACCGATGCCCCGCCGACATTGGGCGGCGGCGCCGGCACCGGACTGGCCCGGCGCGGCAAGGCGGTGGCCTCCTGGTCGAGCACAGGATCGCCCGACGAGCCGATCAGCCGCGCGGAGAGCACCTGACCGGTCCGGCTGATGGTGAAGGCGACGGAGGCGGTGCCGGAGCCGGCCGCGCCGGGTGGCAGGCGCTTGTAGCGATTGAGATGGGCCATCAATTCGCCTCGCCATGTCGCGGGCGATACCGACGACGAGAACGACGCGCCGGACGACGGTGCCGCTGCGCTGTCGGCCATCCGCGCCTGCGCGGTCGGGGCTGTGGTCTGTCGCTGCCTCGGCTTGTTCGGATCGACCGGCTTCTTGCGCTCGGCCTCGCTCGCCTTGGGGGGAGGCTTCTTGTCCTCTTGCTGCTTTGGCGGCGGTGATAGAACCGCCTCGGCCTTGTCCTTCTTCGGCAGGTCCGGCGGCGTCACTTCGGGCGATGCGGAGGGCTGTTCGGGCTTGTCGGCCTGCGCCATTTGCTGGGGATCGGGCGGTGTCGGATCGCGCGGCGCATCCTCGACCGGCGTCGGCGCCTCAGGCGTTGGCTCCGGCTGCGACTCCGTCATCTCGGGGCCCGGTGCGACCTCCTGCTGCGGGGTCGGAGGCGCGACGGCGAGCGGCGCCCGCTCGATCATGACCGCCGGCGGCGGCTGGCTCGGCATGGCTTCGATGGGTTGCCATTTCAAGGCGGCCCACGCGCCGGCGCCGTGTGCAGCAACGACGAAAAGCGCGGCACATCCCCAGCGCATCGCGGTCCGCGCGGTGACGCTGCGCTCCGGCCGTCCGTCAACATCGCCCCAGTCGATCATGGCCGCGCGTCTGCGCCGGCGGGCGCTGGAGGCGGTGCACCCGTGCTTGCCGAATCTTCGAGAGCGACCAGCGCCACCTTGAGGTAGCCGGCCTCGCGCAGGAGGTTCATGGCGTCCATCAGGTTCTTGTAGGAGATGGCGCCGTCGGCGCGCAGGAAGATGCGCTGGTCCCGTTCCTGGCCGGTGCGCTGGTCCAGCGTCGCCTGCAGTGCCTCGCGCGAGACCGCGCTGTCACCGAGCCATAGGGAGAGATCGCTCTTCACGGTCAGGAATACCGGCTTGTCCGGGCGCTGCTGCGGCTGCGTTGCGGACACCGGCAGGTCGACCGCGACATCGACGGTCGAGAGCGGTGCGGCCACCATGAAGATGATGAGCAGCACCAGGATCACGTCGATGAACGGCGTGACGTTGATGTCGGAGACCTCGACGAGGTCGCCATCCTGCGCGTCTTTGAGGGTGACGGCCACGCCTCAGCTCCTGCTGCTGATCAGCGTTGCGCGGGCCGGGCTGTCCGCGGTCGCGCGCGCCTGCCGTTCCAGATCGCGCGACACGTGCTGGAGGATCTCGCCTGATGCGTCCGAAAGCAGCGCGCGGTATCCCGCAATCGCGCGTACGAAGACGTTGTAGAGGATCACGGCGGGAATGGCGGCGACGAGCCCGATCGCCGTGGCGAGCAGCGCTTCGGCGATTCCAGGCGCGACCACGGCGAGGTTGGTCGTGTGCGCCTTCGAGATGCCGATGAAGGAGTTCATGATGCCCCAGACCGTGCCGAACAGGCCGACGAAAGGCGCGGTCGCGCCGATCGTCGCCAGCAGGCCGGTGCCGCGGGCCATGGCGCGGCCGGCGCGCGCCTCGATGCGTGACAAGGCGATCGCAAGCCGCTCCTTCACGCCCTCGGCCGACAGATCGGCCGATCGTCCGGTCTCGCGCAGCGCGGCTTCGAGCAGATCGGCCACCGGCCCGGTCCGGGTCCAGGCCGACTGGATCTCGCGCGTGGCCTCGGCGAGGCTGTCGGCGCGTTCGAGCTTGCGGGCAGCGCTTCGCGCCCGGCGCTTGGCGCCGATCAGTTCGATTCCCTTGGCGAGCCAGATCGTCCAGGTCACGAGCGAGGCGAGAGCGAGCCCGATCATCACCGCCTTCACGATGATGGCGGCATTGGTGAACATCGACCAGGGCGACAGATCGTCCGGCAGCGAAGCCGCGACGGGGGCCGGTGCACCGTCAGGACGCACCGGAGCAGGCGTTGCGTGAATCGGCGGAGAGGGGATCGCTGCAGGACTTCCCGGATCGATCTGCGCCGGCTGGGGGGCTGGCGGCACGTCCTGCGCATGCGCGACGATGCAGCCGGATTCGATCAATGCGATGATCGTCAACGCATGTACGGCAGCGCGACCAGAGTTTCGATTGAGCAATCTCACCACCGATAGCTGACCTTTGTCATCACGGTTCGTCCCGCGCCGTAGTAACAGGCCACCGACGCTGCGCAGCCCGACACGTAATATTTGTCGAACAGATTGGTCGCGTTGACCGATGCAACCAATCCCTTGAACTGGGGACGGGTCGCACCGAGGTCGTAACTCGCCATGGCGTCGGCGACAGTGAACGCTGCGACCTGGAAGCTGTTCGCGGCGTCGCCATAGGTCTCGCCGACATAGCGGACGCCGCCGCCGAGCTTGAACCCGGCCAGCGTTCCGTTGTCGAAGAGATAGTCGGCCCAGAGCGAGGCCGAGTTGCGAGGAATCGAAACCGGCCACAGGCCCTGCGTCAGGAAGGTGCCGCCATAGATGCCGGGCGCCGTGGTGTTGCTCTTGGTGTTCCTGACGTCGAGATAGGTGTAGGCGGCGGCGAGGTTGAATTGCCGCGTCAGATTCACCTTCGCCTCGAGCTCGAAACCTTTCGATTCGACCTCTCCGGTCTGGACCACGAAGGCGGTGTTGTTCGGGTCCTTGGTCGTGACGTTCTGCTGCTTGATGTCGAACACCGCAGCCGTGAACAAGGCGGCCATGCCGGGCGGCTGGTATTTGATGCCGCCTTCGATCTGCTGGCCCGTCGTCGGCTTGAGTGGCGATTTGTCGGCGGTCATGCCAGCCGTCGCGCCGGTCGGCTGGAACGACTCGGAATAGCTCACATACGGCGCGATGCCGTTGTCGAACAGATAGGTCAGCCCGCCGCGGAAGCTCGGATGCTGGCCGTTCGGGACGTTCTGCGGCGTCCCGGTGTCCCGCGCCCTGGTCTCGTACCAGTCTTCGCGCGCGCCAAGGGTCAGCACGAAGCGGTCGAACTTCATCTGGTCCTGGGCGTAGATGCCATACTGCTGCTGGTTGGCATCGATGCGGCCGAGCAGCGGATTGACGATGTTGACGCCGTAGACCGGCGCGAACACGTTGATGGTAGGAACGCCGAAATTGAATCCATATTGCTGGACGAGGTCGCTCACCTGGCTGTCGCCGCCGACGATGATGCGATGGGATATCGGACCAGTGCGGACATCGGCCTGCATGAGACTGTCCGTCGTCAGCGCGCTGAGACTTTCCTTGTCGCCATAGCCATAGCGGAACAGGGTCTTGCGATCGGCCAGCAATCCGCTGCCGTAGAGCCAGGCGACGTCGCTGTCGACATGCATGTAGCGGACATTCTGGCGGAACTGGAACATGTCGTTGAAGCGGTGCTCGAACTGATATCCGATCGAGGCCTGCGTGATCGCGAACTTGTTGTAGTTGGGATCGCCGGGATTGAAGCTCCTGGGAATGACACCGTTGGGATTGGGCAGCGCCGTGCCGAAGGCGGGCAGGTTGTTGTAGAAGCCGGCGTGCGGATCGTTCTGGTAATTGGCGATGATGGTCAGCGACGTCGCAGCGTTCGGCCGCCAGGTCACGATCGGCTGGATCGCGACGCGCTGCTGTTTCGCATTGTCGACCTGCGTATCGGAGGTGAAGCCGAGGCCCGTGACGCGGTACAGCCACTTCTTCTCGGGATCGGCCGGGCCGCCAAAATCGAATCCGATCTGGCCGGTGTTGAAGGTGCCGCCCTGGATATCGACCTGCCGGAAGGTCTCTTCGGTCGGCCGCTTGCTGACCATGTTGACGAGACCGCCCGGAGGGCTCTGTCCGTAGAGTGTTGCGGAAGGACCGCGCAGCACGTCGACCTGCTCGAGGAAATAGGGATCGACCTGCGGGAAGCCGAACTCGCCGGACATGACGCGCAGGCCGTCGAGATATTGGTTGCCGCTCGGGCCGAAGCCGCGCACGTAGAGATAATCCAGCCGGCTGTTGATGCCGCGCGGCTCTGCGACGACGCCCGGGGAATAGCGGATCGCCTGGCGCAGGGTCTGGACGTTCTGCACGTCCATCTGCTCGCGCGTCACGGTGGATACTGATTGCGGAATTTCCAGCACCGGCGTCTGGGTCTTTGTCGCCGACGGCGTCTGCGTTGCCACGAAGCCCGTGGTGCCGTTGCCCTGAACATTGATGGTGTCGAGCTGGATGGCGCCGGCCACGGTCGCGCCGCCGGCGGCGCTCGCCGGCTGCGAGATCGCAACCGTCGTGGCGTTGGTGAAGCTGTAGGTGAGGCCGGTGCCCTGCAGGATCCGGCTTAGCGCCTGTGCCGGCGTTGCCGCTTCACTCAATCCCGGCGAGGTTTTCCCGGCCGCAACGGACGCCAGAAAAGTCACCTGCAATCCGGCCTGGCGACCGAATGCGGTCAGCGCGCGGCTCAACGGACCTGCGGGTACGGAGAACGATATTTGAGATTGGCCTTGTGCAGCCGCCGGTGTCACGCCGCCGACAAAGCCGGTCGCAACGATCGTGCTCATCATCAACGCGATGAGCGACGTCCGTCTCTTGCGAACGTGTTTGAAAGCCCCAGTCTCGTACCCCATCGACAGCCCCGTTTATTATCATTCTAAAAGGGCTGCATGCCTGAACGACGAGGCCGCAGTCCCATGAATGATACAAACGGGCGCGCTGCTTTTTCACCGGTTGAGACAAGTTTTTAGATCGGCGAGATCACCGTCAGGAACGACGAGACCTGCCGCACTTGCGCGCCGGTCGGATGCAGCACGGCTTCGAGCGCGCGCATCGGATGGGTCAGGTCGAAGACGCCGCTGACTTTCTGTGCACCGATGAAGGGATCGGCCATCACGATCCGGCCAGGAATCCAGCGGCCGATCCGTACAACGAGCGCGGAGACGGTATCCTGCTCCGCCACGATCAATCTGTCGCGCCACACCGCGATCTGGCCGGCCTCGCGGTTGCCGCGATCCACCTTGCGAGAGGACGGATCGAACGTCAGCCATTCCTTCGCATTCATCGGACCATCAGATGTGAAGGCCGGAGCGCGCAGCTCGACTGCGCCGCGCTCGACCGAGACGCTGAGAACGCCGGCATCGTCGAAAACCTCGAAGGCGGCGTCCCGCGCCGTCGACGTCAGGTTTTGCGCCGCGACGACGAAGGGCCGCTGCGCCTCGCGCGCAACCTCGAAAAACGCCATGCCCGACAGCAGTTCGAGGCGGCGTGCCACTGCATTGAAATCGAGCGCGAGTGCACTGACCGGTCCCAGCGTCGCGATGCTGCCGTCAGGCAGCTCGACGCGGCGTGTCTCGGCTTTGGCGGTCATGACGTCGGCGCGCGACCGGACCAGGACGTCCGGCAGCACGGCATAGCCGGCCGCGGCCGCACCGGCGCTCACGAGCCCGCCGATCACGAGGTTACGCCTGGACAAACCGAGGTTTTGCCGCCGTTCGCTGCGGCGTCTGGCTTCCAGAATCTTTCCGCTGGCGCCGTGGGCGCGTGCGACGCGGCTCCAGGCCTGCTGATGCGCCGGGCTGCGGGCACGCCAGGCGCGGATCATGTCCAGCACGACCTCGTTTTCGGGATCGTTCTGCAATCGGATGACGAGGTCGATGGCCTCGTCGAGCAGCCGCTGCTGGTCTGGCTCCGCGTCGTTCATCCGATCAAAGGTCCTTGGGCGGGGCGCCGGGCGGCGACCGCAGGGTCTTGCCTCCTCTTACTACAATCGAGCGGGACGAATTTTCGGTCGAGCGGGAAAGAATTCAGAGTTCGCCGACGCGCACCAGAAGATGCTGATAAGCCTCGCGAATCAGGGCCCAACTCCGGGTGGTCGAAATCCCCAGCTCCTGGGCGACCTCGGCGAGTGTGCGTTCGCCCAGCCGGTGCATTTCGAAGGCCCGCCGCGTCCGCGCCGGCAATTCGTCCAGCGCGTGCCTCGTCTGTTGCAGGCACTGGCGGGAATAGACGATGGCTTCGGGCGAGGGGGTGGGGTCGGGCACCCGCATCGCCTCGTCGCCGTCGACATCCATCGTCTCGATCAGTCGCTCACGCCGGCGATGATTGCTGCTGAGGCTGCGCGAGACCTGAAACAGATAGGCGCGCGGATTGGAGTTTGTCGCGTTTTCGGCTGGAGGCGTTGCGAGAACGCGCAGGAACGTGTCCTGCGTGAGATCGGCGGCCGTCTCGGGCGTGTGACCACGGCGGCGCAGGAAGCGATCGATTTCCCGGGCGTGGCGCGTGAAGAGCCTCTGGATGTTCCACATCGGTCGCGCCTTGCAATGGCGTTTTGCACCGAGCGGGGCACCCGAGCGACCCCGCCAAGCCATCATCAAGGCATAGTGGTTCTGAAATTTGCCTGCAACAGCAATGATCTAGACTCGTTCCAAGCTTGTTGCGCGGCGTCCGTCACACCCGCAGCACCTTGCCGGGATTCATGATATTCTCAGGATCGAGCGCACGCTTGATGGTGCGCATGATGTCGAGCTCGGTCTTCGAGCGGTAGTGACTGAGCTCGTCGAGCTTGTCGATGCCGATGCCGTGCTCCGCCGAGATCGAGCCGCCCATCGAGGTGATGAGATCGTTCACGGCCCGCGTAATGGCGGCGGTGTATTGGTCCAGCGTCTGCTGATCCATGCCTTGCGGTCCCATGAACGAGAAATGCAGATTGCCGTCGCCGATATGCCCCAAAGGGTAGGGGCGAATGCTCGGGAGGATATCGAGCACGGCCTTGAGCCCCTTGTCGATGAACTCGGGAATTCTGGAGATCGCCACCGACACGTCAAAGCTGAGCCCCGGTCCTTCGGCCCGCGATGCCGCGGCGGCACCCTCGCGGATGCGCCACATGTTGCGGGATTGACCGACCGAGTGTCCGATCGTCGCATCGAGCACGCGACCGGCCTCGAGCTGATCGGCGAGGAATTGCTCCATCTTCTCGGACATGCCCTCGGTGCCGTCCCGGCGCGGGCGTGCGGACGACCATTCGAGCAGCAGGTACCATGGCGTGTCCGCCTTCAACGGGTCCTGGACGCCGGGAATGTGGCGCAGGATCATGTCGATGGCGCCGCGGCTCATCAGCTCGCAGGAACCGACATTGTCCTCGGACGCCGCATGTGCGTCGGACAGGATCTCCAGCGCCGCACGGGGATCGCGGATCGCCAGCCACGCGGTGCAGACATCCTTGGGCGCCGGCCACAGCTTGAGGACGGCCTTGGTGATGATGCCGAGCGTGCCCTCGGCGCCCATGAAGAGGTGTTTCAAGTCATAGCCCGTGTTGTCCTTCTTCAGCGCGCGCAAGCCGTCCCAGACATCGCCATTGGGCAATACGACCTCGAGCCCCAGCACGAGATTGCGGGCATTGCCATAGCGCAGCACCTGCACGCCGCCGGCGTTGGTCGAGAGGTTGCCGCCGATCATGCACGAGCCCTGGGCCCCGAGGCTGAGCGGCAGGAACCTGTCGTGCTGGCTCGCGGTGTCCTGAAGCGTTTGGAGCACGCAGCCGGCCTCGACTGTCATGGAATAGCCGACGGGATCGACGTCGAGCACGCGGTTCATGCGGGCCAGCGACAGCACGATGCCGGTATGCGCGGGCCACGGCGTGGCGCCACCCATCAGGCCGGTGTTGCCGCCCTGCGGCACGATCGCGACGCCGTGCTCATGGCAGAGCCGGACCACCTTTGCGACCTCGTCGGTGCTGCCGGGGCGGACGACGGCGCCGGCACCGCCAACCAGCAAGCCGCGCCAGTCGGTCACGAACGGCTGCATGCCGTGCTCGTCCTCGATCAGACCCTTCTCGCCCACGATCGCACGCAACGCATCGCGCATCGGGGCGGTCAAGGGAGCGGTCGGGATGGTGGGGACGGAGGACGGGAAGGCAGCCGGCATCTTGTTTCCCCCTGGCGCATCTTGGTGTGCACTGCGCGCGCGAAGCGCTTGAGGCCATTGTCCACGTTTGTGCCGCGAAGTCTATCGGCAACACCAGGACAATGTCCCGCAACATTTCTCAACATCTTCGCCAACATCTTGCGGCTGTCGCGGTCTAGGAGGGGCCGGATTTCCATGGAGCAGGATTGGCGGAATGCGATTGAACTCTTGGGTGGTACGCCTCGGCGCAAGCGCGGCCTGCTGGGTGCTCGCAAGCATGAATCCGGTGTGCGCAGAGCCGGTGTTCGACAGCCTGGGCGGCACATGGTCGGGCACCGGCACGATGAAACCGTCGGACGGCCCGCGTGAAAAGGTCCGTTGCAAGGTGGCCTACAACATCACCAAGCCCGGACGTTCCGTGACCCTCGATCTGCGCTGTGCGAGCGACGCGTACAAGATGGTCCTGTCCGCAAACATCGATCAGAGCGGAACGGAGCTGTCGGGCAACTGGTTCGAGAGCGAGTACCGGCAGGGCGGCAAGGTCTACGGCACCAACAAGGACGGCTTGATCGAGGCGCGCATCGAAGGCAACACCGTGGCTGCGCTGGTGACGATCCAGACCAGGAGCAATCATCAGTCGTTCCTGATGGAAGCGCCGGGATCCTGGATGTCGGAGGTCGCGATCGAACTGAACAAGGACGCGAAGTAGACGCCAGCATCCTCGCGTCCGGGCGCAAATCAGTCCACGCGTTTCAATCGGCCGACGGCAGGCGCATTGATCGGCACCCCCTCGATGTCGAACATGGAGCCATGGCAGGGACAATCCCAGCACGTCTCGAAACTGTTCCAGTGGAGATGGCAGCCGACGTGACTGCACGCCGCGGAATTGAGGTGCAGCTCGCCGCGCTCGTCGCGGTAGGCGGCGATCTTGTCGAGGCCGCGACGAAGGATGGCGCCCTGTCCGCGTTTCAAATCGTCCACGGAGGAAATCTCTCCGGGCGCAATGTATTCGGCGAAGTTCTTGACCGCCGTGCTGTTCTCCATGACGAAGTTCTTCGCAGCCTTGAGGGGGACACGACCCGGCTCGTAGAGCTCCTGCCAGGGATGCGTCTCGCCCATGATCAGCGCCGTGTTCAGCATCGCTCCCGCGACGCCATGCGTCAGGCCTTGCCCGGAATCGCCCATGGCGATGTAGATGTTCTTGCAGCCTGGATCGCGTCCGATGAAGCCCGCATAATCGACGGTGTCGAGCACCTGACCCGACCAGCGGTGGGTCTCCTCGCCGAGGGCCGGGATCAACTCTCTTGCCCAGGCTTCCAGCCGGGCGAAGCGCTCGGCTGCGTCATCGGCCTGTCCGCTCTTGTGATCCTCGCCGCCGACCAGCAAATAGTCGAGCTTGTCCGCTCCGGGCTGGAGCCGCACATAGTGATAGGGCTCTTCGGTGTCCCAGTAGAGCGCATCGGGCAAGGCGCCACGCGGGATCGCGAATGCGATGACGTAAGTGCGGTAGGGCGCGGTCTTGGTGTGAATGGCGAAACGATCCGAGATCGACGAGTTGGTTGCGACGACGGCGTGCCGGGCCACGATCCGTCCGCGCGCGGTTTTGACCAGCACGCCGCCGCCGTCCTCGATGACCTCGTCGACCGGACTGTCCCGAAAAAACTGAACGCCGCGGTCATGGCAGGCCTTGGCGACGCCTGCGAGATATTTGAGCGGGTGGAAGGTGGCCTGACGCGGATAGCGCAGGACATGGCGATGCTCGCATCCGCTGAAGGGGACGCCGACCAGACGATGGACCGCGGCGCCGACCGCGCGCACGGCGTCCATCTCCTGGTCGATCACGTCCGCCGGCATGTCCCGGCCCTGGAACAGATAGCCGTCGAGCCTGCGGAAGTCGCAGTCGATCGCTTCCTGTTTCTGCACCGCCTCGATCCGGTCGACAGCGGCGGCCTGGCTTTCGCAAAACAGCCGGGTTGCCTCAATACCCTTGATCTTCGTCATCTCGCTGACCAGGTCGTCGCAGAGCGGCGCAAGATGCGCGGAGGTCCGAGACGTCATGCCGCCTGAGATGCGCCCGCGATCGATGACCATCACCGACTTGCCGCGCTTGCAAAGCTCATAGGCCGTCGAAATGCCGGCGATGCCGGAGCCGATCACGGCCACATCGCATTGGGCGTCGCCGCCCAGCGAACCCGCCGCGGGCATCACGAGGGTATCCATCCATAGGGAATTGCTGGTCATTTGGCCGCTCTCCGATCGAGGAGAACGCCATCTTCGCGGACGAGGTTCCTACGGCCGCTTCCACCGGGTGCGACATTCTGGCGGCGACCACCTTTGGGCACGAGGGGCGGCGGCGCCCTGCATCTGCCCCTCCGGAAGCCTCATGCCCCCCGATCTCGACGACCGTGTTTAAGCGACGTTAATGATGTCCTCTCGATTTGGCACATCCCGCTCTGTTGCGATCCCTGTTTCTGGATTGCCCGTAAGTGTTGATTAAGAAGGCCATATCCATATTCAGGCCAGTGACGGGTGGCGATCGGCTGCATCTATCTCGCTGTCTCCCCCGATCAAAAATGAATTCAGGGAAGTGTTTTCTGCCGCCACGACGGCAATCAGGATGAAGGTCATGCTCCGCCGGCTAATGCTCCGTTTCGCAAGGGACCGGAAGGCCAACATCGCCGTCATCTTCGCGCTCATGATGGTTCCGATCATCTTTCTGCTCGGCATGACGCTCGACTACACGCAGGCGGTGCGCAAGCGGGAGCAGTTGAACGCCGCCGCCGACGCGGCCGCGATCGCGGCCGTGAGGCCCGCGATGCTGACCCAGACCAACACCGATACCGTCAAGGCTACCGCGGCAGCCGTCTTTGCAGCGAAGGCAAATCTCGCCGGCTTGGTTGCGACGCCCACGCCGACGATCACCGTCACGGATTCCGGGCTCGCTCGGACCATCACGGTCGCTTACGCCGCGCAGTCCATCAACAACTTCCCCAGCGTCCTCGGCAAGCAGAACTGGGACGTCGCCGGCTCTGCGACGGCGAAGGCGTCGAGCGCGCCCAACATGAATTTCTACCTGCTGCTGGACGACTCGCCGTCGATGGCGATCGCGGCAACGCAGACCGACATCACCAACATGATCGCGGCCACGAAAAACCAGCCTTCGGGTTCGAAAAATTGCGCGTTCGCGTGCCATGAGACGAACCCCCAGAAGGACAGCGGCGCCAGTGCGTCGACCAAGGACAACCTCACGATCGCACGCGCGAGCAACATCACGCTCCGCATCGATCTCGTGCAGAATGCCGTCACGCAATTGCTCAAGGGACCGTGGACGTGCCCGCAATCGGGTGTGACGGGCGGCGTCATGCAGTGCATGTCGGCGCTCAACAACACCACCTACAAGGCGGCCCTCTACACCTTCGACTATGCCCTCAACACCATCCAGACGCTGACCACCCCGGACACCGCCGCCACCAAGATCGCCAACATCCAGCTCATGACGGTCGACCACCAGAATTGCATCATTACCGCCAGCAACGGCACCTGCGTCTACTCCACCGACTACGGCACGGATATCTCGGGCGGGCTCACGGGCGTCAACACTGTGATGCCTGCGCCGGGCACCGGCACCAATCAGGCGGGCGATACGCCGCAGGAAGTGGTCTTCCTCGTCACGGACGGCGTCGAAGACAAGCTGATGCCGAAGCCCGGCACCTGCGACGCGGCTGCCACCTATCCGCTTCCGACCGGCAGCAGCACGACCGTGCGCTGCCAGCAGGCGCTCGACACGTCGATCTGCACGACGATCAAGAATCGCGGCATTCGCATCGCGGTCCTCTACACCGAGTATCTGCAACTGACGACCGACAGCTGGTACAACAGCCGCATCGCGCAGTTCAACAATCCGTCCTCGTCCACGGGCACGATCGCGACGCGGCTGCAATCCTGCGCATCGCCCGGCCTGTATGCGAGCGTGCAGACGGGTGGCGACATTTCCACGGCGCTGACCAACCTGTTCATCAAGGTTGCGTCCAGCACGGCCAGCCTCGTGCAGTAGGGAAGGGGCCATGCTCGGATCAATCGCAACAACGAAGAGGCGCCGCAGCCGCTGCGCTGTGTTCGCTCGCGACAGCAGGGGCGCCACGGCGGTCGAGTTCGCGCTCGTCGCCGCGCCGTTCCTCGCGCTCATCATTGCGCTCATGCAGACGTTTCTGGTCTTCTTTGCCCAGCAAACGCTCGAATCCGTGGCGCGCCAATCAGCGCGCCTCGTCATGACCGGGCAGATTCAATCTGCGCAAATGAATCAGGCCGCTTTCAAGCAGAAGGTCTGCGACCAGATCGTGATCCTGTTCAATTGCAGCGGCATCATGGTCGACATGCAGGTCGCGACGTCATGGAGTTCCGCGAACACGGCCACGCCCAGCCTGACCTTCGATGGCTCGGGCAAAGTCACCAATACCTGGCAGTACGATCCGGGCGATGCCGGTGACATCGTCGTTCTCCGCGTCATGTATGTCTGGCCGGTGGTTCTCGGGCCGCTCGGTTTCAATCTCTCGAACCTCTCCAACGGCAACCGGCTGATGATGTCGTCCGCCGCGTTCCAGAACGAGCCAGGAGCCACCTGATGATCTCCGCCCTGACGTCCCGCGCCCGGCACTTCCTCGCCGATGTTCGCGGTATCGCGGCGACGGAGTTCGCCATCGTGACGCCGTTCATGCTGGTGCTCTATGTCGGCGGCGTCGAGCTCGGCAACGGGCTGGCGATGAACGTCAAGGTCAGCGCGACCGCGCACAGCGTTGCCGACATGATCTCGCAGAACACGGCGGTGACGTCCACCCAGATGGACGGCATTCTTGCGGCTGCCAGCTCCATCATGGCGCCGTATCCCGTCAAGAACGGCAGCACCTCCCTGATGACGATCACGGTCTCGGAAGTCTCGACCGACTCGACGGGCAAGGCGACGGTTCAATGGAGCAAGTCGACCAGCACGTCGGGGGCGAGAGCCGTCGGCCAGCAGATGACCCTGTCGTCCTTTACCGCGCCGGCCAGCACCACCAATGCCAATATCTCGCTGATCCTGAGCGAGGTGTCCTACGACTACGCACCCAATCTCGGCTTCACGATCGCCGGCACGGTGACGCTGAGCGACAGCTACTATCTGTTTCCGCGCTGCTCGACGAACAGCCCGGCCACGTCGAGCTTTCCCTATTACGACGTGAAATATCCGGCGGCGAAGACCTGCACATGCGTGCAGCATTTGCAGCAGAAGACCTGCTGATCGCCGATCACGACTGCGGCCGGCCGCGGTCAAGGCGACGCCAGGCGGCCGCGGTTCTGTCCATGGCTCGCGGGGTGAGCCGGGGCAGGTTCGGCATGGTGACATCATGCTCCTGTTTTGCCCGACGAGTCAAATTTCCTTCGGGAAAACGTAAGTCATTGATCCGCCACGCCCCGTCTACTGTGCATGGGGTTGTTTTCGAATTTATTGTCTGGAGCGCCCCAAAAATTACGCGCTCTCGGTCTCCCGGTGCACGTCGTGCACCACCAGACCCATGCCCTCGTCCGGCATCTTGATCCAGTCGCGGCGCTTCAGCGTGCGCTTGGTGTCTTCGTAGCCGCTGGTCCAGTGCTCGCGCATCGAGGTGCCCGAGAACTCGTGGTCCTTGGCGTCGCCCTCGTAGGCCTTCTGCTGATAGATCAGATGCAGGATCGCGATCTCCGGCATGCGGCGCAGGCTCGCCTTGAGGCTGCGGTCCTCGTCGGAGAGTTGCTCGTCCGGGACTTTCGTCAGCGCCTTGTAGACCAGGACCTTGAGATTGTGCGTGCGGCGGTAGACGTCGGTGTTGTGGCGCGTGCGCGAGGAATACATGATGTCCTTGTGGCGGGCCATCACGTCCTGGATCGAGCGCGGCAGCACGCCGCGTGCGCTGAACAGGTCGACCTGGAACACCAGCGAATTGAGCGCGTCCTCCTGGTCGAGCAGGTGCTGGAGCGGCGTGTTGGAGACGATGCCGCCGTCCCAGAAATGATCGGTGCCGATCCGCACCATCGGCAACGCCGGGGGCAGGGCGCCGGAGGCCATGATGTGCTCTGGCTCGATCTCGTCGTGCGAATTGTCGAAATAGATGAAGTTGCCTGACAGCACGTTCACGGCGCCGACCGCGAAGCGGACCTTCTTCTCGTTGATGAGATCGAAGTCGACGAGCTCGAGCAGGCTCTCCTTGAGCGGCATCGTGTCGTAATAGCTGGTCGCGGTCTTCGCGCCGACCGGGCTGAACCAGGGGTTCATCTGGTGCGGGGTGAAGAAGCCGGGCTGGCCCATCGCCGACGTCATCCACGAGCTGTAGAGGTTGCGCCACTGGCGGAAGACGTCGCCGTCGGGCGTGTAGTGCCAGATCTTGCGGTTGGTGATGCGCTCCCAGAAGATGCGCAGCGCCTCCAGCCGCCTCTCCGGCTTGTTGCCGGCGATGATGGCTGAATTGATCGCACCGATCGAAACACCGCAGACCCAGTCGGGCTCGATGCCGGCCTCGTGCAGGGCCTGATAGACGCCGGCCTGGTAGGCGCCGAGCGCACCGCCGCCTTGCAGTACCAGCGCGACGCGATCGCAGCGCTCGGGCCGCCAGCCCTTGGAAGGGGGCTGATGTGTCTGATGAGCGGATTGCGGCGTGCGGGCGTCCATGGGGATGTCTCCTGCGTAAGCCGAAACGATTGCGTCACGTGGTGACGGTGTGATGACAAGACGGGTGCCGATGCGTTGCCGGCGATGCAGACCGACGCGGCGGAAAGGCAGGAGGTCGTGTGCCTGACGGAAAACCTTCACATCGCAGTCAATGACGGCCGCTAGCAATTCCGGCCGAACGGGATCACAGGAGAGCCGCGATGCGCAGTGAAGACGTGCTGAGACTTCCGTCCATGCCGGCAGCCGGGCCGAGCTATCCAGCCGGGCCGTACCGCTTCGTCAACCGCGAATTCCTCGTCATCACCTACGAGACCGATCCGGAGCTGATCCGCGCCGGCCTGCCCGAGCCGCTGGAGCCAATCGACCAGCCGATCGTGCATTACGAATGGATCAAGATGCCGGACTCCTCCGGCTTCGGCAGCTACACCGAGTCCGGCCTCGTCATCCCCGCGCGCCTGCACGGCGAGGACGTCAATTTCGTCTCGCAGATGTATCTGGACGACGATCCGCCGATCGCCGCCGGCCGCGAGATCTGGGGATTTCCCAAGAAATACGCCCATCCCAAGCTCGAGATCGTCAAGGACACCCTGACGGGCACGCTGGAATATGCGGGCCAGCAAGTCGCCATGGGCACGATGGGCTACAAGCACGAGAGCATGGCCGGCAACGGCGATCTCACCCGCGCCACGCTGTCGAAGACGCAGATCAATCTGAAGATGATTCCCGGTGTCGACGGCCGGCTCGAGATCTGCCAGCTGGTCGCGATCAACCTCGTCGACATCGTGCCGAAAGGCTCCTGGATGGGGCCGGGCCGGCTGCATCTGGTGCCGCACGTCAATGCGCCGGTCGCCGATTTCCCGGTTCGCCGCTGCCTCGGTGCGCACCATTATATCGCCGACCTGACGCTCCCGTTCGGCCGCGTCGTGCACGACTATGTCAAGGAAGCGGAAGCCGTGGCGGCGACGGGGATGGCGGCGGAGTAGGGCGCCATCATGAAACTGTAACAAAGCCGTAATTGAGTACCCGAATGGATCTGGAAGGCGCTGTCGGCCGCCTTCCGGATTGGGGATGTGTTGACGGGTGGGGTGGCCATGGCTGAAGCGGCAAAGCTTGTCAGCACGATAGCGAATGCCGAGTCCGCCATTCCCGGCCTCGTCTGGGCGTTTCGCCTGCACGCCGACGGCAGCGCCGAGCCGCTTCCGATCGACCAGCCGATCGAGTTCAGCCATGACGGCCGGCTCTGGCTGCATTTCAACCTGACCGATGCGCGCGTACGCCCGTGGATCGCGGGATCGACGTTGCCGCCGCTCGCGCGCGAGCTGCTGCTGTCGAACGACACGTTCCAGCAGCTTCACGTCATCGACCACTGCGTTTACGGCGTGTTCTCCGATCTCGTGCGCGACATCGACAGCGCGACGGAGGAGACCGCGTTTCTCAGTTTCGCCATGACCGAGCACCTCCTCGTCAGCGGCCGGCACCAGGCGCTGTGCTCGGCGGACGCGACGCGGCGCGTGCTCGAAGGCGGCTACCGCGTCGACAATGTCGCCCATCTCCTGGAAAAGATCGTCGACGAGGTCGCCGACACCTTGGATCGCATGGCCGACAATCTCGGCCAGGAGATCGACTGCATCGAGGAACGGATTTTGGCCGACGACGCCCAGCCGGAGATGCGCCGCAATCTCGGCCGTCTCCGCCGCACCTGCGTCCGGCTGCATCGCCAGCTCACAGGCCTGCGCGTGCTGTTCCATCGCCTGGACCAGAAGAACACGGACCATCTCTCATCCGCCTTGCGCATCCACGCCGGCAAGCTGGCGCAGCGGCTCGACGGGCTCGACCACGACATCGTCGAACTGCGCGAGCGCAGCCGCCTGCTTGAGGAGGAGCTGCGCTTCAAGAACGAGGAGGAGAGCAACCGCCACCTCCACACGCTCTCCATCGTGACCTCGCTGCTGCTGCCGCCGACCCTGATCACCGGCATTTTTGGTATGAACACGAAAGGCCTGCCGCTCACCGATGTGGAGAGCGGATTTCTCGTGGCAGCGCTGTTGATGGCGTCGTCAGTTGGTGCGGCCTATCTGTTCATGCGGCGTACGGGCATTTTCAAGAAATAGCGTGCGCCGATCGTGAGTTCGATTGCCCAAAAATCTCTGGCGACCGCGATCGTGCTGGCGTCCATGGTGGCGAGCACGAGCACATTCGCCGGCGCCAAGGACGAGAGCGCGGCCGAATGGCTGGCGCCAAAATGGTTCAACGAATGGCATGACGGCCTCGCCAACAAGGGCCTGAATTTCGGTGCCACCTACATCGCCGACAACATCGCCAACGTTTCCGGCGGCGTGAAGCGCGGTGCCATCCATTTCGGCCGGCTCGATCTGTCGGTCGATGCCGATCTCGACAAGCTGGTCGGCTGGACCGGCGGCCGCTTCTACGCCAATGCGTTCGTGATCTACGGCCAGGGGCTGTCCCGCAACTACGTCATGAATCTCGCCACCATCAGCGAGATCGAGGCGCTGCCGGACCAGCGGCTCTACAACGCCTATTTCGAGCAGAGCTTCTTTGGCGACCGCCTCAACATCAGGGCCGGCCAGCAGGCCGCCGACGTCGAGTTCTTCGACAGCCAGACTGACGACCTCTTCATCAACGGCACGTTCGGCTGGCCGGCGATCAAGGCGAGCAATTTGCCGGCCGGCGGCCCGGCGCCGCCGATCGCGGTGCCCGGCATTCGCATCAAGGCGGCGCTGACCGACAAGATCACCGCGTTCGGTGCGGTGTTCAATGGCGATCCCTCGGGGCCCGGCGATCAGGACCCGCAGCTCCGCGACCATCATGGTCTCGCCTTCCGTGTCAACGATCCGCCGTGGGTGATCGGGCAAGTCCGCTTCAACTACGACATCGATATCGGCGGCCGTTCGCTCGCCGGCAATTTCACGCCGGGCGCCTGGAAGCATTATGGCTCGTTCGACAGCCAGCGCTTTACGACGGACGGCCAATCGATCGCCGACCCAGGCGGCACCGGAATTCCCGCGAAGCTCAAAGGCAATTACGGCATCTTCGCCGTGATCGAGCAGGTGCTGTACCGCCCGCCGGAGGTGAAGGACAACAGCACCTCGGCCTCGATCCCGGGCATCACCGCGTTCGGCCGCATCGCCTACAGCCCGCCGGATCGCAATCTGATCGACCTCTATCTCGACGGCGGCATCGGCTTCGTCGGCTTCACGCCGGGCCGCCCGCTCGACCGCTTCGGCGTGGCGATGGCCTATATGCGGATATCGAACACCGCGCGCAGTCTCGACGTCGACACGAATGTCTACACCGGCATCCAGGGTCCGGTGCGCAGCAACGAGACGCTGATCGAGATGATCTACGAGGCGCACATCAAGCCGGGCTGGCTGATCGCGCCTTACTTCCAGTATGTGCTCCGCCCCTCAGGCGGCATTCCGACCCCGAACGATCCGACCGGTGTCTCGCGGATCGGTGACGCCGCAGTGTTCGGCGTCACCTCCACGATCAGGTATTAGGCCATTGCCGGCTTCGGCTCGGCCTTGGGCTGCCGCGACAGCGCCAGCACGATCAGCGCGGCGAACACGCAGAGCGCGCCGGCGATGAAGAACGCGGGCAGATAGCTCTCATAGACCGTCCGCGAGAAGCCGGCGCCGAACGCGGCGGTGCCGGCGCCGAGCTGATGGCCGGCAAAGATCCAGCCGAACACCAGATTGGCACGCTCGGGGCCGAACTTCTGCGCCGTGAGGCGCACCGTCGGCGGCACCGTGGCGATCCAGTCGAGCCCGTAGAACATCGCGAAGATCGAGAGCCCATAGAACGAGAAGTCGCTGAAGGGGAGGAAGATCAGCGAGAGCCCGCGCAGGCCGTAATACCAGAACAGCAGATAGCGGTTGTCGTAGCGGTCCGACAGCCAGCCCGACATGATGGTGCCGAAGAAATCGAAGATGCCCATCGCAGCGAGCAGGCTTGCGGCCTGCACTTGCGGGATGCCGAAATCGAGGCACATCGGGATCAGATGCACCTGGACGAGGCCGTTGGTCGAGGCGCCGCAGACGAAGAAGGTCGCAAACAGGATCCAGAACGCGCGCGACTTCGAGGCGTCGCGCAGCGTGCCGAGTGCTACGCCGGTGATCGAGCCGTGGCTGACCGGCGGGGCGGGCAGGGGTGTGGTGCCTTCGTCGCCGAAGGGACGTAAGCCCACATCGCTCGGGCGATCGCGCATCACGAGCAGGACGCCCAGTGCGGAGACGCAAAGCGCGATGCAGACAAAGCCGAGCGCGAGTCGCCAGCCGTAGCGTTCGGTCAGGCTTGCGAGCAGCGGCAGGAACACCAGCTGGCCCGTGGCGACGCTTGCGGTCAAAATGCCGACGACGAGGCCGCGCCGCGCGGCAAACCAGCGCGTCGCAATGGTGGCACCCAGCACCAGCGCGGTCATGCCGGTGCCCAGGCCGATCACCACGCCCCAGAGCAGGACGAGCTGCCAGACCTGCGTCATGCCGAGCGAGGCCACCAGCCCCGAGACGACGATGAGCTGCGCCAGCAGCGTGACGTTACGCAGGCCGTAGCGGTTCAGCAGCGCGGCCGCGAACGGCGCCATCAACCCGAACAGGATGAAGCGGATCGACAGTGCAGACGAGATCTCCGCCGTGCTCCAGCCGAACTCCTTCTGAAGGGGCACGATGAACACGCCCGGCGCACCGACCGTGCCGGCGCTAATCAATGCGGTGAGAAAGGTCACGCCGACCATCACCCAGCCGTAGTGGATATTGCGGCGGCCGAGCGCTGCCGCGAGCCAGTTCGAAATCATTGGGCCTCAATCTTGAAGGGCGGGTCGCAAGCGACTCTGCGCGAGTTTATAGAATGACACAGGGGATGCCTGTCGGAAATGACAGAGTTCCCTCATTTACGGACTTCCAGGTCAATGCGCGAGACGCTCCACCGCGATGGCCGTGGCTTCACCCCCGCCGATGCAGAGCGCCGCAACGCCGCGCTTGAGGTTGTTGGCCTCGAGCGCGTGTAGCAGCGTCACGATCAGGCGTGCGCCGGTGGCGCCGATGGGATGGCCGAGCGCGCAGGCACCGCCGTTGATGTTGAGCTTGTCGCGGGGAATGCCGAGATCGCGTTGCGCCGCCATTGCGACGACGGCGAAGGCTTCGTTGATCTCGAACAGGTCGACATCGCCGGCGCTCCAGCCGACCTTGTCGAGCAGCTTGCGGATCGCCGGGATCGGTGCGGTGGTGAACCATTGCGGCTCCTGGCTGTGCGTGGCGTGGCCCTTGATCTCGGCGATGGCAGCCAGGCCATTGCGATCGGCCAGCGACCGCCTGGTCAGCACCAGCGCGGCGGCGCCGTCGGCGTTGGCGGAGGAGGCGGCCGGCGTGATCGTGCCGTTGGCCCGGAACGCCGCTTTCAGGCCGGGAATCTTTGCGGGATCGACCTTCAGCGGATGCTCGTCATTGGCGATGACGCGAGGACCTGCTTTCTCGGTCAGCGTGATCGGCGCGATCTCGGCTCTGAACGCGCCGCCCTCGACCGCCTTGCGGGCGCGGCTCAGCGTTTCCATCGCGTAGGCGTCCTGGTCCTTGCGGGTGAACTGATAGGCCTCCGCGGTAGCCTCGCCGAAATCACCCATGGAGCGGCCGGTCTCGTAGGCGTCCTCCAGACCGTCCATCATCATGTGGTCGATGATGCGGTCATGGCCGACGCGATAGCCGCCACGTGCTTTGGCGAGGAGATAGGGCGCGTTGCTCATGCTCTCCATGCCGCCGGAGACGACGATCTCGGCAGAGCCCGCGCGAATGATGTCGTGGGCCAGCATGGTCGCTTTCATGCCGGAGCCGCAGACCTTGTTCACGGTGGTGGCGCCGGTCGCATCGGGCAGACCTGCCGCGCGCGCCGCCTGGCGCGCGGGTGCCTGGCCCTGGCCGGCCGGCAGCACGCAGCCCATGAAGACCTCGTCGACCTTCTCAGGCGAGAGTTTTGCGCGCTCCAGCGCAGCTCCGATCACATGCGATCCGAGCTTGTGCGCGGGGAGGGGCGAGAGCTCGCCCATGAAGCGGCCAAGCGGGGTGCGGGCGGCGGAGACGATGACGACGGGATCGGCGGCTTCGGCCATGACAAAACTCCCTGCGATGACGGTAAGATTATGGTCATCATATGATGCGCTGCAAAAAATGCAACCGCGCCAGGGATGAGATAATGTCGTGGGTCGGATGAGATTTGGTCGTTCGATCGGAGGAAGTGACGTGACGATGGGAACGAAGGTGCCTCCCCAATGACGGTGTCATGCCCCGCCTAGTGCGCAGTTGCGCACTGGGGCGGGGCATCCAGTACGCCGCGGCCTCTCCGTATCCACGCATGGCCTCTGGAATACTGGATCGCCCGCCTTCGCGGGCGATGACAGCGTCATGCGGAACGATCGCGCACCCCGTCCAGCGCCTACCGCTTCCGGTTCACAAACGCGCCCATCAGCCGCGTGGGCTCGTCCGTCAGGAACGACTCTCCGAACACCTTGACGCTGAGGTTCACCGATTCCGTCAGCGGCAGTTCCTCCCATTGCCGCAGCAGTGCCTTCTGCGAGCGCAGCGCTTCGGGGCCGCATTCGAGCAGCGCGGTCACGAGATGCTCGACGGCCGCGTCCAGGTCGCCTTCCGGCGCGACCTTGTCGACGAGTCCCCAGGCGAGCGCCGTCGGCGCATCGATGTTCTCCGCTGTCATCACCAGCCAGCGCGCGCGGGCCCAGCCGATCAGGCGCGGCAGCAATGCTGCATGGATCACCGAGGGGATGCCGACGCGCACTTCGGGCATGCCGAAATGCGCATCATGCGCGGCGATGCGGAAGTCGCAGGCGGCCGCCACTTCGAGCCCGCCGCCGAGGCACCAGCCGGGCATGCGCGCGATCACGGGGGCAGGGAACTGGCGCACGGCCTCGCAGAGATCGCGCAGGCGGCTGATGAAGGCTTCGGCCGATGTCTGGTCGAGCTTGGCCATCTCCTTGATGTCGGCGCCGCCGATCATGCTCTTCTCGCTCTGGCCGCGCAGCACCACGACGCGGATGCTGCGGTCCGAGCTCAGCTGCTGCAAGCCCTCACGCACCGCGTCGGTCACGGGCGAGCCCAGAATATTCAGCGATCCGGCATTGCAGATCGCGACATGAACGACGCCGCGGGCATCGCGGGTCACGCCGCAGTGATTGTTGAGCATTTCCATCGGGGATCTCGAAGATTTCGTGGACAGGCGCGAGGCGCGCCCGTCGTCTCACTTCCGGGCCGAAATGCTCCGCTTGTCAAGCCGACCGGCGAAGCGGAGTTGCCAGCGCGAAGTCCGCAGCATAGTATGACGAATATCATTCAAAGAGGCCGCCATGACCGACAACGATCAGCTCGACCTGTTTTCGCCCGCACAGCGGCGCGAGCGCGTGGTGGACTGGCAGGTGCCCGCGCCGGTTGCGAAAGCGGCGATGAAGCTGTCCGGGATGGACGCCATGCTCGGTATCCGCGACGGCCTCCTGCCGCCGCCGCCCTTCGCCAAGCTGATTGGCTTCACCATGGCCGTGGTCGAGCCGGGCCGGATCGTGATGGAGTTGGAGCCGCGCGAGGATCTCGAAAATACCATTGGTCTCCTGCACGGGGCGACCGCGGCGGCGCTGATCGACACCGCCATGGGCTGTGCGATTTCGACGCGGCTGGAGGCGGGGCAGTCGTCCGTGACGCTCGACCTGAAGATGACCTTCCTGCGCCCATTGTCGGTTTGTTCCGGACTGGTCTCGGCGGAGGGTAAAATCATCAAGCTGGGGCGCCAGACCAGCTACACCGAGGGTTTCGTCCGCGACGGCAAGGGCGCGCTCGCAGTCCATGCAACTGCAACCTTCTCGATGATCGGCAATGTCTTAACATGAATTAATGCAGCGCCCGGGCTGCTTCTGTGTTATGAGATGATCTCCAACATTCAATGAGACCCGCATGCGCTATTCCCGGGAACACAAGCAGGAAACCCACGACCGCATCGTGAAGAAGGCCTCGGTGCGGCTGCGCGAAAAGGGGGCCCACGGCATCGGCGTCGCCGACCTCATGAAAGAGGCGGGCCTGACCCATGGCGGCTTCTACGCGCATTTCGATTCCCGCGAGGCGCTGGTGATCGAGGCCTTTGGCTACGCCATGGACCGCTCGATGGAGCACTGGCGCAAGCAGTCCGATCAGGTCGCGCCCGAGAAGCAGCTCACCCAGATCGTCGACACCTATCTCTCGACGCTGCACCGGGACAATCCCGGCCACGGCTGCTCGATTCCCGCGCTCGGCGCCGAGATCGCCCGCGAGAGCCCGAAGACGCGAAAAGCCTTTGCCGGCAAGCTCGACGAGATGGTCGAGATGATGGCGGACATTATCCCCGACTTGCCGCGCAAGGCCGCACGCAAGCAGGCCATTGCGACGCTGGCCACGATGGCCGGCACGATGCTGCTCGCGCGTATCGCGGGGTCGAGCGAGCTTTCGGATGAGGTGCTGAAGGCGGGCAAGGACAGCGCGCTCGAGGGCACGAAGCGTGAGCCGAAAGTGACGGCGGCGAAGAAGGCCAAGCAGTAAGCCGAGGTGCCGTAGGGTGGGCGAAGGCGCGCACTCGCGCCGTGCCCACGATCCTTCTCTGTCGAAAAAAAACGCGTGGGCACGCTTCGCTTTGCCCACCCTACGAGATCTGCGCTACCGCCCCGCAAACAGCGCCCGCTCGCGCTCCACGATCTCGCCGATGTAATCCGCCACAGCCCTGATCCGCGCGAGATCCTTGCTGTCGGCGTGCATCAGCATCCAGAACGTCCGGGTGATCGAAATCTCCTCCGGCAACACCGCCACGAGCTGCGGATAGTCGCTCGCCATGAAGTGCGGCAGCACGGCGATGCCGAAGCCCGACAGCGTGGCGTTGAGCTGTGCGATCAGATTGGCGCTGCGGAATCGCGCCGAAATCCGCGGCGACACCTGCGGCAGATAATCGAGTTCGGGCGTGAACAGCAGCTCCTCGATGTAGCCAACGAAGCGATGCTGCGGCAGCACCTCGCGCGAGGTGATTTTCGGGAAGCGGTCGAGATAGGCGGGGGCGGCATACAGCCCGAGCCCGTAGTCGAGCAGCTTGCGGCCGACGATGCGGCCTTCCTTCGGCATGGTCAGGCTGATCGCGATGTCGGCCTCGCGCTTGGAGAGGCTGAACAGCCGGGCTGTCGCCACAACCTGCAGATCGAGATCGGGATAGCGGTCGGCAAAGGGCGCCAGCCGCGGCGCCAGGAAGGCGGTGCCGAACCCGTCGGGCGCGCCGATCCGCACCGTCCCCGTCAGCCGCGCCACGGAGCCGCCGACCTGCTCCTGGTTGGCGACGATGGTCGATTCCATGGCTTCGGCGCTGTCGGCGACGCGCTGGCCGGCCTCGGTGAGGAGGTAGCCGGTCTTGCGCCGGTCAAACAGCTTGGCCGAGAGGTGCTTTTCCAGCCGGTCCACGCGGCGGATCACGGTGGCATGGTCCACGCCGAGCTGTTTTGCCGCAGCCGACACCGAGCCGCCCCGCACGATGGCCAGCACGAAGCGGAAGTCGTCCCAATCGATGGTACCTTGATCCAGCATTTTCGCACATCTATGGTGCATTATCTCAGACTTGAATCCTATAAAATGCAGGTCGATAGGATTTGTCAAAGCGTTCAAGCTCGGCCTCAAGGAGATCATTCCATGCGTTCAGTCGGACATTTCATCGGTGGCAAGGAAGTAAAGGGCACCTCTGGCCGCACCGCCGACGTTTTCGAGCCGATGACCGGTGACGTCCAGGCCAAGGTCGCGCTGGCGTCGAAGGCCGAGGTTCGCGCCGCCGTCGAGAACGCGCGCGCCGCGCAGCCGGAATGGGCCGCGACCAACCCACAGCGCCGCGCCCGCGTCATGATGAAATTCGTCGAGCTGGTGCAGCGCGACTACGACAAGCTGGCCGAGCTGCTCGCCCGCGAGCACGGCAAAACGGTGCCCGATGCCAAGGGCGACATCCAGCGCGGCCTCGAAGTCGCCGAGTTCGCCTGCGGCATCCCGCATTTGATGAAGGGCGAGTACACCGAAGGCGCCGGGCCCGGCATCGACATCTATTCCATGCGTCAGGCGCTCGGCGTCGTTGCCGGCATTACGCCGTTCAACTTCCCGGCGATGATCCCGATGTGGAAGTTCGCGCCCGCGATCGCCTGCGGCAACGCCTTCATCCTCAAGCCGTCGGAGCGTGATCCCGGCGTGCCGATGATGCTGGCCGAACTGATGATCGAGGCGGGCCTGCCCGCCGGCATCCTCAATGTCGTCAACGGCGACAAGGAAGCGGTCGACGCCATCCTCGACGACCCTGATATCAAGGCCGTCGGCTTCGTCGGCTCCACGCCGATCGCGCAGTACATCTATGAGCGCGCCGCCCAGACCGGCAAGCGCTGCCAGTGCTTCGGCGGCGCCAAGAACCACGCCATCATCATGCCTGATGCCGACATGGACCAGGCCGTCGACGCGCTGATCGGTGCGGGCTACGGCTCGGCCGGCGAGCGCTGCATGGCCGTCTCGGTTGCGGTCCCCGTCGGCAAGTCCACCGCCGACCGGCTGATGGAAAAGCTGATCCCGCGCGTCGAGTCGCTCAAGATCGGCACCTCGATCGATCCGTCGGCCGATTACGGTCCGCTGGTGACGCGCGAGGCGGTCGAGAAGGTCAAGGGCTACATCGACATCGGCATCAAGGAAGGCGCGACGCTCGCCGTCGACGGCCGCGGCTTCAAGATGCAGGGCTACGAGAACGGCTTCTATCTCGGCGGTTCGCTGTTCGACAACGTCACCAAGGACATGCGGATCTACAAGGAAGAGATCTTTGGCCCGGTGCTCTCGGTCGTGCGCGCGCACGACTACAAGGAAGCGCTGGCGCTGCCGTCCGAGCATGATTACGGCAACGGCGTTGCGATCTTCACCCGCGACGGCGACGCCGCGCGTGACTTCGCGGCCAAGGTCAATGTCGGCATGGTCGGCATCAACGTGCCGATCCCGGTGCCGATCGCCTATTACACCTTCGGCGGCTGGAAGAAGTCGGGCTTCGGCGATCTCAACCAGCACGGCCCGGACTCGGTCCGTTTCTACACCAAGACCAAGACGGTGACCTCGCGCTGGCCGTCCGGCGTCAAGGAAGGTGCGGAGTTCTCGATCCCGCTGATGAAGTAAACTCCCTCAGTCGTCATTGCGAGGAGCTCTTGCGACGAAGCAATCCAGACTGTCTCTGCGGAGGGATACTGGATTGCTTCGCTGCGCTCGCAATGACGACGGAGTGAAAGGGTACGCGGCAGCATGCAGTTCGCTCTGAACGAGGATCAGGTCGCGGTTCGCGACATGGCGTTGGCGTTTGCGGCGGAAAAGATCGCGCCGCATGCGCTGCGCTGGGACGAGGAGAAGCATTTCCCCGTCGATGTGATGCGCGAAGCCGCGACCCTCGGCATGGGCGGCATCTACATCCGCGAGGACGTCGGCGGCTCCGCCATGACGCGGTTCGACGCGGCGCTGATCTTCGAGGCGCTGGCGACGGGCTGCCCGACCACCGCAGCCTTCATCTCCATCCACAACATGGCGAGCTGGATGATCGATGCCTATGGCAGCGACACCCAGCGCCACACATGGCTGCCGAAGCTCTGCACCATGGAATTGATCGCGAGCTACTGCCTGACCGAGCCGGGCGCAGGCTCGGACGCAGCAGCGCTGCGCACCCGCGCGGTGCGCGATGGCGATCACTATGTCCTCAACGGACAGAAGCAGTTCATCTCCGGCGCCGGCGGCACTGATCTACTCGTCGCAATGGTCAGGACCGGCGGCGATGGCCCCGGCGGCATCTCGACGCTCGTGATCGACGGCAAGACGCCGGGCGTCTCCTTCGGCGCCAATGAGCGCAAGATGGGCTGGAACGCGCAGCCGACCCGCGCCGTGATCTTCGAGAACGCGCGCGTGCCGGTGGCCAACCGGCTCAGCGAGGAGGGCGTCGGCTTCAAGATCGCGATGGCCGGCCTCGATGGCGGTCGCCTCAACATCACGGCGTGTTCGCTCGGCGGCGCGCAGACCGCGCTCGACAAGGCGCGTGCCTACATGAAGGAGCGCAAGGCGTTCGGGAAACGCCTCGACGAATTCCAGGCGCTGCAATTCAAGCTCGCCGACATGGCGATCGAACTCGAGGCCGCGCGCACGTTCTTGTGGCGCGCTGCTGCCTCGCTCGACCGGAAAGACCCCGACGCAACCATGTTGTGTGCCATGGCAAAACGCTTCGGCACCGATGTCGGCTTCGAGGTCGCCAATCAGGCGCTCCAGCTTCATGGCGGCTACGGCTATCTCAGTGAATACGGCATCGAGAAGATCGTGCGCGATCTGCGCGTGCACCAGATCCTCGAAGGCACTAACGAAATCATGCGGCTCATCGTGGCGCGCAAATTGATCGAGGGCGCGCGATGAGTTCAGCGGAAGAGGGCGATCTGATCGTTCGCCGCGAGGGCGCGGCCGGCGTGATCCGCCTCAACCGTCCCAAGGCGATCAACGCGATGACCTTGGAGATGTCGATCGGCATCGATGCGGCGCTGGACCAGTTCGAGACGGATCCGGACGTCGCGCTGATCGTGCTGGAGGGCGCGGGCGAACGTGGCCTCTGCGCGGGCGGTGACATCCGCGGCCTCTGGGAGAGCTCGCGCGAGGGCGGCGATCTCGGCGCGCGGTTCTGGCGGCAGGAATACGTCATGAATGCGCGGATCGCGAAGTATCCGAAGCCGTATGTCGCATTCATGGATGGTCTCGTGATGGGTGGCGGCGTCGGGCTGTCGGGCCATGCCAGCCATCGTGTCGTCACCGATCGCACCAGGCTTGCAATGCCCGAAGTTGGCCTCGGCTTCTTCCCCGATGTCGGCGGCACCTGGCTGCTATCGCGCTCGCCCGGCGAGATCGGCACTTATTTTGGCCTCACCGGGCAGACCATGAACGGCCCCGATGCGATCCACGCAAAGTTTGCCGATGCGGTGGTGCCGGCTGCCAAATGGCCGGAGCTGCGCGAGGCGCTGACCAAGGTTCAGCCGGGCGCGACTGCGGCCGATGTCAGCAAGCTCATCAACGGCTTTGCGACCGATGAGGCCGCAGGTCCGGTGGCCGCGAAGGAGCCTGTGATCGATGCATTGTTCGGCTTCGACCGCATGGAGGATATCTTCGCGGCACTCCAGCGTGACGGCTCGGAATTCGCACTCGCGACACTGAAAACGCTCAACGAAAAATCGCCGCGCGGCATGGTGGTGACGCTGAAGCTGCTGCGGCTTGCGCGAAGCGCGTCGAGCCTCGAGGAGTGCCTCGTGCGCGAATATCGCGCCGCGCTGGAAGTCTTCCGCAGCGACGATTTCCGGGAGGGCGTGCGCGCCGCCGTGATCGACAAGGACCGCAATCCGAGCTTTTCGCCACCGCGGATCGAGGATGTGACGCCGCAAATGCTTGCGCCGTATCTCGCTGAGATCGGCGCCGACGAACTCAAGTTCAACTAACAACGCTACAGCGGAGGACATCAAGATGGCCACGATCGCATTCATCGGTCTCGGCAACATGGGCGGCCCGATGGCGGCCAACCTCGTCAAGGCCGGCCACAAGGTGGTGGCCTTCGACCTCGCCGAGGCCTCGCGCGCGCAAGCAAAGGCCGACGGCGCCGGTATCGCAGGTAGCGCATCGGACGCGGTGAAGGGCGCCGATGTCGTGGTCACCATGCTCCCCGCAGGCAAGCACGTGCTCGGCGTCTGGAACGAGGTCGTTCCTGCCATGACCAAGGGGGCGCTGATCATCGACTCATCCACCATCGACGTCGAGAGCGCACGGCAGGCACATGCGCTCGCAGCCAAAAGCGGCGTGCTCTCGGTCGATGCGCCGGTCTCCGGCGGCACCGGCGGCGCCAAGGGCGCGACGCTCACCTTCATGTGCGGCGGCGAGGAGGGCGCGTTCGCGGCGGCCAAGCCGGTGCTGGAGAAGATGGGCAAGAAGATCGTCCATTGCGGCGGCGCCGGTGCAGGGCAGGCCGCCAAGATCTGCAACAACATGATCCTCGGCATTTCCATGATTGCGGTGAGCGAGGCGTTTGCGCTCGGTGAGAAGCTCGGCCTCTCGCATCAGGCGCTGTTCGACGTCGCCTCGACCTCGTCGGGCCAGTGCTGGTCGCTGACGACCTATTGCCCGGTTCCGGGCCCGGTGCCGACGTCGCCCGCGAACAATGAGTACAAGCCGGGCTTTGCCTCGGCGCTGATGGTGAAGGATCTGACGCTGGCACAGGACGCCGCAAAGGCTGCGGGTGCCGCGACGCCGCTCGGCAAGCATGCGCAGGAGATCTATCAGTCTTTCGACGCAGCCGGCCAAGGCGGGGTGGATTTTTCCGGAATTATCGAGCACGTTAGAGGACTTGCTCGATCGTCGTCATCCTGAAGCGCGAGCGAAGCGAGCCTCGAAGGATGAAAAGACGGTACTTGTGGCCATCCTTCGAGACGCCGCTTCGCGGCTCCTCAGGATGACGGCAGTGAACGTGGTGAAGCCGGATGACGACATTTCAGGACGCGCGCGCGTTTCTGCTCAAGCACCGCACGGATTACGAGACAGCGGTCAGGGATTTCCGCTGGCCCGATCCGGTTCCCTTCAACTGGGCGCTCGACTGGTTCGACGTGCTGGCGAAGGATGCGGACGCCAGGGACCGGCCCGCGCTCTGGATCGTCGATGCCGCGCAGGACAAGCAAACCAAATTGTCCTTCGCGGCGCTCTCGCAGCGCTCCAACCAGGTCGCGAACTTCCTGCGCGCGCAGGGGCTGAAGCGCGGCGATCATCTCCTGCTGCTGCTCGGCAATGTCGTTCCGCTATGGGAGACGATGCTGGCGGCGATGAAACTCGGTGTCGTCGTGATCCCCGCGACCACGCTGCTCACCGCCGAGGAACTGCGCGACCGGCTCGATCGCGGCAAGGCGAAGGCCGTCGTCGCGGCCGAGGACCAGGTTGCGAAATTCGCAAGCCTCGGTGCCGAGAATGTCGTTCGCATCGTGGTCGGTGCGGCCTCCGATGGCTGGCTCGCTTACGATGAAGCTGCGAAGGCTCCGGAGAGTTTTGCGCCCGACGGCCCGACCCACGCCGACGACCCGATGCTGCTCTATTTCACCTCGGGCACGACGGCAAAACCAAAGCTCGTGCTGCACAGCCAGCGCAGCTATCCGGTCGGTCATCTTTCCACCATGTACTGGATCGGGCTGAAGCCCGGCGACGTTCACCTCAACATTTCCTCGCCCGGCTGGGCCAAGCACGCCTGGAGCTGTTTCTTCGCGCCGTGGAACGCGGGCGCCACCGTGTTCGTGGTCAACCAGCCGCGCTTCGATGCAAAGGGCCTGCTCGCCACCATCGGCCGCTGCGGCGTCACCACACTGTGCGCGCCGCCGACGGTGTGGCGGCTGTTCATCCAGGAGAACCTTGCCGCCTTCAAGGTGAGCTTGCGCGAGGTCTGCGGCGCCGGCGAGCCGCTCAATCCTGAAGTGATCGACCAGGTGCAGGCCGCCTGGAGCCTCACCATCCGCGACGGCTATGGCCAGACCGAGACCACCGCGCTTGCCGGCAACTCGCCGGGGCAGAAGATCAAGGTCGGCTCCATGGGCCGCCCGTTGCCGGGCTATCGCGTGCAGGTCAGCGACGCCGATGGCAACCCCGCGAAGGAAGGCGAGGTGGCTCTGATGCTGGGCACCGATCGTCCCGCCGGCTTGATGCAGGGCTATCAGGGCGACGACGGCAAGCTCGCGGGTGCCGAAGGCGAGCTCTATCGCAGCGGCGACGTCGTGTTCGAGGACGAGGACGGCTATCTCACCTTCGTCGGCCGCTCCGACGACGTGTTCAAATCCTCCGACTATCGCATCAGTCCGTTCGAGCTGGAGAGCGTGCTGCTCGAGCATGAGCTGGTCGCCGAGGCCGCGGTGGTGCCGAGCCCCGATCCGATCAGGCTGGCGATCCCCAAGGCTTTCGTGCTGCTGACGTCGGGCGCCGAGCGTTCGCCGGAAACGGCGCTGTCGATCTTCAAGCATCTGCACACGAGGCTTGCGCCGTTCAAGCGCATTCGACGTCTCGAAATCGTCACCGAGCTGCCGAAGACGATCTCTGGCAAAATCCGCCGGGTGCAGCTACGCAGGCTGGAGCGCGACGATGATCGCAACGATCCGCTGCGCGGCCGGGAATTCCGCGAGGAGGATTTTCCGGAGTTGCCGAAAACACGGAGTGAGACCTAAGTGAACGAAGTCTGGAAGAAGCCGCCGATTTCCCTCGAAGCTTATCAGGCCATGGTCGGCAACGAGATCGGCGTGTCGTCATGGCACCTGGTCGATCAGCCCCGCATCGACACCTACGCCGACGTGATCGAGGATCACCAGTTCATCCACGTCGATCCGGAACGTGCGAAGAAGGAGACGGCGTTCGGCACCACCATCGCGCACGGTTTCCTCACCATGTCGCTGCTGTCGATCATGTCCTATGAGGTGATGCCTGTGATCGCGGGCACCACGATGGGCGTCAATTACGGATTCGACAAGCTGCGCTTCATCTCCCCGGTGCGCTCGGGTAAACGCGTCCGCGGCCGTTTCGTGCTGGCGGAAGCCAAGCTCCGCAAGCCGAACGAGTTGCAGTCTCGTACCAACGTCACCGTCGAGATCGAAGGCGAGGACAAGCCCGCGCTGGTCGCGGAATGGCTCGGGTTGATCTATTTTGCGTAGTTCCGGGTGGGGTTGACCCAGTCCTCCATCGCTGCTCAAAAAGCGACCCAAAGCGCGGTGTTACCCTCTTCCCTTGTGGGAGAGGGTGGCTTCGCGGAACGCGAAGCCGGGTGAGGGGTCTTTCTCCGCGAACTCGGCTGCTGCGACATACCCCTCATCCGGCGCCGTAGCCGATGCTACGCGTCGGCGTCCCTTAGTCGGTACGGCGGCCGTAGGCCGCCTACGCCACCTTCTCCCACAAGGGGAGAAGGAAGAAGAAGCAGGAAATACTCTCATGGCAATCAGGTTCGACGGACGCGTCGCCATCGTCACCGGCGCAGGCAATGGTCTCGGCAAGGCGCATGCGCTCGGGCTTGCGAGCCGCGGCGCCAAGGTCGTGGTCAACGATTTCGGTGGTGCGCGTGACGGCACGGGCGCGTCGCTCTCGCCGGCGGAAGCCGTGGTCGAGGAAATCCGCAAGGCCGGTGGCACCGCGATGGCCGACGGCGCCGACGTCTCGAATTTCGAGCAGGTCACCGCCATGGTCGAGCGCGCCACCAAGGAGTGGGGCAGCGTCGACCTGATGTGCGCCAATGCCGGCATCCTGCGCGACAAGTCGTTCGGCAAGATGGAAGCCGCCGACTTTCAGAAGGTGCTCGACGTGCATCTCGTCGGCACCTTCTATTGCTGCAAGGCGGCCTGGGCCGGGATGCGCGATCGCAATTACGGTCGTATCGTGCTGACGACGTCGTCCTCCGGCCTCTATGGCAATTTCGGCCAGGCCAATTACGGCGCGGCGAAATCGGGCATGGTCGGCCTGATGAACGTGCTGGCCGAGGAAGGCCGCAAGACCAATATCCGTGTCAACATCATCTCGCCGACGGCGGCGACCCGCATGACGGAAGAACTGCTGCCGCCGCAGGCGCTGCAATTGATGAAGCCGAACGCGATCACGCCCGCGGTCGAGTACATGCTGAGCGAGGACGCGCCGACCCGCACCATCATGGGCGCCGGTGCGGGATCGTTCGCGGTGATCAAGATCCTGGAGAGCGAAGGCATCAACCTGCCGGAATCCGAATGGACCCCGGACGCGGTCGCCGCGCATTTCGCCGAGATCAGCGACATGTCGAACGCGAGGGCATTGCAGGGCGCGTTCGAGCAGACGCAGAAATACGTGGCGCAGGCTGCGGCACGGGCGGGGATCAAGCTCTGACCGACATCGCCGTCATCGGTGCCGGTCCCGCCGGGCTGATGGCGGCGGAAGTGCTGGCGCAGGGCGGCGCGCGTGTCACCGTCTACGACGCGATGCCGTCCGCGGGCCGCAAATTCCTGATGGCGGGCCGGGGCGGCCTCAACCTCACCCACAGCGAGCCGCTGCCGCAGTTCATGGCGCGTTATCGCGAGGCGACGCCTAAACTGGGGCCGGCGATCGAAGCGTTTTCGCCTGACGCGCTGCGCGCCTGGAGCGAGGCGCTGGGCGAGCCGACCTTTGTCGGCAGCAGCGGCCGGGTGTTTCCAAAAGCGTTCAAGGCCTCGCCCTTGCTGCGTGCCTGGCTGCGGCGCCTCGATGCCGCCGGTGCACGGTTCGCGTTCCGTCATCGCTGGAGCGGCTGGGACGCGAGTGGTCGCCTGCTGTTTCGGACGATGAACAGTGATCGGTCTGTCGAAGCCGAAGCCACGGTGTTGGCGCTCGGCGGCGCAAGCTGGCCACGCCTTGGCTCGGATGGCGGCTGGGCTGATATCCTCGCCGCAAAAGGCATTGCCATCTCAAAACTCCGGCCGGCCAATTCCGGCTTCACGCTCGCGTGGTCCGACGTGTTCCGCGACCGTTTCGAGGGCCAGCCGCTCAAGGGCGTGGCGCTGACGGTCGGCGCGCATACGGTGCGCGGCGAAGCGATGATCACGCGCAGCGGCATCGAGGGCGGTGCGATCTACGCGCTATCGGCCGAGCTGCGCGAGGCCGTGCTGGGTCTCGGTCAGGCGACGTTGACGATCGCGCTCCGGCCTGATCTCGACGCGACCTCGCTGACCACGCGGTTATCGGGCACGCGCGGCAAGCAATCGCTTGCAAACTTCCTGCGCAAGGCGGCGCAAGTGTCGCCGGTCGGCATCGGCCTGATGCAGGAGGCCGCGATGGCATCCGGCCGGCCGCTGGCCGCGTTCTCGCCGGCGGATCTTGCGAAGCTGATCAACGCCATTCCGGTTCAGCTCACCGGCGTCGCCCCGATCGAGCGTGCGATCTCGACCGCGGGCGGGGTCACCTTCGACGAGCTCGATGAACACTTCATGATCCGCAAATTGCCCGGTGTGTTCGCGGTCGGCGAGATGCTCGACTGGGAGGCGCCGACCGGAGGCTATCTGCTGCAGGCGTCGTTCGCGACCGGTGCTGCCGCGGGCAGGGGCGTGTTGGGTTGGATCAAACGCTAGCCACCGTCATTGCGAGCGTAGCGAAGCAATCCAGAATCTTTCCGCGGTGACAGTCTGGATTGCTTCGTCGCAAGAGCTCCTCGCAATGACGGCGAGAGAGCAGTGCGCCCTTACCGCAGCTTCCCCCGCGCCGCCACCGGCAGCGTGCCGATGATCTCATCGCCGCGGACCATCACGACTTCGTCCATCATGTTGACGACGACGCAGACATGGTTCGGCACGATGCGGACGACGTCGCCGACATTCGGGCGCGTGTTGCTGCGGGAGAGGTCGAGGAAGCCGTGCTCCTCGGCGAAGCGCGCGATCTTGGCTTCGGGGTGCTCCAGGATCAGGCCGTGGCCGTCGAGGCCGCCGGTGTCCGAGGTCAGCGTCTTCGAGCCGGCGTCGAGAATGCCGCGCTCGGGCGCGGCGCGGCTCACCACCGTCGAATAGATGTGCAGTGCGCAGTCGTCCCAGGTGGCGACGCCGGCGGCGACCTGCATGCGGTCGTTGTAGATGTAGGTGCCGAAGCGGTGCTCGGTGCCGCCCTTGAGCTTGCCGATATTGACGAGGTTCGGCGTGCCGCCGGTCGAGACGATTTTTGCATCCAGCCCGTGCGCGCGTACGCCGGCCAGCGCCTCGTCGTAGAATTTCTGCGCATCGCCCCAGCCGGTCTCGGTCGGGTAGAGCATGAAGCCGGCAAACTGCAGCCCCTTGGATGCTGCGATCTCGCGCGCCAGCGCAATCGCTTCAGCGGGCGTCTCGACGCCCGCGCGCTTGCGGCCGGTGTCGCATTCGACCACGACCGAAAGCGGACGGCCCGACGCCGCGGCCGCCTTCGGCAGTCCGGCGACGACCGTCGAATTGTCGGCGGCCACCGTCATGTTGGATTTGGCATTCAGCGCGCCGAGACGCGCCATCTTCTCTTCGCCCAAGAGATTGTAGCTGACCAGGATGTCGTCGATGCCGGCGTTGGCCATGATCTCGGCCTCGCCGATCTTCTGGCAGGTGATGCCCTTGGCGCCGGCCGCGACCTGCATTTTTGCGATCGTCGGGTTCTTGTGCGTCTTGATGTGCGGGCGATTGGCGACCCCGGCGTCGTCGCAGGCCTTCTGGATCCGCGCGATGTTGCGCTCGACCTTGTCCATGTCGATGACGGCGCAGGGTGTGCCGTATTCGCGGGCGATCTTGGCGGCGAGAGTTGTTGTCATGGGTCAGGCCTGTTCGATTTCTTCGCGGAGCATTTCGAGTTCGAGCCAGCGTTCTTCAGAGGCGGACAGTTCTTCGTGCGCTTTGGCAATTGCGGCGGACGTATCGTCGAATTTCCTGCGATCCTTGCTGTAAAGATTGGGATCGTCCAGCACGCGCTGCAGCTTGGCGATATCGGCCTGCAATGTTTCCATCCGCTTTGGCAGCGTTTCCAGGGCGTGCTTCTCGTTGAAGCTCAATTTGCGCTTGGGAGCGGACGAGGGAGCCGCAGAGCGTTCCTCCTTCTTCTCCGTGGGCGCTTGCGCCTTGGCCGCCTCGCGCTTCAGATCCGCGCCGCGTTGCGTCAGCATGTCGCTGTAGCCGCCGGCATATTCGGTCCACTTGCCGTTGCCCTCGGGCGCGATCACGGAGGTGACGACGCGGTCGAGGAAGTCGCGGTCATGGCTGATCAGGATGACCGTGCCCTCGTAATCGCCGAGCATGTCCTCGAGCACGTCGAGGGTTTCGAGATCGAGATCGTTGGTCGGCTCGTCCAGCACCAGCAGGTTTGAAGGCTTCGCCAGCGCACGCGCGAGCATCAGGCGGCCGCGCTCACCGCCGGAGAGCACCTCCACCGGCGTGCCGCGCTGTTCCTGCGCGAACAGGAAGTCCTTCATGTAGCCGACCACGTGCTTCGGCTTGCCGCCGACCATGATCTGGTCGCCGCGGCCGCCGGTGAGCGCTTCGGCAAGCGTCGATTTGGGATCGAGGCTTTCGCGGTGCTGATCGAGCGTGGCCGTCTCCAGATTGGCGCCAAGCCGTATGGTGCCGGTGTCAGGCTCGCCGCCGCCGGTGAGCAGATTGACCAGCGTGGTCTTGCCGGCGCCGTTCGGCCCGACGATGCCGAGCCGGTCGCCGCGCTGGATCCGGGTGGAGAAATTGTCGACGATGATGCGGTCGCCAAAGGCCTTGGTGACGCCCTTGGCTTCGATCACCAGCTTGCCGGATTGGTCCGCCTCGGCGGCTGCGAGACTGGCGGTGCCGGCCGTGCCGCGATAGTTGCGGCGCTGGTCGCGCAGCGCATGCAGATTGCCGAGCCGCTTGACGTTGCGCTTGCGGCGGCCGGAGACGCCATGGCGCAGCCAGTGCTCCTCGTCGACGATCTTGCGGTCGAGCTTGTGCTGGTCGCGCTCTTCTTCCGCCAGCACCTCGTCGCGCCAGCTCTCGAATGAAGCAAAGCCGCGATCGATCTGCTTGATCCTTCCGCGATCGAGCCACGCGGTCGAGCGCGAGAGATTGGTCAGGAAGCGGCGGTCGTGGCTGATGATCACCAGCGCGCTGCGCCGGGAATCCAGCTCCTTTTCCAGCCATTCAATGGTGGAGAGATCGAGATGGTTGGTCGGCTCGTCCAGCAGCAAGATGTCGGGCGAGGGTGCCAGAACGCGCGCGAGCGCCGCACGGCGGGCCTCGCCGCCGGAGACGTTGGCCGGGTTTTCCTCGCCGGTGAGCCCGAGTTGCTCCACCAGATAGCGTGCCTGATAGGGATCGTCGCCCGGCGCGAGCCCGGCTTCGACGTAAGCAAGCGTGGTCTTGTGCTCGCCGAAATCCGGCTCCTGCGGCAGGTAGCGAACCGTGGCGCCCGGCTGCACGAAGCGCGTGCCGCCGTCGGCTTCGACGAGGCCGGCCGCGATTTTCAGCAGGGTGGATTTGCCGGAGCCGTTGCGGCCGATCAGGCAGACGCGCTCGGATGGCGCGACGTTGAGCTCGACGCCTGACAGCAGCGGCGTGCCGCCGAAGGTCAGCTTGATGTCTTTGAGTTGAATCAGCGGCGGCGCCATGATCAGCCTTGGTTCTTGGCCGGCTGGTCGGCGCGGCGGCGCTGGATCCGGCGCAGCGTCTGGTCGAGCGCCGAGAGGAAGGCGGAGCGGTCGCGCGGCGCGAAGGATCGCGGGCCGCCGGTGACTTCGCCGGCCGAGCGCAGATCCGTCATCAAATTGCGCACCGCCAGCGTCATCCCGATCGACTCCTCCGTGAACGGCTTGCCGTTCGGTGCGATCACGTCGGCGCCCGCCTTGACGCAGCGGCTCGCCAGCGGAATGTCCGAGGTCACGACGATGTCGCCGGGTCTGGCGCGTTCCGCGATCCAGTCGTCGGCGGCGTCCATGCCGGAGCCGGCCGCGATGCGCTCGATCATCGGATCATGCGGCACGCGAATGAAGTTGCCGGCAACCACGCTGACGGGCACGCCGTGGCGGCTCGCGACGCGGTAGATTTCGTCCTTCACCGGGCAGGCGTCGGCGTCGACATAGATGCGGGTGGGGGTGTCAGTCATTCGCCGCGTGGTACCCCATTCGGCTCCCAAAGGCGAGGGGATTGACCCTGGTTCCTCAGGGCCTACGATCGGCCCGAAACAACAAGAATTTGGGGAAAGCCAAGCCATGCCGAACCGGCTCGAAACCTGGCGCGTCGAGGCCTACAACACCGCCAAACAATCCGAAAACAAGATGCATGACGACAATGTGGCGCGCCGCTTCGGCTTTTCCGGCGGGCTGGTCCCAGGCGTCGACGTCTTCGCCTACATGATGCACGTGCCGGTGGCGCGCTGGGGCCGGGATTTCCTGTCGCGCGGGCTGGTCGAGGCCCGCTTCATCAAGCCGGTCTATGACGGCGAGACCGCCGATGTCGATGCGACCGAGCACAACGGCCTGCTGACGATCGAGGTGTTCAGCCGCACCGAGCTCTGCGCCACGGGCACCGCCTCGCTGCCGGCAGCGGCGCCCACCGTGTCATTGAATGATTATGTCGAAGTCCCGCCTGTTGCCGAACGCAAGCCGGTCAGCCCCGCGACCTTTGAGACCGGCAAATGGCTCGGCACGACGCCCCGCCGCTGGGCCGGGCAGGACGCGAGCGACTATCTCGCCGATATCAGGGAGACCGATCCGGTCTTCGCACGCGAGGGGCTCGGCCATCCCGGCCTGATCCAGCGCGTGATGAACCGCGTGCTGGTGGACAACACCATCCTCGGCCCGTGGATCCATGTCGGCAGCCGCATGCAGCTGTTGTCGGCCGCGCGCGTTGGCGACGAGATCACCGCGCGGGCAAACGTGACCGCGAATTACGAGAAGAAAGGCCACCGCTTCGTCGAACTCGACGCACTCGTCGTCGCCAACGGCACGACGCCGATCGCGCACTGCCAGCACACCGCGATCTACCAGCCGCGCGAGCAGGCTGCGGCGTAGGGGGCTTCGGCGTCTGCTGGGTTCGAGGCTCTCGCCCCAACAATGGTGTCATTCCCCGCGAAGGCGGGGAATCCAGTACGCCGCGGCCTATCGGTCAGATCACTATCGTCTCGGAATACTGGATCGCCCGGTCAAGCCGGGCGATGACAGCATTAGTGTGGAGGCGGAAGGGCAGCCCTTACGCCGTCCCCTTCGCGTCCTGAATGGCCCGCCACACCCGCTCCGGGGTCAGCGGCATGTCGATGTGCTTGATGCCGTAGTCTGACAGCGCATCGACCACCGCGTTCACCACCGTCGACAGGCTGCCGGCGCAGCCGGCTTCGCCGCAGCCCTTGCTGCCGAGCGGATTGGTCGTGGCGGGCACGGGGTGATCGCCGACTTCCATGTGCGGGACGTCCTCCGCGCGGGGCAGGGCGTAGTCCATCAGCGAGCCCGTGATCGGCTGGCCGCTCTCGTCGTAACGCACGTGCTCCATCAGGGCTTGTCCGATGCCCTGGACGACGCCGCCATGAAGTTGGCCCGCGACCAGCATCGGGTTGATCACCGTGCCGAAATCGTTGACGGCCGCGTAGCGCACGATCTGCACCACGCCGGTCTCGGGATCGATCTCCACTTCGGCGACGTGGCAGCCGTTCGGGAACGCCGAGGGCACCGGCTCGCTGGTGTGGTCGACGTCGAGTGAGTCGGGGACGCCGTCCGGCGTCTTGCCGTCATGCAGCTTCTTGGCGAGCTCCATGATGTCGATGCTGCGGTCGGTGCCGGCGATGGTGAAGCTTCCTTCCGCGAACTCAATGTCGGCCTCGGACGCCTCCAGCATGTGCGCGGCGGCGCGCTTGCCCTTTTCGATGACAAGCTTCGAGGCCTCGACGATGGCCTGACCGCTCGCCGTGATCGAGCGCGAGCCGCCGGTGCCGTTGCCGGTATGGACGATGTCGCTGTCGCCCTGCACCAGCTTCACGCTGTCGAAGGGTACGCCCAGCTGCGAGCACAGCACCTGAGCGAATGCGGACGCGTGGCCCTGTCCGTAATCGAGCGTGCCGGTGATCAGCTGCACGCTGCCGTCGGCATCGAACACGATCTTGCCGAGTTCGGGGCTCGGCGGTGCCGTGACCTCGAGATAGGAGCCGACCGCAATGCCGCGCAGCTTGCCGGCCTTCTTGCTCTCCTTCTTGCGCTTGGCAAAATTCTCGTGGTCGGAGATGTCGAGCGCCTTGTTGAACACGGCCTGGAAGTCGCCGCTGTCATAGGTGACGCCGGAGGACGCCGCGAACGGCATCTGGTTCTGCTTGATGAAGTTGCGCTTGCGCATCGTCAGGCGGTTGATGCCCATCTCGTCGGCGGCGCGGTCGATCAGCCGCTCCATGTAGTAGTTCGCCTCGGGCCGGCCGGCGCCGCGATAGGCGCCCATCAGCGTGGTGTTGGTCAGCACGGTCTTGATGTCGATGCCCATCAGCGGCGTGCGGTAGACGCTGGAAAAGTTCTTGCCGGTGTTGAGCGAGAGCGGTCCCGGCGCAACGCCGGTGATGTAGGCGCCGAGATTGCCGTAGCCGGACAGCTTCGCCGCGAGGAAGTGGCCCTCGGCATCGAGCGCCAGCTCGCCATGGATCTTCTGCGCACGGCCGTGGCTGTCGGAGAGGAAGCTGGTCGAGCGCTCGTCGAGCCACTTCACCGGCTTTCCCAGTTCCTTCGCCGCGTACAGGATGCACATGTATTCGGGATAGTTGACGTTCTTCATGCCGAAGGAGCCGCCGACATTGGCGGTGAGGATGCGCACCTTCTCGTTCGGCACCTTCAGGTTCTTGGCGAGGTTGGCGCGGTTGCCCGCGACGCCCTGCGTCGGCATCTGGATGGTGTAGCGTTCGGTCTTGCTGTCGTAGGAGGCGAGCCCGACGCGCGGCTCCATCGAGACCACGGCCACGCGGGTGTTCTCGATGTCGACCTTGGTGACGTGGGCGGCGCCGGCGAAGGCCGCATTCACCTTGTCCATGTCGCCATAATGGTAGTCGAGCGCGACGTTGTTCGGGATGTGGTCGTAAAGCTGCGGCGCGCCCGGCTTTGTCGCCTCTTCGGGATCGGTCACCGCCGGCAGCGGCTCGATGTCGAGCTCGACCGCCTCGGCCGCATCGCGCGCCTGGGCCAGCGTGTCGGCGACCACGAAGGCGACGGGATCGCCGACGAAGCGGACCTTGTCGGTTGCGAGCGGCTGGCGGTTGGTCTGGAGCAAAGGCGAGCCGTCGCGATTCTTCAGCGGCAGGCCGCAGGTGAACGGGCCGTAGCCGGCGGCATCGAGGTCCTTGCCGGTCCACACCCCCAGCACGCCCGGCATCGCCCTGGCGGCATCGGTGCCGATGCCGCGGATGAGTCCATGGGCGTGGGTGGAGCGGACGATCACCGCATGGGCCTGGCCGGGCAGGTTGAAATCGTCGGTATAGCGGCCCTTGCCGCGCACCAGGGTGTCGTCTTCCTTGCGGCGGACCGGCTGCCCGACGCCGTATTTTTGCAGTGCAATAGCGTTTTCGAGCGTGGATGATTTGGTGTGTTCTTGCATGGAAATGACCTGAAAAGCCGGCATTTGCGCATTTTCGCGCCAGCGGGGCACCGGACCCTGTTCAGATAACCCGCCTCCGCGTTCACGACAACGCACGAATGGGCATGGTCCTATGTGATGCGTTGTTGCGCATACCCGCCGCGCTGCTAATGTTTCAGGCGAAAAATCAATTCCAGACCGGCCCGACCGGCCGCGGAAAGACAGTTTGTATGAATGACCACACGCGGCTCCGCGACGGCCTTGTGCCGCACGGTGAGCTGGAGGGGTCGATGGCGGCGGTGGCGTTGGCCCCCGAACCGGCCGTCCCCGCGCAAGCGGGAACCGGCGTCTATGCGGCGCTGGACCTCGGTACCAACAATTGCAGGCTCCTGATCGCTTGTCCGACCAGCGACGGTTTTCGCGTGGTCGATTCCTTCTCGCGCATCATCCGGCTCGGCGAGGGTGTCTCGGCTACGGGGTGCATCAGCGAGGCCGCGATCGAGCGCGCCGTCGCCGCGCTCAGCATCTGCCGCGACAAGATCAATCTGCGCAAAGCCAGGCGGTTGCGGCTGATTGCGACCGAGGCCTGCCGCGCCGCCTCGAATGCGGAAGGTTTCCGCAGCCGCGTCGCGGCCGAAACCGGCATCGAGCTCGAGGTCATCGACCGCGAGACCGAGGCCTCGCTCGCCGTGCTCGGCTGCTCGCCGCTGGTGGACCCCAGGGGCAGGGGGGCGATCCTGTTCGACATCGGCGGCGGCTCGACCGAGCTGGTGCGGATCGAGCGCGACGCGCAAAATCCGGCGCCGCGCATCAAGGCCTGGATGTCGATCCCGCTTGGTGTCGTGACGCTGGCCGAGCAATTCGGCGGCCGCGACGTGACGCCGGAGATCTATGCCGCGATGGAGCAGGAGGTCGCCAACCACGTCGGGCCATTCGCCGAAGCGCACGGCGGCGATCTCGCCGACATGCACCTGCTCGGCACCTCGGGCACCGTGACGACGCTCGCCGGCATCCATCTCAACCTCGCGCGCTATGACCGCCGCCGCATCGACAGCATCTGGATGAACGATTCCGACCTCACCGCGACCATCCGCAGGCTGCTCGGCATGAGCTACGAGGAGCGCGCCGCGAACAACTGCATCAGCATCGAGCGTGCCGATCTCGTGCTCGCCGGCTGCGCCATCCTCGATGCGATCCGCCGCGCTTTCCCGCTGCCGCGCCTGCGCGTCGCCGACCGTGGCCTGCGCGAGGGCATGCTGGTCGAGATGATGCGCGAGGACGGCGCGCTCAGGAGCTGGTGAGATGGCTAAGGACACCACCGGCCGCTTGCACGTCCAGGTCAAGACCAAGGTCAAGACCGGCGGCAAGCGCAAATTGTCGTCGAAGCTCTGGCTGGAGCGACAGCTCAACGATCCCTATGTCGTCAAGGCCAAGGCTGCGGGCTATCGCTCGCGCGCGGCGTTCAAGCTGTTGGAGCTCGACGACAAGCATCGGTTTTTGAAGCCCGGCATGACCGTGTTCGATCTCGGCGCCGCGCCCGGCGGCTGGAGCCAGATCGCCGCCAAGCGCGTCGGATCGGTGGAAGGCAAGGGCAAGGTCGTCGCGATCGACCTGCTGGAAATGCCCGAGATTCCCGGCGTCGATTTCGCGCAGCTCGACTTCATGGACAATGACGCGCCGGCCAAGCTCACCGCGATGCTGGGCGGCGGCGCCGATGTCGTAATGTCCGACATGGCCGCCAACACCACAGGCCATCGCAAGACCGACCAGCTCCGCATCGTCGGCCTGGTCGAGACCGCGGCCGCGTTTGCCTGCGACGTGCTCAAGCCGGGCGGCACGTTTCTCGCAAAAACGTTCCAGAGCGGCGCCGACGCCGATCTGCTCGCCCAGCTCAAGCGCGACTTTGCGACGGTGCGTCACGTCAAGCCTGCCGCAAGCCGGCAGGATTCGTCGGAGCGCTACGTGCTGGCGACGGGGTTTCGCGGGCAATAGATCGCGGGCCATGGCTCTGCAGACCTGATGCACTCATGAAATGATAACATAACGTTCACATCAATAACATCTGAGGGGTGTTGATCGCCGCATCGACAATCCCAGCGGGTGATTCATGCGGTGTTTGCCTGAACGTCGGCGCTCCCTTGCTTGTGGGCGCCAACCTTTCTCTGCCTCGGTTCTGCTTCTTACGTTTCTCTTCCCCATCCTCGGTGTCCCGACGACCGCGTTGGCGGATGCGTCGATCGTCGTGAACACGCTGGCACCTTTCAACGAGGGGATCAGCGGCAATGACGATCTCGGCGACCTCAAGCGGATATACCAGGGCGCGAACAGCCCGGCCGAGCAGGCGCTCGAGCAGTTCAACCAGGTCATCGCCGACACCGGCCTGAAGCGGGCGCGGCTGCTGCAGAGCGACGTCTATTGCGATCTCGACGTGACCGGAAAGGTGTTCGGATACATCGACGCCGACCACGTGTTTCATGCCGGCGACTGCTACCCGATGCGTTGGCATCTCGACTGGGCGCTGGACCACGGCCTTACGCCGCATGTCGCCGTCGCATCCTTCATGCCGGCGAGCATGGTGACCTTCGGCCCGGGGGAGACCTGGGCTTCGCAGCCCGGCGCGGTCAAGCGCTACGAGGACTATATGAAGGCGCTTGTAGACTACGTCGCCGCGTATTCCTTCCAACGTGGCGCCTCGAATATCATCCTCGAGGTCAGCAATGAACTCGACATCGCCGATTCAGAGCCGGAAAATTTCAGCACTGGTACTCCGTCGCTCTTTTCGTTGAAGCCGCTCGGCCCGTGGGGCCGGTGGTTGTGGTGGCCGAACCCGAGCAGGTATGTCCTGGGCCAGTGGCCGCCGTTTCAGGCGCATCTGCTGTCCAACGCCGAAGACGAGACGATGGCGTATCCCTACCGCGCCGATGTCCGCCGGCTGAGCCGGCAGTTGTTGCCGGTGCAGAAGATCGTTGCGAAGGCCATCGAGGACGTGCGCAAGGACTTCACCGAAAAAGGCCTCTATGGCGGAAAGTCGCTCGAGCTCGCGGGGCCGGCCTTCGCCGGGCTGAGCTTCACCGCCTATCATCTCGATACCCCTCCGAGTCCGACCATGGAGGAGCAGTTTCTGGATCAGACGTTCAACCCGCTGGCCGTCCACTACAACTCGCAATTCAATGCGAGGATACTGAATCGCTTCTCCTTCCACTTCTACGGTTCGACCGGCGGCGCGGCCGGCTTTGCCGCATTCGACAACATCGTCGATACGGTCAGCGCCAAGCTGCAGGCCTTGAAGCAGAACGACGCGACCATGCCCGACGTCAACCTGTTCATCTCGGAGTGGGGGCCGACGATCGACGAGGGCACCGACATCAACGTCTCGCACAAGGGAGCCGCGTGGGCGGCCGCCTTCCTGCCCCACGCCGTAGGAAAAAAGATATCCTTGGGCTCCTACCTCGTCATCGGGGACGGACAGGGCTCCGGAGACGTCTGGTATGGGCAGGCGAGTCTGCTCCACAAGCATGACAACGGAAAAGATGCCAACGGGCAGACTCTGCCGCCGACTTATTATCCCAAGCCCGTGGCCAATTTGTTTGCGATGTACAACAAGATGTCCGGCCTGCGCCGGCAGGCAACCCTGAGCCCGGGCGGGTCGGGATCCAATCTCGGCACGTTCGCGACCTGGGACGCCGGCAGCATGACTGCGAACATCATGGTCTACAATTACGACCCGTCACGCGTGTTCGGCAGCAATACATCGACCGAGATCTCGGAGGGGATTTCGCTCGAAGTCGATAACCTGCCGTTCAGCGACAATTCGGTGGTGACGATCGAGCGTTACGCGATCAATGCAGATACGAGCAATCTGGCGGCCTTCTATTCCAATCCCACCCACCCCCTTCCCAACTTGCAGCGGGTCCTGCTGCAGCGAACGATCAACAACGGAAAGCTCGTCCTGACGGGTGACGAGCTCAAGTTGGGGGTTTTGCTGTACCGCGTCCTGCCACCGGGCGTCACGCCCTGACGCACAAACTGGCTGTTCCCATCCTGCGTGCTCTCCGTCGCGGCCAGGGTTGCGGCGGAGTGCTACGTTTTCGACGGCGGCACTCGCCGCGCACTTTATCGCGTGCATCCGCCAGCGCCTTGATCGAGGCCGGCATGGACGAATGGCGGGAATTGCACTGGCAAGGTCTCCAATAGTCGTTCTGCAGGGCCGCTCTTTCCACTATGGTCCTGCCTATGAATCTGCAGGACATGAAGGCTTTCGTCGCGGTCGCCGACGCCGGTTCGGTCAACCGCGCCGCGATAATGCTGCGCCTGACGCAGCCCGCGACGACGCGGCGTATCCAGAGTTTTGAGCAGCAGTTCGGCGATGCACCGCTGTTCAACCGTGCGGTGAAGCCCGCCGTCCTGACCGCGCTCGGCACGCATGTGCTCGAGCACTGCCGGCGCGTGCTCGCTGCGGTGGCGGAGCTGGAATCCTGTGCCGCCAAAGCGGCCGACCCGACCGGCGACATGAAGGCGGGGGTCGCGCATGGCCTGGGCGAGATGGTCATGACCACGCCGCTCGATGCCTTGCGGCGCAGGTTCCCGCGCGCCAGGCTCCAGGTCAGCTCGGACTGGAGCACGAACCTGATCGCGGAAGTGCGCAGCGGCGCACTGGATTGCGCGGTCGGTCTTCTCACCGAAGCTCACGCCGTTCCAGCCGGACTCGTTCGCGTTGTTCTTGGTGCCGAGCAGGTCGTCATCGTTGGTCCGAAATCGGCCGGAAAGCGCGGCGGCCGCGCCTATCGCCTGCGCGATCTGGCTGAACGAGGCTGGTTTCTCAATCCGCCCGGTTGCGGCTGCCGCGCGGCCCTCGTCAAGGCGTTCGATCGGTTGTCCTTGCCCCTCAACGTTGCGGCAGAAGTGTTCGGCGAGGATCTCCAGCTATCGCTGCTGGCCCGGAGCGGCGGCCTCGGATTGGTTCCGCGCCGGCAGTTCGAGCACAGTCCTCATCGGCGTTCGCTGCGGATATTGAACGTCGCCGACTTCACGCTGCCGGCGAGTGTGGCGCTGATCCGCCGGAGCACTCCGGGGCGTTTCGATCCGGCCATCGAGCTGCTGACGACGGAGCTAAAGGCCCGAATGGCGTGATCACAAATGCTGCATAATCATGATCAGGATTATGCATTTGATTGATATTTGCTTCCCCGCGTAACGTGTGTCCGATGCCATATCGGCTCGGCGCACCGCAGGGAAAAGACTGATGATCGTCACAATATTTCGCTCACGGCTCAATCCCGGCGTGAGGGACGAATATGATCCCATGGCGAAACAGATGAGCGAGCTGGCGCGGAAAGTTCCGGGCTATGTCGCTCACAAGGGCTTCGTGGCTGAAGATGGCGAGCGCGTCACGATCGTCGAGTTCGAAACCGAGGATGCTCTGCGCGCCTGGAGCCGCGATCCCGATCACGTCATGGCCAAGCGGCGCGGCATCCAGGATTTCTTCAGCGAGTACAGTTTTCAGATCTGCAGCCTCATTCGGAGCCGCGCCCGGACACCGCAATCCGTGACGCAGAGTCACAATGAGTGAGTGACTACCCCAGTCGCTGGTCCCGCACGTCCTGAGTATCTTCCGTCGCCGTCTTGACGGCGGCGCTCGCCGCGCTCTTCGCGGCACCCTTGCGGCTGGAAATGTCCACCGCCTTGCGGCCGGAGATCTCGTTGCCGGCATCCGCAGGCATCTGCCAGAAGAACCAGCTCGATGCTGCCGAGGTCAGCGCGATCACGAGGAACGCGGGCGCGAACACCGTGGCGTCGATCTCGCTGACATGGTTGAACCACATCGTCGTTTCCACGCAGGCCGCGCCGACCGCGACGCCGGCGGAGACCGCAAGCTGCTGGTTGACGCTGACGAGGGTGGTGGCGCGGCTCATTTGCGGCGGCTCGACGTCGGCATAAGCGACGGTGTTGATCGCGGTGAATTCGAGCGAGCGGAAGAATCCGCCGACGACCAGGATCACCATGATGATCAGCAGCGGCGTCGTCACCGTGAACAGCGCGCAGACGCCGAGGAAGAACGCGCTGACGATCGCGTTCACCGTCATCAGATTGCGGAAGCCGAAGGTGCGGATGATCCGCGCGGCCAGCGTCTTCATGCCCATGGCCCCAAGCGAGGAGGCAAAGGTGACGAGGCCGGAATGGAACGGCGTCAACCCGAAGCCGATCTGCATCAGCAGCGGCAGCAGGAACGGCAGGGCGCCGATGCCGAGCCGGAACAGGAAGCCGCCGAAAACGGCCGCGCGCAGTGTCGGCAGCTTCAGCAGCGAGAAGTCCAGCACCGGAGATCCCGTCCGCCGCGCATGCAGGACGTACAGCGTCATCGAGATCGCGCCGCCCACGATCAGGGCGGCAACCGTGCTCCAGGGCAGCAGATTGAGGCCGGCGACGGACAGGCCGAACGCGATGCCCGCAAGCCCCACGCCGGCGAGCACCATGCCGTAGAGATCGAACGGCTCGCGCGTATCGCTCTTGATCGGATCGATGAACTTCAAGGCCATGAAGATGCCGAGCAGCCCGATCGGGATGTTGATCAGGAAGATCCAGTGCCAGGATGCATAGGTGGTGATGAAGCCGCCGAGCGGCGGGCCGATCACGGGACCGATCAGGGCAGGGACCGTCACCCACGCCATCGCATTGACCAGCGCGCTCTTGTCGACCGAGCGCAGCAGCACGAGGCGCCCGACTGGCGTCATCATCGCCCCGCCCATGCCTTGCAGGATGCGCGCGAACACGAAGTCGGTGACCGAGCCCGACAGCGCGCAGCCGATCGATCCCACCATGAACACGCCGACCGCGATCGCGAACACCATCCGCGCGCCGAACCGGTCGGCGGTCCATCCACTCGCCGGAATGAATACCGCGAGCGACAGCAGATAGGAGGTGATCGCGAGCTTCAGCGTGAGCGGGCTGGTGCCGATGTCGGCCGCAATCGCCGGCAGCGAGGTGGCGATGACGGTCGAATCCATGTTCTCCATGAAGAGAGCAGTGGCGACGATCAGCGGAATGATGCGTTGCTTATCGACCATGACGGATTGGTAATGAAAATCAGAAGGACGGGTGGACTTGCGGCTTATCACCGCCATCCGCCGGGGACCATTGCGGATCAACGCATAGCACCTAAATCCTGCGTAACAACGGTGTGACTCTCCAGGGGGGGCACCGGGTGCCGGAGACCTCGCGATGATCTACCTGCTTGCCGCGCTGCTGCCGCCGATCGGGTTGCTGCTGAACGGGCAGCCCTTCTCGGCGATCCTGAACCTCGTGCTGTGCGTCGTCTGCGCGATCCTGGGCCTGGTCTTCCACGTCCTGCTTCTGGTGCCGTCGGCGCACGCCCTGATCGCGGTGCACATGAAGCGGGAAGATCGGCGGCATCGGGAGGTCGTGGACGCGATCCGCCGGCACGGGCCGCCACCCGGCTATCCCCGCTGAATTTACCTAAAAAGCCTGTGCATGGCTGGCCAGCGGGCTGAATTGCTTTGATTCGTCACGCGGGCATGCTATCGACCCGCGTCAACCCCACCGATGGGCTCCGATTCTCTGGCGATGCCGCAAGGTACGCCGAGGGCGGCGCTCATCCATAGCTATTTGCGGCAGGGCCGCGGAAGGAGTTGGCACATGGCCACGGTGCAACAAGGCATTCGCGAAGCCTTTACGTTCGACGACGTGCTGTTGAAGCCGGGCCTGTCGGACGTGATGCCGGGCGAGGTCGACATCCGCTCCCGCGTCACCCGCGCCATTCCGCTCAACATCCCGATCATGGCCTCCGCCATGGACACCGTCACCGAAGCCCGCATGGCGATCGCCATGGCGCAGGCCGGCGGCCTCGGCGTCATCCACCGCAATTTCGATCCCGAAGGGCAGGCCGCCCAGGTGCGGCAGGTGAAGCGCTACGAGTCCGGCATGGTGGTGAACCCGCTCACCATCAGCCCCGATGCGACGCTCGACGATGCGCTCAAGCTGATGAGCGACCACGGCATCTCCGGCATTCCCGTCGTTACCGGCGCGGGCAAGAACACGCCGGGCAAGCTGGTCGGCATCCTCACCAACCGCGACGTACGCTTCGCGACGAACCGTCAGCAAAGAATCTCCGAGCTGATGACGCACGAAAACCTCGTCACGGTGCGCGAGAATGTCAGCCAGGACGAAGCGCGGCGGATGCTGCACCAGCATCGCATCGAGAAGCTGCTGGTCGTTGACGAGCAATATCGCTGCGTCGGCCTCATCACCGTCAAGGACATGGAGAAGGCGGTCGCCCACCCGCTCGCCTGCAAGGACGCGCAGGGCCGCCTGCGCGTTGCCGCCGCCACCACCGTCGGCGACACCGGCTTCGAGCGCACGGAGCGGCTGATCGATGCCGGCGTCGATCTCGTCGTCGTCGACACCGCGCACGGCCATTCCCGTCACGTGCTGCACGCCGTCAACCGCATCAAGCGTCTCTCGAACTCGGTGCAGGTCGTTGCCGGCAACGTCGCCACCACCGAAGGTACGCAGGCGCTGATCGACGCGGGCGCGGACTGCATCAAGGTCGGCATCGGCCCGGGCTCGATCTGCACCACACGCATCGTCGCCGGCGTCGGCGTTCCCCAGCTCACCGCGATCATGGATGCGGTGGAAGCGGCCAAGAAGGCCGACATTCCCGTCATCGCCGACGGCGGCATCAAGTTCTCCGGCGATCTTGCGAAAGCGCTCGCCGCCGGCGCCGACATCGCGATGGTCGGCTCGCTGCTCGCCGGCACCGACGAGACACCCGGCGAAGTCTTCCTGTGGCAGGGCCGGTCCTACAAGGCCTATCGCGGCATGGGCTCGGTCGGCGCGATGGCGCGCGGCTCGGCCGACCGCTACTTCCAGCAGGACATCAAGGACACGCTCAAGCTCGTCCCCGAAGGCATCGAGGGCCAGGTGCCCTACAAGGGCCCGGTCGGCAACGTCATGCACCAGCTCGCCGGCGGCTTGCGCGCCGCCATGGGCTATGTCGGCGCAAAAGACATGAAGGAGCTGCACGAGAAGGCGAGCTTCGTCCGCATCACCGGCGCAGGCCTGCGCGAAAGCCACGTCCACGACGTGACCATCACGCGGGAAGCGCCGAACTATCCGGGCGGGGGTTAGGCGCTCCGCATTCGGCTGTGCGTCGGTTGCGGCGCGCTCGCCTCAATGACGGTGTCATTCCCCGCGAAGGCGGGGAAGCCAGTACGCCGCGGCTTCTCGCTTCAATCACACCTGCCTCTGGAATACTGGATCGCCCGCTCCAGTGCGCAAGTGCGCACAAGGCGGGCGATGACAGTGAGTGTGTGGGCGCGCCTGCCACAAACTCGTCATTGCGAGGAGCTCTTGCGACGAAGCAATCCAGTCCTTTTCTGTTGACGCGACTGGATTGCTTCGCTTCGCTCGCAATGACAGAAAAGTGGAGGAAGCCATCATGTCCCAGGCAAAACGTATCGTTCTCGCCGCGCGTCCCGTCGGCGAACCAAAACCGTCCGATTTCCGCTTGGAGGAATTCGCCGTCCCGACGCCCGGCGCGGGCGAAGTCCTGCTGCGCACGGTCTGGCTCTCGCTCGATCCCTATATGCGCGGGCGCATGAGCGATGGTCCCTCCTATGCCGCGCCGGTGCCGATCGGCGGCGTCATGGAAGGCGAGGCGGTGAGCGAGGTTGCGGCCTCCAACAATGCTGACTTCGCCAAGGGCGACATCGTGCGGGCCCGTACCGGTTGGCAGTCGCATGCGATCTCGAACGGCAAGGGCTTGATCAAGGTCGATCCGAAGCTCGGTCCGATCTCGACCTCCATCGGCGTGCTGGGCATGCCCGGCATGACGGCGTACACGGGCCTGCTCGACATCGGCAAGCCGCAGGACGGCGAGACCGTCGTCGTTGCCGGCGCCTCCGGCGCGGTCGGCTCGGCCGTGGGTCAGATCGCGAAGATCAAGGGGGCGCGCGCGGTCGGCATCGCCGGCGGCAAGGACAAGTGCGACTACGTGGTCAAGGAGCTCGGCTTCGATGCCTGCATCGATCACCGCGACCCCGATCTCGCCGCGAAGCTCAAGGATGCCTGCCCGAAAGGCATTGATGTCTATTTCGAGAATGTCGGCGGCGCCGTGTTCGAGGCGGTGTTCCCGCTGCTCAATCCGTTCGCGCGCGTGCCGGTCTGCGGCCTGATCGCCCATTACAACGACACCGAGGCCAAGCCGCCGAAATGGGCGGCCAGCATGATGCGCGCGACGCTGACCAAGCGGCTGACCTTCCGCGGTTTCATCGTCTCCGACTTCGCCTCACGCCATGGCGACTTCCTGCGCGACATGTCGGGTTGGGTCCGCGACGGCAAGGTCAAGTACAAGGAGTTCGTCACCGAGGGCCTGGAGAGCGCGCCCGGGGCCTTCATGGGGCTGCTGAAGGGCGCCAATTTCGGCAAGCAGCTGGTGCGGGTGGGACCCGACAAGGCCTAGTTGCAAGGCCTGTTACCTCCTAGTTGCACGGGCGTCACAACCCGGACATCAATGGTTAACAAAGAGTCACCGATCGGCCACACCTGCCCCTAAAAGGCGCAGAGTGTGACCGAGGGTTCATTGACGTCCGGGCGAAGGCATTGAATCATCGCGCATATTTCAGGTGCTGCGATGTTAGAGATCGGTATTTTCTGCGTAATCCTTCTGGCGGCCGGCTATTGGACGACGATGTTCGTCATGGGCCGGCGCGACGACGTCATCCATGGCAAGTTCGTGCATGCCGAGGAGGCCGGCGATTTCGCGCAGGCCGCGATGCCAGCGCCACCGCCGTTCCCAAAGCGTCCGGTCAAGGCTGTGCAGCCCGTAATCGCTGAAGCGAAGCCTGTGAACAGCGCCGCGCTGGAATCCTTGCTGGCGGCAATCCAGCAGGATCTCAAGAGCGTCGCGTAAGCACGCTCAGACGCTGCCGCGCTCGACCAGCGTCAAGTCGACTGCAAGCTGTTGTGCGGCGATCGGCGTGCCTGACAGCCGCGCCAGCAGCAGCTCGCCTGCGATCCGTCCCACCGCTGCCGCGTCGAACGAGATCGTGGTGAGGCCGGGCGTGATCTGATCGGCGACATCGTTGTCGCCGAAGCCGAGTACGGCGAGATCGCGCGGCACCGACACGCCGCGGGCGCGGGCCTCGATCAGCGCACCAGTGGCGAGCAGATCGTTGGCGCAGAACACGGCGTCGACGTCGCCGCCGCGGTCGAGCAGGGCGGTGAAGGCGGCACGGCCGTCGACGAGTCCCGTGATCTCGCCGACGCCGATCTCGTGAACGATATCGAGGCCGAGCTCTGCCGCCATCTTGCGGAAACCGTCGCGTCGGAGCGCGCCGCGGCCGCTGTTGCGGCCGATGAAGGCGACGCGGCGATGTCCAGCTTCGGCCAGCCGTCGAGCGGCCATGGCGCCGGCATCCGCATTGGGCAGGCCGACCAGCATGTCGATGGGGTCGCGCGGAAACGCCCAGGTCTCGATCACGGGAATGCCGAGCTCCTGGAGCGCGGCACGGTTCTCCTCGAGCTCGATCACGCCGGTGAACATCACCGCGGCGGGGCGGATGCCGCGCAGCGACTGGATCATCGCGACCTCCTTGGCATAGGAGTAGGAGGTCTGGCCGACCAGCACCTCGAAACCCTCAGGCTCCAGCGTGGCGGCAAAGCTGCGCACGGCGAGGCCAAACTGCTGGCTGAGGATGTTGGAGACGAAGGCCATCACCACGTTCGAGCGGCCCGAGCGCAGCGCGCGCGCATGCGGGTTGGACGCGTAGCCGGTCGCCTCGATCACTTCGAGGATGCGCTCGCGGGTTTCGCGATTGACCTTCTCGGGATGGCGCAGCACCCGCGACACCGTGATCGGTGCGACACCCGCGCGTTCCGCGACCTCCTCGATGCGCGGCGGCCGTCCGGTCGCACTGGCGCGGCCGGGCGGCGCCGGAATGCGCAACACGTCGTCATAGCTCGGCTTTGCCGGATCGGTCATCGAATCCCTGATGTCGTGCCGTGGAGGCTAGACCATGAAGAGATCAGCGCAGAGTGCAACCGCATCGGCGGTGCGCTCCCTCTCCCGCTTGCGGGGGAGGGCTGGGGTGGGGGTGTCTCCGCAGAGAGACTCCCCAAGAGGCGAGAACCCCCACCCACCGCGCTGTCGCGCGTCGACCTCCCCCGCAAGCGGGAGAGGTGCAGAAGTTCGCGGTGAGACCTAATTCAACAAATGCCACTCCGTACTCCAAAGCTCACCTCGCCATCACCTCGTCCCGCGACAGCGCACGGCCGACCTGGACCAGGCAGTCGCCGCTCTGGCTGTCGGTGTGCAGGCGTTGTGAGATCACGATGCCGTCGGCGGGGAAGCGCAGTACCTCCTCCGTTAGCTCCGGCCGCTCGAAATCATGATACCAGCCGGCGATATCGCCGGCCGCAACCCGCGCGCCGACCATGACCGCGGGCTCGAACCAGCCGCGCCGTGTCGCGAACACCGCCTGCGCATGGCTTTGCAGCGCCAGCAATTCGGTGGCGCGCTCGATCGGCGCATGCGGCCCCAGCACGGGAGCTTGGACGAGACCGAGTGCGAGCAGCAGGCGGTCGATGGCGCGTGCGGTCAGCGCCATCGTCTGCGGCGTGACGGTGCCGCCGCCGCCGAATTCACCGGACAGCCCGATCGCGCCGGCGCGTGCGGCCGCCGCCATCGAGGTCGGAGCCGTGGCGCCGTTCTCGGCGACGAAGGCGAACGGCATCCCGAGACCTTCCATCAAACGCAGCGCCTGGCCGAACATCTCGGGCGGTCCCTGCCGCTCGATCAGTGCGCAAGGCACATGCGCCATCGAGGTGCCGCCGGAATGCAGGTCGAACACGAATTCATGCCGCGGAAACAGCTCGTGCTCGAGGAAGTGCGCCATACGGAACGTCGGCGTGCCTGCTGCGTCGCCCGGGAAGGCGCGGTTGAGATTGCCTTCGTCGAGCGGCGAGCGACGGCGCGCCGCCATCACGGCGGGGAGGTTGGCAAAGGGAAGAATGGTGATCTCGCCTTTGACAGCTTTTGCATCGAGCCGCCGATACAATCGCGTCAGCGTGATCTCGCCCTCATATTCGTCGCCATGATTGCCGGCCATCAGCAGCAGTTTGGGGCCGGCGCCGTTCTTGATCCGGAAGATCGGGATCTTGAGCTGGAAATAGGGGGAGCGGTCGATCGAGAAGGGAATGCCGAGATGGCCGGACCATTTCTGGTCCTTCTCGAAGTCGATGTCGTGGAACAGTCCGGTATGCATGGGAGGCCTCGGGGCCGCATCGTTGCCGACGCCAGCCAAGGGTTGACGATGGGTGGCGCGGTTAGAGCAAGGCGACCGCGGTCATCTCGACGCGCAAATCGGGATCGGCGAGGCGGGCTTCGACGCAGGCGCGCGCCGGCGGATGGGCCGGATCGATCCAGGCATCGTAGACCGAGTTCATGGTGTCGAAGTCGGTGATGTGCGGCAGGAAGACGTTGACCGCGATCAGTTTGGAGCGGTCGGAGCCGGCCTCCTTCAGCAGCGCGTCGATCTTGGTGAGCACCTGCCGGGTTTGTGACACGATGCCGGCCTTGCGGTCATCCGCAACCTGGCCCGCGATGTGCACCATGCCGCCGGCGGCGACGGCCTGGCTCATGCGCGATCCCACGACGTAACGTTTGATCATCTCGAATTCTCCTCGTGAAGATGTGGCTCCCGCGACGCGCGCGGGAGCGATGTCGGCTTACAGCGTCGGCAGCGTCTGCTCTTCCTTGAACCACTTCAATTGCAGCGCGCCGAGCTTGCCGTTGAGCTTGTTGAAGAAGATGTCGGTGTTGATCCAGTTGAGCAGGTTCTGCTCGCCCTGGCGCACGCCGACATGGGCCGGTGACTGGCGGATCAGGAATTTCAGCTCGACCTCCTTGGTCGGGTTCTGGTCCTGCACCTTCAGCGCGATGGCGCTGTTCTCGGCAAAGGTATCGGCTTGTCCTGCGAGAAACGCGGCGAGCGCGGCCGGCGTATCCTCGAAGCGCACCAGCTTCACCTTCGGTGCGTTGTCGGTGAGCCAGACGTCGAGCGTCGAGCCCTTGGCGACGGCGACGCTGCGGCCGTCGAGATTGTCGGGCTTCTTGCCGGTCGCGGCGGCGATCGACTTGGCGCCGTAGACGCCGAGATTCACGACGGCGTAGGGCTGCGAGAACATCACCTGCTGGGCGCGCTCGGGCGTGGCGCCGAGGCCCGCGATCAGGATGTCGATCTTGTCCGACAGCAGGCTCGGGATGCGCGCGGCGCCCGTCACCGGGACGAGGTCGAGCTTCACGCCCATGTCGGCGGCGATCAGTCGGGCGAGATCGGCATCGAGACCTGCGATCTCGCCCTTGTCGTCCTTGAAGCCCCAGGGCGCGGCGTCGGTCAGGAGGCCGACGCGCAGCTTGCCGGAGCCGAGCACGTCCTGGAGCTTGTCGGCGTGCGCGAGGTTCGGCGCGGCGAGAACGGCAAGCGCCGTGGCTGCGATCGCAAAGAGGGACTTCAGTTTTGTCATGACTCTCTCCTGGTGGGGGATAGGTGAATGATCATTTCGCGGAAGCGATGAAGCTCGCGAGCTCGGGGGTTTCAGGATTGGCGAACAATTTTGCCGGTGGGCCCTGTTCCCAGACGCGGCCCTGATGCATGAAGACGATGCGGTTGGCGACGTTGCGGGCAAAGCCCATCTCGTGCGTGACCAGGATCATGGTCATGCCTTGCTTCGCCATCGCCTCCATCACCTTCAAAACTTCGCCGACGAGCTCGGGGTCGAGTGCGGAGGTCACCTCGTCGAAGAGCATGAGGTGAGGGGCCATGGCGAGGCAGCGCGCGATCGCGACGCGCTGCTGCTGGCCGCCGGAGAGTTGCTCCGGCCAGGCATCGATCTTGTCGGCGAGGCCGACGCGGGTGAGCACGTCTTCGGCCAGCGCTCGCGCGCGGGACTTGTCGGTGCGGCCGGTGAGGAGCGGCGCCAGCGTGACGTTGCGCTCGACCTTCAGATGCGGAAACAGGTTGAAGGCCTGGAACACGATGCCGACGCGCTGGCGGAATTTCTTGAGGTCCGGCATCCCTGCGTGGACCCTCTCGCCCTCGACCCGGATCTCGCCGGAATCCACGCTCTCCAGCGCGTTGATGCAGCGGAGCAGCGTCGACTTGCCCGAGCCGGAGCGGCCGATGATCGTGACGATCTCGCCTTCCTCGACGTCCAGCGAGACGCCCTTGAGCACCTCGACCTTGCCGAATGTCTTGTGAACGTCGCGGATTTCAACGAGAGCCATCGAGGCGGGCCTCCAGAGAGCGGGACCAGAGCGTGAGCGGCAGGCACAGCGCGAAATAGATCGCGGCGACCAGCGCGTAGGTGAGCAGCGGCTGGAACGTCGCCGCGCTCACCACTTGCCCGGCGCGGGCGAGTTCGACGAAGCCGAGAATGGAGGCGAGCGAGGTGCCCTTGATCAGTTGCACCAGGAAGCCGACCGTCGGCGGCAGCGACAGCCGCAGCGCCTGCGGCGCGATGATGTGACGGAATTGCTGCCAGGCGGAGAGGCCGAGGCAGGCGCCTGCTTCCCACTGCGCCTGCTTCACGGCCTCCAGGCCGCCGCGCCAGATCTCGCCGAGGAAGGCGGCGGTGTAGAGCGTGTAGGCGAATGTGACGGCGATGATCGCTGGCACCTGGATGCCCAGAAACATCGGCATGCCGAAATAGAAGAAGAACAACAGCCCGAGCAGCGGCACGCTCTGGACGATCTGGATGCAGGCCGCCATCGCCCAGCGCAGGCCCGCAAACCGGCTGACGCGGCCAAGCGCGAGCCCGAGCGCCAGCGGCGCGCCGAAGGCGAGCGCGAGCACGACCAGCGCAACGGTCCAGCGCAGCGCCGCGAACAGCGAGACGAAGTCGATGAGGGAGAAGGATCGCATCGCCTGTCCCTCAGCGCCGTCGCGGCCAGCGGAAGGCCGCCACGCCGATGATGGCGAACAGCGCCTTGAATGACATCGCCATGGCAAAGTAGACCACGCAGATCACCGCATAGACCTCGAAGCTGCGATAGGTGCGGCTCTCGATGAAGCCGGCGACATGGAACAGCTCATCCGTGGCGACCTGCGAGGCGAGCGAGGTGCCGAGCAGCAGCAGCACGAACTGGCTGGTCACGGCCGGATAGGCGTTGCGCAAGGCCGGCGGCAGGATGATGTGGCGAAACACCTGCCAGCCGGAGAAGCCGAGGCACTGGCCGGCTTCGACCTGGCTGCGCGGAATGGAGTCGAGGCCCGACCGGATGATCTCGACCGAATAGGCGCCGAAATACAGCGAGAGCGCGACGCTGGCGGCCTCGAACGCCGGCAGCTTCAGGCCGAAATTCGGCAGCACGAAGAACACGATGAAGATCTGGATCAGCGACGGCGTGTTGCGGAACAGCTCGATATAGAAGCGCACCAGCCAGCGCAGCGGCGTGATGCGCCCATTCAGCGCCACCGCGCCGGCAACACCGATCAGGAGCCCGCAGACCGCCGAGATCACCGTCAGCTCCAGCGTGACGATGGCGCCGTCGATGAGCTGGTTTTGATAGCGCCAGAGCGGCAGGAAATTCATCGCGCGTGCTCTAGCCGAACCGGGTGGGGAGGGCGCGCGTCACGACGCCGGCGTCATCGAGGCCGAAGATCACGCGCCAGCGATCGAGGCAGGTGCAGGGATGCGAGATGCCGAAGGCGATGACGTCGCCGACCGCGAGTGCGCTGCCTGCCGCGACGGACAGGAATGCATGCTGGTCGTTGAGACGCGTGACCGACAACGTCTCGGCGAGCCCTTGCTGCGCGATGCCGTCGCGGAAGACGCGCAGCGGTACCGGCAGTCCCTGATCGAAGGAGGCATCGCGCATGCCGAAGCCCGCGATCGCAAGGCCGGCCTCCGGGCGCGACAGCACGTCGGCCCAGAGCGTCAGCGCAGGCCGGAAACCTTCGGCCGCCGAGTGCGGCGCGCCGTCGATGAGGAGACCGTCGCGCCGGTCGATCTCGGCGAAGGCGCGGGCATAGATGCCGTGATCGGCAAAGAACAATGCGCCGGAGCGCAGGAGGACAGTGGCATTGCCGTCAGCCTGCGCGACGGGTGCGAGCGCGCGCGCCACGACGTCGAAATAGGCGGAGCCGCCGGCACTGATCATCAGCTGCAGGTGCGGGGCCCCGGTTCGCACCAGCGCGAAGGCCTCGATGGTGCGCTCCATCAGCGCGGAGATCGCGCGCATCGTCTCGTCGGCATCGGGCGTTGCGACCGCGCCTTCGTAAGTGGCGACACCGCCGAGCACGAGCCGGTCGGCCGCGAGCACCGCGGCCATCGTCGCCTCGATAGCAGTGCGGTCGCGTGCGCCGGCGCGGCCTGCACCGAGCTCGATCAGCACCGACAGCTCGCGGCGGTCTGCAACCCGCGCGGCTTCCGCCAATGCCGCGACCGCTGCCGGGGAATCCGCAAAGGCGTAAAGTGCGACGTCAGGATACGCGCTCAGGACCGCGCCGAGCCGCCGGCCGGCCGCAAGCCCGCCGATTTCGTTGGCCAGCAACAACCGTCGCTCGCCGCTCGCAAGCAGTACCGCGGCCTGCTGGATGTTCGCGACCGTCGTGCCCCAGGCGCCAGCCTCGCGCAGCGAGCGCGCGAGCTCCGGCGACATCGGCGTCTTGGCGTGGGGCGCGACAGCGACGCCGGCGCTTTTGCACCAGCGCAGGAACAGGTCGCGATTGGCCGCGAAGACGGCTTCGTCGAGCGTGAGAGCGGGGAGGGCGAGGTCGCCGCGGGATGGCTGCCAATCCTGGCCGGCGATCTCATCGATCGACAGGCCGTCGACCAGCGGAATGCCCCGCGTCGTCGTTGACAGACGTTGGCTATCCCGTTGGCTATCCCTTGGGGCCAAGAACTGCATCGTCACTCCGTCAGCGGCCCTCGACCGCGGAAGGAAGGGTATGTCGAAATGACAACGTTGTCATTAGGCTATTGTGACAAGTTTCGAGCCATTTTGGATGCAATTAGGTAACAAGGTAAGGAGACGTGCCCGTCGATTGGGCTAGTGGGCACCACCCATCTGGGCGAGCAGCTCCTCGATGTCGACGTCGACCTGTCCCGCGGCGCGGACGTGGCGGATCTCAAAGCCATCCGGCTGGAAGCGGTATTCGACGAGCCCGACTTCCTTGATCGCAATCTTGTCCTGGCGCTGATCGTTGATCTTGAAGCCGGCCGATGGCGCCCAGACGTGGCGGGTGTGGCGATAGCTGAAGTCACGGCGCTGGTGCACATGGCCGCTGGCGATCAGGCGCAGATCGACATGTGCAAACATCTCGATCAGCCGCGCGCGTGCCGGCTGAGGCACGTAGCGGATCGAGGTCTCCGGGGTTTCGGGATCATCGGGCAGGTTGAGAAACAGCGGCTTGTGCACGAACAGCGCGACCGGCCTGCCGTTGGTGCGTGCGATCTCGGACGCCAGCCAATCGAACTGCTCGGCCTCGAAGGCCAGCCCTGAATTCATCACCAGCGTGTTGAGCCCGATGAAGCACCAGCCGGCCGCCTCGAACGACCAATGATCCTCGCCGACGATCTCCAAAAACTGCCGGCGGTGCGCTTCCGTCACCGGCGGTTTTGGCGCAGGTCCGATCGCGGTCGGATTGTCGCCGATGTCGTGATTGCCGGGGATATACCGGCAAGTGACGGGCAGGGCGTCGTGCAGGCTCTTGGCGAATTCGACATCGTCGCGGCTGGCCGGCCCGTCGAAGGAGACATCGCCGGTGTTGACGACGAGGTCGGGCCTGCTTGCGTCGATGTGTGCGCTGACCGCCTGGAAGTTGGCGATCAGGCCGGGGAAGCGGCGGCCGAGATGCGTGTCGGAAATCTGCGTCAGGTGAAATTCGGACATGGGCCGAGCATAGGCCCGGCCACGCGTCGGAACGATGACGGTGCGCGCGCGAACAAAGTTTAAAGCACGCGGTAGCGGATGGTGTAGGCGTCCTGCGGGGCGACGCTGCGGGTCAGCGGCGAGGCGATGCGGTCGGCGAGGTGCCAGGGCCCGAACTGCTCGGAACGATGCGGCTCCGCGGGCAGCCGCAGGCGGAATTCGAAAGTGCCCTTGCCGGGCAGGTTCACGACCAGCATACGGTCGGCGGTGCGGTGGTTGAGCGCGACGGCGCCGCGCAACACCGAGCGCCCGTCGCCGAGCTCGCGGACGCCGTCGACCAGCGCCAGGGTCTGGTTGCGGTCGGTGTGCAGCTCGATCTGGCTGTCGGTGACGGCGGTCAGCGTCTCCCGGGGCATCCGGATCTCGAACTCGACCGCCGGCCTGGACGGGTTGAGGCCGAGATAGGCCGCCGCGGCATGACGCATGTCGTAGGCGGCAAAGGCGAACAGGACCAGCGCGGCGAGAGTGGCGAGGCCATGCCGGACCATGTCGCGCCAGCTCCGGTAGCTCAGGCGGAAATACACCGTCATCGCCAGCGTGACCGCGAGCGCCGCCGCGATGCCTGACAGCGCCGACATCCAGATGCCGAGCTGGGCGTCCGCGGATTCGGTCCAAAGGCTGGACAGGGTGCTCATGCTGGTCTCTTGACGGTCTCTTGGCGCTCTCTCGCCTCGCGCCCCCGGAGGGGCCAAAATCGCTTTGCCGATCGGCAGTTGGTCGCGGGATCGGGAACACCGGTTCAACTGGTTGATTGTCAGGACGAGGAGCGGCGGCTAATGGACGGGTCCGGCGGCCGCTGCCGGATGGGAAAACTCCGATGTCCGTTCAAATGGTCCTGCTGCCTGTCTTCGTGCAGGTCGGTCTCACCTTCGCGCTTTTGATCGGCATGGCGCTCGGGCGCCGGCAGGCGCTCGTCTCCGGCGAGACCAAGAGCCGCGACATCGCGCTGGGCGAGCCGAACTGGCCGAAGGGCGCCACACAAATCGCCAATTGCTACCGCAACCAGTTCGAGCTGCCGGTGCTGTTCTACGCCCTGATCGCGCTGGCGCTTCCGCTCCGCCATGCCGATCTCTTCATCGTGCTGATGTCCTGGGTGTTCGTGGTGACGCGCTTTGCCCATGCCGGCATCTTCGTCTCCTCGAACCAGCTCGGTCCGCGCTCCACGATCTGGCTCGCCGGGGTGCTCGTGCTGCTGGCGATGTGGATCTATTTCGCGCTGAAGATGCTGTTGCTGATCTAGGCCTTAGGTGCCGGATCCAATCTGAAAGATTCAAATGACTCCCGCCGCCCGGCTGTCCGCAGCCATCGAACTGATCGACACCATCGAGAAGGACCGCGTGCCCGCAGCCAAGGCGCTGAAGGAGTGGGGCACCGCGCACCGCTTCGCCGGCTCCGGCGACCGCGCCGCCATTGCCGGCCTGGTCTGGGACGTGCTGCGCCGCTACGCTTCGAGCGCCTTCCTGATGGACGCGGACACGGCGCGCGCGCGCCTGATCGGCATGCTCCGCCTCGAGCGCAACATGGACGCGGCCACCATGGCGGCGCTGTTCGACGGCAGCCGCTTCTCGCCCGCGCCGCTGACCGAGGCCGAGCAGACGGCACTCAGCCATCGCTCGCTGAAGGACGCGCCGGCCGCGATCGCCGGCGACTATCCCGAATGGCTCGACCCGTATTTTGCAAAAGCGTTCGGCGAAGACCGCGTTGCGGAGGCAACCGCCATGGCGAGCCGGGCGCCGCTCGATCTGCGCGTCAACACGCTAAAATCCAATCGCGACAAGGTGCTGAAGGCGCTTGCTCATCTTCATGCAGAACCGACGCCATGGTCCGCAAACGGCCTGCGCATCGCGCTTTCGGCCGATGCGCGCAACCCTGGCATCCAGGCCGAGGAGGATTTCATCAAGGGCGGCGTTGAAGTCCAGGATGAGGGATCGCAGCTGGCTGCCAGCTTGACCGCGGCAAAACCCGGCGAGCAGGTGATCGATCTCTGCGCTGGTGCCGGCGGCAAGACGCTGGCCTTGGCGGCGATGATGCAGGGCAAGGGCCGGCTGGTCGCGACCGACAGCGACAAGCGCCAGCTCGCGCCGATCCACGAGCGGCTGTCGCGCGCCGGTGTCCACAATGCCGAAATCCGCACGCCCAAGGGCGAGGCCGATCCGCTCGCCGACATCAGCGCCACCGCCGACCTCGTCGTGATCGACGCGCCCTGCACGGGAACCGGGACCTGGCGCCGCAACCCCGATGCCAAATGGCGCATGCGTCCGGGCGCACTGGAAATCCGTCTGCGCGACCAGGCCGCGGTGCTGGAGCGCGCGGTTCCGCTGGTGAAGGCCGGCGGCCGCATCGCCTACATCACCTGTTCGGTGCTGGCGGAAGAGAACGGCGAGCAGGTGAGGGCGTTCACGGAGCGTCATCCCGAGTTCGCGGTTGTGCCGCCGGAGCAGACCGCGAGCGTGCTCTGGGACAAGGCCGAGGCGTTTGCCGAGGCTGCGATGCAATCGCCCGAGGGCTGGTTGATGACGCCCAGGCGGACGGGAACGGACGGGTTCTTCGTCTCGGTGCTGAAGAAGGCGTAGCGTCGTCTACGGTGCCGTAGGGTGGGCAAAGGCGCGAAGCGCCGTGCCCACCATGTGCCCGTTGTTGAAAGGCGTGGGCACGCTTCGCTTTGCCCACCCTACGGCACCGCGTGCGAGGCACTCCCAAAAACAAACGCCCCGCGAACCGAAGCTCGCGGGGCTTTCTAACTCTCACGTTCTGCGGGTACGTCCGTGGTCAGAACGGTGCGTGGGCGTTAGCCGACGCGGAGATTGTCAGCCGAGGACTTGCCGCTGCGACGATCGGCGACGATGTCGAACGAGACCTTCTGACCCTCGTTGAGGGAGGAGAGGCCGGCGCGCTCGACGGCGCTGATGTGAACGAACACGTCCTTCTGGCCGTCATCCGGCTGAATGAAACCATAACCCTTTTGGGTGTTGAACCACTTCACGGTGCCCATAGCCATGGGAATTTTCCTTAGTTAGTTAGATGAGGATACGCACGCGGACCGGTACGCATCGATGCGCCCATGATCCTATTCAGTCGATGTTTGGAGAATTCTTCTGAAGCGTGCGCGCCCGTCTGAAACGAAGCGAAGCGGCCCAGTCGTTCGGCCAAGTATCGATGATCACAATATAGCGAGAATTTGGGGCCACTTCAAGTCACCACCCGCACCCCGGCACCTCGCCCGACTTTGCTATTTTGCGGTGCAAAGAAGCAGCCGCGGGGGCCTCAGTCGACGATGAAAAGGGTGGCGCCGGTGGCTGTCGAGGACCGGTGCGCGGCATCGCCGAAATCCGAGACCTGATAGCTCATTCCCGCCGTCAGCTTGAATGTCCGCCCGTCGCGCAGCTCGCTGTCGAGCTCGCCCGCGAGCACGTAGAGCACATGGCCGCGATCGCACCAGTGGTCGGCGAGATAGCCCGGCGAGTACTCGACCATCCGCACCCGGAGATCCCCGATGTTGAGCGTGCGCCACAGCGCCTGGCCGGTCTCGCCGGCATGAATGGTCGGCTCGACCTTGCTCCAGTCGGTGACGGTGAACGGCGAGGTGGGGAGCTTCATGGGGGAATCCTGTGTCAGAGCCGGCGGCGAAGTTGTTAGCGCACACTGCCCCCACAGTCTCCGTCATTGCGAGCGCAGCGAAGCAATCCAGAAATGCATCCGCGGGAACAGTCTGGATTGCTTCGCTGCGCTCGCAATGACGGCTGTGGAAGCGACGCGCCCAACTCTCTCACCGTCACCCTGAGGTGGCCGCTTCTTCAGCGGCCCTCGAAGGGCGACGGCCCAGCTGCATCCGGGCCGTGCATCCTTCGAGGCTCGCCCTGCGTCGCTGCGCGCCGCAGAACTCGCACCTCAGGATGACGGGGAGGGAGGGACGTCGCTGCGCCAAAGAACGCCGTTCAATGCGGCAAATGGTTCGCCGACCCCTGCACGATCAGCCCCGCATCGTTCACCCGCAGATATTCGCAGATCCGCTTCCCCCGCTCGTTCTCGTAAAACACCACCACACTGTCCGGGCTGACGAACACATCGATCAGCGTGAAATGCAGCCCCGGCAACAGCCCGAGCGCCTTGCCCCAATACGCCCGCAACGCGTCCTTGCCGCGCACGGTGCCGCTGGCATCGAACCCCATCACGGGAATGCGGTCCGAGGTCATCAATGCGGCCTCGTCATAGAGCGTCAGCACGCCCTCGAGATCGCGCGCGTTCCAGGCTTTGACCCAGCTCCGGCCGAGGGCGGCAAGCGTTGCTGGCTGATGATGCTGTGACACGCGCATTCTCCCTGATCGGCCCCTGTGTGACGCGGAGCACATTTAGGTCAATAATACTTACCTATTATGATTTGTCCATGCCCAAAGAAGAATGTGGGCGCTCTCCCAGCGCGGTTGCGGGCCGGGCGCGCGTCGCGTATTTGCTGGCCATGACAGCAGCACAGAACGACCGCTCCGCGTCGACGCCCCCGGTGGCCTCGGCGCACGACAAGATTCTCATCGTCGACTTCGGCAGCCAGGTGACGCAGCTGATCGCGCGTCGCGTGCGCGAGGACGGCGTCTATTGCGAGATCGTCCCGTTCAACAAGGCCGAAGCCGCCTTCAACGAGATGAAGCCGAAAGCGGTGATCCTCTCCGGCGGCCCCGAGTCCGTGCACGAGGAGGGCTCCCCGCGCGCCCCGCAGGCGATCTTCGATTCCGGCGTGCCCGTGATGGGCATCTGCTACGGCCAGATGACCATGGCGGCCCAGCTCGGCGGCACCGTCGAGGGCGGCCATCACCGCGAGTTCGGCCGCGCCGATGTCGAGGTCAAGGCGCCGAGCAAGCTGTTCGAGGACGTCTGGTCATCGGGCGGCAAGAACCAGGTCTGGATGAGCCATGGCGACCGCATCACCAAGATGCCGCCGGGCTTCTCGGTGGCCGGCACCTCGCCGAACGCGCCGTTCGCGATCATCCAGGACGAGACGCGCAAATATTACGGCCTGATGTTCCACCCCGAAGTGGTGCACACGCCCGACGGCGCCAAGCTGATCCGCAATTTCGTCCGCAAGATCGCCGGCCTCTCCGGCGACTGGACCATGCGCGCCTTCCGCGAGGAGGAGATCGCAAAAATCCGCGCCCAGGTCGGCAAGGGCAAGGTGCTCTGCGGCCTCTCCGGCGGCGTCGATTCAGCCGTGGCGGCCGTCTTGATTCACGAAGCCATCGGCGACCAGCTGACCTGCGTCTTCGTCGATCACGGCATGCTGCGCCTCGACGAAGCCAAGACCGTGGTCGAGCTGTTCCGCCACCACTACAACATCCCGCTCGTGCACGTGGATGCCTCAAAACAGTTTTTGGGCGAGCTCGAAGGCGTCACCGACCCCGAGACCAAGCGCAAGACCATCGGCCGCCTCTTCATCGAGGTGTTCGAGGCGGAAGCCAAGAAGATCGGCGGCGCCGACTTCCTGGCGCAAGGCACGCTCTATCCTGACGTGATCGAAAGCGTCTCCTTCACCGGCGGACCTTCCGTCACCATCAAGTCGCACCACAATGTCGGCGGTCTCCCCGAGCGCATGAACATGAAGCTCGTCGAGCCCCTGCGCGAGCTGTTCAAGGACGAGGTCCGCAAGCTCGGCTACGAGCTAGGTCTCCCCGAAATCTTCGTCGGCCGCCACCCGTTCCCCGGGCCGGGCCTTGCCATCCGCTGCCCCGGCGACATCACCCGCGACAAGCTCGACATCCTGCGCAAGGCCGACGCCGTCTACATCGACCAGATCCGCAAGCACGGCCTCTACGACGACATCTGGCAGGCCTTTGCCGTGCTGCTCCCGGTGAAGACGGTAGGCGTCATGGGCGACGGCCGCACTTACGACTACGTCGTGGGCCTCCGCGCCGTCACCTCCACCGACGGCATGACCGCGGACTTCTACCAGTTCGACATGAAATTTCTGGGCGAGACCGCGACGCGCATCATCAACGAGGTGAAGGGCGTGAATAGGGTGGTGTACGATGTGACGAGCAAGCCGCCTGGGACGATTGAGTGGGAGTAAGATTCAAGCGTAATTGGGAGTCACTTGCAGAGGCCAAACATGAATCCTCAGGTCAGGTACCAAGTCTTTGTGTCTTCCACTTATGAGGATCTCCGTGCCGAGCGTCAGCAGGCCACGCAAGCGATATTGGAAGCTGGTTGCTTTCCTTCCGGGATGGAGCTCTTTCCAGCGTCCGACGACACGCAGTGGGAGTTGATAAAACGCGTAATTGAAGAAAGCGATTACTACATCGTAATTGTTGCAGGCCGATACGGAAGCGTCGGGCCAGAGGGCGCTAGCTTCACTGAAATGGAATATGACTACGCTGTTGCGAATGGCATTCCAGTTCTTGGATTCGTTCACGATAACGTTGGCCAGATCCCTCTTAACAGCACCGAAAAGACAGACAAGGGTCGCAAGCAGCTTGAGGCGTTCCGGCGCAAGGTGATGTCTCGGACGTGTCGAAAATACTCGACGCCTGCGGAACTCGGTATGGCCGTCATGAAGAGTCTTATGGCGGAGGCTCGCATCAGGCCAAGGATAGGTTGGGTCCGTGCCGATCAAGCTCGCTCGGAAGACGATGTGCTTCGTGAACGTAGGCTCAGTGACGAGCTTGAGACCGCAAAAGTCCGTATCAACGAACTCGCGCGAGAAATTCGTGATCGTGCTGTACTTGGGGACGAAGTGTCCGAGGACATGTTGGCGCAAGGCGACGATGCTTGCGAGGTCACAATAACGTTTCAGAGCCAAGACAAAAAGCTTGTGTGTGAAAATATCAATCTGACTTGGGATGAAGTATTCAAGGTCATTGGGCCAACACTTTATGGCTACATCGTTGGAAAGCGGGACGGATACAACGATGCGGGGACATACCCATTTCAAGACAATTTAGAAGAGCATATCCGAGCTAAGATTGTCGACCGCGTTCAGGGTCGGAAAATTAGAATTGAGACCAGCCAGTTGGATTCATACATCCTGCAATTCAAAGAACTTGGCTTGTTGATGTTCGCTGAAAGTAAGGATGCGGATGGTCCCGTGTTTCGAGGCGTCACGCTTACCGAAAAAGGAGAGAGGCGTCTTACGCTATTGAGTACGAAGCGCCGAGCGCCCGCTACGAGGCCGCCGATGAAACCGACGCGGACTACCAAGGATCGCTCGGTATCCAAAATTAGGGCGCCAGTGGAATAGCATGATTACGCTATTACCGTGAAAGTGCACTAATTAGCTCAGTTCACTGTCACCGTTACTCCAGTCGCAGACCGACTACTGCTCCTTCCTGAACAAATCCTGGAAAATCAACCGTCCCCAAACCCGGTCACGTGCATGCACCAGCGCGCCACCCTCGTTGAGCTTTCCCAGCTTGACGGCTGCGAAGCCGAGTGTTTGGCCAGGGCCGCCACGGGAGCGGTCACGTCGTCGTCGTCGCTGGACGGAAAGACGACCCGGTGGCCGCCCTCGACGACCGGATTGGCAGCCAGTTTGGCCGCAACCAAGTGATTGAGACCTTTCACGAGGGATAACGGTGACAGTACCACCTCGGAGCGATAGGTATTGAAATAACTTACATATAAGCGTATGTAATCTGCATGACCCACATCAGCATCCGCGATCTCCAGAAGATTTCCGGCGAGGCCATCGGTGCGCTGCCGGGGCCGACGCCCGTGAAATCGGGCGAGCGGACGGTGGGGCTGCTCATTCCTCTCAAGTCGGCCGATCCGGACCGCCTTGCCGCCGTGTTGAAGAGGGCGACGGTGCTGGCCAAGGGCCGCGATGTGCGCGCGGACGACGCGGCGCTCGCGCCGTTTGGCGATGTCGATCCGGTCGATTGGTCGGTCGCGGCCGTGAATGCGCTGACGGGCAAGCCCGGCAAGCCGCGTAAGGCGAAGCCATGAGACGGCCGTCGACGACGATCGTCGTCGACGCGGCTATCCTGATTGCCGCGGTGCGAGGTCGAAGTTCCGGCGCGATACTGATGGCGGCGGCGAACGCGATCCTGGTCACGACCGATCGTGTCGTCGAGGAGGCGCGTCGGCGTATCGAACTCGGATTGAAGCGCCCCGAGCTGCTCGGCGTTCTCAACGATCTCGCGGATGTCCTCACGGTCGTGCCCGTCGCCGCACTGGAACCGATGTTTGCCGGCTGCGAAGAAGCCCTTCGCGACGCCGTGCCCAGCCGCAACGGGTCGGTACGCGACGCTCACGTGCTGGCGCTGGCCTGGAGTGTCGAGGCCGACGTCTGGACGACGGACCGCGACTTTGCGGGGACCGGCGTCGCAACCTGGTCGACGCCGAACCTCATGCGAGGGTTTGCCGAAGTCGGCGCGGGATAGGTCGCGCGCTGCTCGAAGAAAGTTGGCGCGCGCGACCAGTTCTCGGTGTCGATCACACGGTCGTAGCCCGACTACTGCTCCTTCCTGAACAAATCCTGGAAGATCAACTGCCGCCAAACCCGGCCCCGTGCGTGCACCAGCGCGCCGCCCTCGTTGAGCTTTCCCAGCTTGACGGGTGCGAAGCCGAGTTGTTTGGCCAGGGCTGCCACGGGAGCGGTCGCGTCCTCGTCGTCGCTGGACAGGAAGACGACCCGGTGGCCGCCCTCGACGACCGGATCGGCAGCCAGTTTGGCCGCAGCCAAATGATTGAAGCCTTTCACGAGCTTGGCGCCGGTGAACGCCTTCGCGACGACGGTAGAGGACAGAAGGCCGTCCAGCTCTTCTCCAAACCCGTTGGTCGCGTCGATGATCGTCTTGCCCTCCCAGCTTGGCAGCGCCTTCGCAACTTCGCGATGCTCCCCGAACGGGACGGCCAGGATGATCGTGTCGGCCTCCAGCGCGTCCCGCAGTGATTTTGCGACGACCGTGGGGCCGATCGCCCGCGCCTGCGGCGCCAACGCTTCAGGCGGCCGGCGGCTCGCGACTGTGACGTCAATATTCTTGCGGGCGAAGGCATGGGCGAGGGCCTGGCCGATCTTGCCGAATCCTATGATTGCGTAGCTCATGATGTTTCTCCTATTTTCAGATGGCGGAGAAGCCGCCGTCGACGGACAGCTCCACCCCGTTCACGAAGCTGGAATCGTCCGATGCGAGAAACAGTGCGACCGCCGCGATTTCCTCGGGGCGACCCATCGTTCCCCTGGGGATCAGGGACTCGAACATCCGCTTCGCGTCTTCGGTGAGGACCTGGTCCTGCATCGGTGTGGCGATCGGGCCCGGGCTGAGCACGTTCACCCGGATATTCCGGCTCTTCAGTTCGTTGAGCCAGGTGCGTGCGAATGAGTGCAACGCCGCCTTGCTCGCCGCATACACGCCGTAACCGGGAAAACCCTTCACCGACGCCACCGACCCGGTCATGAAGATCGATCCGCCATCGCGGAACAGCGGCAACGCCTTCTGAACCGTGAACAGCGTGCCGCGCGTATTCAGGTCGAAGGTCGCGTCGAAATGCTGCTCGGTGATCTCGCCCAGCGGGACGGCTTCGCCGATGCCGGCGCTGGCGTACAGCACGTCGATGCTGTCTTTCTCCCGCTTGACCGTGTCGAACAGGCGGTCGAGATCGCTAAGATTGGCCGCGTCGCCGCGCACGCCGGTGACGTTGCGGCCGATCAGCTTGACGGCCTCGTCGAGCGCCTGCTGCCTCCGGCCCGTGATGAAGACATACGCGCCTTCCTCGACGAACCGCCTGGCGCTCGCCAGCGCCATGCCGCTCGATCCACCCGTGATGACTGCAATCTTACCTTCAAGCTTACCCATGATGTTTCCTTCAGACTCCGTCCTGGTCGATCGGGGACGTCCCCGAGACCCCGACATAGGTCCGCCGGCGTCAGGCGTTGAGTGCGGAAACGCGCACATCGGTGGTGCGAAATCGAACCGGCCGGTCGACCGACGCCAGCCGCGCCGCCGTTCGGAATTGGGCGCGCGCTCGTCGACAGAAGCTGTGATGACAGCCCGTCCTGCTGTACGGTGCGTGGGATACGGGCTTGGAAGGCGCACCGCGTGGTGCCGGATTGCACCATGATCGACTGGGACGACATTCGCTATTTCATTGCCGTGGCGCGCGGAGGCTCGGTGCGGGCTGCCGCCGAGGGCCTCGGGGTCAACCACTCCACCGTGCTGCGACGCATCGCACAGCTCGAGGATCGGCTCGGCGCGCAGATGTTCGAAAAGCTGCCGTCGGGCTACCGGCTGACGGCCGCGGGCGAGGAGGTCCTCGAACTCGCGAACCAGATGGAAGCGTCGTCACACCAGTTGGAGACGCGCATCTTCGGCCGCGACCAGAGCGTGCGCGGGCGCCTGCGCGTGACGCTGGCGCCGCCGCTGGCGACGCACCTGCTGATGCCTGATTTCGCCGAGTTCGCGCGTCTCCATCCTGATATCGAGATGGACATCCTGTCATCAGGCGAGCTGGCAAATCTGACCAACCGGGAGGCGGACGTCGCGATCCGCGTCGTCTACGACCGCAAAACCCTGCCGCTCAATCTTCACGGCCTGAAGGGGCCGGAGCTGTTCGGCGCCGTCTACATCTCGCGCGATCGACTGGCCGCGTGGCGTGCGGGCGCGCCTGATCCCGTCAGGTGGATCGTCATCAGCATGCATGGCGTTCCGGATTGGGCCAGCGCGGGTGAGGTTCGCACCAACGATGTTCCGTTCAGGGTCACGGACGCCGCGTCGCAGATCGTTGCCGTACAGCAAGGGCTCGGGATCACGACACTGCCGTGCTTCGTCGGAGATGCCGACCCGCTGCTCGCGAGGGTGCCGGGCACCGAGCTGCACATGTACGGAACGCTCTGGCTTCTCACGCAGGGCGAAACACGCAAGACCAAGCGCGTGCGGCTCTTCACCGAGTTCGTATCCCGCAAGCTCGCCGCGTACGCGCCGCTTCTTGCGGGGTTGTCCGTATCGCGCGACTGACGCGCGGGAAGGCACTGCGACGCTTGCCGTGATCACGCTGCTGACGGTAGTCTGGCCATGTTCGCGGTGCGGCGTCGCCAGTTGATTCGAGAGACGAGTGGGAGTGGGGGACGTCTCTTCACGTTCAACATCACTGAGTTAGGTCGTTACCTTCCGGAGAGGCGGCGCGGCATAGATCATGGCATTTGGTGTCTTTATCCATCGATCGGACTCGATCTACGATGATAGCCCGGCTGAACGATATCAGTTTCCCAGCCAGTATTTGGGGCGCGTCCAAACCTGTATCGGTGACTGGATCATCTATTACGAACCGCGCAAAGTCGCCGAGACGCGCGGCTATTTTGCGATTGCTCGGGTTCAACAGGTCATTCCTGACCCAAATACTCCGAGGATGTATCTGGCTCTAATCGAACCTGGAAGTTATCTCGATTTTGCCAATCCAGTTCCGTTCAGCGGGCCAATGGGGCTTGTGGAACGCGGCGTCTTGAATGAGCAGGGCCAAATTTCGGGACGTGCTCAAGCGGCAGTGCGGCCACTCTCCGCGGAAGACTTCAATAGAATATTCGAACTCGGTTTTGCGGAAGGTGCACCGCTGCTGCCTCGCGTTGATGCCGATGTTCGGTTGTCTCAGCTTGGCGAAACAGAGCAGGCGCCGTTCATATTCGAGCAGCAGCGCGATCGCGTCAGCCTTACGGTATCGAGAGTTCTGCGCGATCGCGTTTTTCGCCGGATTGTGCTGCGCGCCTATGATGAACGCTGCGCTATTACCGGGCTGAAGCTCATCAACGGAATGGGTCGCGCAGAAGTCGCGGCGGCGCACATTCGCTCTGTGGAGGCAAGCGGGCCGGACATCGTGAGCAATGGGATCGCTCTGTCCGGTACCGCTCATTGGATGTTCGATCGCGGTTTGATCAGCTTGGCCGATGATCTGGAAATACTGATCTCGCGCCAGACAAACGACCTGGAAGGAGTTCGATCGGTCATCAACAAGTCCGGTCGGGCGCTTGAGCCAAGAAGGCCGTCGGATCGGCCTCATCCACATTTTTTACAGTGGCACCGCGAGCATTGCTTCAAGCAATGAGCACGTGAGCAGGTGCGCGCCGCTCCAACGCCGAGCCTTTTTCTCGTCCCACCGCTCCGCCCAATTTGTCGCACCTTCGCTGTGAACCGCTTCACACGCACGCTGGCGTCAATGCTGCGATAAAGTGCGTGCTGTGATTGTGGCGGCGAGTTCCCGCCACGTCAGCTTCAAATGAGCTGCACACGCCAGAGCGACATGTTGAAATAGCCATCGACCGGTCTTGTGCCGGCCGATGAGAGCTATGGAGACACTATGGCCGACAAACACGGACAGAGCATGGTTGGTGCGTGGACCAAAACCACGACGGCTGCGTGTGCGGACAAATATCCCGCGACCCTCACTTTCTCGACCGGCACCTACCGCGGCGTGCGCGGACCAGGGCAGGGCATGGTGTGGTGGGACGCGGGCATCTACCGTCTCGAAGATTCCAGCACACTCGTGGTCGGGACGGCGACTGATGAACTCGTGACCTATCGCATTTCATTCGAGGCCGACCGGTTTGAGTTTACGGATTCAGAGGGCTGCCTTGTGACCTATCGGCGCGCGTAGGATCGCAAGGACGCCCTGGCCGACCAGAATAACGCGGATGTACCCGCGAATGATTCCGCCGCTCATTTCGATCGCCTCGTCATCTCAACGAGGAGACAACGACATGTGCAATTGCTCGGAGCATGAATCGACAAGCCTGTCGAAGATGACCACGGCATCGGTCGAGCCGGCGATGAAGCCGCTCGTGCCACTCTCGCGCCAGATCAGCTTCGGCGACGATGACGACGGCGGCCAGCCGGCCGCGACGGATCTCCAGCCGATTCCGCCGTTCAAGCTGTGCAAGCTCGATTTTCGCGAGGGCTGCTACCAGATCAACTTCAAGCCGATTGCGGGCTTTGTGTCGTTCGAGGGCACCTTGCGCGTCGACCGCTCGGCGCCCGACGGCGGCGCGGATCATCTGATCGTCAGCGGCGATCTCTATTCGAAGCGGCCGGTGATCGGCCCGATCAACCCGTTGCCGCCTTTGATCGGCACGGACGAAGATGAAGCCGCAATGGACTCGGGCCTGACGAGCCTCGCGGGCTCGCTCAGCGCGGTCGACAATCCCATCATTCCGTCGCCGATCCTCAGGCCGAGGATCCCGATCTTTCCCCGCGCGCGCTATCACTCCTATCTCCGGGTCACCAGCGTGTCCGCGCCCATCGCGGTCCCGCGGCCGAAGAAGTGCGAGCTCACCATCGTCGCCGAGCAGTTCAACTACACGCAACCGCCGGCCGGCCAGTTCAAGGGCACGTTCCCGGCGACGCCGTCGCGCACCGTGACGATGAAGCTGTCGAAAGTGCCGGCGCCGTTTCCGTTCTCGCTGACCGGCGGGCCGTTCTACCAGGGCCGGCTGTTCGACGGCGGCGTCGACAAGGGCAGCATCACGCTCGCCTGGGTGTCGAAATTCTTCCGCCGCTGCACGCTGGAGATCGACACGCTGGTCGGTGCCGTCAGGCCCGCGCCGGTGCCCGATGGTGCCGGCGGCACCGAGTTCTTCGACACCGTCTTCGCCAAGACCGGCTGGCAGCTGTCGGTGGTGCAGGACCAGCTCAACATCCCGGTGCCCGCAGGCGTGACGCCGACCAATTGCTGGAGCTCCTCGGATCTGCATGCGCTGATGACCAGCGTGCGCAATCCCGCGACCAATCTCGACACCGAATGGCGCGTGCACATGATCGTGGTGCCGGCAAAGCTCGGCTGCTCGCGCGGCATCATGTACGACCAGATCGGCGTGCCCCGCGAAGGCTGCGCCAGCTTCTCCGATGACGGCTATCCCGTCGGGGATTCCTCGAACTTCGGTCTCGCCGCCAACAAGAAGCAGCGCGACGTGCCGCGTGCGTTCCTGCGCAGTGCGACGCACGAGCTGACGCATACGCTCAACCAGATCCACCAGGAGCAGGAGACGGCGGCCGACAACTCGATCATGACCACGACGCCGAGCGTCGCGGACGTGCTCGGCGGTCCTGCGACCGGCGCACCAGGCGTGTTCCCGGACCAGATCAAGCTCGCGCACAACACCAACGTCCGTCATCACCTCAACCACATGCCGGATCCCGTCATTCGTCCGGGCGGATGGCCGTTCGCAAGCTGGTTCCCGACCGGCGCGCCGCAGGCCGCCGACCGGCACGATTTCGAGCCGTCCGAGCTGGCGCTGACGGTGACGGCTGCAACCGACCGTGTCGCGCTCGGCCAGCCGCTCGACCTGACCTGGACGATGACGAACACCAGCGGCGTGTCGCTGCGCGCGCCGAACGACGTCAGCATCGAGGCGCTGTTCGGCTCGATCACCGTCACCGACGGCGAGGGCCTTGAGCGTCCCGTGCGGCCCTTCGTGATCCTGTGCGAGCACGCGAAGGTGGCTGAACTCGCGCCCGGCGAAAGCGTCACGGCGTCGGCAAAAGTGTTCTGGAGCACGGCGGGCTTCGCTTTCGAGAAGCCGGGCCGCTACCGCGTCGACGTCGCGGTGTCGTGGTCGGCGCAGGGCGTGATGGTCGGCGTGCAGTCGGGCATGGACGTGTTCGTCGATTACCCCACCAGCAACACCGACAACCACTCGGCCAATCTCGTGCTGCATCCCGAGGTCGGCCAATGGGTGGCGCTCGGCGGCGAGGCCTACCACCTCGGCGAGGCGTGCCGGCGGTTGCAGGCACTCAGCCAGATCCCAGCCCCGGCAGCGATAGCCGCCGCCAGCGACGGTCCGTCCGCACCGAGCGTGCTCGACGGCTTTGCCGACCTGATGCCCGACCGCGCCAAGCTCGCCAGGTTGCGCCCCGAACTGACCGCCGACACAGGCGGCCGGGCGGCACGCGTGCCGGCGCGCGCCGTAGCACCGGGCCGCAAGCGTGCGGCAAAGGCGAAGAAGCGCACGGGGCGGAAGGGGTAGGGCAAATCGCCGAGTCGGGAAGACCTTGGCTCGGCGGCCGCATCTACAACTATGCCGTCGTAGACGCGGTCGCCGCCTTCTTGGAGGGCGTGACCGCGGACGCGGAGATGACGCTAGAGTCGCAAACGATCTCTGTGCGCCACCACGTGGATCAAACTAGTTCTTGAAGAAGGACGACGCCTTCGCAATATCATAGTCCGTTAACTCATCCGCGATTTCGTCCTCTATCGCGAGGAGGAAATCAAGTACCTCTGCCGCAGTGGCGTCGTCGAACTCCGATGCCTTTTGTCCAATGTCTGTTTCGATTGCGGTCATTGCACTCAGTGCCGCATCGTGCACGTCTTGGCTTGGAAAACGATCGAATACGTCGTCGAAGATATTCTTTCCCTTGTTTTTCAAGAATTGAGCTTGCTTGAAATACCTCACCAAAAAATAGAGAATCTCACGTTGCTGTGAAGGGCTCCAACGCTGGATCGCGGTGCGCAAATCGAACATAAGCTTATCCTATCCTGATGACATCGAACGCAGTGTGAGGGAGGTCGGCAACGACGTACTCCTGCGACAACGGATGGGCTTTGGATTTGACATCAACAGTTTGACTGTAGGGGATAGCTTCAAGCCGCGGGATGATGCACATCAAGGGCTTGAACTGCTCCCGATCCGCCAGCTTGCAGATAGTTCGGATTTCCTTAGCTTGCGCAGCAGTAATCTTGCCTCGTTTCTCCATTGCGTCGGCACCGCGACGAGCCCCAAGTCGCTTGACCTTTATCAGTGAGTCGTGACCGTCTCCGCTCTCAACTTCGCGTTTGAGGCGATTGTAGATTTCCAATGGCGACGAGCTTGGCGGAACGGCAAACGTGGGCGCACTGTAGTCTGACTCGAAGTACGGCGTGCACCACAAGTAGTGCAGGTTACCGTAGAACTGTTGATTAATATTGTACGCCAGCTTGGTCATGGTTGAGTACAGAACTGGCCGACGTACCTTGTCTAGCGACACAACTCGATCTCCCGCGCTAAGCCTAGCTGCTTCAACCATAGAGCGATTACATGTGTTTTGATAGCCTGCGCGCGCAGCTTTGTGTTGTTCGACTGCGTAAGGCGGCGTGAGATCGCGTTGGATAGGTAGTGCGCTGCGAAATCCATTGCATTCTTGAACCAAGGGTGGCGAGTTTCGCTGCGTTATATGCTTCTTTAAACTAAAGCCCGGCGTCGTGCCGCGACGACGATCATTTCCGCGCAAACACCGGTGTTCATCGCGGGCTCCCATGATACGACACATACACCGTTGTTTCCGGAGCCAGTGTTGATGTCTGTCCAACTCACCCCCGCTAACCCACCTGCCACCGCCACCGAATCCGACCCCGAAACCCTCGGCTGGATGCAGGGCTTCCCGCCGGCGCCGGATCGCACCATCACGTTCCACGATGGCTCCTTCCGCAGCTTCCCTGAACTGCGCTGGGCCTGGAGCAACATCCGCCAGCTGGTGCCGACGGTGAATGTCTGGCGCGGGGCGGGGCCTGCGTCGGTGTTGCTGCGCGCGGACCACGACATCGGCGCGGTCGCCTCGACCACGATGGACGGCCGGCCCATGACCTTCGCGAAGATGCTGGAGGAGACCTGCACCGACGGCATCGCGGTGCTGCATCGGGGCAAGCTGATCCATGAGCGCTATTTCGGTGCGCTGAAGCCGCACAAGCCGCATATCGCGATGTCGGTGACGAAGTCGTTCACCGGCACGCTCGCGGGTATGCTGATTGCGGAGGGCAAGATCGACCCGCAGGCGCCGATCACCGAATATTTGCCGGAGTTGAAAGCGAGCGCGTTCGGCGATGCACGGGTGCACGAGGCCATGGATATGACCACGGGGCTCGAATACACCGAGGTCTATACCGACAAGAATTCGGATGTGTGGAGCTTGCGGCGCGCCAACGGCATGGCGCCGATCCCGCCGGACTATCAAGGCGCGACCAACATTTTCGATTTCCTCGTCGCGCAGAAGAAGCAGGGCGAGCACGGCAAGGCCTTTGCCTACAAGACCGTCAATTCCGACGTGCTGGCCTTCATCATCCGGCGCGCCAGCGGCATGACGCTGTCCGATCTGCTCTCCGAGCGGATCTGGTCGCCCATGGGTGCGGAGGAGGACGCGCATTATCACGTCGACCGCATCGGCACCGAGAGCGGCGGTGGCGGCCTCTCGACGACGTTGCGCGATCTCGCCCGTTTCGGCGAGATGATCCGCAACCACGGCCGCTGCAACGGCCGCCAGATCGTGCCGTCACATGTGGTCGAGGACATCGCGCGCGGCGGCGATCCCGAAAAATTCAGGCCGGCCGGCTACACCACGCTGCCCGGCGCCTCCTACCGCAATCAATGGTGGGTCACGCACAATGCGCACGGTGCCTTCATGGCGCGCGGTGTTCACGGCCAGGGCATCTACATCGATCCCAAGGCCGAGATGGTGATCGCGCGCTACGCCTCGCATCCCGTCGCAGGCAACGCCGCCAACGACCCCGTGACGCTGCCGGCATATATGGCGGTGGCGAAGGCGCTGATGGCGGGAGGGTAGGCAATCGTAGGATGGGTAGAGCGAAGCGAAACCCATCTTCGCTCCTCCACAAGAACCCGATGGGTTTCGCTGCGCTCTACCCATCCTACGAAAGCCAAAACCGCAAGATCGGTCGAGCGCATCACGCCCATCCGCGACTAACTAACGCCGCCACGGAGAAAGAACGATGAAGGCGGCGGTGCAAACCTATCGGGACCGGATGCGGCGGGTGCTCGATCATATCGATCGGCATCTCGACGATGATCTCGACCTCGATACGCTGAGCGTCGTTGCGGCCTTCTCGAAATTTCACTTCCACCGGCAGTTCACGGCGACCTTCGGGTTATCTGTGCATCGCTATGTCCAGCTGGCCCGCATGAAGCGTGCATCGCATCAGCTGGCCTATGGTGATGCGCAGAGCGTCACGGAGATCGCGATGGATGCCGGCTACGACGCACCCGATGCCTTCGCCCGCGCCTTTCGGCAACGGTTCGGGCAATCGCCGTCGTCGTTCCGGACATCGCCGGACTGGGAGCCGTGGCTTGTGGCCTTCGGGCCTCTCGAAACCGCGAGGAGCAAGCTCATGCAGACGACCTATACGACGAACGACGTGACGATCCGCGACGTGCCCACGACGAAGATCGCGATCATGGAGCATCGCGGGAGCCCTGAGACGCTTCGTGCCACCATCCATCGCTTCATCGCATGGCGCAAGGCTGCGGGTCTGCACCCCAGCACAAGTCCGACCTTCAACGTCTGGCGGTCCGAGCGTCGTCCTGCATCGCCTGCCGATTACAGCGTGGATCTCTGTGTCGGGACCGACCAGCCGATCGCAGCAAACGGCGAGGGGATCAAGGCCGGCGAGATTCCCGGCGGACGCTGCGCCGTGCTGCGCATCGTTGGCTACACCGACAATCTCGAGCCCGCCGCGCTCTATCTCTATCGCGACTGGCTCCCGGCCAGCGGCGAGGAAGCACGCGACTTCCCGATCTATTGCCAGCGGCTGAGCTTCTTCCCGGAGGTGCCGGAGCATGAGACGGTCGCGGAGCTGTTTCTGCCGCTGAAATAGGGGCTCGACAACGGCGGCCTGTCCCTTCCATCGCGGGAGACCGACAGGCCGCTATCCATAATCGAGTTCGCGCCTCACCCGCGTGCCTCCTGCCAATGCGGATAGGTGACGTAGGCGGTGACGGCGCCTTGCTCGTGCGAGCGGATGGTGACGGTCTCGCCCTTCGGCATGTAGACGATCTCGCCGGGCCCCGCGATGACGGTGCTTCCGTTGCTCGTCACCGAGAGCTTTCCTTCGAGGACGAGCATGACGTCGTCGACGGTGAGCTTTTCGTCGAGGTTCTGGTTCGGCCCATAGCGGCCGTAGCCGATGGTGACGGGTCCGCCGTGGCGCTGGTCGATGACGTTGCCGGCGAAGATCTCGCCGTCCTGACCGGGCGAGCGTTCAAATGCAGCGTCGGCGATGGCGAACTTGCGAACTGTCATGAATTCTTCCGTCTTGCGCCGGAACGTGGCGGAGTGGGGACGGGTAGACGCGTGAGCGGGTGTGTTTGTTCACTCGGCCGGCGAGGCGGTTTGACGCAGGAGGAGTTGCAGCGATTCAGCCGCGCTCCGGCCCACGCATCCCGTTGAAAAACTCCACCAGGCTGATCGGCGCGCGTTCGCCGAGGCAGAGCTCCAGGATCTGGTGCGCGCCGATTGCTGCCGATTGGCTGCGCGGGAACAACGCCGCTTCGTAAGCCGCAAGCGCGGCCTCGACGTCGTCGGGGCGCGCAGCAATGGCCTTGCCGAGCTCGGCGCCGTCGAGCATGGCAAGGTTGGCGCCATCGCCGGCCGGCGGCATCAGATGCGCGGCATCGCCGACAAGCGTCACCCCGGGCAGACGCTCCCAGCGATGGTCGTTCGGCAGCGTGTGGAGCATGCGCAGCACCGGCGGCGTATCGGCGTCGGTGATCAGTGCGGTGAGATCGGGTGCCCAGCCGCTGAACTCGGCCGCGATGCGCGCGACCGCGGCGGGAGCGTCGCTGAAGTCGATCGCGGCAAACCATTCGGCGGAGCGGTTCAGTGCGATATAGGCGTGAAGCACGCTCTCGGGTTCGCGGTGCGCAAAGATGCCCTTGCCGGGTGCGAGCGCGAACAGTGTACCGCCGCCGACCGCTTCGGCCGTTGCCGGGTGCCTGGCGTCGGCGTCGCGCAGGTGGGCCTCGATGAACGACGTGCCGACATAGCGGGGCACAGCGTCCGACAGCAGCGGCCGCACCTTCGACCATGCGCCATCAGCGCCCACGAGCAGTTTTGTGCGCACGCTGGATCCGTCGGCGAATGTCAGCTGATGCCGGCCGTCGCTGTGCGCGTCGGCGCTCGCGAGCTTCTTGCCCCATTGAATCGTCGCTGGTGGAAGAGAATCCAGCAGGATGCCCCGCAGGTCGCCCCTGTTCACCTCGGGCCGGCCCCCTGTGCCGTCGTCGGGCTCGTCGAGCAGCACTTTGCCGTTCCGGTCGAGCACGCGCGAGGCCTGGCCACCGGTGTGGATGAGTTTGCAAAACGCCTCGTACAGGCCTGCGTCCTTCAATGCGAGTTGTCCGCTGTCGTCGTGGATATCGAGCATCCTGCCTTGCGTCCGCTCCATCGCCGAAGCTTCCGCCTCGTAGATGTGAACGGGAATGCCATGCAAATGGAGCACGCGGGCGAGCGTGAGGCCGCCGAGGCCTGCACCGACGATCGTGACCGGTGTCGTCATCGGAAACCCTTCACCAAAGATAATGGAACGTTGTTCCATAGTATTGGAGCAACGTTCCATTCATGTCAAGATGGCGTCCATGGCGAAGAAGTCTCACCGGATTGAACGGCGTAGCGACGCGCTCTCGAAGGAGCGGATCATCGCGGCCGCGATCGAGATCCTCGACCGCGGCGGCGAGGGCGCGTTGACCGTCCGTGCGCTCGCGGCGGATCTCGCAACTGGCAGCGGGGCGATCTACTGGCACGTCGCCGATAAGAACGAGCTTCTCGCGGCGGCTGCCGACGATATTATCGCCCGTGTCGTGTCGGAGGGGGCCGGTGGCGCCAGGCCGCGCGAGTCGATCCGCGCTGTGGCACTCGGCGTGTTCGACGCGATCGACGCCCACTCCTGGGTCGGTGCGCAGCTGTTCCGCGAGCCGTGGCGGCCCGCAACGCTGGAGATCGTCGAGAGCGTCGGCAGCCGCCTCCAGGCGCTTGGCGTGCCCGAGGCCGCACTCTTCGATTCCGCGTCAGCGCTCGTGCACTACATCCTCGGCGTCGCCGGACAGAACGCCGCCAACGCCCGCCTTGTTGCACCCGGCACGGACCGATCGGCTTTTCTCGCCGGTGTCGCGGGCAAGTGGGGAGCACTCGACCCCGCGAAATATCCGTTCGTGCGGCAGATGGCGGCCCAGCTGCGCGATCACGACGACCGCGAGCAGTTCCTCGCCGGTGTCGATCTGATCCTGGCGGGGATCGGCGCGGTTCGGTAGAGGTCCTCCCGCTCACGGCATTTCGCGCCAGCGCATCGGCAGCACGCCGTCCTGCCTGAAACGGTCGAGAAAGCGGAAGCGAGCGGCTTGCGGATTGGGGCGGGCTTCGATCGTGTTGCCGATGATCTGCACGACGTCGTTCTCGTCATAGGCGGGCCAGAGCGGCAGGCCCGGTCCGTTCGGATCGCCGCATGTCGCGAAGTTCACCCAATAGTCCATCATCGTTCCCGCCAGCGCGCGGTCCGCCTCGGCCGGCGGCGCCGTGCTGCCGACGATCTGTTGCGGCGTCAGCGTTCCGAACACGAACGGGATCTCGGTGACGTGCGAGGCGATCGGCGTGTAGGGCGACGTATAGTTGAAGATGTAACCGTAGACCGGCGCACGTCCCGCGCCTCGATGCAGCTGCAGCCACTGCCAGCACTGCTCGCCGATGACGGTGTCGCCGGTGAGCGCTGCCGCCGACGCCCTGGCCTGCGCGTCGGTCGCCGCAGGATAGACCTTCTGGAAATCGGCCATGTGCTCCTGGCCGAACATCCGCTCGGCTGCGGCGAGAAAGGCGAGGGCCGACTGATGCTGCAGCGATTGCGCTGGAAAAGGGAATTCCTCCGCGGCATTCCAGCCCGCCAGCAACGGGATGTGCATCTGTTCGCCGCGCAGGAAACGCCGGGCGGGCACGTCAGGCACCAATTGATGATCGATGCTTGGCGAGAATGCCGCAATGACGGGGCTGGCCTTGAAGCTCCACGGCGCGGCGGCATTCAAGCGGTCGGCGGGCATGGTGCGCAATTCCGCGATCGACGCATTGCCTTGCTGTCGGGCGAAGGCGCGGCCCCGCGCCCGGGCTTCCTCGAAAGTCTGGAGCGGCCCGTGCCTGCCATCCCAGAAGGCGCCGCTCTGTCCGATGGCTTTGTGAAACAATCCGCGTGCGAGCGGCGAAGCCATCAGGATGCCGACGGCCATGGCTCCGGCGGACTCGCCGAACAATGTGACGCTGTCGGGATCGCCGCCGAAGCCCGCGATGTTGGCCTCGACCCAGCGCAGCGCCATCACCTGGTCCTGCAAGCCGTAATTGCCTGACGGCGCTTCCGTGTCGAGATAAGGATGGGCGAAGAAGCCGAGGATCCCGAGGCGGTAATTGAAGCTGACGACGACGACACCCTTGGCGGCCAACACGGCGCCATCGGTTGCGGGATTGGCCGACGAGCCGAACTGAAAACCGCCGCCGTGAACCCACACCATCACGGGCCGCTTCTCGTCGGTGCGCCGTGCGGCAGTCCAGACGTTGAGGTAGAGACAGTCCTCGTCGCGCGGTCCCGGCCGATGGTCATTCTCGAGCGCCGACAGACTGCCCGCGCCGAAGGTGAGCGCATCGCGCACGCCGTCCCACGGTGCCGGCGGCCTTGGTGCGCACCAGCGCAGAGGCCCGACCGGCGGCGCTGCGTACGGGATGCCTTTGAACGCATAAACGCCGTTCGCATCCCGTCCGAGGCCGCGCACGGCACCTGCCTGGGTGCGGACCTCACGTCCAAGCTCGGCTGCTTTCGAGGTCATGATGCCATGCATGATTGTATCCCTAGATCGCGTGAGTGCCGGCCGCCGACCGGGCAGGTTCGGCGCAAGCCTATGGACTTCGGCGTCTCCTGAATTTAGATATTCATCCAATCAATGACTAAAAACAGTCAGGCATGCGGCAGCCCCTTCGCTTTCCCTGGTCCAATCTCGATGTCGACGATCGCTCCGCGCCGGTTATTGCCGTGCGCGTCGATGTCAGCGGGACCAGGGCGGAAGTGCCGGATCATCAACACCGCAAGGGTCAGCTGATCTTCGCACTGGGCGGCGGCGTCACATGCCGCGTTCCCGGCGGGCTCTGGATGGTGCCGCCACATTGCGCGGTGTGGGTGCCGGGCGGCATGAAGCACAGCAACCTCGCGACCGCCAATGCGCGGCTGTTTTTCATCTACATCGAGCCTGACATGATCGACCTGCCGGATCGATGCTGCACATTGTCGATCTCGCCGCTGCTGCGCGAATTGATCGTCGACTTGTCCGACCAGGTCACTAATGACGAGGCGAGGGAGGATCTGCTGGCGACAGTGCTCCTGCGCGAACTACCCCGCATGCCGGTTCAGCAGTTGCATCTGCCGCTTTCGCCCGAGCCGCGATTGAAGCGGATTGCCAAAGCGCTCGCCGAAGATCCCTCCGACCGCAGGACGCTGGCCGAATGGGCCCGACGCGTTGCGCTGAGCGAGAGCAGCCTCGCGCGTCTCATCGTCAGGGAGACGGGGCTCAGCTTCGGGCGCTGGCGGCAGCAACTGCACCTGATCGTCGCCATTCGGGAGCTCACCTCCGGCGCAAGCGTGCAGCAGGTTTCGGCGGACCTCGGCTATGACTCCGTCGCGGCCTTCATCACCATGTTCAAGAAGGCTCTCGGCAAGCCGCCGGCAAAATATCTCGCTGGTATCGCGCGGGATCGCCCTACGAACTCCGCGACATCTTCTCGAATTTCTTGATCAGCCGCTCCCGCTTCAGCCGCGACAGCCGCTGGATCCAGAACATCCCGTCGAGCTGGTCGATCTCATGCTGGTGGCAGACGGCGCGCAAGCCGTCGGATTCTTCAGTGTGCATGTTGCCGTCGAGATCCCGGTAATTGATCCGCACGCGCGCGTGGCGCTGCACCTCGTCGTTGACCCCGGGCATCGAGACGCTGCCTTCCTTGTGCAGGATCATCTCGGGCGAGGCCCATTCGATCTCCGGATTGACGTAGCTCTGCGGGCCTACCTTTGCGTCGAGATCGAGCACGACGATCCTTAAGGGCACGCCGATATGCGGCGCGGTGATGCCGATGCCGGGTGCGGCGCGCATGGTGTCGAGCAGATCGGCTGCGAGCTCGCGCAAGCCGTCGTCGAAGGCGGTGACGGGGCGTGCGGGCGTCGCCAGACGGCGGTCGGGGTAACGGACGATCGGGCGAATGGTCATGCGGGGGCTCCTACCACTCACGGATCGTTGAAGCACCCCATTCTTGACTGCCTACCAACTGGAAGGTAGCTAAGCTCAATGACCAACGTTTCCTCGACCGCCGACGACATCCTGACCTGCGCGCGCGGCCTGATCATCGCGGGCGGCTATAACGGCTTCAGCTATGCCGACGTGGCCGAAGTCGTCGGCATCCGCAAGCCGAGCATCCACCACCATTTCGCCAGCAAGGTCGATCTGGTCCGCACCCTCGTGTCGCGCTACCGCGCGGAAGCGGAGGCGGGGCTGGCGGCGCTCGAACGCAACATCCCTGATCCGCGTGACCAGCTCAAAAGCTACGTCGCCTATTGGGAGACGTGCATCAATGACGCGACCGCGCCCTTCTGCGTCTGCGCGCTGCTGGCCAGCGAGCTTCCGATCCTGCCGGAAGAGGTGGCGCTGGAAGTCCGCGCGCACTTTCGCGCGCTGGCGTCCTGGCTGACATCGGTGATGGAGCGGGGAAAACGGAAGGGGCGGCTGCATCTCTCCGGCACGGCGAAGGTCGAGGCGGAGGGATTCATGGCGACGGTTCACGGCGCGATGCTGTCGGCGCGCGCCTATGGCGATCCCAAGATATTCGGCGTGATCACCGCCCCGCTGCTGGATCGGTTGTCGGCCAGACACTGAGAGACATCGCGAGACGATAACGACACGCCCGCGGGCCATCCGCAGCGAGTGCGCCCTGTTGTGCGCATAAACTACCAACTAGTAGGTAAAGGAGAGACTTCGATGTCGTATGATCAACTGGATTTCGTTCGGGCCGATCGCGAGCGATGGCTGAAGCAATACTACTTTGTCCGCGCCGCGTTCTCCATCGCGTGGTTCGTTGCTGCGTTCGCCGTTGGCGCATCGTCTCAGCCGATTGCCGGCGCCTTGCTCGTCCTCTATCCCGCATGGGACGCCGCGGCCAACTTCGTGGATGGCTTACGCAGCGGTGGGCTCGGTCAGAATCGCACGCAGGCGCTGAATGTCGTGGTCAGCCTTGTGACCGCTGCCGCCGTCCTCTTTGCCTTGCAGATGAGCATGAACTGGGTGCTCGGTGTATTCGGTGCCTGGGCGATCCTGTCGGGATTGCTTCAGCTCGGAACAGCCATCCGGCGGTGGAAGAGCTTCGGCGCGCAATGGGCCATGGTGCTCAGCGGCGGCCAGTCGGCGCTCGCCGGCGGCTTCTTCATCTTTCAGGCGACGACGCCGATGTCTCCGTCGATCGCGACCGTCACGGGCTATGCCGCGGTCGGCGCGATCTACTTCCTGGTTTCGGCGGTGTGGCTCACCGTCAGCGCATGGCGTCAGCGTGCTAGCTGGGGTAATGGGTGACGCTTCCGGGATAATCGCAACTGATCCGCCGCGCATCATTGATCGCGCGGCGGCCGGCTGCGCGTGGGGTTGTTTTCGATGGTGTTGTTGGTGACAATGCCGCCAACAACAAGAGTCGGAGGAAAACTTCATGCGCACGATCGGAATTGCGTTGGCCGCAACCATCGCGGCGGCTACGCCCGCTGCGGCCGACTATCTCGTCAAGGAGGTCGGCAGCTTCCATGTCGGCGGCCACACCGAGACCCTGAGCGGGCTTCCGTCGAAGGAGATCGTGTTCTCGCCCGGCGCGCCGCCGATCAAGGTCGATCCGAACGGCGAGTTCGAGGTCGAGCAGATGTACGTTCAGTTCGTCAAGCAGGCCGCACCGAAATCGAAACTGCCGCTGCTGCTTTGGCATGGCGGCGGTCTCTCCGGCGTGACGTGGGAGACCAAGCCGGACGGCAAGCCGGGCTGGCAGCAGTTCTTCCTCAATGCCGGCTATGACGTCTACGTCTCCGATGCGGTCGAGCGCGGCCGGGCCTCCTGGGCGCGCTACCCCGAGATCTTCAAGAGCGAGCCGTTCTTTCGGCCGAAGAAGGAAGCGTGGGAGCTGTTCCGGATCGGGCCTGCTTACGAGGTCGGCGGCAAGCGCGAGGTGTTCGAGGGCGAGCAATTCCCGATCGAGGCGTTCGACCAGTTTGCCAAGCAGGGCATTCCACGCTGGGCCACGAACGACGCCGCCACGCAAAGGGCCTATGACGCACTGGTGCAGAAGGTGTGCCCGTGCATCGTCCTGGTCCACAGCCAGGGCGGCAATTTCGGCTTCACGGCGGCGCTGAATGCGCCCGACAAGGTGAAGGCGCTGATCACCGTCGAGCCGTCAGGCGCGCCCGATCCGGCGAAGGCCGATGCGGCAAAGCTCAAGGGCGTGCCGCATCTGATCGTGTGGGGCGATTTCCTCGACAAGGTCCCGGTGTGGTCGAAGCTCGTGGTCAACCCGACCAAATGGGGCCAGGCGATCGCGACCGCGGGCGGCAAGGTCGATACGTTCGAGCTGCCGGAGATGGGCCTCAAGGGCAACACCCACATGCTGATGATGGACCGCAACTCGGATGATGTCGCGAAGCTGATCAACGACTGGATCGGGAAGCAGGAGCTGGCGAACTAGTCCGGATAGGGCGTGCCGTCCTTGTGCACGAACCGGCCATCGGAGTTCGCGCTCATCATGTCGATATCGGAGCAGGTCGTCAGGTCCTCGGGCGCACGCGCGCCGATTTCGAGATAGATGGCCATCGCCTCCGACCGGTTGATCATGTGGTGGCCGTTGCCGCTGCCCTTCGGAAAGGCGGCGCAGTCGCCGGCGCGCAGCACGGTTTCGCATTCGTCCTCGATCAGCACCACTTCGCCTTCGAGCACGTAGACGAACTCGTCCTCATGCGAATGCCAGTGCCGCTGGCTCGACCAGCTGCCGGGCGGCAGGTGCATCAGGTTGACGCCGAAATCGGAGAGGCCACCGGCATTGCCGAGCCGCTGCCGAATGCGCTCGGCACAAGGGCCGGCGAAAGGGGCGGGATAGCCGGAGCCCTTGCGGGCCGGGACAGCGGCGATGTCGATCTTGGGCATGTGAGTGTTCCGATCGAAATTTGTTTTAGCGCGATTAGTCGAGCTCGTATCTGCTCTGGACCAGCCCCGAGGCGAACGTCGTCGTTTCCACATGCCGGAGCGGCAGATCGGTCGTCAGCCGTCCAAACAGCGGGAGACCCTCGCCAAGCAGCACCGGAACGCGCGTCAGCACGAGGTCGCTGATCAGCTTGTCTTGCAGGAACGACTGGATCACCTGTCCGCCATCGACATAGGCGCGCCGCCAGCCCTCGACGGCGAGTGCTTCCATCAGGCGCCGGGGCGCCAGCGACGAGATCCGGACCTTGCCGTCGAGGCCGGCGCGCACGTCACCTTGTGACAAGGTTCGGCTCATGACGATGACGGGCTTGCTGAATGGCCAGCTGTCGAACGAGAGCACCTTCTCGAACGTCGCGCGGCCCATCACCAGCCCGTCGATCGTTGCCATGAACGCGTCGTAGCCGGTGTCCTCGCCGGTGGCGGCGTATCCCGTCAGCCAGTCGATGTCGCCATCCGGCCGGGCAATGAAGCCATCGACGCTGGTCGCGATGAAGACATGGCCTGTCGTTCTTTTGGAGGAGGTGTTCAATGTCGTTGCCATGAGCCTTGCGAAACGCCTGATCGAATTGCACATTCGCGATCCCTGATCGAAGGTCAAGACGTCGCCGGGTAACCGGGAACAAGAGCACAAAAATCTGCGACGGCGATGTCTGCCCGCGCCGTTCCCATTCGTCTTCTACCCAGACAGATCTGACGGGAGACCACAATGAACGCTTCCTCCTATCGCTGGGTGATCGTCGCCGCGGGCGGCTTGCTCGGCTGCGTCGCGATCGGCGGCATGTTCTCGCTGCCGGTGTTCCTGCAGCCGATCGCCAAGGACACCGGCTGGTCGGTGACGGGGATCTCCAGCGCGATGACGATCGGCTTTCTGGCGATGGCCTTCACCAGCATGGCCTGGGGCACGGCGTCGGACAGGTTCGGGCCGTTGCCGGTGGTGCTGACGGGGTCGATCGTGCTGTCGCTGAGCCTGTTCGCGGCGAGCCATGCGACCTCACTGCTGGTGTTCCAGATCGTGTTCGGCTTGCTGACCGGCGCCTCCTGCGCCGCGATCTTCGCGCCGATGATGGCGACGGTCACCGGCTGGTTCGATACGCATCGCAGTCTTGCCGTGTCGCTGGTGTCGGCCGGCATGGGCATGGCGCCGATGACGATGGCGCCGCTCGCGGCCTGGCTCGTCTCCGGCCACGACTGGCGCACGTCGATGCAGATCGTGTCGCTGGTGGTCGGCGCGATCATGATCCCGGTCTCGTTCCTGGTGCGCCGTCCGCCCGCGCTTGCGCAGGCTGTGGCGGCACCGATGGGCGAGGGCGCCGGGCAGAACGAAATGTCGATGAGCGAGGCGCTGCGCTCGCCGCAATTCCTGATCCTGCTCGCCACCAATTTCTTCTGCTGCGCCACCCATTCCGGCCCGATCATTCATACCGTCAGCTACGCCTTGAGCTGCGGCATCCCGCTGGTCGCGGCGGTGACGATCTACAGCATCGAGGGCTTTGCCGGCCTCGGCGGCCGTATCGCCTTCGGCTTGATGGGTGATCGCTTCGGCGCCAAGCGCGTGCTGGTCTCGGGTCTCTTGCTCCAGGCGTTCGGCGCGCTCGCCTATGTCTTCGCAAATCACCTCGCGACGTTCTACGCCGTCGGCGCCGTGTTCGGCTTCATCTACGCCGGCACCATGCCGCTCTATGCCGTGCTGATCCGCGAAAATTTTCCGCTTCGGATGATGGGCACGGTGATCGGCGGCACCGCGATGGCCGGCAGCCTCGGCATGGCGACCGGCCCGCTCGCCGGCGGGCTGATTTACGACGCGTTCTCCAGCTACGCCTGGCTCTACATCGCCTCCTGGGCGATGGGCCTGGGCGCGTTCCTGATGGCGATGACGTTCCGCCCGTTCGCGAAGTCGCAAGGCGCGGCGGCGCCCGTGGCGGCGTGAGCGGGCCGATCGAGGCGCAGCCTCAGAGCTGCGCTTCGATCGCCGCCTTGTCGATCACCGACCACACCTGCCAGATTTTGTCCTCGCGAAATTCGTAGAACACGTTTTCGCAAAAGGACACGCGCCTGCCGTTCACGGCGAGTCCCAGAAACGTCCCGACCGGCGTGCAATCGAATGTCAGCCGCGCCGCAATATTGGGCGGATCGGCGATCAGCATCTCGACGTTGAACCGCAGATCCGGAATCTCGCGAAAATCCTGCTCCAGCATGGCGCGATAGCCTGACAGCCGGAGCGGCCGCGTATTGTGGGCGACGTTATCATGCACGAACCGCCCGAGTGCCGGCCAGTCCTGCCGGTTCAGGCAGGCGATGTAATCGTGGTAGATGCCGGCAAGGTCGTCTCTGGTCATGTCGAAGTTCCCATGGCTTCGACGATAACGCGGAGGAGGGGCAGTGGGCTCCGCTCACAATCGCTTTTCGAAGAACAAATCCGGATAGGGATCGTCGTTGAAGCGCGGGATCTCGCGCCAGCCGGTGGTGCGATAGAGCTGGCCGGCTTCGGGCAGCGCGCTGTTGGTATCGAGCCGCAGCAGGGCGATGCCGAGCCCGCGTGCGGCGTCCTCGGTCGCGTCCATCAGGCGCCGGCCGAGCCGCAATCCGCGCGCGGCGGGGGCGACCCAGAGCCGCTTGATCTCGGCATAGCCGTGATCGGTTCCCTTCAGGCCCACACAGCCGATCGGCAGCGTGTCCGACATCGCGACGATGAAGGTGCCGCGCGGGCGGCGCATATCCTTGGCATCCGGGTCTTTCGAAAGCGAAACGTCAAAGCCCTGTTTGAAGCGGCGGCCGAGCTCGGCATAGTACTCGCCGAGGCAATAGCGGGCCTCCTCGCTCTGCGGATCCATGTCGGCGAGCCCAACGCGCTCGCGCGTCAGCGCCGAGGCGATCAGGTCCATCGCCGCCAGCAGCGCCTCTCGCTGCGAATGCTGCATCAGGAAGCCCTCGGCCTGCGTATTGGACAGCGCTTCATAGGCGGCGAATTCGCGCCGGCCCGCGCGCGTCAGCTTTGCGACGCGGCGGCGCGCATCGTCCGCATGCGCGGTCGTCTCCACCACGCCTTCGTCCTCGAGGCTGCGGAGCAACCGGCTCATCAACCCGGAATCGAGGCCCAGATAGTCGCGGATCTCGGCCACGTCCGAACGTCCGTGCCCGATCGCATTGAGCACGCGCGCGGCACCGAGTGGTCGGCCGCGGCCGAGAAACGAGGTATCGAGCGCGCCGACGGCGGACGTGACGGCACGGTTGAAGCGGCGGACGCGTGAGACGGGGTCAAGCATATAGCTGACTTTAGTCAGATATGTCGGCGTGTCAATCGAGCACGGTGCGCCGACGCCTTTCACTCCAGCTCCAGCGCCTTGCGCGATTTGCGTGTGAGCTTTGCAACGATCAACGCGTGGGCCTGCGCCAGATAGGCTCCGAGCTCGGCATCCGGCAGGGCATCGTTGCCGACGAGCTGCACCCATTTGGCGCGTGCCAGATAGGGCGCCGGCCGCGCGAGGCCGTGCTCGATCAGCATTCCGTAAGCCATGTCCGAGACCTTGAACATGTAGCCGCCGGAACCTGCTGCAAAGCCGCCACCGATCGCGAACATCTTGCCGCCGACCTTGAACACGGACGTGCCTTCCCACTGCACGACCTTGGTGGCGGCGGGCAGGCGCAGGCAGCGGGTTTCGAATGTCTTGGGTGTCATGCGATCGCGACCGAGACGCAGGGCGGGCCTTTATGGCAGCATGCGTATTCCAACGAGGGATGAATGGCCATGTCGCGCGTTTCGATCAGGACCAGGGACGATTTGCCGGAGACGCTGAGACCGCTGTGGGACAAGATGACGACCTACGGTGCGTTCGAGAACCAGGCCGGTGTCATGGCGCATCGGCTGCCAATCTTCAAGCACATGTGGTCGCTGCTGGTCGACCTCGCGAGCGAGGGCACGATCTCGAAGCGCCATCTCGAGCTTGCGCTGGTCACGGTCTCCTTGCTCAACAAATGCGATTACTGCGTCTCGCACCACGCGCCCAAGCTCGCGGTGCAGGGCGTGACGGAACAGGGCGCCGCGCGTCTCGTCGACTACAAGGATCATCCCGAGCTCGATGAGCTCGACAAGCTCGTCGTCGAATATTCCATTGCCGTTACCAACACCTGGAACAAAACCCGCGACGAGATCTTCGCGCGCCTGCGTGCTCATTTCTCGGAAGCGGAGATCGTCGAGCTGACCTGGCGGATTGCGCTGTGCGGAGCCTTCAACCGCTTCAATGACATTCTCCAGCTCGAAGTCGAGCAGGGCGTTCCTCACAGCGAAGCCGCCGAGTAGAGCCGCCTCGGCCGTTTCGCGCTCCACCCCGGGTGGGGTGGGGGCGTCAGCCGTAGCTCGGAGTGAAGCGAAATCCGGGACTACTGTGCCTGCGTTCGCAATGACGGGGTTGATGCCGCCGCACGCCGCTTTGTGAGTTGTGCCCGTGCCGCGAGCCGCTACCATACGCCCGCTCCTGGAACACGGGAGCCAGCAGCGATCCGGAGGCGACATGAGCGGGCAGGACCACAAAGTCAAAGGATCGGACCTGTTTGTCGCCGCGCTGGAGAACGAAGGCGTCGACCGCATCTTCGGCGTGCCCGGCGAGGAAAATCTCGACCTCGTCGAATCGCTTCGCACCTCCAGGATCGAGCTGGTCCTGACCCGCCACGAGCAGGCCGCAGCCTTCATGGCTGCCACGCATGGACGGCTGACCGGCAAGCCCGGCGTTTGTCTGTCCACGCTCGGCCCAGGCGCGCTCAACCTGTCAACCGGCGCCGCATATGCGCATCTCGGCGCGATGCCGATGATCCTGATCACCGGCCAGAAGCCAATCATGAGCAGCCGGCAGGCGCGGTTCCAGATCGTCGACGTGGTCGCGACCATGAAGCCGCTGACGAAGCTTTCGCGGCAGATCGTCAGTGCCTCCAGCATCCCGACCGTGGTGCGCGACGCGTTCCGCGTGGCGATGGAGGAGCGGCCGGGGCCGGTGCATCTCGAGCTGCCCGAGGACATCGCGGGCGACGAAGTACCTGCGACCCCCGTGATTCCGGTCCACCCGATCGAAATTCCGGTCGCCCACCGTACCGCGCTTGACCGCGCCGCCGAGATGATTTTGGCCGCAAAGCGTCCGTTGGTGATGATGGGGGCTGCGACCAGCCGGCCGAGTTCGACCCACGGCATTGCGAGCTTCGTGCGCCGGACCGGCGTTCCTTTCTTCACGACGCAGATGGGAAAGGGCACGGTGCCCGGCGGCACCAATCTCTACATGGGCACGGCGGCGCTGTCCGAGCGGGACTATGTGCATGACGCGATCGACGCGGCCGATCTGATCGTGGCGATCGGCCACGACCCCATCGAGAAGCCGCCCTTTATCATGGGGCCGTCTGGGCCGAAGGTGATTCACGTCAGCTACACCACAGCGAGCGTCGAGCTGGTGTATTTTCCCGATGCCGAGGTCGTCGGCGACGTCGGCCCGAGCCTGGAGCTTCTGGCAGACCGGCTCGAGGGCAAGCTGCCGCAGGCGGCGGCGCTGTTGCCGTTGCGCGAGGAAATCCTCAGGCACATCGCCGACCGCGCCACCGAAGCGCGCTGGCCGCCGACGCCGCAGCGCATCGTGCACGACATCCGCCAGGTGATCCCCGAGAATGGCATCGTCGCGCTCGACAACGGCATGTACAAGATCTGGTTCGCGCGCAACTATCGAACCCGTGTCGCCAACACGCTGCTGCTCGACAATGCGCTGGCGACGATGGGCGCAGGCCTGCCGTCGGCGATGATGGCCGCGATGCTCTATCCCGACCGCCGCGTGCTCGCGGTCGCCGGCGACGGCGGCTTCATGATGAACAGCCAGGAGATGGAGACGGCCGTCCGCCTCAAGCTCAACCTGGTCGTGCTGGTGCTGGAGGACAACGCCTACGGCATGATCCGCTGGAAGCAGGCCGTCGATCATTTCGCCGATTACGGCATGACCTTTGGCAATCCCGATTTTGTGCTCTACGCCAAAGCCTATGGCGCGAAGGGACATCGCATTGCGGATATCGACAGCTTTGGCCCGACGCTGGATGCGGCCTTCAAGGAAGGTGGCGTGCATCTGGTCGTGATCCCGATCGACTATTCGGAGAATGTGCGGGTGCTCGTGGACGAGCTGCGGGCGCATGAGAAGGCAAAGGCGTGATCGATCGATGCCTTCGCCACGGTCGTCATTGCGAGCGCAGCGAAGCAATCCAGAGTCGTTCCGCGGAAGCAGTCTGGATTGCTTCGTCGCTTCGCTCCTCGCAATGACGGAGTATGCTGATCAGCCAAAATCCGGTAACAACCTGCATCAACGTAGTCCAAACCAACCACAGGAATAAATCATGGCTCGCGTTCGTTGTATCACCGAGATGGGCATGGGCGTCGATGTCCATGGCAGAGACGCCACCAAGGCGGCGAAGCGGGCGGTGTCGGATGCCATCAGACACTCGAGCCTCGGCTTCTTCCGGATGATCGACAAGACCGCGAACGACATGTTCGTCGATGTCACGATCGCCGTGCCCAATCCGGAAGCTGTTGACAAGGAAGCCGTTGCGAAGGAGCTGCCTTACGGCACCGTGACTGTCACCGCAGTCAAGGGAGGGCTGGAGATCCCGTCGGCCACGGAAGTGGCCAACGATCCCATCCTCATCGCCAATGCTGCCGTCATCGTTAGCTTCGACAAGGACTAGGCCGGTGTCCGAGAGCGATGTGGCGCTGCTCGATCGTCCGATCTGGAGCGCGCTGACAACGAGCCAAAGGCATCTCGCGGAGGGCGGCCCGCGGGCGCTGCGCTATCCCGTGGACATGACGCCGTTCGCCGATATGGCCGACATGTCCGCGGCCAGTTTTGCGGCGCTCGGAGATCTCATGTCGGGCTCGCAGGTCGCGGCGCTGTTCACGCCGGAGCCGGTCGTCGTTCCCGACGGCTTCAAGGTGGTGATCGCCGAGACCGGCGAGCAGATGATCGGCTCGCCCGCCGACAGTCCGCTGCGCGATGCCGAGATCGTCACGTTGGGCGCCGCCGATGTGCCCGCCATGATGGCGCTGACGGAGCTGACCAAGCCGGGTCCGTTCGCCGCGCGGACGCATCAGCTCGGCACGTTCCTCGGCATCCGCGCCGGCGGTGAGCTGGTCGCGATGACGGGCGAGCGGATGAAGCCCGGAAAGTTTGTCGAGATGACGGCCGTCTGCGTCCATCCGAACTATCGCGGGCGCGGATATGCGCAGGCGCTGCTCGCCGCGGTCGCCCGCCGGATCGAAGCGCGCGGCGAAATTCCGTTCCTGCACGTGTTTTCGAGCAACAATTCTGCCATCGCGCTGTACGAGCGGCAGGGGATGAAGATCCGTCGCCGCCTGCATGTCACTGCGTTCATGAAGGCATGAGGGTCGATCGGACGGGCTTCATATCCGGCGAAAGCGCGCTATATCCATCCCAACCAGAATGGGGGGAAACACATGGACGCCAGAACCTTTGATTTTTCCGCTGCGCGGACGGCGATGCAGCGTTACGTCGATCAGGAGATCATTCCCGGCGTTTCCTGGGCCGTACTGCGCGGCCGCGACGTCGTCGACCAGCAATGCGTCGGTTTCGCCGACCGCGAGGCGAAGACGGCGCTGCGGCCCGACCACATCTTTCGTGCCTATTCCAACACCAAGATATTCGTCACCTGCTCGATCATGCTGCTGGCGGAGGAAGGTCGTATCGGGCTCGATGATCCGGTCGAGAAATTCCTGCCGCAGCTCGGCAATCGCGAGGTGCTGAAGCAGGGCGCGGCAAGCCTTGCCGACGTCGAGCCGGCCAATAGCCCGATCACGATCCGTCAGCTCCTGACCCACACATCCGGCCTCAGCTACGGCATTTTCGATCCCGGCTCGGTGCTGTTCAAAGGTTACAACGCGGCGGGCGTGCTCAACCCGCTGACGCCGCTGACCGACATGATCGACCAGCTGGCCAATCTGCCGCTGTCCTATCATCCAGGGACGTCGTGGGAATATTCCGTCGCGACCGATGTCCTGGGTCGCGTCGTGGAGGTCGTCTCGGGCAAGCCGCTCGATGCCTTTTTCAAGGCGCGCATCTTCGATCCGCTCGGCATGACCGATACCGGCTTCCACGTGCCGGAAGCGCAGCAGGGCAGGCTGGTTGCGCTCTATACCGGCGCCGACGTGCTCGATCCGATGAAGCCGGGCCTGACGCGCGCAGACAATCTGCCTTACCCGCAGGCCTATCGGCGACAATTCCCGCGGCTGTCCGGCGGCGGCGGCCTGGTGTCGACCTTGCCCGACATGCTCGCGCTGGTGCGCGCGCTGCTCCCCGGCTCGGATACGCTGCTCAAGCCCGACACGCTGCGGCAGATGATGACGAACCAGCTGCCCGCGGGCCAGACCATCCGCTTCGCCAATCTGGGGCCGATCCCCGGCAAGGGCTTTGGCCTCGGCGGCGCGGTCACCTTCGCGCCGACGCCATTCGATCCGCCGAACTCGACCGGCGAATTCCAGTGGGGCGGCCTTGCCGGCACGCATTGGTGGATCTGCCCGCAGGCCAATACCGCGGGCGTGCTGATGGCCCAGCGCCATATGGGCTTCTGGAACCCGTTCTTCTTCGAGTTCAAGCGTCTGGCCTATCAGGCCGTTGGAGGCTGATCGCGAAAAAATTGTCGGCGGCCGCGAATCCTTTCCGGCCGTCGCTTCCTCTTGATGGTCGAGGCAGTTCGCCTCGGCTCATCTCGGAGGACGTGATGGCATTTTACAGGAAGAACATCGGCGGCCTGCATCAGGCGGTGCGGATGGCCGCTGGGGTAGCGGTGGCGATCGCGGCGCTCGTTTATCTCACCGGCGCCACGGCGTGGCTGGTGGCGTTCGGCGGCGCCAGCTTCGCGCTGACGGGGCTGGTCGGCTATTGCCCGATGTGTGCGATGGCCGGGATCGGCCGAGGGGGCGTGTCGTGAGTGCGGCTGCGATCTCGCCAAACCTGTTCGAGGCGGCACGGCTCGGCGATGTCAGGGCGATCGCCGCGCTGCTCGAGACGGCGCAGCCGGACATTCGCCGTTACGCCCGCGCGACCTGCCGCAGCTCGGCGGATGTCGAGGATGCGACGCAGGAGGCACTCTGGATCCTGTTCCGTCATGTCGGGACGATTCGTTCGTTGCTGGCGATCTCGGGTTGGCTGTTCAGCGTGGTTCGCCGGGAATGCTTGCGGCTTGCCCGCAAGGCTGGCCTCACGCCTGCGATCGACGACGGCGAGGCGGAGGTGCTGCTGCTGTCGCGCCCGGAAACCGATCTGCGGCTCGACGTGGCCGCAGCCTTCGAGGCGCTGCCGCCACACTATCGCGATGTCGCGCTGATGCGCGACGTCAAGGAAATGACGATCGATGAAATCGCGGACGCTCTCGGCGCGACGCGGCAGACCGTGAAGGCACGCCTGCATCGCGCCCGCGCTCTGATGCGCGAATATCTGACGAGGTAGACCATGAGCGAATATCAAAAGCCTGACGACCTGAAGTCTGTCCCGGCTCTCATCGCACTCGCGCCCGTCGAGGCCAACGCGTTCCTTGCCTTCAACCATGCGGTCGAGCGCAAAGACGGATTGATCCCGCCGAAATATCGCGAGCTGATCTCGCTCGCGGTCGCCCTCACCACGCAATGCGCCTATTGCCTCGACGTACATACGGCGCAGGCGGCGAAAGCCGGCGCCACGCGCGAGGAAGTCGCGGAAGCAGCGTTGATCGCGGCTGCCGTGCGCGCGGGCGGCACGCTTGGCCACGCGCTGCTGGCGCAACGCCTGTTCGAGCAAAACCGAAGTAAGGGAGAAACATAGATGATGCAGGCGGGAGGCATCACCTCCCGCCTGCTGTTTGCGTCAGTCCTTCCACGGATCGAACTCGCCGTCGCCGGCCATGGCGACGGCGAACGGCCGCAGCGTGTGCAACACCCGCACGGTGCCGGCGTGCTGCGCCAGCACGTCGGGCAAGCGGCGATAGGCCATCGGGCTCTCGTCGAGGTCGGCACCGATCAAGGTGACGCCACGCTCGTTGAGCCAGCGGTCCATCTCCGCGCGCGAGAAGCGCCGTTTCGCCTCATTGCGCCCGAACAGGCGGCCGGCGCCGTGCACGGTCGAGTAGAGCGACGCCTTGGCCTCCGGACTGTCGACGCCCTTGAGAATGACGGCGTCGTCGCCCATCGAGCCACCGACGAATCCCTTCTGGCCGGGAAACGCCGGTGTCGCGCCCTTGCGCACCACCCACAGATCACGCCCGTCGTGGGTCTCACGCCAGGCGTAGTTGTGGTGGTTGTGCACGCTCTCGGTCACGCTGCCGCCGATGATCTGGCGGACGCGTTCGACGACCCACTCGCGGCCCGCATAGGCATAACGCCCGGCGAGCTGCATCGCCGCGATGTAGCGGCGGCCGAGCTCGGAGTCCTCGTCGACCACGGCGGGCGGGACGTTCATGCCGTCCTTGCCGCCGGCGGCCTTGAGGTAACGCGTCGCGGACGTATGCCCGAGGCCGCGGCTTCCGAAGTGGACGCCGATCCAGACAAAGCCTTCCTCGTCACGCATGAGATCGACATAGTGGTTGCCCGACCCGACCGTGCCGAGCTGCGCCACCGCCTTCTGACGGTAGGCCTCCATGTCGCTCTCGCGCCAGGCATCGCCGTCGTCGAACAGGTCGTGCTCGGCTCGCTCGGCGTTGGCGCGGCCAACGCCGAACGAGATCACCTTGGCGACGTCGCGGATGATCGTCGGAACAATCGCCGCGATGTCGTCGAAGCGCGTGTCGAGCCGTGCGGCCATGTTGCCGCAGCCGATGTCGAAGCCGACGCCGGAGATGCTGATCTGCTTCTCATAGGCGATGACCCCGCCGACTGGCTGGGCGTAACCGAGATGGCCGTCTGCGCAGATCACGCCGGACACGACATTGCCGACCGCCATGCAGTTGCGCATCTGCGCCACCGTCGCGTCCTCGTGCGGACCGAAGATCTTCAGCGGCGCATTCTGGAAGCGGGCATCCTGTGGACGGAGCTGGGCGATCGCGCTCGCGGTCGCATCGGCCTCGCGTGCCAGATGCTCCTCGCGCGCGGCGTCCTTGTATAGGCACCAGGCCGGCTGGCCGCGTCCTTCGCCGACGCGCGAGTCGGGATCGACGCCGGCGGCGAGGCAGAGCTCGCGGGCGCGGTCCATGTAGGGATCGGATCGTCGCATGGTCGTGTGTCCTGCTTGACGTATTACTTCGGTCAACAAAAAACCCTCCGGAGCGTTTGGCTCGGGAGGGTCCGTGATACCTGGACTTTTGGTCTTGCTATCAGGCAAGACCTCTCCCATGAGCCGAGCGTGCGCGATCGATTGACCGTAGGTCATTCGACGGGCGGACCAGGATTGCGTAGCGGTGCGGCATTGCTCGGTTCATGATGTCTGTCGCGAACGGAAGTGTTCGTGAGGGCGCGGGAAATACCCCTGCAACTTGCGGATGTCAAGCGACGCGCGTGTGAAGATTGAAAAATGACGGACGCATGACGTGCCAAACTATCTCGGCCTCGACGGATTTCGCTTCGGCTGGGTCGCCGCCTGGATCGACGAGCGCGGCGATCAAGGCTTCGACTATTCGCCGGGCCTGATGCGCTTGCTCGCGATGCCGCACGCGCGCGCGATGATCGACATGCCGATTGGATTGAAGCCGAGCGGCTATCGTATCTGCGACCTGCGCGCACGTGAGCTGGTCGGCCCCGCCGTGTTTCTCGGCGCGCGCCGCGACCTCTGGACGTTTCCGGACATGGCGAGCGCCAATCGCCATTATTGGGAGCACGAAGGCAAGGGCAGGGGCGTGTCGGCGCAGCTCTGGAATATCAGGGACAAGATCAGGGACGTCGACGAGATCATGACACCGGCGCGGCAGGCGACGATCGGCGAAGCACATCCGGAGTTGATCTTCTGGAATCTCGCCGGACAAGTCCCGCTTGCGAGGAAGACAACCGAGCCAGGTCGCGAGCAGCGTCTCGCATTGCTGACGCAATGCGGCTTCACGCGCTTGCCGAAATGGCTGACGCTGCGGCACGGCACCGGCATCGGCCGTGATGATCTCATTGACGCCTGTGCCTGCGCCGTGGCGGCGCGCGACAGCACGCAGCGTGTCGGCGGGGAGGAGGTCGATCCACACGGCTTGCAGATGGAAATCAACTATTGAGGGAGGGGCCAGCCTCAGATCGGGAAAAAGTGGCAATTTATTTGAAGCATGCAGGAACTGCCGCTGGTCGGCCCGCGTTCCCCGTTCGAACATATGACAGGGAAGCTCGTGTGATGAATGATGTCAGTCAATTCGCGACCGCGATGCTCGCGCTCGTCTTCACCGGGGCGCTGCTCGTCACCGGGCAGCTCTTCATCGAGCAGCGCGCACAGCGCGATGCGGCCCATGCCACGAGCCAGGTGTTGCGGCCATTGTGATCCAGCTGATCGCTCAACCTTGCGTCGTTCTGTGGCTTGCCTAAATTAGGCGGACGCTCACAAACGAAGCCCGGGGTCCCGATGTCCGATCTGTCCTCCTTTGCCATCACCAGGCGCTGGCCCGCCAAGCATCCGGAATTGCTTCAGCTCTATTCGCTGCCGACGCCGAACGGCGTCAAGGTTTCGATCATGCTGGAGGAGATCGGGCTGCCTTACGAGGTCCACCTCGTCGATTTCGGCAAGGACGATCAGAAGACGGGCGAATTCCTCTCGCTCAATCCGAACGGCAAGATCCCGGCGATCCTCGATCCCAACGGTCCCGGCGGCAGGCCGTTGCCCTTGTTCGAGTCCGGCGCGATCCTGCAATATCTCGCGGAAAAGACCGGCAAGCTTTTGCCCCAAGATGCCGCGCGCCGCTACCAGACGCTCGCGTGGGTGCATTTCCAGATGGGCGGCATCGGGCCGATGTTCGGCCAGGTTGGCTTCTTCCACAAATTCGCCGGCAAGGATTTTGAGGACAAGCGTCCGCTCGAGCGCTACGTGGGCGAGTCCAGGCGTCTGCTGGGCGTGATGGAGGCGCATCTCGCGGGCCGGCAATGGTTCATGGATGACGACTACACCATCGCCGACATCTCCATGCTCGGCTGGGTACGCAACCTGATCGGCTTCTACGGCGCCGGCGATCTCGTCGAATTCAGCCAGTTCAAGTCGGTGGCGGCCTGGCTCGAACGCGGGCTTGCACGGCCGGCCGTGCAGAGCGGGCTCAACATTCCGAAGCGGCCCTGAAAACTAGCTCAGCGCCTTGCAGGTCATGTAGAGCGCCATCAGCGAGACGAGCGCGATCATGGCCCGGCGCAGCACCGCTTTGCTGACGCCATTGGCCATGCGTGCGCCCAGATCTGTGCCGATCCAGAGGCCGGCGACGATGCCGAGGATGGCCGGCCAGCCGACCATGAGGCCCTTGCTCCAATAGATCCAGGCTGCGGGAATGTTGGTCGGGATCACCGAGAAGATGAGGCTGACGAGCTGCGCCTGGTGTTGCGGCACGCGCAGCCCCGCGGCGAGGCCGACGGTGATCGCAAGGCCGCCGCCGATGCCCATGAAGCCCGAGGAAAATCCGGCAAGCATGCCGATGAGGAGCAGAGGCAGCCACGGGATGTCATCGCGGTCGCTGTCCTCGGCGCTCCCGTCGTTGCGGTCGCGGCGCAGGATCAGGAGGGCGATCAGCGCGACGAGATAGCCGACATAGGTCCATTGCAGGACGGAGTCGGAGACTGCGGCCGCGGCATAGCCGCCGCCCGCGCCGCCGATGAGAAATCCGATGCCGATCCAGGCGATCCATGGCAACGGGCTGCGATTGCCGCTCTGCCAGTAGCGGCGTACGCCGGCAAGGCCCGTCGGCGGGACCTGCGTGATCAGCGAGGTTCCTTGCGCGACGTGCTGCTCCGCACCGAGCAGCAGCACGGTGAAGATGACGAGGCCGCCGCCCGGGCTCGTTCCCATGAAGCCCGATGTCAGGCCGCCGACCAGGCCGACGACGGCGCCAGCGAGGAGATCGTGAATCCAGGGCATGGGTTACGTCCTGGTTCGTCGCTTGACGTCGGGCCTGGTGCGAAATCCCTCGATCACGCCGGCCACGGCCGCCATGCTGGCCTCGACGTCGAAATCCTCGCCCCAGCATTTTTGCAGCACGAAGCCCTGGAAGATCGCGATCAGCACGCGAGCGATCGCGTCGGCTCCGAGGTCGGACTTGATCAGGCCGGCATGCTGGCCGCGCTCGACCAGCGCCACGATCAAGGCGCGCGGCATGTCGATGCCTTCGACGACGCTGGTGCGGACGCGACGGTTGCGCAGCGCTTCAGCCCAACCATGGATTCCGACGCGACGGCGCGCTTCGCCTGTGGGATCGGCAAGCCATTGCGCGTAGACGCGGACCAGGGCGTGCAGTCCTTCGATCGGATCGCCAGATCCTTGCGCGACCGAGTTGAGCACCGCCTCGCGCCGGTGCCGGTCGTCGGCGAGCGCCTCGATCAGATCGTCCTTGCTCTGGAAGTAGAGATAGACCGCGCCGTGGCTCAGCCCTGATCGCTTGACGATGTCGGCCATGCCGGTCTGGTGAAAACCGTTGTCCGAGAAACAGGCGAGGGCCGCTTCAAGGATCTGCTGCCGCCGGCTTTCGCGCTGCTTGTCGCTGATCTTGGGCATTTTGGCCGACCTAAATAACTGACTGATCTATCGTTTTACCCGCTGGCGCAGCCAACACTCAGATCAGCCGAATGGAATAAAAAACGATCAGTCAGTCATTTTTAATATCAAATGCCAGTTGGGTCAAGTGCGGGTCACTTGGGGCCGGAAAACAGGAGGATTACGCCGTCGCGAGGCCATGGTTCAGGTGACGGCACACTCTCAATCACGCGCCGCTAAAACAGCCGGCCGCCGTTCGGCACCGGTTTGCTCGGCTGCACCAGCACGACCTTGCCGTCGGCATCGGGAAAGCCGAGCGTCAGCACCTCGGAGACGACAGGTCCGATCTGGCGCGGCGGGAAATTGACGACGGCCGCGACCTGTTGTCCCACCAGCGTCTCGAGCGGATGGTTCTCGGTGATCTGCGCCGAACTCTTGCGCACGCCGATCGCGGGCCCGAAGTCGATCCACAGCCGAAAGGCCGGCTTGCGTGCCTCCGGGAACGGCTTTGCGTCGACGATGGTGCCGACGCGGATGTCGACTGCGAGGAAACTGTTGAAGTCGATGGTCGGCGAGGCCGCCGCGGCAGAATCGTGGGTGACGTGCATGATGTGTCCGTTCGGGGGCTGGCTTCGTTCGCAATATTGTCGCGCGATCAGGAGTTTCGTACAACGCCGCGGTCGAAGCAGCACGCATGCGCGAGGAACTGGTCTTGCCCAATATCATCTACGGCATCAAGAACTGCGACACCATGAAGAAGGCGCGCGCCTGGCTCGACACAAATGGCGTGGCTTACGAGTTTCACGATTACAAGACGGCGGGCGTCGAGAAGGACAAGCTCAAGCAATGGAGCGACAAGGTCGGCTGGGAGACGCTGCTCAATCGCGCCGGCACGACCTTCAGGAAGCTGCCTGACGCGGACAAGGAAGGCCTCACGGAAAAGAAGGCGCTGGCGCTGATGCTAGCGCAACCATCTATGATCAAGCGGCCCGTTCTGGAAGCCGGCAGCAAGCTGCTGGTCGGCTTCAAGCCGGACGTCTATGCCAAGGACGTCAGGACCAAATAGGTCGGCGCCTGTTAGTTCAGCTCGACGATCTCGGTGGTGACGCCGGGCTGTTCGGCAAATTCGACCACGTCGGCCGCGGCGATGCGGCCGGGGGCGCGGTGAAACAGGTCGCGATCGATCACCGCGCGCAGTTTCGGACGCGGCAGCGCGTCATTTCCGCGCATCAGATTCTTGATCTCGAAGCCGCCGTCCTCGCAGAACGTCTTCAGCGACGCGATGACGTGACAGACTTTGCCCTCGGTCTGGAACGGCAGAAGCAGCCGTTCATAGGCAACCACGCGGCCGTAGATGTCGTCGACGTCGGCAACGCTGTAGACAGGAAGTCCGCGCGCCACGCATTCATGATAGATCGGCATCACGAACGGCGCGAGCTTCGGCCCGATATAGTCGTCGAGCAGAACGCCCTTGCCGGTATGTCCATAGGCGCGCGAGATGCGCGTGCCTTCGCTCTGAATGGTGAGGCGCGGCGTCGGTGCAGAACCGTCGACCGTATAATAGATCAGATCGGACAGCTCCTCCTCGAGACGCGCGGGCTGATACTCCCAGATCGCCGGTGCAATCTGCTCGCGTGCATAGAGTCGCAGCCACGTGTTCAGGAGATCACGCTGCCTGATCGACTTGACGGCGGAGGGAGCGGCGCTTGCGAAATCCAAGACAATGCTCAAGGCAATATTCCCGACGTATAAAATCCCGCGCATGATCCATGTTGCGGGAAAATTTTCTATGAAGGCTGGCGCGCGGAACGAAAGACCGTTAACGACGCCTTGATGACCGGTGCTTTGTGAACCGGAGGCCGGGCAGGCGACATCAAAACACCTCCGACTAAGGGAGCATAAGTCTCCCGGCCAGAGGCCTGACCTGCTCAGCTTTCCGCCTTGCCTAACCCCCGTCACCTCCGGCATATTCCGCGCCCGGAGGCGGCGTTCCGGGACAGGCTCCAAGGCCCCCGGAAAGCCGAAGTAAACTAAAGACAGCCACGCGCATTTCGCGGGCAGGGGGAAATCTGTTTGGCCGATGAGTTCATTCTCGAAACGGAAGGCTTGACCAAGGAGTTCGCGGGCTTCTTCGCCGTCCGCGACGTTGCGCTCAAGGTTCGCCGTGGGAGCATTCACGCGTTGATCGGCCCGAACGGGGCTGGCAAGACGACGTGCTTCAATCTTCTGACCAAGTTCCTCAAACCGTCCGCCGGAAAAATCCTGTACAAGGGCCAGGACATCACCGCGATGGCGCCGGCCGACGTGGCCCGCTTGGGCCTCGTCCGTTCATTCCAGATCTCGGCGGTATTTCCGCATCTCACCGCGCTGGAGAACGTGCGTGTCGCGCTTCAGCGCCAGCACGGCAGCTCCTTCGACTTCTGGCGCTCCAAGACGGTGCTGAACCAGTTCAACGATCGCGCGCGAGAACTGCTGAACGATGTCGGCCTCAGTGAGTTTGCGAACACGCCTGCGGTCGAGATGCCCTACGGTCGCAAGCGCGCACTAGAGATCGCAACCACGCTTGCGCTCGACCCCGAGATGATGCTGCTGGACGAGCCGATGGCCGGCATGGGTCACGAGGACATCGACAAGATTGCGGCGCTGATCAAGCGCATCTCGGCGAAATACACCATCCTGATGGTCGAGCATAATCTCAGCGTCGTGGCCAATCTCTCCGACATCATCACCGTGCTGACGCGCGGGCAGGTGCTGGCGCAGGGCCATTACAGCGAGCTCACCAAGGACGAGCGCGTCAAGGAAGCCTATCTGGGAGCCGGTCATGGTTGAGACTGCAACTGCGGACGCTCCCGCCGAGACTGGAACCGGCGGCAACATCCTTCAGGTTCGCAACCTGGAAGCCTGGTACGGCGAGTCGCACATCCTGCACGGGATCAATTTCGACGTGAACGCGGGCGAGGTCGTCACCTTGCTCGGGCGCAACGGCGCCGGCAAGACGACCACGCTGAAGTCGATCATGGGCATCATCGGCAAGCGGACCGGCTCGGTGAAGTTCAACAACCAGGACATCATCCGCACGACCTCCGACAGGATCGCGCGGATGGGCATCGCGTTCTGTCCCGAGGAACGCGGAATTTTCTCCAGTCTCGACGTGCGGGAGAATTTGCTGCTGCCGCCGGTGGTTCGCCCTGGCGGATTGCCGCTCGAGCAGATCTTCGACCTGTTTCCGAATCTGAAGGAACGGCTCAACAGCCAGGGCACCAAGCTTTCCGGCGGCGAGCAGCAGATGCTGGCGATCGCGCGCATCCTGCGCACCGGCGCGAGCTTCCTGATGCTGGACGAGCCGACCGAAGGTCTGGCACCGGTCATCATCCAGCAGATCGGCCACACCATCGCGCGGCTCAAGAAGGAGGGTTTTACGATCCTCCTCGTCGAGCAGAATTTCCGCTTCGCATCGACCGTCGCCGACCGTTATTACGTGGTCGAACACGGCAAGATCATTGACGGATTTTCCAATTCGGAGCTTGCCGCCAACATGGACAAGCTCCACACCTATCTCGGCGTCTAAGGCGGCCAAGCGTCAAACTTCGACGAGAAAATTCACGAGGGAAGTCACATGAAAAAGTCGATTGCGTCGTTTCTGCTCGGCACGGCGTTGGCCGTCACCACGGTTGGCGTAGCCTTCGCGCAGGACAAGACCGTCAAGATCGGTGCGCTGTCCGATCAGTCGGGCCTCTATGCCGACCTCGGCGGTCCCGGCTCGACGCTCGCCGCCCAGATGGCCGTCGAGGATTCCGGTCTGGCTGCGAAGGGCTGGAAGATCGACATCATCTCCGGCGACCACCAGAACAAGCCCGATATCGGCACCGCGATCGCGCGTCAGTGGTTCGACGTCGACAAGGTCGACGTCATCGTCGACGTGCCGAACTCCGGCGTGGCGCTCGCGGTCAACAACGTCATCAAGGAAAAGAACGGCGTCTACATCAATTCGGGCGCGGCGACCTCGGACCTGACCAACGCGCAGTGCTCGCCCAACACCGTGCACTGGACCTACGACACCTACATGCTGGCGCACACCACGGGGCAGGCGCTGGTGAAGGCCGGTGGCGACAGCTGGTACTTCCTGACCGCGGACTATGCCTTCGGTGCGGCGCTCGAGCGCGACACCACGGCCGTGGTCACGGCCAACGGCGGCAAGGTGGTCGGCGGGGTCAAGCATCCGCTCAACACGCCGGACTTCTCGTCCTTCCTGCTCCAGGCGCAGGCGTCCAAGGCCAAGATCATCGGCCTTGCCAACGCCGGCGGCGACACCACCAATTCGATCAAGCAGGCGGCCGAGTTCGGCATCGTCAAGGGCGGCCAGAAGCTGGCGGCGCTGCTGCTGTTCCTCACCGACGTCAAGGCGATCGGCCTCGAGACCGCGCAGGGCCTCAACTTCACCGAGACCTTCTACTGGGACATGGACGACAAGACCCGCGCCTTCTCCAAGCGCTTCGCCGACAAGATGAAGAACAGCGCTCCGCCGACCATGGTGCAGGCGGGTGTCTATGCGGGCGTGCGCCACTATCTCAAGACGCTGGAAGCGCTCGGCGGCAATCCTCATGACGGCGTCAAGGTCGTCGAGAAGATGAAGGCGACGCCGACGGAGGACGATCTGTTCGGCAAGGGCGAGATCCAGCCCAACGGCCGTACCATTCACAATGCCTATCTGTTCGAGGTGAAGAAGCCCTCCGAGTCCAAGGGACCGTGGGACTTCTACAAGCTGGTCGGCACGGTGCCGGGTGATCAGGCTTTCACGCCGCTCTCCGAGAGCAAGTGCGCGCTGCTTAAGAAGTAAGAGCAACAGCCCGCCGGCCGCGAGCCGGCGGGCGCCTCTCTAGGGAACGCCGAAGGACCGGGTACGGGATCGATGCAGGCTCTTTACGCTCAGCTACTGGTGGGATTGATCAACGGCTCGTTCTACGCGCTGCTCAGTCTCGGGCTTGCCGTGATCTTCGGCATGCTCAACATCATCAATTTCGCGCATGGCGCGCTTTACATGATGGGCGCCTTCGTCGCCTATTTCCTGCTGAACCTCGGCGGCATCAACTATTGGTGGGCGCTGCTGCTGGCGCCGATCATCGTCGGCATCTTCGGCATGATCCTGGAACGGACCATGCTGCAATGGCTGACCGGGCTCGACCATCTCTACGGCCTGTTGCTGACCTTCGGCATCGCGCTGATCGTGCAGGGCGTGTTCCAGAACTATTTTGGCTCCTCCGGCCTGCCTTACGCCATTCCGGACCAGCTCAAGGGCGGCATGAATCTCGGCTTCATGTTCCTGCCGATCTACCGCGGCTGGGTCGTCGTCTTCTCGCTGATCGTCTGCATCGCCACCTGGTTCCTGATCGAGAAGACGCGGCTCGGCGCCAATTTGCGCGCCGCCACTGAAAATCCGACGCTGGTGCGCGCCTTCGGCATCAACGTGCCGCGCATGATCACGCTGACCTACGGTCTCGGCGTCGGTCTTGCCGCGCTTGCTGGCGTGCTCTCGGCGCCGATCAACCAGGTGCGGCCGCTGATGGGCGCCGATCTCATCATCGTCGTGTTCGCGGTGGTCGTGATCGGCGGCATGGGATCGATCATGGGCTCCATCATCACCGGTTTCGCGCTCGGCGTGATCGAGGGCCTGACCAAATATTTCTACCCCGAGGCCTCCAACACCGTCGTGTTCGTGCTGATGGTGCTGGTGCTCTTGGTGAAGCCAACGGGATTGACGGGAAGGGCGGCCTGATATGACAGCCTTGACGGACGACACGCTGCCGGTAGCTCCGCGCGCGATCCGCGACGAGATGATCGTCTTCGTGGTGATGGCGTTGCTGCTGGCCGCGGTGCCATTCAGCGGCATCTACCCGTTCTTCGTGATGCAGGCGCTGTGCTTCGCGCTGCTGGCTTGTGCCTTCAATCTTCTGATCGGCTATGGCGGCTTGCTGTCGTTCGGCCACGCGATGTTTCTGGGCACCGCCGGCTATTGCAGTGCGCACGCCCTGAAGGTGTGGGCGCTGCCGCCGGAACTCGGCATCCTCGTCGGCATTGCCGCGGCGTTCGGGCTCTCGCTCATCACCGGCTACATCTCGATCCGCCGCCAGGGCATCTATTTCTCGATGATCACGCTGGCGCTGTCGCAGCTGCTGTACTTCATCTATCTCCAGGCGCCGTTCACGCATGGCGAGGACGGCATCCAGGGCATTCCGCAAGGGCGCATGTTCGGCTTGTTCGATCTGTCAAAGCCGACGGTGCTCTATTACGTCGTGCTGGTCGGATTCCTTGCCGGCTTCCTGCTAATCTACCGCATCATCAACTCGCCGTTCGGCGAGGTCCTGAAGGCGATCCGTGAGAACGAGCCGCGCGCAATTTCGCTCGGCTACCGCACCGACCAGTACAAGTTCCTGGCGTTCGTTTTGTCGGGCACGCTGGCGGGCTTTGCCGGCTCGCTGAAAGTGTTCGTCGCGCAGAATGCCTCGCTCACCGACGTGCACTGGTCGATGTCGGGTGAGGTCGTTCTGATGACGCTGGTTGGCGGTCTCGGGACCATCTTCGGTCCCGTCGTCGGCGCCTTCGCGATCATCGCCATGCAGCAATATCTGGCGGGATTTGGCCAATGGGTGACGGTGATCCAGGGCTCGATCTTCGTGATCTGCGTGCTGACGTTCCGGCGCGGTGTCATTGGCGAAATCGCCCATTACTTCCGACGCTCGCTCTAAATTATTGATATGGCGCCGAGTTCCTTGGCGCGCGAATCCGGTGGATGATCCAGCTCCGCGGGCGTGAGATGACACGCATGCGGGGCGGAAATGGTCTATGACAGTTTCATGACAGCCCGTTCGGGCCGGACCATTTCCAACCGGTAGCCACTCCCCATGATGCGATGGTTTCGCGCTTTCCTGCCCAAGGAAGAACGGTTCTTCGACCTGTTCGACCGCCATGCCCAGACCGTGATCCAGGGTGCGATCGCGCTCCAGGGCGTGTTGAACGGGGGCGAGGAGACGCCGGTCTATTGCCAGCGCGTCAACCAGTTCGAGAACGACGCCGACAACATCACCCGTGAGGTGCTGACGGCGGTGCGCCGCACCTTCATCACTCCGTTCGACCGCGGCGACATCAAGAACCTGATCACCTCGATGGACGACGCCATCGACCAGATGCAGCAGACCGCCAAGGCCGTGATGCTGTTCGAGGTCCGCACCTTCGAGCCGCCGATGCGTGAGATCGGCGCACTGCTGATCGAATGCGCCAATCTGGTCGGCCGCGCGCTGCCGCTGATGCAGTCGATCGGCCCGAACGTTGCGATGCTGACCGCGATCACGGAGGAACTGACCAAGCTCGAAGGCCGGGTCGACGATCTCCATGACATCGGGTTGAAGGAGCTGTTCATCAAGCATCGCGACGGCAGTGCGATGAATTTCATCGTGGGTGCCGAGATCTACGACCACCTCGAAAAGGTCGCGGATCGTTTCGACGACGTCGCGAACGAGATCAACAGCATCGTCATCGAGCAAGTTTAGCGCATGATCCGGAAAAGTGTGCAGCGGTTTTCCTTCGCGACAAACGCCGAACGCGTTTGCGCGGAGATCATGCGCAAAGCTTAGAGTAGAGGCCGCGCCGTGGATGCTGCGTTGGGTCTTCCCGTCCTGGTCGGATTGATCGCCGTCGCGCTGCTGTTCGACTTCCTGAACGGCCTGCACGACGCCGCCAATTCGATCGCGACTATCGTGTCGACCCGCGTGCTGCGGCCGCAATTCGCGGTGCTTTGGGCCGCGTTCTTCAATTTCATCGCCTTTATGGTGTTCGGCCTGCATGTCGCCCAGACCATCGGCACCGGCATCATCGATCCCGCGGTCGTCGATGCCCAGGTGATCTTTGCGGCGCTCCTCGGCGCGATCGTCTGGAACCTCGTGACCTGGGGGCTCGGCATCCCGTCCTCGTCGTCGCATGCGCTGATCGGCGGCCTCGTCGGCGGCGGCATGGCGAAGGCCGGAATTTCGGCGGCGGTGTGGAGCGGTCTGTCCAAGGCGGTGCTGGCGATCGTGCTGTCGCCGCTGGTCGGCTTCCTGCTCGCGATGATGCTGGTCGCGATCGTATCGTGGCTCTCGGTGCGCTCGACGCCGTTCGCGGTCGACCGTGCGTTCCGCATCCTGCAATTCGCCTCCGCCTCGCTTTATTCGCTCGGCCATGGCGGCAACGATGCACAGAAGACCATGGGCATCATCGCCGTGCTGCTCTACTCGCAGGGGCATCTCGGCGGCGAATTCTCGGTGCCGTTCTGGGTGGTGCTGTCGTGCCAGGCCGCGATGGCGCTGGGCACGCTGATGGGAGGCTGGCGCATCGTCCGCACCATGGGCCTGCGCATCACCAAGCTGACGCCGATGCAGGGCTTCTGCGCCGAGACCGGCGGCGCCGCGACCCTGTTCATGGCAACCTTCCTGGGCGTCCCCGTCTCGACCACCCACACCATCACCGGTGCCATCGTCGGCGTCGGTGCGGCCCGCCGGGTCTCGGCGGTGCGCTGGAACGTGGCGAGCTCGATCGTCTATGCCTGGGTGATCACGATCCCGGCCTCGGCGATCGTCGCGGCGCTGACCTGGTGGGCGGTCCAGATCTTCGTCAGGTAACGAATTTCAGCCCCGCGATGCCGGCGACGATCAGCCCGATGCTGGCGAGGCGGAAGGCCGTGGCCGGCTCGCCGAACAGGATGATGCCCAGCGTCGCGGTCCCGACCGCGCCGATGCCGGTCCAGACCGCATAGGCGGTTCCAATCGGCAGGGATTTGAGGGCGAGGCCAAGTAGAAGCACGCTCCCGGCCATGGCCGCGAGGGTGAGGACGGACGGAACGAGCCTGGTGAAGCCTTCGGTGTATTTAAGGCCGATCGCCCAGCCGATTTCCAACAGACCGGCGACGAACAGGATGCTCCAGGCCATGACGACCCTCCATTCAAGGCAGGGTCGTCCCCGCGGCTGATGTGCTGATGAGCAGGAAGGCCGTCCTCCCCGAAAGCCGATATGGGGCTGGCTTAAGGGCTCCGCAATCACCAAATGAGGCTTGCTCCGGCCCATTTTCCCTGCCAAACGCTGCCGCCATGTCCGACATCGCCACCACCGCAGCCGAATCGCCGGCCCGTTCCCCGCTTGCCGCCGAAGTGGCGCGGCGGCGGACCTTTGCGATCATCTCGCATCCGGACGCCGGCAAGACCACGCTGACCGAGAAGCTGCTGCTGTTCGGCGGCGCCATCAATCTGGCCGGTCAGGTCAAGGCCAAGGGCGAGCGGCGCAACACTCGCTCGGACTGGATGAAGATCGAGCGCGAGCGCGGCATCTCGGTGGTGACCTCGGTCATGACCTTCGAGTTCGAGGGCCTCGTGTTCAACCTGCTGGACACGCCGGGCCACGAGGACTTTTCGGAAGACACTTATCGCACGCTCACGGCCGTCGACTCCGCGGTCATGGTCATCGACGCCGCCAAGGGCATCGAGGCGCGCACCCGAAAGCTGTTCGAGGTGTGCCGCCTGCGCGACATCCCGATCATCACCTTCATCAACAAGATGGACCGCGAGAGCCGGGACGTGTTCGAGCTGCTCGATGAGATCGAGAAGACGCTGGCGCTCGACACCACGCCGATGACCTGGCCGGTCGGCCGCGGTCGCGACTTCCTCGGCACCTATGACGTCATCAACGGCGGCGTACGCCTGCTCGAAGGCGGTGGCGCCAAGACCGGCGCGGCGCAGCAGATCGAGATCGCCGAGCTCGCCAGGCTCAACGCCAATCTCGACGCATCCGCCGTGAAGGAGGAGCTCGAGCTGGTCACCGCGGCCTCGAAACCGTTCGAGCTGGAAGCGTTTCGCGAAGGGCATCTGACACCGGTCTATTTCGGCAGCGCGCTGCGCAATTTCGGCGTCGGTGACTTGCTGGAAGGTCTGGGCAAGTTCGCGCCCGAGCCGCGCGCGCAGGAGAGTGACCAGCGCAAGGTCGAGGCGACCGATCCGCGGATGAGCGCTTTCGTGTTCAAGATCCAGGCAAACATGGATCCGAACCACCGCGACCGCATCGCATTTGCGCGCCTCTGCTCCGGCAAGCTCAGCCGCGGCATGAAGGCCAAGCTGGTGCGCACCGGCAAGAGCATGCCGCTGTCGAGCCCGCAGTTCTTCTTCGCGCAGGACCGTTCGGTCGCGGACGAGGCCTTCGCCGGCGACGTCGTCGGCATCCCCAATCACGGCACGCTGCGCATCGGCGACACGCTGACCGAGGGCGAGGATTTCACCTTCGTCGGCGTGCCGAGCTTCGCGCCGGAAATCGTCCGCCGCGTCCGGCTCACCGACGCGATGAAGGCGAAGAAGCTGAAGGAAGCACTTCAGCAGATGTCGGAAGAGGGCGTTGTGCAGGTGTTCCGCCCGCGCGACGGTGCGCCCGCACTGGTCGGCGTGGTCGGCGCGCTCCAGCTCGACGTGCTGAAGGCGCGACTCGATGCCGAATATTCGCTGCCGGTCGAATTCGAGGTCAGCGAGTTCCAGCTGGCGCGCTGGGTCTCCTCGGAAGACCGCAAGAAGCTCGACACCTTCCTCGCGGCCAACACGTCCAGCATCGCCGACGACGTCGACGGCGATCCCGTCTATCTCGCCCGCAACGAGTTCTATCTCGGCTACGCCAAAGAGCGCGCCGAGGGCATCGCGTTCACGAACGTCAAGGACGTCAAGAAGAAGGGGTAGGGAGCTGGCTGGTCGATGGCACTCGGCTCAGCAGCCACCCCCAGCGCTGTCATGCCCCGCGAAGTGTTTAGTCCGGAGACATGGCTGACACCTGTTCGGACACATCACTGACAGGTTGGGCGCTGGTCAAGTCGATTGATGCGACCTGCCAGCTTGCGAAGAAGATTCCGTAGTGGCCGTCACGATCCAGCGGCCGAATGGCAAGGCGTTCGCGAGCGAAGGCCTGGGGAACTTTCCAGAAGCGTCCTTTGAAGGAGACGTAGGGTCTCGTCGATGAGACCCTGCGCACGATCTCGCCGCTGTCGTATTCGATTTTTGGAATGCGAGCCGGCATGACCCGGACGCTCGGCCGGAAGCGATCGGCGGGAACGTGCATGTCGAGGCCCTGGTGGGGGCGCTCCAGATTGTAGACAGGGCGCCAGGCGTCGAGGGCGCGCTGGACTTTTGGAAGACTGCGGAAGCGACGCATTGCAAAGACCTCGGCCTTCAGGGTGCGGTGGAAGCGTTCGTTCTTGCCTCGAGCCTGCGGGTGGCACGGCCTGGCGTGGATCACCCTGATACCAAGCTTGAGCAGCCACACCTTCAGTCCGGTCCAACGAACGCCGGACGTGTCGCCCCAGGGGGAGCCGTTGTCGGTGTAGAAGGCCTCGGGCAGGCCATAGCAGCGGAACGTCGCCGTCAGGTGATCCTGCACGGTCAGACGCTGCTCGTCGGCGCAGGCCTTCAGGCACAGAACATAGCGCGAGTGATCGTCGACGATCGTTAGCGGATGGCACCTCGTCCCGTTGGCGAGTGGCAGGTGCCCCTTGAAGTCCATCTGCCACAGCAGGTTGGGAGCTTCCTTCTCGAAGCGGTGCCCCGGATTTGGCGGTGCATTCTCGCTTGGTTTGACCCGGCCGTTCCGGCACAGGATCTGGTGCACCGTTGACGGCACAGGCACCGTCTGCCCGCTCCGCTTCAGGCAATGGGCGATCTTCCGCGCGCCCCAGGCCGGGTGCTTGTCGCGGACAGCCAGGACCTCGGCCTCAACCGCCGCATCGCTCCGCTGGGGCATCGCGCGCGGGCGCCGGGATCGGTCCGTCAGCTCCCGATCGCCAGCCTGCCAGCGCGACAGCCACTTGTAGCCGACATCAGGGCTGATGTTGAACCGCCGGCAGAGCTCTCGCCGGTTAGCGCCTTCTTGCAAAGCCAGCCGCACAAACTCATGGCGCTGATCCATTGCTGACACCTCATTCCAAGGCATGGACGGCCTCCCGAATCGGACCAATCCAGCCAATGTTGATGTGTCAGCTATGTCTCCGAACACCCGTCAGTGATCTGTCCGGGCTAAACAGAAGGCGGGGCATCCAGTACGCCGAGGCAGCGCGGCTGGTATCGATGGGCCGCGGCGTACTGGATCGTCCGCCTTCGCGGACGATGACACCGCGTGTGAGCGCGAGCATGTGAACGCTTGCGGGCTTGACGGATTCTCTGACGGTGCCACGTTCAGCAGATGTGGCGCGGCCTTCTCGTTTTCATCCTGTTGGCGATCTCGACCGCTGCCGCCGACGCGCAGCGCCGCCAGATCAATCCGATCCCGTTTGCGCATGAGCCGTGCAGCGTGCTCGACGGCCGGCCCTGCACACCCTCCTATTGCAGCCCGCTCGAGCCCGGCCCCTGCATTCCCGAAATGGATTATCCCTACGGGCAGAACCTCCAGCTCACCATCGAGAGCGTTCCGTCGGAAGCCGATCGCGCCAAATATCAAAAGCCCGATCACGATCTCGACACGATCGGCGACCTTTTTGCCGAGCTGCGCACTTGCTGGTCGCCGCCATCGGATAATGCACGCGAGGGCATGCAGATGGCGGTCCGTTTCAGCTTCAACAGAGCGGGCGGCCTGATCGGCCCGCCGCGGCTGACCTTCGCGACCGCGGGCGTCCCGGCCGATACGAGAACGACCTACCTGAACGCGATCAATTCATCGCTGAAGGCCTGCCTGCCGCTGAAATTCACCAGCGGACTCGGTGGCGCGCTCGCCGGGCGGCCGATTGCGATCCGCTATGTCGATAATCGCGAACTGGGGAAATAGCCCGTCTGTTGCGACCGGCGGCCGATCGATGATACGCCATGAGCGGGGGCTGCTTGAGGGGGAGGATGTCGTGGGTCTGCTGGTCATGATCCTGGGGCTTGTGCTGTTTTTCGCAGCCCATGTTTTCACAACGAAACGTGACGCACGCGCGCAGGCGATCGCGAAGCTGGGCGAGGGGACGTACAAGATCCTCTATTCTGTGGTTTCGCTTGCGGGACTCGCGCTGATCATCTGGGGCTTTGTCCATTATCGGGCGACCGGCTGGATCGACGTCTGGTATCCGCCGAAGGCGCTCAAGCACATCACGCTGGCGCTGATGCTGCCGGCCGTCATCCTGGTCGTCGCCTCCTATTTGCGCGGCCGCATCCACGCGACGCTGAAACATCCGATGCTGGCAGGCATCAAGCTGTGGGCCGCCGCGCATCTGCTCGCCAATGGCGATCTCGGTTCCATCATTCTGTTCGGCTCGTTCCTGGGCTGGGCGGTATTTGACCGCATCTCGCTGAAGCGCCGCACCGACGGCGGCGGTCCCCCGATTCCGGTGGGCGGCGTCACCAATGATCTGATCGCGGTCGCGGTCGGCTTGGTCGCTTATCTGGCGCTGGCATTTGCGTTCCACCCCGTCGTGATCGGCGTTCCCGTGATGGGAGTCTAGCCGATCCGCGCTAGACCGGGCTCGCATGACCATGCGCGGAAGATAACGAAAGCAACAAGCCGAGGCATTCCGATGGACTGGTCGCAATCTCAGATTCCGCCGATGCGGTTCGAGGCGCGCTTCGGCGATCGGGTGGTGCCGGCATTTTGCGACCGGCCGTCGAGCCTGTGGGCGATGATTGCGGACGCTTGCGTCCGCAATCCCGATGGCGAGGCGCTGATCGCTGGCGATGTCCGCCTGAGCTGGCGGCGGGCCGTGGAGCAGGCCGCGCGGATCGCAGCCGGCTTTCGCAAGCTCGGCCTGCAACGCGGCGACCGGGTCGCGATCCTGCTCGGCAACCGCATCGAATTTCCGCTGTTGCTGTTCGCCGCCGCGCATGAGGGGCTGGTCACCGTGCTGCTCGGCACGCGTCAGCAGAAGCCGGAGATCGCCTATGTGCTGGCCGATTGCGGCGCGAAGATCCTGATCCACGAGGCGGGACTCGCCGAGCGGCTGCCCGATGCGCGCGATGTGCCCGAACTGGTCCACCGCATCGCCGTCGACAGCGATCCGGCGCTGTCGCGCTTCGCCGCGCTCGCCGACAATGCACCGGCCCCTGCGCCGGTTGAGGTTGGCGAGGAGGACATCGCGATGATCCTCTACACCTCGGGCACGACGGGCAAGCCGAAGGGCGCGATGCTCGCCCATTGCAACATCGTGCACTCCTCGATGGTGTTCGTGTCCTGCCTGCAATTGACGCAAGCGGACCGTTCGATCGCGGCGGTGCCGCTCAGCCATGTCACCGGCGTCGTCGCCAACATCACGACCATGATCCGCTGCGGCGGCGCCCTGATCATCATGCCGGAGTTCAAGGCGGCGGAGTATCTCAAGCTCGCCGCGCGCGAGCGCGTCACCTACACGGTGATGGTGCCGGCCATGTACAATCTCTGCCTGCTCCAGCCCGATTTCGAGAGCTACGATCTGTCGAGCTGGCGCGTCGGCGGCTTTGGCGGCGCGCCGATGCCGGTCGCGACCATCGAGAAGCTCAAGGCGACGATTCCCGGCCTTGAGCTCGCGAACTGCTACGGCGCGACCGAGACGACGTCGCCCTCGACGATCATGCCGGGCGAATTGACCGCGAGCCACATCGACAGCGTCGGCCTGCCGTGTCCCGGTGCGCGCATCGTCGCGATGGCAGCCGACGGGCGCGAGCTGCCTCACGGCGAGATCGGCGAGCTCTGGATCCAGAGCGCCTCCGTCATCAAGGGCTACTGGAACAATCCGAAAGCCACCGCTGAAAGCTTCACGAGCGGCTTCTGGCATTCCGGCGACCTCGGTTCGGTCGATGCGGAAGGATTTGTCCGCGTGTTCGACCGGCAGAAGGACATGATCAACCGCGGCGGGCTGAAGATCTATTCGGCCGAGGTCGAGTCCGTGCTGGCCGGCCATCCCGCCGTGGTCGAGAGCGCGATCATCGCCAAGGCCTGCCCGGTGCTGGGCGAGCGGGTCCACGCCGTGGTGGTGACACGCGGCCCGGTCGCCAGCGAGGCGCTGCGGGCCTGGTGCGCCGAGCGGCTGTCCGACTACAAGGTGCCGGAAACGGTGGCGATCACATCCCAGCCGCTGCCGCGCAACGCCAATGGCAAGGTGCTGAAACGGCAGTTGCGGGAGTATCTGGGAACCTGAGCCGGGCAGGCGGTTGGTCCGGGCTCTCCCGGGTGGTTAACGCCTTGATCGGGCTCGCTTTGCCTTGCCACCGCCATATCGTTAGGGTACCTCGCCGCGACGTGGGGAACGGGATTCCTGACGCGACTGCTTTGGCGCGCGCACCCGGACGGGCATGGGATTAGCATAAGTGTCTGAATTATTTGACGAAGTCGACGAGGAAGTACGTCGCGAGCAGCTCAAGAAGCTGTGGGACAAGTATTCGATTGTCTTCATCGCCCTGATGGTGCTGGTCGTCGCCGCCGTGGGCGGTTGGCGTGGCTACCAGTATCTGGAGGGCAAGAAGGCTGCCGAGGCCGGCGCCGCTTTCGAGAAGGCCGCGGAGCTGTCCGACCAGGACAAGCACGCGGAGGCAGAGGCTGCCTTTGCCGAGCTCGCCGCCAAGGCGCCCTCGGGCTATCGCACCCTGGCGCGGCTGCGTGCCGCGGCCGAAGCCGCGCCCCGCGATCCCAAGGCTGCCGCCAAGCTGTTTGACGACATTGCCGCTGACCGCAGCGTCGGCGGGGAGTGGCAGGATCTGGCGAGGATTCGCGCCGCCGGCTTGCTGGTCGACAGCGCGTCCTATGCTGACATGCAGCAGCGGCTGGAGCCCTCCGCCGCGCCCAAATCGACCTTCCGCCACAGCGCCCGCGAAATGCTGGCGCTGTCGGCCTGGCGCAACAACGACATGACCGCGGCCCGCAAATGGCTCGACGCGATCGCCGAGGACGGCGAAACGCCGCCGGGCTTGCGCTCGCGCGCCGAAGCGCTCCAGGCCCTGCTGCCGCCCGTCGCCAAAAGCTGACCGTCGGGCTCTCTGACCTAAACGAGACACCAAGATGCGCCGCACGCCACGCTTGATCGCAGCCGCCGTCCTGATCGCCTTCACGGGCGTGCTGGGCGGCTGCTCCAGCTTCGATCCAAGCGACATGCTCGACTTCCTCGACACCAAGAAGAAGCTCCCGGGTGACCGCAAGCCGGTCTTCCCCTCGGGCGTGCCGGGCCTGGAGCAGGGCGTGCCGCGCGACATGTACAAGGGCGCGGCGCAGCAGCAACCGGATCCCAACGCGCCTGCCGTGGCGGCTCTGCCCGCTGAGCCGCCGCCCGAGGCCAAGCCGGCCAGGGGAGCCAAGGGCAAGAGGCCGCCGGCCGCTGTAGCAGCCGCACCGGCCGAAGCGCCTGCCGGCGAGGTCGATGGCGAGGCCCAGCCGGAGGCGGCGCCGCCCACCGCGGCCCCGCCGCCCAAGCACAAGATCGTCCGCAAGCGCACCACCGCGCCGCCACCGGATCAGCCTGCCCAGCAGGCTCAACCGACCCAGACCACTCAGCAGCAGTCGCAGGGCGCTTTCCCGGCGCCGATGCCCAGCGGCAGTTTCTCCCGCTAGAGCATGATCCGGACCCGGAGGGCCGCGTGAGCGCAAACTGCGCTGCGGTTTTCCGAATAGATCAGGCTCTAACGACAAGCTAAAGCGCGATGAGGATACGTCCGAAGCTCATCGCGCTTTAATATTTTCACTGAATTGACAGGCGCAGCCTTCGCAGCGCACGAATGACCAATGTCCTTCTCGATTGCCATTATCGGCCGACCCAATGTCGGCAAGTCGACGCTGTTCAACCGCCTGGTTGGGCAGAAGCTCGCGCTCGTCGATGACCTGCCGGGCGTCACCCGCGACCGACGCGAGGGGGAAGCCAGGCTCGGCGACCTCGAGTTCACCATCATCGACACCGCCGGTCTCGACGAGGGCGCCAAGGGCTCTCTGACCGCGCGCATGCAGGAGCAGACCGAGGCCGCGATCGCGCAGGCCGACGCGCTGTTCTTCGTGATCGATGCGCGCATCGGTCTCACGCCGACCGACCGCGCCTTCGCCGATTTCGCCCGCAAGGCCAACAAGCCGGTGCTGCTGGTCGCCAACAAGAGCGAAGGCAAGCATGGCGACGCCGGCGCGATGGAGGCGTTTGCGCTCGGCCTTGGCGATCCCATCCAGATCTCGGCCGAGCACGGCGAGGGCCTGGGCGAGCTCTACGACGCGCTCGCCAAGCTGATGCCGGAGCCCGTCGAGGAGGATGAGGCCGAGGACGACGAGCCGCTCACCGAGGAAGAGGCCGCGACGCGTCCGATCCGGGTGGCCATCGTCGGCCGGCCCAATGCCGGCAAGTCGACGATGATCAACCATCTGCTCGGCGAGGAGCGCCTGCTGACCAGCCCGGAGGCCGGCACCACGCGCGATTCCATCGCGGTCGAGATCAATTGGAAGGGCCGCGAGTTTCGCGTGTTCGATACCGCGGGCCTCCGCCGGCGTTCGCGCATCGAGGAGAAGCTGGAAAAGCTCTCGGTTGCGGACGCGCTGCGCGCGGTGCGCTTCGCTGAAGTCGTCGTGATGATGATGGATGCGCAGAACCGCTTCGAGGAGCAGGATCTTCGTATCGCGGACCTGATCGAGCGCGAGGGCCGTGCGGTCGTGCTCGCCGTCAACAAATGGGACCTGATGGAGAGCAAAGGCGGCGGCGCCATCTCCGGCTTGCGCCGTGACGCCGACCACTTGCTGCCGCAGGTCAAGGGCGTGCCGATCGTCGCCGTCTCAGGCCTGATGGGCGAGGGCATCGATCGCCTGATGCAGGCGATCCAGGATGCCTATGCGCTGTGGAACAAGCGCGTGTCGACCTCGGCGCTGAACCGCTGGTTCGAGCAGGCGGTGCAGGCCAATCCGCCGCCGGCCGTGTCCGGCCGCCGGCTGAAGCTCAATTACATCACGCAGACCAAGGCGCGCCCGCCGAGCTTCGTGCTGTTCTGCTCGCGCGCGGATGCGGTGCCGCAATCCTATTTGCGCTACCTGACCAACTCCATGCGCGAGACGTTCGAGCTGCCGGGCACGCCGGTGCGCATCACTTTGCGCGAGAAGGCCAACCCCTTCGCCCACAAGCGCAAGCGGCCGTCGTGAGCAACGAGGCCGGCGAGGCGATAGCGCAAAGCGCTGCGCCGGTCCGGCGCGGTGCCGTTGCCTTCATCTTCGTCACCATCCTGCTCGATATGCTCGCGCTCGGCGTGATCATGCCGATCCTGCCCAAGCTGATCGAGAGCTTCGTCGACAACGACACGGCGCATGCGGCCCGTATCTTCGGCCTGTTCGGCACCGCTTGGGCGTTGATGCAGTTCGTGTTCTCGCCGGTGCTCGGTGCGCTGTCGGATCGCTTCGGACGTCGGCCGGTGGTGCTGCTGTCGAATTTCGGGCTTGCGGCGGACTATGTGCTGATGGCGCTGGCGCCGTCCTTGCTGTGGCTGTTCATCGGTCGCATCATCTCCGGCATAACGTCCGCGAGCATCTCGACGGCCTTTGCCTATATCGCCGACGTCACGCCGCCGGAGCGGCGCGCGGCGGTCTTCGGCAGGATTGGCGCAGCCTTCGGCGCGGGCTTCGTCCTGGGTCCGGCGCTGGGCGGCCTGCTCGGGGACATCGATCCGCATCTGCCGTTCTGGGCGTCGGCAGCTCTCAGCTTCGCCAACGCGCTCTATGGGCTCTTCGTCCTGCCGGAATCGCTCGCGCCCGACAGGCGCGCGCCGTTCCGCTGGACCCGCGCCAATCCGGTCGGGGCACTGCATTTGCTGCGCTCCAACGCGGCGCTGGCCGCGCTGTCGGTCGTCAATTTCATCGCACAGGTCGCGCATGTCGTGCTGCCCTCGACCTTCGTGCTTTATGCGACCTATCGCTACGGCTGGGATTCCAAGACGGTCGGACTGACGCTCGCGATGGTCGGCATCTGCGCCATGGTGGTGCAGGGGCTCGCGATCGGTCCGATCGTGCGCTTGCTCGGTGAGCGCAACGCGCTGGTCATGGGCCTGTGCTGTGGCGCGCTCGGCTTCGTGATCCTGGGTGCTGCGCCGACCGGACCGCTGTCCTGGCTTGGCATTCCCGTGCTGTCGCTCTGGGGCATTTCGGGGGCTGCCTCACAATCGCTGATGACGCGGCTGGTCGCGCCCGATCAGCAGGGCCAGTTGCAGGGCGCGACCGCGAGCGTGCAGAGCGTGTCGCAGCTCGTCGGCCCGTTCCTGTTCACGCTGACGTTTTCATACTTCATCGGCGCCAGCGCGCCGCTGCATCTGCCCGGCGCGCCGTTCCTGCTCGCGGCGGTGTTGATGGTGGTGTGCGTGGTCATCGCGATGCGGACGGTGGGCGCAACGAAGACGGTCCCGTAGGGTGGGCAAAGGCGCGTCAGCGCCGTGCCCACCATCTGTCCGTTACACCAAGGAGTCGTGGGCACGCTTCGCTTTGCCCACCCTACGGCAGTTGTTTCCTGAGCCCAAAACGAAATGCCCGGGACGAGCCCGGGCATCGTATCGTTGAGCCGTGAATGACCGCTACGCGGTCACTTCTTCACCAGCGGGCAATCGCTGTCCTTGAGCGGCTTGGCCGCGTCTTCCGGGGCGATCGTGGCGATCTGCTTGTAGTAGTCCCACGGACCCTTCGACTCCTCGGGCTTCTTCACCTCGAACAGATAGGCCGGGATGAGACGGCGTCCGTCCTGGCGCAGCGGCCCGTTGCCGAACAGCGGATCGTCGGTCGGAAGCTCCTTCATCTTGGCGACGACCTTGGCGCCGTCATGCGGATTGCCGCCGAGCGCTTCCATCGCCTTGAGATAGTGCAGCACCATCGCGTAATTGCCGGCCTGCGTCATCGACGGCATCGCGTTCTTGCTGGCCTGCGCCTGGAAGCGCTTGGACCATTCGCGGGTCTTTTCGTTCAGGTCCCAGTAGAACGATTCAGTGAAGGTCAGGCCCTGCGCGGTCTTGAGGCCGAGGGAGTGCACGTCGTTGATGAACAGCAGCAGCGCGGCGAGCTTCTGGCCGCCCTGGACGATGCCGAACTCGGCGGCCTGCTTGATGGCGTTGGTCGTGTCGCCGCCGGCATTGGCAAGGCCGACGATCTTGGCTTTCGATGACTGGGCCTGGAGCAGGAAGGAGGAGAAGTCAGCGGTGTTGAGCGGGTGCTTGACGCCGCCGAGCACCTTGCCGCCATTGGCGGTGACGACGGCGCTGGTGTCGCGCTCCAACGCATGGCCGAAGGCATAGTCGGCGGTCAGGAAGAACCAGCTGTCGCCGCCGGCCTTGGTCAGCGCCTTTCCGGTGCCGTTGGCGAGCATGTAGGTGTCATAAGTATAGGAGATGGTGTTCGGTGTGCAGGCCTTGCCGGTCAGGTCCGCGGTGGCCGCGCCCGAATTGAGCAGAACCGCATTCTTCTCCTTCACGAGGTTGCTCACCGCGAGCGCCACGCCCGAGCTCGGCGTGTCCGCGATCGCGTCGACCTTCTCGTTGTCGATCCACTGCCGGGCGATGTTCACGCCGACGTCAGGCTTGTTCTGGTGGTCGCCGCTGAGCACGTCGATCTTCCAGCCCTTCTTGAGCAGGCCGGAATCCTCGACAGCCATCTTGATTGCGACCACGGAGTTCGGGCCACCGATGTCGGCATAGAGGCTCGACATGTCGTTGAGCACGCCGATCTTGACGGTCTTGTCCTGGGCGTAGGCGGATGTGGCAAAACCGAAAGCGGCGCAGGCGAGAAGAGCCGCAGTGCGGCGCGCGAACGTCGTCGTCATCAAAGATTCCCTCCATTGTCAAATATGTGGACGGCTCTCTTGCGGAGCCTTGTTCCGGCTGATGGCTCTACCGTGTCCCGCGGCCGGCGGCAATGCGCCTAAAGCCGGATGACGCTGCGTCGTAGCGTCATCCGTCGGTTAACTTTTGGGCAAAATGTGTTGAGACGCTATTTGAGCGCGTCCGACGTCAGCTTGAATTTCTGGATGCGCTTTCCAGTGTCGACCTCGGCGGTATAGACGTTACCCCTCGCGTCGATCGCCATGGCGTGCACCCAGTGGAATTGCCCGGCATTGCGGCCGTTGTGGCCGAAGCTGCCGACCACGCTGCCGTCCTCACGCTTGACGACCCTGATCTCGTTGTTCTCGCCGTCGGCGCTGAGCAGATAAGTCTGCTTCGGATCGGGCCAGATCGCGATGTCCCACACCGCGCCGTTGCCGAGTGTGTTCTTCTCGAAGAAGAACTCCTTCACGAAGGTGCCGTCCTTTTTGAACACCTGGATGCGGTTGTTGATGCGGTCGCAGACATAAACGAGCCCGTCATTGGCGAGCTTCACGCAGTGTACGGGATTGCCGAATTGCTGCGACACCGGCGCCTTCGGGTCATAGGCCGCCTGCTTGGCATCATCAGGCTTGTTGCCGTAGGCGCCCCAATGCCGCTTGTAGGCAAGCGTCGTCGCGTCGAACACGATGACGCGGCGGTTGCCATAGCCGTCGGCGACGTAGATTTCATTCGCCTCCTTGTCGAGCGCGGTCTCGGCAGGCTTGCCGAGCTGCGTCGTGTCGTTGCTGCCGAGGCTTGGCGCGATCTTGCCGATCTGCGCCACGAACTTGCCGTCGAGGGAGAATTTCAGGATCGCGTTGTCATTGTCGGCATTGCCGCCGATCCAGACGAAGCCGCGCTCGTCGACCTCGATGCCGTGTTCGCGGCCGACCCATTCATAGCCCTGGCCCGGACCGCCCCAGGACCGCAGCAGATTGCCGTCGGCATCGAATTCGAGCACCGGCGGCGCCGAGACGCAGCATTTCGAACGCGGCGGGGTGAGGCTCGCGCCTTTCTCGTCGTCGGTGAGCGAGCGCGGGCGATGGATCACCCAGATGTGGCCCTGCCAGTCCACGGTGATGCCGCCGACCTGGCCGAGGATCCAGTTGTTCGGGAGTTGCTTCGGCCAGGAGGGATCGACCGCGAAGGTCGGGATATCGCCGGCGCTCGCGGTGCCCGGAAGCACGAATGCGACGGCTGCGATCAGGATGGAAAAGGCGTGAGAGACGTTTGCGAGCGCACGCGTAAAACCTGCGCGATGCCATGGCGCCATGGCGACCTCCCTTTTTTGGCTTGCGGCTTTGCTGCCGCTTGAGCAGCGGCAGTCAATCGCGGGGAGGCATTCAAGTCAATCAGGCCGGCGCGCGGAAGCTCATCAGCGAGCGGGACTTGTAGTCGTAGAACTTGCCGGTCTCGGTCCAGGCGGGCGCGCACATCGGCACGATGAATTCGGCGACCTGCTCGGCGGTGTCGAGTGTGGCCGGATCCTCGCCCGGCATCAGGATTGCGCGCATGCGGGTGCGGACCGGGCCCGGGTTGAACAGGTTGACGCGCAGCTTCGTATTCGCGGTCTCCTGCGCCCAGGCGCGCGCCAGCGTCTCCAGTGCGGCCTTGGAGGCGGCGTAGGGGCTGACATAGGCGGTCGCCTTGTTGGCGGCGCCCGAGGTGACGAACACGGCACGGCCGGCGTCGGATTGCTTGAGCAGCGGCTCCATGCAGCGGATCAGCTGGAAGTTCGCGGAGACGTTGAGCGCCATCACGTCGGTGAAGGCCTTCAGCTCGATATGGCCGACCGGCGAGGAGGGGCCGAGCACGCCGGCATTGCCGACGAGGATGTCGAGCTTGCCGTAGCGCTCATGCAGGCCGGCACCCAGCCGCGCGATGCCGTCGGAATCGGTGAGGTTGAGCGGGACCAGCGTGCTGCCGCCGCCATCTTTGCGGATCTCGTCGTCGAGCTCTTCCAGCCCGCCCTGCGTGCGCGCGACCGCAACGATATGTGCGCCGGCTTTTGCGAGCGCGATGGCGGTGGCGAAACCGATGCCACGTGAGGCGCCGGTGACGAGAGCGATGCGGTCGGCGAGGGGTTTTGTCATCGTCGAATACTTCCGTCATGCCCGGGCTTGTCCCGGGCATCCACGTTCTTTGCGGCGGGTATTACAGACGTAGATGGCCGGGACAAGCCCGGCCATGACGAAAAGGGGTCTCTGATTAGCCCCCAGGGACGATCCTTGGTCAGCTCGCCTCCGCCAGCAGCGAGAGCTGCCGCGGCTGCTGCTCGGTCTGGGTCTGGTCGGTGAGGTGGGTCGGATAGGCCCCGGTGAAGCAATGGTCCGAGAATTTCGGATTGGCGGGGTCGCGGCCGGGCTCGCCCATGGCGCGGTACATGCCGTCGATCGACAGGAAGGCGAGCGAGTCGGCGCCGATGATCTCGCGCATCTCCTCGAGCGAATGCGTCGCGGCCAGCAGGCCGCCGCGATCGGGCAGGTCGATGCCGTAATAATCGGGATAGAGGATCGGCGGCGAGGCGAGGCGGAAGTGCACTTCCTTGGCGCCGGCGTCGCGCATCATGCGCACGATCTTCTTCGAGGTGGTGCCGCGCACCAGCGAGTCGTCGATCAGGATGATGCGCTTGCCTTCGATCGCGGCGCGGTTGGCCGAGTGCTTCATGCGCACGCCGGATTCGCGGATCGCCTGCGTTGGCTGGATGAAGGTGCGGCCGACATAGTGGTTGCGGATGATGCCGAGCTCGAACGGCACGCCGGAATGCTGGCTGTAGCCGATCGCGGCGGGCACGCCGGAATCCGGCACCGGCACGACGACGTCGATCGGCACATGGCTCTCGCGCGCGAGCTGCGCGCCGAAGGCCTTGCGGACCTCGTAGACCGAGCGGCCGTGAACGATGGAATCCGGACGGGAGAAGTAGATGTATTCGAAGATGCAGGGGCGCGGCGCCATCGGCGGGAACGGCTTGTGGATGTCCTGGCCGTTTTCGTCGAACACGATGACTTCGCCGGGCTCGATGTCGCGGACGAAGCGCGCGCCGATGATGTCGAGCGCACAGGTCTCCGAGGTCAGGATCGGACAGCCGTCGAGGTCGCCGAGCACAAGCGGGCGGATGCCGCGCGGATCGCGCGCGCCGACCAGCTTCTTGTTGGTCAGCGAGACCAGCGCATAGGCGCCCTCGATCTCGCGCAGCGCGTCGACGTAACGCTCGATGAAGCGGCCGCGCCTGGAGCGGGCGACCAGATGCAGGATCACCTCGGTGTCGGTGGTCGACTGCATCATCGCGCCGTTCTTCACGAGCTCGCGGCGCAGCGTCAGGCCGTTGGTGAGGTTGCCGTTATGGGCGACCGCGAGGCCGCCGGCATTGAGCTCGGCAAACAGCGGCTGCACGTTGCGCAGGATGGTGGCGCCGGTGGTGGAGTAGCGGACGTGGCCGACGGCCATGTTGCCGGGCAGGCGGTCGATCACCTCGCGGCGGGAGAAGGTGTCGCCGACGAGGCCGAGGCGGCGTTCGCTGTGAAAGCGGCTGCCGTCGTAGGAGACGATGCCGGCGGCTTCCTGGCCGCGGTGCTGAAGGGCGTGGAGGCCGAGGGCGGTGATGGCGGCCGCATCAGGGTGACCGTAGACGCCGAAGACGCCGCATTCCTCGCGCAGCGTGTCCCCCTCCAGATCGTCCTGTAGCTCAATCGCGGCTGGGCCAGAGGGCCGGTTCAAGTCGAGATCAAGTTGGGCGTCCTGGTCAGGGTGTCGCATCTCGTCCGAGCCTCTCTTTGGGCCTAAATCAACGCGCCGGTTTATCGAGCAGCTTTTTCATGCCGTCACGAGCCGATTTACTGTAGCCGTCGCCACTGCCCGCAGGCTGCTGCTCGGACTCAGCTTGATCATCATCTGGTTTGTTTTTCTTGAATCTCTTCAAGATGGTGTTCTCGGGGTCATCAGGCAAGAGGGCCATCAGCCAATCCCCGGTTCCCTGGAGCACCACGCGGGATTTGGCCCCCGTGACCCAGTCCGGGCGCTGCTTGTCCGGCACCAGCCAGGTGAAGAACAGGAACGCGACCACGACGATCAAAAGCCCGCGAGCGAGCCCGAACAGGAAGCCGAGGGTCCGGTCCAGCGCGCCGATTCGCGAATCCAGGATCATGTCGGAGATCCGGACCGTGATCACGGAAACCACGACCAGCGTACCGACGAACACGCCGGCAACCACGACGATGCTCGCCACCGTGTCGTTGTTGAAATAGGTCTTGGCGGTCGGCAGCAGCTTCGAGAACGAGTACAGCGTCACGATCGCCGCAGCGCCCCAGGCCGCGATCGACAGGATTTCGCGCATGAAGCCGCGGACCATGGCGAGCAGGCCCGAAATCAGCATCACACCGAGCAGGATCAGGTCGAGGATGGTTACTGGCATCGGCTGGTCTGGTCCGCTCGTACGTCGAAGGTGCTCAGCGAATCGGTGTTTGGCCGCCGCCCTAAGTGAGGGCCAGACGGCGTTCCCGGCAAGGCCGCAACCACGCAATCCCATGCTGCTTTTGTGACGGCTGTATAGCGGCGGGGGCGGAGCACGTCACCTCCAGCTAACCCTCTCCACGGCGGAATCTTGCCGGTGTGGCATTTTTCTCCGCCGACGGGGGCTGCTCGCCGCGGCGAGACCCCTTGGCGGCGATCTCCGCAACCAGTGTCGTGAGGCTGTTGACCGCGTTGAGGGCCAGTCCGGCGTCGCCGCCGGCATCGCCGCCCCGCGCCGATTCGGGCAGCACGGCGCGCTTGAAGCCCAGCTTGACCGCTTCCTTGAGCCGGGCCGGGGTCTGCGCGACCGGCCGGATCACGCCGGAGAGTGAAATCTCGCCGAAATAGACCGCATCGGTGGGTAACTGCGCATTAACCAGGGACGAAACCAGCGCAGCTGCCGCGGCCATGTCGGCTGCGGGCTCGTGGATGCGCAGGCCACCCGCGACGTTCAGATAGACGTCGTGGCCCGACAGCTTGACCCCGCAATGGGCCTCCAGCACCGCGAGCACCATCGAGAGCCGGCTCTGGTCCCAGCCGACCACGGCCCGGCGCGGGGTGCCGAGCGAGGTCGGGGCCACCAGCGCCTGCAATTCGACCAGAACGGGCCGCGTGCCCTCGATGCCCGCAAAGACTGCGGTGCCGGGCGTGCCGAGGTCGCGCTCGGACAGGAACAGCTCGGACGGATTGGTGACCTCGCGCAGGCCAAGGCCCGTCATCTCGAACACGCCGATCTCGTCGGTCGGGCCGAAGCGGTTCTTCACGGCGCGCAGGATGCGGAATTGCTGCGAGCCTTCGCCCTCGAACGACATGACCGCGTCGACCATGTGCTCGACTACGCGGGGACCGGCGATCTGGCCGTCCTTGGTGACGTGGCCGACCAGGATGATGGCGGCGCCGGTTTTCTTGGCGAAACGAATGAGCGCCTGCGCCGAGGCGCGGACCTGCGTCACCGTGCCGGGCGCGGATTCCACCGTGTCGGTCCACATGGTCTGGATCGAGTCGATCACGATCAGCCGCGGCACCGCGCCTTCCGACAGCGTGGAGACGATGTCCTCCACCGAGGTCTCGGCCGCGAGCTGCACCGGCGCATCAGACAGGCCGAGCCGTTCGGCGCGCAGCCGCACCTGGGCGATGGCTTCTTCGCCGGAGATGTAGACGATGCGGTGGCCGGCGCGCGCCATCAGACTGGTCGCCTGTGTCAGCAGCGTCGATTTGCCGATGCCGGGATCGCCGCCGACCAGCAGCACCGAGCCGCGGACGAAGCCGCCACCGGTGACGCGGTCGAGCTCGGCCATGCCTGACGACAGGCGCGGCGCATCCGGGCTTTTGCCGGCGAGGCTCTCCAGCGCGAACATGCGCCCCTTGCGCTTGGAGCGGATCGAGACCGGGACACTGCCGGTCGCGTCCTCCTCGACGAGCGTATTCCACTCGCCACAGGACTCGCATTTGCCCTGCCAGCGGTTATAGGCGGCGCCGCAGTTCTGGCAGACGAAGGAAAGCGTGTTCTTGGCCATGGGGACCGCGAGTCGGAGGGGTTTGGCTTGCTGATAGCACGGAACAGCGGGGCGTGACGCTGGTGGCCGGTGCTCCGATCTGCGCAATTCACCGCCGTCGATACACCCTTTGTTAGCCCTGCGGCGTCGCGCCGGTTCCAACTTTGCCAAATGTTAGCGGACGCGGGTCCAGTTTCGGAACCAATACGGGGTGGCGAAAAGAACAAAGAATGACGGCAGTCTTGCGTATCTTGCTCATCATGGGCATGGCCTGCGGCGTGTTCACGCCGACCGGCGGCGCCGTCGCGGCCGATGCCAGGCGCCTCAACATCGTTTTCGTCAATCCCGGCAAGACGGGCGAAGTCTATTGGGACATGGTCGCGCAGACCATGCAGGCCGCCGGCCGCAAGCTCGACGCCCATGTCGAGGTCCTGACCAGCGAGCGCAATTACCGCACCATGCAGGAGCTCGGGCTCGGCGTGGTCGCGCGCGCCGACAAGCCGGACTTCCTGATTCTGTCGAACGAGGAATCCGCCGCCGTGCCGGTCCTGGAGGCGGCCGAGGCTGCCGGCGTCAAGACGCTGCTGCTGTCGAACACGCTGATCGGCGCCGATGCCGCGCGCCTCGGACCGCCGCGCCGGACGCTCAAGACCTGGCTCGGCGATATCACGACCGATCTTCAGACCGCGGGCGCGCGCATGGCCGACGCCCTGATCCGCGCGGCGCGTGCCGAGAAATGGCAGAGCCCGGACGGCAAGATCCACATTCTCGGAATCGGCGGCGACGAGGTCACGCCATCCTCGATCGCCCGCAATGCCGGCCTCCAGCTCGCGGTGGGGGCCGCGTCCGACGTGGTGGTGGACCGGATGCTGTTCGCCAATTGGACGCAGTCCGAGGCCGAGCAGGTCACGACGAATTATCTGAGCTGGGCCTCGCGCAAGGGCATCCGGCCCGCCGGCATCTGGGCCGGCAACGATCCGATGGCGCTCGGCGCCATCAAGGCCATTTCGGCGGCGGGTCTCGTGCCCGGCCAGGACATCCAGGTGGTCGGCCTCAACTGGTCGGAGGATGCGCTTCGCGCGATCCGGGCGGGGCGCCTGCTTCTCACGGACGGCGGCCACTTCCTGCTCGGCGGCTGGTCGGTCGTGCTGCTTCGCGACTATGCCGATGGTTGCGATTTCGCAGCCAGGTCGCCGCGCGTCGAGGTCAAGACGTCCGCGATCACCCGTGCAAATCTGTCCTCGATCGGCGACCTCATCAGGACGCGTGCCTTCGACCGCATCGATTTTGCGCGGTTCAGGGCGAAGACGGGACGCTGCGGCCAATATGACTTCTCCATCGACGCGCTGATCTCGTCGCTGGCGCCGCTGGAAGGTGCCGCTGACTGATGCGAAACGATCACGATATGAGGGATCCGAAACGCGGCGCGCAGGCGGGGCCGTCGCGCTCGCGTTCGGTGGTTCGCGCGATGATCTGGGCGACGGTGCCGGTGCTGCTGGTGGTGCAGCTGCTGGCCTCCGCCGGCGTCGAGGTCTCGAGCTTCTGGTCGCAGATCCGGCAGCTCGACGCGCGCATTGCCCGCACCGCCGAGAGCCGCGCCGAGCTGATCGCCGAGCCGCTCTGGAAGATGCGCTACGACCAGGTCACGAGCGTGCTCAACGAGGTCATGCACGACGAGACCATCGCTGCCGCGGCCGTCTATGACGACACCGGTGTTGCGATCGCCCGCGTGGTGGCGCGGCCGGCGGACCTGTCGGTCTCGGAGGTCTCGCGTCCGATCAGCTACGCCAACGGCAACATCGCCGTTCAGGCCGGCCGCATCGTGATCGCCTATTCCTATGCGACCGTGTATGCGGACACGGGAAGCCGGCTGCTGCTCCTGCTGGTCGTCGGCCTGCTCGCAACCTTTGCGACCCTGATCGCGATGCGGATCTCGGCCAACATCTTCATCGGCAAGCCGCTGGCCGCGATCATGTCGGCGATCCAGCGCAGCAAGCGGGACGGCCGCGCCTATCCGGCGGATATCAAATCGTTGAACGAATTCGGCCAGCTCGCGCGCGCCTTCAACGCCATGCAGCACACGACGTCGGGTGCGCTCGACCGGCTCGGCCACATGGCCTCCCACGATCCGCTCACGGGCCTGCCCAACCGCCGCTCGCTGTCCGAGCATCTGGCGACCCTGAGCAGGGAGGCCGGCTCGCCGGACTCGCTGATCGCGTTCTGCTTCATCGACCTCGACGATTTCAAAGGCATCAACGACACGTTCGGTCATGATGCCGGCGACAAGTTCCTGGTGCACATCTCCGAGCGCCTCCGCGAAGCGGTCGAGCCGCAGGACTGGGTCGCGCGGCTCGGCGGCGACGAATTCGTCGTCATCCGCCCCGAGGTCAGCAACGAGGCGACCGCGCAGGCGTTTGCGCGTCAGCTGCTGGATACGATTTCCGCGCCGATCCGGTTGCATGACAAGCAGGTCGTGCCGCGCGCCAGCATCGGCCTTGCCCTGCGCCGCGCCGGCGATCCCGAATTGTCGCATTTGCCGGCGCTCGCCGACATCGCGCTTTACCATGCCAAGAGCAAGGCGCCCGGCACCGTCGCCGTGCTCGACGAAGCGCTGCAGCGCGATTATCGCCGTCGCCGGGAGCTCGAACTCGCCATTCCCACCAGTTTCGCCGAGGGGCAATTCGAAGTCTGGTATCAGAGCCAGGTCGATCTGGAGAGCCAGGCCGTCGTCGGCCTCGAAGCGCTCATTCGCTGGCGCCATCCCGAACACGGCATCATCGGCCCCGGCGAATTCCTGCCGCTGATCGAGCGCAGCGGCAACAACGCGCGCCTGACGCGCTATGTGCTGACCGATGCCTGCCGCGCGCTGCAGCGCCTGATGGCCGCCGGCAAGCCGCAGATCCGGATCGCGATCAATTTGCCGCCGTCCGAGCTTGCCGACCATTCGCTCGCCGCCGAGCTGCGCGCGACCTGCGCGCGCTTCGATGTCGCGCCTTCCTCGCTGGAGCTCGAGATCACCGAGGGCTCGCTGATCAACAACATGGCCAGCGCCGCCGAGACGCTGCATCGCCTGCGGCGCCTGGGCGCCACCATCGCGCTCGACGATTTCGGCACGGGCTATTCTTCGCTCGCGCATCTCAGGCGCTTTCCGCTGGACAAGGTCAAGATCGACAAGGCCTTCATCAGCGAGATCCCCGGCAGCGCGGAAGACAAGGCGATCGTCGGCGTCATCGCGTCGCTCGCGGGTACGCTCGGGCTGACGCTCGTCGCGGAAGGCATCGAGCGCGCCGAGCAGGCCGAGGCCATGCGCGAAATGGGTGTGATGCTCGGGCAGGGCTTTCACTATCATCGGCCGCAGCCGCTCGAGGCGGTGCTGCAATGGCTCGAGAAGCAGGCGGCGCCCGAAAGCCGCGTCCTTGCCGACAGCCCGTCGATCGCGCCGGAATTCGCCGCCTGAACGTGATTACGGTTGCGTCGCGTTCCAGAGCATGGAGAGCCCGGCGGCGATCATGATGGCATCCATCACCAGCCGGAACATGTCCGGCTTCAGATGCAACACGAAGCGTTTTGCGATGAAGGCGCCCGACATCAATGAGGAGCCCGCGACGAGGCCCTTGATGAATACGTCCTGCGTCAGCGCGCCGAAACGCTCGAAGGTCACTGATTTCGCGAAATAGAGGCCGAGAGAGGAAGCCGCTTCAGTTGCGAGGAAGGCGCCCTTCGACAGGCCGTAGAACAGGAACAGCGGGACACTGAGTGGGCCCGTCGAGACCACGATGCCGGTGAGATAGCCGATGATCGCCCCGCCGATGGCGAGATGCCAGAGATTGGCCTTGAGGTCGTGCCGCGCCAGCCAGTGCCGCACCGGCACCATCGCGATCAGGAAGATACCGATGGCGAGATCCACCGTGTGCGAGGGCAGGGCAAGCAAGGTCCGTGCGCCGAGCACCGCGGCCGGAACGCCTGTCACTGAATAGGCCGCGCAAGCCCGCCAGTCGACCTCGCGCCACCAGGCCAGGATGCGCGAAAAATTCGCCATCACGGAGGCGACCGCCATGATCGGCACGGCCTCCTTCGGCCCATAGGCATAGACCAGCACCGGCATCAGCATGATCGACGACCCCGTGCCGACGATGCCTGAGACCGTGCCGGCGATCAGGCCGACGATGAGGACGAACAGAAAGGCCAAGAGGAGGGCTCCGGGAATCGGAGCAGTCTAGCCGGAGGAGAGCGATGAGTGAATGGCGGGTGCCCTTGTTCCGCTACCGACCCTCGTGTCCCGGACGCGCTGCAGCGTGCAACGCTGCTGCGCAGAGCCGGGACCCAGCAGGCCGCAAAACGCGCTGATGCATGGGCCCCGGCTCAGCAGCGCACCACTGCGTGCTGCGCTGCGTCCGGGGCACGAGAGTGCAACTTCGCTGCGCCCGCAATGACGGAAGATGAGCAGCCGTCAGCCCTGTTCGTCCATCACGCGCAGCTTCTCGACGCGGCGGCGGAAATCTTCGTCCGTCGAGAATTCGGCGGAGAGATAGGACGAGACCAGATCGACCGCGAGCCACGCGCCGACGATCTGGGCGCCGATGCACATCACGTTGACGTCGTCATGCTCGACGCTCTGATGGGCAGAATGGATGTCGTGGCAGACCGCGGCGCGGATGCCCTTCATCTTGTTGGCCGCGATCGAGGCGCCGACGCCGGTGCCGCACACCATGATGCCACGCGCGGCTTCGCCCGAGGTGACCTTCTGCGCCACGGCGCGCGCGATGTCGGGGAAATCCACCGGCTTGTCGTCGTAGGAGCCGACGTCGAGAACGTCGTGGCCGAGGCTGCGGATGTGGTCGATAACTGTCTGCTTGAGCGGCCAGCCGGCGTGGTCGGATCCGATGACGAGACGCATGTGAGTTCCTTCTTGATTTTGCCATAGCCGTGACAGTCGCGTGCGACTGTCACGGCGTTCTTCCGTTCAGCTACGCATGTCCGCCGGCAGATCGACGCCGTGGAATTTCTTGTAGATCGCGTTGAGCTTGCCGTTCTTGACGTTCTCGGTGATCCAGGCGTTGAGCTTGTCCATCAGACGCTGCTCGCCCTTCTTCAGGCCGATGGCGAGGTCGAAGGTCGCCAGCGGAATGCGGGACTCGAACACGCGCGAGGGGTTCTTCACGCCGATCTGGTTGATGATCGTCGCCGACGAGCCGACGCAATCGACCTGGCCGGAGACGGCCGCCGTCACCATGGTGGCATCGTCGTCGAAGCGCGCGATCTTGAGATCCTTGTCCTTCATGTTGGACAGGGTGGTGTCCTGCGTGGTGCCGCGCGAGACGCCGATCGACTTGTCCTTCAGGTCGGGCCAGTCCTTGACGGTCGACGATTTCAGGCAGCCGACGTCGGATTGCAGCGTCGCATAGCGCTTGGTGAAGTCGATCACCTTGGCGCGCTCGGCTGTCACCGACAGGGTCGAGATGATGATGTCGGCCTTGCCGGTCAGCACGTTGGGAATACGGGTCGCGCCGGTGGTCTGGATGAATTCGAGCTCGAGCCCCCAGTCCTTGGCGAGCAGTTGCGCCACTTCGACATCGGAGCCGGTCGGCTTCATGCTGGAGTCCATCATGCCCGAGGGCGGAATGGCGACATCCGTCGAGATGCGGATCTTCTTGGCCTGATTGATGTCGTCGAGCAAATCGGCCGATGCAGGCGTGGCAGCCATCATGGCAAGGCCGAATAGCGCAGCGGCAGTCCCCAGCAGTGTCTTGTTTGTCATCCCTGGTTCTCCTCTCCCTGTTATGATTTTAAGTTTCCTGTGCCGACGAACTGCGTCAGCTCCGGCGTCGTTGGCGACGTCAGGATCGAGGCGGGTCCGGTCTCATGGACCTTGCCGCGATGCATGAAGACGATGCGGTCGGCGATGCCCTTGGCAAAGCCCATCTCGTGCGTGACCATCACCATGGTCATTCCGTCCGCCGCCAATTGCTCGATCACCTTCAGCACTTCGGCGGTGAGTTCGGGATCGAGTGCGGAGGTGACCTCGTCGAACAGCATGACTTTCGGCTGCATGGCCAGTGAGCGGGCGATTGCGGCGCGCTGCTGCTGGCCGCCCGAGAGCTGCTCGGGGTAGGCGTGCAGCTTCTCCTCGAGCCCGACCTGCGCCAGCACTTTTTGTGCGAGGTCTTTTGCCTCGGCTGTGGCCATGCCCTTCACCGCGCACGGCGCGAGCGTGATGTTTTGCTCGATCGTCAGGTGCGGAAACAGATTGTAGCTCTGGAACACGATGCCGACGTCCTGGCGCAGCGCGCGCAGATCGACGTCGGGGCGGTCGACGCGATGCCCGCACACGACGATTTCGCCGCCGTCGACCTTCTCGAAGCGGTCGATGCAGCGCAGTGCCGTGCTCTTGCCTGAGCCGGAGCGGCCGATCAGCGCCAGCACTTCGCCGCGCTGGACGGCGAAGGAAACACCGTCGAGCACGCGGAGCGAGCCAAAGCTCTTCTGCACGTCGCGGAGCGATACGATCGGTTCGGAGGAGGGCGTGTTTTGCTGCATGTCAGGCCGGTGCGAGGTTGGACCTGCCGCGTCCCATCCGCCGTTCCAGCTTCTGGCTGAAGAGCGACAAAGGATAGCACATGGCGAAATAGGTGACGGCGATGATGGCGTAGATGGCGAACGGCTCGAACAGCGAGTTGTTGACGATCTGGCCGGAGCGCATCAGCTCGACGAAGCCGACGACGGATGCGAGCGAGGTGTTCTTGATGATCTGCACCATGAAGCCGACGGTCGGCGGCGTCGCGATGCGGATCGCCTGCGGCAGGATCACCTTCATCATGCGCTGGGTCCGGCTCAGCGCCAGGCCTTCGGCGGCTTCCCATTGCGGCTTCGGCACCGACTGGATGCAGCCGCGCCAGATCTCGCCGAGATAGGCGGCGACATAAAGCGTCAGCGAGGCGCCGGCGGCCGTGAGCGACGAGACCTTGAGGCCAATGGCGGCGAGGCCGAAATAGCCGAGGAAGAGAATGACGAGCAGCGGCGTGCCCTGGATCAACTGGACATAGACGCCGCTGGCGATCCGCACCGATTTGAGCGGCGAGATCCGCGCCAGTGCAATCATGAAGCCGACGATGCCGCCGCCGATCAGCGCGATCACCGACAGGCCAATCGTCCACAGCGCGCCCTGGCCGAGGAACATCAGATGGTTGATGTTGAGATGTCCGCCCATGGTCATCTCACAACGGCGTGCCGAGCCGGCGACGGCGCGGGAACAGCACGAGGCCGAGGCCCCAGAAGCCCGCGCGCATCACCAGCGACAGGATGACGTAGAGCACGGCGACGATGATGTAGGTCTCGAACGCGCGGTAGGTGTCCGACTGGATGTAGTTGGCGACCGCGGTGAGCTCCTCGGCCGAGATCTGCGAGCAGACCGAGGAGGCCAGCATCAGCAGCACGAACTGGCTGGTCAGCGCCGGATAGACCTTCTCGATCGCCGGCAGCAGGATGATGTGCCAGTAGATTTGCAGGCGCGACAGCGCCAGCCCTTCGGCGGCCTCGATCTGTCCGCGCGGGATCGCCTCGAAACCGGCGCGCATGATCTCGGCGGTGTAGGCGCCGACATTGATCGTCAGCGCGGCCACGGCCACGGTGAAGGCGGAGAACTTCAGGCCGAGGCTGGCGAGGCCGAAATAGACCAGGAAGATCTGCACCAGCAGCGGCGTGTTGCGGATCGCCTCGACATAGACCTTGCAGGCGCCCGCGATCAGCGAATTGTGCGTGCCGCGCCCGACCGCCGCGAGCGTGCCGAGGACCGCGCCGCACACCGTCGAAAAGGCCGCCAACTCCAGCGTCAGCACGGCGCCGGCCACGAAGCTCGGCCAACGCTCCAGCACTGCGGGAAAGTCGAGTTGGAGGCTCATCGGTTCAGGTTCAGCCGGTGGTCTGGTTGGTCATGCGGTCGTAGACACGGAACAGCGCCTGGTTGCCGTTGCTGCCTTCACCGTGGGCGCGCGCGTCGACATACTGGCTGGTGACGAGCGCCGTGCCGGGCAGGGGCACGCTCAGCGCCTGCGCCTGCTCCTGCACGAGGCGGAGGTCCTTGAGCTGGAGATCGATCCGGAAGCCGGCGGAGACGTCGCCCGCGATCATCGCGGGGCCGAGCTTGTCGAGCATCCAGGAGGCGGCGGAGCCACCCAGCAACACGCGGCGCAGCAGATCGAGATCGAGGCCGGAAGCGCGGCCGAGCGCGAGCGCTTCGCAGATTGCCTGGATGTTGATGCCACAGATCAACTGATTGCAGAGCTTGACGGTCTGGCCGGCGCCGGCCGCGCCGACATGGGTGATGGTGGTGCCCATCGCGCGGAAGAACGGCTCGGCCTTGGCGAATGCGTCCGCATCGCCGCCGGCCATGATCGAGAGCGCGGCGTTCTTGGCGCCCAGCGGTCCACCAGAGACCGGTGCATCGATGAAGCTGACGCCGATCTTCTGCAGGTCGGCATGGATGCGGCGGACCGCGACCGGCGAAATCGTGCTCATGTCGACGATCAGCTTGCCGGACGGCGGCGACTTCAGCAGGCCGTGCTCGCCGTAAATGGTCGCCTCGACGTGCGGCGTGTCGGGCAGCATGGTGATGACGATGTCGGCGCCTTGCGCGGCCTCGGCCGGGCTCTTGGCGCGGACGGCGCCTTCCTTGACGATGCCGACAATTGCTGCCTCGTTCAGGTCGAACGCGCGCACCGTGTGCCCGGCCTTCAAAAGGTTGCGCACCATCTCCAGGCCCATCGTGCCGATGCCGATGAAGCCGACGCTGCCCTTGTCGTTCCGTCCCATGTCAGTCTTCCGTTTCTTGTTTCGTCCGTCTGAGGTCAGCGCGAGGCGCTGGTCTTGTCCAAGGTGTTGTCCAGATCGCCGACGACGGCGCGTCTGCGGTATTCGTCGCCGATGGCGAAATGCTTGCGCAGCGTCGCATCTGCGCGCTCGGGATCGCGCGCGATGACGGCCTCGAAGATGCGGCGGTGATCGTCGATCAGATAGGTCTTCATCGACGGGAAGGCCTGCACCAGTTCGCGGCGGTTGCGGTGCGAATGCGTCAGCAGGCCCGCCATCGAGCCGTGCAGGACCGACAGCGTCTCCGAATGCGAGGCCACGACGATGGCGCGGTGGAATTCGAAATCGGCCATGCCGCCGGCATCGGACTCGTCGATCGTGTCGCCGATTTTCGCGAGCGCGCGCTGGAGGCGTTCGAAATCGGCAATGTTGGCACGTTCGCAGGCAAGCCGTATCGCCTGGCATTCGATCGCCACGCGCGCCTGCATGACGTCGTCGAGCATGTCCGCCTGCTGGGCGAGCGCGAAGGTGAAGAAGTCGTTCAGCACGGAGACGTCGGGGCGCGTCACCACGGTGCCGATGCGGTCGCGGATCTCGACGATGCCGAGCACGGTGAGGGCGCGCAGCGCCTCGCGCACGATCGGCCGGCTGACGCCGAGAAGTGTCGCGAGCTCGCGCTCGGAAATCAGGCGGTCGCCGGGCTTGAGCGAGCCTGCAAGCAGGCGCTCGCGCAGGAAGGCGAACACCTTCTCAAACCCTTTTTCGCCTTCGGCGGCCCGCTTCAGCTCCATCCCGGTCTCTTTTTGGTCTGATCTTGGTCAGACCAGTATGCTAACCAGAGTGATGCAGTCAAGGGCCTGGTTAACGGCGGGTGTCGCAGGCGCGCCCAATCCGACCGGTTCCGCGGCCCGATCCTTCAAATTTGAAGCGTATTGATCAGAGCGTCCGCCCAAAGAATTTGAGGTCCGCGATGCCCGACCACCATTCCTTCTCCGCGCTCGACCGCCATGCGGTGCTCAGCGGATCCGACAACGGCTTTCCCTGGTACGCTGGCGCCATGCTCGCCGTGGAAGCGAGCGAAGTGGTGCGGCTGCGCTGCGAGAAGCTGAGCCAAGGCGACGAGGCGGCGGGCCAGGAGGCCATGCTGATGGTCAGCGAGAAGATCGCAGCCGCGTTCGAGGCGACCGTGAGCCTGCTTGCCGGCGCGACGCCCGCGGCCGTCGTCCAGCGTTATCGTGAGCATGTGGCCGCGAATGCCAGGCGGCTCTCCGCGAACGGGACTCCCTAGCGAATTGCGCTGCTGACAGCATGTTGGCAGCAGGGGGCCGCTACGACCATCTCCTGGCAAAACGGGGAGCGGGTCATGCCGATCGAGGCAAGCTGTCATTGCGGTGAGACGGTGTTCGAGGTGACGGAGGCGCCCACGGGCGTAACGCGCTGCACCTGTTCGCTCTGCGCCAAGCGCGGGGCGTTGTGGGCCTATTACAAGCCGGCACAGTTTCGCCTGCTGTCACCGCCCGACAGTGTCGCGACCTATCTCTGGGGCACCCGCACGGTCAAACATCATTTCTGCGCGGCTTGCGGCTGCAGCACCTATTCGGAATCGCCGGACTGGTCGACCGGCAAGCCAGACTTCGACAATCCCAAGGTTGCGGTGAACGCGCGCCTGTTCGACGATTTCGATCTCGAGGCCGTGCCGGTGAACATGATCGACGGCAAGAATTTGTGGTGAGCGCTTTGGGCTCGCGCATGTCTCCTGCACATTGGTGCTCTTGAGGCCATGTCGAAAAGCTGATTTGTTTCCGGCCCGAGAAGAAGGGGAGGAAACCCATGATGCGTCTTGTTGCGCGAGTGATGCTCGCAATGTGTCTGGCCGTTGCAGCCGGCTTCAATGCACAGGCGCAGACCAAGCCGAAGGTGACCTCGCTCGGACCTGACTTCCCGAAGGCCGCGCTGTTCGTCGGCAACAGCTTTTTCTACTACAACAACGGCATGCCCGGGCATCTCTCCTTCATGGAGCGGGCAGCCGATGCCGAGAACAAGGCGGCGTATCGCAACACCATGGCCACGATCGGCGGCTCCGGCCTCGACTGGCACGACATGGACAATCGGCTGCGGCCGGGCGGCATCGGCACGTATTCGTTCGACGAGCAGAACAACGTCGTCTTCAACAAGCCGGGCAGGCAGTACGACGCCGTCGTGATGATGGATTGCAGCCAGTGCCCGATCCATCCGCAACTGAAAGACGCGTTCACGACCTTCGCGAAGAAGGACAGCGACATCGTCCGCGCCCACGGCATGCGGCCGGTGCTGTTCATGTCCTGGGCCTATGCCGACAAGCCCGAGATGACGGAGTCTTTGGCGGAGGCCTATACGGTCGCGGGCAATGCGAATGATGCGCTTGTCATTCCCGCAGGCCTCGCATTTGCGCGCGTGCGCAAGCTGCAGCCCGAGCTCAATCTCTACGCGCCGGACAAGCGGCATCCGAGCCCGGCGGGCACGTATCTGGCAACCTGCGTGACGCTTGCCGCGCTGACGGGGCGTTCGCCGGTCGGCAGTTCCTACACGATGGGATTGGATGCGCCGACGGTGGAGCTGTTGCAGAAGGCGGCGTGGGACACGGTGCGGGACTATTACGGGCGCTAGTTTCGTAGGGTGGATTACCGCAGCGTAATCCACCACTGTTCGTATCCGCAGAGACCGAAGAGGTGGATTACGCCTTCGGCTAATCCACCCTACGGCACCTCGCTTATTTCAGCACCACCCATGCCGGCGCGTGATCGCTCGCGCCGTCCTCGCCGCGAACTTTCCTGTCGACGCCGGCCTTGGCCAGCCGAGAGACGAGGGCGGGGCTGAGCAGGAGATGATCGAGCCGCAAGCCCGCATCGCGCGGCCAGCGGTTTCGCTTGTAGTCCCAGAACGTGTAGATGCGTTTCTCCGGGTGCAATTCGCGGATCGCATCGCACCAGCCTTGTCGGACCAATGAGGCAAACGCCGCGCGGCTCTTCGGCTGGATCAGCGCATCCTTGTCCCATGAGCGCGTCGGATAGATGTCGATGTCATCAGGCGCGACGTTGTAGTCGCCGGCGAGCACGACGGGCAGATCCTGCTTGATGAAGGTTTTGGCGTGGCGCTTGAGCCGTGCGAACCAATCGAGCTTGTAATCGAACTTCGGACCCGGCCGCGGATTGCCGTTCGGCAGGTAGATGCTGGTGACGATGATGCCGCGGACGGCGGCCTCGATGTAGCGGGCTTCGTGATCGCCTGGTTTTCCCGGCAAACGGTCGCGGGTGAGAATGGGGTCAGTGTTGCGGGCGAGGATGGCGACGCCGTTCCACGTCCTTTGTCCACACCACACTGCGCCATAGCCGGCTTTTTCGATCGCGGCTGCCGGAAATTCGCCATCACTTGCCTTCAACTCCTGAAGTGCGACGACATCGGGCTTTGCCGCGCGCATCCATGCCAACAGATTGGGCAGGCGGCGATTGATGTTGTTGATGTTGAATGTCGCAATCTTCATGTAGAGCTACCGGCTCCTGCCTGCCGTACCCGGAGATACAATGTCCAAGTTGAACTTTGCCGCTTTCGTCGTCGTTGTCGCGATCTCCGGAGCGGCTTCGGCACAATCGTCCGATCCGCGCGGTGCGTGCAAGGCGGACTATGACAAATTCTGCGCAGGCATCGCGCCCGGCGGCGGCAAGATCATCGCCTGCCTCGACGCCAAGCGCGATCAGCTCAGCGCGTCCTGCAAGACCGCGCTCGACGGCCGGAAGAAGAAGTAAGCGCCCACTCTCGTGTCCCGGACGCGGCGCAGCGCGAAGCGGTGCGCCGCAGAGCCGGGACCCATCTCACCACAAACTCTGGGCCCCGGCTCTGCACCGCACTACGCCGCGAAGCGCGGCGCATTGAGCTGCGTCCGGGGCACGAGAGCGTTGACTAGGACGGCAGCGGCGGCGGAGCCGCGGGCTGCTCGATCGGCGGCGGGGAGGGTGGCTGTTCGGCTGCCGGCGCGGGCTCCGGCTTGACCAGCGGCTCCACCACATTGCCGCCCCTGTAGACGCGGGCGTAGCGATGGCCGAGGCTGGTCAGCACCTCGTAGCCGATCGTGCCGAAATGATGCGCGAGCTCGTCGACGGTGATGCCTTCGCCGATCAGCGTCACCATGTGGCCGCGGCGCGCCGCGTTCGGCGGCAGATCGGTGATGTCGATCGCGATCAAATCCATGGAGACGCGCCCGGCGACCGGGCAGCGTTTGCCCGCGACGATCACTTCGGCGCCGCGGGTGCCGTCATTGGAGCTGGCGGCGCGGAAATAGCCGTCGGCATAGCCGACCGCGATGATCGCGAGCTTGGTCGGCCGCCGTGCGCTCCAGGTGCCGCCATAGCCGACGGTTTCGCCGCGCTCGATGGTGCGGATCTGCACGATGCGCGCCTTGAGATCGACCACCGGCTGCATCGGATTGTCAGCCTCCGGCGTCGGGTTGACGCCGTAGAGCGCCGCGCCCGGCCGGACCAGGTCGAACTGGAACGGCGCTCCGAGGAAGACGCCCGAGGAATTCGCGAGCGCGGCGGGCACACCGGAGAATTCGCTGGCAATGCCGCGGAAGGACGCGAGCTGTTTGGCGTTGGTCTGGTTGTTGAGCTGCTCGGCCGAGACCAGATGGCTCATCACCAGCGTGATGCCGTGGTCGCCGGCATTGATCCGGGGGATGATGGCCTGTGCTTCCGATAGCGTCAGCCCGAGCCGGTTCATGCCGGTGTCGATGTGAACGGCGGCGCCGCCGGCCCAGCCGGTGCGGCGGCAGAACACGTCCCACTCCGCGAGCTCGTTGAGATCGCCGATGACGGGGCGGCAGTTGATCTGGGCGTAATGCTCGCCGGTGTTCTGGAAGTAGCCGCCGAGCACGTAGATCGTGGCCTCCGGCACGGCTCCGCGCACCTTGCGCGCTTCCTCGACCGTGGCGACGAAGAAGGTCTTGCAGCCGGCCTTGCTCAGGGCGCGCGAGACCTGCTCGGCGCCGCAGCCATACGCATCGGCCTTGATCACCGCCGAGCATTCGGCCGGCACCGCCGTCTTCTCGAGCTTGCGCCAATTGGCGATGATGGCGTCGAGATCGACGGTGAGCACGCCGCCATAAGTTGCCAGTGCGGCAGCCTGATTGGCCTCCGCGGAGAGAAGGCCGGATTGCGGGATCATTTTAGGGTCGGACGCCATTGTCATGGCGCCGTTTTACGCAAGAGGAAGGTCCTGTTCAAGGAACTCAGTAGTCGTTGCCGGTGCGGACCGGCAGCTGACTGTCGGGTGCGAGGTCGCCGAACCGCGTAATCGAGGCTTCGAACGCCAGATCGACGGTGCCGGTCGGGCCGTGGCGCTGCTTGCCGATGATGACTTCGGCTTTTCCATGCGCAAGGCTCATGTCGAGCTGCCACTTCTCGTGCTCGGGCGTTCCCGGGCGGGGCTCCTTCATCGCGAGGTAATATTCCTCGCGGTAAACGAACAGCACGACGTCGGCGTCCTGCTCGATCGATCCGGATTCACGCAAATCGGAGAGCTGCGGCCGTTTGTCGTCGCGGGATTCGACCTGGCGTGAGAGCTGGGACAGCGCGATGACGGGAACGTTGAGTTCCTTGGCGAGTGCTTTCAGGCTGGTCGTGATCTCCGTGATTTCCTGCACGCGATTGTCGCTCCGCTTGCCGGAGCCGGACAACAGCTGGATGTAGTCGATCACGAGCAGATCGAGACCCTTCTGGCGCTTCAGCCGGCGCGCGCGCGCCATCAGCTGCGCGATCGACAGGCCGCCGGTCGCGTCGACATAGAAGGGCAGCGACTGCAGCTCGATCGAGACCTCCCGGATTTTCTCGAAATCGCCTTCCGAGATGCCGCCGCGGCGGATGTGGGAGGAGGGGATGCCGGTGCGCTCGGCGACGATACGCGTGGCGAGCTGGTCGGCCGACATTTCGCAGGAGAAGAAGCCGATCACGCCGCCATTGGCGGCCTTCATGGTGCCGTCGGCCTGCAGTTCCGGCACGTAGGCCTGTGCGACGTTGTAGGCGATGTTGGTCGCAAGCGATGTCTTGCCCATGCCGGGACGGCCGGCCACGATGATGAGGTCGGAGTGCTGGAGGCCGCCCATCTTGGTGTCGAGGTCGCGCATGCCCGTCGAGATGCCGGACAGCCTTCCGTCGCGCTGGAACGCCTTTGCCGCGAGATCGACGGCGATCGCCAGCGCCTGCGAGAATTTCTGGAAGCCGCCGTCATAGCGGCCGGATTCGGCGAGCTCGTACAGGCGGCGCTCGGCGTCCTCGATCTGCGCCCGCGGTGCGAAGTCGACCGGCGCGTCATAGGCGACATTGACCATGTCCTCGCCGATGCCGATCAGGTCGCGGCGCAGCGCCAGGTCGTAGACGGTCCGGCCATAATCCTGGGCGTTGATGATGGTGGTGGCCTCGGCCGCGAGGCGCGCCAGATATTGGCCGATGGTCATGCCGCCGACATCGGTATCGGCGGGGAGGAACGTCTTCAGCGTGACGGGCGTCGCGATCTTGCCCATCCGGATCAGGCTGGAGGCGGTCTCGTAGATGGTCTGGTGCAGCGGCTCGAAATAGTGCTTCGGCTCCAGGAAGTCGGAGACCCGATAGAAGGCGTCGTTGTTGACCAGGATCGCGCCCAGAAGGCTCTGTTCCGCTTCGATATTATGCGGCGCGCTCCGATAGGCAGGAGTTCCCGGCTCGGGCGCGAGTTTGAGGACGTTCGAATCAGTCGGTGCCATGGTCGAGCGTTAGCAATTTTCTGGGGCGGATGCGGGGCCGGGATAAAGCGCCGCCTCAGGTCAAAGCGGAAGCAAAAGCTCGCCGCTATCAACCGATCTTAAAAGCGGTGGATGACTGGCAGAAGCAGCGTGCGCCGCGCTTGACGGACTTTTGCGGAACTCGCCCGTCGCGTCGTGGTCCACGACCGCGCCGCGGAAAAATCCGGATGACGTGAACCTAATGGATTGGCGCGCAGACGTATCGAGAAGCGCGCGAAAAGACGCACCCTGGGAGCTTTCGGCTCGCCTTCAGACCAGCAGGAGGTAGACCAGCGCAACCAGGGCCGCCCCGACGCCGGTGACGATCAAGGCGTAATCGGTGCGGAGGTCGTCCTGCACGTCGAATGAGGTTTGGGTCTGCTTGCTCATGGCGACGGGTCTAAGCCAAGCCCGACCAGACTTATGTGAAACAGATCACATCCCTCCGGATTCTTTCGGGGGTAAGACCGGAACAGGCAGGCGGGCAGGGAATTGTCTCCCACGACCAACAGGGAATGAGGCAAGCGATGCGGCCGGAACGGCAGCAGATCTGGCGAAGCGAGGCAGGCAGCCGGCTTTGGCTGTCGGGGCTGATCGCGGCCATGCAGCATGCCGAGCGGCCCGACGTGCGGCGCGAGCCGGTCTCGCCGGAGAGCCTTGCGGAGATGCGGGCCCAGCTGTCGTTAACAGCCTCTTTCCGGTCTGCCCCGCTATCGACCCTTCGCCACTAGGATTTATTCACCACAGGCCTCGGCTCGGCGCCCCCTTCGCACGCGGCAGACGGGCGTCTGCGACGTTGTGGCTTTGCGACGATGTGCCGCTTTCTGGCGGCCGCGCATCTCGTACAGGGCCTCCGGCTTTCGAACGAGGCGCAGCGCTATTGCGCTCTGTCACAGCAGATATTCCAAAGCGCTTAATCACATCCTTGCGTGCGCTGGCTGCTTCCATTCGCGGCTCAATCCGCTAAAAGGTGACCGCCGCCGCGCCTTATGCCGGCCGTGTTCGCGTAAATTCAATGGAGATGATGGGATGTCGAGCCGAGCGCTCAGCCTCGCGACGGTATTGTTTCTGATGGGCTTCGGCGCGACCGATACCGTTCTGGCGCAGGCGACGAACCTCGAGGCCGGCAAAACCCCGTCGCAGCTTTTCGCGCAGACGTGCACTGCATGCCACAAGAGCCCGCGCGGGCTTCTGAAATCCGTGGCCCCGGGCTCGCTGCCGGGTTTCCTGCGCCAGCACTACACCACGAGCCCTGACATGGCGGGCATCCTCGCCTCCTATCTCGTGTCCAACGGCGCCACCGATACCCGCTACCAGGCCAAGGACGGCAAAAAGGACGGCGCCAAAGACAAGGAAGCCAACACCGCTCCCGGCCAGTCGCCCGAGCATCAAGGTCGCCGCCCGCGCGCTCAGGACGCCGCCAAGCCGGAAGGCGAGGCTGCTGCTCCTGCCGGTGAAGGCACGCGCCAGAAGCGCGCCGCGCGGCCGGCCGAGGAGGGCGTGAAGCCTGAGGGCCAGGCTGCGCCCGAGGGACGCAAGGGCAAGCGTCGCGCCAAGCCCGAGGACGTTGCGCCGGCCGCTGACGAGAAGAAGGTCGAGCCTCCCAAGCCGGAGAGTGCGAGGGGTGAGCCCGAGGCCAAGCCAGAAGTTAAGCCGGAAGCCAAGCCGGAAGCCAAGCCGGAAGCTAAGCCTGACAACGCCAGGATCGAGCCGCGTGGTAGCGAGGTTCCGGCGCTGCGGTCCGATCCGGTCCCGCAGGTGACGCCGGCCGCACCGGCCGCCGCAAAGCCCGCCGAGCCAGTTGCGCCCAAGCCGGTGGAGGAAGCTGCTCCCAAGCCGGCCGCACCTGCCGCCAGCTCCGAACCGGCACCGGCGGCGAAGCCGCAGGAGGCTGCCCCGCCGGCGACCGCAGCGGCGCCGCCCGCAGCGCCGGCCGCCCCGTCAGGTTCGCCTGCGCCGCCGATTTCGCGCTAGGCCCATCCGCATTTTCGAGCGACTTGCGAAGGCCGCGACGATCGCGGCCTTCGTGTCGTATTGACCGTCGTTAGAGCATTACTCTAGAGTGTTACTCTAGGAGGCGGCGATGACGGCGAGCGTGCGTGACGATCTGTTGGCGGCGGGGCTTGCGGTGTTCGATCGCGTCGGCTTCGAAGCCGCGACGATCGCTGCGATCCGGACCCGGGCGCGTGCCTCCAACGGCAGCTTCTTTCATGTCTTCGGATCGAAGAAGGAGCTGGCGGGCGCGCTGTTCCTGGAGGTGCTCCGGCACTATCACGCTGCGGTGCTGGCCGCGCTCGATCCCGTGCCCGATGCCGGGCAGGGCATCGATCGCCTGATCCGCGCGCATCTCGACTGGGTCGTGACCAGCCGCCGCGAGGCCCGCTATCTCTTCGAGATCTCGCGCAGCGAATGGGGCGAGGACGTTCGCGACGCCCAGCGCGCGCAGAATGCGCGGCTTGCCGAAGGCATCGAGCGCTGGCGCGCGCCGCTGGTTGCGGGCGGCGAGCTTCTGCCGATGACGCCGGTGATGTTCGTCAGCCAGCTCATCGGCCCCGCGCAGATCTTTTGCCGCGCCTTCCTGTCGGGACGCGATCGTGCCGATCCGCGAACCGAAGCCGATACGCTGATTGCGTGCGCCACGCGCGCGCTGCATCCGCCCGATCGCATCAACAAGCAATAAGGAGAGGTGTCATGCGAGCCGAAGCAGATCCCGACTTTGAGCCGATTGCCGCGCGCATCCACGCCAATGTCGGCCGGCAGGGCTTTATGAATTTGGTCGGAGCCGAGCTGTCCGATCTGGCACGTGGGACCTGCACCATTGCCGTCGAGCGCCGGCCCGAGCTGCTCCAGCAGCACGGCTTCTTCCACGGCGGCGTCACGGCCTTCCTGGTCGACAACGCCACGACGATCGCGGCGGCCACTTCGCGCGGCCAGCCGGCGCTGACGGCGGAATACAAGCTCAATCTGCTCTCGCCCGCTGTCGGCGAGAAGCTCATCTGCCGGGCCAGGGTGATCAAGCCGGGCCGTCAGGTCTCGGTGGTCGCAGCCGACGTGTTCTGCATCAGCGACGGCGTCGAGAAGCACACCGCAACGGCGCTCGCCTCGATCGCGATGCTGAGCGAGGACGTCGCCGCGACAACGAAAAGCCCGGCCGCTTGACGCGACCGGGCTTCGCAGCCTGCGAGAATGCGAGGCTTACTTGTCGGTCTCTTCCGCAGCCGGCGCCGGCTCGTCGTCCTGCTGGGCTTCCGGATCGAAGAACTCGCCGGCGGCGGCGATCGCCTCGGCGGCCGCATCGCGGTCCTCGTTGCGGGTCGAGATGTCCTCGCCGCGGTTGATGCGCTCGGCCTCGTCCTGGCTGCGCGCAACCGTGACGGAAACCTCGACCTCGACCTCGGGGTGAATGGCGACGGTGATGGTGTGCTTGCCGATGGTCTTGATCGGCGCGTCGAGCTGCACCTGCGGACGCTCGAGCGCCACACCGTCGGCTTCGAACGCCACGACGACGTCACGCACCGTGACCGAGCCGAACAGCTGGCCGGCTTCGGAGGCCTGGCGGATCACGATGATGTTCTTGCCCTGGATCTTCTCGGCGACCTTGGACGCCTCGCCCTTGGACGCAAGATTGCGGGCTTCGAGATCGGCCTTCATGCCGTCGTACTTGGCGCGGTTGTCGGCGGTGGCGCGCAGCGCCTTGCCGCGCTTGAGCAGGAAATTGCGGGCATAACCGTCGCGAACCTTCACGACTTCGCCCATCTGGCCGAGCTTGCTCACGCGTTCCAGCAAAATGACTTCCATATTCGTTCTCCTTTGACGTGTTGGTGAGTTGGATTTTCGGGGTTGAACTCAAGGGGTCGGCAGCGGGGGTGGCTGCCGCGTGCGCAGAAAGCGCTCGCGAAAGCCGAACACGGCGTCCGCCATGCCGAGGATCACCATCGCGATGACGGGCCAGCCGAACACGACGACGACGGCATAGGTCGAGCCGAGCCAGAAGGTGCGGCTCTTCAGCGCCAGCGTCAGCGTATGCAGCACGGCGAAGCCGGTCAGCGCATAGCCCATCATCAGCGCCGCCGCGGATATTTGCGCGACGATCGCGAGCAGCCCGCCGGTGAAGCAGAAGGCGAGCGCAACACAGAGCCCGACCAGCGTCATCGGCGGCAGCTCCGCCGTCATCATGTCCGGCCAGGGGCGCCGCAATCGGCCCGACGTCGCCGTGATCTTGGCGCTGAGCCAGAGATTGAGCGTGAGCGTCATCATCGCGACGATGGTGGCGGCGGCCGGCGCGATGCGCACCAGCGCGTCCACAAACTGGCCGGCTTCGCCCGAGGTCTGCGGGTCGGCGGTGCGGAGCAGGCGCATCAGGCCGCGGCGCAGCGTCCCGATAATGGTCTCGGCGTCGGTGCCGAGTGTGAGCAGGGCGGCGATCGTGGTCAGCGTGGCGAAGCCCGCGATCCACAGCAGGATGCGGCCGACCGGATACCATTCGAGCTCCGGCTCGGCGGTCGGTTCAGCGGCGCCCTCCGGCGTGACAGGTCCCACCCGCCGGCTGAGCAGCACGAGATGGCCGAGCCACCAGGCCGGCAGCGCAACGGTGACGGCAAAGGCGATGCAATAGGGCAGGCCGAACAGGGCGCCGAGGCCGATCGCAGCGGCAATGCCGCCGACGCTCGCGCACAGCGGCCCCCAGCCGATCGAGGCGACCATCAGCGGCAGCGGTGCGAGGTAAAACAGGACGAGCGAGATCAGCGCGCCCGATATGATCGAGGCGAACATCAGGGCCGACGCAGCGCCGGCGATCAGGGCTATGAGTGCAAATGCCATCATCAGCTGTCCCGCTCCCTTCGAGCGGTTAGAGGCGTCTCGCCCCAACCATCGGCGACCGGACGACCCGGAAGCCTTATGAAACCTGGAAAAGTACGGCCGGCGGCGATATCGCCGCCGGCCGAATTCGTCTTAGCGAATGACGTAGGGCAGCAGGCCCAGGAACCGCGCGCGCTTGATGGCGCGGGCGAGTTCACGCTGCTTCTTCGCGGACACCGCGGTGATGCGGCTCGGCACGATCTTGCCGCGCTCGGAGACGTAACGCATCAGCAGCTTGGAGTCCTTGTAGTCGATCTTCGGAGCATTGGCGCCCGTGAACGGGCAGCTCTTGCGACGACGGAAAAACGGACGGCGTGCACCAGCTTCAGCCATTGTTCTTACTCCCCGTCCGTCGTGGTGGTGGTGGTTTCAGCTTCGTCGCGCGGACGACGCGGGCCGCGGTCACCGCGGAAGCCGCCACCGTCGCGATCACCGCCACGGAAACCACCCTCGCGGTCGCCACGGAAGCCGCCGCCTTCACGATCGCGGAAGCCGCCGCCACGATCGTCACGCTCGCGATCGCGATCGGCCTTGCGCATCATCGCGGACGGGCCTTCCTCGAGCTCTTCGACGCGGACGCTGATATAGCGGATCACGTCTTCGCTGATGCGCTCCTGGCGCTCGATCTCGGCGATCGCCGCAGACGGCGCGTCGATGTTGAGCAGCACGAAGTGCGCCTTGCGGTTCTTGTTCATGCGGTAGGTGAGGGAGCGAACGCCCCAATTCTCGGTCTTGGTGACCTTGCCGCCGAGACCCTCGACGATGCCGGTCATCTGCGCAGTCAGTTCTTCGACCTGCTGCGTGCTTGCGTCCTGACGCGCAAGAAAAACATGCTCATAGAGAGCCATGATGGTCCTTTCCTCGGTTGGCGCATCGCCCGGCGTCAAGCCCTTAAGAGGCCTTGGGAAAGGACTCTGGGATTAAGCTCAGAAGGCGGAAACACGGGACGACGGGCCGACTGGCCCTGCCACATCAAAATCACGAATGATTTGCTGAGACCGTCCGTTCAGCTCCCGGCCGGGGTCTGCGGATGGCGCGCTTATACGGATTTTGGCCGGCTTTGCAAGGTTGGAGGCCGCGGTTTTGCCCCGGATGGTTCCGGGGCGAGCGGCCAGGAACGGTCTTTCCATACCACGTCGGGCTTGAACTATTTGTTTGTATAGCATACAAATAAATCAGCAAAGAGGACCTCATGGCGAGAAAGTCGGTCCAAGAGCCGCTTGAGGCGGCGGGCGACCCCAAGCATGCCGCGCGGGCGACGCGCTCGGCCGGCCGCAAGATGCGGTCGCTGCTGCTGGATGCCGCGAGCCCGTTGTTCAGGGAGCGGGGACTGGCGGGGGCCTCGATCACCGACATTGCAGCCGCCGCGGACGCGTTCCCGAGCCAGATCACCTATTACTTCCGCACCAAGGAGGCGCTGTTCGTCGAATGCGCCTGCCGTGAGTTGCTGTATCTGGCGCGCGCGACCGAGCAGGCGGCCCTGAAGGCTCGGACGCCGGGGGATTACACCCATGCGCTGGCCGAGACCGTGACCGCGAGCGATTCGGTCGCCTTCTTCGCCGAGGCGTTGACGCTGACGCGCCGGCGCCAGGATCTCGCGCCGCTGGTGGAACGCACCATCGAGCGTCTGCACAGCGAGGGCGCGAGGGCCTATGCGGGCCAGGTTGAGCGCCACGGCTGGCGCTCTCTGCGGGCGCCCGACGAAAGTTCGCGGCGGTTCTGGGCTGTCGCCATCGGAATTATCCTCGAAGGCTACGCCATGGGCCGTTCGCCCGAGGCGCTCTGCGCCGAGATGCTGCGCGTGCTCGGCGAGCAGGCGAAATCCGCCGGCGACACTGCGCACCTGCGCCTCGTCGACGAGCGCGACGCATCCAACAATTCGAATGAAGAGGGTTAGGCCATGACCGCGCTTCGCATGCGTGCCCGCGACTTCCTCACCGACGATCAACTCGCTGACGTGCGCCAGCGTGTGACGTGGAAGGGCGTCGCCATGATTGCCCATGCCTGGGCGCTCATCATTGGTGCGATCGCGCTGGTCGCATGGTGGCCCAATCCGGTCACCTATGTTCTCGCCGTCGCTGTCATCGGCTCGCGCCAGTTGGGCCTTGCGATCCTGATGCATGACGGTGCGCATGGCTGCCTGTCCGCCGAGGAGAAGACCAATCTGACGCTGAGCCAGTGGTTCTGCGCCTATCCTCTGTTCGCGGAGACGCGCAGCTACCGGCGCTATCACCTCCAGCATCATGCGCGCACCCAGCAGGAGGATGATCCCGATCTCGTGCTGTCCGCGCCGTTTCCGATCACCAAGCTGAGCTATCGTCGCAAGTTCATTCGCGACATCACCGGACAGACCGGCTACCAGCAGCGCAAGGCGCAACTGCTCAATGCGCTGGGGCCGAAGGACTGGCCGTGGCGGCAGCGCGTGGCGCATTTCCGGGAGAAGCTCGGCCCGCAATGCGTGGTCAATGCGATCATGTTCGCAGGCTGCGCGGCGGCCGGCGTGTGGTGGGCCTATCCGCTGCTATGGCTGGTGCCGCTCGTCACCTGGATGATGGTCATTACCCGCATCCGCAACATCGCCGAGCACGCCGTCGTGCCCGACAGCAGTGATCCCCTGCGCAACACCCGCACGACGCACGCGAATTTTCTCGAGCGGCTGTTCATCGCGCCGTATTACGTGAACTACCACCTCGAGCATCATCTCCTGTTCTACGTGCCCTGCTACAATCTGCCGAAGGTTCATCGCCTGCTGAGCGAGAGCCGGCACGCGGAACGCATGGAGGTGCAGCCGGGCTATGCCGCCGTGCTGCGGCTCGCGACCGCGAAACCCGACCGGGATGACCGTCCGGGCGAACTGGTGAACAGTGCGCGCCGCGCACAAGCGGGGACGGCGGTCGATGCCAACCAGACCAACGGTGGATTCTAGGGAGCGCATCCCCAGTTGAATGCTGGCCGAAGGTCCTATCTTGGCTTGACATTCCGGCCCCGGACAGTGTCTACGGCCCCCTTTGGAGCGTGATCCGGAACCATGGCCCAAGGAACCGTGGCCTAAGGCCGTGCGTCATCGGCTGCCGGTTCTCGCAGGGATTACGCCCGACCAGTAGGGAGCGCCGATGACGGCAGCATTCACATTTCCGGGGCAGGGTTCCCAGGCGGTTGGCATGGGCAAGGCCCTGGCCGACGCTTTTCCGATGGCGCGCGCCGTGTTCGACGAAGTCGATGCCGCGCTCGGGGAGAAGCTGACGGCGATCATCTGGGATGGCCCGGCCGAGACGCTTCAGCTCACCCAGAACGCCCAGCCGGCGCTGATGGCGGTGTCTGTCGCCACCCTGCGCGTGCTGGAGGCCGAGGCCGGGTTTTCCGTCGGGCGGGACGCGGCCTTCGTGGCCGGCCATTCGCTCGGTGAATATTCGGCGCTGGCCGCGGCAGGCAGCCTGACGGTTCCGGACACCGCGCGGCTGCTTCGCACCCGCGGTCTGGCCATGCAGAAGGCCGTGCCTGTGGGCGCCGGCGCGATGGCCGCGCTGCTCGGCCTCGATTACGAAGCCGCCATGGAGGTCGCCACCGAGGCGGCGCAGGGGCAGGTCTGCCAGGCCGCCAACGACAATGGCGGCGGGCAGGTGGTGGTCTCCGGCGACAAGGCCGCGGTCGACCGCGCCGTCGAGATCGCCAAGACCAAGGGTGCCAAGCGCGCCATGTTGCTGCCGGTGTCCGCGCCGTTCCATTGCAAGCTGATGCAGCCCGCCGCCGACGCGATGGCGGAGGCGCTGGCCAAGGTCACGATCAAGGCGCCGGCGGCGCCGCTGGTGTCGAACGTGCTGGCGAGCGCGATCACCGATCCCGACGAGATTCGCCGCCGTCTGGTCGAGCAGGTCACGGGCACGGTGCGCTGGCGCGAGTCGGTTTCCTATATGGCAGGGCAGGGCGTCACCCGCTTCTTCGAGATCGGCGCCGGCAAGGTGCTGTCCGGCCTCGTCAAGCGGATTGCGGACGGCGCTGTTGGCGTGTCGGTCGGCGGTCCCAACGACATTGCCGCCGCCAAGGATGCATTGGCCGCTGCCAAGCAGGGCTAGAGGAGTTTTTTCGATGTTCGATCTGACTGGCAAAAAGGCGCTCGTGACGGGTGCGACCGGTGGCATCGGCGGCGCGATCGCGCAGGCGCTGCACGCGCAGGGCGCGACCGTCGCGATCTCGGGAACGCGCAAGGAAGTGCTGGATGAGCTTGCCGGCAAGCTCGGCGAGCGCATCCACGTGCTGCCCTGCAACCTCTCCAAGGCCGACGAGGTCGAGGCGCTGGTGCCGGCTGCGGAAGCCGCAATGGGCCAGGTCGACATCCTCGTCGCCAATGCCGGCATCACCCGTGACAATCTCTTCGTGCAGCTCCGCGACGAGGACTGGGAGGAGGTCATCAACATCAATCTGACCTCGACCTTCCGCCTGGCGCGTGCCGCGACCAAATTGATGATGCGCAAGCGCTTCGGCCGCATCATCGCCATCACCTCGATCGTCGGCGTCACCGGCAATCCCGGGCAGGGCAATTACACCGCGTCGAAGGCGGGCCTGATCGGCATGATCAAGACGCTGGGCGCCGAATACGCCAAGCGCGGCGTGACCGCGAACTGCATCGCGCCCGGCTTCATCAAGACGCCGATGACCGATGCGCTCAACGACAAGCAGCGCGAGACGATTCTGGCCAAGGTTCCGGCCAACCGCCTGGGGACGCCCGAGGACATCGCGGCGGCCGCGGTCTACCTGAGTTCGAACGAAGCAGCCTATGTCACCGGGCAAACCATCCACATCAACGGCGGCATGGCCATGATCTGACGTTCCGTTCCGCACTGCCCACAAGGACGGTGCGGGATGCGGCAAACAGCCGTTTCCGGAGCGAAATGAGGCTTGTAGTCAAGGCAGTTGAAGTATGTTAACCGGACGCTCAACGGATGGGCAAAGAACGCCATTGCAGGTTTTTGAAACCCTGTATATTGGCGATGCGGAGCCTTGGCCGTCGTTCGCCGGGTCCCGCACCGGTTAGGGTGGGACCAAATCAAAGTTCGTAAGCGAAGGCAGTCAACGACCACGACGGCTCGTATCGTCCCGGGGGGTCGGGTCTACAGGGAACAACACGAGGTTATGCAATGAGTGAGATTGGCGAGCGGGTTAAGAAGATCGTGGTCGAACACCTTGGTGTTGAACCCGAGAAGGTTGTCGACGCTGCGAGCTTCATCGACGACCTCGGCGCCGACAGTCTGGACACCGTCGAGCTGGTGATGGCGTTCGAAGAAGAATTCGGTTGCGAGATTCCGGACGACGCGGCGGAGACGATTCTCACCGTCGGCGACGCCACGAAGTTTCTCGAGAAGAACGCGAAGAGCTAAGGCTCTTCATTTTCGCGGGGACAACATTGAAACCGGACGGGCCGCTTCCCAGCGGTCAGCCGGTTTCTTGTTATTGGCCGTGAATATTTCGATGCGGAGTTTTCGGATATGAGGCGAGTCGTCGTCACTGGTCTCGGCATGGTGTCGCCGCTCGGCTGCGGCGTCGAGCCGACCTGGAAACGCATCCTCAACGGCGAGAGCGGTGCGCGCGCGATCGAGAGCTTCGACGTCTCCGATCTTCAGACCAAATACGCCTGCACCGTCGTGCGCGGCGACGGAACAAACGACACCTTCAATCCCGACAAGTGGATGGAGCCGAAGGACCAGCGCAAGGTCGACGACTTCATCATCTTCGGCATGGCCGCGGCCGGCCAGGCGCTCGACGATGCCAACTGGCATCCCGAGACCGAAGAGGACAAGTGCGCGACCGGCACCATGATCGGGTCCGGCATCGGCGGCCTCAACGGCATCGCTGAAACGGCGGTCCTCCTGAAGGAGCGCGGGCCGCGCCGGGTATCGCCGTTCTTCATTCCGGGCCGCCTGATCAATCTCGCCTCCGGCTACGTCTCGATCGCGCACGGGCTGAAGGGACCGAACCATTCGGTGGTCACGGCCTGCTCGACCGGCGCGCATGCGGTCGGCGATGCCGCCCGCCTGATCGCGCTCGGCGATGCCGACGTCATGGTCGCCGGCGGCGCCGAATCGCCGATCGGTCGTATCGGCATTGCCGGTTTCAACGCCGCGCGTGCGCTATCCACCGGCTTCAACGAAACACCCGAGAAAGCCTCGCGTCCCTACGACAAGGACCGAGACGGCTTCGTGATGGGCGAGGGCGCCGGCGTCCTGGTCCTGGAAGAGCTCGAGCACGCCCAGCGCCGCGGTGCCAGGATCTATGCCGAGGTGGTCGGCTACGGTCTTTCGGGTGACGCCTATCACATTACGTCGCCGTCGCCCGATGGCGATGGCGGCTTCCGCAGCATGGCGGCCGCGCTCAAGCGCGCCGGCCTCACGGCGTCCGATCTCGACTACATCAACGCGCACGGCACCTCGACACCGCTCGGCGACGAGATCGAGCTCGGTGCGGTCGAGCGCCTGCTCGGCAACGCCGCCTCCAAGGTTGCGATGTCCTCGACCAAGTCCTCGACCGGCCATCTGCTCGGTGCGGCCGGTGCGATCGAGGCGATCTTCGCCATTCTCGCGATTCGCGATAATGTCGTGCCGCCGACCATCAATCTGGACAACCCGTCGGTCGAGACTGCGATCGATCTCGTGCCGCATATTGCGAAGAAGCGTGAGGTCAACGTCGCATTGTCGAATTCTTTCGGTTTTGGCGGTACCAACGCGTCGGTGATCTTCCGGCGTCTGGTCCAATAGTTTGTTGTTGCGACGAATCCACCGTTTTGCCGTATTCGGCGATAGTCATGGAAGCGGGCGCGTGCATTTGGCTCGGCAAGCGATTGTCAGGTCGCGATTGAACCGGCAGGATTCAGGTTGCTTCGATGAGTGAAAGGCCGCCCATTTCGCCCCGGAGCCCGCGGGCAGCGCTGGAGCCGGAGCAGGTCCCGCCGCCGCCGAAGCGATCGGACCGGGCGCGCAATCCCTTCGTGATCGTCGGCAACGCCATCATCACCCTGCTGCTGATCTCCATGATCGGTGCCGGCGGCGTCTATTATTACGGCCGCCAGGTATTGGAAGCAGCGGGACCGCTGAAGGAAGACAAGATCGTCAACATCCCGCAGCGCGCGGGCAAGCGTGACATCGCCGAGACGCTGAACCGCGAGGGCGTCACCGACGTCAATCCCTGGGTGTTCATCGCCAGCGTCGCCGCGCTGAAGGCGAGCTCGGACCTCAAGCCCGGTGAATATTCGTTCCAGAAGAACGCATCGCTGCGCGACGTCATCGGCACCATCGTCGAGGGCAAGGTGGTGCAGCATTCCGTCACCATCCCGGAAGGCCTGACCTCCGAGCAGATCGTGGCGCGGTTGTCCGACAACGACATCTTCACCGGCAGCGTGCGCGAGCTGCCGCGCGAGGGCACGCTGTTGCCGGAGACCTACAAGTTCCCGCGCGGGACCCCGCGCGATCAGGTGGTCCAGCGCATGCAGCAGGCGCACAAGCGCGTGCTGGCCGAGATCTGGGAGCGCCGCAACCAGGACATTCCGGTCAAGACGCCGGAGCAGCTGGTGACGCTGGCCTCGATCGTCGAGAAGGAGACCGGCAAGGCCGACGAGCGTAGCCGCGTCGCCGCCGTGTTCACCAACCGGTTGAAGCAGCGGATCAAGCTGCAATCCGATCCGACGATCATCTATGGCATCGTCGGCGGCAAGGGCACGCTGGGACGTCCGATCAAGCGCAGCGAGATCACGCAGCCGTCGCCCTACAACACCTATGTGATCGAGGGCCTGCCGCCGGGTCCGATTGCCAATCCCGGCCGCGCCTCGCTCGAGGCCGCCGCCAATCCGGCTCGCACCCGCGACCTGTTCTTCGTCGCCGACGGCAGCGGCGGGCACGCCTTCACCGAGACCTACGACGCGCACCAGAAGAACGTCGCCAAGCTGCGCGCCATGGAGAAGCAGATCCAGAACGACACGGTCGAGCCGGCCGAGGATGCGCCGCCGCCGGCCGCCGCCGCACCCGGCGCCGCCGATACGCCGACCGCGACCACGCCGGCCCGGCCCAACCAGCAGAAGAAGCAGCCGTCGCGGCCCGCGGCTCCCGCGCCGGCCCGGCAGGGCGCGGTGCAGTCCTCGCCGCCGGTGGTCCAGCGCTAGGTTTGCGCAGACCTGCCTACGGGACTTTGCGGATTACACTTTCCCGCAAAATAGTCATAAGATTCGCGTGGCCTGATGGCCTTGCGAATCCCATGTTTCCGGAGAATTTGACCTGATGGCGCTGTCGTCCATGACCGGCTTTGCCCGAAGCCACGGCGCAAGCGGGCCGTATACGTTCGAATGGGAATTGAAGTCGGTCAACGCCAAGGGCTTTGACCTCAGGGTGCGGCTGCCGCAGGGCTTCGACGAGCTCGAGGCCCACGCCAAGAAACGCGCCGGCGAGCTTTTGTCGCGCGGCACCGTCTACGCCAATCTCACCGTCAAGCGCGCCAATGCCGCAGCCTCGGTCCGGGTCAACGAGGACGTGCTCAACGCCGTCCTCAAGGCCGCTGCCGTGATCGCCGGCAAGGTCGATGCGGTTGCGCCCAGCGTCGACGGGCTTTTGGCCATCAAGGGTGTCATCGAGGTCGCCGAGCCCGAGGGCGACGAGGACGAGGACAACGCCGCGCGTGCCGCGGTGGCCGAAGCCTTCAACAAAGCGCTCGCCGATCTCGTCGAGATGCGCAAGCGCGAAGGCACGTCGCTGGGGCAGATCCTGATCCAGCGCGTGGACGAGGTCGAGGCGCTCGCGAAAAAGGCGGAAGGCTCGCCGGGCCGCAAGCCGGAGGCGATCAAGGCCAGGCTCGCCGAGCAGATCGCGACGCTGCTCGACACCTCAGACCGTTTCGATTCCGATCGCCTGATGCAGGAGGCGATCCTGATCGCGACCAGGGCCGACATCCGCGAGGAGCTCGATCGCATCGCCTCGCACGTCGCCCAGGCGCGCGAGCTGATCGGCAAGGGCGGCCCGGTCGGCCGCAAGCTCGACTTCCTGGCGCAGGAGTTTCACCGCGAGGTCAACACCTGCTGCTCGAAGTCGAACGACATCGAGCTGACCAACACCGGCCTCGCCATGAAGAACGTGGTCGAGCAATTCCGCGAACAGGTCCAGAATCTGGAGTGATCGATGACGACGGGCGGCCACGGAACTGACGGTGTCGAGCGGCGCGGGTTGATGTTCGTGCTGTCCTCGCCGTCGGGCGCGGGCAAGACGACGCTGTCGCGAATGCTGATCGACCGCATGTCGGGTCTGAAAATGTCGGTCTCCGCGACCACGCGGACGATCCGCCCCGGCGAGGTCGACGGCCGCGACTATCTGTTCGTCGACAAGGCCAGGTTCGACGCGATGGTGAAGGGCGACGAGCTGCTGGAATGGGCCACCGTCTTCGACAACAGCTACGGCACGCCGCGCGCCCCCGTTGAAGCCGCGCTGTCGGCCGGGCAGGACGTGCTGTTCGACATCGACTGGCAGGGCACGCAGCAGCTGCGCGAAAAGGCGCGCGCTGACGTCGTCAGCGTCTTCATCCTGCCGCCCTCGGCCGCCGATCTCGAGAAGCGGCTGCATTCGCGTGCGCAGGATTCCGACGAGGTGATCCGCAAGCGCATGAGCCGCGCCAGCCACGAGATGAGCCACTGGGCCGAGTACGACTACATCGTCATCAACCATGACGTCGATGACGCCTTTGCCGAGGTGCAGTCGATCCTGAAGGCCGAGCGCCTCAAGCGCGAGCGGCGGACTGGCCTCGTGGGGTTTGTGCGAAATCTGCAAGGTCAGCTTCAGGGCTAGGCTGCCGCAGTCGCGGCCCTTGCTGCGCCAGCCGTTCCAGCATCGCCGTGATCACGTCGACATCGACGGCATCTTCGACCTGCACATCCTGGTTGCGATCGATGGGCGTTTCGTCGACCGGCTCTTCGTCATGAGCGTCGCTGGTCGCGAGCTTGGGCGCTGCTGCCTCGATCTCGAACGCGCCGTTGAAGATGTCGGCCTCGTCGAGCTCTGCGACCTCGTTGCGTGCGGGACGGGACAGCGCGGCGATTCTGCCGATCTCATCGGTGAATGCCGCGATCTGCGGGGCTTGGGGACGTAGGATCTGCGGCCGCGCGGCATCAAAATCCACCGGGCGCGGCTGCTGCGCGCGCGGCGCTTCAGCCGGGGGCGTATTGAGCCAGGGCGCACGGCCGTCGTCGAGATCGTGCGGCTCGACATGGTCCCAGTTGACGCGGCGATGGTCGGTGGCCTGGACGCGCACGCGTCCGCCGGCGAAGCGGTAGACGAGGCTCGCGAGCAGGCCTGCGAGCGCAAGCGCGCCGCCGATGACAAGCACCAGCGTCTGCAGCGAGCCGGTCGGCTTGTCGATGCTGCCGTCGGCTGCGGCGAGCGCGACGGGGGCCGTGGCTTGGGCAGAGGCTTGGGCAGAGGCCTGCACAGGCGATTTCGAGGGCTTTGCGCTCGGCTGCGGAACGGCCGCAACGGGCGCTGCTTGCGGTGCGGGCGAGGCGGACGCATCGGGCCAGCGCGTCTCGACGGCAGGCTGCTGTGCGCCGTTGTCGGCCGCGGGGGGCGCGGCTTGTTGCATCGGCGCGGGGGCCGCCTGTGTTGTCGGCTTCGTAGCTGCCGCGCTCTGCGGCGCCAGATACTCGGCGCGCGCGTCCTGCACCGGGTGCGGCGAGGCTGCCGACTCTGCTGCCGTGGTGTCGGGCGCAGCCTGCGCGGTCTGTGTGACCTTGCCGCCCTCGGCGCGCAGGTACCAGCACTGCCGCTTGGTCCCGCGTTCGAGGCGGTAATACCAATGCTGCCCCTGCGGCGCGACGCCCTTTGGCGAGGCGAGGCAGTCGCTCGTGGCGTTGGCGGTGTTGGTTGCAGCTGGCGGCGCACTCGGCGCATTTTGTGACACGGCAGCCAATGGCACGCCGGCAATGATGCTGGCGAACAAGGTCGAAATGAACTTTGCGGCGCGGTTGCCCATCCTGGTCTCCCGATTACGCATGACGCAACTCGTTACCTTCCCTTTCTCGTCAAAGAGTTGGGTGGCATTGAGCCGCAAATCCGGAGAGGATGTGGCTTGAATCGGGCCTGCGCGGTGGTCGTTCCCCCGCGAATTAAGGCATTTTCCTTAACGTTATTGCTTCGCGGAGGTCCAGGTTCCGCCGCAGCCGTCGGAGCGCCGCCATGTGCCGGAACCGCCGCGGCCGGAAAGCCGGCCCGCGCCGGTGAAGGTCACGCCCTCGCCCTGGCCTTGCGTCGAGACCGAGCCGCTGGGGCTGACGGTTCCGCTGACGCCTTCGCCGATGACTCGGCCCGAGCTGATCACCACCGCGCCGCTCGTCGAGCCGCCGCAGCCGACGCTGGTGACGATCCAGGCGCCATCGAAGCCGCCGCCACCTCCACCGCCACTACCGCCGCCGCTTCGTCGCGGCGCGGAGCGTTCTTCAGCCGCCGGCTTGCTTCGCCGCGCTGGCGCAGCCGGCTCGGCCGAGCGATCCGATCGCGAGCCGGATAGCGACTTCTCGTCATTGCCGATCGCGCCGCCGGCGCTGCCGGATTGCGCGAGGGCGGACGACGAGGCGAGGCAGACGCTGAGCACAAAGGCGAGGGCGGTCGTGCGGACGGCATGGGCCATGGGCAAAAGATCCAAATGACAAAAAGCGATCAGCGGCCGGAGCCGTCGGCGCAGACGGATCCGATAATGCGGCAAGCTTTGCCAGCCTTGCCGCATTCGTCAAGCGCGGCGTCCTTTGCGCGCTGGACGCCCTCGCGCTGGACCAGCGACCAGGACTTGTCGGAGATCGCGAACGCGCCGCAGCTCTTGCCGTAGAACGACAGCTCGATCGGACATTTGGCGCCGGCGCAATTGCCCTTGGCATCCGCCACCGCCGCGCGCCGCGAGGCGTGGTTCCACGAGATGCCCCATTTGCTGCTGTCGGGCCCGTAGACGATCGAGCCCCAGGGCTTCAGGTCCTCCATCTTGCGCATGCGCAGCAGCAGGCCTTCGGTCGGCTCGCCGTTCGCCGCCATGGAAATGCGTTGCTGAAGTTTCGTGATCGCACGCGTGAGGCCGTCGGGCGTGTCAGGATCGAAATTGAGCTCGTAGAGCCGTTCGCTCAACTCGCTCAGCAGCGCGGCGTCGCGCAAGGGCACGCGGTCGGGATCGGCGCGCAGCCGCTCCGCCGGCAGCGGGTCCGGCTGCATCGCCGCGACCTGCGGCGCTGCGGTTTGCGTCGGCGGCACGAAATAGAAGGTGCCGTCGATCGGCGAGGACGACACCCAGGGCTGCTGCGCGCCCGCGGTGGCGCGCTTCACGGCAAGGCCGACCTGGTTGAAGGTCTGGAATACGTCGAGGCCCGCAGTCCGCACCGTCGCGGCCAGCGCCTTGGTGTAGGGGCTGTGGCCGTCGCTGCCGTCCTGCGCGACGTTGCCGGGCTGCGTCGCGTAGGAGATCAGCGTGCCCTCCGGTGCGCGCATCTGTGCGAGGCCGCCGTCCGACGATCGCAGGCCGCGCGAGCCGAACGGGTTGTTGCGGCAGGCATCGAGGATCACGAGGTTGAGCCGCGTGCCCGAGCCCTGCATCTGGCGCAGCACGAGATTGACGTCGGTCATCTGGAAATCGACGTCGGCCTCGCGCGTCGGGTTGGCGCCGACCGGCACGAGATAGTTGGAGCCGGCGACCTGCACGCCATGCCCGGCATAATAGAACAGCGCGACGTCGGCGCCCTGCACCTGCCGGCCAAAGCTCTGCACCGCGAGGTCCATCGCGCCCTTGTCGAGATCGAGCTGCGCGCGCCCGCCGACCAGCGTGAAGCCGAGCAGCCCCAGCGTCTCCGCCATCAGGCCCGCATCCTTCGAGGGATTGTCGAGCGGCGTGATGTTCTTGTAGGCGGAGTTGCCGACGACGAGCGCGATGCGCTTCTCAGCCGATGCCGGATGCGTGGCGGCGACAAGCAGGGCAGCGACCAGCGCGGCCAGCCCAACGACGCGATTGAAAATCCCCGCGCGCATCAAAATTCCCCAAAATAATGGTGGCAGTCTAACATCTGGGTGCGTGGGGGAAAAGTGGCGCGATGCCCTGTCGGGCACTCTTCGGCGCGGCCGATGGCCCAAGGGCAGGCTCTCGCCCCATCGTCATTGCGAGCGCAGCGAAGCAATCCAGACTGCCTCCGCGGAAGGATTTTAGATTGCGTCGCTGCGCTCGCAATGACGGCGTATGTTGCACCAAATGCCCCCAAGCTGCACTTTACCTTGTAGACACCTAAGCGTTGCCGCGGCACCTGCTGCCCGAACCTTGCTGGCGTCCGCGGCCTTTGAAAGGCCAATCGCCGGCCTTCCCTGCGCGGATGGCTTTAGCGATGTCCTTCGTGCTCTCTCTCCTGCGGAGCGGTGCACTATCGCCCCGTCGCCACCCAGCTATCGGATGCACGCGCCCGGTCGGGCCGCTGCATCACCGTGAGAATATCTTGTGAGGGAGGGATTGACGGGTGTTTTGCCGACGGAGCTGTAAGCCGTTCAGCGACGGATAATTGCCGCCGCAGCGGCTTATCTAAGCTGACCGAGGAGCGTTCCGGCTAACACGCAGAGAGCGAAGTCACGCTTCGCCTGCGGCCGAACTCAAATTTGAAGTTCATCCAAATCTTAGGTGTCTAATTATAAATTGTGGATCAATCGCTTCCGGATGGGCTTTCAGTAGTTTCTTTCGAGCTTCTCGGAGATCGTCTGAACTAGGAAGTGTTTCAGCGGAAATCCTGCTGGTTACGTCGAGCGTAATTGGATCTCGGACGAAACGCATATATCGACGGTTAGCTTCACTTAAGACGGTGTGTCCGAGGTGCGGTTGATCAGGTATGCGCTTTTCCGTCCAGTCCTCAAGTGCACGTCGCAGTGCTCGTTTTCTTGTGGCGACCGCAACCGGATTCAAATCAAAACCTAGTCCGCAAACTTTATAGGAGTGCTGCGCGATCATGGATAGAGTTGTGACATTTTCGAGCGCAAGGTGAATCGCCGTAATCAGCTCCACCCAATCCATGTCGCTTTGAAATAATTCCACGCACATTTCCGCTGCGGCGTGATCTGCGTATATTTCCTCCCGGAAAAGTGCGCTCTGACGCAAAAGGTCCTTTGATCTCGCTTCCTCTAAGTCATGTTTGATGAATTGCTGTCGCAGTTCGGCACGAAACCTGGCATCTTCTACCCGCTCGGCTTCGGTTTTGATGTTCGTCGAATGTGGAATTGCCTTTCCGTGATATTGGAATGAGAGGTCGTCGAGGTAGTCTTCGATCGCCTGATTAACGTTTGTTGTTTCATCTTCATGCAGGAGAAATTCCAATAACCAGTCTATCGCTACTGGATCGAAACGAGCCATTCGCCAAACAAGATGAGCCATTTCGTGAGCGATTACGAAAGTCTCTTGAACGGAGGTGGTCAATGCGCGCTTTGCTAGCAAATCTGGCGATTCGCCAATCTTTTGCTTGTTGGCCGCATGCTGTGAAACCGAGTAAGCAAGCGCAAAATAGGTCGCCAAATCAAGATGTCCGCAGCATGTGGCCGCCTCGGAAACCAACCTGAAGCCTGCTGCTCGGGCGTATTCTATTGGGGCGGACAGCGTAAAATACTTGGTGAGTAAGTTCAGCGTTTGCCCAAGATACTGGTCGTGGACTAGATGATATCCCCCTCGAATAGAGATCAGCTGCGTCTGCTTATTCAGCGTGTTCACTACACGCAATGTTGGCGTGACCTCTTTGATCAGCGGCGATGAGACGGCCAAGATGGAATGATAAAGCCGTTCGTAGGCCGACACCAGTGCTGGCAACGTCGACACATTTGGGCGGCGTGTTGTGACAATGTAGTCGTCGATAGTCACAGCTTGTCGTTCGCCTTCTGAAGTTCGGCCAGAATATTTTTGACCTCGTCGTCAGAATAGCCTTGGAATTTGATCCCCTTAAGTGTGACTGCCTTGTGTCGCTTTGCTTTAATTATTTCGACGACAATCTTGCGCACCTCTGGAATTGTCACTCCTGCAGCCGAAATGAACAGCGTAATAAAACTTAGCGTTGTCCCATCGATCGCCCGGCCATCGATAATCGAAATATCATTTGAGAATTTCTGAACTAATTCCTCGCCAAAAGCGCGGTCTTCTTCGCCTAGATCAATAGCAATCATAATTGTTGCCTCAAATGGTCCAGCGGAGTTCGCGGTGCGTGTACGTATCGATCTTAGCACGTTAATATTGCGCCCTGCCAGCGCTAGGTTCAACTGCACATCTCGTGAACCGAAGTTTTAGCCAAACAAAAGGAGGATATTTTTAGGTATCCGGAGTGCCTCGTTCATAAGGCTCGGATACTCGCCGCCGCGATAGTGGCCATAGCATCATTTGCTCGCGCTTTAAAAATGGGAGCGGCTACGCCTTACGCCGGTCGCACCAGTTGCAGGGTCACGTCGGCCGGTATTGGAGAGAAGCGTCAGGTCCTACCTCCACACCCGCGCCAGCATGAGCGCCAAGCAACCGAGTGCGGCGCTGACGAGGCACACCATCGCGTAGGACTGCGCGAACACGCCGGTCTGGATGTAGACCTGGCATGCGATGACCAAGCAGACAGCGGCTAGCAGCAGACAGGCGCAGCCGACTGCGATTGACAGATACCGGATCGCGGTTGCGATCGGCTTTGCGGGTGATGCGGAATCGTTCATGCAGGATGACAACGGCGCGGCGGACAGTGGGTTCCGCCGCAGCTCGCACGCCTCTCAGTCGCGGGCGCAGCAATCGACCAGCGCGCGCCAAATGCGCTGGACTTCGATCGCCCTCTGATGTTCGAGGGTATGATGTGTATTTGCGTTCGCAGCGGGGGAGGCAGCTTCCAAGCGTGTTTCGCGCGGCGCGATCCAGCGCTCGGAGATCGGATCGTACCATTTGCCGAGATTCGTCACGCTCGTGTCTCCTCGTTGCCCCCTTGTTATGCGGCTATCCCTTACGCCGGTTGGTGGTGTTCTGGGTGATGTTGCCGTGATCGGCCTGCTCGCGGATGTTCTGCTTCTCGTCGTCGCGATGGCCCTTGGTGGTGTCCACGGGAACCTGTGGCGCGCTGCCGGGACCCTTGTGGCTTCGGTTTTCGTCGGGAACAGGCTGCACCGTTTTCGTCAGCGGCTTCGTCATGGGCTCTGACTCCGTCGTTGCCTCGTCAAGGAGCAAACGCGCAGGTGGCGCGCGACGTTCCAATTGTCGGGACGATGTGATCGGTGCCGGGATGCGCGAACGTGCTTTGACGAAAGACGTGCCTTATCGAAACCGCCGCGTCACCATCGCCAGCACGAACACCGGCTCGCTGCCGTCGAACACGCTGAGCGTCCAGCTGTCGCCGGGGCGCAGCGCGTGCTCGACGTCGCGGGAGAGGCGGACCGCTTCGCGCCAGGCCGCCTCGTCGTCGTGCAGCGATTCCCCGGTTGTGTCGGTGTGGGGCTGCTGGCCCTCGAAATGAAAAAAGTACCGCGGCATGTGCGGGCAATGCGGGCAAAGCGAATATGTTCCGGCAGGCCCTAGCCGGATGACGTCGAGCGTCCCAGCACCTCGTGAAAATGCTTCTTCACCGCATTGTTGCAGGCACAGGCGCTGGCCTCGAGCGCGGGCGCATCGAGAACCAGGATGGCGCCGCGGCGGGTCGCGAGGATGCGCCTCGCCTTGAACGTCTGGATGACGCGGCTGGCATAGCTGCGTGACACGCCGAGCATGCTGGCGAGCTGCTCATGGGTGAAGGGGATCTCGTCGCTGCCGAGATGCTCGCGCGCAGCGCCGATCCATTTGGCTGCGCGCTGCTCGATCGAATGCGAGGCGTTGCAGGCCGCGGTCTGGAGCAATTGCGCGAACTGGCAGGCGGCGTAGCGCGACATCGTCTCGTGCAGGCTCGCCGATCGCTGCTGCGCCTGCTCGAGCGCGCGCAGCGGCAGGCGCTGGAGCGTGCCGCCGACCTTCACGACGATGCGGGAATAGGCCTGCAAGGGACCGCGGCCGGAGGGAATGCCGGTCGCGCCCTCGCGGCCCACCAGCAGGCTCTCGACCTCGCGGTCGTCCTCGACCGGCACCGCGAACGAGACGAACGCAGGGCCGCAAGGGAAGTGGACGAGCGAGATGCCGTCGCCCGCGTGATGTAGGATGTGGTTCGCAGCGAGCTCGACCGCCTGCAAGTGCGGGGCGAGCAATTCGAAATCCTGGGCGCTGAGCGTGCGCAGCAGATCGTTCCTGGGCCGGCCGGTCACGCTTCTTGTCTCTTGGCTTTTACGCGGCCGGGAATCGGCAACTGGGGGACCCTACGTTTCCGCGGAGGAACCGACAGTTCCAAAGTGAACACAAGCGCTTACGGGAAATCGAAAAGTTCGGCGACGAGGGGCGTCACGCCGCCAGGCGTTGCAAGCGGGGCACGGCGTGAACTTTGTTCTGGGCCGGAGAATGTGGTTAAGTCAAATTCCAGAGACTTTACGGGCAGTTGCTGCCACTTCATCGACCGCCTGCGTCAATGGCGTGTCAGTCAGGATCGAAGTCAGGTCGCGCCGCTTGATGGCGTGACCATAGGTCTCCAGGACTTGTTTCGCGCTCGCCCAGCCGCCCAGCCATGCAACCGTGTGCACATCGACCCCGCGCCGCAGCAGCTCCGTAGCGAAGCCGTGGCGGCAGCAGTGGGGCGTCAAGAGCTTCCCCGGGACCCGGGCTGCCGCTGCGTCCCAAGTTTCCTTCATGTCTCCGTACTTCCGGTAGACGAACAGAGGCCGCCCGGGAACGGGCTTCAAGTTGGCCAGCGCGGCTACCAGCATCGGCGGGAGGTGAGCCACGCGCGTCACCTCAACCAGCTTGTCCTCCTCGACCTTCGTCATCCTGATCGTCGCCTCGGCTTTCTGGAGGTCCAGATCCTTCTCGGGGTCGACGGCCAGCGCCTCGCTCGGACGGGCACCGGTCAGGAACATGAAGAGGGCATAGGCCCCGAGGTGGGGCTTTGTTTCCGCCTGGAATCGCTGAACCCAATCCAGAGTCGCCGGCTCCTTCTCCTTGTGGACGTTCGGGAAGCGCTTCACGCGCAAAAAGTCGCACAGCTCGAGTTCGGCGCAGTGGTTGACGATCGATTGAACGGGGGTGATCGCCAGCCGGTTCTTGCTCGCCCCGGTGCAGTGGCCATAGACCTCGTTGGCGAACGCCCGCACGGCGCTGGACTTGATGTCCTTCACCAGCTTCCCCTTGAAATGGTCTCTGGCTGCCTTGACGGCATCCACGGCGCCGATCATGAAGGGCTTCCCATCCGCAAGAAACTGGGTGCAGGCCTGGTCAAATGTCAGGATCGCGCTGGGGCCAAGTCGATGACCTTCCCAGTATCGGCGCTCGATCTCGGCAACCTCGCTCGCGGCGCGGACTTTGTCTTTGGTGTGGGTCGAACCACGGAGCCTTTTCCGACCGCCATCCGGGCCAATTGTTCCGCGGTAATGCCAGACGGCACCGCGACGGTATAGTTCAAGCGGCATTGTTCGAGCTCCCTGATGCGCGTCCGAATGCGTTCGATGTCGGACGGCTCGAATTCTTTCCGGCGGCCCATCGGAATGTAAAAGGGCACGCCCTTGGCATCCACAGGATTGTCGGCAAGCCACGCCCGCAGCCAGCGCTCCGACATGCCCAACTGTCCGGCAGCTTCGATCAAAGTGAATGGCTTCGTCATTTGCCTATTCTAGCAGGGTTTTCGACGTTTCGGAATAACTGACGTGAGGCTAAAAATTCTAAAGATTTCAGGCGCTGTTCACTCCTAGCAGTACAGTGAACAGATCGATGAAGGTGTCATCCGTCGGCGCTGTTGCGCGTATTCGACGAGAGCGGGGACGAGGGCGACCGTGCCTCATTCCAGAAGTCGGTATCGATCTTCCTGTATTCCTCGTCGGTTTTTGGATGCTCGCCTGTGATGGCCTTGAAACCATCGGCGCTGATCGCGATTGTGTCGCTCAGGTCGCCCTTGGCGTTGTGGTAATCGAGCAAGAAGCGAGCCTGATCAAACGGTACGCCGTACCGGCGATAGGCACGAAATGTGGCCAGCGTAATCGCGTTCGTATCGCAGGACTTGCGCAGATTCGTTTGACAAGCCTGCTCGTCGCTATCGATGTAGATCAGCTCCATGAAGCTCTGCATTGCCATGCTCACTTGTTTGAGGGGAATGCGAGTGAGGCGCGGATCTGTTCAAGACAGGATTGCGGCGTGCCTGGGCCAACGAACGTCCCGCCGGTCTCGCCAGCGAAATACGCCATAAACCTCTCAGCCTCTTTCAAAGCTGGGACCAGCACATTGATGCGCTCGGCAAGCTTGTCTCCGACGCGGATATGATAATCGCGAGACGTCGTCATGCGGTCGAGTTCGCCGCTCAGGTCCGGCTTCTCGTCCCTGATCCGGTTTGCTGCCCGCTCGACCTCATTGAGGCTTCGGCGGCTAATTGCGGCGTGCAGATCCTGCACCATCGGGTGGTCGCTCATTTTTGCTGTCTCCGGGCTGCATAGAAGAATTTTGCCGAGTGGGTCGCCGTCTGGGTAATAGGTCCACGAGGCGTTCATCCAACTGAAGTTGGTGCGCCGGCCTCGAATGATTGACCAAAGCTGTTTGAGGTTCATCCCCGCTCCTCTGAAGGGACCGCTTCACTGATAATGTCTTCGGCCTGCTGTCGAGCAAGCGGCATTGCTTCCTTGATGCCATCCATCATCACCTCGCGACCCTCGTCGCGGATGCTGACGAAGCAGACCCCGATCAGGCCGGTGAGAACGCCGGCCATGAAGGCGCTGAGTTGGCGCTCAGGTGGCATATCTCGATAGATGGCGATACGCTGCGCCTGCGCTGCCATCTCAGCGACCTGGATGCGGAAGCTATCGCACATGGCGTCGTAGGGATCGCCAGGATCGAACTCGCCTTCGTTCTCCTGCACTCTCATGACCTATCCCCCGTTGGTCCCACATCATCCGCGATGCGCTCGAAACGGCCATCGAAAAATTCCAGTGCCGGCCGCACCCAAACCAAGCCATCGTGCTCAGCTTGGTAGACGACCATCGTCATTCCATCGAGCGGGTGAATGACGCTGGACGCCTTCGCGGCCTCGAATAGAATGCGATAGGTCGTCCCGCGAACCTTGTGACGGTATCGATCAGCCATTTGAACCCCCCGATGCGGACACATCTGCGAGTACGTACTTGACCGGCTTGCGACCACACTCCTCGCACTCGCCCCAGACTTCATCCTCGCACCACTGCCGACCGTCGCTGTAGGCGTGCTTCTGGCAGCCCTTGCACCAGGGTTGGAGCCAGATCGTCTGATGCGCATCGACGTCTTCGTCGCCTTCAAAGCGTCCCGTCATTTGCAGTTTCCCTGTTGCGAAGGATGCTGGGATGTGAATGCGCGGAGCTGATCGGCTTGGCGCTCGCATTGGGCCTTCCACATGTCGCGGTTGCGGCCGACGCGTGCTCGATGATTCTGCACCGTCTCCAGTTCGGCAGCCAGCTTGGCGATGTCCTGCAAGGCCATCTTCAGCACGTTCTCTGCCTGCGCTTGGCTGCCTTGCGTTACGGCCCTGGGATCAACCCTGGCCCAGCTTTCAGCATCTTTGTTGAGATTCACTTTTCGCCCCCGCAGTTGGGGCGCGAGAGCGTGGACCGTGTTTCGTCCAGATAGCCATCCGGATTGTTTTGAGCGGGACGTTTCCGGCCATCCGCGAGGCGTCTTTGCCTGCGCGCTTCCTGCGGTTGAACAGAAGTGAGCACGTTGGTGGCGCCGGCCTCGTGTCGGAGTGCTTGGACGATCATGCTGCGTTCAAGATCGTTCATCGCCACGCGACGCCGTGCTTCGATGGCGATCGGCCAGAGCTAAGAGGCCGCGGGCCTTGTCGGTGTCGGCAGAACAGTGAGGGCCTTCCACCCTCTGGGCCAGCAATGCCGCGGTGTTACGCGTGGCCGGCTCTTCTTGGCGGACCGCTGCCGCCAAAACTGATTCCGTCTCGACCGGAGCGGCCGGCGGTTGTTCGATGCCGGTGCCATTGCAGTCCACGCAAGTTGTGTCGGCTTCAGGAGGAAGCCCGCACATCCGACTGTCGTATTTGCCCGTGCCGCAGCACGTCTGGCAATAATATCTGGGGCCAGCCGGAGCGGCCGGCGGCTGGGCGGCGTACAGAGCCCGCGTTGTGATCTTTGGGCTCAATTCGGCGGCCCTGATCCAACCTTCAGCTTCTTTTTTTGTCCGAACCAATCGCGGGAAAGTGCTGTCTCCCACGCGCTCGACAAGATAGCCGTCGGGCTCTCGCGCAGCTTGGGCAACATCGATCATATCAATCCCCTACGGATTACTTCATGACGCAAAGCGGCGTCTGAAGCCTCGATTAATGATACGGCCGACGTACCATCTGCGGTTTCCATCACTGCGATAGCCACGCGGGCGTCGTCCAAGTACGATTGAGCTAATTTCTCGCCAGCCCTGAAGGCGTCGCGGCGGCTGGCAATAGCCACTGCCACGCGCAAAGTCAGATCATCAATCTCAGCGGATGATGGTGAGTGAGGCGCGCTCATAGGTTCGCCTCGATATAGTCGGCGATCTGCTTGAACGTGTGGGGCTTGAAATTACCGGCACCATCATTGCGCATGCTGAGCGGATGGCTCTGGTCGAACCCGCCAACGAGATTAAAGATTGGTTCATAGGAGGAGTAAGAAGACTTACCGCCGACGCCGTGCCCCTCGACACCAAGGCCGTCATTACGAATGGGCAGGCCTGCAACCTTGCAGAGAACCCCAAGACAGCAATACCGATTGCCATCTCGAAGAGCATTTCTGGCCTGCTTGTACTCCCCACTCCGGAGAGCCTCGACCCACTTTGCCTTAAGGTTCGCATCCATGATTTGCCCTATGTGTTCGCGGGTGAGATGAGATCAGTGGTTATGCTCTGCCGCTTACTTCCGGCTGGCCTTCGAACCGGGCGATCATCTCTTTCATCAGGGAGACCACGTCCTTACGGTCGGCGCCGTTCGAGATGAAATTGCAGCGCGATCCATCTGCATGACCGAACGGGAAGACGAGCAAAACGAAGCCCGTCCCCCGCTCTGCGCCTGTGGCGTCGCCGTTGAAGGCTTGATCCAGGCCGCGTGCGACCGCATTCATAAGCTCACGGTATTCTTGCTGGATCGGGGCGTCGCCAAGGCGCTCGGTCATGACGTCAGTTCCTTCACGATCCACATGACGGACTGTTCGAGAGAGGTCATCGCCAGCGATGAATAGCGGCCGGTCTTGACCTTGTTGAACACGGCTTCCAGATCGGTTGCCTTGTCCTTGATCTCGTCGTGCAGAGCCTTCTCCTCGTCAGTCAACGCCCGGTATTTCGGCCGGAAGCGAGTGACTGGGATGGCAGTGTCGGCCTGCCTGCCGTCGGGTTGACCTTCGTAGACGTGTGCCATTGGGTTCTCCTTTTGGCGGTGGGTAGTTCAGCGTTGATGTTGAGACTGCGGGGTGGCGTCGAGACCATGCTCGCGGATCAGGTTCGCAACCTCGTAGGCTGCATATCGTCCGATCGAGCGACCAGCGTAGTACAGCGTATGGCAGCCATCGGTTGGCGAGCCTGGATCGCGCTCGTGGGTAACACCCAGTTCCCAAAGCGTGTCCGAGATGGTGTTTCCGTCTCGCGTCATTGTTCAGACCCCAAGTGAGGCGATGAGAGCGCGAGTGAGATCAATCTTTTGACGCCGGCACATCGACATATTCACGCTTGGGTGTGTAGGGGAAAGTCACGGGCACGCGGCTGTCATAGCTTGTGAAGCAACAGCCATCCGGCTCGCGGAAGATCTTGCCTTCGATGTCATATGCGCCATCAGCGTTCTTGAAGACGTGCGAACAGCGGACGTTCTGCCAAGTGTTCTCGCCGACCTCCATCCACTCGTCGTCGGCGCCAGTCAGGGGCGAAAGCGGTTCGAAGCGAGCCACTTTCTCGAAGATTGAGATAGCCATGCCGGCTGAGAACCCGCTGTGCCCCTCATCGGCGAATACCTTGACCATCTTCATCACAGCGTCTCCGAGCATCCCGCCGTAGTCGCTGTCTTTCGCGAACAGGCCGGCAATTTCCATTTCCTTACGGGCGTGCAGTTCGAGGTTCGACATTGGTATCTCCTGTTGTAAAAAGGTCTCAGGCCCGCTCACGTAGCGAGTGCGCTGGACCCGGCCTGCCTGCGTCTTGGATCGCAATCGTGATCCCGATAATCAGAGCAACCGTGCAGATGCCCAGGATCACATTGAGGAGCGTCATCGCTGCGCTGTCCTGAGCTTGCGCTTGCGAAGCCAATCACCAGCCGCTGCGTTGAGCAGCATGACGCCGTAGATCGGGAGGCTCGCGAGCGCGAGGATGACCAGGGTGGAGCGGACGATCACCATCACGTTGCTCCCGCCAAAACGAAGACGACGGCGAAGAGCAAGATGACGCCGAGGATGCCGATGACCATCATCTCAGCACCACCGATCCGTCGATCTTCTTCTTCAGCCTGGAATCCCGCGAGCCGGGGAAGCGCGAAGGCTTGCGAATGCCGCGGTACTTGTCAGCGACGCGCTTTGCCTTGGCGATCATGGGAACGTCGATCTTCTGCGTCTTCGATCCGTGGCACGGCAGGCAAAGAACGGCGCAATTGGTCAGACTGTTGTCGCCGCCAAGGGCATCTGGAATGATGTGGTCGAAGTGCTTCTTGTGGGCAACCTCGGCGCAACAGCGCAGGCCACTCGGCAAGATGCCCTCGCACAAGCCTTCCGATCTCTCGTAAGCTTCGCGCATCGTCTGTTTGGTGAACTCGCGCCTCACGATACCAACTCCAATTCGCGAAACTTCACGCCGCGCTCGGCACCGAAGGCGTAGATCAGCTCAAGCAAGTCGCTGATCTCTTCCTTGGTCATCTGCGAGGTCCGCATTCCGAGCGGGACGAACGTGCCGGCGTCGATACCCGGAACGACGCGGGTCCGGCGCAGCGAGGCGGTGAGTACGTCTTTCCAGTCCTCGCTGCTCAACTTCTGGCCGTACCAATCGACAGCCTTGCTGATCTGGCCGAGCAGCGACCACATCAGGGCGTTTTGATCGAGCGACCGGCGCGGCGCTCGAAACTCCACGGTCGTTCCGGCTGGAACGTTCTGCGCGTCCATTGCCCAGCGCGCGATCAGGTTGCGGTCGGCTTGGCCTTTGATTTGGACGACAGCGCGGGGCATCAGGCGGCCCCCTTCGTCAGCTTTGCGGGGATCGTGTCCAACTCTTTGCGCACAGCCAGGGCATCGTCCTTGTGGCGCGCCCAGAAGCGCTGGAGACCTTCGCGGTTGCGGGTCTTCATGCCCTCAAGCTCGTCCGCGGTCGTGCAGTTGCGGGCGTGCATGATGATCTGGTCCGCGTAGCGGCCGGCGGGGATGAATGACAGGTGGCCGGTGTCGTCAACGAACGGGTATTCGTCATCGGACATCGCGATGGTCTTCATGCGACGCTGCTCGCGCTCGATCTCGACCATTTCGGACGCGGAGCGATCCTGAACCTGGATGTGCTCCATCTCCTCTTCGGCATAGACCCCATCGAAGGTCTCGGGCCAGCCTGAGCGGAGCGCGACCATGTTGGCACACTTCGCCAGCATGACGCGCGGCATCTTCGCCCAGTTGCCGCTATCGTCGAGCGCCTGCATCTTCGAAATGTCGGCGCCGGCCTTCAGTTGCTTGCGCTTCTTGGGTTTGCCGGAGTCCTGATAGGTCTCGCCGGTATCCACCCACTCGAAGGCATCGCCGGAGGTCTTGATCGGTGCATAGTCGGTCCAGTAGGCCCACCCGATCACCGGATGCCATGCGTTGGTGTTGTCCTGCTTCCAGAGCTTGACCGTGCATTTCTCGATGCCGAGTGGGTTCGTCGGCCCCTTCAACTCGTCACGGTAAACGAACTCGGGCTCGGTCTCGGCCGGTCGATAATCGCGGCACCTGGAGGCAAGCACGCGCTGGCCGTCCTGCGTCACGATGATCGTCATCTTGCGCTTTTTGGGGTCGTCCTTCGAATAGACGACAGCGATGATCTGCTTTGAGAACGGGTCTAGCCGCTTGGCCCCCGCGTATTCGATGAAGAGGTCAAACTCGATTTCGTTCGTGTCGCTGGCAACCGTCTGCTTGATCGTGGCAAGCTGGCGCGGCGTCCAGAACGATGACGGCGAGATGTGTGCAATCTGGTTCATGTCAGCCCCTGCGGATGGTGAGCGAGACGCCAGCGGTCTCAAGGTGGCAGCCGGGAATGGCCGGCATCTCGGTTTCCAGTGCCGCCAGCGCCGCCGCGCGTTCTTCTGCGGTCTTGAGCTTGGCGATAGCGTCCAAAGCCTTCTGGCGCTCGCGCAGCGTCTTGCCGAGGCCGGCCTTGTCGAGAACCGGGTCCTGTCGCTTCCAGAATTGCGTGGGGACTTCGCTCTCGTTGTCGATCTCGATCCGTGGCGCAGCCTTGCCAACGGAGACCGTGCCGATGTCCATCTCCAACCGGGGCCAGTTGGCGACTGTCATGGCCTGCTCAATCAAGCCGCGCGTGGCCTCGACGCGCTTCTCAAGGCGCGATCTGCGCGCTTTCAGCTCGGTCTCGCGCGCCTTGATGCCGTTGATGAATATCTCATCCTCTTCGATCGTGAGAACGGCGGCGCGGATTTCCGCGTCCAACGTGGTCTCGCCGGCAAACGTGTCGGCAAGCGCCTGCTCATCTTCGCCTGCGATCATGCGCGATAGTTCAAGGCGAAGGCTCTTTGCAGCTTCAATCGAGCGATGGAGATCGTTGGGGGCCTCACTCACTGTACACACTCCGGTTCGGCCATCGCCTCGGCGACGCTCTGTTGAATCTTCGCGAACTCGAAAATGCCGTTGATGATCTCGCGCTTCCCATCCGGGTCTGCGGCAATGATCTGGTGGAAGTTTTCCTGGATCGCCTTGATGATGGCTTGGGTGTCGGTCACAGCATCCGCTCCGCAATCTTCGCCCACGTGGCGAGCATGAGGATGAAGATGGCGAGAGAGGTGAACTCGGCGAGGGTGCGGATCACGTTGACGCCTCCGCTTGATCGACCAAATCGGCAGGAACAATCTGAATGCAGGGCTTGCCGTTCTTGATGTCAGTCAAGATTGATGCGACGTTGTTAATGTCGTGGCCAGCACGAGCGGCGGCCTTGTAGACTGCGCCAGACATAGCAGCGCGCTGGTCGGCCATCTCTTTCTCAACGAGAGCCAAGGCGAATGCGAAGCCCGGCAGTGTGGACTTCGGCCTGTCCCCACCAAGCGCCTCAAATGCTTGAGCGAGGCCGTAAGTGCGCCAGATGACACTGGCTAGCTTGTCGTCCACCGCGACGTTGATTGGCGCGCTCATCTCACGCCTCCCTGCGAAGGCTGCGGGCATGGTCAGCGCGAGCGGCTTCGTGGTCGAAGGGCGGGGCGTCATAGACGCGATGGTCGTTCGCGCGGTTGATCAGCTCGTCCTTGACGTCGGAGACGTGCGAGCTGCCGCCGACGCGGTAGGTGATCTCGTGGGCGAATGCGATCTCGTGGCCGTCGCCGATGGCTTCGCGGACCTTGTCCACTGCACCACTGAAGGTCATCTCAGGCGAGACGTTCGCTTCAAGGCCGTGGACCTTTCGGGTGTCACGGCCGTAATCGACCATGACGACGAAGTAGCTGTGGCTGGTGGGCTGGTTGGTGGTGGCCATTCGTCGTCTCCCCGTTCGATGAGGAGACATAACCAAAGTTATCGATAGCCGTCAATAAGAAAAGTTATCGAAGCAGAAAAAAGTTATTGTGCAGTGCGAATGAGACCTTGTTGAAAAGGGGCTTAGCGCGGCTGCGAGCCGCAGAGGCTGACCAAATATTTAATAAAAGCGCCGCCGACCGATGGGCCTTGAAGTTCTGGCCGAGAGGACGCGAAAATTCGAACATTTTCGGCCATCTGGCCAGTACTCATTTTAGCAGTGCTGACGCAGGCCTGGTAGTGCCGCGCATACGCCGCTCCCTCGTCATTGTCTGAAAAAGAGGTGAGGGCGTCGTACATGCCGGCGATATATGCAGCTCGCATTGATGCCGGCAAAGATTCCCACTGGCTGTAGGTGAAGTAGACGGCGTTCGCTGGCGCGGCCGAAACCAGGAGCGCAGCGAGGATGATGGCGCGCCCCTTCATCATCGCCTCGTAAATTTACCCGTGACTCGGTGAGCAATCGTCCATTCCCGCCGGGGTAGGCTAAAATCCCTGCTCTTGCCTTCTTGCGGGTTGTGTTGGGTGACAAGCCAATTGTCCACGGTTGCCCGCCGGAGCTTCTTGATGGTGGCGCGGGCCTCGCCGTGCAGCTCAGCATAGAAAATATAGACCTCGCCACCTATAACCGGCATCGACGGCTCAACGATCGCCATCTCTCCGGCATTGTATTCCGGCTCCATGGACGTCCCGGTGATCAGGAGACCATAGGCGTCCCGAACGTGCACCAAGTGGGTAGGGCGGGGGACAAAATCGACTGGCTCGGCAGATCTGATGATCTCACCCGGCCCACCTTCTGCCGAAGCGAATATCCTGAAGTCCGGGCGCCCTGGTTGAAGGGGAGGCGGCGCCTCGTCCAGCCTCTGGCTATTCAGGGAATCGTCGAGGACCGCGAGGTCCAGCTCGAGCAACTGCGCAATCTTCGGCATAAACTTGGTCTGCCGAGTGGCGCCGTCCTCGATCTTCTTTATAGCCGGCTGCGAAATGCCGACGCGGTCGCCCAGTTCCTTCTGGGACCAACCGCGCTTTTCGCGCGCCTCTCTGATAATGCCGCCGGGTTCCATAGCCCGGAGTATTATAACGTCGGTTATCGGTTGTCTCGACAACATTAGTTATTGACTTCCTCATAACTGCGGTTATGTTTCGCGGTTATGGGCGACAATCTCATTGAACGTGCGATCAAACTCGCGGGCGGCTCCGAGGCCAAGCTGGCCAACGAAACCGGCCTGAGCCAGCCCTTGATCAACAAGGCGCGGAGAACCGGGCGTGCAGGCCCGAAACTCGCCTTGGCGATCCACGAATTTACGAAGGGCGTTATTCCAGCGTCGGCCCTTCGCCCTGATCTATGGGCGCCTCCTTCGGCAACGAGTGATGACACGCTCGTCCCAAACGTTGCCGGAGTTGATTGATGTCAGCTCATCATGCGGTGAAGAGGCGACGTTTTGATCCAGGCTGCAACGTCTGGATCTGCGGCTCTCATGCAGCTCTCGATACAGCGGCCAACATAAACGGCCGGCATCGCAAGATTGACGATTGGCGTCAGGTCGGACGCGAGGGGATGCGCCAGACCCGTTCTGTTTCGGATGCCCTTGAAGGTGAGGATACCGTTCGAGAATTCGTAGTCCTCGAACCAATCGACAAAGAATTCCGGCACTTCCTCCCGCCGTACGCTCATCACAATTTCCCCGCCCTGTTTGTTGGCGCGAAACACGCGCAGGGAAAAGTGTGCAGTGGTTCCATTCAGGTTGCAAATGGATTCGTGACGCATCCGACAAAGTACGGAGATGCGCGCGTTCATGTCTCGGAACGATACGCCTATTGCCGTGCAGAGAATGCAACTGGGGCGCGAGCACGATGAATAATCTCGGATTGACGCATATCAATGCGCGCAAGTTGAGCCGCCGGACTGCGCTCGTGGACGGGGGCGTTCTCAACGCGCAGTCCGGCTCTCGTGGCGCCGTCACCAAATACAATTCGGGCGCCGCAAACCTATGTCCCCTTCCGTCTGGATCTATATCCAGACCTGAACCGCTCCTCGAACGCGGCTATCTCTCTCAAGCGCTGCTCGACATAGGTGCGCTGTTCTTCCTTTTTCTTTTCATCATCTCCGCTGCGCTGAGCGTCCCGCTCGCGATGTTCCTGCTGATTTTTGCACGTTTGTAGGACCCTCGCCGCCGCCAAGCCAAGCGGGGTCCATGTCGAGTCGTCGTTGTCGTGTGTGAGTTGCTTCATGACTTGAACAATCAAGCATGGAGCGTTGGTCGGATGAGACCAGAGCGTGGGAAGAATTGGCCAATGAGTGGCATCGTCAGTTTAACAAGGAACGTAGCTGAAGCGTTCGTAATGCGCGAGGAGCGGCGTACCGGCTCCCGCATGGTGGCCTACGACGACGTGGCAAGAGCGGTCGGCACGTCGTCAGAGTGGTTGCGAAAATTCATATCGAAAAGCTCGGCAAAAGAACCGGGCATGGCTTTGGGCTTCAGGATTCTGGTCGCCTACCGCCGGATATGTGAGCGCGTCGAACAGGCAGGAGACCGAGAACGCAGGCTCAAGGAAGAAATTGATGCGGCTTTGGAGAGCGCTTTGCTCCTGGTGGAGCAAGCGAAAGGAACGGATCGAAGCGCAACGTAAGCTGCGCGCATTCATGGAGCGGGGGAAATGACAGCAACACGCAGAAAGCTCAATGACACAGAAGAGTACGGAATCCTGACGCTCTGGAAATTCGGGCTCGACACGTTCGATATCGCGCGCGAGCTCGGCGTCCATGAGTCCGTAGTAGCAAATCGCTTGATGCACCTCCGTTCGGAGGCTCGTCATGGATGAGCTTCATTGGCGAGACCAGTGGTCGGCGGACGATCTCAAGCAGCTCGTCCACAAGCGCGAGGTCGAGGGCAAATCGTATCCTGAGATCGCCGTCGAGATGAGCCGCAATATGGGCTCCGTCGGCCGGCGCTATCGCGAGCTAGTGGCGGCTCGGCCTCAGATCGAGGAGCCGAAGCCCCGCTCTGGTCGTCGGCCTGCGCTGCTTCACGAGGAGCTAGGCATCGAGACCTACACGCACATGCAGGCGATCTTGTTCAGCCCCCATGATGGCCGCTTCGGGAAAGGGATCAAGTCCCAACCCATGAATTCGCATTGGTATCGCTACCCAATCACGCTCGCGAAAATCGGTTGATAGCGGCGAGCTTTTGCTACCGGATCATTTTTGGTGATGTCATGAAAACCGTCGAACAGCAGTATTTTGAAACACTCGATGAATCCAAGCGGTGCAAGCCGCGCTCGCGCCGCATGACGATCCTTCTGCAAAGGCTGGTGGATCTGAACCGGCGCAGGATGGAAATCGAGATGCGGAAGGAGAAGCGCGCGGCGTGAAATTCTACGCGCTGAAATTCGTCCGGCATGACCGGATTGAAGACCATCTTCGCAAGGGCTGGCTGATTTCCATCCCGAACGCGCCGATGCACCACCATCACTATAGCTGCGAGCTCGCCTGGATTTGTTCATGTCCAGTACCCGGCGGATTCACGACACCGAAGAGGGAAATCAATGAGCGAGCCGAGCATCGGACACAATAGCGCGGCAGACGAGCCCGCGACCAAGTTCGCCAAAGATCAGCTCAAATCGTACATCGAGCGCATCGAGAGGCTGGAGAAAGAGAAGAAGGCGATGGCATCAGACATTCGTGATGTCTACGCCGAAGCCAAAGGAAACTCTTTCGATCCTGCTGCGCTCCGGCAGATCATTCGTATGCGGGCCGAAGACCCGGAAAAGCGGGCAGACCGCGAAGCCGTCCTGGAAACCTACATGCACGCCTTGGGGATGCTGTGAACCACTGGTGGCGCGCATATAACGAGGCGGTCAACGATCCGAAGCTGCAACTTCTTTCGGATGCGCTGTTCCGCGCCTGGTTCAACGTGATGTGCATCGCATCCACGAACGGCGGCAACCTGCCGGCACTGAAGGACATCGCCTTCACCTTGCGTATCCAGCCGACGAAGGCCGCTCAGGTACTGGCGCAGCTTCATGCGGCCGGTCTCCTCGATAAAACTGAAACAGGCTTCATCCCTCACAACTGGAACGGTCGGCAATATAAGTCGGACGAGCCAAAGGCGGCGAAGGGCAAAGACAGCTACGTCTATGTCATAGGCACGCAGTGGGGCGCGGAAGCTTTGAAGATCGGTTTCTCGAAAAACCCGTGGGCGAGGATTGTAGAGCTGCAAACGGCCCATCACGAGAAGCTTTCTGTGCTCGCCGTGTTTAAGTGCCGGTCGCATTCAGAGGTCGATGTCCATGACATTCTGAAGGCATACCGTAAGGCTGGCGAATGGTTTTCTCTGCCGACGAAAATTTGCGTAGCCATCAGCAATGCCGCTGGCCGTAGCTGCACCTACGATGATCTCGTAGTTGAACTACGAGAACTACTACGTAGCACTACAACAGAGGCAGATACAGAGCAGAAGCAGAAAGATTCAGAAGCTAACGCTTCTGGCGCTGAAGCGCCCGACCATCGCAAACGGCTTTTCGGCGATGGTCTGTCGAAGTTGGCCAAGCTGACCGGCAAGGGGCCGGACGCATGCCGCTCGTTTGTCGGGAAGTGCCTCAAAGCAGCATCGGATGACGCTGTGATCGTCCTCGGCCTGATCGAGGATGCGGAACGAAATCAAGTCGCTGATCCGTCTGCCTGGATCGCAGCAAGGCTGAAAGGGCCTGACCATGCAAAGCCGAAATCCTCCGTCATTCAAGCCGCTGACAACCTCATCGCAAAACTTGCCGAGTTCGATGGCCCGGCAGGAGGCCTCGACGACTTACGCAGCGATGCGCGCCAAGATTCTCCTCGGCTGCTATCGCACGGGTGACGCGAACGATCCCGAAACCTACGTGGCGGCGATCACGGCCATTCTCGCGCGATATCCGCAGGACGTCATCACGGCCGTCACGCATCCGGCCACAGGCCTGCCGTCGAAGAAGGGCTGGCTCCCGACCGTGAAGGAGGTTGTTGAGGCTTGCGACGAAGCCAACGAGCCGACCATCCAGAACGAGCTGCGCCTGAAGCGAATCAAGGAACAGTTGGAAGCCCGCGAGCGCGAGGACAAGGGCGAGCGGCCGACCTTGGCGCAGCTCAAGGAAAAGTACGGCAACAATTGGGGGATCGAAGACCCAGAGGACGCCAAGAGAGTGGTCAAACCTGCGCCCACGGCAGAGCAGTTGCGGCACCACTATCAGCATTATGATCTGGCGTTCAAGCCGAAGAACCAAGGCGAGTTGGAAGAGCAGATCGACCGCGGCGTTTCACCATCCAGTGTTTGACGGGGCAACCATGACAGCATCACTCACAGACCGACAGCAGGAAGTCTGCAATCTGGTAATCCAGGGCATGACGAACAAGCAGATCGCTCGTGCGCTCCAGATCAGCCACCGAACGGTTGAGGACCATCGCACCGACGTCTACGCCAAGATGGATGTTCCGAACAGCACGGCGCTGGTTCACAAGCTGCTGTCTGCTCGGATCGCAGAGCTGGAGGCGAAATATGGTTGAGCGCTATTGGACCGTCGCACAGACGGTTTCGAGAATGGAGCATGTGGTCCGCCGCGACCTTGAGAAGGCGGACCACGGGGCGTTTGTGCCGACCTATGCGCGGCGCTGGAGCGTCGATGGCCGCTCTTATGCGAAAGAGTGCGCGCTGTTCACCGGCTATGTTTTCTTCATGACCGATGGCGACGGATGGGCGGGTATTCCGGACATCTATGGCGTCTATCGCGTGCCTGCGAATCCGGATGGCAAGCCGCATCGCGTCAAGCCCGCGGAGATGCTGCCGATCGTCCTGGGACATGCGGCCGGCGACCACGACAAGCAAGAGCCGGCGAGATTCACGCGCTATTACAATCCACAGAGGGCAGAGCGACAGCGCCGAGACCCCGTCAGGCGCCGGCCTCGCCGAAGCAAGAGGGCCCGGGCAAACCCTGATCCGTGTTCCTCCTGATATGAAAAGCTTATCAAATCAGGCAATGGAGTCACCTAACGGTGACGTGGGTGCATCCCTTTCCGCCGGGCCTGCTTTTGATAGTTCAGGCCAGAGGGTTTTCTTTGCCAAAATTCACCGTTCGCGCGGCGCCTTGAGCAAACCAAGTCGCTGCATCTCCCCTGCATACGGCCGATTGCGTGCCGAGAGCGCTTACCTGCCGGGCAGCCGCGCGAAACCATTCCACCAGCAACGAGGAAAGAACCATGCTGAGTGCATCTGAAGCTGCCATCGAAGCCGAGATCAAGACCAAGGGCCTTAATGCGCCACGCCTGACGCCGGACAAGATCGACGCCACAATTGTCGGCGAAGACTATCACGTTTTTCCCGGAACCACGATGACTGTGTGCGCGCTGAAGCTGCGCAATGGCTACGTGGTGATTGGCGAGAGCGCGGCTGCGTCGCCTGAGAACTTCGATGAGGCAATTGGTAAGCGGATCGCCCGCGACAATGCCCGCAACAAGATTTGGGCGTTGGAGGGGTATTTGCTCCGCAATAAGCTTCACGACGAAATTCGCCTTGCTCAAGGGAACATCGCATGACCCCCGAACAGCTCAAGCTTCTCGCCCGCATGATCCGAGACGGTCAGGCCAAGCTCATCGAGCGCAATGGCAAGATCAAGCCGAGGAGCAGGATCTAGGATGACCGCGCTGGCTATCGTCGGGGTGATCGTTGCGGTTATTGTCGCGGCCGCTATCGGCGCTCTGATCGCTCTGCTCACTATCTTCAACCCATTCCGCAATGGCCATTAGCGCATGAGCATCGTCACCGACTTCAAATCCATCGCCCGCAAGCTCAACTGCCAAGAGCAGAAAGCCGAGTTCGAGGAGAAGAACCCGCCGGCTCCGGATTGGTATTCGCAGCTCGCCGCTGGGTCGTGGCCGTATGGCGTGGCGGCGCCTTTAGTTGCGACTGAATCTGAATTGGATTTGAATAGATTGGACAATGGCAAAACCGAAGGGCTCACCTAAGACTGGTGGCCGCGCCAAGGGCACGCCGAATAAGCTAACATCCCAACTTAAGGAAATGATCCTTGAGGCCGCGGAGTTGGCCGGCGAAGACATGGGCGGCGGCGGTACGGTCAAATATTTGAGAATGCAGGCAACGTTAAATCCAGTTGCGTTTATGTCGCTCCTGGGCCGCGTTCTCCCGATGCAGGTGGGGGGCGATCCAGACGGAGAGCCGATCAAGTTTACCAGAATCGAGCTGATTGGTGTCAGTCCCTCAGCTAAGGATTCCTGAAAAGCTCGTTCCAGTCTTTACTGGCGAGGCCATGTATCGCGGATCCTACGGGGGGCGCGGGTCGGCGAAGACCAGAACGTTCGCCAAGATGGCCGCGGTTCGTGCGGTGGTGTTCGCGGAGGCCGGCATAACCGGCGTTGTGGTCTGTGGCCGCGAATTCATGAACTCGCTGGCCGACAGTTCATTTGCCGAGGTCAAAGCGGCGATTTCTGAGGAGTCTTGGCTAAATGCCAAGTACGACCTTGGCGAGAGCTACATCCGGACCAAAGACGGCCGGGTTGAGTTCGCCTTTATCGGCTTGCGTCGAAGCCTCTTCAGCCTGAAGTCGAAGGCGCGCATTCTGATCCTGTGGGTGGACGAGGCCGAACAAGTCTCGGAAGACGCGTGGATGATAGCAGACCCGACAGTCCGCGAGGAGGAGTCGGAGATCTGGGTTACCTGGAATCCGGGGCGGAAGAACAGCGCGACGCACAAGCGCTTTCGCGTTGATCCGCCTCCGATGTCCAAGATTGTTGAGATGAATTGGCGGGACAATCCGTGGTTCCCAAAGAAGCTCAACATCAAGCGCGAAAGCGACGCGGAGAAGCGCCCTGACCAATACGACCATGTCTGGGAAGGCGACTTCGTGACGGTTGTTGAAGGCGCCTACTACGCCAAAAGCCTCTCAGAGGCCAAGCTGCGCAATCGTATCGGCAACGTATCGCCTGACCCGTTAATGACCATCCGGGCCATCTGGGATATCGGCGGCACAGGCTTGAAGGCGGACGCCTGCGCGATCTGGATTGCCCAGTTTGTCGGGCGCGAGATACGGGTGCTGGACTACTACGAGGCTGTTGGGCAGCCTCTTGCAGCGCATGTTCAATGGTTGCGCGATCGCGGCTGGTCCAAGGCCTACTGCATTCTGCCACACGACGGCGCGACGAACGATAAGGTTTATGACGTCTCATATGAGAGCGCGCTGAGGGATGCTCAGTTCGAGGTGCGGGTGATCCCGAACCAGGGCAAGGGCGCGGCCAAGATGCGGATTGAGGCAGCCCGCCGGCTGTTCCCGTCCATCTGGTTCAACAAGGATACGACCGAGCCGGGGCGCGATGCTCTGGGCTGGTATCACGAGAAGAAATCGGATGACGAGCGCAATGTCGGGCTTGGACCTGAGCATGACTGGTCATCGCACGGCGCGGACGCCTTCGGCTTGATGTGCGTCGCTTACGAGACGCCAGAGGATTACGATGAAGATGACGAGGATGACCGCAGCGCCAACCGCGGCCGCTCAAGCGTGACGGGCTACTGATGGCCTACGGCACGCCAACCGAGCGCAAGCGCACGCCGGCTCTTGAGAAAACGCTGGCGAGGCTAGTTGAGTACGAGCAATCGCAGAACATTGCCGATCTGCTGCTGGACCGTAAGGCAACGGCTGATCGCAAGTCTGGTGAGGAGCTGCTGACTGAGATCGGCTACGACGTCGAGCGCAAGTACAAGATCGACAAGGAAAGCCGCAAGGACTGGGAAGAGGGCTCAGAGCGCGCAATGAACATCGCGCTCCAGGTCCGCAAGCCCAAGAACTACCCGTTTGATGGTGCTGCGAATATCAAATATCCGCTGGTCACGGTTGCTGCGCTGCAATTTGGAGCGCGGGCATATCCTGCGATCATCGACGGTTCCCGCATCGTCAAGGCCATGGTGGTCGGCAACGATTCCGGCGTGCCAATCAAGGACGACAACGGCGACCCCCGCGTTGACCCGCTGAGCGGCGAGCCGCTATGGATCAAGAAGCCGGGCGAAAAGCGCGTCAAGGCCGACCGTGTCTCCCGCTACATGTCCTACCAGCTTCTCTACGAAATGGAGGAGTGGGAAGAGGATACCGACGTCCTGTTGCACCATCTGCCGATTGTTGGCTGCGCTTTCCGCAAGGTATGGCGCTCGGAGACGCTGGGCCGCAACAAGTCGGAGATGGTCCCGGCCATCCACCTGGTCGTCAATAACAAGGTGCGCAGCCTCGACGAGGCGCCTGCCGTCACCCATGAAATCTTCCTGTACCCGCAGGACATCGAGGAGCGGAGGCTTAACGGCACGTTCCTTGACATCGATCTTCCTGCGCCTGTCACCGAGGGCCAAGAGAACGACGAAGATGCTCCGCACATGTTCCTGGAGCAGCACAAATACCTTGACCTCGACGAGGACGGCTACAAGGAGCCGTACATCGTCACGGTCCACAAGGAATCGTGTCAGGTCGTTCGCATCGTCGCCAACTTCTCGATGGAGTCGGTGAAGGACAACGGCAAGAAGATCGTTCGCATCGCCAAAGAGCAGTATTTCGTCAAGTACAGCTTTATCCCCGATCCCAAGGGCGGCTTCTACGATATCGGCTTTGGTCGGCTGTTGGAGAGCCTTGGCGAGACGATCGACACCACGATCAACCAGATGCTGGATGCGGGCCATCTCCAGAACGCTGGTGGTGGGTTTATCGGGACAGGAATTCGCCTGAAGAAGGGCGGCCAGATCAAGGTTTCGCCGGGCAGGTTCGAGCAGGTGGAAACGAGCGGCAAGCTCGGCGACCAGATCCACATGCACCAATTCCAGGGCCCGAGCCCGGTCCTATTCAACTTGCTTGGCATGATGATCGAGGCTGCCAAGGACATCACTGCGGTCAAGGACATCTTGACGGGCGATACCAACGGACAGACCCAGACGGCGACGACCACGCTTGCGATGATCGAGCAGGGCCTGAAGGTCTTCACTGCGATCTACAAGCGCATTTACCGGGCGCTGAAGGACGAGTTTCGGCTTCTGTTCGACCTGAACGCCAAGCACATCGACGAAAAGGCCTATTACACCTTCAACGACGAAGAGCAGGTGGTCGAGAAGGTCGATTTCGACCTGAAGTCGATGGATATCTGTCCCGTGGCTGACCCGAAGATGGTCACGGACATGCAGCGCATGACGCACGCGCAGTTGCTGATGCAGATCCAGGAACATCCGGTATTCGGCAAGATCCAGAACCCGGTAGAGGCGCTGCGGCGGGTTTACGAGGCGGCTGGCACGGAAGAGCCGGACAAGCTGGTTGTGAAACAGCAAGGCCCGTCGCCGGCTGAGCAGCTTCAGATGGAAGAGATCCAGTCCAAGACTGCGGCCAACATGGCTGGCGCCCAGAAGAGCGCGGCCGAGGCCGACAAGACGCAGGTTGAAACCTCGCTGCTGAACCGCCAGGCCGATGTCGAAGTGACCAAGACCGGCGCTGAGGCGCAGAAGACGATGGTTGAAACGCAGTTGCTCCCTGCCGATCGCCTGCTTGAGATGCAGCGGACGGAGATGGAAAGCGCGCATCGGGACAAGGACCGCGAGCAAGCCGACGTACAGGCCGCGGAAGACCGCGCCATGGGCCGTGAGCAGATGGAAGCCAAGGCCAAAGAGAAGAAGAAAGAGCCTGCGTGATCGACCGCGAGTCGTTCGAGGAGTGGCTTGCCCATCCCGTCACCGAGCACGTTCTCAAGCGTGTCGGTGAACTCGCAGAGCAGAACAAGCAGAAATGGATTGATCGTTCATGGGGGCAGGGCATCTGCAACCCAGAGGAATTGATCGACCTGAAGGCGCGGGCAGAAGCCGCGAAAGACCTGAGCGAACTTAGATATGAGGATATCGAAGATGAACAACCCGAGCGGAGTGTACCCGACCGAGTACAAGGTTCTGATTCAGCCGATCAAGGTTGAGGAGCGGACCAAGGGCGGGATTTTCCTGCCTGACGAGCACAAGGATCGTGAGCAGTTCGCCCAGATGCAAGGCGTGTTGGTCGCTGTTTCTCCCCTCGCATTCACCTACGCCGGCAAAGCCGAGTGGGGCGATGCAGAGAAGCCGAAGCCGGGCGACAAGGTGATGTTTGCGAAGTTCGCAGGCGCTGCCGTGAAGGGCAAGGACGGCGCGGACTACCGCATCGTGAATGACAAAGACGTCAGCGCAGTGCTGGCCTGAGAGGATAGAGCATGAGCGACGATCTGACCCCGCTTGAAGAGTTCGTTGATGATTCCGCCCCTGATGAGGTGGAAAAGGCCAAAACGATGGGCTGGAAAGAGCCCAAGGAGTGGAAGGGCAACCCGCCCAAGAACGGCTTCGTCAAGGCGAAGGAATATCTGGAGCGCGCCGAGACGGTCATCCCGATCATGCGCGCCGAGAACAAGAAGCTCAAGGACGAGCTGAACGAGGCGAGGGCTGATCTCAAGTCCTTCAAGGAAGAGACCAACAAGACCGTCGCCAAAATGGCGCAGATGTCCAAGGTTGCGCTGGATCGCCAGAGGACGCAGCTCGAAGACAAGTATTCCGCAGCTATCGAAGCCGCTACCGAAGTCGGTGACAAGGAGCAGGTTCGCAAGCTGCGACAAGCCGAGCGCGAAGACCTCAAGAAGTTCGACGAGGCCTCCGAGATCAAGGAAGAGAAGGCTGAGGACGCCAAGAAGGACGTCAATGGCGCTCTCCCCAAGGACGTTCAGGACACCATCGGCGCCTGGATCGCGGATAACACCTGGTACACGACCGACGCCGAAATGCAGGCCCTCGCCAATGCCCATCATGGCAGGCTGCTGAAGGACAAGCCGGGCCTTTCGCTCGCCGAGAACCTGGAGGAGACGCGCAAATATGTTGCGAAGCGCTTCTCAGAGAAGTTTGCGGCTGCGGAAGAGGATGAGCCGGAAGAGGAAGAGAAGCCTCGCGCCTCGCGCGTAGAGGGCGGCTCCCGGTCATCCGGAGGCGCCTCGCGCACCAAATATTCGCAGTTGCCGGCCGACGCCAAGTCGCAGTGCGACAAGTTCATCAAGGAAGACGGCTTGTTCCTCGAAAAGGGCGAGACCGCCGAGAAAGACCTTGCAAAGGCGCGCGAACGCTACGCTGCGCAGTATCTGGAGAGCTGAAGATGGCCCGTCAATCACGTCAAGAGGAAGTGCAGACCGAGCGCCGCCGTCGTGCCGGCTCTGGCGCCGAGCGCAACCTCAAGCTCTATGTGCCCGAAGAGCACAAAGACCCTGATTTTGTTTACCGCTGGGTCAACAACAGGCCCGGCCGCGTGAAGCAGCTCACGCAAATGGACGATTACGACATTGTTTCCGCGGCGAATGGCGAGATCGATGCCGGCACGTCGGAAGGAACTGTCGTCAAGCGAACCGTGGATCGCAGCGAGGGCGAAGAAGCCGTCCTGTTGCGCAAGCCGCGCAAGTTCTATGAGGCAGATAAGGCCGAAGAGCAGAAATCGCTCGATGCGCGGGATGAAGAGCTGCGCAAGGGACAGATTCAGGGCTCCGAAGCACTCAATGGATCAGAGGCATACGTCCCCGGTGGCCGACGCGGCCAGGACGGACGAAACATCGTCTCGGGGAAGTAGGGCCATCACCCCCACTTTCATTATTCAGGAGGCCTTAAATGGCTAACCCCTCAATCCCGAACGGGGCTGTCCCCGTGCGGACGTTGACTGGCCCCTATATGGGGAACACCAACGCATATTCGACCGCTGCCGGCGATGGTACGCTGCTCGGCATCGGCGACTTCGTGAAGCTCGCAGGCACCGCTCAGCTCATCGGCGATATCACCTATGCTGACGTGACCCGTGCGGCTCCCGGCGACGTCATCGTTGGCGTCGTGACCTCCGTCGTGCCGGCCACCCGCGATTCCACCGTGTATCGCGCGGCCTCGACTGCGACCATTGTCAACGTCTGCGACGACCCGACTGTCCTGTTCGAAATGCAGGAAAGCGCGGGCGGCACGGCTTTGACCGCAAACGACATTGGTCTCAACGCCAACTTCGTCGTCGCCAACGCCTCGACCACCACGGGCCTGTCTGCCACCACGCTGAACAACGCCACGGAAGCCACCACCAACACGTTGGATCTCAAGATTGTTGGCCTTGCCAACAAGCCGAACAACGAAGTTGGCGCGTCCGCCAAGTGGATCGTCCGGATCAATCGACACCAGTATGTCGATCAGATCGCTGGCGTGTAAAGGAGAACTGACACATGCCCGCTGGAACCATCACCACTGGTAACCACCCCAAAGCCCTATGGCCCGGGATGCACGCATTCTTCGGTACGACCTACGGGGAGTACAAGGAAGAGTGGCGCGATCTCGTCAAGGTCGAGAAGTCCTCGAAGAACTACGAGGAAGATACCCTCGTCACCGGCTTCGGCCAGATGCCCATCAAGCCGGAAGGCTCGGGCGTCAGCTACGACTCGGAAACCCAGGGCTTCACCAAGCGTTATACCCATACCGTTTGGGGCCTCGGCTACATCGTCACGCAGGAAGAGATGGAAGACAACCTCTATGAGGCGGTCTCCAAGAAGCGCATCAAGCGCCTCGCGTTCTCTGCCCGGCAGACCAAGGAGAACATCGTCGCGAACGTCTACAATCGGGCGTTCAACACCTCCTACACTGGCGGCGACGCCAAGGCTCTGTGCGTGACCGACCATCCGAGCACCGCCGGCACCTGGTCGAATCGTCTCTCGACCGACGCCGATCTGTCGGAAGCCTCGCTCGAAGACATGATGATCCAGATCGCTCAGGCGAAGAACGATCGTGGTCATGTCATCAACCTTCGCGGCATCAAACTCATCATCCCGTCCGGTGAGATGTTCAACGCGAAGCGCATCCTGAAGTCCGACCAGCAGAACGACACGGCGAACAACGCCATCAACGCCCTGAAGGGTATGCTTGACTACTCGGTCAATCACTACCTGACAGACGCTGATGCGTGGTTCATCCGCACGGACTGCGACTATGGCCTCCAGTTGTTCGAGCGTCGCGCTCTTGCATTCACGCAGGACAACGACTTCGACACCGAGAACGCCAAGGCCAAGTGCACCATGCGCTTCTCGGTCGGCTGGACTGACCCGCGCGGCCTCTACGGCACCCAGGGCGCCTAAGACAAACTGAGCGGGGGCCTTTGTGCCCCCGTTTCCTTTCTCACCATCGGTTTGATCCTTCACCAAGGCCCAAAGGGGTCGATTGGGAGAACTTCCTATGCCTATGTCCAACTATCCGAACGGCTTCCCGACTGGCGTCATGATCCGCGGCGTTCCGCTGGCGCAGACCCACCCCGGCAAGGCCTTCTGGCTCTCGAACAACACGACTGGCCTTCTGCCGGGCCAACGAGGCGGCTCTGACGGCAACAAAGGCACCTTCGATAGCCCGTTCTCGACGCTCGCTGGCGCGGTTGCGCAGTGCGTTGCCGGCCGCGGTGACGTTATCTTCGTCAAGCCCGGCCATGCAGAGACGATCTCCAGCTCCACGGCGCTCACCATGAGCATTGCCGGCGTGGCTGTTGTGGGTCTCGGCACCGGCACGAGCCGTCCGAAATGGACCATTGACACGGCCAACACCGCGACCATCAACGTCTCTGCGGCCGATGTCAGCTTCCAGAACGTCCAGGTCGTCGGCAACTTTCTGTCGATCGCGGCGGCTTTCACCCTCTCGACCGCCAAGAACTTCACGCTCCAGGATGTGGAGGTTCGCGATACTTCCGGCATTCTGAACTTCCTGAACGCTGTGAAATCGACCGGCGCGGCCAATACGGTCGATGGCCTCACCGCCATCAACTGCTACTGGAAGGGCCTCGGCACGACCTCCGTCAACGCCTTCATCCTCACCGCGAACGACATCGACGGACTGGTGATGAAGAACAACACGATCAAGTTGGCGCGCACCGCGGACGCGGCTCAGGTCGTTGTGACTGCCGGCGTGCTGACCAACCTCGATTGCGGCGGTAACAAGGTCTATACCGCCCAGGCCACCACCGCGAACGGCTCGCTGATCAACGTCGGCGGCACGACCTCGACGGGGTTTGTCTACAACAACTATGTCCAGACCCTCACCACGAGCTCGGACAAGCTGTTCACAACCACCGTTGGCCTTGCGGCCTTCGAGAACCGGGTGACTGGCGTTGTCGGCGCGACCGGCTTCGTCATCCCGGCCGTGGACTCCTAAGCCATCCAACAATCTGGCGGGGCCTCGTCCCCGCTTTCTCTTTTGAGGATCGAAGATGGCAACACGAGCGTTTATTACCGAATTCGCTGATTGGCCGACGCAGGACGTTCTCACCATTCCGAAGTGGTCGTCCCGCGTGGTCGAGCAGGCGCCGATCGCGGATATCACGACGTCACAGCAGTCCGCAGCGTTTGGTGCAAACACGCGGTACATCATGTTTTCATGTGACGGTGTGTTTCATTGGACGATCGGGTCAAATCCGACGGCGACGACGTCCAAATTCCGGTGCGCGGCTGATACAATTTACCACATCGAGGTGCAGCCCACCGACAAAATCGCCTTCATTGCAGGCACCTGAGCTAGATCGTGGCAACCTTCAGCAAGTTCAACTCCTTCGTCGAGGACGTGGCAGAGAAGGTCCACAATCTCGGCTCCGACACGCTCAAGGTCGTGCTGACCAATTCTGCACCGTCTGCGTCGAACACCGTCCTTGCCAACATCACGCAGATTGCGAACGGCAACGGGTACACGACGGGCGGCGCGACATCTGCTCAGGTATCGTCTGCGCAGACCTCGGGCACCTACAAGCTGGTTCTGACGGATGTCACCTGGACAGCCTCGGGCGGTTCAATCGGCCCGTTTCGCTATGTCGTGCTCTACAATGACACCGCGGCAAGCGATCAGTTGATTGGCTATTACGACTACGGAACGAACATCACGATCACGGACGGCAATTCGTTCGTGGTGGACTTCGACGGCACAAGCGGCGTGCTGACGTTGGCCTGATGGCAGCCTTCCTCAATGTTTGCCGCTATACGCCAACGGCCGGCAGCACGACAGACTGGACGTTCTCGGCCGCCGTAACCGGCTATCAAAGCCCGACCGCTGCCGGCGTCGTCAATGGCAGGCTCTATAAGTACCGCGCAGAAAGCTCGGATCTAAGCCAATGGGAGATTGGTGAGGGCGCCTATAACACAGGGACTGGCGTCCTTGCGCGAACCACTGTTCTATTCAATTCGTCGGGGACGACGTCCAAGATTAACTTTTCCGCCGCGCCTCAGGTTGCGATTGTCGCTCTCAAGGAAGATCTGCTTTCTGTCGAGGAGGCCAATGCTTTCACAGCGGGACAGAAAACCCAGGCCCGCTCAAACATTGGCGCTCCGCTCGGAGATGATTCTGCCTTTACGTCCTATTCGCCTAGTGTCACTGCATCGGTTGGATCGCCAACAACCGTCAGCGCTACCGGCCGATATAAGCAGGTCGGGAAAATCGTCTTTGTGCAATTCCATGTGACGGTGACAACGGTCGGAACGGCTGCCGGCCAAATGCTGGTGACGCTGCCAGCAGTTTCGGTTTCAACCTATTACTATACCGGGGCAGTCTACCACAGCGGTAACAACAAGAGCGGAGCTTTCACCGTCGTTCCGGGGAGCACCAACGGGGTCACGTATGACGCGACCGGAACGACATGGTGGGCTTCGGGAGCTACGCTTGAGGGGTCGGTCTTCTACGAGGTTCCGTAAGTGCTCGGCTTCAATGCGGAAGGCCGGTTTGCTCTCGGCCAAATCTCCGGCGCCTCGACGACGACCATGCCCGCCTCTGTCGGCTCGTTCACCCTGACGGGTGTCGCCTCAACGTTCCGTGTGTCGATGGCGTCCGGGGTCGGGAGCTTCGTGCTTTCGGGGGTGGCTGCCAACCTGAAGCGCACGATTGCAGCTTCGGTCGGGTCATTCACGCTGTCCGGCATCTCTGCATCGTTCCGTGTGTCGATGCCCGGCAGCGTGTCGAGTTACACGCTAACCGGCGTTAACGCCGTTCTTTTCGAATCTGTTCCGGTCATCTCGCGGCGCTACATCAACAATGGCGGCATCTGCCTCGGCTTCGATGCCATCGCCAAGCTTGCCATTGAGGAAATACCAGATGCGCCCTTCGAAGACACGGCGCCCATCAGGCGGAAGCCGCTCTTGATCCGCGGCGTCAGCTACTGGCCAGGAGCCAACTGATGTCAGAGATGGCCTATCGTCCCGGAGACTTCTGGCGCATCTGCGAGGTGTGCGGGTTCAAATATAGGGCGTCACAAACCAACCGCCGTTGGGATGGCCTGATCGTTTGCCACGACGATTGGGAAACCAGGCATCCTCAAGACTTCGTTCGCGGTCGCAAGGATCTGCAAAACGTGCCTGACCCGCGCCCAGAGCCGCTAGACAACGTGATTGGGCCGTTGACCACGGCATTGAGTGCGGCAGCCACGGCCTCGTCCTCGACCATTCTGGTGAATTCGTCGGTGCGGTTTTTGGCAGAGGACTCGATCGGCGTCATGCTCACTGGCGGTATGAAGAGGTTCACGATCTTGTTCGTTCCGGATGAAGCGAGCCTTATCCTGACAACCCAGTTGGGGGACAGCGCTCCGGCTGGGTCGGCCGTCATCAACTATTCGGCGATTTCGGAGCCCGACATCGGATGAGCACTTCCGGAACGACGACATTCTCCCGCAACCGGGATCAGTTGATCAAATCCGCCCTTCGGAAGGTAGGCGCGTTCGAATCCGGCGAAACGCCTGACTCTGAGAGCATGAACGATGCCGCTGAAGCCCTGAACACGATGGTCAAGCATTGGCAGGGAAGCGGCATCCAGATCTGGAAGACGATGGAATCAATCCTGTTCCCTCAGATCAGCCAAGTTCGCTATTCCATCGGCTCGTCATCGACGGACCACGCCACGGAGAGTTGGGTTGAGACCGCGATTACGACGGCCGCAGAAGCTGGCGTGACGTCGATCATCCTGGATTCGGTGACCGGAATTGCGACGACCTATCAAATCGGCATCCAGCTCGACGACGGCACATTCCAGTGGACGACGGTCAACGGGGCTCCGTCTGGAACGACCGTAACTCTCGCTACGGTGTTGACCGATAGCGCCGCGGTCGGAAATCTCGTGGTTTCGTATCAGACCAGTCTCGTGAGGCCGCTCCGCGTCATCGACGCGCGGCGCTACAATTTCACCAGCGCGATCGATGTCCCTCTCGGTGAGATGGATCGCCTCGAATACCAGGACATGCCGAACAAGACCTCAACCGGCGCTGTCAACAGCTTCTATTATGACCGGCGCGAAACAGGTGCGGGGTATCTCTACGTGTGGCCGGCGCCAGCTACGACGGGCGAAGGCATCAAAATGACCATCGCGAAGCCCATCGAGGACTTCACGGCAGGAGGCGATGACGCTGACCTTCCTCAGGAGTGGATCAGGGCTATAGAGTGGGGACTGGCAGACGAGATCGCCGACGAGTACGACGTTCCGGAGCCGAAGCGCAGTCGCATAGAACGTCGGGCTGCGCAATATCTCCAGGAAGCCAATTGGTGGGAGAGCGAGCTGCTGTCCCTTGAATTCGTGCCTGACAACGGCCGATGAAAATTCCCTTCGCGACGAACTCATACAAGAGCCCGTCGCTGCCGATCTCCGCTCAGCGCGTCGTCAATATGTATGCCGAACGGCAGCCGCCGGACGCAAAGACTGACGTAGCTGTGTTCGGGCACCCCGGCATCGTTGATTTCGCGACTTGCGGATCAGGCCCGGTTCGTGGCTTCCACGTCATGGGCGGCGTCCTCTACGTCGTCTCGGGGCGCCGCCTCTATTCGGTTTCGTCCCTTGGGATCGCGACGGATATTGGCGGATCTATCTCCGGGACGTCTCCGGTGTCCATGGACGACAACGGCTCTCAACTCGTCATCGTCAACGGGACGAACGGATATCTCTATAGCGCGACGCTTGGGTTTATCCTGATCACCGATACGGACTTCAACGCCGCGGAGACCGTACAGTTCTTCGATCAGAGGTTCTATTACGACTGGAAGAGCACCAACAAGTTTTTCGGCTCCGATCTGCTTGACGGCACGTCGTATAATGCTCTCGTGTTCGCTTCGGCTGAAACTCGCCCCGACAATGTCAAGGCTGTCGTCCTGACCAAGCAAATCCTGCTGGTGTTTGGCGACACGACTATTGAGCCATGGCAGGACATCGGCGCGGCCAATATGCCGCTTGAGCGCGTGCCAGGCGTCGTGATCGAGCGAGGTCTAGCCGCTCCAAGGGCCGTTGCAAAAGAGGATAACACCGCGTTCTTTCTGGGTGAGGACCGGCGGCATTACAGGCTTGATGGTGTGACGCCAATCGGCATCAGCACGCCGGCCCTCGATGCTGAATGGCAGAGTTATGGGACGGTTTCTGACACGTTTTCCTTCGCCTATTCGTGGGCGGGGCACAAATTCGTTGTCCTGCAATTCGTCTCGGCCAACAAGACCTTTGTGTTCGATATCTCGACGGGGCTCTATCATGAGCGGGAATCGTGGGACATCAACGGTCGATCTCTTGGCCGCTGGCGGGTGAACTGTGTTGCCAATTGCTACGACAAGGTGCTGGTTGGGGACGCCTTCTCCGGCAAGATCGGCTATTTGAGCGCGACGACCTACACCGAATTCGGCTGCACGACGCAGGCGCTGTGCACGTCGCCTCCGATCCATGCTGACCGCAAGCGCTTGTTTATCTCGCGCCTTGAACTGGATATCGAGGCCGGCGTGGGCATCAACACGGGGCAGGGCTCGGACCCGCAATGGATGCTGAGGTCTTCGAAAGACGGAGGCCGCACCTATACGACGCTCCAAAAGTGGAGGTCGGCCGGCGCAATCGGGCAATACAGGACGCGGCTCCGCTGGCTGCGGATGGGCCAGGCCAGAGAGCGCGTATTTGAGGCGACCACGACTGACCCCGTGAAGCGGACCATCATCGCCGCAAACGGCGACGGGTATATTGGCGTATGACGATCGCAACCTCGGCCGTCCCAACGCCGATCGTCAAGCCGAACCAGCAATTCGCTGTGGTGGACGTCAAAACGGGATGCCTGACCGATCACGGCATCCAAATGCTGTCTCAGTTCTATAACTTTATTGTGGGGATGAATCGGGTCATCCCGTGCAACGCTTCGGGAACGAACGTCATCACCCTGACGCCGCTCGATGCCTCGCCGTTGCTGAAACAATACGCCGACTATGAGGTGTTCGCTTTCGTGGCAGCAAATACCTCAACCGGCAGCGTGACTATGAACGTGGCGGCAAGAGACGGTAGCTTGGCGACATTGAAGGCCTACAAAACCAACGGATCGGCCCAGGCCAGCACGGGCGACGTCGTCGCTGCTTCGCTCTATCTCGCGATCTATAATGACGCGCTGGATTCCGGGGCCGGAGGCTTTGTCCTGAAATGAGAGCGGAGATCAGGGCGGCTGAACCCGGCGATTTGGGCGAGCTTATCGAAATGGGCCGCGCGTTCTTCGAGCACTCGGGTAGCGAGGCGTTCACCACGTTTGACGAGCCGTCGTTCACAGCGACCCTGATTGCGGTCACTAGCGGCGTGTCTGGCGGGGTGCTTTTGGTTGCGGAGGCTGCTGGACAGATTGTCGGCATGGCCGCCTGCGTCGTGTTCCCATTCTATGCGAATGTCCAGACCTTGATTGGTCAGGAAATCTTCTGGTGGGTGAAGCCGGAGCACCGCAAGGGTGTGGGCGGCGACCTGTTGGACGAGCTTGAGGCTGAGGCGAAGCGTAAGGGCGCGAAGGTCTTCATTGGCGCTAACCTTTCGGGTGAACAGAACGCGGCCTTTGCGCGTCTCTACCGACGCCGCGGGTATGTTCCCGGCGAGAATACCCATCTCAGGATTTTTGCTTCATGATCGGGACTGGACTCGCAATTCTTGCTGCTGGAGCGCTTGGCGCGGGCGCGTCAATCTATGGCGCCAATGCTGCCTCGTCCGCGCAACAGAACGCCGCCAACAAAGCCGCTGCGATCCAGCAGCAGGCGATGGATTACCAGAAGCAGAATTACGATAAGGCTTCGGCAAACCTCACGCCGTTCATCAATACCGGAACCGGCGCAAACAACCTCCTCGCGTCGTTCTACGGCATCAATGGTTCAGATCCTGCTCTCGGCCAGAATGCCTTGCAGCGCTTCCAGCAGTCGCCTGATTACCAGTTCGCACTCAAGGGCGGCACCGAGGCGCTGGACAATTCTGCGGCAGCCAAGGGCGGTGTTCTCGGCGGCAACCAGATCAGGGCGCAGACGGAATACGGTGCCGGGCTCGCCACTCAGAATCTGTCGAATTACCTGACCCGGCTGTCTGGCCTTTCTGGTCAGGGCATCCAGGCCGGCGGCTATCTTGGCCAGATCGGAACGGGCGTTGGAACGCAGGTCGGCGCATCCGCCAGCAACGTTGCCAACTCGACCATGGCGGCGGGGACAGCCGAAGCCTCCGGCATCCTAGGCACGGTCAAGGGCATCGATAGCGGTCTCAATTCGCTCTCGCTCTACAACCAGATGGGCAAGTCCAGTTATGGAGGCGGCTCGAATTATCTGGCGAACTACAACGGCAACCAGATCGGAGGGCTGTACTGATGTCGATCATCGACAACACGCTCGCAGCTCAGGTTCCGCAGTTCGACCCTGCGACGCCGCTTAAGCAGGCCGCGCAGCTCCAGGCGGCTGATACCGAAAACCGACAGGCCCAGTTCAAGCAGGCGCAACTCGAACTTGGCACGGAAGCGCGCGGGCTCGCGGCTGTCCAGAACTCGCCGGAGTTCCCCCAGCGATGGGCTGAGGCTGCGGATCGGATGCACGCCAAAGGGCTGCTCGACGATCGCGCCTATTCGCAGTGGCGCAATACGCCGTCTCCGCTGTTGCTGAAGCAGATGATTGCGCAGACGGAAGACCCGACCTTGAGCTTCCGTAAGCAGGAGGCGGTTCGGGAGCAGGGGAATACGGATCGGTCGTTCGCACTCCAGAAGACGAACGCGGATCGTAACTATCTACTTGCAAAGCAACGCGCGGATCAAGCGGACGACCCGACGCCGGATGGCTTTGAGAAGAATCCGGATTTTGGCAAGGTAGAGGGCGCGACACAGTACCGGCCACTATCGGGCGGCCCTCAAGATCCGGGCTATCTTCAGTCTGCCGCAGCGGCGAAGGCTAAGGTTCCGCGCATCCTTGCTCCCGGCGAAGCCGTTGTCGATATGGCGAGCGGCAAGGAGACCTACAAGAACGCTGGTGGAGCCGGCTTAATCGACGATGACACGGCCAATTTTGCGGCCGAGCAGATCCTTCAGGGTGCGAAGGGCGTCAAGACAGGTTACGGCCGGGGTGCACAGGGGCCGGAGAATATTGCGAAGATTGATGCGGCTGTGGCTAAAATTGCCAAGGAGCGCAACATCTCTGCGACGGAAATGGTTCAGCGCGGCATTGATCTGGTCGGTGACACCTCACGCGAACGAACAGCGGCCACTCAGGAAGCGAAGATGTCCGCGGCTGGTATCGAGGCTCAGGGCGCTATCAAGCTCGGTCAGGAAGCGTCTGATGCGGTTTCTCGTACGAAGTGGGTTCCGGTCAACAAAGCATTGCAGGCGTACCAATCTAATACCAGCGATCCAGATCTGAAGAGGTTCGGCGCCGCCAACCTCACGATTATCAACACCTACGCTCGCGCAATCAATCCCAATGGCGTTGGCACTGTCGCCGATAAGGAGCATGCGCGCGAAATGTTGAGCACGGCCGATGGGCCGGAGGCCTATAAGGCTGTCTTGGACCAGCTCAATAAGGAAATCGATATGGCGCACACTGCGCCAGTGAAGGCGCGTGCTGGCTTCCGGTCTGAGCGGGCGAGCCGTGTCGGTGGCGCAAAGCAGGAAGCAAAGCCGCAGCCTGCCGATCGTTTCAGCCAGATTATGCGGGAGAATGGCGGCGACAAGGGTGCGGCTTACAAGAAGATGCAGGAAGAGGGCTACTGATGGATTTCGATCCAGCAGAGTTCGAAAGCTTCAAGGCATCGAGCGCGCCGTCCTCTGGCGGGTTCGACCCGAAGGAGTTTGACTCCTTCAAGAGCGGCAAGAAGGATGCGAAGGGCGGGTTCAATTGGTCAGATGCCGTCACTGATGTTCCGAACGAGATCGGCCGTGAGTTTATGGGCGGCGTCAAGCAGGTGACTGGCCTTGCCGACGTCGCGAAGACCCACGTCGAGGAGGGGCAGGTTGCTGGTCTCTTGAAGACCGCGGCGGCGCCGCTCGGCGTGGTCAAGGCTGCTCTCTCTCCCGTAACTGGCACAGTCAAGTCCATCGTGGGCCACACGATGGCAAACCTTGAGCATGCGGCTGGTGGCGTCATTGCGCCGGATATCGCGGCCAAGGATGATCCGGCCAAGATGTACGAAACGGCCAAGAGCGATGTGGACACGGCGCTCGCGGCGGCGGCAAGTCGTGGTAGGCCTCGCGCCGCTTCTGCTCCGGCGGCGCCAAATGAGGTCACGGCGGCGTCTGACCGTCTAGCAGCATCTGGTAGCCCGGTTGAAGTGCCGCAGGCCATCGCCAGCGATAGCATGATTGCGCAGCGAACCGGGCAGGCCATCCGCAATATTCCGATCGTGGGTGACGCGATCCCGAAGGCGACAGGTCGGCTCTCCGGGCAGTTGGAAGAGGCGACCGGCAAAGTCGCCTCTGAGTTCGGTGGCGGTAGTGGTCCGAATGTGGCCCATAACATCGGACAGACGATCGGCTCGGCTGCCGAGCGAGAGGCCATGGCTGCCAAGACTGCGGCGCAGCAAAGCGATGCGGCGGTCCTCGCCGATTGGGAGCGCAATGTTCAAGGCGCCAACAATGCCGTTGCTGGCGTCGAAAACGACGCTCTAACCCGCGCCCGCGCGGCTGTCGGCAACATGTCGCCACAGGACATGGGCGAGACGCTGATTGCTAGGCTGAGGGCTGGCGAGCAAGAGGCGCGAGCCACCAAGGACCGGCTTTATGGCGTGGCCGGCGAGAGCGACGCCACGATCCATGCCGACTCCGTCCGAGGGGTTCACAACCGTGTTTCTGCGGCACTGGATGACGCTGGAAGGGCTGTAGACGCCCAACTGACGCCGGCAGCCAATCGTATGATGGAGGAATTGCGGGGCTTCTCCGAACTTCGCATCCCCAACAGGGTTGGGCCTGGGGCGCCAAATCCTGCCGACATTGCCGCGGTCGATGCGCGCGGGATGGAGCAGGTTCGCAAGCGCCTGAGCAGCATGTCGCAGGCGGCGAACAACGACGCCGACCGCGCCGCCTCTCGCCTCATCATGCGCCAGTTTGACGAATGGCAGGGTGACGCCTTCGAAAACGCCCTGTTTTCTGGAAGCCAAGAAGGATTACAAGCGGCTCGTGATGCTCGCGCGGCCAATGCAAGCTGGCGGCAGCGCTTCTACAATGATCGGGACGACGCCGACCGCATTATTAACAGGATCGTGACTGGGGAGGTCACACCTCAGGAAGTTTCGAACTACATCCTTGGGGCCTCCCAGATCGGCGCTAAGGGCGTGTCGTCCCGGCTTTTGACGCGCCTGGGAGAGGCCACAGGAGGCGACCCCGAAGTCATGCAGGCGATCAGGGGCGGCGTCTGGAATAAGCTCTCTGAGGCTACGGAGGGTGCCGCCGCCAAGCCCGCCAGCAAGATCGTCGATGACATTAGCGAATTTTTGAACGGTTCGGGGCGCGACGTTGCCGGCCGGCTCTTTACTGAGCCGCAGCGCGTAATCATGCGTACTTACGCGGATGCGCTTCAAAGGGGAGCAGAAGCCCGTGGGGCTATCGCTGAAGTGGCCGCCAATACCAGGCCATCTTCGATGGAGGTTGGGATTGGCCCTCTCCAGCGCCTTGCTAATGACGTTTTGGGGAAGGGCGGGGGGCGCGCTGACGAGGCGCTTTACAGCGCGATCAACGCCTACGCAAAATCAGGGGCTCGGGGCGACATCAACACGCTATCTCGCGTGCTTCGCGCCATCCCGGAAAGTGACCGCGGCAACCTTGCTAGCGCCATGATCCGGGATATGGGCGTTTCGCCTCGAACTGGGCAATTCTCTCCCGACGTGTTTGTGTCGGCATGGAATACCTACAAGCCAGAAGCAAAGGCGTTGCTGTTCGGTATGAGCGGCCCGCAAAGACAGGCCTTGGATGATATCGCGAAGATCTCGCAGCGCATGAAGGAAGTCGGGTCGAAGTTCGGCAACCCGTCCGGAACAGCCCAAAACGTCAACTTTTTCGCTCTTGCGAGTTCTTTCCTGGCTGCCCCTCTGACGACACTGGCCACGGCCACCAGCGGCGCGATTGTCGCCAAGATGCTGGCATCTCCGGCCGGTGCCGTCAGCGTTTCCCGTTGGTCGAAGGCATACGAGCGGGCGGCAGCACTGCCGAGCATAGCGAACCGGGAAGCACTCCGGAATGCATCATCAATGCTGGCGATCAACGTTAGCCGCGAGACTGGTGCGCCGGTCAAGGATTTGATGCTGCAACTGCAAGGCCCAGTGCCCGCCGGCGCAGAAGACAAAAAGCCAAAACCCTAGCGGGTAAGGCACGCAGAGCCAGATCAACGCGAGAATTAGGGCCGTCCACCAGGGCGGCCTTTTCCTTTGAGGACCATCAATGGCCGGACGTTTTATCAACCCGTTTCCTCAGTTCACGGACTCGACGCCCGACGTCTATTCCGGCGGGAAGCTGTATTTCTACGCCACCGGCACCTCGACCCCGCTCAATACCTATACCACGAAGGCGCTTGCGGTCGCCAATCCGAACCCGGTTGTGCTCAATTCGGCTGGCCGCCCAGCCGTCGATATCTTCCTTCAAGACCTCGAATACAAGGTGGTTTTGAAGGATGCCAGCGACAACATCATCTGGACCGCCGACCCGGTCTCTCATCGTGACTCCCTGCTGGTGGCCAAGACCTCGACCGGATCAGGCTCTCCAAATGGGTCCGTGGCGGGTACGGCGGGCTCGTCCAGCGTCCTCCCGGATTTCTATTGGGATTATACCAACTCCGTCCTGTACGTCTGCACGACCACGGGGACGTCATCCACGGCGGTATGGACGGCGATTAACGCGTCAAGCTCAACCCCGGCTGTACCGCCTCCGCAAGGGCGCCTGACGCTGACAAGTTCGACGCCAATCCTCGTCGCCGACGTGACCGCGGCGACGGCAGTCTATTACACACCGTTCGTCGGTAATCTCCTGCCGATCTACAACGGGTCTTCGATGATACCGACCGAATTCTCGGAGTTGACGCTTTCGCTGGTTTCAAGCCATGCAGCGAACGCCATCTACGATGTATTCGTGTTCAGCAATTCGGGCGTGGTGACGATTGCGACCGGCCCCGCATGGTCTACGGCCACGGCCGGCAGCGGCGCGCGCGGTAGTGGAGCCGGCACTACCCAGCTTGCCCGCGTCAAGGGGCTCTGGACCAACGCGGTGTCAATGACCGCTAGGAATGGCTCGACGACATACACGGTTGGTGCCAACCTCGGGACCTATGTCGGTTCTATTTCGATGGACGGGACGAACGGTCAGGTTTCGTGCTTGCCGACTTACGGCCAGTCCAGAAAGTGGGGCGTCTGGAACGCCTACAACCGAAAGAAGGTCGTCCTTCAGGCCGGCGACGCTACGGCATCTTGGACCTACACCACGAACACGGTCAGGCCGTCCAACAACAGCACCGCGAATTCGGTAACTGTCTTCTGCGGGCTGCCGGAGGAAAATGTCGATATTTCCTTTTCGCAAATGGTGCAGGGCGGATCTGGCACCACGAACAACCAGGTGCTGGCGGCGTGGGCTGGTGGCATCGGCTGGAATTCAACGACCGTTATGTCCGGCATCAAGGGCATTGCTCAGGTTCGAATTGATGGCACGTCGGTTGACAACCTGAACAATCACACTTCAACCGCCCAATACTCGCCCGTTCCGTTTATCGGAATCAATGTCGCGACGTGCCTTGAACAGACGACCAACTTGAACAATGCCAGTGTGAGTTGGACCGGCACTATTGCCGGGATGCTCATGCTCGCGAAATGGGACGGCTAGATGCAGTCGTTCCTCGACATCACCCGATTTCGGGCGGCCTCGACAGGGACCGGGAGTTTCGTCGTTTCATCCGCGGTGCAGGGCTACCAAACGCCAGCATCGGCAGGCGCGGTTGATGGCGATACCTACCGCTATCGCGCAGAGAACTTCGACCTTTCGGAATGGGAGGTTGGTTATGGGGTCTACAGCGTCGCAACGCTGACGCTTACCCGCGCGACCGTTCTCTACAATTCGAACGGCACGACATCCGCAGTCAACTTCACCACGCGCCCCCAGGTCGCCGTGGTGGCGTTGGCAAGGGACATTCCGAAGACCATCGACCTTGAGATTACGTCTGGCGTTGCCGTGAACGTGGACAATGACGCCAGTGTGGTCCGCGTCAATCTGACGGCCAGCGGGCCGATGATCTTGAACATGCCGCTATCAACGGACAAGATTTGCGACACCCTTGTTGCAGATTGGAAGGGCGAGGCGGGCACCTACAACATCACGGTCAACCCGAGTGGTTCGGAGAAAATACAGGGGCGGTCCTCGTGGGTCATCGCCTCTGACTACGGCAGCATTTACCTGAGGCGAGTTCCGGGGGTCGGATACGCAATATGAGATATCTCTATAAGGTCGCTCTTTCGGTCGCTTCGGCGGCCTTTTTTATTGTCTCTGCTCAGGCCCAGAACAGCACAGTCACCAACCACGCCTTTGCGATCGGCAAGGGGCCTGGCGTCAGCGGCTACACCTCATTGCTCTGTGGATCGGCCCAGCTCGCTGTTGGCCAGTCTGCGGCCGATCCGATTTGCCGGACGCTCTCCGGTGACGTCACGCTCAACTCGTCCGGCGTCACCGCGATTGGCGCTGGCAAGGTCACAAGCTCGATGCTTGCGAGCGGGGCCGTCCCGGTGTTCGCAAGCCGGGCGGCGGCAGCAGCTCTGGATCTGTCGGCGTTCACCTTCGTCCGCACGATGGCCTATTCATCGTCTGGCTATCTTGGTGGCGCCACATTCAAAAATATCGGCTCGTCACCTGTGGTGGACAGTTTCGTTTCAACGTTCTCAATCACAGGAGGAACTGGCTACACGAATGGCGGCCCGTATTATGGAGCGCTGTTTCAGAATTCTTCGCGACCCTACGTGATCGGAACGGTCACGGTATCTGGCGGCGCGATCACGGCTGTTGACGTCTCTGGTTCGCCGGGCAACCAATGTAAGGTTGGCGAGGTATATCAGTTGATCGGGAGCGCGGCCGATACGAGTTCTCCAGCCAACGGCCTGCCTTCAGGTGGATCTGGTGCGTCGATCACTGTAACCGGCTGCTCTGTTCCTTTGGGGTCGTTCACTGATGTTGTCGGCAACAATTACCAACTTGTCCCAGACCCCTCGGGGGCGAATATCGCGCAGTTTGGCGCTGTTGGTGATTGGAATGGCTCTGACGGCACTGCGACTGACAACTTTGACGCCGCGCAAGCGTGCCTGTGGTCCGCCGGGTTCAAATCGACGCAGTCATACGATGTTGGCGGCTATTGGGGTGGGGCGTGCCTAGTGCCGCAGGGCTCGTTCATGATCTGCGGCGTTAGCACTGCATCATTGATCGTTGCGAATGGCGTTCGTCTGGTTGGGCAGGCAGAGACCGGCTCAACACTGAGCTTCTGCGCCGCAAAATCCGCCGCGACGATCCTTATAGAGTTGGGCGACCCCAATTGGCACTTCGCCTGCTTTATGACGTCGCTGTGGCATCTCGAAGTTCGCTCGTCGTCTGGCACAGGCTACATGGTGCATTCGAATTGTAGCCAGGACTTCGGCGGTGTCTATCAAACCGCGATTTTATCGAACGGCGCGAGCGGTCGCGGGTGCTTGCATTACGAAAAGTCCTACGGAGGCGGCTCATCGTTCACCATCTGGAAGGTTACTTGCGGAGCAACCTCCAACTTCCCGATGGTGAAGCTCGGCAACACCGACGCTTCAGGTCTAAATCTCGGAACTACAGTCATTGATATCAACACGCTGGTCACGGGTGGAAGTTCGTCGGGGCTGCCAGTGCAGGCAGCCCCTGCGCTCCAGATCCTGGGCGGCTGGGTGACGGGTGTGGGTATTCATTGCGAAGGGGCGCCGGCATGTGTTCAGATTGATATATCGGCAACAGCGGCAGGGACGGTTGACCTAAAAAACATTACCGGTGGGAATGGCAACCCAAATCTGACGTGCACTGGCGTCGTACAATTTGGGCCGAATAACTATACTGGCGGCAACAACCAGCTTGGGCAGGTGCAAGCTGCGGCGACATGCACGCATGTAGTTGAAAATGGAATGTCTGGCGGTTCTCACTACAACGACACAATCGTCCAATCCGCCAAGTTCAATCCGAATTACACGTCATACTAAACCCGCCCGAACAACATGAACCCTCCCCCGACGACAATTAGAACGCATCCGGCAAACACGATCCCTAGGAAGACGTCCATCTCAAAACACCCTTTGGCTCTGAATTTACTGAGTCTCGGTCCGGTGTTGAAGTCAGCCAAGCTGAAAGTGGCTTGATGAGGGGCTTTTCCACGAGTGCATGAATGATGCCGGCCACAAGCGTAAGCGCGGCCGGAACAACAAAGAGCGCGATCATCCGCTTCCCGAAAGCGTCGCTGTAATCGATCCCGAAGGCGTTGAGGACCATTTTTCCGGCGTCCTGGTGGATTAGGTAGAGCGGGTAGCTGACGAGGCCAACATAAGCCATCGGCTTTAACACCCGCTGTATAAGGGCCGGTACGCTAAAGAAAGATGCCGCGACGAGCGCGGCGGTGCCGAGCCATAGCACCAAAGACCGGGACAGGGTGATCGGAGCCGATGGCTGAGTGTAGCCGTAGGCCAGCATGACCGCCTCGAACCCGAAGGCAAAGACGATGCCGAGGACGCCCCAAAGAGGCCGGTTACGCAGCTCTGCGACCGCGATCCCGGCAATGAAAAATGAATAGAAGTCCAGTTGCGTCGGTCCTCTGGCGAGCATCATGCTGATAGCGGCATAGGCGCAGACGGCCGGTAGAAGCCAGTTTCGCAGGCCGAGCAACAGGATCGCAAACACCACGACGTAGAATTTGAACTCGACGATCAGCGACCAGTAGGCGTTGTCAGGCAGCAAGTAATCGGAGCCGGGCAGGTTGAGGGTCGGTAGAGCGATCCAGCTATAGAACATCTCGCGCCAAGGCACGAGCCGGCTCTGTTCAATGAGATGCGGCGCTAGGTGCTTGAAGGCGACAGTGATCAGGCTGCAAACGACCAGCGCGGGCATTAGCCGACCGAGGCGTTTTGCGTAAAATTGCCAAGGCGTCTTGGCGCTCGCTGCGCTGATGGTGATGCAATAGCCGCTGATCGCGAAGAACAGGACCACGCCGTAATAGCCGGTCTTGAAAATGCTGATTGAGCAGAAGTGGTACAGCACAACCCACAAGACGGCGAACGCGCGCAAATAGTCGATCGCCGGAGACCTTTGTTCCATAAGCCGCGCTCCCTGCCCGGCTGATCCAATACCACCACAAACCCAGAATGAGCAACCCATGGTAGACCTTAACGCCCTGACGGCGGCGAACGCGAAGCGCTGGGCAAATGCCAAGCTGACCCGTGGGGCCGAGGCGCGGAGCATTGCCGCCCGGCTCTATAAGGCCAAGGCCCGTTATCAGGCCGTAGAGCGGGATACGGGCGTCCCGTGGGCTGCTATCGCAGTAATCCATGAGCGGGAATCCTCGCAGGACTGGCGGGCCTCTCTCGCTCAGGGCGACCCATGGAATAAGGTCTCCGTCCACGTTCCGGCTGGACGAGGCCCGTTCGATAGCTGGGAGGCCGCCGCGATCGATGCGCTAGTCAAGTGCCCGCCTTTTCTCGCTCGGCACAAGGACTGGTCGATTGCCGCCGCCCTGACTGCGCTGGAGACCTACAACGGCATCGGCTACGCGGCCCGTGGTGTGTCATCGCCTTATCTCTGGGCCGGCACAGACCAATATCGCGCCGGGAAATACGTCCGTGATGGCGTCTATGACCCAGGCAAGGTCGATCCGCAAATGGGCTGCGCGGCCCTCTTTGTAGCGCTGATGGCGCTGGACCCGACCGTCACCTTCACGGGCGCCAAGATCACGCCGGCCGCTCCCGCAACGCCAGCCCAGCCCTCCGTCACCAATCCGACTCCGGGCTCTCTCGGCGCGTTCATCGCATCCATTTTCACCGCCATCTTCAACAGGAAGTAGACCATGTGGGACAAAGTGAAATCCGCCGCTCTGTGGGTCTGGAACTGGATCACGGTTCTGGTGGCGACCATCATGGGTCTTATGTCAACCGCCGTGCAATACCTCGACCAAATCACCGGGCTCGATTGGTCTCAGGTCGTGTCGAAAGAGCGCGCGGTCGCGGTTGTGTTCTGGACGGGCGTACTGAAGGCGATCGTTGCGGCTTACCAGGCACAGAAAGCCAAGACCTGATGTGGCTTTCAATCATCAGTTTTCTCGGCGGACCGGTCATCAAAGGCCTGATCGACGCCTACAACGCCAAGCTCAAAGCCGGCAACGTCGATAATCGAATTGCTGCTGATCTGGCAGCCGGAGAGATCGCGGCGCAGACGGCGGAGGCGCAAGAGCAGACGAAGCTCAAGATTGCAGAGATCGGGCACCCTTGGGAGCCGGAGAAGTTGGCGTTCTATATCGTGCTCGTCTTCTTCGCCAAGTGCGTCATCTGGGACACTGTGTTGGGCCTCGGCAGCACGCCTGCATTGAAGGGCGATGTCAGCATTTGGGCCGGGCTGGTGATGTCCTTCTATTTCGGCAAGCGCACGTTCGAAAACGTCGCTCGGATCATCAAGCGATGAACCAGGACGAGATCAGGGCCGTCATTCACGAAGTGCTTGCCGAGCAAAGGCAGGACCAAGACCAAGTCGCGCTCAGGACAATGGCGGTGATCCTGTCAGCGTTCGGAATCGAGGACGAAGACAGGAAGGAAATCCGGGCCGATTTCACCCACCTCCGGAAGTGGCGCAAGAGCGTCGAGCAAGCCCAGAGTTACACGTTCAAGGCGGTAATTACCGTGATTGCTACGGGCTTCGTCGGGGCTGTCTGGCTCGGCATCAAGACGGCGCTCGGCAAATGATCCTCCTTGTTGGGCTTCTCCTTGCAGCTCAGCCGGTAGACATCGATTGCAGCAAGGTCCGCTGGTACGCCCGGTACATGAGCCAAGCGGAGATGATCCGGCTGGCGAAGTCGTGGGGATATTCTGACGCCGATATTGAAAAGGGGAAGAAGTGCTTAAAGCGATGATGGCCCTCACGGGCCTTTTTCTTTGCGGGGCAGCGCTCGCAAAGGATGACGGACGCTACGCCAACTCCCCGAACAAGAAATGGTTCTCGGAGCAAAAGAACGAAGCCGGCATGTCCTGCTGCGACGAAGCGGACGGCCACATCTACGAGGGTGACTACAAGATCAATCCTGACGGCTCGGTCGAGGCGGAAGGTCACAAGATCGAAGCATACAAGGTCTTGAAGACGCACAACCCGACAGGCAAGGCGGTCTGGTGGTACATTGAGAACGGCTACGGCAGAACGACGTATTGCTTCTCTCCGGGGTCGCTTACCTGATGGGCAGCACTAACCGCACGGAGCGCTGCTCTGATGAGCAGTTCATGGCGTTGTTCAAGCGCTACGGAGCAACCGGAGTAGCAGAGAGACTGAAGATCAACGAGCGCAGTGTCTACAAGCGCCGCTCCAACCTGGAGAGAGCAGGAGCCATCATCGGGGCGCCCAGTTCTCAATATGTCGAGTATCCCGGCAGGCATCGCCTCGACATCAAGAACGGCTCCGTTCTAATCGGCTCGGACCTCCACATCTGGCCCGGCAAGGAATCGACGTGCCTCCGCGCCTTCAAAAAGCTGTGCAAGGACATCCAGCCAAGCGCGGTCATATTGAACGGTGACGTGATGGACTTCCCGCGGATCAGCCGGCATCCCCAGAATTGGGAGAAGGCGCCAGATCCACAGGAGGAGATCGAGGCTGCGCAAGATCACCTCAACGACGTGGTTCAAGCCTGCAAGCGTGGGACGCAAAAGGTCTGGACGCTGGGCAATCACGACGCCCGCTTCGAGTCCATGATCGCCAACTCTCTTCCGCAGTATAGAGGCGTGAAGGGCGTTCATCTCTCCGACCACTTCGCGGTCTGGCAAAAAGCCATGTCCTGCTTCATCAACGAGGGCGTTGATGGTGGCGCCACGATGGTCAAGCATCGCTACAAGGGCGGCATGAATGCGACGCGGGCGAACACGCTCAATGCCGGCGTCTCGATGGTCACGGGGCATCTTCACTGCCAGAACGTTCGACCTGTTTCTGACTACGGTCGGTTTGATCGTTATGGCGTTGATACTGGCTGCGTGGCTGACAAAGAGCATCGCGCTTTCTCGTACACAGAGGACGCGCCGCTCGACTGGCGATCGGGCTTCGCGGTCCTGACCTATCGCGAGGGCCGGTTGATGTACCCGGAGCTTGTGACCAAATGGGACGATAAGCACGTGCAGTTCAGGGGGGCGCTGATCCGTGTCTAAGAAATCCGAATACTACCAGGTCACAGACGGGGAATGGATCAGAGTCCCAAAGCGCGGGTACAAGGAGCAGTGCTGCGACTGTGGCTTAATTCACAAGCTCAACTTCAAGGTTGACGAACAGGGCCGCATCTTCGTTCAGACCTTCCGCGATCCGCGCGCGACGGGTGGGGCGAGAACGAGATTTCGTGAAGAATAGCCTAGTTTTATAGGTGTTTCGAGAGTTTTGTGATAGAGTGATTTCATGGTCCCTTGCATCCACTATGTCGGCTTTCGCGACGACCGTTACTGGAACGCTTACCGCGTCTTCGGCGGGCCTCGCGTGTTTCATCGCTGGTGGGACCAGCGGGCTAAACGAGAGATCGCGGACTGCGACACGGTGATCTTCGCAGACGGGGAATGGACGCAAGAGCCACGTAAGTTCAACGCGCCGGATTTGGACGAAGAATGAACGCCTCCGACATCGCCAAGAAGGCCGCCGACCTCGTCAGCGGAGACCGCGCTCAAGCCCACGGCGATATGGCGGATAACTTCGGTCGCTGCGCCGATCTGTGGTCTGCCTATCTCGGAAAGCGCTTGGACGTCGAACTAACCGCAGTAGACGTCGGCAACATGATGGCGCTTCTCAAGATCGCCAGAACGCAGACCGGCGAAGTGAACGCAGACGATTTCGTTGACGGCGCTGGATACCTCGCCTGTGCTGGCGAGATCGCACTGAAGCAGTACCGCCGTTAATCCACCCCACAACCCGCCCTGACACAGCGCCCCAAGAGGGCGCTTTTTGCTTTGGAGACCTCATGTCATTTGGAAGGCTCGGTACTTTGGGGCGCGGATTCGGCCGGCTTGGTGGCCTTGGAGGAGCGAGTGGTCCCCGCGGCCAGAAGATCGTTCCTGACACGGCCAACAGCTTCTATGTCATGGCCTCGACGAGCCGTGGCGCGGCGCTGGCCTATCATTTTATCCGCAATTCGGGTGGGTCTGCGGGAACGGACGTCGGCACGCCATGGCAGCCGTGGCGGCTATCGGGCGTGTTCGAGTTCGCCAACATCAACAAAAACCCCTTGTCAGACACGCCGATCTATACCTGGGTGGACGACACGGGAGCGCAGAATTACGCCGTGCAGCTCGGCGCCAAGTTCGCCGGCTCTTACCATGGTGGCGAGACGACCAGCGCACAGACCGTCAAGCTCGACGGCGCGAATGCGGACCCGACCGTTGCCTCTGCGGTCGGCTCATCCGTCACGATCGCCCACACCTCGACCGTCTCGGACGGCACGAACAGCTACACCGTTGACTTCAGCCTGACGATCAACACGGACGGCTCTGTCACCTCGACGATGAACTCGATCTCGTCCGCCGCGACCTTCGGGAAGTGGTATGTCGGCATGGTGATCGCGGCTCAGGCCTATGACGAGGCGTGGGTCAACTTCTCCGGCGCGCTCACCGGCACGCAATACAAGGTGCCGGTTTCGGTCGGCACGCAGACCTATGGCCGGACCTATCTCGCCGCGGCCGACACGGTCAAGATGCGGAAGTCCTCGGACGGCCGGATCATCCGCGTGGTCTCGAACGCGCCCAGCATTGCCGGATACCGCCGCACATCGATCGTGCGCGACACGGGCCTGAACCGCTCCAAGCTCTATTACGAGTTCACGGGCGGCGTTCCCGGCACCAAGACTGGCATTACCTGGACCAACTATTACGAGACCGGAGCGGCCGGCGCGACGACGTTCGCCTCCAACCTGCTCACCAACGGCGATTTCCCTGCGAATATCTCGGGCTGGACCACGAACCAGAATCCCGGCGGCGTGGCGTGGAACAGCGGCAAGCTCCGGCAGACCCGCAGCGCGGAAACCCGCACCATCCAGGGCGCCAGCGTCACCATCAACGTTCCGTACCTCATGGCAGGCGAGGACACGTTTACGGGCGCGAGCTACCTCGATCCGGGCTCGCTGGCGTTCAGCAACAACTCGAACGGCTCGCTCTCGTCTCCGGTCGCTGACTACGGCACCGTGCCCTTCGACCAGAACGGCTACAACGCCCACATTGTCGTGCCGACCGCCACCGCGACGCGCTACGTGATGATGCAGCTTCCCGCTCAGACCGGCGGCAGCAGTGTCAGCGACACGGCCGACTGGGACAACATGTCTCTCATCCAGATCGGGCAGTAAGCGCCCGGATCATCGCGATCCGCGCGTGCATGTCCGGACCTCTTCCTTCCGCAGCCAGTATCAGCGCCTCTACGGCGGTCTGCCAGTGGGGCAGGGACTGTTCGCGCTTGGGAAGGGCGAGGATATGATCGGCGGCGTCCTGGAGCGTTCGCAGGGCCTTTCCGGAGGGCAGGGAGATGGGGTCGTCTAACGCGCGGGACCATGTCATTCCTTGGCGCGCCGCTGTCTGGCGAACGTCCTCGCTGCCTCCAGCGCCTGTTCGCTCGTCATGGTCTCAGGGCGTAGCCGGCGGGACGGTTCATCGTCGTAATAAAACCATGTCGGTTCTTGGCCTGGAACTTCGACCTTGTAACTCCCGGTCTTCGGAACCACCTCTGGCGTCTTGCTGATCTTTACTCGGTCCATCCCGCATGATTCCGCGGGCGGGGAGGGCGGTCAAGCGGGCTCTTCCTCCGTTAGATCCGGCGCATTGAACTGGCGCGGTTCCTGCTGCCAATCCCCCTCAGCAAAGATCACCACGTCGTCAGGAGCGATCTCGCGAGCTGCGCGCCGATCCCACCAACGATGAAACACGCGAGGGCCACCGAAAACCCGGAAAGCATTCCAGTAGCGGTCGTCTCGGAAGCCCACATAGTGCACGTGCCTCATTGGAGATTTCTCAGGGTCACCGAGCATGTGCCCGGACGCGTACAACCGGCACGCCGGCCGCGTCGGATTGCTTGATCATGTTTGCCGTTCCCTTCCCGCCGGGGAAGGCGATCACGATATGCGGCTTTCCAACCTCAAGCATCTTCCGATTCCGGATCGGTCCAGCAGTGTTTCCATGCGCGCCCCAGTCCGCTGGGTAGGCGTTGCATAGAACGTCGCGCTCTAGAGCCCAGTCCGCCGCCAGCGCATCAGCGCCCCGCGCTGCCCCGTGGATGAGGCAAACAATCGGGTTCGCCATGTGGGCGACGTCGAGCACGCGGAATAGCTGTTCGCGGTCGTCATAGTCCCTGCCGCCGCAAACCAAAACCCTCTGTTCCATCATTCCCTCACTTGCGCTGCTTGCCCATCAATAAAACTGAGGCGCGGGCGGCATTTCCACCCAATGGGTGAACCATTCGACGGGGCTGTATCCGTCGCCTCTGAAGACGAATCCTGGGCGGTGCGAGGAGATTATCCCCGTCGTCCAACATTGAGCGGCCTTCGGCGCATCAGCGCCGATAAACCAGAGCAAGAGGCGCTCATCCAGCGGTGGGGGTGTATTGGCATCGATCGGCTCGCACTGCGCACTGGCTTTCGCTGCGACACCTATCATCGTTGAGAGGGCGAATGCTGCCGTTTTCATCACATCGATAGTTTTGGATTCGTCCAAGCGGCCTCCGTCAACACGAGGAGGATTCTGAAGTTCTTCGATTAGGCTCATTGGTTCGTTTGCCATGTCATCCTCGATGTTCGCTTAGGACCGCTCAGGCGGGTTCATGATGACGATCGGGCCGGGGATCTTCATCGCCTCAATAGTCGCCAGTTGCTTGATCACGTAGTCTCGCTGGCGTCGCATCGGCTCGACAGACATATTGAAGCGCCTCCAAGCCTCCCTGATCTCGTCCTCCTCGTCCGGCCCGGCATAGTGCCTGAGGCGATCGATCCTCTCCCGCACCTTCGTTTCCTCTTCGGCGATGCGCCGGTCAAGATCGGCAATCAGTTCGTGGGCCGGGCTCAAATCAGTCATCTTTCCCTCTCTGCTCACCACCACCGAACCCTATTCGTAGCTCGACGACATATCCTCGTCGAGCGCATCGGCCGGCGACATGCCATCTTCGTGAAACGAATACCAGCACTCCGCTCCTGTGAGTTGCCAGAGCGAGCCGCGTCCATAGGGCGACTCTCGCTTGGCGTGCTCGGCATCGAGATCGGTCATGAACTTCTCGAACGCTTCACGAGCTTCCGGTTTGAGCTTAGCCAGAAGGTCGAGGTCAGCGGGGAATCTCTCGTTCGGCTGCATTGTCGTCTCCTAGGTGTGATGGTGATCGGTCAGAAGGGCTCAAGGCCCATAATTACATAGCCGGGGCTCAGTCCAAACGTTGCCGCGCATCCCGCATCAGGTCGATGGTCGAGCATGTAGACGACCTTGCGAGTGATTTCGCGACCGCTATATGCCTTTGTCTCCGGGTCGAACTCTTGAAGATGCAGCACATCTCCTCGTTGGAACTGGCGGTCATTTTTGCGGAGTTCAAAAGTCTTTTCGCACTCGACAAGCGCTGCGAAAAATTCCGGCCACGTTTTAAGATAATGCCGCACCATCAATGCTCTCCATTCGAGACCGCGCGCGTGACCTTTACCACGGGCACGCCGGCCGCCTCAGCTCTAGTGATCATGTCGTCCGTGCCTTTCCCGCCTGGAAAGGCAATGACGATGTGCGGCTTACCGCTGTTCAACATCTGTTGGTTGCGGAGAGGGCCAGCCTTGCGGCCCTCGTGAGCCCAGTCAGCAGGATAGGCGATCGCGTGGATGCCCCTCTGCTTAGCCCAGTCCGCCGCCAGCGCATCAGCGCCCCGCGCTGCCCCGTGGATCAAAGCCACAATCGGATTGGCAGCGTGCGCCGCGTCGAGCACGGCATTGAGAGACAGCGCGTCGCTGTAATCCCGTCCGCCGCAAACCAAAACTCGCTGTTCCATTATTCTCCTACCCGATGACCTTGCCGAAGTTGGCGTGCGCGGCTGTTGGCAACGGCTGCCACAGCCTCCCACATGATCGCCTGAAACTCTGCTGGCCATCCCACGATCTCGCGATCCAGGGCGCGGACGGCCAATTCGGCGCGGGCTGTGATCTTCTCGGCGAGGTCGATGGACTTCTCGATGTGGCTGGTCATGACTGCCCCTGTCGTAGGGCGGGTGCGACCTCGCCCTCATCCTGCATTTCGTAGGCAGATGGGCAGGCATCGCACGCGATCATCACAACCTCGTCCCCGACCTTATCGGGGCCGATAATCTCGCCGTATCCGCCGTTGCAGCAGTTGTTCCCGCACTTGCCGCAAACAACCATCCGGCCGCACGACTGGCAGTCGTCCCAAAAGTGCCCGTTGTGCTTCCAGCCGTTCATTGGATGGGTCATCACTTGCCCCTGCACAGCGTCACTGACTGACGGATTTCTTGAGGTCGTCGAGCCGACCGAGTTCGCGCTGGATGTTCGACGCGAGCTGGCGCTTCTGCTCCAGGTCATCGGACTTCGCGTAGTTCTCCGTCATCTCCAGCAGGTTGTGGCAGGCGCGGCCGATGGCGGTCTCCGCGCCGTGCGCCATCGCCAGCTTCTTCAGCATGGATCGGGGTTCGGTGAAGTCGGTCATGGGGTGATCTCCTTATTGAGCCGCTCGTGGCATTTGGTCGGGCAGCATTTGCTACAGACGTCACTCTCGCAAGGGTGATCGCCCTGGGTTGCTTCGCAGCCGCCGTAGAAGCGCTGGATGGCCAGTCCCTCCTTGTCCTTGCCATGTAGCCGCATCCAACGCCCGCATTCGCCGCATTGAAGGCGTGGGTTCTGCGACCCGATGTCGAGCGCGCGGGATGCCATGGCCTCACCTCCCTTTCGGGAGGGGAGGGAGGTTGAGTTCTTTCAGGGTCTCCTCGGAGGGCCGGCACTTGGTGAGGCTGACTGAGATCCCGGAGTAGTTGCCGTCGATGTGGAGGTGGGCCTGGGTCCTTGCGATCTTCCATTCTTTGGTCATTTCGCTCTCCCCGTGTTGACGATGTAAGTGATATCGCTTATTCTGCGGCTCGTCAATAAGCGATATCGCTTTTGTGGGGATTATTTTCATGGGCCGACCTCCGATGCAGGTGCGACCGACGCTGGTCCGGCTGACAGAAGATGCGCTGGATAGGATCGACGCCATCGCGGGGCCGAACAAGCGAGCGGAGTTCATCCGTGAGGCAGTCGAGCGCGAGCTGAAGCGGCGCGAGAAGGGCGCGAACGCCAAGTGAACATGGCTGTGTCAGCGTTGTGTCAGTCGAGGCGCCGGTTCCTGCATCGTTCCGGCGCTGTACTGCCGCTTCTTGCCGTTCCATTTCCGCAGCTCCTTGTTTCATTGAGCTTTTTGTTCTCGTAGCCGTGAACTTTGTTCTGGGCCGGAGAACTACGGAATTTCGAAACGGCTTCGAAATATGCCGCGGGCCTCTGTTCACGAGAGTGAACATAAGACGCGGTTGGATTGGACTAGCGTTGCGGCTGCCGAGCGACGGCCCCGTCCACTCGGCCCGAAGGACCGCCGGCCTTCACCCACACCACGCCGCCAAGGCCGGCGGGTCCGAGGGGCGCAGGTGGTTATCCGAGACGGATCTGGCGGTCGGCCGACAGGCGTCTTTGCGCCGCCAGCTTGCGCCAAGTGTCGATCGCCTTGTTGGCGAGCATCAGCTGCCGGCGCTCACCGGTCCTGAGCTGGGCTTCGATGGCATCGAGCAGGACGTTCGCGGTCTCGTCGGGAGGACCGAGCTCGCCGCTCTTCTCCAGACAGCTCCAGGCGATGAAGAATGCGCTTTCGACGGTGCAGCGAATGGACATGCGCTGGCAACGCGGCGCGACCGACGCCGTTCCGCGCCAGCGATGTGCTTCACGCGGGAGTTCTGCGTTATTTCAGCGAGGAGCTGATCGAGCCGAACTTGCCTTTCAGCGACGAGCCGAGATTGTTGATCACGGCGATGATCGCAAGCGCGATGCCGGCGGCGATCAGGCCGTACTCGATCGCGGTGGCGCCGGATTCGTCGGCCAGAAAGCGGCGGATGGTCTGCATGGTCTCACCAGAATTCCAGAAGAGAATGTTGGTGAGGACTATAGTTCGCGCCTAACCTGTTCCCCTATTTGGAACCGGGGCTTACGTCAACTCCGGGTTAATTGCGCCGGCGAAAGCGAAACGGCGAGACGCATGTCTCGCCGCCAGGCCTTCAGATTTTCTTGCGTCAGTTCTTCAGCACGATGCGGCCGACGACCTTGCCGGCGCGCAGCTCCTCGATCCATTTCTGCACATCGCCCATCGGTTCCTCGCGCATCGGCGTCGGCTTGATCTTGCCGGCGCGGGCCAGCGCCATCAGCTCCTGCGCTTCGGCGAGCGTGCCGACCATGAAGCCTTCGACGGTGAGGCGCTTGTAGACCCACTGCACCATCGGCAGCGTGAACTGGCCGCCCATCAGGCCGGAGACCACGACCTTGCCGCCGCGCGCGGCAACCGCCACCGCGAACGCCATCGATTTCTCGTTGCCGGCGAAATCGACGACCTCGTCGAAGCCGCCTTCGGTCTCCTTCAGGATGCGCTTGATCACATCCGGCTCGGACGGATCGTAGGCGTTGGCTGCACCGTTCTTCAGCGCGGTCTCGCGCGCGGCGCTGCTGAGATCGGCAACCGTGATCGGCTGCTTGAACATGGCTTGTGCGAACGACAGGCCCATCATGCCGACGCCGCCGAGACCGATCAGCAGGATGTTGCGCTGGCGCGGACGGTCGACCAGGCGCTTGAGCGCGCCGTAGGCGGTGACGCCGGAGCACATCAGCGTCGCGGCCTGGTTGACGGGCAGGGGATCGTAGTCGAGCAGATATTTCGCGTCGGGCACCAGCACGTGGGTGGCGAAGCCGCCGTCGATGGAGACGCCGAGGAAGCGCTGCTTGGCGCAGAGGTTCTCGTCGCCATTGGCGCAGTCGCGGCACTGGCCGCAGCCGATCCACGGGAATACCGCCTTCTTCGTGCCGACGAGGCTCGCCGCGACGTCCGCGCCGACTTCGTCGACGACGCCCGCGATCTCATGGCCGAGCGTGAAGGGCAGCGTCATGCCGCGCGTGGTGTCGAGCTTCTTGCCGCCGCCGAGATCGGCATAGCCGTCCTGGATGTGCAGGTCGGAATGGCAGAGGCCGCAACGCTCGATGCGCACCAGCACCTCGCGTCCTTGCGGCTTGGGCGTGTCGACGATGGTCTCGCACAAGGGCGCATCGAACTTGACCAGCGACTGCCGACGCATCAACGCCATATTCCTTCCTCCGAAATTCTCGTTATCCAGCCTTGCTGCGTATATCCGCCAATTCACGCGCCATGGCAACAAAGCCGGAAATCGGGATCGTCTCCGCGCGCCGCGTCGGATCGACGCCGGCGGCTGCCGCAAGCCGCGCGGGATCGACGCCCAGCGATTTCAGGCTCTGCCGCAGCATTTTGCGGCGCTGGCCGAAGGCGGCGGCTGCGACCTGCTCGAGCAGTTTTCGGTCGCAGGCGAGCGGCTCTGCGCGCGGCACGAGGCGCACGACGGAGGAGGTGACTTTCGGGGGCGGCACGAAGGCCGACGGCGCAATGTCGAACAGGATTTTCGTCTCACAGCGCCAGTTGGCGAGCACGCCGAGACGGCCATAGGCCTCCTCGTCCTCGCGTGCGACGATGCGCTCGCCGACCTCGCGCTGAAACATCAGCACCATCATGTCGTACCAGGGCGGCCACGGCTCGGTGGTGAGCCAGCCGACCAGCAAATGGGTCGCGATGTTGTAGGGCAGGTTCGCGACGATCTTCGCGCGCTCGCCCGAGAGCAGCGGCCGCGGGTCGAAGGTCATGGCATCGCCATGCACGATATCGAGACGGCCGGGATAGCGCGCGGAAATATCCTGAAGCGCCGGGATCGCGCGCTCGTCATGCTCGATGGCGATGACGCGCCTGGCGCCGAGCGCGAGCAGCGCGCGCGTCAGCCCGCCCGGGCCGGGGCCGATCTCGACGATGGTGGAGTCCTCGAGCGGCGCGGCGGCCCGCGCGATGCGCGCGGTGAGATTGAGGTCGAGGAGAAAGTTCTGACCGAGCGATTTGCGGGCCGACAGCGCGTGCTGGCGAATGACCTCGCGCAGCGGCGGGAGGTCGTCGATCGCGCTCATTCGCTTTTTGCAGCCGCCATGCGGCTGGCAAGCTTGAGCGCCGCGATCAGGCTCGCCGGATTGGCCTTAGCCGTGCCTGCGATGTCGAAGGCGGTGCCGTGATCCGGCGAGGTGCGGATGAAGGGCAGGCCGAGCGTGACGTTGACGGCGTCGTCGAAGGCGACGGTCTTGATCGGGATCAGCGCCTGGTCGTGATACATGCAGACCGCGCAATCATAGGTGCTGCGCGCGGCCTCGTGGAACATGGTGTCGGCGGGCAACGGGCCTCTGACGTCGATGCCGTCGCTGCGCAATGCCTTGAGAGCCGGCGCGATTACCGTCTGCTCCTCGTGGCCGAGCGAGCCGTCCTCGCCCGCATGCGGGTTGAGGCCGGAGATCGCGATGCGCGGCCTGGCGATGCCGAAGCGGGATTTGAGCTCGCCTGCGACGATGCGCGCGGTCGAGACGATCAGCTCGCTGCTGAGCTGGGCCAGCGCATCGCGCAACGAGACGTGGATCGTCACCGGCACCACGGCGAGCCGCGGCGACCACAGCATCATGACCGGCTGCGGTACGCGGCCGCCGTCTGCGGCGAGCTCGGCGAGAAACTCGGTATGGCCGGGATGGCGGAAGCCTGCACGGTAGAGCACGCTCTTGGCGATCGGATTGGTGACGACGGCGCTGGCTCGGCCCGCGCGGACATCGGCGACCGCCTGCCGGATCGAGGCGAGCGCCGCCGGCGCGCTGGATGTATCAGGCGTGCCGGGCCCGGCCGTCGCGCGCTCGCCGGTCGCAACGACGGGCAGGGCGTCGGTGAAGGCGGCCTCGGCCTCGCCGGCAGTTACGGAAGCGATGCGAATGTCGGCGCCGAGTGCTTTGGCACGGCTCGCGATCGAGGCCTCGTCGCCGAGCAAATAGAAGGCCGGGAGGTTCAGCTCGCGGCGCCGGAGCCAGGCTGCGATCGTGATGTCCGGGCCGATGCCGGCCGGCTCTCCCAGCGTCAGGGCGAGGGGCTTTGTCGCGTCGTTGGCCATCAGCGGTTGCGGTATTCGATCATCGCCGCCTTGCGGAGGTCGTCGAGATAGGCCTTCTGGGTCTTCTCGTACTTCTCCTGATACATCTTCTCGCGGACTTCGCGCTTCTTCGGCGTGTCGATCATGGTCGGCTTGCGCGAGCACAGCACCACCATCTCGATGCCCGACTTGGTCACCTCGGGCGCGGTCAAATGACCGATCGCGGTGTCGTCGAGCACCTTGCGAAGCGCCTCCGGCAGCTCCGCGGTGGTCTTGGTGACGCTCTCGCGGATGGTGGCATTCGGCGTCGAGCGGAACAGCGAATTGGCTTCCTCGCAGCTGCCGACGCGGGCGCGATATTGCTCGGCCTCCTTCATGCGCGTCTCCTGGAAGGCCGGCGACGAGCCACGCGGCACGATCAGCACGATCGGCTGCATCTTGTACTCGGTGCCCTCGATCTGGAGCTTGTCGCCGACGGCCTGGGCGACGTCGCGCTCGCCGACCATCAGCTTCTCCTTGAAGCGGCCGCGCACGAGGCTGGTCCAGACCATCTCGGCCTTCATGCGGCCCTTCAGGGTCTCGGGGCGCACGCCCTTGACCTCGAGCGACTTGGTCAACTGGTCCGGCGTGATGCGCATGCGCTGCGCCATGCCCTCGTAGGACTGGTTGATGTCGGAGACGCCGGGATCGACGCCGTACTTCTTGCCTTCCTTGAGCTTCACCTTGTCTTCGATCAGCTCGTTGATGACCTGTTCCCGGGTCGGGGTCTTCTGCGTCGTCAGCGTGTCCAGCTTGGAGCGCTGCTCGATGTCGAAATCGGTGATCGGATCGCCGTTGACCATGACGACGATGTTCTGCGCGCGCGACGGCGCGGGCAGGCCGGTCAGGATCAGCCCGGCACCGATGGCGAGGAGGAGGCGGAACACAGGCAATTGGGTCGTCATGATTATCGCTCGCATGTCAGCCGAAATGAGCCAGCGATCGGGAACGCGGCCGTCACTTCAGATGGTTCATTGCAGGCCGGAAGTGCTGGACCCCGACGAGGTCGCCAGCGTGCGCAGGCCGATCTGGAACATGAACGCGTGGCTCAGCACGGGCGGTGTCGAGCCCGCAGAATAGCTATACGAAGTTACATAGTTCGCCGCCAGCACGAAGCAATCGTCGACATAGCCGGCGCCCAGCACATACTGGTTGATCTTGTTGGCCTCGAGATCCCAGCGCGCCGAGCCAGTCACCACCCAGTTGGTCGCGACCTTGATCGAGCCCGAGGTCAGGATGCCCGAGCGGCGCGTCAGATAGCCGAGTTCCGGCTGCGGTGCGTAATTGCCGTACATCATGCTGACCGACCAGCGATTGAAGTTGGCGCGGCCTTCCGCCTCGAAGCGCTGCACGTTCCAGGTCTGCTCGTCCATGCGGGAGCGAACGCTGAACGTGTAGGTGCTGTTGGGCGAATAGGCGGCGCTCGCCACGTAATCCGAGCGCGGCTTGTCGAGGCCGGAATCGAGGCCCGTATTGATCGAGTCCTGGACCGCGTAGGAGTTCATGCCGAACAGCTGGTAGGACTGACCGAACAGCACCTTGACGGCGCCGCCCCGGTCGAACTGCGTGGTGGACTGCACGCCGACATTGGCGCGGCCGCCGCCCTCGACGCGGTCGTAGCCGGAGAACTTGTCGACGCTGAACAGGTTCGAGGCGTCGAACACCATGCTCTGGGCATCCTCGTTGGGAAGCTTGCCGGCATAGGTCTCGTTCGGCCGGATGATGATCTGCGCGATCGGCTCGATGGTGGTCGAGCCCCAGGGCTGAATGTTGATGAAGGGATAGCGGTATTCGAGGCCCACGGTCGGCATCAGGCGGAAGGCCTGGGTGTCACCGACGGGCAGGTAGTTCGACACGCCGGGCTGGTTGGAGATCGAGGAATTGATCGCGTCGGCGCGGAGGCTGGCGAACGGCGTCCAGATCTGGCCGAACGGGTCGGTGAAGGATTTGCGCCATTGCGCTTCCGCCGTGAGGCGGGTGTAGGTTCCGGGCATGCCGCGCAGCAGGCACTGCGACGGCGTGCGCGCGAGCGGATCGGCCGATGCCGTCGTGCACAGGCTGTTGGTGTTGGCGAGCGTGGTGATCGGATCGAACACCGCCGCGTCACGCGACAGGTTCAGGAAGTTGGTCTTGTAGCTGAACTCGCCGCCGAACACCGGATAGTTCAGCACGTTCGCGTAGTCGATCACGGGGTAGACGACCGGCACCTGGCTCTGGTTGCCCGAGAAGCTCAGCCAGTACATCGTGCGCGCGTCGAAGAAGCTGCGATTGCCGACGCCGGTCAGATAGAGCTGCGACAGCGCGTCGGTCGGCAGGTTCAGGAACGAGCCGAGCGGGTCGCGGTACTGCGCGAGGCGATAGTCCGACATGAAATAATAGTCGGAGAGCAGGACGCCGTCCCAGCCCCAGACCCATTTGTCGTTCAGCGCGAATTGGCCCTTGGTCTCGACGCCGCCGCGGAACTGGCGGTCGCCGGGGAGCCCAACGAACTGGCTGGGGTCGAGCTGGTCGATGCCGTAGACGCGGATCTGGTAGGCGCCGTCCATCAGGCGCTGGCGGAACTCGGCCTGGAACAGCACGCCCTGCTTGGAGGTGATGCGCGGGCTGAAGGTCGCGTCCATGTCGGGCGCGATCGCCCAGTAGAACGGAACTTCGACGCCGTAGCCGAACGCGGTGTAGGAGGTAAAGCCCGGCATCAGGAAGCCGGTCTTGCGCTTCACGGTCGGATCGGGCGTCGAGAAATAGGGCATGTAGGCGATCGGCACGCCGAAAAACTCGAGCGAGGCCGTCTCGAAATACAGCATCTTCTCCTGCTGGTCGTGGATGATGCGGGCACCCTTGACCTGCCAGAGCGGCGGCTTCTTCGGATCGTCCTTACACGGCGCGCAGGCCGTGTAGACGCCGTTCTCGAACACCGTGTAGTTGCCATTGGAGCGGTCGGCGCGGCTCGCGGCCATGCGGGTCTGGTCGGCGGTGTCGACGCGCAGCGAATCGACGAAACCGTCGCGGTAGTCGTCGGAGAGATCCATGATCTCGGCATAGGTGATCTTGCCGTCGGCATCCGTCATGCGGATGTTGCCTTCGGCATGCAGCCGCTTGGTCTTCTGGTCGTAGATGACCTTGTCGGCCTCGACGCTGGTGCCGTTGTAGAACAGCTGGACGTTACCGACCGCGGAGACGCGGGAGTTGTTGTAGTCGTAATCGACCTCGGTCGCCTGAACCAGCATCTGGTTGTCGTTGGCGACCTTCGGCGGCTTCGGACGCGGCGGCAGCGGATTGTAGGTGAAGCTCTGGGCGGAGGCGGGGGCCACGAGGGCAACGTCCATCAGCCCGCCGAGCGATGCCACCGCGGCAGCAGCCAGCAGGAACCTGCGAACGGACAAGCCGACCCCGTTCGCGCGCATCACCATGCGGCGCGTCAAACGAGACACACGTCCTCGATGGACGGCAGTCACTAACCGTCCTCCTGGTACAACAAGGCCAAAAAGCCGGTGAGGCCGCCCACCACCACGGGCAACCACGCCGCAGCGATCGGATGCATCAACTCAGCCTTGCTCAAGTCTTCAGTCACTTTCGACAAAACGTAGAGCAGAAAGCCTGCGCCCACGCCACTCAAAACCATTCTCTGCACGCCGCCCATCCGGAAGAAACGCAACGACACGGAAGCCGCGAGCATCACCATGGCGGCCAGCAAAAACGGCTGTGCCAGGAGCTTGTGATACTGGAGTCGATAGCCGGCTGTCGCGAAGCCCGAGCTTTCGGAGGAGCGGATGTAGCTCGGTAGTTGCCAAAAGGACACAGTCTCGGGTGTGGAAAAGCTGTTGCGGACCTGGGCCTCGGTCAGCGTCGTCGGAATCTCCAACGTCACCTGGTCGATCGGCGGCGAATCCAGCGAGTAGCGCCGGACGGTCTTGAACAGCCAGTGACCGGCCTCGAGCGTGGCCTCGCGCGCCTCGATCCGCTCCTTGAAATGCCAGTCCGTATCGAATCGGAACAGGGTCAGCCCGGTCAGCCGCACACCCTGCTGCTCGCTGCGCGCCGCGTTGATGATGACCTGGCCGTCATTGGTGACCTGATTGAGCCAGAAGCCGGAGGCGTCCTGGATGCCGCCACCGGGCGCCGAGCCGAACAGCTCCGCTTCCATGCGCTTCGAGAGCTCACGCAAATTCGCCGACATCGGATTGTAGGCGACGGTGGCGATCACCCCGATCAGCAGCGCGCTGCCGAGCGCCGGCGAGATGAACTGCCAGGCCGAGATGCCGGCGGCGCGCGCGACCACGAGCTCGAGCCGGCGGGAGAGGGCGAGATAGCAGGTCATGGCGCCGATCAGCATGCAGAACGGCGTCAGCTTCTCCAGCAGCTGCGGCACCCGGAACAGCGAGGTCTCGGCCACCATGATCGCGGAGGCGGATGCGAGGCCGGAGGTTTTGCGCACCATCTCGATGTAGTCGACCAGCACCAGCAGCAGGAAGATGCTGGCGAACACGCCGAGTGCTGCGACCACGAAGCGGCCGGCGAAATAGCGCCCGAGTGTGTTGGTGAGCATGCTCATGCGGTGGCCGGCCGTCCGAACAGCCGCGCGATGCGCGCGTTCGATTTGTTGATGGCCTCCATGACACGGGCCGGCGGCTCGACCACGATCCCGCCGATGATCATCCACAGCCCGACGCCGATGGCGCCGAACACCATCGCATATTGAAACAGCACCGGGCCGGGCGACTTCACCGACATCACCGAGCAGGCAAAGCCGGCCATGCGCAGGCCGAACACGGCGATCACCGAGCCGCCGATCGAGAAGTTGCGGCTCTGGCGGGTGGTGCGCGGGGCGCCGAGGAAGGCGAAGGTCAGCACGGCGAAGGCGAACGGATAGATCGGCGCCAGCAGGCTGTCATGCAGGGCCGAGCGGAACTGCCCGGGAATCTGCTTGTAGACCGGGTCCTCCTCGGACGGCGCGAACAGCTCCCAGAGATAGCGCTCGCGGATGCCGAGGGTGACGTCACGGCCCTGGTTGCCGAACTTCGACATGTCGAAGCCGTAGCGGCCGAACGCCACCAGCGCGGGATCGCGCTTGCCGGCTTCGAAGCGCTGCAGATTGCCGTCCTTCAGCACCAGGAAAGAGCCGTTCTCGTTCTTCACGACCTCGCCATGCTCGGCCACGATCGAGACGCGCTCGTTCTGGTCGCGGCGGTCGTCGATGAAGATGCCGGCGAGGATGCCGCCGGGCTGGCGCTCGCGAATGCGGATCGTGAGATTTTTGTCGAGCTGGGCAAAGCGGCCCGGCTGGAGGATGTTGGTGAGCACGTCGGCGGTGATCTCCGCGTCCCACTGCTTGATCCGGCGCATGCCGTCGGGGGCGAGATAGGCCGCGACGAAGGCGACCAGCAGCGCCACCACGCAGGTGGCGTAGAAGAACGGATAGAACAGCCGGAACGGCGAGAAGCCGGCGGCATTCATCACGATGATCTCGGAATCGGTCGCGAGCTTGTTCAGCGTGTGCGAGATCGCGATCATCAGCGCGATCGGCGAGATGATCAGGACGAGGGCAGGCACGACGAGGCTGGTGATGCCGAGGAAGGTCAGGATGGTCTGACCCTGGCTCGTCATCAGGTCGATGCCGCGCAACGCCTGCGTAATCCAGATCACGCCGGTGAGGCTGACCAAGACGAGCGCAAACGACGCCAGCGTCGTGCGGAAGATATACCTATCGATTGACCCCATGCGCTACCGCACGAATCCCCACCAACACCCCAAATCCGGCTGGAATTTCGGCTGTCCAACCAATCCCCGCGAGGGGATCCCCAAGGTCGGCCAGCCATCACTTCCGGCGGTTTACTCTCTCACTACCATCCCTTTGATCCGTCAACAAAATGGCCGCCCCGTGGCACCCTCAATATATGGTTGATATTTCCCTCGTTGTGGCCTCCCGGCCACGGGGGTGCTTGGCATCCGCGGGGCGGGTGGCCCATAGTGGGGAAAGTCCAATGAATCGTCGTTCAGCGCCGGCTTGTGGCTGTGATCGCAGGGCGTCGAAAAGACCGCTGTTTTGAAGGAGTTACCCATGTCCGATGCCATCAAGGTCGGCTTTGTCCCGCTGTCTACCGCCGCCCGTGGCATCCTGGTCGTGTTCTGCGACGACGGTTTGAAGCTGGGTCCGGCGACCACGAAGGCGCTCGGCGGTGCCACGGATCTGGTCAAGCGGGCGGCCTCTGCCGCCGGCTTCAAGGGTAAAAGCGGCGCCGCGCTGGACATCCTGGCGCCGGAGGGGGTCAAGGCCACCCGTCTGGTCGTGATCGGGGCCGGCAAGGCGGCCAGCCTGAAAGCCAACGATTTCCTCAAATTCGGCGGCGTGGCCGCGAGCAAGCTTTCCAGCAACGCCGCCGCCATGACCATCGTGGCGGAACTGCCAAGCGGTGCCATGACCAGCGAGCAGGCGGTCGGGGTCGCCTCGGGCCTGCGCCTGCGCGCCTACAAATTCGATCGCTACAAGACCAGGAAGAAGGATGGGGAGGAGGGCGGTTTGCGCGCCGACATCTCGCTTGCGGTCGGCGATGCCGCTGCCGCGAAGAAGGCGTTTGCATCGGCCGGCCATGTCGTCGACGGCGTGATCATCGCGCGCGACCTCGTCAACGAGCCGCCGAACGTGCTCTTCCCCGAGGAATTCGCGCGCCGCGCCAGCCAGCTCCGCAAGCTCGGCGTCAAGGTCGAGGTGCTCGACGTCAAGGCGATGGACAAGCTCGGCATGGGGGCGCTGCTCGGCGTCGGCCAGGGCTCCGTCCGGCCGAGCCGCACCGTGATCATGCGCTGGGACGGCGGCAAGAAGGGCGAGGCCCCGGTCGCCTTCGTCGGCAAGGGCGTCTGCTTCGACACCGGCGGCATCTCGATCAAGCCGGCCGGCAGCATGGAGGACATGAAGGGCGACATGGGCGGCGCTGCCTGCGTCGTCGGCCTGATGCACGCGCTCGCTGCGCGCAAAGCCAAGGCCAATGTCGTCGGCGCCATCGGCCTCGTCGAGAACATGCCCGACGGCAATGCGCAGCGGCCGGGCGACATCGTCACCTCGATGTCGGGCCAGACCATCGAGATCATCAACACCGACGCCGAAGGCCGCCTCGTGCTGGCCGACGTGCTCTGGTACGTCGCCAAGAGGACGAAGCCGAAATTCATGGTGGATCTGGCGACGCTGACCGGCGCGATCATGGTCGCGCTCGGCACCGACCATGCCGGCATGTTCTCCAACAACGACGAGCTTGCCGACCGCCTGCTCGCGGCCGGCATCGAGAGCGGCGAGAAGGTCTGGCGCATGCCGCTCGGCCCCGAATACGACAAGCTGATCGATTCCCAGTTCGCCGACATGAAGAACACCGGCGGCCGCCACGGCGGCTCGATCACCGCGGCGCAGTTTCTCCAGCGCTTCGTCGACGGCACACCCTGGGCGCATCTCGACATCGCCGGCACCGCGATGGGCGCGCCGAAGACCGACATCAACCAGAGCTGGGGAAGCGGTTACGGCGTCCGTCTGCTCGACCGTCTGGTCGCGGATCATTACGAGCGCAAATGACCTGAGATGACCGAAGTCCTTTTCTACCATCTGCAAAACATGACGGTGGAGAGCGTGTTGCCGCCGCTTCTCGAGAAATCCCTCGAGCGCGGCTGGCGTGTCGTCGTGCAGTCGACGTCGGAGGAGCGCGCCGACGCGCTCGACGCGCATCTGTGGACCTATCGCGACGATTCCTTCCTGCCGCACGCGACATGGCGGGTGAACGATGCCGCCGATCAGCCGATCGTGCTGGCGATCGAGGAGGGCAATCCGAACGGCGCCAATGTCCGCTTCCTGGTCGACAGCGCCGCGCTGCCGCCGGATGCGCAGGGCTATGAGCGCATGGTGCTGCTGTTCAACGGCGACGATCCGGACGCGCTGGCGCTGGCCCGCAGCAGCTGGACGGATTGCAAGGCGCGGGGATTTGATGTCACCTATTGGCAGGCCGACGAACGGGGCCGGTGGCAGAAGCGGAATTAGCGCTCGCTTGCAATTAATGATAATTTGCACTTTTCGGGCGGTGTTGGCTTTTGTCACCTTCGTGCCGCAAAGTGATGGTGGGACAATCGCTTAGGGCCGATCCTTCATGCGGGGAATTTAGTTTATCGTGCGACATCAAAAGCTTCCCAGCTCGCTCATAGTTGCGTTGGCTGCCGTAGCACCGCTGCTCGCGGGCTGTTCGGGCGGGACCGATCTCCTGGCGTCCGCCAAGGACGCCCAGTGGTTCAACACGCCGAGCCGCCTGTTCATCAAGAGCATCTCGATCGAATCGCCGCCGTTGACGCCGGACAAGCCGGTGGGCGCCCAGGATCTGGTCAGCGCCGACGGCGGCTGTGCCGGCATGGCGCAGCCCCCCGGGCCGGCTGACGCCAACGCATCGACGACTGCACCGGCGCCCGTCGGCGGCACGGTCGCGCTCGGCCACACCGAATGCGACGTGGTGCGCGGCATCGGTGCGCCCTCGAGCGTGAATCTTTCCGGCGATGCGGCAGGTCGCCGTGTTGCCGTCGTCACCTGGACCACCGGTCCGCGCGCCGGCATCTACACCTTCACCTCCGGCCGCCTGTCCTCGATCGAGGGCAACCCGGAAGCGCCGGTCATGCCGAAGGCGACCAAGCCGAAGCCGAAGAAGAAATCGGCGTAAGCGGGGATCGCCTGCGCCGGGTGGATCGGCTTCTTTCGTCGGAAGGCAATGGTGGCCCCGATCGAAAGCCGGCTTCGCCGTCTCAGAGCATTGGCTCGGTGTTGAGGCGATCGGGTTGGCGAGTGCGGAAACGGCCCTTCATCTTGAAGCCGTCACGCATATTGAGGCCCAAGAGAACGATGTTCGTCGCGCCTGCAAACAATTCGAGGGTCTGCACCGCGTAGAATGCGGTGTCGAACTCCGTAGCCTCCGCCTTGAAGGCAAGAAACAACGCGGCGGGAACGAGAACCAGAATGCCGTTGCCGGCAATGATCGGCATGCGCTTGATCTTCGCGCCGATCAGGCCAGCGCGCCGCTCCTTTGCCAGGAAGAACCCTGAGCCTCCCGTCAACGCCAGCGCAGGCACCAGCAACAGGAAGCCCCAGGGGATGGCCGATTTGACCATCGTCACGCTCCCGTATGACGCAAATAGCTCGGTGAGAGCCGTGGAAAGCCAGAAGCTCACAATCGTTGTCAGTGCGACCGCGCCCGCTACGGGGTGGATGATCTTGGCCATCAGGTCCTGCCGTTTCGAAGCGAGCTACGCGACGCAAATGCCTGACACGGCGACCTTCTCGAACAGGTGCGGAGAGGCGACGGCAGACGAGGGATAGGTCGATATCTTCGATCTGAACTCCGGATGCGTGAACGCAGCCCGGAACTGTGCGGTCGATTCCCAGACGGCATAGTTCAGATACGTCGGGCTATCGCCGATTGCGCGGTGCAGCTGGGTGGAGACAAAGCCTGGCTGCCGCTTCAGGAAACCGGCATCGTCTTGCCAGACCTGGAGGAAACTTTGCTCGTCGGCCTTGTCGAGCGTGAATACGTTCACCAACACCACTGGGCTGGTGTCAATGCCGAGCTGACGTTCGATCGGAAAGTCAGGGTCCATCTGGCGTAGGTGCGCCATGAAAAACTCCGTTCAATTTGGTGTCATGATGCCAATATGGTATTATGTAAGCTAGTGATTTGACATCATGATGTCAATAATAGGTTATGGTGACGGATGCGGAAATCCCAACGAACGCCGGCCGGCGATGCTTTGACGAACCTCATGCTCGACTTGTTCCGGCTGAATAGCCTGCTCTTAACCGCAGGGGACCGCTTGGTGGCCCAGCTTGGACTCACGAGCGCCCGCTGGCAGATTCTCGGAGCCATCGTGCACGCAGAGCGCCCCCAGCCGGTGGCCTGGCTTGCGCGCGATCTGGGTGCCAATCGCCAAAACGTGCAGCGGATCGTCAATGACCTGCACGCGGAGGGCCTTGTTGTTTTCGAGGCCAATCCCCATCACCGCCGCGCGCAGCTTGTGGTTCTGACCCACAAGGGGCGGCAGGCTTTCGATGCTGCCATGGCTTTGCAGGCGCCGTGGATCAATCACCTTTCGGAGGGGCTTCCAGTCAAGGACCTGCAAACCGTTCATCGTGTCGTCGCGGACCTGCGGACGAAGCTTGAGAGCGAGACGGAGGGGCAGGCTTAGCGCGTGGCGAGTGGCACGGTCGTGCTCGGTCACTGGATTGGTGCGATGCCGACCCGCTTGATCAGCTCCGCCCATTTCGGCGTTTCGGCCCGGATCTGGGCGGCAAATTCGTCCGGCGTGAGCGTGATTGCTTCCATGCCGAGCGCCGCGAACTTCTCTCGCGCGGCCGGTGCCGTCACCGCCTTCTGCGCTTCCTCGTGCAGACGTGCGATAACCGAAGCCGGCGTTCCCGTCGGCGCCATCAGGCCGAACCAGGCAACGGCGTCGAAGCCGCGGAAGCCGAGTTCATCCAGCGTCGGCAGATCAGGCACCGCGGGCGAGCGCCGCAGCGATGTGATCGCCAGAGCGCGAACCCTGCCGTCGCGGATCTGGGGCAGCACCGATGCGATGCTGCCGAAGAACATCGTGATGCGGCCGGCCACGAGATCGCTCAACAGCGCCGCGCTGTCCCGGTACGGCACGTGCTGAATCTTGATGCCCGCCATGGTTTGGAATAACTCGCCCGCCAGATGCGTGGAGGTGCCTACGCCCGCCGAGGCAAAGGTGAGGGTGCCCGGGTTGCGCCGCGCCAGATCGACCAGATCCTGAACGCTTGCGGCCGACACCTCCTTGTTCACGACCAGGATGTTCGGCGCGATGGTGATTTGGGTCACCGGGACCAGATCCCGCGCCGGATCATACGGCAGCTTTGCGTAGAGCGAGGGGTTGATGACGATCGCCGCGTTGCCCGCCATCAGCAGCGTGGCGCCATCCGGCGCCGATTTGGCCACGTGGTCCGCTGCGATGTTGCCGCCCGCGCCCAGCATGTTCTCGACCACCACGGGCTTGCTCCACGTCGCCTTGAAGTGTTCGGCCAGGATACGGGCTGCCACATCTGGTGCGCTTCCCGGGCTGAAGCCCAGCACGAGGCGAATGGTTGATTGCGGGTAGGTTGGCTCCGCTTGCAGCGGCTGTGCTAGCCACAGAAGCAAGATCGAAACAAGCGCCGGGCGAAACATCATGGCTCTCCCTTTTGGGACGGCGATTGTCCGCACGGACCGATCGTTCGTCGTCACCCCCTGGGGTGAGGGCCAACGATCGCGGAGTGAGCGCGGATGTTACATGGGCGTATCGAGCGTCTGGGCGAGCTGGGCAATCGACTGCAGCAACTCGGCGTGACCGCGAACTCCGATCTTGGCGTAAATTCGCTTGGTATGCGATTTCAGCGTGTTGGAGCTGATGCCAAGCCTCGCCGCTGCGGTCCTCATGCCGTCGCTGCGGGTCAGCATGGTGACGACCCGCAATTCGGCGGCCGTCAGGCCATGGCGGGCCGCCAGCAGCGCGTTCGCGGCCTCGCCGTGACTTGATATGTCGACGAGCAGCGCGATTGCGGCAGGGCTCGCCGTCCTGTGGTGCGACGGGTGATCGAAGGCGCGACCTCGCACCGATGTCACCGTGATGCCGGTTTTCCCGCCGTTCGGCTGCGGCAGTCGACACGTGCCTCCGGCGCCACCGCGGAGAGCGTTCGCCAGAAGTGCGCGGATGCCGTTCACGACGCCTAGTGGTCCCGACAGCGCGCTGCCGGCATTGACTCGCAGCGATAGTTCTTCGCCCCGGGTCCGGGCCGCGGCGTTTGCAAACAACACCCGCTGCCCGGAATCGAAAGTGATGATTCCGGTTGACAAGGCATCGAGCGCATCACGCTCGACACGGGCCGCCTCGCTGTAATCGAGCATATGCAAGCGCAACTCGCTGGCGCGCCGCAAGTGCGGCAGCAGCGAGCCCAGGATCGCGGTATCCCGTTCGCCGAACGGTCCACGCTTCTCGCTGCGTTCAATATTGAGCGAGACCCGGAATTCCGGACGGCTCACCACATTGACGATCAGGCCATGCGCCAGATTCTGCGGCCGGAGCACGTCGTCGTAGAACGCTGTTCGTTTGAGCTGTGAAAGCTCGATGAGGTCGTCGGAATGCACCATTTGACCCGCGGGATAACGGCTCGACCGCATCCAGGGATTCATCACGTGATAGAGTTCGTGGCGACGCTTGCACTCCGGATCGATCCGGCCGAGGTCGTGAAATGTATAAAGCTCTCGATCGACGCGATAGCCGTGGATCAGCGCGGCAGAGCTATGGGTGATATCGGCTATGCCTTCCAGGGCCGCGCTCCAGAGCGAGCCGTCGAGCACGGCGTCATAGATCAAGCCGACCAGCGCATCTCGCCTCGGCTCAAGGTCGGTCGGCATCCGTGATCCCTCCGCGAGGTCCTAGCCTCGCCGATGCCGTCACCATCCGCAAGCCGCTTGGCTTTGCAGGGAACCGTTGGACCGTGACGACCCGACGCTGCTGATGAGGAGCTTTCATGGTGGCGCGCAGCCAGGAATGCGCTCATATGGCACGCATAAGAATTTGGAGGAAAGCATGCGTTTCATTACGGCCGTATCGGCTCTGCTCTTGTCGCTCGGCGCGGCGGTTGCCCAGGACTATCCGACGAGGCCTATCACCGTGCTGGTGCCATACGCCGCCGGCGGACCGACCGACACCATCGCGCGCCTGACCGCGGCGGGTATGGGAAAATCCCTCGGCCAGCAGATCGTCGTCGAGAACGCGACCGGCGCCGGCGGCACGATCGGCACGACCCGCGCCGCGCGCGCCCAGCCGGACGGCTACACGCTGCTGGTCCACCATGTCGGCATTTCGACCGCGGCCACGCTGTATCGCAACCTCAGCTATGACACGAAGACGGCCTTTGCGCCGATCGGGCTCGTGACCAACGCGCCGATGACGATCATCGCGCGACCGGATTTTCCTGCCGACACGCTCAAGGAACTCGTCGCCTACGCCCAGCAGCAGGGCGACAAGCTGACTTACGCCAATGCCGGGATCGGCGCGGCATCGCATCTGTGTGGCATGCTGTTCATGACTGCGATCGAGAAGCAGCTCACCACGGTGCCCTACAAGGGCAACGGCCCGATCATGAACGATCTGCTCGGCAAGCAGATCGATCTCACCTGCGATCAGGCGACGAACACCACCGGTCCGATCACGGCCAAACAGGTCAAGGCCTATGCCGTCACCACCAAGGAGCGGCTGAAGAGCCTGCCTGATCTGCCGACCGCCGACGAGGCCGGCCTCAAGGGCTTCGAGCTCGGCGTCTGGCACGGCATCTATGCCCCCAAGGGCACGCCGCCCGCGGTCGTTCAGAAGCTGACGGCGGCGCTTCAGGCGGCCCTTAGGGATCCCACGCTGATTGCGCGCTTCAATGACATCAACACCGAGCCGGTCCCTCAGGACAAGGCGACGCCCGAGGCGCTCGGCGCGATGCTGACGAGTGAGGTCGATCGTTGGGCGCCGATCATCAAGGCGGCGGGGCAGTTCGCGGACTGAGTCGGCTGGCTCGTAAAGAGCATGCTGTTCAGCGGCTTGTGGTCGGGTAATTTATTACCCGTACTGTGCATGGGGTTGTTTTCGAGCTTTTTGAATCTACCCCGTCACCTCGTCGAACTGCGTGCTCGCCTCGAGCCATTGCTCCTCCGCACGCGCCAGTGCATCGGCTGCATTGGCGCGCGCCTTTGACAGCTGCGCGGCCTGCTTGGGATCGCGTGAGAAGATGTCGGGCAGGGCGAGGGCGGTGTCGATCTTGGCGATGATGTCGGTGACGCGGGCGATCTCGCTCTCGGCTTCCGCGATGCGCTTCTTCAGCGAGCCGCGATTGTCCGATTTCGGACGCTGTGGCTTTTCACTTGCCGTGCTGCGCTCGCGCGGGGCGGGTTCGCCGTTGCGCGACGACAGCACCAGGCGGCGGTACTCGTCGAGATCGCCCTCGTAATTGGTCACGGTGCGGTCGGCGACGATCCAGAGCTGGTCGGCGCAGGCCTCGATCAGATAGCGATCGTGCGAGACCATAATGACGGCGCCGGGGAATTCGTTGATCGCCTCGGCGAGCGCTGCGCGGCTGTCGATGTCGAGATGGTTGGTCGGCTCGTCCAGGATGATCATGTTGGGGCCGAAGAAGGTCGCAAGCCCCAGCAGCAGCCGCGCCTTTTCGCCGCCCGACAGTTTTCCGACCTTGGTATCGCCCGCCTTGCCGGAGAAGCCGATCGCGCCGGTGCGTCCGCGCACTTTGGTTTCGGGCGCATCGCCCATCAGCTTGCGGACGTGGTCGTAGGCGGAGGCATCCTCGTTCAGCTCGTCGAGCTGATGCTGCGCGAAATAGGCGATCGAGAGCTTGTCCGCGCGCGTCACTTTGCCGGAGAAGGGCGCGAGCCTTCCGGCGAGCAGCTTGACCAGCGTCGACTTGCCGTTGCCGTTGGAGCCGAGCAGCGCGATGCGGTCGTCATTGTCGATGCGGAGTGTCACGCGGCCGAGCACGGGTGTGGCCGGATCGTAGCCGACCGAAACATTGTCCACCGCGATGATCGGCGGCGACAGGATTTTCTCCGGCGCGGGAAAGCTGATCTCGCGGACGTCCTCGGTCACCAGCGCCGTGATCGGCTTCAACCGCTCCAGCATTTTGACGCGGGACTGTGCCTGGCGCGCTTTCGAGGCCTTGGCCTTGAAGCGATCGACGAAGGCTTGCAGGCGGGCGCGCTCGGCTTCCTGGCGCTTGACCGCCTTGGCGTCGAGCAGCTCGCGCGCGGCGCGCTGTTCCTCGAACGAGGAATAGGTGCCCTTGTAGAGCGTGAGCTTGCCGCGCTCCAGATGCAGGATCTGGTCGACGGAGCTTTCGAGCAGGTCGCGGTCGTGGCTGATCACGATCACCGTGCGCGGATAATGCGCGAGGTGATCCTCCAGCCACAGCGTGCCCTCGAGGTCGAGATAGTTGGTGGGCTCGTCGAGCAGCAGCAGGTCAGGGGCGGCGAACAGCGTGGCGGCAAGGGCGACGCGCATCCGCCAGCCGCCGGAGAATTCGGCGCAGGGACGCAGCTGGTCGGTCGCGGAAAAGCCGAGGCCGGAGAGGATCGCGGCGGCGCGGCTCGGCGCCGAATGCGCGTCGATGTCGACGAGCCGGGTCTGGATCTCGGCGATCCGGTGCGGATCGGTCGCGCTCTCGGCCTCATGCAGCAACGCGTCGCGTTCGAGGTCGGCCTTGAGCACGACCGAGATCAGGCTTTCGGGGCCGTTCGGCGCTTCCTGCGCGAGGCTGCCCACGCGCCAGCGCGGCGGCAGGGTGACGGTGCCGTGCTCGGCCGACAGCTCACCGCGGATCACCTTGAACAGGGTCGATTTGCCGGTGCCGTTGCGTCCGACCATGCCGACGCGCGATCCCGGTGTGATCTGCACGGAACTCTGGTCAATCAGAAGGCGTCCGGCGAGTCGGATGGAAATGTCGGTGATGGACAGCATGCGGCCTTGTCACCGCAAGGCGTCGCGAACGCAACCCGTTTTTCAGCGTCTCGCTTCAGTACGAATCGCGGTCTCGCTTCTTCAACTCGTCGAGAAGCTGCTCGAGATGCGTCGGGAGCCGGGGTTCGGGGCGCAGGCTCTGCTGGAGCCGCTCGCCCACGGCATCGCAGATCGAGCGGCTGGTGCGCCGGTCGATCTGCTCGCTGTCATCGGCAAAAAGGCCAGCCATGGCGGGGTTCCGTGTTTCAAATTAACGACACCCTATCAAGTCGTTGACCCCCAGAATTGTTTCGCCACTCGCGCGGAATGCCCGGCATTCTAGTAAAAATTGCATGAATCCGCCGTATCCGCCCCAAGACAAAGCCCCGGCGCAGGGGAACGCCGGGGCCTCGCTTGAAAGGTACCCAGGGGGGAGGTACCTGAGGAAAGGTGCTGTCGGGCTCAGTAGCAGCGGTTGACCATCCGCCAGCGGGGTCCCCAGGGGGTCGGGACCAGCCGGCGCGCGTAGCAGCCGCCATAACCGTAGGAGACGACGGGGCCGCGGGCATAAAAGCGCGGTCCGCCCCAGCCGTGATGGCCCCAGCCGCCACCACCGCCATGCCAGCCGCCGCCATGCCAGTGCGCGGAGGCGGAGGTCGGCGCCAGCGCGGCACCCAGCGCAACCGCGGCGACAGCGGCCAGCGAAAGTTTCCTCAACATGGTGATCTCCTCAAAACTGCCGGCGCGGGGCTATCGCGTCGATGGAAAGGCCGCCGAAACGGTTCGCCTCATGATCAGGCTTCGGTTTCGATGGGCCTGACCTTAGGCCTGCGAAGCTGAACCGAACCCTGACGGGGCTTTCAGATTGGGTTCATCTGGGTGAAATTGTTGTAATCCATGCTCGAATCCCGCATCCGGGCCCTGCGGCGAAGCGCCTGTGAGGCGGTTCGGGCGGTCGCTTGCCGTCCGGCAAAGGCGCCGATATAAGCCCCGCAACTCCGAACCACCGTTTTTGCTCAAGGACATGACCATGGCCATCGAACGCACCTTCTCGATCATCAAGCCCGACGCGACCGCGCGTAACCTCACCGGTGCGGTCAACGCCGTGATCGAGAAAGCCGGCCTGCGCATCGTCGCGCAGAAGCGTATCCGCATGACCAAGGAACAGGCCGAGACCTTCTATGCCGTTCACAAGGCCCGCCCGTTCTTCGGCGAGCTGGTCGAGTTCATGACCTCGGGCCCGGTCGTGGTCCAGGTGCTGGAAGCCGAGGGCGCCATCGCCAAGTACCGCGACGCCATGGGCGCGACCGACCCGTCCAAGGCGGCCGACGGCACCATCCGCAAGCTCTACGCAAAGTCGATCGGCGAGAATTCCGCTCACGGCTCGGATGCGCCGGAGACCGCCGCGATCGAGATCGCGCAGTTCTTCGCGGGCAACGAGATCGTCGGCTGATCAAGCCACCAGGTTAATACGACGGCGCGAAAGGACTCACTGTGAACTGGCTTTGGCAGATCTTCGATCCCGCTACGATCGGGGCATTTTTCACCCAGTTCCGCGCCGAGATGGCTGAGCCGACCTTCTGGATCGCGGTCGGCAAGATCATCTGGATCAACATCCTTCTCTCCGGCGACAACGCGCTGGTGATCGCGCTGGCCTGCCGCGGCCTGAAGCCGCGGCACCGGCTGTGGGGCATGATCTTCGGCGCCGGCGCGGCCGTGCTGCTGCGGATCATCTTCACCGGCATCGTCGCGAGCCTGATGGAGCTGCCGTACCTCAAACTCGTCGGCGGTCTTGCGCTGATCGTGATCGCGGCCAAGCTCCTGGTGCCGGAGAAGGAGGACGAGGAGGGCGTCGAGTCCGCCTCCCATCTGTGGCAGGCGATCCAGATCGTCGTGGTCGCCGACATCGTCATGAGCCTCGACAACGTCATCGCGGTCGCTGCCGCCGCCAATGGCAGCGTGCCGCTGCTGATCCTCGGCCTCGCCATCAGCGTGCCGCTGATCGTCGCGGGTGCGGCGCTGATCATGGCGCTGCTGACGAAGCTGCCGGTCCTGGTGTGGGCCGGTGCGGCGCTGCTCGGTTGGATCTCAGGTGAGGTGATCGCGACCGATCCCGCCGTCGCGCCGAAGCTGCACACGCTGTTCGAGGGTCCGTTCGGTGCTTCGCTGGACAGCATGCTCGGTGCACTCCGCATCCCGCCGCAATTCGCCCATGGCGGCGCCGGTGGCGAATATTTCTGCGCAGCGCTCGGCGTGGTCGTCGTGCTGGTCGTCGGTACCATCTGGCGCCGGCGCAGCCTCAGCGCGGCCGCGCTGGAATCCTCCGAGCGCCACGCCAAGGCCTCGGCGGAGTAACTTCCCCGGTACGATCAGTTTTGCGCCGCTCGCCCGACGATCAGAGGCGAGCGCCTCACTGATATCTTCGACATCGTATCTTGCCAGAGCTGTCCTGCTGAGCGATGGCGCGCAGAGGAGTCAGGCGCCGCGTGCGGTGACGTTGCCGTCGCAACCCTCGCGCGATTTAGACTTTGTCTCATTATAAACTACTGAAAACAATGGGTGTTTTCGTTGACTCGGTAACGCCTCCCGCGGCACGTCGCTCCGATGTTCATTTTGATCAAATCGGAAGCGGGTACGATGCCGTCGAGAGTCCTTCGCCGTCCTTTTGCTGTTTTTGCCGCAAGCGTCAGAGCCCATCTGACGTGCTCCAGCCCGACGGCCTTCGCGGCTTCTGTGGTCTCCATCGCCTTGTTCAGCGACGGCTTCCTGCACGGCACGCGTGCTCAAAGCGCTGCGCCGGAGACGGGTCGTGCGACGGCCTTGCCGGCGGTGACCGTCATTGCCGACGTGCCGAAGCAGCGTGCGCGCCCACGCATCAATCCAGGTCGCCGGACGAGCCGCCAAACTGCGCCCGCGAGTGAGCGGGCCAGGATGCAGGCGGAAACGACCCCTGCTGCTGCGAGGCCGGGCGCACTTCCGCCCTCCTACTCGGGCGGGCAGTTGGCCCGCGGAGGCCAGGTCGGCTTGCTGGGCAACAAGGATTTCATGGACACGCCGTTCAACGTCACGAGCTACACGGCGAAAAAGATTGAAGACCAGCAAGCCACCACGGTCGCCGACGTCGTCAGCAACGATCCTTCGGTCCGGTTCACAGGTCAGCCCGGTGGTATTCTCGACTCATTCTTTATCCGAGGATTTCCGATCGGCGAGGGGAATGTCGGAGAGATCGCCTTCAACGGCGTCTTTGGCGTTGCGCCGAACTATCGTGTGTTCACCGACTACGTCGAACGAATTGAAATCATCAAGGGGCCGACTGCGCTGCTTTACGGCATGGCGCCGAACAGCAGCGTCGGCGGCACCATCAACATCGTTCCGAAGCGTGCTGGGGATGTCGATCTGACACGGGTTACGACCGACTACGCGACGAGCTCCCAGTTCGGCACTCATCTCGACGTCAGCCGCCGGTTCGGCGAGAATCGCGAATTCGGAATTCGCGTCAATGGCAGCTATCACAATGGCGATACGCCGCTGGACAACCAGAGCCGGGAAGCGCATGTCGGCGCGGCGGCGTTTGACTATCGCGGCGAGAGGTTCAGAGCTTCGCTCGACTTCATCGATCAGGAAGAAAAATTCGACGCGCCCACGAGGCCGTTCCTGGTCGCAACGGGCGTCGCAGTCCCCACCGCGCCAGTCGGGCGCCGCAATGTCACGCAGTCCTGGGAATGGGCCAAGGTTCACGACAACTCGCTGCTGGCGCGCGGCGAGTTCGATGTGACGGACTCCGTGACGGTGTTCGCCAGTGGCGGTGGCGGCAGGACCCAGGTCGATCGTCTGTTTGGTACGCCGACCATCCTGAACGCAGCCGGCAACACCACGACGACACCCGGACATTTCAAGTTCGACATCGACCGCAACGTCGCCGACGCCGGCGTGCGCGCCCGGTTTGAAACCGCGGCGATCAGCCACGCCGTGACCTTCCAGGGCAGCTACTACACGGATCAGGTCGGGCGCGGGTCTGTGAACGGAACGCCGGTTCTGTCCAACATCTATGTGCCGATCGCCCGTCCGGAGCAGCTGGTTGCGGCTCCTGCGACCGTTCCGAGACTATCGGACAGCGAGCTGACCGGCCTTGCGCTGGCCGACACCATGTCGGTCTTTCAGGAACGTCTGCAACTGACCGTCGGCGTGCGACAGCAGGGCGTCAAGTCGAACAACTACAACACAACGACGGGCGCCGTGACGTCCGCCTACGACCAGACGGCGTACACGCCGATGGTCGGCCTCGTCGTCAAGCCGTGGACCAACGTTTCGCTGTACGCCAACTACATCGAAGGGCTCAGCAAGGGCGACGTCGCACCGACGACGGCGATCAATCAGGGAGAAGTCCTGGCGCCGTATTTCAGCAAGCAGAAGGAAGCAGGCGCCAAGGTCGATTTCGGCATGCTGGCAACCACGATCAGCCTGTTCGAGATCACCAAGCCGTCGGGACAGACGGGAGCCGACAACGTCTTCCGGGCCGACCAGGAGCAGCGAAATCGCGGCGTGGAATTCACCGTGTTCGGAGAGGTGCAGCCGGGCATTCGCGTGCTTGGCGGCGTGACGCTGATCGATGCGGAGCTGACGAAGACGAACACGGTAGCCAATCTCGGCAAGACGCCGATCGGCGTACCTCAGGTGCAAGCCAATCTATCTGCCGAATGGGACACCTCGTTCGCGCCTGGACTGACACTGGTCGCAAACACCATCTATACCGGGCACCAATATCTGAATGGGGCAAACACACAGGTTGTTCCGGCCTGGACGAGGCTCGATCTGGGAGCCCGCTACAACACGCGGATCAACAACCGCCCGGTCACGATCCGGGCCCTGGTCCAGAACGTGTTCGATACCAATTACTGGGCAGGCGTGGCGAGCTTCTCAGCCTTGTCGCAGGGGGCTCCGCGAACCCTGCTTTTGTCGATGTCCACGGACTTCTGAGCCCGGGTTGGGTTTGACGCAGGCGATGACATCGTTGCGCGAGCCGAACGTCAGCGGGACCAAACGCAGACTACGGGTGCTCTGAATGGACGAAACGATCGGGGCGCGGCGACGGGCAGGCTCCGTGCCTGCCCGTTCCGGAGCGCGGCCGGGACGGACGCGGCGCGCGATCCTCTGGGCTCATCGATGGCTCGGATTGATCGGCGGGGCCGTCGTGGTGCTGATCGGTCTCACCGGAAGCTTCATCGTCTTCTACCGGGAAATCGATGTCGCGTTGAACCCAGCACTTTATGCGCCCGCCAGCCCGGACCAGAGAGTGACCGTGACCGAGGTGATGCGCGCGGCGGCGGCTGCGGATACGGCGCCGATCTCCACCATCCTGGCGCCGGATCGGACCTGGCCGGTCTGGATCGTGATTCACGCGCATGAAACCGAAAAAGGTCGCTACCCCAACCGCTGGACGACCATGGTCGATCCGTCGAACGGGACGGTGCTGGGGCGGCGTGACTACGTCAACGCGTTCGCCCTCAAGGTCTATCGTTTGCACTTCACGCTGTTGCTCTACGAGTGGTGGGGCAAGGAGCTGGTAGGTGTGGTCGGGGTCATGCTGCTCGGCTTGTCGCTGTCTGGCCTGTTCCTGTGGTGGCCGAGGCCTGGGCGATTCTGGCGGTCGGTTACAGTCCGCAAGGACGTTTCGCTTCTTCGCCTTGTTTTCGACCTCCATGGCGCAACTGGCTTTTGGGCGCTTTTTGCACTCACGGTGATCTCGATCACGGGCGTCGGGATCATCTTTCCCGACGTGGTGCGCCCCATCGTTGGTCTGGTGTCGCAACCCACACCTGAACCCTCGTCTCGGATCGAAATGCCGCCTCCCGCAGGAACGCCGCGGCTCTCACCTGATGCGATCATAAGGAGCGCGGAAGCGGCCAAGCCGGGCAGGGTGGTCGCGATGCTGAGCCCACCAACCGAAACGCGCAATATTTGGCGAGTGCAGTTTCGCGCCGACGGCGCAGATCCCGCCGTGCGCTCGCGCGGGGCAATCTGGCTCGATCCATGGAGCGGCGCAACAGTGCACGATCGCACGTCAGATGCCATGTCGATGGGCGACCGCTATCTGGCCGAACAGCTCTGGCTGCACAACGGCGCGACGCTCGGATTCGCGGGACGGCTGTTCGTGTTCGCGGCCGGTTTCGCGCCCCTTGCCCTCTTCATCAGCGGCGCGATCATCTGGCTCAAGAAACGCCCGGGGAGAATGAGGGCCAGCTAGCTCGTCTATCGCCGCACGATCGAGCCGGCGCGGCCGATCAGGCGGGCGAGCTGCTTGAAGCGGCTGCCGACGCGGTCGGCGACGAGGTCGCCGAGCCGATGCTCGAACACCAGCATCAGATTGCGGGCCTGGCTACGGAAATGCGTGGCCGGGAGCACGCCCGGGCGTGCCGCAGAGATCAGATGGGCGACGCGGAACGCCGCGCCCAGCATGCGGGCGCGTTCGAGCTGGGCCGGCGTCAGCAACTCCTGCATCGTGACCGGCGGCTGGTTCTCTTCGCTCAGGCCCGCATAGCGATAGAACACCGACAGTCCGACGAAGGCGCGTTCGGTGTGGGTGATCGCGCCGAAATTGCCGTTGACGACGAGGCTCAGCGTCTGCTCGCCGCGGTGATCAGGATGCACGCGCCAGCCGATGTCGGAGAGCAGGCATGCGGCGTGACGCAGCCGACGGTCCTCTTCGGTCTCGCGCAGCTTCACCACGCGCACCAGGCGATCGGTCCAGGCGATCAGCTCGCGGGCGTGCTTGGCCGAGCGCGACAGGAGCTGGTTCAGCTCCTCGGCGGCGCAGATCAAACCGTCCTTGTTACGTTCGGACTCCGGCAGCTTCTCGTGCAGAAGGCCTTCGCGAACGCCGAAGGTCGAGAACACGATGGTCTTCGGCTTCGCGACCCGGATAATGTGCTCCAGCACCAGTGCCGCATAGGTGAGAAGCGGACGGCGTGCGTCGGCGACGCTCTCGATGTCGGCGAGCATGCCGGTGGCCGCAAGACGACGCAGACGCCGCGAGAAGTCGAGCGCTTCGGCGGCCGAAATCGAATAGCCGTGCATCACCTGGAGCGGATAACCACTCTGGATGATGTGGATGCGCGCCAGCGCGCGCCAGGTGCCACCAACAGCGTAGAAGGTGCGGCCACGGCCCGCGGTGAGCAACTGGACCTCGTCGATCTCCTCGCGCACGATCCGGTCGGCGCGCTTGAGCGATTTGTGCGCAAGGTCCTGGAGCGCGAGGCCGCCGAGCGGCAGCGTCACGCCGCTGCGAACGGCGTTCTTGCGCACGTCGATCAGCTCGAGCGAGCCGCCGCCGAGATCACCGACGATGCCGTCGGGATGATGGATGCCGGAGATGACGCCGAGCGCCGACAGCCGCGCCTCGCGCGGGCCCGACAGGATCTCGATCTTCACGGCGCAGATGCGCTCGGCCTTTGCAATGAAGTCCGGGCCGTTGGAGGCATCGCGGCAGGCTGCGGTCGCAATTGCGAACACGCGTCCGACCTGCATCACCCGGCACAGTGCGCGGAAGCGCTTGAGCGACGTCAGCGCCTTGTCGACGGCGTCAGGCGCGAGCAATCCCGTGCTCTGCACCTCGCGCCCGAGGCCGCACAGTGTCTTCTCGTTGAAGATCGGAATCAGGCCCCGCGTCAGTCCCTCGTAGACGACGAGGCGGACCGAGTTGGAGCCGATATCGATGACCGCGACGCTCGAGCCGCGCTTGCGCGGCCGCGTCACGTCAGCGATCCCGGATCAGGATTGATGACGTTCATTACGGCGCGTGAGACGACGCGGAGAGGATTCCTTGAGCGACTTTCCACGGCCAGACAGACTCGGATTTGTCATGAAGTAGTTGTGGACGTTGAAAGGCTCCTCGCCCTTCGCGGTCTTCATACGCGTTGAGGACCCGTCCGGCAACAATTGCCAGCTCTGCTCATTGTCCTTCAGGTTCGCGACCATGATCTGCTCGAGAACCTGCTGATGCACCGTGGGATTTTGCAGCGGACACAGCACTTCGACGCGGCGGTCGAGGTTGCGCGGCATCATATCGGCCGACGAGATATACACAGCCGCTTTGGCACTCGGCAGGCCCTGGCCCATGCCGAAGCAGTAGATTCGGCCGTGTTCCAGGAAGCGTCCGATGATCGATTTGACGCGGATGTTCTCCGACAGGCCAGGGATGCCGGGCCTGAGGCAGCAGATTCCTCGCACCACGAGTTCGACCTGCACGCCGGCCTGCGAGGCCTCGTAGAGCGCGTCGATGATGTCGGGGTCGACCAGCGCATTCATCTTCATCCAGACCGCGCCGGAACGGCCGTGGCGCGCATGCGCGGTCTCGCCCTGGATGTGCTCGATGATGCGCTTGCGCAAGGTCAGCGGCGACACCGCCATCTTTTCGAGATCGCTCGGCGCGGCATAGCCGGTGATGAAGTTGAACACGCGCGCGGCGTCGCGCCCGATGGTCGGTTCCGAGGTGAAGTAGGAGAGGTCGGTGTAGATGCGCGCGGTGACCGGGTGATAATTGCCGGTGCCGGTGTGGACGTAAGTCGTGAGGCTGCCGCCCTCGCGGCGCACCACCATCGACAGCTTTGCGTGCGTCTTCAGTTCGAGGAAGCCGTAGACGACCTGCACGCCGGCGCGTTCGAGGTCGCGCGCCCAGCGGATGTTGGCCTCCTCGTCGAAGCGCGCCTTCAACTCGATCAGCGCGGTGACGGATTTGCCGGCCTCGGCGGCTTCCGCGAGCGCACGCACGATCGGCGAATTGTTGGAGGTGCGGTAGAGCGTCTGCTTGATCGCGACGACGTCGGGGTCGCGCGTGGCCTGCTGGAGGAACTGCACCACCACGTCGAAGGATTCATAGGGGTGATGGACGACGAGATCCTTCTGGCGGATCGCGGCAAAGATGTCGCCGCCATGCTCGCGCACCCGCTCGGGGTGGCGCGGCACGTAGGGGGTGAATTCGAGGTCGGGCCGGTCGAGGCGGGTGAGCTGCGAGAGCTCGTTCATCGCCAGCACACCGTCGACCAGGAACACCTCGTCGTCGGCGGCCGAGAGCGCATGCTGCACGAAGCTGCGCAGCTGCTCCGGCATCTTGGCATCGATCTCGAGCCGGATCACCGAGCCGCGGCGGCGACGCTTCAGCGCGGTTTCGAACAGGCGAACGAGGTCTTCGGCCTCTTCCTCGATTTCGAGCTCGGAGTCGCGGAGGACACGGAAAGAGCCGTGTCCGTGCAGATTGTAGCCGGGGAACAGGCGGTTGATGAACAGCGCGGTCGCCTGTTCCAGCGAGATCAGGCGCACCACCTTGCCCTCGGTCGGCAGCCGGATGAAGCGGTCGATCTTGCCGGGCATGCGGATCAGCGCGTTCATCTGCTTGCCGTCGACGGCGCGCGTGAGCTGGAGCGCGATGGTAAAGCCGAGGCTCGGGATGAACGGGAAGGGGTGGGCGGGGTCGATCGCCAGCGGCGTCAGCAGCGGAAACACGTTGTGGAGGAAGTAGTCCTCGATCCAGCTCCGTTCCGCCTTGGTGACGTCCTTGCCCTCGACCAGTGCGATGCCGACGTCGGCGAGCGTGCCGCGCAAATCGGCCCAGATCGCCTGCTGGTCGCTGGCCAGCTCCGAGACGGTGCGGTTGATCAGCGCGAGCTGCTCGGACGGCGTCAGGCCGTCGGGGCTGCGCTCGGCGATCCCCTCGCGCACCTGGGCCTTGATGCCGGCGACGCGGACCATGAAGAACTCGTCGAGGTTATTCGCCGAAATCGACAGGAATCGCACCCGCTCCAGCACGGGATGGCTGAGATTGACCGATTCCTCCAGGACGCGGCGGTTGAAATGCAGCCAGGACAGCTCGCGATTGATGAATCGCTCGGGGCTCGAGGCGATTGCGGGCAGACCCTCGGTCTCCGTGGCTTTTTCTTTCGTTTCAACAGCTTGCGCGGAGTCCATGAGAAGTCGGTCCATCCAGTTCGTCCCAATTTGCGACCTACGCGCAAAATCGGCGGGAGCATGTGTTAGTCCGATGACGTTTCGATGACATTGATGTTCCGCTGCTTCGCCACGTCAAGCGGCCTTGAGGCCGACGGACGGGTCACACGTCCCGGAGCAGCTCTGCGGCCAATGCCCTGGTGACGGGGCGGCCGAGGCGCAGGGCCTCGCTGTCGAGCAGTTCCACGGCCTGCCGGGCGGCGGCCGAAGACCGCTCCAGGCGGGTGGCGAGGTAGCTGACGACGCTCTCATCCACGGCAAGCTGGCGGTCGGCGCAGAATTTGACGATCAGGCCGCGGAAGAGCTGGTCGTCGGGCGGCAGCAGCGAGATGACAGGCACGGTGCGCAGGCGCGAGCGCAGGTCCCGCAGCTCGATCTCCAGTGCCGCCGGCACTTCGCGGCCGGCGAAGAGGACGTAGGCGCCATCCTCGCGGGCGAGGTTCATCAAGTGGAACAGGGCGCGCTCGTCGAATTCCCCGGCCCTGAGGTCTTCGACCACCAGCGCGCCGGTGGCGAGCGCGCCCGGGACGGCTTCGGTGGTCAGGCCATTGGCCGCGGCCGAGCGTGCGCCGGCATCTTCGGCCCAGATCGCGGCGAGATGGCTCTTGCCGCTGCCTTCCGGGCCGGCCAGCCACATGATCCTGTTCGGCCATTCCGGCCAGGCGTCGATGAGGGCAAGACCGGCCTCGTTGGCGGGGCCTTCGAGGAAATTGTCCCGGCTGAGGCTCTCCGCATGCGGAAGCGAGAACGCCAATTGTCGGGGATGAACGCGGCCTGCCACGCTTGCTTTGCTCCGTGCCGGCGCACCGGCCTGGTTTGAAGAAATTCGACTTGATCGAGCCGGAGTTGGCCTTTTACGGGGCCGCTTCCGGGCTCATTTGGCTCGATCGCGCTACTTGGCCTCGATCGTACTCATGTGCCGCAGCCACTCGACGAGGTACAGCGACACCGAGGAGAGCGTGAAGACCGTGACGAGGCCCATCAGGATCATATCATAAGGGCTCGGCCTGAAACCGAAGGCGAGAGAAGCCAGCACCAGTGCGGCATAGGACACCTGGGCCGCGGTGTTGAGCTTGGACACTTTCGACGGCTTCATCTCGACCGGCTTGTCGAACAGCCAGGACACGATCACAGCCGTGACGATCATGATGTCGCGCGACACCACCAGGATCACGATCCAGCGCGGGATGTCGCCCCAGATGCCGAGGGCGAGGTAGATCGACACCAGCAGCGCCTTGTCGGCGAGCGGGTCGAGCAGGGCGCCGAGCTCGCTCGTCATGTTGAAGCGCTTGGCCAGAAAGCCGTCGACGGCATCGCTGATGCCGGCAATCAGGAAGACGGCGAACGCCACCTCCATTTGGCTCGACACGATGGCCCAGACGATGATCGGGACCAGCAGGATGCGGCCCAGGGTAATGATATTCGGAATACTCACGCGGCGCTTCCCGGCACCCAACTTGACCTCAAATCCGGCCCCGTTGGAGGCTGAACCGGTTGATATCTACATACTATAGGGTGCGGCGCGACGCTTGCCATTGCGTGTCCCCGGAATTCGACGTAACCAGCCGCAAACCCACTGGAAATCGGGCATGACCGACCGCAAAAACGGCCTTACCTACGCCGATTCAGGCGTCGATATCGACGCGGGCAACCGCCTGGTCGATATGATCAAGCCGATGGTGCGCGCCACTGCACGGCCCGGCGCCGACGCCGAGATCGGCGGATTCGGTGGCCTGTTCGACCTCAAGGCAGCCGGATTCAGGGACCCCATCCTGGTCGCGGCCACCGACGGCGTCGGTACCAAGGTCAAGATCGCGATCGAAACCGGCCTGCATGGCGGGATCGGCATCGACCTCGTCGCCATGAGCGTCAACGACCTCGTGGTGCAAGGCGCCGAGCCGCTGTTCTTTCTGGACTATTTCGCCTGCGGCAAGCTCGACCCGGAGGCGACTGCCTCGATCGTCGCGGGCGTTGCCGAGGGCTGCCGCGAATCCGGCTGCGCCCTGATCGGCGGCGAGACCGCCGAGATGCCCGGCCTTTACAAGGACGGCGACTACGACCTCGGCGGTTTTGCCGTCGGGGCGGCGGAGCGGGGCACGCTGCTGCCGCGCAAGGACATCGCCGCGGGCGATGCCGTGATCGGCCTGGCCTCGTCGGGCGTGCACTCCAACGGCTTCTCGCTGGTGCGCAAGATCGTGGAACAATCCGGTCTCGGCTTCGAGGCGCCTGCGCCTTTTTCTCCCGTGATGACCCTTGGCGGCGCGCTGCTGACGCCGACGCGCCTCTACGTCAAATCTTGCCTGCGTGCGATCCGCGAGACCGGCGCGGTAAAGGGGCTCGCCCACATCACAGGCGGCGGTTTCACCGACAACATTCCGCGCGTGCTGCCGAGCCATCTCGGTGTCGGCATTGACCTTGCGCGCCTGCCGGTGCTGCCGGTGTTCAAATGGCTGGCCGCACAAGCCGGCATTGCCGAGCTGGAAATGCTGCGCACCTTCAACTGCGGCATCGGCATGATCGCGATCGTCGAGCCCGACAAGGTCGATCAGGTCGTGCAGGTCTTCACCGAAGCCGGCGAGACCGTGGCGCAGCTCGGCACCGTGATTCCGGCCGAGGGCGAGCACCGCGTCGTCTATAACGGCCATCTCGACATGGCTCTGTGATGACTGGCGCTGCGTTGAAGCGCCGCGTCGCCATCCTGATTTCCGGCCGCGGCTCCAACATGTCCGCGCTGATCAGGGCCGCTGCGGTTGCGGATTTCCCGGCGGAGATCTCGCTCGTCATCTCGAACAAGGCCGATGCGGTGGGGCTCGAACGGGCCGTGGCGAGCGGCGTGAAGACGCTGGTGATCGAGAGCAAGCCGTTCGGCAAGGATCGCGCCGGTTTCGAGAAGGTGCTGCAGGCTGCGCTGGATGAGCACGGCATCGAGCTGATCTGCCTCGGCGGCTTCATGCGCCTGTTCACGGCCGAGTTCACCAAGACGTGGTACGGGCGGATGCTCAACATCCATCCGTCGCTGCTCCCGTCGTTCCCCGGCCTCGACCCGCACGGCCAGGCCCTGCGCGCCGGCGTCAAACTGTCTGGCGCGACAGTGCACTTCGTGATCCCCGAGACCGACGCCGGCCCGATCGTGATGCAGGGGGCGGTGCCCGTCAGCGACCACGACACCGGCGCGACGCTGTCGGAGCGCATTCTCGAAGTCGAGCACCGCATCTATCCCGAAGCGCTTCGGCTGCTCGCGACCGGCAAGGTCCGGATCGAGGGGGACGTATGCAGGACGGCAGGCAGCGCGGCGTCGGAGAATTTCCTGATCGCGCCCGTGGTGAGTTGAAGCGCCGCCGCGTTTCGACGTCCCAAACAAAATCCCCCGGCAGAGCCGGGGGCATCGTCACGATCTCTCGCGCGAAGCTTTGAGAGAAATCAGGAGACCTTGAGGTTTTCCGCGGAGGCTTTGCCGCGGTTCTCCACGAGGTCGTATTCAACCACCTGGTTTTCATTGAGGGTCGAGAGTCCGGCGCGCTCGACGGCGGAGATGTGGACGAACACGTCCTTATCGCTGCCGTTCGGCTTGATGAACCCATAGCCCTTGGTCGGGTTGAACCATTTGACGGTGCCCTTTTGCGGCATCGGTCATCTCCTCCACTAGATACGAAAAAGACGCGGCCGCCTTTTCGCGTGCCACGCCACAAACGGGCTTCCGGAAGTCTGTTCGAGTCTCAATGTCGCGAAACGCACAGCCGAGCGGCCAATTCCGATTGTGTCCAATATTGCAACATGAAAATGGCGCGTTAGCAAGTCGCGCGCGAATTTCAAGACCGGGCCAGATGTCGCCCTCGGCAATTTGCGACCTGTGGCAAGGGAACCACAATCGAGGCAATAGCCGCCTTGTCGCGTGCCAACAGGTTGACCCTTCGTGGCAGTTCGGCACAAATCGCCGCAGCGCTTGCTGTTCGTGTTGCATTTTTGCGCGCCGCCACTTTGCTTCGGGATTCATCGTCATGTGCTGCACCCCGCAGCTCTCCGGGACACGGCAGACGAGCGGGCTGGACCGGGTCCGCCGGACCGCGGCGGCGCGTGTCGTGACGCTTGTCCTGGCGTTTGTGCTCGTCGTGACGATGTCGATGACATCAGCCTTCGCCCAAAGCCCGACGCCGACCCCCACGCCGACCCCGACCCCTACGGCATCTCCGACCCCGGTGCCGAGCGCGACCAATTACGACCAGTCGGCCGGCAACAGCGCGCTCAATCTCGGCTCCAATTTCCTGGAGCGGTTGGGCAACCAGGCCTCGGGCGGGGTCAACCGGGCGTTCCGCACCAACCCCGGCGGCGGCGGGGCGTCGGCGAGCACGGAAGATCCACGCTATCGGACCTGGTTCGAAGGCTACGGCATTTCGGTTCGGACCGATGCGCAAGGCGATTTCGTCGGCGACAAGCGCAAGACGTTCGGCGGCGTCGCCGGGATCGGCGCGCGGGTCGCGCCGGGCGTCAATCTCGGCTTCTCGGTCGATCAGAGCCACACCGACATCGATGTGCCGCTGGCGCTCCAGTCGGCGACGCTCGACCTGACGCAAATCGGCATCAACGGTTCGGTCGACAAGGGCCCATGGACCTGGGCCTTCGCGGTGGTGCACGGTTTCGGAAAAGTTCGTTCCAGCCGGGACACCGGCTTTGGTCTTGCGACCGCGGGCTATCGCGCCGCGGTCGACGGCGCGCTGACCGAGATCAGCTATTACTGGACCAAGGACCAGATGCGCATCGTGCCCAAGGGCGCGATCGAATATGTGCGCGCCACCAGCGCCGCATTCCAGGAGGCCGGCGGACTTGATCCGCTCAACGTCGGCTCGACGGCGCTGTCGCGCGCGCGCGTCATGATCGGCGCGGAGGTCGGGCGCTACTTCATCCTCGACCAGAAGATTCTGGACCTGTCGGCCTACGGCAAGTTCGTCGACAATTTCTACCAGAACCTCGGATCGGTGCAGGTCAGCCTCGGAACCCAGAACATCGTCGTGCCCGGGATCGGCGAGAGCCGTTACGGCATGGATGCCGGCGCCTCGGCCTCGCTCAGCCTGACGAACACTGCGCGTCTCTACATCAATTACGACGGCAAGTTTCGCAACGAGTTGACGTCGCACCAGGGCACGGTCGGCTTCGAATATCGCTGGTGAGCTTGATCCGGAAAAGTGCGTAGCGGTTTTCCCTCGCGACAAACGCGGAATGGGTTTGCGCGGAGATCATGCTCACGACAAAAAGCACTTACCCCGGCGTCACCGCGACATAACCCGTGAGCCCGAACCCCTCGCGCGCGGCCGTCATCATCGGCACCAGCGCGTTCGGATGGATGAACTCGTCGCGGAAGCAGGGATGGGTCTTCGGATCGAAGATCTTCTTCAGCCAGTCGACCACGACCTTGTGGCGCTCGGACTCGCGGAATTCCTTGTGATAGGTGAGCCAGAGATCGGCGTGATGGCTGACGCCGAGGTCGACGGCAATGAGCGGTGCGCCGAGCGCGATCGACACGGTCGGCAGGAAGCCGATGCCGGCGCCGCGCTCGACCGCGTAGAGCACGCCGACCGAGGAGTTGGTCTTGATCCCGACGATGCCCTCGAGCGATTTCAATCCGAGCACGCGGGCATAGGCGCCGTCGTCGACCTGCGGCGCGCTCTGCTTGATGATGCGGTGGTTCTTCAGTTCTGCGAGCGTTGCCGGCAGGCCGTAGAGATTCTCGTATTCCTTCGAAACGAAGGGATAGATGTGCAGTCGTCCGAGCTTGGCGACGATCAGGTCGGGATTGGTCGGCGGTTCGAGCTGGATCGCGATATCGGATTCGAGCCGCGCGACGTCGGCCTGCTCCATCGCGCAGCGCAGATCGACGGTGATCTTGCGATAGGTCTTCTGGAAATCGATCAGCCGCGGAAGGATCCAGAAATTGCCGGGGCCTTCCGTCACCGCGACACGGACGGTGCCCGCAGTGTCGTTCGACGAACGCGAGGCGCGGCGGAAGACGTTGAAGGCATGGCGCTCCATATGCGCGACGTCGGCGATCATCGCGGCGCCTTCGTCGCTGAGCGTCAGCCCGCTCTGGTCGCGCAGGAACAGCTTGCAGCCGATGCTCTCTTCGAGCCGGTCGATCCGGCGCATCAGCGTGGTGGAGGTGAGTCCGAGTTCTTCGGCCGCGTTGCGGAAACTTTTATATTTTGCGCAAGCTAAAAAGAGTTTCAAATCATCCCAGGACGCGTCCAGGGCTTCTTCACGGTGCTGCATCATCGCAGCACCCCGGTGCAATAACTGCTGCATACTCCTGATCCCCAGCCGCTAAGCTCATCGTCATAGCGGGGCACTAAAGCCTCGAACGATAGAGGCGCGACATGGGTATGGAAAGGGGCTCGTTTGCCGCAAGGCATGATTTCGATGCCTTGCCGCTGAGTCCGGACGTCGAAGTCCGTTGCGCGCAATTTTCCGAAATTGCCGCGCTTTCCGAAATGGCTCACCGGCTGGTGCCGGGCGTGCAGATCGGGACCGACGAGCTCGCGCGATACTTCACGTTCGATCCCCAGAGCATCCTGACCTTCAGCCGCAAGGGCGATCTGCTCGGCGGCATGGCCTTCCTGTTCCTCAACGATCGCGGGCACGACGCGCTGCTGCTCGACGAGATCTGTCTCGCCGCGCCCGAGACGCGCCATCTCGCGTCGGCCGACGAGGAGGTCTCCGCAATCTACATCTGGGCGATCGCGGCGACAGGGCGCGGGATCGCCGGTCTCGGCAAAGCCTCGGCGCATCTGCGTCAAATAAGGTTTCGGAACGCGGATTGCTATGCGCAGCCGTCAACGGTGGCCGGCCGCGACATCATGAAGGCGACGGGCTTCGAGCCCGTCGCGAGCTTCCAGCCCGATCTCTGGTGTTACGAGCGGCCCTGGAATCGGCGGCCGATGCGCATGCCGGGCGCGATCATCCAAGCAAGGAGTTTTGCAGATGCACGGTACTAGGATTCCTCTCGCAGAGCCCGACTCCCGCGCCATCACCATCCGCCTCGCGCGCGATCCCGGCGATCTCATGCTGGTCACCGCCATTCGCTCCGCGGTCTACCTCGCCGAGCAGGATTGTCCATTCGAGGAGGAGTTCGACGGCAACGATATGGTCGCGGCGCATTTCATCGGCTACGTCGGCAACGAGCCCGCGGGCTGTCTGCGGGTGCGCTTCTTCGGCGATTTCGCCAAGGTGGAGCGGCTCGCAGTGCGTCACCAATACCGGCGCTCGCGCGTCTCGTTCAAGCTGGTGCAGGCGAGCGTCGATTACGTGAAGCGCAAGGGCTTTCGCAAGATCTACGGCCAGGCCCAGGACCGACTGGTCGATTTCTGGGCGCATTTCGGCGCCAAGCCGCTCGGCCACAATCGCAAGGTCACTTTCTCGGATTTCTCCTACACGGAAATGTTGCTGGAGATCGAGCCGGGGCCGGACGCCATCACGCTGGACAGCGACCCCTATGTGATCATCCGCCCCGAGGGCGATTGGGACCGGCCCGGCGTGCTCGACGCATCGGCGGGGCGGGCGGTGACCTCACCGCTGCGGGACCTCGCAATCGCCGACCGCTGAAACTGGTGCAGCTCCGCGCAAGACAATGCTGGCTTCCATTGAAGATGATCCGCCGATCCTGGTCTGTGCGGATCTCCAGGTCGAATATCTGACGCCCGGGCGTCGCCACGTCATTCTTGACGGCGAGGGCGCCACTGTGCACTGCCTGGAGTTGCTGACGCTGTGGCGCGGCAATCTCTGGCCGGTGATGCATCTGAAGCGCATCGCCCAGGCGGCCTGGTTCAATCCGGCATCGAAGCTGACCGATTGGATCGCGGAGGCGAAGCCGCGGCCCGGCGAAATGACGTTCGAGCACCCGCTGCCGTCGGCCTACAGTTCCGCGCGGTTCGTGGATTTCATGTCCAATATCCGCAATGTGCGCTGCATCCTGATCGGCTTTTCCCTCGACGAGACCATCCTGGCCACTGCCGTCGACGGGTTTCACCGCAGTCATCGCTATCAGGTGGTCGGTGACGCCGTGGCCTGCCGGGCACCGGGCGCGGGCGACGCTGCCGCCTACAAGCATGCGATGATGAATGTCGTCGGGAATTTTGCTACGGTCCAGTCCAGCACCGAACTGATCAGAACCAGCGGTGCCGTCGCGGTCTAGACGCTGCGACCGGCGGATGGACGGGGTGGGACATTGTCACGGGGAGAGCAGCTCAGGGAGCTGGCGCGCGATCTGTCGCGTGCCGTGGAGACGGCACGCCGCGTCGGTTTGCCTACGACGGTCTATCTGCTGTCGATGGCGCTGGTGGAGGTGAGGGACGCCGCGGCCACCGCCGACGATGGTGACGACGACGGCGCGGCTTGAGAGCCTGCGTGTTTACAAGCCAGCCGTGTGCGGCTTTCTGCATCGCAGCTGAGCGCTTGCTGCCGACGAATTGGCGTTGCAAGTTCTGTCCCGTCGCAATAGCCAGATAACTCGATGATCAAGTGATCACGCTAGCCGCGCCGGCGACGTGACGACTTAAGGGATCCCTGCAAATGTCCATGCTGCCCAATTCGCAAGAAGCCCGCGATGTGGCCTACCAGCTCCACGCCTACACCAACGCGCGTGCCCATCAGCAGGCAGGCCCGCTGGTGATCGAGCGCGGCGAGGGTCCTTACGTGTTCGACGCATCGGGCAAACGCTATTTCGAGGCGATGGCGGGTCTGTGGAGCGTCGGGCTCGGCTTCAACGAAAAGCGGCTGGTCGAGGCCGCGCACAAGCAGATGCAGGCGCTGCCGTTCTATCACACCTTCTCCGCCAAATCGCACGGGCCTTCGATCGACCTCGCCGAGAAGCTGGTCGCGCTCGCGCCTGTCAAGATGAGCAAGGTGTTCTTCACCAATTCCGGCTCGGAGGCGAACGACACCGTCCTCAAGCTGATCGCCTATCGCTCCAATGCGCTCGGCCAGCCCCAGCGCAAGAAGATCATCAGCCGCATGCGCGCCTATCACGGCGTCACGATCGCCTCGGCCAGCCTCACGGGCCTGCCGAACAACCACCGCTCGTTCGATTTGCCGCTGCCCAACATCCTGCACACGGGCTCGCCGCATTTCTACAAGGACGGCGCGCCTGGCGAGACCGAGGAAGCGTTCGCGACGCGGCGCGCGGAGGAGCTCGATGCGCTGATCCAGAAGGAAGGGCCTGACACGATCGCGGCCTTCTTCGGCGAGCCGGTGATGGGTGCGGGCGGCGTCGTCGTGCCGCCGGCGACCTATTGGGACAAGATCCAGGCGGTGCTGACGAAGTACGACATCCTGCTGGTCGCCGACGAGGTGATCTGTGGCTTCGGCCGCACCGGCAAGATGTTCGGCTGCGAGACCTACGGCATCAAGCCGGATGCGATGGTGGTCTCCAAGCAGATCACCTCGAGCTATTTCCCGCTGTCGGCGATCATCATGAACCACAAGATGTTCGAGCCGATCGCGGACGAGAGCAACAAGATCGGCGTGCTCGGCCACGGCTTTACCGCGGGCGGCCATCCGGTCGGCTCGGCGATCGCGCTGGAAAACCTCAAGATCATCGAGGAGCGTGGCCTGGTCGCGCATGCCGCCGAACTCGGCGGCTACATGCAGGGCAAGCTGCGCGAGCTCACCAGCCATCCGCTGGTCGGTGAAGTTCGCGGCGTCGGCATGATCGCGGCCATCGAGCTCGTCCTCGACAAGGGCCGCAAGACGGCAGCGGCGACACCCGGTGCGGTCGGCGGCATGGCCAGCCGTATGCTGCAGGAGCGCGGCATCATCTCGCGCAACATGCTGGACGCCATCGCCATCTGCCCTCCGCTGATCGTCACCAAGGCCCAGATCGACGAGCTGATTGCGGCGATCTCGGGCGTCTTGAATGACATGAAGGGCGAAGTGGCGAAGCTGCCGGCGGCGTAAGCGCACTTCGTCTGGCGATCCGTCCAACACCGTCACCCTGAGGTGGCCGCGAAGCGGCCCTCGAAGGGCGACGGCCCGATTGGCTCGCAGCGGGGCCGCTCATCCTTCGAGGCTCGCCACGCTACGCGTAGCTCGCACCTCAGGATGACGGGTTACCCGCTTCCGCCCGCTGAACCCCGATCACGCGGCCCTTCTCGACCGCAAGCGCGAGTTCGCCGCGTTTCAGCTTCAGCGCGGCATCGCCGAACAGCTCGCGGCGCCAGCCGCGCAGCGCCGGCACGTCGGCTTCGTCACTGGCTGCGATCTCTTCGAGATCGTCGACGGTGGCGATGACTTTGCTGGCAACCGCATGGCGCTCGGCGGTCATGCGCAGCAGCACCTTCAATAGCTCGACGATGGCCGCGCCGTTATTGTTGTTGCGCGGCTTCTCCAGCTTCGGCAGCGTCGACAAATCCCGCGCCAGCCCGCGCTGGACCGCGGCGACGATGTCCGCGCCCCATTTGGATTTCTCGAACCCTTTCGGGACCGAGCGCAGGTTGGCGAGCTTTTCCAGCGTGTTTGGCGCATGTGTTGCGATGTCGCTGATGGCTTCATCGCGCAGCACGCGGCCGCGCGGCACGTCGCGGCTTTGCGCTTCCTGCTCGCGCCAGGCGGCGACCTCCATCAGGACGGCGAGATCCTTCGGCTTGCGGACCCGGGTCTTGAGCCGTTCCCAGGCGCGCTCGGGGTGGAAATCGTAAGTGCGGGGCGAGGTCAGGACCTCCATCTCGATGGAGACCCATTCGCTGCGGCGGCGCTTCTTCAGGTCGGCGTCGAGCGCGGCGAAGACATCGCGCAAATGCGTGACGTCGGACACCGCGTAGTGCATCTGCTCCTTGGTCAGCGGCCGGCGCGACCAGTCGGTGAAGCGGTGAGTTTTGTCCGGGCGGTGGCCGGCGACCTTCTCGACCAGCGCGTCATAGGCGATGCTGTCGCCATAGCCGAGCACCATGGCCGCGACCTGGGTGTCGAACACCGGGTGCGGGATGATGTTGGCCTGATGCCAGATGATCTCGATGTCCTGGCGGGCGGCGTGAAACACCTTCAGCACGCCCTCGTTGCCCATCAGCTCGAAGAACGGCTTGAGGTCGATCCCCTCGGCCAGGGTGTCGATGACGATCGCTTCCTCGGGGCTGGCCATCTGCACCACGCACAACAGCGGGTAATAGGTGGTTTCGCGCAGGAACTCGGTATCGACGGTAATGACGGGGTGCTTGGCCATCCGGCTGCAGGCAGCCGCGAGGTCAGCGGTGGTGGTAATCAAATCCATGAATGGCCCATGACAAGACCATCAGCCGTTCTGCCGAAAGCGCTGTGATGTCAAGGGGGTTGGAGCGAATTCGACCCTTGCATTTGGGCCGGAATCGGCTGGAGCGGCCAAATTCCTATTCGTAACGGACCCGCTGCGAGGATTTCCGGGCGCAGGGCAGCGCCACCACGAGCACGCACATGGCGACCAGAGCCAGTCCCAAAAACTCGAAAACCAACAGATCCACGGCAAAATCCCTCAGAACATTGCTAAACTTGTCTGGGGTGCATTGAGGGTCTGTTAATTCCAATGGTTACCGTGGGCCGGGCGGGCCGGATGGTGGACGCGGGGTTAACGGTCGCGGCAGCCAGGACGGACTAGTCGGCAGGAAGGGCATTGGGCTCCGTCGGGGCATCGACCCATTGAACCTTCTCGGCTTTGAACCGGGCCCATTTGCTGAAGCCGTGTTGGGGATCAACCTTGAGGCGGTCGCCGATCAGGGTCGCGAGCTCGTCGTGGCGTTGGCGTTCCTCAGGCAGGGCGGGGTGGGTTTTGTCGAGGGTCTTTCTTTTTTTGTGTGCCGTTTCCCACCGCAGCCAGATATCCCAATCCTCCAGCACCAGCGAAAGCAGGCCGGATCGATGGAGCTCAGCAGGAAGCGCGACGAGTAGTCGTCTCTCCCGCCATCGAACTGTCTTTCGTAGACGTGCGGCTTTCCCAGATAGTCGGCAACGCCGAGTTCTGGCCCGTCGTAGTATTTGTTGACGGTGTAAATCCGGTCCCAGATGCCTGTGTCCATCACGCCAGCATCGCAGGATCAATCGCACATTTCCATTATTTCATCAGCTTGGGCAATGCGGCAGCGAGCGTGTCCACCGCGGCGCGGAGCTTTGGCGGCATGCGGGGTGAACGCGGCCACAACGCGTGGCAGTCGTAGAGGAATTCGCCCTGGCCCGCGAGAAGACCGACCAGCGCGCCGGAGTTGAGGCGTTCGCGGACCAGCCAGTAGGGTAGCCAGGCGAGCCCCATGCCCTGCGCGGCGGCATCGGCGATCGCCTCCATATCGTCGAGTCGCAGCCTGCCTGATGGAACGATCTCGCGCGGAGGCTGGCTGTCCTGCGGAAACAGCCACGGCCGGACACGGCCCGAGCGACGATAGATGATGGCCTGGTGCGCGGTGAGCTCGTCGAGCGATTTCGGCTTGCCGTTGGCGCGCAGATACGAGCGCGCGCCGCACACCACCATGCGCTGGCCAGCGATGCGCCGCGTGATCAGGCCGGACTGGTCGTCGAGATCGCCGGTCCGGATCGCAAGATCGTAGCCGGCCTCGATGATGTCGGCGATGGGATCGCCGAAGGAGAGGTCCAGCTCGAGATGCGGATATTTGCGCGCGAGCTTCATCAGGAGGGGCGCGATGCAGTGCCGCCCAAGCAGGGCGGGCATGGTCACGCGCAGCCTGCCACGCGGTTCGGACAGCTCGTCCGCGACGACGGCGTCTGCAGCATCGGCCTCAGCCAGCACCACACGGCAGCGCGCGTAATAGGCCTGACCAGCCTCGGTCACGCTCTGGCGGCGCGTGGTGCGGTTGAGGAGGCGGACGCCGAGGCGCTCTTCGAGGAAGCGCACATGCTTGCCGACCATCGGCCCTGACATCTCGAACGCATCGGCCGCGGCCGCGAACGAGCCGAGATCGACGGCCCTGACGAACACGGCCATGCTGGTCAGGCGGTCCATGATTAAAAACTCCTGGTTTTGACTGCTCGCTTGATGACGCGATTTATCCGCTTCCGCGGACGCGGCATAGCTCCATTTGGTTCAACTGTTTTGGAGTGGATTCAATGGTCCGCGTCGTTCGCTTTCACCAGTATGGCGATCCCGAAGTGCTGCGCATCGAGACGGTCGATGTCGCGCCGCCGGCGAGGGGCGACGTGCAGATCCGTGTCAAGGCGCTCGGCCTCAATCGCGCGGAAGCCCTTCTGCGGAGAGGGACCTATATCGAGACCGCGACATTTCCGTCCGGCCTTGGTCTGGAGGCGGCAGGGCTCGTCGAGGCCGTCGGAGAAGGCGTCGCCGACTTTGTGGCAGGCGATCCCGTGAGCATCGTGCCGCCGCTGTCGATGGTGCGATGGCCGGCCTATGCCGAACTCGCGACGTTCCCGGCCAACCTCGTCGTGAAGCATCCGCCGGCGCTTGGCTTCGAAGTCGCGGCCGCGGTGTGGATGCAGTATCTGACGGCCTACGGTGCGCTGGTCGACATTGCCGGACTCGAGCGAGGGGATGTCGTTGCAGTCACCGCTGCGTCGAGCAGCGTTGGACTTGCCGCCATCCAGATCGCGAACCGGATCGGCGCTGTTCCGGTAGCCCTGACGCGGACCTCGGCCAAGCGGCAGGCCTTGCTCGACGCCGGCGCTGCCCATGTCGTCGCCTCTGATGAAGAAGACATCAGCGCGCGGCTGGAGCAGATCGCCGGTTCAAACGGCGTCCGCGTGGTGCTCGATGCGGTCGGCGGTCCGGCGTTCGAGCCGCTGACCGTGGCGATGGCACCGGGCGGCATCCTGATCGAGTATGGAGGCTTGAGCCCCGCGCCGACGCCGTTTCCGCTGGGCAACGTGCTCAGCAAGAGCCTGACGCTGCGCGGCTACCTCGTGCACGAAATCATCCGCGATCCCGCGCGGCTGGCGCGGGCGAAAGCGTACATCCTCGATGGGTTGGCGGAGGGATCGTTGAAGCCGATCATCGCACGAACGTTTGAGTTCGAGGACATCGTCGAGGCGCATCGCTTCCTGGAGTCGAATGATCAATTCGGCAAGATCGTGGTCACGATCTGAGGCCGTAGGGTAGATTAGCCGAAGGCGTAATCCACCACTGTTCGTATCCGCGGACGGAGAAGCGGTGGATCACGCCCGCGACTGCGCTTCGCGCAGCCGCGAGCCAATCCACCCTACAAGACTGCCTCACGGCAGCTTCAGCGACGTCTCCGCATTGTACGGCTTGAGCGTCTCGTCGGCGGCTTTCTGGGCGGCGACGAGGGCCTCCTTCGGCTGCTTCTTGCCGTTGAGGACCAGCATCACCTCGTCCTCGAGGTTCTTGCGGACGGGGACCGTCTTGTAGGTCGCGAACCAGGGCTTTGCGACGTCGAGCTGCTCGACGGCGGTCTTGGCGTCCGGGTTCTTGTTGAGGAAATCCACCATGTCAGGCGTCTTGTACGCGGCCATGTTGGGCGCGAAATAGCCGGTGGCGCGGCTCCACCAGGCGCTCTTCTCGGGTGAGGTCATCCACTTGATCAGCGTCCAGGCCGCCTTCTGCTTGTCGGCTTCGAGACCGGCCGGAACGATCAGCGAGGCGCCGCCGATCGGCACGGCGTTGCGGACGTTGCGCGGGATGAACGCGACCTTGTAGTTGAACTTGGCGTTGTCGCGGACATAGGTCAGCGATCCCGTCGAGAGCATCATCATCGCGGCGTTGCCGGAGATGAAGGAGGTGCTGACGGCAGGGCCTGGTGTGGCGCCGGGGGCGTGAACCTTGTGCTTGGTGACGAGGTCGTTCCACCAGGTCAGTGCGCCCAGCATCGAGGGCGTGTCGTAATAGACCTCACCGCCGAACTCCTCGTTGTAGTAGCGCCCGCCATTGGTCATGGTGAGCGTTTCCATCATCCAGCCGCAATAGTCATAGGCGCAGGGGATCGCGATGCCCCATTGGGTCACCTTGTCGCCCTCGCGCTTGGTGAGCTTCTTGGCCCAGTCGGTCAATTCAGCCCAGGTCTGCGGCGGCTTGCTCGGATCGAGGCCGGCTTCCTTGGCCTTGTCGGCGTTGATGTAGAGCAGGGGCGTCGAATTGTGGAACGGCACGCCGTAGACCGAGCGGTCGATCACCGCATTGCCCTGGAGCGCCGGGAAGAACTGGCCCAGGAATTTCTCTTTGGTGGTGCCGTCGGCGGCGATCAGGCTGTCGAGATTGGTGAGCTCGTTCTCGATCTGCATGTCGAGCAGGAAGTTCGCCGACATGATCACGGCGGACGGCGGCTTGCCGGCTTTGATCGCGGCGCGCGTCTTGATCAGCGTGTCGTCATAGGAACCGGTGTAGACGGCGGTGGCCTTGATCGCCGGATGAGTCTCGTTGAACTCCTTGATCAACGTGCCCATGTCGCGGGCGAGCTTGCCGTCGACGGGGACGGGGAAGAATAAATCGATCTCGGTCGGACCTTCGGCCAGTGCCGGGACGGCGAGGGCGCCAACCATAGAACCTGCCATGGCGAGGCCAAGCATGAGCCTGCGGGTAAACAGCATCGAAAAATCTCCTATTTGATGCCTGAGGTGACGAACGAACTGATGAAGCGTTTCTGAAAAATCAGGAACGTGATGAGCAGGGGCGCGATCACCATCAGCGTGCCGGCTGCGATGGTGCCCCAGGCCTGCGTGCCTTCGGCCGTGGCGGTGAAGACCGAGAGCCCGACCGTGAGCGGCCGCTTGTCCGGCGAATTGATCACCATCAGCGGCCACAGGAAGTCGTTCCAATGGCTGGTGACCGAGATGATCGCGAAGGCGGAGAAGCTCGGCAGCGACAGCGGGATGTAGATGTGGCGGATGCGCTGGAGCAGACCGGCGCCGTCGATCAGGGCGGCGTCTTCCAGCTCGGTCGGGATGGCCTCGAAAGCCTGGCGCATCAGGAAGGTGCCGAAGGCGGACGCGAAAAACGGCATCATGACGCCGGCCAGCGTATCGTAGAGGCCAAACTGTGCGATGATGCGCAGATTGGGAACGATCAGCAGCACCGGCACGAGCATCAGCTGCATCAGGAACAGATAGAAGATCGGCGTCTTGCCGGCGAAGTCGAGCCGCGCAAAGGCAAAGCCCGCCAGGGTGATCGTGACGAACTGCACCAGCAGGATCCCTGTGCAGATGATGGTGGTGTTGAGGAAGTAGCGCGGGAAGTCGCCGATCTCCCAGGCATCCCTGATGTTGTCGAGCGTCGGCTTCAGGCTCGGCATCAGCTCGGCCATCAAATTGATGCCGTCGGAGGCCGGGCGCAGCGTCGCCACGCCCATCCACAGGAACGGGATCAGCCAGACGAGCGCGAGCAGGATCGTCAGCACGAAGCCGAGTTTTGGCGTGATCTCGCGGCGGGTCGCGAGCGGGGCGTCCTTGAGCAACCAGTCGATCAGCCTCATCGCCCGCCCTCGCGATTGGCCATCGTGCGGAACGAGAGCGCGGTGAGGCCCATCAGTGCGGCGAGCGTCACCAGCGTTGCCGCCGAGGCCTTGCCGATGTCGTAATGCTCGACCGCCTGCTGGTAGATGTAGAACAGCACGAGATTGGTCGAATTCGACGGCCCGCCCTTGGTCATGACGAAGACGTGGTCGACCTGCGTCACCGCGTTGAGCGTGGCGATCACGATGACGAACAGGAAGGTGGGCTTGAGTTCCGGCAGGATGATGTGGCGAAAGCGCATGAACGGCCCGGCGCCGTCGAGATGCGCGGCCTCCATGACGTCCTCGGGCACCGCCTGGAGGCCGGCCAGGAAGAACAGCATGTAATAGCCGGCGTTCTTCCAGATGGTGATGATCATGATCGCCCACAGCGCGATGTCGGGATCGCCGAGCCAGTTCGGCAGCACCGGAAGGAAGCGGCCGATGTAATAGTCGAGCAGGCCGACATTGGGCAGGAAGATGAACAGAAACAGCGCGGATGCCGCGACCATCGGGATCAGCACCGGCAGGAACAGCGCGGCGCGCAATGCACTGTTCACGGCGCTGGTGCGGGCGAGAGCCAGCGCGAACAGCAGCGCAAGTCCGATGCTCGGGATCGCGGTGCCGACGGCATAGATGAGATTGTTGACGACCGCACCGGCGAAATAAGGGTCGGCAAGCACTGCGCCGATGTTGTCGAGGCCGACGAAACGAAGCGGCGCCTTCGGCGTGGCGCGCTGATAGAGCGCGTCGATGAAGACGCGCCCCATCGCGCCATAGGTGAACAGCGCGAGGAAGACCAGCGAGGGCAGCAGCAGGAGATAGGCAGGCAGCGAGGTTCTGAAACGGCTCGAGAACCGCTTCAGGATATGCAGACGCGGTGCCACTGATGCCGCGACCGGGAGAGCCGCGGGTTCAGCGAGGCTCATCTCACCGCGCCGGGAAGTTGAGCGCATAGTCGCGGCCGTCCATTCCCGCGGGCGGCTCGAACGGGAAGCGCAGACTGGTGTCGAGAAAGTCGTGGCTGTGCACGACCAGGTTCTGATCGTCGATCAGTGCCACGCCATAGGCCGGCGGCTCGTGGCTCGCCAGATGATCGGTGACGGCGGCGTCGAGCTCGAACCAGACCTGGTGGTTGGTGCCGCGCAGGGTCGAGAACGGGATCTTGCCATAGCTGCCGAAGATCGGCCGGTGCACATGGCCGAAGAAGAGGTGGCGGATGCGCGAACGATACGGCGCGATGACCTCGGCGAATTCAGCGCTCTGCGCCAGGGCGATCTCGTCCATTGCGTGGACGCCGACCGGAAAGGGCGGATGATGCATAAACACGACGAAGGGTTGGTCGGCAGGCGCGGCGGCGAGCGTGCTCGCAAGCCAGCCAAGGCGTTTGGCGCACATTTCGCCGGCGTGGCTCGTCTCGTCCAGCGTGTCGAGGAAGACGAACAGGCCGTGCTCGGTGGTGCGCGTGCCCTGCACGAAACCGTTGGGATCGCGCGGGGCGGCCTTCAGGCCGTCGAGGCAGGCCACGCGCTTGTCGTGATTGCCGACCATGGCGATGTACGGAATTTTCAGCGCCGCCATGGCGTCGGCGAAATTAGCGTAGGATTCAGGCTCGCCCCAATGGGTGAGGTCGCCGGTCACGACCGCGAAGGCTGCATCGGACTGATGCTTGTTGATATCGGCGATCGCAGCGTCCAGCCGGGCGCGCGGATCGAGGCCATAGAGTTTCAGCCCGGGGTTCGCAAGATGCGTATCGGTGATGTGGATGAACTTGAAGGGCATGGCGCTTGTCAGGATCGTTGGAGGGTGGGCGCCTCCGGCAAGACGGCCCTGACAGGCCGTTAGAGCGCGAGTGTTTCAGTTTGATGACAGCGGTTCCCGCGGCGTGTGGAAGCTGGGGACATGCTTTGGACGACCGGGCGGGCGCGCTCTGAGGCCGATGACCTTTCACGATTGCGGTGCAAGATGCGATCTACCTTGCCGCGAAGATGTGGCCATGGTTTGCTCGTGCTGCTCACCGAATTTGCATCACGAGACCTCCGAATGTTGCCGCCGTGTGTCTTCCGCAAGCCGGGTTTGCTTGCTGCCTCCCTGCTGCTTGTCGTCCTCTGCGCCCTCCCTGTTGCGGTGCGCGCCGAATTCAACTTCGCGCGCTACAAGGAGACCGATCTCGACGAATTCCTCGCACGGCGTCGCCCCGCCAGCGGCATGGACGTCTATCCGATGGCGCCGCTGAAGCTCGACGTGACGCTGGCGTCTCACGGCGGCCCATGCACAAGCGGCGCGCTGAAGCGATCGCTGATCATGAGCGGCATGCCCAAGGCGGACGCCGACGGCTTGCAGGTGACCAATTGCATCACGGTGCGATCCGCCAAGGGGCGCGAGCTCAAGGTCTTCATCCAGGATGTGGTCTACGGCTTCCTGCCGGGTGAGGTGCCGGTCGGCGACAAGCTGTCGCTCTATGCAATTCATGGCTTCACCTCGCGCGAAGGGCCGGGACTGCTGGTCAATGAATTCCTGACCCCGCGCAGTGTGCCGCGCGCCGATAAGCCGGCGGACAAGACCATGACCTCCTGCGGATGCTGGACCCAGGACGAGCATCCCGGTGTCGACTTCACCGCGGACAGGGCGGGCGGCCCGGCGGCGGCGATGGCGGACGGAATCGTCGTCAAGATCGAGACCAGCGAGCAGGCGCCGTCCGACCTGCCGATCATCGGCGGCTGCGGCCGCTACGTCGTGCTCAAGCACACCTATCCCAATGGTGGCATCGTCTACACCCGCTATGTCCAGCTCGGCCGCATCGTTGGGCCAAAGGGCCAGGCGCTCGCGGTGGGCGCGAGCATCAAGGCCGGAGATCCGATCGGCGAGATTGGCCCGAACAAGGTGCTGCATTTCGAGATCCGTCCCGTCGCGCCCGGCAACACGACGACGGACAAGGCGTGGATCGAGCGCTACGCCAGCGTGCCCGACATGGAATGGTCACGCTATGTCCCCGTCGATCCCCAGAAGTTCGACGCGGCTTCGTTTGGCGGGGTAAGGAAGGCGACGAAATAGCGAGTGCGTAGGGTGGATTAGCCAAAGGCGTAATCCACCACGTCTCCCAACCAGAGGAAAGTAAAGAGGTGGATTACGCTTCGCTAATCCACCCTACGCACCTAGCTTGTCGCTACGTCCCGCAAAATGTCTGCAACACACGCTGATCCGGCAATGGCGGATCGGCGTAGGCGGCGTAGTCCGGCTGGTCCTCGAACGGCTTGGCCAGCACCTTCACCAATTCCTCGAACGGCGCGTAGTCGTCGTTGTTCACCGCGGCCTGGATCACGGCCTCGACGCGGTGGTTGCGCGGGATGAAGATCGGATTGACGGCTTGCATGGCGGCTTGCCGCTCGGCTGGCGTCTGCGGCTCCAGCGACGTGCGCGCGCGCCAGCGTCCGGCCCACTCGTCGAAGGCTGCAGGCTCCATGAACTGCGCCCGCACCTCAGTGCCGTCATCGGCTGCGGCATCACCCAGCTTGCGGAACGTCAGCGTGAAGTCCGCCTGGTTCTTCGCCATCGCGTCGAGCAGGTCCTGGATCAGCGCCTCATCGCCATCGCGCATCGTGAACAGGCCGACCTTCTTGCGCAGGCCCGCCTGATAAGCTTCGCTGAAAATCTCGCCGAACGCGCCGAGGATGTCCTGGGCCTCCGCGACCGCCTTCTCCTGCTCGTCGGAGAACAGCGGCAGCAGGCATTCGGCGAGCCGCGTCAGATTCCACAGTGCGATGCGCGGCTGGTTGGCATAGGCGTAGCGGCCCATCTCGTCGATTGAGGAAAACACCTGCGACGGGTTGTAGGCATCCATGAAGGCGCAGGGGCCGTAGTCGATGGTCTCGCCGGAGATGGAGCTGTTGTCGGTGTTCATCACGCCATGGATGAAGCCGACCAGCAGCCAGCGCGCCACGAGGTTTGCCTGGCGCGCCACGACAGCGGCGAGCAGATCGTGATAGGGGCGCTCCGCAGTCAAAAGCTCCGGATAATGGCGCGTGATGACATGGTCGGCGAGACGGCGGACCGCATCGGTGTCGCGGCGCACGGCGAAGAACTGGAAGGTGCCGACGCGGATATGGCTCGAGGCGACGCGCGTCAGCACGGCGCCCGGCAGTGCCGTCTCGCGCAGCACATGCTCGCCGGTGACGACCGCGGCGAGCGAACGCGTCGTTGGAATGCCCAGCACGTACATCGCTTCGCTGACGATGTATTCGCGCAGCACGGGGCCCAGCGCGGCGCGGCCGTCGCCGCGGCGGGAGAACGGGGTGGGACCACTGCCCTTGAGCTGGATGTCGCGGCGTTGGCCGTCCCGGTCGATGACCTCGCCGAGCAGGATGGCGCGGCCGTCGCCGAGCTGGGGCACGAAATTCCCGAACTGGTGGCCGGCATAGGCCATGGCGATCGGATCGGCGCCTGATGGAACCGTCTTGCCCGCAAGGATCTCGGCGCCCTCCGGGGTCTCCAGCAGGTCAGGATCGAGCCCGAGCTGGACCGCGAGCGGCCGGTTCAGCTTGATCAGCCGGGGGGCGGCGACAGGGGTCGGCGCGACGCGGGCAAAGAAGCTGTCTGGCAGCGCCGAATACGAGTTCTGGAAGGGGAAATGGACCGTCATGTCCCCAAGATAGGGCTGGAACGGCTGATGGCAAAGGCTTGGAGCCTGAAAATGGGCTCATCCAGCCCAAAACAGGCCGTTCCATTGGTTGCCGCCTTGGGGCTCGTCGGGTAAACCCTGCCGCAACGTCGGGCCGGCCGTTTCAGGCCGTCCGATTCGACCCCTCCGACATTGAATTTGGGACGGCCATGCATCGCTACCGGTCACATAAATGCGGCGATCTCCGCGAGAGCAACATCGGCGAGACCATCCGCCTCTCGGGCTGGGTCCATCGCGTGCGCGACCATGGCGGCGTGCTGTTCATCGATTTGCGCGACCATTACGGCCTGACCCAGTGCGTGGTCGACCCGGACTCGCCGGCGTTTTCGCAGGCCGAGAAGCTGCGCTCGGAATTCGTGGTCAAGATGGACGGCAAGGTCCGCCGCCGCCCTGAAGGCACCGACAATGACGATCTGCCGACCGGCAAGATCGAGATCTATGTCAGCGAGATCGAGGTGCTGGGACCTGCCGGCGACCTCCCGCTGCCGGTGTTCGGCGACCAGGAATATCCTGAGGACATCCGCCTGAAGTACCGCTTCCTGGACCTGCGTCGCGAGAAGCTGCACCAGAACATCATGACGCGCGTCGACATCATCAAGTCGATGCGCAGGCGCATGGAGGGGCAGGGCTTCTTCGAGTTCAACACGCCGATCCTGACCGCGTCCTCGCCGGAAGGCGCGCGCGACTTCCTGGTGCCTTCGCGCATCCACCCTGGAAAATTCTACGCGCTGCCGCAGGCGCCGCAGCAGTACAAGCAGCTGCTGATGATGTCGGGCTTCGACCGCTATTTCCAGATCGCGCCCTGCTTCCGCGACGAGGACCCGCGCGCCGACCGTCTGCCGGGCGAGTTCTATCAGCTCGACGTCGAGATGAGCTTTGTCACGCAGGAAGACGTCTTCGCGGCGATGGAGCCCGTCATCACCGGCGTGTTCGAGGAGTTCGCCAAGGGCAAGCCGGTGAGCAAGAACTGGCGCCGCATTCCGTTCGCCGAAGCGCTGCGCAAATACGGTAGCGACAAGCCGGACCTGCGCAACCCGATCGAGATGCAGGACGTCTCCGAGCACTTCCGCGGCTCCGGCTTCAAGGTGTTCGCGCGCATGCTCGAAGATCCCAAGAACCAGGTCTGGGCGATCCCGGCAACCGGCGGCGGCAGCCGCGCGTTCTGCGACCGCATGAACTCGTGGGCGCAGGGCGAGGGCCAGCCGGGCCTTGGCTACATCATGTGGCGCGAGGGCGGCGAGGGCGCTGGTCCGCTTGCGAACAACATCGGGCCTGAGCGCACCGCTGCGATCCGCGCGCAGATCGGCACCAAGGAAGGCGATGCCGCCTTCTTCGTCGCCGGCGATCCCGACAAGTTCTGGAAGTTCTCAGGGTTGGCCCGCAACAAGGTCGGCGAGGAGTTGAACCTCACCGACAAGGAGCGGTTCGAGCTTGCCTGGATCGTCGACTTCCCGATGTACGAGTACAACGACGAGGACAAGAAGGTCGACTTCTCGCACAACCCGTTCTCGATGCCTCAGGGCGGCCTCGACGCGCTGAAGGGCCAGGACCCTCTGACCATCAAGGCGTTCCAGTACGACATCACCTGCAACGGCTTTGAGATCGCCTCGGGCGGCATCCGCAACCACGTGCCGGAAGCGATGGTGAAGGCATTCGAGATTGCAGGCTACGGCGAGCAGGAAGTGGTCGACCGCTTCGGCGGCATGTACCGCGCCTTCCAGTACGGCGCGCCGCCGCATGGTGGTATGGCCGCGGGTGTGGACCGCATCGTGATGCTCCTGTGCGGCACCAACAATCTGCGCGAGATCTCGCTGTTCCCGATGAACCAGCAGGCCATGGACCTGCTGATGGGCGCACCGTCGGACGCCACGACCAAGCAGCTCCGCGAGCTGCATGTGAAGGTGAACCTGCCGCAGAAGTAACGGTCGCCGCGGTTTCAGTCTCGTGCCCCGGACGCAGCGCAGCACGGAGTGATGCGCTGCTGAGCCGGGGCCCACGATTCAGCGAACAGCGGCCTTTCTGGGTCCCGGCTCTGCGCAGCGTCACTGCGTGCCGCAGCGCGTCCGGGACACGAGAGAGCCTGCTCTACAGCCCCGTCGATGCCTCGATCCTGAACTGCGCCAGCGCGCTCTCCGGGTCGGTCTGGGTCAGCTGCATCAATTGCATCAGCGGCACCTTGGCGCGGGGCGTCAGCTTGATGCTCAGCGTTTGTCCAGGTGTCGCGACGAAGCCGGCAAGCGCGTCCACCGCCACCCTGGCATCGACATTGGCAGCCGCGATCCTCTCGCCCTGCGCCCGGATCATCTCGACGATGGCGCTGCGCGCGGCATCGCGGCTGACACTCTGGATGCGCGAGAATTGCGCCACGACGAGATCGACGACGCCGCTGTCACGCAGGGACAGCTCGATCGCGCCGGTCTCGACCTGCGCCGCCTGGGCCATGGCCTGCACCGGGTTGGTCGTGAACAGGCCGCGCGGCACGTTGGCGAGCGCGAAGCGCGCCTGTGCCTTGGCGAGATTGCCGAGATCGATCGTGGCCGGCGCCAGTGCGAACGCGCCTGACGATTCCGTCCAGGCCGCACCGAGATCGAGGTTGATCGCCAGCTTGTCGATGCCGGCCATCGTCAGCGGCCGCTGCGCCGGATTGGCGGGATCTGTCGGCGCCACCATCTTCACGACCAGGCTGGCCTTGCTCGGGATCGATCCGACCAACTGGCCCCAGTTCAGGCTGATCGTATCGATGGTGACGAGCTGCCGCGTGTTCTTGTAGGGCGAGACCACGCCCTTGATCTCGGCGCCTTCGAGCACCCGGAACAGACCCAGCGTCTGATCGGGTGAGGGGGCTTGCCCGGGCGTCGCGAGGCTGGCTGCCCAGCGGATCAAATTCGCCGCGCTGAAGGATTTCAGCGCGAAGCGCTCCATCTTGAACTGCCCCTGCGGGGCCGGCGTATCGACGCCCTCGATCGCGAACTCGTTCTCGCGGTACCTGATGGCGTTGACCTTGCCGGTTCCTTGCGGCGTGCCGATCGAAATCTTGCTGACCTCGGCTCGGCCGATGCGAAGACCCTCGTACACTCCGGCAAGCTTCTCCATCATGCCGCGCGCCTGTGCCGGCGTCGGAACGGCTGATTGATCCTGCGGCAACGCGGCAAAGATCTCGCCCAGCCGGAATTTCGATGGCTGTACGCCGATGTCCTCCATCACGAAGCCATCGATGTCGACGCGTATCCCCTGGGCTGATTTGAGCGCGTAGGGGCCCGCCGAGACTTGCCGGTAAACGCGGTGATAGGTCTCGTCCTTGCTCGTCTGCGGATCGAGCGTGGCGATGATCGCGGTCGCATCGAAATCGTTCACGATGATGTTCGACAGCTCACCGGTCAGCTTGTCCGGCTTGCCTGGCTGTCTCACGTCGACCGAGATGACGGCGCGATCCGCCTTCATCGCATCGATCTTGCCGTGCTTGAGGTTCTGGATCGTCAAGCCGGAATAAGTGACCTCGCCGCTGCCGCCAGGACCGCTGCCGGAATCAAAGTTCATCGTCAGCGCCGGCGCCGTGAGCGAGGTTGCCGTGACGCTCGCATATTGACCGAGCGCATAGCGATAGAGATCGATCAGGGAGCCGTTCGCCGGCGCCGGCCCGCTATGAACGGGTCCGGCGTAGTCACGCATCGTCAGTTGCGGAATCTTGTAGGACGCTTTCACCTTGGTCGGGCCGACCTGGTCGAGTGCGGCTTCGAAGCCGGTGATGTCGATGCTGTCGGCCGAAAACCTGGTGTCGTCGATCAGGCGAACGCCGGTGCCCTTGATGCCGGCGATCCTGACCTGTGCTTGCGGCTGGTTGCCGGGCGTGACTGCAATGTCCTCGATGGTCAGCGTCCGCGTCATCAGATCGAACTCGACCTTGCCGTGGGTCGCCTTGCCGCCACTGGCGCGGATCTGCTCGAATGCCGCCTCGACCTCGGCGGTGGCGCGATGCTGGACGTAGAGGTTGAAGCCGAACCATCCGCCCGCGGCGAGCACGGCTGCCACGATCAGGCCGATCAGGATGCGCTTCATTCCCAGCTCCAGTTGCTCGTTTTGCACTGCGCAACCTGCCATATTCGGGAAACGCCGCGCGGTCCAGGGAAAGCTAGCGCTATCAGATATTTGACCGGCCGCCCTGTTGATGGGGGCGCAATCGGATATTGCCACCGGGCCTTCGGCCGTGCTTCATCCCGTTTCCACGACCCGGAAATAACCGTCGGCTTGGACGGCGGCTCCGGATGAGGCACTTTGAGGCCGGTAACGCGAGGCAAGAGACCGCATGTCGTCCTATTCCGATGATCTCCACCAGGCGGCGCTCGCCTACCATCGTCTGCCGCGCCCCGGAAAGCTCGAGATCCAGGCGAGCAAGCCGCTTGCCAACCAGCGCGACCTCGCGCTTGCCTATTCGCCGGGCGTTGCCGCCGCTTGCATGGAGATCGCCAAGAATCCGGCGGAAGCCGCCACGTTGACGATCCGCTCCAATCTGGTCGCCGTGGTCTCCAACGGCACCGCCGTGCTCGGCCTCGGCAATATCGGCCCGCTCGCCTCCAAGCCGGTGATGGAGGGCAAGGCCGTCCTGTTCAAGAAGTTCGCCGGCATCGACGTGTTCGACATCGAGATCGCCGCCGACACCATCGAGCGCGTGGTCGAGACCGTGGCCGCGCTCGAGCCGACCTTCGGCGGCATCAATCTGGAAGACATCCGCGGACCGGAGTGCTTCGAGATCGAGGCGCAGCTGAAGGAGCGCATGAAGATCCCGGTCTTCCATGACGATCAGCACGGCACCGCCATCATCGTCGCCGCCGCCATCACCAACGGTCTCAGGCTGAACGGCAAGAAACTGTCCGACGTCAAGATCGTGGCGTCGGGGGCTGGCGCTGCCGCGATCGCGACGCTCAATCTCCTGGTGTCGATGGGCGCGCAGCGCAAGAACATCTGGGTCTGCGATATCGACGGCCTCGTGCACGAGGGCCGCAACACCACGATGGACCGCTGGAAGGCAGTCTATGCCCAGAAGACCGACAAGCGCACGCTTGGCGACGTCATCGGCGGCGCCGACATCTTCATCGGGCTCTCGGCACCAGGCGTGCTCAAGCCGGAGATGGCGAAAGCGATGGGCGACAAGCCGCTGATCATGGCGCTCGCCAATCCGACGCCCGAGATCATGCCGGAAGAAGCGCGAAAAGTGCGCCCCGACGCCATGATCTGCACCGGCCGCTCCGACTATCCGAACCAGGTCAACAACGTCCTCTGCTTCCCCTTCATCTTTCGCGGCGCGCTCGATGTCGGTGCCAGCGCCATCAACGAGGAGATGAAGCACGCGGCCGTCGAGGCCATCGCGCAGCTCGCGCGCGAGGCGCCGTCGGATGCGGTTGCGCAGGGTTTTGATACCGGCGAGACGCAGGGGTTTGGCCCGGGCTCGCTGATCCCGAGTCCGTTTGATCCGCGCCTGATCCTCCGCATCGCGCCGGCAGTGGCGAAGGCGGCGATGGAATCGGGCGTGGCGACGCGGCCCATCACCAATTTCGACGAATACACCGCGCTGCTCGAGCGTTTCGCCTTCCGCTCCGGCCTCGTCATGAAGCCGATGTTCGCCAAGGCCAAGACCCAGCCGGTGCGCGTGATCTTCGCCGAAGGCGAGGACGAGCGCGTGCTGCGCGCCACGCAAGTGGTGCTGGAGGAGAAGCTGGCGACGCCGATCCTGGTGGGACGTCCGTCGGTGGTCGAAGCACGGATCAAGCGCTTCGGCCTGTCGATCAAGGCCGGCAAGGATTTCGACCTCGTCAATCCCGAGGACGATCCGCGCTACCGCTCCTACGTGCAGTCCTATGTCGAGGTCGCCGGCCGCCGCGGCGTGACGCCGGATGCGGCGCGCACGGTGGTGCGCACCAACAACACGGTGATCGCCGCGCTCGCGGTGACGCGCGGGGAGGCGGATGCCATGCTCTGCGGCGTCGAGGGCCGCTACATGCACCATCTGCGTCATGTCCGCGAGATCATCGGCTTCTCGCCTGGGATCAGCGACTATGCCGCGCTGGCGCTGCTGATCACCAGCAAGGGCGCCTTCTTCATCGCCGACACGCAGGTGCGACCCAATCCGAGTGCGGAAGAGCTCGCCGAGATCGCCTCGCTCGCGGCGGTCCACGTTCAGCGCTTCAACATCAAGCCGAAGATTGCCTTCGTCTCGCATTCGGATTTCGGCAGCTATGACACGGATTCCTCGCGCAAGATGCGCCGGGCGACCCAGCTGTTGAAGGACAAGCATCCGGAGATCGAGGCCGACGGCGAGATGCAGGGCGATACCGCGCTCTCCGCGGCTGCGCGAAAAATGGTGCTGCCGCACTCCAAGCTCGAGGGCGAGGCCAACATCCTGATCATGCCGACGCTGGACACCGCCAACGTCGCCTATCAGATGATCAAGTCGCTGGCGGACGCGCTGCCCGTCGGCCCGATCCTGATCGGCCCGGCGCGCACCGCGCACATCCTCACGCCATCGGTGACGGCGCGTGGCATCCTGAACATGACGGCCGTCGCAGTCGTGGAAGCGCAAGAGCGCGCGGCGCGGCAGCAGCCGACGTTGTTCACGTAAGGGGCGACGTTCCACGAACTCGTCATGCCCGGGCTTGTCCCGGGCATCCACGTTCTCCGTGCGGCGAGGTAAGTCGTGGATGGCCGGGTCAAGCCCGGCCATGACGCCGAGAGCGTTGTGGTCGCCGCTCCCGGTTCGATTCCGCTAAGGTGCACCGTGCGCTCATTCCCTTTTGAATTACTCGCAGGTTCCCATTTCCCCGTTTGTAAACCGGCGAATGACTCTCCATAATCCCTCGGTACTTTCGTCGAAATTCCGCTTTCAAAAAGCCTGAGCTAAGAGGCCGATCATGCCAGCGTTCGTGACTTTCGGGCGGATCCTGTTCGCCGTGCTGTTCATCTACACGGGCGCCACCAAGCTCTTTGCCATGCAGGCCACGGCGGATTTCATCGCCACCAAGGTCGTGGTGCCTGAGGCAATCGCGCCTTACGCCAAGCAGATCGAGACGGCGACGGCCATGACCACGCCGCAACTGCTGGCGATCGCGCTCGGCGGGCTCGAGATCATTGCGGGGTTGATGATCGCGCTGAATTTCGGCGCGCGCTTCTTCGCGTTGCTGATGATCGTCTACGTCGCGGTTTCGACCGTGCTGTTTTACGACTTCTGGAACCAGGTGCCGCCCGACAACGCCAAGGTGCTGGTCGATGCGCTCAAGAACCTCTCGATCATCGGCGCGCTGTTCATGATCATGGGCTATGGCCGCGCCACGCGCTCGGCGGAGACGGCCTACGGGGACGTGTAGTCGACGCATCGGATGTTGGTGTCGGCGCCGATGCAAATCGGCGCCGCTCTCGTGAACCCTCATTCATAGATTATGGCTTCGAGATCACAGCGGTTCCCTAAAATGGCGGCCGCGGTGAAGCACGTGCGCCTGTCCGCTTGTGGAACTGCGCCGACGCAGAATATCACCGGCCGTCTGGTTGTGTGGAACAACCTGCAGCGGGCGATGGGGGCGGCACTTGGTTCATTCGAAGCGACGAGCGGCGCATGCTGTGGCCATTCTAGGGGCGGCCCACGTCGCGGCCTTTGCTGCAACGGCGGCGAGTGCGGCTGATCTGCCCGTGAAAGCGCGGCCGCTCGCGGCGCCCATGGCCAACTGGACCCAGTTCTATGTCGGTGGCGGCCTCGGCTTCGATTTCATGACAGGCCGGTCGCGCCTGACGCCGGCCGGTGGCGGCGCAGATCTGTTCGCGCTCGACGGCTTGCAGGGTGCCGATCTCGGCCTGTCGGCTTTCGCCGGATTCGATATCCAGGTTGCGCCGCGTGTCGTGGTCGGCGGCTTCGTTGATTACGACTGGTCACGTCAGCGCACGACGGTCAGTGCGTCGAGCACGTTCTTCGGGCAGAGCCTGAGCGCGGCGCTGCCGTCGCTCGATCAGGGCTGGACGATCGGCGGCCGTGCCGGATTTCTGGCGACGCCCGATATCCTGCTCTACGGCCTTGCCGGCTACAGCGAGATGCGGATCAACAACTGGAATCTGAACTACGCGGTCCTCGGAGGAGGTCCTTCGTTCACGGCGCAGGAGCCTGCACTCACGTCGCACGGCTACACGGTCGGCGCCGGCGCGGAATATCGCCTTGCCAGCAACGTCTCGCTGCGCGGCGAATACCGCTATGTCGCGCTTGGCCAGCATACGACGGTTGATCCGCTCGGCGCGGTCTGGACCACGGACCTGTCCCAGCATGTGGTCCGGATCGGAGCAGCCTATCGCTTCGGGCAGTTCGGCGGACCTGCGCCCACGTCGGCGGCGCCGGCGTTGAAACCGGTCTGGACCGGCGTCTATGTCGGTGCCGGCATTGGCGGCGACGTCATCACGCCCCATATCGCGGGCTCGTTCGCTGGCGTATTCGACTTCAACGCCTCCGGCCTCGGCGGCGCCGATGTCGGCGGCACGTTCACGATCGGCTACGATCGACAGGTCGCGCCGAAATGGGTCCTCGGTGCATTCGGCCTGATCGATGCCGGGACCAACGGTGGCGCCAAGGTCAAGGCATCCGGCGGCGGTTTCGAGGTCTCTTCGGACCTTGCCGCGGTGAAGTGGGGATGGACCGTCGGCGGACGCGTCGGCTATCTCGTGTCACCGGAGACGATGGTCTACCTGCTCGGTGGCTATAGCGGAACGACGGCGCAGTCGATCTCGTACAATTTCATCGGATTGCCCGGCACCGCGCCCACACGGGAATATCACGGCGCAACCTTCGGCGGCGGTTTCGAACGCTTCCTCACGGACAGCATCTCGGCTCGCGCGGAATATCGCCTCACGCATCTCGGGGCGAGAGACGATCTGGCGTCTGATTTCATGACGAGCCTGAGCGCCGGCGGCACGGTGCACACGCTGCGCGGCGTGCTGGCCTATCACCTTCCGGCGCCGTAGCATGCTCTCAGGTGGGCAAATCCTTCGCTCGTTATATGCAGCGAATGAAGCCGTTAGTTGCCGGTAACAAAACACCGGTACTGTGCATGGGGTTGTTTCGCGAGTTTTATGTCGAGCCTCTCGCCGGCCGCCACGGCGTGACAGTCACATTATGCGCCGCGTCGAGCAGATATGGCTGACCCGGCTTCATCCCATGTGAGGCCAGCACCTCATGCGGCGTCCGCTCCGGCACGCCGACAAAGCAGCCTTCGCCGCCGGGCAGGCGCACATGCGGGGCTTCCGACAGCCAGAAGGTGTCGTAGCGGTCCATGAACATGTCGAACACGACGGGGCCGCCGATGATCGCGACGGTGCCGGAGGCGACGTCGGCGAAAGCGCAGGCTTCCTCGAAGCTCGCATGATCTGGATTCCACAGCGTCGCGTTCGGCATCTCCGGATCGACGGTGAGCGCCTTGATCTTGCGGGTCAGGACCAGCCGCTTGCGCTGCGGCGAGTTCGCCTGGTCCTCATGCGAGCGGCGGCCATGAACGACCAGCGCGGCGCGATCGAGCGCCTGCTCGAAGAACAGCTTGTCGCCTTCGAATTTCAGGCTGGGCGGCATGATATGCGCGGGGTCCGCGAGCATGCCGTCCGCGGAGATGATGACGTAGCCTTCGAGATGTAGAGACAAGGTCAGCTATTCGGAAACGGTCGTCACCACGGAATTGACCGGCCGGGTGCTCACGGTCGGCAGCTTGACGTCCTTGAGCAGCTCTTGGTCGTATTCCGGCAGCGTCGAGGCCGGGAATTTGGCGCGCATCGCCACCACCTTGTAGCCGCCGGCCTTCAGCCGCTTGAGCAGCTCGGGCAGGGCTTCCGCAGTGTGCTTCTGGAAATCGTGCATCAGGATGATGCCCTTGCCCTTGGTGTCGAGCTTCTTCATCACGGTGTCGACCACCTTCTCGGATTTGGAGGCCTTGAAGTCGAAGGAGTCGATGTCGCAGGAGAAGATCGCGACGTTGCGGTTGCCGAGATAGGTGACCATCTCCGGCGGATGCTGGAGCGCAGGGAAGCGGAAGAACGGCGAGGGCGAGATGCCGCCGAGGGCCCACTTCACCGCCGAAAAGCCTTTCTCGATCTCTTCCTTGCGCTGCGCTTCCGTGAGCTTCTTGTTGTTGAGGTTGGCGTGCGACCAGGTGTGCGCGCCCACGGTGTGGCCGGCCGCATAGACCTGCTTGAGAATCTCCGGCTCGTAGGTCGCGTGCTTGCCGATCGAGAAGAAGATGCCGGTGGTGCATTCGTCGGCGAGCGCCTTCAGCACCGCGGGCGTGTTCTTGGGCCAGGGGCCGTCGTCGAAGGTCAGCACCACCTCCTTGTCGCGGAGGAAGTCGAGCTCCTTGAAGTGCTCGAAGCCGAAGCCCGGACCGCCGGTGGTGTCGATCTCGACGGTGCGGGCGACACCGAGCGCGCCCGGCGTATTGCAGGCCGCGCGTGCGGGCTGGGGCGCCTGCTTGGGAGGAGGCGGGAAGGCGGGCTGCGCTGGCGCTGCGGCGGCGGCCGCCGGAGCAGGTGCTGCTGCGGGCGGCGCAGCGGCCGGGGCCGCGGCCGGTGCGGCTTGGGTGGCGGCGGGTCTTGCGGCCGGGGTCTGCGACCACGCTGCGCTTGTCAGCGCCACCGACATTGCGGTTGCCAAAATCAGTCCTGCCGCCACACGCATGGTGATGTCCTCGAGATTAATCCCGTTGTTCCGCCGTGGCTTTTCGCCTCCGGCAAAACCCGTCCTGCCCCAAAATATCTTAGCGCTGATCCTAGCCTAGATGGTGGGCCCTCGCCATTGCAACGGCTGTTTGGCACCCCGCCGCAATTGTGCCCAACCGGATTGGGCGGCGTGTCAGCTATCGGCCAGCGCCTTGGCAATGGCGGTCTTGATCCGCGTGTCGGCCGGGTCAACCGCCGACGGAAAGACCTCGACGATATAGCCGTCACGGCCGATCAGGTATTTGTGGAAGTTCCATTTCGGGACCTCCCTGGGCCGGACCTCTGCCGCCCATTTGTAAAACGGATGCGCCGTCGCACCGACCACCGCAGCCTTGGCCGCGATCGGGAAGGTAACGCCGTATTGGTGGTGTGCGGTTTCCGTGATCTCGCTGCTGCCGCCAGGCTCCTGTCCGCCGAAATCATTGGACGGCACACCGATCACGGTGAGTCCACGCGCGCGAAACTCGGTCCAGATTTCTTGCAGGCCGGCATATTGCGGCGTGTAACCGCAGAGCGAAGCGGTGTTGACGATCAGGAGCGGCTTGCCGGTGAAGGCGGCAAGGCGGATATCGTCGCCGGACAGTGCGGGGAAAGAGAAGGCGTAGGCCGGGATGCGACTCATGCCTCCATCCGCGAACACGCGCGTTGCCGGCGCTATTGCGCCTGCAAGCGTTGCGACGAGCACGGTCCTGCGATTCATCAAGACGGCGTCCCCCGAAATGATCCGGGGCGGAGCTTACTCCGCTGGCGCGGCCGGTCCGCTCAACACCGCGTTATCGGGCGCAGTGACGCTTGTCAGTACAGGCGGACGATGAAGTCGGTGCCTTCGCCCGTCTCGCCCTGGTTGATGCCCTGGTCGGAGATGATGATCGAGCCGCCAGTAGTCAGCATCTCGTTGATCCTGGCCATGGTGTCAGCGGGAATCGAGATGCGGTCGAGCGCCTCGGCCGGGCTGTCCGGCGTGACCACGGGCTTGGTTGTAACGGGCTTGGCGGCGACGGGGATCACGGCGGCGCCACGCTGGCGTGTCACGCGGCTGTCGTCATCGCGTACGGCGGAGCGCGCCGTGACGGGCAGCGACACCACCGACCAGCGCAGTGCATTGGTGTCGGTCTTGTCGACCTCGGCGGTGAAGACATGCGTGCCCAGCGGACGATCGCTGGTGGCGATCGTGACGGGCACCTCGAACAGCGGCGCGAAGTTCTGCCGCACGTAGAGCTTGGAATCCTTGCGGCTGATGAAGACCGCGATCTGGCCGGCGCGCTTCGGCGCGTCCGGCTTCGCTGCCGGAGCAGGATCGGCGACGCGGGTTTCGTCCTTCTTCGCGTCGGGTGAGGCGGCGAGCGCCGGTGTGGCGGCCGGAGCATCGGGCTTCTTGGCGGCGTCCGCAGCTTCAGTCTTCGCGGGCTCGGCCCTGGGAGCCGCGACTTTGTCGACAGGCTTGTCGTCGGTGGCCTTGGGCGCTTCCGCTCCTTCGGCGGGCTTGGCATCGACGCTCGCGGGCTTGGCAGCCTCGCCGGTCTGCGGCTTGGCGGCCTCAGATGCCTCGGCGATCTTTGTCTCAGACTTTGCCTCGGCCTTCTCAGTTGAAGCTGCGGCGTCCTCTCGTGGCGGCGCATTGCCGGTCGTCACATCCGACATCACGGTGTGGCCGACCGAGGAGCGCAGCTCGAGCACGCTGTCCGCGCTGGCGGTCCTTGTTTCGGCAGGTTTGGCTTCAGCGACCTTCGGTCCCGCAGCGCCTTTGTCAGCCTTGTCGTCAGCATTGGTCTGCGGCGCGAGGCTCACCGTCGGCTGCGGCGGCACGCGCACCGACGCCAGCAGCGGATGCTGGAAGCTGTGCGGCGTCATCTCGCCGGGCGAGACGATGACGCGCGCGCCCATCTTGGTCCAGTTCCACATCTTTGTCGCGAACGACATCGGCATGCGGATGCAGCCGTGCGAAGCGGGATAGCCCGGCAACACGCCGGCATGCATGGCGACGCCGGACCAGGTGATCCGCTGCATGTACGGCATCGGCGCGCCGCTATAGATGTTGGAATGGTGGAACTTGTGCTTCTGGATGATGCTGAACACACCCATCGGCGTCGAATGGCCCTTCATGCCGGTCGACACGGGCGATTCCGCGAACACGCCGTTGGTGTCGTAGACCGTGACCTTCTGCCGTTCGATCGAGACGACGATGACGAGCGGACCTTGCGGCTTGGTGCCGGCTTCCTTCTCGGCGACAACGTCCTTCTTGCCCGCGGCGCCGCGCTTCGCTTGCGGCTTCTGGCGTGAGATGTCGGGATGTCGGTCCTGCCGGGAGGCATAGGATCCGTCGGAATAATCCGTCCAGTAATAAAATGCTGCGTCCGCCTGGCTGGCCGTACCGATCGCACCTGCCACCGTCAAAATGGCGACCTGCCACAGCCGGGCCGGCGTGGCAGAAAAACGGCACTCGTTCACGCTATTCATTCCTCGAATCCACAATCCAAATCAGAGGTTAGTCTCGCAGAGGGGATACGCGTTCACCAGCATGGCGGTTCTGCCATCAGCGACTTTTGTCCTCAACGTAGCAAAAAAGCCTCACGGAGCGGTAAACGGCGGCCGCGATCGGGGCCGCTCATCTTCCTGAGCGGCTGTCGCGTTCCTACATCGTGGGGACTTGTTACCGGAGAACTTCATGTCATCTCGTTTCCCCGGTCTTTCCGGCATCCGCTTGAAAGGCCTTGCTTTATTCCTTCTGGCTCTGGCCATGCCTGCAACCTCCGCCGCGGCTGCCGATGAGCCCGATCTGATCTTCCGCCGCTCCACCGTGTTCAAATGGATGAGCCCGAACGACAAGCTCGCGACCTATGGTCTCGACGACCCCGAAGTGGAGGGCGTGGCCTGTCATTTCACGGTGCCGGAGAAGGGCGGTTTCAAGGGCTGGCTCGGCCTTGCCGAGGAGGTCTCGGACATCTCGCTGGCCTGCCGCCAGATTGGCCCGATCAAGTTCAAGAGCAAGATGGAGCAGGGCGACGACATGTTCCGCCAGCGCCGCTCGCTGTTCTTCAAGAAGATGCAGATCGTGCGTGGCTGTGACGCCAAGCGCAATGTGCTGGTCTACATGGTCTATTCGGACAGGATAATCGAGGGATCACCGAAGAACTCGACCTCCAGCGTGCCTGTCATGCCGTGGGGGCCGAATGACGCGAACGTCCAGAAATGCGGCGAGTTCTTCACGAACTGACGCGCTCCCGTCACTCAGTGACGAGCGTGCGGCTGGCGCGCGGCTTTGCGAGATGCGAGCCGGTCAGTCGCACGAATGCCTGCGGCGCGGCCTCGTAGCCGCGGCCCGACTGCTGCGACATCGCGCCGACTGAGGCGACGCGGTCGCGAATGGTTTGTTGGTCCGTGTTCGCGTCGCGCGCCGTTGCGCGATCGTGCGCCGTCATGATGGCCATCCCTCAACTGAACGCGCCCGGTGGTTCCGGGCTTCTCGGTTTCGATGGCTTGGGTCGCCGCCAAAGCGCCCTTGGTTCGAAAGGACCCAGCCTTCGTTCGGGGCTCTCTTCAGCAGAAAAGCGTAAAATGCATGTGAAGCGTGGAAGGCGCACACATGACAGCGCGCCGTGCGCCGTATGATTTCAAGTGCGAATTGAGCTTGTCAGACTACTTTGAGCCGGGCTGTGACCCATCTGAAAAGATTGGGATTTTCTGCCGAATGTGTCGTCGCCCCGGCCGCGACGAAACAATTATCACGAAGACGAAACCATTTTGCCCTTTTGGCGCATCACGCGCGAAACCGCCCATGGTTATCAGGTTCACAACGACGACGGCGCACCGCCGGCCACGGAATGGGACACACGATCATGCGCGCGCTCAGCTTCATCATTGCCTTCGGTTTCGTGCTCGCCGGCTCCTCGTTCGCGGGTTCTCCGGATGGCAATCTGCCCGGTGTCGGCACCTTCCAGTACAGCGGCTCGCCGGTGACCACCCCGGCGCCGCAGCAGCCGATCGTGGTCGCCGCGCGCTTCTGATCGCCAGCAATAAAAATCAGCCGACAAAGGCCGTCATGATTGTTCGCTTCTGCGCCGCCGCGTTCGTATCCGTTATGACGATCAGTGCCGCCCAGGCACAGGTGCGCGCTCCCACGAGATTACCGGACCCCCGCAGCGAGTTCGTGCGCCAGTGCGCCCCCCGGATGCTCGGGCGCTGGGAGCATCCGGAAGCGGTCTGCGGCTGCCTGCATGACCACGCCGCCGCGGTCGTCGAGGACCGTGATCTGCGCGAGGCGTTGCTGCGTGGCATCAGCGAGACCGGCGTGCCGACCATCGAGACCGACTGGGTGCCGGCGTCCAAGCAAGGCGAGATCGGTCCGACCTTCACCAAGATCGCCAAGCCGACCCTTCAGTGCATGTTCGATCCGGCGAAGTCCTGAGACGTCACCGCGCCTTCGGACCGTAGCGCGGCACGCAGGCGGCGGTTCGCGCCACGCCCTTTTCGGTCATCTTCGCGCCACGCACTTCCTTGACCTGTCCCGCCGGGCAGGTTCCGTCGTCCACCTGCACGCGCTGGCCGAGCTTGAGGTCGGCGATGTCCTGCTCACGTCCGACAGTGACGGCATGCGCCGTCGTCGCGAGCACGAGGGAGATCAGGAGCGAGAGGCAGGCCGTACGGCGGAGAAGCATGGCGAAAGGTCCCGACAGCGATGCCGCAATGTAGGGACCGGCCGGCGATTCTGATAGTGAACCTTCGTCACGCGCGCCGGGCCGGCTTGTTCCTCGCGCGCAAGGCCGCGCGTGAGTCACGCGCCAACCGTTCCGCGGATGCCACGAGCTTCGGAACCGCGTGCCCCGAAAACCCCAGCACGAACCCGGGCAGGGGACGCGCACGCGAATAGGTGTCGGCGAGCAGCCAGCCTTCCGCGCCTGCGGTTTGCCTGGCCGCCGCAGCTACCGATAGATCGACTGATGGATCAAACCGGGCGACGAGGTGAAGCCCTTGCGACGGCACAGGCACCGACAGCACGCCGTCGGAGGCAGCTTCGAGCGTCTCGGCCAGCGCATCGCGCGCCTCGCGATAGAGTTTTCGTACCCGCTTGAGGTTCGCCGCGAACGCGCCGGAATTGAGCATGTCGGCAACCGCGCCTTCCATCAGCGTTCCGGGAAAGCGGTCGAGCGCGGCGCGCGCGGCGGCGACACCCGCGATCAGGCGCTCGGGCAGGGCGCAATAGCCGATGCGCAGGCCGGGAAACAGCGTCTTGGCGAACGTGCCCATGTAGATCACACGCTGGAGGTGATCGATGCCGGCAAGCGACATCAGCGGCGCGCCGTCATAGCGGAACTCGCTGTCGTAATCGTCCTCCAGCACGAAGGCGTCGGCCTGCCTCGCCCAGTCCAGGAGCTCGAGGCGCCGCGGCATCGACATCTGCACGCCCAGTGGAAACTGGTGCGACGGCGTCACATAGGCCGCGCGTGCGTTCGGCGCCGCCGTGCGCCCCCTGGCAGCACGCATGCCGTGCTCGTCGACGGCAACGGGCACAGCGCGATAGCCACAATGCGCGATGGTGTTGCGCGCGGCGGGGTAGCCTGGGTCTTCGCACCAGACCTGATCGTTGGGCTTGAGGATTGCACTTAGCACGATGCGCAGCGCATGCAGCGTGCCTGATGTCAGCATGATCTGATCGGGATCGCAGCGCAGGCCGCGCGCCGACAACAGATGATCGGCGATCGCCGCCCGCAGCTCGCGGCTGCCGCGGGGATCGCCGTAATGCAGATGCTCGGATCCGAACGCGCGCATGCGTCGGCCGACGAAGGCGCGAAAGCGCTGCACCGCGCGCTCGTCGATATGGGTGCACCCCAGCGAGAACGCGCCTTGCCTGGGCGCTTCGACCACGATCTTCGGCCTCTTCGCATCGGCTGCGCGTGCGGGGATGCGCGCCGCAACGAACGTGCCGGAGCCGACCGTGGCGTCGGCAAAACCGTCGGCGATCAGGCGCTCATAGGCAGTGACGACGGCGTTTCGTCGAAAGCCCGTTTGCTTCGCGAGCGTGCGCGACGGCGGCAGCGGCTCGCCGGGCTTCACAAGGCCCGCGACGATCATCTCGCACAGCGCCTGGTAGAGCCGGTGGGCGGCGGACGCGCCGGCCGTGATGTGCGCGCCGGTGAGGTCGAGCGGCAGCTCGGCCTTCGTGGATGCGGAGGAATTGGTCGGAATTTTTTGCATGGAATTGGCACTATCGCAGACCAAATGGGGAGCTACAACTGGTCTGGAATTGTTCCAAGCCTGAACAGGAGCGGCCGTGAGCCAGACCGAGAGCTTAAATTCCTACCCGACGTCAGCGCGCAACCAGGTCAAGCGCCGTCACGACCGTGGCTTCTACGATCACGAGACCGTTCACCGCATCCTGGATTCCTCGATGATGTGCCATGTCTCCTACGTAATCGACGGCCAGCCCTACTGCACGCCGACCTTTTTCTGGCGCGAGGGCACCAAGCTGTATTGGCATGGATCGAGCGCCAGCCGCATGCTGCGCAACCAGACCAAAGGCGAGCGCGTCTGCCTGACGGTCGCCCATCTTGACAGCCTCGTGCTGGCGCGTTGCGGCTTCAACCACTCCGCCGACTATCGCGCCGTGATGGCGTTCGGCACCGCCTATCTGGTCACCGATGCCGAAGAGAAGGAGCGCGCGGTGATCGCGATGGTCGACCGTTTCTTCCCGGATCGCACCGCGAGCCTGCGGGCGAGCAACACGCAGGAGATCAAGGCGACCTCCTTCATCGCGATGGAGATCGAGGAAGCGTCCGCAAAAGTCCGCGCCAAGGGTGTCGCGGATGACGACGAAGACTACGAATTGCCGATCTATGCCGAGCGCATTCCGGTCCGCACCGTGCTCGGCGCGCCGGAACCGTGCCCGCGCCTGCTCGACGGCGTGAGCCGGCCTGCGACATTGAGTGGCTATTCGGAAGGCCGGCTGCTCGAAGATGCATTGCGGGATGCTTATTTTGTGGAGTACCCGAACGGCTGAAATCGGCTAGCTTGCGGGCGCTCTTCGATTTGTTTGAACGCCTGGAGTTGCCTGATGAATGCCGAAATGCAGCAGAGGATTCTTGACGCCGTCGACGCCGGCTTCGAAGCCCAGCTTGCGACCACCCGAGACTTCGTCGCGATCCCCTCGACCCGCGGGGCGGAGGGGCCGTGCCAGGACATGATCGGCGACCTCCTGCGCGAACGCGGCTACGAGATCGACGACTGGCACATCGATGTCGATGATCTCAAGGATCTGCGCGGCTTCGGTCCCATCGAGCACGATTTCTCGAAGGCGCGCTCGGTGGTCGGCACCTACCGCCCGCAGACCAACGGCGGCAAATCGCTGATTCTGCAGGGGCACTGCGACGTCGTACCCGCGGGCCCGCTGGAATTGTGGGACACGCCGCCGTTCTCGCCCGTCATCAAGGACGGCAAGATGTTCGGCCGCGGCGCCTGCGACATGAAGTCGGGCACCATCGGCGCGCTCTACGCGCTGGATGCGATCAAGGCGGCGGGCCTCAAGCCGACCGCGCGGATTCACTTCCAATCAGTGATCGAAGAGGAGAGCACCGGCGTCGGGGCGCTCTCGACGCTGCAGCGTGGGTACCGTGCGGATGCCTGTTTCATTCCAGAGCCGACCGGCGGCAAGATGGTACGCTCGCAGGTCGGCGTGATCTGGTTTCGCCTGCGCGTGAAGGGCCACCCGACCCATGTCGCCTTTGCCGGCTCCGGCGCCAACGCCATCATGGCGGCCTATCATCTGATCCAGGCGGTCCAGAAGCTCGAGATCGAATGGAACGAGCGCGCTAAGGCCGACCGCCACTTCAAGACGCTCAACCATCCCATCAACTTCAACCCCGGCATCATCAAGGGCGGCGACTGGGCTTCCAGCGTGCCGGCCTGGTGCGACGTCGACTGCCGCATCGCCATCCTGCCGGGCTGGTCGGTCGCCGACCACCAGAAGGAAATTGCGGCCTGCGTTGCCGCCGCCGCACGCAACCACCGCTTCCTCGCCAACAATCCGCCGGAGATCGAATGGTCTGGCTTCCTGTCGGAAGGTTATGAGCTAACCGACGCCGCAGCGCCTGAAGCCTCCTTCGCCACGGCGTTCGACAAGGTCTATGGCGGCGCCGTGGAGGATCTCGTGTTCACCGCGCTCACAGACACGCGCTTCTATGGCCTCAACTACGGCATCCCCAGCCTGTGCTTCGGCGCGAGCGGCGGCGAGATGCACGGCTTCAACGAATTCGTCGATCTGGAGTCGCTGAAGAAGTCGACCAAGGCGATGGCGCTGTTCATCGCGGATTGGTGTGGGGTGGAGAAGGCGTAGCGGCGGGCTGGGTTCTCTCGGCCGTCATTGCGAGCGCAGCGAAGCAATCCAGTATCCCTCCGCGGGAGCAGGTCTGGATTGCTTCGTCGCTACGCTCCTCGCAATGACGGGGAAATATATTGCGGGGCGGTTGCCCAATCCTCCGGCTCTCCAAATCCTTTAAGCTTAAAAGAAAGACTAGGATGCCGCCCTGACCGGTGGCAGACTGGCGCCCGGCATGTCCGCCGTAGCGCGAAGAGCGAAGGCGGATTCGCAGGGACTGGGATTGCCGAGGGACGTACCGATGCGCGATTGGGATGATGCTTACGCCAATTCGGCCCATATCCCGGGTTCGGACAAGATGCCTGCGCAATGGGCGGAGAAGGCTACGGCCTATCGTGCCGGGCTGAAGAATTTTCGTCCCGACACCGCCTATGGCGCGGGTGAGCGCCAGCGTCTCGACCTGATCCTGCCCGACGGCGACAGCAAGGGCCTCGTCGTGTTCGTCCACGGCGGCTACTGGATGCGCTTCGACAAGTCGACCTGGACGGATCTCGCCGAAGGCGCGCGGCACCACGGCTGGGCCGTGGCGCTGCCGAGCTACACGCTGACACCGGCTGCGCGCATCTCCGACATTACCGCGGAAATCGCCGCCGCAATCGCCAAGGCGGCTTCGCTCGTCGCCGGGCCGATCCGGCTTGCCGGCCATTCCGCCGGCGGTCATCTCGTCACGCGCATGCTGTGCGATGACAGCCGGCTCGAGCTTGACGTCTACAACCGCATCGCCGGCACGCTCTCGATCAGCGGTCTGCACGATTTGCGTCCGCTGCTGAAAACGAAGATGAACGAGACCCTGCGCATGACCGCGGAGGAGGCGACGCTCGAAAGCGCGGCGCTGCACCGGCCGCGCGGACATTCGCCCGTCACCGCCTGGGTCGGCGGCAGCGAGCGGCCGGAATTCATCCGCCAGTCCGACCTGTTGGCGAATGTCTGGACCGGCTTCGACGTGCCGACGCGCCTCGTCGTCGATCCCGGGCTGAACCATTTCACCGTGATCGACGGATTGAAGGATCCGTCGTCGGCGATTACCGCGCGCCTGATCGGCCTCGACTGAACAAGGCCCGGGATGATCGATCGAAAGGGCATGTCATGACGTCCAGCGATTACGATCCGACCAAGGAAGGTGCCGAGACCGATTTCGCCCGGCGAATGTCTTACGGCGACTATCTGGCGCTGGATGCGATCCTCGGTGCGCAGCATCCGCTCTCCGAGGCGCATGACGAGATGCTGTTCATCATCCAGCATCAGACCACCGAACTCTGGATGCGGCTTGCCATCCACGAGCTGGCCGCCGCGCGCCGCGCGATCGCCAAGGATGAGGTGCAGCCTGCGATGAAGATGCTGGCGCGGATGTCGCGCATCTTTGAGCAGCTCAACAACGCCTGGGACGTGTTGCGGACGATGACGCCGAGTGAATACACCCGCTTCCGCTCGCAGCTTGGCCAGTCCTCGGGCTTCCAGTCGCGCCAGTACCGGTTGATCGAATTCCTGCTCGGTAACCGCAACCACGCCATGCTCAAGCCGCACGCTCACGATGCGGAAACGACGAGGCTGCTGGAAGCCGAGCTGGCGACGCCGAGTCTTTATGACGAGGTGCTGCGGCTCGCCGATCGCAACGGATTGAAGATGCCTGCGGCCGTGCTGGCGCGCGACGTTCGTGAAACCCATGGCTTCAACGAAGGCGTTCTTCAGGCCTGGCGCGTTGTTTACGAAGCGCCGGAGACGCACTGGATGCTCTACGAGCTCGCCGAAAAGCTGGTCGACTTCGAGGATTACTTTCGCCGCTGGCGCTTCAACCACGTGACGACGGTCGAGCGCGTCATCGGCTTCAAGCGCGGTACCGGCGGCACCGGCGGCGTCAGCTACCTCAAGCGCATGCTGGAGGTCGAGCTCTTCCCCGAACTCTGGCGCGTCCGCACCATTCTCTAGAGATTCCCATGACGAAGCTGCGCGTTTATGACGACACAAGATCGCTGTTTCACCTGCCTGACGGTGTGATCTATCTCGACGGCAACTCGCTTGGCGCGCTGCCGCTCGGCGTTGCCGAGCGCGTCAGCCGTGTCATCACGACCGAGTGGGGCAACGAGCTGATCCGCGCCTGGAATAGCGCAGGCTGGTATGCCCAGCCGCGCCAAATCGGCGATCGCATCGCGCGGCTGGTCGGCGCGGAAGCCGGCTCCGTGATGGTCGGAGACACACTGTCGCTCAAGGTCTATCAGGCGCTTGCAGCCGCGCTCGATATGAACGCATCGCGCAAGGTGGTGCTATCGGACACCGGCAATTTCCCGACCGACCTCTACATGGCCGAAGGCCTGATCGCGACGCTCGGGCGGGGCCATCAATTGCGCCTGGTTGCGCCGGAGGAGATCGAGGCCGCGTTGTCCGAGGAGGTCGCCGTCCTCTACATCACCGAAGTCGACTATCGCACCGGCCGCCGCCACGACATGGCGACGCTGACGGCGAAGGCGCATGCGCTCGGCATCGTCACGGTGTGGGATCTCGCGCATTCGGCCGGCGCATTGCCGGTCGATCTCGCCGGCTGCGGCGCCGATTTCGCTGCGGGGTGCACCTACAAATACATCAATGCAGGGCCCGGCGCGCCGGCCTTCCTCTACGTCGCGCCGCGTCACGCCGACAACGTGCGTGCCGCGCTGTCGGGGTGGATGGGCCACGCAAAGCCGTTTGCGTTCGAACTGGCCTATGCGGCCGCCGGCGGTGTCGAGCGCATGCGCGTCGGCACGCCGCCGGTGCTGGCAATGGCGGCGCTGGAAGCGTCGCTCGATATCTGGGACCGCGTCGATATCGCGGAGGTCCGCGGTCGCTCGCTGGCGCTTGGCGACTTGCTGATCGGTGAAGTCGAGCGCCGCTGCCCGTCCCTGAAGCTGGTCACGCCGCGCGCGCATGAGCGGCGCGGCTCACAAATCTCCTTCGCCTTCGCGGGCGGCTACGCCGCGATGCAGGCTCTGATCGCGCGCGGCCTCATTGGCGATTTCCGTGCGCCCGACATCATGCGGTTCGGGATCACGCCGCTGTACATTGGCGAGGGCGAGATCGTGCGTGCAGCCGAAATCATCGAAGAGGTGATCGCGGGTGAGGTGTGGCGGCGGCCGGAATACCAGGTCGTTAACGCGGTGACGTGAACCGTCACCCTGAGGCGGCCGCTTCTTCAGCGGCCCTCGAAGGGCGACGGCCCGGCTCTATCGGGGCCGTGCATCCTTCGAGGCTCCTCATGGTACGCGTTGCGTCCCATGCCTCGCACCTCAGAGCCTGACTCAAAATAAGTCATTGAGATATCAAGCTCTGGCCAGTCGACGAGAGAGCAGACGGATGCTTGCGATGAGGACCCATGCCTCCGCGCTGGCGATGGTTGCCTCGAAGTCCTTGGCAAGCCGTCGATTGCGACCGAACCAGGCGAACGTACGCTCAACGACCCATCGTCGGGGTTCGGCTTTGAACGTTCCAACGCTTTGCGAGCGGGTGACGATTTCAATGGTCCATTTGCCCAGGTCAGCGATGGCATCGAGCAGCTTTGGACCACGATAGACGCGATCGGCGAAGATGTGGCGCAGGCCGGGGAACAGGCGGCCGATGATTCGCAGCAGCGGAACTGCGCCGTGATTGTCTTGAAGATTGGCGGGATGCACCTGCACAGCTAGCAAGGAGCCCTCGGTATCGGTGACGATATGACGCTTGCGTCCTTTGACGCGCTTGGCCATGTCAAACCCGCTTGGACCGCCACTTTCCGTGGTCTTCACACTCTGGCTGTCGATAATCCCAGCCGTTGGCGTAGGTTCGCGTCCTTGCCGTTGCCGAACGCGTTGGACCAGCGTGTCATTGATCGTGCGCCACAAGCCAGACCCGCGCCACTTGTAAAAATAATACTGAACCGTCGAGCACGCCGGGAAGTCCTTGGGCAGTGCTCGCCACTGGCAGCCGCTAGCGCCAATGTAGAGAATTGCATTCATGATCACGCGGAGACTGATCTTTCGCGGACGGCCGAGCCGACAGCAGACAGGCATCAACGGCTCAAGCAAACTCCACTCCGCATCCGTCATGTCACTTGCGTAACGAAGTCCATCGCGCCGATATTGTTCGCGGGTGATTTCGGTCCAACACATGTTGTGCTCCCTCGAGTCTTCGCAAACACGAGAGAATCACAACGGGCTGAAATCACTCAATTTTCTTTTCCGGTCAGGCTCTCAGGATGACGGAGTTAGAGTGGTCGCGGCGTCAGATTCATCCGCGCTCATCCCCACAACGCCGTCACGATCGCATCGAGCCCGTCGGTCAAAGCCGCCGGCCCCGGCTGCAAGATGATCGGCGATTTGATCTCGACGATGCGATTGTCGCGCACGGCCGGAATGTCGCTCCAGCCGTCGCGCTGCTTGATGCGGGCAGGTACGACCTTCTTGCCGCACCATGACGCGAGGATCATTTCGGGCGCGGCCTCGCGCACCGCCTCGGCCGAGACGATGCGATCCTTCGCGGCCTGTTGATGTCGCAGGCCCGGAAACACATCCTGACCTCCGGCGATCTCGATCAGCTCCGACACCCAGCCGATGCCCGAGATCAGCGGTTCGTCCCATTCCTCGAAATAGACTTTTGGTCGGGGTGAGGGACGCTGCGTTGCCGCGATCGTCGCGAGGCGCCGCTCATAGCCTTGGGCGAGTTCCTCGGCGCGCTCACCCGCACCGACCAGCGCGCCCAGTGTACGGATCATCGCAAGAATCCCAGCGACGTCGCGCTGGTTGAAGACATGGACAGCGACGCCGGCGCGAACGAGATCGGCGACGATGCCGGCCTGGAGATCGGAGAAGGCGAGCACGAGGTCCGGTTCCAGCGCGAGGATCTTGGGGATGTCCGCCGACACAAAAGCCGACACTCGCGGTTTCTCGCGCCGTACCTGGGGCGGACGGACGGCATAGCCGGAGACGCCGACGATTCGATCCTGCTCTCCGAGGAGATAGAGCGTTTCGACCGTCTCTTCGGTCAGGCAGACAATGCGGCGGGGCGGGAAGTGGCGCATGGGGGAAGCATATGCGCAAATGCGGACGCCGATGTCAGCACGGCGATTACCTCCGACGTCATTGCTTTGCCGCGCGAAGCAATTCACGCTGAGGCAACAATGAATTGGGAGGAGATCCGATGACGCCGCTCGAGAAACTTAAAGCGATGAAGATGCCGTTCGCCGAGCTCAAGGGCGTCGAGTTCGTCGAGGCCGACAAGGACCGCGTGGTGGCGCGGATGACGGTCCGCCCCGATCTCTGCACGCTTCATCACACCATTCACGGCGGCGCCGTCATGGCGTTCGCCGATTCCGTCGGCGCCGCCGCGACCGTGATCAACCTGCCGGAGGACGCCAGGGGCACGACCACGCTGGAGAGCAAAACCAACTTCATCGGCGGCGCCAAGGAGGGGACCACGGTGATCGCCACCGCCACGCCGGTCCATCGAGGACGGCGAACCCAGGTCTGGACGACCCGGCTGGAGACCGAAGATGGCAAGCTGGTCGCCTTGGTGACCCAGACGCAACTGGTCCTGTAAGACTACGGGGCCTTGATTTTGTTAACGAATTAGTCGCTTCCGCTGCCTCAAACTTGAGCAGGTTCCCGTCTTGATAAATTTGCTGCGACGCACAATATTGGAAGCCTAGGGATTCGAACGCCTCCTCGAGGGACACCATGAGGAGTTCAGACTTGTCACTCGAAGATTCAGTACTTGAAGACACCACCCGCGCGCCGTCCGTTCCAGGCTATGTGCGGACCCTGAGCCAGCAGGAAGAATTGCCGCTTCTGCGCGATCACCTGCTGAGGCTCGATGCCGCAAGCCGGCACGACCGTTTCAACGGTTTTCTCGACGACAGCTTCATCGAGCGTTACGCCGCGCGTTGTGCCGAGGATGGCACCGTGATCGTCGCCTACATTGTCGACGGCATGGTCCGCGGGGCCGCCGAGCTGCATCCGCCGGAGGGCGATTCGCTGCCCGAGGTGGCCTTCAGCGTGGAAGCGTCCGCGCGGCGCCAGAACGTCGGCACGATCTTGTTCAGCCGGCTGATTGCGGAAGCGCGCTGGAAGGGCTTCAAGCGCCTGCGCATCACCACGGGCGCCGAGAATCACGCCATGCGGGCGCTCGCCAGGAAGTTCGGGGCGAATCTGCAATTCCGCCACGGCGAATCGACCGGCACGATCGACCTCGCCAAGACGCCGGAGGCCGAACTCGCCGATCTTGCGGCCTCGCCCTTTACGGCCAGCCGCGCGCTTCTCAGCTTCAACAGCACGTGCTGGAAGATCATTTCCAGCATGTACGGCAATCGCGCCGCCTGAACATCAGCAGGGACTGGAATCAAAAAGCGGACCGGCAAAACCGGTCCGCTTTTTTAATGGGAATCTCGGATTTAGGCGCTCAGGTGCCGGTGCGCTTGTCGTTGCCGAAGCGGCGCACGACGCGGCGTTCGACCACCACGGAGCGCTGTGCGCCCTGTTCGCCGGCGATCACGCGCGTGGCGGTGATGCGGCTGTTGGTGCGGGCCTGCTTCTTCACTTCCGCCTGAACGACATCGAGCGGCATGCCCATCAGCGCTGCCGCGATCTCGGCCTGCTGCTCCTGGTCATCAGTGATGCCGACGGCGGCGAAGATCGCCTCGTCCAGGGTGGGCGGGTCGTGGCGCACGCGCCGCGTGCCATATTTGGTATTCCAATCTGCGTTCATAACGGCCTCGTTTCGATGCCGGGATACCTAGTGCCGCCGATGTTGCATTGCAATATGAATTTGCTGTGGCATCTCAGCTATGCACTCACAGCTTTTCGAGCTTGCTGGCGTCATAAAGCTCCAGCGTGGTGGGCCCCATGGCCAGCGAGCGCAGGCTACGCACGAATTCACCGGACGCAGGTACCGCAAAATGGGTGGCCAAGGCGGCGCGGTCGGCCCATTGTTCGAAGAACACCAGCCTGAGCGGGTTCTCGCAGTCGACATGCACAGCGTGCGAGATGCAGCCGGGCTCTTCTCTCGACCGATGAACGTGCGCGAGGCTCAGGCGGCGGACCTCGTCGAACGTCTCGGGCCGGGCCGTTACGCTGCCAGTCACAACGATCATGCGACGTCTCCTGATATGAATTCCGCTTAAGGCGGGGATGCCTCGCGGGCGGTGTCGTTCGCCGGCGCCTGCGGCCAGCGCTTGAGCGCCGCGCGTCCGGCCTCGGTCAGCCCGTAGATTCCCCGCTCGGTGCGTTCGAACCAAGAATACACATTGTTAAGCATGATCTTGCCGGCATCGGGACAGCGTTGGCGCAATTCGCTCACGCGCCGCGGACCTGCCGCAAGCTCCGAAGCGCAGGCGAGCGCCTGCTGGCGATACGCCGTCATGATCGGCGCGCGCGTGCTGCCGCCGAGCGCGGGATCGCCCTGGCGGCGCTGATGCTCGGCGACGAGGCGGGAGCGGACCTTCGGTTCACGCCGCGGTGCCGCTGTCGGCGGCTTCACGAGCACCTCGACCTGGCCACGGTCGGTGACCCCGAGCATACCGAAGCCGAGGCGGCGGCAGAGATTGCGATAGCGCGCATCGCTCTCGCGCCCCTTGCCGCGCGCTGACATCTTGGCGGCGATCCAGACCTCGTCGCCGGCCGGCGCGCGATCCACGGCCTGGAGGATCAGCTCGAGATTGAAGGCGAGCTTGAGCTCGCCGATCACCACGACCGGCGGATCGCCGGCGCTGAGGCCGACGAGATCGCAGCCGCCGATCTCGCCCTTCACGGTAAAGCCGAGCTCCTCGAGGAAGCGTTTGACAGGGAGATAGAGCGCGGTTTCCACAGGCGTCGATCCAAGAATCACTTGCGGTCAGTCTAGCCCGGATCGGACTCGCAACTCCGGGCCATTTGATTGGGAACCGATGCTGCGGTTATTCTGCGGCTGGGACAGCCGGGCGGCTTGCAACGATGACAATCAAGAACGGGCTCTATCACATCCGCATCGAGATGCTGGATGCCGTCCAGGGCGGCAACCAGGGCGTCATGGTGCTGCGCGACGGCACCATGCGGGGCGGCGATTCATTCTTCTTCGCCTATGGCAGCTACATGTCGGCCGACGGCAAGTGGAAGGGCGAATTGACCAACGAGGAGCACTCGCCCTCGTTCGACGAGCGCCCGGTCTGGGGCCGCAAGGTCGTGACCATCGGCTTCAGCGGCACCTACAATGACGAGACCGCATACGGCGAGGGCATCGCGCTCGCCGGCAAGCAGAGCATCCGTTTCAAGGGCAGTTTGCGGCTGTTGATGCCGGATTAAACCCGCCCGCCGACCGGGATCAGCGCTCCGGTAATTCCGCTTGCGGCATCGCTGGCGAGGAACAGGATCACTTCCGCGAGCTCCTGCGGTGTCACCCATTTGGCGAAGTCCGCTTTCGGCATGTCGGCGCGGTTGGCCTTGGTGTCGATGATCGAGGGCAGCACCGCGTTCACGGTGACCTTGCCCTTCCACTCGCTCGCCAGCGCCTCGGTGAGGCGATGCACGCCGGCTTTCGACGCCGCATAGGGGCCCATGCCGGAGCCGGCCTGGAGCGCGCCCATGGCGCCGATATTGACGATGCGGCCGGCCTTGGAGGCGGCCAGATGCGGCAGCGCCGCGTGCGAGGTGTTGAGCGCTGTCAGCACGTTGAGCGCGTGCATGCGCTGCCAGGTCTTGACGTTGCCGTCGCCGACGGTCTCGAAGGCAAAGCCGCCGGCGATGTTGATCAACGCATCGAGCTTCCCGAAGTGCTTTGCGGCGGTCTCGATTGCCGTCTTGGCCTGCGGTGCGTCGGAGAGATCAATGCCGCCGATCTCGATGCGCTCAGGCGTTGCCGGGAGTTGCGAGGGCGCATGATCGATGCCGGCGATGCGCGCGCCGCGCGACTGCGCAATCTCGGCGACCACCTTGCCAAGCGCGCCGAGCGCACCGGTCACAACGATGACTTTTCCCTGCACGAGGCTCTCCGTGGCTTCAGCTTGCGCGGACTATTGCTCCAGCCGAATTGCACTTGCAATGGCGGCGGCTTCAAGGCTGAATGATTTCAGCAACCCAGGATAGCGGGAGGGGGTGATATGTCCGAGAGTCTGCCGGTCGTCGACATACCCCAAGGCATCATCAAGCTCAAACATCAGCTGCGCAATTTCTCCGGCGCCTTGCGTGGAAAGGGGCCCGTTCGAATCATTGCGATGGGATCGTCCTCGACGGCCGGACGGGAGGACGTGGTGCCTTACCCTTCTCGTCTCGAGATGTATCTGCGGCAACATTACGCCGGACTGCTCCCGAAAGTTTGGATCGACGTATTGAACCGGGGCAAGGGGGGAGAGGAAGCGCCAAAAGAGTTGGACCGCTTCGATATCGATGTCTTCGGCGACAAGCTGCCGGCGATGGTGCTTTGGCAGGTCGGGACCAATGCCGTCTTTCGCAAGGATGAATTCGATTTCTGTGACGTCATCGGAAAGATCGCCGAAGGCGTGCGTCGGTTGGGTAAGTGTCCGATCGATGTGGTGTTGATCGACCCGCAGTATGTGACGGCCATGCTGCGCGATGACAAGGCAGAGCTTTCGGAGAGGATGGTGTCTGAAATCCGGAGGATCGCAGACGATGCTGGCGTGAATGTATTTCAGCGCTGGGCGCTGATGCGGCACTGGCATGTGGAGAACGGGGTGTCGTTCGACGAATTGCTCGATCCGACGGATCGTCCCGCCATGCTCCATCAGAGCAACTGGAGCACGCTCCAGGTCTCCAAAGCCCTATGCCAGGCGATCACCGATGCGACCCCGTAGGGAAGCCGGTTGACCGGCACGACGCCCCTGATCACGTTTGCAGATACCGCTCCTTCAATGCGGTCCGCTCCGCCGCGCCAATCTTGAGCCCGTCGCGCAGATAGGTTTCGAGATCGCCGTAGTCCTTGCTGACGGCTTCAAAAGCAGCAGCGAGATAGGAGGCTTCGACGTTGCCGATGGCATTGCGAACGTCCTCGGGCAGGTCAATGGCCGCCGTCGCATCGCGCTTGTAGTGCCGGTTGGTCAGAAGGTAATCCTCCGCAATCGCGTCATCGGCGACGCCAAGCGCATGCAGGATCAGCGCGCTGGCAAAACCGGTGCGGTCCTTGCCGGCGGTACAATGGATCACGAGCGGCGCGCGGTCTTCCAGCAGATGACCGAACAGCATGCGAAAACTGGGCGTGTTGTTGCGGACATAGTTGCGGTAGGACTCGCGCATGAGTTCGAGCGCGACCGGCGCGGTGAGCGCGTCCCTGGCGAGTTCGGCGCGTAGCGCGGCCACCACCGTCGGCTCGATCGGCAGCGAATGCACGGCGATCTCGTTCATGACGCAGACGCCGGCTGCGCGCTCCTCGACGCCGCGAAAGTCGAATGCGCTTTTGACGCCCAGCGCGCGGACGATCTCGATGTCGGCAGCGGTGAGTTGGCCGAGATGGTTGGAACGGAAGATGTGCCGCCAGCGCGTGGTGCGGCCGTCGCGTGTGACGTAGCCTCCGAGGTCGCGAAAATTGCTGGCGCCTTGCAGGGCGAGGTGGCGGGCAGGGGAATCAGTCGGAGAGGAGTCTTGCATGGGCTCAGCTTGGGTTATGGTTCCATCGGACGCACGGCTGGCGTCCTTGAGGGATATTACAGGGGGCGATCATGGGCCGGCACAAGGCCATTCTTTGGGGGATCACCATGTTGGCGGCCGGAATGGCCAGTGTGGGGTACGCTGAGGCTCAAACGTTCAAGGCCTATCGCTGCGCCGATGGTACGCAGTTCATCGTCGGGTTTTATGACGGCGACAAGCGCGCCTTCCTTCAGATCGATGGCGCACCTGTGACGCTCGCCAAGCGGCTGACGGTCTCGGGCGCGCGCTATTCGGCAGCGGGGATCACGTTGAGGATTCCCAGGAGCGGGGCCACCACGGTCAAGCATCTCAAGCGGCCGGTGACGGCGTGCGCGGTGGTCGAAAAGCCTGGGCTCTAGCTTTGGTCTCTCAGGAGGTTGTCCATCTGGTCTGAACCGAGGAAGCTGAGGTTGCGAAGCTTCAGTATTCCAAGGAAAGACCAGATGAACGTCCACAAGAATGCGCCTTTGACGCCCAAAGGTCGAGAGGCGATGGTGCGCAGCGTCGTCGAGGGCGGGCTGAGCCCAGCCGACGCGGCCCACCAGTTCAACACGACAGCGAAGACCGTTGCCAAATGGGTCAAGCGGTTCCGCGCGGAGGGTGTCGAAGGGTTGCGGGATCGCTCCTCGAGGCCTCTTTCATCGCCAAGCCAAACCCCGCCAGCCACGCGCGCCGCCGTCGAGACGTTGCGCCGGCAGCGCCACACCGGCAAGCAGATCGCAGCCGAGGTTAAGGTGTCGCCGGCCACTGTCAGCCGCATCCTTCGTCACTTGGGATTAAGCCGGATACGCGATCTGGAGCCCGCCGAACCGGTGCGCAGGTACGAACGCGAGCAGCCCGGCGAACTCATCCATATCGACATCAAGAAGCTCGGCAGGTTCGTCAGACCAGGCCACCGCATCACACACGATCGCCAGATGGGCGAAAGCCGTGGCGCCGGCCACGAGTTCGTCCACGTTGCCATCGACGATGCATCGCGCCTGGCCTTCTCCCAGATCCGGCAAGATCAAAAAAAGGAGAGCGCCATCGCCTTCCTCAAGGAGGCCGTCACCTACTACCGCAGCCTCGGCATGAAGGTCACCGGCATCATGACCGACAACGGCTCCTGCTACCGCGCCAAGGCCTTTGCCAGAGCGTGCAGCAAGCTCGGCCTCAAGCACATCTTCACCAGGCCCTACAGACCGCAAACAAACGGCAAGGCCGAGCGCTTCATCCAGACAGTGCTCCGTGAGTGGGCTTATGCTCGGGCCTACGACACCTCAGATCAGCGCGCCAAAAACCTGCCAATCTGGCTTCATCACTACAACTGGCATCGCCCGCACGGCAGTCTGCAAGCCAAACCACCCATCAGCCGCCTCGGCCTACCGATGGACGACCTCCTGAGATTCCACATCTAGCCGGCAGGCCGACAAGAATCAAAAAGGGCCGAAACTTCGTTGTTTCGACCCTTTTTCAAACTTCCGTCGATCGCTCGCGAGAGCGGGGCGGTATCAGACCAGACATAGGCATCAGCGTTCCCATTTGGGCTTTGCTTCGTCGACCGCATCCTGGTGGTACCAGCTGTCGCTGCAGATCGAGACGTTCGCGGGAAGCGACGCGTGATCGGCGGGAAAGCGGGTCTCGCCATAGCGGCGTCCGGCGAGAGCCGCGCGGCCCCCGACAGGGAATTGGTAGATCGTTGCAGATCCGTGAGTCAGACCATTGTTCATCATTGCGATTTGCTCCTCAGTCGAAGCGCCTTGGCCTCCATGGTGCGCCCGACTCGTTCGATTGTGGTTACTGGAGTCCCCATATCGGCCGCGCATCCCGACTTGGAAAGTGCTGAAAAGGAAATCAGTTTCAGCCCAATTTGTAGGCAGGGGTCCGACTGCATCCCCTAAGGCACCGTGTTGGTGACCAACGCCTGGGCCATTCCAAAGGTTGCTAGGCAGGGGTGGGAGACTTTGCGAAAATTGCTGGACGTTGATGCGCGTTTCATCGGCAACCTCCGGCACTCCGGCACTTGCTCCAGAATCAGGCGTTTTCCGCGGGATTTTTGCAGTGCAGCTTCACGCGAAGGTGCGCGCCTATGACGCACGCCGCTGGGGACGGTTTGCCGCCCCAAGGTCGATCTGGCCACCGGTGGAAAACCTCCCGCAGTGCGGCCTTTTGGCACGTTAAATGCTTGTGAAGGGTCGGCCGATGGTGGCCGGGTAAACAATCGTGCGGGGGCCCCCGGGCCCCCACCTTTCGCATCATCTACAGAGAGGCTCAATGACCAAGTATAAGCTCGAGTACATCTGGCTCGACGGATATACGCCGACTCCGAACTTGCGCGGCAAAACCCAGATCAAGGAATTCGCGTCGTTCCCGACGCTCGAGCAGCTTCCGCTCTGGGGCTTCGATGGCTCCTCCACCCAGCAGGCCGAAGGCCACAGCTCCGATTGCGTGCTGAAGCCGGTCGCCGTCTTCCCGGACGCCGCGCGCACCAACGGCGTGCTCGTGATGTGCGAAGTCATGATGCCCGATGGCAAGACCCCGCACGCCTCCAACAAGCGCGCCACCATCCTCGACGATTCCGGCGCCTGGTTCGGTTTCGAGCAGGAATACTTCTTCTACAAGGACGGCCGTCCGCTCGGTTTCCCGGCTTCGGGTTATCCGGCGCCGCAGGGTCCGTACTACACCGGCGTCGGCTTCTCGAACGTCGGCGACGTCGCCCGCAAGATCGTCGAGGAGCATCTCGACCTCTGCCTCGCGGCCGGCATCAACCATGAAGGCATCAACGCGGAAGTCGCGAAGGGCCAGTGGGAATTCCAGATCTTCGGCAAGGGCTCCAAGAAGGCCGCTGACGAAATGTGGATGGCTCGCTACCTGATGCTGCGCCTGACCGAGAAGTACGGCATCGACATCGAGTTCCACTGCAAGCCGCTCGGCGACACCGACTGGAACGGCTCGGGCATGCACGCCAACTTCTCCACCGAGTACATGCGTACGGTCGGCGGCAAGGAGTATTTCGAGGCGCTGATGGCGGCCTTCGACAAGAACCTGATGGACCACATCGCCGTCTACGGCCCGGACAACGACAAGCGTCTGACCGGCAAGCACGAGACCGCGCCGTGGAACAAGTTCAGCTACGGCATTGCCGATCGCGGCGCTTCGATTCGCGTTCCGCACTCCTTCGCCAACAACGGCTACAAGGGTTATCTGGAAGACCGCCGTCCGAACTCGCAAGGCGACCCATACCAGATCGCTTCGCAGATCCTGAAGACGATCGCGTCCGTCCCGGCTGACAAGAAGGCCGCGGCTTAAAGATCCTCCCGGCCCGGGCTGGGGGGCTGGCCCGGGTTGGACTTCAATCCGCTGGAGCTGCAAAGCTCCGGCGGATTTTTGCATTCTGATGACAGCCCTTGTTGTGGGTCTGGCCGCCATGCCGGCTTGAAGCTTGTCCACCGCCAGCGAAACCGGGATAGAGTGTGCCCCGGATGCGTGCGGGGCCGGGGACACGGCTGGTGTTTGAAGGCTTCTACAAGACGAGATTTCAGCTCGGCGGCGCCGTCGGCCGGAGCGTGATGCATGCTGCCAATGGCAAGCTGCTCGGCGGCAATTCGGCCTTCGCCCATATCGGCACCTATGAGCCGACCGAAGCCGGCGTCGACATCGTCATCAACACCGTCCGCCACAACCCCGACCCGAACTATCGCGCCATGGCCGGCACCGACGATGCGACGCTGATCGCGAAGGGCTGGGCCGAGGGCGATCTCTATCACCTCAAGGGCGAACTCAAGGAGCTGCCCGGCGTGCCCTTCCAGTCGCTGATGACGCCGATCACCGAAGACGAGGTGCCGATCGCCGGCGGCGTCGGCGAGGCCGGCATCGCCGACGGTCTCTACTCGATCCATCTGCGCATGCTTGACGGCGTCGACGGCGGCCTCACCGGCGTGATGCTGCTCAACCAGGGTCGCATCCTCGGCGGCGATGCCGCGTTCTACTACCTCGGCAGCTACACCGCCGCCAGCGGGCGCTGGAAGGGTCAGATCCTCAACCAGGAGCACACGCCGGCCAAGGACGATCCGATCTTCGGCGGCCACGAGGTCGGCATCGGCTTCTCCGGCACCTATGACGGCGAGGAGGCGGTGCTGGAGGCGACCGCGCTGGCGGGCAAGCGCTCCTTGCGCCTCACCGCCGCGCTCAAGCTGATGCACCGCGCCTGATCGCGGCAGGAATGGACCATGGAAAACATTCGCATGCTCTCGACGCTCGGCCTAATGGGCGCGATGCGCAGCCTGTCCTCCGCCTTCGAGGCCGCCAGCGGCATCCATGTCGATTCTGATTTTGCGCCGACGCTGGCACTGCTCAAGCGCCTGCGCGATGGCGAAGCTGCGGACCTCGTGATCCTTACGCGTGAAGGCCTCGACGAAATGATCGGCGAGGGACGTGTGGTCGCCGATAGCGCGGCTGATCTCGCGCGGTCCTATGTCGGCCTCGCCGTGCGGGCAGGGCAGCCGCATCCTGACATCGCCACCGAGGCGGCGCTGCGTGCGACGCTGCTCGCGGCGCGCTCGGTTGCCTATTCACGGCTCGGTGCCAGCGGGGTCTATTTTGCGCAGTTGATCCAGCAATGGGGCATTGCGGCCGAGATCAACGCCAGGGCCACCATCGTCGAGCAGGGATTCACGGCGGAGCGGCTCGTCAGTGGCGAGGCGGATCTGGCCGTGCAGCAGATCAGCGAGCTGAAGCAGGTCGAGGGCATCGAAATTGTCGGTCCCGTCCCGCACGAATTGCAGACACCCGCCGTGTTCTCGGCCGGCCGCATGGCGAACGCGAAATCGGCCGAGGCCGCGGACCGGCTGTTGCGCTATCTGGCCTCGCCCGAGGTCGTGCCCGTGTTGCGCCAATCGGGACTCGAGCCTTGAATTTGCCGGAGCGGAGACGCAACGTGATGGCCATGCGGACATACCTCCTTGCCATTCTCTTCGTGCTTGCCGCGCCGCTCACGGCGCATGCGCAATCGGCCGACCTCGTCCTGTGCGACCGGGTCGCTGCCGATCCCAGCGACCCCGACAAGCCGGCTGACGTGAGAGGCGTGACAGAGATTGCTGCCTCTGACGTCGCGACCGCGATCAAGTTCTGCAAGCAGGCGGCACCATCGTCGCGGCGGGCGATGTTCGCGCTCGGCCGCGCCTATGCCGCCAACCGGCAGACAGGCGAGGCGATCGCCGCCTGGCGCAAGGCGGCCGACAAGGGATCGACTGCCGCGATGGTCGAGCTCGGCGTCGCCTACGGCACCGGCGCCGGCATTGCCAAGGACGAAGCGCAGGCGCGAAAACTGTTCGAGAAGGCGGCGCAATCGGGCAACCCCCGCGGCGTCAGCAATCTCGCAGCACTCGGCGGCACCGGCGGCGGCGCGCCAACCGATCCCGCGCAAGCGCGCGTGCTGCTCGGCCGGGCCGCCGAGACCAACGCGGAGGCGCAGTACCAGCTCGGCCTGTTGCTCTCCAACGGCAATGGCGGCGAGAAGGACGACGTCGCCGCGCGCGCGATGTTCGAGAAGGCAGCCGCGCAAAATCATCCCGGCGCACTGGAGCGGATGGGTGAGTTCGCGGCCGACGGCCGCGGCGGTCCAAAGGACAAGGACGCCGCAAAGGCCTATTACGAGCGCGCCGCTGCGCTCGGCGACGAGGACGCCAAGAAGGCGCTCGAGCGCATCCGCTGCCCCTACGCGATCAAGGACAAGGCGGGCAAGCTCGTCACCACGCTGTGCTTCTAGCTCACTTCATGTAATAGGCGAGATTGTTGCGCGCGTCGCGATAGGTCGTCTCGAGGAAATCGGGATACTGCGCGGCGGCCTGCGCAACGGCGCGCACGACGCAGTCCCAGAAATCGCCGTTCCAGTTGAAATGTTTTTCGGCCGCGCCCTCGAACTTGACTGATGTGATGATGGCTTGCCGGATCGCGTTGTCATCGGCGCGCGGATGGGCGCGCTTCAGATAACCGAACATCGGTCCTTCATGGGCGTGGTCACGCTCGTATCGGTAGCGGGCGCTGAACTCCTCCGGAGTGAGCATGCGATAGAACCGGACCTCCTCGTCGGTCGGACGGCCCTCGATCGTGTCCATCCGGAAGCGCCGGCACCAGAGCGCGAAAGCCGCGTCGAGCAGCGGCTGTTTGGCCGCGCTGGCGATGAAGGCTGCGATCTCTTCGTCGGCTGATGGCGCAATCCGGTCCATGCCGCTTTGTCGCATGCTTGCGTGCGAGGGTTCGAGGGCCGTCCGTGACCCGCGCAAACAAAAAAATCGAAAACAACCCATGCACAGTAGCCAAGTCCTTGAAATCACTTGGCCGCTGAAACCGCTCCCGGCGCGAAGCCGTCCACTGCGGATTTGGCGAAATCATCTTGCTCCGTCGGGCAAAACAGGAGCATGATGGCATCATGCGGCGAGCGGCTCCGCGAGCGGCCCCTGCGCGCAAAAGCCGGGTGGCCTTGATGCGGCGAGGGTGCTAGGTAGCCCCCGATTCATTCTGATTTTTTGCAGGTCATGTGCGTTGCTGGACGGGCTCTACAAGGTTGAATACGGCATCCACGATGCCTTCGGGCGCAGCATCATGTGCCTGCATGACGGCAAGATGCTGGGCGGCAATTCGGCCTTCGCGCATCTTGGCACCTATTTTGAACGCGACGGCGAGATCGTCGCCGAAGTCATCACCGAACGGCACAACGAGGATCCCCATTACAAGCCGCTGATGGGCGCCGACGTCGCCGCGATCGGCGCACGCGGCCGGCTGGTCGGCAACCAGATCCGTCTCGAAGGCAGCGCCGACACCATGCCGGGCGGACATTTCTGGGCCAATCTCACCCGGCTCGACGACGATGGGGCGCTGCCGCCGCGCGGCACGATCGGAGAGGGCGGCATTGCCAACGGCCTCTATGGCGTGAGCCTGCGCGCGCTCGATGGTGTCGATGCCGGGCTGTCCGGCGTCATGCTGCTGATGGACGGCCGCATCCTCGGCGGCGATGCGTTCTTCTACTATCTCGGCTCCTACTCGTCGGCGAATGGCCGCTGGAAGGGCGAGATGCTCAACCAGGAGCACACGCCGGCGAAGGGCGAAAACCCCGTGTTCGGCGGCTATGAGGTCGGGATCGGCTTTTCGGGGACCTGCACCGAGGACAGCGGCGAGTTCGAAGGTATCGCGCTCGCGGGCAAGCGAAGTTTGCGGTTGGCGGCTTCGCTCAGGCTGATGCGAAGGGCGTAGAGCGGAAGCGGCCAAATTACCACGCGTGGTGCACGATACTCTTGCCGCGTCGAAATCATCCCACTCTTCAAGCGGAGTTTCTTTGTTTGGCGGAAATTGGGAACCAATTGTTCCCTCGTGCGTTGATCCAGTTATAATCGGGGCATTCGTAGGCGTTTCCTGGTCGCTGCATCACCGATAATGTAACTATATCAGCGAGATACGGTCAGCTACATTGCCATTGAGGGCCGCCCGCGCTAGACGCGGGCGTCGTCGCGTGTGGTTTAAGGAGAAGGCAATGGCTGGGCAGACTGGAAGCGACATCGGATCATTGGTGTCGCGCAACGAGGCAACAATTCTCCCCGAATGGCTGGAATTGCAGAAAAATGCGGGGACGCTTCACACGGGACGCATCACCGAAGGTGAGTTGCAGGCGCAGTCCAGGAATTTCCTCCACCTCCTCCGCGATGCGCTGGCGCAGGGCGGCAGCAACGCCGGCCATGCGGCCTACGAGCCCGCCAAGGCGATGCTCGCTGAACTCTCGCGCTCGCGCGCCCAGCAGGGTTTTTCGCCGAGCGAGACCGCGACCTTCATCTTCTCGCTGAAGCAGCCGCTGTTCAATGCGTTGAACCGCGACGGGGCGTTCTCGCCGGAGCAGATTGCGTCGACTGTCGGGACGTCGACCCTGCTGCTCGACGAACTCGGCCTGTACACGCTGGAAATCTTCCAGAAGAGCCGCGAGGAAGTCATCGTCCGGCAGCAGCGCGAGATTTCCGAGCTGTCGACGCCGGTCGTGAAACTCTGGGATGGCATCGTGGCGCTGCCGCTGATCGGCACGCTCGACAGCCATCGGACCCAGGTCGTGATGGAAAACCTGCTGCAGACCATCGTCGACGACGAGGCGGAGATCGCCATCATCGACATCACCGGCGTGCCCATGGTGGATACGCTCACGGCGCAGCACCTCCTGAAGACGGTCGCGGCGGCGCGCTTGATGGGCGCCGACTGCCTGATCAGCGGGATCAGGCCGCAGATCGCACAGACCATGGTTCATCTCGGCGTCGAGCTGAACGTGATCTCGAAGGCGACGCTGGCCGATGCGTTCGCCGTTGCCTTGCGGCAAACCGGCCGGGCTGTCGTCAAGTCCAGGCGGGTCGAGGGGACCGGCTTCGCCGACAAGAAGATCGGCGGACGGGAAGCCTGACGATGGACCGGATTCCTATCCTCAAATTCGGGAACGCGCTTCTCGTCACGATCCAGGTCGACATGCATGATCGCCTCGCGACCACGCTGGAGGAGGATCTGACAAGCAAGATCGTCTCGCACAATGCGCGGGGCGTACTGATCGACATTTCGGCACTGGAGATCGTCGACAGCTTCATCGGCCGGATGCTGGACAACATCGCCGCGGTCTCGCGCATCCTCGACGCCGACACGGTCGTCGTTGGCATGCGACCGGCTGTCGCCATCACCCTGGTCGAGCTTGGCCTGTCGCTGACGGGGGTCAAGACCGCGCTGAATGTCGAGCGCGGGATGGCCCTGATTCAAAGCCGGCTCTCCGCGGCGGAGGCCGACGATGCCGACGACGAAGACTGAACGTCTTGCAATCAAGCAGTCGGAGGACGTGGTTCGGGTCAGGCAAGTGACGCGAAGCTACGCGCTCGAAGTCGGTTTGAGCCTGGTCGACCAGACCAAAGTCATCACGGCATCGAGCGAGCTCGCACGCAACACGCTGGACTATGGCGGCGGCGGGGAAGTTACGGTGGAGCTTGTCGAACAAGTGGGACGCCGCGGCGTGCGGCTCACCTTCGACGACAAGGGCCCCGGTATCGCCGACATCGAGCAGGCGCTGAAGGACGGCTTCACGTCCGGCAAGGGCATGGGCCTCGGCCTCGGCGGCGCCAAGCGGCTTTGCAACGAATTTTCGATTGCATCGAAACCCGGCGAAGGCACCAAAGTCATGATTGCGCGTTGGAAATGACCATGAAATCCGTTGGCGTCAACGATCAGAGCGGCGTCGCGGAGGCAAGGCGATCAGCAACCGATCTGGCACAGAGGTCAGGGTTCACAGACACGGACAAGGGCAAGCTCGCGCTGATCGCGACCGAACTCTCGACCAACCTCGTCAAGCACGGCTCGGGCGGGGAGATTCTGGTCGGTACCTACGAGGACAACGAAAGCCAGGGCATCGAGATCATTGCGCTGGACAAGGGCGCTGGCATGAGCAACGTCGCGGCGTGCCTCGAAGACGGTTATTCGACCGCGGGCACCGCAGGCCATGGTCTTGGCTCGGTGATCAGGCAGTCGCATTTCGTCGATATCGGCTCATGGCCGGGGATCGGCACCGCCGTGCTTGCCCGCGTTGCGCCTGGAAAGCCGGCGGCTGTGAAGCCGCCATCGTCCCCAACCTGGGGAGGCGTGTCCATCCCCAAGGCAGGGGAGGAAGTTTGCGGAGACGCCTGGAGTGTATCCAGTAGCGGGGATGTCAGGACTTTGCTCGTGGCCGACGGGCTCGGCCACGGACCCGAAGCTGCCGAAGCCTCGGTGGAAGCCGTGAGGCTGTTTCATCGCTACGGCGGCCATACCGTCACCAACCTCATCGACTATGTTCACGGCGGGCTCCGCGCAACGCGCGGGGCGGCGGTTTCGATTGCGCGCTTCGATCCCTCGATCAAGAAGATTGTCTTTTCGGGCGTGGGCAACGTTGCGGGGATGACCATCGTCGCGGGCGAAACCAAGCGAATGGTCTCGATGCCGGGCACGGCCGGCTTCAACGCACGCAAGATCCAGGCCTTCGACTATCCATTCGAGCGCGGCCTCCTCGTTCTCTATTCCGACGGGCTGGCTTCGAGCTGGACGACAGATCGGTATTCCAATCTGGCCGCGCTTCATCCTTCGTTGATTGCGGCGATCCTCTACCGCGACTTCACCCGGAATCGCGACGACGCGACCGTGCTCGTGGCAAAGTGGTGAATGCCATGATGTCGTCCTCCAAATCCTGGCCCATCATGGCGGTGCCGATCGAGACTGAGGGGGATGTCGTCGCAGTCCGCCAGCGTGCGCACCGTGTTGCCGAACTGCTGGGCTTCGAGCGGCAGGATCAGACCCGGATTGCCACCGCGGTTTCCGAGCTTGCGCGCAACGCCTATGGTTACGCCGGCAACGGCCGCGCCGAATTCGTTCTTGATGCCAGCATCGTCCCGCAGCGATTTGTCATTCGTATCTGCGACAAAGGGCCGGGCATCACCAATTTGCAGATCATCCTCGATGGCCAGTATCGTTCGCAAAGCGGCATGGGGCTCGGCCTGATCGGCGCACGCCGGCTGATGGACACCTTCAACATCGTCTCGGAGCCCGGCAAAGGGACCACGGTGGAGGTGGGCCACAAATTGCCGCTGCGAGTCGGGCCGTGGCCGCGCGCCAAGCTCACCGAGATCGTCTCCAGCCTGAAGAAGGAGGTCTCGTCGGATCCGCTCGCTGCGCTGCGCGAGCAAAACCGCGAGCTGATGCAGAGCCTGGAGGAACTGCGGCGGCGCGAAGAAGAAAGCCAGCAGCTCAATCAGGAACTCGGCGATACCAATCGCGGCGTCGTGGCGCTCTATGCCGAGCTCGACGGCCGAGCCGAGCAGTTGCGACAAGCGAGTGAGCTCAAGACACGCTTCCTCTCGAACATGAGCCACGAATTCAGGACGCCGCTGAACTCGGTGCTGGCCTTGTCCCGCCTTCTGCTCGATCGCATCGACGGCGACCTCAGCGCCGAACAGGAACGCCAGGTCGGTTATATCAGGCGATCGGCGGAGAGCCTGCTCGAACTCGTCAACGACATGCTCGATCTTGCGAAGGTCGAGGCCGGCAAGGCCGAAATCAAGCCGGTGCGTTTTTCCGTCGGCAGTCTGTTCGGCGCGTTGCGCGGCGCGCTCAAACCACTCCTGACCAATGCCACCGTGGAACTGCTGTTCGAGCCGTCGCAGGATCTGCCGGCGCTCTACACCGACGAAGCCAAGGTCGCGCAGATCCTGCGCAATCTGATTTCGAACGCCCTGAAGTTCACGGAGGAGGGCGAAGTTCGCGTCACGGCGCGTCCTTGCGACAATGGGACGAGCGTCACCTTCGCCGTGGGTGACACCGGCATCGGAATTGCGCCCGAGGATCACGAACGCATCTTCGAGGAATTCTCGCAGGTCGACACCAAATTACAGCGGAAGGTCAAGGGCACCGGCCTCGGACTGCCGCTATCGCGGTCGCTGGCGCGTCTGCTCGGCGGCGATCTCAGGGTCGAGAGCATCCCGGGACAAGGCTCTGTCTTCTCGCTGTCGATTCCAGCGTCGATGGGCAGCCCGGACCGTGAACTGCTGAGCGCCCCCGGCGGCGGCAGCAAATCCGTGCTGCTGATCGATGACGACGAGACCTTCCGCTACGTCATGCGGCAGATCGTCGGCAATGAGTCCCGCTACGAATTCCTGGAGGCGGACGGCGGCGAGGAAGGCCTGAAGCTCGCACGAGAGAGGCAGCCCGACGTCATCGTTCTCGATCTCCAGATGCCCGCAGTCGACGGGTTCACGGTGCTTCAGCAGTTGGCCGCCGACACGCGCACCAAGGTCATTCCCGTCGTGGTCTCGACCTCGATGACGATCGACGATGCGCTCAGGTCGCGCCTGCCCGAGCACGTGCGGCTGATTTCCAAGAACGCGATCTCCCGGGAGAGCGTTTCGTCGTTCCTGCGCGACGCCGTTCAGGGGGCGTCATGACCAAGGGCGAGAAAATCACCGTTTTGAATGTCGACGATCTTGAATCGCAGCGCTACGTCAAAACGCGCGATCTTCACGCCGGCGGATTTGAGGTGATCGAAGCCCGGACCGGCGCGGAGGCGCTGCGCCTGGTCGAGCAGCACAAGCCGCCGGTCGTGCTTCTCGACGTTCAATTGCCTGACATCAGCGGCTTCGAGGTCTGCGCCTTCATCAAGAAGAAGTGGCCGGAAGTCATGGTGCTTCAGACCTCGGCGACGTTCACGACGGCGGACGACCGCGTTGTCGGGCTCAATGCGGGCGCCGATTCCTATCTGGTGCAGCCGGCCGAACCGCTCGAACTCGCCGCCGCGATCAACGCCTTGCTGCGGGTCCGGAATTCCGAGGATGCTCTGCGCGCGCTCAACGCCACGCTCGACGAGCAGGTTCGGGTACGCACATCGGAACTCGAGGAAGCCAACCGCCAATTGCGTCAGGAGGTCGCCCAGCGCAAGCTGGCCGAGACCGCGCTGCTTCAGGCCCAGAAGATGGAAGCGGTTGGGCAGTTGACCGGCGGGCTCGCCCACGATTTCAACAATCTGCTGACCGCGGTGGTCGGCAATCTCGACATGATCCGCTCGCGCGCGACGGAGCCTCGCATCGCCCGGCTCGCGGACAACGCTTTCAGGGCGGCCGAGCGCGGCTCGAAACTGACGGCGCAGCTTTTGGCGTTCTCGCGCACGCAGAAGCTCGCGACGGAGGCCGTCGATATCAATCGGCTGATCGAGGGGACCTATGAGCTGCTCAATCAGTCGCTCGGCGCCAACGTCACCATCAAGACCAATCTCGATCCGTCCGCGCCTTCCGTGATTGCCGACGGCAACCAGCTCGAGGTCAGCATTCTCAATCTGGCCATCAATGCCAGAGACGCGATGCCTGACGGCGGGACACTGACGATCACGACGGCCTGCGATGAGCAGGATGACCGCAGGGTCGTGCTGTCCGTCACGGACACCGGGACCGGCATGCCGCCCGACGTGATCGCGCGGGCCTTCGATCCCTTCTTCACGACCAAGCCTCCCGGCAAGGGGACTGGCTTGGGGTTGTCGCAGGTCTACGGGCTGGTGCGCCAGATGGGCGGAGATGTCGAGATCAACAGCGAGGTCGGCCGGGGTACTTCGGTTCGCCTGCTGCTTCGCCGCACGGCTCCGGCGCAGGACGTCGAGGCGGCGTCGTCAGGCACGACCGAGAGCGGACATGCCGAACGCATCCTGGTCGTCGACGACGATCACGACGTCCGGGGTCTGATGACCAGCTTCCTGTCCGAGATCGGATATGCCGTGCACGAGGCCGATCATGGCGCGGCAGCGCTTGCCATCCAGAAATCGGTGAATCCACAACTGATGATCATCGATTTCTCGATGCCGGGCACCAATGGCGCGGAGGTCGTCAAGGCGGCTCGGATCATACAGCCGTCTTTGCCGGTGCTGTTCGTCAGCGGATATGCCGACTCGGCTGCACTGGAATCCGCGATGGGCTCTGCCCCGTTCCTGCGCAAGCCCTTCCGGCCGGCCGAGCTGGCTCTTGCCGTCAGGACCGCGCTGGAGCAGGTCGAATCTCAGGTAACGGTACCCGAGGGATCAACGAAATGACCCTTTCGATCCTTCTCGTTGAAGACGAAGCGATGATCCGCATGATGGTCGCCGACATGGTGGAGACGCTGGGGCACGAAATCGCTGCCGAAGCAGGACATATCGATCAGGCGATGGAGCTGGCGCGATCTGCTGCCTACGATTTTGCCATCCTCGACATGAACCTGAACGGTGCCATGAGTTTTCCCGTCGCCGACACGATCGCGGCACGGCAGATTCCTTTCATCTTCGCGTCGGGTTACGACTCCGCCAGGAACGCCAATCAGCATCAGCAGCAATTGGTGCTTCAAAAGCCGTTCACGATTGATGGCCTGGAGTCGGCGATAGAGCGCGCGCTGCATACAGAGCCACGTTGAACTCTGAGCACGCCGGCGAAGGGGGAAACCCCGTGTTCGGCGATCATGAGGTTGGCATCGGCTTCTCCGGGTTCCGCACCGAGGACAGCAGCGAGATCGAAGGCATCGCGCTCGCGGGGAAGCGCAGCTTGCGGTTGGCGGCCTCGCCATCAGCTCGGGTTTCGTCGCCGGATGAAGACAAAATAAAGCAAGGCCGGAATAGCCAGCGCGGTCCACGACATCGCATCCCACCAACCATCGCCGACAAGCGCTGAGACGAGTCCTACGCCGCTGAGGACCGCGACCAGGAGGGGTACAGCAAAAATCTGCGTCAAACTGCGGCGCGAGACCCTGGGGGAGTTCATGACGGTTTCAACGCGGCGTTTTCGACGGCCGAGGCGTTCGCGATGCTTCGTTCCACGGACACACCGGATTTGCGGCGGCGGAGCCAGAGATAGAGGCCGGTCCACAGAATGACAATGGTGAGCACGTCCAGAACGGCCCAGATGATCTTGAGTGGCGTGCCGCCATAGTCGCCGAAATGCAGCGGCTGCGAGATGAAGAGCGTCGAGACATACCAGGGCATGTCGCGGCTGTCCGTCAACTTGCCAGTTTCCGCGTCGATCAGCGCAGGCTTGAGCAGGCGTGACGTCAGTGGCGTTTCACCCTTCAGGAATACCGCGTAGTGGCTTTTGCTGCTGAAGAGCGTGCCGGGGAATGCGACGAAGCTCGCCGTCATGCCGGGAATGGCCTTCGCTGCTACGTCCACAGCCGCGTTGAGCGAGGTCAGCTTTTCGGGGACCTGCCGGTCACGGTACTGCGAGGTCATCTCGGCGAGTTGACCGAATTGCCACATCTTCAGAACGAGGTCGGCCCAGGTGTTGATGACGCCAGTAAAGCCGACAACGAGTGTCCATGCCACCAGCAGGATGCCGGCGAGATTGTGAATGTCGAGCCAGCGCACGACGCGGGTTCGCCGTGCGCGATAGGTGCCAAACCTCAGCTTTCGCATCGACGGGGCATAGACCACGATCCCGGAGACGATCGCGACGCAGAACAGGATACCCATCAGGCCGAGAAAGAGCTTGCCCGGCAGGCCGGCGAACATGTCCGTGTGCAGCTTCAGCATGATGTAGGTGAAGCGTGCCGTGACGTCAGGCGCATCAAGGAACGCGCCCGTGTGTAGATCCATCCGGAGCAGGTTGTTCTTTGAAGGATCCGACGTAATCGTCGGTCCGACGCTGACGAACATGGCGTTGGGATCGTCGCGATCCCAGATCACGAAGTGGGGGACCTTGCCGGCGGCATTCGCCAGCGCATTGGCGAGCAGAGCGTCGAGATCGGCCGGGGGCGTGCCCGGCGGCACCTCTGCGGCCTTGACACTGCTGTGCAGGACATCGTCGATCTCCTCATGGAAGATCAGCGGCAGGCCCGTGATGCAAAGCAGCAACATGAATACGGTGCAGATGAGGCTCGTCCATTTATGGACAATGCCCCATCGCCGAAGAGATCGCGTCGCTGCCGTCAATGAACTCTTCCTTCCGTCCGACACGGCGTCGGGGCGCACCGACCGCCCGAGTTCGCTACTTCGTCACAAGCACGGGTGGCTTTGGCGTTTCTCCCCAGCGATAGCTCAGTGTCGCGAGGACGGTGCGGGGCTGACCCAGCGCGCAGTAGGCAAGGCCGGTGAAGCAGTTCGTCACGTGATAGGTGTCGAAGATGTTGTTGACATTGACCCGCAGGTTGAGACCGCTCCAATCACGGTTGAGATAGCTGAAGTCGTAGGTCAGCACGGCATCGGCCAGGGTATAGCCGGGAACTCTGATCAGGTTGGCATCGTCGCCCCAAACGCCGCCGGTGTAGCGGACGCCTCCACCCAGACCCAGGCCAGCGACCGGCCCCCCCGTGAACTTGTAAAAGCCCCACAGGAACGCACTGTCGCGGTTCACGCTCGCGACATCCTTGCCGACGATGGCCGGATTTACGTGCTCCTCGACGACCGGGATCAGATGGGAGCCGCCGGCGATGATGTCGAAATTGTCGTTGATGCTCGCGCGGAAATCGGCCTCTACACCCTTGACCCGGATCGCGCCAACCTGGAAAGGCACGAATGTCGGCGTGTTCACCACAACATTCTGCTGGGTCATGTCGAACACGGCGGCGGTGAACAGCATTCTCGTTCCGGGCGGGGCGTATTTGATGCCGGCTTCGACACCTTCTCCCGTCGTGGGCTTGAAAGGCTGCCCCGTTGCGGATGTCAGCGACAGTCCTGCGACCGGCTCGAACGACGTCGAATAGCTGACGTAGGGAGCCAAGCCGAAGTCGAACACGTAGTTGAGGCCAACTCTTCCGGTGAACGCGGAATCGTCCTGAGGGACGCTCACGCCGGCCAGCCTGTTAGCCGTCTCGGCGGTCGCACGATCATGGCGTCCCGTGAGCACCAGATTCCAGCGATCCAGCTTGATCTGGTCCTGAAGGTAGACGCCGAGTTGGTCCTTGTTCGTCGAGGTGTTGATGAACGGTATCATCGTGGCCTTTGTCGGCAGCGGCGTCGCGCCATAGACCGGATTGTAGGTGTCGATCGGGAAGCCCGGGAAGGTCCCGCGATAGTCGGTATCGACCGTGGTCTTCTGGTAGTCCAGCCCGGCCAAAACCTTGTGACGCAACCAGCCGGTGTTGAAATCGGCCTGCAGCTGGTTGTCGATCGCGAAGTTCTTCGTGCTGCCGCCAATGAAATTCGCATCGCGCAGAGTAATGCGCTGCGCAGGATCAACCGGAGGCACGACACCCGGGAGATAGCAGGCGACATGGCCGCCCGCTATCGGGCAGAGGGTCCCGGCATTGCGCATCGAATACATGTCGATGTCGACTGACGCCACGCGCAGGTTCTGGCGGAATTCGACGGCATCGTTGAAGCGATGCCTGAATTCGTAGCCGATCATGGCCTGATCGTAACCGACTTTGTCGAACCCTGGTTCGCCGGTGTAGGTGCCGACCGGAATGCGGCCGTTCGGATTCGGGAAGAGCGTACCGTAAGCAGGCAAATATTGGTGGACCTGGCCATCAAGGCGGTCGCGCTGTGCGCTGGCGAGCACTGTCAGGCTCGTGTCGGTGGTCGGCTGCCAGGTGAAACTTGGCGCCAGGAAATAGCGCTGCTCCTTGTTCCTGTCGACGAACGTATCACTGTCGCGTGCCAGGCCGACGACGCGATAGAGAAACTCGCGGTTCTTGTCGATTGGGCCGGAGACATCGAAGGCGCCCTGAATGCGGTCGAAGCTGCCTGTCTGCACCTCGACCTCTCCGCGCTGCTCGGTGGTCGGCCGCTTGCTCACCATGTTGAGAATGCCGCCGGGTGAAGCCTGGCCGTAGATCCCCGACGACGGTCCCTTGAGGATTTCGATCCGCTCGAGCCCATACGGCTCGGTTCGCGGTTGAGCGAATTGAATCGTCGTGTCGTAAGGCAATCGCAAGCCATCGAGATAACGTGGCGCGATGAAGCCGCGGACCCTGACTTCCGTGTCGAACACCGACGCCGCGCCGTATAATTGACCCTGCGTGCCCGACGTGTAGCGAATGGCCTCGCCGATCGACTGCGCACCCTGTTGCTCAATCTGCTGTCGGGGCACGACTGCGATGGATTGCGGCGTTTCGAGGATCGGCGTGTCGGTCTTGGTTCCGGTCGCGCTCTGCCGTGCGACGATCCCGTTGACCGGGCCGTTGGCGCGTTCGATGCCGGCGCCACCAGGCGCCGACTCTGGCGTTGCGACTTGCCGCTGGACCTGGGATCGGCGTGTTGTCGCCGCGGTGCGTGCGGCACGACGAGCGGGTTGCGCGGGACGAGCGGACGGCTTTGGCGCGTCAACAGTTACGGGAGGCAGCGTTTGTTGTTGCGCGAATGCCTTCGTAGGAATCTCGGCGAGAAGGATGATCGAACCCGTAGCGCTCGCCAAAACGGCGGCGCGAGATACCTTCGTCTTGAATAAACACATTCTGCAACCCCCGGAAACACAGCCTTTGCTGCCTTATCCGAGTGACCGAAGGTGCGCACTGCGTTGGCATCTAGAATAGGTTTAAGAAGACGCCGACGATCGAGGCCTGTGATATTTTCAGCACGACAGATGCGTCAGACTGTCGCTGCTTTCGTGAGAAGAGTTCTAATGTGGTCAAGTTCCGCGGGCGCCCTCACGGTGCGGGGCACGCCGCTCCGGTCTTCACCCACGCCTCGACCAGCGCGCCGGCCTGCTCCTGCGTACCCGGCACGGGCGAGCGGCCGAAGCCGGGCTTCCAGGCCCAGCCGACGAGGGTGTCCTTGCCGATGTGGTCGATCAGATCCTCCACCTTGTGCCCGCCATTGCGGGCGGGATCCCTGATCTGCTCGCAGATCTCGCCGACGGTCTTGCCTTCCCAGGCCATCTCGCGCGGGGCCAGATGCCAGTCAGGATGGCCGGGCATGCGGCCAGGCTCGTAATTGGCCTTCTGGTGGCAGCTGTTGCAGCGCATCGCCTCAAGGCCATGGCCGTCGGGTCCACGCGTGACCGGCGGCTGATGCAGGCGGGCATTGTCGCCCTGGTGCGGCCTGTCGCCGGCGGGATGACAATTGGTGCAACGCGGATGCGTCAGGACTTTTCCGAGCTCGGCGAAAATCGCCGCCGAGCGCTTTTCGGTGTCGGAAATGTTGGCAAAGCCGTCGGGCGAGGCAAGCCCGTGGCTTGCTCCTTCCGACGCTGCGTAGCCCGCACCGAGACTGCCGGCGAACGCCGCGATCACGACAATCATCCTGAACCGCGCGTCGGATCTCATGGCTGGTGTCCTTGCGCGCTCACTTGGTGGCGATGAGATAGCGGTTTGAATCGGCGAGGATCACATCGCGCACCGCCTCGTGATATTTGATGTAGCCGGTGCAGCGGCAGAGATGGCCGTCGAGCGCATCCGCAATGGTCTGCTCCAGCGCCTCGCGGGCGACAGGGGCGCGCGCGAGACGTTCGAGCAGCACTTGGCCCTCGCCAAGGAAGCCGGCGGTGCAATAGCCGCATTGAAAAGCGAAGTGATCGATGAAGGCCTGTTGCAAGGCCGAGAGATTGCCGCCCTGAGCGTGGCCCTCGACGGTGCGGATCGACTTGCCGTCAAAGCTCACGGCTGGCGCAACGCAGGTTGGGCTGGTGGTGCTGGTGCCGTCGGGCGCGTCGACGATGATGGCGCAGCTCAGGCATTGCGCGGCGCCGCAGCCGAACTTAGTGCCGGTCATGCCGAGCATCTCGCGCAGGAAATCGTTCATCGAGAGGTCGTCGCGGACGTCCATCGGACCGTGCTTCTGGCCGTTGATGGTGAGGCTGAGGGTCGTCACGCGAGCACTCCCTTCAATAGGCTTGCAGTGACCGGCAGCGCGCGGAAGCGATGGCCGGTGGCGTCATGGATGGCGTTGATGAGCGCCGGCGCGATCGGGATCATCACGACCTCCGCCATGCCCTTCGGCGCTTCGTCCGGCGTCTGCGGCTTCAGCATCTCGATCTCGAGATCGCGCAGCGGCAGATCCGAGCCGCGGGCGACCAGATAGCGGCCGAGATTCCATTCGCCGTTGCCGGGACCGCCCTCGAACGGCGGCAGCGTCTCCAGCAGCGCATAGCCGACGCCCATGGCGAAACCGCCCTGGGACTGGCCCATCACCACCTCGGGCACCAGCGCGGTGCCGCATTCGAACACGCTGTAGGCCTTGGCGATGCGCAAGGCACCCGTCGCGCGCTCGATTTCGACGCGGACGACCGTGCCGCACATCGAGGTGTAGGCGGTGCCGATGCGGTTGTTGTCGGTCGGCGGAAACTTGACGCTGACACGGTTGATCCGTTCGAACTTGCCGTTGCTCCTGCGGATCGCCAGCGCGTCGATGTCGGCGCGGTATTGCTCGCCGAACAGCGGAAAGCGTGCCCGCGACCACGCCCAGCGCGAGAAGCTGTGCGCAACCGCAGCGGTGACGAAGCCGCGCGCATGCGCTGTCGCGGCCAGTGCCGGCAGCGCCAGCGGTTCGAGACCGGGCATCATGAGTTGGCCGCTCTGCCAGGTCGCGCTCGCCCATTGCCTGGCGCGCGGATCTGTCTTCGGGATGTGCCACAGCTCCAGTGCCGCAGGCCACAGGCCGAAGCGGAAAATGACGCGGGCGGCTTCCCCGGCGGAATGGGTGCCGACATGCGCGCCGATCGAGGAGCTTGTCGGCGAGCTGATCGCGGGCACCCAGCGCGGATTTTTCTCCGCGGCATCCTGGGTCTTCTGGTCCATGGTGGCGGGATCGCCTGATGTGACCAGCCCGAGCACGTCAAAGCTGTCGACGCGGGCGACCGAGACTTCGTCGGCGATGACGCCGAGATGGCTTGCGACCCGGTTGGCCAGCGCCGTCCCGATGCCGTTGCCCATCTCGACATGATCGCAATAGATGGCGATCTTGCCGTCGGGGCCAAGCTCCACGCGGCCGAGCGAGCCGTCTGCGCCGGAGCCATAGTCTTTCGTCACGCAGGCGACGCCGGTGCCGACCAGCCGATCCGACGACGATGTCTGTTTGAACTGTGCCCGCTGCTGCCAGATCGGGTGCTTCTCGAGCTTGTCGAGGATTTCGGGCGTGCGCACCGAGACGATGTAGGGATTGCCGGTCATGGTCCGGCCGTTCTGGGGCAGCGCATTGCGCCGCCGGAAGTCGATCGGATCGGCCTTGAGCTCGGACGCCGCCTCGTCGATCAGGACCTCCAGCGCCGTCATGGCCTGCAGGATGCCGTAACCGCGCATCGAGCCCGCGGTCACGCCGCGCGAATGCACCGCGACGGTCCGCACGTCGACCTTTGGAATGTCGTAGATGCCGATCGCGCCCGTGCCCGCGACGACGGCGACGCTGGCCGAGAAATGGGCGATCCCGCCGCCGTCGAGCACGTGATCGGCGGCGAACGCCTTGATCTTGCCGGTCGCGCGATCGATGCCGATGCGCGAGCGCATCTTGATCGCATGGCGCTTGATGCCGGCCTGAAACTGCTGGTAGCGGTCATGCGCCAGCCGCACCGGCTTGCCGGGAAAGCAGACCGCCGCGAGCGCGACATAGAGAATGAAAGGCGTGTGATCGCGGCCACCAAAGCCGCCGCCGACATGGGCGAACTGCGCATTGATGTGCGCCGGCTTGTAGGGCGCGCGGGCCTTGCCGAACAGATGCGCGATCGAGTCCGCCGCCTCGTAGGGCGATTGCACGCCAAGCAGCAGTTCGAGATTGCCGCCTTTGCCATTGTACCAGGCGAGCCCGCATTCCGGCTCCAGGAACATCGGGTCGACCGATTGGGTCTCGAACTCGCGGTCGAGCACCAGCAGCGAGGCGTCGTCCGCGGCGAGCTCGGCGCGGATCTGCTCGCCGTATTTCGCCGCCTTGGCGTAGTCCGCCGGCGTGTCCTTCGCGAGAGCCGACCACACCGGCAGCGCCGCGCTCTGCACCGTCTTGGGCGAGACCCAGCCGGCCTGGATCGGCGAATAGACATCCGGCTTGTCAGGCGAGGGGCCTGCCACGCGGGTGAAGCGGAAGGCGCCGTAATCGGGCACGACGACAGGCCCGGTCTCCTCGCCGAACTGGACGAACGTGCCGTCGCGCAGCGCGAGACGCGCCCGGTCGAAGGCGTCGAACTTTTCGAAGATCAGAAGCGCGACCGGTTGGCCGAGATAGAGCGGCGTTTTGCCGACCGGACAGAACAGGTCGCCCGCATAGAATTCCGGCACCTGCGTCCCGATCCGGTCGAGATCGCTGGCCGTCACCACCACCGATGGCTTGAGCGCGCCGCCGAGGCGGGCGAGGTCCATGCCGGTATAGACATGCGTGGCGTCGTTGGCGCGGACCAGGATGGCGTGAGAGGTGGCCTGCGGCCAGCCAGGAAGATCGTTGGCCCGGAAATCGGAGGCGTAGAGCTTCGCGCCGGTGACCTTGGCGACGCCGTCGACACGGCCGGCGCCCTTTGTCGCGGGATTGAACTTGCCGCGTCCGGGCAGCGTCTCGTGGGCCGCGAAGGGAGCTCCCGTTGCCGAAGCAAGATGTGACAGGCTGACCGAGATGCCTCCCGCCGATAACCACTTCACGAACTCACGTCGCGAAGGCCCCATGATCAGATCCTTGTACAAGGTTTCGGGGACATCATGATGCTGGCGGCATCGATGCCCGGAGAGTACGCCAATGCTAGCTCAAATCCGGCGTGATTCGTCATGCGACGATAGAAAGGGGCAGGGCGTTTACAACCAGTGAATGTCCTGTGCTTCCCGAACGGGATCGTCGTTTCGCGCTTGCTTTGGAATCGATTCGAACTGAAGACGGATCGGCAACGGGGGCGAAACTCAAATGCAACATGATCCGAACGATGTCTCTCCAGTGACGGCGGATATGACAAAGCTTTCGCGGCGCCAGTTGCTCGATTACGGTCTCAAGGCCGGTGCGCTGTCGCTGGTCGCGGGCAGCGCCAAGGCCCAGCATGCCGCGCACGACCATGCGGGCATGTCCCACACCGCGGACATGTCGCCGACGATGGGGATGGTGCCGGAAACGCCGGTTCCCGCCATGGATCAGTCGCTGGTCGAGCCCGAGGTGCGGCGGTCAGTCAACGGCGTGCTGAGCACGACCTTGCGCGTCGGCTATGCCTATCGCCAGATCGGCGGCGTCAGGCTCTATGTCAGATCCTATGAAGGCGGCAGCCCCGGACCGACCTTGCGCATGAAGCCCGGCGACACCCTGCGCATCAAGATGATCAACGATTTGCCGCCGAACCGCGATGGAATGCCGGCCGACATCAGCCATCCACACCAGTTCAACAACACCAATTTCCATTTCCACGGCGCGCATGCCAGCCCGAGCGGGATCGCCGACAATGTCATGCGCTCGATGGCCCCGGGCCGCAGCTACAACATCGAAATCACCCTGCCGGCCGATCACACCAGGGGCACCTACTGGTATCACCCGCACCACCACGGCAGCGCCGACATCCAGATGTCCAGCGGCATGGTCGGTGCGATCGTCATCGAGGGCGATTTCGCCGACATTCCCGAGATCGCCACAGCGCGCGAGCGCCTGATGGTGCTGACCCAGGTGGTCTATGACGCCAAGGGCATGGTCGAGAATTTCGAGACGCTGTTTCCGGAGACGGCGACGCGCTTCCTCGCCATCAACGGCCAGCGCCGGCCGGTGATCGAGATGCGTCCGGGCGAGGTGCAGCGCTGGCGCATCCTCAATGCCGCCTATCAGGACGACATGCTGCTCGACCTGGAAAAGCATGATCTGCAAGCGATCGCCTATGACGGTATCCAGCTCGGCGCCGTGCAACAGATGAAGCAGCTTCTGATCGCGCCGGGCCAGCGCGCCGACATTCTGGTGAAGGCGGGCAGCCCCGGCACCTACGCCTTCAACGCGGCGCCCTACGATCAGGGGCACCCGTCGCCGGTGGGACCGCTGGCGCGGGTCGTGGTCTCGGGCGCGCCGATGGAGATGAAGCTGCCGAGCGCCCTGCCGCCGGCGCCGCTCGCCAGCATCAAGGAGACGGAGATCACCAACCGCCGCAAGGTGGTGCTGTCGGCGACCGCACCGGAGGCCGATGCCGCCGGCCATTGGCAGGAATTCGAGTTCTTCGTCGACGGCAAGAAGTTCGACCCCGGACGGATCGACCAGCGGGTCAAGCTCGGGGCGGTCGAGGAGTGGACCATCGTCAACACCCATGAGCACGACGACCATGTGTTCCACATCCACACCAATCCGTTCCAGGTGGTCTCGGTCAACGGCAAGGCGCTGGCGGTGCCGGAATGGCGGGATTCCGTGATCGTGGAGCGCAAGGGCGGCGTGGTCGTGTTCCGCTCCCGTTTCCTCGATTTCACCGGTGTCTACATGCTCCACTGCCACATGATGAACCATGAGGAGATGGGCATGATGCAGACGGTCGAGGTCTATAAGCCGTAAGCTTCTGGGGGAATTGCAGGAATTTGGCGATTGGCCGGGGCCGACCCGTACCTCGCCGGGCTTCCCCTTGGAGCCCGCATGGCCTATGACGCTGCAACGCAAAAATCCCCCGAAAAGACCTCATGATCCGCCTCGACAACGTCAGCAAGCAAGCCGGCCACCAGATCCTGTTCATCGAAGCCTCCGCCGCCCTCAACAAGGGCGAGAAGATCGGCCTCGTCGGGCCGAATGGCGCCGGGAAGACCACCCTGTTCCGGATGATCGCCGGTGAGGAACTGCCCGACGAAGGGCAGGTCTCGACCGATCGCGGCATCACCATCGGCTATTTCAACCAGGACGTCGGCGAGATGTCCGGCCGCAGCGCCGTGGCCGAAGTGATGGATGGTGCGGGTCCGGTCAGCGAGGTCGCGGCCGAGCTGCATCAGCTCGAGGTCGCGATGGCCGACCCCGACAAGGCCGACCAGATGGACGAGATCATCGCGCGCTATGGCGAGGTGCAGCACGCGTTCGAAGAGCTCGACGGCTACGCGCTCGACGGCCGGGCGCGCGAGGCGCTGTCCGGCCTCGGCTTCAGCCAGGAGATGATGGACGGCGACGTCGGCAAGCTCTCCGGCGGCTGGAAGATGCGCGTGGCGCTGGCTCGCATTCTCCTGATGCGGCCCGACGTCATGCTGCTCGACGAGCCGAGCAACCATCTCGATCTCGAAAGCCTGATCTGGCTGGAGAAGTTTTTGCACGATTACGAAGGCACGCTGCTGATGACCTCGCATGACCGCGAGTTCATCAACCGCGTGATCTCGAAAGTGGTCGAGATCGATTCCGGCTCGCTCACCACCTACGCCGGCGATTATGAATTCTATGAGCAGCAGCGCGCGCTGAACGAGAAGCAGCAGCAGGCGCAGTTCGAGCGCCAGCAGGCCATGCTCGCCAAGGAGATCAAGTTCATCGAGCGCTTCAAGGCGCGTGCCTCGCATGCAGCGCAAGTGCAGAGCCGGGTGAAGAAGCTCGACAAGATCGAGCGGGTCGAGCCGCCGCGCCGCCGCCAGACGGTGGCGTTCGACTTCCTGCCGGCGCCGCGCTCCGGCGAAGACGTCGTCGCCTTGAAGAACGTCCACAAGGGTTACGGCAGCAAGCGCATCTATGACGGCCTCGATTTCATGATCCGTCGCCGGGAGCGCTGGTGCGTGATGGGCGTCAACGGCGCCGGCAAGTCGACGCTGCTCAAGCTCATCGCGGGCGCGAGCGAGCCGGACCAGGGCACGGTCGCCGTCGGCGGCAGCGTCAAGATGGGCTATTTCGCCCAGCACGCGATGGACCTGCTCGACGGCGAGCAGACGGTGTTTCAGTCGCTCGAATACTCGTTTCCGACCGCGGGGCAGGGCTCGCTGCGCGCGCTCGCCGGCTGCTTCGGCTTCTCCGGCGACGACGTCGAGAAGCGCTGCCGCGTGCTCTCGGGCGGCGAGAAGGCGCGCCTGGTGATGGCCAAAATGCTGTTCGACCCGCCGAACTTCCTGGTGCTGGACGAGCCGACCAACCATCTCGATCTCGCCACCAAGGAAATGCTGATCAACGCGCTTTCGGATTTCGAGGGCACCATGCTGTTCGTCTCGCATGACCGCCACTTCCTGGCGACGCTGTCGAACCGCGTGCTGGAGCTGACGCCGGAAGGCATTCACCAGTTCGGCGGCGGCTACACGGAATATGTCGCGCGCACCGGGCAGGAAGCGCCGGGGTTGCGGAGCTAGCATTCCGCTACGCGCCTTGACGCGCTGACGGCCGTTGCTACGCTCCCTCAAAAAGGGAGCGAAACAATCATGAAGCAACTGCGGATCGGCGACATCACCATCGATGCGGTGATCGAGCGGGAAGGGCCGTGGCGGCGGCCGCAGGATTTCTTCCCGGCCTATGACGAGGCGGTCTTCAAGCGCCATCTGCCGACGATGGAGCCGGAGGTGTTCGATGCCGCGCGCGGCATGATGGTGATCACCTACCAGACCTTTGTGGTGCGCACGCCGCGCTACACCATCCTGGTCGACACCTGCACCGGCGAGGACAAGGGCCATCCGCCGCCGTTCGATTTTCCGGGCAAGGAGCGCTGGCGCAACGAGCTGTTCGCGCTCGGCATCGGCTTCGAGCAGATCGACTACGTGTTCTGCACGCATCTGCACATCGATCACACCGGCTGGAATACGACCTTGCGCGACGGCCGCTGGGTGCCGACGTTCCCGAACGCGAAATACGTCTTCCACAAGGGCGAGTACGCGGCCTGGGAGGCCGAGAACGCCAAAGGCAACAATCCGCCCGGCACCGTGTTTCGCGACAATTGCCGGCCGATCGTCGAGGCAGGCCAGGCGCTGCTGGTGGATGACGATTACGCGCTTGATGACACCGTCACGCTGACGCCGACGCCGGGGCATTCGCCCTGTCATTGCTGCGTAAATATCTTTTCGAAGGGCCAGCGCGCGGTGGTCGCGGGCGACCTCATGCATCACCAGATCCAGTGCCGCGAGCCGGACTGGTCGGCGAAGCCGGATTGGGACGCGAAGCTATCGGCGGTGTCGCGGCGGAAATTCTTTGCGTCCGTGGCCGACACCGACACGCTGATCCTGCCGATTCATTTCCCGGCGCCGACGGCCGGGCTGATCAAGCCGCTGGATGGGGCGTTCGATTATCGGTTCAAGCGGGGGTGAAGGCAATCCAAGGGACGATGTCTCGTGTCCCGGACGCGGTGCGGCGCGAAGTGCCGCTCCGCTGAGCCGGGACCCATCTTTGGGATTGCATGTGGAGGCATGGGCCCCGGCTCTGCAGCGCACCGCTGAAGTAGCGCTGCGCTGCGTCCGGGGCACGAGAGTTTCCTGAAACAGCCGCCGGGCCCTACGCGCTGACTTCGCACTTCTTCAGGAAGCTGTTCTTGGCGGCGCCGGCCAGCGGCTTGCCGTCGGCGCTGACGGCCTTGGGGGTGCAGGCGTCCGCCTTGCACTTCTTCAGGAACGACGTCTTGGCGGCGCCGGCGAGCGCCTTGCCGTCCTTGCCGACGGCCTTGCTCTCGCAGGTGTCGTCCGCGAAGGCCGAGCCCGCTGCAAAGGTGGCAACGATCGCTGCGAGGAAAATTCGCTTCATCATGGGTGTCTCCCTAAACCAGAAATGGCGCGCGGATTGGAGCCGGGAATCGTGGCGCAATCAAGCGGGATCCACTGGTGCCGGGCGCGGGCGTTGATATTTTCCGGCGTGCGATGAATGCATTTGCCTTGACGCGCGGCGCCGGGGGCCGGATTTCGGATTCGCGCCCGCCGCTTGCTGCACTGCGCGCAGACCTGAAGGCGCGAACCTGTTAGGCTCGTCCCATTCCAGCAGGACCGGAGCGTTGCCATGGACGCCGTGACGAGCCCGCAGACCGCGGACCAGCATTCTCATCTGGTCCGACCTTCGACAATGGAATGGCAGACAACGCGCTTTCCCGGCTGCGAGGCCAAGACCTTGCTGTTCGACCGCGGCACAGGCCTGATGACGGCGCTGATGCGCTTCGCGCCGGGATCGGTGCTGCCCGATCACGAGCATGTCGGCATCGAGCAGAGCTACGTCATCGAAGGCGCTCTCGTCGACAAGGAGGGGCCGGCCAGCGGCATCGCCTGCAAGGCCGGCGAATTCATCTGGCGCGAAGCGGGCAGCCGGCACGCCGCGTGGTGTCCGGAGGGCGCGCTGATCCTTGCGATCTTCCAGGTGCCGAACAAGTTCTTCGAGGCCGATGGTCGCGTGGTCGATGCATCCGGCCAGGACTGGGATGAGGCCTGGGGGCATACCGGCGCGCAGCGGCCGCGTCAGAGCTAGCCGTCATACCCCGCGCGTCAGCAACGCCTTGAAGTCGGCCCGCGCACGCTGTGCTTCCGCGCGCGCGACCTCGGAGGCATCGCCGAGACCGAAATAGCCGTGAATGAGGCCGGGGCCGTCATGGGATTTGACCCGCACGCCGGCGGCCTCCAGCGCCTTCGCATAGGCCGCGCCTTCGTCGCGCAGGGGATCGTACCAGGCGGTGGTCACGATGGCCGGTGCGACGCCCGCAAGCGACGGGGCGCGCAACGGCGAGACCCGCCAGTCAGCCGCGTGCTTGGGATCGGCGAGATAGTGGCCGCAAAACCATTCCATCGTCGCACGCGTGAGGAAGTAGCCCTCGGCATTCTCGGTGCGTGACGGAAAGCGCGCATTCTCGCGCGCATCGGCATAGAGGCCGGCGACGTCGGTGACGGGATAGACCAGCAGTTGCGCGGCGAGCTTGACGCCGGCGTCGCGACAGGCGATCGCGGTCGTGGCGGCGAGATTGCCGCCCGCGCTGTCGCCGGCGACGCCGAGGCGTTTTGCATCGCCGCCAAATTCCGCGACGCGGTTGAAGATGTCGCTCGTCGCGGCAAAGGCGTCCTCGAAGGCGCCGGGAAAGCGTGTCTCCGGCGGGCGGCGATAATCGACGGAGACGACCACCGCGCCGGTCTCGATCGCGAGGTTGCGTGCCTGCCGGTCGTGGGTTTCGAGATCGCCCGCGACCCAGCCGCCGCCGTGGAAGAAGACCACGGTCGGGGCGGGACTGCTGCCGACGCGGTAAACACGGGCGTCGAGCGGGCCGGCGCCGCCTTTCACCTTGATATCCTGCACATGATCGACCGGCGGTGGCGGCACGGCGGCACGCGAGGCAGCCAGTGCGCGCAAGGCATCGCGGGCGCTCTGTGGCGTCATCGAGGTGGGATCGCGCAACGGCAGCAGCGGAATGATCTGGGCGATGACGGGATCGAGCGGTGCAGCCATGTCAAGTCCTCTCGGGTTCTTGGTCTTGCTTGCGGGTTAGCATAGATTTTGCGCGCGGCATCGGCAACCGGTGACGTGTTGCAGCCGTAGCGCAGACGAATGAACGGGCAGGGAGGCCTTGAGGTGGAATTCGAAACGCTGGTCCAGTCGCGCCGCAGCGTGCGCGGTTTCAAGAACGAGCAAGTATCCCGTGCGGTGGTCGAGGCGATCATCGAGAGCGCCAAGCGTGCGCCGTCGTCGATGAACACCCAGCCCTGGCATGTCCACGTGCTCACGGGCAGTCCGCTGGAAGAGCTACGCCGCCGCAACATGGAGGAGATGGTTGGCGGCGGCAAGGTCAAGCGCGACATCATCAGCCATGGCGAATACCAGGGTGTGCATCGCACCCGGCAGGTCGATATCGCCAAGCAATTGTTCAGCGCGATGGGGATCGCGCGCGACGACAAGCCGATGCGGCAGGACTGGGTGCTGCGCGGCTTCCGCCAGTTCGACGCGCCCGTGTCGCTGGTGCTGACCTATGACCGCGTGCTCGATCCCGGTGCGGTCTGCCATTTCGATCTCGGCGCGCTCTGCTACGGCATCGTGCTGGCGGCCTGGGACCGCGGTCTCGGCTCCGTGATCAACGGCCAGGGCATCATGCGCTCCGACATCGTGCGCGAGGTCGCAAATATTCCGGAGGACGAGGTCATCATGACCTGCGTCGCGATGGGCTATCCCGACGACGACTTTGCAGCAAACGCCGTACGCTCCAATCGCGAGGGCAACGACGATTTCGTGCGCTATGTCGGCTTTGCCGATTAGCGCCGCCGACTCTCGCGACGCGGAGGAGATTATTCTCTCACCGATATTTTTGGTGTGGAGTCCGCGAGGCCTCTTGCAATCTCGATCGCGCGGGAGGAACAATATGCGGATTGAAAGGTTTGTTGCTGGCGCGAGGGAATTGACATGCGGCGGCTGGCTAGCCTGGTTCGACGGTTGTTCGGTCCGCGACTGCGGTACCCGATCGACGATGATCCCACTCTTCCCTTCACCCCTGACGAGCTAAGCAGGTTGATCCGCAGCGGCCGACGCGAGGACATGAAGCTGCTTGCGGATGGACTGGCGCGCCGGTCGATTCCGCGCCGCGCCAGATATCGCGCGACGCACTAGCTCGGGGGCAAGGCGAGCGGCGCTCGCGCTCAGCGCGTGAGTGCGACTTGCTTGAACGAGGCGACCAGCGCCTTCTCCAGCTTGCCGTTCATTCCGCAGAGAATGTCATAGGCTTCGGTGCGCGGCATCGTCGGCTTGTAGTGCCGGTGCTCGATCAGCGCGGCGAAGATGTCCGAGATCGTGAGGATGCGCACGATGTCGCCGATGCTCTCGGCGCACAGCGCGTCGGGATAGCCGCTGCCGTCGAGATATTCATGATGATGACGCACGGCGTCGAGGATCTCCGGCGAAATCCCGTCGTGACCTTTCAGGAAATCGTAGCCCGCGGCCGGATGCGTCTCGATCATCGCGCGCTCCTCGGGATCGAGGCGACCGGGCTTGTCGAGGATGGCAAGCGGGATCCGGGCCTTGCCGATGTCGTGGAACATGGCCGCCGTGTAGAGCCGCTCCAGATCGGCACGCCCGACGCCGAGGCTCAAGCCGAAGTCGATGGCGACGCCCGTGACCAGCAGGCAGTGCTGATAGGTGCCCTCGTGATGACGCCGCACCGTCGTGAGCCACTCCGACAGGCCGTGCTGGGTGATGCGATCGGCGATCTGGCGGCCGGCTTCCCTGGTGCCGTCGACGTCGAGCGGCTGGCCGAGGGTGACGGCGGTGAACATCGACGCGATCGCGGTTGCCGCGGTCTCGACGGCGTTGTCCGGCTGCGTGGTGCCGCCTGACGGTGCAGAGGAATCGTCAGCCGGATCGCTCAGCGCCGCCAGCAATTTGATCCGGTTGACGATTCCGGGCAGGACCAGCGTCGCGCCGAGCGCATAGGCTTGCGAAATGCCGACGTGAGACGTGTGCTCGAGCAGGAAGATTCGCTTCCTGGCTTTCGCCAGCTTGCCGGCGCGCTTCTTGATGGCGGCGATGTTGTCGACGTTACGCAACTCGGCGCGGATGACGATGGCGGACGGCACCTGCGCGAGCTTGGCGTCCGCGTCGAGCCGTTCGCCCGCGACGGTGAATTTCTCTTCGAGAATCGAGCGAACGCCCGACAGCTTGTCGGACGTGTCCGCCAGCACCTGCACGAGTGGGCGGGCCGCCTCTTTCTCCCGGATGCCGCCGTCGCGATTGACGGGGCTCTGCATGGTTCGCGCGTTCTGCACTGGATTACACTGTACTGGAGTTCAATGCGTGGGTTGGATCCGGATCTACTTGCTCTGCTCGGCCACAGCCTGCACTTTCGGCCTCTTCTTGCCGTCCGCGCTGATGAAATGAACGCCGGCCATGGTGCCGTCGATCCACACCAGCTCGCAGCGCCGGTAGGCAAGGCCCGTCGACGACAGCACCAGGAAGAACTCCTTGGCCTGGAGCACGTCGAGAGTGCCCTCGACCTCGATCTTGGCACCGCTTTGCGATACGTCGAGCAGGACGCAGCTGCGTCGCCATGTGCCGTCCGAGCCCATGAGATTGACAGACTGCCTGTGGTCCATCTTCACGCGAGATGTTTTTCGACCATCGAACTTCATCGGCTAACCCCCATTTTCGCGCCGCGATGTCCCTGATCGCTTGTGTTGGCGCTTGCGATTTCCCCCCAGCGCACCGTCCATTGGCTGGTCGACAGAAGCAGTGTCTCGAAGATGTGTTGGGCGCGTTCGCGCTCGACAAAGGAGAGCCGCGTGCCGCTACGATTGCTCAGGATCGCGAGTGTGGTCTGCCAGTTCAGCCGCGACGCGCGGCAGGCCATCACCAGGCCTTCGCAATCCTGATCGGTCATGATGTGCTCAGCGATCTCGATCGGCGCGCCCGAGAGCACCGACAGTGCCGTGAACAGATTGGCGGTCTCGCCGCGGATCGCGAAGCGGTTCACCGTGGAATCGTTGAGCTTGCCGACGCGATTGAGCGCGACGATCTCCGGCCGGGCGCTCGCATAGTCGGCCGCGCAAGGTCGCGCTGGCGGCGCGGGCTCCGCGGCCTGTGCAGGCGGAAGAGCGGGTGCATTGGGCTTGGCCGGGCTCCGTTCGCGGGGCGAGGCGGAGAGCAGCTGTCGCACGACCAAATCAGGCGTGCCGGGCCGCAACGCCAGGGCCTTCATGATCTCGCCGTCCTGCGCGGCCCTGGCGACCAGCGCGGCATAGGCCGCGTCGGAGAACTGGGCGCCCGGGTTCCTGATCAGCGCCAGGCAGATCGGGTCGCCGCGCGCGATCAGCTCCTCGGTCACAACGGGTTCGATCGCGCTGCGCGCGGCGATCGCCCTTTGATGCCGCTCGCCGCACGAGGCCGCGATCGCGGCAAGATCGGTCGCAGGCAGTGCCTGGGATTTGAGCAAGACGGGACAAGCCACGTCCGGATTGTCATGCGAGGCGAGACGCCGCAATGTCTCCGGCGGAGCCACGCCAAGCCCGGCCAGCGCGGTGCCGAGTTGGATCAGCGCACCGGTCTCGACCCGCTCCGTCAATCGCAGCAGAACGCCGTCGACGGCATTGCAGAGCAATTGCGGCGACCGGTCGCGGCTGCCGGCGAGCAGCTGCACGATGCCTTCGAGGATGCGGGCGCAGCGGTCCAGCGGACAGGTTGCGACCGCGTCTTCCAGTTCAATCAGAATATCGGCAGGCGAATTTGCCATCATGGCAGGGGCCTGTACTCAAAATGAATTTCAACTAAGCAACGCCCTTCATTCCGCCCCAGAGGCGTTAATTTGAAATTTAGACCGCACTGCGCCGGGTATGAATGCACCTCCGACATCGCTGGAAACGATATCGAAATTTGGCGAGGCTTGATGCGGCGTCTTGTCCTTTGAACGGGACGCCCGCCAACTGATTGACACGAACCAGGATGATTCTTTCGGTCTAACGGGACACCGAAAGGGGGGAATCGGACCGGCATCGCCGCCGGACGCGCGTCCGTTTCGACGCGACGTTTCACATTGCCATGAACAGTATTGATGACGCGCCCGCCTTGGCGCCCAAAGTATTTCGCTTCTCCGACGTCGATGAATTTCGAAATGCCATACGCGGCCTGAACTTCGAATTCACGCCTTTCGTACGGAGGATTTCGGCTGAGCAGACCATTCTGTCGCTGCCCGGCTGCGATGTGAATGTGACGCGCGCGTTTCCCCGCGTGGTCGACGCGCAGCTCGTCGAGAACTGCACCGCCGTCGGATTCACGATGGACGATCTCAACGTGCCGATCCGCTTCAATGGCTCGCAGCGCGCCCGTCCTGTCATCGTCATCGGCAGCGGTGGCGCCGCTTACACCACGATCGAGGAGGTGCAGCGACAAATTGCCTCGGTGGTGTTCAGGCCGGAGGTGATGATCGCGGTTGGCCGCACGCGGTATCGAGCTTCAAGATTTTTGAAACGACGGCGGCGGGCCTGAACAGGCTGCGCAGCGTGGTCCGGGAAGTATTGGCTGCTGCGTCGGAACCCGTCGGTGGGCCGGACCTGTCGTTGAAGGCTGCGGCCATGAAGGAGTCCTTGCTGGGCGCCGTCGACGCGGCATTTGAAGGCGTGGTTCCCGCGCGCTGGACCCTGCGGCCCAACGACGAGCGGAATTTCAAGATCTTCCAGGAGGTCCGCGCACTTCTCGCCGACGATCTCTCGCAGCCGATCTACAGCGAGGAGATCGCGCGCAAGCTCGGTCTGTCCGTCCGCACCATGCACGACGTCGTCCGCCGCTATCGCGGCATGAGCCTGCATCGTTACTTGCGGCTGCGCCGCTTGTGGCTGGTGCGCCGGCGCTTGCTGGCCGGCGCCGACAGCGTCAAGGCCGTCGCGCTGGCGTTTGGTTTCTGGCATCTCAGCGATTTCTCCAGGAGCTATCGCGATCAGTTCGGCGAAACACCGTCGCAGACGCTGGAGCGTGGCCGGGGCCGCTAGCGAAGGGATGGGGCCGAGCCCTCGTTTCGTGCTAGCCTGCCGGCCATGAGCAATCGCATCCTCGTCCTCTACGGATCCTACCGGTCCGACCGCATGGGCATCCGCCTTGCCGATTTCGTCATCAATCGCTTGCGCTCGCGCGGCGAGGAGGTCGAGTTCATCGACGCCAAGGCAATCGGCCTGCCGATGCTGGATCGCATGTACAAGGAATATCCCAAGGGCACCGCGCCCGAGGCGCTGGAGAAGCTGGCGGGACAGATCCGCGGCGCCGACGGTTTCGTGTTCGTCACGGGCGAATACAATTGGGGCATCCAGCCGGGCTTGAAGAACCTTACCGACCACTTTCTGGAAGAATGGTTCTGGCGGCCGGCCGCGATCGTGAGTTACTCCGCCGGCCGCCTCTCCGGTGCGCGGGCTTCGACGGCGTGGCACGGCACGCTGTCGGAGATGGGCATGGTCGTGGTGTCCAGCACCATCGGCGTCGGCCCGATCGCGCAGACGCTGTCGGAGGCCGGCGAGCCGACCGGTGACGGCGGCAAGGCGCTGGAGCGGTCGTTCCCGCGCTTCGCCGATGATCTCAATTGGTGGATCGAGGCCGCGAAAGAGCAGCGGGCGCGCAAGGCGCCGCCTTACTGAGTGCTTTCACCGCACCCGTAGCCCCGGATTGCGCTGCGCTACATCCGGGCTACGAAGCAGGGTAAAGTTACGCCGCCCTGACTTCGCCGAGGAAGCGGTCGAACTGTCCGGCGAGGTCGCGCGACTGGTTCGAGAGCTGCTCGGCTGCGCCCAGCACTTCCCTTGCGGCCGTGCCAGTGTCATCGGCGGCGCGCTGCACGCCTGAAATGTTGGTGTTGACCTCCTGGGTGCCGCGGGCGGCTTCCTGGACGCTGCGGGCGATCTCCTTGGTGGCGGAGCCCTGTTCCTCGATCGCGGCGGCAATCGCGGTGCCGATCTGGTCGATCTCGCCGATGACGTCGGCGACGTTGCGGATCGCGGTCACGGTCTCGTCGCTGGCGGCCTGGATGGCGGTGATCTGCTCGGAGATTTCGGTGGTGGCCTTGGCGGTCTGGCCGGCCAGTGATTTCACTTCCGATGCGACGACCGCAAAGCCGCGGCCGGCGTCGCCGGCGCGGGCGGCTTCGATGGTCGCGTTCAGCGCCAGCAAATTGGTCTGCTCGGCAATGCTCTGGATCAGCGTGACGACGTCGCCGATCTTCTGGGCGCCCTCGGCGAGCGCGCGTGCGGTGTCGCCGGTGCGGCGGGCGTTGTCGACGGCGCGGGCCGCGATCTCGGTCGACTGTGCGACCTGACGGCCGATCTCGGCGATCGAGGAGGTCAGCTCTTCCGTCGCGCTGGCGACCGTCTGCACGTTGGTCGAGGTCTGCTGCGAGGCGGCGGCGACGACCGCGGCCTGGCTGTTGGTCTGGGCTGCCGTCGAGGTCATCGACTGCGCCGTGCTTTCCATGGTGGAGGAGGCGCTCGACAGGCCGCCGACCAGTTCGGTGACCTTGGCCTCGAAGGAGCGGGTGAGGCCGTCGAGCGCTTGGGCGCGGCGCATCTTGCCGTCGTTCTCGGCCTGTTTCTCGGCTGCGAGGCGGTCGGCGCGGATCATGTTGTCCTTGAACACCTGGACGGCGGCCGCCATCGCGCCGATCTCATCGGAGCGCTCGGCGCCGGGGATCTCTTGGGCAACGTCGCCGTCGGCCAGCCGCGACATCCGGCTCGTCAGATTGACGATCGGGGCGCAGACGCGGCGGCGCACCATGACGATGAGGCCGGCGCTGGCGACCAGCACCGCGAGGAGGCCTGCGAGTGCGATGGTGAAGCTGGTGCGCGCGGCGGAGGAGGCGCCGGCGAGAATCTGCTCGGCGTTGTCATAGAGCGCGTCGCGAACGCCGATGATGGAGCCGAGCCCCTTCTGCGATGCCGCATAGTAGGTATCGACGTCGTGCTCATACTTGCCGCTGACGGCACCGTCCTTGACCATCTTGAGCTCGCGGCCGAACTCCTCGACGTAACGTGAATTCATCGTTTCCAGCGCGGCGCCGACATTGGCCGGGGTGGCGGGATTGCCGCGCATCTCCATCAGCGACATCACGATCTGGTCGCTACGGCCCTGCATGCGGGCGACGTCGGCCTTCTCGGCATCCGTCCCCACTTTCTTGCCGCCGACGAGGTTCTTGTGCACGCTGGCATTGAGGCCGCCGATGTCGCGCAGCGTCATGGCGATATTGGCGTTGTTGGCCTGGCGGTAAGCATCGCCGTTCAGGATGGCCATGCGGCGGACCTGCTCGTTGAGCAGCGCGGTGACGCCGGCGTTGAGCACGGCATTGTCGGCGACGACCTTCCTGGCGGCATCCTTGCGGGCATCCGCAGGTCCTGCGATCGCCTTGTCGATGGCCTCGCGGAGAGCGGTGAATTTCGCATTGATGGCATCGATGTTGCTGCCGATGGTGTTGCCGTCATCGAGCGAGCCGGGCAGCTCCTTGCGCAGCGCGTTCATCTTGTCGCGGGCGCCGTCGGTCTGCTTGCGCAGCTTGTCGTGCTCGGTGAGCTGCGCCGGATCGACGGTTGCGGGCCCATAGAGGATGTTGGTGGCGAAGCCGCGCTCGGGATTGAGGTAGCGCGGGATGTCGCTGGCGGCGCGGACAATCGCGAGCCGGCCCTGCGCCTCGCTGATCCGGTCCATGGTCTGGTACCTCGTGACGGCGACGTAAACGGCGAGGCCGCCGCCGACGGTCGAGAGCGAGACGATGGCGGTGGTCAGCAGCGTACCGATTTTCATGATCTGTCCGGCAATTGCATGGAGAAAGATATTCTCCGGACGATATGGAGCCGGTGTTAATCCGGGGTTTACGCTGCCGGCCGCCATGCCCTTCCTGCATGCGTCCATTCGTCTAGGCGTAGGTCGAAGCTAGCACGTCGCCTGATCGAGCCTGGCCAAAATCTCCAGCGTCGCGCCATCGCGCTCGCCGGCGAAATAGCGGTCGAGTGCCTCGCCGAAAACGGGCTTGTCGGAGACCGCGCCGAACAGCGTCATCGACGAGCGGAATTTGGCATCGTCGGGCGCGCCGAGGATGGCGTTGATGGTCCGTCCCTCGAGGGCGAGCACGAGCTTCGTGCATTCGATCAGGCGCGGGCCGAGGACGGGGTGGGCGAGGTAGGCCTCGGCCTCCGCCCTTGAGCCGATGGCATAGCGCTGCGACATGGCGCTGAGGCCGAGGCCGGCGATCTGCGGGAAGACGAACCACATCCAGTGAGTCTGCTTCCGGCCCCGGGCCAGCTCCCCCTCGACGGCGCGAAAAACCGGATTTTGGGCGTGGACGAACCGGTCTAGGTCGAAAGGATCGGTCATTTGATACCTCGGCGGGGCTTTCCGGACCCTTGCCGGCCGCGATTATGCCTAACTTTTGGCTCCCAATGTGGTTTCTGGTATAGAGTCTCCGGGTGGGGGTTGGGTACCCCCGGGGGTCGATTTTGGGGATCTGATGGTTTCCGACCGCGCACGCGCCGAGAGGCTGTTGTCGCGCCGCCGTATCGGGCGAGCGGAAACGATTCTGCTGTCCTTGGCGGCCTTCGCCTTGGCGTTGGGCGCTGCCGCCTGGGTCACCGATATGGGCGACTCGGCTCCCCTGGTCACGGCTGCACTGCCGCCGGCCAATTCCCCGTCATTCGACGATCGCTTCGCTTCGACATCCGGCAACCCGCCCGCCCGCGAGCTTGGCCTGCGGACGATGGAGCGCTCCGCACTGAGCGCGGTGCAGCTCAAGCTGCGCGACGCCAAGGCGATGCTGGCCGAGAAACTCCAGGGCAACGAGTGGCGCTCGACGCTGACCGATGACGACCGGCATGTGGTCGACGAGACCAGACCCGCGCAGCGCGCCGACGGCATCCCCATGCCGCGCTCGCGCCCGGCGCAGGCGGACTTCTCCGCCCAGATCGCGTCCAGCCAGGCCTATGCCGAGACCAACCCGCGGGTCGACAACCGCAACTTCTTCGAGAAATTCACCGACAAGATCAAGCTGGCCTCGCTGACGCCTGGCGACGGCCTGCTTGGCAGGGGGCCTGATCTCATGGCCCTCGGCTACGATTCGCGCACGGCGGTCTACGACATCAAGGCCAAGGCGCTTTACCTGCCGAGCGGTGTCGCGCTGGAGGCCCATTCGGGCATGGGCGCGCTGATGGACGACCCTGATCATGTCGACCAGCGCATGGTCGGTGCGACCCCGCCCGCGACCTACGATCTGAAGCCGCGCGAAAGACTGTTCCACGGCGTCCGCGCACTGCGCCTGACGCCCACGGATGGCACCAGCGCGCTCGGCCGCGTCGGTCTTCTCACCCACAATTACATGCTCGGGCCGCGCGGCGATTCCAACGGCTGCGTCTCGATCAAGGATTATGATCGCTTCCTCAAGTCCTGGGACAATGGCGAGTTCAACCGCCTCGTCGTGGTGCCGAGCCTGAGCGGATCGGCGATTGCCGCGCAGCGCGCGAGCACCGATTCCTGATATTTGCCGAACGGCGGGGCTGCCGTTTTCCCTTCGTTAAGCCGTCGTCGTCCAGAAGCAGCCCATGAGTGATCCCCAAAGCTCCGAGACCCCGCTCCGCACGACGTTCAAGATCAAGCTGAACGGTGACACGCTGGCGATTGCGACCGTCGGTCAGGCCTATCAATTCCTCACCAACTTCAAATCCGTCGAGTGGATGGAATTCCGCTCGCTGCACGAGGACGCGGTCGCGGCGCTCGAGGGCGCGGCCGACAATGCCATGCTCGCGGTGCAGGCGACCAACGCCGTGCGCGCGCTGTTCGTGAGCGCGAAGCTGCTCTGACGGGCTACGGACTCATCAACGGCTTCGAACCCGTTCGGATGCGGCCGCGACCAAGCTTGGCGCGTTTGGCGCCGAGGAGCAGGATCGCATGGACATTGCGGAATTCATCTCAGGCGTTGATCGCGCCGGCACGAAACAACCGACCGAAGCTGCGCTCGAGGCCTTCGAAAAATCCATCGGCTGCCGATTGCCGGACGCGTATCGCCGATTCCTGCTGACCTGCGCCGGCGGCTATCATCAGGGTTCGGCCGAATTCAACTGGCCGCAAGGGCACTGGGCCGGTGCGATCCAGGAGGTGCTGGGATTGCGCGGCGACGTCTGCTCACTGGTGCAGACGCGCAAGACGCCGCAATGGCCGACGGTCGATGAGCTGCTGTGGATCATGAGCGACCACGGCGGCAACCCGATCTGCATGACGATCGAGCAGACGCATTTCGGCAAGATCTGGTTCGTCGACCACGAGGTCGCCGAGTACGAGAAGCCCTGGACGCTCGCTGAGGCGATGTCGGACCAATGGGGCTATGTCCTGCCGCTTGCGCCGACGTTCAGCGATTTCATCGCCGGCGTCTACGAGGAAGCCGCGGCCGCGTGAGCGGGGCTGGCGATCATTTGCCGGGGTATCCCTCCTTTATCCTGGCTTGAACTGAATGGCAGGAACGGGCAAACGGTCCGGGACGACCGTGGCCGCGGTCAATTGATCCCGCCACCCATTTCAAGCCTGACTCAAGGGAGAGATACATGAAACGCCGTACATTCCTCAAAGGCGGCGCGGTCGCCGGGGCGACCACGCTGGTTGCTGCACCTGCAATTGCGCAAGCCGCACCCGAGATCAAATGGCGCCTGACATCGAGCTTTCCGAAGTCGCTCGACACCATCTACGGCACCGCGCAGACCTTCGCGAAATACGTGGCTGAAGCCACTGACAACAAATTCCAGATCCAGACTTTTGCGGCCGGCGAGCTTGTCCCGGGCCTGCAGGCGCTCGATGCCGTCAGCGTCGCCACCGTCGAGATGGCGCAGACGCCGCTCTATTTCTACATCGGCAAGGAGCCGGCGCTGGCTTACGCCACCGGCGCGCCGTTCGGCATGAACCATCGTCACCAGGAATCCTGGTGGCATTTCGGCGGCGGCGCCGACCTCACCAACGAGGCGCTGAAGCCGTTCAAGACGCACGCCATCCTGTGCGGCAATTCCGGCACCCAGATGGGCGGCTGGTTCCGCAAGGAGATCAAGACCGTCGACGATCTCAAGGGCCTCAAATTCCGTATCGCCGGCATGGGCGGCCACGTGCTCGCCAAGCTCGGCATCGTGCCGCAGCAGCTCGCCGGCGGCGACGTCTATGCGGCGCTGGAGAAGGGGTCGATCGACGCCGCGGAGTTCGTCGGTCCCTATGACGACGAGAAGCTCGGCTTCCAGAAGGTCGCCAAATACTATTACTTCCCCGGCTGGTGGGAGGGCGGCGCCATGCTGCACATGATCGTCAACGACGAGAAATGGGCGAGCCTGCCGAAGCAGTACCAGGCGATCGTCAACCAGGCCGCGTCCGCGGCCGGCGCCTGGATGCTGGAAAAGTACGACAGCGTGAATCCGGCGGCGTTGAAGCGGCTGATCGCCAACGGCGCGGAACTGAAGGCGTTCCCGCAGCCGGTGATGGAAGCCTGCTACAACGCGACACAGGAGCATCTGAACGAGCTCGCCGCCAAGAGCGACCTGTTCAAGCGCACCAAGGAAAGCCACGATGCCTATATGAAGGAGCTGCTGTTCTACACGCAGATCGCGGAAAATTATTACGACAACTATCTGCTCAGCAAGATGCGTAACAAGACCTGATTGTGAGGAGGGCGCGGTGTCACGCCGCGCCCCGCTTCATCCGGGCTACGGGACTGCCAGCGATGCATCGCGGCAACAGCCTGCCGGAAAAAGATAAGCAGATGCGGCGCGCCATGCTTCTTCAACCGTACGGTTGATGTGCGCTTCCCCCCATTCCTCCAGACCTTGCAGCAAGCAGGGAATGGAGTCGAAAATGACCTTACTGAACAGCATTTTGAAGGCCGCTGACGGGAACGCTCGCCCGATCGCGCCCCTTTTGGCCCTTTTCCTCGCGACCACATTCCTCCACACCGGTTCCGCGCTGGCCGCCGACTATTCGGCCGGCGGTGGCGTCAACAACGCGCCATCCGGCTTTGCCACCGCGGTGGGACCGACCGCGACGACACAGGGTGTCTTCGCCTCTGCCTATGGCTACTCGTCCGACGCAAACGGCAATGCTGCGGTTGCGATAGGCGCCTTGTCCGGCGCGACCGGCGACCAGGCGATCGCGATCGGCAACGGCACGACCGCCACCGGCCTGTCGGCCAGCGCGTTCGGTGACAATGCAACTGCCACCGGTCTGGGCGCCACGGCAACTGGCTCACACGCGACCGCCAATGGTGCCAGCGCGACTGCCACCGGCCAATCGTCGTTCGCGAGCGGGGCGACCGCCACTGCTGTGGGCGCGAGCAGCCTCGCCTCCGGCACGGCCGCGACCGCAACAGGCGCGAACGCCACCGCCGCCGGCAACAATGCAACTGCGACCGGTGCCAACAGTTTTGCCAGCGGTGATTTCGCGACCGCCACCGGACAGGACAGCCGGGCGAACGGTCAGTTCGCAACCGCGACCGGTGCCGGCAGCCGCGCGACCGGTGCCGCTGCGACGGCCTACGGTCAGGGCAGCAACGCAAATGGCGCCAACGCCGCGGCCATCGGTGCCAGCAGCGCCGCCACAGGTAATTTGGCGACCGCGATTGGCAACAACGCAGGGGCCACCGGCACCGCCGCGACCGCGGTCGGCACCTTCGCCTTTGCGACCGGTGAGGGGACCGTCTCGCTCGGAACGTCCGCCAACGCAAATGCGACCAACGCGACCGCGCTCGGCGCGGGCGCGACCGTATCGGGAACCAATTCGGTCGCGATCGGCGCAGGCTCGGTCGCAACCGCTGCCAACACCGTGTCGTTCGGCTCGGCCGGCAACGAGCGGCGTCTCACCAATGTCGCGGCGGGCGTCAACCCGACCGATGCCGTCAACGTGAGCCAGCTTACCGGCATCACCTCCGGGTTCCAGTCGCAGATCGGCTCGCTCCAGGCGCAGATCGGCAACAACCAGACCGAGGCGCGGCGCGGTATCGCCGCCGCAGTCGCAGCGGCCAGCGCGCCGATGCCGTCCGCGCCGGGCAAGACCACCTGGCAGGTGCGCGGCTCGGCCTTCCGTGGTGAAGGCGGCTTCGGTGTCGGCTTTGCGCATCGGCTTAACACCGCGATGCCGCTCACCGTCGTCGGCGGTTACGGCAATGGCGGCGGCACCGAGCACACGGCCTATGTCGGCGTCGGCGGCGAGTTTTGAGCGCGCGTCACGCTGTGGTTCTGTAGGGTGGGCAAAGGCGCTCTTGCGCCGTGCCCACGTCTTTTCCAGCCGTTGGCCAACGTGGGCACGCTTCGCTTTGCCCACCCTACGAGACCTACGAACTCAGTCCCAGCTTGGCATAGATCCGCCGTGCATAGGCGCCGAATGCGTCCGTGGTCTTGAGCGGCAGGTCGCGCGGGAAGGGCAGGTCGATCGGGAAATAGTCGGCCATCTTTGCGGGGCCCGCGGTGAGCACGGCGCAGTGCGAGGACAGGAAGACGGCTTCTTGGATCGAATGCGTGACGAAGATGATGGTCTTGCCGCTCTCGCGCCAGATCCGCAGCATCTCCAGATTCATCTGCTCGCGGGTCAGCGCGTCTAGCGCGCCGAACGGCTCGTCCATCAGGATCAGTTTTGGATCGTGAATGAAGGCGCGCGCGATGGCGGTGCGCTGCTGCATGCCGCCGGAGAGTTCCCGCGGATATTTCTGCTCGTAGCCGGCAAGGCCGACGAGCTTGAGCAGGTCGCGCGCCCGCTCGCGTGCGGCCTTCATCGGCATGCCGACGATCTCGGCTGGCAGCAGCACGTTGTCCAGGATGGTGCGCCACTTCAACAGCAGCGCCTGCTGGAACACCATGCCGATGTCGCGGGAGGGATCGAACGGGCTTTCGGCGTTGCCGATCTTCACCGTGCCGCCGTCGGCGCCGTGTAACCCCGCAAGAATCTTCATCACCGTGGTCTTGCCGCAGCCGGACGGGCCGACCAGCGAGACCAGCTCGCCTTCCTGCACGTCCATGGTGACGTCGGACACCGCGAGAAATTCGGCGCCACCGCTGCGATAGACTTTTCGGACACCTTGCAGGCTGATGAAGGGTTTTGCGCTCATGCCAGCCATTTGCTCAAGTTGGCGGCGACGAAGGTATCGTCGCTGAGGTCGGCGTGCTCGCGCGTGACGCGGTCGATCTCCTCTTTCTGGCCGGGGCTGAGGCCCTCGTTCGGATCGAGGCACCACAGGCCCTTCATCAGGCCCTGGCGCCGGAGGATCTCGTGGCAGCCGGCGATGCAGCCGTGGAAATTGTTGGCGACGTCGAAGAAGGCGCTGTTGCAATCGGTGACGCGAGCATCGAGCGCGAGCAGATCGGCCGGCACGCTGTCCTGGTGACGCGCTTGCTTGCAGCGCTCGAATTGCTTGATGGCGCTCGCCGTCCACACCGACCAGTGGCCGAGCAGGCCGCCTTTGAAGTAGGTGCGCGTGGTGACGCCCTGGTCGCGCAGGTCGAACGGCAGCACCAAATCGAGCAGGATGTGATCGTCATTGCCGGTGTAGATGGCGACGCGGTCGAGCGCGCCGGCCGCCGCGACGCCACGCAGGACGTCGAGCGTCCTGTAGCGGTTGAACGGCGCGATCTTGATCGCGATGACATTGTCGATCGAGGCAAAGCGCTGCCAGAACCGGCTCGACAGGATGACGCCGCCCACGGCCGGCTGGAGATAGAAGCCGACCAGCGGGATCTCGGCGGCCACCGCCGTGCAGTGCGCGATGATCTCGTCCTCGGAGGCGCTCTTCATCGCGGCGAGGCTGAGGAGGCCTGCGTGATACCCGATGTCGCGCGCGGTGCGGGCCTCACGCGTTGCCTGCTGGGTCGGGCCGGCAAGGCCCGCGACCATCGCCAGCGGACGTTTTGTCCAGCTCGCCGCGGTCTCGGCAGCGAGCTCGAGCACCGGCCGATACAAGCCGACGTCGCGGATCGCGAATTGCGTGGTGTGGACGCCAACCGCAAGGCCGCCCGAGCCTGCGTCGATGTAATAGCGCGTCAGCGCGCGCTGATGCTGTTTGTCGAGCTGGCGCTCGGCGGTGAGGGCGAGGGGATGCGCCGGAATGACGGTGCCCTCAGTGATCAGCTTGCGGATGTCGGCGTCGATCTGGCTGTGGTGCATGATGTCCTATCCGAATTCGGGGCCGGCGACGGCGAAGGGCGTTTCCTCGGCCGCGGCGGTGGCGGGGCCGAACCGCATGCGCTGGAACGGCCGTTCGATGGTCCAGCCGGACGTCGTCAATCCTTCCAGGAACGCAGCCTGCGAGGCGACGGCGTCGAGCAGCAGAGGGCCGGTCTCGGAGTGCGCGATCGTATCAACCATGGCCAGCGCTGCCGCGGCATTGTCGGCGAGCAACGGGCCGATATGGCGGGCGGTCCGGCCGTCGCGAACCAGCGCGATGGCGCCGCTCGCGGAAACGATGCGCGAGCCGAAGCGCTGTGCGAAGGCGGAGAGCAGCGCGGTCCGGTCGAAGCCGGTCGCGCGCCGGTCCCGCGCACGAAGCGCAGCGATGCTCGCGGATGAGGAGGGTGGCGCGTCGGCTCGCGCGGGCCTCACCAGCCTGAGCCGGCGCAATTGCAGCGTCGGCGTGAAGCCGAGCGGGCCGTAGACGGCGACACCGTCGGGCGTGGCATCGAGCCAGCTCGTCAGGCCGTTCTTGCGCGCGGTCTCCAGGCAGGCATCGACCAGGCGCGTGGCGAGGCCGCGGCGGCGGTGCGTGCCTGACACCAGCACCATGCTGATCCAGGCGTTGTTGCCGGAGTAGGGGAGCAGGGCTGCGGTCGCGACCAGCCGCATGCCGTCGCGGATGCCGAACACGATTCCGTCGTGCAGGAAGATGCGCCAGTCCTCTTCGGTCTGGTTCCAGTGCGCCTCGGTCGACAGCACGAGGCCTGCGATCGCATCCTCGACGCCGAGCTTGAGGATCGGCGGGCCGTCAGTAGCGTCCATCGCGCACCTCGTATTTGGTGGGCTTGCCGAGGCTCGGCATGGAACGGGAGACCCAGTCCGCTGTCCAGGCGATCAGCTGCTCGGTATCGACGATTGGCAGGCCGAACAGCTCGACGGCTCTGGACGTGTCGGTAAGCCACGCCGTGGGCTGTTCCTCGCCTGATAGCACCGGCGCGCGGCCGAAACGGGCGCCGAATTTTTGCGCGAGATCGCGAACGGCGAGAATTTCGTGGCCGCTGACATTGATCGGCGCGGTCGGGGCCGTGCAATGCGCCAGGCACCGCAGTGCCTGCGCGGAGGCGTCGCCCTGCCAGATGAAATTGACGTGACTGATGCTGACGTCGATCGGCTTGCCCGTGAGCACTTTCGTGGCGATGTCGTGCAGGACGCCGTAGCGCATGTCGATCGCGTAGTTGAGGCGGAACAGGCGGCCGGGCGTTTCGAACTTGCGCGAAAAATACTCGAACATGCGCTCGCGGCCGACGCAGGACTGGGCGTATTCGCCGGGCGGGTTCGGCGCCATGTCCTCGGTCGCGCCGTTGCCGTCGACGGGCACGAACGGGTAGATGCAGCCGGTCGAGAACGCCACGATGCGCGACGAGGGGAAGGCCTGCGCGACCAGCGCGGGGACATGCGCGTTCATCGCCCAGGTCAGCGACAGATCGCCTTCGGCGCCGAACTTGCGGCCGGCCATGAAGATGATGTTCGGAGCTTTCGGCAGCGACTGAATGGCGGTCTCGTCCATCAGGTCGCAATTGATGGTCTCGACGCCGCGCGCGTGGAGCCATTCCTTGACACCGGCTTCGCTGAAGCGGGCGACGCCGATGACGCGGCGATCCGGCACGGCGGCTTTCGCCAGCCCCGCCAGCGTCGGGCCCATCTTGCCGCCGACGCCGAGGATCATGATGTCGCCCTCGACCGTGGCGAGGTCGTCGATCAGCGCCTGCGTCGGGCGGCACAGCAGATCGTCGAGCGCTGCGATATCCGGAATGGTCTTCGGCAGGTTCTGGCGGGAGAGCAGCATGGAGCGGTCCTTGGTTTTGCGGTCTCTAGGTCTCTCTGGCGTCGCCGACCACGAACATGCGTTCGAGGACGAGGACCAGGCCGTAGAGAGCGACGCCGAGCAGCGTCAGCAGCACGACGGCCATCACCATCGCAGGCGTGTCGAGCGAGGACTGCACCTGGATCATGAGGTAGCCGAGGCCGCGCTCGGAGGCGATGAACTCGCCGACGATGGCGCCGGCGACCGCGAGGATGGCGCCGACCTTCATGCCGGAGAACACGTAAGGCAGCGATCCCGGCAGTTGGATCTTGCGGAACAGCGTCCAGCGCGAGCCGCGCAGCGATTTGACGAGGTCGAGCAGGTCAGGCTCGACCTCGCGCAGGCCGCGCGCTGTCGTAAGCAGGATCGGGAAGAAGCAGATGCTGAAGGCGATCAGAATGTTCGGCACGATGCCGTAGGAAAACCAGACGATCAGCAGCGGGCCGAGCGCGACCTTCGGGATCATGTTCATTGTGACGAACAGCGGCAGCAGCGCCATGCTCAGCAGCGGCGCCCAGCTGAAGATGACGGCGAGCGCAACGCCGACGACCGCGCCGAGCGCGAAACCGCCGAGGATCTCGATGGCGGTGACCAGCGTATTGGATCCCCAGGAATAGCTCGCGGTGCCCAGCGTCTGCACGGTCGCGAGCGGAGAGGGCAGGATGAATTTCGGCACGTGGAAGGCGTCGACCGCGACCTGCCACAACACGAGCACGGCGAGGTGCACGATCAGGATGATCGCAAAGCTGCGCGAGGTGCGGGCTGCGTCTCCTGTCACCATTTGCTCCCTGTTGCCGGCAGCCGCCTTGCCGCCGGCGTTCAGCTTAACCGTCCTCGCGGGAAGTTTCAACCAGTTGGTTGATTAGGGCCGGAGCGAATGCAGCAGGAGGTCGGCGACGTGCCGGCGGCGGGCGCGCCGCGCGGCCCGGCTCGACAGGTCCTTGCCGAAGATCGCCGACAGTGTCGGCGTGTTGGACAGATAGAAATAGCTGAGGCCGGCGATGGAGATATAGAGCTGGATCGGGTCGATCCCCTTGCGGAACACGCCGGCGCGGACACCCTCGTGCAGGATGTGGGAGACGCTCTTCACCAGCGGCGAGTGCATCGCCTCCAGCCGCGTCGAGCCGCGGACATGGCGGGCGCCGCCGCGGTTCTCGTCGTTCAGGAGTACGATGAAATCAGGGTTGGTGGCGAGGTAATCGAACGAGGACTCGATCAGCTTGCGGATCGCCTTTTCCGGCGGCAGACCCTCGAGATTGAGCTGGCGCTCCTGTTCGCGGATGTCGGCGTAAACCCATTCGAGCACGGCAAGATAGAGCGCGTCCTTGTCGCCGAAGTAATGGTAGACGAGCTGCTTGTTGACGCCGGCCCGCTCGGCGATCTCGTCGACGCGGGCACCGGCAAAGCCGTGCTTCGCGAACTCCAGGCGCGCCGCGGTCAACAGCTTCTTGCGGGTGGCGACGGGGTCGCGCCGCTGCGGCACGGTGTCGCCTGAACGTTTTGCGGGCATTTCCAACCAAACAGTTGACAAGTGGAAGGCGGGCTTGTTGCATTGGTATCCTCACACGGGGAGAGCGACAAGCCGGGTCGCTGGCATAGGGAGAGATGCGATGAAGCGTTTGCAGGCGGCTGTTGTGGCTCTGGGGCTCGGTTTCGCGGCGCCGGCGAGCGCGGGCGAGGCGGTCAATCTGATCCTGAACTGGACGCCGACGGCCGACCATTCGCCGTTCTATTACGCCAAGGCGCAGGGCTGGTACGAGAAGGCGGGCATCGACCTGACCATCGAGGTCGGCAAGGGCTCGGGCGTCTCCGCCGCCAAGGTCGGCGCCGGCGGCTCGGCCTTCGGCATCGCCGATCTCGCCACCATGCTGGTCGCCAAGAGCAAAGGCGCCGACGACGTCGCGCTGATGAGCATCTACGCCAACACCGGCCAGACGTTCTACTGGCTGAAGAGCTACGGCGTGAACGGGGTGAAGGATTTCCCGAACCACAAGATCGGCAACCCGCCCGGCGATGCCTCGCGCGTGATGTGGCCGGCGTTTGCCAAGGCCGCAGGTATCGCGCCTGATGCCGTCAGCTTCGTCAATATCGGGCCGACCGCAAAGATCGCAGGCCTCAAGAGCCACACCGTCGACATCATCAGCGATTTCTACAACGAGCACGATCTCAAGGTGATCGAGTTCGGTCCCGACCTCGGCTACGTCAACTGGAAGGACATCGGGCTCAATCCCTACGGCAATTCGCTGATCGTCAACGGCGCCTACCTCCAGAAGAACCCCAAGATCGCCGAGGAGTTCGTCCGCATCTCGCAAAAGGCGTTTGCAGCCTGCGTCGCCGACGCCGAGCCCTGCCTGAAGGCGCTGCTCGACCAGGTCTCCGGCCTCGACAAGGCGAACCAGGAGCGCCAGTGGGAGCGCATCAAATATCTGATGACCGACGAGTTCACCACGACCAAAGGTCTCGGCTGGATCGACGGCGAGCGGATGAAGAAGGACTACGAGCTGGTCCAGACCTATCTCGGCATGGAGAAGCCGTTCGATGTCTCGACGGCGTTCACGACCAAGATGCTGGATCCCGCGATCAAGATGGATGCGAGCAAGGTGAAGAAGTAGGGGCGCTCTTTCACGCCGTCATTGCGAGCGCAGCGAAGCAATCCAGAGTCGTCCCGCGGCGGCAGACTGGATTGCTTCGCTGCGCTCGCAATGACGGTGTTGATGCAGTGGCGCACCAATCCATCTCCGTCACCCTGAGGTGGCCGCTTCTTTAGCTGCCCTCGAAGGGCGACGGCCCGGCTCCTTCCGCGCGGCTCGCTGTTCGGCCGTGCATCCTTCGAGGCTCCCGGCGCGATGCATTTGCATCGCGCCACTCGCGCCTCAGGATCACGGGGTGAGATGGGTGCCCGGCGGGTGCAGGCCCCGCCGAGCCACCCACCCCCACGTAACCCACGGAGAAATTAACCAGCCATTAACCATATCGGCGGCATCGTTAACCATTCAATAACAGGGAACGAGTCGGCCGCTATGGAGGCTGCAGCAAAAGTCCAACGCCAAATGGTGCGCCTGCGCGGGCGCTCCTATGTGGCCTTCGTGTTCGTACCGACGGTTCCGATCCAGGATTGGCTCCAGGAAATCGACACCACCATCGCCCGCTCGCCGGGCTTCTTTGCCGGCCGGCCCGTGGTGATCGACCTGTCCTCGGTCGATCTCAGCCAGTCCGGCATCGGCCATCTGCTGACCAGTCTTCAGGACCGCAACATCCGCGTGCTCGGCATCGAGGGTGTGGACGAGGGCCGTCTGACCCCGATGATGCCGCCGCTGCTCTCGGGCGGGCGCAGCTGCGTGGTCGAGCCGACGGCGCCGAAAAAGGCTGAGGCGAAGGTCGAGGCCAAGCCGACCTCGCTGCTGCTCGAGACCCCCGTGCGCTCCGGCCAGACCGTGATCTTCCCGGAGGGCGACGTCACCATTCTCGGTTCGGTCGGGTCCGGCGCGGAAGTCGTCGCCGGCGGCTCCATCCATATTTACGGCGCGCTGCGCGGCCGCGCCATGGCGGGCGTGAACGGTCACACCAGCGCACGCATCTATTGCCAGAAGATCGAGGCCGAACTGCTTGCGATCGATGGGTTTTACCAGACCGCCGACGATATCGACGCGGCCTTGCGCGGCAAGCCGGCCCAGGCCTGGCTGCAAGGCAACACCATGCGAATTACTGCGCTGAACTGACCAGAAGGAGATATTTGAGATGGCCAAGGTACTGGTCGTGACATCAGGCAAGGGGGGCGTCGGCAAGACGACGACGACCGCCGCACTGGGGGCTGCGCTGGCGCAACGCGGCGACAAGGTCGTCGTCGTGGATTTCGACGTCGGCTTGCGCAACCTCGACCTCGTGATGGGAGCCGAACGCCGCGTCGTGTTCGACCTCATCAACGTGGTGCAGGGCGTCGCGAAACTCCCGCAGGCCCTGATCAAGGACAAGCGGCTTGAGAATCTCTGGCTGCTGCCGGCCTCGCAAACCCGCGACAAGGACGCGCTGACCGAAGAGGGCGTGGGCAAGGTTATCGACGATCTGCGCAGCCGTTTCGACTGGGTGATCTGCGACAGCCCGGCCGGCATCGAGCGCGGCGCCTCCATGGCGATGCGCTTTGCCGACGAGGCCGTGATCGTCACCAATCCCGAAGTGTCCTCGGTGCGCGATTCCGACCGCATCATCGGCATGCTCGATTCCAAGACCGTGCGGGCCGAGAAGGGCGAGCGCGTCGAGAAGCACATTCTCATCACCCGCTATGATCCGTCGCGCGCCGCGCGCGGCGAGATGCTGACGATCGAAGACATCCTCGAAATCCTCGCAACGCCTCTGCTCGGCATCATCCCCGAGAGTCAGGACGTGCTGCGCGCCTCCAACGTCGGCACGCCGGTGACGCTGTCGAACGCGGAAGGCGCACCTGCGCGGGCCTATATCGACGCGGCGCGCCGGCTGTGCGGCGACACCGTGCCGATGCAGGTGCCGACTGAGCGCAAGGGCTTCATGGATCGTCTGCTGCGACGGAGGGCTGCATGAGCATGGGTCTGCTTCGGCTTCTCCGCGGCAACAAGGCGTCCGCACCCGTCGCTCGCGAACGGTTGCAGATCCTGCTGGCCCATGAGCGCGGCATGCGCGGCCAGCCTGATCTGCTGAGTGTGCTGCGCGAGGAAATTCTCGCGGTCGTGTCCAGGCACGTCACGCTGGACCCGACCAAGGTCATCGTGCGGCTCGACCGCGGCGACGAGGTCTCGACCCTCGAGGTCGACATCGAGGTGCCGAACGATTTCGAGCGCAAGAAAGCGGCGGTCGCGTAGGGGACGCGACTGACGACATCCAGCTTTGGGGTGGGTGAGAAGGCGGTCCGCCGGGCACGGCGGGCCGCCTTCATCGTTTGGGGGCTGGTTCCTGAAGCCCGATGTGATCGGCGCAGGCGGAACGGGGCGCGCAGCGAGATCGTTGTCCGGGAGCCGCGGAGCGCCGAGCCGGGCGCCGCGGTTTCCTTCAAAATGGGAGAGCGCCCATGATGTCCGAGGTTCAGGTCCACACCGTCGCGCGGCAGATGCTGGAACAACACGGCTTTGCGGCAATCGCGAAGGCTGCGGAACAGGCGCAGGCCTGCGAGGGCCGCGGCGAGGCCGACGAGGCCAAGGAATGGCGTCACCTCGCGGATGCCATGAAGATCATGCGCGGGCCGGGCCACAGCTGACGCGCTTCAACTCCGCCCGGTTCCATCCTTGATCATGTCGAGGACGCGGCTTGCCAGCGTCTCGACCACGAATGGTTTTGTCAGCACCTGCATGCCGGGCGAGAGCTGGCCGTTGCCGATGATGGCGTTCTCGGCATAGCCGGTGATGAACAGGACCTTCAACGCGGGCCGCGTGATGCGTGCGGCGTCGGCGAGCTGGCGGCCGTTCATGCCGTTGGGCAGGCCGACATCCGTCACGAGCAGTTCGATGGTGGCGTCCGACTGAAGAATCTTCAGGCCGGTGGGGCCATCGTGCGCTTCCCGCACGCTGAAACCCATCTCCTCCAGCGCGTCCGTCAGCAGCATGCGGATCGAGGGCTCGTCGTCGACGACGAGGATGGTGTGATCCGCCTGCGGGCGTGCTGCCGCTTTGGTCGCGACGGCCGCAGGCTTGTCAGCGTCCTTGCCATAATGGCGCGGCAGATAGAGGCACATCGTCGTGCCCTGGTTGACCTCGGAATAGATGCGGACCTGTCCGCCGGACTGACGGACGAAGCCGTAGACCATGGAGAGGCCGAGGCCGGTGCCCTGGCCGATCGGCTTGGTGGTGAAAAACGGATCGAAGGCGCGTTCGACCACCTCGGGCGTCATGCCAGTGCCGGTGTCGGTGACGCAGAGCGAGACGTACTGGCCGGGCGTGAGATCGCGCTCGCCAGCGGCGTGCTCGTCGAGCCAGCGGTTGGCGGTCTCGATCGTGATGCGTCCGCCCTTTGGCATCGCGTCGCGGGCGTTGATGCAGAGGTTGAGGAGGGCGTTCTCGAGCTGGGAGGCATCGATCAGCGTCGGCCACAAGCCGCCGGCCGTGACCACCTCGACCGCGATCTCCGGACCGACGGTGCGACGCACCAGCTCCTCCATGCCCATGACGAGCCTGTTCAGATCAATCGGCCTGGGATCGAGCGTCTGCCGCCGCGAGAAGGCCAGCAGCCGGTGCGTCAACGCTGCCGCGCGCCTGGCGGCGCCCTGCGCCACCGTCACGTAGCGGTCGATCTCCTTGACCCGGCCCTGGCCGAGTCGCGTCTGCAGCAATTCCAGCGAGCCCATGATGCCGGTGAGCAGATTGTTGAAGTCGTGGGCAATGCCGCCGGTGAGCTGGCCGACGGCCTCCATCTTCTGCGACTGGCGCAGCGCTTCCTCGGCCTCGCGCAGCCGATCCTGCTCCCGCAGGCGCTCGGTGACGTCATAGGAATATTGATAGGCACCGAGGAGCTTGCCGTTGCCGTCGCGCAGGCCATTGAACCGCATCTCGTAGGAGCGGCGGGTGCGCCCGGGCTCGCCGAACGCGGCAATTTCGACGAACACCTCCCCGGCAAGGGCCCGGGACCAGACCGCCCGGACGGCGTCGCGATGCTCCGGTTGACCTTCAAGCAGCTCCAGCATGTTGTCACCGACCTTCGGCAAGATGCCGTAGATGCGGTGAAATTCCCGGGCCGACGCGCCGTTGATGGCGAGCCAGCGGAAGTCGGGACCGACGACCTGGACGAAGGCATCGGTGCCCTCGACGAGATCGGCAAACACGTTGCGCTCGGCCACGGCCGCGGCCACGCGTGCCTCCAGCGTCTCATTGAGGCGCTGGAGCTCCCGTTCGGTGCGCTTGCGCGCCGTGATGTCCTGGAACAGCACCGCGACCTGGTTGCGGCTGGCGGGCTCGACGCGGAAGGCGGCGAGCTCGAGGTAGCGGCCGGTCGCGACCAGCTCGCGCTCGAAGCGGATCGGCTGGCCGGTGCGCAGCACGCCGCCATAGAGCTCGACCCAGCCGTCGGCCTCATCAGGGACCATCTCGCGGAGTTTCTGGCCGACGACGTCAGGGATGCCGGCGTGCTGGGTGTAGGCGGGATTGGCTTCAACGTGGACGTAGTCGCTGAGCGGCCCGTGCGGGCCGTCGAAGAATTCGATGATGCAGAAGCCTTCGTCGATCGAGTTGAACAGCGTCCGGTAACGCTCCTCGCTTTCGGCCAGCGCGGATTCCGCCCGCCGGCTACGCTCAGCGAGATCGGCGATCCCGAGCGCCTTGAGGCGTGCGTTTTCCTGCTCCAGCGCCTTCAGGCGGCGTTGAAGATCCTCGAACTCGTTCGAATCCACAAAGGCTCGCGGAGTTGGCGTTGGCTGGCGCGGTCGTCTTCCGCCCTGCCAGCGGGCCTATATACCCGCGATAAGGCGCGCGGATCAACGCCGTGGGAACTCGCGGGTTCCCGTCATGGGTGCGGTTCAGCGCTCGCCCTGATCGGCGCCCTGCGTGCCTGATTTATGCTGGGTCTGCGGCTGGCCTCGTTCGCCGGTCTCCTTGCAGGGGAGCTGTTCCCACGATCCATCAGGTGCCTGCTGATAGGCGCTGCATGACGATGGTGAGGTCGATTTGTCCTCGCCCTTCTGGGCGTCGGCGTTCTTCGCCAGTGCGGGGGCGGTCAGTATGGCGCCGGTCGCGAGCACGCCGGCGAAAACGAGATGGACAATCCGCATGGGGGTCTCCTGTTCTTGGAGAACCGCATGCTGGCGAGGAATGTGACGGATATTTGCCGCAAGGCCGGTTCCGTCGCGGTGTGCTTTAGGCCGAAAGCTAGCCGCCCTTGGCGCGGATCAGGCCGGCGAGGTTGACCTTCTGGGCTTCGCACCAGCTGGGCATGCCGAGACGGCGCTGGTTGAGATCGGTCGCCTGGGTGGCCACCGCGACCTCGGCCATCAGATCGTCGTCCTGCTTCTCGCCCATCTTGCCGCCGGTGTGCATCCAGGCAATCGCCTTGCGCACCTTCTCGGTGGTGCCTTCGGGAAGCTGCATCTGCTCCGCTTTCTGCACCAGATCCTGGTAGGCGACGTCCGTGCCCGGACATTCGACCTTGGTGGCGAAGGCCTGCAAGACCAGCGTGACATAGGTCGAACGTCGATGGTCCTCGGCCTGGGCCGATGATGTGGCGACCAGCAACAGGCCTGCCATCAGGAAATGGGTGCGCATCCTTGGGTAACCTCCTCGTTTTTTGAGAGGCTAGCGTCAGCCGCGCCGCTTCGCAATGGTGCCGGGAGCCATTTGTCGCTTCGCGCCGCGCTGGGCTATCGTGGCCGCTGTTCAGCCCCGGAGCGCGACATGAGCCTGTTCAGCACGCCGTTCGATCCCGCAACCGACACGGCGCTCGTCACCGGCGCGGGCAACGGTATCGGGCGCGCGATCGCGCAGGCGCTGGTCGGCGAGGGCGTCCGGACCGTGTTCGCCGATATCAGTGCGGAGCGCGTCAGCGCCGCGATCGGCGCGAGCAGCAAGCCCGAGCTGGCGGTGCCGTGGGTCGGCGATCTCGCGCGGCTGGAGGCTTGCGACGAGCTGCTGGCGGCCGCACATGCTGCGCTCGGTGATGTCTCTCATTTCGTGCACAGCGCCTCGCCGCCGCGGCGCGAGGCCGATCATGCGCTCGCGGTCGATCGCAGGACCTGGCAGGAGATGCACGCCGTCAATCTCGACGCCGGATTTCATCTGTCACGCGAGATCGCGAAACGGCTGATCGCTTCGAAGCGCCCCGGCTCGTTCCTGTTTCTGACGTCGCTGCACGCGGGCACGCCGCGCAACCTGCCGCATTATTCGACGGCGAAGGCTGGAATGGCGATGCTGGTGAAGGAGTTGGCGAAGACGTTCGGGCGTCACGGCATCCGCGTCAACGCGCTGGTGCCCGGCGCGATCGCCGCCGGCGGCTTCGTCGCGGATGCTTCGCTGGCGAAGCACATTCCGCTTGGGCGTCTCGGCGTGGCCGACGATCTCGCGCCGATGGCGCTTGCGGTGCTGTCGAACAAGATCTCGGGCTACGTCACCGGCGCAGCCTTCGTCGTCGACGGCGGGCTGTCGCTGACGAACTGGTTCGAAGCGCCGATATTAGGCGAGTAGCTTAGCGCTGCCAGGCCGGCACGGGATCGAGCGGCGTGCGATAGACCTCGTTCTCATCGCGATCCGTGACGCGCACTGCGCAACCCTTCTGTTGCAGCTCCGGCTTCACCTGCGACAGCTCGGTGGCCAGTTGAACGGCGCGATCGGAAGCGACCTCGATGTCTTCGAGGATGATTCCACCCTGGTTCTTGAACTCTTCACCAACCACGAGATCGAAGGAGTAGTAAGGCATCCGAATTCCCCGGTGTGACGACCAAATTTCTAAGAGAAGCCTTCAACACGAAGTCTTCAAAACATGAGGGATCATACCACCGAGTCGATATCTATCCGATGAACAGACCGCGCAATCTCTGTGCTTATGGCGCAGAAATGATGTGCAGCGTGCGGACGCCTTAAGGTTTTATTAAATATGTCGGCCTGATCATAAGGCATGGAATTGCAGCAGAACCGGACTCCGGGAACCGGCAGCTGCAAGAGAAGGCCGGCGGCATAGATCCCGACGGCCTTTTCTCTTGGGAAGCCGATCGACGGATCGCTTGCCCGTAGTAGCCCGGACTCTGCACATCACATCGACTCGGGACAACTTGCGCGACGTTGCGACAGCGATGCTGTGTTGTTGCTCTAGCGCAGCGGCATCGGCGGACGCACGACGGGTCCGTCGTCGTCGGCAACCGCTTGCGTCGTCGTCACGGGCGCTGCTGGCGGCGGCACCGCGGCCGCCTGTGAAGGCGGCGGAGGTGCAAGCGGCGCGGGCGAATAAGCCGGCACGTAAGTGTGCGACACGACCGGCTTCGGCTTGCGAACCGGCGGCGGTGCCGGCACGCCTGCGCGCTGCGCGAGCCCGGACACGCGCCCGCGCGGATCGATCGGCGGCTTCGCGTCGACGACCGGCTTCGGCGCAGGGGGCTTCGCCATCTCGCGCGCCATCTGCTCCTGTCCGGCCTTCAGTTCGGCGATGTTGGCCTTGAGCGCTTCGATCTGCTGCGCCATCAAACCGAGATCGCGCGTCAACGATTGCACGGTATCGGGTTGCGTTGCTGCGGGTGCGGCGGCCACCTGAACTGGAGGCGGTGTCGCGGGCTGAGCGGTCGCTTGCACCGCAGGCTGATCGACCGGCTGATCCGTTGCTGCTTGCTGCGTGGGCGGTGCTGCCTGTGCGGCGGCAACCGGTGCGGTCTGCGATGCCGCAGGCAGCAGCGCGGCCAATGCCGGCGTCCATTGCGCAAGCATCGGCTTGACGGTGTCGCCGTGCTTCTCCCAGGCGATCGTCGCAGCCGCGCTGCCACCCGCAAACAGGAACGTGACGAACGCACCGCGCAACCACTTGCCTGCGGCAGATCGCTTCGGCCTGACGGGACCATCGCTGGCCGCGACGCGCACGGCGGTGTCGACCGAGGGCGTTGCCGCCTGCGGCTCCGCGACCGCACTGAACTTCGGCTCCGGATTGATCTCCGGTTTGATCTCCGTTTTGATCTTGGACTCGGGTGCGAATTTCGGCTCCGGACGTGCCGTGATCTCAGGTGCCAGCGCAGGCGCAACGCTGATCGGGCGCGAGGCCAGCACCATGTCGGGCGATATCTGCACGGCGTCGTGCGGGTCGTTGTCCCTGACCGTGTCCTTCACGATCGCATCGACGATTTGACTGCTGTTCAGCGTCGCGAGCATCGCAGCTCCTTAAGTCTCATCGTCCGCATTGCCGCGAGCCGATCTGTTGAAGTGAGGCCCGTCCAAAATCCGACGGGCAAGTCCCATGTCGCACGAGTCCAGCCGGGTTTGACCAAAGCAAGGCGAGGGGATGGAGATGATGCGACGCTTGTCCGCCGTTTGTGGTGATGGAACCTGTTTCCGCCCTACACGCGGTCGTGTTCCAAATTGCCTTGCTTTCAGCACGATTTGGGCAACATGTCGCGTTGCTGGGGGCGCTGCCATTCGCTATCGGGGGCCGGTGGTGCCAAGATTCTTATTTGCCTTATTCGTCGTTGCTCTGCTGCCGCTCGGGGGCTGCATGCAGACGACGCTTTCGCCATCGACGGATGCGAGCATGACGGCGCGCGACCGTCAGTTGCTGGCGCATGCGCCTTACGCGAAGGCCGAAGTGCCTGAGCAGTTTCTCCGCCACGTTGTCGATTATCCGCGCAAGGAGCAGCCGGGCACGATCCTGGTCGATACCGATGCGCGCTATCTCTATTTCGTGCTGCCGGACGGCAAGGCGATCCGCTACGGCGTCGCGGTCGGCGAGGAAGCGATGGCGTTCTCCGGCGTGGCGCGCGTCGGCCGTCTGGCGGAATGGCCGGACTGGGTTCCGACCGCCGACATCCAGGCGCGGCTCGGGCCGTATCCGGCACGCGTGACCGGCGGCCCTGCCAATCCGCTGGGTGCGCGCGGCATATATCTCTACACCGGCAACAAGGACACGCTGTACCGTATCCACGGCACCAACCAGCCCGAATATATCGGGCAGGCGATCTCGTCGGGCTGCATCCGGATGCGCAACGAGGACGTGATCGATCTCTACGACCGCGTGAAGGTCAACTCGATGGTCGTGGTGCTGCCGCCCGGTCAGAGCGCGCGAGTCGACGCGGGGTCGAGCTGGCGCGGGTAAAGGCGCTCGGGCGTGAATTGCCCGGCGCGCTTGTCGACAATTCGATCTGTTGACTTGCGCCGACGCGGTCCGTTCTCGACTTACTCCGCGGGCTGGGCAACGCGCCATTGCAGCGTCATGGCGGTGCCGTTGACATCGCCCGGCGCCTTGTCGGCGGGTGAGGTGTAGAGCGGGCGGTAGCGATAGGCCCACATCTTGCTGCCGTCGTCGCGGTTGATCACGGTGAAGTCGCCAACGGCCCTGGCGTCGGCTGTTGCGGCCAGCGGGATCCAGCTCTCGGCGCACTTGCCGTTGCAGCTCGACGTCTTCCCGGTGGTGTCGCGCTCGTAATAATAGAGCGTCATTCCCTTGAGATCGACGAGCTTGGGACCTTTTTTGGTCAGGACCACCTTTGCCGGTGCGACCGGAGCCTCAACCTTCGGCGGTGCGGGTTCGCCGCCGCCATGGCCGTTCGCGAATGCAGGCACAGTCGAGAGCGCGATGACCGCTGCGACAATCATGAACCTGGACATTCGAAACTCCCGAACCGGCAAAGGTTAATCGCGCGTTAAGCGCAGAATGTCGGCGAGGCTAGCAGCCGAAGGTTAGTTCCAGGTTTCGCAGCTCAGCGAAACATACCGATAGAACTACGGGGATACGGGGTCTTGTCCGATGCGTTTTCCTGATGCTCGAAAACGCTTCAGGCCTCGCGCAGGGGAGCGCGGCTGAGCTCGTTGCCGGCGGCAATGGCCTTGCGCAACAGCCGCATCAGCTCCTCGCCTTCCTTTGCGGTGAGACCGCGCAGCATGGTGCGCTGGGCCGTCTCCACGGCCGGTGTGACCTTGCGGAGCGTGCGCCGGCCCTCGTCGGTGATCTCGAGCTCGCGGGCGCGGCGATCGCGGCTCGAGGCGCGGCGCTCGATGAGGCTCTTCTGGACGAGACGATCGATCACGCCGGTGATGGTGGTGCGGTCGTACGCGATCAGGCCTGCGAGGGTCACCTGATCGAGCCCCGGATTGGCCTTGATGGTCGCGAGTGCGGCATATTGCACCGGCGTGAGGTCAAAGCCGGCGTCGTCCACCTCGGCCAGAAACACCGCCACCGCGATCTGCTGGAACCGGCGCGCCAGATGGCCGGGCATGTCGTTGGGGTCGCTCACCGAATTCTCCTTTGGGGAAAGGGAGGGGCGTGATCGTTGACAAGTATACTGATAGTCAGCATACTGATCAATATCAAAGCAAGACGTTAACGGGAGAGCTGCGCATGCAATTCCATCTCAATGGATTCCAGCCGGGCGATCCTGAAATCGCCGATCCCGCCGAACGCGTTCAGGCATCGGGTGCAGCCGGCGCCGTGCCTGCGAAGGTCGACGTTCTCATCGTCGGCTGCGGGCCGGCCGGCCTCACGCTTGCAGCCCAGCTTGCACAATTCCCTGACATCAAGACCTGCATCGTCGAGCAGAAGCCGGGCCGCCTGCTGGTTGGCCAGGCCGACGGCATTGCCTGCCGCACCATGGAGATGTTTCACGCTTTTGGCTTCAGCGAGCGCGTGCTGAAGGAGGCCTGTTGGGTCAACGAGACGACGTTCTGGAAGCCGGACGAGCGGGCGCCGGACAAGATCGTCCGCAGCGGCCGGGTGCAGGACGTCGAGGACGGGCTGTCGGAGTTCCCGCATGTCATCCTCAACCAGGCGCGCATCCATGACGGCTTTCTCGATGTCATGCGCAAATCCCCGACGAAGCTCGAGCCCCATTACAGCCGCCGCCTGCTGGACCTCGAGGTCGATCCTGCCGCAGGGCCTTTCGATCATGCCGTGACTGTGCGCCTCGAACGCGGCGATGCCGGCAACGAGGGCAAGGTCGAAACGGTGCGGGCGCGCTATGTCGTCGGTTGCGATGGCGCGCGCAGCGCGGTGCGCAAATCGATCGGCCGTGAGCTCCATGGCGATTCCGCCAACCACGCCTGGGGCGTGATGGACGTGCTGGCGGTGACCGACTTTCCCGACATCCGCTTCAAGGCCCTGATCCAGTCGGCAAAGGACGGCAGCCTGCTGATCATTCCGCGTGAAGGCGGCTACATGGTGCGCCTCTATGTCGAACTGGCAAAGCTCGATGTCGGCGAGCGCGTCGCCAACCGCAACATCACGGCCGAGGACGTCATTGCGAAAGCGCAGCGGATTTTGGCGCCGCATACGCTTGATGTGAAGGAGATCGCGTGGTGGTCGGTGTACGAGATCGGCCAGCGCCTGACCGACAAGTTCGACGACGTGCCGGAGGCCGAGATCGCCTCGCGGCTGCCGCGCATCTTCATCGCCGGCGACGCCTGTCATACCCACAGCCCGAAGGCAGGGCAGGGCATGAACGTGTCGATGCAGGATGCCTTCAATCTGGGCTGGAAGCTCGCGGCCGTGCTGCGCAAGCAGTGCGCGCCGGGCCTGCTGCATTCCTATTCGGCCGAGCGACAGGCGGTGGCGAAAGAGCTGATCGATTTCGATCGCGAATGGGCGGGAATCCTGGCGTCCGCCGCAAAAGCCGGCGGGGCCGATGCCGCGAAGACGCAGGATTATTTCGTCCGGCACGGGCGCTATACGGCAGGCACGGCGACGCATTATGCCGGCCCATCGGTCCTCACCGGCGCGACGTCGCATCAGCATCTCGCCGAAGGCCTGGTCATCGGCACGCGTTTCCATTCCGCGCCGGTTATTCGGCTTGGGGACGCCAAGCCGGTTCATCTCGGCCACGCGTCGCAGGCCGACGGCCGCTTCCGCATCTACGCGTTCTCGCCCGCGGAAGATCCAACGGCCTCCGGCTCGGCCATTCGCCTACTTTGCAATTTCCTCGCTGAAGCCGGGGAGTCACCGATCCGCCGATATACGCCGAGACAGGGCGACATCGACGGCGTGATCGATCTGCGCGCGATCTTCCAGCAGGATCATCGCGAGCTTGCGATCGAGGCGATGCCGCCGGTGCTGCTTCCGTCCAAGGGCCGTTACGGGCTGTACGACTACGAGAAAATGTTCTGTCCGGACCTCAAGAGCGGCCAGGACGTGTTTGCGATGCGCGGCATCGATCGCAAGGCGGGCTGCATGGTTGTGGTGCGGCCCGACCAGTACGTCGCGACCGTGCTGCCACTCAACGATTACGCTGCGCTTGCGTCGTACTTCGACGGCTTCATGCTGCAGGTGAAATGACGAGCCCCTACGCTGGCGCGTGTGGAAACGTCTTCTGAGTTCTCGAGAGTTCCCGGCGCGTCCAATTTGAGAAAGTTCTTCGCGGGCAGATTTCATCGATCGTAATATGTCTACTCAAAGCTGTAAGCATTCACTCGGGGCAGCGGGGCTACGGGAGGATGAGATGAGACAGAGCCAGGCGGACTCGCGCCGCCAAAATGTCGCGAAGCGGTCGATGACCAAAGAGGCGAAACAGCTGTCCGGCCTGATTGCCGGACTACGCAGATCCCTCGACGGGATTCACAAGGAGCGGACGGCTACGAAACTCACCGGTGCCGAGATGGGCATTCTCGACGAGCGCCGCAACAATCTGCTGCTCACCATCGCAGCCCTGGACGATCGCCTCTCCGCGGTTCAGGGGCTGATCGATCTCGGCCGTCCGCACGTCATCCGCGTGCACTAGGCCCAGGTGCTAGCGGTTCCGTCGCGGCGGCGATGGACCCGGGCCCGGCTGGCGGCTCTGCATGGCATAGGGGTTGGCGTAGCACACGGCGGATTGCCCGGATGCGCTCGCGGCGCACTGCGCCATCGTCGTAAAGCTGCAATCGATGTTGCTGCCGTCGATGCTGTAGACCTCGATGCAGACGGGGTAGCGCGGATCGTACGTCTGCGCTCGCGCAGGTACGGCGAAAATCAGCGCCACACCAAGCAAGCCCGCGACAAGCAGAATCGCATTCTTGATGCGTTGCACGTTCAATCTCCTTCGCTCGGCCGGAACCAAAGCACAATGCTGCCGCGGATGGCACCAAATTGCCGCACTCCCGGCGAATTGCCGCCAAAGCCCGCTGCCACGAGGGGAATGGGTGCAGGCAACGCAAGGGGACGCGCATTGGCCTATAAGATGATCGCAGAACGCGACAATGAAAAGTGCAGTTTTGCCCGCGAGAGCCGGTTGCTCATCGTGGCGAAGGCAAAGGTGTGGGCGAGCGAGGGGTGGCAGGTCGTCATCACCGACCAGGACGGCAAGGCCTACACGCCGCCCGAGTTCGATCAGTTGCTGGCGGCGTGACCGCGCGACTGCCTTAGGGACGAGATTTGATCTAGCTGTTTGGTTGGGGCGCGATGGCATCGCGCCCCTGATGATTCCCGCAGCCGCTGAGGCGCGCGACGATCAAAGGCGCGTCCATCATTTCAATCATGAATAGAATGATTGTCGAGGCCGCCTTCAGGTGGTATTAAACTTGAAGTAGTTATATTTCGACAGGCAACCGAGGCGTCCCGTCGGGCAGCTCTCGATTTGGTCGCACATCATATTTTGAGCTCAGGCGAGGGCGGGGCGGTTGAGCTCGCATCCGGTGAGGACCTCCCATGAAGCACTGGCAGTTTTTGGCCGTGATGCCGCTGGCGTTCGCCGCGGCGATGCTGGCAGCGCCGTCACGGCCGGGCGCGCAGGCGCAAACGCCGCAATCGCAAGTGGCCGCACCTCCTTATATTCCGCAGGCGAAGTTCTGCGCCAATGGCACCAGCGGGCTGTGCTCGATCGTGCCGGCCTATATCGGGCCCGATCCCGGCCTGAAGCAAACCCAGGGCTATAACGGCCTCTACGGCCAGCCGCCCCAGAACGAGACGGCGGACGTGCAATCGCCGTTCGACAACATGTCCTGGCAGATGTTCGTGGCGCTCAACTGGGTGGCTGGTGGCGTCAAGGAGCCGGCGGCGCAGGGATTGACGCAGCCGGGCCGGCGCGTCTGGCAGACCTATCCGACGGTGTCCTCGCTGTTCGGCAATGCGCCCGTCATCGCCGGCTGCACCCAGGCGCTGGCTTTGCCGATCTTCCATATCGGCTCGGACGGCAAGGGCCAGCCGAAGCCGAACAACGAGGAATATCTGCAGGCCGCGACCAACAAGCCGCTGATCGACGTCAACGGCAACTGGACGCTGTTCGAGCGGCGTGTCAACGAAATCGAGGCGCAATATCTGCGTGCGCCCGGCGGCCAGAAATCGCAGACGCTGACCACGAAAGCCGGTCAGCTCAACTTCATCAAGAACAATCCCGGTGGCGCCGCATTTACGTCGTCGGCCACGGTGCCTGACGGCGCCAATGGGGCGATCGAGATCAAGGCGTCCTGGCGCATCCTCGACTCCTCGAAGGACAATCCGTCGAAATTCTTCACGCAGAACATCCTGCTTGCGGTGTCAGGCGATCTCGTGCGCGACGGCCGGCCGTTCTGCCGCAGCGAGCGGGTGGGGCTCGTCGGCATGCACATCCTCCAGCGCAATCCGGTGGACAAGGCCAATCCGGCGCTGCGACCGCAATGGATCTGGTCGACGTTCGAGCATGTCGACAACGCGCCGCTGGCAAAGGCTCCGTGCAACGTCGCGGATGGCTGCGGCACCGACAAGGCCACGGACTGGATCAACCAGCCGAGCTGCGGACCGGCAACGCCGGCGCCCGGATCGCATTTCGTTCTTCAACAGCGGCGCGCCGTCGACCCTCGGCACCAATATCGCGCCGCAATCGCCCGGCATCGGCAAGACGACATTCCCGTGGAATTCGCGCAAGCCCTATGCGCTGGGCGGCACGACCAGTGCGACGGCGCAGCCGCAAGCGGTGCGCTGCTGGCGAATCTACCCGACCACGAGCACCCTCAACGAGCAATGGCGGATGGCGCTGGGTTCGCTCAAGAGCGTATTCCAGAACTACATGCTGGTCGGCACCCAATGGGGCGGCAATGTCGAACCGCCGACTCCGCCCAATCCGGTTCCGTCCAACGCCGTGCCGGGCATGCTCTCCAACATGACGCTTGAAACCTACATCCAGAACTATCTGAGCAATGGCGCCGCAGGTCCCGGCTCATGTGTGAGTTGCCACGCCTTCGCGACGCTCGCGGACGGCAAGACCTCGGCGAATTTCAGCTTCCTGCCCGGTATCGTGGATTCGAATTCGCTGCGCGCCAAGATCAAGACGGCGCCGTAGTTCGTAGCCCGGATGGAGCGCAGCGACTCCGGGCTACGAAACACCGGGCAACGACCTATCGCCGGTAAGTCTGCGCAATCAGCCGCGCGTGCACGGCGCGCAGATCCGCACTCATGCGCGTCTGTCCTGTCGTGACAAAGGACAGCCAGGCGCCGTCGGCGGCGAGGCGCACGATATGAAGCTCGGGCGCCGCGTCGCTGGCACGATGGCGCTTCAGGCGCGCCTTCATCCAGTCGTTCCAGAGCCGGCGCAGTGACGTATCGGTGACCACGACCATGCTGAGCGCCGCCCACGGCGTGGCGAAGCCGAAGGCCTTGCCGGTGAACACCGCATTCACATAGGCGCGTGTGAAGCTGCCGCGTGGCTTGGGATCGGCCTCGATGGCGGCGTCGATCTCGGCATCGACGCGGGCGAGCAGATCGGCGAACAGGCCTTCGATCAGCGCCTGCTTGCTGCCGAAATGATGAAACAGCCCGCCCTTGGTGACGCCGGCCGCCGCGGCAACCGCCTGCACCGTGACGCCTGATACGCCGTGGTCCATCGCGATCGCCGCAGCATGGTCGAGCAGGGCGCGCCGCACCTGCGCGGGCTGCTTGGCGCGGGTATAGGCATTGGCCGGCATCAGTGTGCCGTCGTCTGCGAGAACAGGTTGATGACCACGACCCCGGATACGATCAGCCCGATCCCGACGAAGGCCGCGGCGTCCAGCATCTGGCGGAACAGCACGAAGGAGACGGTCGCGGTCAGGATGATGCCGACCCCACCCCAGATCGCATAGGCAATGCTCAGGGGAATGACCCGGATCGCCACCGACAGCGCGTAGAACGAGGCGACATAGAACAGCACCATGGCGAGCGTCGGCCACGGCCGCGTGAATTGCGCGGATTGCTGGAGGAACGCGGACGCCGTCACCTCGAGAACGATGGCGAGGGCAAGCGCGGCGTAGGCATTGAAGGCGGAGGTCATGGCAAGCTCGGGCACGATGCGCGAAGATACCGCGCGGTAGGTATGTTTAGCATACGGAGTATGGCTTTTGCCGGGAGGAGATATCACGTGTGAGTGACGAGCCTGCGACAGGGCGGAACCGGCTACCATGGATTGCCGAGGTTTCGCGGTGCCGGCAACACAAAGCTGCCGCGCGATGACACGCGCGGCGGCTTCGTCTTGCAACGGTTCGATGGCTTTAGTTGATCCGCACGGACAGTTCGACGTCCTCGGCAAAGGGCGTCGACATGTAGCCGCTTCCAGGCGCGCGTACGCGCGCAAGATAGTCGGGGCTGTCGTCCGCATTGTCGGCGATGATGACGGCCCCCGGCCTGAGATGACCCTCGACCAGATCCAGGATCTCCGGGTACAGAGCCTTGGCGCCGTCGAGCAGCACGAGATCGATCTGATCGGGCAGGTCGGCGCTGAGCGTTTTCAGTGCATCACCCTCGCGGATGTCGACGAGATCGATCAGTCCGCCGGCCGAGAGGTTCTCCCGCGCCCGCGCCGCCTTGGACGGCTCGAACTCGCTGGTGATGAGGCGGCCGCCGCCATTGTCGCGCAGGCCTGCCGCAAGGTGCAGGGTCGAGATGCCGAACGACGTCCCGAACTCGACGATCGCCTTGGCCCGCGAGCTGCGCGTCAGCATGTAGAGCAGATGACCGGTCTCGCGCGAGACCGCGAGCGGTGCGTCCTTCAGGCGGCCATAGAGGTCGCGGTAGTCGGTCTTGCTCCGCATCATCCGCGCGCGATCGGCATCGGACAGGTCGGCGACGGCGGCGTGCGTTGCGCTCCATGATGCTTCCGCCTCGACGAACAGGCGATCCAGAAGCGGCGCAAGCGATGTGATGGTCGGGGTGGTCATATGTCAGGTCTCCAGGCTTCGCGGCAAAGCGCCGTACTTGCGTGCGGAGTGAAATACGACTAATTCGTCGCATTTCCTATTCGCGTTCCCGGGATGCGTCATGGCCGACCGCCGAAGCCGTTCAGTTTCCTCACGAAAACACCCCAAGCAGGCTCGCTCCAGCGATCTGGTGGCGGCCATTCTGGATGCCGCTGTTCAGGTTCTGGCGACGGAAGGAGCGCAGCGTTTCACCACGGCACGGGTGGCGGAACGGGCCGGCGTGAGCGTCGGATCGCTCTACCAGTATTTTCCGAACAAGGCCGCGATCCTGTTTCGTCTCCAGAGCGACGAGTGGCGGCGCACGAGCGAACTGTTGCGCGGCATTCTCGAGAACCAGGCGGAGCCGCCTCTGGCGAGGCTGCGCGCGCTGGTCCATGCGTTCATTCGCTCCGAGTGCGAGGAGGCTGCGATCCGCGGAGCGCTCGACGACGCTGCGCCGCTCTATCGTGACGCGCCCGAAGCGCAGGATGCGCGCGCGGCCGGCGAGGGGATCATTGCGGCCTTCATGCGGGAAGTATTGCCGAAAGCCTCGGATGCAACGCGCGACCTCGCCGGCGAGCTGATCACGACGACGCTGAGTGAGGTCGGCAAGAGTTATTCGGAGGAGCCGCGGAGCGTAGTGGAGATTGCAGCCTATGCCGATGCCATGGCCGACATGTTCTGCGCCTATCTTGCGAGGCTGGCGCGGCGCTGAGGCATTGCTGACATCGGCGTTTGCAAGCCGATTGTCCTTCAGGTTTCGCCGGATCATGGGTTAGCCTTCGCTCGCCGTCCCGTATCCAGCCATCGAGCGCCGCGCCATGCATGTCCTTCGACCGCAGTTTCAGATCGAGGAGCAGCGCGCGCTGGAATTTGCCGGGCGTCGCGGCTTTGGCGTGATCGTGGCGGCGGATGATCGCGGCCCGCGGGCCTCTCACGTGCCGTTCGTGTTGAGCGAGCGCGATGGCCGCACTGTCGTGCAGATCCATTTCACGGCCAAGAACCCGCTCGTTGCGCTCGCGGATGGCGCGCGGCGCTTTCTGCTGATCGTTGCCGGCGACGATGCCTACATCTCGAACGACTGGTATTCCTCGCGCGATAACGTCTCGACCTGGCTCTACGAGGCCGTGCATCTGTCGGGCGTGGCGCAGCTGCGCGAGCTGGACGAGAACCGCAGGCACGGGGATGAGCTGCTCGCGGTCTCCGAGGCGCGGTTGCCGAAACGGCCCTGGGACCTTGCGCAGATGGAGGCCGCCAAGCGTGAAAGCATGCTGGCTGCGATCCGTGTCGTCGATCTCGTGGTGGATAATGTCGAGGGACAGGCCAAGCTCAATCAGCACAAGAGCGATGCCGACCATGTTGCGGTGGCCGGCAAGCTGGCGCGGTCGGACGAGAGCGGGCACCGGCGGTTGGCGCGGAAGATGCAGGCGCTGCGGCCGGGGCTGGGGTATGAAACCTTCTGATCTCGGCTACGCTTGCCACACCTGACGTTTGACCTTACGGACCTCCGCATGCTCGTCATCTCCATTCAAAGCCAGGTGGTCCACGGCCATGTCGGCAACAGCGCGGCCGCCTATGCCATGCAAGCGGAGGGGGTAAACGTCGCGGCGGTACCGACGACGCTGCTGTCAAATCATCCGCGCTATCCGACGTTGCGCGGGCGGGTGCTGGAGACCGAGCTCGTCGCCGATCTGCTGAGGGGCGTCGAGGAGCGCGGTCTCGTCGACGAGGCAACCGTGCTCGTCACCGGCTATCTCGGCTCGCCCGGCAATGCCGCCGTAATTGCCGATTTCGTCGAGCGGGCGCTGACGCGGAATTCGAAGCTGGTCTATCTCTGCGATCCCGTGATCGGCGATGACGGCCGCGTCTATGTCGCCGAGGGCATTCTGGACGTGGTCCGGCACCGGCTGCTGCCGGCCGCGAACCTGACCACGCCGAACCAGTTCGAGCTCGAGCTGCTCTCCGGCGTCACGATCGTGGACACGCAGGGCTTGCGCGCGGCGTGCGCGGCACTGGCGGGCCCCGGCCGCATCGATGTCGTCGCGACCGGCTGCACGCTTGCCGATACGGCCGAGGGGCAGGTGGAAACGATCCTCTGCGCTGATGGACAGTTGTCACGCTTCGCGACGCCGCGCTTGCCGATCCGACCCTCAGGCACCGGCGATCTCCTCACCGGCCTGATCGCGGCGCACTTGGCCAAGGGCAAGGCGATGGAGGCGGCGGTGCGGCTCGCGGTCGAGACCATCTTCGCGGTGCTGGTGCGCACGCAGGAGGCAGGATCGGCCGAGATGCGTCTCGTGCCGTTGCCGGAGCGGAACGCGTAACCGATCAGGTCGCGCGCTTGGCGGCCGATTGCGCCGACTTCTGCGGCTTTGACAAAACCTTGTGCTCCCGCGCGGCCTGCACCTTCGCGGGCTTTGCGTGAGCCGCGGCCCGCACCGCCTTTTTGGACTTCACGCTCGCGACGTCCCTGCGGTCTCCCGTGCCACGCTTCGAGACATATTCCGGACCGTCGACCGGGCCGACATGCGGCGGATCGCGGCCGAGATAGGGCCGGCCGATGCCGAGCGGCTTGCCGTTGGCGTCGACCCACTTCCACAGGATCTCGGTCGAGACCCAGCGCTGTGCGCGGTTGTTGCCCTGGGTGCTGACGATGTCGGCCGCCATGCCGTGGCCGTAGCCGCCGCGCGTGCTGCCGCCGTGATAGGAGCGGTCGGAGGCGGCCTTCAGGCCGCTCGCGATCGACTGGCGATAGTCGTCGCGGAACGCACTGGTGATGCCCGGCGAGAGGCCGGCGGCTTCGGCGGCGAGCAGCGTGCGAAACAGTTTTCTCTTGAAGCTCTTGTCCATGCCGCCGATGACGTAATCCATCATCGACATGCCGGCGCGCTCGGCCGCTTTCGGATCCTTCCAGCCAAAATCCTGGTCGACCAGCTTTGTGAAACTGCGCATCACCGTGACCATCTTGCCCTTGCGCTTGATGGTGACGGCGCGGCGCTCCTCGACCTTGAGCGAGTCTTCCTTGGCCGTGCGCTGGTAAAGCGCCCAAAGATAGCGGTCGATGCAGGCGTCCATGACGAAGCACTCGTCGAGCACGGCAACCGTGTCGGCCGGCGGCGAGGCCTTGCTCGGGGCAGGCGCGGGGCCGGTCGCGATCGCTGCAGGCGAGAGCTCATCGGTGACCACGATCTCGGAGGGGTCGGCGGATGCGAGTTTGACCGGCTCCGGCGCCGGTGCGGCTTCTGCCGGAGCAGCTTCGCTCACGGCGGGTGTGAGCGCAGGTGAAATTGGCAGCGCGAACGGCGCTTCCGTCGGCAAGATCAGCGCCGGATCGGCCGAAGCGAGCTTGATCGCAGGAGCGGGCTGCTCGGGCGTTGCAGCTTCGGCCGCCATGAGCGGCGGAGTTGCAGCGACAGCCGCCGCGATGTCGGCGGTCAAGGTCACGCCGTCCTCGATCGTCGCGGCGCGCGGGACGTCGGCGAGCTCGAGGCGGCTGACGTCTTTCGCACGCGAGACGGCAGCGGCATTGGCGCCGCTGTTCTCGATGAGAGCGGGAGCATAGGCGGAGAGGGAGAGCGCCAGCCAGCCGGCCATGACAGCCGAGGGGCACGAGACCGCCACCAGAAGAGACCGCCGATCGTTCATGATCCCTGCCTCCAAACGGTTCTGTTCGAACCAATCTTGTCGGACCAGATTTGCACAGCCAGGCACGCAGCACGTCAATTGTTCGGAGGACGGTGTGGCGGCGCAATGGCGCAATTCAACGAAAAAGGGCTTTTCGGGCGGGTGTTGCCGGAGCGCAACGCGAGTTCCCGGGCGGTTCCAGTGGCCTGCCGAGGCCTGCAATGCAACATTGATTGTCGTCAAATTCAGGGCCGTGAATTTACTCAATCTTGGATTGCGATGGTGCATTCCTCCCGCACCGGCAACGTCCGGTAGAGTTGGGAAGGACACGATCGTGACATTGAAACGCCTGCTGGCCGAATTCGCCGCCGATGAATCCGGCGCCACGGCAATCGAATACGGCCTGATCGCAGCGGCCATCGCGCTCGCCATCATCGAAGTGATTTACGCGCTCGGCACCAATCTCGTCGCCAAGCTGCAGGCGCTGGCGACAGCCCTGAAATAGGGCGTTTATCGGTCCGCTGATGCTCCGGACGCGCTGCAACGCCCCTGCGTTGCAGGAGCGTCCGCGAATCGTTGTGACAGTTAACCATCGCGTCCATGCGTGGCACGCGATGTTGCGATGCAGCAATGCATATCGCAATGCAGCAAATCAGCATTAGATGTGCTCCGAACCATCCTCCAGGAGCATCACCAATGAACAAGAAGACTTTGTCGATCGCAGCCGCCCTCGTCATCGCGGGCACGACTGCCACTTTCGCCGCCGAGCTGCCGGCCTATCAGGCGGACGGCATTCCGGCCTCGCCCATGCAGGTCCGCGTGCTCGGTGCCGCCCATGTCGAGCAGCAGGTGACGGCGCCCGCGACCAGCCTGACGGCGCTTCAGGCCAGCGTGCTGACGCCGCGCAAGATGAAGACCGCGACCGTGACCACGGGCTCCGCCCGCTAACATCGAGCCTCAAGCGACGGTCACGATGACGTGTGCATCGTGCCTATCGCAGGATTCGGGTTTTTAGAAGTCCTCGTTTCGCATTCGAGCCGCGTTCCCTCCGGGGAGCGCGGCTTTTTTTGTCGCCCGTGCGCGGATCGAGAAGCAGATACCGAAAAAGAATCGCTTGGGACCTTCGTTGTGTACCGCCGTTCAAGACGAGTGTGATCTCTTTAATAGTTGCTTTGCAGATCGCGGCGCTTGATGCGGGCGCCGCTCATCGCGGCCAATAATCGTTTTCATAATGGAGGGCCGTCATGCCCGTTGCGCAAAAAACTGTTGTCGTCGCCACCTCGCCGCGTGACTTCATCGTTCGTCATCTCGCGATGTTCGCAGCCGCCGCGTTGTTCGTGTTCGTGTTGAGCCTGACCTACGGGCTCGATCTCAGCCCCGGATTTTTCTGAGCTCCACACGCTTCGATGAGCGCAGGCTCGAGGGCGATCTTCCGTAGAGCTCGGCGAACGCGGCGTTGAATCGGCGCAGGCTGCCGAAGCCTGACTGGAACGCGATGTCCGTCATGGTGTGATCGCCGGCATCGAGCAGGCGCTTTGCGCGCTGGACGCGCAGCGTTTTCGCAAGCTGCTGGGGCGTGGCGCCGACATGGCGCTCGAACAAGCGCGCCAGATGGCGCGAGGAGATGCCGAGCCGCATCGCAAGCGTCACCACGGACCCCTCGTCGAGCGCGCCGTCATTGATCAGCTTGACCGCGCGCGCGACCGTCGAGCGCGTGCCGTTCCAGGCCGGGCAGAACGGCGCGGTCTCGGGGCGGCAGCGCAGACACGGCCGGAAGCCCGCCGCTTCGGCCGCGGCTGCCGTCGGATGATAGACGACGTTGCGCGTCAGCGGCTGCTTGGCCGGACAGACCGGGCGGCAATAGATCCCCGTGGTCCTCACCGCCGTGAAGAAACGGCCGTCATAGCGGGGATCCCGGCGTAGCCGCGCGGCGTTGCAAGTCTCGAAGCTCAAAGTCTCGAAGCTGAGCATGGCGAGATGATAGCGCATGTCGTCGCGAACGGAAGGCCTGCGGGATGACCGAGTCCGATTGTGGCGAGCAGCACACGCGCCGCGCGGCCTAGAACACGCCTCCCCATTCCACGCCGGAGAGCGCATCGTGACCAGCCCGAAAGACATCGTCCTCAACGCCTGGAAAACCTTCGCATCGCGCGATGCGGACCGCATCGCGGCGCTGTTCACGGACGATGCCGAATGGATCGCCCCGAAGGGCAATGCCACCGCGGTCGCGCTCGATCACACCGATCACATGGTGGGATCGCAAGCGATCGCGCGCTTCATCGCGCAGGAGATGCAGAAACTGTTTTCAGAGGTCGAGATCACCTTTCGCGGCGTCCATGCCGACGGCGATGTCGTGATCGTGGAGGAGCGGATGCGCGCGACGCTTCCCGGCGGCAAGCCCTACGAGAACGACTATTGCTTCGTGTTCACGGTCGCCGGCGATAAAATCCGCGAGGTCCGGGAATACATGGATACGCGCAAGGGATGGCGCATGGTGTTCGGCGAGGAGGCACGTTGAGCCGGCGCGTGCCAGCCCTGCACCCAAATGGGTTGAGCCTCCGCGCACGCTGACATAGAGCATTTCCCATGGATCAGCGAACGAGCGGCGCTGACGCTCTCACCCAAAAGAACGACGCGGCACCGGCGCTTCTCGGCGTCGTCTGCGGGCTGTCGGCGGCGCTGTTCTGGGCGCTCGGCTTTGCCGCCACGCGGCATGGCCTGAAGGCCGGCTTCACGCCGGTCGATCTGCTGGTGCATCGCTATGTCTGGTCGGGGATCGCGTTCCTGCCGCTGGTGATGCGTGCGGGGATCTCCGATCTCTGCGGCATCGGCTGGGGCAGGGGCCTCGTGCTGATGGTGCTCGGCGGCCCCGTGATGTCGCTGATCTCCTACATCGGCTTCCTGTTCGTGCCGCTCGGCCATGGCAGCGTGATCCAGCCGTCCTGCGCGACGCTCGGCGGCCTGCTGCTCGCAGCTCTCGTGCTGAAGGAACACATCTCGGCCTCGCGGCTTGCCGGCGCCATCGTCATCGTCGGCGGGCTCTGCGTGATCGGTGCGGAATCGATCGGCCATATCGGCGCTGACGGTGTGCAGGGCGATCTGATCTTCGTGCTGACAGGATTCATGTTCGCCGGCTTCGGCGCGGCGCTCCGCCATTGGCGCGTTTCCGCGGTGTCGGCCGCGCTCGTCATCAACGTGCTGTCGCTGCTGCTGCTGCCGGCTTATCTCGCGACCGTGGGTCTTGGCCATGTCGCGGCGCTCGGCTGGCACGAGAACGCCCTTCAGGCGCTGGCGCAGGGCGTGCTCGCCGGTCCCGCCGCGCTTTATCTGTTCGCCGTCTCGGTGCAGCGCCTCGGCGTCGCCCGCGCCGCGGTGTTCCCGGCCTGCGTGCCGGCGCTGACGCTGCTCACCGGCTGGCTGCTGCTCGGCGAGCAGCCGACGCTGTTGCAGGCGGCGGGATTGGTGACGGTGCTGTGCGGGTTTTATCTGGCGCAACGGCAGCGGTGATGTCGCTGCAGGACCGTGGTTCCATCCCTATATGATCGGGATGTCAGAACAGCTCAACAAATCCGCCGCACCGATGCTCGTGCGCCCGCGTCGCGCGGCGCCGGTTTTGGTGTGCAAAAAATGCCTCAAGCGCAGCGACGAAGGGCGCGATGTCAGGCGCGCGCTGAAGTCGGAATTGAAGGCGGCGAGGCGCGAAGGAACAAAGCCCGCGAAGCTGGTGATGACCGGCTGCTTGGGCCTGTGTCCGAAAAAATCGATCGTGCTCGCGAGCGGTGCGAGCCTCAAGCGACAGGAATATGTGCTGGTCGAGGCAAGCGATCAGGTCCCGCGGGCACTGGAAATGTTGGCGGACGAGTGACCCCGGGTGCGGCACCATCCCGGATTGCGCTTCGCGCCGTCCGGACTACGCTGCCCTTCATGTCAGTCCTGCTCAACATCGACGTTCCCGACGTCGCCGCCGCCACCACCTTCTACACATCAGCATTCGGCCTCACGGTCGGGCGCCGCTTCGGCACGGACTTCGTCGAGCTGCTCGGCTGGCCCGCGCCGGTGTATCTGCTGACCAAGCAGGCCGGCACGGTGGGCGCGGGCGAAGACCGCCGCCGCTATCAGCGGCACTGGACGCCGCTGCATCTCGACGTCGTCGTCGACGATGTCGATGCCGCGGTCACGCGGGCACTTGCCGCCGGCGCGGTGCTCGAGATGCTGGCGCGCGATGCGCCATATGGGCGGATCGCGATGCTGGCCGATCCGTTCGGGCACGGCTTCTGTCTGCTGGCGTTCAGCGCGAAGGGGTATGACGCGCTGCTCGGTGCGTAGGGCGGATTAGCGTAGCGTAATCCGCCACCTTGCCGCGCCGTTGGTGGATTACGCCTGCGGCTAATCCACCCTACGAAGCTTCGCTTGGCTCACGCCTTCTTCACGAACTCCGACTTCAAATTCATCGCGCCGATCCCGTCGATCTTGCAGGCGATGTTGTGGCCGTCGGTGGCGTCCTGGAGGCGGATGTTGCGGACCTTGGTGCCGCCCTTGACGACCGATGACGAGCCCTTGACCTTGAGGTCCTTCATCACGATGACGCTGTCGCCATCAGCGAGCGCATTGCCATGGGCGTCGCGCACGCCGGCCTCCTGCGCCACCGGCGCGGCCGCATCGCCAGCCGCGCTCCATTCATGGGCGCATTCCGGGCAGATCCAGAGATCGCGGTCCTGGTAGGCGTGTTCGGATTGGCAGTTCGGGCATGTCATCGGTTCGGTCATCGCTCGCCTGGTTTTGGAGCAAATCCTTTACCATGGCGGCCGGTCCCGTTTGAAGCGCTGGAACCTTAGCAATTCGGGAAAAATTCCGCGGTATCCATGTCCTGACATCAGGGAGCGTACGAGCATGAGCGATCATCGCGCAGCCGCCAGGCATCACACGTTGCGGACCGGCATCGTCGCGTTCGACAACGGCACCGGCAGCACCATCAGCGTGCCCTGCACGATCCGCGACGTCTCGGCGTCAGGCGCGCGGCTTCAGCTCAACAGCTCGGCCTGGGTGCCGGAACAGTTTGCGGTGATCTTCGGAAGCGGCCTGCGCAAGGACTGCCGGCTGGCCTGGCGCCGGGAGAGACTGATCGGCGGCGCGTTCGCGGACGGCTATGCCAGCGCGGAGGAGCAGGCCGCGATGATGACCGCGGACGAGCAGTCGCGACATCGGCTCGGCATTGGTGCCCGCGTCAAGGCCGCGCGCGAGAGCCGCGGCTATACCGAGACGCAGCTCGCCGAGCGCATCGGCGTCACGTCCGGCTTCGTGGCGCAGGCCGAGCAGGGCGAGGCGGACATTCCGCTGTACCAACTCATGCACATCGCCGATTTGCTGATGGTCGGTCTCGACGGGCTCGTGGCGGGGCCGGTGCCGGAGGACGTCGACGCGGCGTAGGGGACTGCAAAAACAAAAAAGTCGAAAACAACCCCATGCACAGTAGAAATCGCGTGCGATTTCAATGGTTCTGTAAAACCGAAGTGTGACTTGCGCCGTCGGGCAAAACAGGAGTAGGGTGGCATCATCGGCAGGCGTCGGTTTCGAGGGCCGGTGGCCCGCCGGCCAAACCTATTTCTGCACCATTGTCTGTGCGCCTGAGGAGGCCGGGGCAGGCTCCCATGGTGCCGGCAGGATCACGCGCACCGGGCGCGCCTCGCCGCTCGTGCTCACGGCGACCCTCGCGGGCTGGTCCTGCGCGCCTTCGGCGGCCGCCACGGCGATGGACGCCAGGATGAAACTCGCCGCGATCACCGCGGCCCGCAAATCAAACACCATCGTCGCGGTCCTCCATTGCTACAGAGAACGACCGATCGCCGAGAAAGTTCAGGGAAAAAGGTGCAATAAAATTGTCCGCGATCGCGCGGTGGCCGCAGGCGCCCGGAGCCGACAGCGGTCATTCAAGCAAGGCTAGCGCGAATTTGGCTTGCCTTGGCTTGAGTCCTTTTGCACTCTTCCAGCAAAGGAGATCAACGCATGAAGATCATGACCGTCGCATGTGCGCTTGGAACCGCGCTGGTGCTGTCCGGCCTCGGGACGTCGGGTGCCGACGCCCGGCCGCGGAGGGCGCAGGTCGTTGCGCAGGATCGGCTCATCGTCACGGCGCCCGTGCTCCGGCCGACGCCGTGGGATTACAACGTCGTTCCCCGCTATCGCTATCGCCCCGAAGACGACCGCGTCGATCCCTACGCCCCGCCGCCGGTGCCGTCCTATGTGCGCTACGAGGGATGGCGTTGGCCGTATTGGTGGTAGCGGTTGACAACGCGTAGGGTGGGCAAAGCGACAGCGTGCCCACGCATCATTCGTGATCGAGAGAAGTGGTGGGCACGGCGCAAGTGCGCCTTTGCCCACCCTACGGCCTTGCGGATCATCCCCGGCAAGCGGCACGAACTGTCGCTTCATCGCGTTAGCTGAGCGATCGATCGGGCGCATCCGGTTGCGCCAGTTATGGCGGGCCGTCGGACGCGGCTAAAAAAACGCCGCAGCGCTCAAATTCCCTTCAGAGATGCCCGCTTTTCATGAGATCTCGGGACCTGATTGCCTAGAAGACAGTATTGAATTTTTGTCTGAATACCGGAATAGTTCGGACATGGATCAGATACGTGCGGCGATGGCAGTTGCGACCGATGGGTTGAGCGGGTTCGCTGCGAAGGCAGCGCCATGACGCTGAATCTTGCGGGCGATGAACTGCTGTATTTGTCGCAGGCGGATGTCGTCGCATGCGATGCGCAGGTCGGCGAGTTGGAGGCCGCCCTCCGGCATGCCTTCCTTCGCCGCGCGGAAGGCGGGGTCTGGTCGCATCCCAAGGTCACCATCAGCGCAGGCGGGGCCAACATCTTCCGCGGCAAAGGCGCGGTGATGGATCGCCCGGGCTATGCGGCTTTCAAATGGTTCGGCTATTTCCCCGGCAACAGCAATGGTGTGCCGGACTTCATGCCGCTGATCGTTCTCAACGAGATCGAGACCGGACGGCCGGTGGCCATCATGGACGGGGTCTGGATTTCGGCGATCCGCACCGCGCTCATCTCGCTCGTCGCGGCGCGCGCCATGGCGCGCTCTGACGCGGGCACGATCGGTTTTCTTGCGTGTGGCGCCCAGGCGCGAAGCCATCTCGACATGTTTGCCGCGGCGTTTCCCTTGACCAAGGTCGTTGCGTTCAGCCGCCGCCTCGAGACGGCGGAGGCATTCGCCGCCAAAGCCCGCGAGAAAGGCCTGCAAGCTCGCGCCGTGTCCGATCCGCGCGCGGCGATCAAAGGCTGCGACATCGTCATCAGCTCCATTCCGCATGGTTCGGCAGACAACAGACAACTCGACGCCAACTGGGTCGAGCCGGGCACCTTCGTGTCTTCGGTGGATCTCGGCTTCGGCTGGAAGCGCGACACTCTTGCCGCCTTCGATCGCACCGTGACCGATGACCGCGAGCAGAGCACCGCCGGCCCAAACGGAGTCCTGAATTACGACGGACCGTTCGCCGGCGATATCGCCGATCTCGTGTCCGGTCGCATCGCCGGGCGCACCAGTCGCGACGAGCGCAATGCATTGATCTTTTCGGGCGCGGGCCTCGCGGATCTCGCCGCTGCGGCTTTCATCTATGAAGCGGCACGCGCCAAGGGCTTAGGCACGAGATTGCCGCGTTGAACTGATATCGACGCGTGTCGCACGCGTCACGGAATGGAGCGTAGGATGAGCAAGAAATCGTCGCCTGGACAGCAGATACAATCTGTCAATTCCCAGAAGACCATGATCGGCCGCCGACGGTTCATAGGGCTCGTCGGTGGCTCCGCGGCGCTCTTGGCAGCGCCGCGGATCGCATCGGCGCAGGCCTATCCTGATCGTCCGGTTCGCGCCATCGTCACCTTCGCGCCCGGCGGCACCGCCGATGTCTATGCGCGCCTGGCCTGCCAGTATCTTTCGGAAAAGCTTGGGCAGCGCTTCGTGGTGGAGAACATTGCGGGGGCGACCGGCAACCGCGGAACGGTCCAGGCTGCGCGGTCGACGCCTGACGGCTACACGATCCTGTTCGCGCTGAGCACGCACGCGGTCAACGCGTCGGTCTTCAGCAACATCCCATATGATCCGATCGCGGATTTCGTCGCTATCAACCTGTCGGTCTCCTCGACGCACGTGGTCTCCGTCAATCCCTCGATAGCAGTCAAGGATGCGAAGGAACTGGTGGCTTACCTGAAAGCGCGGTCCAATCAGAATTATGCGCATGGCGGGGTCGGTACCCAGGCGCATCTTCTCGCGGAGCGATTCAGGGTGACGCAGAAGCTCGATATCGTCGGCGTGCCGTTTCCAGGCGCAGGCCCGGCGGTTCAGGCCGTGGTCGGCAACCATGTGCCGATCGGGTGGAGCACCATGGCATCCGCCGGACCGATGATTGCGGGGCGGCAACTCAACGCGCTCGCGGTCACCGGAAAGACGCGCTCGAAACTGCTGCCCGATGTTCCGACGATGATCGAGCAGGGCTTCCCGGAGATCCAGGGTGACACCTGGGTCGGCGTCATGGCGCCGAAGGGGACGCCGGACAGCGTGGTCGGGATCATCAACACTGCGATCAGCGAGTTCCTGCAACAGCCGGCGGCGCAGCAGCGCCTTGCCGAGGTCGGCTTCGACGTCGTGAACAAGGGCCCGGCCGAATTTTCCCGCATCCTGGTCGAAGAGACCGGGTTCTGGAAAAAAATTGTGGAAGAGACGGGTGTGAAGGTCGAATAGGTCATCGATGGGCCCGGCCGTATTGGTTGGTAGAGGCCAACGGCGGACGCGGGATAAAGTCTTGTAGGATGGGTAGAGCGAAGCGAAACCCATCAACGCCCGTCGTGGAATGATGGGTTTCGCTTCGCTCTACCCATCCTACGCGCTGGCACCGAGATTCCGGAGCCGACAATCAATAGCGGCCGCCGCTGCCCTTTTGCTGCGTGATCCAATCCGACAATGATTGCCGTGCCGATCCCGCAGTCCGCCCCGGCGATGCCTTCGGAGTGTCGCGAACGCCTTTCGTCGGACGGGTGCGCGCCGCTTCCGTTGCGCCAGCGCTCTTCAAGGCTGCCGTCGATGCCTCCGCGGCTTCCTTCTCCAGGCGCAACTGCTTCAATCGCGCCATCTTGACGCGCTCCGCCTCGACTTCAGGTCGTTCGGCGAGCTGCGGCTTGGGTTGAGCAAGCTCGGCCGGGACCAAGACGCCGAGAATGGTGGTCTCGCCGAGCGCCTTGCAGGCCTCTAACCGATGCAGTCCCTCGACCAGAACGAGGCGGTCGCCGTCGAGCCGAACGGAAATGGGCTCCTGTTGCCCGATGTCCAGCATACTTTCCGCGATCTCCGCGACGGTCTCGGGCTTGATGGCCTTCTTCTGCTTCGTGGGAACGAAGATCTTCTCGATCGGGAAGCTTTCCGGTTTGGGCATAACTCGACTCTGGTTCTAGCGGGCCCGTCGGAACCCATGCCGGTGGGGTTGGGAGTTTAGGAGGGAAGGGCGCGACTGCAAAGGTAATTCAGCTCGTGGGATGGGTTGAGCTCTTGCGAAACCCATCATGTTTGTTGATTAGTTGGTGATGAGTATCGGTTCGCTCCGCCCAAGGAGGCGAGAAATGTCCAAATATGATCCGCTTAAAAGCCGATTGACCGCATTCCGGGAAGACTCACTGGCTCTATCGTTCGAGGAAATCGAAGGCTTGATTGGGCAACCGCTTCCGCCCTCTTCTCGTGACTATGACGAGTGGTGGAGCAACGAAGATCCTAAGAAAACGACTCACTCGCAAAGCAAGGCCTGGGTAACCGCCGGTTTCACTGCAGAGGTCGATCGATTGCGCAGACATGTAACATTCCGGCGCAAATAGCGAGCGAGTGATGACGCGCACGGTTAAGCCATCGGTTGAGGCCTATAGCGAGGCGCCGGTGTAGAGAGAAAGTCTCTCGCGAGTTGATCTCCATGCTCGTCAACGATCGCTCGAGCGGCGGGGATAAGTTCCGTGAGAGATCTACGGAAGTCATTAAGGGCAATCGGTTCGGCTGGGAATGGCGGATCGATGCGCCGAACGGCCGCTGGGCTCAGTAGAAGTCGTGCTTGGTTGGTCGCAGACAAGGATTGCAAGCGCATCGCTGCGAAGATCACATCGTTCCAGGCTAGTTTACCACCTGAATTCAGTTGTGCTTCTGAGACAATGTATGGGTCGTCGCCGCAACCTATGCTCAGCACATCGATCTGATCGCGTTCAAGATTAAAGCAAATCAGAGCCTCAACAACCGCCAGCATAATGGGATTGTTAGCCCACACACCTCCGTCTACGAGCGTGTAGCCCTCGTGCTCTAAGGGGCGAAAGAAGGTAGGTGCAGCGGAGGTTGCTAGGGCAACCTTCACCATAGGCTCTAAGCGATCTACCCTATAGTCGGCGTGGTGTGGTGTCTTGAATACGAAGACTTCGCTGTCCCTCCCTTCAAAAGCGGGAATGCAAAGACGGACAATTGAATCTCCAAGGAGCTTCGCCCCCAAAACATCCAGTAGAACGTTCTCCAAGGCATTTCGTTCATAGTAATAGTGAACAAGATTTCGCAACGCTTGCAGAGTTTTGCGAACGCTGCCGCGTTCCGGAAAAATCTCGGCGCCGCGGTGTGAGTACATTTCGGCGAGTTCTGACGCCCTCAGGCCGGCTCCAAGGCCGAGCGCGATAATTCCCCCGGTCGACGTGCCGGTCACCAAATCAAAATGCTTGGTGATTGGCTGGCCGCCCAGAAACCGCTGTTCGAGCTCGGAGAGAACAGTCGCAGAGAACAGGCCTTTAATGCCGCCCCCATCCAGAGATAAGATCCGAAAACGCCGACCTTTCGGCCAATCCTGTGGAATTCGCCGTTGCGGAATCGCGCCCTTCGAGCGTGGGTCTCCGGGTCCGAATAAGTGGGCAGGTTTAGGCATTCTTTACGTCTCCTCGGCGGGTGTCGGCCAGGCCCCAAGAATTCGCCGGATATCTGCCAGTACTCGAAAAACAGCAACCATTCCGAGGTCCACGGGATGATCGTCTTCGCGATGGACATCTCCGGCGTCCAGAACATCTCAGCCGGATCCCACAAGCACAGCGCTGGCCAAGCAGGATTGCGATCATTCCAATAAATGTGCGGCAGAAGCTTCTCGTTCGCCAACATCTCCGCGCCGATGAGGGGATCGACCACGTGGACGGTCACGTAGTCGTTTGCGAGAATCCATCCGGTGAAGATCGTCCTCCTAAAGTGGACGATGCGGACGCGGTAGCTCTTCGAGGCCGGTTTGAGCGGCCCTTCCCATACGGCGATCCAATCGGCATGTGCAGTCAGCCGGAAGTCGGGAAAGACGCGCCGGATCTCGCCGTCTTGCTCATTGATGCTTCGGTAAGTCATCGGGGTGATCGCCGAAGAATCGGTGCGGCGGCGCCGACAAGGCGACGCTCGGTGCCGCTGCGCCGCCGGCCACGGCGGCTGAGATAGTCGCCTTGCCCGGCATGAAGCGGCTGCCGCTCGAGCCGACGTCCTTGCCGACGCGCAAAACGTGGTCCTTCACCGCCGATCGCGCTGGCTTCTCGCCGAACAGATCCTCAAGGATTTGCTGCATCTCGGGCAGGCCGATTTCGCCGCTGAGCCGTCGTAGCTTGACGGTGAGGTCGCCTAGTTCGCGAATGAAGATAGCTTGGTCGCTCAGGTCGGCGGGCCAGCGGTCCGTGAGGATGTCAGCGTTACACATCGGGTTGCTGGCGAAGACCTTCTCGCCGCGGTCGTGCGCCTTCCCAACGATGGCCAGCATGCTCTCGGCCTGGAAACTGAGCTCCTCCACCAGCGACTTCGCCCGATTGGCATGATTGGCCACGTAATAGGCGAGCAACACCGAAGGCGGCAGCCGCCGATTCGGGTGCCGCTTGTCGTAGGCCAGGTTGCGCCAGCGTTTGATTAACTGCAGCGCGATGACGGCACGCGACTTCTGGTATGCCGGACACTGCTCTGGCACGGGGTCCGCGTCTGCGCGCTTTGAAAGGATCGCGCGCTCGCGATCGTAGTCCAGTGACCGTCGCTCGAAGAAGTTGCCGAAATCCTGATCCGGCGGGGTCCTGGACATGAACCACTGCGCGAAACCATGCGGGTTCGCGAACAGGGACTTCTTCGCCCACGGCTCCTCAGGCTTCGAGTGGAAGATAAGTCCCGTCTTTTCGATAGTGCCCGGGAGGCGAACGGTGGGGGTCACGTCGAGATGCATGCCGTCGTAATTGACGGTGCTACAGCGAGTCTTCCGGTCGGTCTTGAGGTAGTAGCGAGAGCCAAGCTCGCCGCGGATTGCATCGTGGAGGATCGCTAGCGCATCTTCAGGATCGACGTCGACGCGGTAAGCAAGGTCGGCCATAACGTCGATGTCAAATTCGTCGTCGCTAGAGTGGCGCGCGACAGTGGCGCCGATCGCGAAGCCACCCTGCGTGTAGAAGTCGCGAATGTAGCCCTTGAGTGGGCTATCCTCGCGCTCAAGCCAATCGTTGATGGCGTGGTAGTGGTCGACGGCTAACTGGTAGTCGGTCGGACTAAGCTGAATCCGGATCGCGACGTCGGCTAGCATGACATCAATTGTGGAGTAGCTCGCGATCTGACGCAGATAGCGATCGGAATAGTTCATATCGACGCTCCTCTACAACTCTAGCTTCAATTCCCGTTTCGTTCCTTCCACCATTTTCCGGCGGTCGTTGGCGACCGCCGGAAATATGCCTTTAGTGTTGAAATGCGCAGCCTACCGTTGTGTCATCTTACTCGGAATTATCAACTACACCCCGTCGTGCTGCCGCACGTATCGCACTTCATACAGGTCCCATTCCGCACCAGCGTGAAGTTGCCGCACTCCGAGCACATCTCGCCTTCGTAGCCTTTTGCTTTCGCTTCCGCGCGGCGTTCGGCCTTGGAGGGCACCAGGGTTTGGGCTGAGCCCGACTTGCTCCACTGGAGGGCTTCGAGCTTCTCCGTGGGGGAGAGGTCGTGGGCCACTTCCTGCTTCAGCGCGACCGCGCCTTCCAGGACATCGCCGACCCGTGCGCTGGCGCCGTGCCCGGCGAGAGCGGTGACCTTGCTGCCGCCGGTCGGTGCGCTGTCATTGCCCTGGGCGACCGCGGCCGAGCCGCCGCGCATCACCACGAGGTTGTCGGTGCGGGAGCGGGTGAGGCCGCGGGACACCAGCTTGGAGGCGCGGTGGCCGTGATCATCAGGCTCCTTGCCTTCCTCGACGCCCTTGCCGAGCACGTCGAACCCGGTCTCGCTGGGATCGACATGGGCGAGGTCGAAGCGGCTGAGGTAGCTCACCGCCAGTTCGCGGAAGACGTAGTCGAGGATCGAGGTCGCGTACTTGATGCTGTCGTTGCCCTGCACGGGGCCCGCCGGCTCGAAGCGGGTGAAGGTGAAGGCGTCGACATATTCGTCGAGCGGCACGCCGTATTGCAGACCGAGGGAGACCGCGATCGCAAAATTGTTGATGAAGGAGCGGAGCGCGGCGCCTTCCTTGTGCATGTCGATGAAGATCTCGCCGATGCGGCCGTCGTCATACTCGCCGGTGCGCAGATACACCTTATGCCCGCCGACGACCGCCTTCTGGGTGTAGCCCTTGCGTCGGTCCGGCATCTTCTCGCGCTCGCGCATCACGATGATGCGCTCGACCAGCTTCTCGACGATCTTTTCCGAGACCTGGGCGGTGCGCGCCGCCATCGGCTTGTCGTAGAGGCTCTCGACCGCATCGTCCTCGTCCTCATCATCGCTGATGAGCTGCGAGTTGAGCGGCTGGCTGAGCTTGGAGCCGTCGCGATAGAGCGCGTTGGCCTTCAGCGCCAGCTTCCACGACAGCATGTAGGCGGACTTGCAGTCCTCCACCGTGGCGTCGTTCGGCATGTTGATGGTCTTGGAGATCGCACCCGAGATGAAGGGCTGCGCCGCCGCCATCATGCGGATGTGGCTCTCGACCGACAAATAGCGCTTGCCGATCTTGCCGCAGGGATTGGCGCAATCGAACACGGAGTAATGTTCCGCCTTCAGATGCGGGGCACCTTCGACAGTCATCGCGCCGCAGATGTGGACGTTGGCCGCCTCGATCTCGCGTTTTGTAAATCCGACCGCCTGGAGGAGGTCGAAGCCCGGCGCGGCAATGGCTTCAGCGCCGATTCCCAACTGGTCGCGAATAAAATCCTCGCCAAAGGTCCACTTGTTGAAGGCGAACTTGATGTCGAAGGCGGTCGGCAGGGCTTTCTCGACCTTGGCAATCGCCTCGTCCGTAAAACCCTTGGACTTCAGGGTCGAGGCGTTGATGCCGGGGGCGTTGGAGAGCGAGCCGTGGCCGACGGCGTAGGCTTCGATCTCCGCGATATCGGCTTCGCGATAGCCGAGCGCGCGAAGTGCTGCGGGGACCGCGCGGTTGATGATCTTGAAGTAGCCGCCGCCGGCAAGCTTCTTGAACTTCACCAGCGCGAAGTCAGGCTCGATGCCGGTGGTGTCGCAATCCATGACGAGGCCGATCGTGCCGGTCGGCGCGATCACCGTGGTCTGGGCGTTGCGATAGCCGTGCTTCTCGCCGAGCTCGAGCGCCGCATCCCAGGCCGCCTGGGCGTGGGTGACGAGGTCTCCCTGCGGGCACGACACGAGATCCATCGGCACCGGGTTGACGCTGAGCGCCTCGTAGCCGGAGGTCTCGCCATGCGCGGCGCGGCGGTGGTTGCGGATGACGCGCAGCATGTGCGCGGCGTTCTTCTTGTAGCCGGGGAAGGTGCCGAGCTCGGCCGCCATCTCCGCCGAGGTCTTGTAGGTGATGCCGGTCATCACGGCGGTCAGCGCGCCGGCGATCGCACGGCCTTCCTTCGAGTCATACGACAGACCCATGGTCATCAGCAGGCCGCCGATATTGGCATAGCCGAGGCCGAGCGTGCGGAACTCATAGGAGAGCTCGGCGATCGACCTCGACGGGAACTGCGCCATCATCACGGAGATTTCGAGCACGATGGTCCAGAGCCGGCAGAGGTGCTCGTAGCCCTCGACGTCGAACCGCCTGGTCTCGGTGTTGTAGAAGGTCAGCAGGTTCGCCGAGGCGAGGTTGCAGGCCGTGTCGTCCAGGAACATGTATTCCGAGCACGGATTGGACGCGCGGATGTCGCCGGACGCCTTGCAGGTGTGCCAGTCGTTCATGGTGGTGTTGAAGTGCAGGCCCGGGTCGGCCGACGCCCAGGCGGCGTAGCCGATTTTCTCCCAGAGGTCGCGCGCCTTCAGGGTCTTGGTCACCTTTTTGGTGGTGCGGCCGATCAGATTCCAGTCGCCATCGGTTTCGACCGAGCGCAGGAAGTCGTCCTTGAGCGAGACCGAGTTGTTGGAGTTCTGGCCGGAGACCGTGAGATAGGCTTCGCTGTCCCAGTCGGTGTCGTAGATGTCGAACTGGATGTCCTTGTAGCCCTGCTTCGCAAACTGGATCACGCGCTTGATGTAATTGTCAGGCACGAGGCTGCGGCGCGCGAGCTTGATCTCGCGGCGCAGCGCCGGGTTCTTCTCGGGGTCGAAGCAATCGTCGCCGGAGCCTTCGCAATTCACGCAGGCTTTCAGCACCGCCTTGAGGTGCTTCTGGTTGATCTTGGATCCCGTGACGAGGGCCGCGACCTTCTGCTCCTCCTTCACCTTCCAGTCGATATAGGTCTCGATATCGGGATGGTCGGCGTCGACGACGACCATCTTGGCCGCGCGGCGCGTGGTGCCGCCGCTCTTGATGGCGCCCGCCGCGCGGTCGCCGATCTTGAGGAAGCTCATCAGGCCGGACGAGCGGCCGCCGCCGGACAGGCGCTCGCCTTCGCCGCGCAGGCGCGAGAAGTTGGAGCCGGTGCCGGAGCCGTATTTGAACAGGCGGGCTTCGCGGACCCAGAGGTCCATGATGCCGCCTTCGTTGACGAGGTCGTCACCGACGCCCTGGATGAAGCAGGCGTGCGGCTGCGGATGCTCGTAGGAGGACTTCGAGCGGGTCAGCTTGGCCGTGAAGGGGTCGACGTAATAATGGCCCTGGCCGGGACCGTCGATGCCATAGGCCCAATGCAGGCCGGTGTTGAACCATTGCGGCGAGTTCGGCGCGACCATCTGCATGGTCAGCATGTAGCGGAGCTCGTCGTAGAAGGTCTGCGCGTCCTCGTCGGAGGAGAAGTACTTGCCCTTCCAGCCCCAATAGGTCCAGCAGCCGGCGAGACGGTCGAACACCTGCTTGGCCGAGAGCTCGCTGACATAGCGCTCCTTCTCGGGCAGGAGGGCGAGCGCCTCGGTGTCGGGCACGGAGCGCCACAGGAAGGAGGGGACGGATTCTTCCTCAACCTTCTTCAGGCGCGCGGCGACGCCCGCTTTACGGAAATACTTCTGGGCGAGCACGTCGGAGGCGACCTGCGACCATTCGGTCGGGACCTCGACGCCGTCCAGTTTGAACACGACCGAGCCGTCGGGATTGCGAATCTCCGACGTGGTCTGCCGGAATTCAATCCCAGCGTAAGGTGACTGTCCTGCCGTGGTGTGGCGCCGCTCAATCCGCATGGTCTTGCCCCGTCCTTTTTATGCCGGACTGCCTCCGCAAGGCGCCCGGGTCGCTATTTCATTTCGCGAATCCGTCCGGCCGGCTGGCCTTGAGGCTTCGCAGTTCAGGCCGGTGGATCCGGCTCAGTGTCTCCCGGCGGTGGTTCGGTGCGAACACCTTCACCGTCCGGCATGCCCAGACCCATCCGCCCCCAAGGGGATGAGCCCGACATGCGTTCAACGCCCCACAACGCCACTTCAACCAATTGCCATCCGAGCCTGTTGCCGGCCCGTTCTGGCGCCCTGGAAGTCCGCGTCACCGGGCAGACAAGCCCTCATCCCGCTGCCTTCGTCTGGCTTGGCGGAGTGCAGTTTTGCGAGACCCTTTGGGGGAGTGCCGGCGGGACGCAAACTCACTCGCGCCGAACGGATCGAAAACTAGGACTCTCCATTGCGCCCGTCAAGAACTAGTGCGAGTTCCTGAATCAAATACTAAATATGGTGGATTGCGGGGGATAACAGGGGGCATGCCCGCGCCTGTTGTGGGGCCAAGTATCAGTGAGTCCTCAGGGATTCCCAACCGAAAAAATTTGTATCCCGTGGTGTTCCGGAGGCTTCATCCCGCTGTTCACAGGGCAGGTATATTTTTGACCGCCGGGCTTGCGCGGGCGGGACTCACGTAGGGGTACGGAAGGTGAGGGCAGGCATGCCCGCCGGGGTGGTGGTGGGGGAGCCGAATCCGCGCCAAGCTGAGCCCGATTTTGCCGGATACCCACATGCTTGATTCGACTCGGCCGGTGCAGCGACCGCGCATCGCCCCGGCCGGCCTGATGTTCCTCGCGATCACCTCGATCGGCTGGGGCTTCAATTGGCCGGTGACCAAATTCCTGCTCTCCGAGCTGCCGCCGCTGACGCTCCGCGGGGTGACCGGCGTGCTGGGCGCTCTGCTGCTCGCCGCGCTGGCACTGATCAGCCGGCAGAGCCTGAAGGTGCAGCCGGGTATCTGGCCGCGCCTGATCATCGCCGCCATGCTCAACGTCACCGGCTGGATGGTGCTGATGGGCCTGGCGCTACTGTGGCTGCCGGCCAGCGAGGCGGCGCTGATCGCCTACACCATGCCGGTCTGGGCCTCGCTGATTGCCTGGCCGGTGCTGGGCGAGCGGCCGACGCTGCTGCGCACGCTGGGGCTGGTGATGGCCTTTGTCGGGCTCGGCTCGATCATGGGCGGCAACGGCATCGCCGCCAGCGCCGAGAAGCTGCCCGGCATCGTCATGGCGCTGGGCGGCGCCATCGGCTTTGCCGTCGGCACCGTGTTCTCGAAGAAATACCCGATCCATCTGCCGCCGATCACGGCCGCGGCCTGGCAGATCGGGATCGGCTGCCTGCCGATCTCGATCATCGGCCTGCTGGTCGAGACCACGCATCTGGACAAGGTGACGCCGGTCGGCTGGTGGCTGCTGGTCTATTCGACCGTGGTGCAGTTCTGCATCGCCTATGTCAGCTGGTTCGCAGCGCTGGCTCGCCTGCCGGCGTCCGTGGCCGCGATCGGGACGATGGCCGTGCCGGTGATCGGTGTCGTGGCGTCAGCGCTGGCGCTGGGCGAGCCGCTCGGACCGGGCCAGATCGCCGCGCTGGTGTTCACGCTCGCGGCCGTGGTGCTGGCGACGCGCTAGCTCTCGGTCCCGCCGCCATTCAGCGCCTTCCGGATCATCTCCGCGAGCCGGTTGCGCCGGTATGGCTTGGTCAGCAGCAGCACGCCGTCATCCAGCTTGCCGTGGTGGACGATGGCGTTGTCGGTGTAGCCGGAGGTGTAGAGCACCTTGAGGCCCGGCCGCAGCTTCGCCACCTCGTCGGCGAGCTCGCGCCCGCTCATGCCGCCGGGGATGACGACGTCGGTGAACAGCAGGTCGAAGGCCTGGCCGGCCCCGATCAATTGCAGCGCGGCGCGGCTGTCGGCGGCGGCAACGGTGTTGTAACCGAGGCTCTGGAGCTGCGCGGTGACGAAGTTGCGCACTAGCGTGTCGTCCTCGACCACGAAAATGGTCTCGGCGCCGCCTTCGGCCTGCGGTGTCGTGGGGGCGGCCGCCTCGGCCATGCCTTCGCCCGGCGGCAGATAGAGCTTGATCGTGGTGCCGTGGCCTTGCTCGCTGTAGATCTTGATATGGCCGCCGGACTGCTTGACGAAGCCGTAGACCATGGAGAGGCCGAGGCCCGAGCCCTTGCCAACCTCCTTGGTGGTGAAGAACGGCTCGAACGCCTTCTGCTGGATGTCCGCCGACATGCCGGTGCCGGTGTCGCTGACCGCGAGCATCACGTAGGGACCCGGCCGCACCTCCGCATTGGCCTGCGCATAGGCTTCATCCAGCACCACGCGATGGGTCTCAAGCAGCAGCTTGCCGCCGTTGGGCATCGCATCGCGCGCGTTGATCGCCATGTTGAGCACGGCGTTGGTGAGGGTGGACGGATCGATATGCGCCGTCATCGGTCCCTGTTCGAGCACGGTCTCGATCTGGATCTGCTCGCCGAGGGTGGGGCGTAGCAGTTTTGCGACGTCGGCGATCGCGCCGTTGATCTCGACATTGCGCGGCCGGAGCGGTTGCTTGCGCGCGAAGGCGAGCAGATGCTGGATCAGCTCGGCGCAGCGCTCGGCGGCCTCGTCGATCAGGCGTGCCACGCGCTGGAGCTCGGGCTGCTGCTTGAGGCTTGCGACCAGCGTCTCGGTGTTGCCGGAGATCACGGTCAGCATGTTGTTGAAGTCGTGCGCGACGCCGCCGGTGAGCTTGCCGATCGCATCGAGCTTTTGCGACTGGTGCAACTGCCGCTCGGTGTCCCGCGACACGGTCGCGTCGTGATAGACCAGCACCGCGCCGGAGACGGCACCTTGCGCATCGCGCATCGGCCGGCCGCTGATCATGAGATGGCGCGGAGGGCCGCCGCTGTGCGGGCGGACGATCATCTCCAGGTTTTCGAACTGCTCACCGCGCAGCACGCGCACCGAAGGCATCTCGTCGGCCTTGAGCGGCGTCGCGCCGTCGCCGTGAAATACGTCGGACAGCGTGCGCAGATTGCGCAGGCTCATGCCTGTCCGGTGCAGCAGCATGCGCTCCGCCGCCGGATTGGACAGCAGGACCGTGCCCTCGGAATCGATGACGAGCACCGCCTCGGCCATGCTGTGGAACGTGCTCTGGAGCACGTTGACCGACAGCCGCAGCTCGTCATGGGCGTTGACGAGATGCTCGGTGCGCTCGGCCACCGCGGCCTCGAGCTGATGTTTCTCCGCCGTGGTCTCCAGCAGCGTGCTTTTCAGTGCGACCTGGGTGCGCTGGCTCTCGCGCATCGTCATCAACACCAGCAGCAGGATCACCAGCGCGCCGGCGACGTCGATGCCGAGCAGGACGATGCCGGTGCGGCGCGAATCCTGCGAGCGCGCGGCGAGCTGGCGTTCCTCCTCCGAACTCAAACGATCGAGATTGCCCATCACCTTGTCCATCAGGCCGCGGCCTTCGCCCTTGCCCTGGAGCGCGGCAATGCCGTCCGGGTCGTTGGCGGCGCGCAGGCGCATCGCCTCCGCGGCGATCTCGAGCCGGCGCAGCGCCAGCGGCTCGGTGCCCTCCAGCAACGCGACCTGATCCGGACTATCGCCCACGCGTCGCTTGAGATCGGCAAGCGCTGGCGCGATCTCGGCCTGCATCGCATGGAATTCGTCGTTGAAGGCCGGGCTGCGGTAGATCTCGTAGCCGCGCGCGGCGCTCTCGGCCCGGCGCAACAGCACCCGCAGATCGGAGATCTTCTTCAGCACCTGGACGGTGTGGTTGACCCATGCCGTATCGGACCGCGACTTGACGTCGAGGCCGATCGAGGCTGCCGTGATGATCAGGAGGATGGCAAGTCCAGCACCGAGAATGACGCGCTGCGTTGGGATCAAGGTGCTTCTTTCTTGTCCTTCGGCATTGCGTCCTCGCCGAGGCATTCCCGGATCGTGGTCAGCAGCGCGTCCGGCGTGAATGGCTTGCGCAGGCAGCGCGTCGCCCCGAGCTCCAGCGCCATGCGGAGGAAATCGGGGGAGGGCGAAGCGGACGAGGCAAACGCGTAGCCGGACATCGCGATCAGCGGGATCGCCGGCGCACGCTCGTGAAAGATGCGGATGGATTCGAAGCCGCGCATGTGCGGCATGAAGATGTCGACCAGCATTGCGTCAAAGGTCTGCGCCTCAAGCGCAGCCAGCCCCGTTTCTCCGCCATCGGCCATCGTGACATCGAAGCCCTGACGTTGGAGGAGGACTTCGATGGTCGCGCCGACCATCGGATCGTCGTCTACCACGAGGATACGCGGCATGACATTTCCCAGTAATCGAAGTCCCCACACCGGTGATATAGGCGAATCGCGCGATGGGTCAATTTGGGATTGGATCATTGTAGATATGCACGGTGTAGTGAATTCGGGTCCATTTGCGCTCAAATTGTAAAGATGTCGCAAGCGATGCGCGCGGCACGTGCGAAACGGGCGGTGAACGCGTGACAAACGAAAGAGGCGCCACATCGCTGCGACGCCTCCTTCTTCAAACCTTGCCGATCGGCTTACGGACAGGGATGACGCTGGCCGTCATAGCCGAGATACGTACCCGAGGCCGGGTCGTATGACTTGAAGCGCTGCGCGCAATAGCCCGACGAGTCGCCGCCGCCGTCTTGCACGACCGCGACCGAAGGCTCGTCATAATAGCTGTCGTCGCCATAGTAGTACGGGTCGTTGTAATATCCGCCACCGTAATAGGCGTACGAGCCGAGGCCGCCGATCGCGGCGCCCGCCGCGACGCCCGGCCAGAAGCCGCCACCGTGACGGCGACCGCCGCCGTGCCAGTGACCGCCGCCGCCACGCCAGTTGTTACCCGCGGCTGCGAAGTCGCGGCCACCGCCGCCGCCAAATGCCGCTCCGCCACCCGGACGCATTGCTGGGCCGGCTGCGAAGTTGCGGCCACCGCCGCCGTTGAAGGCGGCTCCGCCGCCCGGACGCACCGCCGCGCCGGCCGCGAAGTTGCCGCCGCCACCGCCCATCCGTGCGCCGCCGCCGAATCCGCCGCCACCCATGCGCGGGCCACCGCCGCCGCCGCCGATATGGGCACCGCCGCCACCGCCGCCGCCATGCCCACCGCCGCCGCGGCCGCCAGGGCCCTGCGCAAAGCTCGGGGTTGTCAACGGAAGAACCAGCGCCACGGCTGCAACGGCGCCTAAAACTCTCAGACTTTTCATGATCAAACTCCTTTTCCCGGAAGCAAACCCTTTGAAAGGCATGCAGTTCCTGGGTTCACGCGGCTGTGCGCGCGTGCGGTGAGATTTCCACGCAGCCGCTGTACCCGGCATGAACGGATCGCGCCCGATTTGCGGCGGCGTTCGCGAGGTGAGGGCACATTTGCGTGGGGCACGGCCGCACCCGCCGAACTGGACATTTCGCCGCCCGGATGGCATCAGGGCCTCACGAAGCAGGGCCCTTGCCGCATGAAACAATTCTTCCTCAAGTTCTTCACCTGGTGGAGTGGCCAGACGTTTGGCACCCAGCTCTGGACCAAGCGCTACGGCGAGCTGGTCGGCCAGGACGAGCAGGGCAACCTCTATTATCGCACCCGCGGCGGGGCGATCGATCCGACGCTGGGTTTCGAGCGGCGCTGGGTCATCTATAACGGCTATGCTGAAGCGAGCCGCATCCCGCCGTCCTGGCACGGGTGGATGCATCACACCGTCGACGTGCCGCCGACCGAGGACAACTACCGGCCGCGCGAGTGGGAAAAGCCGCACCAGCCGAATCTCACAGGTACGGCCAACGCCTATCGCCCCTCCGGCTCGACGCTCGCCAGCGGCAAGCGTCCGAAGGCGACGGGCGACTATCAGCCCTGGACGCCTGGCTAGGCCTGCTGCGAGACCCTCATGGTGAGGAGCGCGGAACGCGCGTCTCGAACCATGAAAGCCCGGCTTCAACCGCGCATCCTTCGAGACGCCCGCTTCGCGGGCCCTCAGGCTGAGGTCGGAGTGTGTTGATGCACCCGCATCCGCCTCATGCTGCTGTGGACAACGGGAACAGCGGGGATGATTCCTGCGCGGGCGTTGCCTTCGCGTGAGCGATGCGGCTCAATGGTCCCATCTTACGGAGATGGGAGACCATCGCGTTCGGTTCGGGCAACAGTTCGCGACTGTCCCGAGATGCAGCGGCCGCCGACCAGGACTCGATCGGGAGATAGGCCCCCGGTCTGGAAGCTCCGAAATCGCCCGATGAAATGTGCAGCCGCCGTAAGACAGGAAAGGCCGCTCGGGAAACCGGGCGGCCTTTTTCTTTTGTGTGATGCTGAATGTCTCGTGCCCCGGACGCTGCGCAGCGCTTCTTCAGCGATGCGCTGCAGAGCCGGGGTCCATGCTGCAGCGATCCATGCGGCCTCCTGGGTTCCGGCTCAGCGCAGCAGCGTTGCACGCTGCAGCGCGTCCGGGACACGGGAGTGGGGTCTGCCCCTCCACATTCCGTCATTGCGAGCGCAGCGAAGCAATCCAGACTGCCACCGCGGAAAGATTCTGGATTGCTTCGCTGCGCTCGCAATGACGGTGTTGATGTAGCTCGCGTCAAACGCCGATCTCGCGCTCCGGCGCGGCCCAGCGTTGCACGCTGCACCGCGTCCGGGACGCGAGCTACGCCATCCTCTCTGCCGCGCGCTTCACCGCCTCCAGCCGCCGCGCCTGATTTTGCGCGCCGCGCTCCCTGAGCAGCGCCAGCACCTCGGCCGGCGCGGTGTCGGGCGAGCCTGAATTGAACGGCGGGGCCGGGTTGTATTCCATCTGGAGCTGGATCGCCTCCGCCGTCGTGCGATCGACCATGATCGACACCAGCGTCAGCGCGAAATCGATCCCTGCGGTGACGCCGCCGCCGGTGATGCGGTTGCGGTCGACGCAGACGCGCGTCCTGGTCGGCGTCGCACCGAACTGGCTGAGCATCTCCATCGCGCTCCAATGGGTCGCGGCGCGATAGCCTTTGAGAAGGCCGGCAGCGCCGAGCGCCAGCGAACCCGTGCAAACGGAGGTGACGTACTTCGCGCCGTCCGCCTGCTTGCGCAGGAAATCCAGCACTTCCTCGTCGTTGAGCAGATCGTTGGTGCCGCCGCCGCCGGGCACGCAAAGCACGTCGAGCTGCGGGCAGTCGGCGAATGTCGTGGTCGGCGTCAGCGTCATCACGGAATCGCTCGGCACCGGCTCGATCCGCTTCCAGATCAGGTGCAGCTTTGCGCCGGGAAGCATGGCGAACACCTGCAAGGGGCCGGTGAAGTCGAGCTGGGTGACGCGCGGAAACACCAACAGACCGATCTGGAGCGGTGACGACATGAGCAGGTCCTCCGAAGATGAGCTTGCAAAGATAAGCTTGACGAAGGCAGCCTGTCATGATGCCCTTCCGTCCAAAATGGCGTATTTCCCTCACTTTCGGACATGACCATGATCGGCATCCTGATCTTCCCTGATTTCCAATTGCTCGATGCGGCCGGCCCGATCTCGGTGTTCGAGGTCGCGGCGCGCTGCGCGGGCAAGACCACGACCGGAATCCGCGTGCTCGCGCTCAACGCGGGGCCCGTGCGCAGCTCGTCCGGCGTGGAAATGATAGCGCGCGATTTCAAGTCGGCGAATGCGATCACCACGCTGGTCATCGCGGGCGGCGCCGGCGTGACGGACGCCGCGCGCTGCGAGGTCACGCGCGCCTTCGTGCAGCGGCTGGCGCGGCGCGGCGTCAGGATCGCCAGCGTCTGCTCGGGCGCCTATGTGCTGGCCGAGGCGGGCCTGCTCGACGGCCGCCGCGCCACCACGCATTGGGGCCGGACGCGCGATTTCGTCGCGCGCTATCCCAAGGTGAAGTTCGAGCCGGACCAGATCTTCACGCATGACGGCAACGTCTGGACGTCGGCGGGCATCACCGCCGGCATCGACCTCGCGCTCGCGATGGTGACCGAGGACCATGGCGAGGAGATCGCGCAACAGGCGGCGCGGCAGCTCGTGCTCTATCATCGCCGCAGCGGCGGCCAGTCGCAGTTTTCCTCGCTGCTGGAACTGAAGACGCCGAACGGCCGGTTCGGCGCGCTGCTGTCCTGGGCACGTGAAAATCTCGACGCCCGATTGACGGTCGAAGATCTCGCCGATCGCGCCGGCATGAGCGCACGGCACTTTGCCCGCGCCTTTGCCGCCGAGACCGGCACGACGCCGTCGAAAGCCATCGAGCGGCTGCGCATCGAGGTCGCGCGCGAGCGCGTGCAGTCCTCGCGCGAGGCGATCGAGCTCGTCGCAGAGGCGACCGGCTTCGGTGATCCCGAGCGCATGCGGCGCGCCTTCATCCGCGCCTTCGGCCAGCCGCCGCAGGCGCTGCGGCGTGCGGCGCGTGCCGGCTAGGGGGTATGCGTCAAACCGGCGCGCGCTCGTGGAAGGGCGAGATCTGCGCGGCTTCATCGAACGCATGAGCGAGTGTCAGCCGCGATGGTTCCCGCCAGGAACCGCAATAAACCCCTCGCTACCGGGCGGATTAAGGCGCACTGTGGCACTGCCACCGAGCGGCCCCCAGCATCTATCGGTGGTGTGAACGCGCGTAGCGCTCCCGCTCAACACTGCAGCGGAGCATGAACATGACGGCTCGACGACCCCCCGAACCATCAGAGACGTTCGAATATCGCCTGGCGCAAGAGGCGATCCATTTGCGCCAACAGGCGAAAGAAATGCCCGTGGGTGTGCGCCGCACGGAGCTTCTGCAAAAAGCGCGACAGATCGACGTTGCCGGCGAGGTCAGCAAATGGCTGACGTCGCCCGGATTGCAGCCGCCATCCTGAACCCGGGTGGGGCGTCTCGACGGATAACGAAACCTGTCCGATGTGACGATTGGCGTGCGGTCGGCCGCTGGTTTGCGAGCCCGTGCCGTGCGGGCGAGGAACGCGCATCATGCGGCGGCGTTGTCGAGCATGATACGCGTCAGCGCGCTTGAGGAATCCTTCGACATCGCCTGGAGCTTTCTGGAGAAGTCCGGCGAGTTGAGAGAGGCGGCGGAGTCCGCGAACATCATACTGGATTGCATAGAGCAGCAGGTGCTTGCGGGCGAGCGACGGACGCTCATGCTCGCCAACAGAGCCATTTCCGCCTATCGGGCGCACGTTAGCAAAGCCCCTGCCGGGGATCATTCTGTCGCGGCAGTTCGCAAGGAATTGAACAGGTGAAGCCGGGCCGGAGCGCTACTGTCGGGCTGCTCGTCGGCCTGGCGACGAAAATTTCAAAGCCTTCCCGCGGCCGTGTCGCGCAGCGGGAAGATGCACAGCCCCCGGAGGTCATATGATCAAGACCGACGCAAATGCCCGCCGCATGCGGGAAGCCAACAATGCCTTCAAGTCCGTCAGCAACGTCAAGCCAATGACCGACTATGCGAAAGCGGAGAAATCCATCCAGGACAATCGCGAGCGCTTGAAAGCAGAGCGTCTGGCACGAGAAGCCGATGCGAAGGAGTCCTCGGAGTAGGCCCGTTATCTTCGGCCCGCCTCGTATTTCCGGGGCCGGATTCTACAGCATCGAGAGCATGACGATTCCGTCTTCGAGCTCTCCCGAGGCAAGGCGCGCCCGCGCGATCCGCTCGAACTCCGTCCGATATCTGTGAAGATAGCTGAAGGCCTGCTTGTCGGTCGCAAACGTCGTCGTAAGCCGGCAGATCTGTCGCGCGGCGCCGAGTGCGAGCGTGAAGGTGATCGTTCCGCCGCCGTCTGATTTCGCTCTGGGCACGATCGACACTTTCCGGGTTGTGACTCGGTCCTCGACGGATACAACGTCGGTCGTTGGCACTCGCTATTGCGGCGCCTTTCGTGTTCGCTTCTTTGGTGCAGGCGGCGGCAGGGTTGCTGCGAGAGCCGCGTCCGCGACTTCCTTGGCCTTACGCAACTCGCGCAGCCGCGCCATGTTCTTGCGGACCTCGACCGCCTGCCGCTCGACATCCGCGATCGCCCGTACGCCTTCTTCGGCAGCCAGGCGCTGACGATCGGCGCGCGCGATCGCTTCAGCTGACGGTACTGCCGATTTCCTGGCGCTCATCCTTCACCCCGTTCGCAACAGACAAAACCCGCTCAATCCTTGGATCGAGCGGGCAGCATAGCCGTTCCAGTACATCCGTGAAACGGCGCTACGAGATCAGGCCAGCGAGAGGTTCTCTGCGCTGACTTTACCGCGCATCTTGTCGGTCTTGAGCTCGTAATTGACCTTCTGGCCCTCGGCCAGACCGGAAAGACCGGCGCGCTCGACCGCACTGATGTGAACGAACACATCGCTGCTGCCATCGTTCGGCTGGATGAATCCAAAGCCCTTTTGGCCATTGAACCACTTCACGGTACCTGTCGTCATTGTCTTCTCCAAAGCGCGCAAGCGCATACCGCGCGAGAAATCACGCGCTGATTTCAACTTCGTCGATGTCTTTGGAAAAGGAGCCCGCGGGCGCGTTCAACAAGGCACAGCGGCTAATCGAATAAAGTCAATATACACAATCCTCGTTGTTTTACAAGGAAGGCGGCCATTTGTTTTGGGCGCGACGATTTTGGCGCACGGCTCCGCGCGCAGTTCCAGATGCGATGCAGGCGCCGGCGAGGGCCTTTATCGATTGACTTGGCCGGGCGGCGGTGGTCACGTCGCCTCCACTGAACCGCATTGCCGTGACGAGCCGAGCTTGCTCGTTCGAAGCCGGTAAACAAAGATCCGGTTCCCTCATTTTCCCTCATGCAACGAGTCTCCTGCGCAACTGGCAGCGTGCAGGACCGCCGCATTTCGCAGCCCAGCGAGGAGTTTCAATTGCAGGTTCTTGTTCGCGACAACAATGTCGATCAGGCGCTTCGCGTCCTCAAGAAGAAGATGCAGCGCGAAGGCGTGTTCCGCGAGATGAAGCAGCGTCGCGCCTATGAAAAGCCTTCGGAGAAGAAGGCGCGTGAAAAGTCCGAAGCCATTCGCCGGGCCCGCAAGCTCGCTCGCAAGCAGGCGATCAGGGAAGGCTTGCTGCCGGCGCCCCCGAAGAAGAAGCTTCCGGAACGCAAGCCGGGCTTGCCGCAGGCCGCTCGGCCCGCGGGCTGACCGGCAGGACGTCGCGGTCGAAGTGCGGACCGGGACCAGGCCGTGTTTCAGGCCGCGATGATTTTCAGCAGCTGCAGACCGGCGCAGTGAATCCGACGAAGCTTGCGTTGGCAGGCTCGCCCCGGATCGCGCCGCCCGCGATTGTCGCGGACGCGTCCGCGCGCCGTCGCCTGCATGTGTATCCCTTGATCTACATCAACCCTGAAGTGTGCGGCTGCATTCTGTCTGGGCCTCGGACATGATCGAGTTGTCATTCGACATGTCAGCACGTCTGTCATTGTAGCAGCGAGGCTCTCATCATGAAGATCACCAAGGCGCTGTTCCTGCTTACGACCATATCCGTTGCGGCCATGACCTCCGCACCGGTGGTCGCGCAACAGCAGCAAAGACCCAACATCGTGATCATCTGGGGCGATGATATCGGACAGTCGAATGTCAGCGCTTATTCACGTGGGATGATGGGCTATCAAACGCCCAATATCGACCGCCTCGCAAACGAAGGCGTGATGTTCACGGACTACTACGCGGAACAAAGTTGTACCGCCGGACGGTGCTCGTTCCTCACGGGCCAGTCCGGCTTGCGGACCGGGATGACCAAGGTCGGGCTGCCTGGCGCCACGCTTGGGCTTCAGAAGGAAGATCCGACCGTAGCCGAGTTGCTCAAGCCGCTCGGCTACGTCACCGGCCAGTTCGGCAAGAACCACCTCGGCGACCGCAACGAATTCCTGCCGACAGTGCACGGCTTCGACGAATTCTACGGCAATCTCTACCACCTGAATGCCGAGGAGGAGCCGGAGTTGCCCGACTATCCGAAGGATCCAGCCTTCAAGGCCAAATATGGGCCACGGGGCGTTCTGGATTGCAAAGCCTCGGACATGGACGATGCGACCATCGACCCGCGCTTCGGCAAGGTCGGCAAGCAGGTGTGCAAAGACACCGGCCCGTTGACCAAGAAGCGGATGGAGACCGTCGACGACGATATCGCGGATCGCGCCACGGATTTCATCAAGCGGCAGAAAAGTGCGAACAAGCCGTTCTTCGTCTGGGTAAACTTCACCCACATGCACACGCGTACGCACACGAAGCCTGAAAGCCTCGGCCAGGCTGGCCGTTGGCAGAGCCCTTATCACGACGCGATGATGGATCACGACAAGAACGTGGGGACGGTTCTCAAGGCGCTGGACGATCTCGGCATCGCCCAGGACACCTTCGTCATGTATGGGACCGACAACGGCCCGCACATGAATACCTGGCCGGATGCCGGAATGACGCCGTTCCGCAGCGAAAAGAACACGAACTGGGAAGGCGCTTACCGGGTGCCTGCGATCCTACGATGGCCCGGCAAGATCAAGGCGGGCCAGGTGTCGAACGAGATCACCGCGCACCACGACATGCTTCCGACCATTCTGGGCGTCGCCGGCGAACCCCAGGTGACGGAAAAGCTGAGCGCCGGTCACAAGATTGGTGACATGACCTACAAGGTACATCTCGATGGATACAATCTCGTCCCGTACCTGACCGGGCAGGTTGCGAAGAGTCCGCGACAGTCGTTCCTCTATGTCAACGACGACCAGCAATTGGTTGCATTGCGCTATGACAATTGGAAGGTCGTGTTCATGGAGCAGCGCGCCAATGGGCAGTTTCTGCTTTGGGCCAATCCCTTCACCACCCTGCGCGTTCCAAAGATATTCAACCTCCGCACCGATCCCTATGAGCGGGCGGACGTCACCTCGAACACGTACTACGACTGGTTGTTCGATCACGTGTATCTGTTCGTGCCGGCGCAGGACTATGTCGGCCAATTCCTGGCAACGTTCAAGGACTACCCGCAGCGGCAGAAAGCTGCGAGCTTCAACCTGGACGAAGTCATGGAGAAGCTGAAAGAGCCGAAGTAACCGGTCGCCTCATTCTCTACGGGCCGACGATCGCGCGCCATCGTCGGCCCGTAATCGCGTATTTCGCCTTGAGGTCCTTGCGCGTGCGCGACTAGCTCGTGCTGTTCGCGGCTGCGGTCGATGTCTGCGCGCGCGCGGTGAAGCGCCGCGCGATTGGCGTCAGCATGTACGGCGCGAGGTGGATCGGAAACTGCGTCATGGCGAAATAGAGCCAGGTGGTCGCCGGCAGCGCGCCGGCGGTCGCGGCCAGCATCAGGCCGAGATTACGCTGCGACACCATCAGCCCGAGCGCCAGCGCGCGCTCGTAGCCGATGCGGCGGAACAGCAGCGTGGTGATCGCGAGCAGCGTGAAATAGATCGCGAAAGAGAGCGCCGCGAGGCTGATGGTGAACACCGGCTGCGCCAGCAGGTCGCTCACGACGTCGCCCATGATCGCGGCTGCGAAGATCAGCAGGATGACGATGTTGAAGCCGTCGATCGGTTGCTTGTGACGCTGGATCGCAGCGGCGCCGAAGACCCATCGGATGACCGTCGCCGCCAGCAGTGATGCGGCGAGGATGCCGAGCAGCTTCAGGCCGAGCGTGGCCGGCGCGACGCTGAGCATGCCGTCGAGGAAGAGGCTTGCGAACAGGGACGCCGTAAAGGGCACCAGCGCGGTCGAGGTCACCAGCGTGACCAGCACCAGCGTGGCATCGAGGCCCATCAGCGCGGCGAGGGCCGGCGAGGCCATCATCGGCGAGGCCATGCTCTGGAGCATCAAGGCGAGTGACAGCCCGGGTGAGTGCGCCGTGAGCCCGGTTGCGTGGACAATCAGCCCGACGATCAACGGCACGCCGATCGTGGTCCAGGCCGTGGCGGTCGCGACCAGTGCCGGGCGGCGCAGATGGCTGTAGAGCGCGGCCAGATCGACCCGCATGAAGGAGATGCAGAGCAACCCGAAGATCGCCTCGGTGACGTAGGGCCGCAGCAGCAGGCCGAGCGGCGGCACCGCGGCCGCGATGAACACCACGGCGGCCACCGCACGCGTGCCCTGGCTGCCGAGCCAGGTCAGTGCGCGCAGGGGGAGGGCGAAGAGGTTTTGGAGAGCGGGAGCCATGCGGGAGGATGCGCGTCAGCCCAATTCCTTCAGCCACGCGCCGATCTCGCGCACGGCGACGTTGGCCTGCTGGAGCAATTTGCCCATCGTGAAGAAGCCGTGGAATTGGCCGGGATAGTGCTTGTACGCCACGGGCACGCCGGCCTGCTTCAGGCGCGCGGCATATTCGTCGCCTTCGTCGCGCAGCGGATCGGCGCCGGCAGTCAGCACGTAGGCCGGCGGCAGGCCGGCGAGATGTGTCGCGCGCGCGGGCGAGGCGCGCCAGTCGTGGATGTCGGCGGCGGCATTGAGATAATGGTCGCGAAACCAGCGGATCACCGTATGCGTCAGCAGCACGCTGGTCTCGGGCTCACTGTGCGAGCCGTGCGTCATGGCGAAATCGGTCGCGGGATAGATCAGCACCTGGCCAGCGATTTTTGGACCGTTGCCGTCGCGCGCCGCGAGCGCGACCACAGCGGTGAGATTGCCGCCGGCGCTGTCGCCGCCGATGCAGAGACGCGAGGCGTCGATGCCGAGCTCGCTTGCGTTTGCGGCAATCCATTTGGTCGCGGCAATCGCGTCGTCGATGGCGGCGGGAAACTTGTGCTCGGGCGCGAGGCGGTAGTCGACCGAGATCACGATCAGGGCTCCGGCGTCGGCAAGCTGGCGGCAGGCGACATCGTGGGAGTCGAGGTCGCCGATCACCCAGCCGCCGCCATGGAAGAACACCAGAGCAGGCGACAGCCCGTTCCGGAGGCGCGGCTGCTTCGGAACGTAAATGCGGGCGGGGATCGTCCCGTGCGGCGCCGGGATCGTGAGCGGCGCGACGCGCGCCAGTTCCGGCGGCTCGGGGTTGGTCGCAAAGCGCGCCTGTGCGTAATAGGCGCGGGCCTCCGGCGCGGTCAGGCTCTCGTAAGCGGGGCGGCCAGCCTCCTGGAAGGCCTTGTAGACGGCGGCGGCATCGGGATCGAGCACGACGGGCATGGGGCGGGACCCTTGGGGTTCTGGTTCTTGGAGTTCTGGTTCTTGGGGTTCTGGTTATCGTTGGAAGGTATTTTCGAGGGCGATGCCCGCTTCGGCCCGGGGAAAGCCTCCAACTATCCCATTCGGACGCCGGCCTGTCACGCTGGCGCCGGGCAGGGCAGGAATGCCGCCCTTTCCCCGCCGTATTCGGCGTGTTAACCGGATGGCCTGCGAGCGGCGGTATCCCCTGTAGAATGTCCAACAAGCCCGATTCGCTGTTGAAGCCGCGCGAGATGTTCAAAACCTTTTCCCTGACAGGCCTTGCGGTGCTGCTGGCCGCTACCGCGCTGACGGTCGCGACGCCCGCGCAGGCGCAGATCGGCACGATCTTCTCCGATCCGCCGCCGCGGCCGCCGGGGGCTATCCCGCGCGGCCAGCCGCAGCCGCAGATGCCCGACGACGACGACGAGGAAGTGCCCGCGCTGCCGCCGCAGGGTCGCGTGCTGCCGTCGCGCCCGATGCCGCCGCCGCAAGGCCGGCAGGGTAACGTGATGCCGGGACCGGTCGAGAGCCAGCCCTTGGCGCCCCCGCCGGGCTCGCCTGCCGCGCCGCCGAACCAGCCGCCGCCGGTGGCGGCCGTCCCGCCCAATCAGCCGGGCGCGCCCGGTCAGCGCCAGCCGCAGCAGAAGGGCGGCCCCGTCCCGCAGACGCCGGCGAGCCTCCAGCCGGGCGACGAGGTCGTCACCGAGCCGCCGGCCCAGAAGATCGTGAACAAGAAGGCGACCTTCTCGGGTCTCGACAAGATCACCGGGCGCATCATCAATTTCGACGAGGAGATCGGCGAGACCGTCCAGTTCGGTGCGCTCAGGGTCAAGACCAACGCCTGCTACACGCGGCCGGCGACGGAAGCCACCAACACCGACGCCTTCGTCGAGGTCGACGAGATCACCTTGCAGGGCGAGGTGAAGCGCATCTTCTCGGGCTGGATGTATGCGGCAAGCCCCGGCCTGCACGGCGTCGAGCATCCGATCTACGATATCTGGCTGACCGACTGCAAAGAGCCGCAGCAGACCATTGCGACCGCCGCACCGGATCCCGCGAGCAAGCCGGCCGCGCCGCCGCCGGCCGCGCAGAAGAAGGCCGCGCCAAAACAGGTGCAGCAGCGCCCGCCGCAGCCTCTGCCGCCGATCCAGCAGCAGCAACCGGCGCCGCCACCTCCGCCGCCGCCACAGCAGCAGCCGGGTCTGTTCGGGATTCCGGGGTTTGGGCGTTAGACCAAATCCCCCGGGTTCGGCCGGCAATAGATCTGCTTATTGCTTCGAGCCGATGATCTCGAGCGCGCGTGCGCCCGGGATCGCGTTGCCGGGTGACAGCCTCAGGAAATCGCCGGGGTCGCCGGCCAGCGCCTTGTCGAGCAGCGCGGTGTAGCGCCGCCGCGAAATCTCGACCGCGCCGAAGCTCTTCAGATGCTCGGTGACATATTGCGTATCGAGCAGCTCGAAGCCGCCATGGATCAGGCGCGCGACCAGATGCACCAGCGCGACCTTCGAGGCGTCGCGCGCGGTGTGAAACATGCTCTCGCCGAAGAAGGCGCGTCCCAGGCTCACGCCGTAGAGGCCGCCGACGAGATCGTCGCCCTGCCAGGCCTCGACGCTGTGGCAATGGCCGAGCTCGTGGAGGCCGCCATAGAGGTCGCGGATGCGCTTGTTGATCCAGGTGTCCTCGCGCCCTTCCTGCGGCGCGGCGCAGCCGGCGATGGTCGCCTTGAACGCGGTGTTGACGGTAATGCGAAGGGCGTCCGAACGCACGGTGCGCGCGAGGCGCGAGGTCACGCGAAAACCTTCGAGCGGGATGACGCCGCGCAGTTCCGGCTCGACCCAGAACAGGGTCGGGTCGTCGGCACTCTCGGCCATCGGAAAGATGCCGCAGGCATAGGCGCGCAGCAGTACGGCCGGCGTGATTTCAGACGAAGCGGAGTCGCGCGAAGTCATGGTTCGCAACAATAGCAGGATCACGATGCGCGTGCGATGGGGAGAAGGCCCCGTGCAATCGCGGGTCAGCCCGCGGCAGCGCTGTTGGCGTTGCCGGGCGCGGCAGGGACGCGGCGGAACCTCAGCATGATCCGCGTTCCGGAATGGGTGGGATCGCGCTCGACGGTGGCGTCCAGCTTGGTCGCCATCGCCGCGACGATGCGCTGGCCCATGCCGGTGGAGCGCGGATCCGCCTTGACCTTGTCGCCGACACCATCGTCGCTGATCGCCAGCAGGAGATCGTCGCCTTTCGAGGTCAGCTCGACATGGATGGGACCTGCGCCATCGGGGTAGGCGTACTTCACCGCGTTCATCACCAGCTCGTTGACGATGATGCCGACGGCGACGGCGCGGTCGGGATCGATCTCGATGGCTTCCGCCTTCACCGTCAGGCGCGACATCCGGTTGCCTTCGGCCGAGCGGCGGAGATCCTCGAGCAGCGAGTCCAGATACTGGTTCAGCACCACGCTCTTGAGGTCCTGCGAGGTGTAGAGGCGGCGGTGCACCTGCGCGACCGCGGCGACGCGGCCCATTGCATTGGTCAGCGCCGCCTTGACCTCTTCCTCGCTGGCGGAGCTCGCCTGGAGATGCAGCAGCGAGGCGATGATCTGGAGCGAGTTGCCGACGCGGTGATTGACCTCGCGCAGCAACAGCTCACGCTCGGCGGCAAGCGCCGCATAGCGGTCGCGCGAGGCGTGGATCTCGGCCTCGGCCTCCTCGCGCGCCTTCTGCAATGCGGCCTGCCGCAGCGCGCCGTCGGCGGCGACGTGGAGCAGCGGGATGAAGTCGCCCTTGACGTCCTTGACGAGATAATCGGCCGCGCCTGCTTTCAGCGCGGTGACGGCGATGCTGGAATCCTGCGACGCGGTGACGAACACCACGGGCGGCGCGCCCGGGATCGCCATGATCTGCTCGAGCGTCTCCAGCCCGTCGAGGCCGGGCATGTACTGGTCAAGCGCCACGACGTCGATGCCGCCGTCGGTCTTCGCACGACGGATGCGCTCCAGGCCTTCCTCGCCGCTCGCGGCATGAACGACCCTGTAGCCGCGCCGCGTCAGGCCGCGATCGACCAGGCGTGCGAGGCCTGCGTCATCGTCGATGTAGAGCAGTGTTGGCGTGTGCTGGTTCATGAGGCGGCAGGCGGGACCTGGATGACCGAGAAGAACAGGCCGAGCTGCCGGATGGCGTTGGCGAAATTCTCGTAGTTGACGGGCTTGGTGATGTAGACGTTGCAGCCGAGCTCGTAGCAGCGCTTGATTTCCTGGCTGTCGTCGGTGGTCGTCAGCACCACCACCGGCGAGGCCTTCAGATATTTGTTTTCCTTGATCTGCTTCAGGATATCGATCCCGGTCATGTCGGGCAGGTTGAGATCGAGCAGGATCAGCAGCGCGTTGCCCTTCTGCGCAAGGCCGGAGCCGTCGGCCCCGAACAGGTGCTTCATCGCATCCGTGCCGTTGGTGAAGGAAATGATTTCGTTGTTGACGCCGGAACGGCGGATGTTGCGCTCGATCAGCCGCGCATGTCCCTCGTCGTCCTCGATCATGATAATGCTGACAGGCAAAGTCATTTGTCCGAATTCCGGTTACTGGCGTTCCAGGTGATGGGCAGCGTGACGGTGAAGGTGCTGCCCGCGTTCAGTTCCGATGATACCGACATCGTGCCTCCGAGGCGGCGCACAAGTGCACGCACATGCGCAAGACCTATGCCCTGACCCTGCTTGTCCTGGGTTCCCGCGCGGCGGAACAGGTCGAAAATCCGCTGGTGATCCCGAGCGTCGATACCACGGCCGTTATCGCTGATCTCGAAGATAGCGTATCCGAGCTTGGTGCGCCCGCGGATTTTGATTTCGCCCGGAACACCGGTTTTGAGATACTTAACCGCGTTATCGATCAGATTGGAGAAGATCTGCTCCAGCGCAAGGCGGTCGCTGACGATATCCGGCAGCGGTTCGACGTGGATTTCGGCCTGCGCTTCGGCGGCCTGATGCGCCAGCGTCGACACGATGGTCTCGACGAACTCGCGGGTGTCGATCTTCACCGGCACGAATTCGCGCCGGCCTTCGCGGGTGAGGTTGAGGATCGCCGAGATCAGGCGATCCATCTTGGCAATCGAGGATTTGATGAAGCCGAGGGCTTCGGAAAAATCCGCCGACAGCTGCTGGTCGGGACCTTCGAGCGCGATCTCGCCGGCCGCCGGCGGCGGTCCGCCTGCGGCTTCGTGGGTCAGGCTGCCGATACGGCGAAACATGTCGCCGCTGAGTTCCTCGAGCTCGCTGGTAAAGCCCATGATGTTCACCAATGGCGAACGCAGATCGTGGCTGACGATATAGGCAAAGCGCTGGATCTCGTCGTTGGCTTCGCGCAGGTCTGCCGTGCGCTCGTCGACCGTGGCCTCGAGGTTGAGGTTGGCGTCGCGCAGCCGGTTTTCGGCCAGGTCCCGGGCCCGCGAGGACTGGCGAACCAGCAGGACCGAGCCGAAGGCCAGCGCCAGGACCATCCCCGAGCCCGCAATGGTCACGGAGGAGGCGAGCTTCTGGGTCCGGTCTGCGGTCTCGGTCCGCTCCCTGAACAGACGATCCTCTTCGGTCCGCATGTCGCGGCCCACCTGGCCGATGGTCTCGACCGCTCCCGTCGAGGTGCCGTTGCGCAGCGCGGTCACGGCGGTCGCGACATCGTTGTTCGTCACGCGGTCGACGCCACGGGCAAATTCCGACAGGCGCTGCTCGACCGCCTTGCGCAGCCTGGCGGCGTTGGCGACCTGTGCCGGATTGTCCCGGGTCAGTTTTTCCAGATGATCCAGGGCCGGCAGGATACCGCTGGCGGCGGCCTGGTATTCGGTCAGGAATTGCGGGGCGGCGGACAGCAGATAGGCCCGGGTCGCGCTTTCCGCGCGGCGGATCTCGAGCAGGACGGTTGAGATCTGGTTCTCGGCCTCGACCGAGTGCACGACCCAGGAATTGTCCTCGCGGGATTTATTAACCAGCAGGACCGAGGCCGCGCTGATCGCGACCAGAACCAGAAAGCCCGCCGAGAGCAGCAGGGTCTGCAACATCGCGCGCCGGCGCTGTGCGTCAGCGGTCACGATGGCTCACCTTTGGCACGCGGAGTGGAGTTACGCTGAGTGAAGTGCAAAATAGCCCCTTGGAACAAGTCCCCAACCGTCCAGAACGCGATAGGGGCCAAGGGGTTCCACGGGGCAGGCGAATTATTTCCCCGCCGGTTCCGTCTTACCAGCGAGATACTGTTCCAGCCAGTGGATGTGGTAGTCGCCGTTGATGATGTCGTCCTGGCGTACGAGGTCGCGGAACAGCGGCAGCGTCGTCTCGATGCCCTCGACCACCATTTCGTCCAGCGCGCGGCGCAAGCGCATCAGGCACTCGGCGCGGGTCTTGCCGTGCACGATCAGCTTGCCGACCAGTGAGTCGTAATAAGGCGGGATCGTGTAGCCCTGATACACTGCGGAATCGATGCGGACGCCGAGGCCGCCGGGCGGATGGTACTGCGTGATGCGGCCGGGTGAGGGCCGGAAGGTCTGCGGGTTCTCCGCGTTGATCCGGCACTCGATGGCGTGGCCGATGATCTGCACCTCGCTCTGCTTCGCCGGCAGTTCGCCGCCGGCGGCGATCCGGATCTGCTCCAGCACGAGGTCGATGTCGGTGATGCTCTCGGTGACGGGGTGCTCGACCTGGATGCGGGTGTTCATCTCGATGAAGTAGAACTCGCCGTCCTCGAACAGGAATTCGATGGTGCCGACGCCGAGATATTTCATCTCGCGCATCGCTTTCGCACAGGTCTCGCCGATTTTGGCGCGCGCAGCGGCAGCGAGGACGGGCGAGGGACCTTCCTCCCAGACCTTCTGGTGGCGGCGTTGCAGCGAGCAGTCGCGCTCGCCGAGATGAATCGCGCCGCCGCGGCCGTCGCCGAGAATCTGAATCTCGATGTGGCGCGGCTTCTGGAGGTATTTTTCGAGATAAACGGACGCGTCGCCAAAGGCCGACTTGGCTTCGTTGGCGGCCGTCGACAGCGCGATCTGGAGGTCAGCCTCGCTCTGCGCGACCTTCATGCCGCGGCCACCGCCGCCGGCTGCCGCCTTCACCAGCACGGGGAAGCCGATCTGCTTCGCGATCGCCATCGCGTCGTCCTCGGGGCCGACCCCGCCGTCGGAGCCGGGCACCACGGGGATGCCGAGCCGCTTCGCGGTCTTCTTGGCCTCGATCTTGTCGCCCATCAGGCGGATGTGCTCGGCCTTGGGGCCGATGAAATGCAGATTGTGCTCACCGAGGATTTCCGCGAAGCGCGCATTCTCGGACAGGAATCCGTAGCCGGGATGCACGGCATCCGCGCCGGTGATCTCGCAGGCCGCGAGCAGCGCGGGCACGTTGAGATAGCTGTCCTTGGACGGCGGCGGCCCGATGCAGACGCTCTCGTCCGACAGGCGCACATGCATGGCGTCGGCGTCGGCGGTGGAGTGCACGGCGACGGTCGCGATCCCCAGCTCCTTGCAGGCGCGCAGGATGCGAAGGGCGATCTCGCCGCGATTGGCTATGAGGATCTTGTCGAACATGGTGTCCTTTGGGGACTGGCGCGCGAAAATCGGGGAGGGCGGGCTGGCCGCCTCAACCGTTACTCAATGATGACAAGCGGCTCCCCGAACTCGACCGGCTGGCCGTCTTCGATCAGGATCTGTGTCACAGTGCCGGCGCGCGGCGAGGGGATCTGGTTCATGGTCTTCATGGCTTCGATGATCAGCAGCGTCTGGCCGACCGAGACCTTGGCTCCGACCTCGATGAACGGCTTGGCGCCGGGCTCCGGCGACCAATAGGCGGTGCCGACCATCGGCGAGGTCACCGCACCCGGATGCTTCGACAGGTCCGGAGCGGCCGCCGCAGGTGCGGCGGCGGCAATGGCGACCGGCGCGTGGGCCGCATGCGCCATCGCCACCGGCATGGTCGCGGCGACGCTGATGTTGCGGGCGACCCGCAGGCGCAGGCCGGCGCGTTCGATCTCGATCTCGGTCAGGCTGGTCTCATCGAGCAGCAGAGCGAGCTCGCGGACGAGCGCGGAATCCTCGCTGGAAAACTTTGCGGCTGCTTTGTCGTCTGGCTGGCGCGCCATGTTCTTTGATCCGAATGTTCTGTGTGAAGAGGGAGCGTCAGGCTTTGGGCTTGATGCCGAGCTTGGCGGCAAGGCCCTGGATGGCGAGGCGGTAGCCCTCGATGCCGAAACCGCAGAGCGAGGCGAAGGCCGCGCGTGCGGTGTAGGAGTGGTGACGAAAATTCTCGCGGGCGTGGATGTTGGTCACGTGCACTTCGACCGTCGGGATCTGCGCCGCGAGCAGCGCGTCGTGGAGCGCGATCGAGGTGTGCGAATAGCCGCCGGCATTGATGATGATGCCCTTCATCTTGCGCCCATGCGCCTCGTGGATGAAGTCGATCAGCTCGCCTTCGCGGTTGGACTGTCGGCAGTCGGCCTTGAGGCCGAAGCTCGCCGCCGTCTCCCGGCACAGGGTCTCGACGTCGGCCAGCGTGGCGTGGCCGTACTTCTCGGGCTCGCGCGTCCCCAACATGTTGAGGTTCGGCCCGTTGAGAACGAGGATCGTGTCGGTTGCTGGTTCGGCCATTCCTATCCCGGGCAGGTGTTTCGGCGTGGCGGGGTTATAGGTAACAAAGCGCGTGAGGGGAAGCCTTGAAGGACTTCCCAAGGGGCCTCAGGTCCCTCATCCGGGATGCAAAAACCTGTGCGGAAGCTACGGAAATTGCTTGTTAACCAGGTCTAATCGTGGCTGCCGGACGGGATGGGTAGGAGAGACCCCCTCAACAGGCGAAAAGCCCCTGCCGATCTCTCGGCAAGGGCTCATTCGGGCTTCAGCGAGGCGGCTTAGCCTTCGATGATGTAGACGATCTCGCGCGTCTGCGGACGCACGATGACGTACTGGCCGCGGACGAAGATCACTTCATAACCGCGCCACTGCGGGTAGATCTCGACGATCCGGGGCGGCAGCGGGTGGAAGTGGACGGACGCCGGGATCGAGGTGCCGACCGAGATATTGAAGTTGACGTTCGTGGTCTCCTGGATCTTGGTCGACTTGATCGCCGTCGAGATCTCGGTCCGCTTCTCGGCAGGCGGTGCGGAAGCGGTCGCAGAGGCGTTGCCGGTCGTGGTCTGGGACTTGGTGTCGGTGCTGCCGGGACGGTTTTCGGCATTGTTGCTCTTTGCGGCATCGCCGGCCTTGTTGTCCTCGGCCTTCATGTCCTTCGCGCCGGACTTGGTGGAGTCAGGCTTGGCGGTTGAATCCGAGCTCATGCTCTTCGACTTGTCCTGAGCGGACTTGTCTTGAGCGGACTTGTCCTGGGTGCCCTTCGCGCCCGCCTTGTCGTCAGCAGCGTTCTTGTTCATCGCGCCGGACTTGTCCATTCCGCCGGATTTTTCCGCAGCGCCGGATTTTTCCATCGCGCCGGACGACTTGTCGGCGGCACCGCCAGCCTGGCCCATCGTGCCCTTCTCGGGCGCTGCCGATTCGCGGCCCATCGAGCCGCCGCGCTCAGCGGCGCCGCCGGAGGGCTGCGAGTTCTGCATCTGCGCGCCACCGGCGCTGCCGCCGCCGTCGCGGCCCGTACCCTGTGCGTTTGCAAGACCGGTGCCGGCGATGAGTGCGACCGCGGCGACCGAGATCATAAAGCGGTTAGACATTGAATCTCTCCTCAGGTGTTTATTTGCGTCATTGCCCGCGCCGACAACGAGAGGAGATGTCAGGAGTTCCGGAACATTGGAGGTTCCGGGGGATTTGTTTGTTGAACGCCAGATGAATGCGCGCGCCTGATTTCGGCCAACGAAAAAGGCCGGCTTTTCAGCCGGCCTTCGAAGCATGCGTGAGATGTGGGTTGCGCGATCAGCAAGTCGCTTTGCCGCAACGGGCAACGCCGATCTTTTCCTTGAGGCCCTCGACGCCGACGGCGCCGATCACGATCTGCTTGCCGATCACGTAGCTCGGCGTGCCATTCATGCCCATGGCCTCCGCAAGCTTGAAGTTCTCTTCGATGGTGGCGCGCACCTCGGGGCTGCCGATGTCCTTCTCGATCCTGGCGGTGTCCAGGCCGGCTTCCTTGGCCGCGGCAAGCGCGCGCGCCTTGTCGGCGGCGCCGCGGCCGCCGAGCAGCTTCTGGTGGAAGTCGAGATACTTCTTGCCGGTGGGATCCTGCATGCGCACGGCAACTGCGACCTGGGCGGCTTCGACCGAACCCTGGCTCAGCACCGGAAACTCCTTCAGCACGACCTTCAGCTTCGGATCGCCCTTCATCAGGGTGAGCATGTCGTCCATCGCGCGTTTGCAGTAGCCGCAATTGTAGTCGAAGAACTCGACGAAGGTGACGTCGCCGTCCTTGTTGCCGAGCACGACCTGGCGCGGCGAGTTGAAGATCGCATCGGAATTCTGCGCGATGCTGGCCTCGTGCTTCTGCGTTTCGGCGGCGGCCTGGCGCTTGGTGAGCTCGGCCATCGCCTCCTCGAGCACCTCGGGATGGCTGATGAGGTAGTTCTTGACGATCGCCTCGATGTCGGTGCGCTGGGCATCGGAGAAGCTGTCGGCCGACGCGGGCACGGTTGCGCCGAACATGGCGAGCGCGATCAGCGCGGGAGCAAGCAGGCGCAGCGAAGGCATAGGCAAATCCTCTTATCCAAAGCAGGTTTCGGAAAACGTCCCGGCGGACTCAAATCTCGGTGTCGTGACGTCGTGGTATCAGGCGTCCTCTTGTCGCGTTCGTTGCCTGGTCGATCTAGTTACGCGACGGCTTGGCCGCCACGATGTCGTCGGCCTTGACCCATCCGGGCGTGCCGACGGCGAAACGTGTTTTCGCGCGCGTCGCAAGCTCGCGGGCGGTCTTGTTGTCGCCGCGCAGATAAGCGGCCTGCGCCGAAGCCAGATCCGCCTCGGCATAGTCGCCCTTCCGGCCATAGGCCATCGCGAGCTGCATGTAACCGAGCGCGGCCTCCGGTTCCCGCGCCACCGCGGCCCGGAGAATCCGAACGGCATCGTCCGTGTAGGCCTTATTATCGGATCCAACCATAGCCTGCCCAAGTAACATCTCGATGAGGGGCGCGTTGTTCGAGAGTGCGACAGCCTTGCGCAGGGCAGGGATCGCCTCGGCCGGCTTGCCGCCCTCGAGCAGGGCCTGGCCACGCACCTCGTAAAAATACGGGTTGTTGGGCTGGACCTGGATCAGCGCGTCGATCTGGGCGAGCGCGCTGCGCAGATCGCCGTGCAGATAGGTGCTGATGGCGCGGGCATAGCGCGCCGGCAGGCTGTCGTTGGTCTGGGGATAGCGGCGGTAGACCGTCTCCTGCCGCTCCATGAACGCGGAAATCTTGGCGCGCACCATGTCGTGGCGGAGCTGGAGCGCGGGATCGTCCTTCTTGTCCCAATAAGGACTGGCGCTGGCGAACTCCTGAAGGGAGGCGACGCGCTCGGCGGGCATCGGGTGGGACTGGAGATAGGGATCGGCGCCGCGGGCCGCGAATAGGCTCTCGCTGGTGAAGCGCTTGAAGGTCTCGTACATGCCTTTCGGCGATTGCTGGGTCGCGGTCAGGAATTTCACGCCGGCGCGGTCGGCGTTCTCCTCCTGCTGGCGCTGATACGACAACAGCGTGCGGCGGATCATCTCCTGCGGTCCGGCGATGGCGGCAGCGCCGGCATTGGCGAGCCCGTTGTTGCCGGCGCTGTTGCTGCCGCGGGTGCTGCCGACGGCGATCGCGCCGGCGCCGAGCAGCATCGCGATGATCATCTGGGTCTGGGCGTTGGCGAGTTGTTCGCGCAGTTTGGACAGATGGCCGCCGGCCAGATGCCCGGTCTCGTGTGCGAGCACGCCGATGATCTGGTTCGGCGTCTCCGACTGGAGGATCGCGCCGTAATTGACGAAGATGCGACGGCCGTCCGCGACGAAGGCGTTGAACGAGCCCTCGTTGACGATCACCATCTGGATGTTCTGCTTTTCCAGACCGGCGGCGCGCAGGATCGGGCGGGTATATTCGCGCAGCAACTGCTCGGTCTCGGTGTCGCGCAGGACCGGCGGGCCCTTGCCCTGCGCCTGCGCGACCGGCATCGGCAACAGCGCGACTGCCGCCGCCGTGACGAGGGCGGTGAGGGCTGAGGCCGTCTTGCGCAATGCGATCTGGAGCAACATCAGGCGGTCTTGGTCAACAAAGGGCTTGGTCAAACGGTCTTGATCAAGCAGTTTCGTGATTGGTTTTTGGCGATTGGCGGCGGACCGGATACGCGATATGCCCTTGTAATCCGTACCCCTTATGAGCCGTACAATGCGGCCAGTCTGGGGCGCAAGAGCCCCGTTTCCCGGACCGGACGGCTTGGTCCGCCAGCGAATAGCAGAAATCGATGAACGATGCGACATTGAGGAACCGGTTGGGGCAGTGGCTCGAGCCCTCCCGCCGCAGCGATGTTCCCCCGTTCATGGTGATGGACGTGATGGCCGCGGCGGCCCGAATCGAGGCGGCCGGCGGCCACGTCATCCACATGGAGGTCGGCCAGCCCGCCACCGGCGCCCCCAGGACCGCGATTGCGACCGCCCATGCGGCGCTGGAAGCCGGGCGGATCGACTATACGTCGGCACTCGGCATCCCCAGTTTGCGCGAACGCATCGCGCGCCACTATCGCGACGCCTATGGCTGCGACGTCAGCCCCGAGCGGATCGTGGTGACGACCGGCTCCTCCGGCGGCTTCATCCTGGCCTTCCTGTCGATGTTCGAGCCCGGCGACCGCGTCGCCGTGACGGTGCCGGGTTATCCGCCGTACCGTCACATCCTCACCGCGCTCGGTTGCGAGCCGGTGCTGATCGAGACCACCAACGACACGCGCCATGCGCTGACCGGCGAAGCGCTGCTTGCGGCGCATCGAAAGGCGCCGCTGAAGGGCGTGCTGGTCGGCAGCCCCGCCAATCCAACGGGAACGATGATGTCCCGCGAGGCGCTCGCAGGCCTGATCGCGGCGGCGGAAGATGCCGGCATCCGCTTCATCTCGGACGAAATCTACCACGGGCTCGACTACGCGTTTCCGGCGGTGACGGCCGCGTCGCTCTCCGAGCACGCACTCGTGATCAACTCATTCTCGAAATATTTTTGCATGACAGGCTGGCGCGTCGGCTGGATGGTCGTGCCCGAGGCGCTGGTGCGGCCGATCGAACGGCTGCAGCAGAACCTCTCGATCTCGGTGCCGTCGCTGTCGCAGATCGCAGCCGAAGCCGCCTTCGACGGCGCGGCGGAGATGGAGGAGATCAAGCACGGCTATCAGGAAAACCGGCGCATTCTGATCGAGGGATTGCCGAAAGCAGGCCTCAGCAAGTTCCTGCCGGCCGATGGTGCATTCTATCTCTATGCCGACGTCTCGGACTTCACGTCCGACAGTTTCGAGTTCGCCAAGCAGATGCTGGAGCAGGCGCATGTTGCGGCGACGCCCGGCCTCGATTTCGATCCCATCCACGGCCGCTCGTTCATACGGCTCTCCTATGCGCGTTCGGCAGCGGAGATGCGGGAAGCAGTTGACCGGATCGCTCACTGGCTTAAATAGCCGCCAGTTTTCGACAGAAATCTGGAGTGCAACTTTGTCTGACCGTTCCGTCCCCGCCACCGCCACGCATTCTCCTCTCGCCGCATTGATGTGGCCCACCCGGCCCGGTGAAACCGTAGGTGCCTTGCGCGCTGTCGTTCTCGTTGCGCTCGGCACCGCCTTGATGGCGCTATCAGCCAAAGTGAACCTGCCGCTGCCCTACGTGCCCATGACGTTGCAGACGCTGGTCGTGCTGATGATCGGCGCCGCCTATGGCTGGCGTCTTGGCAGCGCAACCATGATTGCCTACCTCGCCGAGGGCGCGATGGGCCTGCCGGTGTTCGCAGGTCCCGTCGGTGGAATTGCACCGCTGGTTGGCCCGACCGCGGGCTATCTGTTCGGCTTCGTCGGCGCCGCCTTCGTCACCGGCTGGCTCGCAGAACGCGGCTGGGATCGCAGCGTGGTGCTGTTGTTTGCGGCCATGGCCATCGGCCATTTCGTCATTCTCGCCGCCGGCTTCGGCTGGCTTGCCTTCGGTGTCGGTCTTGGCATGACCAAGGCCTGGCAGGTCGGCCTTGCGCCGTTCATCGCGGCCTCGCTGGTCAAGAACGCGCTTGGCGCGACGCTGATGCCGGCGGCCCGCCGGATCGTCGATCGCCGCGGGTAAAGCGCGCAACAACGAGCAGTTCCAATTGACAGAGCCGGCCAAGTTGATCTTGGCTGGCTCTGAGTTTGAGGGGGAGTGAAACAATGACGACGACAACGATGGTGGGGGCGCCGGTCGCGCCGCCCGCAGCAAAGCCGTGGTATAAAGTTCTCTACATCCAGGTTCTGATCGCCATCGTGCTCGGCGCCATCGTCGGTTGGCTGTGGCCAGATCTTGCCAAGAACGAATGGATCAAGGCGCTCGGTGACGGCTTCATCAAGCTGATCAAGATGGTGATCGCGCCGATCATCTTCTGCACCGTGGTGTCGGGCATCGCCCATATCCAGGATGCAAAGAAGGTCGGCCGCATCGGTGTCAAGGCGCTGATCTATTTCGAGATCGTCTCCACCTTCGCCCTGGTGATCGGGCTCGCCGTCGGCAATCTCGTCAAGCCGGGCGCGGGCTTCGGCAACGCCGCGGCCAATGCCCAGGCCGTCGCCAAGTTCGCTGATCAGGCCAAGGCCCAGAAGAGCGTCGACTTCGTTCTGCACATCATTCCCGACACCGTGGTGGGCGCGTTCGCGCAAGGCGAGATCCTCCAGGTCCTGCTGTTCGCCGTGCTGTTCGGATTTGCGCTCATGGGGCTCGGCGAACGCGGCCACACCATCCGCAGCTTCATCGACGATGCCGCGCATGCGGTGTTCGGCGTCATCTCGATCGTGATGCGCGCAGCGCCGATCGGAGCGTTCGGTGCGATGGCCTATACGATCGGCGTGTACGGACCGACAGCACTCGGCAACCTCCTCGGGTTGATCGCGACCTTCTACGTCACCGCCGCGCTGTTCGTGTTCGTCGTTCTCGGCACCATCGCCCGGATGGCCGGCTTCTCGATCTTCAAGTTCCTGGCCTACATCAAGGACGAGTTGCTGATCGTGCTCGGCACCTCGTCCTCGGAGAGCGCGCTGCCGTCCCTGATGGAAAAGCTGGAGCGGCTCGGCTGCTCGAAGTCGGTGGTCGGTCTCGTGGTGCCCACGGGCTACTCGTTCAATCTCGACGGCACCAACATCTACATGACGCTGGCGACGCTGTTCATCGCGCAGGCGCTCGGCGTCGATCTCTCCTTCGGCCAGCAGCTCACGATCCTGGTCGTGGCGATGCTGACCTCGAAGGGGGCCTCCGGCATCACCGGCGCGGGCTTCATCACGCTGGCCGCGACGCTCGCCGTGGTCGATCCGCGGCTCGTGCCGGGCATGGCGATCGTGCTCGGCATCGACAAGTTCATGAGCGAGTGCCGTGCGCTGACCAATCTCTGCGGCAACGGCGTGGCCTGCGTGATCGTCGCCTGGTGGGAAGGCGAGCTCGACCGCGACAAGCTCAACGCCGCTCTTGCCAGGCAGATCGATCCGACGGACATGGAAACCGCCGTCACGACGGACTGATCTGCGTGCTGCCTGGTGGCGCCGTGCGCCGTCAGGCCTCGAAATAACAGGGCTGGTCGATGTCCTCGATCAGCCCTTTTTCTTTCGGCTCCCAGCCGAGGAGGGCGCGCGTCTTCGCGCTCGAGGTCGGGACGTCGACGGCGGCAAATCGCGCGAACCAGCCGAAATGCGCCTCGGCTTCATCCGGCGATTTCGAGACCACGGGCACGCCGAGCCTTTTGCCGATTACCTCCGCGATCGCCTTGAACGGCACGCCTTCCTCGGCGATCGCGTGATAGTGCTTCATCGTTGCGCCTTGCTCCAGTGCGAGCCGGTAGACGCGTGCGGCGTCGGTGCGGTGCGCGGCCGGCCAGCGGTTGCTGCCGTCGCCGATATAGGCGGCTACACCTTTCTCGCGCGCGATCGCGATCAGGCGCGGCACAAAACCATGATCGCCTTCGCCATGCGTAGACGGCGGAAGCCGAACCGCGGCGGCGCGCACGCCGGCGAGCGACAGCGCGGCCGATTCCGAGACGCGCGGGAAATGGTGCGCAGCCTCATCGTCCTCGGTCGCGAGGCGACCGGGCGCGAGCAGGGCGACGCCTGACGTGACGATGAGCGGACGCTCGGAGCCCTTCAGCTCCTCGCCGAGCGCCAGGATGGCGCGGCGGTCGAGCTCGCAATTGTCCAGGAATTTCGAGAAGTCGTGGTTGAAGCCGAGGTGCAGCACGCCGTCGGATGCGGCCGCGCCGCTGCGCAAGGAGGCGTGGTCCTCCAGCGAACCGCGATGGACCTCGGCACCCATTGCGGTAAGCGCTGCGGCGCCGGCGTCGGAGCGGGCGAGGCCGGTGACGCGGTGGCCGGCGGCGATCAGGTCGGCAACGACCGCGGAGCCGACGAAGCCGGTGGCGCCGGTGACGAAAACACGCATGAGCAATCTCCTTGGGGTTGGTGGAGACGAGCATCTGCGCTAGGATTATCCGGGTAAAGTAGTGATTTTATCAGGGTATAATAGCTAACAGGATGAGCGAGACCGCTTCAGCCGAAAACCTGCTCGGCACCTATCTGAAGGATCGCCGGACCCGGCTCGACGCCGCTGCGTTCGGCCTTGCCGGCAGCCGCAGGCGCACGCCCGGACTGCGCCGCGAGGAGGTGGCCCAGCGCGCCAATATCAGCCCGACCTGGTACACGTGGCTGGAGCAGGGCCGCGGCGGCGCGCCGTCAGCCGACGTGCTCGACCGCATCGCGCGTGCGCTGATGCTGACCGATGTCGAGCGTGAGCATCTGTTCCTGATCGGCCTCGGCCGTCCGCCCGAGGTGCGCTATCAGGCCACCGAAGGCGTCTCGCCGCGGCTGCAGCGTGTGCTGGACGCGCTCGCCTTCAGCCCCGCGCTGGTGCGGACCGCGACTTGGGACGTGGTCGCCTGGAATCGGGCCGCAAGCGTCGTGCTGACCGACTACGGCGCGATCCCGCCGGACAAGCGCAACATCCTGCGCTTCATCTTCTGCGATCCGCGCGTGCGCGCCGCGCAATATGACTGGGACAGCGTCGCGCGCTTCGTGGTGGCAGCATTCCGGGCGGACGCCGCGCGCGCGGGCGCGGTCTCGCACGTCGCCGATTTCGTCGACGAGCTCTGCCGCGCCAGCCCCGAGTTCGAGGCACTCTGGCGCGACAATGACGTGCGCCATCATGGCGACGGCACCAAGCGGCTGCGCCATCCCGTCCACGGCACCATGTCGTTCGAATATTCGAGCTTCAATGTCGAGGGCCGCTCCGATCTCAGCATGATCGTCTACAACCCTGCGACGCCTGAAGACGCCGAACGGATCAGAAAATTGCTGGCCGAGCGAACCGACTGACGGATTTTGCCGCCTCGCGCGTTTAACCCGCATCTGAGTTGGATGGGGCGGGCATTATCGTGGGCAAGGCGGTCGAGCGGATTGTGTTGCAGGCGGCGGAGCATTTTGCGGCGGGACGGCCGAATGAGGCCGACGCGCTCTGTGCGGAGGTGCTGAGCGCCGAGCCGGATCATCTGCCGGCGCTGCATCTTGCGGCCGTGGCTGCCTTCGTCACCGACCGCGCGACTGAGGGCGCGGCGCTGCTCGGCCGCGTCTTCAACATCGATCCGGAGCATGCACCGGCCCTCGTCACGCTCGGCGATGCGCTGGCCGTGAAGGGCGAGCAGGAGGGAGCTGTGACCGCGTTCCGGCGCGCGCTGATCCAGCGTCCCGACGATGCCGGCCTGCACAACAAGCTCGGCGTGGCGCTCGGCGAGCTTTCGCGTTTCGACGAGGCGGAAGCCGCCTACCGCCGCGCGCTGGCGCTCGATGCGCATCTGACGCGAGCCTGCTTCAACCTTGCCGTCGTGCTCGCGGAGCAGGGGCGGCTGACCGAAGCGGAGGAAGCCTACCGCGCGGTCATCGCGCGGCAGCCGGATTATCGCGGTGTCTGGCTCAATCTCGGCAATCTCCTGATGGACCGGATGCGGATCGGCGAGGCGGAGGCCGCTTATCGACGAGCCCTCGCCACCGATCCGGATGATCCGGCGCTGCTCTGCAATCTCGGCGCCGCGCTCTATCGGCAGGGATTGCTTGACGACGCCATCGTCCAGTACCGCCGCGCGATCGCGCTCGCGCCGGACAATGGTCTGGCGCTGCGTCTGCTCGGCCTCATCTTGCACGAGGCCGGCCATCTGCTGGAAGCCGCCGGAATCTACAGGCGGACTTTTGCGCGCGATGCCTCGGATCATGTGATTGCAAGCAACCTCGGCGCATGTCTCTCGGACCTCGGCGCGTTGGACGAGGCCGTTGCCGCCTGCGAGCAGGTGCTCCTGCTGAAGCCGGATCACGCCCCGGCATGGACCAATCTCGGCATCATTTTCGAGAAGCAGGAGCGCGTCGATGACGCGGTCGCGGCGCATCGCTGTGCGGTCGCAGCCGATTCCGCCTATGCGAGGGGGCACGCCAATCTCGCCGTCGCGCTGCGCAATAGCGGCGAGATCGACGAGGCGCTCGCGGTTTCGCATCGCGCGATCGCGCTCGATCCGGAGCAGCCGCTGGCGCAGTACAACCACGCGCATTTCCTGCTGATGAACGGCGACTTCGCCAACGGGTTCGAAGCCTATCGCTGGCGACGCAAATGCAAGACGCTGTCGGATGGCGATGCCGATTTCAGCGAGGCGGAATGGCAGGGCGAGCCGCTCGACGGCCGCACGCTGCTGCTGTTCGCCGAATACGGCCTCGGCGACGCCCTGCATTTCGTGCGCTATGTTCCGCTCGCGGCGGCAATGGGCGGCAGGATCATCCTCCAGGTTCAGCCTGCGCTGGTCTCGCTGCTGCGGCAGCTCCCCGACGTCACCGTGATCGCGCGCGGCGAAGCGCTGCCGCCATTCGATCTGCAATTGCCGCTGATGAGCCTGCCGCGCGTGTTCGGCACGACGCTCGACACCATCCCGGCCGATGTGCCGTATCTGCATCCGGATCCCGCAAGACTGTCACGCTGGCGCGCGGCGCTTGCGGACGTGACCGCGCTGAAAGTCGGAATGGTCTGGGCCGGCAATCCCGGCCATAAGGGCGACCGGCAGCGGTCGTTGCCGACCGGCGCCCTGCTGCCGCGTCTGGTGATGCCGGGCGTGCAGCTCTACTCCCTGCAAAAGGAGCCGCGTCCCGAAGACGCCGAGGTGCTGGCGGCGCTTGGCGACGACATCGTCGATCTCGCGCCCGCGCTCGGTGATTTCGCCGATACCGCGGCGGCGATCGCCGCGCTCGATCTCGTCATCGCCGTCGACACGTCGGTTGCCCATCTCGCCGGCGCGCTGGGACGTCCGGTATGGATGCTGACGCCTTACGCCCTCGACTGGCGCTGGCTGCGCGAGCGAGAGGACAGTCCGTGGTATCCGACCATGCGTCTGTTCCGCCAGCGCAGCCCCCGCGAATGGGACGATCCGCTGCTGCGCGTGTCGGCCGCGCTCGCGGTGCTTGCGGCGAAGACCGGGAGCTAGAACCGCTCCGGCCGGTACGGCGCGGGATCGATCGCCGGTGTCTCGCCGCTCATCATCTCGGCGAGCAGGCGTCCGGTGGCGGGTCCGAGCGTGAAGCCCTGGTGACCGTGGCCGAAATTCATCCAGAGGCCGGGATGATTTGGGGCGCGGCCGAGCACCGGCAGCATGTCGGGCGTGCAGGGCCGGGTACCGAACCAGGGATCGGGCTCGGCGCGCTTGCCGAGGTCGATCAGCTCGCGTGCGGAGGCCTCCGCACTGGCGAGCTGCACCGGCGTTGCGAGCGCATCGGGACCGGTCAGCTCCGCGCCGGTGGTGATGCGGATGCCCTTGGCCATCGGCCCCATGGCGTAACCGTTGCCCTTGTCGACCAGCGGCAGATCGAGCGACGCGCCGCCGCTGTAATGCATGTGGTAGCCGCGCTTGCGCACCAGCGGGATGCGATAACCGAATTTCTGCAGCAGATCGGGTGACCACGGGCCGAGCGTCACGACGGCGTGGGCGGCGTCGATGCGGCCCTGGTCCGTGTTGACGGCCCAGCCGGTCGCGGTCTGTTGCAGCGACTGCGCGTCGCCGAGCACGACCGCGCCGCCCGAGCGCTCGAACAGCTCAGCGTAGGCCGTGACCAGCGCACCGGGATCGGACACGGTCCAGGTGTCGAGCCAGTGGATCGCGCCGGGAAGATCGTCGCGCAGGATCGGCTCGGCCCTGGTGAGCTCGCTGCCCGACAGCACGCGAAAGTTCACGCCGAACTCGCGCTGGTCCTGTTCCGCGTCCTTGATCGAGTGCTCCAGGGCGGCGGCGTCGCGATACAGCGCGCGGTAGCCGGCGCGGCGGATCAGATTGTCGGCATGGGCTTCGCGAATGAGAACGTCGTGCTCGCCCGTTGCGTAGCCGATCAGGCGCGACCATGCCTCGATCGCTTCGCGATGCCGCTTCGGCGCCGAATGCCACCAATAGCGGAGCAGGGGCTCGATATGCAGGTGAAGCGTCGACAGGCTGTAGCGCACGTCGTTGGTGCGGCCGGTCGCGATCTTGAGCAATGTGGCGAGGTCGCGCGGCATCGGATAGGGGCGCACGGCTTCGGCCTGGATCATCCCGGCATTGCCGTAACTGGTCTCGCGGCCCGGCTCCCTGCGATCGACGAGGGTGACGGACCAGCCGCGTCGCTGCAAATGCAGCGCGGCGCCCACGCCCACCATTCCGCCGCCGAGAATAATCGCACTTCGCATCGACACTGACCTCACCAAATCAAAACCGCCCGGTTTGACCGGGCGGTTTCAACTGTCTTGTTCGTTCTACTCGCCGCCGCCGAACCGCCGCGACCACCAGCCGGCACGACGCGGTGCGCCTGGCGTTTCGCTCGCCGCTTCCGGCGCGGGCTCGGTCACCGGCGGGGCGACAGGCTCGGCCGCCTGCGCGACCGGCGCTGCGGGCTCGCTTGGGATGCTCGACGTGAAGCTCACCTTTTCCCGGACCGTGGAGCGGCGACGCGCAGCCTTGTCGTCGGAGGGGTCTTCTTCCGCCGCAACTGCAGCCGGAGTGGGCTCAGGCTGGGCGGGCGTCTCGATCCGCAATTCGGCGCGCGGCTCGGGCTGGGTGAACTGCGGCTCGGCAATATGCTCGGCCTGCGCGATCGAGGGGGCAGGCTCGCCACCGGCGCCGTCGAAATCGGCGACCGCGTCGCTGGCTTCCGGCGGCGCATTGGCTGCGAGCTCGTCGCCGATGGACCCGGCGAGACCTTCCTCATTGCCACCACGCCGACGGCGTCCGCCACGGCGGCCACGCCGACGTCTGCGATCTCCAGCGCCTTCCTGATCGCCGCGACCCTGACCTGCCTGGTCGGTGGCTTCCTCTCCATCCTGCTCGGACTCGGATTCCTCGTCGCCTTCGCCGGCCGCTACGGCCGCGTCTGGAGAGGTGGGAGCGCCATCCTCGCGCGGCTCGCCGTCGCGCTGGCCACCGCGGCCACGCCGACGGCGGCGGCGCTTGCCACGGCGCTGGCCATCCTGCTCGGACGCGGCATCGCCTGCGGCCTGCTCCTCGGTGAGGCCTTCGGTTTCATCGGTCTCGACCTCGGATTCGGTCTCCGGATCGAATTCCTCGTCGTCATAGGCTTCTTCGGCCAGGGGCGGCGGGCTTGCAGCAGCCTGCGCCACGAGCAGCGCCTTGGCGGCTTCGAGCGTGTGCACCTGTTCGCCGCGGTCGATCAGATAGGCCTGCGGACCGCTGACACTGGGGTCGGCGATGACCGACAGCGTGACCTTGAAACCGTTCTCGAGGTCGCGCAGATGGCCGCGCTTGTGGTTCAGCACATAGAGCGCGACGTCGGTGCGGGTGCGGACCACGAGATTGTGGGTCGCGCCCTTCATCAGGATTTCTTCGAGGCCGCGCAGCAGCTGGAGCGCCACCGAGGACACCGAGCGAACGTGGCCGGTGCCGCCGCAATGCGGGCAGGGATCGGTCGAGGATTCCAGCACGCTGGCGCGGATGCGCTGGCGCGACATCTCGAGCAGGCCGAAATGCGAGATGCGGCCGACCTGGATGCGCGCGCGATCCTGCCGCAGGCAGTCGGACAGTTTGCGCTCGACCGCACGGTTGTTGCGCTTCTCGTCCATGTCGATGAAGTCGATGACGATCAGGCCGGCGAGGTCGCGCAGGCGAAGCTGGCGGGCGACCTCTTCGGACGCTTCCAGATTGGTCTTGAGCGCGGTGTCCTCGATATGGTGCTCGCGGGTCGATCGTCCGGAGTTGACGTCGATCGAGACCAGCGCTTCGGTCTGGTTGATCACGATGTAGCCGCCGGAGCGCAGTTGCACGGTCGGCGAGAACATCGCGTCGAGCTGGCTCTCGACGCCCATGCGCGAGAACAGCGGCTGGCCGTCGCGATACTGCTTCACCGCGCTGACATTGGCGGGCATCAGCATCTTCATGAAGTCGCGTGCTTCGCGGTGGCCGGCTTCACCGGCAACCTGAATCTCGTCGATCTCCTTGTTGTAGAGGTCGCGCAGCGAGCGCTTGATCAGCGAGCCTTCCTCGTAGACGAGGGTCGGAGCCTGCGAATTCAGCGTCAGGTCGCGCACCGTCTCCCACATCCGGATCAGGTACTCGAAGTCGCGCTTGATCTCGGGCTTGGTGCGGGCGGCGCCTGCGGTGCGCAGGATGATGCCCATGCCCTCGGGGACGTCGAGATCCTGCACCACTTCCTTCAGGCGGGAGCGGTCCTGCGCGCTGGTGATCTTGCGGCTGATGCCGCCGCCACGCGCGGTGTTGGGCATCAACACGGCATAGCGGCCGGCGAGCGAGAGGTAGGTCGTCAGCGCCGCGCCCTTGTTGCCGCGCTCTTCCTTGACGACCTGCACCAGCATCACCTGGCGGCGCTTGATGACTTCCTGGATCTTGTATTGGCGGCGCGGCCGGAAGGTGCGCTCCGGCACTTCCTCGAGCACGTCGTCGCCGCCGACGGATTCGACGACTTCCTCTTCGGCTTCCTCGTCGTCCTCGTCATCTTCCTCGTCGTCTTCACCCGCGGCTTCCGCAGCCTCGGCGTGCGGCGCATCAGTGCTCTCGCCATACACGGCGTCAGCCGGCTCAGCGGCTGCGGTCACGGCTTCGGCGAGATCCTCGGCGTGCGGTTCGGAGGCGAGAGCCTCATGAGGCTCGGCAGCGGTCGCGGTCGCGACCACGGGCTCGGCGCCGACGGCTGCGACAGGCGCGGGCGTCTCGCCGGCATGACCATGGTCGTGATGATCGTGCTGGTGATCATGATCGTGTGCGTGATCGTCAGCATGGGCGTGATGATGGTCGTCATGACCATGTGCTTCGTGGTCATGATCGTGGTGATCATGATCGCCATGGTCGTGATGTTCGTGGCCGTCGTGATGCTCCGCATCGGCGTGCAGATGCTCGCCCTCGTGCGGTGCACCCTCGGTGTGCAGGGCCTCGCCCTCGACCGGTTGGGCCGCGGGATCGGCGCCTTCGACGATGTCGCTGCGGACGCGTTCGCCCTGACTGCGGCGGCGGGAATTGCGGTGGCGCGAGCGACGGCGGCCGTGGGAGCGGTTCTCGCTCTCTTCCTCGGCCTCGCGATGGGCCTGTTCCTCGGCCTCGATCAGCGCCTGCCGGTCGGCGACCGGGATCTGGTAGTAGTCGGGATGGATTTCGCTGAAGGCGAGGAAGCCGTGGCGGTTGCCGCCATATTCGACGAAGGCGGCCTGGAGCGAGGGTTCGACCCTTGTGACCTTGGCGAGGTAGATATTCCCGCGCAGTTGCTTGCGTTGCGCGGTCTCGAAATCAAACTCTTCGACGCGATTGCCGCGGACCACGACGACCCGGGTCTCTTCCGGGTGGGTGGCATCGATCAACATCTTGTTGGGCATGTCTTAACTCTTGGCGGCGGCGGGCGCGATTCACCGTGGGCGCGAAGAGCGCTGCCGGGTGACGCGACGGTCCACCTGATTCGGGGGTGAGGGGAAGGCCGAAACGCCGTCTCTCGCGCCTTGCCGAATCGGAAGCTTCAGGACCGAAGCGGCGCGCGGGATTGTCTCTCCGCAGCGTCGCGAATGGTCCTTCAGAATTCGTCGGCACAGTCTGGCGCATCAAGCGTCGGCCCGTATGAAACATTGGGCGGCAGGGGGCCGCCCCTCAATCAGTTGCTGCTGGCCAGGCATGGCGCGAGCGCGCTCGCCTTGGGATTACGAACCGCTCCCTTGGGATTAAGGAACCGGGTAACGAGTTACGCCGCTGTCAGAACAGTCCCGGACACGCGAGTGGTAACCGGAAACCGTCCGCCGCCGGGGCTTGACCCGTTCCACCTCGCTGCCGCGCACCGCGCTGGTCTTAGAGGAGAACGGAAAACGCTGGAATTCCCAAACCTTGAGAGTTCCGGCGCTGCACCGGGAGGCTGAATGCGACACAACCGGAAATATCGGCCGTCAGCACTCCGTACATACGTGGAATGGACCAACCGTGCAAGGAGCGTCGCACGCCGGTCACAGTCAGCGAGTTTCGTGCGTCCGTCATTAAGGATCGTTTAACCCTGTGGTTCTATTGCGTTAAAAAGGCTGCTCGGAGGCACGGAATCGGTGGCGAGCCGCAGAAATCAACGGGTTTTGCTGGGATGCGCGTTGCTGTGCACCGCGGCGTTGCCATGTGCTGATTCCTCGCGTCTGAGCGCGGCGGAAGGTCAGCCGCAACCCTCTGTTGCGGCGACTAATTTCCCGATTGCCTCGGCCGCGCGGCTGGCCGGCGACGGCAAGCACACCCGCTTCATCCTCGACCTCGATCAGACCGTCACCTTCCGCGCAGGCACGCTCGGCGACCCCTACCGGGTCGTGGTTGATGTGCCCCAGCTCAATTTTCAGCTTCCCGCGGGCACCGGGGCCGGGCGGGGACTGGTCAAGGCCTTCCGTTATGGGCTGGTCATGCCCGGCGGCTCGCGAATCGTGTTCGATCTGGCGGGACCAGCCAAGATCGCCAAATCCTATGTGCTGGAAGCCGCCAACAACCAGCCGGCCCGGCTCGTGCTCGAGCTCGAGGAGGTCGAACGCACCGCCTTCGTGCCGACGCTCGCTCCGGAAAATCGCCCCGAACTGCGGCCCGCGATCGCGGACGCGCCGCCGGCAACGGTTCCGGCCGCGACCACTCCCGAGACCGCACAGCAGAAGGCCGACGGCCGTCCGATCGTCGTGATCGATCCCGGGCATGGCGGCATCGACAACGGCACGCAGTCGAGCGGCGAGAGCGAGAAGAATTTGGTGCTGGCCTTTGGCCGCGCGCTGCGCGAACGGCTGGAGAAGGCCGGCAAATACCGTGTGGTGATGACGCGGGACGACGACACCTTCATCCCCCTCAATGACCGGGTCAAGGTCGCCCGCAACCTCAAGGCCGCGCTGTTCGTCTCGATCCATGCCGACGCGCTGCCGAAAGCCGAGGGCGATGCGCAGGGCGCGACGATCTACACGCTGTCCGACAAGGCCTCCGACGCCGAGGCGCAGCGATTGGCCGATGCCGAAAACCGGGCGGACGCCATTGCCGGCTTCAACCTCGCGGAGGAGCCGACCGATGTCGCGGACATCCTGATCGACCTCACCCAGCGAGAAACCCGCACTTTTTCAAGCCGTTTTGCCCGCATCTTGATGGGTGAAATGAAGTCGACGGTGCGGATGCACAAGCATCCCCTGAAGTCGGCCGGTTTCCGGGTGCTGAAGGCGCCTGACGTGCCGTCGGTGCTGGTCGAAATCGGCTACGTCTCCAACAAGGGCGACCTTGAGCATCTGGTGTCCGAGGGCTGGCGGTCCAAAGCCGTGGGCTCGATGGCGCAGGCGATCGATGGGTTCCTGACCAAGCGGATGGCGACTGCGGGATCGTCGAATTGACGACCCGGGGGGCGTCGAATTAAGAGGATTTTCCGTCCCGCCGCAAAAGCCCTAGTTTGGCCACAGCGGGCGCTTTATAAAAATGCCGCAGGGGGTTCCGGAATCGGCGAGAATCCCGTTCGGCAAGCGTCTTAGGTCCGGCACTGACAGTATTGAGTAGACCGGTGAATTCGCGACGTGAGGTTGGCGCCAGTTTGAGGTGCCGGTTTTTAGGTCCTATGGGGCTGAAACTGGGCTGATCCAGAGTTTGAACGGATAAACACATAATGCGCTTGCTTGTGCGGTTCATGGGCTTCCTGTTCGCCGCGGGAACGGTGGTGTTCCTTGTCGGTGTCGGGGCCGTGGCAGGCCTGATCTGGCATTTCTCCAAGGACTTGCCTGATTACTCTCAGCTTCAGGATTACGAACCGCCGGTGATGACCCGCGTGCACGCGGTCGACGGATCGCTGCTCGGCGAATACGCCAAGGAGCGGCGGCTGTACCTGCCGATCCAGGCGGTGCCGAAGCTCGTGATCAACGCCTTCCTCGCGGCCGAGGACAAGAATTTCTACGAGCATGGCGGCATCGACTACACCGGCATGGCGCGCGCCGGCGTGCTCTTCATCCAGAACTACGGTTCGAACCGCCGCCCGCAGGGTGCTTCCACGATCACCCAGCAGGTCGCCAAGAACTTCCTGCTGACCAACGAGGTCTCCTTCGCCCGCAAGATCAAGGAAGCCTTGCTGGCGATGCGGATCGAGAAGACCTACTCGAAGGACAAGATCCTCGAGCTGTATCTGAACGAAATCTATCTGGGCCTGGGTGCGTACGGCATCGCGGCCGCCTCGCTGGTCTATTTCGACAAGTCGGTGAACGAGCTGACGGTGGCGGAAGCGTCCTATCTGGCCGCGCTGCCGAAGATGCCCGCGACGCTGCATCCGGTCCGTAACCGCGACCGCGCCATCGAGCGCCGCAATTACGTGATCGACCGCCTGGTCGAGAACGGCTGGGTCAAGCAGGCCGACGCCGACAAGGCGCGCAAGGAGCCGCTGGCCGTTACCAGCCGCTCCAACGGTGCTCACACATTCGCCGGCGAATATTTCGCCGAGGAAGTCCGCCGCGACATCTTCGAGCGCTATGGCGAGAAGAAGCTTTACGAGGGCGGTCTCTCCGTCCGCACCACGCTCGATCCGAAGATCCAGGTCATGGCGCGCAAGGCCATGGTGACCGGCCTCGTGAACTATGACGAGCAGCAGGGCTATCGCGGCGCCATGAGCAAGCTCGATATTTCGGGCGATTGGGGCGTGAAGCTCGCCGAGCTCAAGGCGCTCTCCGACATCTCGCCATGGCGCATGGCCGTGGTGCTGGAGACCAGCGACCAGTCCGCACGCATCGGCTTCCAGCCGAGCCGCGAGCTCGGCGGTGCCGTCAGCAAGCAGCGCGAGACCGGCCTCGTCACGCTCGACGGCGTGCGCTGGGCGAGGGCGGCCCAGGGCAATGCCAAAGGCAAGACCCCGACCTCCGTGGCGCAGGTGTTGCAGCCCGGCGACGTGATCTACGCCGATCCGCTCTACTCCAAGGAGGGACAGCAGGTCGAAGGCCAGTACCGCCTGCGCCAGATTCCGGAAGTGTCCGGCGCGATGGTGGCGATGGATCCCTGGACCGGCCGCGTGCTCGCGATGGTCGGCGGCTTCTCGTTCGACCAGAGCCAGTTCAACCGCGCCACGCAGGCCTACCGGCAGCCGGGTTCGTCGTTCAAGCCGATCGTCTATTCGGCCGCACTCGACAACGGCTATACGCCGTCGACCGTGGTGCTCGACGCGCCCATCGAAATCGACCAGGGCCAAGGCGCCGGCGTGTGGCGGCCTGAGAACTTCTCGTCGGGCAAGTTCCAGGGACCGGTGACGCTGCGCAACGCGCTGCGGCAGTCGCTCAACACCGTGACCGTGCGCCTCGCGCAGGACATCGGCATGCCCCTGATCGGCGAATATGCGCGTCGCTTCGGCGTCTATGACGAGCTGCCGAACTATCTCTCCTACGCACTCGGCGCCGGCGAGACGACGGCGATGCGCATGGTCACCGCCTATTCGATGCTCGCCAATGGCGGCCGCCGGGTGAAGCCGACCCTGATCGACCGTATCCAAGACCGTTACGGCCGCACCATCTTCAAGCACGACCAACGCGAATGCCGCGGCTGCGACGCGCCGGGCGGCTGGAAGAACCAGGCCGAGCCGCAGCTGATCGACCGCCGCGAGCAGGTGCTGGATTCCATGACCGCCTATCAGATCACCGAGCTGATGGAAGGCGTGGTCCAGGCCGGCACCGCGACCGTGGTCAAGGCGGTCGGCAAGCCGATCGCCGGCAAGACCGGCACCACCAACGAGGCCAAGGACGCCTGGTTCGTCGGCTTCTCGCCCGACGTCGCCGTCGCGATCTATATGGGCTACGACAAGCCGCGTCCGCTTGGTAAGGGCAACGCCGCGACCGGCGGCCATCTGGCAGCCCCCATCGCGCGCGACTTCCTCCAGCTCGCGCTCGCCGACAAGCCCGCGGTTCCGTTCAAGGTGCCGGCCGGCATCAAGCTCGTCCGCGTCGTCGCCAAGACCGGCATGCGCGCCGGCCCCGGCGAGACCGGCGGAACCATCCTCGAAGCCTTCAAGCCGGGCACGGCGCCGCCGGACAATTACTCGGTCATCGGCGTTGCCGACGCCGACGGCCGCATGCCGGCCTCGCAGCAGCAGCAGCCTGACACTGGCTTCTTCATGCGGCCGGGCACCGGCGGGCTGTACTAGGGCCGCGGATAAGAAGGACGATCGCGGTTCCGGCGGTTGCGCTTTGCAGCCGCCGCCGCTACATCCCGATCAAGCGCGATGATCATCGCGCTTTGAGTTTTTATTGCGCATGATCTTTTCGGGAAACCGCTACACACTTTCCCGGATCATGCGCGCCACGCGGCCAATTCCGCGAGATCAGAGAACGACATGCGCGCCGAAATCGAACGGTTGGTAGAAGAGATCAAGCAGTCAGTCGGGCTGCTGAGGAGGCATCTTTGACGTCGATCAATCGACGGCGCGCCTCGCTGAGCTGAACAAGCTCGCAGAAGATCCCAACCTCTGGAACGATCCCCAGAAAGCCCAGAAGCTGATGCAGGAGCGGACCTCGCTCGAGGATTCGCTCTCCGGCATCGGCAAGGTCGAGCGGGAGCTCGAAGACGACATCGGCATGATCGAGCTCGGCGAAGCCGAGGGTGATGCGGGCGTCGTCACTGAGGCCGAAAACGCGCTGAAGGCTCTGAAGAAGGAAGTTGCCCGGCGCGAGCTCGAGGCGCTGCTCTCGGGCGAGGCTGACCGTTTCGATTCCTATCTTGAAGTCCACGCCGGCGCCGGTGGCACCGAGAGCCAGGACTGGGCGCAGATGCTCCTGCGGATGTACACGCGCTGGGCCGAAACCCACGGCTTCAAGGTCGAATTCCTTGAAGAGTCCGAGGGCGAAGAGGCCGGCATCAAGTCGGCGACCATCCAGGTCTCCGGTCACAATGCCTATGGCTGGCTGAAGACCGAGGCGGGCGTGCATCGCCTGGTCCGCATCTCACCGTTCGATTCCAACGCGCGGCGGCACACCTCGTTCTCGAGCGTGCAGGTCTTCCCCGTCATCGACGACAGCATCAAGATCGAGATCAAGGAATCCGACGTCCGCACCGACACCATGCGCTCGGGCGGCGCCGGCGGCCAGCACGTCAACAAGACCGAATCCGCGGTGCGCCTGACGCACATTCCGACCGGTGTTGCCGTGGTCTGTCAGGCCGGCCGCTCCCAGCACAAGAACCGCGCGCAGGCGTGGGACATGCTGCGCGCGCGGCTCTACCAGATGGAGCTGAAGCGGCGCGAGGAGAAGGCCGCCGCCGACCAGGCCGCCAAGACGGATATCGGCTGGGGTCACCAGATCCGCTCCTACGTGCTCCAGCCCTACCAGATGGTGAAGGATCTGCGCACGGGTGTGCAGACCTCCGATACCTCGGGCGTCCTCAACGGCGAGCTCGACGACTTCATGGCCGCAACGCTGGCGCAGCGCGCCTTCGGCACCACCGGCGCCGACATCGAGGACGTCGACTGATATGACACGCGTCGCCTTCATCGGGCTTGGGCGGATGGGCCATGGCATGGCCGGCCGCTATCTCGATGCCGGCTTCACGGTGACGCTGTGGAATCGCAGCAAGGCCAAGGCGGACGATTTGATCGCCCGCGGTGCGCATTGGGCAACGTCTCCTGAAGATGCCGCGATTGATGCCGATGCCGTCGTGACCATGGTCGCCGACGACGAGGCCTCGCGTGCGGTCTGGCTCGGCCCCGAAGGTGCGGCCAAGACGGCGAAAGCAGGCACCATCGCGATCGAGTGCTCCACCGTCTCCTATGACCATGCCCGCGAGATGGGCCGCGAGCTCAACGCGCGCGGGCTGATCTACATCGACTGTCCCGTGACGGGATTGCCGGATGCCGCAGCCAGCGGAAAGCTGACGCTGCTGGCCGGCGCAGATAGCGCCGATCTCGAACGCGCCCGCCCGTTCCTCGCGCCGATCGGCTCGACCATCCGCCATTTCGGCGCGGTCGGCTCCGGGACGGTCTACAAGCTCATCAACAATCTCATGGGCGCGATCCAGATCGCCGGCCTCGCCGAAGGCCTCGCCATCGCCGAGCAAGCCGGGCTCGACATGAACCTCGTGCTGGAGTCGATCCAGGCGGGCGTCGCCGCAAGCCCGCAGGTACAGCGTCACTCCAAGCGCATGGTCGCCCGCGATTTCAGCGGCGCGACGTTTACAGCGGCGCTGCGGCACAAGGATGCCGCCTACGCCGTCAAGCTGGCCGAGAGCCTGCTGGCCGACAAGCCGCTCGTCTCCCGCGCCGCGGTCGAGTCCTACGCCCAAGCCAAAGCCGCGATGCCGGACGACGACGAAGGCAAGATGATCGAGCTGGTGTCGCGGCCGAAGAAGCCGGCGTAGCCAGGCCGCGTCGATATGGGGCAGCCTCGATCGGAACGCGGTCTCGGTATTGCCCTCGTCGTTGCCGCGGCGGTTGCCTGGAGCACGGCGCCGTTCTTCATCCGCCTGCTGCCGTTCGATCCCTGGACCATCCTGTTCTGGCGCGGCCTGTTCGGCGGCAGCCTGATGACGGTCTTTCTCGTCGTGACGCAGGGCCGCGCTGCCCTCTGGCAATTGGTGATGCCGGGGAGGGGTGGCCTGCTGGTCGCGTCATTGTCCGCGATCGGCATGATCTCGTTCATTCCCGCGCTTCAGATGACGAACGTCATGAACGTCGCGGTGCTGATCGCGACCCAGCCTTTCGTCGCGGCTGCGCTGGCATGGCTGTGGCTCGGCGAGGCCGCGACACGGCGCACGCTGATCGCGAGTCTGACCGCCTTTGCCGGCGTCGTCATCACGGTCGGCGGCGTGCGGGCCGGCGCAGATCTTGGCGGCGTGGCGCTGAGCTGCCTGATGGTGCTCGCTATCTCCACCATGACGGTCGTGGTCCGGCGCCATCGCGAGACCTCGATGGTGGCGGCGGCTGCGCTGTCGAATTTCGTTGGCAGCCTCGTCAGCCTTCCGTTTGCCCACGACATCGCCCGCGTCGGCGGCAACGGCCTTGCCATTCTCACGATGTTCGGCTGCCTTCAGGTCGCGCTCGGCCTGACGTTCTACATGCTCGGCTCGCGCCAGCTGCCGTCGGGGCAAGCCTCGCTCATCGCAACGCTCGAGACGCCGCTGATGCCGTTCTGGATCTGGGCGGCCTTTGGTGAAGTGCCGGCCGTGCATGCGCTCATCGGCGGCGCGCTCGTGATCGGAGCGGTGGTCGCCGATATCGTGGGAGCCACGCGAAAGCAGCAACCCTCATGAGCAAATTTGTCGGAAACCGGGTGGCGCCGCCCGCCGCGCTGTCCTAGCCGGCAGGCTTTGCCACCAAGGTGAGACGCATGCCCCCGAACGACAACCGTATGGACACGCGAGACTGGTCGCTGCTCGCGGTGCTGTCGGTCCTATGGGGCGGCTCGTTCTTCTTCAATGGCGCGGCGTTGCTGGAATTGCCGCCGCTGACGCTGGTGTTTTTGCGCGTGGCGCTGGGCGCGGCCATTCTGCTGCCGTTGCTGCGCATCCAGGGGATCGGCTTTCCCAAGGGCATGAGGGGCTGGACGCCGTTCGTTGCGATCGGGCTGCTCAACAATGTCATTCCGTTCTCGCTGATCGTGATCGGCCAGACGTTTATCCCGAGCGGGTTGGCGTCGATCCTGAACGCGACCACGCCGCTGTTCACGGTGTTGGTGATGGCCGCGGTGGGTGAAGAGGCCTTGCAGGCGCGGCGCGTGGCTGGCGTGGCGCTGGGCCTTCTCGGCGTGATCATCCTGCGCGGATGGGGGATCGAGACGCGGACCGGGCAGGGGCTTGGCATTCTGCTCTGCCTCGGTGGCGCGCTCAGCTATGGATTTGCGGCACTCGCCGCGCGGCGGCTGTTGAAGGACTCGCCTCCATTGGGCACGGCGACATTTCAACTGATGGCGTCGACGGTGATGATGGCGCTCGTCGCCGGCGCGGTTGAGCAGCCATGGCATCTGCCCGTTCCGGGTCTGACGGCCTGGCTCGCGGTGTTGGGCCTCGCCGGTCTGTCGACAGCGCTCGCCTACATCGTCTTCTTCCAGATCATACGGCGCTCGGGCGCGACCAATGTGATGCTGGTGACCCTGCTCATTCCCATCACGGCCATTCTCTTGGGCTGGCTGGTGCTGGGCGAGCCAATGTCTGCGCGCGAAATCATCGGCGCAATCGTCATCGGCAGCGCACTGCTCGTGATCGACGGCCGCGCGCTGAGACTGCTGCGACGCGGCACGTAAGTTCCGGACCATGCGTTTCACGTCGCGGAAAAACGCGGCGCTTGCCAGCGGCGAACGACCTTGCGACACTCTCCACAAAACAAGACTACAAAACAGGGGAGAGAACGATGCCGGGTCGTCGCCAGAACCTTGCTGCCTTCGCCATGCTTGCTGCCGGAGTATTGGCCGCAACATCTGCCCTGGCGCAGAAGAAGTACGATCCCGGAGCCACCGACACCGAAATAAAGCTCGGCAACATCATGCCCTATAGCGGGCCTGCGTCGTCCTATGGCGTGATCGGCAAGACCGAGGCCGCCTTCTTCAAGATGATCAACGACCAGGGCGGCATCAACGGGCGAAAGATCAATTTCATCAGCTATGACGACGCCTATTCGCCGCCGAAGGCGATCGAGCAGGCGCGCAAGCTGGTCGAGAGCGACGAGGTGCTGTTGCTGTTTCAGCCGCTCGGCACGCCCTCGAACTCCGCGATCATGAAATACATGAACGCCAAGAAGGTGCCGCAACTGTTCGTCGCCTCCGGCGGCACCAAGTTCGGCGACCCCAGGAATTTCCCGTGGACGATGGGCTTCCAGCCGAACTACCAGAGCGAGGGGCGGATCTACGCAAAATACATCCGCGACAATTTCCCGAACGGCAAGATCGCGGTGCTCTGGCAGAACGACGACGCCGGCAAGGACCAGTTCAAGGGCCTGAAGGACGGGCTCGGCGACAAGGTCGGCATGATCATCGCCGACAAATCCTACGAGGTCAGCGATCCCTCGATCGACTCGCAGATCGTCGCACTGCACGATTCCGGCGCCGATATCTTCTTCTCATGGGCCGCGCCGAAGGGGTCGGCGCAGGCGATCCGCAAGGTCGGCGAGATCGGCTGGAAGCCGAAATTCTTCCTCGCCAACACGGCGACGTCGATCGCCTCGGTGCTGAAGCCCGCCGGGCTCGAATACTCCAAGGACATCATCTCGACCGCGTATCTGAAGGACCCGACCGATCCGACCTGGGACAAGGATCCCGCGGTGATCAAATGGCGCGAGTTCATGGACAAATATTATCCGGATGGCGACAAGGCCAATGCCAACAACCTCTACGGCTACGTCCAGGCAGAGGCGATGGCGCAAGTCCTGAAGCAATGCGGCGACAATCTCACCCGCGAGAACGCCATGAAGCAGGCCACCAGCCTGAAGAATTTTCACACCGACCTGATGTTGCCCGGCATCATGGTGAATACCTCGGCGGACGATTATTTTCCGATCGAGCAGATGCAGTTGATGCGCTTCAACGGGCAGGCCTGGGAGCTGTTCGGCGACGTCATTACCGGCGAGGTCGGCCGCGAACGCGGCCAATAGTCAGGTCTGGCTGGCGGCTTTCGCCTTGAGCACCATGCCGCCGGCGATGCCGACGGTGAGGACGTACATCCAGCCCTCGTGAAAATCGAACAGATGCGAGTTCAGCAATGAGCTCGCGATGTTCTGGACGACGGCAACAAGGCCGATCCAGGCCGCAAGACTCCCGCCCAGGAACAGGCGGAGATGCGCGATCCACATCGCGTAGAGCAGGACGACACCCAAAAGGCCCCACTGCATCGCGACATTGAGGGTCTGGTTGTGCGGATTGCTGACGATCTCCGCATCGAGATTGCTTCCGCTTGTTGAGGCGCGCTCGAACTGGCGCTTGATCGATCCGGTGCCATGGCCGATCAGCGGGGCGTCAGCGATGGCGTGAAGCGCCTTGCGCCAATAGGTCAGCCGCTGCGCGGTCGAGGCACGGCTGATGTCCTCATGGCCGTGGCGGTATTCGACGGCGATGTCGGTGATGCGCTGGCGCAGATAAAGCGAGGTCGTCCAGGCCAGTGCGCTCGCGGCGACCGCGCCCGCCAGCAAGAGCAGCGCTGCGCGCCGGCTCAGATGTTTCCAGGCGAACAGCGCGAGCAGCACCGCGATGCAGAGCAGCGCGGTGCGGGCGGAGGCGACGAACACCATGTTGGTGACGAACAGCAGGATCAAGGCCAGACAGGTCGCCGTTGCGACCACGCTTCCGCGGCGCCAGAACATCAGCGCCAGCGCATAGGCGCAGAGCGTGAACTCCTGGCTCTGGTCGATGTAGTTCTTGACGGGAACGCCTGCCGACGCCGTCGCCGTGATTTTCCAGGCGGGATCGAGCAGCACGATCCAAGAATAGACCGCAAGCAGCGCGCAGGACACTAGAAAGGCGAGACAAACCCAATAGCCGCGCTCCGACCGGCTGAAATGGTAGAGCAGCGCCGGGACCAGCACGAGTTTTGCGACCGGCTTGATCGCATGCAGCCGGTCCGCCCACGCGCCGTCCGACCACAGCATACCCAGAAGCGCGAGCAGCAGGAAGGCAAACGGCAGCGCGAAGGCAGGTGTTGTCAGTTTCCGCCCATAGTCGCGCCAGTCGATGGTGGGCGTCACCACGAGCAGCCAGAGCCCGACGAAGATCGAGGGCGCCGATGTCGACCAGGGCAGCGACGCCGCGATCAGGGCCGCGAGCACGTCGGCGGTCCGGATCAGCGCGGGCGATTGGCCCAGGGCCTGCCATCGCGCGCGCAAGGCGGGTGAACGGGCTGGACCGGGCAATGTCGCGGAGTCAGCAATCATGCGCAGTGACGCTTATTGTGCGGCGACCAGGCTTTCCCGGGGCTTCTCACGCCCGAGGAAATCGCGCGCCTGGGTCTCGTAGCCGAACCGCTCGGCGAGTTCCTGGCGCCGCGCGCGTATGCGGCCACGCCATTCCTCCTGCCGCGTCAGCACACGGGTGACGGAGGCTGCGATCGCATCGGTCGAGAAAGGGTCGAAATAGTCGGCGAGTTCGCCGGCGACCTCGCGGAACACCGCGATGTCGGAGCACAGCACCGGTGTGTTGGCGGCCAGCGCCTCGATGATCGGCACGCCAAAGCCCTCGGCGAGGCTCGGCATGATCAGCCCATGCGCGTTCGCGATCAGGGCCGCCTTCTCGTGCTCGTCGACATAGCCGGCGAAGCGGATGTTTGGCGGCAGATTGCGCATCCGGCCGGTCTCGCCGGCATAGCCGATCACGACGAGATCGGCCTGCGGCACGTTGCGGAAAGCGCGGATGACGGTGGCGATGTTCTTGCGCGGTTCGTTCGAGACGATGACGACAAAGCTCGGGCGCCCCGGACGCCCCGACGGGGCTGGCAGGTGCAGGACATCCGGGGCGTCGAACCGGGTGCGGGGATACACGACCCGCGCCGGCAGGTGCGCAAATTGCGGCAACAGTTCCCTGAACCGCATCATGCTATAGTTTGAAACGAAGGCGAGTTCGTCGGCCTGCCGCAGGCTGGTGCGGATCCGCGCCAGGAACTGCCGCGTGGCGATGTCGCTGAGCTTGAGGTCGGTGAGCGGCAACAAATCGTGGATGACGCAGATCACCTTGGCACCGGGCTTGCGCCTGATCGCCACCCGTGTCGGGGTGTCAACGACGATGAGGTCGTAGTCGCGCGCGTCGATCCGTGGCGGCGGCAGCAGGAAGAAAGCCGAGGAGTCCTGATAATTGAAGAATCCGGGCTCGAGCTGGAATTCGCTGAACAGTTCCAGATGGCGTATATCCGGCGGAATATATTCGAGCGCGGCGGTCCGGTTCTCGATCAGCCGGGCACGCAGGCCAAGCAGGCCGATCGCGCGCAGCAGGCAGAGGACATTGTCCCGCGACAGCAGCATGGTGGCCTTGTGGCGGAGCCAGTCGAACCTGCGACGCGCGCCGCTGAGCATCACCGGTCCACTCACATTGACTTCGTCGAGGAAGCGATAGAGGGCGAGCAGCTCGATGTTGCGCGACTGCGCCGGAAACAGCTTCGTGCGTCGCTCGCGCCGGCACAGCTTGCGATAGCGCTTCGAGGTTTCCACCAGCAGCGTGAGCTCGTGGCCCTCAGCGGCGAGGGAGCGGACCAATTCCCGGGTGAAGTGGAAGATGCCGCGCTTGTGGTTGGGTTGCCCGAGCGACTCGGACACGACGAGGATGTTCTGTTTCATGCGCGTTTCTCGCGGAGCTCGAAGGCGTGCGTGACCGGCGGCTCGACTGCGATGGTCGAGGCGACGCGGCCGTGATCGAGGTTGACGATGCTGGAGCAGGTGCGGCGCAGCAGCGGCTGGTCGTGTGAGGCGATGATCACGATCGCCGCCTGCGAGACCAGGTTTTGCAGCCGCCGTTCGGCCTTCTCCGCAAAGTGCTCGTCGACGACACTGAGCCATTCGTCGAGCAGCAGGATGTCGGCCGGGAAGGCGGTCGCGGTCGCGAACAGCACGCGCATCAGCATGCCCGAGGAGAACATCCGCAGCGGCACCCGCTGCATCCGCGTCTCGAGCTCGGTGAAGGCCCAGATCTCGTCGATTACGCTGCGGGTCGGCTTGCGGCCGCTGATCCGCAGCAGCAGCGCGATGTTGTCCTCGGCGATGAAGTCCAGATTGACGCCGGCATTGAGGCCGAGCAGGGGCATGACGTTGCCTCTGATGGTGACCTTCCCGCTGCTCGGCGGGTAGACACCGGCAATCAGCCGCAGCAGCGTCGACTTGCCGGAGCCGTTGGGCCCGGCAAGCCCGATACGGGCGCCGGCTTCGGCCTCGATCGTGACATTGTCGACGGCGCGGATGATCCGCATCTCGCCCGGCTCGCGGATGAGATGGCCGAGCAGCCGCCGCTTGAGCGAGAAGTCATAGGCGCCATAGAGCGGATAATCGAGGCAGGCGTTGCGCAGGCTGATCGAGACCATGCGTCAGATCCAGAATGCGGCTTTGCGCAGATGCACGAGCGTCAGCACGCTCGCAAAGATCAGCAGTGCCAGCGTGATCAGCACGTAGACGATGCTGATGGGGTCGATCGGGACGCCTGCAAGCGGCTCGCGCCACACCGCGAACAGATGCGTCACCGGATTGAACCGCATCACCGCCGAGCGGTGGTTGATGATGTCCGACGACCAGATCACGGGCGAGGCGAGGAAGGCGAGCATCAAGGTCGATTCGATGATCGGCTTGAGGTCGCGATAGCGCGTGGCCGTCGCACCGAGCACGAGACTGAGGGCGAAGGTGTAGGCGACGAACAGCAGGAGGCCGGGCAGGGCCGCCAGCCCGTGAGAGAGATCGTGCGGCGACAGGACGAGCCACAACACCAGCGGCACGCAGGCGTTATGCAGCGCGAACAGCGCCTGGCGGAAGCTGCATTGCAGCAGGAAGATCACCGGCGGCAGCGCCCGGTCGCGGATCAGGCTCGCGGAGTTCTGGAGCGCGGTGGTGGAATCGAGCACGACGCCGTTGAGGAAGGTCCAGGCCGTCATCGACAGCGCCAGCATCGGCAGCCGCGCAACCATGTCGACGTTCGACATCTGGCCGATCACCGAGCCCAGCACCGCAACCACGATCGCCATCTGGAGCGACATCCAGAACGGTCCGAGCAGCGAACGCACATAACGGTGGCGCATGTCGGACCAGGCCAGCGCCGCCGCGATCCGAACGTTCTCAAGCCAGCCTGTCGTCTGCGGTCGCTCGGCGGCGGCTGACGGCGCCTCGCAAGAGGCGGTGACGGCGTTGCGATAGACGGTCTCCATGCCCTCTCTGAAGGCCGTGGCGGAATAGCGGGTGAGGGCGCGCGTCCGGGCCGACAGCCCCATGCGGCGGCGGCGCTCGGGATCGCTGATCAGCGTGTCGATGGCATCGCCGAGTTCGTCAGCATCGCCCGGCGGCACCGTGATCGCCTCCATGCCGTGGCGGGCAACGCGCGGCACCGCGGTGTCGAGCGCCGTGTTGACCACGGGGCGGCCGGCGGCCATGGCCTCAAGCTGGACGAGGCCGAAGGTCTCGGCATTGGTCACCGACGGCATCGCGAAGACGTCGGACAGGCACATCAGCTTGATGCGCTCGCTGTCGTTGACCGAGCCGAGCAGGCGGACGCGGTCACCGACACCGAGTTCGCGGATCAGCTGCTCCAGTCGCGGCCGCTCGGTGCCTTCGCCGATGATCCAGACCTCGAACTTGCGGTTGACGGCGGCGCGGATCAGCACGTCGAAGCCCTTGTAGGGCACGAGCCGGCCGCAGGCGAGCACGAGCCGGCCGCGGTCGTTGACGTGGTGCGGCTCGATCTTCGGCCAGTCGTAAGTCGAGGTGTCGATGCCGAACGGCACGACGTGGCACTTGTCGTCGAATTCCCGCAGCAGCGGCGTGTTCTCGACCAGCACGTGGTCCGAGACGATGATCGCCTTGGCGCGCCGCAGGGTCCGCCGCATCAAGGGCTCAATGAACCAGCGCAGGCCGGCATGAGTCACGATATCGGCGTGCCAGTGCACCACCAGCGGCCGGTTACGTCCGAGGCCGAAGGCGAAGACGAGGTCGGCGAGCGGAAAGGGCGCATGCAGCGCGAGCAGATCATGTTCGGTGATCTTGCGCCACAAGCGCCAGGGATAGGTGGGGGCGGTCGGCAGCGAGAAGAGATTGCCGAACGAGCGCACGCGCTCGACCGGGACGTCGTTGACCACGATCCGGCGCCGCTCGGCCGATTGCGAGCAGACCAGCACGGCGGGGGCGAAGGCGTCTTTCAGACTCGCGCAGATGTCGCGGATCACCGTCAGCGTGCCGCCGAACAGGTCGGGGTAATAGATCTTGAAGATGTGCAGCACCGACGGGCGGCGCGGAGTTTCTTGCGAAGTTTCCTGGATGTGATGCGTCATGGTGGTCAGCCTGCAAGAAGAGCTGCGATGAACGGTGCGGCCAGCACCGAGATGAACACCACCCCGCGCAGCAGCGCCGGCAGCATCGGCTCGATCGCGCCATGCCCTCGGTCGGGAACAGGCAGCGCACGCAGTGAAACGGAATTGCGGACCAAGCGGTCAGCCATGGATGAGAATCCCTTTACGTCGCGCCCCTCAGTGGCATCTCGTATATGTGGGAAATTTTACCACGTCAATCGCAAATCGGGAAAATGTGGGATTGTGTCCCACGTGTGGCGCGGGTACACTCCAGACATGAATGCCAAGTCCGGGTCCAAGGCAGCGGCTCCGTCACCGAATGCCGCCGCGAAGCTGCACGCGCCGCTGGCGCGGCTGCTGCGCCCGCTCGTGCGGCTCTGCATCCGCAGCGGCATGACCTTTCCGGCACTGGCGCAATTGCTTCGCGAGCTGTTCGTCAACGTCGCCGAGCACGATTTCGCGCTTGAAGGGAAAGAGCAGACCGACAGCCGTGTCAGCCTGCTCACCGGCATTCATCGCAAGGAGGTAGCGCGGCTGCGCGGCGCCGGCGCGCCCGTGAACGAGACGCCGGCGGCGGTGTCGTTGACGAGCGCCGTGATCGCGCGCTGGCTGGCCGCGCCGGAATTTACCGATGCGAAGGGCGAGCCGCTGCCGCTGCCGCGCACGTCGGAGGGCGATGCGCCCTCATTCGAGCAGCTCGTCGCCTCCGTCACCAAGGACGTGCGCCCGCGCGCCGTGCTCGACGAATGGATCGACCGCAAGCTCGTCACCATCAATGAGGCCGACGAGATCGAGCTGGTCGAGGCCGCCTTCGTCCCATCAGGCGGGGACGACAGCAAGTGGCACTATCTCGGCCGCAATCTGCACGACCACATCGCGGCCGCCGAGCGAAACGTCTCGGGCGTCGCGCCGCGCTTCCTCGAACGCGCGGTGCACTACAACAACATCTCGCCGAAGCTGGCGCGGAAGCTCGAGGCGCGCTCGCGCGAGCTTGCGATGGACGCGCTGAAGACCGCCAACCGCGAGGCCAACCGCGCGCTCGCCAAGGACAGGGGCGGCGACGCCCGCTGGAATTTCGGCATCTACATCTACAGTGAAGCTGCCGACGAGGAGGGCGCGAAGGAGACCGGTAAGGACGGCGGCAAAGAGGGCGGTTCTTCATGAGCCGGCCGCCGTTGATCTCCCGCCGTCTGCTGCTGACAGGATTTTGGCTCGCCGGCACCGCGATGGCGCACGCGCAGGTCAAGCGCGGCACCGATCAGGGCATCGGCGGCACGGGAATCAGACGCGGCGACGACCACGGCATCGGCGGCACCGGCATCGTCGGCGTGATCCAGCGGTTCGGCAGCATCTACGTTAACGGTGAGCGCATCACTTACGCGAGCGACGTGCCCGTCCGGATCGACGGCGAGGCCGCGAGCCCCAAGGCAATGCGCATCGGCCAGCTCGCGCGCGTGGTCGCGACCCGGCAGGCCGACGGCACGCTGGTCACGCGCAACATCGCGATCGCGAGCGAGGTCGCGGGTCCGATCGAAGCCGTGAAGGGCAACGAGCTGACGGTGCTCGGCCAGAAGATCGTCGCAAGCGACAAGGAGAGCAAGCTTCGCGCGGGCACGCAGGTGGCCGTCTACGGCCTGCGCCGGACTGATGGCGTGATCGTCGCGAGCCTGGTCGAGCCGCGGCGCGAGGCGACCGCGCGCGTCACCGGTCTGGTCGAGCGCGGGCCCGATGGCCTGCGTATCGGCGGGCTGAAGCTGAGCGGTGTCGATCCGCTGCTGGTCGGCCAGCGCGTCCAGGTCGAGGGCAGCGCGGCCCTTGGCGCGATGCAGGCCGCACGCACGCGCATCGACGATTTCTCGGATCTGGTCGGCGCCAGCAGGCTGTCGATCGAAGCCTATGTGCAGCGCTCGGGCGCGAACCTTCAGCTCGGCTCCGGCTTCGTTGCCCATGACAGCTCGCGATTTGGCCCGGCGGCCGGCGAAGCGCGCATGGTGGTCAACGGCGTGTTCGATCGCTCGCGCGGCTTCCAGGTGGAGTCGGCCCAGGCCATCGGCCAGCGGCCCGGAACGCCTCCGGCCGGCGGCGGCAATAATCCCAACCGGTCGCCCGGCGGTTCGATCCTGCATCCAAATCGCGGCGCGACCACTCCCGGCAGTGGCCAGTCCGGTGCACCGGGTGGGCCCGCACCGGGATCGAGCCCGAGTGCCAACCCCGGCTCCGCGCCATCGGGATCCGGCGGCCCGTCAGGCCCCGGCGGACTTGGTTCGCCCGGCGGGCCGATGGGCCCCGGCGGCGGTGTGGGTGGTGGCGCCTTCGGAGGACCCGGAGGCGGGATGGGCGGCGGCCGGCGCTAAGGGATCCGAGACCCGGGTTGCGCCTGCCTGCCTTACTTGCCCTAGGGCATCTTGACGTTGGGCTCGCGATCCCAGACCCGCAACGTGGCGAGGCTGTCGACGAACGATTTTGCCTCCTTCGTGCTCCCCATGCGGATGCAGCCTTCATCGAGATCGTTGGCCGCAACGCCGGCCTTCTCGAACAACGGCAGCGCCGCATCGACATAGCCGATGAACTTGCAGTGTGCGAAGGCGTCGGCGACGAAGTCGCGCGCCGAAGATTCCCGCAGCAGATCCTCCATCGCATCAGCGGCCGGCAGAAGCGCGACCGCGTCGTACAGAACGGACGGCCCTCCGTCGATCATCTGATCGGCAGGGATCCAGCTGCCGTCGCTGGCCTCGACGCCCGTCACTTTCGGCGCGACGATCTCGTAGGTCGCTCCGGCCTTGTCGAGAGCGCTCTTGAGGGCCTTGAGGACGTTTGCATCCGAACCGTCGGTGACGAGGATACCAAGCTTTCGGCCCTCGAAGCGCTCAGGCCCGTTTTCGACGATGCTCAGGGCGGGGGACGGTTCGAGATCCTGACGGGTCGGCACGGCCGCATCCGCAGGTCTGGGCATCCTTTGCAGACCGAGCTTGTCAGCGACCTTGGTGGCCAGGGTCTCGTCGATATTGAGGAGATGCGAAACCATGCGCTCGCGGATCGCAGGTGTTTTCACCTTGCTGAGTTCGAAGGTCAGCGCGGCGGCGATGTGGGACTGCTCGCCTGCGGTCTGGCTGATGAAGAACTGGCGCGCCTGGCTGTAATGGTCCGCGAAGCTTTCGGCGCGCAGACGCCGCTTGGCGCCTTGCTCGACCTCGGGGAACGGTGTGAAGCCGCGCTGGGGCGATTCCCTCGGACCCTCGCCGAAGGAATTCGGCTGGTAGTTGACGCGTCCGACCGGATTGCGCATGGCCATGTGTCCGTCCTGCTGAAAGTGCGCGAACGGGCATTTGGGCGCATTGATCGGGATGTGGGCGAAGTTGGGGCTGCCCAGCCGCTTGAGCTGGGTGTCAAGGTAGGAGAAATTGCGTCCTTGCAGCAGGGGATCGTTGGAGAAGTCGATTCCCGGCGGAACGTTCTGGGTCATGAAGGCGACCTGTTCCGTTTCAGCAAAGAAGTTGTCGGGCATGCGATCGAGTACCAGCCGTCCGACTGGAACGGGTGGAAGAATTTCCTCGGGAATGATCTTGGTCGGATCGAGCACGTCGAAATCGAAGGCGTCTGCAAAATCCTGATCGAACAGCTGCAGCTGCAGCTCCCATTCCGGGAAGTTGCCGGTCTTGATTGCGGTCCAGAGATCGCGCCGGTGGAAGTCGGGGTCGGCGCCGTTGATCTTGACGGCTTCGTTCCACACCACCGATTGCAGCCCGAGTTTCGGCTTCCAGTGAAATTTGACGAAGGTGGGTTCCTGCTTCGCGTTCACGAGGCGGAAGGTGTGGACGCCGAACCCTTCCATGAAGCGAAACGAACGCGGAATGGCGCGGTCGGACATCACCCACATGATCATGTGCATGCTTTCCGGGGTGAGGCTGATGAAGTCCCAGAAATTGTCGTGCGCCGACTGCGCCTGCGGAAATGCACAGTCCGGCTCTTCCTTGACCGCGTGGACCAGGTCGGGAAACTTGATCGCGTCCTGAATGAAGAAGACCGGGATGTTGTTGCCGACGATGTCCCAATTGCCTTCCTGCGTATAGAGCTTCACGGCAAAACCACGAACATCCCGGGCGAGGTCGACCGAGCCCTTGCTGCCGGCCACGGTGGAAAAGCGCACGAAGGCTGGTGTCTTCTCGCCGGCGCGCTGAAACAAGTCGGCCCTGGTGTATTTCGCGAGCGATTTGTAGGTCTCGAAGAACCCGTGCGCCGCATAGCCGCGCGCATGCACGACACGCTCGGGGATGCGTTCATGGTCAAAGTGGAAGATCTTTTCCCGGAAATGAAAATCCTCGAGCAACGTCGGCCCGCGGGGGCCGACCTTCAGCGAGTTCTGGTCGTCGGACACCGGCCCGCCCTGCGCCGTGGTCAGGACGGCCGCTTTGCCGGTCGCAGTCTGATGGAGTTCGCCGCCTTCGCCCCGGACGAGCTTTTGATCATGGATAGTTGCCGTCCCGGCTGCTGCGGGGGTCGATTTCGTGGTCTTGGCCATAATGTGGAAACTCCCGGAGGCGTTGTGGCATCCGTCAATCCACCCGTGCCGGTTACGTTCCTACGATGCTTCGCGCGGGCTCAGGCCGAAGCTTCGTCCTTTTGAGATTTCAGATCGCGCGCGATGCTCTCCACCTGTGTATCGCGCCCCGCCTCGTCGGTCTCGGCCTCCTGCGGCAGCTCGATGTCGAATTTCGCCGCGATCGCTTCCAGCGCCCTCAGGATGCTGTCCGCCTCGCGTTCGGCGAGCAGATTGATCTGGAGGTCGAGGTGATTTCGCCTTTCGGACTGCAGGTCCATCGCGTTCTGGCGGATTAGCACGAACGAGGTCAGCAGCACAGCTTCGAGAGCGAGGAAGGCCGACAGGAGTGGAAATGGATACGGATCAAATGGAGACGGGCGGTACACGTTCCACACAGCCCAGAGCACGACGAGGATCAGTTGCGAGATCACGAAATACACCGTTCCGACGAACCATCCGACCTTGTGAGAGGCCTGGTGGACCGACGATAGTTGGCGCTCGTCCTCTTCCTCGAGCTTGACGATCGTCTCGATATTCCTGGAGACCGCTTGCCGCCTGTCGTGGTGGCTATGGTCCCCCTGGACGCTCATTCGGTGACGAGGTCGGCGGCGCGTTTGGCCTTCTTGCCGGTGTTTTTGACGGTCTCTTCTCCGACCTTTTCGGCTTCGGCGCGACGCTCGCACTTGGTGCGGATCTCGTCGAGCTCATCGTCTGTCAGATGCTCGATCCCGACGAATGAATTCTGCGCCGCGCTCACCCGGATCAGCTCGTCGAGTTTGACCTGGATGGCGGCGCTGTCGCGGTTTTGGGAATTCTGAATCAGGAAGACCATCAGGAACGTCACGATCGTGGTGCCGGTGTTGATCACCAGCTGCCATGTGTCGGAGTAGTGAAAGAGGGGCCCGGTGACCGCCCAAAGCAGGACGATGCCTGCTGCGATCATGAACGTCAGCGCGCGCCCAGCGGCTTGAGACGTCTTGTTGGCAATGTCGCTGAAGAGTTGGGCCGCACCGTTGCGATGATGGTCGGCAGTCGCCTTTTCGGGGCGAGCTTTCGTGTCGGTCTGTCGCATCGAAACACCGCGCCGGTTTCAGGGGCCCGATGTCCGAACGCAAGTGGAACTTGGAAGTTCCATCGTGGAAACGCCGGGGGCGCGGCCAGCGCGTGTGAACGACGTCAGCCGGCGCTGAGCCGCACGCCGGCGCGCAGGAATTTCTGCGGATCGACCGCTTCGCCATCGATGCGCGTTTCGTAGTGCAGGTGCGGACCGGTGGAGCGGCCGGTCGAGCCGACGAGACCGATGACCTGGCCGATCTTCACGATCTCTCCGACCTTGACGTTGATCTCGGAGAGATGGCCGTAGCGGGTCGACAGGCCGTTGCCGTGATCGACTTCGACCATGCGGCCGTAACCGCCGGACCAGCCGGCCGAGACCACCTTGCCGTAGGCCGTGACGCGCGCGGGATCGCCGGTCGCGGCACGGAAGTCGAGGCCGGTATGCATCGCGGGCCGGCCGAGGAAGGGGTCGCTGCGCACGCCGAAGCCGGAGGTGAACTCGACCTCGCCCACGACAGGCTTGCGATAGGGAACGAGCGCCAGCGTGCGATTGAGGCGATCCATCTCGGCACGCGTGGTGTTGATGCGGTTGAGCTGCTTTTCGAATGGCCCGGCATTGGCCGTCAGCTTGACGGGCACGAAGGGCCCGCCCATGGCCGAGCGCGGCACGGCGGCTTCGAGGTTGGCGAGATTGAGTCCGAGATCGCTGACGACGCCGCGCATCCGGCGCATGCGCGAATCCATGCCTTCTTCGACGGCGCTCAGCGCCGCGATCTGGCGGCGCTCGACCTGGTCGAGCGAGGTGGTGAGCCGGACCAGGACATTGTCGAAGCCCTGGTTCTTGGCGAACTGGTTGGCCGGTGGCGCCACCACGGCCGGCGCGCGCGACTCCAGTCGCGCCTCGCGATCCGGCGGCGCCACGAAGATCACGGTGTCGCTGATGGGCGAGGGTTTCGGCGTGCCCTGCGTCTGGTTCGAATCGCTTCGCTGCGGGGCAGAGCGCGGGATCGATCCGGTCACATCAGGCATGGCGCCGAGCGCGGTGGCCCGGGACTCCAGCGCGGTCTGGCGCTTCATGATCTGGTCGAGCTTCTGGTCGAACTGTTCCTGGTCGAGCAACTGCCGGCTCGTGGTGCGGTCGACCTTGGCGCGCAGCTCGGTGATGCGGTCTTCATAGGCGTATTGCATCTCGGCCTGGCGCGCGATCAGCCGGGTCAGGACGTCGTCGCGGAATGCGAAATAGGTGGCGGTCGCCGCCGACCAGAGCCCGAGCAGCACCACGGTGCCGACCACGATCCAGAACACGACGGGGCCCAGGCGAACCTGCTTGCCGTGATGGACGATGGTGTAGGCGTCATCGGCATCGGTCGCGGCGAGGGGAATCGCGGCTGCCACCGCGGCGGGACGGCGCTGAAAGGCCCGTCCGTGGTCGTGCGGGTGATGTTGGGGGTACTGCGAGTATTGGGCAGAACTTTTCGACATCGGCACTCCGGCGCCGGTCGGAACGGTTCCTTGCGGCTCAATTGCCGCAGCAATCTGGGCCGGTCATGGTTAATTTTCCGGAAACGGGAGCACTCGAATTTAACAGTCTGGTTAAAGACCTCTTGCCGCGTCCAGCACCTGATCGGCGTGACCGTCGACCCGGACATTGCGCCAGACCTTGGCCACCTTGCCATCTGCGCCGACCAGCACCGTCGTCCGAAGAATCCCGAGGAAGCTCTTGCCGTACATGGATTTTTCGCCCCAGGCTCCATACGCCTCCAGCATTCCGTGCGTCTCGTCCGAGATGAGGGGAATAGAGAGCTTGTGCTTGTCGCGGAACTTCTCCTGGGCCTTTAACGGATCGGCGGAAACGCCGAGGACGGCCGTACCGGCGTCAGCAAAGTCGCCGGCCAGCCGGGTGAAGTCGATCGCCTCCCGGGTGCAGCCCGGCGTGTCGGCGCGAGGGTAGAAGAACAGGACGAGCTTGCGGCCGGCATAGTCCGCCAGCGTGACCACGTCACCGCCATCGCGAGGCAGGCGGAAGGCGGGGGCTTTCTGACCCTCGGCGAGGGCGGATTTTGTCGCTGCGGGCTTGGTTGTGGCGGGCTTGGCCGTTGCGGGCTTGCCCTTCGCGGGCGCGGCGGCCGATTTGGAGGAATTTAACTGTTTCGATGCGGCCTTATGTGATCCTGCTTTTGCTATGGTCCCGGTTGATTTGCCAGCCTGTGTCCGCTGCGCTTTCGCGGACTTTGTTTGAGTCGTTGCCCGCTTGGTCGGGATCTGCTTTTTAGCCTTTGCAATGCCGGAGGGCGTTTTGGGCGATTTCTTTCGGGATTTCTTGGACATACGCCTTCCTTTCGACGCTTTCGGCGGGTCAACCGAAGCGGTATTGCAGCTCTCGCCCGGTGTCCCGGAATCGTGCCCTTGGCTGGGCAAGTCTGACGACGCCGGAGTATGGTTACAAGGAATTCCACGCACCACCCCACTGCTCGTTGAACGCGCTCCCGGGGCGAAATGACGAACAGCAGGAATATTCGAGGTATGGCGGCAGTGCCGGCGCAGGGAGCTTCGCCTCCCGCGGACGGCTGCGGTCCCGGCGGCGCTCAATCCTACGACGGGCGCCTGTATCGAGAGGCAATGGCAAGGAATACGTCGCCCCAGGATTACAATCGGGATTTCAATCGGCGCGGCGGCCAACCAGAGCCCCAGGAATGGGACGACGCCGACTGGGATCCGGATCAGGAAGCGGCGGCGGGCCATCGGGCACGCCGGCTGCTGGCGCGTTCCAATTCGGGCTTCAATCGCTTCGGTGACGGGTTCGGATCGCTGCGCCGCTGGCTCGGTGGCGGTCGCTGGCTGAAGCGGGTGGCCATCGTGGTCGCGGCGCTCGTCGTCATCTTCGTTGGCTGTTTCGGCGCGCTGTGGTGGCGCCTCGGCGCCGGGCCCATCAATCTCGACATCGCGACGCCGTGGCTCGCCGCCGCCATCGAGGACAATATCGGTCACGGCAATACGGTCGAGGTCGGCGGCACCCAGATCGAGCGGGCCGGGCGGATCCGTATCGCCGTGCGCATCCGCGACATCGTCGTGCGCGACCACGATCACGTCATTGTCGCCACCGCACCGAAGGCCGAGGTCAAGCTGTCGGGTGCGGGTCTCCTGATGGGGCGCTTGCGCGCGGAAAGCCTCAACCTCGTCGATGCCGAGCTTGCGATCCGGATCGCGCCCGACGGCACCGTCACCGTGTCGGCCGGCGACACCGCAAAGCCGCTTGCAACCGGCGTCGCGTCCAAGAAGGACGCGGGCCTGCCGCCGACATTCCCGCGCAACGGCGTTCCGCCGCCGCCGTTCGCGACAACGCCCGCAAGTCCGGACGCATCGCAAGTCAGCCCGCAGCCGACTGCGCAGAGCGGCATCCTTCAGGGCCTCGACTGGCTCGACAGTCTGAGCATGACCGGCCTCGACGGCCAGAACCTCAACGAGATCGGCCTGAAGAACGGCAATCTGATCGTCGACGATCAGCAGCGCGGCAGCAAATGGTCGTTCGAGAACATCACGCTCAGCCTGCGCCGGCCGAGCCGCGGCGGCGTCACGCTGAGCCTCGGCGAAGAAGGCGCGCGCCCGTGGATGCTGCGCGCCACGATCGGCCCTGCCGAAAACGGCGTGCGCTCGGTCGACATCAAGGCTGACAAGGTCTCAACCTCCAACATCCTGCTGGCGCTGCGGGTGAAGGATCTGACCTATACCGCCGACCTGCCGCTGACCGGCGAGCTCAAGGGCGAACTCGGACGCGACGGCGTGCCGACCTTCTTCCGCGGCAAGATCGCGGTCGGCGCAGGCAACATCATCGACACCGACACGCCCGATTATCCGATGGCGATCGATTCCGCCGAGATCAACGTCGAGTGGGACGCCAACCGGCGAGTGCTGGTCGCGCCGTTCAAGGTCCTGTCGGGCGCGAACCGTCTGACGCTGCTGGCCCATGTCGAGCCGCCCAACGGCACCATCAACGACTGGCAGCTCGGTTTCAGTGGCGGCTCGATCCTGCTCGGCGGCATCGACAACGAGCCGCCGCTGGTCTTCAACCGCATCGCGATCGGCTTCCGCTTCGACACCGATCACAAACGCATGCTGCTGACGCAGGCCGATATCAGCAATGGCGAGATCGGCGTCGCCGGCACCGGCGCCATCGACTATTCGGGCGAGCCGCGGCTGACGCTGGGCTTTGCGGGAACGCCGATGTCGGCTTCCGCGCTCAAGCGGATGTGGCCCACGCTCGTCGTTCCCGAGTTGCGCGAATGGGTGATCGAGCGGATCGAGCGCGGCACGCTTCAGCGCATCGAGATCGGCGTCAATTCGCCGACCAAGAACCTTCCGCGCAAGGGCCCGCCGATTCCCGATGACGGCCTCTCGGTCAACATCGTGGCGAGCGGTGTCGCGGTCCGCCCCGTGGACGGCATGCCGGTGGTGCACGATGCCGATCTGAAGGCGCGCGTGACCGGGCGTACCGCGACCGTGAATATTGCCCAGGGCATTGCCGATACGCCGGCGGGCCGCAAGGTCACGATCTCCGACTTCGTCTTCGAGGTGCCTGACATGGCGCCCAAGCCGTCGCCGTCGCGGACCAGATTCCGCGTCGAGGGTCCGGTGCCTGCGGCCGCCGAAATGTTGTCCAACGACCGGCTGAGCGATCTGTCGTCGACCGTCATCGACCCCAACACCAGCAAGGGCACGTTCACGGCCAACATCCAGCTCGGCCTGCCGGTCAAGGGCGAGCTGACCAAGGCCGACACCACTTACACCGTCACGGCCGACCTCACCGGCTTCGCCGCCGACAAGCTGGTGATGAACCAGAAGCTCGAGGCCAACAACCTCAAGATCGCCGCCAACAACCAGGGCTTTCAGGTCAAGGGCGACGTCAAGATCAACGGGCAGGCCGCTTCGCTCGACTATCGCAAGCCGGCTGAAGGCGACGCGGACGTGAGATTGCAGGCGACGCTGGATGATGCCAGCCGCGCGCGCCTCGGCTTCGACCTCGGTCCGGCCGTCAGCGGCTCGCTGCCGATCAAGCTGTCGGGCAAGATCGCCGGCGGTCCCGACCAGACGACAAAGCTCGGCGTCGAGGCCGACCTGACCTCGCTCAAGCTCGACAACATCCTGCCCGGCTGGGTCAAGCTGCCGGGCAAATCGGGCAAGGCCAGCTTCAAGGTGGTGCCGACCGCGCAATCGACGCGCCTCGAGGACATCGTCATCGAAGGCGGCGGCGCCTCGATCAAGGGCATGGTGGAGGTCGATCCGAACGGCGACCTCATGAACGCGAACTTCCCGACCTATTCGCCGTCCGACGGCGACAAGGCTTCGCTCCGGGTCGAGCGCGGCCAGGACGGCGTGGTCAAGGGCACGATGCGCGGCGACGTGTTTGACGGTCGCGGTTTCCTGAAGTCGGCGATCTCGGGCAATTCCAAGGACGACGCCAAGAACAAGATGAAGAACGTCGATTTCGACATCGATGTGAAGCTCGGCGCCGTCATGGGCTTCAACGGCGAGGCCATGCGCAGCATCGACGCCAAGATGTCGCGGCGCAGTGGTGCGGTCAAAGCGTTCACCCTGAACGGCAGGGTCGGCAAGGACACGCCTGTGGCTGCCGATTTGCGCGGCGGTCGCGCCCAGGGCAACCGCGAGGTGATCTACCTCCAGACCAACGATGCCGGCGCGCTGCTGCGCTTCACCGACACCTACACCAAGGCGGTCGGCGGCCAGTTGGTGGTGGCGATGGAGCCGCCGACGTCCGAGCCGAACACCTCGCGCGAGGGCCTCATCAACGTGCGCGATTTCACCGTGAAGGGCGAGGCGCAGCTCGAGCGCGTGGCCGCCGGTGCACCCAACGGGACCGGCAACGGTGTCTCCTTCAGTGCGCTGCGCGCCGAGTTCACGCGCCAGAACGGCGCGCTCACGATCCGCGACGGCGTCGTGAAGGGTCCGATGATCGGCGCCACCATCGAGGGCTCGATCGACTATCCCGGTAACCAGGTCTGCATGAGCGGCACCTTCGTGCCGATGTACGGGCTGAACAACATGTTCGGACAGATTCCGGTTCTCGGGCTGTTCCTGGGTGGCGGCGATAAAGAGGGACTGATCGGCGTGACCTACGAGGTCGTCGGCACGCCGGCAGCACCCGTGATGCGCGTCAATCCGGTCTCGGCCATGGTGCCGGGTGTGTTCCGCAAGATCTTCGAGTTCAACACCGGCAAGCAGAACACGCCGTTCGATGAATTCCCCTCACAGTCGAACGACGGCTCGACCGGATCGACGCGTCAGCTCTCGAGCGGTTGCAGCATCGCGCGGCGGTAGACTCTGGAAGCCCAGAACTCCGTCATGTCCGGGCATAGCCGTCCGAAGGACGGCGTCGCTTTCGCTCGCCTATGTCCCGGCCATCCACGCCTCATCACGCGGCACCAACGTGAATGCCCGGGACAGGCCCGGGCATGACGACGTTCGCGTGAAATGGGTTGTGCCGTTTACGCCGCGCGAACACCTGCCAGGAACGTCCCGACCTCGCCGGAGAGCTGCTCTGCCTGCTTGGAGAGGCTCGAGGCGGCCGCGAGCACCATGCCGGCGGCGTTGCCGGTCTCGTTCGCCGCGGTGCTGACACCGCTGATATTGGTGGTGACTTCCCTGGTGGCTTCCGCCGTCTGCGAGACGCTGCGGGCGATCTCGGCGGTGGCGGCGCCTTGTTCCTCGATGGCAGCGCCGATCGAGGTGGCGATGCGGCTGACCTCCTCGATGGTGGCGGTGATGCCGCCGATGGCGTCCACGGCTTCCTTGGTCGCGCCCTGGATCTGGGCGATCTTGTCGCCGATCTCGCGGGTGGCTTCCGCAGTCTGGCTCGCCAGCGACTTCACCTCGGAGGCGACGACGGCAAAGCCGCGGCCGGCTTCACCGGCGCGCGCGGCTTCGATGGTGGCATTGAGCGCGAGCAGATTGGTCTGTGCCGCAATGCTGGAGATCAGCTCGGCGACATGCTCGATCTGCTGGGCGCCGTCCGAGAGCGCGCGCACGATGGTGTCGGTGCGGCGGGCGCTGTCAACCGCACGTCCCGTGACCTCGGCGGACTGTGCGACCTGACGGCTGATCTCGGTGATGGAGGAGGAGAGTTCTTCGGCTGCGGCGGCGACGGTCTGAACGCGCTGGCTCGCCTCGGTCGCGGCCGAGCCGACCACGGTGGCGCGGCGGTTGGTGCCCTCGGCGGTAGAGGACATCGACTTGGCGGTGGTCTCCAGCTCGCCGGAACCCGAGGCCATCAACCCGACGAGCTGGCCGACGGACGCATCGAAGCGGTCGGCGAGCGAGATCAGGGCCTCGCGCTTTTCCTGCTCGTTGCGGGTCTTGGCGGCGACCTGCTCCGCCTCCAAATTGCGGGCCGTCAGAGCGGTTTGTCTCAGCACTTCGAGTGTCTCGGCCATGCGGCCGATCTCGTCGCCACGATCGGTTTCCTCGACCGGCTTGTCGATGGCGCCTTCGGAAATCTCCTGCATGCGGCTCTTCTGGCGGTCGAGCGCGCTCAGCACGTCGCGGGCGATCAGCCAGGACAGCGTCGCCATCAACAGCATCAGGCCGAGGCCGACCGCGGCGAGCTCGAGCGTCAGCGCACGCACGTCGGCGTCGATGTCGTCGACATAGAGGCCATAGCTGATGGTCGCGTTCCAGGGCGCGAATTGGCGCGTGAACACGGTCTTGCGAACCGGCTCGGTCTGGCCGGGGCGGGGATAGAGATAGGAGGTCACGCCGCCCTGGGCGTTCTGGGCGGCGGTGTTGATGATCGCGTCGGCGATCAAGACGCCGTTGGAGTCCTTCGCGCCGGTGATCTTGCCTTCGAGCTGCTGATTGGCGCCGTTCACGAGCAGCGAGGTGTCGGAATTGTAGACGACGGGATAGCCTTGGCCGCCGTTGAAGCTCAAGCGCCGGCCGCGCACGTGGAACTGGGCCTTGGCCTCGGCCTGTGTCAGCTTGCCGGCAGCGACGTCGTCCTGAACCGATTGGGCGAGGCTGTGGAGCATGTCGACCGCGGTCTTCATCTGCTGGACCCGGTCTTCCATCATCCGGCTCTTGCTGAGGAAGGCCGATACCGCGATGATGGCTGTGACTGTGAGAGCCGCGAGACAGACCATGCTGGCAAGCTTGGTGCGGATCTTCAGATGGCTCAGCAGCTTCATCGCAGCCTCTACGAAATGGTTGTTATTATCATCGTCCGTAACATGAACTTCTTACCAATCATGAACGCAGCCATGCGGCGGCCGGTCGCGCGCAGGACCGTTCGCAGCCTTGTGCGCAAGCGTGCAGGCAAAACGCCATGCATCGCCGCCCACCCGTATGTTTACGGAAGGCGATCGTTCTCAGACTTTGGTGGTGATCGATCCTGGCAGGACGGCCGATGAACCGATTCGTTCACCGCCTCATCATGTCCGTGCTGCTCGTCGCGGCCCTCGTTCTGATCTGGAACGTGCTGGGCTCGCGGTAGGCGGCACCGGCAAACTCGCCGGTGCCGTCGGTTATCTGTGCATCAATCGCGCGCAAGTGCCCCGCGAATGCGCCGCCGGTCGAACCGCTACTTTCTGCCCGTCGCCGCGTCGACGCTGATCGGTCCGCCGCCGGCGGCCGAGAGATAGAGGCAGGCGAAGCAGAACGCGATCGCAAGAGTGCCGCCATTGAGCAGCGGCAGGAGCACCGGCGTCTCGCCCTTGAGCATGTGGCCCATGAAGTAGGCGAAGGCCATTTCACCCGCGAGGATGAAAGCGGCAAGGCGGGTGAACAGGCCGATGATCAGGAGCCCGCCCAGCACCAGCTCGAGCGAGCCGGCCGCGCCGTAAAGCGACATCAGTTCGACTTTTGCGAACATCGGCACCGGCGGGAACTTGAACAGCTTGGCAACGCCGAACTGAAACAGCAGCAGCCCCGTGATGAAACGAAACAGGCTCAAGAGAACCGGTTGAAAGCGAGTGAGATAAGGAAAGTCCATTGGTTTTTGCCCTCCATCCAATGCGCGACTTGGACCGTATTCAGTTCCGCCTCGCAAGCCACCCCGGACCAATTTCGCGCTGACATTTTCGTCATGTAGGACAAAACACCGCAGATCGTCCCTCGCTCCGGTTGCGCCGGATTTTTTCGCGCGCGTCAGCTCATATGCCGTCCGTAATTTCCCGGTGACATCGAGGGGCGCAGGTTACGTTGAGGAGACCTACTCCCGCAAGGCGGGGACGATCAGGAATGGAATCATTCCGAGGATCACGCTCGCAAGTGCGAAGACGAGCAGGAGATTGTAGCCGTGCGTGACGTCGTGAATGACGCCGCCGCTCCATGAGCCGAACGCCGAGCCCAAGCCACTGCCAATCGAAATGGTGCCGAAGATCGTGCCGACGCGCTTGCCGCGAAAGATCTTCATCGCCGTCGCGGTGATCAGGGGCCCGCGCGAGCCCATCATGCTGCCGAAGCAGACGACGAAACCGGTGAGCAGGATGATGTTCGGATAGTACTGAAGCAGCCAGAGCAGGACGATGCCGATGATGGAAATCGCGTAGCTCAGGAGCACCGACGGACGGCGTCCGATCAGCCCGTCGAGCGCGGACACGCCCAGCATGCCGAACACCAGCACGACGCCTGAAAAACCCCAGGCGGTCGCGGCCTGCAGCGGCGGGAAGCCGGCGTCGATCAGATAGGCCACGATCTGGGCTGCGATCGCATACATGCCGACGGCGGTGAAGAAGAAGGTCGAGAACAGTGCCCAGAAGGCGTGGTGGCGCATCGCACTGACGAGCGTCCAGCCGTTGTCGATGAAGTCAGGGTCGGTTCTTTTAGTGATGTGGGGCGAGCCGGCGGAGAACATGCGCCACGGCAGCAGCATGAGGGGGACCAGCAGGCCGAGCGTGGCGAAGCCGTAGACCTGGTAGGTCTCGCGCCAGCCGAGATGATCGATCAGAAGCTGCGAGGCCGGCAGCAGCGCCAGCACGCCGCCGCCCATCGCCGAGTACACCACCGCCATTGCGGTCGGCAGTTTTGCGCCGAACCAGCGGCCGAGCAGGATCGAGTTCGGCACGTTGCCGATGAAGGCGACGCCGATGCCGACGCAGAGACCGATCGAGAGCTGGAATTGCCAGAGCGACTGCGCATGCGCGGCGATGAGGAAGGCCGAGCCGAGCAGGAACAGCCCGAGCGCATAGACGATGCGCGGTCCGGAATGGTCGAACAGGCGCCCCACTAAAGGCGCGGTCAGCCCGCTGATCAGCCAGGTCAGCGAATAGATCGAGACGACCTGCGCGCGGTCCCAGCCGAAGTTTTCCGAAATGGGCTTGAGGAAGACGGTGAAGCTTTCGCTCAGGCCGCGGCCAAGGACAGCAAGCGTGAAGCACAGAGCGAGCACGACGAGTGCGGTGCGCACCGCACCTTGCCGCGCGCCCGCTTGTTCCTTCGACGTTTCCGCTGTCGTTTCCTTGGGCGTGTTCTGATCCATTGCTCATCAGGGAGCGCGCTTCGGCACGCCCTGACAAGCATCAAAAGCTCATACGCCTATGCAGGCCGGATCAGGATGTGCTTCTTCTTGCCGAAGGACAGCTTGATCACGCCCTCCGGTGTCAGATTGGCCGCCGACAGTGCCATCTTCTCGTCGGTGACCGGCTCGTCGTTGACACGCAGGCCGCCGCCCTTGATCTGGCGCCGGGCCTCACCGTTGGAAGCAACGAGGCCCGCCTTGACGAAAGCGTTGAGCACGCCGAGGCCGGCATCCAGCTCGCCACGCGGAATTTCCACCGTCGGCAGGCTTTCGGCCAGCGCGCCTTCTTCAAAGGTGCGGCGCGCGGTCTCGGCCGCTTCGTTGGCGGCGTCGCGGCCGTGCAAGAGCGCGGTCGCCTCGGTGGCGAGCACCTTCTTGGCCTCGTTGATCTCGGAGCCGCCGAGCGCCTCGAGCTTCCGGATCTCGCTCATCGGCATCGTCGTGAACAGCTTCAGGAATTTGCCGACATCGGCGTCCTCGGTGTTGCGCCAGTACTGCCAAAAATCATAGGGCGAGAACTGGTCGGCGTTGAGCCACACCGCGCCCTGCGCGGTCTTGCCCATCTTGGCGCCCGACGCCGTGGTCAAGAGCGGCGTCGTCAGTGCGAACAGCTGGTGGGTGCCCATGCGGCGGCCGAGATCGACGCCCATGATGATGTTGCCCCACTGGTCCGAGCCGCCCATCTGCAATTTGCAGCCGGTGCGCTTGGCGAGCTCGACGAAATCGTAGGCCTGGCAGACCATGTAGTTGAACTCGATGAAGCTCATCTCCTGCTCGCGCTCGAGGCGCAGCCGCACGGAGTCCATGGTCAGCATGCGGTTGACCGAGAAATGCCGGCCGACGTCGCGCAGCATCTCGATCCAGTTCAGCTTGGTCAGCCACTCCGCATTGTCGAGCATGATGGCGTCGCTCTTGCCATCGCCGTAGTTCAGCACTTTCGCGAACACGCCGCGGATCGAGGCCTTGTTCGCCTCGATCTCGGCGACGGTGCGGATCGCGCGGGTCTCGTCCTTGCCGGAGGGATCGCCCACCATGGTGGTGCCGCCGCCCATCAGCGTGATCGGCTTGTTGCCGGACTGCTGGAGCCAATGCAGCATCATCATGGTCAGGTAGTTGCCGATGTGCAGCGAGCGGGCGGTGCAGTCGTAGCCGACATAGGCGGTCACTTCGCCCTTGGCGGCGAGGGCGTCCAGCCCCTCGAAATCGGAGCATTGGTGGATAAAACCACGTTCCTGCAGGGTGTTGAGGAAATCCGATTTAAATGCAGTCATCTGTCGGCGTGCCTGACAATTCTTGGTTTACCGTTTTGGGGGCAATTTAGCGGTCTTGTCTGGGAACTCGATTGCCGCCCGCCACTTTGGCCTGTGGCATTATAAGATGTGTCCCTCTGGCACAAGATCGGCATGCCGGAGCGGGTTTTTGAGGACGCTGATCCCATGATGTTGACGGCACTCGGTTTGATGAGCGGCACCTCGCTGGACGGGGTGGATATCGCGCTGATCGAAACCGACGGAAAGCAGGTGAGGGCGTTCGGGCCGTCCGGCTACCGGCCCTACAGCCCGGCCGAGCGCAATTTGCTGCGCCAGGCGCTGGGCGAGGCCGTGCATCTGCCGCAACGTGATGCCCGGCCGGGGATCCTGGCCGAGGCCGAGCGTGCGGTGACGCAGGCGCATGCCGAGGCGGTCGCCGCCTTCGTTGCCCAGAACCGGATGAAGCCGGAGGACATCGACATCGTCGGCTTCCACGGCCAGACCGTGCTGCACCGGCCCGAGCGGCGGCTGACGGTGCAGATCGGCGACGCGCCCGCGCTGGCCAAAGCGATCCATATCCCCGTGATGCATGATTTTCGCGCCGCCGACGTCGAGGCCGGCGGGCAGGGCGCGCCCTTCGTGCCGGTCTACCACCGGGCGCTCGCCAATTCGCTGGAGCGCGAAGGGCCGATCGTCGTGGTCAATATCGGCGGCGTCTCCAACATCACCTATATCGACGGCAACGACACGTTGATCGCCTGCGACACCGGGCCCGGCAACGCGCTGCTCGACGACTTCATGTACCGCACCATGAACCAGGCGTTCGATGCGGAAGGCAAGTTCGCAGCGCTCGGCAAGGCCGACGAGGGCTGGATCGCCCGAGGGCTGGACTTGCCGTTCTTCGCAAGTCCGCCGCCGAAATCGCTCGACCGCAACGACTTTGCCGCCTTGCGGCTCGGCGATGTCCCGCCGGCCGATGGCGCCGCGACGCTCACCGCCTTCACTGCGTCCGCGATCGCCCGCATCATTCCGCTGCTGCCGCGGCGGCCGCGGAGCTGGATCGTCTGCGGCGGCGGCGCCCGCAACCTCACCATGCTGCGGATGCTGCGTGAGCGGGTCGGGTCAGCCACCGTCGAAGCCGCGGAAACGCTCGGCTGGGCCTCCGACGCCATCGAGGCGCAGGCCTTCGGCTTCCTCGCCGCCCGCGGCCTCAAGGGGCTGCCGTTGTCCTATCCCGCCACCACGGGCGTGCCGATGCCGATGACGGGCGGAGTGATCGCAAGGCCGTGAGGGCGCCGCCAATTGATGCAGTTGCATTGATCTTGACGAGTGCATGCAAATGCATCTATCTTGGATGCAGTTGCATCGAACCGCCGGGATCATGGCCATGACCGCTTCACTGAAACTGATCAGCCACAAGCTTTGCCCCTACGTGCAGCGCGCGGTGATCGCGCTCAAGGAGAAGGGTGTACCGTTCGAGCGGGTCGATATCGATCTCGCCAACAAGCCCGACTGGTTTCTGAAGCTCTCGCCGCTCGGCAAGGTGCCGGTGCTGGTCGTGACGACCGACAAGGGCGAGGTCGCGTTGTTCGAGAGCAACGTGATCTGCGAGTACATCGAGGAAACGCAAGGCGGTGCAAGGCTGCATCCGGCGGATGCGCTGAAGCGTGCCGAGCACCGCGCCTGGATGGAGTTCGGCTCGGCTGTTCTCGGCGATCTCTGGGGCCTGGAAACCACGACGGATCCCACGACGTTCGAGAGCAAGCGTCAGGCGCTTGCGGCGAAGTTTGCGCGTGTCGAATCGGCGCTTGGCGCCGGGCCTTATTTCGCAGGCGAGGCGTTCAGCCTGGTCGATGCGGTGTTTGCACCGGTCTTCCGCTATTTCGACCTCTTCGATGAGCTGACCGATCACGGCATCTTCCGCGATGTGCCGAAGGTCCGCGCGTGGCGGGCAGGGCTTGCGCAGCGCCCGAGTGTGCGTACGGCGGTCGGCGAAGATTATCCGGAATTGCTGCGCGCCTTCCTGGTGCGGCACGACGCGCACCTGCTCAAGCTCGCGGCCTGAGCGCACGCCGATGTCGCAATCCATGGCTTGGCTGATGCTGGTGATCGCCGGCCTCCTCGATGTCGGCTGGGCGATCTCGATGAAATATGCGGAGGGCTACACACGCGCAGGCTGGAGCATCGTTTCGCTGGTGCTGCTGGCCGCGTTCGTCGTCCTGCTCGGGCGCGCCTTGAAGGTGCTGGAGGTCGGCGTCGCCTATTCGGTGTGGACCGGCATCGGCGCGGCCGGCACGTTCATCATGGGCGTGGTGCTGTTCGGCGAGACCTTGAGCGCGATGAAGCTTGCGGGCATCGCGCTCGTCTTGATGGGGATCGTGGCGCTCAAGCTGGCTTGAGCGCCGAACCCTTTAGCGCACGTTGGCGAGACGCATGTCGAGATACGCCGTGATGGTTTCCATCAGCGGCTCGAGCTTGGCGTCGAAGAAGTGGTTGGCGCCGGGGATGACCTGCTGGTCGATCACGATGCCCTTCTGGGTCTTCAGCTTCTCGACCAGCGTGTTGACGTCCTTGGGCGGCACCACCGCGTCCTTCTCGCCATGCACGATCAGGCCCGAAGACGGGCAGGGCGCCAGGAACGAGAAGTCGTAGAGATTGGCGGGCGGCGCGATCGAGATGAAGCCCTCGACCTCGGGACGGCGCATCAGCAGCTGCATGCCGATCCAGGCGCCGAAGGAGAAGCCGGCGACCCAGCAGGCGCGCGCTTCGGGATTGATGGTCTGCGCCCAGTCCAGCGCTGCCGCCGCATCCGACAATTCGCCGGTGCCGTGGTCGAACGAGCCCTGGCTGCGGCCGACGCCGCGGAAATTGAAGCGCAGCACCGAGAAGCCGCGATGGGCGAAGGCGTAGTAGCACTGGTAGATGATCTGATGATTCATCGTGCCGTGAAACTGCGGATGCGGATGCAGGACCATCGCGATCGGCGCGTTCTTCTGCTTGGCCGGGTGATAGCGGCCTTCGAGACGGCCGGCGGGGCCAGTGAAAATAACTTCAGGCATGGATGATCTCTTGGTTGATCCCTTGAAGACGGTCTTCAGCAATCAACCGATTGGGCGGACTTCATCGGCAGCGACGCCGATCAAGCCGCGAATGGAAGGGTGGAGCGGCGCCCTCGGATGATGCGCGAGCGGCGCGCGGTGACTTGACGGCCGCGTTCTAACATAGGCTGCGGGGCAAAAAGCAAGCATCTTCGACATCTGCCAATGCACTCAAGAGCTTAGCCGGTCATCCCGCCGTCACGCCAAGAGCGGCCGGGATCGAACGGAGCGAAGGCCACGCGCACCATTGTAGCGGCAACTGATTGGAATCACGATTGTTTATCGGCTGTCGGATGATCCGCGGAGGCGATTCACACGGGCGTAATGCGGCCTCCGAGCGAGGCGACCACGGACCGGTAGCGGCGGCTGCCTCCAAGTGTCTGCCCGTTGTCGAAGGTGAGCTCGAAATCCCCTGACGGCTTGAAGTCCACGCCGCTCACCCGGTCGAGATTGGCAAGCCTGGTCCGGTGCACGCGCACGATGGCGAAGCGGGCGAGCTCGCTTTCGGTCGCGGCAAGCGTGCCGCGGATCAGGTGTTGAGTGCCGTTGGCGAGGCTGTACTCGATGTAATTGCCGGCGGAGGCGACCCACAGGATGTCGCGCGGCGCGACGCGAATGCGGCTGGTGCCGTCGCGCAGCCAGATCAGATCGGGGGATGGTTGCTCTGGCGCAGCGGCCGGCGAGAACAGCGCTGCGCGTGCGGCGTTGCGCAATTCGCGACGGCTTTCGATCAGCCACAGCGTTGCCCCCAGCAGGATTGCCGTGATGGCATCCTTGCGAAACTCGTAGAGAACCGTTGCCAGCGAAAAATGGAAGTCGTAGGCGCTGCCGGCGAGCCAGAGCATGAACTTCCGCACCCCGACCATGCCGGCGATGTGGAGGGCCGAGAAGCCGAGCAGGGCGGCCGCGCCGATGCCGATCCGCAGCCCCAGGGCCGGCGTCCGGCGCATGCGCCGCACGGACCGCATCAGGATCGGCACCAACAGCAGGATGACGACGATGCTCGACAGTTCCCAGAACAGTCGCTTGCCGATGTCATAGCTGTCGCCGCGCCAGGCGGCGTCCTGTGCGCCGGAGAGCGCATTGACGATGCCGATGGCGAGCGCGATGGCTGCGATCGCAGCGAACATCGTCCAGTCGCCATTGATCCCGCCGGGCCAACCGCTCGTCCCGGACAATGACGCCTCGTCCCCTTGCGGCCGGTTCTGATCCCAAACCGTCTCGACGCGCTCCGTTTCGGGAGCATTCTGGCTGTTCGCCATGTTGATTTCAGCCATGGCCCGAAAACCGCTGATGTCGTGCCGTCAAGGAACAGAGAAGCATGTCAACACCGCAGCAAGCATCAAACCCGGACCGCCGCATCGATCTGGACTGGGTGCGGATTTTAGCCTTCGGGCTGCTGATCTTCTACCACGTCGGCATGCTCTACGTGTCCTGGGGATTTCACATCAAGAGCGAGCACCGGCTGACCTGGCTCGAGCCGGTGATGCTGGTGCTCAATCCCTGGCGGCTGTCGCTGCTGTTCCTGGTCTCGGGGGTCGCCAGCCGCTTCATGCTGGGCAAATACCGGCTTGCCGTCTTCGCCCGTGCGCGGTCGGCGCGGCTGCTGATCCCGCTGATCTTCGGCATGTTCGTGATCGTGCCGCCGCAGTCGTACCTCCAGATCGTCGAGAGCTTCGGCTATCCCCAGGGATTCGTCGACTACTACCTCCAGCACTACCTGACGTTCAGCGCGCAGTTCTGCCCGACCCCCTGCATCGTGCAGCCGACCTGGAACCATCTCTGGTTCGTGGTCTATCTCTGGGTCTACACCATGGCCCTGGCTGCCGTGCTGTCCCTGTGGCCGGCGGCGGACCGGATCGGCGGGAGGCTGGGGGCCGTGCTCGCCGGACCGTGGCTGCTGGTGCTGCCGTGCCTGCTGTTTGCGGCCTGGCGGTTGGCTCTCGCGCCGGTCTTCCCGTCCACACACGCGCTGTTCGGCGACTGGTACAACCATGCGGACTACGCGACCTCGTTCCTGATCGGCTTCCTGCTCGCGCGTGAAGGCGGCATCTGGCGCGATATCGAACGACAGCGGTGGCTGGCGCTGATGCTTGCAGCCGCTTGCTTCACAGCCTTCATCCTCATTTATGCCGGCGTGCTCCCGCGGTCGCCGATGCTGCGATGGCTCGCCGGTGCGGCCTATGGCGGCTACCAATGGACCGCGATGGTGGCGGTGCTGGGGTTTGCGCGACGCCATTTGAAGGCCGATGGCCCGGTGCGCCGCTATCTGACTGATGCGATCCTTCCCTATTACATCGTGCATCAGACCGCGATCATCGTGATCGCCCACGCGCTGCGGGGCAGCGGGCTGTCTGCCGGAAGCGAGGCGGGAATCGTGATCGCAGGCACCGCGTTGACCTGTGTGATCAGCTACGAGATCGCGCGGCGCATCCGCTGGCTGCGTCCGTTGTTCGGACTGCGGACCGAGCCCCGTTCACCGGCCGGGATTGCGCAACAACAGCCGGCCTGATGTGCAGCGGCGTCCGATTGGCGCGAGGGCAAAAGGTGCTAAGAGGGCGGCATGCCGCACCGCGTCTATCTCGACTGGAATGCGACCACACCGCTGCGCAATGAGGCGCGCACAGCGGTGCTCGCCGCTTACGATCTGATCGGCAATCCGTCCTCGGTCCATGCCGAGGGACGGGAGGCGCGACGGCTGGTCGAGGACGCCCGCGCCACGCTCGCCGCGGCCGTTGGCGCGCTGCCGCGGAACGTCGTCTTCACCTCGGCTGGAACCGAGGCCAATGCGCTGGCGCTGTCGCCTGGCCTGAAGGGCGCGTCCGGTGGCCCCGTCGAGCGGCTGCTGGTCTCGGCCATCGAGCATGCCTCGGTGCTGGCAGGTGGCAGGTTCCCGGCGGACAGGATCGATCGGATCCGGGTCACGCGTTCCGGCGTGGTCGATCTCGATCACCTCAAGGCGCTGCTCAGCGGCGGCCCGCCGGCCCTGGTCTCCATCATGGCCGCCAACAACGAGACGGGGGCGCTCCAGCCGGTCGCCGAGGCGGCGGGCATGGTTCATGAGGCCGGCGGCCTGCTGCACGTCGACGCGATCCAGGCGCTCGGCAAAATTGCGTTCAACATTAACGCGGTAGGCGCCGACCTTGCGACCTTTTCTGCCCACAAGATCGGTGGCCCCAAGGGCGTCGGCGCGCTGGTGGTGGCCGAGGGAATCGCGGGGCTGGAGCCGGTGCTGCGGGGCGGTGGGCAGGAGCTGAACCGTCGCGCCGGAACCGAGAATGTTGCGGGCATCGCCGGCTTCGGCGCGGCCGCGAAGGTCGCGCTTCAGACTCTGCGGGAGGATGCGGAGCGCATGGCAACCCTCAGGAATCACTTGGAAAATGGTATCCGAGCCATTGCGGGGGCGTCCGCCTTCGCCGCCGACGTCAAGCGGCTGCCAAACACCGTCCTGTTCACAGCGCCCGGCCTGAAGGCGGAGACCGCCGTGATCGGTTTCGACCTCGAAGGCATCGCCGTATCCTCCGGCTCGGCCTGTTCCTCCGGCAAGGTTCAGGCATCCCACGTGCTGTCGGCGATGGGGTATGATACCACCGTCGCTCAGGGAGCGGTGCGTCTCAGTCTGGGCTGGTCCACGGAACCGGATGACATCAACAGGGCGTTAGAGGCTTGGCGAAAGCTCGGTAATACCCTACTTAGAGCCTAAGCGACGAAACACGGCTTGAACGGTTCTAAGCCCGTGCTTTCCGCACAGAAACATCGTAATACTCGTCCGAGTTTGATCCACCGCGGTCCTTGAAACCGCGAGCGGAGGATAGAATGCCAGCCGTGCAAGAGACGGTCGAGCGCGTGAAGCGCATCGACGTCGATCAGTATCGTTATGGGTTTGAGACCCAGATCGAGTCCGACAAGGCCCCCAAGGGGCTGTCCGAAGACATCGTCAAGTTCATCTCCGAGAAGAAGAACGAACCCGCCTGGATGCTCCAGTGGCGGCTCGAGGCCTATCGGCGCTGGCTGACCATGACCGAGCCGACCTGGGCGCGCGTCGACTATCCCAAGATCGACTTCCAGGACCTCTACTATTACGCCGCGCCGAAGCCGAAGAAGACGGTTTCCTCGCTCGACGAGATCGATCCCGAGATCCTGAAGACCTACGAGAAGCTCGGCATTCCCTTGCGGGAAGTGGCGATGCTCGAAGGCGTGGAACCCAAGCCCGGCGAGACAGATCCAGCCCGGCGCAAGATCGCCGTCGATGCGGTTTTCGATTCGGTCTCGGTTGCGACCACGTTCAAAGAGGAGCTGAAGAAGGCCGGCGTGGTCTTCATGCCGATCTCGGAGGCCATCCGCGAGCATCCTGAGCTTGTGCAGAAATATCTCGGCACGGTGGTGCCGACCTCGGACAATTTCTACGCGACGCTGAACTCGGCCGTGTTCTCCGACGGTTCGTTCGTCTACGTGCCGCCGGGCGTGCGCTGCCCGATGGAGCTGTCGACCTATTTCCGCATCAACGAGCGCAACACCGGCCAGTTCGAGCGCACGCTTATCATCGCCGACAAGGGCTCCTACGTCTCCTATCTCGAAGGCTGCACCGCGCCGCAGCGCGACGAGAACCAGCTGCATGCCGCCGTGGTCGAGCTCGTCGCGCATGACGACGCCGAGATCAAATATTCGACGGTGCAGAACTGGTATCCGGGCAATTCGGAAGGCAAGGGCGGCATCTACAATTTCGTCACCAAGCGTGGCGACTGTCGCGGCGACCGTTCCAAGATCTCCTGGACCCAGGTCGAGACCGGTTCGGCGATCACCTGGAAGTACCCGAGCTGCATCCTGCGCGGCGACAATTCGAGCGGCGAGTTCTACTCGATCGCGATCTCGAACGGCTACCAGCAGGTCGATAGCGGCACCAAGATGATCCATCTCGGCAAGAACACGTCGAGCCGGATCATCTCCAAGGGCATCGCCGCCGGCAAATCGCAGAACACCTATCGCGGCCTCGTCACCGCGCATCGGAAAGCGACCGGCGCGCGCAACTTCACGGCCTGCGATTCCCTGTTGATCGGCGACAAATGCGGCGCGCACACCGTGCCGTACATCGAAGCCAAGAACTCGTCGGCGACGTTCGAGCACGAGGCCACGACCTCGAAGATCTCCGAGGACGTGCTGTTCTACTGCATCCAGCGCGGCCTTTCGCAGGAAGAAGCCGTCGGCCTCGTCGTCAACGGTTTTGTGAAAGACGTGTTGCAGCAGCTGCCGATGGAGTTCGCTGTGGAAGCACAGAAGCTGATCTCGATCTCGCTTGAAGGGTCGGTCGGCTAGCTCGGACCTCATCCTGAGGAGGCCGCGGAAGCGGCCTTCTCGAAGGATGGATCCGGAAAGATTGTTGGCCTCGATCCTTCGAGACGCGCCTGCGGCGCTCCCTGGGATGAGGGGATAGATGGAAAAAATACGATGACTGTTTTGCTTGAAGTGAAAGACCTGAAGGTTCGTGTCGAGGAGCGTGAGATCCTCCACGGGCTGACGCTGACCGTGAACGAGGGCGAGATCCACGCGATCATGGGGCCGAACGGCTCCGGCAAGTCGACGCTCTCGCACGTCATCGCCGGCAAGCCCGGCTACGAGGTGACCGACGGCCAGATCCTGTTCAAGGGCGAAGATTTGCTGGAGATGGCGCCCGAGGAGCGCGCCGCCAAGGGCGTGTTCCTGGCGTTCCAGTATCCGGTCGAGATCCCCGGCGTCACCACCATGAACTTCCTGCGCACCGCGCTGAACGCGCAGCGCAAGGCGCGCGGCGAGACCGAGCTGATGGTGCCGGACTTCCTGAAGAAGGTCCGCGAGGTCTCCAAGTCGCTGAACATCCCGCAGGACATGCTCAAGCGCGGCGTCAATGTCGGCTTCTCCGGCGGCGAGAAGAAGCGCAACGAGGTGCTGCAGATGGCGCTGTTCGAGCCGAGCCTGTGCATCCTCGACGAGATGGATTCCGGCCTCGACATCGACGCGCTGCGCATCGCGGCCGACGGCGTCAATGCGCTGCACTCGCCCAAGCGTGCGATGGTCGTCATCACCCACTATCAGCGGCTTCTGAACTACATCGTGCCCGACATCGTGCACGTGATGTCGAAGGGCCGTGTCGTGAAGAGCGGCGGCAAGGAACTGGCGCTGGAGCTGGAAGCGTCCGGCTACGCTCAGTTCGAGGACGCCGCGTAAGGAATTTTGCGATGAACGTTGCTGTGGCAAAGACCGGAAAGGGCCGCGCGGTGAGCGATCTCTTCACCAGCGCCGAAGGCCGCCTGCCGGGTTCGCCTTCCGTGATCGCGGTGCGCCGTGAGGCGTTCGAGACCTATGAGCGTCTCGGCCTGCCGCATCGCCGGATCGAGGAATGGAAATACACTGACCTCCGCGCGCTGGTCGGCGAAGTGCTGCCGCTGGCAGCCGCGCCCGACGCGGCCGCGTTGAAGCGCGCCGCCGACGCGGTGAAGGCGCATGCGATTGCAGGCGCCCGCAAGCTGGTGCTGGTCGACGGCGTGTTCGCGGCTGATCTGTCCGACGTCAAGGCGCTGGCTTCCGAAGCAAGCTTCAAAACGTCACGGGAGACGCTGGAGAAGGATGCCGGTCTGCTGAAGACCGCGACCACGGATGCCGTGATCGCGCTGAACGCGGCAATGGCGACTGACGGTGTCGTGCTTGATATCGCCGATGGCGCGCAGCTGTCCGCACCGATTCAGATCATTCACATCGCAACCGCGGCTTCCGCGTCGGCGTTCACCCGTTCGCAGGTCGCGATCGGGAAGGGCGCTCGTGCCACCATCATCGAAAGCTTCGTCGCAGCCGGCGCCAAGGCCTACCAAGTCAACGACGCCGTCATCATCTCGGTTGGCGACAACGCCGACGTCGCGCATATCCGCCTGATGGACGATGCACCTGACGCGGTGAACATCACGTCGCAGTTCGTCACCATCGGCGCCAATGTGAAGTTCAATGCCTTCAACATGACCACCGGCGGCGCGGTCAGCCGCCTGCAGGGCTTCATCACGCTGGCGGGCGAGGGCAGTGAGCTCTTGGCCAACGGCGTCAATTTGCTGCAGAAGACCGAGCATGGCGACACCACGCTGGTGGTCGACCACGCCGTGCCGAACTGCGTCAGTCGCGAAGTCTTCCGCGCCGTGATCGACGATCGCGCCCACTCGGTATTCCAAGGCCGCATCATCGTTCGTCCCGACGCGCAGAAGACCGACGGCAAGATGATGATCCGTGCGCTGCTGCTTTCGGATGAAGCCGAGGCTGACAGCAAGCCCGAGCTTGAGATCTTCGCCGACGACGTCTCCTGCGGCCACGGCGCCACCGCCGGCGCCCTCGACGAAAGCCTGCTGTTCTATCTGAAGGCGCGCGGCCTGCCGGAGAAGCAGGCCCAGGCGTTGCTGATCCAGGCCTTCGTGGGTGAAGCCATCGAGCAGATCACCGACGACGATCTGCGCGAACACGTGATCGGCATTGCCGAGCGCTGGCTGGAGCAGCGCCAATGAGCACGCATCCCGCAGTGAAGAACGGCGCCTATGACGTCGCGCGCGTGCGCCAGGACTTTCCGGCGCTTAGCCTTCAGGTCTACGGCAAGCCGCTGGTCTATCTCGACAACGCGGCGTCCGCGCAGAAGCCGAGCGCCGTGCTCGACCGGATGACGCAGGCCTATACGTCCGAATACGCCAACGTGCATCGCGGCCTGCATTACCTCGCCAATGCCGCGACCGAAGCCTATGAGGGCGGCCGCACCAAGGTGGCGCAGTTCATCAATGCTGCGCGGACCGAGGAAGTGATCTTCACCCGCAACGCGACGGAGGCGATCAACCTGGTTGCCTCGTCCTGGGGCGGGCCGAACGTCAAAGAGGGCGACGAGATCGTCATCTCGATCATGGAGCACCACTCCAACATCGTGCCATGGCATTTCCTCAGGGAGCGCCAGGGTGCCGTCATCAAGTGGGCGCCGGTCGACGACGAAGGCAATTTCCTGATCGACGAGTTCGAGAAGCTGCTGACACCCAAGACCAAGCTGGTCGCGATCACGCAGATGTCGAATGCGCTCGGCACCATCGTCCCGATCAAGGAGGTCGTGAAGATCGCGCACGCGCGCGGCATTCCGGTGCTGGTCGACGGCAGCCAGGGCGCGGTGCATATCCCGGTCGACGTTCAGGACCTCGGCTGCGACTTCTACGTCTTCACCGGCCATAAGGTGTATGGGCCGACCGGCATCGGCGTGCTCTGGGCCAAATACGACCACCTCGTCGCGATGCGCCCCTTCAACGGCGGTGGCGAGATGATCCGCGAGGTCTCGCGTGACGTCGTCACCTATGGCGATCCCCCGCACAAGTTCGAGGCGGGCACGCCCGCGATCGTCGAGGCTGTCGGCCTCGGTGCCGCCATCGACTACGTCAATTCGATCGGCAAAGAGCGCATCGCCGCCCACGAGGCCGATCTCGTCGCTTACGCCCAGGAGCGGCTGCGCGAGATCAACTCGCTGCGGCTGATCGGCACCGCCCGCGGCAAGGGTCCGGTGATCTCCTTCGAGCTCAAGGGCGCGCATGCCCATGACGTCGCCACCGTGATCGATCGGCAGGGCATCGCGGTGCGCGCCGGCACCCATTGCGTGATGCCGCTTTTAGAGCGGTTCAACGTGACGGCCACCTGCCGGGCCTCGTTCGGCATGTATAATACGCGGGAAGAAGTCGATCATCTGGTACAGGCGCTGCTCAAGGCGCGGGATATGTTCGCATGAGTGACACGGCCGAAATCAAAGCCAATCCGATGGAGACCCATTCGGCGTTGCCGCCGGAGGAGACCGAGCGTCTGACCACCGAGATCATCGCCGGCCTCAAGACCGTGTTCGATCCGGAAATCCCGGCCGACATCTATGAGCTCGGCTTGATCTACAAGGTCGAGATCAAAGACGACCGCTCGGTCGACGTCCAGATGACGTTGACGACGCCGAACTGCCCGGCCGCCGGCGAGCTGCCGACCATGGTCGAGAACGCGGTCGCCAGCGTCCCCGGCGTCGGCGTGGTCGACGTCAAGGTGATCTGGGAACCGGCCTGGACGCCTGAGCGCATGAGCGACGAGGCCCGCCTCGTCCTCAACATGTGGTGACGCGTAACGCTTGCTTTGAATCCCTGGCATTGAATTCGCCCCGCAACGGACCACATCACTGACATGACACAGATTTCGTCCGGTTCGACCCCAGCATCCACTTCGAAGCCCCGGCGGCCCCGCCCGCAGGTGATGCGGCTGACCGACGCCGCTGCCCAGCGCATCAGCGAGCTCACCCAGCGTGCAGACTCCGAGATCGTCGGCCTGCGCGTCGGCGTGAAGAACGGCGGCTGCGCCGGCCAGTCCTACACGGTCGAATACGCCCATGATATCCGCTCGACCGACGAGGTCGTCGAGGACAAGGGCGTCAAGATCCTGGTCGAACCCAAGGCCGTGCTGTTCCTGCTCGGCACCGAGATGGACTACAAGGCCGACAAGATGCAGGCCCAGTTCGTCTTCAACAACCCCAACCAGATCTCCGCCTGCGGCTGCGGTGAGTCGGTCGAGCTGCGCCCGGCCAAGATCGACGGGTAGCGCCCGGCTTTCACGAAGCCCACCGCTGTCGTCCTCGCGAACGCGGGGACCCATACCGCGTGATCGCTCTTTGGCATGCGGTGTCAGTACCACGCTGGCGCAACTACTAGTCTTCGCTAAACTTCTCCCTGTGGTTATGGGTCCCCGCGTTCGCGGGGACGACGCCGGGGAGAGAGTTGAGGCCATGGACCGCGAATTCCTGATCGACCTGTTCGCCGATTTCGGCCCCGTCGCCATCCGCAAGATGTTTTCCGGCCACGGCATCTCCGTCGATGGCGTCAACTTCGCGCTCGCCTTGCGGGCCGGCCTGTTTTTCCGCGCTGACGAGGTGACGATCCCGGATTTCGAGGCCGAGGGATCAAAGCCGTTTCAATATTCGACCCGCGCCAAGACCGTGCTGGTGAACTCCTACTGGGAGCTGCCGGCGCGCCTGTTCGACGATTCCGAGGAGCTTGCGCAATGGGCGAGGGCGGCGCTCGCGGCGGCTCAGCGTGCCAAGGTGAAGCGACCGAAGAAGAAGGTTGCGAAAAAGGCCGCGCCGAAGAAAGCCGCAGCGAAAAAGCGGTTGGCCAAGACAGCTACCAGGAGAAAGGCGCGGTAGGGTGGGCAAAGCGGAGCGTGCCCACGATCAGAGTGTTATCGCGAGCGATCGTGGGCACGGCGCTTGCGCGCCTTTGCCCACCCTACGGGATCTCAATCCGCGGCCTTGGTCAGGCCAACGCGCATATCCTTTGCCACAAAGACAGATGTGCCATCAGCGAGCACCCGACCATCGGCAATGCCGAGCACCAGCTGCCGCGGCGGACCATGCGCATGGCGACCTCGTAGCGCACGCGTCGCGTCTCAGGTGTAACGAAGCCCGTGGCCTCCACCTCGCCGACACCGATGGCGCGGCCTTTGCCCGGCGAGCCCGACCATCCCAGCCAATAGCCGACCATCTGCCACATCGCGTCCAGGCCCAGGCTTCCCGGCATCGTCGCGTCGCCTTGAAAATGGCAATCGAAGAACCAGTGGCCTGGTGTGATATCGAGTTCGCCCACGATGTGGCCCTTGCCGTACTCGCCGCCGTCGAGGCTGATCTCGCTGATCCGGTCCATCATCAGCATCGGCGGCGCCGGCAATTGCGCGTTGCCCGGGCCGAAATAGCCGCCTTCGCTCGATCTCAGCAACTCGTCCCTGGTGTAGGACGGTTGCGGCTTGTGAAAGTCATGAGGGTTGTTGGGCAGACGACAAATCCTCGATACGCGGGTGGCGAGGAAGATGTCGTTCGTCACGAGAGGAAGTCAAGCGCGCGGGGTTTGGCGCGCCGCCTTCGTCACGCGACCCGGCTGTGGCTCTCGATCGCGAATTCCGGATCAGCCTCGCAGATCACGCGGTTGCGGCCGTTGCGCTTGGCGGCGTAGAGGCAGGCGTCCGCACGCTCGATCAGCGCCTCGGTATCGTCGCCGGGCTTGAGCATGGAGACGCCGACGGAGATGGTGACGCGGCCGAGGATCTCGCCGGTGGACTTCTTCTTCAATTCCTTCGCCATCACCGCACGGCGAATGTGATCGGCCACCGTGAGGGCCTGGCGCAGCGCCGTGTTGGGCAGCAGGACGGCGAACTCCTCGCCGCCATAGCGCGCGGTGATGTCCTGGCCCTTGATGGTCTGCTTCATGGACAGGCCGACGAGCCGCAGCACCTGGTCGCCGGTGAGATGGCCGTAGGAATCGTTGAACGACTTGAAATGGTCGATGTCGAACAGCAGCAGCGACAGCGGCTCGCCCGAGGCGAGTGCGCTCTGCACCGCCATGCCGATCATGCGATCGAAATATTTGCGGTTGCCGAGGCCTGTGAGCGGGTCGGTCAGGCTCTCGGCGCGGATCGCCTCCAGGCTCTGCTGGAGATTGCTGATCTCGTTCTTCGACAATGTCAGCCGGTCTTCGAGCGCCTTGTTGGTGTCGCGCATCTCGCTGGTCGAACGCAACAGCGTCTCGACGATCGAGGTGATCTGGTCGCGGCTCTTGGCCGACGACAGTTTCTCGGTGGCGCCCGACAGGCTCGCATCGTAGGAGCCGGTCATGCCGAGCGCTTCGCTCAACACCTTCATCACGTCGTCGATCTCGCCGATCACGCGTGCGCCGACCTTGTCGATGCGATCGGTGGTCTTGATGTGGGAAAGATAGGTCTCGTAGATCTGCTCGAGATCGCCTTCGGTCAGCTTGCCGTGGCGCGCCAGTGTCTCGTTGATGATCTTGTTGAGCGGGGCGTTGTAGCCGGTCGCGTAGACGTACCAGATCTCGTAATTGCGGGGAATTGCGGTCTGACGAAGCGATCGGATCTGACCGAGCGCCACTTCGGCGAACGCCATCGTGCGTTCGTGTTCGTCGAGAACCTTGACCACGGAACATACCCCACGGCGGTCGATGCGCCGCCGACCACAGCAATTCTTAAATTATGTTCGTAGGCTAACGGACGTGTGTGAACGGCCAGTAAATATACGGTGGCCAATGCATCATAAAAAGTGTGGGGCGCCCCGGCTCAACCGGCCAGAGGCGCCTCGTCGCTTGACGTGCTTCAGGCGCCGGCGGGAGACGAACGCACGGGACGGAGCAGGAAGGCCGGCAGGTGCGAATGATCGCCCGGCTCGGTGTCGGCCTCGCGCTGGCGGCGCGGTTCGGGACGGCCGATCGACGGCACATGCGACGGATCGGCCTTCTGGCGCGCGCCGTGACGCGGCTCGGATGAGGACCTAACTTCACGCGGAGGCCTTGCTTCACGTGGAGGCCTTGCCTCGCGTGCGGGCTTCGCCTCGGGATCGGGCCGTGCTTCGGCTGAAGGCCTTGCCTCGGCCGAATGTCTTGTTTCAGAAGCGTGCCTTGCCTCGCCACGCGGTTCGCGCGGCTCGTGGCTGCGTTCACCACGGTCGCGGCCGCCGCGCTGCGGCTTGCCGCGTCCGCCACGGGAGCGCTCGCGTTCACGTCCACGCGGACGTTCGGATGAATCGCCGGATTCTGCGCTGACTTCGTAGTCGCCTTCGGCGCGCGGAATGCTCTGGCCGATCAGCTTCTCGATCGCCACCATCGACTTCTGGTCGAGCGGCGTGACGAGCGAGATCGCCATGCCGGACCGGCCGGCGCGGCCGGTGCGGCCGACGCGATGGACGTAATCGTCGGGATGATGGGGGACGTCGAAATTGAAGACGTGGCTCACTTCGGGAATGTCGAGGCCGCGGGCAGCGACGTCGGAGGCGACCAGCAGCGGCAGCTCACCCTTGCGGAACTGTTCGAGCGCGGCCATGCGGGCCGGCTGGTCCATGTCGCCATGAAGAGCGCCGACGCTGAAGCCGTGCTTCTGAAGCGACTTGTGAACGATCGCGACCTCGCGCTTGCGATTGCAGAAGATGATCGCGTTCTTGAGGTCCTTGGCCTCGCGCAGCAGGCGGCGAAGCAGCTCGCGCTTCTCATGCGCCTCGCGTCCCGCAGGCACTTGCGACTGCGTCACAGTCACGGCTGTGGTGGCGGGCTTGGAGACCTCGACCTTCTGCGGATTGTGCAGGAAGGCCTCGGTGATGCGCCGGATTTCCGGCGGCATGGTCGCGGTGAAGAACAGGGTCTGCCGCGTGAAGGGGACGAGCTTGCAGACACGCTCGATGTCGGGAATGAAGCCCATGTCCAGCATGCGGTCGGCTTCGTCGATGACGAGCAGTTCGACGCCGGTGAGCAGCAGGCCGCCGCGCTCGGTATGGTCGAGCAGACGGCCGGGGGTGGCGATCAGCACGTCGACGCCGCGCGTCAGCTTGGCGTCCTGGTCGCCGAACGAGACGCCGCCGATCAGCAGCGCGACGTTGAGCTTTTGCCCAGCGCCGTAGCGGTCGAAGTTTTCCTTCACCTGCGCCGCGAGTTCGCGGGTCGGCTCGAGGATCAGCGTGCGCGGCATGCGCGCGCGGGCGCGACCCTTTTCAAGGATCGTGAGCATCGGCAGCACGAAGGCCGCGGTCTTGCCGGTGCCGGTCTGGGCGATGCCGAGTACGTCCTTGCGTGCGAGGACGTGGGGGATCGCCTGTTCCTGGATGGGGGTCGGGGTGGTGTAACCGGTGGCCGCCACTGCGGCGAGGACTTTTTCGGACAGTCCGAGATCTGTAAAGGACATTGAGCCTCTGGTCGAAACCGCCGTTCGGAATCGAGGGTAATTAAGGCTGTCGCGTTCCACCCCGAAACGGCGCGCTTTCAAAGAAGCTGGGGGTGCTGACTCACGCGAACAAAGCGCAACGCTCAGGAATCGCTCTTCGATCTGAGCCGCGTCGCTCCGGAACATAGGGCGGAATCGGCCAAAGTCAATGGAGCGGGCGCGGGAAGACCCTAAAATACCTGAGGTTTTTGCCCAAATCACGGGCGGGGCTGGCTTTTCCGGCTCGGCCGTTGACCGACCCGCAACCGTCGGACGGGGCGCTAGCGTCCCTCGGGAGCCTGGGCCCGGAAATCGCCGGGGGCCATCCCATAGGCGGCGTTGAAGACCCGGTAGTAGGTCGCCAGGCTCTCGAAGCCGCACGAGGTCGCGATGTCGGCGATCAGCCGGTCCGGCGCCTCCCGCATCAGGCGGCGGCTCTGTTTCAGGCGCTCGTCCGTCACGGTCTGCGAAAAACTCTTCGCCGCGGTTTCGAACAGCATGTGCAGGTGACGCACGGAGACAGCCAGCAGGTCGGCCACCATGGTCGGCGCCAGATCAGGGTCTTGCAGGTGGCCTGCGATCAGCCGCCGCGCCCGCGAGAGGCGGGCGGTCCGCAGCGCGGCCTGCCCGAGGCGGCTGCCGGGCCGGACAATGCCGCGCTCGATCAGCGCCAGATGGGCGAGAGACTGGACCAGGGAGGTCGCATCGACGCTGCTGTCGTCAACCGCGGCCTCATTGAGGTCAGCGAAGCAGGCGCCGAGGAGCGGGACCAGGCTGGGATCGGCGAAGGTCCGGGGCGCTAGCTCGCGCACGCGCTTGTCCTGGGTGGAGAGGCCGTTCACGGGAATCTTCAGGATGCGCAGATGAAAGCCGCCGGCGCCGAGCGGCGCGGTGCGATAGGGCTGATCGGTGTGGCTGGTGGCGAAGCTGCCATTGGCGATCGCAAAATCATCTGCGCGCATGCCGCCGAACCAGCCGCCGGTGCCGAGCTGCTGGTAGACGCAAATGCTGTCGCCCGGCGCGTAGGCGATGTCGGACGTGCTGCGTTCGACCGTGTAGTGCGAGGCCTTCAGCTCGACCAGCCCGCCGCCGCCGAGCTGGCGCAGCGAGAACTCGCCGTAGAAGTCTGCGCGCCGTTCGCGCTCGAGCTCGGCGGTGACGCCGAACAGGCCCTTGGAGCGGACCTCGCGCCAAAAGTCGAAGCGGTCATGCGGTTCGACGTCGTCAGTACACCAATGATACACGGCAGCCCCCGCTTGCAGCGCAATTGCCCTAGAAAAAGCAGATTCCGAAGGAATCTGCCATAGGGCAGATGATGGAACCGGAAGCCGCTGGTGTTGAACCCTCGCTATGGCTGGACCGACTATCATCAACGGCGAAGGGTTCCCATGAACCCCTGTTCGAGGAAACCGGCGGAGCGCCGTTCGAAAGCGGGAATTTTGCGATGACGTGGCGGCTTTTCAGAGTTCTGGCAGCGCTTGGCCTTGCGGCCAGCCTGAGCGGATTGGCGCTTCCTGCCGAGGCCGCAAAGCGCGTCGCCCTCGTGGTCGGCAACAACGACTACCGAAATGTCCCGAAGCTGCTCAAGGCCGTCAATGACGCCCGCACCATGGGCGATACGCTGAAGCAACTCGGCTTCTCGGTCATGGTCGCCGAGAACCAGAGCCGGCAGCAATTCTCCGAGACGCTGCTTGCCTTCGACCGGGTGATCGAGCCCGGCGACACCGCGTTCTTCTTCTATGCCGGCCATGGTTTCGAGATCGCGGGCCAGAACTATTTGCTGCCCACGGACGTCCCCGCGGCGACGGAAGGGCAGGAAGAGCTGGTGCGCGATGCCTCCATTCTGGCCGACCGCATCGTCGAGCGCCTCCAGAACAAGAAGGCGCGGACCTCGATCCTGGTGTTCGACGCCTGCCGCAACAATCCGTTCGAACGTTCCGGCACGCGCGCGGTCGCCGGCGGCGGCGGGCTCGCACCGATGACGCAGCTGCCCGAAGGCGTGTTCTCGGTGTTCTCGGCAGGTCCGCGCCAGACCGCACTCGACCGTCTGTCCAACGACGATGCCAATCCGAATTCGGTGTTCACGCGCACCTTTGCCAAGGAGCTGCTCGAGCCCGGCGAGAACCTCGTGCAGGTGGCGCAGCGCACGCGCCGTCTCGTCAGCGAGATGGCCGGCACCATCAAGCACAGGCAGGTGCCGGTTTATTTCGACCAGATGGTCGACGACGTCTTCTTGAGCGGTGCCGCAAAAGGTGCCGCCGCCGTGGCTCGCCCGGCCGACCCCGCGCCGCAGCAGCTGGCGGCCCTGCCGCCAGTGTCGGTGCCGCGCGTGCCGAAGGAAGACACCACCAACGCGCCGATCGCGAGCTTCTCGCGTCACAATGGCGGCTGGAGCGTTGTGTTCTCCTTCGCCGATCCGACGCTCGGCATTTCCTGGCGCATGGCCGGCAATGCCGATTTCCGCGAGACAGGTTTCATCGACACGCTCGATCCGCGCACCCGCAAGCGGATGCCGAACCCGTCGATCGAATTGCCCGCGGACGCGCAGGCCGGCACCATCGAGGTCCGCTATGTCGACCAGTCCGGCGACATGCGGGGGCCGTTCCCGATCAGGTTCGATCCCGAGGCCGCGCTGATCCGCGACCAGCGCAAGATCCTCGACATGACCGCGACGAGCTGGCTGTCGTTCCGCGAGTTCAACGGGCTGCTGGTCTACTACACGCATCTCGTCTCGTATCGCTGCGCGATCCGCGAGGTGCGCATCGGCATCGATAGCGCCGTGCCAAATCAGGTGCTGAAGATGCCCGCTTGCGACCTGCGCGATCCCAGCGCCATCACCGCCGGCATGCCGCTCTACATGAAGCTCGCCCCGGCCACGCAATCCGTCTCGGTCGAGCTGACCTATCGCGACGGCAGCGTGTCGGAGATCAAGAGCTTTCGGACGGTGAACCGCAGCAACAATTGAGCGGTCTGCTGTTCGGCCGACGGAGAAGCGATAAGACCGGTTCCTGCGCGGAATCGCTAGCCGCGTCGCTTCCGAATGAAGCGCTTGAAGGAGTCGATGGCCTCGATCAAAGGTGCGGTCAGCGAGAAGAAAGTTGCCATGCCGATCGAGATGACGACGTGGCGCAGCACGAATTTCTCCTGCTGCTCGAGCGGATAGCCGTTCTGCTCGATCCGCACCGGCGCAAGCGTGCCGGAGTCTTGCTGGTCCGGCTTCCGCGGCTTGCGCGTCGGCAGCATGATCACGACGAAAAGCACGTTGATCAGCAGCCAGATGCCAAGCACTATGAGTACGGTGCGCAACGCCGATCATCCTGAATCAATCGAAATCGTCAGTAACGCTACTGGCCATTCGGCATTGCGGCAAACCAATTCAGGCTTGTTGCGTCGCACAGAGGACTAAAGTTGTAAGCGAGGAGTTGATGACGGATTCAGATACGCCGCAGTCCGCCGCGCGTCATTCCGTGAGAGCCCGGTGTTGCATCGTCGGCGGCGGACCGGCCGGCATGATGCTGGGCTATCTCCTGGGGCGCGCCGGCATCGACGTCGTCGTGCTGGAGAAGCATGCGGATTTCTTCCGCGACTTTCGCGGCGACACGGTGCATCCCTCGACGCTCCAGGTGATGGACGAGCTCGGCCTGATCGATGCCTTCCTGGAACTCCCGCATCAGCGCTTGCAGACGATGGACGGCCTGTTCGGCGGCACGCCGGTGCGGATTGCCGATCTCAGACGGCTGCACACCAAATACCCGTTCATCGCCTTCATGCCGCAATGGGATTTTCTGAATTTCCTGCGCGAGAAAGGCCGGCGCTTCCCGTCGCTCAAGGTGATGATGAATACCGAAGCCGTCGATCTGATCCACAGCGGCGAGACCGTCGCCGGCGTGCGAGCGAAGACGCCGGACGGAATCATCGACATTGAAGCCGATCTCACCATCGCCTGCGACGGCCGGCATTCGATCGTGCGCGAGCGCGCGGGGCTCAGCGTCGAGGAGATCGGTGCGCCGATGGACGTGCTGTGGTTTCGCGTCGGCCGCAAGGCGGACGAGACCGAGAATTTGTTCGCGCGCGTCGAGCCCGGCAAGATGATGATCACCTTCGACCGTGGTGACTATTGGCAGTGCGCCTATGTCATCGCCAAGGGACAATACGAGGCGGTGAAGGCGAGGGGATTGCAGGCGCTGCTCGACGACATCGTGCGCATGGCGCCGGTGCTTCGAAGCGGCATCGCCGATGTGAAGAGCATTGACGATTTCAAGCTGCTCACCGTCGCGATCAACCGCCTGACGCGCTGGACGCGGCCGGGTCTGCTTTGCATCGGTGATGCCGCGCATGCGATGTCGCCGATCGGCGGCGTCGGCGTCAATCTCGCCGTGCAGGACGCGGTCGCAACCGCGAACCTGCTCGCGGACAAGCTCCAGCGCGGCTGCCCCACCGAGGACGAGCTCGATGCCGTGCGCCGCTGGCGCGAATTCCCGGTGAAGATGACGCAACGCATGCAGGTGGTCGTCCAGAACAAGATTGTCAGCGGGGCCTTGCAGGGGGGCGACCGGCCGCTGAAAGTGCCGCTGGTCGTGCGCCTCATCACTGCGCTGCCATGGCTCCAGGGCATTCCGGCGCGCCTGCTGGCGCTCGGCGTGCGTCCCGAGCACGTCCAGTCGAAGGCCGCGCCGGGATCGTAGCGCAACGATCGGGTAGGGATAATGCCGCGTTAAATCGCGCGTCGCGCGTTGCGCGCGTGCAACAGCGCAAACGGATTCACGGGTCGTGTCCGGCCATTCGGGCGTCTTAACTTTGTTGATTCAAATTTGAGTAAGACCTGCGTGTGAGCGTGCACCCATCAAAGGACACGGGGTGTACCATGCGTAACAAATTGATTGCCGCCTTCGCCTGCACGACCGCTCTGGTTTCGACCGGCGCTGCTTCCGCCGCCGATCTCGGTGCGCGTTACACGAAGGCGCCGGCCTATGCCGAGCCGCTGTTCAACTGGACCGGCTTCTACGTCGGCGGCCACATCGGTGGCGCCTGGACCAACGAGCAGTTCGTCAACAGCGGCAACACGACGGCCTTCGGCGATCTCGGCATCGGTCAGGGCTATCGCCAGCGCGGCGCGGGCATCATGGGCGGCGCCCAGATCGGCTACAACTGGCAGGCCAACAACTACGTGTTCGGCATGGAAGGCACGATCTCCGGCCTCGACAACAAGGGCTCGTTCACGAACACCGCGTTCGGTGCGGGTGACGACGTGTTCTCCTGGCGCGCCAACGTGCTCGCGACCGTCGTCGGTCGCGCCGGCTTCGCCGTGCAGAACAATCTGTTCTACATCAAGGGCGGCTATGCCGGCGTGAACAACCGTCTCAGCGTCAGCGACACCGTCGCTCCGGCGACGGGCGCGGGCGGTCAGACCCACTGGGCCAACGGCTGGACCGTCGGCGCCGGCTGGGAATACGGCATCACCCGCAACTGGATCGTCGGCCTCGAATACAATTACGCGGCCTTCGGCAGCCAGACCTATCAGCTCGGCGGCACCTCCGGCAGCTACACCTTCGATGCCAAGCCGCGTGACATCCAGTGGGCCGTCGTCCGCGCGAGCTACAAGTTCGACGGACCGGTCATCGCCCGTTACTGAGTGCGTCAAAGAAACGACCAAGCAAGCGACAAGAAACGATCACGACCCAAACTCAAAAGCCCCGGCGCATGCCGGGGCTTTTTTCATGAGTGCAGAGGCGGCCTACGCCATCACCGAGAACCCGCCGTCGACGGGGATCGCGGTGCCCGTGACGAAGTTCGACGCGGGCGAGGCGAGGAACACGGCGATGCCGGCAAAATCGTCGATGTCGCCCCAGCGCCCGGCCGGCGTGCGCGCCAGCACGCGCTCGTGCAATCCCGAGACCTGCTTGCGCGCGCCGCGGGTGAGGTCGGTGTCGATCCAGCCCGGCAGGATGGCGTTGACCTGGATGTTGTCGGGCGCCCAGGCATTGGCGCAGGCGCGGGTGTACTGCACGATGCCGCCCTTGCTTGCCGCATAGGCCGTGGCGAAGCTGGCGCCGAAGATCGACATCATCGAGCCGATGTTGATGACCTTGCCGTTGCCGGACGCCTTCAGCGCCGGATAGGCGAGCTTCGAGCACAGGAAGGCGCTGGTGAGGTTGGTCTGGATCACCGTGTTCCACTCGTCGAGCTCGAGCTCGTGTGGCGGCTTGCGGATGCTCATCCCGGCATTGTTGATGAGGATGTCGATGCGGCCGAGATCCCCAACCACGCGCTCCACCATCGCGGCGATCGCCGCCTTGTCGGTGACGTCGGTGGTGACGGCAATCGCTTTGACGCCGCGCGCTTTGAGGTCGGCGACGGCCGCGGCCGACTTGGCTTCGTTGCGTCCGACCACGGCGATGTCGGCGCCGGCGTCCGCGAGGCCGTGGGCGAGGCCGAGCCCGATGCCGCCATTGCCTCCTGTGACGATCGCGACCTTGCCGCGGAGATCGAACCGGTTGGATGTCATGCTTTCACTTCCTGGTTTCTTCTATTGGTTGCTCTGCCAGATCAGCACCAGCCCGAAGCCGGCCATGGCTGCGCCATAGCCGGCCCATTGCAGCTCGTTGACCATGAAGCTCGATCGCGGCCAGGCGATGGTGCCCGTGCCCTGTCCGATCCAGAGCAGCCCGACCGCGAGGGCAAACAGGCCTGCTACAAGCAGAAATCTGCGCATGCATTCCTCCCCGTCGTTTTGCTTCTGTCACAACCCACGGCATGGCCGCGGGGCGCGAAAACTTGCCGCCAGACTAGCCGTAGCTTCGGTTCGGATACAACGGCTGCGGATGCAGGCCGGCGGGAGAACGCATGTCCTTGCGCAAGATCATCCTGGGGTGGGTGGGGATGATTCTGTCATCAGGCCGCCGCTCGCGAGGCGATCACGGCTGTCGATCGGGCGAGGATCGTAAACCCGCTTGAAACAGTTCTTCTGGCCAAAAAGCAGTACACAACGAAAAAGCCCCGGCGATGCCGGGGCTTTGACGTCTGAAGTTGAATTCAGATCAGATCAGTACTTCGCGACGACCGGGCCGGTCCAGTTGAAGCGGTAGACCAGCGAGGTCGAAACCGTCTGGTTCCAGCTGTTGGCGCGGATGCTGTTGCCGATCGGAAGATTGCCGGCGTCGGTCAGGATGTCCTGGGTCTTGGCGTTGTAGAAGGCCGAACGATACTCGGTCTTCATGAACCAGCCGGGCGACTGGATGCCGAAGATGTTCAGGTTGTTCTCGACGCCGCCGCCGACGAACCAGCCGTTGCGGTTGTAGCCACCGAGATGCACGCCAGCGGGAACGCCAGCCAGGGTCATGAAGTTCGTGCTGCCGAAGTGGGCGCCCGAGTAACCGCCGTTGACGTAGGAGAGAACGTTCGGAGCAACCAGCCAGCCGAGGCGCACACCAGCGGCCCAGGAGTCTTCCAGCTTCTGGTTGCCGGTGATGCCGAGGGTCGGATCCTGCACCGTGGAGCGGATGCTGCCGAACTGACCGTCAGCGAACACGCCGGCGACCCAGGTGCCGCTGAACTGCCAGTCGTAGCCGAGACCGACGGTGCCGAACCAACCCGAGCCACCCTGGCGCTGGTCGATCGTCAGCGGAACTGCGCCGACAGTGGTCTGCACGCGCTGGTCGGAGGCCGAGATGCCGCCGCCGGCGCCGCCGAAGAGGTAGAAGCCGGTCCAGCTGGCGACGGGAGCCGCCATCGGAGCCTTGACGTAGGGGCGGGCGCCCAGATCAGCCGCCGAGGCCGAACCGGTCATCGCGGCAACCGCGGTCAGTGCGAGCAAAATCTTCTTCATTTTAAAATCCCCAAGCTTTGGTCTGTCTGGCAGCGCGAGCGCACTGAAGTCCGAGTGATCTGATGCCCGGACTATAGACGCTTTCCGCTGAAATGCTGTTGCAGGGCAGGCACAGTCGCCGGGAAACGCCGGGCGATCGGGATTTTGGTCGCGAGAGCCGAAATCAGAAATAGTGTCTTATAATCAATGTGTTGCGTGAATTATCGAAGATCGAATTCAAGTAAGGTTTTGTTAGCAATCGGGCTTTGTCTGAAATGGAGGCAATCCTGCCTCGGCCTTGGCGCCGGTGAGTCGTTGGCCGAGTCGCCGTTCGATGCGCAGGGGCAAACAAAAAAAGCCCCGGACCTGAGCCGGGCTTTTGACGAAAGGCCGTTGGTCTCAGACGTCCAGCAGTTCCTCGTTGGCAAACTCGGCCTTGTCCGTGATGAAGGCGAAGCGTGCCTCGGCCTTGGTGCCCATCAGCCGCTCCACCGAATCCGCCGTGGTGTCGCGGTCGTCGGCGAGCAGCACGACTTTCAGCATGGTCCGCTTGGCCGGATCCATGGTGGTTTCCTTGAGCTGCGCCGGCATCATCTCGCCGAGGCCTTTGAAGCGGTTCACCTCGACCTTGGCGTTGGCGTTGAACTCGCTCTTGATCAGGGCCTCCTTATGCGCGTCGTCGCGGGCATAGATCGACTTCGTGCCGTGCGTCAGCTTGTAGAGTGGCGGCACCGCAAGGAAGAGGTGGCCTTGGTCGATCAATGGCCGCATCTGCCGATAGAAGAACGTGATCAGCAGCGAGGCGATGTGAGCGCCGTCGACGTCGGCGTCGGTCATGATGATGATGCGCTGGTAGCGCAGATCTTCTTCGCGATATTGCGCGAGCATGCCGCAGCCGATCGCCTGCACGAGATCAGCGAGCTGGGCGTTCGCCGTCAGCTTGTCCTTGCCGGCGGAGGCGACGTTGAGGATTTTTCCGCGCAACGGCAGCACCGCTTGGGTCTTGCGATCGCGTGCCTGCTTGGCGCTGCCGCCTGCCGAGTCGCCCTCGACGATGAACAGCTCGGAGCCTTCGGTGCCCGCATCGCTGCAGTCGGCGAGCTTGCCCGGCAGGCGCAGCTTCTTGCCGGCGGTTTTGCGCGAGGTTTCCTTTTCCTGGCGGCGGCGCAGCCGTTCCTCGGCGCGGTCGACCACGAAGTCGAGTAGCCGGTTGGCCATGTTCGGATTGCCCGACAGCCAATGGTCGAACGGATCCTTGATCGCCTGCTCGACGATGCGCTGCGCTTCGGCGGTGGCGAGACGGTCCTTGGTCTGACCCTGGAATTCAGGCTCGCGCACGAACACCGAGAGCATCACGGCCGCGCCCACCATCACGTCTTCCGAGGTAATGGACGAGGCGCGCTTGCCCTGGCCGACGCGCTCGGCGTGATCCTTCAGGCCACGCAGCAGCGCGCTGCGCAGGCCGGATTCATGCGTACCGCCGTCGGGCGTCGGCACGGTGTTGGTGTAGGAGGAGAGGAAGCCGTCGGCATCCGCGGTCCAGGCCACCGCCCATTCGCAGGCGCCGTGCGCGCCGTTGCGGCCCGACTTTCCGGAGAAGATGTCGGGATGAACCAGCGTGTCGGCGTGGATCGCGGCGGCGAGGTAATCCTTCAGGCCGCCCGGGAAGTGGAACGTCGCTTCCGCCGGCACGTCCTCGACGCCCTTGAGCAACTCGGGCGCGCAGTTCCAGCGAATCTCGACGCCGCCGAACAGATACGCCTTCGAGCGCGTCATCTTGAACAGGCGCTGCGGCTTGAACGCGGCCTTGGCGCCGAAGATGTCGGTGTCGGGCTTGAAGCGCACGCGGGTGCCGCGGCGGTTGTTGATCTTGCCGAGATCCTCGAGCTTGCCCTTGGGGTGCCCGCGCTCGAACGTCATGCGGTAGAGTTTCTGGCTGCGCGCGACCTCGACCTCGAGCAGCGAGGAGAGGGCGTTCACGACGGAGATGCCGACGCCGTGCAGGCCGCCGGAGGTCTCGTAGACCTTGCTGTCGAACTTGCCGCCCGAATGCAGCGTGCACATGATGACTTCGAGCGCCGATTTCTTCGGGAATTTCGGATGCGGATCGATCGGGATGCCGCGGCCGTTGTCGGTGACGGTCAGGAACCCGTCGGCGCTGAGTTCGACCCCAATGAAGGTTGCGTGGCCCGCCAGCGCCTCGTCCATCGAGTTGTCGATGACTTCGGCGAAGAGGTGATGCAGCGCCTTCTCGTCGGTGCCGCCGATATACATGCCGGGCCGGCGCCGGACCGGTTCCAGGCCTTCGAGCACCTCGATGTCGGCCGCGGTGTAATCGGCCTCGCCGCCGGTCCCGCGCGACGCCGTCTTGGCAGGCGCGCGCGACTTTTGCTCGTCGGCTGGGAACAGGTCTGTTTTGTTTTTCAACTGCTTGGACATATATCTTGATGTGCTTTGAGGGCCGCGGAAGCGGCGAATCGGTTGCGCCGACTATGCCACGGCTGACCTGTCGAGGTCACCGCGTGACGGCCGGGTGGGTGTGGGTGGGTGCTAATACCGGCGATTTTACGCCGCAGGCCCAGCAATTCCCGGCAATTTGACGCCGAAGCCCGGCTAGAGCCGGGTTTTGTGACTTGATGTCACACAAGTCCTTGGCTTACCAGTCATTTTATCTGACAGGACCGTGACGGGGCGGGAAGGCAATCTGGAATGGAGCAGTACGCGCACGCACTGGCCGACTTTGTGCGTGCTCACCAGGCCTGGGCGGCCCCGATCGTGTTCCTGCTCGCCTTCGGGGAGTCGCTGGCGTTCATCTCGCTGCTGATTCCGGCCTGGGGCGCGCTGGTTGCGATCGGCGCGCTGATTGGCGTCAGCGGCATCAGCTTCTATCCGGTCTGGATCGCCGGCGGCATTGGCGCAGCCCTCGGCGATTGGGTCTCCTACTGGTTCGGCTATCGCTACAAGGAGCGGGTCGCGCAGATGTGGCCGCTCTCGCGCTATCCGGAACTGCTGCCGAAGGGCGAAGCCTTCGTACGCAGCTGGGGCGTGCCCAGCATCTTCATCGGCCGCTTCTTCGGCCCCTTGCGGGCCTCGGTGCCGCTCGCCGCCGGCATCTTCGAGATGCCCTATTGGACCTTTCAGGCCGCCAATTTCGCCTCGGCACTGATCTGGTCGGCGGCGCTGCTGCTGTTCGGCGATGTCATCGCCAAGGTCATGGAATGGATCTGGCGGCTGATCTGACGCCAAAACCTTGACGAAAACCGCAACTGCCCTTATAGCCCCGCGCCATGATCAACGCCGCGACCATCCTGTTCGCCCGTCGCCGCCGCCGCAGCTCTGCGGTTTGGGCGGTTGATCGCGTTTGAGATCATCGTCTTTGCCGCTGGATCCGATCCGCGGCATTCTCTCTCCTGTCAGCGCGATCTGATCCGGCGGCCCCCAAGGAGGCCAGCAGGAGACCACGATGTACACGCCACCCTTTTTCAAGCAGGACCGCGCCGCGAGCCTGAAATTCGCCGACGAGCGCGGCTTCGGCACCATGTGCGCCTTTGACGGCCACAAGCCGGTTGCGTCGCCGCTGCCGTTTTACCTGACCTATGCGGCTGACGGCACGCCGCAGGCGGCCTTTCATGTCGCCCGTCACAATCCGCTGCTAAAGCTTGCGGGCGGAACGACGTCCTGGCTGCTCGCGGTCAACGGCCCCGATGCCTATGTATCGCCCGACTGGTACGTCTCGCCGGATCAGGTGCCGACCTGGCTCTACCAGTCGGTGCATCTGAGCGGACCGGTGCGGTTGCTGTCGGACGATGATCTGGCGGTGCAGATCGACACGCTCAGCGACAAGTTCGAGAGCTGGCTGATGCCCAAGCAGCCGTGGACCTCCGGCAAGATGACGGCGGGCCGGCTCGAGGCGTTGAAGAAGGGGATCGTGGGTCTGGTCATGACGGTTGAAGAGGTCGAAGGCAGCTTCAAGCTCAACCAGCACAAGTCCGACGCCGACTATACGGCGATCGCCAATGCGCTCGGCGCGCAACCCGCTGCCGACGCCAGGGAGATCGCGCAACTGATGCAGGACGTGAGGCCCGAAGCCTTCGCGGCCGAAACCAACGAGCTCGAAAGGAGCGTACCATGAGCCTCACGGAAACCACGAAAGCACCGGCCACCGGCGCCGCGAAGAAGCCCGCAACCGTCTTCGTCGATGGCGGCTCCGGTACCACCGGTCTCGGCATCCACGAGCGGCTGAAGCTCCAGAACGACGTCGTCGTGAAGACCATTGCCGACGACAAGCGCAAGGATCCCGCGGCCAAGAAGGCGCTGATGGAAGAGGTCGATCTCGTCATCCTCTGCCTGCCCGACGACGCTGCGAAGGAAACCGTCGCGCTGGTCGACAGCATGGGCGCTGCGGGGCCGAAGGTGCTGGACGCCTCGACCGCCTACCGGGTCGCGCCCGACTGGGCCTACGGCTTTGCGGAGATGGCACCGGACCAGACGGCCAAGATCAAGGCCGCGAAGAAGGTCTCGAACCCCGGCTGCTATCCGACCGGCGGCATCGCACTGCTGCGGCCGATCGTCGACGCCGGCCTTTTGCCCCCCGACTATCCGATCACCGTCAACGCGGTGAGCGGCTATTCCGGCGGCGGCAAGTCGATGATCGCGAGTTTCGAGGACGGCAGCGCGCCGTCGTTCGAACTCTACGGCCTCGGCTTCGAGCACAAGCATCTGCCGGAGCTGCAGCTCTATTCGAACCTGACGCGGCGGCCGATCTTCATTCCCTCGGTCGGCAATTACCGGCAGGGCATGCTGGTGTCGGTGCCGCTTCAGCTCGACACGCTGCCGGGCAAGCCCGGCGGTGCTGATCTGCAAGCCGCGCTCGCCAAGCGTTACGCCGGCTCGAAATACGTCTCGGTGATGCCGCTCCAGAACGAGACGACCAAGGGTGGCAAGCTCGAGCCGGAGGCGCTCAACGAGACCAACATGCTCGAGCTCTATGTCTTTGCCAGCGACAAGTATCATCAGGCAGTGCTGGTCGCGCGACTCGACAATCTCGGCAAGGGCGCCTCCGGCGCAGCGGTGCAGAACATGCGGCTGATGCTGGGCTTGGCCGATCAGTAGTCTCGTGTCCCGGACGCGGTGCAGCGCGTTGCGCTGCTCCGCAGAGCCGGGACACGAGACACCGCCTCCCGGAGAACAAGACCGCATGGACGAGACCACGCTGACATTCTACCGCCAGAACGCCGAGGCCTATGCCGGCTGGGCGAAGGCTCCCTCGACGCGGCTAAAGAGCTTTCTCGCCCTGCTGCCATCAGGTGGCTCGATCCTCGAACTCGGCTGCGGGGCCGGCAATCATTCGGCGGTGATGCTGGCCGAAGGTTTTTCGGTGCGTGCGACCGACGGCTCGCCTGAAATGGCGGCGATCGCCTCGCAGCGGCTTGGTCATCCCGTCGAGGCAATGCGGTTCGACCAGCTGGATGCGCAAGAGGCCTATGACGGCGTCTGGGCGAGCGCGTGTCTTCTGCACGTGCCGCGCGACGAACTCGCCGGCATCCTCGCAAGGATCTATCGCGCCCTCAGGCCGTCAGGCGTGTTCTATGCCAGCTTCAAGATGGGCGAGGAGGACGGCCGGGACAGCCTCGGACGGTACTACAGTTACATATCGCCCGAATGGCTCGAAGCGACCTACGCCAGCGCGGGGGCGTGGATCAAGCTGAGCTCGGACACCAACGTGATCCAGAGCTTCGACCAGACGCCAGCCAGCATGCTGAATCTGGTCGTTCGCAGGCCTGCCTGATCTCTAAAAGACCTTGAAGATCGCCAGCGCCAGCACCGCCTGCGCGATGAAGCCGACGGTGAAGGCCAGCGTGCGGAACACCGGAACGCCCAGTGCGTAGACGATCAGATGCGCGACGCGCGACCAGAAATAGACGGCGCAGGCGAGCACGGTCCATTTGGTGGAATAGTCGATCGCGTTCAGGATCAGCACCAGCGGCGCGAACAGCACGAGGTTTTCGACTGCGTTGTCATGCGCGAACATCAGCCGGTTTGCCCATTCCGATTGCGGTTTGTCGGCGCGCGACGGGTTGGCCATCGCGCCGCCGAGGCCCCGGATCTGGCAGCGGTTGATGGTGTAGGGAATCCAGAGGATGCCGGTCAGGATCACTGTCAGCGTCAGCCAGAACAATTCACGCGTCATAGTCCGGTCCCCTCTCAAATCGATGTCGTGAGCTTATACGGGAGCGCGCGCGATTGCGCTATGCGCGAACCCTGACATAGCTGCCGGGCGCATCCTCGATCGGGGGGAGGGCGTCGCTGCCGACATTGCGCGCCGGCACTTCCTCGGGATCGAGCGTGCCCAGCCATTGCCGCCAGTCCGGCCACCACGAGCCCTTGTGCTCGACCGCGCCCTTCATCCACTCGGCGACGTTGACGTCCTTGACGTTGTCGTTGGTCCAGTACTGGTACTTGTTCGAGGCGGGCGGGTTGACGACGCCGGCGATGTGGCCCGAGCCGGACAGAACATATTTCACCGGGCCGCCGAAGAACTGCGAGCCGTACAGCACCGATTCCGCCGGCGCGATGTGGTCCTCGCGGGTGGCGAGGTTGTAGACGGGCACCATGACCTTGGAGAGATCGAGCAGCGTGTTGTCGAGCACCATCGTGCCGGTGGAGAGCCGGTTCTCCAGATAGCAGTTGCGCAGATAATAGGAATGGTTCGACGCGGTCATGCGCGTTGCGTCCGAATTCCAGTGCAACAGGTCGAACGCGCTCGGCTGCTGGCCCTTCAGATAATTGCTGACGACATAGGACCAGATCAGATCGTTGGAGCGCAGCATGTTGAAGGCCATCGCCATCTTCGAGCCTTCGAGCACGCCGGCCGCCTTCATGTCCTGCTCGAGCGCTGCGATCTGCTCCTCGTCCACGAACACGAGGAGATCGCCGGCATGGGTGAAGTCGACCTGTGCGGCGAAGAACGTCGCGGACGACACGCGCTGGCGGCGCTTCTCGGCGAGCCAGGCCAGCGTGGTCGCGAGCATCGTGCCACCGACGCAATAGCCGGCGGTATGCACCTTCATCTCGCCGGTGACCTTCTCGATCACGTCCATCGCCGTCAGAACGCCTTCCTTCATGTAGTCTTCCCAGCTCTTGTTGCCGAGCCGCTTGTCGGGATTGACCCATGAGATCACGAACACCGTGACGCCCTGGTCGACGCACCACTTGATGTAGGATTTCTCCGGCTTGAGATCGAGGATGTAGAACTTGTTGATCCAGGGCGGCACGATCAGGAGCGGCGTGCGCAGCACGTTCTCCGTGGTCGGCGAGTACTGGATCAGCTGCATCATCTCGTTCTGGAAGATGACCTTGCCCGGCGTCGTCGCCATGTTGACGCCGACGACGAGATTGTCCGGGTTGGACTGGCGGATCTTCAGCGTACCCTTGCCGGCCGCGATGTCCTCGGCCAGCATCGTCAGGCCACGCGCGAGATTTTCGCCGTTGCTGGCGACCGTCGCGCGCAGCACCTCCGGATTGGTCAGCACGAAGTTCGACGGCGAGATCGCGTTGGTGAGCTGCTGGACGTAGAACTCCGCCTTGCGCCGGGTCTGCGGATCGAGTCCCTCGGCGTCGCGCACCAGCTCGTGCGCAAATTTCGTCGTGAGCAGATAGAGCTGCATCATGAAGTCGAAGAACTGGTTTGACTTCCACTCCGGATCGGCAAAGCGCTTGTCGCGCGGCGAGGGCGCGATCGCGGGTTGGGCGTCCTGGCCGGCCATGCGGCGCGCCGCCGAGCCCCAGAGGTCGAGATAGTCCTTGGCAAGCTTGGTCTGGAGATCGGACGAGCGGGTCGTATCCGACAGCCAGTATTCAGCGACCGAGGTGAAGGTCTTGACGACTTCGGTGAGCTCGGCCGGCGGACGGTCCTGCACCTCGCCGCTCTCGCGCGGCTTGAGATACGCGGCGAGCGCCTTGCCGCCACTCTCCATCGCCCGCGCGACATTCATCGCGAAGGCTTCTGCATCGAACTTCGTCTCGGATTTGGGTGTGTCGGTGGTGGCGGTACTCATGAGCAGAACAGTAACGATTCATTCCGTATTCGTCACCGCGAAGCTCGCATGTTTGGCGTTAAACAAGCTCCAACATGTGCTGCACTGCGAAAAGGCTTCTTGGTTTTGTCACAATCAGGGTGCAACTCTCGGGGCGTGGGCCTTGGACGTATTCTCGCTCGTACCATTTGTGGGCAGCAATGGTTTGAGCTTGGGCAGGTTGTCGGGTTAGTCTCCGGCAGCTTGCATTGGGACGAGTAGGGGATTTCCCAGGTGTTGGCGTTGAGGGACCTGCAAAAGTCGCTGCCGATTTTTGGCGCGCTGCTGATGGCGGCGCTGGCCTTGGGCGGCTGTTCGAGCCAGCTCGCGGACATGACGCCGGCCGATGCGCAGGCGCATCCCAGGGAGCCGGGCACCTATTTGCCGGTGCATGACCTGCCGCCGGATCGTGATCAGGCGATCATCCCGCCAGACCAGCGTGCCAAGATCGAGGCCGAGCTCGCCGCCGCGCGCGACCGCCAGGCCGTCGCCGGCAAGGACGCAAAATGAGGCGGAGCAAGGTAATCGCTGGCGCCCCCGTCACTCCGTGCTAAAAAGACCGCAGTTCAGCCGAGAGTCAGGGCGAAGGTGTTCAGCCCTTGTCGCCGAAAGCCACTCCAAGTATTTGATTTTGAGTGATTTTCGCGCAAGGGGCGGTCGTCTTTGAGGCGGGCGTCAGAGCCTGTCGATTCTGTCCTGACCGGTTGCCCGGAGCCCAGAGAGCCATGGACGATTTTTACCGCATCCGCCGCCTTCCGCCTTACGTGTTCGAGCAGGTCAACCGGGCCAAGGCGGCCGCGCGGAATGCAGGCGCCGACATCATCGACCTCGGCATGGGCAATCCGGACCTGCCGGCGCCGGCGCATGTGCTGGAGAAGCTGAAGGAGACGCTCGGCAAGCCGCGCACCGACCGCTACTCGGCGTCCCGCGGCATCAACGGCCTGCGCAAGGCCCAGGCCGCCTATTACGCTCGCCGCTTCGGCGTGAAGCTCAACCCCGACACCCAGGTGGTGGCGACGCTCGGCTCCAAGGAGGGCTTTGCCAACGTGGCGCAGGCGATCACCGCGCCCGGTGACGTCATCCTCTGCCCGAACCCGAGCTATCCCATTCATGCCTTCGGCTTCCTGATGGCGGGCGGCGTGATCCGCTCGGTGCCGTCGGAGCCGACGCCGCAATTCTTCGAGGCGGTCGAGCGGGCGATCGTGCATTCGATTCCGAAGCCGCTCGCGCTGGTCGTCTGCTATCCGTCGAACCCGACCGCCTATGTGGCGAGCCTCGACTTCTACAAGGACCTGGTCGCGTTCGCGAAGAAGCACGAGATCCTGATCCTGTCCGATCTCGCTTACGCCGAAGTCTATTTCGACGAGAACAATCCGCCGCCCTCGGTGCTCCAGGTGCCGGGCGCGATCGACGTCACGGTCGAGTTCACCTCGATGTCGAAGACCTATTCGATGGCCGGCTGGCGCATGGGCTTCGCGGTCGGCAATGACCGCGTGATCGCAGCACTCGCCCGCGTCAAATCCTATCTCGACTACGGCGCCTTCACGCCGGTGCAGGTCGCCGCGACCGCCGCGCTGAACGGTCCCGACGATTGCATCAAGGAGATGCGCGACACCTATCGCAAGCGCCGCGATGCGCTGGTGGAATCGTTCGGCCGCGCCGGCTGGGAGATCCCGCCGCCGGAAGCCTCGATGTTCGCCTGGGTGCCGCTGCCGGAGGCCTTCCGCAGCGTCGGCAGCATGCAGTTCGCCACCCTGATGGTGGAGAAATCCGGCGTCGCGGTCTCGCCCGGCGTCGGCTTCGGCGAGCATGGTGAAGGATATGTCCGCATCGCCATGGTGGAAAACGAGCAACGGATCAGGCAGGCCGCGCGCGGCGTGCGCCGCTTCCTTGAAAGCGGCATCGAAACGTTGCACAACGTGGTTCCGCTCGCCAATCGGCGCTAATTCTCTTCGACAGGTTCTCTGAAGCATCATGGTTGCACCCCTGAAAGTGGGCATAGCGGGGCTCGGCACCGTGGGTGCCGAAGTTGTCCGTTTGATCGAAACGCAGGCCCGCGTGCTGTCAGGCCGCAGTGGCCGCGGCATTCGCGTCGTCGCTGTCACCGCGCGCTCGAAGGCGAAGAAGCGCGGCGTCGATCTGCGCGGCGTCGAATGGGCGAAAGATCCGATGGCGCTTGCCACGCATCCCGGCATCGACTGCTTCGTCGAGCTGATGGGCGGCGCCGGCGATCCCGCTCTCTCTGCGGTTGAAGCTGCACTGAACGCCGGCAAATCGGTTGTTACGGCGAACAAGGCATTGCTCGCCAAGCACGGCTTGAAGCTGGCAAAAGCCGCTGAAAAGCACGGCGGCGCGCTGAATTATGAGGCAGCGGTCGGCGCTGCGATCCCCGTCATCAAAACGTTACGCGAAGGTCTTGCCGGAACCGGCATCAACCGCGTCTACGGCATTCTCAATGGCACCTGCAATTATATCCTGACGCGGATGGAGCAGGAGGGTCTGTCCTTCGCCGAATGCCTGAAGGATGCGCAGCGGCTCGGCTATGCCGAGGCCAATCCGTCCTTCGACGTCGATGGCCATGACACCGCGCAAAAACTCGCGATCCTTGCCAGCCTCGCTTTCGGCACGAAAGTTGCTCAAAGCGCGGTGTATGTCGAAGGTATCTCCTCCATCGCGCCGGAAGATCTGCGCGCCGCTGACGATCTCGGTTACCGCCTCAAGCTGCTTGGCGTCGCGGTTCGCACCGCCAAGGGCATCGAGCAGCGCGTGCACCCGACCATGGTTCCGAAATCCTCCTCGATCGCGCAGGTGATGGGTGTCACCAATGCGGTCACGATCGATGGCGAAGGCATTCCGCCGATCACGCTGGTCGGCCCCGGTGCGGGCGGTGCGGCCACCGCATCGGCCGTCGTCGCTGACATCGCCGATGTTGCGCGCGGCATCCGCGCCAATCCGTTCGGCCGGCCGATCTCGCATCTGCGCGACACCAGGAAGGCGCCGATGGAGCGTCACGAGGGCGGCTACTACATCCGCCTGCTGGCGCGTGATTTCCCGGGCACTGCGGCTGCGATCGCGACCCGGCTTGCAGAACAGAAGATTTCGATCGAGTCGATCGTGCAGCGTCATCCCAATGGCGGCGCCGCACCGGCCGACGGCAAGGCGGTCCCCGTGCCCGTCATCCTGATCACCTATGCCACGCATGAGGACGCGGTGCGCCGCGCGCTCGCGGCCGTGCAGAAGGACAAGGTGATCAGCGGACGGCCGCAGGTGATCCGGATCGAGAAGAACTGAGCATGCTACGGAAAGCCGCGAAGCAGCTTTCCGTATAGGTCATGCTTAAACACTGAGGCGGTTCGAACGAACCGTGGGCGTTGCGAGTTGATGCGGGCAGAGACCTCTGTCCAAAACTGTTTCGAAGGAGTTAGCCGATGTCGACCCATATTTCAGTGCCGCCGCAAGCATTGCTCGAGCGCATTCTCACGCTGGAGATCGTGCGCGTGACGGAGCGGGCGGCAGTATCGTCGGCGCGGCTGCGCGGGCACGGGCAGGAGAAGCCCGCCGACCAGGCCGCCGTCGACGCGATGCGCCGCGAGCTCAACAAGCTGCCGATCCAGGGCACCATCGTGATCGGCGAGGGCGAGCGCGACGAGGCGCCGATGCTCTTCATTGGCGAGAAGGTCGGCATGAACACCGGTCCGGAAGTCGATATCGCGGTCGACCCCCTCGAAGGCACCACGCTGTGCGCCAAGAACATGCCCGGCTCGATCGCCACCATGGCGATGGCCGACGGCGGTACGCTGCTGCACGCACCCGACGTCTACATGCAGAAGCTCGCGATCGGACCCGGCTACGACAAGGGTGTCGTCGATCTCGACGCGAGCCCGGCCGACAACGTCCGCCGTCTCGCCAAGGCCAAGGGCGTCAAGCCCGATGGCATCACCGTGCTCGTGCTCGACCGTCCGCGCCACGCCAGCATCATCGAGAGCGTACGCTCCACGGGCGCTGCCGTGCGCCTGATCACCGACGGCGACGTTGCCGGCGTGATCCACTGCGCGGACCCCGACAACACCGGCGTCGACATGTATCTCGGCACGGGCGGCGCGCCGGAAGGCGTGCTCGCGGCCGTGGCGCTGCGTTGCATCGGCGGCCAGATGCAGTGCCGCCTGATCCTCGATTCCGGCGAGAAGATCGAGCGCGCCGCCAAGATGGGCGTCAACGATCCCAAGATGATCTACGGCATCGAGGACATGGCGCGCGGCGACTGCCTGTTCGCCGCCACCGGCGTCACCACGGGCTCGCTGCTCTCGGGCGTCAAATTCCGCAAGGACGGCGTGATCGAGACCGAGACGGTGGTGATGCGCTCCGTCACGGGCACCGTGCGCTACATCAAGGCCGAACACCGCGAACTCGCGAAGTTCCATTTGGACTAAGACGCGGCTGGCCCTCGACGGATTGATCGTGGATATCCGTCGGGCGCCGGCTACGGACTGCGTGGTGGCGCGGGCATGAGCATGTAGGCGTCGCACAAGGTCAAAGCCAGTTTTGACGCCGACTGGAGCAGACCGACGTCTTCGGCCCACGGCAAGAGAAACGACTTGGCCGCCGGGATGTCCCCGTTCGCGAGCGCGCGGCGCGCGTTGGTGTCTGCCTCGACGTAACCGTCCCCTGCAATCATTTGCGACAGGGCATTCGCAAGGCTTTCATCGAAACTTTCCATGCGAACTTCCGAAACGTAGTGGTCAGGCCGCAACTGGATCAGGTTTTCAGGCTTCGCTGGGTCGAAAAGCCCGACCTTGCCCAACATGACCAGCAGCGGATGATTTCGGCTGATGGACGCGGGAATGATCGGGTAGGTCTTGAGCCGTCCAACCCGATCATGAAGAGAGATGAACGAAACAACCGGCCCTATGCCGAAGCGCGAGTTGCGGTGGAGAACCGCAACGCGGCCGACGTTCTTGTCGTCGTCATCATACATTGTGCCGCTCTCGACGTTTTTGTCGAGGCCATTTGCGATCAGGTAGGACGAAGCGTTGGCAACACGAACGGTGACGCCGCGCTGGTCGAGCCCGTCCACCTCGAATTCGATCTCGCGCCCGATGAATGCGGAAAGCCCGACCGTATAGGCGCCAATCGTCTTGCCGCTCACGTAGTGAACAATCTCCATCCAGAGTCCGAATGGATGATCCGGAAACGGTTCGAACGCACGGAGTGACTGCTCGATCCACATTTCGGGGGAGCGTCCGACTCGTCCGCTCCAGGCAACGCCGAGAATGCCGCGCTGGGCTTCGATCAGGCTGCCCACGACGGCAGTGGTGAGGCGAGCGCTCTCGATCACGCTCGCCGGTTCCGCACCCACGATAGCGGAGCCCAAGGTCGAGACGATCAGGTGAGCACGGTGCCGCCCCACTGAATCGAAAGCCTCCGGCCATACCGCGGAGGCCTGCTGCCACAGCCGTTGATCGTACGGCAACGGCACGGGCATCAAAGCGAGGGCGACGAGATGATTGTCCGCGCGAATGGACATCGCGCCATTTGCCACCGTGAGTGCCAGAGCGCCCGTTGACTCCCACCTGTGCCCGGGATGACGGCGTCGCAAGGTATCGATGAGAACCGTTTCGTCGGGAAGCAGGGCCTCCTCAAGCATCACGAACGCAGGGTTGGCCATCGCGCGCACTCCGGAGGGTTGAGGCAAGCCATCTTGCTCATCTCTGGCGTGTTTGGCCAGTCCGGCTAGCGCTATTGTTGTACGTGCTGGATCGTGCTTTAAAACCACGCCTCGATTGAAGCCGCCTGAGAGCGGAGAAGAACGCGCGGAGAAAAATGATGGCAACAACACCCGATCTCTCCGCCGTCAAAGCCCTCGTGTTCGACGTGTTCGGCACCGTCGTGGACTGGCGCACCAGCCTGATCACCGACTTCATGTGGTGGGGGAAGGGCCGCGGCATCAGCGCTGACTGGACTGCGCTCGTCGACGGCTGGCGTGGCATGTACATGGCCTCGATGGACGACGTGCGCAAAAACCCTGCGCGCGGTTACGTCATGCTCGACGACCTGCATCGCCGTTCGCTGGAGAAGCTGGTCGCGCAATTCGAGATCAAGGGCCTCACTGACGCCGATCTCGATCATCTCACCAAGGGCTGGCATCGCCTCAATCCCTGGCCCGACAGCGTTGCCGGCTTGACGCGCCTGAAGACGAAATTCGTGATCTCGCCGCTGTCGAACGGCAACGTTGCGCTGCTCACCAACATGGCGAAGTTCGCCGGGCTCCCGTGGGATCTCATCATGTCGGCCGAACTGTTCGAGCACTACAAGCCCGATCCCGAGACCTATCTCGGCGCGGCAAAGCTGCTGTGCTTGAAGCCGGAGCAGGTGATGATGGTCGCCGCCCACAACGGCGATCTGGCTGCCGCGCAGAAGAACGGCCTGAAGACGGCGTTCGTGGCACGGCCGACGGAATACGGGCCGCTTCAGAAGGTCGATTTCGAGGCGACGGGCAACTGGGACATCGTCGCCAAGGATTTTGGCGGCGTCGCCGCCAAGCTCGGCTGCTAGCACCGTAGCTCCCCCGCACAGATTGGCTGCCAGCACGACCACCAGGTCGAATAATCGCGCCTGCGCGCGGCGGTGGCTGTCACGTACGCGTCCAGCCGCAAGACCGTGTCCTCGCTCCGCCTCGCGGCGGGGGTGCGGTCGAGCGTGCCGGCTAGATTGTACCGAGTGCAATGTTCCTATTGTACCGAATAATGGATCGGATCATATTCCGGGCAAAGAGCAAATTGCACCGGTGCGCTCGGTGCCGACAGAGTGACGACATTGCCCCTCAGTTATCTCGATCTGTTTCTGGCATTCCTCGGACTGACCTTTGGACTGCCCTCGGTGCTGCCCGGTCTGTTTTTCCAGACCAAGGACGGAGGGAGTCCGAGGTCGTAGGCGGAGCGATGGCGCTATCCGGACGCCCAAGACGGATTTGAGGTGAGGGACTTGAGGTGAAGGACTCGGAGACGCCGGGATGGAAGTCACCGTCACCACTATCCTCATCGCCTTCGCCGGCGTGTTCCTGATCTGCTTCATGAAGGGCGCGTTCGGCGGCGGCTTCTCCATCGTCGGCATCCCGCTATTGTCGTTCGTGATGGACCCGGTGACGGCCGGCGGGCTGCTCGCGCCACTGTTCATTGCGATGGACCTGTTCGCGCTGCGCTACTGGAAGCCCTCGACCTGGTCGAAGCCGGACCTCGTGCTGCTGTTGCCCGGACTCGTGATCGGCATCGGCCTCGGCTATCTCCTGTTTCGCGTGCTGGACCATCGCGCCGTCGCGATCGTGATGGCGGTCGTCACCCTGATCTTCGTCGGCCTGTGGTTCTTCGGCGATCCGAAGCAGATCATTCGTCCGCGCTCGACGCCCAAGGCGGTCGCGGCCGGTCTCGCATCGGGCGTCACGACGATGGTTGCGCATTCCGGCGGGCCGCCGCTCGCGATGTATATGCTGCCGCTCGGTCTCAGCAAGGAAGTCTATGCCGGCACCACCAGCCTGTTCTTCACCGTCGGTAATGCGACCAAGGCGGTGCCGCGGCTGCTGCTGGTGCGGCCGGCCGGTAACGTCTGGATCGTGATGGCGGCTTGCCTCCTGGCTATCCCCAGCGGCGTCTGGCTCGGCTGGCGGCTGCACGGAAGACTGGACCAGCAGCAGATCTATCGGGCCTGTTACGGATTGCTGGTCGTCACGGCGCTCAAGCTGCTGTGGGACGGCGTATCCGGTTATCTCGCCTGATCCTCGGGCGCACAGAACATCGCGATCGCCAGATCGATCCGCTTGTCCAGCGCACGGCGGTTGAGCTTGAAGCCGTCGTCGGTCAACAGCCTGAAATGATCGTGGCTGAACACCATGCCGAGCAGCATCTCGGAGACGAGCCGCAGCGGCAGTCCTTCGAGGCGCGGCTCGAGGCGAACCGCCCTGAGCAGATCGGCGACGTCGTCCGTGCCGTTCTCCAGAATCACCTCGGCGAACATGCGGCCGAGGCCAGGCGAGGCCCGGCTTTCGCCGATGATCAGGCGATGCAGCGCGATCTCGCCGGGTGCCAGCGCGACGTCGGCAATCTTCCGCAATGCATGCCGCAGCCGGGTTGAAGGCGGTCCTTCGAAGGACACGTCCGCGAAATGGACCGCCGGGAGACTGCGCAACAGCATGGCGCGAAACAGATCTGTCTTGCTCTCGAACAGCTTGTAGAGCGTCTTCTTGGACATGCCTGCGGCGCCCGCGATGTCGTCCATCTTCGTCGCGGCAAAGCCCTTGCTGGTGAACGTGTCCTTCGCCGCCGTCAGCAAATGCGACATGCGCGCATCAGGAGCGGGAAGGTCAATGGTTTGCTGCGGGGAGGAATTGCCCGTGGGGCGCCCGCGACTGATCGACGCTTTTGCCATAACTGCCGCCAGATGTGAGCCGCTTCACGACTGCTTGAACGGAAATCTGAAGCAAGCCTAGCACTTGACTTGGGGAAAGGAAACTACCAAGTTTCCCGATGGAAACCGAAGAGTTTCCGAATGTTTCCGTTGCCGTGATCTCGCCTCGAGGCCGGTCCGCAACGCCATCACATGGATCGACATCATGCGTCCCCCGATCGTCCGCGCCGTCTCGTTACTTGCCTTGTTGTCGCTCGCAGCCTGCGGTGAGCAGGGCGGAGCTCCGGTCGCACAGCGAGCGGTACCGGAGGTCGGCATCGTCACGTTGAAGCCGCAGGAGGCCAAGGTTTCGACCGTTCTGCCGGGTCGCGTCGTCGCCTACCAGACCTCCGAGGTCCGGCCGCAGGTCACCGGCATCCTGCTCAAGCGCGACTTCGTCGAAGGCGCCGAGGTCAAGGCAGGAGACTTGCTCTATGAGATCGATCCGGTGCAGTACAACGCGGCTCTCGCCAGCGCCGAGGCGGCCGTGCAGCGGGCGGAGGCAACGCTGGTCAGCGTCAAGCTGAAGGCGGGCCGCAAGACCCAGCTGCTCCAGACCAATGCCGCCAGCCAGCAGGACGTCGACGATGCGGTCGCCGCCTACAAGCAGGGCGAGGCCGATGTGAAGGCCGCGCAGGCCAACCGAGACACTGCCGCGATCTCGCTGGACCGCACCAAGGTCACCGCGTCGATCTCGGGCCGGATCGGCAAGTCGACCATCACGCCCGGCGCGCTCGTGACCGCGAGCCAGGCGACCGCGATGACGACGGTCCAGCAGCTCGATCCCGTTTACGTCGATCTCGACCAGTCGACCTCCGAGATGGAGCGGCTGCGCGGCCAGATCGCGAGCGGAAAGCTCAAGCGTCCGGCCGAGGGCGTGCAGGTCGAGCTCCTGATGGAGAGCGGCAAGGCCTACGGCCACAAGGGCAAGTACGGCTTCACCGATGCGAGCGTCAACGAGAGCACCGGCTCGGTCTCATCGCGCGCGATCTTTGCCAACCCCGAGCGTGCGCTGCTGCCGGGCATGTATGTCCGTGCGCGCGTCGTCGCCGGCGTCGACCCGGCCGCGATCCTGGTGCCGCAGCGCGCGGTGTCGCGCAATCCGCTGGGGCAGGCGGTGGCGATGTTCGTCGGCAAGGACGACAAGATCGAGCAGCGCACGCTCGATCTCGGCGAGGAGATCGACGGCAACTGGCTGGTGCTGTCAGGCGCCAAATCCGGCGACCGCATGGTCGTCGAGGGAACGCAGAAGGCGCGGCCTGGCACGGCTGTGAAGACCGTCGAGGTCGCGGTCGATCCGGCGACCGGCCTTACGGTGAACCCGACGCGGCAGGCCGATGCACGGCCCGCAGCCACGACAACCGAGCAGTAATCGTCATGTCGCATTTCTTCATCAAACGGCCGATCTTCGCCTGGGTCATCGCCATCCTGATCATGCTGGGTGGCGTGCTCGCGATCATGCGGCTGCCGATCGCGCAATACCCGCAGATCGCGCCGACCGTGGTCACGATCACGGCGACCTATCCCGGCGCCAACGCCGAGACGGCGGAGAACTCGGTAACCAAGGTCATCGAGCAGAACATGACCGGCCTCGACTATCTCCAGTACATGTCGTCGTCGAGCACCTCGACCGGCGTCGTGCAGATCTCGCTGACCTTCACCAACGAGGCCGATGCCGACATCGCCCAGGTGCAGGTGCAGAACAAGCTCCAGCTCGCGACGCCGCTGCTGCCGCAGGTGGTGCAGCAGCAGGGCATCAAGGTGGTGAAGTCGTCGTCGAGCTTCCTGATGGTGCTCGGCTTCGTCTCCGAGGACGGCCGGCTCAGCGCCAGCGACATCGCCGATTATGTGGCATCCTCCATCAACGACCCGATCAGCCGCGTCGCCGGCGTCGGCCAGGTGCAGCTGTTCGGCTCCGAATACGCCATGCGGATCTGGCTCGATCCGGACAAGCTCGCCAAATATAATCTGATGCCGGGCGACGTCACGACAGCGATCCAGGCCCAGAACACGCAGGTCACGGCCGGACAGCTCGGCGGCCTGCCGTCCGTCGGCGGCCAGCAGCTCAACGCCACCATCACCTCGCAGAGCCGCCTCCGGACCGTCGAGCAGTTCAAGGACATCATCCTGCGCACGGCGTCATCCGGCCAGGCGGTGCGCATCGGCGACGTCGCGCGCGTCGAGCTCGGCTCGAAGTCGTATGATTCCACGGCGCGCTACAACGGCAAACCGGCTTCGGGAATGGGCATCAGCCTTGCCACCGGCGCCAATGCGGTTGCGACATCGGAAGCCGTGGAGACGCGCATCGCACAGCTCAGCGCCACCATGCCGGAGGGGCTGCGCGTCATCTATCCCTACGACACCACGCCGTTCGTCAAACTATCGATCGAGAAGGTGATCCACACGCTGTTCGAGGCGATCGCGCTCGTCTTCGTCGTGATGTACGTGTTCCTGCAGAGCTGGCGGGCCACCATCATTCCGACCATTGCGGTCCCCGTGGTGCTGCTCGGAACCTTCGGCGTGCTCTCGCTTGCGGGCTATTCGATCAACACGCTGACCATGTTCGCGATGGTGCTGGCGATCGGCCTGCTGGTCGACGACGCCATCGTCGTCGTCGAGAACGTCGAGCGCGTGATGACCGAAGAGCATCTCGGCCCGCGCGAGGCGACCGAGAAATCCATGCGCGAGATCACCGGCGCGCTGGTCGGGATCGGCGTCGTGTTGTCGGCCGTGTTCATCCCCATGGCGTTCTTCAACGGCTCGGTCGGCATCATCTACCGGCAGTTCGCGCTGACCATCGTCACGGCGATGCTGCTCTCCGTGCTGGTGGCGCTGGTGCTGACGCCGGCCTTGTGCGCCACGATCCTGAGGCCGCCGAAACATCACGGCACGCAGCGCGGTCTCTTCGGCCTGTTCAACCGTGGCTTCGACCGCATGGCCGACGGCTATCAGCGCGGCGCTGCCGCTGCGATCAAGCGGATTGCGGGTGTGATGATCGCCTTCGCGGCGATCGTCGCCTGCATGGTTATTCTGTTCCAGAAGCTGCCGAGCTCGTTCCTGCCCGAGGAGGACCAGGGTACGATCATGACCTTGATCCAGCTTCCGGTCGGCGCGACCTCGGCGCGGACGCTCGAGGTCATCAAGCAGGTCGAGCATCAATATCTCGACAACGAGAAGGACGCCGTGGAAGGCGTGTTCGCGGTCAGCGGCTTCAGCTTTGCCGGCCAGGGCCAGAACGTGGGCCTCGCCTTCGTCAGCCTGAAGCCGTTTGACGCGCGCAGGAATGCTGCGACCTCCGCGCAGGCCGTGGTCGGCCGCGCGATGGGCGCCTTCGCAAAGATCCGCGACGCCATGGTGTTCGCGGTGCTGCCGCCGTCGATCCCCGGCTTCGGCAATGCCGGCGGCTTCGACCTCTATCTCCAGGATACCGGCGGGCAAGGGCACGAGGCGCTGATCCAGGCACGCAACCAGTTGCTCGGCCAGCTCGCCGCGGACAAGCGCGTGGCGCAGGCGCGGCCGAACGGCCAGGACGATACGCCGCAATTCAACCTCGACGTCGACCAGGCCAAGGCCACCGCACTCGGCGTCAACCTGAGCGACCTCAACACCACGCTGTCGGCGGCGTGGGGCGGCGCCTATGTCAACGACTTCATCGACCGCGGCCGCGTCAAGCAGGTCTATGTCCAGAGCGACGCGCCGTTCCGGATGGATACCAGCGACATCGGCCGCTGGTACGTGCGCAACGCGTCTGGCTCGATGGTGCCGTTTTCGGCGCTCGCCACCAACCGCTGGAGCTATGGTTCGCCGCGCCTCGAGCGCTACAACGGCGTCGCGGCCGTCGAGATTCAGGGGCAGGCGGGGCAGGGCATCAGCTCGGGCGTTGCCATGCAGGCCGTCGAAGAGCAGATGGCCAAGCTGCCGAAGGGCTACGGCCACGAATGGACCGGATTGTCGTTCCAGGAGCGGCTGACCGGAAGCCAGACGCTGTATCTGTACTCGATCTCGCTGCTGATCGTCTTCCTCAGCCTTGCCGCGCTCTACGAGAGCTGGTCGGTGCCGTTCGCGGTGATGCTGACAGTGCCGATCGGCGTGCTCGGCGCGCTGCTCGGCGCCACGCTGTTCAGCCAGGCCAACGACGTCTATTTCCAGGTCGGCCTGCTCACCACGATCGGCCTCGCTTCCAAGAACGCGATCCTGATCGTCGAGTTCGCGCTGGAGCAGATCGCTTCCGGCCGCGGCCTCGTCGAGGCCACGCTGCACGCCGCGCGCCAGCGCCTGCGCCCGATCCTGATGACGTCGCTCGCCTTCATCCTTGGCGTGTTGCCGCTGGCGGTGGCGACCGGGGCGGGCTCCGCCAGCCAGAACGCGGTCGGCATCGGCGTGGCCGGCGGCATGATCGCGGCGACGATGCTGGGCATCTTCTTCGTGCCCGCGCTGTTCGTGCTGGTGAAGCGTATCTTCCCGGGACGGCGGACGGACGCCGTGCCGAAGACGGCGGCCTTTGCCGAGCCCGCGGAATAGGCCTATCGGCTGGTTTGACATGCTTCATGCGAGCGCCTTTCATATCGAACATTTCGATGTGAGGGGCGCCCGTGGACACCGAGCTCGCGCGTACATTCCTGACCGTGGTTGCCACCGGCAATTTCATCACCGCCGCCGACCGGCTTCACGTCAGCCAGTCCACCGTCAGCACGCGGATCCACTCCCTCGAAGAGCTGCTCGGCTGCACGCTGTTCGTGCGCAACAAGGCCGGGGCCGCGCTGACGCCGGCCGGTCGTCAGTTTCAACGGCACGCTGCAACCCTGGTGCGCACCGTCGAGCAGGCCCGGCACGATGTCGGTGTGCCCAAGGGATTTAGTGGCGCGCTCGTCGTCGGCGGCCGCATCGGCCTGTGGGAGGAGTTTCTGCTGCTCTGGGTGCCGCGCATGCAGGAGGCCAATCCGCAGATCTCGATCCGCGCCGAAAGCGCGCTGGAGCCGGAACTGATGCAGGGGCTGGTCGAGGGGCGCATCGACATCGGCGTGATGTACACGCCGCAAAGCCGCCCCGGCCTCAAGGTCGAATTGCTGTTCGAGGAGCAGCTCGTGCTGGTCTCGACCAGTCCCAAAAGCGAGCCGGAGCCGCAGGACGGCTACGTCTATGTCGATTGGGGGCCGGAATTCTACGCCCGCCACAGCGCCGTCTTTCCGAATTTTGCCGGGCCCGCACTCTCGGCCAATATCGGCTGGCTCGGATTGCAGCACGTTCTCGCCAATGGCGGCTCCGGCTATTTCGCGCAGCGGATCGTCGAGCCGCTGCTGAAGGCGCGGCGCCTGCATCTGGTGGCCGGCGCGCCAAAATTCTCGATGCCGGCCTATGTGGTCTATTCCACCGACCAGCCGGACGACCACATCCTGAACGCAATCGCGATCATGCGTGACCTCGCCGCCGAGCAGACCAGACGCGTGACGGAACCGCCGGCGCGCAGCGCGCGCAAGCGGCGCTGACGGCCGGCTTACGCTCCCGAGGGGTTGTTGCTCGCTGCCGCTGCGGCCGCGATCTCGCTGGCGCAATGCACCGGCGTGATCGCCGCCATCGCTCTTGAAAACCGATAGGTGACCCAACGGAGCAGCAGTTGGGAGAATGACTCTTCGCTTTGCGATGTCGTTGTCATGATCGCTCCTGGTGTGCGTCAGGCCCTGCGGGCAGCTGGCGATGCGCTGCGGATCAGGCTACGCATGGAAACGATTTTGACAAACGAATAATATTAGCGATTACTATCGATAATGACGATATAACGAAAAACAGAAATTGGCGAACGATGCGGCGCAAGCAAAAGGCCCGGGCAACGCGCGCTGCCCGGGCCTGATCTTGCGAACGGCTTCGACGGTCTACAATGTCATCTGCATCGGTTCGGGATAGTAGTGGAAGCCTTCGCCGGCCTTGGCGACGTGGCCGTAGCCCGGCCAGGCGAAGTGATAGGACATGACAGGCGTCTTGTTGGCCGCGAGCATCGTCAGCAGCTTCACGCGCGACTCGGCCGCCTGCTTCGGATCGCTGTCGTAGGAGAATTCCATCCGCGGCCGCTCCAGCAGCAGCACCGAATGGTGCGAGAGATCGCCGAGGAAGGCGAACGATTTGCCGGCCGACGAGACCAGGAAGATGGAGTGGCCGACGGTGTGACCCGGCGCCGAGATCGCCTGAACGCCGGGCAGGAATTCCTGGCCGTCCTTGAAGAACACGATGCGGTCGCGGACCGGCAGCAGGTTCTTGCGGGCGTGAACCACGAAATCCTTGAGCGGGCTGCCGAGCTTGCCCTCGTCGGTCCAGAAGTCGAAATCAACCTGCGAAATGTAGACCTGCGCATTCGGAAACAGCGGCTTGCCGCCGTCGTCCACAATGCCGCCGATATGGTCGATATGGGCGTGCGAGCAGACGATCGCATCGATATCGCCCGGCTTGATGCCGGCCTCGGTCATGCTCTTCTGTTGCCGTCCCGTGGTGGGGCCGAACAGCTTGGACGAGCCCATGCCGGTGTCGAACAGGATCAGCTTGTCGCCGGTGTTCACGATCGGCGAGTTCTGCTCGAGCACGACGTTGTCAGGCGACAGAAAATTGTCGGCGAGCATCTTCTTCACGTCTTCCTTGGGAACGCCGGTGAAGGTGCCGGAGGGATCGCCGAGCGGCAGCGGTCCGTCCGAGACGACGGTGACTTCGGCGTCGCCGAGAATAAAGCGATGCCAATAGGGCGTCTGCGTGCCGAGCTTGGGAGCGCGTGCGATCGCACTGCTGCCGAGCATCGTGCTGGCCCCGAGTCCTGCGCCAAGCGCGAGCAGGGATCGACGTGAGACATTGAGTGTCATTCGTTTCCTCCACTTTTTCTTTTGATCTGCGCGAATTTGTCGCGCGTTATGTCGGCCTGAAGCCAGCGCTGGAATGCTGCTCTGGTTCAGACAAGCTAGCAAGTGGAATTGGTTCGCGGACGATCGCGGCCTGTGGAATCCGGACGTGCAATTCCGGCGCGCGACAAAAGCGTCGTTGTCGACGTTCTTGTCGGCACGATCCCCCGAGCGTTGCAGCAATGCAATCAACGATTGTGTCGCGATTGTGTCTGCTTGCCGCGCGATGCGACGGGACCGCGGGAATCTTTTTGCGTCACGCTATCCGCAATGCCAAGTCGTTTGCTTCCGTTTCGGCGAATCCCGCCTGCAACACCTCTTCGCGCTTGTGGCGCAGATGTGCGCGCAGGATATGCGAGAGGCCGGCGCCATCGCGGCGCTGCAGCGCGTTCAGGATCGCCTCGTGCTCGCTGACGGCGAACGCCCAGCGCTCCGGCGTCATCGGCGTGACATAGCGCGCGCGGCGGATGCGCGCGGTCACGGACGCATAGAGCCCGGTCAGTGCGGGGTTGCCGGCGGCGGCGACGATGCCTTCGTGGATGGCGCGGTTGCCGCGATAGTACTGGATCAGATCGCCGTCGCGATAATGCCGCACCATGTCCGCATGCGCGGCGGCGATCGCGTCGATCTCGGCGTCGGTGATGCGCTCGCAGGCAAGTTCGCCCGCCAGCGCCTCCAGACCCTGGCAGACCTCGAACAGGTCGCGCATGTCCTTGTCGGTCAGCTTGGCCGCGCGCGAGCCGCGATGCGGCAGCAGCTGCACGAGGCCTTCGGCGGCCAGCACCTTGAGTGCCTCGCGCAGCGGCGTGCGCGAGATCTGGAGCCGGTCGCACAGCTCGCGCTCGGGAATCCGCGCGCCCGGCGTGATCTCGCCGTCGAGCAGGATGGCGCGGATGCGGCCGACGACCTCTTCGTGAAGCATAGGTCAATCTCTATTTTGCATTCAAAATTGAATTAATCGGCGAAGGAACCAAGATTGTATCTTGAATATCCAAATTTTTGCATTCAAAAATGCAAAAAACGAAAAGGACTGAGGAAATGAACCAAGCCGCCGGGGCAGAAGACCTCGTTTTTGAATGCAGGGACGGCATCGGGTGGATCACCTTCAACCGCCCGCAGGCCCGCAACGCCTTCACGTTCGCCATGTACGAGCGCCTGGCCGCGATTTGCGAACAGGCCAACGACGATCGTTCCGTCAAGGTGCTGGTGCTGCGCGGGGCCGGCGACAAGGCCTTTGCCTCAGGCACCGACATCAACCAGTTCCGCGAATTCAAGACACCGCAGGACGCCATCGACTACGAGAACCGGATCGACCGCGTGCTCACCACGCTGGAGCAGTGCCGGGTGCCGACCATCGCGGCGATCAACGGGTTCTGTACCGGCGGTGGGGCAGGCATCGCCGCGGCCTGCGACCTGCGCATCGGCACGACGAGCGCGAAGATCGGCTTCCCGATCGCCCGCACCCTCGGCAATTGCCTGTCAATGTCCAATGTCAGCCGTCTCACCGCGCTGATCGGCGCCGCCCGCGTCAAGGATCTGATCTTCACCGCGCGGCTCATTGACGCCACGGAAGCCGCCAGCGTCGGGCTGCTCGGCGAGGTCGTCGAGGATCTGGCCGCGCTCGACAAGCGCGCCGACGAGGTCGCCCGTCTGCTGGCCAGTCACGCGCCCCTGACCTTGACCGCGACCAAGCAGGCGGTGGCCCGCCTGCAACGGCGTCTGACGAGCGACGAGGGCGAAGACCTCATCCTGATGTGCTACACGAGCCAGGATTTTCGCGAAGGGCTCGATGCTTTCCTCAACAAGCGCGCCCCGCAGTGGCGCGGCCAATAGGATGCCCCCGATGCAAAGCGATCGATCGCAATCCGGCCCCCGCCGCTCGGGACCGCTCGCCGGCCTCAAGGTCGTCGATCTCACCCATGTCATGGCGGGGCCGACCTGCACGCTGATGCTGGCCGACATGGGCGCTGACGTCATCAAGATCGAGAAATCGCCGAACGGCGATGATACCCGCCATTCGGTACCGCCGAAGATCGGCGACGAGGCCGCCTCGTTCCTGATGATGAACCGCAACAAGCGCGGCATCGTGCTTGATCTGAAGACCGAAGGCGGCAAGCAAGTGCTGCGGCGCCTGATCGCGGACGCCGACGTGCTGGTCGAGAATTTTGCGCCGGGCGCCATGGAGCGCCTGGGCTTCGGCTACGAAGCGCTGCACAAGCAGCATCCAACGCTGATCTACTGCTCGCTGTCGGGCTTCGGCCGCACCGGTCCCTACAAGCACCGCAGGGGATTCGACCTCGTCGCACAGGCCATGAGCGGCATCATGAGCTTCACCGGCGAGCGCCCCGACGGTCCGCCCGTGAAATGCGGCCCGCCGCTGTCGGACATCACCGCCGGCCTGCTCGCCAGCATGGGCATCCTCGCCGCATACACACACCGCCTCAAGACCGGCGAGGGGCAATGGGTCGAGACGTCGCTCTACGAGGCCGCGCTGGTGCAGACCTACTGGCAGTCCACCATCGCGCTGGCCGCGGGCACCGCGCCGCGCGCGATGGGCTCGGCCCATCCGCTCAACGCGCCCTATCAGGCCTTCGAAGCCTCCGATGGCTGGCTCGTGGTCGGCGGTGCCAACAAGAAGCACTGGCTCTTGATGCTGGAAGCGCTTGGCGCGAGCGAGCTCGCCGCCGATCCACGGTTCGTCAGCGGGGCCGACCGCATGGCGAACCTGAAGCAGCTCGAAGCCGTCCTGAGCGAGCGTTTTCGCACGCAATCGCGGGCGCATTGGCTGGCGGCGCTGGACGAGAAGGGCGTGCCGTGCGGACCCGTGCATGACATGCTGGAGGCGCTCAGCGATCCACAGACGCTGGCGCGCGAGATGGTCGTCGAGGTCGAGCATTCCACGCTCGGTCCCGTGAAGACGATCGGGCTTCCCGTCAAGTTTTCGGAGACCCCAGGCAAAGTGCTGACAGGCGCGCCGGTCTACGGTGAGCATACGAGCGAAGTGCTGGCCGAATACGGGTTCGACCAGAAGCAGATCGAAGCGCTCGAAAAAGAAGGCGCAATCGTCCGGGCTTCAGGAAGACGCGAGGAACGCGTCGCCTGATCCGACTGTCGATACAACACAAGAACAAAACATAAAAAGCTGGAGGAAATCATGGGTGGAACATCAAAGCTTCTGCTGTCCGCGGCTGCGGCCGTGCTCGTCGGCACAATGCCGGCGCTGGCGGCCTGGCAGCCGCAAAAGCCGATCGAGTTCATCGCGACCGCCGGCCCGGGCGGCGGCACCGACAACATCGCGCGCGCGGTGCAGAACATCGTCACCAAGTACAAGCTGACGGACCAGCCGATCGTCGTCGTCAACAAGGGCGGCGGCAGCGGCGCCGAAGGCTATGTCTACGGCAAGGCGTCATCAGGCGATCCCCACAAGGTGATCTTCGGCACCTCGAATGCATGGCAGCAGCCGCTCGTCTCCAAGGTCGCCTTCAACTACACCGATCTCACCCCGATCGCGGCGATGGCGCAGGACGAGTTCCTGCTCTGGGTCAAGCAGGACTCTCCGATCAAGACGGCGGGAGACTATCTGAAGGCGGCCGCAACGGGCGACTTCAAGATGGGCGGCGCGCAGTCCAAGGACACGGATGAAGTTCTCACCCGCATGATCGAGAAGGCCGGCAAGGTCAAGCTGACCTACATCCCCTTCAAGAGCGGCGCCGAGACCGCCGTGCAGCTCGCCGGCGGCCACCTCGACTCCCACGTCAACAATCCCAGCGAGAGCCTCGGGCAATGGCGCGGCGGAACGCAGCGGCCGCTCTGCGTCTTCAGCCCGAAGCGCCTGCCGCAAGGCGCCAAGGTCACAGCGACCGAAGGCTGGGGCGATGTCCCGACCTGCGTCGAGCAGGGTCTCGACATCAAGCAATATGAGCAGCCGCGCACAGTGTGGCTGCCCGGCAAGGTCACGCCGGACCAGGCCGCGTTCTACATCGACCTGATGAAGAAGGTGCAGGCCACGCCCGAGTGGAAGGACTACATCGAGAAGACCTCCCAGGTCGACACGTTCCTGACCGGCGCCGAGTTCGACAAGTTCATCAAGGAGGACCTCGAGCACGTCAGGCAGGTCGCGGGCGAGCAGGGCTGGTTGGTGAAGTGAGGCGGTGCGCGCCACAAAGTCCGCTGTCGTCCCTGCGAACGCAGGGACCCATACCGCGTGATCTATCGAGGTGCGCTCGTCGTCGTACCGAAACGGATTTGACGTCGAGACTTCGTCAAATTCCTCCCTGGGGATATGGGTCCCTGCGTTCGCAGGGACGACGCCGAACGCTGCTGAAGCACGCGAGCGCCATAGCCTGCCATTGTCCGACGCCGGAGCGGAGCTGCCCATGATCTCGCGCCGCGCGCTTGAACTTGCGACTGCCGTTCTCACCGGCAGTTTTGGTGTGGCGGTGGTGGTGCAGAGCCTCGACAACGGCATCGGCTGGTCCAGCGCAGGCGTGGAGTCCGGTACGTTCCCGTTCCTGACCGGCATCATCGTCATCCTCGGGAGCATCTACAATCTGGTGCGGGGCGTGCTTCCGGTGGCGTCATTGGCGAACGTCCCCATCGCGATCACGCCGATCGAGCTGCGCCGGATTGCCGGCCTGTTCGTACCGGCCGCGATCTTCGTGGCCGCGATCCCGCTGGCCGGGATCTATCTCGCCTCGGCCGGCTACATCTTCGCGGTGCTGGCAATCCCCCGGCATCAATCCGTGCCACGCGCGCTCGCCATGGCGCTTGTGACCGCAATCGGGCTCTACGTCGTGTTCGAGCGCATGTTCCAGGTGAGCCTGCCGCACGGCGCGCTCGCCGCGGCACTCGGCTTCTGACGGAGGGGCCGATGGATAATCTTCAGGATCTCTTCCACGGCTTCACCATCGCGGTCACGGTGCCGCATCTGGCCCTGATGGTGGTCGGCGTGCTGCTCGGCATCCTCGTCGGCGTGCTGCCGGGGCTGGGCGCGCCGAACGGGGTATCACTGCTGCTGCCGCTGACCTTCGGCATGCAGCCGGTCTCGGCGATCATCCTGCTGTCCAGCATGTATTGGGGCGCGCTGTTTGGGGGATCGGTGACATCGATCCTGTTCAACATTCCGGGCGAGCCGTCGTCGGTCGCCACCACTTTCGACGGCTATCCCATGGCGCGCGACGGCCGGCCGACGACGGCGCTCGCCACCGCGTTCGGCTCGGCGGCGTTCGGCGCGCTGATCGGCGTCATCCTGATCACCTTCCTCGCCTCCTGGGTGGCGCAGGTCGCGCTCGCCTTCGGGCCGGCTGAATATTTTGCGGTCTATTTCCTGGCCTTCGCCAGCTTCGTCGGCATGGGTGGCGCGGCGCCGGTCAAGACCATCGTGGCGCTGGCGATCGGCTTTGCGGTCGCCGCGATCGGCATCGACACGGTGTCCGGCAGCGTTCGCCTCACCATGGGCGTGGACGAGCTGGTCAAGGGCGTGAACTTCGTCGTCGCGGTGATGGGCCTGTTCGGCATCGGTGAACTCCTGGTCGCGGTCGAGGAGGAGTTTCACGCCCGCGCGGTGTCCTCGAAGATCGAGTGGCGCGAGGTGTTCCGCGCGATCGGCCGCTTGCCGCGTCACAGTGTTGCCCTGCTGCGCAGCGCCGCGATCGGCTGCTGGATGGGGATCACGCCGGGTGGCCCGACCGCAGCGTCCTTCATGAGCTACGGCATCGCCCGCCGCTTCTCGCGCCGCGGCCGTTACTTCGGCACCGGCGAGGTCGAAGGCATCATCTCGCCGGAGACGGCCGACCATGCCGCCGGCACCAGCGCGCTGCTGCCGATGCTCTCGCTCGGCATTCCCGGCTCTGCGACCGCGGCCGTGATGATGGGCGGGCTGATGATCTGGGGCCTCAATCCCGGGCCGATGCTGTTCGTCGACCAGAAGGACTTTGTCTGGGGCCTGATCGCCTCGATGTATGTCGGCAACATCGTCGCCGTCGTGCTGGTGCTGCTGACCGTTCCGGTCTTCGCCGCCTTGATGCGAATTCCCTTCGTGATCATCGCGCCCCTGATCGTGATCATCTGCGTCGTCGGCGCCTATTCGGTGTCGAATTCCTATCTCGACGTCGTCATCATGCTCGGCTTCGGGGTCGTCGGCTATCTCTTCAAGAAGCTGTTCTATCCGCTGGCACCGCTCGTGCTCGCGATCGTCATCGGCGACAAGGCCGAGGATGCGTTCCGGCAGTCGATGCTGATCTCCAAGGGATCCCTGGGAATCTTCTTCGCGAACAAGCTGGTGACATGCCTGGTGCTGGGCGGGCTCGCGCTGCTCTTGCTGCCGCTCGTGCTGCAACTGGCGCGGTTGTTTCGCAAACCGCCCCCGTCCACCGATGAGACGACTGCTCAGGAGAAGGTGATCATATGACCGCAAAGCCGCTGATCGCGCTGGCGATGGGAGATCCGGCCGGCATCAGCCCCGAGCTGACCGCGAAGCTCGTGGTACAGGACGATATTCGCGCCTGCAGCCGGATCGTCGTGATCGGTGACCGCCGCATCTTCGACGAGGGCGCGCGCGTCGCCGGCATACAGCCGGACCTGAAGATGGTGGAGCGGGGCGCCGACCTTCGCGCGACGCCAGGCGATGTGCTGTTTGCCGATCTCCGCCACCTCGATCCCGGGGAGGTCGAACCGAAGACTGCGACCCTCGCGGGCGGAAAATTTGCGCTGGCAAACTACAAGCACGCGCTCGAACTCGGCCGCGACGGCCGTGTCGATGCCGTCTGCTTCACGCCGTTCAACAAGCAGGCGATGCGGCTGGCTCGCGCCGAATATGACGACGAGATCGCATTTTCTGCCGAAGTGGTTGGTCTCAAGACCCCGGCGAGCGAATTCAACGTGCTCGACCGGCTCTGGAATGCGCGCGTCACCTCGCACATTCCGCTCAGGGATGTCGCAGCGAAGCTATCCAGTGAGCGCATCCATCGCGCGCTCACGCTGACCGATGCCTGCATGCGCAACGCAGGTTTCGCCAGGCCGCGCATCGCGGTCGCAGGGCTCAATCCGCACGCCGGTGACGGCGGCAATTTCGGTCGCGAGGAGATCGATGTGATCGCCCCCGTGGTCGAGGCCGGCCGGCGGGAAGGAATCGCCGCCGAGGGGCCGTTTCCCGCCGACACCGTGTTCCTGCGCGCCAAGGGCGGCGCCTTCGATGCGGTGCTGACGATGTATCACGACCAGGGCCAGATCGCGATGAAGCTGATGGGCTTCGATCGCGGCGTGACCCTGCTCGGGGGTTTCCCGTTCCCGATCTGCACGCCCGCCCACGGCACCGCCTATGACATCGCAGGCCAAGGCATTGCGTCCATCGGTGCCAGCCGTGCTGCGCTGCTGCTCGCGGCGGAGATGGCGGCGCGGCGCGCTGCGTGAGGCGCCGACGCTACTTCGTGATCGGCGTCACCAGCTCCTTGTCGGCCGTATCGACGACGAACACGGCCAGCAGCTTCGCGGGCTCGGTGTCGCTGGCGTTGGCGCTGACGGCGTGGCGGTCGCCGGGCCGTTCGAAGAAGTTCTCTCCCTTGCGATAGACCTTGGCCGGTTCGTCATTGACCTGACTGCGGATCGCGCCCTCCAGGATGGTGGCATAGATGAATGCCGAGCGCGGGTGCATGTGGGCCGGCGAGGAGCCACCGGGATCGTACTCGACCAGCACGCCCTTCATGCTCTTGCCGGGGACATTGGGCAGCGCCTGGTCGAACACGACCGACACTTTGGCCAGTGGCGCCGGCTCGGCTGCATGGGCGATCAGGATTGACGCGGCATAAAACGTCGCTGTGATCAGCAATCTGCGCATGGGGATTTCCTCAGAGGTTCGCGAGCCATGTTGCGAGCGGGATTTTCCCGAGCCTGGCTTCGCCGAGCGGGTTCAGCGAGGCGTCGTCGATGGGGGCGCCGTAATAGGGCGCCTTGTTGTCTCCGACCACCGGCCGGGCGTCGCCGGATGCCTTCTGGCGGCGCGCGATGAATTCGTTGAAGGGGGCTTTCTCGGGCCCCGCAATATCGATCGTGCCGTTGAGCGGCTTGCCTGTCACGACTTCCGCGAGGCGATCAGCGACGTCCTCGGCCGCGATCGGCTGAAACTGTGCCGATGGGACGACGATCTTGCCTTCGCTCACGGCCGTCTCGGCAATGGCACCGAGGAATTCGAAGAACTGGGTGGCGCGCACGATCGAGTAGGGCACCGAGCCGGATTTGATGATGGTCTCCTGGGCGAGCTTGGCACGGAAATACGCATTGTCCGGCGACCGCTCGGTCCCCACGATCGACAGCGCCACGTGATGCTTCACACCCTCAGCTGCTTCCGTCGCGACGAGGTTCTTGCTCGAGCGCTGGAAGAAGTCGAGCACCGCGGCAGGCTCCCAGGACGGCGCGTTGGCGACGTCGACGACGACATCCGCGCCCGCGAGCGCCGCAGCGAGGCCTTCTCCGGTCACGGCATTCACGCCTGATTTCGGCGAAGCCGCCACGGCGTCGTGGCCCTGCTGCTTCAGCTTCGCCACGAGCTTGGATCCGATCAATCCGGTCCCGCCGATCACGACGATCTTCATGGCCTGTCTCCCTGGAATTCTCCGAGCGCGGGATGATTGAAGTCGGGTGGCGTCCCCGCGCTCTCGATGCGAGCTGGGTTTTACAGGAGCAATGAGGCAGGCTCTTGCCTGGAAGCGGCCTGCGTTGCCGGAAAATGCTCAAGACGTTGCGGCCACAATCGGTCAGGAGTACTTTCCTGTGTTCGATGGCACAGGGGACGACGGCAAGAGGCTTGGTCTTGCGCGCAGTCGCGGACTTCGACAACGTCCTGATCGTCATGAGCGAGCCAGTCCCCGAACACTATCGACATCTCCGAACGTTTGCCTTCGGCGATGGTCCCGCGCTCGCGGATGAGTTGCTCGAACTCGTCATCAAGGGCATCAAGACCGCAACGTGCAGCACGGAAGACGAGCCGAACACCTCGGCGCCGGGCGAACGCTGGGTGGTGCTCGACGGGCGCGGAGAACCACGCTGCGTCATCGAAAGCACCGAGGTGACCTATCGACGTTTTGGCGATGTCGAGGCCGACTTTGCGTTCGATGAAGGCGAGGGCGATCGGAGCCTGGCCTATTGGCGCAGCGCCCATCGCAGCTATTTCGGCCGGTTGGGACGATTCAGCGAGGATATGATGCTGATGTGCGAGCGCTTCCGCTTGGTCGAGGTCTTCAGCGATCGCCCGCAGAGCTGAGATTTGCGTCCGCGGCGAAGGTCTTGCCGGCAGAAAATCCCAATGTTATCAACCCCGTTGCTACTGTGCATGGGGTTGTTTTCGCAGTTTTTGTTTGGAGCCTCAGGCCCCGCAGACGATCACCCCGTACCAGCCAAGCCCGCGATAGGTCTCGTAGCCCGGCGTCGCATGGAACGCGACCATCGTGCCGGCGCGATCCTGATAGAAGCCGGAGCGCTGGCCGTTGAGCGAGAGCGAGATGCGTTCGCTCAGGATGCCCTGGCCGTCGGAGGACGCAATCACGCGAAAATTCGAGTCGACGAGCAGCACGCGGGCCTTGTCGCTGGCGCCGACGCGCACGCCTTGCACGATCGCGCGGGCTTGCGGCTCCCAGTCGAAATGGATGGCGAGCACGCCGATCGGCGCGCCGTTGGCCTGGCCGCCGGCGCGAACGCTGGCGCAATAGGTCGCGACCTGCGCATTGCCGAGCAGTTGCTGGTTCTCGACGTCGCCGGCGACATAGTCGTCGCCGGAGCGCAGGGTCTTCGCTTCGCGAAACCACTTTGTGTGGGCGACGTTCTGCCCGACCACGCGAAAACGATCCGCGCGGCCGTTGGCGATGACGTTGCCGTCGAGGTCGCACAGCCAGAGGTCGAGATAGACGGTGTAGGCACCGAGGATGACGGCGAGCCGCTCCGAGGCGTAGGTGACGGCAGCCGGAGCAGGCGAGGCGGCGCAATCGACGACGGCGGAATCGGTCGCCCACCAGCGCACGTCGCAGGTGCGCTCATAGAGGTTGCGGTCGATCAGTTCGACGGCGTTCAGCGACAAATCGACCATGCGCTCGCCGCGGGAACGCTGGCTCATGCGGTCGATCGAGGCGACGAGATCGCCGGTGCGCTTGGTCAGCTGGGATTCGAGCTCGCGCGCGATGGTCTCGACCTGTTGGCCGACGCCGCGCACCTCCTGCGCCACCACCGCGAAGCCCGCACCTTGCGCGCCCGCGCGCGAGCTCTCGATCAGCGCGTTCAGCGCCAGCATCTTCATCTGGTTGGTGATCTGCTGGATCGACTTGGTCTTGTCGACCGCGATCTGGTTGACCTCCGCGGTGAGGCGGTTGATCAGTGCGGAGATGTCGGAATCATCGTCGGCGGGTTCGGCGGCAATCGGCTTGGCTTTCAGACCCAGCGCAGCAGACATCGGGGACTTCCCTTGGCAATGTGGCCTGATCTGCAATGAACCCGGAACAATGCTTACAGATCGAATACGAGTCTTTTTCGAAGATTCCGCCTAACGCCTGCTTAATTTGCTGTTCCGCGGAATGCCCAAATGATAGTCAGTCCGCGCAGCAAAGCGGCAATCCACCGCTTTGTGCGGCGTGGACGTTGCAAATCCCCGGGCTTTCCCGGCCAATCCCCTGACGCCGTAATCGGGCGCCCGCGACATCGCCCTGATCCCGAGTCCCTGTAGCCAGATTCGATATGACACCGCCCGCCACCGCCTTGCCTGTCGAAGCACCCCAGGCGTTCCTGGGCGTCGCGCGCTCGCTCACCGACAAACTCTGGCGCGACCGGCTGGACGCGCGTGGGGCCGCCAGGGCGCTCGCCATCGTGCAGCGGCACCAATTGCCGGAGCTGCTGGCGCGGGTGCTGGCGGGCCGCGGCGTCGAGATCGACGCGGTCGCCGACTTCCTTGATCCGACCATCCGCAAGCTCATGCCGGATCCGTTCACGGTGACGGAAATGGAAGCGGCCGCGAAGCGGATCGCAGATGCGGCAGCGAGGGGCGAGACCGTTGCGATCTTCGGCGACTACGATGTCGACGGCGCGACCTCGTCGGCGCTGCTTGCCTGGCATCTGCGCCATTGCGGGCTCGATCCGCTGATCCATATTCCCGACCGCATTTTCGAAGGCTACGGCCCCAACGTCGAAGCCGTTCGCGGGCTGGCGGCCAAGGGCGCGACGCTGCTCGTCACCGTCGATTGCGGCACCACCAGCCTCGAGCCGCTGGCTGAAGCAAAGCGGCTCGGCATGTCCGTCGTCGTGATCGACCATCACCAGGCCGGCACGGAGCTGCCGGAGGTCGATGCGCTGGTCAATCCAAACCGGCTCGACGATCTCTCCGGCCTTGGCCATCTCGCCGCCGTCGGCCTCGTGCTGGTGACGCTGGTGGCGGTCAATCGCGAGCTGCGCCAGCGGGGCTTCTGGAGCAACGAAATGCCGGAGCCCGATCTGCTCGGCATGCTGCATCACGTCGCGCTCGGCACCGTCGCCGATGTCGCGCCGCTGATCGGGCTCAACCGCGCCTTCGTCGCCAAGGGGTTGATCGCGATGCGGCGGCGCGACCATGTCGGCCACACCGCGCTGATGGACGTGGCGCGGCTCAACGGCCCGCCGGAGGCCTGGCATCTCGGCTTCATGCTTGGGCCGCGCATCAATGCCGGGGGCCGCATCGGCCGCGCCGATCTCGGCGTGCGGCTACTGCTCGAAGGCGACAGTGTCGAGGCGGCGCGGATCGCCGCCGAACTCGACCGGCTCAACAGCGAGCGGCGGGTCATCGAGCAGGCGGCGGAAGCGCAGGCCGAAGCGGAGGCGCTGGCCTCGATCGGACTGGAAGACAAGATTGGCGTCATCGTCACGGCCTCCGAAGGCTGGCATCCCGGCGTGGTCGGCCTCGTCGCGTCCCGGCTGAAAGAGAAGTTCTCGCGGCCTGCCTTTGCCATTGCGCTGGAGCCCGGCGGCATCGGCACGGGCTCCGGCCGCTCGATCGCCGGCGTCGATCTTGGCAAGGCGGTGCGGCAGGCGGTGACTGACGGAATCTTGCTGAAGGGTGGCGGCCACGCCATGGCCGCGGGCGTGACGCTGAAAAAGGAAAAACTCGCCGAATTCCGCGCCTATCTCGAAAGCGCGCTGGCGCAGGACGTCGCCGAGGCACGCCATGTCAACGAGCTCTATATCGACGGCGCGGTCTCCGCGCGCGCGGTGACGACGGAGCTTGCGGCCACGCTCAATCGCGCAGGTCCGTTCGGCAGCGGCAATCCGGAAGCCGTGCTGGCATTGCCGGCCCATCAGCTCGTCTACGCCGACGAAGTCGGGCAGGCGCATCTGCGTCTGCGCTTCAAATCCGGCGACGGCGCGATCGTCAACGGCATCGCGTTCCGGTCGGTCGGCCAGAAGCTCGGCAATGCGCTGCTCGCCAACCGCGGCCAGCAATTGCATGTCGCGGGCTCATTGTCGGTCGACCGCTATCAGGGTGTCGAGCGGGTGCAGTTTCGCGTGATCGACGTGGCGGTACCGGATCAGGGGCCGTCCGTGATCAGATAACGCAAGATCTGACGAGATCATCGACAGACAATACGTCGCTCAAACAACAAAAAAGGGAGTGAACATGGCAGGGCAGGTTGAGGGCAAGGTCGCGCTGGTGACAGGCGGCGCATCAGGCATCGGCGAAGCCATCGTCGAGTTGTTCGCGCGCGAGGGCGCGACCGTCGTCATCACCGACATCGACGAGCTGCGTGGCCCCGAACTCGCCAAGCGCGTGACAAAGGCCGGCGGCAAGGCGATTTTTCTGGAGCAGGACGTCACCAGCGAGGAGCGCTGGATCGAGATCGTCGCTGATGTGGCAAAGCGCTGCGGCCGGCTCGATATCATGGTTTCCAACGCTGGCATCGGCATTGCCGTGCCCTCGATCGTCGACATGACGCTCTCTGACTGGCGCAAGCAAAACGCGATCAATCTCGACGGCGTGTTTCTCTCGGTGAAGCATTGTCTGCCGCTGATGCGCAAGACCGGCGGCGGCTCGATCGTCATGATGTCCTCGCTCGCGGGCTTGCGCGGCGCGCCGGGCCTGTCGGCCTATTCGCTGACCAAAGGCGGCGTGCGGCTGTTCGCCAAGTCGATCGCGATGGAGTGCGCGGCGGCCGGCGACGGCATCCGCGTCAACTCCGTGCACCCCGGCATCATCGACACGCCGATCTGGGGCAAGATCCCGACCGGCGCAACCGGCGCAGGCCAGAACGCGCCGATCGATCCCGAAGAGCGCGCCAGGGTCGCAACGCCGCTCGCCCGCGCCGGCCAAGCCGCAGAGATCGCCTCCGGCGTGCTGTATCTGGCCTCCGATGCCTCGCGCTACGTCACCGGCAGCGAACTCGTCATTGACGGCGGCATGAACGCCGGCGGGGTGCCGCGGCGGGCGTAGTCGACGCAGGGCAGGGTGGCGGGACGAGGGGCTGACGCTTGCGCGTCGCCCCTGTACAACGGCCGAAAGCCGATCAAACGAGGTTTCCCTGCCATGGCGCACAGCCTGTCCCACGCCGCTTCATCCGCGTCCGCAACCGCCTCGGTGGGCTCGAACCGGCCGGATCTCGCCACCGATGCCATCCGCACGGCGCGCGAGGACCTCGCCGCCTGCTTCCGGATGGCGGCGCGCAACGGCTTTGAGGAAGGCATCTGCAATCATTTCTCCGCCGTGGTGCCGGGCCATGACGATCTCTTCCTCGTCAACCCCTACGGCTTAGCCTTCCGCGAGATCACCGCCTCAAAGCTCTTGATTTGCGACTTCCACGGCAACGTGCTCGACGGCGAGGGCGTGCCCGAGGCGACCGCGTTCTACATCCACGCCGAAATGCACAGGCGCCTGCCGCGCGCCAAGGTCGCCTTCCACACCCACATGCCCTATGCCACGGCGCTGTCGATGACCGAGGGCGATCCGCTGATCTGGGCCGGCCAGACCGCGCTGAAGTTCTATGGCCGCACCGCTGTCGATCGCGACTATAACGGCCTCGCGCTCGACAACCGCGAAGGTGCGCGCATTGCCTCGGCCGTGGGCAACGCGGACATCGTCTTCATGAAGCATCACGGCGTGATGGTGCTGGCGCCGACCATCGCGGAAGCCTGGGACGATCTCTATTATCTCGAACGCGCTGCCGAAGTGCAGGTGCTGGCGATGTCGACGGGCCGCAAGGTGCTGCCGGTCGATCCCGCCATCGCCGTCGAAACCTACAGGCAGATGCGCGAGGGCGATTCCGAATCCGCGCGGCTGCATCTCGCCGCGGTCCGCCGTCAGCTCGATGCGGAAGAGCCGCAGTACCGGCACTGAGGTCGCCTATGATCCCTGCCGCAGCTTCGCCAGCACCTTCAGCCCGCCATAACCATCTGCCGGCGCGATCCCCGCACGCTGCTGGAAATCCTTCACCGCCTTCATGGTGTCGTTGCCGACGCGGCCGTCGGTACCGCCGGTGTCGAAACCGGCCTTGGTCAGCCGCGTCTGCATCTCCTGCACCTCGGCGAGCGTCAACGCGCGCTCGGAGCCGGGGAAGGGCTGGATGAAGGGTGGCCCGCCCAGGCAGCGGTCGCCGAGATGGCAGATTGCCAGCGCATAGTTCATCGAGGGATTGTAGCTCTTCACCGCGTTGAAATTCGGTCCGAGCAGAAACGTCGGCCCGCCCGCAACCGGCGACCAGAGCTGTGCGGAGGCGTTGGGCTGCGGGAACGGCTGGCCGTCGGCGCGGGTGACGCCCGCTGAAGTCCACGCCGCATAGGTCCGGCTGCCGCTCGCCCCTCCGGGCGCGCGGACCTCGTAGCCCCAGTGCTCGCCGCGGTGCCATTTGCCGCGATTGACGAGATATTTTGCCGTCGAGCCCAGCGCGTCATCGGGCTTGCCGAACGGCGAGACCTTGCCGTCGCCGTCATAGTCGATGCCCACATTGAGCCAGACCTCCGGCATCCATTGCGAATGGCCCATCGCGCCGGCCCAGGATCCCTGCATCTGCTCCGGCGTGCTCCAGCCCTTGTCGACGATCCGCAGCGCGTTGATCAACTCAGTCTCCCAATAGGCTTTCCGCCGTGGCTCGTTCCAGGCGAGCGCAGCGAGCGAGGGAAACACCGGCGTCATGTGGTTCTGCTGCACCAGCGGATCGCCATAGGCGGATTCGACTCCCCACAGCGCCAGCAGCGTGCCGCGCTCGACGCCGAAATCGCGCTCGACGCGCGCGAGCAGCGCCTCGTTGTTCTTCAGCGCGATCTTGCCGTTGATGATGCGCCAGTCCGAAACACGGCGGTTGATGTACTGCCAGACCTGCTCATGAAACTCGGGCTGGCTGCGCATCTGCTTGAACACGCTCATGTCGGGCTCGACCCGTCCCATCGCGCGCTGCCAGGTCGCGGCCGAGATTCCCTTCGCCATCGCGCGCGCGCGAAAGCTCTCGCGCCATTCGTCGAAGCCTGGAGGTGCGGCGAGCAGGCGTGTCGGTGATGCGATCAGTGCTGCTGCGCCAAGCGCGGATGTCAGCACGGTGCGGCGGGTGTGATGGGCCGAGGAATCAGCGTGTTTCATGACGCCATTCTAGCGGGAAACTTGGCCGCTGCGAGCAGGTTCCTGGAACGCGGGAACAAGGTCGTTTGCGCGGAACAAAGTGTCGCACTGAGGCATTCCTTCTGCACGACAATGAGGAGGACAAAATGAGGAAATATCTGTTTGCGGCCGCCATGGTCACCGCTATCGCGGCCCCTGCATTCGCCGATGAAGTCGGCGTTCATGTCGGCCCGGTCGGCGCCGGCGTGACGGTTGGCCAGTCCCACGAGTATCGTGAGCGGGACCGCGATCGCGACCGTACCACCGTGATCAGGGAGCGTGAGCCCACCAACCGCACCACGGTCATCAAGAAGGAAGATGAATACGGCAATCGCAGCAAGACCGTGATTCATCACGACAACGACTGACGGAGCAGGGTCCCGGCTGGTCCGGGGCCCGCCTTCCTTGAGCATTCGAGGTGGAATGAAGATACGCGCGCATGCGGAGAGCCATGTCGTTGAGCTCGATGACGGATCGCAATGGCAGATCTTTCCGGGGGATCTCGCGACGACGCTGAGCTGGAAGCCTGAAACCGATCTGAGCCTGGAGCCGAGTGGCGACCGGGTGAGTTCGCATGTGCTGGTGAACGCCGCAGACCAGAGCCGCGTGCGGGTCATCGCGGCCGGCGCGAGCTGGCCCGACGGCGAGGTTAAGAAAGCGTTGAAGGGCGGCTAGCTCGCGGCTACGACACGCCGGATATCCCCAATTTTAAGCCTGCCGCTTTACGGTCAGTTTGCTTCCGTCTGCGCAGGATGCGCGCATGCGAGAGATGTTCGACATCATTCGTGCCAACCCCTGGCCGTTCGGCGCAGGACTGTTCGTCGTGATCCTGATGATCCTTGCCGAGAACTTTGGCCGCGGCATTCAAGGTAGTGGCGACTCCGGCGGCGATTTCTCGGATGCCGGCGGGTGCGACGGTGGTGACGGAGGCGGCGGCGACTAAGCCTGATCGTCCTGCAATTCGGTTGCGACGTTGGCGAGCCAGCGGCGAATGCTCGCCTCGGCCTTGGCATCGAGGCCACCGGCAAGACGCTTCTCCAGCGCGATCACGCGCTCCCTGCACGCTTTCAGCAACTTCGTCCCCCGTGGCGTCAGCGCCCATTGCTGGATGCGGCCGTGGACAGGATGAGGCGTCATCTCAATCGCGCCATCGCGTTCGAGGTTGCGGATGATGACGCCGACTGTCTGCGGCGTGAGGAAGGTGAGACGGGCGACGTCGGCGCCCGACAGGCCCGGATAGGCATTCAGCATCGTCAGCACCGCGAATTGCGGTGAGGTCACGCCGAGATCGGCGAGCGTCCGTTCCATCGTCAGCCGGACCGCGGCATGGGCCTGGCGCAGGAGATAGCCGAGATAGCCTTGCTCGCCGCGCTTGCCTTCGCCGGGCGCGGGCACGCGAACGGCGCCGCTGTCGGCAGACGCCTTGCGCGAGGTTTTCGATGTTGTGATGCCAGCGGCCTTGCGTGTCATATGAGAGCTCTTATACAGTATAAGTGCTCTTACAATACAACGAGGTCGACGGCAAATGTCACACGCCCGCAGCGAATACGAGGATTTCAGGAAGCTCGCACCCGATGCGTACGAGCTGGTGCTGGCGCTGGGGCAGCTGGCGGCCAAGGCGGGTCTCGACAAGCAACTGCTCGAGCTGGTCAAGCTGCGGGCGTCGCAGATCAACGGCTGCGCCTTCTGCGTCCAGCACCATATCCTGTTGTCCGAACGTATCGGCGTGCCCGTGGACAAGCTCAACCTGGTCGTAGTCTGGCGCGAGGCGCCGATCTTTTCTGCGCGCGAGCGCGCCGCGCTGGCCTGGGCCGAGGCGCTGACCTTTCTGCCCGACGGCGTCAGCGAGGAGGTCTATGCGGAGGCGTCCGGCGAATTCTCCGAGACCGAGCTGATGTATCTGACGTCTGCGGTGGCCTCGATCAACGTCTGGAACCGGTTTGGCGCGGCCTATCGATGGACGCCGCCGAAGCGGCCGGTCGGCGAGACGGCCGCGGCGTCCTGATCGCAACGAAGGAAAGGAAGGGGAGGTTGTCATGACTGCAATGAGTTTGACCGCTGCGCAGCGCCCGATGCCATCGCGTTCAATGACGCTGGCAATTGTCGGCGGGCTCGCCTGCGCGCTTGCGATCGGCAAGGTGCTGCCGGTGACGATGGATACCGTATCGAATGTGCTGGCGCCGTTGTGCGCGACTGCGGCGGAAAGCTCGCCGCTCGACAAGGTCGAGCCGATCGGCTCTTACGCGCTGCCCAACGTGCCGGGCAAGCGCGTCACCATCGTGCGGGTGTTCTACGGTCCCGGCGGATTTTCGCGACCGCATCGGCATGCGGGCTCGGTGACGGCCTATATCACCAAGGGCGAGATCCGCTCCCAACTCGGCGGCGGTCCGGTCGAGACGTTCGGCGTCGGCCAGTCTTTCTTCGAACCGCCGGGTTCGACGCATCTGGTCTCCGCCAATGCCAGCATGACGGAGCCGGCGGAATTGATCGCGGTGTTCGTGGCGGATGAGGGCGCGCAATTGACGACGTTGCTGGAGTAGCTCGCACGCGTCGTCCGGATGCAGCGAACAACCGTCTAGGATCGCCTCAACCGCTTCCATGCGGGCGAGAAACCGTATTCGACTGCCGGAATCGCAATTGCGCCGACAAGCAGTCCAAGTATGCCGGAGATAGCCGCCTCGACCGACCATTCGACGATGCTAGCGACGGATGGCAGGAAGTGCGCGGCAGCCTCGGTTGCCACATGGACCGTGCGGGCGATGACGGGCGGGCCATATTTTTCGATGCCGTGCAGGATGATGCCGCCGCCGACCCAGATCATGGCCGCGGTGCCGACGGTGCTCAGCACCGTCAGGAAGGGGGGCATGCCGCGGACGAGCGCGCGTCCCAGCACGCGGATCGCGCCGGCAATGATCGAGGCGCCCTGATTGCGCGCGAGAGCCATGCCGACATCGTCCGCCTTCACGATCAGGGCCACCACGCCGTAGACCCCGACAGTGATGCCGAAGCCGACCAGCGCCAGCACCATCGCCTGGGTCCAGATGCTGCCCGGGGGGAGGGCTGCCAGCGTGATCGCCATGATCTCCGCCGACAGGATGAAATCTGTCTTGATGGCGCTCGCGATCTTTTCGTCCTCGACCGACCGGGCATTCAGCGCAATCGGCTGGACCTGAGCTTCGTGGTGGCCCGCATGATGCGGCATCACGGCTTCGAGCACCTTCTCGGCACCCTCGTAGCAGAGAAAGGCTCCGCCCAGCATGAGCAGCGGCGTGACCGCGGCGGGAAGGAAATAGCCAAGCAGCAGGGCCACTGGAAGCAGGATCAGCAATTTATTGCGCAGCGATCCGACCGCAATCTTGCCGACGATCGGCAATTCGCGCTTTGCGGCAAAACCGATCACGTAGTTCGGCGTGACAGCCGCGTCATCGATAACCACGCCAGCGGCCTTTGTTCCCGCTTTGGCAGCCTGGCCCGCCACATCGTCGAGCGAGGCTGCTGCCACCTTTGCAATCGCCGCGATATCGTCGAGGAGACCGATCAGCCCGACACTCATCAAGTTGATCCCTTCATCGCGCGAGCCGGCGGGGTGCGCCACGATGCGCGCTTGCGCCGTACAGACCCTGGAGCGAGCAAATCGTCAATTCTCCTCGCCGCCGGATCCCTCGCGGAGGTCCGGCTTGATCACGTCCTCCGGCAGCGCATGCGCGACCGGCTGCGGCGTGCTGGCGATCTCCGGGCCGACCTCACGGCCGCGGGCGCGGATCAGGCGTTCATAGGCCGAGACCAGCGTGACGTAGGGGCTGACCCAGATCCAGCCGTCGCGGGTGAACACCTGGACGTCGAAATGCAGGTGCATCGAGGTGCCGGCGGGATGGTCGAGATAGTTCGAGACCACGCCGATCTTCTCACCCTCGGTGACGATGCGGCCGTTGAGCACGCCGTCGGCGTTCATCGCCTGCGGGTTCATGTGCATGTAGCGGAAGCGGATGTGCTCGCTGCGGCTGTTCACCTCGAGGGTCGCGGCCTGGTCCTTGGTGGCGCGGATCACGATGGCGTCGCGCACGGCGACGACGGCGCGCTGCTTGGGATCGCAGGGCTCGCGGCCTTCGCCCGGCGGCGGGCATTCGGCGGCGCGGATGTCCTCGCCCTGGTGGCCGTAGCCGCCGGCGCATTGCCAGACCTCGAAGCTGCGGGACTCGCAGAAATTGTCGCGCCAGGGATACGAGGTCGGGCCGTCGTTCTTGTCACGCTTGCCGTAGGATTGCGAGCGGATGAACGCCGGCGCCTTGTCGAGTGGAAAGCGGATCTGCGCATACGCCATCACGTCGGGATGGCCGGCCTTGTTGCGGTAGCCCGTGTTCGGGATAATGTCACCGCTCGGCCGGTAAGTGAAATCGGGCGAACGGGCCGAAGGACGATCGATGATGTTCGAGGCCATGTCCGCGAGCGGCCGCATGCGCTGGCCGCCGGCGATGCGAAGCGCTTTCAGGAAACGCTCGGCAACCGGATAGGCTTCCTTGCAAGCGAGCCGCCGCGGTTTCGCGGCGCTGTCGAGGCACTGGACCGACACCACATAGACGACACCGAAGCGCGTGAAGGCGTAGCGGACATAGCCTTCGCGGATGAATTTGCGCAGGTCCGGATAAATTGCTGCGGTCGGCTTGACCGGCTCGCCCTTGCCGCCCGAGGGATCGGCGATGTCGTAGATCAGCGCCGAGCCCGTGATCTGTACCTCGACCGGCCGCGTGTAGACGCGGCTCGGCATGCCGTCACCGGCGCCGGGCTCGAACGAGAATGTCGCGCTGTAGCCGGCGGGGCCGGCATCGAACATGTCGACCGGGTTGAAATCGGCCTGATAGCGCGACAAGGCGAGGGTCGCAGGCGCGCCGCTGCGCTGCGCCTCGAGATAGGCGGCGGCGTCGAACGGCAGCAGCACGGGCACGGAACTGCGGACGATGCCGGTGAAGAATTGCGAGGAGACCGCGTTGAGCTGTACCAGCGCCGGCATCGCGCGCGGATCGTAGCGCGGCACTGAACGGCGGGGTGCAAAGATGAAATCGCCCGCGATCAGGGGGCGGCTATTGATCTCGGTACGGAGCTGGTCGAGCGCTGCGCGCCAATCGACGCGCAGGGCCGTCAGCGAAGGGCTGCGGATTTCATCCGCAGCGAGCGGAGTGGCAACGAGGAGCGAAAGCGACGCCAGAAGCAGCGAGACGAAGCGGAAACTCTTCCCAACCACTGTCTCGCCCCCCGGCGGCACCTGCTCTGATCCCTCGCTTGGTCCTTGACCTTAGTCCTTGGCGCGCTCGGAGTAGGAGCCGTCCTCGGTCATCACCACGATGCGCGTGCCGACGGCGATGTGCGGCGGCACGGTGGTGCGGATGCCGTTGGAGAGCACCGCCGGCTTGTAGGACGACGAGGCGGTCTGGCCCTTGGTCACCGGCTCGGTCTCGACCACTTCCAGCGTCACGCGCTGCGGAAGCGCGAGCGAGACCACGTTGACGTCGTGGGTCGACAGCTTGACGCTCATTTCCGGTTGAAGATAGGCGGCGGCGTCGCCGACGACGTCCTTGGAGACCTGAACCTGATCGTAGGTCTCCGGGTTCATGAAGTGGTAGCCGTCGCCATCGTCATACAGGAAGGTGAAGTTGCGCTCTTCGATCGTGGCCTTTTCGACCTGATCGGTGGTCTTGTAGCGCTCGGAGATCTTTACCCCGTCCGAGATTCGGCGCATTTCGATCTGGCTGACCGGGGTGCCCTTGCCGGGATGGATGTTCTCGGCGCTGACGACGACATAAAGCTTGCCGTCTTGCTCGATCACGTTGCCCTTGCGAATAGAACTGGCGATGACTCTCAAAGCTATATTTCCTGCTTGCTTGGCCCGGCTCCGGCCAGGACGTGGTCAAATCTCGGGGGGATTCGGGGTCTCAAATCGGACCTCGGCGCCCGTTTCGGGCCGCAACATACTGATTTTGCCGGGGGAAGCCAGCATTTTGCTGAGCCGATGGGTGGTGCGTTAATGGTTGGGGACAAGCCGCTGTCGCCGTTCTGGTCCCCCGGGCGCCACCTCGACCGGCGGCCGTTCCTTCAGGCCAGGGGGGCCATTACCGCGTCTCTCAGGGGCTTTTTCGCCGAGCAGGGGTTTGTCGAGGTCGAAACCTCCGTTCTCCAGGTCTCCCCTGGCAACGAGACCCATCTGCACGCCCCCCGGACCGAGATCGTGCGGCCTGACGGCAGTCGCGCCAGCCGCTACCTGCGGACTTCGCCCGAATTCGCCTGCAAGAAGCTGCTGGCGGCGGGCGAGGAGCGGATTTTCGAGTTCGCCCGGGTGTTCCGCGACCGCGAGCGCGGCGACCTGCATCTGCCCGAATTCACCATGCTGGAATGGTACCGGGCCGGCGCGCCCTATGACGCCATCATGGCCGACACCGTGGTCGTCATCGCCCGGGCGGCGCAGGCGACCGGGATCGGGACCTTCGCGTTCCGGGGCCGGACCGCCGACCCCTTTGCCGAGCCGGAGCTTCTGACGGTTGCGGGTGCCTTCGAGCGCTTGGCCGGGATCGACCTGCTGTCGACAATCACGGGGAACAGGGGTAACCGTGCCGCGCTCGCCGAGGCGGCCGCCGGCAAGGTTCGTGTGGCCGGGGACGACACCTGGTCGGACATCTTCAGCAAGGTCCTGGTCGAGCATGTCGAGCCGCATCTGGGGCAGGGGCGTTTGACCATCCTGTTCGAATACCCATCTCCGGAGGCGGCGCTGGCGCGGGTGAAGGCTGACGATCCACGGGTCGCCGAAAGGTTCGAGGTCTATGCCTGCGGCGTCGAGCTCGCCAACGGCTTTGGCGAGCTGACCGACGCCGGGGAGCAGCGCATGCGCTTCACGGAATCGATGGCGGAGAAGCAGCGCCGCTATGGCGAAGCCTATCCGCTGGACGAGGATTTTCTGGCCGCGGTCGCCGCCATGCCGGAGGCGAGCGGCGTGGCGCTCGGCTTCGACCGGCTGGTGATGCTGGCGAGCGGCGCAGCACGAATTGATCAGGTGGTGTGGACACCGCCTGCAAACGAAACGTTAAGTGAGACATGACGAAGACCAATCTTGCACGCACCCTGCGTGAGCCGGCTGAGCTCGTCGCTGCGGACCTTGCGCCCGTCACGGAGCTGCCCGCGCTCGAACGTGTCGCCGCGCGTTACGCGGTCGCGATTACCCCGGCGCTGGTCGAGCTGATCGACAACTCCGATCCCGACGATCCCATCGCGCGGCAATTCGTTCCGACCGCCGCGGAGCTGGAAATGCAGCCGGGCGAGAACGCCGACCCGATCGGCGATCATCCGCATTCGCCGGTTCCAGGAATCGTGCACCGCTATCCCGATCGCGTGCTGTTCAAGCTCGTTCACGTCTGCGCAGTCTATTGTCGCTTCTGCTTCCGCCGCGAGATGGTCGGTCCTGGCAAGGAGAACGCGCTGTCGGAGACCGCCTATCGTGCGGCGATCGATTACATCCGCGCGCATCACGAGATCTGGGAGGTGATCCTGACCGGCGGCGATCCCTTGATGCTGTCGCCGCGGCGGATGAGCGAGATCATGGCCGATCTCGCGGGAATCGATCACGTCAAGATCGTCCGTCTTCACACCCGCGTGCCCGTGGCGGATCCTGCGCGGATCAGCGACGAGATGGTCGCCGCGCTGAAAGTCGAGGGCGCGACCACCTGGGTCGCGGTGCATGCCAACCATGCCCGCGAGCTGACGGGGCCTGCGCGTGCCGCCTGCGCCAGGCTTGTCGATGCCGGGATTCCCCTGGTGAGCCAGTCCGTGCTTTTGCGCGGCGTCAATGACACCGTCGTGACCTTGTCGGATTTGATGAGAGCTTTCGTCGAATGCCGGATCAAGCCCTATTATCTGCATCACGGCGATCTCGCGCCCGGCACAGCGCATCTGCGTACGACGCTGGCTGAAGGGCAGGCACTGATGCGGCAGTTGCGCGGACGGGTGTCAGGGCTGTGTCAGCCGGACTATGTCATCGACATTCCCGGCGGCGCCGGCAAATCGCCGGTCGGCCCGAATTATGTGTTGGCGGCACAAAATACCGCACCCGACGCGCGTGAAGCGGACGCCGAAACGCGCTATCGTATCGTGGACTATTGCGGCGACGTTCATCTCTATCCGCCCGAGACATGAGCGGTGAGGCAGCGCCGGGTTTGAGGAACGGAGAAAAGACATGAAAAGGATCATGCTGGCAGCATCGCTCGTGGTCTTGCTTGGCGGCGCGGCGATGGCGCAGACAGGCAACAAGGGATCGACGTCAGGCGGCGCCACGTCGGGATCGGTGCCGCAGGCCCCCGTCGGTCATCGCCAGCCGCGCGCCAGCGACGTCCCGAGCGAGAAAAATCTGAGCGATCCGAACACGCCCGTGAACAAGGAAGACGCTCTGCTCGACAAGAAGATCAAGAGCATCTGCCGCGGCTGCTAGAGCATGATCCGGACCTGAAGGGCCGCGCCAGCGCAAAGTGTGAAGCGGTTTTCCCTCGCGACAAACGCGGGACGCGTTTGCGCGGAGATCATGCTCAATCAATAAGCCGCCAATGGCGGGCAGGGCGCGACAGCTCGCCCCGCCCGCGTTTGATTTCGCCTTATGCCGAGCGCTCGTGCAGCCCCGCGCGCTGGGTGTTGCGCCGGATCTCGACCGCGTCAGCGAGCTGTTCCAGCACGGTTGCCGTGGTCGCCCAGTCGATGCATCCGTCCGTGATGCTCTGGCCGTAGGTGAGCGGCTTGCCCGCCACGACGTCCTGGCGGCCCGCGACGAGGTTGCTCTCGATCATCACGCCCATGATGCGGCTCTCGCCACCGGCGATCTGGCCGGCGATGTCGGCCACCACCAGCGGCTGGTTCTCCGGCTTCTTGCTCGAATTGGCATGGCTCGCATCCACCATCACCAGCGGTGCGACGCTCGCTTTCGCCAGATCGTTGCAGGCCGCCGCGACGCTTTCCGCATCGTAGTTCGGCTTGCTGCCGCCGCGCAGGATGACGTGACAGTCCTCGTTGCCCGCGGTCGAGGCGATGGCAGAGCGGCCAAGCTTGGTCACCGCCATGAAGTGATGCGGATGCGAAGCCGACTTCACCGCGTCCGCAGCGATGCGGACATTGCCGTCGGTGCCGTTCTTGAAGCCGACCGGGCAGGACAGCCCCGAGGCCAGCTCGCGATGGATCTGGCTTTCGGTCGTGCGCGCGCCGATCGCGGCCCAGGACACGAGATCCGCGATGTATTGCGGCGTCGTCATGTCCAGAAACTCTGCGCCGGCGGGCAGGCCGAGATTGTTCACCGCCGACAGCACGTTGCGCGCCAACCGCAGGCCCTTGTTGATGTCGAAGCTATTGTCCAGATCGGGATCGTTGATCAGGCCCTTCCAGCCGACGGTGGTGCGCGGCTTCTCGAAATAGACCCGCATCACGATTTCAAGCTGGTCGGCGAGGTCTTCGCGCAAGCTCGCAAGCCGCTCGGCATAGTCGAGCGCGGCCTTGGGATCGTGGACCGAGCAGGGGCCGACCACGACCAGCAGGCGGTCGTCCTGGCCGTTGAGGATCGCATGGATGGCGTTGCGCGCCGCCATCACCACGCGCGTCGCGGTGAGCGTGCGCGGGACTTCCCGCATCACCTCTTCCGGCGTGCTCAGCTCTTTCAGTTCGCGGATACGAAGATCGTCGGTCGTGCTCAGCACGGCAGGCTCCTGTTTGTTTCAGAACCTGCCGGCAATAAAAAAGCCGCCAGGTCTGGCGGCTTGGTCGGACGTTTGCTTCAATATTCAGATTGAGCGCGATCCTCCTGCCGCCAGCGAGCTGTCGTAGCTAAAGTACCAATAAAAGCTGGTGGCGACGGTGATCATGGAAGGCCATATAGCGCGCCGTTGGCGGGTTGTCACCCCCCAAACGGCGCAGGACGTGACGAGGCGTCTCAACTGTTGCTATTGCGTGCCGCCAGCGCCATGCCGATCAGGGTGGCGCCGCCGAACAGCAGGTTGATGCCGACGAGGATGCCGATCGCCCATTCCGCCGAGCTCGGCAGTCCCGTGATCACCATGAAGGAGATCGCGATGTCGACGAGGCCCGAGATCAGTAGCCACGTCCAGCGGCCGGTCGGCTCGCGGCGGTGCTCCAGCGCATACATGATGGTCGCGACGCCCTCGGCGAGGAAATAGGCGCCGAGCACGATCGTCAGCGTCAGCACGGCCTGCATCGGCCGGGCCAGCAGCAGCATGCCGGCGAGCACGGCCAGCGCAGCCGAGATCAGCGACCACCAGAAGCCCGGCGTGCTCCGCGCCCAGTAGGTCACGATCAGCCCGCCGATGCCGCTGATCAGGAACATCCAGCCGAGAAAGATCGCGATCGCAAGGCTCGCGAGCGGCGGCAGGATCAGCGCGGCCAGGCCGAGAGCGGCGAGCAAAATGCCTTCGAACAGAAAGGCCTTCCAATGCGCCTTCACCGTCCGGCTCATCGCGGATTGCAGCCGTGAAAAATCCTCGGGCGATGGCATCGGGCAGGCTCCGGATCGAAAATGGTGTGCTCAATCTAGTGCGTGCACACCGCGCTTGCCATCCCGCGGGTCAGCTGCCGCCGTGCGCCGACGAAAAACCCTCGCCGCTGGTGCGAACGCGGTTGCGGCCGAGAACGTAGATCGCGATCGTGACGATCAGAAGCGCAAGGCCGAGCAGGATCGAGACGAAGCCGATCGGGATCAGGGCCAGCGTCAGATTGCGCTCGGGATTGATCAGCCAATGGTGGATCGAGGTCAGCACGAAGGCGAGGCCGAGGAAGCCGACGCCGCCGCCGGCGAGTAGCAGAGCCCACATCCGGCGAAGCTGGCTGAGCCGCTCGCGCGCGATATCGGTTCGCGGCGCGTGATGGCGCGCGACGCGGCGGACGAGGCGAATGGCGAAGGCGATCGAGGAGAAGCCGATCAGCAGGCTCGCGCCACCCAGCCACATCCGGATTGTGGGATCGAGGTCGGGCATGCGCTGAAGCGTCAGCAGCGGGAAGTCGAATGCCGCATGCAGCGCCAGCGGGCCTCCGAAGATCAGAAGGCGGCTGGAGAAGCGGGCCCAGTCGCGATTGTGACGGTTGGCGCCGAGCGCCGTGCCGGCGCGCGCGATGGTCAGGTAGGCGCCGGCGATGATGCCGAGCGCGCCGTGGAACGGCACCGTCAGCACGCTGCGCAAGGCGGCCAGCGAGCGCCACATCTCGGCGTGCTGCACGAGATAGGCGAGGTTCTCGTAGGCGGCGAAGCCGAGGCCGACGGCGGCGCCGTAGACCACGGTGTCCATCGGGTTGGAAAAGGTGCGCCGCTTGGTCGAGGAGATCAGCACGATGGCGATCACCTTGACCGCTTCCTCGGGCACGGCGACGCCGAAGATCGAATGCATGGCCAAGGCCGCCCAGGGATCGTCTGGGGCGGCGACCATCTTGGCGAAGGGCGCGCGGGCGAGGCCCAGAAGCGAAATGCTGGCGGCACCGAGCAGGAACGCGGTCCAGACCTGGGCCGGCGGTCCCGGGCGTTCCTCGGCGGCAATGACGAGCCACAGCATCAGCAGCGCTGGAGCGATGGCCGCAGTTCCGATGACGGTGGGTAACGCTTCAATCAGGTACATCGGCGCCGAAAATAGGTTCCCTTGATCCGCTTATCTACGTCCAGCGATGCGACCATGTGTCATGCGCCGGCTGTCCCTTCGCTTAACAAGCGCGACAGCCAGCATTCATCCGGGCCGTCACGCCTCAAACACGAGTGCAATCAACCGCATGACCGGGCCGCCTCGTCATCCATGGCAACGGTCGCGTGGCTGGCGCTGGAATCGCGATTGGCAAGTCAGATCAAGGCAATGTGCAGGTTTCTTCGATTCACGATGCACGTGCGCACGCAGCGAGTCCAGAGGCGGGATCAGCCTCGTCGGGACAACGCGTGGCCGGCGGAATCGGCCTAGTCACGCTTCGTTGTGCGCCCATGGGGCGGCGAGGCGATCCGGCGGGCCCGCAACTGCTCCAGCTCCCAGACGGCGCGTACGAGGCACGCGCCGAGGCAGAAGACGATGAGCAGCAGCAGGAAGGCCTGGTCGACGGCTGGGATGTGCATCATGACGTCGGTCAAGCAACGCGTGTGCCATGCGTTCCCGACTGGATCTGTGCTGGGCGCAGCCGCGGCTCACCGGAAGTGCTGGTTGCACGGGCTCGAATCGCCGGCCCGACGGCTCGCCCTCAATGGGTGGTGAACGGCGGCGGCGCGTTGGGCGCGATGTCGAAGGCGCCGAGATGGAATTCCTCGCCGACGGCCTCGGCCGGCTCGGCGTGGTGCGCAAGCAGCGTGAAGGCGGCCTGCGGGTATTGCTTCCAGATATCGAGATCGCCGGCCGTGATGGTCAGCCAGCCGAACGTGTACATGTAGCGACCAGGCTCGGTGACCCGGCCCACCCTGTCCCAGGTGATCTTGTCGACGGTGATCTTATCGACGGTGTTGACTGCCATCCGGTCCCCCGATCGCAAGTCCGCAAATGAGGTCCGGGACGAGGCCCAGACCCTCAAAAGCTGATCCCGCAATGGGGCCGCGATAGGGCAGCCGCGCGGAGGCAAGGCGGCCGCGGTACGGCCGCCGCCCCGCCGGCTTAGCGCGCCGTCGTGGCTGCCTGCGCCTCCGCTTCGGACGCCAGCTCGAGCTGGCGGTGCGAGGCGTGGAAGACGTCGTGGACGAGGCCGATCTTCTCCAGGCCCAGAATGATCAGGCCATTGAGATCGATCTCCCACCAGGCGTGCGAGATATAGGCGTCCCGCGGGAAGCGGTGATGGTTGTTGTGCAGACCCTCGCCGAAGGTGAGGATCGTGGTCACGAACTCATTGGTGGAGGCGTCGTCGACCTTGAAGCGGCGATAGCCATAGGCGTGGCAGATCGAGCCGGTGAACTGGCTGACGAAGATCAGCAGATAGGCGCGCAGCAGGCCGGAGAACAGCACGCAGCCGATCATGCTGTGCACGCCGCCGAAGGTGTAGCCGATCACGCCGGGAATGAAGACGGCCGACATCCCGTACCAGACCCAGCGCGTGCGCACGAAGAACATCGCGATGGGATCGGCGAGGATATCCTTGGCGTAGTATTCATTCTCGGTGGTCGCCTGATCGAAGACCCAGCTGCCCTGCGCGTGCAGGAAGCCTTTCAACGCGCTGACGTAGCGATTGCCGAAGCCGTCGAATTGCGGGCTGTGGGGATCGCCGACGTCATCGGCATAGAGGTGATGGCGGCGGTGGTTGGCGACCCACTTCGCGATCGAGCCCTGCACCGCCATCTGCGCGATGGCGGTGAAGAAGACGCGCATGATCGGGCCGGTCTTGAAGCTGCGATGGACGAACAGGCGGTGCATGCCGGCGCCGATGCCGAACGTGGTCAGCGCGAACATCCAGGCGAAGGTGAACAGCTCGACCTTGCCGAGGCCCTGGGTGATGGCCCAGATGATGCCGGCGGCAGCGCCGACATAGAGGATGCCGAGGAGGAGATAGCTCTCGCGCAGCTTGGCCTGAACGAGCGGGCCTTCAGTGACGACGCCGGGCGGAAGCTGCGGTTTGGCGGCGGCATTCCGGGTGGTCTCTGCCGGAGCGAACCCGGCATCAGCGATGGACATTCCAGGACTTCCAATACTTCGGGAGCCCGCAATGATTGCGGACGTGCTGGCGCACACCCTATCGCGCAGGGGTTTCAACCTCCAGTCTTTAGTTAAGAAAGAGTTAAGATCGATCCGGCCGGATCAGGCCGATTGCAGCAACGGCGCGGCGCGGACGATCAGCCGGACGAGATCGTCGCGCTGTTGCTTCTCGGCGAACCTGACCGCAAAGCCGTTGTCGAATTTGCGGATGACGCGCCCGACGCAGGCGCCGACTGCCAGAGCGGTTCCGATCGGCGGGTCGTATTCGCAGGAGATCGCGACGCCGGCCGTGGAGACGTCGATGATGAAGCAGGGATGGATGCTGCCGTCGGACAGGGTCAGGAAGGTGTGGGAGACCTGCGGAACGAAGCGTGCGTCGTTGCGCAGTTCCTGGACGGTGTCGTCCTTCTGCTTTTTCTCCAGCCAGGTCAGCTTTTCCGACATCCAGGCGCGCCGCGCCCGCGTCATGTCGAGTTCCATCAGGAAGCCCGCCTTCAGCGTCGCGCTGATGGTGCACTGGAATTCGCCAAAGTCCTGGAAATAGGAGGTCACGCGCTCGCCGATCTTGCCGACGACAGGCACGTCCACCATCATGCGGAAGGGCGAGACCCGGCTGGTGCGGCAGGCGAATGTCCGCAGCTTGCCCTCGCAATCATACCAGCGCGGCAGGGAGTAGCTCCCGCTCACGGTGACCTGCACTGCACGCTGCCTGAGGAACTCTGCGACGGACATGGGCGCCAATCGTGTTTCGGAGTGTTTCCGTAAATTCACGGTAGCGATCAAATTCTAAGCAAATGATACGCGCGCCAAATAGCAGGGGTAAATATTTGGTAAATGAGCGCATGATCTCACGACATCGTCATTGCCGTAATCCTCAGAGAGATCCGAGCAGCAACAGCACGGCCAGCAGGCCAATGGCCATGACGAGCTTGATCGCCGTCCACGCCAGGCTGTCCGCAGCGATCTGAAATCCGAACCACGGCAAAGCGCGCCGCATCGACAGCGTTGCGACCGTGTCGAATATGGCGATCACAACCGCGATGCCGGCGATGAAAGACCATGATGCGTCCGGCGGCATCCAGGCCGCGAGCCAGGCCGGCACGGAGTCCTTCAGCGATGCGAGCAGTGCGAACCATCCGAACAGGGATGCGAAGCTCTTGACGATGCCGGCGCCGATCGTATCGGGCTCGAGCCGGATGCCGATCGCGCCGAGGCCGCGCTCGATGCGCGCGTCATCGCTCAGGAAAAGGAACGCGCCGAGATAGAGCGGAACGCGCGACTGAAAGAGTAGCGCGATGACACCGAACAGCACCGCGTAGCCGAAGGCATCGCCGAGGATGTCCGCCAGCCCGCCGATGCGCGGCGATGCGGTCGCAGCCGCGGCCTGGGGCTGCGGCGCCGATCTGGCGCGGGCCATGTGCTCGAGCATTCCCGCGCGCCGGCCCGGTGCGGAGGGCGCCGTACGGTGCATCCAGGGCGGCGGCGCCGGGGCGACGCCGGTCTGGCCGTCAAAAGGGGATGTGCGCTGCGCCATGGGCCTGTCCCGGTTCCAATGGGCATTGGTCGGCGGTCGGGGGCGGGGAGGTTCATGCGGGGGCGGCGGATTTCGCCGTCTCATCCGGAAACCCCGGAGGATGGCGCTCCCTAGCGGAATCGAACCGCTCTCTCCACCGTGAAAGGGTGGCGTCCTAACCGATAGACGAAGGGAGCAAACGCAAGGCCAAACCGCACGAGGCGGCAAGCCCGCTGGCCGCCCGAACAGTGCCCGGCGGCTTGCAGCGGCGAACGTATAGTGGCCTTTCGGCCGCCGGGCAAGCCGTTCGGGGCCGTCTTTTGGAACCGGTGGATAGCCCGGGCCCCGGTATCATTCGGAGGTGATTTCAACGGTTTCTTAGGGGCACTCGGCTAGCGCTGGAACCGGAGACATTGAAGCCGATGCCACAGCCCAAGAAGCGCGCAGCCCGCAAATCGCTGTCGCGGCACGCCTGGATCACGCTCGACGGCGGATTCGCGGCGCGGCATTGCCTTGTCCAGGACATCTCCGACACCGGCGCCAAGATCACCATGGACGAGGACGCCACCCAGCTGCCGGGCCTGATCCGGATGGCGTTTGCCCGCGATGCCCGGACCGGGCGGAGCTGCCAGGTGGTCTGGCGCCGCGGCAAGTCGGCCGGCGTCAAGTTCGTCTGAGCGACCCCGATGGCGCGGGGCGCGGGTCCGGGCTAGAACGGCTTCATGCGTGCGCCGCTCCTGATCCTGCTCATTCGCCGCCACCTCCGCGACCGCGACGGAGAGCCTGCGCCTGCCGCCGGCCGAACGGCCCCAGACGGGCAAGGAGCCCGGCAAGACGTTGCCGCTGAAAGGCACAAGCGGGGCGGCCAAGGCCGGCTCCTGCGCCTCCTACGGCCCGCGCTTCGTCATGGTTGAGGGCACCGGCACCTGCGTGAAGATCGGCGGCTCGATCAGCGTCGACACGACCATCAGGCGCTGACGCCGATGCCGCCGGACCTGATGCGGCCCGACATCATCGTCCCCTTCGTGATGTACTGCGCGCTGCTGTGGTGGGTCGGCCGCGGCCTGAGCTGGACGGCCAGGCTCGCCACCGCAGTCGTGACGCTGGTGCTGATCGTCTGCGTGCTGCTCTACGAGCGCGGCTGGCACTGGGGCTCAACACAAAACTGCGAAAACAACCCCGTGCACAGTAGCCGTCAAGCGCCGGCGCGACGCCCGACGCTTGCGCCGTCATGCGGATTCATCACGCGCTCAGCGCAGCTTGCGCCGCGCCGCCGCGTCACGACATCGGCGGTGCGACGAATTGTGCAAATCCGGCGCGCTTGCCGAGCTCGGCGAGCCAGCGCGTCAAATGCGGTTGCGACGGGCGCGTGATGCCTTCGACGCCGAGCCAGCGCCGTGCATAGGCGCCGATCGCGATGTCGGCGAGGGTGAACGCATCGCCATCGATGAACGGACGCGTCGCCAGCAGGCGGTCGGCGATGGCCCAGACCTCGGCGGCGGCATCGGCATCCTTCTGCACCTGGATCATGTCGCGCTCGGCGGGCGGCGTGCGCACGATGCCCCAGAACACGGGGCGATCGACCGGCTGCACCATCGACAGCGTCCAGTCGAGCCAGCGGTCGACGCTGGTGCGGCTCTTCACGGCCTCGGGATAGATCGGCGTGCCGCGTCCATGCGCGAGGCAGAGATAGCGCATGATGGAATTGGATTCCCACAGCACGAAATCGCCCTCGACCAGCGTCGGGATCCGCGCATTGGGGTTCATCGCGAGATAATCGGCCTCGCGGGTCTTGCCGAACGCCATGCCGGCGTCGATGCGCTCATGGGGCAGCGACAGCTCGGCAAGGCACCACAGCACCTTCTGCACGTTGACCGAATTGGCGCGGCCCCAGATCGTCAGCTTGGTGTCCGGCATGAAATCCTCCCGCGGCGTTCTTGTTGGCGCGGGTGATAGCGGAATTTGCGTCGACGAGCGATGCGCATTGCGGCGCGCCCCTCATGCAAAAAGCTCCGCCATGGACGGAGCTTTCCTTGCACAGGTGCCAGTCGATCAGCGGCCGAAGAACAGCCACAGCAGAAGAATCACCGGGATCGGCACGCCCAGCATCCACAACAATAATCCTCGTCCCATTGCGTCCTCCTCCAATCGCATTGTCGAAGAGAGAACGCACGGGATAAGGGCTGGTTCCTGCGAATATGCCTTACCAATGGCCCGTATTCGGCATCGACAGCCACGGCTCCGCCGGCGCCTTCGGCTCGCCCTTCTGGAGCAGCTCGATCGAGTGCAGATCCGGCGAGCGGACGAAAGCCATGTTGCCGTCGCGCGGGGGACGGTTGATGGTGACGCCGGCCTTCTGGAGCTGCGCGCAGGTCGCGTAGATGTCGTCGACCTCATAGGCGAGATGGCCGAAGAAGCGGTCCTCGCCGTACTTCTCCTCGTCCCAATTCCAGGTGAGCTCGACCAGCGGCGCGCCGCGCGACTGCGGCTGCTTTTTCAGCGCCTCGAGATCGTCGGCCGAGCACAGGAAGACCAGCGTGAAGCGCGCCTTGTCGTTCTCGATCCGCCGCACCTCCTTCAGCCCCAGCGCATCCTGGTAAAACTTCAGCGCGACATCGAGATTGCGCACGCGCAGCATGGTGTGGAGATAACGCATGGGTGGAGCTCCCTTGAACGGGTGGGGTTTTGCTTTGGGCCGGAACGGCGGGGAAGGAGATAGCAGGAAAGTGCGATGAGGGGCAGGGGGCGGGGGCAAATGTGCGTGAGGAGGAGACGGTGGGTGCGGTGAGCCAGCCAAGCGTGGACGGACGAGCCGCAGCGTCGGCGGGGACTCGCGGATGAGTTCAACGCGCTGTCAGCGGAATTCAGCGCTTTTCGTCCATGAGCAAGCCCGGTCCTGCCGATGAACCATCCTCAATGTCACGCTCACTAATGCCCATATCCGGAAGGTATTTCGCCGTGAAATGGTTCAAGCGATATGCAATTGGCTGCCTGATCTGGTTGATCCTCGGCGGCATCAACGATGGCTACAGGCGGCCCGGCGAAGACACGCGCTGGGGCGCTATCGTCATCGTGGCGGGGTTTTGGCCGATCGTGACCGCCGTCATCGTTGGCAGCTCTGTTGGTGAGGTCGCGCACAAGATCAATGAAGGGAAGCTGGGGTGACGGACGGAGTTATTGGTCGAAAGACGCTCTTGTTGCTGCTTCTGCTTTTCGCGATTCCCGCAACCGACTGCTCCGCGCAGACACCGCCGCCGCCCGTCGACCAACATGCGTTCGAGCGCGTGCAGCCGACAATCGTGAAGAGATTGGCGACCCGCTTTTCGCTTGGCGCATTCGCCGGCCGCTTCGAGGAGACGCGGCTCGGCGCGGTGCGCGAAGCCATGGGCGAAGGGACCATCCAACACCAGGGTGACGCCGGCAATAGCATCTATTGGCTGTGTTATCGGCGCGCGCAGCATCGACTATGGGTCGTGTCCAGCGGAGAGATGGGCGGCCCGGACCATCGCGTCACGGAGATCGTTGAAGAGCTCACCGGGAAAGACGCCGGTGCCTCGGCCGATTGCGCCGTCATCCCGGAAAAGTTCTCGCCCGTCGTCCTCGACAGCAAGCTGCATTTGGGCATGTCGCGTCAGCAGGTGATCGCGGCGTTGGGACGGCCGTCGAAGTCGGAAGCTGCCCGGATCGTGTATTCTCACGAGGGAAAGCTCGCAGACGGTTTCGATGAGACCGCCTGGCTCATTCTCGGATTTGGTGAGGACAAGCTCGTGTCCATGCGCGGCGGCAAGACCACGACGAATTGAAGTGGCCGCGAGCAGCGTTCGCGCTTCGCGAGGGATGCGAACGTTTGGCCAGCACCTTGGCATGTGAACCGCGCGCGGTTTGGGGCGACTAACGGAATTGCCCTGAATTCGAGGCGTGTTGTGAAAATTGTCACCGCTCTTGCGGTCGTTGCGATGCTGCTGCTTAACGCCTTCGGCCCCGACTCCAGCGTAGGTGGACCTCTCGCAAGCTTCTTTGGGTCGGTTCTCATCGCGTGGGCGGTCGGTCTCCACTTCGCCTGGTCGAAGAGGTTTGGCCTGCTTGGATGGCTCCTCAGCATGGTCACCGCGTTAGCGGGTGGTGTCGTCGGGATCATTCTCCTGGGGACAGTCATGGATGCGATGTTCGAGCTTGCCCACTTCCAGGGACGACTTATCGATTCCAACTGGAGCTGCCTCGCTTTCGCGGCAATGGCTCTTGCTGCCGTTCTTGGCGCGTGGGCACCTCTGGAGCTGGGCAATCGATCGCTCGCGCTGCGGCGAAGCAAACTGCCTGCCCTGTCTTGAACGTCCTCCCGATAAGCGCGACTAAGATGGCATGGCCGAGATTATCGGAGAAATGCTGTTCGCCATCGTAAGGGGCTTTATTTCTCAAGCCCTTTTCTCGCTGTTCGTTAAGGCGGGCACCTGGCTTGACGGCAAAATCTCCAGGCGAAGCGCGAAGGTCGCCATCGGGATGGTTTGCGGGCTCGGCCTCTATTTCCTCATTCCAGTTGTGCTCGGGCTGCGCGGTCTTTGAACAAGGCGCTTGCTGTATTACGACTTTCCGGTTGCCTCCGATGCCATGGCTTGGATGACTTCGATGATGCGGATGCGCATTTGCTTTGCGCTGCTGGCCGCTCCAACGCGCGCAAGGCGTTCCGAAAAAAATTAGGTCCATCTGCTGGCGGTCCACCAGCCGCTCGAGTTCGGCAATGCGGACATTCGCGCGCGCGAGCGCAGACCGCTTGTCGTCATATGTCGGAAGCGGTTTGAGCTTGCGGGGGCTTGGCTTGGGCCGGGCCCGCGGTTCAACCCGTCCGGACCCTGGGCCTTCCACGCCTTGATCCAGTCGTGGAGAATCTTGCGGGAGATCCTGAGCTCGCGGGCCACAGGCAGAACGCCTTCGCCCTGCTCAAGACGCTTGATCGCCTTCAATTTGTAGGCCGTCGGAACCTGACGGTTCTTTCCTCGTGCTGCCACAGGTCATCCTGGAAGTGCCTGTCACTGCAATTACCGTGTCTCACAAGGGGGGCAGTCAAGCACTGTCACCGTAATTGACGGTTGTTTGTGGTGATCATTTCGATGATCAGCGTGGTGACGATCCTCGGCTGTTTATGTCGGTGTGCGATGATGATTTGCGGCGTATGTTTGCGGTGTCAGTTTCTCTGATTACATTGTTTGTCAACGATATTGGTTTGCGGTGATCGTTTCGTGGTCCACAGCTTACGACATTGTGTCGTATGGTATTTCCCAAGGCTTCCGGAAGCTATCCACAGAAATCGGGGCGACATTCCAGCTATAATCTGTGGCTCCAGCGAATCGCCGCTGTTCCAGAGTGCGACTCACTAGTAAAAAAGGCGCCGGTCGATGTTCGAAGCACCGGCCGACGCCTGGGTGGGGAATCCCGAAGGACTCTCCGCCTGACAACGTAGGTTCTCGCTCTACCCAGGCAATCTGTCAATCATGCGCGCGATGTCGGTTCGCGCCACGGTGGAGTTTTGTCCGATGCTGGAGCGAGCCTAGCCATGTCGATTCCCGATAAAGTGTTCGAATTTCTCCTGAGCCGCTGGGATGTGATCTCGGCGAACATTTATGTGTTCGCCGGCGTCCTCGTGGTCGGTGCCATTGTTGGCTATTTCTTAGCGCGTTGGCACTACGAAGGAGTGCGCAAGCAGAATGAGTTCTATAAGAAGCGGATTGCGCACCTTGAAAAGATGCCGCCTACGGCTGCACTTCCGGCGATCACGGCAACGGCAAACATTCCCGAACCCGAAACAATCGACCTGCTAGACGCTGCCCGCAAAGCCTTTGATGCAACTCGCGATACACCGGTTGCTGAGATGGCGCTGAATAGCGATGATCGCAGTACGGAGTCCATCCTCCATTGGTACTCGATGGCGCTGGCGCAACGATTATCGATCTATGGGACTTGGGATTATGCTTCCGAGCCAACGGAAATCGATCTCAAATCGGGGTCGGAAAATTTTATGGTCATCGTGAGCGGCGACGCCACTGTCTACGGAGGTAGTGGACGCAATATCGCGTCGGACATCCATGTAATTCGATCCGAACTTCCGGCAGCGATAAGGGACCTGAAGAAACTAGGGAGAAAGGTTGCCTAGCTCCTCGCGAGCATGGGCCGGTAGCAACGGCATCGAGGGCCTGCTGAATATGTTTTGCAGTGATAATTTTCGTCATGCCAACATCTCTCGGAATTGCGGTGACAGTGCTGTCACCACAATTGAATTGTAGTTCCAGTATTGAGCCTAACTCCAATATTGAGCCGCTGCCAACCTGAGGATAATGGGTCGGGGGGAAGCATCATGAGCTGTGGCTAATCGTGCTGTTCATCGCTGGTGGGTGGTACCTGTGGCACCGTTCAAAGAACGAGAAGGCAACGGTCGCCAATGAGCGGCTCGAAAAGGACAGGCGCCTTTTCGAGCACATCAAGACAGGGATGCGGGAATACCATTGGCGGGAGCGTGATCAGCCGAGATGGAAAGTCAAGCATGGGAAAGGGTGTTTGAAACCGCTCACCTTATCGCCCTCCACCTCGATCACTTCGCCGAGAATCGCGTGGGACTCTATTTCAAGGATCTAGACGAATACGGTATGTACAGCTTCTTCGCCGGCAACGGTGGCGGCAGGATTGAGCTCGGCGGCGGAGGCGACGCTCGGCATACCGGCGAAGGTGAGGGGCAACAGCAGCAGGCGCCAGGCGCGGCTCGTCGTCATGATGACCTCCCTTTTTATCGGCGCCGCTCGCACGGCACCCTGTGGTTGCGGAGGATGTTAGCCCGGACTGCGGCAATCGTGCACGCGCTGATTTTGCGTTCGGCCGCCGGCTGCGGCCTGTTCACTGAACACCCGCTTCTGCGACGCAAATCGTTCTGCGCGGCACGAATTCTTTGGTCGCCCCCAAGAAGGTGTATCATTGTCATAATTCTATATTAGGTTGCGTGCTCGATCGAAAGGGTTTATTCGGGACGAGGCTCTTTCCGGAGGACAGCATTATGCCGAACAGCGAAAGCGAACAGAATCTGCTGGCGATGAAAGCGGCGGAGGCACAGGCCACCGCGGCAAGATTGGCCAAGGTTGTCCAGACTCACGCCGAGCTGTTGGAGGCCGCCAAAAAGGACGGCTCTCTCGAGGATTCCTCACAATGGCCTGCTGTCTGGGCAGGCGCCATTGCGTCGGGCTTCGGCCATTATGCGTTCACCACGGACTGGACAGGCGGCGCCCCTCATCCTTTCTGGACGGCAGGAGCCCATCCGACCGGTGGCGACTGGACGGCATGGGCCACGGGGACGTGGGCGGGCGCGGGCCAGTTCTATGAAGATCCCAGGAATTATTTCGGGAGGCCGGTCTGGGCCAATTTGAAATGCGGGGGCTTCGGCGCGGGCGGCGTTAGCTTGTACCTGTACAAGAGCGAAGGCGGACCGATGATCGGCAAATTCGGGGGCTATATGTCGGGGCTCGGCGGCTGCGATATTTCGCTTCCAATGACCTACACCGCGGGACCGTAGGGCGCTGGGCCAATCGGCATTCATTGCATCCAGATTACGATCGCTGCGAGATGGATGAAGAATTGCAGGACAGCGCTCTCAACTGAGAGTGCCCTCGACTGACAGTGCCCTCAACTGACGTCGGCGGTCATGACGGGGTGTGGCCCGTCTTGCCCGTGTCGCCATCCTTGGTCATCCCCATCCGTGACCCATCGCGGCAGCGACAGGGCGTGCACGTTTTCTGACGATGGCGACGATGCGTTCTATCGCGACCTGCTCGCCGCGAGCTGTGCGGCGGAGGTCGAGATTGGGGACTGCTGTCAGGTTACTTGGCGTAGCCCTGGGAGCGCAGCCATGCGATCTTGCGGTCACCGTTGATCCACGCGTCGGCATCCGCCTTGCTGGCAAAGCCGGTAATTTCACGCTGCTCGGTGCCGGGATAGTCGGCGAGAATTTTCCAGTCGCCCTCGGCGACACGGACGGTTCTGAAGGTCACTTTAATTTTAGCCATGCCGCATTATGCAACCTTTGGCTGGAAATGTGAACCCGCCTTGCGGTTGGGCTGTTGATGACGATGGAGCGTCGAAAAACTCCCCCGGCCGCGCCCGGCAACGAAGGATAACAGCCTTGGGCCAACAGCCTTGGGCCCAGGGCGGGGCAAGGGCAGGTGGCGCCGTTGGAGCAAGCAAGGTCGTTGGGGGAAATTGATCGGTCCCGGTCTGGCGACGCGCGGCCAGTCGCCGCAATGGCCGCGTCTCGCAGCTTGCCGACCGAAATGGCCAAACCCTGAGAAGTTGAACCCCGCCGGGGGTGAGGCGACTAAACGCCATGGTCGCATTCTTTGCAGAACTGTCGATGGATCTCGTCGGAAGCCTCGTTGGCACCGGGCTGCCGGGTTTCTGATGCTCTCCGTGAAGACGAACCTCATCATCGCATTGGCCATCGGGGCGCTGGCGTCGTCGGTCCTGCTCGCCATCGAGCCGCTCACCGACTTTGCTTATCTTTCGCTGGAGTGGCCCGGCATCAGCGCAGCGTATCTATTCTGGGGAGCGGTCGGCGGCTCCACCTTCGCAGGGGTCGCACTTTCCTGGATCGTGAATACGCTCGTCTACGCTCTGGCTGCCTTCGCCATTCTCATCGCTGTCAGCGCTCTCAAGCTGCTGATGCAGCCGAAGACCTGACGCGCGACGACGGAAGACCTTGGATCGAGGCCATGACGAGGGCGGCATGAAACGCTGGCTTCAACGGCTCGGGACCACGGCGCGGGTCGCGGCGCTTTGCGGGACCGTGGCGTGGCTCGTGCTTGTGACAAGCTCACCTCAAGCGCCTGACGCCGCACATCCTCAACGTTACGCGCACCGGCACGACGTCAGGTATGTCAGCGAAGGGACGGGGCTGGCTCTGCGACTGCTGCTGGGCTCGGCATTGAGCCTGGTCCTGGTGGCGGTTGGATGCCACTTCGCGACCAAAGACATGCAGGACGGGACGTAGCAGCAATGCGAAAGCCGCCCCTGACATCGGTCAGGGGCGGCTTTCGGCTCACTTGATTTTCGAACGCTTAGTGACTGGTGGTGCCGGGCTTCGTGGTCTTCGGCGCCTTGCCGTCTTCCACACGGCCTTCGTTCCGGAGGTCGCGGCCTTCCTGGGCCTTCTTCTGGCTCTCGGGGGACTTGCCGTGCTCGTACAACTCTTCCTTGACGTAGCCGGCTGCTTCCTTGGCCTTACCTTCAACGCTCATGTCGATCTCCTTGGTCTGATGCTGAGTTAACGCGCGTCAGAGGTGACCGTTCCTGTTGGGGTTCATTACAAAATCGGTGCAACTGCCGGGAACAGGTTAGTTGTCAGCGCGTACCGATGCGTTGATGTCGCGGGCAGAAACCGGAAAAATGCGCCGCGTCCAACATCCCTGTTGCGTCCGGTTGTCACCCGGCAGTGCGTGGGGATAACGCGGCTCTGCGCGAGGGGTTGCTAAGGTTGCTGATATCGCGTGCGAGGAATGATGTGGCGGATAGCTTGCTTGCGGCCATCCTTCGAGACGCCCGCCTGCGGCCGGTCCTCGGGATGAGGTCTCGTTTTGCAGCGAGATGTTTGCGGCGAGAGGGTGGAGCGTTCGTTGCCGGCGCAGTCGACATGAGCTGAGGCCGCCGACATGAAATGGCCGCGCCGCCTTGTGGGAAGCGACGCGGCCGGGACGCAAGCCGTGCAGGAATACGGCTTACTTCATGTTGCTGCGGGTCTTGGTGCCGCCCTGGTCGCTGCCGGGACCGGAGCCGCCCTGGCCGGACGCGTCGGGCTTCACCATGCCGCCCTTGTTCATGCCGTCATTACTCATGCCGGTGGTGCCGTTCTGCATCGAGCCCTTGTTGGTGTTGCTCATGCCGGGCTTCTGCATGTTGTCGGATTGCGGCGCGGGGCCGGTCTGGTTCTGCGCAAGGGCGGTGCCGCACATGAGACCGAGCGCGGCCGTCGCGATGATGAACTTCTTCATGTTGAACTCCTGGTTGGTTGTGCGGGCCAACGGGAGCGCAGATGCCACGTTCCTAAACGAGGCATTGAAAAGAAAAGGAATTCTCCGGGAATTCCTGAAACCGAACCTGGTCAGGTCCGTAGCGGACGCGGGCTGAGCGAGATTCCCGCGGTCGCCACGTTGGTCCCGTGCAGCTAGGCCGCGATCCGCTGTTCGATGGGCGCGGTCAGGATCTTGAGCATCTGGGCATGCTCGAGATCGGGAACCGCGATCGCGGTGTGGCTGTACATCGCATTGCTGCGCGCGCTCGCGAGCCGGTCGAGGATGTCCTTGCCCTTGATGACGTGGAGGCCCATGCCGTCCGGCGAGGGGAAGATCGCCAGCACCACGTCATAGGCGGCGATGACGGCCTTGAGCGCTTCGGCCTTGTCCTCGGCGATGTCGACAAACACACGAACGTCAGCCGCGAGTTCACGCAGCTCGTCAAAATCCAGCACGGTGGGGTACTCCAACGCAACGATACTGAACAGAGAGTGGATGCGTTGGGTTACCGAAGTGTTGACGATGCGGGCCGGGCCGCAAGTTTCACGACGAGGTGAGGCTGAGGCTGGGGATAAGCGGGGCGGGCAGTTTGCTTGCGGTCCATCCTTCGAGACGCCCGCCTGCGGTGGGCCCTCAGGATGAGGACCGAGTGCGCGGCAATCGCTTCAACGAAGACCGATGCCGCTTAGCCTCATCCTGAGGAGCCCGCGAATGCGGGCGTTTCGAAGGACGAGGCGCGCGCTCAGGTCGCGCATGCCATATGCGATGGGCCTGGCTTCAGCGCTTCGCTTGCCCGGCCTCGTCCGCCAGCGTCAGGGCGCTGCCGTCATAGCTCAGCTTCAGCCCGCGGCCGACGGTCCATGTCCATCCCTCGCGGGCATCCTTGACGGCTTGCGCGTTGAACTGCTCGGAGATCGACTTGACCGCCGCGTCCTGCGATCCCGGATTGATCAGCTCCGCATGGACGCGCCGGATCGGATGCAGGGCGTCGGTCTCGTCGCTCGTGATCGTCACCTTGGCGCCGTTGACCTCGCAATCGAGGACATAGGCGCTTCGCCCCTGGCAGCGATAGCGGCGCTGCGTGACGAGCTTGCTGGTTTCGTCGAATGTCATGCCGGGCGAGAAGCCGAAGATGTCGGACTTCTTCACCAGCGCCAGGGACGCAGGCTTCAAAAAGTCCGGCCGGATGGCGACCAGCGCGGCCGCGGCAAGGACGATCACGCCGGCGATAACAATGGCAATCTTCATCTGCCCCTCACGAGAAACGCCCGACCCTATAGCAGGCCGGCGCGCGAGCGGGCATCCAAAAGCGAAAACCCCGCCTGGGGGAAGCGGGGCTTTCTGATGGGGGTGAAGCTTGGGGACTTCAAGGAGTTAGACGCGCCAGCCGGCGAAAGGTTCAAAACAAGCAGGGCGCTGGCTGCGACATCTGTCAACAGCGCCACGGAACCCCGCAGAACCCCTGCTTGTGTTTTGGGCCTCGATGGGGTCTAAGCCCCGTGACTTCACGACATCAGGCCTGAATCAGCATCACACTTGCGTGGTTCAGCTGTGTCCTGAGCAGGATTTGCTCGCCCCCCACACAAGGAATTCCAGACATGGCGAAGATGACGAAAACCCAATTGATCGATGCGATTGCCGAGGGCACGCAGCTGTCGAAGAACGACGTGAAGCAGGTCATCGAGTATATGGCGACCGTCGGCTACAAGGAGCTCAACGAGTCCGGCGAGTTCGTCATTCCCGGCTTCGTGAAAATGTCGGTCGTGAACAAGCCTGCGACCGAAGCCCGCATGGGCGTCAATCCCTTCACCAAGGAGCCGATGCAGTTCGCGGCCAAGCCCGCCAGCAAGTCGGTGAAGGCCTCGCCGCTGAAGGTGGCCAAGGACTCCGTCTAGGACGCCGGAGACAAGACACCTGCGGCGCGTTGCGGCGGCTTCGTTTCGCGAAGCGCCGCAGCGACCGCGATGGTGGACGCTGGAAGGGAACTCCCGGGCGTTGTAGGCTTTGCTTCCCACAGGGAGAAGCACATGGCCGGCATGAGTGAGGAAGACATCCGAAATCGCGCCTATCACCTCTGGCGTGAGGCCGGCGAGCCCGCAGGGCGGATGGACATCTTCTGGTACGAGGCCGAGAAGGAGCTGCTCGCCGAGCGGACCGAGCAGGGCGACGTGCCGCCGGGGATGACGGACAATCTGCCGGTATGAGGTCTGGTGACGTCGCCGGCAGCTAGACGGACACGTCCACGATCGCGGGCGTGTCGATCTCGCGCTCGCGCCAGACGACAAAATCGCATTTGGCATTGAGCCATTGGTATTCGCCGCCGCGCGACTTCAGATGCGCAAGCGCGGCGTCGTGCGCAGTCGTTTCGTCGGGCGCCTCCACCATGATCTCGACGGTCTCCTCGATCTGGCGCACCACTTCGACGGCATAATATTTTTTGGTCACGGTCCCTCTCTCCGAACAGATTAACGGGGAGGGCGCAACCGCGTTCCCGCGAGGTCGCGCGCAGATCAGGCCGACAGCGAAAAAGAAAAACCCCGCGCTTTCGCACGGGGCTCTCTTGACTGACGGCGTTGGGATTTCAGCGCCTGGCCGTCAGCCGTGCCTCCGAACTTAAGGTTGAAAATCCAAAAAGCAACAGCGCCGCGGTGACGGAGTATGTTCGTCAGGCGGCGCTGCGATGTTGACCGGGCGCTGAAATCCCCAGCCTCCATGGGTCCGCGCGGACCTGAAAAGGTTCAACGCAGCGCGCGCAGAAATCTCGCGCGAGGGGCTGGACTTTTTGTTCTCATTTTGTTCTAGTCGATCATCAGCTTGGGAGGTTGCTCATGACCGTCGAGAAACAGCGCGAAGTGATCCGGCTCTGGAATCAGCTCCGGAAAGTCGAGGGACCAGCGGCCGAAGAGCTCCGCATCCAGATCCTCGAAAGTTTTTCCGAGAAGGACAAGGCGAAGCGGGCGGCGTGAGGCTGATGGCACGCGCCTTCACGTATCGTTAGGACTCGCTGCGCGCCGGTTTGTCCGACTCCGATTCGTTCTTTGCGAACGAAATGGAGTCGGATGCAGAACAAGCCATGGCTTCTGTATCGATGCGGGACACGGGCGTCGCGGCGCCAGGTGCGCGTGATTCTTCGCACAGTCCCGTCCTCGTCTCCTCGCTACGCAATAAGGCGAGGGAGCGCGACATGGACGTGTGCTGGTATCTCGCCGAGATCGCAAAAGTGTTCTGGTACGACAGGCATCCGCGCTTGCGCAAAGGTAGGCCGTCGGTGCCGCAGGTACCGCCGCCCGCGCTCAAGTCCGACGAGGCGATGTGATCGTCCGTCGTGACGGCGTTCGTTTGCGTGCAAATGATTTGTTAAGAGATGCTCCGCGCCGATTTCTTCGAATCCGATTCGTTCTTCGAGAACGAAACGCAGGCGAAGCTGGAACAAAGAAGGTCGGCGATGCCCTGCGCAAACTCCTAACGAAAGTTTGCGCCGAACCCGATAACCCTATTCGGTTAGGTTAAAAGCCCAATCGCGTTGCGCTTGGTGCTGCGTGGAGTAGGTGTCTCGGCAAGCACAAGAACGACTTTGCCAAGAAGCAGCTTTCTCATGACACCTTTTTCAGAGCCGACCTTTTACCAGGGCGACCGCCACACCTACCGGCGCGTCGCCGTCGCCGGCACGCTGTTCTGTCTCGCCTTCGTGACGATCAGCTTCTCGCTGCGACCGCAACCCGAAGACACGCGCGTCGCGGTCAAGGCCGACAGGCTGGTGCGCACCGCAGGGCAGGCGCCGCGCGCGCATTAGTGCTCCTCACCGCAGATGCAGTCGGAATGGGCCGGGCCTGCGGCCCCGCGGCTCGCGAGCGCGACGAAGCCGGCATAGCCGGACAGATTGACCAGGATTTCGAGCCATACGGGCATGACGAACCTCTTGCCTTGCCTCTTCTCTCTTGAAGGCTAGGCAACGTGCGCACGCTGCGCATGTTCCCGCACCCGGCACATGCCACTCAGAGCGGCGAGGAGGGATCGATCCGCCGGCCGAGGGTCGCGACCGATTCCGTCGATGGCGTGTCCTTGAGAAACTCGGCGATAGCCCGCGCCAGCTCGCCGTCGCTCATCGGCGTCGGCGGCGTGCGCAGCGCGCCCACCCCGAAATTGCGGACAATCTCGTCGTAATGCCGGTCGCGCGATCTGGGGACGAGCTTCCTGATACGAGCCAGCAAAGCGGATAGCGGCACTGTCTCCTCCTCGATTGTCCGCCCCGTTGGCAGCCCTTGTTGTTTGCTGCCATTGACGCCCTGAAACCAAAAACCCCGCCAGCATCGCGGAGGATACTGACGGGGTCTTCGTGCTGTCGCCTCGACCGGATGGCGGAGGCTTCCGCACTTAGAGATGCAATTGGCGGAACGCGGTTTCGTTCCGTCGCCCACGGCTTTTTTTTGAGGCGTTCGGGTTCCGCGCTGCGCGCAACCATCGCATTCCCCCGGCGTTGTCATGGCGAGATGCGAAGGAGGAGAGTCATGAAGAAGACACTGGCAGTTCTGGCCACCGTTGCAGCAATCGGCGTGACCGCAATGGCAGCGCCCGCCGAGGCGCGCGGTCGCGGCATCGGCCCGGGCCTGGCATTCGGCCTCGCCGCGGGCGCGATCACCGCGGGTGCGGTCGCCGCGTCCCATCCCTACGGGTATGGCTACGGTCCCGGCTACGGTTACTATGGCCGCCCGGCCTATTATGGCGGCCCCGGCCCGTACGCCTATTACGGCGATGGACCGTACTACCCCCGTCGCCACCATTATTACCGTCACTGGTAATCGCCGACCAAACGAAAAGCCCGGAGCGATGCTCCGGGCTTTTTTCATGCGTGGCGATCAGGCGTATCTTATGGCCAGAGCGAGGGCCGTTCCACCTTGCGCGCATTGTCGAGTGTCGACACGAAATATTCGTCGCGCTCGCGCTTGAACTTTTCCTGCGTGGCACGGAAGGCGGCGACGCGGGCGGCAATCTCTTCGCGTTCGCGGATCTTGCGTTGTTCGTCTTCGGTCATGTCAAATCCCCTCTACCTGAGTATGTGTGCACATTTGAACTCAAGCACTGCCGCCGCAATCACGTTGAGTCGCGTCAACACATGCATTGGCGCTTCTGATTGGGGCGTCAATGGGGAGGCGGCATTGCAGGATTGTGATAAGCGGAGGTCGGAAAAAATTGCCGCCCTGACTCATCAGAGTCTTGCACGGTTCGCGCGCGGCGGTGGATAACAGCGTCAACAATCTTGTCGCTTGCGTGTGACGCAGCTAGCGCGACATTGAATCGGGAGGCCGCGATTGATTGCATCGGATCTTCGCAGCGGCGTTGAGCGGCTCGGCGACATGATCGCCGAAGCCAGGACGATCGTGCCGTTCACCGGCGCCGGCATCTCGACCGAATGCGGCATCCCCGACTTCCGCTCGCCGGGTGGAATTTGGACGCGCTACCGTCCGATCGAGTTCGGCGAGTTCGTCGCGAGCCAGGACGCGCGCGATGAATCCTGGCGCCGCCGCTTCGCGATGGACGAGGTGTTCGCGGCGGCAAGACCCGGTCGCGGCCATCGCGCGCTGGCCTCGCTCTACCGCGCCGGCAAGATCCCCGCGATCATCACCCAGAACATCGACAATCTGCACCAGGCCTCGGGCTTCGCGAGCGAGCACGTGATCGAACTTCACGGCAACACCACTTACGCGCGCTGCATCGGATGCGGGCAGGCCTTTCAACTCGACTGGGTGAAGCGCCGTTTCGACACGGACGGCGCGGCCCCCAATTGCACGAATTGCGACGAGCCGGTGAAGACGGCGACGATCTCGTTCGGCCAGATGATGCCCGAAGACGAAATGCAGCGGGCCACCGAGCTGTCGCAAGCGTGCGACCTCTTCATCGCGATTGGTTCCTCGCTCGTGGTCTGGCCGGCGGCGGGCTTTCCGATGATGGCGAAGAACGCGGGTGCATGTCTGGTGATCATCAATCGCGAGCCGACCGATCAGGACGACATCGCCGACCTCGTGATCCGCCACGACATCGGCGAGACTCTCGGTCCCTTTGTCGGAAATTGAGGCATCAATTTGATTCGCGGCTGTGCAAGCTGTTCATAGGTTCCGTCGAATCTCTTTTTTGTCTATGCGTCGCAACCGGGAGTGTTATCTTTTGAGTCGAAAGATTCGCGTCGCGTCGAGTTGAGAAGTTTCTCTTAAGACGCGTGATTCGAGCGCCGCCAATGTGGCGGGTTGCATGGGATGTGTGGGGTCCGGGGTTATGGGGTCGTCGGACGGATTTGAGTCCAAGAAGATGGGAGTTCCCGCGGCGGGCGAGCACGGCGGTGCCGGTCGCGACAGCGTGCTCAGCCCTTTCACCGGGTTAGGCGAGGCCAGCGCGAACCTCGTTGAGGTTCACGGCGTCATCAAATGGTTCGACGCCTCAAAGGGCTACGGCTTCATCGTTCCCGACAATGGCTGGCCCGACGTGCTCCTGCACGTTACCGTGCTTAGGCGCGACGGCTTCCAGACCGCCTACGAAGGCGCCCGCATCGTCGTCGAGTGCGTCCAGCGCGCCAAGGGCCACCAGGCCTTCCGGGTGGTCTCGATGGATGAGTCGACCGCGATCCATCCCGCGCAGATGCTGCCGCCGCGCACCCACGTCACGGTGACCGCGACCAGCGGGCTCGAGCGGGCCCAGGTCAAATGGTTCAACCGGCTGCGCGGCTTCGGCTTCCTGACCTGCGGTGAGGGCACGCCCGACATCTTCGTGCACATGGAGACGCTGCGCCGCTTCGGCATGACCGAACTGCGGCCCGGCCAGTATGTCCTGGTCCGCTTCGGGCCCGGCTCGAAGGGCATGATGGCGGCCGAGATCCATCCCGAGACGGGTTCGCCGGGATTGCAGTCGCACTAGCTTCCAGTTCCCGCAATCGTGAGCAGAGGCGCGCCGGGTGACCGGCGCGCCTCTGGCTTTTGCCACACGCGCCGCGTAAGGACTGGTCCAGTTCCACGCCCGGGTGCCATTCCATGAATTTTGATCGACAGGCCGTCTGGTCCATCGCGAAGGGCTGGCTGGCCGCCATCCTCGTCGCCACCTTCGCCGCCGCCGGCACACCGGCCGGCGCTGCCAGCTTCCAGCCGCTCGAGATCGTCACCAAGAACGGCGTACAGGTGTTCTCGGTGGAAATGGCGACGACCGAGGAGGAGAAGCAGACCGGCCTGATGTACCGCAAGGAACTGGCCGACGGCAAAGGCATGCTGTTCGACTTCAATCCCGAGCAGGAAATCTCGATGTGGATGAAGAACACCTATGTCTCGCTCGACATGATCTTCATCCGCGCCGACGGCCGCATCCTGCGCATCGCCGAAAACACCGAGCCGATGTCGACCAGGATCATCTCGTCCCGGGGGCCCGCCCGGGCGGTCCTTGAGGTTGTGGCGGGCACGGCCCAGAAATACGGCATCCGTCCCGGCGACCGCATCGGCCATCCGCTGTTCGGCACCAAATAGGGGGGCGAACGGGCAGGGCCAGCGCTCGCCTCATCGGCGGCCCTGGAAGCCTTGATGGAGCTCCGGGAAGCGTGTATCGACGGGGCTCGCCGGACATTCGGGGTATAGCGCAGCCTGGTAGCGCGGCAGTTTTGGGTACTGCAGGTCGTTGGTTCGAATCCAGCTGCCCCGACCAGTCCCGATGTTGATGCCTCAAGGCTGATACTAGAGGCCCTGGCGACCTAGCGTCGCATCAGAACAGCAGCCACTCTACAAGCCGCCAGGCGATCCAGGCGAGGGCGCAGATCCAGCCGAGCATGACGATCCCGGCGACGCCAAGTCCGCACAGCGCAAACAGCGAGCTTCCGGTTTCCGGCGCGCCCGAGAGCTTCTCGGTCGTATCAATCTGACTCACAGCATCCCCTTGAGCATCCCCGTGCCTTGCGGCCTGCTGTTCATTGGTCTCTGCTCGCTCGTGAAAATTCACCGGCCGCGCTCCAGCTCACACGGACGTGAGACAAGTGACTGTCCATTCACGAGAGGCGCGCAGGTACCTGCGACGTCCACCGGACAGGTGGGAAGAAGCTGCAACGCGTGGCGCGGGGATTGGTTGCTGATGCCGGTCCCGGGACCAGGCGCGCGGCTGCGATTTTCGCAAACGCTGCGCCTGCTTGGCGCCTCCGCCGCGTTGAAGGAGACAGCAGGGCGCGCCGTCGGCGCGGCACCCGAAATCTGCTTCAAGCTTTCCTTCAGGCGAGGTCTCCATGTCGATCAGTGCGATTGCTTCATCCGCCGTGACGGCCTCGACGTCCCAGTCGACTGCCGCGACGTCATCCTCCGCGGCCTCGGCGACGTCGTCGACCTCGGCCACGTCGGAGACATCAGCAACATCGTCGTCGCAATCGGCGGGCGGCAGCTCGGGCTCGGGAGGCGGCGGCGGTTCGGCCAAGTCCATCGTCAGCGAGGTCTCCACCACCATTGGCGGCATCACCACCACGACGATCACCTATTCCGACGGCACGACCGAAGTCTCGACCTCGGCGAGCGCGCAAGGCAGCCAAAGAGGCCAGGGCAATCAGGCGGGACAGACATACAACGCACAAGGCACGCTCAGCGCTAACGCCCAGAGCACGGCGAGCATGTGAGCCGGCGCGGTCGCGGGGCAGGCGGCCTATCGCGTCCACATGCGCGCGGATCGGGCCTGAACCTCTGTCGAATCCCGAACTGAACCCTTGGCGCTCATTCCTCGCCCAACGCGACTTCTGCGCGATTTTTCAAGGCATTGGAGCAGGGTCGTGGATGCAAATTCGAAAAATTGTATCGAACCTTTGGCTGTCGCCACAGACATAAGGGTGTTGGGGATTTCAGCGCCCAATACCTAAACGGACGCCGCCAAGCGATGATATTCCGCTTGCGCGGCGTTGCGCTTTTCCGGAGCGTTTTCGGGCGAAGCTCCAGCGTTCAGCTGGTCGCGTACCAGCCGAGCGGAAACGGGAGGTACGGCCAGATCAGCTGATTGTCGTTGGCGGCCTTCGGCGGCTCCGGGACAGATGTCTGGACGCGCGAAACAAGTGGCGTCGAGCGCAACGCCAGGCGCAGCCGAATGCATTGCAAATTCATTGTGGTCGCCCCCGGCCAGTCAATTCTCTTGAAAAATTCGCGTCAGTTCAAAATTGCAAGCGCGTGCCTAAAACGGCCCGCTCATTCTCAAATTGTGCACGTACTCTAGAAAAATTGGCGCCGGTTTTCAACCGGTCTGGCCCCCCATACATGAGAAGTAAGGTTGATCGGTTAGGTTAAGGGCGAGCGGTGGTTGCGGCCGCCTCGATGGCTGTGATCAGGTCCGCAAGGCGCGCAATGGGCTGCCTGCAATGGGTGCTCACACAGCAATCATGTTCATCGCGGCGCGCGTATCCTGCGAGTTTTGCGTCATGTCTTTCGATCGCAACGTCCGAACCGCTTATCCGCAGTCGAGCTGGACCGAAATCTGGCACCTCTGGACTGTGATCGTGCCGCGCCGCTCGATCAACGGGCAGCTCGTGCTCGGAAAGGTCTGGCGCCGCCACGACGGCCGCGACTGGATCTACAGGAAGTTCACCGAGTACGACAGCGAAGCGGCATGACGCCGCATCGCCGTCGTCCGTCTCAGGCGGCCTTTGCAGGCGGGGCGGCCGCGGGCTTGGCGGGCGGCTTCAGCGGCTTGTCCTGCTTCTTGGACCAGGAAATGTAATAGGCCACCGTCGTCATGATCGCGATGCCGGCGATGCTGACGAAGATCTGCGCGAACAGCGAGCCCGAGCTCATCGACAGCTCGAAATGGCCGACGAAGGACAGGAATACACCGACGCAGAACACCGCGAGCGACTGCTGGCCGCACACGATCAGCGGATCGAACACCTTCCACTCCAGGCCCGGCCATTCCTTCGGCACGAAGCGGATCACCAGGATCACGATCACGACGAAGTGGAGGAAGCGGTAGGGCGCGAGGTTGGTCTTGTCGTTGGGGTTGAAGGCCGAGAACAGCCATTCCGGGAACATGCCGCCCAGGGTCGGGAAGCGGCCGGCCATGGTCATGACCAGCGCGAACAGCATGTAACCGAGGCAGAGCCACAGCGTGATCGGCGAATTGATCAGCGTCATCGAGCGCCGGGCACCGCCCATCGCACACCAGGCGCCGAACACGAACAGCACCTGCCAGGCATACGGGTTGAAGTACCACTGGCCGGCCGGATAGGCGGTCAGGTTGAGGCCGTAATGGCGCGCGGCGAGCCATAGCACGATCGACAGCGCCATCGTCAGATCGGGCTTGCGCAGCATGAACCACAGCACCGGCGGAAACAGGCCCATCAGCACGATATAGAGCGGCAGCACGTCGAGATTGAGCGGCTTGAAGCGCAGGAATAGCCCTTGGCGCAGCGTCTCGGTGGCGTTGTCGACGAGACCGGCGACGTTGAATTCGTTGATCATCTCGGAATCGCCGAAGCGCAGCGCGAGATAGCTGATCGAGGCGATGTAGATCACGAACAGGATGATGTGGGCGACGTAAAGCTGCCAGACCCGCTTGGTCAACCGGGTGGCGCCGACGATGAAGCCGCGCTCCAGCATCATCCGCGCGTAGACGAAGGAGGCGGTGTAGCCGGAGATGAAGACGAACAGATCGGCGGCGTCGGAGAAGCCGTAATTGCGCGTCGTGATCCAGTTCACGACGTTGTCGGGGATGTGGTCGAGGAAGATCGCCCAGTTGGCGACGCCGCGGAACAGGTCGAGCCTGAGGTCGCGGCCTTTCTCGGGGAGCGTTGCGCTGACGTTCAGGAAGGCCATGCGAGGTGGGCTTTCGAAGTGGACGGACAGGCTGATGTTTGCGAGGCAGGGCCGGCGGGCGGGACCGCGGCGCGGAAGGCGGGTACGCAATTGTCACGGTGCAGCATAATGACTATACCCGTCAGCAGGGCACCCGGGCGGCCGGAATCACCGGCCAGTTCCCGAACGGTGTCTCTATACTATGCCCGCGGTTTGCACCAACTGCTACCGTGACGCATCGAAATCGAACGAAATGCCGCAAAGAGGCCCGGACCGACCATGACCGCACGCATTTTCAAGCCCGCCAAGAACGCGATGCAATCCGGCCGGTCGAAGACCAAGGAATGGCAGCTCGACTACGAGCCGGAGCAGCCGCGCGCGGTCGAGCCGCTGATGGGCTGGACCTCGTCCGGCGACATGAAGCAGCAGATCACCCTGCGCTTCCACAGCAAGGACGAGGCGGTCGCCTATTGCGAGCGCAAGGGCATCGCCTACCAGGTCATCGAGCCCCAGGATTCGATCCGCCGCCCGGTCGCGTATTCGGATAATTTCTCGTTCCGGCGCGGCGAGCCCTGGACGCACTAAAGGCCCTTGCCAACTGAAATGCCGTCATGCCCGGGCTCGTCCCGGGCATTTGCGTTCAGGAGCGGCGGGGTGACGGGACGAGCGCGGCCTCCATGGTTCGAGACGCCCGCCTCGCGGGCTCCTCACCATGAGGATTTGATATCTCGCTGCGAAAACGTGACCTCATCCTGAGGGCCCGCCGGAGGCGGGCGTCTCGAAGGATGGGCCGCGGGGCAAGTGCTCGCCACGCTTTTCTAACCCTCGGAAGCCCAAGGTGGTTGGCACCACTTCCCCCGCGTGCTTCGCTGCCTCGCATGACACGACCATGACGAGGGTGGGGGATGGCCGGGCGTGACCAGCTCGACGGCGTCGATCTGAAGATACTCTCCGAGCTGCAACAGGACGGGCGTATCCGCAACAACGAGCTGGCGCTGCGCGTCGGCGTGTCTGCGCCGAACTGTTTGCGCCGGCTGAAATCGCTGTTCAGCCGGGGGGTGATCCGGGCGGTGCGTGCCGTCATCGACGAGCGGCGGCTCGGCTATGAAGTGGTGTCGTTCGTCTCGATCCAGCTCGGCAGCCAGGCGCAGCCGGTGCTGGAGGCGTTCGAGAGTTCGATATCGGCGATCCCGCGGATCCAGCAATGCTGGCGGATTTCAGGCGATACCGACTATCTCCTGAAATGCGTCGCGCCGAGCGTCGAGAGCATGCGCCAGCAGTTGCTGCATTTCGCAGCGATGCCAAACGTGAAGAACGTTCGCAGCTTCCCGGTGCTGGGTGTTGCGAAGGACGTGCCGCTGCCGTTGCAGGAAGTGGTGGCGTCGGCAGGGTAGGCCATTTGCACTCGGTGACGGATCAGCACTCGCTCCGTCCGCGCCGTCATTGCGAGCGCAGCGAAGCAATCCAGAATCCCTCCGCGGACAGACTCTGGATTGCTTCGCTGCGCGCGCAATGACGGAGCCAGGCGCATGCTCGTCGTCCTCCGGCCCGCATCGTCAATCTCGGATACTTTACAAAAGCCGAATCGACAGGCGTCCTAAAAGCTTAGTAACTCACCTAACTGTGACATGTGATTTACGAAGCCCTGCAATGCGCGGCGCCGTGATTGCCGGCCTCCGTGCCCGGCCTACATGCGAGATGTGACCCTTGGCGTGCGTCGTATGCCGAGGCTGCTTTTGTGGGACCCTGAGCCAGGAAAAGACAACATGACCTCGACCTCGAAGACGTTCGTCGCCTCCGCCGCGACGCTGTTCGCCTCTGCGTTTCTCATGATGACCGCGCCGGCTGCGAAGGCCGACGATTTCTGCATCACCAACGGCGCCCAGGCCGCGCATGGCTGCGGTTATCCGACGATGGAAGCCTGCCGTCAGGCGGCCGGCGGCATCGGCGGCTCGTGCTCGCAGAGCGGCGGCGCGAAGACCAGCAACGATGCGTTGGCGTTCCAGCCGAAGCAGGCAAAACAGCCCAAGCTTCGTTCGGGCGCGCAGACCAATTCGAACTGACGCAAGAACACCAGCGCTCGCATTCGAGACCGGTTTCGAGATGTTGCGGCCTCCGAGAGTCATCTCGGGGGCCGTAAATTCGTGACGACCTGGTGACGGCGTTTCTCAGCGATACCGGCCGCGAAACTCGCGAGGGGAGGCGCCGGTCCAGGTGCGGAAGGCGCGCGAAAAGCTCTTCTCGTTGCGGAAGCCGGCGATCTCCGCGATCCGCTTGATCGGCGTGCGGCCGCGCATCAGCTCCTGTTTCGCCAGCTCGAACTTGGCCTCTTCCTTGAGATCGCGCAGCGAGGTCGCCTCCTCGCGCAGGCGGCGGTGCATGGTGCGGGTCGAAAGTGCCAGCTCGCTTGCGACATCCTCGGCGCCGAGACTGCGGCCGCGGGCATGGCGCAGCACGCGGCGGACGCGCTCGACCAGCAGCCGGTCGCGCCGGTAGGGCAGTACGGTCAGGCGCAGCGCGCCCTTGAGCATGTTGTCGAGATCGGCCGCGCTGCGGGTGAGCGGCAGCGAGAGATAGTGCTTGTCGAAGACGATACAGGCGTGGTCGGCCTCGAAGCGGATCGTCTTGCAAAAGATGGTCGGGTAGACCGAGAGATGGACGGGCTCGGGGTAAGGGAAGTCCGCCGTGCGGAGCGCGATCCTGGAATCGACCGCCCAGCAGGAGAAGCCGAGCGTGTAACGGAGCAGGGTGACCAGGCAGAATTCGCGTGACGGCCCGAGGTCGCGCAGTTCCCGGATCGACACGATCGCGGTCTCCTCTCCGACCTCGAGATCGAGCAGCACGTCCTCGGTGAGCAGGCGGTGATGCCGGCACCAGCGTTTGAGCGCGACTTCGAGCGTCGGCGCGGTGATCGAGGCGCGGCACAGCATGCCGTAGCTGCCGAAGGGCAGCCGGCGCGAGAACCAGCCGAGCGCCTCGTCGTCGAGCTCGCGCATGGCATGGCCCGCCAGGGCCTCGAACTGGGCGGCCGTGACCCGCCCGTCCGGAGAATTGACAAGGTCTGGCACTACCTGACCCCGGCCCAGCGCCTCAGTGGGATCGCGGCCGTATCGTTCATAGGCTGCAATGACACCGCGGACAAAGGCGGCGGGGGTCATTGCGCGGCGCGGGACAGCGGTTGCGGCTTGAAAAGGCATGGACATCCTCTGGGAAAATCCTCGCCAAGTTTGGCGGAAAATGCAACCTTTTCGACCGCAGAAGGGCCCTAATGCCGCTAGGTTCGGTCCCAAATTACGGAGGAATCGCCTTGAACATCCCGAGCATCGATTTCGATCTGGGCGAAGACATCAGCATGCTGCGCGACACCGTGCGCGCATTCGTGGAGGCGGAGATCGCCCCGCGCGCCGCCGAGGTCGAGAAGGCAAACCTTTTCCCGGCCGACCTCTGGAAGCGCTTCGGCGACCTCGGCCTGCTCGGCATGACCGCGCCGGAGCAATATGGCGGCTCCAACATGGGCTATCTCGCCCATGTCGTCGCCATGGAAGAGATTTCGCGCGGGTCCGCCGCTGTGGGGCTTTCCTACGGCGCCCATTCCAACCTCTGCGTCAACCAGATCCGCCGCAACGGCACCGATGCGCAGCGCGAGCGCTATCTGCCGAAGCTGATCTCCGGCGACTATGTCGGCGCGCTCGCGATGTCCGAGCCTGGCGCGGGATCGGACGTGGTCTCGATGAAGCTGCGCGCCGACAAGCGCGGCGACCGCTATGTGCTCAACGGCTCGAAAATGTGGATCACCAATGGCGGCGATGCCGACGTGCTGGTGGTCTATGCCAAGACCGATCCGGAGGCCGGCCCGCGCGGCATGACCGCGTTCCTGATCGAGAAGGACTTCAAGGGTTTCACCCACGGCCAGCATCTCGACAAGCTCGGCATGCGCGGCTCCAACACCTATCCGCTGTTCTTCGACGATTGCGAGGTGCCGGAGGAGAACGTGCTCGGCAAGGTGGGCGAGGGCGTCAAGGTGCTGATGTCCGGCCTCGACTATGAGCGCGCGGTGCTCTCGGGGGGCCCGCTCGGGATCATGGCGGCCTGCATGGACGCCGTGGTGCCCTACATGCACGAGCGCAAACAGTTCGGCCAGCCGATCGGCGACTTCCAGCTGATGCAGGGCAAGCTCGCCGATATGTATTCGACCTGGCAGGCCACGCGTGCCTATGTCTACGCCGTGGGGAAGGCCTGCGACCGCGCCGACCACGCGCGCAGCCTGCGCAAGGATTCGGCCGCCGCGATCCTCTATTCCGCGGAGAAGGCGACGTGGATGGCGGGCGAGGCGATCCAGGCGCTGGGCGGCGTCGGCTATACATCCGAGTTTCCGGTCGGCCGGCTCTGGCGCGACGCCAAGCTCTACGAGATCGGCGCGGGCACCTCGGAGGTGCGCCGCATGCTGATCGGCCGCGAGCTGATGTCCGAGACGGCTTAAAACCTTTCACCTCATTGGAATCAACATGCCGCTTCATTCCAGCATCGATACGTCTTCATCCGACTTTGCGCGCAATTCCGAGGCCATGCACGGGCTTGTCGCCGATCTGCGCGAAAAGCTCGCCCAGGTCGCCGGCGGCGGCGGCGAGGTCTCGCGCAACCGCCACACGTCGCGCGGCAAGATGCTGGCGCGCGAGCGCGTCGACCTGCTGGTCGATCCCGGCACCTCGTTCCTGGAGCTTTCGCCGCTGGCGGCCCACGGCCTCTATGGTGGCGACGTGCATTCGGCGAGCGTCGTCACCGGGGTCGGGCGCATCGCGGGCCGCGAATGTGTCATCGTCGCCAACGACGCCACCATCAAGGGCGGCACCTATTATCCGATGACGGTGAAGAAGCATCTGCGCGCGCAGGACGTGGCGCGGCAGAACAACCTGCCTTGCGTCTACATGGTCGATTCCGGCGGCGCCTTCCTGCCGCTGCAGGACGAGATCTTTCCGGACGAGCGGCATTTCGGCCGCATCTTCTACAACCAGGCGCAGATGTCCTCGCAGGGCATTCCGCAGATCGCGATCGTGATGGGCTCCTGCACCGCGGGCGGGGCCTATGTGCCCGCGATGTCGGACGAGAGCATCATCGTGCGCAACCAAGGCACCATCTTCCTCGGCGGACCACCGCTGGTGAAGGCCGCGACCGGCGAGGTCGTGACCGCCGAGGAGCTCGGCGGCGCCGACGTGCATTCCCGGCAGTCGGGCGTGACCGATCACTACGCCCAGAACGATGCGCACGCGATCGGCATCGCGCGCCGCATCGTCGGCACGCTGAAGCCGTCCACGCGGCCGAACCTCAACATGCATCCGCCGCGCGATCCGCTGTTTGCGGCGGAGGAGATTTACGGCGTGGTGCCGGTCGATGGCCGCAAGCCGTTCGACGTGCGCGACATCATCGCGCGCGTGGTGGACGGTTCCGAGTTCGACGAGTTCAAGAAACTCTACGGCACGACGCTGGTGTGCGGCTTTGCCCACATCTGGGGCTATCCTGTCGGCATCATCGCCAACAACGGCATCCTCTTCAGCGAAAGCTCGCTGAAGGGCGCGCATTTCATCGAGCTGTGCTGCCAGCGCGGCATTCCGCTGGTGTTCCTGCAGAACATCACGGGCTTCATGGTCGGCAAGAAATACGAGGCCGGCGGCATCGCGCGCGACGGCGCCAAGCTCGTGACCGCGGTTGCGACCGCCTCGGTGCCGAAATTCACCGTCGTGATCGGCGGCTCCTACGGCGCCGGCAATTACGGCATGTGCGGCCGCGCCTATTCACCGCGCTTCCTGTGGATGTGGCCGAATGCGCGCATCTCGGTGATGGGCGGCGAGCAGGCCTCGATGGTGCTGAGCCAGGTCCGGCGCGACAATATCGAAGCCAAGGGCGATAGCTGGTCGAAGGACGAGGAAGACAAGTTCCGCAAGCCGATCCGCGACCAATATGAGAGCCAGGGGCACCCGTACTACGCGACCGCGCGCTTGTGGGACGACGGCGTGATCGATCCGGCCGACACGCGCCTCGTGCTCGGCCTCGGCCTCTCGGCGGCGTCGAATGCGCCGATCGAGCCGACGAAATTCGGCCTGTTCAGGATGTGATGCGATGGACCGTTCAAAGCTCTACCGCCGTTTTCGCACGCTCCTGATCGCCAACCGCGGCGAGATCGCAGCCCGCGTCATCCGCACCGCCCGCGCCATGGGTCTGCGCACGGTTGCGGTCTATTCCGAGGCCGATCGCGACGCCATGCATGTTGCGCTCGCGGACGAGGCCGTGCTGCTTGGGCCCGCACGGGCCCGCGACAGCTATCTCAATGTCGAGCGGCTGATCGAAGCCGCACGCAAGACCGGCGCCGAGGCCGTGCACCCGGGCTACGGCTTCCTGTCGGAGAACGCCGAGTTCGCGCAGGCCTGTTACGACGCAGGGCTCGTCTTTGTCGGCCCGACCGCCGACATGATGAATGCGATGGGCTCGAAATCAGGTTCGAAGGCGCTGATGGAGAAAGCCGGCGTGCCCCTGGTGCCCGGCTATCACGGCGAGGCCCAGGACGATGCGACGCTGGCGAAGGCCGCGGACAAGGTCGGCTTTCCCATTCTGGTGAAAGCCTCGGCCGGCGGCGGCGGCCGCGGCATGCGTGTGGTGCGCTCCGCGGACGAACTTGGACCAGCGATCGTCAGTGCCAAGCGGGAAGCAAAAGCCGCGTTCGGCGACGACCGCATGCTGATCGAGAAATATGTCGACAATCCCCGGCATATCGAAGTGCAGATCGTCGGCGACAGCCACGGCAATCTGCTGTCGCTGTTCGAGCGCGAATGCACCTTGCAGCGCCGGCACCAGAAGGTGATCGAGGAAGCGCCGTCGCCGACGCTCAATCCTGCCCAGCGCGAGGCGGTTTGTGCTGCCGCGCGAAAGGCGGCGGGGGCGGTGAACTATGTCGGCGCCGGCACCATCGAGTTCGTCTCCGACGGCAAGGACGTGTTCTTCATCGAAATGAACACGCGCCTTCAGGTCGAGCACCCCGTGACCGAGTTGATCACCGGGATCGACCTGGTCGAATGGCAGCTCCGCGTCGCCTTCGGCGAGCTGCTGCCGCTGAAACAGGACGAGATCAAGCTCAACGGCCACGCCGTCGAGGCGCGCGTCTACGCCGAGAACCCGACCAAGAACTTCATGCCGTCGGTCGGCAGGATCTCGACCTGGCGGCTGCCGGCCGAGACCGGCGGCCTGCGCATCGACGCCGGTTATCGCGAGGGCGATACTGTTTCGCCGTACTACGACGCCATGCTGGCCAAGATGATCGCGTGGGCACCGACGCGGGATGTCGCGATCGAGCGGCTGAACCGCGGGCTGGAGGAGGCCGACGTTCGCGGCATCGTCACCAACATTCCGTTCCTGTCGGCGCTGATGACGCATCCGAAGGTGCGGACCAATGCGATCGACACCGGCTTCATCGAGCGCGAGCTGGCGGTGCTGACGCAGGCCTCGCCGGCGCCCGGCGAGCTCGAGCTCTGCGCAGCGGTCGCCGCTGTGATCCATGACGAGCGACAGGCCGCGCAAGGCGCTGCGAACTCGCCCTGGCAGACCTTCGGCTGGCAGCCGGTCGGCCGCCGCCAGCGCAGCTTTGCCTTCCGCGTCGGCCACGGGACGGAGCAGAAGGTCACGCTGAACTACGGCAGCGGACCGTCGACGCTTGTGATTGGCGACCGCGAGCTGGCGTTTGCGATCGTGCCGAAGGATGGTGGTTTCGATCTGACGCTGGACGGGGTCAAATCGTCCGTCGCGGCCGTGATCTCCGGCCATGAGCTTTACCTGCGCACGCGCAACGGACGCTTCGACCTGCATTGGGTCGATCCGTTCGGCGGCGAGAGCGAGGAGCAGACCGGCGCGGACAAGATCGCAGCCCCCTTGCCGGGTACGGTTGTCGCCGTGCTGGCCGAGGAAGGGGCAAAACTCGAGAAGGGCGCGCCGATCCTCACGCTGGAGGTGATGAAGATGGAGCAGACGCTGCGGGCACCTTATGCGGGCGTGCTGAAATCCATCAGGTGCAACGTCGGCGACATCGTGCAGGAGGGCGTCGAACTCGCCGTGGTCGAGGCTTCCGGAGAGTGATATGAGCGATCCCGTCCGCATCATCGAGATGGGGCCGCGCGACGGCCTCCAGAACGAGAAGACGCCCGTCACCGTCGAGGCCCGCATCGCCTTCATCGAGGCGCTGGTGGCGGCTGGCCTCGACACGGTCGAGGTCGGCGCCTTCGTCTCGCCCAAGGCGATCCCGCAGATGGCGAGCTCGGACGCCGTGCTGCGCGGCGTGAACCATATCAAGGGCGCCGAATTCCACGTGCTGGTGCCGAACGAGAAGGGCTACGATGCCGCGCGCGCGGCCGGCGCGAAAGTGGTCTCCGTGTTCGCGGCGGCCTCCGAAGGCTTCTCCCGCGCCAACATCAATTGCACGGTCGCGGAGTCCATCGAGCGGTTCAAGCCGGTGCTGGTGCGGGCCAAGGCCGACGGCATTCCGGTGCGCGGTTATATTTCCTGCGTGCTGGGTTGTCCGTTCGACGGCGAGATCAAGCCGAAGGCGGTCGCCGATCTCGCCAATACGCTATGGGAGCTCGGCTGCTACGAGATCTCGCTCGGCGACACCATCGGCGTCGGCACGCCTGACAAGGCGAAGGAGATGCTGCGCGCGGTCAGCGCCAACATCGCCCCCGCAAAACTCGCGATGCATTTCCACGACACCTACGGGCAGGCGCTCGCCAATCTCTATGCCGGCCTGGAGCAGGGCGTCCGCGTCATCGATGCCGCCGCGGGTGGGCTCGGCGGCTGTCCCTATGCCCCGGGCGCGACCGGCAATGTCGCGACCGAGGATGTCGTCTACATGCTCGAAGGCATGGGTGTCAGGACCGGGGTGGACATGGAAAAGCTGCTGGCTGCCACGAACGAGATGAGCGGCGTGCTGGGCAAGGCGCCCGTCAGTCGCGTGGCGTCCGCGTTGAATGCGAAGAAGAAGCGGGCGGGTTCGTCAACGTAGGGCGGGTTAGCGAAGCGTAACCCGCCACTGGCTTTGTCCGCGGCGACAGAAGAGGTGGATTACGCCTTCGGCTAATCCACCCTACGAGCCTTCGCTTAGGCCGCCTTCAGCCCGACGTCCGGCAGGCGCGGCCGGCTCTTCAGCGCCTTGGCCATCATGGCCTCGACCTCGGCCTTTTCTTGGGGCAGCAGCGCCAGGCGCGGCGGACGGGTCAGTGCGGTGCCGCGGCCCATGATGTGCTCGCACAGCTTGATGCACTGGACGAGGTCCGGGCGCGCGTCGAGGTGCAAGAGCGGCATGAACCATTCGTAAAGCGGCATGGCCTCGGCCAGGCGGCCGGCCTTGGCGAGGCGGAACAGCGTCTCGCCTTCGCGCGGGAACGCGTTCGACATGCCGGAGACCCAGCCGACGGCACCCATGGCGATGCTCTCGACGATGACGTCGTCGAGGCCCGCGAACAGCACGAAGCGGTCGCCGACCATGTTGCGGGTGTCGATGAAGCGTCTGGTGTCGCCTGAGGAGTCCTTGAAGCAGACCACGGTCTCGACGTCAGCCAGCGTGGCCAGGATATCAGGCGTCACGTCGTTCTTGTAGATCGGCGGATTGTTGTAGAGCATCACCGGCAGGTCGGTCGCGGTGGCAACCGCACGGAAATGCGCGGCGGTCTCGTGCGGCTTGGACGAATAGACCAGGGCCGGCATCACCATCACGCCGTCGATGCCGACGCGTGCGGCCTCCTTCGCCGTCTCGACCGCGAAGGCCGTGGTGAACTCGGCGATGCCGCACAGGACCGGCACGCGGCCTTTCGCGACGGACTTCGCCGTCTCCATGATCGCGACCTTCTCTTTGCGCTCGAGAGAGGTGTTCTCGCCGACCGAGCCGCAGACGATCAGGCCGGAGACGCCGTCGCGGATCAGTCCGTCCATGACTTTGGCGGTGGCGTCGATGTCGAGCGAGAGATCGTCGTGGAATTGCGTGGTGACGGCCGGGAAGACGCCTTCCCAGGAAACGCGGCGGCTCATGATGTGACTCCAAGTGAGATGGCCGGCGGGGGGCTGGATCCGCCGGTTGTTGTGAAGAGGATGGCGAAAGAGATCAGAGCGTCGCACCGACCTTGCGCAGCTCGGCGAGAACGGGTGCCTTGGGCAGCCAGATCTTGTCGAACTCGGCGATGACGGCTTCGGTGTCGCCGGCCGGGACCTGGCGGATCGGGATCGGTGCGTTCTTGAAGTTCTCGATCAGCGTGGGCTCGTTGGAGGCCAGCTCGTCGATCTGGGCGTCCAGCGTCGTCTTGATCGTCTTGGCGATCAGTTCGCGGTCGGCCGCGGGCAGCGTCTGCCAGACCCGGCCCGAGACCACCGCGGCCATCGGCATGAAGACGGCATTCATCTGGAGGATCACCTTCGACACCTTGTCGAAGCGCTGGTTCCAGGAGAATTCGAGATCGGCCTCGAGGCCGTCGACCTGGCCGTTGGCCATAGCGTCGAATACCTGCGGCGTCGGGATCGGCGTCGGCGCAGCACCCAGCGAGGAATAGAAATCGCGATAGACCGGCGTCGGATTGATGCGCAGCTTCATGCCCTTGATGTCGGCGAGGCTTGTCAGGTCCTTCGAAGAAAACACCGCGCGCATGCCGGTGATGCCCCAGCCGAGGCCGATGGTGCCGGTCTCCTGCGGCAGCACCTCGAACAGCTTCACCGCCGCCGGATGCCGCACGAACTTCGCGACCGCCGGCGTCGAGCGGACGATGTAGGGGGCGTTGATCGCGGCGATGTGCGGCACGCGCGAGCCGAGCTCGGCGGCCTGGATGAAGCCCATGTCGAGCGCGCCGGATTGCAATTGCTGCATCATCGCGGGCTCGTTGCCGAGCTGGCCGGAGTGGAACACGGTCAGGGTCAGGCGGCCGCTGGTAGCCGCCTTGAGGTCATCGCCGAACTTGATGGCGGCCTTGTTCCAGGAATGGCCGTTCGGCGTGATCAGACCGAGGCGGAATTCCTTGGCCTGGGCGAGCGCCAGCGACGGTGCGAACACCGAGGCGGCGGCACTGGCGGCGAGAAAGCGGCGGCGTGTAAGCGGCATGGTCGGGCTTCCTTCTGGATGGATCTATTTGATGAGGATCAGCGAGAGCGAGGGATAGAGCGAGAGCAGCACCAGCAGGACGCAGGAGATGACGAAGAAGGGCAGCGTCACCATGAACATCTTGCCGGGCTTGGCGCCGGTGACGGCGGCCGCGACGAAGAAGCAGAGCCCGACCGGCGGCGACAGCAGGCCGAGCACGAGGTTGATCACCACCACGACGCCGAAATGCCGGGGATCGATGTGATAGACCTCGGTCGCGATCGGCAGCAGGATCGGCACCGTCATGATCAGGCCGGGAATGCCGTCGATGACCGTGCCGATCACCAGCAGGATGACGTTGCAGATCAGCATGAAGCTGACCGGGTCCTTGGCGGCGGACTGGATCCAGCCGGCGGTTTCCTGCGGCACCTTGCCGAAGATCAAAACCCAGGAGAACACGGCTGCGGCCGCCACCAGGAAGAGCACGATCGCCGAATAGATCGCGCTGCGCAGCATCATCTGCGGCAGCTGCGAGAACTCGAATTCCCTGGTCCAGTACTTCCCGACGAGGGCCGCAGCGACGGCGCCGACGGCGGCGGACTCTGTCGCATTGGCAAGGCCGCTCAGAATCGTGCCGACGATGACGATCGGGATCAGCAGGGTTGGGGACGTCCGCAGGATCGTCATGACGCGCTGGCGCGGCGTCTGATAATCGGCGCGCGGATAATTGTAGACATAGCCCATCAGCGCGATGACGAGGCAGAACATCACGGTGAGGATGACGCCGGGCACGATGCCGGCGATCAGCATGTCGCTGACCGAGACCTGCGCCAGCACGCTGTAGACCACGAACATCACCGACGGCGGGATGATCGGGCCGAGCATGCCGCCATAGGCGGTGAGGCCCGCCGCAAAGGTCTTGTCGTAGCCCTTCTTCTCCATCTCCGGCACCATGATCTGGGCCATGATCGCGACCTGCGCGGTGGCTGATCCGAGGATCGAGGAGATGAACATGTTGGCGAGGATGTTGACGTAGGCGAGCCCGCCCCTGAGCGAGCCGACGAAGGCCATCGCCATATCGACGATGCGGCGCGTGATGCCGCCGCCGTTCATGATCTCGCCGATCAGGATGAAGAGCGGAATCGCGATCAGGCCGTAGCTGTCGACGCCGCCGAACAGCTGGAGCGGATAGGACTGGAACAGCACGGGATTGCCCGATGCCGCGATATAGACGAGGCCGGCGAGGCACAGGCAGAGGCCGATCGGCACGCCGACCAGCATGATCGCGACGAAGGCTGCCGACGTGATCATCAGTTGACCCCGTCGAGCTCGGAGAGCGCAAAGCCTTTCGGCGGCGTGCGCGGGACCAGTTCGAGATCTTCCAGCAGATTGGCGAGGCCGTGCACGGTCATCGACACAGCGAAGATCGGCAGCGTCAGATAGAGCACCCAGGTCGGCCAGTTCAGCGTCTGGGTGTGCTCGGTGTAGAGGAAGTTGAAGGTTTCGGCCGCGAGCTTGCGCCCGTCGAAGCCGGCGCGCGCAAGGCCAATCGGATCCATCCAGAGCACGCAGGTGATGATGAGCGCGACGCCGAACACGACGACGAGGCCGGTCGAGATCACCTTTGCGATCTTCTGGTGCCGTGCCGAAAGACGCTCGGTCAGCATGGTGACCGCGAAGTCGAGCCGCAGCCGCGTCATCGCGGACGCACCGACGAAGGTCAGCCAGACCACGCAATAGACCGCGGATTCATCGATCCAGTAGATGGGAAAGCGCGCGTAGCGGGTGACCACGTTCACCAGGATCAGGCCCGTGAGCAGGTACATCAGGCCCATCAGCGCGATGCGCTCGACGGCGAGCAGGGCGCTCGACGTGCGGATGACCAAGCGTCGGACGCTGAAAGTGCGCGTGGCCGGCATCGTCTGCTCGATCATGAAGGAGGCCCCACACCCCTGAAAATTGTCGTGCTATCGGCAAATGTATAATTTATACATTTTGGGTGTCAAACGGAGATTGCGGTCATTCCGGCGGCAGGACGCGCTTTTGCTGGGCACCGGCTTTGGCCGGGCCTCGCGCTTTTGCTGGCGCGCTCAACATGCAAGAGAGGGACCGCTCGGCCACATGAGTCGGGAAGGACAACAGAAGGTCAGATGAAACAGCCTCTGAAGCATCGCACGCTGTCGGCTGCGATCGTCGACCAGCTCCGGCAGGCGATCCTCGACGGCACCTATCCCGCAGGCTCGCAGTTGCGGCAGGATGCGCTCGGCGAGACTTATGGCGTCAGCCGTATTCCGGTGCGCGAGGCGCTATTCCAGCTTGAGGCCGAAGGGCTGGTGCGGATCGTGCCGCAGAAGGGCGCCATTGTTTCCGAACTGTCGCTGGACGAAATCAACGACGTGTTCGATCTGCGCCGCATCCTGGAGCCGCGGCTGCTGGTGCAATCGGCGCCGCGATTCACCGCCGACGATTTCGACGGGCTCGACGACATCCACAAGCAGTTCGAGAAGGCGATCAAGGCGCGCAATGTCAGCGAATGGGGCCAACTCAACGCCGATTTCCACATGGCGCTCTACGTCCACGCACCGCAGCCCCGCACCCGCGCGATCGTGCTGTCGTTGCTCCAGACCAGCGACCGCTACACGCGCTTGCAGCTCTCCAACACCAAGGCGATGGGGACCGCCGAGAAGGAGCATGCCCATCTGATCGCGCTGTGCCGCGCCGGGAAGGTCGAGGAGGCCTGCGGGTTTTTGGAGCGGCACATCGAGGCCGTGCGCAAGGATTTGTTGCAGGTCGTGGCAATTGCGCCGAAGAGGCGGCGGGAAAGCGAGCGGTAGCCGATGCGCTCGTAGGGTGGGCTAAGCGAAGCGTGCCCACGACTTTTACCTGGATCACGGAGAGATGGTGGGCACGGCGCTGCGCGCCTTTGCCCACCCTACGAGAGTTGCGCCAAGAGCGAAGGCGACGACGCTCAATATGGGAGCGGTGTGCTCTGCCAGAACCAGAACAGAAAAGCGCACTCGGACGAGAGAGCAATGACCGAGAGATAAACCACCGTCGAGTCTCTGAGCCACTTCCGGCGGTTCTTAAGATAGACGACGTAGATGTAGAAGACTGGGCCCATCAGCAGCCAGATCGGCCACGTGTAGAACAGGGCCAGCGCTAACCCGGCTAGGAACGTCAGCGGATGAGGGCCCAAGAACGCGAAGAAAACGGCGAACAGCAATGCTGGCGCGACGACGTAGGCCAGGGTCCCGAACATCACCGAGATCGGCAACACGGAAATCACCTGGGGCCGCCAGCCGCGACGCTTGATGAGCCGTGTAAACGCCGCGCCCGCCAATGACCCAGCGGCGAACGGCCCGAACAGGCCGACGGCGAGAATGAGACAGAGGCCGATCAGCGCCAACGGCTCCTCCCATCACCTGCTTCCGTCCGGCCCCATTACCAGATCCGGCAAGCCGGTCGAGATCTCCGGCACGAAGCACAGCAGCAGCACTGCGAGCATCATCAGCAGCACGAACGGCAGCGTGCCCCAGATCACCTCGCGCAGGGGAATGTCCGGCGCGACGTTGCGGATGACGAAGATGTTGAGGCCGACCGGCGGATGGATCAGGCCCATCTCCATCACGATGGTCATGACGACGCCGAACCAGATGATGTCGAAATTGGCGGCGCGGAGCGGCGGCAGGATGATCGGCGCGGTCATCAGGATGATCGAGACCGGCGGCAGGAAGAAGCCGAGCACGACGACCATGACGAGGATCGCGAACAGCAGCTCCCAGCGCGGCAGGTGCATCGCGACGATGGATTCGGCGACCGATTGCGAGATGTGCAGATAGCTCATCACGTAGGAATAGAGCAGCGACATGCCGATGATCATCATCAGCATGGTCGATTCCCGGATCGTCGATTTCATGATCGGCGCGAGGTCGCTCGGCCGCCACACGCTGTAGATCGCGGCGATCAGCGCCAGCGCCAGCAGGCCGCCGAGGCCGGCGGTTTCCGACGGCGTGGCGTAGCCGCCATAGAGTGCGATCATGACGCCGGTGAGCAGCAGCACGAAGGGGATCACGCGCGGCAGCACGCTGAAACGTTCGGCCAGCGTGTACTCGTCGCGGGCGAGGATCGCCGCTTCAGGTCCGCCGGCCTTGTAGACCGCTTCGGCTGCCGCATATTCCTGGCGGAAGCGGATCACGGCGTAGGCGCCGAACAGACTGACGAGAAGCAGGCCCGGCCCGATGCCTGCGAGGAACAAGCGGCCAAGGGATTTTTCCGCGGCGACCGCGAACAGGATCATGGTGATCGAGGGCGGCAGCAGGATGCCGAGCGTGCCGCCGGCGGCGATGATGCCGGCCGCGAAGCCGCCGGAATAGCCGCGCTTGCGCATCTCGGGGATGCCGGCCGAGCCGATCGCCGAGCAGGTCGCGGGCGAGGAGCCCGCCATCGCCGCGAACAGCGCGCAGGCGAAGACGTTGGCGACGCCCAAGCCGCCGGGCACGCGATGCAGCCAGGCGTGCAGGGCCGAATAGAGATCCTGGCCGGCGCGCGACTTGCCGATCGCAGCACCCTTCAGGATGAAGAGCGGGATCGACAGCAGCGTGATCGAGGCCATTTCCTCGTAGACATTCTGCGTCACCGTATCGAGCGAGGCTGAGGGCATGTAGATGCCCATGAACACGACCGCGACCGCGCCCAGCGCAAACGCGATGGGCATGCCCGAAAACATGATGACCAGCGTCGCGATGCCGTAGGCGATGCCGATACCGAGGACGCTCATGAACGCTTGGCTCCTGCAAAAGGCAGCGCAAGCTGCACGAGGATCTGGACGCAGAGCAGGCTCATCCCGAGCGCCATCAGCGAATAGGGAATGGTGAGCGGCGGCGACCACATCGAGTTCGAGACCTGGCCATCGACATAGGCCTCATGGGCCAATGTCCAGGACTTCCAGGTGAAGAAGGCGCAGAACAGGAACGTCACGGCGTCGACCAGCCAGAGCCGGATCCTGTTCGCGAGGGGCGAAAGCAGGCCGACGAAGGCTTCGATGCCGATATGGCCGCGGTTCTGCTGCACATAGGCCGCCGTCATGAAGGTGGCGCCGACCAGCAGGAACACGGCCGCCTCGTCCTGCCAGTAATTGGCGGCCTTGAACAAGGCCCGGCTGAGCACGCTGTAGCTCAGGATGGCGCAGGCCGCGATCAGCGCGATCGCGGCGAACACGACGATGATGCTGTTGATGATGGCGAGGCCGCGATCGATCGCCGCCGCAAGGCCGGTCCTTGCGGCAGCGTTCGTCTCGACATCACGATCCGGGAGTGGACCGTGGCTCATGCAGCGACGTCGGTCGCGAGCTTGAGCAGGTTTGCCGCGGTCGCGGTCTTGGCGCTGTAATCCTTCCACGCGGTGTCGCGGGCGATGTCGCGCCATTTGCCGACGGTCGCGGCGTCGAGCGCCGAGACCTTGGCGCCGGCCTTCTCGTAGACCTTGGCGACTTCGACGTCGTCGTCCTGCGCGCCCTTGCGGCCAAAGGCCTCGAGCTCGGTGCCGACCGAGAGCAGCACGTCCTGCTGGTTCTTCGGCAGCTTGTCGAAGATCGCCTTCGACATCATCAGCGGCTCGAGCATGAACCAGTAGGAGGCGCCGGCGCCTGATGTCAGCGACTTCGCGACCTCTTCGAGGCGGAACGAGATCAGGCTGGTCGAGGAGGTGATGCCGGCATCGCAGGCGCCGGTCTGCATCGCCGCGTAGATTTCGTTCGACGGCACCGACAGCACCGAAGCGCCGGCGGTCTGGAGCACCATGTCCATCTCGCGCGAGCCGCCGCGCACCTTCAAGCCCTTGGCGTCTTCCGGGGCGACGATCGCCTTGGAGCGGCTGGCGACGCCGCCGGCCTGCCAGACCCAGGTGAGCAGGATGATGCCCTTGTCGGCGAGGAAGTCCGTCAGCGCCTTGCCGACCGGCTCCTTCTTCCAGCGCATGCCCTGGTCGTAGGTGGTGACGAGGCCGGGCATCAGGCCGATATTGGTCTCCGGCAATTCGCCGCCGGCATAGGGCATCGGGTAGAGCGAGATGTCGAGCGCGCCCTTGCGCATCGCGGAGAACTGCGCGTTGGTCTTGATCAGCGAGGAGTTCGGATAGATCTCGGCGGCGATGTCGCCATTGCTGCGCTTGGCAACTTCAGCGGCGAACATGCGGCAAAGCCGGTCGCGGAAATCGCCCTTGTCGATGGTGCCGCCCGGAAATTGATGCGAGATCTTCAGCGTGGTTGCGGCATGCGCGGTGCCGGTGCCGAAGCGGAGGATGGCGGGTGCTGCGACGGCGGTCGCGATCAGGTGGCGGCGCGTAAGCATGGTGTGATCCCCTTGAACGGTTTCTTCGGACGGTTCTTGTTGGTGTGATCTGGATCGGGCCTTGGATCTAGCCTTGGAGGCCGGCGCTGTGGCCCATCCTAGCCGGTCTTTCAGCCAATGTTCTCTCATCTGATAGTTCGAGACCGAATGCCGCGGCAAGTGCTGATCATGCTGCGCTGCACACCGGAGATATCAGGCGCGGGCCTGAGACTCCTCCGAATGATCGATACCGGCCGGCCCGCCAAAATTTATCGGCGACGGCGTAACAACGTTCGCCTGCAATCCGTCGAGATCAGATAGCGGCGTCCGTCGCTGACAACATCATCTCGAAGGGAAGATTACCCATGACCATTCGCACCCGCATCGTGCTCGGCGTCTCGGCTGCCGCTCTCTCGCTCGGCCTCGCGCTGTCGCCGGCCGCCTTCGCCCAGGACAAGATGGGCAAGGACGACGGCATGATGAAGAAGGACACGATGTCCAAGGACGGCATGAAGAAAGACACCATGTCCAAGGACGACGGCATGAAGAAGGACTCGATGTCGAAGGACACCATGGCCAAGGACGGGATGAAGAAAGACGACGGAATGAAGAAGAACTGATCTTCTACGGTCATCACGTCGCGTTGGCGCAGGCGGGCGCAAATGTTCGGGGGCGGTCACGTGGACCGCCCCGGAAATGGCGCTTCAGCTCAAATTCAATTGAACGTTACTGGAGAACGCTACTTGCGCTTGGCCTTGCGGGCGGCGTAGCGGGCGTCGCGCTTGGCCTTTTGCTCGGCCTCCTGCTCAGCCAGCTTGGCAACCGACTCTTCCGCTTCGCGGGCGATCCGTGCGGCCTCGGCGGCTGCAGCTTCTTCCGCGAGACGCTTCTGCTCGGCCTTTTCGGCTTCGCGCGCAGCCTTGGCCTCGGTGCGCTTGGCCGCGAGGGCCTCGCGCTCGGCGCGACGCGCCGCCACCGCCGGATCGTCCAGACCCGGTTGCGACTTGAATTTGTTCAAAAGATTTTTGCGTGCTTCCTGCGCGGCTTTTTGCCGGTCGGAGAATCCTGGTTCCCTGAATCCACTCATCGAACGAACCTTGTCATCCTCGCTTTCAGTCCTACATAACTGCGTGTTGGTAAGTCGGCTGGGCATAGCGGGCACCACGCGACGCAGAAGCGTTTACATCGGCGCGCGTCGCGACGCCACCCAAATTGCAGCCGATCAGGTAGACGAAAATCGCCCCCCGACGATCTCTCGTAGGCCGGAAAAACTGCCGAATTGTGATGTCCCTCATAAGGGCGCACACGGAGCGGCGCCTAGCGTCCGCCCCGATACGAGACGGAGCACGGGCATGACAATCTCAAGATCGAGCCTGAAGCTGCTCGCCTTCGCCATCGCGGTGGCCGCCGTGACCGGCGTTGCGCTGCTGCTCGCCCGTCCTCAACCGATCGACAGCGCCGTTCTGGGCGCCGACTGGGAGTGCACCCAGACCGCGTTCGTGCTCACGACCTGCGCCCCGCGGGCGACGCCGGCGGTCGAGACGTCACGCAAGGATCTGCTCCGGCCGACCCGAGGGTGAACTTTCCGGGCGGGATGTGACGCCAGGTCGCAGAGGTGATAAAGCCGGCTCGCCTTTGTGATCGGTTCGTCATGTCCAAACCTGAGTTCAAGCCTGAATCCGAGCCCGCGCCGGGCAAGACGCTCAAATCCGCGCCAAAACCTCAATCGGGCGACAACCGCCGCGGCGCGGTCGCGGGGCTGATCATCGCTTTTCTGATCCTCGGCGTCGGCTGGTGGCTTGCCCGCGACCTCACCGCCGCCAGCAAGATGCAGGACTGCCTGATGTCGGGGCGGCGCAATTGCAACGTGATCGAGCCGGCCCGCTAGAACTGCTCCAGCGCGGTGCTCTTCCGCCTTTTGGAGCCGAAAAATTGCCGTGATCTTAAACATTTGTAACGCGACATAGCCGGCCGAAGCAGGTCTGTTATGTCAGCCGGCATCCACCGGGCGCGGTACGAATCGTCTATCGCGCAAGGCACCATGGCAAACGAGAGAGCAGGGGTTCAAGCACGCATGAGTGCGTCCAGCCGCATGAAGATCATCATTCCCTTGGTTTCGGCCGTGTCATTGCTCGCGCTGTCGGCGCAGGCGCAGGACTCACGGCCGCCAAGGCAGGACGGCCATCCGTCGCACGGGCAGGGCGCAGGCGCGCCGCCCCAGAACAATCAGAACATGCGCAAGGGCCCGCCGCCGCAGCAGGCGGCACGGCCGCAGGCTCAGCCGGGTGGTCCGCCTCAGGCGGGCGGTCCCGGCCGCGCCGGCCCCGGTTTCGATCGAGGTCCTCGCCCGCAAAATGCCGGCGGTCCGCCGCCCGGCCGTAACTATGCGCGCGGTCCTGCACCGGTGTCGCGCGATTGGGGCGGACACGCCTATCGCGGCAATCGTGCCTGGGACGGCGGGCGCTGGCGCCGCGAGGTCCGCAACGGCCGCTCCGGCTGGTGGTGGGACGTCGGCGGTGTCTGGTATTATTATCCGCAGCGGATGGCCGGCCCGCCCGCCTATATCTCGGACGACTATTACGACGACGTGCCGGTGGCCTATGCCCCGCCGGTTGCCTATGCACCGCCGCCCCCGCCGCCGGCTGATCCCGGCGCGAGCGCGCTTGGTGGCGCCATCGTCGGTGGCGTGCTCGGCGGCCTGATCTCGGGCAATGCCTCGGGTGCGGCCGCGGGCGCCGTGATCGGCGGCGCCACCGGCGCCATCGCCGGGGCTACCGCTGCCTCGCGTCCCGGCTACTATCTGGCCCAGGGCAATTGCTACTACCGCTATCCGAGCGGCCAATATGTGCAGGCCGATCCGCGCGCCTGCTACTGAGGTTAAGGCAAAATCCGAAGCTAAAAAGTGAAGCAAAGGGGCGGGCGCAGGTCCGCCTCTTTTTGTGGTGCAGGCCGATCGCCTCGCGCGTCACACCAGCCAGTTGAAGAACGCGATCGCGGCCCAGACCAGGCCTGCGATCCAGGCCAGCATCACGATACCGATCGTGACCAGAAACGTGGCGCTGAACAGGTCGGACCTTTCGCGTTGGGTCGGAACGTGAGCTGCTGCTTCCTGTGTCATGATGGACCACCTATGCCCTCTCGCATCGGTGCGAGCGGTTAAGGTGTTGTTTACCGGAGCCGCCAGGCGCTGGCTGTGACGCAATTCACAGATGGGGCCGGTGGGCGCGCGATCCGCATTAACCGAATTCGGCCCGCGATCACCCGTCGGAACGGCGCGAAAACCACCCCGCATTCATACGGGCGAAATTGCCATCCGCTTGTCCAGATCGACCGGCTAATGTTGGTCCCATGTGTACGAAGTACGACCCACAGCACGAGGCCGAGGCCGCGATGAAGCGGGCGGCGGCGTCCTCCGACGTCGACGACCGGCAAAGACTGATCCAACTGGCCCTGGCCTGGCATCAGCTCGCCCGCGACCGGCGCGACGAGCAGGCGGATTGATTTGTCACCGTGCGTCGCAATGCTTGCGGCGCTGCCGGGCATTGCCTGCCTCGCGCCTTTGCTTTTGCAGCGCGAGGGGGGCGCGGGCATGAGAAAGCCCCGTGCTCGGGGGACAAGCACGGGGCCCTTCAAAGCCGACCGGGGCTGACTGGTCGGCACCACTCTGTTTCGCTGCATCCAACGTGCGGACCGTGATCTCGTTCCGCGACGCTTTCGTATTTTGGTTTGTCTCTTGCGATCGACGACGCGGGTTGGGTTGGCGAAGTCCTGACGCAGGAACATTCGTTCCGCGCCGACGTTGGCCGGCCATGACAGACCCCCAGCTCCGCGCCCAGTCTTTCGAGATCGCCTGGACATATCTCGACCAGTCGGGCCTGCTCACGGGCGAGCACAGGGACTCCGCCCGCTTCATCCTCGGCAGGATCGACCGCATGATGCTGCGCGGCGAGCGGCGCAGGCTGTTGCTGTCGAACGCCGCGATCGATGCGTATCGCTTGCGGCCGGTGCTGGTGATGTTGAATGCGTGATGGATTCGGTTGAGCGAAACGCGTTGTTAAGAAGTGCGCTGCGTCGATTTTCGCGGTGACGATTCGTGCTTTGCGAACGAAGCGGAGTCGGAACGAGAACAAACGAAATGCAGGCTCGTCCGGCTAGACCCGCGCCAAAATCAGTCGATCGCCATGCAGTGTTCAACGGCCGGCTTCTCGTGGCTCCCTCGCGCCCACGCCTGAACCGCGAAAGCGAGTTGATGGTGGCTCGTCGCCGCGCCGACGATCGAGGCCTGCACCACCTCGATGCGCTTCGTGACTGCGTTGGTACTCACAAGCCCCGCGTCGACAGCTAGATACGACATCGCGACGATTGCCACCGCGGAAGCGATAGCCATTCTCGTCCACTCGGTTGGCAGCATGCGAGTCCTTGTCGGGCGCAATTCGCCCCGCGCTTAGATAAGGCGTCTCTGCGCGGTTCAAAGACCGGTGTATGGTTACCCACGCGTTCGTGATGGACGGTTGATTGGAGACTGAACGTCCGCCACGCTGATCAAGTTGGATCAAGAGCCTTGCGCAACTTCGAATCAGCTTGCCGTCATAATCATGAAGTCGCTCTCGCCCACGATTTTGATGTCTCGGCCCTTCGCGATGAGTTCTTCGGCCTTATGATGCTTCGTGCTCTTTTCCTGGTCTTTCGTCGCGCGAAGATCCTGATCTCCAACTACGGGAATCGTTGTGCGCTTGTTGACATGGTCGTCGACATCGGCGCCAGCAACGGAGGCTTGGGTTGCGGCCGGATTGACGAGGCATTGAGAGCCGCAATGATGCTTGGCGATCCCGGCAGGAATCGAACCTGCAACCCTCAGAGTAGAAATCTGATGCTCTATCCAGTTGAGCTACGGGACCGTCTTGGGCCATCCGATCGGGGAGGCTGGCCGTTCATCTACCATGCCAATATGAAAAATCTGGTGTTTAGCCAAGCCTGAAGCGAACCGTTTTCCCACCCGAAGCGACAAAGCGGAACGGTGGGGTGTCAGGGTGCCGGGTTGAGCGGCAGCGGACTGGACGATGGTTCACATCGCCGGGAACGCTGACCGGCTTCCGGGACATGGCCGCCGGTCGATTGGTCTGGTTTTGCTGCGCCCACGGACGGCGTGCGCGGCGATACCTTGATCGGTCTCCTCTGGGCTTGCCTTGTCATGGCGAATGCGACGATTTGCACCTTTGGTTCCATCGCCTTGAGTCCGTCACCTTTCCGCGCACTTCATGCGCCCGCGGCGTTCGCCGTGATTTCCGGGAGTCCCTCATGATCGGTCTGGTTCGCGCCGTCACAATCTGCGCCACGCTGGCGTTCGGCCTCAGTGCGGCGACCGCCGCCGACAAGGCGTTCAAGCGCGACGATCTCGCCGATTCCGCGATCAAGCTGGAGGCCCAGATCAAGAGCGAGGCGGGGCCGGTCGCCAAGACCAGCGCGACGCTGCGCACCGACGCCGACGCCGCCTTCCGCCGCAATGACTACCGCACCGGCCTGTCGGTGCTCGGCCAGATCGCGGCGACCACGCCTGAGGATACCGGCAACTGGCTGCGGCTCGCCAAGGTGATCTTCCAGATCTCTCCGAAGAGCTCAAGCGAGCAGACGTTCCTGCTGGAGCGCGCCTCGACCGCCGCCTACATCGCTTACCAGCGCGCCGGCAACCCGGGCGAGGAGGCGGATGCGCTCGCGGTGCTCGGCAAGTCGCTGTCCGAACGCAAGCTTTGGCGGCCGGCGCTCGATGCGCTGCGGCTGTCACTGGACATGCGCGAGGTCGCCGACGTCCGCGGGAGTTACGAGAAAATGCGCGACGAGCACGGCTTCCGGCTGCTCGACTACACCGTGGACTCGGATTCGGCGAGCCCGCGCGCCTGCTTCCAGTTCTCGGAGGAACTCGCCAAGCGCACTGACTTTGGCCCATTCCTCGCGCTGGCGGGGCAGGACAAGCCGGCGCTGTCGGCCGAGGGCAAGCAGCTCTGTGTCGACGGGCTGAAGCACGGCGAGCGCTACAACATCAATCTGCGCGCCGGCCTGCCATCAACCGTCAAGGAAGGCCTGCCGAAATCTGCCGAGTTCAACGTCTATGTGCGCGACCGCAAGCCGTTCGTGCGCTTCACCAGCCGCGCCTATGTGCTGCCAAAAACCGGCCAGCGCGGCATTCCCGTGGTCAGCGTCAACACGCCCGCGGTGAACGTCAACGTCTTCCGGATCGGCGACCGCAACCTGATCAACACGGTGGTGGACAGCGACTTCCAGAAGACGCTGTCGCGCTATCAGCTCTCCGATCTCGGCAGCGAGCGTGGCGTCAAGGTCTGGTCCGGCGAGCTTGCGACCGCGATGACGCTGAACCAGGACGTCACCACCGCATTCCCGGTCGACCAGGCGCTCGGCGAGCTCCAGCCGGGCGTCTACGTGATGACGGCCGCCGCGAAGGGCGCGGGCTCCGACGACGACAATCAGCTCGCCACGCAATGGTTCATCGTCTCCGATCTCGGGGTCACCGCCTATTCCGGCAATGACGGCATCCATGTCTTCGTGAACTCGCTTGCCTCGACCGATCCGGTCGGCAAGGCCGAAATCCGGCTCGTTGCCCGCAACAACGAGATTTTGGCGAGCCGCAAGACCGACGACAGCGGCCACGTGCTGTTCGAGGCGGGCCTTGCGCGCGGCGAGGGCGGCCTGTCGCCGGCCATGCTGACCGTGACCGGCGAGAAGGCCGACTATGCCTTCCTCAGCCTGAAGACCGGTGCATTCGATCTGTCCGATCGCGGTGTCGCGGGCCGCGTGGTGCCTGTCGGGGCCGACGCGTTCGTCTATGCCGAGCGCGGCGTCTACCGCTCCAGCGAGACCGTCTATCTCACCGCGCTGCTCCGTGACGGGCAGGGCAATGCCGTCACCGGCGGGCCGATGACGCTCGTGATCGAGCGCCCCGATGGCGTCGAATACCGCCGCGCCGTGCTGTCCGACCAGGGCGCTGGCGGCCGTACGCTCGCCGTGCCGCTCAACTCCGCCGTTCCGACCGGGACCTGGCGGGTGCGCGCCTTCACCGACCCGAAGGGCTCGTCGGTCGGCGAGACCTCTTTCCTGGTCGAGGACTACGTCCCCGATCGGATCGAATTCGACTTGTCCGCCAAGGACAAGCTGATCAAAGCTAACGCTCCAGTGGAGCTTAAGGCGGACGGTCATTTCCTCTACGGCGCGCCCGCGTCCGGCCTCCAGCTCGAAGGCGACATGCTGATCGCACCCGCGAGCGAGCGCCCGGGCTTCTCCGGATATCAGTTCGGCGTCGCCGACGAGGAGACCACCTCGAACGAGCGCACGCCGCTGGAGAATTTGCCGGAGGCCGACGCCAACGGCGTTGCGACCTTCCCGGTGACGCTGGACAAGCCGCCCACCTCGACGCGTCCGCAGGAGGCGCAGATCTTCGTCCGCATGGTCGAGACCGGCGGTCGCGCCGTCGAGCGCAAGCTCGTGCTGCCGGTCGCGCCCGCGACCGCGATGATCGGCATCAAGCCGCTGTTCGCGGACAAGAACCTGACCGAGGGCGACAAGGCAGAGTTCGAATTGGTGTTCGTCTCGCCCGAGGGCGAGAAGCTGCGCCGCGACGGCCTGCGCTACGAGCTGCTGAAGATGGAGTCGCGCTACCAGTGGTATCGTCAGAACAATTACTGGGAGTACGAGCCGGTCAAGTCGACCTCGCGCGTCGCCGACGGTGATGTGACCATTGCCGCCGACAAGCCGTCCCGGATCTCGCTGGCACCGCAGTCCGGCCGGTACCGTCTCGACGTGAAGTCGAACGACGCCGACGGCCCGGTCACGTCAGTGCAGTTCGACGTCGGCTGGTATTCCGACGGCAGCGCCGACACGCCGGACCTCCTGGAGACTTCGATCGACAAGCCGCAATATGCGTCGGGCGATACCATGACGGTGTCGGTCAACGTCCGCTCGGCCGGCAAGCTCACGGTCAACGTGCTCGGCGATCGCCTGCTGACGACGCAGACCATCGACGTCAAGGAAGGCACCGCGCAGGTCAAGCTTCCGGTCGGCAAGGATTGGGGCACCGGCGCCTATGTGGTGGCGACCTTGCGCCGTCCGCTCGATGCGGCCGCCCAGCGCATGCCGGGCCGTGCGATCGGACTGAAATGGTTCGGCATCGACAAGCAGGCCCGCACGCTCCAGGTCAAGCTGACGCCGCCGGCGCTGATCCGGCCGAATGCGACGCTGAAGATCCCGGTCAAGCTCGACGGGCTCAATCCGGGCGAGGACGCCAAAATTGTCATCGCCGCGGTCGATGTCGGTATCCTCAACCTCACCAATTACAAGCCGCCGGCGCCGGATGATTACTATCTCGGGCAGCGCCGCCTGAGCGCGGAGATCCGCGACCTCTATGGGCAACTGATCGACGGCATGTCGGGTACGCGCGGCCAGATCAAGTCCGGCGGCGACGCTGGAGCGGCCGACCTGCAGGGCTCACCGCCCGCGCAAAAGCCGCTGGCGCTCTATTCGGGCATCGTGACGGTTGCAGCTGACGGCACGGTGGAGGTGAGCTTCGATATTCCGGAGTTCGCCGGCACCGCCCGCGTGATGGCGGTGGCGTGGACCGCGACCAAGCTCGGCCGCGCCAATACCGACGTGGTGATCCGCGACCCCGTGGTGCTGACCACGACCCTGCCACGCTTCCTGCTCAATGGCGACCACGGCACGGTCAACCTCGAGATCGACAATGTCGAGGGCCAGGCTGGCGACTACGTCATCAACGTCAAGACCGGCGGGCCGGTGAAGATGACCGGCAATCCCGCCACCACGGTGAAGCTCGCCGCCAAGCAGCGCAACTCGTTCGTGCTCGCGATCGATGCGACCGCGGCGGGGCAGGCGACGCTCGACGTTGACATCAAGGGTCCGAACGGCCTGACGCTGGCGCGCCACTATGCGCTCGACGTTAAGGCGGCGACCCAGGTGCTGGCGCGGCGCTCGATCCGGACGCTGGCAAAGGGCGAGAGCCTGACGCTGACCTCGGACATGTTCGCCGATCTCGTGCCGGGCACCGGCAGCGTCTCGGTCTCGGCCAGCCTGTCGACCGCGCTCGATGCGGCGACGATCCTGAAAGCGCTGGATCGTTATCCCTATGGCTGCTCGGAACAGATCACGAGCCGTGCCATGCCGCTGCTCTATGTCAACGATCTCGCGGCCGGCGCGCATCTGGCCATGGACACTGAAGTCGACCAGCGCATTCGCGACGCCATCGAGCGGCTGTTGGCCCGTCAAGGCTCCAACGGCTCGTTCGGCCTGTGGTCGGCCGGCGGCGACGATGCCTGGCTCGACGCCTACGTGACGGACTTCCTCACCCGCGCCCGCGAGAAGGGCTTTGTGGTGCCTGATGTCCTGTTCAAGAACGCGCTGGATCGCATCCGCAACGCCGTCGTCAACGGCAATGAGCCGGAGAAAGACGGTGGGCGCGATCTCGCTTACGGCCTCTACGTGCTCGCCCGCAACGGCGCCGCCCCGATTGGCGACCTCCGCTATCTCGCCGACACCAAGCTCGCCAATCTCGCAACGCCGATCGCGAAGTCGCAGCTTGCGGCGGCGCTGGCGCTGGTCGGCGACCGCAACCGTGCGGAGCGCGTCTACGGTGCCGCGCTCGACAGCCTCGCGCCAAAGCCCGTGCTGGAGTTCGGCCGCACCGACTACGGCTCGCAGCTTCGCGATGCGGCGGCGCTCGTCTCGCTCGCGAGCGAGGGCAACGCGCCGAAGGCGACGCTGACGCAGGCGGTGTCACGGGTGGAAGTCGCGCGCGGGCTGACGCCCTACACCTCCACGCAGGAAAATGCGTGGCTGGTGCTGGCGGCACGCGCACTGGCCAAGGAAAACCTCTCGATCGAGGTCGACGGCCAGAGCGTCAAGACCGCGCTCTATCGCAGCTACAAGGCGGACACGCTGAGCGGCAAGCCGCTGAAGATCACTAACACCGGCGACGCGCCGATCCAGGCGGTGGTCTCGGTGTCGGGCTCGCCGGTGACGCCGGAGCCGCCCGCATCGAACGGCTTCAAGATCGAGCGCAGCTATTTCACGCTCGACGGCAAGCCCGCAGACATCAGCAAGGTCAAGCAGAACCAGCGTTTCGCGGTGGTGCTGAAGATCACCGAGGCCAAGCCGGAGTACGGCCACATCATGGTCTCCGACTATCTGCCGGCCGGCCTCGAGATCGACAATCCCAAGCTGGTGTCGTCGGGCGACAGCGGTACGCTGGACTGGATCGAGGACGGCGAGGAGCCCGAAGACACCGAGTTCCGCGACGACCGCTTCACGGCGGCCGTCGATCGGGCCTCGGATTCCAAGGCGGTGTTCACCGTCGCTTACGTCGTGCGCGCCGTCTCGCCCGGCAAATACGTGCTGCCGCAGGCCTATGTCGAGGATATGTACAATCCCTCGCGGTATGGGCGGACCGGGACCGGCAATGTCGAGGTGCGGGCGGCGAAGTGATGAGCGAAGTGGCGCCAAAAACTCAGTCGTCATGCCCGGGCTTGTCCCGGGCATCCACGGACTGTGGTGCTGCGAGCAAGAACGTGGATGGCCGGGACAAGCCCGGCCATGACGGAGCAAGGGGATACGCTGCTCGTATCCTCTCAATAGCCGCGTTCACACTCATCCTCGCCATCGCCGGCTTCGTCGGTTGGGTTTACGCCCTCGGCCCTCTTCCGCTCGACGAGTCGCGCGCGGTCTCCACCACCATCGTTGACCGCAACGGCAAGCTGCTGCGCGCGTATGCCATGACCGACGGCCGCTGGCGGCTGCCGGTCGATGCCAAGGCGAACGTCGATCCGACGTATCTCAAGCTGCTCCTCGCCTACGAAGACCAGCGCTTCTACGCCCATAACGGTCTCGACCCGCTCGCGCTCGGCCGCGCCGCGTTGCAGCTCACCACACGCGGCCACATCGTCTCGGGCGGCTCGACCATCTCGATGCAGCTTGCGCGGCTGATGGAGCCGCGGCGGCAGCGTTCGCTCTATGCAAAGCTGCGGCAGATCGTGCGGGCGATCGAGATCGAGCGCAGCATGACCAAGGAGCAGATTCTCGACCTCTATCTCGCGCTCGCGCCTTACGGCGGCAATCTCGAAGGCATCCGCTCGGCCTCGATCGCCTATCTCGGCAAGGAGCCGAAGCGGCTGTCGCTGGCGGAGGCTGCGCTGCTGGTGGCGCTGCCGCAATCGCCGGAGACGCGCCGGCTCGATCGCTATCCCGAGGCCGCGCGCAGGGCGCGCGACCGCGTGCTCGACCGCATGGTTTCGGAGCACGTCGTCAGCGCCGATGACGCCACGCAGGCCAAGGCGGTGCCGGTGCCGAAGCTGCGCAAGCCGATGCCGATCCTGGCGCCGCATGCCTCCGACACCGCGCTGTCGACGATCAAGGACACGCCGATCATCAAGCTGACGCTGGATGCGAATTTGCAGAAGGTGCTGGAGCCGCTGGCGCGCGACCGTGCCATTGCGCTGGGGCCGAACATCTCGGTCGGCATCATCGTGGTCGACAATGAGAGCGGCGACGTGCTCGCGCGTGTCGGGTCGGCCGATTATTTCGACGAGAGCCGGGCAGGGCAGGTCGATATGACCCGCGCCGTGCGCTCGCCGGGCTCGACGCTGAAGCCCTTCATCTATGGCCTCGCCTTCGAGGACGGGTTCGTTCATCCCGACAGCCTGATCGACGACCGCCCGGTCCGCTTCGGCTCCTATGCGCCGGAGAATTTCGACATGACGTTCCAGGGCACGGTGCCGGTGAAGAAGGCGTTGCAATTGTCCCTGAACGTGCCCGCCATCGTGCTGCTCGACCGCGTCGGCGCGAGCCGGCTGTCGTCGCGGCTGCGGCAGGCCGGCGGCAATCTGGTGCTGCCCAAGGACGAGGCGCCGGGTCTCGCCATGGGCCTCGGCGGTGTCGGCGTGACGCTTCAGGATCTTGCCCAGCTCTATACGGGGTTCGCCCGGCTCGGCACCACCAAACCGCTGCGCGAGATCATTGCTGACAAGGACGACCGCGAGCCGATGCGGTTGCTTGATCAGGCCGCGGCCTGGCAGGTCGGCAACGTGCTGCTGGGCACGCCGCCGCCGGAGAACGCCGCCCACAACCGCATCGCCTTCAAGACCGGGACGTCCTACGGCTATCGCGATGCCTGGTCGGTCGGGTTTGACGGCCGCATGACCATCGGCGTCTGGGTCGGCCGGCCCGACGGCGCGCCGGTTCCCGGCCTGATTGGGCGGGTCTCTGCCGCGCCGATTCTGTTCGACGCCTTCGCCCGGACCGGCAAGACGCTGACGCCGCTGCCGAAGCCGCCGAAGGGGACCCTGGTGGCCAGCAACGCGAAGTTGCCGTTGCCGCTCAAGCGCTTCCGCCCGGTCGGGGAACTGGTGCGGGCGGGTGGCGAGCAGGCGCTGCACATTCAGTTCCCGTTGAACGGCTCGCGGATCGATGTCGATCGGTCTGGCGGGGCGGAGGCCGCCGCCATGCCGGTGAAGGTCGCCGGCGGCGTCCTGCCCATGACCGTCATGGTTAACGGAACGTCGCTCGGCGAGATCGACGGGCGACGTCAGCGGCTGATCGATCCGCCGGGTCCGGGGTTTGCGCGGCTCACCGTGATCGATGCCACTGGCGCCGCGGACACAGTTGTCATTCGAATTCAATGACCTTGCCTTAACCGGTTGTCGGAATGACGGTTTCAGCGTAAGCGGAACCAATGGCCGAGACCTATCCAGCACCGCGTTTTGGAGCACCCCGCGAGCCGAAAGCGCCCGTGAATCCGGGCAGCCGGCTGGTGTCCATGCTCGACGTCGCCACGGCCAGCCACGCCCGTGCGGTCGGCTTCATCGTGCTGTGCGCGCTGCTGCTGTTCCTGCCGGGCTTCTTCACGATCCCGCCGGTCGACCGCGACGAGGCGCGCTTTGCGCAGGCCACCAAGCAGATGGTCGAGAGCGGCGACTATGTCGACATCCGCTTCCAGGAAGACGTCCGCTACAAGAAACCGGTCGGCATCTACTGGTTGCAATCGGCCGCGGTCGAAATCGCGTCCGCGCTCAAGCTGCCGAAGGCCGAGTTGCGGATCTGGGTCTACCGGCTGCCGTCGCTGATCGGCGCCATCGGCGCTGTGCTGATGACCTATTGGGCCGCGCTCGGCTTCGTCACGCGACGCGCCGCGGTGCTGGCTGCGCTCCTGATGTGCGCCTCGGTCTTGCTCGGCGTCGAGGCACGGCTCGCCAAGACCGATGCGATGCTGCTGTTCTGCGTGACCGCCGCCATGGGTGCGATGGCGCGCGCTTATCTCTCGTGGCAGCGCGCCGAGGACGAGACCCATCCGCCGTGGTCCTGGCCTGCGGTCTTCTGGACCGCGATCGCCGTCGGCATCCTCATCAAGGGCCCGCTGATCCTGATGTTTGCGGGGTTCACCATCGTCGTGCTCGCGGTCCAGGATCGCGATGCCTCCTGGTTATGGAAGCTGCGCCCGCTCTGGGGCCTGATGTGGACGCTGGTGCTGGTGCTGCCCTGGTTCATCGCGATCTTCTGGCGCGCGGGCGATGCCTTCTTCGCGGACTCCGTCGGCGGCGACATGCTGAGCAAGCTGGGCGCCCAGGAATCCCATGGCGCGCCGCCCGGCCTATATCTGGCGCTGTTCTGGATCACGTTCTGGCCGGGCGCGCCGCTCGCGGCGATGGCGGCGCCCGCGGTGTGGCGGGCGCGGCGCGAGCCCGGCGCGCAGTTCCTGCTGGCCTGGCTGATCCCGTCCTGGATCGTGTTCGAGGCGGTCCTGACCAAGCTGCCGCATTACGTGCTGCCGCTCTATCCCGCGATCGCGATCCTCACCGTTGGCGCGCTGGAGCGGAACGTGCTGTCGCGCTCGTGGCTCGCCCGCGGCTCGGCCTGGTGGTTCGCGATTCCTGCGGCCGGCTCGATCATTGCCGTGGTCGGCGCGGTGATGCTGACGCGGCAGCCGGCCTTCGTGGCCTGGCCGTTCATCGCGGCCTCGCTGATCTTCGGCCTGTTCGCCTGGTGGCTGTTCGATACCAACCGCGCCGAGAGGTCGGTGCTGAATGCGCTGGTCGCGGCCCTGATGCTGGCGGTCGTGGTCTGGGGCATCGTCGTGCCGTCGCTGACGCCGGTGTTTCCGAGCATCGAGATCGCGCGCGCGCTGCGCAATGTCACCTGCGTCGGACCGAAGGCGGCTGCTGCCGGCTACCACGAGCCGAGCCTCGTGTTCCTGACGGGTACGAAGACATTGCTCACCGACGGCTCGGGGGCGGCGGATTTCCTGTTGCAGGGAAGCTGCCGCTTCGCGCTGATCGAGCAGCGCTCCGAGCGCAGCTTCGCGCAGCGCGCCGAGGCGATCGGGCTGCGCTACAAGGTCGGCACGCGCATCGACGGCTACAATTTCTCGCAAGGACGCGCGATCTCGATCTCGATCTTCCGCTCGGAAGGCACGGAGTAGGATGCCGGTTACGACCGATATCACGCCGCGCCCGGGCTATCCGGCGCAGCTGCTCATTGTTGCGGGGCGCGCGCTGGCGCAGCTCGTGCGCTCGCCGTCGCACTCGCGCCGTGCGGAAGCCGCGCGAAAGCTGGCGCGGCATTCGCTATGGCTGAGCGCTGCGGGCGCGGCCCTGGTCATCGTGCTGATGGTCGCGTTCGACCAGACCGAGATCCAGCTGATGCCGGCGCGCGGCACGCCGGGCCTGTGGCCGATCCGCATCCTCACCGACTTCGGCAAGGACGAGTACGTGCTCTCGGTGCTGGGGATTGCGCTGGTGACCGTGGCGCTCGTGGCGGCAGGGCTGCACGGCACCCGTCGCGCGCTGTTGCTCGGTCTCGGCACGCGGCTCCAATTCCTGTTTCTGTCCGTTGCTGCGTCCGTGTTCGTCACCGAGATCCTGAAATATCTGATCGGTCGCGGACGTCCGTTCGTCGGCGGCAAGGCCAATCCGTTCAACTTCGTGCCGCTGGAGGGAACGGGGGCCTATGCCAGCCTGCCGTCGGGCCATGCGGTGACGGCGTTTGCGCTGGCTTTTGCGGTCTCGGCGCTGTGGCCGCGGCTGCGGGTATTCATGTTCACTTACGCAATTGTGATCCTGCTGACGCGCCTCGTGTTGCTGGCGCATCATCCGAGTGATGTCGTGGCCGGCGCCCTGGTGGGCATGGTCGGCGCCATGGCCGTCCGCTACTGGTTTGCGGCCCGCCGGCTCGGCTTTGCCATCCGCGCCGACGGCACCATTGTGCCTCTCGCAGGGCCGGTCTCGGGCCGCCTCAAAAGGGTTGCCCACGGGGCATCCGCCCCATAAAAGCGGCTGCTTGCCGGGGCCGCCGGTTCCACATGCCGCCGCCCATTCCAACCACGAGCTTTCGATTTGTCGTCGCCCCAGCCTTCGGTTTCCATCGTCGTTCCCGTGCGCAACGAAGCCGACAACATCGCGCCTCTGATCGCCGAGATCGGTGCGGCGCTGGATGGCCGCTGGGCCTATGAGATCATCTACGTCAACGACGGTTCGACGGATGCGACCGGCGAGCGGCTCGCCGCCATCATGCAGCAGCGGGACAATCTGCGGCAGCTTCGCCATACAAAATCGAGCGGCCAGTCGGCGGCGGTGCGCAGCGGGGTGCGTGCGGCGCGCGGCGCGATCGTGGCGACGCTCGACGGCGACGGCCAGAACAATCCGGCGTTCCTGCCGGACCTGATCGCGGCGGTCGAGAAGAGCCCGCGGGTCGGGCTCGCAGCCGGCCAGCGGGTCGGACGCAAGGACACCGGCTTCAAGAAGTTTCAGTCGCGCATTGCCAACGGCGTGCGCGGCGCGATCCTGAACGACGGCACGCGCGATACCGGCTGCGGGCTCAAGGCGTTTCGCCGCGATGTGTTCCTGATGCTGCCCTATTTCGATGGCCTGCATCGCTTCCTGCCGGCGCTGGTGCGCCGGGAGGGGTACGACATCGCCTATGTCGACGTGATCGACCGGCCGCGCCATTCCGGCGTGTCAAATTATGGTTTCTTCGACCGGCTGTGGATCGGCATCATGGATCTCGCCGGCGTATGGTGGCTGATCCGTCGCAAGAAGCCGACACCAGACGTGACTGAGGTGAAGGCATGATCATTCAATACGGCCAGGCGCTGAGCAACTATTTCTACGACGTCTTCGTCGCCAAGTTCGACTTCTGGCTCGCCTTCGGCCTGATCGCGCAGCTGTTCTTCACCGCACGCTTTCTGGTGCAGTGGATCGCGAGCGAGCGGGCCGGCAACAGCGTGGTGCCGATCGCGTTCTGGTTCTGCTCGATGGGCGGCGGTCTGATGACCCTGGTCTACGGCGTCGTGAAGCGCGAGCCGGTCATCATCATCGGACAGCTGTTTGCGACCATCATCTACATCCGCAACATCATGCTGATCTGGAAGAACCACGGCACCGCGTCGAAGACGCTGGATAACTAACCTCGAATGCTACCGCGGCAACGCCGTCGCGCCCGACGCGGGCAGGACGGCCGTATCCGCCTCGCTCCTGCGATAGGGCTCGCCGGCCGCATCGAGCACGGGGTAGGCGACCGAGCAGATGTGCGAGTGAATGCGCCTGAGATCGCGCAACACGTCGAGATGCAGCGAGGTGGTCTCGATGGTCTCGGGGCGGCCCTCGCGCAGGCGGTCGAGATGGCGCTCGATGGCGGCAAGCTCGGTGTTCTTGAGCGCGGTCTTCTCCACCAGCAGCTTGCGCGCCTCGTTGGGGTCACCGGACATGAAGACGCCGAAGGCGATCCGCAGCGATTCCATCGTGCGTTTGTGGAAGGCGGCGAGCTCCTCGGCGCCCTCGGCCGAGAACTGGAAGCGGCGCTTGATCTTCTTGGTGGCGAGCTCGCTCAAATTCTTGTCGATGATGTCGCCGATATGCTCGAGATTGATGGCGAACGAAATGATCTCCATCGCGCGCCGGCCCTCGTTCTCGTCGAGGCTGCCGCGCGTCAGCTTGGTCACGTAGAGCTTGATGGCCTCGTCGAGGCCGTCGACGATGTTGTCCATCTTGGTGACCTGGTCGACCAGCGTACGGTCGCCCGTCATCATGGCCGCCATCACCTTGCGCAGCATGACCTCGACGAGGTCGCCCATACGCAAGGCCTCGCGGGCGGCGTCGGCGAGCGCCAGTGAGGGCGTCTCCAGCGCGCTCTCGTCGAGATAGCGCGGCCGGGCCGGGTCGGTCTCCTCGACACGATTGGGCAGGAAGCGGGTCAACAGGCGCGACATGGTGTCGAGCAGGCCGATGAAGAGGACGGCCGTGCCGACGTTGAAGGCGATGTGGAACGCCGCCGTCATCCTGGCGAGATCCGGCTGCCAGGCATGCATGTGCTCGGAGATCACGCCCAGGAACGGCAGCACCAGCGCAATTCCGATGACGCGATTGACGAGATTGCCGACCGGCAGGCGATAGCTCGCGGGATCGTCGCGCTTCGCCCCTTCGAACACGGGATTGATGGCACTGCCGAGATTGGCCCCTAACACCAGCGCGAGAGCCGCGTAGGGCGTGATGAACTGCGAATAGGCCAGCGACATGATCAGCAGCACGCTGGCGACGCTCGAATGCACGGCCCAGGTGACGAGCGCGGCGATGACGATGCACAGGATGGGATCGCCCGTGATCGACGCCATCATGACGCGGACGCCGGGCGCGTTCTCGGCCGGCGCCAGCGTATCCAGCAGGATGTGCAGCGACAGCAGCATCAGGCCGAGGCCGATGCAGACGCGGCCGATATCCTTGATCCGCGAACGCGGGCCAGTGCGGAAGGCGACGAGGCCGAGCACGAACAGTACGGGTGCAACGGCCGCGATGTTGAACGACAGCACCTGCACGATCAGCGTCGTGCCGACATTGGCGCCCAGCATGATGGCGAGCGCGGCGGCCACGCTGACGAGGCCTTCGGCAGCGAAGGAGCTGGTGATCAGCGCGGTCGCCGTGCTGCTCTGGAGCAGCGCGGTCAGGCCGAGGCCGGCGGCAAAAGCGTTGAAGCGGTTGCTGAGAGCCTTGCCGAGCAGCCGTCGCAGGTCAGGGCCGAACGCGCGCAGAATCCCGCTGTGGACCATATGCAGGCCCCACAACAACAGCGCAACGCCGCCCATCAGATCGAGCAGAACCAACGTTCCCATGCTCCGTGTCCGGATTAGAGTCGATTGATGAGGCTAGTGCCAAATGCCTGGGGTTCAAACCTTTTGTTGGCGCATCGGTGTTAACGTTTGCGGCAGCTGCGCGTTCCCGCGGCGCGCGCTGGCGCGTCCGCAGGCGTTGTGCCTCGTGAGCAAGCTCACATTGCTGCCTTCAGGGCAGCGAAGCCGCGATCGAGATCGGCCTTGAGATCGTCGGTGCTTTCGAGGCCGATATGCAGACGCAGGGTCGGGCCGCCCGGCGCCCACTTGGTCGCGGTGCGATAGTCGTTGCAGTCGAAGGGAATCGCGAGGCTCTCGAAGCCGCCCCAGGAAAAGCCCATGCCGAACAGTTTGAGCGTGTTGAGCATCGTGTCGACGGCGCTCTGCGGCGCCGGCTTCAGCACGATGCTGAACAGGCCCGAGGCGCCGGTGAAGTCGCGCTTCCAGATCGCGTGACCCGGATCGGTCTCGAGCCCCGGATGCAGCACGCGCGCGACCTCGGGACGGCTCGCGAGCCAGCGCGCCATGTCGAGGCCGGAGCGATGATGCTGCGCCAATCGCACCGACAGCGTGCGCAGGCCGCGCAGCGCGAGGAAGACGTCGTCGGGGCCGGCGCAGACGCCGAGCAGGCGGATGCCTTCCGCGATCTGCGGCCAGGTCTTGGCGTTGGCCGAGATGGTGCCGAACATGATGTCGGAATGGCCGCCGATATATTTGGTGGCGGCCTGCATGCTGATGTCGACGCCCTGCTCGAGCGAGCGGTGATAGAGCGGCGTCGCCCAGGTGTTGTCGTCGATGACGAGCGCGCCGCGCGCATGCGCGACCTCGGCGATGGCGCGGATGTCGGGCATCTCGAACGACTGCGAGCCCGGCGCCTCCACCAGCACGGCGCGTGTGTTCGGCTTGAACAGTGTCTCGATGCCGGCGCCGATCATCGGATCGAAATAGGTGGTCTCGATGCCGAGGCGGGCGAGCATGCCGTTGCAGAAATTGCGCGTCGGCCGGTAGACGTTGTCGCAGACCAGAATGTGGTCGCCGGTCTTCAGCACCGCGAGCAGGGTGGTGGAGATCGCCGACAGTCCCGACGGCACGATGCCGACGCCGGCGCATTGCGGCCCCTCCAGCGCCATCAGCGTGTCCTGGAACGCCCTGGTGGTGGGGGAACCGTGGCGGCCATAGGTGAACTCGCCGCGATGGGCGTGCAGATCCTCGGCCGTCGGATAGAGCACGGTCGAGCCGTGGAACACCGGCGGATTGACGAACCCCTTCTGCGCCTTGGTGTCGCGGCCGGAGGTGACCAGCCGGGTCTCGGCCTGCTGCGGGGAGGAGTGCGAGGAATCCATGCGTCTGCTTTCAAAAAACGCGTTTCCGCTCGGCGTTTGGCGCCTGACCGGCCGGCCGAAAGGCCCACTCACGTTAATAACAGAACACAGAAGAGTCCCGTCAACCCCTTGACCCGGCTCGCCGGCCGCCCTCCAATGGGTAGGTGCTATTCAGTCGCCGCATGTTGAGGGGCAGCCGCGACCTTCGATCCATCGTCTGACCGGACCTTGCGCCACAGCCATAAGTGCGGGCGCCTGCGGCGGGGATTAGGGTATGGCCTCTCGGGATGGGCGGGTGTTCGGCAAGGTTTTGCAGCATGACTCTTGCAGGGGTCACCCCGGCAGAGACGATCCCAAAGACAACATTCCTGACCTTGAGACGACCTTGAAAGGCCTTTTGCCCATGACACGCGTAACCCTGGCTCTCACTCTCGCTCTCGCCGCCGGCCTGACTGCCCAAGCCGCTGATGCGCAAACGCTCAAGACCGTCAAGGACCGGGGCACGCTGTCCTGCGGCGTCAGCCAGGGTCTGCCGGGCTTCTCCTCGCCCGACGACAAGGGCAACTGGACCGGCCTCGACGTCGACGTCTGCCGCGCCGTCGCCGCTGCTGTCTTCAACGATCCGACCAAGGTCAAGTTCGTGCCGCTGTCCGCCAAGGACCGCTTCACGGCGCTGCAATCCGGCGAAGTCGACGTGCTCTCGCGCAACACCACCTGGACGATCTCGCGCGACACCTCGCTCGGCGCCAACTTCACCGGCGTGACCTATTACGACGGGCAGGGCTTCATGGTGAAGAAGTCGCTCAAGGTGAATTCGGCGCTCGAGCTCAACAGCGCCTCGGTCTGCGTCCAGACCGGCACCACCACCGAGCAGAATCTCGCCGACTACTTCAAGGCCAACAACATGAAGTACGAGGTGATCGCGTTCGGCACCAACGACGAAACCGTCAAGGCCTATGAAGCCGGCCGCTGCGACGTCTTCACCACCGACCAGTCGGGCCTGTACGCCAACCGCCTCAAGCTTGCCAATCCCGGCGATCACATGGTGCTTCCGGAAATCATCTCGAAGGAGCCGCTCGGACCGATGGTGCGCCACGGCGACGACCAGTGGTTCGACATCGTGAAATGGACGCTGTTCGCGCTGATCACCACCGAAGAGCTTGGCGTGACCTCGAAGAACGTCGACGAGAAGGCGAAACTGGAAAATCCGGAGATGAAGCGCGTCCTCGGCACCGACGGCAATTTCGGTGAACAGCTCGGCCTGACCAAGGATTGGGTGGTCCGGATCACGAAGGCCGTCGGCAATTACGGCGAGGTGTTCGATCGCAACGTCGGCGCCGGCTCGCCGCTCGCCATCAACCGCGGTCTCAACAATCTCTGGAACAAGGGTGGTCTTCAGTACGCGCCGCCGATCCGCTGATCTCGCCTGAACCGGCGAAGCGGCGATGAGCACCGAGGCTCGAAAACCGCCGGCCCAGATTGCGCTGAAGATCAGGCGCATTCTGGGCGGCAAGACTGGCTGGAACGGCGTTGCCGTCCAGTTTGCCTTCGCGGCGGTCCTGGGGTGGATTGCTTATGAAATCATCTCCAACACCCGCGCCAACCTCGAGAACCAGCACATCGCCGCCGGCTTCGGCTTCCTGCGCAACAATGCCGGATTCGACGTCAACCAGACCCTGATCTCCTACACCGGCTCGGACACGTTCCTGCGCGTGTTCGTCGTTGGACTCCTCAACACGCTCGTGGTCTCGGTGGTGGGCATCGTGTTCGCCACCGTGATCGGCTTCATCATCGCGCTGTGCCGGCTGTCGCCGAACTGGCTGCTATCGCGGGTGGGTGAAATCTATGTCGAGATCGGCCGCAATCTGCCGGTGCTGTTCCAGATCCTGTTCTGGTACCTGGCGGTGCTCGCGGCCCTGCCCAATCCGCGACAAAGCATTTCGTTGTTCGGCCTGGCCTTTGTCAGCAATCGCGGTCTGGTCATTCCGCGCCCGATCGGCGAGAACGGCTTCGAGGCGTTTCTGGCAGTGTTGGCCTTGGGCATCGTGGCCTCGCTCGCCTTGCGCTTCTATGCGCGGCGCGCGCTGTTTCAACGCGGCCAAATGATCCGGATCTGGCCCTATGTGCTGGGTCTGCTGTTCGGATTGCCGCTCGCGACCGTGCTGGTGTTCGGGCTGCCCTTCACCTTCGAGCTGCCGCAGCTCAAGGGATTCAATTTCGCCGGCGGCTCGCGCATCATTCCGGAATTCGTGGCGCTGACCTTGGCGCTGTCGACCTATACCGCCGCCTTCATCGCCGAGATCGTGCGCGCCGGCATCCTGTCCGTTCACAGCGGGCAGATGGAGGCGGGGTCCTCGCTGGGATTGAGCCGCGGCACCACGCTCCGGCTGATCGTCGTGCCGCAGGCGATGCGCGTGATCGTGCCGCCGCTGACCAACCAGTATCTCAACCTCACCAAGAACTCCTCGCTCGCGGTCGCGATCGGCTATCCCGACCTCGTCTCGGTGTTCGCCGGCACGTCGCTGAGCCAGACCGGGCAGGCGATCGAGATCATCGCCATGACGATGAGCGTCTATCTCCTGATCTCGTTGCTCACCAGCGCGATCATGAGCGTCTACGGTTGGCGCGTCAGCCGGAGCCTGGGCGCATGAGCGATATCACCTCGTCCGCCTATGTTCGCCAGGACCTGCTCACCGAGCGTCCCGCGCCGGTGAAGACAACGGGCTTCATCGGCCTCGTTCGCACGCGCCTGTTCAACTCGCCGACCAACATCCTGCTCACGATCGTCGGCGCGTTGCTGCTCTGGTTCACGATCATTCCAGCAGCGAAGTTCCTGATGGTCGATGCGGTCTGGACCGGCAAGGACCGCACCGCGTGCCTGACCGAGAACGCCGGATTCGTCGTCGGCGCCTGCTGGCCCTACATCCAGGCCAAGCTGCCGCAATTGATCTACGGCTTCTATCCCGAGGCCGAGCGCTGGCGGGTCAACCTCACGCTCGCGCTGTCGGTGGCTCTGTTGATCCCGCTGCTGGTTCCGCGCCTGCCGGCGAAGGGCCTCAACGCCGGCCTGTTCTTCTTTGCCTTTCCCGTCGTCGCGTTCTTCCTGCTGCATGGCGGCGGCATCAAGGGCTTTGGCCTGACCTGGACCGCTGACCTGCTGCAACTGTTCGACGACAGCATCATCGGCGCCGGGCAGGTCCTGCTCGGCCTCAGCAAGGATTCGGCGATCGCACCGCTGCTGTGGGCCATCGGTAGTCTCATCGTGTTGGTCGGCACGGCGATCCAGTGGCTGATCTGGCCGCTGACCTGGCTGCGCGGCACCGTCCAGGGCTCGGGTCAATCGGTCTGGGCCGATTTTGCCGTCACGGCCGTCGTGGTCTCCCTGATCGCATTCTTTCTCGGCGGTGGCCTGCGTACAGGCTGGCGCGCGCTCGTGTCGAGCATCGTCGCCTTCGCGGCGATTGCGATCGTGATCATGCTGATGGGGCTCGACCGCGGCGGACTGCCAGTCGTGACGACCAATCTCTGGGGCGGATTGCTGGTGACGCTGGTGGTCTCGGTCACGGGCATCGTCACCTCACTGCCGATCGGCATTGCACTCGCGCTCGGGCGCCGCTCCACCATTCCGCTGATACGGATTTTCTCGATCGCCTTCATCGAGTTCTGGCGCGGCGTGCCGCTGATCACCGTGCTGTTCTTCGCCACCTACATGCTGCCGCTGTTCCTGCCGGGCAATTTCACCGTCGACGGTCTCGTCCGCGCGCTGATCGGCATCGCGCTGTTCACGGGCGCTTATCAGGCCGAGAACGTCCGCGGCGGCCTGGCCGCGATCCCGCGCGGGCAGGGCGAGGCGGCGGCAGCCCTCGGGCTGTCGTGGTGGAAGACGACGTCGCTGATCGTGCTGCCGCAGGCGCTGCGCCACGTCATCCCGAATCTCGTCAACAGCTTCATCTCGCTGTTCAAGGACACCTCGCTGGTCTCGATCGTCGCGTTGTTCGACCTGCTGGGTTCGCTGCGGGCTTCGTTCTCCGATCCGAAATGGTCGACGCCCTCCACGGCGTTCACGGGCTTTGCCTTCGCCGGGATCATCTACTTCATTTTCTGCTTTGGAATGTCGCGCTACTCGCTGTTCGTCGAGCGCCGCCTCAACGCCCACCGTCGCAACTGATCGAGGTCATCATGTCCGACCCCATCGTCAAGATTTCCGGCCTCAACAAATGGTATGGCGAGTTTCACGTGCTGCGTGACATCGACCTCGAGGTGAGGAAGGGCGAGCGCATCGTGATCTGCGGCCCCTCGGGCTCCGGCAAGTCGACCCTGATCCGCTGCATCAATGCGCTCGAGGAATTCCAGGAGGGCGAGATCGTCGTCGACGGCATCGAGCTCGGGCCGAATCTGAAGCACGTCGACGCCGTGCGCCGCGAGGTCGGCATGGTGTTCCAGAGTTTTAATCTGTTCCCGCACCTCACGGTCCTCGATAACTGCACGCTGGCGCCGATCTGGGTGCGCAACATCCCCAAGAAGGACGCCGAGGCGACCGCGATGAAATTCCTGGAGCGGGTCAAGATTCCGCATCAGGCCAGCAAGTTTCCGGGCCAGATGTCCGGCGGCCAGCAGCAGCGCGTCGCGATTGCGCGCGCGCTGACGATGAATCCGAAGGTGATGCTGTTCGACGAGCCGACCTCGGCGCTCGATCCCGAGATGGTCAAGGAGGTGCTCGACACCATGGTCGATCTCGCCGAGGAGGGCATGACCATGCTGGTCGTGACCCACGAGATGGGCTTTGCCCGCGAGGTCGCCAACCGCGTCGTGTTCATGGACGCCGGCCAGATCATCGAGGCGAACACGCCGAACGAGTTTTTTGCGGCTCCCCAGCACGCGCGGACGAAGCTGTTTCTGAGCCAGATCTTGCGTTGAGACCCTCATGGTGAGGAGGCGCGTAAGCGCCGTCTCGAACCATGCAGGCCCCATTGTGCCCGCGGCCATCCTTCGAGACGCTTGCTCCGCAAGCTCCTCAGAGCCTGACTCAAAATAAGTCATTGAGATATCAAGCTCTGGCCAGTCGACGAGAGAGCAGACGGATGCTTGCGATGAGGACCCATGCCTCCGCGCTGGCGATGGTTGCCTCGAAGTCCTTGGCAAGCCGTCGATTGCGACCGAACCAGGCGAACGTACGCTCAACGACCCATCGTCGGGGTTCGGCTTTGAACGTTCCAACGCTTTGCGAGCGGGTGACGATTTCAATGGTCCATTTGCCCAGGTCAGCGATGGCATCGAGCAGCTTTGGACCACGATAGACGCGATCGGCGAAGATGTGGCGCAGGCCGGGGAACAGGCGGCCGATGATTCGCAGCAGCGGAACTGCGCCGTGATTGTCTTGAAGATTGGCGGGATGCACCTGCACAGCTAGCAAGGAGCCCTCGGTATCGGTGACGATATGACGCTTGCGTCCTTTGACGCGCTTGGCCATGTCAAACCCGCTTGGACCGCCACTTTCCGTGGTCTTCACACTCTGGCTGTCGATAATCCCAGCCGTTGGCGTAGGTTCGCGTCCTTGCCGTTGCCGAACGCGTTGGACCAGCGTGTCATTGATCGTGCGCCACAAGCCAGACCCGCGCCACTTGTAAAAATAATACTGAACCGTCGAGCACGCCGGGAAGTCCTTGGGCAGTGCTCGCCACTGGCAGCCGCTAGCGCCAATGTAGAGAATTGCATTCATGATCACGCGGAGACTGATCTTTCGCGGACGGCCGAGCCGACAGCAGACAGGCATCAACGGCTCAAGCAAACTCCACTCCGCATCCGTCATGTCACTTGCGTAACGAAGTCCATCGCGCCGATATTGTTCGCGGGTGATTTCGGTCCAACACATGTTGTGCTCCCTCGAGTCTTCGCAAACACGAGAGAATCACAACGGGCTGAAATCACTCAATTTTCTTTTCCGGTCAGGCTCTCAGGATGAGGTCGGAGCGCCGGGTTTCTTACTGATCAACTTGAGCCACGCCTCGTAATCTCTCCGAAACCATATCTGCGGCTGCTCATCCGCGATTTCACGCGGCCGAAAGCTCTTTCTGCGCCTATGGCCCGAAAACGGAGGCGCTCGTGCTCGACCTCGTATTCGGCCTCAATACCCGCCTGGGACGCCTGCAGTTCTTCCTCGCCACGCTCGTGCTGGCGGTCGTGATGACCGGGATCTGCTTCATGGTGGCGATGTCGGTGCTGCGCAGCGTTGCGCCCGCCGACATCCGCCCTGAAATTCTCCTGAAGAGCGGGGCCATGATCGCGGCGATCGCGTTCTTCGCGATTGCGACCGTCACGCTGTACTCGATGCGCTTCCGCGACATCGGCTGGGACCCGGTCTGCGTGGTGCCGGCCTGGATTGCGCTGATGATCGTCGATTACGTCGTCGCTCTGAAATTTCCGGGCTATGCGATGGGCCAGGAGCACACCGGGACGATCGTCGGCGGCATCGCCAATTTCGTGCTGACGCTGGCGCTGCTGTTCTGGCCGGGCCGCGAGCGCTACAGCTAGCACCACGGCCGCGCCATTCCGGCCCTAGACGAGCGGCAGCTTGATGTTGCTGCGCTTCTCAAGCCATTCCGGCACCGGCAAGTTCTTCGCGCGCATGAAATCCGCGTTGAACAGCTTCGACTGGTAGCGGCTGCCGGAATCGCAGAGCACGGTGACGATGGTCTTGCCGGGCCCGAGCTGCTTGGCCAGCCGCATCGCACCCACGATGTTGATGCCGGTGGAGCCGCCGAGGCACAGGCCTTCGTGCTGGAGCAGCTCGTAGATCACCGTGACCGCTTCGGCATCGGGAATGAGATAGGCGTCATCGACCTTCGCACTCTCGACGATCGCGGTCGCGCGGCCGAGTCCAATGCCTTCCGTGATGGAGTCGCCGGGGCTCGCCTTGGCGGCGCCGGTTCTGAAATATTCAAACATGCCGGCGCCGTGCGGATCGGCACATGCGATCCGGATGTCCTTGTTCTTCTCTTTCAGATAGCGGCTGATGCCAGCGAGCGTGCCGCCGCTGCCGACCGAGCAGACGAAGCCGTCGACCTTGCCGCCGGTCTGCTCCCAGATTTCGGGGCCGGTCGACTCGTAATGCGCCTTCGCATTGTCGAGGTTGTTCCACTGGTCGGCGAACAGCACGCCATTCGGCTCGGTCTTGCGCAGCTCGTCCGCAAGCCGGCGCCCGACATGCTGGTAATTGTTGGGGTTGGAGTAGGGAAGTGCCGGCGATTCCAGCAGCTCGGCGCCGCACAGCTTCAGGAAATCCTTCTTCTCCTGACTCTGCGTCTCCGGGATCACGATCAGCGTGCGATAGCCGCGCGCACTTGCAACGACCGCAAGGCCGATTCCGGTGTTGCCAGCGGTGGCCTCCACCACGAGACCGCCCGGCTTGAGCTCGCCGCGCTTCTCGGCCTCGAGGATCATCCATTTGCCGGCGCGGTCCTTGACCGACTGGCCGGGATTCATGAACTCGGCCTTGCCCAGAATGGTGCATCCGGTCAGTTCGGAGGCGCGCTTGAGCTTGATGAGCGGGGTGTTGCCGATGGCTTCGACAACGTCGTTTTTGATGGTCATGTCAGGCAATTACCGGCTGGTTCACAAGATGGGCGCGACCCTAAAGTAGGGGGGCTGGCCTTACAAGCGACCGTTGCAAGGCGATCCCGCAAACTCTTATTGCTGCTTTGCGAAGATGACCTGCCGGACGTCGATATTCCCGGACAGGAATCCGGCTTCGCAATAAGACAGATAATATTCCCAGAGCCGCCGGAACCGGTCGTCGAAGCCGAGCGGCACGAGGCCCGGCCAGGCGGCGCGGAAGTTATTCCGCCAGGCGGCCAGCGTCTTGGCATAATCTTGCCCGAAAATGTGCTCGCGGATGACGGGCACGCCGAACCTGTCGCCGAGCGACTTGAGCACGGCGGGCGAGGGCAGCATGCCGCCAGGAAAGACGTAGCGCTGGATGAAGTCCACCTCGCGCCGGTAGCCCTGGAACAGCCTGTCCTGGATGGTGATCGCCTGGATGCCGGCGAGTCCGCCGGGCAGCAAGCGGTCGCGTAGCTGCGCGAAATATCGGGGCCAGAACTGCTCACCGACCGCCTCGATCATCTCGATCGAGGCGATGCGGTCGTAGCGGTCGCTCTCGTCGCGATAGTCCTGAAGACGGATCTCGACCTTCTCGCCGAGGCCTGCGTCGCGAATTCGCTTCTGCGCGAAATCGCGCTGCTCCGTCGAGAGGGTGAGGCCGACCACGCGCGTGCCGAAGGTCTTCGCGGCGAACTCGGCAAAGCCGCCCCAGCCGCAGCCGATCTCGAGCAGCGTCTGGCCCGGCCGCAGGTCGAGCGCCTCGGCGAGCCGGCGGTATTTGTTGGTCTGGGCTGTCGCGAGATCAGAGGTGCTCTCCTCGAAGAGCGCCGAGGAATAGGTCATGCCGGGATCGAGCCATGCCGAATAGAACGCGTTGCCGATGTCGTAATGGGCCTGGATGTTGCGCTGGGCCTGGCGGCGGGTGTTGCGGTTGAACCAGTGCTGCACCATCTGGGCGAAGCGCATCAGCGGCTTGTCGTTCAGCAGGGCCTGGATCAGATCGTGGTTGACGCAGAACAGGTAGAGGAATTGCGTCAGGTCGGGCGTGTCCCAGTCGCCGGCGAGATAGGCCTCCGCCATGCCGATGTCGCCGCTGTTGATCAGGCGCGACGCGAAGCCGTAATTGTGCAGCCGCATCGCGGCGTCCGGGCCCGGCTCCTGGCCGCCGAGGCGGATCACGCGCCCGTCAGGCAGCGTGACATGGAGCGTTCCGCGCCGCAGCCGCGATCCGAAGCCGAGCGCAAGGCGAACGATGCGCGGCAGCTCGGCGAGCACGGTGTCGATGTTGTCAGGCGTCACCGGGATGGCACGCGACATCGGCGGACCCATCACTTGAATGGATATTGTCCGGCCGCGAGCCAGGCACGCCCATGCCGCCTCGTATCGCTTCACCCGAGCGCGCCTCGCCAACGGTCGGCGTCGAATCATATAGGTGCACGTGGCGGCCGCCGCCAAGGTGTCTCGCTGGCTGGACCGTGCGGCAATCCATCGCCGCGTGCGCAGCGTGAGCGCAGCTGTTACCCGGGTCCGGGCAAGCCTTCGTGCGCCGCGGCGCAGGTTTCGGTGGAGCGCTTGCCGAAGCCGGTGGTCCTGGCCTCGGCATGACGGCAATATCACATGAAATCTTGGTAAGCTTGAATGTGCCTTAGACTGGCGCAAGAATACAAAAAAACCTTGTGAGACAGGTACATTTTGTATTTGTAGATGGCGCCAGGCCGACGCATTGGGGCTGCGCTTCGCACCTGCGGGACTGTCCCGCTGTTCCGCGCCCGGCTAGGATGGATGCCAGGTTCCGCAGAAAGCATCACCTGTGAACGAGTTGCCCAAAGCCCGCCGACTGTTCCGCCGCGAATCGGTTAATCCGTTCGTGCGGCGGCGGCTGAATCTGCCCGGCAGGGGGTGGATGTGACACAGGATGGTCCGGCGGTCGCCATGCGGCGATCTCTAGGTCTTTCGTCCCGGACGCTGCGAGCGGCGCGCTGGATTGCCGTCGCGTGCCTTGCCGCGAGTTCGGGCGCCTGCGTGCTGACCCAGGATCTGCCTGATCCCGCACTCGATGTTCCCACGAGCTACAAATACGCCGGCAAGGCGGACGCGCCGCCGACGCTGGACTGGTGGCGCAGCTTCCGTTCCTCAGAGCTCACGCAACTGATGGAGGAGGCGCACACCGTCAATCTCGACATCGCCGCCGCCGTGGCGCGCATCGTCCAGGCCGACGCGCAGGCGCGGCAGGCGGGCGCGGCGCTGCTGCCCAGCCTGTCGGGGACGGGACAGGAGACCTATTCGCGCACCTCCGGCTCCTCGGCCTCCGGACTTACCAATGGCGGCCGTGAGGTCGTCAACTACCAGGCGTCGCTGAGCGCGAGCTACCAGCTCGACTTCTGGGGCCAAAACCGCGACGCCCTGCAGACCGCGGAAGAGACCGCCAACGCCAACCGCTTCGACCGGGACGTCGTCGCGCTGACGACGCTGTCCGCCGTTGCCAACGCCTATTTCCAGGTGCTGGCTTCGCAGGACCGCATCAGGACATCACAGCGCAACATCGCGAGCGCGCAACGCATTCTCGATGCGGTCAGAGAGCGCCGCAAGGCCGGTACCGGCACCGATCTCGACGTCGCGCAGCAGGAGAGCGTGCTCGCCAACCAGAAGGCGCTGGTGCCGCCGCTGCGCCAGACGCTCGACCAGAACAGAAATGCGCTCGCCGTGCTGGTGTCGCGTCCGCCGGAAAGCGTGCGCATCGGCGGCGGCTCCCTGAACAGCATCGCGATCCCGCGCGTCACGCCCGGCCTGCCGTCGGAGATATTGACGCAACGGCCGGATATTCGCCGGCAGGAAGCGCAGCTCGCCTCCGCCACGGCCAATATCGGCAACGCGCGCGCGCAGTTCTTTCCGACGATCCAGTTGACCGGCAATGGCGGCTACCAGAGCTCGGCGCTGGTGTCGCTGTTCCAGCCGCATGCGGCGTTCTTCCAGCTGGTCGGCAGCGCGACGCAGCCGATCTTCGACGGCGGCAAGATCCTCGGCAATTTCGAGTTCGCCAAGGCGCGCCAGGACGAGTTGCTCCAGACCTACCGCAAGACCATCATCCAGTCGTTCACCGACGTCGACAACGCGCTGTTCTCGATCAGGCAGACCACGATCAAGCTGCAATTGCAGCGCGATGTGCTCAACGCCTCCCGGCGCGCCTTCGACCTGTCGGAGCAGCAATTGCGCGCCGGGACCGCCGACATCGTGACCGTGCTCAACACCCAACTCACCCTGTTCACGGCGGAAGACGCGCTGTCGCAGGCCCAACTCGCTCGGCTTCTCGCCATCGTCAGCCTGTACCAGGCGCTCGGCGGCGGCTGGGAGCCGCGCATGGAGAAACCGGTCAATGCTCTTTAAGCCGGACAGCAAGCAAGGCGCGAAAGAGGGGACGGCGAAAAAGTCGCGCGGTCGCGGCTTCGTCATGACCCTGATCACGCTCGCGATCCTCGGTGGCCTCGGCTATTTCGGATGGACCGTCTGGCATCAGCAGCCGCAACAGGCGAACGGCCGCAATCAGCGCCCCGATCTGCCGGTGCCGGTGCTGGCGGCAACCCCGCGCGTCCAGGACGTTCCGGTCTATCTCGACGGCGTCGGTGCGATCCGCGCGCTCAACACCGTGACGGTGCGCTCACAAGTCGACGGCAAGCTGATTGCGGTCAAATTCACCGAAGGTCAGGACGTCACGAAGGGCGACGTGCTCGGCGAAATCGATCCGGCGCTCTACCAGGCGACGTATGACCAGGCTGTCGCCAAGAAGGCGCAGGACGAGGCCCAGCTCGCCAACCAGCGCATCGATCTCACGCGCTACGAGCAGCTCGCCGCGTCCAATGCCGGCTCCAAGCAGCAGGCCGACACCCAGCGCGCGCTGGTAGCGCAGACCGAAGCACTGGTGAAGGCCGACCAGGCTTCGATCGACAATGCGGCGGCGACGCTGAGCTACACCAAGATCGTGGCGCCGATCTCGGGCCGCGCCGGCCTGCGCCAGGTCGACCAGGGCAACATCATCCACGCTTCCGACACCACGGGCCTCGTGGTGATCACGCAATTGCAGCCGATCGCGGTGTGGTTCAGCCTGCCGCAGCAGCAGATCATGCGCGTCAACGCGGCGGCGTCGAAGGGCACGCTCGCGGTCGACGTGTTCGGCAATGACGGCATCACCGTGATCGACACCGGCAAACTCACCGGCATCGACAACCAGGTCGACCAGACCACGGGCACGCTCAAGCTCAAGGCCGAATTCCCCAACGCCAATTACCAGCTCTGGCCGGGCCAGTTCGTCAACGTCCGCCTCAAGGTCGAGACGCTGATGCAGGCGCTGGTGGTGCCGACATCGGCCGTGCAGCGTGGCCCGATCGGAACTTTCAGCTACGTCATCGGCGAAGACAACGTCGTCACCGCCAAGCCGGTGACGGTGACGCAGCAAAACGAGCACGACGCGGTCATTGCGAGCGGCGTGTCGGCGACCGACAAGGTCGTCACCACGGGTTTTGCCAATCTCTCCGACGGCTCCAAGGTGATGATCGGCCGCGATGATCAGACCCCGTCGGCCGACCTCGCGCCACGCAAGCGCACGCGCGGGCCGGATGGCCAGAAGAAGGACGGTCAGGCCAAGGAAGGTCAAAAGGACGGACAAGCCAAGGATGGCGAGCACCGCGCGAAGCGGAGCAGCCCCGAGGGCGACCAGAAGGGGCAGACCGGGCCGGCACCGGGGCCGGGCGCATCGGGAAGTGGAGCCAAGCAGCCATGATCCCGACAACAGCCGCCTGAGCGGCAGGCGCATCCCATGGGTGTTTCCGAACCCTTCATCCGACGGCCGATCGCGACCTCGCTGCTTGGCATCGCGCTGCTGATTGGCGGGCTGCTGGGCTATTTCTCGCTGCCGGTCTCGGCACTGCCGCAGGTCGACTTCCCGACCGTGCAGGTGACGACGCAGCTGCCGGGCGCTAGCCCTGACGTGATCGCCTCGCTGATCACCGCGCCGCTGGAGCGCCAGCTCGGACAGATCCCGTCGCTGTCGGCGATGAACTCGACGAGCTCGTTCGGCGTCAGCCAGATCTCGCTTCAGTTCGATCTCAACCGCGACATCGACGGCGCCACCCAGGACGTACAGGCCGCGATCAACGCGGCGGCCGGCGTGCTGCCGAAGACGCTGCCTTATCCGCCGATCTACGCCAAGGTGAACCCGGCGGACGCGCCTGTCATGACGCTGGCGCTGCGCTCCGACACGATCTCGCTGCGCGCGATGAGCGACATCGCCGACACGCTGCTGGCGCAACGGCTGAGTCAGATCTCCGGGGTGGGGCGCGTCTCCGTGCTCGGCGGGCTGAAGCCGGCCGTGCGCATCCAGGCGGACCTCGCGCGCCTGGCGGCCTACGGCATCGCCATGGAGGATTTGCGCGCCGCGATCGCCAACGCCAATGTGTCAGGGCCAAAGGGCTCGCTCGACGGTGCGCAGCAATCCTACATCATCGCCGCCAACGACCAGATCGCGGCCGCCGACGCCTACAAGCCCATCATCATCGCTTACCGCAACGGCTCGCCGGTCACGATCGCCGACGTCGCGCAGATCGTGGACGGGCTGGAGAACGACCGTACCGGCGGCTGGTACCAGGGCACGCCGGCCGTCATCCTCGACATCCAGCGCCAGCCCGGCGCCAACGTCATCGACGTCGTCAGCCAGATCCGCGCGGAAATCCCCAAGGTGCAGCGCGCCATTCCGGCCGGTGTGAACCTCACCATCGTGTCCGACCGCACCGTCACCATCCGTGCCTCGGTGCGCGACGTGCAATTCACGCTGATCCTCAGCGTCGTGCTGGTGACGCTGGTGGTGCTGCTGTTCCTGCGCTCGCTGCGGGCCACGCTGATCGCGGGCGTCGCGCTGCCGCTGTCGCTGATCACCAGCTTCGGCATCATGTATTTCGCCGGCTTCAGCCTCGACAATCTGTCGCTGATGGCGCTCACCATCGGCACCGGCTTCGTCGTCGACGACGCCATCGTCATGATCGAGAACATCGTCCGTCACATGGAGGACGGCGACAGCGCGATGGAAGCCTCGCTGAAGGGCGCCAGCGAAATCGGCTTCACCGTGATCTCGCTGACGGTGTCGCTGATCGCGGTTTTCATCCCGCTGCTGTTCATGTCGGGCCTGGTCGGGCGCATGTTCCGCGAATTCGCGCTGACGCTTACGATCGCGGTCGTGACCTCGGCCGTGGTTTCGCTGACACTGACGCCGATGATGTGCTCGCGTCTGCTCAAGCACGCCCATGAGGAGCTGGCGGTGCCGGGGCTGGCCGCGGTCAGCCGCTTCATCGACCGCACCGTCGAGTTCTATCATCGGACGCTCTTGTGGGTGCTGGAGCGCCAGCGCGCCACGCTGCTCGTGACCTTTGCGACGCTGGTTGCGACCCTGGTCCTCTACGTTGTCGCCCCGAAGGGCTTTTTGCCACTTCAGGACACCGCCTCGATTACGGCAGTGACGGAGGCGGGACCGGATGTCTCGTTCGCGGAGATGCAGAAGCGGCAGGCCGAGGTTGCCGATGCCATCAAGGCCGATCCCGACGTGGTCGGCGTGGTCTCGGTGATCGGCGCGGGCTCGGTCAATCCGACCACCAATGTCGGGCGCCTGGTCATGAACCTGAAACCGCGCGGCGAGCGGCGCGACGATGTCAGCATGGTGATCACGCGGCTGAAGGAGCGGGTCTCGGGCATTCCCGGCATGACCGTCTATTTTCAGCCGGTCCAGGACGTGCAGATCTCGACCCAGTCGAGCCGCTCGCAATACCAGTACACGCTCACGGGAACGGATGCGGCGCTGGTGTCGGAATGGGCGCGCAAGCTGGTTGCCGAGATGCGGCGCGATCCGCTGTTCCGCGACGTCTCCTCGGAGGCGCAGGAGGGCGGCCTGCGGGCGCAGCTCGACGTGGACCGGACAAGGGCCGGACAGCTCGGCGTGAGTCTGCAGGGAATCACCGACACGCTCAACGACGCGTTTGCGCAGCGGCAGATCTCGACCATCTACGGCCAGGCCAACCAGTACCGCGTGGTGCTGGAGGCGCTGCCGATGTACCAGCGCGATCCCTCGATCCTGTCGAAGCTGTATCTGCCGGGCGGCGCCAGTAGCTCCGTCGTCGGCGCGCCGAACGCCCAGGTGCCGCTCTCCGCCGTCGCGACCTTGAAGCGCACCACGGCGCCGCTCGCGATCTCGCACCAGGCGCAATTTCCGTCGATCTCGCTCAGCTTCAACCTCGCGCCGGGTGCAGCGCTCGGCGATGCTGTCGAAGCGGTGAAAACGATCGAGACCCGCATCGAGATGCCCAACAGCATCGTCGGCGTCTACGCGGGCGATGCGGCTGAATTCGCCAAGGCGCTTGCGGGACAGCCCTGGCTGCTGCTCGCCGCCGTGATCACGATCTACATCGTGCTCGGCGTGCTCTACGAGAGCTACATCCACCCCATCACCATCCTGTCGACGCTGCCCTCGGCCGGCGTCGGCGCGATCCTGGCGCTGATGCTGTGCGGTCAGGACCTCTCGGTGATCGGCCTGATCGGCATCATCCTGCTGATGGGCATCGTCAAGAAGAACGCGATCATGATGATCGACTTCGCGCTGGAGGCAGAGCGCAACCAGGGCATGCCGCCGCATGAAGCGATCGTGCAGGCCTGCCTGCTGCGCTTCCGCCCGATCATGATGACGACGCTGGCCGCGCTGTTCGGCGCGCTGCCGCTGGCGATCGAAAGCGGCACCGGTGCCGAGCTGCGATTCCCGCTCGGCATCTCCATCATCGGCGGCCTGCTGCTGAGCCAGCTCCTGACGCTCTACACCACGCCGGTGATCTACCTCGCGCTCGACCGCATCAACCGCCGTTTTGAGCAGGCGCTGCCGCCCGCCGAATCCGGCGGGCCGCCGGTCGCGGGCGCGACCGAGGGGATGCAGTAATGGTCTCGATCTCGGAGCCCTTCATCCGGCGCCCGGTTGCGACCACGCTGCTGTCGATCGGGTTGTTCCTGCTGGGTGTCGTGGCCTACGCGTTCCTGCCCGTCGCCTCGGTCCCCAACGTCGATTTCCCCGCCATCTTCGTCTCCGCCAGCCGGCCGGGCGCCGATCCGTCGGTGATGGCGGCGACCGTGGCTTCGCCGCTGGAGCGGCGGCTCGGTGAGATCTCCGGCATCAACCAGATCACGTCCACGAGTTCGCTCGGCACGACCAGCATCCAGCTCCAGTTCGACATCGGCCGCAACATCGACAAGGCCGCGCGCGACGTGCAGGCGGCGATCAATGCCGCCCTCGTCGACCTGCCGAGCGACCTGCCGACGCTGCCGCGCTTCCGCAAGGCCAACACCGCCGGCGCGCCGGTCTTCGTGCTGGCCCTGACCTCGAAGACGCTGTCCGCGAGCGCGATCTACGACGTCGCCGATACCGTGCTCGCACAGCGCATCTCGCAGGTGCCGGGCGTCGGCGACGTCACGGTCAGCGGCGCCGATCAGCCGGCGGTGCGCGTGCAGCTCAATCCCGTCGCGCTGTCGAATGCCGGCATCGCCACCGACGACGTCCGGACCGCGATCATCAACGCCAACCCGCTCGGCCCCGTCGGAATCTTTAACGGCGAGCGCCAGAGCGAGACGCTGTCGCTCAACAAGCAGATGCGCACGGCGAAAGAGTTCCGCGACATCGTCATCAAGAGCTCGAACGGCAACTTCGTCCGCCTCGCCGACGTCGCCGACATCGAGGATTCCGTCCGCAACGCCCGCTCCATCGCCTGGTTCAACAAGCAGCCGGCGGTGCTGATCCAGATCACCAAGCAGGGCGATGCCAACGTCATCGACACCGTCGACAGGGTGAAGGCCCTGATCCCCGAGCTAAAGCAGTGGATTCCGGCCGGCGTCGATATTTCCACCCTGGTCGACCGCACCAGCACGATCCGCGCCAGCGTGCTCGACATGCAATGGACGCTGCTGGCGACCGCGGTTCTCGTGATGGTCGTGGTGTTCGTGTTCCTGCGGCGGCTGACGCCGACGATCGCCGCCGGCATCTCCGTGCCGCTGGCGCTGGCCGGGACCTGCGCCGGAATGTGGGTCGCAGGCTTCTCGATCGACAATCTGTCGCTGATGGCGCTGGCGATCTCGGTCGGCTTCGTGGTCGACGACGCCATCGTCATGATCGAGAACATGTACCGCAATCTCGAGCACGGCATGCGGCCGATGCAGGCAGCGCTGGAGGGCGCGAAACAGATCGGCTTCACCGTGGTGTCGATCAGCCTGTCGCTGATCGCGGCCTTCACGCCGCTGATCTTCATGGACGGCATCGTCGGCCGCCTGTTGCGCGAATTCTCGCTGACGCTGACCTTCGCGATCCTGGTCTCGACCCTGGTGTCGCTGACGGTGACGCCGATGATCTGCGCCCACTACATCCGACAGACCACCTCAGGCACGGCCACGCTGTTCGACCGGGTGATCGAGGGCTCGCTGTCGCGCATCGTCGCCTTCTACGCCCGCAGCCTGCGCACCGTGCTGCAATATCCGCTGCTGACGCTGCTGGTGTTCTTCGCCACCATCGGCCTGACGGTGACGCTCTACATCAAGGTCCCCAAGGGCTATTTCCCGACCGACGATTCCGGCTTCGTCATCGGCGCGACGCGTGGCTCGGCGGACATCTCGTTCCAGTCCATGCTCGGCCTCCAGCAGCGGCTCGCCGACATCGTGATGCAGGACCCGGCCGTGGCCGGCATCGGCTCGACCGTTGGCAGCGGAGGCGGGGGCCCGGGGGGCGCGACCTCGAACCGCGGCACCATGTTCATCAGCCTGAAGCCGCCGGAGGAACGCGACCACGTTTCGACGCAGGTGGTGATCGACCGCCTGCGGCGGGCTCTGTTCCCGGTGCCTGGCATCCGCCTGTTCATGTTTGCCGCCCAGGACGTGCGCGCCGGCGGGCGGCAGAGCGATTCCGACTATCAGTTCACGTTGACCAGCACCGACCTCGGCCTGCTCCAGAAGTGGGCGCCGATCGTGGCCAAGCGGCTGGAGAGCGTCGAAGGCATCACCGACATCTCCAGCGACCGCGATCCCGGCGGACTCCAGCTCACGCTCGCGATCGATCGCCAGAAAGCCTCGGCCCTCGGCGTCAGGGTTCAGGACATCGACAATGCGCTCAACAACGCGTTCTCGCAGCGGCAGATCGGGATCATCTACACCCAACGTAACCAGTACATGACCGTGCTGGAGATCGACCCGAAATTCCAGGTCGACCCGTCCAACCTCGAGCGCATCTACGTCGCCGGTGCCAACGACGTGCAGGTGCCGCTCTCGGCCGTGGTGCGCGCGACGCGCGGGCTCGCGGCGCTCGCGGTCTATCATTCGCAATCGTTCCCCTCGACCACGGTGTCGTTCAATCTGTTGCCGGACGTGCCGCTCCAGACCGCGACCCAGAACGTCCAGCGCGCCGTCGAGGAGCTGCACATGCCCGAGGGTATCCGCGGCAGTTTCGACGGCAATGCGGGCGATTTCGCCAAGACCGCTGGCCGCCAGCCGCTCTTGATCCTCGGCGCGCTGGTCGCGATGTATATCGTGCTCGGCGTGCTCTATGAGAGCCTCGCCCATCCGCTGACGATCATCTCGACGCTGCCCTCGGCCGGGCTTGGCGCTCTTCTTGCGCTCCAGCTGACGAATACGCCGCTGACGGTGATCGCCTTCGTCGGCATCATCCTGCTGATCGGCATCGTCAAGAAGAACGGCATCATGATGGTCGACTTCGCGCTCGATGCCGAGCGCCAGCGCGGCCTGTCCTCGGCGGAAGCGATCTTCGAGGCCTGCCAGGCGCGCTTTCGTCCGATCCTGATGACGACCATGGCGGCCTTGTTCGCCGGCATCCCGCTGGTGATTGCGACCGGCCCCGGCACCGAGCTGCGGCGGCCGCTCGGCATCACCATCATCGGCGGCCTGTTCGTCTCGCAGATCCTGACGCTGTACACCACGCCGGTGATCTACTTGCTGATCGACCGCCTGCGCCGCCGCTCCGAGCCGCGCCCGCTGGCGGCTCCTGCCGAATAGGCGGGTTGTTGAACGGCCGCGCGAAGCGTATAGCGGCAGCCATGTCGAACCCCACCGCCGCCGCGCCGGCCGATCCGATCCCCGAATGCCCGCACTGCCAGAAGCCGATGCCGCTGTGCATCTGCGACAGCGTCACGCCGGTTGAAAACCGTCTTGGCCTCCTGATCCTCCAGCATCCGCAGGAGCAGGACAGGGCGCTCGGCACCGCGCGGCTGCTGGCAAAGCACTTTGCCGACGCCACGCTGCGGGTTGGCCTGTCCTGGCCAAGCCTGTCCAAGGCGCTGGGCCATCACGTCGAGAACGCCTCGCACTGGGCCGTGCTCTATCTCGGCTCGGCCAAGGCGGCCGATCTCGAAGCCGAGGGCGAAATCCTGGCGCTGAACCGCAAGGGCGAGATCGCGGACAAGCAGCGCGAGCGCCTCGGCAAGCTCGAGGGCGTCGTGCTGCTGGACGGCACCTGGAGCCAGGCCAAGGCGCTGTGGTGGCGCAATCCCTGGATGCTCAAATGCCAGCGCGTCATCCTCAACCCGGCGCATCCGTCCCGCTACGGCCGCCTGCGCAAGGAGCCGCGCAAGGACGGGCTGTCGACCATCGAGGCCGCGGCGACGATGCTGGGCAGTCTGGAGAAACGCCCTGACATCGCCGAGATGCTGAACGCCAGTTTTGAACGGATGTTAACACGCTACCGCGAGGTGCAGGCCGAGATGCCGGAACTGGCGCCCAAACCGGCGGCTAAGGATCGCCGCCGGGGTGTGCGGCGCGGCAAACGCGCCTGAGCCGATCCGACCTCCTCCATACGGTTGATTGCCCGAAGGCAGGCGGCCGGATAGAGACCACCGGCCGATAAGCGGCTATCCTGTCGCAGCATCGGAAGGCGGTAGGGGCAGTCGAATTCAGCTCGCAACGAAGGAAATCCTGGCACAGGCGGCGCGGCCCGATCGGTGGGGCACGCTTGCGCTGATGGACATTTCGCTGCGCTACCGGCGCACCGTGATCGGCCCGCTCTGGATCACCCTGACGCTGGCCGCGACCATCGCCAGCGTGGGCACGGTCTATGCGGCGCTGTTCAAGCAGGACATTGCAGCCTTCCTGCCGCCTTTTGCCGTCGGCCTGATCGTCTGGACCCTGATCGCGACGACGCTCCAGGAAGGCTCCAACATCTTCGTGGCCTCCGGTCACCTGATCAAGGCGGTGCCGGCGCCGTTGATCGTGCACGTGCTCCAGATGATCGCGCGCAACGTCCTGATCTTCGCGCATCATCTGGTGATCGTCGTGCTGCTTTATGTCGTGATGCCCTGGCCACTGCATGCGAGCATACTGCTTGCGCTGCCCGGCTTTGTGATCCTGCTCGTGGTTCTGCTCGGCGGCTCGGTCGCGCTCGGCATGCTCTGCGCGCGCTTTCGCGACATCGGCTCGGCGATCGTCAGCGGCCTGCAATTCGTCTTCTTCCTGACGCCGATCATCTGGACCGAGGACACCGTGCGCGGCACGGCGTTCCATTGGCTGGTTCGCGTCAATCCGTTTGCGACGCTGCTCGATCTCGTGCGCAGGCCGCTTCTGTCGCAGCCGATCGATGCGGAGCAATGGCTGCTGGGGATCGTTTATGCGGCCGTCGTCGCAGCCACCGGCCTGTTCTGCTACGCGCGCTATCGCCACCGCGTGGCATATTGGCTGTGAGATGCGCATGAGCAGCCCGGCCCGCATCGTCCTGCGCAACGTTTCGGTCAAGTTTCCGGTGCTGTCGTTTCGCGACCGCTCGCTGCGCAGCCGCTTCGTCAGCGCCGTGACGCTGCGGCGGACGGCGGCAGTCCCGCACATCGTGACCGCGCTCGACGATGTCAGCCTCGACATCCGCGCCGGCGACCGTCTCGCCATCATCGGCGCCAATGGTGCCGGCAAGACCACGTTGCTGCGGGTTCTGGCGGGGATCTACCATCCGACCGCGGGCGGCGTGGAGGTCGATGGCCGCTGCCTGTCGCTGTTCGACCTGTCGGCCGGCTTTGACGAGGAGGCGACCGGCTACGAGAACATCATGCGGCGCGGGCTCGTGATCGGCGCGCGCCGCTCGGAGATCGACGCGCGGCGCGCGGAGATCGCCGAATTCACCGAGCTCGGCGATCGGCTCGACCTGCCGCTGCGCACCTATTCGAGCGGCATGATGCTGCGCCTGATCTTTGCGGTCGCGACCGCTGTCGAGGGCGAGATCGTGCTGCTCGACGAATGGATCGGCGTCGGCGACCAGCAATTCCGGAAAAAGGCACGGCAGCGGCTCGATGAGATCGTCGCCCGCGCCGGCATCCTGGTGCTGGCCTCGCACGACATCGAGCTGATCCAGAGCACCTGCAACCGCGCCATCCTGCTGGAGGAGGGCCGGATCACGGCCGCCGGTGCGACCGATGCTATCCTTGCGAAATATCTCGCAGGCCCCGGCGGAGCCAAGGCGTAAACATCCGGCCGGGGTTGCCTAACCCATTGATCCCCTATATTGGTCCGGCCTTACGGGGCCACGTGGCGGAGTGGTTACGCAACGGTCTGCAAAACCGTGTACACCAGTTCAATTCTGGTCGTGGCCTCCATTTAAGCATCTGAAATTAAATCGAAATTTATATTCTGCTGGTGCTGACGAACGGCATCATGGGTTACGTCCTGGGTCACCTTTGAGCGGCGCTCACTGCGATGGCAAATCACGTGAGCTGAACAGCCCGAATCCGTGGAGCAATTTGATCGGGAGCAAGCTCCAACGCTTGTGGTCCCGGAGGTCTCCTGACGTTTTTTCACCGGAGCGCTCGGACGGCACATGGCTGTCGATGCCATGCAACCGCACGTCACACCGAATAATCCCATCCGGGTGTCGTCAGATGTCTTCTTCTGTTCGGAATTGAACGTGGAGCGATCTTGACGGACACAACCTTTGGTAGGATTCAAACTGGTTACCAACGGAGGAATTCTCGTGGCGACCTCAAAGACGGAAAACGGCGTGACGATCACTTATCCGGACACCGTTCGTCTGGAGGTTCTGACGGCGGACGTGGGAGGTGGGGCGCTTCGACGCATGCGGGCAAGCCCGGGAGTTTCGTCGGCGTTACCGTCGGGTCTGGCCGACTCCGGTCTTACCGTGGCCCTCGATGCGATGCTGGTGCCGCCCCGCGGCACGCTCAAGCCGATGCGGGCTTTGCCAGGGGAGGTCCCGCATGTGGAGGTCGACGTCGAGCCGGGCGAGGGCGCCGTGGTGTTGGTCGAGGCCAACGGCGTATTCACTTGGGTCAAGCCGGATGATCCAGCCAGCCCGCGCGTCATGCGCGGAGGGCCGCGTAAGCTTTCGTTCACTCTGATAAGTCCACCGGCTGCCGCAGCGGTCCCGGTCGGGTCGGCGCCGAAACAGCGGGGCTTCTTCACCGACTGGCTGGTCGACGCAGTGCTCGATCAGGTGCGCGTCGTCGTATTCAAATATGTCGGTCGCTGGGCGGCAGCTACGCTCGCCGCGCGCCTCGAAGGCTCGATCCAGCCTGGACCGGTCGCGATGCCGAGCCTGGACATCGATTCCTGGGGACCACTCGCAATCCAGGCGACACCGGCCGGACCGGCGCAGAAGGTGCTGTTGTTCGTCCATGGCACGTTTTCTACCACGCGGGGCAGCTTCGGCCATCTGGTGTCCCATTCGGCAGGCCGCACGTTCCTTTCAGGCGCGCTGAAAACATACGACCTCGTTCTCGGCTTCGATCACCGCACATTGACCGAGGACCCCCTGACGAATGCGCGGCAGATATTGACCGCACTCGGTGGATTGGCCCTGCCGGAAGGCTCTACGATCGATGCAATCGCCTATAGCCGCGGCGGGCTCGTGCTCCGGAGCCTGATGGAGGGATTGCTTGCCGGCCATGAGAGCGTTCTTCCCGGCGTAGCGTTCAAACGCGCGGTGTTCGTCGGCTGCACCAATGGGGGAACGCATCTGGCCGAGCCGGAGAACGTCAAGGATCTCCTGGACACATACACGAATTTGTTCGCGCGCGGCGCGACCGCACTCGGCGCGTTTGGCGGACCGACCGGCGTCGCGATCGGGAAGGCGTTTTCGACCAGCGTCAGCTTATTGGGACGGTTCGCACAGGCGCTCGCGGATGCCGCCATCGAGGACAATGCCGTACCAGGTCTGGCGGCGATGCGGCCTGGCGGGGACGTCGTCACCAAGTTGAACCAGGAGAAAAATCCGGGCTCGCCTGACGCAGTCTATTTCGCGGTGTCGGCGAATTTCGAGCCGACATTCAAGGTCGCGGAAGGAATTGCAAAGGAGACCGCGGAACTGCTGATCGACCGCATTGCAGATCGGCTGTTCAAGGACCAGGCCAACGATCTGGTGGTCGACACCGCGGCGATGACCGCATTCGGCACGCTCGCCGCCCGCTTGGTCAGCGATCGCGAGTTTCCGTTCGGCGAGACCGACAGGGTCTACCACATCACGTATTTTGCGCAGCCCGAGGTCGCCACCAAGTTGGCGAACTGGCTGGGATTGCCGGCAGCAGCGGAGCCGATCAGCCCGCCCCCTCCAACCGCTACGGCAGCGGTGGTGCCAAAGCGGTCCCCGGTCGCGCACCCGGTGCCCCCCATGAGAGTCCCTCCGGCACCGGCAGGAGCACCGCCCGCCATGAGAGGATCGCGCTCCGGCAATGTTCTTTTGGCCGAGGAAGGTCCCAAGGAGGCCGCGCCAGCTCCCGGAGGGGCAGATGCGGAATGCCATTTTGCCGCGCGTATGCCGCCCAATCCGCCGCTCGGCAAGCGGACGAGACTGGAAGTGATCGTATCGCGTGTCGCCATCGATCTGGCTGTCTCGGCCGTGGCCGCCAAGAGCGGCCCTGTGGCCGTGTCGTCGAGCCAGCCGCTGACGATCGAGGTCATCGGATTGAAAAATGCGCGCGTGGTCGATCCGGTCCCCGCCGAGGTCGTTACCGAAGTCCCACGCGACGACAAGCCGGTGACGTTCGTTTTCCGGGTCGACGGTGTGGCATTCGGGGCGGCCGAGTTCCTGGTCGAGATCCGCCAGTCTGCCCGCGTCCTCACGTCCTTTACGCTGCGTCCGGTCTTCATCGACGACGAAAGCGAGATGCTCACGGTGACGGCGTCCGCCACCGTCAATCCGCCCGTGAACCGCAATGCGGTCCTGCGCATCTACGAGATCCAGCCTGTTCCCGGGCGCATCTCGCTCAGGTTCGACCTCGAATGTTCGGATCCAAACATCAACATCAACGAGACGGTGTCGCTGCGCGACAGCTTCAATCGCGAGAGCTACGTCACCGAGTTGCTCAAGAACGTCGAGACCACCTGGTTCAACGACGCGGACTCGCGCGAGCGCGTCATGATCGGGCTGCGCGCAATCGGTGAAGAGATGGCTGATCAGCTGCTCCCCGAGCGCCTGCGGCGCGCCTTGTGGACCAATCGCAAGCGTATTGGCGCCATCCAGGTCTTGTCGGAAGACACCAGCTTCCCATGGGAAATGATGTTCTTGGCCGACCCCGATCGCCGAGACGTCGACGGTGAAGGCTTCCTTGCCGAATATGGTCTGATCCGCTGGCTGCACGATACGCAATGGCCGCCGCGGCAATTGCCGGTGCGGCCGGACCGTGTCCGCTACATCGTGCCGACCTATCCGGTGGAGGAATACGTGCTGCCAGAAGCGCAGCAGGAGCGGGAGGTCCTGATCAGGATGTTCCCGGGGGCTGTGCAGCTTCCGGCCGACACCGTGCTGTTGTATTCGCAATTGCGACGGCCGGGGCCGATCGACATTCTCCACGTCAGCGGTCATGGACTGTCGACTGTGGGGAACGTCATTCAAGCGAGCCTGCTGATGGACGGGCGAGTGGGACCGGATGGACGCTATCAGCGGGATGAACTGACGGCTTCGAAAGTGAATACGGCATTGGCGTTCGACGGCGACAGTCAGCCGATTGTCTTCCTCAACGCCTGCCAGGCCGGCCGCTCCGGCAATTCGATGGTGGGAGTCGGTGGATTCGCGGCGGCATTCCTGAAACCGGGGTCGAAGCGCGGGGCCGGCGTGTTCATCGGTGCGCAATGGTCGGTCGGCGATTCCACAGCACTGACCTTTGCGACCAGGTTCTACGAAAGCCTGCTGGACGGCCAGACCTTGGTGGAAGCAACCCGTAAGGCCCGCAACGCAGCAAAGGATGCGGGCGAGCTGTCGTGGCTTTCCTACACGGTGTATGGCGATCCGTCCGCGACCGTCCTGCGCCCTTAGCCGAAACGCAAACGCGTCTCAGTTGGCCTGCTTTGGCCGCAGCTGCTGCTGTTGTTGCTGTACATTCGGAGGCGGCAATTTGTCTGGCGTGTTGGATGTCGTCCCGCTCGGCGGGGCCTTCGGTGCGGCCTGATTAGGGACCGCAGACGGCAGCTTCGTTTGTGTTGGCGGCGGCGCAGCGGATTGCAGTCGCTGCATGTCGATGCAGACGGCGACACCCGTGAGCACGGCCACCAGCAGAACGACGCCGGCAACGCCGAAGATCGACAACGCGAGACTTCGCTCCGTCGCCTCGGCTGGTGTCTCGTCGAAGACCTCGCCGAACAGACGCGGGCCGAGTTTCCGGACCTCCGCCTTGGGCAGATCGGCCAGTTCTTCCGCACGGTTCGTCCCGAAGGTCAGGCGGAGGACCGCCTCGTAGGCGAACGCTGTCGTGCCGCCATCGGCACGGAGGGCAGCGAGCGCGTCGCGCAGAGACGAATAGGCCCGCCGCGGCGACGCTTCCGGGGGAGATGAGGGGGCCATCGTTGCGCTCATTTTTTCCTCAGCTCGCTTGCTGCACCCGTCCCCTGGGATGACGAAAGCTGCGCTTCGCCATCCTCGGATAGCGTGCTCGGTTGCGAAGCGCGCCAGTCAGGATCGGAATCAACGGTTTCGTCCCGTCGCGATGCGGTACGCAACCGGGCCGCGTTCTTGGAAACGTAACGAGATACTCTCGACATCGCGGAGGTTGCCGCAGCCTGAACGCTGGAAGCCGTCAAATACCGCCAGCGGCCCTCGGCAAATGCGCGCAGTGCAAATCCCATGAACGAGAAGGTCAAATAGGCGGCGAAAAGCATCGCCGCCAGTCCCTCTACCTTGCCCGGATTTGCGAATGGTGTCCAAAATCTGGTCATCAGCCAGGGAACGCCCGCGAGGAAAAATGCCGCGAAGAGATGGTTCAACAGATCGCGGAAGCGATTCAAGCTGAGGCCAAGCATCAGGCCCGTGAAGGCGATGACCGGACTGCGGCTGACAGCTACTTCGAGAGGAACGAAAACAAGCTCCTTCGCATAGAGAGCATATCCTTCAAACCAGATCAGCTGCGCCCACATGAACAGGACGAAGGGGGTCTTGGGCGAGAAAATGACGCCAGAAATCATCGTCAGGTATGATTGCGAACTCCGTGCGAACGCATCTTCGATCAGCATCGCCCTTCGTAGATGCACGCGAGCCAGCAAGGTGACGACGGCCGCGGCCGAGGCCGTCGTCCACGGCAATCCGTAGAGAAGGAGAGGCTCGGAGCCCTTCGGCGGCAGGGTGACGCCGAGACTCGCCAGCGTTCCGTCGAGTTCCTTCGGCCCAAGAGACGTGAGATCGAACCCGATCCGGACACCTGCCAGCAATCCGAGCAGCAGCAGGAATTTCCAGACCGGCATCCGCGACAAGCCAACGACAAAAGCGGTCGTGAGCACGAGCCAATCAGGATCGTAGCTGAGGACGGAATGGCCGCCGTCCGGGGGGTAGATGGCCATGCTGGCGGCAAACGCCGTGGCTAAGATCAACAAGTCGGAGGGCGATAGCGTCTCGCGCGAAAGTAGCTGGGCACGCAGCTTCGCGTCCGCCACAAAGCGCATCCAGAATAGCATCGCAACGATGAGCGCAGGTTCGCCGTAATGCCAGCCGTACTGCGACAGATTTCCGACGGCAGCGGGAAGCAGCGCGAGCCCAATCGGCCACAACGCGCCGGTCCCGTAACGAACGCTGGCCGCAATGCATATGGGAGGCACCATCAGCGTGAACCATCCGGGACGGCTCGCGACGACAAAGAGGGCGGTCCATATCCAGGGAGCGAAAGAGAACGCTAAAATCGGAAATGCCATCCACCATGGCGTATCCAGATACGACCACTGGAAGAGCGGTTTCTTGATCCGCATGCGGCCGGGCTGCAGTGCCTTCAGGTCTTCGATGAACGGCAGTGCGCTGAAAACCCGAAGCATGGGCCAAAGTGCAAGCAGCAGGGCCAGCCACACCAGTTCTGACAGGCTGCTCCAATACGCCGCTGAAAGTGCCGCAGGCGGCAAGATCATCATGAAGGCCGCCTGGACAGTGAGTCCTGGCTGCGTCCGGATCTGACTCATGGCCAAGACCAATCTCTCGCGCTGCGAAAACGAAATGCCCGACACGGGCACCAGGGAGATCGAAGCAATGAATTGTACGACGAGGATGCCGATGATCGTCGGCACGAGCGATAGCGTGGAAGAGATGTTCGTCGCCGCGACTGCCGCAGCGATCGCGGCAATGGGCGCTGTTACGAGCGTGATCGCGATGTTGGCTCTAATACGATTGTCCTGCATCTTTGGCTTGACGAACGGCCGAAAGCCGAGGGCGGAGAAGAGTAGATAGATGCCGGCAAGCCCTCCGCAGACTGCCGCTGGCGCACCCAAAATGCCCCTTGGAGGAGAGGATATGATCTGCTGCGCGGTAACCCCGAACGATTCAAGTGCAATTGCGCTGAGCTGGAAAGCGATCGCCGCGATTGAGATTGCCATGGCGCACGAGAAGAAATCGCTGACGAGGTGACGTCGCGCCCCGCCGGGCGCAGCGAGCCACCACGTTCCCAATATGCTTCGTCGCAGGATGGCCGCGAAGATGATCCAGATCAACGGAGCCGCCAGCATCACCGACGTCGCGACCATTGGCATCTTGCCGAGTTCACTTGACGGCAGAATGGAAGCGACGAGAACGATGTAACCGCCGACCAGAAGCAAGCTTGTTGCAGCGACGCTGGGTCTAAAGACGAGCTGTGCTGCAATGGCGTCTCCGAGCGCGTATTTCGATGGGGGGCCCACGTCGCAGACGGTCAGCTCGTCGACATCCGGAATCGTCCAAAGATTGCCGTTCCAGCCCGGATGCCGATCGAGCGCAATCCTTACAGTCGTAATCAGGGCAAGAAAGAAGACTGGCAGCGGCAGTGAAATAGGATCGACGAAGTCGGCCTTGAGGCCGAGCACTCCGAATATGATGCCGGCTTTGCCCATCGTCAGTCGAAGCGGCCATGGCGCGCTCAGCAATCGCGCCCAAATGGACGACGACGACACGGTCGCCGCGGAATAGTCCGCTTGTCTCTGCCAAAACAGGGTTATGAGCGAGCAGGCGATCGACAGGCTCAAAGCTACGATCGCGACTGTGCCGCCGGGGAGAAACGGGTAGCCGACCGATTGCGTCCAGTGTCTTGCCGTGGCCAGCGCCGGGAGCACCAGCTGATCCTTGAAGAGGAAGCACAGTGCAGCAAGCGCGAAAAATCCGCCGCCTGTGATCCTCGGTGCGAGCTTGCGCTGTTGACCAAGGCGTTCCGTCATGGCCGCGCCGGCCTTCGGGCGCAACAGATCGGCCTTCGGAGGTTCGCCGAACAGCATGGCGAGGAACAGCCGCTCTGCGAACGGGTGCTCGGGATCCATGTTGGCCCGGAGGCTCTTTCGAGCGATCTCGAGGCTTGCCTGCGCGACGATGTTTCCGTGTGCCACGACCATGGGGGCCACAAGCTTGATGTGTGCGCGCGCCATCGTCTCGCGTTCGGCCTCAGTCAAACGCCTGACGAGGGCGAGGCGAAGCCAATCGGGAAAGCGGCCGTCGCGGAGCCAGGGCAGGCGGGCAAGCCGGGCATAGAGCTCTTCATCGAGCTTTTCATTGGACGTATTGGACTCCCGGTTGCGCGGCTGCTGGTTCTGCGCCTCCTGGTTCAGAGCCTCGGCGATTGCGAATGTGTAGGCAGGTTTGACACTCGGGAAAACGGCGACGGCAACCAGCAGCCGGAAGGCGAAGCGCGAGCCCATCCAGGCCTGGAGCGCCGACACGAGGGCTCTGATCTGGAGCGCACTCAGGCCGCTCGTCGCGATCGGCCCGTCCGGCGCGCCCTCCTTGGGCAGGAGAAGCGGATAATCCGCAGCATAGCGGTGATACTCGGTATCGAGATGCGCCAGGAATGGATCGGCCTCGCCGGGAATGTTCCTGATCGCGGTGGCCAGCGGCTCCGTCCAGTCCACGAGCGTCGAAATGCGTGCCGTGTCCTCGATGCCCTGCCGGTCGCAATAAGCCACGTTGAAGCCGGATTGCAGCAGCCGGCGCTCGTGGTGTTCCCAGAAATCTTCGGGTGTCGGGGTCAGGACATGAACCTGCGCAAATTCCCCGAGCAGCCGGCGAAGCCGCAACTCGTCGTCGATGTCTCGCCCATCGACCAGGCCGTGACCGTCGCCGATGAGGATCAGGCGCTGGCCGACATGGCGGGCCACGATGCGTTCGACGTTCTCGACGGCGGCGCCCTCCGGGCGACCGCTCACCTGGGTCAGCCGGGTTGGCGTGAGGCGGAAGTCATAACGCGTGACGGTCGCGCCGGCACTCCGCAGGCGATCTTCGAGCAACTGCGCGAGGAAAGCGAGGTGATCGGCTGCGCCTTCACGGTCCACGAACAGAACCACTTCCAGGCTGTTGCGGTGGGTCGCCCGCCGAATGGTGGGCCAGCCGGCAGCGCGCACCGTGGCGCGCAGCGAGGAAGACACGTCGATCCGCGAGGATTCCGTTCGTACCGCACGGCGTAGCGTATCGAAAGCGAGACGCACAGTGGTGCCGCGAAAGAGGGTATTGGAGTCGGGGCGCGTGAAGCGCTCCAGGCGTTCCGCCGCACCCTGTTCGCGCGAAATCAGGGAGGTCACCGGACGCCACCACGTCCACGCCAGCCAGCCGGCGATCAAAGCGGGCAGGGCAACCGCTACGCGCTGGGCCAGGTCGACGACTGCCTGCTCGAGCAGATTGCTCCCTACGTTCGGGAGCGCGCCCGAGCCGAGATTCGATGTCTCGTTCGGCGGAGATGGTTGCGCGGCAAGGTACCAGATGGCCAGTCCCACGATCGCGATGGACGCGATGATCAAGGCCGCGATCAGCATGGGTTTTGTCGATAGCAGCGCGAGCTTTTGTACGATCCCCATTGGGGGAGCCTCGGCGGAAGCTCCCTTTGCGGTGGTGTCGTTCTCCGGCACGGCGTCAAGCTTCCGCCCCGCGCTCCGTCGTGACCACATCCGGTCGAGCTGCTGCTCGAACACGACCTGGTCTTCTGCTGTTGCGCACAAGACCGAGCCGAGGGTGGCCGCAGCATCCTTGGCGTCGTGGAAGGTGATGCCGGCCTGGGCAAGGCGCCATGCCAGGAAGTAGACTCGCTGGCGGCGATCCTGCGTGATGAGCAAGCCGGCTTTTATCGCGGCCTCCAGCAGTTCGTCGAGCGTGCCGTTGAGCGGCCTGAGGAGGCGCGTCAGTGCCGCGTCGATGTCGAGAGCATCCCTGCGCGGGCCCTTCATTGCTACGACGCGCGCCGGGCGAGATATTGCGAGATGAGTTCGATATCGGCCTGGATCTTGCCGAGCACGCCGGCCAAGGCCTTTCGCAGATTGTCATCCTTCATATCGGCCGCGCCACCGTTGCGGCGCGGCCAGGCACGGAGCAGGGCTGCGGCGCCGACCAGTTCAGCCGTGCTCGGCGGCTTCTGAAGGGTGAGCTTGGTTCGGATCTCGTTGAAAATGTCTATGAGCTCCGCGACGGCCTTGTCATTCTTCGTGTCGGGCAATTGCAGAAGCACGATCTTGGACAGTGAATCCAGGTCGAGCTTGAGATGGTGGAACACACAGCGCCGCAGAAACGGATCGGGGAGGCTGCGTTCGGAGTTTGAGGTCACGATCAGGATCGGCCAATGGCTCTCATCAGCCTCAACCTGGAGGTCGCCGAGCTCGGGAATGCGCAGGCGCATCTCTTCGAACTCGACCAGCAGATCGTTCGGCGTGTCCCGCGGTGCCTTGTCGAGCTCGTCGATCAGAACCAGACTCTGGGCCTGAGACTGTTTCGCGAAGACGCCCGGGAACAGTTGCTTCAGCGTCAGCGAGCCATCGTCGCTCGCATTCTCGCCCAGCAATGCCTTGCGCGAGAGATTGCTGGGCACCGCCTTGTCGGCACCGGCCGAGAGCACGATCGCGCGCCCGAGCGGGGACAACTCGACATATTTGGCCAGGCCGCCGGCGGCAGCAGACGTCTCGCCCAAGCGGGCCATGGCGGCGTCGCGAAAGCGCGCCACGTCGTCAAAGCTGTAGAGCAGATCGCGACCGGTTGTCGTCGATTTGACGTCGAAGCGCTCGTAGCGCAGCCCCAATGCATGTGCGAGCGCTCGGCCCGACTGTGTCTTGCCGACACCGGGTTCGCCGGTCAGCAACAATGGCTGCCGAAGCAGGAGCGCGACCTGGATGGCCCGCTTATGCTCCGGCGAGAAACTGTAGGTCGGCGGAGTTTCGTCGGATTTCTCGCGCGAGCGTTTCGCTCCGATCGGGTGAGGCAAGAGCGGCAGTATCTGCGGCGACAGCCATGGTTCGAGTTCGCCAGTCTTTCTTGCGGGCTCGCCCAACAGCTTGCGAAGGTCGTCGATGCGATCGTCAGGCATGAGGTTGGCCCGTCAGTTGAGCGCTTCGTGAATGATGCGCAGCCTAAAAGTGTCTCCCGAGCCGACCCGCTCGCGGAATCGTTTCGAGAGAGGATCCCAATGAGGGCCGAGACGAGCCTTCAACCTGGCCTCAGCCCAATCCTCCAGTTCCTTCAATGTACATCGGCTAAGCGGCTGGAGAATCTGCTCGAAGTCGTCAAACGGCGCGGGGCCGCTAAAGAGGGATCCGGCGAGCTGGTAAACGGCCTTGGCTTTCTGGCATTCCTCGCCATCGCCCCGTCGGTCGACGATCCGGAGGAGCAGAACGGCAGGCCCGCCCTCGCAATTGGCCCTCGCGAACCACCACACGAACAGATCCTTCAGCGTGTCCAAAGTCGGTGACTCGACGTCCTCGGAGGCGATCCTGACGGCGAAGAAGCGCTTGGCCTGACCGTCGGCCAGAGCCTTATCGAACTCCGTTTCGTCGGCGGCGGAGACGTCGCCCATGATGTCCCGTTTCAGGATCACGACTGCACGCTGTGGCTGGAAGTCCTGGGCCCAGCTCAAATCACTGGGCTTCCAATAGCATTGTCGCCGATCCTTGAACTTTTCCATCAAATGATCGGACACGGTCCGGACGAAGATATCCGGGCAGTCCTGCTCTTTCATGCGCGAGACCAGCACGATGGGGCGGTAAGTGGCAGCCGTTGCCCCCTTCAAGACCCTGCCGATCTGCCTGATCTGGTTCACGCGATCCAGCTGATGAAGGACGTCGCGCGCCTGACCGAACAGTTCTCGGGGAATTTCCGTGCTCGATACGTGCGCGTCGGTCACACGATCAAGGGTAATGACGCTCTGAAATTCCTTCGTCTTCGCGAAATCCGCCAACGTCTCGAGCATCAGCGGGCGCGAGATGTCGCTCCTGACGTCCTCGTAGCCGCGGTGGTCTGCATGGACGAGGATTCCGACGAGAGCTTCGGCCTTGGCGTCCAGAAGCACGGCGCCCGAGGCACCTTTCCATTCATCCGGATTGGGATATTTCTGATTGTCGAGCGTCAACTTGAGCAGGGAAGTTCTTTCAAGGCGATTGGCGATGCGACCGCTGAAATCCTGGAAGCCGGCGCTGTTCGGATCGATCATCCTCGCCAAAGCGGGCATTCCGATACCAACTACGTCGCGAGCGGCTCGGCTGTCGAGGACGGGAAGCGCTGCGCATTCTCTCATGCTGTCGGTCCACTGCTGCTCATTGACCACCACGAGCGCAGCGTCGCCTGCATTGTCGATCGAAGCGCCGGGGGCAGGCCACTTCACCTCGGCATCACAAAATGGCGCCGCCTCGGGACCAAACTTGCTGATGTCGCCAAGAATCCTGATTCGACATGTGACGGGATTGGGCGGCAATGGGCCATCCCCCGCCACGACATGGAGGGCGGTCAGGACCACGCCGGGAGCGATCATGTATCCCGAGCCCCGCCTCGGGCTCTTGTCGAGGGGCTGGACCTTGATTTCGGCGGCCCGCTCAAACCAGCACTTGTCACCGTAAAACATGGCGGCCCGCCACTATCGAAATAAAGCCGTGCTCAATAACTTCGCGTCGAAATATCTCTGCCCCCACTATACCTTGGACGATTGAGGCGAACAACCTCAGCGAGCGGGCCGAGGGGGCGTCGAGGCTTCTGCTGGTCCCGTCACCACGTTTGCCATAGGAGCGGTCAAATGACCGCCCACCGGGTTTGCCCGGGGCCCCTTGGAAACCAGCGATTCAGGCCCGATGGCATAAACTTCGCATCTGCGAAGCGATGTATGTCCCATCAACGAGCGCTGGAGAGCACGTGGGCGAAATCGTCCGACTGGTCCCGAAATCCGAGCTGGAGCGGGCTCGCCTCATTGCCGAGGCGCGCGCGATCTATGACAGCATCTTTCCGCCGGCCGCCCCCGACCGGGCGTCGCAGGACGGCGAGGAGCGTGTGAAGAGCTGATCGCTGCCGCGCCCATCAGGCGCAAGACCAAGGTAGGTCTGGCCGACAGCAAAACGCCCGCAGGACGCGGGCGCATCGATCGACATTAGAAAGTGGCCTCAGCAGGCCGCGTACCAGCCGTCGGGAAACGGCAGCATGGGCCAGGCGCCCTCATTGTCGTTGGCGGCTTTGGGCGTTGCGGCGTACGACCACGAACGGGGCACGAATTCCTCCTCCGGCGCAGGCGCGAAATCTTCGTTGATCATGGCGTCCCGGACGGCATCCAGCAGCAAGTTGAATTCGGCTTCTCTCATCACACCCTCGCAGAACGCGGATGGCGCAATGTCGCAAAGCCGGTTTGTTACCCGATTGAGCGGATCGTTCGCATTTTAACGATCCGGCGATCAGGTCTTGTTTGGTTAGCGATTTCTAAAAATCCCCTTGGGAACCCTAAATTCCCTAGGTGCGCGGCCAGTGTGAAAGAGATCACATTCTCGGCGATTTATTTCTCCTACCCCTTGGTCACACCGGCCGATGCAGGCCGTGGGCGGGCAGGGCAGAACGGGAGACTGGTCATGAAGGCGAGGTTCTTGCGGTTTGCGGGAGTGAAGAGCCGGGCGCGCCGCGCCTCGACGGTCGGGCTGTTCCTGACCTTGTTCGCCTCCGCCGCCCATGCGCAGCAGGGAACGCCCGAGCAGCGCCGCGCCTGCACCCCCGACGTCTACCGGCTCTGCGCCGGCGAGATCCCCAACGTCCGCGCCATCACGGCGTGCCTGCGCCGTAACCGCTCAAGCTTGAGCGAGGCTTGCCGCACCGTGTTCGATCAGGCCGGCGGCTGACATGGCTGGCCTGTGGGTTTGTGCGCAGCAAGTGGCCCACGCGGGCTCGCGAATCCGGCATGGTCGGCCTGTGGATATGCTGCGGACAGCCTGTGGATTGCTGTGGATTTCCAGCGCGGATATGTCCGCCCGACGTCGCATCTCCGCCCGATCGCGTCATATCTCTGTCAAATAGCCTTATCAGATGATTCTCGGGTCGAGCCCTTGCTGCGCCATTGCGGATGATTTGGTTCTCCCGAATTCGGAGACGCCGGCGTTCGCCTGGCAAAGCGAAACCGGGGGCGGTGTGTCCGCGAAGGGAATCCTGGATTACGCTGCGCTCCATCCATTCGGGGGACAAGGTCTCGCGTTGCCCGACGGGCAAAACACGCCACCCGTAGCGCAAGGCTCACAAGCGAAAATATTCGCCTTTACAGAAATTCTGGTTTACCGCACTCTCCCGCCACCTCACCCCTTGTCAGAGGGGCGTATCGCGATCGTCACGAACGCGGGGTGAGCTGCGGTGGACGCGAACCACACCGGCGCGAGGCGCATTGCAGGGCGGGCAACCGTGAGCGATGGGCCAACGCGCACACGACCGGTGCAGCTTGCGTACGGCAAAACCGTGTCGTCCTGGCGCCCGGGGTCTGTGCGTCAAGTCTTGCGGTGATGTGGCGGCCCAACCGGGCACGCGCATCGGAAAGCTGCAAGGCGACGGGGGCAATAGTGCATCGCTCCCCGGGGAGAGCTCGGCATAAGCCGTCAAACCATTGCGCAGGGAAGGCCGGATGTTTGGCTCCACCTGTATGCCGCTGTGCAGCCTCTTGTAGCGCAACCTTCGCACAGTGGACCGTGGGTGCCCGGCCGGCACCCGGTCTTCCCTGCGCCCTCTGACAGAGGGTGTCGAGATGAAGCAAAGCTCGGGCAGAGTGAGCCGCGAGGATGCGAAGGCGTGTCTGCAATGAAGATGCGAGCTAGCTAGTGGAGCGACAGCGTTCCCACACACTCCGTCATTGCGAGCGTAGCGAAGCAATCCAGAATCTCTCCGCGGAAAGATTCTGGATTGCTTCGTCGCAAGAGCTCCTCGCAATGACGTGGAGAGGGCGGTGCGTCGTAATCGGCTTTGCGAGATCGCTCGCAATTTCGTCTCAAATTGCAACTCGCACGTGCAAGAAGTCTTGATCGGAGGTGATCTAGAGGTGATCGCCGTCCTTGAACGCAGGCCTCGGCCGCTGCGACCAATCCAGAGAGTGCCCAAGGGATCAGTGGAACGTGATCACATCTCCTCTTCCTAAAGCACTAAAATGGTGCTTTAGTGCTTTCCATGAGCCCGTCGTCCAAAAACGCTCCGTCCGCGCTGCGTTACAGGCTTGCCCCTGACCCGGCCGCGAAGGCCGCCATGGAGGCGACGTTCAGGGCCTATGACCGCATGATGGAAATCCTGGATGAGGTCGCGCGGAGCCACAATGTCGGCTCCAACGTCGTCCTGCTTCACGCCCATGCTTATGAGCCGATCCGCAAACAGACCGCGCTGCCATCGCGGCTGGTGACGCTGGGCCTGCGCGATCGCGCCGACTATCGCGCAGCGCAGGGGCGCCGCCTGCCGCTCGACGACAAGCTCGCCAAGATCAAGGGGCCGGCCACCATTTCGATTGCGACCGTCGAGGGACGCTTCAGCGTACCCTTCGACTACGTCGGCTATGCCGAGGGCTGGGGACAGAGCGTGCCCGCGCACCTCATCCGCACCGACGACGGTTTCGAAGTTCACTACGGCGTCACGCCGAACAGTCTGCCAGAGGAGGAGAACGCTATGGACACCATCGCTGCCGCTCCCGAAAATTTCCTGTCCCGGGTCGGACGTCTGATCGCCGGCATCGCCTATGATGCGATCGAGCAGGCGGAAGGCAAGAACAAGCTCAAGGTGGTCGGCCAGGCCGTCCGCGAGATCGAGCGCGCCGAGAGCGAGGCACGCGACGCGCTCGCAGCCGCGCGCGCCGAGGAATATCGCCTCAACGCGCGCCGCACCGAGATCGAACGCGAGATGAGCGATCTCGCGCCGAAGATCGAGGGGGCCATCACCGACGGGCGCGACGATCTCGCGCGCGCCGGCATCGCCCGGCAGATGGATCTGGAAGCGCAGTTCGAGGTGCTCTCCCGCGCCATCGACGAGAACAACGAGAAGATCGAGCAATGCGTGACCTCGCTGCGCGCCGTGCTGTCGGCACTCCAGGATGCCGAGCAGCGTCGCGCCGATCTCGAAAAGAGCGAGGCTCAGGCAAGCCATCAGGCTTCCACGTCACCCCGAAAGCCCGGCGGCGGTTCAGCGGCTGCAAAGGCGCTGCGTGCGGGCAGGGCGGTGGCGCGCGCCACAGGCGTGCCGCAGGGCATTCCGTATTCGAGCGACATCGACGAGCTCAGCACGTTGCATCGCGACAAGGAGATTGCAGCGAGGCTGGCGCGGCTGAAGTCACGCTCCTGAGTGCCGTGTCATGAGCGCTCTGCTCGAACACGTCATGTCGCCCGAGGTCAGGCCGTTCGCGATCGCGGCCGCCATGATCCTCATCGTCGGCTCGATCGAGGTGGTCTCCATGCTGGTCGGAGCCTCCTTGAGCGAGATGCTCGGCACCAACATCGATTTCGGTCACCCCAGCGACAATGGGGTGATCAATGCGATCTCCTGGATCAATGTCGGCGGCGTGCCGCTGCTGATCTTCCTGCTGCTGGTGCTCGGCGCGTTCTCCATCACCGGCTTCCTGATCCAGGACATTGCACGGATGGTGGCCGGCCCCTTGCCGGCGACGCTTGCCTCGGTCGGGGCGGTGGCGGTGTCGGTCCCGCTGGTCCGCGCCACCAGCCGTGCCATCGCGCGGGTCATTCCCAAGGATGAAAGCTACGCCGTCGGCCTCGGTGATCTCGTCGGCCGGGTCGGCGAGGTCGTCATCGGTCCGCTCGATCAGGGGCCGCCCGGCCGCGTCAGTGTCGCCGACATCCACGGCAATCGCCATTTCGTCTGGGCGGTTGCCGCACCTTCGTCATCGCCGCTGGTGCAGGGAACCATGGTCCTGCTGGTCGATCGCGACGGCACCCGCTTCGTCGCCGTAAAGGCCGACGATGAACTCAAGCCGACCAAACCGACTCTAAGCAACAGCTAAGTCATTATCGGAGAAAGTCATGTTCGACATCGCAGTCCCGGCCATGATCGGCGTCGCGCTGATCGTCGTCCTCGGGATCGTCTTTACCATCCTCTACAAGCGCGCCACCCGCGACGAGGCCTTCGTGCGCACCGGCCTCGGCGGCAAGAAGGTCGTGCTCGACGGCGGGGCCATGATCCTGCCGATCTTCCACTCCTATGCCAGCGTCAACCTGAAGACGCTGCGGCTCACCGTCGAGCGCAAGGAACGGGAATCCCTGATCACCAGGGATCGCCTGCGCGTCGACATCGTCGCCGAGTTCTACGTGCGCGTCCGCCCCGACGACGAGAGCATCGCCCTGGCGAGCCAGACGCTGGGTGCGCTGACCAACGACGCCGAAGCCCTGCGCAACCAGGTCGAGGCCAAATTCGTCGACGGTCTGCGCTCGGTGGCGGCGACCATGAGCATCCTCGAGCTCCAGGAGAAGCGCTCGGACTTCGTCAAGCACGTGCAGGCGACCGTCGAGTCCGACGTGAAATCGAACGGGCTCGAGCTGGAATCGGTGTCGCTGACCAAGCTGGACCAGACCGACGTCAAATTCTTCAACCCGGAGAATTTCTTCGACGCCGAGGGTCTGACCCAGCTCAAGACCGTCACGGAGACCCGCCGGCGCGACCGCAACGCCATCGTGCGCGATAATGAAGTCGCGATCGCGCAGAAAGACCTCGAGGCACGCCAGCAGACCTTGACCATCGAGCGCACAAAGAAGGAGGCGGAGCTGTCGCAGGAGCGCGATATCGCCAACAAGACCGCGAGCACCCGGGCGGAGGTCGCAACCGCCACGCAGACCGCACGCCTGACCGAGGAGAACGCCCGCATCGATACGGACAGGGCGGTCGCAGAGAAGGAGGCGGGCGCCAAGCAGGTCAAGGAAACCGCTGTCATCGAGTCGGATCTGGCGATCAACAAGCGCAAGACCGACGCGCAGCGCGAAATCCAGATTGCGACCCAGGAGAACGAGATCCAGATCGCAGCCAAAAGCAAGACGACTTCGGAAGCCGTCGCCGAAGCCAAGACAGCCGAAGCGATCGCGGTCTCTGCGGAGGAAAAGGTCGTCACCGCCCGTGCCGTCGAAGTCGCCGACCGTGCCCGTCTCACCCAGGTGCTGGCCGCGCGCACCGAGGCCGAGCGAAAATCGACCGAGGTGATTGTCGCTGCCGAAGCCGAGAAGAAGGCCTCGCTCGACCGCGCCGAGGCCGTCACAACGCTGGCCACCGCGGAAGCCGAGTCGAACAAGATCAAGGCCGTCGGCGTCCGCAATATCGGTGAGGCCGAAGCTGCCGTCATCACCATGAAGAACGAGGCGCAGAACAAGCTCGGCAGCAACGTCATCGACTTCGAGATTGCCAAGAAGCGGATCGAGATCATGCCCTCGGCGCTGGCCGAGATGGTCAAGCCGATCGCCAACCTCAAGGACGTCCGTATCCTCCATACCGGCGGCGCATTCGGCGGCAATGGTGCGGGGGGAGGCAATGTCGGCTTTGGCGAAGGGCTCGCCGGCGAACTCCTCAAGGTGCACGCGCTGCGTCCGATGATCGACGAGATCCTGCGCCAGGGTGGCTTTGCGCCCGGCGACGATCCCGTGAAGTCGTTGGTGAATGCGGTTGCCGGAAAGAGCAACGGCGCCGCAGTGCCGGCGCCCGCGCCGGAGACAACAAACTCCGCCGATCTATGAATGCCGGTTCATTGCTGCGGAGAATTCGAAACGATATGAACTGGCTCGTTGCGCGTCTCGCGTCGCGCAACGAACCGGAGTGCGGGTCGTTGGCGTGTTGAACCTCTCGGTCGCGCTCCGGACGAATCCTTCGAGGCAACGCCATTTGTTGCCGCGGCGCCTGCGCCGATCGACGTCAGGCGCTTAAAGCCTGTTTCGATCCGGAGATTTTCACATGAAGTATTTTCTGTCTGGGCTGATCGCAATTGGTCTTGCGATCGCCGCCGCACCGTCCTTCGCTGCCGACGCCCGCAACGTCACCGTCGTCAACGAGACCGGCTATGCCATCAAATTCCTCGGCTTCAACGCGCCGGACGATGGCCTCGACGAATGGGACAACGAGCTCGACAAGGTTTTGCAGAACCAGGCGAGCACTTATGTCGAGTTCGACGAGGACGACGACGGCTGCGTCTGGAACATCCGCGTCGACTGGCAGAACTATGACGAGTCCGTGCTCTGGAAGAACGTCAATCTCTGCAAGATGACCGCGCTGCGGCTGCGCTACGACCCCGGCACCAAGACCACGTCCTTCACCGCCGAGTAAGCCGGCTGACCTGCCCCTGAGGAGGGGCCTCCGGGCCCTTTCTCCACCCATTGTGCAAGATCGCGAATTCGTCCTTTGCAAGCGCAACCGGCTTTGTTATACGCAGCCGCGCGCGAACGACTGGTTCGCCCTTTCCTCGGTAGCTCAGCGGTAGAGCATCCGACTGTTAATCGGATGGTCGCTGGTTCGAATCCAGCCCGGGGAGCCAAAATCCAGCAAATTCAATGAGTTGGGCGTGTTGCACTCACGCAACGCCGCTCCCGCCTACGCCTTTGAGGCATTTCGTGCGGCGTCTGGCCGTTCCAGGGGCCGGCTGAGAGGGAATCGATCCGACCATTCCCCAGGAAATAATTGGCACTGAACAGGGCGCCTAGAGTTCATGCTCGGAGGGCTCCAGCCTCGGGGCGGGAAGGCTTGTTCCCAGCGTCTGTGACGGCCGCTCCCCGAACATCGCAAGATAATATTGTGAGAACCGCCCGAGCTCGTAGAAGCCTTGTTGCATGGCGACGGCAGCCACCGTCGTCGAGCCCGGCGCACTCTCATGCAGAATCGAATGCACGGCGCAGAGCCGCTTGTGCCGGAGGAAGCTGACCGGGCCGAGGCCGAACACCTCCTGAAAGGCACGATGCAAGGTGCGTCGCGATACGCCCAGTGCTGCGCAGATCTCCGAAACATGCACCGGCCGCGTGCGGGCCTCGACGAGATAGTCCTCGACCCGGCGGATCAACCGCCTTGCAGACGGCAGCCAGCCGATGTCGTCGGGCGGCAGTGATGACATCACGTTGGCAGCCATGCATTCGGCGATCGACCGCCTCCAGAAATCGGCGGTCGACGGCGTCAGGCCGCCCTTGTGGGTGCCCAGATGCGACATGATCCGAACGAGACGGCGTGAGGCGATCGCGCCGGTATCGAGGTCCGCGCGGAAATGGCCGCGGCTACGCCACGTGTCAGGATCGCTCAGCCTCGCCTCGCCGCCAAACAGGGACGCGACCTCGTTGAGGTCGAAGCGCATGGCCGCGTAAGCGGATGCGCCGTGAAAGACTCCGTCATGTTCGAGCAGCGGCGGGATCACGAGCACGTCGTTGAGCTGCATGTCGAATGACCAGTGGGCGACGCGCTCTTCGGCCGCCAGCAGCATCCCGATGATCAGCTTGTCATCGCTGGAGACACGCTGCGTGCGCATGCCGACGTTGAAGGTGCCGATGCTGAGCGAGAAATCGCCGATGCCGACATGTGACAGCGTCCCGCGCAGCCGCCCGCGTCCGAGTTGCATCACGTCGACATGCGAGCCGTGGACGGCTTGGTGAAGGCCTTCGAAACCGTCCAGCTTTCGCGAATCAACCAGAAGGAATTGCCCCATGGCTGTACCCTGTTACTCAAGCACGACAATTCTGCGGCAACCCGCAGCAAAATACCACCACAACGCGAGGTGGGTGTGACAGTCCGAGTTCGCGTTTTGAGGCAAATAAGCGCCGAATTTGACGCGAGCTATGCGCGACATAACCCTGTGGATTGAGGAATTTGCGAGATGTGTCGTTAAGCCTCACCAATCGGCGCCGCATGCTGGCACAAACTGCACATCACAGCCGACCAATCTTCGGATACCGTTTGCAACCTAAGCGAGATCGAACGGACGCGCTCTGCGGATGGCGGAGCGCACGCGGCACATGTTTGCCGCGTGCTTGAGAAAGTGCGCGCGAAGGGAAAGCGATGTTGACGCAACGAGCGCTTCATCGCCGCCCCCAAGCGCCAAAAAGAGGGGACCAGACAATGTGTCCAACATGCCGGGCAATATGCCGTCGTCGACATCTGCTGAAGTTCGCATCGTAGCGCCGGGTGGAATGCGCGTATCGGAGTTTCCACCATGCTGCGGGCGGACCCGGGTCATTGCGAGTGGTTACCGGACGACATGAAGACCGGCGATATGGTCTTCATTCCCGGCGGGACCTTCCGCATGGGATCCGATCACCATTATCCCGAGGAGGCGCCGAGCCATCGCGTCTCCGTCGACGGCTTCTGGATCGACCGCACCCCTGTGACCAACAGGCAGTTCAAGCAGTTCGTCAACGCGACCGGCCACGTCACCGAGGCGCAGATCGTCCCCGATCCAAGAGACTATCCCGGCGCGCTCAAGGAGATGCTGTACGCGGGCTCGCTGGTGTTCTCGCCGCTGCCGCGCATCACCGATCTCACCGACTGGAGCCAATGGTGGTCTTTCATGCGCGGCGCCAATTGGCGTCATCCTTATGGCCCCGGCAGCAACATCAAGGACCTCGACGACCATCCGGTTGTGCACGTCTCCCATAGCGATGCCGCCGCCTATGCCCGCTGGGCCGGCAAGGAGCTGCCGACCGAAGCGGAATGGGAGTTCGCCGCGCGCGGCGGCCTCGACGGCGAGGAGTTCGCCTGGGGCGATGCGCTGATGCCCGGCGGCAGGTACATGGCCAACATCTGGCAGGGTAATTTTCCTGTCCAGAATCTCGGCGAGGATGGGTTCGCGCGCACCTCGCCGGTCATGGCTTTCCCCGCGAATGGCTATGGCCTTCACGACATGATCGGCAATGTCTGGGAATGGACCTCCGACTGGTGGTCGTCCAGGCACACCGCGGACGCCGCGAAGCCCTGCTGCATTCCGAACAATCCGCGCGGCGGACGGGAAGATGCGAGCTTTGATCCATGTCAACCCGACATCCGCATCCCGCGCAAAGTCTTGAAGGGCGGCTCGCATCTCTGCGCGCCGAACTATTGCCGCCGCTACCGCCCCGCCGCGCGCCATGCCGAGCCGGTCGATACCTCGACCAGCCATGTCGGTTTCAGGTGCGTGACGCGCGGATCTCTCACCATTCGGCACGACCAAAAAGGAACTGTTGCAACATAGGGAGTATCGCATGAGCGGCGAGTCGAAGAACAACAATCAGTCCGACAGGAATAGCCAGCCGGGAGCCGACCAGCCGATCAATCGCCGAAATCTCTTGTTGGGAACTTCCTCCATCGTCGCCGCGGCAACGCTCACCTCCGAAGCTTTGGCGCAAGCCCAGAAGGCCGCGCCGTCTGCTGCGCCGGCGACCAGCCCAACGCCCGCGGGCGGCAAGCCAAACATCCTCGTCATTTGGGGCGACGATGTCGGCATCGCGAACATCAGCGCCTATTCCGGCGGGCTGATGGGCTACGAGACGCCCAACATCGACCGCATCGCCCGTGAGGGCGTCAAGATGCAGCACTATTACGGTGAACAGTCTTGCACCGCTGGTCGCGCTGCGTTCCTCACCGGTCAGCACGGCATTCGCACCGGGCTGACCAAGGTCGGTTATCCCGGTGCCCCCATGGGCATGAGCCAGCTGGATCCGTCCGTGGGCGGTCTGCTCAAGAATCTGGGCTACGCCACCGGCCAGTTCGGAAAGAACCATGTCGGCGATCGGAATGAGTCGCTGCCAACCGTGAACGGCTTTGATGAGTTCTTCGGCAATCTCTACCACCTCAACGCCGAGGAAGAACCGGAGCTTCCGGACTATCCGAAAGACCCGGCCTATAAGGCCAAGTTCGGTCCACGCGGTGTTCTCCGGTGCAAGGCGACTGATGTCGAAGACGCAACGGTCGATCCGCGGTTCGGCAAGATCGGCAAGCAGACCATCGAGGACACTGGCGCACTGACAAAGAAGCGCATGGAAACGATCGACGACGAAACCTCCGCGGCGGCGATCGACTACATGAAACGGCAGAAGGCGGCGGGGAAGCCGTTCTTCGTCTGGTTCAACGGCACCCGCATGCACCTGCGTACACATGTTCGCGCCGAGCATCGCGGCCGCTATACCCATGGCGACAGCGAATATATCGACGGCATGCAGGAGCACGACGACACCGTCGGCAGCCTTTTGAAGGCTCTCGACGACCTTGGCGTCGCGGACAACACCATTGTCGTCTACTCGAGCGACAACGGCCCGCACATGAACACTTGGCCGGACGGCGCCATGACCTGGTTTCGCTCCGAGAAGAATACCAACTGGGAAGGTGCTTTTCGCGTGCCGTGCCTGGTTCGCTGGTCAAGCACCATCAAGCCCGGCACTATCAGCAATGAGCTGATGAGCCATAACGACTGGATACCAACGCTGTGTTCGATCGCCGGCGAACCCGACATCGTCAACAAGCTCAAGGCCGGCTACACCGCCAACGGCATCAACTACAAGGTCCACCTCGACGGTTACGACCAGTCGGCATTCCTGCGCAACGTCAGCGGCAGCGCGGCGATCAACAACGGCACCAAGAGCGCGCGCAGCAAGTTCTTCTACGCCGACGATGACGGCTTGTTGGTGGGCTTCAGATCAGGCGACTACAAGTACATTTTTTCCGAGCAGCGTCTGCAGGGCACCATGGGTGTGTGGGCCGAGCCTCTTACGACGTTGCGCATGCAGAAAATCTTCAACCTGATGCAGGACCCGTTCGAGCGGGCCGATATCACCTCGAACACTTTCTGGGATTACTTCATGAATCACGCCGGTCAGGTGTATGGGATGATCGATGAAGTCTCCGAGTTCATCGTGACGTTCAAGGATTTCCCGCCGCGCTCGTTCCCGCCAAGCTTCAATCCCGCGAATATCCTGGAAAGCATGATGGATGACATCAAGACGAAGCAGTCGCTCAAGGGGAGCCTCGATATTGACCGAATTCGTGGCGGGCTGAACAGGATGATCGAACAGCGGCTTCAGCAGCGCTGATCTCAACAGTCTTCACGCCGGCCGGTGGCGCGACGGCGTGAAGACTATCCCACACCTCTCGTCAGAGATTTGGCATGGTCTCGTTGTCCATTGGTCGCCAATCGGTTGTCGTGACGCTGCTGGTGGCCTGCATGGCAGCAATGGCGTACGCCCCTGCCTTCGCCCAGACCGATCCGCTGCCGTCCTGGAACGACGGCGCGACGAAGGCGTCCATCACGGATTTCGTTGCGAGGGTTACGAAGGAGGGCGGGACGGATTTCGTAGCACACTCCGAGCGCATCGCCGTGTTCGACAATGACGGCACGCTGTGGTGCGAGCAGCCGGTCTATTTCCAGCTCGCGTTCGCATTCGATCAGATCAAGACGATGGCGCCGAAGCACCCGGAATGGTCATCGCAGCAGCCCTTCAAGGCATTGCTGACGAAGGACAGGCAGGCGCTGGCAGCGGCCGGCGAAAAGGGGCTGCTTCAGGTCATGGCAGCGACCCACACCGGCATGACCACCGAGGATTTCTCCAGGTCCGTGCTGGACTGGCTTTCGACGGCGCGGCATCCGCGGTTCAACCGTCCCTATAACGAGATGATCTACCTGCCGATGGGGGAGCTGCTCGCTTATTTGCGCGCGAACGGCTTCAAGACCTTCGTCGTGTCGGGCGGCGGCGTGGAATTCATGCGGCCCTGGATGGAGAAGGCTTACGGCATTCCGCCGGAGCAGGTGGTCGGCTCGTCCGGCGTGACGCAGTTCAAGACCGGCGCCGACGGCCGGCCGGTGCTGATGAAGCAGCCCAAGGTCGAGTTCATCGACGACGGGCCCGGCAAGGCATCGGGTATCAACCGTTTCATCGGGCGCCGCCCGATCCTCGCCTTCGGCAATTCGGACGGTGATCAGCAGATGCTGCAATGGACCGCGGCCGGGCCCGGCGCGCGCTTCCTCGGCATCGTCCACCACACCGATGCGACGCGCGAATATGCCTACGACCGCCCGTCCAAAATCGGCCAGCTCGACAAGGCCTGGGATGAAGCCGTGCAACGCGGCTGGACCGTCGTCGACATGGCGAAGGACTGGAAGACCGTCTTTGCGTTCGAGCGTGGCAGCACGGGAGCGGCGCAATGACGAAGGGCCGCGTACGAATTCGGTGACGGAGCTGATGGGCAATACGCAGAAGCGCAAGAAGAGGTGCGACAATGTCCGATCATATTCATCTGACCCGACTGGCAAGCTGCGTTCTGATGCTGGCGACGGGCATGACCGTTCCGCTTACAGGCGTATCGGCTGCTCCACTTCAACCCGCCGCGATCCAGCATGATACCGCGACGCCACCTGACCTCATCGAGGTCCGTGCCGCCGGGCGCCGTGGCGGAGCGGCCGTCGGCCCCCGTGGCGGTGCCGTCGTTCATCGCGGCGGTGCTGCCGTCGGTCCGCGTGGGGCAGCCTATCGCGGCACCACGGCCGTCAGGGGACCACGCGGCAACGTCGCTGTTCGCCACACGACTGCGGTCGCCGGACGCGGCGGCTGGGCGCGGCCGGGGAATTACCACTGGCCGAGGGGCGGCGCGATCGCTGCCGGCGCGGCGATCGGTTTCGTAACGGCGGCGACGGCAGCCGCCTGGGCAGGCGCTGCGCCCGCACCGGGCATGTGCTGGTACTACACCGATCCGACCCGGACCCAGGGCTTCTGGGACTACTGCCAGTGATGGCGGACGGAGTTCGCCAAGGCTTGAAGCACCCGGCCACGGCAGAGGCCGGCGCGAGAGGTGGATCATGGTGAAGCCAAAGCTGATGATTGCAACGGTGATTGCGGCCGTCGTTGCCATTAACGCGGCCCAGGCACAATCGCCGTCGAAGCCTCAGATCGGAGGCCTCGTGCCCGTCACCGTCGACAACTTCATCCGCGCGGAGTCCGATCTTTATCTTGGCGCCGTCGCGGTCAGGGAGGGCGGTTTTGGCAGGTTCGAGCACCACCGCGAACTGTCGCCGATCGATGCTCAAACGGTCGTCCGGATGAACCGCGACACGCTCTACTCCGCAGCGGTGTTCGATCTCGATGCCGGTCCCGTGACGGTGACACTCCCGGATGCCGGCAAGCGCTTCATGTCGATGCAATTGATCAGCCAGGACGAATATTCGCAGCCGGCGTCCTACGGTGCCGGCAAGCACACCATCACGAGGCAACAGATCGGAACACGTTACGTGCTGGTCGGCATCAGAACGCTGCTCGACCCCAATGACCCCACTGACGTGAAGAAGGTTCATGCACTTCAGGATGCCATCAAGGTTGACCAGCCAGGAGGTCCAGGGACGTTCGATGTCCCGAAATGGGATCCGGTCAGCCAGAAAAAGATCCGAGACGCGCTCATCGTGCTGGGGACCACGGTGACGGACACCAGCCGCTCCTTCGGCACCAAGGAACAGGTCGATCCCATCCAGCGCTTTATCTCGGCGGCAACGACATGGGGTGGCAATCCCCGGAGGGATGCCGTCTATCTCAACTACACGCCGCCAAGAAACGATGGCAGCACGATCTACAAGCTCGACGTCAGGGACGTGCCCGTCGATGGCTTCTGGTCGGTCAGCCTCTACAACGCCGATGGCTACTACCAGAAGAACCCCTACGACGCGTATTCGCTCAACAACGTCACGTCGAAGAAGAATGCCGACGGATCCGTCTCCGTTCAATTCGGCGGCTGCGACGGCAAGATTCCCAATTGCCTGCCGATCATGAACGGCTGGAGTTACACGGTGCGGCTCTATCGCGCCCGCCCCGAAATCCTGAACGGAAAATGGAAATTCCCTGAGCCCCGACCGGCTAGCTAGAGGCTTGCGATGAGCGGATACGACGTCTTCGCCTGGATCGTGCTGGTGATCCTGCTCGCCAGCGCGATCGGCGTGGTCTGCATCGCCGGATGGCTGCCCGGACACATCGCGACATCGCGCAACCATCCGCATGCGCAAGCCGTGACGGTCGCCGGCTGGGTCACGCTGTTCTTCGGCTTCGCGCTGTGGCCGATCGCCTTCATCTGGGCCTATCTCGACGTGCCCGCGCGCAAGGCGGGAGATGCGTGATGGGCGTCGCGATCTTCAACACCTACCTCGTGCTGCTCTTCCTGCTGGTGCACTTCAACATCGTGCGCTTCAACCTGTTCTGGAAGGCATCGCCCGCAATTGTCATGGTGCTCCTGCTGTTCGGCCTGCTGATCCCGATGGGGTGGGGCGCGCCGCAGGGCAACGCGCTGGTCGTGCGCAATGCGGTCTCAATTGTGCCCGACGTGGCAGGCGAGGTGACGGATGTTCCTGTTGTCGCCAACGCGCCGCTGAGGTCCGGCGATGTGCTGTTCAAAATTGATCCCACGCCCTATGCCGCGCAGGTCAAGGCGATCGACGCCCAGTTCAAGCTGGCGAAAACGCGTCTCGGCCAGATGACGCAGCTCTACGAACGCGACGCCGGCCGCGGCTTCGATGTCGAGCAGCGCCAGTCCGAAGCCGATCAGCTCGCAGGCCAGCTCGAGTCCGCCCAGTGGAATCTCGACAAGACGATCGTGCGCGCGCCGACCGACGGCTACGTTACCAACCTCGCGCTGCGCAAGGGCGCTCGCGTCGCCAACCTGCCGCTGTCGCCAGTGATGGCGTTCATCGATACCTCCGGCACCATCATCGGCGTCGAGATCAACCAGATCGACGCGCGCTATGTCGCGCCGGGGCAGGAGGTCGAAGCGACCTTCAAGTTCGCGCCGGGGCAGATCTTCGCCGGCAAGGTCGAGAGCGTGCTTCAGGCGATCGCGCCGGGGCAGGTGCAGATTTCGGGAGCGGCTGTGATGCCGAAGGCGATCGAAGCCACGCCTTTCGTCGTGCGCGTCAGGCTCGACGATGCCGAGTTCGTCAAGCGGCTGCCGGCTGGCAGCGCCGGGACAGCGGCGATCTACACCGACCGAGTCACGCCGACCCACGTCGTGCGCCGCGTGATCCTGCGACAGGTCGCGATCCTGAACTACGTCAATCCGTTCTAGGTGAGGGAACACATGAAAAGAGCAGCGCTGACGGCTTCGTTCCTTCTCCTGATGTCGAGCGCGCACGCGCAATCGCCCGTTCCGGTCACAGTCGACAATTTTGCCCGGGCGGAGTCCGATCTCTATTTCAGCAACGGCCTCAAAGACGCCGGCGGCACGGGCAAGCTGTTTCACCATCGCGAGCCAATGGCGATGGACAAGCAGGGCGTCATCCGGTCCAATCGCGACACGCTGTATTCCATGGCCGTCGTCGATCTCGATGCGGGGCCGGTCACGATCAAGCTGCCGGACGCAGGCAAGCGATTCCGGTCGTTGATGGTGGTCAACGAGGATCACTACATCGTCGGCGACATCGAGTATGGCGCTGGAAGCTACACTTATGATCGGAAGAAGGTCGGAACGCGCTATGGCTTAATCGGACTGCGGACATTGGTCGATCCTAACGATCCCAAGGATGTCGAGAAGGTTCACACGGTCCAGGATGCCGTCACGATCAGCCAGAAGGCCCCCGGCAAGTTCGAAATCCCGAACTGGGATCCGGTCAGTCAGAAGAAGGTGCGGGACGCCCTCCTGGTGCTGGCGTCAACCGCAGGCGGTTTCAAAAATACGTTCGGCGCCAAGGGGCAGGTCGATCCAGTCCGGCATCTGATCGGAACGGCCGCCGGATGGGGCGGCAATCCCGACAAGGACGCCACTTATCTTAGTTTCAATCCCGAGAAGAACGACGGCAGTACCGTTTACAGATTGACCGTTCCCGCCAACGTCCCGGTCGACGGCTTCTGGTCGATCAGCCTCTACAACGCCGAGGGCTATTTCGAGAAGAACCCGTACAACGCCTACGCGCTCAACAATCTGACGGCGACGAAGTCGGCCGACGGCGCGACCGTGGTTCAGTTCGGCGGTTGTGACGGCAAGATCTCGAACTGCCTGCCGATCATGAAGGGTTGGAATTACACCGTCCGGCTCTATCGCCCGCGTTCCGAGATTCTGAACGGCAAGTGGAAATTCCCGGAGCCGAAGCCGGTGGGCTGAAGGCGGAACAGATGGAGTCTGTCATGAGACATGTAATCGCCGGGCTCGTGGCCACGATACTGATGGCCGCAAACGTGCACGCGCAAAACCTGTCGCCGGATGAACTTGCCGCGCGAAACATCCAGCGCCGCGCGGTCGAGGCGATGATCTGGGGCATGCCGGCGGTCAACACCGACCTGATGCTCCAGACGATGCTCAAGACGACCAAGGCGAAGCCGAACGAGATCATCTACTGGTCGAAGCCAGTGAACTGGAAGAACCAGACGCTGACGCCCAATCCGGATTCGATCTATCTGATGTCGTTCTGGAACGTGAAGGACGGTCCGGTCGTGATCGAAATTCCACCGGCGCAAGGCGGTTCGATCGCGGGCAACATCGTCACGGTGTGGCAGACGCCGCTGGAGGACGCCGGGCCCGAGGGGGCCGACAAGGGGCAGGGCGGCAAGTACCTGATCCTGCCGCCTGGCTATAAGGGCGACACTCCCGCCGGCTATATCGCGCTCCAGTCCGACACGTTCAGCGGCTTCGCGCTGCTGCGCTCCAATCTTGCCAGTCACGGCGATGCCGACGTGGCCAAATCGGTCGCCTATGGCAAGCAGGTCAAGGTCTATCCACTCGCGCAAGCAAAGGATCCGTCAACGACCAACTTCACAGACGCTTATGATCTCCTGTTCGATTCCACGATTCCGTTCGATGCGAGCTTCTACCGGGGCCTCGACCGTGTCGTACAGAACGAGCCGTGGCTAGATCGCGACCGCGTCATGATCGATCAGCTCGCGACCATCGGTATCGCCAAGGGCAAGACCTTCAATCCGGATCAGAAAACGACCGCACTGCTCGATCAGGCCGCACGCGAGGCCCATGCAATACTCGAACAGGGCTACGATTCCGGATTCCCCGTGATCAATCCGGGAATCCGTTGGTTCCCGGCTGCCGTGCCGCAGATGGTCAAGGCGGCAAGCACCGGATATGCCGATCCAAATGAATACCCGGTCGATTTGCGCGGGGTCAGCTACACGCTCGGCTTCACCGGCATCAAACGGCTCGGCACAGCGCAATTCTATCTGATGGCCAACAAGGACAAGGACGGCCAGCCCTTCGAGGGCGCCGCCACCTATCGCCTGACCGTGCCGGCAAATGTGCCGGTCAAGCAGTACTGGTCGGCAACGGTCTACGATCGCGAGACGCATGCACTGGTGCGGAACATGCCGAGCGCAAGCCGTGCCTCGATCAGCCCGGGCATCGCGAAGAATGCTGATGGTTCGGTCGACGTCTATTTCGGTCCGAAGGCGCCGGAGGGCAAGGAGGCGAATTGGGTGCCGACCGATCCCGCGCGGAAGTTCGAGTTGCTGTTCCGTCTCTATGGGCCCGAGCAGCCGCTGTTCGATCACAGCTGGAAGCTGCCCGACGTCGAGCGCGTCGCCACGACGATCGGAGGTGCCACGAAGTAGTGCGGTTGGACGAGCGTGATGCGTTCGGGTGGATGACGTGACGACAATGGGGAGACACGACATGACGGGACATCTTCGGAAGGCAAAGCTTGCTATGGTGCTGGCGCTGGCGAGCTTCACGGCTCAACCTGCCTTCGCCGCCTCGGGCGGCGTCAGCTTCTGGCTTCCGGGCATCTTCGGCAGCCTCGCCGCCGTGCCGGTCGCGCCGGGATGGGCCTATTCGACGATCTACATTCACCTCAACGAAAAGGCCGGTGGCGGACAGAACTTCGTCACGAGCGGCGGAATTCCGGGATCGGTGACCGCCGGACTCAACGCACATGCCGATGCGGTGGTCCAGGGCATCACCTATACCTCGGCGATGCCAGTGCTCGGCGGCCAGGCCGCCTTCACGCTGCTCACCGCGCCCGGCAATATCGGCGTCGGCATCGATGCGACATTGACCGGCCCGCGCGGCAACACCATTTCGGGCGGCGTCAACGACAACCGCACAACGCTGACCGACGTGTTCTACCAGGGCACGCTGAAATGGAATCAAGGCGTCCACAACGAGCTGGTCTACATCACCGGCAACATCCCGAGCGGCACCTACGATTCCAGCCGGCTCGCGAATTTGAGTTTTGGTTTTCCCGCGATCGACGCAGGCGTCGGCTACACCTATCTCGACCCGAAGAGCGGCCACGAGTTCTCGATCGTCGGCGGCCTCACCTACAGTTTCATGAACGGCGCATTGCAATACCAGAACGGCATGGACTTTCACGTCGACTGGGCCGCCTCGCAATTCGTGAGCAAGACCATCCATGTCGGCATCGCCGGCTATTACCTCCAGCAGATCACCGATGACAGCGGCCCGGGCGCCAAGCTCGGCGGATTCAGGGGGCAGTCGGTCGGCATCGGTCCGCAGATCGGGTTCATGATCCCGATGTCCGACGGCTATCAGGGCTACCTCAATATCCGCGGCTACAAGGACCTAGAGGTCGAGAACCGGCCGAGCAGTTGGTCGACCTGGGTGACCTTCTCGCTCTCCCAGGCCGCGTCGCCACCAGCCACGACAAAGCCCATCGCTCGAAAGTACTGACGGAGGCGTCACAGAGCTCCGATGACCGGGGAGAAGACAAAGCGCGTATTTCGCATCGGCTTCCAGACATCGATCATCACGGTGTTCGTAGGCGTGGTGCTGCTTGTCGGTCTGACGCTGGTCTATCTCAGCTTCGAGCGCGTGACCGTCATCACGCGGACCGCGGCCTCCGGCTTCATCGAGAAGGTGGCGCAGTTAGGGGCCGATCACGTCGACGAGCAATTCAAGAACGTTCGCGACAATCTCGACATTCTCGCCGGCCTGCCGCCGATCCAGGAGGCCGACATCGCGGACAATTCGCGGCTCTATGGCCTGATGGCCGCCATGCTGCGCAACAATCCGCAACTCTACAATCTCTATGTCGGCTACGAGGATGGTTCGTTCATCGAGATGGACGTGATTGATCGCGCCAAGCCAGCTTTCCGGAAGAGCTTGAACATCGACGAGGACGCGGCCTTCCGGCTGGTCGTGATCTCGCGCACGGCGGGGGCCGCACCGGTCACGCAATATCTCTCCGAGAATCTCATCCAGGTCGCGGAGGTCGCGGGCCCGCGGAGTTACGACCCGCGGCAACGGCCCTGGTATGTGGAGGCGTTCAGGAACGACAAGACGCTGCTGACGGGACCCTACATCTTCTACGCTCCTGGCGAGCCCGGCTACACGCTGCGGACACCGCTGAAGGAGGGACGCCGTGGCGTCGTCGCCGGAGATGTGCTCCTCAACCGGTTCGAGGACATGCTGGCGCAGCAGAAACTGGGGCCGTCCGGGCTCGCCTTCCTGTTCGACGATTTCGGGCGCATTGTCGGCCATCCCGAGATGAGCCGTCTGATGGCGGAGATTCCGGAGCGCCAGGACGACCTGCCGCAGATCGGCGCGCTCAAGCTTCCTGCGCTGGTGCCGATCATCCGCTCCTGGCGGGACGGTGGGGCGGCCCAGCAATTCTTTGCCGACGCGTCGGGCCGAACCTATGTCGCGGCGGTTCATCGGCTCGACACGGCCGGCTCGGCCAATGTGCGCATGGCGATGGTCGCCCCGCTCGACGAGTTCTACGCCCAGATCATCAACGAGCGCCGCACGCTGTTTGCGCTCGCACTGGCCTTTGTCGGAGCGACGCTTCCGTTCGCGTTCTGGCTGGGATCGCTGATGGCGCAGCCGCTTCGCAACATCGTCCAACAGACCGACGAGATCCAGCGGTTCGAGATCGCCGAGCGGCCGCGCATCCATTCGACCATCGCCGAGATCGAGGAACTCGGCCGCTCGGTGTTCACGATGCGCAGCGTGGTGCGCAGCTTTGCCAGCTTCATCCCGCGGCAAATCGTGCGACAGCTGATCGAGACCGGCTCGTCCCTCAGTCTCGGCGGTTCGCGGCGCGAGGTGACGGTGTTGTTCACGGATGTCGCCGACTTCACCGCCAAGACCGAGCGCGCCGACCCGTCGCAGGTGATGATTTACACCTCGCGCTATTTCGCCGCTCTGTCGGACGAGATCATGCGGCACCAGGGCACGGTGGACAAATATATCGGCGATGCCGTGATGGCATTCTGGAACGCGCCGGCGGACGATCCCGACCACACCGTCAACGCCTGCCGCGCCATCCTGGCCTGTCTTGCCGCCAACGAAACGCTCAACAAGGAGTTTCGGCGCGAGGGCTGGCCTGCTTACGACACACGCTTCGGCCTGCATGTCGGCGATGCCGTGGTCGGCAATATCGGCTCGAGCGACCGGATGAACTACACGGCGCTCGGCGCCACCATCAACCTTGCGTCGCGGCTGGAGGGATTGAACAAGAATTACGGCACGCGGGTGCTGGTCAGTTCAGCCGTTCGCGCACGGGTGGACAATGCGTTCCTGTTCCGGAGCGTTGACAGCATCAGGCCCAAGGGATTTGCCGACCCGATCGAGGTCAGCGAGCTCCGCGGGGAGATCGCGCAAGCCGACGAATCCGACATTGCGATGTGTCGTCGCTGGGACGAGGTGTTTGCGGCGATCGTGCAGGACGGCGCGGCGGAGACGACCCTCGTCCGGCTGTCGGGCTTCCTGCACGACTACCCCAGGGATGGCATTGCGCTGTTTCATGCCCAGCAATTTCGGTCTGCGACCCGGAATCCGGGGGCGGCGGCATGAGCGGAGGTGCTATCAATCGGCGGCAGCTGCTGCGCCGGGGCGGAGCCTTCGCCGCTCTGTCGGTCGTCGCCGCACCCGCCATCGCGCAGGCCCGCACCAAAGTCCGGCTTGGCTATCTCCACGTGGTCGCCGTGGACGGACACATCTGGACCGGACTCGAGCGCGGCTCGTTCGACCGCGAGGGGATCGATTTCGAGTTGCACGAGTTCAACACCGGCCCCGAGGTCTTCGAGGCCATGGCGCGGGGCGATCTCGATGTCCTCTCGGCCGGCGGTGTCATCTCCAATTATCTGGCGCTTGGCCGTGGCCGGGGCTTCCTCATCAACGACATTGAGGTTGCAACCGCGCAGCTCTGGGTCCGGCCGACACTCGGCGTGACGGGGATCGCCGATCTCAGGGGCAAGCGGATCGCGACGACGCTGAAGACCACCGCGCACATCTTTCTCGATCGCGCGCTACGCGCCAACAACGTCAATCCGTCCGACGTCGAGATCGTCAACGGCAGCATGGCCGCCGCCGTCAAGGCGTTCATTGCCGGCGAGGTGCCGGCCGTGGCGCTGTGGGTGCCCTTCAATATTGCGGTCCGCGAGGCATTGCCGGATGCGGTCAAGCTGGTGGACGCCTCCGCCTTCTATCCGCAATCCGCCGTGCTCGGCGGCTGGGCCGCGCGGATGGAGTTTTATGCGGGGCATAGGGAGGTGCTGGCCCGGATCGTCCGCGCATGGGCCGACGCGAACGATTACATGGTGCGCAACCCGGCCGCAGCGGCGGAGGCGCTCCAGGCGCACTACAAGCAGTCGCGCCCCGCGGACATCGCGGAAGCCTTCAAGGCGCAGAGGCTCTACTCGGCGCGCGAATGGAAGCGGCTGTATTCCGACGGCACCGTCGTGAAATGGCTCCAGCAAGTCAGCGACTTCTTCATGACGGATGCCGGCGTCACCGCACCGGTGCGCGCCGCGGACTATTTCGACACGCAGCTCTATCTTTCAACGATTGCCTGAGTAGAGGAATATATTCTTTCGTATTTTCAATGCGTTGAAGCTGCGTTCTGATGCAGTTTCCGATGTCGCTTCAGGCATGTCTTAGCGGGAATCGAGCGTTCAAGCAGTTGTGTGCGTAGGGGCGCGGTCGTGTCGTACGGGCGACGCCAATTCGACTTAATTCAAATCGAGCTTGGCGGACGCCGGATTTTTACGGAGCTGAATCCCATGCCAGACATCCAGGTCGACCGTTCCCAGATGGCCCCCTCGATTATGCCGGCAGACGTTCCCGAACTCAGCGATGATGAGTGCCTGGCCTGTCTCGCGCGTGCCGTCGAGGAACACGATTCGACGCGGCTCGACGAGGTCGCCGCTCTGATCAGCCGTCTGGCGGTCACGATCGAATAGCCATCTCGCGCGCGATGCCCTGAGTTGCGCAGCGCTGGTCCGACCGGGCCAACGGACGTGTTGCGTTTTCGCGGAGCCTGTTCCAAAGATGCCGCCAACTTTCCGCGGCGTCGTCCGCATTTCAGGGTCCGCAAATGTCCGGTTTCTCGACCGCGCGCCTCAAAATGGTCGATGGCCAGGTGCGCACCAACGACGTCACTGATCGCCGCGTTCTCGACGCCATGCTCACGGTTCCGCGCGAGGCCTTCGTGCCTGCGGCCAAGCAGGCGCTGGCCTATCTAGACCTTGATCTCGACGTGAGCGAAGGGGGCGCCAAGCGCTTCCTGATCAAGCCGCAGCTGACCGGCAAGCTGCTCCAGGCTGCCGAGATCGGCGAGGGGGACAACGTACTGGTGGTCGGCTGTGCCACGGGCTATCTCGCGGCGTTGACGGCAAAGCTCGCCCGTCAGGTCACTGCGACCGAATGCGATTCGACGCTGGCTGCGAAGGCCAAGGATGCATTTGCCGCCCTTGGGCTCGCCAACGTCACGTGCAAGGCCGCGGCCTGCACCGAGGGCGACTCTTCGGCTGCTCCCTATGATGTGATCATCCTCAACGGCGCCACCGAGGTGACGCCGGAAGGATTGCTGGCGCAACTCAAGGAGGGGGGACGTCTGGTAGGGGTGTCGGCCGAATCCCGGCCGCCGCGCGCCATGATCGTGGCCCATACCCACGGGGAATTCGGGCATCGGGCGCTGTTCGATGCCGCGGCTCCGGTCCTGCCGGGGCTGGAACGGGCCGCCGCCTTCGTCTTCTGACGGCCCAAACCCTGTTAAAATCCCGTTCTGAATCAGAAGTGTGGCCGGGATGCTGCACGTGAAGAGTTTCCACCGGGAACTACCTTGAGGTAGTTCCGTCGCGCCATTCCGCGTCCTATGTTGCGGCGGGGCAACGACTCCACTCGGTAGACGGTAACCCAGCTCGCGGGCACGAGCCGGGCGTTAGAATGAACGGAATTTCAGGGATGCATGGGGTGAAGCTCTTCACCGGAGCTGCTGTTTCGGTCCTGTTGCTGACGCTTGCCGGGCCGGCGCCTGCCTTGGCGGACACGATCGAGGCGGCGCTGGTGCGCGCCTATCAGAACAATCCGCAGCTCAACGCGCAGCGCGCGCAGGTGCGCTCGACCGACGAGAACGTGCCGCAGGCTCTGTCGGGCTATCGGCCCAAGGTCAATTTGAGCCTCAGCAGCGGCTATCAATATCAGGATATCCAGCAGACGCAGAAGGGCACGTCGATCTATAGCACTCCCCCTCTTCAGCCCAACAGCGCGAGCCTGACCGTCAACCAGACGCTCTACAACGGCAATCAGACTGCCAACAGGACGCGCGCGGCTGAGAGCCAGGTTTCGGGGTCCCGCGAGGCGTTGCGTGTGCTCGAGCAGACGGTCTTGCTGCAGGCTGCCACAGCCTACATGGACTACCTCCGCGATGCTGCAAACCTCGAAGTCCAGCGCAGCAACGTGCGCGTGCTCGAACAGACGCTCAAGCAAACGCGCGATCGGTTCAACGTCGGCGAGGTGACGCGCACGGACGTCGCGCAATCCGAGGCGCAGCTGGCTGCCGGCAGAACGCAAGCCCTGACCGCCGAATCGAATCTCACGACGACACGCGCGAACTTCCGCCGGATCATCGGAAACGAGCCGGCGGCTCTTGCTCCGGGCTCGCCGGTCGATCGCTTCCTGCCCTCGACGATCGCATCCGCGGTCAATCTCAGCCTGGTGGAAAACCCCAACGTTACGGCTTCGATGTTCGGCATCGACGTCAATTACCTCCAGGTCAAGATCAACGAAGGCGCACTGCTGCCGACGCTCACGGTCCAGGCTGGCGTCACCCAGTCGACCGAGCAGACCCTGACGGTCTTCAAAACGACGACTGCGTCTGCCATCGCGACGGCATCCGTGCCGATCTTTCAGGGCGGCGCAGAATATGCGCTGATCCGCCAATCGAAAGAGAACCTGGCGCAGCAGCGCCTGAATCTCGAGACCACCCGCGACCAGACCCGCGCCAACGTTGTGCAGGCCTGGGGTCAGCTGGAAGCCGGCAAGGCGCAGGTGAAGTCCGCGCAGGCGCAGGTGACGGCGTCCGAGATCGCCCTGAACGGTGTGCGCGAGGAAGCCAAGGCCGGTCAGCGCACCACGCTCGACGTGCTCAACGCACAGCAGGCGCTGGTGAACGCGCGCGTTGCGCTCGTTACTGCCCAGCATGACCGCGTGGTGGCGTCCTATTCGGTGCTCAACGCGGTCGGTCGTCTCGCACCTCAGGTGCTCGGTCTCAACACCACTGTCTACGACCCCAGCGTTCACTACCATCAGGTCCGCGACAGCTGGTCCGGCGTGCGCACGCCTGACGGGCGCTAAGTCCCCGTAGTCATCCGGTCGGCCTCCCAAACAGCCGGGGCCGACCGGTGCTTTGCTTGCAATCATCAAAATCCCTGACATAGCCTTGCCATGACGATGCGGGTCGATTCGCCCCGCATCCGATGTCGTGTGCGTAAAGCTTGAGTGCCGAGGGCAGGGGCGCACCGCTGCACGTTGAGCCGTGAACTGGGGACAAGTCGGGCCGCCGCGACGAAAATGTCAGGGCGTCCGTTGCGGAACCGGCCAATCCTGCCGTGCTTGGTGTAAAACAACGCATGCGAGGGCGTTGATGATGTGGAGTCGGAGATGACGCAGCCTGCAAAGGTCACAGAACCCTCGATGGAGGAGATTCTGGCCTCGATCCGGCGCATCATTGCCGACGATGAGGCCAAGCCGCCGCCGGCCGAAGCTGCGAAGCCCGCGCCTGCGCCCGCACCGAAGCCGCAGGCGACGAACGACGTTCCGCCCCCCAAGGTCGCTCCCGCCGCCAAGCCAGCTGCCGAGAAGCCCGCACCGCCGGCCGCCAAGCCGGCTCCAGCGCCGCCACCGCCTGCGCCCGCGGCGGATGCGTCCAACAACCAGGACGATATCGATGCGCTGCTGGCAGGGCTCGACTCAGCCACGACGGCGCCAGAGGTCCGCGCTCCGGAACCCGAGCCCGAGCCCGAGCCTGAGCCGGAGCCCGATGTGCTCGAATTGACCGACGAGATGGCGATGGCGATGGAGCCGACACCGTCTCCACCGCCGCCCAGCTTCCGCAAGGTCGAGCCACGCGACGATCTGGAATTTGCCGAATCGCCGCCGCCGCGCCCGACGCCGGCAGCGTCCTACGCGCCGGTGGATTTCGATGCGCCGCCGATGCCGCCGCAGCAGCCGATCCTGGCGCAATCGACCGTCTCGGCGGTCGAATCGGCCTTCAACTCGCTGGCCCACACGGTGCTCAGCAGCAATGCGCGGACGCTCGAGGATCTGGTCAAGGAGATGCTGCGTCCGATGCTGAAATCCTGGCTCGACGACAATCTGCCGGGCCTGGTTGAACGCATCGTGAAGGCTGAAATCGAGCGGGTCTCGCGCGGCGGCCGGTAAGAGCGGCCGCAAAGCCCTCATAAAGCCCCGCTCAGGCGTCATCATTGGCCTTCCAGCCGGGCTGGGAAGCCGTTTTGCCGCCGGGCTTTCCCGTTGACTTGCCCCTCGCGCGCGGCTTTCTAGCAGCCCATGATCGAGAAAAATTACCAGCCCGCCGATATCGAAGCCCGCATGTCCGTCGTGTGGGAGGACAGCCTTGCTTTCAAGGCCGGTCGCCCCGACCGCAAGGACGCCGTGCCCTTTACCATCGTGATCCCGCCGCCGAACGTGACGGGCTCGCTGCACATGGGCCACGCCCTCAACAACACGCTCCAGGACATCCTGTGCCGGTTCGAGCGCATGCGCGGCCGCGACGTGCTGTGGCAGCCCGGGACGGACCATGCCGGCATCGCCACCCAGATGGTGGTCGAGCGGCAGCTGATGGAGCGCCAGCAGCCTGGCCGCCGCGAGATGGGCCGCGAGAAGTTTCTGGAGCGGGTCTGGCAGTGGAAGGCCGAGAGCGGCGACACCATCATCAACCAGCTCAAGCGGCTTGGTGCGTCCTGCGACTGGTCGCGCGAGCGCTTCACCATGGACGAGGGTCTGTCCAAGGCCGTCGTCAAGGTGTTCGTCGAGCTGCACCGCGACGGCCTGATCTACAAGGACAAGCGGCTGGTGAACTGGGACACCAAGCTGCTCACTGCGATCTCCGATCTCGAAGTGCAGCAGACCGAGGTGAAGGGTCACCTCTGGTATCTGCGCTATCCGATCGAGGGCAAGACGTTCAACCCCGAGGATCCCTCGACCTTTATCGTCGTCGCCACCACGCGCCCCGAGACCATGCTTGGGGATACCGGCGTGGCCGTGCATCCCGAGGACGAGCGCTACCAGAAGCTGGTCGGCAAGCACATCATCCTGCCGCTGGTCGGCCGCAAGGTGCAGATCGTCGCCGACGACTATTCCGATCCGGAAAAGGGCTCGGGCGCGGTGAAGGTGACGCCGGCGCACGACTTCAACGACTTCGAGGTCGGCAATCGCCACGGCCTGCGCCGCATCAGCGTGCTCGACAAGGAAGGCTGCCTCGATCTCCTCGACAACGAGGATTATCTGCGCGACCTGCCGGAAGGCGCGTCGCAATTCGCAGAAGAGTTTCACAAGGTCGATCGCTTCGCTGCGCGCAAGCGCATTGTGGAGCGGCTGGAAAGTTTCGGCTTCGTCGAGCGCATCGAGCCGCACACCAACATGGTGCCGCATGGCGATCGCTCCGGCACTGTGATCGAGCCTTATCTCACGGACCAGTGGTACGTCGACGCCAAGACGCTGGCAAAGCCGGCGATCTCCGCGGTGCGTTCGGGCGAAACGACGTTCGTGCCGAAGAACTGGGAAAAGACCTATTTCGAGTGGATGGAGAACATCCAGCCCTGGTGCATCTCGCGCCAGTTGTGGTGGGGCCATCAGATCCCGGCCTGGTACGGCCCGGACGGCAAGGTGTTCGTCGCCGAGACCGAGGAGGAGGCGATCGGCCATGCGCTCGGCTATTACGTCGAGCAGGAGGTCATCACGGTCGAACAGGGCCGCGAGATGGCGCTCGACCGCAACAAGCGCGAAGGCTTCATCACGCGTGACGAGGACGTGCTCGACACATGGTTCTCCTCGGCGCTGTGGCCGTTCTCGACGCTCGGCTGGCCGGAAGACGCACCCGAGGTGCAGCGCTATTACCCGACCAATGTGCTGGTCACGGGTTGGGACATCATCTTCTTCTGGGTCGCCCGGATGATGATGATGGGCATTCACTTCATGAAGGAGCCGCCGTTCTCGACCGTCTACATCCATCGTCTCGTCCGTGACGAGAAGGGCGCGAAGATGTCGAAGTCGAAAGGCAACGTCATCGACCCGCTCAACCTGATCGACGAGTACGGCGCTGACGCTCTCCGCTTCGCGCTGGCACGCGAGGCGGCCCACACGCATGACATCAAGCTGTCGTCGCAGCTCGTCGAAATCAATCGCAATTTTGCGACCAAACTCTGGAACGCTTGCCGTTTCGCGGAGATGAACGAGTGCGTCGTGCCGGAAGGCTTTGAGCCGGCGAAGGCGAAGGAGCCGCTGAATCGCTGGATCGCACATGAGACGGCGCACGCCACGCGCGAAGTGACGGAGGCTCTCGAAGCCCACAGCTTCAATGATGCCGCGAGCGCAATGTACCGGTTCGTCCTGAACGTCTATTGCGACTGGTACGTCGAACTTGCAAAACCTGCGCTGCTCGGCGCGGACGGCCCGCTGCGGGCCGAGACCCGCGCCATGGTCGCCTGGGCGCGCGACGAGATCCTGAAACTGCTGCACCCCTTCATGCCCTTCATCACCGAAGAGCTGTGGGAGGTGACGACCAAGCGCGACGGCCTGCTCGCGCTGGCGGATTGGCCGCTGAAGCCGGCTGATCCGTCGCCCGAGCAACTGGCGATCCTGGCGGCGGCGGCAGGTCCCACCGACCCGCTGATCTCGGCGGCCTTGATCATGCCGATGTTCGATCATGCCGACTTCACCGATCCCAAGGCGGAAGCCGAGATCGGCTGGGTGATCGACCTCGTGACGCAGATCCGCTCGGTGCGCGCCGAGATGAACATCGCGCCGGCAACGCTGACGGCGCTGGTGCTCGCGGGCGCCTCGGCCGAGACGAAGGAGCGTGCGCCGCGCTGGACCGACGTCATCAAGCGCATGGCCCGACTGTCGGACATCTCCTTCGCCGACAAAGCGCCCGACGGCGCCGTCCAGCTTCTCGTACGCGGCGAGGTGGCCGCGTTGCCGATCAAGGGCGTCGTCGACGTCGCCGCCGAACGCACGCGCCTCGACAAGGAAATCGGCAAGGCCGACGCCGACATCAAGCGCGCCGAGTCCAAATTGGCGAACGAGAAATTCGTCGCCAACGCGGCCGAGGAGGTCGTCGAGGAGGAGCGCGAAAAGCGCGAGGCCGCGCTGGCCCGCAAGGCCAAGCTGCTGGAGGCGCTGGAGCGGCTGAAGCAGGCCACCTAGGCCTCTTGGGCCTATTTCGGGAACGGCTTGCTGAGAAACTTCGAGCCCCTGACGCCATAGCGCCAGGGCAGCTCGACCGCCTTGGTGATGCCGATCCGGATGCCGGCCACCACATCCACATCCTCCGTCCGCGCATGCAGGGAGATCGGCGGCCGGTCCAACGGCAGGGTGTTGTGGGCGATCGTGATGCCGAGCGCCTCCGTCAACTTGCCCGGGCCCGAGCACAGCGCATGGACATCGACCGCATGGCGGCGTCGGCGCATCGCGGCCAGGCCATGCGTCGGCTCCAGTGCGCGGATCAGCACGGCGGCGGCCGATCCTGCCTCCTCGCAGACGAAGTTCACGCACCAGTGGATACCGTAGGAGCGGTAGACATAGGCAAAGCCGGGCGGGCCGAACATGATCTGGTTCCGCGGCGTCGGGCCGTTGTACGAGTGCGCCGCCGGCTCGGTATGATGATAGGCCTCGACGTCGACAATGATCCCGCCGACGCCGTCGACCAGCATCGTTGCGCCGATCAGATCGGGCGCGACCTCCCGGACGTCGCGGTCGAAAAAACCGCGCTTCAGGGCCTTGCCGAGCCGCGGTGTGGAGGCTTTCGAGACTGGAGCCATTCGAGGTGAGAATCGCCTGAGAACAGAGCAGGATAATGCCCATATCTGCCATGTTCCCTGAAGCGGCGCGAGCCGGGTTGCGGCAGGCAGGCAGACCGACTAGGTAGGACCTGAACAGACCGGACAGATCATGGTCGTTATTGTCGACACTATCTCGAACCCGTTGCGCCCGCGTCACCCCGAAAAGGTGAATCGCCCCGATTCCGCTTCGCCGCCGAAGCCGGACTGGATCCGCGTACGCGCGCCCAATACCCGCGGCTATTCCGACACCCGCAACATCGTGCGCGCCAACGGCCTGCACACGGTATGCGAGGAGGCGGGCTGCCCGAACATCGGCGAGTGCTGGGACAAAAAGCACGCGACGTTCATGATCATGGGTGACACCTGCACCCGTGCCTGCGCCTTCTGCAACGTCAAGACCGGCATGCCCAATGCGCTGGATGCGGCCGAGCCTGAGAATGTCGCCGAAGCCGTGGCCAAGCTGGGCCTCGCGCATGTCGTCATCACCTCGGTCGATCGCGATGACCTTGCCGACGGCGGCGCCGAGCATTTCGCCCGGACCATCCGGGCGATCCGGGCCGCATGCCCCACCACCACGATCGAGATCCTGACGCCGGACTTCCTGCGCAAGGAAGGCGCGCTCGAAATCGTCGTCGCGGCGCGGCCGGACGTGTTCAACCACAATCTCGAGACCGTGCCGTCGCGCTATCTCACGGTGCGGCCCGGCGCGCGCTATTTCCACTCAATCCGGCTGCTCCAGCGGGTCAAGGAGCTCGATCCCAGCATCTTCACCAAGTCCGGCATCATGGTCGGCCTCGGCGAGGAGCGCCACGAGGTGCAGCAGGTCATGGATGACCTGCGCTCGGGCGACGTCGACTTCCTGACCATCGGGCAATATCTCCAGCCGACCCGCAAGCACCACGCCGTGATGCGCTATGTGCCGCCGGACGAGTTCAGTTCTTACGAGAAGGTCGCCTACACCAAGGGCTTCCTGATGGTGTCGGCGAGCCCGCTCACCCGCTCGTCGCATCATGCCGGCGAGGACTTTGCGAGACTGAAGGCCGCGCGGGCCGCGACCGCCCGCTGAACCGCCATGCCCAAATTTTCGAGCAAGCGCCGTGTCAACCACAGCGCGTCCGAGATGTACGATCTGGTCGCCGACGTCGAGCGCTATCCGGAATTCGTGCCGCTGTGCAGCGCGCTGAAGGTGCGCCAGCGCATGGCGAAGCCCGACGGTACCGAGGTGCTGGTTGCCGACATGACGGTGTCGTTCAAGCTGGTGAAGGAGTCCTTCACCAGCCGCGTGACGCTCGACCGCGCCAATCTGAAGATTCTGGTCGAATATCTGCAAGGTCCGTTCAGCAACCTCGAAAATCGTTGGACGTTCGAGCCCAAAGGTCAGGAGCAGGGCAATGGCGTCTGCGACGTCGGCTTCTTCCTCGCCTATGAATTCAAGAGCCGCATGCTGGCGATGCTGATGGGCTCGATGTTCGACGCCGCCTTCGCGCGCTTCTCCATCGCGTTCGAAAAGCGGGCGGACGCGATTTACGGCCGGCCGAAGCTGGCGTCGTCGTAGTTTCTACGGGGCACACTCTCTCCGCCGTCATTGCGAGAAGCGAAGCGACGAAGCAATCCAGACTCTCTCCGTGGAGGGATTCTGGATTGCTTCGCTTCGCTCGCAATGACAGCAAGGCTCAATCCACCGCCTTCACCACATCCGGCGGCTGCGATGCGTAGTATGCCGCGGCCTGCTCGATCTCCTGCGGCGTCATCGCGCGCGCGATGTTGCGCATCTGCTGGCTGATGTCGTTGCGGCGCTCGCCGGACGCGAAGGCGTGGAGCTGGGCCTTCATATAGGCCTCCGACTGTCCCTCCAGCCACGGGCTGCCGGTCTTGTTGTCGAGGCTGCCATGGCAGGCGCCGCAGGGCGCGATGCCGCGCATCGGCGCGCCGTAGATGACGATGTTGGGTTTCGGCAGTTGCGGCGTCGGGTGATAGGCCGGAAGCCGCGGCAGATAGGCGTAATAGTTCGAGAGGTCGGCGATCTCCTGATCCGTCAGATTGACGGCGAACGGCGACATCACGGCATTGGTGCGCGCGCCGGTGCGGAAATCGTGCAGCTCCTTGTAGATCACGGCCGCATACTGACCCGCGAGATTGGGCGAGTCCGCGCGGCTGATGCCGGTGGGGCCGTGGCAGATCGCACAGCGCTGCGCGAGCGTGGCGCCGCGGCCGATCGCCTCCTGGCTCGGACGCGACAGCGTGCGCGAGGTCAGCACGACCTCCGACAGGCGTTTCGTCTGCTCCGGCGCGGTGACGTCAGGCGCGCGCTGCACGACGCCGGCGGCACTGCAGATCGCATCCCATACGTTGGCGAACTGGACCCATGGCTGCGCGAAGGGCAGCACGATGAAACCGGCGATCGTCGTCACGACCAGCACCCCGGCGATGACGCCGACTCCGGTCGTGAAATGGCGGTTGCTGAAGGTGAAGAGGTCGCGCGTGCTCATCACTGCGCTCCCACATAGACGGCCGGCACCGACGTGCCTGAGCTCAATGCCAGATTCAGGATGGGATAGCCGTAATTGGTGAGGGTGAGGGCGATCATCAGCGCCACCCACAGGGCGTGCGTATTGAGTGCGACCGGAACGGTCCGGGGTTCATGCACGGCGAGCGCAAAGCGATAAGGGCCGGCGTCGACCTGAGGTGCCCGCATGCCGCGCGCCAGGATGACGATGAACATGATGCCCGAGGCCAGCAGGATGAAGCCGCCGATCGCCGAGAAGGTGACCGAGAGCGCCTGCGGGGCGATGGCGGGATCGCCGAAGTCGAAATAGGCCATGCGGCGCGGCATGCCCAAAATGCCGACCCAGTGCCACGGGAAGGTCGTGACGATCATGCCGATGAACCACAGCCAGAGCTGGGTGCGGATCAGGCGGAGGTCGATCAGCTCGCGCCCGGTCAGATGCGGCCACAGATCATAGGCGATCGCAAAATACATGATCACGATCGCGCCACCGAAGATCAGGTGGAAATGGCCGGTGATCCACTGCGTGTTGTGAATGGACGCATCGAGCTGATAGCTCATGTTGATGAGCCCTCCGGCGCCGCCGAAGCCGAGCATGACGAACGAGAACGCCAGCGCCAGCATCATCGGATTGTCCCAGGGCAGGGCCTTGATCCAGCCGAACATGCCGCGGCCGCCGCGCAGGCGCGCTGCGATTTCCACCGAGGCGCAGATCGTGAACACCGTCAGCAGCGTCGGCAGCGCGACCAGCGCGGTGAAGGCCGAATGGATGAATTTGAAGCCGGCGCCGACCTGGGGGTCGGCGAAGGTGTGGTGCATGCCGATCGGCATCGCCACCACCAGGAACAGGATGAAGGAGATCCGGGCCATGCTGTCGGAATAGACCCGGCCGCCGATCGCGCGCGGCACGATGGTGTAATAGGCGATGTAGGTCGGCATCAGCCAGAAATAGACGATGGCGTGCAGCGTCCAGGAGAAGAAGATGCGGGCAAGACCGGCGTCGATGGTGGCCTTCAGACCTGCCGCAACCGGGATGATCTGGAGCAGCAGCTCAAGCGCGGCGCCGACCGCGGTCCAGGCCCAGAGATAGGAGCCCGCGACATTGGCATACATCGCCAGCGGTACCGGAGCGCCGGGATGGGCCTTTCGCCAGACGCGCAGATTGATCGACATCAGCGCGACCCAGATCCAGGACCCGACCACGACGAGGACGACGCCGAGATAGTAGAACACGTTGCCGATCAGCGGCGGATAGAACGTGTAGAGCACCGAGGCGCGGCCCAGCGCGACCGGGACCATCGCCATGATTGCGCCGATCACGATCAGCCAGAACCCGGCCCAGGCCCAGCGCACCCCGACCAGGCGCTGCTCCAGCGCGGACTCGCTGATGGCGTAGCCAAAGCCCATCGCGACCAGGGTCGGGAAGACGTAACCCATCACCGTGCCGTGTGCGGTCAGCGAACGGTAATACAGCTCGGGATTGGACAGCCATGTGCCGATCGGGCTGCGGATGAACATCTGCCAGGCGCCGAGCGTGAGCGCGAAGCCGAACACGGCGAAGGCCAGCCAGAAATGGGCGAGGATGAGCTTCCTATTGACCAACACAGCTCAGCCTCCCGCCGCCCTTCGCGCGCTCGGCGAAGTCGGCCTTGTCGATCACCTTGACCTTGCCCCACATGCCCTCGTGACCGAAGGAGCAAAACTCCTGGCACGGCATCAGATAGTCGCCGGTCCTCGTAAAGCGCATCAGTTGCTCGGAGATGTAGCCCGGCACCAGCATCGTGTTGACGTTGGTGCCCTGGACCAGGATGCCGTGCACGACGTCGGCGCTCGTGGCGCGCATGGTGATGGGCGTGTCGACGGGCACCACGATGCAGGCCGGCGTGAAGGAATATTGCTGGCCGATCGCACGCACGGTCACATTGCCGTTGGCCTCCAGCACGCTGCCGAGATTGCTCTCGACGAACTCGCCGGACAGGTGAATCCGCGATGGATCGATGGTCTCGACGCGCGGCTGCGGCATGGTCGCGCGATGGATGCCGGCGAAGGCCGCCAGCAGCGCCATCATCACGATGATGGCCACGGCAATGGTCGCCCAGCGACGCTCGACGCGGGCCGCGACTTCGGCGCTGGCGCTGGCGCTGCCGTTGCTGTGGGCTTGCCCTGTGCTCATTGCAGCGGTCCGCGCGGCAGGAAGACGAACAGATAGAAAGCGAGCCACATCGCGACGACGCAGGCCGTGGCGATGCCGGCGACCACGATCGCGCCTGATGGCCCTGCGGCGACGACGTCCTCGACGGCCTGATCGGCAGCAGCTGGGCTGGTCGGCGGATCGGAATTGAACATGACGGACCTCTGGCGCCTCTCAGTTCAGCGGTGCGGAGCGCAGCTCGTTGGCCTCGCGCGCCGAAACCGGCGTGCCACGATTGCCCCAGGCGGTGCGGATGTAGGAGACGACGGCGGCGACCTCGTTGTCGGAGAGCAGGCCGGCGAAGGGCGGCATGCCGTAGGGCATCGGATTGCCCTTGGTGCCCGGCGGATAACCGCCATTGAGCACCATGCGGATCGGGTTGACCGCCGACTGCATCTCGATCGACTGGTTGTTGGCGAGTGGCGGCCAGTGCGGCGGCTTGCCTTCGCCCTGCGTGCCGTGACAGCTCGCGCAATTCTTGTCGTAGACGGTCTTGCCGAGGCTGATCAGCAGGCTGCTCTCGGTGGTCGGCAACCTCGAGCTTGCCGGTGGCGGAGGCGAGGGCTCCGCGATGCCCTTGAGGTACACCGCCATGGCGCGTGTGTCCTCGTCGTTGAGATATTGCAGGCTGTTGTGCACGACCTCGGCCATCGGGCCATAGACCACGCCGCGCATTGAGACGCCGGTCTGGAGCAGGTCCGCGATGTCCTTGATGCTCCAGTCGCCGAGCCCCGCTTCACGGTTGGAGGTCAGCGAGGGGGCGTACCAGTTCTGCATCGGGATCAGGCCGCCCTTGAAGGCATCCGATTGCGCGGTGCCGCCGAGCGCGTTGATCGGCGAATGACACATGCCGCAGTGGCCGAGGCCCTCGACCAGATACGCGCCGCGATTCCATTCCGCCGATTTGGCCGGGTCGGGCTTGAACTCGCCCTCGCGGAAGTACAGCGTGCGCCAGCCTAGGATGAGCTGGCGGTTGTCATAGGGGAAACGCAGCTCGTGCGGCTTGTTCTTCTGGTTCACAGGCTGAATCGAGCGCAGATAGGCGAAGATCGCGTCGCTGTCGGCGCGCGTGACTTTGGTGTAGGACGCAAACGGCATCGCCGGATAGATCAGCCCGCCGTCGGGGAAGCGACCATTGTGCATGGTCCTGTAGAAATCGTCCGCGCTCCATTTGCCGATGCCGGTCTCCGGATCGGACGTGATGTTGGAGGTGTAGATCGTTCCGAACGGCGTCGGCATCGGGCGGCCGCCGGCGAACAGGCGGCCCTCCGCTGCGGTATGGCAGGCGGTGCAATCGCCGGCGCGGGCGAGATATTCGCCACGCGCAATGATGTCGCCGGCTTTGTCCTGGGCCTGCGCAGCCGTGGTGAGCGCGGCGAGAGCCAGGAGCTTGATGGATAAGAGCGTGATCGACAGTTTCGAGCCCATCATCCGCCTCGTCAGTTGGGCTGGCTGCCGCAGCCGAACGGCAGTGCGTAGGTGCCTTTCGGGACGGGAGCCGGGTTGGCGGGTGCCGGCCGCGTCGCGAGCCACGCTGCGACCGCGGTAACATCGGCCTCGGTCAGATGTCCGGCGACGAGCTGCATGCAGTCGGGCGATTTCGCCGTGCGCGTGCCGTAGCGCCAGGCGCCGAGCTGCGCGCTGACATAGGCGGCGCGGAGGCCCAGCAGTCCGGGGATGCCGGGCTGCATGCCCGTGAGCGCCGGGCCGTGGCAGCTCACGCAGGCTGGAATGCCACGGCCCGCGTCGCCGCTGGTGGCGAGCGCCTCGCCCTGCGCCAGCACGTCCTTGCTGACTTCGCTCGGTGAGGGCTGCGGCAGAGGCGGGTGCTCGCCGGCAAAATACTCGGCCATCGCCTCCAGATAGGGATCGGGCAGGAATTCGAGCAGATAGTTCATCGGCGGATATTTGCGCCGGCCGCTGCGGAAGGCGAGGAGCTGATTGTAGAGATAGCCTGAAGGCTTGCCGGCAAGCCGCGGGAAATAGACGTCGCTGGTGCCTTCGCCCCTATTGCCGTGACAGGGCGTGCACGCTTCCACCCGCGCCGCCATGGTATCCGGCGGCTGGTTGGCGGTTTGTGCGGCCGCACCATCAAAGGCGGCCAAGCTGATCATCACGGCGGCCGAGGCCGCGGCGCGAGCGAACACTTTCGTCGCCCTCCACAATGCTGGTCCAGTTGATTCCGGATCACAACGTAGGGCCGCATTATTGCGCCAATATTTTCCCACGCAAGATCGGACGCGAACGATGACGTTTGGTCGCGCCTGCACATTTGCGATCCCGATCGCTTTCGACAAAATTTGCGTGCTTTTTGAAAACCGGACATAAATCTGCGCCCTCGCGACAGTTCCTGTCCGAGCTTTGCCTCGTCATGTCGCCCTCGATGTCAGAGGGCGCAGGGAAGACCGGGTGCCGGCCGGGCACCCACGGTCCACTGTGCGAAGATTGCGCTACGAAGAGCTGCACAGCGGCATACAGGTGAAGCCAAACATCCGGCCTTCCCTGCGCAATGGTTTTACGGCTTATGCCGAGCTCTCCCCGGGGAGCGATGCACTATTGCCCCCGTCGCCCTGCGGATGGCTGATGCACGTGCCCGGTTGGGCCGCCACATCACCGCAAGACTTGGCGTACAGACCCCGGACGCCAGGACGACACGGTTTTACCGTACGCAAGCTGCACCGGTCGTGTGCGCGCCGGCCGCCGCTCACGGTTGCCCGCCCTGCGATGCCCTTCGCGCCGATGCTGCCTGCGTCCACCACGGCTCACCCCGCGTTCGTGACGATCGCGATACGCCCCTCTGACAAGGGGTGAGGTGGCGGGAGAGTGCGGTAAACCAGAATTTCTGTAAAGGCGAATATTTTTGAGCGCACGGGTTGCCCCATGGCTTGGGTGTTTCGCCCGACGGGCAGCACAAGCGCTTGGGATGTGAAGGCATCTGCAAGCAGGCGCATAGCCGATTATTTCAGCGCAGATCGCACGACGGTGACAAGTGCAGTTTGTGCCAAAATGCGCCGAGCTGACGGAACACCCCTGACCGCAAGCGAGACACCTGCAAGGGCTGCATATCATGTCCTATTCAACTACGCTTCGAGTCGGGCGGGGGACGTGTGGAGCGAGATCAGGACAGATGGCACGCTGGAAGCAATCGTGGAGCGAGGACGACCTCAACCGGCTCCGAAAGCTCGCAGGAACCAAGCCGATCACAATAATTGCGAAAGAGCTCGGACGGACCACGGGCACGGTGCTCGCGAAGGCCATTGAGCAGAAACTTCCCGTGATTCATCGCATCGAGCGAACAACGCAGGGGTCGCATTTGCGGTGAATGATTTTGGCGGTTGATCTCCGGCCTTTGCGTCTGCTGCTACCCACGGGCCTGCGACGAGAGGTTCCCTGAGGGATCATTTCGCGCTGCGGCGAGTTCTCTCGGGATTGTCCGGCTTGGAGACCTCATGACCGTCAATTTCGACACTCTGCGCGCATCGCTCATTCTCTATGGGCTGAACGCGATCTACGCGATCCTGCTGCTGGCCGTGGGCTGGTATCTGTCCGGCGCCATGCAGCGCTTCGTCACGCGCGTGCTGAATGTCGGCCACCGGATCGATCCGCTCGTGACCTTGTTCATCTCCAGCGTCACGCGTTATGGCGTGCTCGCGGTGGTCGGCATCGCCGTGCTTCAGTTGTTCGGCATCCAGACCGCAAGTCTCGTCGCCGTATTGGGCGCGACATCACTCGCCATTGGCCTCGCGCTACAGGGCACGCTGTCCAATCTCGCCGCGGGCGTGATGCTGCTGCTGTTCCGCCCCTTCCACATCGGCGACGACGTCGAGGTCGGCGGCAAGGCCGGGAAGGTGAAGTCGCTGTCGTTGTTCATGACCGAACTGGTGGCGCCCGACAATACGCAGATCCTGCTTCCGAACGGGCAGGTCTGGGGCGCGGCCATCATCAATCGCAGCGCCTATCCCGGCACGGGCGAAATCAAGGTGACGTTTCCGGTCAGGGCCGGATCGGCCAACACGCTCGCCGGCCAGATCCTCAAGGAGCTGCGCGACGACCCGCGCATCGACGAACGCGCCGCGCCGTCGGTCAACGTGTCGAAGGTGATCGACGCCGCCGATCCCGCAGCGCCCATTGTGGAGCTGACCGTGAGTGCCAAGGTCAATCCGTCCGATGCCGCGGCAGTCAAGCAGCGCGTGCTCGACCATGCGAGTGCGCTGCTCGCGGCGGCGTGAGGGGGGCTTGGTGATCCTGCGCGGGATATCGTAGAAGTGCCCCGAACAGGAGACACGCGCAACATGGTGGACGACACGAACGTTCGGGCGGGCCAATGCCATTGCGGCGCGGTGCGCTTTGAGGCGACGCTCAGCGACGGCTTCAATTCGATCCGCCGCTGCACCTGCTCCTACTGCCGCATGCGAGGTGCCGTCGTCGTCATGGCGGCAATGGGCGGGATCACGTTCCTCGAGGGCGAGGAAGCGCTCACGAGCTACCGCTTCCACACCGGATCAGCGGAGCACTTCTTCTGCTCCCGCTGCGGAATCTACACGCACCACCAGCGACGATCCGACCAATCTCTCTATGCCGTCAACGTCGCTTGCCTGGATGGGGTAAGCCCGTTCGATTTCGCCGAGGTGCCGGTCATGGACGGCATCAATCACACCAACGACACCGGCAAGCCGACGCGCCGGGCCGGCACGCTCCGCTTCATTCCGTCGGACTGACGATCGTTATGGCCTGACCTAGCTTCGCGGCGACCGCGGCGTCCTGCGCTTCACGGCGTGACGTCGCGGCGAGCGGGTCACGCGGGGACGCAGGCGCGTTGCGGCAGCGGCGCGGCGCGGCTTGGTCTGGGCCTGCGGACCACGCGCGAGATCCATCAGCATGCGCAGTGCCTCGATCACCGAGCGCTGGCGCACGGCGGTCCGGCCGATCGCGCCGAAACGGTGCTCGCGATGGACGATGCGGCCATCGCGGGCTGCAACGGCGAAGTGGACGAGACCGACCGGCTTGCCGGGCGTCGCACCGCCGGGACCGGCAATGCCGGTAATGGCAACCGCGAGATCGACATCGGCACGCTCCAGCGCACCGACCGCCATCGCGGTCGCGGTTTCCTTGCTAACGGCGCCGAAATTGGTGAGCGTGCCGGCTTCGACGCCCAGCATCGCGCGCTTCGCATCATTCGAATAGGTGACGAAGCCGCGATCGATCACGTCGGAGGAGCCGGGGATGTCGGTCAGCGCGCCCGCGACGAGCCCGCCGGTGCAGGACTCGGCGGTGGCGATCGTCAGCTTGCGCATCCGGCACAGATCGAGCAGCGAGCGGGAGAGGGCGCGTGCGTCGCTGCCGGCCATGGCCTAGGCGCTCCAGGGAAGACGGATGGTGGCGCTCGCGGTGGCCGCGATGCCTTCCTCGCGGCCGGTGAAGCCGAGCCGCTCGCTGGTGGTCGCCTTCACCGCGACGCGCGAGATGTCGACGCCGGAGATCTCGGCGATGCGCGCGCGCATGACGTCGCGCAAGGGGCCGATCTTCGGCCGCTCGCAGATCATCGTCACTTCGAGATTGGCAACACGGCCGCCGCGCGCCGTGACACGCTCGATCGCGTATTTCAAAAACTGGTCGGAGGAGGCGCCCTTCCACTTCGCGTCGCTCGGCGGGAAGTGCGAGCCGATGTCGCCGTCGGCGAGCGCGCCGAGGATGGCATCCACCAGCGCATGCAGGCCGACATCGCCGTCGGAATGGGCCAGGAAGCCTTTGGTGTGCGGCACGCGCACGCCGCAGAGCATGAGATGATCGCCTTCGCCGAAAGCATGCACGTCGTAGCCCGTGCCGGTCCTGATGTCGCCGAGCAGGCTGGCCAGGCGCGCTTCCTCGCGGACGAAGTCTTCGGGAGTGGTGAGCTTCATATTGGCAACATCGCCTTCAAAGGTTGCAACCGTCAATCCCGCCCATTCGGCAATCGCGGCATCGTCGGTGAAATCGCTGCGCCCGTCCTTTGCCGCGCGACGATGCGCTTCGAGGATGATTTCGAAGCGAAAGGATTGCGGCGTCTGTGCGATTCGCAGGCGCGCGCGATCCGGCGTGTCCTCGACGTTGCCGTTCTCGCCGGTGACCTTGATGGTGTCGGTGACGGCAATTGCGGGAATCGCAGCGCCGGTGCGGCTCGCCGCCTCGATCGCGCGCGAGATCACGCCTGCCGAGACGAAGGGACGGGCGGCGTCGTGGATCAGGACGATGTCGGGCTTGTGCTTGACGAGCGCTTCCAGACCGGCGAGCACGGAGGCCTGCCGCGTCGCGCCGCCGCTGGTCGGTGCCTCGTGTTTGAGACCTACGACCGCTGCCGTGAACATCGCGCTGTCGTCGGGGTTCACGACCGGCTGCACCGCAAACACATCGGGGTGCTGGCTGAACGCTTCCATGGCGCGATAGATCACAGGCACGCCGCCGATCTCGCGATATTGCTTGGGTCCGCCGGCGCCGGCACGCAGGCCGCGGCCGGCCGCGACGAGAACGACTGCGGTGCGCTGTGATTTCGCCATAGGACTCAAATACTCAGTTGGTGATGATGGAGTCGGGGAGGGTGCAAATTGTTGGAATGCCTCTAGCACGGCAGGCCCGCAAAAAAAGGGGGTTTCCCCGGATTGCGGGATTCAGCATTTTGCTGCACTGCACTTGAAAGATTTGCAGAACTGTCTAAACTGTAGGCATGACGCTTGACTGCACAAGAATTGTGCGCAAGATAGGTCATGGCAGGCGCGATGAGGCCCTGCCTACGCAACGGGACCCCTGTGACCGGCTCGGCAGTATCAGGCTCTAAGCCGTTGAAAATAGGCGATATTGAAATCGCCACCCCGGTCTTCCTGGCACCGATGTCGGGGGTGACGGACTCGCCCGTCCGCAAGCTCGCGGCCGAGCTCGGGGCCGGTCTGGTCGTCTCCGAAATGACGGCCAGCGATGAACTCGCCAATGGCCGCAAGATGTCCCGGTTGCGCTGCGAAGCGACGGGCGTAGGGCCGCATGTGGTCCAGCTCGCTGGTTGCGAGGCTCACTGGATGGCCGAAGGCGCCCGGATCGCGGAAGCGGAAGGCGCCGACATCATCGATATCAACATGGGCTGTCCGGCCCGCCATGTGACCGGCGGCCAGTCCGGCTCGGCCCTGATGCGCGATCTCGACCATGCCGTCAGCCTGATCGAGGCGACGATCGCCGCGGTGAACGTTCCGGTGACGCTGAAGATGCGGCTCGGCTGGGACGACCTCACCCGCAACGCGCCGGAGCTGGCGCGCCGCGCCGAGGCCGCCGGCATCAAGCTCGTGACCGTGCACGGCCGCACCCGCTGCCAGTTCTACAAGGGCGAGGCCGATTGGGACGCGATCCGCGCCGTGCGCGAGGCCATCTCCATTCCGCTCGTCGTCAATGGCGACATCACCACCTACGAGAAGGCGCTCGCGGCGCTGGAGGCCTCCGGCGCCGATGCCGTGATGATCGGCCGCGGCGCGAACGGTCAGCCCTGGCTGCCCGGCGAGATCGGCCGGCGTCTGAAGGGCGGAGCGGCGGAAGCCACGCCGTCGCTCGAGACCCAGCTGCATTATGTCCGCACGCTCTATGACGGCGTCTGTGCGCTCTACGGCCTGCGCGTCGGCCTCAGGCACGCCCGCAAGCATCTCGGCTGGGCGCTCGATGTCGCGGCCGAGACGAGCGGCGTGCCGGTCGAGACGCTGAAGGGCTGGCGCCAGAAGATCCTGACCTCCGAGGATCCGGGCCTCGTCCACCGGTCGCTGCAAGATGCCTTCGACGATTTTGCATGGAGCGCTGCTGCATGAGCTCAGCTGCTGAACATCGCCGGCCGGTTCCGTCCGACAGCGACGCGATCCTGGATGCCTTGCCCAATCCCGTGCTCATGATCGGGCCGGACGGCAAGATCGTCGCCGCCAATATCGCGACCGAAGCCTTTTTCGATATCTCCACGCAGTTCCTCAAGCGGCAGTCGCTGAAGGAGCTGGTGCCGTTCGGCAGCCCGTTGCTGGCGCTGATCGATCAGGTGCGTTCGTCGAACGCGCCGGTGAACGAATACAAGGTCGATCTCGGCACGCCGCGCATGGGCGGCGACCGCCAGGTCGATCTGCATGTGGCTCCGTTGACGGAGCGGCCCGGCCATATCGTGGTGATGCTCCAGGAGCGCTCCATCGCCGACAAGATGGATCGCCAGCTCACCCATCGCAGCGCCGCGCGCTCCGTGATCGCGCTGGCCGCGATGCTGGCGCATGAGATCAAGAACCCGCTCTCGGGCATCCGCGGCGCGGCGCAGCTGCTGGAGCAGCAGGCCTCGTCCGAGGATCGCATGCTGACACGGCTGATCTGCGACGAGGCCGATCGCATCGTGACGCTGGTCGACCGCATGGAGGTGTTCGGCGACGAACGCCCCGTGGTACGCGGCCCCGTCAACATCCATTCCGTGCTCGATCACGTGAAGCGGCTGGCGCAGTCGGGCTTTGCCCGCAACATCCGCTTCGTCGAGGATTACGATCCCTCGCTGCCGCCGGTGCTGGCGAACCAGGATCAGCTGATCCAGGTGTTCCTCAACCTCGTGAAGAACGCCGCCGAAGCGTTGATCGACGTTCCCGATGGCGAGATCCAGCTCACCACCGCGTTCCGCCCTGGCGTGCGCCTGTCAGTCCCCGGTCAAAAAACCCGTGTATCCCTGCCGCTCGAGTTCTGCGTGAGGGACAACGGACCAGGCGTGCCGGACGATCTTCTGCCCAATCTGTTCGATCCCTTCGTGACCACCAAGCAGACCGGCTCGGGCCTCGGTCTGGCGCTTGTCGCCAAGATCGTCGGCGATCACGGGGGCATCATCGAATGCGAGTCTCAGCCGCGCAAGACCACCTTTCGCGTGCTGATGCCGATGTATTCCACATCGGCGAAACATGCCGATCACAGCAGTCGCGACGGCTCTGCCGGGAAGTCGTCGTCTGCATCTCAGGGGGCAAAATGAGGATTAACGATGCCCGCAGGTAGCATTCTCGTTGCTGATGACGATACCGCCATCCGCACGGTTCTCAATCAGGCACTATCCCGTGCCGGCTATGAAGTCCGGCTCACCGGCAACGCCGCAACGTTGTGGCGATGGGTCAGCCAGGGAGAGGGCGATCTCGTCATCACCGACGTGGTGATGCCCGACGAGAACGCGTTCGACCTGCTGCCGCGGATCAAGAAGATGCGGCCGAATTTGCCGGTCATCGTGATGAGCGCGCAGAACACCTTCATGACGGCGATCCGCGCCTCGGAACGGGGGGCGTATGAATATCTGCCAAAGCCCTTCGACCTGAAGGAGCTGATCGCCATCGTCGGCCGCGCGCTGGCCGAGCCGAAGGAGCGGGTCTCGACGCCGGACGAGGACGCCGAGATGGAGGCGATCCCACTGGTCGGCCGCTCGCCGGCGATGCAGGAAATCTACCGCGTGCTGGCGCGCCTGATGCAGACCGACCTCACCGTGATGATCACGGGCGAGTCCGGGACCGGCAAGGAACTGGTGGCGCGCGCGCTGCACGATTACGGCAAGCGCCGCAACGGCCCGTTCGTCGCGGTCAACATGGCCGCGATCCCGCGCGACCTGATCGAATCCGAGCTGTTCGGCCATGAGCGCGGCGCCTTCACCGGCGCCAACACCCGCGCCTCCGGCCGGTTCGAGCAGGCTGAGGGCGGCACGCTGTTCCTCGACGAAATCGGCGACATGCCGATGGAGGCGCAGACCCGCTTGCTGCGCGTGCTCCAGCAGGGCGAATACACCACAGTCGGCGGCCGCACGCCGATCAAGACCGACGTGCGCATCGTCGCCGCGTCGAACAAGGATCTGCGCGTTCTGATCCAGCAGGGCCTGTTCCGCGAGGATCTGTTCTTCCGCCTCAACGTCGTGCCGTTGCGACTGCCGCCCTTGCGCGAGCGCATCGAGGATCTGCCGGATCTGGTGCGGCACTTCTTCACGCTGGCCGAGAAGGACGGCCTGCCGCCGAAGAAGCTCGACACGCTGGCGCTGGAGCGGATGAAGCAGCATCGCTGGCCCGGCAACGTGCGCGAGCTCGAAAACCTCGCCCGCCGCCTGGCCGCGCTCTATCCGCAGGACGTGATCACGGGCTCCGTCATCGACGGTGAGCTCGCGCCGCCCACGGTCAGTCCCGGTGCGGCGGTCCAGCAGGGCGTCGACAATCTCGGCGGGGCTGTCGAAGCGTATCTGTCCTCGCACTTCCAGGGCTTCCCGAACGGCGTGCCGCCGCCGGGCCTCTATCATCGCATTCTCAAGGAGATCGAGGTGCCGCTGCTGACGGCCGCGCTCGCCGCCACCCGCGGCAACCAGATCCGCGCCGCCGACCTGCTCGGCCTCAACCGCAACACGCTGCGGAAGAAGATTCGGGATCTCGATATCCAGGTCTATCGGAGCGGGGGCTAGTCTTCGCTGAAACGGACGGTGGCTCAGCTCCCCCCTACCAAAGTGGGAGCTGAGCCTGTCCGGATCGCGCCGGCCTTTTTGGTCCGCGCGGTGAGCAGAAGTCCGCATCAGGGCGAAATGTTCCGATGGAACATAAGAATTGCTCAGTCGGGCGCCGGGCGTAGTGTCGCACTCACCTGACGAGGCGCGTTGAGACCGGCATCGCGTTGGCGATGTTCGAGAGCGGCGGCTGTACGCCGAGACCATTGACCAACAGATCTGCGGCCACGATCAGCAGCAGCACGGCCGACACCATCATTGCGAGAAAGAACCTATCCATGCCGGTTCAAGCCGGCAGGCCCCGATTCTGTTCCGGGATACCTCGCATCCGCACCGCCCGTGGATGCGTCGGTGCATCGCGGTGGAGGCGCCGCGGAATTGTCGCAATTCGGCAAATTTTACGGGTTTAGAGCAAATTCAACGGCTGCCGCGCCTATCCCGCCGCAATGACCGGGATAGGCAGCGCCGTGATCGACTTGATCTTCTCCATCGCAAAGCGGGAGGTGACGTTCTTGAGCGGAACGGCGTGGATCAGCTTCTTGTAGAACACGTCGTAGCTCTGCATGTCCGGAATGACGACGCGCAGCATGTAGTCGACATCGCCGGCCATCCGGTAGAATTCCAACACCTCGGGCATGGCCCTGACGGCGTCGGCAAAGCGTTTCAGCCAGGCATCCGAGTGATCGGAGCTCTCCACAGAGACGAACACCGAAAGGCCAAGCCCGATCTTGTTCTGGTCGACCAATGCAACCCGTCTCAGGATCACGCTGTCGGCTTCCAGTCTCTGGATTCGCTTCCAGCACGGTGTCGAGGACAAGCCGACGCGGTCCCCGATTTCCGCAACCGAGAGCGACGCGTCTTCCTGGAGAACCGCCAGGATCTTGCGGTCGATGGCGTCGAGACGGCGGCCGGTCTCGGCGAGCTGCAACGCAGCGTCGGTCATGTGCAAAACCTCGGTGTGATGGGTAGTCAGGCGCTCTTGACCGGCGTCAGCCGTGAGGCCCGAACAGGAATATCTCGTAGAGATCGTCCTGCGTGTTGTCCGGGCCATCCGGCCGGGGCTGCAGCGAGCGCTGGAACCATCCGCGTGCCTGTTCGACCAAACGAGCGAATCCTGAATGCAGCGAGATGACGTAGCTCATGTTCACTCCGGACAACGGTGTAGGGCGAGAACCGGCAAAAGCTATCATGGCAGGGATGGCGTTGAACATTGCTACACGCTCGTCGGGATCAGTTTGGTTGAATCGTACTGGCGTCGTCACAAGTGCGCGCGGAAAATTCCACGGCAACTGACGGCGATGGACGATTTTGTTGCCCGTCGCTGGGCGAAAAGCATCGAATGCATTGCTTCTAGTCGGCTGCCAGCAGCGCGAGCACGTCGGCCTGCCTGAGCTGCGGCAGGGAACCGAGGTTCGACGGCCTGCGACAGGACTCGGATGCGGGGTAGAGCATGGGCATGCCCATGCCTCCGGACACGAGATAGGGCAAAACGTGATTGGCTCGTCCGTTCAAATGGGCTCCTGTCGTGATGCCCAGTGCGAACAGGAAGATGATCAGAAAAGCCAGCGAGAGGACGAAACCCTCGTGGAAACGAACCTGGTCCGTCACCGCTCGCGCGTCGATCGCGCGCTCGGAGACGGAGCGGCGGCTGGCCCATTCGAGCGTGAAATCGAACATGCGCTCCACTCACTTCATGTAATCAGGCAGCGTGAACCCGTCATAGAACCGGTCGGCCTTGATCGCTGCCTTGAAGGCGGGCGACTTGTAGCCGGCGACGATGTCCTGGGCCCATTCTGCGTTGGCATTCGCCTTCTTCACGGCGAGGACATTGATGTATGGCGTCGTCATCTTCTCCAGTGCAAAAGCGTTGGTCAGCTTCAGGCCGCTGAAGATCGCGAAATTGCCCTGGACGGCGGCGAAGTCGACATCGTCCAGCGCCCGCGGGGCCTGCGCGGCCTCGAGCGGCACGATCTTGATGCCGCCGGGATTCTTGATGACGTCGAGTTCGGTGACATCGATCGGTTTGCTGTCGCGGATCTCGATCAGGCCGAGATCACGCAGCACCCACAACGCACGCTGCAGATTGACTGGATCGTTCGGCACCGCGACACTGGAACCCGGCTTGATCGGTGTGCCCAGCGGGTGCTTCTTCGAGTAGAGACCCATCGGTGGGGTGGGGACGTGGACGATGCCAGCGAGATCGGTCTTTTGGCGCTCGTTGTAGGAATCGAGGAAGATCGTGTGCTGCATCACATTGGCATCGATCTCGGACTTGAACACGGCGTTGTTGGCCTCGAGCCCAGTCGAAAATTCGACGTAGCGGATCTTGTAGCCCTTCTTCTTCAGCTCCGGTTCGACGCCAATCTTGAATTCGTCGATGTAAGGGCCTGGCACGAAGCCGACCCGCAACTCCGGCTTCGCGGGTTGTTGTGCCGAGACACCTCCGGCGGTGAAGGAGGAGAGAGCCAAGAGTCCGGAGAGGAGAAACAATGCTGTCTTCATATTCACTTGCTGAGCTTGAGTTTTGATAGGTTTGCGGAGGTGGTCTCAGGCGATCGCCTTGACCGCGTTCGAATAGACGCTCGCCGGACGGGCGAGGCCGTAATGCTCGCGCAGCGTCGTGCCGGTGTAGTCCTCGCGGAACAGGCCGCGCCTGCGCAGGATCGGGACGACCTGTTCGGCGAACGCATCGAAGCCGCCGGGCAGCCAGGGCGGCATCACGTTGAAGCCGTCCGCCGCGCCGTTCTCGAACCAGGTCTGGATGTCGTCTGCGATCTTTTCCGGTGTGCCGGCGATGACCCAGTGGCCGCGCGCACCGGCGAGCCGCTGCACGAGCTGGCGTATGGTCGGCTTCTCGCGATCGACGATATCGACCACGAGCTTGAAGCGGCTGGCGACGCCGCGCGCGCTCGCGGTGTCGATGAGGTCGCGGGGGACCGGACCGTCGAGATCGTAACCCGTGAGGTCGAGGCCGATCATCTGACGCAACTGCGTCAGCGAATATTCGGGCTGGATCAGTTCGTTGAACTCGTCCTGAAGCCGGTCCGCCTCGGCCTGCGTGCTGCCGATGAAGGGGCTGATCCCGGGCAGGATCTTGATTTCGTCGGGACCGCGGTCGAAGGCGCGGGCCTGGCGCTTGATGTCGGTATAGAACGCCTTCGCCGAGTCCAGGGTTTGATGCGCGGTAAAGATCGCCTCCGCATACCGGGCGGCGAAGGCGCGGCCATCGTCGGAGGCGCCGGCCTGCACATAGACGGGCCGGCCTTGTGGGACGCGCGAGATATTCAGCGGACCGCGAACGCGGAAATGCTTGCCGACATGGTCGAGCGTATGAATCTTGCTTGTATCGGCGAAGATGCCGGAAGCGGGGTCGTTGACCAACGCGTCGTCCTCCCAGCTATCCCAGAGGCGCGAGATCACGTCGAGATATTCGCGGGCGCGCTCGTAGCGCTCTTGGTGTGGTGGATGTTCGGGGAGCCCAAAATTCTGCGCGGCCTGCGGCGCGCTGGTGGTGACGATGTTCCAGCCGGCACGGCCCCGGCTGAGATGATCGAGCGAGGCAAACAGGCGCGCCAGATTGTATGGTTCGGTATAAGTCGTGGATGCCGTGGCGATCAGCCCGATGCGGCTGGTGACGGCGGCAATCGCAGCCAGCCAGGTGATCGGCTCGAAGCGAAAGCGCTGGGCGTAGCGAACGTTGTCGGCCAGCGCCGGGCCGTCGGCAAAGAAAATGGCGTCGAACTTGCTCGCCTCGGCGCGCTGCGCCAGCTCCTGATAGAAGCTAATGTCGAGAATGCGCTCGGCTGACGATCCCTTGTAGCGCCAAGCCGCCTCGTGATGGCCGCCGGGATAAATGAAGAGGTTGAGAACGAGCTGGCGTTGATTGCTCATGATGCGAAGGTCCGGATGCGATGGGCGAGGGTGAAGCGGCTATTGGAGCAGGGACGTCCTACGATGCTGGCTTGCGCGCGAACGCGAAGCGCAGGTAACGTTCCAGCCGGAGGCCCTCCGGTGTGCGGTTGGCCTCAACCAGCGTGGCGAAGGCGCCCCGGACTGCCGCACGTTCGGCGGAAGAAAAGCCGTCGAGGAAGTTGCCGAAGGCGCTTGCCTCGGACCAGCCGAGCACGGAATCGACAGTGTCGTGCAGATCGACCAGCGAGCGCAGATCGCTTCGGTAATCGGTCAAGCCGGCTCCAGCGAACAGTGCCTCGAGCTCTTCGTCTGTCGCTCCCAATACCCGGAACGACTCGTTGCTTCGATCTGCGAACCCGGCCTGCTCGATTGCCTCGCGCAGCAATGTGCGCGATTGATGCGGTTTCGAGGGATCCTGGATGTTCAGACCGAGCCTGCCGCCTCGCTTCAGGACGCGATGAATCTCCCGCAGGGCGCGCGGTTTGTCCGCGATCCAGTGGAAGACGCTGTTGAGATAGACCACGTCGAACGCCGCATTATCAAAGCGAGCGAGATCTTCGGCGCGACCGACGTCGAAGCTCAAAGTCGTCGTCTCGCGCAGGCGCGCGATGGCGATCCGGTTGTCCAGGGGATCGATGCCGATCACGCGGCCGTCGGGGCCGACAAGCCCGGCGACGAATTCGGTGAGGCGGCCGGTGCCGGCTCCGATATCAAGCACGTGATCGCCGGATCTGATGGCGAGCGGGCCGATCAGGAACTTGCCGTGGTGAAATTGAAGGACGCCAGCCTGCTCGTAGGTGCGTGCAAGCTCAGGTGTATCCTTTTCGAGGCTGATGACGCCAGGCGTCGACATGTGCGTTCCAGAATAGCCAGCAGACAGCAAGTGATGCTCGGTCAGGCCGGACTCTATGTCGCGGACATCGCGAATGTCGATGAAATGAATTTACGTTGTTCGCAGCGATGCGAGCATGAATCTAGCGATCGCGCTGCGGAATGGAGATGAAGCCGCAACGGCGTTGCTCCGTCGCGCCGCTGCGGAAATCGAGTTGCGGTGCGTGTTGACGAATGTCGCATCGAGCCGTCAGCGCGAACGTTTCAACGCGCGGTAACGCTGCGACGAATTCGTTGCGCGGACGGTCAAACAAAGCCAATTCCATTTCATTGACGAAATGCCGATCGCTCTTACGATTTGACAGCATCTGACGCGCTCAACTCCAGGTGCACCATGTTTCAATCGGATATCGACCAACCCGCTCGCGATACCCTGCGCCTGATCGGCCCCGATCCGCAGAATTGGGTCCCGGATCGCGAAGGGATCGATCACAACGTCGCCGTGATCGGAGGCGGGCAATCCGGCAGCGCCTTTGCCTTTGCGCTCCGTCGCGCCGGCATCGGCAAGGTCGCCGTCATCGACGCTGCCAGTGATGCCGCTTCGACCGGTCCCTGGCTCAGCAGCGCGCGCATGCAGAAGCTTCGCACCCCGAAAGGGCTGGCTGGACCCGAGCTTGGCCTGCCCGGGTTGAGTTTTCAGGCCTGGTACGAATCCCGCCACGGCAGAGCAGCCTATGACGCGATTGATCGTATCTCGCGGGTCGACTGGGCCGCTTATCTCGACTGGTACCGCAAGACGCTTGGCATCGAGGTGCGCTACCGGACGCGACTAGTCCGGATCGAACCGGCGGGCGACCATTTTCGGATTCATCTCGACATTGATGGCAGGCAGACGACGGAAACGGCTCGCAAGGTCATTCTCGCCAGCGGTTTCCCGAGCAACGGCGGCCCGATCATTCCCGAGGTGCTCTCGGAAAACCTGCCCAGGGAGCTGTATGCCCATACGCTTGAGCCCATTGATTTCGAAAAGCTGCGGGACAAGTCGGTCGCCGTGATCGGAAGCGCTGCCTCCGCATTTGATGCAGCAGCTGTGGCGCTCGAAGGCGGCGCGCGCGAGGTGCATCTGTTCGCGCGGCGCAACCGGCTTGCCTCGGAGCCGGTCATCAGGACGCGCGGCTATCCCGGTGCCTATGACAATTATGGAGCGCTGCCCGACGCCGTTCGCTGGCATCAAGCCATCCGCTTCCGCCGTGCCGGCTCGACGCCGCCACCTGACGCGGTTACGCGCGCCGTCAAATTTCCGAACTTCAATCTGCATCTCGGAGCCTCGTGGACGTCGGCCAGACCGTTCGGACGACGGCTTCTGGCGACCACAACGGATGGCGATATTGCGTTCGACTTCGTCATCGCGGGCACGGGCTATCAGGTCGACCTTGCCGGGCGGCCGGAGCTCACCGGTTTCGCGGACGAGATATTGCTCTGGCGGGACCGCTTCTCGCCGCCATCCGATCAATCGGATGAAAATCTTGGAGCCCATCCTTATCTCGGCGCTGGACACGAGTTCCTGGAGAAAGAGCCCGGGCGCGCGCCGTACCTGCGCAACATCCATGTCTTCAACCCTGCCGCGTTCGTCAGCTTCGGCCTGCCGATCGGCGACGTTCCGAGCTTCAAGCGGGATATCCAGGGTGTCGTCGCGCGGATCAGCAGGGACCTGTTCCAGGACGATCTGCCGGCACACGAGGCCCGCATCAACGCGTCGATCGCCGATGATTTCGAGCCCGCGCTTTATGCCTCAGCGATCTGGCGTTCGCCGAGCACCGTCGCGGCAGAGTAGGGCAAAGCGCAGATAACAACCGAAGACGTCGTGAAGACAGGTGCAACTGTTTTCCGCGTCGCTCCAACTTTGGAAGCCCTTTCCGAAGACCTTGGGTTAGCATCCTGCGACTGAATACGCGGCTGCACTGATGCAGCCGCCACGGAACATCCCGCCAGACGGGGCCGCCGCCAGAGCTGACTGCGGTCCCGCAAGAGGATCGACTACCATCATCAACCTGTTTTCACTCCGCCATCGCATCAGCGATCGGCGAATGGCGGAGCCTTGTCCAAATCGGATCGCGGTCTTGGGGTAGATGACATGACGGACGCAATCACCATCGACAACGTCATTCCGCGCGCGGACATCGTCAAGCGGTCGGCGCGGATCGGTGCAGAGATCAGGAACATCAGGCTTTCGGGCGATCTGCCGGACCAGACGATCGCGGCGATCAACCAGGTGCTGCTCGAGCACAAGGTGATCTTCTTCCGAGATCAAAATCATCTCGACGATGCCGAGCAGGAGCGCTTCGCGCATCGGCTCGGCAAGCTGGTGCCGCATCCGACCGTCGGGGCGACCAGGGGCACCGCCTCGATTCTCGAGCTCGATTCCGGGCGGGGCGGCGGCCGGGCCGACCAATGGCACACCGACGTCACCTTCGTCGATGCCTATCCGAAGATCTCGGTTCTGCGCGGCGTCGTGATCCCGGAGTTTGGCGGCGACACGATCTGGTCGAACACGGCCACCTCATACCTCGATCTGCCGGCTCCGCTGCGCAAGCTCGCAGACGAGTTGTGGGCCGTGCACAGCAATGCCTACGACTACGCGGTCAAGGCCCGCGCGAGCGAAGCCGACCGGAAGCAGTTCGAGGAGGTCTTCACAGCGACTGTCTACGAAACCGAGCATCCCGTCGTTCGCGTCCATCCCGAGACCGGTGAACGGACGCTGGTGCTCGGCAATTTTGTCCAGCGCTTCGTCGGCCTGTCGAAATACGACAGCCAGAAGCTGTTCGACCTGTTCCAGTCGCACATCACCGCGCCCGAGAACACCGTACGCTGGAGCTGGCGGCAAGGTGACGTGGTGATCTGGGACAATCGCGCGACCCAACATTACGCCGTGAACGATTACGGCGATCAGCACCGCGTGGTCCGGCGCGCCACCATCGACGGCGAGGTGCCGGTCAGCATCGACGGCCGCAGCAGCGTCACCCGCGTCAAAGCGGCGAAGCCCCAGGCGAAGGCCGCCTGAAGCGAGCAATGGAGTGAACACAATGAAGATCACGATCTCAATGTTGCGCCGTCTGGTGGCCGGCCTGCGAGCAAGAGGGCGGCAAGTTGGCCAGGCTGCCATCGGGCTGACGGCTCTTGCCGGCAGTGCCATGGCCGAGCCGCAGCTCGAAAAGACCGAGATCCGCTACCAGGGTTGGGCCGGGCAGGTGACGTTCGTCGAGCTCGCCGACGATCTCGGTTATCTCGCCCCGCTCAAGCTGAAATGGATCGGCAACACCATCAGCGGTCCGCAGGACATCCAGACCGTCGTCACCGGCGATATCGACATCGGCGGTGCCTTCTACGGCGCGATCATCAAGCTGATCGCCGCCAAGGCGCCGATCAAGGCGGTGGTCGGCTATTACGGCTCGGACGACAACACCTACAACGGCTACTACGTCAAGGAAGATAGTCCGATCAAGACCGCGCGAGACCTGATCGGGAAGAAGGTCGCGGTCAATACGCTGGGCGCGCATCTCGAATTCGTGCTGCGCGAGTATCTGGCCCGCAACGGTTTGACGCCGGCGGAAGCCAAGCAGGTGACGCTGGTTGCGATTCCGCCCGTCACCGGCGAGCAAGCCTTGCGGCAGGGGCAGGTCGAGGTGAGCACGCTGAACGGCGTGCTGCGCGACAAGGCGCTCGAGCGTGGCGGCATCCGCAGGCTGTTTGCGGACTCGGACATCTTCGGGAACTTCACCGGAGGCTCCTATGTGCTGCGAGACAAGTTCATCAAGGACAATCCCAACACGTCCCGCAAGCTGATCGAGGGCGTCTCGCGTGCCATCGCCTGGGCGCAGACGACGCCGCCCGAGGAGGTCCGCGCCCGCTTCGAGCGCATCATCGCCGATCGCAAGCGCAACGAGGACGCCACCCCGATCAAGTACTGGAAGAGCACGGGTGTCGCGACCAAGGGCGGCGTGATCAGCGATGCCGAGCTTCAGGTCTGGGTCGACTGGCTGGTCAAGGACGGCCTCCTGAAGCCCGATCAGCTCAAGCCGTCGGATATCTACACCAACGAATTCAACTATTTTCGTCCCGGCAAGACCGCGGAGGCCAAATGACCTTGGCCAAGATCCGCTTCGAGCATGTCCGCAAGGAGTTCCTGGTCCGCGGCAAGGATGGCGGGCCGGCGCAGAGCTTTACTGCGCTTGACGATATCACGCTGGATGTTCGTGCCGGCGAATTCCTGGCCCTGGTCGGGCCGAGCGGCTGCGGCAAGTCGACCTTGCTGGATCTGCTCGGCGGCCTGACGGCGCCAAGCAGCGGACGCATCCTGCTCGATGGCAAGGCCATCGAGGGGCCGGCGCGCGATCGCGGTATCGTGTTCCAGCAATACGCGCTGTTTCCCTGGCGGACGGCCGCGCAGAACGTCGAGTTTGGGCTCGACATTGCCGGCCTGAAGGCGAGGGAACGGCGGGAGAGGGCGCTGCACTATCTCGATCTCGTGAGTCTGTCCGGCTTTGCCGACCGCTACCCTCACGAGCTGTCGGGCGGCATGAAGCAACGCGTCGCGATCGCACGAAGCCTTGCCTACGATCCGGAGGTGCTCCTGATGGACGAGCCCTTTGCCGCGCTCGACGCCCAGACGCGCGAGACGCTGCAAGGCGAGCTGCTGCGAATCTGGCGCAGCACCGGGAAGACCATTCTCTTCATCACCCATGGCATCGACGAGGCCGTCGTGCTCGGTCAGCGCGTGGCCGTGATGACCTCGCGCCCCGGCCGGATCAAGCAGATTGTCGACATTCCCGCCGAGCTGCACAGCGAGACCGAGGACGTTCGCTCGCTGCCCGAATTTGGGCGCGTGCGGCACGAGGTGTGGTCCTTGCTGCGCGATGAAGTGTTGAAGGCGCAAGGCTCCCAAGCGGCGACATCGGGTGGCGAGTGGATCGCCAAGGCGAAGGAGTTGGCCCATGTCTAATCTGGAAATCCTGACGCTGCTGGAGCTGGCCGAGGGGAGTCCGAAAGATCGGGCCAGACAACGTGCCGGTGCGGTCGCGACCGCGACAGGCAGCCTGTTGCGATGGTCCGGCGTCATCGGGCAACGATACCTGTTACTGCTGTTGTTCCTGGCCCTCTGGGAGACGGCGCCGCGCCTGGGTCTCATTGACGTGACCTTCCTGCCGCCGTTCTCCGAGGTGGTCGCCGCTGGCTGGCATCTCGCGCAGACCGGGGAGCTCTATGACGATGTCGGCGCCAGCCTGCTTCGAGCCCTGAGCGGCTTCCTGATTGCCATTGCTCTGTTTGTGCCGTTAGGGGTCTTGACGGGATGGTACGCCCGGCTCGGCGACCTCCTGAACCAGACCATCGAGATCGCGCGCAACACGGCGCCGCTGGCGCTGCTGCCGGTCTTCATCCTGCTGCTGGGGATCGGCGAACTCTCCAAAGTCACCATGGTGGTCTACAGCTGCGCCTGGCCGTTGCTGCTGAACACGATCGCTGCCGTTCGCCAGGTCGATCCGCTCTTGATCAAGTCGGCACGGACGATGGGCGCGACGCCGAGCCAGTTGTTCCGGAAAGTGATCCTGCCGGCGTCGCTGCCGACGATTTTCGTCGGCATTCGGTTGGCGAGCGCCTCGGCAATGCTGGTGCTGGTGGCGTCCGAGATGGTTGGCGCGAAGTCGGGGCTCGGCTATCTCATCATCAACAGCCAGTACAGCTTCCTGATCCCGCAGATGTACTTTGGCATTCTCGGGATCACCGTGATCGGTCTCGCCTTCAACGCGATCCTCGAGGCGCTGGAGCGCCGCCTGATGCGGTGGAAGGCGCCGGCCGTCTAAGCCTGCTTGTTGCGGGCAGTAGCCTGCGTCACGATACTGTTCGGCGGCACGTCCTGGGTCACCCAGACGTTGCCGCCGATCGTCGCTCCCCGGCCGATGGTGATGCGGCCGAGGATGGTCGCGCCGGCGTAGATCACGACGTCGTCCTCGACGATCGGATGCCGGGCGTCGCCCTTGATCAGATGGCCCTCGTCGTCGGTCGGGAAATGGCGCGCGCCGAGCGTCACGGCCTGATAGATGCGGACATTGTCGCCGATGATCGCGGTCTCGCCGATCACGACGCCGGTGCCGTGGTCGATGAAGAAGCCGGAGCCGATGCTGGCGCCGGGATGAATGTCGATGCCGGTGCGCGTGTGGGCGATCTCGGCCACCAGCCGCGCGATCAGCCGCGCGCCGAGCTGATGGAGAATATGGGCCAGCCGGTGGTGGATGATCGCGGTCATGCCGGGATAACCGATCAGGATCTCCGGAAAGTTTCTGGCGGCGGGATCGCCAACGAAGGCGGCGCGGAGATCGCTGATGATCAGGCCGCGCACGTCAGGCAGCTGCGAGGCAAATTTGCGCGTCAGTTCGACCGCATCGTCACGGCGAAAGCCGGCCGTGAGCTCGTCACCGATGAAGAGCGCGGCGCGGTGGACTTGGTCACAGAGGCCGTCAAGCGCGGCGCTGAGACGATTACCGACGAAATAGTCGATATTCTCGCCGTCGAGATCGAACTGGCCGTAATGGCGCGGGAACAGCGCCTCGGTCAGTCCGTCCAGGATCGCCTGGAGTGCTTCGCGTGAAGGAGCGCGGCGGGCCTCGCCGTCACGACGGATGCTATGGGTCTCCTCCCGGGAGACACGGAGCGCGGCGACGAGCCTGCCGAGGTGCCAGCGATTCTGCACCGGGCTATCGGAGTTGCGGGTCTCGTCGTCGGACGGTTCGCGGGGGATCTCGTGTTTCATGCCGCCTCAACCCATCGGATGGAATGCCGAACGATGATGTCACCTGACATGGGCCAGGGGAATACTGATCTCGGCGAGCAGGTCCAGGTCGAAATCGTGCTTGATCTCGATGTATTGGCCGTTCCAGTACACCAGCCCGGACAGCTCGTGCGACAGGTCGAAGCTCAACAGACTGCCGACGATGATCCCGTGCGAATAGCGCTCGATGATCTCCTCGACCCGGCATTCGATGGTTGCGAGCGAGTTGCCGAGCAGCGGGACGCCGGACGTGCCGACAGCCCACGGCACGCCTTCGAAGCGCTGTGGGCCCTTCAGGCGGCTGTTGCTGAAGCGATCGGCCTGTTCCTGCTGGTCGGAGCCCAGGATATTCACGCCGAACACGCCAAAACGTTCGATCAGCGCGAAGGATGACGCCTGCCGGTTGACGCTGATCAGCACCCGCGGCGGGCTCGCGCTCAGCGACGTCAGGGATGTGACGGTCATCCCCGTGATGTCCTCGTCGCGCCCGGCCGTGATGACGCTGACGCCGCCGGCGAGGCGGCGCATCACGGCGCGGAACTGGTGTTCGAGCTCGTTGCTGTCAGTGACGAGATGGACGTCCGACCTTCCCATGCCTGTCTCTCCTTGCGTCGGACCGCCGAATGACGGCGTCTTCCTGTCTAGAAGAAGCCCTTCGCCGGCAATAGCGTGCCGTTGATCTCGTGTTCGCCGATCGAACGCGCCTTGTAGGTGGTGGGATTGTGCGACGAGAGCGTCCGCGCGTTGCGCCAGTGGCGGTCGAAGTTGGTGACCTTCTTGGTGGCCGATGCGCCGCCGACGTCGAACAGGAGGCTGCCGCCGCGGATGGCGAAATCATCGGCGATGATCTTGGCCTTGGCCGAAAGAAGCGCAGCAGTGTGCGCGGCTTCCTCAGCGTTTGCCGCGCCGGCGTCGAAGGCATCGGTCGCGACGTCCAGCGCCTCGGCGGCCGCCAGCACCACCGTCTCGGCCGCAAACGCGCCGCTGGCGATCTGGCCGACGGTCTGCTGAAGCAGCGGATCGTCGGTCGGGATTTCAGTCGGCGCGTAATAGAACGTGCGCTTGCGCGAGCGCACCAGCGCGGTGGCGTCCCGCAAGGTCGCGCGCGCGATGCCCGCCACCACCGCGGTCAGGAACAGCTGGGCGAACGTATTGGAGTAGGGCACGCCATAGCCGGAGCCGGGCTCATCGAAGACCACCTCCTGGCGCCTGACTTTCACGTTGTGGAAGTGCGTCGTGCCGGTCGCCGTGAGCCGTTGCCCGAGGCCGTCCCAATCGTCGACCAGCTCGATGCCTTCGCGCTTGATCGGAACGATCGTGGCGCCGGTCGCTCCGGACGGGTCAGCTGCGCGGACAAGGACGTAGTCGGAGTACAGCGTGCCGGTGCTGTAATATTTGGTGCCGTTCAACAGATAGTCGCCGTTGCCGTCGGGCGTGAACGTCGTGCCCGGCGTGACATTGCCGACGCGCGGGCTTTCAAGCTCGGTGGTGGCGAGCCCGATGATCGCGCCTTCCGCGACAGCCTTTTGCCAATCGCGGCTCTGCTCGTCCTTGGGCGTGCGCACCAGCCGTTCCACCACGCTGAAATGATTGCGCAGGATATGCGCGACATTGGCGTCGGCCTCGCCGAGACGGATGACGAAAGCAAAGAGATCACGGATCGAGCTGCCGGCGCCGCCGGCATTGACGGGAAGCCGCAGCGCGCCGAGGCGGGCGCGGCGAATGAGATCGATGACGTCGAAGGGCAATACGCGATCGCGCTCCCGCGCGCTCGCGCCTTCCGCGATCTGGCTGAGCAGCGCCTCCAGTTCCGGCGAGCCGGTCTTGATCGGTTCGGATGCGTTCAGGGAGGGGGCGGATACGGTTTTGTTCATTGTCTTGGCCTGTTGAGGTGGTCTCAGAGCTGCGCGAGATGATCGGTCACCTTGACCGGCTCGGGCAGAACCTTGCGGGCGACGAGCCAGTCGGCCGCCTTTTGCAGCTCGCTGACGAAGCGCTCGTCGTTGACAGCGAAATAGCGATACTGGCGCTTCAGCGCGATGAACTGGTCGCGGATTTCGTCGCTGTACTTGCCCGCCTTCTGGGCGATGTATTCGGCGTCCTTGCCGTTCTCGGAAATCCACTTCCCTTCGGCGCGGAACGCATCGTTCACGGCGCGCACCAGCGCGGGATTGTCGGTCGCGAATTTACGGGTGGTGAGGTAGGAGGTGTAGTCGATCTGGAATTCGAGATCGCGGCCTTCCAGGAAGATGTCGTGCGCCTTGTATTCGCGCCGGGCGATGTCGACGCCGGGGCTCCACATCGACCATGCGTCGACCTTGCCGGAGGCGAGCGCGGGCGCCGCATCGGGCGGATTGAGATAGACGAACTTGACCTTTGACCGGTCGACGTTGTGCTTCTCGAGCGCCGCGACCAGCAGGAATTCGCCGAGGCCGGAGCGGTTGACCGCGACGGACTTGCCGACGAGATCCTCGATCTTGTCGATGCCGGAACCGTCCTTGGTGATGATCGCCGTGGTGCGCGGCTCGTAGACGACGAACTGCGTGAACACCAGCGGCGAGCCGGCGATGATCGCGGCCAATGCCGGGGTGGTGCTGCCGCCGAAGCTGAAATCGGCGCTGCCGCCGGTGACAGCCTGCAGGGTGGGAGCGTGGTTCGGGAAGGGCCCGAGCCACTCGACCTTGATGCCATCCTTGGCTAGCAGCTTCTCGAACTCGCCGCGTTCCTTGGCGATCAGGTTGAGGCCACTGAGGCCCCAGGTCAGGCGGACAGTATCGGTGGTGCGGCCTGTCGCCGCCTCGGCGAAATCGCCAATGTTCATGCCGGCGAGGGCGCCAATACCGAAGGCCGCGGTGCCAAGGAAGCCGCGCCGGGAGGGTTTGGCGATGGGAGAGTCAGACATAGTGGCCTTACCTAGTGGGAGAAATGAGAATTCACGCCAAGCTCACCGAGGAGCTCGGCACGTGAAATGGGTGTCGAACCGTCGCGCCCGACGCGGTGCTCGAAGGCAATGGCGCCGTTCCGCATCACCAGGATGCGGTCGGCCAGCGCGATGGCTTCGTCGACGTCGTGGGTGACGAGCAGAACGCCTGGCTGATGATTGGCGACCAGTTCGCGAACGAGTTCGTGCATGCGGATGCGCGTGAGCGCATCCAGTGCGGCAAAGGGCTCGTCGAGGAGCAGCAGCTCGGGCTGCTGAACCAGCGCACGGGCAAGTGCGACGCGCTGGGCCTGTCCGCCGGAGAGATTGCGCGGCCAGTCGTCGAGCCGATCGCCGAGGCCGACCTCGGTCAGCGCTTCGGCAGCGCGTTGGCGCGCGTCCGGCGCCTGCAGGCCAAGCGAGACATTTCGCCAGAGGCTGTCCCACGGCAGCAGCCGGTGCTCCTGGAACACCACGGCTGGGCGCCGCGGTGCGACGATGCGACCGCCCTGGATGGAATCGAGGCCTGCCAGCGCCCGCAACAGCGTGGTCTTGCCGCAGCCGCTCTCTCCGAGCAGGGCGACGAATTCACCGCGCTCGATGCGCAGGTTCAGCTTTTCGATGACGACGCGGTTGCCGTAGCGCCGAATGAGATTACTGACGACGACGGCCGGTCCGGTTTCGAACGAGGCGGGCGCCAGCGGAGCGGTGTGAACGTTCATCGTGCCACTCCGTAGTTCGGATGCCAGGCGAGCAGGCGCCGTTCGAGGAAGCGCGCAATACCGTCAGCCGCAACACCGATCAGCGCGTAGATCACGATCGTCAGCACGATCACGTCGGTGCGCAGGAATTCGCGTGCGTCCATGGCAAGAAAGCCGATGCCGGACTGCGCGCCGATGGTCTCGGCTACGACCAGCGCGAGCCACGCTGTTGCCAACGCATAGCGGACGCCGGTCAGGATCGACGGCAATGCGCCGGGGAGGATGATTCGTCGGATCAGCTGAAGCGCGCCCAAGCCCTGGACGCGGCCGAGCTCGAGCAGCTTGGGGTCGACTTGCCGGATGCCGAGCACGGTGTTGATGTAAATCGGGAAGGTGACGCCGAGTGCGACAAGGAAGACCTTCTGCGTCTCGCCGACGCCGAGCCACACGATCACCAGGGGCAGGACCGCGAGGAAGGGGATGGCCCTGATCATCTGTACGCTGCGGTCGATTGCGGCTTCAGCGATCTTCGAGAATCCGACGAGAATGCCAAGCGCAGCGCCAACCGCCGCGCCGATCACGAAGCCCGAGGCAGCACGGAGCAGGCTGACGCCGAGATCGTTCAGGAGTGTTCCGGTGGTCGCAAGCTTGAACGCGGTGCGCATCACCTTGCTGGGTGCCGGAAGCACGTGCGGGGACAGCCATCCGGCTTGCGCAAGCCATTCCCACACGACGACCAGCACGACCGGGGCGAGCCATGACAGGAGCTGAAGGCCGCGCGGGCCAAGCTTGCTGTTTAGCGTTGCCGGAGCGTCCGTACTTTCGCTGCTTTGCGACGACCGCTTGTTGTCGGCGCCAATCGCGGCGCGGTCGATGTCGCTCAGTTCGATATTGCTCAAGACAACAGACCTCGTTTCACGCAACTGCACTTGATGCAGGCGGAGTGACGCCAATGAGTTGCCGTCCCTGCAAAATGTCCCACGAAATCGGGCCGACAGAAATAGAGCGCTATTTCAATTGTGGTTCGCTTCGGAGTGATCCGCTGTCGTTGCAGCGTCGCTGCGCGACAAAGAAAATCTTTTGATACTGGTCTGCTTGATCTTGCGTCAGCCATTGGCGAGAACGCTTGGAGTTGAGAGAGTTACGGGAGAACATGATGACGGTTGCACCGCTCCGCTTCGGCATTTGGGCGCTGGTGCATGGGCCACGTGCCGCGCATCAGGATCCGGAAGAACCTTATGATGCCTCCTGGGAGCGCAATCGGGACCTCATCCTTGCGGCCGAGGAACTTGGTTACGATTCGACGCTGATCGCGCAGCACACGATCAATCCGCATCAGGAGGATCTCGATCAGCTCGAAGCGTGGAGCGCCGCCGCTGCCGTTGCCGCACTGACGAAGCGCATCGAGATCATCGCTGCAATCAAGCCGTATCTCTATCACCCCGTGGTGCTCGCCAAGCTGGCGCTCGGGATCGAGAACATCAGCCGTGGCCGGTTCGCCATCAATCTGGTCAATGCCTGGAACCGTCCCGAGCTGGAGAAGGCCGGGATCGGCTTTCCCGAGCATGATGCGCGCTATGCCTATGGCAAGGAGTGGATCTCCGTCGTGTCCCGTCTGATGGAGGGTGAACGTCTCAGTTTCAGTGGCGATCACTTCAACGTCTCGGATTATGCGCTGCGTCCGACCAGCCTCTACCGCAAGCGGCCTGCCATCTATGTCGGCGGGGAATCCGAACCGGCGCGGGATCTGGTTGCCGCCCATGGCGATGTCTGGTTCATCAATGGCCAGCCGCTCGACGACGTCGCCGGCCTGATTGCCGATGTCGCGTCCCGCCCGCGCGGTTCGGCGCCGCCATTGCGTTTCGGTTTGTCCGCCTTTGTCGTCGCACGCGAAACCCGCGAGCAGGCACAGGCCGCCCATGAGCGGCTGCTCAGCCTTGCTGCCAAGGATGCGCCGATGAAGGCGATTCAGAAGCAGAACACGGACCCGAAAGTCGTGATGATGCAGACCATGCAGAAGACGCCGCGGGTCGGCAGCAATGGCGGCACGGCTGCGGGGTTGGTCGGCAGTTACGACGAGGTCGCAGCACGCATCGAGGCGTTCCATGCGGCGGGGATCGAGCTGTTCATGCTGCAATTCCAGCCTTTCGAGTCCGAGATGCGGCGCTTTGCGGAGGAGATTATCCCCCGCGTCCGGGCGAGACAGTCGACCGGGCCTTCCGAGAAAGTGGCCGGGGCCCAAGGATAAGTCAGGCCGACGCGACTTCCGGCGCTTGCTTTGCGAAGCGGCTCGCCGGCCGAGCCAGACCAAAATGGTCGCGCAACGTCGTGCCCGTGTATTCGGTTCGGAACAATCCGCGCTTTTGCAGAATCGGCACGACGGTATCGACGAAGGTCTCCAGCCCCGTCGGGAGAACGTCCGGCATCAGGTTGAAGCCGTCCGCTGCACCGGCCCTGAACCAGGTCTCGATATCGTCCGCGATCTGCTCCGGCGTGCCCACGATGATGCGATGACCAACGCCGCCGCCGAGGGCGCGGATCAATTGGCGGACGGTGAGATTGCCGCGGCGGGCGATGTTGACGGTCCCCTGGAACATGGTGTGATTGGCGTTGGCCGGAAGTGGCAACGGATCGGGGAGTGGTTTGTCGAGTTCGAGCAGGGCAGGGTCGATCTGGAGCGTACCGGCGAGACGCGCCAGGCTGTATTCGATCGGGACCAGCTCCCAGAGCTCATCCTGCCGCCGCTTCGCCTCGGCCTCGGTGCTGCCGATGACCGTGGCAAGTCCGGGCAGGGTGACGATGGAATCGCCGGAACGCCCATAAGCCGCAGCCCGCGTGCGCAGATCGCGCGCATAGGCGACGCCTTCCTCGATCGACTGCGCCAGCGTGAACACGGCTTCGGCATAGGCCGCGGCGAAGTCGCGTCCGTCATTGGAGCCGCCGGCCTGCACCGTCACCGGCCGTCCCTGCGGCGAGCGCGGGACGTTCAACGGCCCGGCCACCGTATAATGCGGGCCGCGATGCGCGATCGGGTGCACCTTCGACGTGTCGACAAATCGCGCGCTCGCCTTGTCGCCGACGAAAGCGTCGTCCTCCCAGCTGTCGAACAGCGCGTGCACCACCTCCGTGAATTCCTTGGCGCGCTCGTAGCGGGCCTTGTGCTCCAGCGCACCGGTGAGGCCGAAGTTGCGGCTTGAAGCGGCATCTGCGGTGGTGACCGCGTTCCATCCGGAACGGCCGCCGCTGGCATGGTCGAGCGTCACGAAGCGGCGCGCAATGTTGTAAGGCTCGTTATAGGTCGTCGACACCGTTCCGATCAGTCCGACATGCTTCGTCGCGGCCGCCACCGTCGCCAGGATGATGGTCGGCTCCAGCGAGGTGAACGACCGATAGTCGATACGATCGTTCACGGCCGGAGAGTCAGCCAGAAAGATCGCATCCAGTTTCCCGCGTTCTGCGATCTGGGCCACCCGCACATAATGACCGAGATCGTAGAAGGCGCGTGGATCGCTCTCCGGCAGTCGCCAGGCCGACGGATAGACGCCGGAGTGAAGCAGATTGACGTTCAAGCGCAGTTGGCGTGGTGACATGGTGATTCCGGCGTCAGCGTGGGTGTCGATCGCGGTGCGTAACGAGCGGGCAGCATTGAATTGTCTGATTGGCGTTCGACGTCGTCGATTTCATCCACCGCCGGCGCAAGTTATCGAACAATTTTTCAAACTTCATGTGCAGCCGTCGTCGCCATCGTTTGCGTGTTGCGTTTGCGCGCGACGACGAATTACATCGCGATGCAACAAGAGATAACGCCTCGTGCAGATCGGATGAAAGCGCAAACGAACGTCATCCTTCAATTGGTGATGTTCGATGCGTCGATTGCACGGCAGCAGCAGAAACGATTGCGAGTGACGCGGATGAAGAAGAATAATTTGCTGGCGAGCGGCATGGCGATTGCCTTGCTTGCGTCGAATGCGGCGTATGCCGAAGACAAGCCGGTGGCGGGAGGGGCGCTGCGGTGGGGCGTGACGACCGAACCGTCATGCTTCGATCCGCATTACTCGTCACAGCAGGCCGCGTTCTTCGTGTCCCGCAACTACATCGACTCGCTGATCGCCAAAAAGGCGGACGGCACCTTTGCGCCGTGGCTTGCGACCGAGTGGTCGATCTCGGCCGACGGCAAGGAATACACCTACAAGCTCAGGGAAGACGTCGTCTTCCACGACGGCGAGAAGTTCGACGCCGCCGCTGTCAAGGCCAATTACGATTTCGTCAAGAAGCCCGAGAACGCCGTCACTGCTGTGTCGCTGCTCCAGGCCTACGATCATGCCGAGGTGGTCTCGCCCTATGTGGTCAAGCTGCTGCTGGCGACCCCGGATTCGAGCTTCCTGGAATCGACCTCGAACGTGAAGCTTGGCTTGATCTCCCCGAAATCGCTGGCGAAGGGCGATCTCTGCGGCGGTGGACGCGGATTGGCCGGCACCGGACCGTTCGTGTTCGAGAGCTACACGCGCGGTCAGTCCGCGGTGTTCGCGCGGAATGCGGCGTATAATTGGGCGCCTGGCAATGCGGCACATAGCGGCCCTGCTTATCTGGATCGCGTGACGTTCCGCTTCCTGCCGGAATACGCCGTTCGCACCGGCGCATTGACGTCAGGTCAGGTGGACCTGATCGAGGGCGTGCAGCCGACCGATGCGCCGCTGTTCGCGGAGCAGCCGGGTTTCAAGCTGCTGACCGGTCCGTCCGGCGCCAGCACGTCTTTCACCTTCAACATCAACTATACACGGCCGCCTGCAGACGACGTCCGCGTGCGCCGCGCGCTCCGTGACGGCTTCGATCTGGAGCCGATCGTCAAGCAGGTCTATCTCGGCACCGTGCCACGCGCCTGGTCGATCATCGGCCCGGCCAACCCGGCCTACAACAAGGCGCTGGTCGGCTCCTGGGGCAATGACATCGCCGGCGCCAACAAGCTGCTGGATGAGGCCGGCTGGACCGGCCGCGATTCCGATGGCTTCCGTACCAAGGACGGCAAGCGCCTCTCGATCGAAGTCGGCTATCCCCAGCCTTACGTGCGCGACAGCCGCGACATTCTCATCCAGGGTGTCCAGGCCGCGCTGCGCAAGAATGTCGGTCTCGACCTGAACTTGCGCCTTATCACCGCCGGTGAATATGCCAAGAACAACGCCAACGGCACCTGGGTGATTTATCCCAACACGGACAATCCGTCCGATCCTGCCCGTGAACTCTGGGACATGCTGGGATCGAAGGGCTTCCTCTACTCCAACATTCCCAATCCTGACCAGGAGATCACGAGCCAGATCGACGAGTCGCTGCGCACGACCGATCCGGTCCGCAAGCGGCAGCTCACCGATGCGATCCAGAAGCGCGGTGTCGATCAGGCCTTCATCGTGCCGCTGTTCGCGCCGAGCTGGTTCCTAGCGGCGAAGGGCAACGTCAATGGTCTGGGATTCGAGGCCGGCCTCGACTCGCCATCCAGCGCCTATGACTTCTGGATCGCGAAGAAGTAGCCCATGTGGTCCCGCATCATCTCCAGGCTGTTGACCAGCCTGGTGGTGGCCTGGGCGAGCGTGACAGCGACGTTTCTGGCGTTGCACGCTTTACCCGGCCGCATTCAGGATATCCTCGCAGGCGATGTCGAATATCCAGGCTTGCGTGAGGCGATCGCGGCCGAATGGGGGCTCGATAAGAGCCTGCCGATGCAATACTTCGACTTCCTGTCCCGGATCCTGCGCGGCGATTTCGGCACGTCCTATGTGCTGCGCCAGCCCGTGATCGAGGTGGTGGGATCGCAGCTTCTGCCGACGATCGAGCTCGCGCTCTCCGCCGGCGTCCTGGCGATCGTGATTGCCGGACTCATCGCGCTGCTGACCGCAGGGCGAGGGCGGTTCTCGCGGGAGCTGGCCTCGTTCGTGGAGCTGGTGTTCGCCTCGACCCCGGTGTTCTGGCTCGGCATTCTCCTGCTGATGGCGTTCTCGTTCAATCTGCGCTGGTTTCCTGTATCAGGCGCGGAAGGGTGGAATTCGCTCGTCCTGCCGGTGATCACCCTGGCGCTGCCCACCGCCGGCCTGCTGACGCAAGTGCTGCGCGAAGCCATGGAGAAGACGCTCGACCAGCCCTTCGTGACGACCGTGCGGTCGCGCGGCGTCGGCGAGTTCGTCATTCGCTGGCGGCACGTGTTGCGGCATGCCTTGTTGCCGGCGGTAACATTGGGCGGCTGGCTGATTGGCGGCCTGCTCGGCGGTGCGGTCATCACCGAGAAGGTGTTCGGGCGGCCGGGCCTCGGCACGGTGACGCTCGGTGCGGTGCTGACCCACGATGTGCCGGTCGTGCTCACCGTCGTGCTGCTCGCGGCCTTCATTCACGTCGCCGCATCCACGCTGCTCGACATCCTCTATGTGCTGATCGATCCGAGATTGAGGGCTCAATGACCGCGCCGTCGCATCGCTCCTTCGACGCGGCCGTGCCGCTCGAGGCGCCGCAGGACCTCGTCGGCCTCGAGACGCCGCACGTCGCGATCGGCGTTCGCCGCCGGCCGCCGTTCGGGCTCATTCTGTCCGGCGTCTTCGTCGCGCTCCTGATCGCGGCCTCGATCGCGCCCGTGTTGTTCACGCATTTCGATCCGCTCGTCGGCGATTTCAGCGAGGGCCTGAAGCCGCCGGGCTGGGCGCATCTGTTCGGGACCGACCGGCTCGGCCGCGACGTCTTCGCACGCACCGTTTTCGGGACGCGCTACTCGCTCCTGATCGGGTTCGGCGGCGTCGCGGTCGGGCTCGGAGCTGGCATTGTCCTCGGTATCATCGCAGGGCAACGTAATCGCATTCTGGATGAGGCCGTGTCGCGCCTGTTCGACATGCTGTCGTCGTTTCCCGGCGTGCTGCTCGCCATGCTGATCGTGACCTTCCTCGGCCAGGGCATGCTCAACATCGCCATCGCGGTCGGCATCGCCGGCATCCCCAAATTCGGCCGCGTGGTACGGGCGCAGACTCAGCTGATCCGCGATGCCGACTACGTGACGCAGGCCGCAATCTACGGCTTGAGCCGTTGGCAGGTGTTCATCCGGCACGTCCTGCCCAACGTTCTCGTCGCAATTCCGATCATCGCCACCGTCTATATCGGCTCTACGATCCTGATCGTGTCGGGTTTGAGCTTCCTCGGACTAGGACCGCAGCCGCCGACGCCGGAATGGGGCGTGATGCTGGCGGAGAGCCGGGATGTACTACGGGTCGCCTGGTGGCCCGGCGTCTTCCCGGGCCTGGCCATCACTGCGACGGTGATCGCCTTCAGCGTCATCGGCAACCATCTGCAACAGCGATTTGAAGGGCGGCTCGCATGAGCGGCGTAGGTTCGCAGAGCGATTTGACAGCTCCGATCGTGGAGGTCCAGGGGCTGAGCATCGGCTTCGCCGGCGCCAATGGTGGCAGACCGATTGTTACCGATTTCGATCTCACCATAAGGCCCGGCGAATGCGTGGCGCTGGTCGGTGAGTCCGGCTCGGGCAAGAGCATCACCGCGCGCAGCCTGCTCAATCTCGCCGGCGACGGCGCGAGGACGGCCGCGCACCGGTTCGAGATCAAGGGACGTGACGCACGCAGCTTCGGCGAAGCCGACTGGCGCAAGCTGCGTGGGACCGTGACCGGGCTGGTCATGCAGGACGCCCTGGTCTCGCTTGACCCCTTGCGGACGATCGGCCAGGAGGTCGCCGAGGTCATTTCAAGCCATCGCATCCTCACCGATCCCGGCGCGATCCGCGACCGGACGCTGGAAACGCTCGGCAAGGTCGGCATTCCCAACCCGGCCGACCGGGCCCTGCAATATGCGCATCAATTGTCGGGCGGCCTGCGCCAGCGCGCGCTGATTGCGTCAGCCATTGCGGCTGGTCCCGATCTGATCATCGCGGACGAGCCGACGACATCGCTCGATGTCACGGTCCAGGCCCAGGTCCTTCAGGTCCTGGCCGAGCGGATCCGAGAGGGAGCGGGCCTTCTGCTGATCAGTCACGATCTCGCCGTCGTCGCCGGCATCGCCGACCGTGTCATCGTGATGCGCGACGGTCGGGTGGTCGACAGCGGGCCGACCCGCGATGTCCTCACCCGTCCGCGCCATCCCTATACGCGGCAGTTGATCGCAGCGGTTCCGTCGGGGGAGTCGCGCGGATCCAGGCTCGCGTCGGCGAGGTTCGACTCCGGCGCTGCCGATGCAACAACGATCGCCATCGTGCGGGAGCCCCTGCCGCAGCGACAGGCGGCAGGCGAGGTCGTGCTCGAAGTCAAGCAGATCTCGAAGAGTTTCATCGCGCCGAAAGCCGCCGGACGAGCGAAGTCGGTGGTCCTGCAGGATATCAGCTTCGACGTCAGGGCGGGCGAGGTCGTCGGCATTGTCGGCGAATCCGGCTCGGGAAAATCGACCTGCGCCAAGATCGTGCTCGGCCTGCTTCCGCCTGACGACGGCGAGGTCAAATTGCTCGGAGAGCCCTGGTCTTCGGTCGCGGAATCCGGACGCCGCCGGCTTCGCCGCAAGCTGCAATACATCCCGCAGGACGCCCTCAGCAGCTTCGATCCACGCTATCGCGTGAAGGACATCATTGCGGAAAATCTTCCGGGCGCCGACAGCCGCGTCGCGCGCCTGGACCGGATCGTGTCGCTGCTCGAACTGGTCGGCCTGAGTGCCGATCATATCGACCGCGTGCCGCGATCGTTGTCCGGCGGTCAGCGTCAGCGGGTGTCGATCGCGCGGGCGCTGGCGGCTGAGCCGGCCGTCATCGTGTGCGACGAGCCGGTTTCAGCGCTCGACATCTGCATTCAGGCCCAGGTGCTCGATCTTCTCGCCGAGCTCCAATCGCGGCTCGGCACGGCGCTGCTCTTCATCTCGCATGACCTTGGTGTCATCGAGCATCTCTGCGATCGGGTGCTGGTCTTCCAGAACGGCCGCATCGTCGAGCACGGCGCCGCCGAGGCCGTGCTGCGGAATCCGCAGCACGCCTACACGCAGAGCCTGTTGGCGTCCGTACCGGACATCCAGCGCGGGCTGAGTGCGGCTTAAGCCGGAGATCAGGAGCCCTTTGGCGACCAGATCTTGATCGCCGTGGTGTCGATCTTCACGGGGATCAGCCCCTCCGCATGGAACGCATCGGCAATGCGCTGCTGCTCCGACAGGCCCGGGCCGGTGACGGCACCGACCTGATAGGAGCGGTGGCTATTGGCTTCCTCGACGGTTGCGGCGTCGATACCCCAGAGCCCGGCGAGCAATGTGGCGGCATCCTTTGGCTGCGCCTTCACCCATTTTCCCGTCGCGGCGAGCTTTGCGAAGATCACGTTGAGGACCTGATCGTGCTTGTCCGCATAGGCGGCCGATGCGAGGTAATAGCGCTTGTAGCTTGCGAGGCCGTTGCTGCCGTCCGACAGGATCTGGCCCTTTGTCTGATGCAGAGCACTGGTCAGGAAGGGATCCCAAGCGACCCAGGCGTCCACATTGTTGCTGACAAAGGCCGCGCGGCCGTCGGCCGGCGTCAAATAGGCAGGGGTGATATCCTTGAAGCTCAGCCCCGATTTGGCCAGCGCCGCAAGCAGCAGATAGTGGCTGCCCGCGCCCTTGGTCACCGCGATCTTCTTGCCCTTCAGCTCCGCGACGGTCTTGATCGTTGACGATTGCGGAATGACGATCGCCTGCGCTGCCGGCGAGGCCGCTTCCTCCGCGATGTAGGCGAGCTTGGCGCCCGCAGCCTGTGCGAAGATTGGCACTGTGTCGGCGACGTCGGCACCGAAATCGATGCTGCCGATGTTGATGGCTTCCAGCAGCGGCAGGCCGCTGGTGAATTCGTGCCAGGAGATCGTGACGCCGAGCGGAGCCAGCGCCTTCTCCAGTTCGCCGTTGGTCTTCAGGATCGCGGTCAGCGTCGAGGACTTTTGATAGCCGATGCGGATTTCCTCGGACATTGCGGGCCGAGCGGCCGCCAAAGCGAAGAGGCCGAGCGCGGCCGCGGCGAGGACCCGCAGGTGGGACATGAGATGATGCATTTCGGGTATCCTGTTCGCGAAGCTGCCATGTCGTCTCGACCGCGATGGGGGAGGCTGACCATTTGCAATGTGCCGATGAACGGGGACGCCTGGCAATTCCGGAATATGGCGCGGAACGGAACGAACATTCTCCCGTGCGCCGCGAATTAAGAATGGCGTTGTCTTTGCGTCAAGATATCGGGATCATGGGCGCGGGCGTGTTGTGACGCCGCCGCTCGATAGCAATTAATGCTTGGCCGCAGTGGCCCGGATCGCAGCTGCCAGTGTCCTCAATGAATGCTTGGTTGGCTGGTCCCCGGGGCTTGCGTGCATCACGACGTCCCGCGGCGGGAGCGGCGGCAAGCCCAATTGGGAGCCGACATCGATCGTGTCCGCAGGGGCGACGCGGCGCCCGAGCGCTGCGACGGCGAGACCCGCCGAGATCGCCGCGCCGATGGTGGCAACGCCGCCGCCGACGAAGACCTCGGTCCAGGCGATGCCGGACTTGTTGAGGGCGTCGACGGCCATGCTGCGCACGCTGCACGGATCGGCCTGCGTGGCGATCCGCAGAGGCTCTCCGCGGTGGTGCTCAAAATCCGCCGAGGCCATCCAGCCGAAAGTCTCCTTCAGGATGACCTCGCCGCCCCGCCGGCGATTGTCGTGGCGCAGCACGATCGCGGCATCGATCGCACCACGGTCGAACTCGTCGAGCACCTGGCGCGAGGTCGATACGCGGATCTCGAGCACGAGGCGCGGTTCTGCGCTCTTCATTCGGCGTAGCAGGATTGGCAGCTCCGCGCCGACGATGTGATGGCTGATGCCGACGACGAGACGGCGCCGCTCCAGTCCGAAGCTGCCGAGTGCGCCATGGTGTGCGGCAAGCAGCGTGCGCGCGGGGGCAAGGAAGGCATCACCATCTGCGGACAGGCGCACCAGGCGAGGCGTGCGATCGAGCAGCCTTCGCCCGAGTTCATCCTCGAGCCGCTTGATCTTCAGGCTGATCGCCGACTGCGTCGTGTCCATCGCTTCGGCGGCGCGGGTAAAGCTCTTCAGATCGGCAGTCAGCACGAAGGCCTGCACCGCTTCGATGTCCAAGGTCTTCATCTCAGTCATTCCAAATATCAATCACTGAAACATCATTTCATATCGTTTTTGAATGATCAACCAGCGGCTATCTATTCTCCCGGGCTGAAGTTCAACGAAGAGACATGCCAGATGACGATCGCTCACTACATCCATCGCCTGCCTGCCGATTACGACATCGGAATCATCCGCAGCCGCGCCAGAGACCGCGGAGCGCTGTGGAACGACGTGCCCGACTTGCACTTCAAGGGCTTCCTGCTCCGCGAGCGCGGCCGCTTCGGCGCGATCGCAAGCAGCTATTCGTCACTCTATCTCTGGCGAACCGATGAAGCCTTCCGCAATTTCCTGGTGAACGGCCGTTACAAGATCGTCACCGACAGCTTCGGCAGGGCCGACATTCAGACGCGCTTCTCGCTCGACGCGCGGCGCGGCCGCGCCAGCGACGCCCGCTTCATCACCAGGCAGGAGTTGAGCATTCCGCTTGATGCCGATCTGACCGCGGCCTTCGCTGCCGAGATTGCGCGTAATCGCGAGGTGGCCGGGCGGCCTGGAACGGTGGCCGCCATCGTCGGCGTCGATCCGCAGAGCTGGACGTTCACGCGTATCCAGCTGTCCGAGCGTGAACCGACCGGGGAGGGCGATGCCGTCGCCTATGAAGTCTTGCACCTGGCAAGGCCGCTGCTGGACTCGCTGCCGTCGGCGGGGGCTCGATGAGCTATCGGTTCGAACCCGGACGCATCTACCGGATGCCGACCCATTTCGGGCCGGCACCCGGGCCTCGCCAGTTGCCGGCCGGCGTTGTCGGGGATCGAACGAAGAGCCCGCGCCGGCTCTCGGTTGCGGCGAGCTTCCTGACTGACGAGGCGATGCTGCAGCGACATTTGCCGGAGGGCTTTTCGCTCGTCGGCGATCCCGTCGTCACGGTGGAATTCCACTATATGACGGAGATCGATTGGCTTGCAGGTCGCGGCTACACCATGATCCATGTCAGCTGGCCTGCGCGCTTCGACGGCATGCGGGACCATGCGGCGGGCCGTTTCCTGGCCGTCGTCTGGGAGAGCCTCGCCGATCCCATCATCACGGGGCGTGACGAGATCGGGCATCCCAAACTCTATGCCGAGGTCGACGCTCCCCGGCAAAGCGAGGGTGTCCAGCTCTGCACCGCCGGGTGGATGGGGTTTCGCTTCCTAGAACTCTCTGTGGCCGATCTGCGCCCTGCGACTGCCGCGCAGGCGCCAGCCCCATCCGATGGGACGTTGATGTTGAAATATGTGCCGCGCGCGGGCGCCTGGGGCGAGCATGAACTCTGCCAGGTGACCCTGACGCCGTCTGAAGACCCCGACTACGTTATTGAAGCACGGCAGCTCGGGCACGGTGCCGTGCGTTTCCATCGCGCCGCTTGGCGTGATCTGCCGACCATGTATCACGTCGTGAACGCATTGGCAGAACTGCCTGTCATCGAGCCGCGCGGCGGCCGGGTGCAACATTCGCGGGGCGGAAAGCCGTACCTTGACCAGAGGATATTGTCGTAGAGAACCGCTTCGATTGCGGCACGCGATGCCAAACAACGCCGCGCGTCGATCGGACGGCTACCCGGCCGCGTCGACCTGGCGAAGATCTGCGGTCCTGGACGGCAAATGCCGGAAGCCCGCACCGGGATGCGTGCGGTGTAGCCGCGGGCCACGTCCCGCGAACAGCTTTTCGCGCAGCGTTCCCTCACGATAGGCGGTCTTATACACGCCGCGTGATTGCAGCTCGGGTACCACGAGATCGACGAACGCATTGAGCGATTCCGGCGCGACCAGGCGGAACAGGTTGAAGCCGTCGACATCGGTCTCGTCCGCCCAGGCGATCAGCTCGTCAGCAACGTCCTGCGGCGAGCCGACCACGAAGGGGGACCGGGCGCCGGCGCGGCTCAGCCTTGCGAGGTCGCGGACATTGACCGGCCGGTCGCTCCGCACCGTGAAATTCTCGACCATCGATTGAATGGCGTTGCTCTCGACGTATTCGATCGGCTGATCCGGCCGGTAGGTCGAGAAGTCAATGCCGGTCCAGCCTGACAACAGAGCGAGCTGGCCGGTCTGGTCGACATGGCGCGCGTAGTCGTCGAGCAGATCGTTGGCCTCGGCACGCGTCGGTGCCACGATCACGGTCGCGCCGGCAAACAGGCGGATATCGTAGGGATCGCGGCCGAAGCCCTTGGCCGCTTCCCGTATCTCGCGCACGGCGCGCGCAAGGATCGGCCTGGTCTGGCCGTTGAGAAAGATCGCCTCCGAATGTTGGGCCGCGAAAGCGCGGCCGCGCCGCGATGTGCCGGCCTGGTACAGAAGCGGCGTCCGTTGCGGCGAAGGTTCTGCGAGATGGATGCCGTCGACCTTGAAGTAGGGGCCCTCGTGCAGCACGCGGTGGAGCTTCGCGGGATCGGTGAAAATACGGCTGCCGCGATCGCGGCGGACAGCGTCGTCCTCCCAGCTTCCTTCCCATAGCTTGTAGGTCGCGGTGAGAAAATCTTCGGCCGCATCATAGCGATCATCGTGGGCGCGGCCGGCCGGAAGCCCCATGCCGCGCGCGCCGCTGTCGAGATAGCCGGTGACGATATTCCAGCCGATCCTGCCATTGGTGAGGTGGTCGAGCGTCGAGAACGTGCGGGCCAGTTGATAGGGATGCTCGAACGTCAGGTTCGACGTGATGCCGAAGCCGAGATGCTTTGTGACCAGCGCCATGGCCGACACGAGCAATGTCGGGTCTGCGTTCGGGAGTTGAACGGCGTGCAGGACGGCGGCATCGGCGTTGCCGCCATACACGTCATACACGCCGAACACATCCGCCAGGAAAATGCCGTCGAGCAGTCCGCGCTCCGCGGTTCTGGCGTAGTCGACCCAATAGTCGAGCGTGTTGTAGTCGATGGACGCATCGCGCGGATGCGACCAAAGGCCCGCCCAATTGTGGCTCGGCGCCGTCATGTTGAAAGCGTTGAAGCGCAGCTCGCGCGGTCTCGTCATGGTCCGGTCCGATCGTTCATTGCGGAGTACATTCGCTCCGCGCGGCGAGTTTTTAACATTTTGCGCTAGCGAGTTTGTTTCCAATTCAGCGAAGGACTGGAAAGAAACGCGTCGCGAAGCCGTGACGATGCAGCACGCGTATCGCTATTTTCCTGAAGCGCTCGACAGCGGCAGAATCCGACCGCATCATTTTCGTCGACAAGCACGGCTTGCCGCGTATCACGCGCGCTCTCGATATCGAAAGGGAATTGCAGATGGCGTTGGAGACCCGGAATTTCGAGACGCTGGCGTTACACGGCGGGTCGTACCGCACCGATCCCGCCACGGGCGCGGTGGCCGTTCCGATCTACCAGACCACGTCATTTCAGTTCGAAAACACCGATCACGCCTCGCGCCTGTTCGCGCTCGAGCAGCTGGGTCCGATCTATACGCGCATCGGCAATCCGACGCAGGACGCGTTCGAGACCAGGCTTGCCGCATTGGAGGGCGGGGTAGCGGCACTTGCAGTCGCCTCAGGGCAAACCGCTTCGGCGTTTGCGCTCTTCAACGTCGCGCAAGCCGGCGACAACATCGTGTCCTCGACTGATCTCTATGGTGGAACCTGGACGTTGCTGTCGCAGACCCTGAAGCAGTTCGGCATTGAGGTTCGGTTCGTCGATCCCGCCGATCCCGAGAACTTTCGCCGCGCGACCGACGCCAAGACGCGGGCCTATTTCGGCGAAACGCTCCCGAACCCCAAGCTGAATGTATTTCCCATCAAGGAGGTCGCGGATATCGGCCGCTCGCTCGGCGTGCCGCTGATCCTTGACAACACGGCTTCGCCGCTGATCGCGCGCCCGTTCGAACACGGCGCCGCGGTGGTGGTCTATTCGACGACAAAGTACATCGGCGGCCACGGCACCGCGATCGGTGGCGCCATCGTCGATGGCGGCAATTTCGACTGGGCGGCGCATGCCGAGCGCTTCCCGCTGCTGAACGAGCCCGACGAGGCCTATCACGGCGCGATCTGGACCGAGGCGGCAAAACCGCTCGGCCCGATCGCCTACATCCTGCGCGCGCGCGTCAAGCTGCTGCGCGATCTCGGCGCGTCGATTGCACCGCAAAACGCTTTCCAGTTCATCCAGGGCCTTGAGACCCTGCCGCTGCGCATCCGGCAGCACAATGAGAACGCGGGGAAGGTTGCGAATTTCCTGGCCAAGCACGCATCGGTCTCAAACGTGATCTTCCCCGGCCTGCAAAGCGGGGAGAACCGCCGCAGGGCCGACGCCTATTTGAAGGGCGGGTATGGCGGGCTGGTCGGCTTCGAGCTCAAGGGGGGCATCGAAGCCGGCCGGCGCTTCATTGACGCGCTGAAGCTGTTCTATCACGTCGCCAATATCGGCGACGCCCGTTCGCTGGCCATCCACCCGGCCTCGACGACGCATCAGCAGTTGACCGCGGCCGAGCAGCTCGCCGCTGGCGTCACGCCCGGCTACGTCCGACTGTCGGTCGGCATCGAGCACCCCGACGACATCCTGGCCGATCTCGGTCAGGCGTTGGCACAGGCCGACGCCGGCGCGCGCAAAGCCGCGTGAGACACATCCTCTGATTTGAAACGGGAACTTGAGACAATGAGAATCCTTCGTCGTACCGCCCAGGCCGCAGGTCTCTGGCTTGCATTCGCCGCGGCGGCCTTCGCCGGCGAACCGCTGAAGATCGCGACCAGTGCCGGCCCGGTTGGGCAACTGGCCGCTTTTGCCGCCAAGCTCGCCAAGGAGAAAGGGCAGGACGTCAAGATCGTCGAGCTCTCGGACTGGGTGGCATTGAATGAGGTCGTGAACAGCGGCGAGGTCGACGCCAATCTGTTCCAGCATGCGACCTATCTTGCGCTTCAGAACAAGCAGCGCGGCTTCAACCTGGTGCAGGCCGACAAGGTCGGCGTGATCGCACCGGTCGGCCTGTTCTCGAAGAAGATCAAGAAGCTCGACGAGATCAAGTCGGGCGACAGCGTCGCCATTCCGAACGAGCCGCTCAACGGCGCGCGCGGGCTGATCCTGCTGGAGCGCGCCGGGCTGATCAAGCTCGCGCCCGGCAAGGGCTTTTCGGTCAGCAAGTTCGACATCACCGACAATCCCAAGAACCTGAAAATTGTCGAGCTGGATCCCGCGCAGACCTATCGCTCACTCGACGACGTGACGCTGGCGCTGGTCAACATCACCTATCTCATTCCGGCCGGCGGCGATCCCAAGTCCGCACTGATCATCGACCGCACTGTCGACGAAGGTCTCGTGCTGCGCTTCACGGCCAGGCTGGACAAGAAGGACGATCCCCGCCTGAAGGCCTTCATCCAGGTGTTCAATTCGCCTGAGGTGAAGCAGTTCATCGAGGAGAAAATTCCGGCGTTCATTCCGGCGGGGTTCGGCAGCTAGGTCAGCGCTGGCGCAAGGACATGATGCCATGATCTATGTCGTCGACGTCGATCACATAAGCCTTGCGTTTGCCGCTCGTAGCGAGACGCAGGCGGCAGAAATTGCTGGCTCGCGACAGTTTGCTCGCGCGATCGGACGGCCTTGCACGGACCGACAAGGCGTGAGGGCGTCAACCCATCAGTTGCGCGTGGCGACCGCTCAGGAACAGGGCGTCTTCCACGACATGTCCGCCGAGTTCGCAGATGCCCAGGCGGATATCCTGGTTGCCCGTGTCGGGTAGCCGTCCCAATCAGACATTCCGCTTGAACAGGAGAACGTAGATCATGAAGCGCCGCTTGTTGCCGTTGATGGCCGCCCTTGCTCTGTTTGCCGCGCCGGCTTCCGCGGATCAGAAGATCAAGGTCGGGATATCGGGCGGCGATGCCGAGATCATCTGGGCCAAGGTCAAGGAGATCGCCGCCAAGGACGGTCTCGATGTTCAGGTCGTCGTCTTCAACGACTACCTCTTGCCAAATGCCGCACTGGACGTCGGCGATCTCGACGCGAACGCTTTCCAGCACAAGCCGTTCCTGGACAATCAGATCAAGGCGAGAGGATACAGGATCGTCGCCGTCGGCGAGACAATCGTGGCGCCGATCGGTCTTTACTCGCGGAAGGCCAAATCGGTTGCCGAGATCAAGGACGGCGCCTCGATCGGCATCCCAAATGATCCGTCGAACGGCGGCCGTGCCCTGCGACTGCTTCAGGCGGAGAAACTGATTGAGCTCAAGGACGGCGTAGGAATCCTGCCGACCGCGCTCGATGTGACCGGAAATCCCAGGAAGCTGAAGATTCGTGAAATCGATGCCGCTCAGCTGCCGCGCAGCCTCGACGATGTCGATGCCGCCGTCATCAACACGAACTATGCCGTTCCGGCCGGCCTCATTCCGGGCAAGGATTCCATTGCGATCGAATCCTCGGTCAACAATCCATACAACAACTTCATCGCCGTTCGCGAGAAGGACAAGGATACTCCCTGGGTCGCGAAGCTGGTGCGCGCCTATCAGAACGATACGGTCCGCCAGCTCATCAAGGACAAATTGCCAGGACAGATACCGGCGTTCTGAACAGCTTCAATCCGGAGACGAGCGATGACGAATCCATCTGGCCGTGCCGAAAAACTGTCGAGCTCGGCAGGATCGATTGTGTTCGACGCCGACGTATTGGTGCTCGGCGGCGGACCGGCGGGTACCTGGGCCGCAATCAGCGCCGCCGAGCACGGCGCCCGCGTCGTGTTGGTGGACAAGGGCTTTTGCGGTACGTCCGGCGCCACCGCGGCGGCCGGCACCGGCGTGTGGTATGTCGACCCCGTTCCCGAACGCCGCGAGGCTGCGATGGCCAGCCGCGAGAAGCTCGGCGGTTATCTCCAGGACCGCCGCTGGATGACACGCGTGCTGGACCGGACCTACGTCCAGAGCAACCGGCTTTCCGATTGGGGTTATCCTTATCCTGCCGATGAGGACGGCAAGCCGCAGCGGAATTCGCTCCAGGGCCCCGAATATATGCGGCTGATGCGCAAGCGGACCAAGCAAGCCGGCGTCACCATCCTCGATCATTCGCCGGCGCTCGAGCTGCTGGTTGATGGCGACGGCGTGGTTGCCGGCGCCGCGGGCCTGCGTCGCCAGAAGGGGGATCGTTGGGCGGTGAACGCCAAGGCGGTGGTGATCGCCACCGGCGGATGCGCCTTCCTCAGCAAGACGCTTGGCTCGAATGTGCTGACCGGCGACGGCTATCTCCTCGCCGCCGAGGCGGGCGCGGAATTCACCAGCATGGAGTTCTCCAACGCCTATGCGATCTCGCCGGCGTTCGGCTCCGTGACCAAGACCCTGTTCTACAGCTGGGCAAGCTTCACCGACGAGCAAGGCAGCGTCATTCCAGGTGCGTCCTCGAAGGGTGGTCGTTCCGTGATCGCACGCGCGCTTCGCCAGGGCCCCGTATATGCCCAGCTCGACGAGGCCGATGCAGACACCCAGCAGCACATGCGCGTGTCCCAGCCGAACTTCTTCCTTCCGTTCGACCGCACCGGTATCGATCCCTTCACGCAACGTTTCCCAATCACGCTGCGACTCGAGGGGACGGTTCGTGGCACGGGTGGTCTGCGGATTGTCGACGACAGTTGCGCGACCACCGTGCCGGGTCTCTATGCGGCCGGAGATGCGGCAACCCGCGAGCTGATTTGCGGCGGCTTCACCGGTGGCGGCAGCCATAACGCCGCCTGGGCGATGTCGTCAGGGTATTGGGCGGGTGAGGGCGCCGCCGAGTTTGCGCGCCAGCTGGGCACCACTGTCGGGCGATCGGCTTTCCGGCGCGGCACCGTTGGACTGCGCTCAGGCAATGGTCGACCGTTGCAGGGCGGAGCGCTTGCGCGGAGCGTTCAAGACGAGGTGTTTCCTTACGAGCTGAATTATTTCCGCGAGGCCGGGCGCCTGGGCGGGGCACTCGGTCGGCTGGATGCATTGTGGGCAGAAGCGTCGAATGCGGATGCTCCTGACGAGCAGGAGTTGCTGCGTGGGCGCGAAGCGGCCGCCATGCTCGCGACAGCGCGCTGGATGTATCGCAGCGCGCTGGCGCGCCAGGAAAGCCGGGGAATGCATCGCCGCGACGATTACCCCGAGCAGGACGACCGCCACCTCCATTTGGTGACGACCGGCGGGCTCGACGACGTCTGGACATCGGCGCGTCCGCTGGCGTCTGCACAATATTCGGAGGCTGCGGAATGATCGAGGTCATCGACGCCGAGAGCTGCACGGCGTGCGATATCTGCGTCAGCGTGTGCCCGACGAATGTCTTCGACAAGACCGACGGCATCCCGACGATCGCCCGCCAGGGCGATTGCCAGACCTGCTTCCTGTGCGAGCTCTATTGCCCCGAGGATGCGCTGTTCGTCTCGCCGTTTGCCGATGCGCCGCAAGCGGTCGACGTGGCGGCGCTGAAGGAAGCCGCCGTGTTGGGAAGCTATCGGCGTGCCGTCGGCTGGGTCGACGAGAGCCGGCACTTGCGGGCGGCCGATCGAAGCTATCGGCTGTTCGGCCACTAGAAGATTATGTCGGCTCCGGAGAACGACCATGAGTGGAGATCGCCTGTTCCTGCTCAAGCCGGGATTTGAAGATCCGGAGCAGCCGGGACGCTTCTTCGTCTGCCCGCATTGCAATGCGATCGAGGGATTGCTGGCGTCGTTTCCCGGGCTCGCAACACAGATCGAGGTGCATCGTTTGCCGTTTGCGCGCCCGCGAGCAGAACTCGTCGAAATCCTGGGCGAGCAGCATCAAACGCTTCCGATTCTGGTCTTCGACGAAAGCCGGCCGGTGCCTGAGGACGCGGACGTCGCCAACGGTCGGCGTTTCATCGATTCGTCGGAGCGAATCCTCCGCTATCTCGCCGATCGCTATGCATTCCCGCATGTCCACCAATAGAAGACTTCCATGAGATCGCCATCGATCTGAAGCGTGCTACCATCATCAGGTCCATTACTGATCCGGCAAAGTTCGCCGATCATGTGGTGGTCGATGTCGAAGCGTGATGCCGGTTGACAGGAGAAGTTCGTGAGTGACGCCAAGTCCAGCCTGAAAGTGGTCCCCGGACCGTCCAGGATCGATGCCGTGACGCAGGCGTTGCGGGCGCGGTACGGCAACGATGGGCCCGAGATCGGCGATGCGTGGAACGGCGTGCTGGCAAACCTGCTCGCGCATCGCTCGGTTCGGGCCTATCGTCCCGATCCGGTGCCACCGCGCACGGTGGAAACTCTGGTGGCGGCCGCTCAATCGGCCCCGTCCTCGTCGAACCTCCAGACCTGGAGCGTCGTCGTGGTGGAAGACCAGGCTCGCAAAGCGCGTCTCGCCGAGTTCGCGGGCGGTCAGAAGCATATTGTCGAGGCCCCGCTGTTCCTGGTCTGGCTGGCCGACCTCTCGCGGGCCGAGCGGCTGGCGAAACGATCTGAACATCCGGACGATGGCTTGCCGTTTCTCGAGACGTTCCTGGTGGCCGTCATCGACGCCGCGCTGGCCGCGCAGAACGCGGTTGTTGCCGCCGAGTCGCTCGGCCTTGGGTCGGTCTATATCGGCGCGATACGCAACAAGCCCGGTGCGGTCGCCGAAGAGCTGGGATTGCCCCCGAATGTGGTCGCTGCCTTCGGCCTGTGCATCGGTTATCCCGACGCGGCAAGGCCCGCGCAGGTCAAGCCGCGCCTGCGTCAGGATGTCGTGATCCATCACGAGCGCTATTCCGATGCGGGCGACGAGACCGGCATCGCGGCCTACGACGCGACGATCCGCGGCTTTCAAGCCGGCGAAGGCCTGCCTGCGATCGGCTGGGTCGAGGCCGTGCTGAAGCGGCTCGGCTCGGTCCGCTCGCTGAATGGCCGGGATCGCCTCGTGGAAGAGGTGCGCGCGCTGGGATTTCCGCTCAAATGAGCTGAGAGGTCAGCCGCGCCCTAGGTTTGCACCTGGCCCCAGCGCTGCACCGTGATCCGCGTGAGAGTTCGAAAGATCACGCCCTCGACGAGGAGACCGATCAGGATCACCGTGAGCAATCCGGCGAAGACGCTCGCGGTCTCCAATTGCGCGCGGTTGGTGTAGATGAACCAGCCAATTCCGCCGGAGCGCGCGCTGACGCCGAACACGAGCTCGGCCGCGATCAGTGTGCGCCAGGCGAAGGCCCAGCCGATCCGCAGGCCCGACAGGATCTGCGGGAACGCCGCAGGTACAAGAATCTCCGCGACGAACCGCCCGCCCGACAGGCCGAGATTGCGGCCGGCCATGCGCAGGGTCGGCGGCACCGCGAGGAAGCCGCCATAGCAGGCGAGGGCCACCGGCCATAGAACCGAATGCACGATGACGAAAACGAGGCTGGGCGTTCCCACTCCGAACCACAGCAGCGCGATGGGAAGCAGCGCGATGGCGGGAAGCGGGTTGAACATCGATGTCAAAAGGCCAAGGGCCTCGTTCCCCCAACGCGACAGGGCCGCAAGCGTGGTGAGTATTGCCGCGATCGCGACGCCGATCGCGTAGCCGGTGACGAGAACCCGCAACGACGTCAATGTCCGATTGGGTAGCTCGCCCGAAAGGATCGCCGACCAGAGCGCCGACAGGGTCGCGCCAACGGTGGGCAGCAGGAGCGCGTTGTCGAGCCAGCGCGCATAGAGTTCCCAGGCCAGCGCAAAGCCGGCGAGGATGACGACACGCCGCCAGGGCGTTCCTTCAAATGCACGCCGCAGCGCCGGCGAGCGAACGAGTTTTGGGGCTGCGATGTCAGACATGGTCGACTTTCGGAGCAGAAAACACGGTCTCCTGGATTTGCCGTTCCAGTTCAGCGAAAGCTGCGGTGCCGCGAACACGGACCTCCGGCTGAACGCCGAACGTGGCGGCTAGACGTCCCGGGTGCGGCGTCAGGGCCAGGATGCGGGTGCCGACGCGGATGGCCTCGTCGATGCCATGGGTGACGAACAGGGCGGTGTTTCCGGTTTCCTCGCACAGCTTCAGCAGTTCGTCCTGCATCTGCCGCCGCGTCAATGCGTCGAGCGCGGCGAAGGGCTCGTCCATCAGCAGCAGCGCCGGCTCCAGCGCGAAGGCGCGCGCGATCGCGACGCGCTGCTTCATTCCGCCTGATAGTGTGTGCGGAAAGGCATCGACGAAATTCTTCAATCCGACGCGCTCGAGCCAGCGACGCGCGATGCCCTCCGCGTCCCGCCGCGACGATGATTTTCCCCGCTCCAGGGCATAGCGGACATTGCCGAGCACCGTGCGCCACGGCAGCAACTGGTCGAATTCCTGAAATACGGTCATGCGGTCGGGGCCAGGCGCCCCGATCCGTCGGCCATTCATCCGAAGCTCGCCGGCACTCGGCTTGAGGAAGCCGCCGACGGCACGCAGCAGCGTGGACTTGCCGCAGCCCGACGGACCCAGCAGCACCAGCCGTTCGCCGGCCGAGATCGTGAAGCTGACGTCCTCGACCGCAGTGAGAACGCCGTCCGGGGTTGGATAGCTGATGCTGACGTGATCGAGTTCGAGCAACGCCGACGATGCGCCGCCGTCGACGAGGCCGGTCAGCCGCGGAGCGACGTTCATGTCAGCTTCCGGGCTTTTCTCCGAGGCCGGACCAGAACAGATCCCGCCACGATGCCGGTGCCTGTTTGATCAGGCCGACCTTGGCCTCGAAATCCGCGAACTTCTGGGCGCCTTCCGGAGCCGTCGTGAAGTTGACGTCCTTGTCGCGAATGATTGCCTCGACGAAGTCAGGCGCGAGCTTCGAACCTTCGGCCTTGATGTAAAGCGCGGCGGCTTCCTTCGGATTGGCCTTGATCCATTCGTTGGCGCGGTCGAGACCGCGGACAAACGCCTGGATCGTCTTGGGATTGTCATTGACGAATTTCGAGGTGGAATAGACCACGTTGAAGGTGTGGGGACCGCCGAGCACGTCGTAGCTGTTCAGGACCTGATGCACCTTGCCGCTGGCCAGTTGCTGTTGCGAGAACGGCGGCGAGGTGAAGTGGGCGGTGATCTCGGAGCGTCCCGACAGGATCTGCGCCGTCGCGTCGGGGTGAGGCATGCTGACGGTGAGCTCGTCGAGCTTGTCGTATTTGCCGAATGCCTTGTCCGCCGCCATCTGCAGGACGATCGGCTGGAAGCCGACCTTGACCGAGGGAAGTGCGATCCGGTCTTTCTCGGTGAAATCCGCCAGCGTCTTGATGTCAGGGTTGTTGGTGGTCAGGATATTGGCCATCGAGCCCAGCGCGGCGATGCCGATGATCTTGGCGGTGGTTCGGGTCTTGTCCCAGGTGAGGATCATCGGCGTGATGCCGGCTGTCGCAAAATCCAGGCCGCCCGAGATCAGCGCTTCATTCATCGCCGCCGCACCGGAGAGCCGTAGCCATTCGATCTTCGGCGGCGTGATCCCGAGCGCCTTGGCTTCCTCCTCGATCAGTCCCTTTTCGCTGGCAACGATGAGCGGAAGATAGGCAATGCCGAATTGCTGGGCGATGCGAAGCTGGTCCGTCTCGGCGCGAGCCGCGTTGACGCTGCTTGTCGCGACGATCAACGCGAGCGCGGCCACAAAAAAGGGCTTGGAAGTCATCATTCTGTGTCTCTCGAGTTCACATTCTGTCGGCCGCCGCATGAGATCGTTCCGGCCGTTTGAGGTCACATGTCAGGAATTCCGACAGCCGGTCCAGTGAACTGATGTCACGGCGCGATCTTCGAAAGAAATGCGCTGAGCTGGCGGCGTTTCGCAGGCGTCCTGTTCTCCCATCGTCTTGCGAATGAGGACGTGTTTTCTCGGGCTGACAATGTGATTCCCGCCATTTGGAGCGCGCCTTGAAGCCGCGGGAGCAAGGGCGCATGGAGCGATCAATCGTGCGACCGCCATACGTACAGGGAAAGGAGCTCGGCGCTAAAGGATGCGCGAATTCGAGAAGCCTTTGCTACACGGCCGCGCTTGACAGGCCTCGTGTTGTTTTGTTCGGCGACAGCTTGCCGGATGCCATGACGGAACTAGGATGTTGCGCATCGCAATCGAACGCGGATCAGACAAGGTGACAGAGCCCACGAGTTCAGCACGGATTATCGATCTGGCTGCCTATCGATCGGAGCGGAGCAGGCAACAGGCTGCAGCTTCGAGCACGCCGTTGCCGAGCTTCGGCATGAGCCCCTTCGCGACAGGAGCTCCCATGCCGCTCTGCTGGTTCTGGCCGACCTGGGTCTGGATGCCGGTGCCGGTCATGTCGCCAGTGCGGTGGGATGCTTCATGAGCGGCGGACACGTCGCCTCGTCACCGGACACGAACGCATCATCCTCCAACGACCTTGATCTGCCGGTCGTCCTCGGCCGCAATCTGCGGCGCCTGCGGACCAGCCAGGGGCATTCGCTCGAGCGGCTCGCCAAGCAATCCGGGGTGAGCCGGGCGATGCTCGGCCAGATCGAGACCGGGAAGAGCGTTCCCACGATCGCGCTGCTGTGGAAAGTCGCAAGCGCACTTCACGTCCCCTTCGCCAATTTGCTCCAGACTGAGGCGCCCCGCGGGCCAAAGGTCCTGCGTCGCAGCGATGCAAAGCTGCTGACGTCCAGCCAGGGACAGTTCACCTCGCGTGCGCTGTTTCCCTTCGACGGCAATCATCAGGTCGAATTCTACGAGCTGAAGATCGGTCCGCTTCACCGCGAAGCGGCGGAACCGCATGCGCCGGGGACGCGTGAGAATCTCTTTGTCGCCAAGGGCGTGGTCGAGATCACGGTCGGGCTCGACAAGCCGCAGACGCTGACGGAAGGCGACGCCATCCTGTTCGATGCCGATGTGCCCCACGTCTACAAGAACCTGATCGCGGGCGAAGCGGTTCTCTACCTCGTCATGACCTACGCGGAGCCTGCCGGTTGAAAAAGCAAAGGCCGGCGCAAGGCCGGCCCTTCGTCGATCGTTCCCGGGAGAGCGATCAGGCGGCCTTCATCGGCATGCACATCATCATCATGCCGCCGCAGCACATCATCATGGGCATGCCCATCTGCATCATGCTCATCATGCTCTCGCAGGATTTCATGAACATGTCCTTCATGGACGGGTCCATCGGGGTCATCTCGCAGGTCATGCCGGCGGGGGTCATGGTGCACTTGACCTGGCAGGGCATCATCATCGGCATGCCCATCATGTTCATCATCGGCATCATGTTGCCGGCCATTGCGGGGTTCATCATGCCGCCCATCATCATCGGCATGGGCATCATCTGCATTGCTGTGTTCATTTTGTCGTTCTCCGGGATCAGAGCAGGAAGCTCTCGTTTGCGTTGCCATTGGAGATAAATTGAGCTGCTGCGGATGTGAATCGTGAAATGTTCGTCTCGCGCGCTTTCGTCCAAGAAGATGGAAGCGATGCAAGGATGAGAGGCTTGCCGGCCTGACATAACGGATAAGCATCCGTAATATTGGAGATGCCGCCGGCGTCGGGTCGTTGATCTCCGGAAAATGCCGTCGCGTCCGCGGTGACGTCGGGAGAAGTCTGTTCTCCGTCGAAACAACCGTCTCGCCAGTATCAGCCATGACGACACGAGTCCTTCGCGGCGAGTGCCGAAAAGAGTTTTGCCTTTCATTGACGCGCGCACCGCCCGGCCCAAACATGTCGCGATAGGCGTCGTCTTCCTGCACCCGGTCTTCCCGAGGTGCGGACGAATTGCGGTGATGTTGCCCAGAGGCAGGAACAATGGCTTCGTCGTCCCTCGAAGAGCTGTCGATCGCGACTGATGTGCTGATCGTCGGCGGTGGAATGGCCGGCGCGTGGGCGGCGGCTTCGGCCGCGCAGGCCGGTGCGCGGGTCGTCCTCGCGGACAAGGGCTATTGCGGCACCAGTGGCGTCACCGCCGCGGCGGGGCCTGGCCACTGGTGGGTCCCGCCGGATCCCCCGGCGGCACGAGATGCTGTTGTCACCAACCGCGTCGCCGCCGGCCTCAGCCTTGGCGAGGCGGAATGGATGTATCGCATCCTGGACCAGACGTGGCGCACGCTGCCGACGCTCGCCCGCCATTACAAATTCGAGGCGGACGACGAAGGGCGGGTGAACTACCGCGCGGTGCGCGGCCCGGAATACATGCGGGCGCTCCGCCAGCATGTGCTGAGCCATGGCGTCACTGTTCTCGATCATTCGCCCGTTCTCGAGCTGCTGGCGCGCGCCGACGGATCGATCGGCGGCGCACGTGGCTTGCGCCGGCAGGATGGCGGGCGGGCCTATCGGATCGAGGCCGGCGCCGTCGTGCTCGCCGCTGGCGGGACCAGCTTCCTGTCACACCTTCTGGGATCGCAAACCAACACCGGCGACGGCTATCTCATGGCGGCCGAGGCGGGCGCGGAGATGTCCGGCATGGAGTTCACCGCCGCCTACACCATTGCACCGGCGCATTCCACCATGACGCGCAGCATGGCGTATGCCTTTGCGAGCTATTTCGACGGAGATGGGAACGAGCTCGACCTGCCATTCGGTCCGGATCAAACCGTCCGCCTTGCGCGGGCTTTGCAACGCGGGCCAGTCTACTGCTCGTTGGACCGTCTGCCCGACGACATCAAGGCGAGGCTGCATACGATCTCGCCGAACGTGCCGCTGGTGTTCGACCGCTGGGGCATCGATCCTTACCGCGAGAGGTTCGAAGTCACGCTGCACAATGACGGCACCATCCGCGGGATCGGCGGCGTACGCGTGCATGATACGGATGGCGCGACATCGGTGCCGGGATTGTTCGTCGCCGGCGACAACGCCTCGCGCGAGAAGGTGGCCGGCGCGATCTCTGGCGGCGGTAACGTCAATTCGGCCTGGGCCCTGTCTTCAGGCGTGTTCGCAGGGCGGGCGGCGGCGCGCGTGGCGCGCAGTGCGAAGGGGCGCGCCGCCGAACTCCGGCCGCTTGGCCGGACCGGGCTTCGTCCGCTGGGACAATCGAAGGCGGTCGATGTTGCCGCGGCGAGAGCCGGTGTGCGTGCCGAGATGCATCCGTTCGACAAGAATCTGTTCCGTACTGGAGCCGGGCTTGCGGCCTCGTCGCGCGAGCTCGAGGATCTATGGCGCGAGGTGGCGGATCACGGGCAGGACGGCACGCTCGCGCTGCGTGAGACGGCGGCGCTGCTGGCAACGGCGCGCTGGTCGGTGGCCACGGCGGCAGCGCGCAAGGAGAGCAGGGGGCTTCATCGTCGTGAGGACTATCCCGCACAGGATCCCGGATTGGCCGCGCGCCTGCTCAGTGGCGGACTGGATCGAGTCTGGGTGGCGCTCGACCGTCCAGCCGCAACCAACCGACCCGATCAGCTCGAGGTGGCATCATGATCGAACTCATCGTCGCCGAGCGTTGCACGGATTGCGGAGCCTGCATCGAGGTCTGTCCGGCCCATGTGCTCGACCGCGGCCATGCCGGCCTGCCGGTGCTCGCGCGCGTCGAGGATTGCCAGACCTGCTTCATGTGCGAGCTCTATTGCCGTGCAGACGCGATCTATGTCGCGCCGGATTGCGATCGCCGCGTCGCAGTGAGCACGGAGGATGTGCTGGCGTCCGGGCGGCTCGGCCAATACCGCAAGCATTCCGGCTGGGATGAATGGGCGGAGCAGTTTCCCAACGAGCAATGGCTGATGGAGACCGTGTTTCGCCGCGCCGGCGAAGCTGCGGCTCAGCTGAAAGCGAAGCAGGCTGACGTCACCGGCGGGACGTAACGTGGCCGCGCGCAGAGACGAATTCTTATGCTGCGTGGAGAGCTGTCATCCTGTTGTTGCCCGATGCCGGTGATCTTTGAAAAGACTATCTTGCTTCGAGCGCCTAGCATGTCCGCATCAATGCCATCATGAACGCGTGACATGAACACTCCCCGAATTGAAAGCAGCCGCGCATCCACTAGCGTGCGATCACCGATCATCGTCAATCAGCTTGGTGCCGAGGTTCGTGCCGCGCTGGCCGATCATTGGTCACGACCGCTGATCATGGATCATCCCGTCGATCGCCCGGCGTGGGAGGTTGCACCCGAGGCCGATGTGCTGCTGACCCGTCCTCTGGCGGGCTGGCCCAAGGCGCCCACGGACAAGCCTGCGGGATGGCCGTTCGGCTTGCGCTGGATCCAGACCGCATCGACGGGCGTCGATTTCTTTCCGGCGTGGCTGCTCGACGGTCCCGTGGTCACGGTCGGCCGCGGCATCTCCGCCGATCCGATCGCGGAATATGTCCTCGCGGCAATTCTCGGCTTCGAAAAGCGTATCCACCACATCCGGCCACGCAATCGCGCGGAATGGAAGATCACCCCGCTGGGCTCGCTCAGCGGCAAGACCATCGGGATCGCGGGCTTCGGCGCGATCGGCCGCGCCGTCGCCGAGCGCGTCAAGCCGTTTGGCGTCAACATCAAGGTCTTGCGGCGGTCGGCCTGGCCATACGTTCTTCCGGGTATCCAGCCCGTGGATAGTATCGAGGAGCTGGTCGAGATTTCCGATCATCTCGTCCTGGCGCTGCCGGCAACGACGAAGACGGCCCGCCTGATTAACGCCGACGTGCTGGCGCGAGCGAAGAAATCGCTGCATCTGATCAACGTCGCGCGCGGCCGGATCGTCGATCAGTCCGCGCTCTTGCAGGCGCTCGACGAGGGCCGGATCGCCGGCGCCACGCTCGATGTGACGGATCCCGAGCCGCCGCTGGATGGTGACCCGATCTACGACCACCCCAAGATCGTCCTGACCCCGCACGTGTCGTGGACGGGTGGTGAAGACGTCAAGCGGCTGGCCGACAAGACGCTTGTGAACCTCGACGCCTATGCGCATGGCGTGCCGTTGGCCGATGTCTTCGACAAGAACCTCGAATACTAGAAAAAGGAACCTATGCCATGAACAAGGTCGTCGAGAAGCCCAGGAAATATTCGCTGGTCGAGCGTACGCCGGCGGCGTCGTTTGAGGAAGAAAGGCTGCACCGCAAGCAGCGGCTCGCGGCTACGTTCCGGCTGTTCTCGCGTTATGGCTTCGATCAGGGCCTCGCGGGCCACGTCACCGTGCGCGATCCGGAGTTTCCCGAGCGGTTCTGGATCAACCCGCTGTCGAAGCATTTCAGTCAGATCAAGGTGTCCGACCTTCAACTCGTCGATCACGATGGCAACATCCTGATCGGCGACAAGCCGATCAACCAGGCGGGCTTCGTGATTCATTCGGCGATCCACGCCGCGCATCCGGAGGTGATCGCGGCGGCCCACACCCATTCCACTTACGGCAAGGCCTGGTCGGCGCTGGGCCGCCTGCTCGATCCGCTGACGCAGGATTCCTGCGCCTTCTACGAGGACCATGTGCTGTTCGATCCGTTCTCCGGCGTCGTGCTGGAGGCGGAAGAGGGCCGCAAGATCGCGCAGGCACTGGGATCGAAGAAGGCTGCGATCCTGCAAAACCACGGCCTGCTCACGGTCGGACCGACCATCGAAGCCGCGGCCTGGTGGTATATCGCGATGGACAATGCCGCGCGCGCCCAGTTGCTTTCTGAAGCCGCCGGCACGCCAAAGCCGATCCCGCATGAGATCGCCAGCCTGACCTCGCGGCAGGTCGGCACGCATAAGGGCGGCTATTTCAGCTTCCAGCCGCTGTGGGACTGGATCACCGAGGCGGAGCCGGACCTGTTCAACTAGGGATCACGGTTCCTGATCCGGGCTGCCAGCTCCGCGCATTGCTGGCGGATGTCGGGGACGGCGATGATCTCCCAGAATGCGGCCCGCGTGAGCGGGCCTATGGCGTAAAGGCGTCGCGATGGCGATCCCAGTCGATCGACGATCGCGCAGTCCGGCGTGACGTCGATGCCGATCCGCAACGGGTCGATGCGGGCATGGCCGGCATCGAGCAAGCTGCGGACGGCCGGGTTGCTGCTGGCGCCGGGGTCTCTCACGATGCCGGTACAGTCGACGATCGCTCCGATCTCGAGCTCCGAGAGTTCACTCCGGCCGCGCCGGCGGTAGCGGACGAGGGCACGGTCCGTGTTCGGAACGACGGTGACGAGCTTGCCCGGGATCACGGTCAGGCGTCCGGTCGAAAGCGCCTCTGCGATGCGGGCCTCGACCTCAGGTGCCGTGCGATGGCGATGGACGTCCCACCAGGCGCGCGCGTGCTCCAGGAATCGACGCCGGGATTCCGGCGGAAGCTCCTGCCAGAGCCGCTGGGTGAAAGGCCTGACGGCATCGATCGCGCTCCGCCAGTCGCCACCTTCGGCGACATGAATAGCGATACGGCGGCGAAACCAGCTCAGCAACACGCCGATCCGCGCGCCGAACGGGATTTCGCCCTCGCCAAGCCGCATCGCCTCGACGCGGCGATGAGCGCGCGGGAGCAAGCCGCGGCGGGACATGGCAACGATCCGCCCCTGATGACCGTGCCGCAGCAGCGACAACACATAGTCGACCATCGAGAGCCCGGTGCCGAGGATCAGCACCGTTGCGTTGCTGTCGATCCCGGCATCGGCAGGCGACGCCCAGGGATCGGCGTGCCGAGGCAGGCGCGAAGCTGCGGCGTCATGGCCGGTCGCGAGAACGGCCAAGGTGCCTGTGAGTGGCGCGCCCTCCGCGAGCGCGACCGTCACGCCGGATGCATTCTCCTGAATGGCGATACATTCATCCCGGATGATGGTGAGACCCTGCGCTCCGTCGCGTGCCTTCAGCGGCGCGATCAATTCGGCAAGGTAGTCCCCATAGGTCTGTCGCGGAACGAAGCAGTAGGGATCGGGACATTGCGGCCCGCCGGGCCGTGCGCACAGCCATGTCCAGAAATGTTCGGGATCGTCGGGCAGCGCGCTCATGTTTGAAACGCGTACGTTGAGGAGATGCTCGGGATTGCCTGCATGATAGGCAAGGCCGCGACCGATCTCGGAGCGCTTCTCGATCAGCGTGACGCGGAAATTGGGCGGAGACGTCTTCAGTAGCTGAAAGGCCAGCAGGACACCGCTGGCGCCGCCGCCTATGACGATCGCGTGCCGCCCCTCCGGACCCATCGTGCCGCCCCCCGTTATGATTGGCTGGTCAACGTCGCAGGACTGCGATTGGTTCTACGCCGCAAATGCGATGATAGTCGGACGATGGCGACATTTTTCTCTTGGCGCGGTAAGCGGAGATTATTTGCTATCAAGACCGCGCAAGACGGAATTATTTTATCTTCCGATCGAGCTCCTGCGCAGCGGCGCCCGAAAAGCAGCGCGATACAGTGCAGGGCTTGTGCCAAGGCGCGCTCTGAAGTGGTGCCTCATCGTGTCCGCCGAGCCGAAGCCGGTTTCCGTCGCAACGCTCTCGACCGGGAGCCGCGTTCCCTCCAGCAGCTCGCGCGCCTTGGCCACGCGCGCCTGTACCACCCACTCTCCTGGTGACATCCCGGTGGCATCCTCGAACCGGCGGATGAACGTGCGGCGACTCATCCCGGCCTGCGATGCCAAATTGGCAATGGTCAGGTCGCGGTCGAGATGGCGTTGGGCCCAGACGAAGACCGAGGCGAGGACATCGCCTTCGGCCTTTCGCACCGGCTGCGGAATGAACTGCGCCTGTCCGCCGTCGCGATGCGGCGCAATCACGAGCCGCTGTGCGATACGATTGGCGATCTCGGCGCCGAAATCCCGACGCACGATGTGAAGGCATAGATCGAGCCCGGCGGCACGACCGGCCGAGCTCATGACATTGCCGTCCTCGACATAAAGCACGTTGGCGTCGACCTGGGTGAGCGGATACCGCCGCGCAAGGGTCTCGGTGTGCGCCCAATGCGCGGTGGCGCGCCGACCGTCGAGCAGGCCTGCCGCGGCAAGGATGAAGGCGCCGGCACAGATCGAGGCCACCCGCGTGCCCCGCTTGTGCGCGCGCCTGAGTGCGTCGAGCAGCAACGGAGGCGGGGAGTCCATGATATCGAGCGAGCCCGGCACGATGATCGTATCGGCGCGGGACAATGTCCGCAGTCCCTCGTCAACGACGACCTTGAGGCCGTTGTTGGCCTTCAGGGGCTTTCCCGGTCGTTCCGAACAGATCACGACACGGTACCAGTCGGTCGCCATGCCAAAGACTTCGACCGCGAGGCCGAGCTCGAATGCGTTGACCCCGTCATAGGCGAGCACGGCCACGGTTTGCTTGCGCCGGGACGTTTCGGACCTGCGCGGCGAGGGGGCATTGTTTGGCATTATTTTCACGATAACCGGCATTCGTGCCACTGGTCAATCGGTCGGGCAGGCCTCAGCTTCGTCGTCGGCTTGAGGAGCTTGTCATCTGATGCTCGATGATCTGACTTATCTTGGCGGCGCGGATGACCTGCGACCGCCTTATGCGCAGCCCTCTGCGCTGGTTCGCGCCAAGCAGCTCGACCGGCTCGACGGGCATTGCTGCCGGTTCATTGCGAAGTCGCCGCTCGTGATCATCGGTTCGTCGCACCCTGACCGTGGCCAGGACGTAAGTCCGCGCGGCGATGCGCCGGGTTTCGTCCGCATTCTCGATCCGCAACATCTGGCCATCCCGGATCGGCCCGGCAACAATCGTCTCGACACGATCGAGAACCTCTTCGCCGAAGCATCCATCGGCCTGTTGTTCGTCATTCCCGGCATAGATGAATTGCTTCGGGTCAACGGAACGGCACGCCTGACACGCTCTCAGCCCTTGCTGGATCAGATGGCGGTGCGCGACAGGGCGCCGAAGCTCGCGATCATCGTCACCGTTCAGGAGGTATTCCTCCATTGCAGCAAGGCGTTCAAGCGCGCGCGGTTGTGGAGCGACGACTATCGCCTCGATCGCGCCGAGCTTCCGACGCTCGGACGGATGCTGGCCGACCAGACGGGATCAGGCACCAGCGCGGCCGATATCGAGGCCCGCATCGACGCCGATGCACGCAACAATCTCTATTGAAGGAAATCACGATGAAACTCACGCTCCTGCGCAATGCGACGCTGAAATTGGACATTCTGGGCAAGTCGCTGCTGATCGATCCGTTCTTCGCGCCGAAGGGTTCCAGGCCGTCCTTTACCGGGCGAGCCCCCAATCCGCTGGTCGAGCTGCCAATCAGCCCGGAGGCGATCCTCGATGACGTCGAACTCGTCATCGTGTCGCATCTGCACGCCGACCATTTCGATCCCGTTGCACAGGAGCTGGTGCCGAAACATCTGCCGCTGATCTGCCAGCCCGGCGACGAGGACAAGATCCGCTCCTACGGCTTCAGCAACGTCACGCCTCTCGTCGACACCTTTGTCTGGCAAGACATCCGCTTCCAGCGACGCGAGGGTAGCCACGGCCTTGGGCCGGTCTTGCAGAAGATGGGCTCAGTGATGGGCTTCACGATCACGGCAAAGGACGAGCCGTCGCTGTATTGGGCCGGCGACACCGTGCTGTACCCGGCGGTCGAGACCATCATCGCGGAAAGCCGGCCGGACATCATCGTCATCCATCCCTGTGGCGCGAAATGGGATGGCGACCTCATTACGATGGACGCGGCGCAAGCGGTCGCGACGTGCCGGCTCGCGCCCGGCGCCGTGGTGATCGCGACACATATGGACTCCCTGGATCATGCGACCGTGAGCCGGGTCGACCTGAAGCAACACGCCGGGGACCATGGAATCGGGCCGCAGCAGCTTATGATCCCGCAGGACGGCGATTGTCTGGTGCTGCCGGCCGGTCAACTTACATAGAGCGGCAGGTCGCGCGGATTGCGTCGGCGCTTTTCCGCATCGCGATGTGCGGCTGCCGGATCGTTGCCGCACGCTATGCAAATTGCGTCCTGAATTCATTTCGGGGGAGGATCGCCTTCGTCAGCGGCCAAATTTGGAATTCAAATGAGATCGCGCGCCGATATATCGTCGAGCGATACGTCAGTTGCGCCTGGTCGGCATGCCTCGCGCATTCGTTCCCGTCCGGGGAGGGGTGACGTTGCGACAAGGGGCAGCAGCATGATCGATCGTCGGCAATTCCAGTTATTCGCGGCCAGCCTCGTCTTCGGCGGGGCCGCCGTCACTTCGGCTGCGCGCGCCGATGGCAAGGCATTTCGAATTGCATTCCAGAAGGGCGCTGGGAATCTGATCTTTCTGAAGGAACGCGGAATCCTCGAGCGCAAGCTCTCGCCGCTCGGCTGGTCCGTCACCTGGACCGAGTTTCAGGCCGGGCCCCAGCTTCTCGAAGCCCTCAATGTCGGAGCTGCGGATTTCGGACTCGTGGGCGAAGCGCCACCGATCTTCGCCCAGGCGGCCAATGCGAATATCGTCTACGCTGGCTACGAGCCCGCGTCGCCGAAGAACGAGGCGATCATCGTCCCCAAGGACAGCACGATCGCGACGGTCAAGGACCTCACGGGCAAGCGCGTCGCGCTCAACAAGGGTTCGAACGTCAACTATCTCCTGGTTCGGGCGCTGGAAGCCAACGGCCTTGAGTACGGCGACATCACGCCGGCTTACCTCGCACCGGCGGATGCACGGGCGGCATTCGAGCGCGGCGCGGTGGATGCCTGGGTGATCTGGGATCCCTATTATGCGGCCGCCGAGCTCAGCCTTGGTGCAAAGAAAATCGTCGACGGAACCGACCTCGCACCAAACGTCTCCTTCTACATGGCCTCGCGCCCTATCGCCGAGCAGAATTCGGCAGTGCTGAAGGCCGTACTTGCAGCGGTCGACGAAATCGATGTCTGGATCCGGGACAACCGCAAGCAATATGCGACGGAGCTTGCCCCGAAGGTCGGCCTTCCCGTCGAAGTGATCGAGCGTTCGGTCAACCGCGCCGAGCCGGGCGCCCGGCCGATCGATGCCGCAACGCTCGAGGGCCAGCAGAAGATCGCAGATGCGTTCGCGAAACTGAAGCTCATTCCCAAGTCGGTGAACGTCACCGATGCGGCCTGGAAGGTCGGACAGTAGCGCCGGTCGCTTCCGTCACCGACAGAACGCCGTTTGCACCGAAAGGAAATTTGACATGTGGATCAAGAAGCGCCGTTCGTTGTGGGTCGCGATCGCACTGATCGCCGGGATCGTTTCGAACTTGCCGGCACATGCGGCCGACAAGGTCGTCCGTATCGCGCACCAGAAGCTGAGCACGCTTGCCCTCTTGCGCTCGACCGGCCAACTCGAGGACAAGCTCAAGGCGCTTGGTTACAAGGTGACCTGGACGGAATTTCCGGCCGGACCTCAACTGCTCGAAGGCCTGAATGTCGGCGCGGTCGATTTCGGCCATACCGGGGAGGCGCCGCCGGTGTTTGCACAGGCAGCCGGTGCTCCGCTTGTCTATGTTGGCAACGAGCCGAGTTCTCCCACCAGCGAAGCCATTCTCGTGCCTGACAACAGTGCCATCAAATCGGTGGCTGACCTCAAGGGCAAGCGGGTCGCCCTCAACAAGGGCTCCAATGTTCATTATCTCCTGGTCCGGGCGTTGGAGCAGGCCGGGCTGCAATACAGCGAGATCACGCCGGTGTTCCTTACGCCTGCGGATGCGCGGGCTGCGTTCGTCGCAGGCTCGATCGATGCATGGGTGATCTGGGACCCGTTCCGCGCCGCCGCCGAGGCGACTGCCAATGCCCGCACGCTCAAGGACGGGACGGGACTCGTCGCAAACCATGAGTTCTACCTGTCATCAAAGACGTTCGCGGCCGAGAACGCGCAGGCCGTTGCCGCAATTCTTGCGGCGGTGGGCGAGGAGGGTGAGCGGATCAACGCAAATATCCCGGCGGTGGCCGCCCAGTTCAGCCAGGCGGTCAGCATCCCCGCGCCGATCCTCGAGACGGCCCTCAAGCGCACGTCGTTCGGTGCAAAGCCGATCAGTGCTCAGGTCGCCGCCGATCAGCAGAAGATCGCCGACGCATTCTTCAAACTGAGCCTGATCCCCAGAGAGATCAAGATCAGTGACGCCGTGCCGCCCGGTGTCGTGGCGGCAGGCCGATAGTACCGGCCCTCTCGTCAGAGCTTCGTGCCGACACGAACGACCAGTTCGATGAACCAGCGCAGCGCCGGGTCGGTGATGGCATGGCGCGTGTGGAGAAGGTCGATGGGGAACACCTCCACGTCGTAGGGAAGCGGAACGACGTGCACGCCTGCGGATGAAGCGAACCGGCGGGCGATGCGCTCGGCCATGGTCGCCACGAGGTCGGTGCCGGCGACTGCAAACGGCACGGCGACGACATGGGCCAGCGTAACCGCCGTGCGCCGCTTGCGTCCGTGCCGGGCCAGCATGGTATCGATCGCGCCGGGAAGCCCGTCGCCTCCCGCTGACGAGAACAGCGCATGGGGAAGGCGGGTGTAGTCGTCTTTGGTCAGCTGGACTTTCTGCCTGGCGCGCTTGGCGTCGCGAATGCAGACGAAGTGCTCCTCGAACAGCGTGGTCCGGGCGATGCGCGCGGAAGCCGGAAGATGGCCGCCGATCAGCGCGTCGACGTCTCCGTGCTCGAGGTTCGCGACGCTGACGGCCGCGTCGATGATGGGACGGACCACGAGATCGATACCGCGCGCCTCCCGCCGCAGCGCCGCGACCAGAGGCGGGACGACGACGAGGTCGCCATAGTCGGTCACCGCGATCGACAGGCGCCGGCTGGCTGTCGCGGGATCGAAGCCTGATCCGGGCGCCAGCACGCCCCGGATTTGTCCCAGTGCGTCGCTGATCGGCCGGGCCAGCGACAGCGCCTTGGCCGTCGGCTGCATGCCGGACGCCGAGCGCACGAACAGCTCGTCGCCGAACAGCGCCCGCAGGCGCGTCAGCACGCTGCTCATGGACGGCTGCGCCAGGCCGATGCGCGCGCCGGCGCGGGTCACGTTACGCTCGTCCATCAGTGCCTCGAAGGCGACCAGGAGGTTGAGATCGACGGAAGCTAAATTCATGTGAGCAATGATAGGCATACTAAAAATCGATTTCAAGAATGTCGCCGGAAGTGGTCTATTCGGGCGAACGAACCGATTGGACGGGGCGCATGCGATCCTCACTCCTGCGCCTCATCCCGCGCGGACCGACATTGCTGGTGTTCGGCGTCCTGCTCGGGCTTGTCTGTCCTGCTCTGGCGGATCTCGCGCGCCCCCTGATGCCGGCCACGATCTTCGTGATCGTGCTCGGCACGCTGCTGCGGATCGATGGCCAGGCTGTCGTCGCCGCGCTGCGCCGGCCGTCGCTGTCCGTGTTGTTGCCGGCCGTCGTCATGGTCGCCTGTCCGTTGGCGATCGGCGCGGCTGGTCAAGCTCTCGGCCTTGATCCGGAACTCGCGCTTGCGATCGTGCTCGCCGTGTCTGCGCCGCCGTCCAGCGGCACGGCCGCGGTCGCCCGCATGCTCGGGCTCGACGGCGCGGTGCCACTCGTCGTGACCGTCCTCTCCATGGTGCTGGCTCCGGTCACCGTGCCGCTTCTTGCCGGCTGGTTCGGCGGGCTCGAGATCAGCGCGCTTGAGCTTGCGCTTCGGCTGGCGCTGTTGATCGGCAGCGCGGAGGGCGTTGCCTTCCTGCTCCGCCGGCATGCGGCGCCGGTTCTGGCCGCCCATGGCGGCCTCGTCGACGGCATCATCGTTGCGGCGCTTCTTGTCTTCGCAGTGGCGACCATGGCCGGCATTCGGACGCAGATCGCCGTGGATGTGCAGACCGCAATGTTCTGCGCCGCGCTTGCGTTCGCTTGCAACATCGCCCTCCAAATTGCCGGTAACGCGTTGTTGCCGGGAACACTGCCCGAGCGCCTGACGGTCGGGCTCATTCTCGGCAATCGCAATGTCGGGCTGGTCTGGTCGGCGCTCGGCGCTGCCGCTTCGCCACGCATGGCTCTATACTTTGCCGCGACCCAGTTTCCGATCTACATCCTGCCGCGCCTAATCGAGACTTTGATTGGCCGTCACAAACAGAAGGCCAAAGCATGACCACGTCCCGTCTCACCCGCGAGCACGCTGCGCAGTTCGCCGGTATCGCGCTCGGCCATGTCGGGCGCGAATACCCCAACAATGTAGACCACGCGCTTGCCGAAGATTCGGACGCCCGCACGCCGAGCCAGCTGCACCCGATCTTCTATGGCAGCTACGACTGGCACTCCTGCGTCCACAGTTACTGGATGCTGGCGCGGCTGCTCCGGCGCTTTCCGGATATCGCGGCGGCGCCCGACATTCGCACGCTGTTCGATGCGCAGTTCGTCCCCGACAAGGTCGCTGCCGAATGCGCCTACTTTGCCCGCCCGACCGCCCGCGGTTTCAAGCGGCCCTATGGCTGGACCTGGCTCTTGAAGCTGGCGACCGAGCTGTCGCTCCAGGCGGACGATCCCTGGGGCCGCAATCTCGCGCCGCTGGCCGAAATCATCGCTCAGCGCTTTCGCGACTTCCTGCCGTTGTCGTCTTATCCCGTGCGGGTCGGCACGCATTTCAATACAGCATTTGGCCTGCGCATGGCCGCCGACTACGCCGATGTCAGCAAGGACGAAGCACTGGCGAAGCTGCTGCGTGAAACCGGCCTGCGCTGGTATGGCGAGGACCGCGATTGCCCGGCCTGGGGCGAGCCGAGCGGCGACGATTTCCAGTCCTCGGCCCTGATCGAGGCCGAGTGCATGCGGCGCCTGCTGCCGCCGGACCAGTTCTTGCCCTGGTTCGACGGGTTTTTGCCGCGTCTCGCTGAGAGGCAGCCGGCAACGCTGTTCCGTCCCGCGATGGTCGCCGACCGCACAGACGGCAAGATCGCCCATCTCGACGGTCTTAATCTCAGCCGGGCCTGGTGCTGGCGCTCTCTCGGTGGCGCCTTGCCGGCAAGCGATGCGCGGCGCGTGATTGCTCACGAGGCAGCGCAAGCGCATTTGGCCGCGGGTCTTCCCCATCTTGCCAGCCACTACATGGGCGAGCACTGGCTCGCGAGCTTTGCTGTTCTCGCGCTTGATGACGAGGCGTGAGCGATGCTCTCCGCCGCGATCACTCGGCGGCAACGATCAACTGAGGCCGTGGCTCCGGCACGTGCCCGACACTGGCGCCACCCGACGGGATCGAGGCCAGCAGCGACCTGGTATAGGGCTGCCGGGGATCGTCGAAGACCTCGGTGACGGTCCCGTGTTCGACAATGCGTCCACGGTGCATGACCGAGACGGTGTGGGCGAACTGGCGTACCAGGGCCAGATCATGGGATACGAAGACATAGGTCAGGCCAAGATCGGCCTGCAGCGAGAGCAGGACCTCGATGATGTCGGCCTGAACGGTGACATCGAGCGCGGAGGTTGGCTCGTCCAGTACGATCACGTCGGGCTTGAGGACCAGCGCGCGAGCAATCGCCACGCGCTGGCGCTGGCCGCCTGACAACGCTCCGGGCCTGCGGCCGATCAAGTGCTTGCCGAGCCCGACGTCGGCTAGAGCCTGGTGGACGCGCTCGTCGCGCTCCTTGCGCGATCCGATTTCGAACCGGTCGAGCGGCTCGCGCACCAGCCGCTCGATCGTCCAGGTCGGGTCGAGCGAGGTGAACGGATTCTGATAGATCAATTGAAGGTGACGCCACGCCGCGCGCAGCGACTGTGGCGAACGCTGGCTAATCTGTTCGCCGGCGACCGCGATCGTACCGGCGTCTGGCTGCTCGAGCCCGAGCAGCAGCCGGATCGTCGTCGTCTTGCCCGAGCCCGACTCGCCCACCAGTGCATGCGTGGTGCCGGCGGCAACGGCGAACGACACGTCGTCGACGGCGGTCAGTCTTGTCCCATCGACGGCAAAACTCTTCGTGACGGCGCGGACCTCGATCTTTGGTGCCCCGCCAGTTTTCGCTTTGCGAAAGCCCGGATCGCGCAGCCCGGCGTAACGGTCGGGGTTCAGCGCCGGGACATCGGCGTGCAGCTTCCTCGCGTATGGGGAACTCGGCGAAGCGAACACTGTTGCGGTCTTGCCGGCCTCCTGGACGACGCCGTCCTTGAGCACCACCAGCGATTTGGCCCGCTCAGCGGCGATCGCGAGATCGTGGGTGATCAGCAGCAGGCTGATCTTGAGCTCTTGCTGCAATCGCGAGAGTAGGTCGAGAATCCGCTTCTGGATCGTGACGTCGAGCGCTGAGGTCGGCTCGTCTGCGACCAGCAGTGCCGGGCGCGGGAGAACGGCTAGGCCGATCAGCACGCGCTGGAGCATGCCGCCGGAGAGCTGGTGAGGATAGGAATCGTAGACGCGCTGCGGATGATCGAGCCCGACCTGCGCGAATGTCTCCAGGATGAGTTGCTTACGGATCTTCCCGACGCGCTCGTCGAGCAACGCAGCCGCCTCCTGCGCTTGAACGCCGATCGTGCGTACCGGGTTGAGCGAATTTGCGGGATCCTGTGGGACGAACCCGATGGCCCGTCCCCGCAGCGGCCGAAAGCCGCGCTCGGATATCCCCAGCACTTCCTGACCGTCGAAGACGATCCGTCCGGTGGCGCGCCCATTGCCGGGGAGCAGTCGCAAAACGGCGCGGGCAATCGTCGATTTGCCCGAGCCGGATTCCCCGATGAGGGCGAGGCTCTCGCCGCGGCCGAGTTCGAATCCCACATTGGTCACGACCTGGTTCGGGCCGTAGGAGACCGATAGGCTGTCGACCCCGAGCAACGGAATCGAGCGCAGCGGGAGCGGCGCGATGAGTTCGGCCCGGGCAAAGGTGGAAGTCAGTCCGTCTTGCGGAGCCATCGGCTGATCCTGTTCACGGAGAGGACGGTCGCGATCGTGACGAAGGCGGGCGCGTAAACCAGCCACGGCCATTTGAGATAGTCCTTCCCGATCGAGATCAGCAGGCCCCAATCGGAGGCGGGCGGCGGGTCGCCGTAGCCGAGGAATGCAAGGCTTGCGATGACCAGGATCGAGAGGCCGAACTGGAGCACGGCGAGCGGCAATATCGAGCGCGATGCGTTCGGCAGCACATGCCGCAACAGGACGTGCCAGCGCGAGCCGCCCAACAGGAACGAGGACTCGACGAAGGTCGCCTGCCGCGTCTTGATCACCTCCGAGCGCATCACCCGGGCGAACACGGCCACGGCCGAGATGCCGGTCGCGATCGCCGCGTTGGTCGTGTCGAAGCCAATCGCGGTGACGACGATGACGGCCAGCAAAAAGTTCGGAATCGCCAGCAACACGTCGACAAGGCGCGCGAATACGATATCCACCCAGCCACCGAAGAAGCCGGCCAAAAGACCGATGAAGCCACCGGCGACTGCGGCGATCACGACGGCAATAAGTGCGCTCTGCACCGAGGACGCCGTGCCATACACGACGCGGGTATAGAGATCACGGCCGAGATGATCGGTCCCGAACCAGTGCCCGGCGCTTGGTGCGAGCAACTTCTCGGCGGGAACACCATTGAACGGGTTCTGGCTCGTGAACCGGCCCGGCACGAGCGACCAGGCGATCACGAGTGCGATGACTGCAAACGAGAGCACGACGCTCGCGGGTACGCTCAGGGATGTCAGCCAGCCAGTCGCCGATGCCCGTGGCGCAGTGGAGAGGCTGCTCATGATGTCGCCCCCTGGGTTACTGCGGCGGAGCTGTCCTCAGCGGTGCTCGGGCGTTGCCTCACGCCGCCATTGAGTTTCACGCGGGGATCCAGCAAGGGATAGACGAGGTCGGCGATCAGATTAATGAGCACGAAGACCACCGCCGCGAGCGAAACGACCGCTTGCAGGACGGGGAGGTCCTGCGTGCTCACCGAACGCTGCACCAGGCTGCCGATGCCGGTTCGTCCGAACACCGTCTCGGTGATCAGCGAGCCGCCAAGCAGCTCACCGATGGTGAGAGCGATGATGGTGACGACCGGGAGCGAAGACGGCTTGAGCAGATGCTTTGCGAACAGACGAGCCTGCCCGAGACCGCGGCCGCGTGCGACAGCGGCATATTCCTGACCGGACTCGTGGTCGAGGTTGGCGATCAGAACCTCCGCGATCTGTGCGGAGATGGGAATGCCGAGCGCGATGGCGGCAAAGAAGGTCGCCCAGAAACTGTTTGGATCGATCACGCGGAACAGGCCGAGCTGGAAGCCGAAGGCGTGGATCAGCACCAGGCCGATCACGAAGTTCGGCACCGACAGGAACAGCGACGGGAAACCACGCAACAAACCCTGGCCGAAGCGTTTGGGAAGGAACTGGGTGCCATAGGCGATCGTCACCGCCAGCAGCAGCGCGACTGCGAAGCCTGCGGAGGCAAGGATCAGCGTCGAGGGGAGAACCTCGGCGATCAGCGTCGTCACGGGTCGGCTCGACCGCATCGACAGGCCGAAATCGCCGGTCACGAAATGGGTCAGCGAGGTCCAAAGCTGGACCAGGATCGGCCGGTCTAGGCCTTGGGCGGCGATGATCTTCCTAATTTCGTCTTCGGTGAATCCGTTCTGGGGATCGCGCAGGACGTTGGTGATGGGGTCGCCCGGCAGGATGCTGACGACCACGAACGTGAAGATGTAGGCGAGCAGGATGACGACGAGGGCCTGGGCGAGGCGCTTTGCGGCATAATGGAAGTACGCGCTGTTCATGCCGCTCGCCTCGTCGCGTTGCTCAGTTTCACGGCGCGCTACTCGCTGATCGACGCCGTGTAATAGCTGGCATAGGCGATACCGTTATAGACCTCACCCTTGAGCTTCGACGACTGCACGTAGATGCGCTGGACAATCTGCGTGCGTGGAATGAAGTAGCCTTGCTCCAGTACATATTTTTGCAGCTCGTCGAGCAGGGGCGCGCGGATCTCGGCGGTACTTGCGCCGGCGATCGTGTCGCGCAGCTCGTTCAGCTTCTTGTCGCTTTCGCCGAGGGCAAACCAGTCCTCGCCATTGTTGGCGTTGGTGAGAATGCTCGCCACCGTGCCGGCATCGATGAAACTGCGCGTCACCTCGTAGGCCGGAACGGCTGGACCCCCAAACCTGACCTTCTCGCCGAAGGTGACGACGTCGTAGGCCCGGATGTTGACCTTCCAGCCGATCTTGCCGAGCTGCTGGGCGATCAGCTCGTCGATCGCCTTCGATGTCGCGAGATAAGGATTGGAGTTGAGCGTCAGCGTCAACGGCTTGCCGTCCTTGGTGCGGATGCCGTTGCTGCCCTTGGTCCAGCCCGCTTCGTCGAGCAGCTTCTCGGCCCTGCCGGGATTGTAGGCGAGCAGGGCGCTTTGGTCGGTCGCACCGGGGACATTGCTCTGGATGAAGGACGTCGCGAGCTTCCAGTCGGGCGTGTAGACGGTGTCGATGATCTCCTTCCGGTCGATGCCGGCCTGGAAGGCCTGGCGCACCTTCACGTCGTTGTACGGCTCCAGCTTGGTGTTGATGGCGAGGCCGTTGACGAAGCCGAGATAGCGCGGGGTTGCGATCGTAAAGCCGGCGTCCTTGAGGGATTTCAATTCCTGCGGAGACGGGCTGTAGGCGACATCGGCCTGACCGGACTGGACCGCGGCGACCCGCAGCGACGGTTCCGAGACAAGCTTGTAGGTGATCGAATTGAGATGGGCCGGGCCGGTGTGGCCGACCGCCGCCGGACCCCAATTATAGTCCTTGCGCTTCACCAGCTTGACGAAGTCCCCTTCCTTCCAGGACGCGACCACATACGGTCCGCTGCCTGATGTCTTGCTGAGGTCGGCTTGCTGCGTGGCGGGCTGCGCGATTGTCTTCGGCGAGATGAGAATGGAGCCGTGATAACCGAGGGTCGGAATGAAGCCGAGTGTTGGCGCCTTGAAGAAGACCTTCACCGTCGCGGCGTCGACCGCCTCGGCACGGGTATAGGTCTTCGGGAACAGGCCGATTGGATTGATGCCTTCGTTCTTGCGGCCGGCGTACCAGATGTCGAGGTTGGCGACGACGGCCGATGCATCGAGCGGTGTGCCGTCGGAGAAGGTCACGCCTTTCTTGAGATGGAGCGTGAACTGGGTGGCGTCCTCGTTCTGCTCCCAGCGCTCGGCGATCCAGGGGCTGACCTTTCCGTCGGCGTCGACATAGACGAGCTTGTCGGTGACGTGGCCCCAGATATGGCCCTGGAAGCTGGAGATGGCGCTGTTGTTCGGGATCCACGTGCCGCCAAGTGAATCGATCAGGAAGGTGATGTCGCCGCCGTCGCGCGGGCCGCCGGCACTTTGAACCGGAGACAGGCCCGCCATTGCCGTCAGGGCAACGGCCGCCACCATCGAGGTCGCGGCCAACAGGCGACGCCGGGAAAGAGAGCGCGAAGAAAGGCGTGCGGTCATGGATAGCCCCTGATGATTGCTGGCGCCGATCGCGTCACCGTTTCCCGGAGATGCTTTGGCACGATCGGAGTTTGCGCTCAGGAGAAGCGAAACGAAGATAACTGGCCATTCCAAATTTGGCGTGAGACGGACAACAAATGCGTCGGCAGTGGGGCCATGTGCGCAACAGCCGTTTTGTCTTTCGTGCGATCGTGGTCCGCTGAGGACCAAAAACGCATCAATTGCGACGTTCGATCACACGCTATTCGATTTCAGCTTCGAGATCGTCCTCTTCAAGTGCGTCAACTCGCGCAGGGCGGCGTCGGATTGAAAGGACATTCTGCAAAATCCCGCGCGCGGTAGAACGGCACCAATGCCCGCGACCGAAGAACGAATTTTCCTACCATCGAATTGCGCGCCGGAGTTTGCGAAGGTGGCGCCGTCTCAGGTGAGACGGAGCAAGTTCGATTTCATGACGGATGCGTCGCTACTTTCCGGGCCTGCCGATGCAAAGGCGGCGCCTGCAGCCGGTCGCACGGAACCATTTTCGCGCGCCGGCGCGCCCGTGGTGACGGTGGTTGCCGACGTTGCGCGCCTGTCCGAGGCTGCGGGATCGCGCCGGCGGGGGCTCGCATGGCGCTCGGTCGTGCTGCCCTGGCTTCTGCCATTCGGCCTGCTGCTGGTCTGGCAATTCCTCTCGGTGACGGGGATCGTGTCCACGGCGATCGTGCCGGCGCCGTCCGATATCTGGGACGCTGCTCGGCAACTGGCCGCGCGCGGCGAGTTGCAGCACGACATTCTTGTCAGTCTGCGCCGGGTTGCGATCGGCTTCAGCATCGGTGCGTTCGGTGGATTGCTGTTCGGCCTGGCCGTAGGGCTGTTCGAGCCGCTGCACGATCTGTTCGATCGGTCGCTGCAGATGATCCGGACCATTCCGCATTTGGCCTTGGTGCCGCTGATGATCCTCTGGTTTGGAATCGGGGAGGAGCCGCGGCTCATTCTCGTCGCGATGGGATCGCTCTTCCCTGTCTACATCAACACGCTCGGAGGCATCTGCAACGTCGATCCCAAGCTGGTCGAGCTTGGAAGATCCTACGGCCTTGGCCGCGCCGAGCTTGTCTGGTCCATCATTCTGCCGGCGGCGCTCCAGCCGATCCTGGTCGGCATGCGCTATGCGCTCGGTGTCGCCTGGCTCACGCTCGTGGTCGGTGAAACCATCGCCTCTCGGGATGGCGTTGGTTACCTCGTGCAAAATGCCCGCGAGCTGCTGCGCATCGACATCATCGTGCTGGCCATCATTCTCTACGCCATCGCAGGCTGGCTGTCGGATCTCGTCACGCGCCTGATCGAACGGCGGCTGCTGCGCTGGCATCCGAATTATGCGGACAGGGTGAAGGCATGAGCGGAGCCAGCGTCAGCCTGCGTTCGGTCGGCAAATCATTCGCCGGCCGCACGGTCCTTGACGGCGTCGATCTCGACATCGCTGCCGGCCAGTTCGTCTCGATCATCGGGCCCAGCGGCGCCGGCAAGTCGACGCTGCTGCGTCTCGTAGCAGGCCTGGATGCCCCAACGCGTGGTCGCATCGAGCTCCGCGCGACGGGCCACAAGGCAGACGTGCGGCTGATGTTTCAGGAGGATCGCCTGCTGCCGTGGCGGACCGTGCTCGGCAATGTGTTGCTGGGCGTCAAGGGCAGGAAGCAGGATGCCGGGAGCATTCTCGAGGCGGTCGGATTGCAGGGGCGCGAAAGTGAATTTCCGATCGGGCTGTCCGGCGGCCAGCGTCAGCGTGTGGCGCTGGCGAGAGCGCTGATCCACGAGCCGGATTTGTTGCTGCTCGACGAGCCGTTCGGAGCGCTCGACGCCATCACCCGGGCTGCGATGCAGTTGCTGCTTGAACAATTGCTGGTCGCGCGGCCGCGCACCGTCGTCCTGGTCACGCATGACGTCGAGGAAGCGTTGCTGCTCTCCGATCGCGTGCTTCTGGTCAAGGATGGCGGCATTGCGCGCGATCTGATCTTCGACCAGCCGCGTCCGCGGCATCGCGGCGATCCAATGCTGTCGGCTCTGAAAGAAGAGCTGCTCGACGGTCTGCTGACGGCCGAACGCGATTTGGCTGCCGTTGCATAACAAGATGAAAGGATGACGATATGACTTTGAGGGGTTCGATGCGCGGTGGCGCGGATATCTCGCGGCGCACGGTGCTGTCGATCGGGGCGGGACTTGCCGCAGCGGCGACAGGCGTCAGCGGATCGTTGCGCGCGAATGCCGCCGATGCCGTGCCGTCGCAGCTGACCGTCGCGGTGATTGGCGACGGCCGCACCGGCGTCTGGGCATCGCTGCGGGCGGGCGTGGGTGGCCGCAATCTCGAGCAGGAGCTCGGCACCAAGATCGTCTGGCAACCCGGTTTCACAGCATCGTTGCCGGTGATGGAGGCGATCAAGGCCGGCTCGGTCGATTTCACCTTTGCGACCGCAACGGCGGTCGTGAATGCCGTTCCGGCGCGTGTTCCGATCGTGCCGCTCGCGGCTTACCCGTTGCCGGTCGACGAAGTGGACTTCCTGGTGCAGGCGAACTCATCGATCAAGACCGCGGCCGACCTGAAAGGCAAGAAGATCGCCCATCAGAACGGCACGACGGGGACTTACAGCCTGATCAAATATCTGGAGACAGCAGGCCTCAGATTGTCTGACGTCCAGGCAGTGAGCCTGAGCGGGGCGGACGCGTTCACGGCCTTCGCGCAAGGTAGCATCGATGGCTGGATTCACTGGCAGCCGGCCACCGCGCTGGCACTGACGAAGCTTGGCAGCAAGGCGCGTCTGCTTCCCGACGTGAAGACCTATGACTACGCCTTCTACGTGGCGCGGAGTGAAGTCGCGGTGAAATATCCGCAACTCTTCGCGAAATTCGTGAAGATCATCCGGGAGACCCAGGCCTATATCTATGCGCATCCGGCTGAGTCCGTTGCGCTGTGGGCGTCGCAAGGCGGCTTTCCGCCGAACGGGACCGAGCAGGCGGTCTACGAAAAGCTTGTCCGCGATGCCAGGCTGTCGGAGTCGACTGCCGTCGTGCTCAAGCCGGTCGATGAAGCGGCGGCAACATCGACCCAGGACCTCGCCGACAATTTTCACGCGCTCGGCGTGCTTCCGAACAAGGTCGACGTCAAATCCTTCCTGCTCGGCGCGCAGTTCGACGCCGCCAAGAAGGCCGTGGCGTCGGAGCTCGGCGCGTAAGCAGCGACGCCTGAACCAGCAACAGAGACATCCTCATGAACGCATCAGCCGGCGAGACGGTGTCGATCACCTCCGCCACCATCGGCCAGTTCGGCCGCTATTTGCTCAGCGCTGGAACCAACCATTTCATCTCGGACCAACGTGTCGCCGTCGGCGGTCCCGGCGAGGCGATCAACGCCGGTGAATTGCTGCTGTCGTCGCTCGGCAGCTGCTCGCTCGGGCTGATCCAGAAGACGGCGAAGGAGCAGGGGATCGTTCTGCGCGAGGCTGGAGCCGAAGTCTCGTTCCGGCGTCACGCGACCGATCCGACCCAGTACGAATGGATTCAGATCGTGGTGCGCCTGTCCGGCGTGACGGCGGCCGAAGCAGAAAAGCTGGTCGCCGGCTTCACCGCCAATTGCCCGATCTACAACACGCTGAAGCGCGGCGGTCCCGTCGAGATCTCCTGGACTGTGAGCTGATCCATGCCTGACAAGAAACTGCACCTTGCCGCCTTTGTCTCTGCGGGTCCCGTCTCCGGCAGCCACGCCGGATGGCGTCATCCGGAAGCGGACGGCGATCTACTCTCCGCTTCCTACTATCAGAACATCGGGCGGTTGCTGGAGCAGGGACGTTTCGATCTTCTGTTCATTGCCGACATCCTGGCGATCCCGGATACGCTGGGCGGCAGCCTCGATAGCCAGCTTCGCTACGGCGCGCTGGGTGCGTTGCGGCTTGATCCCCTGGTGGTGCTCTCGATCATTGCGGGTGCGACCAAGCATCTTGGTCTTGGTGCGACCATTTCGACGACCTACGCTCAGCCCTATGTGCTCGCGCGGGCGCTCGCGACGCTCGATCATCTCAGCGGCGGGCGCGCCGCCTGGAACATCGTCACTTCGTTCCAGGAGGCAGAGGCGCGCAATTTCGGCCTGACCGAGCAGCTCTCGCGCGAGGGACGCTACGAGCGCGCCGACGAGTTTCTTGAAGTCGTGACCAAGCTGTGGAATTCGTGGGAGGACGGTGCGCTCGTCCGGGATCGCCAGACGCCGCTATTCGCCGACCCTGCGCGTGTCCACCGGATCGACCATTCGGGCAAATGGTTCAACGTGCAGGGCCCGCTCAATGTCAGCCGGCCGCCGCAAGGACGCCCCGTCTTCATCCAGGCCGGTGCCTCCGATCGCGGCCGCGATTTTGCGGCGCGATGGGCCGAAATCATCTTCGTGACACCGGGCTTGATCGACGTCGCGGTCGAATTCCGTAAAGACCTGCGCGCCCGCGCGGTCCGTTTCGGCCGTGACCCCGATACGATCAAGGTGCTGCCCGGCATCGTCCCTGTCATCGGCGACTCGGAGAAACAGGCCAAGGCGCTGCACGACCAGCTCCACGAATTGTCGCATCCCGAGTCCGGTCTCTCGACACTGTCCTATCACCTCGGCGTCGACCTCTCGCGCTTTCCGCAGGATCAGGTCCTGCCCGAGAATCTCGACGTTCCCGGTGTCGAGGGGCACTATCGCGAAGTCTCCGAACTGACGCGACGCTCAGGCTTGAGCCTTGCCGAGCTTGGACAGCGCTATGGCGCGGGGAGAACCACCAGCGGCTTCGCCGGGACGCCAGGTACGGTGGCTGATCGCATGCAGGAGTGGTTCGAGGCCGGCGCCTGCGACGGCTTCATGTTGCAGGTCCCTTATCTTCCGGGCGGCCTGGAGGAATTGGTCCACGGCCTCGTGCCGGAGCTGCAACGTCGCGGCCTGTTCCGCTTGGAGTACGACGGTTCGACTCTGCGCGATTCGCTGAGATTGCCGCGTCCGGCGGGATGATTTGCGAAATTTCTCAAATTCGGGCGCTTTCCTTAAGCGGAGATATTCCTTGGGCGCGCTCCAGCGGGTCAAGGACCGCATCGAACGGTTCAATGTGATGGCCAAGTGTCGTTCTCCGCGCACAACGGCCCGCATTGCGGATCGACCGAACCGGCCGGTCCTTATATCCGCAGCCCACGGCAGGTGCGGCGCCACCGGTTGGAGGAACGCAACGATCTAAGTCGGCGGCTGTTCGGCTGATCGGGCGACCTTGCCGTGGAGAAGGCCGGCTCAGTCCTCATTCCCGTCACGATAGCGGTTCACTAAAATCGACAGTAAAGCGGGGCGGTTCCCGCCGCGCTGACCAAGGACAAGCCCGACCAAGACCCCAGTCAGAACAGCCATCGAATCCCAACTCCCCCGCGTTTGGTTAATCGTGGCCAAAAGAAGAAGTTGAATTTAGTAAGTTGCTGAGATTACGTGACTATTTGACACTGTAGTGTCTCGGCAACAATGTGGTACGAATACATCAGTACCCGCCCAGGGCGGACCCGTTTTCAGCACCCATTGCCGGAATGACCAGCGCAGACACCTCGGCCGCACACTTCGACACGGCCCTAGCGGAAGAGCCCCGGCGTTGGTCGGTGCGGCGCTGGCTGGCGCCGTTTGCCGTGGTCCTGGCGCTGGGATCTGCCTTCCTGACGTTTGTCGTCCTGACCGGCCTCACCACGATCGAGCCGACGCCCGAGATCGTCCGCTCGTTCTACCTGATCAACGCGGCCACGATCCTGCTGCTGGTCGGGATCATCATCCGCGAGCTCTGGCAGATGATCGTGGCGCGGCGGCGGGGCAGGGCGGCGGCGCGCCTCCACGTCCAGATCGTCAGCCTGTTCTCGATCGTGGCCGTGCTCCCGGCGGTGCTGGTCGCCGTCGTCGCCAACGTCACCATCGAGCGCGGCCTCGACCGGCTGTTCTCCGGGCCGACCAAGGAGGTGATCCAGAATTCGCTGACGATCGCGCGCGCCTACATGCAGGACCATGCGCAACTGATCCGCGGCGACATTCTCGGCATGGCCAACGACATCGCGCACGCCCGCCCGCTCTACGACCAGGACCGCCGCTCGTTCCGCGAGCTGCTGACCTCCAGCGCCGGCTCCCGCAATCTGCCGGGCGCGATGATCATCGACAAGAACACCAACATCCTGGAATCGGCCGACACCGGCATGCGGCTGGCCTATTCGCCGCCGGCACCGGACTTCCTCAGCAACGTCAACGAATCCGAGCCTGAGATCGCGGTGCTGCCGGATGCGAGCTTCGTGGCTGCCGTGATCCGCCTGCGCGCCTTCAACGACACCTTCCTCTACGTCGCGCGGCCTCTGGATCCGAATGTTGTCAATCAGCTCAAGCAGACCGAGGTCAGCGTCGCCGAATACTCCCAGATCGAGTCGCGGCGGCTCGGCATCCAGGTCGCCTTCGCGCTGATGTTCGCGGTGATCGCGCTGACCATTCTGATGGCCTCGGTGCTGATCGGCCTCAACTTCGCCAACTCGCTGGTGTCGCCGATCCGGCGGCTGATGAACGCGGCGCATACGGTCTCGACCGGCGATCTCAATGTGAAGGTGCCCGTGCATCAGTCGGAAGGCGATCTCGCCCAGCTGGGTGAGACCTTCAACAAGATGACGCAGGAATTGCGCAGCCAGCGCGACGAGCTCGTCAACGCCAGCGATCTCATCGACAGCCGCCGCCGCTTCATCGAAGCCGTGCTGTCCTCCGCGAGCGCCGGCATCATCGGCGTCGATACGTCAGGCAGCGTCGGCATTCTCAACCGCTCCGCCGAAAAGCTGATCGGGCACTCCGAGGCGGAGACGCTCGGCCATCCGCTCTCCGACGTGCTGCCCGAGCTCGAAGAGATGATGAAAACGGCGCGGGAAGGCACCCAGCGCCTGGTGCAGGGCCAGATCACGATCACGCGCGACGGAGAGGAGCGGAATCTCTCGGTTCGCGTCAGCGCCGAGAAGACCAGTCAACCGCGCGACAGCTACATCATTACGCTCGACGACATCACCGAACTCGTTTCGGCGCAGCGCACCTCGGCCTGGGGCGACGTGGCGCGCCGCATCGCTCACGAAATCAAGAACCCGCTGACGCCGATCCAGCTCTCCGCCGAGCGCATCCGCCGCAAATTCGGCAAGGCCATCACCGAGGCCAAGGACAAGCAAATCTTCGAGCAGTGCACCGACACCATCGTGCGCCAGGTCGACGATATCAGGCGTATGGTCGACGAGTTCTCGCGGTTCGCGCGGATGCCCAAGCCGGTCATGGAGGGCGAGGACGTCATTGACGCCGTGCGGCAGGCGGTATTCCTGATGAAGGTCGCCCATCCCGAGATCGATATCGAGACGGAGTTCAAGGAAGATCCGCTGCGCGCCCAGTTCGACCGGCGGCTGATCTCCCAGGCGGTGACCAATATCGTCAAAAACGCCACCGAGGCGATCGAGCAGGTCTCGCCGGAAGAGCTGGGTAAAGGTCGGATCGATGTCGTGGTCTCGCGCGAGGGCGAGGACGTGCTGATCGACGTCGTCGACAACGGCATCGGCCTGCCCAAGGTCGCGCGCTCGCGCCTGCTGGAGCCCTATGTGACCACACGGGCCAAAGGCACCGGCCTTGGGCTGGCAATCGTCGGCCGCGTGCTGGAAGACCATGGCGGGCGGATCGAGCTGAAGGACGCTTCCGACTTCCGCGAGGGCCAGCGCGGCGCCTGGATGCGGATGCGCTTTGCGGTCTCCGGGCAACCGGCGAAGGCGGAGGGGGCCGAGCAGGCCCCGGTGGCCAAGGACGTCACCGCGGAAGCCGTGACGGAGCCGGCGAATGACGCGGCCGGAGCACAGGCCAGCGAGCCGGTCAAGGACGCGGCGCGAGAAACAAAAGAGCCGGCGGCCGAAACCAAAGAGCCGGCTGAAAAGACCAATGATTCAACGAAAATCGAAGCCTCAACAGGCAGCTGACAAGACAGGCGCGACCCATGGCAAGTGAAATTCTGATTGTCGATGACGAGGCCGATATTCGCGATCTCGTCGCGGGCATTCTCGAAGACGAGGGTTTTGTCACGCGGACCGCGCGCGACAGTGACTCTGCGCTCGCCGAGATCGCCAACCGCAGGCCGCATCTGGTGTTCCTCGACATCTGGCTCCAGGGCTCCAAGCTCGACGGCTTGCAGTTGCTGGAGCAGGTCAAGAAGGACAATCCCGACCTGCCGGTCGTGATGATCTCCGGCCACGGCAATATCGAGACCGCGGTCGCAGCCATCAAGCGCGGCGCCTACGACTTCATCGAGAAGCCGTTCAAGGCCGACCGGCTGATCCTGGTCGCCAACCGCGCGCTGGAGAACTCGCGGCTCAAGCGCGAGGTCAAGGAGCTGAAGCAACTCGCGCCGAGCGCAAGCTCGCTCGTCGGCCGCTCGCCCAGCATGAACCAGTTGCGCCAGACCATCGACCGCGCGGCGAAAGCCAATAGCCGCATCCTGATCGTCGGCCCCGCCGGCGCCGGCAAGGAGCTGACGGCGCGCACGCTGCATACGGCCTCGGGCCGCGCCGACGGCCCGTTCGTCGTGATCAATGCCGCCGCGATCACGCCGGAGCGCATGGAGCACGAGATGTTCGGGATCGAACAGTCCAACGGCGAGCATGCGCGCAAGCCCGGTGCGCTCGAGGAAGCTCATGGCGGCACGCTGTTCATCGACGAGATCGCGGACATGCCGCGCGAGACCCAGAACAAGATCCTGCGCGTGCTGGTCGAGCAGTCGTTCCAGCGCGTCGGCGGCACCTCAAAAGTGCAGGTCGACGTCCGCATCATCTCGTCCACCGCACGCAATCTCGAAGAGGAGATCGCGGCCGGCCATTTCCGCGAGGACCTCTATCACCGCCTCTCGGTGGTGCCGATCCGCGTGCCGGCGCTCTCGGAGCGGCGCGAGGACATCCCGGAATTGATCGACTATTTCATGGAGCAGATCTCGGCCGGCAGCGGTCTGCCCAAGCGGCAGATCGGGCAGGACGCGATGGCGGTGCTGCAATCGCATGTCTGGCCGGGCAATGTGCGCCAGCTCCGCAACAACGTTGAGAGAGTCATGATTCTGGCCGCGGGTGGTCCGGAGGTCATCATCACCGCCGACATGCTGCCGCAGGATGTCGGCTCGATGGTGCCGGCGATGCCGACCAGCAACAATGGCGAGCACATCATGGGGCTGCCGCTCCGCGAAGCCCGCGAAGTGTTCGAGCGCGACTATTTGATTGCACAGATCAGCCGTTTCTCAGGAAATATTTCTCGCACGGCTGAGTTCGTTGGCATGGAACGGTCGGCATTGCATCGCAAGCTGAAGGCGCTCGGCGTCGGCTAGAGCGCCTTCACGGGAAACGGCATACCGGCTCGCATACAGAATGCGGCTTCCGTCACAGGAATCTCCGGCCCGATTTCAATCGGATCGGGAATGACTCTCGCGCCGCGACGTTGCGGCCGGACGTCAGGGAAAGGCGAGGAAAATCATCGATTTCCGTAGTTTTTCGGGGCAATTCGGCTCGGCCTGCCGCGTGAAGCGGCTTGCCTAATAAGCCGTCCTGCCCTCTAATCGAACGGCTGTTCCTCCGAGGGGGATCTCATGAGGAACGGCAACCGGATGAGACCCCGTATTCTCAAAAGCGGGGCGCAACCGGCGCAATAAAAAGAAACTCAAAGCGAGAAAAAAACAATGGCGGCAGACCGCGCACAAAACCTACAGGACACCTTCCTCAATCACGTTCGCAAAACCAAGACGCCACTGACGATCTTTCTGGTCAACGGAGTGAAGCTCCAGGGCATCGTGACCTGGTTCGACAATTTCTGCTTGCTGCTTCGGCGCGACGGTCATTCGCAGCTTGTCTACAAGCATGCGATTTCGACCATCATGCCGGGCGCTCCGATCCAGTTGTTCGAAGGCGGCGAGGATCAGCCGGCTTGAGAGTGATCTGATTGGAACCCCGGAATTTCGACGGGGAGGCCGACCGTCCGCGGTCGGCAGGGGCCAAGCAAACGGGGCGGGTGCTTGTCATCGGCCCCTACTTGCGGCTGCGTGCGGGAAGTGCCGACGCGCAATCGGAAAGTCATGCCTCGCCTGGTCAAGTCCAGCGCGACGCCGAGGCCCGGCTCGATGAAGCCGCGGGCCTCGCGCGCGCGATTGACCTCGTCATTGCCGACGCCATCATTGCACCGATCAACCAGATCCGCCCGGCCACCTATATCGGCAAGGGCAAGGTCGAGGAGATCGCCGCGCTTGCCAAAAGCCTCGACGTCGAACTCGTTGTGATGGATTGCGCGCTGGCGCCGATCCAGCAGCGCAATCTCGAGAAGGAATTGCAGGCCAAGGTGCTCGACCGCACCGGCCTGATCCTCGAAATCTTCGGCCGCCGCGCCAAGACCAAGGAAGGCTCGCTCCAGGTCGAGCTCGCGCATCTCAACTACCAGCGCTCGCGCCTGGTGCGTTCATGGACCCATCTGGAGCGCCAGCGCGGCGGCTTCGGATTCATGGGTGGCCCCGGCGAGACCCAGATCGAAGCCGACCGCCGCCTGATCCAGGAGCGCATCTCCAAGCTCGAGGGCGAGCTGAAGAAGGTGCAGGCGACGCGGCGCTTGCATCGCGCCGGACGCCAGCGCGTGCCGTATCGGGTGGTGGCGCTGGTCGGCTACACCAACGCCGGCAAGTCGACGCTGTTCAACTGCCTGACCCGTGCCGACGTGCAGGCCGCCGACATGCTGTTCGCCACGCTCGATCCGACGCTGCGTGCGCTCACGCTGCCGCATGGCGGCAAGGCGATGCTCTCGGACACGGTCGGCTTCATCTCGAACTTGCCGACGCAGCTCGTTGCCGCCTTCCGCGCCACGCTGGAGGAAGTGCTGGAAGCCGACGTCATCCTGCATGTGCGCGACATCTCGCATGACGATGCCGAGGCGCAGCAGAGCGACGTCGACGCCGTGCTGCGCCAGCTCGGTATCAACCCTGATGATTCCGGCCGCATCATCGAGGTCTGGAACAAGATCGACCGTTACGATTCCGAACAGCGCGAAGAGCTCCTGAACATCGCCGCGCGCAGGCCGGAGGATCATCCGGCGATGCTGGTATCGGCCGTGTCGGGCGAGGGCGTCGACGCGCTGCTCGCGGCGATCGAGGAACGCCTCGCCGCGAAACGCACCACGCTCGATCTCTCGATCGATGCTGCGGACGGCGCCGGCATCAGCTGGCTGCATCGTAATTCCGAGGTGCTGGCGAAAGAGCTGCACGATGGTCGCTTCGACATGACCGTGCGGGTCGACGAGACCAAACGGGATATCGTGGTGAACAGGTTCGACGCCGTGCCGCGCGTGGCCTGATCTGAAGCCTTCGGGCCAACCGATCAAGTCATCAGATCGAGACGCATGAACTGGTTGTGCGGGCTCGCCTGATAATCCGCGAACGGCTCACAGGATACGAAGCCGGCACTTCGGTAGAGTGCGATCGCCGGCGCATGGAGTGTCGCCGTGCCCGTCTCCAGACTGAGACGCGCATATCCTCGCTTGCGGCCTTCAGCAATGATGTGGTTCAGGATCGTGCGCCCGGCTCCCGTCCGACGCGCCGATGGCGCGGCGCGCATCGACTTCACCTCGCCATGCGTCGTGTCCAGCTGTTTCAGAGCACCGAAGGCAGCCAGCACGCCGTCCTGCCACGCCGTCCAGAACGTCACGGATGCAGCCGAAAGACCGCTGGCGTCCAATGCCTGCGCGTGCTCGCCCATGACGCTGCGGAGTTCTTCCAGATGATGTGCCAACAAGTCGGCGACGTGCGGCGCCGTTGGGTCGTCCTGCCTGATGTCCACTGGCTGCCCTCGCATCAGGTCGCCGTCTTCGCCGCGTTCCACAGCGCGTCCATCTCCGCGAGCGATGCCTGCTCGAGCGTACGGCCCTGCGCCTCCAATGAGCGCTCGATATAGGCAAACCGCCGCTCGAATTTCGCATTCGTCGCGCGCAGTGCGGCCTCCGGATCGGCGTCGACATGGCGGGCGAGATTGACGAGCGCGAACATCAGGTCGCCGGTCTCTTCCGCGATCTCCTGCTTGTCGTTGCGGTCGAGCGCGGCCTCGATCTCGTCGGCTTCCTCGCGGATCTTCTGCAACACCGCGCGCGGGTCGTTCCAGTCGAAGCCGACGGTTGAGGCCTTGCGCTGCAGCTCCATGGCACGCGTCAGCGCCGGCTGGCCGGCCTTGACGCCCGACAGCAGCGATTTGTGCACCGGCGCTTCCTGCGGCGGTCGCCGCGCGGCGCGCTCGGCCTTCTCTTCGGCCTTGATGCGGTCCCAGACGTCCTTGACGTGGTGCGGCGTGAGATTGCCGTCCTTGTCGGCGAAGACATGGGGATGCCTCCGGATCATTTTTCGCGTGATGGCTTCGACGACGTCTCCAAACGCGAACGCGTTCTGCTCCGACGCCATCTGGGCGTGGAACACGACCTGCAGCAGGAGGTCGCCGAGTTCTTCGCGCAGATCGTCGAGATCCTCGCGGTCGATCGCGTCGACCACCTCGTGGGCCTCTTCGATCGTGTAGGGAGCAATCGTCGCAAAATTCTGCTCGAGGTCCCAGGGGCAGCCGGTCACCGGCGTGCGCAGCGCCGCCATGATCTCGATCAAGCGGGAAATGTCGCGGGAAGGGGTCATTGCGGGCAGTCTCCTGGGTCTCAAGCCTTATGCCAAAATGAGCCCGCCGTTCCCAGCGTGGCGCAGCGGAACGGGCCGATTTCCACCGATTGGCTGACAGGCTCCACAGTGCTAAAGCGCGGCCATGAGTGACGCATTTTCATCACAAACCGCGCTGGTGCTGTTCTCCGGCGGCCAGGACTCCACCACCTGTCTCGCCTGGGCGCTGAGCCGCTTTGCGCGCGTGGAGACGCTGGGGTTCGAGTATGGCCAGCGCCACGCCGTCGAGCTTGACTGCCGCGACCGGCTGTTCGACGGCATCAGGGGCCTGCGTGCTGATTGGGCCGCCAAGCTCGGCGAGAGCCATACGCTGTCGATCCCGACGCTGGCCGCCGTGTCCGATACGGCACTGACGCGCGACGTCGCGATCGCCATGGGCGCCGACGGCCTGCCCAACACCTTCGTGCCCGGACGTAATCTCGTGTTTTTGACGTTCGCCGCGGCGCTGGCCTACCGGCGCGGCATCACCCACATCGTCGGCGGTATGTGCGAGACCGACTATTCCGGTTATCCCGATTGCCGCAACGACACGATCCAGGCCATGCAGGCCGCGCTCTCGCTCGGCATGGCGAGAGCTTTCGAGTTGCATACGCCGCTGATGTGGATCGACAAGGCGGCGACGTGGCAGCTCGCGCACGACCTCGGCGGCGAGGGGCTGGTCGACCTCATCCGCGAGCAGTCACACACCTGCTATCTCGGCGAACGCGGCGCGCAGCATGACTGGGGCTACGGCTGCGGCGAGTGCCCGGCATGCAGCTTGCGGGCGAAGGGGTGGCGGGAGTTTGTGGCGGGGCGCAAATAGAGCGCTCCGATCTCCGTCGTTACCGTCGTCTCCGCTGTCATCACCCGCGAAAGCGGGTGATCCAGTATTCCAGAGGCGTTCGTGGGATACGGAGAAGCCGCGGCGTACTGGATTCCCCGCTTTCGCGGGGAATGACAGTGTTGGTTGGCGTAGGAGCGTCGGCAAACAAGGCGCTAAGCGGCCAACACTACCTAGCCAAAATCCTCTTCCCGCAACTCGATCGGCTTGCCATGCGGGGTGCGATCCGCCGCATGGTCCCAGGCGTCGCGGTAACGATGCAGGGTTTCCGTCGAGGCGACGCCTTTGCTGGCGACGAGTCCTTCCAGCGTCGCGAGCCAATGCAGGTAATACGTCTCCCCCGTATCGGGATCGCCCGCGGCCTGTGCGCGCTTGATCTCGGAAGCGAGGGCTGCGGCCCATTCCGGCCAGGTGAAGACGCCGCGGTCGTGCAGCGTCAGCGCAATCGCAAACGCATGCGCCTCCCAGGGCGCGCGGAACACCGGGCCGTCGTCGTCGCGCGGAATGCTCGGGATGGCCGCGGTCGCCGCGGCCGCAGCATTGCTGCTCATTACGCCGGGTCCAGGTAAGGCTCGAACGCGTCGATCGAGACCTTCAGGGTCGGATCGCCGTCCGCCCCCCAGAGATCGCGGCCTTCGAACACGACGGTGTAGAGCCATTGCGGGTTCTCGCCGAGCTCCATCGCCGCTGAATCCGGAAACACGTGGCAGCCATGGTTCAGCTCGACCACACCGACATGGCCGCGGACATAGCGCGGCAGCCGCGTATGGGTCGTGGGGTGAATGTTCTTGGCGCGCACGCGGTCACCGATGTTGAATTTCGCCGGTGCAGGCGCCGTGCGGCCGAACTTGCCGCGCACCATGATGCGCTCGACCTGGGTGAGATCGAACTTGCCGTGCTTGAGCGCCTTGCCGGGCTGCATCGCATGGCCGGCGGCGACCTCCTCACGCGTGAGGTAGCCCTTCTCGACCAGCATCTCCTCGAGCCCGAGAAACCATTTCTTGTAGTAGGAGCTGGAGAGATACACGTGCGGGGGCAGCGTCTCGCGATAGAAGCGCGAGGTGTCGATGTTGAAGGCGCCGGCCGCGCCCATCGCGCGCACCATGGCAAGAACACGCGACTCCCATTCCTCGTGAAACATCGGCTCGTTCGGCTCGGCCTCGACCTTGCCGAAGCCGTCCATGCCGCCCATGTCGTGGACGCCGTTCATGACGGCGCTCCGGGCGCTTTGGCAAAGCCGGTACCGATCATGGAATCGCGCGTGACCAGCTCGGCGAGTTGCTCCTCGCTCCATCCGTCCGTGCCCGCGGGCCGCATCGGGAGCACCAGGAAGCGCGTCTCGGCGGTGGAATCCCAGACCCGGATTTCCATGTCCTTCGGCAGGCTGACATCGAAATCGGCCAGCACGCCGCGTGGGTCTTTCACCGCGCGCGAGCGGTAGGGCGAGGCCTTGTACCAGACCGGCGGCAGGCCCAGCATTTCCCAGGGGTAGCAGGAGCACAGCGTGCACACGACCATGTTGTGCCGCGCAGGCGTGTTCTCGACAACGACGAGATGGTCGCCGACGCGGCTGACATGGCCGAGCGTGCCGATGGCCTTGGAGCCATCCTCCAGCAGCGCCTGCTTGAAGGCCGGATCGGTCCACGCCTTGGCAACGACGCGGGCGCCGTTATGCGGGCCGATCTTGGTCTCATAAGCCTGGATGATGGCATCGAGCGCGGCCGGCTCGACATAGCCCTTCTCCGTCAGAATCGTCTCGAGCGCGCGCACGCGCAGCTCGGTCTCGGACAATTCCGAATGATCGTGATCGTGGTGATGATGGTGGTCGTGATCGTGGCTCATGGGGCCAAAGATAGGCGCAATGGTCCCTGCCTGTCGAGTATGCGTTGCGGCGCAACGGGGTCCCATATTCGTGAGGCCGGGTGTAGGCTGGCGTTGCTGCAAAGCAGATTGGGAGACGCTCGTGACGGATTACGTGAAGATCGAGAAGGGCCTCGGGCCGGAGGGGCGGATCGCGGTGGTGCGCTTCGACCGCGGCGACGGCATCAACGCGCTCTCGCCCGAGGCCCTGCGGCAGTTGACGGCGGCCGCGCGCAGCTTCGAGGATGATGCCGAAACCTCCGTCGTGGTGTTGACCGGCAGCACGAGCACGTTCAGCGCCGGCTTCGATCTCAAGGATGCCGAAGGGCGCTCGCGCAAGGAGATGGATCTCGGCACGCTGCGGCGGCATCTCAAGCTCGGACCGCGCCTGACCCACGCCTGGCAGGAGATGGAGCAGATCACGATCGGCGCGATCGAGGGCTTTTGCGTCGGTGGCGGCGTTGCGCTCGCCGTGGCGCTCGACTTCCGCATCATGGGCCGGGACGCGCATCTGCGCGTGCCCGAGATCGGGCTCGGCATGAACATGAGCTGGCAGAGCATTCCGCGCATGCTGCATCTGATGGGGCCGGCCCGCACCAAGCAGGCGGTCATTCTGGCCAATGACCGCATCAGCGCAGACGAGGCCTATGAATGGCGCCTGGTGGAGCAGGTGGTCGATCCCGGCCATGCGTTCGATGCCGCGATGGAGCTTGCACGCAAAGTGGCCGCGCAGCCGCCGGTTTCGGTCGCGATGACGAAGCTGACGGTCAACCGGCTCACGCATGCGCTGGACGATCTCGCCAGTCACATGGACGTCGACCAGTTCGCGCTCGCCGGCTTCAGCGAGGACCACAAGGAGGGGGTGGATGCGTTCCTGACGCGACGCAAACCGCGCTTCAGGGGGCGGTAGAACCCATTGATAGCGTCGCCGACAGTCCGTATACGCCGCGCTGGGACAATAGCAGGCTCGGTCAACGAGCCGCATGACGCGACGACAATCAGGGGGAGGGTCCATGACCGCCAGTTCTCAGGCGCCGGAAGCAAAAGGGTTTCGCTGGAAGCTGATCGCACCGCTCGTGGTGTGGCTGGCGATCTATCTGTGGCCGGTGCCGACGGGCCTCAACGTCAACCAGTGGCACTATTTTGCCGTGTTCGCGGCGGTCATCACCGGGCTCATTCTGGAGTCGATGCCGGTCGGCGCGGTCGGCTTTATCGGCCTGACGGTGGCAGGCGTCGCCGGTTATATCGACGCCGATCCCGGCAAATCGCTGCGCTGGATGCTGGCAGGCTTTGCCGAGAGCACGGTGTGGTTGATCGTCGGGGCTTTCGTGTTCTCGATCGGTTACCGCAAGAGCCAACTCGGCCGGCGCATCGCGCTGGCGCTTGTGCAGAAGCTCGGGCGGAATACGCTTGGCCTGGGTTACGCGGTGGCGATGTCCGACTTCCTGCTGGCGCCGGCGACGCCGTCCAATACCGCGCGCAGCGGCGGCATCGTCTATCCCATCATCAGCAACATTCCCCGCATCTACGGCTCCGAGCCCGGGCCGACTGCCGGCAGGATCGGCACCTATGTGATGTGGACGGCATTCGCCGCGACCGCGATCACCAGCTCGCTGTTTTTCACCGCGCTTGCACCGAACGCGGCAGCGCTGGCGATCGCCAAGAAGACCGCCGGTGTTGAGGTGAGCTGGGCGCAATGGTTCATCGGCTTTGCGCCGCTCGGCATCCTCCTGATGGTCGTCGTCCCGCTGCTGAGTTACATCGTGTGCCGGCCGGAGGTGAAGCGCAGTCCCGAAATATCCGAATGGGCGGCGAAGGAGCTCGCCGAGATGGGCCCGATGTCGCGCAACGAGTGGATCATGCTGGCCCTGATCATCCTCGCGATGTTCCTGTGGATCGCCGGCTCCAGCCCGGACATCCACGTGCCGCTATTGGGCTCGAACTTCGTCAACGCCACCACCGTCGTCTTCATCGTGATCTCGCTGATGCTCGTGACGGGCGTGATCGAGTTTGCCGACATCGTCAGCGAGAAGAGCGCCTGGGAGGTGTTCTTCTATTTCACCTCGCTGCTGACGCTGGCCTCGGGCCTCAACGAGATCGGCTTCATCAAATGGTTCGCGACCGAATACGCCAAACCGCTCGCGGGTCTGTCGCCGTCGACCGCGATGCTGTTGCTGGTCGCGCTGTTCTTCTGGATCCACTATTTCTTTTCGAGCATTACCTCGCATGCCGCTGCCGTGCTGCCGGTGGTGCTCGCGGTCGGATCGGGCATTCCCGGCCTGCCGGTCACGACGCTTGCGATGCTCTGCATGTATTCGCTCGGCCTGATGGGTGTGATCTCGCCATACGCGACGGGGCCCGCGCCGATGTATTTTGGGAGCGGCTATATCGGGAAGAGGCAGTTCTGGGGCTTTGGGCTGCTATTCGGGCTGCTGTATTTCGCGGGCCTGCTGATGATCGTGATGCCTTGGTTGAATATGGTCCGGTGAGCCGGGCAGGAGGCTGATACCCCCGGCGAAGGGAATATTCTTCTCCGGAGAGGGATTGGGGAAACTTCATCCACCCCCTCCCAAATATCTGAAATTGCAAGAAAGACCTGAAAAGGCGATGGTGCGTGCTGCAGTGCAGCGCACATCACGGCGCGGTCTCTGTTCCCCGTCGCTGAATGCGACCTGGTTCCCGTGCGCCTCCCGGCGGGCGAGCCGGCGAATTATTGTGCATGAAGGCCGCTTCCATGAACGCCCACCAATCGCTCGCGATCGGACAGCCGCTCGAAACGCTTGAAGCGATTTCACCTGCCGCGGCTGAATCGGACGCTATGGTTCGTTTCGAAGGCATCTCGAAGATCTATCCGGCCTATCGAAACAAGCCCGGCGTCAACGCGCTGCAGGACATCGACTTCGCGATTCCGCGCGGCTCCATCACCGGTGTGATCGGCCGCTCCGGCGCCGGCAAGTCGAGCCTGGTCAGGCTCATCAACGGGCTGGAGAAACCGACCACCGGCCGCGTCATCGTCGACAACAGAGATATCTCGGCACTGGCCGGCCGCGAGCTGCGGCTGGCGCAGCGCTCGATCGGCATGATCTTCCAGCACTTCAACCTGCTGTCGTCGCGCACCGCGGCCGACAATATCGCGCTGCCGCTTGAAATCGCGGGCTGGGCCAAAGCCGATATCAAGAGCCGCGTCGCCGAGCTGCTCGACCTGGTCGACATCGCTGACAAGCACGACCGCTATCCGTCTGAGCTTTCCGGCGGCCAGAAGCAGCGCGTCGGCATCGCCCGCGCACTGGCGACGCGGCCGGACGTGCTGCTGTCGGACGAGGCGACCTCCGCGCTCGATCCGCAGACCACACGCGCCATCCTCGATCTGCTTGCGAACATCAATCGCGAGCTGGGCGTGACCATAGTGCTGATCACCCATGAAATGTCCGTCGTCCGCCAGCTCGCCAAGGAAGTGGTGGTGTTGGATGCCGGCCATGTCGTCGAGAGCGGCCATGTCGCCGACATTTTCACGCACCCGAGGCATCCGATCACGCAGTCCTTCCTCGCCGAAGCGATCGGCGACAGCCTGCCGGTCTCGCTGGCGAGCCGGATCGTCACGGAGCCGTCCGCTGGCGGACAGGCCGTGATCCGCGTCCAGGTGCGCGGGGCAGGGGCCGGCGACACGGTGGTGGCGCGGCTCGCACGCGAGCTCGGTCTCGACGTGGCGTTGTTGTCGGCGCGCATCGACGAGATCGGCGGCCAGCATGTCGGCTCGCTCACATTAGGTATTCCCGGTGGCGAGGACGCGGTGACGCGAACGCTGGCCTGGCTGTCTCAATATCAATTCTCGGCGGAGCGTCTCGGCTATGTCGCCTGAACTCATCAACCTGATCATCCAGGCCACCGGCGAAAGCCTGTACATGGTCGGCATCGCGGCGCTGCTCGGCACCGCCTTCGGCCTGCCGCTCGGCGTCTTTCTCGCGACCAGCCGCAAGGGGGAGCTGTTCTCTGCGCCCGCCATCAACCGCGTGCTCGGCATCGTCGTCAATGCGACGCGGTCCACGCCGTTCATCATTCTGGTCGTCGCGATCATCCCGTTCACGCGGCTCGTGGCCGGCACGTCGATCGGCTCGACCGCGGCGATCGTGCCGCTGGTGATCGCATCGACGCCGTTCATCGCGCGCCTCGTCGAAGCTGCGATCCGTGAAGTCGATGGCGGCCTGATCGAAACCGCGTCCTCGTTCGGCGCTTCGCCGATCCAGATCGTGCTCAAGGTGCTGATCCCGGAGGCATTGCCGGGCCTGCTGCTGGCGCTGACGCTCGCAGTGGTCAGCCTGCTCGGTTACTCCGCCATGGTCGGTGCTGTCGGTGGCGGCGGCTTGGGCGACCTCGGCATCCGCTACGGCTACCAGCGTTTCATGCCGGAGATGATGCTCGCCGTCGTCGTCGTGCTGATTGCGCTGGTGCAGCTCGTGCAGAGCGCGGGCGACTATCTGGCACGCCGGGTCAATCGCCGGCTCCGGCACCGCTAATTCAAACTTCCTGACACTGGAGACTTCCATGCGCTTTCTCGCAACCCTTGCGGCTGCAGCCTTGCTTGCGACCACGGCTCACGCCGAAACCATCCGCGTCGGCGTCACCGCCGGTCCCCATGCCGAGATCCTCGATGTCGTGAAGAAGGTCGGCGCCGAACGCGGCCTCGACATCAAGGTGGTCGAATTCACCGACTACGTGATCCCGAACCAGGCGCTAGCGCTGAAGGACCTCGAGGCCAACTCGTTCCAGCACGAGCCGTATTTGAAGAACCAGCTCTCCAAGACCGGCTGGAAGATCGTCAAGGTCGCGAACACGATCGGCTCACCCCAGGGCGTCTATTCGCAGAAATACAAGAAGCTCGCCGACCTGCCGGAAGGCGCCCGCGTCGCGATCGCCAACGATCCCACCAACGGCGCCCGCGGCTTGATGATCCTTGCGCTGCACGGCGTGATCAAGCTGAAGGACGCGAACAACGTCGCGTCGACCATCGCGGACATCACCGACAATCCGAAGAAGCTCCGCTTCGTCGAGCTCGATGCCGCCCAGCTTCCACGCGCGTTGCAGGACGTCGACGTCGTCTCGATCAACAACAATTACGCCGTACAGGCCGGCCTCAATCCGGCGACCGACGCGATCGCCCGCGAAAACCCTGATGGCCCCTGGGTCAACATCCTCGCCGTCCGCGAGGAGGACAAGGACAAGCCGTGGGTGAAGCAGCTGATCGAGGCCTATCACTCGGACCAGGTGAAGGCGTTCCTGGAGACGCGCTTCAAAGGCACTTATCTGCCGACCTGGTAACATGCCCGGCCTACATGGTTCGAGACGCCCGCTCGCGCGGGCTCCTCACCATGAGGGTCTGATATCTCTCGCCGCCAAACGCGACCTCATCCTGAGGGCCTGCTGAAGGCAGGCGTCTCGAAGGATGGCCGCAAGCGACGTGCTCGCCACGTCTTCATCCCGGCCAAGGGTCGGAACGCGCGTCAGGCAGCGAGCCTGGCGCGCCGCAGCGTTTCCGAGGGCAGCTCGGAGAAGTGGCGCTTGTAGTCCAGCGAGAACTGGCTGAAGTGCCAGATGCCGTGCTGCACGGCGACGTCGTAGACCGAGCTCCCGGTACCGCGCTTGAGGTCGCGCCGCACGCGGTTCAGACGCATTGCGCGCCAATAGTGCATCGGGCTCGTGCCCACGACTTCCTGGAAGCAATAGCCGAGCTTGCGCGGGCTGGCGCCGACCGCCTTGCAGACCTCCAGTAGCGACAGTGCGCGCTCGCCGCTGCCATGCATCAGTTCGCGGGCGCGATCCACGGTGCGCTTGCGCGCGGCGGAGCTGCGGCCGGGATCGCTGGTGCGCGCCGTCGGCAGCATGTCCATGATCTCGACGAGGAGGGCGTCTTCCAGGGCCTGCCTTGCGTCCGGATCGTCGAAGTTTTCAGGGGCGGCCGTGATGGTCTCTTGAATGGCGGCCAGATGCGCGCGCAGCCGCGCGACCGGTGCTTCCGCCGTCTCGATCATCCGCAACTGGTGCCAGACGGCGCGCGGCAATTCGATATCGAGCCGGGCGGCAAGCTCCGCGATCAGCACCGTGCTGGCGACGACTCCGCGCAGCTCGAAGGCCTTCGGTGTGCACATGTCGATCTCGGCGTCGATGCTGGCGAGCACGCGGGCGCCCCTGGCGCTGGTCCCGTTGCAGCTGATTTCGCCTTGGCCGTCCCAGGGCAGGCCGATGCCGAAGCTGTCGGCACCGAGCTGGCCGTATTGGCGTACCTGCTGGCTGGTGATTTCGCGGAACACTTCGAGCCGGGGCAGGGAGAGTTGCGTAAAGCTGCCCCGAAAAGCGCCGGCGCTGATCTGGTCGTAGCTCAGCCGCCAGCGGCCGAGCGTGGCGCAATGCTCGTCGACATCGGTGCTAACAGCCTGGAGCAGGCTGCCAGCCGATTCTTGAATCGGAAGAGTTGCACTTAAGGCCATGACAGCACGTCAGAATTCTCCAGCCAAATAGCTGGCAAGAACCACGCCAGACTGGCACGGCCATGGGCCGTGTCCAGCAAAATATTGCTGGATCTCGATAACGTCCGATCCAGCCTTCCGTGCAGTCTTCCTCCCCAGCCGTTCCCGACACCGGGGTTGGGACGGCTTGGCGGAGGGATCGAGATGCGACCGACGGACATCATGCGCGGCAGCCCGCCCGCACCCGAGGCTCAGGTGACCCGCGCCAACTGGCGCAGCTTTCCTGCGATCCGCTGGGGCTTCACCCACACCCGCGAAGTGCTGCCGACCGCCGAGGTCCGCCGGTCTGCGCAGCCGACACCGATGCCGAGCGCGCCACGCGAGCTGTCAAAGCTCGGCTTCACCGCGCCGGACGGCAAGCCGACCACGATCGAGGCCACGCTGCGCGAGACCTTCGCCGATACGCTGCTTGTGATGCACCGGGGCACGCTGATCCACGAATGGTATGGCGACGGCATGAGCGTGACGACGCCGCATCTGATCTGCTCGATCAGCAAGGCGGTGGCCGGCACACTCGGTGGCGTGCTGGCAGCGCGCGGCTTGCTCGATCCGGATGCGAGGGTGGTGCGCTACGTGCCGGAGCTGGAGGCGTCCGTCTATGGCAGTTGCACTGTGCGCAACCTTCTCGACATGGCCGTGGCGATCCAGTTCGAGGAGGACTACGAGGATCCCGCCGGCGACGTCGCCCGCTATCGCTTCTCCTCGGGCTGGGACGTGCCGCCGCCGGGCGTCGAGGCCGGGCATCAGCGCGCCTATCTCACCACGCTGCGCGGCACCGGCAAGCCGCACGGCAAGGTGTTCCACTACGTCTCGACCAACACCGAGGTCCTCGGCTGGGTCTATGAGCGCGCCTGCGGAATGCCTTACCACCGCATCCTCTCCGACTATCTCTGGCAGCCGATGGGAGCCGAAGAGGACGGTTCGCTCACGCTCGACAGCCATGGCATGGGCCGCATCGCCGGCGGCCTCTCGGTCACCGCGCGCGATCTCCTCCGCTTCGGCGAGATGATGCGCAATCGCGGCGTGGTCGAGGGACGGCAGGTCGTGCCGGGCTGGTGGATCGACGACATCCGCGAGAATGGCGATCCCAAAGCCTGGGCTGACGGCGACCTCGCCGAATTCTTCCCCGGCGCGCGCTATCGCAGCAAATGGTTCACGATCGACCCGGCGCGCAATGCACTGACCGGGATCGGCATCCACGGCCAGCACCTCTATGTCGATCTCGACTCCGACACCGTCATCGTCAAGCTCGCGACGCAGCCGAAGGCGATGGACGTCCCGATCGACCAACGCTGGTTCGCCGCCTTCCGCGCCATCACCACGCATCTCGCCTAGCACTGACCTCCGGACATCATCATGCTCGATACCGTCAAAGCCAAATCGCCAGCGCAGACCGCCGCGCTGCATCCGCTCGATCCCCTGACCGCGGACGAGATCACTGCGGCCTGCACCCTGGTGCGCACGGCTGCGACCTCGCCCGAGAATTGCCGCTTCCCGACGGTGCGGCTGGAGGAGCCGACCAAGCAAGAGCTGGCTGCGGGCGGAACGCCGCGCCGCGCCTTCGCGCTGACGCTGGACGTCACCACGGGCGAGGCGATCGAGCACATCGTCGATCTCGCCCGCAACGAGATCGTCGGCCGCAAGATCATTCCGAACCGCGAGGCGCCCTACGGGCAGCCGCCGGTGATGCTGGAAGAGTTCTTCAAGTGCGAGGCGGTGGTGAAGGCCGATCCCGGCTGGCGCGCGGCGATGGTCCGGCGCGGGCTCACCGACAAGGAGATCGAGCTGGTTCAGGTCGATCCGTTCTCCTCGGGCTTCTTCGATTTCGAGTATGAGCGCGGCGCCCGCATCGTGCGTGCCGTCAGCTTTTTCCGCGAGCACCTTCAGGACAACGGCTATGCCCATCCGATCGAGGGCGTCGTCGCCGTGGTCGACCTCATCGGCGGCAAGGTCATCGACCTCACCGACGCAGACCCGATCGTGCCGATCCCGCGCAAGAAGCGGAACTACGGCGCGCATGAGGTCACGAGCCCGCGCACCGACATCAAGCCGCTGCATATCGAACAGCCGGAGGGTGCGAGCTTCAAGGTCGACGGCTGGAAGGTCGACTGGCAGAAATGGAGATTTCGCGTCGGCTTCACGCCGCGCGAGGGCCTGGTGCTGCATCAGCTCGCCTATCAGGACGGGACGCGCAAACGTTCGCTGATCCACCGCGCCAGCGTCACCGAGATGGTGGTGCCCTATGCCGATCCGACGGAGAACCATTTCTGGAAGTCGGCGTTCGATGCCGGCGAATACGGGCTCGGCATGCTCGCCAATGCGCTGGAGCTCGGCTGCGACTGCCTTGGCAACATCCACTATTTCGACGTGCCCGCCGCGGACAACAAGGGCGAACCCTTCGTCATGCAGAACGCCATCTGCATGCATGAAGAAGACTACGGAATTGCCTGGAAACATTACGAATTCCGCAACGGCCTGTTCGAGGTCCGGCGCTCGCGGCGGCTCGTGATCTCGTTCTTCGCGACCGTCGGCAATTACGATTACGGCTTCTACTGGTATCTGTACCAGGACGGCACGATCCAGCTCGAGACGAAACTCACCGGCATCATCCAGACTGCCGCCGTGCTATCAGGCGAAAAGTACAAATGGGGCGGCATGGTCGACGACAATCTCGGCGGTCCGACGCACCAGCACTTCTTCAACGTGCGCATGCACATGGATCTCGACGGCGGCGGTAACACCGTCACCGAGCACGACTTCGTGCCGCGGCCCTGGGGCCACGACAATCCGCATGGCAACGCCTTCGACACCACGACGCGGGTGCTGTCGCGCGAGCGCGATGCGGCGGCGATCGCCAATGGTGAGACCGGGCGGTTCTGGAAGATCAGCAATCCCAACGAGACCAATTCGGTCGGCAATGCGCCGGCCTACAAGCTCGTGGTCAATCCGAGCCCGCTGATGCTGGCGCAGGAGGGCAGCTATGTGCGCAAGCGCGGCGGCTTTGCGACGAAGCATGTCTGGGTCACGGCGTTCGATGCGGCGGAAAAGTACGCCAGCGGCGATTATCCCAACGTCCATGCCGGCGGCGACGGCCTGCCGCGCTACGCAGCCCAGAACCGCAACATCGAGAATACCGATATCGTGCTGTGGCACTCGTTTGGCCACACCCATATCTGCAAGCCCGAAGATTTCCCGATCATGCCGGTCGAATATGCCGGCTTCATGCTGAAGCCGACCGGCTTCTTCGCGGCCAATGCCGCCGGCGACATCCCGCCGGAGCGTAACAGCCGCAGCGTGCTGGCGGGCGAACAGAAGGATGCCGGCGGCTCGTGCTGTAAGATTTAGGCCGTCGGCGGATAATAGAGAAACTCGATCATCAGGCAGCCGTCACGGGTGAAGAACGGTCCATGCGCGACATGGGCCGGCCGCACGGCATAAGTGCCGGCCTCCAGCAGCTGTTCTTCCTGCGATGCAGTGCCGATCGACAGCGTGCCCGACACCAGGAAGACCTCCTCGCACCAATCATGCGAGACCGGATGTTCCACCGACGCGCCGGCGGCCCAGCGCGACAGGCGGGTTACCGCGCCCGTCTTGCTCGGGTGATCGAAGCGGCCGGACAGGATCTTTTCCTCGACGCCGACATAGCCGGGGATGGCGCGCCAGCCATCCGCGGCCAGCGCGTTGAAAAACTCCCGGTGGTCCTTCATGAACCGACCGAAGCCGGGCTCCGCCATGTCTTCATCCCCCAAACTGACTCGGAAGCGAGCCTATCGCAGACACACGACGTTTCCCACCCAGTGCCGATCAGAACGGATAGTGCCGCGGGCCGGTCTGCAACGTGATCCAGCGCAGCTCGGTGAATTCGTCGATGGCGGCCTTGCCGCCGAAGCGGCCGTAGCCTGATGCCTTGGTGCCGCCGAACGGCATCTGCGGCTCGTCATGCACCGTCGGGGCGTTGACGTGGCAGATGCCGGCCTCGATCCGTTTGGCAACGGCCAGTGCCCGCGCGATGTCGCGGCCGAACACGGCGGAGGAGAGGCCATATTCGGTGTCGTTGGCGACGCGCACGGCCTCGTCGACCCCGCTGACGCGCACGACGGTCACGACCGGGCCGAAGCTTTCCTCGCCATAGATACGCATCGCGGGGGTGACGTGATCGACGATCGTCGCCGGCATGATCGTGCCGCTGCCGTGTCCGCCGGCGGCAACCACCGCGCCCTTAGCGACGGCATCGTCGATCAGGCCGCGGACGCGATCGCAGGCGGCGCCGCTGACCAGCGAGCCTAACACGACATTGCCCTTGCGGGGATCGCCGAAGGGAAGACCGTTCGCTTTCGCAGCGAATTTGGCGATGAAGGCATCCGCGACCTTGTCGTCGACGACGATGCGCTCCGTCGACATGCAGATCTGGCCCTGGTTCATGAAGGCGCCGAAGGCAGCCGCGTTCACGGCGGCGTCGAGGTCGGCGTCGTCAAGAATGACGAGCGGGGCCTTGCCGCCGAGCTCCAGCAGCGCACGCTTCAAATGCTTTGCGCAAGCCAGCGCGATGAGGCGGCCGACCCGGGTCGAGCCTGTGAAGTTAACGCGGCGGACGGCGGGATGCGCGATCAGCGCCTCGACTACGGCCTGCGCATCCTCCGGCGCGTTGGTCACGACATTGACGACGCCATCGCCGAGGCCGGCTTCAGCGAGGCAGCTTCCGATCAGCCGGTGCACGCCCGGGCTCATCTCGGAGGCCTTCAGCACCACCGTGTTGCCGCAGGCGAGCGGCATCGCGACCGAGCGCACGCCAAGGATCACGGGCGCGTTCCACGGCGCAATGCCGAGCACCACGCCGACCGGCTGGCGGAAGGCCAAGGCGAGATTGTCCGGCTTGTCGGTCGGAATGACTTCACCGGAAATCTGCGTCGTCATGGCGGCGGCCTCGCGCAGCATGCCTTCGGCCAGATGCACGTTGAAGCCGGCCCAGCCCGCGGTGGCGCCGGTCTCGGCCACCATCAGCGCGGTGAATTCCGGCGCCCGGCGCGCGAGGATGTCGGCGGCGGCGCTGAGCCGCTTGCGGCGCTCGGACGGGCCGAGCTGCGACCAGGCCGGGAAGGCGGCGGCCGCAGCGTCGGCGGCACGCATGGCATCCTCGATCGAGGCCGCCGCCACGGTTGTCGCGACCTCGCCGGAGATCGGGTTGTGGCGCTGGAAAGTGCGCTGATTGCTGGCCGCCTGGTCCTTGCCGCCGATGAGAAGGTCGATTGCGTTCATGGCGCTCTCCATGGGTTGGGTGACTATTGTGATGGCGATGCAGTGCGCGCCTTGCCGAGATAGGCGCGCTGGATCTCGGGATCGTTCTTCATCGCGGCCGCCAGTCCGCTGCCGGCGTTGCGGCCGGACTCGATCAGGTAGACGCGGTCGGCGATGTCGAGGCTTGCGCGTGCGTTCTGCTCGACCAGCAGCACACTGAGGCCATCGGTGCGAATTTGAGAGAGTGCACGGAACACCTCTCGGCTGAGCAGCGGCGACAGGCCGAGCGAGGGTTCGTCGAGCAAAAGGAGTTGCGGGTTCGACATCAGCGCGCGGCCGATCGCGACCATCTGCTGCTCGCCGCCGCTCATGGTGCGGACAGCCTGGCGCATGCGCTCGGCCAAGCGCGGGAACAGGTTCAGGATTTTGGCAAGCCGGTCCGCTTCGCCTGTGCGCGCACGGGCCGGGTAGGCGCCGAGCTGCAAATTCTCGGCAACCGTCAGATCGCCGAAGACGCCGCGTCCCTCGGGCACAAGCGCAATGCCACGCTCTACGATCAGGTGAGCCGGCAGCTCGCCGACGCTCTGTCTGTCGAAGCGGATCGTCGCGCCCGGCGCGGGCTTCACCAGGCCTGCGATGCTCTTGAGCAGGGTCGATTTTCCGGCGCCATTGGCGCCGAGGATGGCGACGATCTCGCCCTGATTGATTCCGAGCGCGACGTCGGCCAGCGCCTGGTGCTTGCCGTAGAAGTGGGAGAGTGCGGCGACCTCAAGCATCGTCGCCTCCGAGATAGGCGGCGACGACCTTCGGATCGGACAACACCTCGTCCGGCGCACCGCGCGCGATCACGCTGCCGGCATTCATGACGATGCAGTGGCCGCAAAGCGCGCGGATCGCGTCCATGACATGCTCGACCATGATAATGGTGAGGCCGCGATCACGCAGCTTCGCGATCAGGGCGATGCCGGTCTCGAGCTCGCTCGGATTGAGCCCTGCCAGCCATTCGTCGAGCAGCACGAGGCGCGGCTGCAGCGCCAGCGCGCGGGCAAGTTCGAGCCGTTTCTGGTCGATATAGGTCAACTCACCCGCTTGCGTCTCTTGCATGGCGCCGAGCCCGACCAGATCGAGCAGCTCGCGGCCGGTCTCGTCCGAAGCTCCTGACGGCGCGGGTGCACCGGAAAACAGCCGCGCGGCCGCGACGTTTTCCGCAACGGTCAGGTCCGGCATCACGCGGACCAATTGGAACGTGCGGGCAAGGCCAAGGCGCGCGATCTGGTGCGCGCGCAGGCCGTTGAGGACGGTGCCGCTGAACCGGATCGTGCCTGACGAGGGCCGCAAGGCCCCGGACAGCGTATTCAGGAGCGTCGTCTTGCCGGAGCCGTTGGGTCCGATGATGCCGACGATCTGGCCCGGCGCGACCGTGAAGCTGACGCCATCGACCGCGCGCAATCCGCTGAATGATTTGCTGACGCCTTCGACCCCGAGGAGCGGTGCATCCATCGAGCGGGCGGAGGCGGCATTGGGACGACCGGCCGGGACGCGCCAGCGCCCGACCCCGAACAGGCCGATCACGCCGTTCGGCAGCAGCATCACGATGAGAACGAAGATGACGCCGAGCACGATGCTGAAATGGTTGGGCAGCGTCGCGGTCAAAACCTCGAACAGCAGCACCAGCGGGATGACGCCGAGCACGGGCCCGAACAGCGAGCCGGCGCCGCCGAGCAGGGCCATGATCACGACCTGGAAGGAGATCGTCGGATTGAAGGCGATCGCGGGATCGATATAGGTCCAGCGCGGCGCCATCACCGCGCCGGTCATCGCCATGAAGGTCGCGCTCAGGATGAACACGCCGAGCTTGACCCGCGTCGCATCGATGCCGGAATGACTGGCCGCGGTCTCGTCGGCGCCGATGGCGCGCAGGGCCAGCCCATAGCGCGAGCGCCCGAGCCACCAGCCGACCAGGAAGACGAGCGCGGTGAGGGCGAGGAGCTGCCAGTAGAGAATGTCCTGTGTCACCGCGCTGAAGAGATAGCGGCCGACCGATTTGTGGATGTTGACCTCGTACCAGATCACGAGCTGCCGGATCAGCTCGGCAAGGCCGAAGGAGAAGATCACGAAATAGATGCCTGATAGCCGCAGCGTCGAAAGCCCGGTGATGGCGGCGGTGAGCGCACCGACGCCGGCCGCGGCCAGCACCACGACCGGCCAGGGCATGGTCTCGCCGAGCACCGCGGCGGTGTAGGCGCCGAGGCCGAAGAAGGCGACCGTCGCAAGCGAGACGTAGCGGGTGGGACCGGAGAACATCGCCCACGCCGTCGCCAGGACCGTGAAATAGAGAACGCTGATGCCGAGCGCGAGATAATAGCCGTTGACGTAAAGCGGATAGGCGACGACGGCCGCCGCCAGGACGGGAGCGACACCCCATAGCAGCAGGCGGAGAGACTCGGTCATGACGCAGCCCTCCCGAACAGACCCGTCGGCCTGATCAGGAGCACACCGAGGAACAGCGCGTAGGTCGCAGCCAGCGTCAGCCCGGGATCGACCAGCCGCGCAACCGCGGTTTCGACCACGCCGAGCAGCAGCCCTGCGACCAGCGCGCCCATCACGTTGCCGACGCCGCCCATGATGACGACGACCAGCGCCTTCATGGTGAAGACCACGCCCATCGCGGCGTTGAAGGTGAGGAACATGCTCACGAGCACGCCGCCGATGGCGACGAGGCCGCCGCCGAAGGCAAACGCAAATCCTGACAAGGCCGCGACGTCGATGCCGACGAGCCGCGCGGCGTTAGGGTCGACCGCAATCGCACGGACGGCGGTGCCGATCCGCGTACGGGTGAGGGCGAGATACACGGCGCCGCCGACCAGGGCTGCAAACAGCAGCGCGACGAGGCGATTGACCGCCAGGGTCGATCCCATGATCGTCAGCGGAATCGAGAGATAGCTGTAGCTGTAATACTGACCGCCGAACGCAACCAGCATGGCGCCCTGGATCACGAACAGCACGCCGAAGGTGACGAGGATGCTGTCGATCTCCTGCGCGCCCCGGTCCTTGCCCCGCCGCATCAGCCGTTCCAGCAGGAAGCGATACAGCAGCCAGTTCAGCACCATCGCGACCGGCACGGCCAGCAGCAGCGCTGCGAGCGGGCTCAACCCGAGACCGCTGTAGAGCGAAAATGCGCCGAAGGCGGCCGCGACCAGCGACTCCCCGTAAGACAGGTTCATGATCCGCGCCACGCCATATTGCAGCGTCAGCCCGAGCGCGATCAGCGCATACATGCCGCCGAGCACGAGGCCCGGCAGGACGATGTCGACAAGCAGCATAAACGATGTCCCTTAGAGCGGACGGCAGGCAGGCCTCGCGACGCAAGGACTGCCGGCCAGCCTTACTGTCACCGCGGCCTTTATTGCCATTGCGCCTTAGGCACGACCGGTGCACGCGCGCCCGGAAGCGAGGCGGGCGCGAGCGCGTAGAACTCGCCGTTCTGCCACTGGCCGACGCTCCAGACTTCCTGGAGCAGGCCGTCCTTCAGCTTGACCTTGCCGATGATGGTGTCGAACGTGCCCGCGCGGATCTCTGCAGCGACCGCGGCGCGATCGAGTTTGCCGACCTTCTCGATCGCCTGCTGAAGCACCTGAAGGCTGGCATAGGTGATCGAACTCGCCCAGCGGTCCGGCTCCTTGCCGGTCGCGGCTTTGTGGCGCGCGAGGTAGTCCTTCAGTTGCGGCGAGTCCGCGTTCCAGCCGCCGATCCCCATCACACCGTCACTGTTGGCGGCGAACTTGCCCTTGTAGAGCGGAAAGGCCGTGCCGACGCCGACATAGAAGATCTTCGGATTGAATTTCAGGAGCTGCGCCTGCTCGGTCAGCGCGATCGTATCCGGCGGATAGCTGAAAGCGATGAACGCATCCGGATTGGACGCGATCGCGTCCTTCAGCAGAGGCTGAAGATCCTGCGACCCCATCGGATAGGTCTTGTCGTAAGCGATCGTAAGGCCGTGCTTCTTGAAAGCCTCGCGGCCGGCGGCGGAGAGCTCGATGCCGAACTGGTCGGCGACGCTGACCATGGCGACGGTGCCGCCGATCTTGCCTTCGCTCTTCAGCTTGCCGAGCAGATCGGCCAGCGCCTCGGAGATCTGCGCGGACGTGCCGAGCCAGAACGTCGCATTCGACCAGCGTTTTGCGAGTTCCGGCGCCTTGTCGGTGACCGAGGTGACGGCGAGATGAGGATAGCCGAGACGATTCAGCGTCGGGCCGACTGCGAGGTTGAGGCCCGTGCTCCAGGGCGACAGAATGAAATCGACCTTGTCCTGATTGGCGAGACGCTCGATCGCCTTGACGGCTTCCTCCGAGCTGCTGCGGTCGTCGTATTCGACGATTTCGATCGGCAATTTCTTGTCGCCGAGCTTGATGCCGCCGGCGGCATTCACGTCCTTCACCCACAGCTCGTAATTGGGCAGGGTGGTGATGCCGGCACCGCCGGCATAGGGACCGGTCTTGGAAATGGCATAGCCGATCCGGATTTTTTCCTGCGCATCGGCCGTGGACGCAAAGGTCGCCAGACCTGCGGTGAGCGCGGCCAGGCCGGTGACGCGCAGCAACGTTCGACGGTTCGCCGAAAACATGTCGATCCTCCCTCGTGTTTCACTCAAGCGATGGTTCGCAAGCGGTGTGAGTGGTCGTGTCCTCATCGTCCCGATTTCTTGTCGGCGCGGCTTCATCGAAGCCAGCCGTGACCGGGGCTTGACCTAGCAAGCACCTCGGGCTTTGTTCGCACAATGGACAGATCCGGCGAAAGGTTGGACGTTTCCGGTCGTGGGGGCCTGGTGCGTCGAGGCGTCGCGGGCACCGGTCCGACGCCGGCCGCATCAACGAGCAGCGCGGCACCCGTCGGCGCCGAGCTGATCGCTTCGCACTATGTTGCGCGGCGCTGGATGCTGACGTCGAAAGCCGCGCGGCCGTTCATCCATCTGCTCTGTCTTCATGGCGGAGCGGCTGCCGAGGTCGGCCAGGCCGGACGAGTGACGACGCTGGCCGGGCCCGCGATGGCCTGGCTCCCGGCGGGATCAGCCGACTATCTGGAGGTCTCGGCCGGGGCGACGGCAGAGCTGCTGCAATTACGCACGGGCGTGTGGCATCGCTATCTTCCGCCCTCGGCCGAGCCTGCCTATCTCGCGCTCGAAGGCGCCGGCGGCATCATGACGCTGCCGATCGAGCCTGATCTCGCGACCACGATGTCGCGTTCCATTGCGGCGATCGCCGCCGAAATTGTTTCGCCTGCACGCAGTGGCGCGGCGTCGATCATGTCGGCGGAACTCACACTGTGCGTGCTGCGCTTCTGGCGTCTGTTCGCCGGCGACCACGACCGCGACGAGGAGGGCAGCAGTGCAGAGATCCTGAGCCGGTTCCGCAGGCTGCTCGAGGAGCGCTATCACCAGCATCTGCGCGTCAGCGACTACGCCAGTCTTCTCGGCATGACGCCGGATCGCCTGCACGCACTCTGCAGCCGGGAGCTGAACCGTTCGCCGAGCGAGTTGATCCAGCAGCGCGTCGTCAAGGAAGCAGCAAGCCGGCTCGAGGCCGGCACCGTCGCCGTCAAGCAGATCGCATTCGCGCTCGGCTTCAAGGACACGGCGTATTTCAGCCGCTTCTTCCGCAAGCACACCGGCGAGGCCCCCGGCGTGTGGCGACGACGTGTCGCCGCGCGCGTGAGAGCCGGACGATCGAGGCCGACGCTGAACTTTGCCGATTGGCCGTGACCGCGATCCGGTGATCGCGCGTCGCAGACAAACGAGAGCTCCGCTTATTTGGAATCATTCCAGCAGGAAATGCACTGAAACAAATGCGCGCGCATGAGCGCATTCGTCGCACATGCCGCGCACAGGTCTGGAGACATTCTAATGCAGTTCCTATCGCACTGAAAATGTCCCTGCGTTAGGGCGAGAGTCCAAAAATCATTCCGGCGAAGCCGGAGGTGCGTGGGGCTCCGACTGACGTGACAGACTTCCAACTTCATTTGCGTTCCAGGACGCGTCTTCGACATCTTCAAGTGCTCTTCTGCGGCGCCGTCAGCACATTAGCCCTCACAATTCCCGTCGCGCCGGTGCAGGCGCAGACTCAAATTCCCGCAGTATCGGTGGAAGCGCCAACCCAGCGCGCGCGCCCCGCGACGACTTCAACGCGGCGAGCTGCGACGACGCGCACCGCACGCGCCGCCCGGCGCTCTCCGGCGCAGCAGGCCGAGCCAAGCCAGTCGTCCTCAACCAGTCGCAACGCGGGTGAGCGCGCCAATGGTCCGGTCCGCGGTTTCGTCGCCACGCGGAGCGGCACGGCCACCAAGACCGACACGCCGCTGATCGAAACGCCGCAGTCGGTGTCGGTGATCACCACCGACCAGGTCCGGAACCAGGGCGCGGTCTCGATCGGCGAGGCCTTGCGCTACACCGCGGGCGTCAGCGGCGACGTCAATGGCGGCTCGGACACCCGATTCGGCGGCCTCCAGATCCGCGGCTTCGACATGACCATGCCGGGCCTCTACATCGACGGCCTGCGAATCCCATCGAGCAATTACGTGCATTTCAACGGCCTCGATCCCTACGGGGCCGAACGCCTTGAGGTGTTGAAAGGACCGTCGTCGGCGATGTACGGCGGCAGCGGCACCGGCGGCCTGCTCAACTATGTGACAAAACTGCCGACCGCGCAGCAGTTCGGCGAGGCCTCGATCTCCGGCGGCAGCTTCAACCGTTATCAGGGCCAGTTCGACATGGGCGGTCCGGCCAACAAGGAAGGCACCGTGCTGTGGCGCCTGACCGGCGTGGTCCGCGACGGCGAAACGCAGGTCGACTTCACCAAGGACAATCGCGTCTTCATCGCGCCGGCCGTCACCATCAAGCCGAACGAGGACACGACGATCACGTTCCTCGCCAACTACCAGCGGGACCGGGCAGGGTGGGGCCTCCAGTTCCTGCCGGCCTCGGGTACGGTCTGGCCGAACAACGGCCGCACCATCCCGGTCTCGTTCTTCGCGGGCGTGCCGGGGTTTGACGCCTACAACACCGAGATCGCGACCGTCGGCTACCAGCTCTCGCACGACTTCAACGAGTACCTGACGTTCCGGCAGAACCTGCGCTACGCCTACCAGCACAACGAGGAAAAGGTCTTCTACGGCGCCGGCTACACCGACGAGGCTGCGGGTGACTACGCGCGCGTCGGCAGCTACAGCAACTCGTACATCAACTCCTTCGCGGTGGACAATCAGCTCCAGGGTAAGTTCACCACGGGTTTCCTCCGTCACACGGTTTTGGCCGGCATCGACTATCGCAACACCGACTTCCGCGACACCGCCTTCAGCGCCACGACCTCGTCGCCGACAGTCAACGTGTTCAATCCGGTCTACAGCTACGACTACGCCATCGGCGCCATGACCGACAACACAGGCGTCAAGCAATCGCAGGTCGGCCTTTACTTGCAGGACCAGATCAAGCTTGGCCGGCTCTCGTTCCAGCTCGGTGGTCGCCAGGATTTCGTGACGACGAAAGTCAACGCCGACCTCTTCAACACCTCGGCCTCGACCGACGCCTCGGCCTTCACCGGCCGCGCCGCCGTGATGTACAATTTCGACAACGGCATTGCGCCGTATTTCAGCTACTCGGAATCGTTCCTGCCGGTGCTGGCGACGACATCGACTGGCGGACTGCTGAATCCCGAGACCGGCGTCCAGTACGAGGTCGGCGTCAAGTACCAGCCGCTCGGCTGGAATGCGCTGTTCACGATCGCGGCCTTCGACCTGACGCGAGACAACGTCGTCGTCTATCCGCCTCCGACCTACATTGCATCGCAGATCGGTCAGGTGAAGTCGCGCGGCATCGAGCTGGAGGGCACCATGTCGCTCGCCGACGGCTGGAATTTGCGCGCCGCCTATGCCTATGTCGACGCCATGCTGTCGCAGGACCCGGTCAATCTCGGCAAGGCTCCGCCGACGGTTCCGCTCAACCGCGCTGGGCTGTGGAGCGACTACACGCTCCAGAGCGGCCAACTCGCCGGGCTTCAATTCGGCGGCGGTGTCCGCTATGTCGGCGCGACCTGGGGCGACGACGCCAACACGTTCAAGGTAGGATCCTCGACCGTGCTGGACGCGCTGCTCGCCTACACCCGTGACAATTGGCGCCTGTCGCTGAACGTCACCAACCTGACCGACCTGCGCTATGTTGCCGCCTGCTACGGCGCCGCGTCAGGTTGCTTCTACGCCGAAGGACGCAAGGCCATCGGAAAGCTGACTTACCGTTGGTGAGTTCAACGCAATGATGCGTCCGGCAATGGGGAGCCGGACCCGTGAAGTGAGACCTGAGCGATGAGAGCAATATTCGGCAAGCTGCATCGCTGGGCGGGACTGCTGACGGCCGGCTTCCTCTTTTTCTCCGGCATCACCGGCGCGATCATCTCCTGGGACCATGAGATCGATGACGTCCTGAACAGCCATTTGTTCGACGTCTCGACCAAGGGCCCGGCGATTCCCTCGATCGAGCTCGCCAAGATGATCGAGCAGCGCGATCCCCATGCGCGCGTCGTCTACCTCTTCATGACGCCGGAGGAGGGCCACTCGCTGTGGTTCTTCGTGATGCCGCGGATCGATCCGGCGACCGGCAAGCGCTTCGCGATGGACTACAACCAGGTCTTCCTCGATCCCAACACGGGCGTCGAGCTCGGCCGGCGCTATTGGGGCGCGGTGTGGCCGGTGACGCGCGAGAACTTCGTCTCGTTCCTCTACAAGCTCCACTACACCATGCACATCCCGGAGTTCTGGGGCAGCGATCGCTGGGGCATGCGTGTGCTCGGCATCATCGCCATCATCTGGACCATCGACTGTTTCGTCGGTTTCTATCTGACGCTGCCGTCGCGGCGGAAGGCGAAGGCTGCGCGGGCGCCCCAGGTCACGCGCCAGCTCGAGCGCGGCTTCTGGGCGCGCTGGGCGCCGGCCTGGACCATCAAGACTTCGGGCAGCGCTTACCGCATCAATTTCGATATCCACCGCGCCTTCAGCCTGTGGACCTGGGGCCTGCTGTTCATCATCGCCTTCACAGCGTTCTCGCTGAACCTGTATTTCGAGGTGTTCTCGCCGATGATGAAGATGGTGTCGAACTATACGCCGACGCCCTATGAGCAGCGGCCGTACCGCGGTCTCGACGATCCCATCGAGCCGAAGATGACCTTCGCCGAGATCGCCGCGCGCGCTGCCGCCGACGGCAAAGCGCGCGGCTGGACGATCCCGGTCGGCGCCATCACCTATGGCCCGGCCCACGGCGTCTACGCCGCACATTACTTCCATCCCGGCGACGATCACGGCGCCGGCGGCGTCGGCCCGGCGCAGCTCTATTACGACAGCGAGGACGGCCGTCCGATCGGCGAGCGGCTGCCCTGGGTCGGCACCGCCGCCGATATCTTCGTGCAGGCGCAATTCCCGCTGCATTCCGGCCGCATCGTCGGACTGTTCGGCCGCATCCTGATCTCGATCATGGGCCTCGTCGTGGCCGCGCTGTCGGTCACCGGCGTTGTGATCTGGTGGCGCAAGCGCCGCGCCCGCGTCCGCGTGCGTGAAACCGCCGCGGTCCGCCTGGGCCGGCAGCAGCTCACGCCGGCGGAGTAGGGCTGCGTTGATCGATCAGGAACCGGTGTTCCGGCAGCCCCTGCGCGACGCCATGTATGGCGAGGAGATGACCGGCCTGAGGCTCGATGCTGAGCTGCTGCTCATCCAGAAACTTTCGGGCCGTCGTCACGAACAGCGTCTTCAGATCGTTCCCGCCGAAGCACAGGCAGGTCGGATTGGTCACAGGCAGCGGAATGACCGTGTCGATTGTCCCGTCCGGCCGGTAGCGCGCCACCCGGCCGCCCGAGAAGAACGCCGTCCAAAGCCCGCCGGCAACATCGACGCACGCGCCATCTGGCCTCTCCCCGGAAGCGCTGTAGTCCGCGAACAGGCGCCTGTTGCGGATCACGCCGTCGTCGAGATCGAAGTCGAACTGCCAGGTGCAATATCGCCGCGTGTCCGTGAAATAGAGCGTGCGATTGTCCGGCGAGAACGCAATCCCGTTGGTGACGATGACGTCGCCGAACATGCGCGCCACCTGACCGTCCCCGGTCACGCGATAGAGCGAGCCGTTCGGCCGATGCAGCTGGTTGTCCATGGTGCCGATCCACAGGCGGCCGCGTGCATCCACGCGTCCGTCATTGAGCCGGTTGTCCAGGCCGCTTTCGACCTCACAGAACGGGGTGGGAGGAACGTCACCGGGCAGCCGACGGGAGAGACCCAGATCCCGTGCAAGCAAGTGCGAGCCCTCCGTGGTCAGGGCCTGACTGCCGAGGAATTGGCAATCGTAGGACGTGACGTGATGGGCGCCGGTGGCCGGATCGAAGGACTGATGAAGCCGACCGTCGATGTCGATCCACCACAGCTTGCGGGACCGGTCACACCATAACGGCGTCTCGCCGAGAATATCGGCGCTGGCGACCGCGGTTTCGATACGGTGCGCGGGAATCAGATCCGGGGTCATTCCGGAATCCTGTTCCAGCCGCGCGCGCCATCGCCAAAGGCCTGATAACCGTCTGCGGTCACGGCGATCGTATCCTCGAGCTTGATAAAACCCCGCCGCGCATGGGGCAGCGTGGTTTCGATCGAGATGACCATGCCGGCCTCCAGAGGCGCATCGGCGTCGTCGGCCGGATAGGGAATGGGGCCGTTGGCGGTCAAGCGCGGCGCCTCGTGGCTGACGATGCCCATGCCGTGAGCGACGAAATGCATCTGCTTGCCATGGCGCGACCTTGCCAGCGCTTCATTCGCCGCGATGTAGATCTCACGGCCGCTGAGACCAGCCCGTATCGGCGCGCGTGCCGCCTGCTGGATCGCTGCGATTTCTGCAAGAAGATCGACAAGCTCCGTGTCGGGCACCCCATGCACGGCCATCCGGCAGAGATCACCGATATAGCCTCCGTAGTTCCCGCCCGAATCCAGTGAGACGATGTCGCCGGGCTCAAGACGTTGATCGGAGGGAGCACGGTTGAGACTCGTTCCGACCGTCACCAGGGCGTACTCAAAGATCATGTCGCGGGACAGTTCGGCCCGCCGCAGATGATCGATGATCTCGCGCTTGCTCTGGCCGGCGCGGGTGCGGTTGACCGCGTCCATCATCGACGCGACCACCCGCTCGGACGCCTCGCGGAGGATCTCCAGCTCGGCCGCGGACTTGATCGATCGCAATTTCTCGAGCGGGCGCATGGCCTCGACGAGCTGACAAGCGGGAAGCTCCCTGCGCAACACGTCCGCCGCATCGGCCGGAAGGAAGGACATTTCGACGCCGATTCGAAGCGCAGGCGTGGCGACGGCCTTCACATGCGCAAGCGCGAGCGTCATCGCCTCGACCGAGGTCGACGATCCGAACACGACCGGCGGCAGCCAGTATCCGGCGCTCGTCCTGTTCTGGACGCTGTCCCGCTCGTTCCGGTTGGCGATATAGGCCGATTTGTCCGGTGCGCCCTTCACGTAAACGAAGATGGGCAGATAGCGGCTGACGCCGATGGCTTCCATGTAGTCGAACTGGAAGTGATAGTAGCCGCCGAGAAGATACTGGATGTTGTGCTTCGAGGTCACGATCAGGACGTCGATGCCTGACGCATCGAGCAAGCCGTCGAGCCTGGCCGTGGAGAATGGAATTTTGGCGTGCATTGATCGTTCTTCTTCGTCGACGACTTGATCTTGCTGGCAGGCGAGGGCGGTCAGCCGTCCTTCCAGGAGGACAGGGCATGCGCGACGCAGCCATTGATGTGGTCCGTGAGGACCGTCCGCGCGCTCTTGATGTCCCGCTTCAGGGCGCTCTCCAGCAACGCCTTGTGCTGGTTGATCGTCTCCGCGCCGCGATAGCGCAGCGCATAGCGGAAATATTTGTCGAACACGATCGCATGGGTATGCATCAGCTCGCGCGAGCCGCAAGCAGAGATCAGAGCCTGATGGAATTCGCCGTCATAGCGCTTGCGCAGCTCGGGATCGTCACCCTCGGCAAGGACGGTGCGTTCGGTCGCCGCCAGCTTGTGATGGGCGGACACCACGCGGCCCTCCCACTCGACGTCGCCGGCACGGAAGGACTCGGCCATTGCATGATGCTCGAGCAGGATGCGCAGATCGGCGAGTTCGCGCAAATTCTGGATCGAGATCGGCGCCACCTCGAATCCACGCTGGCCTTCGGCGACCACGAAGCCTTCTGACGTCAGCCGATTGAGGATCTCGCGCAGCGTCGAGATGCTGACGCCGTAATCCTCCTTCATGGCATCGAGCTTGAGCCGGCCGGCAGGCGTCAGCACGCCGAAAATGATGTCGGAGCGAATGCGCCGATAGCCGCTGTCGCCGGCCGACAGAGCCCGTTCCTCAAGTGCCGCCATGCCCAGTGATCCCGCTTGTCCCGATCGTCCGTCCTCTTCGAGGCGGCCGAACCATCAACGTTCCCAGCAATATAGCAGAACTCAGATATCTGACGTCTAGATAAATCTCATATGAAATCGATATTGTCCTTTGACATGGAAATATATGTATGATGTGTAAATAAGCGGAGGGTACGGAAAACAGGGGCTTAAAGCCGCCGTTCGTGCCCTAGGGAACAGGGAGGAAACGATGAGCTTGTTGGTACGGGCGCTGTCTGCGACGGCGATCTGCGTGGCGCTGACGGTCGGCGCATCCGCCGCCGATGATATTCAGGAGCGGACGATCCGGTGGGGTCACCTGAACAACACCGATCACCCCGTCAGCTTCGGTGTGCAGAAATTTGCCGAAATCCTGCTCGCCAAGAGCGGGGGCAAGATGAAGGTCCGCGAGTTCGCGGCCTCGCAGCTCGGCAACGAGTTGCAGCAGCAATCCGCGCTGCGCGGCGGCACCCAGGAGATGCTGTCGGCCTCGACGACGTCGCTCGCGACCGTCGTTCCGGAATTCGGCCTGATCGATTTCCCGTTCCTCTTCAACACGACCGAGCAGGCCGACGCGCTCGCGACCGGCAAGTTCGGCAATGCGATGATCGATACGCTGCCGTCAAAGGGGCTGATCGGTCTCGGCTATTGGGGCCTGGGCTTCCGCAACGTCACCAACAGCACCCGCCCGATCACCAAGCTCGAGGACTTCAGCGGCCTCAAGCTGCGCGTGATTCCGAACCCGGTCTATCTCGAAAGCTTCAGCGCCTTCAAGGCCAACCCGGTCCCGATGGCCTTCGGCGAGCTGTATTCGGCGCTGGAGACCCGCACCGTCGACGGCCAGGAGAATCCCTACACGGTCATTCTCTCCAACAAGTTCTACGAAGTGCAGAAATACGTGTCCGCCACCAATCACACCTTCACGCTGAACATCATTCTGGTGAGCAAGGCGTTCTGGGACAAGCTGTCGCCGACCGAGCAGAAGCTGATGCGCGAGGCTTATGCGGAAAGCCGCGGCTACCAGAAGGAGCAGACCCGGCTTCAGACCGAAAAGGCCCTGGCGGAATTGCAGGCCAAGGGCATGCAGTACAATGCGATCGCTCCCGAGGAGACCGAGCGCATGCGCAAGGCGGTGCAACCGGTTGCGGACAAGATTTCCGCCAATCTTCGCCCCGAGACGGTGAAGCTTTTCAATGACGAGGTCGAGCGCATCCGCAAGGACGTGAAGTAGCCGACGTCTCGATCACGCAGGCGGCGGGGCCGGCCGATGGCCGGCTCCCATCTCTCATTTGCCCGGACGTCACGCATGGCGCGAGCTCTCGATCTCTATTGCACATTCCTCAAGGCCGTCATTGCCGCCTGTCTTGCGGTCATGGTGGTGCTGGTGTTCGGCAACGTCGTGCTGCGCTATGGCTTCAATTCCGGCATCACCATCTCCGAGGAGCTGTCGCGCTGGCTGCTGGTCTGGCTGACCTTCCTCGGCGCCATCGTCGCGATGCGCGAGCATGCCCATCTCGGCGTCGACACCCTGATCCGGAAGCTGCCGGCTTCCGGCAAGCGGATCTGCTTTGTCCTCAACTACTGCCTGATGCTGTTTGCCGACTGGCTGCTGCTGTCCGGCAGTTGGCGGCAAACCATCATCAATCTCGACGACCGCGCGCCGGCCACCGGCCTTTCGATGGGCATCTTCTACGCGGTCGGCGTGATCTTCGGCGTGTCGACCGCCGTCATCCTTCTCTACGATTTGTACCGCGTGATCAGCGGGCAGGCGAGCGAGGAGGACATGGTGGCCGTCAGGGAATCGGAGGAGCAGTGATGTCCTCCGTCGCCGTCACGCCCGTTCATTCCCTTCGCGTTACCCGGATCATGCCATGACGATCGCCGTCTTCACCTTCTCGCTGCTCGGCGCCATGGCACTGGGCATGCCGATCGCATTTGCGCTCCTCATCTGCGGCGTCGCCCTGATGAGCACGATCGACATGTTCGATGCCCAGATCGTGGCGCAGAACGTCATCAACGGCGCAGACAGCTTTCCGCTGATGGCGATTCCCTTCTTCATGCTCGCCGGCGAGATCATGAACAAGGGAGGGCTGGCCAAGCGCATCGTCAATGTCGCGCTCGTTGCGGTCGGGCACTTCCGGGGCGGCCTCGGCTACGTGACCATCCTGGCGGCCTGTATCCTGTCGTCCCTGTCCGGGTCGGCGGCCGCCGATGCTGCCGCGCTCGCGGCGCTGCTGGTGCCGATGATGGTGGCTGCGGGGCACAAGAAGACCTACGCGGCGGGTCTCGTGGCGGCCGGTGGCGTCATCGGCCCCGTCATTCCGCCCAGCATCGGTTTCGTGATCTTCGGCGTCGCCGCCAACGTGTCGATCTCAAAACTGTTTCTCGCCGGCATCGTTCCCGGCCTCCTGCTCGGCCTGGGCCTCTGCGCCGCCTGGTACTGGGTCGTGCGCAAGGAGGATCTGACGCCGCCGCCGCGGGCCTCGCTGCGCGAAATCCTGCACGCCATCATCGACGGTTTCTGGGCGCTCATGCTGCCCGGGATCATCATTGTCGGACTGCGCTTCGGCATCTTCACGCCGACCGAGGCGGGCGTCGTCGTCGCCGTCTATTCGCTGTTCGTCGCGACCTGCATCTATCGCGAGCTGAAATGGTCGCAACTCTACGCGGTTTTCGTGTCGTCGGCCGTGACGACGAGCGTCGTGATGTTCCTCGTCGCCGCGGCGCTGGTGTCGTCCTGGCTGATCACGGTGTCGGAAATCTCCGCCCAGGTCGTCGATCTCCTGAAGCCCTTCATGGGCAACAACACGATCCTGATGCTCGCCATCATGGTCGTCGTGGTGGTCGTGGGAACGGCGCTCGACATGACGCCGACGATCCTGATCCTGACGCCGATCCTGATGCCGATCATCAAGGCCGCGGGCATCGATCCCGTCTATTTCGGCGTCCTCTTCATCATCAATAATTCCATAGGCCTGATCACGCCCCCGGTCGGAATCGTGCTCAACGTCGTCTGCGGCGTCTCCAGGATCAGCATGGAGGATATCATCAAGGGCGTCTGGCCCTTCATGATCGCCCAACTGATCGTCCTGTTCGCGATGGTGCTATTCCCGGGGCTGGTGACGATCCCGGCGAAATGGTTTGCTGGTTAGTCGCGCAAGCGTTGGCAACGGATACGAGGAACGACAATGGCCGCCAAAATCATGATCCTCAATGGACCCAATCTCAATTTTCTCGGCATCAGGGAGCCGCACATCTACGGCCGGACCACGCTGACGGAGATCGAGGCGAGCTGCCAGGCGCTCGCCGATCAGCTCGGCGTCTCGATCTCGTTCCACCAGTCCAACATGGAGGGCGAGCTCGTCAATTGGGTCCAGTCCGCCCATGGCAGTGCGGATGCGATCATCATCAACCCCGCGGGCTATTCCTTCACCTCGATCGCGCTGATCGATGCGCTGAAGATTTTCGAAGGCGTGAAGATCGAGCTGCACATCTCGAACATCCACGCGCGCGACGAGCTCCATCGCCACTCGATCACGTCGAGTGCCTGCACGGCGGTGATTTGCGGTTTGGGTCCTTACGGCTATCTCGCTGCGATGCTGGCGGCCGTCCAGAAGCTCGGACAATTGCCTGACACGATCCCGCCGGCCCTGCACGGGCTTGCGGCCGCCGGCAAGGCATAAGCAGGGGAGAGCGGGATGCGTGGCGCGGGATTTCTCGCCATCTGGAGCGACGTCGAGGCGCACGACCTGACCGATTACCGGCACTGGTTGACGCGCGAGCATACCACCGAGCGCGTGACGACAAGGGGTTTCCTGGCAACGCGTGTGTTCCGCGCGGCAAGGGACGACATCAACCGCTTCTTCATCCTGTACGAGCTCGATGCGCCCGAGGTCCTCGACGGCGAGGCCTATCTGGCGCGCCTCAACGCGCCGACGCCATGGTCGCAGCGGATCATGCCGAAGCTCGGCAATTTCATGCGCGGCGGCGGCGTCATGGTCGCGCGGGCAGGGCGGGGCGAGGGGGCCACGGTCATGGCGCTGCGGATCGAGACCGTGCCCGGCGACCCGCAAAAGTTGGCTGAGGCACTGGTTGCGTGCGACGGGGTCGCCGCCGTGCAGATCGGGGCGACCGACGAGGCGCGGACTTCGGTGAAGACGACCGAGAAGGGCATGCGCAAGGACGAGGGCTTTTTCGCCGGGCTTTTGCTGATCGAGGCGCTCGACACGGCCTCGTTGCGAAGCGCCCTGCACCAGGCGCGCGCGCTTGCCCCTGACATCCTGGGCCGGGCGAGTGAGGCGGAAGTCTATCAGGGCATGTTCGCACTCGACGCCCGCATCGCGGATTTCGGCTGATGGCGGTTTTCTCGCTGGCCGCGCTGACCGTGCTCGATCTCGCGCCGCCCGAGATGATCGAATTGGCAGCCCGCTGCGGCTATGAAAAAGTCGGGCTCCGATTGCTGCCCGCGACGCCTGGCGGGATAGCCTATCGCCTGATGGACGACGCGCCGCTCCTGCGGGAGACACTTGGACGGCTGCAGTCGACGGGCGTGACCGTCGCCGATCTCGAAGTCGTTGCGTTCAGGCCTGAAACGGACGTCGCGTCTTTCGCGCCCTTCTTCGAGACGGGCGCGCGCCTCGGCGCGAAACACATCCTCGTCGCGGCCTACGATCCTGATCTGGCGCGGTTCTCGGATCGCTACCGGCGGTTCTGCGAGGCGGCAGCAAGCCATGGTATGACGTCGGATCTCGAATTCATGCCATGGACCAGCGTTCCCGACCTGACGACTGCCATACGGATCGTCGCGAAAATCGATCATCCCGCGGCCGGCATTCTCGTCGATGCGCTGCATTTCGATCGATCGCAAAGCACGCTTGCTGATCTCCGTACCATCCCGGCTGAACGGCTGCACTACTGGCAGCTCTGCGACGGCCCGGCCGAACGGCCGGCGACGACGGAGCAGCTGATCCATGCCGCGCGCGAGGAGCGGCTGTTTCCGGGCGAGGGCGGCATCGATCTCGTTGGACTGACGCGGGCGATGCCGGACAACCTGACCATCAGCATCGAGGTCCCCACCGTTCAGCTGGCGAAAACCGTCGATGCCGAAACGCGCGCGCGCCGGGCGCTCGCGGTGGGGAGAGCGGTGATCGAACGAGCGCGCGCCGCTTCGTGAGAGAAGGGGGCGGGATGCCGCAAGCCGATCGCACCTGGGACGCCGAGACCGATCTTCTGGTCGTGGGCGCAGGCGCGGCCGGCATGACGGCGGCGCTGGTTGGTGCCCTCGAGGGCCTCAACGTCATGCTGTGCGAAAAATCGGACATGGTCGGCGGGACGACTGCGACCTCCGCCGGCACGGTCTGGATTCCAGGCAACCGGCAGGGACAGCTTGCGGGAACGCCCGATACGATCGAGGCTGCGCGCACCTATCTCGCCGCGATGCTCGGCGAGCACGCGGCCGACTTGCGCCTCGACATGTTTCTGAAAGCCGGCCCGATCGTGCTCGATTATCTCGCGCAGAAGACGAGCGTGCAGTTCGCAGCACAGCCGGTTCATCCCGATTACAAGGACCTCCCGGGGGCCGCGATCGGCGGTCGCGCCCTCGGCGCCGTTCCGTTCGACGGCCGCAAGCTCGGCGATGATCTTGTCCGTGTCAGGCCGCCGCGCCGGGAATTCATGGTCCTCGGCGGCATGATGGTCGGGAAGGCGGACATTGCGCCGCTGCTCGCTCCGTTCCGCAACTGGACCAACTTCCGTCACGTCGTCGGCCTGCTCGCCCGGCATGCACTGGATCGTGTCAGTCACAAGCGCGGAACACGCCTGATCATGGGCAACGCGCTGGTCGCGAGACTGCTCGACAGCGTCCGCCGCGCCGGTGTCGATCTGCGGTTTGAGACGGCGCTTCGCGAGGTCATCTGCGATGGCGACGATATCGTCGGTGCCATCCTCTCGTCGCCGGCCGGAGAAATGAGGGTGCGCGCCCGCAAGGGCGTGGTGCTGGCAACCGGAGGCATCGGCTGGAGCCGCGAGCTTCGCGAGCGGTTGTTTCCGGAGGCCGCGCGGCGCTTTTCGCTCGCGCCTTCGTCGAACGCAGGAGACGGCATGCTGGCGGCCGAGCGCGTCAACGCCGTCATTGAACCCGACCTCCACAGCCCGGCCTTGTGGATGCCGAGCTCGGTGATGGCGCAGGCCGATGGCCATGTGTCGGTCTTCCCGCACATCATGCTCGATCGTGCCAAGCCGGGCTTGCTCGCCGTCAACAGATCGGGCCGCCGCTTCGTGAACGAGGCCGATTCCTACCACGACTTCGTCGCAGCGATGTTGCGTTCGAACGCGTCAGCCGCGTCCGCTATGCCGGCCTTCCTGATCTGCGATCGTGCCTTCATCAGGGATTTTGGCATCGGGCTCGTTCACCCCGGAACGAAAAACCTGAAAATGTTCCTGCAAGCCAATTATCTGATCGCGGGTGAAACCATCGAAGAGCTGGCGCGAAAAATCGCTGTCGACGGCGAACGGCTTGCCGAAACCGTCGAGCGGTACAATCGCCATGCCGAAACCGGCGTCGATGAAGATTTCGGCCGTGGTTCAAGCCCGCTCAACCGCTTCAATGGCGATCCCCGGACCAGGCCCAATCCGTGCCTGCGGCGGATCGGGCCGGGACCGTATTACGCAGTGGCCGTCTGGCCGTCGGATCTTGCCAGCAGCGCCGGCCTGAGCACGGATTCATGTGCCCGCGTTTTATCTCGCGACGGGAAGGTTCTGTCCGGCCTCTACGCAGTCGGGACCGATTCATCGTCCATTTTCCGCGGCACATATCCGGGGCCCGGCACGATGATCGGTCCCGCCGTCGTGTTCGGCTGGTGCGCAGCGATGGATGCGGCCGGAGCGCTCCGCAGGTATATCGCCTGAAGGCGCCGGCGGAGCAGGGCGCCCGCCTTTGCCGATGAACCTTGACGCCCGGCACCGGCACAAAGACTGGAGATCGCTCCACCTTACGGAAATCGCATGAGATCGCCTGCCTTGCTCTGCCTGCTCGCCCTCGCGACCCCCGCGCATGCGGCCACGCCCGAGCAGCGTTATCTCGACCTGCGCGATCGCTACATCGCGAAGTTCTCGAAGGCTCCGGAAAACGACGAGACCAGCAAACAGCACGATGCGGCGCTCAAAGAGCTGACAGGAGTGCTGCGCGGCCTGGTCGGGCCAGTCACGATCAAGGGGCTGCCGGCCGAGGGCAAGTCGAACGCCGACACGCTGTTCAAGGGCGATTCCGGCTTCGGCCATCTGGACGGGCTCGGCTTCGCCTCCGAAGGCGACAAGATGCAGGCCGTGGTGACGACGACCACGCTGCTCAAGCACTGGCTTGCCGAGCATCGCGAGGACGGCATGCCGCAGGAGCAGGGGGCGGCGCTGAAGTCTGACCGCTTCTATTACTACGCCATCCAGGACGCCGCCTTCGCCAAATACGCGGAGGTGCCGATCGCGAAGCCCACTGGCGCAAGTGCCGTCGTGGCCGTGCTCGGCGTGCGCGGTAATGGCGGCCTGAAGGGGCCGCCGCAGGAAATCGGCGTCGTCGCCATCAAGGCCGACAAGGTCTACTACCTCGCCGCAACCGACGCCGTGAAGACGGCCGAAATCCCGGCCTGCGAGAAGGTCTGGAAGCAGATGATGGCGAAGAAGACCCCGCAGGACGCCATGGCTAGGGAAGACCAGGCGATGGATGCCTACACCAAGTGTTTCGCGAAGGAAGCGCCGGGCCAGAGCTGGTACGCAGCGGCCGTGAAGAAGGCGCAAAGCCAGTTGGAGCTGCTGCCGCTGCGATAGGGCCGCAACCTCATCCACGCTCGGCTCCTCATCCCGAGGAGCCCGCAAAGCGGGCGTCTCGAAGGATGGCCACGGGCGAGAGCGGGGGCCTTCATGGTTCGAGACGCGCGTTCCGCGCTCCTCACCATGAGGAGCTTCCAACGCATCCAGGTCGAAGCGAGCGCTCGCATAATCTTGAGCTCCCCTGTAAGCGCGCTCACCGATTTGTGGTCCAATCCTGCGCTGCATTGCCGCGAATTAACGCCGCGCGCCTTTCACTTCTGATCTCCTGTCTCCAGATTTGCTGTCGACTGCAATCCCGGCCGCGTGAAGCCGGGAGCACGACAGGGGCGGGCAGGTGTTCGTCGGCCCTCGACGTCAAGAACCATCCGGGAAGCGCAGAAGGCCGGGCCGTGCGGCGATCGTCCGCGCGCAATGCTTTGACCGCTGATCTGGATGCCGCGGAGACCGCAAGTGGCCGCCGCGGGGCGAGGAGTGCCCGCTATGGGTATCGTTCGTTTTGCTCTGCGATTTCCGCACACGTTCTACGTGGTCGCCGCGCTGATCTTGTTCCTGGGCGCGGTCACGATCTTCGAGATGCCCACCGACATCTTTCCGGAGATCAACATTCCGGTCGTGACGGTGATCTGGAGCTATACCGGGCTCAGCACGCCCGAGATGGAGCAACGGGTCACCACCTACAGCCAGTACTCGATCTCCTCCAACGTCAACGGCATCAGGAACATCGAAGCCCAGACCATGGCCGGCCTGTCGGTGCAGAAGATCTACTTCCAGCCCGACGTCAATCTCGACCTCGCGATCTCGCAGATCGTCTCCGCCACCAATGCCATCCGCGCGCTGATGCCGCCCGGCATCCAGGCGCCCGTCGTCGTGCAGTTCAACGCATCGAGCGTGCCCGTGCTGCAAGTCAGCCTGAGCTCCGACACATTGAGCGAACAACAGCTCTATGATTACGGCATCTACCGCATCCGCCAGCAATTGGCGCCGATCCCGGGCATCACGCTGCCGACGCCGTCGGGTGGAAAATACCGGCAGATCATGGTCGACATCGATCCCGCCAAGCTGGTCGCCAAGGGGCTGACGCCGCTCGACGTCGTCAACGCGGTCAACGCCCAGAACCTGACCCTGCCCGCCGGCACGGCGAAGATGGGCGACAAGCAATATGTCGTCCGCACCAACGCGACGCCGCCCTCGATCGACGATCTCAACAACATCCCGATCAAGGTCGTGAACGGCGCTACGATCTTCGTCAAGGACGTCGGCCAGGTGCACGACGGCTGGCTGGTGCAGCAGAACGTGGTGCGCCAGAATGGGCGGCGCTCGGTGCTGCTGAGCATCATCAAGAACGGCAATGCCTCCACGGTCAGCGTGGTCAATGCGGTCCACAAGGCCTTGCAAGCCGCGCGCGCCGCCGCGCCTCCCGGCATGCAGATCAACGAATTGTTCGACCAGTCGGTGTTCGTCAAGCAATCGGTGGAGGGCGTGTTGCGCGAAGGCGCGATCGCGGCCGGCTTGACCGCGCTGATGATCCTGCTGTTCCTGGGATCATGGCGATCGACGGTCGTGGTCATGATCTCGATCCCACTGTCGATCCTGACCTCGCTGATCGTGCTCTATTTCCTTGGCGAGACGCTGAACACGATGACGCTGGGCGGCCTCGCGCTGGCTGTGGGCATCCTCGTCGACGATTCCACCGTCACCATCGAGAACACCCATCGCTTGCTGACGGAAGAGGGGATGCCGCTGCCGCAGGCGACGCTGCACGGCGCGGCCGGCATCGCCGTGCCGACGCTGGTGTCCACGCTCGCGATCAGCTGCGTGTTCACGTCCGTCGTCTTCCTGGACGGGCCGGCCAAGTACCTGTTTACGCCGCTGGGCCTTGCCGTGGTGTTCGCGATGCTGGCCTCCTACGGCCTGTCGCGGACGCTGACGCCAATCATCATCGGCCTGCTGCTGAGAGGCGAGCACCATCCTGCACCCGGCGACGCACCGCGCGGCCCGTTCGCGCGTTTCCATGCGGGTTTCGAACGGAATTTCGAGGCGATGCGCCATGCTTACTCGCGTTCGCTCAGCGGACTGATCGAGCATCGCTTCATCATTCCGGCGGGGATGGCCGCCATTCTGGTGCTCGGCGCCGTGATGGTGCCGCTGGTCGGCCGGGATTTCTTTCCCGCGATCGACGGCGGACAGATCCAGCTTCACGTCCGCGCGCCGGCCGGAACCCGCATCGAGGCCACGGAGAAGATCTTCCAGCAGGTCGAGAACAAGATCCGGCAGGTCATTCCGGACAAGGACCGCGCCTTGATCGTCGACAATATCGGCCTGCCGGCGCGCTCCTACAATCTGGCCTTCACCGACGGCTCGACCATCGGCGTCAATGACGGGGTCATCCTGGTTTCGCTGAAGGAGGGGCACCAACCCACTGCCGATTACGTGCGCAAGCTGCGCGAGGTGCTGCCGTCCGCATTTCCGGAAGAGACCTTCTACTTCCAGGCCGCCGACATCGTCACCCAGATCCTCAATTTCGGACTGCCGGCCCAGATCGACGTGCGCACCGTCGGCTACGACAAGACGAACAATCTGAAGGTCGCGGGCGAGCTGCGCCAGCGCATCGCCGCGATCCCGGGCATTGTCGATGCCCATCTCCAGCAGGAGGTGAATGCGCCCGCGTTCTACGCAGACATCGATCGCACCCGCGCCGCGCAGCTCGGACTCAACGCCAATACGATCGCCACCAACCTCAATGTCAGCCTGAGCTCGTCGGAGCAGGTGACACCAAATTTCTGGACCGATCCGTCCTCGGGCATTCCGTATTATTTCGCCGTGCAGACGCCGGAACGTCAGATCGGATCGCTGAACGACCTCGCCAACACGCCGGTCTCGACCTCGCTGGCGTCAACGCAAACCGACACGCCGATTCCCGGCCTGCTCAGCAACGTCACCACGTTCCACCGCACCACGATCCCGACCAACGCCAACCAGGCCAATGTGCAGCCGGTCTACGAGGTCTATGCCAGCGTCCAGGGCCGCGATCTCGGCAGCGTGGCGAGCCGGATCAGCAAGATCACGGCCGATCTTCAGAGCCAGCTCAAGCCGGGCAACACCATTCAGGTGATCGGGCAGATCCAGAGCATGAACAGCGCCTTCATCAATCTCGGCATCGGCCTGCTGTTTGCGGCGGTGTTCGTCTATCTGCTGATGGTCGTGAACTACCAGAATTTCGGCGACCCCTTCGTCGTCATCCTGGCCTTGCCGGCGACGCTGTGCGGCATCCTGACCATGCTGTTCGTCACCGGCACGACGCTCAACGTGCCGTCGCTGATGGGCGCGATCATGGCGGTCGGCGTCGCCTCCGCCAACTCGATCCTGCTCGTCACCTTCGCACGCGAGCAGCAGCTTGCCGGCAAGACCGCCTTCGAGGCGGCCATCGAGGCCGGGCACACAAGGATCCGGCCGGTGCTGATGACCGCCGCCGCCATGATCGTCGGCATGATCCCGATGGCGATCGGCGCGGCCGGCGAGGAACAGAACGCCGCGCTCGCACGCGCCGTGATCGGCGGCCTGCTGTTCGCGACGCCGACGACGCTGCTGGTTGTCCCTTACCTGTTCGCGATGCTGCGCAAGGGCAATGACGGCAAGACACATCACGGGGTCTTCGACGAGGTGCTGGAATGAATTTCAACGGACCAATCAACGCCGAGCGCGTGACGGAGACCGAACGGGACAAGGAGACGGTCGTACCGCCGCGCAGGAAGCTTCGGGGAGGGCGCCTCGCCGCCCTTGGCCTGGCGCTTGTCGCCGGCACAGCGCTCGCGGCCGGAGCCTGGAGCCACTATTCGGAGCGCCGCCAAGTGCTTGCGACCGCCGCTGAGACGCGCAATTTCGTCCCGGAGGTTCGCGTCGCCACGGTCGTGCCCAGCGCCAATATCGACATCGTGAGACTGCCGGCGACGACCTCGGCCTTTGCCAGCGCCAACATCTTCGCGCGCGCCAGCGGCTATATCGCCACGCGCGCGGTCGATATCGGCGACCACGTCAAGACGGGGCAGCTGCTGGCCGAAATCGTGGCGCCCGAGCTCGATCACCAGATCGCCCAGGCCGAAGCGACGCTGGCCCAGCTCAATTCGGCACTCCAGCAGGCGCAGGCCAACCGGGAGCTTGCCAAGGTCACCTGGGATCGCGACCGGCCGCTGGTCGACAAGGGCTGGCTCACGGCCCAGCAAGGCACGATCGACGAGCAGACGCTCAAGGCCCAGGAGGCGGCCGCGCAGGTGGCGCAGGCCAATATCAAGGCGGAGGAGGCCCAGTTGCTGGTCCTGCGCCAGCAGAAACTCTACCAGCGTGTCGTGGCGCCGTTCGACGGCGTCATCACCCAGCGCAACGTCGATGTCGGCAGCCTGGTGCAGGCCGATACCACCTCCGGCACGTTCATGTTCACGCTCCAGCAGGGCAATGTGATCCGGACCCAGGTGTTCGTGCCGCAGGACGCGGCCTTCGGCCTCAAGCCCGGCATTGCCGCCGTGGTGCGCGTGCCCGAAATCCCGGACCGGACGTTTCCAGGCACCGTGACGCGGATTGCGGATGCACTCCAGCCGGGCTCACGGACGCTGCTGACCGAGGTCGATATCCCGAACCCCGACGCCGCGCTGACGTCCGGGATCTACTGCACCGTGGAACTGCACATTCCGCGCAAGACGCCGAGCTACCGGATCTCGGCCGATGCGGTCATCTTCAATGCGAACGGCACGCAGGTCGCCGTGGTCGAAAACGGTGTGGCGCATCTCAGGAAGATCGGCGTGCTGCGCGACCTCGGCTCCGAGCTCGAAGTCGACAGCGGCGTCCGCACGGGCGACCAGGTCATCCTCAATCCATCCGTCGATCTGGCCGAGGGCGCCAGGGTTCAGACCAAGCCAAAGACGACCGTGTCGTAGCCGGCAGGACCGATTTGGCTCATCCGCTGCCTGGATGGCAGCAGGAGGAGAGCGCACCGGCAGGCGCCGCGAGCGCCGTGGCCAAGTCCGGATCCCCATATCCGTAATTCGCATAAGGTATATTATGGAATATATTTATGTACAATTAGATCAGCTATTTAGCCCATACTCATGCCACGGCGCCTTCGCTTCCGGCCTGTTTCCGTCCCGCCACCCGAGCATCGCCCCGGCTCTTGACGGCTACTGTGCATGGGGTTGTTCTTCAGTTTTTTTATCCGGCGCATGTGGCGAAAGCCGATATTGCCGCGGCGTTGTCCGGCTGCAATAAGCGAGCTTCGCGAGATCGCAGATGACCTGCTGGCCTGACATCCGTATAGGTTTGCATCTCACAACAAAAACAATTCTTCCGAGGAAGCAGACCCATGGTTTCGACGCGCTTTTCCCGACGCACGCTTCTCAAGGCCTCCGCCGCGACCGCGGTCCTGGGCGGCCTCAGTGCGCCCCACGTCGCCCGCGCCCAGAGCGCCGAGTTCACCTACAAATACGCCAACAACCTGCCGGACACCCATCCGCTGAACGTGCGCGCCAAGGAGATGGCGGCGGCGATCAAGGCTGAGACCAACGGCAAGTTCGACCTCCAGATCTTCCCGAACAACCAGCTCGGCTCCGACACCGACATGCTGAGCCAGATCCGCTCCGGGGGCGTCGAGTTCTTCACGCTGTCGGGCCTCATCCTGGCAACGCTGGTGCCGGCGGCGTCGATCAACGGCATCGGCTTCGCGTTCCCGGACTACGACACGGTCTGGAAGGCCATGGACGGCGATCTCGGCGGCTATGTCCGTGGCGAGATCAAGAAGGCCGGCCTCGAGGTCATGGACAAGATCTGGGACAACGGCTTCCGCCAGACCACGTCGTCGAGCAAGCCGATCACGGGCCCGGACGACCTCAAGGGCTTCAAGATCCGCGTGCCGGTGTCGCCGCTGTGGACCTCGATGTTCAAGGCGTTCGACGCGGCGCCCGCCTCGATCAATTTCAGCGAGGTCTATTCCGCGCTCCAGACCAAGATCGTCGAAGGCCAGGAGAACCCGCTGGCGATCATCTCGACCGCCAAGCTCTACGAGGTCCAGAAGTACTGCTCGCTGACCAACCACATGTGGGACGGCTTCTGGTTCCTGGCAAACCGCCGCGCCTGGGAAAAGCTCCCACAGGACGTGCGCGCCGTCGTCGCCAAGCACATCAACGCCGCGGCCATCAACGAGCGCACCGACACCGCGAAGCTGAACGCCAATCTCCAGCAGGAGCTCGCTGGCAAGGGCCTGACCTTCAACCAGCCCGCCGTTGCGCCGTTCCGCGACAAGCTGCGCACGGCTGGCTTCTACGCCGAGTGGAAGGGCAAATACGGCGACCAGGCCTGGGACCTCCTGGAAAAGGCCGTCGGCAAGCTGTCGTAACGCGTCGGGGCCGGCATGGCTCATATCGAGGTTGAGGCGACCGGAGTGGTGGGCGAGGCGACGGTTCAGTCCCCTCGCCGACCTTCGTTGCTGGCTTCGCTCGAGCGCGCGCTCGGTCTCCTCGTCGAGATCCCGGCGGCCATCCTGGTGGTCGCCGAGATCGTCATCCTGTTCGCCGGCGTGGTCGCGCGCTACGGCCTGCACCGGCCGTTGATCTGGTCGGACGAGCTTGCGTCCATCCTGTTCCTTTGGCTCGCCATGCTCGGCGCCGCCGTGGCGTTCCGTCGTTCCGAACACATGCGCATGACCGCGATCGTCGCGAGCACAAAGCCGGCGACGCGGGCATGGCTCGATCTGGTCGCGACCTGCGCGGCGCTGGCGTTCCTGGCGCTGATCGTCTGGCCGTCCTACGACTACGCCTACGAAGAAAGCTACATCACCACACCCGCGCTCCAGATCTCGAACATGTGGCGCGCGGCAGCGCTGCCGGTCGGCATCTGCCTGATGGCGGCGTTTGCGCTGCTGCGGCTGTTGCGTGCGGCCGATTACCGGATGGTCGCGGCGGCCGCGCTGTCGGTCGTGGTTGTGATCGGCCTGTTCTGGCTGGCGGAGCCGGCGTTACGGCCGCTTGGCAACCTCAACCTCGTCATCTTCTTCGTCGGCGTCGCCGGATTCTGCGTCTTTGCCGGCGTTCCCATTGCGTTCGGTTTTGGCCTCGCGATCTTCGGCTATCTGGCGCTGACCACGCGGACACCTGTCATGGTGCTGGTCGGGCGGATGGACGAGGGCATGAGCCACCTCATCCTGCTCTCGGTGCCGTTGTTCGTCTTCCTGGGCCTGCTGATCGAGATGACCGGCATGGCGCGCGCCATGGTGGCGTTTCTCGCCAGCCTCCTCGGCCACGTTCGCGGCGGCCTGCATTATGTTCTGGTCGGTGCCATGTACCTCGTCTCCGGCATTTCCGGCGCCAAGGCCGCGGACATGGCCGCGGTTGCACCGGTGCTGTTCCCGGAGATGAAGCAGCGCGGCGCCAAGCCCGGCGACCTCGTCGCGCTTCTCGCAGCCACAGGTGCCCAGACCGAAACCATCCCGCCAAGCCTCGTGCTGATCACCATCGGCTCGGTCACGGGCGTTTCGATCGCCGCGCTGTTCACGGGCGGCCTGCTGCCCGGCGTCGTGCTCGCGATCACGCTCTGCATGCTGGTGTGGTGGCGCTACCGCCATGAGGACATGAGCCATGTCCGCCGTGCCAGGGCTTCCGAGATCGGCAAGACCCTGATCATCGCCCTTCCCGCGCTGGCGCTGCCCTTCGTGATCCGCTACGCCGTGGTCGAGGGCATCGCGACCGCCACCGAAGTCTCCACCATCGGCATCGTCTATGGCACCCTCGTCGGGCTGCTGGTCTACCGCCAATTCGACTGGCGGCGGCTGTTTCCGATGCTGGTCGAGACCGCGGCGCTGTCGGGCGCGATCCTGCTGATCATCGGGACCGCAACCGGCATGGCCTGGGGCCTGACGCAATCAGGCTTCTCGCGTTCGCTGGCGGCGGCCATGACCGGCCTGCCGGGCGGCTCGGCAACCTTCATCGCTGTCTCGATCCTGGCCTTCACCATCCTCGGCAGCGTGCTGGAAGGCATCCCGGCCATCGTGTTGTTCGGGCCGCTGCTGTTTCCGATCGCGCGTGCCGTCGGCGTGCACGAGGTGCACTACGCCATGGTGATCATCCTCGCGATGGGTATCGGGCTGTTCGCCCCGCCGTTCGGTGTCGGCTATTATGCCGCCTGCGCCATCGGACGGGTCGATCCGGCCGAGGGCATCAGGCCGATCTGGGGCTATCTGCTGGCGCTGCTGGTGGGATTGATCATCGTCGCGATCTTCCCCTGGATCTCGATCGGCTTCCTGTAAGGCGGCCTCAAGGAGGGTGTCGATGAGCGAGCGGCAGAACCAGTACAATATCGGCCTCGACAAAACCCCCGCCAACTACGTGCCACTGAGCCCGCTGAGCTTCCTCGAGCGTAGCGCCGCCGTCTATCCTGATCATGTCAGCACGGTCTATGAGGGCCGCAGCTTTACGTGGCGTCAGACGCATGAGCGCTGCAAGCGTTTTGCATCCTGGCTTGCCGGTGAGGGCATCGGTGTCGGCGACACCGTTGCGGTGATGCTGCCGAACATCCCGGCGATGAACGAGGCTCATTTTGCGGTGCCGATGACCGGCGCCGTGCTCAACGCGCTCAACATCCGCCTCGATGCGCCCTCGATCGCGTTCCAGCTCGATCATGGCGGCGCGAAGATCATCCTGGTCGATCCCGAGTTTTCCGGCGTGATCACCGACGCGCTTGCGCAGATGAAGGGACCGAAGCCGTTCGTCGTCGACGTCGACGACGCCGCGTTCAAGGGCGGCAAGCGTATCAGCGGGATCGAGTATGAAGCCGCCGTCGCGCAAGGCGATCCGGACTTCGCGGCCATCCCGCCGGGCGACGAATGGGACGCCATCGCGCTGAGCTACACCTCGGGCACCACGGGCAATCCCAAGGGCGTCGTCACTCATCATCGCGGCGCGTATCTGAACGCCGTCAGCAACATCCTCGCAGGGCAACTCGGCCAGCATCCGGTCTATCTCTGGACGCTGCCGATGTTTCATTGCAACGGCTGGTGCTTCCCCTGGACCATTGCGGCTGCCGCCGGCATCAATGTCTGTCTGCGCAAGGTCGAGCCGACGAAAATCTTCGAGCTGATCAGGGAGCACGGCGTCACCCACATGTGCGGCGCGCCGATCGTCTACAACACGCTGATCAATGCACCTGACGCGCCGAAGGGCGACGCCGCCCGCCGCGTCGTTGGCTTGATCGCCGGTGCCGCGCCGCCGGTCGCCGTGCTCGAAGGCGCAGAGAGTATCGGCGTCAAGCTGACGCACGTGTACGGCCTGACCGAAGTCTACGGCCCTGCCTCCGTCTGCGCCGAGCAGCCCGGCTGGGACGATCTGCCCGCCGCCGAGCGCGCCAACATGAAACGCCGGCAGGGCGTGCCCTACCCGCTCGAGGAAGGCGTTACCGTCATCGACCCGCAGACGATGCAGGAGGTGCCGCGCGACGGCGAGACCATCGGCGAGGTCATGTTCCGCGGCAACATCGTGATGAAGGGTTATCTGAAGAACGAGAAGGCGACGAAGGACGCGTTCGAAGGCGGCTGGTTTCACACCGGTGATCTCGGCGTGCTCGACGCCCACGGCTACGTCATCATCAAGGACCGCTCCAAGGACATCATCATCTCCGGCGGCGAGAACATCTCGTCCGTCGAGGTCGAGGACATCCTCTACAAGCACCCGGCCGTGCTGTTCGCAGCGGTGGTCGCAAAGCCCGATCCGAAATGGGGCGAGGTGCCCTGCGCCTTCGTCGAACTGAAGGACGGCGCCAGCGCAACCGAGGCCGACATCATCGCCTTTTGCCGCACCCATATGAGCGGCTTCAAGACGCCGAAGGCGGTGGTGTTCGGATCGATCCCGAAAACGTCGACGGGCAAGATCCAGAAATTCCTGCTGCGCAATGAAGCGGGTTCTGCGAAGGCGATCTCGGCCTGAACTTGCCGCGACCTCAGAAACATATGGAAATAATCACCGTATTTTCACGGCGGTTCTTCGTCATTCCGAAATCGTTCGTGCAGCTTTGACGCTGTCGGACACGACAGGAAAAGATTGGAAAACTTTAGAGACGCATTTACGTTTCGCTCCAGTCGGATTCGCTGATTCCAGATGATTCCGCCGCGCGGGCTGCGTGGCTGGCGACCGGCGCTGTTGGGGCGCTTCATGCGGTTGGTGTCGTGAGCGCGGACGTGCGTGCGCGTCTGCCGCTGCTGCTATTGACGGCTGGTCTGCTGCTGCCCAATGCGGTCGCAGCACAGACGATGCGTGAGTTCGGCGCATTCGCAGGCGCGCCGGGCTATAGCGCCGCCGGGCCGAATGCCCCCGGCTATGGCTTCAACAATTTCGCCAATCCCGGGTTTGGCGGTGCTGCATTCGGCGGGCCGCCGACCTCGGCTTTCCCGGGCGCGTGGTTCGGTAACGGCGGCGGTGGTGGTGGCGTGCAGCCAGGTTACGGCTGGAGCGGCGAGCCCCCCGGCATTGCCGGCGAGGCGCGGCCCGGCGGCATGCGGCAAGCCTTTGGCGGCGGCAGCGACAGCGCCTCGCGGCCCGAGACGGCACAGGCCACGTTTCTGGCGATGACGCAGTTCACCCAGACGCTGCTCGATCCCGCCATCGACGGCCGCGGCATCGGCCCCGCGGAGCTTGACGCAGAGCTCGCCGCCTACGCCGATATCGGCAACGATCAAACCCACGGCGGCATCGGCCGCGAAGCCTATGGGGCGATGTACGGCCGGCCCTCGCTCGCATCCGCGCATTGGAACGTCTGGGCTGCGGGCTTCGGCAGCTCGCAAGTGTCGACCGGCGGCAGCAATTCCGCCAGCCGGAGCTTCGGCACGATGGTCGGCGCCGATTATTCGCTCTCGCCGCAGACGCGGATGGGCTTTGCGCTCGCCGGCGGCGGCACCGGCTTTGCGAACAATTTTTCCAGCGGCCGTTCCGATCTGTTCCAAGCCGGCGCCTTCGTCAGACACTCGATCGGACCAGCCTATGTCGCAACTGCCCTCGCCTATGGCTGGCAGGCCATCACGGGCGACTACCAGGTGACGCCGGCCGGCACGAGCCAGCTCAACGTGGCCGTCAACGCCAACGCCTATTCCGGCCGGCTCGAAAGTGGCTACCGTTTTGCCGTGCCCTGGCTCGGCATCACGCCTTACGCTGCCGCGCAGATCGCCACCTTCCGCCTGCCCTCCAGTCCGGCGCAAACGGCCTACGCAAGCGGTGCGCCTGCCATAGCGCCCGGCAGCGACAGTTTCACCGACACCCGTACCGAGCTCGGCCTGCGCACCAGCACGTCCTTTGCGCTGTTCGGAAGCGTGATGAACCTGCGCGGACGGCTCGCCTGGGCGCATGATTTCAGCGCGGGGCAGTCGATCCCGGCGGCGCTCCAGTCCCTGCCCGGTCAGGGCCTTATCGTCGCCGGCACGGCATTGGCGCCCAATGCCGCGCTGACAGGCGTTGCGCTGGAGTTGCGGGACTTGAACGGCTGGTCGGCCTCGGCAAACCTCGATAGCGAAGTGTCGAGCCTGGTGCGCTCCTACACCGGCAAGGCCATGCTGCGCTACGCCTGGTAGAGACGCCTAGTTCGTCTCCAACCGCAGCCCGTCATAGCCCGGCACGACGCCCGCGGGCAGAGATTGCCGGATCACCTCGTAATCGACATCAGCGGTCATGTTGGTGATGACGGCGCGCTTCGGCTTGAAGCGCTCGATCCAGGACAGCGCATCGTTGATGCTGAAATGGCTGGAATGCTGGGTGTAGCGCAAACCGTCGACGATCCAGAGATCGAGATTTTCCAGCGCCGCCCAGCTCTCCTGCGGGATGTCGTTGAGGTCAGGCGTGTAGGCGGCGTTGCCGATGCGATAGCCGAGCGCGGGGATCTGGCCGTGCTGGACCAGGAAGGCGGTCATCGAGACGTCGCCGCCCTTGCCGCTGATGATCTGGGTCTCGCCGGCCTCGATCGAATGCCGGCTCAGGATCGGCGGATAGTCGCTGCCCTCCGGTGAGATGAAGCAGTAGGAGAACCGCGCCATGATGTCTTTCGCGGTCGACTGGTTGAAATAGACCGGAATGCGCTTGCGCATGTGGAGCACGACGGAGCGCAGGTCGTCCATGCCGTGGGTCTGGTCGGCATGCTCGTGCGTCAGGAATACGGCATCGATATGATCGACATCGGTATCGATCAGCTGCTCGCGCAAATCAGGCGAAGTGTCGATCACGATGCGCGTGGTGCCGTGGCTCGACGTCTCTTCGACCAGCAGCGAGCAGCGGCGGCGGCGATTTTTTGGATTGTTGGGATCGCAGGCGCCCCAGCCGAGTGCCGGGCGCGGCACGCCGGCGGAGGAGCCGCAGCCCAGGATCGTCAGCGTCAGAGTCATGCGGCGTCCAGTCTCAAGCTTTCACCTTGGAGAACAGGCGGAAGAAATTGTCGGTGGTCTGGCGTGAGATCTCTTCGAGCGACACACCGCGCGCCTCAGCCAGCACCTTGGCAACCTCTACCACATAGGCCGGCTCGTTGCGTTTGCCCCGAAACTTGCCCGGCGCAAGATAGGGCGAGTCTGTTTCAACCAGAATACGGTCCGACGGCAGTTCGGCCGCAAGCGCGCGCAGGGCGTCCGACTTCTTGAAGGTCAAAATGCCCGTGAAGCCGATATAGAGCCCGAGCGACACTGCCTTCAGCGCCAGTTCGCGTCCGCCGGTGTAACAATGCAGCACGGCGTTGAACGATCCCTTGGCCGCCTCCTCTTCCAGGATGCGGGCGCAATCCTCGTCCGCCTCGCGGGTGTGGATCACCAGCGGCAGGCCGGTCGCGCGCGCCGCTGCGATGTGGGCACGAAAGCCCCTCGCCTGCGCCTCGGGCGAACCGTCGTCGTAGAAATAGTCGAGCCCGGCTTCGCCGAGCGCGACGACTTTGGGATGCTGCGTCAGCGCGATCAGTTCGTCCGGCGTGATGCCATCCTCCTCATCCGCGTTATGCGGATGGGTGCCGACCGAGCAATAGACGTCGTCAAACCGCTCGGCGATGGCGAGAAGCTGATCGAGATTCCGCACCCGCGTCGAGATCGTGACCATGCGTTTGAGGCCGGCCGCGCGCGCACGCGACACGATCCCGTCGAGATCTTCCGCAAAGTCCGGAAAATCCAGATGGCAGTGGCTATCGACCAACATCGAATGGACGCCTTACGCCGCCGGCTCGATGTAGCGCGGGAACGCCGGTGTCGGCGCCGGCAGCGTCGAGCCGGGCGCGATGCGCTTGCCGCCGCCCACCATCGCAAAACTGCGCTCGCCCGCGGGGACGCCGAGGCTGTCGAGCAGCAAACCCGAGGCGGTCGGCATCGCCGGCTGAGCCAGGATCGCGATCTGGCGCACGACTTCGGCGGTGACATAGAGCACCGTCTTCTGCCGCGCAGGATCGGTCTTGGCCAGCGCCCACGGCGCCTCGCCCGCGAAATAGCGGTTGGCTTCCGCGACCACGGCCCACACGGCGTTGAGCCAGTGATGGATCTGCTGCGTCGCCATCGCCTCGCGTGACGCCGCGATCATGCCGTCGGCCATCGCCAGGATCGCCTTGTCGTTGTCGCTGAACTCGCCGGGCTCCGGCAGCACGCCGCCGAGTTGCTTGGCGACCATCGACAGCGAGCGCTGCGCGAGGTTGCCGAGATCATTGGCGAGATCGGCATTGATCCGCGCAACGATGGCCTCGTGATTGTAGTTTCCATCCTGGCCATACGAGACCTCGCGCAGGAAGAAATAGCGCATCTGGTCGACGCCATACTGGTCGGCAAGATTGAAGGGGTCGACGACATTGCCGACCGACTTCGACATCTTCTCGCCCCTGTTGAACAGGAAGCCATGGGCATAGACCCGCTTCGGCAGTGAAATGCCCGCCGACATCAGGAACGCCGGCCAGTACACCGCGTGGAAGCGGATGATGTCCTTGCCGATGATGTGCACGTCCGCCGGCCAGTAACGCCAGTTCTTGTCGCTCTCGTCCGGGAAGCCGACGCCGGTGATGTAGTTGGTGAGCGCGTCGACCCAGACATACATCACGTGCTCTTCGTCGCCGGGCACCTTGACGCCCCAGTCGAAGGTGGTGCGCGAGATCGAGAGGTCGCGTAGCCCGCCCTTGACGAAGCTCACGACCTCGTTCTTGCGGGAGTCAGGCCCGATGAAATCAGGGTGATCCGCGTAGAGCTTCAGCAGCTTGTCCTGATAGGTCGAGAGGCGGAAGAAGTAGCTCTTCTCCTCGACCCACTCCACCGGCGTGCCTTGCGGGCCGAGGCGCACGCCGTCATCGTTCACGCGCGTCTCGTCCTCGGCGTAATACGCCTCGTCGCGCACCGAATACCAACCGGCATAGGTGTCGGCATAGATATCGCCGTTGGCTTCCATGCGCCGCCAGATCTCCTGGCTGGAGCGATGGTGCTGCTCTTCGGTGGTGCGGATGAAGCGGTCGAACGACACGTTCAGGCGCTGGTCCATCTCCCTGAAGCGGTTCGCGTTGCGCTCGGCGAGCTGCGCGGCCGTCAAACCCTCGTTCTGCGCGGTCTGGACCATCTTCTGGCCGTGCTCGTCGGTGCCGGTCAGGAAGAAGACGTCCTTGCCATCGAGCCGCGCGAAGCGCGCCAGCACGTCCGCCGAGATCGCCTCATAGGCGTGACCGATATGCGGGACGCCGTTCGGGTACGCGATCGCGGTCGTGATGTAGAAGACGTTGTCGCGTGCGGCGACCGCAACAGGTGCAGCTGCCTTCGGTGCGGCTGCTGGCGCTGCGGCCTGCGGAGCTGCGACGGGCTTCGGCGCGCGCGGCGCCTTGGGTTTCGGCACTTTGGGCGTCACAGCCTTCGGCGGCGTGGCGGCAAGAGCCGGCGCTGCGATCACGGCAGGCGCAGTTACCCTCACCTTCTTGGCCACCTTCTTCGCCGGAGCCTTAGCTGCCTTTTTGGCGGCGGCTTTCGGAGAGGCTTTCCTGGCAACGACCTGCTTCTTGGCGGCTTTTTTGCCGGCCTTCTTTGCCGCCTTCGCAGCGCTCTTCTTCACGCCCTTCTTCACGCCCTTCTTGGCGGCGGCTTTCCTGGTCTTCGTGACTTTCTTGCCGGCTTTGCGCGCAGGCGCCTTCACGGCCTTCTTCGTGGCTTTCTTGACGGACTTCTTGGCTGCTTTCTTCGCAGCCTTCTTCTTGCCCTTGGCGGTTTTCTTAGCTCGCGCTGCCACGACGAATTCCTTTACCGGCTTCTCAAAATTTGGAAACGAACCTGCGTTCGATCATTGTTCAGAGCCTGATCCTCTCGGAAAACCGCTGCCCAGGTTTCCGGATCATGCTCTAGCGCGTTGCATCCGCCAGCCAGCCGAACACCGAGAAAACCAAGGGCTTTCGCTCCAGATTGTAGGTTTCGGTGTCGCGCGCGGCGCGGACGATCTTTTCCCATACCTCGGCTAGGCGCGCAAGGCGCGGCAGGTTCTGGTTCGCATTGGCTTCGTCGGCATGCAGGCGTTCCGCGATCCAACGATCGATGCCGTCGATGAAGGCCGCGAGCGCGACGCGGTCATTGGTGGGAAGCGAATCGCCGAGCGTGTGCAATTCGCGCGGATCGACCTGCGGCAGTCGCGCCAGCATCGCCGCCGTGCGCTGCTGGAGTTTCAGCGCATCGCCGCCCATCAGGGTCAGCGCCCGCGCGACGCTGCCCTCGGAAGCCTCCGCCGCCTCACGCAGGGCGAGATCCGTCGGAGCAAGATCCGCCGCTCCGGCGGCCGCACTGATGACATCGTCCGTGTCGAGCGAGCGCAGACGCAGCTTGCGGCAACGTGACTGAATTGTGGCGAGCACGCGCGCCGGCGCGTGGCTCACCAGCAGGAACAGCGATTGCTGCGGCGGCTCTTCGAGGATCTTCAGCAGCGCGTTGGCCGCATTCGGATTGAGCTCGTCGACGGTGTCAACGATGCAGACGCGCCAACCCTCGGCAGCAGCGGTCGAGCCGAAGAAACCAATCGTCTCGCGCGTCTCGTCCACGGTAATGACGGTGCGCATCACGCCGCGGTCGTTGGCGGTGCGTTCCAGCGTCAGCAGACCGCCGTGAGACTCCGCTGCGACTTGACGCGCCACGGGATCGTCAGGATCGATCGCGAGCGTCTCGAAGTCCTGCACGGCAGACGCCAGCGGCTGGCCATGGGCGAGCACGAAGCGCGCCATGCGATAGGCCAGCGTCGCCTTGCCGATCCCTTGCGGTCCCCCGATCAGCCAGGCGTGCGGAATGCGCCCGCTGCGATAGGCCGCCAGCAGTGCTGTTTCAGCCTCGCGATGGCCGTACAGCGTCGATGTCTCGCGCGGGTGCGGAATGGCGCTTTCGCGCTCGACTTGACGCGGGCTCATGCCGACACCACCGATGCGGGCGTCGGCAGGAGCCGATCGCGCAACGCGGTCCAGACGCGGCCGGCGACCGTGTCGGGATCGGAATTGGCATCGATCAGCACGCAGCGATCAGGTTCGTCCGCGGCGATCTTGCGATAGGCCTCACGCAGGCCTTGATGAAAGCCGAGCTTCTCGCCCTCGAACCGGTCAGGCGTGCCGCTGCCGCGACGGACGGCGGCGCGCTGCAAGCCGATCTCGACCGGCAAGTCCAGGATGATGGTGAGATCCGGCTTAAGATCGCCGATCGTGACCCGCTGCATCGCGTTGATGAGGCCGGCCGGCACCTGGCCGAGGCTGCCCTGATAGGCGCGCGTCGAGTCGGCGAAACGATCGCACAACACCCAGGCGCCCCGATTGAGCGCAGGCTCGATGACGGTGCGGACATGGTCGTCGCGGGCCGCGGCAAACAACAGGGTTTCGGCTTCGGGCCCGAGCAGCTTGCCCATCCCCGAGAGCACGAGGTGACGCATGATTTCGGCACCCGGCGAGCCGCCGGGCTCGCGCGTGACGAGGGTGCGCATCCTCGCCGCATTGAGCCGGTCGGCGAGCTTCTTGATCTGGGTCGACTTGCCGGTCCCCTCACCGCCTTCAAAGGTGATGAAGCGTCCACGTCCGGACGGCCGTTTTCCCGCACTCTCACTCATGATCAGAGCTTCTCGGCGCCTGCGCGGAACATGCCGATCACAAGTTCGCTGGCGCCGTCGATGGCACGCCGCACGGTCGAGCCAGTGCCAACGGCCTCGGCGGCATAGACCGGCGTCTCCACCGCGATGTTACCGCTGCGCCAGACCCTGACCACGCCGACTTTCTGGCCAGCCTCGACCGGCGCGCGCACCGGGCCGCTATAGACGACGCGGGCGATCAGCTTGTCGCTGCCGTTCTTGTGCACCATCACCTTCACGGGTGTCTTGGCGACGAGCTTCACCGAGCGGCTCTCGCCACCGAACACTTTTGCGTAGCCGACCGGCTGGTCGGCGGCGATCAGCGCGCGGGTCTCGAAATTGCGAAAGCCCCATTCCAGCATCTTCTTGGCTTCGGTGGCGCGGTCCTCGGGGTCTTCGAGCCCGTTGACGACGACGACCAGCCGCGTGCCGTTCTGCACGGCCGAGCCGACCATGCCGTAGCCGCCTTCCTTGGTGAAGCCGGTCTTCAGCCCGTCAGCACCTTCCATTGAATTGAGCAGCGGATTGCGGTTGGGCTGGCGGATCTTGTTCCAGGTGAATTCTTTCTCGCCGAACAGTTTGTAGAATTCGGGGAAGTCGAGAATGATGTGCCGCGCGAGGATGCCGAGCTCGCGCACCGTCATCTTGTTGCCGGGGTCAGGCAGGCCGTTGGAATTGCCGAATGTCGATCTCGTCATGCCGAGCTCGCGGGCGCGCTTGGTCATGAAGTCGGCGGCAAAGATCTTCTCGTTGCCGGCGATGCCTTCGGCCAGAGCGATGCAGGCGTCATTGCCGCTCTGGATGATCGCGCCATGCAGGAGGTCGTCGACCGAGACCTTGCTGTTGATCGCGGCGAACATGGTCGAGCCGCCCGAGGGCGCGCCACCTTTGCGCCAGGCATTCTCGCTGATCCGGTACTCGTCGGTCAGCTTCATGTCGCCCTTCTTGATGGCGTTGAAGACGACCTCGGCCGTCATCAGCTTCATCATGCTGGACGGCGCGCGCAGCTCGTCGGCGTTCTTCTCGAACAGCACGCTGCCGGAGGAGGCCTCGATCAGGATGGCGGTCGGCGCATCGCCATCGAAGCCGGACTCTTCCGCTTTCTTGGCGCCCTGGACGCTCTGGTTGGCGGCGTAGATCGCCCCGCCCCAGCCGATGCTCGCCGCCAGAACCGTCGCAATCAGCGCGCGCGCCAACGCTCCGGCGGGAAACCGGTTGCGACGTAGCGGAGAGAGACGAAATGCCATGGCCAAGCCCTGAGAGCGGCGTTCTAACAGCAGGAACCGGCGCGAACAACACAGGGCTGGCCGCCGGAACCCGAGATTGCACGATTCTCGCCGCGCCCCTATCGTGGGACCTCATATTTATCGACCAAACCCCTGAAACAAGGCGGAAAAGCGATGTCGTCCACACGCGTGATCAAGGCCAACGGGATCGATCTGTTCATCCGCGAAGCGGGCCAGGGTCCGCTGGTGGTGCTGTGCCACGGCTGGCCGGAATTGTCTTACTCCTGGCGCCACCAGATTCCGGCGCTGGCGGACGCCGGCTTCCACGTCGTCGCCCCCGATATGCGCGGCTACGGCCAGAGCGCAGCGCCGGCAGACGTCGCCGCCTACTCGATCTTCGACACGGTCGGTGACATCGTCGGCCTGGTGCAGGCCCTCGGCGAGAGCAAGGCCATGGTGGTCGGCCACGACTGGGGCGCGCCGGTTGCGTGGCATGCGGCGCTGTTCCGGCCTGACATCTTCACGGCGGTCGCGGGTCTCAGCGTGCCGCCGCCGTTCCGCGGCCGCGGCAAGCCGCTCGACCTGTTGCGCGCGAACGGCGTCACCAATTTCTACTGGCAGTATTTTCAGACACCCGGCGTCGCCGAGGCCGAGTTCGAAGATGACGTCGCTCGCACCATGCGCATCGTGCTCGGTGGCCGCGGGCTCGCCGATCCCAGCGCCGCGATGTTCGTGCAGGACGGCAAGGGTTTTCTCGGCCACGGCACCCCCGAGGAGCCGCTGCCGGCTTGGCTCAGCGAAGCCGACCTCGCCTATTTCACCGAGACCTTCCGCAAGTCCGGTTTCCGCGGCGGGCTGAACTGGTATCGCAATCTCGATCGCAACTGGGAGCTGACGGCGCCCTGGCAGGACGCGCAAATCCACCAGCCCTCGCTGTTCATCGCCGGCTCGAAAGACGCCGTCATCACCGGCCTGATCGGCGCCAAGCGCGTCAACGAGCTTGAGCGCGTGCTGCCCAACCTCACGCGAAAACTGATCATCGAGGGCGCGGGCCATTGGGTGCAGCAGGAGCGGCCCGACGAGGTCAACGCCGCGCTGCTGAAGTTTCTGCGCGAGGCGGCGCGCTAGGCGAGATTTTTCTCATCGCGATGTGCGCCGCGCCGGCTTCCCCGGCTTCGGCAAATCCCCGCCGCAGATAGAACCGGCGCGCTGCCGAATTGCTCGCAAGCACCGAGAGCGTCAGCGCCGTGATCCCTCTCTGGTGCGCACTGGCTTCAAGTGCATCGAATATCTCCGAGCCGAGACCGCGACCGCACTCGGCCGGCAGCAGCGCGATATCGATGATATGCCAGGACTCGCCGGCGCAATGGAGCAGCAGCCGGCCGATCTCGGTCTCGTTTCGCGTGACGACCCACGAGATCGCATCGGGGTATTGCGCGGCATAGCCGGCCGCCTGGCTGCGGAATTGTTGCTCGACGATCTGCTCGAGTATCGGCCCGGACAGTCCTGCGGCGGTGAATTGCCCGCCCCTGACCTCGCTGAAGAGCTGCCGCATGAACGACGCGTCAGAGGGACGGCTGGGCCGCAGTCGCAAATCCGGATCGCTCGGGACCAGGCCGAACGGCGCGCCGTCGTCGCTCATGCCCACGCGTTATTGGAAGCTTGGAAATATTCCCGCAGTGGCGATGCAGTAGATCAGGGCCTGGGTCGGCTGCATGTTGTCGTGAGGCAGACCCTGCCCGGTGAACGTCACGGCGTTGGGCGAAAAGGTGAGATTACCGGGCGGATCCACGAAGCCGTTGAACAGCGGATTGAGCGCGACCATGTTCATTCCCGTCCCGGGGCCGGGCGCGGCGTTCTGTGCGGTGCCGCTGCCAAGCTGGAGCGTGTGCGTGTGCATCGCCATGTTGTCGCCGGTCAGGCTGACTTGTGAGCTGCCGACGACCTCACCGACCACGCGCGGCTGAAGTCCTGGCCCGTTCCCCTGGCTGATCGCGACCGAGCCGTTCAGATTGGGCAAGGCGAAGTTGGTCGTGCCGTTGCCGCCATAGTTGGTGCCGATCAGCGCATACAGCGGAGTAAAGGCTTGAATGGCGACGACCTGTCCGAAGCAAGGCAGCCAGATATTGTTGAAGCCGCCAACCGCAAAGGCAAACGGAAATACCTGAATTTCGCCGACGAAAGGATCTGACATGTTGCTTTCCTCAAGACAGACACAGTACGGGCGTGGCCTAACCCTGTGACGGGAAAATGCCGTTGATGCAGATGCAGTAGTTGGCGACGACGGTCGGCATCATGTTGTCATGTGCGATGCTCCTGCCTGCCGTGGTGACACAGGGAGCCATCGCCAAGTAGGGAGCGGCATTCGCAATCGGAGAATAGAGATTGCCGGATGAAGACGTCGCCAGGTGTACGGTCGCCCCCGGCGTTGCCGTGTCGGCGGTGGCCGTCGAGGACATCAGCGAATGGCTGTGCACCGGCATTTCCGCTTCAATCAGCGTATGCTCTTCCTGTCCCGCAATCTGACCCATCGTATAGGTGGGAAGGCCCTGTCCAGTCCCCTGGCCGATCGGCACGCGACCGCGCAGGTCAGGAAGATTGAAGGTCTGCACGCCGTCGCCGCCGTAGGTGGTACCGATGACCGCATAAAGGGTGTCGTATTGCGAGATCGGCAGCGACTGCCCCGCACAGGCCATCCAATCATTCGGAATCCGCGCAAAGCCAAACAGACGTATCTCGCCGATAAATGGATCTGCCATCGCAAAACGTCCCTCTCTCTATGCGCGCCAGCCCGGCTGTGCCGATGGACGTGACGCGCGATTGGTCGAAGCGTTGAAGTTGATCCGGTTTGCGGAAACCCGCTCCCGGAAGCTCTAGTTTCGCGATGGGTAGAGGCCCTGCATCGCGATCAAATAGCTGATGACGAGATAGGGCTGCATGTTGTTGTGCGGCTGGCCGCCGCCCTCGTTCAGCAAATTGGTGCCGGTCGCCAGCGGGGTCTCGGCATTTCCGGCAGCCAGGAAGATGTTTTTCCCGACGGGGGCCGTGCTTGTCGCAAAAATATTGTTCTCGGGCGTAGCGCCGCGCCCCTGGCCGTTCGCAGCCGTCGCCTGGATCATGTGATTGTGCTGCGGCAGCTGAAGACCGGTCATGTTGACCGTCACCGATCCGCTGATCATGCCGACCGGATATGCGCCGGCGCCGCCGCTCGAACCGAGGATGGCACGGCCGCGAAGATCCGGTAGGCAGAACGTTGTCACGCCATTGCCGCCATAGTAGGTGCCGAGCAGCGAGAACAGCGCCTGATTGGTCTGGATCGCCAGCTGCGCGCCGTTGCACAGCGCCCAGCCTCTGGGAATCACGGCGCCGGCGAAAGGCATGATCTGCCCCAAAACAGGCTGGTACGGCATAACTCCTCCCCCAAAAAATCAGGTGACCTGTCGTGTGACGATGCGAACGACGACGGCGCGACTTAAATTAAAGAATGAATTTTGAACGGCCCACTCGTTGAGATTGTTAAACAGCCTGCGTCGACAGTCAAGCGAGCACAACCGTAAATCATCCTGATGTGATTGCGGCAATTGTTACTCAAGCACGCATTTGTTGCCGCAATGCAACGCTTCGCCGGAAAGTAGTGCTCGGGGGTAGGGTTTCGGGCCGTTCAGGACCTGCGCGCGCTTGCATTTGTTTGCGGCCTCCCCTCCTAAATACACGCAAGAATATACGCGAATAATTACACAATCAGGGATTTCAGGGCGGAGGCTCTCTTCTTGGGGGCTGCCGCGAGGGGGGCCGGTGAGTCACGCAATTGCTGTGGCCGTGCCAGAAGTAACCGGGGAATTGGCGGGCTCGGCGCACAGCAGCCGGTCCGGACATTGGCGCATATTGGGGACTTTTTGGCGCGCGGTTCAAAGCCTCTGCTTCGCGGCCATCCTGTTGATCGGTGCCACCGCGGCAGCGAATGCGGCGTGCAACGTCACGACCGGCTCGACAAGCGCTGCAACGATCACGATCAACGGCACCGGCGGCGGAAACACCGTCGGTCTTTGCGTCACCAACAATACCGTGGCGTGGGGCCTTTATGGCTCGTCGAATGGCACCAACCCCGGCGTCGACGCCTTCAACAATTACCCGATGACGGCGGGCGGGCTCACACCGACAAATCTGAGCTACACGGGGAGCAAGGGGACGTACACGATCGTTCCCGTGCCGGATGGCGGGTTCACGTCGTTTCCCGAATACGACATCACGCTCAACTCGCAATCGGGCGGTGGAACCGACACGATCACGATCTGGTACGCGAGCGCCTGCACGGTGGCCAACCAGTGCAATTTCGCGACCGCGCTGACCGACACGTCCTTTACGATCACTGTCAACCTGCCGACGCCATCGGTCACGGCTGTCTCTCCGACCTCGGGACCGGTCGCGGGCGGCAACAGCGTCGTCATCACCGGCGCGAATTTTACCGGCACGACCGGCGCCGGCGGCGTCAAGTTCGGCGCCACCAATGCCACCAGCTACATTGTCAACTCCGCGACGCAGATCACGGCGGTCGCGCCGGCCGGCAGCGCCGGTACCATCGACGTCACCGTCACCAATGCCGGCGTCACCTCTGCGACATCGGCCGCTGACCAGTACACCTACGTCAACCCGCCAACGGTCACCTCGATTACGCCGGCTGCGGGTCCTACGACCGGCGGCACAACGGTGATTGTCACCGGCACGAATCTGTCAGGCGCGACGGCTGTCGCGTTCGGTGGAACAGCGGCGACCGGTTTCACCGTCAATTCAGCGACCCAGATTACCGCAACGTCGCCGGCCGGCACGGGCACCGTTGACGTCACCGTCACAACACCCGGCGGCACGTCGGCGACGTCGGCCGCCGATCAATTCACCTACGTCGCCGCGCCGACCGTCACCTCGATCTCACCGCCCAGCGGGCCCGGAGGTGGCGGCACGACCGTCACGATCACCGGCACCAACTTCTCCGGCGCCACGGCCGTGGTTTTTGGCGCGACCGCAGCGACCGGCTTCACCGTCAATTCGGCTACCCAGATCACTGCGACATCTCCGGCAGGCACCGGCACGGTGGATGTGCGGGTGACGACCGTTGGCGGCACGTCGGCGACCTCGGCGGCGGACCAGTTCACCTATATTCCCGCCCCCACCGTCACCTCGATTTCGCCGACCTCGGGTCCGACGGCCGGCGGCACATCGATCACGATCACGGGTACCAACTTCACCGGCGTCACGGCCGTGTCGTTCGGCGGGAGCGCTGCCACCGGCTTCACGTTCAATTCGGCGACGTCGATTACCGCGACCTCGCCGGTCGGCACCGGCGTCGTGGATGTCAGGGTCACGACCCCGGGCGGAACGTCGGCGACATCAGGAGCGGACCAGTTCACCTATTTTGCGCCGCCGACAGTCACCTCGATTTCGCCGACCGCAGGTCCTACGACCGGCGGCACAACGGTGATCATCACCGGCACGAATCTGTCAGGCGCGACGGCTGTCGCGTTCGGTGGAACAGCGGCGATCGGTTTCACCGTCAATTCAGCGACCCAGATCACCACAACGTCGCCGGCCGGCACGGGCACCGTTGACGTCACCGTCACGACACCAGGCGGGACGACCGCGACGTCGGCCGCCGATCAATTCACCTACGTCCCTGCACCGACCGTCACCTCGATCTCACCGATCAGCGGGCCCGGAGGTGGCGGCACGACCGTCACGATCACCGGCACCAACTTCTCCGGCGCCACGGCCGTGGTTTTTGGCGCGACGGCAGCGACCGGCTTCACCGTTAATTCGGCAACACAAATCACCGCGACCTCACCGTCCGGCACCGGCACGGTGGACGTCCGCGTCACAACCGTTGGAGGTACATCTGCGACCTCGGCCGCGGACCAGTTCACCTACATCCCCGCGCCCACCGTCACGTCGATCTCGCCCATCGCAGGTCCCACGGCCGGCGGCACCACGGTGACGATCACCGGCACCAACTTCACGGGCGTCACGGCCGTGTCGTTCGGCGGGAGCGCTGCCACCGGCTTCACCTTCAATTCGGCGACGTCGATCACCGCGACCTCGCCGGCCGGCACCGGCGTCGTCGATGTCAGGGTCACGACCCCGGGCGGAACGTCGGCGACTTCGGCGGCGGACCAGTTCACCTATATCGGCCCGCCGACAGTCACGTCGATCTCGCCGACATCGGGCCCGCTGGCCGGCGGCACGACGGTGATCATCACCGGTTCCAATCTGTCGGGAGCGACGGCGGTGACTTTCGGCGCGACGCCAGCGACCGGCTTCACCGTCAATTCGGGGACCCAGATCACGGCGACCTCCCCCGCGGGCACCGGCACCGTCGACGTCAGAGTGACGACCACGGGCGGCACGTCGGCAACCTCCGCAGCGGATCAGTTCACCTATATTGCTGCGCCGACCGTGACCTCGGTCTCGCCGATCTCGGGCCCGTCCACCGGCGGCACCACAGTTACGATCACGGGCACGGGCTTCTCGACCACGACAGCCGTCATATTCGGCGCCACCGCGGCGTCAGGCTTTACCGTCAATTCGGCAACCCAGATCACCGCGACCTCGCCGGCGGGAGCCGGCACAGTGGACATCCGGGTGACCAACCCTGGCGGCACGTCGGCAACGTCGGGGGCCGATCAATTCACCTATGTCCCGGCGCCAACTGTCACCTCGATCTCGCCGACCCTCGGACCGGCGGCCGGCGGCACGACTGTTACCATTACCGGCACCAATCTCTCGGGTGCGACCGCCGTGAATTTCGGCGCAACGGCCGCCGCGGGCTTCACAGTCAATTCGGCGACGCAGATCACCGCGACCTCGCCGGCCGGGGTCGGTGTCGTGGACGTCAGGGTGACCACCACGGGCGGCACGTCCGCAACCTCGGCGGCTGACCAGTTCACCTATTTCGGCACGCCGACGGTGACGTCGATTTCGCCGGCGGCCGGCCCACTCGCCGGCGGAACGTCGGTGACTGTGACGGGCACCAATTTCACCGGCACGACAGTCGTGAAATTCGGCGCGACCAACGCAACCAGCTTCACGGTCAATTCGGCCACTTCCATCACTGCAACCTCCCCTGCCGGAGCGGGCACGGTTGACCTCACGGTCACGACGCCAGGCGGAACGTCGGCCACTTCCGCCGCAGATCAATTCAGCTACGCCGCAGCGCCGGCGGTCACGTCGGTCGCACCGAATGCAGGGCCCGCAACAGGCGGCACCACGGTCACGATCACCGGCTCCGCGTTCACGGGTGCGACCGCCGTCAAATTCGGCGCAACCAATGCCGCGAGCTTCACGGTCAATTCGGCTACCTCGATCACGGCGACCTCGCCCGCCGGCACCGGCACGATCGATGTCACCGTGACGACACCGGGCGGAACGTCGGCGACATCGGCGTCGGATCAGTTCAGCTTCACGCCCGCCCCGTCGGTCACGTCGATCTCGCCGACCTCCGGCCCCGCGCTGGGCGGCACATCGGTGGCGATCACGGGCAACGGCTTCACGGGTGCCACCGCGGTAAAGTTCGGCGCCAACAATGCGACCAGCTTCACGGTGAACTCGGCGACCTCGATCACGGCAACCTCACCGGCCGGCGTCGGCACGGTCGATGTCACCGTGACGACGGTGGGCGGCACGTCGCCCACCTCGGCTGCGGACAGGTTCAATTATCTCTCCGCCACGACGGCAACGGGTCTCACCTCGTCGCAAAATCCTAGCAGCTACGGCCAGTCGGTCACGTTCACAGCCACCGTCAGCAGCACCGGCGGCACGCCGACGGGAACGGTGACCTTCAACGACGGCGGTACGCCGATCGGCACGTCCACGCTGGCGGCCGGCGTCGCCACCTTTGCGACGACGACGCTCGCCGTCGGCAATCACACCATCACCGCGACCTATAACGGCAGTCCTGCCTTCAACGCCTCGACCTCTCCGGCCCTGAACCAGTCTGTCGACATTCCCGCCGACAGCGCCAAGCTGCGCGCGCTCCAGCTCAACGTCACCAAGATCGTGGCGCAGAGCTCGGGACAGGCGATCTCCGGTGCGATCGACACCGCGATCTCCGAGGGCTTCAGCGCCGGCGGGCAATACATCACGCCGGGCGCCGGCGGGCTGCGCGTCAATTTCGCCGCCGCGCCCGATGGTGACGACGACGACAAGCCCGGGTCCGCTTCCCAGGGAGCCTCGCCCCAGGGGGCCAATGCCTATGCCGGCAATGGAAGCTCCGGCCGGAGCGGTCGCGGGACGCGCGGCGCCTCGCGGATCGACGACGCCTTCGCCGCGATTGATCGGGCCTCGCCAACCAAGGCGCCGATTGCGCGCTTCAGGCAGCAGAAGGACTGGCTGTTCTGGGTCGACGTGCGCGGGACCGGCATCGACCGCTGGGGGTCATCCGCCAACATCGGTCAGGGCGTCGGCCAGGCCACGCTCTACGGCCAGCAGATCAACCTGCTCTCGGGCCTCACCTACAGGGCGGCGCCGAACCTGCTGGTCGGTGTGACCGGCGGCTATGAGAATTTCAGCTACACCCAGACCGACATCAACGGAAAGCTGAAGGGCGACGGCTGGACCGTCGGCGCCTATCTCGGCTGGAAGATCATCCCGACGCTGCGCTACGACGCGGCGGTCACCTATTCCGGCATCGGCTATGACGGCACCGCCGGCACGGCTCAGGGCAATTTCAACGGCAATCGCTGGATGTTCGCGACCGGCTTCACCGGTAGCTACAATTGGGCCAATTTCAATATCGAGCCGTCGGCCAAAGTCTACGCGCTGTGGGAGCATGAGAACGCCTACACGGATTCGCTCGGCACCCTGCAGGCCGCCCGCACCTTCTCCAGCGGCCGCGCCTCGGCGGGCAACAGGGTCTCCTATCCCGTGCCATGGCTCGATAGCGTGCTGCTGCTGCCCTATGCCGGCGTCTATGCCGACTACTACTTCACCCAGGACGATGCAGCCGCGATCGTCGCCGCGGGCGGCATCCCGCTGGCGTCCACGCCGCTGCTCCAGGGCTGGTCGGCGCGTGTCACAGGCGGCATCGGTGCAAGGCTCGCGGGCGGAGCCACGGTCGGCTTCGGCGCCGAACTCGGCGGCATCGGCGGCAACACGCAGATCTGGACGTTCTCGGGACGCGCGCGCATTCCGTTCTGACGTCCAATGGACTGATCACCGGGGGTGACGGCACCTTGCCGCCAGCCAGATCTGCCTGTGCCCTTACTGTCTAGACTTAGTAGAGGCCGCGGCCGCTCAGGATGCTGCGGGCCTCGGCGGCGCCGTCAGCCGACGGCGCAGCATTCTCGGCTGCATAGCGGCCGTCCTGCTCATAGGACACGGCACGGGCGTTCTGGAGCGCCCGGCCCCGGCTGCGGCTCGAGGCCGACATCTCCGAGGTCGCATTGAGCGAGGCCATGTCGGCGGAGGTGTTGCCGAGATTGTACGGTCGCCCCTCCGGCATCGGGACATCGCCGCGAATGCTGCCCCGGTTTGACGACGCCAGCTCCGGTACGAAGGGTCTTGCCGAAGCGACCCGGACCATCGAGGGCGACGGCGCCGGAATCCCGGTACGCAGGGTCGCCATCAGCTGGCGGTCGTCGGAGCCTTCGAGCGGCGCCCGGCCGACATATTCGACACGGACCTTGGCGACGCCATTGCCTTTGAATTCAAGCAGTTCGGCAGCTTTGTTCGAGACGTCGATGAGCCGGTTGCCGTGATAAGGCCCGCGGTCGTTGACGCGCACGACGAGCGACTTGCCGTTCGAGATATTGGTGACCCGCGCGTAGGACGGCATCGGCAGGGTCGGATGCGCCGCCGTCAGCGATGTCATGTCGAACACTTCGCCATTGGCGGTCAGGCGGCCGTGGAAGTCGTCGCCGTACCAGGACGCCATGCCCTCGGCGCGGTAGTTGACGTCTTCCTCCGGCACGTAGGTCTTGCCGGCCACGACATAAGGCTTGCCGATGCGGTAGGTGCCGCCGCCCTTGGGGACGGGGTCTCCAGCCGCCACAACACGTGGGCTCGAGGACACCCCGTATTTCGGATCGACCCGGCTGGCGAATTTGTTGGAGGACGCGCAATTGGCGAGCGCAAGGCAGGTCGCGACCGCCGCAACACCGCGCACGGCCCGCAAAACCGAATCTGACTGTCGGATCCCCATGCGCCCCAAATACCACTTCGCCGGAGGCGTACCCAACCCGCTTTGGCTACGGGGAGCGCTGTCCGGCCCTTCTCGCCCGAGGCGGCCCACCACCGCGTCAGACGCAGTAAGGATAACGCAACCCGAACACGGCGGAAATGGGGAGCCCCCAGCGATCCCGCCGGGATGGTAAACGGGACGTTCGCTTCTCCCCGTTGATCTACGGAGCGATGGCGCCGGCCATGTGCCAGTCCTGGACATTCTGTTGCGCCAAATCCTCACTCCACCCCCATTGTCGCGAACTTCCCTGGAATTCTTTTGACTGTGCAAGGCCGCACGCGTTTTCTCGCATGCAAGGGCAGGATCTGGAATTTAACGATGATCGAGACGGTTTCGGCACTGATGGGTTTGGTAAGCGCGGGGATCTTCTTGGCCCATGCGTTCGAAGGTTACCGCTCGAGGGCCTGAGGGCATTCGCGCGGACGGCAAGCATCACCTCTTTCAAGACGGCTCGTTCGGACAATTTTAATCAATCCGACCGAGCATCGAAGACGAGAGCGGCAGGTGTCCCATGCGCAACCATGACCTCGTATCCGATAGCTTCCTGGCATTGACCGCAGGCGGATTGGTCCTGCTCTGCTCGAGCCTCGTGGCGCTGGCTTTCGCCTGAGCGCTACCACCACTTTTCTCTTTTCTAACTACAACTACACCGCGATGCAGCATGCGATGTGTTTTGGATTGCCCTGCTCCCGTTTAGTTGATTGAATTTCTGCATTCGGCGCCTCGACTCATTTCAAGAGGCCATCACCAACGAAGGTGACGCAAATGCTTGCTGAGAAATTTTTCCTGGTTCTGGAATCGCTGATCCGCGGCGACCGCACCTATCCCGACGGTAGTCCCAGGGTGATCAGCACGTCCGCGCATGTGCCGGTGAAGCTGCCGGGCGGGAAATAGCCGGGCTCGTCTTCGGACGCCGGACGCGCTCAGCGCAGCCCCAATAGCGAGCGGCGATAGAAGCCGTCGCGGGCTTCGCTGAGGCAGACGAAGCTGCCGTCAAAGCCCTGGCGATATCGTTTCTGGCTCCTGGTGTAGTAGACGCCCTTTTTGAAATCGAGCCAGACCACCTGGTCGTGCGGACAATGACGCTGCGCCTGCGCCTCGTAGCGGAATGGCGTCAGCGGCGTCGCCGACACCTCGGCGCTGCCGCTGCCAATCAGGGTCGTGGCCGCAAGGGCGACCAAGCCGGGCCAACTGCCGAAGCTGCTTCGAGACACACCCCGTCTCCCGATCCAAGCCGCCATTCAAACCATCCTGCAACGGCGGTTCGGTAAGCTAACACGAGACGGCACCATCCGTGAAAGGCAGCAACCGCACCTCGCGTCTTCCGCCAGCCATCTTGTCGGGCTACATGGAGGCGAGATCATCCCCCGGCGAGGATACTGCCTGAATGTCGGCTGAGCCTGCACCAACGACCGAAGCCCGTCCGCCCGCGCCGCGCCTGGGCCTGGGCCTGCTGCCGATGATCATCTTCGGCTCGCGCTGGCTGCAATTGCCGCTCTACCTCGGACTGATCGTCGCACAGTGCGTCTACATCGTGCTGTTCCTCAAGGAGCTCTGGCATCTCTCCTGGCACGCAATCGATCTCACCGAACAGCAGATCATGATGAGCGTACTCGCGCTGATCGACGTCGTGATGATCTCCAATCTGCTCGTCATGGTGATCGTCGGCGGCTACGAGACCTTCGTCTCGCGGCTCGACCTGCAAGGCCATCCCGACGAGCCGGAATGGCTTGGCCACGTCAATGCGAGCGTGCTGAAGATCAAGCTCGCCATGGCCATCATCGGCATCTCCTCGATCGCGCTGCTACGCACCTTCATCGAGGCCGGCAATCTCGGCTCGAACCGCGCCGGCTTTACCGAGACCGGCGTGATGTGGCAGGTGCTGATCCACATTACTTTCATCCTGTCCGCGATCGGCATTGCCTATGTCGACAAGCTCAGCGAGTCCGGAATGCGCAAGCATGCGGAGTGAGGGCCGCCCGCTTGCCCTGCAACCGGCTGCCCGGCTCGCAAGGCGTGCTGCTCAGGCCTTTGCCTCAAGCTGCGCAATCGCCTGATAAAGGCATTCCTGGAATTTCTGTGCGACCTGCTCGCGGGACACGCCCTTGCCAGTGAGATCGCCTGACACCTTGTCGACGACATCGTTGATCGTCTGGCTCTCCAGATTGTCCGTCACCAGAGCGGTTGCGTAGCTTGCCGCAGCTTCACCATTGAGCCCGAGCTGGCCTGCGGCCCAGAGCCCGAGCAGCTTGTTGGACCGGGCCGCGGCCTTGAACATGAGCTCCTCGTCGTGGGCGAATCTGGCTTCAAAGCCCTGCTCGCGCTTGTCGAACGTGGTCATGGTCAGCTCCAATGCGTTTTCGCTTGATGAGGATCGGGCTTGCCGCGAGCGAACGTCTCCGTGGTTCTCGTCAGTTTGGGATCATTTGAATCTTCCTCCCGGAAGGCAAACGCCGTCAAGCCTGCGGCACGGCGCGTGCACGTCACCAGCCCGGCGCCAGCCAGGTCGGCTAGGCACAATATTTACCATTCGTTAAGGGGACTCGGTGCGGGATGGCCCGAGGACATCGCGAGCTGACGCATGAACAAAGAGCTGCGGGAGTTTCGACGACTTGAGCGGGTCTGCCTGGAACAGGCCGCCCTCTCCACCATGGATCTCGCGCGAAGCGGGTTGCTCAAGGTTGCCGACGATTGCCGCATCGCAGCCGAAGCGATCGAGGCCCAAGCACCTCGCGGCGCATTCGCAGGGGCCGTCCAGGCACTCAAGCTCGCCTTGAGCACGACCCGCGTTTCGAACCGGCACTAAGCCGGCATCGATCAGGAATTGCCCGGATCGCTACAAGCAGCTGAAGCGGTCAGGTCTTTTCCGGCGTCGCTTCACGCGCAAGGCGTTCGGCTCTCAGCCGTTCCTTGTTGGCGTAAAATGCCTTCTGCGCCTCTTCGTGATCGCGCATGGCTTTTTCAGCCTCGATCCGGCGTGTGGCATCGCGCGCCTGGCGCTGCTCGGGGGTCAAGGGTTTGCGTCGGAAGGAAAGGTCTTCGGTCATGCGGAGACAACGCGGGAACCCGAAAACGGTTCCATGAACCGAACCGGCCTCAGCCGGCCGGCAAAACTCCAATTTATCAAATGGTTCGGGCTCTATCCTATTGCTTCACGCCCGGCCGTTTGACGCCTGTGAGAGGACATTGCGGCGCGGCCGGTATCGCGCTGCGAACGGGCGGATCCGGATAGTATTGGGTGTTCTGCTGGACCTCGCGCGCCAGCTCCGTGCCGCCGAGCAGCGTGATCAGCATCAACGCCTCGTCGAGACCGGCCGAGATTCCGCCACCCGTCAGACGATTGCGATCCAGCACGAAACGCGGATGTCCATCGGCAACCTTCACCTTCGGGAACAGCGCCGGGAAGCAGTCCAGGAACGCCCAGTGCGTCGTCGCGAAATAGCCGTCCAGCAGGCCGGACGCCGCGAACAGCATCGCCCCCTCGCAAACCGAGCACATGAATTTGGCACCGGCGGCTTGCCTGGTCAGAAAATGAAAGTAGGTCCGGTGCGGATCGTTGATGATCTCGGTGAGTGCGGCCGGATCTCCGCCGGGAATCCAGACGGCATCGTACTGGGTGCATTCGGCGAAGGACTTCTTGACCTCGAACGGAAACCCCCGATTGCGAAACCGCTTCATTCCCGGCTTGGCGGCGACGATCTCGACGTCGAAATTGGCCCAGTCGAACATCTCGAAGGGGCCGGCGACGTCGAGCATGTCGACGCCGTCATAGACGGGGATACCGATCTTCATGGCGAACGATCCTCCCCGCCGACCTCGGACCTCAATGTTTGTGGCCTGCCGGTGTCGCCTTGGGCGTTCCCGCCGGTTTGGCATGGCGCATGCCCGCCATCCCGAGGCCGCCGCCGGGCGCGTTGAGATCGGGAACGATCGCGATGTTGGCCATCATGCCGGCGTCCTCATGGTCGAGGATGTGGCAATGCAGGACGTACTCGCCGATGTAGCGGTCGTACCGCGTCCTGACGCGGATCTGATAATTGTTCTCGACGATGATCGTGTCGCGGAACGTGTGCCACATGCCGCAATACTGGTTGGCCAGTTGCTGCGGGTCGGCATACACGATCTCCGGTTTGCAGGTGCCGTCGGGATTGTAGATCGATATCTGCTGTCCGTTGGCGTTGGTGGTAACGACGTCGATCACCTGGAACGGATTGACGTGGATATGGAAGATGTGCGGCTCGCCTTGCGCGGAGAGCAGCCAATCGTCTGTGGTGTTGACCTCGCGCGTGAAGTTCACGACGTCGGGGTCGTATGAGTTGTTGTTGACCGTGAACTTCGGGAAGTTGATGGCGAAGGCAGCCTGCTGCTCCTGGCTGCCTGCCACGGGCGGTGCAAGGTTCTCGAACGGCGCCCACGGCCGCAAATCGCCATCACGCAGTCCGGTGCGAACGGGATCCGGCAGTGTCGGATTGGCGTCGTACAGCGCTTTGCCGACATAGGCCTGCAAATCGCCGGTCACAGGTTGGCCTCCGCGCACATGAACGTAGGCCAGCAATTGCGGCGTCGACGGCCCCTGCCCGCCGCCATTGCCGTTGGACACGCGTTCGGCCGGCGGCGCGGCCTGGTTGAGCAGACAATAGTCGCCGTCCGAGGGGAAGACGACAAGGATATCGCTGCGATAGCCGGGCTGCATGTAGTTCGATTCAAGCACGCCGCCGACCTGCGAGGCGCGCACGGTCCGCAGCTTGGCGCGGGTCAAGCCGTCGTTCGCGATCTCGAACTGCGGGACCAGCGTGCCGGGCGAGGCGTTACAGGCGGCCAGGAGATCGGCCTTCTGCTGCTGGCGGTTGCCGCTCAGCGCTGAGGTCGCGATCAGGTTCGTTGCGCCAACGGGCGTTGCGCGCACGATCTGAACGTTGATCGTGTCGTGAATGCCGGCGTGGACGAACCGCCAGCGCTGGATCTCGCCGGCCGGCAGAGTGAGCGTCGGCTGCACGATGCCGTTGACGCTGGTGAAGCGGCCGTTGGTGTCCCAGATGCTGGGGGAGTCGAGTTGCAGACCGAAATTCTCGACGACGCCAGCGCTGACCGGGTTGCCGGGGGTCGCGAGCGGACAGGTCCACGGCGCATTGGCGATGTTGGCAGGGCTGTTGGCGTTATAGAGCCCTTGCGTGGTGTAGATCTGCTGCCACGGGCCTCCCGACTGGTTCGGCTGGTTGGCGAAGCAGGCATAGGCGATCTGCTGGAACAGGAAGAGCTGCTCCTTCAGCGGCGCGCCGTTGACGTCGTGCAGCACCGTGTCGATATCGGCGATCGGCTTCGGGTTCTGCGGCGTCGGCGGCGTGTAGGGACGCTCGCCCTTCACGACGAGCACACCCGAGGCACCGCTCGCCACCTGCACCGCCGTCGAGCCGTGGCGGTGCGCGTGATACCAGAACGTTCCCGCCGGATGGTCGTTCGGGATGTTGATCTCGTACGGAAACTTGGTCTGCGGCGCGATATTGAGCAGCACGTTGTCGCTGTTGCCGGCCGGCGAGACGTGCAGGCCGTGCGTGTGAAGATTGGTGGTGTTGAAGCACCCGACCAATGCCGGCAGGCCAAGTCCCGCTGGTGGATTGGGCAGGCAGCTTGGATCATCTTTCGAGAGCTGGTTGATCAGATCGACGCGCAGCGTGTCGCCCGGCTTGACGAAGATCGCGGGGCCCGACTTGCAGCCGCCGTACGAACGCAGCTCGACCGGATCGAGGCCATCCGGTTGCGGATCGGTCGGATCGGGATTGTTGATGAAGAAGCGCGCGCGCACGAAGTTGAGCACCACCGAGACGATCGAGCCGCTGCGCGAGATCGACCCTTGCGGCCGACAGCCGCCCACGGTTGCCGCCACGGCGGCCTCCAGCGCCACCACGTTGCCCTGCCCCGGCAGCGTCGGCGGCGGTTCGAACGCACGGGGAGCCGGCGCCGCAAAGGCCTGAACGCCTGGTCCGAGCGTGGCGATGACAAGACCAATTCGCGCAAAGCTTTTCATCATGTTGTCCGCCCCATTGGTTCCAGCAGGTTGCTCGAAGGGTTGCTTGAAGGCATGTCGGCACGCCGGCGCCGCCAGAACGGACGATCGGCCCAGCGCGACACGCTGCCGTAATGTTCGCCCAGCGTGGCCGCGTAGACCGCGGCCTCGCGCGCCACCCACGCGCCATAGCGATCGAGGGCGGCGGCATCACCGCGCGCAAGGCAGTCGCCGGCGGCATAGGCGGCGAACACGCCCGAGCGCATGGCCTTGACGACGCCATGACCGGAGATCGGATCGAAAGCGCTGGCGGCATCGCCTGCGCAGAGGAAGCGGAAGCCCACCGTCATTGCCGCGTAACGGCCGCCCGCAGGGATCAAGCAGGGTGTGTCGAGCCGAATGATCTTGTCCGCCACCGCCGAGACGAATTGCGTCCTGGCGAGCGCTGCGCGCCAGCCATCCGGGGTGCTCAGCCTGAGGCCGCGAGCAAGATCGGCATCCGTCATGCAGGCGAAGGCGCGCCTGCCCTCGCCCAGCGCCAGCGTGTACCACCAGCCATCCTCAAACGCCTCGACGAGCAATTCCGGCGCAGCCGGTCCCGACGTCGTCGCCTCAGCATAGGCCGCAATCAGGCGGTCCTGCGCCATCGTCCGCAAGCCCTGGCGATAAGCGAGTGCGCGGGTGCGGCCCGTCGCATCGATCACCAGTCTCGCCGAGTGGCTATCGCCGTTCTCGCATGCAACCGACCAGCCGCCCGCTTCACGCTCAATCCGAGAGACTTTTGCATCGACGCGCTGAGCCGCGCTACAGGCCTCCGTTGCGATCCAGCCATCGAACGCCGCGCGATCGACGCGCCACGACGGGCCGCGCGCCTCGAGCAGAAATTCGCTCGACGTCAGGCCGGCTTCGTCCCACGACATCAGCGTCCGATGCGACGGCGCAAACTCCTGCGCCAGAAAGGCCGGCCACAAGCCGAGCTGACGCAGCACCGGCTGGATCAGCGGTGACAACACCTCGCCACGGCCTTGGCCGCGTCCTTGCCCTCGGCCCCGCTCGTCCGGCGCGATCACGGCGACCCGAAGCTCCGGCGCACACGTCGCAAGCGCGCGCGACGCGGCCGCGCCGGCTGGACCTGCGCCTGCAACGATGATGTCGAACGCGGCCAAGATCAGTCGGCCCTGACGGCGTAGAACGACGCGACCACGCCGGCCGGCGCCACGGTACCTGGCGAGCCGCCGCTGTGCGGGATGGTCCGGATCACCGAGCCGACGATGGCCGGACGCTGGTCAACGCCATTGGGCCAGGCCGGCACCAGCGAGCCCCAATAATCGTAGATCCATTCCTCGCCGCCGACGACGCCGGTGCCCTGGAAGCGCACCTGCATCGGCGAGCCGTAGGCGCGCGATCCCTTCAGGGCGAGCGACCAGCCCGGGCCGCCGATCGTGCCAGCCAGGAGCTGCATCGGCCCGTCCGCGATCTCGATCGTGCCGCGACCGAATTCGAGATTGTTGAAGGCCGTGTTGACGTCGGGATCGTTGAGCAGGCTGCGATAGGTCCAGTTTCCGACGAAGGGATTGTCGCTCATGATGCCTCGCTTTTCGGATCGGGCTTCGGCCCTGTTCGTTCGACGCTGATGTATTTGGCGTTGTAATTGTCGGCAGGCTGGACAGCCGGCTCGTAAGGATTGCGCACGATGAAGCCGAGCTTGGACCACTCGGTCACCATCTTGAGGTCACCGACGGGTGTCTGCGGAACGCCGCGACTCCACGTGGTCCACGCGTAACTCGGCTTGCCGTTGACGACGGACGCGATCTCGAACGACTGCAACGGCCTGTGCGCCGGCCACCACAGGGTGGTCCAGGTCTTCTCGTCGCGCCGCAGCCGCTCATCATTGTCGCTATCAGGATAAAGGTTGTTCCAGTCCGCGTAGGTGATGTTGATCGGCTGCGTTGTGCACTCGTTGAAATCGGACTGCCAGGGCAGGCCCATGTACTTGGTGAGGTCGCCGGGCTGCAGGCCGGTCGCGAAATCATTGTTCTGGCTGAGTGGCGACTCGACATTGAAGGTCGGGTCGGCGATCACGCTGCCTCCGGACTGATTGGCCTGGGCGGCACTCTGGAGAAAATCCGAGACGCTGCGATCGGCGTTGATGCGATACGGCGCCCAGTAGATCGAAGGATTGCGCATCACCCAGCCGAGCTCCCCGCCCGGACAGAAGGCGCCGCCCAGCACGTTGCTGAGCACGCCGCGATCGAGCTCGCGGCCGGTCTTCGGCGGCGTCTTCGGATAAGGCGTGAAGGGCGAATAGCCCTTGGGCAGCCAGCCCTCCTCCTTCTCGTTGATGAACCAGCCCCGCGCCCACTGGCCGATGATGAAGAGCTGGTACTCGGTGAGATGGAGAAACTTCGACGGCGTCTCGTTGGACAGCGGATTGTCGCCGCACAACAGCGGCATCAGCGGCAGTGAATGGACGCGCGACGACGCGCGGTCCTGCACCTGGAACGCGTTCGCCTCGCCGGCGCGGCGCAAGAGATCGAACAGGAAACGGCGCATCGGTCCGTAGGGATCGTCCGCCTTGTCATGGCGCGTTGGACCGGCGACCGCCGCCACCGCCATGACCGCCTCGCCCTGGCTGGCATCACGCAGCGGCGCGTCCGACGGCGTCTCCGTCGCGGTTGGGCGCGTTCCGCGCTTCGGTGTCTGCGAGAGCTTGTCGGGATCGAACGTGCCGCGCTGCGCCTGGTCGTGCGGGTAGTTCGATTGCTGAAGGATATCGCTCAGATAGCGAAACTCATCGGGGCGGAACAGGATCGGCCAGATGTCGCGATAGAACCACGGCCGGTAATTGCGATTCCAGGCGAGGCGCCCCGCCTGCCAATGGCGCAGCGCCGCCTCGTCGCGGAACGGAATCTGCTGCGGATCGTCGTAAGTGCCGAGTGTGCCGTAGACGCCGGTGTCGGTCGCGAACTCGCGCGCATAGAGATCGTACAACACCTCGTCCATCGTGATCATGTCGAGGATCTGCGGCGCGAAGCGCGGATAGCCGACCACGACCCACGCCGGAAATTCGACATCGATGTAACGGGTCTGGCTGACCTGCTTCGAATACATGATCAGCCGCGCCATCACAGGGCCGTCGGAGATGTCGTCGTACCAGCCGTCGGTGTTGGCATAATCCTCGATCTTGGGACCGAAGCTGCCGCTGACATCCATGCCCGAATTGCCGTGACCGCCGAGCACGACAAGGCGAGCCTTGTTGTCGGTCATCATCTCGCCCAGCGTATCGATGTCGAACGGCTGGATCCCCCTGGGGGGAAACGTGGTGGCGTAGCCGCCGGGACCACCGGAGCGGTCGAAATGCGCACGGCGGTTGGTGGTCGCGTTGACGCTGCGCGGGCCGGGATCGATGATCAGGAGGTCGCGGTCCTGGCCGGTGATGTCGGCATTGCGACGCGCGCTGCCGGGCGCGTAGCCATGCTCACCCTTGAGCTCGGTGAACGGATACCATGAGGCTTTCTTGTTGGCGACATAGACGCGCCACTGGATATCGACCAGCACGCCATGATTGCCGCCACCCTCCACGGCATCGCCGAGCTGGAGTGGCCGTCCCTCGGGGGACTCATCATCATAGACGAAGATCTGGAAGCGCGCGGCCTGCCGCTTCACGCGGCCCTGCGCGTCCTTGAATGTCTTGACCGGAACGGGCGTGACACCGTCGGGTCCGTGCAGGGGATTGCCGAAACTGTCGCAGGCCTGCGGCATGGCCGCGGGTGTCTCGGGCGCGAGGTAGAACTCGCTGTCGCTGTTGCCCAGGCGCGCGATGCCGATGCCCGGATGGATTCGATACGTCGCCATGACTTCCCCGCCACCTTCTCAACCAAGGAGATTGCTCAATCCAGGAAACTGATCGACACGCCCTCGAGCTTCAGAAGCTCCCTCTCCTCCTGATAGTCGCCACCGATCACGACCAGCGTGATCTGTAGCGGCCCCTTCTTCTTGAGCGCCTGCTTCGCGGCGGCCGTGACGTCGATGCGATGGACGCGCGGCGTGTTGTGGCTGCGCCCACGCTGGTCGAAGCGCCGCGGCTGCGGCGGCGGGATGTCGCAATGGCCGGGCCCGCCGTAGCAGGCGCCATGTCCGAAGATCGAGATGTAGCCGGCGAAGTGCGGATTGCCCTTGATCGGCGTCGAGGCGTCCGCGCCGGGCTCGTTCAGGAAGGCGCGCACGAAACAGGAGCGCATCAATTGCGGCACCTGGTGCAGGCGGATCTCCGCGCGTTTGAAGCTGCGTGCGCCTTGCGGCACGGTGATCGGCTGCGACACGAAGCGGCTGACCGGCGCCTCGATCCCGACCGGCATGAAATGCGAGCTGCGGACGTACTCGTAACCGAACGGCGCGATGTCGAGCGTGTCGCGGATGGTGTAGTTCCACGGCGACAGCACCGAATCCAGATCGGCCGGCACCGCATTCGGATTGAGCTTCTGCCACTCCCACCAGATGCGATCGATGTTGACGTGGATCGGCCAGAACACGGGGTCATAGGACGCGGTCAGATTGCTGAACATGTCGCCGAGGCCCGGCTGCGAATACAGGTCCGAACGCGCGTGGAAGCGTCGCCCGCCGACCTGCGCGGCATCGTTGCGGCGGTTGGCGAGCACACGGACACGCTCGGCCTCCGGGCCCGGTTGCGGCGTCGCTCCCGTCGCGGTGGGGCCGTCCTTGCAGACATAGACAGCCTGCCCAGCATCCGGATTTTGTCCGCCGGTCCAGATGTGCATGGTGTTGTGCGGATTCTGGTCGAGGAAGCCGAACGCCGCGTCGTAGATGCTGCCGCCGCCGAAATCGCGAAAATTATTCAGGCTCAGAATCTGGGCAATGTCGTCGGCCGAGGGGTAATGATAGTTGATGACCTGGTTGATCGTTCCGCCGCCGCGATATTCGGCGGGATAGCGCAACGGATACCAGAGCGAGTTCGACTGAAGCAGCGCGTCGATGAAACGCTGGCGGTTGGCATTCTCGGGATCGGGCGTGACGGCCGCATAGCCGATCTTGCCGATGACATAGCAGAAGAAGCCGTGCTGCGATGTGAAGGTGACGCGGTCTTGCGCGAGCGCCAGGATCGCCTTCTTCTGCGCCGCCGTCGGCGCCGGGTCGAGCGCCGTCACCAGAATCTCCGCCGCCTCCTCGGTGAGATAGGCCTTCATCGCGTTCGGGATGATGCTGCCCTTGTCCGGTTCTTCCGGCCGGTACTCCGGCATGGTGAAGTCCCAGTACGGCAGCATCAGACCGGGCTCGAAGTCCTGGAGGTTCTGCTCGAACTCGTAGAGATAGGCCCGGTGCCATGGCAGGAAGCGCTCCCAGCCATGCTGGCAATGGTTCTGGTGGACCAGCGCCTGGTTGTTGTAGCTGCGCCTGTCCTCGGGCCAGCGATTGAGCGAATAGAGCTGGCGAAAGCCGCGGCGCAGACGCTCGATCTGCGGCTCGCTCATGCAGTCGATGTTCATGCGCCGCCTGGGCTCGCCGACGCCCGCGGCCGGCGCGTAGCCATCGGCGGCCTCCGCAAATTCGGCGATCTCGCTCACCCGCACGATCGTCGGCTTGGCCGGCTTGCCGGGAGCGAGCTCGACCGCGACGCTGGTCGCATCATCGGGGCAGCCGGCGTCGATCCAGTCGGCAATGCGATCGATATCCGCAGGCGCGACGCGCTTGCCGCCCCATGGCAGCGCCGGAAAGCGGCCGCCATCGAATGGGGCCTCACCGCGCAATCCCTTGATCAATCCCGATGCGTCGCTGCGCGCATGCGGCGGAATGCAGCAGGCATGGCCTTCCGGCACCGGCGCGACCATCCTGATGCCGAAGATCTCGGCCGCCTCCAGCGCCTGCGCGCCCTTGTCCCAGAACCGCCCCGCCCCGCCATAGTCGGCCGTGCTGTCACCCGCGGCTTCATCGAGGATCGCCTTCACACGCGCGTAAGCGACGGTCAGTGCTTCGGTGTCCATTCGAGCCCCCGGGGCCAGACGAAGAAGGCGGGGCGAACGTAATCACAACTTGGGGGTGATGTCATTACATCACGCACCTGCGCGCCGGCACGGGCGACGAATATTTTTCTCAGGTAGCGTGATCTATTTCATACAACCGAGATGAAAAGCGAGACTTCGGAGTCTGTGTTCGCGAACGAGTTCGTCTTCGACAGCTTCGGTCGGACTGGAGCGCGGACCGCCTGCCCCACAAAACTTTTCGAAAACAACCCCATGCACAGTAGCCGGTGCGTTTGGAATCAACAGCTTGCCCGGGCCGCCGAGTCCGATAGTTGACTCGTCGGGCAAAACAGGGGCATAATGCGATTATTCCGAAATCGATCGCGCCGGCTTGAGCTGGCCCCCGCCAAGGCCGGGATTGATGGCGAGCGACGATCCCGCGGCGCCGCCGGCCTCATAGGCCGTCATCGACACCATCCGGCTGGTGCTGCGCTGGGTCCGGAGCTTGAGGTCGAGCTTGTCCAACTCCGCATCGACCACCGAGGTCTTGAGGACCACCAGCCCGCGGCCGGTGCTTTCGTTGACCTGATCGCGACTGGCCTTGATCGCCACCAGCCTGTCCGCGATGGACGCCACCATTCCGAGCGCGAAGGAGGCATTGGCCAGGTGCCGTTCCTGGTGCCGGAACCTGGAGTAGTCGACCGAGGTCTTGAAGCGGCCCAGCTCGGCGCGGACGGCGGCATCGATCAATTCGGCCAGGTAATGCGCGACCTCGACATCCGCGCCGAGACCGAAGAACACATAGCTATTCTCGCTGCCTGCGTTCTTCTCGCGCCAGACCCGGCAATCGCAGAAATGAGCGATCGCGCCGATGCAGTCGTCCAGGGGAATTCGCTTCTTGCGATGGGTCTCAAAGACCCTCCGTTCGCACGGCGAGGCGCGCAGCTCGACGTCGGAGAGCGACAGATCGTGGCGATCCAGCAGCTCGGCAACCTTGGCGGCGGCAGACAGCGCCTCGTCCTCGGTACAGCCATTGGCGATGGTCTTGGCGCGCAACGCCTGAATGCGGAGTTTTAGCTTGTCGAGCGTGGGCGGATTGGATGTCGTCTGGTTCACGGATCACTCGCTTGGGATCCGACCGACGAATCCGGTCGGTCGACTGGCGGAAGGGTATCCGCCAGCAACTCACGCATCGGGTCAAGTTTGTTACTCTTTTTTCCGCACCCTCCCAAACTATGCGGAATTATCCGCCGTAGAATGGGGGTCGGATAACCCGAGAGAGCAAATTGGTTCGGCTATTTCGGGACGAGATCCGCGACATGCTCGGGAGGTTGGAGACCCGGCGAACTCAGCCAGCCGTCAATGCGCAAAGCCGTTTCAGCCTGTCTGGCGCGCCTGAGGTACAGTTCCCGCTGTGGACCCGGAGGGACTTTCTCGGCGGCTTCCCTGAATTTTTTAGCCTCTTCGGCAAGCCGTTCCTGGAAGGATTTGACGTGCCTCACACGACGCCGTTGCATGGCCTTGTCTCCATACTTGCGCAGGTGTTCTCCATGTTCCTGCGGAATAGCCGAGAAATATTTCGGCCGTTCGAAAAATCAAGACATTTTCAGACCTTCGAAAAGCTGGTTCGTCGGCGTGACGCAGGACCTCACGGCGTTGATCCGGAGAAGGCCGCTAAGGCAACCTCGTTGCCCGAATGGCACGACGTGCATCAGGCGATCAGCGAGCCAGCGAAACCCTTTGTAGAGCGCCGCCGCCTTCCGTTTTCCGACGGACACCAGGCGGAACGAACTCCAACAAATGTTAGTTAGTCGCTTCGCAAGCAACGGCCCGGCCATGTGTGAGAAGTGCATCCCGTTCGACAAGCAGATCGCGCGCTATCGCTTCTTTCAAGGGCGCGTCACCGATCAGCAAACCCTGGATACCATAAAGCGCCTGCTCGCAGAGCTGGACGAGAAGAAGAAGGCCAACCATCCGGACAGTGAGTCCGCGCCGTAGTTCGCTGCCGGGGCGGTCCGCAGGGAGGCCTGATTTAGCTCGCTCGAACCCTAACAGACGTATTTTCTCCGCATCACCGGCTTCGGCTTTGTCCCCACGCGCGGACACGCAAAAGCGGCGGCACTCGCGTTAGCGCGGCTTCGCAGGCTGCTCGCTTTGCGGTTTCACGGTCATGTTGCTGTCCGGCATTTTGTCTCGTCCCTGATCTCCATTGTCGTCTTTCCCGCCGGACGACGAGGTTCCACTTCCACTGGTCGAACCGGATGACGTCCCGGTGGTGGCGCGCGGATCTTTGTTCGGTGACGTCGAGCTGGCCGCGGGGTCGCCGACGACGGACCCTCGTCCACTGGGAGCCCCTGCGGGCTGCGCTGACGCGCTGACAGTCAAAATTGCAATCAGGCCTGCTGCGGTCGACAGTGATAGTTTCATGGTGCACTCCCGGGATGATTGCGCCAACCGGCGGGATGGATGGTCCGTTCCTATTCACAAGCCTTTTTTGCAGTCTTCTTTTCGCGCCCCGCTTAGGTTCAGGCCGAAGCACCCTCCAAGCTCGTTCTCGATCGAGATGGCTTGTTCACGGCCCGCCCTACTCCTTGTCGCCGGTCGGTTTGTCGACCGCCATCGGTCCTCCATGGCGTTGACCGGTCGAAGATCTGCTCGCGCACCGATAGGAACCGGAGCCCGCGCCGCCGCTTGTTTTTCTGCCGGTGTCGCCGCCGATGCCTGGCAGAGCGGCCCCGGCTTCAACACCTCCCAACTTCAGCCCGGCCGGGGCCGCCTCTTTTTTAGGAGAGAGAGGATGAACCGGTTCGATGACAACGACGTCCGCAATCGCGCTTTCCTGCTTTGGGAGCGCGCCGACAAGCCGTGCGGCAAGGTGGACGATTTCTGGTACGAAGCCGAGCGGCAACTCGAAGCGGAGCGCCGCGCCGAACTCGCTCAACCCGACAGATCCCAGCCGGTGCAACGCCATTAACCCGCCAGTGGTGGCTGGGGCGTGTGCTGACAAGGAGATGCCGGCGCGTGAGGGAAGAAGCACGCAGAGGCGAAGAGTTTCCTTTCAGGAGTTCACATGAGCGACCGCACAGGCAACGAACCCTCACCCCTGGTGCTCTTCGTCATTGCACTGCTTCCGATATTGGGCGTGCTGGCGTGGGCTGCCTTTTGATCCGTTATCTGAAACCGGAGCGGACCGATCCATGCAGTCCATACCCGCCGAGCCTCGTCGAGGGGCCGGGGCTCAATGTCGGCTCATGACGATGATGAAGTCCGCTCTCGTCTTGCCGAGCGGGCCTGTCCAAACTGCGGCGCAAATCTATGCCTGTCGACGCCGATGCTGGATGCTCGGACAGGCGAGCTGACCACTCTTTATCGATGCGTCAGGTGCGGCGAACGGTTCTCGGGCGATTGAGTTGGCTGATTGACCGGATGACATCGCCAAGCTCTCAGCTTCAGCGGAAGCGCCTACCTCACCCAATGCATTCAGCTTCCTTTGGGAGTGGCCCCTCACTGCCACCCGCCAAGGCAGGGATTGACGGCGAGCGACGCGCCCGCGGCGCCGCCGGCTTCATATGCCGTCATCGACACCATCCGGCTGGTGCTGCGCTGGGTCCGGAGCTTGAGGTTGAGCTTGTCCAATTCCGCATCGACCACCGAGGTCTTGAGGACGACCAGCCCGCGGCCGGTGCTTTCGTTGACCTGATCGCGACTGGCCTTGATCGCCACCAGCCTGTCCGCGATGGACGCCACCATCCCGAGCGCGAAGGAGGCATTGGCCAGATGCCGTTCCTGGTGCCGGAACCCGAGGTCTTGAAGCGGCCAAGCTCGGCGCGCACGGCGGCATCGATCAATTCGGCCAGGTAATGCGCGACCTCGACGTCCGCGCCGAGACCGAAGAACGCATAGATGTTCTCGCTGCCTGCGTTCTTCTCGCGCCAGACCCGGCAATCGCAGAAATGAGCGATCGCGCCGATGCAGTCGTCCAGGGGAATTCGCTTCTTGCGATGGGTCTCAAAGACCCTCCGTTCGCACGGCGAAGCGCGCAGCTCGACGTCGGAGAGCGACAGATCGTGGCGATCCAAGAGCTCGGCGACCTTGGCGGCGGCCGACAGCGCCTCGTCCTCGGTGCAGCCATTGGCGATGGTCTTGGCGCGCAACGCCTGAATGCGGAGCTTGAGCTTGTCGAGCGCGGCTGGATTGGATGTCGTCTGGTTCACGGATCACCTGCCCGGGAAAGCCCGACCGACAGGCGCGAGGACGACGACTAGGAACTAAGGTAATAGTGATACAACTGTCAATCATGCTGCGATGAGAACTACGTCAGTCTCATTTGCCGGGAGCATTAGTTCTAGACCGCATCCTTCTGCTTAAGTTCAGCAAGCCGAGGTTCAAGGAGGCTCACTATGTGCGTTTCCGCTTGAAAGTATGATGGGAAGATCACGTCGATCATCGGCTTGCGCACACCTCGATTCCAGCGTTGTGCCTCGCCCGTTGAATACTTGCGCTTGCCCTTCTCGAAAAGCTCTCGGTACCGAAATGGCGATATTCCCAAAAACCGCTGGAAGCTTACCCGTCCGTCCTCGCCTTTTCCGTCGACTTCGATGGAGTCGGAATGTAGGGCTTCCGCGTAGCTCTTCGGGTACGGCTCGATCGAAACGGCGCGGGTGATGGCGGCGGCGACAATATGTTTTGCGCAGAGATGACAGGGAAAGGTCGTGCAATAAAGCGTTGCCGCCGCAATCGACACTCCTTTTCTCGCCGCATCTGTTATTGCGGACATCTCAGCATGAATGTCTCTGCCAAATTCGATGAGATCCATAACTTTTGAGTCTTTCAATCCGTGTACTGACTCATCGGCTAGCCACTCTTCTGCCAGTGTAAGAGAATCCTTGTTCCCGCATTTATCTTTGGCAAGTCGACCCGCCTTAAACATCCGGTCAATAAAATCGGCAACGAGCTCGCGCTTCTTCTCGTCGTTCGGGTCGCGCCCTTCGACGAAATCCCGCTTGTCACCCGGGTCTCCGCTCCAATAGGTCCCGCCGCCTGCCTTCGGGACTTCGTTACATCCTAGCGAAACGATCTCCCCCGATGAATGAAAAATCGCGGCACCGACCTGTCGAGTAAGAGCTGAGGAGCGCAGTGACGCCGTTTTTGCCAGGTACATCCCGTACCATCGTGGGTCGGCGTGACTTGGTTGTCGCCAAACAGTGCGCGGATGAATCGGTCGACTGTTACCTTCACAGACTTACGATCGGGAGCTTCGACGAAAACGTCCGCGAGCGGAAATGCGTCGCGCACGTTTTGCCCATGCCGCATACCGCCTTCCATCTCGTCTTGCCTGACGAGTGTGTTTGCAGCGTTCTCCGAGTCGGCTTCGGATGAAAGACCTCGCTTCGAGCGAGCTTCCTTGAGAGCAATCCGTCGTTTCCGATACATCTGAGGTTCGTAGGCTGAGACCTGAATGAATTGGCGGCCATAGACTGCGCGCATCAGCTTTATCTCTTCCGGCCGCTTGAACTGCCGAATTATGTAAGCCTTTTTCGAGAGCGGCTGTTCTGCGCTGGATCCGGACGCCTGCCTGAACTGCCGGATCGCACTTATCGCAAGAATAGCCAGCGCGTCATTTCGACGGAGCTGCTCACGAACCTTATTGGCATAGGCAATTCGCTGTTGGAACGACTCGACATATCCGCCAGCCCCGTTTCGGGCCCTCCCTCGTCAGCCGCCCCGTTAAGCAACGCACCTTAAAGCGTATTGCGCAGCCGACGCCGTGCGCACTAGGATGCACATCACCGGGGCTGGCTGCATACTTCACTTAAAATATTTCACCCGGATTTTTTAACAATGAAGCCGCAGCAGCCCTCTGCTGCGGCTTTTCGTATTGAGATCCGATTGCAGATGGAATGCCGTAAGGAAGCTCGATACCCAATGTCGGAAGCAATGGAACTGATCGTCGCCGGTTATGTGAAGACCAAGAACAGGCGTGCCCTGTCGGATCTACTTTCCCATCATCGGCGCGTGCTGGCCGAACTCGACGCCGTGACCGGCATTAATGCGGCCAAGACCGCGGAAGCCGTACGGGACGAATTGTCGATCATCGAAGCTGGGATTGAACAGCTAAAGCCCCCGCCTGGCACGTTGCCGGAAAATGAGTACAGCTAGGCGGCATCGCTGGGTACCAGAATCGGGTTCCAGTTTAGAAAGAGAATGAGCGGTCGCCATAGGTGCGTCGTTATTCCTGACTTGAAAAACATCAGGGAGACGCTCGAATGAAAAAGTTTGCTCTGGCTTCAGCTTGTGTCCTCGCTCTCGCGACCGTCGGCGGCGCATATGCTCAGACGAACCAGCCCGCGCCAGGGGCGTCGGGACAAGGCGAAGTCGGCCCGTCCTCGGCGGGCAAGATGAAGACCACGACCGGCTCGTCGAACATGAAGAACCAGGCCGGTGACAGCATGGCACGCCAGCCCGGTGCTTCGGGCGGCATCAACACCAACAACATGGGCAGCCAAGCCGGCGGCGGCGCAGGTGGCGGCGCAGGCGGAAAGTAGCCAAGCCCAAACAAAAGCCCGGCGCGAGGGGCACCCCGCGCCGGGCTTCAGTCTTTGGAGGTTTGACACGACAGAGGGGGGCGTCGAGGTCCCCTCACTTACTGCGTGCTAGGCCGTGAACCCATAAAAGCGTCGGGGTGACAACGGCTCGCTGAGTCCGCTATGTACCAATAGCGACCGAATTGCTGCAATGCCACGAATGACGCGATGGGCCAAAAGCGGACCTACGGCACCCGAGTAACTCCCGGCAGCCGGTAAGAGCCGTCCAAGATAGGAGTTTGCGCCCCATACAGCCGCATTGTCAGATTGAAGCTGCCTGTGGGTGCAGGGAGCCAGTTCGATTGCTTGTCCGGGCCGGGATTATCCTTTTGGATGTAGATGGCGACCGAACCGTCTGCACCCTTCCTCAAGCCGTCAGTCGTACTGCCGATGCTGTAGCGCTTGAAGTCATTCTCGATGAAGAACTCCTTCTCGTCATACATGTTGAGGTTCCAGAATACTGACACAGGCGGAATTTTATCCTTGTCAAACTGAAGGACATATTTGTTTGCGCCAGAGAGCGGAGCGCTTTGATCGTCGACCCGCGTGTTCGGATACAAGATTTCCTCAGGGACATTAGCCCCAGTGAGATTTGCAGCCATAGCTGCGCGCAAAGCGTAGTCGAAACCGGCTCGGCCCCCGCCCATGGTGTAGCGCCAGCCCCGCACGGTCTCGGCTGCATTCACGTACGTGTCTTCGATAATCGCAGATGCCGCTGTCGCTGCTCGCGTGAGACCTCGCTTGGTCGGCTCGTCGAGACTTTGCCAATCAAACCCATTGGCGACGCTGAGGCCAATGCCGTGTGCGGCAGCAACGTCTGCGTCGCCGAAGTCGTCACTGCGCGACAGAAACGTCTTCATGCCGAAGCCGATGGTGTCGAACACGCGAAGAGGCTCCGGTGCCGTTGGCTTGAACTCGAACCGAGCGAACTCGTACTGCTTCGGGATGTCAAAGCGGAGGCCCTGCTTTTGGAACACCGAAAGTGGCAGCGCCAGAAACCCAGCTTGAACCTCGCGAGCTGCAGGCAGATCAGCGTCGCCGTTGACGAACACGCGGTTTGCGATCACGCCCAGTTGGGTGCGGACTTTGATCTGCTTCATGCCCGGAGGAAGCGGCCCGTGGTAGTCGGGCCCGGTGAGCAGAAACAACCCAGGCTCCGGTCCCTTACTCCCCCCAATGTTGTAAACAACCTGATCGTAGTAGTCGCCGATCTGGACGATGTACCAACGGCTTTGGCTCAGAGTAGGCACGCGAACGACCACAGGCTCGCTGCTGAGGTCCGCACAGGCGTAGCCGTCGATTGAGACATTGTTGGGCGTGTTGACGAACTTGTCGGCGGCCGTCTTGAGATTAGGAAACTTGCGGAAGTAATTCAGTCCGACCGCCCCAGCCTTAAGTCCCGCGTAGAGCGTGTGGACGTTGTCGATGAAAGGTTGTCCCCAGATGGCCGCCTGCACTCCGATTGCGTAGGCATGCTCTTCGCGCGCCTGATCGGCTGACATTTTGGCTGGCGCAGTTTGTGCGAGCACGGAGGTTGCGCCGATAGCGAGCGCGATTATGGCCACGGCACCTCTTCTCATGAGCTTTCTCCCCGGGTTTTAGCCTCGTTCTACGCGAGGGGAATGAAAAATTCCAGCTGAAGGGGTGCAGCGCTATGTCCGCTATGGGCTGTTATCGGACGTCAGTCTGATCACGGCCGACGCCGAGCGTCATCAACCAAGCCCGTTTGCGCGACTTCACCCATACCTTTCGCGCTGACGTATCTATCAAGCTGATTGGCTAGCCTGATCCAGCTGTGGGAAATACTGTGCAGTTGCTGGGCTTCATTCTCGCTTTTGGTTTGACTTGCCAAGCGAAGGTACTGCTCAGCTTCAACCCGACAGCGGCTAGCTGTTTCCATACTCAATCCCATCAGGCTTTTGAATGCTCCGATTGCCTGTTAGCTGATATGTTGGGTTCCGGACATAGGAACCTCAGGGGGCATGCATAGAACTTGGTTTCTGAACGGAGAGGGCCGACAAGCGTCTTGACCGCATGCCGGAGTCCGCTAAGGGGTCACAAGCGGGTCCTAGAGAGGATGCGCACGGCAGGTCGGCTACGGGCCAGTAGGCGACATCTAACGAGGGAAGTGGCGCTATTCTTCAGCACCATGTTGCCTAGGCGTACCATCGCAATGCACTGCACGAAGCTCCCCTTCTTTGAAGGAAGCATGGTAGCGCTCCCCAGCCTCGGTCCAGACACAGCTGACCATCGGCTCTATCGAGGAACGAGAAAACTCCCGATTTACCACCATGATCGGACCGCCGCTCCTATGACGCACAAGGTTGCCAAGCTTAAACAAGCGTATGCCTATCACTGTTGGAGCGAAGCAAGATATTCCTCGATGCCGCAATAGCAACCCGATATGCGCATTGGCCCAAGTCTGCTCCGGGTCAAAAGCTGACACCCGGCGGGGTGCGCGGCAAGGTCAGCTACGGGCCAACAGCGGAAGTCAATGAGATCGAGCACGGCACGCTTTACAGGTTTATTTTCTCCTTCGCCAAGATGTGCTGCACGGCCGGTCGCTGCAACATTCTATCCTTGAAGGCTGAGAAGTTCTTTAGCTCTTGCATAGGGTAGCCTCTGCGCAATCCCCAAGGATAGAAAACGAACAGGTAGGGATCGGCCACCGAATATTGGTCCAAGAACCAGTTTCGCTCAGCCAGCTTGCTGTCGATCTGACCGAGGTATCCGTCAAATGTCTCGCGGCCCCTCTCTTGTATCTGAGGATGCACAGCAGGGTCGGCAGCATAACGGTCTGGCCGCCACATGTGCGCGACGGAAGGATGAACATTCGTTGCCAAGAAGCCTATGAGTGATAGCACTCTCGCCTCTGCGATTGGATCGTGACCAGCTTTTCGATGTTGGTCCGGTGACGATCAAGTAGAGCCCATCGCCATCGGCGTACTTGCCGGGCTTGGTTTGACGCTCCACGTCGAGTGGTTTGAGCCTTCCAGCCATCGTTCCCCCAGAAAAAACGTCCTCCGAACCCACGGGCAAAAACTACGGTCAGTGACCCGATTAGGAAGAACACCGGCGAACTGCGAAGTACAGCTCTTCGGCGCAAGTCACTGATTTTGCTGTGGAATTCGAACGACTGCGAACAGTGGAGAACAATATACTGGCGGAAGGGGTGGGATTCGAACCCACGGTACCCTTTCGGGCACGCCGGTTTTCAAGACCGGTGCCTTAAACCACTCGGCCACCCTTCCAAACCCGGAATGGCTGTCGCTTAACGTAGTCGACGGCGCATGGCAACGCGAAGTTGGTGCCCTGCCCTAAACACCTGTCAGCCGCCCGTCAGCCTGTTCCCTTAGCCTGTATCCCTCGGCAATCCCGGACACTGGCGACATCTCCCAGGGCGTCGCCGGTTGCGAGGCCCGGTTGGGGTCGCCTCCGTTCCGGGCCTCGTTTGCTGACCCCAAAGAAAAACGGCGCCCCGTGAGGAGCGCCGCCTGAAACTCTTCAGTGCTATGTTGGCTCAGTAGCCGCCGCAGGACGCGCAGCCCATCTGCACCGGGGCGTAATAGGAATAGCCGGGCGAGACCATCTCGGTGCGCTGGCGCGTGGCGTATTGCGGGGGGATGTGCTGGTACTGGACACCAGGCGGCGCGACCATCACGGTCTGCGGCACCATCACAGTGCGGTACTGTGCGGGCGTGCGATGTGCGACGGTGGCGCCGGGGGACACCATCACGGTCTCGTCGACGGTGCGGTATTGCGGCTGCACATATTGCTGCTGGTAGCAGGTCTGGCACGGCGGCGGCGCGTAGCAATTGTAGCAGCCGGCGGAAGCAGTCGTCGTCATCGAAATCGCAGCGACGGCCGTGGAGAAAACAACAGCGAGAGTACGAGACATTATGCGGTGCCCCAATTGTCCGAAATGGATTTGCGAAGGTCGCCGCATCATACGCCGTAAAACCTTGCTCTGCTGAAGTTCGTCGGGACGTCCTTAATGCAAACGGCCGGCTTTCGCCGGCCGTTCAGAACTTGTTGACCATGCGCGGCTAGCGCGCGAACGATCGATGCGACGCTCAGTTCGGACGGCGCTTCACTTCACGCACTGCGCCGCGCGCTGCGCTGGTGGTGAGCGCGGCGTAGGCCTGCAGCGCGGTCGAGACGTTGCGCTTGCGGCCGATCGCCTGCCATGCGGTGTCGCCCTTCGCCTCTTCCGCCGCGCGGCGCTTGGCGAGCTCCTCGTCCGACACATCGAGCGTGATGCTGCGGTTCGGGATGTCGATCGCGATGCTATCGCCGGTGCGCACGAGACCGATGTTGCCGCCTTCGGCCGCTTCCGGCGACAGGTGGCCGATCGACAGGCCCGACGAACCGCCGGAGAAGCGTCCGTCGGTGACGAGCGCGCAAGCCTTTCCGAGGCCCTTCGATTTCAGATAGCTGGTCGGATACAGCATCTCCTGCATGCCGGGGCCGCCGCGCGGGCCTTCGTAGATGATGACCACGACCTCGCCGGCAACGACCTTGCCGCCGAGAATGCCCTCGACCGCGGCGTCCTGGCTTTCGAACACGCGCGCCGGGCCGGAGAATTTCAGGATCGAGGCATCGACGCCGGCCGTCTTCACGATGCAGCCGTCCTGCGCGAGGTTGCCGTAGAGCACGGCGAGGCCGCCGTCCTTGCTGAAGGCGTGCTCGAGATTGCGCACGACGCCCTTCTCGCGGTCGGCGTCGAGCTCGTCGTAGCGGCGCTCCTGGCTGAAGGCGACCTGGGTCGGAATGCCGCCGGGCGAGGCACGGAAGAAGGTGCGGACGGACTCGCTCTTCGAGCGCTTGATGTCCCAGCGCTCCAGCGCATCGTTCATGGTCGGCGCATGCACGGTCGAGACCGAAGTGTCGATCAGGCCGGCGCGGTCGAGCTCGCCCAGAATGCCCATGATGCCGCCGGCGCGATGCACGTCCTCGACATGGACGTCGGCGACCGAGGGCGCGACCTTGCAAAGAACAGGCACGCGGCGCGACAGCCGGTCGATGTCCTGCATGGTGAACTTCACTTCGCCTTCGTGGGCGGCGGCCAGCAGATGCAGCACGGTGTTGGTCGAGCCGCCCATCGCGATGTCGAGCGTCATCGCGTTCTCGAACGCCTTGAAGTTCGCGACGTTGCGCGGCAGCACCGAGGGGTCGTCCTGCTCGTAATGGCGGCGGACGATATCGACGATGGTGTGGCCGGCTTCGACGAACAGGCGCTTGCGGTCGGCGTGGGTGGCAACCACCGTGCCGTTGCCGGGCAGCGCGAGGCCGAGCGCCTCGGTCAGGCAGTTCATCGAATTGGCGGTGAACATGCCCGAACAGGAGCCGCAGGTCGGGCACGCCGAGCGCTCGATCACCTTGACGTCCTCGTCGCTGACCTTGGAGTCGGCGGCGGCGACCATGGCGTCGATCAGGTCGACGGCCTTGGTCTTGCCCTGAAGCGTGACCTTGCCGGCTTCCATCGGCCCGCCCGAGACGAACACGGCGGGGATGTTGAGCCGCAGCGCGGCCATCAGCATGCCGGGCGTGATCTTGTCGCAATTGGAGATGCAGACCATGCCGTCGGCGCAATGGGCGTTGACCATGTACTCGACGCTGTCGGCGATCAGCTCGCGCGACGGCAGGCTGTAGAGCATGCCGTCATGGCCCATGGCGATGCCGTCGTCGACCGCGATGGTGTTGAATTCCTTGGCGACGCCGCCGGCCTGCTCGATCTCGCGGGCGACCAGCTGGCCGAGGTCCTTGAGGTGGACGTGGCCGGGCACGAACTGGGTGAAGGAGTTGACGACCGCGATGATCGGCTTGCCGAAATCGCCGTCCTTCATGCCCGTCGCGCGCCAGAGGCCGCGGGCGCCCGCCATGTTACGGCCGTGGGTGGTGGTGCGGGAGCGATAGGCTGGCATGGCGTTTCCGTCCTCGGGTTTGACCGGCCGGGGCGGGAAAAACAGGAGCCGCCTCAGGCCTTTCTGGCCGGATACCGCACGGGGTGGGTTGGTGCAACGGGAACTTGGGCTGGACAGGGCCGGATCGGCCCGTTGCAGGCCTCCCCTGCTCCCGGCGCGGGTTTGGCACGTGCCCCGGACGCAGCGCAGCGTCTCTTCGACGGTGCGCTGCAGAGCCGGGGCCCATTTGGCAGCGAGTGCTGCGGCCTCCTGGGTCCCGGCTCGCGCTTCGCGCGTCCGGGACACGAGATCTGCGCTTATTGCAACGTCGGATCGAGCTTATCGCGCAGCCAGTCGCCGATCACGGAGACCGCGAGCGTGGTGATCACGATGGTCGTCGCCGGCGCCAGCATGATCCAGGGCGCGCGGGTCAAATATTCGCGGCCATAGCCGACCATGTTGCCGAGGCTGGTCATCGGCGGCTGCACGCCGAGGCCGAGGAAGGACAGGCCCGATTCCATCAGGATCACCTCGGGGAAGACCAGCGTGGTCGAGACGATCAGGGTCGAGGCAATGTTGGGCAGGATATGGCGCAGGTAAATCCGCGACGGTGTCGCGCCCAGCTGGCGTACGGCCGCGGCATAGCCTTGTGCATTGGCGGAGATGGCCAAACCGCGGGCGATGCGGGCATAGCGCTCCCAGCCGAACATGCCCATCAGGCCGATCAGCAGCGGCAGCGAGTTGCCGAAGAAGGCGAGCACCGCGAGTGCCATGATCAGGAAGGGCATGCTGGCTTGGAAGTCGGTCAGCATCAGCACGAACTGCTCGACGACCCCGCGGAAATGCGCGGCGAGGAAGCCGAGTGTGGTGCCGACAACCGCCGAGATCGCGGTCGCGCCGAACGCGATCAGCAGCGATATGCGGATGGAGACGAGCAGCCGCGACAGCACGTCGCGGCCGAGCTCGTCGGTGCCGACCCAGTGCGCGACATTGCCGGGGGCGGACAGCCGGTTGCGCAGGTCGAGCTGGGTGTAGCCATAAGGCGCGATCTTCTCGGCGAAGGCCGCGATCACCAGCATTGCAACGATCCAGCCGATCGCCAACACGACCGAAACAGGGATCGCCGGCAGGCTGATACGGCGGCGGACAGAAGCGTCCTTCAGCGTGGCGTCGGTCATGCGTGCGCCCCCTTCGCGCGCAGGCGCGGATCAAGGAAGCCGTAGAGGAAGTCGACGATTAGATTGGACGTCACCATGGTCATCGCGACTAGCAGCAGGATGCATTGCACGACGGCGAGGTCGCGATTGGCAACCGCAACGACGAGAAGCCGCCCTACCCCCGGCCACGAGAACACGCTCTCGACCACGACGGCGCCCGCGATCAGCGTGCCCACCATGAAGCCGAGAATGGTGACGGTCGGGATCGCCGCGTTCGGCAGCGCATGCGACGTCACCACCTTGCGCCACGGCACGCCCTTGGCGGACGCGGTTCGAATATAGGGCTGGCCGAGCACCTCCAGCATGGCGCTGCGGGTGAAGCGCGCCAGCACCGCGGCGCCGCCGAGGCTGAGGGTCACGATGGGCAAAATGGCGTGGCGCCAGCTGTCCTGTCCGCCCGACGGCAGCCAGCCGAGCTGCACGGCAAACACGAGCACGAGCAGCAGCGCGAGCACGAAGCTCGGCACGGTGAAGCCGGCGACCGCGGTCATCATCACGGCCCGATCGATGGCAGAGCCGCGATGCAGCGCCGCATAGATGCCGGCGGGAATGCCGAGCGCGACCTTGAAGAAGAACGCCGGCAGCGTCAGCGCCAGCGTGGCCGGAATCCGCTCCAGCACCAGTTGGATCGCGGGCCGCCCGTCGCGCATGGAGCGGCCGAGCTCGCCCTTGGCGATGGCGTGGAAGTAATCGAGATACTGAAACCAGATGGGATCATCGAGGCCCCAGGCCTTGCGGAACGCGGCGAGCACTTCCGGCGGCGCCTCCGGTCCCAAAATCATCAGCGCGGGGTCGCCTGACAGACGCAGCACGACGAAGGCGAAGGTGACGACGAGCACGATCGTCAGCGCAGCACGTCCAATCCGGATAGCGAAGTAGCGTCCCATCACGCCGCGTCCCGGGTTGCGACGCCCGTGACGAGATGGCAGGCAACCTGCCTGTCACCACCCACGGCAGACAACGCCGGCACCTCGCTCTTGCAGCGCGCGATCGCGCGCGGGCAGCGCGGATGGAAGGCGCAGCCCTGGGGGCGCGCTGCCGGGTTCGGCGGATCACCTGCCAGCACGATACGGCCCGCGCTGCGCCGGCCAGGTGCGGGTGATGCCGACACCAGCGCCTGCGTATAGGGATGCTCCGGCCGCGCAAACAGATCATCGGCGCTGCCGATTTCGACAATGCGGCCGAGATACATCACGGCGACGACATTGCTGATCTGCCTGACGACGCGCAGATCGTGGCTGATGAACAGGAGTGTGAGGCCGAGCTGTGCCTGAAGATCGCAGAGAAGATTCACCACCTGCGCCTGAATCGAGACATCGAGTGCGCTGACCGGCTCGTCGCAGACGAGGAAATCGGGCTTCGTGGCCAGTGCCCGCGCCAGCACGATGCGCTGGCGCTGACCGCCGGAGAGCGCGCCCGGATAGCGCCCGCCATGCGCCGGATTCAGTTCAACCGCGCGCAGCAATTCGCGGACGCGGTCGTCGCGCTCGGCAGGCGTGCCCAGTCCATGAATGTCGAGGGGTTCGCGGATCTGGGCCGCGACAGGCAAGCGCCGGTCCAATGCGCCCAGCGGGTCCTGAAAGATCATCTGCATGTGCGCCCGCTGCGCACGCCACGCCTTTGTCCCCGGCGCGGCCATCGGCTTGCCGTCGAAGTGCACCTCGCCGCGATCGGGCGGCTCGAGGCCGAGCACGATGCGGCCGGTGGTGGATTTGCCCGAACCGGATTCGCCGACGAGGCCAAGCGTTTCGCCCTTGGGGATCGTCAGCGACACACCGTCGACCGCATGAACGGCGGTGCTGCGGCCGAACATGCCGGAGCGCATGGCGTAGCTGCGCGCGATCGAGGACACCTCGACGAGCGGCGCGCTCATTCGGCGGCGATCCCGAGCAGTGCGCGGCGCGAGGCCTCGGCGCGGATGCAGGCCACAGTGCGGTCGTTCGCGATGGGCGCCAGCGTCGGCGCTGCAAGGCTGCACGGCTCCGCCGCCATCGCGCAGCGCGGTGCGAACGCGCAACCATCCGGCATGTGCGCAGGATCGGGCACGGTGCCGGGAATGGCGGTGAGACGGCGGCGCGGTCCGTCGAGCGGCGGCAGCGCGCCGATCAGGCCTTGCGCATAGGGATGCACAGGATCGACGAAGAGCTGGTTGGCGGGCGCCTGCTCGACGATGCGGCCGGCATACATCACGGCGACGCGGTCGCAGTTTTCGGCGACGACGCCGAGATCGTGGCTGATCAGCACCATCGCCATGCTCATCTCGCGGCGGATGGAGGAGAGGAGTTCAAGGATCTGCGCCTGGATGGTGGCGTCGAGTGCGGTGGTCGGCTCGTCCGCGATCAGCACGTCAGGGTTTCCGGCAAGCGCCATCGCGATCATGATGCGCTGGACCTGGCCGCCGGAGAACTCATGCGGATAGGCCGACAACCGCCGCGCCGCATCGGGAATTCCGACCAGATCGAGCAGGCGCCGCGCTTCGGCCTTCACCGCTTCACCCGAGAGGTCGCGATGCAAGGCCAGCGCTTCACAGAGCTGCTTACGGATGGTCAGCACCGGATTGAGCGCGCTTGCGGGGTCCTGGAAAATCATGGCGACCCGCCCGCCCCTGACATGGTCGAGCTCGGAAGACGGCGCCCCGAGAATCTCGCGTCCGTCGAGCCGCACGGAACCCGAAACCTTCGCATGCCGCGGGAGTAACCCAAGCGCGGCAAGCCAGGTCACCGACTTGCCGGAGCCGGACTCGCCGACGAGGCCCAGCGCCTCGCCCTTGCCGAGAGCGAGATCGACCCCGCGCAGGACCGGCACGCCGTTGAAGGCGACGCTGAGACCCTGGATGCTGACCAGCGGCGTCACGGCTCAGGCCTCGAAATTGCCGGCGCGGAAATCCATCGCGAACGCGGGCGACGCCTTCCACTTGATCGACTTCGGCTTGGCCGTGAAGGTCGCGTTCTGGTGCAGCACCGTGTAGGCGGGGTCTTCGCGCTCTGCGATCTCCAGCATGCGGCGGAATGCCTTCTTGCGGGCGGCACGGTCGATCGAGGTCTCCAAAAATTCCGACAGTGTGTTCAACTCGGCATTGGTCCATTCGCCGACCTGCTGCTGCTGGCCGTTCGGGCCATGCTGGGCGACCAGCGAGGAGACGGGATCGTTGAACGCGGCCGAGTTCGACCAATCGCGCACCGCGCGGCTCGGTCCGCGCTCCAGGATCTGCGACCAATTCTCCTTGGTCTCGATCTGGACGTTGAGGCCGACCGATCTCCACATCTCGACCAGCACCTGCGCGGTCGCAGTCTGGTTGGTATAGTAGTTGTTGAGCAGCCGATACGGAATCGGATCGCCCTTGTAGTTGGCCTGCTTCAGCAGGTCCTGCGCGAGCTTGGGATCATAGGCCGGCACGCTCCAGTCGGTGTTGAGCATGTCGCCGTAGAAGTCCCATTGCAGGCCCTTGGGCACGCGGGTGCGACCGGCCCACAGGCTGTCGACGATGGCCTGACGGTCGATCGCATGGGTGAAGGCGCGGCGCACGAGGGGATTGGCGAGCTGGGCGTGGTTCTTGTCGAACACGGTCAGGCGGTGATTGAGGATGGTGCCGCCCTGCACTTCGAACGCCGAATTCTTTTCGATGCCGGCGATCTGGTCCGGCGGGATGTCGCAGGCGAACTGATACTCGCCCGACAGCAGGCCGTTGATGCGGCTCGCGACCTCGGGCACCTCGAGGAAGCGGATGCGCTTGAGCGGCGGACGGCCGCCCCAATATTCGTCATGGGCTTCGAGCGTCAGCGAGACGTCCGGCTTGAGCTCGACGACCTTGTAGGGCCCCGTGGTGATCGGCTTGCGCGCCCAGTCGAGATAGCTCGCAGACTGTTCCCAGGCGCGGCGGTTCATGATGTCCGAGCCGTAGCGCTGCAACCGGCCCTCGATCGTGACGTCGGGCGTCGCATTGTAGAAGCGCACCGTGTACTTGTCGACGGCATCGACGCGCACGAGGTCCGGCCAGATGCGGCGGGCGACGGCGGGCACATCAGGCGGCAGTTCCTTGCCCGCGCGCGGAGTCGGGATCTTCTCGAACGCCTGGATGGTGGAGCGGCTCTTGGCCTCGCTCTCGCCGAACATGCGCTCGCGGCTGAAGGTGAAGATAACGTCGTCCGCCGTCATCTCGTCGCCGTTGTGGAACTTGACGCCCTGGCGCAGCTTCAGCTCGACGGTCTGGTCGTCGATGCGGCGCCACTCGGTGGCAAGGCCCGGCACCGCCTCGAGGCTGCCGCGCCAGTTCTTGGAGATCAGGCCTTCCCAGATCGACGAGAAGAACACGCGCTCGCCGACATTGGACTGCTCGCGCAGCACGTCGAGCACGTTCGAGTTCGTCACCTTCTGCACGGCGATCGTCACCGACGGACGATTGTCGGCCTGTCCGATCGCAAAGCGCGGCAGCAGCAGCGTGCCTGCGGCAGCGCCGCCGGACTTCAGGATGGTGCGACGGGTGAGTTTGCTCATGACAATCAGCCTTGCCCTTGATGAGGTCGGTTATTCGGCGAGACCAAGCGCGGCCAGATGGGCTGCGCCGGCGCGGACATTGTCGTGGTTACGCAGTTCGAGGATCAGCCGCGGGTTGGACGTCAACCGGCCGAGCGCGCGGAACACGGCGACCCACGGGATGTTGCCCTCGCCCGGCGCCCAGTGCCGGTCGGCAAAGCCGTCGGTGTCCTGAAGGTGGACATGGGTCAGCATGTCGCCCGCGGTCTCGACGTAATAATCGACCGGCGGCGCACCGGTGGAGATGTGGGCGTAATTGGCGTGACCGGTGTCGAGGGAGACGCGAACCTTGCTGCTTTCGAGCGCCTTGGCGAGACGCACGCGGTCGCGCGGATCCTTGTCCTCGATATTCTCGATGACGATCTCGCAACCGATCGTCTCGGCGCGCGCGATCACCTCGGCCAGCGTCGCCTTGACGCGCTCGACGATATTGGCGCGGTTATCCGGGTAGAGATCGAGATTGTTGTGGTCCCAGGTCGTGAACGGCGAATGGATCACCATCTGCGTCGCGCCGAGGAATTCAGCGGCGTCGAGCCCCTGAAGCAGGCGCCTGGTCACGGCCTGGCGGATCAGGGAATCGTGGCTGTCGATCTTGAAGCCCCAGAACGGGCCGTGAATGCCGAGCCGGCCGGTATGGCCCGAGAGCATCTGCTTGATCTCGCCGGCCGCACTGCGCCAGTCACCGTCGAGCAAATCCGCGCGGAAGAAATCCTGGATTTCGAGATCGCGCTGCCGTTCGAGAAGCCAGTCGCGGTGGGCGGGGATCGATTTGATGGACAAGGCGGCGCCCAACACCGGCTTCGACATGGCTTGCTCCTTCGACGTCGACGATGACGGGAGCAGCGCTAGACCAGTTCAATGACAGGCCGGTGAAATGCAGGTTCCGCAAGCCTCAGGAGATGTGGACATCGTGTCGACCGCCTGCATCGACTTCGGGCAACACCGCGCGCAGCGTGTGCAGACGCATGCATCGCCGCGCAGAATCAAGCACGTTTGAGTCCGTAGTGATCCGGAATGGAATCCTATTCCGATCTCGCGTACATCGCGGGACATCGATCGGCGGCCTTCCAAGGGCATCACCTTCTGATCGCGCTGCATGGGGTTGGGGGACCACATGGGGCTGGGGGATCAAAGGCTGGGGCAAAGGTGACGAGGTCCGGACTCCTAGGCACTCCGGACCTCGGCACTTTCTACGTTGAACGCAATTTCGCGCCGCCGGCTTGATCAGCCGCGCGGCGCGAAGTCGTTTTGAGCCTATCGGATCGGTCTGATCATTTCGGCACGTTCCGCTCGAGATCCTCGAGCCAGGCCGCCGCGCTCGAATCCGACGGCGCGCGCCAGTCGCCACGCGGCGACAACGAGCCGCCCGACGAAACTTTCGGCCCGTTCGGCATCGCCGAGCGCTTGAACTGGCTGAAGGCGAAGAAACGGCGCAGGAAAACCTCCAGCCAGCGCCGGATCTCGGGAAGCTCGTAGGCCTTGCGCTTGTCGGTCGGGAATGCCGGCGGCCATTCGCCCTTGGCGACATCCTTCCAGGCGTGTTGCGCCATGAAGGCGATCTTGGACGGCCGCATGCCAAAGCGCAGCGTGTAGAACAGGTTGAAATCCTGCAGCTCGTAGGGGCCTACCGAGGCTTCCGTGCTCTGGGGCTTCTCGCCGGGTTTGATCGGAACCAGCTCGGGCGAAATTTCAGCCGACAGGATCGAGGCCAGCGTCCCGTTCACCTCGCCGCTGAACTGTTGCGAGGCGATGACCCAGCGGATCAGATGCTGGATCAGCGTCTTCGGCACACCGGCGTTGACATTATAATGTGCCATCTGGTCGCCGACGCCATAGGTGCACCAGCCGAGCGCCAGTTCGGAGAGATCGCCGGTTCCGATGACGATGCCACCGTGATGGTTGGCGAGCCGGAACAGATAATCCGTGCGCAGGCCCGCCTGCACGTTCTCGAAAGTGATGTCGTAGACCGGCTCGCCCTTGCCGAAGGGATGGCCGATATCCTTCAGCATCTGCGTCGCCGTGGTGCGGATGTCGAGTTCCTGCCAAGTCGTCTGCAACGCCGTCATCAGCGCCAGAGCATTGGTCTTGCTCTCGCTGCCGGTGGCAAAGCCCGGCATCGTGTAGGCGAGGATGTTCGCGCGCGGCAGGCCAAGCAGGTCGACCGCCTTGGCGGCGACGATCAGCGCGTGGGTGGAATCGAGGCCGCCCGAGACGCCGATCACCACGCGCCTGGTGCCGGTGGCGCGCATGCGCTGCACGAGGCCGGCGACCTGGATGTTGTAGGCCTCGTAGCAGTCCTGCTCGAGCAGGCTCTCATCGCTCGGCACGAACGGGAAGCGCTCGATCTGGCGCAGGAAGCCGATATCGGTTGCGGGTGGCTTCAGCGCGAAACTGATCCTGCGGTAAAAACCTTCGCGCTGCCGGCGATTGTCGTCGAACGTCCCCATCGAGGCGCGCTCCTGCCTGAGCAGGTCGAGATCGACGTCAACAGTGGTGATCTGGCCGCCTTGACGGAACCGCTCGCCCTCGGCCAGCAGCACGCCGTTCTCGTAGATCGAGGTCTGGCCGTCCCAGGCGAGATCCGTGGTCGATTCCCCTGCCCCGGCGGCGGAATAGACATAGGCCGCAAGGCAGCGTGCCGAGGTCGACTGGCACAGCAGCGCGCGCGAGCGTGCCCGGCCGATCGTGATCGGGCTGCCGGAGAGGTTGATCAGCACGCTGGCGCCGGCCAGTGCCAGTTCAGAGGCCGGCGTCACCGGAATCCACATGTCCTCGCAGATCTCGACGCCGATCACCAGGCCGGGAACGTCCTCGGCCGCGAACAGAAGGTCCGGGCCGAACGGGGCATGCAGGCCGCCGAAGGCGATGGTCTCGCCGGCGATGCCGGTGCCGGAGGCGAAATGGCGTCCCTCGTAGAATTCACGATAGGTCGGCAGATAGCTCTTGGGTACGACGCCCAGCACATTGCCGCGATGAATGACGATGGCGCAATTGTAGATGCGCGCGCCGAAGCGCAGCGGCGCCCCGACGATCAGGACGGTCATCAGCGCCGATGAGGCCTCGACGATCGCCGCGAGGCCGCGCTCGACCGCATCGAGCAGCGGATCCTGCTTGACGAGGTCTTCGATCGCATAGCCGGACAGGCACAGCTCCGGAAACACGGCGACCCCCACCGACTGCGCGTGGCAGTCCTTTGCCGCCGCCAGGATCGCCGTCGCATTGGCGGTCGGATCGGCCACATGGGAGGTGGTGACGCAGGCCGCCACGCGCGCAAATCCGTGGGCGTAGATCGAGTGAAAACTCATCGAGCGCAGTACCTTTGATGATCTTGCCGCGGCCGCAGCCGTCAGTTCCAGCTGATATGTAGCCCATCGACCGGGTCCCGTGCAGACCCTCCACCATCATGCATAACGGATTTGCATGTTCGCCTGCCCGGCGATGTCAGGCGCGGCGGGCCAGCGCGCCGGACAGATCGTCGTTCAGCCACTCGGCGATCCGGGGCCAGGCATCGGCGTGGGTCCGCGCGCCCATGAACAGGCCGAGATGATTGCAGGGCTCCGAGACCGCGGCGATGTAGGCCGGCGGCGTGCCGAGCAGAGCGGCGGTCGCAAGCGCCTGCGCCGCCGGCACGACGTCGTCGTCGAGGCCAGCCAGCAGGAAAACCGGCACCTTGACGTCCTTCAGATCGACCTTGCGACCGAGCGCCGTAAAGTTGCCGCCCGCGATCAGATTGTCCCGGAAGATCCGGTTGACGATCTCCAGATAATAGGTGCCGGGCAGATCGAGCGTCTCGCTATTCCAGCGGTCGAACCGCGCGAGCAGTGCCGCGCCCTCCTCGTCCAAGACATCCTTCTGCAACGCCGTCGCGATGTCGTCGCGGCTCGGCGTCTTCGACCAGAGACGCAGCATCTCCTCGCCGCTGACATTGCCGCCGCCGCGGGCGACGAGTTGCTGGTAGACTGTTTCCGGCGTGCTGCGAACGAGCTGCGATAGCGTCGAGTGGATCGAGAGGTCCACCGGCGCGCCAACCAGCACCAGCCGCCGCACCTTGGCGGGAAAGCGGGCCGCATAGAGCAGCGACAGCCAGCCGCCCTGGCACAGGCCGACAAGGTCGACCGGCGCACCGATCTCGTCGATGGCAACGTTGAGATCGCCCAGATAGCTGTCGATCGAGAGATAGCGCATGTCTGATGAGGCCGAGCGCCAGTCGGTGAGATAGACCCGGTCGACGCCACCGCTCTGCAGGGACTGCACCACACTGTGGCCGGGCGCAAAATCCGCAATCAGGGCCCGATGCAGCGCATAGGGCGCACAGACCAGCGCCGGCTGACCGGACCGCGCCCGCGTGCAATCGCGCAGGCGCATGGTCGCAAGCTCCAGCGCGACGGTATTCGGCGTGGTCCACGGCAGATTGCTCGCGTCCTGTTCAGGTGGACCGCGCTCCAGCCACCAGAAACAGGCATCCATCGTGAGCCGCGCGGCGGCAAACGGCCACAGCAGCGGATCATCCGGAGCATGAACCGGTCCGCCCTGCCGTTTGCTGCGCGTCTCCACCATCTCTATCCCACGATCCTCACGGGAACGCTTCGAGGCTGACGACCGAGATGCCGCGCTCGCGAAAACTCCGGTGGGTCGCGGCCACCGAGCCGTCGAGATCGATGCCGCGGCAGGCGTTCTCGATGACGGCGACCTCGAAGCCGGCCGCGCGGGCATCCTCCGCCGAGAAGCGGACGCAGAAGTCCAGCGCCAGGCCGGCGACGAACACCGTCTTCAACTCGCGTTCGCGCAAATAACCGAGCAGGCCCGTCGGCGTCTTGTGGTCGTTCTCGAACAGCGCCGAATAGGAATCGATGCCGTGACGAAATCCTTTGCGCACCACGAGGTTTGCCCTGAGAACCTCAAGCTCCCGATGAAATTCGGCGCCCGCCGTGCCCTGCACGCAATGCGTCGGCCACAGCATTTGGGTGCCGTAGTCGAGCTCGATGGTCTGGAACGGCTGCTTGCCTTCATGGTTGGGCGCGAACGAGACATGCTCCCGTGGATGCCAGTCCTGGGTCAGCACGACATTGGTGAATTTTTGGGCGATTCGGTTGACGGCCGGGACGATCTTCTCGCCGCCGGGGACGGCGAGCGCTCCGCCGGTGCAGAAATCGTTCTGCACGTCGATCACCAGCAGCACGTCGCGGTCCGAAATTGTCATATTAAGATCCATTACAGCCACCGGGCGCGACAGACGCCCAAACGCTCTCGTCCAATGTCGATCTTCCCATCCGGCTTCGCAACCACCGACCGCATGCGGCGATGTCGCGCCCGTCGGAGCTATGATGCAACGGTTTGGCCTCGTCCGAGTTGATTAGGCTCACCCAAGGGCGGATTCTCGCAGAAATCCGCAACCTGCGGATCGAATGGAAGCGGAGGTAACGGTTCCCGCGAGCCTCTATGGCGCGGCAGCCGGATGGTCATGAGTATCGGCAAGACAGGCAAAATACTTCTCGCCGATATCGGCGGCACCAATGCGCGCTTCTCCCTCAGCGAGGACGACGAAGCCGGCCCCATCGACTATGTGAAGGTCGCGGACTTCCCGACCGTGCGGGAGGCCATCGCCGACGTTCTCGCGCGCCGGTCCGCGGGCGAGCAGCCGACAAGAGCCGTGCTGGCCGTCGCGGGTCCGGTGACCAACAACCGGTGCGTCATGACCAACAGCCCGTGGGTCATCGATGGCAACGAGCTGCAGCCGGCGCTTGGCTTCGACAGCGTCCACGTGCTCAACGATTTCGAGGTGGTGGCGTGGTCCCTGCCCGCTTTGCTGCCGGCCGATCTGATTCCGCTCGGCGGACAGGAGGGCCTTCCCGGTGAACCGTTGCTGGTGGTCGGGCCCGGAACCGGCTTTGGCGTCTCCTGTCTGGTCGAGCGCCATGGCGCCCGGCTGGCCGTCGTCACCGAGGCCGGACACGCGACGCTGCCGGCGGAGAACGAGCGCGAAGAGCGCGTGATCGCGTGCCTGCGCAAGCGCCTCGGCCACGTCTCCATCGAGCGCGGCGCGCTCTCCGGCTCCGGGTTGCAAAGTCTCTACGAGGCGCTGGCGGAAGTCGACGGCGCCCAGGTGCCGCACCGCGATGCGGCCGCCATCACCAAGGCGGCGCTGGAGGGCAGTTGTCCGGTCAGCCGCGCAACGCTGGACATGTTTTGCGCCATCCTCGGCTCGGTCGCGGGCAATCTTGCGGTGACTTTTGGCGCGCGCGGTGGTGTCTATGTCGCCGGCGGGATCGCGCCGCGCTTTCCGGAGTTCCTGACCGCCTCCGCTTTCCGCGCGCGCTTCGAGGCCAAGGGACGCTTCCAGGATTATCTGCGCAATATCCCGACCCGGCTTGTTACCAAGCCCGACGCGAGCTTCCTCGGCCTCAAGATGTTCGCCGACCACAACCCGGATTGAGACGCGAGCGCCCCTCCGGTTCCAGTCATGCACAGCTGATTGCAGCCCACACCCGGTTCCACGCAGGATCGTGCTTGCCCGTTTGTGTCCGATGGGAAACAATCACCTTCTGTATGTGGCGTAGTTGCGGGGGCGTGACATGCGTAAGCAAGACTTCGGTTTCGACTATCACCGCTATCACCGTCTGCTGCTCGAGGCGGACGACGACGACAAGCGACAGGCGCTGATCGAGCTCTTGATCGAGGAAAAGGCGCGCGACCGGCTGGCCGCGCAACGCGCCTCGGATCGTGCTGCCATGACGGCCCATACCATCGCCACGGTGCTGAAGAACGGCCGCAACTGAGACTTGCGGGAAAGCCTGTCACTCGCGCAACCACGCGAGCGATTGCGATTCCGTTAAGGATCCCTCGAAAGCTGACGTCAAACTTTCTGCTCTAGGGTTCCCTCACCTGATGCAATTCAGGGATCAACAAAGGGGGGAATGAACATGAGCATGATTTCGCTCGCCGCGATGCCGGCCGCCGTCGAAATGCGTTTTGCCAATTCTTCGTTCAAGACCATCTTGCTGTTCTGCTGCATGGGCCTGGTCGCCTCGTTCGGCCTGATGGCGCGCGGCATCGACATCGGCGCCGGCCTCGTCTGAGACTGACATCAATTCTTTCGCCAAATGGCCGCCCTCAGGGCGGCCATTTTCGTTGACGATGTCAACGCGGCGGCTCCGCCGTTCTCTGTTGGGCGCCTTCTCAGTGAGGTGTTTTGGCGATCGCGTCCGGAAACAGCGAGTCGATCATTATCTTGAGCTGATCGAGTGAAATCGGCTTGCGCAGGATCGGCCGGCGCCGGAGCAAGGATGGCAGCAGCTCCGGGCCGTAGCCGGTGGCGAACAGAAACGGCTTTCCGCGGCGCTCGATCAGATCAGCGACGGGATCGACGTAGAGGCCCTTCAGATTGATGTCGAGGATGGCGAAATCATATTGCGCGGTCATCGCGAAGGCGCTCGCGTCCCGGACATTGTCCGCCTCCGCGACGACATGATGGCCGAGCTCCTCCACCATGTCGACCATCATCATCCGGATCAAAGACTCGTCTTCAACCAGGAAAACGGAGAGTCCGTCCGCCATATCAACCCCGCAGTCAGCTTGCGAAGCTAACCATATCAGAAATGCGGAGAGGATTCACGAATTCGTGGCGGGCGCCGTTAATTCGGGCGCCCGCAATCGGATTCAACTTGATCAATCCAGCCCGCGCTCGTGGCTGAGGCGCACCATCTCCTGGATGAAGACCTGCTTCTGCTTGTCGTCGAGGCTCGAATAGAGCGGCTCGGCGGCATCGGCGACGTTGCGCTGGTCGGCGGCGCGGTCGATCAGGAATTGCGACTCGTTGCGCATCTGCTCGATGATGTCATCAGGCGGATCCCGCTTGGCCCGGGTAACCCGCAGGTTGAGCCGCTCCGCGCCGTTATGTCCCAGGTAATGCATGGCGCTCGAAAAGCCGAACCAGTGCTTCTCCTGATCGGGCGTCAGGTTCAACTCCGTCTTGATCCGCTCGATATAGGAATCGCTGTTGGCGACGATCTGCTCGGCTGTCTGTTGCGGCGCGCCGGTCTGGGTGAGGACGGGGACATCCTTGTCCTTGTCCTGCGGCGCGTTCTTGGCTTCCTTGGTCGCCTTGGCGTTCTCCTTGGCGCCCTTGCCCGCCTTGGCGTTTTCCTTGGCGCTCTTGGAGTCCTTATCTTTGCCGGCGCCCGGCTGCTTGGAATCCTTGGCGTCCTTGCTCGCATCCTTGCTGGCGTCTTTGGCGGCCGGCGGCGGCGCCTGGTTGTTGTTGTTATTGACGCCGAGCACGCCGGTGAAGACGCCGACCACGCCGCCGATCGCGCCGCCCAGCACGCCACCGACCGGACCGGCCGCCTTGTTGCCGGCCGCGGCCCCATCCTGAACGCCCTTGACCAGGCCTTGTGCATGCGCGACGGCGGCTGCGCCGAGCAGCACCGCGAGCACAGAGCCCAGCGCGAGCCATCGCCGCAGGTGAAGCCGCGCAGGCGGCGCCGGGTTGATCATTCTGGTCTCCATCGTCAATCCGATTGTCCTCTCGGGGTGGAAGCCACCCGCCGGTTGCAACTCTATCGTTTTCGCCGCTTCGAGGTCCAGACACGGCCAATGCCTGTCCACGCCCGAAAACTGTTTCGCGCGAAGCGGTTATGAAGGCTTATTCGAAACTGCGGCGTAATTGCGCACGGGATGTCCCCGTGCTCCCCATCAGACGTGTGCGTCGCAAAATGAGGGGCTGAGGTTCACGTCGGCCACATGTCGCACGACGCCCCCGCCGCGCTTCCGGACGCAACGTTAGTTCTAGACGGGAGCCGTTCGGCTTCCTCGACAGAGGCGACCAATCATGATCTGATCGCGCTACCAATTTGCAGAAGCGTTCTACAAAAAACGCCCAACAAGAAAATCAAAAGCAAACTCAGAAGAGTTCAGAGGAAACACCAGAACAATAAAACACCCAGGTGAGGAAACGAGATGTCACGCAAGACACTGACGCGACGTCAATTTGTGGCTGCCACTGCAATGTCCTCCGCGGCGCTGATCACAGCGCCTTATGTCCGGGGCGCCTACGCCGCCGGCAAGCTCTCGATCGGCTTCTGGGACCATTGGGTGCCGGGTGCCAACAAGGCCTCGACCGACCTCGTCAATGAATGGGCTGCGAGGGAGAAGGTCGAGGTCTCCATCGATTACATCACCAGCAACAACAAGAAGCTCGAGCTGACCGTCGCCGCCGAAGCGCAGGCGAAATCCGGTCACGACATTCTCCAGATGCCGACCTGGTGGCCGCATGCCTATGCGGAGCAGCTCGAACCGGTCAGCGACATCATGGAGGCGATCGTCAAGCAGAACGGCGAGGTCAACGGCACGACCAAATATCTCGGCCAGGCCGGCGGCAAATGGCTTGCCGTCCCTGCCACCGTCGGCAGCCAGATCAAGGGCCCCTGCTCGCGCATCGACCTGATGAAGAAGCATGCGGGCATCGACGTCCAGGAGATGTATCCGGCGGGCAGCACGCCCAAGGACGAGAACTGGACGATGGAGACCTTTCTCAAGGCCGCCGAAGCCTGTCACAAGGCCGGCGTCCCGTTCGGGATCGGCCTCGGCGAGACCACCGACAGCGTCGATACCGCCGGCGCGATCTTCCAGTCATTCGGCGCCGAACTGGTCAACGCCAAGGGCGACATCACCGTAAAGACCGACGCGGTTCGTCAGGCCCTCGAATTCTACAAGAAGCTGATCGCCGTGCTTCCGACGGATGCACCCTCCTGGGATGACGCGTCCAACAACAAATGGCTGATCTCGGGCCGCGGCGCGCTGATCCTGAATCCGCCGAGTTCCTGGGCCGTTGCCAAACGCGACGCACCGCAGGTCGCCGAGCAATGCTGGACTCACGGCATGCCGGCCGGTCCGAAGGGCCGCTTCGCACCGTTCCTGCCCTATTTCTGGGGCGTCTGGGCCTTCGGCAAGAACAAGGAGGCCGCCAAGAGCCTGCTGACCCATCTGTCGCAACCGTCGTCGATCGAGAAGTTTGTCGCGGCGAGCGGCGGCTACGACCTCCCGGCTTTCGCGAACATGACCAAGCTGAAGACGTGGGCCGAGGAAGGGCCGCCGAAGGGCACGCTCTATAGCTACCCCGACCCGCATGGACGCCAGACGATGTCGATCGCGGCGTCGCCGGCGCCGCCCAAGATCGCCCAGCAGATCTACAACCAGGCGACGCTGACCAAGCTGGCGTTGCGCTATGCCCGTGGCGAGACCATGGAGCAGGCGCTCGCCTGGGCCGAGGGCGAGTGCGAAGGCTTCATGCGGAGCTGATGCCGGGTCTATGCCATGGCGGTTTACGCGTTCGCGCGTGAGCCGCCGCGGATTCCACCCGCACCATCCCCTTCCGGGCGAAGCCGACCGATGCGGCCGGCTTCACCGTTGAACCTTCCGTCAGAAAGTTTGACCATGGCCGATGTCGTCGTTGAGCAAGGTCGCTCCGTCCGCGCTGCGAGTCCGCGCAAACGTGCCAGCCTGCACAATGCGCTGAGGCGGAAGTCGACGGTGGCGTTTTTCCTGACGCTACCGCTGATTCTCCTGATCGCGCTGCTCGTGCTCTATCCCGCCTTCTACTCCATGCATCTGGCAACGCTGAACAAGTCGATGCAGAAGTTCGTCGGCTTCGGCAACTTCACGTTCCTGTTCAAGCGTGAAACGTTCTGGATGGTGGTGAGGCAGTCCTGCATCTTCGCCCTCACCGCCGTATTCTTCAAAGCGCTGATGGGCTTCATTGTCGCGCATTTCGTCCACAATCTGCCGGCCAAGGGCCAGCGTAAATGGCGCGGCATGCTGCTGGTGCCGTGGGTGATCCCGCCGGCGATGAGCACGCTGGCCTGGCTGTGGCTGTTCGACCCCTCCTACAGCGCCTTCAACTACACGCTGTCCTTCTTCGGCGTCGGCCCCATCCCCTGGCTCGGTGACACCTTCTGGGCGCGCTTCTCGGTCATTCTCGTCAACGTCTGGTACGGCGCACCATTCTTCATGATCATGTACCTCGCCGCGCTGAAATCGGTCCCCGACCAGCTCTATGAGGCCGCGTCGATCGACGGCGCCAATTGGTGGCAGAAGATCTGGCACATCACGTTGCCGATGATGCGCAACATCATCGCCATCACCACGCTGTTCTCGCTGATCGTCACCTTCGCCAATTTCGACATCGTGCGCATCCTGACCTCCGGCGGCCCGCTGGATTCGACGCATCTGTTCGCCACCTGGGCGTTCCAGGTCGGCATCCAGAGCAGCGACATTCCGCTCGGCGCCTGCGTTTCGCTGTTCATGGTGCCCATCCTCGCGGTCGCGGCGATCTTCATTCTGCGCGACGTCAACAAACGTGGGAACGAAGCCTGATGAGCACGCTGGTAATCGACAAGGGCGGTCCTACGCGCAAGGTCAAATACCGCAGCATGAGCCGGGACCGCACCTGGGCGCTGCGCTGGTCCTACTTCTTCCTGGTGCTGTTTGCGATCTTCTCGCTGACGCCGCCGATCTACATGCTGATCACCTCGCTCAAGAGCAGCGCAGAAATCTCGGCGGCGACCAACCCCTGGTGGGTGTTTCATCCCACCCTGTCGAATTATGTCGAGCTTCTGACCTCGAACCAGTTTCTGCGCTTCTTCTGGAATTCCGCGATCGTCTCCATCGTGGTGGTGACGATCACGATGCTGATCAGCATTCCCGCGGCATTCGCACTGGCGCGGATGAAGTTCTGGGGCTCGACGACGCTCGCGACCGGCGTGTTCCTCACCTACCTCGTTCCGGACAGCCTGCTGTTCATCCCGCTGTTCAAGATGCTCGCGGTGTTTCAGGACATCACCGGCATCACGTTGCTCAATCGCTGGTACGTGCTGCTGTTCATCTATCCGACGCTGACGGTGCCGTTCTGCACCTGGATCATGATCGGCTATTTCGCCTCGATCCCGAAGGAGCTGGACGAGGCGGCCCTCATCGACGGCGCCTCGTGGCTGCAGACCCTGACGCGGATCTTCATTCCGGTCGCGCTGCCCGGGCTGATCGCCGCGACCATCTTCGCCTTCACGGTGTCCTGGGCCCAGTTCCTCTATCCGCTGGTGTTCACGACGTCGGTCGACCAGCTGGTGCTGCCGGTCGGCATCACCACCACGCTGATCAAGGGCGACGTTTTCAACTGGGGTCAGATCATGACCGGTGCGCTGCTTGGCGCAGCGCCGCCGTTGGTCATCTACGCGTTCCTGATGGACTACTACATTGCCGGCCTGACCGCCGGCGCGACAAAGGGTTGATGTCTCATGGCCGACGTTGCTTTGCGGAAAGTGGTCAAGCGTTACGATGATGTCGAAGCCGTGCGCGGCATCGACCTCGACATCTCCGACCACGAGTTCATCGTGCTGGTGGGCCCCTCCGGTTGCGGCAAATCGACCACGCTGCGGATGATCGCAGGGCTCGAGGACATCACCGACGGCGATATCATGATCGGCGGCGACGTCGTCAACGACGTGCCGCCGAAGGACCGCGACATCGCGATGGTGTTCCAGAACTACGCGCTCTACCCGCACATGACGGTCGCCGAGAACATGTCGTTCGGGCTGCGGCTGAAGCACTATCCCAAGGCCGAGATCAAGGCGCGGGTGACGGAAGCCGCCCGCCTGCTCGACATCACCGATCTGATCGACCGCAAACCGAAGCAGCTCTCCGGCGGCCAGCGCCAGCGCGTCGCCATGGGCCGCGCCATCGTGCGCAATCCAAAGGTCTTCCTGTTCGACGAGCCGCTGTCCAATCTCGACGCCAAGCTGCGCGTGCAGATGCGGATCGAGATCAAGAAGGTGCACCAGAAGGTCCGCACCACCACCGTCTACGTCACCCACGACCAGGTCGAGGCGATGACCTTGGCCGACCGCGTGGTGGTGATGAACAAGGGCAAGATCGAGCAGATCGGCACGCCGAACGAACTCTACCACAAGCCGGCCACGCGCTTCGTCGCCGGCTTCATCGGCTCGCCCGCGATGAACTTCATCCCGTGCCGGCTTGAAGATGCCGGCGGCACGCTCCAGATCCGCCTCACCGACCGCATCGCGTTCGCGCTGCCGCCGGCCCGCGCGGCGCGCTACAACGCGCTGCCGCGCACCGACAAGCTGCTGCTCGGCCTGCGGCCCGAGCATCTCACGGAGTCGCATGCGCATCTGGGACCGGGCGTCGAGACCTTCGACACCGTGCTCGACGTCACCGAGCCGATGGGAATGGAGACCCTGGTCTATTTCGGGCTCGAGGGCACGCCGATCTGCGGCCGCGTCGATCCCAACTCCGGCGCCAAGGACGGGGCACCCATGCGTTTGGCGATGGACCTCAATAACATGCACCTGCTAAACGAGGCGACCGGCGCCGTGTTGTGACGCTGGTTCAAGAAACTCGCGCAGGCAGGGGACGATGGCGACCAACAAGAAGAAGATTTTCGTTACACAAACTTTGTCGCAAGGGGCACGCGCCCTCCTCACCCAGCGGGACGATATCGAGCTCGTCGAGTTTCCGAACCTGATCTCGGCGAAGGACTTCGAAGCCTTGTTGAAGAGCCATGCGCCGGTCCACGGCGTGGCGTTAGGGGCCACCGCCTTCGGCGAGACCGAGCTCGAGGCCTCCCAGGACATGAAGGTGGTGACCCGCATCGGTGTCGGCTACGACGCCGTCGACGTGCCCGCCCTCTCCCGCCGCAAGGTGCCGCTGATGGTCGCGGGCAGCGCGAACTCGCCCTCGGTCGCCGAGCAGGCCTTGTTCATGATGCTGACGCTGGCCAAGCGCGCCAATGAAATGCACGCCTGCGTCAAGGACGGCCAATGGGCCAACCGGCTCGGCATGCTGCCGTTCGATCTCTATGGCAAGACCGTGCTGGTCATCGGCTTCGGCCGTATCGGCACCCGCACCGCCAGGCGCTGCCAGGCGATGGAGATGAAGGTGCAGGTCTACGATCCCTACAAGGGCGCGGCCGACATCAAGGCCGCCGGCTGCGAGCCCGTCGCCGATCTCGACGCCGCGCTGCCCCATGCCGACTTCGTCACCATCCACTGCCCGAAGACGCCGGAGACGATCGGCCTGTTCGATGCGACGCGGATCGGCCGGATGAAGCCGAAATCCTATCTCATCAATACCGCGCGGGGCGGCATCGTGAAGGAGGCGGCGCTGTACGACGCGCTGACGTCCGGCAGGCTCGCCGGTGCCGGCATCGACGTGTTCGAGGTGGAGCCGCCGCCGGTCAGCAATGCGCTGTTCGCGCTGCCCAACGTCATCATGGCGCCTCACGTCGCCGGCGTCACCGTCGAGGCGGTGAGCCGCATGAGCGAGCAGACCGCGCGCAACATCCTGAGTGTGCTGGACGGCGATCCGATCCGGCAGAACATCATCAATCAGGACGTGCTGGGCTGAGCCGACCTCCAGGCGGGCGGCTCATCCGCCCGCCTTCGGAACGCCAGAAAGCGTCCCATTTTGGTGCAGATCGAGCCCCAACTCAGCCTTAATCAAACGCGCGTAATAAGTCCGGCCGCGGCGGCAGTGGGACAGACTTGCCGGCCGCGTCGAGCTGGAGGATGGACCCTTGTCAGAGATCGACCCGACCGACCATGCGCTGGCGACCATCGCCAGCATCCTGGAGCACCCCGAGCCCGTTCTCGTCGTCCGCGACAGCCAGACAGAAACGGCGGCTACCGATGAGTATTCGATCGCCGACGAGCATCCGACGCGCGACGAGCACGCGGCAGTCGAGGAGCATCCGGTGGTCGAGGAGCAGCCGCTGGTGCCGGAGCACATTGATGCCGAGGGCTACAGCAAGGTCGGCCCTGGCCCGATGGTGGCGATCCGCCTGAAATGGACGGTCCATCGCGGCGACGACGGTCAATTCTACGTCCACGAGACTATCGGCGAGCAATCGACGCCCGTGGTCAGCGGCCCCATGACGAGCGAGGCCGCAGTGCATTTCGTCGACGCGCACGAGGATGAGGCCCATCGGCGCTTCGAAGAGCTGCGCAGCGAGATCGCCGGCCGCAGCTCGCTCGCCGATTACGAGCGCAGGGGTGAAGCGTAAGCAGCCCGAAGCATGAGCATGATCCCGAGCCGGATCATGCTCTACTTCCTTCCCAGGAAATCCTTCTTCACGAGCTCGACGCCTGCGTGCCGCAGCAAATCGTAGGCGGTGGTGACGTGAAAGAAGAACTGCGGGACGCTGTTGGTCAGCAGCAGCGACCGCCCGGTGAAGGGCAGCTCCGTCCCGTTCTTCAGCCTGAAGAAGACCTTCAGCTCCGCAGCCGAATCGATCTCGGCGCGCGGCAGGCTCTCGATGAATTCGATTGAGGTTGCGATGCGCGCCTGAATCCCGGCCATGTCGTGCTCCAGCGGCGGCAGCGCCACCGGCTCGCACTGCGCCAGCAGGGCCGGCGCGACCGTGGCATGGCGGCAGGCCTCGCCGATCTGCTGCGCCAGGTCGTACATGTTCGGCGCCATGCGCATGCCGAGCAGGACCGCCGGATTGAACTTGCGGGCCTCGGCATAGGCAACGCCCTTGTCGAGCAGGACTGACAGGTTGCGCAGGTAAGGCACGAAGAGGCCGACCGAGGCCTCGTACATCGAAATCGTCACGTCACAATTCCCTTCAATTCCGTCTCGCCAGCGACTGGCATCTGGTCTAAATCCACCCTCAAGCGCTGCACAATGACAGCTCGGGCATGGGTGGAAAAGAGATGATCGTTCGAATGAGTGTTCGAATCCTGGCGGCTCTGGCCGTGGTGTTGCTGGCTAACCTTTCGGCCCACGCGCAGCAGCCCTCGCCGTCGCGCCTCGACGACATCATGAAGCGCGGCACTCTGCGCGTCGGCATGACCGGCGACTACAAGCCCTTCACTTATCTCGACAAGGCCACGCAGCAGTTCTCCGGCTTCGACGTCGACATGGCGGAAGCACTCGGCAAGGCGCTCGGCGTCAAGGTCGAGTACGTCGCGACGGCCTGGCCGAAGCTGATGAAGGATTTCGAGGCCGACCAGTTCGATATCGCGATGGGCGGCGTCTCGGTCACGCTGGACCGGCAGAAGAAAGGCTATTTCTCGATGCCGATCATGCGCGAGGGCAAGACGCCGATCACGCGCTGCGCCGATGTCGGCAAGTACCAGAGCATCGCCGACATCGACAAGAAGGGCACCCGCGTCATCGTCAATCCCGGCGGCACCAACGAGCGCTTTGCGCGCGCCAACATCCGGGATGCCGACATCACCGTCTTCCCCGACAACACCGTGATCTTCGACGAGATCGCCAAGGGCAACGCCGACCTGATGATGACGGACGCCTCCGAGACCCGTTACCAGCAGAAGCAGCATTCAGGCGTGCTTTGCGCGGTGCATCCGGAAAAGCCGTTCGACTTCTCCGAGAAGGCCTACTGGCTCCAGCGCGACATGGCACTGAAGGCGTTCGTCGACCAGTGGCTGCACATCTCCATGGAAGACGGCAGCTACAGGAAGATCTACGCCGCCTGGTTCGACTAGACCCGCGTCGTCCTGTCGCTTGCCCCGGCCAAATTTTGGACCGGCTCCGCGCGTATTGAACCGGGAACCGCCGGAGGACGACTCATACGGACGACAGTGATCTAGATCACTTTTTGCGGTCGAACCGGGGCGTAAGCCTCGGTGCGGGGACCACCTGTTCAGGAGACGGAAATGAGGAAGCTGTTGGCCACGGCCGCATTCCTTTTGTTGGCGAGCACCGCTGCGCAGGCGCAGTACACTTTCGAATATGGCGGGCGCACCATCCGCATCGATCCGGACCGCGGCACGGTGCAGATCCCCGGCGTCTACGACAACACCGGCCAGGGCAAAGCGAAGAAGGCCAAGAACGACACCAAGGGAACTCCGAAAGCGGACCCGCAAGAGGCCAAGGTCGATCCGCAGCCGCCGGCCAATCCCGCGCCGCCCCCGGCACCCGCGCCTGCGAGGGCCGAGCAGGCCCCGGTCCAGCCGCCCGCCGCCGTGGCGCCTCCTGCCCCACCGGCACCTTCGGCCACCACTGCCAACAATGCCCCGGCCGAAGAGCCGCTGGTGCCGCCGCCTCAACCGGCTCCGAGCGCCGCTCCGACGGTCGCCGCAGTGCCGCCCGCACCGCCTCCGCCGCCTGCCCCGACAGTGGCCGCTGCGCCGCCTGCGTCCCCGGCTCCGCCACCCGCTCCGGCTCCTGCCGCCGCACCGGTGCAGTCCGCCGCCGTCGCGCCGCCGGCTCCAGCCGCGTCGACGCGCGACGTCAATTCACCTCTCGGCATCTGGCTGACCGAGGAGAAGGAAGGCAAGGTCCGCATCGAGCAATGCGGCAGCAATCTCTGCGGCTATTCGGTCGACAGCAAATCAAACCAGAACGGCGAGCAGGTCCTGATCAACATGAAGCCCGGCAAGGAGCAGACCAAGGATCCGAAATGGTCCGGCCGCATTCTCGATCCCAACACCGGTTCGACCTACGACTCCACGATTGCGCTGAAGGGCACGGATCGCCTGCGCGTGCAGGGCTGCGCCTTCGGCGGCATGTTCTGCGGCGGTCAGACCTGGACGCGCGTGAACTAGTTCGATTCAAGTCGGAGAGAGCTGCCGCTTGCGCGCGGCAGCGATCGGCTCGCGGCCTGCGCCGACCTGTGACAGCGCTTCGACGAAGATCGGCTCCCAGGCCCTGATGTGGTGGCGCAGCAGGTTCGTCAGCGCTTCCTCTTTGCCCGCGCTCGCCAGTTCGATGATCCGGAAGTGCTCGGTCGCGGACTCGTTCTGCCGGGCAAGGCCCGCGCGGGACTTGATGCCGTAGAGCCGCATCTGATCGCGCAGCCCCATCACCATCTCGGTCAGGCGAGGATTGTCGGCGGCGGCCGTCAGCACCTGATGAAAGCTTCGATCGGCTTCGAGGTAGAGCTTCATGTCCTCGGTCCGGACCGCGCGCGCGATGTCCTCGGCCCAGGGAATGAGCTCGCTCAGATCCCTGCCCGGTTTTCGTGCGACCAGTGTCGCGGCGTGGAGTTCGAGAACCTCACGCAGATCAAAGAGATTGCGGAGCTCCGTCAGGGTCGGCTCGACCACCTTGAAGCCGCGGTTGCGCACCGGCTCGATCAGGCCGCTGCGCGACAGCTCGAGCAGCGCTTCGCGGACGGGCGTCGTCGATACACCGAGACTGGCCGCCAAGGTCGGCACCGAATACATCGTGCCCGGCATGCTCTGACCGGAAATGATCTCCGCGCGCACCTGCTGCACAACCTGCTCGCGCAGATTCCGGTCCATGTCTCCTCCACCCCCGCCGATTGCCGCCCGATCTATCAGCACCGCCCAAAGAATGCACTTGACTTGCGAGGGCCCTCGACCAAGCATGTAGCGCGCTACTCTAATGCACTACCTTTGGATTGTCGATGGCAGAACGCTATCCCGGCTATTGCACGCTTTGCCGTTCGCGGTGCGGTTCCACGACCGTGGTCGAGAACGGCCGCATGGTCGCCGTGGAGAACGCGCCCGGGCATCCCACAGGCGGCGCGTTGTGCGCAAAGGGCCGCGCCGCGCCCGAAATGGTGCACAGCCCGCGCCGCCTGACCCACCCGCTTCGCCGTACCGCGCCGCGCGACGCCGCAGATCCGGGATGGGTGCAGATTTCCTGGGACGAGGCTCTGCGCGAGATCGCCGAAAAGCTCGGGCGCATCCGCAGCACCACTGGCGCGGAAGCCGTTGCCTTCGCCGTGACGACGCCGAGCGGCACGCCCATGGTCGACAGTTTTGAGTGGGTCGAGCGATTCATCCGCTGCTTCGGCAGCCCGAACCTGATCTACGCCGTCGAGGTCTGCGGCTGGCACAAGGATTTTGCCCACGCGCTCACGTTCGGCCGCGGGATCGGCTTTCCCGACTACGACAAGGCCGACACCATCGTCCTCTGGGGACACAATCCTGCCCGGACCTGGCTCGCGCAGGCGACCCGTGTTGCGGACGCGCGCCGCCGTGGCGCGCGCGTCGCTGTCGTCGATCCCAAGCCGAACGGATCGGGACAGCAGGCTGATCTCTGGCTGCGCATTCGCCCCGGCGCCGACGGTGCGCTTGCGATGGCGGCGATACGGCATCTCATTTCGACGGCGACGTTCGATGCGGCTTTCGTGACGCGCTGGACGAATGGTCCGTTCCTGATCGACACGGGCACCGGGCGTTTTGTCCGGGCGAACGATCTGTGGGCGGAGCAGTCGCCGGAAGCGTTCGTGGTGCTGGATCAATCAGGAAGGCCCCGAGCGCACGATCCGCGTATCGAGGCGCTTGATCCCGCGAACTGCGCGCTCGATGCCGAGGCAACGCTTGATCGCGTGGGCGGACGCGTGATCGTCGCGAAGACTGCGTTTTCGCGGCTCGCCGCTGAGGCCGCGTCCTACACGATGTCCAGCGTCGCCGCGACGACCTGGCTGGATGAAACCAAAGTCGCTGCATTCTGCGCACTGTTCGAGAACAGCCCAAAGCTCGCCTATCATTCGTGGACCGGCGTCGGCCAGCACACCAATGCGACCGCCACCGAGCGTGCGATTGCGACGCTCTATGCCCTTACCGGCGCATGCGACCGGCCGGGCGGCAATGTCTGGCAGGTGCCGCCGCCGACACGCGCGGTCAACGACATCAGCCTGCTGCCGCCGGGGCAAAAGGAGAAGGCGCTCGGCCTCGACGCATTGCCGCTGGGGCCGCCGAGCCGCGGCTGGATCACCGCGCGCGATTTCAGCCGTGCAGTGCTCGCGGGCGAACCCTATCGCGTCGAGGCGCTGATGAGCTTCGGCACGAACTTCGTGGTGTCGCAGGGACATTCCTCGCGCAATCGCGAGGCGCTGCGTGCGCTCGACTTCCATGTCCATGCCGACATGTTCATGAACCCGACGGCCGAGAATGCCGACATCGTGCTGCCGGCCAACATGCCCTGGGAGCGGGATGCGCTGAAGATCGGCTTCGAGATCACGCAGGAGGCCGTCGAGACGATCCAGTTCCGGCCGCAGATGCTGCCCCGGCTCGGCGAGAGCAAGGCGGACTACGAGATCGTCGCGGAATTGGCGCTGCGCATGGGCATGGCGGAGCAGTTCTTCGATGGCGACATCCATGCCGGCTGGAATTATCAGCTGGCGCCGCTCGGCGTCACGGTGGACGATTTGCGCAAGCAGCCGGAGGGCATGCGTTTCCCTCAGCCGTTCCACCATGAAAAATACGCCGACACCAAGAGCGACGGAACGATCGCGGGATTCGTCACGCCGACCCGGCGCGTGGAGATCTATTCCGAGCTGATGCTCGACCACGGCTATCCGCCACTCCCGGGCCACGTCGAGCCGGCCGAGAGCCCGATGACGGCGAGGCCGGACAAGCGTTTTCCGCTGGTGCTGACGACGGCCAAGAGCGGCTGGTTCGTCCACAGCTCGCATCGGCATGTCGCATCGCTTCGCAAGAAAGCGCCCGATCCTGCCGTGGAGATCAGCAGCACGCTCGCAACGCGGCAGGGCCTGGAAGACGGCGATTGGGCGATCGTCGAGACGCCGTCCGGTCAGGTGCGGCTCCGCGTCCGCCTGAACGATTCCCTCGACGACCGTGTCGTCCTCGCCGAGTTCGGCTGGTGGGAGGATTGTCCGCCACTCGGACGCAATGCCACGTCACCCGCCGGTGTCGCAACCTCGAACATGAACGATGCGCTGAGCGACGCATGGCGCGATCCCGTCAGCGGCTCGGTGCCGCTGCGTGCCACGCTTTGCGACATCCGGCGCGATCAGTCTGCCAACCGCGGCCGCTGGACCGGACGGCGCGCCTTCTCGGTCGCGAGTGTTCGTCAAGAGGCCGATGACGTCGTTGCGATCGACCTGGCTCCGAAGGTTGGCGATGCGCTTCCGTCGTATCGGCCGGGACAGCATGTCCTGCTGAGTCTGCCCGGTGTGGATGTCTCCCGTGCCTATTCATTGACCGGACACGGCGGCGAGAGCGTGCTGTCCGTTGCCGTCAAGAAGCGGCCGTCCGGCTTCTCCGAACACATCCATCGTCTTTCGGTCGGCGACGAGGTCTTCCTTGAAGTGCCCGGCGGCATCTTCACCCCACCGTTGCAGGGACCTCGCCCTCTGATTTTTCTCGCGGCCGGCATCGGTATCACGCCGTTCATGAGCCACCTCGAAGCCCTGCTGGCGCTGGCGCCAGGCGAGCGGGTCGACGACATCCTGCTGCTCTACACCTGCCGCAACGGCAGCGAACATCCTTTCGCAACACGGCTGCGAGAGCTCGCGGCGCAGCTGCCGCAGTTGAAGTTTGTGACGGCGTTCACCGCGCCTCGCTCCGCGGACCGCCTACATCGGGATTACGACCATGCCGGCCGCCCGGATTTGTCGGCGCTCGATCCGCTGCTGTCCAGGCACCCGCTCGTCTATCTCTGCGGCTCGGTGGATTTCACGTCCTCCATGACAGCGCGCCTCGTCGAGCGCGGTCTTCCTCGCTTCGACATCTTCGCGGAAACCTTCGCCTCGCCGCCTGACGTGCCGGCGACGCTTGCGCCGCAGACCGTTCACCTCGCCGGCAGCGACAGGAGTTTCGTCTGGTCGCCTGAGCTCGGCACCCTTCTCGATGCCGCGCACGCCGCGGGCGTGCCGCTTCCGAGTGGCTGCCGCGTCGGCCAGTGCGAAAGCTGCGCCATGCGCATCGTCGACGGCCGTGTCGCACAACTCGGCGACGGCGACAGCTCGGCCGAACACTGTCTGACCTGTCAGACGGTGCCGCTTTCGGAGCTCACGCTCGCGCTTTGACCACGCACACGACTTTCAACCACGACCAACACTGCCAAAATTGGGGGCTGATAATGACGACTGTTTCCGGAGACTCTCTCAACGAAAATGCACCAACCGAGTCCAACCCGCTCGCGAGGTTCTCGCAACGCCTCGTGGTGTTCTCCGAGCGCTGGTTTCCGGACGCCTATGTCTTCGTGCTCATCGCCGTGATCGCAATTGCCATCGGCACGATCGTGCATGGCGGCTCGCCCCTCGCCGTCAGCCGTGCATTCGGCGACGGCTTCTGGAACCTCATCCCGTTCACGATGCAGATGGCTCTGGTCGCCATCGGCGGCTATGTCGTGGCGATGTCGCCGCCCATCGCGGCCGCGCTGCGGCGGCTCGCGGCCGTGCCGTCCACCGGGCGCGGTGCGGTGGTGTTCGTCGGCGTCCTGAGCATTCTGCTGTCGCTGGTCAATTGGGGCCTGAGCCTGATCTTCTCCGGCCTGCTGGTGCGCGAGATCGCGCGGCGCACGGACATCAAGCTCGACTATCGCGCCGCTGGCGCGGCCGGTTATCTCGGCCTCGGCTGCGGCTTCACCCTCGGCATCACCTCGTCGGCCGCGCAGCTTCAGGCCAATGCCGCCAGCATTCCGAGCTCGCTGCTGCCGATCACCGGCGTCATCGGGTTTTCCGAGACGATTTTGACCTGGCAGAACCTGTTGACCACCGTCCTCGTGACAGTCGTGTCGGCTGTGATCTGTTACCTGACTGCGCCGAACGCGGCCCAGACGAAGACCGCTGAGGATCTCGGCGTGTCGCTCGAAGACGACACGATCAAGCCCAAGGCGCCTTCCCGTCCCGGCGACTTCCTTGAATTCAGTCCGATCCTGACCATCCTGATCGTCGTGCTGGCGCTGGGCTGGCTGTGGCAGACCTTCCAATCCGGCAATCCGCTGATCACGCTGTCGGGCCTCAACACCTATAATTTTGTCTTCCTGATCCTCGGCATCCTCCTGCACTGGCGTCCGCGCAGCCTGCTCGAAGCCTTCTCCAAGGCGATGCCGAGCGTCTCGGGCGTGCTGCTGCAATTTCCGTTCTATGCTGGCATCGCCCAGATGCTGACCAAGGTGCCGAACGCCAAGGGCGTGACGCTGTCCGACACCATCGCGCATTGGTTCGTCGATGCCTCCGCCAGCACCACCGTGTTCTCGTTCCTGGTCGGGATCTACTCGGCGGTGCTCGGATTTTTCATTCCGTCAGCGGGCGGCAAGTGGATCATCGAGGCGCCCTACATCATGAAGGCGGCGAACGCCGTCGGCGCGCATCTCGGCTGGACCGTCATGGTCTACAACATCGCCGAGACGCTGCCGAACTTCATCAATCCGTTCTGGATGCTGCCGCTGCTCGGCATCCTGGGACTGAAGTCGAAGGATCTGATCGGCTATACGTCGATCCAGTTCCTGATCCACTTCCCGATCGTGATGATCGTGGCGGCGATCCTGATGTCGACCTTCACGTATCACCCGCCGGTCCTTCCCTAAGGTTCGGAAAAGCATCGGCAGCGGGGCGTCCCGCTGCCGATCTGTGCTCTTGCGCACAGAACGGGAGCATCGCACCCCGGCCAGCCGGGGAACCGCGTGACAGCCCTCACATCGCCCGCCCCGGCCTCATGACACCATGCACGCAAGGTTCAACCATCGAGGCGTGTCATGAACAGCTTTCGCAAGGGTCTCTTCGCCACCATTGTCGCCATCGCGTTTCCGCTTGCGCAGGCCGATGCCGCGGGCTCCACCTTCGACGGCGCATGGAACGTCCGCATCTCGTCGTCGAGCGAGACTTGCGGCAACGGTTCGACCGTCTCGATCGGCATCAACAACGGCCAGATCGCATCGAGCAGCGCGATGGTGACGGCGTCGGGCCGGGTCGCGGACGCCGGCAGCATCAACGTCACCCTGAGCACCGGCATCAAGCGCGCGGTCGGCTTCGGGAGGCTCAGCGGCACCTCCGGCTCCGGCACCTGGCGCGGCGCCATGTGCACGGGCACCTGGACGGCGGAGCGGATGTAATTTCTTGTGTCCCGGACGCGCTGCAACGCGCCCGCGTTGCTGCGCAGAGCCGGGACCCAGAGATCTTACTTCAAGGAGAATTGTGGGCCCCGGATCAGCAATGCACCGCTTGCGCGCTGCATTGCATCCGGGGCACGAGAGCTAACCGAGCGGCGCGTTGTAGTCCGCGTCCGTCACCGGATCGAGCCAGGTCGAGAACACGCCGTCGAGCGCTTCCTGCATGGCGATGTGGCACATGCTGTTGTTCGGCGAGGCGCCGTGCCAGTGCAGCTCACCCGGCGGAATCCAGACGGTGTCGCCGGGACGGATTTCCTGGACCGGGCCGCCCTTGGTCTGGACGCGGCCGACGCCCGAAATCACGTAGAGCGTCTGCCCGAGCGGATGGTGGTGCCAGTTGGTGCGGGCGCCCGGCTCGAACGAGACGCGCGAGACGTTCAGCCGCGCCGGCGCGGGCGCCATGTTGATGGGGTCCTGCAACACGGTGCCGGTGAAATTTTCCTTGGGCGCGCGGCGGGTCGGCCGCGTGCCTGCGAGCGTGATATCCATGGGGGTCCTCGTTTCCTTCCAGATTGGTTCTTGCTGCTACTTCTTGCTGGCGGCGTAGCGCGCCTTGGTCTCGGCGTTCATGGGATAGAGGCCCGGCAGCGCAGCGCCGTTGTTCACCTCGTTGACGATCCAGGCTTCCATCCGCTCCTGCTCGACGCCCTCGTTGAGGACGTGATCGAGCAACGCCTGCGGGATCAGCACGCAGCCGTCCTGGTCGGCAACCACGATGTCGTTCGGGAACACGGCAACACCGCCGCAGCCGATCGGCTCGCCCCAGCCGACAAAGGTCAGGCCGGCCACGGACGGCGGCGCGGCATAGCCGTCGCACCACACCGGAAGATTGGTGCCGAGGGTGCCCTCGACGTCACGCACCACGCCGTCGGTGACGAGCGCGGTGACGCCGCGCTTCATCATACGGGCGCAGAGGATGTCGCCGAAGATACCGGCATCGGTGATGCCCATGGCATCGACCACGGCGATGCAGCCTTCGGGCATCGCCTCGATCGCGGTGCGGGTCGAGATCGGCGACGACCAGGATTCCGGCGTCGCCAGATCCTCGCGCGCCGGCACGAAGCGCAGCGTGAAGGCCGGTCCCACCAGGCGCGGCAGGCCCGGGCGCAGCGGACGCGCGCCGCGCATCCACACGTTGCGCAGGCCCTTTTTCAGCAGGACCGTGGTGATGGTGGCAGTGGTGATGCCGGCGAGGGTCTTGCGGGCTTCGGGGGACAGCGACATGGACGAAAACGAGCTCCGAGGTGCGGGAAAGAACGCGCGCATCTTGCGAGCCGGACGCTTTGCGTCAAGGGCCAAAGCCTCACAATAACGCAGGTCCGCCGGGCTGTTATGCGATGCGATAACAAGCCTTTATCGCTTCCCCCTGCATTAATTTATTGGACTTGCGGGCGCATTTACGCGAAGCAGGGTCAGGCGGAACTCAAGGTCGAGCCCGCGCAATTCCTCAAGGCCCGATTTCGACAGCTCATGGCCGCGACGCTCCCCCCGCCCCGCCTTTTGCCCAGTGGCGACAGTGCCGTCACGGTCGAATTCAGCCGCACCATCGACGACGCCGCCAATGAGCGCGTGCTCGCACTCGACAAGGCGCTGGCGGCCAACCCCATCGACGGCATCACCGAGACCGTGCCGACCTACCGCTCGCTGCTGGTGCATTACGATCCCGGAAAAATCGGCTTCGACGCGCTCGGAGAGAAGATCTTGCCGATTGCCACCCAGCCGCTACCGCCGGCCGGCAAGACGCGGCGCTGGCGCGTTCCCGTCGCCTATGGCGGCGAGCACGGCATCGACCTCGAAGACGTCGCCAAGGCGCTGAACACCACGCCCGACGACATCATCGCCCGCCACACCGGCGGCGATTATCGGGTCGCCATGATCGGCTTCACGCCGGGCTGGTCCTATCTCAGCGGGCTCGACAAATCGCTGCAGATGTCGCGGCGACAGAGCCCGCGGCTGTTCACGCCGGCCGGCACGATCTCGATCGGCGGCATCCAGGCAGGCATCCAGTGCCTGGCGGCCCCGAGCGGCTGGCACCTGCTCGGCCGCACGCCTGTGCGAACCTATCAGCTCCACCGAACTCCGACCTTTCTCACCGAACCCGGTGATCGCGTGACGTTTTTCGCCATCGACCACAAGACCTTCGAGGAACTGGACCGCGCCGCCGAGGCCGGCGAAATCGTCGCCGAGCAGGTGAGCGCATGAGCCGGCTCGTGATCGCCAGCATCGGCCCGGCAAGCTCCGTCCAGGATGGCGGCCGCCATGGCGCGCAGCGCTACGGCCTGACGGTCAGCGGTGCGATGGACCGGCTGTCGCTGGCGGCAGCGAACACGCTGGTCGGCAACGAGCCGTTCGCGGCCGTCGTCGAGATCGGCCCGTTCGGCGCCACGTTTACGGCCAAGGACGGCGCCGTGCGCGTCGCCATCGCAGGCGCGCCGCGCAATGCCGACGTCGCCGGGAAACCGGTGGCCATGGAGACGTCCGTCACGCTGAAGGACGGCGAGACGCTGACGCTGGGCTTTGCCCGCGGAGGTGCGTTCACGTATCTGGCGATCGAAGGCGGCATCAAGGGCGAGCTGGTGTTCGGCAGCCTTGCGGTGAATGCCCGCGCCGGGCTCGGCAGCCCCTACCCGCGCCCGCTCCAGGCCGGCGACGAGTTCACGGTCGATGCCGCGAGCGGTGCGCCCGAACTGCGGATCGAATTGCCGAAGCCGTCCACGGGACCAATCCGCGTGCTGCTGGGGCCGCAGGATGACGAGTTCGACGACGCCAACAAGGCATTGTTCCTCGATAGTGAGTGGAAGATCTCGGCGACCTCCGACCGCATGGGCTATCGGCTCGAGGGACCCGCGATCAAGCATCTGCACGGCCACAACATCGTCTCCGACGGCACCGTCAACGGCAGCATCCAGGTGCCCGGCAACGGCGCGCCGATCGCGCTGATGATGGATCGTGGCACCTCCGGCGGTTATCCCAAGATCGCAACTGTGATCACGGCCGATGTCGGCCGCCTCGCGCAGACCTCGGCGGGAACGGCGTTCTGTTTCAAGCAGGTCACCATGGCCGAGGCGCAGGACGAGGCGCGCAAATTCGCACAAGCGATCAAGAACCTGCCCGATCGCCTGCGCTCGTCCGACACCGTCGAACTCAACATCGAGGCGCTCAGCGATGCCAACGTCGCGGGCTATGCGGTGAGCGCCGTGGATGCCGGAACGTGGCAGGTCGTGGCCGAGCCGTAAACCACAAGAAGACCAGAGGCGGAGAGCACCCATGAAGACAGTCGATCTCAATTGCGACCTCGGCGAAGGTTTTGGCGCGTGGGAAATGGGCAACGACGCCGCGATGATCGACCTCGCCAGCTCGGTCAACGTCGCCTGCGGCTTCCACGCCGGCGACCCCGACATCATGCGCCGCACGGTCGAGCTGGCGAAAGCGCGCGGCGTCTCGGTCGGCGCACATCCCGGATATCGCGACCTGCACGGCTTCGGCCGGCATCCGATCGTGGGCTTGAAGGCCTCCGAGATCGAGAACCTCGTCGCCTACCAGATCGGCGCATTGCAGGCGATCGCGACCGCCGCCGGTCACAAGGTGACGCATGTGAAGGCGCATGGCGCGCTGTCCAACGTCGCCTGCGAGGACGACATGACGGCGAAGGCCATCGCTGCCGGCATCAGGGCGGTCGACCCCGGCCTCATCTTCGTCGTGCTCGCCAATTCGAAGCTGGTGAAGGCCGGCGAGGACGCCAATCTGCCGCTGGTGCACGAGGTCTTCGCCGACCGCGCCTATGAGGACGACGGCAACCTCGTCTCGCGCAAGAAGCCCGGTGCGGTGCTGCACGATGCCAAAGCGATCGCCGATCGCGTGGTGCGCATGGTGCAGGACGGCGCGGTGGTCTCGGTGACAGGCAAGGTCATCAAGATGCGCACCGACACGGTCTGCATCCACGGCGATACGCACGGCGCGGTCGATATCGCGCGGACCTTGCGTCAGGCGTTGAAGGATGCGGGGATTGAAGTGGCGCCGTTCAAGCGCGAGTGAGGCACATCAGGTGCCGTAGGGTGGGCAAAGGCGCAACGCGCCGTGCCCACCATCGCCGCATGATCGAGACAGGTCGTGGGCACGCTTCGCTTTGCCCACCCTACGAGATCCAGCAAGACGTCAGAACGGATGCACCGACAGCGTGCCGAACACGATCGCGGCGATGACCGCAAACGCGCTGTACATCCCGACATGGTGCATGCTCGCACCGGTCCGCCGCGAGAGCGAGCGCGCGTAGAAATGCAGTCTGGCTTCCGCCGATAGTTCGCGCATGGTCGATCTCCAACGCCCCATTTGCGGGAGTATGAAGGATCAACCAGGGCGGGAGGCAAGATGTCGGCGGAAATAGCGATGCGCCTTCTCTGAAGGCGCCGCATCGCAGGCGCAAATTCTCCCCGCATGCGGGTTCCGAGAATCTTATTCGTTAAGATCCGAGCCAGTTGGAACCGGCCCGAATGACGATGGGATGACAACCGGACCCGAGGCTTAGTAGACGTCGGCCTGGAAGCGCCCGGTCTTCTTGAGCTCGGCGACAAAACTGACGGCTTCGTCGGTCGAACGGGCTCCGAACTGGGCGACGATGTCGACCAGCGCGCGCTCGACGTCCTTGGCCATGCGCTTGGCATCGCCGCAGATGTAGAGATGCGCGCCGTCGGCGAGCCAGGTCCACAATTCGCGGCCGACCTCGCGCATGCGATCCTGCACGTAGAACTTCTTCTCGCCGTCGCGCGACCACGCCAGCGACAGACGCGTCAATTGTCCCGACGTCTTCATCGCATTGAGTTCTTCCTGGTAGAAGAAATCGCAATCGCTGCGCTGATGGCCGAAGAACAGCCAGTTCTTGCCGGGCGCGCCGGTCGCCTTGCGGTCGAGCAGGAAGGCGCGGAACGGCGCGATGCCGGTGCCGGGGCCGATCATGATCACAGGCGTCTTCGGATCCTGCGGCAGGCCGAAACCGTGCGCCTTCTGAACATAGACCTTGAGCTTCTCGCCCTCGCCGATGCGCTCGCCGAGGAAGGTCGAGGCCACGCCGATGCGCTTGCGCTTGCCGACGACGTAGCGCACGGAATCGACCGTCAGCGACAGCTTGCCGGGCGTGGCGTTGTGCGACGATGAGATCGAATAGAGCCGTGGCTGCAGCGGCTCCAGCGCCTCGACGAAGGCTTCGGGATGCGGGCGCGTGCCGGAAAACTTCTGGAGCGCCGCCATCACGTCGAGCGTCGCCGCATCGCCATCGGGATCCTCGCCCTGCGCCAGAGCCCGCGCCTTCTCGCGCAGCGCACCGCCCGTGATGAAGGAGAGCAACTCGAACAGCGTGTCGGGCGCCGGCGATAGCGAGACGTCGTCGATCAGCACCTCGCGCAGCGTCTTGCCGTTGACCTTTGTGGTGTGGGATGCCCCGAGCAGAGCGATGATCTGGTCGACGAGGCCGAGCTCGTTGCGCGCGAACACGCCAAAGGAGTCACCGACGATATAATCGAGCTTGCTCTCGGAGAGATCGAACTCGACGTGATAGGTTTCCTTTTCCGACTTCCCCTTGTTGAGCAGGCGCCGCGACAAAAACGTCGCTGCGACCGGATTGTCGCGCGAGCGGCCGGGCTCGGCGATCGTCACGGTCACGGCAGGCGCTGCCACCGCGTCCTGCTTGTCAGCCGTCTTGGCCGCCGGTGCCTTGTCGAGCTCCTCGTACAGCGACTTCAGCATCCGCGCCGTGTCCTTGCCGCCGGGGACGCAGAGGTTGAGCCGCGCCTCGCTGCGGCCCGCGATCGCCTCCGAATAGTCGTTGCAATTGTAGCCGCACTGGCCGCAATCCTGCTGCGCCATTGCCGCCATCATCTTGCGGCGCACGGGACGGCCTTCGGCGAGCTTCATCCGATCGGCGATCGGCATGGTCTGGTCGTGCCACGGCGCTTCACCGTCGTCGCCGTCACCGGCCTGCATGACGGCGGCGCCCTGCTCCGCCGACAGCGGCGTTGCCACATCAGGCGACAGTAGCCCGGCAAAGAAGCCGTTGAGCCAGGAGCGCTGCGCGTCGGAGAACGGCGCGCTCGCGGGAATGATGTCGAGTTTCGGCGGAGGGGTGATCTGGTTCATGCGGACACCTGTGCATCGGCAAGCTTGCGCAACGTTTCGCCGTCATGGCGGCGCGCAAAGGAGAGGAAGGTTTCGTCTGCAGACGAGCGATGGGCGATGTAGGCCTTGAGCAGACCTTCGACTGTCTTCGGCGCGTCCTCGGCCTTGAGGTCATGATAGACCTCCTGCCCGACGTCGGCATCGGGGCCGAAGCCGCCGCCGGTGAAGAGGTGATACCCCTCCACCGTGTCGTCCTCACTGACCGGCACACGCGCGCCGATCAGGCCGATGTCGCTGATGTAGTGCTGCGCGCAGGAATGATGGCAGCCGGTGACGTGAATGTTGACCGGCTTGTCCATCGCGACCCGCGGCTCGCACCAGTCGCCGATCTCGGCGGCGTTGAGCTTGGTGTTCGCCGCCGCGAAGCGGCAGCCCGCATTGCCGGTGCAGGCGATCAGGCCGGCGCGGATATGCGAGGCCTCGACCGCGAGCCCGATCTGCTTGATCGCGGCAATGGCGAGTTCGACATTCTCGTCGCGCACGCCTGAGATCAGCAGGTTCTGCCAGACGGTCAGGCGGATATCGCCGTCGCCGAGGTCGCGCGAAACCTTGGCGAGGCCCCGCATCTGGTCGCAGCTGATCTTGCCGAGCGTCAGCGAGACGCCGACCCAGTTCAGCCCATCCTGCTTCTGCTTGTGCACGCCGACATGCGCCATGCGGTCCGCGGCGGGTCGCGGCAGAAACGCGTCTTCCGGCACGCGGGTGAACGGCGTCTTCAGCCGCTCCTCGACCAGCTTGAGAAAGCCGTCATGGCCCATGGCGTCGAGCACGTATTTCAGCCGCGCCTTGTTGCGGTTGGTGCGGTCGCCGTGCTCGATGAACACGCGCACGATCATGTCGGCAACGGCCGTCGCGTGCTCCGGCTTGACGATGATGTCAGAGTATTTCGCGAAATCCTTGTGCCCGGTGATGCCGCCAAGACCGAGGCGGAACCAGACACCGGGCTCGACGCCGAAACCATCCTTCACCTCGAACGCGGTGAAGGCGATGTCGTTGGTCTCCTCGAGCACCGCGACCTTGCCGGCGCCGTCGAAGGCGACGTTGAACTTGCGCGGCAGGCCGTAGAGCGTGCGGTCGTTGAGGATGTGGTAGTGCCATTCCCGCGCATAGGGCCGCGTGTCGATCAGCTCCTGCGGATCGATGCCGGCGGTCGGCGTCCCCGTCACGTTGCGGATGTTGTCGGCGCCGGAGCCGCGCGAGCACAGGCCGAGGTCCTGGATGCCCTCGATCAGCTTGATGGCGTTCTTCGGCGGGATCTCGCGAAGCTGGAGATTGGAGCGCGTCGTGGCGTGGCTGTAGGGGCCGCAGAGATCGTCGGCGAGATCGGCAAGGCCCGACAGCTGCCAGTGCTTCATGATGCCGTTCGGAATGCGCAGGCGACACATGTAAGAGTCCTGCGTCGGCGCGACGTAGAAGATGCCGTAATAGCGCCAGCGGAAATTATCCGCAGGGCTCGGCGGGACATTGTCTGCCGCCTGCTGCCGAAGCCGCGGATAGGCATCGAACGGATGCTCGTCGCGCTTGACCTTCTCCTGGTCGTTGAGCTTCTTGCCCGACGCGATGACCTTGTCCTGCGCCTTGATGTGCACGGCGTCTGGGCCGGTCGGCTCGGCATTGGCCTTGCCGGTACCGCCGCCAAGACCGCGACCGACCCGGCTGATCTGCAAGCCGGTCGTGAAGCCTTCGAGATAGCGTTTCTGCTCGTCGGAGAAGTCGACTGAGACCGTATCGATTTTCATGGTCGGTAACGAAGCTCCTGCGGCCACCTCGGTGGCATCGACGGAAAATTGCGCGACCCGCGAGGAACTTGGCTGGCTCAGGAGCCGCTTCGCCACCCACGGTCCGGTCAGCTTCGTTGCTGCGGGACTTGGCTCAGCAGGCGTCTGTGACAAGCTGGCCGCACTGCAACATACAAGTTGCGTGCCAGCTTTGACGAAATTGAAATTGAAATGAAATCAGCCGGTTAGAGGCCCTCCCCCGGAATACCGCGGGGACGGGCATCTCATGAAATTCGAGCAGACGGCCTAAAATTTAGACGATGATCGCACCCGCCCAAAGACCGTGCAGATCGAATCAGGCCTTCCAGCGCCCGACCTCGAAGGCTTCGAGATGCCCTCGAATATTGCCGGAATCGAACGTCGGTCCGGCAAATGCCCCGAATGGTGCGGGCGCCTCAGCCGGCGGCTGGCGGCCAAGCGCCGCGTCATAGAGGTCGGGCCTGAACACGGCCATCGCCGTCTTGACCCCATCCGGGCTCAGCGCCGTCTGGCCCCAGCGCACCATCTGCGCATAGAGCCACGCGGCCTGCACAGGCTCCGGGCGCTCTGCCCCTTCACGTCCGACCAGGAGGTAACGCCCGCTCTCGCGCAGCGTCCCGTCGGGCGAGATCTTCAGCCGTCCCGTGAGGGTTCGCTGAATGACTTCGGCATCGACGCCGATCCGCTCCGGCTGCGCCAGGATGTGCGCTGCCTCGGCCAGATTCGCGGGCTCCTCGATGAACGCGGCGCCCTTTACCGCCGCACGCACCAGGCTCGCGACCACGTCCGGGTGCTTGTCGGCCCAGACCTGACGGACGGCCAGAACTTTCTCTGCCGCGCGCACCAGAATGTCGGAAACGAAATGCAGGATGTGGCCGATGCCGAGATCGACTGCGACGGAATTCCAGGGCGCGCCGACGCAGAACGCATCGACGTGGCCGTTGGCGAGACTGTCCACCATGTAAGGCGGCGGCAGCACGACGAGGCGCACGTCCTCATCCGGATCGACGCCGGCCGCCGCCATCCAGAACCGCAGCTGGTAATTGTGGGTCGAGAACGGGAAGGTCATGCCGAAGGTCAGGGGATCGGCACCCGCCTTGCGACGTTTCGCAACCACCTTCGCCAGCGCCTTGGCGGTCGCGAGCGGATCGAAACGGTCGCCTTCGATCTCCTGCATCAGCGCGGCATGCAGCCCCGGCGAGACCGTGATCGCGTTGCCGTTGATACCGAGATTGAAGGGCGCTGCGATCGGCACCTTGACGTGGCCGAGTCCGAGCGAGGACGCGATGGCCACGGGCGCAAGCAGATGCGCGGCGTCGAACAGGCCGATATTGAGCTTGTCGCGGACGTTGGACCAGGAGACCTCGCGCACCAGCGTGACGTCGAGGCCTTCGGCGGCGGCAAAGCCCTTGTCCACGGCGATGATCAGCGCGGCCGCGTCGACCAGCGGAATGAACCCGATGCGAAGGGGCGCGGTCATTTCAGCATCTCCGACGCGGTGATGATCGACTGGGCGATCTCGCCGATTTTCTTCTTCTCGCGCATCGCGGTGGAGCGCAGCAGCACGTAAGCCTCATCCTCGTTGAGACCCTTGACCTTCATCAGGATGCCCTTGGCCTTCTCGATGATCTTGCGGTCCTCGAGCTGCGATTTGGTGCGCTCAAGCTCCTCCTGGAGCTTGGCGAAAGCATTGAAGCGGGACACGCAGAGGTCGAGGATCGGCTTGATGCGCTCCTTCTTCAGACCGTCGACGATATAGGCGGAGACACCCGCTTCGACGGAGGCCTGGATCGAGGATGAATCACTCTGGTCCACGAACATCGCGATCGGTCGCTTCACGGCGCGGCTGACCTGGAACATCGCCTCCAGCACGTCGCGGCTGGGGTTCTCCAGATCGATCAGGATGATGTCGGGATCGACCGCATAAATACGGGCAAGCAGGCTCTGCATCTCGCGGATATGGACGATCTGCGTGAATCCGGCCTCGCGCAACCCCTCCTCAAGGATCGCAGCCCGGATCGGGCTTTCGTCGACAATCACGATTTTAGGCGACTGTTCGGCGCTCATGTCCCACTCACGTCCGGCGGTTCATCCATAGCATGCCGGAGGGCGATGCAAAGGGTTGTAATTATGGGCAATTGGGACTAGCTCAGGCCTGTCAATCAGGCAGATTTGGATATGGATCAGACGGCTGCGCCCAAGGTCAGCTTCGTGTCGCTCGGGTGTCCCAAGGCATTGGTGGATTCCGAGCGCATCATCACGCGCCTGCGCGCCGAAGGCTATGAGCTCGCCCGCAAGCATGACGGGGCCGACATCGTCATCGTTAACACTTGTGGCTTCCTCGACAGCGCCAAGCAGGAATCGCTCTCGGCGATCGGCGAGGCCATGGCCGAGAACGGCAAGGTGATCGTGACGGGCTGCATGGGCGCCGAGCCCGAGCAGATCGAGCAGGCCTATCCCGGCGTGCTCTCCATCACCGGCCCGCAACAATATGAGAGCGTGCTGGATGCCGTGCATCGCGCGCTGCCGCCCGCCCACAATCCGCATGTCGATCTGGTGCCGCCGCAGGGCATCAAGCTGACGCCGCGCCACTACGCGTACTTGAAGATCTCCGAAGGCTGCAACAACCGCTGCACTTTCTGCATCATCCCGAAGCTGCGCGGCGACCTCGTCTCGCGTCCGGCCAATGACGTGCTGCGCGAGGCCGAGCGGCTGGTCAGTGCTGGCGTCAAGGAATTGCTGGTGATCTCGCAGGACACCTCGGCCTATGGCGTCGATCTCAAATACGCCGAGAGCCCGTGGAAGGATCGCCAGGTCCGCGCGAGATTTTTGGACCTCGCGCGCGAGCTCGGCGAATTGGGAGCCTGGGTCCGTCTGCAATACGTCTACCCCTACCCGCATGTCGACGAGGTCATCGCGCTGATGAACGAGGGCAAGGTGCTGCCCTATCTCGACATCCCGTTCCAGCATGCAAGCCCCGAGGTGCTGAAGGCGATGAAGCGCCCGGCCGCGCAGGACAAGACGCTTGCGCGCATCAAGCGCTGGCGCGAGGAATGTCCGGATCTCGCACTTCGCTCGACCTTCATTGTCGGCTTCCCCGGCGAGACCGATGCCGACTTCGCCTATCTGCTCGACTGGCTCGATGAAGCCGAGATCGATCGCCTCGGCTGCTTCAAGTACGAGCCGGTTGCCGGTGCGACGTCGAACGTGATCGAGAATCCCGTGCCGGAAGAGATCAAGCAGGAGCGCTACAACGCACTGATGGCGCGCCAGCAGAAGATCTCGGCGCGCCGTCTGAAGCGCAAGGTCGGCACGCGCCAGCAGATCATCATCGACGAGGTCGGCCCAACCGTCGCAAAAGGCCGTTCCAAGGCCGATGCGCCGGAGATCGACGGCGCGGTCTATCTGACGAGCCGCCGCCCGTTGCGCGTCGGCGAAATCGTCACCGCGAAGATCGAGCGCGCCGACCAGTACGATTTGCACGGCACCGTCGCTGGGTTCTGAGATCCTCCGTCATTGCGAGCGCAGCGAAGCAATCCAGAATCCCTCCGCGGAGACAGCCTGGATTGCTTCGCTGCGCTCGCAATGACGACGTGGATGCCGTCAGGCCAGCCATTTCGGCACCCAACGCTCGGGGCGCGGTGCACGCGTCAGATCAGCTTTTGCTTCGGCCAGCAGCGCCGGCTCGCCGTCGATGGTCGGGCGCACATCGTAATCGAAATTCGGCATGACGCGGCCGTCGGCATAGAGGCCGAATTTCATCGCGTACCACAGCCCGAGCTCGGGCTGCGCCTTCCGCATCTCCTCGCGCAGATCGCGCAGCAGGGATTCGACCGAAGCGGCTTCCTCGAACGGCTGCGGCCCGCGCGACAGCACGCGCGCCTCGTATTGCTTGCCTGATATCGCGACCTCGAAATTCGTCTTGTCGCAGGGCTTCTTGCCCTTGGGCAGATGCGCGGCCAGCCGCCATCCGAGCTCGGCCATCAGGCGGTGATTGGCCCAATATTCCTCACGGTCCCTGCTCCATTTTTCCATGAAGCCGCGGAAGTCGGGCAACTCCGACGGTGCGTCGTCGGGCGACGTTGCCTCGCCGGCCGGCTGTCCGGCGAGCCATTGCGCAAGCTCGACCGTCTGACACTCGACCTCGTCATGCGGCTTGAGATCACTCCAGGCCTTGTCGAACGCCTGCGACGTCAGCTTGGCCAGCAAGGCGTCGAGGCTCGGCGCGAGCAGCTCATGGTCGCCTTCGGAGCCCAGCCCCACGATCGGCGGATTGTCGCGATCAAGGCCTGCGCCATACCAGCCGCCGACGGCCGAGCCGTCCGGCAGCCGCATGAACAGCGAAAATCTGTCGCGCAGGGGACTGCCGTCGAAGATCGGCGCCTGATCGGAGAACTGGCCCAGCAGGGAGAAACAGCCGACGCTGCCCCAGGGCCGCCCCTTCAGCCAGACGGCGAAGTCGACCAGCAGCGGCGGCGCCTCGATACCCGGCGGAAACGCGCCGCGAATGCTGTCGAGGTCGATCGGATAAGGCGTCTCGGACAAGGTTCTAAAACTATTCTGGTGGGTCCCGTCCCTCTTGGTCTGAGCCGACATGCATTCGGTTCGAACCAAGTCGCGTTCTTCGATCACAAACGCGCTAGAGGCGCAATGGTTTCCAGCGAGCGTACGAATGAAATGCGATGAAACATCAGGAATTTTTCTAAAGCTGTCCGCGATTGGCCTCGCGATGACCCTGCTTGCGCTGTCCGCGCCGGCCGCTGCACGATCACCGTCAGCCGCGCAGGCACGCCAATGGTGCTACAGCGACGACGACGGGGGCAGCGAGGACCAGCGCATCGCCGGCTGCTCGGCCGTACTCAAGGTCGATCCCAACGATGTTCATGCGCTCGCCAATCGCGGCGAGATGCTTCGGCGAAAGGGCGAAGCCGAGCGCGCGCTGGCAGACTTCAACCGCGCCATCGATCTCAATCCCAGGCATGCCGACCTCTGGTACAATCGCGGCATCGCCTATGACGATCTCGGCGACACCGATCACGCCATTGCCGACTACACGCGCGCCATCCGGCTGAATCCGCGCGAACCGCTCTACTACAACAACCGCGGCAATTCCCTCATCGACAAGAAAGACTACGAGCGTGCGATGGCCGACTACGATCAGGCCATCAAGCTCGATCCGAAATTTGCATTGGCCTATTTCAACCGCGGCACCGCCTATCGCAACCATGGCGAGGACGACCGCGGGCTTGCGGATTTCGACCTGTCGATCAAGCTCGACCCGAACTACGGCCCGGCCTATGGCAACCGCGCGCGCATCTTCCGCGACCGCGGCGACCGCACCCGCGCACTGGCCGATTTCGCCAGATCGCTTCAGCTCAGCCCGAACAACGACCGCGACTTCTATGCGCGCGCGAACCTGTATTTCGACACGCATGATTATGCGCTGGCGCTGGAAGATTACGATCGCTCGATCAAGGCCAACGCGACCTATCCCGGCGTGTTCAATTCGCGCTGCATGACGCGCGCGATCGTCGGCCGCCTGCAAGAGGCGCTCGACGATTGCGAGCAGTCGCTGCGGATGGCTCCCAACGATCCCTACACACTGGACAGCCGCGCCCTCACCCATCTCAAGCTCGGCAATCTCGACGCGGCGATTGCCGACTACGACGCGGCGTTGAGCGCAAAGCCCGGCTACGACAGCTCGCTCTATGGCCGTGGACTTGCGAAGCGGACGAAGGGCGACAACGACGGCGCCGAACGCGACATCGCAGCCGCCAAGGCTATCAACGCCGGCATTGCCGACATGTTCGCGCATTACGGAATTGAGTGAGGAAGCGGCGCATTCGGCCTGACCGACACACGTTCGGCGGGCATCTCGCAAAACAGCCGCTTGACAAGCCCTGCCATTCGGCTGTACGGACGCGCCCCATGATCAACGCTCGGACCCATCAGCGCATCGAAATGCTCCGCCGTCGCTCCCGCGACGACGAGAGGGTGCGCCATGTCCGACGACGCCGCTGAATCACTGAATTCAGCTCCGTTTTCGCAAAGGCCGCACCCGCAAGGTGCGGCCTTTCTGCTTTTTGCGCCCCTTTTCCACCCGCCTCCAGAGGAGTTCGACATGACGACGCATCCGTATGACGCGCTGATGGACATCACTGCACGGCCCAAGGCCGTGTTCGTCCGTGGCGCGGGCTCGTACCTCTGGGACGACAGCCGCAAGCGCTATCTCGATTTCGTGCAGGGCTGGGCCGTGAACTGCCTCGGCCATTCGCCACCGGCGATCGCCGATGCCTTGACCGCGCAGGCCAAGCGGCTGCTGACGCCGAGCCCGGCGTTCTACAACGAGCCGAGCCTGAAGCTGGCCGAGGCGCTGGTCGCAAACAGCGCATTCGACCAGGTGTTCTTCGCCAATTCGGGCGGGGAGGCCAACGAGGGGGCGATCAAGCTCGCGCGCAAATTTGGCAGCCTGCACAAAGGCGGCGCGTTCGAGATCATCAGCTTCGAGGGCGGCTTCCACGGCCGAACGCTGGCGACGATGTCGGCGTCGGGCAAGAAGGCGTTTGAGCCCCTGTTCGAGCCAAAGGTTGCCGGCTTCAAGAAGGCGAAATTGAACGACATCGCCTCGGTCGAGAAGCTGATCAACGGCAACACCGTCGCCGTGATGCTCGAACCGATCCAGGGTGAATCCGGCGTGTGGCCCGCGACCGACCAGTTCCTGCAAGAGCTCCGCGCGCTGACGGAGGCGCACGGCCTGCTGCTGATTTTCGACGAGATCCAGACGGGCATGGGCCGGACCGGAAAACTCTTCCACTATGAGCACGCAGGGATAGCGCCCGACATCATGACGCTCGGCAAGGGCATCGGCGGCGGCGTGCCGCTCGCAGCGCTGCTTGCCACCGAACGCGCATCCTGTTTCGAGCACGGCGACCAGGGCGGCACGTTCAACGGCAACCCGATCATGTGTGCGGTGGGGCTTGCGGTGCTCGAGGAGGTCGGCAAGCCGGATTTCCTCAAGGCGGTCACCGAGACCGGCCTGCTGCTCGAAAGCGAGCTGCAGAAGGTTTCGGCCCGGCATGGTCTCGGCGGCGTGCGCGGACGCGGGCTGTTGCTGGCGCTCGACCTCAAGCTGCCGATCGCGCCCGGCATCGTCGCTCAGGCGTTCGAGGCCGGCGTGCTGCTCAACGCGCCGCAAGTCGACGCACTGCGCTTCATGCCGGCGCTGAACGTCACGAAGGCGGAGATCGCCGAGATGGTCGATTGTCTCGACGGGATTTTGATCAAGGCCGGCGCGGCAAGACGCGTCGCGTAAAGCCGATCTCGTGCCCCGGACACCGAGGGCGTAGGGTGGGCAAAGCGAAGCGTGCCCACCATTCAGAAATGGTGGGCACTGCGCTTCGCGCCTTTGCCCACCCTACGAGACCAACCGTGACGGAGAGTTACGGCTTCAAAATCGACGCGCCCGTGGTCTTGCGGCTTTCGAGATCGATATGCGCCTTCGCGGCATCCTTCAGCGCGTAGGCGTGGTTGATCGGCACGTGCAGCTTGCCGTTGATGACGGCGGCGAACAGCGTGTCGGCGCCTTCGAGCAGCTCCTTGCGCGTGCCGACATAGTCGTTGAGCTTCGGCCGTGTCGCAAACAGCGAGCCGTGATTGTTGAGCTCGGCGATCGAGAACGGCGGCACCGGACCTGAGGCGTTGCCGAAGGAGACGAACATGCCGCGCGGCTTCAGGCAGGACAGCGACCCCGGGAACGTCGCCTTGCCGACGCCGTCATAGACGACGTCGCAGCCCTCGTTGCGGCTGATCTGCTTGACGCGCGCGACGAAATCTTCCTCGTTGTAGAGGATGACGTGATCGCAGCCATTGGCCTCGGCGAGCTCGGCCTTTTCGCGCGAACCGACCGTGCCGATGACGTGTGCCCCGAGCGCCCTCGCCCATTGGCAGGCGAGCAAGCCGATGCCGCCGGCGGCGGCATGGATCAGCACGCGGTGATGCGGCTCGACCTTGAAGGTCTTGTGCAGGAGATACCAGACCGTCAGACCCTTCAGCATCAGCACCGCGCCCTGCTCGTGCGTGATGTGGTCGGGCAGCTTGACCAGCTTCTCCCAGGGGATGTTGCGCTCACCGGCATACGCGCCGAGATTGTGGTAATAGGCGACGCGGTCGCCGGGATGGAAATGCGTCACGCCCGGCCCGACCGCGACCACCTCGCCCGAGGCCTCGTTGCCGGCGATGAAGGGCAGCCCCGGCGCCTTGTAGAGCCCGGCGCGATAGTAGACGTCGATGAAGTTCAGGCCAACCGCATGCTGGCGGATGCGCACCTCGCCGGGGCCAGGCGCCGGCACGTCGACGCTCTCATAGACCAGGGCCTCGGGGCCTCCGACCTTGTGCACACGGACGGCTTTGGTCATCACCTGACCTCCTCTTCTCCAGGGCCAGCGAAAGACATCGCGCCCACCTTGTCAACTCGACGCAAGCTGGAACGCCAGGCGGACGGCTTGCCAATTATCTTGCCCGCTTCCTGCGGTTGCGCTTGGCCAGCACGTTGAAGAATTCCACCGCCGCCGAGAACGCAATTGCGAAATAGATGTAGCCGCGCGGGATGTGGAAGTGCAGTCCGTCCGCAACCAGCGCAACGCCGATCAGCACAAGGAAGGCGAGTGCCAGCATCTTGGTGGTCGGATGCTCCGCAACGAAGCGCGACACCGGACCCGACGAGATATACATGATCAGGCAGGCGATCACGACGGCCGCGATCATGATCTCGATGTCCTGCGCCATGCCGATCGCGGTGATGATCGAGTCCAGCGAGAACACGATGTCGACGATGATGATCTGGACGATCACCCAGAAGAACGCGTTGCCGCCGGACTTCTCGCTGCCCTCGCCCTCATCGGCTTCGACCTCGGCGTGGATCTCGTGCGTCGCCTTCGCCATCAGGAACAGGCCGCCGCCGATCAGGATCAGGTCGCGCCACGACAAATCGTAGCCCGCGACCGACAAGACCGGTGCGGTCAGGCCGATCAGCCAGACCAGCAGGCTGAGCAGAATGATGCGGAAGATCAGCGCCAGCGCCAGCCCGATCTGGCGGGCGCGATGCGCCTGCTTCTCGGGGATGCGGGAGACGATCACCGACAGGAAGATGACGTTGTCGATGCCGAGCACGATCTCGAGCGCGGTCAAGGTGAGCAGCGCGGCCCAGGCTTCAGGACTCGTGAGGAGGTGCATCATGCGAAGAATCTTGCCAGGCGGATCATTGCGTCGCTGAAGCTGATCCAGAGCGCGATGGCACAGAGCGCGATGGTCACGGCCGTTCCGGCGTGGAAATCCGTCTTCAGAGCGTAGAAGGCGAGCAGCCCCCAGATCACGACGAGCGACATCGTCAGCCAGCGCAGCCGTACGACGCGGACCGGGTGCAGCACGTGGAACGGCACGAAGGTCAGCACCACCAGGGCCGCGACCAGCAACGTCGACCACAGCGGCGGCCAGTGCAGCAAGAAGAGGTAGAAAGCGGCCGCATTCCACAGCGCCGGAAAGCCGCGAAAATGATTGTCGTCGGCCTTCATGCGCAGATCGGCAAAATACAACGCGCTGGTGACGATGATGGCGACGCCGAGCAGCGGGGCTGCGACCGGCAGCAGCAGGCCGCTGGCGACGATGGCATAGGCCGGCACGAACACATAGGTGAGGAAGTCGACCACGAGGTCGAGCACGTCGCCCGACCAGTTCGGCTGCACATTCTTGACGTCCAGCCTTCGCGCGATCGGTCCGTCGATCGCGTCGATGATCAGGGCGATGCCCAGCCATCCAAACATCGCCACCCAGTGCTCGCGCACGGCCTCCAGCATCGCCAACAGCGCGATGGCCGCGCCGAACGCGGTGAAGATGTGCACCGAGAAGGCCGCGGCGCGGATCGCCGGTCTGGGCTTCAGGGAATCCTCGTGGGTATCCATGGCTTCTGCTATCAGAACGGGACCGGTTTGCACACAAGCCATTGCGGCGCCCGGTCGCACAATTCGCCATAAAATCAGGGAAATATAGATGGGCTTGAATTTGCCGCAGGCCGTGTCAAATGTCGGTCCCATGACAGAGGCAACGACACTTTTTGACGCGGCCGTGATCGGCGGCGGGCCGGCGGGATTGGCCGCGGCCATCGCGCTGGCACAGGGCGGCGCGCGGACCGCGCTGGTGGCCCGGCGCGTGCCCTATGCCGACAATCGCACCACCGCGCTGTTAGGCGCCTCCGTCGATCTGCTGGAGAGCCTCGACGTCTGGCCGCGCTGCAAAGACAAGGCGGCCGCGCTCGAAGTCATGCGGCTCGTCGATGACACCCGCCGGCTGGTCCGCGCGCCGGAGGTCCGGTTCTCCTGTCACGAGATCGGGCTCGATGCCTTCGGCTACAACATCGACAACCGCTCGCTGATGCTGGCGCTGGAAGAACGTGCCGCCGAATTGCCCAACCTCGTCCGTTTCGACGACGAGGCGGAGAATGTCTTGATCGAAGCCGACGACGTCGCGATCCGCACGGCGTCTGCGCAATTCCTCACGGCCCGGCTCGTGGTCGGCGCCGACGGCCGGCATTCGCTGTGCCGTCAGGCCGCCGGCATCGAGGTGACGCGGCGCGAGCTGACGCAGACCGCGCTGACCTTCAACGTCGGCCATTCGCGGCCGCATCGCAATGTCTCGACCGAGTTCCACACGCCACATGGCCCTTGCGTGTTCGTGCCCCTGCCCGGCGACCGCTCCAGCATCGTCTGGGTCTCGGCGCCCGCGGAAGCCGAGCGGCTGCGCGCCCTGAGCGATGCGGAACTGTCCGCCGCGATCGAGAAGCAGTCGCATTCCATTTTGGGACGCATGAGCGTCGAGCCCGGACGCAGCCTGTTCCCGCTGGCGATCGAGCGTCCCAAGTCGTTCGGCCGCGACCGCATCGCGCTGGTCGGCGAAGCCGCCCATGTGGTCCCACCGATCGGCGCCCAAGGCCTCAATCTCGGTTTGCGCGATGCCGCCGACATCGCCCGGTTCGCGGGCGAGGCCCTCGCGTCCAGCCAGGATCCCGGCGCGGACGAGGTGCTGAAGCGCTACGACCGGGCGCGGCGGCCGGACATTCTGAGCCGGACTTTTGCGATCGACATCGCCAACCGTTCCCTGCTCAGCGATTTCCTGCCGCTTCAGCCGGTCCGTGCCGTCGGCATGCACCTGCTCGGCGCCATCGGCCCGCTCCGGCGTTTCGCCATGCGCGAGGGCCTGACGCCGACCTGGCGGAAGTAGCTACGGAAACGCCAGCCGGCCGGTCTGGATCGCCCACATCACGCTGGTCAGCGTGACGACCGACGCAAAGGTCCCGAGCAGCACCGCGACAGAGGCGGATTCGATCCAGGCGTCGTTCTGCCGGGCGATGACGAACACGTTCAGCGCCGGCGGCAGCGAGGCCATCAGCACGGCGGTCGCAGCCCAGGGCTGCGCGAACGGGCCGAATGCCAGCATCAGGCCGAACGCTGCGAGCGGATGAAACAGCAACTTCACCGCGATCACGCCTGGCACCTCCCAGGGAACGCGATCGAATGGACGCAGCGCCACGGTCACGCCGAGCACGAACAGCGCGGTCGGCGCAGCCGCGTTCTGGAGGAAGGTGATGGTGCGGTCGAGCGCGACGGGCATCTCGATATGCAGCGATGCGAAGGCCGCACCAAAGACGGCCGACATGATCAGCGGATTCAGCACGATCTGCTTCAGCACGACGGCAAAGGCGTGAACGATCGAGGGATGGTCGCGGTCCGAGAGCTCGATCAGCAGCGGCACGATGGTGAACAAAAAGATGCTGTCACAGCAGAAGATCAACGCGGTCGGCGCTGACGCCTTGGTCCCGAGCACGGCGAGCGCCAGCCCCGGCCCCATGTAGCCGATATTGCCGTAGCCACCGGAGAGGCCCGCAAGCGTCGCCTCGCGCAGCGTCAGCCGTCCCAGAACCTTGCCGACGACCAGCGCCAGGGTGAATGCCGCAACCGTCGCAAGCGTGGTCGCGATCAGGAATGGCGGGTTGTTCAATTCCGAAAACGGCGTCTTCGACATGATCGCAAACAGCAGCGCCGGCAGCGACACATAGAGCAGGAAGAAGTTCATCCAGGCGAGGCCTGATTCCGGCAGCGATTTGGCCTTGCCGCACGCAAAACCGACGAAGATCAAGCCGAAATAAGGTAGAGCCAGATTGAGGATATCGACCATTGCTGAAGTGTTTTCTGAAGATTTGGGGGCTATCTGCCCCGCAACCGCGGGTTAATTCCAGATGAGGGCACTAGCATCGGCCACAATCCTGGTCTATCGACGGGGGATGATTAAAACGCGGACCGCGAAATTCCAGATCGGACAGGTCGTTCGCCACCGGATATTCTCGTTCCGGGGGGTGATCTTCGACATCGATCCGGAATTTAACAACACCGAGGAGTGGTGGTTGTCGATCCCCGAGGAGGTACGGCCTCACAAGGACCAGCCGTTCTACCACCTGCTCGCGGAGAACGCGGAGTCCGAGTACGTCGCCTACGTGTCCGAGCAGAACCTGTTGCCCGACGAGTCCGGCGAGCCGGTCCGGCATTCCCAGGTCGCCGAGATCTTCATCAAGAACAAGGACGGCGGTTATCGTCCGCGCAATCCGTCGCTGAACTGAAATAGCTGAACTGCATTTCGCCGCTGGTCAGCGGCCAATAAAAAAGGCGCTCGGATGAGCGCCTTTTTCATGTCCGGGATCTGGCCCCGATTACTTCTGAGCCGCCGGCGGTGCGCCGGGCGCGCCACCCTGCTGCTCGAGCTTCTTGCGCTGCTCGTCAGCCTTCTTCTGAAGCTCTTCCTGGAGCTTCTTCTGGGTTTCCTCGAACACCTTCGGATCGGTCGGCGGACCGTCATAGGCCTTCTGGAATTCGCCGGCGAGCGGCAGCGGCAGCGTCAGCGGCGCGCCATTGGCATTGATCGCCTGGACAACGAGATTCTGGCCCTTCTTCATCGAATTGATGAACTCGGGCGTGGCCTCGTAGTCCGACATGCAGCCGTTCTGGAAGCAGATCACATACGGCTGCTGCAGCGGCGCGTTGTTGTCCACAATGATGCGGGTGCCGTGCACGAGCTGCATGCCGAGCGGCAGCGTCACGCGCAGGATCTTCTTCGGCTCGCCTTCCGGCTCGATGATGACGGCGGCGATGACCGGCTGGCCCGATTCGATGCGGCCGTCCTTGCCGGTGAAGCACACCTGCTTGGCGTTGGCGTCCTGGCCCTTGAGGCAGAACTTGGTCCAGGGAGCGTAGATCAGCTGAATCTGCTGATCGGCCGGCTGGGCCGCGCCCTGCTGTGCCGGAGCGCCTGCGGCGGGAGGCTGCTGGGCTGGGGCCTGAGCGGCGGGCGCCGGAGCCTTGGGGGCAGCCTTGGGAGCGGCTTTCGGGGCCGGAGCTGCCTTGGGCGCGGCGGGCGCGCCAGGAGCCGGCGCCGGGGTCTGGGCCTCAGCGACAAACGGGACGGCCAACACCGTCGCCGCCAACAAGGCGACAAGTCGCCCGCGCGGCCGTACGGACGCGGCCAAGTAACGGAAATTCATTGCGGAAAACCCTTTCTGAACGGGAAGTGCCCGAACCGCTCCGAAGCGCCGAACCTGGCCGTCTTGGGCGCGGCTCTCTCCCCGCCAAATGAGGCGGATAAGTGACGGGCTCGACGCACTTGCGCGATTGCGTGCCTTCTTAACGTGGCCGACGAAAAGATCAATGCCGACAACCGTCTTTGACCACACCGTGAACCGCTCTCCGGCTGCGCTCCGCAAAATTGCCTGTGATAAGATTCAGGACCCGCCGGTCCTCGAATCAACGTGTGCCGATGTTCATGTTCCAGCGCCTGCTCGAGGGCGCTCTTGAGAGGTTTGGCGTCCGCCTCTGCGTCCTCGGCTTTGCATTGGCCCTGGCTGCCGGGATTCCAGCGAGCGGCGCACGCGCCGAGGAAGCCCATGCGATCGCGATGCACGGCAAGCCGGCACTGCCGGCCGACTTCACGCACATGCCCTACAGCAATCCCGATGCGCCCAAGGGCGGCCGGCTGGTCTGGGGCATTCTCGGGACCTTCGACAGCCTCAATCCATTCATCGTCAAGGGATTGGCGGTGCAGCCGATCCGCAATTACGTGGTCGAGAGCCTGCTCGCCCGTGGCCAGGACGAGCCGTTTACGCTCTATGGCCTGCTCGCCAGGACCGTCGAGACCGACGACGAGCGCAGCCATGTCACCTTCCGCCTCGATCCCCGCGCCCGCTTCTCCGACGGCAAGCCGGTCACGGCCGAGGACGTGCTGTTCTCCTGGCAGTTGCTCCGCGACCACGGCCGCCCCAACCACCGGCAATACTATGCCAAGGTCGCCAAGGCCGAGGCGAGCGATCCCCTCACCGTCCGCTTCGACCTCACCGGCGCCAACGACCGCGAACTGCCGCTGATCCTCGGTTTGATGCCGATCCTGCCGAAGCACGCGGTCGACGTCGCGACCTTCGAGGAGACGACGCTGACCGCACCGCTCGCATCGGGTCCCTATCGCGTCACGGCGGTGAAGGCCGGCGCCAGCGTGACCCTGACCCGCAATCCCGATTATTGGGGCCGCGATCTCGCTATCAATCGCGGGCTCTACAATTTCGACGAGGTCAGGCTCGACTATTTTCGCGAAGCCAACGGCCAGTTCGAGGCCTTCAAGCGCGGCCTCTATGATTTTCGCGTCGAGCACGAGCCGCTGCGCTGGCACGAGGGCTACGACTTTCCAGCCGCCAGAAGCGGCGAAGTGATCCGCGACACCGTCAAGCCCGGCGTGCCGCAACCGTCCGAATTCCTGGTGTTCAACACGCGGCGGCCGATCTTCGCCGACGTCCGCGTGCGCCGGGCGCTGACGCTTCTGTTCGATTTCGAGCTGGTCAACCGCAACTACTTCTTCGGACTCTATGCGCGCGTCGCCGGCTATTTTGCGGGCTCCGATCTCTCGGCCTATGGGCGGTCCGCCGATGCGCGCGAGCGCGAGCTGTTGAAGCCCTTTGCCGCGCAGATCCCGCCGGACATCATGGACGGCAGCTACCGCCTGCCGGTGACCGACGGATCGGGCCGCGACCGGACCACGCTGCGCGCTGCGCTGAAACTGTTGTCCGACGCGGGCTACGATCTCGACGGCACCGTGCTGCGCAATCGCAAGACGAAGGCGCCTTTCACCTTCGAGATGCTGGTGACGACGCGCGACCAGGAGCGCATTGCGCTGGCGTTCCAGCGCGACCTCAAGCGCGCCGGCATCGAGGTCAGCGTGCGTGCGGTCGATCCCGTGCAGTTCGACCAGCGCCGGCTCGCCTACGAGTTCGACATGATCCAGAACCGCTGGGACCAGTCGCTCTCGCCCGGCAACGAGCAGTCTTTCTATTGGGGCAGCGCCGCCGCCGACAATCCCGGGACCCGCAACTACATGGGCGCCAAAGATCCCGCGGTCGACGCCATGATCGGCGCCCTGCTCGAGGCCCGTGATCATACGGCCTTCGTCTCGTCGGTGCGGGCGCTCGACCGCGCCTTGATCGCCGGTTTCTATACAATCCCCCTGTTTAACGTATCCGAGCAATGGATCGCGCGCTGGAATCGGATAGAACGGCCAAAGGCCACCGCGCTGTCCGGCTATCTGCCGGAGACCTGGTGGTCGAAGGGGCAGCCGCAAGCCCCGCAAGCAAAGTGACGCCGTGAATCAGCCAGCCGTATCGCCGACGCTCGACACGCTGTTTCAGCGCACGCTGATGCGGCAGCCGCACGCCCCCGCTTTGCTCGATCCCATCAACAAGGCCCGCATCACCGGCCACCAGCCGCGGCGGATGAGCTATGCCGAGGCCGATACCGCCATCGAGGCGCTGTCGGCCCATTTCGTCGAATCGGGCCTGCCGGCCAATTCCGTCATCGCGATCCAGCTCCCGAATACGGTCGAGTTCGTGCTGACGGTGCTCGCCGCCCATCGCGCCGGCCTCGTCGTCGCCGTGCTGCCGTTGCTGTGGCGGCATGCGGAACTGACCGCCGCGCTCAACCGCACCGCGGCGCGCGCCATCGTCACCATGAGCAAAGTCGACGGCGTCAGCTATGCCGACCTGGCGATGCATGCGGCGGCCGAGGCCTTCTCGATCCGTTACGTCTGCGGCTTCGGAGGCGACCTGCCCGAGGGCATGGCCTCGCTCGACGACGTGCTGGACCGTCCACCCGGCACCGCCCGCGCCGTGATCCAGGACGGTCGCAAGGCGGCGATGATCTCCTTTGACGTCACCGCGGAAGGCTTTCGCCCGGTGCCGCGGCCGCATTTCAGCCTGATCGCCGGCGGGCTCGCGATGTCGCTCGAAGCCGACGTCAAGCAAGGCGCCACCGTCATGGCGGCGTTCACGCCGATGTCGTTCGCGGGGCTCGCCTCCTCGCTCGCGGTGTGGCTGCTGTCCGGCGGCGCGCTGGCACTGCACCATCCGTTCGAGAACGACGTGCTGGAGCAGCAGATCAACGAGCACGAATGCGAGGTGCTGATCGCCCCCGCCCAGCTCGCGCTGCGGCTTGGTGATTCCGGCCTCGCGGCGCGAATGCCGACCTTGCGCAATGTCATCGGCCTCTGGCGCGCGCCCGAGCAGGTCGCCACGAGCGAGGCCTGGACCGCGCCGCATGCGCCGCTGACCGACGTCTATCTGTTCGGCGAGGCCGGACTGTTCGGCGCCCGCCGTGGTGAGAACGGCATGCCTGTGCCTGTCTTGCCCGGGGCGCACGGCGCCCCGCGCGAGCAGTCGGGATCCTCCATCGCGGGCGAGATCCTGCTGACGCCGAAGGGCACGCTCGGCCTGCGTGGCGCCATGGTGCCGATCGCGGCCTACGCGCCGCCGCAACCGGCCGGCGATACGCTCATCGCGCAGCCGCCGCGCGACTATGTCGATACCGGCTATGCCGCACGGCTCGACCGTCCGAGCGGCGCGATCTGCATCACCGCGCCGCCCTCCGGCATCATGGCCGTCGGCGGCTATCGCTTTCTCTCCAACGACCTCCAGGAATGGGCGCGGCGGCTCGGCCAGGGAGCCCTGCTCACCGCGCTGCCGGACCGGCTTTCAGGTCACCGGCTGGCAGGGAGGGCCCAGGACAATGCCCGTGCCCGCGAGGCGCTCAGCGAGCTCGGGCTTAACCCGCTGATGGTCGAGGCTTTTCGCGACCGCTCCGGGCCGGTCTAGGCGCAGTTTCGACGTAGACATTGACGCTGCATTAAGGCGACCGGACTAGATTGCGCAGCATCTGTCGCGTGATCAGAGTTTCCTTGATGTCCCAGGCGGGCCCGATCCTGTTTGTGTCCAATGCCGAGCGGCCGCCCTTCATTGCGGCGCTGGACGAGGCCCGGCTGTTCCCCGTGGTCGACACCGATTGGGCCGGCGCGGCGCATGCGGTCGAGCAGGTGCAGCCGGCCGCGGTTCTCGCTGCGATGCATCCCGGGCATGAACCGCATCTGGCGCCGCTCGCCAGGAAGATCGCGGGCCAATCGCCCTACCTGCCCTTCGTGGCGCTGGACGCGGCGGGGATGCTGCCGCACAACGCCCTGCCCTTTTCCTCGCGCGGCGGCAATTCCGATCGCCTGATCGCGCGGCTCCGCGCCGCGCTGCGCGTCCGCACCCTTCATGCGACCGTGCTGCGCCGGCTGCCCGAGGTGACGGTCGCACTGCCGGAAGGCGATCCCGCACGCGACGCCAGCGTGCTCCTGATCGGCCGCGGCGCGGCCTATCCTGCGCTCTCCGTGACCCTCGGCGAACGCGTTGGCGTCGTCGGCGCGCTCTCGATCGAGGCCGCCGCGAAACATCTCAACACCCGCGACCTCGACGGCGTCGTGCTCGCCGAAGGTTTCACCCCGCGCGTCACCGATGCGTTCCTCACGGTGCTCGCCGAGGACACCCGCTTCCGCACGCTTCCTGTGATCGTCACCGCACATCAGCTGACGCAGACTTACGACCTGCCCAATCTCGAGCTGATCCCGGGCGAACCGGCGAAGATTGCCGCCAATGCACTGCCACTGATCCGCCAGCACGCGATGGAAGCGCAACTGAGCCGCACGCTGCGCTCGATCGACGCCGGCGGCTGGCTCGATCCACGCAGCGGCCTGCTCACAGTCGAAGCCTTCGCCAGCGATTTCGCCAAGGCGGTCGAGCAGACGCTGGCCCGCGGCGGCGGCCTCTCGGTCGCACGTTTCGCATTCGACCCCGGCAACTCCCGCGCCCAGCTGGACGCCGCGCGTATTCTCAGCCGCCTGATGCGGCAGATGGATTTTGGCGCGGCGCAGAAGGACGGCTCGGTGATCGTCGTGTTCGCGGAGACCGACTTCCGCACGGCCCATATGATCGCGCGCCGCCTGTCGGCGGTGATGCGGCACACCTCCAACGGCAAGCACGAGATGCGCAGCGATCCCGTCGTCAGCGTGGACGCGCTGTCGCCATCGGATACGGCACGCTCACTGCTGGCGCGGCTGTCGGCGGATGCGTCAAGGGCGGCGTCGTAACCACAACCTAGCTGCCATAGGGAGGGCAAAGGCGCGCAGCGCCGTGCCCACCATTTTCAACAACGACGAAACGCGTGGGCACGCTCCGCTTTGCCCACCCTACGGTAGCGCGCGCTAGCCGCCGCCATTCGTCCCCGGTTGCGCGCTGGTTGCGAGAGCAGGCGCAGGCGTGGCCAGGAGAAAGCCGACGGTCTCGCTCAGGCGCTCATAGGCACGGTCGACGATGTCGTCCAGGGACATCGTCTTCGTGAACATGCGCTGCGCTTCGGCGAGCAATTGCTCGCGGGTCGGCATGCTCGACAGGCGCAGATCGGCACGCTGTTGCAACAGAGTGATCGCGTCCCGCACCGACAATTCGGTCTCGTGGATCGACGTCCTGATCGCCAGCGCGATGTGTTCGGGATTGAAGCGGGCGGCAAGCTGCTCGGCCGCCTGCTTGACCACGCGCGATCCCAGCCGATGCTCATTGCGCAGAACCTGCTTCGGCGGCGCTTTCAAATCCCGGACGATCCCGAACCAGGACAGGGCCACCAGGATATAATAGGTGAAGTCGATCTCGTACCAGTAGAAGCCCTGCCGGGCGCTGGCCTGATAGGCGTGGTGATTGTTGTGCCACCCCTCACCCATCGTGAAGAACGCAAGCACCCAGTTGTTGCGGGAGTCGTCACCGGTCACATACCGCTTGCGCCCGTGAACATGCGCGAGCGAGTTGATGCAGAACGTGGCGTGATACACCAGCACGGTGCTCCAGAGGAAGCCGACCACGAGTCCCGACCACCCGGCGATGAGGAAGCACAGCCCCGCGAGCACGAATGCGGGCAGCAGCTCGAGTTTGTGCAGCCACATCAGCTCGGGATAGGCCGCCAGATCCGACACCTTCACAAGGTCAGTGCCGTCGTGCTGCCGGTAGAAGATCCAGCCGAGATGACTGTAGACGAAGCCCTTGTGGCGGGGCGAATGCACGTCCTTCGCCGTATCCGAGTGAAGATGGTGATGGCGATGCTTGGCAGCCCACCAGAGCACGCTCTTCTGGGCACTGCTCTGGGCCAAGAAGGCCAGGACAAACTGAAACACCCGGCTGGTCGCGTAAGCCCGATGCGAGAAGTAGCGATGGTATCCGGCCGTGACCCCGAACATGCGCAACCAGTACAGAACCACGCAAATGGTGACGGCTTGCCACGAAATGCCCGACCAGATCGCCGCGACGCATCCCGCGTGAACCAATATGAACGGCAGGACCTGCGGATACATGACGTCGTCGTGTTCGGCGTCGTTGTCCTGGCCTGAATCAATATTGACAGACACGCTCGCGACCTCAGTTGTTGTAATGGGGGTTACAAAAAGCCCGCGGCCGGTAAACCAGTCGCGGGTCGCACGAGCCAGAGGCTCTGTGACGGGGGCCAAGTCGTTTGGCCGAAACTCTTCGAATCGAACATGGCTGTTGTTCGACCATTCCGCAAGTGGCCATATGCCGCTGTTTTCGTATCCAAATACCGCGTCACTGATCCCGAAGTTCCTACGCCGCCTTCTTGCTCCCGGCGAGCTGCGCCAGCTGCCGCATGATCTCCGTGGTTCCGGCGAGACGCTCTTCCGGCGTCTCCCAATCCTGTAAAAATACCACCTTCATGTCGGGCCGCACCTTGGCGGCCTGGCCATAGCTCTTGATGAACGACACCAGTCGTTCGGGATGAGCGAACGAGTTGTCGCGGAAGGCGATGACCGCGCCCTTCGGGCCGGCGTCGATCTTGCCGACATTGGCCCGGCGGCAGAACGCCTTGATCGCGGCGACCTTGAAGAGATAGCGCACCTCGTCCGGCAGCACGCCGAAACGGTCGCGCATCTCGGCGCCGAAATTCTCGATCTCCTCCTCGGTGTCGAGGTCGGCGAGGCGCCGGTACAGCGACAGCCGCACCGAGAGATCGCCGACATAATCCTCGGGAATGAGCACGGGCATGCCGATGGTGATCGACGGCGACCAGCGGTCGGCCGCGGGCTCGGAGACGCCGGCCTTGAGGTTGACGATCGCCTCCTCCAGCATCGATTGATAGAGCTCGAAGCCGACCTCCTTGATGTGGCCGGACTGCTCTTCGCCGAGCAGATTGCCGGCGCCGCGGATGTCGAGGTCGTGCGAGGCAAGCTGGAAGCCCGCGCCCAGAGTCTCCAGCGATTGCAGCACGGTGAGCCGGCGCTCGGCCTGCGCCGTGATCTTCTGCTGCGACGGCAGCGTGAACAGCGCATACGCCCGCAGCTTGGACCGGCCGACGCGGCCGCGCAGCTGGTAGAGCTGGGCAAGGCCGAACATGTCGGCGCGGTGCACGATCAGCGTGTTGGCGTTGGGGATGTCGAGGCCGGACTCCACGATCGTGGTCGACAGCAGGATGTCGAACTTGCCGTCGTAGAAGGCGGTCATGATGTCCTCGATCACGGCGGGCGGCATCTGCCCGTGTGCGACCGCGACCTTCATCTCCGGCACGTTCTTGTCGAGGAAGTCCTTGACCTCGGCGAGATCGTCGATGCGCGGCACCACGTAGAAGGCCTGGCCGCCGCGATAGCGCTCGCGCAGCAGCGCCTCGCGGATCATCAGAGGGTCATGCGGGGCCACGAAGGTACGAACCGCGAGGCGGTCCACCGGGGGCGAGGCAATGATCGAGAGTTCGCGGACGCCGGTCAGCGCCAGTTGCAGCGTGCGCGGGATCGGCGTTGCCGATAAGGTCAGCACGTGGACCTCGGCGCGGAGCGCCTTCAGCCGTTCCTTGTGGGTGACACCGAAATGTTGCTCTTCGTCGACAATGACGAGGCCGAGGTCGCGGAATTTGATGGCCTTGCCGAGCAGCGCGTGGGTGCCGACGACGATGTCGACCGAGCCGTCGGCGATGCCCTTCTTGACCAGGTTCAGTTCCTTGGTCGGGACCAGGCGCGAGGCCTGCGCCACGTTCACCGGAAAGCCCTTGAAGCGCTCGGTGAAGGTCCTGTGATGCTGGCGGGCCAGCAGTGTGGTTGGCACCACGACCGCGACTTGCTTGCCTTCGAGCGCAACGGCAAACGCCGCGCGCAACGCCACCTCGGTCTTGCCGAAGCCCACGTCGCCGCAGATCAGCCGGTCCATCGGACGGCCGAGCTCGAGGTCCTTGAGCGTGGATTCGATGGCCCCTAACTGATCCTCGGTCTCGTCATAGGGGAAGCGCGCGCAGAACTCGTCGTAGATGCCCTGCTGCACCGGCAGCTTCGGCGCCTCGTGCAGATGGCGCGCGGCGGCGATCTTGATCAGCTCGCCCGCGATCTCGCGGATGCGGTTCTTGAGCTTGGCCTTGCGGGTCTGCCAGCCGGAGCCGCCGAGACGATCGAGCTCGACCGTGGTCTGGTCGGAACCGTAGCGCGAAAGCAGCTCAATGTTCTCCACCGGCAGGAACAGTTTTGCGTCGGCAGCATAATGCAGCTCGAGGCAGTCATGCGGCGCGCCGGCGACGTCGAGCGTCTGCAAGCCGATGAAGCGGCCGATGCCGTGGTCGGCATGGACGACGATGTCGCCGGCGGCGAGACTCGTCACCTCCGAGATGAAATTGTCGAGCTTGCGGCTCGCCTTGCGCGGCCGCACCAGGCGGTCGCCCAGAATATCCTGCTCGCTGATCAGCGCGATCTCGTCGGTCTCGAAACCGCTCTCCAGACCGAGAACGGCAAGCATGGTCTCGTTGCGCGGGGTGGCCTGCACCGTCCGCCAGCTGTTGACGCTGGTCACGGGGGTGAGCTTATGGTCGCGTAGCATCGAAATCATGCGGTCGCGCGAGCCTTCGGTCCACAGCGCGATCACGACCTTCTTGCGGCTTGTGAGCAGCCCATGCACATGAGCGACGACGGCCTCGAATACGTTGACCGTGGCGTCGTTACGCTCCGGTGCGAAGTCGCGGCCCTTGCGTGCGCCGGCATCGACGACATTGGTGCCATCGGCCGGCACGGAGAACTGCGTCAACCGCGCCAGCGGGATGTCGCCGAGACGCTTGCCCCACTCCTCTTCGGTCAGATAGAGCCGGTCGGGCGGCAGCGGCTTGTAGATCGCTCCACCCGCCCGATGCCCCAACGCATCGCGCCGGGCCTCGTAATAGTCCTGGATCTGCTTGAAGCGCTCGCGGACGGCGTCCTCGGCCTGCGGCTCGATCGCGAGGGCTGCGCCTTGCAGATAGTCGAACAGCGTGTCCATCCGGTCCTGGAACAGCGGCAGCCAGTGCTCCATGCCGGGATGGCGGCGGCCTTCGCTGACGGCCTCGTAGAGCGCATCGTCACGCTCGGGCGCGCCGAACTCGGCGACATAGCCCATCCGGAAGCGACGGATGGTGTCGGTGACGAGCTGGAATTCGGAGACCGGTACGAGATTGAGCGCGCGCATGTCGAGCAATGTGCGCTGGGTCTCGGCGTCGAAGGTACGGATCGATTCCAGGCTGTCGCCGAAGAAGTCGAAGCGGACGGGTTGCTCGAGACCAGCCGGAAACAGATCGAGGATGCCGCCGCGTACGGCATATTCGCCGGGCTCGCGCACGGTCGAGGAGCGGTTGTAGCCGTTGTGCTCGAGCCAGGCGACGATGGTGTCCATCGGCACGACGTTGCCGGGCGCGACCGACAGCGCTTGCGCGGCAACGAGCTCGCGCGCAGGCACGCGTTGCACCACCGCGTTCACCGTCGTCAGCACGATCAGCGGCTTGTCGCTGCCGGTAAGCGAGGCCAGCCGCGCCAGCGTGGTCAGGCGCTGGGCGAGAATGCCGCCATGCGGCGAGACACGGTCATAGGGCTGGCAGTCCCAGGCCGGAAACGTCAGCACCGGCAGATCAGGCGCGAAGAATTGCAGCGCGCGTTCGAGCTGCTGCATCCGCGCGCCGTCACGGCAGACCACGGCGAGGCTGACGGCCGGCTTCTTCGGCCGCGCCGCGATGGCGCGCGCGAGATCGGAGACGACGAGACCCTCGGCGCCCTCGGCGACATTGGCAAGCGTCACCGCGCGGCCGGGCGTGAGCAGCTCGGCCGGCGACTTCAGACCGGGTTTCATAAATCGCCGTCCGTAATCGGGAACGCCTTGATGCGGGCGAAGATCGCGCCGGTGACATCAGGTGGCAACACCTTGTCGCCGGTGATGGCGGCATAGAGGTCGGGATCGGACTCTTCGAGCAGGGTCTCCAGCTCGGTCAGCTCGGCATCGGACAAATTGCCGATCTCGGCATCGGCAAAGCGGCCGAGGATCAAATCCATTTCGCGCGTGCCGCGGTGCCAGCAACGGAACAGCAGCCGCTTGCGGCGGTCGTCCAGCCCGTTGCTCGATCGTGTCGTTCCCGTCATGTCTCAGATCCAGTCAAACGCCGAAAGCCCGGACGTGCCGGGCGGGGGTGATATAGCCACTCGGACCGCCCGTGTCAGCCCTTTGTTGCGACAGTTCGCCCATCCGATCCGTCATGGCCGGGCTTGTCCCGGCCACCCACGTAAGGCAGCGAAAAAAGACGTGGATGCCCGGCATAAAGCCGGGCATGACGGCGAGGAACAACCTTAGATTCCCATCCATGCGCCCCAGCCTGCTCAATCCGCTGTTTGCCCCCGTGACCAGCCTGTCCGGCGTCGGTCCGAAGCAGGACAAGCTGCTGCAATATCTGCTCAGCCGCAACGAGACGCCGCGGCTGGTGGATCTCCTGCTGCATTTGCCGAGCAAGGTCATCGACCGCCGCGAGCGGCCGAAGATCCGTGACGCCGCCCAGGGAACCATGGTGACGCTGGAAGTCACCGTCGATCGCCACCGCCCGCCCCCGCCGCGCAACGCCCGCGCGCCCTATCTGGTCTATGCCAGCGACGATACCGGCGACGTCGTGCTGACCTTCTTCCGCGCCAAGCCCGGCTATGTCGAAAAGCTCTTGCCGATCGGCGAGAAGCGTTTCGTCTCCGGCACGCTCCAGATGTATGACGGTATCCCGCAGATCGTGCATCCCGACCGCGTGCTCGACGAGGAGGCGATCTCGAAGCTGTCGGGCATCGACCCCGTCTATCCGCTGACGGAGGGCCTCGCGCTCGGCTCGCTGCGCCGCGCCGTGTCGCAAGCACTCCTGAAGTTGCCCGCTCTGCCGGAATGGATCAGCCCGGAGGTGATGCGGCGCTGTCACTTTCCGCCGATCGCGGAAGCCCTGAACCGCGTCCATCAGCCGGTCGAGCTGACGGACATCCTGCCCGAAAAACCGTTCTGGTCGCGCCTCGCCTTCGACGAACTGCTGGCCGGACAGCTCGCGCTGGCACTGATCCGGGCGCAATTGCGCCGCCCGGCCGGGGTCCGCAATGCCGGTGACGGCCATCTGCGCAACAAGATCATCGATGCCCTGCCCTATGCCTTGACGTCCTCCCAGCGTGAGGCAGCCGCGGCTATCGCGAGCGACCTGCAACAGCCGGTGCGCATGCTGCGCCTGCTCCAGGGCGACGTCGGCTCCGGCAAGACCGTGGTGGCGCTGCTGGCGGCCGCAGCCGTGGCCGAAGTCGGCAAGCAGGCCGCACTGATGGCGCCCACCGAAATTCTGGCGCGCCAGCACATCAAGACGATCGCGCCGCTTGCGGAGCGCGCCGGCTTGCGGGTCGCCATCCTCACGGGGCGGGAAAAAGGCAAAGAGCGGCGCGAGCTGCTGGCGCAACTCGAAGCCGGCGAAATCAATCTCCTCGTCGGCACCCACGCGCTGATCCAGGACGACGTCATCTTCCACGATCTCGCCCTCGCCATTGTCGACGAGCAGCATCGCTTCGGCGTGCGCGAGCGCCTTGCGCTCACGTCCAAGGGCGACGCGGTCGACGTGCTGGTGCTCAGCGCCACGCCGATTCCGCGTACCCTTGTGCTGACCTATTTCGGCGATATGGACATCTCCGAACTGCGCGAAAAGCCGGCCGGCCGCCAACCGATCGAGACCCGCACGATCTCGATGAGCCGCCTCGAAGAAGTCACAGAGAGCATCGGCCGCGCCTTGCAGGCGGGCACGCTGGTCTACTGGATCTGCCCGCTGGTGGAGGAATCCGAGGCCGAGGGTACCGAGCACTTGACCAATGCGACCAAACGTTTCGAGAGCCTGCAAAAACGTTTCGGCGACCGCGTCGGTCTCGTCCACGGCCAGATGAAGGGCACCGAGAAGGACCGCGTGATGGGCCAGTTCGCCGCCCACGAGATCGGACTTCTGGTCGCGACCACAGTCGTCGAGGTCGGCGTCGACGTGCCCGCCGCAACCATCATGGTGATCGAGAATGCCGAGCGTTTCGGCCTTGCCCAGCTGCACCAGCTGCGCGGCCGCATCGGGCGTGGTTCGGAGGCTTCGACCTGCCTTTTGCTCTATTCGGAGCCGCTTGGCGAGATGTCGAAGTCCCGGCTGAAGGTGATCCGCGAGACCACCGACGGCTTTCGCATCGCCGAGGAAGATCTGAAGCTGCGCGGCGAAGGCGACGTGCTCGGCGTGCGCCAGAGCGGCCTGCCCGGCTACCGCATCGCCCGCTCTGAGGTCCACGGCCAGCTCATTACGCAGGCCAGGGACGAGGCGCTGCGCATCCTCAAAGACGATCCGAAGCTGAAGGGCGAGCGTGGCGAGGCGCTGCGCTGCCTCCTGTATCTCTACGAGCGGGACGAGGCGATCCCGCTGATCGGCGCGGGTTAGCCGGCTCCTCTCTGACGCGCCACTTCGTAGGCCGCCACATGCGCGCGCGCCAGATCCAGCAGCGGTGTGTCGATGCCGAGCGCACGGGCGCGGTTGGCCATATCGCCGAGAATGTGCTCCGCCTCGGTGACCGAGCCGCGCTCGATGTCGCGTAACATCGACGCCTTGAGCGGCGAGTTCACCGTGGTGAAGAGCTTTCGGTCGAACTCGATGAACGGCGCGCGCGGCTCGTAGCCGGAGGCCGTCGCAACCGCGCAGCATTCCGCAAACAGGCGGAAGATGGACGCCTCGCCGTTCGGCACCGTCAGGATATCTCCGATGCTGGCGCGCATCAGGCAGGTGATGCTAGCGAGCGTCGTGAGTTGGACGAATTTCTCCCACATGTCCTGCATGATCGCGTCGCTGGCGCGCACATCGATGCCGGAGACCCGCAGCAGCTTCTCCAGCGCGAGCACGCGATCACTCAACGCGCCCCTGGTCTCGCCGAAGACGATCGTCTGATTGGCCATGAACTGAACGACACGGCCATCCGCATCGAGCCCGGCACTGACGTTGGCGAGCCCGCCGAGGACATGCGCGGCGCCGAACCGCGCCGTCAGAGCGTCGATATGTTTCAACCCATTCAGGATCGGCACAATCATCGTGCCGGCACCAACCGCCGGAGCAAACTGGCTCATCGCTTCGTCGAGCGAGTAGGCTTTCACGCCGACCAGCACGACGTCGAAGGGCTCCTTGAGGTCGTCAGCCAGGAGAATCTTCGGCTGCAGGGCAAAGTCGCCATGCGGGCTCACGACCCTCAATCCATCCCGCTGCAACTGCTCCGCACGCCGGGACCGTACCAGAAAGGTCACGTCAGCGCCCGCTCGGACCAGGCAAGCTCCGTAATAACCGCCGAGCGCGCCTGCGCCGATCACCAGCACTCTCATTCGAACTCCCATCTGAAAAACCTGCTTCCGCGGAAACAATAACAGATGGGCCTCGTGCCGTCTCCTCCTCGTCATTGCGAGCGCAGCGAAGCAATCCAGACTGTCTCCGCGGAAAGATTCTGGATTGCTTCGCCGCGCTCGCAATGACGGTGTAGGTAGAGCTAGGCCCCCATCGATCGGGTTGACTCGCGGCGACGCCCCCTCACCCTGCATGCACGCGCACGAACCTGCCGTGCTCCGCCTCGGTCGCATCATTGGCTGGGAACATGCATTCGAGCCGCAGCTCTTCGGCCGTCACCGTCTGCGGCGTTCCGACCGTCGTGACCAGGGAAAAAAAGTCGAGCGTCACGCCGTCCTTGACGAAGGAGAGCGGGATCATCGGCATCGCATCGGAGGCCGACGGCGCGCGCCATTCCGGCTTCACGCCGGGATAGTGCGACAGTTGCTCCAGCAGCGCCTTCGTCCTGATGTCGACGACGTGTCCGACAGCTTCACGATACACCCGTGCCAGCAATCCGCGAGCGGTCTGCGGCCAGTTCGCGATGAAGGGGCGCATGCCGTCAGGATCGAACATCAGATGCAACAGGTTTCTGGGTATCGGCCGCGCCGACAAGTCGATGAAGCAGTTGAACAGGAGCGGCGCCGCCTCATTGGTCATCAGCACGTTCCAGTAGCGGTCCATGACGATCGCCGGAAACGGCTCGTGCTGGCGCAGCATCCGTTGCAAGGCACGGTTGATGGTCGTCATGGCGGGCGCCTCAAGCGCGGGATCGGCATATGACGGCGCGTAGCCGGCAGCCAACAACAACTCGTTGCGCTCACGCAAGGGGACGTCGAGGGCTTGCGCAAGATCAAGCAGCATCTGGCGGCTCGGAATGCTGCGGCCGCTCTCGACGAAGCTGATATGCTTCTGCGAGACGCCGGCATCGAACGACAGATCGAGCTGCGTCTTGCCACGAATGTCCCGCCATTGACGCAACAGCGCGCCCGCAGATGTCGCACGTGCCCTGAGCGCGCTGGCCACAGCTTTCATGGTCGAACGATCCTTCCTGTCGGTGGCGCGGTGTCGTCAGCGCGCGAGCGCCGGTGTCCCGGGGGCGTCCCGGGACACTAGTTGGGTTGCCAATGACGGAAGATCAACCGAAGGCGACGGGCCCTACGGCCCCCACCCAGTGCCGCACCTTGGTCACGTCCCGCTCGTCCATGTAGAAGAAATGCGTCATCGTCGGATGTACCGTCTTCATCGAGGGATCGTCGGGCGTCATGTCCACGACGCCGCGAAACACCTTCAGCGACCCGGCATCCCAGTACTCGGTGATGTGATGCAGCGCCGTGAAGCCGGTGTCGATGAAGGCCTTCAGATTGGCACGGATTGCTTCCCGCCCCTTCCAGTCGGCGACGCCGAGATTGCAGACGGCATCGTCGGCAAAGCAATCAAAACCTCGTCCGAAGGTCTTGTCGTCGATCTCTTTCCACATATCGAGCAGCCATTGCGGCGGCTCCTGCTTCGTAAACACGGCCTGCATATCTCTCTCCTCTTGCGGTGGCGATGAGCGGGAAACTAGTCGGGCCGCGAATTGGCTCAATTACATCAGAGGTAATAAAGCGGGTGTGGTTTGCGTGGTCTTTCCCCGATGCTGATTTCGTGAAACCCTCGCGCCATGCGCCGGATCATCGTCGTCGGCTCCCAGGGGAGCGGAAAGACAAGCCTTTCCCGGAATCTCGGGCGGAAGCTCGGATTGCCTGTAGTGCATCTCGACGTGCTTTACTGGCGACCGGGCTGGAAGCCGTCCGATACGCCGAGCTTTCGCACGCGCGTCGCGGATGCGATCGCGGGCGATGCATGGGTGGTCGACGGCAGCTTTTCGGGGCTGGCGTTCGATCTCACGATGGCGCGTGCCGATATTCTCGTTGTCATCGACCGCCCGCGCTGGCTCTGCCAGTGGCGCATTCTCTGGCGCTCGGCCTTCGATCGCGACACGACGCGGCCGGATCTGCCCGAGGGGTGTCCGGAACAATTCGACTGGAAACTGATGCGGGAAGCGTGGCGCTACGATGTGGAGCGCGCGCCCGTTATCGAGGCCGAACGGCGGCAGTATGGTCCGGATGTCCCGGTCGTACGCCTGAGACGCGACCGGGACATTGAGGGTTTTCTGGAGTCGGTTTCAGTGAACGGCGAGTGAGTGCGAGCGATCAGGTTTTCTTCGTCGCGATGCTCGCCGCGAACGCCTTCATGAGATCGGCATCCACCGCCTCCCCATTCACATCCCCAGCGAGGTGCTCGAACCAACGCGCAAAACCCTCGTAGATCTGGCTGGCCGGGTGATCGGGGCCGAGGAAGCCGGAAATCTCCCGCATCTCCGCGACCCAGCGATAGGCCTTTGGAAGCATGTCGGGCAACGCGACTTCGAGCCGCGCCAGCACCGCGGGCTGGCTCAGCGCGAGCTCGTTACGCAGCGCATCTGCCGCGCCCGCTTTCGTCGCCGCGACCACCATGGCCGAGCTGATGCCGGCGAGACCCTTGACGATGCCGGCATAGGACATTTTGAGCGCCGACGCCGCACCGACCGGTCCCTCGACGATCCGTACGTCCAGACCGAAATCTTTGAGAAACGCGACGTCCTTGGCGTACTCGCCGGACATGTAGAAGGCCGGGCTCTTGCCGCCGGGCTGCGGCGGGAAGCCGATGATGCCGCCATCGACGAACGGTGCCTGCGCCGAGCCGATGATCTCCTCGATCCGTTGCACGGTACCGACGTTGACCGCGTTGCAATCGACCACGATCGGCTTTTTCTCGCGCCTGACGATCAACGCGGCCAGTCGTTCGGCCAAAGCCACCGCTTCGCCGGGCGGCACGATCGAGAGGATGATGTCGGCGTCTGCGATCGCGTCGTCTTCGGCGCCGATCATGCCGGCATCCGCCGCGCGTTTCAACGTGGCCTCGCTTCGTCCCTTCAGGGAGGTCAGCACACGCGCGCCATTCTCTGCCAGGCGGCGTGCCACCGCGCTGCCCATGGCACCGGGGGCGAGGATCGCAATGGTCTTGGACATCGTGCACTCCAGGTCGAATTCCGAGCGAGCCGCTCAGATCAACCGGAGAGTAGCAGACGATGCGAACGCATGCGTGACCGGCGGCCATCCGAAACCGGAATGGCCCTACTCCACCTTCGCAGGCTGCGGCTGGAGCGCTGACGCATTGGCGATGCGCGCCGCATTCGCCATGCCCGCGAGCGCGGCGGCCTTCTTCGGGTCGGGCGCCGAGCCCGGCTGCACCACGCCGGCCGACATGATCAGCGTCGCGGCATCTTCGGTGCTCATGTCGACCTCGACGATCTTGCTCCTGGGCACGTAGAAGAAGAAACCGGTCGTCGGGTTCGGCGAGCACGGCAGGAACACCGAGACGTGCTCCTCCTGCCCGGGCAGGCTGCGCGCAATGTCCTCGTTCGGCGATTGCGAGATCAGGACGATCGACCACATGCCGGGCGAAGGAAACTCGACCAGGCCGACTTTGCGGAAGCTCGAGCCCTTGCCCGAGAACAGCGTCTCGAACACCTGTTTCAGGCCGCGGTAGATGGCGCGCACCGCCGGGATTCGGCCGAGGAAGGTCTCGCCGACATCGACCAGCGTCCGGCCGATCAGATTGGCGGCGAGGAATCCGACCAGCGTCAGCGTGAAGAATGCCACAATCAGTCCCCAGCCGGGGATGACGTACGGCATGTAGGTTTCGGGCCGATAGGCCAACGGCACGAACGGCCGCACCACGCCGTCGACCCAGGTGACGAACCACCAGACCAGATAGAAGGTGATTGCGACCGGCCCCGTCACGACGAGGCCGGTGAGGAAGTAATTGCGGAAGCGGCCCATCAGGCCGGTATGCGGTTCCGGCGCGGGATCAAGCGGCGCAGGCGCGTCGTCGCGGGTGGTCATTCGGGTTCCAGGTCGGTCGCTACACTCAAGCTAGGGTCTTCTAGCAGGTTTTGGAAGAGCGCGGCCTGATCCCTTCTGCCTATTCCACGGTTACCGATTTGGCGAGATTACGCGGCTGGTCGACGTCGGTGCCCATGATGACCGCCGTATGGTAGGCGAGCAGCTGCACCGGGACGGCATAGACCATCGGCGTGAACGCCGCCGCCATGTCGGGCATGACGATGGTGACGAGCGAATCGACAGTCGCCTCCTCCGCCCCCTTGGCGTCGGTCATCAGGATGATCTTGCCGCCGCGGGCGGCGACCTCCTGCATGTTGGAGACGGTCTTCTCGAACACGCGGTCGTAGGGCGCGATGACGACGACAGGCATGGTCTCGTCGATCAGCGCGATCGGGCCGTGCTTGAGTTCGCCGGCGGCATAGCCCTCGGCGTGGATGTAGGAGATCTCCTTCAGCTTCAGCGCGCCTTCCAGCGCCAGCGGGAAGCTGGTGCCGCGGCCGAGATAGAGCACGTCGCGCGACTTCGCGATCTCGCGCGCCAGCTTCTCGATCTGGAGCTCGGTGGTGAGCGCGTCCGACATCAAACGCGGGATCTCGACCAGTCCGTGGACCAGCTTGGTCTCGTCCGCGTCGGACAATTCGCCTCTAGCCTTGCCGGCGGCGATCGCAAGGTTTGCCAGCACCATGAGCTGGCAGGTGAAGGCTTTGGTCGAGGCGACGCCGATCTCGGGGCCGGCCAGCGTTTGCAGCACCGTTTCGCTCTCGCGCGCGATCGTCGAGGTCGGCACGTTGACGACGGCCACCGTGTGCACGCCCTCGGCCTTGGCGTAACGCAGCGCCGCCAGGGTGTCGGCGGTCTCGCCGGACTGCGAGATGAAGATGGCGAGATCGCCCTTGCGCAAGGGCGCCTCGCGGTAGCGGAATTCGGAGGCGACATCGACCTCGACCGGCACGCGCGCAAAGCGCTCGAACCAGTATTTTGCGACGAAGCCGGCATAGCTCGCGGTGCCGCAGGCGGTGATGTTGATGCGCTGGATGTTCTTGAAGTCGAACGGCAGCTTGACCGGCAGCGAGACGCGTTCGGTCGCCATGTCGACATAGCGCGCCAGCGTGTGGCCGACCACTTCCGGCTGCTCGTGGATCTCCTTGGCCATGAAGTGTCGGTAATTGGCCTTGTCCACCAGCGAGGTCGAGGCGGCGTGCTTGATCTTCTCGCGCTGGACGGCGTGGCCGTCCTTGTCGAAGACCGAGGCGCTCTTGTGGGTCAGCACGACCCAGTCGCCGTCCTCGAGATAGCTGATCGTGTCGGTGAACGGGCCGAGCGCGATGGCGTCGGAGCCGAGATACATCTCGCCGTCGCCATAGCCGATTGCGAGCGGCGGGCCGTTGCGGGCGCCGATCATGAGGTCGTCTTCGCCGGCGAAGATGAAGCCGAGCGCGAAGGCACCGCGCAAGCGCGCCAGGGCCAGCTTCACCGCTTCCACGGGCTTGTTGCCGCGGGTCAGCAGATCGTCGACCAGATGCAGCACGATCTCGGTGTCGGTCTCGGTGTGGAACACCGCGCCCTTCTTCTCGAGCTCCTCGCGCAGCTCTCGAAAATTCTCGATGATGCCGTTATGAACGACAGCGACGCGCTCGGTCGCGTGCGGATGGGCATTGTTGACGGTCGGCTTGCCGTGGGTGGCCCAGCGGGTATGACCGATTCCGGTCGTGCCCTTCAGCGGCTCGGCTTCGAGCCGCTTCTCCAAATTCTTCAGCTTGCCCTCGGCGCGGCGGCGCTCGAGATGCTTGCCTTCGAGCGTGGCGACGCCCGCGGAGTCGTAGCCGCGATATTCAAGACGTTTGAGCGAATCCACCAATTGCTCTGCAACCGGTTCGCGCCCGAGAATGCCGACAATCCCGCACATGCGGATCAATATCCCCCAAATCGTCGAAAAATCGCCTAAACGACGCGCTCGGTTTTTAGCGAAGTTCCTAAGGAACCAGATACTCAATAATTATTGCTGATTGAGACAGCGCGGACTCGCGTCCAGCTTCGTGTGCGTCGAATTGGCCGGCGTTAAACCGCGCCGATTAACTTCTTGTCAACAAATTTGACCAACGATTCCCCCTCAGGGAGATATGGCCATGAAAGGCTCATCCGACCGCAAAGGTCTGTCATCGACACTCGTGCGCGCCAGCGAGACCACAGGCACGCACCTTGCGCATTGGCCGCCGCCTCACCGCGCCATGGAGCGAGGCAAGGAAGGCAAGCCTGCCCTCATCACGCAGACCGCCGGCGAACCGGCAAAGCGCGCAAGGCCGCGCGGCTGGCGCCTGGCACGCGCGATGTTCTCGGACGTCGCCGACGACGACTAGCGGCGCTCACGTCCCGGGTGTCTTCTCGACTTTCCTGCCGCTGGTCTTCATCTCGCGGTAGCGCGCAGCGCCGCCTTCGCGGATGGTCTGCGGGCTGCGCTCCAGCGCCATCGCATCGTCCGGCACGTCGCGCGTGATCACCGAACCGGAGCCGATATAGGCGCCGTTGCCGATCTTCACGGGCGCGACCAGCGAGGAGTTGGTGCCGACGAAGGCGCCCTGCCCGATCACCGTCTTGTGCTTCTTGAAGCCATCGTAGTTGCAGGTGATGGTGCCCGCGCCGATGTTAGAGTTGGCGCCGATGGTGGCATCGCCAATGTAGGAGAGATGATTGACCTTGACGCCGGCCTCCAGCGTCGCGGCCTTGGTCTCCACGAAATTGCCGATGCGCGCGCCGTCGCCGAGCGAGGTGCCGGGCCTTAAGCGCGCATAGGGACCGATCGAGACGTTCTTGCCAAGCGTGGTCTGCACGATGTGCGAAAAGGAATGGATCACCGTGCCGTCGGCGATGGATACGCCGGGGCCTATCACCACGAACGGCTCGATGGTGACGTCCTTGCCGAACTGGGTATCGGCGGACAGATAAACGCTCTCCGGCGCGATCAACGTCACGCCCGCGTCCATCGCCGCCTTGCGCAGCCGTGCCTGCATCACGCTTTCGGCCTCGGCGAGCTGCGCCTTGGTGTTGATGCCGCGCACCTCGTCCTCGCTGGTCTCGATCACCACGGACTCCCACCCCTGCTTGCGGACGATTTCGACCGCGTCGGTCAGATAATATTCGCCCTTGGAATTCGCATTGCCGATCTTGCTCAGAATTTCGAGCGCGCGGCGGCCGTCGATCGCCATCACACCGGCATTGCACAGATCGATCTTGCGCTCGGCGTCGCTGGCATCGGCCTGCTCGCGGATCGCGACCAGCCGGTCGCCCTCGACGATGAAGCGGCCATAGCCGGTGGGATCGGCCGCGCGGAAACCAAGTGCAGCGATTGCAGCGCCCTTGGCAAGCGGCGCGCGCAATCGTGCAAAGGTCTCGGCCGAAATCAGCGGCGTGTCGCCGAAGGCAATGAGCAGATCGTCGACGCCGCGGGCAATCGCCTCGCGTGCCGCCAGCACCGCATGCGCGGTGCCGAGCCGTTCGGCTTGCACGAAAGTCAGCGCGTCGGGTCGGATGCGCCTCGCCTCATCGGCGACCGCCTGATGGTCGGGGCCGATCACGACCGCGAGCGAGGTGCCGGTTCCCTTGGGAGCTGCGGCAAGCACATGGGCGAGCAGCGTCTGGTGAGCCACCGGATGCAGCACTTTCGGCAGTTGTGAGCGCATGCGCGTGCCTTCGCCGGCGGCGAGCACGATCGTGAGGCTGGAACGTGCGGTCATCGAGATCCTGTCAGATACGGCCGAATCGATTGGCAGCGGCGGGCCGATGCCGTCATGAGCTTGCAGCCTTGCTACCCCCGCAAACGCCCGGAGTTCAAGTGCGACCGGGTTTTCCTGTTAATGTTCCCTGACTGATTCGGGGAAGCTTCGGGGCTGGGCACTTAGCGTTCATGGCAAAGGATTCCGACCCACTAGCGGATGCCTTCGGCACCAAGGAGACCGGCGGGCTGTTCTCCGGACTTTTGGCCGAGGAAAGCGCGTTTGACCGCCGCATGGCGTGGCGGCTGGCCTCGTGGGGCGCGGCTGCCGTAGGCGCCGTCGTGCTGGCCGTATTGGCCAATCAGGCGCAGCTCGGCTGGCGGCGTGATCAGGTCGCCTCTGCGGATCTGTCGCGCCAGGCCGACCGGCTACAGGTGCTGACCAAGGAAAGCCAGAACGAGGCCCGCCGCCTCGCCTCCGCCATCGAGACGCTGAACACCGATCGCGACCGGCTCTATTCGCGCGTCACTGTGCTGGAGCAAGGGATTGATTCCGTCACCGGTGCCATCGCCAAGCAGAACGCGGCAGCATCGCAGACCTCCGCCGCGAAGCCGCAGGATGCGCCGGCTTTGGTCGGACCACCGGCCCCCAGCGTCGCGCCGGTCGCCTCGATGCCCGCTCCGGCGAGCGACAAGCCACGCGCGGACGCAGGCAAGGACACGAAGGACGCCGCCAAGGACACTTCCAAGGAACAGGCGAGCCCGCCGCCACAGACCGCGGCCGCCGCCTCGCTGGTGTCGCAGGCGCCGGCAACGACGTCCGCATTGCCCATGCTTCCGCTGGTGCCGTCCAAGTCGATGATGGCGCCGCCCGATGCGGCGGCCTCGAAGCTGATTCCGCCCGAGGCGACCGAGAAGGCAAACGAGAAGGCCGCCGAGAAGAAGCCCGAGCCGGCGCCCGTCGCGACCGAAGTCGCAGCCCTCCCTGCCAAGCCGCCGGAGGCCGCCGAAGCCGAAGCGCCTGCAATCGCAGTCCAGCAGACGCGCTTTGCGATCGACCTCGGCGGCGCCAACTCGCTCGACGGCCTGCGCGCACTCTGGCGCGGCGTCACCAAATCCAATCCGGAAGTCGCAGCACTGCGGCCGATCATCATGATCAAGGAAGGCAGCACCGGCCTCGGCATGCAGCTGCGCCTGGGCGCCGGTCCACTGATCAACGCTGCCGCCGCCGCAAAACTCTGCGCGGGCCTTGCCGAAAGCGACCGCCATTGCGAGACCGCTGTATTCGACGGCCAGCGCCTGTCGATGCGCGGCGGTCCGGACAAGGGACAAGAGAAGTCCCAGGACCGGGTTCAGGAAAAGAGCTCCGAGAAGACCCAGGACTCGGTGCCGCAAGCCGAGACCGCACCTGCCCCCGCGCCCGCCGCCAAACCGGACAAGCGCCGCCGCAGCTACTCGTCAAAGCGCTCCTCGAAGCGCGAGGAGCCCGCGCCGGCCCCCGCGCCGCAGCCGCCGGCCGCACAGGCGGCGAAGCCGGAAACCGCGTCGGCAGGATCGACGCTGTCGTCGTTCTTCAGGCGGTAGCGAACGCGAAGTCTGAACTTGTGGTAGAGTCCTGACAGCTTCGCTCAGGACCAGCCATGCACACGAGCTACGACGACATCATCTGCCGCATCAGCACGCCACCAATCTGGTTCGACGAGCACGCCGTACCCCGCTATTGCATCTTCGAGCCCGCACGTTCGGCAAACATTCACATTGGCGAAATCGCACTCGTTGAGATCGCTTGTCAGTCGTGCCAGCGCAAATTCCACGTTGCGTTATCGTCGGTCAATTTCCGTGAGGGGACAATCGCCGAGGCTATTCGTAGCAAGACGCTACATTATGGTGACCCGCCCCGTCACGACGGTGATCCAGATGACCTTCATGCATGCCGTTCCGGCGCAAGCATGAACAGCGAGCCGCGACGAGTCATCGAATACTGGCATCGCCATGATGCCCGCTTCGTTAAAGGCACCCGGGTTATCGATATGGCTTACTTCAAGTGGGCGCGGGATCCGGCGCTTGAAGTTGATATTCAGCGCGACAGGATCAATCAACATTAGCGGGCAACGCGAGTTTCGTACGCAAATTCGCCAAGAAAGGTCCACCTGCCCTGTTGCCCCCTTCCGTCATCCCGACCATATTGCGGCCATGACAAAAAAGCCCTTCCGCCTCACGCCCTACCAGGTGCAGTTCCTGATCGTCGTCGGTTTTGCCAGCGTCGGCTATGCGCTCTATCTGCGCTATCTCGGCATCGAGCTCTCGACCACCGGACTGGCCTGCGACGCCGGCTTGCAGACGCTGATCTGCAAGGCGCGCTCGGTCTCGACCGTGCTGTTCAAGAATTCGGTGTTCGGCATTGTCGCACTCGTCGCTGCGACGCTGAACCTGATGCGGCCGTCGATCGTGTTGCTGACCGTCGGCATCATCGCCGCGGGCCTTGGCATCGTGCTCTACAATATCGTGCTGGCGGGCCTTGCGATCGGCCTGCTCATCCTTGGATTTGCTCGGCCCGCGCCCGCCACAGCGTGAGCGCGAACAAGAGATAGATCGCGCAGGTCCACAGCGACTGCCAGTTCTCGCGGCCTTCGTTGAAGAGCACATAGGCCGCGGACAGCGTCAGCACGCCGGCGAAGACCGACTCCGCGATCGGACGCTGGCCGATCTGCGGCCGGTTCAGCATCAACAGCGCGAACGGCACCACCGCCATCGTCAGCGACGCGTAGGGGAAGTCGTGGTAGCGCGGGTCGAACACGAAGGCGAGCGCGGTCTGCGCCGCGATCACGGCGGTCACCGCCAGCGTCAGGCCGAGCACGGCCGTGAGCTTCGACCATTTGCGGCCCTCGCGCGGCCCCAGCAGATCGAGAAAGGTCGGTAGACTCCGGCCGATCACCATCGCCTGCGCACAGAAGATCGGCGACAGGATGCCGGCGAGCAGCAGGACACCCCAATGCAGCCAGCCGGCGATGCCGTAGCTCTCATAGTACATCTTGTCGACGCCGATCCCGAGCAGGATGCCCGCTGATGTCGCCGAGATGGCGACGCCGAGCCACGCCGAGAACCGCGGCGTCCACGGCCGCCTCCGCAGCGTGAGGCCCGCAACTGCGAACACCAGCACGCAGAGGCCCATGCCCGCGCCCATGTACCATTTCCAGAACGGAAAATTGCTGATCGGCTGGCCCGGCGGATATTTCAGGTTCCGGCGCACGGAGTCATAGAGCCCCCAATAACCGCCGACGGTGCCTTCCAGCTTGCGCTTCCAGGGCTGGTCGTAGGACTCGATCAGGTTGACGCGAAACTTGTTGGCTTTCGCAAGACCCAGGATTTCCGAGACGACGCGCGCCTGGTTGGTGCGCGACGGCAGCGCGCCCTCGCGCATGCGCCCTTCGCTCGGCCAACCGGTCTCGCCGATCAGGATCTCCTTGCCGGGGAAGGCCACCGCCATGCGCTCGCGGATCGCCTCGACATGGCTTGCCGCGAACTTCGCCTTGACCGGAATGTCTTCCCAATATGGCAGGATGTGGATCGTGACGAAATCGACGGCGTCATAGATCTCGCGATTCCTGAGCCAGAATTCCCAGACGTCGGCATAGGTCACGGGCACGCTGACCTGCGCCTTCACCGAGCGGATGATGGAGACGAGGTCCGCCGTCGTCATCTCGCCGCGCAGCAGCACCTCGTTGCCGACGATGATGCTGGTGACGGTTCCGGGGAAATCCTTAGAGAGGCGGACCGCGAGCGCGGCCTGCTCAAAATTCTTGGTGCGGTTGCTGGAGAGCCAGATGCCCTGGAGCACCTTCAGCCCGCCGAGCCTGGCGGCGATCGCCGGCACCTGGTCGAGGCCGTTCTCCATCGAATAGGTGCGGACGCAGTCGGTGATCTCCTTGAGCTGGCGCAGATCCTGCTCGATCTGGTCGGCTTCGATATGGGTCCACGCGTTCAGCGGCGTCTGCTCGCCGCGGAACGGCGCGTAGGAGACGCATTGAACCTTGTCGGCGGGATCGATCGGGGCGCGCGCGAGCGTGATCGGCGTGGCAAGCCACCACCACACGGCAGCAATCGCACCCAGTGAGACGAGCAGAAGCGCCAGTGGCGTACGAAGTGAAATCGGTTCCGTCCTCCGCGAGGTGCCGTCGATTACCTGCTCGCAGGCCATCTGCCAAGGGGTGACGAGAGGGACGCCCCGTCCCTCCCCCGAGGAATTTGCCTGCGGCCGTTCGACAGAGGCCTAGGATCGTGACTTTGCTGGACAAAATTCGAAATTCAGGCCATGGACTCGGGAGGACTTTTCCGCCGCATTGGAGACCCATTTGGACGCCATCACCGGCGCGTCCGCGGGATCCTGACGCGGGCGGTCAGCTGATATATTGGGGAATTCATGCGGCAACGGGTGTTCGAGTTACGAAATGCGGTCCTGCGGCAGTTGGCCGCCACCTTGGCCGTCTCCTCCATGCTCCTCCTGGCCGGCGTTGCCGGAGCCTCCGCCCAGAGCGGTACGCCCGCCCCGGATCAGGGCAAGGCCGCCGCCCAGCCCGCCGATGCCGCCGCCAAGGACGCCGCCCAGAACCAGCGCCGTACCGACGAGTTCTCCGAAGCCGCACAAGTCATCAACGGCCCGGCCGGCAATCCCGAATGCGTCTGGCTCGGCCGGCGCGTGGTGCGGCTGATGTGGCGGGACGACCTCGACACCGCGTTCCGCCATCTCGACCTCTACGACCGCTTCGGTTGCCCCGGCGGGCACGTCCAGGCCGCCTTCCGCTGCCTGACCCGGTTCGGCGGCCAGATCGACCCCAAGGTCGCCGAGACCTTGGACAGCCGTGTGCACGCTTGCTGGATCAATCCGGCGGCCCAACCGCAGCAGGCGGCGGCTGCGGCCTCCCAGCCGGCAGCTCCGGCCGCCAACAACGCCCAGCCGCAGCCGGCTGCAAGCCCTTCGCCCGCAGCGAGCCCGTCACCGGCGCCCCCGAAATAGCCGCGATCGTTTCAGCCGCCGTTCAGGAACGATCGTCCATAGACGCGGCTGGCACTGCCGCACACTCCGAAGCGTCACGCCCTCATACGGTCATGAGGGCATGACAGTTGTGAAACCGCGCGGCAGAGGTATGCTCCACTTGCCGCGGACTTGGTCGGATCTCGGGGTCGGATCCGCTGCCCTGCCCCCTCAGCCCCTTTTGGTTTAGCCGCGATGCGCGTTGTCGCCGCCGTTCTGTTGCTCGTGTCCGTGCTTCACGCAGGGCTGTGGGGAGTCTTGCGCGACAAGCAACCTGCGCCTGACTTCAAGGGCCTGTTGCCCAGCGTCTCCTACGCGCCGTTCGAAGGCTCGGCCCACCCCGACATCGACAACATTCCGTCCATCGAGAAAATCCGCGCCGATTTGAAGACGCTGTCGACGATGACGCGCGCGATCCGCCTCTATTCGTCCACCGGCGGCGTCGAGCTGGTGCCGCCGATCGCGGCCGAGTTCGGTATCAAGGTCACCGTCGGCGCCTGGATCGACAAGGACAAGGATCGCAACGAGCGCGAGATCAAGGCCGCCATCGAGCTCGCCCGCAAGAACAGCAACGTCGTCGGCGTCGTGGTCGGCAACGAGGTGATCTACCGCGGCGAGCAGAAGGTCGAAGACCTCATCGACATGATCAAGAAGGTGAAGGGCTCGGTCCGCGTGCCCGTCACCACCGGCGAGATCTGGAACATCTGGCGCGACAATCCCGACCTTGCCTCCAACGTCGACTTCATCGCCGCCCACGTGCTGCCCTATTGGGAAAACTTCCGGTCGGACCAGGCGGTCGACCAGGCCGTCGACCGCTATAACTTGCTGCGCAATCTGTTCCCCGGCAAGCGCATCGTGATCGCCGAATTCGGCTGGCCGAGCCAGGGCTACAATCTGCGCAACGCCGATCCGGGCCCGTTCCAGCAGGCGCTGACCCTGCGCAATTTCGTCAGCCGCGCCGAAGCCATCGGCATGGAATACAACATCGTCGAAGCCATCGATCAGCCGTGGAAATTCTTCGAAGGTGGCGTCGGTCCGTACTGGGGCATCCTGAACGCCAGCCGCGAGCCGAAATTCGCCTGGACCGGCCCGGTCGAGAACCCCGACTACTGGAAGCTGATGGGAATCGCGCTTCTCGTCGGCGTCCTGCTGTCGCTGCCGATCCTGCGGCTGGAGAAGCCGACCGCGAAGCAGGCCTTCCTGCTATCGGCAACCGCCAATGGCGTGGGCGCCTGGACGGCCACCGTGTTCGCGTTCTGGAACGACCATTATTTCATCTTCGGCTCGGCCTTCGCGCTGACGCTCGGCATGATCCTCCTTGTTCCTCTCGTCCTGATTGCGATGGCCCGCATTGACGAGATCGCGGCCGTCGCGTTCGGCCGGCCGCCGCAGCGGCTGCTCGCCAAGGACAAGCCGGTCGAGAACGTCCCGGAAAATTACTACCCGAAGGTCTCGATCCACATCCCCGCCTATTTCGAGCCGGTCGAGATGCTGAAACAGACGCTCGATGCGCTGTCGCGGCTGAACTACCCGAACTACGAATGCGTGGTCATCATCAACAACACGCCCGATCCCGCCTTCTGGCAGCCGATCCAGGACCATTGCCGCGCGCTCGGTGAACGCTTCAAGTTCATCAACGCGGAGAAGGTGCAGGGCTTCAAGGCGGGCGCGCTGCGCATCGCGATGGACCGCACCGCCGTCGATGCCGAGATCATCGGCATTCTCGATGCCGACTATGTCGTCGATCCCGACTGGCTGAAGGACCTCGTGCCGGCCTTTGCCGACCCCAGCGTCGGCCTCGTGCAGGCGCCGCAGGAGCACCGCGACGGCGATCTGTCGATCATGCACTACATCATGAACGGCGAATATGCCGGCTTCTTCGACATCGGCATGGTCCAGCGCAACGAGCTCAACGCCGTCATCGTGCACGGCACGATGTGCCTGATCCGCCGCGCCGCGATGGACATGGCCGGCGGCTGGTCATCCGACACGATCTGCGAGGACTCGGATCTCGGGCTTGCGATCCAGGAGCTCGGCTGGACCACGCACTACACCCGCTACCGCTACGGCCAGGGCCTGCTGCCCGACACCTACGAGGCCTTCAAGAAGCAGCGTCACCGCTGGGCCTATGGCGGCCTCCAGATCGTGAAGAAGCACTGGCGGCAGTTCCTCCCCGGCAAGAGCCGGCTGACGCCCGACCAGAAGCGCGAATACGGCCTGGGCTGGCTGAACTGGCTCGGGGCCGAAAGCCTCGGCGTCGTCGTGGCCCTGCTCAACCTCGTCTGGGTGCCGATCGTCGCCTTCGCCGACATCGCCATCCCCGACAAGATCCTGACGCTGCCGATCATCGGCGCCTTCATCGTCTCGCTCGCGCACTTCCTGTCGATGTATCGCGCCCGCGTCGCGATCAAGCCGGGCCAGATGCTCGGCGCCATGATCGCCGCGATGAGCGTGCAGTGGACGGTGTCGCGCGCGGTCGCGCAGGGTCTCATCACCGAGCACATCGCGTTCGCCCGCACCTCCAAGGGCGGCCTGAGCCGGATGTCGATCGAGTTCCAGGCGTTCTGGGAGGCCGTGATCGGCGCCCTGCTGCTGATCGGCGCCGGCGTGCTGGTCGCGACCAATAGTTTTCGGCAGATCACCGAGATCTACATCTTCGCGGGCGTGCTGGTGCTGCAAAGCCTGCCGTTCCTGGCGGCGGTCGCGATCGCCATCCTCGAGCTCAGCCGCATCAACTCGTTCCAGTTCTGGCGCGACAGCGCGATCCGCACCGCCGAACTGATCGGCCTGCGCCCCGTCGCCCTGCCGAACCCAGCCGGCACGCCGCAGCCGGTGCCGAGCGAGGTCCGGCGCGACGTGAAGTGACGCATCCAAACCTGGGCGCTCAGACCCCGTGATTAAAAGTCATGGGCGCTTTGGGCGTGGATGACGGCGCACCAATCGAGTTGAAAATCCCGGCCTAAACGACGGATACCGCAAGCAATTCCTCGCTCCAGCTACCTCTTTCGGCAGCCGCCCCTGCTATTGACCTCCGCCGCCACTCCCCCTACACAGCGCGGGCCGAAAGCATGATCCGGAAACAGCCGGTTTTTCCCCGCGACGCAGGTTACGCGCAGCGGCAAGACATGCTTCTCGAATGTCCGAAGACGATGGCGATCGACTTTTGAAGCCATCCAGCGGCCATGGGAGCGCGTAGCTCAGCCGGTAGAGCACGTGACTTTTAATCACGGGGTCCTGGGTTCGAGCCCCAGCGCGCTCACCACAGCCAAAGTAAACCTAGCTGAGAAATCAAAGCCGCCCCGCGATTGCTCGCGTCCGCTAATCGGTTGCCAGGCTGCCCGTCAGGGATTGCCGCACGCAAGCTGCTTGCGATGACGGAAAATCCCGTGCGCAACGCTTGCGTCTCGCTGCGTGAGCTGCCCTCAGCTCTCCGGCGCCGCAGCCGGCACGGTCAGCGGCGCGCCGCCGACCGAAATCGGCCCTACCGATTTCGGCTGCCGAACCATCCGCTTGCGCATCGCCGCCGACAGTCCGTAGCGCGCATTCGCGCGTCGAATGGAGGACGTGACGTCCGACGTCACGACGTTTTGCAACGAGTCGATCTTCGCGATCAGCGTCGACAGCTGCGACGATATCTTCCTCACATCGACCCGTTCGTCCGTGATGCTCTGGCGCAGGGACAGCAGCACCATCGAATCCTGCTGCTGCCGAACCGCATTTTGCTGCAAGGCGGAGTTGCTTTCCTGGAGCGAAGCGGTGTGTTGCTGCTGGGCCGACTGGATATCCTTCAAGGCGGCGACCACCGGATCCGGTTTCGGCGCGGAAGCGTCCCGGCGCGGAAGCAGTTCGGCCAGGCTGCCGACAGCCGCGGACTGAAAATCGGACGGCAAGGTGTAGATCGCCGCCGCGCCATTGATGGCCAAGGCGCAGACCGACAAGGCCAAGACCCGGCTGGAGCGCCTGGGCGGCGCCGGCACTTCCGGGACGGCCGATTCGGGCGCTGCGGCGAGCGCGAGTGCTGCGGGGTCGAGTTCTTCGACGAGGCCCTGCGCTTCGGATGTCGTGGTCATCTGCATTGACCTCATGAGTGGGCAAAAGGAGGCCATCGCCGGAACGTCCTCGTGACGCCTCCTTTACGCAGCACTCACTTACGCAACTGCCTAAAATTGTGAGCTTTTTGGCTTAATTCCACGTTAGCGACGTCGCCGTTCGGCCTGCCCGGCCACCCCGGCCGAATACGGTGTCCATGCGATGGAACCGCGCGACAAGGCCGCAGACAACTGTCGCAAAAGGTGTAAGATTCGGGGAAACAGGGAGGAACGGCATGTTTGAAATCAGCGGTTTCGACACGGCAGGCATCGTCAGCCTCAAGCGGCTCTCGCTTGAGGCCGCCCTCAAGAAGGCCAGGGAGCTCGTCCAGGACGGGTGCTGGGACGTTCAGATCGTCGATCCCGCTGGCCGGGTCTACACATCATTCGAGGAGCAGGCCGCTTAGCTGCCCTGCCATCGCAGGCAGCCGAAATGGAAAACCCCAGCGCCTGGTAGGGAGCGCTGGGGCGTTTTCAAAATATCAATCGGTAAAGCAATGAGGCCTTCATAGCAGTGGCCTCGCCGATCATGTGTGAACTGGTTCACACGTCTCCCGATTTTTCGACATTATCCGCCTCGGCCGACGTTGGACGAGGCACTGTTGAGCCAGCGCCGCGTTGCCTCGTCGCTCCAGCCCGGGACCGCGAAGCGCGCGCGAGAATTCACGTCCGGACCGGGACGGTCGACCGGAGGATGGCGTGTCGCGGAATCGCGCACGCCGGCGTGATGCACCGTTGCGGCGCTTGCCGACGTGCAGAGGACGATCAAGAGGCCCATGGCCAAAACGCAGCGCATCGTATCGGCTCCCATCGAGCAACCGTTCCAGCTGATGTGATACGCCGCCCGTCCCGCCGCAATCTGACGCGGCTTCACAGCTACGAGATGCGAAGGCAGCGCTCCCTGCGATGGCGGCAACCGGCACGCCATGCCGTTGCCGATCAACCTGTTTGGGAGCACGCCCTCTCCCGGCGCGCAGACGCCGCTCAGGGAGCTAGTCGATACTCGCCGCTCGACAGCACAGGAAAAACCAGCGCTTCAACCCTTCGGTTGAGGTGCCCGATCTGCAAAACCACAATCATGCGACCGCACCCAAGGGGAGATTGAGATGCGTCGCATTGTTTCGTTGGTTCTATTTTTTGGATTGGCAATAAGCTCGCTCGCCACGGCTCCGGCCCAGGCCCAGGCCACCCGCACCTGGGTCTCCGGCGTTGGCGACGACGTCAATCCGTGCAGCCGCACCGCCCCGTGCAAGACCTTTGCGGGTGCCATCTCGAAGACCGCCGCCGGAGGCGAAATCAACTGCCTGGATCCCGCCGGCTACGGCACTGTGACGATCACGAAATCGATGACTATCTCCTGCGAAGGAGTAACCGGGAGCATCCTCGGATCGTTCACCAACGGCATCAACTTCAACGGCCTCCCAACAGACTACCTCGTTGTGAAAGGCCTCGACATCGAAGGAGGCGGAAACGGGCTTAACGGAATCAACTTCCTTGCAGGCGGATTCCTTCACGTCGAGGATTGCAACATCCGTCATTTCACCGGCAGCGGGATCCTGATCCAGCCGACCAGCAGCGCAAGATTTGCGATCTCCCGGACCACGCTGTTCAGCAATGGCGGCGTCTCGACCGGTGCCGGCGTTCGCATCGCCCCCAGCTCGGGGACGATGAAGGGTACGATCGAATGGGTCCTGGCGGACCGCAATACCTACGGCATCGCCGTCGACGGAACCACCGGCGTTTCCGCGCTCACCGTTGCCATCCGCGACAGCGTGATGACCGACAACTCAAATGCGGCCCTTGTGGCAGTGGGCGCCAAGACGATTGCTCATGCAACCAGATCGTCGATGACCAACAGTGCGACGGGCGTTCAGAATGCGGAAGGCGCCACCATCAGGGTCGGCTCGTCCACGATCATCGGCAATGTCCTCGGCGTGAGCGCGAACGTGACGTCCTACGGCAACAACGAGCTCAACGGCAACACCACCGACGGCACGATGGCGGCGATCGCCTTGCACTAGGACGCCGCCGGACCGATGCCTCCAGGAGAATCCGCCGGCGGCAACGGCCGGCGGTGGCCTGACGAAGGATGATACCGTGCCCCGGATTGAGCCATCGACGTCGGCACGCTAGCATGAGCCTTTTTAAGGAGGCTCATTTGAAAACGATCATTTTCATCGCCGCGATCGCGCTCCTTGCCACCGCCCCGGCGCGTTCACAGGGGCTGGTCGATCCCAACAAGGTTGCCCCTGAGTATCGCGAGGCGGCCGAGAAGCGCCGGGCCGAGCAGATGCGGCAGCGCGAATGCGCACTGAAGGCGGATCTCGATAAGGTGCTGCCGAGGGATCGCACCGCCTATCTCAACCATTGCCTGGAGACGCTGGCGGCCAGGCAATAGCGACTGGCGGTTGAACCCGCCAAGTCCATCGCCCGTCGCGACCCATCGTCACCGCTCGGCCGAGCGTCGCAGGAGCCGTCGATCAAGTCGCGCGTGCGTTCAACCTTTCTTCAGACATTTGCGCTCACCCTGCACGTCCATTTCCAATCATCATTGTTGTGCGCAGATGAGTTCGGTTCAGGTTCAGTGCACGCGGTGCAAGGGCGTGTTTCGCGATCACGCCAGGCGATTGCAGGACGGCTATTCCAGGCAATGTCCGGGCTGCGAGGTGGTGCTGTTCTTCGCCGAAGATTCGCAGCATCCCTTCGTCAAGCGCGCGATGCGTGATGCGCGCAAGGTCCGCAAGCTGCTGCGCGAGGCCGAGGCGGCAAGCATCTCGGAGCCGCAGTCTCAGAAGACCCCGTCGCGGCGATTTGCCGGGCGCACACGCTCGGCGCAGAGATCCGACTAAGTTCGCGCCTGTCGTCGTACGAATGCAAACCGCCGGCCAGCGCGAAATCACGCTGCCGGCGGCAGGGCTTTGACAAGGCTGACGAAGCGGAGCGCAGGGCTCAGTAGCGCCGATAATAGGGCTTGTTCTGGAATTGATCCGGCACCGTACCGTTGGGGTAGCAACGGCCGTCGCGGGTATCGAGGTCCGCGCCATCGGTGCACGGCACCGGACGCCTGCGGGTTCCGTAGTATGGCCGGGGCTGCGCATATCCCTGCTGGTAATATCCCTGCATCGCAGCCTGATCTTCCGGACGCAGATAGCCGTTCGGATAGCACATGCCGTCACGGGCGCTGAGGTCCCAATGGTCGCCGCACGGCGGCGGATGCCGCGGCACGCCGCGATCGCGATACTGCACCTCGAGCGGACGCTCGGCAGCTGCGGTCGGCGCCGGTGCGCCGGCTTGAAGGGCAAGGATCGTGGCGATCGTGGCAATCAACATTGAGTTTCCTCCTGACGGCAGAACGATGGCCGCGTCGCACTGAATGCCACATGAACGCTGCAGCAACCAGCGGCGGTCATCATCGCGTTCGGGATCAGCGGGCAATTTGTCGCACCTTGTCGCAACGACCGCCCGCTCCTCACCGGCGCCGCGGCTTCCTTGGAAACAGGCGATCGCGGATGTAGCGCGAAGTCGCGGTCAGGCGGATGCCGCGCGGCTTCTGCCAGGCGGCGCGGTCGATCTCGTTCTTGTCGCCGATCGCGAGCCTGCCCTTGGCGCCCTTGGCGATGAAGATCGCGTCGTTCATCTTGCGGCCTGAGCGCTTGTTCCTGGCCGTCACTTCCTTCCAGAGGCTGATCCGGCCGAGCTTCAGCTTGGGCAGCTCCTCCTTGATCTCCCGACGCAGGCAGTCCTTGTCGGACTCGCGCGCACGTTTGCGGCCGCCCGGGAACATCCACAGGCCGTCCGACCGGCGTCTGACCAACAATACCTTGCCGCGCTTCGCTGCAACCAGCTTGGAAGACTTCGCCATTACAATCGTAGGCTCGAAAACTAGAATCTGGCCTATCGTAACTTGTCTAGCCGAATAGACAAGTTCAGCCGAAGCCTTGCTCACAGCCCGCGTGAGAAGCTCAACCCTCGCGCGCTGCCGCCCGGTCCTCGGTCCTGATCCAGGCCATCATCATCTCCCAGGCCACCGACAGGATGATCGGCCCGATGAACAGGCCAACGATGCCGTGGGCCAGCGTGCCGCCAATCACGCCGACGAAGATCACGATGGTGGGTGTGGTGAGGCCGCGGCCCATCACCAGCGGCTTCAGCATGGTGTCGATGAAGCCGACGAGCACCAGAAACACCGTGAGCAGCAGCGCCGTGGTGACGTCCTTGGCGGTCCAGATCCAGATGATCACCGGCAGCAGGACGAGGAAGGCGCCGATCTGGACGATCGAGAGCAGCAGCACGATGAAGGCGAGCAGGCCCGCGCTCGGCACGGCCGCAAGCTTGAAGCCGATGCCGGCCAGCAGCGCCTGCACGATCGCGACGCCGATCACGCCCTGCGCCACGGCGCGGATGGTGGCGCCCGCAAGCTCCAGGAAATGCTCGCTCTGCTCGGGCACGATGCGAAACAGGAAGCCGCGGCCGGCCGCGACGAGGCGCGGACCATGCGGAAACAGGAAGCCGGCGACGAACACCGAGACCAGAAACTGAAGCGTTCCGAGGCTGGCGTCTCCGGCGAGCCCCAACAATGGTCCCGCAAGCGGCTGAAGATAGGGCGCGACCTCGCGCAGCACCGCGCGGATGTTGTTGTAGGCCTGCTCCCAGAGCTCGAACAGCCAGGGGCCGACGAGCGGCCAGGATTTGAGCTGCTCCGGCGCCGACTGGAGCGCGAGATCCCCGGTGCCGAGCTGGCGGGCCAGCTCGCGCACGCCGTCGACCGCGCTGAGGCCGAGCCAGGTCGCGGGGCCGATGACGATGCCGAGCGTGATCAAGGTGAGGATCACGGCCGCGGTCTTCGGCCGGCCGCCAAGGATTTTCGCGACCCAGCTGAAGGCCGGATAGAACGCCACTGCGAGCACGCCGCTCCAGGCCAGGATCGGCACGAACGGACGGATGATCAGGAAGGTCCAGATGATCAGCAGGCCAAGCAGGCCGACCCGGATGACGAGCTGGATGATGTCCTCGCCCGTCAGGAGCTGACGGAGACTTTTCACGGGCACGGCTTTCCTTGCGGCATTGACGCGGGTTCCGGCGCTTGCGCGGCCCAGCGTTATTGCCAGCCAGACATCCGGCGTCAAGACGACGGGACCGCCTTCCGCCCGAGGATTAGGAACGCTTCGGCCCAAAGCGCATTTCGAAGTGATGCCGCGCCGCTCCAAACAGCCTGATCACCCCTCCGGCATTCATCGCGGCATACACTATGCGCTCGAGCCAAACGCCGCGCCCGGCTTCTGGCGCTACGCTTATGCGATCCGCGACCGGGTCCGGTCCGGCCGGGTGCAGGCCAAATTGCCGCTGCTCGCGGTCAGGCGCGTACGGATGCGCATCGACCGGGACATGCGGGGTGACCGGACCGAGGCGACGAGGTGAAATCCAGCCGCGGGATCAAGCGCGCGCCTGGACCCGCGGGCGGCGCAATTTGGACTGACGGGCCGCCTCGCGCCTGCGCGCCGGGTTTGGCTAACGACCATTAACCGGATTTCCCGAGGCCGGTTTACGCGGCTGCAAAGGCTCGCACCTACCCTTCCCGCAACGCATCCGGGAATACTGATTTGCAATGGCCAACAGCATCTGGACGACCGAAGAATTCACCTGCACCGGTTGCAGCATGAACTACACCGCGACACGCGAAGAGCACAGCGAAGCGCACAGCGGCCACTTCAAATGCAGCATCTGTAGCGGCGTGGTGCACAGCTGGTCCGGCAAGCATCACTTCTTCGGTTGGCGGGCTGTAAAGGCCAAGCCACCGGTGTTCGGACGGCGCTGGGCCGGCGTGCAGTGGTAGGCTGAGGCGGCACGTCCCTTGGAAGGTCGGTAGCCCGATTGAAGCGCGGCACCTCGACGCTGCCATTGCGCTCTGCACGAACTGCGGCTTCTGCTCCCTTGCGGCACCGGGTAAGCTCTCCCTCCCCGCAACAGAATCCGATACGCAATGACCGCTCCTTTCGTTCCCCAGATCGCCCTCTACCGCAACTGGCTCGCCACGCAGCGCGGCCTCTCCTTCTCGAATTACGAGGAGATGCGGCAATGGTCGGTGCGCGATCTCGATGCGTTCTGGCGCAGCATCTGGGACTATTACGATCTGCAATCGCCGACGCCGTTCGAGGCCGTGATCACCGAGCGAAAGATGCCGGGCGCGGTCTGGTTTCCCGGCGCGCAGGTCAATTACGCGCGGCAGGTGTTCCGGCATGTCGATGCCGCGCATGCCGCCGGCCTGCCCGCGATCGTCAGCTGCGGCGAGGACGGCAAGCTCAACGAGACCAGCTGGCCGGAGCTGCGGCGCAAGGCGGCCGCGCTGGCGCTGCATCTCAAGGACAAGGGTATCAAGCCCGGCGACCGCATCGCGGCCTATCTGCCCAACATCCCCGAGACCATCATTGCGTTCCTCGCAAGCGCCAGCATCGGCGCGGTCTGGAGCGTGTGCGCGCCCGACATGGCCGCGCCGGCCGTGATCGATCGCTTCAAGCAGATCGCGCCGAAAGTGCTGATCGCCTGCGACGCCGTCACCTATGCGGGCCGCAAGCACGACCGCAAGGACGTCGTCGCGGAGCTGCGCCGATCGCTGCCGACGGTCGAGCATGTCATCCTGCACAGCGAGGCCGCGCCCGCAGCGACGGACGTCCTGCTCTCCGACATCACCGCGAGAACCGGTGTCGCGATCGACGCGTTCGAGCCGATGTGGTTGCCGTTCGATCATCCGCTCTGGATCGTCTATTCCAGCGGCACCACCGGCCTGCCGAAGCCGATCGTGCATGGCCATGGCGGCATCGTCATCGTGGTGCTGGCGCTGCTCGGCCTGCACAACGACCTCGGCTGCTCCTATCACGAGAACTCGTTCGGCGAGCGCTATCACTGGTACTCGTCGACCGGCTGGATCATGTGGAATAGCCAGATCGGCGGCCTGCTCAGCGGCACCACCTGCTGCATCTTCGACGGCAGCCCCGGCGGCGCCAGGGACAAGCCGGACTGGACCACGTTGTGGCGCTTCGTGGCGCAGTCGAAGGCGACCTTCTTCGGCGCCGGCGCGGCATTCTTCGCCAATTGCGCCAAGGCCGAAATCGATCTGACCGCTGCCGGCGACCTGTCGCGGCTGCGCTGCCTCGGCTCCACCGGCTCGCCGCTCAGCGCCGATACGCAAGCGTGGTTCAACGACCGTTTCGCTGCGCTGTCGAAAACCAACGGCAGCGACGCGCAGGCCGACATCTGGTGGGCGAACATCTCGGGCGGCACCGATTTTGCCGGCGCCTTCATCGGTGGCAACCGCGAGCTGCCGCAGACGCCGGGCGCGATGCAGTGCCGCCTGCTCGGCGCTGCCGTCGAAGCCTTCAGCGAACAGGGCCGCGCCGTCATCGACGAGGTCGGCGAGCTCGTCTGCACCGAGCCGATGCCCTCGATGCCGCTCTATTTCTGGAACGACGAGGGCGATGCGCGCTATCGCGCCAGCTATTTCGAGACCTACCCCGACAATTTCGACGGCAGCGGCCGGGGGCCGGTGTGGCGGCACGGCGACTGGCTCAAGGTCAATCCGGACGGCTCCTGCGTCATCTATGGCCGCAGCGATGCCACCATCAACCGGCACGGCCTGCGCATGGGCACGAGCGAGCTCTATTCCGCGATCGAAGCCTTGCCCGAGGTGCTGGACTCGCTCGTCGTCGACCTCGAATATCTCGGCCGCGACAGCTACATGCCGCTGTTCGTGGTGCTGCGCGAGGGCATTGCTTTCGACACCGCGATGCAAGCCAGGATCAACAAGGCGATCGAGGCCGGCCTCTCCCGCAGATTCCTGCCGAACGAGATCTTCGCGGTTGCCGAAATCCCGCGCACCCTCTCCGGAAAGAAGCAGGAGTTGCCGATCAAGAAGCTGCTGCTCGGTCACCCCGTTGAGAAGGTCATCAACAAGGAAGCGATGGCCAATCCCGCCTGCCTCGACTGGTATCTTGCCTTTGCGCGCGACTATCTCGCGCGCACCGCAGCGTAAGTCGCAATCAGGCGCCGCCGAAATTGGAGGGATCGAGATTCCTGTTCTCCGAAGGCGGGATCGGCGGCCAGCCCGGGAATTTGTACCAGCCGGGCGGCACCGGCGCGTCGTCAGGCAGGCGGACGACGACGTGGTGACGCGGGCGAACGTGATGCGCCGGCGCTGCCGCGACGGACACGCATGTTGAAATCAAGAGGGTCAAGATCAGGACGGTTCGCATCGAGCGTACTCCAGACGCCACCCGGACCCTGATGTAGTGCGGGAACCACCGGCGAACGATGCACCGCAACGTCACGATGCCTCACTTCGGCGGCATCGTCGGTACCGGAGGCTCCGCAGATCGACCCAATTGCGCCGATGCTGTTTGGAGTCCGTTCACCGATCGCCGCTAGATCAGGACGCATCCTCTGCAACCAACAGCAGCCATGGCCGACCTCAACGCCGTCCTCACCAGACTCAACGATCGTCTGCTCCGCCTCGAGGGCGAGCTGTTCGTGCTGCGCTCGCTGGCGCGCGCAACGCTGACGGCGGGCGACGACCATGCACAGCGGATGCGTAAGCTGGTCGAGGCCGCAAAGGTCGCGCTCGACGACGAAGCCAAGCGCGAACTCGACAAGCCGACACGCAAATATGTCGATGCGGCAACCGCGCTCGTGGAAGAATTGCTGGTGGAGCCGACCCCTGCGCGACCGCTGTTCACCGTGATCGATGGCGGCCGGCGCGACTGAGTGGGTCAGATCGGACGTGTCGTCGCGATATCCGCGGCCGCAGCCTTCAGCCGGCTGAGGCCCGCCTCGATGATTGCGATCTCCTCGTCGATCTTGCCGATCGGCAGGCTGAAATCGTAGCCGGACCTGCTCTTCAGATCGACTGCGAGCCGCTGCCTGTGCATCATCAGCTCGTCGAGGCCACGGCGGTTCTTCAGCCGCACATAGGCGTCCACGATCTGCTCAATTGCGCTCGGCATGAAATCCGTCCCGGCAAAAAAGCCCGCGCGGCGCACCCACGCGGCGGAGCATTTTTGGTGTCGCGGTACGCAATACAAATCCGCGACGGATTCGTCGATACGCCCGGTTGGTTGAGAACGTGTTACCGTCTGATGATTTCGTGATGCGCGGCATGAAAAAGCCGCTGGCGTGATCGCGCCAGCGGCTAAAGCCGGGTTCGAAAACGGATCCGGAATGAAATTTGGCCAGCCCCGGTCCCTGCGTTCTACCCGCACACAACAGATTCCTTTGTTAAAAATGAAACAGAGGAACCGGAAAATCCATCATTTGCTGCTCACCGTGGCCGCGCGGCAACGCTAATCGACAACGCAAAAATATTTACGCGGCAGCCTGCGGTAGGCGCTGTAGCGGTAGTACGGCCTGTAGGCGTAGCCGCGATAGATCGCGGGCGGCTCCTCGCCGTAATAGGCGCGGTGGTAGAAATTGTAGGGAACCCCTTCGGCGCAACGATAAGAATCCCAGGTCGGGCCGATGAAGGGCGCGACCCCGATCTCGGGCGGGACCGCCGGGTATGGCCCGTCGGCATGGGCGGGCGCGGCCGCGATCAATGTCGCGAGAAGGAAAAACCAAGCGCTTCGCATTTGTCGCTCCTGATACGGTCCACTGCGCGCATGGAAGCACCGGGACTGCCGGCCGCGCAATCGCGGAATTCGGCGTGTTCGACGCCCGGCGCATTGTTGATAACCGCCGCAAACGCCCCACAGGTGGTGACAGGGCGTCCGGACGTGTTATCGGGTGGATGACGCAGTTGCGAGACGGAACGGACACCCATGCGCATCACCCTTGTCGGCTCCCGCCATTTCGGCGTGACCACCCTGAACATGCTCCGGGAGCACGGCGTCTCGATCGCGCGGGTCGTCGTGGCCGAGGCCGAGGATCGCCTCGCTGCGACCGCTCAGGCGGCCGGCATCGAGGTGGTGGTCCAGGCCAACCCGAAGCTGGTGGTGGCCTCCGAGATCGCCCCCGACACCGATCTGATCATCACCGCCCATAGCCACGCCCGGATCGGGAAGGACGCGCTGGCCGCCGCCAGGCTCGGCGGCATCGGCTATCACCCCTCGCTGCTGCCGCGTCACCGCGGCAAGGCTGCGGTGGAATGGACCATCAAGGAAGGCGACCCGATCGCCGGCGGCACGATCTACCATCTTGCCGACCGCATGGACGCCGGCGCCATTGCTGCCCAGGAGTGGTGCTTCGTCAAGAAGGGCGAAACGGCGCGGGAGCTCTGGGAGCGCGCGCTTGCCCCCCTCGGCCTCAAGCTGCTGGCCGACGTGATCGACTACGCCAAGGTCCACAAGGCACTGCCGTCCAAGACTCAGGACGAGCAATTCGCGACCTCGGCCCCAAGCCTCTCCTGAAGCCTTTCCTGAGTCGCTCCCGACGTTTACCCTTAACGTGAGGGGGCGTTGATTTTACTTCGAAAATTGGAGCCGGAAACACAAATAAACCATTGTTTCCACAGGAACAATTTTCGATTTGGCATTGCAACAAATTTCCGTCACATTTGGTCCAGATAAGCGACAGCATATCAGACACATTCAAGGACGGAATTCATGCGTTTTGCTCGCATCGCGGCGTTCTGTGCCGCTTCAGTTATCACCCTCGCCGCTCCCGCCTTAGCCCAGACTCCCTATGACGGCAACTGGCAGGTCACCATCGTCACCAAGACCGGTTCCTGCGAGCCGAGCGCAAGCTCCATGCTGACGGTTGCCGACGGCAAGATCACCGCCCCCGGCGCTAACGTTTCCGGCACCATCGGCAGTGGGGGTCTTGTGAAAGTTTCGATCAATGGTGCATATGCCAACGGTCAACTCAACGGCAACGCCGGATCGGGGAAGTGGAATGGAGCATCTGCAGGCATACCGTGCAGCGGGCGGTGGGAAGCATCGCGCCAATAAACCTATCGAGGCTCGCGCTTGGAACCGGCGGCTGCTGATTGCGGCCGCGGTTTTGTTTGCGGCGGGGATCACCAATTCTGAAAGCAGGGCCCAGTCCGGCCCGTTCGCCCCGCTGGCCGGCAGCTGGAGCGGCACCGGCACCGTCACCCTCGACGACGGCTCGACGGAGCGGATCCGCTGCCGGGCCAAATACGCCCCGATCGGACCGACCATGGAAATGTCGCTGACCTGCGCCAGCGACGCCTACAAGTTCAACCTCGGCGCCAACGTCAGGTCTGAAGGCAGCGCCGTCTCCGGCAGCTGGACCGAGGCCAGCCGCAACATCTCCGGCTCGCTCCAGGGCCGCGGCGCCGGCGGGAACTACGATTTGGTCGCCTCCACCGCCGGCTTCAACGCCAACATCTCGCTGAAGACGACCGGCAACAAGCAGAACGTCACGATGCGCGCGGACAGCCAGTTCCGTGGCGCCAACATTTCGCTGACGAAGTAAGCCAGCACGAGATCACGACGATCGACCCGGCGATCTCGCCGGGTCGATTTTTTTATGCGTTCGGCACGAACGCCGTGACCTCGATCTCGACCTTGGCGCGCTCGTCCACGAGACCGCCGATGTAGAGCAGCGTCGAGGGCGGGAAATTCCGCCCGAGCGTTTCTTTCCAGGCCGCCCCGATCCCGGCGCCCGCGGCCTCGTATTCGCTGCGGCTGGTCAGGTACCAGGTCAGGCGGACGATGTGTTCGGGACCGGCACCGGCCTCGCCCAGCAGCTTGATGATCCGTTTCAGCGCGGCTCCGACCTGTGCGGCCATGTCAGGCGCATATGCACCAGCGTCGTCGCCGCCGGTCTGACCGGCCAGCACCACCCAGCGGCCCGGGCCTTCCGCCACGACGCCATGAGAGAAGCCGCGCGGTTTCTTCCATTCGGCCGGCTGCAAGATTTGCATGAGCGAGTATCTCCCTTTTCTTGTTGTTCGATGAAGCCTTAGCACGTAGCGCTGCATCGCTGCATCCGCAGATTTGGCCGTTGCAAACGCCGGCGATGTCGCCGATACCGGCCGTCCCCTCAAGGCTTGATCTCCCGCACCCGCACCGATGACCGCGACACCGTCCAAAACCAGGGCTGCACTGTGGATGGCCGGCTGGCTGGCACTGATGCTGGTCATGGCGGTGGCCGGACGCGAGACCACGCGCGAGCTCAACGTCTTTCAAATTATGGAAGTGCGCTCGGTGATCGGGTTCACGCTGCTGCTTCCGCTCATCTACCGCAGCGGCGGTTTCAGGTCGGTCGCGACCAAGCGACTGCCCCAGCATCTCGCGCGCAACGGCGTCCATTATTTTGCGCAGCTCGGCTGGTTCTACGCCCTGACGCTGATCGGAATCGGCCAGGTCGTCGCGATCGAATTCACCATGCCGATCTGGACTGCCCTGCTCGCCGCGACCTTCCTGGCCGAGCGCATGACCGCCTGGAAGATCGCCGCCGTCGTGCTTGGCGTGGTCGGCGTCGTCATGATCGTGCGGCCCGCCACCGGCGAAATCAATCCGGGCCAGCTGATCGCGCTCGGGGCCGCGATCGGCTTCAGCATCTCCATGATCCTGGCCAAGTCGCTGACCCGGACCGAGAGCGCATTGTCGATCCTGTTCTGGATGATCGTGGTGCAATTCGTCGTGGGCCTGGTGCCGACCCTCTTCATCTGGACCTGGCCATCACCTCAGATGTGGGGCTGGCTCTTCGTCATCGGGGTCTGCGGCACATTCTCGCACTACTGCCTCGCCAGCGCGCTCCGCTACGCGGATGCGACCATCGTGGTGCCGATGGACTTCCTGCGGGTTCCACTGACGGCCACTGTGGGCTGGCTGCTCTATTCGGAGCGGCTCGACGCCTGGACGGTTTTCGGCGCCGCGCTGATCCTGTGCGGCAACCTCCTGAATTTGAAGCCCGCACCGCCGGTTCCCGCCCGCGCGCAGTGAACCAAACCCCGCCTTGCGCGACAAATCAAAGTGGTCGAGTGTGATTTGAATCACGTTGGAGGGGCATCCCATCGTGCACATTCGGCGCCGAAGTAATGGGTTGGGCGAACTGTCGTTTCGCTGGCGCGAAACCGGGCGTGTCGTGTAAGTTCGTTGCCAATTTGTTGCTGCCTGCAATTCGATTCTGGGGATTTCAGATGCGCTATCTCACCCTCATCGCTTCGCTGATGTGCATGGCATTGTCGGTCAGTGCCGCCAAGGCCGACCGCCGTGTTGCTTTCGTCGTCGGCAATGGCTCCTACAAGGCCGTCGCGCAATTGCCGAACCCGCCGATCGACGCCAAGGCGATGGCGGCGACGCTGCGCAATGTCGGCTTCGAGGTGATCGAAGGCTCCAACCTCACGCGCGATCAGATGACGGAGAAGCTGCTGGACTTCGGCCGCAAGGCACAGGGCTCCGATGTCGCGGTCTTCTATTATGCCGGCCACGGCATCGCGGTCGGCGGCAGCAACTATCTCCTGCCCGTCGATGCCGACATCAAGTCGGAGATGGACGTCAAGCTTGGCGCCGCCATCAATATCGACCTGACGCTCGAGCAGACCATGGGCGATGCCAAGGTCAAGCTCGTGTTCCTCGATGCCTGCCGCGACAATCCGTTCGCCGCCAAGATCAAGTCGAACTCGGCGACACGCAGTGTCAACGTGCAGAGCGGCCTCGCCGAGATGAAGTCCGGCGAAGGCACGCTGATCGCGTTCGCCACCGGCCCGGGCCAGACCGCGCTCGACGGCCAGGAGGGCAACAACAGCCCCTTCACCCGCGCCCTGATCGACAACATCACCAAGCCCGGTGTCGAGATCCAGCAGGCGATGACGTCGGTGCGCGCCCAGGTCAATGAAGAGACCCGCAAGGGTCAGCTGCCCTGGGGCCACACCAACCTGATCGGCGCGGTTTATCTCAATCAAGCGCCGACGACGCAGGTCGCCAATGCGGCGCCGACCGCTGCTGGCATCGTGCCGGCGACGGCCAGCAGCTCCGACGGTGTCGAGCTCGAGTATTGGCGCTCCGTGAAGGAGTCCAACAAGCCGGAAGAGCTCAACGCCTATCTCTCGGCCTATCCGAACGGCCAGTTCAAGGCGCTGGCGATGGCCCGGCTTGCGGCGATCAAGAGCGGCCCGTCCACGGCGACCCGCACCCTGAACGCAGGCATTGACCCCGCAACCTTCACCGATGACTCCACCCAGCTCACCGAGGACCAGATCGGCCTCGACAAGGGTCAGCGCCGCGATGTGCAGCGCCGCCTCACCGGCCTCGGCTTCGACACCAAGGTGACCGGCGCGTTCAGCGACGACACCCGCTCGGTGCTGAAGCGCTGGCAGGCCGCCCGCGGCTATCCGTCGACCGGTTACCTCAACAAGCTTCAGCACAAGGCCCTGCTCTCCGAGATCGTGGCGTCGGCACCAGCCACCGCGAGCGAGGAAAGCGCGAAGCCGGCCCGGCGTGCCCCCAGTCAGGCCCAGAGCGCACCGGCTCAGCATCGCAACAACGGCGGCGGCGATGCCGGCGCAGCCTTCGTCGGCGGTGTCGTCGGCGGCATGATGGGCGGCATGTTCCGCCGCTGAGGCGACTCAGATCGCAAACAAAAAGCCCGGCTCACGCCGGGCTTTTTTGTTGCTAGCGATGTCGCTAGTAGTCTTGGGTGAACCAGGGCACGAGCGTCCGGATGCGCGGCATCGCCTGCGTCGTAATGCTCATTCGCGCCAGCTCTGCGACGCGCGGCGCCAGGGATGAAAGATCTCCGCGGCGGGTCACCAGCAGCAGCTCACGAAAAAATCCAGGCCCCGGCAAAGGCAGCGCGCTGACTTGCGCCGCGTGAGCGAGCCCCTGCAACAAGCACAACGGCGTGGTGATCGCCACGCCCATACCCGTCGCGACCATGGCGACCAGGCTGTCAGAGGTGTCGAACTCGAAGGCCCGTGGCGGGCGAATGCCCAGACGGCTCAGATGGCGCTCGACCTGCGCACCTGCCCAGGAACGCTCGCTGTACCGAACCAGGCGATGTCGCGCGAGGATCTCGCGCAGGTCAAGGCCGGCAAATTCGGCTTCCATCCCGCGCGGCACCACCAGCAGATTTGGTTCGCGATAGAATGGCAAGCGCTCGACATCATAGAGGTCATCCATCGCGTCGCATGTGATCGCGGCGTCGATCTTGCGATTCATCAGCGCCTCGGCATGTGAGTGAGCGAGGCCCGACCATACGGACAGACTCAGTGCGATCTCGCCCGTCATGAGTTCTTTGACGAGGTGCGCGCCGACCGTGGCAGCATAGGAGTCGACGAGGCCGAGCCTCAGATCAACCCGTTCAGATTGTTCCGCCGCGACCCGGAGCGCGCTGAGAAGCGCATCAAAGTCACGGTTCAGGTCGAGAACGCGGCCTGCAAGAATACGTCCCGCCCGGGTCGGCGTGAGCGGCCTGCGGGTTCGATTGAAGAACGCGACGCCGACCGCGGCTTCTGCACGCCGGACCGCCTGAGACACCGCGGATTGCGTCATCCCGAATTGGCGGGACGTCTCCAGCATGCTGCCGGAGTCGGCGACGGCCGCGACAATCTGAAGGCTTCGCAGGTCTGGAACAGGTGGTGGCATCCGATGACTTAAGCAAAAGTCATATGAAGATGCAAACTTCCTTCATTATATGAATTATCCTTGTAGGAGAGCCGCATTTGAAAGCAGACTTCGGCCTGTCCTTACAATTAAGCAGTTCGATCGATGAGCGAGAAAGCGGATATTCTGGTGATCGGCCTCGGTGCCATGGGCAGCGCGGCGCTCTATCAACTGGCCAAACGAGGGGTGAAGGCGGTCGGCCTTGATCGCTTCGCCCCGCCCCACACGATGGGATCCAGCCACGGCGAAACCCGCATCACCCGGCAGGCGGTCGGTGAAGGCCGCGATTACGTGCCCCTGGTGCTGGATACCCACCGGATCTGGCGTGAGCTAGAAGCCGAGACATCCGCCGAGCTGCTGAACCCATGCGGCCTCGTCGTTATGGCGCCCGGTGTCGGCGAGACGTCGCACCATGGCAAACCCGATTTCGTCGCACGTTCAATTGGCGCGGCGCGTGACTTCAACATCGCTCATGAAGTGATCGACGGGCGGGAGGTGACCCATCGCTTCCCGCAATTCCTGAATCTCCAGGGCAACGAGAAAGCCTATTACGAGCCCGGCGGGGGATACGTTTTTCCGGAGCGCTGTATCAAGGCGCAACTGACGCGCGCGGAGCAGCTCGGGGCAACGATACGCACGGGAGTCGGAGTTCTCTCGATCGCGCAGAAAGGCTCCGCCGTTCAGGTGGAAACCTCCTCGGGCACGTTCGAGGCGGACAAGGTCGTGGTATCGGCAGGCGGCTGGAATGCTCACCTTCTCGGCGCGCCGTTTGACCGCGTGCTTTCGGTGAAGCGGCAGGTCCTGCATTGGTACGAGCTCGACGATACCAGCGCGTATCGCGCCAACGCCCCTGTGTTCATCTGGATGCACGGTGCGACGGACGTCGACTACCTCTACGGCTTCCCGCCGCTGCCAGGCGATGGTCGCCTCAAGGTCGCAACCGAGCAATACGAGACCAGCACGACGGCCGACACGATCGACCGCACCGTCGATCCGAGCGAGTCGGCCAAGATGTACAACGAGCACGTCAAAGGTCGGCTTGCAGGCGCCACGCCTCGTGTCGCGCACGCAGCCGCCTGTCTCTACACTGTGACACCCGATCGTGGCTTCATCATCGACCGGCATCCCGAACAGGACCGCGTCTTCGTCGTCTCGGCCTGCTCGGGCCATGGCTTCAAGCACTCGGCAGGAATCGGCAACGTCGTCGCAGGGATGGCAACCGACGCTCGAAGCGCGATCGACCTCACTCCATTCTCCGTCTCGCGATTTTCGTGAGATTTGGCACGAGCCTTGTATCTCGAAGAAGCACACGCAACCCGCGTCGTGATTTCAATCCTGGAGGCGTCATCCGATGAGAAACGTTGTCCTTTCCATGATGGCAGGTGCCGCGGCGCTGCTGATGTTCGGCGGCGCTCGAGCCGCTGACGGCGTCGATGCCATCAGGCAGCGCGGCACGTTGAATGTCGGCGTCAAGGCGGACTACAAGCCGTTCGGCTTCCGCGACCCCTCGGGCAACGTGGTCGGTATCGAGCCGGATTTTGCTGCGGACATCGCCAAGCGCCTCGGCGTCAAGCTCGAGCTCGTTCCGGTCGGAGCCTCGAACAGGATCGAGTTTCTTCAGCAGGGAAAGATTGACCTGCTGATCGCGACCATGTCGGACAGGCCGGAACGCCGCCGCGTCGTTCAAGCCATCGAACCGCTGTATTATTCGGACTACGTGAACATCCTTCTCAACAAGAAGGCCGGCATCAAGGACTGGGCCGACCTGAAGGGAAAACCCGTCTGCGCCACGTCGGGAGCCTGGTACAACAGGGACGTCGCCAAATCATACGGCCCCGAGATTGTTGCGTTTGACGGCTCGGAGAAGCCCCTGTTCGCCATGAAGCAGGGCAACTGCATCGGCTATGTCTACGATCAGACCTTCCTGCAAGGTAAACTGCTCGAAGACGAGTGGAAGACGGACTACGACCTCCCGCTCAAAGGCGTTCTGCCATCGCCATGGATGATCGCCGTCGCGCTCGAAAACACCAGCCTTCAGAAGCTGCTCGAAGACACGACGAAGGACTGGATGAAGACCGGCTTCATCGTGGCAGCTGAAAAGAAGTGGGGTATTACACCGACCGAGTACTCACTCTCCATGCACGAGCAGTACAAGGACAAATAGACGCGCGAAGCGGAGCGCCATGACCACCTCGCGCTCCGGACAGGTCGAACCAATGCACTGATACAAGGCATCGCCTCAACACTTCGGTGTCGCGCAACATGCAGGCCATCGGCGACTGGTTTCAGCAGCTCTACGAGACGACGGGGCTGAATTTCTCCGTGTTCTACGACGCGTATGATTGGGGCCGCTATCTCGGCGGCCTCAAGATGACGCTGTTTCTGAGTGTCACGACCATCCTGCTAAGCCTCATCCTCGGTGCGGTGGGCGCCTTGATGCAAGGCAGTCCGTCCGTGTTGTTGCGGCTGCCCGTCAATGCTTTCGTGGTGGTGTTCCGCAACACGCCCCCGCTGGTCCAGCTCTTCTTTTTCTATTTCGGCCTCGGCAACCTGCTTCCGGCCGTCGAGGCGGCGGGCATGCGCGTTCCGCTGCTGAGCAACGTTCAATGGGCCATCATTTCGCTGTCACTGTTCGCGGCCGCCTTCAACGTCGAAATCTTCCGCTCCGGAATTGAGGCGGTGCCGAGGACGACGATCGAAGCCGCGGAGGCGCTCGGATACACGCGCCTCAAGGCTTACGTCCATATCGTCCTGCCGCTGGCCATTCGCGTCTGTCTTCCCGCACTGAACAACAACCTCGTCAACCTGCTCAAGACCACCACCCTCGCCTACGCGATCGCCGTCCCCGACACGCTATACGCCGTCAAGCAGATCTGGTCGGAATCGCAGAATGTCCTCGAAATGATGATCGTGTTGCTGGCGACCTACGGCATCCTTGTTGGCGTCCTCGTCTGGCTGATGCATCGCTGGGAGCGGGCGATGCGCATCCCCGGATATGCGCGATGAAGACCGACCGCTCCGAGCACCGGCTCGCCGTCCTTCTGCCGTATCGTCTCGCGCCGTCCCGCATGTCCATTCGGATCGGTCCCCTATCCGCTGCGATCCTCTGCTTCTGCGCCATCATGGCGGCATCCACCGCGTGGGCGCAGGCCGGACCGACGATGCTGTCCCCGTTGCAGGTCATCGTGAAGTGGTCACCGCTCCTGCTGCGAGGGTTCGCCTTCAACATCCTGATCTCCCTGCTGGCGATGCTGCTGGGGACCGCCGCCGGGCTTGGCCTGGGTCTGGGATTGCTGTCGGAGTTCCGGCCGCTCGCCGCCGTCAGCTGGCTCCTCACTCAATTCTTCCGCAACGCGCCCTGGCTGGTGCTGCTGTTCTTCATCATGTTTCTGGTGCCTTTCCAGATCACCGTCTTCAAGACCACCATCCCCTTGCCGGATTGGGTCAAGGCGACGGTGGGCTTCGCATTGCCCGTCATGGCGAACGTCGCCGAGGTCGTACGTGGCGCGGTCCGCTCCGTTCCGTCGACGCAATGGGAGGCTGCGGAATCGCTCTCATTCACGCGGCGGCAGACGATGTGGCTGATCATGCTGCCACAGTGCATCAAGCGGATGCTGCCGCCCTGGATGAACATCTATGCGCTGGTCGCGATGTCGACGGTCCTCGCATCGATCGTCGGCGTATCGGAAATGCTCACGCTGACGGCTCAAGTGCATGCCGCCGAAGGCGGCAGACCGGAGCTGTTCGCGCCGCTCTACGGTTTCGCCCTGCTGTGTTTCTTTCTCTATTGTTATCCGATCAACCTCTGGACCGCTCGTCTCGAGCGTCGGTTCCGCGTACGCTGAGGGAAGCAGAGCATGGCCACGAGCTGGACTCCGGATCAGCCGATCGTCCAATTGGTCGACGTCAAAAAATCATTCGGAGCTCTCGAGGTCCTGAAAGGCATCAGCCTGTCGGTCAGGAAGGGCGAGGTGATCTGTATCATCGGCCCGTCCGGATCGGGGAAATCGACGCTGATCCGCTGCATCAATGCCCTTCAACCGATCTCGTCCGGCAGCATTCAAATCGAAGGCATCGAGGTGTCCGATCCCAGGCTCGACAAATTGGCGCTTCGTCGCAAGGTCGGGATGGTCTTTCAGCAGTACAACCTTTTCCCGCACAAGACGGCGCTCCAGAACGTGATGATGGCGCCGATCCATGTCCTCGGCCAGAAGCGCGCCGAGGTCGAAGCGCGCGCCCGGGCGCTGCTTGCCAAGGTCCGGCTCGCGGGCAAGGAGGACACCTATCCCGGCGAACTCTCCGGCGGGCAGCAGCAGCGCGTCGCCATCGCCCGCTCGCTGGCGATGCGACCGGACATCATGCTGTTCGACGAAGTCACCGCCGCCCTTGATCCGGAAACGGTCAAGGAGGTCCTGGTCACCATCCGGGAGCTGGCCGAGGACGGCATGACCTGCCTCCTCGTCACCCATGAAATGAACTTCGCCCGGGAGGTCGCCGACCACGTCTACTTCACCGATCGCGGTGTGATCGTCGAACACGGGCCGCCGGAAACATTGTTTACGGCGGCCAAGGACGAGCGAACGCAGCGGTTTCTGTCACAGGTGCTCTGAGCTCGCCGCCGGCATCCTCGCGCACGCCGGCTTCCGGTGCCCTCTGGCAACCGGCGCCTACTTCCCCGCGGCCTTGCGCAGCGCCTCGTTGATGCGGTCCTGCCAGCCCGGACCGCCCTCCTGGAAGAACTCGAGCACGTCCTGGTCAATGCGCAGGCTGACCTGCTCCTTGATCCCCGGCGCCACGTTTGGCTTCGGCGGCGCCACGGCGACTTTGGCGGTCACTTTCTTGAACGCTGCCTCGGCCTCGGTCCTGGCATCGCCAAGCGTGCGTGGCCGCCTCGGTGGTTGATCCGCCATGTGCTAAATTCCTTCAAACAGAGCCGTCGAAAGATACCGCTCTGAGAAGGACGGCACTATAGCCAGAATGGTTTTTCCCGCGGCTTCCGGCCGCTTGCCGATCTCGAGCGCTGCCGCGATCGCGGCGCCCGAGGAGATGCCGCCGGGAATGCCCTCGTGCCGCGCCAGCGCCCGCGCGGTCTCGATCGCCGTCGTCGAATTGATCTTCACGATCTCGTCGATCACCGAGCGGTCGAGAATGTCAGGCACGAAGCCCGCGCCGATGCCCTGGATCTTGTGCGGCGTGTGTTGGCCCCCTGATAGCACCGGGCTCTCTTCCGGCTCGACGGCGACCACGCGCAGCGAGGGTTTACGCGGCTTCAGCACCTGGCCGACGCCGGTGATGGTACCGCCGGTGCCGACGCCGGCGACGAAGAAATCGATGTTGCCGCCGGTGTCGTTCCAGATCTCCTCCGCGGTGGTGCGGCGGTGCACCTCGGGATTGGCGAGATTCTTGAATTGCTGCGGCATCACCGAGTTCGGCGTCGTCTTCAACAGCTCCTCGGCGGTGGCGATCGCGCCCTTCATGCCTTGCGCAGCCGGCGTCAGCACCAGCTCTGCGCCAAGAAAGGCCAGCATCTTGCGCCGCTCGATCGACATGGATTCCGGCATCACCAGCTTGAGCCGGTAACCGCGTGACGCCGCGACGAAGGCGAGCGCGATTCCGGTATTGCCCGAGGTCGGCTCGATCAGCACGGTGTCGGGCTTGACGATGCCGGCCTTCTCCATCGCGATGATCATGGCCGCGCCGATGCGATCCTTCACGCTGGCGGCGGGATTGAAATATTCAAGTTTTGCCAAAATCGTCGCGTTCACGCCCTGCATGCCCGGCAGTCGCTGCAACCGCACGATCGGCGTGTCGCCAAAAGCTTCGACGATGGAATTATAAACCCGGCCGCGGCCGGGTTGGTGCGCTGCACCCGCTTTTGCAGCCTTCTCGGACGATGCGTCCATGATGAACTCCCTGTGACGACAATTCGCACTTTGATCGCAGCTTCTGCGCAGTTACGGACAGCCTGTGACGACACGCAAGCGACAATGCGGCACATGTTAAATACGCTGCATCGCAAAATCGCGTGAGCTTCAATTAGCAGAAAACCAACGCATTTGTGTTGCGACCTCGTCAACTGATTCTGCTTATGTTAGACTTAGATCTCAAAGCAGGGAGGTCACCACGATGTCAGCAGTTGCTGAAGTGCTGTCGACCGTCACGCACCACCGCGATCCGCGTTGTAGCGAGTTGCCCACCTGTCCCGTCTGCGCCGACTCCATGGTCGCAGCCGAAGCCTCCGCGTATGTGTCCGACCACGTGATCAGCTATCTCTGGACCTGCGACACCTGCGGCTACGGCTTCGTGACCAAGCACGCCGTCAAGCAGCGGATCGTCTGCAACTGACGCCTGTCACGCCTCAGCGCGGGGCGATGTCGCCCCTCGCCCAGTCCTCGCGCGTACGCTGATAGAATTCCTCGAATTTTCCGTGTGCGATCGCGTCCCTGATGCCCTGCATCAGGAACTGGTAGTAGGCGATATTGATCTCGGACAGCAGCATCGCGCCCAGCGTCTCGCCGGCCTTGACGAGATGGTGCAGATAGGCGCGCGCGTAGTTGCGCGCCGATGGCCATGAGCTCTCTTCGTCCAGCGGTCGCGGATCGTCGGCATGGCGCGCGTTGCGCAAATTGACCTGGCCGAAGCGGGTGAAGGCGACGCCATGCCGGCCATTGCGCGTCGGCATCACGCAATCGAACATGTCGATGCCGCGTTTGACGGCTTCGAGGATGTCGTCGGGCGTGCCGACGCCCATCAGGTAGCGCGGCCGCTCCGTCGGCAGCCCCGGCGCGGTCTCGTCGATCATCGCCAGCATCACCGCCTGCGGCTCGCCTACGGCAAGGCCGCCGATGGCATAGCCATGGAAACCGATCTCGACGAGACCTCGCGCGCTTTGATGGCGAAGCTGCGGGATGTCGCCGCCCTGCACGATACCGAACAGCATGTAGCCGTCGGGCGCGCTCTCGAAAGCGCGCTTGCTGCGCTCGGCCCAGCGCAGCGACAATTGCATCGCGCGCTCGATATCGTCGCGCTCCGCCGGCAGCCGCACGCATTCGTCCATCTGCATGGCGATGTCGGAGCCGAGGAAACGCTGTACCTCGATCGAGCGCTCCGGCGACAGCTCGACCTTGGCGCCGTCGATATGCGAGCGGAAGGTGACGGCGTGCTCGCTGACCTTGCGCAGGTCCGACAACGACATCACCTGGAAGCCGCCGGAATCCGTCAGCATCGGCCCGTTCCAGCCGGTGAATTTCTGCAAGCCGCCGAGGGCCGCGATCCGCTCGGCGCCGGGGCGCAGCATCAGATGATAGGTGTTGCCGAGCACGATGTCGGCGCCGGCATCGCGCACCTCGCGCCAGTGCATGCCCTTCATGGCGCCGGCGGTGCCGACCGGCATGAAGGCCGGCGTGCGCACGGCGCCGTGGGGCGTCGTCAGGCGGCCGGTGCGCGCAGCACCATCGGTGGCGAGCAGCTCGAAATGATTGGGGAGAGCGGTATCAGGAGGATTCATGGCGGTGCTTATTGCGTGTCAGGCGAGGTCGATCAACCCGCCGCGACGTGATTGCTGCATCAGTCTGGGACACATTTGACGCGGACGTGATATTCGCCGCATCTTGCCAAACAGAACGATACAGTGTAGTTTCTCTCTGGGGGCTGGACGAGAGTGCTGCGGCGAGATTTGCCGGCGGCAGCAGATGCGTGATCGCCAGCCACCGACAATGTCCCCCGCTTCATGTTCGAATGATATGTCCGGTCCTTCGCGTGGCTGGACAAGGCTGACAAGTGCTCGCCTGACCGGAGCCCTGGTCCTGACGTGCAGCCTGGCGCTCGGCGCCTGCACCTCCCTGCCCCGCACGCCGTATACGGCAGCTGAAGCCAGCACGTCGCGCGTGCTCGATATCGACGGCTTGCGCCGCTACGCCGACGAGCCCGTCACGAAATTCAGCTTCGAGAAGGACACCAGCACCGCGACGAAATCCTATCTGGCGCTCTCGGGCGGCGGCGCCGATGGCGCCTATGGCGTCGGCGTGCTCAACGGCTGGACCGCGGCACGCACCCGTCCCACCTTCTCGGTCGTCTCGGGCGTGAGCACCGGCGGCCTGATCGCGCCCTTTGCCTATCTCGGATCGCAATATGACGACACGCTGCGAGAGGTCTACACCAGCGGCATCGCGGAGAGCCTGCTGAGCGATCCCAGCATCATGCGCGTGCTGTTCGGATCCGGCCTGTTCGGCAACACGCGGCTGCGCGAGCTCGTCGCCCGCTATGTCGGAGCCGAGCTCATGGCGCAGGTCGCGCGGGAAAATGCCAAAGGCCGGAAGCTCCTGGTGGTGACGACCGATCTCGACACCCAGCGCACCGCGATCTGGGACATGGGCAAGATCGCCGCGGTCGGGACGCCTGAGGCGCTCAAGCTGTTTCGCGACGTGATGGCGGCCTCCGCCAGCATTCCCTTGGTGTTTCCGCCGATCATGATCGACGCCGAAGGCCAGGGCCGCAAGTTTCAGGAGATGCATGTCGACGGCGGCGTGACCGCGCCGGTGCTGACGCTGCCGGAAGCCCTGCTCACGCAGGACCGCCTGCCGGGCAACGCGCGGCTGAACATCTACATCCTCGTCAACAAGAAGATCGAACGCAATTTCGAGCTCGTGTCCAACAGCACGATCGACGTCGCTTCGCGCAGCCTGTCGGCGATCACGCAGTCGCAGACGCGCTCGATCATCTTCTCGACCTACGACTTCGCCAAGCGCAACCGTCTCGGCTTCCATCTCTCCTACATCGCGCGCGATTATCCCGCGCCGCCCTCGGAAGGGTTCGACACCGCCTATATGCGCGCGCTGTATCAATACGGATATGAGAAGGCGGCGGCCGGCCAAGCCTGGACGTCGAACCTGCCGTGATCCCTGGTGACGGAACGACGCCGTGCCGAAACCGTTGACGATACGGCCAATTCGGCCAGATTAGCGATGACGCCCCCGCTCCTGCGCGATATAGAGCGAAGTACGACCGTCAGGCACGCGCAGGGATCATCGGGCATGGGATTGACTGCGACCAGGACAAGAACCACCGCGCCCCGGCGCGAAGTGCCGAAATCGCGCGGCGGCCGGCCGACGAAATCGGCCGCGATCGAGCGCGACCAGCGGCTGATCGAGGTCGCCACCCGCCTGTTCCTGGATCGCGGTTTCGACGCGACCTCGCTCGATGCGGTCGCGGAAGCGGCCCGTGTCAGCAAACCTACCGTCTATTCCCGTTACGGCGACAAGCGCGGCCTGTTTGCAGCCGTGCTGAGGCGCGAGATCGCACGCTGGCTTGCACCGCTGTCGGCGGCCGCAGAAACGCAGCTCGGCAGCGCCTCGGACATTTCGGTCGAGCAGCGGCTGGTCGAGATCGGCAAAGAGATGCTGACCTTCACCTGCGGGCCCGACGCCGTCGCGTTCAGCCGCATGATGACGTCACAGGCCATCAACTTCCCCGATGTCGCCAAGCTCGGCAAAGAGGAAGGCTGGCTCAAAGCCGTCGCCACCACGGCGCGTTTCTTCGACCATCTGGTGGCGCAAGGCGCGCTCGACGTCGACGACACCACCATCGCTGCGGAAGTATTCCTCGATGTCGTCGTGGGTCACAACCATCGCCTCGCGACGTTTGGAACGCCGCCGGAGATGAAGGCCGCGGAAAAGCGAATGCGCGCCGCGATCAAGCTGTTCCTGGCCGGTGCGCTGGGACGTGCGGACGGCGTCCAGAGCGCCGCGAAGGGCACGCCGCGGCGCCGCCCGGCCCGCTGACAATTCCGTGAAGTTGCGACGTTTCCCGCCGTGGCCACGCCCGCCCCGTTGACCAAAATAAAACGATACGGTATGGTTTAGTTATAAGCGATACGGACCGCTTTTTCACCAGCCCCAAAGTGGTCCGTACCGCTAAGATCGCCGCAACGGGTACAGCCCGTCGTGACGCTCCGCGGCCGGCCGATGCCCAAGGTCGGCCGCGAATTCTTTACGATCATCCGGCACACTCGCTGGCCGAGGGTTTCGAGCATGACGACAGCCAAACGACGGATCTCGCGACTGCTTGCGATCGCCTTGCCAGCGCTGCTCCTCGCTGTGCCAGCACGGGCGACCGTGACCACGGGCACGCCGACCGCGCTTCACAGCGACACAGATGGTGAGGCCCAGGCGGACCGCCAGGCCGTCAGCCGCGAAATCGAACGATTCCGTACCTCCTCGATCTCGATCAGCCAGGCCATGGCGATAGCGGAAGCCCGCCACGCCGGCGCCACCACCGCGGACGTCAGTTTCGACGGAGCCGCAGGCGTACCGGTCTACCGGGTGAAGACGCTGCACAACGACCGGATCTGGCGCCACACCATCAATGCCACGACAGGCGAACTCGTCGGCGGCGAAGCTGCCCTCCCCGTCGCCGAACTCGACCTCGACGATCGCAGCAACCTGGCAGCGCTCGGTGCGATCAGGCACCGCCTCGCGGATGCCGTGCACGTTGCCGAACGCGCGGCCTCGGGCAAGGCGATCAGCGGCGGCCTCGTGCGCGAAGGCGGTCGGCTGAATTTCGCGATCGTCGTCATCAGCGGCGACGACCTCAAGGAGGTCCTTCTGGAACCGCCGGGCGCCCGCGGGAAGTAGGTACCGCCACAATCCCGCCGAAAAGCCATTGACGGGCGTAAGACTCTCCCGCATAGATCGCCGCCATGTTCACGACCACCAAACGCACGACCAAAACCACCACGGCCTTCGGGGCCCGGGGAGGCGTGCGCTTGTAGTCGTCGACTAGAACGCAATCAGCTCTACCGAAGCCCCGCCTCTCAGGTCCGGGGCTTTTTTGTTGCCTAAATCTCAGCTCAACCGAAATGCAATGGAGGACAAAGTGAGTAACGATCCCGTCGTCGCGATTGTCGGCGTCACCGGTGCGGTGGGCGCCGAATTCATCGCCACCATGGACAAGCGCGGCTTCCGCGTCGGCAAGCTCAAGGCGTTGGCGAGCGCCCGCTCGGCCGGCAAGACGGTGTCATTCCGCGGCAAGGATGTTGTCATCGAGGAACTGACCGAGCGCGCCTTCGAGGGCGTCGATATCGCGCTGTTCTCCGCCGGCGGCAGCATCTCGAAGACGTTCGCGCCGATCGCCGTCAAGGCCGGTGCCGTCGTCGTCGACAACTCTTCCGCGTTCCGGATGGATCCGAACGTGCCGCTGGTGATCCCCGAGGTCAACGGCCACCGCATCCGCGACCACAAGGGCATCATCGCGAACCCGAACTGCGCCGCTATCACCGCGCTGGTGCCGCTGTGGCCGATCCACCAGAAGAACCGCATCAAGCGTGTCATCATCTCGACCTACCAGGCCGCCTCCGGCGCCGGCGCGGCTGCGATGGACGAACTCGTCGAGTCCACCCGCGCCAATCTCAACGGGCAGGTCTATACGCCCAAGGTGATGCCGCACCCCTACGCGTTCAATCTGTTCAACCACAACACCGCCGTCGACCCCGAGACCGGCTACAACGACGAAGAGACCAAGGTCATCAAGGAAACCCGCAAGATCTTCGAGGACGACAAGATCGCGATCGGCGTGACCTGCGTTCGCGTGCCGGTGCTGCGCGCCCATTGCGAGGCGATCACCTTCGAATGCGAGAAGCCGATCAATGAGGACCAGGTCCGCGCCATCATGGCCCGGGCCCCCGGCGTCAAGATCGTCGACGACCGCGTGAAGAACTACTTCCCGATGCCGATCGACGCCTCGGGCCAGGACGACGTTCTGGTCGGCCGTATCCGCAAGGACCTGAGCGACCCCTCCGGACATTCGATCTCGATGTTCGTGGCGGCCGATCAGTTGCTCAAGGGCGCGGCATTGAACGCGGTGCAGATCGCGGAGCTCTTGCCGCAGCGGGTCATGGCGTAACGGAAGTTGCGTAGGGTGGATTAGCCGAAGGCGTAATCCACCTCTTTACTGTCAACTCGGAGAGAGAGAAGTGGTGGGTTACGCCTTACGGCTAACTGTGGAATCTCAGGAGGTCGTCCATCGGTAGGCCGAGGCGGCTGATGGGTGGTTTGGCTTGCAGACTGCCGTGCGGGCGATGCCAGTTGTAGTGATGAAGCCAGATTGGCAGGTTTTTGGCGCGCTGATCTGAGGTGTCGTAGGCCCGAGCATAAGCCCACTCACGGAGCACTGTCTGGATGAAGCGCTCGGCCTTGCCGTTTGTTTGCGGTCTGTAGGGCCTGGTGAAGATGTGCTTGAGGCCGAGCTTGCTGCACGCTCTGGCAAAGGCCTTGGCGCGGTAGCAGGAGCCGTTGTCGGTCATGATGCCGGTGACCTTCATGCCGAGGCTGCGGTAGTAGGTGACGGCCTCCTTGAGGAAGGCGATGGCGCTCTCCTTTTTTTGATCTTGCCGGATCTGGGAGAAGGCCAGGCGCGATGCATCGTCGATGGCAACGTGGACGAACTCGTGGCCGGCGCCACGGCTTTCGCCCATCTGGCGATCGTGTGTGATGCGGTGGCCTGGTCTGACGAACCTGCCGAGCTTCTTGATGTCGATATGGATGAGTTCGCCGGGCTGCTCGCGTTCGTACCTGCGCACCGGTTCGGCGGGCTCCAGATCGCGTATCCGGCTTAATCCCAAGTGACGAAGGATGCGGCTGACAGTGGCCGGCGACACCTTAACCTCGGCTGCGATCTGCTTGCCGGTGTGGCGCTGCCGGCGCAACGTCTCGACGGCGGCGCGCGTGGCTGGCGGGGTTTGGCTTGGCGATGAAAGAGGCCTCGAGGAGCGATCCCGCAACCCTTCGACACCCTCCGCGCGGAACCGCTTGACCCATTTGGCAACGGTCTTCGCTGTCGTGTTGAACTGGTGGGCCGCGTCGGCTGGGCTCAGCCCGCCCTCGACGACGCTGCGCACCATCGCCTCTCGACCTTTGGGCGTCAAAGGCGCATTCTTGTGGACGTTCATCTGGTCTTTCCTTGGAATACTGAAGCTTCGCAACCTCAGCTTCCTCGGTTCAGACCAGATGGACAACCTCCTGAGAGACCAAAGCTAACCCACCCTACGGCACCGCCCGAAACAGCAAGCACGCATCCCCATACGAATAGAACCGGTACCCGTTCGCGATCGCGTGCGCATAGGCCTGCTGCATCGTCTCGAGCCCGGAGAATGCCGACACCAGCATGAACAGCGTCGATTTCGGCAGATGGAAATTGGTCATCAGAATATCGACCGCGCGGAAGCGATAGCCGGGGGTGATGAAGATCGAGGTCTCGGCCGCGAAAGGCTGGATGGTGCCGTCCTCGCTCGTTGCGCTTTCGAGCAGCCGCAACGACGTCGTGCCGACCGCGATGATACGGCCGCCATTCTTGCGCGCGGCGTTGAGCCGCTCCGCCGTCTCGGTCGAGATCGTGCCCCACTCGGCATGCATCTTATGGCCGTCGGTGTCGTCCACCTTCACCGGCAGGAACGTCCCTGCCCCGACATGCAACGTGATGCGATTGACGCCGATGCCCCGCGCGCGCAGCGCCTGCTCCAGCGCCGGCGTGAAATGCAGCCCCGCGGTGGGCGCGGCGACCGCGCCTTCATTCGCCGCGAACATGGTCTGGTAGTCGGCGAGATCCTGATCGTCGGGTGTGCGCTTGGAAGCGATGTAGGGCGGCAGCGGCGGGCTGCCGAGATCGGCGATTGCCTGGTCGAGCGCGGGGCCATGGAACGAGAATGAGAGCGTCACCTCGCCCTCGGCGCCCTTTGCCTCGACCTCGGCATCGAGATGCCCGAGCAGGCACACCTTGCCTTCGTTGCCGAAGCGGATGCGGTCGCCGGCGGTGAGCTTCTTCGCGGGCTTCACCAGCGCCTGCCAGCGCGAGCCGTCGAGCCGCTTGATCAGTGTCGCCTCGATCTTCGGCTCGGTCTCGCGGCCGATGCGGCGGCCTTTGAGTTGCGCCGCGATCACCTTGGTGTCGTTGACGACGAGCTGGTCGCCCGGCTTCAGCCATTGCGTGAGATCGGCAATGGTCTGGTCGCGCAGCGCGCCGTTCTCCACGACCAGCATCTTCGCGGAGTCGCGCGGATGCGCGGGACGCAACGCGATGCGCTCAGGCGGGAGATCGAAGTCGAAGAGATCGGTGCGCACGTTTGATACCTTGCCGCGCCCCGCCGAAGCGGGGCACGACTGCAGGCGTTACTCGGCGTCAGCCGCCATCCGCGCCTTGACGATCTTGTCGGGATTCTGCACCGGCTCGCCGCGCTTGATCTTGTCGACGTTCTGCATGCCCTCGGTGACCTTGCCCCACACCGTATACTGGTTGTCGAGGAAGCGGGCGTCGTCGAAAACGATGAAGAACTGGCTGTCGCCGGAATCGGGGCTCGCCGCACGCGCCATCGAGGTGACGCCGCGCACATGCGGCTCCTTGTTGAACTCGGCCTTCAGCTTCTTGCCGGAGCCGCCGGTGCCGGTGCCCTGCGGACAACCGGTCTGCGCCATGAAGCCCTCGATCACGCGGTGGAACACGATGCCGTCGTAGAAGCCCTCGCGGACCAGCTCCTTGATGCGCGCGACGTGGCCGGGCGCCAGGTCGGGACGCATCTCGATGGTGACGGGGCCCTGCGTGGTCTCGAGGATCAGGGTGTTTTCGGTGGCGCTCATGCTCGTCTCTCTTGCGTTGGAGGTGAAGTTTTGCGGTTACGGAACTGGATCGCGAATGGACGCCCTGCGGCGGCGCCGGCCATTGCGTCGGTAAATGGCATCGGCGTGCAGCGTTGCAACGCCTCCATCACCGCGATCCGGTATTGCAGCCGGTCATTGTCGGAGGCTTCCGCGGATTCATAGGAAATTCTCGGATGGCCCAAAATGTTTCCGGACCGGTTAAAGCTCACGACGACGGTGATGTCGAGAGGGCGAGCCTTGCTGGCCGGCGGCGGCTTCCAGCAGGTCCGCAAGTGCTGGAAGATGTCCTGGATGGTGTTGACCTCTGCGTCCCCCGCAGTCGCGCCGGAGACGCCTGAAACCAGCACCGCGGCAGCCAGCAAAAGCCTATTGCCGCAGCGCGCCATGGTCCCATCCTACTTGATGTCGGACGCGACCTGGACCTTCACCATCTTGTCGGGATCGGTCACGCTGCCGCTCGGTGAGCCGGGCGGTGCCTTCTTCAGCTTGTCGACGACGTCCATGCCCTGCACGACCTCGCCGATCACGGTGTACTGGTTGTCGAGGCTGCCGCCGTCCGCAAACATGATGAAGAACTGCGAGTTGGCCGTGTCGACGCTGTCGCCGCGCCGGGCCATGCCGACGATGCCGCGTGCAAAGTGCACCTTGGAGAATTCCTGCTTCAGATTCGGATATTTCGAACCTCCGGTGCCGTTGAACTTCTCGCCGTCACCGGTCTGGGCCATGAAGCCGTCCATGACGCGGTGGAACGGCACGTTGTTGTAATAGCCCTCACGCGCAAGCGTCTTGATGCGTTCGGCGTGCTGCGGCGCCAGATCAGTCCGCAGCTTGATGACGATACGGCCCTTGGTGGTGTCGATGACGATGGCGTTGGCCTTGTCGAGGCCGGCCGGCAAGGCTTGCGCGAACGCCGGCACCGCGAACAGGAGCGCGGCAAAAACTGCGAAAATTCGGATCATGACAACTCCGGATCAGAGACGAGAAAGGAAACGCGCCGTTATCAGGCGAACTTTGCCTTGAGCTGGCTGGCTACGAGCGGCGGTACGAAGGCCGAGATGTCGCCGCCCATGGCGGCGATCTGGCGCACCAATGTGCCGGTAATCGGGCGGACTATTGGGGAGGCCGGCAGGAAAACGGTTTGCACGTCGGGCGCCATGGTGCCGTTCATCCCGGCGAGCTGCATCTCGTAGTCGAGGTCGGTGCCGTCGCGCAGGCCCCGAATCATGATGGTGGCGCCATGCTTGCGCGCCGCGGTGACGGCGAGATCGTCGTAGGTCACGGCCTCGAGCGTGCAGCCGGCTGCGGCCGCCACCGGCCCGCAGACGTCATGCAGCATCTTGAGCCGTTCCTCGGTCGAGAACAGCGGCTTCTTGCCGGGATGAATCCCGACCGCGACCACCAGCCGGTCGCACAGCGGGACGCTGTTCCGGACCACGTCCAGATGGCCGTTGGTGATGGGGTCGAAGGAACCGGGGTAGAAGGCAATGCGCGGCATGCCCCCGTCCTACCGCGCCCGGCCCGGCCCGGCAAGCCGGACAGGTTCCTTGTCCGTTTTCCGCAAATTCCGCCTCGGCCCATGTCGGACCGGAGCGCTTTGTTTCGTCCTGGGGGCGGCCACGAAACAAAACGGACCGCGAACGAAACCATTTCCCCCGCCCGCGAAGACGTCCGGAAACTGGCCATGGTTAGTAATCCACCCAACGAATGACGGGCCGCACACAAGGCGCTAGCGGCCGCATCACAGGGGACCGTCACATGATCAAGACCATTTCGGCCATCGCGATCGCTGCGTTTGTTGCCGCCGCCCTCACCGTCCTCCCCGGTTTCGCTCCGGCCGTCGAAGCGAGCGTCCCGCAGCCGCTGGCCAAGAGCGACCGGCTCGACATCCGCAGCATCGGCAAGGATTGCTCGCAGCAGGCCTGGCCGAACTTCGAAGCCTCCTGCCTGCGTCAGGCCGGTAGCAAGGCTAACATCCGCGAGGCCCGCCTCGTGACCGCCGATCGCACGCCGTAGTTGCGGTTGTCAGCTTCGCGTCAGAGAAGCTTCCTGATATAAATTTCATGGATATTTGCGACGCCTCGTCGCAGACTGCCTGACACTCGCGCCCGTCGGAATGGCCCGGCGGGCGCGATCCCATCGGGGGGTCGACAGTGTCCAGTACGCCCGCAGTCGCTTCCGGCCATCACCCCGCCCCTCTGCCGATTGCCATGACCATGGGCGCCCTCGGGGTGGTCTATGGCGATATCGGCACCAGCCCGCTCTATGCCCTGAAAGAAGCCGCCAAGGCGGCTGCCCATGGCGGCACATTGAGCCACGACGCTGTCCTGGGCGTTGCCTCGCTGATCCTCTGGGCGTTGCTGCTGATCATCTCGCTCAAATACGCTCTGCTGATCCTGCGCGCGGACAATCGCGGCGAAGGCGGCATCGTCGCGCTGCTGGCGCTGCTCCATGCGCGCAACGCCCAACCCGGCACCTGGCGGGCGCATCTGCTGGTGGTCGGCCTCGTCGGTGCCGCGCTTCTCTACGGCGACGGCGCGATCACGCCGGCGATCTCGGTGCTCTCAGCCATCGAAGGCCTCAAGGTCGACGCGCCCTCGCTCGCGCCGGCGGTCGTGCCCATCACCGTCGCCATCCTGATCGGGCTGTTCATGATTCAGAAGCAGGGCACGGGCTTCATCGGCCGCATCTTCGGACCGGTGATGCTGGCATGGTTCGTCGTGCTGGCCGCGCTGGGCATCCACGGCATCGTCAAGGCGCCGGAGGTGCTGGCGGCGCTCAGCCCGCTCTATGCCTTCGACTTCCTGATCCACCAGAACTTTCACATCTCCTTCGCGATCCTCGGCGCGGCCTTCCTGGCCGTGACCGGCGGCGAGGCCATGTATGCCGACATGGGGCATTTCGGGCGCCTGCCGATCCGGCTCGCCTGGTTCGCGATCTGCCTGCCCGCCCTGGTGCTGAACTACTTTGGACAGGCCGCGCTCTTGATCACTGATCCCACGATGATCGAGAACCCGTTCTTCCAGCTCTGCCCCGACGCCCTGCACTATCCGCTGGTCGCCTTCTCCGCAGTCGCAACCGTGATCGCCTCGCAGGCCATCATCTCCGGCGTGTTCTCGCTGACCCAGCAGTCGATCCAACTCGGTTTCCTGCCGCGCATGCAGATCCGCCACACGCAGAGCGATGCGATGGGCCAGATCTACGTGCCGCTGGTGAACTGGCTGCTCGCGGCCGCAACGCTCGGTGCCGTCCTCAGCTTCGGCACCTCGGACGCGCTCGCCGGCGCCTACGGCATCGCAGTGTCGCTGCTGATGGCGATCACCACGCTGCTGGCCGCCCTCGTCGCGATCCAGTGGGGCTATTCGCCGTGGCTCGTGGTGACCGTGAATGGCTTCTTCTTCGTGATCGACGTGATCTTCTTTTCGGCCAATTCGGTCAAGCTGTTCGAGGGCGGCTGGTTTCCGCTGCTGCTCGCCGCGCTGGTCGCCTTCATGATGCTGACCTGGCGCAGCGGCGTGAAGCTGGTCGAGGCGGCGCGCGGCAAGCTGCGCCAGCCCGAGGAGGATTTGATCGAGACTGCGATCAACAAATGCAGCGCCCGGCTGCCGGGAACGGCCGTGTTCCTGGCCTCCGCACCGAACGGCGTTCCGCTCGCGCTGACGCAATTCGTCAAGCACAACCACGTCCTGCACGAGCGCATCGTGCTCGTCACCGTGCTGATCGAGGAATCCCCGCACATCGCCGACGAGGACCGCGCCGAGGTGATCGAGATCATCTCCGGCATCACCCGTGTGATTCTGCATTACGGCTTCATGCAAAACCCGACGATCTATGACGGGCTCAAGCTCGCCTGCCGCCAAGGCAAGCTGCCCGGCATCGACCTCTCCGACATCACCTATTACGTCGGTCGCGAGACCATCATCCCGAGCGAGGACGTCCCGGGCATGTGGGTCTGGCGCGAAGGCGTGTTCGCCTTTCTCCAGCGCAACGCCGAACGCTCGGCCGCGTTCTTCGGCGTGCCGACCAAGCAGGTGGTGGAGTTCGGGACCGAGCTGGAGATTTAGGGCAGTTCGTAGCCCGGATGGAGCGAAGCGCAATCCGGGACTTTCCGCGCGTGGCTAGAAATCCGGATTTCGCTTCGCTCCATCCGGGCTACGGGAGTGACGTATCACTCCCCGTTTGATTCCCCGTTCGCGCCGTTTCCGCTCTCGGCCTCTTCCGTGATGTGCTCGACCGAGACGACGTGCTCGTCCTCGGCGGTATCGAACACGATCACGCCTTGCGTCGAGCGCCCGGCGACGCGGATGCCTTCGACCGGGCACCGGATCAGCTGGCCCTTGTCGGTGACCAGCATGATTTGATCGGCATCTTCCACGGGGAAAGAGGCCACCAGATTGCCATTGCGGTTGTTGACGCTCATGGCGACGATGCCTTTGCCGCCGCGGCCCGTGGTGCGATACTCGTAGGACGAGGTCCGCTTGCCATAGCCGTTGACGGAGACAGTGAGCACGACCTGCTCGGCCGCCGACATCTCGACATAGCGCTCCTGGGCAAGCTGGAAGCTGCCGGAGGTCTCCTCGGCCTCGGCATCCACCGCGGGCTCTTCAGCCGTAGCTTCGCCGGCAACCGCGCGGCGCATCTTCAGATAGGCCGAGCGCTCGTCCGAGGTGGTCTCGACATGGCGCAGGATCGCCAGCGAAATCACCTTGTCGCCTTCGGCAAGCGCGATGCCGCGCACGCCCATCGAGGTGCGCCCGGAGAACACGCGCACGTCGGGGACAGGGAAGCGGATGCACTGGCCGGCGGCGCCGGTCAGCAGCACGTCGTCGTGCTCGGTGCAGATCTGGACATCGACAATCGCTTCGCCGTCGTCGAGCTTCATCGCGATGATGCCGGAGCGACGAACGTCGACGAAGTCGGACAGCTTGTTGCGCCGGACATTGCCGCCGGTTGTGGCGAACATCACGTCGAGATTGCCCCAGGTGGATTCATCCTCGGGCAACGGCATGATGGTGGTGATGCGCTCGCCCTGCTCCAGCGGCAGGATGTTGATCAGTGCCTTGCCGCGCGCGTTCGGCGCCGCCATCGGCAGGCGCCAGACCTTCACCTTGTAGACCTGGCCACGCGACGAGAAGAACAGCATCGGCGTGTGCGTGGACGCCACGAACAGGCGAGCGACAAAATCCTCGTCGCGGGTCTGCATGCCGGCGCGGCCCTTGCCGCCACGGCGCTGCGCCCGGTAGGCCGACAGCGGCACGCGCTTGACATAGCCGGCGTGGGAGACGGTGACCACCATGTCCTCGCGCTGGATCAGGTCTTCGTCCTCGACCTCGCCTTCCTGCTCGATGATCACGGTGCGGCGTGGCGTCGCGAACTCGGCCTTCACCTCGGCGAGCTCGGTCTTGATGATACCAAGCACGCGCTCGCGGGAGCGCAGGATGTCGAGATAATCGGCGATCTCGCCGGCGAGCTTGTCGAGTTCCTCGCGGATTTCGTCGCGACCGAGTGCGGTGAGGCGCTGAAGGCGCAGATCGAGAATCGCCCTCGCCTGCTCCATCGACAGCCGGATCGTGCCGTCCTCGCTGATGCGGTGACGGGGATCGTCGATCAGCGTCAGCATGTCCTCGACATCCCGCGCCGGCCAGTCGCGCGACATCAGGGTGTCGCGGGCGGTGGTCGGGTCGGGCGAGGTCCTGATGACGCGGATCATCTCGTCGATATTGGCGACCGCGATCGCCAGACCGACCAGGATATGCGCGCGATCGCGCGCCTTGGCGAGCAGGTACTTGGTGCGTCGCGTGACGACCCGCTCACGGAAGTCGACGAAGATCGCCAGCAGGTCCTTCAGATGCATGATCCGCGGACGGCCGCTGTCGAGCGCCACCATGTTGACGCCGAAGCTCGTCTGCAGCGGCGTGAATCGATAGAGCTGGTTCAGCACCACATCCGGCACGGCGTCGCGCTTCAACTCGATGACGACGCGGTAGCCGTCACGATCGGATTCATCGCGCAAATCGCCGATGCCCTCGATCTTCTTTTCCTTCACCAGCTCGGCGATGCGCTCGACCATCGTCGCCTTGTTCACCTGGTAGGGAATCTCGGTGATGATGATCGCCTCGCGCTCCTTGCGGATGGTCTCGATCGCGACCTTGCCGCGCATCATGACCGAGCCGCGGCCGAGGTGATAGGCGGCGCGGATGCCCTGCCGTCCGAGGATGACGCCGCCGGTCGGGAAATCCGGTCCCGGCACGATGTTGATGAGTTCGTCGATGGTGAGCGCGGGATTGTCGATCAGCGCGACGCAGGCGTCGATGACCTCGCCGAGATTGTGCGGCGGGATGTTGGTCGCCATGCCGACCGCGATGCCGCCGGCGCCGTTGACGAGCAGGTTCGGGAACTTGGCCGGCAGGACCGACGGCTCGGTCTCGTTGTTGTCGTAGTTCGGCTGGAAGTCGACGGTGTCCTTGTCGATGTCGGCCAGCAGGGCCAGCGCCGCCTTCGTCAGGCGCGCTTCGGTGTAACGATAGGCGGCCGGGGGATCGCCGTCGACTGAGCCGAAATTGCCCTGGCCGTCGATCAGCGGCACGCGCATCGAGAAGTCCTGCGCCATGCGGACCATGGCGTCGTAAATCGACTGGTCGCCGTGCGGGTGATACTTACCGATGACGTCGCCGACCACGCGGGCGGATTTGACGTACTTCTTGTCGGGCGTGTGCCCCTGCTCGTTCATCGAGTACAGGATGCGGCGGTGCACCGGCTTCAAGCCGTCGCGGGCATCGGGCAGCGCGCGCGCCACGATCACGCTCATGGCGTAGTCGAGATACGACTTCTTCATCTCCTCGAAGATGGAGACGGGGCGAATGTCCGAGGGTTGCGCCGGCTGGTCGCCGGGCTTGTTGTCGTCGTCAGCCAAGGGGAAATCCGGTGAGATTTTATCTGGGAATCATATAGCGCATCGCCCCCCCGATAACCACCCTTGCATGGCCAAGGGAAGCGCTTTTTCCCTTCGTTCTTTCATGGACTTACGGGATGGGCCGGAGGCTGTTCCAGCGCCCCGTTCCGGACACCGGCGGCACCGCGGCGCGGGCCCCGATGGCGGCCAGCGCTACGGCCCGAAAACCACTTCATGCATGATCCGGCCGGGCAGGAAGGTGAACAGCCCGGCAATCACGAGCGCGCCGAAGAAAATAGAGATCATCGTGATCTTGTGGCGCCGGACATTGCGGGTTCGCGCGGCCGTCACGCCCAATACGAGCATCACCAGCGCGAAGATCGAGAGCAGATGGATCGGGCTCCACGGACCGACCAGACGGATCTGGTGGATCCAGAACGAGCTGAGCGCCACGACCAGCATCAGCCCAACCCAGGTCCAGCCCAGAGCCCGGTGCGGCAGCGTTCCCTTGGGTGCGGCGAGCTGAACGATTCCGAGGACGAACGCAGCCATGGCCGCGAACGCGTGCAGCGGGATCGCCGGAGCAGCCTCAAGCAGCGGCGTCAGACTCACGCCTCATCCCCTCACGACGATGTCCCTGAGACGCAACATGAGCGCAGCCGGGAAACCCCAGTCTTCCCAGTCGACTGATAAGGATTGCTGACACTTCAGGAAAGCCGGCGCCGCGCTTGCGGCGCGCATGCTCTGGCAGTGGCCCAGCGGGCCTCAGAACGGGATATCGTCGTCCATGTCGTTGTTGCGGCCACCGCCACCGCCCGCGGCGACCGCACGGCGCGGCGCACTGCTGACGGGACCGGAGGAGCCGAAATCGCCGCCGGGCTCGTCGCCGAAGCTGCCGCCTCCCCCGCCGCTGCGACCGTCGAGCATCGTCAGGGTCGAGTTGAAGCCCTGCAGCACGACCTCGGTGGAGTATTTCTCGACGCCCGCTTGATCAGTCCATTTGCGGGTCTGGAGCGCACCCTCGATGTAAACCTTCGCGCCCTTCTTCAGGTACTGCTCGGCGACCTTGCAGAGCCCCTCATTGAAGATCACGACGCGATGCCACTCGGTCTTTTCCTTGCGCTCGCCGCTGTTCTTGTCACGCCAGGTCTCCGACGTCGCGATGCTCAGATTCGCGATCGGCCGCCCGTCCTGGGTGCGGCGGATTTCGGGATCCTTGCCGAGATTTCCAACCAGAATGACCTTGTTGACGCTTCCCGCCATCGCCGCTCTCCACTCCGAATGCCACTGAATTCAAAGGCTGAGCCCGCTTCCCGCGAGGCTCTGCCGCCCTGTTGAGGCGACCCTATACGCTTGCGAGGGCCGATCGCCCCACCGCGCCCTCGGTTATCCCCAAATATAGCACCGAACCAATCCTCGTTCCACATTTGTTCCAAATAAATCGCCACGACCCAAGCGTGCATGCCGGAACTCGATGTCACTGTTCACGCTGCAATGCATTGGAACTCCAATAGCCAAGAAAATACTTAACATTCATTAGCTTAGGACCACGACAGTGCGTCCGTGAGTGTTGCATTCCGGAGACGGACTCCCCCTTCCGATCGGAGTACGCTTCGCTTGGACTTGGATCATATGGGCGTCGCGCCTGATGACCGCTTCAGGGACTCCGGAAGCGGACAACACTGGGGAGACTGCAATGAAGAAAATTCTGTTCGGCACAATTGGAATTGTTGCGTTGGGGCTCTCGGCTCCGGCCGGTGCTGCGGACCTCGCTGCCCGTCCCTATACGAAGGCGCCGGTTGCGCCCCCCGCTCCGATCTATACCTGGACCGGTTTCTACGCCGGTATTCAGGGCGGCGGTGGCTGGGGCCGCAGCGACGAAACCTTCTTCGGCGCTCCGAATACGGCAATCTTCGCTGGTTCTCAGGACTACGACATCACCGGCGGCTTCGTCGGCGGCGTGTTCGGCTACAACTGGCAGTCGGGTCCGGTCGTGTTCGGCATCGAAGGCGATTACCACTGGTCTGATATCAGCGGCCGTTCAGCCGGGATCAATGCCGGCCTTGGCGACACCTACTTCACGAAGATCCGCAGCTTCGGCGATATCAAGGGCCGCCTCGGCTATTCGACCGGTCCCGCTCTATGGTTCGTCAGCGGCGGTGCGGCGGTCGGCGACATCCAACATCGCTATGACGGCATCCCCGGAAACGTCTTCGTGCAAAACGACTGGCGTTGGGGTTGGACCGTCGGTGCCGGCGCCGAATACATGTTCGCTCCGAACTGGTCCGCAAAGGTCGAGTACAACTATATCGATTTCGGCAACAGCGCCATTCAGTACAGCCCCGTAGCGACCAATCGCTCCGAGTGGAATGATACCGTGCACACGGTCAAGGCCGGTGTGAACTATCACTTCAACTGGGGCGCGCCCACGAGGTACTGATATCCCTCTGATATCTCATTAAGATCAAAGGCCGGCCTCGCGCCGGCCTTTTTCGTTTTCATGTGTGCAGGAGCAACAATGGGTCAGGCATTGTTACATTTTGTGGTTGCTGTGACTTTTGAGCGACACAACTTGCAGCTTTATTGATGTAGACCGTCAGCAGTTGGACCAACGCGTCCGCTGCCCTTCCACCGCACGGAAGGCAATATCAGAAACCGGGACTGGGATTTGTTGAAGATGAAAAAGGTTTTGTTGGCTTCGGCCTGTTTGTTCGCTCTCGCCGCTCCGGCTTCGGCCGCTGATCTGGCGGCCCGCCCCTACACCAAAGCTCCGGTGGCGATCTCCTCGATCTACAACTGGTCCGGCTTCTACATCGGCGCCAACGCCGGTGGTGGCTCGAGCCATAATTGCTGGGATCTCACCGCTGTCGGCGTCGCCGCAATTCCGGTCACGCCCGAGGGCTGTCACAATGCGACCGGCGCTATCGTCGGCGGTCAGATCGGCTATCGCTGGCAGTCGGCCAGCTGGGTGTTCGGCCTCGAAGCCCAGGGCGATTGGGCTGACCTGAAGGGCTCGAATACCAGCTCCCCGGCCGCTCTCGCGCCGCTGGTGAACAACACCAAGATCGACGCCATCGGCCTCTTCACCGGCCAGGTCGGTTACGCCTGGAATAACGTGCTCTGGTACGTGAAGGGCGGCGCGGCCGTCACCCACAACAAGTTCAATGGCTCGGTGGCTGGCGTTACGCTCGACACCGTGAACGACACGCGTTGGGGCGGCACCGTCGGCACCGGCATCGAGTTTGGCTTCGCTCCGAACTGGTCGGTCGCGGTCGAATACAACCACCTGTTCATGGGCAAGCACACCGACACCTTCACCTTCCTTGGCGTGACCACCCGCAGCGACAGCATCAAGCAGGACGTGGATATGGCCACGGTTCGCCTGAACTACACTTTCGGCGGCCCGATCGTCGCCAAGTACTGAGTTCAGTACTTAGCTCCAACGCCATCCGCGTTACGAAAGGCCGGCCTTGCGCCGGCCTTTTTGTTTTCGCGCGAGGGTGCGCCGGACCGTCAAGGAATCGTGGGGCGCAAATCGCCCACGCGAATTGGCTCGGTGCGTTGGGGACGTGAAATGAAAACATTGGCGCTCAAGACTCGGACGCTGAAGTCCTCGACACCAAATTCCTGGGCGCTGGCTGCGGTCAGCCTGTTCGCACTCGGCGCGGTCGCACCCGCCGGTGCCGCCGATATGCCACTCTACAAGGCGCCCGTGGCGCCTGTCCTCACCTATGACTGGAGCGGTATCTATGTCGGCATCAATGGCGGCGGCGGCCTGGCCCACGCCTGCTGGGGCGTGACCAGCGCGCTTGGCGTTGCGGTCGATCCGGCCGTCGGCGAAGGCTGTCACAATGCGGGCGGTGGCACGGTCGGCGGACAGCTCGGCTATCGCTGGCAGAAGTCGCGCTGGGTGTTCGGCATCGAGGGCCAGGGCAACTGGGCCGACTTCAAGGGCAACAATGTCAGCGTGGCGTTGGCGCCGATCACCAACCAGACCAGGATCGACAGCTTCGGTCTCTTCACCGGCCAGATGGGCTACGCCGTCAACAGCCTGTTGCTTTACGGCAAGGCCGGCGCCGCCGTAGCCCACAGCAAATACGACACCTTCTTTCCGGGCGCGCCCGCAGCGGCGGCGTTCAACAGCGTCAACCAGACCCGCTGGGGCTACACGGTCGGCATCGGCGTGGAATGGGGCTTTGCCGAAAACTGGTCGGTCGGCGGCGAGTACAACCACGTATTCCTCGGCCATCACAGCGCCGACTTCGCAACCCTCGTCGGCGGCTTCGCCCCGCGTACCGACCGGATCGGCCAGGACATCGACATGGGCCTGATTCGTATCAATTACCGCTGGGGCGGCCCGGTCGTTGCCAAATACTGACCCGGAGCATTGAGCCAGAGTTTCCGCAGGAACCTCCAAGTCCTGTCTCTGCGCGGATTGCCCCAAATCCGCATCCAAACGCGAACGAAGGGCCGGCCTCGCGCCGGCCCTTCGCATGTTCCGATTTGCCCGCTCCTGCCAGATGCCGCCAGCGCGCCAACAATCCGTTGACGATTCGCACACGCCACTGGAAATCCACTCCCGTTCTTCCTACGTTCGCTGACAACCCCATCGGCGCCGATCCCGGTTCCGGGCGAAGCGTGCCTTCTACGTTGGCGCGATCGCGCGCCCTTTGGAAATTTGCCCTCGGGATTCCTTGAGGACCACCAGGATGGATGAAGTGATCAAGGCGAAGCGCCAACAACCGAACGCCGGCTCCAGCCGGCACGCAATTACGATCCGTGGCGCGCGCGAGCACAACCTCAAGAATGTCGACGTCGAAATTCCCCGCGACAAGCTCGTGGTGTTCACCGGCCTCTCCGGCTCCGGCAAATCCTCGCTCGCCTTCGACACCATCTACGCCGAGGGCCAGCGCCGCTACGTCGAATCGCTATCCGCCTATGCCCGCCAGTTCCTGGAGATGATGCAGAAGCCCGACGTCGACCAGATCGACGGCCTCTCGCCGGCGATCTCGATCGAGCAGAAGACGACCTCGAAAAACCCGCGCTCGACCGTCGGCACCGTCACCGAAATCTACGACTACATGCGCCTGCTCTGGGCACGCGTCGGCGTACCCTATTCGCCCGCGACCGGCTTGCCGATCGAGAGCCAGACCGTCTCGCAGATGGTGGACCGCGTGCTGGCGCTGCCGGAAGGCACCCGCCTCTATCTGCTCGCGCCGGTCGTGCGCGGCCGCAAGGGCGAGTACCGCAAGGAGCTCGCCGAATGGCTCAAGAAGGGCTTTCAGCGCGTCAAGGTCGACGGCACCTTCCATGAGCTTGCGGAAGCGCCGACCCTGGACAAGAAATTCCCACACGACATCGACGTCGTGGTCGACCGCATCGTGGTGCGCGCCGATATCGGCCAGCGCCTCGCCGAAAGCTTCGAGACCGCGCTGAAGCTCGCCGAGGGCCTTGCCGTCGTCGAGTTCGCCGACGCGCCGGCGGCCACAGCGCCGGCCGAGGAAAAGAAGAAGACCGCAAAGATCCACGACAAGAGCGGCCCCGAGCGCATCCTGTTCTCGGAAAAGTTCGCCTGCCCCGTCTCTGGCTTCACCATCCCCGAGATCGAGCCGCGCCTGTTCTCGTTCAACAACCCCTACGGCGCCTGCCCCGCCTGCGGCGGCCTCGGCGTCGAGCAGCATGTCGACGAGGATCTCGTCATCCCCGACAAGGAGCTCGCCATCGGCAAGGGCGCGATCGCGCCCTGGGCCAAGTCGTCGTCGCCCTACTACGTGCAGACGCTGACCGCGCTCGGCAAGCACTACAAGTTCACGCTGACCACCAAGTGGAAGGACCTGCCGAAAAAGACGCAGAACGCCATCCTCCACGGCTCCGGCGAGGACGAGATCAAGTTCTCCTACGAGGACGGGGTGCGCTCCTACGACACCAAGAAGCCGTTCGAGGGCGTCATCACCAACATCAACCGCCGCTATCGCGAGACCGAGAGCGAGTGGGCGCGCGAGGAGCTGGCGAAATATTTCCACGACGTGCCCTGCGGCGCCTGCAACGGCTTCCGGCTCAAGCCCGAGGCGCTCTGCGTCAAGATCGGCGGCAAGCACATCGGCGAGATCTCCGAGATGTCCGTGAAGGGCGCCGGCGCGTGGTTCGAGACCGTGCCTGATACCCTCAACGCGCAGCAGAACGAGATCGCCGGCCGCATCCTCAAGGAAATCCGCGAGCGCCTCACCTTCCTGCTCGACGTCGGCCTCAACTATCTCACGCTGTCCCGCTCCTCCGGCACGCTGTCCGGCGGCGAGAGCCAGCGCATCCGCCTGGCCTCCCAGATCGGCTCGGGCCTGACCGGCGTGCTCTACGTACTGGACGAGCCCTCGATCGGCCTGCACCAGCGCGACAATGCGCGCCTGCTCGACACCCTCAAGCGGCTGCGCGATCTGGGCAATACCGTGATCGTGGTCGAGCATGACGAAGACGCCATCCTTCTGGCCGATTACGTGCTCGACATCGGCCCCGGCGCCGGCATGCATGGCGGCAACATCGTCGCCGAGGGCACGCCCGCCGAGATCATGCGCAACCCGAAATCGCTGACCGGCAAATACCTGACCGGCGAGCTCGAGGTCGAGGTGCCGGAGCGGCGCCCGCCGAACCATCGCCGCACCATCAAAGTGGTCAACGCACGCGGCAACAATCTCAAGAACGTCACGGCGGAAATTCCGCTCGGCCTGTTCACCGCCGTCACCGGCGTCTCCGGCGGCGGCAAGTCGACGCTGCTGATCGACACGCTCTACAAGGCCATCGCCCGCAAGCTGAACAACGCCAGCGAGGGCGCCGCCCCACACGACCGCATCGAGGGCCTCGAGCATATCGACAAGATCATCGACATCGACCAGTCGCCGATCGGCCGCACCCCGCGCTCGAACCCCGCGACCTATACCGGCGCCTTCACGCCGATCCGCGAATGGTTCGCCGGCCTGCCCGAAGCCAAGGCGCGCGGCTACGAGCCCGGCCGCTTCTCCTTCAACGTCAAGGGTGGCCGCTGCGAGGCCTGCCAGGGCGACGGCGTCATCAAGATCGAGATGCACTTCCTGCCCGACGTCTACGTCACCTGCGATGTCTGCAAGGGCAAGCGCTACAACCGCGAGACGCTCGAAGTCCTGTTCAAGGGCAAGAGCATCGCCGACGTGCTCGACATGACCGTCGAGGAAGCCGCCGAGTTCTTCAAGGCGGTGCCGCGCGTGCGCGAGACTTTTCAGACATTGCACCGCGTCGGGCTCGATTACATTCACGTCGGCCAGCAAGCGACGACGCTCTCAGGCGGCGAAGCCCAGCGCGTCAAACTGGCAAAAGAGCTGTCCAAGCGCGCCACCGGCCGCACGCTCTACATCCTTGATGAGCCGACCACTGGCCTTCACTTCCACGACGTCAAGAAGCTGCTGGAGGTGCTGCACGAGCTGGTCGCGCAGGGCAACACGGTCGTCGTCATCGAGCACAATCTCGAAGTCATCAAGACCGCAGACTGGGTCATCGACCTCGGCCCCGAAGGCGGCGACGGCGGCGGCGAGATCGTCGCCTGGGGCCCGCCGGAAGACATCGCGAAGGCGCCGCGGAGCTACACGGGCAAGTTTCTGGCGCCGGTGCTGAAGAAGGCGGGGAAGCCGAAGCGGCGGAGCACGAGCGAGGCGGCGGAGTAGAGGAGAGATCTGCAATCGATAGCGAGGCCGATGCACAGCATCGTCCTCTCTAGTCTGCCGGTCTACGCCAGGAACTCCGGCGGTACATGATCGGTCAACCATACTCCATTGTCTGCACGGAAGAATTTGAACCCCTTCAGATACATGCCACCCGCATCGATCTTGAAGATGTGAGGCTTGCCGCGGCGCTGACCGACGCGCAATGCGGTCTCCTCATCGGATGACAGATGCACCTGTTGGCGCGCTTGCGGCTTCAACCCCTCCGACAGGATCGCTTCAACAAACCGCGTCGCCGTCCCGTGATAAAGTATTGAGGGCGGTTGTTGGGGTGGCAAGCCGAGCTCCACCGATACCGAGTGCCCCTGCGCGGCGCGGATGTTGAGCCCGTCGGCCGACAGCGAAAATCTTTTCTTGTCACTGCTCGCGACGACGCCGAGCAGGTCGGCGCGGTCGAACTTCGTCCCCGCAGCACTGGCTTTTTCAACCAGTTCGTCGATATTTGCCCATCCCTCGACACCGAGCGTCAAGCCGATCTCATCGGGCTTGTGCCTCAGCACGAAGCTCAAGAACTTGCTAAGTTGAATCTGATCGACCGGCATCTGTGCATTCCTGTTCCACTCTTGTACATCTGGCTATGAAGTTCGACCAGACCTGCCGCCATTCTATGCCCTACTCCCTCGCCATCTTCGATCTCGACGGCACGCTGGCCGACAGCTTTCCGTGGTTTCGGCGCACCATCAACGACGTCGCCGATCGCTTTGGGTTTCGCCGCGTTGCGGATGAGGATGTCGAGGGGCTGCGGCATGCCTCGACGCGCGAGATCCTGAGCCGGCTCGAGGTGCCGCTGTGGAAGCTGCCGGCGATCGTGCGGCATGGGCGGCGGCTGAAAAGAAAAGCGGCGGCGGAGATTTCACTGTTCGGGGGCATCGAGACGATGCTGCGAACGCTGACGGAGAACGGCGTACAACTGGCGCTGGTGACATCCGACAGTGAGGCCAATGCGCGCGAGAAGCTTGGCAAGGCGGCGGCGCTGTTCACGCATTTCGACTGCTCGGCATCGGTGTTCGGCAAGCCCGCAAAGTTTCGCCGGGTCATTCGCCGCGCCGGCGTCGAGCCGGGCAAGGTCATCGCGATCGGCGACGAGGTCCGCGACATCGAGGCGGCGCGGGCGGTCGGGATTGCCTGCGGTGCGGTCTGTTGGGGCTATGCGGCTCCGGCGGCGCTGCGGGCGCTCGGGCCGGATCACGTGTTTGAGCGGGTGGAAGAGATTGCGGATACCGTATGCCGAAATCGTAGGGTGGGTTAGCCGAAGGCGTAACCCACCACTTCTCTATCCGGGTGGCGAGTAAAGAGGTGGATTACGCCTTCGGCTAATCCACCCTACACTCCCCTACTCCGTCTTGCGCAGGAACGCCCCGAAGGCCCTTGGGCCGTCGCCGGTCTTGACCTTGCCCACGACCTTGAGCTCAGTCGCATCGATGATCTCCAGCGTGTTGCTCTCCCAGCAGGCGACGATGACGCGCTTGCCGTCGGCGGTCGCGGCAATGCCTTCGGGATAATCGCCGACATTGATGCGCTTGACCGGCTTCAACGTCGCAACGTCGAACACACTGACCGTGCCGCCATATTGATCCGTGACGAAGCCGCGGCCTTGCGTCAGCGCCACCGCATAGGGGCGCATCCCGACCGGCACGCGGCCGATCTCGCGGCCTTCCGCGATGTCGATCACGGAGACGTCGTCGGAGCCGACATTGGCGGTGTAGGCGCGCTTGCCATCGGCATCGATGGTGACGCCGAACGGACGGGTGCCGACCTTGATGGTCGCCTTGCGCTGGCGCGTCGCGGTGTCCACGACCGAGACGCTGTCGTCGTCGCGATCCGCCGAGAGCAGCAGCTTGCCGTCAGGCGTCACCGCCAGCCCCGAGGGCGAAGCGCCGACCGCGATGCTGGCCGTGACGCTGCGGGAGGCCGTGTCGATCACCCGCACCGCCGCCGCATACCAGTCGGCGACATAGACCGTCTTGCCGTCAGGGGCGACCGCAATGCCGAGCGGCCCACCGCCGACCTCGATGCGGCCGGCGACCTGCCGTGTCGCGGCGTCCACCACCGTCACCGCTTTGGCATCGGGGCTGGTGACATAGGCAAAGCGCCCGTCCGCGCTGACGGCGAGGCCGGCCGGCTTGCCGCCGATCGGAATGGTTGCAACGCTACGCGCGGTGGCGAGGTCGACCACCATCAGATCGTCGCTGAGCTGGTTGGTGACGAACGCCTCCTCGGCGGACGCGCCGCCGATGCCTGCGAGCCAAAGGCTGGCGGCGAGCGCCGCCAGGACCAGTGCCCGCACGGTCAGCTTCCGCTCTCGATCTTCTTCTTCAGCGCCTCGAGGCCGGTCTTGTAGAGCCCGCTTACCGCGGTCTTTGCAGCTTCGTCGCTCAGCTCCGGCGGCGGGTCGTTATTGGGAAAGCCGCGGTAGAACGCGCCGGCCCATTCCAGCGTGGCCTTGCCGTCGGACGCCGGCGACACGGTCAATGTCGAGGAATAATTGGTGACGGGCAGCACCTTCACGTCGACCTTGGTGATCCGGTACGAATAGCTCAGCATGTCGGGCTCGTATTTGTAGAGCTCCTCCTCGACGGTCGCCCCGCCCGTAAGCGTCAGCGTTCGCGTCGCGCCGACCTCGTTGCCCTTCTCGCCCGTGGTCTTGGTGACGGGCGGAAGCCAGCTCATGTCCTGGAAATTACTGATCGCCGCCCACACCTTGGCCGGCGGCGCATTGATCTCGATGGATTCCCGCACCTTCTGCCGGGTCGGCCCATGCGCCCAAACCGGCGCAAACGCCGCCGTCAAAACCGCCGCGCCCGCAGCGCCCAAGACCGCGGCCACAGCTGTGCGCCGTCCAATCGTCACCCTCATCTCGTTTCCTCATACGTCTCATTGATCGTGCGCGACTTGATGCGCGCTGGGATCATGGTAGCGCATTTTGGGGCGGAGAACCCGCGTGGGTTACCGCAAAAACTCCGGCATCACCTATCCACTTCGATCCAGAACATATCGGGAACACAATCCCCGCGAAAGCCGCACCTGAGAAACATACGGAAACACATAGAAACAGACTCAATATGCGACGCTTGAACAGACACTAAATCCAAGAGTGTGGGCCAGGATGGCCCCAAGAAGACGAAGACAGTCTGCTGGCATGAGGCCAGCCCCCACCTCGCGACCCCGCAATGATTGAGGGACGTCCGGGACCGTAAAGCCCGCGAGGAATGCGCGATGGTCACAACGTATTTCAGCTACAGCTACATCACGCGCAATCTCAAGCAGTCCCTGACGCGGGTCGAGCAGCAGCCGGACGTCGCGCGCGAGGCCGCCTATTACAAGGCCAACATCGGCAAGGTGAAGACCGTCGATGATTTCATGAAGGACTATCGCCTGTATCACTATGCGACGAAGGCGTATGGGCTGGAAGACATGGCTTACGCGAAGGCCTTCATGAAAAAGGTGCTGGAGAGCGATCTCTCGGACCCGACGAGCTTCGTCAACAAGCTGGTCGACAAGCGTTACCAGGAATTTGCCGCGGCATTTTCCTTCAACGGCACTGCAACGCCGGTTGCGCAGTCGGACAACCAGACCGATGAGATGATCGGGCTCTACACGGCGACCAAGAAGAATCAGGTCGATGCCATTGCCGACGACACGAATTACTACAGCACCGAAATCGGCAACATCACCAGCGCAGACCAGCTCCTGAACAACGACCGCCTTCGCAACTATGTCTTTTCGGCCTACGGGATCGATCAAAGCAAGTGGCCGCCCGACACGATCAGCCAGGTCCTGCGCAGCGATCCGTCCGATCCGACCAGTTACGTCAACACCACCTTCGCGTCTCAGTTGAGCGGCCTCAACGCCCAGCTTGCCCAGGCGCAATCGGATGCCGACGCCGCCGATTTGAAGATAACCGACTACACGAAGCAATTATCGCAACCGGGTGCGGACGTGACCCAGTTGAACGTCCAGATCGTGATCGAAAAGTATCACCTGGACTCAGCGAAGAAGATCGTTTCCGGCCTCGACGACCAGATCGCGACGATCAAAGGGTTTGTGGACCTGGCCGGCGCGTTCGAGTTTTCGCCTGACGGGTCGCTCCCGGCAGGTACTCCTGCGCAGACAGCCGCAAATATCGCACTCACGAAACAACGGTTCGATACCAGCAAGGCCGACGTCTACCAGGCGGCAAGCCCGATCTACGAAGCCCTGGCGGTCAAGCAATTCAGGGCGGACCTCCTCAAGATCACTTCACTCCAGGCGTTCGTATCGACACCGGGCGTGTATGAATTCGCGCTGGGCGCCGTCGGCCTCGATCCCGACAAGGTCTCGCCGGAAATCATCAAAAAAGTCCTCGAAAGCGACCTTAGCGATCCCAAGAGCTACGTCTATACCCTCAAGGACACACGCTACGTTCAGCTCGCGCACGCCTTCAACTTCGATGCAAAGGGCAATCTGACCACGCCGCTGGTGGCGCAGGATTCTGCCGAAGTTCTCCAGATTGCGAGGGACTACGTCATTCAAGCGGTGAAGAGCGCAAGCACGGCGAGCCCTCAGCAGCAAAAGGCCGTTCGCGCACAAGCCACCCAGGACGCGACGGAATATCAGCAGGCGATCGCAGGCATCGACAGCGTGTCCGATCTTCTTGCAAACAGGCCCATGGTGGATTTAATCCTCCTGGCCAAGGGTCTGGATCCCAGGAAGGTCACCACCGAATTTCTCAAGAAGGCCTTCGCCTCCGACCTGAACGATAAAAAGAGCTTCGTGAACACGCAGAGCGATCCCCGCTTTGCCGAGATCGTTGCGTCCTTCAATTTCGACAGCAAGGGCAACGTCGCGCGCCTGCCGATGATCGGACCCCAGAAGCGGGATCAGCTCCGTGACACGCAGGCGAATTATCTCCAGCAAAGCCTGGAGCTGCAGCAAGGCGAGACCAATCCCGGCGTGCGCCTGGCGCTGTATTTCCAGCGCAAGGCGGGGGACATTACGTCCGCATACGACATCCTGGCCGACAAGGCGCTTTCGGAAGTGTTCAGGACCACCTTCAATCTACCGGATTCGATGGCGGCGATGCCGATCGACCAGCAGGCCAAGTTCGTCGACAAATTCATGAAGATCAAGGATCTGTCAGATCCCGCGAAGGTCGCGAAGCTGCTCAATCGCTTCTCCGCCATGTATGACGTCAAGAACAGCGAGAGCACCGGCCAGGCGCAATCTCCCTTGCTCAACCTCTTTCAAGGATCGAACTCAGGCCTATCGAGCATGAGCGAAGCCACGTACCTGGCCATCGCCAAATTACGCTCTCATTGACGATCGCGCCGATATCAGCCCAGCACCTCGAGCACCAGCTCCATGGTCATCAGCACAGGATTGTCGCCGCGGATGAGACGGCCCTCCGCAATGCCGCCGGTGTAGTCGATCAGGGCGACGTCGAGCGCAGCTTCCAGTGCACCGGAAGCACCGGGCGCGATGGTCCCGGCCGTTATCGCAAGTTCGGTGGCAAACGGCTCGGTGACACCGCCATGGGTGAAGCGCGCGCCGACGGTTGAGCCGACGCCGCCGTGGATCTTCGCGCGCGCAATGCCGCGCTCGCGGCAAAAATCCTCGAGAGAGAAGGCAAAGTCCTGATTGGGCCGCAGCCGCAGCGCGAAGGCGCGGCTCGTCGTACGCGCGCCGGTGCTCGCGGAGGCGACCGGCCCGAACAGTTTGAAATTGGTTTCAGGGTCGGGCTCGGCGGTGAACATCGTACCCTCGGTGCCGAAGGCCTCGACCTCGAACGGTTCGGCGACGACGGTCTCGTCCGGCATCATGTGGCCGCCTCCGGCCTTGCCGTCCGCCTCCGTCCATAGCCCGTGGCAATGAAAGAACGGCGCACCGTCGCGCGCGCCGAGCGTCATGCTGCCGAGCCTCGTGTGCGTCACGCCCGCGGGGCGATAGGTATCGCTGTAGAACGCAGCATTCTCGCCGGTCTTCGACAGCGCCGGCATCACATAGGCGAACGGCCCGAGCGTGCCGCGACCGAACGTCAGCACACCGCCCGCAAACCCCTCCGCGGCAAAGCCGCGGCGCGCGGCTTCCAGCAGCGGCAGGCCGGCTTCAAGCGTGAAGGTGAAGGCACGCCCCCTCGCCTCCACCCATTGGATGCGTTCGGCGACGGGCGCGCCCGGCTGCTTGATGCTGCGCATGACCTTCGCTCAGCCTGTTTTCGTCTTGTCGAGGTCGAGCAGCCCGCGCGCCTCGAGCTCGTCGCGCACCATGCGCTTCGGCACCTTGCCATAGCCGGACTTCGGCAAGGCCTCCCAGAAGAAGAAGCGTTTCGGCATCTTGTAGCGCGGCACCTTCGGCAACAGGAACGCCGCCATCTCCGCTTCGCTCACCGGCTTCTCGCCTTCGCGGGGAACGCAGACGGCGATTCCGACCTCGCCCCAGGTCGCATCGGGCACGCCGAGGACAGCGACCTCGCCGACCGCCGGATGGGTCAATATCTTCTCTTCGATCTCACGCGGATAGATGTTGGAGCCGCCCGAGATGTACATGTCGGAGGCGCGTCCCGTGATGTAGACGAACCCCTCCTCGTCCATGTGGCCGAGATCGCCGGTGCGGAACCAGCCGTTGCGGAACGCCTTCGCATTGGCCTCGGGGTTGTCGTAGTAGCCGGCGAGCACGGCAGGCCCGATCACGCAGATCTCGCCGCTCTGGTTGGCGGAGAGCTCGCGGCCCTCGTCGTCCTGAATCGAGACCTGCATGCCGGTGCGCTCGAAGCCGCAGGTGCCGATCTTCGCATACGGCCCGTCCTCGGGATCATGCAGTGCCGCCGGCAGCACCGTGATGTTGCCGGTGACCTCGCCCAATCCAAAATACTGCACGATGACCTTGCCGAGCTTCTTCAGCGCGGTCTTCTGATCCTCGCGATACATCGGCGCGCCGGCATAGATCACGTGGTGCAGCGAGGAGTGATCGTATTTGTCCACCGCGGGATGCTCGACCATCATCTTCAGGATCGTCGGCACGGTAAAGAGATTGCTGACGCGATGCGTTTCGATCAGGCGGAATGCCTCGCTGATGTCGAATTTTTCGGTCGGCAGCAAAACCGTGCAGACGCCGCGCGCGGTCTGCACCAGCTGATGCACGCCGGCGCCATGCGACAGCGGCGCCACCACCAGAGATGCATCGGCATCCGTCACGCCGGGGGTGAGATCGGCGAGATGATTGGTGACCACAAAGCCCATCTGGCCGTGGGTCAGCACCGCAGCCTTGGAGCGGCCGGTGGTGCCGGAGGTGAAGAAGAACCAGCAGGGATCGTCGTGCTCGACGGCGACGTTCTCGACCAGGCTGCCCGCCTGCGAGGCGATCGCTTCGGCCACCGAACGCTCGCCGAACGAAGCCTTGCCGTCGATGCTCCAGGTGAACTCCAGCGCGCCGCCCGTCACCGCTGCGGCATGCTCCGGGAAATCCACATGGCACAGAAACGCCTTCGCGCCGGAGGCCTGCGCGAGATAGGTGACCTCGTCCGGCATCAGGCGAAAATTGGTGGGCACCCAGACCGCACCAAGCCGGAACGCGGCGAACATCGAGACAAACATCTCGTCGCCGTTCTTGGAATGGACGAGGATGCGGTCGCCCTTGACGATGCCGCGCGCGGCGAGTGCTGCGGCCAGCGCCGAAACCTGCGCATCGATCTCGCGCCAGGTCCAGGATTTGTCACCCCAGACGAAGCCGGGACGCGATCCATGCCGCCGCGCATTCTGGGTCAGCATGTGAGCGAGATTCATGACGCGGCGGGACATGCGCAGGGGCTGCATCGGGCTTCCTCTTCGATGGCGGACGGCACGTGAACCGCACGCTCATTGCGGCTCATTTATCGCCATCGCCCGCGACCCTGCAAGGCCACCGGCCGCACACCTGCCCTACGGCTGCCTGAACGCGAACGGCGTCGCCGTGATCGCCTTCTCCTTGACGCAGGCCTGCGCACCGAACCCGCCACAGAAGCTGCCGTGCAGATCGAAGCGAATGGTGCGCGCGGCGCCCCGCTTCATCGGCGGCGCCAAAATCTTGTAGCTGCGGACGTGGCCGTCGAACACCGGACGCACGTTGCCGTCAGGCAGCGTCACCAGAATGGTCATGACGCAGCCGCCGGTTCCGCAATAGGTCGTCTCGCGCTCTCCGCATTTGGTGTCACGGAAATCGACGATGTAATCCTCGCGGCCGTCACCGGTCAGGTCGATCTTGCGCACGGTGTCGGCTGCGAAAGTCACCGCGCCGCCGTCCTGGCTCGCGCACTCCTCGTTGGCGTAACGGATGGCCTTCTGCACACCGGCCGGATAGTCGGCCGGATCGAACGGCTTTGCGTCGTGGGCACGCGCGACAGAGGCGAGGAGAACGAGCACGAGGATCAGATAGCGCATGCGCGTTTGTCGCCGGCACGGCCGCAATCGTTCAGACAATTTTAAGCACGATCGGCGCAACCTTCGTCAGTTCTCGCGTACAGAGTGCCGCATCATGTTCAAAGCGCCCGCCTTCCTCCTGTTGTCGCTGGCGCTCGGCGGATGTGCCATGGGCCCGCAAGCCCGCCTCGGCTCAGATCCCGCATTCAAGCCGGCGCGCTATGCGTGGGATGGGGCTGGCGAGGATCCCAATCAGCTGCGTTCTGCCTCGCGCTCCTCGCGCGCAACGCGAACCGCCGCAAGCTCCAGCCCGCAAGCCGGGCCCCAGCCCTATTCGAAGGAATGGTGGCAGGCGCAGGACGGCATCGAGGCCGAGCAGGATGCCAGGGTCAACCGCTCCCTCGTCATTTGCCGGGGCTGTCTCCCCCGGCAGCCGCAGCCGGAAGATTCCAGGCTCGCCAAAGCGAGTGATTGAACCGGACGGCCCTCGCATCGGAAACCCGCCGGCCGACGCTGCGTTATGTTAACGGACTCGCTGAAGAGCTGACCGGAGAGAACATGAGCGACGTCATCGACAACAAGGCCCATCACCGCTTCGAGCTGGAGGTCGAGGGCCATCTGGCGACAGAGCACTACAAGCTCGGCGGCAATTTCATCACCTTCGAGCACACCGATGTGCCGAAGGCGCTCGGCGGCAAGGGTGTCGGCGGAAAGCTCGTGCAAGGCGCACTCGACCAGGTCCGCAGCGCGGGATTGAAGCTGATCCCGGAATGCCCATTCGTGAAGGCGTGGATCGAGAAGCATCCGGAGTATCAGGACCTTGTGAAGGTCTAGTCACGCTATCACCGGGCGCAACGCGCATTTTCCGGATATCTCCCTTGCGGCATTCTCCCTTGGCCAGAGCCGGTTCGGACGCCTAGATCAGGGACAAGACAGCACCTCGGAAGGATCTGGCATGGCGGCATCGGTACGCGACAACAAGGACAGGAGCCGGTTCGAGCTCGACGTCGGCAGCGACATCGCCTTCGCCAATTACCGGCTGACGCCGTCGGCGGTGATCATCACCCACACCGAGACGCCGCGCGCACTGCGTGGCCGCGGCATCGCATCCGAGCTGGTCAAGGGCGCGCTGGATTTGATTCGCCGCGACGGCCACAAGGTGATCGCGGGCTGCGGCTTCGTCGTCGACTATCTCGAGCGGCATCCGGAAGATTCGGATCTCGTCGCCTGAACGCAAAAGGGCCCGCGAGATCGCGGGCCCTTCGCAAACGATCGAGAAATCGATCAGTGCTTGATTTCCGGCGGCAGCTTGCCGCCATTGGCGGCGAGCTTGGACATCACCTGCTTGTGCAGCCAGACGTTCATGCTCGCGGAGTCGTTGGTGTCGCCGGTGTAGCCGAGCTCCTTGGCGAGATCCTTGCGCGCAGCAAGGCTCGAGTCGATGTCGAGCGCCTTCATCAAGTCGACGATCGAGGTGCGCCACTCCAGCTTCTCGCCCTTGTGCGCGGCAACCGCCGCGTCGACGATCGCCGCAACGTCGACGTTTGATGCAGGCGCGGACGCCGATCCGGCCGGCGCAGCGCCGGCGGACGCGCTGCCCGATGGTGCGCTGCCTGCGGGCGCGGCGGAAGCAGGACTGCTACCGAAGATCGCGCCCATGATTTTCCCGAAAATGCTCATGTCTGCTCCCCGAAAAGGATCCGTTGGAAGGGCCTTGAGTGGCACTTATAGACGAAGTTACTGCGTAGCGCCCGCGAAGTTCCTGCGAACGAGCCAGCAGCATCAGCTTATCTGCGGCGAAATGACGGCCGAATGACGCATTCGAGTTGCACTGCGGCAACGAATCTCACCCAAGCGTGAGGGACAGGACTCGGAAATCGGCGTACGCTTTCCGTTCAGCTCGCGATGCCATCAGGAATTCGCGTCTGGTGGGAATCGCGAGACTCAAAGAGAGCGGCCGCTTGCGCCGTTGCCGGCGCCGAATTCGGCTGCATGGCAAGGGAGCTAGCGACCATGGCCACGTTCTACCAGGGCAATGTCCCCACCGTGGGTCCAACCGCCGAGGCGGCTGGACCGGTCATTCGAACCATCGAACTCGCCGACCTGCACGACGCGCTCAGGCGCGGCTGGGAAGATTTCAAGGCCGTTCCGAGCCACGCCATCATCCTCTGTGTGATCTATCCGGTGCTGGGCCTCGTGCTTGCCCGCGTGGTGATGGGCTATTCGGTGCTGCCGCTGTTGTTTCCGCTGGCCGCGGGCTTCGCGCTGATTGGCCCCTTTGCTGCGCTCGGTCTCTACGAACTCTCCAGCCGCCGCGAACGCTATGAGTCTGCCAGCGCCTGGGATGCCATGGAAGTGCTGCGCTCGCCCTCGTTCGGCGCCATGCTCGGTCTCGGCACCTTGCTGCTCGCCCTGTTCGTGACCTGGGTTGCGACCGCGCAGGCGATCTATGTCGCGGCGTTCGGTTATGAGGGCGCGACCGGGATCTCCGACTTCATGACGCGCGTGCTGACGACGCAGCAAGGCTGGTGGCTGATCGTGGTCGGCTGCGGCGCCGGCTTCCTGTTCGCGCTCGCCGCGCTCTGCATCAGCGCCGTGTCGTTCCCGTTGATGCTCGACCGCCATGCCGGCGCGTTCGAGGCGATGGTGACGTCGCTGCGCGTGGTCGCCAAGAACCCGGTGCCGATGGCGGCCTGGGGCGTGATCGTGGCGGTGCTGCTGGCGCTGGGCACGATCCCGGCCTTCCTGGGCCTTGCCGTGGTGATCCCCCTGCTCGGCCATGCCACCTGGCACCTCTACCGCAAGGCCATCGTCTCCGAGCCCGGCGCACGTCCGGTGGCGCCCCCGCCGCACCGTCCGCGCAAGCCGGCCGCCGACTTCCCCGCCAACCTCTTCCCCTGGCGTAACAGGACGGACGCCTGACGCTATCGTGACATGTGATCCTGCCCGGGCTCGGCCCGGGCGGGGTCACAAACTGTCATACGCCTTGCTTTGGCCGCGGTTACAATCGAAATTACACCCGCCGGTTAGACCGCTTCACGGAATCAATTTCATCTGATGACCCCGACGATTTCTCGTCTCGCTCTCGCAGCCTTCGCCCTCTCCGCATCCCTCCTGTCCGCCCAGCCAGTGCTCGCCGCTGTCGCCTGTGGCTCGGGCAATTTCGACGCCTGGCTTGCGGACGTCAAAACCGACGCCGCGGCCAAGGGCATCTCGCAACAGGCTATCACGGCCGGACTCGCAGGTGTGACGCTCGATGAGAGCGTGATCAAACGCGACCGCTCGCAAAAGGTCTTCACCCAGACCTTCGAGGAGTTCTCCGGCCGCATGGTGCCGCCGCGGCTGACGCGCGGCTCCAACATGATGAAGCAATACGGCTCGGTGCTCTCCCGCATCGAGCAGACCTATGGCGTGCCCGGCGAGGTGCTGGTCGCAATCTGGGGTCTCGAGACCGATTTCGGCGTCAACATTGGCAAGTTCGGCACCATCCGCTCGCTGGCGACGCTGGCCTATGATTGCCGCCGCTCCGACCAGTTTCGCGCTGAGCTTCTGGACGCGCTGCGCATCGTCCAGCGCGGCGACCTCGCACCCGCAGACATGAAGGGCGCCTGGGCCGGCGAGCTCGGCCAGACCCAGTTCATGCCGTCGTCCTGGATGAAATACGCGGTCGATTTCGACGGCAACGGCAAGCGCGACCTGCTGCACAACGCGCCCGACGTGCTCGCGTCCACCGCCAATTATCTCGCCGGCTATGGCTGGCAGAAGGGCAAGGACTGGCAGCCCGGCGCGCCGAATTTCGCGGTGCTGCAGCAGTGGAATAAGAGCGAGGTCTATTCCAAGACCGTCGCCTCGTTCGCGACCCAGCTTGCGCGCGCCCCTTAGCGCCCCCCGACGGAAACGCGTAGGGCCGATCGCCCGGCGACCGGCCCTCTCTTGGGTGCGTTTACCTACCCGTTTACTTGGCCATGGTGGCTTGCATCGCCTTGTTCAGGTGCGCGCCGCACACACCCATCTTGTTGTTGAGAAGCGCGTCCTGCGCTGCGGTGATCTCCTTCTGCGCGACGAACTTGCTGTCGCCGTCGGCCATGTTCTCGATCGCGGTTTCCGTCTTCTCCAGATTGGCCCCGCTGCAACCGCCCATCGAATGCTTGGCGGCCTGGGCCGGCGCGACGGCGAATGCGACGGCGGCAATTGCGATAACCCCGAGTAACTTCGTCATGATGTTACTTTCCTTCTCTTGTTCTTGAGACAGAACCAGCGACATTGCCGGAATCTGCAGCATGACTTTCCCCCGGGCGCGGCAACTTGCCGCAATAAATTCCTCGCGAGAATTGCGTGATGTTGCGCGCGGCGCAGAGGCGCATGCGAAATTTCTGATTTTCATTACACGCGTGTAATGAACGGCACACGTTTCGCGTGTGTGCATCGCAGCAAGGAGCTGTTCGTCCAGCTGAACTGAGTGAAATCGGTTTGTCCGGCCTAATGGCCCTGCCGTTGCACGAATCCACCAGCACCGAGCAGGCCGAATCGCGCGGCCGGCACGTTCGCAGCGACGTCCTCCTCCGCGCCATTTAATGAATTTAAATTCACTTATTTGGCTTCATCAGCATGCGATTCGCGCATGCGAGACTTGGGTATAGGAGCTGTTCAAGCGGGTTGCGGGCCACTGGAACGCAGCCTATTTGCCTCTCAAAGGGAACTGGATCACGTGCACTAAATCCGCGAATTCACGGGGGTTTATAGCAATTCATCCTCGCTTCCGCTCACACTTTGAGCGGGACTGCCCTCGGGTTAATCGTCCGTTACCAGCGCCATGCATCCAGCGCTTAGCTGCATCGCAACATCGGAACTTTCGCACCGCACCACTCTCATCTATATTCATTTCAACGATGAGGCCCGGGCAAGGGCTGAATCGAACTACAGGAGACTACACATGCTGCTCTCGCTCATCCGTATGGTTCAGGCTTTCCGCGACTATCAGCGCAATGTTGCCGAGCTGTCCCAGCTCAGCGATCGCGAACTGGCCGACATCGGCCTCGATCGCTCGGACATCCCGCGCGTTGCCGCCGGTCAGTATCAGGGCTGATATCGTTCAGCCCTTAGCCGGTCGAACCGATAACGCCCGCCTCGTGCGGGCGCTGTCGTTTTCAGCGGCAGAAAACTCGATCTCGGCGATTTCACTGACCGCCGAAAAGCGCTACCTGTCCGCCCCATGACAGGACTCTCATCCAAACTTGTACACGTCATCGGCGCCGGCCTTGCCGGTTCCGAAGCCGCCTGGCAGGTCGCCAAATCAGGCGTGCCCGTGGTGCTGCACGAGATGCGGCCGACCCGCATGACCGAGGCGCACCGGACCGACGGACTCGCCGAGCTCGTCTGCTCCAATTCGTTCCGCTCCGACGATGCCGCCAACAACGCCGTCGGCCTGCTGCATGCGGAGATGCGCCGGCTCGGTTCGCTGATCATGCGCGCGGCTGACGCCAACCAGGTGCCCGCCGGCGGCGCGCTCGCGGTCGACCGCGACGGCTTCTCCGCGGCCGTCACCAAGGCGCTGAACGACCACCCCCTGATCGAGATCGCCCGCGACGAAGTCAAAGGCCTGCCGCCGGCCGACTGGAGCAACGTCATCGTTGCGACCGGCCCCCTCACCTCTGCGCCGCTGGCCGACGCCATCCGCGAGTTGACCGACGAGAACGCCCTCGCCTTCTTCGACGCGATCGCGCCGATCGTCCACCGCGAGTCCATCGACATGTCGGTGGCCTGGTTCCAGTCGCGCTACGACAAGGTCGGCCCCGGCGGCACCGGCGCCGACTACATCAACTGCCCTATGACCAGGGAGCAGTATGACGGCTTCGTCGCCGCGCTGATCGCGGGCGAGAAGACCGAGTTCAAGGAGTGGGAGACCAACACGCCCTATTTCGACGGCTGCCTGCCGATCGAGGTGATGGCGGAGCGTGGCCCCGAGACGCTGCGCCACGGCCCGATGAAGCCGGTCGGCCTCACCAATCCGCACGATCCCACCACCAAGGCCTACGCGATCGTGCAGCTGCGCCAGGACAACAAGCTCGGCACGCTCTACAACATCGTCGGCTTCCAGACGAAATTGAAGTACGGCGAACAGCAGCGCATCTTCCGCACCATTCCCGGGCTGGAGAAGGCCGAGTTCGCCCGCCTCGGCGGCCTGCATCGCAACACCTTCCTGAATTCGCCGAAGCTGCTCGACGGCCAGCTGCGCCTGCGCGCGCAACCGCGGCTGCGCTTTGCCGGCCAGATGACGGGCTGCGAGGGCTATGTGGAATCTGCCAGCGTCGGCCTGATCGCCGGCCTTTATGCGGCAGCCGACATCCGCGGCGAGACGCTGGCGAGCCCGCCAAGCACGACGGCGCTGGGATCGCTGCTCGGCCACATCACCGGCGGCCATATCGAGACCATCGAACCCGGCACGCGCTCGTTCCAGCCGATGAACATCAATTTCGGCCTGTTCCCGCCGCTCGCAAGCGCGCCGACCAAGAAGCCCGACGGCTCGCGCCTGCGCGGCAACGAGAAGACGGTGGCCAAGAAGCAGGCGATGAGCGCGCTGGCACTCGCCGATCTCGATCGCTGGATCGCGGATCATCTGCGCATCGCTGCCGCGGCGTGAGTTTGCAATGAACCTCCCCAAAGACGACGCCGCGACCCTCTCGGCGCGCTGGACCGAGGGCGTGCTGCTCAAGCGCGACGTGTTCTCGACCGTCGAGCGCGGCCGCTTCCGTGGTGATGGCGGCGAGGTCGACGCGGTGCTGCGCCGGCTCGACGAGGTGCCGTGGTGGTCGTTCGTGCTCGCGCGGCATTTGTTCGCCCGCGAGAAGCACGCGCTGGTGCTCGCCAAGGGCCTCAATGTCGGCCCCGAGCTGCTGTGGGCCGGCCGCCGGGCGCTGGTCCGCGGCTTCGTCGACGGCGTCGCGCTGCATCTCGCCAAGCCTCATGGCGACCTCGCCTATTTCCGCTCGGCCAAGGCCGCGTTGCGTCGCTTGCGCCGCGCCGGCATCTGTCACAACGACCTCGCCAAGGAACAGAACTGGCTGGTCGGCCGCGACGGCCTGGCCTACGTGACCGACTTCCAGCTCGCGGCCTGCTTCAACCGCCGCGGCCGGCTCTACCGTACCCTTGCCTATGAAGATCTCCGGCATCTGCTCAAGCACAAGCGCTCCTACGCGCCGGAAGCGCTGACGCCGCGCGAGCGAAAGATCCTGGCCAAGAAGTCCTTCGCCGCGAGCCTGTGGCTTGCCACCGGCAAGAAGGTCTATCGCGCGATCACCCGCGGTCTGTTCAATTTCACCGACCGCGAGGGCGGCGGCCGCCGGCTCGTCAACGACGCGCCGGTGCTGGCCGAGCTGATCCGCAAGAACCCGGCCGTACGCGACACCGCGATCGTCGCCTTTGCGGACCGCCGCTCCGGCGTCGGGCTCTATGCCTTCGTCGAGGCGGATCAGGCCACGCTCGAGGACCAGCTCCGCAGCGAGCTGACCGCAGCCAAGGGCCCGAAGCCGCCGGAACACATCCAGGTGGTGCACGCACTGCCCCGCGACACGACCGGCAAGCCCCGCACCGAAATCCTGCAACTGGTCGCCATGAACCAGCTCGATTTGATCGAGCCGATGATGAAGAGCGACCAGGACCGCGCCTTCCTCAAGGACATCCTGGAGCAGCGCAAGAACCTGCGCGACCGCTTCAATTTCGAGGCGGACCTGCCGACAAGCTGACGGGCGCCTCGCCTTGAAGCGTCCACATTGGCGATAGAGAAGCGCTCGGACAGTTCGGGCTGGCGGGGATGATGAGCACTCGGGGGACTATGATGCATCGCGTGGCTGGCGGCCTGATCGCCGGCCTCCTGCTGCTGCTGGCGGCTGTGCCCGCCAGGGCGGACTCCGCCGCTGATCAGATCACAAGCTTCCGCCTCAAGCACGGCGAAGTCCGCGTCGTCCGCGATTCGACGTTGGACCGCATCGCCATGGACCAGGCGAAGGCGATGGCGGCGAAGGACGATCTCAGCCACGACGCGCTCGGCCCGTTCAACCGGCGTGTCGCACCGGCCGGCGCGGGCCGCGCCGCCGAGAACATCGCCTATGGCTACGACAATTTCGAGAAGACGCTCGGACAGTGGATCGACTCGTCCGGGCACCGCAAGAACCTGCTGCTGCACAACGCCTCCCGTGTCGGCATCGCGAGCGCCAGGACGGCCAGCGGCAAGCGCACCTATTGGGCGATGGTGATCGCCGGCGATTACGAGCCCAAAGGCAAGGACAAGGGCAAAGGCAAGAAAGACGGGGAACCGCTGGTCGCCGTGAAGCGCGAGGCCCCGCCCGCCAGCAAGCCCAAATCCGAGTCCAAGCCCAAATCCAGCAATTGCCACATCAAGCTGCTCGGTCTCTGCATCTGATCGCTGCCGGACGTCTTGTCCGTACTTCTCAACGCGTCTAATTCATGCACTGACATCGCGATAGATGGAGGCGCCGTTGATCGACATTGACCGAATCCGTGCCGACACGCCGGCGACCTCCCGGCTCACCTATCTCCACAATGCGGGCGCGGCGCTGATGCCGACGGCCGTTATCGCGGCAATGAAAGGGCACATTGATCTCGAGAGCGAGATCGGAGGTTACGCCGCCGCCGACCGCGAGTCCGATCGGCTCGATGCGGTCTACGGCTCAGTGGCACGCCTGTTGAACGCCGCGCCCGACGAGATCGCCCTGGTGGAGAACGCAACTGTCGCCTGGCAGATGGCGTTCTATTCGCTGCCATTTCGGAAAGGCGACCGCATCCTGACCGCCGAGGCGGAATACGCCGCCAACTATGTCGCCTTCCTCCAGGTCGCCAAACGCACCGGCGCGGTTATCGACGTGGTGCCGAGCGATGCCAGCGGCGAGCTCGACATCCATGCGTTGGAACGCATGATCGACGAGCGCGTCAAGCTGATCGCAATCACCTGGGTTCCGACCAATGGCGGGCTGGTCAATCCGGCCGCTGCGATCGGCAGGATCGCGCGGGCGCACCGCATTCCCTATCTGCTCGATGCCTGCCAGGCGGTCGGCCAGATGGAGGTCGACGTCGAAGCCATCGGCTGTGACATGCTGTCGGCGACGGGGCGCAAATTCCTCCGCGGCCCGCGCGGTACAGGTTTTCTGTATGTCCGCCGGCCGCTGGTGCAACAGCTCGAGCCACCCATGATCGACCATTTTGCGGCGCCCTGGGTCTCGCGGGACGCCTATCAACTCCGCGACGATGCCCGCCGCTTCGAGAACTGGGAGAACAATTACGCAGGCCGCCTTGGTCTGGGCGCCGCTGTCGACTATGCCCTCGCGATCGGCATCGGCCCGATCGCACAGCGCTGTCGCCTGCTCTCGGGCCGGCTTCGCGACGGCCTTGCCGGCATTCGCGGCGCCACCATTCGCGATCTCGGACGCGGCCCCGGCGCGATCGTCAGCTTCACGATTGAGGGGCACGAGGCGGAGGACATCGTCCGCAGCGCCGACGCGGCCGCTATCACCATCGGCGCGTCAGATCCCGCGAGCACCCGTATCGATGCCGAAATGCGTTCGCTGCCAAACGTCGTGCGGGCCTCGCCGCACTACTACAACACGGAAGCCGAGGTCGATCGGCTGATCCGCCATCTCGCGAGCTTGGCACCGCGATAGCTGGATGCGCACAGCGCTCAGGTGCAGCGCGCGCTCAGTCCGGATGCACTGAGCCTGGCCATGACCTCGTCGAGATGGGCGCTATCGCGGGTCTCGATGACGAGCTGGAGCAGCGTCGCCTTGGCCGGCAGGTCGGAGAAGGTCCGCTGATGCGAGACCTCGATGATGTTGGCGCCGGCCTCGGCCAGCAGCGACGCGACGGCGGCCAATTGCCCGGGTCTATCAGGGATATCGAGCGACAACTGCGTCAGCCGTCCCTCGCGCGCCAGCTCGCGCGTGAGGACCGATGCGATCAGCCGCGTGTCGATGTTGCCGCCGCTCAGCACCAGCCCGACCTTCTGACCGGCGAAGCGGGACGGATCGGACATCAGCGCGGCAAGGCCGGCAGCGCCGGCGCCCTCGACGACGGTCTTCTCGATCGAGATCAGGGTCGCAAGGGCACGCTCGAGTTCGGCTTCGTTGACGAGCGCGATGTCGTCGACGAGGCGGCGGACGATCTCGGTGGTGATCTTGCCCGGCGATTTTACCGCGATGCCTTCGGCCAGTGTGTCGCCGCGCGCCGGCAGGTTGCCGGCATGGATGGCATTGTACATCGAGGGATAGAGCCAGGCCTCGACGCCGAGAATCCGCAATGAGGGCTTGATCGATTTCGCGGCAATGCCGATGCCGCTGATGAGCCCCCCGCCGCCGATCGGGACGACCAGGGTGTCGAGCTCCGGCACCGCCTTCATCATTTCCAGCCCGACGGTGCCCTGCCCCGCAATCACCAGCGGATCGTCATAGGGGTGGACAAAGATCATGCCGCGCGCTTCGCCGTGGCTGCGCGCATGCGCGGCCGCCTCCTCCAGCGTCGCGCCCGTCACCACCACTTCGGCGCCGTGATGTCTGGTGTTCTCGACCTTCACCATGGGCGTGCCGACCGGCATCACGATGGTGGCGGGAATGCCGAGCCGCTTGGCGTGATAGGCAACGCCCTGCGCGTGGTTGCCCGCCGACATCGCGATGACGCCGCGCGCACGTTCCTCCGCCGTCAGCGCCGTGAGACGGTTGAGCGCGCCGCGCTCCTTGAACGAGGACGTGAACTGGAGGTTCTCGAACTTCAGCCAGATGTCGCAGCCGCAGATATTGCTCAGCGTGCGGCTGTAGCTGCAGGGCGTCTCGACGACGGCGCCGCGGATGGTGGCGGCGGCGGCATGGATGTCATCAGGCGCGACGGGAAGACCGGTGAGATCGGAGGACGTATTTTGGGACAACTCAGCCATGGGACAGCATAGAGCATTTTGGCGGTTCGAGGCGATAAGCCAGCCGCTATTTGGTAAATTCCCGGGAACGTGAAGCCCGCCACAACGTCCACAGCGTGCGCAGCCGCGACGATGGAAGCGACGTGAACGGATTGCGCCCGGGCTGCGACAGGCGCTTGAGGTCGGCCCGCGCCTGCGCGAGCGGCAGAAATGCAGGGCGCACCGACGCCGGCACCTCCGGCAGCAGCGACAAGGCCGTGGTCAGATGCTGCTGGGCTTCGGCCGCGAGCTGCGCCAGCACGGCACGCAAGGCCGGCGTCTCCTTGCCGGCGAACATGTCCTCCATCTCGCAGCCATGGCTCGCCAGCACCTGCTGCGGCAGGAACAGCTGCCGGTGCGCGGCATCGCGCGGCAGGTTGGCGATCGCTTGCACGATGCCCTGCGCCAAACCGGCATGCCTTGCGAGATGCTCGACGGCATCCGACGGCGGCGCCATGACCCGGGCGGCCAGAGCGAACAACGCCGACGACGTCGCGGCCAGATAGCCCTCCAGCGACGTCATCGTCGGCATCGGATCGTTGTAGAGGTCGAACTGGTGCTCATCGACCAGCAGCGACAGCGGCTCGACCGGCAGGCCGTAGTCGCGGATCGCGCGCAGCAGCTCTGCCGCCACCGGATTGCCCTCGGCGCTGCCATGGACGAGGCCCGAGAGCAGATCGGTCCACCATTGAAAGCGGATCTCGCCCGGCAAGGGCTGGCTGACCTGGTCGCGGACGCGGACGATCTCGACATTGAAGGCATAGAGCGCCAGCAGCGCGCGACGCTCGGCGGCCGGCGCGAACAGGGTCGCCGCATAGCGCGGAAAATCATGGCTGCGGACCAGATCGGCGCAGAACGCCACGGTGTCGGGCGGCGGCGCGGCGCTGCTCATGGCACGGCGATCAGCGCTGCCGCCACGCGCCGCCGCTCGCCGATCATGATGTTGTAGGTGCGCACGGCCGGACCGGTCTGCATCGTATCCAGCACCACCCTTGCTGCCTTGAGCGCCTGGCGCAGCTGCGGTGGCGGCAGCCAGAGCCCGGTTCCGGTGCCGATCAGCAGCGTGTCGATGCCGTTGGCGGCCGTGAACACCCGGTCGAGCGAATAGCGGTCGATCTTGCTGGGGTCCGTCACGTCCCAGGCCCAGATCGCGTCGGGCAGGCACAGCAGCGATCCCCGGTGCGACATGCCGGCAAAGGCGAATCCGCCCTTTCCATAGGCCTCGATCGGCGCTGAGCGCGGGAAATGCGGTGCGTTGGGATCGCCGGCCATCAGCTTCGTCCGAATGGGCTTACTGCCCTCGCAAACGCGTGCGAGAGCCTGCGGTTCGGATCATGCTTTGCTTTTCTTCGCCGGCGGAGCCTCTTCCTTCGCATCTTCGCGATGCTCGCCGACGCCGAGATAGATCAGGATCGGGGCCGCGATGAAGATCGAGGTGTAGGTGCCGACCAGCACCACGCCGAACATCATCACCGCGGTGAAGCTGTGGATGGCATGGCCGCCGAACAGCAACAGCGCGAGCAGCGCCAGCGTCACCGTGAAGTGGGTGATGATCGAGCGCGACAGCGTCGAGTTGATGGACTCGTTGAGCAGCTGCGGCATCGGCATCTTCTTGTAGCGCCGCAGCATTTCGCGGATACGGTCGTAGATGACGACGGTGTCGTTCAGCGAGTAGCCCAGAATGGTCAGCAGCGCGGCGATGCTGGTCAGGTCGAAATCGACCTGGCTGATCGACATGAAGCCGATCGTCAGCACGATGTCGTGCACGTTGGCGATCATGGCGCCGAGCGCGAACTGCCACTCGAAGCGGAACCAGAGATAGATCAGGATCGAGACGATCGCGAGCATCAGGCCGAGCATGCCGTACGCGAGCAGCTCTCCGGCGACGCGCGGGCCCAGCACCTCGGCGCGCTGAATGTCGACGCTGTCGCCAAGCGCGCTACGAAGCTTCTGCACGGCGGCCTGCTGCGCGGCGTCGCCGCCCGGCTGCTCCGCAACGCGGATCAGAACGTTCTCGGGGCCGCCGAACTGCTGCAACTGGACTTCGCCCAGACCCAGGGCGTCGAGCGAGGTGCGCATCGCCGAGATGTCGGCGGCGCCGGACTTTACCTTGACCTCCAGCAGCGTGCCGCCCTTGAAGTCGATACCGAGGTTCAACCCGTGGGTGAAGAACAGCGTGATGGCGACGATCGACAGCACAGCCGAGATCGGGAAGCTGATGCGGCGGAAGCGCGTGAAGTCGAAATGCGTCTCGTCCGGGACGATGCGCAGCGAAGGTAGCCAGCCAAAGGCTGCGACCACGGTGAGAATGGCGATGAGGACGCCGAGCCCGATGAGAACGGTCTGAGTCACGATCAGGCTCCTAGATCGGCACGCTCTGCGGCCGCTTCCACCGCACCCACCAGGCGACGATCAGCCGGGTCATGGTGAAGGCGGTGAACACCGTGGTGATGATGCCGATCCCGAGCGTCACGGCAAAGCCGCGCACCGGGCCGGTGCCGATGTAGAACAGCACCGCGGCGGCAATGAAGGTGGTGATGTTGGAATCGAGGATGGTCGCGAGCGCCCGCTTGAAGCCGGCGTCGATCGCCGAGATCGCATTGCGGCCGCCGCGCAATTCCTCGCGGATGCGCTCGTAGATCAGCACGTTGGAATCGACCGCGATGCCGACGGTGAGCACGATGCCGGCGATGCCGGGCAACGTCAGCGTGGCGTTGAGCAGCGACAGCAGGCCGAAGATCATGGCGACGTTGATGGCCACCGCGATGTTGGCGAACACGCCAAACAGCCGATAGGTCAACAGCATGAAGATCACGACGAGGATCGAGCCGACATAGGCCGCAAGCTCGCCCTTCTCGATCGAGTCCTGGCCGAGACCCGGACCGACGGTACGCTCCTCAACCACGGTCAACGGCGCCGGCAGCGCGCCGGCGCGCATCAGGATCGCGAGATCGTTGGCGGACTGGACCGTGAAGCTGCCCGAGATCTGTCCCTGCCCGCCCGTGATGGGCTCGTTGATCCTGGGCGCAGAAATCACCTTGTTGTCGAGCACGATCGCGAAGGGCAGCCCGACATTCTCTTGCGTGGCCTGCGCGAATTTGCGCGCGCCCGACGTATTGAACTTGAAGCTGACGACCGGCTCACTCGTACGCTGGTCGAAGGTTGCCTGCGCATCGATCAGATCGCCACCGGCAACCAACACCTGTTTCTTGACCACGTAGGGCGTCGGCGGCGGCGACGCGCTCATCAGCAGCTCGGATTCCGGCGGCAATCTGCCCTGTTGCGCCTGGTCCGGCGACACGGTCGTGTCGACCATGCGGAATTCCATCTTCGCGGTCTCGCCGAGCAGCTTCTTCAGGCGCGTCGGATCCTGAAGGCCCGGGACCTGCACGAGGATGCGGTCGTTGCCCTGGCGCTGGATCACGGGCTCGACGGTGCCAAGCTCGTTGACGCGGCGCTCGACGATCTGGATCGACTGCTCGATGGTCTTGCGCATGCGGTCGAGCATCGCGGCTTGCGGGACGGCCAGGCGGATCAGGCCGCCACCGGCATCGGTCACCTCGAGGTCGCGCTGACCGCTCGATCCCATCAGACCGCCCAGCGGCTGGGACAGCTCGCGCAGCTTGGCGAGCGCCGGCTGCCAATCGGCTTCCTTGGTGATGCGAACCTCGGCCGCGTCGTTACGCACGGTGACGCCGCCCGTGAAGCCGATCTTGGCATCGCGCAGCGTCCGACGAACGTCGTCGCGAACCTGATCGAGCCGCTCCTTCTTCACATAGGCGGAATCGACCTCAAGCAGCAGATAGGAGCCGCCCTGGAGATCGAGGCCGAGCACGAGCCGGCGCTGCGCCCAGGCGGGCCAGGTCTTGACCTGCGACTCCGGGAAGAAGTTCGGGACCGCGCAGAGGCACACGATCAGCGCCGTCAGGATAATCCCGAGCGCCTTCCACCGCGTGAAATACAACATCGACTGGACCTGTCAGATCGGGAGACTTGAGATGCTCGCGGAAGAGCTCACTTCGACGCGGCGTCGTCCTTGGCGGCTTCCTTGGCGCTATCCTTGGATTCCTTGGCCGGCTCGCCCTTGGCGCGCACGCCGGAAACCATCGAGCGCATCTGCCGCACGCGCACACCGTCGGCAATCTCGAACTCGATCTGGTCGTCGTCGACCACCTTGGTGACCTTGCCGACGAGGCCGCCCGAGGTCACCACGGTGTCGCCGCGGCGGATGTTCTTCACGAGATCGGCGTGGTCGCGGACCTTCTTCTGCTGCGGACGCAGAATCAGGAAGTACATGATCACGAAGATCAGGGCGAACGGCAGCAGCGACATCAACATGCTGTTGGTGTCGCCGGCGCCCGCGGCCTGGGCATACGCAGGAGTAATGAACATTCGGACGATCCTCGTGGAAACGGGGGAAGACCGGTCAGGCCCTCAAAGGCGACCGGTTCGGTCAAATTCGCGCGGACTATAGCGGCCATTGCCCCAATTGCAACGCTGCCAGACCGGCGATTTGGCCACCTTGCGGCGCGCCCTCAGGCCCGATAAGGCTGCGTTCTCAGGAACTTCGGACATGCCCCAAAAACCAAGCAAAAGCCCGGCCGGCAAAGGCCCCCGCACCCCTGCCAGGAAGGCCGCCCGCGTCGCGGCAAAACGCCCCACGGCGACCGTCAAGGCAGCCCTCAAGACATCCCCGGATCTCTCCCAGGAGCGCATCGTCCGCGCGCTGGAGACCATTGCGGCGCATCTTGCCGCCCAGGGCAAGCCGGCTGCCGAACGCGAATCGTTCAAGCAGGCGGACGCCTATGTCTGGCATCCGGACGGACGCCTCGCTGCGGTGCCGCGGGTCAGCCGCGTCGAGCTGTTCCTGCTCAAGGGGGTCGACCGGATGCGCGACATCCTGATGGAGAATACCGAGCGCTTCGCAGGCGGCCTGCCCGCCAACAACGCCCTGCTCTGGGGCGCACGCGGCATGGGCAAGTCGTCACTGGTGAAGGCCGCGCATGCCAGCATCAACGCGGACCGCAAGCCCGCCGACAAGCTCAAGCTCATCGAGATCCACCGCGAGGATATCGAAACGCTGCCGATGCTGATGGAGAAGCTCCGCGACTCCAGCTTCCGCTTCATCGTGTTCATCGACGATCTCTCCTTCGACGGCAATGATGCGTCCTACAAGTCGCTCAAGGCCGTGCTCGAAGGTGGCATCGAAGGCCGGCCCGAGAACGTCATTCTCTACGCCACTTCCAACCGCCGCCATCTGCTGGCGCGCGAGATGATCGAGAACGAGCGCTCGACCGCGATCAATCCCGGCGAGGCCGTTGAGGAGAAGGTGTCGCTGTCGGATCGCTTCGGCCTCTGGCTCGGCTTCCATCGCTGCAGCCAGGACGAATATCTCGCCATGGTGCGCGGCTATTGCAGCCATTTCGGCATTGAGGTCGACGACGAGGCGCTCGAGCGCGAGGCCCTGGAATGGTCGACCACACGCGGCTCCCGCTCGGGCCGCGTCGCCTGGCAGTTCGTGCAGGAGCTGGCCGGACGGCTGGGTGTGAAGCTGACGGGGAAGTAGTTAGTCGGAATTTATCGCCCAGCACACCGCTGTCATTCCCCGCGCAGCGGGGAATCCAGTACGCCACGGCCTGTCGGCTCAAGCACACCGGCCTCTGGAATACTGGATCGCCCGCTTTCGCGGGCGATGACACCGTTCGTATGACGAGAGCCCGACGAGGCCTCACGCCCCGTTCAAAAATTGAAGCGGGTCAACCGGGCTCGATCCCTTGCGGATCTCGAAGTGAAGCTGCGGCGACGCCACCTCCCCGGATTGACCCGACTTGGCAATGACCTGACCGCGCTTGATGGTATCTCCGCGCTTCACCATCAGCTCACTCGCATGGGCATATGCGGTGACGTAGCCGTTGGAGTGCCGAACCAGGACCAGATTGCCGTAACCCTTCAGCTCGTTGCCGGAATAGGCGACGACACCGTCTTCAGCCGCCTTGACCGGCGTCCCCTCGGGCACCGCGAGATTGATGCCGTCATTGGACTTGCCGTTGGTCTTGGCGCCGTAGCTCGTGACCACCTTGCCGCGGACCGGCCAGCGGAAGGTCGGGAGCGCGCTGGTGGTCTCGGCAGCTTTCGCCGGAGCCTCAGCAACTGGCTTCTCTTCGACATTGGTCGTGGCCTGGGCGAGGCGCGCGCTTTGCGCGGGCGCAGCGACAGCGGCCATCTTGGTGGCGGGTGCGGGAGCAGCAGCAACGGGCTGGAGTGTCCCGGCAACAGGAGCCGCCCCAACCGGGGCCGCCAAGGCGGCGGTCTTGGAACCGGGCACGGTCAACTTGGTGCCGAGCTTGAGTTTTGCAGACGGATCGAGGCCGTTGGCACGAGCCAGCTCAGTCGACGAAATGTGGTTCTTGCGCGCGATGCTGGCAAGCGTATCGCCGCGATTGACGAAGTGCATGCTCGACGGCGCAGCCATGACGGCAACCGGCCGAGCAGGCGCCATCGCGGGAGCCGCTGCGACGGGAGCCATCAAAGGCGCAGGCGCTGCGGCCGTCGCCGGATGCGGGATGATCAGCTGCTGACCGGGCGAAAGCGCGCGCGGCCCCTTGTAGCCATTGGCCGCCATGATCGCCTGCGGCGTGACGCGATAGCGCTTGGCGAGCACATCGAGCGTGTCGCTGGTGCCGACGATGATCTTGGTCCCGCCGGCCGGCTGGGCAGCCGCGACCGAGCGCGGCGGCACGGTCGCCGTGGTTTCGAGATGCGGCTGCGACGGGGGCGCGTAAGAGCTGACGCCGCGGCCGCCTCCGGACACACCGCCACCACCCGCAACCGGATAGGATTGCGGCGCGGACACCGCCGGTGGCGGCAAGGGTTGAGACTGATAATAGCCGGACTGCGTCTGCGGCCGCGAATATTGCGGCAGCTCACGCGGCTGCTGCGGCGGCGGTGCCTGCTGCACCGAGCCGGTCTGATCAGACGCGAAGGGGTTGGAGAAGTTCGACTGGGACATGCGCGACGACATGTCGGCGCTGCATCCCGCGAAGCTGAAGGAGATCAGCGCCAAGACCGCAACCTGCGGCACGCGGCGCGAGTTAAGCAACTCGGCGACAACAGACATGGTTACTCACTCGTACGCAACTGAACTGATGTTTTAAGTAAACACGTCGCGAGTAAATAACGGCTTAACCCTCCCAATAAGATGTTGGCAGCACAGCCGATCCGGAATTCTACAGCTCCCGCGCCACCCCGGGCAGTGCCGGCACGAAGCGGACCTCGACGAGTTCCTTGCGCTCGATCCCGGCCTCGGTCCGGCTGAGGCGGACCAGGGTCTGTACGCCCTGATGCGGGCCGACGGGGGCGATCAGGATGCCGCCGACCTCCAGCCGTTCGACCAGGTTCTCGGGAAGCTGCTCCACCGCGGCGGTGACGATGATGCGGTCGAACGGGCCGATATTGGCCGGCAGGTTCAGGCCGTCGCCCAGCATCACCTCGACATTGTGATAGCCGAGCTTCTCGATCCTCGTGCGCGCGGTGTCCGCCAGCTTGCGGTAACGCTCGACCGTCAGCACCTGCCCCGCGAGCCGCGACAGCACCGCCGCCTGATAGCCGGAGCCGGCGCCGATCTCGAGCACGCGATGCTTCTTCTGGAGCTGGAGCTGCTCTGTCATATAGGCGACAACAAAGGGCTGGCTGATGGTCTGCCCGCACGCGATCGGCAGCGCGCTATCGCGATAGGCGGCGTCACGATCCGGCTCGTCCACGAACTGGTCGCGCGGCACCTCCTCCATGGTCCGCAGCACCGCCTGGTCGCTGATGCCCCGGCGTCTCAGCGTGAGCTGAAACATCATCTTTTCCGGCGGGTGCTGATGGGAGGTCATGGCTGCTCGTGTCGTCTCGTCATATGCCCGTATCGCAAAGTCCAGAGGCAGGAATCTTGTTCCTGCTCAGGAACCCATGATAGCCTCTGGACGCGGTACTTGACCACAAATTGGCTTGAAGCGGACTGACGCAGAGGCCATTTTCAGTCATCCGTTCGCCGAAACGCGCATTGCGTCGATTCGCGTTATCTGCGAACGTTTTCCGCAAATGGGCAAGGACTCACCGACAATGACCGCGACCGGGCTTTCGGGCCGCTCTGTATTCCTCGTCGAAGACGAGGTGATGATCAGGATGATGGTCGCCGACATGCTCGAAGAGCTCGGCTACAAGGTCGCAGCCGAAGCCGGCGACATCAACGAGGCGATGCGGCTCGCCCAGGCGACCGAGTTCGACATCGCCATCCTCGACGTCAACGTCAACGGCAAGGTCATCTCGCCGGTCGCCGACGTCATCAAGGCGAAGGGCTGCCCGTTCATCTTCGCCACCGGCTACGGCTCCTCCGGCCTGCCCGAACAATATCGCGACCGGCCGGCGCTTCAGAAGCCGTTCCAGCTCGACGCGCTCGGCAAGACCATCGAAGCGGCGCTGCGCGGCGGCTAGCTTTATTTCAGCGTCGCGCTCAGCGCTTCCGAAAACGCCTCGTTGGTGCGGTCGAGCCGGAGCGGCGTGACCGAAACGTAGCGCTCGCGCAGCGCCGCCAGATCGGTGCCCTCCGCGGGCGTGTCCATCATCGCCGCGCGCTCGAAGCCGATCCAGAAATAGGGATTGTTGCGGCCGTCCCGGCGTTCGTCGATCCTGAGGAAGCCGAGATTGCGCTTGCCCTGCCGCGTGACGCGGATGCCTTGTACATCCTCCGGCGCGCAGGCCGGGAAGTTGACGTTGATGACGGTGTCCTTCGGGATCCCGGCCTTGATCACCTTGCGCAGGATGTCGGGCCCGAACTTGCGCGCGGTGTCCCACAGCGGCCGGTCGCGGGTCTCGATGCTGAACTCCTGCGACAGCGCGAACGACGGCAGGCCCAGAATGGTGCCTTCCAGCGCCCCGGCGATGGTGCCGGAATAGACCACGTCCTCGGCGACGTTGCGGCCCTTGTTGACGCCCGACAGAACGAGATCCGGCGGCTTGGTGCCGAGGATATGCCGCGCGCCCATGATGACGCAGTCGGTCGGCGTGCCGCGCACGGCGAAGTGCCGCTCGCCGACTTCGCGCAGGCGCAAGGGATCGTTCAACGACAGCGAGTGCGACACGCCGGACTGGTCGAGCTCGGGTGCAACCACCCAGACGTCGTCCGACAGCGCCTTGGCGATCTCCTCCACGACCTTGAGGCCGGGAGCGTGGATGCCGTCGTCGTTGGTGCAGAGAATGCGCATGCGAAAGGTCGATTCCTGGAAGCGGGTCTGAGCCGTCTTATCCGGCCGGGGCCGTTCAGGCAAACCGGGCGATTTACCCGCGGCCACCGGCTTGGCCCCGTTTATCTCCGAACACGCCATTGCGGCAGGAAGCGCGCGAGCCGGCCCTCCGCACGCAATTGCATCGCCGGCACGACCGGGCTTACGACGGGAGCCTCGATCACGCCGAGCGCCTGCAGCTGCGCCACGATCGGATCCGACTCCGGCGCCTCGAACGGCATATTGGGAAAGCGTTCGCGCGCCACCGTCAGCGCGCTGTCGAAATCCGCAGCATTCACGCCGGGCTTCGCGCGCCGGCTCCGGACGTAATCGTCGTCCCAGAGCCGCGCGATCGCGATGTCGAGCACGCCGCGCAGCCGCTGGTCGACCGCCTGGATGCCGGCACCCGTCACCGCCCATTGTCGGCCGACCCAGAAGATGTCGCGGTGCAAGGCCATGAACGGTCGGTTCGCGTTGTCGGGTGGCCGGCAGGATAACCGGCCGCCCGATCTTCGCAACCAAACGTTTCTGCGTTTCAGTCGAGCAACACGCTTTACTCGCGCGTGACCACCTTCAGCCCGCCCATATAGGGCTGGAGCACGTCGGGGACCGCGATCGAGCCGTCCTCCTGCTGATAGGTCTCCATCACGGCGATCAGCGCGCGGCCGACTGCGGTACCGGAGCCGTTCAGCGTGTGCACGAAGCGCGGCTTGCCGTCCGGCCCACGCGAGCGCGCATCCATGCGACGTGCCTGGAAGTCGCCGCAGACCGAGCAGCTCGAGATCTCACGGAACATGCCGCCATCGCCCTGCCCGGGCATCCAGACCTCGATGTCATAGGTTTTTTGCGACGAAAAACCCATATCCCCTGCGCAGAGCGTCATCACGCGGTAGTGCAGGTCCAGCTTCCGGAGCACCTGCTCGGCGCAGGACAGCATCCGCTCCAGCTCGTCCTTGCTGGTCTCGGGCGTCGTGATCGAGACCAGCTCGACCTTGGTGAACTGGTGCTGGCGGATCATGCCGCGGGTGTCGCGGCCCGCAGCACCCGCCTCCGCCCGGAAGCACGGCGTCAGCGCGGTGAGGCGCATCGGCAATTGCTTCTCGTCGAGAATGGATTCGCGCGCGAGGTTGGTGAGCGAAACTTCCGCGGTCGGGATGAGACCGAGGCGCTCGGTCTTCAGCCGCTCGAGATCGGGGGCAGCAAGAAGCTCGCCGCTGATCGCCCAGAACTGGTCATCCTCGAATTTCGGCAATTGCCCGGTGCCGAACATCACCTCGTTGCGCACGAGGAGCGGCGGATTGATTTCGGTGTAGCCGTGCTCGGTCGTGTGCAGGTCGAGCATGAACTGGCCGATCGCGCGCTCGAGCCGCGCCAGTCCCTTCTTCAGCACGACGAAGCGCGCGCCGGAGAGTTTTGCCGCCGCCTCGAAATCCATGTAGCCGAGCGCGGTGCCGAGATCGTCATGCAGCTTCGGCGCAAAGCTGTAATTGCGCTTGTTGCCGAACACATGGTGCTGGACGTTGCCGTGCTCGTCGACGCCATCGGGCACTTCGTCGAACGGAATGTTCGGGATTGCGGACAGCTCTTTCGTCAGTTCCTCATCGGCCGACTTCGCGGTGGCTTCGAGCTCCGGCATCGTGGTCTTGAGCTCGGCGACCTCGGCCATCAGCTTGGCGGCACGCGCGTCGTCCTTCGCCTTCTTTGCGTCGCCGATTTCCTTGGAGGCCGCGTTGCGCCGCGCCTGCGCCTGCTCGGACGCCAGGATCGCCGCGCGCCGCCTCTCGTCGATCGCGAGCAGCGATGCCGACAGCGGCTTGAGGCCACGCCGTGCGAGGCCGGCGTCGAAGGCTTGCGGATTGTCGCGGATCGATTTGATGTCGTGCATGGGCGTGGTCCTGAGGCTTGTTGCAAACTTGCAAATCAGGATTTGCATTTGTGCAAATGGCTGTTCCCCCTAGCACAGCTGTCATCGCCCGCGAAAGCGGGCGATCCAGTATTCCAGAGACGCCAGTGATTCTCCGAGGGGCCGCGGCGTACTGGATTCCCCGCTCCAGTGCGCAATTGCGCACAAGGCGGGGAATGACACCGGTGAGGCGGCGCCCTACTCCGAATGACACCGGTGAGGCGGCGCCCTACTCCGCCGGATTGGCCGGCGTCGACACGTCGGTGCCAGTGGGGGCCTGCGCGGCTGCGGCCTTCTTCTCCACGATCCCGACCGCGATGATCGAGCCCTCGTAGAGCAACAGCAAGGGGATCGCGAGCGAGCACTGGCTCAGCACGTCGGGCGGCGTCAGCACGGCCGCGATGACGAAGGCGATGACGATGAAATAGCGGCGCTTCTCGCGCAGCATTTTGGCCGAGACGATGCCGATCCGGCCCAGCAGCGTCAGGATCACCGGGAGCTGGAAGGCGATGCCGAAGGCGAAGATCAGCGACATCATCAGCGACAAATATTCGCCGACCTTGGGCAAGAGCTGGATCTGTGCGGTCTCGTCGCTACCGGCCTGCTGCATGCCGAGCGAGAAGCGGACCAGCATCGGCAACACGACGAAATAGACCAGCGCTGCGCCCAGCACGAAGAAGAACGGTGTCGCGACCAGATAGGGTACGAAGGCGTTCTTCTCGTGCTTGTAGAGGCCCGGCGCGACGAACTTGTAGATCTGGGTCGCCACGATCGGGAACGAGATAAAGCCGGCGCCGAACAGCGCGAGCTTGAGCTGGGTGATGAAATATTCCAGCAGCGCCGTGTAGATGAATTTGGAATTCTCGGGACCCGCAACCCACACGAACGGCCAGACCAGCACGTTGTAGATCTGCTTGGCGAAGAAGAAGCACAGGATGAAGGCCACGCCGAAGCCGAGCAGCGCCTTGATCAGGCGCGAGCGCAGCTCGATCAGATGGTCCATCAGCGGGGCCTTGCTGGCCTCGATATCGGCGTCGCTCATGACGCTTTGGCGTCCTTGATCGCTTCGGATGGCGCGGTGTCCTGAGCCACCGCGGTCTCGGCAATTTGCGCCTGCTCGACCTCACGGGTGATGGCGAGCGGCTCGTTCACGGCCGCATGCGCCTCGGCCTCCACGAAGGTCTCGGGCGTCGGCGCTTCCGGTGTCGTCGGTGCCACCGGCGGTTCGACGGCGGTGGTCGTGGTCGTCTCGGCCGGCTTGTCCAGCGCATCGACGCGGAGTGCGTCGCTGACGTCCTTCTGGAGCGAGGTCATCAGATTGTTGCCGGCAAAACCGGACGCTGCTTCCTTGACCTCGTCGAAGCTCTTCTTGAGGTCGGCCATCTCGGCCTCGCGCATGGCTTCCTGGAACTGGCCCTGGAATTCAGAGGCCATCTTGCGGGCCTTGCCCATCCACTGCCCGACCATGCGCAGCACGCCCGGCAACTCTTTCGGGCCGATGGCAACCAGGGCCACGACCCCGATCAGGACCAGTTCACTCCACCCGATGTCGAACATGAGGTCTTCCGTTCACGCCAGCCGCAACCGGCCCAATCCCTTGCGCGCAGGATCGGGGCCGCTACCCGCGTCTCGCGTACTCTTGCTCAGACGGCCTTGCTGCCGACGTCGGACCGGGCCGCAGTCGGTGCGGCGTTGTTATGCTCGATGGACTTCGAAGGCTCGGGCTTGTCGGCGACCTTGTCGTCGTCCTGCATGCCCTTCTTGAACGCCTTGATGCCCTGCGCCACGTCGCCCATCAGATCCGAAATCTTGCCGCGGCCGAACAGCAGCAGGACGACTGCGATCACCAGGATCCAGTGCCAAATGCTAAGCGAACCCATCCTGCAACCCTCCAAACACGCTTGGCCGGGGACCCGGCCGATCTTCCCCGAAACCTAGGCGCGGCAGGCCTCAAAAACAAGGACCAAGGCAGCGCCAATTCGCTGTTGGCGCTACGTAATCTTGCTAGTGTTAACTGGTCGCAGGCAGCCCATACCAGGCCGGGACGTCAGTCCTCGCTGCCGCCCTCGCGGCCCTCATTGCCGCCGTCCGGCGCCTCTTCCGGCGTCTCGGGCTCGACCGCGGGCGCCAGCGCCAGATCGAGGTCCTCGCCAGGTTCCAGCGGATCCTCGTCTTCGCGCAGCTGCGGGTCGTCCGACGGCGTCGGCACGCTGAATCCGGTCGGCAGGCGCGAATCCAGCAGGCCCGTGCCCTTCAGCTCTTCCAGACCCGGCAGGTCGCCAAGCTGTTCCAGCGTGAACTGCGACAGGAAGTCCTCGGTGGTTCCGAAGGTCAGCGGGCGGCCGGGTGTCTTGCGACGGCCACGCGGCTTGATCCAGCCGGTCTCCAGCAGCACGTCGAGCGTGCCCTTCGAGGTGACGACGCCACGGATCTCCTCGATCTCGGCCCGCGTCACCGGCTGGTGATAGGCGATGATCGCCAGCACCTCGATCGCGGCGCGCGACAGGCGGCGGGTCTCGTGGCTTTCGCGCGTCATCAGCCAGGCGAGATCGCCGGCGGTACGGAAGGTCCATTTGTTGGCGACGCGCACGAGATTCACACCGCGCAGCGAATAGTCGGCCTGGAGCTGCTCCAGCGCGGCCTTGACGTCGACACCATCAGGCATGCGCTTGGCGAGCGTCGCGGTATCCAGCGGTTCATTCGAGGCAAACAGCAGCGCTTCCAGCAGCCGCAATTCCTCGGGACGTGCCTGGGACTCGTTCTCCATCGGCTCGGCCTCTTCTACCCGCACTTCAGCCAGGCTTGCCATGGCAGATTCTCCTTGTTGCACTTAAGCGACCGGCGCGTCGGGCGCAGGAGCTGCGTCCACGACCGGCTTGGGGCGCCCCTTCCGGAAATAGATGGGCGCAAACGCCTCTTTCTGGTTCAGCTCGAGCTGACCTTCACGCACCAGTTCGAGCGCAGCAGCAAAGCTCGAGGCGAGCACCGTCGCGCGCTGGGTCGGATCGGCGACATGCCGGAGCAGATAGTCGTCGAGAACGCCCCAGTCGTCCTGCTCGCTGATGCTGCCGACGAGGCGCTCCAGCGTGGCGCGCGCTTCGGCGAGCGACCACACCGTGCGCTTGGCCAGATGCACGCTCGCGAGCACGCGCGACTGCCGCTGCGAAGCGTAGGCGGTCAGCAAATCGTACAGCGTCGCGGTATATTTCTGATGCTTGATCTCGGCGATCTGCTCAGGCTCGCCGCGCGGGAAGATGTCGCGCAGCAATTGCTGCCTGTTCATCAGCCGGTTGGCCGCTTCGCGAATGGCTTCGAGACGGCGCAGGCGGTTGGCGAGCGCAGTCGCCATTTCTTCGGCGCTCGGACCTTCCGCGCTCGGCGGCTCCGGCAGCAGCAGGCGCGACTTCAGGAAGGCGAGCCACGCCGCCATCACGAGATAGTCGGCGGCCAATTCGAGCCGGATCTTTCGCGCCGCTTCGATGAAGTGGAGATACTGATCGGCCAGCGCCAGGATCGAGATCTTGGCGAGGTCGACCTTCTGGTTCCGCGCCAGCGCGAGCAACAGGTCGAGCGGGCCTTCATAGCCCTCGACATCGACGACCAGCGCCGGTTCATCCTCGGCGAGCTCTGCGGGCCGCCCGGTTTCAAACGATAGGATTTCTGCGCTCATGCGGATGCCGTATTTGCCCGTGCGATCAATGCGTCGAGTTCGGCGCGTGCGGCCGCCCGGTCGAACGCCTGCGGAGCCTTGCGCGCAGCAAGCGCGGCTTTCGCCCGCTCCAGCGCCCTGCCCGACAAGTCAGGCGTCTCGCCGGCGACTTCGCGCATCTCCTCGATGTTGCCGTTGCAATGCAGGGCGACGTCGCAACCAGCCGCGAAGATGGCGCGGGTCCGTTCGGCGATATTCCCCGACAGCGCGTTCATCGACACGTCATCACTCATTAACAAACCCTGGAACCCGATTACGCCGCGAATCACCTGATCAATCATTGTCGCAGAAGTCGTCGCCGGATGGGCGGGGTCGACCGCGCTAAACACAACATGTGCAGTCATGGCCATCGGCAGGTCCGCCAGCGGCTTGAACGCGGCGAAGTCGGTCCGCTCCAACTCGTCGCGCGGCGTATCCACGGTGGGCAGCTTGAAATGGGTGTCGGCGGTGGCGCGGCCATGACCGGGAATGTGCTTGAGCACCGGCAGCACGCCGCCCTGCTCCAGCCCCTCGGTGACCGCGCGGGCGATCGCAGCGACCTTGCTCGGCTCGGTGCCGTAGGCCCGGTTCCCGATGACGCCATCGGCGCCCTCCACCGGCACGTCGGCCAGCGGCAGGCAATCCACGGTAATGCCGAGATCGGCGAGATCGGCCGCGATCAAGCGGGCGCTGAGGCGTGCGGCCGTCAGCCCGAGCGCCGAATCAGTGTCGTACAAAGTCGAGAAGACGGCCCCCGGCGGATAGGCCGGCCAGTGCGGCGGCCCCAGCCGCTGTACCCGTCCGCCCTCCTGGTCGATCAGGACAGGGGCATCAGCGGCCCCCGCGACAGAGCGCAATTCCGCAACGAGTGCAGCAACTTGAGCAGGCGTCGCGATATTGCGCTTGAAGAGGATGAAGCCCCACGGGCGCTGGCTACGGATAAACTCCCGCTCGGCGGCGGTCAGTTCCGTTCCGGATACGCCCGTAATGAAGGCCCGCGTGCTCATAACGGCCGATTAACCCTGACCCGCGAGGGGGTCAAGGAAACGGCCGCTAATTCCTCTGGATGAAGCAGGCCGACAGGCCAGCGGACTTCAGGCTGTTGCAAGCCTGCGTCGCTTCCTCGGCCGAAGCGTAGGGTCCCGCGAAGGCGCGGTAGACGACGCCCTTGCCCTTGTCGGTGAGATCGACCCGCTTGATCACCGGCGAGCGGGAGCCGAGCACGCTGCCGTACTTGCCCTGAAGGACGCGATAGGAGGCGTGCGCGCTGTCTTCCGTCTGCTGCGAGGAAACCTGCACGACGTAGCCGCCTCCACCACTGCTGGCGGGCGCGATCTGTGTCGGGGTGGTTGCAGCCATCCGCTGCGGCGGCTCGGCCGCCGGCACCGATTGCGGCGCCAGCGACATCGGCTGGTTGGCGCTGGCATTGGCGGACGTCGGCGGATTGCGCGGGGCGGCCGGAGCCGCAGGTGCGGCAACAGCCCTAGGCGAAGCTGCGCCCGGCTTCGTCGCGGCCGATTGCGGCGTCGCGCTGTCGGTCTGATCGCCCCTCACTGCCACGGTCCGGATCGGGCGCGGCGAGTTGGCCGGCAGCGTGCCGTTGCTCGGGACCGGACCCGTGCTTGGCGGCGGCACCGTGGACGGCGACACGCTCGCCACCGGCGGCGGGTTCGCATTCTGGTTCAGCGGCGGGAACACCACGCGAGGACCGCCCGCCTTGGCGGCGACATCGACAGGCGCCTCTTCGCGCGGCACGATCTTCTCGGAGCCGTCACCGGTCGCCATGCGATCGGGCACCTTAGCCGCGGAGTCCGTCGGCGCCGGCACGATCTTGGTGGGCGTATTGTCGGCCTTGATGATCGGCGGCTCGCCGCTGCGGGGCGAACCGACATAGGTCTTGTAGGCGAACGCCGCGCCGGTGCCGACCACGGCAAGCGCGAGGATCGCCGCGACCGTCATCATGCCGCCGCGCTGCTTCTTCGGCTCGTCGAGATCAGCCTCGGGATAGTCGCTCTGGAACGCGTAGGGATCATCGGGATAGGCGGGATCGCGCTGGTAGTCCTGCTCGCCCGACTCCAGCCGCCCGTACAGCGCATCGTCGTAGCGCGACGGATCGGGCTGCTGATGCGGCTCCTGATAGGCTTGCTGCTGGTAGGCCTGATCGTGCTGCTGGTGCGCATGGGCCTGATAGGCCGGTTCCTGATACGCCTGGTTTTGATAGCCCTGATCCTGATACGCGTGATCCCCGTAGGCCTGCGGCTGATGGACCTCAGGCTCGGGCGCGGTCGGCTGGGCTGAATAGCGATGCAATGGATGAACCGGGTTCATAGAGGCGGTGAAGTCGGGCTCGGGCGCCGACTGCGGCTGCACATTGGCGCGCCGCATCCATGAGGGCGGCCCGGGCTGAGGCGACGGCGCCTGCTCGGCATAATCCTGCTGGTCATCGCCCTGCGGATAATCGTGATCCTGATAGGTCTGGGCGGGCGCTGCCGGCGGCGTGCTCGGCCGACCCTGCGCTGCGAACGGATCGGTCTGTCCGATCAGGCGGGCCAGCTCGGCCAGGGGATCGCTATCCGCCTTGCCATGCTGGTCGCCACCGCGACCATAGTCGTCGGAGGGAAACGGTCTGTCTTGATATCGTTCGGCCATCGTGATGATGCGTCCCTTCGGGAAAGCCGCGCGCCCCTCGACCAAGGCACGGCTTTCGACCCACAAGGCTTTCAACCAAGTCTAAGCGATCCGGCTTCTGCCGGTTACCCCCAAAAATTCCCCTTAAGTAGTTCGCCCCAAACTACCGCATCTCGTCCGGAGCATGGACGCCGAGGATGGCGAGGCCCGATGCCAGGACAGAGACGACGCCCTGGACCATGGCCAGTCGCGCCTTCGTTAGAACTGCATCATTATTGATAATGAAGCGTAAATAGGGCAAATCGCGCCCCTTCGTCCAAAGTGCGTGAAATTCACTCGCTAAGTCATAGAGATAGAAGGCAATTCGGTGCGGCTCGTGGGCGCTAGCAGCCGCTTCCAGCATGCGCGGAAAAATTGCGAGGCGCTTGAGAAGATCAAGCTCCACCGGGTCCGAAAGCCGTTCCACGGCCGACTCAGCAAGCCAGGCGATACGCTTGTCCGCATCCTCCGGCAAGTCCGGGAACATTTCGGCCCGTGCGTTGCGGAAGATCGAATGGCCGCGGGCGTGGCCGTACTGGACGTAGAACACAGGGTTGTCGCGCGACTGTTCCATGACCTTGGCGAGGTCGAAGTCGAGCACCGCGTCGTTCTTGCGGTAGAGCATCATGAAGCGGACGGCGTCCTGGCCGACTTCATCCACCACCTCACGCAAGGTGACGAAGTCCCCGCTCCGCTTCGACATTTTCACCGGCTCGCCGTTGCGCAGCAACTTCACGAGCTGGACGATCTTGACGTCGAGCGCACCCTTGCCGGACGTCGTCGCCTTCACCGCCGCCTGCATGCGCTTGATGTAGCCGCCATGGTCGGCGCCCCAGACGTCGATCATCTCCGCAAAACCACGGTCGAACTTGTTCTTGTGGTAGGCGATGTCGGAGGCGAAGTAGGTGTAGGAATTGTCCGACTTGATCAGCGGACGATCCACGTCGTCGCCGTAGGCGGTCGCCTTGAACAGCAACTGCTCGCGGTCTTCCCAATCCTCGACCGGCGCGCCCTTCGGCGGCGGCAGGCGGCCTTCGTAGATGTCGCCCTTGGCCTTCAGAAAATCGATGGTCTCGGCAACCTTGTTGTTGCCGGTCTCGATCAGCGAGCGTTCGGAGAAGAACACGTCGTGGCGGATGTTGAGGGCGGCAAGATCGTCCTTGATCATGTCCATCATCATCGCGATCGCCTTGGCGCGAACCGCCGGCAGCCACTCGGCTTCGTTCTTGGCAAGGAGCTTGTCGCCGTGCTCCTTCGCGAGCGCCGCGCCGACCGGCTTCAGATAGTCGCCGGGATAGAGCCCTTCCGGAATCGCGCCGATGTCCTCGCCGAGCGCCTCGCGATACCTGAGGAACGCCGAGCGCGCGAGCACGTCGACCTGCGCACCGGCATCGTTGATGTAATATTCGCGTGTGACGTCGTGACCGCCGAACTGGAGCAGGCTCGCCAGCGCATCGCCGAACACGGCGCCGCGGCAATGGCCGACATGCATCGGCCCGGTCGGATTGGCCGAGACGTATTCGACATTGACCTTGGAGCCGCCACGGACGAGGCCATAGTCAGCGCCCTCGCGCAGCACCGTGCGCAGCGCCTCGGCCCAGGCCTCCGGCATCAGTGTCAGGTTGATGAAGCCGGGGCCGGCGACGTCGACCTTTGCGATCAGCGCATCGGCACGGAGCCTTTCGGCGATCTGCTCGGCGAGGTCGCGCGGCTTGGCCTTTGCCTCTTTCGCAAGCACCATGGCAGCGTTTGTCGCCATGTCGCCATGGGTGGCATCGCGTGGCGGTTCGACCACCACGCGGGAGAGATCGATGCCCTCGGGCCAGTTGGCGTCCGCGCCGAGCGCGCGGCAAACGGCGTGCACGCGTGCGAGCACGTCGGCGAACAGATGCGGTGCTGAGGATGTGTCGGGCATGGGCGCCGCCTAACGCAAATCCGGGGTCGAGTCAAAAAGCCGCTGGTGCTCGGTCAGGGCGAAACGGTCGGTCATTCCGGCAATGAAATTGCCGATCCGCCGGGCCCGGTCGCCCTCATTGTCAGCCCCTGCCCCCACCAGCCATTCCGGTGGCAACTCGGCCGGCGATGTCAGGTATTTTGCGAACAGGTCGAACAGGATCTGCTCCGCCTCCCCCATCACCCGCATCACCCGCTTGTGGCGGTACATGTGCTGGTACAGGAAGCGCTTGATGGCGGCCTCTTCCTCCGCGACCGCGGCGGGGAACGCGATCAGCGCCCGGCTCTGCTGGCGCACGTCCTGGGCTGATTGCGGCTTCACGGCGGCGAGGTTCTTCTCAGCTTCCGCAAACACCGCGCCGATCAGATGTGAGATCAGTTCGCGCACCAGCTCGGCGCCGCGCCTGAAATCTTCGAGGTCAGGGTAATGCGCCGAGGTCTCCGCGATGATCTCAGCGGTGAGCGGCATCACCTTGAGATCGTCCAGGTGGAACAGGCCCGCGCGCAGGCCATCGTCGATGTCGTGGGCGTCATAGGCGATGTCGTCGGCGAGTGCTGCGACCTGCGCCTCCAGTGAGGCGAAGCTCCACAATTCGAGATCATAGGTCTTGATGTAATCGGCGATGCCGACGGGAATGCCGTGCTCGCGATAGCGCCCGACCGGCGCGCCGCTGCGGTCAGTCAGCGGGCCGTTGTGCTTGACGATGCCCTCCAGCGACTCCCAGGTCAGGTTGAGACCGTCGAATTCGGGATAGCGGTGCTCCAGCGAGCCGACGACGCGGAGGGTCTGGGCATTGTGGTCGAAGCCGCCGAAATCCATCAGGCAGGCGTCCAGCGCCCGCTCGCCGGCGTGCCCGAACGGCGGATGGCCGAGATCATGGGCCAGCGCCAGCGTCTCCGTGAGGTCCTCGTCGAGCCCGAGCTGCCGGGCCAGCGCGCGGGCGATCTGGGCGACCTCCAGCGAATGGGTCAGCCGGGTGCGATAATGGTCGCCCTCATGGAACACGAACACCTGGGTCTTGTACTTCAGGCGGCGAAACGCGGTGGAATGGATCACCCGGTCGCAATCCCGGCGGAACGGGCTCCGGGTCCGGCTCGGCGGCTCCGCGACCAGCCGGCCGCGGCTGCGGTCGGGGTCGCAGGCATAAGGCGCGCGGGGGGCTGCCATTCCGACGGACACGGTGAATTTAGTCCCTATCCATTTGATTCTGCGTATCCTTGCACTTAACTATGCCGGACGCGCGATACCAAATGAATTGGCCAAATGAATTTGGTATGACCGCGGGACGATCGGAGACGAGCCATGACGACTGACGTGACGACGAATGACGTGACCATCAGTGACCGCGCCGCACGCCGGATTGGGGAGATCCTCAAGGGCGAAGGCACAGGCGCGATGCTGCGCATCTCCGTCGAGGGCGGCGGCTGCTCCGGCTTCCAGTACAAATTCGACATCGACCGCGACCGCACCGACGACGATCTCGTGATCGAGCAGGAGAATGCGGTGGTGCTGGTCGATTCCGCCTCGCAGCCGTTCCTGGCGGGCTCGCAGGTCGATTTCGTGGACGACCTGATCGGCGCCTCGTTCCGCGTCAACAATCCCAACGCGACGGCGTCCTGCGGCTGCGGCACCAGCTTCTCGATCTAACCTCGATTCGAAATCTGAAAAACAGCCCCATGTAGCCGGGAGACCGGCACGATGCATTTCGGCTTTCACGGGTCGTGGCTGGATCATTCGGGTGAATTGCGATGGAGCGCCGCCATCGCGTGGACTGTGGTTCAATCCCCCACAAGCTTCTGTCCGACCGCGTAACGCCTGCAATCTTCGCCGCGCGAATTGATCTTGCATTTCATCACAGCAGGCTCGCGCGCCTCGGGAGCTGTGCGGCCAAAGCCGGTCGCGCAGTGGCCGCGCGTGCTCACCGCGAAGGCCTTGGCATCATCGGGATTGGCGAGGTAGTCCGCGAATGCCTCCTGGCAAGCGGCGACAGCCCCCGGCGGGATTGGCAGCTCAGCGAACAACGGCGGCCCCATGACGATCTTCGTTGGAAGACCTAACTTTTCGAGAAAAGGGTCGACGGACGGAAACCAATTGCCTGCCGGCGCGAGCATGACGGTATTGTGGCCGTTCGATCCGAACGGAGGCAGCACATGCAACTGCGCAGGCGCACCGCCAGCGCTGTAGGCCGCGAACATGCGCCGTGCCAGGTCCGGACCATAGAATTGATCGTTCTCGGCATAGAGCCAAAGCACCGGGACACGGGCCGTGCGCCCCAATGCGGCGACCGTATCGACCAAATTATCAGGCGAGCAAGGCTGGTTGGGTGCGGAGAAGCTTTGCCGGCCGCCATCAAAATTAACGGCGCCAACGACCCCCGGTATGCTCTGTGCGGCGACGTCCATCACCGTGAGTCCCCCAACGGAATGACCGAGCAAGACAACATGCTCGGCGTCGACCCAGGGCTCATCACGCAGTGAAGCGACCGCCGCAATGACGTCGTCGCTGGCAGCGCGCACGGCCGGAAGATAGTCGCAGGCCTGCCGCAAAGACTCGGAGAACCCTCCCCCAGATCGGCCATAGCCACGACGCATGATCGAGACCACGGCATATCCTCGCTGCGCGAAGGCGACGGCCGCCTTGCTGTAGGCGACCGGAGAGCGGTTGAGGATTTCAGCGAAGAATTCATCGCCGAAGATGCCGGGCATTCCGTGAGTGATCACGACGAGAGGAAATTTGCCGGGACGATCAGGACGAACCACGAAGCTTTCGAGCGAGACTTTGTTGCCGGAGATCACGACAGGCAACATCATGTGCGCGCTCATCAGCGGCCCGTCGCCGGCGCGGGCAGAGCCTGTGAAGAAGATGAGAAGCAGGGCAACGAGGCGCATGGCGCAGCAAGGTAACACCGCGCATCCGAATTGCCAGCGTCCGGCCAACCGGTGCGAAGTTCATATTCATGCGCGTGGTTAGCGCCTCACGCGCCCGTCATCTGCCTTTCCTCGTCCGTCCATTCGACATCGTCAGGCGTCAGCTCCGGCTGAAGCGGTGCGTCCTCCGACATGGACATCGTGTAGCCATCCAGCGCGCGGAGCAGCGCGGCGGCCAGCGCCGGCTTGCGCAAGGGCTTTGCCAGGAAGTCGGACATCCCCGCCTCGCGGCAGATCTTGACGTCCTCGGGGAAGGCGTTGGCGGTCAGCGCGACGATCGGCAATGTTTCGAAGCGCCCGCCTTGCGCGCGGATCGCGCGTGTCGCGGCAAGGCCGTCCATGTCGGGCATGCGCACGTCCATCAGCACGACGTCGTAGCCGCCCCCTGAGGCCGCTTCGACGGCCTGGACGCCATCGGTCACGACACGCAGCTCGACGTCGAACGCGCCGAGCATCTTGCTCACCACCATGCGGTTGACCGCATCGTCCTCGGCGACCAGCACCTTCAGAGGGCGGTCGAGCTCGGCGATGCGCGCCTTGAGTTCGTCGGCTTCGTCACGGCCGGCGGACTGGTCCGAGGCCGGCGCCTGGCTCCAGGGCAGCACCAGCGTGAAGCGGAAGGTCGAGCCCTTACCCGGCGTCGAGATGACGCCGATGGTGCCGCCCATCTGCTCGATGATGCGCCGGGAGATTGCGAGCCCAAGGCCGGTGCCGCCGAAGCGGCGGCTGATCGAAGCATCGGCCTGCGCGAAGTCGCTGAAGAGTTCCCCAACCTTCTCGGGTGCGATGCCGATGCCGCTGTCAGTGACCGTCCATTCGACGGTGGCCAGCAAGTCGCGGCGGGCCTGACAGGTCGCCGAGATCGTGACTTCGCCGTCGTCGGTGAACTTGACCGCATTGGACGCAAGGTTGAGCAGCACCTGCCGGATACGCGCGACGTCACCGCGCAGCGTCGGCGGCAGGTTCGGATCGAGCGCGACCTTGACCGCCAGCCCTTTGCTCTTGGCGCTGGCCCGCGCGACATTCGCGACCATTTCGATCAGCCCCTGCGGCGCGAAGTCGATCGCCTCGAACTGGAAGCGGCCGGCTTCGAGCTTGGAGAGGTCGAGGATGTCGTTGAGGATGCGCTGGAGATTGTCACCGGACTCGCGGATCGTGGTGACGGCTTCGTGCTGTTCCGGATCGAGTTTGGTTTCGAGCAGCATGCTGGCAATCCCGAGCACGCCGTTCATGGGCGTGCGGATCTCGTGGCTCATCACGGCGAGGAAATCGGACTTGGCGCGACTTTCGGCCTCGGCCTTCTCCGCGCGCCAGCGTTCAGTGACATCGCGGCCGAAGCCGCGATAGCCCAAAAATTGCCCGTCGCGGTCATAAGCCGGCTTCGCGGTGAGCGACCACAGCCGGGCCTCGCCGCCGGCAACGACCCTGAGATTCATCTCGTGCAGCGGCTCGGCATGCTCCATCAGGCCGACGACGTTGTAGGCGGCGCTCTTGTCATCGGGGCAGAGCATGTCGAGCACGTCGACAAAATGCGAGCCCTTCAGCAGCGGAAGCGGCAGCTGCGCGACGTCGGCGAAGCGCTGGGGCACGTCGACCAGATGCCCCTCTGCATCGGTCTGCCACAGCCAGTCGCTGGCGTTTTCCTGAAAGTCCTTCAGCAGCAGCGAGATGATCTCGGTCTGCCGCTCAAGCTCGAGCTGGGCCTTGAGATTGCCGAGGAACAGATTGCCCTGCGAGACGATGTTGCGCGCCATGAAGAACGCGAACAGCAGCAGGAACACCGCGGTCACCAGATACGGCCCGCTGCCGCACAACAGCAGCGCTCCGGTGCAGGCGATGGTCACGGTGGCGAGATAGACGAGGCCGGCGCGCGGGAAAGTCGACAGCGTGAAGGCGCCGCCGGACATCATGCCGACCATGAGACAGGCAAGGATCAGCTGGCTGGTCGGCTCGACGCGGCTGAACAGCGCCAGCGGCAGCGTGCCCCAGATCGCGGCGAGGAAGAATGCCTGCCGCATCATCTGCCGCGCGGCACGCGCTGAAGCCTCCTGCGGCGGGTTCCGATGCGACCGCCGCCATGCGCGCACGGCGAGCGAGGCGGTGACGGCCAGCGTCATGCCCCAGATCGCGAGGAAATCGTTCCAGCCCCTGCCCCAAAACAAAATCAGCACGATGGCGACGTTGAGCATGGTGACGGCCATCGTCACCGGGATGGCCCGCGTCACCGCATCGATCTGCTTGGCGCGGATGCGGCGCAGCTCGCGCTCGCTGAGATCGGCGGTCAGGCCGTCCTCGATCTCGAAGCCGCCGAGCCAGTACAGGAACGCGCCGATCAGGCCGTCGCGCGGCTCGCCTGGCTTCATGGATTTGTCCGGCCAACCCATTCGAAAAACCTCTTCCGCATCAATGGCCCAGGCCCGGCTTAAGCCGGGTTAATTTTGTGGGAGATTTTGCGGCGTCCTTGACGGGGGCGTTGGCGGTTTGTTCTAACCATGGCCCCTGCCCGGAGCCCGCCGACATGCCCATCAGAATTGCCACCTGGAACGTGAATTCGGTCCGGCAGCGGATCGACCTGCTGCTGACCTGGCTGAAAGAGTGCCAGCCGGACATCGTCTGCCTCCAGGAGATCAAATGCGTCGACGAGGCCTTCCCGCGGCTGGAGATCGAGGCGCTCGGCTACAACGTCGTCACCCACGGGCAGAAGACCTTCAACGGCGTCGCCCTGCTCTCCAAGCTCAAGTTCGACGAGACCAAGTCGGGCTTGGCCGGTGACGACGAGGATGCCCATGCCCGTTTCCTCGAAGGCGTGGTGACGCTCAAGACCGGCGTGCTGCGCATCGCCTGCCTCTATCTGCCCAACGGCAATCCGGTCGGGACCGAGAAATATCCCTACAAGCTCAAATGGATGTCGCGGCTTCTTGAGTATTCAAAGGAGCGCCTTAAGACCGAGGAGCCGCTGATCCTCGCGGGCGACTTCAACGTCATCCCGCATGCCCGCGACGTCCATAATCCCGCCGCCTGGACCGAGGACGCCCTGTTCAAGCCGGAGACGCGGGAGAGCTTTCAGTCCCTGCTCGGCCTCGGCCTGACCGATGCGCTCCGGGCCGTCACCGACGAGCCCGGGCTCTACACCTTCTGGGATTACCAGGCCGGCGCCTGGCAGAAGAACCACGGCTTGCGGATCGACCATCTGCTGCTGTCGCCGCAGGCTAGCGACAAGCTCGCCAATGTCGGCATCGACAGCTACGTGCGGGCCTGGGAGAAGCCATCGGACCACGTGCCGGTATGGGCGGATCTGGATCTGGAGGCGGCGTAGATCTTACGCGGCGGTGGTGCGAGCAAGCGGCAGTCGCAACTGCCGTAGGGTGGGCAAAGCGAAGCGTGCCCACCACTCGTATTTGCGAAGAGAGATCGTGGGCACGGCGCCAAGGCGCCTTTGCCCACCCTACGGCACCGAGGTCGGTGCGATTACTCGCGGCGGCCCTGCACCCACTGCTCCAGCATCTGCAGGCACATGGCGCGATCGTCGTCGGAGGCCTTGGAGAAAGCGCGGTTGTAGCTTTCCTTGATCCAGGTCTCTTCGGTGCCGGCACTGTCACGCGCCAGCGTCAGCCACATCAGGCCACGGGCGGCCTGCCGCGGCAGGCGGTCGCCGTTGAACAGCATCTGGCCGAGCAGCGCCTGCGCCTCGTGCTGGCCCTTCTGGGCGGCAAGGCCGAGCCAGCGGGCGCCATAGCGGAAATCCTCGCGCGAGGCGTCCGGCGTCTTCAGGTACAGCCGGGCGAGATCGTACTGGGCGTCGGCATTGCCGAAATAGGAGGCGGCATAGGAGAACATCTCCCGCGCCCGGTCCGAATCGGCCTTGATCTTCGAGTTCGGGATGCCGCTGAGGTAGTAGCGGCCGAGCGCGACGAAGGCGTTGGCCACGACCTGCGCCTGCGGCGCCGACGGGCTGTCCTCGGCATGCGCGTTGGCGATCCGGCTGAAATATTCGAACGCGCGCAAATCGTCCTGGGCGACGCCGTCGCCATTGGCATACATGCGGCCGAGCTTGAACTGGGCGCCGGGATGGCCGCCCTCGGCGGCATATTGCAGGGCGCTGAGCGAGGTTTCCTGGGGCGCGGTCACCGGCGCGACCTTGCTGCGCACGGCGCCGACGGCGCCCGGCAAGGTGGTCACGACCGGGATGGTTGAGTCCTTGACCGGCGCACCGTCGAAGGCGAACGCCGGCGCGGCCAGCGCACTGGCCCCCAACACAAACGCAACGATTGTACGCCTAGATGTCCGCATAGCACTGTTTCTCGTGCGCGCCGCCCGGATGGGTCACTGCCCCCCCGACCGCGGGTCCAACCTGCTGAGCATATTTCCAGAGCGCGCCCGTCGTGTGGTTAGTCGCGCGAGCGGTCCATTTGGTCTTGCGCTGGGCAAGCTCCTGGTCGCTCAATTTTACGTTAAGGGTACCGGCGACCGCGTCGATCTCGATGATGTCGCCGTCCTCGAGCAGCCCGATCGGGCCGCCGATGGCGGCTTCCGGCCCGACATGGCCGATGCAGAAGCCGCGGGTGGCGCCGGAGAAGCGGCCGTCGGTGATGAGCGCGATCTTGCCGCCCATGCCCTGGCCGGTCAGCGCCGCGGTGGTCTGGAGCATTTCCCGCATGCCGGGACCGCCCTTGGGCCCCTCGTAGCGGATCACGATGACTTCGCCTTCCTTGTAGGTGCGCTGCTGGACCGCCTCGAAAGCATCCTCCTCGCGGTCGAAGCACCTGGCCGGACCGGTAAACCTGAGGTTGGACATTCCCGCGACTTTCACGATCGCACCTTCTGGCGCCAGATTGCCCTTCAGACCGACCACACCGCCCGTGACGGTGATGGGTTTGTCTGCCGGGTGCACCACGTCCTGGTGCGGATTCCATTTCACGCTTTTGAGGTTTTCGGCGATCGTTCGACCGGTGACCGTAATGCAGTCGCCGTGGAGAAATCCGTTGTCGAGCAGCGTCTTCATCAGAAGCGGTATGCCACCTACTTCAAACATGTCTTTGGCGACATAACGGCCGCCCGGCTTCAAATCCGCGACATATGGTGTCTTTTTGAAGATTGCGGCGACGTCGAACAGGTCGAACTTGATGCCGCACTCATGCGCGATCGCCGGCAGGTGCAGTGCAGCATTGGTCGAGCCGCCGGACGCGGCGACCACGGCGGCGGCATTCTCCAGCGCCTTGAGGGTAACGATGTCGCGCGGCCGGATGTTCTGGGCGATCAGGTCCATGACCTTCTCGCCCGCGGTCGTGCAGAAGGCATCGCGGATCTCGTAGGGCGCCGGTGCGCCAGCCGAGTAAGGCAGCGCCAGCCCGATCGCCTCGGACACAGTCGCCATGGTGTTGGCGGTGAACTGCGCGCCGCAGGCGCCCGCCGAGGGGCACGCCACGCGCTCGATTTCGTCGAGGTCCTCGTCCGACATGGCGCCGACCGAGTGCTTGCCGACCGCCTCGAACATGTCCTGCACGGTGACCTGCTGCCCGCGGAAAGTGCCGGGCAGGATCGAGCCGCCATAGATGAAGATCGAGGGGACGTTGAGACGGACCATCGCCATCATCATGCCCGGCAGCGACTTGTCGCAGCCGGCCAGGCCGACGAGGGCGTCGTAGGCATGACCGCGCACGGTCAACTCGACGGAGTCGGCGATGCATTCGCGCGACGGCAGCGACGAGCGCATGCCGTCATGGCCCATGGCGATGCCGTCGGTGACGGTGATGGTGCAGAATTCGCGGGGTGTGCCGCCGGCCGACGCGACGCCCTTCTTCACCGCCTGCGCCTGGCGCATCAGCGAAATGTTGCAGGGAGCGGCCTCGTTCCAGCACGAGGCGACGCCGACGAAGGGCTGGTGGATCTGCTGGGTGGTCAGGCCCATGGCGTAGAAGTAGGACCGGTGCGGCGCGCGCGCAGGGCCTTCCGTCACGTGACGGCTCGGCAGCCTCTGCTTGATGTTGGTCTTCGCGTCCATCGCGACCAGTTTCCTTGGTGAACCCTTGTCAGACCCGGAAAATCAGACCCAAGATTTGAATCGACCTTGGGATTTCCCGTCCCCGTCGCGGGTACGCCGCTGCCCTCGAACTTTAGAGCGATTTTATTCATGTTCAGGTGTGGCTAAATAGCGGCGTTGATGCGAACGCACTGAGATAAGGGTTAAATCCACAGTGAGTGTTGCAGAGGCAGCACAATCGTTACCGGGAAGACACGGGTAAGGCTACCGCGATACCGCCGCAGAGAAAGCCCTCCACAACTTTAGATTTCATGGAAAAGCAGGCGCACCCGTTTTCGTGACGGCCACGAGGCGACGCACGTGAGTCGCTGCAATTGCCTCACTCATCCTGCGGCGCGAGCCGCACGCAGCACGTCACACAATGACAGCGCGTTTGCTGCGTAGCCCGGATTTCGCTGCGCTCCGTTCGGGCTACAGGGACAAGGCCTCAGGCCGACATCGCACCCTTGCGCCCGAACGGGTCAACCAGACGGACGATCTCGCAGGCGGCGACGAGGCCGGCGAGCCATGCCGCGCTGGTCAATCCGATGCGCGTCACGATGGCGGCGGTGAAGGCGCCCTCTCCGCCGAGGAACGGCGTGGCGGCAAGCAGCGCGAGCTCATAGGCCGCGTAGGCGGCGACGAGCGCGATCGCCAGCATCAGCGGCGTGCGGCCCTGCGGCAGCGCACGGAGCACCGAGGACGAAACGGCGGTCGCAACCAGCGCAGCGGCGCCGATGATAAAACCCCAGGCGATGGTGCTGCCGTCGACGGGATAATGCAGCACGCCGAAACCGATGATCTGGTTGACGAGCCAGGCGCCAGTGACGACGAGCAGCGCCGGGCGCAGTTGCATCATCGCGGCGGCGACGACCGCGAAAGCCGCGAACGGCGTGGCGCAGGCGAACGCAAAACTCGCGAGCGCGCATGACACCGTCAGCAGCGCAAAGCCGAACATCGGCGCAAGGCGCTGTGCCACCGGTTGAAGGCGAAAACCGTCGGCGTGAGGCGGCAGGATAGTGACAGTCATTGAACGATCTCCTTGCAGGATTGATAGCACATCTTGTTGGAACGCGGCAGCACCGTTGACTTCAGTGAAGGCCCTCCATGGGATCATCGGCATCGGTCGGATCGCGCCGGTCGTACGCAGCAAGCCAGGCAGCGAGCGCCGGCGCCCGCCGTTCCAGTTCAGCCAATTGCCGCAAGGCGACCCGAACGGTGGCGCGCGCCGCACGGTCCGACGGAAGCGTCGCCGTCGCAGGCCCCTCACCGGCCGTCACGGCTGCGACGACATTTCGTTTGAATGCCGTGAGCTCCGGCACTCCGTAACGTTCCAGCATCGCCTGAAAGGCTGCGTGACGGTCCGGCCGAAAGACGCGCTTGCGGCCGAGCTGATCGCGCAGCGGATGGGCCGGGTAAAGATGCGCGCAAGGAATCCAGCCGTCCGGCAGCGGCTCCGTTGCTGCATGCGTGCGGCCATGCGCAAGCAGCTTTGGCAGGACATGGGTGTGCGGACCATCGGGGCTCTTGCCACCCGGCGTCGGGATCGGCTGGAACACTTCGGCCCGCCCCAACTTGCTGACGAAGACGCGATGCGGATTGGCCGCGAGGATGATCGGCATGGCATCACTTTCGGCTGCGAAGACGGATTGTCCGGCGCGGCTTCTGAGTGCGGCGACGACGTCCGCGTCGCCGACCCGGATGCAGGCGTCGATCTGCGACGTTCCAAGGCCAAGATCGAACAGGATGCCGCTTCGATCCCGGCTGCGCAGCGCCTCGCGGTCCGGACCGATGTCCGTCAGCACCTTGCGCCCGCTCATGGCGCCGGCCTGTTGCGGCAGACACAGCGCGACGCGATGGCTCCAGCTTTCAGTGGTCGGCGATTCCGATGCAATCAGGTGCAGATCCGGATGGGAGACGATGCGTATCCCACCCTTCTCCGTCACGATGCTGATCCGCTCGCGGGACCGCTCCATGTCGAGGTCCTCGCCGGGCTCACGCGTGAACTCGGCGATCGCCCCGAACGAGCCGACGCTCCAGCCGGCTTCGGCATCGGCAAGCTGGCTTGCAAGCAAGTCCATGAGCGGATCGGCCGTCGTCATGTGGCTTCTGTCTTTCCCGCTATCTGACGTCGTAGTTCGCCAGGCGAATGCCGCCATAGACGCCAAGTCCCGGCTGCAGAAAGCCCGTCGGATTCTGATAATGCACGTTGGCGACATTATCGATCCGGCCAAACACCTTGATCTGGTCGGTGGCCAGATATTCGGCCGCCAGATTGACGACGGTGTAGGCCGGAGCCAGCAGACGTGGAATGCTGAAGTCACGGTTTCCGTCGACGAAACTGCCGACGTGCAAGACGGTTGCGGAGAGCGTCAGCGGATCGATTGGATTCCAGATCAGGTTTGCGCTCCACTTCTCCTTCGGACGCCTCAGCAGCTCCAGTCCTGCCGTCGCATCGACGGCCCGGGTAAAGGTGTAATCGGCACGAACACGAAGCCGGTCGGTGATTGCGGCCGCGACGAAGCTCTCCGTGCCCTCCGTGATCGCCTTGCCGATATTGGTGTTGGTGCTCGTGAATGTCAGGGGATCGAATGTGCTCTGGATCAGGTCCGTGATGTTGTTACGGAAGTAAGTCGACCCGAAGCGAACACGATTGCCAAACAAGGGCTGCTCGAACCCGGCGTCGTATCCGACGCTTTCCTCGGGTCTCAGGTTCGGATTTGCGAAGAAGAAGAAAGCAGGAAAGCTGACGTAAAGCTGGTTGAGCGTCGGCGCCTTGAACGCGGTGCCGTAGCTGCCCTTGAACTTCGTGTCCGTGACCGGCGCGATCACAGCGGACGCCAGGCGAAAGGTCGGATGCTCTCCGAACCGCTCGTTGTCGTCCTGCCGAACGTTGGCCGTGAAGAAGACGCGCTCCCGGAACTGGGACTGCAGCTCCATATAGCCGGCCTTGTTGACGTTCTGCGCGGAGACCGTCGCCGTTTGCAGCGTCTCCGTCTCGTGCTCGGCGCCGATGATGACGTTGTTGTCGGGCGCGAGCCGGGTCGTGGTGTGCCAGTCGTATTTGACGCGATCGCCGGTGGTGGTGGTTGGCATCGCGTCGCCGGGCGAGATGCTGGAATTCCAGTGATTGGTGTAGTTGACGCCGAAATAGCTCTTCATCCGGCCGTCGAGAGCGGACCAGACCGCCTCCCCGCGCGTGAACAGCTGGTGCACCGTCTGGGTGCTTTGCGCGGCTGCGGGAAAGCTCGCAAATGTCACGGGATCGAACGTGTCTCCAGTGAAGCGTAAGGTGGCATCGGTGTAGCGCGCCACACCGTTGAACGTCAGGTTTTCGCTGACATCGACGCCAAGCTTCGTCGAATAGGTCATGTTGTCGTAGTTGTTGCCGATCGCCTTCTGCCCCGGCGGCAGCAATTCGACCGGCGTCACCGGCACGTCGTTCGCGTGGAAATGCGCGACGTTGAAGGCATAGTTGAAATGGTCCTGCGAACCGCTCAGGCCTGCCGTCTGGTTGAGTGTCCCGAACGAGCCGCCTTCGATCGAGCCGGTCACGCGCGCGGGACCGTCGCCCTTCTTCGTCACGATGGAGATCACACCACCCAGCGCGTCTGCGCCGTAGAGACCGCTCTGCGGACCGCGCAGGACTTCGATCTGCTGAATGTCGGAGGTGAGCAGCTGGCCGAAATCGAACGAGCGGTTCGGGTTGCTGGAATCGCTGACGTCAATGCCGTCGATCAGGACCTTGGTGTGGTTCGAGTTCGTTCCGCGCATGAAGATCGACGTCTGTCCACCCGGCCCGCCGGTCTGGACGAGGTTGAGACCGGGAACGGCGCTCAGTGCATCGGATGCGGTCCGGCGCTGATCGCGCTCCAGGTCTCTGGCGGTCAGGACTGTCACCGAGTTCGCAACCAGATTGCTCGGGGTGACGACGCCCGTGGGACTGACGACGACCGTCGGAAACAAATTGGCGGCGGACACTCCGGCAACAGGAGGCGTCGGCGGCGGCGCCTCTTGTTTCGGCGCTCGCGCGAGACGCCGCTGCTCGGGCTTGTCAGGCTTGCGCCGCGTAACTTGCGGCTTGGCCGGCCGCTCGGTGAGCGCGATCTCGACGGGCGGCAGCAGATTGGGCGATGCCGATTGCTGCGCGAAGGCGATGGAGAGATCGAGCGAATAGAAGGAGACAGACACGAAGAGACCGGCGCTCACGCGCCTGGCGGCAAAGACAATACGGGACACAATTGTAACCTCGGTATGACGTCAGTGGCACGTCACAGCGAACGAGGTTCCACGGAGCGCTTGCTTGCTCCGGTGAAGCTAATGTCTGTACTCCCCGACCGACATCTTCGCGTGTGACCACGGCTGACGGCAGGTCTCCTGGCTCGCGGGTCGTTACCTCTACGTCGCCTTCCCAGGACCGAGATTCCCAGTGGCATATGACGAAAAGATTCACCGCTTACAGTTGCGGGGGCAGCCGCTGCATTGGGAAAATCCCGGCGTTGGGACAATCCTGCACAACGTTCCCTTTTGATCTCCCGAGGGAGAACCGTCGGGAACCAATTTACGAGTCGTTCGAGCGGAGAGTCAATCGGCCTGTTGCATGACGGTCAAAGCACCGCACCGAGAATTGAGCTGGTGCAATCAGGCCGGCTCGCGCTCCGCGCCAGTCCTGATCATCACCCGCTCGCCGGCGTCGACGAGCTGGCCGATGCCGGTGCGGCCCGTGAGCGCGCAGCGAATGATGTTTTCGGCCACCGATCTGCGGAAGCCATGGTCCTCGCCGCTGGGTCGATTGCGGCAGATCCGATCCAGCGCCAGCTTCATGTTGATCCGTGTGCGGGTGTCGAAGTGTTCGCTGATCATTCGCACGGCCTCGATGCATTGATGTCGGGCGGAAACGTCTGGCGGCCGGCCGGGTTCCAAAAATGGATCGCGTCGCGCCCGTGCTCTTTGACCCCAGAGACGGACGCTATGCTCTTCAATCTTGAGACGGCCAGGCTACGCCCGGCCTCTTGTCGCCTAAGACGGCCGAGCTACGCACGGCCTCTTGGCCGCTGGGCCTGAGCCCAGGCCGCGGCGACGTCGCGCGGCGGGATTTCGACGCGCTTGATCGGCATCAGCTGTCCGGAAGCAGAAACAATGGCGGTCTCCTCGTGGCGGCAACGGGGGCAGACGAAGCGGACTTCGTGCGGGGATGCCGACCAGCTCGATCGCTTGACGTTGGCCGCCATCGGCCACGCCTCGCAATGCGAGCATGACACCAGGAACCGACCGGGATCGAGCATACCCATTCCATAGGACTCCTCGTCCTGCCCGCCCCTTCAATGATTAACCCATGTGAATCGTTCCGGTGCCACGACACCGGCGGCCGCCGATCGGAAGTTCAGTGCGCGCCCTTGAGGGAGCAGGACGTGGAACAGGTGACGGTGTTGCCACGGTCGCACGCCTTGCAGGCGGCAACGCACTGGTTCAGGTCGCGGGGATTGTAGGAGGTGTAGGTGCGCATCGCACAGACCGGCGTCGAGCCGGTGATGTCCGGCTCCGGGTTGCAGGCCGCCGTCAAAAGCGCAAACACGATGACCGCAAGGAAGCGCATGGGATATCAACCATCGGCAGAGCAATTTTCTGCGGGGAATGTTGCATGGCAACCTTGCCCCGGGCATTCCCATCGCCGGGAATCGCAATGCAGCAATTGCAATGCGCGACTCTCCGCTCTGCACAAGGATGCGCGTCAATCATTAAGAACGGATTGCAGTCGCGCGGCGTCTCGCAACGACGCGGATGCTGCGCGTCGTGCCACGACCGGTGCGGTGCCTCAGGCCGCAGCCCTTGTCGCGATCGCCTGCCGCATGTCCAGCGCGAGCTGGCGGTACTGCTCCGAAAGCTTCAGGTAAAACTCGCGCTTGGTGCTGTCGGTGGCGAGCTTGGCAATCAGCTCGCACTCGGCGGTGAGCGTCTCGAACCGCTCCAGCCTGTCCTCAAGTTCTGTCATCGGCGTGTCCCCATCAAACGCCTCAAGGACACGTAACCTAAGCCCGCGAAATAGGTCACGGCGAACATCGTTATGGAGTAGAATCGTTTTTGTTCGGAAAGACACACTGGACGACAATGGTGTGCCGCCGCACGGGGCGGATATTGACGCGCCTCCAACCGGATGTCAGTTTTGTCAGCGGTAGTGCCCGCAAGGGCTCTTTCGAAGGGAATGCGGTGCGTCCACGTCGGTGGGCAATTCCGCGGCTGCCCCCGCAACTGTAGGCGGATAGCCGACGACCAAACGAACCACTGGAGCCCCGCTTGGGCCTCTGGGAAGGTGGTCGGAGGCGATGACCCGCGAGCCAGGAAACCTGCTGCCAGCCATGAGTCACGCGCGAACGCATTGGGCGGGGTGCCCCGGTGTGGAAGAGTAGCCGGTGCATCTGCCGCCAGGGGCGAAGGCAGTCTGCTAAGGCAACCGCGGTGACGGTTTGTTTGCGTCGCCGCAGAGCGTTGTTGTGCAAAATCTTCATTTCGGGTCCGGCATTGCGCCGGAATCTTCGCGTGTTCGTACGGGCATCTCTCGGGGACTAACGGGCCAGCTCCGGCGTACCGGACCCGCCCTGCTCGCCTTGCTGCTCTCGACATCCCTGTCTTCCGTGGCGGTGGCGCAGACGGCCGCACGCGGCGCCTCACAGGAGGTCGGACCGGTGATCGTCTCACCGGCCGCACCAAGACCGGCACCCGCCGTCAGCCCTGGCAGTCAGAGGTCGCGGACGGCACGCCGCGCCGCAGGACGCAATCGCGCCGTCCCCGTTGCCCCGGCAACCCAAGTGTCGAATGCCCCGGTGCAAACGCCGCTCAACACGGCCGCCGTGACCGACGTCGGCTCCCGGCTCGGGATCACCGCACGGGAAACGCCGGCGACCGTCGAGGTGATCGGCCAGCAGAGGATGCAGGATCTGGGCATCCGGACGACGACCGACGTCGCCAAAGCCGCCGTCGGCGTGACCGGCGGCGATGCGCCCGGCGCGCCGGCGATCTTCTCGATGCGCGGCTTTGCCGGCGACCAGCTCACCACGCTCTACAACGGCATTCCGATCGGGCCGTCCACCATGACCGGCCGTCCGATGGACACCGCCAATCTGCAACAGGTCGAGATCATCAAGGGCCCGGACTCCCTGGTGGCGGGCCTCGGCGCCACCGGCGGCGCGATCAACTACGTGAACAAGGCGCCGCACACCGGACCAATCGTCAACGAGGCCTTCACCTCCTGGGATTCCTTCAACGGCTATCGCGCCGGTTACGGATCGGGCGGCAGCACGCTGATCAATGGCCTCGACTACCGCTTCGACATCAGCCATTTCAACAACCAGGGCTTCATCGACGACACCTATTCGAAACTGAGCAACGTCTCGGGCCAGTTGAACTACCGCGTCAGCGACAGCCTGAAGATCTGGGGCGCGGCCGAATACAAGCAGGACAAGGACCGTTTCTACTGGGGCACGCCGCTGGTGCCGGCGAACGCGCCCGGCATCGTCCCGACAACAGGCGTCGTCTCGGGCCAGTGGAGCAACTACTACCTCGGCGGCGGCACGCGGGTCCCGGTCACCGTGGACGCGCGCACACTGACCACAAACTACAACGTGCTCGACAATCACAGCGGCGCCAGCGAGCTCTGGCTGCGCAGCGGCTTTCAATGGGACATCACCAACAGCATCTCGCTGAAGAGCCAGGTCTACGGCTATGACGCCCATCGGCACTGGTTCAACAACGAGATCACGTCGTTCGACCAGACCGTCGGGAATTTCGCCGGCGCGCAGAGCATCTATCGCGAACGCCTGGCGCTGGATCACGCCCAGCGGCTCTACGGCAACATCACCGACCTCACCGTCAATTCCAACCTCGGCGGCATGGACAACCGCTTCGTCGCCACCGTCATGGCGAGCAGCTCGCAGTTCAACGTCTCGCAGGATACGCTGTTCTCCTCGGACTACGTCGATCTCCTTAATCCGGACCGTGGGCTCTACGGCCCGCGCAGCGACGAGAAGATCTACACCCATCTCAACACCGCCTCGCTGTCGCTCGAGGACAGGCTCAAGCTGACCTCGACCTTCGCGCTGATCGGCGGCATCCGGTTCGAGGATATCGAGCTGTCGCGCACGCGCTACTCGCCGGACGGCGTGCTGCGCACCGATCGCGGCTATCCGTTCTCGAAGACGTTCAATCCGATCACCGGTCGCATCGGCTACACCTGGGAGGTCACCCCGGGCGTCCTGCTGTACAGCCAGTATGCGACGGCGGCGGACCCGACGGTCGCCAACATCTTCATCCTCGCCCCGCAGGTGCCGCTGCTGCTGACGACGTCGCGGACCTACGAGACCGGCGTCAAGCTGCAGTCGGCCGACAAGCGCGCGGAGGCCACGTTCTCGGCCTTCGACATCGAGCGCAAGAACGTCTACGTGCCCGAGAGCGGCATCGTCTTCAACGTCGCCGGCAAGATGGCCTCCAAAGGCGTCGAGATCGCCGCCGCGGTCAACCCGGTCGCTGGCCTGAAGCTGTGGGGCAACGTCGCCTTCGTGCAATCGCGCTTCATCGACTTCAACTATGTCGACGGCAGCGGCGACTTCCAGTCCTATTCGGGCAAGACGCCGCCGAACGTCCCGAACTTCATCGCCAATGCCGGCGCGTCCTATCGCTTCGACACAAGGCTGCCGGTGGAGATCGGCGGCCTCGTCCGCCACGTCGGCGACCGCTTCAACTACCAGGACAATCTGGTCACGATGAACGCCTATACGATCTTCGACGCGTTCGCGTTCGTGGACATTCCAAAAGCCTACTTCCCGGGCGTCGACCAGACCCGCATCAGCGTCCGCGTCAAGAACCTGACCAACAAGCTCTACGCGGCCTGGGGCGATCCTGGCTACACCGACCAGGTCATCCTGGGCGCGCCGCGCAGCTACGAGCTGGCCGCGTCGTTCAAATGGTGACGCGGCGACAACCTACTTCTGCTCCAGCCGCCAGGCGCCGTCCCAACCCGCGCCCGGCGGATTGGCCTCGAACTGCGCGATGCGACCGAGCAGCATGCGCGCGGGGCCGTCGCCGGGGACGGCTTCCAGCGCCGCATTGAAGGCGGCGCGCGCATCGTCGAAGCGCTGCGCGCGATAGGCGGCGAGACCTTCGGCGTAATGCGAGCGCAGATTTTCCTGCGGGACGCTGAGCCCGTGCGCCTTGCTCATCACTTCGAAGATGGCCTGCGGTGCACTCTGGCCGGCGACCGTCAGGCGATCGATCTCGCGCAGCTCCAGGTTCGATCCGATCGCATCCGCCGTGGCCTGCGCGATCAGGATGCGGGTGCCGTAGACCTTGTTGACGTGCTCCAGACGTGAGGCGAGGTTCACGGCGTCGCCCATCACGGTGAAGCTCATCATCAGCTCGGAGCCGATGCTGCCGGTCAGGACCTCGCCGGTGGCAATGCCGATCCGCAGGTCGCAGGGACCGGGCATGGCGCGGATGCCGAGCAGGTCGGGCAATTGCTTCTGAAGCGCGGGCACCTGGTCGGCCATGTCGATGGCGGCGTAGCAGGCAAACAGCGCCGGCTCTTCCTCCTCGATGAAGGGAGGACCCCAATAGGCCATGATGGCGTCGCCGATATATTTGTCGATGACGCCGCGGTGCGCCCTGACCGGCGCGGACATCACCGTGAAATAGTGGTTCATCACCTTGACGAGGCCGCGCGGCGTCATGCCCTCGCTCATCGAGGTGAAGCCGCTCATGTCGCAAAACATGATCGTCATCACCCGGCGCTGTCCGTCGATGGCGACCTCCGGCCGGTCGATCAGCCCCTGCACCACCTTGGGATCGATATAGCGGCCAAAGGTCTCGCGAATGCGCTCGTTGTGCCTGAGCTGCTCGGTCATGCGGTTGAAGGCGGCGGCGAGCTCGCCGATCTCGTCCTTTGTCGAAACAGTGATGGCCTTGTCGAACCGGCCCGCCTCGATCTCGCGCGCGCCGGCGAGCAGCAGCCGCACCGGACGGGTGATGCCGCTACTGACCATCAGCGCGAACACGAAGCCGACGACCGCCGCAAGAATGGTGACGATCCCCGAGATGATGATCGCCTGATGCTGGCGGCTGATCACTGTCGATGTCGAGGCGAAGACCTGCTTGAGCATGTCGGCACGGATCGCATCGATCTTCTGGTTGAATTGGTCGCGCAGCGCGTCGAGATGCTCGAGCGCGCCGCGCGCCTCCGCCATCTGCTTGCCCTCGATCTGCTTGAGCAGCCTCGCGTGAGCCTCGTTCATGCCACGGCGCAGCTCGGACACGGCGGTCTCGATGCGGGTGTCGATCCGCGCCAGTGCGGCGTTGTCGGACGGCGTCCTGGTATCGTCAATGATCGCGTTGATGTGCTCGCGCGCCCCCGAGGTCTCCTCCTCGATCCTGCGGTCGGCCTCCTCGAACTCTTTCAGCCGCGCAGCGTAAGCCTCCTCGTCAGGGGCTTCCTGCATCTTCATCATCACCATGCGACGCAGCGCCACCGACCGCTCCAGCGAGCGGATGTTGGCACGCGCAAGGTTGCCGTAAGCCGGGATGTAGCGGTTGGTGAGCTCGTCCAGGAGGACGCCGACCTGGCTCGACATCACCATCGACAGGATCGAGGTGACGAGCATCAGGACGATCAATCCGAGGGCGATGCCGACGATCTTGCGCCGGATCGACTGGTTGAAAAGCGGCATGGCTGCGGGGGCAAAGGGTGAAAGGAGGAGTTGGAACCTCAATACACCGGATTTGACCGCGGGAACACGCGCAATCTGCCTGCCGGCGTGCGAGACCGCGCGCAACTGTCGCGCCAGCCCGGATCGTTAACAAAGGTTAAAGGGCCTGACTTTTCCGCTGTTTCGGAAGTTCCCCAGTTCCCATCCGTATTTTGCCGCATTGTTGAACGAGCGTGAGGAATGCGAAACGATGTCATGGCATCGTTTTGGTGTCGTCCTTGATTCTCAAGCCGCATGTCGTCGCGGACCTTGGTTTGTAGTGGTTTCGCAGGGGGACCATCGAATGAACCAGTGCCTACGCTCGCTCGCGTGTGTCGTTGCCGTGGCCGCATTGGCCTTTCTCCCGACTGAGCTGGCAGCGAAGAGCAGTCACAAATCGTCCGCGTCGAAGAAGACGCATGAGGCCAAAGCCGGCAGCAAAGCCGGCAAGCAGCGTCATGCCGCCGCGAAGTCGCGTCACGGCAAGCATGCCGATGCCAAACGCAAGTCGAAGACGGACGACGAGGCCTCGGCCAAGCCGGCGGCACCGCCGCTCACCGGTGACCTCGCCGCGCTGAAGGACGCGATCGATCTCGCGCGCAAGGGCAAGACCGACGACGCCAGCGCGGCCCGCGACCGCATCGCCGATCCCGCCGGACGGAAGCTCGCCGACTGGTTCATGCTGCGCCATTCCGAGAGCACCGCGGGCTTCAAGCGCTACGCAGCTTTCCTCGCCGCCAATCCGGACTGGCCGAGCAGCGCCCTGCTCCGCCGCCGCGCCGAGGCCCGGCTGTGGCAGGAGAAGAGCGACGCCGCGACCGTGCACAAATTCACGATGGACCGGCCGACCAGCGCCAAGGGCAAGTTCGCCCTTGCCCGCGTGCTGCTCGCGGAGGGCGACAGCGACCGGGCCACGCGTCTCGTCCGCGAGACCTGGCGCACGGAGGAATTGTCCGAGCGCAGCGAGGAGGATTCCTACGAGGTGTTCCGCGATCTCCTCAATTCCGACGACCATCGCGCGCGCATGGACAAGCGCCTCGGCGCCAAGGACTACGCGGGCGCAAGGCGCGCCGCCAAACGGCTCGGCGAGGATGCGCTGGCGATCGTCAAGGCCTGCTCGGCCGTTACCGGCAAGGCCAGCAAGGCCAAGGACTATCTCGAGGACGTCTCGACCGACGCACGGCGCGACCTCGGCTACGTGTTGTGCCGCGCGCAGTGGCATCTCCAGAACGACCGTATCGACGACGCTGCCGAGGTCATCCTCGCCGCCGCACCCGACATGATGGCCGCGCAGGACACCGACGCCTGGTGGCGCGAGCGCCGCCTGCTGGCGCGCAAGCTGCTCGACCAGGGCAAGTCCAAAACCGCCTACGATGTGGTGCGCCATGCGGCGGTGCCGGACAAGGAAGTCTACCGCGTCGACTATCACTTCATGTGCGGCTGGATCGCGCTGCGCTATCTCGACGATCCCAGGGCGGCGATGGTGCATTTCGCCGCGATCGACGAGGGCTCGGCCAATCCGATCGCGCTGTCGCGCGCAAACTACTGGCGCGGCCGCGCCGCCGAAGCCATGGGCGCGACCGCCGACGCGCGCATGAGCTACAAGGCCGCCGCACGTTATCCGACCGCCTATTACGGCCAGCTCGCGCGCGCCAGGCTTGGCGTCGACGGCATCGAACTGCGTCCGCCCTCTCCCGTGCTGGCCGCAGCCGACACCCCGCCGTCAGACGATCGCGTGCGCGCGGCCGACATGCTCTACGGCATCGGCGAGCGCGACATGGTGTTTTACTACGCCGAGGATTTCGCCAAAGAGAGCACCGACGTCGCGGCACTCGAAGCGCTCGGCGAGCTCGCCGGCCGCCGCAACGATGCGCGCGTCATGCTGGAGGTCGGCAAGTCGGCGCTGGCGCGCGGGCTCGCGCTCGACCATTACGCCTTTCCGACCATCGGCATCCCCGAGCACAAGCAGGTCGCGCCCGCGATCGAGACCAGCATGATCTATTCGGTGGCGCGCACCGAAAGCTCGTTCGACCAGCGCGACAAGTCGGCCGCGAATGCGGTCGGCCTGATGCAGGTGACGCCGGAAGCCGGCCGCGACACCGCGAAACGCTTCGGCCTCACCTATGACTGGGACAGGATGGTCTCCGATCCCGTCTACAACACGCAGATGGGCGCCGCCGAACTCAGTGCGCTGTTGGCGGAATATCGCGGCAACCAGATCATGACCTTCGCCGGCTACAACGCCGGCCGCGGCCGCGTGCGCGAATGGATACAGGCGCGCGGCGACCCCCGGGATCCCAAGGTCGATCCGGTCGACTGGGTCGAGCGCATCCCGCTGTCGGAGACGCGCAACTACGTCCAGCGCGTGATCGAGAACGTGCTGGTGTATCGCGCCCGGTTCGAGGCAAGCAACGTGGTCGCCGGCAAGAGCGACGAGCGCGTGGTGACGAAGGACGCCAGCGCCAAGGCGACGCCCGCGGACTAGACGCGAGACCTGTAGGGTGGATTAGCGAAGCGTAATCCACCTCTTCTCGTTCAGCCAAGAAGGTGGTGGATTACGCTTCGCTAATCCACCCTACCGACCCGCGGCTCAATCCACCTTGATGTTCGCCGCCTTGATCATCGGCCACCATTTCGCGATCTCGGCCTTCTGCCGCGCACCGAGCGCTTCGGGGGTAAGCTGGTCCTTGGGCGTCATCTCCAGCCCCTGGCTTTCGAGCTGCTTCTTCACGGCGGGATCGTTCAGCGCTTCCACGGCGGCGGCATTGAGTTTCGTGACGATCTCCTTCGGCGTGCCCTTCGGCACCCACAGGCCCGACCACAGCGTCATGTTGAAGCCCTTCAGGCCGGCCTCCTCCGCAGTCGGAATCTCCGGCGCCGAGGCAAGGCGCTTGTCGTCGGTGATGGCGTAGGCGCGGATGGTGCCGGCGCGGACCTGGTTGATGGAGTTGGAGGTCTGGTCGATGATGACGTCGATCTGGCCGGCGATGAGATCGTTCAGCGCGGGCGCCGTGCCGCGATACGGCACGTATTGCAGCTTGATGCCGCTGACGCTCTCGAAATAGACACCGGCGATGTGGCTGCCGGAGCCCGCACCGGCGGTGCCGGCGGTCGGCGGCGACGGCCGCGACTTCAGCCACTCCATCAGCTCCTTCAGCGAGGTCGCGGGCGCCGCGGTCTTGCTGACGACGATCATCGGGTTGCTCGGCAGCAGCACCACCGGCTCGAGATCGGCGACGAGGTCGTATTTGAGCTTGTAGACGGCGCCATTGGCGACGTGGGTGCCGAGATGGCCGAACGAGATGGTGTATCCGTCCGGCGGCGATTGCACGGCGCGCCCCACCCCGATCGAGCCGCCCGCCCCCGTGACGTTCTCGATCACCAGCGGCTGGCCGAGCGAGGTCCGCATCCGCTCGGCGAGCACACGCGCCATCGCGTCGGACGGGCCGCCGGCGGCGAAGGGAACGATGACGGTGATGGGATGCGAGGGATAGTCGTCGGCGCGCGCGGCGCATGACACAGCGAGAACAGCAACCAGCGCAGCCCAGACGGCCTTCTTCATGGTCTTCTCCCCAACGATATGCATTCTTGTTTTTCTTATACCTCTCCCCGCTTGCGGGGAGAGGTCGAAATCGTGCGCAGCGCGAATTCGGGTGAGGGGGAGCCTCCGCGGGTCTCTCTGCCCCCGCATGTGCGGAAGCAGCCCCTCACCCCAACCCTCTCCCCGTAAGAACGGGGCGAGGGAGAGATTTCTAGAACTGCGTGTAGTCGATCGGCTTGTGGCGATCGAGCGTGCGGTCGACCTTCGGCAGCGGGTATTTCAGGCCGGTCGCGCAGTTGAACAGCATCACACGGTCGCCCTTCGAGACGCGGCCGTCGGCGAGGCTGTCCTTGTAGGCGGCGTAGGTCGCAGCGCCCTCGGGGCACAGCAGCAGCCCCTCCTCGCGCGCGACCTCGTTCAGCGCCGCCGAAATCTTGTCGTCGTCGACCGCGATGGCAAAGCCCTTGCTCTCGCGCACCGCGCGCAAAATCAGGAAATCGCCGATTGCCTGCGGCACGCGGATCCCGGATGCGATGGTGTGGGCGTGCTCCCAGCGCGTCGCGTGCTCGGTACCGGCGTCATAGGCCCGCACCATCGGCGCGCAGCCCGAGGCCTGCACCGCGACCATGCGCGGGCGCTTGCTGCCGATGAAGCCGATCTTCTCGAGCTCGTCGAACGCCTTCCACATGCCGATCAGGCCGGTGCCGCCGCCGGTCGGATAGAAGATCACGTCGGGCACGTCCCAGCCGAGCTGCTCGGCAAGTTCGAGGCCCATCGTCTTCTTGCCTTCGATCCGGTACGGCTCCTTCAGCGTCGAGGTGTCGAACCAGCCGACTTTCGCCTTGCCCTCGCCGACGATCTTGCCGCAATCGTCGATATAGCCGTTGACGCGATAGACGGTCGCGCCCTGCAGCTCGATCTCGCTGACATTCACCTCGGGCGTATCGGCCGGGCAGAAGATCGTGGTCTTGATGCCGCAGGACGTCGCATAGGCCGCGAGTGCGGCACCCGCATTGCCGTTGGTCGGCATCGCCATATGCTTGATGCCGAGCGCCTTGCCCATCGACACCGCCATCACCAGGCCACGCGCCTTGAACGAGCCGGTCGGCAGCCGTCCCTCGTCCTTGACGATGATCTCACCACCACCGAGCTTCTTCCCGAGCTTCGGCAGCCGGATCAGCGGCGTGGTGACCTCGCCAAGCGAGACGATGTCAGCGCATTTGCGCACCGGCAGCAGCTCGCGGTAGCGCCACATGTCGGCGGGACGCTGGCTCAGCGCATCCTTGGTCAGTGCCTTCTTCACACCCGCGAGGTCATAGCGCACGAGCAGCGGCTTGCCGGTCTTGGAGAGGTTGTGAACCTGGTCGGCGGCGTAATGATCGCCTTCCATGGCGCATTCGAGATGCGTGACGAAGGTCGGGCGCTCGATGGTCAGGTTGTCGTTGTCTTGCATGGGTTCATTCCCTCTTCTTGTTCTGTGTTCAGTGTCTCACCGTCACCCTGAGGTGCCGGAGCGAAGCGGAGGCCTCGAAGGGCGGCGAGCCCGGCTGCATCTCGGCCGTGCATCCTTCGAGGCTCGCTGCGCGAGCACCTCAGGATGACGGGTCGGGGACGGCGCAGCGCTCGTCCGCTAGATATTCAACACCCGCCCATACGCATCCAGCACCGCTTCCTTCATCATCTCCGACAGGGTCGGATGCGGGAACACCGTGTGCATCAGCTCTTCTTCCGTCGTCTCCAGATTCATCGCGACGACGTAACCCTGGATCAATTCGGTGACCTCCGCGCCGACCATGTGGGCGCCGAGCAGCTGGCCGGTCTTCTTGTCGAAGATCACCTTGACCAGGCCCTGGTCCTCGCCGAGCGCGATCGCCTTGCCGTTGCCGACGAAGGGGAAGCGGCCGACGCGGATTTCGCGTCCGTTCTCCTTGGCCTTGGCTTCGGTCAGACCGACCGAGGCGACCTGCGGCTGGCAATAGGTGCAGCCCGGGATCATCAGCTTGTCCATGGGATGCGGATGCAGGCCCTTGATGGCTTCGACGCAGATCACGCCCTCATGCTCGGCCTTGTGGGCCAGCATTGGCGGGCCCGCGACGTCGCCGATGGCGTAGATGCCGGGAATGTTGGTCTTGCCGTAGCCGTCGATCACGATGCAGCCGCGGTCGGTTTTGACGCCGAGCTTTTCGAGCCCGAGATTCTCGATATTGCCGACGACGCCGACGGCCGAGATCACGCGCTCGAACTCGGTGGTGACGGGCTTGCCCTTGCCGTCGTCGATGGTGGCAACGACGCTGTCGGCCTTCTTCTCCAGTTTAGTCACTTTCGTTGAGGACATGATCTTGATGCCCTGCTTCTCCAAACGCTTGCGGGCAAAGCCGGCGATCTCGGCGTCCTCGACCGGCAGGATCTGCGGCAGCACTTCCACCACGGTCACGTCAGAGCCCATGGTGTGGAAGAACGAGGCGAACTCGATGCCGATCGCGCCGGAGCCGACCACCAGCAGCGACTTCGGCATTTTCTCAGGGACCATCGCTTCAAAATAGGTCCAGATCAGCTTTTTGTCGGGCTCGAGCCCCGGCAGCACGCGCGGCCGCGCGCCGGTCGCGACGATGATGTGTTTTGCTTGATAGCTCCCCTCGCCCAGCGCCCCCTTGGGCGCCTCGACGTCGGACTTCTTCACGGTGACCTTGCCGGGCGCGTCGATCGAAGCCGCGCCCCAGATCACGCTGACCTTGTTCTTCTTCATCAGGAAGCCGACGCCGTCGTTCAGCCGCTTCGAGACGCCGCGCGAACGCTGCACCACGGCCTTCGGATCGAACGAGACGTTATCCGCCGACAGGCCGTAATCCTTGGCGTGCTGCATGTAGTGGTAGATCTCGGCCGAGCGTAAGAGCGCCTTGGTCGGGATGCAGCCCCAGTTCAGGCAGATGCCGCCGAGATAGGACTTCTCGACGATCGCGACCTTGAAGCCGAGCTGCGCCGCCCGGATCGCGGTGACATAGCCGCCGGGGCCGGAGCCGATGATGATGACGTCGAAGGATGTGTCGGCCATGCTGTGCGCTCGTTCTCGTTCCAACCGGCCTCAATGTTCGAGACCGTCATTGCGAGGAGCTCTTGCGACGAAGCAATCCAGTCTGCCGGTGACGTCCTGGATTGCTTCGCTTCGCTCGCAATGACGACGCGAATTCTCACACCATCATCATGACGGGATTTTCGATCAGCTGCTTGAACGCGCCGATCAGCTCGGCGCCGAGCGCGCCGTCGATGGCACGATGATCGCAGGACAGCGTCACGCTCATCATGTTCGCGATCTCGATCTTGCCTGCGCGTACGACGGGACGTTCCTCGCTGGTGCCGACCGCCAGGATGGTTGCATGCGGCGGGTTGATCACGGCGGTGAAGTGGCTGATGCCGAACATGCCGAGGTTGGACACCGCAGTGGTGCCGCCCTGGTACTCTTCCGGCTTCAGCTTGCGCGAGCGGGCACGCGCGGCAAAATCCTTCATCTCGTTGGAGATCGTCGACAGCGTCTTGGTCTCGGCCTTGCGGATAATCGGCGTGATCAGGCCGCCGGGCATTGCTACCGCAACGCCGACGTCGGAATGATGATGCTTGACCATTCCGGATTCAGTCCAGCTCACATTGCAGTTCGGAATCTTCTGCAGCGCGACCGCCATCGCCTTGATGACGAAGTCGTTGACCGAGATCTTGTAGAGCGGCTTCTTCTCCTTGTCCTTGGGAGCGGCCGCATTGATCTCCTCGCGCGCGGCGAGCAGTTTTCCGATGTCGCAGTCGATGGTGAGATAGAAATGCGGAACGTTCTGGATCGAGGCGGTCAGGCGCTGCGCGATGGTACGGCGCATGCCGTCATGGGGCACGACCTCGTACGAGCCGGGCTCGAACAGCGACAGGATCTGCTTGTCCGACATGGTCGGCGCGGCCGAGGGCGCACCCGATGGCGCCGCCGCGGGGGCCTTGAGGCCCTTGCCGGACTTGGCCTGCTCGACGTCGCGCGCGACCACGCGACCGTGCGGGCCGGTACCGGTGACCATCGCAACATCAACGCCGGCTTCCTTGGCGAGACGGCGCGCCAGCGGCGAGGAGAATACGCGACCAGCATGGCCGTTGCCCTGAGCGGCCGGGGCTGCGGCCTGCGGTGCAGGTGCGGCGGGCGCCGGGGCAGCCTTGGGAGCAGCAGGAGCCGGCGCCTCGGCAGGCTTCTCGGCGGTCTTGTCAGCCGCTTTCGGCGGCGCGGCCGACGCGCCGGGCTTGGCGGCACCTGCGGCCTTCACGTCCTCGCCCTCACCGGCGAGCACCGCGATGACGTCGTTGACCGGCACGTCCTGCGTGCCCTCAGGCACGAGGATCCTGGCGATCGTGCCCTCGTCGATGGCTTCGACCTCCATCGTCGCCTTGTCGGTCTCGATCTCGGCGATGACATCGCCGGATTTGACCTTGTCGCCTTCCTTCTTCAGCCATTTGGCGAGGTTGCCCTTCTCCATCGTCGGCGAGAGCGCGGGCATCAGGATGTTGATGGGCATGCTGACCTCAAGACAAACTTTGCAAAAATCCGTCCCCGAAAGTGAGAACGAACAGACCAGGTTTAGTTACCGATGTCGCCTTGCCAGAGGCGCTCATTGGCAGGAACGGAACGCCAATTCTTCATCATGGTGATGGAGCGGTCGTCGGCAAGGTCGATCCAGGGGATGCCGAACTTGTCGAGGATGTCCTTGGAGCCCTCGAAGGTGACGGATTCCCCGATCACCACGAGCTTGACCTTGAACAAAGCGAGCGCGCCGGCACACATCGAGCATGGCGACAGCGTGGTGTACATGATCGTGTCGTGGAACGAGATCGCGCCCGCTTCGCGCAGGCAGCTCATCTCGCCGTGCAGGATGACGTTGTTTTCCTGCACACGGTTGTTGTGACCGCGGGCGATGATCTTGTTGTCGCGCGTCAGCACGGCGCCGATCGGCAGGCCGCCCTGCGCGATCGAGTCCTGCGCCTCGCGGATCGCCTCGAGCATGAAATCGAAATGATGGGCTTCGATCGCCACGGTCAGTGTCCCTTCCCGCGCGGCGTCGTGGTGCCGGTGTCGGTCGGACGCTCGATCTCCGCCTGGAACATCTCGAGGATCCGGCTCAAGGCGTCCTCCTCGGTATACTCGCTCTCGCGCGCATAGGCGCGCGCGGCGTGGCGGGCGAGATCGACCAGCAGAAGGCCCCACATGTCGGGCTCCTCGAAGGCCCGCTGGAACGCCATCGACAGCCCGCCGTCCAGCACGAATACGCGCAGGATCTCGACCGCATCATCGCGGGCGAGAACGTCGGGTGGCAGTGGCTGCTCCTTCGGGCCCGTCATGGCCTACCTGTAGCAGACGGCTTTGGCGGCCTCGACGACTTCCGCCACGGAGGGCAGCGCGAGCTTCTCCAGGTTCGCCGCATAAGGCATCGGCACGTCCTTGCCGGACACGCGCGCAACCGGCGCATCGAGATAGTCGAAGGCGTTCTCCATGATGCGCGCGGCGATCTCGGCGCCGACGCCGCTCTGGGCCCAGCCCTCTTCCACCGTCACGGCACGGCCGGTCTTCTTGACCGAGTTGATGATGGTCTCGGTGTCCATCGGGCGCAGCGTGCGCAAATCGATCACCTCGGCCTCGATGCCCTCCTTGGCGAGTTCGTCGGCGGCCTTCAGCGCGTAGCTCATGCCGTTCGACCACGAGATGATGCTGACATGGCTGCCCGACCGCACGATGCGGGCCTTGCCGATTGGGATCACGAAATCGTCGAGCTTGGGCACTTCGCCGGTGTGCCCGTACAGCATCTCGTTCTCGAGGAAGATCACCGGATTGGGATCGCGGATCGCGGCCTTGAGCAGGCCCTTGTAGTCAGCCGCCGAGAACGGTGCGACGACTTTCAGACCGGGAACGCTCGAATACCAGGCGGAGTAATCCTGGCTGTGCTGGGCGGCGACGCGCGCGGCCGCGCCGTTGGGCCCGCGGAACACGATCGAGCAGCCCATCTGGCCGCCGGACATGTACAGCGTCTTGGCCGCGGAGTTGATGATCTGGTCGATCGCCTGCATGGCGAAGTTGAAAGTCATGAACTCGACGATCGGCTTCAGGCCGGTCATGGCGGCACCGACACCGACGCCGGCAAAGCCGTGCTCGGTGATCGGGGTGTCGATGACGCGCTTGGCACCGAACTCCTGAAGCAAGCCCTGCGTCACCTTGTAGGCGCCCTGGTATTCGGCGACCTCTTCGCCCATCACGAAGACATCGGCGTCGCGACGCATCTCTTCGGCCATGGCGTCGCGCAGCGCTTCGCGGATGGTCTGGGTGATCAACTCGGTGCCGGCGGGCACTTCCGGATCGGGCTCGGCCACGGCCTGCGGCGCGGGCGCGGCCTTCGCTGCAGGCGCCTCGGCCTTTGCAGCAGCGGGCGGCGCGGACTCCGCAGCCTTCTCCTGCTTGGCCGGCGCCGGCGCCTTGGCAAGATCGGCGGCACTTTCGCCATCGGCGAGAATGGTCGCGATCGGCGTGTTCACCGGGACGTCGGCGGTCCCCTCGGCGATCAGTATCTTGCCGAGCGTGCCCTCATCGGTCGCCTCGACCTCCATGGTGGCTTTGTCGGTCTCGATCTCGGCGATCACGTCGCCGGACTTGATCGTCTCACCCTCTTTTTTCAGCCACTTGGAAAGGTTGCCCTTTTCCATCGTGGGCGACAACGCGGGCATCAGCACTTGAATTGGCATATCGACTCCAAAAGAAAGCTTGCGCGCGTTCAGCGGTAAATGTCGGTCCAGAGCTCGGCGGCATCCGGCTCGGGATCATGCTGGGCGAAGTCGGCGGACGCGTTGACGATGTCGCGCACCTCGGCGTCGATCGCCTTGAGATCGGCCTCGCTGACCTTGGCCGCAAGCAGGCGATTGCGCACCTGCTCGATCGGGTCCTGGTCGTGGCGGACCTTCTCGACCTCCTCGCGCGTGCGATATTTTGCAGGGTCGGACATCGAGTGGCCGCGGTAGCGGTAGGTCTGCATTTCCAGAATGTAGGGACCCTTGCCGTCGCGACACCAGGCGGCAGCTTCGTCGCCCGCAGCCTTGACGGCGCGGACGTCCATGCCGTCGACCTGCTTGCCGGGAATGTTGAAGGACGCGCCGCGCTTGGAGAAATCCTGCTGCGCCGAGGCGCGCGAGACCGCAGTGCCCATGGCGTAGCGGTTGTTCTCGATCACGTAGATCACCGGCAGCTTCCAGAGCTCCGCCATGTTGAAGCTCTCATAGACCTGGCCCTGGTTGGCCGCGCCGTCGCCGAAATAGGCGACGCTGACATTGTCGTTACCGCGATAGTGGTTGGCGAAGGCGAGACCCGTGCCCAGCGAGACCTGCGCGCCGACGATGCCATGGCCGCCGTAAAAGTGCTTCTCCTTGCTGAACATGTGCATGGAGCCGCCCTTGCCCTTGGAATAGCCGCCGCGGCGGCCCGTGAGCTCGGCCATGACGCCGTTGGCGTCCATGCCGGTGGCAAGCATGTGGCCGTGATCGCGATAGCCGGTGATGACCTGATCGCCCTGTTTCAGGGCCATCTGCATGCCGACCACCACGGCCTCCTGGCCGATATAGAGATGGCAGAACCCGCCGATCGCACCCATGCCGTAGAGCTGGCCGGCCTTTTCCTCGAACCGCCGGATCAGGAGCATCTCGCGGAGCGCCTTGAGCTCCTGCTCTTTCGTGAACTCCGGGGGCGAACCGCCGTCGGTCTTGTCCTGTGCAGCGCCTGCGGCGGCTTTCTTGGGTGCGGCCATGGGAATTCCGGGTCAGAGAAAACTTCAGCCCTCTCTAACCCAACTCAAACACCATTGGAAAGCACCGCGGCGATGCGGTGCAAGTTTCGTTATGCCGCACTGCAACGTGGTCGAAATATTGCACAATGTTTGGCGCTCATCGGGCAACATTAGCTCCCGTGACTCACGCCAAGGTGTGTGGAATGCCAGATCAGCGACACGCTGACGTCATCCGCACGACGGCAACGCGCCTTGCGCATGTCTCGCGCGTGTTCGATCGATGGAATCGGTGAGAGGTCGCCTGCTCACGCAGGCATCCGCCCGCGCCGATTATTTCGCCGGGATCATCCGAACGAGATCGTGCGGATTGACATAGTCGAGCTGGTAACGCGCCCGCTCGTCCAGCATGTCGGGGTCGATCCGCGACGTCCGCAGCAGCGACACACGCTGCTCGCTCCGGGCGCGTTCGCGCTTGAGCTGGGCCAGCTCGCTGGTCAGCGCAATGATCTCCTGATCGAGTTCCTGGCGGGCGTTGAGGCCGTATTTGCCGGTGTAGGCGTTGACGCCGAAATAGCCGACGATGGCGGCCGCCATCGCATAGAGGGCAAGGCCGGTCAGGATCGATTTCAGGCGCGCGCGGGAGACCATCATGGGAAGATGCGGCAGGTTGGTTAAGGGCGTGCTAATTCTGCCTGCGGACCGGTATGGGGGACACTATCCCCGCGCGTCATGGCCGGGCTTGTCCCGGCCATCCACGTCCTTTGCCTGCGATGACGAAGACCGTGGATGCCCGGGACAAGCCCGGGCATGACGAAGAGCTGGGTGGCCTCAGCCGTGGTGCTTGGCCACGTGCGCCGCATAGGCGTCGATGTAAGCCTGGAGCACGGGCTTCAGCGATTCCTTGGTCAGGTTCCCCTCCGCATCGAAGGCGTCGCCGACCGCGTTCAGATAGATCTCCGGCTGCTGCAGGATCGGGCCGGCGATGCCCGGCAGGATGTTCTGGAGCGTCTTGGCCGCGCTGACGCCGCCGAGCGGGCCCGGCGAGTTCGAGATGATGCCGACCGGCTTGCCGTTGAACGAGCTCTTACCATAGGGGCGCGAGGCGACGTCGATGGCGTTCTTCAGCACGCCCGGAATGGCACGGTTGTATTCGGGGGTGACGAAGATGACGCCGTCGGACTTCTGGAGCTTTTCGCGGAAGGCCAGCCAGTCGGCGGGCGGCGCGCCCTCGAGGTCCTGGTTGAAGAACGAGATGCCGGCGGGCGTGATGACGTCGAGATTGAGCGTATCAGGCGCGAGCTTGGCGAGCGCGTTGGCGATCTTCAGCGAGAAGCTGTCCTTGCGCAGGCTGCCGGCGATCACGACGATGTTGTAGGCCATGGGGTGTCCTTGAAACCTTGAGGGAAGTGCCGGCGGCACTTAAGCGATCCGGAGCAATGGATGCAAGTGCATGAACCGGTCCGGTTTGGAAACGCTGAGTTTCACGAAAGCAGATGGTCGGGCCTTTAGCCTGTAGCCCGGATGAAGCGAAGCGTAATCCGGGGAAGTCGAAGTTGCGGCACGCCTCCCGGATTGCGCTTCGCTCCATCCGGGCTACGCAAAAGCCGCTGGCCAGCGCATCTGTCCACCCTGCCATGCTACCCCTGTTTTGCCCGACGGCGCAATCTCCAATTCGGTTTTGACGAATATTTGAAATCGCTCACGATTTCTACTGTGCATGGGGTTGTTTCGACGTTTTTGTTTGGACAGGCGGTTCCGCGAGATGCCTCCGCAAAAGCAAACAGGCCGCCCGAGGGCGGCCTGCCGTTTCGCGTCGATCGGCAACCCGGATCAGATCGTCGGATTCCACGCCGACGGGATCAGGCGGTACTTGGCGCCGTCCTTCTCGACATGGCCGATCGAGGGGAAGGTGAAGTGGAAGCCGATCACGGTGGCCTTCTCGGCTGCCGCCATGTCGTAGAATTTGTGGCGCGTCTCCTGCGCCATCGCGGCATCATTGTCGAACAGCACGTGCCAGTCCGGATTGCGCAGGAAGAACTCGGGAATGTTGGTGACGTCGGATTGGATCAAAACCTTCGCATCGCCCGAGGCGACCGCGAACGAGGTATGACCGGGCGTATGGCCGGGCGTCGCGATCGAGGTGATGCCCGGCGCGACCTCCTTGCCCCACTCGTACTTGGTCACCTTGGATTCGAGGCCGGCAAAGGTCTTCTTCACGTTTGCAAAATAGTTTTTCATCATCGGGTTGGACTCGGCCTTGGCCGTGTTGTCCTCGCTGGTCCAGAACTCCCAGTCCTTGCCCGGCACCATGATCTCCGCATTCGGGAAGGCCAGCGCACCGTCAGCCAGACGGATGCCGTTGGTGTGATCGGGATGCAGATGCGACAGCAGCACGACGTCGATGTTCTTGGGATCGACGCCGGCGGCCTGGAGGTTCTGCAGCGTACGGCCGACCGCGCCCTTGCTCGGCTCCAGATTGGCGACGCCGTTGCCGGCGTCGATCAGCACCAGCTTGGAGCCGGTGTTGATGAGCTGCGGATTGAACGGCACCGTGACCATGCCCTTCGGCATGTAGGCGGCCTCGGCCGCGGCCAGCCCCTCTTCTTTCGGCTTGTTGGCGACGAACTTGTCCGGCATCGGGAAGGTGCGCGCACCGTCATTGATCGAGGTGCATTCGTAGCTGCCGACCTTGTAGCGATAGAAGCCCGGCGCCTGCGTCCCGGCTTGCGGCACCGCGGCATTGGCCACGGTCGGCCGGAGGCCGGTCGCGGCAGCCGCACCGACGGCGGCCGCGCCTGCGAGCAAATGGCGGCGATTGAGATCGGTCATGGAGAGGTCCCCTTCTGAACGCCTTGCGGTTTTTCCGCTATCAAATGGCGGCGGAATAATCTCCCGCTTCGTTCAGAAGGCAAGACCTCTTTTGGGTGACGTGCGGTCGCACGTCCCGATTATTTATTTGGGTTGATCAGGAATTTTTCGCCGGTGGCGCGTTTGGCGTACACCGCGATATTGGCAGGATCGAGCGTCTCGGACAGCGACACCACCTTGGTGTAGTGGCTGGCGAACGTGGTCTTGAGCTCGGACGCCACACGCTGGCGCAGCCGTCCGATCTCGGCCGGGCCGATCTTTTGCAGGAACGGCGTCAACAGCCAGCCGCCGACGCCCCAGGTCAGGCCGAACGACCGGCTCAGCTCGGTCGGACGGTTGTCGAGACTGCCGTAGATGTAGACCTGCTTGTACACGTTGGAGCCGTAGCGGCTGTACTCCTTCGCGGTCTTGTTGGCCGCGGCCTCCATCGCCGTGAGGATCTGGCCGGCAAGCTTGCCGCCGCCGATGGCGTCGAAAGCGATCGTGGCACCGGTTTCCACCAGCGCATCGGTCAGATCGTCCATGAAGGACGGCGCCGTGGAATCGACGACATGCCTGGCGCCGAGCTTGGTCAGGATGTCGGCCTGATCCTTGCTGCGAACGATGTTGACGAGGCCAATGCCGTCCTTGATGCAGATCTTGTTCAGCATCTGGCCGAGATTGGAGGCGGCCGCCGTATGCACGAGCGCCTTGTGGTTCTCCCGCCGCATCGTCTCGGTCATGCCGAGTGCGGTCAGCGGATTGACGAACCAGGACGCACCGTCGGCCGCCGTGGTCCCCGCCGGCAATTCCATCACGTCGCGGACCTTGAGGACGCGATATTGCGTGTACATGGCGCCGCCGATCATCGACACCGTCTTGCCCATCAGCGCCTTTGCGGCATCCGACGATCCGGTCCCGACGACCGTGCCGGCGCCCTCGTTGCCCACAGGCAGCGATTGATCCAATCGCGCCGTCATCATCCGCATCACGGCGTCCGGCATCTTGCCGGTGATCACGGGCAGATCCTTGGTGCCGGACGCCTGCGCGGCCGACATGTCGGCGGGGCCGATCAGCAGCCCGAGGTCGGACGGATTGATCGGCGCAGCCTCGACACGAACCACGACCTCGTCGTCGGCCGGCTCCGGCGTCGGGATATTCACCAGTGACAATTCGAGCTCGCCGCTTGTCTTCAGCAGCGAACGCAGTTGCAGTCCGGTCTTGCCGTCGCTCATGTCGATCCTCTCCTGTCCTTGCTGGAGCGCTGGCTTATGCCAGCGCCTTCAGTGCCGCCTTGCCGCCGTAGAGCGCCTGCTTGCCGAGCTGCTGCTCGATGCGCAGGAGCTGGTTGTATTTGGCGGTGCGATCGGAACGCGCAAGGGAGCCGGTCTTGATCTGACCGCAGTTCGTGGCCACCGCGAGGTCGGCGATGGTGGAATCCTCGGTCTCGCCGGAGCGGTGCGACATGACAGAGGTATAGCCGTTCTTGTGCGCCATCTCGACGGCGGCGAGCGTCTCGGTCAGTGTGCCGATCTGGTTGACCTTGATCAGGATCGAGTTGGCGCGGCCGGCCTTGATGCCGTCGGCGAGGCGCTTGACGTTGGTGACGAACAGATCGTCGCCGACCAGTTGGCACTTCTTGCCGATGAGATCGGTGAGCTCCTTCCAGCCGTCCATGTCGTCTTCCGACATGCCGTCCTCGATGGTCACGATCGGATAGCGGCCGACGAGGTCGGCGAGATATTTGGCCTGCTCGGAGATCGAGCGGGTCTTGCCCTCGCCTTCATAAACGTACTTGCCGTCCTTGAAGAATTCGGTCGAGGCGCAGTCAAGGCCGATCACGATGTCGGAGCCCGCTTTGTAGCCGGCCTTGCCGATCGCGTTCATGACGAACTCAAGGGCAGCGTCCGCCGACGGCAGGTTCGGCGCGAAGCCGCCCTCATCGCCGACATTGGTGTTGTGGCCGGCCTTCTTCAGCTCCGACTTCAACGTGTGGAAGACCTCGGCGCCGTAGCGCAGGCCTTCGGCGAAGGAGGACGCGCCGACGGGCAGGATCATGAACTCCTGGAAGTCGATCGGGTTGTCGGCATGCATACCGCCATTGATGATATTCATCATCGGCACCGGCAGCAGCCGCGCCGAGGTGCCGCCGACGTAGCGATAGAGCGGCATGTCGAGCGAGTTCGCGGCAGCCTTGGCGCAGGCGAGCGAGACGCCGAGGATGGCGTTGGCCCCTAACCGGCTCTTGTTCGGCGTGCCGTCGAGGTCGATCATGATCTGGTCAAGCTGGGCCTGCTGCTCGACATCGAGACCGCTCAGGGCCTCGAAGATCTCGCCGTTGACGGCGCCGACCGCCTTGGTCACGCCCTTGCCGAGATAGCGGGCCTTGTCGCCGTCGCGCAGTTCCACGGCCTCATGGGCGCCGGTGGAGGCACCGGAGGGCACCGCGGCCCGGCCAAGCGCGCCATCTTCCAGCACGACGTCGACCTCGACGGTGGGGTTGCCGCGGCTATCGAGAATTTCGCGGCCGATGATGTCGATGATGGCGGTCATGGGAGCCTCTTTCCGGGGAACAAGGGGGCGGTTCGCGGGTGCTTCTACCGCAATGCATCGAAGTGGAAAAGGCCGGGTGACGGCCGCCCGATGATTGGCTAAGAGGGCCGCACCGGAGGCGGCCTGATGTCGAAAAAAACCAGCAAATCGAACAACTCACCTTCCCTGCAGCTCGGCCGCGCCGTGGAATGGCCGGATACGCCCGAGAAGGCGAAGCTCGACCGCGTGCCCAATCCGCAGGCGGGCACCGATTATCTGGTCCGCTTCACCGTGCCGGAATTCACCTCGCTCTGCCCCGTCACGGGCCAGCCGGATTTCGCCCACCTGATGATCGACTACGCGCCCGGCCCATGGCTGCTGGAGTCGAAATCGCTCAAGCTCTACATCGCGAGCTTCCGCAATCACGGCGCCTTCCACGAGGACTGCACGGTGATGATCGGCAAGCGCATCGCCTCCGAGATCAAGCCGAAATGGCTGCGCATCGGCGGCTATTGGTATCCGCGCGGCGGCATCCCGATCGACGTGTTCTGGCAGACCGGAAGCGTGCCGAAGGGCATGTGGGTGCCGGAGCAAGGCGTCGCGTCTTATCGCGGACGGGGCTAGTTGGAGACGAACACGATGAAATCGATATCAGCAACATTCCGTAACCTCGCCCTCAGCGCTCTCGGCGTCCTGTGGCTCACCGGCCCGTCTGACGCTGCTGAAGTGCGCGTAATGATCTCGGGCGGCCTGACGGCGGCCTACAAGGCACTCGTGCCGGAGTTCGAGAAAGCCACCGGCAACAAGGTACTGACGGAATATGGGCCGTCGATGGGGACGACCACCAATGCGATCCCGGTCCGGCTGGAGCGTGGCGAGCCCGCCGACGTCCTGATCATGGTGGGCTACGCCCTCACCGACCTCGCGAGCAAGGGCAAGGTCGTGGCCGGCAGCCAGGTGGACCTCACGCGATCGCCGATCGGCGTTGCCGTGAAAGCGGGTGCGCTGAAGCCGGACATCAGCTCGGTGGAGGCCGTCAAGCGCGCGCTGCTGGCGGCGAAGACGATCGCCTATTCCGACAGCGCCAGCGGCGTCTACGTCTCGACCGAGATGTTCGACAAGCTCGGCATTGCCGACGTGATGAAGGACAAGGCGCGCAAGATTCCGGCCACGCCCGTCGGCGAGATCGTCGCGCACGGCGAGGCCGAGCTCGGCTTTCAGCAGATCAGCGAGCTGAAGCCCGTGAAGGGCATCGATATCGTCGGGCCGCTGCCGAATGAATTGCAGAAAATCACGATCTTCTCGGCGGGGATCGCCGCGGGTTCGAAAGAACCCGAGGCCGGACGGGCCTTGATCAAGTTCCTCGCGTCCCCCGCCGCGCGCGATACGATCATCGCGAGCGGGATGGAGCCGATCGTGGCTGACGGGGCGAAATAGTCCGATCAACGAGAAAGCCCGCCGCAGTGTCACGCTGCGGCGGGCTTTTGTTGCTTGTCGTTCCTGCGGACGTTACGCCACTTCACGCACCCTGGTGATGAAGCTGTCAACCTCGCCCGTCAGCGAAGCCGACTGGCTCGATAGATCGGCCGCAGCCTTCAGCACGCCGTTGGCCGCGCGGCCGGTCTCGTTGGCCGCTGACGACACGGTCGCGATGTTGCGCGTGACGGTCGAGGTCGCTTCCGCGGTGTGCTGCACGGTGGTGGCGATCTCGGCAGTGGCCTTGTTCTGCTCCTCGATGGCAGCCGCAATGACGCGGTTGATGCTCGAGACTTCCTCGATGGTCTTGACGATGCCGTCGATGGCGGAGACCGCCTTCTGCGTCGCGCCCTGAATCTCCGTGATCTGGGCGCTGATCTCTTCGGTCGCCTTCGCCGTCTGCGACGCCAGATTCTTCACCTCGCTCGCGACGACCGCAAAGCCGCGGCCGGATTCGCCGGCGCGGGCGGCTTCGATGGTCGCGTTGAGCGCCAGCAGGTTGGTCTGGCCGGCGATCGAGGTGATGAGGCCGATGACCTCGCCGATCCGGTCGGCGCCGTCGGCGAGCGCACGCATGGTGCTGTCGGTTTCTCTGACGGTCACGACCGCCTGCTCGGTGGCGCGGCTCGCCTGCTCGACCTGGCGGTTGATCTCGCGGATCGAGGCATTGAGCTCCTCGGCTGCGGCCGCCACGGTCTGCACGCCGCCGCCGACCTGGTCGGCCAGGGTCGAGGCCGAGCCGGCCTGGGTCTGGGCTTCGGCGGCCGTGCCCGACATCGAGCGTGCCGTCGTTTCCAGCTCGCCCGAGGCGCTCGAGAGCGTCTGCACCATCTGGCCGATCCGGCTTTCGAACTGCCGCACGAGCCCGGACAGTTCGGACGCACGCTTCTCCTTGTCGGCACGCTCGACTGCCTGATCGCCGGACAGGCGCTCGGCGTTGATCATGGCCTCCTTGAACACCTGGAGAGCTTCGGCCATGCGGCCGATCTCGTCGTTGCGGCCGAGGCCCGGGACTTCGCCGGCGAAATCATGCGCGGCAAAGCGCGTCATGACACCGGTGATCGCGGTCAGCGGTCGGGTGACGCGGTTGCGCATCAGCATCAGCCCGCCGATCGTCAGCGCCAGCGAGGCCGGCACCAGCAGGCCGAACAGGAACAGGCTGAAGCGGGCGCGCGAGGCGCCCTCCTCGGCCCGCGAGATCATGTTGGCGAGCGCGGTCTGCGTGACGATGACGACGTTGTTGGCGCCGACAAGCTGGCGATCGCGGTACTCGAGGCCGACGACGCCGGCGGGCTCACCGGCAAGCAGCTTGGTCGCAATCGCATTGCGCTCGTCGCTGAGCGCACCGGAGATTTCCGGCTCGGCGTTACGGATCGCCTCCAACAATTCGGGCGAGGCCACATTCGGGCTGAGATCGCGCACGACGACCCAGGACTGCTGGATGCGGCCCCGCAGATCGGCGAAAGTGACGCCGTCGGCCGCGGTCCAGGTCTTGTTGGCGAGGATCGAGGAGAACTGGACGAGGATGGTCTGACCGGCATTGGCGCGCGCCTGCCAGGACGCCTGCTTGGCGATCAGGAGGCGATCGACCACGGGATCGATCAGCGTCATCGCGTTGTCGACATGGGCGGTGACATCGCCGATCGCGTCCATATAGGCGTCGCTGATCTTGGCCCAGCCCGGCGTCAGGCTGGCTTCACGAGCCGCCTTCTCCTGCTTCAAAGCCGTGACCGCGCGCGGCCTGAGCTCCTCGAGCTGCGCCCAGATGCCGCGGAGCTTGTCGAGCTTCTCAGTGAGTCCGGGTGCTTCGACGGCGGCGAGGCTTTCCAGAGCCTGCGCGTAATTCTTCTGCACGGTGGCGCGCTGCCCGGCGAGGCTGGTCATGACGCTGTCGGGCGCGGGCGCGGCCGACGCCAGATAGCTCAGCGTGTCGCCGCGCTCCAGGCGAAAGATCACCAGCGTGTTGGTCAGGTCGCGGCTGGCGACCGCGAGTGAGACGATGCGGTTGCTGTCCGAATACCGCGTGACCGCGAGCTTCAGCGCATAGGCTGAGATGAGAATAAGGACGAGGCCGAGAGACCCAACCACCGCTCCGAGAATACGAGCGACCGAACGCTGCTTTTGCATCGACTGATCCACAGATGTTGCCGCCAAGTTGCGATTTGCGGGCAATCTACGGAGCGAACGGTGAGGTTTGATTTAAGATTGGACGGATCCGGCTGCCATTTTTTCCCGGGAAACTACGGGGAAATCGATGCTGCCGTCAGGCGCGCGCGTCGCCCGGTGCCCGCGACCTGAGCATCCGGGCGCAGACGACGCCCAACACGACCATGATCGTCGCACTCGCAAGCAGGGTCGGCTCCTTGCCGCCATGCTGGAGACCCAGGCCATAGGCGATCGGGCCAACCGTCTGCCCCATGAAGAAGAAGAACGAATGCAGCGACATCGCGGTGGCGCGCGCGCCGACCGAGAGCTCGCTGGCGAACACCTGGAGGCAGCCATGGATCATGTAGAAGCCCCACCCCATCGCCAGCATGCTGACGAATTGGAGCTTCCATTGCGGACCGAAAGCGAGCACGCCGAGCTGGAGCGCGACGAGGCCCGCGCCCGCAATCATCATGCCCTTGACGCCGAGCCACGGCAGGAAGCGCGAGACCGTGAAGGTATAGAACAGTCCGCCGACCGCAAAACCGGCGATCACGATGCCGGCGATCGACGGCGACTTCTCACCGAGGTCGAACAACAACGCCGCGATGAACGGAAACAGGCCGAACACGCAGCAGCCCTCGACGAAGACGGCCGAGTAGCAATAGCGGGTATTGGGGTTGGCGAAGATGGTGCGATAGCCCTGCCGCAAGGCCTTGAGATCCGTCTTCGGCGGCGCCGTCAGCGCGGCACCGCGAAAGCCCGCCGCCACCGCCACGGCCGCGATCAGACCGAGCCCGCCCAGGATCATGAGCACACCGCGCCAGCCGATGAACTCGCCGATGATGCCGGAGGCGGTCGCCCCTAACAGATTGCCGGTCATCGACCCCGCCAGCGTGCGCCCGATCGCAACCTGCCGCTTGGCGGGCGCAACGAGATCGGCGGTCAGGCCGAGCGCCACCGGAAACACGCCGCCGGAGGCGATGCCGGCGAGGATACGGCTCGCGAACAGGCCAGAGAAGGTGGTCGCGACCGCACCGAGAATGGAGGCAACACCGAGCAGCGCCAGACACAGCGTCATCAAACGCGCCTTGCCGAACATGTCGGCGGCCGCGCCGATCACGGGCTGGACCAGCGCATAGATCAGCGCATAGCCGGCCGCGATGCTGGCGGCGGTCGTGACGCTGATCGAAAAATCCTCGGCGACATGCGGCAGCACGGGATCGAGCGCGCGCGTGGACAAGGCGGCCGAAAAACTCGCGAGCGCGATGATATTGATCGCGGGCGGAAACTTCTGGTCGGACGCCGCCCCGGTCGCAGGCTGCGACATCAGTGCGCTGCGCTTTTCGTCACCGCGTCGAACGCCATCAGCGTGCGGATCAGACCTTCGAATTCGCGCAGCGGCACCATATTGGGACCGTCGGACGGCGCGCTGTCAGGGTCGGGATGGGTCTCGATGAAGACGCCGGCAACCCCGACCGCAACAGCCGCGCGTGCGAGTACGGGGACGAACTCCCTCTCGCCGCCCGACGACGCTCCCTTCCCGCCCGGCTGCTGCACCGAATGGGTGGCGTCGAAGATCACAGGTGCGCCGGTGGTGCGCGCCAGGATCGGCAGCGCGCGCATGTCGGAGACCAATGTGTTGTAGCCAAAGGAAGCGCCGCGCTCGGTGACGAGCACGTTGGGATTGTTCGCGCTGGTGATCTTGGTCACGACATTCGTCATGTCCCAGGGTGCGAGAAACTGGCCCTTCTTGACGTTGACGACCTTGCCGGTCGCGGCCGCCGCCAGCAGCAGATCGGTCTGGCGACACAGGAAGGCCGGGATCTGAAGCACGTCCACCGCTTGCGCCACGTCGGCGCATTGCGCGGCGTCATGTACGTCGGTCAACACCGGCAGGCCGAGAGACGAACGGATCTCGGCGAAGATCGGCAGCGACTGCGCCAGGCCAAGGCCGCGCGCAGCCGACGCGCTGGTGCGATTGGCCTTGTCGAACGAGGTCTTGTAGACGAGGCCGATCTTGAGCCGCGCCGCGATCTCCTTCAACGCGGAGGCCACCTCCAGCGCATGCTGGCGGCTTTCGAGCTGGCAGGGCCCCGCAATGATCGAGATCGGCAGATCATTGCCGAATTTGACCGTACCAACGCTGACGACGGGGGCCGCTGATGTTGAAGCGCTCAAGGCAAATTCCCTCGTTTCGCCGCGACCATAGCGGCGATGAGGGGCGGATCAACCCTATTCGGCCCGGGCTGTCAGAATATCAGGGTTGCGCCGGGGATCCCGCCGCGCCCCACGCCAGACGCCGTTACTTGACCGACGAGAAGGCGGTCGGCGTCAGGATCTGGCTGACGATGTTGCCGACGATCTGGCCATCGGCTTCGCTCTCGGCGCGCGCCTTCATCCAGTCGGGATCGGTCATGAAGCCGCCCCACTTCTTCTCGCGCTCGGCGAGAGAGTCCCACGCCAGGAAATAGGTGAGCTCCTGGTTGGATTCGCCGATCAGCGTGGTGAAGAAGCCGGCCTGCTTGATGCCGTGCTTTTCCCAGAGCTTCAGCGTCACCGTCTCGAAACGCTTCAAGAGCGCCGGCAAGCGGCCGGGCACGCAGCGATAGATGCGCATTTCGTAGATCATCGAAGTTCAACTCCCTGCATTGTTGTTCTTGCGGCGGAGAGTTGTCGCAACAAAAAGCGCGATCGTCAAAGGGAGAGAATGCGCTACACCAGCCGCGACTGCACCATTGCCGCCTGGATGAACGAGGCAAACAGCGGGTGCGGCTCGAACGGCCGCGACTTCAGCTCGGGGTGGAATTGCACCCCGATGAACCAGGGATGATCCTCGTATTCGACGATCTCCGGCAGCACGCCGTCGGGCGAGAGGCCGGAGAATTTCAGGCCGTGCTGCTCGAGGCGATCCTTGTAGGCGGTGTTGACCTCGTAGCGGTGGCGATGGCGCTCGGAAATCTCGGTGGCGCCGCCATAGACCTGCGAGACCCGGCTGCCGCGATTGAGCGCCGCCGGATAGGCGCCGAGCCGCATCGTGCCGCCGAGATCGCCGGCGTTGGAGCGCTTCTCGAGCTCGTTGCCGCGCAGCCATTCCGTCATCAGGCCGACCAAGGGCTCCTTGGTGGGGCCGAACTCGGTGGAGTTGGCCTCCTCGATGCCGACGAGATTTCGCGCCGCCTCGATCACCGCCATCTGCATGCCGAAACAGATGCCGAAATACGGCACGTCGCGCTCACGCGCGAACTGCGCCGCGCGGATCTTGCCTTCGGCGCCGCGCTGGCCGAAGCCCCCGGGCACCAGGATGCCGTTGACGTGTTCGAGGAACGGCGCCGGATCTTCCTTCTCGAAGATCTCGCTCTCGATCCAGTCGAGATTGACCTTCACCTTGTTGGCGATGCCGCCGTGCGACAGCGCCTCGATCAGTGACTTATACGCATCCTTCATCCCGGTATATTTGCCGACGATGGCGATGGTGACGTCGCCTTCGGGATTGCGGATGCGTTCGTTGATCTGCCGCCAGCTCTTGAGCTCCGGCGGAATTCGCGAGCCGATGCCGAAGGCGGCGAGCACTTCGTCGTCGAGGCCCGCGTTATGATAGGCCTCGGGGACCGCGTAGATGCTGTCGGCGTCGCGCGCCTCGATCACGGCGCTCTCGCGCACGTTGCAGAACAGGCCGAGCTTGCGGCGTTCTTCCTTTGGGATTTCGCGGTCGGTCCGGCAGAGCAGGATGTCCGGCTGGATGCCGATCGAGCGCAGCTCCTTCACCGAATGCTGCGTCGGCTTGGTCTTGAGCTCGCCGGCGCTCGGAATGTAGGGCAGCAGCGTGAGGTGGATGTAGATGGCATGATCGCGCGGCAGCTCGTTCTTGAGCTGGCGGATCGCCTCGAAGAACGGCAGGCCTTCGATGTCGCCGACGGTGCCGCCGATCTCGACCAGTACGAAATCGTAGTCGTCGTTGCCGGAGAGGACGAATTCCTTGATGGCGTTGGTGACGTGCGGAACCACCTGGATGGTCGCGCCGAGATAATCGCCGCGACGCTCCTTCGAGATGATGTCCTGGTAGATGCGCCCGGTGGTGATGTTGTCCTGCTTGGTCGCAGGCCGCCCGGTGAAGCGCTCGTAGTGACCGAGATCGAGATCGGTCTCCGCGCCGTCATCGGTCACGAACACTTCGCCGTGCTGATACGGCGACATCGTTCCGGGATCGAGGTTGAGATAAGGGTCGAGCTTGCGGAGGCGGACCTTGTAGCCCCGGGCTTGCAACAGAGCACCCAGTGCCGCTGAAGCCAGACCCTTGCCGAGCGAAGAAACCACGCCGCCGGTGATGAAGATGTACCGCGCCATGGGGCTTAACCTCTAATCCCTCGAATTCGATTCGCCAAAGCGATTCGTATTCCGCCCAAAAGATTTTGCGGGCCTGTGGGTGAGCCAAAACTAAGAGTGGTGACAGTGCCTTGATGGGGATTTTTGATGCAGGACAGTAGCAGCCGCCCTGCATGGCCCCCCTGCTTTATTGCGAACGCGGCACCTGCGGACCGGTCGGAGCCGGTGCCTGCTGCTGCTCGTCGGCCTTCTTCAGCGAATCCAGGATCCCGCCCGAGGTCGGCGCGGTGATCGGACCGCCGCCGGCCGGCTGGCCCTGCGACGCCGGCGTGCCAATGATCGACGACGGCGCACGGCTGTAGCCCGCGTGCCAGGACAGGAACATGCTGGTGAGGAAGAAGCCCGCAGCCAGGATCGCGGTGGTCCGCGTCAAGAGGTTCGCGGTGCCGCGGCTCGACATGAAGCCTGCGCCGCCACCCATGCCGAGGCCGCCGCCTTCCGACTTCTGGAGCAGGACGGCGCCGATCATGACGGCGACGATCATGAGGTGAATGACGATGACAACAGTCTGCATAATGCCCTTCCGTCACAAGCCGACAGCGCCGAGACGGCGGCCGATCGCGCTTCGCGGGTTTTCCTGAAGTTGCGCGGTGTTACACGATCGGAAACGGCATTGCCACCCCCGATCGGGCCCGGATCGCGTTCCGACGTTAGCTAAGGGCAGCCCTTCGCAATCGCAAGGAAATCAGCCGCCTTCAGGCTGGCGCCACCGACCAGCGCACCATTGACGTTCTTGACCGCCATCAGCTCGGCCGCGTTCGAGGGTTTGACCGAGCCGCCGTAAAGGATGCGCATCTTCGCTCCGGCATCCTTGAACCTGGTGGTCAGGAGTTCCCGGATAAAGTCATGAATCTGCTCAACATCTTTTGCCGTGGGGGTCAGGCCGGTGCCGATCGCCCAGACCGGCTCATAGGCCACGACCAGATTCGCGGCGGTCGAGGCGTCCGGAAGCGAGCCATCGAGCTGGCCGCGCAGGATATCGAGGGTCTGGCCGGCATCGCGCTGGGCCTGCGTCTCGCCGACGCAGACGATCGCGGTGACCCCGGCGCGCCAGGCAGCCTCGGCCTTCTGCCGGATCAGGGCATCGCCCTCGCCGTGGTCGGCGCGGCGCTCGGAATGGCCGACGATGATGGCGGTCGCACCGGCATCCGCCAGCATTTCGGCGGCGATATCGCCGGTATGGGCTCCGGAAGCCTTGGGATGGCAGTCCTGGGCCCCGACCGCGACCTTCTTGGCTCCCGCCTTGTCGGCGAAGGCGGCGATCAGGGTGGCCGGCGGGCAGACCAGCAAATCGGCCTTGGCGGCGACGTCTGCCGCACCATTGAGCATGGCGTCGAATTCGGCAGCCGAGCCCTTCAGCCCGTTCATTTTCCAGTTGCCGGCGATCAGCGGTCGGATGGCGTCGGTCATGTCAATTTCCAGCAAAATGAGGTTGTGCATGCGCTAGCAGAGCTGCCACGGCAGTTCCAGAGACCAGAGGCCTTTAACCGCAGTTGGGAGGAGCGGCCTGACCTGAGGTTGCGGGGGGAAAGCCACCACTTTATGATGATTGATCAATTTGGTGACGCGCTTTTGCGGAATCTGCATTAAGACGCGCTCCCGATCCCCTCCTGACCAAACAAGTTGGACCAAATGCTTCGAGGAATGCGCAAGGCCTCATCAAACTGGCTCGGCAAGACCATCATGGCCATCGTGATGGGCGTGCTGATCATCAGTTTCGGCGTCTGGGGCATCGCCGACATCTTCAAGGGCTTTGGACAATCCACCGTCGCCAAGGTCGGCGGCACCGAGATTTCGCTGAACGAGTTCCGCCAGATCTATACCGACCGCCTCCAGCAGATCGGCCGCCAGGTCGGCCGTCCGCTGACGCCCGATCAGGCGCGGGCCTTCGGCCTCGACCGCCAGGTGCTCCAGCAGACGATCGCAGAAGCCGCCCTCGACGAAGAGGCGCGTCGGCTCGGGCTCGGCCAGTCCGACGAGCAGATCCGGCAGTTCATCATGAACGACCCCAACTTCAAGGGTGTCAGCGGCAGCTTTGATCCGAACCGCTTCCAGGCCGTGATCCGCAATTTCGGCTACACCGAGCAGCGCTACGTCTCCGAACAGCGCAAGGTGTCGCTGCGCCGGCAGATCACCGGCACGATCGGCGCCGGCTTGGAGCCGCCGAAGGCGATGCTCGACGTGCTGACGCGCTTCCAGAGCGAGCAGCGTGCGATCGAATTCGTCAGGCTCGACGCCGCGCAGGCCGGCGCCATCGACGCCCCCTCGCCCGAAGCGCTCGCCGCCTATTTCGAGGATCACAAGGTTCAATTCCGCGCGCCTGAATTCCGCAAGATTTCCTTCGTGGTGGTCTCTCCCGAAGAAATCGGCAAATGGAGCGAGGTCTCCGACGAGGACGCGAAGAAACTGTTCGAGCAGCGCAAGGACCGCCTCGGCACGCCGGAAAAGCGCCAGATCCAGCAGCTTGTGTTCCCCAACGCCGCCGAGGCGCAGGCTGCGCGCGAGCGCCTCGTCGGCGGGATGTCGTTCGAGGACCTCGGCAAAGAGCGCGGCTTGAGCGCTTCGGACGTCGAGCTCGGACTCGTGACCAAGTCCTCGCTCGACCAGACGGTCGGCAATGCCGCCTTCGCGCTGCCCGCGGGTGAGATCAGCCAGCCGATCCAGGGTCCCCTCGGCACCTCCATCGTGAAGGTCGACAAGATCGAGCCGGGCAAGGAGGCGGACTACGCCAGCCTTGCCGCCGACATCAAGCGCGAGATCGCCACCGAGCGCGCGCGCGTCAAGGTCAACGATCTGCGCGACAAGATGGAAGACGAGCGCGGCGGCGGCGCCAGCGTGATCGACGCGGCGCAGAAGCTCGGCCTCGCTGCCGTGACCATCGACGCCGTCGACCGCTCCGGCCGCGCCCCGAACGGGCAGCCGGTCTCGACCATCCCGCAGGGCCTCGATGTGGTATCGCAGGCCTTCAACACCGATGTCGGCGTCGACAACGATTCGATCTCGTTCAAGGGGGGCTATGTCTGGTACGACGTGCTCGGCATCACGCCCTCGCGCGATCGCAATCTCGACGAGGTCCGCGACCAGGTCGAAGCGCGCTGGCGTCAGGACCAGATCGCCGCCAAGCTGAAGACCAAGGCGACCGAGATGGTGCAGAAGCTCGAAGCGGGCGGCAAGCTCGCTGACGAGGCGGCCGCGATCAACGCCAAGGTGGAGACCGCGACCGGCTTCAAGCGTGACGACTCGCCCGCCGGCGTGCCCGCCAACGTCGTTTCGGCCGCCTTCCGTACGGCCAAGGATGCGGTTGGACAGACCGCTGTGAGCGGCGGCAGCGAGGTGATCGTGTTCCGCGTCACCGACATCGTCGAACCCGCGGTCAACGCCGCGTCCGACGACGCGGTCAAGAAGCTGAAGGACAGCCTCGACCGCGCGCTGACCGACGAGCAGGTTGCTTCCTATGTCACCAAGCTGCAAACCGACATCGGAACCACCATCAATCAGGCCGCCTTCGCGCAGGTGACCGGCGCGAACCAGTGAGTTGAAAGCACGCGATGGACGACCTGAAATCGATCATTGGAAAAGTCGCGACCGGCGCCAGCCTGTCGCGTGAGGAAGCGGCTTCCGCCTTCGACGCCATGATGTCCGGCGAGGCAACGCCCTCACAGATGGGCGGCCTGTTGATGGCGCTGCGGGTGCGCGGCGAGACCGTGGACGAGATCACCGGCGCGGTTGCGGCGATGCGCTCGAAGATGCTCACGGTCGAGGCGCCCGCGGACGCCGTCGACATCGTCGGCACCGGCGGCGACGGCTCCGGCTCGGTCAACGTCTCGACCTGCGCCTCCTTCATCGTCGCGGGCACCGGCCTGCCTGTGGCCAAGCATGGCAACCGCGCGCTGTCGTCGCGGTCGGGCGCCGCCGACGTGCTGGCCTCGCTCGGCGTAAAGATCGATCTCCGGCCGGAGCAGGTCGGCCATTGCGTGAGCGAATGCGGCATCGGCTTCATGTTCGCCCCCGCGCATCATCCCGCCATGAAGAACGTCGGCCCGACCCGGGTCGAGCTTGCCACGCGCACGATCTTCAATCTGCTCGGCCCCTTGTCCAACCCGGCCGGCGTGAAGCGCCAGATGGTCGGCGTGTTCTCCAGGCAATGGGTGCAGCCGCTGGCGCAGGTGCTGAAGAACCTCGGCTCCGAATCCGCCTGGGTCGTGCACGGCTCCGACGGCCTCGATGAGATCACCCTCACCGGCCCGACCTTCGTGTCCGCACTCCACAATGGCGAGATCCGGAACTTTGAAGTGACGCCGGAGGATGCCGGCCTGTCGCGCTGCGAGCCCGGCGCGCTCAAAGGCGGTGACGCCGACGCCAATGCGATTGCGTTGCAGAGCGTGCTCGACGGCAAGCCGAGCCCCTATCGCGACGTCGCGCTGATCAACGCCGCCGCCGCGCTGGTCGTGGCAGGGCGTGCCAAAGACCTCAAAGAGGGCGTTGCGATCGGCGCGAAGTCACTCGACAGCGGTGCGGCGAGTGCGCGGCTGAAGCATCTGATCGCGGTCTCGAACGGCTGAGCCTGACATGTCCGACATCCTGACCAAGATCGAAGCCTACAAGCGCGAGGAGATCGCGGCCGCGAAGCGCGCGCTGCCGCTGGCGGAAGTCGAGGCGAAGGCCAAGGCGCAGGGCGCCCCGCGCGGCTTCCTGCGCGCGATCCAGGCCAAGCACGCCAATGGCGACTACGCGCTGATCGCGGAGGTGAAGAAAGCCTCGCCGTCGAAGGGGCTGATCCGCGCGGACTTCGATCCGCCGTTGCTTGCCAGGGCCTATGAGGCCGGCGGCGCCGCTTGTCTGTCGGTGCTGACCGACACGCCCTCGTTCCAGGGCCATCTCGATTTCATGGTGGCCGCGCGCGCGGCGACATTGCTGCCGGTGCTGCGCAAGGATTTCATGTTCGACACCTATCAGGTGGTCGAGGCCCGCGCGCATGGCGCCGATTGCATTCTGATCATCATGGCGGCGCTCGACGATGCCACGGCCAGGGATCTCGAGGACGCTGCCCTCGCCCATGGCATGGACGTGCTGATCGAGATTCACGACCGCGCCGAGCTCGACCGCGCGCTGAAGCTGCGTTCGCCGATGATCGGCGTGAATAACCGCAATCTTCGTACTTTCGAGACGACGCTCGCAACCAGTGAGACGCTGGCGCCTCTGATCCCGGCGGATCGGCTGATGGTCGGCGAGAGCGGCATCTTCACGCCCGCCGATCTCGCCCGGCTCGAGCGCGTCGGCATGTCGACCTTCCTGGTCGGCGAGAGCCTGATGCGTCAGACTGATGTGACCGCCGCCACCCGCACGCTGCTCGCCCGCGAGACCCCGCCGCGCGCCACGGGCACGCGCTGATGGCGCGCAAGCCCGCGAAGGCCCAACCGGCCAAAGCCGGCCCCGCCCTCACCCATATCGGCGCCTCGGGCGAGGCGCGCATGGTCGACGTTTCGGACAAGCCTGCGACCGAACGGCTCGCGGTCGCGGAAGGCCGCGTCATCATGACCAAAGCGACGCTCGACCTGATCGTTTCGGGCAACGCCAAGAAGGGCGACGTGCTCGGCACCGCGCGCATCGCCGGCATCATGGCCGCCAAGCGCACCTCCGAGCTGATCCCGCTCTGTCATCCCCTCGCCCTGTCGAAGGTCACCGTCGACATCGAGCCCGACGCAAAGCTGCCGGGCTGCCTCGTCCGCGCCAGCGTGAAGGTGACGGGCCCGACCGGCGTCGAGATGGAAGCGCTCACGGCCGTCTCGGTCGCCTGCCTCACCATCTACGACATGATCAAGGCGGTGGAGCGCGGCGTGCGGATCGAGGGCATCCATCTCGTCGAGAAGCTCGGCGGCAAGTCGGGTCACTACCGCATCTGATCGCAATTATTTCAGCGACGAGCTGATCGATCCGAATTTCGCATTGAGCTTGCTGCCCATTCCGTTGACGACGGTGATGATCGCCAGCGCGATTCCCGCGGCGATCAGGCCGTATTCGATGGCGGTTGCGCCGGACTCGTCGGCGAGAAAACTCTTCAAAGTATTTTTCATCATCCTGATCCTCTCTGTGTCGTCATCGGGCTTGTTCGCAAATCACGTGCCAATGCGCGCTTGAGGATTGCCAGCATGTTAGATGGTTAAGCCCTGGTTGATCGCCGCGAGACCGGCAGGAAATGACCGGCACCCACGGACACGCCCGGCAATTCCTGCACGTCGTGCGCCCCGCACATCGGTTGCTTTTGTTCGTTTCAATTCATGTCGCATTAACTGCGCTTCCTAACTTCGCCTCCACATCGTTTCCGTAAACCAACGGATGTTCCGGGGATCAAGAATTGATCCTGACGTGTGCACGGCAATTATCGACATGATGACGAAATACGGCAGTCGCCTTCTTGACCAGGCCTTCGTGCGCAGCGGACCGATCCGCTGGCTGGTGGTGGGCGGCACGCTGCTGATCGCGGCCATCGCCATCGGCTCGGTGCTGATGGCGCAGAATTTTCGCGAGCGCGCGCTGCGCAACTCCGGGCGCGAGCTCGAAAATACGGTGCTGCTGCTCGCGCATCACTTCGATCAGCAATTGCAGGATTTCGCGGTGATCCAGAAGGATTTCGTCGCCCACGTCCGCGCAAACGGCATCAACAATGCGGAAGACTATCGCAAGCGCCTCTCCGGCCAGAACATCCACCTGATGCTGCGCTCGAAGATCGAGGCGCTGCCCTACATGGGCGGGGTCAACATCATCGATGCCGAAGGCAATGTGATCAACTCGTCGACGGCATGGCCGGCGCCGAAGGTCAACGTCGCCGACCGCGCCTACTTCCGCACCTTCCGCTACGATCCCAGCGCGCCCGAAATCCTGATCGAGCCGGTGCACAGCCGCATCTCCGGCGCCTGGACCATCCTGATCGTGCGCAAGATCGTCGGGCCGAACGGCGAGTTCATGGGCGTCGTCGGGCGCGGCATCGAGCCGGCCAATTTCGAGAAGTTCTTCGAGTCCGTGGTGCTCGGCGAAGGCGCCACGATCTCGATGCTGCATCGTGACGGCACGCTGCTCGCGCGCTATCCGCATTCCGGCGAGCTGATGGGACGCAACTTCAGGAACGGCTCGTTCGAGCAGCAACGCATCTTCGGCCTCGATCACTTCGCCGGCCGCTTCATGAGCCCGGTCGACGGCGAGGACCGGCTGATCTCGGCACGCGCCCTGCCCCATTTCCCGATCCTGATGATGGCCACCACGACACGCGCGGCGGCGCTGACGGACTGGCGCGAGCAGATCGGCATCCTGATCTCGGTCGCGGGCGCCTCCGCGCTCGCCATTGCAGGCGTGCTGATCGCGATCGTGCGCAAACTGCTGGAGCAGCACCGCGCCTCCCGCGAGCGGCTGACGCTGGAGAAGCAGCGCCTCGACCGCGCCGTCAACAACATGACGCAGGGCCTCTTGCTGTTCGATGCCGAGCAGCGGCTCGTGGTCTGCAACCAGCGCTACATCGAGATGTACGGCCTGTCGCCCGAGGTGGTGAAACCGGGCTCGAGCTTCCACGACATCATCTCGCATCGCAAGGCGACGGGGTCGTTCACCGGCGACATCGACGACTATGTCGTCCGCGTGCTGCGCGACATTCACGTCCGCAACTCGATGGTGGTCGACACCTCCGACGGCCGCTCGATCCACATCCTCAACGAGCCGCTCGCGGACGGCGGCTGGGTCGCGACCCACGAGGACATCACCGAGCGCCGGCGCATCGAGGAGCGCATCACCCACCTCGCCCATTATGACGCGCTGACCGACCTGCCCAACCGCACCATGTTCCACGAGCATCTGCGCGCGGAGCTGGCCGCCATTGCCGGCGGTGAAGAGATCGCGGTGCACTACATCGACATCGACGAGTTCAAGGGCGTCAACGACGCGCTCGGCCATCTCGTCGGCGACGAATTGTTGAAATCGGTCGCGGCGAGCCTGAGCCTCTGCGCAGGGCCGACGGACTTCGTGGCGCGGCTCGGTGGCGATGAATTCGCCATCGTGCAGAGCGCGGTGACGTCACTGGACCAGGTCAACGATCTCGTCGCGCGGGTCTTCGAAGCCATCCGCACCCCGTTCGACTGCATGGGCCACCATCTCACCACCGACGCCAGCATCGGCATCGCGCTGGCGCCGCAACACGGCACTGCGCTCGACCAGATCCTTAAGAATGCGGACATGGCGATGTATGCCGCCAAATCCGCTGGCCGCCGCACCTACCGCTTCTTCGAGCCGGAGATGGATGCCAAGGTCCGTGAACGGCGGCAGCTCGAGATCGACCTGCGCCACGCCATCGCGCATGGCGGGCTCGAGGTCTACTACCAGCCTTGCCTCGGCCTGAAGGACGACCGCATCACCGGCTGCGAGGCACTGGTGCGCTGGCGTCATCCCGAGCGCGGCATGGTCTCGCCCGCCGAATTCATCCCGATCGCCGAGGACACCGGCCTGATCAACGAGATCGGCGAATGGGTGCTGGCGACCGCCTGCCGGGATGCTGCGACCTGGCCCGACGACATCCGCCTTGCTGTCAACGTTTCGCCGGTGCAGTTCAAGAGCGGCACGCTGGCGCTGAAGATCATGGCGGCCCTTGCCGCCTCCAATTTGCCGGCGAGCCGGCTCGAGCTCGAGATCACCGAAGCGGTGCTGATCCGCGACGACGACACCGCATTGGCGATCCTGCATCAGCTCCGCGCCATCGGCGTGCGCATCGCGCTCGACGATTTCGGCACCGGCTACTCCTCGCTGAGCTATCTGCACCGCTTCCCGTTCGACAAGATCAAGATCGACCGCTGCTTCGTCAACGACATCGCCGGCCCAGACGGATCCGCCAGCATCGTCCAGGCCGTCGTCAATCTGGCGGCTGCCCGCCGCATGACCACCACGGCCGAGGGCGTCGAGACCGAGGAGCAGCAGCGCCTGCTCCGCGCGCTCGGCTGTTCGGAGATGCAGGGCTATCTGTTCAGCGCCGCAAAGCCGGCCGACAAGGTGCTGGAGCTGTTCGCGCTGCATCGCAGCCGGCTCGCCAAACGCGCCGGCGAGGAAAGCCGCCGCCGCGAGGCTGGTTAGCTGGCTAACGCAGCCCGGATTACGCTTCGCTCCATCCAGGCTCCGGATCACCGAGACGGCGCCCCAAACGAAATCGCCCGGGAGCGGTGATCCACTCCCGGGCGATTTCGATGTCTAGAAGTCGTAAGGCCTAGTTCGGCACCGCAGCCTTCGGCGCGGGCTTGGCCGCGACGGCATTCGCGGTCTGGCCGTGCAGGAAGTCGTAGGCCGCGTGCAGGGCCTTGTCGTCCTTCTCTTCCGGCGGCACGTAGGATTGCGATCCGGTCTGCTCGGTACCGTCGGCGGCCTGCAGATGGCCGCGCATCTGTGACTCCGCCATGGTGTCCATCCGGCCCTTCAGCTCCGGCGGCACGTCCTGGAGGATCTCGATGTCGGGAGCGACGCCCTGGGCCTGAATCGAGCGGCCCGACGGCGTGTAGTAGCGCGCCGTGGTCAGCGCCAGCGCGCCATTGCCGGCGCCGAGCGGAATGATGGTCTGCACCGAGCCCTTGCCGAACGAACGCGTGCCGATGATGGTCGCGCGCTTGTGGTCATGCAGCGCGCCGGCCACGATCTCGGAGGCCGAGGCCGAGCCGCCGTTGACCAGAATCACTAGCGGCTTGCCCTTGGTGAGGTCGCCTCCATGCGCGGTGAAGCGCTGGGTCTCTTCCGGATTGCGGCCGCGGGTCGAGACGACCTCGCCGCGCTGAAGGAACGCGCTCGACACCGACACGGCCTGGTCGAGCAGCCCGCCCGGATTGTTGCGCAGGTCCATCACGTAGCCGGCGAGCTTCTCCTGGGGAATGTCTTTCGAGATCGAGGCAATCGCCTTCTTCAGACCGTCGGTGGTCTGCTCGTTGAACGAGCTGACGCGGATATAGCCGATGTCGCCGTTCTCGACATGGAAGCGCACCGGGCGCACATGGATGATCTCGCGCTTGATCGCGACGTCGAGCGGGGCGTCGGCGCCCTTGCGCACGATGGTGAGCTTGGTCTGGGTGTCGACCGGGCCCTTCATCTTGTTGACGGCTTGCTCGAGCGTCATGCCCTGCACGGCATCGCCGTCGATCTTGCTGATGAGGTCGCCGGACATGATGCCGGCCTTGGACGCCGGCGTATCGTCGATCGGCGAGACGACCTTGACCAGGCCCTCCTCCATCGTGACCTCGATGCCGAGGCCGCCGAACTCGCCGGAGGTGGTCTCCTGCATCTCGGTCCAGGCCTTGTCGTTCATGTAGCGCGAATGCGGATCGAGCGAGGTGACCATGCCCGTGATCGCGCCTTCGATCAGCTTGGCGTTGTCGGGCTTCTCGACATAGCTCGCCTTCACCCGCTCGAACACTTCGCCAAACAGATTGAGCTGGGAATAGGCATCGCCCGCGCCCGCTGCCGCTCGTGCCGCCCATACGCCGCCGTGCGGGCTGGCTACCAGAAGGGTCAGACACACTCCCGTGAGCGCGCCCAGGGGGAACAGCAGATTTTTCCGCATGGATAGGCTGGCCTTCTTGCTTTGGGGCTTCGGCGGCGCCATGCAAATGGCGATCCAGCCCGCTGTTCACAATACCATTCAGGTTTCTTCAAGGCCGGGACGCCACGCCGGCAGGTGCACCGCAAAAATCCCTTCGCCAAAAAGCCTTGGCCTGAGACCTAAACTTTTGGCAACGTTTCGAAACCGTTTCGCGCGGAAAGCGGGAATCGGTCGAACCGTCCACGCCTCGCAGGTATGCGATTTTAGGATGGTTTTGGAGGGCCGGACGCGATACGCGATGACGATAAGACTTCAAATTCTCGGGAGGACAACAACAATGAACGACGCGCCCCGCATCCAGCCGGAAAGGAACGTCGAACTCGGCGCCAGTAACGAGCCGTTCCAGAATCTGCACGAATTCGTCCGCAAGGCGCGCGCCAACCTCAATCAGAACGCCTGGGACTACATCGTCGGCGCCGCCGAGACCGAGACCACGATGCGCCGCAACCGCCTGGCGCTGGACGAGATCGCCTTCCGCCCGCGCGTGCTGCGCGACGTCCGCATGGTCGACGGCTCGGTCGAGCTGTTCGGGCGCAGGATGCGCCTGCCGGTGGTCCTCGCCCCCGTCGGCGCGCTCGAGATCTTCGATCCGGATGGCGCGGCGAGCGTTGCGCGCGCCTGCGGCACGTTCGGTGCCGCCCACATGCTGAGTTCGGTGTCGGAGCCCGGCCTCGAGAAGACCGCCGAAGCCGCCCCCGATGCGCTGCGCTTCTACCAGCTCTATGTGCGCGGTGACGACGCCTTCGTCGCCGACGTCGTCGCCCGGAGCGAGAAGAACGCCTATGCCGCGTTCTGCCTGACCGTGGACACGGCCCATTACAGCCGTCGCGAACGTGACATCGCCAAGCGCTACGTTCGCGAGAGCCGCCTGCGCGCCACCGGCGGCGACTACCAGAAGGGGCTGGAGTGGCGGACCGTGAAGATGGTCAAGGACAAGTTCAAGATCCCGCTGATCCTCAAGGGCATCGCGACCGCCGAGGACGCGCAGATCGCGGTCGATCACGGCGTCGACTGGATTTACGTCTCCAATCATGGCGGCCGCCAGCTCGATCACGGCCGCGGCGCCATGCACGTGCTCCCTGAAATCGTCGATGCCGTGAAGGGCCGCGCCAAGATCATGGTCGACGGCGGCTTCTGCCGCGGCACCGACATCGTCAAGGCGATTGCGGCGGGCGCAGACATGGTCGGCATCGGCCGCCTGCAATGCTGGGCGCTGGCGGCGGCCGGCGAAGCCGGCGTGGCGCGAATGCTGGAGCTCTTGGAGGACGAGGTGCTGCGCTGCCTCGGCCTTTTGGGCGCCACCTCGTTCGCCGAGGTCAACAAGTCCAGCCTGCACCAGGCGACCGCGACGAATGCGCCGAGCGTGTTCAGCGCGTTTCCGCTGTTCGACCACGACCCCTATCGATATTGAGTGAAAGGATGCAGGTGACCTCGCTCTCTCCTGGAGCCGCGGACGCGCTTCTGTTCGATCTCGGGCGCGTCGTACTCGACATCGATTTCTCCAAGGCGATCGCCTGCTGGGCGGGACATGCCGGCTGCAAGCCCGAAGCCATCGTCGCGCGCTATGTGCGTGACAACGAGGCCTACCGGCTGCACGAGGTCGGCAAGCTCAGCGATGCGGATTATTTCGCGTCGCTGCGCTCATCGCTCGGGATCGGTATCTCCGACGCGCAGTTCCTCGAGGGCTGGAACGCGATCTTCACGGGCGAGATGCCCGACATCGCCGAGCTGCTGCCGCGCGCGGCGAGGCAGATGCCGCTCTACGCCTTCTCCAACACCAACCGGCCGCATGTGGACTATTTCTCGAAGGAATATGCCGGCCTGCTCGGTCATTTCCGCGAGCTGTACCTATCGTCCAGCATTGGCCTGCGCAAACCGAATGCGGAAGCATTCGACCATGTCGTGGCCGCCATCGGCGTCCCGGCGAACCGTATCGTATTCTTCGATGACCTCGCCGAGAACGTCGAGGGAGCGCGGTCGCGCGGCCTGACCGCGGTGCATGTGACCTCGCCCGGTGATGTCGGGAACGCCCTGAGGGCGCTGGGCATCTGACAAAGCCCGTAGCGGCCCTCCCGGAACGAATTGGCCGGGAGGCTAGGAACCAAAGCCCTTTGTGCACTTTTGTACAAAGTTCCCGGAACGAATGCCCTTCTCAGGACTCATGAATCCGTTGGGAATTACATATCGGGTCTATCGTCGTGTTGGGCAAAACCTACCTCACCAAGCAGGCCTCTCTGCTGATGAAATTCGCCAGAACCACCTCGGATTCTGAGCTTTCCGCCAAGCTGATCAGCAAGGCCGCCGACCTGAAATCCCAGGCCGATCCTATGCCTGACAAGGATCAAGGCCCTGCGGCGCCGGACGTCAGTCCGTACAAATAGCCGGAGACCTTAACCGATGCTGGCCGTGGCTCTCGTCTTTCTCGTCCTCGCCATGGCTATCCTCGTGCCGGTCTACGTCGCCTTCCGGATCATGCCGCCGCGGACGTGATGCTCCCTCAGGCATCCGATTGCCCACGTTCCCGTGCGGGATGCTGGATCGTGAGAATGACGACTTCGCCACCCTCTTCATCCAGTTTGTAATACACCAGATAGGGGTACCGCCGCGTCACCAGCTTGCGTACGCCCTCGACCTTCTGCGGTCGCCCGAGACCTGGAAAGCGAACGAGATTCTGCAGCGATTCAAGAATTGCAGCGCGCACTCGCAATGCGCCTTGCGGGCTGTGCGCATGGATATAGTCGGCAATGCTGATCAGATCCTGGGTCGCGCGCGGTGTGAACCGGAGCTTCATCGCTCAAAGCGACGGAACGCGATTTCGACCTCGGCATCAGACGCAAACTGCCCAAGGTTGGCTTGTGCAAGCCCCTCAAGAACCGCCGGAAGATGCCCGGGATCGATATCCTCGGGCTCGCCCGCGTTGCCGGTCAAAGCCAGCATCGCGCGCGCAACCTCGTCCTGGCTATCCGCAGGGAGCTGCCGCACGGCCTGGAGCGCCTTTTCGAGCAGTTTCGTCATGGACAGGAAGATAAGCCGAGCCGGCGCCGAAAGGAAGTGTGGCTTCCCACTCCATTGAGAAGCCCGTTTTGCTTCAGCCCCTCCGCTCGGCTAGAACCTTGCCAACCGAATCCTTCGATTTGTTGCGGGAGTTCACCGTGGCCCTGATGCCGGTTTCCGACGCGCTCGCCGCGGTGCTTGCCGGCGTGCAGCCGCTGCCGGAAGAGACGGTCGCTCTCGACCAGGCCTTTCACCGCGTGCTCGCACGCGACGTTGCTGCACGACGCACGCAGCCGCCGCAGGCGATGTCGGCGATGGACGGCTATGCGGTGCGCACCGTCGACGCGGCGAAAGTCGATGCCACGCTCACCGTGATCGGCGAGGTCGCGGCAGGCCGGCCGTTCGCGGGATCGGTCGGCGCCGGCGAAGCCGTGCGGATCTTCACCGGCGGCGTCGTCCCCGATGGCGCTGATGCGGTCGTGATCCAGGAGGACACGGTCGCCGACGGCAAGCGCATCACGATCAAGGAAGCGGCGCTGACGGGGCGGCACATCCGCCCAGCCGGCGTCGATTTTCGCGAGGGCGATGTGCTCCTGCGCAAGGGAATCCGGTTGACCGAGCGAGACCTCGCCCTCGCTGCCGGCATGAATTACCCGCTGTTGCCCGTCTGCCGCCGTCCGAAGGTCGCGATCCTCGCCACCGGCGATGAATTGGTGATGCCGGGCACCACGCCCGGCCATGGCCAGATCGTCTATTCCAACGGCTACGCACTGCACGCGCTCGCCCGCAGCGAGGGCGCGGACACCGTCGATCTCGGAATTGCCGCCGACACCCTGGAAGCCACCAGCGCGGGCATCCGCCGCGCGCGGGAGAGCGGCGCCGACATCCTGATCACGACCGGCGGCGCCTCGGTCGGCGACCATGATCTGGTGCAGCAGGCGCTCAGGGACGAAGGTATCTCCATGGCGTTCTGGAAGATCGCGATGCGGCCGGGCAAGCCGATGATGAATGGGCAACTCGGTCCGATGCGCGTGATCGGCCTCCCCGGCAATCCCGTATCATCCTACGTTTGCGGCTTCCTGTTCATGGTTCCGCTGATTCGCGCGCTCGCGGGCCGTTCGACGATTCATCATCGCCGCGAACGCGCCGTGCTCGGCGGCGATGTCGGCGCCAATGACCAGCGCGAGGATTACCTGCGCGCGCGCCTCGCGTGGCGCGACGACGGTGCGCTGATCGCCCTTCCGGTCAATCACCAGGATTCTTCGCTGCTTGCGAATCTCGCTGCGGCACAGGCACTTCTCGTGCGCGCACCGTTCGCGCCGAAGGCCGAGCAAGGCTCGCCTTGCGAGGTGTTGCGACTGCCCGTCTGATCGCGTCGTTCGCATGCGTTCCGCGAACTTTGTCGCGTTCACGGTAAATTAAGCAGTTGCGGAACATGTATCGAACATATAGTGTCCGTTCATGATTTGTTTCGAGCATGTAGCGGCTTATCGCTGAATTCAGCGTCTCGGAATCGAACGACATCAACCGGGGGATTTTGGTCGAGATGTTAACGCGCAAACAATACGAGCTCCTGCGGTTCATCAGCGAGCGGCTGAAGGAAAGCGGCGTGCCGCCCTCCTTCGACGAGATGAAGGACGCGCTCGACCTGCGCTCCAAGTCGGGCATCCATCGCCTGATCACCGCACTCGAGGAGCGCGGCTTCATCCGTCGCCTGCCCAACCGTGCCCGCGCCATCGAGGTGATCAAGCTGCCCGAGCTTCAGGCCGCTGCCGGCAACCGCCGCGGCTTCACGCCGAGCGTCATCGAGGGCAATCTCGGCAAGGTGCGCACGACCTCCAGCCCGTCCGCCGACGAGGGCGAGCGCCCCGTCGCGGTGCCCGTGATGGGCCGGATCGCGGCAGGTACGCCGATCGAGGCGTTGCAGACCCGCAGCCACACCATCAGCGTCCCGCCCGACATGCTCGGCTCGGGCGAGCATTACGCGCTCGAAGTGCGCGGCGATTCCATGGTGGAAGCCGGCATCCTCGACGGCGACATGGCGCTGATCCAGCGCAACGAGAGCGCCGATACCGGCGACATCGTGGTGGCGCTGATCGACGACGAGGAAGCGACCCTGAAGCGCTTCCGCCGCCGCGGCGCCTCCATCGCGCTCGAGCCCGCCAACGCGGCCTATGAGGTGCGCATCCTGCCGCCCAACCGGGTCAAGATACAGGGCAAGCTGATCGGGCTGTATCGCAAGTACTGATCTCGAAAGCGCTTGGCCCACCCGCGCTCACGCGATCCACGATCGCGATCAACAATTGGAGCGGACGATTGTCCGCTCCCGCTGGATAGTCTTTCTAGTTTCGCGCAGATTATCCGGCCTCTCCTCCAGCGCTAGATCCTCGGCACGCCCGCGCGAAGCAGCATCGCTTCGCAGGCTTTAAGGTCTCGAGGAGAAATCATGCGCAAGATCATCTTCAGGACAGTCGCGGCGGCGCTGGTCGCAGCATCAGCGTCGCAAGCCGTCGCCACGCCATCGCGGCACCATGTCCGCAAGGAGACGGCGATGCGCACACAGGTTCGCAACGCCCACGATGCCGCCGCGCAGCCATCGCAGCCGGGCTGGCCATATTCGGGCTGGTCGGCACCTGCGGGGCGCTGAGACGCGACTCTCGCATGCGTGTGAGCGGGCCTTGTTCCCAGTGACCTCGATAATGTGATCGCGGCTGCGGCGGCGAGCCGCAGATTTGCCTACAACCGGGCAGACGCTTCGATGCTTCCACTCTGATGGAGGCCTGCGCCTCGAGAGGAGACGCGGGTCGCTATCCCGGAATGAGGAGCACCCCCGATGTGTGACTACAGCCTGCACGCCATCGCATCGCGTCCCGCAGAGGTCGGCGAGACCATCGTCTCGACGAACTTCCGCGGCACCTCGACGCGCGGCTTTGCCTCCGCAGCCGATCCGACGATCGCCGTCTGCCTGCTGCCGGGAACGGAGCTCGCCTTCGCCGACAACGTCCGCTACGACAATCGCTGGATCTGGACACGCACGATCAACTCGCGTGTCGGCAAGTTCGGCAAGATCGATCCGCACATCCCCGACCGCCATCATGACGCAATCGAATTTCCCGACGGCAAATATGTGCTGGTGACGCAGCTCGTCGAGGGCCAGCGCGCGACCGTGCTGCAACTGCCGGTGACCCTGCCGACCGGTGAGCGCGAGCACAAACCGCAGATCATCTCCGACGGCCGGCCAACGACCCCGCGCCTGCCGATCGGCTGAGACAGCATCTCCGGCCGAGAGGTCGGGGTGAGGATTGAAATCGCCATCGCCGGCCGAGGCCGGCGAGATGGTGGCACTTGTGTCCCGCGAAACCCCATGGGGCGGGCCACGCCGACACAGCTCCCGCCGCACGAAGTTTGCGCTGTCCTGCCTGAATTTTGAACGTCCGTTTCGCAAGCAAATAGCCGATGCTGGTCGGGCTTGAGGCGGCGGACACGTTCGATGAAAACCTTCATTCGCGTCGTTGAACTCTGGGTGCCCGACCGGACGCGCATGCGGCTGGAATTCGGTGGCGGCCTCTACGGCGACGAGGGCCTCTCCGCCTTCAAGACCATGAGCGAGACTCTGCGCTTCGGATATGACGAGGGCCTTCCCGGCAAGGCCTGGGCAAGCGGCCACCCCGTGATCCTCACCAAATTCGCCAACTCCTATTTCAAGCGAACCGATCAGGCGCTCGCGGCTGGCCTCACCTGCGGCGTGGCCGTGCCGCTGTTTGCCGGCGAATTCCTGCAGGCCGTCATGGTGCTGTTCTGCGGCGACGACGAGGCCCATGTCGGCGCGATCGAGCTCTGGCACAACGACGCCGAAATCTCCCACGAGATGGGACTCGTCGACGGCTATTACGGCGCGGCGGAGATGTTCGAATTCAACTCCCGCCACACCAAATTTCCGCGCGGCTTCGGCCTGCCCGGCCGCACCTGGAAAGCCGGCCTGCCGCTGATCATCAGGGACCTGCACGACGCCAAGAGCTTTCTGCGCTGGGAGGACGCCGCCAAGATCGGCATCAATCTCGGCGTCGGCGTCCCCTACCGGACCGGCAATGACCACACTTGGGTGCTAACCTTCCTGTCGGCGCAGGCAACCCCGATCGCACGACGCTTCGAGATCTGGGTCCCGAACGAGGCTCGTTCGGCATTGATCTTTCGCGCCGGCGATTGCAGCGCGCAGACCGACCTCGCCGCGCTCTACGAAACGAAATCGATTGCCAAAGGCGAAGGCAGCATCGGCGGGGCCTGGGTCACCGGCATGCCCGCGCTCAACGAGGACCTCGCGCATGACGGCTCGATCGCAGGCTCCGAGGCCCGCGCGGCCGGCTTGAGCCGGATGGTGGCCCTGCCGGTGATCGGGAGCACAGGGCTCGACGCCATGCTGGTCTGGTACCTGTAGCAGGTCCGCTCAATCCTCAGCCTGCAAGTCGGCTTCCGATGGCGTCGCGTCCCTGCTGCGAGGCGCAGCCGTCTTCGGTGTAAGGCTTCCGTCGAAATCCGCTTCGCCTGCGATCGCCGGCGACCACGGACGGTCGGTGCCTCTGGCTTTCACCGCCTGGACCGCAAAGCCGTCGCCGCGCCGTGTCAGCGCGAGCGCGCCTTGGGCAGCGAGACGTGGACGATCGACCACCATCGCCGCGCAATCCGGCGGCGCGGGCCGCGCCGTCACCACCAGCGCGGCACGGCTGCAATCATCCGCCAGGGAATCGATGCGCAAGGCCAGCGCGACCAGGCGGCCGTCGGCGAGCGGCGTCACGCAGCCGGCCTCGTCGCACGACACACCATGGGCCAGCGAGGCGCTGCCGGCGTCGCGCGGATCGGCGTCCGCAGCCAGCCACTCCTTCAGCAGAAAGCTGTCCTTGCCGGCCCTGATCAGATGCAGGCGCCCGTCCTCGCCACGCACCGCCACGCTCTGGCCGTCCCCGGCGATCAGGACGTCGGGCTGCCGCACTGATAGCCCCCAGGCGATCGCAGCCAGCAGCACCAGCGCGCCGGACCATCGCAGCGGGGTGCGCAGCAGGCCCATCACGATGATCCCGAGACTGGCCAGGATCAGCGGCACGATGCCGAAGGCCGGGATGCGGCCGACCGCGCCCGGCAATGAAGCCACCCAGCGCGACACCGCCACCATCCAGTCGATGCCGATCCCCATCAGCCACCAGAACACGCCGTCGAGCCCGAACGGCGCTGCGAGCAGCCCCAGCAGCCCGGCCGGCATCACCAGCGCCGAGACCACCGGCATCGCGCCGAGATTGGCGAGCACGCCGTAGGGCGTGACGCGGTGGAAATGGAAGGCGGCATAGGGCGTGGTCGCAAGCCCCGCGATCAGCGAAGCCAGGAACAGCATCGCGATCTCGCGGCCGCCCCACATCGCAATGCGCGCGGTCGCCGAATGATCGGGCGAGGCAAACAGGTTCGGCATGCCGATCTGCACCAGCGCCACGAGCCCGAGCGTCGCGGCAAACGACATCTGGAAACTCGGATGCACCAGCGATTCCGGCGCGACCGCGAGAACGACAAGCGCCGCCACGGCCAACGTGCGAAATGTGACGGCGCGGCGATCGACCATCACCGCGATCAGCACCACCGCCGTCATGAAGAACGATCTTTGCGTGGCGACCTCCGCGCCCGACAGCAGCAGATAGAAGGCGGCCGCGACCAGCGCGGCGGCCGCCGACCATTTCTTGATGGCGAAGCCGACCGCAAGTCCCGGAATGAGCGCAAGCATCGCGCGCACCGCGAAGAACACGACGCCGGCGACGACGGCCATGTGATAGCCGGAGATCGAGAGCACGTGGCCCAGGCCCGAGATGAACATGGCATCGTTGACGGGCGTGGTGATCGCATCGCGCCGGCCGGTGAGCAGCGCGGTCGCGATCGCGCGATTGTCGCCCTCGAGCGTGGCACGGATGCGCGCGTCGATGGCATCGCGCAGGCCCTGCATGAACGCGGCATAGCGCAGCCGCAGGCCGCCGGTATCCGGCGGCGCCACAGCCGCGATCGCGCCCATCACGAAACCGGAGGCGCCGATGCCTTGAAAAAACATGTCACGCGAAAAATCATAGCTGCCGGGGCGAACCGGCGAGATCGGCGGCATCAGCCGCGCCTTCAATTGCACGAAGCTGCCGACCTCGGGCGCGGTCCCCTTGCGCACCGAGAGCCGCACCCGCTCCAGCTTGACGTCGCTGCGCTGCGCCTCCATCGACGTCACGCGCAGCACGAAACGATCAGTGCGCTCGCGGATATCGCGGCTTTCAACGAAGCCGGACAACGCCACCGAATAGAGCGGTTTCGCCAAAACGGGATGCGCGATGCGAGCCGTTTTCCAGGTCGCCACCGCAAAGCCGGCCGCGACCGCGGCAGTCATGATCGCCGGCGCGAACAGCCGGCTCCGCCGCAGCAGCACCGCGCCGAGCGTGAGCACCACCGCCGTCGCGGCAACGACCCAAAGCACCGGCTCGTGATCGGCGGCAAAATAAAACGCAATGCCGCAACCGAAGGCGACAGGCACCCACGGCAACAGCCGCCCGGCGCCGGCCTCCGCGCCAACCCAGGCTCGCAGTGTCTCGGCCAGCGATGTCCAGAGATCGAAGCCTGCAGGCACAAGACCGCCCGCAGACGCAGTACGGCCCACGGGCCAAGTCCCCGCGATCCCCTGCGACCGTAACGGACGGCCCGGATCCGCCATTCCCTGCACCCGATGATACGCAACGAAAGCCGAAGCTACCGGAACGTGCAGGCGCGAGAATAGCGGTACAGATCAGGAACGGAGCGTTGTGGCCCCTACTTTTCCTCTTCCATCGTCACGGCGACATCCGCCTTGGCCGAGAGCCGGACCTTGTTGCCCTCGACGCCGGCGACGAGGCCCTTGTCGATGAAGTGGTGATGGCCCTTGTGGCTGCCCTCGCCGCTGTCCTTTTTGGTCAGCTTGATGCGGTTGCCTTCGACCTTGTCGACCGTGCCGACATGGACGCCATCGGCGCCGATGACTTCCATATGCTCTGCGATGTTCTGCATGGTGGGATCCTCTGGTTGGATACCACTCAACGCGACGGGGGCCCGTTCGTTGCTTTCGTCATTCCGGGGCGCGCCACTTGGCGCGAGCCCGGAATCCATAACCACGAGCCGGGGTTATGGATTCCGGGCCTGGCCCTACGGGCTATCCCGGAATGACGACGCTGATGGAGTTGCGACTAAATCAACGGCGCCTTCGCCGAGGCGTGGTGATTGACGATCTTCCAGTCACCGTTCTCGCGAATGATGACCCAGCTCATCTTGACGATGAGATCGTCCCGCTCGCCGGCGAGGTCGAACGTGATGGTCGCGCCCATGTTGATCAGATCAGGGCCGGCCTGCGCCGCGGTCACCTCGGAAAAGGCCGCGCTCGGCTTGCGCCAGCGCGGCAGGCCGTTGAAATAGTCGGCGACCCCATCCCTGCCCCGATAGAGCTTCGGATTCGAGCCGAAGAAGAACGCGTTGTTCGCGTACAGCGACGACAGCGCGGCCGCATCGAGCGTTGCAAAGCCGGCGCACCATTTTGTGATGATGGCGGAAACGACGGCGTCGGCTTCGTTGCTCATATGCCCTGCCCCATGTCAGCCCTTCGCGACTTCCTTCGCGAACGTGTCGCGCAGACCGATGGTCCTCGAAAATACCGGCTTGCCCGGCGTCGAGTCCTTGTCGCGCACGAAATAGCCCTGGCGCTCGAACTGCATCGGCTCGGCCGAATTGCTCTCGGCAACGGAGGCTTCGATCCGCGCGTCGGCAAGGATTTCCAGCGACTGCGGATTGAGATCGGCCACGAAGTTCGAGGCGTCCGGGCTGGGATTCGCAAACAGCTGGTTATAGACGCGTATCTCCGCGGGAACGGAGGTCGCCGCCGGCAGCCAGTGCATGGTCGCCTTGACCTTGCGGCCGTCGGGCGCGTTGCCGCCCTTGGTCGCGGGATCGTAGGTGCAGCGCAGCTCCACCACCTCGCCCGCGTCGTTCTTGATCACGCCGGTGCACTTGACGAAATAGGCGTAGCGCAGCCGCACCTCGTTGCCCGGCGACAGGCGGAAGAACTTCTTGGGCGGGTTCTCCATGAAGTCGTCCTGCTCGATATAGATCTCACGGCCGAAATTGATCTTGCGCGTGCCGGCAGAGGGATCGTCGGGATGGTTGATCGCCTCGAGCTCCTCGCTCTCGCCTTCCGGATAATTCTCGATCACGACCTTGAGCGGCCGCAACACGCCCATGCGCCGCTGCGACGTGCGGTTCAGCTCCTCGCGGATGCAGAACTCGAGCATGCCGACATCGACCACGCTGTTGGCCTTGGCGACGCCGATGCGCTTGATGAATTCGCGCAAGGCTGCCGGCGGCACGCCGCGGCGGCGCATCCCCGCCATGGTCGGCATGCGCGGATCGTCCCAGCCGGCGACATGGCCGTCGCGGACGAGCTGGGTCAGCACGCGCTTGGACAGCACCGTGTAGGTGATGTTGAGCCGCGCCATTTCGTACTGGTGCGGCTTCGACGGCACCGGGAGCTTTTCGATGAACCAGTCATAGAGCGGCCGATGGTCCTCGAACTCCAGCGTGCAGATCGAATGCGTGATGCCTTCGATCGCGTCCGACTGGCCGTGGGCATAATCGTAGCTCGGATAGATGTGCCACTTGGTCCCGGTGCGCGGATGGTGCGCGTGCAGGATACGATACAGCACGGGATCGCGCAGGTTGATGTTGCCCGAGGACATGTCGATCCTGGCCCGCAGCACACGCGCGCCGTTCGGGAATTCGCCGGCTTTCATGCGGCGGAACAGATCGAGGTTCTCGTCGACGCTGCGGTCGCGGAACGGCGAATTCTTGCCGGGCTCGGTCAGCGTGCCGCGCGCGAGCCGCATTTCCTCCTGGGACTGGTCGTCGACATAGGCGAGCCCGTCGCGGATCAGCTTCTCCGCCCATTCGTACAGGCGGTCAAAATAGTCCGAGGCGTAGAACAGGTTCTTGCCCCAGTCGTAGCCGAGCCAGCGCACGTCGGCCTGGATGGAATCGATATATTCCTGCTCTTCCTTGACCGGGTTGGTGTCGTCGAAGCGCAGATGGCAGCGGCCCGGAAACTCCTGGGCGATGCCAAAATTGAGCGCGATCGACTTGGCGTGGCCGATGTGCAGGTAGCCGTTCGGCTCCGGCGGGAACCGGGTCACGATCTCCTTGTACTTGGCCTGATCGAGGTCGGCCTGGATGATGTCACGAATGAAATCGCGCCCAACCTCAGCAGCCACCGGTTCTGTCATTACGAAAATCCTGTAGGGAAATCAGCGGTCCTTCTGCCAAATTCGGGAGGCTGAGCCAAGGGCTTAAGCAAGGCCTTAAGCGGTCCGCTGCCGGGCTTTAGTTATGCTCCGGTCCTGTTATATAGCACCGCTTCCAATGCATAGGCCCTGCCAAGTATGACCGATTCCGTCGTCACCCGCTTTGCTCCCTCCCCGACCGGCTTCCTCCATATCGGGGGCGCCCGCACGGCGCTGTTCAACTGGCTCTATGCGAAGAAGCACGGCGGCAAGATGCTGCTCCGGATCGAGGACACCGACCGCGAGCGCTCCACCGAGGCCGCGATCGGCGCGATTCTGGACGGGCTGAAATGGCTCGAGCTCGACCATGATGGCGACGTCATCTACCAGTTCAGCCGCGCCGCCCGTCACCGCGCCGTCGCCGAGCAGCTGCTCGCCGACGGCAAGGCCTATCGCTGCTACGCCACCGCCGAGGAGCTCACCGCGATGCGCGAGAAGGCGCGCGCGGAGGGCCGCACCCGCCTCTATGACGGGATGTGGCGCGACCGCGATCCGGCAACTGCCCCCTCCGACGTCAAGCCGACGATCCGCCTGCGCGCGCCGCAGACCGGCGAGACCGTGATCGAGGACCAGGTCCAGGGCCGTGTGGTCTGGCAGAACGAGAACCTCGACGATCTCGTCCTGCTGCGCGGCGATGGCAACCCGACCTACATGCTCGCGGTGGTGGTGGATGACCACGACATGGCCGTGACCCATGTCATCCGCGGCGACGACCATCTGATCAACGCCGCCCGCCAGAAGCAGATCTATGACGCGATGGGCTGGGCGCTGCCGAGCATGTCCCACATCCCCCTCATCCACGGTCCGGACGGATCGAAGTTGTCCAAGCGCCACGGCGCGCTCGGCGTCGATGCCTACCGCGCCATGGGATACCTGCCGGCCGCGCTCCGCAATTACCTCGTCCGGCTCGGCTGGAGCCATGGCGACCAGGAGATCTTCTCGACCGAGGAGATGATCGCCGCCTTCGACCTCGCCAATGTCGGCCGTGGCGCCGCCCGCTTCGATTTTGCCAAGCTGGAAAGCCTCAACGGCCACTACATCCGCAATGCCGACGATCAATCACTCGTGAAGGCGTTCGAGGACGTGCTGGACCACGTCGTCCCCGCGCGCGACGAGCTTAAGGCCAAGTTAAACGACACCACGCGGGCGCAGCTTCTCAAGGCCATGCCGGCGCTGAAGGAGCGCGCCAAGACGCTGATCGAGCTGATCGACGGCGCCGATTTCATCTTCGCCGACCGGCCGCTGGCGCTCGATCCCAAGGCGGCAGCCCTGCTCACACCCGAGACCCGCAACCTGATCGGCCAGCTTCATTCCGCGCTGGAGAAAGTCGAGACGTGGAGCGGCGCCGCGACGGAGGCCGCGCTGCGCGCCTTTGCCGAGGAAAATAGTCTCAAGCTCGGCGCAGTCGCCCAGCCCTTGCGGGTGGCGCTGACCGGACGGACCACGTCGCCTGGTATATTTGAGGTTTTGGACGTGCTGGGACGCCAGGAAAGCCTGGGGCGGCTTAAGGATCAGTCCGGCGGTCCTTGGTAAGGATCAGTCTACGACGTAAGTAGGCCATAAGCAGACCATGGCAGCCATGATCTTGCAGCGCACACAGCAATAATATACCCATCTCCCCGTACATTCTGGAACATCCGGCCTGCCCCCTTTCTGTCTTCGGGGCCTTCCGGGTCCGGCCCGTTTCACCATACATCGGGGACCTCTGATGGACGCAAAACCAAGCAACAAGACCGCCACGCTGACGGTCGGAAACAAGAACTTCGATCTTCCGATTCACAGCGGCAGCGTCGGGCCTGATGTCATCGATATCGGCAAGCTCTACGGCCAGTCCGGCCTGTTCACCTACGACCCCGGCTTCACCTCGACCGCGAGCTGCCAGTCCAAGATCACCTACATCGATGGTGACGCGGGCGTGCTGGAATACCGCGGCTACCCGATCGAGCAGCTGGCCGAAAACGGCGACTTCCTCGAAACCTGCTATCTCCTGCTCTACGGGAACCTGCCGACCGCCGCGCAGAAGAAGGATTTCGACGATCGCGTGATCCATCACACGATGGTGCACGAGCAGATGGCCCGCTTCTTCCAGGGCTTCCGCCGCGACGCGCATCCGATGGCCGTGATGGTGGCCTCCGTGGGCGCGCTCGCCGCGTTCTACCACGACTCCACCGACATCAACGATCCGAAGCAGCGCATGATCGCTTCCATGCGCATGATCGCGAAGATCCCGACCTTGGCCGCGATGGCCTACAAGTACACGGTCGGCCAGCCCTTCGTGTATCCGAAGAACTCGCTCTCCTTCGCGGAGAACTTCCTCAACATGTGCTTCGCCGTGCCGTGCGAGGACTACAAGATCAACCCGGTGCTGGCTGAGGCGCTGGACAAGATCTTCATCCTGCACGCCGACCACGAGCAGAACGCCTCGACCTCGACGGTGCGCATCGCCGGCTCCTCCGGCGCCAACCCGTTCGCCTGCATCGCCGCCGGCATCGCCTGCCTCTGGGGCCCGGCGCATGGCGGCGCCAACGAAGCCGCGCTCGCGATGCTCGCCGAGATCGGCACCGTGGACAAGATCCCCGAGTTCATCGCCAAGGTGAAGGACAAGAACTCCGAAGTCCGCCTGATGGGCTTCGGTCACCGCGTCTACAAGAACTACGATCCGCGCGCCAAGATCATGCAGAAGATGTGTCACGCCGTGCTCAAGGAGACCGGCCATGGCGACGATCCGATGCTGAAGGTGGCGCTCGAGCTCGAGAAGATCGCGCTCAGCGACCCGTACTTCATCGACCGCAAGCTCTACCCGAACGTCGACTTCTATTCGGGCATCACGCTGAAGGCGATGGGCTTCCCGGTCTCGATGTTCACCGTGCTGTTCGCGGTCGCCCGCACCGTCGGCTGGATCAGCCAGTGGAGCGAGATGATCGAGGACCCGCAGCAGAAGATCGGCCGTCCGCGCCAGCTCTACACCGGCGTCACCAGCCGCGACTACGTCGCGATCAAGGATCGCAAGTAAGATCGAGCCTCAGGGCTTTTGAAGAAGCGGCGTCATCTTCGGATGGCGCCGTTTTTTTTGCGGAGATCTTGTAGGGTGGGTTAGTTGTGGAATCTCAGGAGGTCGTCCATCGGTAGGCCGAGGCGGCTGATGGGTGGTTTGGCTTGCAGACTGCCGTGCGGGCGATGCCAGTTGTAGTGATGAAGCCAGATTGGCAGGTTTTTGGCGCGCTGATCTGAGGTGTCGTAGGCCCGAGCATAAGCCCACTCACGGAGCACTGTCTGGATGAAGCGCTCGGCCTTGCCGTTTGTTTGCGGTCTGTAGGGCCTGGTGAAGATGTGCTTGAGGCCGAGCTTGCTGCACGCTCTGGCAAAGGCCTTGGCGCGGTAGCAGGAGCCGTTGTCGGTCATGATGCCGGTGACCTTCATGCCGAGGCTGCGGTAGTAGGTGACGGCCTCCTTGAGGAAGGCGATGGCGCTCTCCTTTTTTTGATCTTGCCGGATCTGGGAGAAGGCCAGGCGCGATGCATCGTCGATGGCAACGTGGACGAACTCGTGGCCGGCGCCACGGCTTTCGCCCATCTGGCGATCGTGTGTGATGCGGTGGCCTGGTCTGACGAACCTGCCGAGCTTCTTGATGTCGATATGGATGAGTTCGCCGGGCTGCTCGCGTTCGTACCTGCGCACCGGTTCGGCGGGCTCCAGATCGCGTATCCGGCTTAATCCCAAGTGACGAAGGATGCGGCTGACAGTGGCCGGCGACACCTTAACCTCGGCTGCGATCTGCTTGCCGGTGTGGCGCTGCCGGCGCAACGTCTCGACGGCGGCGCGCGTGGCTGGCGGGGTTTGGCTTGGCGATGAAAGAGGCCTCGAGGAGCGATCCCGCAACCCTTCGACACCCTCCGCGCGGAACCGCTTGACCCATTTGGCAACGGTCTTCGCTGTCGTGTTGAACTGGTGGGCCGCGTCGGCTGGGCTCAGCCCGCCCTCGACGACGCTGCGCACCATCGCCTCTCGACCTTTGGGCGTCAAAGGCGCATTCTTGTGGACGTTCATCTGGTCTTTCCTTGGAATACTGAAGCTTCGCAACCTCAGCTTCCTCGGTTCAGACCAGATGGACAACCTCCTGAGAGACCAAAGTTAGCCGAAGGCGTAACCCACCAGCTTCGTTCGACAAGCGCGGAAACATGGTGGATTACGCTTCGCTAATCCACCCTACGGATGTGGAGAACCTGATGCTGACCGGAAGCTGCCTCTGCGGGCACGTCGCCTACGAAGTCGATGCCTCTCCGAGCATGATCGTGCACTGCCATTGCCGGACCTGCCGGAAGACGCACGGCTCGGCGTTCTCGACCGTCACCAATGTCCCGCGCGACCGCTTTCTCTGGACCAAAGGCGAAGACCTGCTGCGCGGATTTGAATCCTCACCGGGCAAGACGCGCTATTTCTGCTCACAATGCGGATCGCACATCGTTGCCGCCCGCGGCGGCAAGGACACGGTGCTGTTGCGGATGGGCTGTCTGGATACGCCGATCGCGGAACGGCCCGAGGTGCATATCTGGCGATCGGACGCCGCCGACTGGTACGACCCGAAGGATGAATTAGCCGAATGGCAGGAAGGCACGCGGCCGCCCGTAGCCTAGCCAAGTCATGTAGGGTGGGCAAAGCGAAGCGTCCCCACCATCTCTCCGTGGGCACGCTTCGCTTTGCCCACCCTACGAAACCGGTTTGATCGCGTCCCGTTCTTGCTGCCGCGCACAACAACAAGTCGACGCATCGCGCCGTCGAACGCTTGACAGCCGAAATGCTCCGCGCGCATTCTTACACTAAGTAAGAATGACGACAGGGATGGAAATGCCGGAGCAGCCGCGAAGTCGGCGGCAGACGCGCGCTGCCATTTTGACTCAACTCCTCCAGTCCGGCGGCTCGTTCCGGCCGCCGCTGGCCAAGGCCGTGCGCCTGTCCGAAGCGAGCCTGTCGCGCATCCTGTTTGACCTGAAAGCCGAAGGCCTGATCGAGGAAGTCAGGCGCCCTGCCCCTTATGTCGGCGGCCCGACGGGGCTCGTATCGCTCGACAGTTCGGTCGCGCTCGCGGCCCTCGAGCTGAACAGCCAGGGGCTCAGCGTCGGCGTTGGCGGCCTATCGGGCGAGTTGCAATACACCGAGCGTCTGCCGCTGCCGAAAAAGCCGACCGTCGAGACCGTCGGCCGGGTGTTTCGCGAAGCGGCTACCCTGTTGCGCGACTGGACGCGCCGACGCCGCATCACGCTGGCGCAGATCGGCATCACCATTCCGGGCCTCGGCCGCCTGAGCGAGTTTGGCAACCCGATCATTCCCTGCGACGTCGAACGCATCGGCGACATGTTCGGTGAGCTGTTCGTGGACGTCCCGGTCGTCTTCACCAATTCGGTCATCGCGCACGCCATTTTTCACCGCTGCCGCACGCAAGACTATCCGTTCAGCGGCGCGCATCTGTTCGTCTTTGTCGGCCAGGGCGTTGCGGGCACGTGGATGGACGACCCGGCCGAGGCCGATTCCCTGCAACCGGTCGAACTCGGGCATATGGTGTTCGGCACCGACGGGCCACGCTGCCGCTGCGGTCATCATGGCTGCGTCGAGGCCTACACGTCGCTTCCGGCCATTGCCGAGCTCCTTGGCGTTCCCGAAGCCGAGCTGCTTCGGCTCGGCAACGAATGGGTGAGCACGATCCCGATTCCAGCGCGCGTTCGCCAGGAATTGCGCCGCCGGCTGTTCCGGCTTGGCCTGGCGATCGGCAACACGCTCAATGTGAAACCGTGCAACGGCGTCGCGATCAGCGGCTGGCCGTCGCTTCTCGCCGAAGACGATCGCGCGACCGTAGTCGAGGGGATCGACGCCTGTCTGCTGGGCGGACGGAAACTCGCGCAGCTATCCCTCGCCTTCGTGCCGCCGTCGACCGGCAACGATCCGCAGGCTGCGCTGGCCTTCGCCGGCTTTTGTCTCGCCAGCCGTGGCGGAATGCCCGCGGCATCGACGGAGGCCGCCTGACATGCCCTGACGCGCGGCCTCAGGCACCCAAACAAGACGTTCACACCGGGAGGAACTGCCATGCCGATCATCACAACAAGGCGTCGTCTGCTCGCTGGATCCGCTGCCGCGCTCGCGCTGCCGGCCTTTGCCCGCGCGCAAAGCGCGACCAAGCCGCGCCTGACCGCAATCTCGCAATGGTCCGCAGGCAGCGACGGGGCGGCCATCACCGCGCTCGGCAAGAAATTCGAGGAGAAAGGCGGCGTTTGGCAGCACTCGCCCGTCCCCGGCTTCACCACCGAGATGATGAACAAGCTGCGGGCCCAGATCATCGCCGGCGATCCGCCGGCCTGTTCGCAGCTCAAGGGCCCCGAGATTGCGGCCTGGTCGAAGATCGCCCCGACCGTCGATCTCGACGCCCTGGTCGCGGCCGCCGGCTATGAGAAGGTCGTCGCTCCGGACCTTGCAAAGCTGCACAAGCCCGGGGGCAAGTGGATCGCGCTGCCGCTGCAGATCTACAGCACCAACATGCTGTTCCTCTCCAAGCGCGCGATGGACAAGGCCAAGGCGGACAAGATCCCCGTCACCTGGGCCGAGTTCAACGATCTCGCCGACAAGATGAAATCGGGCGGCGTTGCATTTCCCGTCGCCAATGGCGGCACCCGCCCGGATGACGGGCAGAAGTTCGAGGCCTCTCTCGCCGGCATCAGCCCGACCGCGTACCGCGCGGCCATCATGAATCTCGACAAGAAGGCCCTGGACGGCCCCGAGATCAAGGCAGCGTTCACGCAGGTCCGCAAGATCGCCGACTGGATGGATCCCAATGTCGGTGCCCAGCACTTCTCGACCAATTTGAAGCGCTTCATCGACGGCGACATGGGCATGATGATCATGGGCGGATGGGCCCAGGGCGTGTTGCGCAACGCCGGTTTCAAGCTCGACGACTTCATGATCGCCCCCGGTCCGAGCGACAACAGCAAGCCGGTCTTCCTGCTGAATGCCGATGCCTTCATCTTCTGGCAACGCAAGGAGGCGGATCTTCAGGCCGGCCAGACGCTGATGGCTCAGCTCGTCATGGATCCGGCGATCCAGACGATGTATTCGCAGATCACGGGATCGATCCCCGTGCGCACCGATGTCGATCTGTCCGGTGAAGGCTGGTCGGACGGTCAGCGCCGGACCGCAGCCGCGCTGAAAGACGCGATCGCCAGCAATCAGGCCGTCCTCAGCATGGCGCACAACATGGCACTGGAAAACGGCATGACGGCTGCGATGATCGACGTGATCACCGAGTTCGTGAAGAACAAGACGATCAAGCCGGAGCAAGCGGCCACCCGCCTCGCCGAAGCCGTCGAGAGCTCACGTTGACCATCGCCGTCTCGACGAGACCGGGCCGGCCGGCGGCCTTCGACCGGGTACGCCGGCTGCCCGAAATTCTGACCATCTGGGTGCCGCTGCTGTTGTCGGCGGCGCACCTCATTGCGTTTACGCTGTGGACGATCTGGATATCGTTCACACCGTCCACGCTGGTCCCGGTCTCGGGCTGGGTGGGCTTGCGCAACTATTCCTCGGTTGCGGCCTCGCGGAACTGGCAGATCGCCCTCGACAATCTGCTGCTGTTCGGCAGCGCCTTCGTGGTGCTCAGTCTTGCAACCGGCCTGATCCTTGCGATCCTGCTCGACCAGCGCATCCGCGGCGAGAACGTGCTGCGCTCCATCTTCCTCTATCCCTTGGCGGTCTCGTTCGTCGTCACCGGCACGGTCTGGAGCTGGCTGCTCAATCCCGGCCTCGGAATCCAGAAGCTGGTCCACGACCTCGGCTGGACCTCCTTCCGGTTCGACTGGCTAATCGACCGCGACATGGCGATCTGGACCATCGTCATCGCGGCAATCTGGCAATCCTCCGGTTTTGCCATGGCGCTCTTCCTCGCCGGCCTCCGCTCCGTCGATGCCGACTTGATCAAGGCCGCGCAGATCGACGGCGCCGGACCGATCAGGATGTACCGGCGCGTCATCCTGCCCACGCTTTGGCCGATCACCATCACCGTCATCGTCATCCAGTTGCAGTTCGCGATCTCGACCTTCGACCTCGTCCGCGCGCTGACCAATGGCGGACCTGGTATCGCGACCCAGCTTCCGGCGCTTGTCGTCTATGATTTGATGTTCCAGCGCAGCCTGCTCGGGCGCGGCGCGGCGGCCGCAGTTCTCATGTTGCTCATTCTTCTCGCGGTTTTGCTGCCTTATGCAGCGTGGCGTTATGTCCAGCGGCGGCGGGCGATCCATGCGTGACCGAAGCTTCGTACCCGGTCGGATTTTGATCTATCTCATCGTGTCGCTGATCGCTGTCGCATGGCTCGCGCCACTCGCTGTCGTCGTGCTGAATTCGCTCCGCACCAACGAGGAGATCGCGCAGGGGTCGATGATCGGCTGGCCGCAGCATCTGGCCTGGAGTAATTACGCCACCGCCTGGAGCGGCTTCTGCGTCGCCGAGACCTGCGCCGGTCTTCGGCCGTACATGCTGAACTCCGCGCTCGTGACCATTCCGGCAACGGTCTTCTCCACCCTGCTCGGTGCGGTCGCGGGTTACGCGATTTCGCTCTGGCGCTTTCGCGGCGACAGCTGGATCTACGGCATCGTCACGCTCGGCATCTTCCTGCCGCAGCAGATGCGTTTGCTGCCCTGGACCTTCGTGCTGCGCGATACCGGCCTGATGAACACGCTGACGGGCCTCGTCATCATCCACACGATCCAGGGGCTTTCCTTTACCGTCCTGTTCTGCCGGAACTACTACGTCGCCATCCCGCAGGAGTTGATCAGGGCCGCGCGCATCGATGGCGCAGGGTTCTTCCGTATTTTCTGGCGCATCATCCTGCCGCTCTCGCCGCCGATCCTGGTCGTCACCGTGATCTGGCAGTTCACGCATATCTGGAACGAGTTTCTCTACGGCGTGACATTCACGACCGGTCAGCAGCAGCCGGTCACCGCCGCGCTGATCGCGCTATCCGCCGCGGTCGCCGATATCCCGCAGCATGGCGTGCAAAGCGCCGCGGTGATGATCGCCGCCCTGCCGACGCTGCTGATCTATCTGATCGGCGGCAAATACTTCGTACGCGGCCTGACCGCCGGCGCCGTGAAATGATGGGGTTGTCATGACAGCACTGAGCATTCGCGCCCTGTCGAAGCGCTACGCCAATCTCGAAGTGCTGAAAGGCATCGATCTCGACATCGAGAGCGGCGAGTTCACCGTGCTGGTCGGGCCGTCCGGCTGCGGCAAGTCCACGCTGCTCAACATCGTCGCCGGGCTCGATCGCGCCAGCGCAGGCACGGTGGAAATCGGGGGGCGCGTCGTCAACGACGTCCCGCCCAAGGACCGCGACATCGCCATGGTGTTCCAGTCCTATGCGCTCTATCCGTCGATGACGGTGCGCCAGAACATCACCTTCGGCATGGAATGCCGGGGCGTCGCCAAACCGGAGCAGGAAAAGGCGCTGGCGAATGTGGCCAGGCTGCTCCAGATCGAACCGCTGCTCGGCCGCAAGCCGTCGCAGCTCTCCGGCGGCCAGCGCCAGCGCGTGGCGATGGGGCGTGCACTGGTGCGCGATCCCCTGCTCTTCCTGTTCGACGAGCCGCTCTCGAACCTCGATGCAAAACTGCGCGTCGAGATGCGGATGGAGATCAAGCGGCTGCACCAGCGCATCGGCGCGACCATCATCTATGTCACCCACGACCAGATCGAGGCGATGACGATGGCGACGCGGATCGCCGTGATGCATCGGGGCGTGGTGCAGCAATTCGCCGATCCCGACACGGTGTATCGCTATCCGGCCAATCTGTTCGTGGCCCGCTTCATGGGCTCGCCGCCGATGAACACGATGCCGGCACGGCTCGAGGCCGAGGCCGATGGGCCGGTGGTCGTGATCGGCGCCGGGCGGCCGGACGAGGTTCGTCTGCGCCTCCGGGGCTATGACGCGGCAGCTCCTTATGTCGGCCGCGAAGTGGTGCTCGGCATCAGGCCGGAATGCATCGCCGAGGGCGACCGCGTGTTCTCCGGCGAGGCGCCCATCATCCTCAACGCGCCGGTGGAGATGGTCGAGCCCACCGGCGCCGAGACTATCGTCCTGCTGCGGCTCGGCGGCGAGCCCGCACAGGCGCGCATCTCGCCGGACGTCCGACCCACGCCGGGTGCCGTTGCCCCCTTTGCGCTCGACACCCGCCGCATCTGCCTGTTCGACCCCGAGACGGAGCGCCTGATCGCATGACCCAGACGACCTATTCCAGCCTTGCCGGCCGCGTGGTGCTGATCACCGGCGGCGCCAGCGGCATCGGCGCCGCCTTCGTGCGCGCCTTCGCGGCCCAGACAGCCCGTGTCGCGTTCCTCGATATCGATCAGGAAGCCGGCAAGGCGTTGGCAAGGGAGGTCACGAACTCGTCCGGCTCCGAACCGCTGTTCGTACCGTGCGACCTCCTGGACATCGACGCCTTGCGCGCTGCGATCGCGCAGGTCCATCGGTCGCTCGGCAATGCCGCAGTCCTCGTCAACAACGCCGCCAACGACAAGCGCCAGGTGCTGGCCGAGGTGACCCCGGCCGAGTTCGACTGGACGATCGGCGTCAATCTCAAGCACGTCTTCTTTGCAGCGCAAGCCGTGGTGCCGCAGATGCAGGCGCGCGGCGGCGGCTCGATCATCAACCTGTCCTCGGTGGCGTGGATGCGCGGCGCGCCGGCGCTGCCGGTCTACGCAGCGGCGAAAGCGGCGATCGTCGGCTTCACCAACTCGCTGGCGCGATCGGTCGGCCCCGACCGCATCCGTGTCAACGCGATTGCGCCGGGCATGGTGATTACCGAGCGCCAGCGCCGGCTGTGGTATCCGGACGAGCAGGTCATCGCCGAGATTCGCAGCACGAAGCAGATCGTTCCCGATGCGGTGACGCCGGAGGACATCGCGAGCATGGCGCTGTTTCTTGCATCCGACGAGAGCCAGCGCATCACCAGCCAGTGTCTTCGGGTGGATGCGGGGCTCGGTTGATCTCGTAGGGTGGGCAAAGGCGGCGGAGCGCCGTGCCCACCAATTTTCTCCAACAGACAAGGAACGTGGGCACGCTGCGCTTTGCCCACCCTACGAGACCGTCGTCTATCACTTACCCCTGCGCATCGTCGCGAGCACGATGTCGGCGGCGAGCACGCTCGGCGACTTGTTACCGGTCGACATGATCTGATCGAGCCGTGCGAACGCCTCGACCTGCCGCTTGCGCAGCGGCGTGTCCGTGAGCAACTGCGTCAGCGCCGGCGCGAGCTTCTCGGGCGTGCAGTCCTCCTGCAAATATTCCGGAATGACATCCTCGCCGATCACGAGATTGGCGAGGATCACCGACGACACCCGGATCGCGCGACGCAGGATGAAGGCTTCCATGGCGCCGACGCGATAGGCCGTCACCATCGGAATGCCCGACAGCGCAAGCTCCAGCGTCACCGTGCCGGATTTTGCCAGCGCGGCATGCGCGATCCGGAAGATGGCGCGCTTCTCGTTTTCGCCAACGACGATCCGCGGCTTGACCGGCCAGTTCGCGACGCCTTCGCGCACGGTGGCTTCGAGATGCGGCATGGTCGGCAGCATCAATTCGAACGCGCGACCTTCGGCGGTGAGCCGGCCGAGCGTTGCGCCGAATATGTCGAGATGGTGCCTGACCTCGCTGCGGCGGCTGCCGGGCAGCACCAGCAGCACCGGTGGCTCGCCGACGCGGCGCGTCTGCTCCTCCACGTTCGGCCGCAGCGAGCCCAATTGCTCGATCAGGGGATGGCCGACATAGCTGCACGGGGGCCCGCCGAGCTTGCGGTATTCCTCCGGCTCGAACGGCAACAGGCCGAGCACATGATCGACGTAGCCCAGCATGGTCCGCGCCCGTCCCGGCCGCCAGGCCCAGAGTTGGGGCGAGACATAGTCGACAACAGGGATCGCCGGATTCTTCGCGCGCACGCGCCGGGCGACGCGGTGGGTGAAATCGGGACTGTCGATAATGACGAGCGCGTCGGGCGCGGTCTCCAGCACGGCGTCCACAGTCTGGCGGATCAGCCGCAGGATCTTGGGCAGCTGCTGCACAACGGCGGCGAAGCCGACGATCGACAACTCCTCGATTGGAAACAGCGTCTCCAGCCCCTCGCGTGCCATGGTGCGTCCGCCGACGCCAACGAACTGCACGCCGTCGCCAAGCCGCTGGCGCAACACCTTCATCAAGGCGCTGCCGAGCCGGTCGCCTGACTCCTCGGTGGCGATCAGAAAGATCTTCCGTTTGGGATCGCGACCCTGCATCACGCCGCCAGACCGATGACGAAGAGATACTTTGCGTCGGCGAGCGTGATCATGGCCTGCGGCTCGGCCGCTATGGTGTTGCCGGCGATGACGGCGATGCCGGCAAGGCCCGCCTTTGCGACGCCTTCCAATGTGCGCGGGCCGACCGTCGGCAGGTCGAAGCGCAAATCCTGCCCGCTCTTCGGCGCCTTGACCAGCACGCCGCGTCCTGTCGCTGCGCGGATACGTCCCTCATCGCGCAAGCGCGCGACCCGCGCGAGCAGCGCGTCCGTGCCCTCGATGTCCTCGACCGCGACCACGTGGCCGTCGATCACGACCGCGGCCTGGCCGATGTCGAACGGACCGAGCGCGGTCAGCACCGCGCGGCCACGCTCGATATCGGTCTTGCTGTTGTCGCTCGGCCACGCGCGGGTGATGCAGCCCTCGGGCATCAATAGGTCGGGCGCGACATCCTTGATGCCGACCATGCGAAAGCCGCCCTGCTCGAGGATGCGCCCGACGCCGGACAGCAGATGATCGTCGCCGCCGCGGAAGGCGCGGATGACATGGCTGAGCAACCGCAGCGTCGTGACGTCGAACCGGATCTCCGAGAGCGAGGGCCGCACCAGCGTGCCGATGAAGATCAGGTCGCGGCAGCCCTCCTCGCGAAACAGCCGCATCGCCCGGCCGAGCTGGCCGACCGAGATCCAGCGATGGCGGAATTTCTCAGCCCGCACCGGATCGCAGGCGCCACGCAACGGAAACAGCACCGGCTTGAGACCGCGCGCGGCAAGCGACTCGGCCACCGCAAACGGCATGGCGCCGCCGCCGGCGACCACGCCGACCGGCGATGGAATCTCCGCTGCCGCCGATGTCATGTCCGCGGCCATCTCAAGATCACTTTGCGATGGCGGGGAGACAGAGCGGGCGATGCTTGCCCTTGCCGATGAAGTCGAGGATCTCGGCGATCGCAGGATCTTCGGCCGCGAGTGGCTGCGCGGCTGCGAGCCGCTCGGCGAACATGCCGGGGCCGTGGAAGAGTTTTTGATAGAACCCGCGCACGGTCGCGAGCCGCTGCTTGGTGAACTTGCGCCGCTTCATGCCGATGATGTTGAGGCCTTCGAGCGCGGCATACTGGCCGTTGACCAGCCCGAACGGAATGATGTCGTCGCGCACGCCGCAGACGCCGCCAACCATCACCTGCGGCCCGATGCGGGTAAACTGGTGCACCGCGGACAGGCCGCCGATGAAGACGAAGTCGCCGATCTCGGCGTGACCGCCGAGCGTCGCCGAGGTCGCGAAGATCACGTCGTTGCCGACATGGCAGTCGTGGCCGACATGGCTGCAGTTCATGAAATAGCCGCGGTCGCCGACCGTGGTGATGCCGCCACCGGCGACCGTGCCGGCATTCATGGTCACGGATTCGCGGATAGTGCAGCCCGAACCGATCTTGAGCCTGGTCAGCTCACCGCGATAGCTCAGCGACTGCGGCGGCGTACCGAGCGAGGCGAAGGGGTAGATGGTGCAATCATCGCCGATCGTGGTCTGCGCCGTGATGTGCACATGACCGATCAGCTTGCAGTTCGCGCCGATCACGACATTGGGGCCGATCATGCAGAAGGGTCCGATCTCGGAGCCCGCTCCGATCACGGCGCCGTCCTCGACCCTGGCGGTGGGATCAATCTTACTCATCAAGCAATCTGACTCATCAAGAAGGTCTGATTAGGTGTTGAAGTCGCTCGGTTTTCCGCTGGTTAGCGCGACTATGCCCGATCTGTCCAGTGACGTATCATATCGACCTGTTTCAGGTGCCGGACGAGCCGGCCGTCCCAACGCGTCAACGCGTTCATGTGGAGCTTGAAGTCATCATGGTCAGGGCCCTGGCAATCCTGCTCGCGCAATTGGCAACCGCGCCGGTCGTGTCCGAGACGGTCGAGACCGGCGAACGCCACTTCGTCGATCTCAAGACATTCGAATGTCGCGATATCACCCGCAGCACGGTGCTTCAGCGGGTCTGTTACGATCCTGCGCAGCAGCACCTCATCGTCGCGCTGAACGGCGCCTATGACCGCTATTGCGGCGTCACCGCCGACACGGTCGAGCACCTGTTGGGTGCACCGTCCATGGGCCAGTTCTTCAACCAGAATATCAAGCGCGACGTGACGACAGCCCGCTACGCTTGCCCAACGCGCGAGCGCATCCAGAGAAGCTGATGCCGCGATGGGCTTTTGTCTGGCCGCCTTTTCCTGACGCGAACCGGTATCCAATTCGCTCGAAAACGCTTCAGTCCGTCAGCATCGCGCCGACGTCGGCTTCCGCAACGACCTGGCCGTTGACCTTGGCATCGCCGTGAAACCACCACATCGCCTTGCGGCGGCCGATCGAACGCATGTGATATTCGATGGTATCGCCGGGCAGTACGGGCTTGCGGAATTTACACTTGTCGATGGTCAGGAAATACACCGCCCGCGGCTTCTCGGTGCCCTCGACCGAGGTGATGCCGATCACGCCCGCAGTCTGCGCCATCGCTTCGATCATCATCACGCCTGGATAGACCGGGCGCTCCGGGAAGTGCCCCTGGAAGGCCGGCTCGTTGAACGTGACGTTCTTGATGCCGATGCCGCTGTAATCGGCGCGGATGTTGATCACGCGGTCGATCAGCAGCATCGGAAAACGGTGCGGCAGCGTCCGGAGGATCGCATTGATATCCACCAGCTCGAACTTAACAGGTGATTCCGCCGTCATTCCCGTCCCTCACTCTTCGGATCGGCCTTGCTGTCGCGTACCAGGCGCTCCACCGCGATAATTTCCTTGAACCACTGCTTGGTCGGCTTGGCAAAAAAACCGCCCCAGCGACCGTTCGGCGGGATGTCGTCCTTGACGCCGCTCATCGCGGTGACCTGGGCCCCGTCGCCGATCTTGAGGTGATTGTTGATCCCAACCTTTGCCCCCAGCGCCACGTTGTCGCCGATCGTCAGGCTGCCCGCGAGCCCGATCTGGGCTGCCAGCAGGCAATTCCGGCCGATCGTCACATTGTGGCCGATCTGGACCTGATTGTCGATTTTGGTGCCCTCGCCGATCACGGTGTCGCGCAGGGACCCGCGATCGATGGTGGTGCCGGCACCGACTTCCACATTGTTCTGGATCAGCACGCGGCCGGTCTGCGGCACCTTGAGATGGCCTTCGGGGCCGAAGAAGATGAAGCCGTAGCCGTCCTGGCCGATCGAGCAGCCGGGATGGATCAGCACATTGTTGCCGATCAGTGCGCACTGGACGGCCGTACGTGCGCCGACATTGCAGTCCCGGCCGATCTTGACGCCCGGGCCGATGACCACGCCGGCGCCGATCACGGTGCCGCTGCCGATCTCGACGTCGGGACCGATGACAGTGAGCGGCTCGACGATGACGTCGTCCTCCAGCCGGGCCGAGGGATCGATGACGGCCGACGGCGCAATGCCCTCATTGCCGAACCAGGACTGCGGGCGCAGCGCATCGCCGTGCCATTCCCGCGAGATCCCGACGAAGGCACGGAACGGCTGCGCCACCCGCAGCACGGCCACATGCGCGGGCACCTGGGCCTCGAAACGCGGGCTCACCAGGCAGGCGCCTGCCCTGGTCGCCTTGAGCTCGTCGGCATATTTGAGGTTGTCGAAGAACGCCAAGTGCATCGGGCCGGCCTCGTCGAGCGAAGCAAGACCCGTGATGACATGGCCGCCCCTGGCGGGGTCGACGAGCTGCGCCTTGGTCAGCGCGGCGATGTCGGCCAGCGCTGTGGCCGGTGGCTTTTTGAAGAAGGTCGGCTGCGCCATTCCACCCCGTCGCGGTCCGGCTTCGGCATGAAGCGGTCAGGCCGCATCATGCCTTATCTCACGGATTGAGCACGATCTTTTTGGAGATCGGCCCCCAAGGGAAATCCAAACGGAAACCCTGGGGGACGGATCATGCCGTGCAGTTCGAATTAGAACGAGGTGCCGCCGCCGAACCGGAATTCCTGCGTACGGTCGTACTTGCCCTTGGTGAGCGGCACGGCGTAGTCGAAGCGCAGCGGACCGAACGGCGACTGCCAGATCAGGCCGACACCGACCGACGAGCGGACGACATTGCCGTTGTCATACACCAGGCCGGTACACGTTCCAGCCGTGGGCGGGTTGATGGTCGAGCCCACGCAATTCGAATTCTTGGTCGTGGTCATTTCGTTGGTCACCGACCAGGTCGTCGGGCCCTGGTAGTCGAACAGACCGCCGGCGTCGGCATAGACCGCGCCCTTCAGACCGACTTCCTTCGGCAGGAACCAGAACGGCATCTGCAATTCGAGCGAAGCGCCCCAATATTTGGTGCCGCCCAGCGCGTCCTGCGTACCGAAGGGATTCAGGTCGCGCGGGCCGATGCCGTTCGGGGCAAAGCCGCGGACGAGGTTCGGGCCCATCTGGAAGTGATCGAGCATGCGCAGATCCTGGCTGCCGATCTTGTTCAGCATGCCGCTCTGCACGCGGACCAGGCCGACGATGTCGGAGACCAGCGGAGCGTAGTACTTCGCGTCGACCACGGTCTTCAGGTAGGAGACGTCGCCGCCAACGCCAGCGAAGTCCTGGCGGAAGTCGACGAGCAGACCGTCGGTGGGGTTCTTGTTGTTGTCCAGCGTGTTGTAGGTCAGCGTGTAGCCGAGCGCCGAGGTCAGGGTCTTGCCGTTGGCAAGCTCCTTGCGCACCGGCAGCGAGGCTTCGCCGTCGCTGTAGCAGCCGAGGCCGCCGGTCGAGCTCAGATCCGGGACACCGCCATTGGCATTGACGAAGGCCGGGCTCGGGTTGAAGGCCGCCGAGCCGACGACGTTGTTACAGTTCGCCAAATAGTACGGCAGCGAGATTTGCTGCTGGTAGACCGAATAGCGCAACTGAAGCGCCAGATCTTCGCGCAGGGAGAAGCCGAGGCGCGGCGAGAAGCCGAGCGTCTTGGTGCCGTAGGAGATGTAGCTGTTGGACAGCTGCTCACGCTGATAGAGGTCGAGGCCGAGCGCGACGCGGTAGTCGAGCAGATACGGCTCGACGAACGACAGCGAGTAGCCGCGGGCATACTGGCCGTAGGTCACCGATGCCTTGGCGAACAGGCCGCGGCCGAGCAAATTGCGCTCGGAGACCGAGACTTCGGCGAGCGCACCGTCGGTGGTCGAGTAACCGCCCGAGATCGAGAAGTCGCCGGTCGATTTCTCTTCGAGATCGACGATCAGGACCACGCGATCGCTGGAGGAGCCCGGCTCCGTCGTGATCTTCACGGTCTTGAAGTAGTCGAGGTTCTTCAGGCGGCGCTCGGCACGATCGACCAGCGCGCGGTTGTAGGCATCACCCTCGGAGATGTCGAACTCGCGACGGATCACGTAGTCGCGCGTGCGGCTGTTGCCGCGAACGTTGATGCGCTCGATATAGGTGCGCGGGCCTTCGTCGACGTTGAACACGACGGAGACGGTGTGCGCCTCGAAATTGCGGTCGCCGCCGGGACGAACCACGGCGAAGGCATAACCGCGGCGCGAGGCCTCGATCTGCATTTCCTCAACCGACTTCTCGACCGATTCGACGTTGTAGAGCGCGCCGACATTGACGCGTGAATAGGCGCGCAACGCGGTCGGGTCGAAGTTCGGAATCGAGGAGCGGAAGTCGACGGTGCCGACGCGGTACTGCGAGCCTTCCTCGATCTTGAAGGTGACGTTGAAGCCCTTCTTGTCGGGATCGTATTCGGTCAGCGCCGCGACGACCTGGACGTCGGCGAAGCCGTTCTTGAGATAGAAGCGGCGGATCAGGTCGCGGTCGGCCTCGACGCGATCCGGATCATAGATGTCGTTGCTGGCGAGGAAGCTCAGCAGGTTCGATTCGTGCGTCTTGATGATGTCGCGCAGGCGATAGGACGAGAACGCGCTGTTGCCGACGAACTCGATCGACTTGACGCCGGTCTTGGAGCCCTCCTCGACCGTGAAGACCAGGTCGACGCGGTTGTTCGGCTGCTCGATGATTTCGGGCGTGACGCGCACGTCGTAGCGGCCGGACCGGCGATAGATTTCGGCGATTCGCAGCGTGTCGGACTGCACCATGGCGCGGGAGAACGTGCCGCGCGCCTTGGACTGAACTTCGGTGGTGAGCTGCTCGTCCTTGATCTTCTTGTTGCCCTCGAAGGCAATGCGACCGATCACCGGGTTTTCCACCACGGAGACGACGATCTGGCCACCGGCGCCACGATTGATTCGCACGTCCTGGAACAGACCGGTCTCGATCAGCGCCTTCAGACCGTCATCGATGGCGCCCTGATCCAGGCGGCCACCCGGGCCCGGCCGGAAATAGGAGCGAATCGTCTCCACCTCGACACGGCGATTCCCTTCGACGGAAATCGACTGGACGGTCTGAGCGACCGCAGACGAAGACACAAAAGCAGCCCCAATCGGGGCAACCACCGGCGCGCCGAACATGATCAGGGTTGCGAGCAAGCCACCCCGGAGTCGCAGTCCAAACTTCATTGCGCAACGCGCCCTTATCAGTACCAGACCAACCCCAACGCGGGTCTGGGAGATTCCCCAAGTTCGAAGCCGCTTGTAGCCAATTTCCTCGGTGCCGCAAACGGCAGCAGACACCGTAATTTCAATTTCATTCCAAGACGTTGCGAAACAGCAACGCCACAAAAAAGCCCCTATCAGGAAGCGGCCATCCGGAGGATGTCGTTGTAGGTGGCAAACACCATCAGCATCAGCACCAGACCGAGCCCGATTCGGAACCCCATTTCCTGGGTCCGCTCGGACAAAGGACGGCCGCGGAGGATTTCCGCCGCATAGAACATCAGGTGTCCGCCATCGAGCAGCGGGATCGGGAACAGGTTCAGAAGCCCGATCGACACCGACAGCACCGCGCACAGATTGATCACGAACTGGAACCCGGCGCTGGCCGCCTGCCCCGACATCTTTGCGATGCCGAGAACGCCGCTGACCTCGTTGGGATTGCCCTGTCCGACGAACAGCGAGCCCAGGAACTTGAAGGTGCTGGTGATGATGAACCAGACCTGCTCGACCCCGATCTTGAGCGCTTCGCCGACGCCGACCGGCGTGGTCGAGGCTTCGCCCGCCTGCGACTTGTGCTCGACGCCGAGCACCCCGAGCCGATGGCTGTTGCCAAAAGGATCCTTCCGCTCGAGCAGCGCCGGTGTCGCCGTCAGGGCGACGATGGCGCCATCCCGCTTGACCTGGAAGGCAAGCGCTGAACCCGCGTTCATCGCAACGATTCGCTGCATGTCGGCAAAGCTCTCGATCGGCTTGCCGTCGATCTGGACGACCACGTCGCCGATCTTGAAGCCGGCAACGGCCGCGGCACCGTCGGCGACGACGCCGTCGACGCGCGCGATCGTGCTCGGCTTGCCGTAATAGAGCGCCATGCCGGCGAAGATCAGCGCGCCCAGGATGAAATTGGCGATCGGGCCGGCTGCAACGATCGCCGCACGCGGACCGACCTTCTTGTGATGGAAGCTGCCGGCACGCTCCTCGGCCGTCATGGCGGCAAGGGTGTCAGACGAAGGGGTCGAGGCCTCGCTTTCGTCGCCGAAGAACTTGACGTAGCCGCCGAGCGGGATCGCCGAGACCTTCCAGCGGGTGCCGTGGCGGTCGTTGAAACCGATCAGCTCAGGTCCGAAACCGAGCGAAAAGGTTAACACCCGAACGCCTGCCCAGCGCGCGACCAGGAAATGGCCGAGCTCATGGAAGAACACGACGATCGTCAGGACGAACAGGAAGGGAACCGCATAACCCAAGAGCCCATGGCTCAACGTATTGAAACTATGGACGAAAAAGTCGATCATCGAATTCCCTCATCCAGCGCCGCTAGGCCCTGGCCCCGAACCATCTAGGATGCCTTTAAGGCAATTTGAGGCAATAGGGCGGCAGCTCTATTTCGCGCAACATGGTCAACAGAGATTGCATCATCCGCTGACGTCATTGGAGCCTGGTTCCCGCCACGGACCCAGTCGTCCAGCGTCGCCTCGACCAGCCGGGCAATGGCGCCGAACCGGATCTTGCCGGCGATGAAGGCGGCGACCGCGACCTCGTTGGCCGCGTTGTAGACGGTGGTCGCCCCCTTCCCGGTCCGAAGCGAGTCGAACGCGAGGCGCAGCCCGGGGAACCGTTCGAAGTCCGGCGCTTCAAAAGTCAGCTGGCCGATCTTGGCCAGATCGAGCTTCGCCGCCGGCCCCTTGATCCGGTCGGGCCAGCCGAGGCAATGCGCGATCGGCGTGCGCATGTCGGGCGAGCCGAGCTGGGCCATCACCGAACGGTCAGAGAATTCGACCATGCCGTGGATGATGGACTGCGGATGCACGAGAACATCGATCTCGTCGGGCGAGAGCGCGAACAGATAGGACGCCTCGATCACCTCGAGGCCCTTGTTCATCATCGAGGCGGAATCGATCGTGATCTTCTGGCCCATGCTCCAGTTCGGATGCTTGAGGGCCTGTTCGAGCGTGGCCTGCTCGATGTCGGCGGGCTTCCAGGTCCGGAACGGGCCGCCCGAGGCGGTGATGATGACACGAACCAGTTCGTCGCGATTGCCCGATGCGAGCGCCTGGAACAGCGCGTTGTGCTCGGAATCGGCCGGCAAGATGCAAGCGCCCGCCTTCGCTGCACGCTGCATGAAGAAATCACCGGCGCAGACGAGACATTCCTTGTTGGCGAGCGCGACATGCGCACCGCGATCGACGGCGGCCAATGCCGGCTTCAGTCCGGCGGCGCCGCTCACGGCCGCCATCACCCAATCGGCCGGACGCGCGCCGGCTTCGATCACCGCGCTTTCGCCCGCGCCGCATTCGGTGCTGGTTCCCGCAAGCGCAGCCTTCAGCTCGGCAAACTTGGACGTGTCGGCGACCGCGACGAAGCGTGCGGAAAACTCCTTGGCGAGCTTGGCCAGCGCTTCGACATTGCTGTTCGCCGTCAGGGCTTCGACGCGGTAGCGCTCGGGCGAGGCGCGCAGCAGATCCATCGTGCTGTCGCCGATCGAGCCGGTGGCGCCGAGAACCGTGACGCTGCGGACGGTCGTCGCCGCAGCCTTGTTGTTACGCAATGGGACCGCGCTCATATCCTCACCAAACCATAAGACCGCTTCCGGCGCTATGCACACCATGGCGGAGAAAGCCGATAATCCATGCCACCAGGACGGCAGCGACAAAACCGTCCAGACGGTCCAGTAATCCGCCGTGGCCGGGAATTAAGTAACTGGAATCCTTGACACCGAAGCGCCGCTTCACCGCGGATTCGAACAGATCGCCGCAGGCCGAGACCACCGACAGGACGGCGCTGACGAGCAATAGCGGAACGAGCTTTCCAATCCCGCAAGCGGCAAACCCGGCCGCAACCGCAAGGCTCGCGGCAAAACCGCCGAGCGCCCCGGACCAGGTCTTCTTCGGGCTCACCCGCGGCCACAGCTTCGGTCCGCCAATGCTGCGTCCGGCAAAATAGCCGCCGATATCGGTCGCCCAGACCACCAGCAGCACGAACATCAGTGCCGCGAAGCCGTTGACGAGATCTTTCCGCAACAGGATCGAGGCCAGCAGCGCCGCCGACGCATAGGCAAAGCCGGTGGCTGCCCAGACGAACTTGCCGCGCGCGATCAGCGTCACGATCGCGCCGCCGATCAGGCCGGTGACGATGGAGGTCTTGAGCGCGCCGAATGCGACGGAGGCCCCCATCATGGCGATGACGACCGTCCCTGCCCCGGTCAGCGCGGCCGAGCCTGCGCCCACCACCATGAGCCATTCCGCGAACAGCCCGATCGAAACGAGGGTCACGAGAAGCGCCCACAGCCAGCCGCCGGCGTACGCAACCGCAATGGTCAGCGGCGCCAGCACCAGCGCTGCGAGGACTCGCATCACGAGATTGCTCGGGGCGGGCTTGGCGCCCGCCGATGCGGCGTCGGGGTCGCTCACGAGGCGGTTTTCGCGACCAGGCCGCCGAAACGGCGCTCGCGCCTGGCGAATTCGGCGATCGCGCCTTCCAGCGCCGCCTTGTCGAAATCGGGCCAGTGGATCGGCACGAAGACGAGTTCGCTATAGGCGGCCTGCCACATCAGGAAGTTGGACAGACGCTGCTCACCGCTGGTGCGGATGATCAGATCGGGATCGGGAATGTCGGGCGCATCGAGATGCGCACCGAGCGTCTCGGCGTCGATCGAAGCGGCATCGCGCTTGCCGTCGGCGACTTCGCGCGCGAGCTTCTGGGCCGCCTTCGCGATCTCCTGCCGCGAGCCGTAATTGAACGCGACCACGAGCGTGAGGCGCGTGTTGTCGCGCGTCAGTTCCTCGGCCTCGTTGAGCAGCGCGCAGATGTCGCCTTCGAGCCCGTCGCGCTCGCCGATGATGCGGACCTTGACGCCGTCACGGTGCAGGCTCGCGAGATCATTGCGGATGAAGCGGCGGAGCAGACCGAAGAGATCGCCGATCTCGCTCGCCGGGCGCGACCAGTTCTCCGACGAGAACGAGAAGATGGTGAGATAGCGGATGCCGAGCTCGTGCGAGGCACGCACCACGCGGCGCAGCGCCTCGACGCCGCGGCGATGCCCCTCCGCACGCGGCAGGCCGCGCGCGGCCGCCCAACGCCCGTTGCCATCCATGATGATGGCGACATGCGCAGGCGCGTCGGACCGGTCGGGTCCTTCGGTTGCGGGCGCGGCGGCGTTGGACATTGAAGCAGGCCTTAAACGGTCAGGATTTCTTTTTCCTTGGTGGCCAGCAGCTGATCGATCTCGGTGATCGTGCCGTCGGTCGCCTTCTGCACCTCGTCGGCGTGACGCTTCTGATCGTCCTCCGACATCTCGTGATTCTTCTCGAGCTTCTTCAGAACATCGAGACCGTCGCGGCGCACATGGCGCACGGCGACCTTGGCGGCTTCAGCGTATTTGTGCGCGACCTTCACCAGCTCCTTGCGGCGCTCCTCGTTGAGCTCGGGAATGCGCAGGCGCAGCACCTGGCCTTCGGTCGCGGGCGAGAGGCCGAGATTGGAATCGACGATCGCCTTCTCGACCGGCTTGACCATCGATTTGTCCCAGACCTGCACCGAGATCATGCGCGGCTCCGGCACGCTGACGGTGGCGAGCTGGTTGAGCGGCATGTGGCTGCCGTAGGCCTCGACCTGGACCGGGTCGAGCATCGAAGCCGAGGCGCGTCCCGTGCGCAGGCCGCCAAGCTCGTGCTTGAGCGATGCGACGGCGCCCTGCATGCGGCGCTTCACTTCGTTGAGGTCGAAATTACCCGTGGCCATCACGTTTCTCCTTCAAAATCCCGGCGACCTCTCCGCGCCCTCACGGGTGCGACGATGAGCCGTCAGCCGGCGACGATGGTTCCGTGGCCGCCGCCACGCAGTACAGCGCCGATCGAACCCGGCTCCGCGATCGAGAACACGATGATAGGCAGCGACGTCTCGCGGGCAAGCGCGAAGGCGGTCGCATCCATCACCTTGTAGCCGCCCTCGATCGCCTGCGAATGCGTCAGGCGGTCGAACCGCGTCGCGGTCGGATCCTTCTTCGGGTCGGCCGAGTAGACGCCGTCGACATTGGTCGCCTTCAGCACCGCCTGGGCGCCGATCTCGGCGGCGCGCAGCACCGCGGTCGTATCGGTGGTGAAGAACGGATTGCCGGTCCCGCCTCCGAGCAGCACGATTCGGCCTTCGGCGAGATATTTGTGCGCCGCGGTGCGGGTGAACAGCTCGGAAATCTCGGGCATGACGAAGGCCGACAGCGTGCGCGCCGGCGTGCCCTTGCGCTCGATCGTCGCCTCCAGCGCGAGGCAGTTCATCATGGTGGCGAGCATGCCCATGGTGTCGCCGGTCGGGCGCGACACGCCGCGCGAGGAGACCTCGACGCCGCGAAACAGGTTCCCGCCGCCGATCACTACCGCAACCTCGATACCGAGCTGGCGCGCAGCGATCAGATCGTCCGCAACCCGGTCGAGGGTTGGCTGATCGATGCCAAAACCCTGCTGTCCCGCGAGATATTCGCCGGACAGCTTGATCACGACGCGACGATAGACCGGATCAGTCATGAGCACTTTCCTCGTCCGGGCGCCGCTTCCGGCGGCACGCCGGAAGGAACGTTCCGGCGCTTACTTCTTGCCGCTGGCCGCGGCGACCTCGGCTGCGAAGTCGCTTTCCTGCTTCTCGATTCCCTCGCCGAGAGCATAGCGCACGAAGCCCGCGATCTTCAGCGCGCCACCGACCTTGCCTTCGGCTTCCTTCAGCGCCTGCGCCACCGACTTGCCGGTGTCGTGGATGAAGGCCTGCTCGAGCAGGCAGACTTCCTTGTAATAGGTCTTGAGGCCGGACTCGACGATCTTCTCGATCACGTTCTCCGGCTTGCCCTGCTGGCGATATTTGTCGGCGAGCACGTCCTTCTCGCGCTTGACGACCGCCGGATCGAGGCCGGACGGATCGAGCGCGAGCGGGTTGGCAGCCGCGATATGCATCGCGATCTGACGGCCGAGGACGGCGAGATCGTCGGCCTTGCCGGGCGATTCCAGCGCAACGATCACGCCCATCTTGCCGGCGCCCTCGACGACGGCGCCGTGGACGTAGCTCGACACCACGCCCTGGCTCACTTCGAGCGAAGCCGCGCGGCGCAGCGTCATGTTCTCGCCGATGGTGGCGATCGCGTCATTGATGGCGGCTTCGACCGTGACGTCGCCAACCTTGGCGGCCTTGATCTTCTCGACATCGGCGCCGGCGTCGAATGCGACCTGGGCGACCATCTTGACGAGGCCCTGGAACTGGCCGTTGCGCGCGACGAAGTCGGTCTCGGAGTTGACTTCGACCACGACGCCCTTGGTACCCTTGGTGAGCGCGCCGATCAGACCTTCCGCGGCGACGCGGCCGGACTTCTTGGCGGCCTTCGACAGGCCCTTCTTGCGCAGCCAGTCCTGCGCCGCTTCCATGTTGCCGTCGTTTTCGGTCAGCGCGGCCTTGCAGTCCATCATGCCTGCGCCGGTCGACTCGCGCAGGTCCTTGACCATCGCAGCAGTGATCGTTGCCATCGTTGAAAATCCTTTTTGCCTGCCGGTTTGCCGCGGCGCGGCCTGATCGCCTCGCCGCGGTCCATCTCAGGAATTCGCGTCAACTGAAATGGTGGCCGGACTCGTATCCGGCCAGCCCATCGCTCTTTGTGACTATTCCGCTTCCGCGGTCAGCGCCTTGGCCTTGGCCACCCAGGCATCCGCGCGGCTGGGCAGACCGACTTCTTCGCCGATCTTGTGCGCGGTGTCGTGATCGAGCTCGGCGAGCTGCCAGTAGTGGAAGATGCCGAGGTCGTTGAACTTCTTCTCGATCGCACCCGACACGCCCGGGAGCTTCTTGAGGTCGTCCGAGGTGCCGCGCGGACCGGCAAGGCCCTGGAAGCCGCTCGTGGCCGGCAGCTCTTCTGCGACCGGACGAACCGAAGCGCCGACGTCGACGCCCGAATCACCCTGGGCACGCGAAATGCCGTCGATCGCGGCGCGCGCGATCAGGTCGCAATAGAGGGCGATGGCGCGACCGGCGTCGTCATTGCCCGGCACCACATAGGTGATGCCCTTCGGGTCCGAATTGGTGTCGACGATCGCGGCGACCGGGATGTTGAGCCGCTGGGCTTCCTGGATCGCGATGTCTTCCTTGTTGGTGTCGATCACGAAGATCAGGTCGGGCAGACCGCCCATGTCCTTGATGCCACCGAGCGAGCGGTCGAGCTTGTCGCGCTCGCGCTGAAGCGTCAGGCGCTCCTTCTTGGTGTAGGAGGAAGCATCGCCGCCGGCGAGCACGTCGTCGAGGTGGCGCAGGCGCTTGATCGAGCCCGAGATCGTCTTCCAGTTGGTCAGCGTGCCGCCGAGCCAGCGCGAATTGACGAAATACTGCGCGCAGCGCTTGGCAGCGTCCGCGACGCCATCCTGCGCCTGGCGCTTGGTGCCGACGAACAGGATGCGGCCGCCCTTGGCGACGGTGTCGCTGACCGCCTGCAAGGCGTTGTGCAGCAACGGCACGGTCTGTGCGAGGTCGACGATGTGAATGTTGTTGCGGGCGCCAAAGATGAAGGGCGCCATTTTCGGATTCCAGCGGTGAGACTGGTGACCAAAGTGCACGCCGGCCTCGAGGAGCTGACGCATAGTGAAATCGGGTAGTGCCATCGTTCTAATTCTCCGGTTGGTTCCTCCGGAAGCGTGTGAGCAAAACGGAGCGTTGTCGCCCCGGCTGCCACCGGACGGCCTTGTGAGCCATGCTTCCGTGTGAGATGGCGCGGTGTATAGCGCGATTTTGGCCAGAAGCAAGGAAATAAGGGCCTTTCGGGGGCGGGTTTCGCCCGCGAGAGGCCCAGTCCGTGAAGACCCGGCCCCGCCCTAGCACCTTGGCTGGTTCGGCGGGCACTTCTTGGCGGCCGGCGCCGGCGCCGCAGGCCGCGGCGGAGGTGCAGCCGGACGTGGCGGGGGGGCGACCGCCATCCGGGGCGGCGGCGGGGGTGCCGGCCGGGCGACCGGCGGTGGCGGCGCCGGCCGCGCCATCGGCGGCGGGGCCGGCCGCGCAACCGCCACGGGCGGAGCGGACCGAACCGGCGGAGGCGATGCGACATGCGGCGGCGGCGCGGGACGCGCGACGACCGGCGGAGGCGTTGACCTCGCCCCGGCCTGGGGCCGCGTGGGTGGCGGTGCCGCCGGTGACGGCCGGGCCGCATGCGCTGGAGCGGCCGTTGGTAGATTCTGCGGCCTGGCAGGCTCGCGCGCGGCCGAAGGCGACGGCGCGACCGGCCGTCCCGCGGCCCCCGGCGGCGTGCTTGGCGGCGTCTGCGCCAATGGTGGCTTGGGCGGTTGGCCTGGCGCAGCGGCCGGATTTGTCACGGTGGGCACGGTCGCCGGAGCGGCAGCCGTTGGCGCGCCAGGGCGACCAGGCTGCGTTGACCCCGGAGCTGCCGTGGTCGGCGCTCCCGGACGTTGCGGCATCGCACCCGGGGCGGTCGCCGTGGGAGGCACAGGCCTGCCGCCGGGAAGAGGCCCTGCCCCCGCCGGCGGCGTTGGCGGACCGCCATGGGCGCCGGGAACCGGCAGCGTATTCGCCTGCGGCAACCTTGCCGGCGGCACAGCGGCTGGCGCCGCGGTCGGCGTGACATTGGCCGGCGTCGCCGGCGGCAAGCCGGGCCGTGCTGTCGGCTGGATCGTCGCGCTCGGCGGCATCGGCGCCTTGCCCTGCTGAATCAGGGCGGCACGCTGCATGACTGCCTGCGGCACGGCCGGGCCCACCGGGTTGGCGCGGCCGGCGACGGCCGGCGCGAGCGCACCAAGCCCGGGCCCTGCTCCGGACCCTGCTGGCCCGGCTCCCGCAGCCAGCGCCGCTGGAATCGGCGGGCGGTTGATCACCGTGTTGATGACCGTGGTGTTGTGGATGTTCTGGTAGATGATGTTGTTCGGCGGCGGCGCGACATAGACCGGCGCCCTGACGAACACCGGAATCGGTATGAACACCGGCTGCGGCAGTACGAACAATCCGACCACGGCAAGCGGCGGCGCCAGCACGACGAAATCCGGCGGTGGCGGCGGCAGATAATAGACCGGCGGCGGCGGTGGCGGCGCGAAGGCGAACACGGGATCGCTGAAATACAGCACGGGGCGATCGACGTAGACGATCTCCTCCGGCGGCGGTGGCGGGACGTCATAGTCGATCATCGCGAAGGTCGGCGGCGGTTCGACCGGCGCGGTCAGGATCGCGAGGCGACGGCGCGCATCGCCCGCGTGGGGCCCGCGCGGATAGCGGCGCAGATACGACCAATAGGCTTCCGGCGTGTCGTTGCGATAGGTCCGCCGCCAGGTGATGGCCTCACGGCGCGCCGCCACGATCGCCATCACGCGCTTCGACAAGGGATCGCCGGGATAGGCGGCGAGAAACTCCTCATAGGCCGGCAGCGTGTCGCGCTCGAGCGCGGCCGCATAGGCATCCTGCACGCCGAGATCGCGGATCGGCTTGTTGCGGATCGCGGCGACCTGGTCGGGTGCGGTCTCCGGCGGCGGCGCATCGGGACCGCGCTCGAAGAACGAGAATGGCGCCGAAATCTTCTGTTCGTTCCAGGGCACCTGCGCGCCCTTGCTCGCCTCGTTGACGCGAAGCCGCACGCGATCGAACACTTCAGGCAGCGGCAGGCCGCCGGTGCGGATCATCTCCGCCAGCGACTGCGCATAGATGCCGTACGGTCCCGGCTCCTCCGGCGCCACCGTGCCGGGCGCGGCGTTGAAGGCGATCAGCATGTTCGGATCCGGCTCGACCAGCGCCAGCCCGCTCGCGATCGGCTGGCCGCCCTCGATGAAGGGCTGCGCGCGCGCCGCATCGAGCACGACGATGTTGGCCTTGAGCGGAATGGACGCAAGCTGGCGCGCATAGTCGCCGATGCGCAGGCCCTCGGTCGGAATGTCGGTATCACGCGTGATGTTGGAATCGACCGGGATGAAATAATTCTCGCCGGCAAGCTGCACGCCGTAGCCGGCAAGATAGACCATCGCGACGGTGCCGGGTCCGGAGGCCTGTGCCTTCTGGATGAAATCGCGAAAGCTCTTGCGCAGCGTATCACCGTCGAGATCGCGCGCGCCGACGACGTCGAACCCCGCCGCTTGCAGCGTCTGCGCGATCAGGCCGGCATCGTTCGCGGTGGTCGCCAGCGGCGACTTGGCGTAAGCGCCGTTGCCGACCACGAGCGCGATCCGCTTTTCCTGCTGCTGCGCGCGAACAGGGTCGGGCGCGCCGGTGGCAAGAACCAGGATCGGCAAGAGAAAACAGAGGAAGGCCTTGGTGATCCCACGCATGGCTTGCTTGCCCGCTATCGTTGTTGAGCTGCCACCGTACATGAGACGCGCGGCCGGCTGAATGGCTCTTGAACGAAAAGCGCCGATTGAGGCGGCGGCATGGCGCCCCCGCCTCCTGTCAAACCTCTGCGTCAGATCCGAGCAAGGCCCGCGCAAGGCTCTCGTAAGGCTCGCGACCGCACGGCGACGCGAGCCCCTCGAGCCGTTCAGCTCTGGGCGATCAGATCGACCGTGCCCGTCGTGAGCCGGTAGATGCCGCCGACAACCTTCAGCTTGCCCTGCTCCACGGCTGCATTGAGGATCGGTGCGGCCGTCTTCAGCTTGGCGATGTTGTCGACGACGTTCTGCCGGATCGCCTTGTTGAGCACGTCCCCGCCTTGCTGCATCGCAGCCTTGGCAGCGGTTGCAATCGCATCGACCAACGAAGGGATGTGGCCCGGCGGCGACGTATTGTCCTTGATCGCCTTCAGCGTCGCATCGACCGCGCCGCAAGCATCATGGCCGAGAACCAGGATCAGCGGCGCGTTGAGCACGGCAACCGCATATTCCATGCTGGCGATGGTCTCGGTGCCGGCAAAATTTCCGGCGACGCGGCAGACGAAGAGATCGCCGCGAGCGGTGTCGAAGGCGTATTCCGGCGCGATGCGCGAATCCGCACAGCCCAGCACGGCGGCGAACGGATTCTGTCCGCCGGCCAGCGCCTCGCGCTCGTGCTTGAAATCATGGCGGCGCGATACGCCCGAGACGTAGCGCGCATTGCCTTCCATCAGTCGCTTCAACGATGCGTCGGGCGACAGCACGTTCTGCGGCTTCGGCGGCAGCTTGGCGTCCTTTGCGAGGGCACCGTTGGCAACAGCTCCGCCGGCGAAGGCCATGCCGAACGCAGCAGCGCCGAACAGCATCGCGGACCGCCGTGACGGCGTGATGTCTTGATGCAGAGAGTCATGATGCAGAGAGTCAGAGCACTTGTCGCACATGTGACATTTCCCCAGGTACAGTGGACGAATGGAAGCGTCGCGATGATAGGTGCGCCGACGTGAAGAAATCACCAATGATAAATGATGCAACCGATGCTTGCTGCAACGCGGACCATGCTGCAAGGCCGAAGCGGTCGCTCACCTCACGCGCAGCGACTGCACCGAGCTGCGCCCGTCTGCACATATTCGAGCTCGGCTGCGAAAGCACGATAACGAAAAAAGGACAGCAATTCTGTCTCACGACAAACGCGGCACGCGTTTGCGCGGAGATCATGCTCAAACAGGGCACCAAAGCGCGGTGACGATTCGTCCGGATCCCATCGTGCTCTAGATCTGCTGCACGTCCACCACGCCCGCCACCGCCTTGATCGCACCGGCGATCTGCGGCGAGACCTTGAAGCGGCCCGGCAGCTTCATCTCCACCTCCGTCTCGAGGTCGAGCATCATCACCAGCGAGACCTCGCCGTCGCCGTTCGAACGCGGCGCGATGGCGGGGCTGCCGATCTTTGGCGCAGCACCGTTCGACGAGGCCGCCTCGGGACCAGCGAGACGCTTGGCGATCGAGTCCAGCGGCTTGGTGTCACGCACGAAGATGCGCAAGCCCGTCTGCGTCTTGGCGGCGGCGTGGTCGAGCGGCTCGGCGTGCAGCACGCGGGCGCGGACGTCCTCGCCCTGCAACTCCGCACCGAGTTGCAGCAGCACGGCGGCGCCCGGCTCCAGCACGTCGCGATATTGCGCGAGCCCTTCGGAAAACAGCACCGCCTCGAAATGGCCCGTGGGATCGGAAAGTCCCATGATGCCCATCTTGTTGCCGGTCTTGGTGCGCCGCTCCATGCGCGACACCACGGTCGCCGCGACCTTGCCCGCGGTGGCCCCGGTTTTCACGGCGCGCGAGAACTCGGCCCATGACTGCACGCGCAGGCGCTTCAGCACCGTGGCGTAATCGTCGAGCGGATGTCCCGACAGGAAGAAGCCGATCGCGTCATATTCGCGGCGGAGTTTTTCGGCCGGCAGCCACGCCTCGATCTGCGGCAGCATGATGGTCGGCGCATCCGCCGAGCTGCCGAACATGTCGTTCTGGCCGACGGTCTCGGCCTGATGCGCGCGCTGGCAGGCGGCCAGGATCGCATCGGCACCGGCGAAAACGCGGGCGCGGTTCGGCTCCAGCGTGTCGAAGGCGCCGGCGGCGGCAAGACTCTCGATGATGCGCTTGTTGACCGCGCGCGGATTGACCCGCGCGGCGAAGTCGGCGAGCGAGGTGAACAATCCCTTCTTCGTCCGCTCCTCGATGATCTGCTCGACCGCCTGGATGCCGACGCCCTTCAGCGCGGCGAGCGCGTAATAGATCGTCTTGTCGCCGACCTCGAAAGTCGCACCGGAACGGTTGATGTTCGGCGGCTCGACCTTGATGCCGAGACGCAGCGCCTCGGCGCGGAATTCGGAGAGCTTGTCCGTGTTGTTCAGGTCGAGCGTCATCGACGCCGCGATGAACTCCACCGGATAATGCGCCTTCATGTAGGCGGTGTGGTAGGACACCAGCGCATAGGCCGCCGCGTGGCTCTTGTTGAAGCCGTAGTCGGCGAACTTCGCCAGCAATTCGAAGATGGTCTCGGCCTGCCCTTTCGGCACGCCGTTCTTGACCGCGCCCGCGACGAAGATGTCGCGCTGCTTGTCCATCTCGGCGCGGATCTTCTTGCCCATGGCGCGGCGCAGCAGGTCGGCGTCGCCGAGCGAATAGCCCGACATCACCTGCGCGATCTGCATCACCTGTTCCTGGTAGATGATGACGCCGAAGGTCTCCTTCAGGATCGGCTCCAGCACGGGGTGCAGATATTCGGACTCCTCGTCGCCGTGCTTGCGCGAGCAATAGGTGGGGATGTTCGCCATCGGGCCCGGTCGGTAGAGCGCGACCAGCGCGATGATGTCCTCGAAACGGTCGGGACGCATGTCGACCAGCGCGCGCCGCATGCCCTGGCTTTCAACCTGGAACACGCCGACCACCTCGCCGCGCGCCAGCATCTGGTAGCTTTCGGCGTCGTCGATCGGCAGCGTCGCGAGATCGACATGGATGTCGCGCGGCTTGAGCAGCTTGCAGGCGACGTCGAGCACCGTCAGGGTCTTCAGGCCGAGGAAGTCGAACTTCACGAGGCCCGCGGGCTCGACCCATTTCATGTTGAACTGGGTCACCGGCATATCCGACTTCGGATCGCGGTACATCGGCACGAGTTCGCTCAACGGGCGATCGCCGATCACGATGCCGGCCGCGTGGGTCGAGGCGTGGCGGGTCAGGCCCTCGAGGCGCTGCGCGATGTCGAAGGCGCGCGCCACCACCGGATCTTCATCGCGGAACGCCTGGAGCTTCGGTTCGCTCTCGATCGCGGCCGCCAGCGTGACGGGCGCGGCCGGATTCTGCGGCACCAGTTTTGTCAGCTTGTCGACCTGGCCATAGGGCATCTGCAGCACGCGGCCGACGTCGCGGAGCACGCCGCGCGCCTGCAGCGTACCGAAGGTGATGATCTGCGCGACCTGGTCGCGGCCGTAGCGTTGCTGGACGTACTGGATCACCTCGCCGCGGCGATCCTGGCAGAAGTCGATGTCGAAGTCCGGCATCGAGACGCGCTCGGGATTGAGGAAGCGCTCGAACAGCAGACCGAACTTGATCGGATCGAGGTCGGTGATGGTCAGCGCCCACGCCACCAGCGAGCCTGCGCCGGAGCCGCGGCCCGGCCCGACCGGAATGCCCTGGCCCTTGGCCCATTTGATAAAGTCAGCGACGATCAGGAAGTAGCCCGCATATTTCATGCGCATGATGACGTCGAGCTCGAACGCCAGGCGCTTGTTGTAGTCCTCTTCCGTCGTGCCCTGCGACAGGCCATGCACGCGCAGGCGGTTGGCGAGCCCCTCCTCCGCCTGGCGCTTCAATTCGCCTGCCTCCACCGAGGCGGCATCGGAGCTGGCGGCGGCGCCGACCGTGAAGAACGGCAGGATCGGCTTGCGCGTCATCGGCCGGAACGAGCAGCGCTCGGCGATCTCGACCGTCGAGGCGAGCGCCTCCGGAATGTCGGCGAACAGCAGCGCCATCTCGGCGCGGGTCTTGAAGCGGTGATCGGGCGTAAGCTGCACGCGATCGGTCTCGGCGATCAGCCGCCCGCCGGCGATGCAGAGCAGCGCGTCATGGGCCTCGTAATCGTCGGTCGACGCGAAATACGGCTCGTTGGTCGCAACCAGCGGCAGACCCTTGGCATAGGCGATGTCGATCAGCCCGCTCTCGACGCGCCGCTCCTTGTCGAGGCCATGGCGCTGCAATTCCACATAGAGGCGGTCGCCGAACAGGCTCGCCAGACGTTCGCAGCGCAACGCCGCAACCTCAGCCTGGCCCGCAGCAAGCGCCAGCGAGATCGGCCCGTCGGGGCCACCGGTGAGCGCGATCAGGCCCTCGGTCTCGCCTTCGAGCCAGTCGAACTTGATGTGGCAGGCATGGGTGTCGGGCGTCTCCAGGAACGCGCGCGAGTTCAGCCGCATCAGGCTGCGATAGCCGCGCTCCTGGCCCGCCAGCAGCACCACGCGCGAAGGCGGCAGCGCGTTGCGCGCATTGGGATCCTGGTCGCCGAAATCGATCGCGAGCTCGCAGCCGACGATCGGCTGGATGCCGGAGCCCGCCATCTTGTCGGAGAACTCCAGCGCACCGAACATGTTGTCGGTGTCGGTCAGCGCCAGCGCGGGCTGGTGGTCCTTCTTGGCCAGCTCGGCGAGCTTGGCGATCTTGATCGAGCCCTTGAGCAGCGAATAGGCCGAGTGAACGTGAAGGTGGACAAATCCGGCGCTCGGCATGGTCGCGTGACGGCCTCTTGTGAGATGAGATGGAGCGCTCGCCGGCTCCAGGGGATGATCTGGGCATCCTGTACCCGCCATCCACCACCCATCGCCGACTCGCCCCGCAATGGTGGGGGCTCACTGCCTCAGAGTCCACGGCGGAGCAGCCGCTTCGCCGCGTCGTCCCGCTTTTCCCCAGGGCGGCCCCGAGTCGGGTTCCCGAGCATCGGCTTGCAAAACCGCAGGTCTAAAGCTGCGGGATCACCTGAGCCCAGATTGCGACCATGCCGACGAACAGCGCGATCGAGGCGAGTGCGGCGGCTTCTTCGACGAAAATCCTGAACATGGCTTGCTCCATCACCAGAACGTATGAAGAACATTGTTCTCATTTCGTTCTCTAGAGTCAAGCCGTGTGAGCCTGCGCCGAAAATAATGGTTAACTCGCTGAATTCACGCAACAAAAAAGCCCCGGCGCAAGGCCGGGGCTTTCGACGGTCGCTTCTTTCGAAGCAACTATGTCTTAGTAGCGGGCGATGCTGGGGCCGCCGAACTTGTAGTTCAGGCGGACGAGACCCATGTCGACGTCCTGACGGATACGATCGGTCGAGGGCACCAGCGCGAACGTGACGTCCTTGTCCTGCAGGAAGATGTGGTTGTACTCGACACCAACCGACCAGTTCGGCGCGAAACCGAACTCGAGGCCGGCACCGACCGTGCCACCCCAGCGGGTCTGGTCGTTCGAAGCGAGCACCGCGCCCGAAGCCGTGCTGATGACGTCGAACTTGCTGCCGACCACAGCGGCGCCGCCCTTGGCGTAAACGAGGACGTTGTTCCAGGCATAACCGACCTGACCGGTGATCAGACCGAACGAATCGATCTTCGAACGGTTGCGGGTCGCGAACAGCGCGCTGGCGTTGTCGCCCGAGAAGTCAGCCCAGTTGCCCTGGCCTTCCACGCCGAACACCCACTGGCCGGACTGCATGCGATAGCCGATCTGGCCACCGACCGTGCCGCCCGTGGCATCGTGCGAACCTTCGCGGCCACCGCCGACGAGATCCCAGGTCGAATGCGAGGAACCGCCACCGCCGTTGATGCCGATGTAGAAGCCGCTCCAGTCATAGACGGCGGCGATCATCGCGGGCGCCTTGGTGTAAGGACGCGCGGCGAGGTCAGCAGCCAGCGCCGGCGCAGTCGCGCTCAGCGCAACGAGGCTCACAGCAGCAAGCAACAAATTCTTGTTCATTTGATTCCCGTTCCAGTTTCGTCGTTAGGCCCCCGGGCCGTGACGTCGTCATAACAGTGATCGACGAGATTGCTGTAACCTCGACGCAACAGTCAGAGCCAAAGGCCAGCGCTGCGTTAATGGATGTTTAGCAGAGCGCGCAGGAAACCCTTTGAAACAAGTGTTTTCACGAGTTCCAATGTCGACTACACAACATATGTTGCATTCGTGCGAACACATCGTCGCACGCACGATTGCGTGATTGGAGAAAGAGATGCGCAGACAAATTTCGCTTCCCATTGTCGCCACATTTTCGCTCGCAATCGCCACATTCGCCCTCGCGCTGAGTCCGAGTTCCCCTGCACGCGCGTTCGGTACGCGTCATGCGTTCTGCCTCACCGGCGATGAATGGCCGGGGCTGAGCAATTGCACCTTCGACACTTATGCGCAGTGTCAGGCGAGCTCGTCGGGCCGCGCGCTCACCTGCATCGCCAACCCGTATTTCGCGGGCCAGAGCGATGATCCCTATGCCTATCCGAATCGTCCGGGCGCGCAGGCGCCCGGTTATTCACCCGGCTATTACGTGCCGCGCTGAGATGCGCCGCGCAGCTCTCATACTCGTGAGCGTCCTGCTCTTCGCGAGCGGGTCTGCACACGCGCAGACCTACGATCCCGGCTATCCCGTCTGCATGCAGATCTACGGCCCCGTCGGCTATTTCGACTGCCGCTACGGCTCGCTTGAGCAGTGCAGATATCTTGCGGTCGGACGTTCGGCGAGCTGTGTCGCGAATCCCTATTTCGCGCAGAAGAAGAAGGCCCCTCGCCGGTCGAGGCGCATCGACTAGGGTTGGCGCATGCGGGATGCTGATATGCAGCCCGCTCCGTATCGCGGCTCCGCTGTTGACGCGAGCTGATGCGGGTTTAAGTACGACAGACAAATCTTGCAGGGATGGCGACGTTCGCTGGGCTGGTTCCCGTTGACGCCACCAATGCAGGACACATGACGCCCTCGCCTCAAGCGACCTCGCCCCGCGCGACCGCGGCTTCCGCGCCCCCTCGCCTCGCCATCGTCCTGATCTCGCTCGCGATGGGCGGCTTTGCGATCGGAACCACCGAATTCGCGTCGATGAGCCTGCTGCCGTTTTTCGCCGCCGACCTGAAGATCGACGAGCCGACCGCAGGGCACGCGATCAGCGCCTACGCGCTCGGCGTGGTGCTGGGCGCGCCGCTGATCGCCGTGCTTGGCGCGCGGTTCGCGCGGCGCACGCAATTGCTGGCGCTGATGCTGGTGTTCGCGCTCGGCAATGCGCTCACCGCGCTTGCGCCCGGCTTTGGCTGGATGATCGCAGCCCGCTTTCTCTCCGGCTTGCCCCACGGCGCCTATTTCGGCATCGCCGCCTTGGTCGCGGCTTCCCTGGTTCCACTCGATCGCCGTTCGCAGGCCGTTGGCCAGGTGATGCTCGGCTTGACGGTCGCGACGATCATCGGCGTGCCTCTGGCCAATGTGATCGGCCAGGCGGTCGGCTGGCGCGCGAGCTTCGGCCTCGTGTCGGTGCTGGCGCTGCTCACGCTGCTGCTGTGCGCGCTGTTTGCACCGCGCGACCAGGCCGGCCGGTCGGATCCGCTGCGCGAGCTCGCGGCGCTCCGCAGCGGCCGCGTCTGGATCACGCTCGCAATCGGCGCCATCGGCTTCGGCGGCATGTTCGCTGTCTACACTTATCTGGCGTCGACGCTGATCGAGGTCACCAAAGTCAGCCCCGCAATCATTCCGTTCTTCCTGGCCGTGTTCGGCGTCGGCGCCACGCTCGGCAATCTGTTCGTGCCGCGCTTTGCCGACCGCGCACTGATGCCGACGGCGGGCGTCATCCTGCTGTTTGCCGCGGTCGCGCTGCTGCTGTTCCCGCTTGCCGCCGGCAATCCCTGGCTATTGGCGATCGACGTCTTCGCCATTGGCGCCAGCGTCTCGCTCGGCGCCATCCTCCAGACCCGGCTGATGGACGTCGCCGGCGATGCACAGCTGCTCGCCGCCGCGCTGAACCATTCGGCCTTCAACACCGCAAATGCCCTCGGCCCGTTCCTGGGCGGCATTGCCATTCGCGAGGGGCTGGGCTGGACCTCGACCGGTCCCGTCGGCGCAGCGCTGGCGCTGCTGGGCTTCCTGATCTGGACCGTCGCCTGGCGCGACTCGAAGTCTGCAACGGTCGCGGCCGCTTCAAACGGCGACGCTGCTTCGTTCAGGAGCGCGCCCGCAAGACCGGCGCCGCCGTTGGCGCCGGATCATAGCCGTTCCAACCCTGCCACGGATCCGGTGGCCTGACAGCTCAGCTTTGCCAGGGCGAGTTACGGACGCGCGCACACACGTTCGGCTTGTGGAAGCCGGGATCGTGATCCTGGATATAGTCGAAATTGACGGTCCCGAACGTCGTCTGCGGCTTCTTCAGCGCTGAGCACGTCTGCACCTTCAAGAACGCGTTCTTGAAATCGCCGCGCGGGAACGCAGCGATCACCTGATCGCGCTGCTCCGGCGTGTACTCGTCATATCCAACGCCCCCGACGTCCACCACAACGCCTGCCCGCGTGAGCGCGATTTCCGGTCTCATATATTCGGGAATGCCGGGTGTGGTGTGGAGCGCGATCGCCTCCCAGACCAGATCGGCCTGCGGCTCGGCGATGCCGCGTGCCCGGAGAAAGTCGCGGGCAGCGTCGGCGCCGTCGACCTCAAATCGCTTTGTCTCGGTGTGGTAGTGATCGACCAGACCGAGGTCGTGAAACAGCGCCGCGACATAGAGCAACTCGGAATCGAATTTCAGCTTCTGGCGCAGCCCCTTGATCGCGCCGAACGCGTAGACGCGAACCGAATGGTTGAACAGCATCTCGTCTTCGTAACTGCGCACGAGTTCGGCGGCCTCGCGCGCCAGCTTGCTGTCGGGAATCTTGACGCCGGAAATCACGCTGCTCATTTTCGGGCTCCTGCCTTGCATGTCGGCCAATGCCGTTTGCCGTCCGTCAGGCTGCTTTTTCGAGGGCTGCCTGCGGCGTGTTTCGGAAGCTGATCGACATGCGATTGTACGCATTCATCAAGCTGATGGCGATGGTGAGATCGACCAGCTCGCGCTCGCTGAAGACGGCGCGGGCGGCTTGATAGGCTTCATCGGGCACGTTGGTTTCGGCCACGCGGGTCACCGTCTCCGCCCATTCGAGGGCGGCGCGTTCGCGCGCGTCGAAGAGATCGCCGGCCTCGGCCCACGCCTGGAGCAGCGCGAGCTTCTCGATCTTCACCCCGTTCTTGAGCAAATCGCGCGTGTGCATGTCGAGGCAGTAGGCGCAGTTGTTGATCTGCGAGACGCGCAGATAGGCGAGGTTGACGAGCGTCGTGGGAAGTCCGCTCTGCGTGACGTAGCCGTAGACACCACCCAAGGCCTTCGCGCCTCCCGGTGCGACGTGGTTGTAATTGAGGCGTTCACTCATCTGCTTCTCCTGATGCTTGCTGTTGCCGAGGGAAGCGAAGCGCTCCCTGTGCCCCCTTAAATGCTATCGTCCTGGTCCACCTAAAAGTACCAAGAACGCACGAAAATCGTGTACTACGGAGCATGACCAAAGCGCTGCGGCTGAAGCTCGATCGTTCTTCCAGGACGCCGCTGGCCGAGCAGATCCACAGAGGGATCAAAGCCGCCATCGAACGCGGCGTCCTCGCCCCGGGCGCGCGCCTGCCCTCCTGGCAGGATCTGGCCGCCCAACTCGGCGTCGCACGCGGCACCGTGCGCTCGGCTTACGCAAAACTCTCATCCGCCCAACTGATCGTCGCGGCCCGTGCGACCGGAACGCATATCGCGGACCGGCTGTCCTTCCCGGTGCGGCGGGAGAAAGCTCCGGCCCCCGGCTCGTTCATGGAGATGTACCAGGAGCTCACGGCGGGCCCCGCGATCTTCCAGATGGGCGTGCCTGCGCAAGACACCTTTCCGGCCAAACTGCTCGCAAAAATGCGTACGCGGGCGGTTCGCGTCGAGGCGAGCGCGCCGGCGATTTATCCGGACCCGCGTGGCGAGCCGGCCTTGCGGCGCGAGATCGCGGCCTACCTTGCACTGGCGCGCGGGATTGAATGCGCCCCGTCCCAGATCATCATCACCAGCGGCTTCAGCGGCGGCCTCGGCCTGGCACTCCGCGCCCTCAGCCTCGAGCAGAAGAAGGTCTGGGTCGAAAATCCGGGCTTTCCGTTCACCCGGCACGGTCTCGCGCTTGCAAGATTGTCGATCGCGCCGATCCCGGTTGACGCTGACGGTATCGATGTCGATTACGCCCTGAAACATGCGCCCGACGCGGCGCTTGCCGTCGTGACGCCCGGCCAGCAGGCGCCGCTCGGATCGACATTGTCGCTGGCAAGACGCTCGCGCCTGCTCGACTGGGCTGCGCACAGCAGGGCCTGGGTGATCGAGGATGATTATCTCAGCGAGCTTCAGCTCAAGGGCCGGGCCACGCCGGCGCTCGCCTCGCTCGATCGCGCCGGCCGCGTCATCCACATCGGCTCTTTCAGCAAGACCGTGACCCCTACCCTGCGGCTCGGCTTTGTCGTTGCACCGGCGGCGCTGGCGTCGCGATTTGCCGAGGCTGCCGCCTGCCTCGCGCCGGCGCCGGGACCTGCGGTGCAACTCGCCATCGCCGATTTCATGCGCGACGGTCATTACCTGCGGCATCTCCGACGCACCAAGCGCGTCTACGCGGCACAAGGCGATGCCTTGTTTAAACAGCTTCACGCGCGCACGACGAATGTCACGCTTGCGGGCCTCGCCGCAGTGCTGCGATTGCCGGACGGCGCACCTGATCTCGCCATCGCCAGGGAAGCGGCATCGTTCGGACTGGCGCCCACGCCGCTATCGCTCTGGTATGCGTCGAAAGCCTCGGCGCGGCCTGGTCTGTTGCTCGGCATCGCCACATCGCCACAAAGGAAGATCGAGGTGTCCTGCGGGAGGCTCTTTCAGATCATCAGCCGCCACTTGTGAGGGTTCGTGCCGGACGGTGCGCAAAACGCTCCATGGCCACCTGACGTTGTACCCGCGTCGATCATCATGTAACGTCGGCGCTCATCGTCCTCCGTGCGCGGCCCTTCATTTCATGCTTGCCCGTATCCTGCTTCTTGTGGCCGCGTTGTTGCTTCCGGACGCATTGCACGCCGCGGAGACGCCAGCCGAGAAAGCTGGATTTGCCGCGAAGCTGACGATCTATCTCGCCAAGGGCGCACCGGACGCATGCGGGCCGGGCTGCGACCGCTGGATCGCCATCGAGGGCCAGCTCGATGCGGACGCCGGTCAGCGGATTCGCCGCTTCCTCGCCGACGTCAAGGACACGCAGCGCCCGATCTACCTTCATTCGCCCGGCGGCAACGTGGAGCAGTCCTACGTGATCGGGCGGCTGCTGCGCAGCCGCAAGGCGGTGGCGCGGGTCGGCCGGACCACCGTGACAGCCTGCGCCGCCGGCACGCAGGTGGACGCCGCCTGCCTCAAGACGAAGGCCGCGGGCGGCGAGGTCGAGGCCGAGCTCACCACCTATCACGCGATGTGCAACTCGGCCTGCGGCTACCTGTTTCTCGGAGCGACATCGCGCGAGGTCGCCCCCGACGCCGCGCTGGCGGTCCATAATTCCAGGCTCATCCTCAACATTCGCGGCGAGCCGCCGCCGGGCTTGATTGCCGAACTCAGGCAGCGCCGGATGGCAGCCGGCGACCGCGACCGCATCGCGTACATTGCGACGATGGGGATCAGCCGCGAGCTCAACGATCTGATCCGGACCGTGAAGTTCGAAAATTTGCACATGCTGACGCGCGCCGAGCTCTATCGTTTCGGCATCGATACGCGATTGTTTGCCGAGACGATGTGGCGGCTGGACACAGGCGCGCGGCCGGCGGTCAGCAAGATCGCGATGATGAAGAAGGAGAACGATGCCTCGTTCCGGATGATGGAGTGGCGCATGTTCTGTGAAACCAGAACGCGCGTGCCGCTGATGTTCGCAGCCGAGATCGACGGCACCACCACCGGCAAGAGCACTGTTCAGGTGACGGCAGATGCCGACACGGGCAAGGGGGCCGGAGGCTCATCGGTTCGGACCGAAAAGTACGAGATGTGGACCAGCAGCCTCGACCCTGACATGGTCAAGGCCGTCATGGCATCCCGCGCCTTGCATGTGCGCCAGACCACGACCATGCCGGAGGACAAGACGGAGGTCACGACATTCGACGTCGACCTGACGGGCCTGGCATCGGCGCGGGCACAGCTTGCGACGGCATGCGCAGCGGTGGCGCCCAAGCCGAAGAGTCCGTGGCCGGCCATTCCGCCGCCAAGCGCCAGCGCAAAGCCTCCCGCCGCCCCCGCGCCGTGAGTCCGATTGACGATCCCCGATCTCGAAGCGCTCAAGAACGCCGCGCTGTATTCGCCCGGCTATCTCCGGCTCCATGACGCCGGCTGACCGATTTCCTGCAGAGGAACGAGTGACCGCGGATTAGCTTATGTTAATGCATGAGCGGCGCGGGCGTCGCTTGGCCGACAGTGCAACGCGCAAAACAGGGAGAGGAAACCGCCGGCAACAACCGAAATTGGAGGTCCGCGAGATGACACGCTATTATTTCGATCTTCGCGACGAAGACGAGTTGGCCCTCGACGAGGAGGGCCTGGAGCTTCGCGACCTTCGCGCGGCACAGCTCGAGGCTGCGCGGTCGTTGGCCGAAATGGTCCTGGATGCCGTCCACCCTACCGCTTCCGTGAATGACAGGCACTACATGGCTATTGAAGTCCGAGACCCCACTGGTCCCGTGATGCAGGTGAAGTTCACCTTCGAGGTCGAGACGCTGAAGCATTGATCAATGTCGCTCGCCGACCTGGATCGAAGATTTGCCGCCGTCATCCTCTGCTCGACTCCTGTCGATTTCAGCGAATTTGAGCACGGCATTAACATATTCTGGAAGGAGTCTACCGCCAGGGCGGAACGCGCAACGACGGCGTGTTCGCGAAGGCGCCCGCCTCGCCACGCTGCGCCATCCCGTCACGCAGTGACAGCGCCGCGTCATCCAAAGAGCGATGCGACTCGTCGGCCTCGCGCCAGCTGTCCCATGCCGAGGTCTCGATCCCTGCGAGAGCAAGCAGGTCGCGCGCCAGATTGACGCGCGCAAAGAACAGCCCGGTCGTCGGACCGTGACCGAGTTGCGCGGGATCGATCGTTCCGCTTCGGCAGAGCGTCCACGCCTCGATACCGGTGATGAACGCGGTACGCGGCACGTCGACCGGGTCGAAGTCGAACTTGAGCAGGCGGCGATGCAGCTCGTCGAGCTCGGCATCGACCAGAACCCAGCGCTGCTCGTCTCCGGCCCAATATTCGCACACCCAATGATCGTCGTAGGGATTTCCGCTGAAATATCTGGCGAAACCGCAGCGGATGCGGGCGGGCACACCGCGATGCCGCAGGACGGCGCACAACATCATTGAAAAATCACGGCACGTCGCCAATGCCCTCGACGTGCCCAGCCTCGCGACGGTCAGTGGCCGCAGGTCGATCGTCAGAAGCTGCTGCAGGCGCTGCGCCACTGGCAACGTCGCGCGGCTTTGGCCGGAGAAGGCGGCGGGGTCCAGCCCCTGCCGCTCGATCCATGCTTCGTGGATCAGCAATCCGTGCAGCGCGCGGCACACGGCCGGAATATCCGGCGGCAGGCTGCTGATCGAAGCAGCGTAAGCGCCGGGATCGGTGAACACGCTCTGGCCGGCGTAGTCGTCGGGCGTTGCGCGTTCCGTCACGGATTACTCCAACGCCAGGCTGGTGCAGTACAGGCGATTTCCGACTCTACCCCCATCCGCTCAATTGACAAGAGCATTGCCCGCACGACACACGTCCAGCATGTCAGCTTCGTGTTCAGCAAATCGGAACGCGAGACCCGCGGGCTTGCAGTGATCCACCGGCCCGTCGCGCGCGTATACGGTATGACATCATTTCCGGAGAGCTCGATGGCCTATGTGACTGGCTATATCACCGCGCTGATCGCCTTTGGCGCCGTTGACCTCGTTTGGCTTCGCTTCATGGGCCCTGCGCTCTATCGCCCGACGCTCGGGGACATCCTGCTGACCGATCTCCGTGTGGCACCCGCGCTCGCGTTCTATGCAATCTATCCCGTGGGATTGCTCGTCTTCGCCGTGCTGCCCGGACTGAGATCCGGTTCCGCCGTCAATGTAATCGGATCGGCCGCCCTGTTCGGAGCGATCGCCTACGCCACCTACGATCTGACCAATTTCGCAACGCTGCGCAACTGGACGCTCCAGATCACGGTGCTCGACATCGCCTACGGCGCGGCGGCCTCGGCTTTCGCGGCCTTCGTCAGCTTCCTGGTCGTCCGCGCGGTGTCGAACGCCTGAGGGATCAAGCTGGACGTGACGGCGACAGCCGATAATGGCTGACGCCCCATTCTTGTCCGCGGGCGTGACCGAACAGGCCGATCGTGGCGAGAAGGAACAAGCGCCATCGCCGCTGCCAAAGACGCGCGTCCTTGCCGTAGACCTGCTTCAGCACCTCGAAGATCTCGGTTCGATTGCGGTCATAGTTGGCCAGCCAGTCCCGCGCCGTCGTCTCGCAATGCCCGAGGGGAGCGCTTCACCAAGCCGGATCGCGGTTTCGGCAAGTGTCAAACTAGCCTCCCGCGAATGTCTTCGGCGGCCCCGGAAAGAATGCGTTCGTGGTCATCTGATATCTGCGAAATGCCTCGCCGCGATGGGCCAGCATGTGTTCTTCCAGCGGCGGAATGCCTGAGACATAAACGAGCAGCCAGTACATGCAGAGCGGCGCAAGAAGCGCGAAGATGCCCCAGAGATCGTTCCCCGAGAGATCGATGGCCAGCACGGGATAAGCGAGCCAGCCGAGCCATTCGAAGAAGTAGTTGGGATGACGCGACAACCGCCACAGCCCGACGTCGCAGATCTTGCCCTTGTTGACCGGATCATGCCGAAACCGCCGGAGCTGTTCGTCGGCGGCCGCCTCGCCGATCACGGCCACGGCAAAAATCAGCATGGCGATCGCGCTTTGCGCCGGCGGTGCCGAACCATACGCTGCGAGCCACATCGAAAGGGCCAGCGGAATGCTGACGAGCGCCTGCTTCTGCAACAGCAAGAACATCTGGCGTGACGCGTCCGGTCCCCAGTCCTGAACGAGCCTGGCATAGCGCGGATCGTCGGTGATGCCGCGGGTGCGGCGCGCAATGTGCAGCCCCAGCCGAAGCGACCAGACCGCGGCCATCGCCGCAACGATGCCGCTGTGAAAGTCCATTGTCCCTGTCGTCACCGCGCCAATGAAGCCGACGCAGCCAAGCCCGAATGTCCAGATCGTATCGACCCACCCCGAATTCCCCGAGGCGCGCCAGACCAGCCAGGCGGCGGCCATGATGACGGAGAGTCCCGCCGAAAGGCATGCGAGGCCGAGAATGAATGTCGAAGCCGTCATTGCGTCACAACCGAACGAAGGGTTGCAGCAGCTTTCCGAGCCAGCCGCGCAGCTCAAGGTCGCCCTGCATGGCCACCAGGCAGATGCAGACATCGCCCTCTTCGACAAACGGCGTGTGATCGACGGTACTGTCGGCGGCGTCGAAATCGCCGGGGCCGTAACGTCCGAGATCGTGGCGGAACGCGCCCTGGAGCACGCAGGTCCATTCGACCCCGGAATGGCCGTGGTGCGGCAGCGAGGATCCCGGCGCGGCTTTCAACATGAAGACACGCGTTCCCTCACTCTCGGGAACCTCGACCTTTCTCCAGTGCACGCCGGGGCCGATCCATCGCCAGCGTCCGACCTCGTAGGGCGCTAGCACGTCAGGACAATCCGGAGCCGCCTCGCGGATGACGGGCGTGGGCGGTGCGGCCTCGTCCAGCCGCGCAAGAGCCTCGTCCAGCGCGCCGGCGCGCGGGCTGGCCGGCACGGCTCGCTCGACCAATGCGCCACCGAACTGCTCGACCGCTGCGACCGCCGCCCGGCACCGGGGGCACAGGGCGACATGGGCGGCCACCACGACGCTGCGCGGCTCGTCAAGCGTACCCGCCGCGAAGGCGGCCAACGCTTCCTCATCGGGGTGATGTGTGATCGTCGTCATGAATTCTCACCAAGGAAGTCGCGCAGGCGCGCCATGGCCAGCCGCAGCCGGGATTTCACCGTGCCGAGCGGAATGCCGAGCTTGCTCGCGATATCGCCATGGGCGATGCCTTCAAAAAACGACAGCTCCACCACGCGAACCTGCTCCTCCGGCAATCCCGCCAGCGCCGCCCGCACCCGGCTTTCGCGTTCCACGGCCTCGAACGGCACATCGGGCGGATCGGCCTCGGCCGGAAGCATCAGCTCGTACACGTGATGAAGCTGCGTGCGCTGATCCCTGCGGAAACGGTCGATGCGAAGGTTGCGGGCGATGGTGAAGATCCAGGCGGACACCGTCGCCCTCCGGGGATCATAGCTGTCGGCCTTGCGCCAGACGGCGATAAGGGTCTCCTGCGCCAGATCCTCGGCGATCTCGCCCGCGGCACCACCCCTCATCAGCACGGATTTGATGCGCGGCGCGTAGAAATTGAAGAGGTCCTTGAACGCCTCGCGATCCCGGCGCGTCGCGATGGCACGAACCAGGCTGGCGGCTTGTTGCGGCGTAATGGACTCAGCCTCGTGACGCATGATGGCTTCCGGCCGACCGTCCCATCGTCGCCGTCTCTCCCCTGGTCCCGGCCGACGCCTGCCGTACCCTAGCCTAGCTGCTGTGCCGATGGTTTGCATACACCCGATACGCTCCCGGCTCCGCTTTGGATCACCGCGAGCGGCGCGTGATCCAAAACCGTTTCTCGTCCGTATCTGTCCTGGAACGCAAAATCTGCGGTCAACGGACAGAGCCACGAGGACGGGGGCTGATGCAGGGCGAGAACGGACCACGAAAGCGGATTGCGGTCATTGGAACCGGCATATCCGGAATGTCTGCAGCTTGGCTCCTGAGCCAGCGCCATGACGTGACCGTCTACGAACAAGACGGCCGGCTCGGTGGCCATTCCAACACCGTCGAGGTCAGCACCCCCGATGGCGCTGTCCCGGTCGATACCGGCTTCATCGTCTACAACGAGAAAACCTATCCCAATCTCACGGCGCTGTTCGCCCATCTCGGCGTGCCCACGCACCCCTCCGAGATGTCGTTCGCGGTCTCTCTCGAGGACGCCGCGCTGGAATATTCAGGAACCAGCCTGAACGGGCTGTTCGCTCAACGCAGCAACGTCTTCCGCCCGCGTTTCTGGTCGATGCTTGGCGATCTCTGGCGGTTCTATCGCGAGGCGCCGCGGGACCTGTCGTCGCTCGACGATTTCTCCTCGCTGGAGCAATATCTTGACGCCGGCCAATACGGCGAGGTCTTTCGCAGCGACCACCTGTTGCCGATGGCCGCAGCGATCTGGTCGGCTTCGCCCAGCCTGATGCTGCAATATCCGGCAGCCTCGTTCATTCGCTTTCACGACAATCATGGGCTGCTGCGCCTGCGCAACCGGCCGCAATGGCGGACCGTCGTCGGTGGCAGCCGCAATTATGTCGACGCGCTCACGCATCGTTTCAGGGACCGCGTCCACCTCGCCCGCGGTGTCGCGGCAATCCGGCGCCATCGCGACGGCGTCGACGTCAGGGACCGCGGCGGCCACACCGACCAATTCGACGAGGTGGTGATCGCGACGCATGCCGACCAGGCGCTTGCGCTGCTGGATGAGCCCACCGCACATGAGCGAAGCGTGCTCGGTGCATTCCGCTACAGCCAAAATCGCGCCGTCCTCCATAGCGACCCCGTGCTGATGCCCCAGCGCAAGGCGGCATGGGCGAGCTGGAACTACATCGGAGGCAGAGGCACGACCAACAGTCCGACTGTGACTTACTGGATGAATGCCCTTCAGCAACTGCCGACATCGCAGAACTTGTTCGTGACGCTCAATCCCTCGGCCGAACCGAAACAGGTTCTGCACGAGGAATTTTACGACCACCCCATCTTCGACGCCGCGGCCATGAGCGCGCAGCGCCGTCTATGGTCCCTGCAAGGCCAGGATCGGACATGGTTCTGCGGTTCCTATTTCGGCGCCGGTTTCCATGAAGACGGCCTGCAATCAGGGCTCGCCGTCGCCGAGACGCTCGGCGATGTCAGGCGGCCATGGCGAGTGGAAAACGAGTCCGGCCGCATCTATATCGACCATGCAGCCCGTCATCAGACCGGACGACTTGCCGCATGATCCCAACGTCGTGTCTCTACACTGGTCAGGTGGTCCACCGCCGCTTCGCGCCCCGGACGCATCAACTGCGCTACCGGGTGTTCTGGATGTTGCTCGATCTGAGCGACATCGACAATCTCTCGAAACGTCTCAGGTTCTTTTCCCGCAACCGGTTCAATCTCACCGGCTTTGTCGACGCCGACCATGGCGACGGCAGCGACGTTCCGCTTGCGGCTCAGGCTCAGGCCCTGCTGCGACGCGCCGGATGCCGGACAGAGCAGCTCACGATCAAGTTGCTCTGCATGCCGCGCATCCTCGGCTACGGCTTCAATCCGCTGAGCGTCTATTTCTGCGCCGGGCCTGACGGCGCGCTCGAGGCGATCATCTACGAGGTCCACAACACCTTTGGCGAGCGTCACAGCTACGTGATGCCGGTGCGGGAAGCCGCCGCAGAGATCATCGAGCAGCACTGCCCCAAGGAATTCTACGTCTCGCCGTTTCTCGGAATGGACATGGCGTATGATTTTCGCGTCCGGCCTCCGGCCGCGCAGGTCGAGGTGTCCATCCACGGCAAGGAGAACGATCAAACCGTCATCACGGCATCACTGTCGGGAACGCGCCGCGAACTGACTGATCGAGCGCTGATCGAGACTTTTGCCAGCCACCCGTTGCTGACGTTGAAAGTCATTGCGGGCATCCATTGGCAAGCGTTGCGGATGGTGCTGAAGGGCTTTCGCTTTCATGCGCGCAAGCAGGCCGCGCAAGCCACGGCAGAGGTGGCCAATCATCGGGGACTACGGTCTTGAGGTCCGGTTCATCCCTGATATCCCCCGATGTCGTCGCCGGGCCCTCGCGGCTGACAACCCGGATGATGGGTCGGCTGCTTCCTCCGATTCAATCCGGTCATTTGCGGCTGGTTTTCCCGAACGGCGAGCGGCTCGATCTGGGCCGCCGAGAGCTCGGTGTTCGCGATCAGGGCAGCGACGTCACGATCACCGTGCATCGCTGGCGCGCCCTGCGGCGCTTGTTGCTGTCCGGCGAGGCCGGCTTCTCCGACGGCTATATCGCGGGCGATTGGTCCACCAATAATCTGGTCGGGGTGCTCGATTTCATCGTTCGAAACGAGACCTCGTTTGCCGCTGTGGCCGGCTCGCGCGTCGCTCGTGTCCTCGGCTGGCTCCGGCACCGCGCCAACGAAAACACCAGGACCGGCAGCCGGAAGAATATCGCGGCTCACTACGACCTCGGCAACGAGTTCTACCGCCATTGGCTCGATCAGGGCATGAACTACTCCTCCGCGATCTATGAATCGGAGCTTTCGCTGGAAGCCGCGCAGCGAAACAAGCTCGATAGGGTCTCCACTCATCTCGATCTCAAGGGAGGCGAGCGGGTTCTCGAGATCGGATGTGGTTGGGGATCGCTCGCCGAACACCTCGTTCGCCGCCACGATGCCACCGTCACCGGCGTCACCCTCTCCAACGCGCAGTTGGCCTATGCCCGCGAGCGCCTGGAGACGGAAATCGAGACCGGCAAGGCCGCCATTCTGTTCCAGGACTATCGCGATATCGTCGGGCGTTTCGACCGGATCGTGTCGATCGAGATGTTTGAGGCCGTCGGTGAACGGTACTGGCCGCTGTATTTTGAAAAGCTCCGGTCGTGCCTCGTCGACGGCGGGGTCGCCGTGCTGCAGATCATCACGATCGCGCCGTCACGCTTCAATTCCTATCGCGCGTGCCCGGATTTCATTCAACGCCACATCTTCCCCGGAGGCATGCTGCCGACCGCTGAAATCGTCGAGGATTACGCCGCCAAGGCCATGCTCACGGTGACGGGCCGGGAGTCCTTCGGTCTGAGCTACGCCCGCACGCTTCAGGACTGGCGCGATCGCTTCCTGGCATCGTGGCCGGACATCGAGGCGCTCGGCTTCGACATGACGTTTCGCCGGATGTGGGAATACTATCTGGCCTATTGCGAAACCGGATTTCGCCATGACGCCATCGACGTCAGCATCTTCAAGCTGACGCGGTGATTGATCCGACCGTCTGTCCGTAGGGCGATCGCTTGTGGCGTTGGAGGCTGCCGGATGGGATCGGCCCGCACGTGGCTGGGGAGCTGCCCGGGAAATATTCGCTAGCGGCTGATTTCTATCTGCACACTTCGACCAATCCGCCGGTGCCGTTGCCGGCATATGCCGAGCCCACGTTCCCCGTTCCGGAAGCCGCGGTGGCTCTTTCAAGCCTGCATCCTCGCGCCACCGGCCGGCATCCCGCCTGACCGCAAATGATCTGACCGGACGCCTGGGGAGTTGATGGCGCGGTTTCGACCTTCTTGCGCTCCACGTCCCGCTTGCTCGCGTCCTCGCGCGCGACCGGTTTCCTGTCCTGTACTTTCTCGCATTCATTGTCGTCGTTGACGCGGTATCCCGCGCGACAGGCGATCTTCACGCAAGCATTGCCGTCGGCCCGGAAACCATGATCGCAGACCAACGGGCAAACGCGACCCGTTTTCGCCTTGATGGCGTCGAGCGCATCGAAGCTTGCGAGCTTCGGGTCGAGCTTCGTTCCGGCATATTTGTTGAACAAGGTCAGCGAACGCTGCGACACCGCGTTCCAGTCGCCCTCGCCCGAGGCTGTCAGACATCCGACACGCCGCAACTCCGACTGCACCAGCTTTGCGGTCTCTTGCGGAGAGAGGGACGGCTGCGAGTTGGCCGGCGCGAGGACTGCCACCTTCTCGCCGCTCCCGGTCTTGTCCTTCGTCTCGGACGCCTGCTTCTGCGCAGCCGCCAACTCCGCGGCCGCCTTTTCACCTGCAACCCTGTCGGCGAGCGCCTTCTCGGCGGCCTGCTTGTCGGCAATCACCCTGGCCGCGGCCGCTTCGGCCTCCTTGCGCCGTTGCTCGGCGGCGGCTGCCTTTGCTTCCTCCGCCTGCTTTGCTTTCTCCGCGGCAAGACGGGCGTCCTCGGCAACCTTGGCGGCGGCAGCAGCCTTGTCCTGTTCCGCCGTCCTGGCGCGCTCGACCGCAAGGCGTGCTTTTTCGTCCTCAGCCTGCCTTGCTCTCTCGGCGGCAGCGGACCGTGTTTCCTCCGCGGCGATCCGGTTCAACTGTCCCTTGGCGAGGCTTGCATAGAACCCATCGGAATATTTGGAGAGGAAGGCCGTCCAGACTTCCCGCGTGCCAATCTGCAACGCCAGCTCGTAGTCGCGGCGGACCGCCTCATCCGGGTTCGCCTGCGGCCCGACGGCAACCGGCTTTGCCGGAACGAGCGCAACGTCCTCGCCGCCGAGAGAGCCATAGACATAGGGCTCCTGCCGGTAGCTCGTGTTCTTCAACACGTCGTCGCGCACAAAACCGAACGCCTTGCGCAAGTCCAGACCGGGTGTCGGCAATCGCTCGACCAACGCGGCTGCGAACGGGCTGTTTCTGGAATCGCCGTCCGAAGCCGTCGAGCCCGCTTTCGCGGCAAAGGCGATCATCGTGTTGGGGCTGGTCGGCTCGACCTTGGCAAGACCACGGCCGATCGCGCGCGCCGCAACCGTCCGCTTCATCGTCTTCGCAAAGGGATTGTCACGGCAAGCGTCCAGAATGACCAGGCGAAGCTGCTTTGCGGGCTCGACCGCGAACAGCGCCCGGTCCAGCGCCACGGTCTCGTCGAGAACATCGCTGTCGGTCTCCAGCGCCGCATCGGTCGGGATCAGGTAATTTGACCCGTCCAATTCGATGCCGTGACCGGCGTAGTAAATGACGGCGACCTCGGCGTCGCGTGCCCGTGCACCAAACTCCCGCAAGGCTTTGCGCATCTCGGCGGCGTTGAGATCGGTCCTGACGTCGATCAGGTCAAATCCGGCTTTCTTGAACATGCCACCGACCAGCGCGGCATCGTTCACCGGGTTCCCAAGCCGCGGCACACTCTTGTAGGCGGAATTGCCGATCACCAGCGCGACGCGTCGCTCGGCCTGCGCCGAGCCGCAGGTCAGCCAAATGGAAACGAGCAGTGCGAACCAGCGAAACGCGCCCATCGTAGCCCCGAATAACATGTGCGCAGCGTAGGCAGAGCCTGCCGAAAGGCAAGAGATCACTCTGTGAGGTCGGTCACTCCCCTTCTTACACCGGCGTATAAATCACCAGCTTCAGCGCAGGATCGTCGTTGGCTTGAAAGCTCGTGTGCTCGAAATGCAGCACGCCCAGGGTCGGATGGGACATGGTCTTGCGGCCCGACATGGTGCCGCGGATCTCGTGCGCCTCCCACCATTTGACGAACTCCGGACTGCCTTCGCGCAGCCGCGCCAGCAATTCCGCGAAGGCGGGATCGCCGGCCCAGACGTCGTGGGTTGCGCGAAACATCGCCACCATGCCCTTGGCCATGTCCGTCCAGCCTGCCCCATACAACTTTCGCCGCTGCTTGTCGGTCATGACGAGGAGCAGCGTGTTGCGATCCCGCTCCGGCAATTGTCCGAATGCAAATACCTCTTCGGCCGCGTCGTTCCAGGCCAGCACGTCCCAGCGCCGCCCGGTGACATAGGCCGGATGATTCAGGCTCTCGATCATCCGCCGGATGGAGGGAGGCACGATCTCGCGCGCGAACGCGCCTCTCGCGCCGTCGCGGGCGAGTGCCTTGAGATGCGCATGCTCTGTCTTGCTGAGCCGTAGCGCACGCGCCAGCGCGTCCACCGTCGTGACCGACGGGCTGACGGTGCGGCCCTGTTCGAGGCGGATGTACCAATCGACACCGATGCCGGCGAGCTGCGCGACCTCCTCGCGGCGGAGCCCTGCGGTGCGGCGCCGGCTGCCCGCGGGCAGCCCTACCGTCTTCGGCGTCAGCTTCTCGCGGCGGGAGCGCAGGAAGTCGCCGAATTCGACGCGGCGTGGGTCGGCCATGATGTCGCTCCCGCATGGAGGGTCTTTGTAATACTAGGATAATACCAGGCCTTCCTGGCTCTTCCAAGGCGGCGCATATGGGCTTCACCGCTCAAGAGGTGAACATCATGAAAGCCGCAATACTCAAATCCTTTGGATCGCCGCTCGCGATCGAGAATGCCCCGGACCCCGTGCTCGGCACCGGCGAGGTCATCGTCGATGTCGTCGCCACGCGCGTCCTCTCCTACATGAACGAGGTTTTCAGCGGGGAACGCAATTACGCGCTCGACCTGCCGATCATCCCGGGCCCCGGCGCCATCGGCCGCGTCCGCGCGATCGGCCCGGACGCAACCAAACTGGCGGTCGGCGACTGGGTGTTCTGCGACCCGACGGTGCGCTCCCGCGACGATGCGGTTGCGCCTGACATCGCGCTGCAAGGGCTGACGGCCGCCGGTCCCGGCGGCATGCGCCTGCAACAGCATTTTCGCCACGGCTCATGGGCCGGGCAGATGCGGGTCCCGACGGAGAACGTCAAACCTCTCGGCGCGATCACGTCCGAGGAGGCCACGCAGTGGTGCGCATTGGGCACGCTGCTCGTGCCCTATGGCGGCTTCCTTGCCGCCAACCTGCAACCGGGCGAGACCGTGCTGGTGAGCGGTGCCACCGGAAATTTCGGCAGTGCTGCGGTGTCGGTCGCGCTCGCCATGGGCGCGGCCTGCGTGGTCGCCCCGGGCCGCAACGCGACGATTTTGGCCGATCTCGTCCGCCGCTTCGGCAGCCGCGTGAAGCCGGTCAAGCTCTCCGGCAACGAGACAAACGACTGCGAGGCCATGAAGCGTGCCGCACCCGGCCCGATTGATTGCGTGTTCGACATCATGCCGCCCTCGGTGAGCCCGAACGTGGTCCGCGCGGCGGTCATGACCGTGCGCGCCTACGGCCGCGTCGTGCTGATGGGCGGCGTCGGCATGGCCGGCGGCGCCGGGCTCGAGCTGCCCTATCCCTGGATCATGCGCAATTGCATCAGCATTCACGGCGTCTGGATGTATCCGCCGGATGCGGCGAGTCGCCTGATCGCGCTGGTGCGCGCGGGGTTGTTGCGGCTCGACGAATACGAGACGACGGAATTCGACCTCGACCACGCCAACGAGGCGGTGGATCACGCCGCGGCCCATGGCGGACCGTTCAGACTGACGGTGATCAGGCCGTAAAATGGCCCGCCGCTGCGGCGATGCGCCGTCGCAGCGGTTTTTCATGACATCTCAATGGGCTGAAAGGCATCACCCCGCTCGTGGCCGCCGGTGTCCGGCTACTGTGCATGGGGTTGTTTTCGCAGTTTTTTATTCGAGCTCGACGACCTGGCCGTTCGACAGCGACACGCGCCGGTCCATGCGGCCGGCGAGCTCCATGTTGTGGGTCGCGATCAGCATGGAAACCTTGGTCGCCTTCACCAGCTGCATCAGCGCCTGGAACACATGGTCCGCCGTGTGCGGATCGAGGTTGCCGGTCGGCTCGTCCGCGAACAGGACGCGAGGCGCATTGGCCACCGCCCGCGCGATCGCGACGCGCTGCTGCTCGCCACCCGACAGTTCGGCCGGGCGGTGGGTGATGCGGTCGCCGAGGCCGAGATAGCCCAGAATCTCTTTCGCGCGCTTGACGCTCTCGGACTTCTTCAGGCCGCGGATCATCTGCGGCATCATGACGTTCTCCAGCGCCGAGAACTCCGGCAGCAGCCGGTGCGACTGGTAGACGAAGCCGATATCGGTGCGGCGAAGCTGGGTGCGCTCGATGTCGGGCAGCTGCGAGGTCGGCGCGCCGTTGACATAGACCTCGCCGGAATCGGGGGCTTCGAGCAGGCCTGCGATATGCAGCAGCGTCGACTTGCCCGAGCCCGACGGCGCGACCAGCGCGACCGACTGACCCGCCCATAGCGCGAGCTTGGCGTTGTCCAAAATCGTCAGCGCCGCCTCGCCCTGCAAATACTGCCGTTTTATCTCGTGGAGATAGATGACCGGTACATCTTCCGCCCCCTGCTGCTGCTCCATCAGCCCCTCACTCGTACCGCAGCGCTTCGACCGGATCGAGGCGCGCGGCGCGCCAGGACGGGTAGAGCGTCGCCAGGAACGACAGCGTCAGCGCCATGATGACGACGGCCGTGGTCTCGCCGATGTCGATCTCGGCCGGCAGCTTCGACAGGAAATAGAGTTCCGGCGAGAACAGCTCGGTCGAGGTCAGCCAGGACAGGAATTGCCGGATCGACTCGATGTTGAGGCAGATCACGAGACCGACGAAGAAGCCGACCAGCGTGCCGACCACGCCGATCGAGGCGCCCGTGATCAGGAAGATGCGCATGATCGAGCCCTGCGAGGCCCCCATCGTGCGCAGAATGGCGATGTCGCTGCCCTTGTCCTTCACCAGCATGATCAGGCCGGACACGATGTTGAGCGCTGCGACCAGCACGATCATGGTCAGGATCAGGAACATCACGTTGCGCTCGACCTGGAGCGCGTTGAAGAAGGTCGAGTTGCGCTGCCGCCAGTCGACCAGGAACACCGGCCGGCCCGCGGCCTCGGTCACCGCCTGGCGGAAGGCGACGATCTGGTCCGGATTGGTGGTGAACACCTCGATCGAGGTGACGTCGTTGCTGCGGTTGAAATAGGCCTGCGCCTCCGCGAGCGGCATGAACACGAAGCCGAGATCGTATTCGGACATGCCGATCTCGAACACGGCGGCGATCTTGTACGGCTTGATGCGCGGCGTGGTGCCCATCGGCGTGACCGCGCCCTTCGGCGCCACCAGCGTGATGCTGTCGCCGGCGTGCAGCGAGAGCTGGTCGGCGAGGCGCCGGCCGATCGCCACGCCCTGCCCGTCGTCAAAGCCCTCGAGCGAGCCCTGCTTGATGTTCTTGGCGATCGAGGTGAGGTTGTTGAGATCGTCGGAGCGGATGCCGCGCACCAGCACGCCCGAGGCGTTCCACGGCGAGGACGCCAGCGCCTGGCCGTCGACCACGGGCGCGGCAAGCCGGATGCCCTTCACCTGGCTGAGGCGGTCGGCAACGTCCTTCCAGTCGGTCAACGGCGATTCCAGCGGCTGCACCAGGATGTGGCCGTTGAGGCCGAGGATCTTGTCGAGCAGCTCCTTGCGGAAGCCGTTCATGACCGCCATCACGATGATCAGCGTTGCAACGCCCAGCATGATGCCGAGGAAGGAGAACCCGGCGATGACCGAGATGAATCCCTCCTTGCGGCGCGCCCGCAGATAGCGCGCCGACAGCATCCACTCGAATGGCGCGAAAGGCGCGGTTGGCTTGGTCTCAGTCATGGTTTCATCCATCGCTCGATAATCCCATGATTCGGGGTCAAATGTGGCCGGATTACCGGCCCACTATCGCGCGATGAACACTATTCAACCGACCAGCCGGGCGACCGCGTCCGCAGGCGACATCGTCTCGCGGGAGCCGTCACTGCGCTTCTTGATCTCGACCTTGCCCTCGGCGAGCCCCTTCGGGCCGATCATGATCTGCCAGGGGATGCCGATCAGGTCGGCGGCGGCGAATTTGGCCCCGGCGCGCTGGTCGGTGTCGTCATAGAGCACGTCGACGCCCTTGGCGGTCAGCTCCGCGTAGAGCTTCTCGCAGGCCGCATCGACCGCGGCATCGCCCTGCTTGAGATTGAGGATCGACACGCGGAACGGCGCCACCGCCTCCGGCCATTTGATGCCGGCATCGTCATGGCAGGCCTCGATGATGGCACCGAGCAGGCGCGAGACGCCGACCCCGTAGGACCCGCCATGGATCGGCACGTCCACACCATCGGGACCAGCCACCAGGGCCTTCATCGCGTCGGAATATTTGGTGCCGAAATAGAAGATCTGGCCGACCTCGATGCCGCGGGTGTTGACCCGCTTGTCTTCGGGCACTTCCTGCTCGAACCGCGCGCCGTCGTGGACGTCCTCCGTCGCGGCATAGACCGAGGTCCACTGCTTGATGATCGGCGTCAGGTCGCTCTCGTAGTCGACGTCCTCGCCCGGCACCGGCAGGTCCAGCACGTCGCGATTGATGAACACGCCGGATTCGCCGGTTTCGGCGAGCACGATGAATTCGTGGCTGAGATCGCCGCCGATCGGGCCGGTCTCGGCGCGCATCGGGATCGCCTTCAGCCCCATTCGCGCGAAGGTCCGCAGATACGCCACGAACATCTTGTTGTAGGAGATGCGCGCTGCCGCCTCGTTGAGGTCGAAGGAATAGGCGTCCTTCATCAGGAATTCGCGGCCGCGCATCACGCCGAAACGCGGACGCTGCTCGTCGCGGAATTTCCATTGAATATGATAGAGATTGAGCGGCAGGCTCTTGTACGACTTGACGTAGGCGCGAAAGATCTCGGTGATCATTTCCTCGTTGGTCGGTCCGTACAGCAGCTCGCGCTTGTGGCGGTCGGCGATGCGCAGCATCTCCGGGCCGTAGGCGTCGTAGCGGCCGCTCTCGCGCCAGAGGTCGGCGAGCTGGAGCGTCGGCATCAGCAGTTCCAACGCACCGGCGCGGTCCTGCTCCTCGCGGACGATCTGCTCGATCTTCTTCAGCACACGGAAGCCGAGCGGCAGCCAGGCATAGATACCGGCCGCCTCCTGCCGGATCATGCCGGCCCGCAGCATCAGCCGATGCGAGACGATCTCCGCCTCTTTCGGATTTTCCTTCAGGATGGGCAGAAAGAACCGCGACAACCGCATGGCAATACTCTGGGAATCAGTGCTGGCCTGCAGTGAAACCGGATTGAGAGCGAAAACACAAGACCGGGAATGAGGAAAAGCCGCTAAGGCGTCGGAATTCCTGTCATTTTTCCGTTGCCTTCAGGTTCAACTTGAGCAGCAAGTGGCACGCTTCAAGGCGCCACGACGTCGAGATCGTCCTCCAGCGTCACCTTCTCGAAATCGGTCACCAGCGCATCGATCCGCACATGCCAGCGGCCGGCGAAGGGCAGCTCGACCTTGCGCACATGCCAGTAGCCGTCAGGGCCAAGCGCGGCGTCCCGCTCGATCGGCTCGATGCCGCGTTCAGGCAGACTCAGGGTCAGCGTCACCTCCTTGGCCACCAGCGGCGCGGCATCGCCGGTCATGAGCTGAAGCACGAAGTCGTCGAGGCCAACTTTGCCCGGCGAGACCAGCACCTGGAACATCGCCTTGTCGGTGTGGATGTGGATCGCCAACGGCGTGTCGGGAACGATGGTCCGCGGCGGCGGCGTGAAGCGCCAGCCGGCCACGACGGCAAGAATGGCGAGTGCAATCACGCTTTCCAGCACGATCGAACGTCGGAGCGCGGGAGCTCCCGTAGCGTCCCGGGCCAGGGCTGGTGTCAGCCGGAACCGGTTGAGCGCGGCAAGCGCCAGCAACCCTATGACCAGTGAAAGCTTGGTCGCGAGGATGGCCCCGTAGCGGGTCTCGACCAGCGCGACCGGCTTTTCGAGCTGGACGATCGCGAGGCCAAGCCCGGTCAAGGCCAGCACGCCAACCGCGAGCGCAGCGATGCGGGAAAAGCGATTCACAATGGGAAGCGTCGCGACCGTCGGCTTCGACATCAGCGCGGCCAGCGGCGCGAGCGCACCGATCCAGATGGTGACGCCGAGACCGTGGAGGAAGATCGCAGGGCGCGTCAACGCCTCGGGCGGTGCCGTGGCGGCGTGCCCGGTCATGGCGAGCGACAGGCCGACGCCGATTAAGGCGATGATCGCAAGAGCGCGCGCGTACCACGCGCTGCGCAGCGCCAGCAGCGCGATCAGCATCGCGGCGATGGCAACGAGCAAGGCGGGTCCGGCACTGGTCGCAAATGCCACTTTCCAGGGAGCCGCTGTTGCGAGAGCCGCCAGTGGCAGGCCGAGGAGATCGAGGCCCAACACACCGAGGGACGACACCGCGCTCGGAAGACCGACCGCGAGCGCCACGCGCGGTACCGTCATTCCGGTCATCGACCACGCAATCCAGCGCGCAAAGAACACGCCGCCGACGCCGACGAACAGCCCGACATAGAGACCAACCCGTGCCAGCCAGATCAGCGCGTTCAATCCGCCGTCGGCACTTGCAGGAGGCTGCGTTCCCGTCGGCATGCCGATCGAAAAAATCACCGAACCCGCGACGGGATGACCGTCCTGCGAGATCACGCGATAACTCACCACCGCCGTACCCCGCGGCAGGTCCGGCGGCATCGCGATCGAGATCGTCTCGCCCGATGCGTTGACGCGCGCATCGTCCCGCGCCCTGCCCGCGCCGTCGATCAGCCGGATCGCGCCCGGCGTCACCGCCTCGTTGAACCGCAGCTCCACCGCCTTCGGCGCGACCGCGAGCATGCTGCCGCTGACTGGCTCGACCGCGACGAGCGCCGCATGCGCCAGCGCGCCGGTCGCGAAGCCGACAGCAAGAAGCAGCGTCGCGAGCGCGGCGAGCAGGCGCATCAGGGCTTTGGCAGCAGCTTCAGGCCAGGCGCCGGCGAGTTGCCCTCGTGCGAATGCTTCGCCCCTTCCGCCGGAATCTCGATCCAGCGGCTGACGCCGCTCTCGCATTCCTGGACGACCGGAAAATACAGCGTCGTGTTGGGCTTCAGGCCGCCCGTAAGGAAGCTGCTGATCACGAACTCATCGTAATTGTGATCCGGCAGCTTGCCGCCGGACCAGGCGACTTCCTTGACGCCGGATGTGAGTTTGTTGCCGTGATAATCGTATTCGCCGGCATATTTGCCCTCGACGACATCGACGCTCCAGCCCGCCTTCGGCATCGGCTTCACCGCGATCACGCCTTCCGGAATCTGCACCCGGATCTTCACCGTGGGCGAGCCCTTGCAGCCGTGCGGCACGGCGAAGACGGCCTTGTAGTAGGAGCCGACCGCCGCCTGCTTGGTCTCGAGCGTGATATGCGCCGCCGCGGGCGACGCGGCGAGCGCGGCGATCAGGCCAGCAAGGATTCGATCCGAGGTCATGGGAAACTTGATCTGCTTCATCACATCTTCATTCCCGAATGATCAGGCATTTTCTTCATCATGTGCCCGCCATCGCCGCCGGGCGCCTGCGCGCCGACGCCCTGAACGTCGAGGGACACCGCGACCTTGCCGGCCTTCTCGAACTGAAGCGTCACCGGCACCTTGTCGCCCTGCTTGAACGCGCCTTTCAGCTCCTGAAGCATCAGATGATTGCCGCCTGGAGCAAGCTTCACCGTCTTGCCGGCGTCGATGACGAGGCCCTTGTCGAGCGGGCGCATCTTCATCACGCCGTTATCGATCGCCATCTCGTGGACCTCGGCCTTCCCCGCGATATCGGCAGACACGCTGACCAGCCTGTCGGCCGCAGCTCCCTTGTTCTCGATGGTGAGATAGCCGCCCGCGACTTTGGCACCACCAGGCGTCGCACGGCTCCAGGCTTGCGAGATGACGAGATCGCCGGCCTTGACGTCATCGGCCGCGGCCGGTGCCGCGCAGAACGCGAGAGCGATCGCCGCGAGCATCACATCTTTCAACATCGTCTTCATATTGGTCTTCCCGTTTGCAGATAGAACTTCAGTGCGTGCCGAGCTGTTGGCCCGACCATTTTTCGAGATCGGCCATCTCAGCCGAGCCTTCGATCGTCGTGACGGTCCCGTCCCGGGAGATCAGCATGGTCCGGGGAATGTCGCCCTGCCAGGCAGGATCGATCTCGAACCTCAATCGCTCGACAAAGCCGTCGCTGAAGATGAAGTTCTCGGTCGATGATAGTCCCGCCTTGTCGAGCATCGATTGCGTTGCCGCCGGCAGGTTCGGCACGAGATCGGCACTGATCGTGACCACGTCGATCCCGGGATGATCCTTTGCAAATTGCCCGAGCTCAGGCAGCTCGACCTTGCAGGGCCCGCAAGTCACGCCCCAGAAATGCACCAGCGTCGGACGGCCGGCGTGGCCCTTCAGGACGCTTTGCCAGGTGCCGCGCTCGAACGGTTTCAGGGCCGGCGCCGCGCCGGGCGCAGAGACCGATGCGATCAGGATACCCAGACCCAGGATACCGGCAAATCGACGTTTCATGGCTGGTCCTCGATTGCTGTGAGCCGATAGCCATCCGCCTTCGTCATCCATGACAGATAAGTCTGCCGGCTATTGGAAACGAGCAAGGGATGATCGGACGTGTCGGTCGTACTCGCGATCGTCTTCGGTGGCGACCACGTCTCGCCATCGTCTCGGGAGATCGTCAGCTGGACCGAGGTCTTCTCGCCATCGAACTCCTTCCAGACCATCACCGTTCCCGCAGGACTTGCCAGCACGTAGGGGCGCGTCGGACTGCGGCCCGGCTGCCCCAACGCCATCGGTGCAGAAAAGGTGCGGCCCTCGTCGCGCGAATGCGCGTAGAACAATCCCTTGCGCGCCTTGCCGTTCGTGTACCAGACGACGTGGTAGGTCCCGTTCGGCGCAACCGTGAGGCTCGGCCCGTGATGTGGGCAGGCATTGATCTGCCAGTCGTCATTGCTGACCCGGCGGACTTCACCTGGAGTCGTGAGGTCGGTGAAGGTCATCACCGCATGATCGCGCACGCCGCCGTCAAACATGTTCCTGAAGATCACCGCCGGCCGGCCCGGCGCCGCGAATGTCAGCCCCAACCGGCAACATTCGCAGGTGCCTTCGCGCGCCAGCCGGGCCTCCGCGTAGGTGGTGCCCCCGTCGCTGGACGCGGCAAAGAACAGCCCCGCTCCCTCGTACTTCTGTCCCGCTTCCTTCGCGAGAACGCGATTGCGCTTGTCCAGCCAGGCTGCGAAGACCGTTCCATCCTGATCGAGCGCCAGCGCCTCGAAGCGCTGGCTCTCGTTGCTGGCGGTGATCGGCTTCAGCTCAGCAAAGCTCTTCCCGCCGTCGGCCGAGCGCGTGTAGAGCACCTGACCGTTAAAGGCCTCGTCCCTGAAGATCGAGAATGCAAGCGCGATGCCGCCCTTGCGATCGACCACGATCTTCGGCCGGGCATCCGGCCCCCAATCGAGGTTCAGCCGTTTCGTCGTGACCTGGACTGGAGCGGAGAAACTCCGCCCCCAATCCTGCGAACTCGCAACCGAGACCTGCCCGCCCGCCATCCAAGCGAGCCACAGCGTTCCGTCCGGTCCGAATGCCGGCGTCACCTTGGTCGCACAGCGCAACGTCGGCTCTTCGCAGGCCGCCTCAGATGCATGCTGACCGTGCATCTGCGCGAGCGCCGCGCCCGGCAGAAACGCGAGAGCAGCTAGCCCGAGCAAGCCGCTTCGGATCATGGCCCTATTCCCTTCGAGAGCCCGGATCATCTGAACGCCACCTTCATACCCGCAACGAACAGGCGCGGCGAGCCCGCGTAGATCGATCCCGTCGTGTTTGCGAGCGTACTCGCAGGATCTTGAACGCCGGCGGCCGAGACCGTGTTGGTGATATTGTTTGCTGAGGCAACATAGGTGCGGTCGAACACGTTTCTCACTTCGAGGAACAGGTTCAGGGTTCTGAACGTGTCGGATACCAGATCGGTCTTGTAGTGAACGTTGACGTTGACCAATTCGTAACCAGGTGCCTTCAGCAAATTTGCATTGTCCATGTAGAAGGAGTCCTTCCACTGGAGCTCGATGAAGCCCCCGAGGCCTGTCAGCGGCCCGGCGAATTCATCGTAGCCGATCCTCGCCGTCAGCTCGTTAGGCGAGATACCGGGAATCTTGTTGCCTGCCCGGTTGAAGCTGAACACAGCCCCCTTGGCGATATTCTCGACATACTCGGTGTAGACCTCGTCGAGATAGGTGTACGCCGCCGTGAAGCGCCAGCCCGGCTGGAATTTCCAGTCGGCCGCGAGCTCGACGCCGCGATGCTCCGATCGCGGTGCGTTGAAAGAATAGGTAACGCCGGCGAGCGGCGTCGCCTGAGTGACGATTTCGTTGCGGAAGAACTCGTAGAAGCCGGTCGCGCTGAGCTTGAGCGTGCTGTTCGGCGTCCAGTCAAAACCGAGGTCGTAGCCGAGATTTTTCTGGGTCTGGAGCTGGGTATTGTTGCCCGCAGCCCCGCTCTGAACAACAAACAGGTTCGAAACCTGCGGCGTGCCGTACCCCGTGGCGACCCGGCCGCGGACCAGCCATTCGCTGTTGACCGTATAAAGCAAGGCCAGCTCGGGTGCCGTATTCTGGAATTGCCTATCCGCAGCGGTAACCTTCAGCGGATCCAGGACGCCCGTCGGACCGGAGTAGCTGTAGGCCGTGTTTATGCCCTTCAGGACGGTCTGCTCCCAGCCGATGCCGGCAATGGCGAGCAGCGATGGTGCAAGCCGCAGTCCCTCCCGCGCGCGCACGCCGTAGTTCGACGTTTCACTGTAGAGGTTATTCGTGAGCCTGCCGAGAGTCGCGTTGCCGCCAGGCATCACGGCCCGCGTATCGCTCGAGGCCGTCAGGGTGTTATAGAAAGCACCGAAGAACGTGGTCGCCTCCAAACCGAGAATCTCACCTCGCTTGGTGACGTCGCTCATGAAATTGTACGAGGGAAAGTCTCCGATCGCGCTGGTCGTGCCGGTCGGCTGGCTGATGTTGCGATCGTCGAACACGAACTGGTTGCGCCAGGTCGTGGTGTTGTCGAAATCGTGCTCCCACCGACCACCGACGATGGTGCGGCGGTCGTTGCGGCCGAGCCCCGCCTGCACGGCCGTCTCCTTGTCGGTTCCGGCAGTCGGATTGAAGCCGTTGTTGTTAAGCAGGACCGTGGCGCATCCGGCTGCCGCCGAGACACCCGTCGCGCAGCCCTGCTGGAAGGGATTTTGATAATACTGGTTCAGCGACTGCCGGATCGGCAGCCGCGTGCTGAGGTCGTTGTTGATGATCTTGACCGTGAAGCGATCGTCGGGAGTCGCCTTGAGCGTCCCGAGGAAGTTGACGGTCTGCGTGTTGAACCAGCTGTTGCCGATATAGCCGTCGGCCCGCGTGTCGCTTGCGAACAGGGAGCCCTCGAAATTCCCGACCTTCTTGCCAGCAGCCAGGTAATTGTTGAGGTAGCCGTAGCTGCCGCCGTCGACGCCGTATTCGACGCCATCGATGGTGCCGCCCGGCCGCGTCCGGAAATTGAGCGCGCCGCCGGTCGCGTAGTTCCCGTAAAGCGCCGATGAGGGTCCGCGGACGACGTCGATGGCGCCATAGGCGTGAGGATCGATCAAATCGCTCCGCGACAGGCCGTCCGGCTGCGTCACTGGAAAGCCGTCGTCGAAGATCACGAGATTGCGGATGCCGAAGCCGTTCCTCGCGTTCGATCCGCGAATCGAGATGCCGAAATCGCGCGGGCCATTCCCCTGCTTGATCGAAATGCCCGGACTGTCCCGCAGGACGTCGCTGACCGACAACGCAGGACGGTTGTCGAACTGGCTGCGATCGATGGTCGTCGCGGTCTGGCCGGCCGGCGCCTGATTGAGGCCATCGCGCGCGGCGCTCGTAGTCACCGTCCTGTTCTGGGTCGATGCACTGACGTTCGCGATCGGCGTAACCGGCCTTGCGGCGCGGCCCGCCGAAGCGGATCGCGGTTTCGAGGGCCGGGCGACCGGTTTGGCGCGAGCGGCCTGCGGTGCCTCGACGGTCACCGCGGGAAGCTCGGTATTGCCGCTTTGGGCAAAGGCACCGCTCGACGACGCAAGCAGCGCAGCCTGAACGGCAACGACACTCGCGCCACGGCGGGCATGACAACGTAACATGGGGCATTCCTGACGCCGGGCTTTCTCTCCGGCCATTCGACAGCATCAATCGCCTGCGGACGGACCGCGGCAATCACGAAGGTCGTCAGGAAAAGCGTGGAGGCGCGCGCGCCTGGGCGCTTGGGCTCTTATGGGCCGCGGCGGCAGAGACATCCGCCGCGTGCCACGCCACGCGCACGGCGTGACGGAATGGAATGGCGAATGCAGCATGCGGCGGCGAATCGAGTGATGCACTTGCCTGCGCCAGACAGCAGAGTGCGCACGCAGCACCATGTGCCGTCGGCGTGCCGGTCTGGTCGTTCAGACCACCTTGCTCGCTGGCGCTGTGACAGATGACGGCTGCAGATAGAGGATCGGCCACGGCCTGGCTGGCCGCCAGACAGGCCGCAATCGGCGCCAGCACCTGCATCGCCAAGGCGAGCAGGACCAGGGGTAAGAATCTTTGCAGCCGTGCGCGCATCCACCGAACCGTTCGTTCGTGCGCTAACTAAACACCCGGCCGGGACCTGAGTCGAGGTCAGTTCCGCCGCCGGCCTGGTCCAGCACAAATTTCTCGGAAACTGTGGTCCGGCCGCCCCATGGGAGGCGACCTCCGGCATTTGAGGCAGTGGCGAAACCCTGGACCATCCACAGATTTCTTATATTTGTCATATGCTTAGATGGCAAACAGCCCGATCGTTTCGTCAGCTGCTCTAATTTTGAACAATCGTTGCCGAAAATGATGACAAGTGAGAAAAGTTGATCTAGCATCCCTCTTGCTCAGGCTAGCCGCGAGGTCAAAGTCTGGTGGTCCAAGTCTCGGGAGGAGCCCCTGGCGCGCAAAATGCAGCGTCGCCCCGTCAATCAAGAGCAAATCTTAGAATCGGGGATAATAGGGTCGACACAATTTTCGAGCGGGGCCAGGGCCCCGCTCTTTTTTTGTCTGCGCGGCTGAAGTGCCGATGAATGTTTCTCCCAATCCCATCGAAATCAGCTTCGAACGCGCGGCCGCGCGTTGCGCGGATCTCACCCCGCTCGTCTATCAGCGTCTGTTCGACGAGCATCCGGAAACGCGGGCTATGTTCCGGACGCAAGGCAGCGAGCTCGTGAAGGGATCGATGCTGGCGCTGACGATCGAGGCGATTCTCGATTTTGCGGGTGAGCGTCGCGGACATTTCCGGCTGATCGCCTGCGAGGTCGTCTCGCACGATGGCTATGGCACGCCGCGCGAACTGTTCATCGCGTTCTTCGGCGTGATCAGGGACACGCTGCGCGACCTGCTCGGCGATGAATGGTCGCCGGACATCGCCCATGCCTGGGATACATTGCTCGTCGAGATCGACGCGTTCGCCGGCGTTCCGGCCTGACGCTTTGCGCTGCACCAACACCAGCTGCGGCGATCTCGCGGCTGATTGCAGGCTGATTGCAGATTGAGTGCCAACAACTCTTGTGAGAGACTTTCGGACATCGGTCGCGCAAGCAATGACGCGCCGACGAAAAATATATGGGAGCGAGCGATGTCCGGGACGAAAGATTTCTCCACGACGAGGCGCGATCTTCTTCAGGCGGCAGCGACCGCCGGCGCCGGGGCTGCCCTGTTCGGCAGCATGGGCATAAGCCCCGCATTGGCAGCAGAGGTCGGACGTAGCGAGAAGCCGCTGAAGGCGGCCTTCTCCAATGCAGGCCTCCAGGCGACCTGGTGCGCACAGGGCAAGCAGGCCGCGGAGTTCTGGGGCAAGCTGTTCAACGTCGAAGTGACGTGGTTTGACGGCCAGCTCGATGCCGTGAAACAACGCGCGGCGATCGACAACATGGCCTCGCAGAAATGGGACTTCGTCGCGATCCAGGCCTTCGGCATCGGCACTCTCACCCAGCCCGTGCAGAAGATGATCGACGCCGGCACGCCCGTGATCGACATGGACACGCTGATTGCGCCGCTGGACCAGATCAACGTCCACTCCTTCCTCGCCCCCGACAACGAGTTCATGGGCGCCTCGGTGACGCAGGCGCTGTGCAACGCCATGGGCGGCAAGGGCAAGATCATCATGACGCAAGGCGCGCTCGGCCATACCGGCGCGCAAGGACGGGCGAAGGGCTTCAACAATGTCGTGAAGCAGTTTCCCGGCATCGAGGTGCTCGACACCCAGCCGGCCGACTGGGATGTGTCGAAGACCGCCCGCCTCTGGGAAACCTATCTGACAAAATATCCGCAGATCGACGCGGCGTTCTTCCACAATGACGACATGGCGCTCGCCGCCGCCAATATCATGAAGGCCCGCAACCGCACCAACATCCTGATCGGCGGCGTCGATGCCATGCCACCGGCGATCCAGGCGGTGAGCGAGGGCCGCATGTTCGCGACCGTCCGCAATCCCTCCTGCCGCATCCATGGTGGCGCCATCATCGCCGGCGTCTCCGCCGTGGTCGGCGGCGAGAAGAGCGGCCAGGGTATCCCCAAGAACGTCGTCACCGACGGCCCGGTCGTGACCAAGGCCAATGCCGCCGGGATGCAGTGGATGCAGGATCATTTCCTGATCTGAGCCTCCATGCCCGAGGTGCGTTCTCCCATCCTGGAACTACTGGGCATCACGAAGAGCTTCGGCGGCGTCGAAGCGCTTCGTGGTGTCGATTTCGCGCTTCACGCGGGCGAGATCCACGGTCTCGTCGGCGAGAACGGCGCTGGCAAAAGCACGCTGATGAAGATCATCGCCGGCGTGCACAGCGAATTCTCCGGCCGCTTCCTGATTGACAACCAGGAGACGCATTTCCGCTCGGCCCGCGACGCGCATGCAGCCGGCATCGCCATGGTGCATCAGGAGCTCTCCGTTGCACCCGACCTCACGGTCGCCGAGAACGTCTTTCTGGGCAACCAGCCGACCAACGCCCTCGGCCTCGTGCAATGGCGGCGGATGGCGCGCGAGGCCAGCGAGCAGCTCGCCCGCTTCGGCATCGACGTCGATCCGATGTCGAGGCTCGGCGACCTCTCGATCGGGCTCCAGCAGCTGATCGAGATCGCGCGCGTGCTGTTCTCCGGCGCCCGCATCGTCATCCTGGACGAGCCGACCTCCGCCCTCTCCCCGCCCGAGGTCGAGCGCCTGTTCGCCACACTCCGGCGATTGCGCGAGGAAGGCACCAGCATCGTCTTCATCTCGCATTTCATCGAGGACATTCTTCGCGTCTCCGACACGGTCACCGTGTTCCGCAACGGGCGAAAGGTCGCCGAGAGCGAGGCTGCCGCGACCAGCAAGGGCGCGCTGATCGAAGCCATGATCGGCCGCGGCGGCGAGGCACTCGAGCACAGCTATAGCGACGACCTGATGCTGCCGCAGCCAGCGGACGGCTCGGTGGTCCTGAAGGTGGACCAGCTATCGCTGGCGCGCAGCCTGAAAGACATCTCCTTCGAGGCGCGGGCCGGCGAAGTGCTCGGCATCTACGGCTTCATGGGCTGCGGCCAGCAGGAGCTGTCGCGCATCCTGTTCGGCAAGCTCAAACCCGACAGCGGCACCCTCATCGTCGAGGGCAAACCCAAGACGTTCGGCAGCACGGCGGCGGCGCGGCGCGCGGGCGTGGCACTGGTGCCGGAGAGCCGGCGCGCCATGCTGTTTCACCAGGAGCCGGTCTACAAGAACATCTCGATCAGCATTCTCGACCGCATCTCGGCTTTGCTGCTCAAACCGGCGCAGGAGCGCGAGATCGCCCAGCGTCAGGTCGAGCAGCTGCAGATCAGGCCGCCGGTGGTCGGTCTCGACCTCGGCATGCTCTCCGGCGGCAACCAGCAGAAGGTGGCGCTGGCGAAATGGCTGACCTATCCGCCAAAGCTGCTGGTGCTGTGCGAGCCCACGCGCGGCATGGATGTCGGCGCCAAGAACGACGTCATCAACATCGTCCGCGATCTCCGCGCCAAGGGGCTCGCGATCATCGTGCTGTCGACCGAGCCGGAAACGGTGCTGTCGCTGGCCGACCGCATCCTCGTGCTCAAGCGCGGCGAAGTGGTGCGGGAATTCAGGAACGAACCGGTCAGCAAGGACCGCCTGCTGGAAGCGGCATGACGGAGAAGCACCATGGCGAGCAGTGAGACGGTTCCGGCGGCAGGTCAGCGGGCACGCGGCCTTGCGCCCTTCCTGCGCTCGCAGATGCGCAACATCGCGCCGTTCCTGACCTTGATCTTCCTGACGGCCTTTTTCGCCTTCGCCAGCCCCTCCTTCGCCACGCTCGACAATCTCGGCAATATCCTGACGCAGGTGTCGGTCACCGGCATCATCGCGGTCGGCCTCACCTTCGTGATCCTGTGCGCCGAGATCGACCTCTCGATCGCCAGCATCGCCAACGTCACCGGCATCGCGGTCGCCTACTTCACGCTGCAGGAATCCTACGTCAACATCGCCAACCTGCCCTTGCCCGGCGTCGCCGCGATCATGCTGGCCATCGCGCTCTGCGCGCTGCTCGGCCTCGTCAACGCGCTGGGACTGACAGTGATCGGCATCCCCTCCTTCATCATGACGCTGGCCATGATGCAGATCGCGGCTGGCATCTCCGCGATGCTGGTGCGCGGCCAGATCGCCTACAAGGTGCCGAGCCTGATCACGACGCTCGGCTCCGGCTCGATCGGCGGCATCCCCTGGCTCGTCATTGTCGCGGCCGTCATGCTGCTCGGCGGCCATCTGGTGCTGACCTACACGCGCTTCGGCCGCTACGTTTACATGGTCGGCGGCAATCGCGAGGCGGCCGAATATGCCGGCCTCAACGTCAAGCTCATCCTGGGCAGCGTCATGGTGATCTCGGCGGTGTGCTCCGGCATCGGCGGCATGCTTGGCGTCGCCCATTTCGGCAGTGCGCAGCAGAACGAGTTCGACACCTATCTGCTCGACTCCATCGCCGCCGTCGTCGTCGGCGGCACCAGCCTGTTCGGCGGTCGCGGCGGCATCGGCAACACCATCGTCGGGCTGTTCGTGCTCGGCGTCCTCAACAACGGCCTCGACCATGTCAACATCGACAGCTTCCTGAAGATCCTGATCCGCGGCCTGATCCTGTTGGCGGCGCTGGTGATCAACGTCTATGCGCAGCGGCTGAGGGAGAAGGCGGCGGAGTAGACGGCCGTCAAAACAAAAACTGCGAAAACAACCCCATGCACAGTAGCCGGGACTAGCGAAATCAACGACTTGAGGGCGGCGCAGCGCAATTGCTGATTTTTCGAACTCCATTTGACACGTCGGGCAAAACAGGAGCAGAATGTCATCATGGCGTCCGCTTCGAAAGGCCGGTGCCTCCCCCCGTCATTGCGAGCGCAGCGAAGCAATCCAGATTGTCGCCATGGAAGGATTCTGGATTGCTTCGCTGCGCTCGCAATGACGATGCAGGGCAGCCCGGCCATCTGCCGCCGTCCTAATCCGGCGGCAGCCGCGAGAACCGGAAATTACAGTGGCTCGCGCCACCGGCCAATGTCTGCGTCCTTTCCAGGCGAATGCCGCGTGCGGCGTAAGCGACGAAATCGAGGCCGCAGATGTTCGGCAGGACGTCCTTGTCACCATGGCGCGCGGCGAGCTTGCAGAAGCCGCAGGCCTTGTAGTTGATGCCGAACTCGAAGCTGTCTTGCGGGCCCGGCTCGACGAAATCATAGACGAAGTCTTCCGGAAACTCTTCCTGATGGCCTTCTGTGACACTCTTCGCGGCCTGCTCGCGCATTAAGGCCTGGTTCTCCGGCGACATGAACTGACGCCCCGAAGCAAGGCGCTCGGCTTCGGGCGCGGTCAGCAATTGCGCCTTGTAGGTTTCCCGCTCGATCTCGCCGATCACGGGCACCGGCACGCCGTGGCGGTGGAGCACGCGGCTGATGGCCATGAAGCCCGTCAGACGCATGAAGAAATCACTCATGCGACTTGCCGCGCCGCCGACATAGGGCATCTGGGCGAGCACGATCTCGAATTCGTCCATCACCTCCCGCCTGATCCCGTCGATCTCGGAGAGGCGCGCGCGCTCGCGCAACATCGCCTCGGCAAGGTCGAGCCGATCGCGCATCGCGGCCTCCATGGCGCCGCGATGCTGTTCGTAAAAGGGATGGATCATCTGAGACATGGGACACCAGATATGATTGGCAAATTGCAGAGCCGGCGCGTCCGATTTCACTCCGCCGCGATCGCTTCGATCTCCAGCAACCATTTGCTGTCGACGGTCTCGACGACCACGACCGTCAGCGCCGGCTGATGGTCGCCGAGCATCGCGCGACGGATGGCGCGGTTGGCCACGAGTTGACTGCGGTCGGTCAGGAACGTGGTGACCTTGACCAGATGCGCAACGCCAAGGCCGGCGGCCGCGAGCACCTCCTTGACGTTGCGCCAGGCCTGCTCGCATTGCGCTTCGAAACCTTCGGGCACGGTGCCGTCGGAATTTTCAGGCACCTGGCCGCTGACGAACAGCAGGCGGCGATGCCCGCTCACTTCAAGCCCCATGCTGTAGCCGCCGGCAGGCGGGTGGACCGTTGCGGGGTTGTGGCTGACGATCTGGGCTGGGGGCATTGGGTTTCTCCGGATTGCGGGCCGACCGTATCCGGCGCCATCACGCCAGCGCAAAGCATCATTGCTGCGGTTTAGCGCAAGAAAATCTATTGCAAGGCCGCGGCCCATCAGTGTCAAACTGCGGGAAATGACCTACGCCCTTCCCCCACTCAACGCGCTCCGCGCTTTCGAGGCCGCCGCCCGGCATCTCAGCTTCAAGCTCGCCGCGCACGAACTGCACGTGACACCCGCCGCCGTGGGGCAGCAGGTGAAGGCGCTGGAAGCGCGTCTCGGCGTGCAGCTGTTCGAGCGGCTGCACAAGCAGCTCATCCTGACTGCGGCCGGTCAGGCCTATCTGCCCGGAATCTCCGAGGGCTTTCGCCACATCGCGGAGGCGACCTCGCAATTGAAGCCGGCGGGCGCGGTGCTGCTGCAACTGGGCGTCCACGCCAGCTTCGATCTGCGTCGCCTCGATCTGGCGGAATTTCGCAGCACGCATGCGGAGATCGGTTTGCGGGTGCTGCAGCCCGCAGGTCTGCACGAGCTGGTCGAGGGCAAGGTCGACTTGCTGATCGCCCGTGGTGTTGGCCACCATCCGGGCTATCGCTGCGACCGGATCCATGAGGGATCGGGTCTCGGCGATTGGCTGATTGCGCCTGAAGGCACCGCTGATTGTCCCGAGATCGTCAGTTTCCGGGAATGGCTGCGCGCCCTGCCGGCCGAGAATCCACTCGCCAACCGCCGCCCGCGTCTGGTCGGCATCAGACAGTAGGCTCGATCGGCAATCCATAACCTCGCGCGAGAGGTTGGCCCCGGGCGATCAATCGACATGCCTTCGGGCCAGACAGTGCTCCTGTTTCGCCTCCCGTTTCAACCGTAGGACACCGTAAGCTTGACATCAGCATAGAACACGGGCTGCACCTCGATCCCGGGCAAGCCGACTATTCTGATTAGACGCTCATTGAAGTGTGCACCGTCTCCAACTGGAAATGGTAGCAGCTCGGTTGACCCCTCCCACGCGGGGTTGTCACCGGCACGTATCGTGATGGCGACTGGCTCTGAGCCCTCATCACTGGACCACTCCAGCGAAAGTTGGGGCGGGCGAACGAGAAGTCCAGTCTCCATGTTGTCCCACCTAAAAGTCTCGTGCGCGATCATCTGCTGGCCTTGAGTTACCAAAGCAAGTGTGAAAATTGGATCGCCGTTGAGGCTGTCGTCGTTTACACAGGTGAGTTGAACGACCTCAACTGCGATCTTGCGCGTGAGCGCCGTCTGCTCCAGAGGCTCGTCCGCGCTTTCTTTCGACCACGCGAAATCCCAATGCCCCCTTCTCGTCCAGACCAGGGCGATGAACCAATACGAGTTATCTGGCGGGATTTGATCAATGCTAGCAAAGTTCGTGTTTGATGGCGCGTCGACACGATGAATCCGGGCCGCGCGCTCCGAACTGGAGAGAGCGACCGGAATACTGCCGCCAGCTCCAAAGCGCGGCACCGGGCCTTGGCCAGTATCGAACAGCCTCGGCATTGTGTTCCCGACCAGCAGGAGCATTCGGGTCGTCTCTCCTCCCGTTGCAAGTATTGCCCGGAGCGCGTTGCTATCCTGGCTAAGTCTGAGTTGTGGGACCGCTGCACACGACGTCAGCAGAGACTCCCTTCCTTCAACAAGAATGCTCGGCAGTTCAACGCGTCCGACCGCCAGCGGGAAATCGTCATCGCTGGGTTGCGATCCAGCAGAGATCTGGCCGCGACGGAATGCTAGTGCCTGGTACAACGATCCCGCAGGAATAGAATTGACGCTGTGTTCGCCAATCTCCTTCGGCGGGAACACGCCCGGGATTTTGTTGAAATCTGGCAGTTGGCTGCCGGTCGCGTCGAATGGAATAATTCGTTCGAATACTTCAACGTCGCCTGTGTCTTCGTTTGGCTCGATCAAGAGTTTGGCAGAACTCATATCTGCCACGTATAGTAGTTTGTCTGGCGTAAGTATCGACATTGCCATGGCGAGCTACTCCGCGGAGCGGGTGAGCGAGGCTCAGTCACGCATATGACACAGCAACCGAGCAATGCATCAAGAAGTGAAAGTCATCGCCGCCGATTTGTGTATCCAACGTCAGGATTTCGTTGAACGTTTCAGTACCAGGACCTTTGCGAAACTGAAAAATCTTCAACGAGGCACTTGCTAAATCGTGCCCATCGGGAGGGAATGAATCAGAATCATCCTCGGTCGCACTTACCGCAACTGTCACAGCGTCGGCCGCCTGGCCAGTCAGTGGAAACTTAAAAGAGCTCCCGCCGAGTAATTTGATCGACCCGGTCTCCATTGGATCCCAAGAAACAAGCCTTTTGATCGGGAGGGCGGCCGACGGTGTGATCACGATTTGAAACTCCGCTTCACCGTCGCTCAAGTCATCGCTGTCATCCAGACACACCAGCTCATCGATCACCAACACGATATGACGCTCTTTCGTGGTCACTTTTTCAGGAGGGGCCGCCGACGTGCCTACATGTGGCATGCCCGCCTCGCTTGTCCACGTAAAGTCGAAACCGCCGTCGCTATCCCAGACTAGCGCCACGAAATGGACGGTTGCACCCGGCCCGAGGCGTCGACGCGCCGGCGGTCCGTCGGCTCGCAGATCCACGACTGCAACTTCATGAATCAAGTCGGTGCTTTCGGACGGCGATGACAGCAAGAAATCGATCGTCGTTGCGCCATTTAGCACGGGAAATTCGCCCATCGGCCAACTGGGCTGCGCGTCCATGATCAGCAACAGCGCACGGGTCACAACATTGCCCGAGCCGATAACTGCTCTGACGAACGTGCCCCCGCTCTCCACCGCCAACTGAGGCGCCCCCTCGCTGCACATCGTCAGGTAGTCGCGCCGTCGGCCCGATTCCAATCGGGGGATATTGAGTTCATCGATAAAGGCTCCATCCCCACTGGATGAACCCGTATTCGCGGCAAATAAGCGGAGCCTGTACAGATGGCCGGGCTCCGACGTGTCCACCGACAATTCTTCCGCGACGTTAGCGCCAAACGACTCCACGAGAGAAAATCGTTGCTCCTGGATCGACTCGTCGAATGCTAACTTCGCGACCCAGAGTTCTGCACGGGCATCGTCTGTTTTGACCTTCACCTCGAATTGCGATTCAAATGAAACGAGCTGGCCGTTTGCAGGCGTCATCCCGGGCATGGCCTTTATTCCCTGATTCGCTTGCAGCGGCCCAACAGGTCGGCTCGGAGAACGAGCCACGCTTGAGTTGGGGACGGAGAGCCAGAGCCAAATGCGTTGCAAGCCTTGGCTATACTACCTCTGATTTAGATCAAGTCAAACGACTGCTTCCGGTAATAACCGTTACCGGGCATATGGACGCTGTAGTAGATGTGTCGGCTGCCTCTCCCATGTTGCTACCCAATCAGGTCGCACACATGAAAATAGGCGGTAAGCGATTGACTGTCCGAAGCGCAACGGAGGCGCCCTCAATCCTCGGGACGCCCGCCCTCGGCCGCGGCCAACACCATCCGCCTCGCAATCTCGTCAGCCCGCCAGCACCTCACCGCATGCCCGTCGGCGCGCGTCTCCAGCACCGGACCCGGCTCGTGGCGGCACACATCCTCGGCGTGGCGACAACGCGGGCTAAAGGCGCAGCCGTTCGGAGGATTGAGCGGGTTGGGCAGATCGCCGCCGGTCGTCGCCAGCGGTGCATGATGCAGCGGATCGGGAATGGCTGCGATCAGGGCTTGCGTGTAGGGATGCGCCGGCCGCTCGAAGATTTCGCGCCAGTCGCCGTTCTCGACGATACGGCCGAGATACATCACGGCGACCCTGTCGCTCATGTGCTCGACGACGCCGAGGTCGTGGCTGATCATGATGTAGGAGAGACCGAGCGTCTCCTTCAGCTCCAACAGCAAATTGATGATCTGGGCGCGGATCGAGACGTCGAGTGCCGAGACCGGCTCGTCGCAGATGACGATCTTGGGATTGAGGATCAGGGCACGCGCGATGCCGATGCGCTGGCGCTGGCCGCCGGAGAATTCATGCGGGTAGCGGTCGGCCTGTTCGGGCCGCAGGCCGACATGCCGCAGCATCGCCGCGACACGGTCCTCGATCTCGCTCTTGGCGGTCACGCCGTGCACACGTAGGGGATCTTCCAGCGTGCGGCGGACGGTCTGGCGTGGATTCAGCGAGGCGTAGGGATCCTGGAACACGATCTGCACAATGCGGGCCAGCGATTTGCGATCGCGGGATTGCCTGTTCGTCACGACCTGCCCGTCCAGCACGATGCGGCCGCGCGTCGGCGTCAGCAGACCCAGGATCGACAAGGCCACCGTCGACTTGCCCGAGCCGGACTCGCCGACGAGGCCGAGGCATTCGCCGCGCTTCAGCTTGAGATCGACACCATCGACGGCACGCAACATCCGCCGGCCGCGTCCCAGCAGGCCGCCCCCCATCGGGAAATGAACCGCGAGATCCTCGACGCTGAGGATGAGATCGTCGTCCGCCCTGGCCTCACCCTGCATGTCCAGTGGCTCACGCATGGTGATGACACCTCACCAGACCGCCCGCCTCCAGCAAATCCGCCGCCGGCGCGATGGTCCGGCAAATATCGGTCGCCTGCGCGCAGCGCGGATTGAACCGGCAACCATCGGGGAAACTCGTGATGGCGGGAACAACGCCCGCGATCTCCTTGAGCCTGGTCCGGCCAAGTGCAGCGCGGCTGCCCAGCCGCGGCAGCGAAGCAACCAGGCCTTGCGTATAGGGATGCGAGGGCGCGCGGAAGATATCGGCCGAGCCGCGCTCCTCGACGATGCGGCCGGCATACATCACAGCGACGCGGCGGCAGACATTGGCGACGAGGCCAAGATCGTGGCTGATCATCAGGATCGCCGTCCCCCGCTCGGCGCACAGATTCCGCATCAGCTCGATGATTTCGGCCTGCACGGTGACGTCGAGCGCCGTGGTCGGCTCGTCCGCAATCAGGAGATCCGGACCGCAGGCGAGCGCGATGGCGATCATGACGCGCTGGCGCATGCCGCCGGACAGCTGGTGCGGATAGTCCTTCACGCGCCGCTCGGGCGCTGGAACGCGGACGCTCGCGAGCGACTCGACCGCCAGCCGGTTGGCTTCCCGCCAGCTCTTGCCCTTGTGCAGCACGAACATCTCGGCGATCTGCCGTCCCACGGGCGAGACCGGGTTCAGCGCCGTCATCGGCTCCTGGAAAATCATGGCAATGCGGTTGCCGCGCAGCTCACGCTGCCTGGCCGCGGAAAGATGCTGGATCTCCCGTCCCTCGAACCGGATGACGCCGCCGCCGATCGACAGTGGCTGCCGCAACAGGCCGATCAGCGCGAGTGCCGTGATGCTCTTGCCGCAGCCGGATTCGCCGACCAGACCGAACGTCTCGCCGCGATCGATGCGAAATGAAACGCCCTCGGCCGCCGCAACGCGCCGCGATCCGTCGTCGAGATCGATGCGCAAATCCTCGACTTCGATCAGCGGGGCGCCGGTCATGTCCGCCGGCTCCGCGATTGCGGATCGAGAATGTCGCGCAGGCCGTCGCCGAGCAGGTTGAGGCCGAGCACCGTCAGGAAGATGGCGAGGCCCGGAAACACCGAGAGCCACGGCGCCGTCGTGATCTGGTCGCGGGCGTCCGACAGCATGCTGCCCCAGCTCGGAAACGGCGGACGGACGCCGAGGCCAAGGAACGACAATGCGGCCTCGGAGAGGACCGCGCTGCCCATGCCCAGCGTGCCGATCACGACGATCGGCCCGAGCATGTTCGGCAGCAGCTGCGTGATCATGATGCGCAGGTCGCCGTAGCCGAGCACGGTCGCCGCCTGCACGTAACCCTGGCTCCGCAGCGACAGCGCCGACGCCCGCGCGATCCGGCAGGTGAAGGACCAGTTGGTCAGGCCGAGCGCGATCAGCAGGCTCGTCAGCCCGGGGCCGAGCACCGCCATGATGGCGAGCGCGAAGATCAGCGAGGGAATCGCGAGCATCAGATTGGTCAAGCCGTTGACCACATCGTCCCACCAGCCGCCCCAATAGCCGGCGCTCAGGCCGAGCGCGACGCCGATGACGCTGTTGATGAGCTGCGAGACGATGCCGACCGTCAGCGAGACGCGGGCGCCGTAGACGACGCGAGAATAGATGTCGCGGCCCTGGTCATCGGTGCCGAACCACCAGGTCCAGCTCGGCGGCTCCTCCGCGTTCATGAGGTTGGCGTCGAGCACGGGGTCGGTGTGCGCCAGCCACGGCGCGAGCAGGCCGACCAGGATCGCGAGCGCGAATAATGCGCCGCCGATGATGAGATTGGCGCGGAGCTTCATGCGTATCTGATCCTGGGATCGATCACCCCGTAGAGCAAATCGATCAGCAGATTGATCGCGAGAAAGGCCAGCACCACGACGAGAATGGAGCCCTGCACGGCGGGAATGTCGCGCTGGAGAACACTGTCGACGAGCAGCGAGCCGATCCCCGGCCACGAGAACAGTTTCTCGACCACGACCGCCTGCCCCATCAGCGCACCGAACTGGAGGCCGACGGTGGTGAGAATGATGACGAGCGCGTTGCGCATCACGTGCCACCTCACGACGCGGGTCTCGCTCATGCCCTTGGAGCGCGCGGTGCGGACGAAATCAGCGGTCATGATCTCGAGGACCGCGGCGCGCGTCGTCCGCGCAAACAGCGCCATCGGCGAGACGCCAAGCGTCACGGCCGGCAGGATCAGATATTTCAGCCCCCCATCGCCATAGCCGAAACTCGGCAGCCAGCCGAGCTTCAACGCGAACAGATACATGAGCACGAGGCCAAGCCAGAATTTGGCGATCGACAGGCCCGATACCGCCACGACCATCGCGAGCGTATCGACGATGCCGCCGGGTTTCAGCGCAGCGATGAAGCCGAGGGGAACACCGATCACGACGGAAAACGCCATGGCCGCGAAGATCAGCTGCAGCGTCGGCCAGGCCCGCTTGGCAATCATGGTCGTCACGGGCTCGCGGGTCCGGAACGAGGTCCCGAAATCGCCGGTCGCGAGCTTGGCAATGTAGGCGCCGAAACGGACATAGACGGGCTGGTCGAGACCGAGCTGCTTCTTCAAGCGGAGTTCAACCTGGGGATCGGCGTCGTCGCTCATCGAGGAGACGATGCTGCCGGGAACGACGCTGAACAGCACGAACACCAGAGCCACGACGGCCAGCACGGTCGGAATGGTCTGCAGGAGACGGCGGAGCAGGAACGAGAGCATCGGCACTTTTCCTCTCTCCCTCCATCGTTTGCGGCGATGAAGGGATCGCGAGAGCGCGTGTCACTTCGCGGGCGAGGTCTCGTCGACCCAGAGGTCCTCGACATTCTGATGGGTCAGCTCCGTCGCGTTCAGCTGAACGCCCTTGAGCCAAGGCTGCACGGCCATGACCGCCTTGTTGTAATTGAAGAACCAAACCGGCGCTTCTTCATAGAGCAGCGCGTTGGCCTTCTGCAGCAGCTCGGTGCGCTTGGCGGCGTCGTCGGCCTGCCCGGCCGCGTCGATCAATTTGTCGAAATCGGGATTCTTGTAGTTCATGTAGTTGCAGGCCGATTGCGGCGTCGCGGAGTAGAAGCATTTGAGCGCGGCCTGCGGATCCGGGCCGGTGGCCTGGGAATAGACAAAGGCCTGGTAGTCGCCGCTGCGTACCACCTCCGCCAGCACCGCGGTCTCGACCTGCTTGACTTTGACCTTGATGCCGACCTTGTCCAGCATCGGGATCACCGCCGAGACGATCGGCAGGCCCCAGCTCTCGTTCTGGCTGGTCGTCCATTCGAATTCGAAGCCTTGGGGATAGCCGGCCTCGGTGAGCAACTGCTTGGCCTTGGCAGGATCATAGGGGTACGGCTTCATCGCCTTGTCGTAGGCGGTCGAGGTCAGCGGCAGCCAGCTGGTGGCGCGATAGGCCTTGCCCTTGACCAGCTTGTTGATGATCAGGTCGGTGTCGATCGCGTAGTTGATCGCCTGCCGGACGCGCTTGTCGGTGAACGGCTTGAACGAGGGATTCATCCCCATATAGCGCGTGAAGACCTCGGCGACCTCGACGATGGTGCCCTTGAGGGCGGCGTCGGACTGGTAGGCGACGTATTGCGCGGGGCCCAGCACCGAGGTGTCGATCTCCTTGTTGCGGAAGGCGACATCGCGGGCCGCGGCCTCGGCCATGATCGACACGATGACCTTGTCGGCATAGGGCTTGCCGGGCTTGTAGAACCGGTCCCATCGCTCCAGCACGATGCGCGAGCCCGGCACGTGCTCGACGAATTTGAACGGCCCGAGACCGATCGGCTTCTGGATGAAGCTTTCCTTGGCGCCCTCGTCGGCGGGATAGATCGAGGTCAGCGCGGTGAAGAAGTAGAAGCCCGGATCGACCTTCTCGGTCAGCTTCATCTCAACGGTGAAGTCGTCGATCTTCTTCAGGCCGGAAATTTCCTTGGCCTGGCCCTTCTCGACCGCGGCCGCGCCCTCGATCACGCGGACATACCGCGCGCCGGGAAAGGCCTTGGTGCCGTCCATGATACGATTGTAGGACCAGATGACGTCGTCGGCGGTCATCTTGCGGCCATTGTGGAAATAGGCGTCGTCGCGCAGCTTGAAGGTGTGAACGAGCCCTCCGCCCGAGACGACGTCCTCCTTGGCCAGCTCCAGAACCGGCTTTCCTTCCGCGGAATTCCAGATGTAAAGCGAACGGTGCAGCGCCTTGGCGTAGATCTCGTCCTGGGCGCGCTGGGTGGTGTGAATGTCGAGGCTGGTGAAACTCGAGCCGTAAGGCGCGGTCATGCGGATGGTTCCGCCCTTGCGCGGTGTCTGGGCCTCCGCATTGGCGGCGAACGCCATCCCCAAACCAGCGACGATCGCGATCATCCTGAACATCATGTGTCCCCCAGCAACGCAAATATTCCGATCAGGGATTTGATCATTCGCAGCCTATGGAAAGCAAGCTTCGTTTTGATGGCGGTCCATGCCGGTTCCGGATAGCGACCCTTCTGGTTGGCCCGGGCGGTGCCCCGCTTCCGATGCGGCTTTAGCGTTCTGCGACAATCCCTCCCCGTCATTGCGAGCATAGCTCTCTCCACCGTCATTGCGAGGAGCCCTTGCGACGAAGCAATCCAGAGTGGTTCCGGAGAGGGACTCTGGATTGCTTCGCTGCGCTCGCAATGACGGAGGGTGCGGGCGCGCCTCTCGCCGCATCCTCAGTCTGACAATTCCGGCATCCAGTCCCGCAGTTTTCGCGCAGTCCCGGTGACGTCGGCGACCGTCCGGAACGCCGCCGTCTCCAGCATCATCGCCCTCGCCAACCGCACGGCGCGGGCTTCGCAGATCGCCCGCTTCTTCGAGTCCTCGATCAGCTCGAAATCGATATTGTGGGCGAGGCCGAAGATGCGGCGGATGGTTTTGGCGGCCGCGAAGCCGACGGCATCGGCGAACAGGCGCTGCATATAGGCTTGCCGCTCGGCTTCCAGCCGTGCCGCCCCCGTCTCGCCGGCAAAGAGCGAGGCGGGATAGGCATCGCCGGTGGCGCCGGCGCGCCAGAGATCGAGAAATTTTCGCGCGAACTCGGCCCAGACTTTCTCCACTGTCTCCAGCACCCAGCCCTCGAACGCCTGCCGGTCACCCGGCGCGCGTTCGTGACCGGCCGAGGCGAAATAGGCCATCAGCAGGTTCGCCAGCACGGCGCCGATGTCGAAACCCATCGGGCCGTAGAATGCGAATTCCGGGTCGATCACGCGCATCTGGCGCTCCGTCACCATGATCGAGCCGGTGTGGAGGTCGCCGTGGAGCAGCGCCTCGGGGCTTGCCATGAATTTCAGCTTCAGCCGGGAGACCGCGACATGCAGCTCCATGTTGTCGCGCAGCTCCGCGGCGAGCGCGTCGAGATATGGTGCGGTCCAGCGATTCTGCTCCGCGACACGGTACGGATCGGTAAAGATCAAATCCTCTGTGATCTTGCAGAGCGCGTGATTGCCGGCAAACGCCGCAATGCCCTGCTTCTTCTCGGCCGCCGAGCGCGCGAGGTCGGAGGTGAAGAACGGGGTCCGCGCCATGAACGTGGTGATGTCGTCCACGAAGCCGGGATATTGCGTTGCGGCGACCATCCCCTTGCGCATGATGATGTGGGGTTCGAGCAGCTCCATCACCGTCAGCGCCAGCGCCTCATTGTGGTGCAGCAGCGCCGGCACGAGGCCGGGCGCGAGCTCGGCCTGCCGGGACAAAGCCAAAAACTCGTAATGGGCGCGCGACAGCGGCAGCGGCCAACTCTCGCCGACGAGGCGGACATAAGGCAGCGCCTGCTTGACGGCGACGCCGCCCTTCGCGCCCTTGACGATAAAGACGAGATTGAGATTGCCGTCGCCGACCTCGGTGATCGGCCAGACGGCCGGATCGCCGCCCAGGAGGGCGTTCAGGTCCGGCACGCCTGCGAGATAGTCCCGCAAGTCGGCCTCATGCAGAATCCGGTAATCCCCAGCCTGCGCCATGACGATCCCATCCCATGTCGGGGCCGGATCGTTACTCCCGCTCCAGGAAGCTCGAGCCGATCTCGGCCTTTCTTTTGATGGGATCGTAATCACAATAAACGAGGTCCGCCACCAGCGTGTAGCTGGCGCTGACGGTGTATTTGTCGAGCTTCACCGAGTTCAGCCCGATCACCGAGGTGCTCTTGCCGCCGTTCCATTTGAACGGGGTCGAGCTCTTGGCCTGCTCGCAGGCCGCGACCGCCTCATTGAAGACGTAGCCCTCGACGAACGCTTTCAGCGTCCGCACCTGCACGGCCATCTTCCATTCAAAATAGCCGATGGTGCCAAGCCCGGCGACGATCAGCACCAGAAGCGCGATGACGATACGCTGAAAAGTCATTGGTTTCCCCCGAACAATCAAACAGGCTCAGAATTCCAGACGAGACAGAGCACGCGCACGCCTCGTCCTTCGAGACGACCGCGTCGCGGTCTCCTCAGAGCCTGACCGGAAAAGAAAATTGAGTGATTTCAGCCCGTTGTGATTCTCTCGTGTTTGCGAAGACTCGAGGGAGCACAACATGTGTTGGACCGAAATCACCCGCGAACAATATCGGCGCGATGGACTTCGTTACGCAAGTGACATGACGGATGCGGAGTGGAGTTTGCTTGAGCCGTTGATGCCTGTCTGCTGTCGGCTCGGCCGTCCGCGAAAGATCAGTCTCCGCGTGATCATGAATGCAATTCTCTACATTGGCGCTAGCGGCTGCCAGTGGCGAGCACTGCCCAAGGACTTCCCGGCGTGCTCGACGGTTCAGTATTATTTTTACAAGTGGCGCGGGTCTGGCTTGTGGCGCACGATCAATGACACGCTGGTCCAACGCGTTCGGCAACGGCAAGGACGCGAACCTACGCCAACGGCTGGGATTATCGACAGCCAGAGTGTGAAGACCACGGAAAGTGGCGGTCCAAGCGGGTTTGACATGGCCAAGCGCGTCAAAGGACGCAAGCGTCATATCGTCACCGATACCGAGGGCTCCTTGCTAGCTGTGCAGGTGCATCCCGCCAATCTTCAAGACAATCACGGCGCAGTTCCGCTGCTGCGAATCATCGGCCGCCTGTTCCCCGGCCTGCGCCACATCTTCGCCGATCGCGTCTATCGTGGTCCAAAGCTGCTCGATGCCATCGCTGACCTGGGCAAATGGACCATTGAAATCGTCACCCGCTCGCAAAGCGTTGGAACGTTCAAAGCCGAACCCCGACGATGGGTCGTTGAGCGTACGTTCGCCTGGTTCGGTCGCAATCGACGGCTTGCCAAGGACTTCGAGGCAACCATCGCCAGCGCGGAGGCATGGGTCCTCATCGCAAGCATCCGTCTGCTCTCTCGTCGACTGGCCAGAGCTTGATATCTCAATGACTTATTTTGAGTCAGGCTCTCAGGATGAGGCTAACGGGCTTTGGTGCCCGTTGAAACTGCTGCCACGTACTCCGTCCTCATCCTGAGGAGCCCGCCAAAGGCGGGCGTCTCGAAGGATGGGCCACCAAGAAACTAGAACGGCATGCCCATCAGTTTCGACAGGCGTTCGATCGAGAGATAGCCGGCGTGATAGGCGACCATGGCGATCCCGTAGATGATGGCCGAGATGATCGTGGTCCAGATCAGCTTGCTTCTCATCCGCGTCAAGATCGGCGCGCCGGGGTCGGTGCCCGGGGCGCCCACGCCGTCCTCATGCTGGCTGCGCACGCCGAACGGCAGCGTCAGGAACAGCGCGACCCACCAGATGACGAAGTAGATCGCAATCGCAGTCGAGATCTGGATGGCCATGGGGCGGCTCTATGCCTGCTCGATTTCGACGAGCGCGCCGGAAAAGTCCTTCGGGTGCAGGAACAGCACCGGCTTGCCGTGGGCGCCGATCTTCGGCACGCCGTCGCCGAGAACGCGGGCACCCTCCTTCACCAGCGTGTCGCGCGAGGCGATGATGTCGACGACCTCGTAGCAGATGTGGTGGATGCCACCGTCGGCATTGCGCTCGAGGAATTTTGCGATCGGCGAGGTCTCGCCGAGCGGCTCGATGAACTCGATCTTGGTGTTGGGCAGGGTCGCGAACACGGTGATCACGCCGTGCTCAGGCAGCGGAACGGCTTCCGAGATCTGCGCCCCGAATGCCGCGCCATAGATCTTCGCAGCCTTGATGGCGTCCTTTGTGGCGATCGCCACATGGTTGAGCCGGCCCAGCATGTGTTTCTCCCTCAGGGCATGATCCGGAAAAGTGTGAAGCGGTTTTCCGAAGAGACCATGCCCAAAACTTACACTGTCAGGACGTGTACCAGACAGGGGGGCTTTTTACCCCAATGTTCGTTGATGACGGAGCGGACAGCGCGTCGCACCGACTCGGCCAGGGCATCCGGATCGCGGCGGCGCGCCTTCGGCAGGCCCTCGATGGTCGAGACCACCGCGTCGAACACGAGATCGTCGAAGGGCTCGCCAGCCTTGTTTTTCTCGGGGATTCCGACCAGATCGACCTCGGGATCGTCGGCCAGCTCGCCCTGCGCGTTCATGGCAAAGGCGACGAACGCGCAGCCGGAGAACGCCATGCGCCGCCGCTCACTCACCGCGCGGGATTTGGAATCCTCGAGGATGTTGCCGTCCTTGTAGAGACGGCCCGACGGCACCTCGCCGACCACACCGGGATCGCCGGGGCCGAGCTTGACGAGGTCGCCGTTGCGGATGACCAGCACGCGCGGCACGCCCGCGGCGCGCGCGAGCTTGGCGTGCTCGTTCAGATGCAGCGCCTCGCCATGAACGGGGATCAACAGCTGCGGCTTCACCCAGGAGATCAGGTCGCGCAACTCGTCGCGGCGGGGATGGCCGGAGACGTGGACCAGATGGTCGCGGTCGGTGATGACCTCGACGCCCTGGAGCACCAGATTGTTGATGATCGAGCCGACCGCCTTCTCGTTGCCCGGGATGGTGCGCGAGGAGAAGATCACGCTGTCGCCGCGGTTGAGCGTGATCTCGGGGTGGTCGTCATTGGCGATGCGCGCCAGCGCGGCGCGGGATTCGCCCTGGCTGCCGGTGCAGAGCGCCAGCACCTTATCCTGCGGCAGATGGCCATAGACCTCGGGCGAGCGGAAATTCTGGACCCCGTCGAGATAGCCGGTCTCGCGCGCGACCTGGGTGACGCGCTCCATCGCGCGGCCGACAACAACGACCTCGCGGTCGGCGGCCTTGGCGGCATCGGCCACGGCCTTGATGCGGGCGACATTGGACGCAAAGGTCGTGACCGCGACGCGGCCCTTGGCGGCCTTGACCAGATCGATGATGGTCCGCGCAACCTCGGCTTCCGACGGCGAACGGCCGTCGCGCACCGCGTTGGTGGAATCGCCGATCAGAGCGAGCACGCCCTCCTCGCCCAGCTCGCGCAGGCGCTTCTCGTCGGTCGGCTTCCCAAGCGTCGGGGTCGGGTCGATCTTCCAGTCGCCGGTGTGCAGCACGATGCCGGCAGAGGTGTGGATCGCCAGCGCGTGCGCCTCGGGAATCGAATGCGCGACCGGGATGAACTCGACGTTGAAAGGGCCGATATCGACGCGGCCGCCTGACGGCACCACCGTCACCGGAATCTTCGGTGCATTGCGCTCGGCGGCGCATTTGGCCTCGAACAGCGCCGCACTGAACTGCGTCGCATAGATCGGGCATTTCAGCTTGGGCCAGAGGTCGATGATGGCGCCGAAATGGTCTTCGTGGGCGTGGGTGAGCACCAGGCCCATCAGGTTCTTGCGTTCCTTCTCCAGGAAGCTGATGTCAGGCATGATCAGGTCGATGCCCGGCAGATGCTCCTCGTCGCCGAACGAGACGCCGAGATCGACCGCGAGCCAGGACCGCTGCTGGCGATTGCCGAGGCCGTAGATCGACAGGTTCATGCCGATCTCGCCGACGCCGCCGAGCGGCGCAAATACCAATTCGTCGGGCTTCGCCATCATGCAGCTCCCACCGAGCGGACCGGGCCGAAGAACACCTCGCCCGCCGCCACCGGTACCCGCCGCCCCTCCGCTGTGCGGACGATCAGGCAGCCGGTGTCGTCGATGGTGTCAAAAATGCCTTCCAGCGTCATCGTTCCCGTGTGGATTGCGACCCGCTCGCCGAGGCCGGCGGCGCGCTCCAGCCAGAGTTTCCGGATCTCGGCAAAGCCGTGGCCATTGTCCCAGATGCCGCGGAATTCGACCCAGGCATCCGATAGCGCGGTGAACAGTTCTTCCGCGCTGATCTGGACACCGAGGGCGGCCAGCGACACTGCGGGCGTCGGCGTCCCTTCCGGGGCTCCCACCACGTTGGTGCCCATGCCGACGACGACGGCGAGACGATCGCCGACGGCCTCGGCCTCGAGACCGATGCCGACAAGCTTCTTACCACCGGCGAGCACGTCATTCGGCCATTTCAGCGCGTAGCGGGGACGGCCCTCGCCGAGCCGCATGGCAGCTTCGAGGCTGACCTTTTCCAGCGCCATCTCCTGCGCCAACCCCGCCGCGAAGCCGATCGTGGCGGCAATGCCGGGCGCGACATCGAGGACTTCGAGAATACTGGCGGCGAGATTGCCCTTGGGCGCGATCCAGGCGCGCTGGCGCCGGCCGCGGCCGGCGGTCTGCTCGGACGTGACGAACCACATCGGGCCGCGTTCGCCGGCCCGCGCGCGCTCGATCGCGTCGGTGTTGGTCGAGCCGGTCCGTTCGAACGCTGCGAGCTTGTAGCCCGCGGACTGTGCGCGAGGACCGAGCGCGAAAGCCATCCTAAAACAACGACTTTGCGGCGGCAGAGGCGACGCTCACCACCGGGCCCGCGAACAGCGCGAACAGGATGTTGAACGTGCCCGCGATCGCCAGCACCGTCTTCACCTCGACGCGCACCGGATCGACCTGACCGGCCGGCTCGTCGAAATACATCGTCTTGACGATGGAGAGGTAATAATAGGCGCCCACCACGCTGGTGAGCACGCCGATCACGGCAAGCGTGAACAGATTGGCCCTGATGGCGGCGACGAAGACGTACCATTTGCCGAAGAAGCCGGCGAGCGGCGGAACGCCGGCCAGCGAGAACAGCAGCATCGCGAACATGAAGGCGAGCAGCGGATTGGTGCGCGACAGACCTGCGAAATCGCTGATCTGCTCGACGGCCTGACCGTTGCGCTTCATGGCGAGGATGACCGAGAACGAGCCAAGCGTCATCGCGACATAGATCACGACATACATCAGCACGCCCTGCGCGCCTTCCATCGTACCGGAGGCGAGACCGACCAGCGCAAAGCCCATATGGCCGATCGAGGAATAGGCCATCAGGCGCTTGATGTTGGTCTGGCCGATCGCCGCGAACGAACCGAGCGCCATCGAGGCAATCGCCACGAACACCAGGATCTGCTGCCATTGCGAGACGATGCCCGGGAACGCCGTCAGCGTGACGCGGGTGAAGACGGCGAGCGCCGCTACCTTCGGCGCCGAGGCAAAGAAGGCGGTGACCGGAGTCGGTGCGCCCTCGTAGACGTCGGGCGTCCACATGTGGAACGGCACGGCCGAGACCTTGAAGCACAAGCCCGCGAGCAGGAAAACGAGGCCGAAGACGAGGCCGACATTCGAGACCGTCGCCGCGGCCGCGATCCCGGTGAAGGTCACGGTGCCGGTGAAGCCGTAGATCAACGAGGAGCCGTACAGCAGCATGCCCGAGGACAGCGCACCGAGCACGAAATACTTCAGGCCGGCTTCGGTGGACTTGGCGTTGTCGCGGTTCGAGGCCGCCACGACGTAGAGCGCGAGCGACATCAGCTCGAGGCCGAGATAGAGCGAGATCAGATCGCCGGCCGAGATCAGCACCATCATGCCGAGCGTCGAGAGCAGCACCAGGATCGCGTATTCGAAGATGCGGCGCGACGGGTCGGACAGGAACTCGGTCGACAGCACCAGCGTCGCCGCCGAACCGATCAGCGCCATGATCTTCATGAAGCGCGCGAAGTCATCGACGATGAAGCTGCCGCCGAAGGTCACCTGCTTGCCCGCGGGCTGGAGATACACCAGCACGCCAACCACGATCAGGAGCAGGACCGCGAGCGAGGTGACCGTCCTGGTGGTCTCCTGCCCGCGATAGGCGCCCAGCATCAGGAGTGCCATGGCGCCGACCGCGAGCACGAGCTCGGGCAGCACCGGCGCCAGTTGATAACCTGAAATCACAAAGTTCATGGCGATATCCTGACCTGCCCGGTCACTGGAGCAGCGCGGCGGCCTTCACGGCCGTCACAGCGGTGTTGTAATTGTTGACGAGTTGCTGGACCGAGGCGGCCGACATGTCGAGCACCGGCTTCGGCCAGACGCCGAACAGGATCGTCAGCGCGAGCAGCGGGAACAGCGTCACGCATTCGCGGAAGGTGAGATCCTTCATGCTCGCCAGCGACGGCTTGACCAGCGCCCCGAACACGACCTTGCGGTAGAGCCACAGCGCGTAGCCGGCCGAGAGGATCACGCCGAAGGTGGCGAAGAACGCGGTCGGGATCGAGACCTTGAAGGTGCCGAGCAGCGTCATGAACTCGCCGACGAAGCCGCTCGTGCCGGGCAGACCGACATTGGCCATGGTGAAGACCATGAAGGCCAGCGCGTAGAGCGGCATCCGGTTGACGAGGCCGCCATAGGCCGCGATCTCGCGTGTGTGCATGCGGTCGTAGACGACGCCGACGCAGAGGAACAGCGCGCCGGAGACGATGCCGTGCGAGATCATCTGGAACACGCCGCCGGCGACACCCTGCATGGTGCCGGCGAAGATGCCCATGGTGACGAAGCCCATATGCGCGACCGACGAGTACGCGATCAGCTTCTTCATGTCCTCCTGCATCAGCGCCACCAGCGAGGTGTAGACGATGGCGATGGCGGAGAGCGTGAATACCAGCGGCGCGAAGTCGTGCGACGCCAGCGGGAACATCGGCAGCGAGAAGCGCAGGAAGCCGTAGCCGCCCATCTTCAGCAGGATCGCAGCCAGAACCACGGAGCCTGCGGTCGGCGCTTCCACGTGCGCGTCGGGCAGCCAGGTGTGCACCGGCCACATCGGCATCTTCACCGCGAACGAGGCGAAGAAGGCGAGCCACGCCCAGGTCTGCAACGACCGCGGCACGGCGGTGTGCATCAGGGTCGGGATGTCGGTGGTGCCGCCGTTCCAGTACAGCGCCATGATGGCGAGCAGCATCAAGACGGAGCCGAGGAACGTGTAGAGAAAGAACTTGAAGGAGGCATACACCCGGCGCGGACCGCCCCAGATGCCGATGATCAAGAACATCGGGATCAGGCCGCCCTCGAAGAACAGATAGAACAGCACGAGATCGAGCGCCGAGAAGGTGCCAATCATCAGCGTTTCCAGGATCAGGAACGCCATCATGTATTCGCGGACCCGGCTCGTCACCGATTTCCAGCTCGCGATGATGCAGAACGGCATGATCGCGGTGGTCAGGATGATGAGCGGCAACGAAATGCCGTCGACACCCATGTGGTAGGTGATGCCGGTGGCGAGCCAGCCCGCCTTCTCGACGAACTGGAAGTCGGGGTTGGCCGGGTCGAAGCGCATCACCAGGATCACCGACACCGCGAAGGTGATCAGCGTGGTCCAGAGCGCGATCCAGCACGCATTGCGCCGGGCCGCCTCGTCATCGCCGCGGCTGAGATAGACCATCAGCGCCCCGACCAGCGGCAGGAACGTCGTGACCGAAAGGATGGGCCAGGTCGTCATTTACTGGCCTCCAAAGCCGAACATGAACCAGGTGATCAGGCCGGCGGCGCCGATCAGCATGGCAAAGGCGTAGTGATAGAGATAGCCGGTCTGGATCTTCACGACGTTGCGGGTGACGTCCAGCACGCGGGCGGAGATACCATCGGGACCGAGGCCGTCGATGATGAAGCCGTCGCCCTTCTTCCAGAGCTGATAGCCGATCCACTTCGCCGGACGGACGAAGATGAGATCGTAGAGCTCGTCGAAGTACCATTTGTTGAGCAGGAACTGGTACAGCATCGGCTGCGTGTTCGCGAGCTCGACCGGCAGATAAGGCCGGCGGATGTAGAACAGATACGACACCAGGAAGCCCAGCACCATCATCACCGTCGGCAGGAAGGCGATGTGCTGCGGGATGTGGTGCATCTCCTCGATGATGTGCGGGTTCATCTTGACGGATTCGCGGAAGAACTCCTCGACGCCATGACCGGCGAACAGCTCCTTGAACGGCAGACCCGCGACGAACGAGCCGACCGCGAGCACGCCGATCGGGATCAGGATCCAGAGCGGAGCCTCGTGCGCGGCCTCGTAATGATGCTCGTCATGCGGCTCGCCGTGGAAGGTCTTGAAGATCAGGCGCCAGGAGTAGAACGAGGTCAGGCCGGCGGCGACGACCGTCATCACGAAGCCGTAGATCGCGAACGGATTATGCGAGGCGTAGGCCGCTTCGATGATCGCGTCCTTGGAGAAATAGCCGGCGGTGAGCGGGAAGCCGGTCAGCGCGAGCGTGCCGACCACCATCACCGCATAGGTGTAGGGGATCTTCTTCCAGAGGCCACCCATGTTGCGGATGTCCTGCTCGTGGTGCATCGCGTAGATCACCGAGCCGGAGCCTAAGAACAGCAGTGCCTTGAAGAAGGCGTGCGTGAACAGATGGAACATGCCGACCGAATAGGCCCCCGCTCCCATCGCCACGAACATGTAGCCGAGCTGCGAACAGGTCGAATAGGCGACGATGCGCTTGATGTCGTTCTGGACGAGGCCGATGGTCGCCGCGAAGAACGCGGTGGTGGCGCCGAAGAACATCACGACGGCCTGCGCGTTCGGCGCGAGCTCGAACAGCGGCGACAGACGCGCCACCATGAACACGCCGGCGGTGACCATGGTCGCGGCGTGGATCAGCGCCGACACCGGCGTCGGGCCTTCCATCGCGTCCGGCAACCAGGTGTGCAGCAGGAACTGCGCCGACTTGCCCATCGCGCCCATGAACAGCAGCAGGCAGGTCAGCGTCAGCGCGTCGGCGTGCCAGCCGAGGAAGTCGATGGTCTTGCCAGTCAGGCTGGGAGCCTGATGGAAGATGGTCTCGAAATCGGTCGAGCTGGTCAGCAGGAAGATCGCGAAGATACCGAGCGCGAAGCCGAAATCGCCGACGCGGTTGACCACGAAGGCCTTGATGGCCGCGGCGTTCGCCGTGGGCTTCTGGTACCAGAAGCCGATCAGCAGATAGCTCGCCAGACCCACGCCTTCCCAGCCGAAGAACAGCTGCACGAGGTTGTCGGCGGTCACCAGCATCAGCATGGCGAAGGTGAACAGCGAGAGATAGCCGAAGAAGCGCGGCCGGTTCGGATCCTCGTCCATGTAGCCGATGGAATAGAGGTGCACGAGCGAGGACACGGTGGTCACCACCACCAGCATCACGGCGGTGAGCGTGTCGACCCGCAGCGTCCACCAGACCTGGAGGTCGCCGGAGAAGATCCAGGGCAGCAACTGGATGCGGACGTCATGGTGCATGAAGCCGACATCGACCAGCGTCATCCAGGACAGCGCCGCCGACACGAACAGCAGCCCTGTCGTGATCAGCTCCGCGCCGCGCGAGCCGGCCGCGGGCGGCTCGGCCGGACCGTGGTCGTCATGCGCGTGGTCGTCGTGACCATGATCGTCATGTCCATGAGAATCATGGGGCGCCGACGCGTGGGCGTCGCCGTGGCCATGACCGTGGTCGTCGTGATGCTCGACGGTGTCGCCCGAGGGGTTGCGGGCATGAGCGCCGAACAGCGCGATCAGGCCGGCCAGAACGGCGCCCAGGAGCGGCAGGAAAACGATTGCCTGAACCATGACTGAGCTCAGCCCTTCATCAGATTGACGTCCTCAACCGCGATCGAGCCGCGGTTGCGGAAATAGACCACCAGGATGGCGAGACCGATCGCGGCTTCAGCAGCAGCGACAGTGAGCACCAGAAGCGCGAAGACCTGGCCGACGATGTCGCCGAGGAAGGTCGAGAATGCCACGAGGTTGATGTTGACCGAGAGCAGGATCAGCTCGATCGACATCAGGATGACGATGATGTTCTTGCGGTTCAGGAAAATGCCGAGGATCCCGAGCGTGAACAGGATCGCGCCGACCGCCAGATAGTGTCCGAGCCCGATCGTCATTTCACCCACTCCGCGGAGTCGCTGTCCTGGAGCCCCTGCCCCGGAGCCACCTTGCGCATCGCCATCGCCATCTCGGGCGTGCGCGCGTTCTGAACGTTGATGTCCTGCCGCTTCACGCTCGCCTTGTGGCGCAAGGTCAGCACGATGGCGCCGATCATGGCGACCAGCAGAACCATGCCCGAGAGCTGGAAGTAGTGGATGTACTTCGTATAGAGCACCAGGCCGAGCGCTTCGGTGTTGGAGACGTTGGCCGGAATTGGCGCCGTGATGGTCTTGCTGACGCTCGGGTTGATGACCCAGGCGCCGACGGTCAGCAGCAGCTCAAACAGGAAAATGCCGCCGATCACGACACCGACCGGCAGGTACTGGATGAAGCCTTCGCGCAGCTCGAGGAAGTCGACGTCGAGCATCATGATCACGAACAGGAACAGCACCGCGACCGCGCCGACGTAGACGACGATCAGCATCATGCCGAGGAACTCGGCGCCCATCAGGACGAACAGGCCGGAGGCGTTGACGAAGGCCAGGATCAGGTACAGCACGGAGTGCACGGGATTGCGCGAGACAATCACCATCACCGCCGAGGCGACGCAGACGCCGGCGAAGAGATAGAAGAACAGCGCGGGGAGGATCATGCTCTCATCTCACCGGTAAGGCGCATCGAGCTCGATCGCCTTCGCGATCTCGCGTTCCCAGCGGTCGCCATTGGCGAGCAGCTTGGCCTTGTCATAGAACAGTTCCTCGCGGGTCTCGGTCGCGAACTCGAAGTTCGGACCTTCGACGATGGCGTCGACCGGGCAGGCCTCCTGGCAGAGGCCGCAATAGATGCACTTCACCATGTCGATGTCGTAGCGCACGGTGCGGCGGGTGCCGTCATTGCGGCGCGGGCCGGCCTCGATGGTGATGGCCTGCGCCGGGCAGACCGCTTCGCACAGCTTGCAGGCGATGCAGCGTTCCTCGCCGTTCGGATAGCGGCGCAGCGCGTGCTCACCACGGAAGCGCGGCGAGATCGGGCCCTTCTCGAACGGATAGTTCAACGTCGGCTTCGGCTGGAAGAAATAGCGCATGGCGAGGAAGAACGCCGAGACGAATTCCGACAACAGGAGCGAGCGTGCAGTGGCGTTGATGTTGATACCCATGACGGCCCTCACTTCGGCGCGATGTCGGCGAAATGCAGCACGCCGGCCACCACGATCACCATCGCCAGCGACAGCGGCAGGAACACCTTCCAGCCGAGGCGCATCAATTGGTCGTAGCGGTAGCGCGGCACGATCGCCTTGGCCATCGCGAACAGGAAGAACATGAAGAAGACTTTGAGCGCGAACCAGATGATGCCCGGCACCCAGTTGAAGGGCGGCAGGTCCACCGGCGGCAGCCAGCCTCCGAGGAACAGGATCGTCGCCAGCGCGCACATCGTGACGATCGCGACATACTCGCCGAGCATGAACAGCAGATACGGCGTCGAGCCGTATTCGACCATGAAGCCCGCGACCAGCTCGGATTCAGCCTCCACGAGGTCGAAGGGCGGACGGTTGGTTTCCGCCAGCGCCGAGACGTAGAAGATCACGAACATCGGGAACAGCGGCCAGACGTACCAGTTCAGGATGGTCAGCTGCGGCAACCCGATCAGGCTGGCGAGGCCCCGCGCATGCTGGGCCTCGACCACGGCCGACAGGTTCAGCGTGCCGGCGCAGAGCAGCACCGTGATGATGACGAAGCCGATCGAGACTTCATAGGACACCATCTGCGCCGCCGAGCGCAGCGCGGCGAGGAAGGGGTACTTCGAGTTCGACGACCACCCGGCCATGATGATGCCGTAGATCGACAGCGACGAGATCGCGAAGATGAAGAGCACGCCGACATTGATGTCCGAGATCACCCAGCCGAGATTGGTCGGGATCACCGCCCAGGCCGCAAGCGCGAGCACGCACGAGACCAGGGGAGCAAGGAGGAACACGCCCTTGTTGGCGCCGGACGGAATGATCGGCTCCTTCAGCACGAACTTCAGCAGGTCGGCGAAGGATTGCAGCAGGCCCCACGGGCCGACCACGTTGGGACCGCGGCGGATCTGCACCGCCGCCCAGATCTTGCGGTCGGCCAGCAGGATGTAGGCGATCGCGACCAGCAGCAAGACGAGCACCAGCACGCTCTGCGCGATCATGATGATCAGCGGCCAGAGGAAACCGGTCCAGAATGCGCTTTCGAAAAATTCCATCAGCTCACTCCGCTGCGGTCAGCATCTGCCCGGAGGCAAGCCGCGAACATTCCGCCATCACGGCGGACGCACGCGCGATTGGGTTGGTCAAATAGAAGTCCTCGACGAGAGCCTTGAACGGCGCCTTCTCGGGCGAACCGCCCTTCCCCGCCAGCTTCTTGATCTGGTCGGCCGAGCCGGCCTCGATCTGGTCGAGACGGATCAGATGCGGCACGGCCTTGAAGATCGCCTGGCGCAGCGCGGCCAGCGAGTCGTAGCCGAGCTTCTTGCCGAGCGCTTCCGAGAGCGCACGGACGACCGCCCAGTCCTCGCGGGCTTCGCCCGGCGGGAACGCGGCGCGGCCGGTCATCTGCACGCGGCCTTCGGTGTTGACGTAGATCGCGGACTTCTCGGTGTAGGCGGCCGCCGGCAGGATCACGTCGGCGCGATGGGCGCCGCGGTCACCATGGGTGCCGATATAGACGACGAAGGTACCGTCGGAGGGCTTGATCTCGTCGGCGCCGAGCAGGAACAGCAGGTCGAGCGTGCCGAACGTGGTCATCTGCGCGGCGTTCAGGCCACCCGCCGTTGCGGAGAAGCCGATATCGAGCGCACCGACGCGCGAGGCGGTCTCGTGCAGCACGCCAAAGCCGTTCCAGCCGTCCTTGAGCGCGCCGACATCGAGCGCGAGCTTGGCGGCTGCAGCGAGGATGGCGGCGCCGTCGTGGCGCGAGGCCGCGCCAGCACCGACCAGGATGATCGGGTTCTTGGCGTTCTTGAGCACGTCCATGAAGGAGTGCTTGCCGGCCGCGAGCTCACCGAGCGTTTCGGTGCCCGCGCCGAGATGATCATAATCGTAAGTCAGGTCGGCCTTGGCGCCGATCACGCCGACCTTGAAGCCGCCGGCGCGCCAGCGCTTGCGGATGCGGGCGTTGAACACGGCCGCCTCTTTCCGCGGATTGGCGCCGATGATGAGCAGCGCATCGGCCTGCTCGACGCCGACCAGCGTCGGATTGAAGATGTAGGAGCCGCGGCCGAGCGCGGGATCGAAGGCGTCGCCGCCCTGCACCGCCAGATTGCTCGAGCCGTACTTGGCGAGAAGATCCTTGATCGCGAACATCTCTTCGACGCCGGAGAGATCGCCCGCGATCGCGCCGATGCGCTTGCCGTCGGTGCGCGCTGCCTTGGCGGCAATCGCGGCAAAGGCCTCGGGCCAGCTTGCCGCGCGCAGCTTGCCGGCTTCGCGGATGTAGGGCCGGTCGAGGCGCTGGGTGCGCAGGCCGTCGACGACGTGACGGGTCTTGTCGGAGATCCACTCCTCGTTCACGGCCTCGTTGATGCGCGGCAGCACGCGCATCACCTCACGGCCGCGGGTGTCGACGCGGATCGCCGATCCCACGCCGTCCATGACGTCGATCGACTGGGTCTTGCCGAGCTCCCACGGACGCGCGGCGAAGGCATAAGGCTTCGAGGTCAGCGCGCCGACCGGGCAGATGTCGACGAGGTTGCCTTGCAGTTCGGACGTCAGCGCGTGCTGGAGATAGGTCGTGATCTCCATGTCCTCGCCGCGGCCGGTGGCGCCCATCTCGGGCGCGCCTGCGACTTCCGCCGAGAAGCGGACGCAGCGCGTGCACTGGATGCAGCGGTTCATCGAGGTCTTGACCAGCGCGCCGAGATATTTGTCCTCGACCGCGCGCTTGTTCTCGGCGAAGCGGCTGGTGTCGACACCATAGCCCATCGCCTGGTCCTGAAGGTCGCACTCGCCGCCCTGGTCGCAGATCGGGCAATCCAGCGGATGGTTGATCAGAAGGAATTCCATCACGCCTTCGCGTGCCTTCTTCACCATCGGCGAACGGGTCGAGATTTCCGGCGGCTCGCCCTTCGGGCCCGGACGGCAGTCGCGCACGCCCCAGGCGCAGCTTGCGACCGGCTTCGGGCCGCCCTTCACCTCGACGAGGCACATCCGGCAATTGCCGGCGATCGACAGCCGCTCGTGATAGCAGAAGCGCGGAATCTCGGCGCCGGCCGCCTCGCACGCCTGAAGCAGCGTGTATTCGGCGGGGACATCGATCTCTTTGCCGTCGATGATGAGCTTGGTCATGTCTCTTACTCCGCCGCGACCATGTTCACGGGATCGCGGACGCCGATATCGTCGATGTCGGCCTTGTGCGAATATTCGTCGATGCGCGCTTCGATCTCGTGACGGAAATGCGCGATCAGGCCCTGGATCGGCCAGGCGGCTGCGTCGCCGAGCGCGCAGATGGTGTGGCCTTCGACCTGTTTCGTCACTTCGAGCAGCATGTCGATCTCACGCTTGTGGGCGCGGCCGTCGGCCATGCGGGTGAGCACGCGCCACATCCAGCCGGTGCCCTCGCGGCACGGCGTGCACTGGCCGCAGCTCTCATGCTTGTAGAAATAGGAGATGCGGGCGATCGAGCGGATCAGGTCGGTCGATTTGTCCATCACGATCACGGCCGCGGTGCCGAGGCCCGAACGCAGCTTGCTCAAGCTGTCGAAATCCATCGGCGTGTCGATGATCTGCTCGGCCGGCACCATGCGCACCGACGAGCCGCCGGGGATCACGGCCTTGAGGTTGTCCCAGCCGCCGCGGATGCCGCCGCAATGCTTGTCGATCAACTCACGGAACGGAATGCCCATGGCTTCTTCGACGTTGCAGGGCCGCTCGACATGGCCGGAGATGCAGAACAGCTTGGTGCCGACATTGTTCGGACGGCCGATGCCGGCGAACCACGCCGCACCCCGGCGGAGGATGTCCGGCGCAACCGCGATCGACTCGACGTTGTTGACGGTGGTCGGGCAGCCATACAGGCCGACATTCGCCGGGAACGGCGGCTTCAGGCGCGGCTGGCCCTTCTTGCCTTCGAGGCTTTCGAGCAGCGCGGTTTCCTCGCCGCAGATATAGGCGCCGGCGCCGTGGGCGACGTAGATGTCGAACGGCCAGCCGTTGACATTGTCCTTGCCGACCAGCTTGGCCTCATAGGCCTGGTCGATCGCGGCCTGGAGATGCTCGCGCTCGCGGATGAACTCGCCGCGGACATAGATGTAGCAGGCATGCGCATTCATCGCGCAACTCGCGATCAGGCAGCCCTCGATCAGGAGATGCGGATCGTGCCGCATGATCTCGCGATCCTTGCAGGTGCCGGGCTCGGATTCGTCGGCGTTGACGACGAGGTAGCTCGGACGGCCGTCGGTCGATTCCTTCGGCATGAAGGACCATTTCAAACCGGTCGGAAAGCCGGCGCCGCCGCGCCCGCGCAGGCCCGAGGCCTTCATCTCGTTGATGATCCAGTCGCGGCCCTTGTCGATGATGGTCTTGGTGCCATCCCAGGCGCCGCGACGCCGCGCGCCCTCGAGGCCCCAATCATGGAGGCCGTAGAGGTTCTTGAAGATGCGGTCCTTGTCCTCGAGCATATCAGTGCTTTCCGATCAACGAATGGACTGCTTGTAGGCAAGTCCGGCGGCGCAGACGGCGAAGATCAGCGCCCAGAGCAGACTGGTCTCCTGCGTCGCGTTCATGAAGAAGCGCTGCAGCAGGAACATGAAAGCGGCCGCGACCGCGGCGTGCATGGCGACGAAGCCCCATTTCTTCACGGCCTCGTTCCCTCCAATTGCGATGAGATCACGCATCAGGTGATTTCCTTCAGCGTGGTCGGTCCGCCGCTCGGCGCCGAGAACTGGCGGCCGTTCTGCGGACCGGGCTTGGGCGGATTGCCCGAAGCAAAACCGTCGAGCACCTTGCCGAAGGTTTCCTTGGTCAGGTCCTCATAGGTGTCCTTGCCGATCAGCACCATCGGCGCGTTCACGCAGGCACCGAGGCACTCGACCTCTTCCCAGCTGAAATTGCCGTCCTTGGACAGATGGAAGGGCTCGTGATGGATGCGGTGCTCGCAGACGTGGATGAGGTCCTCGGCGCCGCGGAGGCGGCACGGCGTGGTGCCGCAGACCTGGACGTGGGCCTTCTTGCCGACGGGCGCGAGCTGGAACATCGTGTAGAAGGTCGCGACTTCCAGCACGCGGATATAGGGCATGTCGAGCAAGTCGGCGACGGCGCGGATCGCGGCTTCCGAAACCCAGCCGTCGTGCTGCTCCTGGACGCGCCAGAGAATGGCGATGACCGCGGAGGCCTGACGCCCTTCCGGATATTTCGCGATCTGCTGTTTCGCGAACGCGAGGTTCTCGTCCGTGAACGCAAAGCTCGCGGGCTGGACTTCCTTCGGTGCTAATCGGCGAACGGACATCTCTTAATCTCTCACTGCATACGGCGCGCGTTTTTCGCATTCAGGGCTTCGATCCTGTCCTGCCAGAACGCGCTTGCGGTGCCGAAAACGTTGTAGCCGACATGGGTCGAGACCTTGATGCGGTCGAGGATCGACAGCTCGGTCACGGTCTCCAGCCGGTTGCTGCGCGGATCGAGCACGATCAGCTTCAGCGGGGTCTGCTCGAGGATGTAGCGCGACACGGAGTGATTGCGGTCGCTGCCGTGCTCCTCGCACATGATGACGCTGTCGGTCTGGAGCAACCGGGCGCCGCCCTTGATCGCCTCGATCTCGACGCCTTCGACGTCGAGCTTGATCAGGTACTTGCCGCTGGCGGCAATCTTGCCGTCGTCGATCAGATTGTCGAGCGCGAGAACAGGCACGTCCTCGCCGCCCGCCGACGGCGCGCCGGCGATGCTGAAGGCCTCGTGCTTGGTGCCGGACAGCCGCGCGGTGCCGCGGCTCGCGCCGATCGCGCATTTCAGGGTCTCGAAGCGATGGCCGTTGACGCGGGCGTTGTTGGCGAGCTTCGGATAGTTCTGCCCGGACGGCTCGATCGCGATCGCCTTGTGCGAACCGAACGGCTTGCTCGACACCAGCACCGACCAGTAGCCGTAATTGGCGCCGCAATCGAGCAGCGTGTAGTCTACGTCGATCGAGTCGGCGAACAGCAGCTCGAGCTCGTCCTCGTAATTGTACGAGCGGTTGAGCAGCTTGCTCCAATAGCCATCGCCGTAAGGGAATTCGAACACGGCGTCGGGATTGAGCTTGATCGCGATGTCGCGCTTGGGCAGCGTCTTCGCCAGCAGATTGGCGCAGGCAATGTAGCCCATATGCGAGAAGTGCGAGGAGATCTTCGATCCCGTCACCAGCGCCAGCGCAGCCGTCCGCTCCCACAGGTTGGCCCCTTCAAGGGCCCCCGAGTTGCGGTCGAACTGAATTGGCGCCTGCTGCCCCATCAGCGATCGACCTCTCCGAACACGATGTCGAGCGAGCCGAGAATGGCCGAGACGTCGGCGAGCAGATGACCGCGGCAGATGTGGTCCATCGCCTGCAGATGCGCAAAGCCCGGCGCGCGGATCTTGCACTTGTACGGCTTGTTGGTGCCGTCGGAGATCAGATAGACGCCGAACTCGCCCTTGGGCGCCTCGACCGCGGCGTAGACTTCGCCGGCCGGCACGTGAACGCCTTCGGTGTAGAGCTTGAAGTGGTGGATCAGCGCTTCCATCGAGCGCTTCATCTCGCCACGGCGCGGCGGCGCGACCTTGTTGTCCTCGACGACGACGGGGCCCTTGCCGTCGGGCGCGTTCAGCTTCTGGATGCACTGCTTCATGATGCGCACCGACTGGCGCATCTCTTCCATGCGGATCAGATAGCGGTCGTAGCAGTCGCCGTTCTTGCCGATCGGAATGTCGAAATCCATCTCGGCGTAGCATTCATAGGGCTGCGACTTGCGCAGATCCCAAGCCGCGCCCGAGCCGCGCACCATCACGCCCGAGAAGCCCCACTCCCAGGCCTCCTTCAGCGACACCACGCCGATGTCGACGTTGCGCTGCTTGAAGATGCGGTTGGCAGTGAGCAGCCGATCGAGATCCTCGACCACCTTCAGGAACGGATCGCACCAGGCCTCGATGTCGTCGACCAGCTTCTGCGGCAGGTCCTGATGCACGCCCCCGACGCGGAAATAGGCTGCGTGCATACGGCTGCCGGAGGCGCGCTCGTAGAACACCATCAGCTTTTCGCGCTCTTCGAAACCCCACAGCGGCGGGGTCAGCGCGCCGACGTCCATCGCCTGCGTGGTGACGTTGAGAAGATGAGACAGGATGCGGCCGATCTCGCAATAGAGGATGCGGATCAGCTGACCGCGGCGCGGCACCTCGATGCCCAGCAGCTTTTCGGCCGCCATGCAGAAGGCGTGCTCCTGGTTCATCGGCGCGACGTAGTCGAGGCGGTCGAAATACGGGATCGCCTGGAGATAGGTCTTCTGCTCGATCAGCTTCTCGGTGCCGCGGTGAAGCAGGCCGATATGCGGGTCGACGCGGGCGACGACTTCGCCGTCAAGCTCCAGCACCAGCCGCAGCACGCCATGCGCAGCCGGATGCTGCGGGCCGAAGTTGATGGTGAAATTGCGAAGCTGTTCGGGTTGCTCGTTCATGATCAGACCTTCGGCCCTGCTTTTTCATCTCCCGGAAGGACCGGATAATCGGCTCCCTCCCACGGAGACAAAAAGTCGAACTTGCGGAATTCCTGGTTGAGCCGGACGGGCTCGTACACCACCCGCTTCTCCTGGTCGTCGTAGCGAACCTCGACGAAACCGGTGGTCGGGAAATCCTTGCGCAGCGGATGGCCTTCGAAACCGTAGTCGGTCAGCAGGCGGCGCATGTCGGGATGACCGACGAAGAACACGCCATAGAGGTCGTAGGCCTCGCGCTCGAACCAGTCGGCGCCGGGAAACACCTCGATCAGCGACGGCACCTGCGTGGTCTCGTCGGCCTGGGCCTTGAGCCGGATCCGCGCGTTCAGGGTCGGAGACAGGAAGTGGTAGATCACGTCGAAGCGCTTTTCGCGCGACGGATAGTCGGCGGCCGTGATGTCGGTGAAGTTGATGAACCGGCAGTTCGGGTCGTCGCGGAGGTACTTGACCACCTCGACGATCTTGCTGGCCTCGACATCGACCGTGAGCTGGTTGAAGGCCACCGAATGACCGAGCGCGGCGCCGGGAAGCGCGCTCACGATCGTCTGCCCCAGGGCGTCGAGCTTGGCGTCGTCCATGACGTAAAACCTTAGCGTTCGATGGTGCCGGTGCGGCGGATCTTCTTCTGCAGCAGCAGCACGCCGTAGAGCAGCGCTTCCGCCGTGGGCGGGCAGCCCGGCACGTAGATGTCGATCGGCACGATGCGGTCGCAGCCGCGCACGACCGAGTAGGAATAGTGATAATAGCCGCCGCCATTGGCGCAGGAGCCCATCGAGATGACGTAGCGCGGCTCGGGCATCTGGTCGTAGACCTTGCGCAAAGCCGGGGCCATCTTGTTGGTCAAGGTCCCCGCGACGATCATCACGTCGGACTGGCGCGGCGAGGCGCGCGGGGCGAAGCCGAAGCGCTCGACGTCGTAGCGCGGCATCGACACCTGCATCATCTCGACCGCGCAGCAGGCGAGACCGAAGGTCATCCACATCAGCGAGCCGGTCCGGGCCCAGGTGATGAGGTCGTCGGTCGCGGCCACGAAGAAGCCCTTGTCGGACAGCTCGGAATTGACCTCGAGGAAGAACGGATCATTGGCCCCGACCGGCCGGCCGGTGGAGGGATCCAGGATGCCCTTGGGGGCCGGCGCTACGACCGGACCGGCGGACGTTGCAGGGTTCAATCCCATTCCAGTGCCCCTTTCTTCCATTCATAGGCGAACCCGACGGTCAGCACGCCGAGGAACACCACCATGGACCAGAAGCCGGTCGCGCCGAGCTTGCCGAACGCCACTGCCCAGGGAAACAGGAACGCCACCTCGAGGTCGAAGATGATGAAGAGGATGGCGACCAGATAGAAGCGGACGTCGAACTTCATGCGGGCGTCGTCGAAGGCGTTGAAACCGCACTCATACGCCGACAGCTTTTCCGGATCCGGCTGCTGGAACGCCACGATGAAGGGCGCGATCAGCAGCACGAGGCCAATGAGGCCCGCTACCCCTATAAAGACGACGAGTGGAAGATAGTTCTGTAGAATGCCGCTCATTGACGAGCCCTTTTTCCCGCGGCCTCGGGACAGCCACGGATTCGTCCAGTTTGGAATTGTTCTGAGCCTTAGCGCAGTGCACCAATGGGCGCAAGACACGCTCTTTTCAGGCCCTTTGCTGCTCCCAGACCGGTGGAAATCCCGGAATCACCCGCGGCTGGTATGGAGCAGATCGCCAGACCCAGCAAGGGCGGCCACAGTTTTGCAGGGCAGCAGTTCTGAGATTGCGGCGCACGGGCGCGCCGGCTGTTTGCCGCGTATCGCCCGTGAAAATTGCTCGGATTTTTGCGTGCGGCGGCGCACCCAAACCCAGGCAATGACCACCACCGGGGCCCCGACCGTCACCCAGACGACATACTGGCCCAGCGCTCCCCGGAGCAGCGCCGCTAACAGACCCGTGATGGCCGCGGCCGCGAGCGCGATAGATGCCGCAAAGACACGTATCCACAGGCGCGAACGGTCAGGGGAGCCATGCATCACGACGGGACCGGGGCTCGTCTGGCGAATGCACCGGCTTTGGCAGGCACGCGCTTGCGCCGCCGCGCCAGCCAGAGATAGAGGCCGCCGCCGATCACAACGACGGTGAGCAGGTCGAGCGCGGCGTCGTCGACCGCCTGGGTGGTCGCGCGCGCCGCGCTCGCATGAGCTTCGGACTGGGGGGCGTAGCCCGGGAGCTCATCGATCTCGGGATGGAAGATCAGTGGCAGTCCAGTGAGGCAGAGGAGCAGCAGGAAGACGGTCGAGATCAGGCTGGTCCAGGGTGTGGACCACGGACCAGAGCCTGACCGTGCGCGCGCGTTCAAGAGCTTCTCCCCTGCCCGTCCTCACCACTTGTAGGACAAGCTGCCAGTGATGCGCCGGCGGTCGCCATAGAAGCAGGCGCCAATCGACGAACAACTCGCGACATAGGTCGTATCCGCAATGTTGATGAAGTTCACCGCTGCCCGCCCGTTCTTCAACTCGTAGTGCACAGCGAGATCGCCGAGAACGACGGACGGCACCACCAGCGTATTGGCCGTGTCCGCAAAGGACGAGCCGACATATCGAACGCCGCCGCCAAAGCCGAAACCGCTCAGGGCTCCCTCCCGGAAGGTGTAATCACCCCACAGCGAGGCAAGCTGTCTCGGCGTATTCGTCGGAACAGTACCGACCAACGCCGGATTCAGGTCCTTGCTGACGAACAGCTCGAAGTTGGTGTAGCTCGCTGTGACCTTGAAGTCCGGCGTGATGTTGGCAACCGCCTCGAGTTCCACACCTCGCGAGGTGACCTCACCCGTCTGAATGGACCCGAGGACAAAGGTCGGATCGCTCGTCAGAACGTTCTTTCGCTTCAGATCGAACAGCGAAATTCCGAAGCGGGCGTTCAACCCGACAGGCTGGTACTTCAAGCCGATTTCGGCCTGCTCACCGGTTTCGGGCACAAGCAAATTGCCGGTGGAGAAATTGGTGCCGATGACCGGATTGTAGCTCGTCGCGTAGGAGACATAGGGCGCGAGACCCATGTCGAAATTGTAGATCGCGCCGACGCGGCCCGAAAAACGGCTGTCTTCGCGGCTCTGATCTGCCCCGACATGATTATTGTTGACGGTGCTGACCCAATCATTGCGTCCGGACAACACGAACGTGAAACGCCCGAGCTTCATCTGATCCTGAACGTAGAGCGCTTTCTGACTTTGCGTCAGATAGTGGTTCGTTCCGGCCACCCCGTTGAACTCGGCCGTGGGAGCATAGACCGGGTTGACGAGATTGAGCGGATTGGCCGCGCCGAACCCTTGATAGTCGTCGATCCCGTAATGCTTCAGGTCGAGCCCGACGAGGAACGTATGCGCAACGGGGCCTGTCGCCACCCGGTACTCGAACTGGGTGTCCACATCGGCCTGCCCCGCCTTGTCGCGCACGAAGAAATTGCCGCGATTCAAATTCACATCGCCCGGCGTGGTCGTGCCCAGCCCGAACAGAGTTGAGTAGAGCACGTCCACATGCGCGTATCGCGCGTTCTGACGGATCGTAACGCTGTCCGAGAGGTTCTTCTCGAACTGGTAGCCGATCATCTCCTGATCGCGCCGCAAGCGATCAACGCTGGGATCGCTCGCGAACAGGCTGGTGGAGATGCGTCCGTACGGAGCGTTCACCACGGTCCCGACATAGGGCAGGAAATTCTGACCTCGGGTGTCAGTGTGGGAGACCTGCGCGTACAGCGTGAAACGGGTGTCGCTATCGGGCATCCACGTGAACGACGGCGAAAGAAAATAGCTGTTGTCGTTGGTAAAATCGACCTGCGTTCCACCGCCGTGAACCTGACCGACGAAGCGATAGAAGAGCTTCCCGTCGGACTGACTGAGTGTGGCCGGACCACCAACGTCAAACTGGACATAGGAGTTGCCGAAGTTGTTGACCCCCGCTTCGATGAAGCGAATGGGTTCACCGAAAGCGAGCTTGCTGACCGCGTTCACGATGCCGCTGGGACTTGAGCCACCATACAGAACTGCAGAAGGTCCTCGCAGGACTTCGACGCGATCGAGGCTCCACGGCTGGAGCTTCCAGGTCCCGAACGCAGTCGAGAACAGCTGCAGGCCGTCCAGGAAGGTGCCGACGTCCTGAGAGGGGAACCCGCGGATCTGAAACCAGTCCTGCCGCGTGTCGTTGCCGAACGTGCCGGCGAAAACGCCGGGGGTGTACCGCAAGGTCTCGTCGAACTTCGTGTTGACGTTCTGATCGCGAATTTGCTCGGCCCCGATCACGGACAGTGATTCAGGGGTTTCCATGATCGGCGTGTTGGTCTTGGTCCCCGCCAGGGAGCGGTTTGCGACGTAGCCGGTGACCGGACCGTTCGCGCGTTCGGTGCTCGAATTTGCCGAGCGATCGGCCGTCGGCGCGGGAGCGGCGGCCGAGTTCGCACGTGGTCTCGTGCGGGTCGTCGTTCTTGAACTTCGCCCCTGCCGCTGAGTTGCGACTGCGGGCCGCGCTTGCTGTTTGGGTGCATCGATCGTCACCGGCGGAAGGCTGGATTGTGCATGACCTTCGCGCGGCAGGATTGCGGTCGCGATCAGCAGACTGCTGCCGAGCATGAACCGCGACGTAGAAACATGAAGAAACATGGACGCGCCCGAAAGCATGGTTGCGCCGCGTTTACATGATGATTTCTGGAGAATGACGCCAGGACGCTTAGAACGCTTCGAGTTCGAGCCGTATCGTCAGCAGTGTTGCGGGTCCGCAACTGCATCACGTAGTGGGTGGTAATGACCTGCCTCTGTTTAGAACACTTCTTGAAGGAACTCTTACAGGCGATCAAATTCGCTGGAAAATCGGATTGAGATCAGCGCGCTTCCTTCTCCGCTTCGAGCAACTTCTCGGCCGTCGATGTGAGGCGGTCAATCTGCGCCAGCAGCGTCTCGAACTCGTCCTTGCTCAACTGTTCCAGCAGCTTTCGATTGCGCTCCTGCGCGCCCTCGACGATCGCATCATGCGCGGCGAGCCCTGCCGCGGTCAGCGAGACCAACACCTCGCGGCTGTCCTTCGGATTGGCCGATTTCGCGATCAGCTTGCGCGCCACGAGCTCCGCGAGCGCGCGGCTGATCTGGCCCTTGTCCTGGCCGACGGCTTCGGCGAGCCGCGCCACGCTCATCGGCGGGCGGCGGCCGAGCGAGGCAACGAGTCCGAACTCGACCGAGGACAATCCCGCGAGGCGCTTGTAGCGCAGGATCGCGCCGCGCTTGAGCAGATTGGCCAGCACCATCAGCCGCGACGACAGCATCACGGTGATCGGCGCCGGCGAGTGGATTTCGTCCGCATCCGGCGGCGCGTGCCCGTCACTGCTCGATGTCTGGCTCATGATCCACCTCTGCCAAGAAAGCCAGGGCGTGCCAAGTGTTGGTAGCGCAACCTCCCCAGCCACTTCCAAATGCGACTAAGAGGCACTTCGGAAGATCGTTGACATTGTCATCGAATTATCTTTCACTGGAGCACGCACGAAAAACGACCTGGCTAGCAAGGCCGGCGGCGGGAGGAACAGCATGACGATCACGCAGCGGGATCGCGATCTCGGCACGGCGTATGCGATGAAGCCGGCGCAGACGCGCACCGAGCTGACATCGGTCGTGCGCGGCACTGCGATGGGAGAATTGCTTCGCCGTTACTGGCATCCGGTCGGGCTTGTCAGCGACGCCACCGACACGCCGAGAAAGGTGCGCGCGCTCGGCGAGGACCTCATCCTGTTCCGCGACAGGCACGGCCGCGTCGGCCTGCTGCACGCGCGCTGCTGCCATCGCGGCACCACGCTCTACTACGGCAAGGTCGAGGAAGACGGCATCCGCTGCTGCTATCACGGCTGGAAGTTCGACACCGAGGGCCATTGCCTGGAGCAGCCCTGCGAGCCCGATGGCGGCCAGTTCAGGGACAAGGTGCGCCAGCCCTGGTATCCGGTCGAGGAGCGCTACGGGCTGATCTTCGCCTATATGGGCCCGGCCGAGAAACGTCCGGTGCTGCCGGCTTACGAGTGCCTCGAAAACATGGACGACGGCGAATTCGTCGAGGCCGATGATTCCTCGATCGGCGGCGGCGGACCGGCAATCATCCCCTGCAACTGGCTGCAGCATTTCGAGAACGTGGTCGATCCCTATCATGTGCCGGTGCTGCACGGCTCGTTCTCGGGACCGCAATTCACCAACATGATGGCTTCGATGCCGGAGGTGAAGTTCGACAAGACACCGCGCGGCATCGCCGTGCGCTCGATCCGCAAGCAGGATGACGGCCGTGTGTTTTATCGCGTCACCGAAGCCGCCCTCCCCACTCTGCGCGTCGTGCCGAACCCGCGCGTGGCGCAATTCGCCCGCGTCGAGTCGATCGGTTGGACGCTGCCGATCGACGACAATTCGTTCCGCATCTACGTCGCCGGCCGCGTCAAGACATCCGGCGACATCGGCCGCATGCGCTCGAAGTTCAACGGCAAATTCTGGTGGGACATGACAGAGCAGGAGCACCAGCAATTCCCCGGCGATTACGAGGCCCAGGTCGGTCAAGGACCCGTGACCGTTCATTCCGAGGAACATTTCGGCCAGAGCGACCGCGGCATCCTGATGATCCGGCGCATGCTGAGCGAGCAGCTGGACGCAATTGAAGCGGATCGCGACCCGATCGGTGTCTCATTCGACGCAGATGCCGCACCCCTCGAATTCGAAGCGGGAAATTACATCCGCGACGCCTGAGCTTTTTTGTTCGACGCGTTTTCTTCCCGCGAACCGGTATCCACTTCGCTCGAAAACGCTCTCGACCAGCTCCGATAAGGCTGGACCGCCGACAACAACAAAGACAAATTGGGGGGGATGCGATGGTCGATGTGACGTCACAGGTGTCGGTGCAAACGCCCGCCGCGGCAGCTCCCTCGCCGCGGCGCTATTACGTGCTGGGTCTGCTTACCATCATCTATGCGCTGAACTTCCTCGACCGCACGATCTTCAACGTCCTGATCGAGCCGATCAAGAAGGAGTTTGCCCTCAGCGACACCATGATGGGCCTGCTCGCGGGCTTCGGCTTCGCGCTGTTCTATTCCCTGCTCGGCATTCCCATCGCGCGCGTCGCCGACCGGCTCAACCGGCGCAACATCGTCGCCGTCGCCTTCGCCTTCTGGAGCGCGATGACGGCGCTGTGCGGCGCCGCGTCGAGCGTGACCTCGTTGGCGCTTGCCAGAATCGGCGTCGGCATCGGCGAATCCGCGGGCTCGCCCGCCTCGCAATCCATCGTCGCCGACCTCTTCGCCAAGAACGAGCGCCCGCGCGCGCTCGGCATCTACGCCATTGGCACCTATCTCGGCGTCTTCCTCGGCTACTTCATCGGCGGCTACGTCAATCAGCACTATGGCTGGCGAATGGCGTTCTATGTTGCGGGCCTGCCCGGCATCCTGCTCGCGGTCGTGCTGTGGCTGACGATCTCCGAGCCGAAGCGCGGCGCGATGCAGGAGAACTTCGTGCCCGAGCCGTTAGGGCCAACGCTGCGCTTCCTCGGCTCGCAGCGAAGCTTCATCATCGTCCTGATCGGCTTTTGCCTGACCACCTACACGAACTACGCCACCGCGGCCTGGGTCCCGCCGTTCCTCGCCCGCGTCCACCATCTGTCGAGCGCGGAGATCGGCACCTATGCCGGCACCTTCAAGGGGCTCGCCGGCATGGCCGGGACCCTACTCGGCGGCATCGTGGTGGCGCAGATCAGCCGCCGCGACGACCGCTGGAAGCTGTGGGCGCCTGCGATCACCTCCGGCCTGGCAGGCCCGGTGTTCGCGCTGTGCATGCTGACGCAGGATTTCGCGATGATGGTCGCCATGCTGGCGCTGACCTCGTTCCTGGTCGGCTTCCATCTCGGACCGATCTTCGCGATCGCGCAAACGGTGGCAAAGCCGAGCATGCGGGCGCTGGCTTCCGCCCTGATCGCGCTTACCGCCACCTGTTTCGGACAAGGCGTCGGACCGCTCGCCGTAGGCGTCGTCAACGACGCCCTCAACGGCAGCTACGGTGCGGACGCCGTGCGCTACTCCCTGCTCTCGGCGGCGGTCACGACCACGCTCGGCGCGCTGCTGTTCGTCTGGGCTGCGCGAACGATCCGGGACGATATCGGCCGGGCGGCCGCCTGAGGGCAGCGCCTCGCCGCCAGCCCGGCGAAACCAAGCAGGCGTATTCATGAAACCATTTTGAGGAACCCGCGAAACCATCCGGAAACAGATGGTCCTTAGAACTTGAGCCCATAGACGGCGGCAAAGCCCGTCGGGAGGCTCATATGAACCACTCAATTCACTCTGCAGACCGTGGTACCCACCTGAAGATCGTGGTGGTGGCGCTGGTTGCCGGCATTGCAGTGGCTTGTCTCGGGATTGCTGCCCGGACCAACGCCGATTACAGCCAGACTGCCCAGTCGACCCATGTGATCAAGGCCGGCAAGCCGGTCGTCGTCACCAGCGCGAGCACGTCCGAGATTCGCTGACACGCCCCCATTCAGGGCTGACCAGGGCCGCCTCCGGGCGGCCTTTTCGTTTTCCAGAGCAATGCTTAGCCGAGATGTACCGACGAAGTGCAACGTCCTTGACTTCATCATGTCCCCCCTTTAATTCCCCCCTCGTTCCGCGCGCTTTCAGCGAACCACGCGGGAGTAGCTCAGTTGGTTAGAGCGCCGGCCTGTCACGCCGGAGGTCGCGGGTTCGAGCCCCGTCTCTCGCGCCATTTTTGGCAATCCCTTCATAGCCTTAGCCTGAGATTCTCGACGCCCTTCGCAGCTGCGCGGGCGATCGATGCCGATTGCCGGGCCCACGCCTCGGCGTAGTCAGGCCACGCCCGAATCGTCTACGCCTTCCCGGACTTAGAGAATCCCCCACATTCTCCCACCTTTTCCGGGGGTTCCCTGCCATTGGAAATCGAGGAGGCCAGACATGGCTAAGAAGGACTCGGCTAAGAAGGATTCGGCGAAGAAGACGGCCGCTCCCGCCACCATCACGCTCAAGCACCTCGCCGCCGACATCGCGGAGAGCCAGGACCTCTCCAAGAAGCACGCCGAGGCGGTCCTGACCGACATGGTCGAGCTGATCACCAAGCACCTGAAGAAGGGCGACCGCGTCCGGATCGTGGGCCTGGGCATCCTCCAGGTTCGCAAGCGCGCCGCCCGCACCGGCCGCAACCCGGCGACCGGCGAGGCCATCCACATCAAGGCCAGCAAGAAGGTCGCGTTCCGCCCGGTCAAGGAACTGAAAGAGGCAATCTAGCCGCTCACGGATTGTTAAGCCTGATCCAGCTTCCGTCCTGCCGCATCACAGCCCGCTTTTCTGATATACCGCCTGCTTCCCCAAAGACCCGGCGGTTGACCAGAAATGTCCTCCCTCACCTTCTCGCATACCGTGACCGAGCGCTTCCTGCGCTACGTCACCATCGACACCCAGTCCGATCCGCAATCCCCCAACTCGCCTTCGACCGAAAAGCAGAAAGACCTCGGCCGCGTGCTCGCCGCCGAGTTGAAGGCCATGGGCGTCGCCGACGCCCATCTCGACGATTACGGCTATGTCTACGGAACGATCCCGGCCAACACCGACAAGAAGGTGCCGGTGATCTGTTTCTGCTCGCACATGGACACGTCGCCCGACGTCACCGGCAAGGACGTCAAGCCGCAAATGGTGAAGAACTATCGCGGCGGCGACATCACCCTGCCGGGCGATACCAGCCAGGTGATCCGCTTCACCGAGCACCCCGCGCTGAAGAACCAGATCGGCAACGACATCGTCACCACCGACGGCACCACGCTCCTGGGGGCCGACAACAAGGCCGGTGTCGCCGAGATCATGGATGCCGCGTATTTCTTCATCAACAACCCGGATGTGAAGCACGGCACCATCAAGATCCTGTTCACGCCCGACGAGGAGATCGGCCGCGGCGTCGACAATGTCGACATCAAGAAGCTGGGGGCCGATTTCGGCTACACCATGGACGGCGAGAGCGCCGGCTGCGTCGAAGACGAGACCTTCTCGGCCGACGGCGCCACCATCACCATCACCGGCGTCAGCGCCCATCCCGGCTATGCCAAAGGCAAGATGGAGCACGCGATCAAGATCGCGGCCGCCATCGTCGAGCGCCTGCCGAAGGAAGGCTGCTCGCCCGAGACGACCTCAGGCAAGCAGGGCTTTCTGCATCCGGTCGGCATCGAGGGCGCGCTGGAGCAGGCCACGCTGTCCTTCATCGTGCGCGACTTCACCGAGGAGGGCTTGAAGGAGAAAGGGGTCCTGCTCGAGGACATCGTCAAGGACGTGATGAAGGACTATCCGCGCTCGACCTACAAATTCGAGGTGCGCGAGCAGTACCGCAACATGAAGCAGGTGATCGACCGTCACCCGCACGTGCTTGAATACGCCATCGAGGCGATCCGTCGCGCCGGGCTGCGCCCGATGCGCACCGCGATCCGCGGCGGCACCGACGGATCGCGCCTGTCCTTCATGGGCCTGCCCTGCCCCAACATCTTCGCCGGCGAGCACGCTTTTCATTCGCGGCTCGAATGGGTCAGCCGGCAGGACATGGAAAAAGCGGTCCAGACCATCGTGCATCTCGCGATGATCTGGGAGGAGAAGGCGTAGCAGCTGTCATGAGGGCGATTTGGCCGGATTTCCTCCGGCCAAGTCGCACGCGTTACGGGATCGTGCGGGGAGTGCGATGGAAGCGGTCGGAGCTCACGATCCAGTTCGGTAGCGGCTCGCCATCGCGATGCCGCCCCCCGGCAACAGCAGCGGCCCAGGCGACCACGGCCCCGATCAGGGTCGCGGCTGCAATCGAAAATGCGAGGATGATCGAGCTGCGTCGCGCCCGGTTGATCGCCGTCCGGGAGTCCGCAATCGCGGTATCGACCCGGCGTTCGGAGTCCGGGGCCGCCAATCCCGTCAACGCCGTGACCTGCTGCACGAGATAGGTTCGATCGTCGCTGCTGACGCCGCCATGGCTCGACGACGTCATGAGGATGCGGCCGGCTTCCGCGCGGGTTTCCCTGAGGTCGGTGGGAGGTCGCCTTGGCGCCCGGAACAGCCTGTCCAGTTCATAGCCCAAAAGCGGTTCGGCTGCGGTCGCATTGCCTGACGAAGAACGTGCCGGAGAGCGGTCGATGGCAGCCGCGCCGAGAAACGCGAGGAAAACCCCACCGATCAGCACGGCAAGCGCCCATGACATCAGGCCATGCAGCCCGTCCCGCCGCTCACCGTCCTCATCGACCGCCGAAACGGCCGCCGGCTGTGACGTGGTACGGCCGGCGATATAGCCGCCGAGACCAAAACTGGCGATCGCCTGAAGGATCAAATAAAGCCCCGAAAGAAGAGCCAGGGCGGTCGACGCATCGCGCCATGTGGGCGACGTCGAGCTGACGCCGAGCCCGACGGCGACGCCAAAGCTCACCAGGATGAAGGACAACGCGGCTGCCGCGAACGCGCCTGCGACGATAGAACTCCATTGGATGCCCCAGCGATCGGCGACGATCGGCCGACGATTTTCGATGACGTCTTCCTGCACGAGAGCTTCGATTGTCATGTTCAGCTCTCTCAACGCAGGCCGAACAACGACAACACCGCCATGATCACGACAATCAGGCCGACGAGATAGATCAGTCCGTTCATAGTCCGTCCTCCTCAGATTTCTCCTGCGCGCTAATGAGGCGGACGGCGGAACGTTCCTAATTTCCTCGGTCGGACGGAACGAATCCGTGGGAGGCGAATTGTTGATCCAAGTCCCAAGGATAGAGAAGTGAGCACGAAGGCCTCAGCCGGTCAGCCCCGGGCTGGGGCCTTTTCGTGTCTCGCATGTGCGACATCGAGTTCCCCACACGTAACACTATTGCGGGTCGACACTGTTCCGGCCGCCATGCTACCGCAGGCGGATCAGGAGATCTCGTGACGTCGATCCGCCGCCTCTACAGCATTCGCTCCTCGCGCAATTGGCGCGCGCTCGTGGCTGTGCTGGTGGCGACCATGTACCTGTTCTCGGGCATGCTCCACGGTACGCACGATATCGACGTCACCAGCCCCTCCGGCGGCTCTGAAATCGCTTTGATCCTCGACGGCGGCTCCGCCGGCCACGGCGATCACAAGACGATCGGTGGCCATCACTGCCATGGCTGTTTCTCGGTCGCTGTTGTACAGCCGCTGCTGGCCGAAGCTGCCGCGGACATCGTTGCCGCACCGATCCCGCAGCGCGAGCCCGCGCTGATCGGCATTGCGCCCGATACCGACTCCCCGCCTCCCAAACACCTGACCTGAACTGATCAGCCGGGTGCCTGCGCACCCATCATGCTATTGTTCACAGGTCATCTTCATGTCTTGCAGACGGACTGCCGCGCGCCTCGCTTGCGCGTTGGCTCTACTCGTTGGCCCCTCGCTGACGCAGCACGCGCACGCCCAGACCCTGACCATGCGCGCCGCGCTCTCGCGCGCGCTGGGCGCGAGCCCGCGCCTGACGGCGGCGGAGCGCGACGTCGGCATCGCCACGGGCCAGCGCATCCAGGCCGGGGCCCTGCTCAACCCGGAACTGTCCTACGAGCAGGACGATTCATTCGGCTCCGGCAAATATCGCGGGACGCGATCGGCCGAGACCACGCTTCAGATCAGCCAGGCCTTCGAGCTGTTCGGCAAGCGCGACGCGCGGATCGCCGCGGGCGCGGCCGGCATCGAGGTCGCCGCGATCCAGCGCAAGGCGATCCGGCTGGAGGTGCTGTCGGAGACCGCGATTGCGTTTCTCAGCGTGCTCGGCGCGCAGCGGCGCATCCAGATCCTGGACGAGCAGATTGCGGCGATCGACAAGCTGACGCCGCTGCTGCGCCGCCGCGTCGAGGCCGGCGCGTCTTCGCCTGCCGAGACCGGCCGCGCCGAGGTCGCTTCCGCTCTGGTGAAAGCCGACCGCGAGCGCTTCAAGGCGACGCTTTCGAGCGCCCGGCGCGAGCTTGCGGTGCTGATGGGCGATCCCGCCGCCAAATTTGGCGAAGTTTCGGGCCGGCTCGACATCATGGCCAAGACGCCGACGTTCCAGGCGGTGGTCGCCGCCATCGATGCCAATCCGCAGCTGGTGCGCTGGACCGCCGTCTATGCCCAGCGCAATGCCGAACTGCTGATGGCGCGACTCCGGCCCTATCCCGACGTGCGCATCGCCGCCGGCTGGCGCCATTTCAACGAGACCAATGACGACGCGGCGCGCCTGACCGTCTCGGTGCCGATCCCCGTGTTCGACCAGAACCAGGGCAATATCCTCTCGGCGCAGGAAAGCCTCGCCAAAACCCGAGCCGAGCGCGAAGCCAATCGCAACACGCTGATCGTGGTGGCAGGCCGCGCCTACGACTCGGTCCAGGGCTCGCTACGCGAGCTCGCGGTGCTGCGCGAGATCGCGATTCCCAAGGCGACCGAAGCGTCGGAAGCGATCGCGCAAGGCTACGGCCAGGGCCGCTTCACCCTGCTCGAAGTGCTCGACGCCCAGGCCAGCGTCACGCAGGCGCGGCTGCGCGAGCAGGAGGCGCTCCAGAATTTCCACGCGGGCGTCGCCACCATCGAAGGCCTCGTCGGCAACCCCTTTGCGCTGGCCCGGGAGGGCGCACGATGAAGACATCCTCCACCATTCTCATCGCGATCGTTGCCGCCGCGCTCGGCGCCTACGGCACCTCCCTGCTCGCCCCGGGAAAGGTCGCGCACACCGAGCACGCCGAGCATTCCGAACAGAAGAAGCCGACCGACCATGTCGAGCAGGACGAGCACGGCGCCGACCGCATCCGCATCTCCGACGTCAAGCTCGCCGCGGCCGGCGTGGTGCTGGCGGAGGCGGCGAGCGCGACGCTCACCGATACGCTGTCGTTCAACGGCATCCTGCGTGCAAACCAGGAGGCGGTCGTTCAGGTCACACCTCGCTTTCCCGGAATTGCCAAATCGATCCTGAAACGCATCGGCGACAAGGTCGGCAAGGACGATCTGCTGGCCACCATCGAGAGCAACCAGAGCCTCACCGTCTACGAGCTGAAGGCGCCGATCGCCGGCACCATCATCGAACGGCAGATCTCGCTGGGTGAATATGCCTCCGAGCAGAAGCCGGCCTTCGTCGTCGCCGACCTCTCCACCATCTGGGTCGATCTCTCGATCTACCGGCAGGATCTGCGGCGCGTTCGCCTCAACGACGAGGTGTTGATCGATCCCGACGACGGCCGTGGCGAGATCAAGGGCACGATCTCCTACATGGCGCCGATCGGCAGCAGCGAGACCCAGACCGCGCTCGCGCGCGTGGTGCTGCCAAATCCCGACGGGCGCTTGCGGCCCGGCCTGTTCGTGACGGCGCGGCTGATCCTGGCCGCCCGCAACGTCGCAGTCGCCGTGCGCCGAAGCGCGATCCAGACGCTGGAGAACCGGACCATCGTGTTCGTCCGCGAAGACGGCGACAAGATCGAGGCGCGCCCCGTCGAGCTTGGCGATTCCGACCCGAGATTCGTCGAGATCAAGGCAGGCCTTTCGCCCGGCGAGCATTACGTCGCGGAGAACAGCTTTGTCGTGAAGGCGGAGATGGGCAAGGGAGAGGCCGAGCATGATTGAGCGCCTCATCGCCGTCTCGCTGCAACAGCGCTGGCTCGTCCTCCTGCTCGCGCTCGGCGCCATCGCGTTCGGGATCTGGAATTTCCAGCGTCTGCCGATCGATGCCGTGCCCGACATCACCAACGTCCAGGTCCAGATCAACACCCGCGCGCCCGGCTATTCCCCGCTGGAGACGGAGCAGCGCATCACCTTCCCCGTCGAGACCGCGATGGGCGGCCTGCCGAAGCTCGACTACACGCGTTCGCTGTCGCGCTACGGCCTCAGCCAGGTGACGGTCGTGTTCAAGGACGGCACCGACATCTATTTCGCCCGCCAGCTCGTGGGCGAGCGCATCCAGCAGGTGAAGGACCAGCTTCCCGCCGGCGTCGAGGTCGCGATGGGGCCGCTCTCGACCGGGCTCGGCGAGATCTTCATGTATACCGTCGAGGCGAAGGCTGGCGCGAAGACCCAGGGCGGCCACGATTATTCGCTGACCGAGCTGCGCACCGTGCAGGACTGGATCATCAAGCCGCAGCTTCGCAACGTGCCCGGCGTGATCGAGATCAACACCATCGGCGGCTTCGAGCGGCAATTCCACGTGCTGCCGGACCCCGGCAAGCTGATGGCTTACCGGCTCGGATTCCGCGACGTCATGACGGCGCTTGCCGCCAACAACGCCAATGTCGGCGCCGGCTATATCGAGCGCAACGGCGAGCAATATCTGGTTCGCTCGCCGGGCCAGGTCGGCAATATCAGCGAGATCCAGGACGTCGTGATCGGCTCGCGCGGCGGCAATCCCGTCAGGATCAGGGACGTCGCTGTTGTCACCGAAGGTCGCGACCTGCGCACGGGCGCGGCGACGCGTGACGGCGAGGAAACCGTGCTCGGCACCGCCATGCTCCTGATCGGCGAGAACAGCCGCACGGTGGCGCGCCGTGTCGCGGCCCGCCTGCAAGACATCGCCAAATCGCTTCCCGACGGCGTCGTGACGCGAACCGTTTACGACCGCACCGATCTGGTCGAGGCCACCATCCGCACGGTCCAGAACAACCTTCTGGAAGGCGCGGCGCTGGTCGTGGCCGTGCTGTTCCTGATCCTCGGCAACATCCGCGCGGCGCTCGTGGTGGCCTGCGTCATTCCGCTGTCGATGGCCATGACGATCACCGGCATGGTCGAAACCAAAGTCAGCGCGAACCTGATGAGCCTGGGGGCGATCGACTTCGGCATCATCGTCGATGGCGCGGTGATCATCGTCGAGAACTGCCTGCGGATGCTGGCGGTCGCCCAGCGCGAGAAAGGCGGCCTGCTCTCCACGCCCGAACGGCTGCGCGCGATCCTGCGCGGGTCGCGCGAGGTCATCAAGCCGAGCCTGTTCGGAACGCTGATCATCGCGGTGGTCTATCTGCCCGTGCTGACGCTGACCGGCGTCGAGGGCAAGATGTTCACGCCGATGGCGCTGACCGTGCTGATGGCGCTGGGCGCCGCCGTGCTGTTCTCCATCACTTTCGTGCCTGCGGCGGTCGCGATCTTCGTCACGGGCAAGGTGTCGGAGCACGAAAACCTGTTCATGAGGGCGGCGAAGCGGGTCTATCTGCCGCTGCTCCGCTTTGCCGTCGACAATCGCGGCACGGTCGCCATCGCGGCCGCCATCATCGTGATTGCGAGCGGCATCGCCGCTTCGCGCATGGGCGGCGAGTTCATTCCGAGCCTGGACGAAGGCGACGTCGCGCTGGCCTCGATCCGGATCCCCGGCACCAGCCTGACCCAGTCGCTGGACCTTCAAAAGGCGCTGGAAAAGCGCATCACGCAGATTCCGGAGGTGAAGGAGTTCTTCACCCGCATCGGCACCGCCGAGATCGCGACCGATCCGATGTCGCCGGCGCAGACCGACGGCTACATCATGCTGAAGCCGCGCGCCGAATGGCCCGACCCGGACAAGCCGAAATCCGAGGTGATCGAAGCCATCGACAAGGCCGCCGACGACATCCCCGGCAGCGCCTATGAGCTCTCCCAGCCGGTCCAGTTCCGCGTCAACGAGCTGATCTCCGGCGTGCGCAGCGATGTAGGCATCAAGGTGTTCGGCGACGACCTCGACATCCTGCAAGGTGCGGCAAAGCAGGTCGAAGCGGCGATCCGCGGCATCCGCGGCGCCAGCGACGTCAAGATCGAGCAGGTCTCGGGCCTGCCGATCCTCACCGTCCGCCTCGACCGCCAGGCGCTTTCCCGCTACGGTCTCAGTGTCGGCGAGGTGCAGGGCATCGTCGAGATCGCGGTGGGCGGCAAATCGGCCGGCAAACTGTTCGAGGGCGACCGCCGCTTCGACATCGTCGTGCGCCTGCCGGAACGCCTGCGCGGCGATCTCGAGGCGATCCGGGCCATCCCGATTCCGCTGCCGCCGAGCGAGGAAGCCACGTCCGGCACAGCCATTCGTACGGCGCTGTCCAGCTCTCCCCTCGCCCAGATGCGCTATGTGCCGCTGTCGTCGGTCGCAACCGTCGATGCGACACCCGGCCCGAACCAGATCAGCCGCGAGAACGGCAAGCGGCGCATCGTCGTCACCGCCAATGTCCGCGCCCGCGATCTCGGCTCCTTCGTCAGCGAGGCGGAGGCGGCCGTGGCCGAGAAGGTCAAGCTGCCGCCGGGCTACTGGATCGGCTGGGGCGGACAATTCGAGCAGCTGGTCTCCGCGACCAAGCGGCTGACGATCGTGGTGCCGGTGGCGCTGCTGCTGGTGTTCCTGCTGCTGTTCATGGGCATGGGATCGGTGGCGGACGCGGCGCTGGTGTTCTCCGGCGTACCGCTGGCGCTGACCGGTGGCATCGCGGCGCTGCTGCTGCGCGGCATCCCGTTGTCGATCAGTGCGGGCGTCGGCTTCATCGCGCTATCGGGCGTGGCGGTGCTCAACGGCCTCGTCATCATCGCCTTCATCGAGCGGCTGCGCAGCGAGGGGCGATCTGTTGCGGAGGCCGTGCACGAGGGCGCGCTGACGCGGCTGCGGCCGGTGCTGATGACGGCCCTGGTCGCCTCCCTCGGCTTCGTGCCGATGGCGCTCGCCACCGGCGCCGGCGCCGAGGTGCAGCGGCCGCTCGCGACCGTCGTGATCGGCGGCATCATCTCCTCGACCATCCTGACGCTGCTGGTGCTGCCGGCGCTCTACGTGCTGTTCCGCCGTGACGCAGCAAACGAAACGCCTACAATGGCCCCTGATTTGGCGGTTTCCGGGGAGCGCTAGACTTGGGTAGCCACGACCATCACGGTCATCACCACCATGACCATGCCGGGCACGATCATGGTCACGGCCACGCGCATGTCCATGCCCCCGCCAATTTCGGCAAGGCGTTCGCGATCGGCATCACGCTCAACACCGCGCTGGTCGTCGCCGAGGCGGTCTATGGCTATCTCGGCAACTCCACCGCGCTGCTCGCCGACGCCGGCCACAATTTGTCCGACGTGCTTGGCCTCGTCGTGGCCTGGGCCGCCTCGATCGCGGCGCGTCGCGCGCCGAGCGGCCGCTTCACCTATGGTTTTCGCGCCTCCACCATCCTGGCGGCGCTGGCGAATGCGGTGTTCCTGCTGGTCGCGACCGGCGCAATCGGCTGGGAGGCCATCCTGCGCCTGCGCGATCCGGAGCCGGTCGCGGGCGTCACGGTGATGGTGGTCGCCGGCATCGGTATCCTCATCAACGGCTTTACCGCGATGCTGTTCGCTGGCGGACGCAAGGACGACATCAACATCGAAGGCGCCTATCTGCACATGGCGGCCGATGCCGCGGTCTCGCTCGGCGTCGTGGTCTCGGCGGCGCTGATCATCTGGACCGACTGGCTCTGGCTCGATCCCGTCACCAGCCTCGTCATCTGCCTCACCATCCTCTGGAGCACCACCAGCCTGCTGCGCGGCTCGATCGACATGTCGATGGCCGCCGCGCCCAAGGGCACCGACCTCGCCGCGATCAAGGCCTTTTTGCTCGCGCGTCCCGGCGTATCAGGGATCCACGACCTCCACGTCTGGCCGATCTCGACCACCGAGACGGCGCTGACATGTCATCTGATGATGCCCGCCGGCACCGCCGATGCATTCCTGATGGAAACCGCACAGCTCCTGAAGACGACCTATCGCATCGGCCACACCACGCTTCAGGTGGAAACGCATCCGGACAATGGCTGCGCGCTGGCGCCAGATGATGTGGTGTGAGTGACGCAGCGTCGCTGCCTCCCCATCGTCATTGCGAGGAGCGAAGCGACGAAGCAATCCAGACTGCCTCCGTGGAAACAGTCTGGATTGCTTCGCTACGCTCGCAATGACGGCGGTGAGAGAGCGTGGCCGCCTACGCCGGCTTCGCCGTCACGATCCAGATCGCGCCCTGCAGCGCCACGCTCTGGCCCTTCAGGAACGGCGTGAGCATCTCTCGGATCGAGGCTTTGGCGGCCGCGTACGTCTCCGGCGGATGGCCCTGAAGCGCGCGGCTGGCGGGGCCGATCTGGAGCGCCCCATCGACGGCACCATCGAGCCCGCCGCCGATGGCGACGTCCATCGGCAGATTGTGCGGCTCCATCGCCACGTCCACAAAGCCTGCCCCTTTCAGAATGCGCGTCACGCGCTCCTCTGATGCAAAGGCGAACGGGCCCGGCTCTTCCGGCCCGACAGGCGGCATTTTTGGTACGTGTTTGTAGACCGCCATCAGCGGCGCCATCATCCACGGATTTTCCTTCGGCTCGCGCCAGCAAGCAAACGCGAGCCGTCCCGTGGGCTTCAGCGCTCGGCGGAGATTGGTGAAGGACGCAACGGGATCGGCGAAGAACATCACGCCGAAGCGCGACGCCAGCAGGTCAAAGCTCGCCGGCTGGAACGGATGCACCGTCGCATCCGCCAGCACGAAATCGAGCGGCAGGCCCTTTGGCGCAAACGCGCGCGCCTGCGACAGCATCGGATCGGAAACATCGAGGCCGAGCGCAAAGCCGTCAGGCGCCACCGCCTTCGCGAACGCGAACGTCGTCGCACCGGAGCCGCAGCCGACATCGAGAACGCGCTCGCCCGGCATCGGCCTGGCGCGGGCGATCAGCGCGTCGGCAATAGGGCCGAGCAGGCTTTCCTGCGCCGCGTGGCGATCGGCCCAGCGTTGTCCGCTCGGACCGTTCCAGTAGGCGATCTGGTCAGCGTTTTGCTCGTGTCCGCTAGGCTGTTGCATGATGTCCCCGGTCATTCCGTTCGCGCGATACGCTCGTCGCGGTTCTGCGACCGCACAGCGGCGATATCACGTCGGGATGTCAGGCGCACCATTCCCGGAACCGGGGCTCGGCGCGAAATTACCAGATGGCGATCGACGAACCGCCGTGGCTCATGCGGCGCGCTTCGCGCAGGCACGCCCGGCAGCAATGGCGATAGATGAGATCAAGCAGCGCACACATTGGACCAACCCTCCGTTGTGACTTGCGGGTTGACCTTGGACCATTCCGGCGCGGGCGCCTGTGACGATGGTCACAAATGGTTTGGCCTTGCCGAGCCGAAGCTCGCCGCCAAACGCCCGCCTTCGCCCGTTGGGCTTCGGCGTGGCAGCCTTCGCTCGCTTCGCGCCAACCTGCTGGGCTGGCCTGCCGAGCCGCAGCTCGCGAAGCGAGCGAAGGCTGGTGGGCGATCACGGATTCGAACCGCGGACCCTCTCGGTGTAAACGAGATGCTCTAACCGCTGAGCTAATCGCCCCACGGCGCCTCTTTAGCCTTACGGGCCCCGAAGGGGCAAGTGCCCAGCCCCATCGACTTGGGCCTCAATCCCCCGGCCTTCCCGGCAGCAGCGGTACCGCGTCGATCCACACCGCGGCCGACTGACACCAGATCTGCCTGACCGGCCTGAGCTCGTCACGCTGGCGGATCGCGCCCCAGCGGATGCCCCAATCGTCGGCCTGGTCGCCCTCGCCGCTGGTGAACAGCGGGGAACCGCAATCGGCGCAGAAATGCTGGAAGCGCATCCGGCCGTTGTCGCCGCGCTTGCCGTAGACCTTGGGCGTGCCGGCGGTCAGCTTGACGTCGGCGCCAGTGCAGATCGCGGTCACCCGGAACGGCGATCCCGTCAGGGACTGACAGTCCCGGCAGTGGCAGACCGAGACCGTCTCGGGATCAATCTCGGCCTCGAAGGTGATCTGTCCGCAATGGCAGTGCCCATCGATCTGCATCGCCTCGTCCCCCTGTTCGCCGTCCCCTGCCCCAAAAACAAAAACGGCGCCCGAAGGCGCCGTTTTATCATCTTTTCGAACTGCGATCTCAGTGAGCGGTCAGGCCGCCTGCGGCTTCGTCGCCGTCCGGCTTCACCGTCACCTTGGTGTCCTCTTCCCAGACGATCGGCACGGGCTTCTTCACCAGCGCCTTGGCGACGACGTCGTCGAGACGGGAGACCGGGATGATCTCCATGCCGCCCTTGATCGCATCGGAAATCTCCGTGAGATCCTTGGCGTTGTCCTCGGGGATCAGCACCGTCTTGATGCCGCCGCGGGCCGCAGCCAGCAGCTTCTCCTTCAAGCCGCCGATCGGCAGCACGCGACCGCGCAGCGTGATCTCGCCGGTCATCGCGACATCGTGGCGAACCGGAATGCCGGTCATGACCGAGATGATCGCGGTGGCCATCGCCACACCCGCCGACGGACCGTCCTTCGGCGTCGCGCCTTCCGGCACGTGCACGTGGATGTCGCGCCGGTCGAACAGCGGCGGCTCGATGCCGTAGACGATCGCACGCGAGCGGACATAGGACGCCGCCGCCGAGATCGATTCCTTCATCACGTCGCGCAGATTGCCCGTGACCGTCATCTTGCCCTTACCGGGCATCATGACGCCTTCGATGGTCAACAGCTCGCCGCCGACATCGGTCCAGGCAAGGCCGGTGACGATGCCGACCTGCGGCTCGCTCTCGATCTCGCCGTAGCGGTACTTCGGCACGCCCAGAAGCTCTTCCAGAGTCTTCTCGGTAACCTTGACCGACTTCTTCTTGGAGATCATCAGCTCCTTCACCGCCTTGCGGGCGAGTGTGGAGAGCTCACGCTCCAGATTACGCACGCCCGCTTCGCGGGTGTAGCGGCGGATCAACAGCAGCAGCGCGTCGTCGTCGATCGAGAATTCCTTGGAGTCCAGGCCATGCTTGGACACCGCGTTCGGAATCAGATGCTTGCGCGCGATCTCGACCTTCTCGTTCTCGGTGTAACCCGCGATCCGGATGATCTCCATGCGGTCCATCAGCGGGCCCGGAATATTGAGCGTATTCGCGGTCGTGATGAACATCACGTTGGACAGATCGTAGTCGACCTCGAGATAGTGGTCGTTGAAGGTCCCGTTCTGCTCGGGGTCGAGGACCTCGAGCAGCGCCGAGGACGGGTCACCGCGGAAATCGGCGCCCATCTTGTCGATCTCGTCCAGCAGGAACAGCGGATTGGACGACTTCGCCTTCCGCATCGACTGGATGATCTTGCCGGGCATCGAGCCGATATAGGTCCGGCGGTGACCGCGGATCTCGGCCTCGTCGCGCACGCCGCCGAGCGAGACGCGCACGAACTCGCGCCCCGTCGCCTTCGCGATCGACTTGCCGAGCGAGGTCTTGCCGACGCCAGGGGGCCCGACGAGGCACAGGATCGGCCCGGTCAGCTTGTTGGCGCGCGACTGCACCGCGAGATACTCGACGATGCGTTCCTTGACCTTCTCCAGACCGTAGTGATCGGAGTCCAGAACGGCCTGCGCCGATTCCAGATCCTTCTTCACCTTGGACTTCTTGTTCCACGGGATCGACAGCAGCCAATCCAGATAGTTGCGCACGACGGTCGCTTCCGCGGACATCGGCGACATCTGGCGCAGCTTCTTCAATTCATGCTGCGCCTTCTCGCGCGCTTCCTTGGAGAGCTTGGTCTTGGAGATCTTCTCTTCGAGATCGGCGAGCTCGTCGCGACCGTCGTCGTCGCCGAGTTCCTTCTGGATCGCCTTCATCTGCTCGTTGAGATAATACTCGCGCTGGGTCTTCTCCATTTGCCGTTTGACACGAGAACGAATCCGCTTCTCGACCTGCAGCACCGAGATCTCGCTCTCCATCAGGCCCAGCACCTTCTCCAGGCGCGTGGTGACGGACAGCGTCTCCAGGATCTGCTGGCGATCGGCGATCTTGACCGCGAGATGCGAGGCAACCGTGTCGGCGAGCTTGGCGAAATCGGTGATCGCCTGCACGACGCCGACGACCTCGGCCGAGATCTTCTTGTTGAGCTTCACATAGCTCTCGAAGTCGGACACGACCGAACGAGACAGTGCTTCCGCCTCCACCGACTTTCCATCGGTGTCGGCAAGCGCAATCGCGGTCGCTTCGTAGTACTCGCTGCGATCGGTGTACTTCTGCACGCGCGCACGCTCGAGCCCTTCGACCAGCACCTTCACGGTGCCGTCGGGAAGCTTCAAGAGCTGGAGCACGCTGGCAAGCGTACCGGTCTCGTAAATGGAATCGGGCGCCGGATCATCGTCGGAGGCGTTCTTCTGCGTCGCGAGCATGATCAGTGCGTCGTTCTTCATCACCTCTTCGAGCGCGCGGATCGACTTCTCGCGACCGACGAAGAGCGGAACGATCATGTGCGGGAAGACGACGATGTCGCGCAGCGGGAGCACGGGATAGGCGTGCGTTTCGCCATGAACGATGGTTGGCCTGGGTTTTGGATTAGTCATGGCCTTTTCCTTTTGCTTTGCCCCCCTGCACGCAGCCCGCCATGCTCATGCGCAACCGCCACAAGGTGCCGAGGTGATCCACAAAACCGGTCTGCCATTCGCTGGACGGACCGGGCTTGCCGGATCGGAACTGAGGCGAATCTTGAACAGAATTCTCGCTCGCCGCCGACATTAGGTGGCTATCGACCCGGGGGGTGTCAAGTCATTGAAAGACGCGCGCCATCAGGCGCTTACGCACACGGGTAAGCGACGCAACATCGGCTGCGGAGTACATGTCCGCAGCCGTCACTTCTATGAACGATTGGAGCGTTCCAGCGCCGGAAAATCAGGCGCTGGCGTTCTCGACGGCGCGATCCGACCGATCGGCATAGATGTAGAGCGGACGGGCCGTTCCTTCCACGACTTCGCGCGAAATCACGACTTCTTCCACACCTTCGAGACCCGGCAGATCGAACATGGTCTCGAGCAGGATCGCCTCGAGGATCGAACGCAGACCACGCGCGCCGGTCTTGCGCTCGATCGCCTTGCGGGCAACCGCGCCAAGCGCCTCGTCGGCGAAGGTCAGCTCGATGTTCTCCATCTCGAACAGCCGCTGGTACTGTTTCACCAGCGCGTTCTTCGGTTCGACCAGAATCTTCTTGAGCGAAGCCTCGTCGAGATCCTCCAGCGTCGCCACGACCGGCAGACGACCGACGAACTCCGGGATCAGGCCGTACTTCAGCAGATCCTCGGGCTCGACGTGACGGAAGATTTCGCCGGTACGGCGATCTTCCGGCGCGAGCACCTGGGCCGCGAAGCCGATCGAGGTCGAACGTCCGCGCGCCGAGATGATCTTTTCGAGGCCGGAAAACGCACCACCGCAGATGAACAGGATGTTGGTGGTGTCCACCTGCAGGAATTCCTGCTGCGGATGCTTGCGGCCGCCCTGCGGCGGGACCGAAGCCACCGTGCCTTCCATGATCTTCAGCAGCGCCTGCTGCACGCCCTCACCCGACACGTCGCGCGTGATCGAGGGGTTGTCCGACTTGCGGCTGATCTTGTCGATTTCGTCGATGTAGACGATGCCGCGCTGGGCGCGCTCGACGTTGTAGTCGGCGGCCTGGAGCAGCTTCAGGATGATGTTCTCGACGTCCTCGCCGACATAGCCGGCTTCGGTCAGCGTCGTCGCATCCGCCATCGTGAAGGGCACATCCAGAATGCGAGCGAGCGTCTGCGCGAGCAGCGTCTTGCCCGAACCGGTCGGACCGATCAGCAGGATGTTCGACTTCGCGAGCTCGACGTCGTTGTGCTTGGTCTGGTGATTGAGGCGCTTGTAGTGATTGTGCACCGCGACCGACAGGACCTTCTTCGCATGGTTCTGGCCGATCACGTAATCGTCCAGGACCTTGCAGATTTCCTTCGGCGTCGGAATGCCGTCGCGCGACTTCACGAGCGAGGATTTGTTTTCCTCGCGGATGATGTCCATGCAGAGCTCGACGCACTCGTCGCAAATGAAGACCGTGGGACCCGCGATCAGTTTACGGACTTCGTGCTGGCTCTTGCCGCAGAACGAGCAATACAGCGTGTTCTTGGAGTCGCTCGTGCCGACCTTACTCATTCATGTCTCCGTCCGCGGTTCGATCCCGTTCCGCTCGATCGCTCCATTCCGACACGAGGGCCGGCATGCAGTTCAAATAGAGCAAATTCCGTACCAAAAAAGACCCTACGCGTTACATCCCGTGCGAATCACGGTCACTCGATTCTCCGCGATCATAGCCGATCATTCGTAGCCAACCATGCTGTCACCCGACTATCAAGAATTCGCTAATCGAGGGGGCGTCGGCTACCCGTGACAATACCGTGATTTCACGTCTTGGCACGGGTGAAGTGATCGAAATCGCGATTGCGTGGCTGGATTGCCACCAAAAACAGGCACGAAAGCGGAACTTTCTGCCTGTCGCAGGGCGCAAATGACTTTTTGCGCCCTCGCGAATGCGTCCTTAACGTGAACGCGGCCCTGACGATCCCCCGCAATCGAGGGGATCGCAGTTGCGATCCCGGTAATGCTACGGGGCTTTCGCCGCGCCCGCCTCTTCCGCGCGCTTGTCGATGACCCTGTCGACCAGACCGAATTCCTTGGCGTCGTTCGCGGTCAGGAACTTGTCGCGCTCCAGCGCGTCCTCGATCGTCTTGTAGGTCTGGCCGGTGTGCTTCACGTAGATCTCGTTGAGCCGCTTCTTCAGGTTCAGGATTTCCTGGGCATGCAGCATGATGTCGGTGGCCTGGCCCTGGAAGCCGCCGGAGGGCTGATGCACCATGATGCGCGCGTTCGGCAGCGAGAAGCGCATGTCCTTCTCGCCGGCGCAAAGCAGCAGCGAGCCCATCGAGGCAGCCTGGCCGGTGCACAGCGTCGAGACCGGCGGGCGGATGAACTGCATGGTGTCGTAGATCGCGAGGCCCGACGTCACCACGCCACCCGGCGAATTGATGTACATCGAGATTTCCTTCTTCGGATTTTCCGCCTCAAGGAACAACAGCTGCGCGACCACCAGCGTCGACATGCCGTCCTCGACCGGTCCGGTCAGGAAGATGATGCGCTCTTTCAGGAGGCGCGAGAAAATGTCGTAGGCGCGCTCGCCACGGTTGGTCTGCTCGACCACCATGGGCACGAGGTTCATGTAGGTTTCAACCGGATCGCGCATGAGTCACCTAGGGTTTTCGGACGCGGACACCGCCTGTCCTGGCTGCCAGTAGGGCTGGATTTGCCGGAGGCGATGGACGTCCCGTGATGCAGGACTTATTGGCAGAAGACTTGTCGCAGAAGGCTTGTTGGTCAAGGAACTCGGGTACAGGGCGTACCGACAGATATAGCCCAAATCGCGCCAGACAAGTGCGGAGCGAATTAAGGCTTAATCCACGTGTAAATCGACTTGGCACTTGAAGCTGATTCTCGCAAAGAGGCCCAGCCAGCCACATGGCTAACCGGGCCTCTTCGCTGATCATCCTTAATAGAAGGCTGTCTCAAGAGAATTGCTCAAAACCTTCAGGCAGCGGTCTTTTCCGCATCGTCGTCCTTGTAGAGGTCCTCGCGCGAAACCTTCCTCTCGGTCACGTTGGCAAGCTCGAGGATGAAGTCGACGACCTTGTCCTCGTAGATCGGTGCACGAAGCTGGGCCAACGCCTGGGCGTTGCTGCGGTAATAGTCCCAGACTTCCTTCTCGCGGCCGGGCATCGAGCGCGCCCGCTCGATCACGGCGCGGCCGACCTCGTCGTCGGTCACGGTGATCTTGTTCTTCTCGCCGATCTCGGAGAGCACGAGGCCGAGCCGCACGCGGCGGTCGGCGATCTTGCGGTACTCTTCCTTGGCCTTGTCCTCGGTGGTGTCCTCATCGGCAAAGGTCTTGCCGGCCGAATCCATCTCGGCCTTGACCGAGTTCCACATCAGATTGAACTCCTCGTCGACCAGCGAGGGCGGCGCCTCGAAGCGATGCGCCTCGTCGAGCTGGTCGAGCAGCGCGCGCTTGACGCGCTGGCGGGTCGCGCCAGCGAACTCGGCGGTCAGACGCTCGCGCGCGGCTTCCTTCAGCTTGTCCAGCGATTCGAGGCCGAGCGTCTTGGCGAACTCGTCGTCGATCGCGACATCCTGCGGCGCCTCGATCAGCGTCGCGGTGGTCTCGAACTCGGCCGGCTGGCCGGCGAGCTTGTCGTTCATGTAGTTCTTGGGGAACGACACTTTCAGCGTGCGCGTCTCGTTGGCGCCGATGCCGACGAGCTGCTCCTCGAAACCGGGGATGAAAGTGTTCGAGCCGATCGCAACCTGGATGCCTTCGCCGGTGCCGCCTTCGAAAACTTCGCCGTTGATGGAGCCCTTGAAGTTGATGGTGACGCGGTCACCGGACTCGGCCTTGGCGCCGTCGGCCTTCGCGGCATAGCCGCGATTGGTGTCGGCGATGCGCTTGATCGCCTCGTCGACGTCGGTGTCGGACACGTCGGCGACGGGCTTCTCGACCTGGAAGGCCTTGAAGTCGGCGAGCGCAATCGCGGGCACGACCTCGATCGCGACCGTGTAGGTCAGATCGGTCTTGCCGTTAAGCAGCTCCTCGACCTCGGCCTGCTCGCTCGGCATGGTGATCTTCGGCTCGGTCGCGAGCTTGAAGCCGCGCTCGGAGAACAGCTGCGTGTTGGTGTCGCGGATGGTCTGGTCGATGGTCTCGGCCATCACCGAGCGGCCATAGACCTTCTTCAGGTGCGCGACCGGCACCTTGCCGGGACGGAAGCCGTTGATTTTGACCTTGTCCTTGAGGTCGACGAGCTTGGCGCCGGCCTTGGCGTCGAGATCAGACGCGGGAACGCTGATCTTGAACTCGTGCTTCAAACCTTCCGAGAGGGTTTCTGTGACCTGCATGGCGTCCAATCTTCTTCTCGTTCGGCCCCGGCACATTGCGCGTCGGGACGCTGTCATTAATCGATCCGGCGCGAGGCTGACGCCTCAACGCCGATGGTTCATCGGACCGCTCCCGCCGGAAACTCTCCGTGTGGAAGCAGGCCCGTCGGTAATCCGTGCAAACGCTGAAAGCGCTTGGTGCGGGCGGAGGGACTCGAACCCCCACAACTTTCGTCACTGGAACCTAAATCCAGCGCGTCTACCAGTTCCGCCACGCCCGCGTAATTTGCATCAAGACCGGCCGCGATGCCGCGGGCGGCGGGCTTATAGCATGCGCCTGACTGTTCGCAGCAAAAAAATGGCCCGATGGAGGCAGGCTTCAAGTAGGCACGATGGCTGGACTTATCCAGCGCGGCGTGGTCCGGATCGAGCCATGAAAACGCGGATCCTGAACCCCAATCGGCGTGAGATTCTGGCCGGCCTTGGAGCCTCCGTCGGAGCCTCGGCGGCGGGGCTGATGGCGGGCGGAGCCGGCCCGCTCGTGACCGCCCAGCTCGCCCTCCAGGCAAGGCCGGCAACGCTGCCTCTCAAGCCAGGCCGGCCGCCTGCACCCATCTGGGAGCTGGCCGCCGTAAGTCATCTCGGGGACGTCCGTCTCAAGCGCTTCGACGGCTGCCAGGTGGTGTTCCGGAACGACCTGCCTGTGCCGATTGCGCCAGTCTGGTACGGGCTGAATGCTCCGACCACCGCCGACCCGCTCCGCGGACGCGCGCCGACGGCGCCGGGTGCAACAGAAACATCAATCATTTCAATATCGAACGCGGGGACCTTGCTGGCCGACTTCCGGCTCTTCGAGGACGGCCAGAAGCAGCCCGCCCGCCCGCTCCCGATCATCGCTGCCGAGTCCGGCCTGGTCGCCGTCGATCGTGACGTGGTCCTCCTGATCGAGGAATGGCGCCTGCGGCCGGACGGGACCGCGCTTCCCCCGGGCCAGGACCCCAAGGAGACCAGCCCGCTCCATACGATCAACGGCAAGACTTCATTCGAACTCTCAGCCTCAGTCGGCGAGCGGCTGCGGCTGCGCTTTATCAACGGCTCGCAACGCTCTGTTCTGGCGATCAAATTGGAGAATCACGCGGTCCAGGTCATGGCGCTGGACGGGCAGCCCGCCGAGCCGTTCCCGGCGCGCAACGGCGCCGTGGTGCTGGCCCCCGGCGCACGCGCGGACGCCTTCGTGGATGCGGCCACACCGGCCCGATTCCTGCTCCATGACGGCAAGGAAGCGCAGCAGGTCGGAAGCCTCACCATCTCCGGCAAACTGGAGCGCGCACCGCTGCTCCCGCCACAGCCGCTCCCGTTGAACGGGCTGCCCGAGAAGCTCGACCTGAAGGGCGCACTGCGGTTCGATGTCGCGCTCGGCATGCCCGAGGCAGGCTGGACGCGGCCAGCAGGATTCTCCATCTCCTCCAGCCCCGCCTTCCGCGCCAGGACCGGCCGCACCGTCGTGCTGGCCCTGAAGAACCCCGGCCCCATCACCAACGTGTTCCACCTGCACGGCCACCATTTCCGCCTGCTCGACAAGCTCGACGACGGCTGGAAGCCCTATTGGCTCGACACCCTCGCCATCGAACCCGGCCAGACCCAGCGCATCGCCTTCGCCGCGACCTCCCCCGGCCGATGGCTGATCGAGTCGGTCGTCACCGACTGGGCGGCGCCACGGCTGGTGCGGTGGTACGGGGTGGAGTGAGATTTGTAGCAACCATTAGATCGCCCGATCGCCGTTGAGACTGACGCCGTGCTCGCAGCCGTCAAGGCGTGGCCTGTCGTGAGCGGAGGATGGGGTGACATTTGAGCGACGGCCATCCCTGACGGCCGCTGTGCGCGGCGTCCTTGGGATGGCAGGTCGGGACGAAGAAACGGCGCCCCGATCGAACAAAGAAACGCGTCAGGCCGCAGGAGCCGCGGGCAGCGCATCAGCTTGCCAAGGAGTGCCTCGGGCCACCACGGCGTTGATGAACACGAGCAACTTCCTGGCGCAGGCGATCAGCGCACGCTTGTGGCCTTTGCCGGCGGCGATCAATCGTTGGTAAAGGTCCATGAGCTGCGGATTCCAGCGGAAAGACGCCGCCAGCGCCGCAGCATAGAGCGCGTGGCGCAAGCGTTTGCGTCCACCATCGATGTGACGAGCGCCGATGTGTGCGCCGCTGTCGTCGTCATAAGGCGCAAGGCCCGCAAGGGCGGCGGCTTGCTCGCGAGTGAGCTGGCCGATCTCGGGCATCCGTACCAGGACGGCGACCGCAGTCGGCAGCCCGCTGCCGCCGACGCTGTAGATCAGATCGAGCCGGGCCGCGAGATCGCAATGCTCGCGGATCGCTGCCACCAGAGCCTTGAACTCGACGCGTTGGCGTTTGGCCAGGCTGGCGATCTCTTCCTTCCAGAGCCTTTGGATCCGTGCATCACGGCAACTCTCGAGCCGGTTCTTGAGACGCGCGATATCCTCTCCGATCTGATCGATCAGCGTCAGATGCTCGGCAAATGGCGATAATCTCGGATCGGGTGCAGGATGGATCTTTTCGGCCGCAGCGGTGCAAGCGGCGATCAGGGCGGCATCGATGCGGTCGTTCTTGGCGCGCTGCCCGCGGTATTTGGCATAGGCACGCACCTGCGCCGGCTGGAACACCACGACGACAAACCGCTTGCGCCGCAGCTCGGCGACGATCGGCTGCTCATAGCCGCCGCTCGCCTCAATCCCAACCCGCTTGACCTTGTGTTGTCTAAGCCATTCCGACAGCGTCTTATGACCTTCCGTCGTGTTCTCCACCTGCAGCTGCTCCGAGCCGCCGTCGAGAGCCACGTCGAGCTTCCGTTTGCCGGTATCGATCCCGGCACAGATTGTGGTACGCTTGGCCATCTTCCTCGACCCTCCCTTGTGATGCGAACCTAAAGTTCGTTCAACCATGCGGGTCCCGATGAAGTGCCGACCGCGATCCTGCTACGACGACAGCCCTCAAGGCTTCGATGGGTATCGATCCGATCGATCGGCGGCCCAGCTCGGGTGGCCGCCCGAGCTGGGCCATTCCTCACGGAACGGGGCCAGTCTAACCCAGCGCGCTAATACAAGGATGGGTAGAGCGCAGCGAAACGCATCGCCATCGCGCCGAGATTGAGATGATGGTTTCGCTACGCTCTACCCATCCTACCTGGCAGCTCAGTACTCCACCCCGATCGCATTATAGATCCGCCGGTGCACCGCCGGCAGCGTCTCGGTCAGATCCTCGGCGATCAGGCCCGGCCCTGCCTCGCTCCCCGCCTCGCCATGCATCCACACGGCGATGCTGGCGGCTTCGAAGGCTGGCACGCCTTGGGCCAGCAGGCCCGCGATGATGCCGGCGAGCACGTCGCCGGCGCCGGCCGTGGCAAGCCAGGGCGGTGCGTTGGCTGCGATGGTGGCGCGGCCGTCGGGGGCGGCGATCGTGGTGTCCGGTCCCTTCAGCAGCACGACGGCGCCCGAGCGCTCGGCGGCGGCGCGGACGCGCTCGAGCTTGGAGCGGCCGGGGGTCTTGTTGCTGAGGTCGGAGAACAGGCGCGGAAACTCGCCCTCGTGCGGCGTCAGCACCACCGCGTTGTCTCCTGAGGATTTGATCGATTCAAACAACCGCTCGGGGTTTGCGGCGAAGCTCGTCAGCGCGTCCGCGTCCAGCACCAGATGCCGTTGCGCCGCCAGCGCCGTGTGGACGAGATCGCAGGTGCGATCGCCGATGCCCGTGCCGGGGCCGATCATGCAGGTGTTGTAGCGCTTGTCGCCGAGCAGCTCGGCGAACTCGATCGCGGTGTCGACGGGACGCACCATCACCGCGGTCAGCGCGGCTGCATTGATCGCGAGCGCATCGCGCGGCGTCGCCAGTGTCACCAGGCCCGCTCCGGCCCGCAATGCGCCGCGCGCGGCGAGCCTCGCGGCACCGGTCGCGGCGGCATCGCCGGAGACGGCCAGCACATGGCCGCGCGCGTATTTGTGGCCATCGATGCGCGGCACCGGAAAAGCGGCGCCCCAGCAATCCGGATCGTTCTCGAAAATCTGCGGCGCGATCTCGTCCAGCACCTGGGCGTCAATCCCGATATCGGCGACGCGCACATGCCCGCAATGCATTCGTCCCGGCAGCAGCAGATGCGCCGGCTTCTTGCGGAAGAAGGTCACGGTCTCGGTGGCGTTCACGGCCACGCCCAGCACCGCAGCACTGGTGCCGTTGATGCCGCTCGGCAGGTCGACGGCGAGCACGGGCGCGCCATTGGTGTTGATCGCCTCGATCATCGCGCGCGCCTCGCCGTCGACGGGACGGCTGAGGCCCGCGCCGAACAGCGCATCGATGATCAGCGCCGGTCGTCCGATCGCCTGCGGGTTGAACGGCAGCACCGGGTGCTTCCAACCGCGCGCCGCGGAAGCCGCATCGCCCTGGAGCTGGTCGCGCTCGCACATCAGGATCACCGAGACCTCGCGCCCCTGGGCGGCGAGCTCGGCGGCTGCGACAAAACCGTCACCGCCATTGTTGCCGGGGCCGGCCACGATCAGGATCGGCCCCTCCTCCACCAGCGCGTTGGCGGCCTCGGCGACCGCCTGCCCGGCGCTGAGCATCAGCTTGAAGCCGGGCGTACCTGCCGCAATACTGAGCTGGTCGGCGCGCTGCATTTCGGCGTTGGTCAGAACTTCCATGCCACTTCCCTGGTCCAATCGCCTTTTCAACAGGCACGTTCCGTGCCGACACGCGCCACGGAACAACGATCTGCACAGATATCGAACCGTTTGCCTATTTCGTAGTCTGCGGTATTTTAAGCCGGTCGGCGCCACCTATCAGAGATGCGCGTTAAAAGGCTGATAACGCTTCAATAATCAGGGCATCTGCAACTTGGCATAGACCCTGCTTTCGAGGAAGCCGCTTCGGTTCGTCGTGCTCACTGGCAAAATATCAGGGTGTAGCCGGCCGTTGGCGCCGGGTTGGTCAGGGATCCCGGCATAGCGAAGACAAGATCGTGCGTTAAGAGAAGCGCATCCTGACGAAGACGTTGCTATTTGATCGACAAGGCCGGAGGCGCGCAGTGAAGAAAATCGAAGCCATCATCAAGCCATTCAAGCTCGACGAGGTGAAGGAAGCGCTTCAGGAAGTCGGCCTTCAGGGCATTACCGTGACCGAAGCCAAGGGCTTCGGCCGGCAGAAGGGCCACGCCGAGCTTTACCGCGGCGCAGAATACATCGTCGACTTCCTGCCCAAGGTGAAGATCGAGATCGTGATCGGCGACGATCTGGTCGAGCGCGCCATCGACGCGATCCGCCGCGCCGCGCAAACCGGGCGTATCGGCGACGGCAAGATTTTCGTCTCCAATATCGAAGAGGCGATCCGCATCCGAACCGGCGAATCCGGGCTGGACGCTATTTAAGCCGGGTGCTATCCCGCCTTTTGCGACACTCTAACGAGAAATAAGGCTGCTTCGGCGGCCTGATTTCATTTGTGCGGTCGCGCAAACTCGCCAAAAGCGAGAATAATTTGCTCATCTGGAAACCGACCCGCAGAGCCAAAAGGGGTATGCATGAAGACCGCCAAAGACGTCCTGAAATCGATCAAGGACAACGACGTAAAGTACGTCGACCTGCGCTTCACCGATCCGCGCGGCAAGTGGCAGCACGTCACGTTCGACATCAGCATGATCGACGAAGACATTTTCGCTGAAGGCACCATGTTCGACGGCTCCTCGATCGCCGGCTGGAAGGCGATCAACGAGTCCGACATGTGCCTGATGCCCGACCCGGTGACCGCGACGATCGATCCGTTCTTCGCCGAGACCACCATGGTCATCACCTGCGACGTGCTCGAGCCGACCACCGGCGAGCCCTACAACCGCGACCCCCGCGGCATCGCCAAGAAGGCGGAAGCCATGGTGAAGTCGATGGGCGTGGGCGACAGCGTGTTCGTCGGCCCCGAAGCCGAGTTCTTCGTGTTCGACGACGTGCGCTTCTCGAGCGGCCCCTACAACACCGGCTTCCGCCTCGACTCCTCGGAGCTGCCGACCAATTCCGACACCGAATATGAAGGCGGCAATCTCGGCCACCGCATCCGCACCAAGGGCGGCTACTTCCCGGTGCCGCCGCAGGACTCGGTGCAGGACATGCGCTCGGAAATGCTCGGCGCCATGGCCAAGATGGGCGTCAAGGTCGAGAAGCACCATCACGAAGTGGCTTCCGCCCAGCACGAGCTCGGCATGAAGTTCGACACGCTGACGCTGATGGCCGACCACATGCAGATCTACAAATACTGCATCCACCAGGTCGCGCACATCTACGGCAAGACCGCCACCTTCATGCCGAAGCCGATCTACGGCGACAACGGCTCGGGCATGCACGTGCACCAGTCGATCTGGAAGGACGGCAAGCCGGTGTTCGCCGGCAACAAATACGCCGACCTGTCGGAGACCTGCCTCCACTACATCGGCGGCATCATCAAGCACGCCAAGGCGATCAACGCCTTCACCAACCCGTCGACCAACTCCTACAAGCGTCTGGTCCCGGGCTATGAGGCCCCCGTGCTGCTCGCCTATTCCGCGCGCAACCGCTCGGCCTCCTGCCGCATCCCCTACACGTCTTCGCCGAAGGCCAAGCGTGTCGAGGTGCGCTTCCCCGATCCGCTCGCCAATCCCTATCTCGGCTTCGCCGCGATGCTGATGGCCGGCCTCGACGGCATCAAGAACAAGATCGATCCGGGTCCGGCGATGGACAAGGACCTCTACGACCTGCCGAAGGAAGAGCTGAAGCAGATCCCGACCGTCTGCGGTTCGCTCCGCGAGGCGCTTGAAAACCTCGACAAGGACCGCGGCTTCCTCAAGAACGGCGGCGTGTTCGACGACGATTTCATCGACGCTTACATCGAGCTGAAGATGACCGAAGTCGCCCGCTTCGAGATGACCCCGCACCCGGTCGAGTTCGACATGTACTATTCGGGCTAAGCAGCCCGCACTCTACGCGACAAGCAAAAGGCGCTCCGAAAGGAGCGCCTTTTCGTTTTCGGGAGCGGGGCCGCTACCACGTCGCCGTGAACGCCTTCTGGAGCTCGGCCGACGCCGTCACGCCGCCGGCGATCAGCAGCTGGGTGAGAACGCGCGCCTTCTGCGGATTGAGATCCTCGGACACCACGAACCCGTTCTTGTCGTCGTCGACCTCGACGTTCCTTGTGACGAAGCCGGATCGAACCCGCGTGGAGCGGACGACGACGATACCCTTCTTCGCCGCCGCTTCGAGCGCATCGAGCGCCGACTTCGAGGTGTTGCCGTCGCCGACACCGGCCAGCACGATGCCCTTGGCGCCGTGCGAAATGGCGTCCTCGATCGGAACGGCGTCCATGTTGGCGTGCGAGTAGACGATCTCGACGCGCGGCAATTGCTCGCCGGCCGGGAGCTGATAGGTCGTACGCCTGAACCCGGGAGCCTGCGCCATGAAGCGGATGCCACCGGCGGTGTCGACATAGCCGACAGGCCCGTCATTGGCTGAACTGAAGGTCTCGATGCTCGTGGTGTTGGTCTTGGTGACCGAGCGCGCGCCTTGAATCTTGTCATTCAGCACGGCCATCACGCCGCGCCCGCGCGAGCGCGGATCGGCGGCCACCTGCACCGCTTCGTAGAGATTGCCGGGGCCATCTGCGCTGACTGCCGTGGCCGGCCGCATCGAGCCGACGATGACCACCGGCTTGTCGCCGCGCACCACATTGTCGAGGAAGAACGCCGTCTCCTCCAGCGTGTCCGTGCCATGGGTCACGATGACGCCATCGGCTTCATTCTTGTCGAAGGCGTCCTGGATGCGACGGGCCAGCGCGAACCAGACCTTGTCGTTCATGTCCTGCGATCCGATCGACGAAATCTGCTCCGCGTTGATTTTGGCGAGCTTGTCGAGGCCCGGCACCGACTGCATCAGCTGCTCGCCGGTGATCTGGCCGGATTTGTACGCGCCCGTCGCACGCGGATCGGCCTGGCCTGCGATGGTGCCGCCGGTCGCAAGCACGAGAATGCGCGGCAGCTCTGCGGCCTGCGCCGCCGCGCCAATGCCGCCCGACCAGAACGCGAAGCAAACCAGTGGAATGGCAAGCATCCATCGACGGCGATGCTGGTGGCGTGCTGAGGTGACGGCGTCCCTGGTCATGGAATTCTCCTGCTGCTTCCCCGGGCCCGCTATTCGAGACCGCGCAATAGGGCCGAAGATGGGCGGCCGCACGCAGGGCGGGTAAAGTTCTCACAAGACTTCCCCCAGCCAGTCACGCCGGGGCAGGTCTTGCTTCGCTTGACCCGCCCCCCGCCGCTACGTCTTCGACGTCGCGACCCGCAACCCATCCGCCCCGATCGGACCGAACGTGCCGGCGATGATCTCGCTGGTCGGTTGCTGGCCGCCGAGCGACCAGTGCGAGGGCTCCTGCTCGTCGATCCGAACCCAGACGTTGCGGCAGAAATCCGGGCTGCCGTGCCCTTCGACCTCGACCATCAGGTCGGTGATGCGCTCGAGCAGCGTCTTCTTCTGGGCAGCGTCCAGAATGCCGCGGACGGTGGAAACGGTGATGTAAGGCATGTCTTTCTCCATTCATGTCGTGTGACGACAGAGCAAGACTGGACCCGGCACGGCCGGCAAGGCAGTGGCGGATAAGACAGAGATCGGGCAATTTCCGCCACGCGTGTCCCGCGGCGATCGGATAGCATCGCGGCATCTGCTGGAGGTCCCATGAAACTCGCAATTCTGGCGCTGGAAGGCTGCATGCATTCGGCGATCTCAGGCGTCGCCGACATCCTCTCGATCGCCAATCACGTGATGCAGCAAAGCGGCGCAAAACCTCGCTTCACCTGGCAGACGCTGTCGCTCGACGGCAAGGACGTGCGCGCCGGCAGTGGCAGGATGGTCGCGGTCGATGGCGCGATCGGCACACGCACTCGCTTCGACGCGATCATCGTCCCCGGCAATCTCGTCGATCACGTCACGGCAGAACGCCTGCAACCGCACTATGCGCGTGCCGGCGCCTGGCTGCGGCAGCAGCATGCCAACGGCCGGCTGATCGGCGCCTTTTGCAGCGGCGTCTTCCTGTTGGCCGGCGCCGGAATGCTCGACAACCGCCGCGCCACCATCACCTGGTGGCTGCAGGGCGAGTTGCGGCAGCGCCATCCCGCGATCGATCTCGCCGCCGACGCCGTCGTCACCGTCGCGGACCGCATCGTCTGCGCGGCCGGACCGATGTCGTGGGTCGACCTCCTGCTCCGCCTGATCGAGATGGTCGACGGCAAGGAGATCGCAAAGCTCTGCGCGGACTATGTCGTCATCGACACCGCGCAGCGCACCCAGTCGATCTTCATGCCGGTCGGCTATCTGCTCTCGCAGGACCCGTTGCTGACCAGGGCCGATTTGCTGGTTCGCCGCACCGGCAAACGCCCGATGACGGTCAGGCGCCTTGCAGACGCGCTTGGGCTCAGCGAGCGCACGCTGAACCGAAAGTTTCAGGAGCTCACGCGCGAGCCGCCGCAGGCCTTCATCACGCGCCGCCGCGTCGAACACGCGCGCACGCTGTTGGAGACGACGACGCAGCCGGTCAAGACGATCGCGCGCGCCGCCGGCTATGAGGACGAAAGCAGCTTTCGCAAGGCGTTCCGCAAGCTGACCCTGATGTCGCCGCAGGCTTATCGCGCGCGGCGAATCGAGCGGGCGGCATGAGGCGCCTCGCAGCCATCAGCTTTCGTTCTGCATCTGACTCCACTTCGTTCTCAAAGAACAAATCGGCAGCGTGAAAATCAGAACGGATCAATTCCTACCGTTTGGTTTATTTCGCAGTTGCCCCAGCCTCGTCATTGCAAGGAGCCTGGCGACGAAGCAATTCAGACTGCCGCTGCGGAAAAGACTCTGGATTGCTTCGCTGCGCTCGCAATGACGCGGTGAGAGCGTGCCTGACGCGCCTGTCAGCGCCAACCGCCTATGCCGTCGCGCGCTGGCGTTCGACCATGGCTTCGCCAAAGGCCTCGAACAGCTTGCGGTTGATCGGATTTTGCTGCGGATCGTATTCGGCGTGCCATTGCACGCCGAGCGCAAAGGTCGGGGCCTCCGCGATGCGGATCGCCTCGATGGTGCCGTCCTCGGCGATGCCTTCGATCAGCACGCGCTTGCCCGGGTCGAGAATGCCCTGGCCATGCAGCGAGTTGACCCGGATCTTCTCGCAGCCGAGCAGTTGCGCGAACGCGCCGCCCGGCGTGAGGTCGACATCGTGGCGGTCGGCGAACACCACGGTCGGATCGGGATGGATCTCGCCGTTCTCGAGCCGGGGCATGCGGTGGTTCATGCGGCCGGGGATTTCGCGGATTTCAGGGTGCAGCGAGCCGCCGAAGGCGACGTTCATCTCCTGCAAGCCGCGGCAGATGCCGAACAGCGGGATGCCGCGGGACACGCAGGCGATCGACAGCGCCAGCGCGACCTCGTCGCGGTGAATGTCGTAGGGCTCGTGCCGCTCGCACGGATCGACGTTGAAACGGGTCGGATGAACGTTGGCGCGGGCGCCGGTCAGCACGATGCCGTCGACGGTGTCGAGCAGCGCAGCAAGGTCGGTGATGTCAGGCGCGCCCGCAAACATCACAGGCAAGCCGCCGGACACCTCGGCGACGGCGCGCAGATTGCGCTCGCCGACCATCTGGACCTGAAATCGATTTTCGACGCGATGGGCGTTCCCGATCACGCCGACGACCGGCTTTCTCATCTCCCGTTCCGACCTTCCACGCTAAGAAGATTCTCCAAACATGCCCTCAGCATGGAACAAATTCAACAGAAGGGATCGCGGGACGGCAATGCTATTTTCGCGCAAATGCCTCCCGGGCCTCGATCCCGCCCCCGACGGGGAGGTCCGCGCCCTTCAGGGCGGTAGTTGCCCCATCGCCCGGCGCGGTCAGCCAGGGCAATTTCCCCTCGATTCCGCGCGTCACGGGTTCCCCGAGCACCCCGCCGAAATCAATCGGCCAGACGCCGTTGGGCACCACTTCGGCGGTGAGGCCGCGGATGGCGTAGCCATCGCCCAGCACCGCTTCCGCATGGTCGGCGGCGACAAGGCGCGCGCTGGTGGGGTCTTTGGCATCGCCAAAGCTCACGAGCACGGGGATCAGCTCCCCCTGCACCGGGACAATGCCGGTCTGCCGGCTGATATCGTTGAACGAGACCCGGTTGCCGCGCGCGGCGCCAAAGGCCCGGAGAGCCACGTAGTTGATATCGTCGAGATCGAGCTTGCCGCCCTGCTGATGCGCCAGCAATGCCACCAGGTTTTTGCGCTGGCCGAGATCGACGAATACCGCCTCTCCGCGCATTACGGTGCGGCCGCTGCGGTTGTAGTTGCGGTCGGGCACGACAGACAGGACGCCGGACGCGGTCTTGATCCCCTCAGGCGTCGTCACCTCGACCGTGAGGCGGTATTTGTGCCCGGGACGATTGATCCGGATCTGGTCGCCGATCACGATCACGGCCAGCAGCCCGAGCAGACCCGCCCATTTGCTGATGAAACTCAAGCGCCCCCCACCTGTTCTCTTTCCATCGCTCTGCACCGTTCGCGCGGCAGCGTCAAACCAGCGCGTTGACGCGGGCTTGATCGGCAGGGCGTTTGCCGAAAGAGTGCCGTGCATATTGCGCTGATAAAGGATCCCATGTGAGCATTTCTAGAGATGAACGATCCCGGCCCCGCAGCGATCAGGCTCGGGATCTTGCCTGGGCGATCTCGGTCGGCGGCATCGGAATCGTGCTGTTCACGGCCGCGCTGGTCTTCACCTGGTATTTTGCCACCACGCTGCTGCTGATCTTCACGGGCATGCTGCTGGGCCTCGGCCTCAACGCGCTGACCAATGCGCTTGGTCGCCGCGTGCACCTGCCCCATGCGGTGCGGCTCGCGATCGTCTGCACCGTCCTTGCGGTGCTGCTCGCCGGCGTCGCCTATCTCGGCGGCGCCACCATCGCGGAGCAGGCTTCGCTGCTGAGCAAGACCATCAAGTCGCAGATCGGCACCGTGAAATCCTTCCTGGACAATCACGGGATCGACACCAGCTTCTTCGATTTCGGCAATGCTGCATCCGACTCTACGGCCACGACACCACCTGACTCGACGTCTTCGCCGGCAGCGACGCAGCGCGGTCCCCTGCCCGGTGCCGACGCGCTGGCCTCCAGCGGCGGAGCGATCGTCAGCCAGACGTTCAAGCTGCTGCTCGGCACCATCCACGGCGTCGGCAACATCTTCATCGTGCTGTTCCTGGGGCTCGCCTTCGCCGCCCAGCCCAGCGTCTATCACGATGGCCTGCTGTTCCTTGCACCGGCCAAACATCGCGCACGCGCAGCCCTGATCATCGATCGCATCGGCGAAACGCTGGAGCGCTGGCTGATCGCACAGATCGTCGTGATGATCTCGGTCGGAATCGTGACCTGGATCGGGCTTGCCATCATCGGCATCCCCGGCTCGTTCATCCTGGGGATTCAGGCCGGCCTGCTCGCCTTCATCCCGACCGTCGGCGCCATCATCGCCGGCGTCGTCGTGGTGCTGGCGAGCCTCGCCTCGGGCTGGATTCCGGCGCTGTCGGCCTTCATCCTCTTCATGGGGGTGCACGCCATGGAGAGCTATGTGCTGACGCCGATCCTGCAGCGGCAGGCACTCGACATCCCGCCGGCGACGCTGTTCGCGTTCCAGATCCTGCTCGGCGTCGTGTTCGGAATCTGGGGCCTGGCGCTGGCGCTGCCCCTCGTCGCCATCGCCAAGGTCATGATCGACCATTTCAAGACGTATGAGGCGCCGCCCCTCGCGGAGGCGGCGTAAGGCGTCGTGAAATAACTCAGGTCGTCAGCACCGTCTCGGTGTGCTCGACCTCCGGGGGCGAGGCAAAATACTGGCCGACGAGGCCGCGCCATTCGGTGAAATTCTCCGAGCCGCGGAAATCAACGGTGTGGTTCTCCAGCGTCGCCCATTTCACCATCAGGCGGTAGCGCTGCGGCTTCTCGATCGACTTGTGCAGTTCGAAGCCGTGAAAGCCCTTGGAGCTGCCGAAGGCGGCCTTGGCCTTGGCGACGGCGGCCTCAAAGTCCTTCTCGCTGCCCGGCTTGACGTCGATTTGCGCGATCTCGGTGATCATCGGTTTCCACCCTTTCTTGTTCGATGGGCGTGTCTACCGCAGACGCGGGCAAAGAAAAAGGCGCCGAAACGGCGCCCTGACCGGTCAAAAAATGCAGATCGCTCAGGCGAACAACAGCGCCGTGCCGGCCACGATCAACGCGCAACCGATGAACAGCGCGAGCGGCCAGTAGCTGCGTCCTTGCGTGTAGCGCCCCTGCGCGCGGCGCTCGGTGATCAGCGCGCTCTCGTATTCATCCGCGGTGGAGAACAGACAGGCAAAGCCCCCGCGTGCCGAAGCCGCGTGGGCTTCGAGCGACATCAGGGCAGCCTGCGGGTTCTGTCGACGGATCGATTCCATGACCGCAATGGTAGGGATCGAATGGTAAACAGGGGATTACCGCAGGCGCCATTCCGCTCAAGGGCTTTCGCGTCAGGCTGTGGCCGGGCGTGCCTGCGGCGCACCGATCCGCGCGGCGCTCTGGCGGCGCCAGTTCTCCAGCGACAGCGGCAGCTCTTCCGCCGCCTCGACGCGGTTACGGCCGCCGCGCTTGGCCTGGTAGAGCGCGGTGTCGGCCGAAGCCAGCAACACTTCGAGCTCGGTCCCGGCCGGACCGCCGGCGACGCCGATGCTGACGGTGGTGTCGACCGGACCTTCATCGACCACGACGCCGGATGTTTCGAACGCCTCGCGCACGCGCTCGGCAACCAGCACGCCTTCCTCCAGCGAGCACGGCAGCAGCGCTGCGAACTCCTCGCCGCCGATGCGGCCCGACATGTCGGTCATGCGCAGATTGCTGACGACGACGGTCGAGAACAGCTTCAGCATTTCGTCGCCGGCGGGATGGCCGAAGCGGTCGTTGATCGACTTGAAATGGTCGATGTCGAAGATCATCACGGTGACGGGACGGCCGGCCTTGGCCTCGCGCTCGATCACACGCCCGCAGGCTTCCGAGAAGCCGCGGCGGTTGAGCATGCCGGTCAGCGGATCGGTGGACGCGGCGGTCCGGTGCGCGGTCACCGTGCGCTCGGACACCAGCATGAAGATCACGAACACGGTGCCGACGGCATAGAGGATCAGTTCGACGGCAAACACCGTAACCCAGATGCTGCCGGAGAAGCCGGCATCATTCGGACGCAGGAAGCTGCCGAGGACGATCGGCAGCATCAGGACGCAGCCGTGCATCACCGGCACCACGAAAGCCGGCCAGCGCCTTTGCAGGCTCTTGCGCCGCTCGACCCACAGCTCGCTCGCGGTCAGCGCCGCATAGACCGAGACGATGCCCGCACCGACGATCATGCGCAGCATGGACGCAGCGGGATCGAGCAGCGTAACGGCAGCGGCCCAGGCGAGCGCGCCGACGAGAAGACCCGGCCAGTTCGGCTTGCGGCCATGGAAGACGCGTGCCGCGTTCCACACCATGCCGCAGGCAACGAAGCCGACCGCATTCAGCGCAAGGTAAAGATGCGGACCGAGCTTGTCGCCCGCCGCAGTCCACAGCGCGACTGAGGCCGCACCCAGCAGATACGCAGTGCCCCACCATTTCAGCGCGGGACTGTTCTCCTGCCTGCCGAAAAACACCATCATGGCGCCGAGCAATGCGGCGACCATCGTGGCGACCAAATAGAGCGTGATGCTATCGAGCGACGTCATGTCGGCCCCCTTCAAGTCATAGCAGTTACGCGATCGGCCCAGCCGACTTGCGCGCCCTTCCAAATGCGACGCTATGTCTCGCGGGTTCCATTCAGGTTTTCACGGGCCCCCAAGTTTTCGGGAAACACGCCATCAATTTGCGTACAAACGAACAGCAAAAAAGGGCGCTGAATCAGCGCCCTTTTGCATCTCATTGAAGCCGCTTTCGCGGCGAATGTGACCGAAGCGATTAACGCTTCGAGAACTGGAAGGACCGGCGGGCCTTGGCCTTGCCGTACTTCTTGCGCTCGACCACGCGCGAGTCGCGGGTGAGGAAGCCGCCCTTCTTGAGCACGGTGCGCAGCTCCGGCTCGAAATAGGTGAGAGCCTTGGAGATGCCGTGACGGACAGCGCCGGCCTGGCCGGACAGGCCGCCGCCGGCAACCGTGCAGATCACGTCGTACTGGCCGGAACGCGCGGCCACCGAGAACGGCTGCTCGATCATCATGCGCAGCACGGGACGGGCGAAATAGACCTCGACCTCACGCGCGTTGACCGTGACCTTGCCGGCGCCCGGCTTGATCCAGACGCGGGCGACCGCGTCCTTGCGCTTGCCGGTGGCGTAGGCGCGGTTGAACTTGTCGACCTTCTTCTCGTGCTTGGGCGCGTCGGGCGACGCCGCCGTCTTGAGCTGCGAGAGCTGGTCGAGCGACTGAATGGATTCGGCCATGATTATGCGGCCCTCGTGTTCTTGCGGTTCAACTTCGCGATGTCGAGCTTCTCGGGCGTCTGCGCCTCGTGCGGATGATCGGCGCCGCCGTAAACACGGAGGTTGCCCATCTGCACGCGACCGAGCGGACCACGGGGGATCATGCGCTCGACGGCCTTCTCGAGCACGCGCTCGGGATGCTTGCCCTCGAGGATCTGGCGCGCGGTGCGCTCCTTGATGTGGCCGACATAACCGGTGTGCTTGTAATAGGTCTTCTGCTCGCGCTTGCGACCGGTGAGGACCGCATGCTGCGCGTTGATGATGATGACGTTGTCGCCGCAATCAACGTGCGGGGTGTAGATCGGGAGGTGCTTGCCGCGCAGGCGCATGGCGACGATGGTGGCGAGGCGGCCGACGACCAGACCCTTGGCGTCGATCAGCACCCACTTCTTCGTCACCTCAGCCGGCTTTGCCGAAAAGGTTTTCATGTCAGAGTTTCCGTGGACGGGGAGCATCGGCGCGAACACCGCACCGGACTGCGCGATTTTCTAGAGAAGAGACGCGCAACGGTCAATGCCCAAAGATGTAATTTATTTCAGCGATATCAATGACTTAAAAATATGGTGCGATATTACCTGCAAAAAGCTCAAACATTTGGAATGGAATAGGTCGAGGTGACATGGGCAATGGGATCGGGCGAGGAACCGGACAGCAGCTTCACCTCCCCGACCGCCAGGCGCTTGCCGAGCTTGAGCAGCCGGGCCTCCGCCAGCACATCCTGCCCGGGCTGGCCCTTGCGCAGGAAATTGATGTTGAGATTGGTGGTCACCGCGAGCCCGACCGGGCCGATGGCGGACAGGAGCACCACGTACATCGCGAAATCCGCGAGTGCCATCAGCGTCGGGCCGGATACGGTTCCGCCCGGCCGCAGCATCCGTTCGCTGTAGCGCTGCCGCAGCAGGCAGGTCTGGCCGTCCGCGCTCTCGATCGTAATGTCGTCGCCGCTGAAGGCCTGTGGAAACTCGACACGGAGAAACTGCTCGACCTCCGCCACGCTCATTTTCGCTAACGCCATGCTTCGCCTCACCCTCGCTTCACGTCCCCTGTTACATTAAGTTATCTGCGTCATCCAAACGCAATAATCCAACTGGAAACGCTTCGATGCCCGCCCAGGCCGCCCGCGCCCCCTCCCCGCAACCGCCAATTCTGCTGCGTGAAACCATCGGCAGCATCGCGGTCCTGACGCTGAACCGGCCGGCCGCACGCAACAGCCTGTCGGCGGCGATGATCGCCACCCTGCATGCCGCCCTCGATGACATCCGCGACGACAAGGCGATCCGCGGCGTCGTGATCGCCGCCAACGGCCCTGCCTTCTCCGCCGGGCACGACATGAAGGAGCTCACCGCACGCCGCGCCGACCCGGATCGCGGCCGTGCCTTCTTCGCCGAGATGATGACCGCCTGTAGTGCGATGATGCAGGCGATCGTGCAGCTGCCGAAACCCGTGGTCGCCTCCGTGCAGGGCATCGCGACCGCAGCCGGCTGCCAGATCGTGGCAAGCTGCGACCTCGCGATCGCCTCGGAGGACGCGAAGTTCGCGACGCCGGGTGTCGACATCGGCCTGTTCTGCTCAACGCCGATGGTGGCGCTGTCGCGCAACGTGCCGCGCAAGCAGGCGATGGAGATGCTGCTGACGGGCGAGCCTGTCACGGCCGATCGCGCCCGCGAGATCGGCCTCGTCAACCGCGTGGTGCCCGCCGGCTCCGAACTCGGCGCCGCGATCGAGCTTGCACAACAGGTCGCGCTCAAATCGGCCTACACCGTGAGGCTCGGCAAGGAAGCATTCTATCGCCAGGCCGAGATGAGCCTTGCCGACGCCTATCGCTATGCGGCAGAGGTGATGACCGAGAACATGATGGCGCGCGACGCCGAGGAAGGCATCGGCGCCTTCATCGAAAAGCGCGAGCCGTCATGGCGGGATGAGTAGTCACTCCTCATCCTGAGGAGCCGCGTAACGCGGCGTCTCGAAGGATAGAGGCCCGACTGTGGCTTCATGGTTCGAGACGCGCGTGCCGCGCTCCTCACCATGAGGGTCAGAGAAAGAAAAAGATGAACCACGACGCCTATCCCGACAATTACATCCGCGCCATCCTCAACAGCGTGAAGTCGATCGCGATGGTCGGCGCCTCGCCGGTCAATGTGCGGCCGAGCTATTTCGCCTTCAAATATCTGGCGCAGCGCGGCTACGACATGATTCCGGTCAATCCCGGCCATGTCGGCAAGGAGCTGCTCGGCAAACCCTTCGTCGCCTCGCTCTCCGACATCGATCATCCCATCGACATGATCGACATCTTTCGCAATTCCAGCCACATCATGCCCGTCGTCGAAGAGGCGATCACGCTCGATCCGCTGCCGAAAGTGATCTGGATGCAGCTCGGCGCCCGCGATGACGCGGCGGCTGCGAAAGCGGAATCGGTCGGCATCCAGGTCGTGATGAACCGCTGCCCCAAGATCGAATATGGCCGTTTGTCGTCCGAGATTTCCTGGATGGGCGTGAATTCGCGTACCCTGAGTTCCAAGCGCGCGCCGGCGCCGACACAGGGCATGCGTCTGTCCCTCAATCGGATGAGTGTCGGCGGCGGCGACACCGCGGCCTCGGATCGCGCTGCAAAAAACAAGACCGAACAAAGCTGACGCAATAAATTTCCGCTGCGCGAACGTGACAATCGTAGCGTTGAGATGTGAAGCGGCGGCTTGACGGCAGCCGCGGCGCCGATCAGCATGCCGCGCGATTTCAGACCACGAGAACAGGACGCCCCCAATGAGCGATCGCCTTCCGGGATTTTCGACCCTCGCCGTGCATGCCGGTGCACAGCCCGATCCCACCACCGGTGCGCGCGCTACACCGATTTATCAAACCACCTCGTTCGTTTTCAACGACGCCGACCACGCCGCCTCGCTGTTCGGCCTGCAGGCGTTCGGCAACATCTATACCCGCATCGGCAACCCCACCAACGCGGTGCTCGAAGAGCGCGTCGCCGCGCTCGAAGGCGGCACGGCCGCGCTTGCGGTCGCCTCGGGCCACGCCGCGCAGGTCGTGATCTTGCAGCAATTGCTTCAGCCCGGCGACGAGTTCATCGCCGCGCGAAAGCTCTATGGCGGCTCGATCAATCAGTTCACGCATGCGTTCAAGAGCTTTGGCTGGAACGTGGTGTGGGCCGATCCCGACGACATCGCGAGCTTCGAGCGCGCGGTGACGCCGCGCACGAAGGCGATCTTCATCGAGTCCATTGCGAACCCCGCCGGCAGCATCACCGACATCGAAGCGATCTCGACGGTCGCGCGCAAGGCGGGCGTGCCGCTCATCGTCGACAACACGCTGGCCTCGCCCTATCTGATCCGCCCGATCGACCACGGCGCCGACATCGTCGTTCACTCGCTGACGAAATTTTTGGGCGGCCACGGCAATTCGCTCGGCGGCATCATCGTCGATGCCGGCACCTTCGACTGGTCGACCGGCGGCAAATATCCGATGCTGTCGGAGCCGCGGCCGGAATATCACGGCATCCGCCTCCAGGAGACCTTCGGCAATTTCGCCTTCGCGATCGCCTGCCGCGTGCTCGGCCTGCGCGACCTCGGCCCCGCGCTGTCGCCGTTCAATGCCTTCATGATCCTCACCGGCATCGAGACGCTGCCGCTGCGCATGCAGAAGCACTGCGAGAATGCGAAAGCGGTCGCCGAATTCCTCGCCGGCCATCCGGCAGTGGCCTCGGTCAGCTATGCAGGCCTGGCGAGCGACAAGTACAATCAGCTCGCCCGCAAATATGCGCCGAAGGGCGCGGGCGCCGTGTTCACCTTCAGCCTGAAGGGCGGCTACGACGCCGGCGTCAATCTGGTGTCGAAACTCCAGCTGTTCTCGCATCTGGCCAATGTCGGCGACACCCGCTCGCTGGTGATCCACCCGGCCTCGACCACACACAGCCAGCTCGACGACGCCGCCAAGGTGAAATCAGGCGCCGGCCCCGATGTGGTGCGGCTCTCGATCGGCATCGAGGACAAGGAAGATTTGATTGCCGACCTGGAACAGGCGCTGAGCGCGTAGTCGTCCGGTCCTGCCGGGGCGCAGAAAATGCGCCCCGGTTAACAGTCATTAACCATGTCAGCCCCATACATCGTCTTTGGATCGCCCTTTTGATTCGGAGCCGACGATGCTGCGCTGGATAGTGCCTGCCCTTGCGGTCGCGCTGACAATCACGACAGCCGTCGCCGCCGACCTGCCCGCAACGCCGAAGCGCCGCGCCGCGGCTCCGCCGCAGGAGCCGCCCAAGGTTTATGTCGAGACCGATCCGGATGCGCTGATCTCGCCAGCCTATGGCGTCGGCAGCTACATCCGCAACCTGCCGGGCACGCCGCTGCTGCCGGGCGCACACACCCTGCCGGGCTATTACGGCCGCCCCTGGGACTACGATTATCAAGGCTCGTATTACGGCGGGAAGCAGGTCGACTATTTCTGGCGCCTGCCCTACTCGTGCGGCATCTACGGCTATTGCTGATCAGCCGGCCTGGCTCACCGGAACCGCGTGCGGCTGCGCTTCGGCAGATTGCCGTAGCGCAAGCCGCTCCACCTGCATCACGGCAAGCGTCAGCACCACGATCGCCACTGCCTGATGCGCGAGCGCAAGGCCAATCGGCACCTGGTTCAGCAGCGTGAGGATGCCGAGCACCGCCTGAACGCTCACCGCCCCGAACAGCCAGACCGCACCGCTTGCCGCCGCTCCCGCGCGCGAACGGACAGCGTCGATCGCGTGCAGCGCCGCCAGCGCGAACAGCGCATAGGCGGTCATGCGGTGCTCGAACTGCACCGTCAGCACGTTGTCGAACATGTTGCGCCACCACGGCGTCTCGAACCACAGCCGGTCCGCCGAGGGAATGAACGCACCGTCGATCTGCGGCCAGGTGTTGTAGGCGCGCCCGGCGCGCAGACCCGCGACCAGCGCGCCGAAATAGATCTGCACCAGGGTCACCGCGAGGAGCAGCACGCTGGTGAAGCGCAACCGCGCGGGTGCTGCGATCTGAGGCCGCTCCTTGAGCCGCCGCACCGTCCAGACGATGCCGGCGAAGATCAGCAGTGCCAGCATCAGATGCGTCGCCAGCCGATATTGCGAGACTTCGACGCGCTCCGTGAGACCCGAGGCCACCATCCACCAGCCGACCGCGCCCTGGAGGCCACCGAGCGCGAACAGCAGCCACAGCCGCCGCTTCAGCTCACCCGAGAGACCGCCGCGCCAGAGAAAGAACAGGAACGGCAGCAGATAGGCGACGCCGATGAAGCGGCCGAGAAACCTGTGGCTCCATTCCCACCAGAAAATCTCCTTGAACTCGAACAGGCTCATGCCGGCGTTGAGCTCACGGTATTGCGGGATCTTCTTGTAGGCCTCGAAGGCATCGGTCCACGCCGCATCCGTCAGCGGCGGGACGCTGCCCGTGACCGGCTTCCATTCGACGATCGAGAGGCCGGATTCCGTCAGCCGCGTCGCACCGCCGACCAGCACCATCAGCGCGATCAATGCGGCCACGGAGATCAGCCACCAGCGCACGGCGCGATGGGGATTGATTGGGGCGGAAATCGTCGTCATTTCAGGGGCAAAACCAGGACTTGAAGGCTTGAACCGGACTGCGTGCCCCTTATAGTCCCCCGCTTCCGCAGCGCAAGTTACGCGAAAGCCGCTAGTCCCCGCCATGACGATCCGCACCCGCAAGTTCCTCGGCGCCATCCTGCTTCTGGTGCTGGTCACCGTCTGGGCCCTGCTCGGCATGGCGGCCGCGCAGATGCCCTGGATCGCCGAGTCCGGCTGGCGTCAGGCGATCTATTACGTGGTGGTCGGCATGGGCTGGGTGCTGCCGGCGATGCCGATCGTGAGCTGGATGCAGCGGCCGGATCGCGTGAAATCTAGTTCGTGACGCTGCCCGTCGGCTTGACCGGCGCAAAGGCTGTACCCGACACCAGCACGCGCAGCATGCGCAGCGAACGTATCCGGCCATCCCAGGAAATCCGCGGCAACGCGCGCAAATTGGTCCGCCCCTCCGAATCCACGATGCCCGGGATCGTCGACACGGCGCTGGCAAAGCCGGCCTCCTCCGCCATCACGACGTGGTTGCGCCGGAACGAGGCGCGATCACCGAACGGAAAGGCCAGATGCCTGATCTCGCGGTGGAAGGCCGATTCCGCCACCGCCTTGCCCATCGACATCTCGCGGAGCGCGCCTGCGTCCTTCATGTTGGCGAGAACCGGATAGTTCACCGTCGCACTGCCGATCGTGACCAGTGGATCGGCCGCAAGCGCTGCAAGGTCCTCCCAATCCATCGACGCCTCGCGCGAGAGCGCGGCGAGATCGATCCGGTAGCGCGTGCAGAGATCGGCGATCGCGGCCGACACATCCGCCGGCGGCAGCGAGCGCAGCCAGCTCTCGACGAACGCGAACAGCGCCTGCTTTTCGGCATGGTCGGTGACGACGAAACGCTGCTCCTTCTCGCCCATCATCAGGCTGATGCGGCTCTCGCGCGCGATCATCTGCTCGAGCCCGAGCCACCAGGCCTCTCCGACGCCGTCGGGAAACGCGGTGGGGACATAGATCGTGAACGGCACGGCGTGACGCACCAGCACCGGATAGGCGAAACGGATCAGGTCCTTGTTCGCACCGTCGAAGGTGAGCGCCACGAAGCGCCGCTTCTCCGGCAGCGTCACCGCGCGGCGGCAGACCTCGTCCATGCCGAGGAAGTCATAGCCCCACCGCTTCAGCGCGCGAATGGCGCGGTCGAGGAATTGCGGACTGATCTCGTTCTCGCGCAGCGGCTGGAACGCACCGCTTCGGCGCGGCCGCACATGGGTAAAACGCAGGATGGTGCCGGCACCACGGCTGCGCAATGCGGCCTGGCCGGTGAACCAGGCCAGCTCGAGCCGCAACCGCTCCAGCCATCTGTCGTCGGATGCCAATATCCCACCTTCGCCTGCGCCGGCAGCTTGTTCCCTCGACCATAGTCATTACCCTTTGTTGACATTTCTTTGCAAAGGTCGGCCCCAGGCCGAAATACGTATTTTTCGTTTTCTCGACAGGTTTCGAATGACCATGGCTGCGGCGATGCAAAGCCGGACGGCAGACCTGCTTGCGCGGTCGAAAGCGAGCCGGCTCGCGCATGTCGATGTCGTCACCGATCTCGGCGAGGCCGAGGCAGTCTGGCGCGCCCTCGAAGACAGCGGCCACCTCTTCACACCCTACCAGCGCTTCGACCTGTTGAGCCCGTGGCAACGGCTCGTCGGCCACCACGAAGGCGCCCGCCCCTTCATCGTCATTGGTCGCGATGCCGAGCGGCAGCCGCTGCTGTTGCTGCCGCTCTCGCTGCGTCAGAGCCACGGCGTGCGCACGGCCTGCTTCATGGGCGGCAAGCACACCACCTTCAACATGGGCCTGTGGAACGCCGAGTTCGCCCGGCAGACGGTCACCGCCGATCTCGATGCGCTGCTTGCGCCGCTGCACGCGCATGCCGACGTGCTTTGCCTGACGCAGCAGCCGCTGCGCTGGCACGACCAGCAGAACCCGCTTGCGTTGTTGCCACGGCAGAGCGCGATCAACGGCTGCCCGCTGCTGGCGATGGAGCCCGGCGGCCCGCCGGCATCGCGGATCAGCAACTCCTTTCGTCGTCGCCTCAAGAGCAAGGAAAAGAAGCTTCAGGCGCTGGCCGGCTACCGCTATCACCTTGCCACCACGGATGAGGACGTCACCCGCCTGCTCGACTGGTTCTTCCGGGTCAAGCCGGCACGGATGGCCGAGCAGAAGCTGCCGAACGTCTTCGCCGAGCCGGGTGTCGAGCAATTCATCCGCAGCGCATGCCTCGCGCCGCGCGGCGAAGGCCGCGTCATCGACATCCACGCGCTCGAATGCGACGACGAAGTGATCGCGATCTTCGCCGGCGTCGCCGACGGTCAGCGCTTCTCGATGATGTTCAACACCTACACGATGTCCGAGCACGCCCGCTACAGCCCCGGGCTGATCCTGATGCGTTACATCATCGACCGCTACGCCGAGCGCGGCTACCGCTCGCTGGATCTCGGCATCGGCTCGGACGAGTACAAGCGGATGTTCTGCAAGGACGACGAAACCATCTTCGACAGCTTCGTGCCCCTGACCTCCCGCGGCAAGCTTGCGGCGATGGCGATGTCGTCGCTGAGCCACGGCAAGCGGCTGGTGAAGCAGAACCAGATGCTGTTCGACCTTGCGCGCAGGCTGCGGCAGGCGTTCGGGTAGACCTCGCAGTCTCGTAGGGTGGGCAAAGCGTAGCGTGCCCACGTCTGCCGCAATCGTTGAAAGGTTGTGGGCACGGCGCAAAAGCGCCTTTGCCCACCCTACGATTCCGAACGCGTGGAAAGACCTCTCCCGCAAGGAGAGAGGGCAAGACCGCCTACGCCGCCACCACGCGCAGCGTATCCGCCGCATTCGACGGCTGCACCGGCTTGCTCAGCATCGTCACCTCGCCGAAGCCGACGGCCCGGAGCTGCTCGCACATCAGCGTGCGCGCGTCCTGTGCCATCGACGCATCGGGGACCACGACGGCGCGGGCATGCGCCGTCAGCAGTTCCGCCGGGAGGTCCGAGGCGCTGCCGGCATCCAGCAGCACATGGTCGTAGGCGCGGAGCAGCGCATCGACGGCAAGCGTCACGCGCGGCGACTGAAGCAGGCTGCGGTCGAAGCCGGGACGGCCGGCCATGACCAGATGCAACCGCGAGAGCTTGTCGCGGGTGATGACCTGCGCGAACGAGGCCTCACCCTGCATCAATTCGGCAAGACCGGGAGCCGACGCATCGACGGACACCGCCGCAATGGTCGGCGAGGACGCCGCAAGATCGACCACCACGACGCGGGCGTCGCGCGCAAGATATCGGGCGAGCGTCAACGTCGACAGCGTGATGGCTTGGCCAGAAGCCGTGCCGAGCACGGTCACCTTCTTCGCGCCCGGGCCTGCGGCGCGAAGGCGCTCGGCCAGATGTTCGATCTCCGCAAATTCGCTGAGCTCGGCATCGTCAGTCATCTGCGGCTGAAGCGGCGCGGGTTCGGCCAACGCTGGATCCAGGACTGGATCCACGACTGGCTCGACGATCGGCTCGAGGTCCGGCTGGACGACCGGCTCATGACGCAGCGGCGCCGGCGTGAACGCAGCCACGGCGCGGGGCGCGGTCTGGCGCAGCAGCTCGCCGGTGACGACGACACCGGATGACAGCAGCAACGTCGCGATCGTCGCGATCAGCACGATCGGCAGCTTTTTCGGATAGGCCGGCGTGTTCGAGACGATCGCACGCGAGATGATGCGGCCTTCCGCCGGCGCGGTGTCGATGCTCTCGCGGGTGCTGGCCTCGCGGTACTTTCCAAGATACGTCTCGAGCAAGTCGCGCTGGGCCTTGGCTTCACGATCCAGCGCACGGAGCTGGACGTCCTGGCCGTTGGTCGAGGTCGCCTGCTTCTTGAGCTGTTCGAGGCTTACCGTGAGCTCTGCGACCCGGCCGCTGGCGAAACGGGCGTCGTTCTCCAGCGAACGGGCGATCTTGGCGGCCTCGTCCCGGATCTGGGTGTCGAGGTCGGTGAGCTGCGCTTTCAGTTCCTTGATGCGCGGATGATTGCCCAGCAGCGTCGAGGATTGTTCCGCCAGTTGCGCCCGCAGCGCCACGCGCTGCGCCGACGGCGTGCGCAACGCCTCCGAGTTCAGAACTTCCGACGACTCGATCGGCTTGCCACTCTGGAGCATCTCGCGGATCAGCCGCGCCTTGGATTCCGCATCCGCCTTCATCGAGCGCGCATTGTTGAGCTGGGTGTTGACCTCGCCCATCTGCTGGTTCGACAGCGTGGTGTTGTTGGTGCCGATGAACAGGCTCGACTTGGAGCGGAAGTCCTCGACCTTCGCTTCGGCATCGGAGACCTTCTTGCGCAGGTTCTCGATCTCGCCCAAAAGCCACTGGCTCGCATTGCGCGCCTGTTCCTGACGCGCATTCTGCTGCAGCACGAGATAGCCGTCGGCGATCGAGTTGGCGACGCGGACGGCGAGTTCGGGATCGGCCGACTGGAATTCGACCACGATCACGCGTGACTTGTCGACGGCATAGGCCTGGAGGCGATCGTAATAGGCGTCGAGCACGCGCTCTTCCGGCGTCATCGAGAACGGATCGCGGCCGATGCCGATCAGCGCCGCCAGCGACTTCAGCGGCGAGACGCCTTGCAGGACCGAATCGAATTCGGGCCGCTCCGCAAGCTTGTTCTTCTTGATGATCTCGCGCGCGAGATCGCGCGACAGCACCAGCTGCACCTGGCTCGTCACAGCCTCGGGGTCGAGCGCCTGCCGCTCCTCGGTGCTGCGGTCGCTGCTCGGACGCAGGAATACGTTCTCGCGGCCGTCGATCAGGATGCGGGATTCCGACTTGTAGCGCGGCGTGACGAGATTGACGATGGCGATGGAGGCGACGAGCGCGAGCACCGTCGGCACGATGATCCAGCCGCGCTTGCGGGCGAGCGCGCCGCCAAGCGCGTGCAAATCGATGTCGCCTGATTCCACCGGCGCCGGCTTCGAAACAACATATGCAGGTTTTGCTTCGGCCTTGGGCGCGGCTTCAGCCACCCTGGCTTCGGGTTTCGGCTTCGACACCGCCCGCTCGATCACAGCCTTGTCCTTGCCGGCACGCCAGAACGCTAAACGCATCGAACACTCCCGCAGGGCAACGCTGCGACTCTACCTCAACCGAGGCGATTACACTCCATTAAGGTTGCCGCTGGGTTAATCGCGCGGCGACACGTCCGCGCATGCGCGCGCTCGTCACCGTTTGTTAACCACGAGGGCTCTTAATCCATCTCGATATTTCGAGACTTGTTCGAGCATTCGCCGCACGCCGCGCTGGTTCTGATCATGCCCCCCTCTCCCGACCGGCCGCTCCGCATCCTGCACGCCGTCCGCGCGCCCGTGGGCGGCATCATCCGCCACATCCTCGACCTCGCCAACGGCCAGGTCGATCGCGGCCACCACGTCGGAATTCTCGCCGACAGCCTCACCGGCGGCGAACGCGCGGACAAGGCACTGGCCGAGCTCGCACCGCGGCTGAAGCTCGGTGTGCATCGCCTCGCGATCCGCCGCGAACCCTCGCCTGACGATGTCCTGGTGTGGCTGCGGATGCGGCGCCTGATCGGCGCGCTCAAGCCCGACGTCCTGCACGGCCACGGCGCCAAGGCGGGCGCCTTCGTCCGCATGCGGCGACGCTCGGCCGACACCATCCGCATCTACACCCCGCACGGCGGCTCGCTGCATTATCCGCTCAACACATTGAAGGGCGAGTTCTACGCCCGGCTCGAACGTACGTTGATGGATGCGACGGACCTGTTCCTGTTCGAGAGCGCGTTTGCCCGCGACACCTATCAGCGCATCGTCGGCACGCCCAAGGGCGTGGTCCATTGCGTCTTCAATGGCGTGACGCCGGAGGAATTCGAGCCTGTTGTCACCGCCGATGACGCCACGGATCTCGCCTATGTCGGCGAATTCAGGCACATCAAGGGCGCGGATCTGCTGGTCGACGCGGTGGCGCGCCTGCACGAAGGCGGCAAGAAAGTCACGCTGACGCTCGGCGGCGACGGCGAAGAGACGGCAGCCCTGAAGGCGCAGGTGGAGAAGCTCGGCCTCACCGGCGCCATCCGCTTCATCGGCCACGTCAAGGCGCGCTACGGCTTTTCCAAGGGGCGGCTGCTGGTCGTCCCCTCGCGCGGCGATTCCATGCCCTACGTCGTGATCGAGGCCGGCGCTGCCGGCATTCCCATGATCGCGGCGCGCGTCGGCGGCATCCCCGAGATCTTCGGGCCGGAAAGCCCCGCTTTGTTCGCAGCGAGCAACGCCGAGGCGATGGCCGAAGCGATCGCATCCGCGCTCGACGATCCGCAGGGAACTGCGCAACGCGCGACCTCGTTGCGCGAGCGCATCTCCGCGCATTTCTCCCAGCAGGCGATGGTTGACGGCGTGCTCGCGGGCTATCGCGACGCATTTACCAATCACTAACCATTCTTAAGACCCGCTTTAGAGAATCTTCCGATTTGTCCGATAATCCAGGTGCCAGGGGATGCTCGCCCGGGGCGCAAAGACGCGGCCCACGGGTTTTTTGGAATGGACGTGGACACCCGTGGAACCGCTCAACGCACGCTCGATGCTGGATGCCGCGACCACCGCCGCGGCCAGACCGGCTGACCAACCCTTTGTCGAACGACGTCGCCGGCTGACTCCGGCCGCGCTCGAAGTCGTCAATCAGAAGGTCGCCCGCGCCTATTCGCCGATTGTCATCACCGGCTTCGTCCGCGTGATCGACTTCGCGCTGCTGACCCTCGTCGGCGTCGCGCTCTATGTCGGCTACGTCATGCCACTTGCCGACTTCAGCTGGGCTTATCCTGCGCAGATCGTCGCCGTCGCGGTCGCCGCCGTGGTCTGCTTCCAGGCCGCCGACATCTATCAGGTGCAATTGTTCCGAGGCCAGCTCCGGCAGATGACACGGATGATCTCGTCCTGGTCGTTCGTCTTCCTGATGTTCATCGGCATCTCCTTCTTTGCGAAATTTGGCTCGGAAGTGTCGCGGCTGTGGCTTGCCGCCTTCTATTTCCTCGGGCTCGCCACACTGATCTTCGAACGTCTGGTGCTGCGCTCGCTGGTACGCGGCTGGGCGCGCCAGGGCCGGCTCGACCGCCGCACCATCATCGTCGGCTCGGACAGCAACGGTGAGCAGCTGGTCGAGGCTTTGAAGGCGCAGGACGATTCCGACATCCACGTGCTCGGCGTGTTCGACGACCGCAACGACAGCCGCGCGCTCGACACCTGCGCCGGCGCGCGCAAGCTCGGCAAGGTCGACGACATCGTCGAGTTCGCCCGCCGCACCCGCGTCGATCTCGTGCTGTTCGCGCTGCCGATCTCGGCGGAGACGCGCATCCTGGAAATGCTGAAGAAGCTCTGGGTGCTGCCGGTCGACATCCGCCTCTCCGCCCACACCAACAAGCTGCGCTTCCGCCCCCGCTCCTATTCCTATCTCGGCGAGGTGCCGACGCTCGACGTGTTCGAGGCGCCGATCACCGACTGGGATCTGGTGATGAAATGGCTGTTCGACCGCGTCGTCGGCAGCCTCGCGCTGCTCGCAGCCCTCCCGGTGATGGGACTGGTCGCGCTGGCCATCAAGCTCGACAGCCCCGGCCCGGTGCTGTTTCGCCAGAAGCGTTTCGGCTTCAACAACGAGCGCATCGACGTCTACAAATTCCGCTCGATGTACCACCATCAGGCCGATCCGACGGCGTCGAAGGTCGTGACCAAGAACGATCCCCGCGTCACCCGCGTCGGCCGCTTCATCCGCAAGACCAGCCTCGACGAGCTGCCGCAGCTGTTCAACGTGGTGTTCTCCGGCAATCTCTCGCTGGTCGGCCCGCGTCCGCATGCGGTGCAGGGCAAGCTCCAGAGCCGCCTGTTCGATGAAGCCGTCGACGGCTATTTCGCCCGCCACCGCGTCAAGCCCGGCATCACCGGCTGGGCCCAGATCAACGGCTGGCGCGGCGAGATCGACAACGAAGAGAAGATCCAGAAGCGCGTCGAGTTCGACCTCTATTACATCGAGAACTGGTCGGTGCTGTTCGACCTCGTCATTCTCCTGAAGACGCCGATCTCGCTGCTGACGAAGAACGAGAACGCGTATTGAGTTTTGTGGTCATGCCCCGCGAAGGCGGGGCATCCAGTACGCCGCAGCGCCAGCTGTTCTCTCCAATCGGCGCCGCGGAATACTGGATCGCCCGGTCAAGCCGGGCGACGACAGCGGTGTTTGTGGCGTAGAGTTGCGTAAGCGTGTGAGCGTGTGATGGCGTATGCGGCGACAGCCGGTGGAGTGAATTTGGCCGCACCGGCCGCGCCCGGCGTGCTGGCGCTCCAGCGCGCGCTGGTGTGGCTGGTCGGCGCCTCCGGCGCGATCGTCTTCATCGAGCCGAGCCCCTACGAAATCGCGACGCTGCTCGCGACCGTCACTTTCTTCGCCACCGGCCTGCGCCTGCGGCTCGTCCTGATGCCGTTGATCCTGATGCTGGTGCTGCTCAATGTCGGCTACACCATCAGCGCGATCCCGCTGTTCGAACAGTCCGAGGTAGCGAGCTGGATCGCAACCTCATGGTACATGGCAATCACCGTCGTGTTCTTCGCCATGGTCACCTCGGAAGACACCGCCGCCCGGCTCGACATGCTCCGCCGTGGCCTCGTGGTCGGCGCGATGGTCGCTTCAGTCCTCGCGGTCGCCGGCTATTTCCACCTGGTGCCGGGCGGTAACGACCTGCTCACGCTCTACGGACGCGCGCGCGGTACGTTCAAGGACCCGAACGTGCTCGGAGCCTTCCTGATTTTGCCGGCGTTGTTCGCGCTCCAGAGCGTAGTCTCGGACAAGTTCGGCAAAGCGCTCCGCAACGTCTTTGCGTTCGGCATCATGTCGCTGGCCATCCTGCTCGCCTTCTCCCGCGCAGCCTGGGGCGGGCTCGTGCTGACGTCGGCCTTCATGCTGGCGCTGATGGTGCTGACCAGCCGCACCAACGCGCAACGCTCGCGCATCGTCATCATGGCGATCGTCGCCGCGGTGCTGGGCCTCGCCCTGATCGCGGTTTTGCTGTCCTTCGATGCCACCGCCGAGATGTTCAAGCAGCGCGCCAGCTTCGACCAGAGCTATGACGAAGGCCGCTTCGGCCGGTTCGGCCGGCATATCCTGGGTGCGGAAATGGCGCTGGACCTGCCGTTCGGCATCGGCCCGCTGCAATTCCACCGCTTCTTTCCCGAGGACACCCACAACTCCTACCTCAACGCCTTCATGTCAGGCGGCTGGCTCTCCGGCATGTGCTATCCCGCGCTGGTCTTCACCACCGTCATCATGGGCTTCCGGCACATTTTCGTCCGTGTGCCCTGGCAGCGCGCTTATCTCGCGATCTTCTCCGCCTTCGTCGGCACCATCGGCGAAAGCTTCGTGATCGACACCGACCACTGGCGCCATTTCTGGATGATGCTGGGCGCGATGTGGGGCATGATCGCGGCCGCGCAGATCTACAAGACCAGAACTAGCGACGCTTCTTCAGCTTGAGGTCAGGCCGCTTTTCCGGCGGCGTATCGAGCAGGCCCTTCAGTGCCTCGGTTGCCGCGAGCACGCCCTTGTAGCCCTCGCCTGCGAAGCGCAGCAGCAGGCGCAGCTCCTCGTCCGAATAGGCGCCAAAGACCTTCTCCATCGCCTGCTGCATCGGCACGTAGAGCTGGCCGATCTTCATCGCCTGCTCCGGCACGACGGAAATGAAGACCTTGCGGCGATCCTTCTCGTCGCGCTCGCGACGCACCAGCCCCGCTTTCTCGAGCCGGTCGATCACACCGGTGATGGCACCCGTCGTCAGCCCCGTGACCTCGGCGAGCCTCCCTGCGGTGACGCGTCCTTCGAGATAGAGAATGTCCATGCATTCGAGATCGGAATTGGCAATTCCGGCAACGTTCGCAACGGTCTGGCCATAGAGCACGCCCTGCGCGGACGACCTGCGCATTGCCTCCTCGAGATCCTGCAACAGCGCCGTGCGCGCCTTCGTCCTTGACAAGGCTGACCTCATATCTTAGTCGATATATATCTTAGCTACTAAGAGATTTAGCAGCCGTAATTTCTCCTAGCACCACGGAAACGTCGGGAGCAAGCCATGTCCACCCGTCCCCGCAAGGCCCTGATCATCGGCGCCGGCATCGCCGGGCCCGTCGCCGCGATCCTGCTGCGCCGCGCCGGCATCGAGTCCGCGATCTACGAGGCCTGGCCCTATTCGAAAGGCATCGGCGGCGGTCTCCAGATCGCGCCGAACGGCATGCATGTCATGGACGAGATTGGCCTTGCGAACGAGCTGATCAGCCGCGGCTCGGTCGCGGAGGCGTTCGACTTCTATTCGCAAGGGGGCGAGCGGCTCGGCTCGATCAACCGCGACATGGCGCGGCGCTTCGGCCAGCCGGCCGTCAATGTCTGCCGCGCCACGCTGAACGAAATCCTGATCGACAAGGCCTGGTGCGCCTGCGTCTCGCTCTATTTCGAGAAGCGCCTGATCAAGATCGAGGATCGCGGCGACCAGCCGATCATCGCCTACTTCTCCGACGGTACCACCGCCGAAGGCGATTTCCTGATCGGCGCTGATGGCGTGCATTCAGTCGCGCGCCGCCAGGTCGTGCCCGACGGACCGCAACCGTTTAACACCGGCCTGATCGGCTTCGGCGGCTTCGTGCCGCACGCCGTGCTCGACGGTCGATCGATCGGCCGGCATGTCGAGACCACGTTCGGCCAGAGCGGATTCTTCGGTTACGGCTATTGCAGCCCGGATCCGACCGACGGCGTGATGTGGTGGAGCACGCAGCCCGCGCATGGCATGGACGCGGCGATGTTTCGCGCGCTTGATCAGACGACACTCAAGCAGCATCTGCGCGGCTTCCATCGCGGCTGGCATGATCCGATCACCGAGATCATCGAGGCTGCCGAGAACATCGTGGTCACCGATACGCTCGACGTCGCAACCCTGCCGACCTGGTCGCGCAAGCGCTCACTGCTGATCGGCGATGCCGCGCATGCGACCAGCCCTCACGCCGGCCAGGGCGCTTCGCTCGCGCTCGAGGATGCGATGCGGCTCGCGCGGCTGATGCAGGAAGGTCAGGAGCTCACCGAGACCTTCCACGCTTTCGAGGCCGAGCGGCGTCCGCGCGCCGAGAAGATCGTCGCGATGGCGCGCCGCAATGGCAACAGCAAGCGCGAGTTCAGCGCCACCGGCGCCTGGGTGCGCAATCAGATGATGAAATGGCTGTTGCCGTTGGGTTCGAAGAGCATGGAGTTCATGTACGCGTATGACGCGCGGGCGGTGTAGCGACACGGACGGTGCCGTAGGGTGGGCAAAGGCGCAGAGCGCCGTGCCCACGATCTCTCTCGACTTGTGACAATGGTGGGCACGCTTCGCTTTGCCCACCCTACGAGATCTGAGCTAGCCTTCCACCTCGAACCTCAACCCGGCGTGCTCAACCAGCCGCTTGATCAGCCTGCCCTGCATCGCCGCGCCCGGCGTCCAGAGACCGGCCGGCACATCGGGCGAGTCGCGCAACAGGCAGATCGCGCATTCGGACATCATCTTCGCCGTCGACGCATAGCCGGGATCGAGATCGCCCTTCACCGCCGCGCGAACCTGACGGCCATCGGGCGCGATCGCGATATAGAGCAGGTCGTAATGACCGTTGTCGCGCTCCTCCTTCGACGGTCCCTCGCCGGGCTTGAGCGCTTCAGGGCCGGTCTTCTCGCTGTTGGCGGCCATGACCAGCTTTGCGTTGGCCTGCCCTTCGTCCCCCGCTCCCGTCAGCACCATCTCGTCGTAGACGAAATCCCGGCCATACGGGAATCCCATCAGCATGTTGGAGCGATGGACATTGCGCGTATTGAGGATCGCCATCGCGAACGGGGCGGACCAGGATTGCAGATCTTCCTCGAAAACCGGCCTGTTGCCGCGCGGCTGCTTGGGTCCCTCGAAGCCCGGCGTGAAGGCAAACGGGTCCTTGAGGATCGACACCAGGCTGAGATCCTGCGCCACCGCTTCGAAGGTGACCCTTGCGCTCGCCGAGGTGCCGCCGGAGAACTTCCAGCTGAGATCGCGGACGCGCCCCTTGACGCGGGGCGCCGGCGAGCCGAACACGCGCCTTGCTTCCTCCTGCACGACAAACGCGCCGAGCTCGAACGGGATGGAATCGAAGCCGCAGGAAAACATGATGCGCGCGCCGCTCGCCTTGGCCGCCGCCTCGTGCCGGTCGATCATCTGCTTCAGCCAGATCGGCTCGCCGCAGAGATCCATGTAGTCGGTGCCGTCAGCGACGCAGGCGGCCAGCAGATCGGATCCGTAAAGCTGGTACGGACCGACAGTGGTGACGACGAGCTTTGCCTGAGCGACCATCGCGCGCAGCGAGGCGGGGTCGGCGGCGTCCGCGACGATGAGCGGCGTGTCCGCGGGCGCCCCGATCGCGTCGCGAACGGAGGCGAGCTTGTCGCTGCTGCGTCCGGCCAATGCCCATGTCGGCGCATCGTCACCGACGTAATGCGCGGCGAGATATTCGGCGATGAGCTGGCCGGTGTATCCCGTCGCGCCGTAGACGACGATGTCGAACTTCGCGGACACGGATCGCGTTCCCCGAAATTACGCTTCGACGGCGAACGTCAGCCCCGCATTGTCCCGCAGCCGCTTGATCAGACTGTGCTGCATCGCTGCGCCCGGCGTCCAGAAGCCGGCGGCGACGTCCGTGGTGTCGCGCAGCATGCAGATCGCGCATTCCGAGATCATTTTCGAGGTCGAGCCGTAGCCGGGATCGCGGTCGCCGGTGACGCCGGCGCGGACCATGCGGCCGTCGGGCGCGATCGCGATATAGAGCAGATTGAAGAGCCCGTTCTCCCGCTCTTCCTTCGACGGCCCCTCGCCCGGCTTCGGCGCGGTCGGGCCGGTCTTCTCGGCATTAGCCGCCATCACGCGCTTCGCGTTGGCCTCGCCCTTCTCGCCGGGACCGGTCAAAACCATCTCGTCGTAGACGAAATCCTGCCCGTAGGGAAAGCCCATCAGCATGTTGGAACGATGGACGTTGCGGGTGTTGATCAGCGCCATCATGAACGGCGCGGCCCAGGATTGCAGATCCTCCTCGACGATCGGCTTGTTGCCCTTCGGCTGCTTCGGACCGGTGAAACCTGGCGTCAGCGCAAAATGATCGTTGAGAATGGCGACAAGGCTGATGTCCTTGGCGACCGCGTCGAAAGTCGCCTTCGCGCTCGCGGCGGTGCCGCCCGAGAGCGTGCCGCGCATGTCGCGCACGCGGCCCTTCACGCGCGCCGCGGGTGCGCCGAACACGCGCTTCGCCTCTTCCTGCACGAAGAATGTGCCGAGCTCGAACGGCACGGAATCGAAGCCGCAGGAGAACACGATGCGCGCGCCGCTTTCCTTCGCAGCCGCTTCGTATTTATCGATCATCTGCCGCATCCAGATCGGCTCGCCGCAAAGATCGAAATAATCCGTGCCGGTGGCGACGCAGGCAGCCAACAGTTCCTCGCCGTAGAGCTGATACGGGCCGACGGTGGTGATTACCGACATCGTCTGCTCCGCCATCGCCTTCAGCGAGGCCGCGTCGGACGCGTCGGCGACGATCAGCGGCGTATTCCCTGGCGCGCCGACCGCATCGCGTACCGCCTTCAGCTTGCCGAGGCTGCGGCCTGCCATGGCCCATTTCAGCGAGTTGTCGCTCTTGTAGTGCCGGGTCAGATATTCGGCGACGAGCTGACCGGTGAAACCGGTCGCGCCGTAGACGACGATGTCGAATTTCGCAGAGCTCATGGTCGGCCTTTACTTCTTCGCATAACTCACGCCCATGCCGGCGCGGACATCACTTTGAATACCATAGGGCGGGATCGGATAGCGCAGGCCGTTTTTGGCCAGCGCCTTCATGCCCTCGACTGCCTTGGCGAGATGCGCGGGCTTCAGGGCCATCAGCATCTCCTCGTCCGGCACGCCGCCATAGCGCCGTTCGGCATAGCATGGCAAGGACAGGCTGGGCTCGCCGCTTTTGAGCGCACGTCCCCAGGAATCCGCGCAGGCGGTCTCGCCGACCACACCCCATTCGAACTTCTTGTAGCCGATATATTGCAGGCCGTTGATCAGGATGATCATCTGCCCGGGCGTCGCATAGACGAGGCAGATGTCGGGCGGATCGAGCCGGCCGCTGGCAAGCGGGCTGACCGCGAGCGCCTGGTATTGCCCGAACGGAACCACGTCGAGCGCCTCCTGACGTTTGCGCGCGTCTTCGGCCGTGCCGTGCCAGACCCCGACATAGTTTTCGCCGGCGAGCCATTTTTCGTCCTGCGGCGCAAGCCCGATCACCGCGCGGCACTGCGCGCCGACGAGATCGTCGCCGGTGATCCCGACGGTCCAGCCGAGGCGCGAGGCCATGCTGACGATCTGATCGGTGGTGTGGACCGCATTAGGCCGCCTGACTTTCGGGATCGCCTCCATCTCCGCAGCATGCGCGAACAGCTTCATGCCGATCACAGTCGTCTTCAGCCGCAACAAATTGTTGAGATCGGCGACGAGGCCGGCAAGATCGATCCTGTCTGCACTCTGCTGCTGCATGGTATCCTCCCGGCCGGCAATCGCGCGCCGGTGCTGTGTTCTTGTTGTGCAGCCCTCGTTCTAGTCCTTGCCCGGCCCGGGAAGCAACTCGCCGGTCCGGCCCATGACGCGATACGTCAGAAGGCCGATCCATTCGCGCACCGCGACGTCGGTCTTGCCGAGCCCGTCGGCGCCGTTGCGGGTGAACTCGAAAAGATCGTCGCGCCCACCCATCCGCCAATCCACCGGATAGGCTTCGACATCAAATCCGGCCTTGCGAAAAATCCCCATCGAGCGCGGCATGTGAAAGGCCGAGGTGACCAGCAGCCAGCGCTCGCCCGGTTTCGGCGTCACCAATTGTTTTGTGAAGATCGCGTTCTCCCAGGTGTTGCGGGACTCGCGCTCGAGGATCAGCCGCTCCTTCGGAATGCCCAGGCTTTCCAGGATCGGCGCGGAATAGTCGGCCTCCCTCGCCTCGGTCGGGACCAGATTCGCGGTGCCGCCGGTGAAGACGATGCGCGCGTTCGGATAGCGGCGCGCAAGCTCGGCCGGCGCCAGCATGCGATCGGCCGCGTGCGAGACCACCGGCATGCGATGCGCCGCAGACAGCTCGGTGTCGACCGAACCGCCGAGCACGATGATGCCGTCGGGCGCCCCCCGCGAGGGATCCCACTTTGGAAACTGTGACTCCAGCGGATAGAGCAGGAGATTGCCGAGCGGCGAGAACGCGACCAGTGCCAGCAGGGCCAGCGTGGTCACGGCGAGCTTGCGGCCGAGCGCGGCAAAGCGCGTCAGCATCAGCAGCAGCGACAGGATGCCGAGCTCGACCAGGAGATTGACCGGCAGCACCGCGATGCCGAGGGTCTTGGACAGAACGAAATACAGGGGAGCCTCGCTGGAATGATCGTGCCATGCACGGGCTTGACCGGCCCGTCGGTCTTCGGAAATCTTCTTGGAAGAGGATCGATTGCCGGGTCAAGCCCGGGCATAACAGGTTCTCATGACGAGTTCTGATGAAACCGATTGGACGCGGCAAATGACCCACCACCACCTGCAATCGAGCCCCGAGACCTGCCATTGGGGCTTTTTCGAAGCCGCGCTCAAGCCTGTCCTCACCGTCAAAAGCGGCGATGAGGTGACGGTCGACACCATCAGCGGCGGCCCGGACCTGCTGCCCGATCGCGACAAATTCCACATTCCGCCGGAGATGTACGAGGTTCATGCCAAAAACGAGCGCATGCTGCCCGGCCATATCCTCACCGGTCCGATCGCCGTCGAGGGCGCCGAGCCCGGCGACGTGCTCGCAGTTGATATCCTCGACGTCCAGCTCCGGCAGGATTGGGGCTGGAACATGATCAAGCCGCTGTCGGGCACCCTGCCCGACGATTTTCACGAGACGCGCCTCCTCAACATCCCGCTCGACCGGGAACGGATGGTCGGCCGCCTGCCTTGGGGCCTCGACCTGCCGCTCAAGCCGTTCTTCGGCGTGATGGGCGTGTCGCCGCCGCCGGCCTGGGGCCGCATCTCTTCGCTCGTGCCGCGCGCGATGGGCGGCAATCTCGACAACAAGGAGCTCGGCGCCGGTGCGACGCTGTATCTGCCGGTGTTCGTCCCGGGCGCGCTGTTCTCCTGCGGCGACGGCCATGCCGTACAGGGCGACGGCGAGGTGTGCGTCACCGCGATCGAGACCGCGCTCCAGGGCCGCTTCCGCCTGACGCTGCGCAAGGACCTCAAATTCGATTATCCCCGCGCCGAGACGGCCACGCACTACATGACCATGGCGATGGACCCGGACCTCGACCAGTGCGTGGTGCGTGCGCTGCGCGACATGATCGTGCTGCTTGGCGAGACACGAAACCTGTCGCGCGAGGACGCTTACACGCTGTGCAGCCTGGCCGCCGACCTCAGGGTGACCCAGACCGTCAACGGCAGCAAAGGCATCCATTGCATGATCGAAAAGACGATCGTGCACGGCTGAGCCAGCCCCGCCTCTCCTGACCAGTTAACGCCACGCCGCCGCCCGGTCTCCCGCGCGGCGCGCTCGCTCGTGTTCGATTTCCCAAATGATTCCAAAGGGCTGAACCACCGTTTCAATACGGATTTGACTTCTGCCATCGAACCTAAATAGAGTCTTAATCGTTACTTTTATGTACCTGCGTAAGAGGCTAGCGTTTAGGCATGGCCACCGAAAAAGCCGAGACTGACCGCATTCCCGTAACCTTGGCGCTCTCGACCATCACCTATCTGGAGAAGTTGGTGAGACAGGGCACCCACGGCACCAGCGTTCCCGGCGTCGCACGCACTCTGATCGAGGAAGGCATCCGTCTCGCCATCAAGGACGGGCTTTTGTCGATTCGCGACAATGGCAGGACGTGAACAGGCGCCGGACGTGAGGCGGACGGATCTCGATAGGCGGATGGCCGACATCTGCAACCTGGGATCGTACCAATGCCTGTGCTCTCACCAACCTGGACCGACGAACGAATCGAACTTCTGAAGCAGCATTTCGAGGCCGGCCTCTCCTGCCGCGAGATCGCGGCCGACATCGGCGTCAGCCGCAACGCAGTCATCGGCAAATTGTCCCGGCTCAATCTGACGCGCAGCCGCGCGGTCGAAGACCGCAGGATCGAGCGCAGCCTGGCGCCTGTGCGCGGGACGCGCGCCGTGCCGCGGCTGCAATACGAGATGCTGGCCACGATCTACGGCGAAACCGATACGCCCGTGGTCGCAGGCCCCATCGACGACGCCAATCGTTGCACGCTGCTGGAGTTGGCCGAGAACCGCTGCCGCTGGCCGATCTCGACGCCGGGTGCGGAGGACTTCTGCTTCTGCGGCAACAGCGCGCCCGACGGCCAGTCCTATTGCGCCGGCCACAGCCGCCTCGCCTACCGGCCGAACTCGCGCGCCCGCATGATGCGCGGCTGAAGAGGATGGCCCACAACGAAAAACCTCCGGCAGGGCACTACCGGAGGTTTCTGGAGGCTTAGCATCAAGCTAAGAGCGCTACTTTCGTAATCACTGAAAACTATATAGCTGATCAACTCAGGTAAGTAAATAAGTTTGAGGCGATCGAGTCGCATAGCTCGTCTTCGCCCCTTGCACAGGCCGCCGGATTTTCCGAAAGCCGCTCTCGCGAAAAAAAAGCCCCGGCGGTTTCCCGCCGGGGCTTCGTCAAGTCCGAAGACCTTTCAGCTTACCAGTTGCGCTGGGCGCGCAGCAGCAGGCTGTAGGTGTCCTGGTCCTTCAGCTCGTACGTGGCCGCGGGCTTCGCAACCGACGTCAGCGCCGGGGTGGTGATCACGCCCGAATACTTCTGGTCGAGATGGCTGTAGGTGAAGTCGGCCGAGAAGGTCAGGTTCTTGACCGGGGTCCAGCGGGTGATGACGCCCACCTGACCGATGTTGAAGTCGGGGTTGCAGGAGCCGGTCAGGGTCGCGAACGCGGCGCTGCCGCAGATCATGCTCTTGGCCGTGCCGCTGTAGTTGACCGCAGCCCACGCGCCGTAGAGCGCCGTGTTCCAGTACGGGCTCCAGTTGTGGGTGTAGGCACCACGGAAGCCGTAGGTCTTGGTCAGCTCGAGGCTGCCGCCGGGACCGAACACCGCGTCAGACACGCCGGCGAAGCCGAGGCTCTGATACGCGCCGCCCGAACCACCGAACATCGAGTAGCTGGTCGCGGCCAGCTCCTGGAAGTTGTAGCGGCTCGCGCCCTCGGTGTAGACGCCCGACACGTTGATCAGGTCGCCTGCGCCGGTCGGGATGTTCTTGATCTGCAGAGCGAGCTGAACGGCCCAACCCCATTTGTCTTCCGGATGACCGGTGACTTCCGACGCGCCGTAGTAGGCGACGTGGTTGTCGTGCGCGGCAACCGACGCCTGGAACAGGCCCCAGGCCTGGTCGACACGGACCATGCCGACCAGGTCGGGAGACCGGGTGCCGCCAAGGTCGTTCGAGCCATAGGCACCGCCGAGAACGCTGGCGGTGGTCATGCCCGCGGTGTTCCAGATGTTGGTCTGGAAGACCTGGGTCTGATCCTGCGCCGAGAACGCGGCCGTCACGCCCTGGCCGAAGTCGGCGGTGTAGGTGAACTGGGCGACGCCGTTGGTGGTGCCGCTGCCGCCGACCAGCTGGTCGAAGTTGTTGCCGGGATAGTTGATCCAGGGCGCGTCGAACTGCGACACGGCCTTACCCATGGTGAAGCCGGCGAACTGGATGAAGGCGTAGTAGACGCCGAGCGAACCGCCCGAGATCGTGCCGTCCGTGCCGTTGACCGCGCCGCCACTCGAACCGATCAGGCCGGTACCGGCCGCGTTCAGGCCGAGGGTGCCGCTGTACTGGGTCGCACCCGTGCCGCTGCCGGCGCCGACATAGTTGCCGGTCGTCCAGGTGAACACCGCATCGAAGTAGGTGCGGACCACGCCGTACTCGGTCGCGGTGCGCGTGTCGATGTTGAGGTCTTCACGAGCGCGCATCGAGTAATAGTTGGTCAGACGATTGTTGGCCGCGAACACGCCGTTGTACTGGGCGCTGTAGTTGCCGCCGGCATTGAGCGCGACTTCAGCACGCAGATAGCCGCCGAGCTTGATGCAAGTGTCGGTGCCCGGGATATAGTAGAAGCCCGCGCCGTAGAGCGTGCAGATCTTCACGTACTCGACCGCCTTGGCCTTGACCGGAAGATCGGCCGCCTGGGCTCCGCCGACGGCGATCAGGACCGCCGAAGTGCCGAGCAAAAGGCTCTTCACCACTTTCATTATAAAACCTCCAAGTTGCTCATTTTTCGGAGACCGGACCGTGAGGCCCCCCAGATCCCCGGCTCTTTAAATCCGCCCGGCCGCTTCGCGCTTTCGGACACACCCGCATGAGACGCGAGGGACGTGAGCGAACCACCTGAACGGGACGATCGAGTATCCCCCCACCGTCACGGCGCAATATGCCTGCGCCGTTCCACTAATCAAAATAGTTTATTGAGTAAGCTTTCTTGTTTCACTAAACCTGTGCCCCGGGCGCAACACCGGGGGTGAGGCAATTTGCTGAGTTGCTCATCTTTGTAGTTTTAGTGACAAGATTACCCTGCTCTGCACTTGCGTCAGGGCAGGCTTGCGTGGACTATGACCTTGCCACGACACCGGACCGGAAGAATCAGATCACGGGAGTGACGCTGTGTCAGCGACGAGGAAAGAAGGGGCGCGCATCCGCCCGATCGGCAATCTGGATATCATCAGGCGTTTCACCTGGGAGATATCGTCGATCAACATGCATCTGGAGGAGCTGCGTCAGTTCTGGGCGAGGACGCTGGGCATCAGCGGTCCGCAATGGCTGATCCTGATGGCGATTTCCGACCTTGACAAGGACGACGGCGTGCCGGTCAACGTGGTCTCCAAGCTGCTCCACGTCGACCCCTCCTTCGTCACCACCCAGTCCAAGCTGCTGGAGAAGAAAGGCCTGCTGCGCCGGCGGCCCTCGCCGACCGACGCCCGCGTGGTGCGGCTCTCGCTGGTCGACAAGACGCAGAAGCACATCGCGAGCCTCAACGATCAGTACAAGTCGATTCGCGAATTCGTCTTCCAGGAGTTCGACGAGAACGAACTCACCGAATTCACCGGCAAGCTCGCGACGCTGAAGACCCGGCTCGAAAAGGCCTGCGTCCGGATTTCCCTCGACTACTGAGGCTGCCGCTCAGATTCGCCGGCCGACGGCGCCGAGCTGCGATTCCAGCCAGTCGAAGATGTATTCGTTGGCAAGGCTCGGATTGTCCGCATGAGCCTGCGCCGCGCCGGTCTCCGCCGCGGTGAACACCTTCAGCACGATATCGGAGCTGCCCAGCCGCGACGTCTGCACGATTTTCCGCGCATGGTCGGCCTTGAGCCAGCCGTCCTCGCCGAGCGTGATCAGTACCGGACAATCGGCGCTGGAGGCCATCAGCGGCGCCGACGGCACCGGGACGATGCTGAGGTCGCTCATCGCAAAACGGCTGGCGAAGAAGGATCGTTCGTGCAGGTCCCACAGCCCGCCGTCGCAGACGGCTGCGGCCAGCCGCGGCTCCTGCAACACCGCACGTGCGACGAAGGATGAGCCCCACCCGTCGGCGACGATGGCGATTCGATCGAAATCGACGTCGTCGCGCGTCTCCAGATAGTCCATGACGCTGCCGATCGAGCTTTCGAGATCGCGGCGCCGCAACAGCACATCGGTATAGTCGTCGCGCTGGTCGCCGAGCAGGTCGAGAGCCAACATCGACAATCCACGCTCGCGCGCATGCGGCGCGAGCTTGAACAGGAATTCTTCCTTGCGATGGCCGGGCTCGCCGATGCAGATCACGGTCGGGGCACGCGTCCCCGCCGATGGCGCCGGCAGGAAATAACCCTGCAAGGCGTGTCCGTCGTCGGCCCAGGGAATCGTGACGACCTCGCCGGCCGGGCTGCGCGCACTGAGGAAACGGCGCGCGCATTCCTGCATGGCCAGCACCGCGACCCAGCGGCGCTCGTCGTCCTGGTCCAGCGGCATCGCGGCCGCGCCGTAGTAATTCATCGCCCGCAGCCAGTTGCGCTGCGCGGTCGCCCTGTGGCCTTCCGCAAACGCCGCCTCGGCACGCTCCCGGTTGGCTTGCGCAAGCCGCTTCCATTCACGGTGCCAGGATTGCTCGCCACCCTGCTTGAGCTGGCGCGCGATCATCAGGCATTCGGCGATGGTGGCGCCACCCTCCTGCGCCGCGGTGAGGAGCCGCGTGAATTCAGCGGAGATATCCTCTCTCTCCGGGCAGAGGATCCAGTCGTCGGAGAGGCATGCGGGTATCATCGGAGCTACGCTTTATGATGGCGTTACCCCTGATTGACTAAACTATTTTGGTTCACCAACCAAGCTGCCGTGCGCCGAATGAGAGGCGTTTGACATCACCATCGCTTGAACATCGCTTGAACGATGGAGCATGTCGCATGCGTGACATTCCAAATCGTCATAAGCGGCCAAGACTGGCAAGAGAAGACTGGCAAGAGGTGGCAGGTACACTACATCCGTAGTATCACCTGCGCACCTCTTGCCATGATGATCATCATACCTATATCGGCGCGCGCTCGTTGACAGTCTCAGCCAACCGGATTCAGCCGAGCTTCCAGCCAACCTCCTGCGTAAAACTTTCGTAGAAGGCGCGGTCATAGGCCTGCTCCGGGGCAGCACGCACGCGCGCGTCAAGCCGTTGTGCATCCTCGCCCACAAGAATGCGCCACCGTTCCGCCTTGACGCCGTCGAGGATGATCTTCGCGGCCTGCGCAGCCGTCGTCGGTGCGTCCTCGAGGAAGCTGCGGGCGCGCTCGGCGAACACCGCCTGGATGTCCTCGTCCGACATCCTGTCGGCATCGGGCACGCCGGCCGCGACCATGCGCTTGCGGGTCAGCGCGACCTCGTCCGGATTGAGACGCTCCGACCCGTCCGTGCTCTGCACCTTGCGCGAATTGGAGACGATCGAGGTGCCGACATGGCCGGGCATCACCACCGAGCATTTGACATGCGGCGCGTGCAGGCGGAGGTCGTTGATCAGCGCTTCGGTAAATCCCTTCACGGCGAACTTGGCCGAGCTGTAGGCGGTGTGCGCCTGGTTCATGCCGATCGAGGCCCAGAAGCCGTTGACGCTCGCGGTGTTGACGATGTGGGCCTCGTCCGCGGCCACCAGCATCGGCAGGAAGGTGCGCACGCCGAGATAGACGCCGCCCCAGCAGATGTTGAAGGTGCGCTCCCATTGCTCGCGCGTGTTGGTGAACAGGCTGCCCCCGCCACCGATGCCGGCATTGTTGAACAGCAGATGGATCTTGTCGGTCTTCTGCTGCTCGGCGAGTTCGTCGCGAAAGCGCTTGAGATGATCCTCGATCGAGACGTCGGCGACATGGGTCGTGACGCGCAGGCCCTGCGGCAGCTTCTCGACCTCGCACAGCCGCTTGGTCTCGGCCATCGCGGCTTCCGAGACGTCGCACATCGCGACATTGCAGCCCTCGGCGACGAGTTGCCGCGCAAGCTCGCGCCCCATTCCTGTGCCGCCGCCGGTAATCACGGCGATCTTTCCCGCAAAATCCTTCATGGGCTTTCGGCCCCTCCCCTTGTCGGTATGTTTCTTCGTCGCACCGCTCATCGCGGCGCTGCGCAAAATGTAGCAGCGCCGCATCCGCAGGTAAAAGCGGATCGGCGCGGCTGCTCGACATAAGTTATTTCGGCCGGCGGACTATTCGGCCGCTTCGACGCGCACCCCGTTCAACGCGCCGAGCGCCTCCAGCGCCCTGCGCGTGGCAGCCTGCTGCGCCGGCGAGGCTTCAGGCATCGGCGCGCGCGGATAGGTCTTCGGCAAGCCCTGGAGCGTCTGCGCGTAACGCGTACACGCCGGCAGATTGTCGGCGACAACGGCATTCCACAGCGTCAGCAGCTTCTTGTGCAGGTCGAGCGCGCGCGGGTGGTCGCCGGCCTTCACCGCATCCCACAGCGCGACGGACGCATGCGGCGCAGCCGTGAGAATCGCGGCGATCGAGCCATGGGCGCCCAGCGTGTAGGACGGATACATCAGCGCATCGACGGCGCTGTAGATCAGCTTGTCCGGCGCCATCATCATGAGATCCGCGAACAGTTTCAGGTCGCCCGCGCTCTGCTTGACACCGACCACCAGCGGCACCTCGGTCATGATCCGCGTCAGCAGCGCCGGCGACAGATACGACCACGGCACCACGTTGTAGATGATGATCGGCATGCCGGTCTCATCGGCCATGGCGCGGAAATGCGCGACCATGGCTTCATCATCCGGCTTGAACAGATAATGCACCGGCGTGACCTGAAGGGCGGCAACATTCATGTCGCGCACCAGTCTGCCGCGGCGGATCGCATCGCGCGTGGAGTCCACGATGATGCCGGCGATCACGGGAATGCGCCCGTTCACCGCCTCCACTGTCGCCGCCATCAGGTCACGATATTCCTCGTGATCGAGCGTGTGGCCCTCGCCGGTCGAGCCCCCGGCGGCAACGCCATGCGCGCCGGCTCCGATCATCCAGTCGACCTGCGGCGCCACCAGCTTGGTGTCGATCTCGCCGTCTTTCCGGAATGGCGTGGTCATCGGCGGGATCACGCCGGTCGGTCTTGCCTTCATGGTCTGCCCTCACGTTTCCATTACCCTTGAGGCGGTCCCGCTCTTTTGACGAGTATCCGCACGCTTCCGAGCGTATCGGCTGTGCAGGCCTTGGGAAGGGGCCGTTCGCGCGGCACTGCCCCCACAATCGGTCATTCCTGCTCTCATTCCCTGTGGGTTCCCCGTAGTTGCCCGGCTTCGGTTTAAGGGTAATTTTTTTACAATCCGAATCGTCAAATGGGGGTGGACGCTGGGTCGAGTCGGCCAGGCCAGCGTGTTATTCGTGTCACAGGCTCTGGCACTCCGCTTGCATCCTCTTCGTGGTCAGAAACTACCGATGAGGTGACTGGAATGTTCGTGACCGTCGTAGCCGTGCTCTGCCGGCTTAGCGCAGCTAGCTCAGGCAGTTGCGTCGAGGAAATCGTGACCGACAGCAACATGACGCCCGAAATTTCGATGATGCAATGTGCGGTCGGCGCACAGGCACCACTTGCGAAATGGATGGGCGAGCATCCGATCTATCACGCCAACTGGCGCCTTGAGCGCTACAAATGCGTGCCGGGTCACTACGAGATCAAGGGCCACGCCTAAGGCCCCGCAAAACTACGTCTATCGAGGAAACGCCCGAGGGCACGCCGACGTCCCTTCGTTGCAAGCTCACCGGCCAAGCGCCCGCCTCTTGAGGCCATGCGCTCTGTGAGAACGATCACGCTTCTACCCACGCCGATGGAGCTTAGAATCATCGAACGCGCGGGGGCTGATCGGTGAGAAGCAGGACGGGTTCCAACCCAACAATTGTTAGCTGAAACGCTGCAAATGCGAGCGCACTGATCCTTAATGACTGGCCCCCTATCGTGCCTCCCGCAATGAAGGAGAGTTCGATGTCAGGGGCCTGCAAGGGATGCGGTGATGGCGATGGGCTGCCGTTCGAATTCAAGATGGCATTTCAGCCGATCGTCGCCGTGAACGAGCAACGTGTCTGGGGCTACGAAGCCCTGGTGCGCGGGCCGAATGGCGAAGGTGCGCACAGCGTGCTGAGCCAGCTGACCGAGGACCAGCTTTATCGCTTCGACCAGGCTGCCAGGGTCATGGCGATTGAAACCGCCGGAAAGTTGTTTGACGATCCCCAAGCCCGGCTGTCCATCAACTTCATGCCCAACGCAGTCTACGAGCCGCAGGCGTGCATCCAGAAATCCCTGGCGGCGGCACGCCGTTCGAACTTCCCGGCCTCGAACCTCATGTTCGAGTTCACCGAAAACGAACGCATGACCGATCCTGCGCATGTCGAGCGCATCGTGCAGGCCTACAAGAAGCTCGGATTTCTGACCGCGCTCGATGACTTCGGCGCCGGCTATGCCGGGCTCAGCCTGCTGGCGAGGCTCCAGCCCGACCTCATCAAGATCGACATGGAGCTCTTGCGCGACATCCACCTCAGCCGTGCGAAGCAGGTCATCGTTGCCGGCATCGCCGCGATGGCGCGCCAGCTCGATATCAGAATCCTCGCCGAGGGCGTCGAAAGCGAAGCCGAACTCTCCGTGCTCCGGGCCGCCGGGATCGACCTCTTTCAGGGCTATTATTTTGCCAAGCCGGGATTCATGAGCTTGCCGAGCGTGGCCGCGTTTTCCAACCCGACCGTGGCCCTCGTCGGCTGACAGTCGCTGCGCCGACGCCCCCTTTAAGTTATCGCACGCATGATCAGCGCCCGCGCACGCCGCCCCTCCGGCGTCGGCATCAGCGCATAATTGTGCGGCTGGTCCCGCAGCAGATGCAGCTCGACCGGCACGCCCACCGCCCTCGCCCGCTCCGCAAGATCGACGCTGTCGGGGTAAAGCAGATCGCGCGTGCCGGAGAAGATTGTCATCGGCGCGAGCGCGCGAAACGCCCCGTTGAGCGGACTGACGAAGGGATGGCCGACATCGAGCTCGCCGGCATAGAGCCGTCCCGCCTCGACGATCCCCGGAATGTCCTGGATCGGATCGCGCGTTGCGATCTCGACTTGCTCCGGACGGCTGACCGACGCGTCGGCCGCAGGCGAGATCAGCATCAATCGGTTCGGCTGCCGATGCCCGCGATCGCGCAGCCATTGGCACGCCGCGAGCGCAAGGCCCGCGCCTGCCGAATTGCCGACCACCGTGACCTTTGCGGAGCCGGCATCTTCCAACAACATCCGCAACAGCTCGGCCGTCGCCGGCACGACATCCTTTGCGGTGGCGCGCGGCGCCAGCGGATAGATCGGCACGACGCACACGACACCCGCCTTGCGCGTCATCTGTCCGACGAAGCGCCAGTGCGCCGGCACGATCTCGTTGATGTAGCCGCCGCCATGCAGGAACATGACGAAGTTGCAGCCCTCATGGCCCGACGACGGCGCGGTGTAATAGACCGGCCACCCGCCCATTTTTGTCAATGTCGCCTCGACATCGCGGCCGAGCCCCACCGGCTCGAACGACGCCGGCTCCAGCGCGAGCTTCTGCACATGCGCCTGCACGGCCTCGGCGGACGCGAGCTGCTGCTTGTACGGAAGCTGACCGAGCAGCAGGTTGAGCGCGCGGCTTTGCAGGCTCGGCGCGGGATCGGCGGGTGGCCGCGCGCCGAACACGCAAGCACCCGGGCAGAATTGAAAGGCCGACACAAGTCTTGCAACGCTCATGGTCCGTTCCCCACCTGGCTCCGCATTCATATGGCGACAAAAGGGCTTGCCGACAGGCCGCCCCCCGCGGATATAATGCGAGCATTCGCTCGCTTTTCATACTCGCATTCGGGATCGCAAGACCATGGCGCGCAAGCCGCCGACAAATCCGCGAAAAAATGCCTCGCAGGCGCGCTCACGCGCCACCGTCGACGCGCTGGTCGAGGCGACCGCTCGCATTCTGGTCAAGGAAGGTTTTGAGAAAACGAGCACCAACCGGATCGCCGAGATCGCAGGCGTCAGCGTCGGCTCGCTCTATCAATACTTCCCCAGCAAGGAGGCCCTCGTCGCCGCCGTGATCGACCGCCACAACGACGAGATCATGACAATCGTCCGCGCCGCCTTCGTCGAGGTCGCGGACATGCCGGTCGACAAGGCCGTGCGCCGCCTCGTCACCGTCGCGATCGAGGCCCATCACATCGACCCCGACCTGCACCGCGTCCTCGCCGAGCAGATCCCGCGCTCAGGCCACCTCGCCGAAGTCGAAGCCTTCAACCACGAGGTCCACGGCCTCGTCCGCACCTATCTCGAACGTCACCGCAAGGAGATGCGCAAGATCGATCCGAGGCTAGCCGCGTTCATGTGCGTCAGCGCGATCGAGGCGGTTGCTCACAACACGGTGCTGAACCCGAGTGAGATGCTGTCGCAGAAGATGGTGAAGGTGCTGGTGGATGAGACGACGAGGATGGTGGTGGGGTATTTGAGGTAGGGCGACGTCGAATTGGACGCCAGATGCTGTTAGCTGCGACGAAGCATCTCAACTCCGGACGCTGCGTGCCTTATCCTGAGGAACGGCCAGTCCTACTTCGCCTGCTCGGGCCCGTTGAAAGGCGCATATCTCTTTGCAATTCTTTTGAACGAGAAGACCTTTTTCGTGAATTCCAATTGATTGTCATGGAATTCATAAGCGCAGGCCAAGTATTGATAGTACGTCCCATTGAACGCTCCGACGACGCTCGTCGGAGCCGCGATCAGGACTTCCTCGCCCTTTGAAAAGAGACTGCCGAACGGCTGTGCGCCAACAACAAAGGGGCCATGAAATTTGACTGTCGGGTTCTTTCCGACAATCTCGTCAGCACATTGCTTGATCACTTCTGGAGTTATCAACGCTTTTGCGGCTGGAGAGACAACATCAGTTCCTGGAGTTGGAGCTTCAGCGCCTGAAGATGTGGCTTCGGCCACCTGAGTCGTCTTACATCCTGACAACAGTAAAGCTGCAACACACAGAAAAACCAAACAGCGCATGCTAGTCCCCTGACCCAGCTAGGGGATATCCCGCCATCACGCGAAACTCAACCGCAGATTGCTTGGCGCGCGCGTATGGCCTTCACGAGGGAGATGACAAGTAGGCTGGACGACGCAAGGGCGTCTACCGTCGACGCGTGCGCATCTAGGGAAGCCGACGTTCCCGAAGCTCCCGAATCTGTTGTCCGATTGCGAGTGCCCGCTCCTGCGCCCACAGTTGGTCGTACGCCGCGACTTCATGCCTGCCGAGATCTTCCGTCGTTGCCCCCTGGACGATCTGCTCCCTATTCTTCCGACTGCAGAAATGGGCAACGAGTCCGGAAATCTTCTGCTGCTCGTCCAGAGCTTGATTGGACAATCGCGCCAGGCTCTCGCGCCACAGACAATCCTCGCGCGCGATTTCGTCACGAAGGACCTGCATGAGCCGGTCTGTTTCTTGATCCTTCGGCCGATCGCCCGCGAATGTGGACGACGCGGTCAGTGCGAACATGCAGAGCAGTGCAATCCGATGCATGACCCGACAAGCCGGCATGATGACACCATACCCCTGTTTTGCCCGACGCGTCAAATCGATTCGGAAAAACAGCATCTCGCCAATGACATCGCTACTGTGCATGGGGTTGTTTTCGGCATTTTGATTTGCCGACCGCCGAAGCCCCCGCCCGCGACTGGCCATCGCGCATGCGTCACCGGCGGGAGCGAACTCCACCCCGGTCAATCCACCCGACAGATGCTTTGGAAAAAAATGGTCGGAGCGAGAGGATTTGAACCTCCGACCCCTAGTCTCCCAGACTAGTGCGCTAACCGGGCTGCGCCACGCTCCGAACGTCGTTCCATTAGCTAGGATCGGTGCTTAGCGCAAGGCGAGCGACACCATTTTGGCGTGTCCGTCCAAGGCCGCTGGAACTGCCGGCAAGGCCGGCGAAAACGGCCTTAGCCCTCGTTCAGCGCCTGATCCAGCATTTCCCGGCACGCCACGAGGTCAGCGAGGGCCCGCCCGAGGCGCTCGCGGTCCAGCGCGCTGGGGCCGGCGGGTGCGGCCGGGGTGCCGCCCTTGCGGAAGGTGGTGAGGATCTCCTCGTCATCGACCTCGGTGAAGCGGAAGTCGATGCCTTCCTCTTCGTCGCCCTGGTAATCGTCATCGTCGGCGTCGGCGACGCCCTTGATGGGGGCCTCGTCGTCGGGCTCCATCAGGCTGGCGCCGATGGCGTCCTCGATGGCGCCGAACGAGACCGCGGCCGCGCCGTCAGCGAGGCCCTGCACCGATTTGACGCCGTGCTCTTTCAGGATCCGCTGCACCCCGCGGATGGTGTAGCCCTCCCCGTAGAGGAGCCGGCGGATGCCCTTGAGCAGGTCGACGTCGTCGGGGCGGTAATAGCGACGACCGCCGCTGCGCTTCATCGGCTTGATCTGGGAGAAACGCGTCTCCCAGAACCGCAGCACGTGCTGCGGAATGTCGAGTTCCTGCGCTACTTCGCTGATGGTTCGGAACGCATCCGGCGCCTTGTCCAAATGCCAGGTCCTTGTCCGTCGGGGCGGTTACGCCTCGGGTTGCGCCTTGCTGGCGTCGCCATTGCCGCGATGCTGGGTGTTGATCCGCTGCTTCAGGATCGCCGACGGCTTGAACACCATGACGCGCCGCGGCGAGATCGGCACCTCGGTGCCGGTCTTCGGATTACGTCCGATGCGCTGGCCCTTCTTACGGACCATGAAGGAGCCGAACGAGGACAATTTCACCGTCTCGCCCTTTTCCAGGCAGTCGGTGATCTCCTTCAGCACGAGTTCCACGAACGCAGACGATTCCGTCCGCGACAGGCCCACCTTCTGGTAGACGGCTTCGCAGAGATCGACACGCGTTACGGTTTTACTTTGATCGGTCATCGCCCTGCCCCACATCACGGCGAACAATTGTTGTCTGAAATTATGAGGTTACGATACGGCGGTCAACAGCGCTCATCAATGCAGACGCATCGATAATCCGCGCAGATTCGGGCAAAATTTTATCGATTGTGGCTCTACCAGCGCACCAGGGCGGAGCCCCAGGTGAAGCCGCCGCCCATCGCCTCCAGCAGGACCATGTCGCCGCGCTTGATGCGGCCGTCCTTGCGCGCCACCGACAGCGCCAGCGGAATCGAGGCCGCCGAGGTGTTGCCGTGACGGTCCACCGTCAGCACCACCTTCTCCGGCGCGATGTGGAGCTTGTGGGCGGAGGCGTCGATGATTCGCTTGTTGGCCTGGTGCGGCACGAACCAGTCGATGCTGTCGGCGTTGAGCCCGGTCGCCTGGAAGGCATCGACGATCACGTCGGTGATCATGCCGACCGCATGCTTGAAGACCTCGCGGCCCTCCATGCGCAGATGGCCGACGGTCTGGGTCGAGGACGGCCCGCCGTCGACGAACAGTTTTGCCTTGTGGCGGCCGTCGGAGCGTAAGTGAGTGGTGACGATGCCGCGGTCGGTTGCGGCGTTGCCCGGCTGCTCCTGGGCCTCCAGCACCACCGCGCCGGCGCCGTCGCCGAACAGCACGCAGGTGCCGCGGTCGTTCCAGTCGAGGATGCGCGAGAAGGTCTCGGCGCCGATCACCAGCGCGCGCTTGAAGGCGCCGGTACGCAGAAAATTGTCGGCGGTCGCGAGCGCGAACACGAAGCCCGAGCACACCGCCTGGAGATCGAAGGCCGCGCCATGGTTGATGCCGAGCCCATGCTGCACGGCGACCGCACTGGCCGGAAAGGTGTTGTCGGGCGTCGAGGTCGCCAGCACGATCAGGTCGATCGACTGCGCGTCGAGGCCGGCATCCGCGAGCGCCGCCTGCGCCGCCTTGATCGCCAAGTGCGAGGTGAACTCGCCCTCGGCGGCGATATGCCGCTCGCGAATGCCGGTGCGCTGCACGATCCACTCGTCGGAGGTGTCGATACGCGCCGCCAATTGGGCGTTGGTCACCACTTGCTCCGGCAGATAGGAGCCGCAGCCGAGCACGACCGAACGAATTTGAGTCACGAAACATCCTCCGGCGCGGTCTGCACGAAATTGAGCGCGCCACCCTCGCGGTTGAGCATCTGATTGATCTTGTTCAGGAGATCGGTGTGCGCCATCTCATAGCCAACATCGATCGCGGAGGCAAAGCCTTCGGCGCTGATTCCGCCATGGCTTTTGACCACGACCCCGTTCAATCCAAGGAACACGCCGCCATTGGTCTTGTTCGGATCCATCTTGTTGCGGAGGGCCTGGAAGGCACCTCGCGCGAAGAGATAGCCGAGCTTGGACATCCAGCTCTGCTGAATGGCTTCGCGGAGCAACTCCGCCATCTGCCGCGCGGTTCCCTCGGCGGCCTTCAGCGCGATATTGCCGCTGTAACCTTCGGTGACGATGACGTCGGCGAGACCCTTGCCGATGCCGTCGCCCTCGACGAAACCGATATAGTCGAGCTCCGGCAGGTTCCTCGCGCGCAGGATTTCACCGGCATCGCGAATCTCCTCGTGCCCCTTGATCTCTTCGGTTCCGATATTGAGCAGGCCGACGGTGGGACGCGGCTTGTTGAACAAAACGCTCGCCATGGCGGCGCCCATGACCGCGAGCGACACCAGATGGTGCGCATCGCCGCCGATGGTGGCACCGAGGTCGAGCACGACGGACTCGCCGCGCTTGGTCGGCCACATCCCGGCGATCGCGGGACGGTCGACGCCGGGCAGCGTGCGCAGGTGGAATCGCGACATCGCCATGAGCGCGCCGGTATTGCCGGCGGAGACCACGACATCCGCCTCGCCCCTCTTCACGGCATCGATGGCGAGCCACATCGAGGAGGTCTTGCGGCCGCGCCGCAGCGCCTGGCTCGGCTTGTCGTCCATGCCGACGGCAACGTCGGTGTGGATGATCTTCGAAGCGGCCTTGAGGGCGGGATGGTTCGCGAGCTCGGGCTCGATTTTGGCGCGGTCCCCGACCAGCAGGAACTCGATCCCGCGATGCCTCTGAAGCGAGATGGCGGCGCCTGGAATGACCACGGCGGCGCCGAAATCGCCCCCCATGGCGTCAAGCGCGATGCGAACCTTGCTTGGCATAAAAGTCCTGGAAACCTGGTCTGGTGCGGTCTTGAACGAGCGGGGCCGCAGAATGGGCTCGCCATGGACATGGCGGCTGGCCAAGCGCCACGCCGCGCCCTGACCGGGGCGCGACAATAGCGTTTTGTCATCCCGAAACAACCTCTTGCCCCCAGCCTTTTGCAGGCTTAGCGGTCCGGCGGCAGACCGGAAAATTCAACAGAAATACACTGAAATCAAACAGATAAGATCGGCTCTCAAACCATTCAGGCAACCGCCTCGCCTTGCCCGGGAAGCCGTTCTTGCGGGGGAATGCCCAGCTATTTGCCTTTCTTCTTGCCTGTCTTGTTATCCTGGAGCGCCTTCAGCACCGCGAACGGATGATCTTCCGGATCGGGCGCGGTCACCTCGGCCTCGAACACCACACCTTGCTTCCGCGGATAGGGGTCGACCGCCAGAAAGATCGCGTCGGTTGCGATTCGGCCGAGGTCGATAATTCCATTGGCAATCGGCTCCGGAGGATCGACGACCTCCGGCGGCTCCTCGTCGTCCCGCCCCTCCTCGATCAGGTCAGCCAGCCGCCGGGCCTCAGCTTCGGGCGCAAAGATCAGGTCGACCTCCTCGTCGATCTCGTTCTCGATCGGATCGAGGGTGACGACGCAGGTCTGGCCGATCCGGGCCCGGACGCTGCCTGTAACCTGGTAGCGGCCACCGCTTTTCGGCACGATTTCAAGATCGGCTTGGGCGGAAAGCACCTCGCGTAAGCCCGCAAACTCGGCCATGGCCAGCCGCTCGGCGGCTGACGCCTCGAGCTTGCGATGCACGCCAGTGTCGGGAATTTGCGCGACGATGACGGGGGACCGCCAGGGATCTGGCCTGGATTCGGCGTTTGGTCGGCTCATGGCGTGACACCCTCCGTGAACGCCGGGGGAAACTTGAAGGACGCGCACAGCAGCGCAGCCTCATCAGCCCGGCCAAGATCGGCCTCGGTAGCCCGGGCGTAGGCCGCGAGCTGCCGCGCGTGCTCCATACCGGCTCCGTTCAAAACATTCTTGCAGATGGCTGCGGCCAGCGCCTCGCTGTCGCCTGCCATAGCCAGGTCATAGGCCTGCACCCGGCCGTAAAACGCCTCGCCAAAGGCTCGCATCCGCTTCGGCACGGTCTGGTCGCCGATCCCCATCTCGCGCAGATTATCGTCCATATCCTCGCAAAACCGGTCAAACAGCGCCTGCGACAGCTCCGTGGCGCCTTGCTGGGGTGCGCCCTGGACCGTGCGCAGGCGGCGCAGCAGAAGCCAGAGATGCAGCAGCAACAGGTCGAAACGCCCGTTAACCGTATCGGGGACGCCCAAGTCGCGGTAAAATATGGGTTCTCGCGCCTGCGTCACGATCATGCCATAGATGGCTTCAATGGTGCCGCGCGGGGCTTGCCGGGGTTTCCTGAAGTGATTGAACGGCCAAACCATTGTGGGTTCCGCAAGCGGGCGTGCGCGTGTTGCAATTGCAGCCTCCGCCCGGTACTTCAGCGCCTCACGCGACGCAAGGGGACGGAATCAGTTCCGCTATGACGATAACGAACCAGACCAGCCTGCGCGCCAACAAGCAGCGCGGCCTTTCTGCACGATGGCGCGGCCTGCGCATGTTCGCGGCCGTTGCTCTGGTCGGCGCGGCCCTTGCGGGGTGCACCGGCGAGCAATTCCAGAAGGGCTACATCCTGCCGCCCGGTGCGCTCGAGCAGATCCCGATCGGCGCGAGTCAGGACCAGGTGCTGATCGTGATGGGCACACCCTCCACGGTCGCGACCCTCGACGGCGAGGTGTTTTACTACATCTCGCAGCGCTCGGAGCGCATGGTCGCCTTCATGAACCAGAAGGTGGTCGATCAGCGCGTCATCGCCGTTTATTTCGACAAGAACCGGCGCGTGCGCCGGCTCGCGAATTACGGCCTCCAGGACGGCAAGATCTTCGACTTCATCAGCCGGACCACCGCGACGTCGGGTCAGGAGATGAGCTACCTCGCGCCGATCTTCAAGCTGTTGAGCTTTAACTAGGCGTTCAGCCTGCGGCGTCCTGCCGCTGTCCGCGCGGCACTTGCTGTCGCGCGCGGCTTGCCGTCGCACGTCGGGTTCCCTACGCTCCCTGCAAAACAAGAAGCAGGGAGTGGATTCGTGCCCAAGAAGATTCAGAAGAAATTTCTGTCCCGTCGTCAGGTGCTCACCGGCGCTGCCGGTCTCTCGGCTGCAGCGATCCTGCCGCGTTCGAGTCTGGCGGACTGGAAACCGACCGAGACCGTTCGAATCATCGTGCCGGCTGCGGCCGGCGGCTCGACCGACGTCATGGGCCGGCTGCTCGCCGCACATCTGCAAACCGCCTGGGGCCAGTCGGCCGTCGTGGAAAACCGCTCCGGCGGCGGCGGCACGATCGGCACCGCCGAGGTGGTCCGGTCAAAGCCTGATGGCCAAACCATTTTGATCGGCAATCCCGGTCCGAACGCGATCGCCTACAGCATCTTCAAGAACCTCACCTACAAGCCGGATCAGCTCCAGCCTGTGACCAACATCATCCGGATCCCGAACATCGTCTCGGCACATCCGAAGACCGGCATCAAATCGATCGCCGAGCTGATCGCGTATCTGAAGACCAATCCGGACAAGCTCAGCTACGCCTCCTCCGGTGTCGGCCAGAGCCCTCACCTCACCGGCGCCTGGTTCCTCCAGCTCACCGGGCTGAAGATGACGCACATCCCGTTCCGCGGCGCCGGCCCGGCGCTGCAGGCCGCACTTGCCGGCGACATCCAGATCCTGTTCGACAATCTCTATCCGAGCCTGCCGCAGGTGCAGAACGGCACGCTCACCGGTCTCTGCGTCACCACCACCGAGCGCAGCGACCTCGCGAAAGATTTGCCGACCATGCGCGAGAGTGCGCCCGAGCTGGCGAACTTCGACGTGTCGTCCTGGTTCTCGGTATTCCTGCCGAAGGGCGTGCAACCCGCCGTGCTCGATGCGCTCAATCTCCAGGTCAAGGCGATGCTGGAGCGCGACGACATCAAGAAGAACATCGCCGCCATGGGCGCCCGCGCCGACTACGGCACGCCCGAGCAGTTCTCCGCCTTCGTGGACGCCGAGACGAAGAAATTCGCCGGCATCATCCAGAAGGAAGGGCTGCAGATGGATGTGCAGTAGGCCACGCAGCAACGATTCGTAGGGCGGATTAACGCAGCGTAATCCGCCGATGGCCGCGGCACGAAGGTGGCGGATTACGCTTCGCTAATCCGCCCTACGACGCGAACCCGCATCGCACAAATCCCGCTTGACTTAGAGCGCGCTCGAACTCGTAGTTTCCGTGCGTCGTGATGAGAGACAGGCATGAAGATCGGCGAACTCGCGAAGCGTTCCGGACTGACTGCCCATACGATCCGCTACTACGAGCGGATCGGGCTGATGCCTTACGCCGACCGGGATCGATCCAGCCAACGTGACTACGACGCCTCGATCCTCGTGTGGATCGAGTTTCTCGGCCGCCTGAAGACAACAGGCATGCCGATCCGGGACATGCTGCTTTACGCGGAACTCCGGGAGCGTGGCAGCGGCACCGAAGCCGGGCGGCGCGCGCTGCTGGAGCGACACCGCGAAAGCGTGCGTGCCCGCGTCGACGAACTGAATGCCTGTCTTCTCGTCCTCGACACCAAGATCGGCGGTTATGCCGAAACGGAACAGAGGATGAAGGACTATGATGCAACAGTTTTCGGACGCCGGCGAAAGCCGGTTGGAGCGCGGTCGCCGCGCACTCGCTGAGATCGACGGAGAGGCCGGCCATAAGGTCGTGGCGGCGCTTGGCGACATCGCCCCTGAGTTCGCCACCTATATTCTCGAATTTCCATTCGGCGACATCTACTCACGGCCCGGGCTCGACGTCCGTTCGCGCGAAATCGCAACGATCGCAGCGCTCGCGGCCATGGGAAACGCCGACCCTCAACTCAAGGTCCATATCGAGGCAGGCCTGAATGTCGGGCTCACCCGCGACGAGATCGTCGAGATCCTGATGCAGATGGCCGTCTATGCCGGCTTCCCGGCTGCCCTCAACGGCCTGTTCGCAGCGAAGGAGGTGTTCGCACGGTTGGCTGGACATGGATCGGAAGCCAAGGCGCGATGATGATTCAACCCAATCGCATCGCGCCTAGGACGACTTGTTGATCTTCTTGACCTTGGCATCGGTGGCCTCGATGGCCAGAGCGAGTTCCAGGATGGCCTTGGATAACAATTCGGCGGCCTCCTTCTGGTCCTGCGACTTCGCGGCACGGAGTGCATAATTCCGGGCGGATGAGAGCGACATGGATCAATCTCCGTGTTTGTTCGCATACAGCGAAGCTGGTTCTTGCCAAGCAAAACCCCGCGGCTCGCACCGCGGGGTTTGTCTTGTCTCGTTTGCGTAGCTCAGTGCGCCAGGATCGCCAGCAGCAGCAGGGCCACGATGTTGGTGATCTTGATCATCGGGTTCACCGCGGGACCCGCCGTGTCCTTGTAGGGATCGCCGACGGTGTCGCCAGTGACGGCCGCTTTGTGGGCATCGCTGCCCTTGCCGCCGTAGTGGCCGTCCTCGATGTACTTCTTGGCGTTGTCCCAGGCGCCGCCGCCCGAGGTCATGGAAATCGCGACGAACAGGCCCGTCACGATCACGCCGAGCAGCATCGCACCCACCGCCGAGAACGCCGCCGACTTGCCGGCCGCGCCACCGCCCGCAATCGCATAGATCAGGAAGTAGACCACGATCGGCGACAGCACCGGAAGCAGCGAGGGGATGATCATCTCCTTGATCGCCGCCTTGGTGAGCAGGTCGACCGCCCTGCCATAATCCGGCTTGTCGGTGCCCTGCATGATGCCCGGCTTTTCGCGGAACTGGCGCCGCACTTCCTCGACGATCGCGCTGGCCGCACGCCCCACCGCCGTCATGCCCATCGCGCCGAACAGATACGGCAGCAGGCCGCCGAACAGCAGGCCCACTACGACGTATGGGTTATTCAGCGAGAAGTCCGGATTGACGCCCTTGAAGTAGACGTGGTTCGCGGAGTCGGCGATGAAGAACTTGAGGTCCTGGTTGTAGGCCGCAAACAGCACGAGAGCACCGAGACCGGCGGAGCCGATCGCGTAGCCCTTGGTCACCGCCTTGGTGGTGTTGCCGACCGCATCGAGCGCGTCGGTCGATTTGCGCACCTCCTTGGGGAGGCCCGCCATCTCGGCGATGCCGCCGGCGTTGTCGGTCACCGGACCGAACGCGTCGAGCGCGACGATCATGCCGGCGAGCGCCAGCATGGTGGCGGTCGCGATCGCGATGCCGAACAGCCCGGCAAGGCTGTAGGTGACCAGGATGCCGGCGATGATGACGATCGCGGGGAGCGCGGTCGACTCCATCGAGATCGCCAGACCCTGGATCACATTGGTGCCGTGGCCGGTCACCGACGCAGCCGCGATCGACTTCACCGGACGATAGTCCGTGCCGGTGTAGTATTCGGTGATCCAGATGATCAGCGCGGTGACGACGAGGCCGACGATGCCGCATTCGAACAGCGCCAGGCCGGTGTAGTCGACGCCGGCGAGCTTGCCGAAGCCGATCAGGTAGTAGATCACGCCGGCGATGCCGATCAGCGACAGGATGCCGGTTGCGATCAGGCCCTTGTAGAGCGCACCCATGATCGACTGGCTCGGCCCGAGCTTCACGAAGAACGTGCCGATGATGGAGGTGATGATGCAGACGCCGCCGATGGCGAGCGGCAGCGTCATCATGTCGGCGAGGATCGGCGTCTTGGCGAAGAAGATCGCCGCCAGAACCATGGTGGCGACCGCGGTCACCGCATAGGTCTCGAACAGGTCGGCGGCCATGCCGGCGCAGTCGCCGACGTTGTCACCGACGTTGTCGGCGATGGTGGCCGGGTTGCGCGGATCATCCTCCGGGATGCCGGCCTCGACCTTGCCGACGAGGTCGCCGCCGACGTCCGCACCCTTGGTGAAGATGCCGCCGCCGAGACGGGCGAAGATCGAGATCAGCGAGGCGCCGAAACCGAGCGCCACCAGGGCGTCGACAACGACGCGGCTGTCAGGCGCGAGTTTCAGCGAGTGGACCAGGAAGCCGAAATAGAGCGTCACGCCGAGCAGCGCGAGACCCGCCACCAGCATGCCGGTGATGGCGCCCGCCTTGAAGGCGAGCTCGAGGCCGCCGGCAAGCGACGTCGTCGCCGCCTGAGCGGTACGCACATTGGCGCGGACCGAGACGTTCATGCCGATGAATCCGGCCGCCCCCGACAGGACGGCGCCGATCAGGAAGCCGATGCCGACGTAGAGACCAAGGAAATAGACAAGCAGGACGAAGATGACGACGCCGACAATACCGATCGTCGTGTACTGGCGCCGCAGATAAGCCTGTGCGCCTTCAGCGACTGCGCCTGCGATTTCCTGCATGCGCGGTGACCCCGCATCCGCACTCAACACCGAAGACGTCGCCCAGATCGCGTAGACGATGGAAAGCACTCCGCAGAGCACTATCAACCCTAATGCTGTCATGTGATTTTTTGCCTCAGATCCTTGATGAACGTACCCCCGGCGCCTTTTGTTTTTCCGTCATGCGGTGGGCGCCTTGATTTTGAACAAGGCCGCCCCGTATCCGAAGCAGCGGCCCTAGTCGGCCACAAGCTTGCCAAAATCAAATTGAGGGTGCAACGCCGGATAAGGCCGAAAAAGCCGATCTCGGCAGGTATTTAGACCTAATCCTGAGCGCCTGGCCGACGGCTTGACGCAACTTTGGAAGCCGCCCCTCCCGAACCGGGCGAGGCTCCACTCAGGCCGCCGATCTCACGGGATGACGGGATGTTGACGCCATTTCCATGGTCTGTCCGTCGACCGTCGTCCTTCGGTTGAAGATCTTGACGTCATAAACGCTGCCATTGGGGCCCGCCTCCAGCGTCACCGAAATGACCTGCTCGGGCTTGAGGATGCCGAGCGGCACATCCTGGTCGGGCAGGATGAGCGTCGCCTGCTCATTGACCAACACCACCACAAGATGGCCCTTGGTCATGTTGGTCTTCGACAACCCGCGCAATTGGCCGTGATAAGGCTCCCGGGTCCAGGCCGATGGCTGGCCGGGATCGACCACGACATGAATGTTGTTGGTCCCGGGGTGCAAGGTCAGCACCATCTTCGACTGATCGGGCTTCCATTGCATCGACATCGACGGCATGGTTTTCCAGAGACAATTGAACGCTGCGCACTCACTGGGCAGGCTGTCGTGGATCGTGCAGCCCCGGCCGGGCTTGCAATGCGAGCACCATTTGCCGGCGACCTTGCCGAGCTCGACCACGTTGTAAACCTTGCAACAAAGCGTGCAGCTTCCGCACTCCCTGCCGGGAACAGGCTGCGTGTTGCTTACACCCGAAACGGCCGCCGTCATCGAATCGCATCCATTGGCTGCTTTCGCATCAATGGGCAGCGATACATCCGCTTGCTTTCGCCGGGGTTGCGGCAAGCGGCGCCCGGAACAACCGGCAGGCAGACCGGATTCGACGCGGCCTTGAAATCAGAAGTGGCTGTAGGACAGGCGCTTCAAGGCCAGTTCCCGGCCCTGCCCGTCCCAAAAGCGCGGCCGCTCGTGGCCCGCGACGATCGTGCCGATCGTCGTGATAGCCACGCCCGCCGCCTGCCCTGCGGCAATCAGCGCATCGCTCTGGGCCGGCGGTACCGTGCACAGCACCTCGTAATCGTCGCCGCCGGCAAGCAGCGCCTCAACGCCAACGGCGTTGCGCGCGACCAGGCCGCCCGCCGCAGCCGACAGGGGGACGCTCGCCACATTGACCGTGGCCGAGACGCCGGACGCTGCACAGAGTTTCGTCAGGTCGCCGGCGAGCCCGTCGGACACATCCATCGCGGCCGTCGCGCGGTCGCGCACGGCCTGTGCCAGCACATTGCGCGGCTGCGGCACGCGGTAGCGCGAGACCAGAGCTTCCCTTGCGGCAGGATCGGAGGCGAGCGCTGTGGCCACCGCGCCGCCTGTCAGCACGTCGAGGCCGAGCGCGGCATCACCGATCGTCCCCGTCACCATGATGCAGTCGCCCGGCCGCGCTCCGGTACGGCCGACCATCCGCCCCTTCGGCACGCGGCCGAAGGCGGTGATCGAGATCATCTGCGGCCCCGGTGTCGACACCGTGTCGCCGCCGAGCAGCGGGCACGCGAAGGTTTGGGCGTCCTCGCCGAGCGCATCCGCGAACGGCCTGAGCCAGGCATCCTCCTTGCTGCGCAGCGCCAGCGTCAGCACGAAGCCGGCAGGCACGGCGCCCTTGGCAGCAAGGTCGGACAGGTTCACCCGCAGCGCTTTTCGCGCGACGGTGTCGGGCGGATCGGTGGCAAGGTAATGCACGCCTTCGACGACGGCGTCGGTGGTGACGACGATGTCGTCGCCGGACGAGGACAGCACCGCAGCGTCATCGACCAGCCCCAACGCGCCGGGATCAGTCGCCAGCGGCTTGAAATAGCGCGCGATGAGGGAGTCTTCGGCGGAGCCCTGATCGTCGTTCTGCGTCACTGGTAGACCCGTCATCCTGAGGTGCGAGCCCTAGCGAGCCTCGAAGGATGCACGGCCGAGATGCGACCTCAGTGGCACGCCGCCGCCCTTCGAGGCCTCCGCTTCGCTCCGGCACCTCAGGGTGGCGGCTACGGCGGACGTCCTCGTCTCAAACTACCCCCGCCCGAACTCGTCGCCGCGAAACTGGCGGCCGATCTGGTCGAGCACGGCGTTGACCATGCCGGTCTCCTCGCGGTCGACGAAGGCATTGGCGACGTCGACATATTCGGAGACCACGACGCGGGCCGGCACGTCCTTGCGGTGCTCCAGCTCATAAGCCCCAGCCCGCAGCACCGCGCGTAAAATCGCCTCGATGCGCTTCAGCGGCCAGCCCTTCGACAGCGCCTCGTCAATGAGGGGATCGAGCTTCTTCTGGTCGCGCACGACGCCGGAGACGACGTCGCGGAAGAACGCGGCTTCCGCCGGCAAATACGTGTCGCCCTCGACCTCGTTGCCGAGCCAATGGCTCTCGAACTCGGCGAAGATGTCGTTGATGCCGGCGCCGGCGATGTCCATCTGGTACAGCGCCTGCACGGCTGCGAGCCGCGCCGCACCGCGCCGGTTCGCTTTCTTCTCGGTGCCGACCGGCGGCTTTTTGCTGTTGTCAGCCATCGCTCAGGCCCGCGCCAGGCGACGTTTGATGCGCAGCATCGCGATCGCGGCGCGCGCGGCATCGCCGCCCTTGTTGAGCTCGCTGGCGCGCGCCCGCGCCCAGGCCTGGTCCTCGTTGTTGACGGTGAGGATGCCGTTGCCGAGCGGCAGCTTGCGCGCCACCGCCAGATCCATCAGCGCGCGCGAGGACTCTTGCGAGACGATCTCGAAATGAATGGTGTCGCCGCGGATGACGCAGCCGAGCGCGATCGCCGCGTCGTAGGGCTTGCCGTTCGCCGCGGCCGCGTCGATCGCGATCGCGATCGCCGCCGGGATTTCCAGCGCGCCCGGAACCGTGATCACGTCGTGCGTCAGCCCGGCCGCCTTCAGCTCGGTCACCGCGCCGTCCAGAAGCGCGTCCTGGAGGTCGTCATAGAACCGTGCCTCGACAATCAGCGCGCGCGCGCCGGAAATGTCGGTCTGGTCCTTCAGGGGGGCACGCCGTGCGTCAGCCATTCTTCGATCCGTTTGAAGTTATCGACAGTCGCAGCAGCGGCGGCCGGAATTTGGGGTCTTTGTAGTCGCCCAAACCGTCAATTCCAAGCAGGAAGTCAGGCAAAACCGACGAGCGAAATCCTCAGATGGAGCCTGTATCGGCCGCTTTCAATGCACGGGCCATACGCGTTGAATCGCCCCATGTCGACAACCAGATCAGCATGTCGGTCAGAACCGAAATCAAACCACGAAGCAGGCGCAAGCTCGCCCGCTTCTCCCGCAGGCAATCCTCGGCATGCCTGAGATGCGCGAGCTCCTCGGCCCTTATCGACAGGATCACCCGATACAGTTCTGGATCGCGTGCCGCGAGGAAATGGAGCTGATCGTCGAGATGGCGGTGAACCGCAGCCTCGACGGCCGCCGTGCAGGCCCATATCCCGTTGCGACCGAGACAGGCGGTCAGGAACCCCAGCAACCAGCCGCCGCTACTCCACAATCGCATGATCCGGCACGGCCGCGAATTGCGCGGCGGCATGGTCGCCCGGAAAATAGCGCAATGGTTACGCTCGTCCTGCAGCATTTCCGCCAGGGCAGGACAGCAATCCGGGACGAAATGTCGGGCCACCCAGAGCTGCGCCGAATAGATCCTGACAGCCCGAACTCGCCAGCGTGATTGACCCGCACGATACGTGCAATCGTCAATGCATCGCGCACGCTGGGCCGTGGAAGTTCGCAATGCTCTGGAGCCGTCGACACCACCGCCTCCATGCGGGTTCGCCGCGTCTATTTCATTTCCGTCAGCCGCGCCGCATAGCGGGCCATCAGATCGACCTCGATGTTAACCTCGCTCCCCGCCTTCCAGCCGCCGATCGTCGTAACATCAAGCGTATGTGGAATGATCAGCACCGAAAAGGTCACATCCTTCACCGTATTGACGGTCAGCGAGACGCCGTCGAGCGTAATCGACCCCTTGGTGGCGATGAAGCGCGCCAGCTCCCGCGTGGTCGAGAGCTCGAACCGCGCCATGTCGGGCAGGTCCTCACGGCTGACGATGGTGGCAATGCCGTCGGCATGGCCGGCGACGATATGGCCGCCCAGCTCGTCGCCGATCTTCAGCGCACGCTCGAGGTTGAGACGTGTCCCCGTCTTCCAGTGCTTTGCCGTCGTCAGCGCCAGCGTCTCCGCCGCCGCATCGACGTCATACCAGGTTTTGCCGTCCGCGACGCCGGACGCAACCACAGTCAGGCACACGCCGTTGCTGGCGATCGAGGCGCCGTCGGCGATGGTGGTCTGATCGTAGCCGCAGGCGATGCGCAGCCGGTGCAACTGGCCCTGCGCCCTCGGCGTGAAGCCGACGATCTCGCCGATATCGGTGACAATGCCAGTGAACATTACGCGCGCTCGTAGATGGTGAGAGTATCCTTGCCGAAGGTCTCGCTAGCATGAACCTTGTAGGCCTGCGACTGCGTGATTTTCGACAGGGGCAATGCATCGAGCGCATCGACGCCGCCGGGGCCCACCTCTTCCGCTCCGCGAAACAGCCAGATTTCGTCGACGAGGTCCGCCGACACGAACGAGGCCGCGACGCGGCTGCCGCCTTCGACCATCAGGCGTGAGATGCCCTTCCCGGCCAGCGCATGCAGCACGGCCGACAGATCGAGGCCGGATGTATTGCCCGGCGGGATGCGGATCACTTGCGTACCGGCAGCGCCGAGCCGCATGGCGGCGGCGGCTTCCGCAAGCTCGGACGCGATCACCCAGAGCGGCGTCTCGCGCGCGGAGCGCACGAGCTGGCTCGAGGCGGGAATGCGCAGGCTCTGGTCCAGCACCACGCGCACCGGCGAGCGCGCTTCCATGCCCGGCAGGCGACAGCTGAGCTGCGGATCGTCCGCCAGCACCGTGCCGATCCCGACCAGGATGGCGTCGCTCTGCGCGCGCAGGAGATGCACACGATCGCGCACGCCCTCGCCCGTGATCGCAAGCGGCTTGCCGCCGGCTGCGCCGATCTTGCCGTCGGGCGAGACCGCGAGCTTCAGGATCACATGCGGGCGCTTGTCGCGGATGCGGCGGAAATGGCCGGAATGGTCGAAGGCGGCCTCGGCTGCGCACAGGCCCACATCCACATTGATACCGGCAGCGCGCAACCGCGCATGGCCCTGCCCTGCGACCTCAGGATTGGGATCCTCGATCGCCGCGACCACGCGCGTGATGCCGGCGGCGATCACCGCATCGGCGCAAGGCGGCGATTTGCCGACATGCGAGCATGGCTCGAGCGTGACATAGAGCGTGGCGCCGCGGGCGGCCTCGCCGGCCCGACGCAACGCTTCGGGCTCGCCATGAGGGCGTCCGCCGGGCTGCGTCCAGCCGCGGCCGACGATGACGCCGTCCTTGACGATGACGGCGCCGACGGCGGGATTAGGCCAGGTGCGCCCCTGACCGCGCCGGCCAAGCGCCAGCGCCAGCTGCATGAACCGGCGATCGGCGTCCTTGGTTTCGCGGATCTTCTGGGCGAACTGATCTTCCAGGATGCGGAAGATCATTTGCGGATCGCGGCGAGCCGCGCTTCCTCCTCACCGGAGAGCTCGCCGAGCACGTCAGCGAAATCCTTGGCTTCACGGAAATTGCGGTAGACGGAGGCGAAGCGCACATAGGCGACGTCGTCGAGCGTGCGCAGATGCTCCATCACGGTCTCGCCGATCACCTCGGAGGAGATCTCGGCCTCGCCGCCGGTCTCGAGCTCGCGCACGATGGTGGAGACCATCTTCTCGACCCGCTCCGGCTCGACCGGCCGCTTGCGCAAGCTGATCGACACCGAACGCATCAGCTTGTCGCGGTCGAACGGCACGCGGCGGCCGTTGCGCTTGATCACCGTGAGCTCGCGCAATTGCACGCGCTCGAAGGTGGTGAAGCGGAAATTGCAGGCGACGCACACGCGCCGCCTGCGGATGACGGAGGAATCCTCGGTCGGACGCGAGTCCTTTACCTGCGTGTCGAGACTGTTGCAGTTCGGGCAGCGCATCCGTTGAACCCAGCTTTACTGATAGATCGGGAACCGATCGGTGAGCGTCTTGACCCGTTCCTTGATCGCGGCCTCGACCAGCGGCGCCTTGCCGTCGGAGGATTGCGCGATCGCGTTGAGCACCTCGGCGATCATGCCGCCGACCTGCTGGAATTCGGCGACGCCGAAGCCGCGGGTCGTCGCCGCCGGCGTGCCCAGACGGATACCGGAAGTGACGAACGGCGACTCCGGGTCGAATGGAATGCCGTTCTTGTTGCAGGTGATGGCGGCGCGAACCAGCGCCTTCTCCGAGGCATTGCCTTTCAGGCCCTTCGGCCGGAGATCGACCAGCATGAGATGGTTGTCGGTGCCGCCGGAGACAATGTCGAACCCATGGCTCTTCATCGCCTCGGCCAGCGCCTTGGCGTTCTCGACGACGTTCTTCGCATAGACCTTGAAGTCCGGACGCAGCGCCTCGCCGAAGGCAACCGCCTTTGCCGCGATCACATGCATCAGGGGGCCGCCCTGCAGACCCGGGAAGATCGCCGAGTTGAACTTCTTGGTCAGCGCCTCGTCATTCCACAGCATCAGGCCGCCGCGCGGACCCCGCAGCGACTTGTGCGTCGTGGTCGTGGTGATGTGCGCATACGGCACGGGCGAGGCATGCACGCCGCCGGCGACGAGGCCCGCGAAGTGCGCCATGTCGACCAGCAGATACGCGCCGACCGAGTCCGCGATCTCGCGGAAGCGCTTGAAGTCCCAGGCGCGCGAATAGGCCGAGCCGCCGGCCACGATCAGCTTCGGCTTGACCTCCTCGGCCTGCTTGGCGACCGCGTCCATGTCGATAATCTGGTCTTCGCGGCGCACGGTGTAGTGCGCGGCCTTGAACCACTTGCCGCTCATGTTGACGGGCGAGCCGTGGGTGAGATGGCCGCCGGCCGCCAGATCGAGGCCCATGAAGGTGTCGCCGGGCTGGAGCAGCGCCAGGAACACCGCCTGGTTCATCTGGCTGCCGGAGTTCGGCTGCACGTTGGCGAATTTGGCGCCGAACAGCTTCTTGGCGCGATCGATCGCGAGGTTCTCGGCGACGTCGACCCACTCACAACCGCCGTAATAGCGCGCGCCCGGATAACCCTCTGCGTACTTGTTGGTCATCACCGAACCCTGCGCTTCCAGCACGGCCCGGCTGACGATGTTCTCGGAGGCGATCAGCTCGACTTCATGGCGCTGACGGCCGAGCTCGCCCTTGATGGCGGCGGCGATTTCCGGGTCGGCCTGCTCAAGCGAGGCGGCGAAAAACGAATCGGGCGCGGAGGCGGTCTTGGCTGAGGTCATCTTGCGAATATCTCCACCGCCGCAGGCCTTTTAGGGGGGCTACGGGCGGTCTGGTGTGGCGATCGGAAGCGGCGAGCGCGATCTACCACATCGCCCGCCCCCGGCCAAGGGTTTGCGGGTCGGGCCTGATATTTATGCAAGATATGGTGGGGATTGAAGGATTTGGATGGGAGGACGGTTCTCCTGAGCCGCCCCGATCCGATAATCCCAGACGGGCTCCCTACAGCCCGGTATACCCCGCCTTCACCGGATCCACGCTGCCGTCCAGCTGGCGCAGATAGGTCAGGCCGCAGACAGTCAACCTGTGGGTGTCTTTTTCACCCGCTTCCATCAGTGTATTGAGATAGTTCGTGACCTTGGCCCGCGCCTCTGCGCTCGCCGCCGACGTGCGGTTGGCGAGCAAATCATAGGTTTGCATGATGCGGTCGATCGCGGCTTCCATGGCACCCTCTGGTTCTCTTTGATTTCAGGAGTTTTGATCAGGCAACTGCCCTCGCCTCGGACTGCGCCTCGAACCGGCCAATGGCCTTGTTGGCGAGCCTGATCTTGTTGAGTTCGCCGTGCTGGAGCAGCTTGACGACGATTTCGAGCAGACGTTCGTTGGTGACGAGCGTGTCGGGGATCGCGCCGGATCGGCGGAGGTAATTCGCAGCGATGGCATAGGCATCACTCACGAGTTCGACGTTCATTGCCTGAAGCCCGCGCTCGACCAGCATGGCATCCTCCGATCCGGAGAGACAACTGCGATGCGGGGAACTTGTTCCGCCCGGCGGGGTCGTTATTTCGCAGTCGCGAAGACGGCAAAACGCACCGGTCCGGAGCAATCCGGGCCGATGCGCTTGGGGAAGTGAGACACGTTCGGGAGGCTTGCCGGTCTTGTTGCGGGCCGGCTTGGCCAAATCCCTCTTAAACTCAGAGGCGATACAGGATCTGGTCGGTCCAGAACCGCTCGAGGCGGTGCAGCGACTTGTTGAGCGTGGAGAACTCCTCGCCCGAGATGCCACCGACCTGCTCCACCGTCTTGACGTGCTTCTGGTAGAGGCTGTCGACGATGCGGCGGACTTCCTGGCCCTGCGGCGTCAGGCGGATGCGCACCGAGCGGCGATCAACGCGCGAGCGCTGGTGATCGAGGAAGCCGAGCTCGACGAGCTTCTTCAGATTGTAGGAGACGTTGGAGCCGAGATAGTAACCGCGCGTGCGCAGCTCGCCCGCGGTCAGCTCCTTGTCGCCGATGTTGTAGAGCAGGAGAGCCTGCACCGAATTGATGTCCGCGCGGCCGCGGCGATCGAACTCATCCTTGATGACGTCGAGGAGCCGGCGATGCAGCCGCTCCACCAGAGTCAAAGCTTCCAGATAGAGCGTCTGCACCGAACCCTGCTGGCCGGAGACGCGTTCTGCGGTATCTGCCGCAGTTGCGACGGCTTTCATCATGACACTTCCCCTGTTGTCGTTTTTATCGACACTTATTCGACGAAACTTGTGCTCCGTCTGATAGGTGCAACTTAAGGGGGGCGTTTGAAGATCGGCTTAAATAAGAGAATAAAGAGATCATGAATTTAAGACAGTGAATTGCGGATTAAGCCTGTGCCACAAGGGGTTTTCGCAACGCTCTGTTGACCTTCGCAAGGTCCTGTTCACCCTCCGTCCGTCCCTGATGTCGCATTCCAGAACAGCCCCGCCCCGTTTCGAAACGCTCGCGTAACGGCTGTGGCGGAACGGGCTGGTTAGCGAAAAGTTACGTCGAATTTTACGCAACCAACGGTCAACCAAGCGGCCACAACTGCGGTCGTGTCCCGGACGAGCGAAGCGAAGATTCGGGACCCAGGGGCCAAAAACGAGATTGCGGAGACGTGGGCCCCGGCTCTGCTGCGCATCACCATAGTGCGTGAAGACGCGCGTAAACGCGCTGTTGGTGCTGCGCAGCGTCCGGGACACGAGAGAGCGCAAGTTGAAATCGTCGGCGCGCTATGGCGGGCGTTCCCGCGCAGCCATCCAGGCGAGCGCGAGATAGGCAGCGAGCATGAAGGCTTCGACGCCGACGACGACCAGGCTGCCGCCATAGATGCCCGGGAACATCAGCTCGATCACTGCCATCGACACCACGGTCGTCAGCCACACCACCGCGCCCCAGGGCGTCGCCAGCCACAGACCGACTGCGGCGACGAGCTCGATCACGGCGAAGTAGACGGTCGCGGCCTGCCAGGCCATCGACTGGTTTTCGAACGCCTCATCCTCGCCGCCGACGAAGCCGGTGACCTGCGCCCAGTGATAGAGGCCCTTCAGGATCGAGAGCAGCGCCATCACCCGCAGGAACAGCACCAGCCGGCGCGTCCAGACGTTGTCGTCGGACTCCGGCCGCTCCGACGAGATCGCCGCCACCGACATTGCATTGTCTCTGGCGTTGTCTCGGGCGGCATCCCTGGCATTGGCGCCGTCACGGGCCGCATCGCGGGTGGAGATCTCGGACATGGGCCCCCTTCTGGCTGCTTCGCCCTGCAAAATCAATCGGCCGCCCATCTCTTGCGGCAGGTCAAGCCGCGGTGACGGGAACCATGCGAGCTGGTATAAGAATAATTCCAGCCGGAGGAAGAGTGATGGCGATTAAATACGGACGTCCGATCGAATTGCGCGAGGTTTCGCGCCGGGAGGGTACAGCAGTGCCCCATGCCCTCGATCTGACCGTCCGCCCGCGCCGCAACCGCAAGGCCGAATGGGCCCGGCGCATGGTGCGCGAGAACGTGCTCACCACCGACGACCTGATCTGGCCGCTGTTCCTGATCGACGGCAACAACAAGCGCGAGCCAATTGCCTCGATGCCCGGCGTCGAGCGCCTCAGCGTCGACCAGGCCGTGCGGGAGGCCGAGCGGGCCATGAAGCTCACCATCCCCTGCCTTGCGCTGTTTCCCTACACCGACCCGTCCCTGCGCGACGAGGAGGGCACGGAAGCGACCAACCCGGATAACCTGGTCTGCCAGGCGGTGCGCGCGATCAAGAAGGAATTTCCTGACATCGGCATCCTCTGTGACGTCGCGCTCGATCCCTTCACAAGTCACGGCCATGACGGCCTGATCTCCGACGGCAGGATTTTGAACGACGAGACGGTCGCCGTGCTGGTGCGTCAGGCCTTGGTGCAGGCCGAAGCCGGCTGCGACATCATCGCGCCCTCCGACATGATGGACGGCCGCGTCGCCGCGATCCGCGAGGGGCTGGACCGCAGCGGCCTGCTCGATGTGCAGATCATGGCCTATGCGGCAAAGTACGCTTCCGCCTTCTACGGCCCGTTCCGCGACGCCATCGGCTCGGCGAAGACGCTGACCGGCGACAAGCGCACCTACCAGATGGACAGCGCCAACACGGATGAAGCGCTGCGCGAGGTCGAGCTCGACATCGCGGAGGGCGCCGACATGGTGATGGTGAAGCCCGGCATGCCCTATCTCGACGTCGTCCGCCGCGTGAAGGACACTTTCGCGATGCCGACCTTCGCCTACCAGGTCTCCGGTGAATACGCGATGATCGCGGCGGCTGCGAACAACGGTTGGCTCGACGGCGAGCGCGCGATGATGGAGAGCCTGTTGGCGTTCAAGCGCGCCGGCGCCGACGGCGTGCTCAGCTATTTCGCGCCGAAGGTGGCGGAGAAGCTGCGCACCCAAGGATAGGTGCCGTAGGGTGGGCAAAGCGAAAGCGTGCCCACCAATCCATCCATCGTGCACGACAGCGGACAATGGTGGGCACGGCGCTGACGCGCCTTTGCCCACCCTACGGCAGTAGCGCAAACGGCCCCATCCGCCCCCGAATCGCCGGAATATTTCGGCTTGCTGACGGCCGTGCGCCCTTGGCACGGGGATGGCCTGTTCCCATGTCCTGCTCGAGGGGTTTCCCTCTGTTTCCCCTTGGGAGGACGGACATGTCGTACGATTCGGGTAGTTCAGGCACCTGGCGCAATAGCGGTGCGGTTCAGCCGCATGCCTACGACCCTGACCTGCATCCGGAGCTGTTCCGCGGCGTCGCGACGCGGCGGGCGTTCGCTTTTCTGATCGACCTGGTCATCATCTCGGTGCCTGTCATCCTCGGCTATGTCTTCATCTTTGTGTTCGGCGTGGTCACGCTCGGCGTCGGCTTTCTGCTGTTCGGGATCGCCTGGCCAGCCTCCGTGATCTGGGCCATCGTCTATTACGGCGCCTGCATCGGCGGTCCCTCGTCGGCGACGATCGGCATGCGCCTGATGGATCTGGAGCTGCGCACCTGGTACGGCGGATCTGGCTATTTCGTGCTCGGCGCCACCCATGCCGTGCTGTTCTGGGTGACGGTCTCGTTCCTCACGCCCTTCGTGGTGCTGCTCGGCCTGTTCAACGGCCGCCGCCGCCTGCTGCATGATTTCGTGCTGGGAACGGTCGTGATCAACAATTCCGTTCGCGCCCCCGTGCCCCAGGCCGCCAGGACTTATTGAAAATCCAGGGATCAAGAACCTATCAACCGGAACCAGCTAAGCTGACTGATCTGACCTGCCGAGCAGGCCAATTGACCGGGGGCTTCCGTAGCGCGATGCTCATGTTCACTTCGGAGGCCCACGACGTCCCTTGACCCAGCACTCGCGCGACACCCCCCAATTTTACCTCACGGCGCCGTCCCCCTGCCCGTATCTACCGGGTCGGCATGAGCGCAAGGTGTTTACGCACCTCGTGGGCGAGCGCGCGGGCGACCTCAACGACCTCCTGACCCATGGCGGATTCCGTCGGAGCCAGTCGATCGCCTACCGTCCCGCCTGCGACCAGTGCCGTGCCTGCGTCTCGGTCCGGGTCGTCGCCAACGAGTTCCGCGCCTCCCGCAACTTCCGCAAAGTCATCGCCCGCAACGCCGACATCATCGGCGAGCAGCGCAGCGCAGTGCCGACCTCCGAGCAATATTCGGTGTTCCGCGCCTATCTCGACTCCCGCCATCGCCATGGCGGCATGGCCGACATGACCGTGCTCGACTACGCCATGATGGTCGAGGACAGCCATGTCGAGACCCGCATCATCGAGTACCGCAAGCGCGGCCCTGACAGCGGCATCACCGGCCGCGGCGAGGAGCTGATCGCGGTGGCGCTGACCGACGTGCTCAGCGATGGCCTGTCGATGGTCTATTCGTTCTTCGAGCCGAGCCAGGTCAGCCGCTCGATGGGCACCTTCATGATCCTCGACCACATCGCCCGCGCCCGCAGGCAGGGATTGCCCTACGTCTATCTGGGCTACTGGATCGAAGGCTCCAAGAAGATGGACTACAAGGCCCGCTTCCTGCCGCAGCAGCGTCTGGCGCCGTCAGGCTGGTTGCGCATCGATGCGCAGGGCGATGCGGCGTCCGAGCCGCAGGATTAAGAAGCGGTGGTTCGAGGTCGTGCTGCGAGCATAGGCCTGTGCTTGCGGTCTGCAATTTTCGTCCTGTTCGCACTCGCGTTAATTGCGCCGTCGAGCATCCACGCTCATGACTGCGATGCCGGCCACAAGGAGTATTTTGGTCGCTGCATCGCGGTGACGCCTCCGCCCCCGAAGCTTCCGTTTCTCAAGGACTACGGTCAGCCGGTCGGCAAGATCGGTGAGTTTGCTGATCTCTTCGCGCCGGATGTTCCCTTGTTCGACAAGCCCGAGCTCGGCCGCAAGACCATTTACACATGGCGTTACCCGAACTTCGATGTCGAATCCGAAGCCCGGGTCGATGGCGTTCTTCCCGATTTCTATCTCGTGACAGTGAGTGTGTACGAAGGCCCGACATCGTGCGGGATCGAGGAGTTCAAGCAGAAGGGACCGAAGACGACCTTGCGGGGTTACGTGCCGAAAGCCAACCCACAGGGATTGCCGTCGCTCTGGAAATTCAGGCACATGAGTGGGCTCTGCTAGCGGCCCACGCTTGCAGGCGTGCTCACCCGAACAGCGTATCCGCCAGCAGCTTCAGATTCAAAATCACGATGATGCCCGCGACGATCCATGCGATCGCGGCGACATAGGGCGGGATCGCGAACTTGCCCATCTTGCGGCGGTCGGAGACGAAACGCACCAGCGGGATGACGGCGAAGGGCAGCTGCATCGACAGCACGACCTGGCTGAACACCAAGAGATCCGCCGTGCCGCGCTCGCCATAGATTGCGGTGACGATGATTACCGGAATGATGGCGATGCCGCGCGTGAGCAGGCGGCGCGCCCAGCTCGGCAGGCGCAGGTCGAGAAAGCCCTCCATCACGATCTGGCCGGCGAGCGTCGCCGTCACCGTCGAGTTGAGACCGGAGGCAAGCAGCGCCACCGCGAACAGCGTCGAGGCGATCCCCAGCCCCAGCAACGGTGAGAGCAGTTCGAAAGCCTGGCCGATCTCGGCGACATCGGAATGGCCGCTCTTGTGGAAGGTCGCCGCGGCGACCACGAGGATCGCAGCGTTGATGAACAGCGCCAGCATCAGGGCGATGGTCGAGTCCGTCGTCGCCCATTTGATGGCTTCGCGCCGGCCCTCGTCGTTGCGCTGATAGGCGCGCGTCTGCACGATCGAGGAGTGCAGATAGAGATTATGCGGCATCACGGTCGCACCGATGATGCCGATCGCGATGTAGAGCATCTCCGGATTGGTGAAGATCTCGGTCTTCGGCATGAAGCCGTGCAGGACCTCCGCCACCGGCGGCGCCGCTGCCGCGATCTGGACGACGAAGCAGACCGCGATCACGGCGAGCAGCGCCATAACGAAGGCTTCGAGGAAGCGGAAGCCGCGGTTCATCAGGATCAGCAGCAGGAAGGCATCGAGCGCGGCGATCAGCGCGCCGCCGATCAGGGGAATGCCGAACAGCAGTTTGAGTGCAATCGCGGTGCCGATGACCTCGGCGAGATCGCAGGCGATGATCGCGGCTTCGCAGGCGAGCCAGAGCAGGAAGTTCACCGCCGGCGAATACGTCGCGCGGCAGGCCTGCGCGAGGTCGCGGTCGGTGACGATGCCGAGCCGTGCCGCCAGCGATTGGAGCAGGATCGCCATCAAATTCGAGAGCAGGATGACCGAGAGCAGCGTGTAGCCGAACTTCGACCCACCGGCGAGGTCGGTCGCCCAATTGCCGGGGTCCATGTACCCGACCGAAACCATGTAGCCCGGACCGACAAAGGCGAGCAGCCGGCGCCACCACACCCCTGCCGTCGGGACCGCAACCGTGGAATTCACCTCTGCAAGGCTCTTGGTGGTGGGCGCATCAGCGCGCCAGCCGGCCGCGTCTCGGGTCAGGTTTTGGGTCAAATCAGGCGATCGAGCATCCATGACGGGCGAGAATAGCGAAGTCGATGCTTATTGCAACTCATTTGCAACTGCATCTAGCGGCATTGGTTCCCGGACGGCTCCCGTCCCCCGTCGTGTCGGGAAGCGGGTGGGTTTGGGCTTCCCGAGAAGCGGATACTGGCGCCAACCCGATTTTGCAGGAATGAGCCATGTCAAATCCCCCACGCCTCCCCGACACCTTCAACCGCCTCGCCTGGTCCAACCTCGCGGCGCAGTCGGCCGAGCAGATCGCCCTGGCCGCCGCGCCCATCGTCGCGGTGCTGACGCTGGGCGTCGCCGAAGGCCAGACCGGCCTGCTCCAGACCGCGCTCACTCTGCCTTTCGTCCTGTTCGCGATTCCGGCCGGCCTGCTCGCCGACCGCATCTCGCGCCGCTCACTGATGGCAGGCGCGGAAGCACTACGCGCTGCGGCGCTTGCGGCGATCGTGCTGCTGCTCGGGCTCGGCGCGCTCAATCTGCCGCTGCTGGCCCTGCTCGGCTTCACTGCCGTGTGCGGCACCGTCGTCTACAGTGTGGCCGCGCCGGCGCTGGTGCCCTCACTGGTCAGCGCGGAGCTGTTGCCGGCCGCGAATGCCCGCATCGAACTCGCCCGCACCATCGCCTTTGCCAGCGGCCCCGCGCTCGGCGGCGCGCTGGTGGGATGGTGGGGCGCGAGTCTCGCTTTCGGCCTTGCCGCGTCGCTCTCGGCCATTGCGGTCCTGCTGCTCTCCGGACTCTACGAGCCCGCGCGTGCCCCTTCGCCGCGCCGCCATCCGTTCCAGGACATCCGCGAAGGCGCCGCCTTCGTGTTTCATCATCCGCTGCTGCGGCCTGTGTTCATGACCCAGTTCATCTTCAACACCGGATGGTTCCTCCAGATCGCGGTGTTCGTGCCCTACGCCGTGCGCCATCTCGGACTGACCGCCACCGGCGTCGGCACCGTGCTCACGATGTACGGTGTCGGCATGGTAATCGGTGCGCTGTTCGCCACGCGCGTGATGAAGCGCATCGCGTTCGGCACCGTGGTCGGCCTCGGCCCGGTCACGGGTTTCGTCGCCGCGGTGGTGATGGCGCTGACGGTGCTGGTCCCCTCGCCCTTTCTCGCGTCACTCAGCTTTTTCCTGCTCGGCGTCGGACCGATCCTGTGGGTGATCTCGACCACGACGCTGCGCCAATCGGTGACGCCACCGCGGCTGTTGGGGCGGGTCTCCGCCATCAACATCATGAGCTTCGGCGCGCGTCCCCTCGGCTCGGCACTGGGCGCGATCGTCGGCGGGTTCTGGAGCGCTGAAGCGTGTCTCTATCTCGCGGCGGCCGTGTTCGGCGTGCAGGCACTGGTGATCTGGCTGTCGCCCGCCGTGGCGCTGGACCGGCAGCCCGACATGGTGGGGGACGAGGTGGCGGCGCGGTGCTAGCCACGATCGTCATTGCGAGCGTAGCGAAGCAATCCAGAATCCCTCAACGGAGACAGTCTGGATTGCTTCGTCGCAAGAGCTCCTCGCAATGACGGAGTGTGTTGAAACAGCCCGGCCTAATTCGCCAGATACCGCTCGTAGCTGCCGGTCACCGGCTCGCTCGCATCGACTTCCGGATCGAGCGTGTACAAATCCTGCGCGCGGCCGATGCCGCGCAGCGCGTAGCGGCCTGTAGAGACGAGGTAACGGCGGCCAGCGGCGTCGAGCCCCTTGTAGAACTCTGCGGACGCCAGCAGCTCGCGGTCGACGGAGCGGCTCATCGAGGCGATGCGGCTGACCTCGTTCACCGTCGGGCCGACCACCGTGAAATCGAGCCGGTCTTCGCTGCCGATATTGCCGTAAAAGACCTCGCCGACATGCAGGCCGATATAGGCCGACGTGGTGGGACGGCCGGCAGCCTCCCGGCGTGCGTTGAGCGCCGTGACGTTCTTGCGGGAGAGATGCTCGGCCCGCAGCGCCGCGCGACGGGAATCCGCCATGTCCGCACCGGTGAACATCGCCAGCACGCCGTCGCCGATCAGCTTCAGCACGTCGCCGCCCGCATCGTGGATCGCGTCGATCACGGCCTGCGCATAGTCGTTGAGAAACGGGATGATCTCGTCGGGCCCGATGCTCTCGCTGATCCCGGTCGAGCCGCGCAAATCCGAATACCACAGCACGGCATTGATGCGCTCGGTGACGCCGCGCGAGATCCGCCCGCGCAAAACCTGTTCGGAGGCATCGCGGCCGAGATAGACGCGGCCGAGCGTGCGCGCGATGTCGACCTGCTGCGCCGACTTGATCGCGAGCCCCAGCACCGGCACGAGATCGCGCAGCGCCTCCAGCCCCTCTTCGCCAAAGCCATCGGGGCTGCGCGTGGTCCAGCAGGAATAGAAGCAGTCCATCAGGCCAAGCGCGCCATTCTCCCCGAAGCGGTGCACGAAGGCGAGATAGTGCTTGTGGCCCTTTTCGGCGAGCTCGCCGATCTGCGAGAAATCCATCGACGGCGCGTCGGCGAGATCGATCACCATCTCGTCCTGGCCGTGCTCGAGCAAGTGGAAGAACACCGAGCGGCGCCAGCTCTGGGCAGCGTCGCCTTCGGCGGTCGAGCCATATTCGAAGGCGTCGCTCTCGTTGCTGGCACGGTCGCTCCAGCGGAAGCCGCGGCCCTCATAGATCGGATGCAGGGTGTCGATGACGACGAGCCCGCGCGAGAGCTCCAGGCCTTCGGCGCGGCAGCGCTCGCAGAACCCGCGAAGCAGTTCGTTCTCAGGCAGGCCCGTGAGCCCCTGACTGGTCAGCCAATTCATCAGCGCAAGGCGCGAGGTCAATTGCATACGCCATTATGGCGTGCATTCGTGACCAACGAAAGGCGGATGTCGGCGAGCCTCGCGTCTCCGTCGGTCCGGCGTAGTGGACGCCCTCCGCAACGCCCCCCTTGTGGCGTGCATTGCAGTCCTGGAACTCGAAAAGGTAGTATTAGAAAAAATTGGCAGCAGGAGGGGCCGATGTATCAGCGTTGGATTGTTTGGATACTCTTTGCATCGATAATGGGTTTTGCATCGGGTGGGAGCGTGTTTTGGGGTTTATACGGACCTAATGCGACCATAGAGCGGGTCAGCGAAGTCACCGAACACCCCACGTCACACCACGAGGCCAAGTCCAAGAAGGAGGAAACTGACGAAGCCCTCGCTTACTACACTCTATGGCTCACGGTCTTCACCGGCGTATTGGCATTTGCCACCATCGCGCTTGGTGGAGCCACATTCGGCCTTTACTTCACAGGCGAGAAGCAAATCAAGTTCTTGCGCGAAAGCTCTGAGGTTCAATCCCGCGATATGCAGGCGTCGCTAAAGATCGCTAAAGATGCAGCTACCGCTGCAGCAGAAGCGGCCTACTCCGAAAGAGCCTGGATCACCCCCGACGGAATAGACGCAGCTGCTATTACAAATCTATTTGTCGATGGAGTTCACTACAGCGAGGGCCTAGGCGCAATTCCAAAATGGACGAACACCGGTCGAAGTCCAGCAATTCAACTTGAAATATTTACGACAGCAATGATCGTGCCCCTGGAAGCGACGATTCCCGTGTTTGATATGGAAGTGCCCAATCCAGAAAATATGAAAGGCATTCTCGGTCCGACAATTCAAGGAACCGGCCAGATGATGCATATCTGCGGTGAGGACCTTTCCAACCTTAAGGCGCGGAAGGTAAAATGGGTCATTTACTCGCGCGCGGTCTATAGCACCGTCTTCCAGCCCGACATCCGAAGAGTCTCAGAAATTTGCGCAAGGGCCGAATGGAATGGCGAAGTCCGCCAATCCGATGGAAGCTCCTTTCCAAGGATTAATTTCACGGCTACGGGGCCGCAAAATGGCGCCGCGTGACAAAAACGCGGCCAGATCGCCCTAACAATCACGTTCCGTACATTGCGGCATTCGCGCCAATACCAGTAACATGAAGCAGAAGCGGTTGACGCGTTCCCGCCGCGGGCCGCAAATGCAACCGATGAAACCGTCGACCAGAAACACCGGGATATGAGCCGGCGCCAGCTTCCGATCATTCTGGCGCTCGGCACCTCGCAGACCCTCGCCTGGGCTTCCAGCTATTATCTGCCGGCGTTGATCGCCGATCCCATGGCGCGCGACCTCGGCGTCTCCTCCAACTGGATCTTCGGCGCGTTCTCGGCTTCGCTGGTCATCGCGGCGATGCTCGGCCCGCGCATCGGCCGGCAGATCGACCTCGTCGGCGGACGGCAGGTGCTGTCGGCCTCGAACTTGATCATCGCCGCCGGCCTCATGCTGCTCGGCTTCTCGCAGTCCGTGGCGGTGATGGCCTTCGCCTGGCTCGTGCTCGGAATCGGCATGGCGATGGGGCTGTACGATGCCGCCTTCGCCGCGCTCGGCCGCATCTACGGCACCGAGGCGCGCAGGTCCATCACCGGCATCACGCTGATGGCGGGCTTTGCCTCCACCGTCGGCTGGCCCCTCACCGCCTGGGGCCTGTCGCATATCGGCTGGCGCGAGACCTGCTTTGCGTGGGCGGCCGCCAACATCCTGATCGGCCTGCCCCTCAATCTCTTCATGCTGCCGTCGATCAAGGGCGCCAGGCAGGCGGCTGCGACGGCCGGGAAGCCGCATGTGCCGCTCGACCGCACGATGGTGCTGCTCGCCTTCGTCTTCGCCGCGGTCTGGACCGTCACCGGCGCCATGGCCGTCCATTTCCCGCGCCTGCTGGAGACAATGGGCGCGACGCATGTCGAGGCGATCGCGGCCGGCGCACTGATCGGGCCGGCGCAGGTGGTCGCGCGCATTCTCGAAGCGGGGTTTCTGAGCCGTTTCCATCCCCTGTGGTCGACGCGCCTTGCCTGCGTCACCCATCCGCTCGGCGCGGCCGTCGTCGCTATCTTCGGCGCGCCCGCGGCAAGTGCATTCGCGCTGCTCTACGGCTCCGGCAACGGCATCTTGACGATCGCGCGCGGGACGCTGCCGCTGGCGATCTTCGGCCCGAAGGATTTCGGCTATCGCCTCGGCATCATCGGCGCGCCGGCACGCATGGCTCAGGCCGTGGCGCCGCTCGCCTTCGGGCTGTTGATTGACGTCATGGGCGCCAAGGTGCTGATCGTCTCGTCCGCGCTCAGTCTCTCGGCGCTGGCCGCGCTGTTCCTGATCCGGCCGGGACCGTCGCCGGATTGACCATGCACCAGCTTTCGCGCACAAGCGGGCCATGACCGAGGACAATCGCCCGCCCCGCACCTTCAAAGGCCTCCTGCGCTGGGCGACCACGCCGCCGCAGGCCTGGGGCGTCTACCTCCTCGCCATCATCCTGGTGTGGCTGGTCTCGTTCTATGCCGGTTCGCTGAAGCCGAAGAAGCTGCCGGACACGAGCCCGCCGGCCGCGACCGCGCCAAAGAGCTAGGCCGGTTTCGCCTCGCTGGTCGCGATCCAGATGCCGGCGAACACGGCAACCAGCCCGATCAGAAGATTTGGCGTGATCGGCTCGCCGATCAGCAGCGCCGCCAGCAAGGTCGCCGCGATCGGATTGACCGTCATCGTATTGGCGACCCGCGTCGGCGTCGCCCGCGTCAGCGCCATGACCCAGAGGATGAAGGCGAGCGCACCACCGCCGATTCCGAGATAGATGCCAGCGATCCACTGCGCGCTCGTAAAGTGCTCGAGCGCCGCAAAGCTGCCCTTCACCAGACCCGCCAGCACCAGCACGGCAGCACCTGCGCCCATGCCGACGGTGAGAAAGCCGAGCGCGCTGGAGCGCTGCATCAGCGGACGCGACAGCACGTTGTAGAACGCCATGCAGAACACCGCGCCGGTCATGATCAGCTCGCCGCGCCAGGCACCGGGCGGGCTCTGCGCGAGGCCCGCGGCCAGCGCTGCCGTCACGCCGAGCACGGCGATGCCGACACCGATGATCTTGCGCGCGGTGAGACGCTCCACGCCCAGGATCGCGCCGACGACCATGGTGTGGAGCGGTAGCGTTGCCAGCGCGAGACTGGCGCGCGCCGCGGTCGTGTAGGACACCGCGATGTGGTAGAGGATGAAGAACAGCCCGAAGAAGCAGATGCCGAGCAGCGCCACCGCCGGCCAGTCCGACCGCTGCGGCCAGCGCACACCGAGCACGAGCGCGCATGGCAACAGGCAGAGAAAGCCGATCCCCCAGCGCAGGATCGCGAGCAAAATCGGATCGGCACCGCCGACGAGATAGCGGGTGATTGCCGCCGCGGTGCCGCCGAGGCTGCTCGACACCAGCGCGATCGCGACCCCGACCCACTCGTCCACGATTGTCTCCCGTTGCGGAGCTTGTTGTGGGCGCCTAGCACGGCCCTGCTGCCACCGTCGTGGCAACAGGTGCGCCGCGGGCAGCTAGTCGTAAAACTGCGGCGCCATCTTCTGGCTGTCGCGCTGGGCCTTGTCGTGGTTGATCCAGAGCTGCGCCTTCTCCTTGTCCAGCGTGTCCGCAATCTTCTGCATCGACGAAGCGCTCAGCTCCTTGTTGGCGTTCATGCTGGGGACACGGCGGTTGTCCCAATTATCCCTGAAGTGAACGGCATCGCCCGACAGCACCACCGCGCCGGTCTTCGGCAGCTTCACCAGCAGCGACTGGTGCCCCGGCGTATGGCCCGGCGTCGACAGGATGGTCACGCCGCCGTCGCCGAAAACGTCCTTGTCGCCGGTGAGCAGCTCGACCGGATGCGAGGGCTTGAAGCGCGGCTCGTTGTTGGCGCCGGGCCAGTCATATTCGGCCTTCTGCACGTAAAGCGTGGCCTGCGGGAACAGCTCGACATTGCCGGTGTGATCAGGATGCGTGTGCGACACCGCCATCGCCTTGATGTCATCGGGCTTGAGCCCAAGCTGTTCGATCTGGGCTTGCAGCGTCTTCGGCCGCTTCCACGTCACGGCCTTGGGATCGGCGGGCGCAAGACCATTCGGCATCGCCGCAACTGAATCGGCAATGCCGGTATCCCACAGGAACCAGCCCTTGCTGTGCTTGATGAGGTAGCAGCTGTCGACGAAGTCCATCGTCTTGCCTTCGTTCAGGCCGGGCGTCCAGCGCGAGATGTCGCCGGCAGTGCCCTCCCCGCAATTGAGGACGTAGAGCCTTTCGACGCCCGACTGCGCGACAGCCGCCTGGCTTGATAAGGCCAGTGCGGCGGCGACGAGAGCAAACTTGATCCTTGGCATCATCCTTACGTCCCTCCATGCAGCGCCTTGCGCAGCCTGCGACCGAAGATCAACCCCGGCCGTGCCGCTGAATTCCGCTCCCGCTCGTCAGGTCAATGCGGGCAGGTCTCGACCTCGACCGTGACGTGGCTCAGCCCCTTCAGTCCGGCAAGCCGCCGCTTGTAGACGGCCGGCTGCTGCGGCGTATCCGAGACCACCGACATCAGCACGGCGCAATGGCCGGGGCCGACCTGCCAGAGATGCAGATCGGTGACGCGGTCGTCGCCGACTTCCACGCGCGCCCGGATGGTGCGCTCCAGCTTCTCGTCCGCGCGCACGTCGAGCAGCACCGCGCCGGAACTCTTGACCAGGCCGAATGCCCAGCTCGCAATCACGGCGCTGCCGATCAGGCCGACGGCCGGATCAGCCCAGACCCAGCCCGAATACATCGCGACGACGAGTGCTGCGATCGCCAGCACCGAGGTCGCGGCATCCGCCATGACGTGAACATAGGCGGCGCGGAGATTGTTGTCGTGGTGATGGTGGTGATGATCATGATCATGATCATGGTCGTGGTCGTCGTGATCATGATGCACATGGCCGTGATCGTGGCCGCGGTGGTGATGATCGTGGCTGCCGCGCAGCAGCCAGGCGCTGACGAGATTGACGCAGAGGCCGAGTGCCGCCACCGCGATCGCCTCGCCATAGACGATCGGCACCGGCGTAAACAGCCGCAGCACGCTCTCATAGGCGATCTCGACCGCGATCAAGCCCAGAATGATCGCGCTGGAGAAAGCCGCGAGATCACCGAACTTGCCGGTCCCGAAGGTGAAATGCGCATTCCCCAGGTGCCGGCGCGCAAAGCGGTAGGCAAAAGCGGCGATGCCGAGTGCGGCTGCATGCGTGCCCATGTGCCAGCCGTCGGCGAGCAGCGCCATCGAGCCGAACAGCGAGCCGGCGACGATCTCCCCCACCATCATGACCAGCGTCAGGACGGCCACGAGCCAGGTGCGACGCTCATTCTCGTCATGCTTGTCGCCGAGGAAGGCGTGATCATGTGTCCACTGTTCAATGGAGTGGGAATGCATCGAATTCTCCAGAAGATTCAGGTTTCTTGGCGCACATTATAGACCGGCGGCCGCCGATTTTCTAAGGTCCGATCGCGCTAACGATTGACAGTTCCGCCTGGTTTCGCTGTAATCGGCCCATGGGGATTTGAGCGATCTCCCCACGAGGCGACATGCCCAAGTATCGCGTCCCGTTCGTTTTATGCGAGGACGCATCATGTCAACGTTCACGACCATATCATCCGATAAATTGGCGCGCCTGATCGGCACAGCCAATGCACCCGTCCTGATCGACGTGCGCACCGAGGAAGATTTTGCTGCCGACCGGCGGCTGATCCCGGGCTCCATCAAGCTCAGCCACGAGACCGTTGCGGAATGGGGTGGCGCGTTTGCCGGCCGCACCGCGATCGTCTCCTGCCTGCGCGGCGCCAAGCTCGCACAGGGCACGGCCGCCTGGCTCAGGCAACTCGGCGCCGAGGCGGAAACGCTGGAAGACGGTTTCGAAGGCTGGAAAGCGGCCAAGCTGCCGCTGGTCGACGCCCGCAAGCTGCCGCCGCGCGACGCCAAGGGCCGCACCGTCTGGGTGACACGGGCGCGACCAAAGGTCGACCGAATCGCTTGCCCCTGGCTGATCCGCCGCTTCGTCGATCCCAACGCGGTGTTCCTGTATGTGGCGCCGTCCGAGGTGATCGCCGTCGGCGAGCGCTTCAATGCCGCTCCCTTCGACATCGAGAACGTGTTCTGGAGCCACCGCGGCGAGCTCTGCACCTTCGACGTCATGATCGAGGAGTTCGGGATTGCGACGCCGCCCTTGCTGCGTCTCGCAACGCTGGTGCGCGGCGCCGACACCGCGCGGCCCGACCTCGCGCCGGAAGCCCCCGGCCTGCTCGCGGCCTCGCTCGGGCTATCGCGCATGTACGACGACGACCTCGAACAGCTCGAAGCGGGCATGCTGCTCTACGACGCCTTCTACCGCTGGTGCCGCGACGCCACGGCCGAGACGCACAACTGGCCGACCAACAAGGTGAAGGCGTAATGGACACCCGTAATCTTGAAGCAGGAGCTGATGCCGGCCACGGCATCAGCTTCGGTGAAGCCTTTCGCGTCTGGCTCCGCGTCGCGTGCCTGAGCTTTGGCGGGCCCGCGGGCCAGATCGCGGTGATGCATCGCATCCTGGTTGAGGAGAAGAACTGGATTTCCGAGGGCCGTTTCCTGCATGCGCTGAACTATTGCATGCTGCTGCCGGGTCCGGAGGCGCAGCAGCTTGCGACCTATATCGGCTGGCTGATGCATCGCACCGCCGGCGGGCTGATGGCGGGCGGACTGTTCATCCTGCCCGGCATCTTCGCCATCATGGGGCTCAGCTACATCTATGCGGCCTTTGGTAATGTCAGCTTCGTCGAGGCGCTGTTCTTCGGCCTCAAGGCCGCCGTCCTCGCCATCGTCGTCGAGGCCGTATTCCGCGTCGGCAAGCGCGCGCTGAAGAACCGCATCATGATCGCGCTGGCCGCGAGCGCTTTCATTGCCATTTTCTTCTTCGCGGTCCCCTTCCCGATCATCATCATGGCCGCAGGAATGATCGGCTATGTCGGCGCCAGGCAGGGCCGTCCGGAATTTGCTCCGGCCGGTCACGGTCATGGCGGCAGCAGCGCCGTGATCGACAGCATGCTCGGCGACGCCGTGCCCGAGCATGTGCGCCCCAACACCGCGCGCGCAGTTCGCGTCGCTGCGGTGTGGCTGGCACTCTGGCTGGTGCCGGTGGTCGCGCTGCTCATGATCCTTGGTCAGGCCAGTGTGTTCAGCCAGATCGCGCTGTTCTTCTCGAAGATGGCGCTGGTCACCTTCGGCGGCGCCTATGCGGTGCTGGCCTATGTCGCGCAGCAGGCGGTCGAGCATTATCACTGGCTCAAACCGCACGAGATGCTCGACGGTCTCGGCATGGCCGAGACCACGCCGGGTCCGCTGATCATGGTGCTCCAGTTCGTGGGCTTCATGGCCGCCTATCGCGATCCGGGCGGCTTGTCGCCGATGGCCGCGGCCACGTTCGGCGGCCTGCTCGCAACCTGGGTCACGTTCACGCCGTGCTTCCTCTGGATCTTCGTCGGCGCGCCCTATATCGAGCGCCTGCGCGGCAACACGGGGCTTGCCGGCGCACTGAGTGCGATCACCGCCGCCGTCGTCGGCGTGATCCTCAACCTCTCGATCTGGTTCGCGCTGCACACGCTGTTCCGCGAGACCGTGCCGGTGCACGCCTTCCCGCTGGATTTTGACAGGCCGGTGCTGACGAGCGTCGACATTCCCGCGCTTGTGCTGGCGGTCGCGGCTGCGACCGCGATCTTTCGGTTCAAGCTCGGGATGCTGACGGTGCTGGCGGCAAGCTGCGCGGCCGGCGTGGCGCTGCGGCTGGCGGGCGCGATCTAGGCGCGAGCCGCATTCCCAGTGTCATCGCCCGCGAAAGCGGGCGATCCAGTATTCCGAGACGATCATGATTGACCCGATAGGCCGCGGCGTACTGGATGCCCCGCCTTCGCGGGGCATGACACCTTTGCTGTGGCACCTACCGCATCATCATCCGCGCGATCGCCTCGCCGATCACCACTGTCGTGAAGTGGGTGTTGGCGCGGCAGTCGGACGGCATGATCGAGGCGTCGGCGACGCGCAGGCCCGAGATGCCCTTCACCGAGCCATCGGGATTGACCACGCCATCGGCGTCATTGACGCCGCTCATGCGGCAGCTGCCGGCAGCATGCTGAATGTCGCCGGTTTCACGGCGCAGCAGCGTGTCGAGCTCGTGATCCGGCAGGCTGGCGGCCTGCGCCAACGTTAGATCGGTATCCGTCAGCCTGATCCAGTCGGCGATGCCTGATAGCGCCGGCTGCGAGGTGATCACCGCGAGCCGCTTCACCGCATCCTTCATGCGCAACATGTCGCGGGGATCGGCCAGCATGTTTTCCTCGACGATCGGATCAATCGACGGATCGGTCGAGGCCAGTTTGAGCGTTCCCCGCGAATAGGCGTTGAACAGCCCCGCACCGATGGCGCCGGGCACACCGACGCCGCGGTGGTTGAACGCGATCAGGATCATGTCGCGCTTGCCGCCATTGGCGAGGCCGGAGGAATAGGTCACGCAGCAATTGGTGTGACGGGTATCCGGATCGGTCGGCCGCAGCTCTTCGTGGAGCTGGATCGTCGCGCGAAACAACGGGTGGTCGAAGAAGTGCTTGCCCACCGGCAGGTCGCGTTCGACCGCAATCCCCATCGCCTTCAGCTCTTCGGCAGGTCCAACGCCCGAGCGCAGCAGGATCGCTGGACTGTGGATCGCGCCGGCGCACAGCACGATCTGGCGCGCGCTGATTTCCTGGGTGCCCTGTCCCTCGATGTGAACACGAAGACCGGTCGCCCTACCGTCGCTGACCAGCACGCGGTCGACCAGCGCATGCCCGCGAATTTCCAGGTTGGCGCGGCCGCGCGCCGGCTCCAGATAACCCTCATTGGTCGTGATGCGGCGGCTGTCGCGGCTGTTGATGGGATAGCAGGCGACGCCCTCGCCATCCGGGCCGTTGACGTCGGCGCACCAGGGATAGCCGCTCGCGAGCGCCGCATCGCGCAAGCCGCGATCGATCGGGCCCCATTTTTCCGGCGGCGCGCGATAGACCGGCAGCGGTCCGCCGCGGCCATGGCCCGCGGCATCGCCGAACTCAAAATCGTCCTCGATCACCGAGAACAGCGGCATCACCTCCTTGGCCGACCAGCCGATGCAGCCATTGGCCGCCCATTCGTCGAACGCATCAGCAACACCGCGGATCGCGATCTGGCCGTTCATCATCGATGAGCCGCCGAGACCCTTGCCGCGCCAGTAGAAGCGCGGCTCCTGTTCCGCCACCCGGCGCGTCAGGAGATACGGCCACTGCCATTTCTCCTGATACTCGCGCTTGTGAATGATCGGGATCGGGTTCGGCGTCCTCACCTCCCACGGCGCCTCGTCGGCGCGCCAGTCCAGACCTGCTTCGAGCAGCAGGACGCGCCGTGCGGGATCCTCGGAAAGCCGCGCCGCAACCGCGGCGCCGGCGGAGCCGCCGCCGACAACAATGACATCGTACATCGCGTTACTTCTCAACGTTCCAGAACACCGGGATGGCGGACGGTATCAGACCGCGCAAGGTCGCGCGATAGGCCGCCGGCTGGGCAAACTGGCCCCACGGAATAGCCGGCGTCTGATCGTACATCACGGCCTGGATCTCACCGGCGATTTTCTTGCGATCCTCTTCGGCCGGCGCCTTGGCAAAGGCTTCCACCAACGGCGTGATGCGCGCATCGCACTGCCATCCCGTGAAGTCGGCGCAGTTGAACGCGACCATGACATTGGTCAGCGGCGATCCCAGATCGAAACCGCCGGCGTGAACGCCGTAGACGCTCCAGCCGTCCTTCTTGGCGCGGCGCGCCAGCACGCTCGCCCAGTCCATCACCTGGAGATCGACGTTGAACCCGGCCTGCTTCAGCCGCTCGGCCAAGACTTGGGCCGAGACGCGCGGCGCTTCGAGATCGTTGGCCTCCATCACGACGACGGGCTCGCCGGCATATTTCGTCGCCTTCAGCGCGGCCTTCGCTGCCTCGATCGACGGCTTTGCCGCAGCTTCGATTCCAGCCTTGCTGTCATAGGTGGTGCCGCAGGTGAAATAGGTCGCACAAGGCGTGGCGTATTTGGCATCGAGGCCGAGTGCATCCAGCACCTCGCGCTGGTCGACCAGCTTCCACAGCACGCGCCTGATCGCGGGATCGTCGAACGGCTTGGACGCAGCGTTGAGGCGATAGGCGCCCGCGAACATGTTGCCGCCGGTGAAATTCACGAGCTTGACGCGGGAGTTCTTTTCCAGCGTCGGTAACAGATCGAACGGCGCGTATTGCATGAAGTCGACTTCGCCGGCCTGCAGCGCCGAGGCGGCGGTCGCACCATCGGGGATGACGCGGATCTCCAGCGTGTCGACGTTGACGCGCTTGCCGCCGGCGAGGAAGTCGGCAGGCTCGGAGCGCGGCACGTAGTCGGCGAATTTCTTCAGGATCATGCGATCGCCGGTGCGGTGATCGGCCTTGCTGTAGACGAACGGGCCGGAGCCGACGATCTCGGTGATGCGCTGGTCGCCGGGCGTCTTGGCAATGCGCTCGGGCATCATGAAGGCGACGGGGCTGACGGGATTGCCGAGTGCGTCGATGACGAGGCCGGACGGCTCCTTGAGCGTCAGCACGAAGGTCTTCGCATCCGCTGGCTCCAGCGCGGCCGTGATCGCGAAGATGCGGCGGCCAAGCGCGCTGCGGGTGCCCCAGCGGCGCAGCGACGCCACGCAATCAGCCGCCGTGACCGGCTGGCCGTCGTGCCATTTCAGGCCGTCGCGCAGCGTGAAACTATAGGTCAAACCGTCTGCGGAGACCTTCCAGTCCTGCACCATCTGGGGCTTGATGTCGCCCTTGGAATCCTTCGCGAACAGCGTGTCGAACACCATGTAGCCGAACGTGCGCGAAATGTAGGCCGTGGAGAAATGCGGATCGAGCGTGACGATCTCGGCCTCGAGCACGGCGACGAGATTGCCTGCTGCATGCGCGGGCGCCGCGACAATCGCGAGAGCGAGCAGCGCCGGAATGAAAGTCTTCAGTTTGAACATTGGTGTCTTGTTGCCTTTTGACTGCGTTGAAGTCGTCAGACAAAAAGCAATGTTCGTGCCGTATGAGGACGACACTTATGCGCTCGCGACTATCTGCCACGCGTTTGCAGGGATGCGGAATGTGAGTAGGAGAGCGACGCTATCGCCCATTCTCCGTCATTGCGAGCGAAGCGAAGCAATCCAGACTGCGGCCGTGGAACGACTCTGGATCGCTTCGCTGCGCTCGCAATGACGAGGAGGGACAGGTGCGCGTTACACCCGCTCTCGTGCCCCGGACGCAGTGCAGCGCGTAGCGGTGCGCTGCAGAGCCGGGGCCCATGTTTCCAAGAGTACCGTTGTTGCGTGGGTCCCGGCTCTGCGCAGCAGCGTTTCACGCTGCAGCGCGTCCGGGACACGGGCCCTACCCGATCACCTTGCCGAACTTGTTCGACTTCGGGAAACCCTTCGGCGGCAGACGGCCGGCATCCGCACGGGTCCCCTTCCACTCGGCGAGCTCCTTCATGGTCGCGGAGAATTCGCGGCCCGCGGAATCCTTCCAGGTCAGGCCTGCCCTGGCCTCGAACACGGCAATGTCCGAGAGACCGCCGTCCTTGTACTTCTGCAAGCGCACGCCGCGGCCACGCGCCATCTCCGGCACCTGGTCGAGCGGGAACACCAGCATCTTGCGGTTCTCGCCGATGACCGCGACGGTGTCGCCGATCACCTCGGTCACCGTGCGCGCCTCGTTCGGCATGTCGACGTTGAGGACCTGCTTGCCCTTCTTGGTGGTGCCGACGCAATCGTCCTCGTTGACGACGAAGCCCTGGCCCTCGTGGCTCGCGACAAGGAATTTGCGTCCGCCCTTGTTGACGAACAGCGTGACCGGCGCGGCCTCCGGCTCGAGATCGATGAACTGGCGGATCGGCTCGCCGTGACCGCGGCCTCCCGGAAGCTTCGCCACGTCGATCGAATAGAACTTGCCGTTGGTGGCGAACATCAGCAGCTTCGACGTTGTCTCCGCGAAGAAGGCGAAGCCGAGCTTGTCGTCCTGCTTGAAGGCAAGGCCGGAGAGATCCTCGACATGGCCCTTCAGGGTGCGGATCCAGCCCTTGTCGGAGACGACCACCGTCACCGGCTCGCGCTCGACGAGGGCTTCCTCCATCGCGGCGAGATCGTGCTCGGGCGCGTCGGCGAAGGTGGTGCGGCGCTTGCCGAGCGGCGTCTTCGGCCCGAACATGTCGCGGACCTTGCCGACCTGCTCGCCGACCTTCTTCCACTGCTCGGGCTCGGACGCGAGCACCGCGTTGATGCCCTTGAGCTCGGCGCGGAGGTTCTTGTCCTCGGTGCGAATTTCCATCTCTTCGAGCTTGCGCAAGCTGCGCAGCCGCATGTTGAGGATGGCTTCGGCCTGCACCTCGGTGAGCTTGAACCGCTTGATCAACGCCGGCTTCGGCTCATCCTCGGTGCGGATGATCCTGATCACCTCGTCAATATTCAGAAACGCGATCAGGAAGCCGCCGAGGACTTCCAAACGGTTCTCGATCTGCAGCTTGCGATAGTTGGTCCGGCGAACCAGCACGTCGCGCAGATGGTCGAGCCATTCGCGCAAGCACTCCGCGAGTCCCACCACCTTGGGGACGCGTCCCTTGATCAGCACGTTGAGGTTCAGCGGGATCTTGTTTTCGAGCTCGGTCAGCCGGAACAGCGATTCCATCATCAGCGCCGGATCGACGTTTTTCGATTTCGGCTCAATCACGATGCGGACGTCTTCGGCCGACTCGTCCCTGATGTCGCCGACCAGCGGCAGCTTCTTCTGGTCCAGCAGCTCGGCGATCTTCTCGATCAGGCGCGACTTCTGCACCAGAAACGGGATCTCGGTGACGACGACGACCCAGGTGCCGCGCGCCCCCTCTTCCTGCTCCCATCGCGAGCGGACGCGGAACGAGCCGCGGCCGGTGGTGTAGGCTTCAGCGATCGCCTGCTTGGAATCGACGCAGATGCCGCCGGTCGGGAAATCCGGACCCTTCACCCATTTCAAGAGCGCCTTGGATTTCGCGTCGGGCTTCTCGATCAGATGCAGCGCGGCCTCGCAAAGCTCGGCGGCGTTGTGCGGCGGGATCGAGGTCGCCATGCCGACCGCGATGCCCTGCGCGCCGTTGGCGAGCAAATTCGGGAAGCCGCCGGGCAGCACGATCGGCTCTTTCGACTGGCCATCGTAATTGGGACGGAATTCGACCCCGTCCTCGTCGATGCCCTCGAGCAGAAGCCGCGCGACATCGGTCATGCGCGCTTCGGTGTAGCGGTAGGCGGCCGGATTATCGCCGTCGATATTGCCGAAATTGCCCTGGCCGTCGACCAGCGGGTAGCGCGAGGAGAAATCCTGCGCGAGCCGCACCATGGCGTCGTAGATCGCCTGGTCGCCATGCGGATGGAACGAGCCCATCACGTCGCCGACGATCTTGGCGGACTTCTTGAAGCTGGTGCCGGGGTCGAGCCGGAGCAGGCGCATGCCGTAGAGGATGCGCCGGTGGACCGGCTTCAGGCCGTCGCGCGCGTCGGGCAGCGCGCGATGCATGATGGTGGAGAGCGCGTACGCGAGATAGCGCTCTTCCAGCGCCTCACGCAGCGGCACATCATGAATTTCGGCCGGTTCTTCCGGCGGAACGATTCGTTTTCCCATGCCGCCCGGTTAAACCGTGGAAGCGAATCGGGCAAGGATCGATTGGTTCCCTGTGGGCGGCTACTGGCCTGCCCAGCCGGCTGTCACAGGCTGGGTTTTGGCTGGTCCAGGCACCTGCGCAGTCACCGGCGCGTTGGCCACGCAGCGCCGGGCAGCCTCGATCTCGGCCTCGGTCGCGCCCTTGGAGCGCGCCCAACTCTCTGCGGCCGCAGCGGAATATTTCGCCACATAGTACCGGACGACGGTGCAGGAGGCACGGCGAAACACGCCGGGTTGCGGCTCACCGGCCATGGCATCGGGCGCAAGCGCGATCAGCGCCGCGGACAAGGCAAATCCTCTGATCAACATTTAGGCTGTCCCCGTTGTGGAACCTGCGGGGCCAATGCGAGCAGGCTGATTTCGTTCCGGGGAACAGCATGCTCTCAGGCAAGGCAGAGGCGCGGTCAGCTCATGGCCGCCGATTATGGCGCCGGAAGCGCCGCCTTTTGCTGCTGTCGCGTCAGGGCATTGATGAAGCCGGCGCGCGCGTCAGAATGGGCCTGGCCGCGCGGCTCCAGCACGTGACGCAGCAGGAACAGGCCGGTGAGCCGAAAGCCGTCCTGGAGATCCTCATCGGTGAGATCGTTTGCGGTTTCGCCCTGGCGCAGGAATTGGGGCAAGCGCAACAGCCGGTCGCGCCACGGCTCACCCGCGCCGCGCGACACCGCGCCGCCTGATTTCGGCGAGACATAGATCAGGTCCGTGGTCTCCCCGGTCACCGCGCAATTGTCCAGGGCAAGCCCGAAGCCGAGCTCGCCGAGCATCGCCAGCTCGAAATGGATGACATGCACCGCGGCGCTGCCGATGTCGTCGAAATCGTCGAGCGAATGTTCGAGCAGCGCAAAGATGTCTTCGTGGGGATCGCGTTCGGGAAGGAGCCTCGCGACCGAAGCCAGATGGGTGACGCCGTAGACGCCATGGGACGATCCCAGCAGTGTCGCCGCACGCAGCTTCAAGCCTTCGATGGCATAAGTGCCGAGATGTTCGTCGAGCCGCGCCCGCCACACCACGCTGACGCTGTTACCGGGTTGCAGCAGGGGCCGCATCCGCGCGCCGGCGCCGCCGCGCACGAGGCCAAGATGCCGGCCATGCGCCCGCGTCAGCAGCTCGACGATGGCGCTGCTCTCGCCATGCCGCCGCACGCCCAGCACGATGCCTTCGTCGGTCCATTCCATGGGGTATAGTCTAGCGGATTCCGGCCTTCAATCGTAGGGCGGATTAGCCGAAGGCGTAATCCGCCAATCACGCATGCATAATCTAAATGGTGGATTACGCTGCGCTAATCCACCCTACGGCACCGCGCCAGACGCTACGCGTTGAACCAGCCCTGCGCGTCGCCGCTGAACGAGAAATACAGGCCCATCGTCGTCAGCACGCAGGAGACGACCTCGATCGCGCTGTCGAGCTCCATGCCCTTTTCGCCGACGATCTGGCCGAGCGAGATCACCGACAGCACGAGCGCTGCCGCCAGCACCCAGCGCGGCCAGTTCTTGCGCCAATGCGCGGCCAGCCGCACGAAATAGACCAGCAGCAGGATCATGCCCCCGGCGAGCAAGGTCGCCGTCATGATCATCTGCTCGGTCATCTCGGCGGTCGGCGTGCGGTCCTGCACCGCGACCGAGACGGCATCCAGCATCAACGAGGCATAGAGCAGCGCTTCGAAGCGCCGGACGTTGCTGGGTACGCTCATCGGTGACCGATCTTTTCTTGCTTATTCTTTGGGAAATTCCAGGCCCATCTCGCGGTAGCGATCGGGATCGTCGCCCCAGTTCTCGCGCACCTTGACGAACAGGAACAGATGCACCGGCACGCCCAGGATCTCGGCAAGCTCCTTGCGCGAGTCCGCGCCGATCGACTTGATGGTGGCGCCGCCCGCGCCGAGCACGATCTTGCGCTGGCTCTCGCGCTCCACGAAGATGGTCTGCTCGATGCGCACCGACTTGTCCTTGCGCTCCTCCCATTTTTCGGTCTCGACCGTCGACTGGTAGGGCAGTTCCTGGTGCAGCTTGCGAAAGATCTTCTCGCGCGTGATCTCGGCCGCAAGATGCCGCATCGGCGCGTCCGACATCTGGTCTTCGGGATAGAGGAACGGCCCAGGCGGCACGATCTCGGCCAGCGTCTGCCTGAGGTCGTCGACGCCGTCGCCCGAGATCGCCGCGATCATGAAGGTCTTCGCGAACGGCATGCGCTCGTTGGCGGCCTGCGCCAGCGCCAGCAGCTTCTCGCGCTGGACCAGATCGACCTTGTTGATGACCAGGATCTTCTCGTGTTTCACGCTGGCGACCTTGGTGAGGATCGCCTCCGCCTCCTCGTCGATCCCCGCCTTGGCATCGAGCAGCACGCAGACGAGGTCGGCGTCATGCGCGCCGCTCCACGCGGTCGAGACCATGGCGCGGTCGAGCCGGCGCTTCGGCAGGAAGATGCCGGGCGTGTCGACCAGAATGATCTGTGCGTTGTTCTCGATGACGATGCCGCGGATCAGCGCGCGCGTGGTCTGCACCTTGCGCGAGACGATCGTGACCTTGGCGCCGACCAGCGCGTTGACCAGCGTGGACTTTCCGACATTCGGCGCGCCGATCAGCGCAACGAAGCCGCAGCGCGTGGCCGTGGGCGCCTCGCCGCTTGTTTCAGCCGTCATTGCCGCCGCCAACGCCTTCACGTTCGATCATCACTGATGCTGCTACTTTCTCTGCTGCGCGCTTGCTGCCGCCGATGCCTTCGGCCGGCGCCAATCCCGGCAGGTCCACCGCGACGCGGAACTGCGGATCGTGATGCGGGCCGGTGCGCTCGACCTCGCGGTAAACCGGCGTCGGCAGCCCCTTCCCCTGCGCCCATTCCTGCAGCACGGTCTTGGGGTCGCGCAAGGGGCGCCGCGGCTTGTGCATGCGCTCGGTCCAGTTGCGCTTGACGAAGTCGGACGCCGCCGCATGGCCGCCGTCGAGGAAGATGGCGCCGATCACGGCCTCGCAGATGTCGCCGAGCACGCTCTTGCGCAGGCGGGCGTCGGCGCTGGGGCCGACCGAACCGAGCTTGATGTCGTCGAGCAGACCGAGCGACTTGGCGACGTCGGCGCAGCTTTCCTTGCGCACGAGTTCGGCAAGGCGCTTGGACAGCTCGCCCTCATCGGCGTTCGGGAAGGCGTGATAGAGCATGTCGGAGACGACCAGCCCGAGCACGTGATCGCCGAGAAACTCCAGCCGCTGATAGCTGTCGCCGCGCTTGCGCCCGGACTTCAGCGCCGAGACATGCGTGATCGCCTGGATCAGCTGGTTCGGATCCGCAAAGCTGTAACCAATGCGCGCCTCGAGCGCTGCATTCGCGTCGGTCGCCTTGGCCTTGCGGACCCGCTTCTTCTTCGCAGGCGTCTTGGTTGCAGCTTCGCCCTCAGGGGCGGCTTGCGCCTCGATCGATTGGGTCGCGATGTCCTTGGCTTCGTCTTTCATCGGACGATTTTGAAGAAGCGATTCCAGCGCACCGCCCACGGCCAGCGCCAGAACATCCAGGCGTGCTCACCTTCGGCGATGGAAAAGAAGATCATCTGGGCGCGGCCGATCAAGTTTTCCTGCGGCACGTAGCCGACCTGGCCGAGGAAGCGGCTGTCGGTGGAATTGTCGCGGTTGTCGCCCATCATGAAGAAGTGGCCGGACGGCACGGTGTAGACGTTGGTGTTGTCCATGTAGCCGTTGTCGGCGCAGTCCAGCGTCTCATAGGACACGCCGTTCGGCAGCGTTTCCTTCCAGCGCTTCACCCTGGAGATGCCGCCGCCTTCGGAGCCGCACGGATCCTCGCCGACGAATTCGCTCATCCGCTGCCGCTCGACCGGGGTGTCGTTGATGTAGAGCAGCCCGTCCCGCATCTGGACGCGGTCGCCGGGAAGCCCGATGACGCGCTTGATGTAGTCGGTGGAATCGTCCTTCGGCAGGCGGAAGACGACGATGTCGCCGCGATCCGGGTCGGAGCCCCAGATCCGTCCCGAGAACAGGTTCGGCGAGAGCGGGATCGAGTAGTGGCTATAGCCGTAGGAATATTTCGAGACGAACAGATAGTCGCCGACCAGCAGCGTCGCCTTCATCGAGCCGGACGGGATGTTGAAGGGCTGGAACAGAAATGTGCGGATCACGAGCGCGATCAGGAGAGCGTGGATCACAACCCGGATCGTTTCGCCGACGCCGCTCTCAGTTTTTGTTCCCGAAGTCACGCTCATTGCTCTCTCAATTCCGGCCGGCGGTCACAGAGCGCCCTCCTCCCGCGAACTGCCCATCGTTCGCGGCCCAAGGAGATTGTCCTGATTCTGATAGTGAGGGCCAATTCCGGCGTAAAGCCGAATTCGCCCAGCCTGATCTGCGTCGGCGGACTTTTAGACGGTTGTCGGGGGGCACGCAATCAAGGATCGCGTCAAAACATCGTAAGACACTGATTTTAAATATGAATTATAAAAAGATCGATGACCGGATCAGGCCTTGGCCAGCGGCACGGCGGAAATGACGACGAAGGCCTGCGCCAGCGGCCAGTCGTCGGTGATCGACAGGTCGATCCTGGCCTCGAAGCCATCGGGCGTCAGGGCATGGAGGCGGGCCAGCGCCCCGCCGGTCAATTGCATGGTCGGCCGCCCGCCGGGCAGGTTGACCACGCCCATGTCACGCCACCAGACGCCGCGCCGGATCCCGGTGCCGAGCGCCTTGGAGCAGGCTTCCTTGGCAGCGAAGCGCTTGGCGTAGGTCGCGACCACCATCTTCTCGTTCTTGGCGCGGCGCTCGGCCTTGGCCCGCTCGGCCGCGGTGAAGATGCGGTTGAGGAAACGCTCGCCGTGGCGCTCGATCACCTTGGCCACGCGGGTGATGTCGATCAGGTCGGAGCCGATGCCGATGATCATGCCCGGCTCCGGCCACGGTCCATCGCCGCGCGCATGCTCCGCACCGTCTCGGACAAACCGACGAACAGCGCCTCGCCGATCATGTAATAGCCGATGTTCAGCTCCATGATCTCAGGCAGCGCGGCGATCGTCTCCGCCGTCGCGTAATCGAGCCCGTGACCGGCGTGAACTTCCAGCCCGGCGTCCTTCGCGAGCTTCACGCCCGCCACGATCCGCTTCCACTCGGCTTCCGCCTTGTCTGCGTGACCGTCAACGACGGCGTCGCACCAGGCGCCGGTGTGGATCTCGATCACGGGCGCGCGCAGCCTTGCCGCCATCTCGATCTGCGCAGGGTCGGCGGCGATGAACAACGAGACGCGGATGCCGGCATCGTTGAGCCGCGCGATATAGGGCGCCAGCGCATTGTGCTGGCCGACCACGTCGAGGCCGCCTTCGGTCGTCACCTCCTGGCGCCGCTCCGGCACCAGGCACACCGCGTGCGGCCTGGTGGCGAGCGAGATCCGCATCATGTCGTCGGTCGCCGCCATCTCGAAATTCAGCGGCTTGGAAATCCCGGCCTTCAGCCGCGCCATATCCTCGTCGCGGATGTGCCGGCGGTCCTCGCGCAAATGGGCGGTGATGCCGTCGGCGCCGGCCTCGATCGCCAGCAGCGCGGCGCGCACCGGATCGGGATGACGGCCGCCGCGCGCGTTACGCACGGTTGCGACGTGATCGATATTGACGCCGAGGCGGAGCGGAGAAGCGGGCATTTCAGGACTCACGAAATCAGGGAGACAGACGCATGCAGGATGCGCTTATCCATTAACACGTTCGACGCGGGCGACGACCGCCTTGGCGCGCAGCTGGGCGAGGATCGCGCTCAGATGCTTGAGATCGTAGACTTCGAGGTCGATTGTCGTCTCGGTGAAGTCGGGCGAGCGCCGCTGCATGCTGATGTTGTCGATGTTGCCGTCATGCTCGGCGATCACGGTGGCGATCTGCGCGAGCGCGCCGGGCTCGTTGACGTTCTCGACCTTGATGCGGGCCGGGAAGCGCTGCGGCATGGAGTCCTCGATGTCCCAGCGCACATCCAGCCAGCGCTCCGGCTCCTCCTCGAAATCCTTCAGGGCCGGCGCCTGGATCGGGTAGATCGTGATCCCCTCGCCCGGCGTGACGATGCCGACGATGCGGTCGCCCGGCACGGCGCCGCCGTTCGGCGCGAACTTGATCGGCAGGTCGGAATTGATGCCGCGGATCGGGATCGCGACCGGGCTGCGCGGCGGCTCCGACGGCTTTTCCTTGAGCTTGGCGGCAAGCCCCTTCTTGACGCCGTAGCGCGCGATGCGCTCCTCCTTGTAGTCGGGATACATCGCGCGCGCGACGTGGGACGCCTTGATCTCGCCGCGTCCCACGGCCGCCATGACGTCCTCGATCGAGGTGCGTGCGAGCCGCGGCAGCGCGCCCTTGAGCTTGTCGTCGGCGTATTCGATCTTGGCGCGCTCGAACAGCCGCTCGACGATGCGTCGGCCGAGACCGGCATATTGATCGCGCACCGCAGTCCGGGTGGCGCGGCGGATCGCGGCCCGCGCCTTGCCGGTGACCGCCAGCGTTTCCCACGCCGACGGCGGCGCCGATTGCGCCTCCGAGGTCAGCACCTCGACCTCGTCGCCGTTCTGGAGCTCCGAGGATAGTGGTGCGAACTGGCCGTTGATCTTGCAGCCGACCGCGCTGTTGCCGACGTCGGTATGCACGGCATAGGCGAAGTCGATCACGTTGGCGTGGCGCGGCAGCGCGATCAGCTTGCCCTTCGGCGTGAAGCAGAACACCTGGTCGTGGAACAGCTCGAGCTTGGTGTGCTCGAGGAATTCCTCGGGGTTGGCGCTCTCCGAGAGGATGCCGATGGTGTGGCGCAGCCAGGCGAATGCGGTGGACTCGCGCTTGAGGAGTTCGGTCGGCGAGCCCACGCCTTCCTTGTAGAAGACGTGCGCGGCAATGCCGCGCTCGGCGATCTGGTCCATTGCCTCGGTGCGGATCTGGAGCTCGACGCGCTGGTTGCCCGGCCCGATCACGGTGGTGTGGATCGAGCGGTAGTCGTTCTGCTTCGGCGTCGAGATGTAGTCCTTGAAGCGCCCGGGCACGACCGGCCAGTTGGTGTGGACGATGCCGAGCGCGCGATAGCAGGACTCGATGTCGTTGACGACGAGGCGGAAGCCGAAGATGTCGGACAATTGCTCGAAACCGACCGACTTGCGCTCCATCTTGGTCCAGATCGAGAACGGCTTCTTGCTGCGGCCATAGACCCGCGCACCGAGGCCCCTGTGGCGCAGATTGTTGGAAAGCTGTGCCTCGATCTCGCCGATCAGATTGCGATTGCGGTCGGCGAGCGCGTCGAGCCGCTGCATCACCACCGAATAGGCTTCGGGATCGAGCGTGCGGAAGGACAGATCCTCCAGCTCCTCGCGCATCTCCTGCATGCCCATGCGCCCCGCCAGCGGCGCGTAGATGTCGAGGGTCTCCTCGGCGATGCGCCGCCGCGATTCCGTCGGCACGAAGTCAAGCGTGCGCATGTTGTGCAGGCGGTCCGCGAGCTTGACCAGAAGCACGCGGACATCATCGGCAATGGCCAGCAGCAATTTGCGCAGGTTCTCGGCCTGCTTGGCCTCGCGCGACACCAGCTCCAGCCGCTTCAGCTTGGTCAGGCCCTCGACCAGCGCACCGATCTCGGACCCGAAGATCTGGTCGATCTCGGCCCGCGTCGCCTCGGTGTCCTCGATCGTGTCATGCAGCAGCGCGGCCACGATGGTGGCGTCGTCGAGTTTCAGGTCGGTGAGAATCGCCGCCACTTCGAGCGGGTGCGAGAAATACGGATCACCCGAGGCGCGGGTCTGCGAGCCGTGCGCCTTCATGGCGTAGACATAGGCGCGGTTCAGCAGATCTTCGTCGGTGTTCGGGTTGTAGGACCTGACGCGCTCGACGAGGTCATATTGACGCATCATCCGCGCGCGCGGCTTGGCCGGACGAGCCACCGGCGCAGTCGGGGCCACGGCAACCGATTCGGTTGCGGCCAGCATCTGCGTTGGTCTCCGGCGCCGATACACCATGCCATCCTGCCTTCAAACGGCCCTGAGACGGCCGTTGTACACACCTTAGCTCCGATCGCGCGCGCGTCCGATCAATTCAGTGACAGCTGCGCAGCGCCAACCGGCAACGCTATGGTAACCACGAAAACGCCAACAAAAGCAAAGGCCCGAACGCGGGTTCGGGCCTTTGATAAGATCACAAGAAATCGACGATCGCGATGGACGATTTACTCGTCCTCCTCGGGCTGCTCTTCCGGCGGCGCGAGGCCCTCGAGGCCCTTCAGGAGCTCCTCTTCGGTCATGCGCTCAACGGCAACCTCGGTATCATCCGCATCGACGCTGGCACCGGCGGAACCGATCAGCGGCACCGTATCCGGCTCGGGCTCGTCGACCTCGACGAACTTCTGGAGCGAGTGCACCAGCTCTTCGCGGAGGTCCTCCGGCGAGATGGTCGAGTCCGCAATTTCACGCAAAGACACAACAGGGTTCTTGTCGTTATCGCGGTCAACCGTTAGTTGTGAACCGGACGAAATCATGCGGGCACGGTGGGCGGCCAGCAGGACCAGGTCAAACCGGTTGTCGACCTTGTCGATACAATCTTCTACGGTGACGCGAGCCATGGACTGTCGCTCCGTTGTGGGTGGGACGAAATATGTGGATGATCGGGGCTAGTTATAGGGGCTGGACCGGTTTCGCAAGGCCAATTTGTGATTTGGCCTCGCCAAACGGCTCTGATACCTCCACATTAGGGCTGGGACGGGTGGTTTCCCGGGCTGCCATTAATGGCGGCGCCGGGTGTATGCAGGTTCGCCATAACTATACCTTGATTGCCCCGACTTCTCCGGATTTGCGGTTTCGACGGGTTTCGGCGTCACCTTAGGACTGCGCGGCTTGCTGCCGTCGCGCCAACAATAAACGATCAATCACGAACTCTACGCGAGCAAACTGAATGTCATCTCCTACCAACAAGATCGCGCTCTTCATCGATGGGGCCAATCTCTACGCGACGGCGAAAACTCTCGGCTTCGACATCGACTACAAGCGACTGCTGAAGGAGTTTCAGAGCCGCGGGACGCTACTAAGGGCGTTCTATTACACCGCCATCATCGAGGATCAGGAATACTCCTCGATCCGCCCGCTGATCGACTGGCTGGATTATAACGGCTATACGGTGGTCACCAAGGCGACCAAGGAATTCATCGACGCCTCCGGCCGCCGCAAGGTCAAGGGCAACATGGATATCGAGCTCGCCGTGGATGCGATGGAGCTCGCCGAGCACATCGACCAGATGGTGCTGTTCTCGGGCGACGGCGACTTCCGCTCGCTGGTCGAGGCCGTCCAGCGCCGCGGCGTGCGGGTTACGGTGATTTCCACCATCGCAAGCCAGCCGCCGATGATCGCCGACGAGCTGCGCCGTCAGGCCGATGTCTTCACCGACCTTGTCGAGCTGCAATCCAAGCTCGGCCGCGACCCGTCCGAACGCCCCGCCCCGCGTGATCGCGGCGATCGCGAGCCGCGCCATCATGCGCCGCAATTCCTCCAGCGCGCGACGACGATGGCGCCGAGGGGCGATGACGACCTCGAGGAGTGAGGCGGCACGGTCAAACCGCCAGCCTCTCGCCCTCGTCCCTGATCGTGACTGTCCGCTCTGTCCGCGCCTGGTCGCCTTTCGCGAGGCGAACCGCGCGCGCGAGCCGTTATGGCACAATGCGCCGGTCGCGCCGTTCGGCGACATCAAAGCGCGCCTTTTGATCGTCGGCCTCGCGCCGGGCATGCAGGGCGCCAACCGCACCGGCAGGCCGTTCACCGGCGACTATGCCGGCGACCTGCTCTACGCCACGCTGCTCGAATACGGATTCGCCAAGGGGACCTATCAGGCCCGCCCCGACGACGGGCTGAAGCTGGTCGACTGCCGGATCGCCAATGCCGTGCATTGCGTTCCGCCGCAGAACAAGCCGCTGCCGGTCGAGATCAACACCTGCCGCCAGTTTCTCGTCGCGAATCTCGAGACGATGCCGAAGCTGCGCGCGATCATCGCGCTCGGGCGGATTGCGCACGACAGCGTGCTCAAGCCGCTGAAGCTGAAGGCCTCGCAAGCCCCCTTCGGCCACGGCGCCGTGCATCAGGCCGGCGCGTTCAAGCTCTACGACAGCTATCATTGCTCGCGCTACAATACGAACACGCGCGTGCTGACCACGGACATGTTCCGGTCTGTGTTCGCGAAGGTGAAGGCCGACCTCGATTAGTCTTTGGATCAGGCCTTGGCCGGGTTGGCCTTGAGCCAGTCCAGGACATCGCCGGCGTTCCGGTCGGGCGGAAACACCGGATAGAACACATGCGTGATCCTGGCATCGTCGATAACCAGCGCGAGGCGCTTGATCAGCGTCAGGTCTGCGACCTCCATGGTCGGCAAGTTCAGCGCACGCGTGAGTGCCAGCTTCTCGTCCGACAGCACCGGGAACGGCAGATGCAGCCGGGAGGCCATTTCGGTCTGGTAGTCGTTGCCTTGGGTCGAGAGACCGTACACCTGGGCGGCGCCGGCGGCCTTCAGCTCGGCAAACAGATCGCGAAACGCGCAAGTCTGCGGCGTACAACCGCGCGCGCCCGGGATCATATCCCAGTCGTCGACCAGCGCGATCTTGCCGGGCTCGCCGGTGCGCGGATAGGCGAACACCACGGTCCGGCCGCGCAGGGACGAGAGCGTCACCGATGTATCGTCGGTCGCAAGCAGGCTGACCGGCGGCAATGCCATCCCGGCGAGATGGGCTGCGCCGCCGTCATCGGCGGGCGCGGCAATCCGGCTCCAATCGACCTCGAGCAGGTTCCGCTGGTTCATCTCGCTATCCCCTCGCCCGCATCAGGCGGCCCTTCTCTCGACTCCAGTCGCGCTTCTTCTCGGTCTCGCGCTTGTCGTGCAGCTTCTTGCCCTTTGCAACCGCGAGCTGCAATTTGGCGCGACCGCGCTCGTTGAAATACAGCTTGAGCGGGATCAGCGTCATGCCCTCGCGGTCGACCGCGCCCATCAGCTTGTTGATCTGCCGCCGATGCAGCAGCAGCTTTCGGGGCCGCTTGGGCTCGTGATTGAAGCGATTGCCCTGGAGATATTCGGGGATGGTGGCGTTGATCAGCCAGATCTCGCCGTTCTTCGAATCGGCATAGGACTCCGCGATCGTGCTCTTGCCGTTGCGGATCGACTTCACCTCGGTGCCGGTCAGCGCAATGCCCGCCTCGATCGTGTCCTCGATGGCGTAGTTGAAGCGGGCCTTGCGATTCTCCGCCATGACCTTGATAGGACGTTCGTTCTTATCGGCCATGACTTGGAAAACCTGGTCAACAAAGCTGATCGCGATGCGCGCGTAAGCTAACAGTTTGGACGAAGCGCGCGCGTCACTTCTTGAGGAGATCGCGGATCTCGGTCAGCAGCTCGACCTCCGCGGACGGTTTCGCAGGAGCCGCAGGCGCGGCCTCCTCCTTGCGCTTCAGCGTGTTGATGCCGCGGATCACCAGGAACAGCACGAAAGCAACGATCATGAAGTTGATCGTGAGCGTGAGGAAGCTGCCCCAAGCGAGCACGGCACCTTGCTTTTTCGCGTCAGCTAAGTTGGTGGCGGTAACGGCTTTCGACAAGGGGGTGAAGTAGTTCGAGAAGTCGAGGCCGCCGGTGATCGCGCCGATGATCGGCATGATGACGTCGCCGACCAGCGACGTGACGATGGCGCCAAAGGCCGCGCCGATGATGACGCCGACCGCGAGATCGACCACGTTGCCCTTGACGGCGAACTCCCGGAACTCCGTGAGCATCCGCCTGCCCGATTGCTCGACTCCCATAAAAACCTCCCCGGTCGGCTAACGCATCAATTGATCAGGCCAGCGTGCACCATGGCGCTGCGCACGGCAACGCGCGTCGGCTCCGAGACCGGGACCATCGGCAGGCGCAGCGTCTCGTCCAGCTTGCCGAGCAGCGACATCGCGTACTTGATCGGCGCCGGATTGCTCTCGATGAAGAGGTTGTTGTGCAGCGGCATCAGCTTGTCGTGCAGCTTCAGCGCGGTGGCGTGGTCGCCCTTCGCCCAGGCCGCCTGGAACTCCGAGCACAGGCGCGGCGCGACGTTCGAGGTCACCGAGATGCAGCCATGGCCGCCATGCGCCATGTAGCCGAGGATGGTCGCGTCCTCGCCGGATAGCTGGTTGAAATCCTCGCCCATCGCGGCCCGCTGCTGCGAGACGCGGACCATGCTGGCGGTCGCGTCCTTGACGCCGGCGATGTTCTTCAGCTCCCACAGCCGCTTCATGGTGTCGACCGACATGTCGATCACCGAGCGCGGCGGGATGTTGTAGATGATGATCGGGATGCCGATCGCATCGTTGATCGCCTTGAAGTGCTGGTACATGCCTTCCTGGGTCGGCTTGTTGTAGTAGGGCGTCACCACCAGCACGGCGTCCGCGCCCGCCTTCTCGGCGTGCTGGGCAAGCTCGATCGCTTCCTTGGTCGAGTTGGATCCGGCGCCGGCAACGACGGGTACGCGTCCCCCGGCTTCAGCGATGCACCATTCGACGACCTTCTTGTGCTCGTCATGGCTGAGCGTCGGGCTCTCGCCGGTGGTGCCGACCGGGACCAGGCCGTTGGTGCCCTCGGAGATCTGCCAATTGACCAGCGAGCGGAACGCCGCCTCGTCCAGCGAGCCGTTCTTGAACGGCGTGACCAAGGCGGTGAACGACCCCCGGAATTTCGTCTTGGCTGCCATGGACTTCCTCCGTACGCGGCTATCTCGTGAGCAAGCCCCCTTCATACCGGGTCTGATCCGGCGGTAAAAGGCCCGCTGCCGTGTGACGCACCGTTTAGGCCGCGATTTTGCCGCGGTGGTGGTGCAAACCCGCGCCCGGTAAGCGGCTGTTGGTATTTTGTCCGCATATTCAATCAAATACAGCCAGATCTTGTACAGATAGGTCTTGAGCCAATTGACTGATTCGGGGCGACGAAACGCCGTGATCTCACTTCCGCGCGCCGCATGGCGATCCCTAGGTCTGGTCGTGTGCCTGATGGCAGGGCTGACGGTCGGCTGCGCCGCCCTGGCCAAATCCAACGAGACGGCCGCTGAAGGCGCCAAAGACGCTGCGAAGCCAGCCGCCAAGGGATCGGCGAAAGAGACGGCCAAGGGAACCGGCAAGGACACGGCGAAAGGCGCGACCAAGGGAGCAGCCGGCGCCCCGGCCAAGGATGCCGCGAAAAAGCCGGCCAAGGACGGCGCCAAGGACAGTACCAAGGACGCTGGCAAAAATGCCGGCAAGAGCGCCGGGAAGGAACCCGCGAAGGACAAGCCCAAGCCCGCCGCAGCCGCCGCGCCGAAATCAACGCCGACGGCCCATGGCTCGCCCCCCAAAGCCGCACCGGCTGTGACGGCTACGATCAAGCCCAGTGCCCCGGCTCCCGCAAAGCCCATAGCTGCTCCCGTGCTGGCACCTGCGACCCGCCAGCATGCGACGCCGCGCAAGCCGGTCACGCCCGCCGCGGTCGCTGCGACCTCGTCGACGTCGCAGGCCGACAAGGACACGCTGGAGACCGTCATCGAGCTGGTGCGCAAGCGCAAGGCGGGTGACGCGACCGATGCCGCGGCCTCGATTTCCGATCCCGTCGCGCGAAAGCTCGCGGAATGGATCATCCTGCGCAGCGAGAACAACGGCGCGACCGTCGAGCGCTACCGCGCCTTCATCTCCGCCAATCCGAGCTGGCCGTCGCAGACCTTCCTGCGCCGCCGCCTGGAAGCTGCGATGTGGGATGACAGGCGCGACGATTCCGTCGCGTGGTCGTGGTTCGAGAATGAATCTCCCATGTCCGCCAAGGGCCGCTTCACGCTCGCCAAGGCGATGCTGGCGCGCGGCGATCGCGCCAATGCCGAACGGCTGGTGCGCGAAGCCTGGCGCAGCGACCCGATGTCGGAGGACACCGAGAACAACGCGCTCGACCAGTTCGGCGCGTTGCTGACGCCGGGCGACCAGAAGGCGCGGATGGACACGCTGCTCTACGGCAGCGAGAACGAGGCGGCGCTGCGTGCAGCGAAGCGCCTCGGCGCCGGCTATCTCGCGCTCGCAAGGGCCCGCATCGCCGCCGTCAAGAAGGCGCCGAACGCGCACGCGCTGCTCGACGCCGTGCCGCGCGAGCTGCACAACGATCCCGGCTTCATCTTCAGCAAGATCCAGCTGCTGCGCCGCGAGGAGAAGTTCGCCGAAGCCGCGCAGCTGATGCTGTCGGCGCCGAAGGATCCCAACCGGCTCTACAATCTCGACGAATGGTGGATCGAGCGGCGCCTGCTGGCGCGCAAGATGATCGACACCGAGGAATTCCGTAGCGCCTATCTGATCGCGCGCGACGCGGCCCTGCCCTCGCGCGACATCTACAAGACCGAGCAGGAATTCACCGCGGGCTGGATCGCGCTACGGTTCCTGAACGATCCCGCGGCGGCCACCCAGCATTTTGCCCGCATCGGCGTCGGCAGCGTCAATCCGACCACGCTGGCGCGCGCCGGCTATTGGCAGGGTCGCGCGGCGGAAGCCGCGGGCCGGCAGCAGGAGGCGCGCAACGCCTACGCGCGCGCCGCCGAGCAATCCACCAGCTATTACGGCCAGCTCGCACGCGCCAAGCTCGGCCTGCCGCAGATCGAGCTCAACAGCCAGCCGCGCGGCCGCGGCGCCGAGCGGCTCGAGATCGTGCGCGCCGCGCAGCTGCTCTACGAGCTCGACGAGCGCGAGATGGCGATCCCCGTTCTCGCCGACATGGGCGAGAACGGCGATGCCGAGGCGCTTGCGGGCCTCGGCGAGCTCAGCCAGCGCTACAGCGACGCACGCGGCATGCTGCTGCTGGGCAAGGCCGCGCTCAACCGCGGCCTACCGTTCGACTTCTACGCCTACCCCGTCAACGGCATCCCGCAATTCACGCCGATCGGCCCCGAGGTCGAGCGCAGCATCGTCTATGCGATCGCGCGGCAGGAAAGCGCGTTCAACCCTTCCGTGGTCTCGCCGGCGCAGGCCTACGGGCTGATGCAGGTGACGCCGGATGCCGCCCGCTATGTCTGCAAGCGGCATGGCGCGACCTACGATCTCGGCCGGCTGAAGAACGACTCGGTCTACAACGCGACGCTCGGCTCGGCCGAGCTCGGCGGCCTGCTCGAGGATTATCGCGGCTCCTACATCATGACGTTCGCCGCCTACAATGCCGGCCGCGGCAGCGTGAAGAAGTGGGTCGACCGCTACGGCGATCCGCGCGATCCGAAGGTCGACGCGGTCGACTGGGTTGAGCTCATTCCATTCTCCGAGACGCGCAACTACGTGCAGCGGATCATGGAGAACCTTCAGGTCTATCGCGCCCGTTTCGGCGGCGGCACGCGGTTGCAGATCGAGGCTGACCTGCGCCGCGGCGCCGGCAGCGTGCAGTAAAGCACCATCCTGCAATTCAGTGATCGCCCGGCTGGCGGCCTCGCGGGCTGGCCGCGACGGATATGCGCGAAGCCCATGCTTCGGCTGACATCGCGTTTGATGTTGCAAAAAAGTCACACAAGCGCATACATCGCTGAGAGCAAACTCGTTTTGTTTCGAAGATCGTTGGGAATATTCGAGCGAAAACACGCGCTTCCAAATTGACCGGCCCAAGTAATTAGATGCATAAGGCTCGCACCGGAGAGGTGGCCGAGTGGCTGAAGGCAACGCTTTGCTAAAGCGTCATACGGTCTCAAGCTGTATCGAGGGTTCGAATCCCTCCCTCTCCGCCACCCAGCCCTGGAATCAAGGATCCGCGCGTCTTTCACCTGAAAGCGATCGTGGAGCGGCTGCGCAAACCTGGCGCCGAGGATCGGCGCGGCTGAGATCAGCCGATGCGCGCTGTCGTTATATATGCGTGTTCGCATCTCACGGCCGGATCGCCAGACCCGCCAATGCCCGGAGCTGCGCCGGCACAGATGGTGAGCGGCAGGATGCCGGTCTTGTGCGGCCGTCCGAGCTCCAGATCGCAATCGTCGGGCGCGATCTGAATCGGCAGCCATTGACCCAATCCTGAGTCATTCTTGTCGGGATCGCTCATGCCGCGCGGGTTACGTGGCGGCACGACGCAGGAGCTTGATTCAGCGCAACCCGACAGCCCCGTGAAAGCACGGGGGCGGATGCGATTCCCGGTCTAGTGGGCGGAAACCCACGCCCTCGCCTCGCGCTGCGCGGCCGAGATCTCGGTCTCCGACATCTGACCGGCAACTTCCTGGCGCAGCACCACGGCATCCTTGCGGCCCTTCAGGGCGGCGAGGTTGAACCATTTGTGGGCGGCGATGAGATCGACGAGGCCGGAGCGGCCGCTCGCCCAATAGATCCCGCGCTCGAACAGCACGTCCGACAGCGCGCTCGCGTCGATCGGCGTCGCCGTCTCCAGATCGAATGTACCCTGAAACATAACGCATCCCCTTTTTTCTTGTGCCGCCTCGTCCCCCGAGCGCGGCTCCCGTCCAACTTTGATGTGCATGACCCTTCCTCGATCGTGCACTGTTCAACTCTCCCCATGCCGTTTGCCGGCTTGTTGGAGGTTATGATGGCGGGCAAATTTGAATGGCAGTTTAAGTATCGCGATGAAGCAGACGTAAACGCAAACGCGTTCACCCGCGCGCGGAATTCAAAAAGCCCCTGATTTGCAGGCACTTCTGCGATTCGTCAGATTTGGTTTACCTTGGGATTTTGGGAGAACGATAACCATCGCGCGCGGTGGTGCGTGTGCCGTGGTTACAATTTGCGGGCGCGGATCGCCGGAAAGGGCCAGCGGTCCGCCTCGCGCGGGCGCGAGCCGCGGCCGTTATGCCGGCGGGCGCGAAGGACGGGACCCCGGAGATGCAATCGCATCGCATCGCGCGCGAACGGGGACCGTCGCAACACATGACGGTTCGCCGCAGCCCTCGCCTGCCCCATGGCAATGCGACGACGTTGCGTTCAGATCAGCAATGTGAGGAAAGAAATGCCGGCAATACCCCGGCCTCAAGAGAACGAGGGCGTCGGCGAACACGTCAGGATCAGATTTCACGTTGGCCCGAAGGCCGCCTGTGAAATTGCGGAGCTCCTTGCGGAGAACCGCACCGAACGAAGAAAACTTGTTTCTTCTGCCGGACCGGGCTTTAGCGAGCGAACCCGCGAAGCGAACGATCCGACCGTTGACCTGATGTCTCGCCGACACCCTCTATCGTCAACCAGGACCTCCAGGAGGTGCTGATGACGTGCCGGCTCTCGAGGAGCCGGCAACTTCAGAAGCGAAGTTACTTCTTCTTGGCGACCTTGCGGGTCTTCTTCGCAGTCTTCTTCACTGCGCTCTTCGCCTTCTTTACCTTCTTCGCCTTCTTAGCTTTCTTGGCCATGTTGCCCTCCGATGTGTGAGATGGCTTAATTGCTGTGCGCATTCGGGGATCGAATGCACTCACCCCGAATACACCAACACGACGAAAAAAACATCTTCCCACTTAAGGAAGTGTTGACGACGCAGCGCGCGTGCGCCAGCCGCGCTTGATTTGCCGATGCGCAGAGACACGTGTCCGCGATTGCAAATACTTCTCGCAGCGTCGACGTCGACAAGAGCAGAGATTGCGAAAAACCCTACGCAGCAAGTATTATTCTGCGCGCGCATATGATGCGCGATCGGTGCAACGATAAACGCTGCAAAGCGCTCGATCGCCTCGCGGGGGCGCGTCGTGGACTCTGAGTCGCGAATTTTGGCAATTAAATTATTTTCGTCCACAACGGCGCGAGCGCTCGTCCGAGCGTGTGCAAGCCGCCGTTTTGCGCGAATCGCGTGACGGCGATTCGGTGGCGTCGTGCGCCTTGAGCAGATGATGAGCGGGTGATGTTCACCGCCGACGATGCGCGCGAACGCCGCATCGCGAACCCGTCGCGAGGTGACGACGCGTGTTTCGTCACCTCGTTCGAACGTGTGAGATCAGATGCCGAGCTTCGACTTGAGCAGGTCGTTGACGCTCTGCGGGTTGGCTTTGCCGCCGGACGCCTTCATCACCTGGCCGACGAACCAGCCGAGCGACTGCGGCTTGTCCTTCACCTGCGCGGCCTTGTCGGGATTGGCCGCGATGATGTCGTCGACAACCTTTTCGATCGCCGAAAGATCCGTGACCTGCTTCATGCCGCGGCTTTCGACCAGCGCGCGGGGGTCTCCGCCTTCCTGCCAGACGATCTCGAACAGATCCTTGGCGATCTTTCCGGAGATCGTGCCCTCGCCGATCAGGTCGACGATCGCGGCCAACTGCTCGGCATTGATCGGAGAGCCCGTAATATCCCGGCCTTCCTTGTTGAGGCGGCCGAACAGCTCGTTGATCACCCAGTTCGCCGCCATCTTGCCGTCACGGGCGCGGTTGCCGAGCTTGTCCAGCACGGTTTCGTAGAACACCGCGCTCTCGCGTTCGGCGACCAGCACGCCCGCATCATAGGCCGACAGGCCGAGATCGGCGACGAAGCGCGTCTTCTTCTGGTCCGGCAGTTCCGGCAGCTCCGTCTTCAGCGCGTCGACGAACTCTTGGCTGAATTCCAGCGGCAGCAGGTCGGGATCGGGGAAGTAGCGATAGTCGTGCGCCTCTTCCTTCGAACGCATCGAGCGCGTCTCGCCCTTGTTGGGGTCGTAGAGCCGCGTTTCCTGGTCGATCTGGCCGCCGTCCTCCAAAATCTCGATCTGGCGGCGCGCTTCATACTCGATCGCCTGGCCGATGAAGGTGATCGAGTTCATGTTCTTGATCTCGCAGCGGGTGCCGAGCGGCGCGCCCGGCTTGCGCACGGAGACGTTGACGTCGGCGCGCAGGCTTCCCTTCTCCATGTCGCCGTCGCAGGTGCCGAGATAGCGCAGGATCGAGCGCAGCTTGGTGACATAGGCCTTGGCCTGCTCGGCATCGCGGATGTCGGGCTTGGAGACGATCTCCATCAGCGCCACGCCGCAGCGGTTGAGATCGACAAAGGACATGGTCGGCGACTGGTCGTGCAGCAATTTGCCGGCATCCTGTTCCAGATGCAGCCGCTCGATGCCGATGGTGGCGATCTTGCCGCCGTCCAGTTCGACGACGACCTCGCCCTCGCCCACGATCGGCGACTTGTACTGGCTGATCTGGTAGCCCTGCGGCGAGTCCGGATAGAAATAGTTCTTGCGGTCGAACACCGAGCGCAGGTTGATCTTCGCATTGAGGCCGAGCCCGGTGAGCACCGCCTGCCTGACGCATTCCTCGTTGATGACGGGCAGCATGCCCGGCATTGCGGCGTCCACCAGCGACACGTGGCTGTTCGGCTCGCCGCCGAACGCGGTGGAGGCGCCCGAGAACAGTTTCGAGTTCGAGGTCACTTGGGCATGGATCTCCATGCCGATGACCATCTCCCAATCGCCGGTGGCGCCTTTGAGAAGCTTGTGGGGTGCAGCAGGTGCGTTCATCGATCCAGGTCCGGATAAGATCATATCGGGGGCGGTCCGGCTTCGCGCAACGGATCGTGCCAGTCAAGCTTGAGATCAGGGCACGGTCCTTCCGACGCAGCACCGGCGCTCCGCTCCCGCCGCAACACACCGCCGGGCATTGACGCCAGCGCCTCAGATATCCTAGAAGTTGCACGCAGGGGGCACTGCGTATGTTCATTCGTGCTTTGATGTTGGCGGCGGCGGCCGTCATGCTCACATCGTGTGCGACACCATATCAGCAATCAGGTTTGATTGGCGGCGCGGAGGTCAGGGAATTGCGGCCTGACGTTTATCGGGTCACGTTCCAGGGCAACGGGTACACCACCCGCGAAACCGTCCAGGTCTACTGGCTCAACCGGTGTGCCGAGCTCGCCGTCGAAAAAGGCTTTGCGGGATTCGAGATCCTGTCGGACGTGCGGTTCGTCATGCGGCGTCCACCGACGGAGGATCGTCACGACGCCCGGCTCGCAAGTGCGATCCCATCGCTCAAGACGCAGATTCCGGTGTCGCGGGACGAAGCCTCCGCATTCAGGTTTCGACCTGACAGTGCCGATCCAGCCAACCGGCCGCTCGCGCCGGTCAGGTTGGCGCGCGGCGGCACGCTGTTCGTTTACTCGGCTCCCGTCGCGGCTGGTCCCAAGCCGGGGATCGAGGCTGACATCCACTTCCTGGCCGCACCGGTGAACGCGGCACCTCCCAGCGTGTTCAACGCCAGGACACTCCTCGCGCAGCTCGAGCCGATCATCAAGGCCGAGAAGTGTGGTGTCGGCAATGTCTGTCCGCATGTGCACGATTATCTGCTGCCGAAGGACATGCTGAAGCCGCAGCAGGGAATAGGTGGCGGTGCGCCTTCACTTCGCTAGCAGCGTGGCCGCGATCCGGTTCCACTCCGCCTCCAGTGAATCATTTGCCGCCACCTGGCCGGCCTGGCGGTACCAATAGCCGGCATTGCCGAGATCGCCTTCGACCCGGTGCAGATAGGCGTGCACCCAGGCGGCGTCGCGGCCGCTATCATTTTGAACGATCCTGTGCGCCTGGTCCCAGTCGCCCTTGCCGGCCCACCACAGTCCGGCGAGCGGCGCGTTCAGGTCCGGCGCCGGTGCTGCACCGTCGAGGCTCGCGATGAAATCAGCGACATTCACCACCACCTCGTCGGCGTGAAGCGGCCGGCAGCCTGCTCGATCACCTCGCCGAGCGAGAACAAAGTCTCCTCGTCGAAGGGACGGCCGATCAGCTGAAGCCCGAGCGGCAGGCCCTGCGCGTCCTTGCCGGCGGGCACGGCGATGCCAGGCAGGCCCGCCATGTTCACGGTCACCGTGAAGATGTCGTTGAGATACATCTCGACGGGATCGGCGCCGCCCTTCTCGCCGATGCCGAAGGCCGCCGACGGCGTCGCCGGCGTCAGGATGGCATCGACGCCCATGGCGAAACAGTCCTCGAAATCCCGCTTGATCAGCGTGCGCACCTTCTGGGCGCGCAGATAATAGGCGTCGTAATAACCGGCCGAGAGCACGTAGGTCCCGATCATGACGCGGCGGCGCACCTCCGCGCCAAAGCCTTCGGCGCGGGTGTTCTCGTAGAGCTCGTGGATGGTCTTGCCCTGCTCGCGCAGGCCGTAGCGAACGCCGTCATAACGCGCGAGGTTCGACGAGGCTTCCGCCGGCGCCACGATGTAATAGGCCGGCAGCGCATACTTCGTGTGCGGCAGCGACACCTCGACCAGCTCGGCGCCGGCCGTCTTCAGCCAGGCTGCGCCCGCTTCCCAAAGCTTTTCGATCTCGGCCGGCATGCCGTCGAGGCGATACTCCTTGGGGATGCCGATCCTCTTGCCCTTCACGGACTTTCCGATCGCGGCTTCGTAATCCGGCACGGGAATGTCGACCGAGGTCGTATCCTTCGGATCGTGCCCGGCCATCGAGCGCAGCAGCATCGCGCTATCGCGCACGCTGCGCGCGATAGGACCCGCCTGGTCGAGCGAGGAGGCAAAGGCGACGATGCCCCAGCGCGAGCAGCGGCCATAGGTCGGCTTGATGCCGACGGTCGCGGTGAACGCCGCCGGCTGGCGGATCGAGCCGCCGGTGTCGGTCGCGGTCGCCCCCATGCACAGCAGCGCCGCCACGGCCGAGGCCGAGCCGCCGGACGAGCCGCCCGGCACCAGCGTCGTGTTGCTTCCCTCACGCCGCCAGGGATTGCCGACGGGACCGAAGCACGAGGTCTCGTTCGCCGAGCCCATCGCGAACTCGTCATTGTTGAGCTTGCCGAGCATCACCGCGCCGTCGCGCCAGAGCTGCGAGGTGATGGTGGACTCATAGGTCGGCACGAAATTGCCGAGGATTTTCGAGCACGCCGTAGTGCGCACGCCCTTGGTCGCGAACAGGTCCTTGATGCCAAGCGGAATGCCCGCGAGCGGGCCGGCGTTGCCCTTGGCGATCTCGGCGTCCGCCTCGCGCGCCATGGCGCGCGCCTGGTCCGGCGTCTCCATCACGAAGGCATTGAGCACCCGCGCGGCCTCGATCGCGCTCAGATGCGCGTCGGTCAGCTCGAGGGACGTGAAGGTTTTTGCCGCGAGACCCTTGCGGGCCTCGGCGAGCGTCAGGGATGTCAAATCGGTCATTTATTGATCGGGCTGCAGAAGAACGGAGACAGGGTCTTGTCGTTGGCCGGGTCGTCTTTTGTCTTGGCGGCAGCGTTCGCTGCGGCCTCGATCTCGTCGAGCACGGCATTGACGGCGACATTGGGATCGGCGGCCTTGCCCTGCCGCTCCATCTTGTCGAGGTAGTTCATGTAGGCCTGATAGGCCTTCTCATCGTCGCAAAGCATGCACATCGGGCGGCGTCCTGAGACTCTTTAGTTTGACGCGTTTTCTTGACGCGAACCGGCTTCCACTTCGCTCGAAAACGCTCTGCAATTACTCGACGACCTTCGGCACCAGGAAGAAGTGCCCCTCGGTCGCGGGCGCATTGGCAACGATATCGTCGGCGATCTCGCCGTCATTGACCACATCCAGCCGCTTCTTCATCTGCATCGGGGTCACCGAGGTCATGGGCTCCACGCCCTCGACATTGACCTCCGAGAGCTGCTCGACAAAGGCGAGCATGGCGTTGAGCTCGCCCTGCAGATGCGGAACCTCGCCCTCGGAAACCGCAATGCGCGCCAGATGCGCGATGCGGCGGACGGTAGCGGCGTCGACGGACATTATATACGGCCTCTCACGGCAAAATCTAACTGCCGTATAGCAGAGGCCGGTTTTGCGCCGCAACCGGCGCTTTCCCGCTTATCCAGCGAGCGCCTTCATGCGGGCCAGAGCCGATTTGGCAAAATCCCGGGTCAATTCGGCTGCCGGGACCTCGCGACCCAGGGCCACGGCCTGTCCGGCCCAGAGATTGGTGAAATCCACCCTGCCCTGCTTTTCGGCGGACGCCTTCAGCGGTCCCAGCGCGGTCGCGGCGTGCGGGAACGGCGGCGCATCCGGCGAGATCGGGCCGGCCTCGCGCATCACGCGGTTCTGCACGCCGCGCGCCGGACGCCCGGTCATGACATTGGTGATGACGGTGGAATCGTCCCGCGCCTCGGCCAGCGCCACGCGGCCGCCCGCGCTGACCTTGGATTCCGGACAACGCAAGTAGGCGCTGCCGATCTGCACGCCGGAGGCACCGAGTGCGAAGGCGGCTGCGATGCCGCGCCCGTCGGCAATGCCACCGGCCGCGATCACAGGCACCTTCACGGCATCGGCGACCTGCGGCACCAGCGCAAAGGTGCCGGGCTGCTCGGAAATCTTGTCGGTCAGGAACATGCCGCGATGGCCGCCGGCCTCGGCGCCCTGCGCGATGACGGCATCGACACCGTGCTGTTCCAGCCAGACCGCTTCCTTCACCGTCGTCGCCGACGAGATGACGAGGCAGCCGGCCGCCTTGACGCGCTTGAGCAGCGATGCATCAGGCAGGCCGAAATGAAAGCTGACGATTTCCGGCTTCAGCTCCTCGACGACCTCACAGAAGGAGGCGTCGAACGGCGCACGGTTCGCGGCATTGATCGGCGCGGCGGGATCGAGACCGTGCTCGGTGTAATAGCCCGCCAGCCGCTGCTTCCAGCGCGCCTCGGCTTCTGCCGTGAGATCAACCGGGGTATGGCAGAAGAAATTCATGTTCACCGGCGCCTTCACCCGCTGGCGGATGATGTTGACCTGCTCACGCGCCTTCTCCGGCGACAGCATCGCGCTCGGCAGCGAGCCGAGCCCGCCGCCCTCTGCCACGGCGATCACCAGTTCCGCGTCCATCACGCCGGCCATCGGCGCCAGCACGATCGGGAATTCGGTCTTGAAGAGGTCGATCAGTCGACGGTCAGGCCACATGGTGTGTCTCTCGCTCTTGCCCTCTCCCCTTGTGGGAGGGGGTGGATCGCCGCGCAGCGGCGAGACGGGTGAGGGGTTTGCATCCGCGGACGCAGACCGCTCGAATTTGACTTTACTCTCCGCGGGTAGAACCCCTCAGCCGGCGTTACGCGCCACCTTCTCCGCAAGGGGAGAAGGGAAAGAAGCACTGGAGTTTCTTCGCCCCGCCAGCAGCTGCTCGGCTTCGGCCGCGATGCGTTCGACGATCTCGGCCGCCGGGGGAATATCATGGATCAGGCCGACCGCCTCACCCGCAAACACGGCCGCGATTTCGAAATCGCCCGCCATTTTCGCCGCAGCATACTGCGCGGCAATTTCACCGGCGCGCTGCATCAGCTCGACTTCGCGGCCGGTCCAGCTCTTGATGTGGCCGTTCATCAATGTGCGCGCGGTGAACGGGGCCGGCCAGAACAGCTCTCTCGACCAATCGGGAACGACGCCGCGCACCGTGTCGTTGCCATCAGCCGCGCGAATGCGCTGCTTCGCCTCCTCCGCACCATTGGCCTCCACGCTCGCATAGAACCGCGTCCCGATCAGCACGCCGGATGCGCCCAGCATCATCATCGCCGCAAGGCCGCGACCGTCAGCGATACCGCCGGCCGCGACAACAGGCACCCGCCCGGCCGCAAGGTCGACGATCGCCGGCACGATATCGACGGTGGTGCGCGATGCGCCATGGCCACCCGCCTCCGTCCCCTGCGCGATTAAAATCTCGGCGCCGGCATCCAGTGCCTGCTTCGCCATCTCCTCGCTCTGCACCTGGCAGATCAATCGTACGCCGCGTGCCTTGATACGCGGCGCGAACGGTGCGGGATCGCCGAACGACAGCATGATGGCTTGCGGCCGAGCGTCGAGCGCGACATCGAGAAGATCGGGCTGCTTGGCAAGGCTCCAGGTGATGAAGCCGATGCCGAACGGCGCAAAACCGTTCAGCTCGCGGGCCTCGGCCTCCAGCCGCGCGCGGTCGCCATAGCCCCCGCCGAGGATCCCGAATCCGCCGGCCTCGCTGACGGCGCGGGTCAGCCGGCTGCCGGCGATCGTGTCCATGGGGGCCGACAGGATCGGATGCCTGATCCCGAGAAGCTCCGTCAGTGGCGTGGCGATCGACATGGGTTCTCCCACTCTGGACAGGAACACTAGGCGCAACTAGCATTCACGAAAAATGAATTGTTGCGAACGTTCCCATCACAAAAGCGAAACGACGCCATGGAACTCAGCGATATCCAGACCTTCGCCGCTGTCGCCCGCACCGGCGGCATCACCCGCGCCGCCGAAGAGCTCAACACGGTGCAGTCGAATGTCACCCAGCGCGTGAAGGCGCTGGAGGCGGAGATCGGCACGCCGCTGTTCGAGCGGCACAGTCGCGGCATGACACTCACGGCCGCCGGCAAGCGTCTCCTGCCCTACGCGCAGAAGATGACCGCGCTGTCGCACGAGGCCGTCCTCGCCGCGCGCGACGACGGTGAGCCGAAAGGACCGCTCGCGATCGGCTCGATGGAAACCACCGCGGCCGTGCGGCTGCCGCCCCTGCTCGCCGATTTCCATCGGCGCTTTCCCGCCGTGCGGCTGACGCTGCGCACCGCGACCACCGCCGACCTCGTGGCCGCCGTGCTGGATGGCACGCTCGATGGCGCCTTTGTTGCAGGTCCAATCGAGCACGCGGATTTGTTTGCCGCCAGCGCCTTTCGCGAAGAGCTGGTGCTGGTCAGCGCACGGCGCTGGGGTTCGCTTGCCGAACTGCGCGCCGGCACGCCGGAGTCCGGCCCGACCGCACTCGCCTTCCGCACCGGCTGCACCTACCGCCAGCGGCTCGAACAGATCTTCGTCGAGTTCGGTTGGCCGTCGGCCGCACGCTTCGAGCTCGGCACGCTCGACGGCATGATCGGCTGCGTCGCCGCCGACATGGGCGTGACGCTGCTGCCGCGGGCCGTGGTCGAGCGTAGCGCGATGAACGGCAGCGTCTCGATGCACACGCTGAGCCCTTCGCATGCGCGGGTCGAGACGCTCTTCATCCAACGTCGCGCAGGGCATCAATACAGTGCGCTGAGCGGTTTCATCTCCTGCCTGCAGGCAGACGACGAAATCATCGCGGCCTGAGCATCCACCGCCGCAGCGCAACCAGAGCCCAGATCGCCTCGACCAGGCCGAATGGCCAGGCGCCTTGCAGGAAGCCGTACGCCGAGCCGAACGCACAGGATATTGCGAACAGCAGCACGAACCAGTGGCTGCGATCCTCCAGGGCATAGCAGACCAGCATCGCGGTGACGGCAAACAGGCCGAATAGGGTCAGCGCATCCATTGTTTCGGGTTCACTCCGCAGCGCGACGCATGATATGCGCTAACTCATGCCGGCTCTTATCCTGCCAATCGTCGATGCTGCAACCCACTGGCCCGAACGCGGCGGGTTGATCGGGCTCGATCTGGGGACCAAAACCATCGGCGTTGCCGTCTCCAATCCGGATCGCCGGCTCGCGACCGGCGTCGAGACGATCCAGCGCAAACAGTTCAAGCAGGACGCGGCCCGCCTCCTCGCGATCGCCGCCGAGCGGAAAGTGGTCGGTTTCGTGCTCGGTCTGCCCATCAACATGGACGGCAGCGAGGGGCCCCGCGCGCAATCCACCCGCGCGTTCGCCCGCAACCTTGCCGGGCTGACCGCACTGCCGATCGGCCTCTGGGACGAGCGCCTCTCGACCGCAGCCGTCGAGCGCGAGCTGATCGGCATGGACGTCAGCCGCGCCAAGCGCGCCGAGGTGATCGACGAGCACGCCGCGATCTTCATCCTGCAAGGCGCGCTCGACCGCCTCGCCAATCTTCGCGCCAGCCCGGGGGCTGGCTGATCCATGATCGTGGTGATCGCGGCGTTGCTGCCGGTCTTCATCCTCATCGTGCTCGGCGTGGTGCTCCGCCACAGCCTGATGCGGCTCGACACGCAATGGCACGGGCTGGAACGGCTGACCTACTTTGTCCTTTTCCCAATGCTCTTGATCCAGACGCTGGTGAAGGCGGATCTCTCCAAAGTCCCGGTCGCCGGCGTCGGCGGCGCGCTGCTGCTGTCGGCGCTCGCGATGTCGCTGCTCTGCCTTGCGCTGCGCCCGGTGCTGGCGCGGCTCGACATCGACGGCCCCGCCTTCACCTCGATCTTCCAGGGCGCGACGCGCTGGCAGACCTATGTGGCGCTCTCCGTCTCCGCCAACCTGTATGGCGATGTCGGGCTGGCGCTGGCCTCCGTCGCCATGGTCGCGATCATTCCGCTGGTCAACGTGTTCAGCGTCGCGGTGCTCGCCCATTACGCCTCGCCCGAGAAACAGTCCGCGCGCGCGATCGTCATGACGGTGATCCGCAATCCCCTGATCTGGGCCTGCGTGATCGGGCTCGCCATCAACCTCATTCATCTGCCGCTGCCAAAGATCTGGCACGAGGTCGCGGACGCTCTCGGCCGCTCCTCGCTCGCGATCGGCCTGCTCGTCACCGGCGCGGGCCTGCAGCTCAAGGGCCTGTTCCGCCCAAGCCTTGGCGTAACGCTCGGCGTGGCGTTCAAGCTGGCTCTGATGCCTGTCCTCGCGCTGGCGCTCGCCGTCTGGTTCGGGCTGTCAGGCACCAACCTCGCGATCGTCGCGATCTGCGCGGCAGTGCCGACCTCGCCCAGCGCCTATGTACTGGCCCGCCAAATGGGCGGCGATGCGCCACTACTGGCGCAGATCATCACACTACAGACGATTTTGGCGGCGATCACCATGCCGATCGCGATCGCACTGGTGGCGTAGAACGCGTTATTGCACACACCTCTCTCGCCTCGTCATTGCGAGCGCAGCGAAGCAATCCAGAATCCCTCCACGGAGGCACTCTGGATTGCTTCGTCGCAAGGGCTCCTCGCAATGACCGAGTGTGGAGCAGCAGCAGGGCTAACTCCCCAGCCACATCGTCAGCACCACCGCCGTCAGATTGTTCAGCGCATGCAGCATGATGGTGAGCCAGAGCGAATTTGCGCGATAACGCATGTAGCCGAACCAGACGCCGATCGAAAACACCTCGGCGAGGAAGTACAAATCGTATTGCAGATGCACGGCCGTCCAGACCAGCGACGACAGCAGGATCGCGCCGGGCACGCGCAGGAAGCTCGCCGACCAGCCACGAAACAGGAACCCGCGCGCCAAAACCTCTTCCGACATCGGCGCCGCCACGCTGAACGCGAACAACAGCATCACGGCGGCGCCCTTGTCGCGGCCGGATTTCAGCAGATCCGTCATGAACCCCGGCGTCGCCTCGCGCCCCAGGCTGCGCGACATCGTCTCCCAGATGACCACGACCAGGATCAACCCGACGGCGCCGAGCAGAAGCTGCTTCCAGGACGGCCAGTGCAGCGCGAGGTAGTCGACGAAGGAAGCCTTCTTGATGCGGATCGCGAGCCACACCGCAGCCAGCGTCGCCGGCAGGCCCATGGTCACCGACAGCGCGAGCGCCGCGGGCTCGCGACCGACGTCCTGCATCGACGCGAGACTCATGGGAGCGCCGTGCTCCCAGACCAGGTAGATAATGGCACCGACTTGCCCGACGAACATGGCCCCGAAAATGACGATGCCCCACACCGCCGTGCCCCAGAACATCCAGACGCGCGGCGGCGCGGGCGTTACGGTCAGCGGCGGGAGATCGGGATTGAGGGAATCCATCAAGAGGCCTTCGTTAGGTGCGGCAAACCATCGGGCATTCAACGTCGCGGTTGAATCGGGAAATCATAGGCCGCCACGCCCGCCCCCGGCAGGGAAAAATGCCACCACTCCTTCGAATAGTTCACAAAGCCTTGCTTCGCCATCGCAGCCACCAGCCGCCTGCGCCAGACGCGCTGGTCCGGCGTGATCGACGACGCCGCGGTATGGCCTTTCGTGTCCGTGCAGTCATAGCCGGTCCCCATGTCGACGCTGCCTTCCGGCAGCCGCGCTTCGACCGGCGCCGTGCAATCGGCATAGGTTTTCGACGGGTCAATCTTGGCCGAATTGTCGGCCTTGAGATCGACCAGCGTGAGATCGAGCGCCGCCCCCGTCGAATGCTGCGAGCGGTTTGCGATGTAACCGAGGCGGAACAACTCGGTCTTCGGGATCTTCGGATTGTAGCGCCGTTCGGCGGCCGTCTCGCGGCCGTTCTGCGACCACTTCACCATGTCGAGCGAAGCCCGCGCGGGCCGGTAACAGTCGAACATCTTGAGCGAGAGATTTTGCGTGGCGAGTTCCTGCTGAACCGCCTTCAGCCGCAGCCCCACCTGGCGCATCACGACGCATTCGCCGGCGTTGTATCCGGCGAGCGGACGGCCGACAAAATTGTTCGATGTGGCGTAGCGGATGTCCTGGATGATGGTGGCGTCGATGTCGCGCAAATAGACGAAGCCGCCGGGGAGCGATTGGGCGTGGGCTGCGCCGATCATCATAGCGGCGAAGAGCGCCGTCCAAATTGTTTTCACGTGATGTGTCCCCGCCGTCATGGCCGGGCTTGTCCCGGCCATCCACGTCCTTTTACCTCAAATGCGATTGAAGATTGTGGATGCCCGGGCCTTCGCCGCGCCGAAGCGGCTTCGGCCGCGCAGGCGGGACAAGCCCGGGCATGACGGAGAGTATGAGCCAAAACCGACAGATCAGGGGATAACTCCCCGCCCCGGCTTTGGCCCTTGCCCCCCCAGCCATCCGCGCCTATAGCTCTCGCTTTAATGACATCGAAATCGACCTTCGTCCTCGGCCACCGGCATTTGCTGGGCATCGAGGGCCTTTCCGCGGCCGACATCACCGGCCTCCTCGACCTGTCCGAAGAATATGTCGAGCTCAACCGCCAGGTTGACAAGAAGCGCACCGTCCTGCGGGGACGGACGCAGGTGAACCTCTTCTTCGAGGCCTCCACCCGAACCCAGTCGTCGTTCGAGCTCGCGGGAAAGCGGCTCGGCGCGGACGTCATGAACATGTCGGTCGCCTCCTCGTCCATCAAGAAGGGCGAGACGCTGATCGACACCGCGATGACGCTAAACGCCATGCACCCGGACATCCTGGTGATGCGCCATCACGCCTCCGGCGCGGTGGAACTGCTGGCGCGCAAGGTCGACGGTTCCGTGATCAATGCCGGTGACGGCGCGCATGAGCATCCGACCCAGGCGCTGCTCGACGCGCTGACCATTCGCCGCAACAAGGGCCGCATCGAAGGGCTCGTGGTCGCGATCTGCGGCGACGTGCTGCATTCGCGCGTTGCCCGCTCCAACATCATCCTGCTCAACACCATGGGTGCCCGCGTCCGCGTCGTCGGCCCGTCCACGCTGCTGCCGCCCGGCATCGAGCGGATGGGCGTCGAGGTCGCACGCGACATGCGCGAGGGTCTCAACGGCGCTGACATCGTGATGATGCTGCGGCTCCAGCGCGAGCGCATGAACGGCTCCTTCGTGCCCTCGACCTCCGAATATTTCCACTATTTCGGGCTCGACCAGAAGAAGCTCGCTTACGCCAAGCCGGATGCCCTCGTGATGCATCCCGGCCCGATGAACCGCGGCGTCGAGATCGACACTGCGGTTGCCGACGGCGCGCAATCGCTGATCCGCGAACAGGTCGAGATGGGCGTCGCCGTGCGCATGGCGGTGCTTGAAGCGCTCGCCCGCAACCTGCCGAACGCGTGATGCCGATGCTGACCGACCGCCGCCCCATCCTGCTCGCCAACGCCCGCGTCATCGATCCCTCCAGGGATTTCGACGGCATCGGCGACGTCCTCATCGCCGACGGTGCCATCCGCGAGACCCGCCGCGGCATCGGCGCTGCCGGCGTCCCCGAGGGCACCGACATCGTCAACTGCTCCGGCAAGGTCGTCGCGCCCGGCCTGATCGATATGCGCGCCTTTGTCGGCGAGCCCGGCTTCAGCCATCGCGAAACCTTTGCCTCGGCGAGCCAGGCGGCTGCGACCGGCGGCATCACCACCATCATCTGCCAGCCCGATACGTCTCCGGTCATCGACAATTCGGCGACCGTCGACTTCGTGATGCGCCGCGCCCGCGACACCGCGATCGTCAATATCCAGCCGATGGCCGCGCTCACCAAGGGCATGCGCGGCGAGGAAATGACCGAATTCGGCCTGCTCAAGGCGGCCGGCGCGGTCGCCTTCAGCGACAGCGACCGGAGCGTGACCAATGCGCAGGTGATGCGCCGCGCGCTCACCTACGCCCGCGACTTCGACGCGCTGATCGTGCACTTCACCGAGGATCCCGATCTCGTCGGCGAAGGCGTGATGAACGAGGGCGAGTTCGCCTCGCGGCTCGGCCTGATGGGCATCCCGAAAACCGCCGAGGCCGTGATGCTCGAACGCGACATGCGCCTCGTCGCCCTGACCGGCGGCCGCTATCACGCGGCCTCGCTGTCCTGCATCGAGTCGCTCGAGATCCTCAAGCGCGCGCGCGACGCCGGCCTCGCCGTCAGCGCCTCGGTCTCGATCAATCATCTGGCGCTGAACGAGAACGATATCGGCCCCTACCGCTCGTTCCTGAAGCTGTCGCCGCCGCTGCGCAGCGAGGACGACCGCCGCGCGCTGGTGGAGGCGATGGCGTCCGGTCTCGTCGACGTCATCATGTCCGATCACAATCCGCAGGACGTCGAGGTCAAGCGCCTGCCGTTCGCGGAAGCCGCTCCCGGCGCCATCGGGCTCGAGACCATGCTGCCGGCGGGCTTGCGGCTCGTGCACAATGGCGAGATGGACCTGAAGACGCTGATCAAGGCGATGTCGACCCGGCCGGCCGAACTGCTCGGCCTGCCCGGCGGAACCCTGCGCGCAGGCGCCCCGGCGGATGTCATCGTGATCGACCCCGATGTGCCCTGGGTGGTCGATCCCGCCGATCTGAAATCGCCCTGCAAGAACACTCCGTTCGACGAGGCCCGCTTTACAGGCCGCGTGGTGCGCACCATTGTCGGCGGACGAACGGTGTATGAGCATGTCTGACGTGCAGGTTCGTTCGACATGGAGATTCAACCATGGGGCTTGATGCCTTTCTGCCGGTGGCCTTCGTCATCGGCTACCTGCTCGGCTCGATTCCGTTCGGGCTGGTCCTGACCAGGCTCGCCGGCACACAGGATATCCGCTCGATCGGTTCCGGCAGCATCGGCGCCACCAATGTGCTGCGCACGGGCCGCAAGAGCTTGGCCGCGGGCACACTGCTGCTCGACGCGCTCAAGGGCACCGTGGCCGTGGTGATCGCCGGCACGATCGCAGGCCCCGATGCCGCGATGCTGGCCGGGCTCGGCGCCTTCCTCGGTCATCTCTTCCCGGTCTGGCTGAAGTTCAAGGGCGGCAAGGGCGTCGCGGTCTATATCGGCATCCTGCTCGGCCTGTTCTGGCCGGCCGCATTGGTGTTCTGCGTGCTCTGGCTGGCGACCGCTTTCACCACCCGCTACTCCTCGCTCTCCGCACTGGTGGCCTCGTTCATCACGCCCATATTCCTGTGGTGGTTCGGGCACCTCGCGCTCGCAGCATTGGCCGCGGTGCTGACGCTGCTGCTGTTCTACGCGCATCGCGAGAACATCAAGCGGTTGCAATCGGGCAAGGAAAGCCGGATCGGCGAAAAAGCCTGAATCGGTTCGCGTCGAGAAAACGCGTCAAAAAATCGAGGGCCGGAAAAAGTACGGATACCGCCGCACCACCTCCGCATCATATGACAATTGCTGTTCGCAACTTCGAGCCGACTCACGGCAGGCTGTAGCGAACGGGTTCCATGCCTGTCATCCTGGCAGCGGACATGGCGTTACGCGGGTGCTCAGAATGAGCGCGAAGATTGACGGCACACATGACGAGGGTGGCCCGCAGGGCACTGCGGCAAGCCGGCTGCTGTCGACGACGAGCATCTGGTCCGATGCGCCCTCGCCGCGTCCCGCGCTTGAGCCTGTCCCCGTTCCTCCACCGGCTCTGCCATCCGCTCCCGACGTTCCAGCCGCGCGCGAGGTCGTAACCGAGGCTGCGCCGGTGACGCGCGCGAAGCAATGGCCGCCCCGAAAACTCTCGCTCGCGCTTCAGGGCGGCGGCACCTTTGCCGCCTTCACCTGGGGCGTGCTGGAGCGGCTGCTGGAAGAGCCTGATATCGAGATCGACACCATCAGCGGCGCCAGCGCAGGTGCCATCAATGCGCTGCTGCTCGCGTCCGGCCTGGTCGAAGGCGGTCGCGAAGGCGCCCGCAACCGGCTGAACCGTTTCTGGATCCGCCTGATGCACGAGGCCTCGTTCCGCTCGCTGATGCTGGTCGGCGGCTTCTCGCCGGCGGGAAGCTCGGTCGCGTTCGGGACGACGCTGCGCTCCGGCCAGTTCGATCCGTTCGATCTCGACCCGCTGCGCCAGGCACTCTCGCGCGACATCAATTTCGCGAGCTTGCGCGATGCGGCGTGCCCGAAACTGCTGATCGCGGCAACGCGCATTCGCGACGGCCAGCAACAGATCTTCCGCAACGATTCCATCACCGCCGACGTCGCGCTGGCCTCGACCTGCCCGCCGCTGGTTCATTGCGCCGTCGAGATCGAGGGCGAGGCCTATTGGGACGGCGGTTTTGGTGGCAATCCGGCGCTGGTGAAGCTGGTGCAGGAATCTGCAACCGCCGACCTGCTGCTCATTCAGGTCACGCCGGCGCGCGACAGCTACGTGCCGATCACGCTCGCCGCGATCGACCGCCGCCTCGACCAGATCGCGGCCAATGCCGCGCTCAATGCCGAGATCGCCGCGATCGAATGGGCACAGTCACATGCTGCGCCCACTCTGCGGCTCTCCAGGATCGCGGCCGAAGACTCCGTCGAGGGACTGGCGCAGCGCTCATCCACCGATCTAGGCCGCGGCTTCATCCGCACGCTGCACCGGAGCGGCCGCGAGGCCGCCGCGCGCTGGCTCGGGCAAGGCGCCGCAGGCACACAAGGTGCAGTCGGCACCGAGGCCCAACACACCCTGCCCGTGGGCGAGCCCGCGCTAGCCTGATGTCGCCAGCGCGTTCTCCAGGAACCACGCCGACGACAGTGCCACCGGATCATTTCCGAAGCGCGCGATCACCTGCACGCCGACCGGCAGGCCGCCGACCTTCAGCACCGGCACGTTGACGCAAGGATTGCCCATCAGCGTCCACACCCGGTTGTAGCGGGGGTCACCGGTGGTCGCGAGCTCCTTGGACGGCGGCGTGCCCGGCGCCGAATAGGTCAACAGCACGTCGAAGCCTTCGAACAATTCACCGAGCTCGCGGCGGCCGCGCCGGGCGATCCGGCGCGCCTCGTCATAGTCCTTCGGCGTCAGCCCGACCGTCGCGTCGAGGCTGGCACGCAGCATCGGCTCGATCTCGTCGTGACGCGCGTCGAATTCCCAGGCAAGCGCGCGATGCGCCTCGAAGTCCTGGATGATGGGATGGATGCGCCAGGCCTCCTGCACGGACGCCGGCAGCGCGATGGTCTTCACGCTGGCACCGGCGCGCTCCGCGGCCTTGATCGCGGCTTGCAACCCCTCCTCGGCCGCCGGCTCGACGGCGCCGGCAAACTCCTGCCTGACAACGCCGATGCGCGGCGCCTTCGCCGGAGCAATGCCGGAGAATTCGGTGCGGCCGGTCATGCCCAGAAGGCCACGCGCAAGATCTTCCGCGCGCGATCCGAACAGGCCCACCGTGTCGAGCGCCCATGAATAGCATTTGACCCCGACCGTCGGCAGCATCCGGAACGACGGCTTGATCGCGGCCGCTCCGCAATAGGCCGCAGGCCGGATCACCGAGCCGCCGGTCTGGGTGCCCAGCGCCAACGGAATCATGCCGGCGCCGACCGCCGCCGCCGAGCCCGACGACGAGCCGCCGGGCGTATGGCCGAGATTGTGCGGATTGAGCGTCGGCGTCGGATCACGCGAGGCGAACGCCGTGGTCGTGGTCTTGCCGATGATGGTGGCGCCTGCCCGCTTCAGCATCATGACGACGGGCGCATCCGAACGCGGCTGCCAGCCGCGATAGATCTTCGAGCCCATCTCGGTCGGCATGTTGGCGGTGTCGATGATGTCCTTGATGCCGACCGCGATGCCGCGCAGCGGCCCGGCGTTCTGCGCCTTCGCCGATTTGTCGTGGCGGACGAACGCGCGGACATCCTTCTCCTTGGCCTCGATCGCCGCATGCGACTGGGCGATGGCGTCCTCGGGCGAAAGCTCGCCCGCTTCAATGCGGCGCTGGAGGTCGGCGAGTGAGATCATGGCAATACCCTTCTTATTGGTATCGCTTTTAGCATCGCGACAACGCCGTGCAAGCGCACGTCACTGTTGCCCACGCCCTCAGGTTGTTCCATGCTGCTCCCACAAGGAGACGCCGTGGACGCCATCAATCCCAGTGTGGAGCTGACCGAGGCGGAGCGGATCGACCGTCTGCGGCTGATCCGCTCCGACAATGTCGGGCCGCGCACCTTCCGTTCGCTTGTCGATCATTTCGGCACGGCGCGCGCGGCGCTGGAGCGCTTGCCCGATCTGGCGCGCCGTGGTGGTGCGCAGCGATCGGGCCGCATATGCAGCGCGGATGAGGCCAGGGCCGAGCTCGCTGCAAGCCGCAAATTCGGCATCGCCTGGCGCGCGCCCGGCGAGGACGGTTATCCCGCGCGGCTGGCGATGATCGACGATGCACCGCCGCTGCTCGCGGTACGCGGCGACAACACGACCTTGATGCGGCCGATGATCGCCATCGTCGGCTCGCGCAATGCCTCGGGCGCCGGGCTGAAGTTCGCCGGTCAGCTCGCGCGTCAGCTTGGTGAAGCCGGCTTCATCGTCATCTCCGGGCTCGCCCGCGGCGTCGATCAGGCCGCACATCGCACCAGCGTCGAGAGCGGCACGATCGCGGTGCTCGCCGGTGGACATGATTGCATCTATCCGCCCGAGCATGGCGATCTGCTGGCATCGATCCTCGATCACAAGGGCGCGGCGATTTCCGAGATGCCGCTCGGCCACGAGCCGCGCGCCCGCGATTTCCCCCGCCGCAACCGGCTGATCTCGGGAGCTGCACTCGGCGTGGTCGTGGTGGAAGCGGCGCACCGCTCGGGCTCCCTGATCACCGCGCGCATGGCAGCCGAACAGGGCCGCGAAGTGTTCGCCGTCCCCGGCTCGCCGCTCGATCCGCGCGCCGCCGGCACCAACGATCTGATCAAGCAGGGCGCGACGCTCGTCACTGAGGTCGCCGACATCGTCAACGCGGTCCAGCCGATCATGGAACGGCCGCCGATGCATCCGATAAGCGAGCCTGACAGCGAGCCGTTCGAGCACGATCCGCAGAGCCACGACCGCGACCAGATCATCAACCTGCTCGGCCCCGTGCCGATGGGAATCGACGATCTCGTGCGGATGTCCGGCGCCTCGCCCACGATCGTGCGCACGGTGCTGCTGGAGCTCGAGCTGGCCGGAAGGCTCGAGCGTCACGGCGGTGGATTGGTGTCGCTGATCTAGCTAGCCAGCCTTCGCGTCGAAGCGCGTGCGCGCCGCCGCGATCTGCGGCTGGTGATCGAACGCCCATTGCCCGAGCGCCTTCACCGGCTCCTGAAGCCCGCGGCCGAGATCTGTCAGTTCGTAATCGACCCGCGGCGGAATGGTCGGGAAGATCGTGCGCGTGACGAGACCGTCGCGCTCCAGCCCGCGCAAGGTCAGGGTAAGCATCCGCTGCGAGATGCCGTTGATCGTACGCTTCAGCTCGTTGAAGCGCTTCGGACCGTCGCTCAAATTCATGATGACGAACACGCTCCATTTATCGCCGACGCGCGACAGGACCGACGCCACCCCGCGGCAGTCGGCATGGTCGGGACTCGGCACAAGCGGAGCAGGCAAATCGGTGTGCGCAGGTTTCAAAGATGTGCCCATGGCTCAAAAAAGTGCGTTCTTGCGGGGATTTCGACAGTCACTCATGTAGTGCCAGTTACAAACATATACCATGGGTGACCCCAATGAAACTCCTCCATATCGACTCCAGCGTGCTCGGCCCCCACTCCGTCTCCCGGCAGGTTTCCGCCGCCATCGTCGACCGTCTCCGGCAGACGACGCCTTCGCTCGACATCGCCTATCGCGACCTGACCCAGACGCCGCTCGCCCACCTCTCCGGCTCGCATCTGGCGGCCGCGCAAGGTGCACCCGCGCCTGCGGAACTCGGACCCGATCTTGCCGCGAGCGCGGCGGTGCTGAACGAGTTCCTCGATGCCGACATCGTCGTGATTGGCGCGCCCATGTACAATTTCACCATCCCGAGCCAGCTTAAGGCCTGGATCGACCGCGTCCTCGTGGCGGGGAAGACGTTCAAATACGATGCGAACGGCCCGCAGGGCCTCGCCGGCAGCAAGCGCGTGATCGTGGCGATCTCGCGCGGCGGCTATTACGGCCCGGGCACGCCGGCGGCGTCGCTCGAGCATCTCGAAACCTATCTGCGCGGCGTGTTCGCATTCATGGGCGTCACCAGCCCCGAATTCATCGTCGCCGACGGCATCCAGGTCGGCCCCGAGCATCGCGAGAAGGCGTTGGCCGGTGCGCTCCAGGCCGCAACCTCCTTGCGCGCCGCGTAAGGCTCACGCCGACACCAGCCGCTGCCGGTCGCCGGCGGCGGCTGAGAGTTCGACTGCGCTAAAACCAGGCGCCTTGAACGCCCAGGATGACGGCAACGAGTGAAATGAACAGGCCGATGCCGGAGAAAATGGCGACGCCGATCAACTCGGACCGGCCGGAGCGTTTGGCCGGAATGGCGGAAGGTTCGCTGTAAATATGCGGTTCTGAAATCGACGGAAAAATGCGAGCTGCTTTTGGCATTACGGGCTCCATTGAAATTGAGTCTTGTGACCCCTGCCCGTAAAAATGTCTGCGCAGCAGATGCGAAGGTTCAACGCCTCACGGAAGGTTCAGAGCCATACGTTCGCCGGGATGCAGGAACCGGTCGACACAACCGCAATGATCGTGCCGGCCGATTCAATTTTCGACAGAGTTGATCAGCCGCGATAGATCGGTGCGCCCGCGGGAGAGGCGACCGCGCCTCCGTCAACGAAGATCTCCTGGCCTTGAATGTGCGCGGCATCATCCGACGCAAGGAACAGCACCGTCTTTGAGATGTGATCTGGTTCACCAATGCGCCCAAGCGGCGTGGACAACCCGATGCGCGCCTCGAACGCCTTCTCCGCTTCAGGCGTTGCAACCGCAGCACCCCAGATCGGCGTGCGGATCGCGCCGGGCGCAACGACGTTGACGCGAATGCCGCGCGGCGACAGTTCCGACGCCATGATCCGCGCCATCGCGCGCACGCCGGCCTTGGCCGCGCCGTAAGCCGAGTAACCGGGAATGCCGAGCACCGAGATCACCGAGCCGTTGAGGATGATTGAGGCATTGTCGTTGAGATAAGGCAGCGCGGATTGAACGGTGAAGAACACGCCGGTGAGGTTCGTGCTGATGACTTTCTCGAAAACCTCGAGCGTCGCCGATCCCAGCGGCGTGCCGCCGGGAATGCCGGCATTGGCGAACACGACGTCGAACTTGCCGAACTTCTCGGCACCCTTTTTGATCGCCGCGTCGGTCGCGGCGATGTCGGTGGCGTCAGCGACGAGCGCGAGCGCGTTCGGGCCGAGCTCCTTTGCGGCCGCGTCGAGCGTTTCCTTGTTGCGCCCGGTGATCACCACCTTGGCGCCCTCCGCCACGAACAGCTTTGCCGTTGCCAGGCCGATGCCGCTATTGCCACCCGTAATCAGTGCCGTCTTGCCTTGAAGTCTCACGTTCGCCTCCAGTGGTTGCATAATGAAACTGAGTTGCCATCTAGGCCATACGGTTTTATGATGCAACCACACAAGCGCGTGATCGGCGCCGACATCGGGCGAATGCGCAAGGACTAGGACGATGGTGAAACGAACCAGCTTCGAGGGCGATTCCTGCCCGATCGCGCGGTCGCTGGAAGCGATCGGCGACTGGTGGTCGCTGCTGATCATCCGTGAAGCGCTGTTCGGCGTCCGCCGCTTCGGCGAGTTTCAGAGCAGGCTCGGTATGGCCAGGAACATTTTGTCCACGCGGCTACGTGCGCTTGTCGATCACGGCATTCTGGAAACAGCCCCCGCCTCCGACGGCAGCGCCTATTCCGAATATCTGCTGACGCCGAAGGGCCGCGGCACTTTCCCGATCCTGGTGGCGCTCCGGCAATGGAGCGAGGAGTTCGACGACACGCCAGAGCAGATCGCGACCATTCTGGTCGATCGCGAGAAAGGCCGCCTGGTGAAAAAGCTCGAAATGCGCGCGGAGGACGGGCGCCTGCTCACGCCAGCCGACACCGTAGTGAAGCTGCGCCCACCACCGCGAAAGCGATCGGCCTGACGGATCTGCGTAGCCCGGATGCAGCGAAGCGAAATCCGGGGCCACTTAATCCGCGGCGAGAATCCCGGATTGCGCTTCGCTCCATCCGGGCTACGCGCACGTGACGACCCATAGCTGCCTCTCCACCGTCATTGCGAGCGCAGCGACTTGTCCCGCCGAAGCTTTAGCGAAGGCGGAAGCAATCCAGACTGCCACCCGCGGAAAGACTCTGGATTGCTTCGCTGCGCTCGCAATGACGGGGATAGAGCAACGCCTCCAAATTTCTCCCCGTCACCCTGAGGTGGCCGCTTCGTCAGCGGCCCTCGAAGGGCGACGGCCCGGCTCTCTCCCGCCGCTACGACAACTTGCGCTTGCTCCGCAGCCGCAGGTGCTCGTCGGCTTCGAGCTTGGTCATCCCCAGGAGATAATGCAGCACATCGAGCTTGTGGCGCTCGGCCAGCTTGCGCAAAGCCGTCACCTGCTCGGCGATGAAGGCGACGGCCTCTTCGACGCCGCCCTCCCCCGGTTCCTCGTTGCGTAAGCTCCCTCGCGCGCCGGACGCGGCGCGCGCTCGTTTCTTCCCCGGCCTAGTCACCAGACCCCACCCGAATCCATGCCCCGGAGAGACTCTACGCCCACACCAGCCACAACTCCAAGGTGGTATTTCGCAACTTTCGCGATATGAAACTTTTCCCATTTCGCGGGCTTTCAACACCCTTCGATTTGACAGCGGGGGTCGCACCACCCATGTTCGGGTCGAAAGGGCCGACCCGAATCTCATCGAATTCGGCCCGGAATTTCCCCATAAGTTACTGGAACTACATGAATATCGTCATTGTGGAGTCGCCGGCGAAAGCCAAGACGATCAACAAGTATCTGGGCTCGTCCTACGAGGTTCTGGCCTCGTTCGGGCATGTCCGCGACTTGCCCGCGAAGAACGGCTCCGTCGATCCCGACGCCAATTTCAAGATGATCTGGGAGGTCGATCCCAAGGCGGCCGGCCGGCTCAACGATATCGCCAAGTCCCTGAAGAACGCGGACCGCCTGATTCTCGCGACCGACCCTGATCGCGAGGGCGAGGCCATCTCCTGGCACGTGCTGGAGGTGTTGAAAGAGAAGCGCGCGCTGAAGGACCACAAGATCGAGCGCGTGGTGTTCAACGCCATCACCAAGCAGGCGGTCACGGACGCGATGAAGAATCCGCGCCAGATCGACGGCGCGCTGGTCGACGCCTATATGGCGCGCCGCGCGCTGGACTATCTGGTCGGCTTCACCCTCTCCCCCGTGCTGTGGCGCAAGCTGCCGGGCGCCCGCTCGGCCGGCCGTGTGCAGTCGGTGGCGTTGCGGCTGGTCTGCGATCGCGAGCTCGAGATCGAGAAGTTCGTTGCGCGCGAATATTGGTCGCTGATCGCAACCCTGCTGACACCGCGCGGCGATGCCTTCGAAGCCCGTCTCGTCGGCGCCGACGGCAAGAAGATCCAGCGCCTCGACATCGGCACCGGCGCTGAAGCGGAAGACTTCAAGAAGGCGCTGGAAACGGCCGCCTACGCCGTCACCTCCGTCGATGCGAAGCCCGCCCGGCGCAATCCGCAGGCGCCGTTCACGACGTCGACGCTGCAGCAGGAAGCCAGCCGCAAATACGGCTTTGCCCCGGCGCACACGATGCGCATCGCGCAGCGCCTCTATGAAGGCATTGACATCGGTGGCGAGACCACCGGACTCATTACTTACATGCGGACCGACGGCGTGCAGATCGATCCGTCCGCGATCACCCAGGCGCGCAAGGTGATCGGCGAGGATTACGGCAACGCCTACGTGCCGGACGCCCCGCGCCAGTACCAGGCCAAGGCCAAGAACGCCCAGGAAGCGCACGAAGCGATCCGTCCGACCGACATGTCGCGCCGCCCTGACAGCATGAGCCGCAAGCTCGAGTCTGATCAGGCGCGGCTCTACGAATTGATCTGGAAGCGCACCATTGCAAGCCAGATGGAATCCGCCGAGCTCGAGCGCACCACGGTCGACATCACGGCGAAAGCCGGCGGCCGGACGCTGGAGCTGCGCGCGACCGGCCAGGTCGTCAAGTTCGACGGCTTCCTCGCGCTCTATCAGGAAGGCCGCGACGACGAGGAGGACGAGGACTCCCGCCGCCTGCCCGCGATGAGCCCGAACGATGCGCTCAAGCGGCAGTCGCTCGCCGTCACCCAGCACTTCACCGAGCCGCCGCCGCGTTTCTCCGAGGCCTCGCTGGTCAAGCGCATGGAAGAGCTCGGCATCGGCCGTCCCTCGACCTATGCCTCGATCCTCGATGTGCTGAAGGCTCGCGGCTACGTCAAGCTGGAGAAGAAGCGCCTGCATGGCGAGGACAAGGGCCGCGTCGTGGTCGCCTTCCTCGAGAGCTTCTTTGCCCGCTACGTCGAATACGATTTCACCGCCGGCCTCGAAGAGCAGCTCGACCGCATCTCCAACAACGAGATCTCCTGGCAGCAGGTGCTGAAGGATTTCTGGACCGGCTTCATCGGCGCCGTCGACGAGATCAAGGATCTGCGCGTCGCGCAGGTGCTCGATGTGCTCGACGACATGCTGGGCCAGCACATCTATCCGCCGCGCGCGGATGGCGGCGACATCAGGCAGTGCCCGAGCTGCGGCAACGGCCGGCTCAATCTGAAGGCCGGCAAGTTCGGCGCCTTCGTCGGCTGCTCGAACTATCCGGAGTGCCGCTACACCCGTCAGCTCGCCGCCGACAGCGAGCAGACGGCCGACCGTTCGCTCGGCCAGGATCCCGTCACCGGTCGCGATGTCTGGGTCAAGGCCGGCCGCTTCGGCCCCTACATCCAGCTCGGCGAGCAGAAGGATTACGAGGAAGGCGAGAAGCCGAAGCGCGCGGGCATTCCGAAGGGCACCTCGCCCGGCGATGTCGAGCTCGAGCTTGCGCTGAAACTGCTGTCGCTGCCGCGCGAGATCGGCAAGCATCCGGAAACCGGCGAGCCGATCACCGCTGGCCTCGGGCGCTTCGGGCCGTTCGTGAAGCACGAGAAGACCTATGCCAGCCTCGAGGCCGGCGACGAAGTCTTCGACATCGGCATCAACCGCGCGGTCACGCTGATCGCGGAGAAGATCGCCAAGGGTCCAAGCCGCCGCTTCGGCGCCGATCCCGGCAAGGCCATCGGCGATCATCCGACGCTTGGCACCGTCACCGTGAAGGGCGGCCGCTACGGCGCCTATGTCACGGCCGGCGGCGTCAACGCGACGATCCCGAGCGATATCGAGAAGGACGCCATCACGCTGCCGCAGGCGATCGCACTGATCGACGAGCGCGCGGCCAAGGGTGGCGGCAAGAAACCGAAGAAGGCGGCCAAGCCGGCCAAGGCCAAGAAGACTGCCAAGGCTGCGGACGGCGACGACGCCGCGCCGAAGAAGAAACCGGCTGCGAAGAAGGCGGCCAAATCGAAAACCGAATCCACCAGCAAGGCGCGCGCAGCCGTGTCGTCGACCGCCAAGACTTCAGCAGTCAAGACGTCGCCGACCAAGGCATCCGGCGCCAAAGCTCCGGCCAAGAAAAGTGCCGGCACCAATTAGAGGTTAAGTGAAACGCAAGAATGACCATGGCTTTCCCGACCGGCAAGCCATCGTCGCCTTCATCAAGGCAAACCAGGGAAACGTCGGCACCCGCGAAATTGCGCGCGAGTTCGGCCTGAAGAACGCCGATCGCATCGAGCTCAAGCGCCTGCTGCGCGAGCTCGCGGACGACGGCACCATCAAGAAGAAGCGCCACACGGTATCCGAGCCGGACACCCTGCCGACGACGTTGGTCGCCGACATTACGGGCCGCGACCCCGACGGCGAATTGATCGCCACCCCTACCGAATGGGACGAGGTCGAAAGCGGCGAGCCCCCCAAAATCCGCATCCAGATGCCGCGCCGGCCGAAGCCCGGCACCGTCGCCGGCGTCCGTGACCGCGTGCTGCTGCGCGTCGAGCCGAGCAACGAGACCGAGGGTCCGGCCTATCGCGGCCACGTCATCAAGGTCTTCGACAAGACCAAAAGCCGCATCCTCGGTGTTTTCCGCAGCCTGCCCGACGGCGGCGGACGGCTCGTGCCCGTCGACAAGAAAGGCGCCGACCGCGAGTTGAACATCGCCGCGGCCGAGACGCACGGCGCCCAGGACGGCGACCTCGTCAGCGTCGACATCATCCGCTCGCGCAGCTTCGGCCTCGCCTCCGGCCGGGTGAAGGAGAAGCTCGGCTCGGTCAAGTCGGAGAAGGCGATCAGCCTGATCGCGATCTACGCCCACGACATCCCGCTGCAATTCTCCTCTGGCGCGATGCGCGATGCGGAAGCCGCAGAGCCCGCGAACCTGAAAGGACGTGAAGACTGGCGCGACGTCCCGCTCGTCACCATCGATCCGCCCGACGCCAAGGACCACGACGACGCGGTGCATGCGCAGCCGGACGACGATCCCAACAACAAGGGCGGCTTCATCGTCAACGTCGCCATCGCCGATGTCAGCTTCTATGTCCGGCCGGGCACCGCGCTCGACCGCGATGCGCTCGACCGCGGCAACTCGGTCTATTTCCCCGACCGCGTCGTACCGATGCTGCCGGAGCGCATCTCCAACGATCTCTGCTCGCTGGTCCCCGGCGAGCCGCGCGGCGCACTCGCGGTGCGGATGGTGCTCGGCCCCGACGGCCGCAAGCGCTCGCACAGCTTTCATCGCATTCTGATGCGCTCGGCCGCCAAGCTGAGCTACGCGCAGGCGCAGGCCGCGATCGACGGGCGGCCCGACGACACCACCGGCCCTCTGCTCGATCCGATCCTCAAACCTCTCTACTCGGCTTATGCCTGCGCCAAACGCGCGCGCGACGAGCGCGATCCGCTCAATCTCGATCTGCCTGAGCGAAAAATCCTGTTGAAGAGCGACGGCACCGTCGACCGCGTCATCATCCCCGACAGGCTCGACGCGCACAAGCTGATCGAGGAGTTCATGATCCTCGCCAACGTCGCCGCGGCCGAGATGCTGGAGAAGAAATCGCTCCCGCTGATCTACCGCGTGCATGACGAGCCGACGCTGGAGAAGGTTCATGCGCTCCAGGAATTTTTGAAGACGCTGGACGTCCCCTTCGCGAAATCAGGCGCTCTGCGCCCGGCTCTGTTCAACCGCGTGCTGGCCCAGCTCGAAGGCCATGATCACTTCCCGCTGGTCAGCGAGGTGGTGCTGCGCTCCCAGTCGCAGGCCGAATATTCCTCGGAGAATTACGGTCATTTCGGTCTGAATTTGCGTCGCTACGCGCATTTCACCTCGCCGATCCGCCGCTATGCCGACCTCGTCGTGCACCGCGCGCTGGTCCGCGCGCTCGGGCTCGGCGAAGGTGCCCTGCCCGACAGCGAGACGCCGGAAACGCTTGGCGAGGTCGCAGCCCACATCTCGGTGACCGAACGGCGCGCGATGAAGGCGGAGCGGGAAACCGTGGACCGTCTGATTGCCCATCACCTCGCCGACCGCATCGGCTCGACGTTCCAGGGCCGCGTCTCCGGCGTCACGCGCGCCGGCCTGTTCGTGAAGCTCGCCGATACCGGCGCCGACGGCCTGATCCCGATCCGGTCCCTCGGCACGGAATATTTCAACTATGACGAGGGCCGCCACGCCCTCGTCGGCACGCGCAGCCGCACCATGTACCAGCTCGGCGACGTCGTCGACGTTCGCCTGATCGAAGCAGCCCCTGTTGCGGGCGCGCTGCGCTTCGAGCTGCTGTCGTCGGCCAGCGAGACCGCGCCGCGCGACCGCCGGTCATCCGGTCCGCAACGCCGCCCCTCCTTCAAGGCCCAGCCCGGACGCAGCCCGGCGAAAAAACACAAGCCGCCGAAGCCGAAATCCGGCAAGCCCAAGAAGAGCAAGAACAAGGGCAAAGGCAAGGGCCAGAAGGGCAAGGCATGGTGACGAGCACGGCCCCAAAGATCTGGACGCGCGAGACCGGTCTGGTCGAGAAGCGCGACGTCTGGGCGGCGATAAAGCGCGGCTTTCGCAGCCGCTGCCCGCGCTGCGGCGAGGGCAAGCTGTTCCGCGCCTTCCTGAAAACCGCCGACAATTGCGCGGTCTGCGGCCTCGACTTCACGCCACATCGCGCCGACGACCTGCCCGCCTATCTCGTCATCGTCATCGTCGGCCACATCGTGGTGCCCGCGATATTGTGGATCGAAACCAATTACACCACGCCGGCCTGGCTCAGCTTTGCCGCCTATCTGCCCTTCACCTTCGTCGCCTCGCTGGCGTTGCTCCAGCCGGTGAAAGGAGCTGTGGTCGGCCTGCAATGGGCTCTGCGCATGCACGGCTTTGACGAGAACCCGCCGGATGGTATTCCGCCGGTCTAAGCAAATAATCAAAAAGCGGTTTGGGTGAGGACATGACGGATATTTCGCAGGACGAAAAGGCGAAGGTCCACGACCAGAAAGAAGCCGATCACCATCCTTATTTCCGTCCCAAGGATGCCGCGACGCTGATCCTGGTCGATCGCAGCGGCACGATTCCAAAAGTCCTGGTCGGCAAGCGCCACGACAAGGTGGTGTTCATGCCCGGAAAGTTCGTCTTCCCCGGCGGCCGCGTCGACAAGGACGATTATCGCGTGCCGTGTGCCGCGCCCATCACCACCGAGCTGGAAGCCAATCTCGCCAAGGGCAGCCCGAAGACGCCCGCCTCGCGCGCCAAGTCGCTCGCCATCGCCGCGATCCGCGAAGCCTGCGAGGAGACCGGCCTCTGCCTGGGACGCAAGATCGAGGGGAAGGCAAAACTCGAAGGCGCCTGGAAGCCCTTTGCGGATGCGGGCCTGCTGCCCGATCCCTCCAGCCTGTTCCTGATCGCACGCGCGATCACCCCGCCCGGCCGCGTCAAGCGGTTCGACACCCGCTTCTTCACGGCGGATGCCTCCGCCATCACCCATCGCGTCGATGGCGTGATCCATGCCGATGCCGAGCTGGTCGAGCTGGTCTGGGTCGAGCTCGGCTCGAAGCCGCTCGCCGACCTGCATCCGATGACGCGCAACGTGCTCAACGAGCTCGACACCCGCCTTGCCACCGGCCCGCTGCGCCACGACGCGCCGGTGCCGTTCTTCCATTTCTATGGCGGCAAGATGCAGAAGGATATTCTGGGCTAGGACGCGGACTCATTGAGGCGCAGCCACATCACCCCACCGGAATCATGCGTCCGGCGGCAGTGGACAGCATTGTTGCCTGATCAGTCGTTCGCGCCGATATCCGTAAAACGGAACCCCGCCGGCGTCTTGGCAAAGACGAAGATGTGCTGCCCGCAGAAGACGGAGTAATAGCCATTGTTCTCTTGATCGCGATCGTAGACGGCCTTGCTGCGCTGGATACACGCGCGATTTTTCGCCGTGAAAAAAGTCGCATAGGTCTTGGCGCGAAATTGCGCGGCGTCGCGAATTGCGCTGTCGTTCATGAACGGCAATTTTGTCATACCGGCGACGGCGGCGGAATCGTTTGTCTTCAGCGCCGCGCGAAACGTCTCGATGAAGCCGTCGAATTCCTTCTGCAAGGCAGGAGAAGCGACGGGGTCCTTCGGCGTCTGGGCGACGGCTGGAGCAAGGTTCACGAGAGCGGCTGCAAGCATAATTCTCAGCAAAAATCGCACGGGTCGGTTCCTTCCATCGAACAATCAAGATCTTCCGACCGCTCCAGATCCATGGCGTTCTTTTACGTCAGGGATTTTCTGGCTCGCCGGGTTTATGGGTACACGACCTAATCAGCGTCCGGCTCGGTACCGACATAGTCGCGCGCCGGCAGCTTGAGGACGCGGCCGATCTCGCTTGCGAGCTGGTCCGCTTCCTCGCGCCTGGTAAAGCTCTGGAGCGTGATCGGCTCGGTGCCCCTGTTGCCGCAGAGATTGACGTCGTAGGCCGTCAGCTCCGGGTCATAGTCCTCGGTGATGCTGATGAAATGATAGTCGGCGAGATCGCGGTGCTTGCGGATGTTCAGCGGGCCGAACTGCCTGGTGATCACGATCTGGCGCAGCGTCTCGTTGAGCACGACGAAAGTGCGGTAGCTGAGCAGGATGACACCGGGAATGCCGACCAGCAGCCCGAGCCCGGTGAACACCAGCACCGGCACGAGGTCATCGGCGAGCCGTCCGAAACCGGAAAAATCCTGGCGCAGGCCGAGCGCGACATTCCACAGCAGATAGCCGCTCGCGGCCAGCAGCGGCAGCGACAGCAGCCGCCCGACCCAGGGCATGGGCCGGTCGATGCGGACGATGCTGCCATCCACTGTCATTGCGCCTGCCATGAAAAGTCTCCTCGGAAGCGAAGGTCATGGCTTGGTCGGAGTGAACCGCGGATTGGTTCGAGAGACGCACCGCTCTCTCCCCGTCATGCCCGGGCTTGTCCCGGGCATCCACGTTCTTCGTGCCCGGAGCAAGGCGTGGATGGCCGGGACAAGCCCGGCCATGACGCTGAGGATGCGCCGCGGCCCTCAATGACGAGAACGTGCTGACCATGTCGCAAAAAACAAAAAATTCTTCCCGCCTCCCCCAATGGCGGAGTTCCCTGGCGTCCCTATGTGTTCAGGAACGACACCCAGAACGGATACGGGGCAATGGCACAACGGCAACTCAAGCTTGGCGCATTCATGCGGCCGGTCAGCATCCACACCGGCGCATGGCGCTATCCCGGGGCCTGGCCCGACGCCAATTTCAATTTCGGCCACATCAAGACGCTGATCAAAAAGCTCGAGGCCGGCAAGTTCGACGCCTTCTTCATGGCCGATCACCTCGCCGTGCTGAACATGCCGATCAACGCGCTCAAGCGCAGCCACACCGTGACCTCGTTCGAGCCGTTCACGCTGCTCTCGGCGCTCTCCGCCGTCACCGAGCGGATCGGCCTGGTTGCGACCGGTTCGACCACGTTCGACGAGCCCTATCACGTCGCGCGCCGCTTCGCCTCGCTCGACCATCTCAGCGGCGGCCGCGCCGGCTGGAACATCGTCACCACCTCCAACCCGGATGCGGCGCTCAACTTCGGCCTCGACGACCACATGGAGCATGCCGAGCGCTACAAGCGCGCCCGCGAGTTCTACGACGTCGTCACCGGCTTGTGGGATTCCTTCGCCGACGATGCCTTCGTGCGCGACGTCGAGAGCGGCCTGTTCGTCGATCCCGCGAAGATCCATGTGCTCGACCACAAGGGCAAATATCTGAAGGTCCGCGGTCCTCTCAACATCGCCCGTCCCGTACAGGGCTGGCCGGTGATCGTGCAGGCCGGCGCGTCCGAGGACGGCCGGCAGCTGGCGGCGGAGACCGCGGAAGCCGTGTTCACCGGCGGCGGTCCCCTCGCGGACGGCCAGAAGCTCTATGCCGACATCAAGGGCCGCATGGAAAAGATCGGCCGCGACCCCGAGCACCTCAAGATCCTGCCCGGCGCCTTTGTCGTGGTGGGCGACAGCGACGACGAGGCCAAGGAGAAGCGCGCGCTGCTCGACAGCCGCGTGCACTACGACAGCGCGATCGCCTCGCTCTCGGTCATCCTCGGCACCGATGCCTCAGGCTTCGATCCCGATGGCCAGCTGCCGGAGATTCCGGAGACCAACGCCAGCAAGAGCGGCCGGCAGCGCATGGTCGACGTCGCCAGGCGCGACAAGCTCACCGTGCGCCAGCTCGCCCAGCGCGTCGGCGGCTATGGCGGGCTGTCCTTCGTCGGCACGCCAAAAACCATCGCCGACCAGATGGAGGAATGGCTGGTCGGGCGCGGCTCGGACGGCTTCAACATCATGTTCCCGTTCCTGCCCGCCGGTCTCGACGATTTCGTCGACAAGGTCGTCCCGGAGCTACAGAAGCGTGGGATTTTCCGGAAAGAATACGAAGGGGCCACTTTGAGGGAGAATCTGGGCCTGCCTCGGCCGAAAAACCGGTTCTTCGAGGCTTGATCGGGCCGATTTGGGTGGTTTCCCAGCCCTGAAACCTTGACATCAGGCGGTTTCTGGCTAGGTTGCCGGCCAACGCGGGCCGTTTGGCCGGCTCCATATTCCCCAATTTTCTGAGGTTCAGAACATGGCCAAAGCGGTCACCATCAAGGTCAAGCTCGTGTCCTCGGCCGACACCGGCTTCTACTACACGGCCAAGAAGAACTCGCGCACCATGACCGACAAGCTGGTCAAGAAGAAGTACGATCCGGTCGCGCGCAAGCACGTCGAATTCCGCGAAGCCAAGATCAAGTAAGATCGGCGCCGCGTTGAAGCGTTTTGCGGGGCCCCTACGGGCCCCGTTTTCGTTTTGGGGCCTCCCTTGTGTCCCGGGCGCGCCGCAGCGCGGAGCGCTGCTGCGCAGAACCGGAACCCAGAAAGCTACACGGTAAGGTCGGAGACATGGGCCCCGGCTCTGCAGCGCACCGCTGAAGGAGCGCTGCGCTGCGTCCGGGGCACGAGACTGAAGTTGAAGCGCTGCCTCTCCACGCCGCATGGCATGTCTCACATCGATGGCGAATCATTGAGCAGAGGGTTTATCAACCCTCGGTTGCCCCATCCCTAGTGTATGTTACCGTGCACTGACCGGGACGGCATTTCCGGTCCCGGATTTGGGAGGACATGGTCATGAGATTCTCGCCAAGCCTTGTCGTGCCTTCAACCGCCGCCATCTTGTCAACGGTCCTGCTGTGCGGTCCGGCCGCGTCGCAAATCAACGCCGGCTCCACCGCTACGCTTCCCCCCGTCACAGTCGATGCGCCGAAACAGGCGGCAAAGCCGCACGCGTCGGAGCGGGGAGCAAACACAGCGGCGCCGCGCCGGACTGCGTCAACCGCGCGACGGTCAACCGCGTCCACGCCTTCATATGCGCCGGGTTCTGTGATGGGGAGGATTGCCGGCCTCGAGGCGCGCGCCAGCAGCTGCAACGGCGGCTGTGCATCAAGCTTCCGGCACGGCAACGAGCCCTGGATTGGATGCAGCGAGTCCGGCGGCGGTCTGAACTATGGACCTTTCTCGCCAACGTGCCGGGACACCATCACCCATACATCCTACGAGAATTGCGTCGAGACGAAGGTGTTCCTGGGCGAGTTTCGAAACAGGGCCCACTGGTTCTGCAGCAGCCTGCAGGCCGGCAACAGGTTCAAGGTCGCCGATCTCAAGCGGCCAGGACGTCGCTAGTCCAGACGTCCGGGGCGCTCTGTTCAGCAACGTTGAAGCTGGACGGCTCCATCTGCCCCGGGCCGATTGCACACATGCGCTCCGCTACGGCGACCATTTTTCATGCTCTTCGTGGTAAGCCTGCTCGTTGAGGCGGTCGGCGATCTCTTCCGCGACAGGCTCGCTCTCCGCGTCCGCGAGCGGCTTACCTGTGCTGGTTTTGACGGTCGTCTTGTCGGCCTCGACCGGGAAGTCGTTTGGATGTAGCGCGGGTTTGGTCATTGCTGTTCCTCACCATCACGGGAATGAATCAAAACGAAAGCAGACTCAAGTTCGTCCCTGGTTTGCCTCACCACACTGGCCGCAAGTTGCGAGTTGGCCGCGCCGCTGTCGATGAGGCTGGCATGCCAGGTCACGCCGGCGCCGACGATCCGAACCGGTGTGATTGCGATTTCCTGGACGAGCTCACATCCCTGATGCGTCCGGACTGCAGTCAACACTTTGACGGTCAGTTCCTCGTGGGTAATCGCAACCTTGCACATCAACGGCCTCGTCAGCGAAGTGAACACCTCATTCAACCGCGGAAGAGCCACTGGAGTTTCGCAGAATTTCACGTCGCGATGAGGTCATGTGGACGCAGGTCTCGGCAGATCAATTGCCAATGAGCTTGTCGAATCCAACCAACAGCCAGAAACCGGCGAAGGTCACGGCGAGGAAGGCGACAAAATACCAGATGCGATACATGCGGGGATAACCGTCAATCCGGAGAATGGTTGCCACCCGGCCAACTCCCCTCCCGCTCTGTTGGTTACGGAGACATCTAATGTGACGGCTGGATGAAAATGCTCCGCGGAGCAAGTGTGACGCACGTCAAAGAGCGAGCTGACAGGATTCAATATCTCCGACGGGATCGTTCCCTGAATCTGGTCCAATCCCGTGAAGAGCCATTTACCGTTGCTGGATCCGCTGCGTTTCGCCGCCGCTCTCGGCGTCGCCCTTTTCCACTGGATGTTCTGGTCCTGGGGCTGGGCCTCGATCGGCGTCCCCGGTTTCGAACGCACCATCGCCGCCGACGTTCTCTACCCCTCCGCCGCACCCTTCACATGGTTCGGCTGGGTCGGCGTCGAGATCTTCTTCGTGATCTCCGGCTTCGTCATCGCGAATTCCGCAAGCCAGTCCGCGCCCGGCGAATTTCTGCTGGGCCGTGCGCTCAGGCTCTATCCGGCGGTCTGGATTTGCGCGACCGCGACCTTCCTGGTTCTGCTTCTCTTCGGCAGCGGACCAGCATCCGAACTCATCCTGCCTTATATCCACGCCATGCTGATGGTCCCCAAGGGCGTCACGGGCGAGTGGCTTGACGAGGTCTATTGGACGCTGGCCGCCGAGACAGCGTTCTACGGCCTCGTGTTCTGCGCGATGCTGACGCGGAAGATCACGCTGCGGCACCTGGCCTTTGGTCTCACCATCTACAGCGCAATCTTCAATGCCATCGCATTGCTGGTGATGTCCTGCACGACGCCATCCGACCTGCCTTATCTCGTCATCCTGATGTTCCGGGTGCCGTGCGCGGCATTCCTGTTGACCCACGGCTGCTTCTTCGCGCTGGGGATCTGGCTGTTCATCTCTGCCAACCGCGAATTGACCGCACTCGAACAGGCCGCCGTCGCCATCACGTGTCTGTCGGGCGCCGCCGAAATCTACGTCTTTGCTTCCTTCTTTTTGACGTCGATCCCCGCCATCGCGGATCAGTCAGCCCTTGTGCCGATCATGGTCTGGGCCGCCGCGGTCCTGCTCATCGCCCGTGCCGCGAAGCGGAACAGGAACGCCGCAGACACCGCGTCCCCCGAAGCGCCGTCCTATTTGAGAACGCTCGGGCTGATCACCTATCCGCTCTATCTCACCCACAACGTCATCGGCACCGCGATCATTCGTGCGCTGGTCGACGCCGGCCTCGACGCCACCACGGCCGTCTGGGTCGCGCTGGGCCTGCTTGTGCTGGTCTGCTGGTTCATCTGCACGAAGATCGAGCCGGCCGTCAGACGTGCGCTGATGCAGGCCCTCGCCCATTTCGGGAAGCTGCCGAAGAGACTGCCGGCGACGCGACGCCCGGCGCTGGCTCGGGGGTTGGGCCTTCCGCTGCCCATCCCTGCCAGGGTCAAGGTCGCGGCCTCCTAGCCGCCACTCTCCCGCGAGCCCGACAGGCTCACTCGGCCGCCTTGATGATCAGGTCGGCGACGTCCTTGGGGCGCGCCAGCATGGCAACGTGGCTCGACGGCAGCTCGATCGTCGTGGCCTTGGCCGCCTCTGCCTGATGCTTTTGCAGCAGTGGCGAGATGATGGTGTCTCTGGTCGCGACGACCATGAAGGTCGGCTTCTCGCGCCACGCGGCACGACTGACGGGTGTCGTCGTGGCACGGACGTGGAACGGTCCCTGTGTCGCCGCGACGATCGCCTGCTCGTCCGGCGTCAAGTCTGCTGCAAAATGTTTTCTGATGCCCTCGTCGTCGATCCTGAGAAACCCGTCGGGATCCCTGACGAAGTTGTTCCGCCCCTCGGGAGCCGGAAACTTCGAAGCCGCGCTCTGCAACGACTCGCCCTTGTCAGGCGCGTAGGCCGCAACATAAACGAGCGACTTCACCTTTTCATCACCGCCCGCCTCCGTGATCACGACACCGCCCCATGAATGGGCAACCAGGACGACGGGGCCATCTGCATTCCGGATGGCTCGCCGGGTGGCCGCGACATCATTCTCGAGCGAGTCGAGCGGATTCTGGACGGCAATCACCTTGAGACCCGCCTTCTCGAGATAGGGAATGACCTTTTGCCACGACGATCCGTCGGCAAAGGCACCGTGCACGAGAACCGCGGTTTTGGCTCTTGGTTCAGCCGCCCTTGCCGGCAGGCCGGTCGCCACCATCCCCGCGACGATGCCGAGGAGACCCAAGGTGATCAGGCCGTGGCGTCGTTTCATTCCCGCTCTCCCGCCCGAATGCATCAGCTTGCAGCAGCCGTCCGTTTCAGGGCCGTCACCAGCTCCTTCCCCAGCGGTCCCGCCGAGGCCGGATTCTGGCCGGTGATGAGGCGGCCATCGACAACGACATGGGGTTGCCAGTTGGCCGCAGACGAGTACTCGGCCCCCTCTGCCCTCAGCGCGTCCTCCAGCTCGTAAGGCACGTCTTCGCGGGCGTAGTCGAACTCTTCCTTTGTCGAAAACGACGTGAGCTTCTTGCCGCGCACGAACGGCGTGCCGTCACCAAGGTCGACGCCGAGAAGCGAGCACGGACCGTGGCAAACAGCGCTCACGATCTTGTTCGTGCTCCACGCACGCACGACGGCCCTCTGCACGTCCGCATTTCGCGCGATGTCGACCATCGGCCCGAGGCCGCCGGGGATCAGGATGGCGTCATAGTCCGCAGCGTCCACCTCGGACAATTTGCGGCTGTGATTGAGCCGGCGAAAGGCCTTGCTCTCGAAGAACGCCTTCTGGGCGGGGTCCTTTTCGTCATATGCGTCAAAGGGCGTCCATCCGCCGGCAGGCGACGCGAAATCCACCGCGATCCCCGCTCTGTCGAGCACGTCGAAAGGATGGGCAATCTCCGCAAAGAAGAAGCCGGTCTTGCGGCTATGCGGGCCGATCACGCCTGCGTTGGTGGCGATAAACAGAACATATTGGGTCATGTTCGTTCCTCGATCTGGATGAAGCGTTCAGGGATCCGATCCCAGGCGCGTCCGTCACAAGCGCCCCGGCGCGCGATGCACGCACCTAACTATCACCGCGGTCGGCGCGGCGGTGGTTAAATGAGGTAAAAGGGGAAGATCCGGCAAAGGTCGTCAACCGGAACGGATCCCCGGCGAGATCCATTTCTCTGCGGCTTTCGTTATGACGTCGATCCCCGCCATCAGTCTGGCGGCTGCACGCCCCGCCCTACGCCGCCTTCAACACCGGCGTCGGTGGCTGCGACGGCCGGATCAGCGCGAACGCGACCTGGATGATGCCGCCGGCCAGCCCCAGCGCGACGCCGATGCGCCAGGCCATGGTGTAGGAGCCGAGCGCGTCGTAGAGCACCCCTCCTCCGTAGGCACCTAAGAAGCTGCCGATCTGGTGGCTCATGAAGGCGAGGCCCTGGATCATCGCCTGCCAGCGCAGGCCGAACATCTCGGCGACCGCGCCTGCGACCAGCGGGCCGACGCCCATCCAGAGGAAACCCATGATGGCGCCGAACAGCAGCGTCGATGCGGGCGTTGCCGGCAGCATGAAGTACCAGGCGAGCGCGAGCGAACGCAGGATGTAGATGCCGCCGAGCAGCGCCAGCTTGTTCCAGCGCTGGCCGGCCCAGCCGAAGAACAGCGAGCCCAGCACGTTGAAGCCGCCGATCATGCCGAGCGTCTGCGCGCTCAGCATGGGATCGAGGCCGCAGATCGCCAGATACGACGGCAGATGCGTGGTGAGAAACACGAGCTGCATGCCGCAGACGAGATAGGCGCAGGTCATCACGACGAACGGCGCATTGCTGAACGCCGCCTTCGCCACCGACGCGGCACTGACATCGCCGATGTCGTCGGCGGCCGGCTTCGGCAGCGGGACCTGATCGACGCGCCCCGCATACCACGCGGCGGGAATCATGAAGATCGACATGATGACGAAGCCGGCGAGCCCGACGCGCCAGCCAAAGCCCTCGTTGAGCATCTGTCCGATGGGCGCCGACAGCAGCGCGCCGAGCGAACCCGCGCCGGAGACGATGCCGAGCACGGTGGAGCGAACCGTCGCGGGGACGGCGCGCGCCGCGACCGACATCGCGATCGCCGCCGCGGTGCAGGCCAGCGACGTGCCGATCAGCACGCCGCCGCCGATCATGATGGCCACGAGCCCGTTGGCGGACGCCATCAGCACCAGGCCCGCGATGTACATCAGCGCGCCTGCAATCATGATCGGACGAAAGCCGTAGCGCACGGTCAGCGCGCCGATAGGCGGCTGAAGAAAGCCCCAGGCGAGATTCTGCACGGCCAGCGCCAGCGTGAAATCCGAGATCGAGATGTGGATGTCATGCGTCAGCGGCTGCATGAAGATGCCGAGGCTCTGCCGCAGCCCCATGCTCAGCGTCAGCATGATCGAGGCGCCGATCAGGATGGGCAATGTCGGACGCAGAACCTGCAACAGGGGCATTTTTCTTCTCCCTCGGGCGCGCGGCGCAATAGCCGTCGTCTGCAATTCTCTATGATTTTAGTTACACAGACCTGTGTACTTAGGCTATGAACGGGCGCTGCTGTCAAGCAACCTGGACACACGCTGCCGCATGGCTCCCCCGCCCGCCCCACAGACGATGAAAGAGCGGATCCTCGAGACCGCCGACAAGCTGTTCTATCTGCAAGGCATTCGCGCGATCGGCGTCGACACCATCGCGGCCGAGATCGGCATCTCCAAGCGCACGCTCTACAACCACTTCCCCTCCAAGGACACGCTGATCACAGCCTATCTGGAGCGCCGCTTCGTCCACACGCGCCCCTCGGACAAGCCGCCGGCCGAGCAGATTCTCGCCACCTTCGATTCGCTGGAGCGTCGGTTTGCGGCGAAAGACTTTCGCGGCTGCCCGTTCGTGAATGCGGTGGCCGAGCTCGGGCCCACCGACCGCGCGGTGAAGAAGATCGCCATCGCCTTCAAGGAAAGCCGCCGTGTCTGGTTTCGTGACCGGTTGAATGAGCTCGGTGTTGCGGAGGCGGAAGCGCTGGCAACGCAGCTCGTGCTGCTGGTCGACGGCTCCATCGCCCAGGACCTCGTGCGCGACGATCCCGCAATGGCGCGCGCCGCGAAGGACGCGGCGAAGGTGTTGCTGCGGAATGCAGGGGTGGATGTGGCCTGATCGAGCAGCAGAGGACAAGCGAGGCACGCCCGCACCGCGCTGACCGTCGTGGTCGCGTAGCAAAACGCCAGCGATCCCTGTGCATCGCGCTGACCTAGCCGCCCTGCAACGCGTCATAGATTGCGCGTTGATAGACCGGCAAGGCCCTGCGGCCCGCGGCGCCACGGCCGGTCGCGATCGTCGCGCCCGAATTTGCCGAAACGGGCACCTGATGCTGAATCAGGTAGATCATGATCAGATCGTGCACCGGATCGGCTTGCCACCAGGTCCCGAATATGCCCGGCCAGGTTATCGAGCCGGGGGCGCCACAAGCATACGGATTGTCGACGGAATCTTCGGCAATCGAAATCCCCAGTCCGAAGCCGGATTTCTGCCAGAGCGGCATGCCCGCAAATGGAACCTGACGTTGGGCATTGGTCAGCCGGTTCGTTCGCATCAGTTGGACAGTCTCCGGCTTCAGCAATCGAACGCCATCGTGCTCGCCCTTGCCGAGCAGCATGCGCGCGAACCGGTGATAATCCGACGCAGACGAGATCAAGCCACCCCCGCCCGGCGTATAGGCCGGCGGTTCGTCGTACATATCCATCGTGACTTTCGCGAGCTGACCGGCCGTCTCATCATATCGGTAGAGGCTGGCCAGACGGCTTCGCTTGTCGCCCGAAAGCCAGAAGTCCGTGTTCTCCATGCCCAGCGGCGCGAAAATCATCTCGCTGAGGACGCGACGCAACGGCTTTCCGAGGAGTCGGCCGATCAGGAAGCCGAGAACGTCCGTCGAATGGCCATAGTGGAACAATTCGCCCGGCTGATAGGCCAGCGGCAGCGTGCCGAGCGCGGCCAGCCATTCGTCAGGCGTCAATCGATTCATCGCGGGATCGCCAAGCGCCTCCTCATAGGACTGCTTCAGAGGGCCCTCCGAGAAGAACGCGTAGGCGATCCCCGAACGATGCGTCAACAGATCCTCGAGGGTGATCCCGCGCCGCGCCGGCACCGTGTCTTCCAGCGGTCCCGCGGCATTCCGCATGACCCTCGGCTCGGCAAGTTCTGGAATCCAGCGCGATATCGGGTCTGACAGCGCGATCCTGCCCTGCTCGACTAGCATCATAGCCGCCACCGAAGTGATCGGTTTGGTCATCGAGGCGATGCGGAACAGGGTGTCCGGCCGCATCGCCGTCTTCGTTTCGATGTCGGACCAGCCAAGCGCCTCGGATTGAACGATCTTGCCGCGACGCGAGGTGAGCGTCACGATGCCCGCGATCTCACCCCGATCGATGAATTGCTGGAGCGCCGGACCGGCCTCAGCAAGCTTGGCGGGATCAAGACCGCCAACACTGCCAATAACATGAGTCATGCAGGGCGCTTCAATCCGCCTTGAACTCGTCGGTCAGGATCGGCCCGAACAGCACCCAGCGCTGCCCGTCGAACTTCATCATCTGGAATTGCTTGTTGATGCGATAATCGTCGGCACTGGTGTTGATCGACATTCCAGGCAATCCCAGGTCGGGGACGAAGCCCTTGATGCTGGTGGCCTGCTTCATGATGTTGGCGCGGGTGAGTTCGTCGCCGCATTGCTTCAGGATGTGGACCAGCAGCGCCGCCGTCGAATATCCGTAGGTGGCGAAGCCGCTATTGGCGTCCTCGCCGGGCGCGTATTTCGCCATGAAGGCCTTGTAGCGCTTCATGCCCTCGTCATCGGCCCATTGCGGATCGAGCGGATCCTTGCCGTAGTTGACCGAGATGATGTCCTTGGCGTTCTCGATGCCCGCAGGCACCAGAACCTGGCCCACGGCTGTTGCGTTGACCTCCAGGATATGGACGGGCTTCCAGCCGAGCTCCGCCGCTTTCCTGATCGATTGCGCGGCGAATTTCGGCGTCGACATGTTGTAGAAGAGATCTGCGCCTGACGCTTTCAGCGTCACCATCTGGGAGTCGACGGTCGGGTCGGCCAGCTCGTAGGAGAGCTCCTTGACGATCATGCTCGTCTTGGCGCCCAGCCCTTCCTTCAAGCCCTTGACGTAATCTTTGCCGAGATCGTCGTTCTGATAGAGGATGCCGATCTTGGCGTCCGGATAGTTCGCCAGGATATGCCTGGCATAGATGTGCGCTTCCGACTGGTAATTGGGGTTGGCGGAGATCGTCCAGGGGAAGTTTTTCGGATCGGTGAAGCGTGATGCCCCGCTTCCGGCCAGGAGTTGCGGGACCCCCTTGCTGTTCAGGTATTTCTGCACGGCCGAGTTCGGCGGCGTCCCGATGATCTGGAACGTCGTGAGCACTTCATCGCTTTCGACCAGCTTGCGCACCTGCTCGACCGTCTTCGGCGGACTATAGCTGTCGTCGTACTGGATAAGGTTGATCTTGCGCCCGTTGACCCCGCCCTGATCGTTGATCATGCGAATGTAAGCCGCCTCGGCCTTGCCGATGGCACCGAAGGCAGACGCCGGCCCGCTCAAGGGATTGGTTTGACCGACCTTGATCTCGGTGTCGGTTGCGCCCGTGTCGTATTTCTTCTGCGCCAACGCAGGTGCCGCAAGTGCGGTGCCGAGCATCAGCATGGCTGTTGCCATCGACTTCAAGCCCGTCATGGAGTCCTCCCCTAAGGCGGCTGGTCGTTGCCAGCCGTTGTTCTGGATTGCGCTCTCGTCCTGCGGCGGCAGGGCGATGGCGATTTTTGGCTGACGCCGGATGCCGTGGTCCCCGGCCCCTTCGCCACTACCGTGAGGCTCTGGACAGGTCAAGTTCATTCATTTAGCACTAAATGAATATTTGGAGGGACAGCCGGCCCGAGCTTGACCCGGCCCGGCCCGCATTCCATCGTGATGTCGAATTGGTTGGAATGCCGTCTTCCCCGACGCGTCCGTCAGGAAAATCGGAGATCATGCCAGCAGCGTTGAAACTGGAGAGCCGCCGTACACGCGCTGAACAGCGTGCCGCGACCGTGAAGCTGATCCTCGACACCAGCGAAGAACTGTTCGCGCAGCTCGGCTATTTCGGGGTGACGATCAAGGATGTCGCGGACAAAATGGGCATCCATCCCGCCCTCATTCACTATTATTTCGACGGCAAGAAGTCGCTGTTCGACGCCGTGTTCGAACGCCGCGTGGGGTATGCGGTGACTTTGCGGACCGCCGAGCTCGACGCTTACGAAGCGAAGATCAAGGGCCGCCCAACCGTCGAGGGCGCGCTTCGCGCCTATTACGATGGCGCCTTCGACGTCTATATCAATGACGAGCAAGCCTGGCGCAATTTCGGCCGTATCTTTGCCCAGGTCAACAACGCGCCCGGCTACGGCGCCGAGAAGATGGAAGCCTATCTCGATCCGCTCGTGCTGAGGCTGATCGGCCTGCTCAAGAAGGCGGTACCCGATGCGAAGCCCGAGGATTTGTTCTGGGGCTTCCAGTTCACCTCGGGGGCCTATTCGCTGCTCATGTCGCGGACGGGCCGCATCGATCGTCTCTCGAAGAATCTATGTGCGTCCGATGACTTCGAAGCCGTTCGTGAGCGCTTCGTCACGTTCATGGCGGGCGGCTTCAACGCGCTCTACAAGCGGCGCAAGGGCAAGTCGAGATAGCCGTATGAATCGGCGTCGTCACTCCGCATAAGCCATTGATTTAGCTCGCGCCGGCTACTGTGCATGGGGTTGTTTTCGCACTTTTGTGTGCGAGCAGCCCTCACGCCGCCTGCGACACCACCCGATTGCGGCCGTCGTGCTTGGCGCGATACAGCGCCGTGTCGGCGCGCTTGAGGACGTCGGCGACGGCCTCGCCCTTCTGCTCCAGCGTGGTGAGCCCGATCGAGATCGTGACCTCGATGCGCTTGGTGCCCTTGTGCACGGAGAACGGCTCGCCGGCGATGGATCGGCGCAGGCGCTCGGCGACCATGCCGGCGACGTGGAGATCGGTCTCCGGCATCACGATCACGAACTCCTCGCCGCCGTAGCGGCAGGCGAGATCGATGCCGCGGATCGACTTGCGGACGCGCACCGCGAATTCCCGCAAGACGTCGTCGCCGGCGTCGTGGCCGTAATTGTCGTTGATCGACTTGAAATAGTCGATGTCCAGGATCATCAGCGCCAGCGGCTTGCCGCGCGTGGAGGCCTGCTCGGCGAGCGTCGCCAGATGGCTTTCCATGTAGCGGCGATTGTGCAGGCCGGTGAGCGCGTCGGTGATCGCCATCTCGATCGAGTTCTGCACGTTGTCGCGTAAGTGATCGGTGTAGCGGCGGCGGCGGATCTGGGTGCGGGCGCGCGCCAGCAGCTCGGTCTTGTCGATCGGGCGCAGCAGATAGTCGTTGACGCCGATCTCGAGCCCGCGAAGCAGCCGCGTCGAGTTCTCGGGGTCGGCGATCGCCAGGATCGGCACATGGCGGGTGCGCTCCAGCGAGCGCGCCTGGCTGCAGAGACGGAGGCCGTCGAAATTGTTGAGGTCGAGCGAGACGATCAAGAGGTCGTAGTTGCCCTCGGCGGCGTGGAACAGCGCTTCTGTCGGGTTCGGCTCGACGTCGATGGTGTGCTCCGCGGCGAGGATCGTCGCCAGCCGCTCGTAAGAGGACTGGCGGTCGTCGACGAGGAGGATGCGGCCGCCCTTGCCGGTGTCGGCGACGGCGCTGCGCTCGGGCGCCTGCATGCCGATTTCGAGCGAGGTGACGGCGCGCATGCGCAGCTCATCGGTCATCATCTTCAGCCGCGTCAGCGAGCGCACGCGCGCGATCAGCACGACGTCGGAGACCGGCTTGGTCAGGAAGTCATCGGCGCCGGCTTCGAGACCGCGGTTGCGGTCGGACGGGCTGTCGAGCGCGGTGACCATCACGACGGGAATGTGGTGCGTCGCCGGATTGCTCTTCAGGCGACGGCAGACCTCGAAACCGTCCATGTCGGGCATCATGACGTCGAGCAGGATGATGTCGCATTCGGCGCGGCTGGCCAGCGCCAGCGCCTCGGTGCCGTTCGAGGCGGTCATCACGTCGAAATATTCGGCGGACAGGCGGGCTTCGAGGAGTTTGACGTTGGCGGGAACGTCATCGACAACCAGGATACGCGCGGACACTGTGAACTCACTTCCTATCCGATAAAACGCCGGACCGTCTCAATGAATTTGCCGACCGAGATCGGCTTGGACAAATAAGCCTCGCAGCCGCCCTCGCGGATGCGCTCTTCGTCGCCCTTCATCGCGAACGCGGTGACCGCGACGACGGGAATGGCGCGCAGCTCCGGATCGTCCTTGATCCAGCGCGTCACCTCGAGGCCTGAGACCTGCGGCAATTGGATATCCATCAGCACGAGGTCGGGCCGCATCTTGCGAACGAGGTCGAGCGCCTCATATCCGTTGCTGGTGCCGGAGGTCTGGTAGCCGTGCGCCTCCAACAGGTCGCGGAAGAGCTTCATGTTGAGCTCGTTGTCTTCCACGATCAGGACGGTCTTAGCCATCCCGCCCTCCTGTTTGGCACGAAGCCGGATACATGTGACGCCTCAGGCGCCGCTTGCCGGCGCTTCGAAAACTGGATTCAAACTAGCCTCAGATTCGCTTGAGTTTCGTTAAACCCGAGGGCCGACTTTCTACGATGTGGTTTCCAGTTGCTTGTCGGGGCTCTTGAGACTCGGGCATGATGGTTTCAAAGTAGACACCGAAAGTTAACGGAAAGGCAAACCGCCCCCTTGAAAAAGCCTGTTCACAACCCTCGCGAAGTCGCTGAAATCGTTGCGATTCAGGCGCTGTCCTTCGTGGCCGGCGATCCCGAGCGGCTGGGCCTGTTCCTGGCTGAGACAGGGGTCGGCCCGGAGACTCTCCGGAACGCCGCCTCGGACCCGAACTTCCTGCTCAGCGTGCTCGATTTCGTGATGCGCGATGACGCCACCGTGAAAGCCTTTGCCTCGACTGCGGAACTGCACCCCACCAACGTTGCAGCAGCCCGGCAGGTCCTCGGCGATGCGCTTGGCGACCCCAATTGGGAGCGCGACGTGCCGTGACCGGCCCCGACCCGGCCGGGCCTCGTTGCTTCTGCCGGGATTGTTCGGCCGATCTGGACATGGCGGTCCGGCGCTGTTCCGCCTGCGGTTCCCCTCGCCTCGTCCGCCACCGGGCGCTGGCGAGCCTGACCATCGCCCATATCGACTGCGACGCCTTCTATGCGACGGTCGAGAAGCGCGACAACCCTGACATCGCCGACAAGCCCGTCATCATCGGCGGGGGCAAGCGCGGCGTGGTGTCGGCCGCCTGCTATATCGCGCGCACCTATGGCGTGCGCTCGGCCATGCCGATGTTCAAGGCGCTGGACGCCTGCCCGCATGCGACCGTGATCCCGCCTGACATGGCGAAATATGTCCGTGTTGGCCGCGAGGTGCGGCAGGCCATGCAGGCGCTGACGCCGCTGGTGGAGCCGCTGTCGATCGACGAGGCCTTCCTCGATCTGTCCGGCACCGAGCGGGTGCACGGCATGATCCCGGCAAAGGTGCTGGCGCGCTTCGCCCGCGACATCGAGCGCGACATCGGCATCAGCGTTTCAGTGGGCCTCTCCTGCAACAAGTTCCTCGCCAAGATCGCCTCCGACCTCGACAAGCCGCGCGGCTTCGCCGCACTCGACCAGGAGGAAGCGCGCGCGATGCTGGCGGAGAAGCCTGTCGGCTTCATTTTTGGCGTCGGCCCCGCGACGCAGGAGCGCCTTGGGCAGCGCGGTTTCCGTGTCATCGCCGACCTCCAGAAGGCCGACGAGATCGAGATGATGCGGCAGTTTCCGAGCGACGGCCGCAGGCTGTGGCGGCTCGCCCGCGGCATCGACGACCGCCGCGTCGAGCCTGATCGGGGCGCCAAGACGATTTCCAGCGAGACGACCTTCGAGACCGACATCCGCGACTTCGCGACGCTGGAGAAAACTCTTTGGCGGCTGTGCGAGAAGACCTCGTCGCGCCTCAAGAGCAGCGAGCTTGCCGGCTCCACCGTCACGCTGAAGCTGAAGACGTCAGATTTCCGCCAGCGCACCCGCTCTCAATCAATTGCAGCCCCGACCCAGCTTGCCGCAAAGATCTTCTCGATCTGCCGCGAGATGCTGGCCAAGGAGATCGACGGCACCGCCTTCCGCCTGATGGGCGCCGGCGTCAGCGCGCTGCGCGACGGCTCGCCCGCCGACGACACCGACATGCTCGACCGCCGCGCCGCCCATGCCGAGCGCGCGGTGGACAGCCTGCGCAAGAAATTCGGCAGCGCCGCGGTGATCCGCGGCATTGCGTATGACGGGCCGGAGAAGGCGCAGGAGTGACCTGGCAACAACGGAGGTACCTGTTCCGTCATCCTGAGGTGCGAGCCTTGGCGAGCCTCGAAGGATGCACGGCCGAGATGCAGCCGGGCCGTCCATCCTTCGAGGCCTCCGCTGCGCTCCGGCACCTCAGGATGACGGTGGTGAGAGGAAGCGACCGTGACGGGTGAACGCGATCTCGACGCGCTGCTGAGGCAGATGAGGCCGGAGCTGCGGCCGGGCACCTTCGTGTTCTGCACGATCGCCGCGAACGAGCGCATTCCCGCAGCACTCAATGCGCTGCTGACGTTTCGTGAGCAAGAAGGCACTACGCTCGTGATTTCGCGCGAAGAGGCCGAAGCAGCAGCATTACGCTACGCCTTCCCGTCCCGCCTGATCACGCTGACGGTTCACTCCGCACTCGATGCGGTGGGCTTCCTGGCGGCGATCACAGCGCGTCTCGCCGATGCCGGCATCAGCGTGAATGCCGTATCGGCCTTCCACCACGACCATCTGTTTGTGCCCGCCGACAGGGCCGACGAGGCGATGGTGCTGCTGCAACAGATGTCAGAGGCGAAGCACCCATAGCCCGGATGGCGAAGCGCCATCCGGGCTACTGACTCAATCCGCAACCGCGATTGCCTCGATCTCGATCAGCCATTCCGGCGCGGCGAGCGCGGAGACGCCGACGAGGGTCGAGGCCGGCGGCTCCATGCCTTCGAAGAAGGCCGAGCGGGCCTTGCCGATGATCGGGCGCAGCTCCGGCTTGTAGCCGACCACGAAGGTCGTGATCTTGACGATGTTGGAATAGCTCGCGCCGGCCGCCTTCAGCGCATGACCGAGATTCTGCATCACCTGCGTGGTCTGCGCGGCGAGATCGCCTTCGCCGACGATCCGGCCTTCCTCGTCGGTCGAGACCTGGCCGGAAATGTAGATCGTCCGCGCGCCCGTGGCGGTGACGACGTGGGAATAAGCGGGATTGTGATGCAGGCCGCTGGGGCGGAGATGGTCGAGCTTGGGCATGGGCTGGCTCCCGGAGTTTGTGGTTGGGAGAGAGCGTAGCTGGACAACGTGACGAGAGCTAGTCCCGCTGGGCTCCGTCATTGCGAGGAGCGAAGCGACGAAGCAATCCAGAATCTCTCCGCAGAGGGATTCTGGATTGCTTCGCTGCGCTCGCAATGACGAAGAGACAGCCCCTCAATTGCAGGGCTTGCTGTCCTTGATGTCGAACTTGCCCATCGCGCCCGAGATGACAAAATCGTTGTAGTCGAGCACGAGCTGGCGCGAGACGCCGTTTTCGTAGAGCTCGAACGCCATCGCATAGACCGGCGTCTGCTCGCCTTCCTTCTGCTGCGACTGGCGGTCGAAATAGCTGACGGTGACGGGCCAGCGCTTGAGCGACTTCATGTGCTCATCCGCGGTCGACGGGTCGGACGACGTCGCGCGCTCGGCGGCAATGGGCTGGCCGATCACGGTCAGCGTGTTGTAGACCTTCTGGCCGTCGTCGGAGCCGTCATAGACCGACAGCTCGAGCAACGACTTGCCGTCCCTGGCGGCGGCGATGATGCGCTGGATCTGCTCGGTCGGGAACACGATCTGGCCGTCGAGCGTGAAAGTCTTCGGCGCCGGCAGCTTCAGCTTGACGTTGATGTGGTCGCCGTCGCGCTCCGCCGAGCCGTCGACCCGGCCGGCATCGGCCTCGTTCATCCGCGTCTCGATCTTGAAGCGGTAGCTTTTGCCCGCGGCATCTTCCCAGGAGTTGGAGCGGAGGTCGCTGAGCGTGACCTTGCCCTCGCCGCTGTCGAGCTCGGAGACCTGGCGGAATTCGGAGGTATAGCCCTCGCACGAGCTGCCGGTGAAGTTGTAGAGGATGCGGCCCCGCGCGCTGTTGACCGAATTGGAGCGCGATTTGACGAGGCTGAGGTCATAGAGTGCCTGGTGCGCGAGGAACGGACCGTTGGCGGCCTGGGCAACGCCTCCGGGGCCGAACGCAGCCGCCGCGAGCGTCATCACACCGAGCGAAGTCCGGAAAAGGTGCACCATGTCTCATCCTTGGGAACGCACTTGGGAAGCGCAGATTCGACAGTTTAGTGACCGTTCCATTGCGTCGCAACTGAGGCCGTTTCACGTAAAGTTGCTGCCCTCGCGCTGAACCTCCTGCCCGGCGTCGATAAAATGCAGCCCCGTCCGGTTGCTTGCATGTGGCGGCACGATGGGCGAAACAGGGCGCGCCCGGCCTCCCGACGGACGCGCCCGGGCGGACAAATTTTGGACAACGAGGTCGAGACATGGCGGGCACGGTCGAACAAAAGCTGGCGGAACAGGGCATCAAGCTGCATGAGGCCCCCACCCCGGTGGCCAATTACGTGCCGTTCGTGCGCACCGGCAATCTGCTGTTCGTCTCCGGCCAGGTCTGCTTTGCCCCGGACGGCAAGCTGATCGCCAAGGGCAAGCTCGGCGCCGGCGTCTCGATCGAGGACGGTGCCGCGGCGGCGCGCGGCTGCGCGGTCAATCTGCTGGCCCAGGTCAAGGGCGCGCTCGGCGACCTCGACAAGGTCGTGCGCGTGGTGCGCCTCGGCGGCTTCATCAACTCGGCGCCGGACTTCCTGGACGGGCCGAAGGTGCTCAACGGCGCCTCCGACCTGATGGTCGCCGCTTTCGGTGACAAGGGCCGCCATGCCCGCACCACCGTCGGCGTCGCCTCGCTGCCTGCGGATGCGGCGGTCGAGGTCGAAGGCGTGTTCGAGGTCGCCTGAGGACAGCATCGTGCGCGCTCCTGATTGGCTGACAGCCCGGCCGGTCGCCCATCGCGGCCTGCATGACATCTCCCGTGGCATCGTCGAGAACATGCCGGGCGCGGTGCAGGCTGCGATATCAGGCAATTTCTCGATCGAGGTCGACATCCAGCTCTCCGCCGATGGCGAGGCCATGGTGCATCACGACCATGCGCTCGGCCGCCTCACCGAGGCCACCGGCGAGGTGGTCTCGAAGACCGCGGCGGAGCTGAAGGCTGTCGTATTCAAGGATACGCCTGAGCGGATGATGTCGCTGTCCGATCTCTGCGCCATGGTCGCCGGCCGCGTGCCGCTGGTGATCGAGGTGAAGAGCCATTTTGACGGCGACCGCAAGCTGGTGAAGCGGATGGCCGAGGTGCTGGCGTCCTATCAGGGCCCAGCCGTCGGCATGTCGTTCGATCCCGATCAGGTGCTGGCGCTGCGCGAGCTGCTGCCCTCCCGCCCGCGCGGCATCGTCGCGCAGCGAACTTATGAGGACGAGTACTGGGCGAAGCTGACCCAGGCGCAGCGCGACAGCATGCTGTACCTGCGCCACGGCTTCCAGACCCAGCCGCATTTCGTCGCCTTCAAGGTCGACCACTTGCCGGCCCCCGCCCCCTGGATCGCCCGCAATGTCTTCGGCTGCGCCCTGCTCGGCTGGACGGTGCGGACGGGGGAGCAGCGGACACGGGTCGGGCAATATGCGGACCAGATGATCTTCGAGGGGTTCGTGCCGTAGGGCCGAACTGCCTCTCCATCGTCATTGCGAGCGTAGCGAAGCAATCCAGAAATGCGCCTGCGGAGGCATTCTGGATTGCTTCGTCGCAAGGGCTCCTAGCAATGACGGCTGGGATGGCTACCGCCTCCCAGTTCCCGCCTCTTGAAGTCGGTGCTGCAATGCACGATCTTGGGCACGATGAGACCAGCGGAAATCACGCTCGAGGCCGTGCCTTCGATTGGCGAGGTGTCGCCTGAGGATTGGGACGCTTGCGCCAATCCCGACAAGGCTTGCAACGGGTATGGCGCCGGAACTTCATCCGCGCTTCCAGGCGATTCCTTCGGCCTCTCAAGACCCGCCTATAACCCGTTCGTCTCGCATGCCTTTCTCTCTGCCGTCGAGAAATCGGGTTCGGCAACGATCCGCACCGGCTGGGGGCCGAGACACCTCGTGGCCAAGGTCGATGGCCGCGTCGCCGGCGTGGCGCCCTGCTATCTGAAATCGCACTCTCAAGGCGAGTACGTCTTCGACCGCGGTTGGGCGGACGCCTACGAGCGGGCCGGCGGGCGGTACTATCCGAAGCTCCAGGTCTCGGTTCCCTTCACGCCGGCCACGGGCCCGCGGCTACTGGTCCGCGACGGTGTCGACCACGAGCGCATCACCGAGGCGCTGGCGAGCGGGCTGGTGGCCCTGTGCGGCGTCAGCAAGGCCTCCTCGGTCCATGTCACCTTCGCGCGCGAGGCGGAATGGAAGCTGCTTGCCCAGCATGGCTTCCTCCAGCGCACCGACCAGCAGTTCCACTGGCGCAACGAGGGGTTTGCGGGTTTCGACGATTTCCTGGCGACACTGAATTCCCGCCACCGCAAGTCGATCAAGCGCGAGCGGCGCGATGCTCTGGCCAATGGCATCACCATCCATTGTCTTACCGGCAAGGACATTACCGAGGACGCCTGGGACGCATTCTTCGAGTTCTACATGGAGACCGGCTCGCGCAAATGGGGCCGGCCTTACCTCACGCGCGAATTCTTCTCGCTGATCGGCGAGACCATGAGCGAGGACGTGCTGCTGGTGATGGCCCGCCGCAACGACCGCTGGATCGCGGGCGCGATCAACTTCATCGGGTCGGACACGCTGTTCGGCCGCAACTGGGGCGCGGTCGAGCATCACCCCTTCCTGCATTTCGAGGTCTGCTATTACCAGGCTATCGATTTCGCCATCAAGCGCGGCCTCACCCATGTCGAGGCCGGCGCGCAGGGCGAGCACAAGATCGCGCGCGGCTACCTGCCGCGGACAACGCACTCCGCCCACTTCATCGCCGACCCCGGCCTGCGCCGCGCCATCGACGATTACCTCAAGCGCGAGCGTGCCTATGTCGCGGAAGCCGGCCGGGAGCTCGCCGAGCTCGGCCCGTTCCGCAAGGGCATCGACGAGGCGCCTTGACGCCCTCGTGTGCCTGGTGACAGTAAGCGCAAAATTCCAAGCGCAGAATTCCTGGGAGCCGCCGCCATGACCGCCTACGACACCAACAACATCTTCGCAAAGATCCTGCGCGGCGAATTCCCGTGCCACAAGGTCTATGAGGATGAGCACGTGCTCGCCTTCCTCGACATCATGCCGCGCGTGCCCGGCCACACGCTGGTGATCCCGAAGGCCCCTGCCCGCAACATCCTCGACATCAACCCGGACGATTACGCCCACGTCGCGCGCGGCGCGCACAAGATCGCGGCCGCCGCGATGACGGCGTTCAAGGCCGACGGCATCACGGTGCAGCAGTTCAACGAACCTGCCGGCGGACAGGTGGTGTTTCACCTGCACATGCACGTCATGCCGCGCCATGACGGCATCGCCATGCTGCCGCCGGCGAGCCGGAAGGAAGACGTCAAGGTGCTGGAAGAGAACGCGACCAAGCTGATCGCGGCGCTGAAGGCAGGTTGATCTCTCTCCATTCGTCATTGCGAGCGCAGCGAAGCAATCCAGAGTCTTTCCGCGGAGGCAGTCTGGATTGCTTCGTCGCTTCGCTCCTCGCAATGACGGAGGAGAGATTTACTCCGTCTGAAAATCCCCCGGCTGCGGCGCGGCCAGTGGCGTAAATTCGCAACGATCGGGCTTGATGTCGATCAGCGGCGTATGGTCGATGCAATCGAGGCCACGCACCAGGATCGCATTGCCCTCGATGCCGACCAGCTTCACGATCGAGGTGCCGATCGGATTGGGCCTGACCGGCGACCGTAGCGAAAAGGTGCCGCGGGTTTTCTCGTTGTTCTTCGGGCTTTGCAGCACGATGTCGCGGCGCGACTTGTCGAGCCAGTAGAGCACTTCGAGATTGCTGTAGAAATCGACGCCCTTGATCGCCGGTATGAAGGGCTCGAAGATCTCGAGCCGGCAGATCGGGCCATCGGCGCGGCCCTGCCGCGGCGTCTCCAGCCGCGAGGTCCAGGGCGTGCGGATGCGGCCGATGAAGACGAGGCCGGCATCTTCCGTCGACGGCAGCTCGATGGCGATCTCGCCCTCGCGGAGCTCGTTTTCGCGAACCATAATTCGTGTTCCTTGGCTGTTCGGAGGCGGTTTTAGCCCAACCACCACGTGCCGGCCAGCATGAAGGCTTCGCCGGCGACCACGCCCGCGAAAATCGAGCGGCGGGTCAGCAGGAAGACGACGAGGCCCGCGGCCACCGCACCGTAGCGCAGGACATCCGGCACACTGGCCAGCGCGCCCGGCGGCTGCACCACGATCTGGGCGATGACGCCCGCCAGGATCGCGGTGGCCACCGCCCGCACCCAGACCAGCAGCTCGGAGCCCTCGTCGATGCCGCCGCCGAACCACAGGCCCAGCATGCGCCATATCTGGTTGGGAATGACGCCCGCGACGAACAGCACGACAAGCGCATGCCAGTCACCGATGAGCTGCGCAGCGCTCATGCGCGCACCTCCCGCCACCAGTGCACGCCATAGGCGATCGTGCCGGCCACCAGGCCGCTGACGAGGATGTCGAGGCCCGAGTTCATCTTCGCGGCCAACGGATAGAGCAGAAAGCCGAGTGTCAACGCGACGACGTCGGCGGCCTCACGGCTGTTGCGCGCGGTCGAGAACAGGAACGACAACGGCGTCAGCAGTAGGATCGCCGCACCCAGCGTCTGCGTCAGATTGGCGGCGAGGAAATAGCCGACCGTATTGGCGGTGAGGCACACCGAGACCAGGCCGAAGCCAAGTCCGTTGACGAAGGCGATCCGCCGCTCGCGCGGCACCTGCGGCAGGAAGCGGTGGCATTCGACCCACAGCGTCACGGCGGTGAGATGCGCCGCGAAGAACAGCTCGCGCCGCTTGGTCGTCGGCGTGCGCATCAGTGGCAGCACGGAGACCACCATCGGAAACAGCCGGATCGCGCTGACCGTGACCGCGATCGCCGACTGGATGACCGTCGCGCCCGAGCCGAGCGTGGTGATCAGGATGATCTGTGCCGGACCTGCCCAGACGAACAGCGTCGAGCAGAGCGCCCAGAGCAAGCTGAAATGGGTGTCATGGGCCAGCGCACCGATGCCGAGATAGGTCGCAAACAGCACGAGCGTGAGGATCGTCTGCGTGATCGAGCGAAGCCCCCACGCAAACGCGCGCCAGGGACTTTGCCATTGAGGTGAATCGAGCGGAGGAAGCGCCACGGGGGTTTTGGCCGGGGTTGTGGAATCGTGGCTGCATAACGCGGAATGCGGCGTCTGACGTCAAGGAAGCGCGCGGCGGGGCTGGCATGCGCACGGAGAGACGCCTACCCGCTCACACCCCGGTTCTTCAGCACGAAGCACGCGCCGCCCGCTTTCCGGATGCGGTTGCAGAGATCATCCGCCTCGCTGCGCGTATCCGCGCCGATCCTCACTTGGTAGAACGCACGCGTGCCGCGGCTGCGCATCACCGAGCTCAGCAGGCTCGGATCGCGCTCGCCAATCACGGTGCTCAGCCGCCCGACGGCACGGGAATACATCGCCAGCGCCCTGTTGCGGTCGAAGCCGGCCGCGAGCTGCACGCCCCAGATCTTGGCGGCGGCAAGCTCGACATGCTGCTCGAGCTCGGCGACGAACGCATTCGGCGCGCGCTTGAGGAGCGCCATCAGATCGCGACAGCTCGTCGGCGGCGAGCTCGGCGGTCCCTTGCCGGTTGCGCCTGCCTTGGCCCACGCATCGACGCTCGTGCCGGTAATCGCGTAGACGTAGTTGCGCGTCTGGTCCGGCATTGGACCGGTCCCCGCGAGCCATTCCTGGATCCGGCGCGGACCGGCATTGTAGGCGGCGGCAGCCAGGCCAAGATTGCCGAACTGGTTGCGCAGCTCGTTCAAGAACTCCGCCGACTTCGGCAGCGCCTGCACCGGGTTGAACGGATTGAGCAGCCCGCGCTCGCTCGCGGTGCCCGGCATGAATTGCGCGATCCCCTGCGCGTGTTCGCCGCTGCGCGTCATGGGGCCTACCGCATCGGCCTGGAAACGGCTTTCCTGCCAGATCACGCGGGCGAAGAATTCCAGCGGCAGATGGGCATCGCGTGCGGCCGCTTCCACGATCAGGCAGATTGATTCCCGCGTGTCGCTTTCGCGTGCGTCCGCGGGCTTCGGCGGCGGCATCGCGAGTTCCTCGACGCTCGGCACCGCGACGTTGATCTTCGCAGGCGAGCTGTCCCATGCCGCAACCTGTGTCGCAGAGACCAGCAGTGCGGCAACGGCGAGTGCTGCAATTCGCGCCAACAATGCCCAAGCATCGCCGTGGCGCATGCCGGCGCGGCATGCAACAAGAAGATCTGCCATGTCGTGGCATCGTGCCATGGTTCGACGAGTTGCCAATATATGCTGCCTGACCTGCTTCTCCCAATGCGCATCCCTGCCAAACGGATCCGCACGCTCATTGCCCTTGCTGCCCTCGCCCTGTCCGCTACGCCGGCGATGGCGCAAGTCAACTGGCGGATGACCACGGAATATCCGCAAAATAACATTTCCGGGATAGGCCTTACGACTTTCGCCGATCGGGTCGCGGCGCGCACAAACGGTTTCGTGACCGTGACCAGCGCCTTCGACAACGAGCTCAAGATCAACTCTGGCGAGATGCCACGCGCGGCTCTGGACGGCCGGATCGCGGGCGGCGATGCCTTTGCGGGCGCCCTCTCAGGCCTCGACCCCGTGCTCGGATTGTCCACCCTTCCCTTTCTGGTGCAGTCGGTCGACATCGCCCATGCCGGCAACGCGCGAGCGCGCCCGCTCTATGAGAAGGCGTTCGCCGCACGCGGCCTCAAGCTGCTCTATTTGACGATCTGGCCGGCCACGGGCCTGTGGTCGGAACGGCCGCTCGACGGTGCCGACGACCTGCCAACACTGAACTTGCGGGCCTACGACGCCAATTCCAGCGAGGTCATGCGCGCGGCGGGCGCGAACGCGCAGTTCTTGCCGATGGACAAAGCGCTGGCCGGCCTGAAGGACCATCAACTGAACGCCTTCCTCACCTCCGGCGACGGCGGCGCAGGGCGAAAACTCTGGGACTTCCTGCCGCATTTCACGGCCATCAACTACGCGATGCCGGTCTCGATCGCCTTCGTCCGCAGCGAGGCCTTTGCCGGGCTGCCCGAGCCGATGCAGCGCGAGGTGCTGGCTGCGGCGGCCGAGACCGAGCAAAGCCAGTTCGCGCTCCTGGCTCACCGGACCACCGAGAACTACGCGCGCATGCGCGACAATGGCGTCCGCATCGCCGAGCCGGCACCGGCCTCCCTGATCGCCGCACTCCGGAAGGCGGCAGCGCCCGTGATCGCGGCCTGGGAGGCGCAGGCGGGCGCCGATGCCACTGCGATCGTCGAATGGGCGAGACAGCAATAAAGCGAGCCGTCGGCGATGAGTTGTCCGCCAGTTCCGCCTTTCGCTCGCTTCGCTCCTAAGCCGAGGCGGGCTTCTCCGCACTGATGGCGCGATCCAAGGCATCAATCAGCGTTTGAAGCTCGACGAATTTGTTCCGTGCGCGCTCAGCCTTTTCACGATCCAAGGGAGCGGCCAGCACCTTCGCATGCGGATCTCTGTCCTCGATCATGCGATCCCGGGCCTTCTTCAATGTTTCAAGTCGTTCGTTCATCTGTGCTCCTCCGCCAATATCTGCTCGACCACGACCAGCGACTCAGTCGAAGCCAGTCGGAAGCTCACCCTTTCGGAAGAACACCGTTGGCTCATCGTCGTAGTCACCTATCTCGGGATCGCCGCTGGATGAGAACGCGACGACGCCGAGTTTGCTCAAGGCCAATCTCTCCGCCGTTCGCAGCGCACCGCTTTCCGACTTGCAGACGATGGGAGCATCGGCCTTCAGACGTCCGCCCTTGCCCGCATTGAACGCCCGCACGACATAGGTTGTTTCGCGGACCATGGCGGCTCCTCTGAACTGTTGACAAACGGAGTTGACGTCAACGACCGTGAAGGCCGCGCTCAGCGGTGCATCGCTTCGACGAGCGGGGAAAGCCTGATCGTTGCAAAACTGGAGAAGGTATCCGACACGGCATATGGCAGGATGATCTGGTCATTGTGCCTCATCGCACCGCAGGTATAGACGACGTTGGGGACATACCCTTCGCGTTCGGACGGTTCAGGCCGCAACAGCGGCTCGGCCGAACGTGCGAGCACCCTGGATGGGTCGCGCTTGTCGAGCAGCGCCGCTCCGATCGAGTATTTTCGGATCGGGCCGACACCGTGCGTCAGCAGCAACCAACCTTCGTCAAGTTCGATAGGCGACCCGCAATTTCCGATCTGCACGAACTCCCACGGAAATTGCGGTTTCAGAAGGGGGACCCCGCCGCCGTCCCACGTGTAGAGGTCGTCCGAATAGAGCAGGTACAGGTTCTCGTTGTCTTGTCGCGCGATCATGGCAAAGCGGCCGCCGATCTTGCGGGGGAACAGCGCCATACCCTTGTTCTGTGCCGCACTTCCCCGCAAAGGCGTCAGTCGAAACGACAAGAAATCGCTGGTCTCGATCAATTCGGACCGGATTGCCCGTCCGCTGTAGGCCGTATAGGTCGCGTAGTAGGTCTCCCGATCGCCGTCGTTGAATTTGACAAAGCGCGCATCCTCGATGCCGTTCGACTGGGAATCGGTAATTGGAAAGATGACCCGCTCGCTGATGTCTTCCTCGGGCCTGAACGTCAATTCCACACGGTCGCCGTCCGGTCCGGAGACGCGATGGCTGACCCGGGGAACCGAGGCAAGGCGCGCCGTCGGATCGACGGCCAGGCTTCCGTCAGCCGCAATTGTTCCGGTTCGAAACGTCAGTGACGACACATGCCCCTCGCCGACGGCGCGAAGGCTCATGATGAAGCGCAAGCCTCCCTTCGGCGCCCCAGATTGATCGGGATGCGGGACGATGCTGGGGTTGAACAAGGCAGAGGCTTCGAACGAATACTCGCTGAGGAAATAGGCGCCGACCAGCTGACGCTGCGTCTTCGAGAAGAGGCCGTGCGTCGCGAAAGCATCCTCCATTTCATCCGCGCGGGTCTCGAACCTCTCCAAGAGGTTACGATGTCGCCCCTGGAAATTGTCGAGGACATCCGCAAGCTGAACTGCGACAGCCTCCGAGCTGAGCGCGAGGACCCGGTCGACGATATGATTTGCCCGCATCTTGTCGGTCGGGTTCAGGTCGCGGGGTTCGGTTGCCGGCTTGAATGGCCGCACGATGACCCGCGCTGGATCGGGGCGCAGATGAAGCCCCTGCCGGTTCAGGAAAGAAGCTTGTGACACGGTATCCTCGGCCTGCTGAATGAAAAGATGAAGTTCAGGCGCTCACGGCGCGCAAGGCTGTGGGCCGTGTCAGGCTCGGGTTGACGCGCGCAAGCTGGCGCATCTCCGCAAGTCCGAGGAGATAGCAAACAACCGACTCGCCCCCGCGGTTTTCGTTGGCGCGATCGGGGTGCAAACCATCCCGGCAACTGCCAGTGAGCGGATCGACCAGCGCCACGGAGAGATCGTTGCTGCCGAGAAACCAGGCGAAGGCCCGAGTCGCCAAGGCTTTCCATTCGGCGTCGCCATCGGCACGCCACGCGGCGAGGCAGGCGGCGATCGTTGCCGTCGCCTCCACAGGCTGCTGATCAAACGCACGGGGATGTTGCCGCCGCTCGCCGAAACCAGCGGTGCCGACCGGACGGAAATGCCCTGCCGCGCTCGTCTGTTGCATCATGAGCCAGCGCAGAGACCTCAATCCGGCATCGAGATATCGAGGCATCTGTGTCGCCATGCCCGTTAGTATCAAGGCCTGCGGCAATCGCGCGTTATCGTAGGCCAGCCCTTCCTCGAACCACACCCAGTCTGCCGTCTCGACCGACGCCAGACAGGTCATCAACCTGTCGGCAAGCGAGTGCCGGACTTCCCTGGCGTGGAGATCGTCTGGAGTTGCCGCGCAATAGGCGTCCAAACCGAGCAGCATGAACGCCCACGCGCGTGGCGAACAAAAGCTTTTCGCGATCGGCAATGCCCGGGCGAACAACGCAGCAGCCCACAGGCGCCGGGTCGGGCTCGCGTCTCTGCGTGCAGCCTCGCCCAAGGCCCATAGCGTTCGCCCGTGACTGTCTTCGGACCCTCTGTCTTCCAGCCAGGTTCGATTGAATCCCATGAAGTTGCGAAATTGCCCGGTGTCAGGGTTCCAGGCATGCTGCACGAATGCCGCGAACCGGCTCGTCAGGACTTCCGAGAGTGGCTTTTCGCCCGGACCATTGAGGGCGCAGGCCAGCAGCAGGGCTCGGGCATTGTCGTCGACGCAATAGCCGTGGGCGCGATCCGGCACCGAATGAACCGCGTGCTGGAACAGCCCGACATCGTCGCACATCGACAGGAAATGTCCGATCTGCATATCGGGCGGCACGGGGATGCGCAGCTCGGGCGCGTTCATCTCGGAGAGCGCGAAGAGTTTGGGCTGATGGCCTTGCCGTGCTTTGTCGAAGACGGACACGTAGCTCTCAGCCACCCGCTCCCACGTCATCATCCGGCTTGCCGCATAGGCGCGCCGAGACATCGCCTGCCGGCGAGCATCGTCGGTCAGCAGATTTGCAATCTCGTCACCGATCGCCCCGGCATCGCCGAAAGGCACCAGCACGCCGCAACCGTCGGCAAGCAGCTCACGCGCGTGCCAGTAAGGCGTCGAAACGACTGGTTTCCCCAGTCCGAAGCTGTAGGCCAGGGTTCCCGAGGTCATCTGGGCTTCGTTGAGATAGGGCGTGACATAGACGTCGCACATCGAGATGAATTCGAGCAGCGTGGCAAGATCGGCAAATCGATCGAAGAACACCACGTGCTCGTCGATCCCGAGTTCGCGCACCCGCGCCGTCAGGCTCTCGCGATAGGCCTCACCCTGGTCCTTGACCAAATTAGGGTGCGTTGCGCCGAGCACGACGTACACTGCATTCGGGCAGCGCTTCAGGATCGACGGCATGGCGTCGATCATGACCTCGATGCCCTTGTTCGGGGACAACAGGCCGAATGTCAGAATGACCGATTTCTGTTCAAATCCGAGGGTGGCCTTCGCTGCATCGGGCGCGGCGAAGGCGACATCGGGAATCCCGTGGGCGATGACTTCGATCTTGTCGTCAGGCACCAGGTAGACGTCACGCAGCAGTTCGCGGCCCTTATGGGCCATCACCACGACCTTAGACGACGCCTCGACGATGCGCTCCATGACCGTCCGTTGCGCAGGTGTCGGATTGGCCAGCACGGTATGGAACGTCGTCACCACCGGCATGGCAAGGCGGGACAACAACACGAGGATATGGGCCCCGGCTTCACCACCGAAAATCCCGAACTCGTGCTGTAGACACACAGTGTCGAACCGGCCGGCATTGAGGAAATCCGCGGCCCGCATGTAGTCTTCGATATTGCCGTCCTTGATCTGGAACGCGACCGCCGGAGGATAATCATAGGCTTCACCGCGATCGGTCATTGCCACGATGCAAATCTCCAGATCGTGGCGCGAAACCGAGATCGCGTCCTTCAGGTCGGTCGTATAGGTCGCAATTCCGCACCGGCGCGGCAACGAGTTGCCGATGACGGCGATACGGCGGAGCGGCGTCATTTCGGCACCTCACTGATTTCACTTGATGTCGGAGCGTGCCACGGCGGCAGACGGCTTATTCCGCCGCCCGTCAGCCTTCTGCCACGCCTGCGCTGCCTGATGACAAACCTCAACAGCCGCGGCAGATATTCTTCAGCTTCGCTGCGGTCTTGGCCTCTTCCGCGATGAAGGGATCCTTGTAGGCAGCCCGCGCCGCGTCTTTTTCGGCAGCAGTGGGTTGCTTCGCCTGCGGCGGAAACGCAGCGTCGTAACAGGCGAGCCGTCCGCTCGTGCTTTCGATCGTACGGCAGTCCGCTTCTTTCGCGACGGCACTTTGCACAAACATGCCAAGCGCCAATACGACAATAAATACTTTCATGCAGGTAACGTTCCTCGCGGAGAATCCGGGTAAGCCGAGTGGCGAACCGTCGGCGGCTTCTCATGCCTCGAACTGGTCGAACTCGTCAGAGAGCAAAATCCGGCCTTGCGGCGTGCAGATTCGCACGTCGATATAGCCTTCCTGCAACAGCTCCCTTGCCTTCTTCAAAGCAGCAGCCGTCGTGTCGCGGCTCAGACTGACGTAGCCGCTTTGATCGCGTCCGCTCACGAGATATTGGAGCGTCGTCCTAACCATGCGAAAAAGCCGCGGCAGCCACCAGGAGCAACAGAAACAGCGGGACAATCACCGGCGGCACGATCCAGTCGGCCAGCACAAATCGAGGCATGCGCCCTCCTCCTCGTTCGGCGGGAGCGCTAGTGACCCTCAGTCACCGATGGATGCCATAGGAAGGGCGGTGATTGCGTGACTCTACGCCTCCCCCCTGCGAATAGCGAGCCTTTAAAACGGTACGCGACATCGACGAGGCGGTGTTGCCTTGGCGAGCGGCCTCGTTTAGGTCAAGCAATAGACGATAGCATCGACACGGACACGGCCAGCATGACGACAATCTATTTTGATCTCGACGGCACGCTGACCGACCCGAAGCCCGGGATCACCCGCTCGATCCAGTACGCGCTGGAGCGGCTGAACGTCGCGGTGCCCAGCGAAGACGAGCTGACCTGGTGCATCGGCCCGCCGCTGCATGCGAGCCTGGAAAAGCTCACCGGCAGCTCGGAACTCGCCGACCGGGCGCTGCTGCTCTACCGCGAGCGCTTCAGCGATATCGGCCTGTTCGAAAACGAAGCCTATTCGGGCATCGTGGACACTTTGGCGACGCTTGCCGCGACGACACCGCGCATGTTCGTGGCAACCAGCAAGCCGGTTGTCTATGCGAGCCGCATCGTCAATCATTTCGGCCTGAAGCCGTATTTCGAGCGCGTGTTCGGCTCCGAACTCGATGGCACCCGCGTCGACAAGCGCGACCTGCTGCGTTACGCGCTCGACGAAGCCAAGGTCGATCCGGGCAACGCTGTCATGATCGGCGACCGCAGCCACGACGTGCTCGGCGCTCGCACCAACGGCATGACCGCGATCGGCGTGCTCTACGGCTATGGCAGCGAGGCCGAGTTACGGGATGCCGGCGCGCATCACATCTGCGCAGCGCATCCGGAGCTGCTCGGCCATTGCCTAACCATCTCGTGACCGATCTTGAATTGGACGCTTACGCCAAGCTGGTTCATGCTCTGACGTTGACAATGCGCCTATTCGAAACATCGGACGACCTTCCAACCGTAAACGAGTCGAACCTGCCGCCGCCTTACATCGACACGGGGCATATGTCGCTATTGGAACGAGGTGCAGGTTTCTTGTGGGATCTTGAGATCGTTCGGTCTCTGGATAAAGACAACAAAGAGTTCGGCCCCTTTCTTAAATTCGATTGCCGGCCTGACGATGTCCGCGCCATCGCCATTAAGAACGCAGCAAATGGTCCCACATTGGACAGTCTGGTGTGGCTCTACGTTGAACTAAGATCAGAATTTTCCCGAATGCACCTTGATCGGTCGACGCTGTTCTTCGTCGATGAAGTGCCAAGTTTTTCCATTTGCGCAGAGGAGATCGCGTCGTTCAAAGCCATGGAAAAGCTTGGCTACGTGGAGGCCGTCCCAGGCGGTTTCGCTTCCACTGCCAAAACCAACGCACTGTTGAGCAAGCCTTGGTGGGATGAGTAAGCCGCATATCGGTCTACGAACATCCCAATTGAATGATCAGCTCGCCGCTGCGCCGATGTCCGTGGGCTCGACGCTGTCGACCGGCAGCGCGAACTGCTCGACGCGCTGATATCGCTTCTTGTTGAGCAGGAGCCGCGTCACGTCGGGCCGCGAATAATGCCCGGCGGGATCGGCCGCGTTCTTGGCGACGCCGATGGCGCCGAGATCGATTTCCGCGATCAATAGCCCCTCCTGGTCCGGCGCCAGCTTGTCGCCGATCTGGCTGCCGTCGGGACCGTAGATCGCGGCAAAGCCGCCGCCGGCGTGCAGCAGCGCGTGCTTGTCGGGACGGTCGCACAGCTCATCGATCATGGCTTGCGAGACCGTCGCGCACGGCGCGAGCACGAAGCAGGAGCCCTCCACCGCATAGACGCGCGAGGCGGCGTTGTTGACCTCGGCGCCGAGCGCCGGCGCAAAGGGATCGTAGAGCGAGAAGCTCGGCCAGGCCGCGACATGCACCTGCTCGTCCTGGGCATACATGGCGTATTTCGACAGCGGCTGCAGATGCTCCCAGCAGCACAGCGCGCCGATGCGGCCGATGTCGGCCCTCGCATGTACGGCGAGATCGCTGCCGTCGCCTTCGCCATAGACCGTGCGCTCGGCATGGGTCGGCCGCAGCTTGCGGCGCTTTGCGATGGTCTCGCCGTCAGGGCCGATCAGCCATTGCGCCAGATAAAGACTGCCGCCGTCGCGCTCGGACAGGCCGAACACGGCGGTGAGCTTCGCTTTCCGCACCGCATCGCGCAGCCGCTCGGCCTGCGGACTGTCGTAGGACAGCGAATTGTCGAAATAGCGCTGCACAAAACCGCGGCCGATCGCCCAGGCCGGCGAGTCCATCCAGATGTGCCAGGGGTAACCGGGGATGAAAGCTTCCGGAAACGCGATCAGCCTGGCGCCCTTCTCGGCGGCCTCCCTGATCAGCGCGATCGACTTGTCGATCGAGGCATCGAGGTCGAGCCAGGCCGGCGCCGCCTGCACCACCGCAACCTTGTATTTCGGATGTTCGATGCCCATTCCCGCCTCCCTTGCCGGTTGATCGGAAGCCACGTCCGATGCAGTCTATTTGGCCAAGCCGGGCGGCCGGGCGCTCGACCGCGGCGGAACGAAAACTCGACCGGAGGGAGCGCCGCACGGGTACGGAATTTGCCTCCGGTCAGGCTGGATCCGCGCCAATATGCGATTTTGCGGGATGTGAAAGGGAGGCTGTCCAGATGACCATCCAGTTCACGACAGACGGCAGCCCCGGCTATCGGCGGCTGGCGCTATGGCAAGACATCGTCTGCGACGTCTTCGTCGGGCTCGACTGCAAGTCGGATCTCGGCAGCGCCTTTCGCGGCTCGGTGACGCAGGCCTCGCTTGGCAAGGCGGTATGCTCCGAGGTCTGCTCCGACCGCCAGCACGTGTTCCGGACGCCATCCCGCATCGCGCGTTCGGATCAGGATTTTGTCCTGGTCGCGCTCGGCAATCGCGGCGACGGAGGCGTGGTGCAGGACGGCCGCGAGACCGTGATCCATCCCGGCGAGTTCGCGCTTTACGACACGACGCGGCCCTATGAGCTGAAGTTCAACGACGCCTTCACGCAGACCATCTTCAAGGTGCCGCGGGAGATGCTCCAGCGCCGGCTCGGCGCCACCGAGACGCTCACCGCAATGTCATTCGGCGCCGAGATGCCGCTCGAACGGCTAGCCTGCGATTTCATGGTCAGGCTTTGCCAGAGCGCCGACCGGCTTGCGCCGGACAATGCCGCCGCGTTGTCGGAACAGGCCGTCGATCTGCTCGCGATGGCGCTGAGCGAACGGCTCAGCAAGGCATCGCTGCCATCGTCAACCCATCGCTCCGCCCTGCTCTACCGGTTGAAAGCCCACATCCGAGCGCACCTGGCCGATCCCGACCTCTCGCTGTCGGAGACAGCGGCCGCGCTCGGCATCTCGCCGCGTTATGTGAACGATCTCCTCGCCGACGAGGACATCTCTTTCCAGCGCCATGTGCTGGCCGAGCGTCTCGCCCAATGCCGGCGTGACCTCGCCTCGCCCGTGCTGGCCCATCGTCATGTCAGCGAGATCGCGTTCGCCTGGGGGTTCAACGATCTCTCGCATTTCGGCCGCGTCTTCCGCGAACATTTCGGGATGTCGCCGCGCGACTTCCGGCAGAGCCAGTTGCGGCACTGACAATCAGCTATCACGTCAAGCCTTCGCCGTGGACGAAGGTAGCGCTCGCCAATTCCAGATTGTTAGGACTCGCAGCCTGCATCAGGCTGGCTCGCATGAGGACTCACACCACGATAAGCGGATCGGAGCTGCTGCTGGGTGTGATCGCGATCCGCCTCGCGGTGCTGGTCGTGGTGGGCTGGAGCCTGACGCTCCTGCCGCAGCAGGCGCGTGACAGCGCACCGGTCTGTTCGTCCGCAACCCGGACGGAGGCTCGATCTCCGACGAACTCAGTCGGCCCGCACGTTGCCGATGCCGCCTTCAATGACATGCGTCTGCACGACTAGGCCATTCCCGAGCAAGGCCGGTATGTGAGCGCGCGATAGGACGACGCGCCTGCTTGCGCTAAATTCGGCTCCAAGGCCGCACCGATCAACCGGCGGCCAGCCGAGGAGCATATCGATGGAATACCGACGCTTGGGCCAGTCAGGCCTCATGGTGCCCGCTTTGAGTCTTGGGACCGGCACCTTCGGCGGCGTTGGCCGCCTTGCCGCATGGGGCACGACAGACGCGACCGAGGCGCGGCGGCTTCTGGATATCTGCCTCGAGGCCGGCGTCTCGATGTTCGACACTGCCAACGTCTATTCGCTCGGCGAATCCGAGCGCGTTCTCGGCGAAGCCATCAAGGGCCGCCGCGACAAGGTGCTGATCTCGACCAAGGCCACGTTCCGCTTCGGCGACGGGCCCAACGACATCGGCTCGTCGCGGCAGCATCTGCTCAAGGCTATCGATGCCTCGCTGAGCCGGCTCGGCACCGATTACATCGACCTGTTCCAGCTCCACGGCTTCGACGCCTTTACACCGCCCGAGGAGGTGCTCTCGACCCTCGACGTGCTCGTGCGCGCCGGCAAGATCCGCTATGTCGGCGTCTCGAATTTTTCGGGTTGGCACCTGATGAAGTCGCTCTCCGTCGCCGACAAGCATGGCTTCCCGCGCTACGTCGCCAACCAGACCTATTATTCATTGATCGGGCGCGACTACGAATGGGAGCTGATGCCGCTCGGCGTCGACCAGGGGTTGGGCGCCGTGGTCTGGTCGCCGCTCGGCTGGGGACGCCTCACCGGAAAAATCCGTCGCGGCCAGCCGAAGCCTGACGTGAGCCGCCTGCCCAAGACCGCCGAGTTCGGCCCGCCCGTGCCCGACGAGCACGTCTATCGTGTCGTCGATGCCATCGACGAGGTCGCGAAGGAAACCGGCAAGAGCGTCTCGCAGATCGCGCTGAACTGGCTGCTCCAGCGCCCAACGGTCTCGACGCTGATCATCGGCGCGCGCAACGAGGCGCAACTGCGCGAAAATCTCGGCGCGGTCGGCTGGACGCTGACCAAGGACCAGATCGCCAAGCTCGACGCGGCGAGCAAGGTGACGCTGCCCTACCCGTACTGGCACCAGCGCACGACCTTCACCGACCGCAATCCGCCGGCCGTTTAGCGAGCTTCGGACGGGCGACATCGTCGGCAGGCTGCGAAAGCCGCCTGCCGATGCCCCCGCACCGTAGGACAAGCGCATATGGCATTTTGCGCGACCTGAGCGCGCGCCTCGTCCTTCGAGACGACCGCTTCGCGGTCTCCTCAGGATGAGGCTAAGCAGCATCGGGCTCGTCAAAACCAGGGCCGCACACTCGGTCCTCATCCTGAGGGCCCGCCAACGGCGGGCGTCTCGAAGGATGGCCGCAGGGGAGATGCCCCTTGCGCCTAGCTCATATGCGATTGCCCGGCGCCCGAAGCCCCGCTTCCGGCCAGGAACCTGCCCGTGCCCTCCCGGGTTGCGATCCATCAGGCAATTTCCTAATCCGGAGATGCAACACGGCCCGAATCAACCGCGCCTCCATCATGTCGTCCGCCCCGATCGAGCATGCCGACGGCCTGCCGCAGCCCCAGCGCAACCAGGCGGTGCTGACCATTGCTCTCGGCATCATCATGGCGGTGGTCGACAGTGCCATCGCCAATGTGGCGCTGCCGACGATCGCGGCCGACCTCGACGCAAGCCCGGCCTTCTCGATCTGGATCGTCAACGGCTATCAGCTCGCCATCACGATCTCGCTGCTGCCGCTGGCTTCGCTCGGCGAGATCGTCGGCTATCGCCGCGTCTATCTGGTCGGGCTGGTGCTGTTCACGCTCGCGTCCGCCTTCTGCGCGCTGGCGGATACGCTGCCGCTGCTGACGATCGCGCGCATCATCCAGGGTTTTGGCGCGGCCGGCATCATGAGCGTCAACGCGGCGCTGGTGCGCTTCACCTACCCGCGCAGCCAGCTTGGCCGCGGCATCGGGATCAACGCCCTCGTCGTCGCCTTCTCCGCCGCGGTCGGCCCGACACTCGCCGCCGGCATCCTCGCGTTCGGCAGCTGGCCCTGGCTGTTCGCGATCAACGTCCCGCTCGGCGTGGTGACGCTTGTACTGGGTCTGCGCAGCCTGCCGCACACCAGGCCCGCCAGCCGTTCCTTTGACTGGCAGAGTGCGGGGCTGTCTGCGATCACCTTCGGGGTCGGCATCGCGGCCGTCGACAGCGTCGGTCATGGCGAGGCTGCACTCACCTGCCTCGTTCAGTTCGCCATCGCCATCGTCGCGGGCGCGCTGCTGATCTACCGCGAAACCCACATGACCTCGCCGCTGCTGCCGGTCGACTTGTTGCGCATCCCGGTGTTCGCGCTGTCGATCGCGACATCGATCGCCTCATTCTGCGCGCAGATGCTGGCCTTTGTTGCGATCCCTTTCTACCTCCAGAGCCGCTTCGGCTATTCCGCCGTTCATATGGGCCTGCTGATCACGCCATGGCCGATCGCGGTGGCGTTCGCAGCCCCCCTCGCCGGCCGCCTGGTCGAGCATTATCCGGCGGGCCTGCTCGGCGGCATCGGCCTCACGCTGTTCGCCTGCGGCCTCGGCGCGCTCGCCTTCCTGCCGGCAAGCCCGACGCCGTTCGACGTGATCTGGCGGATGGCGCTGGCCGGTGCCGGCTTCGGCCTGTTCCAGACGCCGAACAACCGCACCATGATCGCGGCCGCCCCACGTGAGCGCGCCGGCGGCGCCAGCGGCATGCTGGGCACAGCGCGCCTGCTCGGACAGACGACCGGCGCCGCGCTGGTGGCGCTGCTGCTCGGCCGCTACCCGGTCGAAGGGACCCGGCTAGCCCTTCTCGTGGGGGTGGGATTTGCGCTGTGCGGCGCAGCGCTGAGCATGCTGCGGCTATCGCCCGCCGGCGCGCGCGGCGCGGAGCATGTCCGCGTGCAGGACGACCAGCGCCTGCGCGGCGAGTGACCTCTCGCTCGGGCGAATCCGTAATTTTACGATGCCACGCAAGGAGTATTGCTCTCGCGCTTTAGTTGCGCTTCATTGCAACCAGGGCTGGGAGATATTTTATGAATTATTTTAAGGTTGTGGCGCTTTGCGCCGTGGCTGCTGCTGTGAGTGGATGCGCGGGCCGCGCGCCGGCTCCCGTTTCAGTGGTGCAGCCTCAGGACCGATACATGGACTGTGCAGCCATTTCCATTGAGGTCCAGTCCAACAACGCCAAGGTTCAGCAACTCGCCTCCGACAAGGGCTTAAAGGTCGCCCAAAACGTCGCTGCCGGTGTCGCGGGATTGGTCATTCCCGTACTTTGGTTCGGCATGGACTTTCAAGGAACGGCTGATACCGAAATTCAAGCACTTCAGGCACGTCAGCAGTATTTGGCTTCGCTCGCAGAGCAACGCCGCTGTGGTGACGACACCGGAGAGCCGCAAAAGGTGGTCGCCGAGCCCGCGAAGAGGCCCAAGGCGAAACCGAAAACCCCGCCTGCCCCTACTGCTTCGGCGGCCCCGCCCGCCCCAACAGAGCAAAAGTAAATACGCGCCTTTTGGTCTTTCGCGAAACGCATCTGACCAAATTTGGTCACACGTTTACGGCTAACGGCTCTGCCGCAAACAAAAAGGCCGGCTTCTCAGCCGGCCTTTTCGATTCATGTCGCTTGCGTTCAAGCCTTGACCAGCGGCCCCTTGGACGTCGGCCCCTTCGAGCCGCCGGAGCCACCACCGCCCGGCTTGGACTTGCCCGGCGGACGCTTGCGGGCACCGGGCAGCTTCTCCTGCTTCGGCGTGACCGGGCCATCGAGGAACTCGAAGCCGATCTTGTCCTTGGTCTCGTCGGCCTCGTCCTTGACCAGGACGACGCGGACGTGGCCGCCACCCTTGAGCTTGCCGAACAGTACTTCGTCGGCCAGCGGCTTCTTGATGTGCTCCTGGATCACGCGGGCCATGGGCCGTGCGCCCATCTGCTCGTCGTAACCATGCTGGACCAGCCAGGTCTTGGCGGGCTCGGACAGCTCGATGGTGACGTCGCGGTCGCCAAGCTGCGCCTCGAGCTGAAGCACGAACTTCTCGACCACCGTGCCGATCACCTCGACGCTGAGATGGCCGAACGAAACGATGGCATCGAGGCGGTTGCGGAATTCCGGCGCGAACTGCCGGTTGATCGCCTCGTGGTCGTCGCCTTCCCGCTTCGAGCGCGTGAAGCCGAACGCCTGCTTGGCTAGATCGGACGCGCCCGCATTCGTGGTCATGATCAGGATCACGTTGCGGAAGTTGACCTGCTTGCCGTTGTGGTCGGTGAGCCGGCCGTGGTCCATGATCTGGAGCAGCACGTTGTAGAGATCGGGATGTGCCTTCTCGATTTCGTCGAGCAGCACCACGCAATGCGGATGCTGGTCGACACCGTCGGTCAGCAGGCCGCCCTGGTCGAAGCCGACATAGCCGGGAGGCGCGCCGATCAGGCGCGACACGGTGTGCCGCTCCATGTATTCGGACATGTCGAAGCGCAGCAGCTCGACGCCCAGCGACGCCGCGAGCTGCTTTGCGACTTCGGTCTTGCCGACGCCGGTCGGACCCGAGAACAGATAGCTGCCGATCGGCTTCTCCGGCTCGCGCAAGCCGGCACGCGCCAGCTTGATCGAAGCGGCGAGCGACTCGATCGCCTTGTCCTGACCGAACACGGTGCGCTTCAGGGTCTGCTCGAGATGCTTGAGCACCTCGGCGTCGTTCTTCGACACGCTCTTCGGCGGGATCCGCGCCATCGAGGCGATCGTGGTCTCGATCTCCTTGATGCCGATGGTCTTCTTGCGCTTGTTCTCGGCCACCAGCATCTGCGCCGCGCCGGACTCGTCGATCACGTCGATCGCCTTGTCGGGCAGCTTGCGGTCGTGGATGTAGCGCGAGGAGAGCTGCACCGCGGCCTCGATCGCCTCATTGGTGTACTTCAGCCGGTGGTAGTCCTCGAAGTACGGCTTGAGGCCCTTGAGGATCGCGATGGCGTCCTCGACCGTCGGCTCGTTGATGTCGATCTTCTGGAAGCGCCGCACCAGCGCGCGGTCCTTCTCGAAGTGCTGGCGGTATTCCTTGTAGGTGGTCGACCCCATGCAGCGGATGGTGCCCGAGGCAAGCGCCGGCTTGAGCAGGTTCGACGCATCCATCGCGCCGCCCGACGTCGCTCCCGCACCGATCACAGTGTGGATCTCGTCGATGAACAGGATGGCGTTGGGATGCGCCTCGAGCTCCTTCAGCACCTGCTTGAGGCGCTCTTCGAAGTCGCCGCGATAACGCGTGCCGGCGAGCAGCGTACCCATGTCCAGCGAGAACACGGTCGCGGCCGCCAGAACCTCCGGCACCTCGCTGTCGACGATGCGCTTGGCAAGGCCCTCCGCGATCGCGGTCTTGCCGACGCCGGCCTCGCCCACGAACAGCGGATTGTTCTTCTGCCGGCGGCACAGCACCTGGATCGCGCGGTTGATCTCGGAATTGCGTCCGATCACCGGATCGATCTTGCCGTCGCGCGCCTTCTTGTTGAGGTTGACGCAATAGGTCTCGAGCGCTTCGCCCTTCTTCTTGGCGTCCTCGGTACCCTTGGCCTCGGCCTCCTCGTCGACACCGCGAACGGGGCGCGCCTCGGAGACGCCCGGCCGCTTGGCGATGCCATGGCTGATGTAATTGACGGCGTCATAGCGCGTCATGTCCTGCTCTTGCAGGAAGTACGCAGCGTGGCTCTCGCGTTCGGCAAAGATCGCAATCAGCACGTTGGCGCCGGTCACCTCTTCGCGACCGGACGACTGAACGTGAATCACCGCGCGCTGGATCACGCGCTGGAAGCCGGCGGTCGGCTTGGCGTCGTCGGCGCCGTCCGTCACCAGATTCTCGAATTCGGTTTCAAGGTAATTGACGAGGCTCGTGCGGAGCTTGTCGAGATCGACGCTACAGGCACGCATGACGGCGGCTGCATCGGAATCGTCGATCAAAGAGAGCAAGAGATGCTCGAGCGTCGCGTATTGGTGATGACGCTCGTTGGCGATCGCCAGTGCACGATGCAGGGATTGTTCAAGGCTTTGGGAAAAAGTCGGCATTCGCGTCCTCTATGGCCCCCACCATCATGATCGCCATCGCCCGGTCAGGCAACAACAACCTTTGTCACATATAGTTATACAAAATCGCGGTGAAAGACCGGTTCCGCGACTCAGGCTGCGACATGCCTGCGGTATCTTTGATGCAAAACCCGTTCCGATTTGGGCAGAACTACCCATTTGGGCAGGATTGGCGCCAGCGCGATGTTCGTCGGATCATGCAGCAGGATGTGCTGCCGTCACACACCGCACGAAAAGAACCACTCTAAAGAACGCGAACGCGCGACTACTTCTTTTCCATCACGCATTGTAGCGGATGCTGATGCTTGCGGGCGAAATCCATCACCTGCGTCACTTTGGTCTCGGCGATCTCGTAAGTGAACACGCCGCACTCGCCGATGCCGTGATGATGGACGTGCAGCATGATCTTGGTCGCAGCCTCGACGTCCTTCTGGAAGAACTTCTCCAGCACATGGACGACGAATTCCATCGGCGTGTAGTCGTCGTTCAGGATCAGCACGCGATACAGGTTCGGCCGCTTGGTCTTCGGCTTGACCTTGGTGATGACGGACGTATTCGGCCCCGTCGGTCCGCCCGAACGGTTCTCGTCATTGCTCATGCGAGGAGCGTGGACAGCGGCTGGCGCGGAGAGGTCTAGTCTGGAAGTCAGGTGCGGCATGGCTCAGGCGTTCAAATTCCCCACAGAAGCGAATGACGGTCGGCCGAACGGCCCCGTCCTTCGGAGCTTCGCACGGGCGCGCCGCCTTGCTGGATCGCCGCTTCCAACCGGTCCGGTCAAGCCCGGATCGATTGTGGGCAATATGGGCCTGCCCCCGGCTCGCCGCAAGCATACAACGGTCTGGCCGGCACGGCCGAGGCAGTCCCCGATTCCCGGTCCGGGAGATCCTGGCCAAGGTTAATCAATCCAGACCGATTTGACAAAAATTTCCGCCTCGACAGTTTAGAGCATCTTGATCAGGAACCCGCCTCAGGCCGCCGCGGCGGTTTCGCGCGGGTCCCTCCGGTTTTCTACGGGGCACTTTATCCGTCGTTCAATCGCGCGCAGATCGACGCGCGGCGGAAGAAGCCGTGCGATAACGCCAAGGAAGCGAACATCACGATCGATGCGGCGCAGGTGAACACCGGCAGCGACCCGATCTCGAGCGTGCTGCAATATTGCGCGAGCAGCACCGACAAGTTCTGTCTGGTGACGAAGACGGACCAGACCGTGTCGGTGTTCAAGGATATCGGAACGTCACTGTTGAAACTGCGCGTGGCGCGCTGAAACGGATGTCCAGCGCGGCAAACAAAAAGCCCGGCTGAACCAGCCGGGCCTTTCGATTCCAGAACTTCCGGAAAAATTAGTTCGCGGCCGGGGTGAACTTCGACACGATGGTCTCGACCGGCTTGAACGCCTGCTTGGCGAGGTCGCTGTAGAGGCCGGCGATCTTCTGCGATTCCGCAACGAAGGTCTCGTAGGCGGAACGGGCGAAATCGGTCTGCGCTTCCACGGCCTTGTCCAGCGACTTCACGCCGGAGAGCTTCTCGACGAAGGACTTGGTGTCTTCGAACGACTTCTTGGTGTAGTCGCCATACGCGCTGGCGATCGCCTGGAGGCCGTGCTGCACCGAGGTCGCGGAGGCAACGTACTGCTCGAAATGCTCTTTCCCGTAATTCTGAAAGTCTTCAGCCTTGAACATTTTGGAATCCTTTTCCCTGACTCTCGTCCGGAAGCCCCGGCTCCCTGACTCCGCCCAAAATTAGTGCAACGCACAAAAAAGTCAAGAATATTGTGCGACGCACAAAAATAGATGTAAATCGCGGAGATTCCCGGGGTTTCCCGCAAGGGTTCCTTAAGCTTTTGGAAACCGCGGACCCCTACCTTGATTCCTTGGACGTGTTCAGCTTCCGCAATCGGCCAAAAGCCTTTTGAGAACACCACCTTAGCCAGAATAGCGGCTCAGGCCCAACGTCCCCCGCGGCGAACACCAGCGGAGGGACAGCCTGAGCAGGTAATGATCCCGGGTCCAGTGGGCACAATTTCGCCTCACGAGCCGGTGATCAAGTCAGAAACGGGGACGGGGTTTCATGCTTCGTAAAAACTTGTCTTCCTCGCGCTTGGCGCGGGTTGGCGTTTTCGGGCTGCTTACGATCACCACGGCAGTCATCTTCACCACCGATGCTGCCGAGGCACGGCGTCACCGCTCGCGTCACTACGCGCACCACCGGGTGCAGCGCGACGTGTCCGAGAGTTCCAGCCCGAAATTCGCGTCGATCATCGTCGACGGCAATTCCGGCTCGGTGCTTCAGTCGAACAGTCCCGACGGGATCCGCCATCCCGCCTCGCTGACCAAGATCATGACGCTCTATCTGCTGTTCGAGAAGCTCGAGTCCGGCAAGATGAAGCTCGACACCGAAATGCCGGTGTCCAAGCACGCCGCCGATCAGGATCCGACCAAGCTGAACCTGCGTGCCGGCCAGACCATTCGCGTCGAGGACGCGATCAAGGGTCTCGTCACCCGCTCCGCCAACGACGCGGCCGTCGTGATCGCGGAAGCGATCGCCGGCGACGAAGACGACTTCGCCCAGATGATGACGCGCAAGGCGCGCTCGCTCGGCATGTCCAAGACGGTCTATCGCAACGCCAACGGCCTTCCCAACGACGAGCAGGTCACGACCGCGCGCGACCAGGCCACGCTCGGCCGCGCCATCCAGGAGCGCTTCCCGCGCTACTATCGCTATTTCGCGACCTCCACGTTCAACTGGCGCGGACAGTCGATCCGCAACCACAATCACCTGCTCGGCAGTGTCGAGGGCGTGGACGGCATCAAGACCGGCTACACCCGCGCCTCCGGCTTCAATCTCGTGACCTCGATGCGCCGCGGCAACCGCCATTTGATCGGCGTGGTGCTGGGCGGCCGCAGCGGCGGCTCGCGCGACGCCATCATGCGCAACCTGCTCGCGGAGAACCTCGACAGGGGCGCGACCACCCGCACCGTCCTCGCAGTCGCCGAGCGCAATGGCGCCGACGCCAACACTGACGTCGCTGACGCGTCGGACACCCCCGCCCGCGCCGCTCCGGTTCAGGCTGCTGCCGCTCCCGAAGCCGCCCCGTCGCGCCTCGCCGCGCGGCTGTCGACGCTTGCGGCTGCGACCGCCGCGGTGCCGCCGGCTCCGCCCAAACCCGAGGTTCGGCCGACCGAATCCAAGATCGAGCCGGCGCCGCTCACCAATGGCGTGATCTCGAGCCAGCCGCTCTCCATCATCCCCGGCTCGTCCGAGCCGATGAAGCCGGTCCGGGTCAAAACCGTCCAGGTCAAGGCCGGCGCCGTGAAGGTCGCCTCCGCCGCCCCGGTCCAGGTCGCCCCGCAAGTCACGAGCACGATCGCATCGCGTTCCGACGTCGCAGAGACCTCCACCGCCGTCGTCGCCCGCGCCGATCTCATCAACAAGCCCGAGATCGCGAGCCAGCCGGAAGCTCCGCGGGCCGAGATCGCCCGCGCCGAGATGCCCCGTCAGCCGGCGGGCTTCGGCACCGGCAACGGCATTCTCGGCGTGCTGCCGGCCGCGACTGCCGCGGCCCCCGCTCCGGCCCCCACGAAGCTCGCTTCCGCCGATCCGGCGCAGCACCCGATCCAGATGAGCGCCACCACCAAGCCGGTCGTCACCCACAGTGGCTGGATCGTCCAGGTCGGCGCGCTCGAGAGCGAGAACGAGGCCCAGCAGCGCATCGACGCCGCGCGCAGCTCGGCCCGCGGCCTGCTCAGCAAGGCCGACCCGTTCACCGAGCCCGTCGTCGCCAAGGACAACCGCAAGCTCTACCGCGCCCGCTTCGCCGGGCTCGAGCGCGACCAGGCCGAAGCGGTCTGCCGCGCCCTGAAGCGTGCCGACATCTCCTGCATCACCGTCCGCAACTGATCGATCGGACCGTTGCAAACAAATGCCCGCGCCTTGCGCGGGCATTTTTGTTTTGGGGACGCCGTTCGCGCAAAGTCAGTTCCGCGACAACCTCTCGTCAACAATTTACGGTTAAATTTTTACTCAAGGGATCGACCACGCCGACAATGGCGGGCATCGGGGCGACAGCAAACAGAGCAAGCGGAGCTCACGCGGTACTGGCGTTTGTAGCGTAGTGCTGGAGTTAGCCGTTATGCGTGCGAAGCAGAGTATCCTTGGCCTCGTTCACACGGGCAGCGAGATACGTCGAGCCCCCCTGGTCGGGATGGAGTTTCTTCATCAGGGACTTGTGAGCCCGGCTGATGTCGTCCCGTCCCGCGCCCGGCTGCAGGCCAAGGATCTGATAGGCTTCCTCCGCCGTCATTTTTCCGCTCGCCGCCGTGCGGCGCTGCCGCCCTGCCGCGTCGCCCTGCGCGTTCTGACGCCAGGCGGGAAACCGGCGGTCCAGATAGCTTTCAAGTAGGGCCACGCTCTCGGCGTCGAACGCCGGAGCCATTGCCAGCAGGCCGGCGAGATCGAACTCGTCGAGATCGCGCCCGGCGTACGGCCCGGCGATAATCTGGCCCGCGAGCTGGCCGGAATCGTGGTCGAGCCGCATGTCCAGGAATGGCGATCGCACGCGCGAGGCCTGCCCGGACGGCCGCGTCGCGCCGCCGCCGAACAGCCCTCCGATGTTGCCGAAGCCGGCGTTCGCCAATGGCGTCCAGCCCAAGAGTCCGGCGCCGAATATTCCGAGCGGAATCGCGACCACCAGCTCGCCCCGCAGGCCCGTGAACGCTGCGACCGCCAGCGCCAACACGCCTCCCCCGAACTTGACGGTGCGCGCCAGCACCGCCGGATTGGCGGAACGGAACATCTGGAGCAGCAGATAAAGCGTGATGATTGCGACGGCGCCGGCGATCAGGGTCATGGCCGGAATATAGTCGCCCTCACGGCAAAATGCATGGCGTTCGCTCCGACGCGACCTGCTACTTCATCTGGCCGATCAGCTTCGCCGCCCCGCTTGCGCTCTGCGCCAATTTCAGCAGCGCCTCGCGGCCGCCGGCGGCGTAGGCCGCGGCGGCCCGCAGCAACTCGCGGAGCTGCGCCGCAGCACCCGGATCGAACCGGCACCAGGCCCCGCCGGTCAGCCGCGCGATCTCGCGAAACGCCTGCTCGGCCACGGCGTCGTCGCCTTCCTGAAACAGGAAGACAGGCACCTTGAGCATGCCGAGCTCGCCCGCCTTGGCGCACAGTTCGTCGACCTTCTCCTCCATGGCATCGCCGACGAAGACCACCGCTCGCACGCCGGATGCGACCGCCTCGCGGCGCACGTCGCTCAAGACCTTGCCGATCTGGGTGTCACCGCCGCGGCAATCGATCCTGCTCATCAGCGTCGCGAGCCTGGCGCTGTCCGAGATCCAGCCTGAGGCGCGGCACTCGCTGAGGCCGCGATAATAGACCAGCCGGATGTCGAGGCTGCCGATGGCCGAGGCCTCGCGGAACATGTCCGCCTGAAGCGCGCAGGCCATGTCCCAGGTCGGCTGCCGACTCATCGTCGCGTCCAGAGCGAACACCAGCCGCCCCTTCGCGCCGGGCGCATGCGGCGACAGCGCGCGCGCCTTGGCGACAAACGCAGCGATGTCCTCCGAGGTGCTGGCTTTGGGCAGCGCGCCGCCGGCCTCTGTCGAGACGGCATCACGGCCACGCGGCTTGACGGGTTCGCCGGGCATCCCTGCTCGCTTCCTGCGTGAGCGGCTAATGTGGATAGCGCATGCTGCCCGGTCAATGTGCAAAGCCTCCGCGGGCGGATGCCGACGGAGGCTTTGAGATCATGCTTGAAGATCAGATCTGTATTAGCTCTTGGCGGGCGCCATCAGAGCTACCGGACCAGGCTCGAGAATCTTGGGCGGTGCTGTGCGGGTATCGACCGGCGCGACCGCGCTGTCGGTATCGCTCAGGAACTTGTCGAGCATGCCCTGGATCGAGTTCTTGGCCGCATCCGGACCGGTGTCGCGCATGTCGTTGTGCTGGAATTCGGTCTTCACGACCTGAATGCCGGCCTTCTCGCATTCCTCGTCGGTCGGGATCACGCCCGCGTCGACCTTAAACTGCGGATCGCTCGAACGGAACGACAGGATCTTGAACTTGCCGGCGGTGACGAAGGGCACGCGCAGATTGTCGAGCGTGACGACCTTCTTGACCTCGTCCGGATACTGCTTGGCGAAATACATCGTGATGTCGCCGCCCATGGAGTGGCCGACCATCGTCACCTGGTCGTAATCGGCGTTGGGCTGAACCTTCTTCAACTCCTGCATGGCAAGATGGATGTTGGCAACGCCGCGCAGGATCTGCGGCAGCCGGCCGACATAGAGCTCGCCGGGCTTGGTCACCATCGGAGGATCGGTCGGCAGATCATGCTGCGGGCTCACGACCATGTAGCCGCGCGCCGCGAAGATGTTGGCGAGGAAGCCGTACTCGGTGTTCTTGACGGTGTTGCCGTGATTGATCACGGCGACCGGCAGCGTGATCATGCCGGCATTGGCCTGCATTTCCTTGTCGCGGCGTACCGCAATGTCGACAGGCACAGGACGGTTGTCGCGCGAAGGATCGTAGAAGGTGACGGTCTCATGCTTGATCGCCCACTTGCTCGCCGTGAAATAGGCGACGCCGCAGAGGGCACTGACACAAACCAGAACGGCAATTCCACGCTTCATTTTCGTCCTCAGCCTCAGGCTCTCGTGGCCTGAATCCCTGTTGAAAATCGTGTTCTTCCGGGGCTCTTCGGCCCCTGGTCGCCTATTCCCTAATATATGTCACAGGGCCGTGACAGAAAGACCAAATATTGTGAACCGGCAGCCCTTTCATTGTGCGCCGCACACGTTTCTTGGGCATCCCGTCCTCGACTGGCTACGTCAGGGTGCGGGCCACCATCCGACGCAACCGGTCTCGATTGGGTTCAATTCTGCAGTAAACGTTGAATGAAAACGGCCGAGCTCACGCTCGGTTCCGCAGGGAACCGGCGGCTTGGACCGACTGGAAGTAGCGATATACCGTCTCAGGCGCCGAGGATGTCGTGGACCTCGAGCGGCTTGTCGACCTGGCTGAACCATTCGGCGCGATTTGCCGCACGGCGGCGGCCGCGCTCGTCGAGCGGCAGCTTGAGCTGGCGGAGCAGGCTCGTCACCTCTTCCCGCGCGGTCAGGTGGCCGAGATTGGGCCGCATGCCGAGCGTGGCTTCGTCGATCTCGTCGAGCGCGGTCAGGCCGCGCGGGAAAAACTCGCGGTAGACGACGCGCTCGGCGAAACCGTCGATGTAGCGGAAGCCGAGCCGCAGCGACAAATCCTTCAGGCCCTCGGCGACCAGCTGCTTGTTGCGCGAGCCGAGCATCGACAGGCGGTTGCGCACCACGATCCAGTCGGTCGAGGAGCCGTCGAGCTGGCGGCGCTTGCGCCTGACGTCCCGCACCATCTCGGCGTAATGGCTCTCGCCCGTGACCGCATAATTGGCGGGATCGACGGTGCCGAGCACGTCGAAATCGAGGAAGCTGTCGTTGATCGGCGTCACGAGCGTATCCGCCATCGAGTGCGCGAGCCGCATCAGATAGCTGTCGGTGCCGGGCGTATCGATGACGATGAAGTCGAAGCTGCTTTCGACCGCCGAGACCGCCTCCATGAATTGAAGGAACTCGGAGTTCTCGTTCTCGGCGACCTGCATGGTCTCGCCGAGCTTGATGCACCGATGCTGCGGCAGTTCCAGGCCAAGGCCGGTGCGGCGCGCCCAGGCGGCACGGTTGGTGATGTAATGGGTAAAGCTCTGTTGGCGGCAGTCGAGGTCGATGGTGGCGACGCGCTGGCCGGCCTTCAGCAGCGCAACGGCGATGTGCAGGGCGGTGGTCGACTTGCCGGAGCCGCCTTTCTCGTTGCCGAGCACGACAACATGCGCCGAGCCGGATTGGCCTTGGCTAGCCTGCACAAGCATAGCGATCCTCAACACCCCTGACGAATATCTTCGAGTTGGCCGCGTCTGCGGTCAAGTGAAATGCGTGACAGTAAATGCAATTCGCACTGCGCCGTTCTTCATCATGAATCGCGGCATCGAAATGCGTCTGTGATCCAGTCCACACTGTCGCGACGTCGTGCGCAGCGTCGCGCGGGAAGCTGTGCCGCATCCGGATGCATGGCGTCCATGGCCGCCGCTTGTTAAGGTTAGCCGGCCGGGCGCCGGGACGCGCCCGCCTTCCATTCCCAACACTGTCGAGTGCTGATGTCACCAAACCCCTTGATCGCCCGCACGGTCCCCGCCCTGCGACGCGCCGTCGACAATCTTCGCAAGCGAAAGGCCACGGTCGCGCTGGTGCCGACCATGGGGGCGCTCCATGACGGGCATGTGTCGCTGGTGCGCCTCGCCAGGCGCCGTGCCGACCGCGTCGTGGTGTCGATCTTCGTCAACCCGACCCAGTTCGCCCCGACCGAGGATTTCGGCGCCTATCCGCGGACCTGGAAGTCCGACATTGCCAAGCTCGCGGCCGAGAATGTCGACATCGTCTGGCACCCCGGTGTGGAGGCGATGTATCCGGAGAACTTCGCGACCCGCATCGTGCCGGAGGGTCCGGCGCTCGCCGGCCTCGAGGACCGCTTCCGCCCGCATTTCTTCGGCGGCGTCGCCACGGTCGTCGGCAAGCTGTTCACGCAGTGCCGGCCGGACTTCGCGATCTTCGGCGAGAAGGACTTTCAGCAGTTGCGGGTGGTCTCGCAGATGGCGCGCGACCTCGACCTCGGCGTCAAGGTGATCGGCTCCCGCACGGTGCGCGAGCGAGACGGGCTCGCGATGTCCTCGCGCAACGTCTACCTCTCTCCCGAGGAGCGGCAGACAGCGACCGTGCTCTACCGTGCCATGAAGGACAGCGCCGGGCGTATCCGCGCCGGCGAAGCAGTCAGGCCCGCCATGGCGCGCGGCGCGGAGACGATCAGTGCGGCCGGCTTCGCGCTCGACTATTTCGAAGTCCGCCACGCCGAGACGCTCGCGCCGGTCACCTCGCGCAAGGACGGCCCTTTGCGGATCCTGGTCGCGGCCAAGCTCGGCAGCACCCGGCTGATCGACAATATCGCGGTGTGACCTCCAGGGTTGCACTTGCAGGCGCGCTCACCTCCAGGGATAATCGGCTGCGAGCAACCGAACCGAGGGCCGCGCATGCCGTCCATCCGCATGATCATCGTGAGCGGCTTGCTGGCACTCGCCGCCCTCCCCGCACAGGCACAGCAGCGGCCGCCGATCGGCACCTTCGGCTCGCCGCCCGACGCGATGATCTTCTACGTCGCCCATGGCGCGGCCGACGCCTGCGGGCCGGGCTGCTCGGACTGGATTGCGGCTGAAGGCGCCGTGCAGTGGGACAGCTACAAGCGGCGGATCGCGATCCTCGACCGGCAGGCCGGACGCAAACTGCCTGTCGTCATCCACAGCTGGGGCGCGTCCAATCTCAAGGTCGCGAGCAGCCTCGGCCGCATCCTGCGCGACCGGGGCCTCGACGCCACGGCCGGCGACACCCAGGTCGCGGCCTGTGCCGGGAAACCGGAGGCGGAGTGCTTCACCTTGAAGCGCCCGGGTGGACCGCTGGACGCCGGATTGTCGGTATCGGATCTGATTTGCGATTTCGCCTGCGTGCTCACCCTTGCAGGCGGCGTGCATCGCAGCCTGCCGCAAGGCGCGAAGGTCGTGCTGGGCAGCCGCTCCATCCGTAACCGGCTCGCACCCAACGTGTCGGCCGAACAGCGCGAGAGCCTCACCGAGTATTTCGGCGATCAACACCGGAAATATCTGAACGAGATGGGCATCGCGCCGGAGCTCGTCGCCATCGTGGATGGCATCGGCGAAGGCGGCCGCCCGGTCGTCATACCGCCGACCGACTGGGCGCGGCTGCACATCGTGACGCCTTCGCCGTAGGGCTAAAGCAATCCGAGATCGCGCAGCTCGCGCCGCATCGGCTCCGGCATCGCCGCGATCGAGCCGGCGGCGGACCTGCCGAGATCGGACGGTACGGAATCATCGGCGAGATAGCGCCAGCCCTGGAACGGGCGCATCGGCCGCGGCGATACCGAGATCACCTTCGGCTGCATCACGATCCGGCAGCGCCCGATACCGTCCTTGTCGCGAAACGGCTCGATGCCGATGATCTTTTCGCGCGCGGCGACCTCGCCCTTGATCACCCAATAGAGCGATCCGCCGGCGAGGAGCTCGGCGTCGCGCTTGGGCACCATGCGGGTGATGTGGATGTGATGTTGCGGCAGACCCTTCTTTTTGGCGGTCTGCATCCGTTCGGCGACCCACCCCTTCAATTCCTTGACGGAGTCGCAGCCGACGGCGAGCTTGATCAGATGTAGCGGCATGCCCCAGCATTAGCCGGGCAGCCTCGCATTTGGAATGCCGAACTATTCGTTATCCGCAGCCGCGGGAGCGGAGGCCGGCGGCGGTGCGAGCGGAACCGGTGCCGCGGCAGGTGCGCGCTTGGCGGCCGGCTGCTTCTTTGCGGCCGCCGCTGGAGCTGCGGCCTGCGCCGACGTCGTGGCAGGCGCGCGCGGCGCGGGCGCTGCGTTCGCAGCGGGCGCCTGTCGCGTTGTCGCTGTCGGCTCCGGATTCATGATGCTGACCGGCGGCGTCGATGCCGCGCTCGGGAAATCCGCATTGGTCGGCTTGCCCGTCGGCATCGCCGGCGGCAGCCCCGCGAGCGCAGCTGTCGGCGGCAACGCAGCCGGCGCCGCCGCGGGCGCGTTCCAGGCCGGTGCATAGCGCGCGACCAGCATGTCGTAGAGATGCGAATCCATGTTGGCGGCGACCTGCTGCTGATCGGTCAGCGAGCGGAACGCGGCACAATCGAACTGCGTACAGCCGTCGCGCGCGACCAGCACCTGCGCAACGAGGCCGTAGCGATCACGCTCCAGCGACCTTCGCAGCACCTTGATGTCGAGCGTCAGGCTCTTCTCGGCGGACGCGGCATCGCCGAGCGCGGTCAGCCGGTCGATCCTGACGGCTGTGTAGGCAACGGCCGCAGCCGCCGCATCGGGCGCGCCGAACAGCGCCTTCTCACAGCCGACGGCCACGGCATCGCCGGCGAGGTCGTCGAGGCAAGCCAGCGCCGGCAGGCTCGCCGTCACCGTGGCTTGCGTACGGGCGTCAGCCGTCGTGGTTTCGTGCCCCAGCGGCCCATAGACGCGCACAGTGGCCGCGACCGCGATGGCAATGGCGAGCAGCGTGATGACCGTCAGCGCGCCGTTGGCGACCGATCTCTCGGCGCGCAGCAGCGTGATCAGCAGGATCAATCCGAAGAAGCCGGCAGCCGCCAGCGTCATCCACATCGGGAAAGCCGGCGAGTGCCAGATTTGGTCGAGCGAAGAGGCCCATGCCCAGTTCATGCGCGATGTCCCCTCACGCGAGCTGAGAGCGAATGGTCAAAGCGAGCACCGCTGATCGGCAACTGCTCCCGCCGCACCTTGGTGAGGTGAAGCGGGCCTTTTGACGGCGGGAAATATAAATCGTTGAACGACGGCTGATGCGCCGGCCCGGCCGATCAGGACTGTGCGAGCTGGCTTTCCTTGGCGACGCGTTCGAAGGCTTCGGTCGAGCTCTTGATGCGGTACTGGCAGTCGTCACCGTCCGTCGGCAGCAGGCGAATGATTTCATACGAACCGCTCGCAGCCGGGCGCGCGACGTTGCTGGCCGTGAACAACACGCGCGTTCCAATCGGGAATTTGTGCTTCAACACCCTCTCCATCACTCAAACAGCGCCTGCCTCGCCCATGGTCCCACTGCGTCGGCCGGCCGGAAACCCGGCAGCTGTATAACACGCGATGCGGCGTTTTGGCCAGCAGTATACAGGCATGGCAAACGGGCCGATCCGGCAGCATTTTCAGGGTGATAGTGGGGGAACCGCGCGGCTCGTAATACCGCTGGAACCGGCCGGTCAGGCCGTATGGGGCAAATGCCCGTCGGGGCTGGCGTGGTCCACCGCCTTAGGCAGTTCCTGGGCCAAAATCTGGCCGAGCTGGTCGACCGGGATGTTGTAGCGGGCAGCGAGCTGCCGAACGGTATCATTGCCGAGTACGGCGCGGAGCTGATCGGCCGAGATCGGCAGGTTCTGGCCGTTGCCGAGCCAGGATTTGACCTGATCGCCCAAGCCCGACTGCTGAAGCTTCGCAACGATTGCGCTGAGGCCGCCCTGATTGCTGCTGCCGAGCACCTCGTTCAGCACGGCCGGCAGCACGGAGGCACCGAGCTGGCCGAGCGCGCTGCGGAATGCGGGGTTGTTCTCCAGCGAGTCCAGGATTCCCATGACCGTGCCCTTTCCTTGCCTCTCGCTGCAATTGAGCGCCGCCGGCTTGCTGATCGTCAAGCGGCGCTCGATCACATTCGCGGGTTAGACAGTCTCGAACCGTTCGATGACAAGCGTTTCGGCGATCCCCTCACGCGTCCACTCCTGAAACGCCGGCAGCGCCATCATGGTGTCCATGTAGGCCCTGGTCTCCGGCGTGACCTCGATGGCGTAGGTGCGGAAGCGGTGCACGACCGGGGCATACATCGCATCGGCCGCACCGAAGCGACCGAACAGGAACGGCCCGCCGTAGCGCGCCCGGCAGTCGCGCCAGATCTCCTGAATGCGCGCGATGTTGGCCCTGGCGTCGGCCGACAGCGTCACGGGGCGTATGGGCCGGTGCAGGTTCATGCCGCATTCGTTGCGCAAGGCCATGAAGCCGGAATGCATCTCGGCAGAGACCGAACGGGCATGGGCGCGGGCCGCGACGTCGTCGGGCCACAGCTTCACGTCCGGAAAGCGCTCGGCGATGTATTCGATGATGCTGAGCGAGTCCCACACCGTGATGTCGCCGTCGACTAGCACCGGCACCTTGCCGGCGCGGCTGAACGACAGGATCTGCTCCTTGTCGGCGGGGTTGTCGGTGTAGAGCGGGATGACGGTTTCCACGAACGGGATGTCGTTGGCGCGGAGCGCAAGCCAGGGCAGCATCGACCATGACGAGTAGTTCTTGTTGCCGATCGCGAGCTTGAGCGCTGCCATGTCACCGGTCCTTCCTTCAGTCCTTCGGATGCGGCTGCTTTTAGCGCCATCGCCTGTCGCCAATCAATCGTTGCCGCACGCCGGCATGCGTGGCAATCGTTGCGATCCCTGAGGAGCACGACATGAGCAGGCATTGGGTCGACATCACCGCGGTCGGCTTCTTCATCGTCGAATGGCTGGTCTATGCCCTGACGCTGGAGCACTCGGCCTATGGCCGCGACAGCCTGTCGGCGCGGATGAACCGCTATCGCGAGGTCTGGGTGCGCCGCCTGCTCGACCGCGACGCGCGCATGGTCGACATGCAGATCATGGCCTCGCTCCAGAACGGCACCGCCTTCTTCGCGTCCACCAGCCTGATCGCGCTCGGCGGCGCGCTGGCGCTGCTGCATGCCACCAACGACGCCATCGCGATCCTGAGCAAGCTGCCGGTCGACCTCAGCCCCACGCCCGCGCTGTGGGAGCTGAAATGCGTTGGCCTCGTGCTGATCTGCGTCTACGCCTTCTTCAAGTTCGCCTGGTCCTACCGTCTGTTCAACTACGTCGCGATCCTGTTCGGCGGCATGCCGCCGGCCTCCATGCGCGACACGGCGGAGGCCGAGGCCCACGTCATCCGCACCACGCGCCTGTTCGAATCCGCCGGCCGCCATTTCAACCGCGGCCAGCGCGCCTTCTTCTTCGCGCTCGGCTATCTCGGCTGGTTCGTCAGCCCCTGGGTGCTGTTCGTGACAACTGCGGCAGTGGTGATCGTGACATGGCGGCGGCAGTTCGCGTCGAGCGCGTGGGAGGCGATGGCACCGGAGGTGGTGACTGGTGAGGACGTGCGGAAGCGTGGCCGTTGATCCTCTCGTGTCCCGGACGCGCTGCGGCGCGTAGTAACGGTGCGCAGAGCCGGGACCCATGCCACAGGGACTGCTGCGAGACATGGGCCCCGGCTCTGCAGCGCACCACTTCGTGATGCGCTGCGTCCGGGGCACGAGAGCGGCAGTTGAGGCGCAGACTCTCTCCCCTTCGTCATTGCGAGCGCAGCGAAGCAATCCAGAATCCTTCCGCGGAGGGATTCTGGATTGCCTCGCTGCATCCTCAATGGCAGCGTATAAGACATACGCCACCCGCGTGACCAAGCTCACGCACGCACGGCTTGACATCGAGCGCGAGTTTCCGCGCAAATCCCGGCCATGATCAGTTTTCCAATCCTCGCCGATCTGCCGACAACGCCTTTCTCCGGGGCTGACGTGGTTCGCGGCGTTGAATGCTCCTCGTCCGATGGCGACGGTGCGGGACGCGTGCGCGTCGAGGTCGACGGCAAGCCCGACGTTCTCGCTTTCTACGGCGCTGCGCCTGAGGGTGCACCGGCCGATCCCGTCATCTTCCTGCGCGGTGATGCCGTGGAGAAGCGCGGCGACGAGGTCGTGGCCAACGAGTGGTACGTCGTGGCAACGGCCTACGACGTGCAGGCGTTGACCGAACAGCTGAGCGCGAGCTTCCATCGTCCCTATGTCCACCTTGCGCGCCCGGGCATCCTGGGCTCAACGGGGCATCATCTCGACCGGCGGCGGCCGCGTGAGGTCGCGCTGGTCGATGCGGCGCTCAGCCGGCTCAAGGCGCATTTCGGCTGGCATCGTCTCAATCTGGTCGGCCAATCCGGCGGCGGCCATCTCGTGGCCGCGTTGATCGCGCGCCGCGACGATATCGGTTGCGCGGTGATCACCTCGGGCAATACGGCGGTCGCACAGCGAAACTGCGAGAACGGCTGGATCGCCGACATCACCGGCCACAGCGATTTCCTCGATCCCATCGATCATGTCGCCGAGGTCGCGCGTCATCCCCCGCAAAAGATCATCGCGCTGACCGACCCGCACGATCAGCGCGTCTCGGCGTCGGTTCAGACCGCCTATGTCGAGGCGTTGCGCGGGGTCGGCGTCGCCGTGGACCACCGCCTCCTGCCGGCGTCCGGCAGGCTTCGCCACGATCTGCAGCTGCCGGGAATTCTGGCAGCCTTCACCTGGCTCGCGGATAACCACCGAACATGATCGAACGGGCTACGACCCGAAATCCCGCGGGCTGAACGGCAGGTCCATGATCTTCCATTCGCCGTACAAATTGGCCGGCAGCATCTTGTAGGGCTGGCAGGCCTGGAGCGCCGCCATCGCGGACTTCACGAGGGCCACGCCCTTCACGGATGGCGGGGCTTCGATCAGGATCGGCTCGCGCGCCAGCGTGCCGTCGGTGGCGAACACCGTGCGCAGCTTGATGTTGACGGCATCGGTCGGACTAACCCCCGCCGGCAACTTGGCACAGCTTCTCAGGTGGCGGCGAAGCGCGGCGATGACCTCGGGCGGCAGCTTGGCGGCAATTGAATCCTTGGCGTCGCCGCCGTCGTCCTTGGGCGCGTCTTTCGGCAGCTCTCCAGGCAATTCGGGCGGCAGGCCCAGAAGGACGCCGTACTTGACGGTGACGTCGGGCTCCGGCGCCTGATAGGCCGGTGGCGGCGCGGCCTCCGGCGGCGGCATCGCCGGCGAAGACTGTTGCGGCGGTGGTTGCGGCATCGGCGGCGGCTGCATCGCCTGGGGCTGCGGCTGCTGCGGGATCGGCTGCGATTGCGGTGGCAGCTGTTGCGGCGGCTGCGACTGCTGAGGCTGCGATTGAGGCTGGACGTTGGCCTCGCGCTGCTTCGGCGCCTGTGAGGGCTGTGGCTGTGGCTGCTTCTGCTGCGCTGGCTGCTGCGGTTCAGGCGAGGCCTGCTGCTTGGCGGCCGGCTTCGACGCTGCTTCCGACTTGTCGGTAAAATCGATCTTCGGCAGCTTCAGGTCGGGTTTCGGCTCCGGCGGCTTCTCCTTCGCCTCCTCTTGGGCCTTCTCCTCCGCCTTGGCCTCTTCCTGCTTCACCTGCTCCGGCGTGACGATATCAACGGAGACGGTCTCGGGCGCCTGGCTGCGAAACGGATGGACTTCGCTGATCACGATGATCAGCGCCACCAGCGTCAGATGCGCGATCGCCGATGCCGCGATGTCCGTCCGTATGAGCTTCCGCAGTTCCATCGCCCGATCTTGGGTTGCCGCCCTGCTCCTAGCATACAGGAACGGCCCCTCAATCCCATTTCGGCGCGAAGCCAAAATCGGTCAGGCGGCCCTTGGGGCTGGCCAGCGCGGCGATCTCGGCCATCTCGTCGTCCGAGAGCTCGAAATCGAAGATATCGATGTTTTCCGACAGGCGTTCGACCCGCGAGGTGCGCGGAATTGCGGACGCATTCTGTTGCACCAGCCAGCGCAGGCAGATTTGCGCCGGGCTCTTGTGATGCGCGCGGCCGATGGCCGCCAGCGTCTGGTCGGCCTTGATCCGGCCCTTGGCGATCGGGCTGTAGGCGACCAGCGCGAGGCCGTGCTGGTCGCAGGCCGCCCTCACCTTCGCCTGGTCGAGATAAGGATGATATTCGACCTGGTTGCAGACCAGCGGCTCCGGCGAGAGCGCCACCGCCTGCTCGACCAGCGCCACCGTGAAGTTGGAGACGCCGATGTGACGGGTCAGGCCCATGCGCTTGGCATGCGACAGCGCGCCCAGCGTCTCCTCCAGCGGCACGTGCGAATTGGGCCAGTGCAGCAGCAGGAGATCGACGGAGGAAAGCCGCATGCGCGCCAGGCTCTCCTTGACCGAGCGTTCGAGATCGTGCGGCGCGAAATGGTTGGTCCAGACTTTTGTCGTCAGGAAGATGTCGTCGCGGCGCACCCCGGAAGAGCGCACGCCGTCGCCGACCTCGCGCTCATTTTCATAGACCTGCGCGGTGTCGATGTGCCGGTAGCCGAGCCGCAACGCCTGCTCGACCACGCGCGCGCAGGTGCGCCCGCTCAGCTCCCAGGTCCCGAGCCCGATCGACGGTATCCTTGCGCCATTGGCCTCGACGAACAGCATGAGGAATCCTCTCTGTTGCGGTCGCCTAAGGCGTCATTATGGACCCGCCGCATGACACTGCCAACGGATGCAGGGCCAGATGTTCAGCGCAATGCTAACGGCAGGTTCGTTTCAGGCCTCGACGTCAAGCTTTGGCGAGCGCCTGGAATACGGTGTCCGGCGCATGGGCGATCACCGCGAGCAGCGCGCGGGCCGGTCCCCGCGGGGCGCGCTTGCCCTGCTCCCAGTTGCGGATGGTCTCGACGGGAACGCCGAGTTTTGCGGCGAACTCCATCTGGGTGAGGCAGGCACGACGGCGCAGATCGCGCACGGCGAGCGAACTGGTGTCGCCAGGTGCAGCATTCGTCGCAGGCTGGACCGGAAATTCCTGCCCGTCCCGCAACTCGACGACCCGTCCGTCCGCCTTCAGCCGCAACCGCATGTCCAGTCCCCCAAGCGCAGGCGATGATGCGGCAGGTCGCTTAAGGTCGGATTAAAGATGATGGTCGGGAGCCCTGGACGCGGCGCAGCGTGCCGGGGACGCGAAAGTGAGGCGGCCCCGTTGCCTATCCCCGTCATTGCGAGGAGCCTTGCGACGACGCAATCCAGACTGCCGCCGCGGAGAGATTCTGGATTGCTTCGCTTCGCTCGCAATGACGAGGAGAGAATGCGCCTCCCTTACTTCAACCCGAACCAGAGCGTCGCGATGCCGAGGAAGGAGAAGAAGCCGACCACGTCGGTCACCGTGGTGACGAAGGTGCCTGACGCCACCGCCGGATCGGCCCGCACACGTTCGAGCGCCATCGGGATCAGGATGCCGCCGAGCGCGCCGGCGAAGAGGTTCACGATGATGGCAAGGCCGATGACGATGCCGAGGCCCGGGATCTTGAACCAGGCCACCGCGGCGATGCCGGTGATCACGGCGAAGGCGAGCCCGTTGACGAGGCCGACCATGCCTTCGCGCATCACCACGCGCCAGGCGTTGGAGGAGCCGAGCTCGCGCGTCGCCAGCGCCCGCACCGCGACCGTCATGGTCTGGGTCGCGGCATTGCCGCCTTGGCTCGCCACGATCGGGGCGAGCACGGCGAGCGCCACCATCTTTTCCAGCTGGCCCTCGAACAGGCCGAGCACGGAGGACGCCAGGAAAGCGGTGGCCAGATTGACCAGCAGCCAGTTGAACCGCGCGCGCGCAATGGTGAACACGGTGTCGGAGAGTTCTTCGTCGCTGTTGACGCCGCCGAGCGCCTTGAGGTCCTCGTCCGCCTCCTCCTCGATCACGTCGACCACGTCGTCGACGGTGATGACGCCGACGAGGCGATCCTGAGTATCGAGCACGGGCGCGGCGACGAGATTGTACTTGCCGAACATGCGCGCCACCTCCTCCTGGTCCTCCAGGACGGAGACGCGGCGGCGATCCTCGTCGGTCAGCTCGGCCAGCGCCACCGGACGGCGGGCGCGCAGCAGCACGTCGAGCGAGATCGCGCCCTGCCAGTGCTGGTCCTTGTCGACGACATAGATCTCGTAGAAACGGTCGGGCAGATCCGGCGTCTCGCGCATATAGTCGATCGCCTGGCCCACGGTAAAATCCTGCGGCACCGCGATGAACTCGGTCTGCATGCGGCGGCCGGCGGAATTTTCCGGATACAGCAGGCTGCGCTCGAGCGCGACGCGCTCTTGCAAGGGCAGCTTCTCGAGGATCTCCTCCTGCTCGGCCTCGTCGAGGGTCTCCAGCAGCTCGACCGCATCGTCGGATTCGAGCTCGCGGACACCCTCGGCGACCGTCTCCGGCGGCAGCTCCTCGAGAATGTCGTCGCGCACGGTCTCGTCGACTTCGTTCAGTGCCGAAAAGTCGAAGTCACGCCCTGTCAGCTCGACCAGGCGGACGCGATCATCGGGTTCAAGGGCTACGATCAGATCGCCGAGATCGGCCTCGTGCAGCTCCGCGACACAGGCGCGCAGCGACGCGCTGTCGCCAGCCTCGATCGCATGGGCGATTTCCTCGACGAATTCGTGCCGGATTTCGCCGTCTTCATTGCGCATCGGCACGTGGTCGAGTACCGAATCCGCAGCGGCTGGCGCACCGTCCATATGTTCATCCATGGTGGGCCTCGCCGTTTGACTGGTTGGAACGCGTGGTCTGGGCTGACGGTCAGGCAATACCCACAAGGCAACTCTGAGCGCAATGACAAAGATGCTTCGACTGAGGTGGACTTCGATGTCGATGGCTGCGGCCCTCACGGCCCTCATCGGCATCGCCTCGACGGAGGCCGCCGAGTGCCCGCGCAAGGATGCGCTCGGCACGTCTCGCATTCTGAGCGTCGATGCCAGGACCACGCCGCGCGTGGGCCTGAAGAGCTTTCCGCAGACGCTGGCGCTTGCCGATCACGAGGTCGTGCTGACCTTCGACGACGGCCCGAACCCGCCGACGACCTCGAAGGTGCTGGCGGCACTGGCGCAGGAATGCGTGCGCGCGACCTTCTTTCTGATCGGTTTGCACGCCTCGCAGCATCCCGACATGGTCAAGCGCATCGCGCGCGAAGGCCACACCATCGGCCACCACACCTGGTCGCACCCGTTCATGGCGCGGATCCCGTTCGACAAGGCGAAGGCTGAGATCGACCGCGGCATCGCCGCCGACGAGATGGCGCTCAAGGGCGTCTCAACGACGACACCTTCGACGCCGTTCTTCCGCTTCCCCTATTTCGAGTCCACGCCGGCGCAGCTCGACCTGCTCGAGTCGCGCGGCATCGTCGTGTTCGGGGCTGATCTGTGGGCCAGCGACTGGAACGAGATGACGCCGGAGCAGGAGTTGAAGCTGGTCACCGAGCGCCTGGCTGCGGCCGGCAAGGGCATCATCCTGTTCCACGACCCCAAGGCACGCACGGCCGCGATCATGCCGGCCTTCCTGCGATACCTCAGGGAAAACAACTACCGCGTCGTCCATATCGTGCCGGCGGGCACGTCACAGAAGAGCGCCGACGCGCGTTGATGCCGGAATGTCACGCCGGCGCAAAATGGGGTGATCTGGGCCCTATTAACAGTCTGTTCATGCTACGCCATGCAAACATGGAAGGGGGCTTGTGCCTGAACCGTTTCCGGGCCTCTCCGACTTACCATAGCGGCAATCGCGTATGAGGGCAGACGGGGTTCATGATCGGAAGTGGCGTTGTTTTTCGGACGCGGTCGTGGATCGTCCTCTGTCTTGGAATGCTGGCCATCGGTTCGCCGGCGGCGCTCGCAGCCGAATGCCCCGGCCATCCCGACGCGCTCGGGATCTCCCGCACCCTTGTGGTCGATCCGCGTGAGCATCCGCTGATCGGCACCATGCAGTATCGCGAGACGCTGCCGTTGAAGGACCATGAAGTCGTCCTGACCTTCGACGACGGTCCGCTGCCGAAATATTCCAACCAGATCCTCAAGATGCTCGACGACGAGTGCATCAAGGCGACGTTCTTCATCATCGGCCAGCAGGCCAAGGCGAACCCCGAAGGCGTGCGCAAGCTGATTGCGGCCGGCCACACCGTCGGCACCCACAGCATGAACCATCCGCTGACCTTCGACCGGATGCCGATCGAGAAGGCCGAGGCCGAGATCGACGGCGGCATCGCGTGGACGTCGGCCGCGATGACCGATCCATCGAAGCAGCTCGCGCCGTTCTTCCGCATTCCCGGCCTGATGCGCGCCGAAGGCGTCGAGAGCCATCTGATCTCGCGCGGCATCCAGGTCTGGAGCGCCGACTTCCCCGCCGACGACTGGCGGCATGTGTCGTCCGACCGCGTCTACCAGCTCGCGATGCAGCGGCTGGAGGCCAAGGGCAAAGGCATCCTGCTGCTGCACGACATCCAGGCCCGCACCGTGGCGGCGCTGCCGAGGATCATCCGCGACCTCAAGGCAAAGGGCTATCGCATCGTGCATGTGGTGCCCGCGACCGCCGATCGCCCGGCGACGCCGACGACGGCGGTGGAGTGGCTGCTGCATCCGCCGACCGAGACCGTGCCGATCGCGCGCTGGCCGCGCGTCCCTGGCTTCACGTTCATGCAGACTGCGACGCTGCCGGCGCCTGCGCTGGCCGACCTGAATGCGCAAGCCGTGCATCAGCCGCTGCTGCCGCGCCGGACCAAGGCGCAGATGGATGTTGCATCCACCCTTCCCGTCCCCGGCCGCGATCTGTTCGCGATCCCCGAGGGCTCGGTCGAGGTGCTGTTGTCCACGACCCTCTCGCGGCGCGCCGCGACGCGGCTGGCAATGGCGTCCCAGACGCCTCGCGCCGCCAAGAGCAAAGGCGGCAAGCCGCACGCTCCCGGCGCCGCACATGCCGCGCACGGCGCCCCCAAGCACGCCGCACAGGCCAAGGGCACCTCACCCAAAGGCGCCGCGTCACACCCGACCCGGGTGGCGAGCCTGAAAAAGCGCGCGCAGTAATTTCTACTGCCGCATGATGGCGGCGACGCAGAGCAGCACGATCAGAGCCAGGAAGAACAGGTCCATATAGGACTTCAGCTCGCCGTCCCGGCGCAGCCGCGCCACGTCAGCCACGACCTGCTTACGTCCCGCCGTTCCGCCCGAGCCGTCATTGATCGGGCCCTGCAGGCGCTTCGTCTCGGCCTCCAGCTTCTCGATCTTCTGGTAGAAGTAGAATGCACGGAGCGTGGAGGCCGCACGCATGCCGGCATAGACCAGCACGAGGATCGCGATGATCGCCCGGTTCTGGTATTTCTCCATGAAGTTCAGGCTGAAATAGACCATCGCCATGAACGCGAAGTTGGTCACGAAGCGATAGACGAAACTAAGAAAGACCATGCTGGCTCCAGCCCTGAGCGGTGCGACCCCGTCTACGCCAACTTCGTTTCAACAAGGATACGATTGCCGGCCGCCTTTTAGCCACGCGCGGTCATAATGCAAGCGAGAGGACCGCTGGCGGCATGTTCCACGCAGACGCGAGGTTGCCGGCCAGCTCGATGGAGATTCGACGCAAGCTACGGTACACTCGCACAGCCATCGCATGTGGGGTCTGCCGATGCCGAAAAAGGGAATCACGGGCCACGACGACTGGGTCCTGACCGAGGCGCTTGCGACCGCGCTGGTCGCGCTGGAGCAGCTCGAGGCAAAGCACCAGCCGAGCGCGCATATGGACGACATCCGCAAGATGCTTTCGAACGGCAAGGAGCCGTCGGCGGTGAGCTTGCACCTCGCCCAGGCCAAATGCCGCCTGTTCCCGGAATCGGATCCGCTCGAGATCTACCGGGAATACGGGATCGGCGAGGAATATGGCTGAGTACGCCGCCGATCCTGCGCGCGCGCTGCTGCCTTGAGCCGAGTTAGTTGCCGGTCGCGGCAACGGGCATCCACCTCAATAGTCCCATGAATGTCAGCTGAGCCGCAAAACGGCTTGACGCCGGCGCCGCCAACGAATGTAATGTTATAACATTACATATCTGGTTCCAATGCCCCAAACCACGCGTCGCCGTCCTATCCCCTTGAAAAGGCTCTTCGATCTCAATGCCAAAACTCCCCGTCGCCGTCTTGTCCGGCTTCCTCGGGGCTGGAAAGACCACTTTGCTGAACCACGTCCTGAACAACCGGCACGGCCTGAAGGTGGCGGTGATCGTCAACGACATGAGCGAGGTGAACATCGATGCGGATCTGGTGCGCGATGGCGGTGCGAACCTGTCCCGGACCAATGAGAAGCTGGTCGAGATGACGAACGGCTGCATCTGCTGCACGCTGCGCGACGATCTGTTGAAGGAGGTCCGCGCCCTCGCCGAAAACGGCCGCTTCGACTATCTGCTGATCGAATCCACCGGCATCTCGGAGCCGCTGCCGGTCGCGGCGACCTTCGATTTCCGTACCGAGGACGGCGAAAGCCTCTCCGACGTCGCGCGTATCGACACCATGGTCACCGTGGTCGACGCGGTGAACCTGCTGAAGGATTATTCGTCGACGGATTTCCTGGAGCAGCGCGGCGAAGCGCTGGAGAACGACAAGCGCACGCTGGTCGATCTCCTCGTGGAGCAGATCGAATTTGCCGACGTGATCGTTCTCAACAAGATCGACGACGCCTCGCCCGCGCAGCGCGAAGCGGCGCGTCAGATCATCCGCGCCCTCAATCCGGAAGCGGATTTGATCGAAGCCAATCATAGCCGCGTCGCTTTCGATCGCATTCTCGACACCGGCCGATTCGACTTCGAAAAGGCGCAAGCGCATCCGCTCTGGTTCAAGGAGCTCTACGGCTTCGCGGATCACGTGCCCGAAACCGAGGAATACGGCGTGACAAACTTCGTCTATCGCGCGCGCCGGCCGTTCGATCCCGGGAAGTTCGACGAGTTCGTCAGGGAGTCCTGGCCCGGCGTCATTCGCGCCAAGGGACACTTCTGGCTGGCGACGCGCCCGCAATGGCTCGGCGAGATCAGCCAGGCCGGCTCGATCACGCGCACTGAGGCGCTGGGCTTCTGGTGGGCGAGCGTGCCCGTGGAGAGATGGCCGGACGATCCGTTCTGGCGGCAGCGGCTGCGCGCGAACTGGAACGACGTCTATGGCGATCGCCGCCAGGAGATCGTGTTCATCGGCACCGGAATGGACCAAGCCTCGCTCCGTGCACGCCTGGACGCCTGCCTCGTCCCTGGCAAGCCGGCGATGAACGTTGCGGAATGGGCCAAGCTCGCAGACCCCTTCCCCGTCTGGCGCCGCGCGGATGAAAGCACCCGGGCGGAGCACGCATGAGCAACGTCGTTCGATTCGTTCCGAAATCCGAACGCGAGCGGGAGCGCCTCATTCGTGAGGCGCGTGCCATCTACGACAGCATTTTTCCGCCGGTGACAGCTCTCGGCGAGCCCGCCGACGATGATGCAGGCCCAAGGGCTCCGCACGAGGCGGTCGCCGAAATCAAGCCAAAACAACGATAAGGGATGAGGTGGTGCGCTCGGAGGGACTCGAACCCCCACGGTGTTACCCACTGCCACCTCAAGGCAGCGCGTCTACCAATTCCGCCACGAGCGCAAGGAGATACCGGCCTGAGGTCGTTAGGCTGGCCGGATCAGCGGTCGCCGATCTAACAAATCCATCAGGGGGATACAAGCCTGCAAGGCCCCTGAATTCCACAAGCTTGGCAGGAAAGTCCTTATCCCCGTCCGGATCGGCCCTATCGGGTCCCCGAAGCCGTGACCGCGTGGCCAAGGCGCTACCGCGTCCCCTGCGTGCGCGGCAGCATCTGCTTGACCTCGACCGCGATTCTGTTGCGGTCGACCAGAACGACACCGGAAGCGACCGGCAAATTGTTGGCGAGAACCTTGACCTCGTCGGCCTCGGTTGCGTCCAGCTCGATGATGGCGCCGCGGGAAAGACGTAATACTTGATGGATCGGCATGGTGGTCGTTCCGAGGACGACCATGAGATCCACGGTGACTTTATCGAGAGTGGGCACTGTCAGGACCGCCGCAACTTGGGACTAAACCAAAGGACTTGGTATTTGCTCCCGTGATGTTCACCACGTTATGGTTAGCCAATGGTTAATTCGCCCCAAAACCCCCGCCAAGAGCTCGATTTGGCGTCGTTTTCCGCCTCTGGCGGCGAGCCCGTCGAATGGCGAATCTCGGACGCGCCGGTGCCTTATCCGGAGGCCGTCGCCGTCATGGAGGCGCGCGTCGCCGCGATTGCCGCGGGCGAGGCCCCGGAACTGGTCTGGCTGCTCGAACACCCCCCGCTCTACACCTCCGGCACCTCCGGCAAGGACAGCGACCTGCTCAATCCCCGATTCCCGACCTTCGCCACCGGGCGCGGCGGGCAGCTCACCTACCACGGGCCCGGCCAGCGGGTGGCCTACGTCATGCTCGACCTCAAGCGGCGCCGGCCCGACGTGCGGGCCTATGTCGCGAGCCTGGAGGAACTGATTCTGCGCACGCTCGCCGCCTTCAACGTCCGCGGCGAGCGGCGCGAGGACCGGGTCGGCGTCTGGGTGAGGCGCCCGGACAAGGGGCTTGAGCATGAGGACAAGATCGCGGCCATAGGCGTGCGGCTGAAGCGCTGGGTCTCCTTCCATGGCATTGCCATCAATGTCGAGCCGGAGCTGTCCCATTTCGCCGGCATCGTGCCCTGCGGCGTCGCCGATCCCCGCTACGGCGTGACGTCGCTGGTGGACTTTGGCCAGCTCGTGTCGATGGCCGATGTCGACATCGCGCTGCGGCAGGCGTTCGAGGCGTTGTTCGGGGCGACCAAGGCGTTGGTGCCAGAGGTGGTGGTCTAACATTTTCCTGTTCGAGCCCGACCGCGCGTGCTCTCCGCGCACGGTGGAATCGGTTATGCTCGTTTCCGGCGTCGCCCACGCCTCCCCCCTCCGCCGGGAAAGCAGACCTCATGCCGGGCGAGTTGATCATCGGACCGACTGTTCGAGCACTGGGCATAAGGAGGGATTGCGTTTCAGCTCGCAATGGGAGGTTCTCTTGATGAAGCTGTCTGCACCCATCTATCATCTGAAGCGAAAGGCAAAACGCCTGTCGCGCGAGGAAGGCATTCCGCTGCACGACGCGCTTGACCGCATCGCCACGACGGAAGGGTTTTCCGCCTGGAGCATGCTTGCGGCGAAGGCCGCCGCACTCTCGCCCGCCAACAGGCTTTTCCCGCAATTCAAGCCGGGCGATCTCGTGCTGGTCGGGGCGCGTCCCGGTCACGGCAAGACGTTGATGAGCCTCGAACTCGCGGTCGAAGCGATGAAATCGGGGCATCGCGCCGCGTTCTTCTCGCTCGAATACACCGAGAAGGACGTCTTCGAGCGCTTTCGTGCGATCGGCGCGAACCCGGCACAGTTCGATCAACTCTTCGAGGTCGATTGCTCCGACGCGATCAGCGCCGATTACGTCGTCAAGCAAATGGCGGCTGCGCCGCGCGGCACGGTCGTGGTGATCGACTATCTGCAGTTGCTCGACCAGAGGCGGGAAAATCCTGACCTGACCGTTCAGGTGCACGCGCTGAAATCATTCGCGCGCGACAAGGGGCTGATCGTCGTCTTCATCTCGCAGATCGACCGGTCCTATGATCCCTCGGTCAAGCCCTGCCCCGACATCAGCGATGTCAGATTACCGAACCCGCTGGACCTGAAGCTGTTCGACAAGACGTGCTTCATCAACAACGCCGAAGTGCAGTTCCGCGCAGCAAGCTGATGACAGGCCGCGGGTGAGATCGCTCACCCGCGGCTTGCGGCCTCACGCAGCAGCCAGCGACATTTCGAGCTTGCCGGCGATGTAGCGCCGCTCCTGCGTCAGGCCGCCAAAGCCGTAGGCATCGCTCTTGACCTCGTCGACATGCAGATAGGTCTCGGGATGCAGCGGGCCGAGGATATCGGCCATGCGCTTGAACATCGCGGCGAGATAGGACGCCTTCTCGTCCTTGGTGTTGGTGCCTTCGCTGACATGGATGTCGATCCAGTAGCTGGCGAGCTTCTGCTCGGCGAGCGACCTGCCGCCGGCGAACCAGTCGTTCGCATCGACCGACTTCACGATGATGGCGGTGACCTTGGGATCCTTGTGCAGGATTTTTGCGGTGAGCTCGGACACCGCATTCGCAATGTCCGCCTTCAGCGACGGCGATTGGCGCGACGTGGTGTAGGACACGGTGATCAGGGGCATGGTCGTTCTCCTCAAAATGCTGCGCAGGTCTTGCGCGGCGTTGATGAGAAGCTAGACCTCCCGTCATCATTTTGGTATCTTATCCTTTCTGATACCAGTGATAATCAATCATAATGACAGCAACACTCGACATCGCCACCATCAAGGCCTTCCTGCTGGTCGCCGACCTCCAGAGCTTTACGCGGGCGGCCGAGGCGCTCGGCACGACGCAGGCAGCCGTCAGCCTGAAGCTCCAGCGGCTTGAGGCGCTGCTGGGCAAGCGCCTCGTCGAACGTTCGCCCCGCGCGGTCCGGCTCACGGCCGACGGCGCGGCGTTCCTCGGTCGCGCCCGCGCGCTGATGGAAGCGCATGACCGCGCGCTGTCGAGCGAGGCTTCAACCGCGCAGTCGCTCTCGCTCGGCATCTCCGATCACGCCGCAGGCCCCGAATTGGTGCCGCTGCTCGAACGCCTGCACGCGATGTCGTCAAATCTCGCGCTCGCCGTCACCATCGGCTTCTCCCGCGAGATGCAGGATGCCTATGATTCGGGCGAGCTGGATGCGGTGATCGTCCGTCAGGAAGGCAGCCGCCGCGGCGGCGAGAAGCTGACCGAGGATGAGTTCGGCTGGTTCGCGTCACGGCGCTTTGTCCTGCCGAAGGGCGAGGCACTTCCGCTTGCGACGCTGGCCCCGCCCTGCGGCGTTCGCGCCATCGCGGTGCGCGCGCTCGACAAGGCCGGCATTGCCTGGCGGGAACGATTTGTCGGCGGCGGCGTCACGGCGGTGGTCGCAGCCGCACTTGCAGGGCTTGCAATTGCGCCGCTGGCGCGGCGGATCGCGCCGCCCGGGCTGGTCGACATCGGGCCAGCGCACAAGCTGCCGAAGCTCGGCAGCTCGAAGGTGATGCTGCATTCGAAGGTCAGCGATCCCGCCAAGCTCGCGGCGCTGCGCACGGTGGCGGCGACGTTCAAGAGTGTGGCGTCCTAACGCTCGGACCGCTATTCCTCTCTCCCCGCATACTTGCCCGCCACACTCCAGTAAACGATCCCAGCCGGGCCACCTGCGAGAACAAACGCCGCGCCGAGCGAGCCGATCTCCCGGAAGAGTAGCGCACAAAACAGCGCGCCGACCGCGACGCCTGACACCGCGTAGAACCAAATGGTGCGGATGCGCAAACGCTCGGCGAGCCAGACCAGGATGGCCGCTGGAGGCCCGGTCAGAACGCACGTGATCAACAGCGTCAGCGGGAAGACGAAGAGCGACGCTGCAAACGTGTCATCCACGATCTGCTTCGCGCTACGCTCAGGTGCGATCAACGCAAGGGTGGCGAATATCACCACATCCAGCACAATCGACGCCGTCAGACACCCACGAAACCAGCCATTCACAGCGCGGGGACATGCATCGCACGACATGACATCACCTCACAGGATCGCCTCGAACGCACTCCGCAACGTCTCGTGCCGGAATACAAACCCACGGCTCAGCGCCTTGTTCGGCAGCACGCGTTGACCGCCGAGCAAAAGCTCGTCGGCAAAGCCGCCGCCGATCCGGCGCAGCAGTCCACCGGGAATGCGGAACACGGCGGGCCGATGCAGGCGGCGGCCGAGTTCTTCGGTGAACTTTGCGTTGGTGACCGGGATCGGCGCCGTGGCGTTGACGGGGCCGGTGAGATCGGGCGTCGCCATCACGTAAGCGATCAAGCGAATGAGATCGTCGCGCTCGATCCAGGACATCCACTGGCGCCCGGTGCCGAGCGGTCCGCCGAGGCCGAACTCGAACGGCGTCAGCATGCGCGTGATGAAGCCGCCTTCCGTGCCGAGCACGAGGCCGATGCGCAGATTGACCACGCGCACGCCAAGCTCTTCCGCGGGGCGTGCTGCCTTCTCCCAGGCCGCGCAGAGTTCATGGCTGAAGCAGGCATGAGACTTGGCAGACTCCGTCAGCACCTGGTCGGCCCACAGGCCATACCAGCCGATCGCGGAGCCGCTGACGAGCACCTCGGGCTTGCGGTCGAGCCGTGCGATCAGCTTGACGACCTCGCCGGTCATGTCCACGCGCGAGCCGATGATCTTTGCGCGCTTCGCCTCGGTCCAGAGCCCGTTGCCGATCGGCTCGCCGGCAAGATTGACGATGGCGTCGATGGGCGTGTCCGGGGCGAGCTGATCGAGGCTGGTGATCAGCGTCACCGGCGGCGGCAGCATCTCGGCCTTGGCGGGGTTGCGGATCAGCGCGATGACATGATGCCCTGCTCCACTGAGGCTTGCGGCAAGACGACCGCCGATGAAACCGGTCGCGCCCGTGACCAGCACGGTCTTGCGGCCCGGCAGCTTTTCGACAAGTCCGCTTGCAGGAACGCTCTTCATGCGGCCGAGCCGGCGCATCGCTGCAAAGTCCCTGACGCCGCAGAGCGCCGCGCCGACCGCGCAGGCACTCGCGGCGAGACTGAGCAGCCCTTGGTTTACGACGATCACGCCAAAGGGCTGCACCGCCCAGTCGATCAGCACCGGCAGCAGCAGCACCAGGATGGCACCGTAATTGATCGCGAGCAGCGTGTGATTGATCCGCTCGCTCGGCGGCAATTTTCGGCTCAAATCCTCCTCGACGAAATCCATCAGCGTGATCACGATCTCGGCGACCAGCACGGCGACAATCAGCAGCGCCAGCACGCCATAGACTTCGAGCCAGCCAAGCAGCAGGAACAGCAGCGCATAGAGCATGTTGCGGATGCCGTGCAGCTTCAGCTCGAAGCGCTGCGAGGGGCGCCAGGCGAGACGCTCGGTGAATTCATGGTGATAGAAGGTGTCGAACACGCCCATCACGATCTGGATGGCGATGAGCGTCCACAGCAGCGGCGTCATGATATGGCCTCCCTGAACACGGCGGACTGGTGGATCAGCGCGCCGTAACGCGGATGAATGACATCGAGGGTGAAGCGGAACGCGCCCTCGCCGAGATCGCTGTGCGTCACCGTGAGATCGCCCGGCGTGAGCCATTGCGGCAGCGGGATCCACAAGCTGCCGATCTGGAGGCCGTAACCGGCGCTGCGGAAGGTCAGCGCATGGCCTTCGACCGCGATACGCAGCGCCATCGAGACGCCGAAGCCGACATATTCCTCCAGCCCGGTCGGGCCGGCAAAACGTTTGGCGGAATGGATCACCTGCGGAAAGCCGCGCTTGCGCGCGCAGATGCGGGTCCAGGTCTGGCCGCCGGTCGCACCGTCCTCGGTGACGGTCACGATCATGGGCACGCCGGTGTCGCGGCCGGTCGGCAACGGGCCGCCGATCAGACGCGCGGCCTGCGCGAACCACCAGCCGATGTCGCTGAAGGATAGCTCGTCGACCACGCCGACATAGACCACGCTGTCGCCGTCCGCCACGCGCTTCGAAAAGCGCCGCCAGGTCCCGAGCGGCAGGCGTCCCCAGTCCTCGTCCGACAGCAGCGCGCGGAAGCGGCGGTCGTCGAGCAGTTTGATGTGAGTGGAGGTTGATGCGCTGGAGGCTGATAATCTCGCCGACGTCATCACAACCTCCTCAGACCTATTTGGCTTTGCCCAGCGGCAGCAAATTGGCGATCTTCTCGCCAAGCCGCATCAAGGCGACCAGCCGCGGCCGCGGCACCTTCAGCATCTGCATGAACCAATGGTCGGCGAGCTCGGTGAAGGCGAGCATCTCCTTCAGCCGTTTGCTCGCGACCGGATTGATGGTGGGATCGTCGGCGGCGTCCGACACGCAGGCCCGGAGCGCCGTGATCGCCGGGTCGAGCTCCCGCTCCTTGCGGCGCGCCGCGATCCGAGCTGCGACCTCCCAGATGTCGGTCTCCGCCTCGTAATGGTCGCGGCGGTCACCCAGGATCGGCACCCGCCGGATCAGGTTCCAGGCGAGCAACTCTTTCAGCGAGTTGGAGACGTTGGACCGGGCCATGCCGAGCGTGTCGGCGATGTCCTCGGCCGTCATCGGCGCCTCCGCGAGATAGAGCAGCCCGTGGATCTGGCTGACCGAGCGATTGACGCCCCACCCGTCCCCCATGTCGCCCCAATGCAGGATGAAGCGCTCGACGGCGGCAGGGAGTTTCTTCTTTCCGGTTATTTCTGTCATGACAGAAATATCTGACGAATACGATTGGGTGTCAAGTGCGGATGCGGCTTGCGTCCTGTATGCCGCTGATCGAAATTGCCTAAAGACTGACCGACAAGGGAACCAAACGCACGCTTGCGCGTTTGCCCCGGTTCAGGCGGGGTTGTGGAATGGTCAAAAAGTCCAGTCAACAGAGAGACTTGTTCGAGAGCGAACGGAGTTTCCGGCTGTTGGTGGAGGGAGTCGCGGACTACGCGCTCTACATGCTCGATCCGACCGGCATCATCACGAGCTGGAACATCGGCGGCGAGCGCATCAAGGGCTACTCGCCCCAGGAAATCCTCGGCCAGCATTTCTCCCGCTTCTACACCGAGACCGACCGGGCCATCGGCAAACCGGCGCGTGCGCTCGGCATCGCGCGCGACCAGGGCCGCTACGAGGAGGAAGGCTGGCGCGTCCGCAAGGACGGCACGTTCTTCTGGGCGAGCGTCATCATCGACCCGATCTACGAGGACGACCGCCTCGTCGGCTTTGCCAAGATCACGCGAGACATCACCGAGCGGCGCACCGCGCAGCTCAAGCTCGAGGCGATGCAGACTCAGCTCGCCGAGTCGCAGAAGTTCGACGCGCTCGGGCAGCTCACCGGCGGCGTCGCGCACGATTTCAACAATCTCCTGATGATCATCACCGGCAGCCTTCACATCCTGAAGAAAGGCGATCCCGACGACGAGAAGTTTCAGCGCGCGATCTCTGCGATCGATACCGCCTCCAAGCGCGGCGCCGCGCTGACCGCCCAGCTGCTCACCTTCGCGCGGCGGCAAAGCGTCAATCCGCAGGCGATCACCTTCGGTGAGCGGATCGATGCGATCCGCGAAGTGCTTCACGCCGGCGTCGGCAGCGCGGTTCGTCTTGCCTTTGACATCGAGCGTGAGGTCTGGCCGGTCAGGGCCGACGTCTCGGAGTTCGAGACCGGGCTGCTCAATCTCGTCATCAACGCCCGCGATGCCATGCCCGACGGCGGCACGGTCACGGTCGGCGCGCACAACATCGTGCTGGACGATCCGCTCCACAGCGGCGAGTACGTCGCCATCACCGTCGCCGATACCGGGCTCGGCATTCCCTTCGACGTCGTCGACAAGATCTTCGAGCCGTTCTTCACGACGAAGCCGGTCGGCAAAGGCACCGGTCTCGGCCTGTCGCAGGTGCACGGCTTCGCGCACCAGGCGGGCGGCACGGTCAAGGTCGCAAGCGAGCTCGGCAAGGGCACGACCTTCACCATCCTGCTGCCGCGCGCAACCGCGACCGCAGCGCATGAGACTATCGAGACAGCGCCCGTGCGTGGCAGCGGCACGGTGTTGCTGGTCGAAGACAATCCTGATGTCGCCATCGTCAGCATCGGCCTGCTGGAGCAGCTCGGCTATCGTGTGCACCGGGTCGCCGACGCCGAGTCCGCGCTGCGCGAGCTCGAGCACAACGGCGTCGACTTCGTCTTCTCGGACATCGTCATGCCCGGCAAGATGGACGGGCTCGGCCTCGCCCATCTCCTGCGCCAGACCCGCCCCGACCTGCCGATCCTGCTCGCCAGCGGCTACAGCGAAGCCGCCGCCGGCGTGCGCGGCGTTTTCCCGATCCTGCGCAAGCCGTATGAGATTCACGAACTGAGCGAAGCGATCTCGAAGCTGCCGAGGTGACCAAGCGAGCTTAGGGCATCAAAGTCACCACGGCGTCATGGCCGGGCTTGACCCGGCCATCCACGGCTAGCCGCGCGGGAGGAAGAACGTGGATGCCCGGGACAAGCCCGGGCATGACGAGATTCTCTGAAGCTACACCGTCGGCAACACCGAGAACGTCTCGCCTGCCCTGCGCAGGTTCAACTCATCCGTGCTCGCCGTCTCACTCGTCACACTGTCCACGCGCGCCGACGGCGGGCCATGACGGCACAGCGCGACCATGTCGGCGACGTGATTGGGCGGACCTGCGAACAGCGCCTCGACGCTGCCGTCGCGGCGGTTGCGAACCCAGCCTTCGAGCCCGCAGGCGACCGCCTGGGATTCGAGCCAGGCCCGATAGCCGACGCCTTGCACGCGACCGCTGATCATGACCTGAAGGATCGCCCGGCTCATTTTTTCAGTCCGAGAAAATCGGCGCTGCGCGCTTTCACGTCGGCCTCTCGCATGACGCGCGAGGTCAATTCAGACGATGGGAGGCCTTTGAGGTTTTTCGGCGGCGTGCCGTCGCGCAGCGCCTTCTGGACCTCGTAGACGGCCTGCGTCGCCGCCGCGATCGGCGCGTGGCCCTGGAGCGCGATGCGCACGCGCTGGCCGGCTAGATAGTCGATCGCGTTCATGTCCTCAGGCGCGCCGCCAAGCACGATCGGCAGATGCGTGGCCGCGACAATCGCCCCGAGCTCGGCACGCGACTTGATGCCGGTGAAGAACAGCGCATCGACGCCGGTGGCTTCATAAGCCCTGGCGCGGCGGATCGCATCATCGATCGAAGTGATCGAGGCCGCGCCGGTGCGGCCGATGATGACCAGCGAGGGATCGCCGCGGCCATCGAGCGCGGCCTTCATCTTGCCGACGCCCTCTTCCAGCGAGATCAACTGCGCCTTGGCCTCGCCGAAGGCGGCCGGCAGCAGCGTGTCCTCGATGGTCAGGCCGGCGGCCCCCGCAGTCTCCAGCTCCTGCACCGTGCGGCGCACGTTGAGCGCATTGCCATAGCCATGGTCGGCATCGACCAGCACCGGCAGCGCCGCCGCGCGCGACATCCGCCGCATCTGCTCGGCCAATTCGGTGAGCGTGATCAGCGTGACATCGGGGTCGCCCAGCACCGCGAGCGAGGCGACCGAGCCGCCGAACATGCCGAGGGAGAAGCCGAGGTCCTCGGCGATGCGGATCGAGATGGCGTCGTAGACCGAGCCGGGATGGACGCAAACCCCGCCCGACAGGATCGATCGCAGTTTCTCGCGGCGGGAACGAAAGGCCATGGTGCTGTCTCTCTCTGGGGACCGACGCGGTTGCCCCAATCTCCGTCATTGCGAGGAGCGCTTAGCGACGAAGCAATCCAGTCTGTCTCCGCGGGTGCGTTTCTGGATTGCTTCGCTGCGCTCGCAATGACGGCGTTTGTGGCGCCGCCATCGCGTCTTGACGAGCTACGCAAACTCCAGGATCAGCGCGTCCACCGCAAGCGTCGCACCGGCGCTGGCGTGCACCTTCTTCACGGTGCCGTCCTGCTCGGCGCGCAGCACGTTCTGCATCTTCATGGCCTCGACCACCGCAAGCGTCTCGCCGGCCTTGACCTCCTGCCCCTCGGTCACCGCGATCGAGACGACGAGCCCGGGCATCGGACAGAGCAGCTTCTTGCCGGTGTCGGCAGCCGTGGTCACCGGCATCAGCTTCGCCGAGGCAGCCTCCGCTTCGGTCCAGACATAGACCGGGACCTCGACGCCCTGATGCGCGAGGCGGATGCCATTGGCGATCGGGCGTGTCTGCACCGCGACGAAATGCCCGTCGATGGTGCCCTGCCAGACCGGATCGCCCGGCTTCCATGCCGACTGCAACAGATGCGCATTGCCGGCCTTGCCGCCGGCATCGACGAAGCGGATCGCAATCGCGTCGCCCTCGCGCGCGACTTCGAGCAAAATCTCCTGGCGATCGAGCCAGACTGCGCGGCGGCGCTCACGCTGCACGATACGGCCGCCCATCTGGCCCGAGATCTGCCGCTTGCGCTCGCCGAGCACGTGATCGACGGCGGCGCCGACAGCGGCGATCCGCCGCGCGACCTCGCCTTCGGGCACCCGCACCGCAAAGCCCTTGGGAAACTCCTCGGCGATCAAGCCGGTCGAGAGATTGCCCTCGCGCCAGCGCGGATGATGCATCAACGCGGACAGGAACGGGATGTTGTGCCGGATGCCGTCGACATAGAACGAGTCCAGCGCGGTCGCCTGTGCTTCGATCGCGGCCGCGCGCGACGGCGCATGCGTGACGAGCTTGGCGATCATCGGATCGTAATGGATCGAGATCTCGCCACCCTCCTGCACGCCGGTGTCGTTGCGCACCGTGATGCCGTCCTTGCTCACTTCCGCCGGCGGGCGATACTTCACCAGACGCCCGATCGAGGGCAGGAAGTTGCGGAACGGGTCTTCGGCATAGAGGCGCGATTCCACGGCCCAGCCGGTCAGAGTGACGTCCTTCTGCGTGATCGCGAGCTTCTCGCCGGCGGCGACGCGCAGCATCTGCTCGACCAGATCGACGCCGGTGACGAGCTCGGTGACGGGATGCTCGACCTGGAGACGCGTGTTCATCTCCAGGAAGAAGAAGCTCTTGTCCTGGCCTGCGACGAACTCGACGGTACCGGCGGAATCATAATTCACGGCCTTGGCCAGCGCGACGGCCTGCTCGCCCATCTTGCGGCGGGTGGCCTCGTCGAGCAGCGGCGACGGCGCCTCCTCGATGACCTTCTGGTTGCGGCGCTGGATCGAGCACTCGCGCTCGCCGAGATAGATCACGTTGCCGTGCTTGTCGCCCAGCACCTGGATCTCGATGTGGCGGGGATCGACGATGAACTTTTCGACGAAGACCCGGTCGTCGCCGAACGACGCCTTCGCCTCGGCCTTGGCGAGATTGAAACCTTCCGCGACCTCGGCCTTGGAATGCGCGATGCGCATGCCCTTGCCGCCGCCACCGGCTGAGGCCTTGATCATCACGGGGTAGCCGATCTCGTCGGAGATCCGCACCGCGTGCTTGTCGTCCTCAATGACCCCGAGATAGCCCGGCACGGTCGAGACGTTGGCCTTGGCCGCAGCCTTCTTGGATTCGATCTTGTCGCCCATCGCGGCGATCGCGCCCGGGTTCGGGCCGATGAAGACGATGCCGGCGGCTTCCAGTGCGCGCGGAAACGCCTCGCGCTCGGAGAGGAAGCCATAGCCGGGATGCACGGCCTCGGCCCCCGTTTTACGGCAGGCCTCGACGATCTTCTCGATCACCAGATAGCTCTCGGCGGCTGCGGGCGGGCCGATCAGCACGGCCTCGTCGGCCATCTCGACATGGAGGGCGTCGCGGTCGGCCTCGGAATAGACCGCAACCGTCTGAATTCCCATGCGGCGCGCGGTCTTGATGACCCGGCAGGCGATTTCGCCGCGATTGGCGATCAGAATGCGTTTGAACATGCTTTTCTTGAGTCTCGACCTTGGGCGGGACCCTTCCCTGGCCGTTGGGGCCTATGGGACGGGCCGTGTGGCACCCGTGGTACATCAAAATCGGCCGGAGGCAACGGTCTAAATCCGGCCGCTCTGGCGTACCAGCGCAAGACCGAAACGGGCTAGCTGGTCCCCGCGACGGACTGCGGCTTCCCGGCTCTGGCCACGTCCCGGACGAGGCTGTGAATGAAGCCCAGTTTGGCGACCACCGCCGGCGACAGGATGAAGGGATAGAGGTCGCGCGCGCCCATGGCACGGTTGACGCTGTTGATGGCGAAGGTGAAAGGTAGCCATGCGTTGACGATTGCCTCGATGCCTTTCGCCTCGTAGGGGTTGAAGCGGATGCGCGTCGTCAACTCCCCGTCGTGGTCGACCCTGGGGCGCACCTCCATACCGAACTCGGCGGCCATCTCCAGGGTATCGACGATGTGGAGGTAGTGAGCCCAGGTTTCGGCAAAGTCTTCCCAGGGGTGCGTGGTGGCGTAGGCCGAGACGTAGCTCTGCTGCCAGTCCGGCGGTGCGCCTTCGGCATAGTGGCGCTGCAAGGCCTGGCCGTAATCGACGGAATCGTCGCCGAACACCGCACGGCATTCCTCCAGCCTGCCGCCGTCGCGGACCAGCACGTCCCAGAAATAGTGCCCCACCTCATGGCGGAAATGCCCGAGCAGCGTGCGGTAAGGCTCGCCCATCTCCAGCCTGCGGCGCTCGCGCTCGCTGCCGTCGGTTTCGGTGAGTGCGATCGTGATCAGGCCGTTGTCATGGCCGGTCAAGACTTTCTGTCCGCTGTTCGGATCGTCGGCAAGGAAATTGAAGATCAGCCCGTGCTCGGGATTGTCCTGCCGGGACTGGAGCGGCAGCTTCCAGCGGATCAGGGAATAGAACAGCCGGTGTTTCGCCACCTCCAGCTCGCGCCAGCCGGCGAGCTGAACGGTGTCGGAGAGATCGGGCACGATGCCGTTGTGGCGGCAGGCCCGGCAGTAGCCGGTGGTATCGCCCGCGTCCGTCAGCCAATTGCAGGCATCGTAATCGGCGTTGCTGCACAACATGCGTCTTTCGCCCTTGTCCGCAAGGATCTTCCAGCCCTCCCCGTCGGGCTCGATCGCCGACATCGTCTCCTTCTCCGGCAGGAAGGCGACCCGGTGGCCGCAGCGTTCGCAGGCGCGGTTCTCGAAATAGAGAACGTTGCCGCAGTCCTGGCAGACAAAGAGCTTCAAGATTTAGCCTCTTGGGAAAGGGAGTCTTACGAATATCAGTTGTGGCGCCTCGCAGATACGCGCCCACAGCCTCATCGTTCCAATGTTTGGAACAAATAGCCAGACCGGCCGTTCGTTCATACCCGCCACGCCGTTCGGTGGGCGTTTCCTGACCTATTCCCTTTTGAGCAATGGCCATCACGCTTTGTCTGTGTGAATATCGGTTCGGCACGTGCGCTCCCGCATCACACCGGCCGACACCTTGAACGATCCCTTGCCCGAGACCATCGCCGCCGAACGGCTGCGCCAGCACCTCGACGAGATCGCGCGCGAGCGCGACAACGCCTATCGCGCGCTCCAGGAGCGTGAGGCGGAGCTGGCGCGCGTCCAGCGCATCGGCAGGGTTGGCGGCCTCGAGGTCGACTTCCGCGAGGGCTTCAAGAACCGCCGCTCGCCGGAATATCTGATGATCCACGGGCTGCCCGCCGAGGCCGCCGACGAAACGCACGAGGACTGGGTCGGCCGCGTCCATCCCGACGACCGCGACGCGACCGTCCAACATTTCATGGATGCGCTGGCCGGAACCAGCGAGGACTACACCGCCGAATACCGCATCATCCGGCCCAGCGACCACGAGACCCGCTGGATCCGGGTCGTCGCCAAGATCGAGCGCGACGGCAATGGCCGCGCCATCCGCCTCGTCGGCGCCCATATCGACGTCACCGACCAGATGCTGGTGCGCGAAACCCTGCGCGAGAGCGAGGAGCGATTTCGGCTGATCGCCGACAGCGCGCCGGTGCCGATCTGGGTGACGAAGCTCGACCGAACGCGGTCCTTTGCCAACCAGGCTTATGTCGATTTCGTCGGCCTGCCCTATGACGAAGCCATCGCTTTCGACTGGCGCAAGGTGCTGCATCCCGACGACCTGCCGCATGTGCTCCAGCAATCCGTCCAGGGCGAAGCCTCGCTGAAACCGTTCGTGCTGGAGGCGCGCTACAAGGACGCATCCGGCGAATGGCGCTGGCTGCGCTCGGAATCGCAGCCGCGCTGGGATCCGACCGGCAAGCATATCGGCTTCATCGGCGTCGCCCACGACATCACCGTCGCCAAGCAGGCCGAGATCGAGCTGCGCCAGCTCAACGAGACGCTGGAAGAGCGCATCGTCGAGCGCACCGCCGAACTCGAATCCAACGAGGCGCGTCTGCGCGCGATCCTCGAGACCAGCAACCAGTATCAGGGCCTGGTCAATCTCAAGGGCGAATTGCTCTACGCCAACAACACCGCGCTCGATGGCTTCAAGGCGCGCTCTGAGGACGTGATCGGCAAGCCGCTATGGGAGACGCCCTGGTTCACCGGCACGCATGGCATGAGCACAACCGTTCGCGAGGCGTTCGAGACCGTGCTGAAGGGCGAAGCGGTGCGGCTTGAAATGCGGCTGCGCCTGCCCATCGGCGAGCGCGATTTCGAGTTCGGCATGCGCCCCGTGCTCGACCGTCACGGCAACATCACCGGCGCGGTGCCCGAGGCCGTCGACATCACCGAGCGCCGCCGCGGCGAGGAAGCCCTGCGGCAGTCGCAGAAGATGGAAGCGATCGGCCAGCTCACCGGCGGCGTCGCGCACGACTTCAACAACCTCCTCACCATCATACGCTCCGCCACCGACTTCCTGCGCCGGCGCGAGCTGCCGGAGGAGCGCCGCCGCCGCTATGTCGACGCCATCTCCGACACCGTCGAGCGCGCCTCGAAATTGACTGCACAGCTGCTGGCCTTCGCGCGCCGGCAGCCGCTGAAGCCGCAGATCTTCAACGTCGGCAGCCAGGTCGAGGGCGTGGCCCAGCTGGTTCGCCCCCTGGTCGGCGGTCGCATCGAAATCGTCGTCGAGATCGACGATGCCGATTGCTTCACGGTGGCCGACATCGCGCAATTCGAGACCGCGCTGATCAACCTCGCCATCAACGCCCGCGACGCCATGGACGGCGAAGGCCGCCTCACCATCGCCGTGCGCAAGGTGGAGGGCATACCCAGCTTGCGCGCGCAGTCGGCGCGTGGCGGCAACTATGTCGCGATCTCGGTCGCCGATACCGGCAGCGGCATCGCGCCCGAAAATATCGACGCCATCTTCGAGCCGTTCTTCACCACCAAGGAGGTCGGCAAAGGAACAGGTTTGGGTCTCAGCCAGGCGTTCGGCTTCGCCAAGCAGTCCGAAGGTGACATCGCGGTGACGAGCGCGCACGGCAAGGGCGCGACCTTCACCATCTACCTGCCGCAGGCGCAAAGCCCGGCCGCCGAGAAGGAAGCCGCGGCGCTGACCAGCGAGACCGCCACGACGGGGCGCGGCTACCGCGTGCTCGTGGTCGAGGACAATGACGATGTCGGCCAGTTCTCGACCGAGCTGCTGGAAGACCTCGGCTATGTTACCCGCCGCGTCGCCAACGCCAATGCCGCGCTCGCGATCCTCGGCGAGAACGAATTCGCCGTCGACCTCGTCTTCTCCGACGTCATCATGCCCGGCATGAACGGCGTCGAACTCGCCGGCATCATCCGCGAGCGCTATCCGGGCCTGCCCGTCGTGCTCACCTCCGGCTACAGCAACGTGCTCGCGGAAAATGCCCATCGTGGATTCGAGCTGATCCAGAAGCCGTATTCGGTGGAGTCGCTGTCGCGCATCCTGCGCAAGGCGATCACGGAGAAGCTGTCGGTGGCACGGTAGGTATGAAGTTCGCAAGACGCCGCCATCAACTCCGTCATTGCGAGCGCAGCGAAGCAATCCAGAATCGTTCCGCGGAGAGATTCTGGATTGCTTCGTCGCTCCGCTCCTCGCAATGACGGCGCGGTGACGCAGTCGCACTCGAACAGGCTTATATGACGTGAAACCCGCCCTCCTCTCCGCCTGGCAGACCTGGGCACTGCTCTCCGCCTGCTTTGCCGCGCTCACCGCCATCTTCGCCAAGGTCGGCGTCGAGAACATCAATCCTGACCTCGCCACCTTCATCCGCACCATCGTGGTGCTGCTGGCCTTCTCGGTGCTGCTGTTCTTCACCGGGCAATTCGCGGTGCCCTCGGCGGTCTCCTCGAAAACATGGCTGTTCCTGGTGCTGTCGGGGCTGGCGACCGGCGCGTCGTGGCTTTGTTATTTCCGCGCGCTGAAACTTGGCCCGGCAACACTGGTCGCGCCGATCGACAAGCTCAGCGTCGTGCTGGTAGCCTTGTTCGCCTTCGCCTTTCTTGGCGAGCGCCCGACCGCACAAGGCTGGATCGGCATCGCCATGATCGGCGCGGGCGCGGTGCTGCTGGCGGTGAAGTTCTAGGGCGGAACAAGCTGCGGCAAGATTGGTTGGTGCCGGGGTGCCCCCAGCCGCGATCGAGAAACGGATGTCGAGCGAAAATCCCGATCAGGCAAGGCAGGCCGGCCGCGCGCTGGATGCGGCGAATTTCTTCCTTGCCGACGTCCGCGATGGGCTCGGCCCCTATCTCGCCGTCTATCTCCTCACCGAGCAGCATTGGGACGAGGCGCGCATCGGCCTCGTGATGTCGATCGCGACCATCGCCGGCATCGTGGCGCAGACGCCGGCCGGCGCGCTGGTCGACACGACGCGGGCGAAGCGGCTGCTGATGGGGATAGCCGCCATCATGGTGACCTTCGCCTCGCTGTCGCTGCCGTTGTTCCCGGGCTTCCTGCCGGTCGCGATCTCGCAAGGCATCGCGCAGGCTGCCGCGGTCGTCTTTCCACCGGCGATCGCTGCCGTCTCGCTCGGCATCTTCGGCCATGCCGCCTTCACCCGGCGGATCGGCCGCAACGAGACGTTCAATCACGCCGGCAATGCGGTCGCGGCGGGGCTTGCGGGGCTCTCCGCCTACTGGTTCGGTCCGACCGTCGTGTTCTACCTTCTCGGCGGCATGGCCGTCGCAAGCCTCGTCAGCATCCTCGCAATCCCCGCCCGCGCCATCGACCACGATCTTGCCCGTGGGCTGCACGATGCAGGTCCGGATGCGCAGCACGAGCAGCCATCCGGCCTCGCGGTGCTGCTGACCTGCCGTCCCCTCCTCGTCTTCGCGATCTGCGTCCTGCTGTTTCATCTCTCCAATGCCGCGATGCTGCCGCTGGTCGGGCAGAAGCTGGCGCTTCAGGACAAGAACATGGGCACCAGCCTGATGTCAGCCTGCATCGTCGCCGCCCAATTGGTCATGGTGCCGTTCGCGATGCTGGTCGGCGCCAAGGCCGACAGCTGGGGTCACAAACGCTTCTTCCTCGCTGCGCTGCTGATCCTGCCGCTACGAGGGGCGCTCTATACGCTCTCCGACAATCCGTTCTGGCTGGTCGGCGTGCAGCTGCTCGACGGCGTCGGCGCCGGTATCCTTGGGGCGATATTCCCCGTCATCGTCGCCGACCTCATGCGCAACACCGGCCGCTTCAACATCGCGCAAGGCGCCGTCATCACCGCCCAGAGCATCGGCGCTGCGCTGTCGACGACGCTCGCCGGCTTCGTCGTGGTCGGTGCGGGCTATAGCGCGGCGTTCCTCACGCTTGGCGGGGTCGCAGCGATCGGTGCGCTCGTCTGCCTGCTCGCGCTGCCCGAGACACGGCATGGCAACCCGCGCCCGAGGGGGAAGACAGCGGCATCGGCTTCCGCTATCGCTGCCGAGTGAACCATTCCATTTCAAGGATTGAACGTGCCGTCTGACGCCATCTGGGCCTGGAGCATCATCGTCGCCGCGACCGCAGGCGTCATCATCCGGCCCTTTCGGCTACCCGAGGCGATCTGGGCTGTCTTCGGCGCCGCGGCGCTAGTGCTGTTTGGCTTGCTGCCGTGGCAGGACGCGCTGACAGGCGTCGAGAAGGGAATCGACGTCTATCTCTTCCTGATCGGCATGATGCTGATCGCCGAGCTGGCGCGGCTCGAAGGCCTGTTCGATTATCTCGCCGCGGTCGCCGTGGAGTATGCAGCCGGCTCGCCGCAGCGGCTGTTTCTCCTGATCTACATCGTCGGCACGATCGTGACCGTGCTGCTCTCGAACGACGCCACCGCGATCGTGCTGACGCCCGCCGTCTATGCCGCGACCCGCGCAGCCGGTGCAAAACCGCTCCCCTATCTCTTCGTCTGCGCCTTCATCGCGAATGCCGCAAGCTTCGTGCTGCCGATCTCGAACCCCGCCAACCTCGTGGTGTTCGGCGCGCACATGCCACAGCTCACCGAATGGCTGCGCCTGTTCGCCCTGCCCTCCGCAGCTTCGATCCTGCTGACCTATATCGTGCTGCGCCTGACCCAGCACCGCGCGCTGAAGGAAGATACGATCGCGCGCAGCGTGCCGCATCCGAAGCTCGGCCGCGGCGGCAAGCTGACGGCGGTCGGCATCGTCGCGATTGGAGTCGTGCTGGTCACGGCGTCGGCGCTGGACAAGCAACTGGGGCTGCCGACGTTCATTTGCGGCGTGGTGACGGCTGCGATCGTGCTGCTGATCAGCCGGCAATCACCGCTGCCCGTGCTGCGCGGCGTGTCCTGGAGCGTGCTGCCGCTGGTCGGCGGGCTCTTCGTGATGGTGGAGGCGCTGGTCAAAACCGGCGTGATCGGGCAGCTCAGCGCGCTGCTGCATCAGGCGGTCGGGCAATCCGTGACGCAGGCCGCCTGGAGCGTGGGCATTGCAACTGGAGTCGCGACCAACATCGCCAACAATCTGCCCATCGGCCTCGTCGCTGGCTCGGTTGCCGCCGGCGATCATCTGCCCGCGCCCGTCGTCAGCGCCATCCTGATCGGCGTCGATCTCGGACCCAATTTGTCGGTTACAGGTTCACTCGCCACCATCCTGTGGCTGGTCGCGCTGCGGCGGGAGAAGATCGAGGTCGGCGCCTGGCGGTTTCTCAAGCTCGGCATGCTGGTGACGCCGCCGGCCCTGATCGCGGCCTTGGCCGCCGCGATCAGGTAACACGCAGACGTCAGTCGTTCTCGTAGCCGTAGACTTCCGGCAGGATGAAGATTGCGGCAAGCAATCCGATCAGCGGGAAGATCGCGACCATCAGCGTGGCATTCGCCTGCCCGATCGCGGCGAACACCGTCGGGAACAGGAAGATCGCCATGAACGACGGCAGCTTCACGAACATGTATGCGAAACCGCTGGCTGTGCCGCGGTACTTCGGCTTGGCGACCATGGTCGGGATCGTCATGCAGTTCGACGCATCCCAATAATGGCCCCACAACATCGCGGCCGCCGCGAACGGCAGCAGGATCTTGTTGTCGGTGTAGAGCGCGAAAGCCGCGACCAGCAGCGAGACCAGCACGATCGAGAAGCCTGCGATGGAGATGCCGCGGTGCCCGATCTTCGGCGTCAGCAACGGACCGACCCAGCCCGATACGGCGGCGAAGGAGAACAGCGCCATCGTCACCAGATTGATGCCCAGAATGCTCGACACGCCGACCATGACAAAGAGCACCGGCAGGTAGAACGCGAAGGTCGAGAACTCGCTGGCTTGCACGAAGCAGGCGATCCAGCCGTAGATCGTGGCGCGCCAGCGGATCGGATCCTTTCTGAGGTCGGCGATGAAAGCGCTGGTAGAGACCTTCGGCATCACCACGTCCTGGTCCGGCAGCATGGCGAGATCGTCGTTGAACATTTCGCGCGCGACCTTTTTGGCCTCGCGGTAGCGTCCCTTCTGCACCAGCCACACCGCCGTCTCCGGCACGTCGTGGCGCATCACCAGGATGATCAGCGCGGGCAGCGCGCCGAGGCCGAGCGTCACGCGCCACAGCGTCTCGTGGTTGATGTCGAGCAGCAGGAAGATGACGATGACGCCGATGGTCAGCACCTCACCGACGGCGAACATGAACTGCCAGCGGTTACCCATGACCTCGCGCTCACCCTTGGCCATGGATTCCATGATGTAGGTGTAGCCGGTCGAGATGTCCGAGCCGAGCGGAATGCCGAGCAGGAAGCGGATCACGATCAGCCATGTCACGTTCGGCACGAAAGCCTGCGCCAACGCCAGCACGATGAACATCACCATCGTCACCAGGAACATGACGCGGCGGCCGATCTTGTCGGACAGCCAGCCGCCGAGCAGCGCGCCGATCAGGGCGCCACCTTGCGTGCCGGCCGCGGCAAGGCCCAGCATCAGCGGATCGGGATTGAACTGCTCCTTGATGAAGATCAGCACGAAGGCGATCGAATAGAGGTCCCAGGCTTCGACCAGGATCGAGGCCATCATCAGCCAGCCGACCTTGTTGCCCTTCGGACTGTAGTTCGTGATGAGGTAGCGGACCGCGGCTTCGCTCGCGGTCGGTTGTGGCATTGCCATCGTCGACATGTCTGGTCCCTTCTTCAAAACTCTTTCCGCCCAGTACTTTTCAAGCGCCAAGCAGCGGCTCGATGCTGCAGTCGAGCAGGCGCGGATCGATCCCCGCCTCCATGCCCTTGAACATCTGGTCCATGTAGTCGATCAGCGCATCGCTCGCCTTCACGGCGTCCTCGACGTGACGTCCGGCGACTGCACTGAGAATGGCGAGGTGACGATCGATCGTGCCTGACAGATCGGTCTGCCCCGGCATGAAGCGGTGGTGGATGTAGCCGATGCGGCGGTACAGCGTGTGCAACGGCCGCAGCGTGTGCACCAGGAACGGCTCGCCGGCGGCTTCCAGCACCAGCGCATCGATGCGACGATCGATGCTGTTGAACTCGTCGAGGGTCAGGGTCGCGCGGCGCTCGCGCAACAGACGCTCGATGTGCAGCGCCTGATTGCGATGCGAAAGGCTGGCGCGATCGGCCGCAAGCCGCACGACGAAGCGCTCCATGTCCCGGCGCAGGGCCAGCAGCATGCGCTCACGCGCGAGATCGATCGGCGCGATGTGCAGGCCATGGCGCGGGCGGATGATGATGAGGGTGTCGGCGGACAGACGGTTGACGGCATGGTGCACCGGCGTGCGCCCGAAGCCGGTGATGTGCTGCAATTCCAGCATCGTCATGAATTGTCCGGGCTTGAGCTCGCAGTGAACAAGGAGCTCTTCGATCTTCTGGTAGGCCAGCTCGAAGAAGTTGAGCCGGTTACGTCGGGAGGGCTTGCCCTCGCCGTCGTCGTCGTTCCTCACCACCTCGAGCGCGCGCTTGCGCTTTGCCATGTCGTTCTCTCCCGTCAGCCTGCGCTCTCGTTGCTGGATGGCGCCCTTTGTCGCAGCCTTAAAACATGTTGTGATATATTACAAGCAGGCGTAAGACGTCCGCGCGTGCTGCAACATGTTGCAGCGCAAAATGAGAAGTCAGGCGCGAGGCGCCTGTGACGGGAGGAGAATGGCCGTGAAGATCACGTCGATCGAGACGCTGCGCACCGAGGAATTCTCCAACGTCATCTGGGTACGCGTCCACACCGACACCGGCATGATCGGTCTCGGTGAAACCTTCTACGGCGCGGGCGCAGTCGAAGCGCAGATCCACGACACCTTTGCCGGCCGCCTGCTCGGCCGCAATCCCCTGCACATCGAAGCCATCCATCGCGACATGCTGAACCTGCCGATGGCGCAGTCGTCCACCGGCGTCGAGTATCGCGCGGCCTCCGCGATCGACATCGCGCTATGGGATTTGTTCGGCAAGGTCTGCAATCAGCCGGTGCACCAGATGCTCGGTGGCCTCTGCCGCGACAAGCAGCGCATCTACAACACCTGCGCCGGCACCCAATATGTCCGCTCGACCAATATCAGCCCGGTGTCGAACTGGAACCTCGGCGCCAACAAGGGTCCCTATGAGGATCTCGACGGCTTCATGAACCGTGCCGACGGGCTCGCCGAAAGCCTTCTGGAGAGCGGAATCTCCGCGATGAAGATCTGGCCGTTCGATCCCGCCGCACAGGAAAACAAGGGCCTCTACATCACCGCCGCGCAGATGAAGCAGGCGATCGAGCCGTTCGAGAAGATTCGGAAGGCCGTCGGCGACAAGATGGAGATCATGGTCGAGCTCCACTCGCTCTGGAATCTCCCGACCGCCAAGCAGATCGCGCGCGCGCTCGAACCCTACAAGCCGACCTGGTACGAAGACCCGATCCGCATGAACTCGCCGCAGGCGCTGGCCGAATATGCCCGCTCCACCGACGTCTGGGTCTGCGCCAGCGAGACGCTGGGCTCGCGCTTCCCCTACAAGGACATGCTCGACCGCGATGCCATGCATGTGGTGATGGCCGATTTGTGCTGGACCGGCGGCCTCACCGAGGGCCGCAAGATCGCGGCGATGGCCGAGACCTATCACCGGCCCTTCGCACCGCATGACTGCATCGGCCCGATCGGCTTCATCGCGGCCATCCACATGTCGTTCAGCCAGCCCAACACGCTGATCCAGGAATCGGTGCGTGCGTTCTACAAAGGCTGGTACAATGAGCTTGTCACCACGATGCCCACGATCAAGGATGGTTTTGTCTATCCGATGGAAGGACCCGGCCTCGGCGTCGACCTTCTGCCTGCGGTGTTCGACCGCTCCGATCTGACCGTGCGCCGCTCCAACGTTTGAGGAATTCTTGAGATGAGCACCGCCCTCTTCGACCTTTCCGGCCGCACCGCGCTCGTGACCGGCTCCTCCCGCGGTCTCGGCCGCGCCATCGCCGAGGGCATGGCCAAGGCCGGCGCCAGGATCATCATCAACGGCGTCGATCCGAAGCGCGTCGAGCAGGCCGTCGCCGAGTTTCGCGCCACAGGCCATCAGGCCGAAGGTGCCGCGTTCAACGTTACCGACGAGCCCGCGATCGTCGCTGCGTTCAACGACTTCGACAACAAGGGCATTGCGGTCGACATTCTCGTCAACAATGCCGGCATCCAGCACCGCAAGCCGCTGGTGGAATTCACCACCGACGAATGGCGCAAGGTGATCGAGACAGATCTCACCAGTGCCTTCGTGATCGGCCGCGAGGCTGGTAAGCGCATGATCCCGCGCAAGCACGGCAAGATCATCAATATCGGCTCGCTCGGCAGCGAGCTGGCGCGCCCCACCATCGCGCCCTACACGGCGGCGAAGGGCGGCATCAAGAATCTGACCCGCTCGATGGCGGTGGAATGGGCCCAGCACGGCATCCAGGCCAACGCGATCGGCCCGGGCTACATGCTCACCGACATGAACGAGGCGCTGCTCAACAACACTGACTTCAACAACTGGCTGATGGGCCGCATCCCCTCCAAGCGCTGGGGCCGACCGGACGAGCTGGTGGGCGCTGCGATCTTCCTCGCGTCGGACGCTTCCACGTATGTCAATGGCCAGATCATCTATGTCGATGGCGGCATGATCGCCGCGATGTGATCGCGAAACGCTGAAGGAACGAGCCCATGCGCGCCGTCGTCATTCACGCCCCGAAGGATCTGCGGATCGACAGTTATCCTGATCCGGCGCCCGGCCCGGGCGAGGTCCGCGTCAAGATCGCCAATGGCGGCATCTGCGGCTCCGACCTGCATTACTATCACCATGGCGGCTTCGGCGTCGTCCGCATCCAGCAGCCGATGGCGCTCGGGCATGAGATCGCCGGCGTGGTCGCAGCGGTCGGTGACGGCGTCACCGCCGTGAAATCAGGCACGCGCGTCGCGGTCAACCCGAGCAAGCCGTGCGGCCAGTGCCTGCATTGCCAGGAAGGCCTACGCAACCAGTGCTTGGACATGCGCTTTCTCGGCAGCGCGATGCGCTTTCCCCATGTGCAGGGCGGTTTTCGCGAGTTCATCACGGTCGATGCGACGCAGGCCGTACCGATCGCCGACAAGCTGTCGCTGGCGGAAGCCGCCGTGGCCGAACCGCTCGCGGTGTGCCTCCACGCCGGCAGGCAGGCCGGCCCCCTCCTCGGCAAGCGCGTGCTGATCACCGGCTGCGGCCCGATCGGCGCGCTGATGATTCTTGTTTCGCGTTTCGGCGGCGCGTCCGAGATCGTGGTGACCGACGTCGCGGACGCACCGCTTGCGGTCGCGAAAAAACTCGGCGCCACGCACGCCATCAACGTCGCGACGAATGCCGATGCGCTCGATCCCTGGCGCGCCGGCAAGGGCGTGTTCGACACGCTGTTCGAGGCCTCGGGCAACCAGGCCGCGCTGCGCGCCGCGCTCGACGTGCTCCGGCCCGGCGCAACGCTGGTGCAGCTCGGCCTCGGCGGCGAGATGACGCTGCCGATCAACGCCATCGTCGCCAAGGAATTGCAGCTCCGCGGCACCTTCCGCTTCGATCCCGAGTTCGAGCTCGCGGTGCGGCTGATGGGTGAAGGCCTGATCGACGTCAAGCCGCTGATCACGGCGACCATGCCGTTCGAGAACGCGGTCGCCGCGTTTGAATTGGCCAGCGACCGCTCGCAGTCGATGAAGGTGCAACTGACGTTCTAAACTAGTGGCTCTCGACCAGCCGTTCGCTCACCAGCCGCACGGCGCCCCGCTTCCACGAATAGTCCGCGCCCAGGCGCAGGCCACTGTCGCCGCGTGCCAGCACCGCACCGGTTCTGGCATCGCGAACCTGGAAGCCGAGCGTGTACTCGGTGCGGCTGACCCGCCGCACCACGCCGATCAGTGACTGATCCGCGCCGAGCTTCTGCGCGATCGCGGCCTCACATCCGTTGCAGTCGCGCAAAGCCTGCGCTTTTGCCACCTCGCCGCCGACATCCACGATACGGTAGCGGCCGGACTGACTGAGCGCCTCGCGCACGCTGCCGGTGACTTCGGCGAGGTAGGACGCATCCGAAATGGCCGACGCGCCCGCCGAGGCGGCCGTCGTGTCCTCCAGCTCGAAATCGAACACAGCAAGTGCGACCGGCGCGGGTATGGTGAGCGCAGCCATGACTTCGCGAGACACAAAGACCTCGGCGCGCTCCCATGATTCATCATTGTCGCCGCGGAAGGTGTAGAGCTTGTCCATCACGAGCCTTTTGGCGCCGACGTCGATGACGGCGACCTTGGCCCATTGCACCAGCGTGCTGGTCTTCTGGATGCCGCCGATGACCTTGAATGCGGCGCCATCCTGGGCTGACGGCACCAGCCGAAAGCGCCCGCCCTCGCCGATATCGCGCCTGAGCGCGGCCATGAACGCCTGAAGCCGCCGCTCATGGGCAGCGGTCTGGTTGGCCGGCTCGGCCGACGTGTCGGTGTAGCTGAAATCGTCCATGGCCACGCCGATGGCGGCCTCGGCATCCGCTGGCGAATACGCCGCCGGAAGGGTGAAGAGGAGGAAAGCGGAGAGGATCAACCTGATGCGGCGCATGCGGGCCTCGTGTGATGGAGCGGCGCGGCAATCTGGATGGCAATCCCGGGCCGCGCAGCAGCGTCGGTCCCGACCAGAGCCGGGAAAATTTCACGACGTTGCACTGCGGTAAGCGTGGCGCTTTGCGCCGCCTGCGTTCTGCCGTCTAATGCGCGCGCGACAATCCCGTTCGCGCCAGGTACCCGCCGATGTGGAACCGTCCGAGGTTCGATCTCAAGGTCCGTCTGACGTTACGCGTGGCCGCGATATCGGCCGCCTGTTTCGCGGCGATTTCCGCCTATTTCCTCGTGACGGCTGACCGCGCGGCCCACACGCGCCTCGACGATATCGCCGCCATCGTGGCCAAGACGCTGGAGCTGCAACAGGGCAAGATCCAGTGGGTGGCGAGCCCGCGCTCGGACTTCCCCAACCTCGACCCCGTCTCGGCCTATGTGATGACGCCCGGCCTGTGCTTGGGATTCCGCGGCCCGAGCGGCGAGATGATGCAGCGATTCTGTAGCGGCGCGCCAATCCCGGCGAACCCGCCGCCGCAGGCCTTTGCCGCCTTCTACCGCAGCCTGTTCGACCCCGGCCGCGAGGCGACGCGTCCCGTGATCGTGCGCGGAGCAACGCTGGGCGAGACCATCGTCACGGTCGATCCGGCCGTGCAAACGGCTGAGGCATGGCACGAGGCCGGCCGCCTGATGCTTGCGCTTGCGATCGCACTGCCGCTGTTGTGCGCCCTGGTCTATGCCGCGCTGGGCCGCGCACTGCGCCCCACCCGCATGATCCGTACCGGCCTCGAGCGCATCGCGGCCAACGATCTAACCACGCGGCTGCCGCCGTTCGACCTCGCCGAGCTCTCGGCGATCCGCGACGTCTTCAACCATCTCGCCGAAAGCCTCGACAATGCGCTGGCCGAGCGCAGCGAGCTGACGCGAAAGCTGATCGCGCTTCAGGACGAGGAGCGCCGCCATCTCGCCCGCGAGCTGCACGATGAGTTCGGCCAGTCGCTCGCCGCCATCCGTGCGCTCGCCTCGTCCGCCCGCCAGACTGCCGCGCAGGACTGCCCTGCTCTGCTCGGCGAGTGCGACGGCATCGCGCGAACCGCGACCGGCATGATGGAGACGTTGCGCGGCACGTTGTTCCGGCTGCGCCCGCCTGACGTCGAGGAGCTCGGGCTCGTCGCCAGCCTCGAAGGCCTGGTCGCGGGCTGGAACGGGCGTAGCCGCGGCCAGACACGCTTCACGATCCGTTTCGACGGTGCGTTCGAGAGCCTGCCGGCCGCGATCAGCGCCAGCCTCTACCGCATCGTGCAGGAAGCACTCACCAACGCCGCCAAGCACGCCGATGCCACCAAGGTGAGCCTGGAACTGGTGATGCGCAATGAGGAGATCGCGCTTGCGATCGACGATGACGGCCGGTCGCACGATCCCGCCTCGAAATCCGGCATGGGCCTGCTCGGCATGCGCGAGCGCGTCGCGGCGTTGCGCGGCCAGTTGAGCTTCGAGGCCACACCGAACGGCGGATCCGCCCTGCGCGTGGTCATTCCGCTCGCAGCCGCCGACCGGCAGTTGCTGGAGCGCGCGGCATGAGCGCGGCCGACGCGACCATTTTGCTGGTCGACGATCATTCCGTCGTCCGCGAGGGCTATCGCTCCGTGCTCCAGAAACAGCCGGGATTGCGCGTCATCGCCGAAGCCGCCGACGGCGCCGAGGCCTACCGCCTTTTCAAATCGGAGACGCCCGACCTCGTCATCATGGACCTGAGCATGCCCGGCATCGGCGGCATCGAGGCCGTCAGGCGGATCCGGCAATGGGACAAGGGTGCGCGAATCCTCGTCTTCACCATGCACGAGAATGCCGGCTTCGCCGTGCAGGCGATCCGCGCCGGTGCGAGGGGTTATGTCACCAAGACCAGTCCGCCGGAGACGCTGGTGCGCGCCGTCATGGACGTGCTCGCCGGCAAGATCGCGATCAGCCCCGACATCGACCACGAGCTTGCGCTGAGCCGTCTCGCCGGCGAAAGCTCCGCCGCCGACGTGCTCACGCCGCGCGAATTCGAAGTGATGCGGCTGCTGCTCGCCGAGAACACGACGGAGCAGATCGCCGAGACGCTGCATGTCAGCCCGAAGACCGTGGCGAACCTGCATTCGCTGATCAAGGACAAGCTCGGCGTCGGCTCCGACATCGAGCTGGTCCGGCTGGCACTGCGCCAGGGACTCCTGACGCAGCTCGATCTCGGCGAAGCCTGATCGCGTGGCCGCGGATCATTCGCGCGCAACCACCGAATCCAGCCATGCGCAGTTCAGCGGCGGCACGCGGGGATCAGCGACCCGTACGCCGCGCGCGGCCGCATCCAGCCGCATGTCGCGCAGGCGTTTGCGCTGTTCTTCGGGCATGTAAAGCCGCTCGTGGCCCCATAGCGATGGCCCGTCAAAGGTCTCGTGCGGCTGCCAGGTCTCGGGATCAATGATGCGCCCGCCCCAGCCGTATTCGATGAAGAAGCCGGACGGTGTGTTCACGTAAAACGAGGTCATGTGGTCGTTGGTGTGCCGTCCCAGCGTATAGACGACGCGGTCATCTTCGAGCTGTGCGAGGTCGTAGCCCTGCCCGACATCGTCGAGACTGCCGAGCTCTACCATGAAATGGTGCATCGCCTTCCGTCCCGAGCCGACCATCGCAAAGGAATGATGGCGGCCATTGACGTGAAAAAAATACAGCCCGTAGGGCTTCAGCCCGAAATCAGAGACGTGAAAGCCGAGCACGTCGCGATAGAACGGGACCAGCGGCTCGACGTCCTCGACATTGAGCACGACATGCCCCATCCCAAGCGCGCCGGTGCGGAAACCCGTGATCGGCCGGCCCGGCTTGAAGGGTTCGCTCGCAAGCTCGGGCTTGCAGAAGGCCTCCAGTCGGTTGCCGGCGGGATCGGCGAAAATGATCAACTCGGCCACGTGCCGCTCATCGGCGAGCGCACGCGCGCCGCGCGTCACCTTCACGCCGTGGCTTTCCAGCCGCCCGGCCAACTGGTCGAGCGCGGCGGTTGACGGAACTTCCCAGCCCATCACGGCCAAACCCGCATCGCTGCTGCCATCGACGATCAGGCGCTGCTTGCGATCGTCCATGCGGAAGGCGCGCATCTTGCCGCCACGATCGACCTGCTGCATGCCGAGCAGCCCGGTCGCCATCCGGCCCCACTGATCGAGCTGGGATGAGTTGATCCCGATATAGCTGAGCGCGGTGATTTCCATCGACGTTCTCCCAAGAGCATCGCATCCGCTGCACTGCGGCGAACTTGATACCTATCGCGCACGATCCTACGGTGACCCGCAATCGCTTCGCGTTTGCAGTGACGATAATCGCGAGGCCGCCGTCCACAAGGGAGGAAATACGAAGTGTCCAAGGAGCGGACGCGCACCGGGGCGCCGCGACAGTCGGAAGGCGTCCGCGCCTTCAAGCGCGGGCTGGACGTGCTGCAGGAGGTCAACCGCTCCGGCGGCATCCGCGCCGGCGACGTCGCCCGTGCGCTCGATTTGCCCCGCCCGACCGTCTATCGCCTGCTCGAGACGCTGGAGGAACTCGGCTACGTTGCCCGCAGCGCCAGCGACGATCGATTCCGCGTGACCCGGCGCGCGCTGAGCCTTGGCGATGGCTACGATCCCGGCGTCGTGATCTGCCAGGCGGCAGCGCCTTATCTCGCCGAACTGAGCAAGACGCTGGTCTGGCCAGTCGATCTCTCAACTTATGAGAACGCGGCGATGGTGGTGCAGGAGACTACGCATTCCCGCAGCCCGCTCTCGATCGACCGCGGCATGATTGGCAAGCGCCTGCCGATGCTGCGAACATCCGCGGGCCGCGCCTATCTCGCCGCCTGCTCCGCGCGCGAGCGCGATCTGATCGTCAACCATCTGCGCCGCATCGACGAGGCCGACGACCGCCCCTTCCTGGCCGAGGACCGCCTCGATCGGGTGATCGCCGAGACCGCCGCACGAGGCTACGCTATCCGCAGCGAAGGCGAATACAATCCGAAGACGGCATCGATTGCAGTTCCAATCGTTCGCGATGGCGCCGTGTTCGGCTGCATCTCCATCATCTGGATTCGTTCGGCGCTTGGGATTGAGGAGGCGGTGACGCAGTTTGCGAGCCAGCTTCAGGAGACGGCCGCAGCCATTCCCGTCGAAGTGTGACACTCTGGCGTCCAAGCAGAAGTTAGCTCCACAACGTGTACCAAATCTCCCTTGTTATCAGGAACTGAAATACCGCAATCAGACCGCCGCGCAATCCATAGAAATCATCTGCATTTAGCGGCGGAAACGCGAAGGTACCGTATCTGCTCTCGGGGTGAAACGCCCTGACGCGATCATGATAGTCTAACTTTCTGTAGCGTTTGCTGTCGATTTCCTGTGCTGAAATGCCATAGGGCTCTGCCAGCAGCTGAGGCTGTGCGTCGGCAAATTGAGAAACGAGACTTTTCGCCTTCTCGTATAAGTCTGATCCGCCCGAGACATCATCACTATGTGCGCGCCGCCCGGATAAATATGTAAGATTCCATGATCTGGTCGCATCGAGAGAAGCAGTGCAGATAAGAAGCGAACTTCCTCGAACGCGAAGAATGTTACTTCCGACCAATACTTGTGAGCTCGTTGTTCGTCGGTTTGAACCGCGACAAAGCCGAACTCCTCATCCAAGTAGTAGGTCCCTTTGATCCTTGGATGTTGCCTCGGGGATAAAGACCACTCTTGGAAAGAAACCTGATTCTAAATGACGGTCCCCGGCTTGTCCGGCCGGGCAGTGACAAGAGCCCACCACTGACAATCTGCCCGACGGCCACGACGAACTCCCCAAATTAGCGCAGCACATTTTCATGCTATAGCCCGTTGATTGCGTTGCCTAGCTCCACCACGGGCACGTTCACATCCGCAGCTCCCGCTGAGGACAGGCCTAGGCGCGGCAGGCGCCAAGGCGTTTCCGTCCGCACAGCGGACACTTGGCGCAGCGGCGTTGATGCTGCAGCACGTCTTGGGGAAGAGATAGCCCCATGCAGGATAAATCCGCCCCCGAAGAATTTGACGTCGTGATCGTCGGCCGTGGCCCGGTCGGGGCCACGCTTGCCAATCTGCTCGGCCTGTGCGGCGTGCGGACGCTGGTGCTGGAGCGCGAGGCGCGAACCTATCATCTACCGCGCGCGGTGCATTTCGATGACGAATGCATGCGCGTGTTCCAGACCATTGGCGTTGCCGACGCGATCGTGCAGCAAACCATCCTCAGTCCCGGCATGCTCTTCCTTGATGCGAGCGGCAAAATGCTGCTGGACTGGTCACGACCGCAGACGCTGACGCCGATGGGCTGGAATCTCAGTTACCGCTTTCACCAGCCTGATCTGGAGGATGTGCTGATCGGTGGTCTGGCGCGCTGGCCGCACGTCACTTTGCGCAGCCGCTGCGACGTGTTCGCGCTCGATCAGGACGAGACCGGCGTACGCGTCCGCTATGAGGACCTGTCCAACGGCAGGTTGGCCGAGGTCCGCGCCGCCTATGTCATGGGCTGCGACGGCGCCCGCTCGCTGGTGCGCCGCTTCATCGGCTCCGGCATGGACGATCTCGGCTTCCACGAACGCTGGCTGGTGATCGACGTGCTGCTCAAGCGCGAGCGCGACGACCTCGGCGATTACAGCATTCAGCATTGCGATCCCAGGCGGCCCGCGACTTACGTCCGCGGCACCGGCACGCGCCGGCGCTGGGAGATCACGGCGCTTCCGGACGAGGACTCCCAGGACGTGGCGCAGCCGGCAAAAGTCTGGGAGCTGCTGTCGCGCTGGATCACGCCTGAGGATGCCGAACTCGAGCGCGCGGTGGTCTATACCTTTCATTCCGTGATCGCACAGCAATGGCGCAACGGACGGCTGCTGCTCGCGGGTGATTCCGCGCACCAGACCCCGCCCTTCCTCGGCCAGGGCATGTGCGCCGGCATCCGCGATGCCGCCAACCTTGCATGGAAGCTCGGTGCGGTCGTCCGTGGCGACGCTGCGCCTGATCTGCTCGACACCTATCAGAGCGAACGCCAGTCGCATGTCCGCGAGTTCATCGAGCTCGCCATTCGGCTGGGCGGCGTCATCAACACCAAGGCGATCGAAGCCGGCCTTGCCGCCGGGCAGGCGCGCGAGAATGCGCCGGTCAAGCTGGAGGTGAAGAAGCCCCTGATCGGCCCAGGCCTTGGGCTCGACGACCTGCCTCTGGCCGGTCATCTCGCACCGCAGTTCGTGCTGAATGACGGCAGCCGCGGCGACGACCGGATCGGGTACAGGCATGTCCTGCTCGTCAAGAGCGCGGCCACGCTGCCGTCGCGGCCGGCTCATTCGCAGGCAGGAATCAATATCCTGACCAGCGACGACGCCGAGGGTATCGGGCCATGGCTGCGCGAGCACGGCATCATCGCCGCGCTCGTTCGCCCCGACCGCTACATCCGCGGCACCGCCCGCAACGATACCGAGCTCGACCGGCTCTTCGCCGCCATCACGCCTCCAACCCATGTGCCGTCCGCGGCCTGACCGACCACTCATCAAGGATATCTCATGAAGCTGCTCTCCTTCATCGCCAACGGCCACGCCTCCTTCGGGGCCGTCAAGGACAACGGCGTCGTCGATCTCGGCACGCGCATGGCACCCTGCGCCACGCTGCGGCAGTTGCTCGAAGCGGGTCGCACGGCCGAGGCGGCAAAGCTGGTCGCGTCCGCGGCGTCCGATCATTCGCTCGATGAGATCAGCTTTGCGCCCGTCATCCCCGATCCCGGCAAGATCATCTGCGTCGGCCTCAATTATCGCGACCACGTCGCCGAAACCGGCCGCACCGTGACCGAGAAGCCGGCACTGTTCGTCCGCTTCCCCTGCAGCCAGGTCGGCCATCTCCGGCCGATCGTGAAGCCTGATGTGAGCGACGATTTCGACTACGAGGGCGAGCTTGCGCTCGTCATCGGCAAGCAAGGCCGCCATATCCGCGCTAGCCGCGCGCTCGACCACATCGCCGGCTATTCCTGCTACAACGAAGGCAGCATCCGCGACTGGCAGCGCCACACCAGCCAGTTCCTCTCCGGCAAGACCTTTGCGGAGAGCGGCAGCTTCGGTCCTTGGCTGGTGACGACGGACGAGATTCCCGACCCGTCGAAGCTCTCCTTGCAGACGCGGCTCAACGGCACCGTGGTGCAGAACACCACCACCGATCTGCTGATCACGGCGATCCCCGAGCTGATCGCCTACATCTCGACGATCTGCCCGCTTGTCGCCGGCGACGTCATCGTCACGGGCACGCCGGGCGGCGTCGGCGCCAAGCGCTCGCCGCCCTTGTGGATGCGCCCCGGCGACACCGTCGAGGTCGAGATTTCCGGCATCGGCACGTTGCGCAACAAGGTCATCGCCGAACCGGCCTGATCGCCAACACCAATCAGTCAACGATAAAATCGGGAAACGCCATGGCCACTCTTCGCACGACGTCCACCGCCATCCTGCTGACCGCGCTGGCGCTCGCAGGCACCGCGCGCGCCGAGATCAAGCGGGACGCCGTCCGCATCGGTGTCCTCACCGACATGAACGGCATATTCGCAACCGCGATGGGCCCGGGCTCCGTCGAGGCGGCAAGGATGGCGGCGGAGGAGTTCGGCGGCAGGATCGGCGGCAAGCCGATCGAGATTTTGCAGGCCGATCACCAGAACAAGCCGGACCTCGCGGCCTCGCTCGCCCGCAAATGGTTCAGCGACGGTGTCCAGGCGATCGCGGACGGCGGCAGTTCCGGCGCGGCGCTCGCGGTGCACGAGCTGGTGCGTGGCAACGGCAAGATCTTTCTGATCTCCGGCGCTGGCGCCAACCAGCTCACCGACGAGGCCTGCGCGCCGACCAGCGTGCAATGGACCCAGGACGCATATTCCACCGCGACCGCCGTCGTCTCCGGCATCATGCAGACCAGCAAGGAGCCGTGGTTCTTCATCACCGGCGACTATGCGTTCGGCCATTCGATCGAGGCGACCGCGCGCGAGCGCATTGCCGCACTCGGCGGCAAGGTGGCCGGCGGCGTGAAAGCGCAGCTCGGCACACCCGACTACAGCTCGTTCCTGCTCCAGGCACAGTCGTCCGGCGCAAAGATCCTCGCGATCAATGTCGCCGGCGACAACGCCACCGCGATCAAGCAGGCCGAGGAATTCGGTCTTGCCGCGCAGGGCATGAAGATCGTGCCGATGTCGTTCCAGAACGTCGACATCGAGGCGGTCGGGCTGAAGGCCACCCGCGGCGATCTCATCGTCACCTCATTCTTCGAGGACGTCTCCCCGGCAGCCCGGAAGTTCTCAGACGCGTTTTATGTCCGCCGCAAGGCGATGCCATCGCAGATCCAGGCCGGTGTCTATTCCGCCGTACGCCACTATCTGCAAGCGGTGAAGGACACCGATTCCGACGACAGCGCGACCGTCATGGCGAAAATGAAAGCGACACCGGTTGCGGATGCCTACACCACCAATGGCCGCATCCGCGAGGACCAGCGCATGGTGCACGACCTCTATCTGGTGCAGGTCAAGACACCCGAAGAATCCAGGGGACCGTGGGACTTCGTCAAGCTGATCGCGACCATCCCGCCCGACCAGGCCTTCCGCCCGCTCGACCGCAGCAAGTGCAATTTGGTCGGCAAATAATCAGGCGAGATAGCGCGTGAGATAGCCTTCCATCGCGTAGAGCGCACAGAGCGCGAGGCTCGACCACACGGCGGCGCTGAAATACAGGAACATCCAGGTCAGCTCGCCCTTCCAATGCGCGATGTCGTGGGTCACCACCCAGCGCGTCGAGACGTCATGCAGGCCTTCGAGGAAACCGAGCAACCTGCCGCCCTCTTGATGCCCTGCCCGCCAGCGGCTGAGATACATCGGCACGTCGACGGTGACGAGGAAGGCGAGGAAGCAGGCGATGCCGATGATTCCGGCAATCAGCGCCCAGCGCACCGGTCCCTGGAATTCCGGCATCAAGCGGCACAGCGCAATGCCCGCGAGGAAGAAGGTCACCGCCCACAGCGAGTTCTCGATCGCGTTGTAGAGGAAGTTGGTCGTCACCACCGCGTACCAGGAAAAGCACTCCGCGATGATGATGATGGGCACGATCACGAGCGCGATGTTTACCGCGGTCTCCGCGCCCGTCATCTGACCCAGCTGATGCAGGATGATCGCCCATTGCGCGACGAAGCACAGTTCGGCCACTGTCGCGACCGTGCGGCCAACGAAGATGCTCGACAGCCAGGTGTCGAACAAACAGATTCGCTGCACGTCGGCGCGCGGCAGCACCGAGCGGAAGGCGCAGCCGAACACATAGCCGGCGCAGAGCAGCAACATCAGGCCACTGTCGGAGCCGCCACTGATGCTGCCCGCGACCGTCGGATAGAACTCGCGGTACAGCATGAACCAGACGAGGATATTGGCCGCACTGACAAGCGTCAGAGACCCCCACCACCACGCGAGGGGATTTGACCGGGCCTGCCACTGCAACATGATGAATCGCTCCGCTTTAATCGATATGACATCTAGCGGTAGCAATTCTGTCATGAATGAGCGCTAAGGCGCGACAGAAATCGATGTCATGATACTGTCATAATAACGCCGCGCGCTGTCATATTCGCGAAGGCTGCTCGACGTTCAGCGATGGAGAGCGCCCGTTCGAATCACGGGCATCAATCACGACGAACCGTTTCGGCGCCGCGAATATATCCCGCCGATCCGGACGACGAAGTGAGCGCTTCGCGCGGCTCAATGATCTCGATCTCCTTCCTCAAGGATCCTTGCAATCCAAAGCCACAGACCAAGGCTTCTCAGGACTGGGGAATGGCGCCGATTTGTCCACATATCGGACGGAAACATTCAAAATCTATATCTATTCGACAATTTTGATCTGATCGTCCATAATAATGCTATGGCCCAAACTCCTCGGTCCAAGGCACCCCAAGCCTCCTCGTCCGCCGCCGTGGTGCTGGCATCGCGCGCCGATGATGCCGCGTTCGCGACGACACTCGCAAAAGGCCTCGTGGTGCTCGAAGCCTTCAAGGCCGGGACGACGTTGCTCGGCAACATGGAGCTGTCGGGCCTGACGGGGATTCCCCGGCCGACGGTGGCGCGGCTGACGCATACGCTCACCGAGCTCGGCTATCTCCGCCACGATGCCGGTCGCGCCAAGTACCGCGTCGGCGCACGGACGCTTCGCATGGCGCATCCGCTGCTCGCCGACATGCAGTTCCGCCAGGTCGCGCGGCCCATGATGCAGGAACTGGCGCAGAGCGTGCGCGGCACGGTCTCGATCGGCCTGCTCGATGCGACCTCCATGATCTATGTCGAGACCGCGCGCTCCGGCGACGTCGGCCCGCACGTCCCCGACATCGGCATGCCCATTCCCGTGGTGATGACGGCGATGGGCCGCGCCGCGGCTGCGACCTTGCCGCAGACCGATGCCGCACTCCTGGAAAAGCGCCTCGCGAGCGATGACGCCGAACTCTGGTCGGCCTTCCGCGACAAATACCACGCCGGCCTTGCCCAATGCGCGAACCGTGGCTTCTGCACCTGCTGGGGCGAATACATGGCCTCGATCCACGCCGTCGCGGCGCCGCTGTTTCACGCGCGCGAAACCAGCCGGTCGTTCTCGATCAATTGCGGCATCCCCGCGTTCCGGCTCCAGCCCGGCCAGCTCGAGGGCGAGATCGGCCCGCGCATCGCCGCGCTCGCCGACAGCATCCGCGCCATCGTGGGCGAGGCGGCCCCGGCGGCGGGACCACAGAAGCAAAACAAGAAGAGGGCCAGCAAATGAACAAGAACACTGGCACTCCACGACCGGGAGGCCACCATGACCATCACACGCCGAACCTTGCTGGGCACCCTCGCCCTCTCGGGACTTCCCTGCCCTGCACGCAGTGAGGACGCCTGGCCGTCGCGGATGGTGCGACTGATCTCGCCCTACGGGCCCGGCGGCTCCAACGATATCTCGCTGCGTCTGCTCGCCGAAGAGTTCGGCCGCAGCCTGCACCAGCAATTCATCGTCGAGAACAAGCCGGGTGCCGGCACGCGCATTGCGAATGATCTCGTCGCGCATGCGCCGGGCGACGGTTACACCATTCTCTATGTCGCGGCCCCCTACGCCACCGCCGAAGCGCTGTTCGGCAAGCTGACCTACGATCGCAAGGAGCTACAGCCGGTCGCGATGGCGGTGATCGCGCCGCTGTTCCTGATCATCAGCGCGGACGCGCCGTTCAAGACGCTGCCCGAATTGATCGCCTACGGCAAATCGAAGCCGGACGGATTGACCTTCGCCTCGCCCGGCGCGGGTTCGCAGCCGCATCTCGCCGGCGAACTCCTGTTCCGCGATGCCGGGGTCAAGGGCCTGAACATCCCCTTCCGCGGCGATGCAGCCTCCTACACCGAGCTGCTCGCCGGCCGCGTCGATGCGACGCTGACGGCGCTACCGACTGCGCTTCCCTACATCCAGAGCGGCAAGTTCATCGTGCTGGGCGTCGCGTCCCCCGAGCGCAGTGCGCTCTACCCGCAAGCGCCGACCCTGCGCGAGCAGGGGTTTCCAAACGTGGCCGCAGCCGGCTGGTACGGATTCATGGCGCCGTCGACCACGCCGCAGGCCGTCGTCGACAAGTTCCAGGCCGAAGCGCTTCGCGCGCTCGCTGAGCCTGCCATCAAGAACAAATTGACCGCCCAGGGCCTGGAGGTGCGCGCCGGCACGGCCGCCGAGTTCGGCCGGTTCATCGACGGCGAGACGCAGAAGTGGACCACGCTGATCCGAGAGGCCGGGCTCAAGGGCGAGTGACGATCACAAACAGGGGATGGAAATGAAGACCGGTTATTTGAAGCACGCCACGACCGCCGCGCTCGCCCTCGCGCTGTCGATCCCGGCCGCACAGGCGCAGAAGATATACGACCCCGGCGCCTCCGACGCCGAGATCAAGATCGGCCAGACCGTACCACTCAGCGGCCCGGCCTCGGCCTATGCCGTCATCGGCAAGACCCAGGCTGCCTACATGAAGATGATCAACGACCAGGGCGGCGTGAACGGCCGCAAGGTCTCGCTGATCCAGTATGACGACGCCTACTCGCCGCCGAAGACGGTGGAGCAGACCCGCAAGCTGGTCGAGAGCGACGAGGTCCTGCTGACGTTCCAGATCATCGGCACCGCGCCGAACGTCGCCGTGCAGAAATATCTCAACGCCAAGAAGGTGCCGCAGTTGTTCGCTGCCACCGGTGCTGCACGCTTCACCGATCCAAAAAACTATCCATGGACCATGGGCTTCAACCCGTCTTACCTCGTCGAGGGCCGGATCTACGCGCAGTATCTCCTGAAGAACCATCCGAACGCCAGGATCGGCGTGCTCTATCAGAACGACGATCTCGGCAAGGACTATCTCGCCGGCCTGAAGGCCGGCCTCGGCGACAAGGCGAAGATGGTCGTGGCCGAGACCTCCTACGAGATCACCGAACCGACCATCGATTCCCAGATCCTGCGCTTGAAGGACGCCGGCGCCGACGTGCTGTTCAGCGCCACGACGCCTAAGCAGGCGGCGCAGGCGATCAAGAAGGTCGCCGAGATCGGCTGGAAGCCGCTGCACATCATCGACATCAACGCCTCCTCGGTCAGCGCCGTGCTGAAGCCCGCCGGGCTCGACAACGCCAAGGGGGTCGTCAGCGTCGGTTACGTCAAGGACTCAGCCGATCCCGAATGGAAGGACGATTCCGGCATGAAGCGCTATCTCGCCTTCATGGCGAAATACTATCCGGACGGCGACAAGGATTCGAATCTGAACGTCTACGGATACATCACCGCGCAGCTCCTGGTGCAGGTGCTGAAGCAATGCGGCGACGACCTCACCCGCGAGAATGTGATGCGCCAGGCCGCCAACCTCAGAAACATCGAGCTCGACCTGACCCTGCCCGGCATCTCGGTGACGACGACACCGACCGATTACCGCGTCAACAAGCAGTTCCAGATGGTGCAGTTCGACGGTCAACGGTGGCAGAAGCTCGGCGACATCATCACGGACGAAGCGAAGGAATAATGAGGCCCGGCGCGGCGGATAAACCGCCTCGCTCGCCATCGCCGGGCTTGAGCCAGCTTCCCTCGCGCTCGCTCACGCGACGCCAGATGTGGATGCCCGGGCCTCCGAGTCCGGCCCGGGCACGACAACGGACGGCGCCGCTACCCCTTCATCCCACCCACATACGCCGCCAACTTGTCCAGCGTCTGGTAGCCGTACTCGACGGCGCCGAAGCCGATCGCACCATCGCGTTGCGCTGTGTTCGACATCAATTGCCGCATCATCAGCACCGTCTTGCCGTTGCTCTGCTCGGCAAACGTGACGGTGAAGCGGAACATGCCGGGATCCTCGTCCTGGTCGACGCCGTGATCCATCTCCATCAACGAGGGCCGCTCGATGCGGCGGAAGCGCATGCGGTTCGGATAGACGGTGCCGTCGGGACCGATCATGTTGAAGCGCCAGACGCCGCCAACGCGCACGTCGATCTCGAAAGTCTCGAGCTTGAAGCCCTTCGGCCCGAACCATTGCGGCAGATGTTTTGGGTCGGACCACGCCTCGAACACGAGATCGCGCGGCGCGTCGATCACGCGCGACATCACGATCTCGCGGTCGAGCGACCATTGCGACAAAGCGGGATTGGCAGAATTCGTCATCGTCAGGCACCTTTCCGTTTGCTTGAACGGGATGGCCGCTTGGCGGCCGCCCGCTCCTTCTCTTTCTTGAGCTTCATCACGTAGGCCTCGAAGCGGTCGAGCCGTGCCTCCCAGATCGCGCGCTGCTGCTGGAACCAGTCCTCGGCGCCGACGAGCGCGTCGGGGCGGAGGCGGCAGGTGCGCACGCGGCCGGATTTTTCCGACTGAACGAGTCCGCTCGTCTCCAGCACGTGGATGTGTTTCATGAAGCTCGGCAGCGCCATCTCGAAGGGATCGGCGAGCTCGCCGACCGACGCCTCGCCGTCGCAAAGCCGCATCACGATTGCCCGCCGCGTGGGATCGGCAAGGGCTGCGAAAACCTGGTCGAGTGGGGATAATTGGTTAGCCATGGAGCTAACTATACAGGGACGGCGACCGGCGTCAATGATTGTTAGCCGATCAGCTAAGTTATTTGCGGACGTGCCGCCGCACGCGTGGAACCCACAACGCGCAATCGTGAATTGGGGCGCGCCGCCCTCTCCGCTAGAAAGAGATCGGGGGCGCATCACATCATGCGTCAGAGCCGTGCCATCTATTGACACATCATCGCACCTCACCCGGCGGGCGTTCGCTGCGCTCGTTCCCCTCGCATTGGCCTGGCCGTGCCGCGCAATCGCGGATTCCGATATGATTGCGCAGATGCGCGACATCGTCGCGGGTGAGCTGGCGCCGACCATGACACCGGACCAGCCGGGCGGCCTCGCCGCTGCGCTCTACGCCGGCCACCATGTCGAATTCTTCAACTACGGCTTTGCGGACGACGCCACGCGCAGACCGGTCACGCCGGACACGCTGTTCAACCTCGGCTCCTTGCGCAAACCCTTCGAGGCCACGCTGGTGGCCCTCGGTGCGCTTCGCGGCGAGCTGCGGCTCGACGATGCCTTGCCGAAATATCTACCCGAGCTCACCGGCGACTACGTCCGCCGCGTCACCATCGGCGAGCTCGCCACGCATACGTCGGGAATGCTGCTGCCGACCGACCATCCGCCGTGGCCGAACGAGCAGTTCTCGCGGGCGCAGTTCATCGCGATGTTCAACGCCTGGACACCGCAAGCCGGCGAAGCGCCCGGCAAGCAACGCATCTACAGCCATGCCTGCTACGTGCTGCTTCAGCTCGTGCTCGAGCGCTGTTACGACACCCCGATCGCAACATTGTTCGAGCAGCGCATCCTGAAACCGCTGGGCATGAAGGCGACTTCGGTGCCCGAGCGCGGCGAGGACAACCGCGCCTTGATGGATGCAACCTGGATGCAGCGCGTGGTCCAGGGTTATTCGGACCAGGGCATGGCGATCGGCCCGCCCGGCAACCAGCAAAGCTATTTTAACTTTCCCGGCAGCGGCCAGATGTTCTCGTCGCCGCGGGATCTCGCAACCTTCGTTGCGGCCTGCGTCGACGGCTGCGCGGCTGATCCGCCTTTGTGCGAGGCGCTGCGGATGACGCAGCGCCAGACCTTCCGCGTCGATGAGAAGTTCGGGCAAGGCATGGCCTGGGAAGCGGTCCACCTCCCCGGCGTCACCATCGTCGACAAGCCGGGCGGCCTCAACAATACGTCCGGCTATCTCGGACTCGTCCCTGACAGACAGATCGGCTTCGTCCTGCTCGCCAATCGCGGCGAATACCCGCACGAAATCGTTCGCTACAAGATCCTGCCCGCGCTGGCGCAGCTCGCGGCCTCGCACTGAGCCGTCCCGCAAAACAGAAAGCCCCGGCAGAGCCGCGGCTTTCCACACCAGATCCGGAACGGGAAGCTCAGTATCTGGCGACGACGGGGCCGCCGAACTTGTAGTTCACGCCGACGCGCACGATGTTCGACTTGAGGTCGACCGAATGGGTGAAGGTCTGGGCCGGCAGTGCCAGGCCGATGTTCAGATTGTTGCTGGTCATTCTGCTACGACCAAGATCGACATAGAGATATTCGGCCTTCAACGACCAGCCGCCGCCGACCGCATATTCGCCGCCAAGGCCGGCGGTCCAGCCGACGCGGGTGTCCCGGATCGTTCCGGATTCGGTCGCGGCCAAGAAGGTATCGGTAAAGGTGAAGTTGCCCTTCACTTCCGCGATGGCGGCACCGCCCGTTGCATAAATCAACCAGCTCGGTGTCGCGAGGAAGCCGATGCGGCCGCGAATGGTGGCGAGCCAATCAGCCGAAACCGACGAATTGATGGTGAAGCTGGTCGGCGCGCAGCAGGGATACAAGGCGGTGCCGCTCGCGCTGCCCTTGAAACCGAAATAGTTAATGTCGCCCTCGAGGCCGAGCACCGCGTTGTTGACCTGCCAGTTGTAGCCGGCGGTGAAGCCTCCGGTCACGCTGGAGCTGTTGATGCGCTGGGCACCGACCGCGGCGATGGCACCCACGCTCGAGTCCGCGAAATACGCGGCCACCGGAAACAGGGTCGTGGTAGCCGGGTTCGCGCTGCCCCACTGCCCTCCGACATTGCCGCCGACGTAAAAGCCCGTCCAGTTATAGGCCGGCGCCATCACCGGCGCCTTGGTGTATTGCGCCGCGAGGTCGGCCGCCTGCAGGGATGCGGTGCCCAACACAATCGATGCAACCGCCAGCAAAAACTTCTTCATTCCAGTCTCCTCGCCCCACGCGATCGATCTCGCGTTTCGAATGCGCACGGGCGGAAACCATCCGGCGCAGGCTGAGAATAGGATGTGCGTCGCTGTCCGTCTTGGGCTGCGGCGCAGTCCATAGAGACTGTGACGTAATATGCGCCTCGGATCATGCGAAAGAACGACGGGTGTGACTAATTGGCCACGCGTCCTCGATCATCGGCGACGCGCAATGCACGTCCATGTCGCATCACGACAAGGCCGCGGGGGCGGGCGCGAATCCGTGCGCCAATTCATACCGAGCGGGTCAGCCCGCCGTCGACGCGGATGTTCTGGCCGGTGATGTAGGCCGCGCCGTCTGAAGCGAGGAACGAGACTGTGGCCGCGATCTCCTCGACCTTGCCGTAGCGCTGCATCGGCACGCTGTCGCGACGCGCGTCCGTTTGCGGCAAACTGTCGATCCAGCCCGGCAGCACGTTGTTCATCCGGATGTTCTCGGCCGCATGCGTGTCGGTGAAGATCTTCGTGAAGGCGGCAAGGCCGGCGCGAAAGACTGCCGAAGTGGGGAACATCGCGCTCGGCTCGAACGCCCAGGCGGTCGAAATGTTGATGATGGTGCCCGCCTTCTGCGCCTGCATCACCGGCGTCACCAGCCGGGTCGGACGGATCACGTTGAGCAGATAGGTGTCGAGGCCGGTATGCCACTGCTCGTCGGTAATCTCGGTGATCGGCGCACGCGGCCCATGGCCGGCGCTGTTGACGAGCACGTCGATGCGGCCCCATTTGGCCATCGCAGCGTCGATGAAGCGCTTCAGATCGTCGTTCGACTTGTTGGAGCCGGTGACGCCGAGACCACCGAGTTCGGCCGCCAGCGCCTCGCCCTTGCCGGAGGAGGACAGGATCGCAACGCGAAAGCCGTCAGCCGCAAGCCGCCGCGCAGCCCCTGCCCCCATGCCGCTGCCGCCTGCCGTGACGAGTGCGACCCTCTCTGCTGCCATGACCGTTCATCCTCTGTGATATCGTTGAGGCCTTCTACCGCCGGACCTGCCGGCAGGTCCACCGTCGAAAGCATCCGTCATGAGCGATCTGCAGATCCGCAATTTGACCCCTTCGGAGATCGCCATCGCCGCCGAGTGGGCCGCGGCCGAGGGCTGGAATCCCGGCCTCTCGGACGCCGCCTGCTTCGCGATCCCCGACGCGCAAGGCTTCTTGGTCGGCGAGATCGACGGCGAGCCGGTCGCGACCGTCTCCTGCGTCAATTACGATGATCGCTTCGCGTTTCTCGGCTTCTATATCGTGCGCGAGAACTATCGCGGCTCCGGCCACGGCCTGCGCATCTGGAACGCGGCGATCGCGCATGCGGGCGCGCGCGTGATCGGGCTCGACGGCGTCGTCGCCCAGCAGGATAATTACCGGAAGTCCGGCTTCCAGCTCGCCTACGCCAATATCCGCTATGGCGGCATCGTCGCCGCGCCGCCGGCGCCTGCCGATGTCGTTGCTCTCGACACGATTCCGTTCGCGCTTGTGGACGCCGACGATGCCACGGTCTTCCCGGCTGCGCGAAGTGCCTTTCTGCGCGCCTGGATCAACACACCGGGCCATCTCGGTCGCGCGCTCATGCGCGACGGCAAGCTCGCCGCATGGGGCGTGATCCGCCCGTGCCGCAGCGGCCAAAAGATCGGCCCGCTCGTCGCCGATGACCGCACATCGGCCGAGGCTGTCATGTGCGCCCTGCTGGCCAGCGCAGGCGCCGGCAAAATCTTCCTCGACGTTCCCGCCGTCAATCGCGCGGCGGTCGCGCTCGCGGAGGCGCTCGGCCTCAAGCCGGTGTTCGAGACGGCGCGGATGTACACGGGGGCGATCACGCCGCTGCGGATCGACCGCGTCTTCGGCGTAACCAGTTTTGAACTTGGCTAGCGCTGCTCAGTAGCAGCGCATGATGTTGACGGTGTGCTCGCCGCCGCCGCGGCCGGGCACCGTCACCTGTTCGGTCGGACAGCTCGGCACATAGGGCCGGTCGGACGGCACGACGTTCGGCGGGAAGCGATGCGCCCAATCCCAGGGAACGTCATAGGTGTAGGTGTAGCGTATGTCGGTCGAGACCGGCTGCGCGGACTCGGCGAAGGGCTGATTGTAGCCGGCGTTGTCGTAGAAGAACCCGCCGCCGCCCGGCCAGTAGACCCAAGGCCTGCTGCGGCCGTGGAACCGGGCGCCGGGCGCCATCGATGGACGCGCCACCGGGCCGGACGGCGCAGTCGCAGCTGTCGCAACGCCGTGCGGCGCGGCGCCGCCGGGTCTGGCAAAACTGTCGCTGGAAGCAAGGAGCAGCGCGGCTGCGCTGAGCGAGGCGAGCAACGCCCCATATGATCTCGACATCATGATACGCACCAACTCGTTCGGCTTTTCGCGGCTCCCCACCGCACGCTAGGCCCGCCTGTCGCCCACCCGCAAACGTATAATTAATTGTTGGTTAAGGCACGGGATTAACGGGGAACAGGGTGCGGCATGACGCCCGGAATTTCCGGGTGATTTCAGGTACTTCGTTCCAGAAAGCAACGCTTCATCAGCTGTTGATCGGAGTTGATCGCACCTTCGCGCGTCAAGGCCATGCGTCAGCGGCCCTGCTGCTTCCGCAGCCAGTCGAGCATATCCTGCGGATTGCCGCTGCCCTGCGTCACGATCGCGGTGTTGCCGCCGCTGCGGCGATAGACGGTGGTGCGGCCAGGCTCCTTGTCGATCCTGACCTCGGCCTGCGCGGGATCGCCGCTCTGCGTGATCGCCGCCGTCCCGTTCTCGTCCTGGACCACCGTGGTGTGGCCGTCGCCGGCGCCAGCCGGCGCCATCGCGATGGCGCTGACGAGACCTATTCCGGATGCGAGCAGAAGCAATCGCATGTCACATCTCCATCATCGGGCGAACTGAAAGATCGCCAGCCAATTGAAACGACCGAACTGCCGCACCGCTCCACTGTTCATGTCCCCGATCTGGAGCAGGAGCGCGTTGGTGGAATTGCCGATCTGGGTGATATCGGCCGTGTTGCTCAGACCGGACTGACCGATGGCCGCATTGGTGGTGCCGCCGACCTGGATCACATTGGCATAGTTGCGCGTGCCGTTCTGGATGATCGTCGCATCCACCGTGCCGGTCCCGCCGATCTGGATCACCCGCGCGATGTTGACGCGGCTGCTTTCCTCGATCGTCACCGGCTGAACGTCGTTGCCGAACTGCACGATCGTCTGGATGCTGACAGCCCGGTTCGTCGTGCCGCGCTGGACCGAGCCGGCGTGAGCCTGCGTCGCCGTGCCGACCGCGGCAAGTATCGCCGCCACGGCGAGAAGGCGCTTCAAGACATCTCTGCCAAACCGCATCGCGTTTCCCCGCTGGTTCCCGCCGCCGATGAGTCCGCGTGCGCCTTACGGTCCGGTCTGGACGATCGTCGACATATTGACCGCGCTGAACTGCGCCACCGTGCCGGTGTTCATGGCACCGAGCTGGGACACCAGACTTGTCGCTGACTGACCGGCCTGGCCGACGAAGGCAAAATTGTTCATGCCCGCCTGCCCGATCGATGCGGAATTCGTGCCGCCGAACTGCAGGACGCCCGTGGCATTGTTGGTGCCGTTCTGGGTCACCGTCGCGCTGGTGCTGCCGCCGATCATGAACACGCCCGCCATGTTGAGCTGACTGTTCTGGTTCAGCACGACGGGCGGTCCGCCGATCGACACGATGGTCTTGATGTCGGCGGTCTGGGCCCCGGCTGGTCCGGCGCCAGCCAGGCCGAGAGCGAACATGGCGGCGCACGCACCTGCCAGGAGATGTTTCAAGAGATGTTTCGAGAGACGTTTCATGACGGCCTCACCACTTCATGCCTGCTCACGGGGTCTGCTGGAGAACCGTCGAGCCGTTCAGGATTCCGAGCTGACCGACGCCGGCCGCGTTGTTGCCGCCGATCTGGCCGATCAGGCTCGAATTGGCGCCGCCGACCTGACCCGCCAGCGCCGTGTTCGACGACGTCGCGGTGGTGCCGCCCTGCCCGATCACCGAAGTGTTGACGGTGAAGAGCGAGCCGGTCTGCAACGTGGTCGCGGTGTTGGTGACGCCGAACTGCATCGTGGTGGCGCTGTTGCTGGTGCCGCCGCTCTGCGAGATGAAGGAATTGTTGGTGGCACCGAATTGCAGCACGCTGGCCGAGTTGCCGGCTTCGGCCTGGACCGTGGTCAGCACGCCGAACGTGACGACCGCTGCAACGAGATATCTGCTTCGCATGTCATTTCCTCCGCCAAAGCTGGCGATCGCTCCGTCATTCGGTCGATCCGCCCATTGCGGTGCTTTCGAGAATGGCGCGGACGCGCCGCGTCGTGACGCGTCCGGCCAAACGGGGCTGGTTCAGTGCGCCGTCTGCGAGACGGTGCTGCCGTTGACGCCGAACACGCTGAGCTGGCCGACGCCGGCGGAGTTGTTCTGGAGCGCGGCAGGCCCGAACGAGTTCTGGGTGATCGAGCTGCCGTTGTTGCCGAACGCCACCTGGCCGGTGGCGGCCGTGTTCTGCACGCCGATCTGGTTCACCGTGCTGCCGTTGTTGAGCGAGGCGGCACTGGTTCCCTGCATCGTGGTAGCACTGTTCACGATGCCGAGCTGGCTGGTCGACGAGGTGGAGTTGGTGAGGCCCTGCTGCGAAACGCTCGAACCGTTCACGACGCCGACTTGCACCGTGGTCGAGGTGTTGGCGGCCTGGGCCGCGGAAGACAGGGCGAGCACGGCAACCGAAGCAAAAAACAATTTGCGCATGGAGTATCCCTTTCTGGCCAAGTTGTCTGACTGGATTTTGATGCCGTCTTTGGAGGAGGCCGACATCGTAGGGATGACTCTGAACCGATCGTGCGTCGTACGATAGACTGCAGTTCATGCTAGTCGATACGGACTAGACGAAGCGCTCCATTCCCATGCTGTCGATCAATCGCGCCACCTCGATCGGCGAACGCAGCTCCAGCTTTCGCATCATCCGGGCGCGATGAACCTTCACCGTCACCTCGCTGACGCCGAGCTTGGCCGCGATCTGCTTGGCGACGAGCCCCTCTGCCATCAGCAGCATGATCTCGCGCTCCCGCGCCGTCAGCGTATCGACGCGCTGCCGCACCTCGCGCACGCCGTCCTCGCGCGTGAGGCGCCTGCGATCGCGCTCGATACCGTGCCTGATCGCATCGAGGATCTCCTGCTCGCGGAACGGCTTAGGCAGAAACTCGATCGCGCCGCGCTTCATGGCCTCGACCGAGACACGCACGTCCGAGTGACCGCTGATGAAGACGATCGGTATCGGCACGCCGGTCTCCGCCAGCCTGCGCTGAAGCTCGAGCCCGGTCGGCGACGTTCCGGGAAAGCGGATGTCGAGCACCAGGCAGGACGGTCCGTCCGTAAGCGTCTCGGTGAGGAATTCGTCGGTCGATGCAAACAATCTCACCTGGTGCCCCGTCTCCTCGCAGAGGCTTCCGATCGCGTTTCGTATCTGTATTTCGTCATCAACGACATAAACTGTGGCTTGATTTGAATTCATTCCAACAGGCTCCCGGACTTGGCGCTCGCTGATCGATCACGAGCCATCCATTGTTCTTGCAAGCGATAACAAGGTGCTTGGAAGCATGCGCGATGACCGAGAGAATCTCATCGGTCCGCAGGTCTCACGTCTTAAAGCCAACACCCCGTGGAGGCGAGTGAAGGCGTTCACATATCGGACTTCGTGATTGAAAGAGATCGACGCCGCCACTGGTGGCGTCAGGGCGAGCTGCCATCTGGAGAACGCAGCGGTCGGAAGCCGCCGCTGTGATATCGCCCACTGCGTCATGGCGTCGCCACCCATACGCCAATCGAACGCCTGTCACCTGAAAACCTGACGGGACGTTCAGTCGGCTATCGAGTCTTGATACCGCGCGCGTCGTTTTGAATACGCCGGGTATGCGTTCGGCGCAAATCACGAAAAGTCGCAGCCGCAGACTTTACTTCTGGATCATCGAACGCGCCCGACCGTCGCCCCGAGAACGGCGACATAAGGCCGATAGCTCGATATCAGTTTCGACGAAATACAACTATAGCGCGACCAACGACCTCTCCGCCAGCAAAGTCATTTCAGAAGGGCGGGCTTTTGATATGCGATTTGTGCCAGTTATTGCCTTGATCGGAACTGCGTGTGGCCTCGCCGCGATCTACGGTGCGGGGGCGGACACCATCACCAGCGCTGCCGGACACGCCGCGGACGGCGCGGCTCGCGCCTATCAATCGACGAGGAAGCTCCTCGCGCCCCCCGGACGGGACGCTCCGACCTTTGGATCGGATGCACCCTTGTTTCGCTATGCCGCGATTCAACGCGGCAGCATCGAGCAGACCGTGACGGTCACCGGCGCCCTGCAACCGGTCAAGACGATCGAGGTGGGTTCCCAGCTGTCCGGACAGCTCGCCCGCGTCTATGTCGATTTCAACGACACCGTCAGCAAGGACCAGCCGCTCGCCCTGATCGATCCGCGCAGCTTTGCCGCCAAGGTCGACGAAGCCAAGGCTTCCCTCGCTGTCGCCAACTCACTGGTTGATGTCGCGCGCGCCAGGCTCGATCGCGCCAGGATCGATCTCCAGAACGCCAGGGGCAGCCGGGATGTGCTCGCGGCCAAGCTGGAGAGCGCCCAGGCGGTCAAGAACTCGGCGCAGAAGACGTTGCAGCGGAAACTGGCGCTCCAGTCGCAAAACGTGGTGGCGACCTCGACGGTTGACGATGCCCAGACCGAGTTCACGGCGCGCCTCGCCCAGGAGCGCGAGGCTGAGATCATGATGGCCCTCAATGCCTTTTCCGTGGATGGTGCGCAAGCCGACGTCCGCCGGATCGAGGCAGAATTGCAACAGGCGAAAATGGCGGTCCCGGAGAAGGCGGCCGTGCTCGCCGCAGCGCAGGCCGATCTCGACCGCACCGTGATCCGTTCGCCGATCGACGGCGTCATCGTCGGCAGGTTCGTCAACGAGGGCCAGACCCTCGCCGTGGGCCTGGAATCGCGCACCACCTTCGTGGTCGCGCGACGCCTGGAGGACATGGAGATCCACGCCCAGGTCGACGAAGCCGATATCGGGCGCATCGCCCCCGGCCAGCGCGCCCATTTCACGGTGGATGCCTATCCCGACCGCCGCTTCGAGGCGGCGGTGCGGCAGGTGCGCAAGGCTCCGCAGAACCAGCAGCATGTCGTCACCTACACCGTCGTGCTGGCGACCTCCAATCTCGACGGCGCGCTGCTGCCCGGCATGACCGCCCTGGTGAAGATCGTGATCGAGCGGCAGGACGACGTCCTGAAAGTGCCGCTTGCCGCGCTGCGCTTCCAGCCCTCCGGCACGCGGCCGGATGCCACTGCACGCAGCGGCGTGTGGGTGCGCAGCGCCAATGGCTCACTCCAGCGCGTTGCCGTGACAGTCGGTGCGGCCGGCACCGAACAGGTCGCGCTCAGCAGCGGCGACCTCGTCGAAGGCAGCCAGGTCGCCGTCGGCCAGGCAATCCGTCCGGCGGGTACCGAGTTCCTCGGAATCAGGTTCGGATCATGACGGCTTCCCTGACCGCTTCCTTGCCCCTCATCAGCCTCCAGTCGGTCTCGAGGACCTATCGCTCCGACGGTGTCGCGGTGACGGCGGTGCGCAATGTCAGCTTCGACATCATGCCAGGCGAGATCGTTGCGGTGATGGGACCGTCAGGCTCCGGCAAGTCGACGCTGATGAACATGATCGGGCTGCTCGATTTGCCGAACGAAGGCGCGGTCTATCTCGAAGGGGCCAATGTCGCGGATCTCCCCGAAGATCGCCGGTCGTCCTTGCGCGCCCGCAGCATCGGCTTCGTGTTTCAGTCCTATAACCTGCTCGCCCGCCACAACGCCATCGAGAACGTCGCGTTGCCGCTGGTCTATGGCGGCGTCAGCCGCAAGGAACGGCTGGCACGCGCCGAGCAGAGCCTGGAAGCGGTCGGCATGCTGCACCGGGCTCATCATTTTCCACGGCAGCTCTCGGGCGGCGAACAGCAGCGCGTCGCGATCGCGCGCGCGCTGATCGCCTCGCCGCTGATCGTGCTCGCCGACGAGCCGACCGGCGCGCTCGACAGCCGCACCGGAACCGAGATCCTGGCGCTGTTCGCCGCGCTCAACCGCACCGGCCAGACCATCGTGATGATCACCCATGACCCCGCCATCGCGAGCCAGTGCCGGCGCACCATCCGCCTGCACGATGGCGAGCTCGTCGGCGACGAGACGGCTGCTCCGCCCCTGCCGGAACGGAGTCTTGCGCCATGACGATGCTCCAGGGCTTTCAGATCGCCTTGCATGCCTTGCGCCTCAATCCGCTGCGCAGCTTCCTCACCATGCTCGGCATCGTGATCGGCGTCGCCTCGATCGTGACGGTGTTTGCGATCGGATCCGGCGCGCAGCTTCGCCTCCAGGAACAGATCCGCTCGATCGGCGCCAACGTGCTGATGATCACGCCCGGCGCGGTCTACCAGGGCGGCGTGCGTCTCAAGGACGGCAGCAAGCTGACGATGACCGAGAGCGACGTGCAGGCGATCCTCGAGCAGATCCCGGAAGTCCAGGCCGCGGCCGGCTCGATCGCCGGAACCGCGCAAATCATCCACGAAAGCAAGAACTGGAACACGACCATCAACGGCACGACGACCGGACACTTCATGGTCCGTGACTGGCAGCTCTCCTCCGGCCGCTATTTCTCCGGCGCCGAGGAAGCCGCCGCCGGCAAGGTCGTGATCCTTGGAAGCACGGTCGCGCGCGAGCTCTTCGCGCCCGGCGACGATCCGATCGGGGCGCAGATCAGGATCATGAAGGTGCCGCTCGAAGTGGTCGGCGTGCTCGATCGCAAGGGACCGGCACAGGACGACGTCGCCTTCGTGCCGCTCACCACGGCCAAGCTGCGCTTCCTCGGCAGTGCGAGCAACATCAACCGGGATTCGGTCGCCTATATCATCGCCAAGGTGGCCGCTGACGGACAGATGGCGGGCGCGCGGTCGGAGATCGAAGGCCTGCTGCGGCAGCGTCACCGTGTTCCCGCCGGCCAGGAGGACGATTTCAAGGTCCAGGATCCGGCCGCCGCGATGGAGGCCCAGCAGGGTGCGATCCGTACCGTCGCGCTGCTGCTCGTCGCCATTGCCTCGGTCTCCCTGCTCGTCGGCGGCATCAGCATCATGAACGTCATGATCGTCTCGGTCACCGAACGGACGCGGGAGATCGGCATCCGCCGCGCGCTCGGCGGCAGGATGCGGGACATTCGCCTCCAGTTTCTCTGCGAAGCGCTGGTGCTCTGCCTGCTCGGCGGGGCCATCGGCGTTGCCGGCGGCATCACGCTGTCGATGACGGTCGCCCGCATGGCGGGATGGATCACCTCGATCGACGGCCAGGCGATCGGTCTTGCCCTCGCCTTTTCGATCGCGACCGGTCTCGTCTTCGGGTTCTACCCCGCTCACAAGGCGTCCAGGCTGAGCCCGATCGAGGCGCTCAAGACGGAGTGAGACGATGCGTGGGTCGGCAATGTCAGACCGAAGACCAGGGAGGAGCCAGTAATGAGTCCGGATTCGCAGGATTCGATCACACCGACACCGCGCGAGCGTGAGCTGATGATGCTGATCGCGCGAGGACTACAGAACAAGAACATCGCCTACGAGCTCAAGATCTCGGAGAACACGGTGCGGGCGCATATCGGCAACATCATGCGCAAATACCGCCTCCAGAACAGGACGCAGATCGCAATCATCTATGCGCTCAAGGCCGCACCGCTTGCGCTGCGGCGCGCCCTGACCAGAAGCGGAGCCAGCCCGGCGACGGTCAAGCCGGCACAGGTGCTGGCGCAAGATCCGCTTGTGCCGACCGCGCCGGAATGACGCCACAACCCCTGCGCAGCCCGTCGGGCAAAACACCCAGGGCGGGGTCAAGAGAGGGCATCCAAAATAATTCTCTTTATTCGAATTCGGATTTTTGTTAGACAATTCCCGCTCCGGCCCAAGGAAGAGGGGCGTATCGCGATCGTCACGAACGCGGGCTGGACGGCGGTGGACGCCGATGACATCGGCGCGAAGGGTTTCGCAGGGCGGGCAACCGTGAGCGAGGCCGTCGCGCACACGACCGGTGTGATCGGCGTACGGCCAAATCGTGTGGTCCTGGCGCCCGGGGTCTGTGCGCCAAGTCTTGCGGTGATGTGTCTGGCCCAACCGGGTCTTCGCGTCAGTTATCTGCAAGGCGACGGGGGCAATAGTGCATCGCTCCCCGGGGAGAGCACGACATACGCCGTTCCAACCACTGCGCAGGGAAGGCCGGGATGTCCTGGCTACACCTGTATGCCACTGTGCAAATTTCTCACCACAACTTCGCACAGTGGACCTCGGGTGCCAGCGGGCTCCCGGTCTTCCCTGCGCCCTCTTTCAATGGGGGGTGACGCGACGAAGCAAAGCTCGGGCGAGATGAGCCGCGAGGAAGCGATCCCATGTCAGCAATCCACCAACGCTCTCGTGCCCCGGACGCTGCGCAGCACTCCCGGCGATGCGAAGCATCGTCCGGTGTGATGCGCTGCAGAGCCGGGGCCCATGCTTCAGCGAGTGCGGAGCCCGCTGGGTCCCGGCTCTGCGCAGCAACGCTTGCGCGTTGCAGCGCGTCCGGGACACGAGACCGGTTGATGCCGCCGACTGTGCTTCATCGCGACGAGTTGCGCCCGCAATGACTTGTCCGTGAAAACAAAGCCCTCCCCCAATCCTCTTGCGTGCCCCTCCGCTCTTGTAACAAAACTGTCATACAGCAAAACTAAACGATTGCCGGGGGCCGCGGTTGGCGGCCAAGCCGCCTCACCGCTAGGAGATCTTGATGCGCCGTTCACTGGTGTTGCTGTCAGCCGGACTGACAGTGCTGTCCACCGGATTTGCCTCTGCCGAGAACAACACACCCCGCAACCTGATCCTGTTCATTCCGGACGGCCTGCGCGCGCTGAAGGTGACGCCGGAGACGGCCCCCGCAATGGCCGCGGTTCGCGACAAGGGCGTCAATTTCAAGAACCCGCACTCCCTCTTCCCGACATTCACCATGGCCAATGGCTCGGCGATGTCCACCGGTCACTATCTCGGCGACACCGGCGTGTTCTCCAACACGATCTGGACCAACTACACCTCGGTCCCGGCCGGCGACACCGTGGTCCCCTTCATCGAGAACGACGCCGTGCTCGGCGACATCGACGAGCATTTCAAGGGCGACTACCTCAACGAAGAAACCATCCTGAAGATGGCCCGCGACAAGGGCCTGAGCACGGCGGCGATCGGCAAGGTCGGCCCGACCTACCAGTTCGACCACACCGACAAGCCCGAAAGGCCGGGTCTGCATTCGGTCGTGTTCGACGATTCCACCGGCGGCAAGAACGGCGTGGCGCTGTCGGACGAGGTGAAGGCGGCGCTGACCAAGGCCGGCCTGCCCCTCGCCACGCCGCCGCGCGGCGACAACTCCAAGGCAGGCGATGCCAAGACGCCCGGCACTGTCGTCGCCAACGTCGCGCAGCAGGCCTATTTCGCCGACGTCGCCGCCAAGGTGGTGCTGCCGATGTTCAAGGCGCGCAACAAGCCCTTCGTGCTGGTGTTCTGGTCGCGCGATCCCGATGGCAGCCAGCACAACACCGGCGACAGCCTCAACCAGATCAAGCCCGGCATCAACGGGCCGACCTCGATGGCCGGCATCAAGAACGCCGACGACAACCTCGCCCAGCTCCGCAAGGCGCTGGACGAACTCGGCCTCGCCGCGAATACCAACATCATGGTCCAGGCCGACCACGGCTTCTCGACCATTTCCAAGGAAAGCAAGACCAGCCCCTCGGCCAAGCTCAGCTATGACGACACGCCGAAGGACTTCCTGCCGATGGGCTTCCTGGCGATCGACCTCGCCAAGGCGCTCGACCTGCCGCTGTTCGACCCCAACGACAAGAACGCGAAGGTCGAAGGCAACAAGCATCCCAAGGCCGGCAATGGCGTGCTCGGCAAGGATCCGGAGAAACCCGATCTCGTCGTCGCCACCAATGGCGGCTCGGACCTGGTCTACCTGCCGAACAAGGACAAGAAGCTGGCAGCCAGGACCGTCAAGGCGCTGCTCGAGCAGGACTACGTCTCCGGCCTGTTCGTCGACGATTCTCTCGGCCGCTTCCCCGGTACGCTGCCGCTGTCGAGCATCAATCTGCGCGGCAAGTCGGCGACGCCAACGCCGTCGATCGTCGTCAATTTCCGCTCCTATGCCAGCGATTGCGGCGAGGCGCCGACCAACTGCTCGGTGCAGGTCGCCGACACCGTGCTGCGTCAGGGCCAGGGCATGCACGGCAGCTTCAGCCGTGGCGACACCATGAACTTCATGGCCGCCATCGGCCCGGACTTCAAAGCCGGCTATGTCAGCGAAATCCCGGTCAGCAATGCCGACGTCGGCATGACCGCGGCCCAGTTGCTCGGCCTGCGCGGTTCGCAGAACGGTGGCCTGGTCGGCCGCGTGATGTCGGAGGCGCTGCCCAACGGCATCGTGCCCAAGGCCTACAAGGCTGTGGAAAGGTCGAAGAAGAAGTCAGAGAGTGGTCTGGAGACCGTGCTCAACGTCCAGCGCGTCGGCAGCCAGCGTTACTTCGACGCCGCCGGCTTCCCCGGCCGCACGCTCGGCCTCGAACCGGACGCCGGCAAACAAAAAACGGCGGGGAAATAACCCCGCCGCTTTCGGCTCGCGCCCCGCAAGGGGCGCGAGAATATCTCGGGCGTTACATGCCCAAAACCTTACATCCCAATGTCGAACACGTTCGGCAATTGGCCCGCCAGAGGCAGCGCGGTGGCGCCCAGGAAGGTCGCCACCAATGCCATCAGGCGACGGTTGTTCTGGCGCTTGCCGCGCATCTGGCCGGCGATCCACTCCAGCATCTCGCTGTTGACCTTGGAGGCGTAGGACGGCGCCCAGTTCTCGATATCGGTGTCGGCCGACAGCGCGACGCTGCGCGGGGGCACCTTCAGGCCAGAGGCGCTCGCGGCATAGTGGGCCACGGCCTTGGCAAGCAAATCGTCGAACCGGCCACCATCGGTGCGCTCGGTCCCGGCTTCGTTGATCTCGAACAGTGCCTCAGCTTCCGCGCGGCTGACCGGCTGGTCGTTGACGGCGGTGGCGGTGAGGATGCGCGTGCACCAGGCGGTGTCATCGGCATCGAGCGAACGGGAAAAATGGACGCGGCCCTTGGTGGTCGGGCCTTCGCCCGTGATCACACCGTCGCGCACGATGGTCAGTGCGTGGGCCGAGGTATTGCGGCAGGACGGTTCGAGGGACGGCTGGTCAGCAGATTTAGGCGCAGCGGCGGACATAGTTCACTTCCAGATTTCTTCTGATCGACCAGCATTTTCATGCCGGCGTAAAGGGGTGGTTAATGATTCGATACGGCGAACGCGACTTTTTGAGATGGTTGCCAATTGGTCGCTGTCAGGACCGTTTTGGTTCTAGCAAGCGCAGGGCGTGCGTGATGGAAGTCATAAAAGGCTTTATCGCGGCAATCGAGCCCGTGAAGCTCCGGTGGGGATGTTTCGCCGCAGGCGCGGCTGTAACAAAAAAGTGCTAGGAGATCGGCGCTTCAGGGAAGGAATTCACATTTTACTTGAAGCGGTTCAGTCAGCGTTCACTTAAGTGCACCAAGCGCTTATACTAAAGCCGACGGCCAGAGACTAGTTCTCAAATAGATTCAGTGCGATGAGGTAGAACCATGACACTTCCGATCGGCGCCACCGCCCCCGACTTCGAAGCCGAGACCACCGAAGGAAAAATCAAGTTCCACGACTGGATCGGCAGCAGCTGGGCGCTGCTGTTCTCGCACCCCAAGGACTTCACGCCGGTTTGCACCACCGAGCTCGGCGCTCTCGCCAGGTTGAAGCCGGAATTCGACAAGCGCGGCGTCAAGCTGATCGGCCTCTCGGTCGACCCGATCGACCGCCACGCCAAATGGGCCGAGGACATCAAGGAGACGCAAGGCACTGCTCCGAACTATCCGCTGATCGGCGACACCGACTACAACGTCTCGAAGCTCTACGAGATGCTGCCGGCCGCGATCTCGGGCGATCCCCTCACCCGCACCGCCGCCGACAACCAAACGGTCCGCAACGTCTTCGTCATCGGGCCGGACAAGAAGATCAAGCTGGTGCTGGTCTATCCGATGACCACGGGCCGGAACTTCCAGGAGATCCTGCGCGTGATCGACTCGCTCCAGCTCACCGCCAAGCATCGCGTCGCGACGCCGGCAGACTGGTCGCAGGGCGACGACGTGATCATCGCGGGCTCCGTCTCGAACGACGAAGCCAAGACGATCTACCCGCAGGGCTGGAAGGAACCGAAGCCCTACATCCGCATCGTTCCGCAGCCGAAATAACCAACAGTCATTCGGGCGATGCATCAGCATCGCCCGGAAATGACGACGTTGGAGCCTCAGGCCGCGTGCACGCGATCCAGGAAACCGTCGACCTCGGCCTTCAGAAGCAGGCTCTCGCCTGACAGCGCCTGGGCGGAGGCAAACATCCGGCTCGAGGTCTCACCCGTCTCGCTGGCGCCCTTGGCGGCGTGGCGGACGTTCGTCGCAACATCGGCAGTGCCCGAGGCCGCAGCGCGAACGCTGGCCGCGATGTTGTGGGTGGCGCTCCTCTGCTGCTCGACCGCGCTCGAGATCGAGCCGGCGATGCCGCTGATGCGCTCGATGGTCTGGCCGATCGCCTTGATGGCCGCAACCGATTCCTCGGTCGCAAGCTGCATGCTCTCAATCTGGTTCGAGATCTCGTCGGTCGCCTTGGCGGTCTGGCCGGCAAGCGTCTTGACCTCCTGAGCCACCACGGCGAAGCCGCGGCCCGCATCGCCCGCACGCGCCGCCTCGATGGTGGCGTTGAGCGCCAGCAAATTGGTCTGCTCGGCGATCGAGGTGATCAGCTTGACGACGTCGCCGATGCGCGCGCCCGCCTCGGAGAGCTGCGTCATGCGCTGGTCGGTGGCTTCGGCCTGCCGCACGGCCTCGGCCGAGATCTCGTTGGATTCCTGCACCCGGCGGGTGATCTCGGAGATCGACTGCGACAGCTCGTCGGAGGCCGAGGCGGCCGAACGCACATGCTCGGAGGCGTTCTCGGAGGCGCCGGCCGACTGCGCCGACAGATCGGCGGTGGAGCGTGCGGTGTCCGTGAGTTGCCGCGCCACCCGCTCGAACTCGCCGGAGGAGTTCAGCACCTTGTCTAGGATGCCGCCGACGCTGCCGCGGAACTCCTCGACGAAGTTGCGCAACTCCGCCTTGCGCTGCTCCGCCGCGGCAGACGTGGCCGCAGTCTGCTCGCTGCGCAGGCGTGCCCGCTCCAGCGAATTGCTCTTAAACACCGCAACCGTGCGGGCGATCTCGCCGATCTCGTCGGCACGATCCTCGCAATCGATCTCGACGTCGCTCTGGCCTTCGGCCAGCGCGGTCAGCGAACGCGTGACCGAGGTGAGCGGCTTGGTAATACGGCGGACGACCAGCAGGGTAAGGACCAGAACCAGCAGCGCGGCGATGCCGGCGGCTATCGCCATGCTCTCGATCGCCTGCGACAGCATGCTCTCGTACTGCGCCATGGGGATGCCGACATAGAGGATGCCGATGACCTTGCCCGCCGCATCCGCGACCGGGAAATAGGCGGTCATGAAGGATTTGCCGAACAGGGTGGCCGGACCCTTATAGGCCTCGCCACGGCGAAGGCTGGCCTGGGCCGGATGATCGGCGGCAAGCTGGGTGCCGACGGCGCGGTCGCCGTTTTCCTTTTTCACATTGGTCGAGCGACGCACGAACTGCCCGCTCGCATCGTCGAACACGAACAGGGTCGCGTTGCCCCCGACATAGGACACCATGCGATCGACGATCGCATGGTCCTTGAAATCCGGCATCCTGGGGATCTCGGCGCGCGCCACCGCGCCATCCTTCATCGTGATCTTGGCGTCGGGAACGACCTCGGCGAAGGCCAGCGCCAGCGTGCGCAAGCTGACCTCGATGTCGCGAAGCGCGCGATCGTTGAAAGCAGAGGTGAGCGACCAGTATCCGGCGCCAACCACGAGCGCCGTATTCATGGCGATCAGCAGCACGGCGCACAGGACGGCCTTGGTGCCCAGCTTGAATTGCGGCAGGAATTTCGCCGTTGAAAGGTTGATCATGAATGGAACTACCCCCGTAATTCCTGCATATTCATGCAATCGGCTTACGGGCCCATTAACGACGGTTCATAGCGCCGCACGCGGCATGGTTTCCAAAGTGTAAACGAGGCCCTCCTGACCCCGCCAAGCACTCCCCCCATCATCGTCTGGTTCCGCGACGACCTCCGCCTGTCCGATCACCCCGCCCTTCATGCCGCCGCGAAATCCGGCGCGCCGGTGATCTGCCTCCATGTGCTGGATGATGCGGCCGGGCGCGCGCCAGGCGGCGCGGCGCGCTGGTGGCTGGCACAGTCGCTGCGGGCGCTGGGCGCCGACATCGCCACGCGCGGCGGCTCGCTGATCCTGCGCAAGGGACCGGCCGCCAAGGTCATCGCCGGCGTGGCGCGGGAGAGCGGAGCCGCCGCCGTCTACTGGAACGGGATCGCGCAGGCGGCACATCAGGCGGTCGAGAAACAGCTCGAAGCGGCGCTGTTAAAGCTCGGCGTGGACTCGCAAAGTTTTCCCGGCGATCTGCTGGTCCCGCCCCCGACGATCCGCAACAAGGAAGGCCGCGGCTTGCGCGTGTTCACGCCGTTCTGGCGGCGGGTGCTGGCGCTCGGCGATCCGCCCAAGCCGCTGCCCGCACCAAAGGAGCTGCGTCCGGCGCCGAAGATCGCCAGCGACACGCTGGAGAGCTGGAAGCTCGAGCCGACCAGGCCGGACTGGGCGAGCGGCCTGCGCGAGACCTGGACGCCGGGCGAAGCCTCGGCCCGCGTGCGCCTGCGAAACTTCCTCAAACACATCGCGCGGGGTTATGTCGGCGATCGCGACCGTCCGGACCGCGAGGGCACCTCAGGCCTGTCGCCCCACCTGAGATTCGGCGAGCTCAGCCCGCGCCAAGTCTGGCACGCCGCGCGGTTCGCCGCGGCGGAAAATCCCGCGATCGGCTCCGGTGTCGAAAAGTTCCTGAGCGAGCTCGGCTGGCGCGAGTTCTGCCGTCACCTCCTCCACGATCACCCCGACCTTGCCAGCGAAAACCTGCAAGCCAATTTCGACGGCTTCTCCTGGAAGGGCGACAGGACAGCGCTCGCCGCCTGGCAGGGCGGCCGCACCGGCTATCCCATCGTCGATGCCGGCCTGCGCGAGCTCTGGCACACCGGCGTCATGCACAACCGGGTCCGGATGGTGGTGGCATCCTTCCTGGTCAAGCACCTCCTGATCGACTGGCGCGACGGCGAGAGCTGGTTCTGGGACACGCTGGTCGATGCCGACGCCGGCAGCAATCCCGCCAATTGGCAATGGGTCGCAGGCTGCGGCGCCGACGCTGCGCCCTATTTCCGCGTGTTCAACCCCACGCTCCAGGGCGAGAAGTTCGATCCGGATGGAACCTATGTCCGACGCTGGGTGCCGGAGCTGAAGGATGTGCCGGCAAAGTTGATCCACCAACCCTGGCAGGCAACGCCGATCGAGCTTGCGAGTGCCGGCGTCACGCTCGGCAAGACCTATCCGCAGCCGATCGTCGATCACGCCAAAGGACGCGAGCGCGCGCTCGCTGCCTACGCAAAGATTCGCAAAGGTTGAGCGTTGCTTTGACACAATTATGAAACGCGCTATCGTCATCGCGCCATACAAACCGTGGGGGACGATATGGACGACGAGAAGCCGATCACTGAACAGGCGATGGAGACGATCACCAGTGCCGTGGAAGCGACCAAGGAAGCCGCTGTCACCGCCGTCCAGAAGGTGAAGAAAGCCGCCAAGAAGGTCGCGAAGAAGGTCACGCCGAAGAAGGCTGCGAAGAAGAAAGCCGCCAAGAAGTCTTCGAAGAAGGCTGCAAAGAAGTCGTCGAAGAAAGCGGCCAAGAAACCCGCAAAGAAGGCGACCAAGAAATCTGCGAAGAAGGCCGCCAAGAAAGCGACCAGGAAAGCCGCCAAGTCGAAAAAGAAGGCCAAGAAGGCCAAGCGCTGATCGCAACGCCCAGGTCTCCGGGTGCAGACGCGCCCGGAGACTGCTCCCGCGCCCTACCCTCGCGGCTTGGCCGCGCGCCGGATGGCATGATGCTCGCCTTGCGGATCGCGGAATTCGCTGCGATGGCCGCGCCGGTCCTCGGCCTTGAAGCGCCGACGCTTCTCCGGCGATCCGAACGCCTTGATCAGTCTCCTGCCGTTGACCTTCTTGATGACGTAGCCGCCCTCGGTCATGGAGAACGGCTCCTTCAGCGATCCCATGTGGTCGAACTTGGTGCCGCGGGGATGCTTGAACGGCTCGAACCAGGACGGATAGACGAAATTCGACATCGGAAAGCCGTTGACGAGGAAAGCCTGCTCCTCCACGGCGTCGCAGACCTCGTAAGCGTATTGGGTGTGCCGGGTCTTGTCGGCCCACAGATTGGCCATGGGATCGAGCACCATCTCGAACAGCTCGTGCGAGGCCGCCAGGCTGACCGGATCATCCTCGCCCAGCGCCTTGAGGAATATTTTCGAGATCGGCTGTCCCCGATGCGTCAGCTCGTGCCGCCCGAGGAAGTTCTTGTGGGTAGCATCGTCGAAGTAGACCAACTGCCAGTCGGTCGGCTTCGGCTTGCGGGTGACGTCGAGATCGACGGGATAGCCCCACACCGGCAGGAAATGCTCGTCGTAGCATTTCTGGAGCGCGGCGGTGAGCCTTCCCATCATCCGGTCGCTCATCATCTCTTCCGCGTAGTTGATGCAGGCAATCCGGACCGGCTTCAGGGATCTGCCGAGTAATGCGCGTCGCGCCTTCTTCATCGAAATCACCGTGTGAAAGGGAGGCTGAAAATGCGGCCAGCCTAACACGACGCGCCGTACACGCCAGGGATGTATTCCCTCGGTGCGGCCTTCTGTCTGCTAGAAGCGCCGGTTGACCACGAACACCGCCGCCGCGCACATCGCCATGCCGGCAATCGCCAGCGCATCGAGTTTTTCCCCGAACAGCAGATAGGCCATCAGCGCGGTGACCGCCGGCACCAGATAGAACAGGCTGGCGACCGAGGTTGCCGCGGCGTTGCGGATCAGCCAGTAGAGCAGCCCGATTGATCCGATCGAGAGCGCCACGGCGAGCCAGGCGAGTGCGAGCACGAACTCCTGCGTCCAGTGCACCACGCGATCCTCGAACAGGAAGGCGCCAATCGCAAAGAAGATCGTGACGGCGACGTATTGCACCAGATTGCCGGCACGCCAGTCGATGTGGTTGCAGTAGCGCCGCTGATAGAGCGTTCCGAGCGTGATCGAGATCAGCGAGACCACCGAGGCGAGCCAGCCGAGCCCGGCTTCGCCGGTCATGGGACGGCCGTGCAGAATCAGCACCACGCCGCCGAGGCCAAGCAGGAGCCCTGCCCATTGCACCGGCGTCACCTTCTCGCCGAGCCAGCGGTTGGCGATGGTCGAGGTCAGGATCGGCTGAAGCCCCGGAATGAGGGCCGAGAGCCCGGCCGGAATCGAATGCGCGATCGCGATCGCGGTGCCGCCGAGATAGAAGCCGTGGACGAGAATGCCGGCGACCGCGCTGTGCGCGATGCCGATACGGTCCGGCCATTTCGGCCGCGCAATCGCGGCGATGATCGCCATCAGGCCGACCACGATCGCCATGCGGATGGCGAGATAGGTCAGGGGATCGGCGTTGTTGATGACGTATTTGGTGCCGATGAACCCGGTGCTCCAGAGCAGCACGAACAGGATCGGCGCGGCGCGGGCGGCCAGGGCTTCTTGATTGTGGTTCATTGCCGCCCTCATTGCCCCACCCGGGGGCCATGCGGCAATGCGAATTTCGGCGAACTTTGCCCCGGCGGTGCTGCGCTGCGAAGGGCGGCGGCTCAGCTCAACCGCTCACCATTCTTCCGGACAGGGGTCGACGATCTTCCAGAGCTCGACACCATTCTTGATCTTCTTCATGTCGGTGGTGAGCCCGCCATTGCGGCGGATCCAGTCCTTCACCTTGTCGGGGTAGTAAGCCATCAGGTCGGAGGTCCCCTCCGTGCTGGTGACCTTGATGCCGAAGGTGAAAGCCTTGTCGTAATAGGCTTGGTGAAAGCCGAGGCTGGCGCGCGGCGTCACACAGATCTTGTTCATCGGCACGATGCCGAGAACCAGGGTGCACGCCGAGTTGCAGATGCCGTCGATGATGACCCGCTCGCCCTTCTCGCGGACGCGCTTGTACTTGGTCTTGTACTCCTCGACATAACCACCGTGGTCACGGGTGATGTGCAGCTCGGCGCGCGCGGGCGTGGCGGCGGCGAGGCAGAGCAACAGCAGGCTCAGAAGCGTGATGCGCATGATGGCGTGACGGCGAAGCCTTCAGAAATGGACCGACTCGAAGGACCCCCAAAGGGCCGGCGACGGGATTCTTAGCTCAATTCTCTTTGGTCATACTTGTGTGGGGAATTCGTTAAGCATCTCGAAAAGGCCAAAAATGGGCAGCCCCGGACGGGCCTTTGGGCAATTCTGTCACACCCACCCGGGAATCTGCGGGATCAGCTCCGTTTTCGGGACGCCGGACGGGTGCCCCGGCGGCCCGAACTGGCTATAGATGGCTGACCTAATCGTGCGGGTTCCGGAGAATCGAGATGAGCAAATTGAAGCTTGTAGCCGCGGTTGCTGCCCTGTCGGCCGCAATCCTAGCCCCCAGCCTCGCGGAGGCACGGGGGCATCATCGGTACCACCGCTACACCAACCCGCTGCCCTACCCGATCAGCTACGTCCACAATTACGGCCCCGGCATCACCCCCGGCACCTTTGCCTTTTACGACGGCCCGTCGACCAACCATTGCTACCGGAGCGCCGCCGCCTATGTCGGCCAGGACCGCCGCCGGCACCCCTGCTACTGAGGGGCACTACCGCGTCCCCGGGGCGCCAGCTGCGCGCGTCGCTATCCGGCGGCGCCTGACATCAGCAATTGCTTCTCGATTTCGTGGACCGGCAGCTTGACGAGGTCTTTGCCGACCTCGGCTTGCAGCGCCTTGCGAACCCCGTTCGAATAATCGGCGCGGATCATGCCGAGCGCACGCGGTGAGGCCACCATGGTCAGGGCCGAGGTCTCGCCCGCGCTAACGGCGGCATCGAGCCGGCCGGCCAGGTTGCGCAGGAAGGCGCGCTCGGCACCATCGTGCCAATCTGTCTGCTCGACCGAGCTGCGCGCACCGCCTGCGGCAGCATGCAGCCGGCCCGGCGCATCGGTCCCTTGTGCGCCGGTCGGAGGATTGGGCTGCTCGTGCACCTCCTTTGTGTGGAGGTTCGGAAACATCTCGTCGCCGAGGTTCTCCAGAATGAGCGCCTTGCGCCCGTCGCAGACCACCAGCCAGTCACCCTTGTCCAGTCTCATCTTGTCCATTGCACAGCTCCAAGCAACTTCGCGAGCCCGCTCTTCGAATTCCTCGAAAGGCCAGCCACAGCGCAAGACTAGGACGAAGCTGCGCAGGCAAATTGCGCAGGATCAAGCATCGTGGCGATGTCGTGCGGAGCATCATCAGCGCAGATGCAGCATTGGTCACGCGGACGAAGCTGCGCTAGTCTGGCGGCGTGAGCGGTCAGGCCTGCGGCGGACTGGCTGAAGATTTGTTCATCAGCATTACATTTTGGTTCCGCCACAATTTGATCAGAACAACTTCGATATCCTGTATCGCGTCAGCGGAGGAAGACATCATGAAGCTCAAGACTGGCCTCGTCGCCGCATCCCTGTTCGGTGCCATCATGGCATCGCCGGCGGCGTCCGCCATGCCCATCGCACCCGCACCTGCGACACCGCAGATTTCCGACGTCGAGCAGGTTCGCATGGTCTGCGACGCCTGGGGACGCTGTTTCTGGCGCCCGAACTATTATGGGTATTACGCGCCGCGGCCGTATTACGGACCCCGATATTATGCGCCGCGCTACTATGGCCCACGCGTCTACGGACCACGTTATCGCCGCTGGTGATTTCGGGAGGGGCCTTCGGGCCCCTTCGCTTTTGCGAAATGGCTTCCGCTCTGGACCAGCTCCAAAACTGATCCAGATCAAGGACGCCAGACGCTATCCGGTCATCCTGTGTCGATGGCGGATTTTATTGTTTTTCGATGCCCCCAGACGGGCATGAATGTTCAGACGCATCTGGAAAAGCAGCAGAGCCCCGAAGGTCGCAGCTTCGAGTCCTTCGCCTGCCCCGCCTGCACACGCCTCCATTTCATCGACCTCGCCTCCGGCCAACCGATCAACCGGGACCGTTGACGGTGACATCGATCCGCCCGGCATTGTTGGCATGATGTCCGCAATACTACTGTCCGGAATCCGGTTTACTGAATCGTCCTGTTTCGCCATTGATTGCGTGTACCGACATTCATTTTATTGTCACATTGCAGCATTCGGCCGGACGCATGTTTTTCGACGCCCTCGCCCCCTCCTCCTCACTTCAGCTGGTTCGGTTTACAGACGTCGACGCGTTTCGGCCCGCCGAGCAGCTTGAGGACGCCCGGAGCATTCCGCTCGACGTCGCCAATTTCGCGGCGGCCCGCGCGATCGTAAACCTGCCGGGATGCCGGATCATCGTGGCGAGATCGTTTGCACGCATTCTCGATAGCGCCTACCGCGCGCCGGGCGGCATGGTGATCCTGCCGATGACCGACGATCTGCGCGCCAGCTCGAGCGGGATAGATCTGGACTCGCGCGTCTTCATCGCGTTGCGCGGCAATCATGAATGCCATTTCGTCGAGCATCAGACCAATTACCACGCGCTCATCATGTTCTCGCCCGCGCTCAGGGATCGCGGCTGGTTCGATCGCGCCGACTCCTTGTGGGTTCGCATCGCGGACCGCGACGCTCATCTCTACGCCCGTCAGCTCGTGCAAGACATCCTGCGGACCGCGTCGGTCGACCCGCACATGTTCGAAACCACGGAGGTGGCCGCGCATCTCCAGGAAGGCCTGCTGCTCGCCTTCGACGACCTCTTTCAGATCGACCCGCTCTCGGAACGCAACGCCCCGAATGCAGGCGCGCGATCCGCAAGACTCGTGCAGCGGATCGACGACTACGTCACAGCCTATCCGAACGCGCCGATCTACACGGCCGATCTCGCCGGCGAATTCGGCGTCTCGGTCCGGACGCTCGGCGGTGCGGTGAGCAAGGTGCGCGGCATGAGCCTGCATCAATACATCCGCCTGAAGCGCCTGTGGGCCACGCGCGCGCGGCTCCTCAAGGGCGGCGGCACGACGGTTGCCACTTGCGCACGCGCCCAGGGCTTTCATCATCTCGGCGAGTTCGCCGCCGCCTACCGCGCCACCTTTCACGAGGCGCCGTCGGACACGCTGGCCCGCGCCCGGCACCCCGGCTTTTCAGCGAACTGACTTACTGGCGGCGATGCGGCTTCCAAGCCGCGGCCGACGAGCGGGAACAAGTTCCACCGAACTGCGTTGGCACATGAGAGCGGTGTGCCCCAGCGACCCTGGGTACACCGAAGAGCCCCGCGCATCCACGCGGGGTTTTTCTCGACATCAGCCAAGGAGTTCAGGGAACAGCATGTCCATCAACCGCAATGTCCTGTTTCTGATTATCGGCGCTCTGGTCGTCACGGCAGCCGTGCTCGGCTACAATCTCTACCAGGAAAAGAAGCAGCCGGACGGACTCCAGATCAATGTCGGTCCCAACGGGCTGAAGATCCAGGGCAAGTAGACAGGAATTGTTTGGGGCAAGCCTCTGGCCTGACAAATGGCGCGCTCGGAGAGATTCGAACTCCCGACCCTCGGAATCGAAATCCGATGCTCTATCCAGCTGAGCTACGAGCGCCCTGGCCCCGATCAAGGGCTTTCACCGAACGGCCCTGACAGTGCTGGACGAGCCATCACCGGACGCGGCGTTCGGATGGGTTCGAATTAGCAGAGAGACTGACCAATAAAAAGCCCTCCCCGGCTCGATTCGAGACGGTTCGGAGGCGCTCTTACCAAGTGCTGTTGAAGAAGCCGAAATGCGGCTGCTGCGCCATCACCATCATCGGCCGGCCCTGCTGCGGCGCCGGATGTGCCCTCGCGACCTTGCGCTTGGGCTGGGCCTGGGGAGCCGGGGTTGGGGGAAGCTGAGCCTGAGCCTGGGTCTGGGCCTGCGGCTTGGCCTCGGTCTTCCTGGCGGCATCCCTTGGGGCCGGGGTGAACTGGGCAAAGGTCTCGCGCACCCGCGCCTTGGCCGACATCTCGGCCAGCGCGGGCGACACAGCCTCTTGTGCCGACGGCTGCGGCGCGACCGCTGCGGTCTTCACCACGGGCGCAGCAATCGTCGGCTGGCTGGTGTCGAGCACCACGCGCTCGGGCAAATGGCGATCAGACCGAATCCGGATCAGGGGTTGATCGTTGCTTGCGGTGGCAATGGCCTGCGCAACCGGCTGCGATGGCAGAACGTAACCCGCCGCGAACAACAGTGCGAGCAAGGCTCCACCGACAAAAACGAAATACCGAAAGATGGGCATCGACCGCGCTCCGCCCCCCGCATCCCCGCGTGGGCTCTTCGCCTTAACAGGCGATACTCTCATTGGTTCCTACACCCAGCCTTTGGTTCAAATGGCAACGCGACGTTTTTGCGCCAAGGGCCACGACGAGCTGCGGACAGTAACTTTTCCGCTACCGGAAACGCCGTCCCTTATGCGCGCCGTGCTGCGACCAGCGAACACTTCGCCTGATCTGCATTAACGTTGACGACGCCGACAGGAATACGCGCAAAGGTCTTGCGGCTTTTCATCATTACCGTATCGGCCAGCACACGGCTGCGGTCGGTGAGATGACTGCCATCGCGTCGCGCAAAGGCGCAAACAATTTCCAGATCCTTTACGGCATATTCATTGTCGTTTCGCAGCGTGAACGTCACCAGCGCCTTCGAGCCGAGCCCGCCGCGGCGCCAGGTCTGCGACCAGATCTTGAGGCGATCGAGTTCAGCTGATGCAGGAATTTGCGTCATCGGCGAGACCGCAGCAGCCGCATCGCTCGAAGCGGCCGGCTCGACGGTCGCCAGGTCGGTCGTCACGTCTGATTTCACGGGCTCGGTGCTGTTGCCTTTGGAGAGCGGGAGCAACATCCAGATGCCGCAACCGACGATGATGGCCGCCAGCAACCAGAGCACGCTCCGGCCGAATGAGACGCTCGCGACCGTCACGGCGTGCGCCAGTCGCTCGCCGCTCCCGGCGAAACGTCCCAGCCCGATCCGGTCAAACCTCGCGTTCATGGCATCACCGATAGCGGCCCCACACGCATTCGACGGCGGACTTGGCCGACGACGGATTTGGCCACTGCTTACCTTAATCCGACGGACGAACTAAGGTTCCCGCGCGCATGCCGAGTCGGCAAGGACGGTAGCGATCACGGCCCGAGGCCGCTAACATGCGCTGCAACATCAAAGACCCCGTTGGGAGAATATGAAATGCCTGTCGTCGTCACCTGGGATCACGTCCATCTGCGCAGCCCCGATCCGGAGGCCACCGCGGCCTGGCTGCGGGACATCCTCGGCGGCGAGGTCGTGCAGGCGCCCGGACGGATCGACGTGAACCTCGGCGGCGCAAAAATCTTCATCGCGCCGCTCGAGGGCGACAACGCCGTCAACCCGCCGCCGCCGCACCCGCATCAGGGCCTCGACCATTTCGGGCTCACGGTGAAGGACATCGACGCTGTCGCCGCCGAGATCAAGGCCAAGGGCGTCACCTTCACGCGCGAGCCGACCACGATCCGGCCCGGCGTGCGGATCTGCTTCATCCGCGGCCCCGAGGGCATTTCCATCGAGCTGCTCGAGCGCGACAAGAAATATACCTGACGCGGCCTTTCAGCTGAAATCGGGCGAGACGCCGGGCACGGGACTGCCCGGCCGGGTCACGCGACCGGCATAAGTCAGCGGCTCGCTGGCGCTTTTCGATTCGCGCCGGCTGATCCCAATCACACCGTCATAGCGGTGTCACAGACACCTTGGGCTTCCAAGGCCAACCGGCAAACTGCCGCGTTGCGCGAGCGGATGCGCTTTGGCATAAAAGCACTACCGGTTACGCCATTGGGCGATGGCGGCCGGCCTCGGGACGTTATGAAGAACGGCCTCTATTCGATTCACGTGAACCTGCTCGATGGTCGAGTCGGCAAGGGCAGTGGCGTGATTCTTTTCAGGGACGGCAAGATCCTCGGCGGCGATGCCTACCTCTATTACACCGGCAGCTACGTCGTGAAGGACGACCATACCTTCAAGGGCGAGGTGCTCGTGCAACGGCATACCTCGCCGCGGGGCGATGACAATCCGCTATTCGGCGGTCCCGCCCCGGTCGGCATCGGCGTCAGCGGGACCTATACGGACACCAGCGCGGAGATGACGGGAACGGCGCTGGTCGGCAAGGCCAGCCTGATCTTTGGCGCGACTCTGCACAAGCTCGCAGAGGCTGACTAGGTCATTCCGCAGCCTGCTCCAGCGGCGCGGTGCGCGGCAGGATGATCTGGATGCGCGTCCCCTCGCCCTGCTCGGAATCGAGATCGAGCCGTCCGCCGAGCCGGTTGGTGACGATGCTGTAGACGATGTGCAGACCCAGACCGGTGCCGCCCTGATCGCGCCGTGTCGTGAAGAACGGATCGAAGGCGCGGCGGCGAACGTCGAGGCTCATGCCGCATCCGTTATCGGCGAAGATGATCTCGACATTGTCCTTGCCGGACTCGCGCACCTGGATGTCGATGATCCCAGGCCGGCCATCCGGAAACGCGTGCGCCACCGAATTGAGGAACAGATTGGTCAGCACCTGTCCATACGGGCCGGGATAGCTGTTCATGGTCAGGCTCGGCTGGCACTCGACATTGAGCGTCAGATTGTGTTTGCGCAAACCAGGCCGCAGGCTCATCACCACCTGCTCGGTCAGGTCGCCGAGATCGAATGAACGCTGGTCCGAATAATTGCGGTCGGCCGCGACCTGCTTGAACGACTGGATCAGCTCGGCAGCACGATTGAGATTGGAGACCAGCTGAGAGGACGCGTCGCGGCTGGTGCTGAGGAAATCATTGAGCGTGGAGCGGCGGAGCTCGCCGCGCTCGACTTCCGACGTGAACATCGCGGTCTTGCGCTCCAGTGCGGAGGCGACCGTCAGGCTGATGCCGACGGGATTGTTGACCTCGTGCGCGACGCCGGCGACGAGCCGTCCGAGCGCGGCCAGCTTCTCCGCCTCGATCAGCGAGGCCTGGGTCTCGCGCAGGTTCCGCAGCGCGGTCTCGGCGGATTCCTTGGCCTTGCGCATCTCCTGCTCGCCGCGCTTGCGCTCGCCGATGTCCAGCGCCACGGTGACGATCCGCTCGATCTCGCCCTCTGCATCGAGCAGCGGAAGCTTGTTGACCAGCCATTGCCGCATGTTGCCGGAGGAATCCTTGTACTCCTCCTCGTAGAAGCCGAGCCCCTTGCGGATGCTGAGCACGCGCTTGTCGTTCTCATCCGTCTTGGCCGCGCCGTAGCGCGACATCAGGTCCGCGGTGGTGCGGCCGAGCGCATCGCCCGGCTCGATGCCGAAGATGCCGGCCATATAGCGATTCATCAGCACGTAGCGCAGGTCGCGGTCCTTGACGTTGATGACCGCAGGCACGGTGTCGATGACCTGCTGGAGCAGGCGCCGTCCTTCGGCGATGGCATCTTCCGCCCGCTTCTGGTCGGTGATGTCGCGCAGCGTCCCCTCGTAGCGGACGATGTTGCCGGCCTCGTCCCGCACGCCGGTGGCGCTGTCGGAGAGCCACAGGATGTTGCCGCTACGCTGGCGCACCTGATACTCGAACTCGCGCACGATGCCGTCGCGCGTCATCAGCCGCTGGTATTCGACCCGTGCCTCGGGGTGGACATAGATGGTGTGGGCGATGTCGTTGATGCTGTCGATCAACTGCTTGGGGCTGTCATAGCCCATCATCCGCGCCAGCGCCGGATTGGCGTTGAGCAGGTGTCCGGCCGGCGTCGTGACGTAGATGCCGTCGACCGAGCCCTCGAACAGCTTTCGATAGCTCTCTTCGGCCAGGCGCTGCTCGGTGAGCGCGCGCACCGCCGCCTCGCGTGCCGTGTCCGCCTCCTCCAGCGCGCGGCGGAACACTTCGGCCGCACGCGCGATGTCGCCGATCTCGTTGTCGAGATCGGCCGACGGGATCGAGGTGTTCTTCTCGCCCGCTGCGAGCGCGCGAATGGATCGCGCGATCTTCGCGAGCGGTCGGACGGTCCGCCGCACCACGAAAGCGGCCGCGACCATGCCGATCAGCACGCCGATCGAGCCGAGCACGATGCTCTGCCACCGCGCCTCCGTCAGCGTGCGGGCAAAATCGCGCGACAGCACATGACCGCGCCGGGCGCTGACCTCGCGCAGGAGCTCGGTGACGCGACCGATCAGCCGGCCTTCGGTGCCCAACACCTCGCGGTCGATGTCCGCGATCTGCCGCTCCCGGACGGCCACCGCGATGATCGCCTCGGCGTAGTCGTTCACCGCCGTCTTCAGGCTGATGTCCGCGATGTCCATGGTCCGCATGTTCTGCGCGGCCTGCTCGGCGGCAGACGGGTTGCGGGCGAGCAATCCAAGCGCGATCCGGCTCTGCGCCTCCGACAGGCGGGACGCCAGCTCGCGGTCCGCCGTGGCGCCGACGGCCGCGTCGAACCGGTCGCGCAACGGCGGCAGGCCGGCGAGCAGCTGGGCGCGACGGTCGATCAGGGTCGAGATCCGCTCGAGGCCGTTGCGATAGGTCGCGAGGCGCTCGGTGACCCCGTCGATCATGTCCTGCTGCTCGGGCGCAAGCTCGATACGGGTCTTCTTCAGGATGTCGCTCAGGGTCGACGCCGCCTCGCCCACCTGCTTGAACTGGATGCCGGCGCCGGGGTCGGTGACGAAGTCACGCGCGGCGAGACGCAGCTCGTTCATGCGGCGGTCGATGTCCTCGGCGAGGTCGCCGACGCTCTGGAGCCGCTGCAATTCTGCGAAGGTAGTATCGATGTGCCGGATCGCGATCACGCTCGCGGTCGAGGTGACGATGATCACCGCCAGCACCAGAAGGAAGCTGCCGAAGGTGAGCTGGCCGATGGAGAGCGAGAATGTTCGCTTTTTCTCAGGGGTCGGCGTCAATTCGGCGGACATCTGGCTTTGGGGAACCGGGCTAGTGGAGGCCCAATATACGACGTATTGCACCCCCGGGGGAACATGCCTTAAGCCGCCGGATATCCTTAATATTGTGGCCGCCCGCCCCTCCCGATTATGACGTTTTGACGCTGGCGGCCCGCCGGGCCGGAATGGTCATGGCGGCAACGCCGAGGACGACGCAGGCAAGGCCGATCCAGGCCGTCCGGCTCAGGCTTTCCCCGAGGAAGGCGACGCTGATGGCGACCCCGATGGGCACCCGCAAATAGGCCTGCGCGGTGGTGCCGACCGAGCCCAGGGTCTGGATCAGGCGGAAGTAGATCGCGAAGGCCGCGGCGGTCGAGAACACGGCGAGCGCCAGCAGCGCCAGAATCGAGCTCAGCGATGGCGACAGCGTCCAGGGCTGCTCGACGATCAGTGAGGCCGGGATCAGGACCGCCGCGCCCGCCAGCAGCGAGCCGGCGGCGGGCGCCATCGGATCGAGGCCCTTGAAGCTGCGGCCGAAGATTGCTGCGCAGGCATAACAGATGGTGGCGGCGACGATCGCGGCTTCAGCGACAAGGCCGCTGCCAAGGTCGTGGAAGGCATCGACGCCGACGATCAGCAGAATGCCGGCCATGCCCGCGACCACGCCAAACAGCTTTCGCGGGCTCGTCGCCTCATGGCGGGTGACGACGGCCGTGAGCAGGAAGGTGAAGATCGGCCCGGCCGAGTTGAGGATGGTGGCGAGCGAGGCATCGACGTGACGCTCGCCCCAGGCGATCAGCGTCCAGGGGATGACGCTGTTGAGCACGGCCTGGAAGGCGAAGCGTTGCCAGGTCGCCCCGTCCGTCGGCATCGTGATGCCACGCGCCCACATCACGGCGAGCAGCAGCAGGCCGGCGATCGCGGTGCGGGCCGCGATCAGCGTGATCGGCGGGATGGTGGCAACGCCGAGCTTGATGAAGGTGTAGGAGCCGCCCCAGAGCGTTGCGAGCGCGACCAGCAGCGCCAGCTCGATGGCGATGCCGGTGTCCTGTCGGTTGTCCATATTGCGCGCTCCGTCCCGTTGTCAGGAACGGAACCTAGCGCGTCCGTAAACGGAATACTTCGCTAGATGTCGAAGTGTCCTATCCGACCGCCCCGACCTCGAACACCTCGCCGTCATAGCCGGCCTCGCGGGGGATGCGGAGCTGGCGGCCGGTGTCGGTTTTGGTCATGACAGGCATCACCGTGACGATGGACATGCTCTTGGCATGGTCGAGCGCCGCGCTCACGCTGCCCTGCTTGGCAAGCCGGATCAGATTGCGCGTGGTCGGGAACGGCAGCTTGAAGCGGCCGCTCTCGCCGCCCTCCACCGCTTCGCGCGCCGACAGCCAGATCGAGTCGGTGGACTCGCGGCCGTCATGCGCGCCGAGTTGATCGGGGGGCGCTGCCGCGAGGAAGAACCAGGTGTCGAACCGCTTCGGCATGCCCTCCGGCGTGATCCAGTGCGCGTAAGGCACCAGCGTGTCGAGCGCGAGCTGAAGGCCGTTGTCGGCCAAAATACTCAGGAAGCTGACCTTGTGCTCGTTGAGCGCGACGCGGTGCTTGTCCGCGATTTCGCCGGCACGCTTGGCATCGACAGGCGTGCCCGAGTCCTTCGCGCGCGCCAGCAGGATGCCGCTTTCCTCGAAGGTCTCGCGGATCGCGGCGATGCGGAAACCGCGGTCCGCTTCGCTCAGGCCCTCGCCGCCCGAGTAGAGGTCGGCGCGGGCGACGATCTCCTTGTCGCCGGCATCGACGCTGCCGCCGGGAAACACCAGCGCGCCCGAATTGAACTCGATCTGATGATGGCGGACCATCATGAAGATCTCGACTTCGCCGCGGCCCTGGCCGTCGGCCTTTGCTCCGTCACGGAGCAGGAGGATGGTCGACGCCGGGCGTGATGCTGATGTCTCGGGCATTCAGTTAACCTGCAGCGCTGGATTGCGGGCTGAGATTGGCGCGCCTGTCGACGCGGGCGACGCGCGACAGGAGATAATCGACCTCCGCCTTCGCCGCCGGCGTGATGGTCGCGCCGGGCTTGCGCTGGGCGCTGGAGGAAATGATGCCGCGCTTCTGCAGGACGTGCTTGCGCACGGCAAGGCCGGCACCCGGCTGCTGCTCATAGCGGATCAGCGGCAGATGCGCGTCGAACAGATCATGCGCGGCGTCGCGCTTGCCAGCCTTGGAGAGGTTCACGACGTCGATCAGAAGCTCGGGGAAGGCGTAGCCGGTCATGGCGCCGTCGGCGCCGCGCTCCATCTCGAAATCCAGGAACATGCCGCCGTTGCCGCAGAGGATCGAGAGCGGACGCAGCGACCCGTCTTTCTGGAAGTTGCGCAGGGTCGAAATCTTTTCCAGGCCCGGCCAATCCTCGTGCTTGAGCATCACGCAGTTCGGATTGTCCATGACGATCTTGCGGATCACCGCGGGCGTGAAGATCACCGAGAGCGTCAGCGGATAGTCCTGAAGCACCCAGGGAATATCCGGACCGATCGCTTCCGCTGCCTGCTTGTAATAGCCGACGATCTGGTCGTCGGTGCGGAGCGACGGCGGCGGCGCGATCATGACGCCGGCCGCGCCCGCGTCCATCGAGGCCTTGGCCAGCGAGCGCATGGTGGCAAAGCCCGGCGCGGAGACGCCGACGATCACCTGCATTTTCTTGGCGCGCTTGACGAAGCGCACCGCCACCTGCTCGGCCTCGGCGGCGTCGAGCTTGGGCGCCTCGCCGAGGATGCCGAGCACCGTGACGCCGTCGCAGCCGACCTCCTCGTAGAAATCGGTCAGGCGGTCGATCGAGCGCTCGTCGATCCGGCCGTCATCATGGAACGGCGTCGGCGCGATTGCGAAGGTGCCCTTGGCGGCGGCGGTGAGTTTCATCTAGTTCCTCGTCTCTCTCTATCTGTCATTCCGGGGCGCGACGCAGTCGCGAGCCCGGAATCCATAACCACGACACGGAGTATGGATCCCGGGCTCACGCTTCGCGTGCCCCGGGATGACGGCCTCTTAAAACCTCCGCGCCCCCATCTTGATCTGCTCGTCGGAGAAGAAAATCTCCTTGGCATGCTCAGCGATGTCCTGGGCGTTCCAGCCCGAGTGCGGCGGTTTCCAGCCTTCCATTTCCATCATCCGCATTTCGCGCACGCCGCGGGGCCCGGACACGCCCAGCACCTTGCCGGTCTGGTCGCCGGACAAATCGCTGACCATGTATAGCACGGCCGGCGCGATGCCGTCCGGCCCCAGCGCCGCCCCCGGGTTCTCCTTATAGCGGGGCAGGTCTGCGGTCATGCGGGTCAGGGCGCCCGGGGCGAGCGTCCAGATCCGGATGTTGTACTTCCGGCCCTCGATCGCCAGCACGTTTGACAGGCCCCAGATACCGCCCTTGGCAGCTCCATAGTTGGTCTGGCCGAAATTGCCGATCAGGCCCGAGGTCGAGGAGGTGTTGACGATGACGCCACCGCCATTTTCCCGCATCCAGCGAAACACCGGCATGGTACAACAAAAGGTACCCTTCAGATGAACCTTGATGACCTTGTCCCAATCGGACTCGGAGGCCTTTGAGAAGGTCTGATCGCGCAAAATGCCGGCATTGTTGACGAGGATGTCGGCGCGGCCGAAATGCTTGATGGCATCGTCGAACAACGACTGGCCGCCTTCCATGGTGGAGATGTCGGCGCCGTTGGCGACCGCCTTGCCGCCATCGGCCTTGATCGCATCGACCACCGTCTGCGCCATGGACTTGTCGGCGCCGGAGCCATCGCGGGGGCCACCGAGATCGTTGACGACGACCGAGGCCCCTTCCCGCGCGAACAGCTTTGCGTAGGCCTCACCGAGCCCGCCGCCCGCGCCGGTGATCAGCGCAACCTTGCCATCGAGTAGTCCCATGGTGGCTTCTCCCTGATTGTTTTTGTTCTCTCGTGTCCCGGACGCGATGCAGCGTGAAACGCTGCGTCGCAGAGCCGGGACCCAGTTCTTTGCTACGTCCTCTGGGCCCCGGCTCTGCAGCGCACCGCTTAAGGAGCGCTGCGCTGCGTCCGGGGCACGAGACCGACCTAACCCAGCACCGTCTTGCCGTTCTTGATCACGGTGACGCCCCTCGCCTTCACCTTGGCTTCGAACGAGATCGTGTTGCCGTCCTTCCAGAGATCCATGGTCACGGTCTCGCCGGGATAGACCGGCGAGGAGAACCGCGCGACGTGCTGGCGGAAGGCGGACGCGTCGTAGTCGGCATAGGTCTGGAGCACGCCGCGGCAGGTGATGCCGTAGGTGCACATGCCGTGCAGGATCGGGCGCGGGAAGCCGGCCTTCTTGGCGAACTCGGGATCCGAGTGCAGCGGGTTGCGGTCGCCGCAGAGGCGATAGACCAGCGCCTGATCGGGACGCGTGACGATGTCGATGGTCTTGTCGGGCGCGCGCGCGGGAATCTTGTGCGGATCGGGCTGGGTCAGGCTCGGCCCGCCAAAGCCGCCGTCGCCGCGGGCGAAGCGCGAGGCAACGAGCGTTGCAAGCTTCTCGCCCTTCTCGTTCTTCAGCACGGTCTGATGCGCGATGACGACGCCCTTGTCCTTGCCCTTGTCGTAGACCTCGACGACGGAGGAGTCGGCGGTGATATTGGCGGCCACCGGCAGTGGCTGGTGGAAAGTGATGTCGCGCTCGCCGTCCACCACCATCACGCGGTTGAGGTTCATCTCGCCGGGCCCCGAGCCCCACGCGGCAACGGAAGCAAACGTCGGCACCACCTTGAGCGGCCGCGGCGTGAACGTGCCTTCGTTGACGAAGGCGAGCTCGTTCTCGTCCATCGGGTCAGCGCCGAGGCCGATGCCGTAGGCGTAGAGCATGACGTCGCGATCGGCGTAGGTGTATTTCTGGCCGAGGTTTTTCAGGCCTTTGAGTTCTTCGTATCTGGCGGACATTTTGGTTGGTTCCTCCCGGTGGTTCTCATCCTCATGGTGAGGAGGCGCTCTTGCGCCGTCTCGAACCATGAGGCTGCCCGAAACGCTTCTTTGTCGTGGCCATCCTTCGAGACGCTTGCTTCGCAAGCTCCTCAGGATGAGGACCGTCCTACACGACGTGAAGAACGGAGAATTCGTAGGATGGGTAGAGCGCAGCGAAACCCATCATCGCCGGTGTCGGTGGGTTTCGCTGCGCTTGACCCACCCTACGCAGCGTCGCCTCAGGCCACCGTGAAGAACGGCAGCGGCGCGCCATCCGTCGGCTTGAACACCACCTTCACCTTCTGGCCGATCTTCAGCGTCTCGAGATCGCAGTCGACGAAATTGGTCTGCACCGACGGTCCCTCCTTCAGTGTGACGTAGCCGATCGCGTAAGGACCGGTCGGCGACTTCCGCATCAGGCTCCAGGTGTAGATCGTGCCCTCGCCCGAAGCTTCCTCCCACACCGTCTTGTCGGAGTAGCAGAACGGGCAGATCGAACGCGGGAAGTAATGCGCCTCGCCGCACGCCGTGCAGCGCTTGATCATGAACTTGCCCTGCTTGGCCGCATCCCAGAAAGCCGCGGTCTCGGGGTTCGTGACCGGGGCCGGATACTTTTTTGCATCTACCATCACACGCGCTCCAGAATGGCCGTCGAGGCGGCGTGGCGAACGCCCAAAAGGCCGCCGGTGCCGTGGGCGATGGCGAGATCGCAATTCTTGACCTGCACCTTCGGATGCGCTTCGCCGCGCAGTTGCCGCACGGCCTCGATGATCTTGGTCATGCCGCCGCGGTTGACAGGATGGTTGCTGCAGAGGCCGCCGCCGTCGGTGTTGAACGGCAGCTTGCCGACGCCCGAGATCAGATTGCCGTCGGCGACGAACTTGCCGCCCTCGCCCTTCTTGCAGAAGCCGAGGTCCTCGAGCTGCATCAGCACCGTGATGGTGAAGCTGTCGTAGATCGAAGCGTATTTGATGTCCTTCGGCGTGATGCCGGCTTCCTCGAACGCACGCGGACCGGACCAGATTCCGGCCGAGTACGTGAGATCGAGATCCTTGCCGCCGCGCGGGCCCTTCATCGCCTCGCCATGGCCGATCAGTTTGACCAGCGGCTTCTTCAGGCTCTTGGCAATCTCCGGCGTCGTCACGATCAGCGCGCCGCCGCCGTCGGAGACGACGCAGCAATCCATGCGATGCAGGGGATCGGAGATCATCGGCGAATTCATCACGTCCTCGACGGTGACGACGTCCTTGAGCATCGCATGCGGATTGTATTGCGCGTGATGGGAGGCTGCGACCTTGATCCAGGCGAGTTGCTCGGAGGTGGTGCCATAGTCGTGCATGTGGCGCATGGCACACATGCCATAGGCATTGTGCGTGGTTGCGCCATAAGCCAACTCGAAATCGGCCTCGGCGCCGGACGCACGCGGCGGCATCACGCCGGTGCGCGGCTTGCCGGCGAGCGTGATCAGCGCGATCGAGCATTTGCCCGCGGCGATCGCTTCAGCCGCATGGCCGAGATGGATGATGTAGGAACAGCCGCCGGTCTCGGTGGAATCGACGTGGCGGAGTTTTTTGGTGTTGAGGCCGAGATAATCGACCATCGGCCAGGCGCCACCGGGCGCGTCGCCCGCGCAGAAATAGCCGTCGACATCGTCCTTGCTGATCCCGGCATCCTCGATCGCCCCCTTGGCGACCTCGGCGTGGAGCTGGGCTGTGGATTTGTCCGGCGCATGCCGGGTCGGGTGTTCGTAGATCCCGGCAATGTAGGCCTTGCCCTTGATGGTCAAAACAGAGGTCTCCGCTCGCGTTTCTTATTGGCTCTTTTTTCTGAACCCCGGTGGACTGATTGGCAAGCGCGGAAATATTCCGTCGGGCGAGAGGGCAGCGGCTTGGCGCAAAACCAGCACCGTCATCCTGAGGTGCGAGTGATGGGGCGCGAAGCGCCCCATCGGGAGCCTCGAAGAATGCACGGCCGAGCTGCCTCTCCGTGGCCAAAGCCGGGCCGTCGTCCTTCGAGGCTCGCCGAAGGGGCTCGCACCTCAGGATGACGGTTATGCATCATGCTACGGCCTCTCCACCGTCATTGCGAGGAGCCCTTGCGACGAAGCAATCCAGAGTCCCTCCCCGGAAGGATTCTGGATTGCTTCGCTCCGCTCGCAATGACGGAATTCGTGGGAACTGACAGCGCTCTTTCAACTCAGAACGCGTTCGCAGACACACCCCCGCATCCTCGCGGCGCGTTTCGCCCGAGTTTTGCTTCCGTCTTGCTCCCTCAAGAACAGAGGGCGCAGGGAAGACCGGGTGCCGGCTGGGCACCCACGGTCCACTGTGCGAAGGTTGCGCTACAAGAGGCTGCACAGCGGCATACAGGTGCGGCCAAACATCCGGCCTTCCCTGCGCAGTGGCTTTACGGCTTATGTCGTGCTCTCCCCGGGGAGCGTTGCACTATTGCCCCCGTCGTCTTGCGAGTGACCGCAAGCCTTGACGCACAGACCCCGGGCGTCAGGACCACACGATTTTGCCGTACGCGAGACCGCGCCCGTCGTGCACGAGACAATCACTCGTGCGACGCAGCCCGCGTCCACCGCCACTCATCCCGCGTTTCGTGACGATCGCGATACGCCCCTCTGAGAGGGATGAGGTAGCAGGGAGATACGACAATTCCGAATTTCGGTAAAGCGGAATGTTTTACGCCGGCGGATTGACCCACGGCATGGGTGTTTTGCCCGACGGGCAACACCAGGGACGGTGCCGTAGGGTGGGCAAAGCGAAGCGTGCCCACGTCTTCTTCATAATCAATGGCAGGTGGTGGGCACGGCGCTTCGCGCCTTTGCCCACCCTACGAAGCCCCTACTCCGCCGCGATCTGCCGTGGCGCCGGAGGTGGGCTTGCCAAATCGGCGGCGAGCTGCGCGTAACGCACCTTCGCATCCGCGACCGCCTTCTCCTTCACCGGGCCGTAGCCGCGGATGCGGTCGGGCAGCGAGAGGAGTTCGACGGCGGTGTCGACCGTGACCGGCGAGAGCAGGCCGAGCACGGTGGCGACGTCCTTCTCGTAACCCGCGATCAGGTCGCGCTCGAGCTTACGGTCGGCATTGCGGCCGAAAATGTCGAGTGCCGTGCCGCGCAGGAACTTGAATTTTGCCAGCACGCGGAACGCCGGGAGCATCCATGGGCCGAAGGCGCGCTTCTTCGGGCGGCCGAGCGCATCGACGCCACTGCTGAGGATCGGCGGCGCCAGATTGAAGCTGAACTTGAAGTCACCCTCGAACTGCTCGCGGAGCTGCTTTTCGAAAGCGCCGTCGCTGAACAGGCGCGCGACTTCGTATTCGTCCTTGTAGGCCAGAAGCTTGGCGTAGTTCACCGCGACCGCGCGCGGCAGCGCATCGTCATAGCCGCCCTGCTTCGCGGCATTGCTGACCTGGTCGACCAGCTTGCGATAGCGTTTGGCGAGGCGGCTGTTCTGATAGGCCGTCAGGTGCCTGGCGCGATGTTCGACCACCTCGTCGAACGTCATGGCGTCCAGCATCTTCGGCGCAACGACCTCGTCCGTGCCCTTCAGCATGTCGGCAAGGCGCGCGGGCTCGGCGACCGCAAGACGGCCGAGACGGAAGGCTTCCTTGTTCATCTTGATCGAAACGCCATTGACCTCGATCGCCTGCTCGATCGACGCCGCCGCCAGGGGCAGCAAGCCCTTCTGATAGGCATAGCCCATCATCATCATGTTGGTGGCGATGCTGTCGCCGAGCAGCTGCTCGGCCGGCTTGGTGAAGTCGAAGAACACGGAGTCCTTGTGCAGCGCCGTTTCCAGCACCGCATTGAGCTTGCGGGTCTGGAAGTTGAAGTCGCGGTTGAGGACGAAGTCGGCAGTGGGGATGACGTGGCTGTTGATGATGCCGCGGGTGCGGCTGGTGTCGCACAGCGAGATCGTGTCCTTGGCGACCGCGACCACCTCGTCGGCGGCGAGCACGACATCGGCCGTGCCGGTAACGATGCGCGAGCAGGTCACTTCGGCCGGATGATCCGACAGCCGCACGTGGCTGAGCACCGCGCCTCCCTTCTGCGCGAGGCCCGACATGTCGAGGATCATCGAGGCCTTGCCCTCGATATGGGCGGCCATGCCGAGCAGCGCGCCGATGGTGAGTACGCCGGTGCCGCCGACGCCGCCGACCGCGATGTTGTAGGGCTTGTCGAGCGTGGGGCGCGAGGCCGGCTCGGGAATCGTACCGATGTCGGAGAGATCGGCCGGCGCGCGGTGGCGCGGCTTGCCGCCGTCGACCGTGACGAAGGACGGGCAGAAACCCTTGAGGCAGGAATAGTCCTTGTTGCAGGACGACTGGTTGATGGCGCGCTTGCGGCCGAACTCGGTCTCCAGCGGCTCGACCGAGATGCAGTTCGACTGCACCGAGCAATCGCCGCAGCCTTCGCAAACGGCCGGATTGATCATGACGCGGCGCGCCGGGTCTTCCATCAGGCCGCGCTTGCGGCGGCGGCGCTTCTCGGCCGCGCAGGTCTGCACGAAGACGATCGCGGATGCACCCTTCACCTTGCGCAGCGTCTTCTGAACCGCGTCGAGCTCGTCCCGATGCGCGATCTTGACGCCTGGCGCGATCTCGCTCGCCGGATAGGCCTCGGGATTTTCGGAGACCAGATAGATCTCGCGAATGCCTTCGGAGTGGAGCTGGAAGGTGATCTGCTGCGGCGACAACTCGCCGTCGACATGCTGGCCGCCGGTCATCGCGGTCGCATCGTTATAGAGGATCTTGTAGGTGACGTTGGCGCCGGAGGCGATCGCCTGGCGGATCGCAAGACTGCCGGAGTGGAAGTAGGTGCCGTCGCCAAGATTGGCGAACACATGCTCTTCCTTGGTGAAGGGCGCAACGCCGACCCACGGCACGCCCTCGCCGCCCATATGGGTAAAGGTCTCGGTCGAACGGTCCATCCACAGCGCCATGAAATGGCAACCGATGCCGGCGAGCGCACGGCTGCCTTCGGGCACTTTTGTCGAGGTGTTGTGGGGACAGCCGGAACAGAAGTACGGCGTGCGCGAGACAGGCGCGGTCGCCTGCATCTGGGTGGCTTCGCGGCCGTTGAACCAGTCGGCCTTGGTGCGGATCATCTCCGCGATTTCAGGGTTGAGATTAAGTCGAAGCAGACGTTCGGTCAGCGAGGTCGCGAGCGAGGAAACGCTAAGCTCCGCGGAGAAGGTCAGGAAGCGCTTGTCGTGCTCGTCCATCTTGCCGACAATGCGCGGGCGGACGTCGTCGCGCCAGTTGAACAGCTCCTGCTTGACCTGGTTCTCGACGATCTCGCGGCGCTCTTCGACGATGAAAATCTCTTCGAGGCCAACCGCGAACTGGCGCACGCCTTCCGGCTCCAGCGGCCAGGGCATGCCGATCTTGTAGAGACGAAGCCCGATCCTGGCGGCGACCTCCTCGGTGATGCCGAGTTCGCGCAGCGCCTGGCGGACGTCCTCGTAGCTCTTGCCCGACGCCATGATGCCGAAGCGGGCATTCGGCGAATCCATCGTGACGCGGTTGACCTTGTTGGCGCGCGCGAAGGCGATCGCGGCAAAGCCCTTGTAATCCTGAAGGCGGCGATCCTGCTCGAAGCGGTCATCGGGCCAGCGCAGATTGAGACCGCCTTGCGGCATCTCGAAATCGGGCGGGATGATGAAGGGCTTCATCTCGTCTGAGAGGTCGATCTCGGCGGTGGTCTCCACCGTCTCCGTGATCACCTTCATGCCGACCCAGCAGCCCGAATAGCGCGACATCGCGATACCAAGCAGGCCCATCTCGATCATCTCGTGGATGCTCGAGGGGTAGAGATACGGCATCAGCGCCGACATAAAGGCATGGTCGGACTGATGCGGGACGGTGGAGGATTTGGCGCCGTGGTCGTCACCGGCCAAACACAAGACGCCGCCGTTTTTGGCGGAGCCGGCGGCATTGCCGTGGCGGAACACGTCACCGCAGCGGTCGACGCCGGGGCCCTTGCCGTACCAGATGCCGACGACGCCGTCGTAATTGGCGCCGGGCGAGAGATTGAGCTGTTGCGACCCCCACACGGCCGTGGCCGCGAGGTCCTCGTTCACGCCGGGCTGGAACTTGATGTTGTATTGTTCGAGGTGCTTGCGGGCGGCGAACAGCTGCTGATCGTAGCCGCCGAGCGGCGAGCCGCGATAGCCGGAGATGAAGCCTGCGGTGTTGAGGCCGTTGGCGCGGTCGCGCCGGATCTGAGCCATGGGCAGCCGCACCAGGGCCTGGATGCCCGTGGTGAAGACGTGTCCGGTTTCCTGGGTGTATTTTTGATCGAGACTGATCGGACCCTGGTTGATGCCCATTCTTGTCCTCTTCCGCCTTCTTGAGCGCCTGGCTGCTTAAGCCGTTGCCTGCCCGTTGTTTTTAGCTAGGGCGCGCCGACCAATTCCGCCACTCTATGTCGGATAATTAACGCAGCGCATCACAAATCTGGAGCAAAGGCAGCGCCGGGTAAAAATCGCAATTTCGTGGCCGGATGCCCACCGGGGTTTTCAATTTGTGTCACCATACCCCCACAGTCGCGCAATGAATGGACGTTCCCTGCCATGCGGGGCGACGTCGATGGGGCGCAGGAGAGGCTTTCGATGCGGACGATTCTGGCCGCCCTCGCGTTGTGCAGTGCGATTGCATGTATGGCTACAAATGTAGCCTTCGCTGCCGATCCGTCGCCGGAACTGATCGCCTACGGCAAGACGCTGGTCGAGGCCGGCGACTGCGCGGGCTGCCACACCGCCGATCCGGCAAAACCCTTCGCGGGCGGCAAGCGCATCGACACACCCTTTGGCGCGATCCATGCGCCGAACCTGACGCCGGATCGCGAGACAGGGATCGGCGCCTGGACGGACGCCGATTTCACCCGCGCGGTGCGCACCGGCATCGCGCCCGACGGCTCGAACTACTACCCGGCGTTCCCCTACCCCTATTTCACGAAGATGACCAAGGACGACACGCTGGCGATCCGCGCTTATCTCGGCACGCTCGCACCCGTCGTCAACCGCAACAAGGCGCCGGAGCTGCGCTGGCCGTTCGGTTATCGCGGCCTGATGCGGGTCTGGAACGCGATGTATTTCAAGCCGGGCCTGTTCGAGCCGGACCAGAGCCAGAGCGCGGCATGGAACAGGGGCGGCTATCTCGTCACCGGGCTCGGTCATTGCGGCGCCTGCCACACGCCGAAGAACTGGTTTGGCGCCGACAAGACCGCGCAGGCGCTCTCGGGCAGCGAGGTCGGCGGCTGGTACGCACCACGGCTCGACGGCGCCGCACGCACCGGGCTGAAATCGTGGAGCGTCGAAGACATCGCCGAATATCTGCAAAGCGGGCGCAATGCCAAAAGCCATGCCGGCGGGCTGATGGCGGAGGTGGTGGTCAACTCGACGACGAAGATGAGCGACGCCGATGTGCGTGCGATCGCCATGTACCTGAAGAGCCTGCCGTCGGTACGGCGCGAGACGATCGTGACGCCGCCGGACGATGCCGAGATGAAGACCGGCCAGGCTGTCTACGCAAAGCTCTGCATCGCCTGCCATGAGGCCGACGGCACAGGTGCCCCCCGCATCTATCCGCCGCTGCCCGGCAACGCGCTGCTGCAATCGGTCAACCCGTCCTCGACATTGCGCATCATCCTCGACGGCGCCCACACCGTGACGACACCACGCGCACCGAACACCGGGGAGATGCCGGGATATGCGAAGCAATTGTCCAACGAGGAGATCGCGGCGGTGACCAACTACATCCGCAATTCCTGGGGCAATGCGGGCCCGTTGGTGACGCCGGCGCAGGTGGCGAAGGCAAGGAAGGGACAGCCGTAGTTGGCCGCCTCCTCCTCGTCATTGCGAGGAGCGCAGCGACGAAGCAATCCAGACTGTCTCCACAGATATATCTCTGGATTGCTTCGCTCCGCTCGCAATGACGGCGTGGTTGGAGCTACTTCTCCTCGTCCCCCGTGAACACGAATTTCGGCATCTCCCATTTGTAGCGCACCGCGAGCAGGCGGAGGCTGATGCCGAGCACGAAGGTCAGGATGGTCCAGAGCTCGGCGTTGAGATTGAAGCCGAACGCGGTCGCGTAGAACAGGCCGGTGACGACCGACACCGTCGCATAGAGTTCGGAGCGAAACAGCAGCGGCACGTCGTTGCAGAGCACGTCGCGGAGCACGCCGCCGGCGCAGCCCGTCACCATGCCGGAGACGATGACGATCGGCAGCGACGCGTCCATCTGCCAGGCGATGTCGCAGCCGGCCATGGTGAAGACGACGAGGCCGATGGCATCGAGCACGATGAAGGCGAGCTTGAGCCGGTGCACGAGAGGCGCCATCAAGATGGTGAGGAAGGCAGCGCCGCCGGCGAGCGCGAGGTAGATGGGGTTGGCGACCCAGGCCAGTGGATAATGTCCGAGGAAGAGATCGCGTAGCGTGCCGCCGCCGAGTGCAGTGATGCAGCCGAGGAAGCAGACGCCCAGCCAATCCATGCTGCGCCGCCCCGCGGCAAGCGCAGCTGTCATGCCTTGCGCGGCGATCGCGACCAGCGACAGAAGATGCAACACGCTATCGCTCGGCGGCAGGCTCCACATCGGCTTGTTCCCCTCTCCCTGCAATGGAACTTACGCTTTGGGTTCCCTGACGAACAGGTTCCCGATTCCCGACGCAGGAGCAACATGCGACGAAAGCATGAAGGAGGCGGAACAGAATCTCGCATCTACGGGTTGTCCCGGCACAATAAACGAGGAGATCCAGAGATGGCTGACGACCGCTTTCCCAACGATCCGTATCGCCCGAACCTCAGTGACGACGAGTACCTGCGCATGGCACGGCGCCAGGATGAGAAGCTTCAGGCCGATCCTGAACTCGCCGAAGGCCCCGCCTCCAGCGGCAAGGTCGCGATGTTCGCGGTCGCTGTCGCCCTGGTGCTGGGCGCCGTGTTCTATGGCTTGAACAACTCGAGCACGAGCAATCAGGCCGGCAACGCCCCGACGACGCAGACCGCCCAGCAGGCGCCGGCGACCAATCCCGCCGCCCCTCCCGGCATGCGTGACGTGACGCCGCGCGCCAACACCGAGCCGGGCATGACCACGGGTGCGGCGCCGAGCAAGCCGGCTGCTCCGGCGGATACGCCTGCGGCAAAGCCTGATCCGGCGGCCCCGACTGAGGGTGCGAAGTAAGCCACAACTGCCATCGCCCGGCTTGACCGGGCGATCCAGTACTCCGAGACGGCAGCGATTTCATCGAGAAGCCGCGGCGTACTGGATGCCCCGCCTTCGCGGGGCATGACACCGAGAGGATGAAAGCGGCGGGACTCAAAAAGTCCCGCCGCTGTTCGTTTAGCTGAACATCTTGTTGAGCTCGCCGCCGGGATAACCGCTGCCGAGCTCGGTGAACGTCCCCTTCTCCGCCATCTCCTTGGCCGCGCGCATGAAGCCGCCCCAGGCGGCGCGGGCAAGCGAGCCGCCGACGCTGATGCGGCGCACGCCGAGATCTTCGGCTTCCTTCAACGACAGGCCGGACGCGCCGATCAGCAGGTTGAACGGCTTTGGTGCGACAGCCTTCACCACCGCGGCGATGTCCTCGCGGGTCTTCAGGCCCGGCGCGTAGAGACAGTCGGCGCCGGCATCGGCGTAAGCGGTAAGCCGGTCGATGACGAGCTTGAGGTCGGTGACGCCCCACAAATACGCCTCGCAGCGGCCGACCAGCATGGTGTTGCTGTCGCCGATCGCCTTGCGCGAGGCCTTGATGCGCTCGACTGCGAGTGCGCGCTCGTAGATCGGGTTGTTCTTGTCGCCGGTGGAATCCTCGATCGACAGGCCGGCGACGCCGGTACGCACGCAGCGCTCGACATTGTCGGCGACCTTGTCCGGCTCCACCGCGAAGCCGCCCTCGAAATCCGCATTCACGGGGATGTCGACGGACGAGCTCAATGCTGCCAGATGCTGACAGATATCCTCGACGCTGACGCGGTTGTCAGCCTTGCCGATGGTCCAGGCAAAGCCCGCGCTGGATGAGGCCAGTGCCTTGAAACCGAGATGCTGCAACGCCTTGGCGCTGCCGACATCGACCGGATTGGGCAGGATGAAGCAGCCGCTCTCGTGCATCGTCTTGAACGTCGCGCGCTTGTCAGCGGTCGTCACATGCATGTTTCTCTCCCTGAGTTGGCCGCGCAGACATAGGCACAGGCGCCGGTTAACGCTAGTGCGCGTCGTGCACCGCGCGGCTGTCCTTCGGCGCCTGCTCGCGATCGGTCATGCTGTAGTCCCTGACGACGCTGGCGATGCGCAGATGATAGTCGGCGAAAATCTGGCCGCGACCCTTTGCCTGGGTGCGACGGTGCTCCATCGTATTGCGCCAGGCCTGGACTGCGGCCTCGTCCCGCCAGAACGACACTGACAGAATCTTGCCCTTGTCGGTCAGGCTCTCGAAGCGCTCGACCGAGATGAAGCCGTCGATGGTTTGCAGGATCGGCTTGAGATCGGCCGCGAGGTCGAAATAGTCCTGGCGATGTTCCGGCTTGGGCCAGACTTCGAAAATCACGGCAATCATGAGCGTCTCCTTGTTGGCGGCCTACAATACCACCTTGCGCAAGAACGTGCGCTCTTCCGCGAGGATGAATTTGTGCTCCTCGGCGAAATGGAAATTGGCCATGCCCTCGGCATCCTGCCGCAGCCGCGCGCGGTAGGCTTCATAAGCGGCGAGGCTCTCGAAGGTGATCAGCGCGAATGCGATGTTGTTGGTGCCCTCGTGCGGCATGAAATAGCCGATGAGGTCGCCGCCGCATTTCGGGATGATGGTGAGCCAGCGCTTCGAATATTCCTCGAACTGCGCGCGCTTGAAGGGATCGAGCTGGTAGCGGATGAAGACGGTGACGGACATGATGGGCTCTCCTGTGTTTCCATCGTCGATGCTGCGCAGGTCTCGTAGGGCGGGCAAAGCGAAGCGTGCCCACGTCCTTTGTCCGCAACGACGATTGGTGGGCACGTCGCTGCGCTCCTTTGCCCACCCTACGGGGCTGGATTGCCTTGCTCGCAATGACGTGTTTGCAGCCACACGCTACGCTCTTGCCCCACCACAATGCTTCGGCTACCATCGAAGCATGAAATCAGGCCCTGACATCGCCATGGTCGCCGCGCTGGTCGGCGATCCCGCCCGCGCCAACATGCTCACGGCGCTGATGAACGGCCGCGCGCTCACCGCGAGCGAGCTGGCGCAGGAGGCCGGCATCACGCCGCAGACCGCGAGCTCGCATCTTGCAAAGCTCGAGGCCGGCGGACTGATCGAGCCGGAGAAGCAGGGTCGCCACCGCTACTATCGCCTCACCGACGACGACGTCGCCGGCGTGCTCGAAGGGCTCGCGGGGCTCGCCGCGCGCACCGGCCACATGCGCGTGCGTACGGGGCCGAAGGATCCGGCGCTGCGGCGCGCGCGGATCTGCTACGACCACCTGGCGGGCGATCTCGGCGTGCAGATGCTCGACTCTCTTCGCACACGCAACCTGATCAGGCAGAAGAAGCAGGACATCGAGCTGACCGCCGAGGGCGAACGCTTCCTCGCAAAGCACCTGCAGATTTCGGCCGAGATGCTCAGCCATCCGCGCCGCCCGGTGTGCAAGGCGTGCCTCGACTGGAGCGAGCGCCGCCACCATCTCGCGGGCACGCTCGGCGCCGCCATGATGCAGCGTTTTGCCGAGCTGAAATGGGCCGCGCGCGATGCGACGCCCGGCAGCCGCGTGGTGAACTTCACCCGTACCGGCGAGAAGCAGTTCGCGACGCTGTTCGGCGACGGGAAGGACTGATCACGAGAGATGGGTGAGACCGCACGTTTGCGTGTGATCGGAGCTCCTCGTCATGGCCGGGCTTGACCCGGCCATCCACGTCTTTAGTGCAGTGCGCGTTGATCCACGTAGATGCCCGGGACAGCTGCGCGAAGACGCGCTTCGCGCTTTTGCCCGGGCATGACGGAGATTGGATCTCCTCGCTCCAACTCTACCCAGAGCCTTCCCATGAACCGCCTTCTCCCGGCCGCGCTTGCCGCCGCCCTCCTCGCTTCCCCCTTCACCTCCGCTCACGCTGCCGACACGCCCCAACGCGAGCCCTACGGCATCGCGCTCGAAGGCTTTGCCTATCCCTATCCCGTGCACCTCCTGCCCGTCGTCAATGACGGTGAGCAGCTCAGCATGGCCTATATGGACGTGGCCCCTGCGCAGCCGAACGGCCGCACCGTGGTGCTGCTGCACGGGCGCAATTTTCCGTCGAGCTATTGGTTGCCCGTCATCAGGATGCTGAACGAGGCCGGCTACCGCGTCGTCGTGCCGGACCAGATCGGCTTCGGCAAATCCTCCAAGCCCGCGGGCGAACTGCATTTCGACAATCTCGCGCGCAACACGATCTCGCTGCTCGATCATCTCAAGATCGACAAAGCGGACGTCGTGGCGCATTCGCTCGGCGGCATGCTGGGCGTGCGCATCGCCCGCGCCTATCCCGACCGTGTCGCTCACCTTGTTCTGACGGCCCCGATCGGCCTGGAAGACTACCGTCTCACCGTGCCGCCGACGCCGACCGAGACAATCATCTCGAACGAGGACAAGCTCACCGCCGAAGGCTATCGCAAGCAGCTCCAGACCAATTACGCGATCAAGCTGCCGCCGGATGCGATCACACCCTTCATCGACGCCCGCTTCAACATCAAGGGCAGCCCGGATTATCCGCGCTGGCTGCGCGCCTTCGTCAGCTCCGGCCAGATGATCTATCGCGAGCCGGTCGCGCACGAGGTCGCACTGATCACCGAGCCGACGCTGTTCATCATGGGCGCCGACGACCACAACGCGCCGGGCCGCCCGCTCGCACCGGAATCGCTGCGCGCGAAGATGGGGCAGAATGCCGAACTGGCGAAGGCACTTGCGGCGAAGATGCCGAATGCGCGGGCGGAAGTGATCCCCGACACCGGCCATCTCGTCTTTCTGGAAGCGCCCGAGAAGTACAAGGAATTGGTGCTGGGCTTTCTCGGCCGCTAGCGCCAAGTCATGTCGTCTCAGGCGGGATACGGCAGAACGTTCATGCCGCATTCAGGTCATGATTGGCAGGTTTGGATCGCGACGTGTCGGCACGTTGCAAAATTTAACATGTCGAATCGTGTCTTATGATTCATTGTGCGCCACAAGCGCCAGTCTCCGAGAATCTGCCCCCAGAAACTTGCCCCAAGGACAAGAAGGAAGATCAAATGAAATACCTGTTTGCCGCCGTCATGCTCGCCAGTGCAGTGGTCGGTTTCGGCGAGGCGGCCAGCGCCGCCGAGGGCTGCGGCCGTGGGTTCTATCGCGGTCCCTATGGCCATTGCCGTCCGATGGCCGGCCGCGGACCCGTTGTCGTGGTGGCACCTGCTCCTGCGCCGGTCGTGGTGGTGCGCCCCCGGGTGTGCCCCTATGGCTTCCGCTGGTATGCCGGCCGCTGCCGCCCGTTCTGATCTGACGTTCTCACATGACGACATGGCCGCGCGGCGAAAGCTTGCGCGGCCATTTCTTTTTGAGCGTCAGATGTCGGGGCCGAGAATCAAAACGGGGATCGCAACTGCGATCCCCGTTCGAACGCAAGCTTGCGCGAGGCTTACCAGTGGCGACGATGCCAACGCCGGCGATGCCAGCCCCAATGGCGGCGATGCCAGCCGCCGTGGCGATGGTGGCCATGCCAGTGCACCTGCTCCGGCTTGAGCTGCGCGGCTTCCTCGCTGCTGGTGACGGCGGGATGCGCATCCGGATTGCCCTCTGGCACGCGGGGATCACCGAGCGGCTGCGGCGCCATCGGCGCGGCTTGTGCGGCAGTCGTGAACGCGGCGGCGCCCGCTGCGACACCGATTGCGAGTTTCAAAAAGTTTCGGCGCTCCATGACATGTCCTCTGGCTGTCTGGCGAGTGATGCAGGGCCAGTGTCGCGGTGCCGACATGAACTGCCGCTGAATCGCGCGTTCAGATTCATGACAAAGGTGACAGGACGCTTCGTAGCTATGCCCCGAACGCCTGCGCGAGCACCAGCGTCTCGCGCGTGCGCTTGACGTCGGGCCAGTCGCGGTTGAAATCGGCGACGAGCCTGGTCAGCGCGTCGCCCTTCAGCATCGCAGCGAGCTTGGCCTCGTCGTCGAATTGATACATGGCCTGATGCAGCGAGGGATCGTCCAGGCTCCAGAACCGCCAGGCTTTGCTCACGCCGAACGCCTTGACCGCGTCCGGCACGTGTTCCGTTTCGTACCATGTGTCGAAAGCAGCGCGCTTGCTTGCATCGGTGACGGTGGCGCGGACGACGAAGTAGGCGGCGGGCATGTGTTTCCTCCTGTTGTTTGGCCGCAGCATAGCCGGTCCCGATGCCGGCAACAAAAAGAGTTGGCGGCGTTGTCGGAACGGCCGCCCCTCACCCGTCCTATGCTCTGAGCAGCACACGGAGACACCGCATGGCCGACCTCACCCTGACCACCTTCGACTGGGTTCCCCCGCCCCCGCGCGGCTTCGTGCGCGACCTTCGGGTACGCTGGGCGCTCGAAGAAGCCGCCTTACCCTACCGCGTCGCCAGTGTGCCGTTCGACGACCGCGGCGCCGCACACTTCGCCCACCAGCCGTTCGGCCAGGTGCCCTGGCTGACCGATGGCGACGTCTCGATCTTCGAGACCGGCGCGATCCTGCTCCATCTCGGTGAACTCAGCCCGAAGCTGATGCCGTCAGATCCGCGCGGCCGCGTTGAGACGAAGGAATGGGTATTCGCCGCACTCAATTCGGTGGAGATGGCGAGCCTGCCCTGGGGAATGTCGAAGTTCATGGGCCATCCGAGCGACACGGCGGCGTGGACATTCGTCGACGGATTCCTCAAGCTTCGCCTCAAGCACATGGAGACGGTGCTGGCGGGACGCGAATGGCTGGCGGGCTCCTTCTCGGTCGCCGACATCCTGATGGCGGACGTGCTGCGCGTCGTCGACGGTTTCGGCGCGCTGTCGGACAGTCCCTCCTGCCGTGCCTACGTCGCGCGCGCCACCGGTCGGCCGGCGTTCGCAAAAGCCCACGCCGACCAGATGGCGCATTTCGCCGCGGCGGATAAGACGCGTTCATAACTCGTCGCGGCGGATCAGCGAAGCGTAATCCGCCGCTCTTCGTTGCCGCGGAAAGATGGCTGATTGTGTCCAGCCCAATCCAGGAATGCCTAACTATGCTCACCGTCTATGGCGAAGGTCGTGGCTTCCGTGTTGTTTGGCTGCTTGAGGAATTGGGATTGGCTTATCGGCTGCACCCGGTCGATCTGCTGTCAGCCGAGAAAGATCGCGATTTCCTCGCGATCAACCCCGCCGGCTTCATTCCAGCGCTGCAGGACGGCGAGACAATCATGGTCGAATCGATCGCGATTCTTGAGTACCTGCTCGCCCGCCACGGCTCAGCTTCGCTTGCCGTCGCCCCGACCGATCCCGCCTTCGCTTCCTATCTGCAATTTCTCCACTTGGGCGAGGCCGGGCTCGCCGGGCCGATGAACGCTGTCTTGATCGGTCGCCAACTGGCGCCCGAAGCCGAGCGAAATGCCCGAGTGACCTGCTGGGCGCTCGAGACCTTCGAGAGCCGGCTGGAATTGGTTATTCGCCGCCTCGCGGAGTGCCCCTATCTCGCCGGCGATCGATTCACGGCTGCCGACATCTCGGTGAGCTACGCGCTCCTGCTCGGCCTGAGAACTGGCAACTACATCCCCGGTTTGACCGAGCGGGACTATCTCGCCCGCACGACGGCACGCCCTGCCTACGCGAGAGCGATGGACAGCTGCCAGGCCACCAAGGCTTGGGCGGCGCGATCACCGGGAGTGTAGTGCTCGCGCGTGACCCGCCGCACACAATTAACCCGCCATTCACCATCCCCCCACCACCTCCGGAACGAAGCAATTTGCTTCAAATTATTCCGACGGGAGGTACCACATGGCCCGCATCGATTATCTGAGAGAGCAAGCCGCCCGCGCCGAGCGTCTGGCGAAGACGATCCTCGACCGGGAGACGGTGGAACGGCTGCAAACCTTCGCCGCCGAATGCCGCGCGGAATTGACGGTGCTGACGTTGCAGGCCGCGACCTGAGGCGCCGCGTCACACCAGCTTCAGCGGCGCATCGGCGACCACGCGGAGGTCGAACGATCCAATCAACACCGCGCGTCGCGCCTCCGCAGCACCAATGGCGCTCTCGGTTTGTTGCAACGTGCTGATATTCGAACCGAGCGACACGATCCCGCCCAGCACCAGCGCGATCGATCCGAGCGCTGCGGTCAGACCGGCCCCGAACAGCCCGAGGATCGTGATCAACAGTAGAGTGCCACCGCCACCGATCGCGATCTTGGACGCCAGGATGTACTTGCGGCATCGCTCGGCGATCTCGGCGAGCCGCTCGATCCGGTCTTCGATGTCGGAGATTTCGTCGGTCGGATCGTCTTCGGTCATTGGATCAAGGATGCTAAATCAGAAGAAGCATGTCGCGGACCTGAAACGAAAACCCGGATGTCGCTTCCGCTTCATCCGGGCTGCGCTTCCCTCACAACGGCAAATTGTCGTGCTTCTTCGCCGGCGTTTCCACCTTCTTGTCCTTCAGCATCGACAGCGCCCGCGCGATCCGCTTCCGCGTCGAGTGCGGCATGATGACGTCGTCGATGTAGCCACGCTCGGCGGCGATGAACGGTGACAGGAAGCGGTCTTCGTATTCCTTGGTGCGCGCAGCGATCTTGTCGGGGTCGCCGATGTCTGAGCGGAAGATGATCTCGACCGCGCCCTTGGCGCCCATCACCGCGATCTGGGCGGTCGGCCAGGCGTAGTTCATGTCGGCGCCGATTTCCTTGGAGGCCATGACGTCGAAGGCGCCGCCATAGGCCTTGCGGGTGATGATGGTGACGAGCGGGACGGTGCACTGCGAATAGGCGAACAAGAGCTTGGCGCCGTGCTTGATCAGGCCGCCATATTCCTGCGCGGTGCCCGGCAGGAAGCCCGGCACGTCCACGAACGTCACGATCGGGATGTTGAAGGCATCGCAGAAGCGGACGAAGCGCGCGGCCTTGCGTGAGGCGTCGCTATCGAGCACGCCGGCCAGCACCATCGGCTGGTTGGCGACGAAGCCGACGGTGCGGCCCGCGATGCGGCCGAAGCCGGTGACGATGTTCTTCGCAAACAGGTCCGCGATCTCGAAGAAATCGCCCTCGTCCACGACCTTCAGGATCAGCTCCTTCATATCGTAGGGCTTGTTCGGATTGTCAGGGATCAGCGTGTCGAGCGACATGTCGACGCGACCGATGTCGTCGAAGCTCGGCCATTCCGGCACGCCGTCGGTGTTGTTGGACGGCAGGAAGTCGATCAGGCGACGCATCTGCAGCAGCGTCTCGACGTCGTTCTCGAAGGCGCCGTCGGCGATCGATGAGCGCGTGGCGTGCACCGAGGCGCCGCCGAGTTCTTCCGCCGTGACGACCTCGTTGGTGACCGTCTTCACGACGTCGGGGCCGGTGACGAACATGTAGCTGGTGTTCTTCACCATGAAGATGAAGTCGGTCATCGCCGGCGAATAGACGTCGCCGCCGGCGCAGGGGCCCATGATGACGGAAATCTGCGGGATCACGCCCGAGGCGAGCACGTTGCGGCGGAACACGTAGGAATAGCCGGCGAGCGCGGCGACGCCCTCCTGGATGCGGGCGCCGCCCGCGTCGTAGAGGCCGATGATGGGCGCCCGCGCCTTCATCGCCATGTCCTGCAACTTGGTGATCTTCAGCGCGTGAGTCTCGGACAGCGAGCCGCCGAACACGGTGAAGTCTTTGGCAAAGACAAACGTCTTGCGGCCGTTGACGGTGCCCCAGCCGGTGACGACGCCGTCGCCGGGCACCTTGTTCTTCTCCATCCCGAACTCGGTGGAGCGGTGCTCGACGAACATGTCGAATTCCTCGAACGATCCCTTGTCGAGCAGCAGCTCGATGCGCTCGCGAGCGGTCAGCTTGCCGCGGGCGTGCTGCGCCTCGATGCGCTTCTCCCCGCCGCCGAGCTTTGCGCCGGCACGACGATCTTCAAGGGCGTCCAGGATGTTCTTCATTTGCTCCCGCCAGTTCTTAGCCTAAATGCGATTGGCGGGGGTTCTAACACGGCATTTTGCGGGCCGGGAAGCGGCTTTCGGCGCCGCAGGGCTGCCTTGCCGCAGCGCCAAAGCGCAAGGAATTACAAAGTTTTGCCTGGGAGGCGACCATGGACGAGAGAGCTGCCGAGACCGGGGCTGCGACAGGCGGCGTCAAGATCCTGCTGCGGCTGGAGGGGCTCACCCTGTTCGTTGGCATGGTGATGCTCTATGCGGCCTGGGGCGGCTCGTGGCTGGTGTTTGCCCTGCTGTTCTTCGTCCCCGATCTGAGCTTCCTGGCCTACCTGTCGGACGCGCGCTTCGGGGCGATGGTCTACAACGCCGCCCACAGCTACATGGCCCCGGTGACGCTGCTGACGCTGGGCTTCGGTCTCGCCTCGCCATTGACCCTGTCCATCGCCTTGATCTGGCTCGCCCATATCGGCCTCGACCGGGCGCTGGGCTATGGCCTGAAATATTCGGCCGGGTTCGGCTTCACCCATCTCGGGCGGATCGGGCGGCAGAAGGATACCTGACCCCAAATTTGGCGACTCGGCCCGGTTGACCCGGCCTGCCGATTCAGGCTTGCTCGGGGCTTGCGATCAGGCGCCGAATGTTGCGTGAGCCCAGTCGGTACGGCGACGGTCATTGTGCCCTGGCTCCAGCATCACCCTCATGTCCGCGACGGTCGTCCCTCTGCCGCCGAACTCATCGTCTGAAACCGTCGACTTCCTGCGGCGCATGGCCAGCATGGTGTCGGGGCGGAACGGCGAGATGCTGCTGCGCGCAGCAAGCCTGATCGAGTCGCTGAGCCAGCGCGCCATGACGGCCGAGCGGCTCTACCACCAGACGCAGGAAGACAGCACGCGCCATGTCGAGCTGCGCGAGGCCGCCGAGCTCGCCTCCGACGCCATGGTCGGCCAGATCGCGGCGCTGCGGGCGCAGCTAGCTGAGGTCACCGCGGCGGCCGCGGCCGAGCGCGCGGCGTTCGATGCCGAGCGCGACAAGCTGCTCGGCCTGATGCAGCATGCCGAGAACCACATCGGCAAGCTCACCACCGAGCTCGACAGCCTCCGCACCTCCGTGGACAGCTTCAACGAGACCGTCGTCTCGGTGCCGATCGAGGTGCTGCGGCTGGCACGCACCCAGTTCGATTTCCTCTCCGCCGGCTTCGCCCGCAAGGGCGACGTGATCTCGCAGGCCATGAGCGAGATCGGCGGCTTTGCCATCGACCAGGCGCTGACGGTGAGGAAGACGGACACCGCCTGAGGCGGACGCGGGCGAAATTGACAGCGCGCTGGCCCGTTGTTCTACTCCCTGAAAATCACAGGGAGGATTTTATGCCGACGGCATTCCGCGTTGTTGCGACGCTCATTGCGCTCTGCGCTTCCACCGTGCTCGCTCATGCGCAAGCCCTCCCCAAGGAAGTCGCCACCCGCGCCGAAATCTACCCGATCCCCTCTCTCACCCTCTCCGACCAGCAATTCCTCAGCGGCGATGCCGCCGCCGCCAAGCCGGTGACGGTCGCCGGTGAATTCCGCGTGGCGCAGGGCAGCGGAAAACTCCCCGTCGTGGTGCTGATGCACGGCTCGAGCGGCGTCGGCGCCACCACCGAGGCCTGGGTGCACGCGTTCAACGCAATGGGCATCTCGACCTTCGTGATCGACGGCTTTACCGGTCGCGGGCTCACGGTGGTGGGGCCCAACCAGGCCCTGCTCGGCCGGCTCAATCTGATCGTCGACATCTACCGCTCGCTGGAGATCCTCGCAAAACACCCGCGCGTCGACCCTGACCGCATCGTGCTGATGGGCTTTTCGCGCGGCGGACAGGCGACGCTCTATGCGAGCCTGGAGCGCTTCAACAAGCTCTGGAACAAGTCCGGCGCCCAGTTTGCGGCCTACATCCCGTTCTATCCGGACTGCTCGACGACATATCAGGGCGACAGCGAGGTCGCCGCGCGCCCGATCCGGATCTTTCACGGCACGCCCGACGACTACAATCCCGTCAAGAGCTGCAAGGCCTTCGTCGAACGGCTCAAGGCCTCCGGCCGCGACGTGGTGCTGACCGAATACCCCGACAGCGCGCACGGCTTCGACAGCGGCCTGCTCGGTGTCAGCACGGTTGCGGTGTCAGCCAACGCGCAGACCGTGCGCAACTGTCATATCAAGGAAGGTGATGGTGGCGTGCTGATGAACGGCGAGACCAACGCGCCCTTCACCTACAAGGATGCCTGCGTCGAGCTCAACCCGCATGTCGGCGGCAATCCCGCGACGGCGGCGGAGTCGCGGAAAGCGGTGGTGGAGTTCCTGCAGGCTCTGTTCAAGCTGGGGTAGAGGCCACACAGCAGATGCCGTAGGGTGGGCAAAGCGGAAGCGTGCCCACCAATTGCCGATGACTTACAAGGAGATCGTGGGCACGGCGTTGCGCGCCTTTGCCCACCCTACGGCTTGCCATACAGCGCACATGGGAGCCAACATACTCCGTCATTGCGAGCGAAGCGAAGCAATCCAGAATCTCACCGCGGAGGCAGTCTGGATTGCTTCGTCGCAAGGGCTCCTCGCAATGACGCGGAGAGAACTGCGCTCGCAATGACGGGGCGAGAGAGCAGCCCTACGGCTCACCCGGCCTAAACGGCTCCTGCTTGTCCGGCGGCACCGTCTCCTCGGCCATCGCCAGCAGCATCGCGACCATCACGTAATTGCCGGCGAGCGCGGTGAGATCGACGATCTGCTGATCGTTGAACAATTTCTTCGCCCGCGCATAGGTCTCATCCGAAACCTTCTTCGTCGTGGTGAGCTCGGTGACGAAATCGTAGACCGCCGTCTCGTCCTCGGCCATTTTCGACGGCCGCTTGTTGGCCTTCAGCTCCGCGATGATGTCGGACGACAGGCCCGCTTTCGCCGCGAGCGGCGCGTGCGCGAACCATTCCACCTGCGAGCGCCATTGCCGCCCGATAATCAGGATCGCGAACTCGTTGAGTTTTGTTGGGACCGAGGTTTCCCAGCGCAGATAATAGAACAGGTCGAACAGGCGCTGGCCGAGCACCGGACTGCGGATCATCGGATTGTACGGACCGCCGATGCCGACGCTCGACACCTTCATGATCTGCTCGCCGAGCGGCTTCTGCTTGGCGTCGAGCTGGTCGAGGGTGAGCTGCGGAAAGCGCGGCTCCTTGCTGGTGGCGGGTGCCGCAAACATCGTGGCGGCGAGCCAGCCGCCGGCAGCAGCCAACGTGAGCGACGACAGCCAGAGTGGCGTTGAGTTCATTGTTATCCTCCCGACCTTTTTTGCTTGGTCGGGATGATGCTAGCAGGTTCGCGCGCGCCAGCTAGATCGCGCCGATCTCGGCAAGGCAGGCTTGCGTCAGCGGCATGCGCTCACTGACGAGACGCGGCTCCTTGCAGTCCATGTTGAGCGCGAACACCGTGTGCGCATCGCCCTTCTCGGCCCAGCCGACCATCCAGCCCAGCGACGGCTCACCGCGCTCGGCGCCGAGGAGCCCCGACTTGGCGCGGATGATGCTGTCGCCCACCTTGGTCACCGGCAGGATATCGGCGACGAGATCCTGGCTGCGCTTGCTGACCGGCAGCGAGCGGCGGCGCAGCTGGTCGACGAAATCGATCTGCTCGACCGGGTCGATGCGCAAATTCCCGGTGAGCCAGAACTGGTCGATACCGCCGCCGATGTCGCGATTGCCGTAGTCGAACAGATCGACATATTTCTGCATGCGCGCCTCGCCGATCCGGCGCGCGATCTCCTGATAGACCGGCACCGCACTCACCGCGATCGCGCTGCGCAGCGTGTGATCCTTGTTCCAGGCCTCGATTGGACGCTTCACGCCGTCCCACGGGAACACGTCCTTGTCGGGATCGGCGACGACGCCGGTCTCCAGCGCGATCAGAGAGTTCGGGATCTTGAAGGTCGAGGCCGGCAGCTTCGCCTCGCCGGAGCGTTCCTTGTCGCTGGCGATGATCAGATAATCCTCGACCTTGTAGCCGACGAAGGTGCCCGACGTGCCGAGGTCGGTGAAACGCTTTGCGAGGCTGTCACGGACCTCGTTGCGCGGCGGCGCGACATGGGCGAACGCACGTGACGGCAGGACCGCGGTGGCGGCAAGAAGACCGAGGGTGGAACGGCGGGTGAGCAAGGGAATGTCCGTCAAGCGATGAAGATGGCCGCGACCATGCAGCCGCCATCATGGTGAAACGATGACAGCGCGTCAGCGCCGGCCCGACAGCCGCAGCACGAACACCAGCACTTCGGCGACGGCCTTGTAAAGGTCGGGTGGGATCTCCTCGCCGAGTTCGACCTTGGACAGCGCACCGGCCAGAATCTCGTTCTCCTCGATCGGGATGTCGTTGGCCTTGGCGATCTCGACGATCTTGTCGCCGATCGAGCCCTTGCCCTTGGCGACGACGACGGGCGCGTTGCTGCCCTTCTCGTAATGCAGCGCGATCGCGAGCTTGGTCGGGTCGCTCATGTCGCGCGATCCAGGAAATGGCCGACACGGGCCGGTGCGGGCTGCGGCGGCGTGCCGTCGCGCACCAGGATGTCGCCGGGCTTGAGCTCGGCGCGCATCAAGGCGTGGTTGAGCTCACCGATGCCGGCGCGGAGTTGCTGCGCGGTCGACGGCCGCTCGGCCCACATCCGCACAAAGGTCTTGTCGCCGTTGAGCGTAATCAGCGCGTGCACCGGGCCGGCCGGCTCGACATTGAGCGTGAAGCGCGCGCGCCAGGCGCGCTGGGCGGAATCGGCGGATTCGTTACCGCCATCGCGTGAGATCTCGAATTGCGCCATCGCGGTGCCCTGCGGGGTCGCGAAGGGAATCTCGAAATTCCATTGCGGCGCGGTCGGGTCGATGCGGTGGCCGCTGGCGTCGGTGCGATCGGGAAGCGAGGCGACCTGCAACAACGTCTGACGGGCGATCGCGGCATCGGTGTCGTCGAGCAGGCGGTGCACGGTTGCCGAGAGCGGCGTATCCGGCGCGAGCGATGGCGAGGCAACCGCCTGTGCCGCCGGCAATGCGCCGCGGAACGGCGGCGGTGTGGAGCGCGAAGCGGCCTCGAAGAGATGGCCATCCGGCACGGCCTTGTTCGAGCCGGGCACATTGCCGGTCAGGCGCGGCAGGTTTTGCATGGCTTCTTGCAGCAGGGTCGCGGCAAGGCCGGCGGACACGGTGCGCGGCACCGCGGCTTGCGCAGCACCGCCGGCGATGTCGCCAAGCACGGCGGCAGCGAGATTGGCGTTGCGCGGCAGTTGCGATTGTTGCGCGATCTCGGGGCCGGATGAAGCCGATGCGGCCTCACCTGCCGCTTGCGTCGCTGCCGCGGCCTGCGATGTCGCCGTGGCACTGGTCGAAACCGCAGTGCCCTGCGGCGCGGGAGTCTCGAGCGTCGCCAGCGTCTGACGCAGCACCAGCAATGCGGCTTTCAGGTCCGGCGTTGCGCCGGAAGATGATGTTGCACCGGCGGCGAGCGAAGCTTCGAGGAACAGGCCGGATTTCTGGAAGGCGGATTCGATGTCGCCGCCGTCGAGGGCGGTGTTGAGCGGCGTCTGTTGCGCCAGCACGTCGAGCACCGCCTGCTTGAGCCCCGCCGGCAGATCGCTGCCGGTCACAACGGAGGCGAGATTGGCGAACAGCGGCGCCTGGCTGCCCTGTTTCGTGACGGCCTCGGCCGAAGCGGCGGTGACGGCGACCTGCTCCAACGGCGTCAACGTATTGCGGGCGGGGCTTGCGGATGGCGCAAGCGACGGGCTGTCCACCAGCGACGCCGCACGCGGCGTCAGCGTGACCTGATCGGCGGCCGCCTCACCCGCCCCGTTCATGACCGCGAGCCGGATGGTGCCGTCGTTCTGCGACACCGCGAGCTGGAGGCTCTGCCCCGGCGTCAGCGACACCTCCGACATCACGTCCATCGACAGATTGGCGATCGCGATGCGCACCAGATTGTCGGCGAGCACGCTGACGACCCTGGCGTCGACGACACTGCCGGCCACAAGATCGGGCGTCGCCGCATCAGCCGGAGGGCTGGCGGCACTGACCGGAAGGATGGAGTTTATCGGCGTCGGCATCTCAATGGGCCCGGGGAACGCTGCTCCCACCCTACGGCCGCCCTCGTAAACCTCTCGTTAAGGACCTTTGGCCGGTTGCGGCTTTACGGCGGCCAGAACCGCCACGGCGGCCTCGAAATCCCGCAGGCGCGTGGCCCGGCGTGCCGCGGCCTCCTCGTCCACGCCCCATTGCTCGGCGTTCCAGTCCTCGTCGACATGGGCAGCGGCCCAGATCTGGCCGGCATCGTGGACGCCATGGGCCAGCGCCAGCGCCAGCAGCGCCGAACCGGTCAGCGTCGTCACCACGTGGAGGGCTGCGACCGACCAGGCATCGCCGGGCAGCGCGGCACGGGCAGCGCGGAGCGCCTCGTCCGGCTGCTTCACGTGCATGATGCCCTCGGAGAGGATGAAATGCGCGCCCAGCGCCTCCGCGGCCCAGAACAACACGGGGTCCCAATGGGCGGCTTCGCGGGCGACCAACCCCTCGGGGTGGCCGGCGCGATAGAACAGCAAATCGGACTCGAAGAATTTCGCGAGGTCGTCGCGAACCAGATCGACGCGGTCGACGACGCCCTCGACCACGCTGTTGGCGATCCGCGTCAGCGGCATGCTCACCGGATCGATCATCTCGCCCTGGGCCGCCCATTCGGCGGCCACCGCATCGGCAAGGGCGCGCGCAGGGATCACCACATGGCGGCCCGAGGGCGTGCGGATCGGCCTGCCGTCGAGCGTGATGGCGAAGCCGCCCTCGGCCTCGGTGACGCCCGCCTCCTTGTAGAAGCGCTTGCGCAGTGGCGTGCGCGCGGACGCACGCGCCGATTCCCGGGGATCCCGCGGGGGCTGGCTTGCTGCTTCTTCGAACAATTCGCGCATGTGAGTTTTCGGTCCCGGTCGCTGGATGCTAGGCTTTTAAAGTAAGAGCGGCGGCCGATAAAGCGAGCGGCGGGCATGAGGGAACTTGCGGGCGTTGTGGCCCTGTTCGCCGGGCTTTGGCTGGCCGCGGCGGAGGCCGGCTTTCGCACCCCGGAATCGCTGGTCCGCAACGTCTACGCCTTTTACGGCGAGGGCGCACCGGAGCTGTCCAAAGGCCTGCCGCGGGATGCGGCCACCGCCCGGCAATTCTTCGATCCTTCCTTGCGCAAAGCCTGGAGCGCGCCGCGGGTCGAGCCCTACGACTTCCTGGTGCAGAGCCAGAGCTGGAAGCTCGGCCCGGTCGCGATCGCGGTCGTCCGCAGGCAATACGACAAGACCTATGTCGCGGCGAATTTCGACAATCGCGGCCGGCCGGTGACGTTGAACTTCATCCTGGTCAACGGTCCCGAAGGCTGGCTGATCACGGATGTCGAGAGCCCGCATGATAGTCTGCGGATGTTCCTGGAGCAGTTTCGGAATTGAGGGGGTGTGATTGTCGGTCGCAACCACAATCGCCGGTGTCATGCCCCGCGAAGGCGGGGCATCCAGTACGCCGCGGCGTGTCGGTTCAATCACTGCTGTCTCTGGAATACTGGATCGCCCGCCTTCGCGGGCGATGACACCTGAAACGAGGCAAACATCTCCTGCCCCATTTCAGCCCCCTACTCCTCCGGCGCGTTCTCGATCGGATCGAACCGGCTGGCATCCAGCCCGAGCAGATTCCACGATTGCTGCATGTGCGGCGGCAGCGGCGCGGTGGCGTCGATCACGCCGCCGCGGGGATGCGGAATGACGATGCGGCGCGCGAGCAGATGCAGCCGGTTCTGCAAGCCGCCCGGCAGCTGCCAGTTCTCGATGTTGAAATATTTGGGATCGCCGACGATGGGATGCCCGATATGCTCCATGTGGGCGCGGAGCTGGTGGGTGCGTCCCGTCACCGGCTTCAACGACACCCAGGTCAGCTTGTTGCCGGCGGTCTCGACCACCGCATAATAGGTCACCGCGTGGCTGGCGCCCTCGTCGCCATGCTGGGCGATGCGCATGATGGTGTCGTCCTCGCTTTCCTCCTTGGCGAGGAAGGTCGAGATGCGGCCTTGCTTCGGCTTCGGTAGGCCCGGCACCAGCGCCCAATAGGTTTTCCGCGCCGAGCGCGAGCGGAACGCGCCGGTCAGATGCGAGGCGGCAAAGCGCGTCTTGGCGATCAGCAGGCAACCCGAGGTGTCCCTGTCGATGCGGTGCACGAGGCGCGGCTTCTGGCCCTTGGAATCGCGCATCACCTCCAGCATCTGGTCGATGTGCCGCGTCATGCCCGAGCCGCCCTGCACGGCAAGGCCCAACGGCTTGTTCAGCACGAGGACGTCGTCGTCCTCGTAGATCGTCATCTCCTTCAGCGCGGCAAGAGTTTTCTGCGCGGCCTCCGAGAGCGGGCTGGCCGCCTTCGGCGTGTCGAGCTTCAGCGGCGGAATGCGGACGCTCTGGCCCTCCTCCAGGCGGTCCTTGCTGTCGGCGCGCTTGCCGTTGACGCGCAGCTCGCCTTTGCGGACGATGCGCTGGATGTGGGAAAACGACAGGCCGGGAAAGCGCGCTTCGAGGAAGCGATCGACGCGCATGTTGTTCTCGTCGGCCGTGACCTTGACGGTCTGCACCTTGGTCGGCAGCAATACCTCGACGGGCTTCTCGGGCGCAGCCCTTTCCGGCTCAGCTTTCGGCGGACGCCGCTCGGCGCGCTCGCCGGCAAAGCGTGGCGGCTTGGCACCACCGGGCTTGCCGCCCGGCCGCGGCCCCGCGGTCTTTGCGCTGCGCGCCTTAATCGGGCGCGCGTCGTCGCGCTCGTCACGCGAACGGGGCTTTGGGTTCATTCTTTTGATGCGGCGGCTCATGGTTGCCTGCCTAGCCCAAAAGTGCCCTTTCGTCACGACGAAATGGCGATTTTGGCCTCAGCCGCCCCGCTCCTTCCGCAGCTTGGCCCAGTAGTCCAGCCGCTTGCGGATCTCGCGCTCGAAACCACGTTCGGGCGGGTCGTAGAAGGTCTGGCGTCCCAAGGCCTCCGGGAAGTAGTCCTGGCCGGAGAAGGCGTCGGGGGTGTCGTGGTCGTATTCGTAGGCTGCGCCGTAGCCTTCCGACTTCATCAATTGGGTCGGCGAATTGAGGATATGCTTCGGCGGCAGCAGCGAGCCGGCGTGCTTGGCTGTCTGCATGGCGGCCTTGAAGGCGGTATAGACCGCGTTCGATTTCGGCGCGGTGGCGAGATAGACGACGGCCTGCGCGATGGCGAGCTCGCCTTCGGGGTGGCCGAGGAAGTCGAAGGCGTCTTTAGCGGCATTGGCGATGACGAGCGCCTGCGGGTCCGCAAGGCCGATGTCCTCGACCGCCATGCGCACGACGCGGCGGGCCAGGAACAGCGGGTCCTCGCCGGCGTCGAGCATGCGGCAGAGATAATATAGCGCGGCATCGGGATCGGAGCCGCGCACCGATTTATGCAGCGCTGAGATCAGATTGTAATGGCCGTCGGCCGACTTGTCGTAGATCGGCGCGCGGCGTTGCAGGATGTCCTGCAACTGCGCGGCATTGAAAATCTCGTCCGCCCGTGCCGAACGCCAGACCTCTTCAACGAGCGTCAGCGACGCCCGTCCGTCGCCATCGGCCATCCGCACCAGCACGGCACGCGCCTCGCCATCGAGCGGCAGCTTGCGGCCCTCGACCTCCTCGGCATGCGCGAACAGCTTTTCGATCGCGGCCGCATCGAGCGAGCGAAACACCAGCACGCGCGCACGCGAGAGCAACGCCGCGTTGAGCTCGAACGACGGGTTCTCCGTGGTGGCGCCGACCATGACCACGGTGCCGTCTTCCATGACAGGCAGAAACGAATCCTGCTGGGCACGGTTGAAACGATGCACCTCGTCGACGAACAGCAGTGTGCCCTTGCCCATCTCGCGGCGGGCGCGCGCGGCTTCAAACGCTTTCTTCAGATCCGCAACGCCGGAGAATACCGCGGAGATCTGTTCGAAATGCAGGTCCGTGGCATCCGCCAGCAGCCTCGCCACCGTGGTCTTGCCGGTGCCCGGCGGGCCCCAGAACACCAGCGATCCCAGCGTGCGCGTCTCCAGCATGCGCGTCAGCGCGCCATCAGGGCCGAGGATATGGTCCTGGCCGACGACCTCCGACAGCACACGCGGACGCAGCCGGTCCGGCAGCGGATGCGGAGCCTCGTGGTCGAGCCCCGCCGCGGCAAAGAGCGTTGGCGTCTGCTGTGGTCGCTTCGGACTCATCCGCCCAGCGTGACGTTGATCTGCTGGCCGTTCCGCACCAGCGTGATGCGCCAGATCCGCGGGCGCTCGCCTGCGGCCTTTTCGAGGTCGCCGGTCTTGCCGATCTTCTGGTTGTTGACGGCCAGGATGATGTCGCCCTTCTGGAAGCCGACATTCGCCGCCGCGCTGTCGCCGCCGAGATCGGTGATCACGACGCCTTCGGTGTCGGCGTCCAGATGCAGCTCGTCGGCGACCGCCGGCGTGATGGTGGAGACCTTGGCGCCCTGGAACGGCGAGCGCGCGGTGACGACGAGCTCGTTGCGGCCGTTATCGGGCGCGGTCTCGAGCGCAATCGTGACCTTCAGCGGCTTGCCGCTACGCTGCACATCGATCTGAGCGGTGCCGCCGAGCGGACGCGTCGCGAAGCGGTAGTCGAAGGCGTTGGGATCATCCACGGTCTGGCCGTCGATGCCGGTGATGAGATCGGAGGATTTCAGGCCGGCCTTCGCCGCAGGGCCGTTCGCGACCACGCTCGCAACCAGCGCGCCGGTCGGCGAGCGCAGGCCGAGGCTCTCGGCGATCTCCGGCGTCACCGCCTGCAATTTCGCCCCCAGCCATGGCCGCTTCACCGCCTTGCCGCCGCCCTTGGCGGAGGCGACGACGACGCGCACCATGTTGGCGGGGATCGCGAAGCCGATGCCCTGCGAGCCGCCGGAGCGCGAATAGATCGCCGTGTTGATGCCGGCGAGCTTGCCGCTCATGTCGACCAGCGCACCGCCGGAATTGCCGGGATTGATCGCCGCGTCGGTCTGGATGAAGAACTGGTAATCGGTGATGCCGACCTGGGTGCGCGCGAGCGCCGAGATGATGCCATGGGTCACGGTCTGGCCGACGCCGAAGGGATTGCCGATCGCCAGCACGACGTCGCCGACCAGCAGCTCGTCGGAATTGGTGAAGTCGAGCGTCGGAAACTTCTCCTTGGTGTCCTTCAGGCGCAGCACGGCGAGATCGGTCCGCGGATCCTTCAGCAGGATCTCGGCCTCGAACTCGCGCTTGTCCGACAGCGACACCTTCACCTGATCCGCGCCCTCGATGACGTGGACGTTGGTGACGACGAGGCCGGAGGCATCGACGATGACGCCGGAGCCGAGCGAGCGCTGCATCTGCTCGGGCTGCTGGCCCGGCACGCCGAAGAAGCGGCGGAAGATCGGGTCGTCGAGCAACGGGTTGCGGTTCTGCACCACCTTGGCGGCGTAGACATTGACGACCGCCGGCTGCACACGCTGCACGATCGGCGCATAGGACAACCGCAGCTCGGCGGGCGACGACGGGACACGGCGGTCCTGTGCGGCGGCCGGGTTGAAGTGGGCTGAACACGCTATGCACAATGCCGTGATGACGGCGGCGGCGCGGATCGATCGAAACATTCCTACCTCTCGGAAAAGACGCCGGAATATAGGCGCGTTCGCCCGCCAATAGAAGGGCGCCGGGCGGCAATATTGCGCCCCTTTCCGGTGTGTCCCGCATGCAAGCCCGGCGTGCGAATCGGCAATTCGCCGAAGCGGTGGATTGGCATGATGCACATCATCTTGCATGGTGGTGAGAAGCGGATTCGGTTGCGGCGAATTGGCATCATTGGGAACCGCGCAACCGGGCGCAGCGTCGCGGGGCAGTCATCGATCACTCATAGGCTCTCCGCCGGCGACTTGGGGAAGTTCGTCAAACGATGGAGGCGTAACGTGAGCAGAACAAGACTTGCAGCCACGGCGATTGGTCTCGCCGGCGCGCTGGCGGCCTCGCAGGCCCAGGCCCAATCGGCAAACAACAGCGAGCAGGAGATCGCGCTGCTGAAGCAGCAATTGAAAATGCTCGAGCAGAAGCTCGACAAGCTCCAGAGCCAGACCACCGCGAATACGGCGGCAACCGCGAAGGCCAAAGCCGAAGCAAAGGCCGAAGCCAAAGCCGAAGCGCGCTCGGAGGCAAAGGCCGTCGTCGCCAACGCCAATGCGGCATTCCCGGTCAAGGGGGCCCCGCCGGCATCCGGCGTCATCGTGACGATGCCGAACAACCGGCCGACCATCTGCACCGCCGACGGGGCCAACTGCGTCGCGATCACCGGACGCGTGCACTACGATATCGGCGGCTATGATTATCGTCCCAACACCGCGGCGACCGTACCGCAGAAGCTGGATAGCGGCGAGAACGTCCGCCGCGCGCGCATCGGCATCGCCGGCAAATTCTTCAACGACTGGAATTTCGCGCTGGTCTACGACTTCGGCGGCTCGTCCGACGGATTTGGCGGCGCGGCACCGGGCTCGCTGCCCGGAGGCGGCACCTCCGGCATCGAGAACGCCTATCTCAGCTACACCGGCCTGAAACCGTTCGGGGGCAAGATGGCGGTCGAAGTGGGCGTGATGGACCTGCCCTATACGCTCGACGAAGCCACAAGCTCCAACGACATCCTGTTCATGGAGCGCGCAACGGCCGGCATCGTCGCGACCAGCATCGCCGCTGGTGACTTCCGCTCGGCCGTCGGCACGCGCTGGTACAACGACGTGTTCTGGGCCGGCGCCTATGTGACCGGTCCAACGACGGGCGCGATCCATTCGGCGTCGAGCGTGGCGCCGAACGGTGCCTCCGAGCAGTATGGCGCCGTCGCCCGTGTCGCCGGCCAGGTCGTGAGCGGCAAGGACTACTCGCTGCATCTCGGCGGAAACGCCGAATGGCTGATCCAACCGTCGCGCAATATGGTGACGGGTGCGCAGACGGTCACGCTCAGCGACCGCCCGGAGTTGCGGATCGATCCGACGGCGCTGGCTACGACCGGCGCAATCGCCAATGCCTCCGGCGCGCAGGTCTACAGCGTCGAAGCGGCGGCCACCTACGGACCGCTCATCGTGCAGGGCGAGTACTTCTGGTACAACATCGATCGCAGCGCCAACACCGGCTTGCCGCCGCTGGGGGCACCCAGCCTCAAATTCCAGGGTGGCTACGCGCAGGCCGGCTACGTCCTGACGGGTGAGGGCCGCAGCTATAATTCGGCGAATGCGGCCTATGGCGGCGTCAAGCCGGCACACCCGTTCTCGCTCGAGGGCGGCGGATGGGGCGCGTGGGAAATCGCGGGGCGCTTTTCGACGATCGACCTCAACGATCAGTTCGGGACCGCCACCGGCATCGCCGGCGGACGGCAGACAGTCTATACCGCAGCGCTCAACTGGTACGTCAACGGCAACGTCCGCTTCATGCTCGACTATCTGCATGGCACGGTGTCGAAACAGGCCTCGCCGGTCTCGGCCGCCAATGTCGGCTCGAAGTTCGACGCGGTCGCGATGCGCACGCAGTTCGCGTTCTAGGCTCGTTCGTCCGGGAGCGGCACGCCGCTCCCGGACATTACGCCGCGCGCTTCGGCTTCTTCACGACGACCGGCGGCGGCGCATGGGACAGCCGCTGCTGGTGACTCTCGCCCCAGGTCTTCAAAATATCGATCACCGGCTTGAGGCTCTCACCCAGTTCGGAGAGGCAATATTCCACGCGCGGCGGCACCTCCGCATAGACCTTGCGGATGACGAGCTTGTCCTCCTCCAGCGCGCGAAGCTGTTTTGTCAGCATGCGCTGGGTGATACCGGGCATCCGGCGGCGCAATTCGCCGAAGCGCTGGGTGCCGTCCTGGAGATGGTAGAGGATCACGCCCTTCCACTTGCCGTCGATCAGGTCCAGCGTCGCCTCGACCGAGCAGCCCGGACGACGGGTGAAATCTCGCCGTTTCATGCGTGTTTTCCCAATAGTATCCAAACAGGGACTATATCCCCAAATTTACAGTACTTGCCAAATTGGAGCTATAGCGACAGTTAGGACGGCAGGCGAGCACGCCATCTGATGGAGACAAGCCATGAAGGCCGTCGGCTATAAAAAATCGCTTCCGATCGAGGATCAGGACGCGCTGATCGACTTCGAGACCGCAAAGCCCGAACCGAAAGGACGCGACATCCGCGTCGCCGTGAAGGCGATCTCGGCCAATCCGGTCGATTACAAGGTGCGCAAGCGCGCCGCTCCGCCCGAGGGGGAGACCAAGATTCTCGGTTACGACGCAGCCGGCGTCGTCGACGCCGTCGGCCCCGAGGTCTCGCTGTTCAAGCCGGGTGACGAGGTGTTTTATGCGGGCTCGATCCTGCGCCAGGGCACCAATGCCGAATTCCATCTGGTCGACGAACGTATCGTCGGCAGCAAGCCGAAGTCGCTTTCGTTTGCACAGGCTGCCGCCCTTCCCCTCACCTCCATCACGGCCTGGGAATTGCTGTTCGACAGGCTCGGCGCCGTGCCCGGCAAGAGTGTCGATCCGCGCACGCTGCTGATCACGGGCGGCGCCGGCGGCGTCGGCTCGATTCTGATCCAGCTCGCCCGCCGCCTCACCGGCCTCACGGTGCTCGCGACCGCGACGCGGCCGGAGTCGCAAAAGTGGTGCCTCGATCTCGGCGCGCATGCGGTGATCGACCACGGCAAGCCGATGAAGGAGCAGATCGAGAAGCTCAAGCTGCCGCCGGTCGCGCTGGTGGCGAGCCTCACCTTTACCGACCAGCACTACAAATCGATCGCCGACTTCATGGCTCCGCAGGGCCGGTTCGGCCTGATCGACGATCCCCCGGAGTTCACCATGAGCACCTTCAAGGGCAAGGCGATCTCGGTGCACTGGGAATCGATGTTCACGCGCTCCTCGTTTGGGACGACGGACATGATCGCGCAGCATCATCTGCTCAACGACGTCGCCGACCTCATCGACAAGGGCGTCTTGCGCACCACGCTCGACCAGACCTTCGGCACGATCAACGCGGCCAATCTCAAGCGCGCGCATGCGCTGCTGGAAAGCGGCAAGTCGCGCGGCAAGATCGTGCTGGAGGGGTGGTAGGCGATACTGCACAGGGTGGGTACGGGCGCAGTTGCGCCGTGCCCACCTGCCGCTACCTCAATATCCGCGACAAGGCCGACAATAGCCGGTCAGTCTGCTCGTCCGTGCCGACCGTGATCCGCAAATAGTCGGAGATACGGGACGCCGTAAAGTGCCGGACGATCACCGCCTGCTGGCGTAGCGCCGCGGCCAGCGCTGCGCCCTCATGCGCGGGGTGGCGCGCGAAGACGAAATTGGCCAGTGACGGCAGCACCTCGAAGCCGGCGCTCGTCAGTCCACGGGTCAACCGATCCCTGCCCTCGATCACACGAACGCGGCTCTGCTGAAAATAGGCCTCGTCTTCCAGCGAGGCGATGGCGCCGGCCTGGGACGGCCGTCCCAGCGGATAGGAATTGAAACTGTCCTTGACGCGGGTCAGCGCCTCGATCAGATCGGCATCGCCGATCGCGTATCCGATCCGCAACCCGGCCAGCGCGCGGGATTTGGACATGGTCTGGACGACCAGAAGATTCCGATGCGAGGCGACCAGCGGGATCGCCGTCTCTGCACCGAAGTCGACATAGGCCTCGTCGATGACAACAGGCACGTCCGGGTGCTCCTCCAGGAGCGCTGCGATCTCGTGGCGAGACAGCGCGATCCCCGTCGGCGCGTTCGGATTTGGCACGATCAGCGCACCGGCCGGTCGTCGATAATCGGCGACGCGGATCTGCATGGCCTCGTCGAGCGGCACGGCCTCAAAGGCGATACCGAACAGGCGGCAATAGACCGGGTAGAAACTGTAGGTGATATCGGGAAACAGCAGCGGCGCATCGTGCTTCAGCAGCGCCGCAAAGGCATGTGCGAGCACTTCATCCGAGCCGTTGCCGACGAACACCTGTTCGGGCTGCACCTGGTGATAAGTGGCCAGGGCCGCCCGCAACGCGGTGGCCTCCGGGTCCGGATAAAGCCGCAGCGTATCGGCCGCCTCGCCCCGGATCGCCTCCAGTGCACGCGGAGACGGACCTAGCGGGTTTTCATTGGTGTTCAGCTTGACCAGATCCGCCATGCGGGGCTGTTCGCCCGGCACGTAGGGTTTCAGATCATGCGTCAAGCTGCTCCAGAAACGACTCATTGCTCTGTCCGGACTCCGTCGATCTCAGTCGGCGCCGCACTGCCTTCGACGAAGGTTGGCCGCAGCTTCGTAGGGTGGGCAAAGGCGCTTTTGCGCCGTGCCCCACCCTCTTCTCAATACACGCAATCAAGGTCGTGGGCACGCTTCCGCCTTCGCTCTTCGAGCTACGGCGGACAAGTCGCTTTGCCCACCCTACGATACCTCGTGCTAGGCAATCGTGTTGACGATGCCGCCCTCGGCCCGTAGCGCCGCGCCGTTGGTCGCCGATGCCTCCTTCGATGCGACGTAGACCACCATGTTGGCGATCTCGTCGACGCTTGCAAAACGCTGGATCAGCGAGCTCGGGCGATGCTGCTTGACGAAATTGGCGGCGGCTTCATCGACCGACTGGCCGTTCTGCTTGGCGAGATCCTTCACGAAGGTCTCGACGCCTTCCGACATGGTCGGGCCTGGCAGCACCGAGTTCACCGTGACGCTCGTGCCCTGGGTGAGCTGCGCGAGGCCGCGCGCGACGGAGAGCTGGGCGGTCTTGCTCATGCCGTAGTGGATCATCTCGACGGGAATGTTGAGGCCTGACTCCGAGGAGATGAAGACGATGCGGCCCCAGTTGCGCTTGAGCATGCCCTTCAGGTACGCGCGCGACAGCCGCACGCCGCTCATAACGTTGACCTCGAAGAAACGGCTCCAGTCCTCGTCCGGAATCTCGAAAAAATCCTTCGGCTCGAAGATGCCGGCGTTGTTGATGAGAATATCGACCTCCGGCAGCGCCGCCACGAGCGCCTTGCAACCCGCCGCAGTCGAGACGTCGGCCGCGATGCCGCGCACCTTGGCCCCCGTCCCTTCCAGCTTGCGCACGGCCGCATCGACCTTGTCCTGGCTGCGGCCGTTGATCACGACGCTGGCGCCGGACGCTGCAAGGCCCTTTGCGATGGCGTGGCCGATGCCGGCGGTCGAGCCGGTCACGAGAGCAGTCTTTCCGGAAAGGTCGAGCTTCATGATTTATCTCCATTGATGCTGACGGAGATATCGTGCGCTGCACTTGCAGCTTCAATCGCGCCTCACCGATGCGTGAGGATTTAGCTGCGCGGCGGCAGCGTCCTGAGAAAGGCGACGATGGCATCGATATCCTGAGCCGTCATGCTGGCATAGGCAGCATAGGCCATCGGCGGCTTGAGCTTGCGGCCGTCGCGCGCGATGCCTTGCGTAATCGCACGTTTGATTTCGTCGTCACTCCATTGGCCGAGGCCTGAAGCGAGATCGGGGGTGATGTTGGGAGAGACGGACTGACCCCACGGTCCCCTGAACGTCCGGCCGCCTTTGCCGCTTGCTGCTGCGAAATCGTGCACCGCGGACGGGCCTTCCGGCGTATGGCATTCCAGACAATGGGCGATGGTCAGGAGATAGCGGCCGCGCGCGAGACTGTCGGACAGCTCCGCTTCGCTCGCCTGCTTGCCGGCATAGGTCGGCACTTCCGGCTTCAGCGCGATCCTGTACTCCGGCGCCAGCACGTCATGGCGCACCGGCGGCACCGAGCGCAGATAAGCCGTGAGCGCATCGAGATCGCGAGCCGTGAGCACCGTGTAGAACGCGGTCGGCATGATCGGCGCGACCTTGGTGCCATCAGGCCTGGCGCCGCCCACGAGAAACCGCTTCAGCTCCGCATCGCTCCAACGGCCGATGCCGGTCTCCTTGTCGGGCGTGATGTTGGAGCCGGAGACCTTGAACGCGGGCTCGTCGAAAACCTGACTGCCGCCCGAGAGCGCGCGGGAGAGATCCAGACCTTGCGGCCCGCGCGGCGTATGGCAGTTGTGGCAAACCATCACGCTGCCAACGAGATAGGCGCCGCGCTCGACCAGCGTCTCGCCTGAGGCCGGCGACATCAGCAGCGCCAGCGCCAATCCAAACACAATCCTCATGAGAGCCCCCGCCCGGAATCGCGTCCAACACAACGATGCGCGGCATGAGATGTCGTCGCGCCATACAAAAAAGCGGCGCCCAGGGGCGCCGCTTTCTGAAATCTCGAGAACCGGTCGGCTTACGCCGCCTCGGCTTCCTTCTCCTGCACCGGGCCGGAATCCTGGCCCTTGGCGTCGACATCGCGATCGACGAACTCGATCACCGCCATCGCGGCGTTGTCGCCGTAACGGAAGCCCGCCTTGATGATCCGGGTATAGCCGCCCTGACGGTCCTTGTAGCGGGGCGCCAGGACGTCGAACAGCTTCCTGACCTGGTCCTTGTCGCGCATCTCGGAGATCGCCTGGCGGCGCATGGCCAGCCCGCCCTTCTTGCCGAGGGTAATGAGCTTCTCGACGATCGGACGGAGCTCCTTGGCCTTGGGCAGCGTGGTGACGATCTGCTCGTGCTTGATCAGCGCGGCGCACATGTTGGCGAACATCGCGCGGCGATGCTCGGCGGTGCGGTTGAGCTTACGATGAACCTTGCCGTGACGCATTGATCTATTCCTTGATTTATCTTCGTCGCGACGGTTCGTCGGACATGTTGCTCAGGTGGGCTTCCTGCGTTCGCCCGCCAAAGCGCGATGAATTCGCGCTTCGGCCTGTCGTCGTTCGGATCAGTAATGATCCTCGAAGCGCTTGGCGAGCTCGTCGATGTTCTCCGGCGGCCAGCCCGGCACTTCCATGCCGAGATGCAGACCCATCTGGGCCAGCACTTCCTTGATCTCGTTCAGCGACTTGCGGCCGAAGTTCGGAGTGCGGAGCATTTCCGCTTCGCTCTTCTGCACGAGGTCGCCGATGTAGACGATGTTGTCGTTCTTCAAGCAGTTGGCCGACCGCACCGACAGCTCGAGTTCGTCCACCTTCTTGAGGAAAGCCGGGTTGAAGGCGAGGTCCGGGATGATCTCCTGGGCGACTTCCTTGCGCGGCTCTTCGAAGTTGACGAACACGTTGAGCTGGTCCTGGAGGATGCGCGCGGCGTAGGCCACGGAATCATCCGGCGTCAGCGCGCCGTTGGTCTCGATCGTCATGGTCAGCTTGTCGTAGTCGAGGATCTGGCCCTCGCGGGTGTTCTCGACCTTGTAGGAGACCTTGCGGACCGGGGAGTACAGGCTGTCGACCGGAATCAGGCCGATCGGCGCGTCCTCGGGACGGTTGCGCTCGGCGGGCACGTAGCCCTTGCCGGTGGCGACCGTGAACTCCATGCGGATCTCGGCGCCCTCGTCGAGGGTGCAGATCTGGAGGTCCGGATTGAGCACCACCACGTCGCCCACGGTCTGGATGTCGCCGGCGGTGACGGTACCCGGGCCCTGCTTCTTCACGACCATGCGCTTGGGGCCTTCGCCCTGCATCTTGATCGCGATGTCCTTGATGTTGAGGACGATGTCGGTGACGTCCTCACGGACGCCGGCGATCGAGGAGAACTCGTGCAGCACGCCGTCGATGTGCACCGACTGCACCGCCGCGCCCTGGAGCGAGGACAGCAGGATGCGGCGCAGCGCGTTGCCGAGCGTCTGGCCGAAGCCGCGCTCGAGCGGCTCGGCGACGACGGTCGCAAAACGAGTCGAATCGCTACCAGCAATCACCTGGAGCTTGTTCGGCCGGATCAGTTCTTGCCAATTTTTCTGGATCGTCACTGTTTCACCCATACGGGCCAGTCGATTTTGCTGGTTCAAAATACTGGCGTTGGAGAACGCCGCAGATCGGTCTGCGGCTTTACAATTCCAAAAGTCATTGCGGGCGCCGATGCGCCCGCAACTCGATATCAAACGCGACGACGCTTGCGGGGACGGCAACCGTTGTGCGGGATCGTGGTCACGTCGCGGATCGAGGTGACGGTGAAGCCTGCGGCCTGGAGCGCGCGGAGCGCCGACTCACGGCCCGAACCGGGACCGGCGACTTCGACTTCCAGCGTGCGCATGCCGTGTTCCTGCGCCTTCTTCGACACGTCTTCGGCGGCAACCTGCGCGGCATACGGGGTCGACTTGCGCGAGCCCTTGAAGCCCATCGTGCCGGCGGAAGACCAGGCAATCGTGTTGCCCTGCGCGTCGGTGATGGTGATGGTCGTGTTGTTGAACGACGAGTTCACGTGCGCGACGCCGGAGGCGATGTTCTTGCGCTCACGACGACGAACGCGGGTGGCTTCCTTGCCCATAGATGACCTTTCCTGGAGATCTCAAACGCCGCCGTAATGCCAGCGGCTACACCTTGATGGAAACGAATAGCGAGTAGCGAACGGCGAACAGGGACACTCCCCTACCCGCCATTCGCCATTCCCGATTCGTCAGTTTTACTTCTTCTTGCCGGCGATGGCCTTGGCCGGGCCCTTGCGCGTACGCGCATTGGTGTGGGTACGCTGGCCGCGCACCGGCAGACCGCGACGATGACGCAGGCCGCGATAGCAGCCGAGGTCCATCAGACGCTTGATGTTGATACCGACCTCACGACGCAGGTCGCCCTCGACGAGATAGTCGCGGTCGATCACTTCGCGGATCTGGAGCACTTCGGCGTCGCTGAGCTGATTGACGCGACGATCCTCGGCGATCTTCACCTTCTCGATGATCTCGCCGGCGATCTTCTCGCCGATGCCATGGATATACTGAAGCGCGATGAGCACGCGCTTGTTGGTGGGGATGTTCACGCCGGCAATACGGGCCACGGCCTTCTCTCCTGTTGCCAATCCTCGTCAGGACCGGGCTTTGAGTGCTTATGTTCTCGGGCAGGTGTTCACAAACGCGAACACGACGCCCACCCCCGGTCTTCCTGGGGCCCGGCATCGTCTGAAACTATCCGACTTGGATGCGGGGCTTATTAGGGGATTCCAGGGGCTTTCGTCAACCGCTGCTAGCGTTTGGCTCGCTTTTTCGTGACCTTTTTTGCGGCCTTTTTGGTACCCTTTTTGACAGCCTTCTTGGCGGTCTTTTTAGCCGCCTTCTTGGACGTCTTCCTGGTGGCCGTCTTGGCACCCTTCACGGCCTTCTTGGCCGCCTTTTTGGCGGTTTTGGCCGATTTGGGAGCCTTTTTAGCCACTTTCGCCGGCTTTTTGGCCGATTTCTTCGCCGCCTTGGTCTTTTTAGCCGGCGCCGCCTTGGCCGCACTCTTGGCGGAAGCGGAAGCCTTGCCATGCGTCTTGGGCTCGACCGCCCCCAGCGCCAGGAGCTGGCGGTGGATGGCGCGGGTGACCTCGTCGATGGCCATCATGCCGTCGATGGTCGAGAGCTTGCGACGCTCGGAATAGTAGTGAATCAGCGGTTCCGTCTGGCTGCGATAGCTGGCCAAGCGCTTGGTCAGGACCTCCGGGGTGTCATCGACCCGGACCTCCTCGCCGCGCTCCCGCATCTGGGCGACGCGGGTTTCGACGCGACTCAAAAGCGCGCTCTCGTTGACGCGGAGCTCGATCACGGCGTCGAGCTTGAGGTGCTTGTGCTTGAGCAGCTCATCCAGCGCCTCGGCCTGCGGCACGGTGCGCGGGAAGCCATCGAGGATGAAACCGTTCCTGGCGTCCGGCTGGTCGATGCGGTCGGAGATGATTCCCACCACGACCTCGTCGGGCACGAGGCCGCCGCTGGCCATGATCTCCTTGGCCTTCAGCCCGACCGGCGTTCCCGCCGCGACGGCTGCGCGCAACATCTCACCGGTCGAGAGCTGGACGATGCCATAGCGCTGCACCAGCAGCTGCGCCTGGGTCCCCTTGCCCGACCCCGGCGGTCCCAGAAGTATAATTCTCATCGGCGTACGCCCCCCGGATTGGTGAGCGATAGGCCGCGCACCTGTGTTTTGATATCAAGAGCGGAGCAGACCACAACCAGCGTCGCACCACCATTGATGACCATACTATAAGGCAGACCGTTTCCGTAAAGCTCGAAGACCTCCGGAATCAACTGCACCACCGTCAGGTAGACGGCTCCGACGATGGTCGTCAATGACACGACGCGATCGAGATAGTCGGCCGTCGCCTCGCCCGGAGCAACGTCGCGAATTGTGCCACCGCGCTGCGCCAGGGACCTGGCCGAAGCTTCGGGGTCGACGACATAGGCGGTGTAGACAAAGGCGAGCACGAACACGGCCACCGACATGAGCATCATGTGCACCGGCTGGCCCAGCTGAAAATGCCGGTATGCCGCCGCGACCAGGGGATGATCGCCACCGAGGATAAAGCCGGCAAAGGCGAGCGGCAGAAAAAAGATCCACGGCGCCACGGTGACCGGAATCAGGAAGCCGGCGCTGTTGAGCTTGATCGGCAGCACGGCAGAGCGCGCCGGCAATTGCCGCGCGCCGGCATCGAGCGCGCCGAACTCGACGCGAATGTTTCGCCGCGCGCCCTCGACAAGCACCATCACGGCAACGGCCGCGATCCAGAACACGACATGGCCCAGCACGAGATTGCTCGATATCCCTCCTTGCTGCAGGAGCTCCATGATGCCGGCGATGTCTCGCGGAATGGAGACGAGAAAGCCGACGCTCAAGATCAGCGCCAGACCGTTGCCGATACCATGATGGGTGATCTGCTCGCTGAGCCAGATCAGGACGAATACGCCGCCGACGATCGAGGCCGTGGCCGCGAAAACCGGCCATGCGTCCGGATCAGGAACCAGCGCAGGAATTGTCTGGATCGCCGAGGCGTAGCCGTAGGCCTGGAAGGTGGAAAACACGAGCGTCAGGAGCAGCGTGTAGCGCGCAATGCTGCGCCGGCCATTTTCGCCTGATTTCTCGCGCGAGTTCAGACGCTGCCATACCAGCGAGAGGAGCCGAATGACGATCGCAGCGCTCAGATAGGGAAGGATACCGAGCGCGAAGATCGAAAGGCGGACCATCTCGTGGGCCGGGAACGACAGGCTCGGCGGCCCCATCCCGACAAACGGGATCTGCGTGCCGAGCCTGAAAAGGAGCAGCGCGCCAATCGTGAAACCGATCCGGCGCGCGAGCTCCCCGCTCATCTTATCTACGACGGCCGCGCAGCTTCGACTTCCGGATCAGGCCTTCGTACTGATGCGCCAGCAGATAGCCCTGCACCTGCGCCACCGTGTCCATGGTGACGCTGACGACGATCAGCAGCGAGGTGCCGCCGAAATAGAACGGTACCGAGGCATAGGAGATCAGGATTTCCGGGATCAAGCAGACGATCGCGAGATAAATCGCACCGAGCACGGTGACGCGCGACAGCACGTAGTCGATATATTCCGCGGTGCGCTCACCCGGGCGGATGCCCGGAATGAAGCCGCCATGCTTCTTCAGATTGTCCGCGGTCTCGGTCGGGTTGAACACGATCGCGGTGTAGAAGAACGCGAAGAACACGATCAGCGCGAGATACATGATCAGGAACAGCGGACGGCCGTGGCCGAGCTGGGTCGTGATCCACTGGAACCATTCCGGCCCGCTGCCCGCGTTGAAGTTCGCGACCGTGGTCGGCAGCAGCAGCAGCGACGACGCGAAGATCGGCGGGATCACGCCGGAGGTGTTGAGCTTGAGCGGCAGATGCGAGGACTGGCCCTCGAACATCTTGTTGCCGACCTGGCGCTTCGGATACTGGATCAGGAGCCGGCGCTGGGCGCGCTCCATGAACACGATGAAGGCGATCACGGCGACCGCCATGATGATGACGACCAGGATCAGGCCGGTCGACATCGCGCCCTGACGGCCGAGCTCGAGCATGTTGGCGAGTGCCGCGGGCAGCTCGGCGACGATGCCGGAGAGGATGATCAGCGAAATACCGTTGCCGATGCCGCGCGAGGTGATCTGTTCGCCCAGCCACATCAGGAACATGGTGCCGCCGGTCAGCGTGATCGCGGTGGACAGGCGGAAGAACAGGCCGGGGTCGCTGACGACGTTGCCGGCGCCCTCGAGGCCCACTGCGATGCCGTAGGACTGGAACGCGGCCAGGATCACCGTGAGATAGCGGGTGTACTGGTTCAGCAGCTTGCGGCCGGACTCACCTTCCTTCTTCAGCGCCTCGAGCTGCGGCGAGACGGTGGTGAGGAGCTGGATGATGATCGATGCCGAGATGTACGGCATGATGTTCAGCGCGAAGATCGCCATGCGGTGGATGCCGCCGCCGGCGAACATGTTGAACATGCCGAGGATGCCGCCCGCCTGGGAGCGGAACACCTGCTCCCAGATGTTGGGATCGATGCCCGGCAGCGGGATGTAGGTCCCGAGCCGATAAACGAGCAGCGCACCCAGGGTGAACCAGATGCGCTTCTTCAGTTCGTCGGCCTTGGCAAACGCGCCGAAATTGAGATTGGCTGCCAGTTGTTCCGCTGCAGAGGCCATCTTGGACTTTCTCCCGCCGCCTATTGCGCCGTCATGCCCGCGGCCGGGCTACTTTAGCGGACGCCGGACATTATCTGGGGCTACGGCTTCGATAAGTCCATTGTCCCACATACGTAAAGGCCCGCGAGCCGCGGGCCAATGACGCAGTTGTTACGCCGCCTCGCCTTCTTCCTTGGCAGGGGCGAGAATCTTCACCGAACCGCCGGCCTTCTCGACCGCGGCGATCGCGGTCTTGGTGGCGCCGTGCACTTCGATGTTGAGCTTGGACTTGAGCTCGCCGCGGCCGAGCAGCCGCAGACCGCCCTTGGCGCGGCGCAGCACGCCGCCCTTCACCAGGGCTTCCACATTCACGACGCTGCCGGCGTCAATCTTCTTGGCATCGATCGCGTCCTGGAGCCGGTCGAGATTGATCTCGGCGAGCTCGACGCGGAAGATGTTGGTGAAGCCACGCTTCGGCAGACGGCGATGCAGAGGCATCTGGCCGCCTTCGAAACCCTTGATGCGCACGCCCGAACGCGCGGTCTGGCCCTTGCCACCGCGGCCGGCCTGCTTGCCCTTGCCCGAACCGATGCCACGGCCGACGCGCATACGCTTCTTGCGCGAGCCGGCGTTGTCGGCGATATCGCTGAGCTTCATCGCCCTGCTCCTTGTTTCTTGCGCATGATCTTCGCCGAAAACGGATGTCCGCTGTTCGGGATCCTGCGCTTTTGCTTACTTCTCGTCGACGATGCGAACGAGATGGTGAACTTTCAAGATCATGCCGCGGACTGCCGGGGTGTCCTGCAGTTCGCTGGTACGACCGATCTTGTTGAGCTTGAGCCCAATCAGCGTCGAGCGCTGCGAATGATGGCGGCGGATCGCGCTGCCGATCTGCTCAAGCTTGATCGTCTTGCTGGCCTTGGCCATGGGAGTCTACTCCAAAGCTTCCGTTACTCGGCAACCGCTTCGGCATCGCCACCGATACGGCGCGACTGCAGAGTGGACACCTTGATGTTGCGGCGGGCTGCGACCGAACGCGGCGAATCCTGATGCTTCAGCGCGTCGAAGGTTGCGCGAACCATGTTGTAGGGGTTCGACGAGCCGATCGACTTGGCGACCACGTCCTGGACGCCGAGCGTCTCGAACACGGCGCGCATCGGGCCGCCGGCGATGATGCCGGTACCGGCCGGAGCTGCACGCAGATAGACACGGCCCGCGCCATGACGGCCGGCGATGTCGTGATGCAGCGTACGGCCCTCGCGCAGCGACACGCGGGTCAGATTGCGCTTGGCGGATTCGGTTGCCTTGCGGATCGCCTCGGGAACTTCGCGCGCCTTGCCGTGACCGAAACCGGCGCGGCCCTTCTGGTCGCCGATCACGACCAGCGCTGCGAAACCGAAGCGCTTGCCGCCCTTGACGACCTTCGCCACGCGGTTGATGTGGACCAGCTTGTCGACGAACTCGCTATCGCGCTCCTCGCGCTGCTGACGGTCACGTCCGCCGCCGCGTTGATCGCGTCCACCACGTTGTTCGCGTTCTGCCATTTTTCCAATCCTTCAGAGGCTTGCGCCTCAATCCTCAAATTCTGTTAGAAGCTCAGCCCGCTCTCACGCGCTGCGTCGGCAAGAGCCTTGACGCGCCCGTGGTAGAGGTAGCTGCCGCGATCGAACACGACTTCCTTGACGCCCTTCTCGGCGGCGCGCTCGGCCAGCAGCTTGCCGACCGCCTTCGCCGCATCGATGTCGGCGCCGGTCTTGCCGCCGTCGCGCATCGACTTCTCGAGCGACGAGGCAGAGGCCAGCGTCTCGCCCTTCAGGTCGTCGATGACCTGGGCGTAGATGTGCTTCGACGAGCGGAACACGGACAGGCGCGGACGGCCACCACCGGAGCGGCGCAGCTTCAGCCGCACACTCCGCTTGCGCCGGGCATTCGTAACCTTGGCTTTCGACATGACCGGCTCCGTTACTTCTTCTTGCCTTCCTTGCGGAAGATGAATTCGCCCACATACTTCACGCCCTTGCCCTTGTAGGGCTCCGGCGGACGATAGGAGCGAATCTCGGCGGCGACCTGGCCGACACGCTGGATGTCGCTGCCGGTCACCGTGATCTCGGTCGGCTTCGGCACGGTGATCGTGATCCCTTCCGGGATCGTGTAGACCACGTCGTGGCTGTAGCCGAGCGCGAGCTGCAGGTTCTTGCCCTGCATCGCGGCGCGGTAACCGACGCCGGTGATTTCGAGCTTCTTCTCGAAGCCCTTGGTGACGCCTTCGACCAGATTCGCGACCTGGGCGCGAGCGGTACCGTACAGGGCCCGCGCGCGATTGGTCTCGAGCCGCGGGTTCACCTTGACCTGGCCGTTCTCGAGCTTCACCTCGACGTCGTTATGGACGACGAACTGAAGCTGGCCCTTGGGCCCCTTCATCTTGACGGTCTGCCCATCGACGGTTGCGGTCACACCCGACGGAACCGCCACAGGCCTTTTGCCAACACGTGACATGGATCAAAAATCCTTCTCAGAACACGGTGAAGAGGACTTCGCCGCCCACATTCGCGTCGCGCGCGCTGTGGTCAGCCATGATCCCCTTCGGCGTCGACAACACCGAAATGCCGAGCCCGTTGTTGACCCGCGGCAGAGCCTTCACCGAGGCGTAGACACGACGCCCGGGCTTGGAGACTCGTTCGATCTCGCGGATGACGGGCTCGCCGTCGAAATACTTCAGCTCGATCTCGATCTCGCTGCGGCCCGAGGCGTGCTCGAGCGTGGCGTAACCGCGGATGTAGCCCTCGGTCTTCAGGACCTCGAGCACGTTCTCGCGCATCTTCGAACCAGGCGTGGAGACCTTGCTCTTGGAGCGCATCTGCGCGTTGCGGATACGGGTGATCAGATCGCTGATTGGATCGTGCGTAGACATCTAAACGACCCTCCTTACCAGCTGGACTTCACGAGGCCCGGGACCATGCCCTTGGAGCCAAGGTCGCGCATCGCGATGCGGGACAGTTTGGTCAAACGATAGTTCGAGCGCGAACGGCCCGACAGCTCGCAACGCAGACGGATGCGGGTGGTCGACGAATTGCGCGGCATTTCCGCAAGCTTCAGGGTCGCGGCAAACCGCTCCTCCATCGGCAGCGTCTTGTCGGCGATGATCGCCTTCAACCGCGCGCGCTTCGGGCCGGCGTTCTTCGCCATCCGCTTGCGCCGGTTGTTCTTCTCGACTGAACTCTTCTTTGCCATGCTTGGCTCCTGGGTATCCGCGTTTGAGAGGCTTTAGGTCAGCGTCTCACTGCCGGAACGGGAAATTGAAAGCGGTCAACAAGGCCCTCGCCTCGTCGTCGGTCTTGGCCGTGGTGCAGACGGTGATGTCCATACCGCGGGCTTCCGTGACCTTGTCGAAGTCGATCTCGGGGAAAATGATGTGTTCCTTGATGCCGAGCGAGTAGTTGCCGCGGCCGTCAAAGCTCTTAGGGTTCAGGCCGCGGAAGTCGCGGACGCGCGGCAGCGCAACCGTCACCAGGCGATCGATGAACTCGTACATGCGGGCCTTGCGCAGCGTGACCTTGCAGCCAATCGGCTGGTTCTCACGCAGCTTGAAGGTCGCGATCGCGATACGCGAATAGGTCACGATCGCCTTCTGGCCGGCGATCTGGGTCAACTCAGCAGCGGCGTTCTCAGCCTTCTTGCGGTCGTTGACGCTGTCACCAACGCCCATGTTCAGCACGATCTTGTCCAGGCGCGGAACCTGCATCACGTTCTCATAACCGAACTTCTCGGTCATTTCCGTGCGGATCTTCGCGTCGTATTCCGCGCGCAGGCGCGGCGTGTAAGCGGCCTCAGCCATCGATCTCAGCTCCCGAGCTCTTGGCGATGCGGACCTTCTTGCCGTCCGCCAGAATCTTGAATCCGACGCGGGTCGGCTTTCCGTCCTTGCCGACAAACGCGATGTTGGACAGTTGGATCGGCGACTCCTTCGAGATGATGCCGCCCTCCTGGGCCTGCGTCTGCTTCTGGTGACGCTTGACCATGTTGATGCCGCGCACCAGCGCGGTGCCGGCGTCGGGGCGAACCTCGAACACTTCGCCGGTGCGGCCCTTGTCGCGGCCGGTCAGCACGATGACCTTGTCGCCCTTGCGGATCTTGGCGGCCATTACAGCACCTCCGGCGCGAGCGAGATGATCTTCATGTGGTTCTTGCCACGCAGCTCGCGCGGCACGGGCCCGAAGATACGGGTACCGATCGGCTCGGACTGGTTGTTGATCAGAACGGCGGCGTTGCGGTCGAAACGGATGACCGAACCGTCGGCGCGGCGGATGTCCTTGCGGACGCGCACCACGACGGCCTTCATCACGTCGCCCTTCTTCACCTTGCCACGCGGAATCGCTTCCTTGATCGAGACGACGATGATGTCGCCGATCGTGGCGTAGCGGCGCTTGGAGCCCCCGAGCACCTTGATACACATGACACGGCGTGCGCCAGAATTATCGGCCACGTCGAGGTTGGTCTGCATCTGAATCATTGATGCACCTCGTCCTCTTCTCTCTTGCGCCAGCCCAGCCGGCGCTCAACATTTCCCTGAAGTCAGTCGGCTAAAGCCAACAGATCAGGCGCTTTTCTTGTGTTCGCCCCGGATCACGACCCAGCGCTTCAACTTCGAAATCGGCTTCGATTCCTCGATCCACACCATGTCGCCCGGCTTGAACTCGTTGCTCTCGTCGTGCGCGTGGTAGTTCTTCGAACGGCGGATCGTCTTCTTGTAGATCGGGTGTGTGAAGCGGCGATCAACGCGCACCACGATGGTCTTGGCTTGCTTGTCGCTGACGACCACGCCCTGCAAAGTACGTTTCGGCATCTTCGTAAGCCTCTTACTTCTTCTTCGCGCGCTTTTGCGCGGCGACGGTCTTGATCCGGGCGATGTCTCGGCGGGCCTCGCGCAGGCGCGAGGTGTTCTCGAGCTGCCCGGTGGCGCGCTGGAAGCGCAGGTTGAAGCGCTCCTTCTTCAGGTTCAGGATGGCGTCATCCTGCTGATCGGGGCTCAATGCGCGGATGTCTTCGATCTTCATCTGTGCCATGGCCATTACTCCGCAATGCGCTCGACGAAGCGCGTCTTGATCGGCAGCTTGGCGGCCGCCAGGGTCAGCGCTTCACGCGCCGTCTGGGTGTTGACGCCGTCGATCTCGAACAGCACCCGGCCCGGCTTGACGCGCGCGACCCACAATTCCGGCGCGCCCTTGCCGGAGCCCATTCGGACTTCGGCCGGCTTCTTCGACACCGGAACGTCGGGGAACACGCGGATCCAGACGCGGCCGGCACGCTTCATGTGGCGGGTCAGCGCGCGGCGAGCGGCTTCGATCTGGCGCGCGGTGACGCGCTCAGGCTCGGTCGCCTTCAGGCCGAACTGGCCGAAGGCCAACGTCGCACCCGAAGACGCAACGCCGTGGATACGGCCCTTATGCGCCTTCCGGAACTTCGTTTTCTTAGGTTGCATCATGGCTTCAAGCCCTCAAATTCTCTGTGCTGGCGTCAGGCCGCAGCGTTGTCACGGCGCCCACGGCCACCGCGATCACCACCACCGCCGCTGGTCTCGCCTTCGGCCATTCTCTTGTCCTGGGCCATCGGATCGTGCTCGAGGATCTCGCCCTTGAAGATCCAGACCTTGACGCCGCAGGTGCCGAAGGTCGTGAACGCGGTCGCAACGCCGTAGTCGATGTCCGCGCGCAGCGTGTGCAGCGGCACGCGACCTTCGCGATACCACTCCATGCGCGCGATTTCCGCACCGCCCAGACGACCCGAGCAGTTGATGCGGATGCCTTCCGCGCCGAGACGCATCGCCGACTGAACGGCGCGCTTCATGGCACGGCGGAATGCGACGCGGCGCTCGAGCTGCTGCGCGATCGACTCGGCCACCAGCGTCGCATCGAGCTCCGGCTTGCGGATTTCGACGATGTTGATGACGACGTCGGACGAAGTGATGTCCGCGACCTTCTTGCGCAGCTTGTCGATGTCGGCGCCCTTCTTGCCGATCACCACGCCCGGACGAGCCGAGTGGATGGTGACGCGGCACTTCTTGTGCGGACGCTCGATCACGATGCGGGCGACGGCCGCCTGCTTGAGCTCCTTGTGCAGGATCTCGCGGATCTTGACGTCCTCGTGCAACAGCTTGCCGTATTCCTGCTTGCCGGCGAACCAGCGGGAATCCCAAGTCCGGTTGATGCCAAGACGCAGACCGATCGGATTGATCTTTTGACCCATCGTGTGCTCCTGCGTCCCTTAAGCCGCTGCTTCGGCTTCGACCTGACGAACGATGATCGTCAGCTGCGAAAATGGTTTGTAGACACGGCCCGAGCGACCACGGCCGCGAGCGGCAAAGCGCTTCATCACGAGGCCGTTGCCGACGAAGGCCTGCGCCACGACGAGATCGTCGACGTCGAGGTCGTGGTTGTTCTCGGCGTTGGCGATAGCCGATTCCAGGCACTTCTTCACGTCAACCGCGATCCGCTTGCGCGAAAACTGCAGGTCGGCGAGCGCAGAGGCCGCCTTCCGGCCGCGAATGAGCTGGGCGACCAGGTTGAGCTTCTGCGGGCTCACCCGAAGCATCCGGGCGACCGCCTTGGCCTCGTTCTCGGCGAGGCTCCGTTCGCGCTTAGGTTTGCTCATCGTTTAATCCTCAGCCCTTCTTGGCTTTCTTGTCGCCGGAGTGGCCATGGAAGGTGCGGGTCGGCGAGAACTCGCCGAACTTGTGACCGACCATTTCCTCGTTGACGGCCACCGGCACGTGCTTCTGACCGTTGTAGACGCCGAAGGTCAGGCCGACGAACTGCGGCAGGATCGTCGAGCGACGGCTCCAGATCTTGATGACGTCGTGACGGCCGGACGAGCGGGCAGCATCTGCCTTCTTGAGCAGAGAACCCTCGACGAACGGGCCTTTCCAGACTGAACGAACCATGTCCGGCGTTCCTTACTTCTTCCGCTTGTGGCGGCTTAGGAGAATGAATTTGTTGGTCGACTTGTTGGTGCGGGTCTTCTTGCCCTTGGTCGGCTTGCCCCACGGGGTGACCGGGTGGCGACCGCCCGAGGTACGACCTTCACCACCGCCGTGCGGATGGTCGATCGGGTTCATCGAAACACCGCGGTTGTGCGGCTTGCGGCCCAGCCAGCGGTTGCGGCCGGCCTTGCCGATCGAGGTGTTCATGTGATCCGGGTTCGACACCGCGCCGATCGTGCCGCGGCAACGGCCGTGCACGAGGCGCTGCTCGCCCGAGTTCAGGCGAACAATCACGTAGTCCTGGTCGCGACCGACGAGCTGGGCGTAGGTGCCGGCGGAACGGGCGAGCTGGCCGCCCTTCCCGATCTTGAGCTCGATGTTGTGGATGATCGTGCCCACCGGCATGTTGCCGAGCGGCATGACATTGCCCGGCTTCACGTCGACATAGCTGCCGGCGATGATGGTGTCACCCACGGCCAGGCGCTGCGGCGCCAGGATGTAGGCCTGCTCGCCATCCTGATACTTGACCAGCGCGATGAACGCGGTGCGGTTCGGATCGTATTCCAGCCGCTCGACGGTCGCGGGAACGTCGACCTTCTCACGCTTGAAGTCGACGGTGCGCAGCGTCCGCTTGTGACCGCCGCCGCGGAAGCGCACGGTGATGCGACCGGTGTTGTTACGGCCGCCCGCAGAGTGCTTGCCTTCGGTGAGCGCCTTGACCGGCTTGCCCTTGTAGAGAGCCGAACGATCGACCATGACCAGCTGGCGCTGGCCCGGCGTCGTGGGATTGAATTTCTTCAGTGCCATCGTCGTACGACCTTACAGACCGGTGGTCACGTCGATCCGGTGACCCTCTTCGAGGGTCACGATCGCGCGCTTGCTGTTCGACTGCGAACCGAGATTGCCGCGGAAGACCTTGGTCTTACCCTTGCGGACCAGCGTGTTGACGCTCTTGACCTTGACGTCGAACAGCTTCTCGATCGCTTCCTTGATCTGCGGCTTGGTGGCTTTCGCGGCCACCTTGAACAGGACCTTGTTGTGCTCCGAGGCGATCGTGGCCTTTTCAGTCACGACCGGCGACAGGATCACGTCATAGTGGCGAGGCTCGATGTTCTTCGTCATTTGAAGCGCGCCTCCAGCGCATCGATGGCGGCCTTGGTCAGAACGAGCTTCTGACGGCGCAGGATGTCATAGACGTTGATGCCCTGGATCGGCAGCACGTCCATGTTCGGGATGTTGCGGGCCGCAGCGGCAAAGCCGTTGTTGAGCTCGGCACCGTCGATGATCAGCGCGTTGGTGAGCCCCAGACCCGAGAAATGACCGAGCAGCGCCTTGGTCTTTGCGGCTTCCAGCGCGGCCTTGTCGATCACGATCAGGTTGCCGTCCTTGGCCTTGGCCGAGAGCGCATGCTTGAGAGCGAGCGCACGGACCTTCTTCGGCAGGCCGGTTTCGTGCGAACGCACCACCGGACCGAAGGCACGACCGCCGCCACGGAACTGCGGCACGCGGGCCGAGCCGTGACGAGCACCGCCGGTGCCCTTCTGCTTGTACATCTTCTTGCCGGTGCGCCAGATCTCGGCGCGGCCCTTGGCCTTGTGGGTGCCGGCCTGACGCTTGTTGAGCTGCCACTGCACGCAACGTGCAATGATGTCCTGGCGCGGCTCGAGGCCGAAAATGGTGTCGGACAGCTGGACGGAGCCGGCTTCCTTACCTTCGAGGGTGGTGACCTTCAATTCCATCTCACGCCTCCTGCGCAGCCGGAGCAGCGTCCGCTTCGCCAGCAACCTTGAACTTGCCGGGCTTCGGAGCTTCCTTCGGCAGCGGCTTCTTGACGGCGTCGCGCACGCGAATCCAGCCGCCCTTGGAGCCGGGAACGGCACCTTCGACGAGGATCAGGCCGCGCTCGACATCGAGCTGAACGACGCGGAGGTTGAGCGTGGTGATGCGGTCGACACCCATGTGACCGGGCATCTTCTTGTTCTTCCAGGTCTTGCCGGGGTCCTGACGACCACCGGTCGAACCGATCGAACGGTGCGAGACCGACACGCCGTGGGTGGCGCGCAGACCGCCGAAGTTCCAGCGCTTCATACCGCCGGCAAAGCCCTTGCCGACCGAGGTGCCGGTGACGTCGACGAACTGGCCGACGACGAAGTGGTCGGCGAGAATCTCGGCGCCGACGGGGATCATGGCGTCCGCGGAGACGCGGAATTCCTCGACCTGCCGCTTCGGCTCGACCTTGGCGACCGCGAACTGGCCGCGTTCAGCCTTCGGCATGTAAACGGTCTTGCGGCTGCCAGAACCAAGCTGGAGCGCGACGTAACCGTTCTTCTCTTCAGTGCGGTGGCCCAAGACCTGGCAATTGCCGAGCTTCAGCACGGTCACGGGGATATGTTCGCCGGCCTCCGTAAAGACCCGCGTCATCCCGACCTTTTGTGCGATCACTCCGGAGCGCATCGGCGTGCTTCCTGTTCTTTCTGTCCGCTAGGTGCGAACGTGATCCAAAAATCTTAGAGCTTGATCTCGACGTCGACACCGGCGGCCAGGTCGAGCTTCATCAAAGCATCGACGGTCTGCGGGGTCGGATCGACGATGTCGAGCAGGCGCTTGTGAGTGCGCATCTCGAACTGCTCGCGGCTCTTCTTGTCCACGTGCGGCGAACGGTTGACGGTGAACTTCTCGATGCGGGTGGGCAGCGGAATGGGTCCGCGAACCTGCGCGCCGGTGCGCTTCGCCGTGTTCACGATCTCGCGGGTCGACGTATCGAGGATACGATGGTCGAACGCCTTGAGACGGATACGAATATTTTGGCCGTTCATTGCCGTGGTCTCTCTTCGTTGGGTGGCGAATAGCGAATAGCGAATGTCACCATCCGCTACTCGCCGATCCCTATTCGTAATTACTCGATGATCGAGGCGACGACGCCGGCGCCGACGGTACGGCCACCTTCGCGGATCGCGAAGCGGAGCTTTTCTTCCATCGCGATCGGCACGATCAGGTGCACTTCCATCGCGATGTTGTCGCCCGGCATCACCATCTCGGTGCCTTCCGGCAGATGCACGACACCGGTCACGTCGGTGGTGCGGAAGTAGAACTGCGGACGGTAGTTGGTGAAGAACGGGGTGTGGCGGCCGCCCTCTTCCTTGGTGAGGATGTAAGCCTCAGCCTTGAACTTGGTGTGCGGCTTGACCGAACCCGGCTTGCACAGCACCTGGCCGCGCTCGACGTCTTCACGCTTGGTGCCGCGGAGCAGCGCACCGATGTTGTCGCCTGCCTGGCCCTGATCGAGCAGCTTGCGGAACATTTCGACGCCGGTGACGGTCGTCTTCTGGGTGGCACGGAGACCGACGATCTCGATTTCCTCGCCGACCTTGACGATGCCGCGCTCGACACGGCCGGTCACGACGGTGCCGCGGCCGGAGATCGAGAACACGTCTTCAACCGGCATCAGGAACGGCAGGTCAACCGGACGCTCCGGCTGCGGAATGTACTCGTCGACGTTCTTCATCAGCTCGAGGATGGCTTCGTGGCCGAGCTTCTTGTCGGAATCTTCGAGGGCGGCGAGCGCCGAACCCTTGATGATCGGAATCTTGTCGCCCGGGAAGTCGTACTTCGAGAGCAGCTCGCGGACTTCGAGCTCGACGAGCTCAAGCAGCTCCGGATCGTCGACCATGTCGCACTTGTTGAGGAACACGACGAGCGCAGGCACGCCGACCTGGCGGGCGAGCAGGATGTGCTCGCGGGTCTGCGGCATCGGGCCGTCGGCAGCCGACACAACCAGGATCGCGCCGTCCATCTGGGCAGCGCCGGTGATCATGTTCTTGACGTAGTCGGCGTGGCCCGGGCAGTCGACGTGGGCGTAGTGGCGGTTCTTGGTCTCATACTCGACGTGCGCGGTCGAGATGGTGATGCCGCGCGCCTTCTCTTCCGGCGCCTTGTCGATCTGGTCGTACGCGGTGAACGTCGCACCGCCGGCTTCGGCGAGAACCTTGGTGATCGCCGCGGTCAGCGACGTCTTGCCATGGTCGACGTGACCGATGGTGCCGATGTTGCAGTGCGGCTTGTTACGTTCAAACTTTGCTTTGGCCATTTGACTCTCCGTTCAACCGTCAGTTCTCGACCGACGACAATCAGGCAAACTTCTTCTGGACTTCTGCCGACACATTGGCCGGCGCTTCTGCGTAGTGGTCGAACTGCATGGTGAAGGTTGCGCGACCCTGGCTCATCGAGCGCAGGTTATTCACGTAACCGAACATGTTCATGAGCGGCACCATCGCGTTGATGACGTTGGCGTTGCCGCGCATGTCCTGACCCTGGATCTGACCGCGCCGGGAATTCAGATCGCCGATAACCGAACCGGTATAGTCTTCCGGGGTCACCACTTCGACCTTCATGATCGGCTCGAGCAGGACGGACTTGCCCTTCTGCAGCGCTTCGCGGAATGCAGCACGCGAAGCGATTTCGAAGGCGAGCGCCGACGAGTCGACGTCGTGATACTTGCCGTCGACCAGCGAGACCTTGACGTCGACGACGGGGAAGCCCGCGACGACGCCGGCGCCCATGACGCTGTTGAGGCCCTTTTCCACGCCGGGGATGTATTCCTTCGGAACCGCACCACCGACGATCTTGGACTCGAACTCGTAGCCCTTGCCGGGCTCGTTCGGCTCGACCACGATCGACACTTCCGCGAACTGACCGGTACCGCCGGTCTGCTTCTTGTGGGTGTACTTGACCTCGGCCTTCTTGGTGACGCGCTCACGGAACGCAACCTGGGGCGCGCCGATGTTGGCGTCGACCTTGTAGGTGCGGCGGAGAATGTCGACCTTGATGTCGAGATGGAGTTCGCCCATGCCCTTGAGGATGGTCTGGCCGGACTCCTGGTCGGTCGACACGCGGAAGGACGGATCCTCCGCAGCGAGCTTCGCCAGCGCCACGCCCAGCTTTTCCTGGTCGGCCTTGGACTTCGGCTCGATCGCGATCTCGATGACCGGCTCGGGGAATTCCATCTTCTCCAGGATCACCTGCTTGTCGGGATCGCACAGCGTGTCGCCGGTTCGCGCTTCCTTCAGGCCGGCCAGCGCGACGATGTCGCCGGCATAGGCTTCCTTGATGTCTTCGCGGTTGTTCGCATGCATCAACAGCATGCGCCCGATGCGCTCTTTCTTCTCGCGCGTCGAGTTCACCACGCCGGTGCCGCTCTGGAGAACGCCCGAGTAGATGCGGCAGAAGGTGATGGTGCCGACGAACGGATCGTCCATGATCTTGAACGCGAGCAGAGCCAGCGGCTCCTTGTCGTCCGCCTTGCGTACGATCTCGTTGCCTTCATCGTCGGTGCCCTTGATCGCGGGCACGTCGACCGGCGACGGCAGATAGTCGACGACGGCGTCGAGCAGCGGCTGCACGCCCTTGTTCTTGAAGGCCGAGCCGCACAGCACGGGATAGAACGCGCCGGTCAGCACCGCCTTGCGGATCAGCCGCTTCAGCGTCTCTTCGTCCGGCTCGTTGCCGTCGAGGAAGGCGGCCAATGCGTCGTCGTCGAGCTCGACGGCCGCTTCCACCATCTTCTCGCGGTATTCCTTGGCCTGCTCGACCATATCTTCCGGGATGTCGACATAGTCGAACTTCGCGCCGAGCGATTCATCGTTCCAGATGATGCCCTGCATCTTCACGAGGTCGACGAGACCCTTGAAGTTGTTCTCGGCACCGATCGGAAGCTGGATCGCGATCGGCTTGGCGCCGAGGCGGTCGACGATGTCGGCCAGGCACTTGAAGAAGTCGGCACCGGTCTTGTCCATCTTGTTGGCGAAGACGATGCGCGGAACCTTGTACTTGTCGCCCTGGCGCCAGACGGTCTCGGTCTGGGGCTCGACGCCCTGGTTCGAGTCGAGCACGCAGACGGCGCCGTCGAGCACGCGCAGCGAACGCTCGACTTCGATGGTGAAGTCGACGTGGCCGGGGGTGTCGATGATGTTCAGGCGCTTGCCGGCCCAGAACGCGGTGGTGGCAGCCGAGGTGATCGTGATGCCACGCTCCTGCTCCTGCTCCATCCAGTCCATCGTCGCGGCACCTTCGTGCACTTCGCCGATCTTGTGGCTCTTGCCGGTGTAATAGAGGATGCGCTCGGTGGTCGTGGTCTTGCCGGCATCGATATGCGCCATGATACCGAAATTGCGGTAGTTCTCTATGGCATGAACGCGAGGCATGGGCTGTTCCTTAGATTCCGTGTGTCGCCGTTACCAGCGATAGTGCGAGAAGGCGCGGTTGGCTTCGGCCATCCGGTGCACATCTTCACGCTTCTTGACGGCGTTGCCGCGGTTGTTCGAGGCGTCCAGCAACTCGGCCGAGAGGCGCTCGGTCATCGTCTTCTCGTTGCGCTCGCGCGCAGCCGAGATCAGCCAGCGGATGCCCAGCGCCTGACGGCGCACCGAGCGAACTTCGACCGGAACCTGGTAGGTCGCACCACCGACGCGGCGGGAGCGCACTTCGATCGTCGGCATGACGTTCTCGAGCGCCTGCTCGAACACGCCGAGCGGGTTCTGCTTGGTCTTGGATTCGATGATGCCGAATGCACCGTAGACGATGCCTTCCGCGACCGACTTCTTGCCGGCGTACATCACCGAGTTCATGAACTTGGTGACGATGATGTTCCCGAACTTCGGATCGGGAAGAACTTCGCGCTTTTCCGCTGAGTGGCGACGAGACATGGAGCTGGTTCCCGCTTACTTCGGACGCTTCGCGCCGTACTTCGAACGACGCTGCTTACGGTTCTTGACGCCCTGGGTATCCAGAACGCCGCGGAGGATGTGGTAGCGCACGCCGGGCAAATCCTTGACGCGGCCGCCGCGGATCATGACCACCGAGTGCTCCTGAAGGTTATGGCCTTCACCCGGGATGTAGCCGATCACCTCGAAGCCGTTGGTCAGGCGCACCTTGGCAACCTTACGAAGCGCCGAGTTCGGCTTCTTCGGGGTCGTGGTGTAGACGCGGGTGCAAACACCACGCTTCTGCGGCGACTGCTGCAGCGCCGGCACCTTCTTGCGCGACTTCTGCACTTCACGCGGTTGAGCGATCAGCTGGTTGATCGTCGGCATCCTGGCCTTACCCTTTGTTCTGTCGCGAGCCCTTCCGGGTCCGCTGTCTTGCCGCGGACCGTTGCCGGAACCGCAATTCTTTCGAGCTACCCGCTCGACGGAGCGCCTCGCACGGAACAATCCGCACAAAGCGAAATTGCGCCAACCACTCCATCACTGAGCGGAAAGCGTTTCGACGCCACAGAGGACCGCAGTATTGAGGCCGATCAGCATAAAGCCGCGGCCCGCGCACTGAGGTCATGCATCCGAATTCGATCTCAAGAGAACAAGCTCAAGAGAACTAGAATCGCACTGGCATTGCCTAGCTATGATCGACAGCGTTTGAGCGGCATTCGTCGAGGTTGGTGCCCGCTTTAAACGACCCTTTGGAGATCAAACTCTTGGGGATCAGCGAGTGGCCCGTTCCGACGTTGGCGATGCTCACCGCCTGTCGTGTAAGTGAGGCGCTTTCTATAAGTGAGAATCGATCAAGTCAAGGCGAAACGACAGTCGGAAAACGCTTCTGGCGCCTGTCAAAATCGTCGTTTGCCCGCACTTGCTGCGCGTCCTGCATATGGCCACGAGACGCCTGTTCCGCCAGTAGGCAAACTATTTATAGCCGGGTAAAATATACTTTTATAACCCCTGCTAAGGCTTTTTTTCCTGTTGATGCGTCAAACTGCCGCCTTCGGCAGAGATTTGCGTCATGCGGTATACCGACATTGCCATTATCGGCGGAGGACTCTCGGGCTCGACCGCCGCCGCAATGCTCGGCCGTGCCGGCATTTCGGCGGTGCTGATCGACCCGCATGAGAGCTATCCGGCGGACTTTCGGGTCGAAAAACTCAGCGGCCACGTGCAGGTCGAGCGATTCCTGAGGACGGGAATCGGAGAATCGGTGCTGCGCCGCGCGACCTTTGCCGGCGAGAACTGGATCGCGCGCTTCGGCCACCTCCTCGACAAGGCACCAAGCCGGCAGTTCAACATCCTCTACGATTCGCTCGTTAACGCTGTCCGGGACGAAATCCCTGAAACCGTCGCGCGCATCTGCGCCAAGGCGATTTCGGTCGAGACCAGCCCGGACCGACAAAAGGTCACGCTCTCCAATGACGAGACGATCTCGGCCCGCCTGGTGGTGCTCGCCAACGGACTGAACGTCGGCCTGCGCCACCAGCTCGGCATCGCCCGGCGAATCGTCAGCGCCTGCCATTCGATCTCGGTCGGGTTCGACGTGGTGCCGGCGGGGCGGACTTCGTTCGATTTCCCGGCGCTGACCTATTTCTCGGAACGGCCGAGCGACCGGATCCCCTACATCACGCTGTTTCCGGTCGGCACGCGGATGCGCGCCAACCTGTTCGTCTATCGCGGCTTCGACGATCCATGGTTGCGCGAGCTGCGCCGCGCGCCGGCCGAGACGCTGAACGCCGCCCTGCCCCGGCTCAAGCGCATCACCGGCGCCTTCGACATTCCCGGCGAACTGAAGATTCGCCCGGTCGATCTCTATGTGAATGACGCAAGCGGCCAGCCCGGCCTGGTGCTGGTGGGCGATGCGTTTGCGACCTCCTGCCCTGCCGCCGGCACCGGCTGCGACAAGGTCTTCACCGACGTCGAGCGGCTCTGCAACCTCTACATCCCGCAATGGCTCGCTTCCGACGGGATGGATACGGGCAAGATCGCCGCGTTCTATGCCGATCCGGTCAAGCGGGACTGCGACGAATGGTCGGCAGCGAAGGCGTTCGACTTCCGCTCGGTCTCGATCAGCACGAGCCCCTACTGGACGGCACAGCGCTGGGCTCGCTTCGTCGCCTGGTCGGTTCAGGGGCTATTGCGGCCGCTTGGAGGGGCCGTCCATCTGGAGCCGAACTTCCTCGGTCACTCCTCCTCGTCTTCGTCCTCATCGTCCTCGTCGAGGTCGTCATCGTCGCTGTCGTCGTCAGCCTGAGCCACCGCACCGTGCGGCTGGTGGGTCTGATCGTTCCAGAGATTGCGGTAGGTGCCGTTCTTCGCCAGCAGCTGGGCATGCGAACCGCGCTCGATCGCCCTGCCCCCCGAAATCACGATGATTTCGTCCATCTCGACCACTGAGCTCAGACGATGGGTCGACCAGATCATGGTGCGGCCCTTGGCGACCTTGAGCAGCGTGCGGTTGATTGCGGCCTCCGTGGTCTGGTCGAGCGCCGAAGTCGCCTCGTCGAGCAGCAGCACGGACGGATTGCGGATGACAGCGCGTGCGATCGCGATGCGCTGGCGCTGGCCGCCCGACAAGGTATCGCCGCGCTCGCCGACCGGCGTGTCGTAGCGCTGCGGCAGGCTCATGATGTAGCGATGGATCTCGGCCTTTTTGGCGGCCTCCTCGACCTCCTCGTCGGTCGCGCCTTCCTTGCCGAGCCGGATGTTTTCGCGGATCGACATGTTGAACAGCATGTTCTCCTGGAACACGACCGCCATGCTCCGGCGCAGCGAATCCAGCGTCACCTTGCGCACGTCGACGCCGTCGATGGTGACGCGGCCATCGTCGGGCACGTAGAGCCGCAGGATCAGATTGAGCAGCGTGCTCTTGCCGGAGCCCGAGGGGCCGACGATGGCGATGCGCTTGCCGACATTGAGCTTGAGGCTGAGATTGTCCAGTACCGGCGTCTGGCTGCCTTCGTACTGGAAGGTGACGTGATCGAAGGTGATGTCGTTGGTGATGCGCGGAAGGTCGGGTGCGCCGGGACGATCAGCGCTGCGCGTCGGCTCGTCCAGCAGCTCCTGCATGTGACGGATCGCGGCGGCCGAGGAAATCGACACCGGAACGAAGTGCATCACATGGGCGATGTTGTAGGAGACCTCCCAGAACGCACTCTCGAAGGTGACGAAGGTGCCGATCGTGATCTGGCCCTTGGTCGCGAGATACGCGCCGATCGCGAGCACGACGAGGTGCAGCATCAGCACCGAGATGGTGACGGTCCGCTCCACCATGGTCGACAGGAACGTGGCCGAGGCGATCTTGTTGCGGGTCTCGTCGTTGCGGAACTTGAAAAAGCCGAACATCTTGCGCTGCAGGCTGAACGCCTTGATCACGGCCTGCGCCGCCACGTTCTCCTGCACCATTCCGAGCAGCGCGCTCTCGTTCTGCTTCTGCTCGTAATTGGCCTGCACCGCTTTCGGGGTCAGGATGCGCGGACCGATCAGCGTGATGGGGAACACGAGCAGCGCGACCGCCGCGAGCTGCCAGTTCAGGAACACCATCAGGATGATGCCGGCGATCAATTCGAGGAACGGCAGCGCCGCGCTGTTGGCGAAAGTTTTGACCGAGCCCTCGAAGGCAGCCTGGTCGACGGAGAAGCGCGACAGGATCTCACCACGCTTGGTGCGGCCGAAATAAGCCGCCGGCAGGTCCTGGACATGATCGAACAGGCGCTTGCGGACATCGGAGATAACGCAGGCCGCCAGCCGCGCGTCCCAGCGTTCGTACCAGACCGCGACGATCGAGGTGAAGATGCCGGCGACCGCGAGCACGCCGAGGATCTTGTACAGCGCCTGGAAATCCTCCTCGCCGAGCGCGTCGTCGATCAGGTATTTCAGGCTGAGCGGCATGATGACGTTGAACAGCGTCTCGACGAAGACGCCGAACGCCACGAATGACAGCATCCGCTTGTAGTTGACGAGGAAGGGTTTGACGAAACCCAGGATGGTCGCGAGCGCGCCCGCGGCCTCGCGCGCGGTAAAGACGACGAGGTCCTCGTCCTCATCGTCGTCGTCATCGAGCTCCAGCTCGTCATCCTCCTCGTCTTCGTCGTCCTCGTCGGCTTCGAGGTCCGGTTTGGCGGGGGCGAGCTTGTCGTCGAGCTCGGCCGCCTCTTCCGCGGCGAGCTTCTGTTTGTCGGGCGGAAGGGGCTTGGACGCCATGAAACCAACGGATGCTGACGGCCGGTATGACCGCAGAGAAAGCAGGGAATAGCGGCAACCGCTATCGCACCGATTCTATGCGATCAGAATGAATTCGGCAAAACAATTGGCTGTGCCGGCTCGCCCTGCGGCTAGTCCTCGTCCTCGTCCTCGACCTTGTCGAAGAACGAATAACGCAGGCTGTCGGCGTCCGCGTACCACTGGCCCGGGCCCTTGTTGGCGGCGAGCGTCGCCTCCCAGAGCGCATCGGTGCAGTCCTTGCGGTGCATCGACAGGTCGAAGCCGTTGCCGAAGAACAGCTCGGACCATTCCCACCAGGTGCCGAGCTTCCTGACCCCGCGCAACAGGTCGTAGCGGTCGATCACCGCTGAAGCCATGTCCGAGGTGATCGAGCCGAACACGAGGCCGGTCTTGACCACGCGGTTGAGCTCGCGGATGGCGCGGACCACCTGCTTCGGGGCAATGTGGCAGAGGCTGGTCTCGAACACGAAATCGAAGGCGCCGTCCTTGAACGGCATGTCGGTGATCGAACCGAGCTTGTTGTATTTCCTCAGCGCCTTCGGCGTTTTCGCGTGGATGGCGCGATTGTTCTCGATGCCCCAGGCATCGATGCCGCGATCGCGCAGCGCGCCGACCAGCTCGCCGCTGGCCGAGCCCGCGACCAGCAGCTTGGCACCCTTGGCCCTGCCCCAGACGATACCGATCAGCTTTGTCAGATAGTCGGGATCGGTGAAGTGCCGCCATGCCTCGCTATAGGGACCGAGGCCGCGATAATCCTCGAAATAGTCGCGGTCGATCTTGTCCGAGACCGGCTGCCCCTCCTCCTGCGCGCGCTCGCGGCGCAGGCGCATCATCTCGGTGAGGATGATATCGGTCGCGGCATCCGAAGAATCGAGCAGGCCGTTCAGCGTGGAGTCGAACAGATAGTCGCCGACCACCACGATGCCGGGATGCTCCTTCGGCTCGGGGCGATGGTTGGTCATGACGTCGCGCACCGGCAGGCCGCCCGGAATTGCGTTCACCGACGACAGCCAGCGATGGGTCTTGCCTTCCACGAAATGCGCACGGGCGTCGCCGAGCGAAGCCGGCAGCGATTTCAGCGCGGCGTCGAACAGTTCCTGGTCCGACAGATTGGCGAAGGCCAGCGCGTCGGAGCCCGGGATAAGCCAGTTCAGGACGCCGTGCTTGCCGACATCGTGGCGCGCGCCTTCGTTGTAGACGCAGCAGCCGCCGAAGGCCTCCGACATGAACCAGGCGCCGGGAATCTTTTCGCCCCAGAACGGGGAATCGAACAGGATCGAGACGCGCAGATAATGCGCGGGACGGTCGAAATACGAGACGTGCTTGACCATCGATTTGCGCAGCTGCTCGCCTTCCCAGCCGACGGTCGAGAGCCAGGAATGCGGCAGGCACATCAGCACGAGATCGAAGTCGCGCGTCTCCGGCCCCTTGCCGTTCATCATCTTGAGCTGATAGCGGCCGGTCGGCGCCTTGCCGACGGTGAGCACACGATGATTGAGCTGGATGTCGGCATTCACCTCCGACTGGAGGCACTCGATCAGCTGCTCGTTGCCGTTCTGGATGGAGTAGAGGCCGATATAGCCGTCGACATCCATCAGATAGTTCTTGAGCGCGTTGAGGCCATTGGTGTTGTGGCTCTCGGTCGCGAGGTCCGAGCGTGCCATGACCTTGAAGAAGCGCTTGGCGGTCTCGTCCTCGACCTCCTCGTCGAGCACCTGCTCGGCGGTCTTGTAGGCCCAGGGGTTCTCGTTGTCGTGGGCGCCGACGCCTTCGTAATATTCGATCGGCGACATCGCCTCGGCACAGCGTTTGCGGAACGCCTCGATCGCGGCTGCGGTCCTGGCGCCGTATTTGCGGCGCATGCCGGCGACGTCGTTGAGCAGCTCGCCGCCGAACTGCACCTGCTCGGCGTCCATCGGAATCGTCTGCAGGCCGAAATGCTGGATCAGCTCGCGCAGCGGATCGGGACCCGTCATCGAGTAATCGTAGATCTCGGCAACACCGGCCTCGTACATGGCGGGCGCGGAATCGAATTTGCGCGTGACGATCTTGCCGCCGAGCCGGTCGGACGCCTCGTAGATGGTGATGCGGCAGAGGTCGCCGAGTTTCTTCTTCAGATACCAGGCGCTCATCAGCCCGCCGGGGCCGCCGCCTACGATTGCGAGATCAAGCATGAGAGTTCCGTGGTCTCCGGCCCTGCCCCCGTCACGGGATCCACCGGTCTAAGCTCCCCTAGCAGAAGCGCTTTTACGGCTGAAGGGAAGATGAACAAAGGTTGATCCCGCACCGCAACAGGGAAACAAAGCAGCAAAAAGGCCGGCTTGCGCCGGCCTTTTCATTGTCCTCGGTATTCCTACGGATGAACGATCATTCCGCAGGCGGCAGCGCAGGAAGCTCCGCTTCCGGCGCGGGCGACACGACGGCCGCCTGCTTCTCGCGCTCGTCCAGGATCATCTTGTCGCGCTTCATCGCGACTTCGCGGATCTTGGCCATGGAGGCACCGGTGCCCGCCGGGATCAGCCGGCCGACGATGACGTTCTCCTTGAGGCCTTCGAGCGGATCGACCTTGCCGTTGACCGCCGCTTCCGTGAGGACGCGGGTGGTCTCCTGGAACGAGGCCGCCGAGAAGAAGGAGCGGGTCTGGAGGCTCGCCTTGGTGATGCCGAGCAGAACCGGCGTACCCGTGGCGATCTTCTTGCCCTCTTCCTTGGTCTTCTCGTTGATCGCGTCGAACTCGATCTTGTCGATCTGCTCGCCGGAGATCATGTCCGTGTCGCCCTGGTCGGTGACTTCCACCTTCTGGAGCATCTGACGGACAATCACCTCGATGTGCTTGTCGTTGATGAGCACGCCCTGGAGCCGGTAGACCTCCTGGATTTCGTTGACCAGATAGGCCGCGAGCTCCTCGATGCCCTTGACCGCAAGGATGTCATGCGGCGCCGGGTTGCCTTCCACGATGAAGTCGCCCTTTTCGACGACGTCGCCGTCCTGAAGGTGGATGTGCTTGCCCTTCGGGATCAGGTACTCGCGCGCCTCGTCGGTCTTGTCCATCGGCTCGATCGAGATGCGACGCTTGTTCTTGTAGTCGCGTCCGAACCGGATGGTGCCCGAGATTTCGGCGATGATCGCCGCATCCTTCGGGCGACGTGCCTCGAACAGTTCCGCCACCCGCGGCAGACCGCCGGTGATGTCACGCGTCTTGGCGCTTTCGGTCGAGACACGGGCGAGGATGTCACCCGCCTGGACCTTGGCTCCGATGTCGACCGACAGAATGCCGTCGACCGACAGCATGTAGCGAGCATCGCCGCCACGGGCGAGCTTGAGCACCTTGCCGTCCTTGCCCTTGACCACGATGGCGGGACGCAGGTCCCCGCCGCCGCGCGTCGAGCGCCAGTCGATGACCACGCGCTTGGCGATACCGGTGGCCTCGTCGAGCGTTTCAGTGATCGACAGGCCCTCGACCAGGTCCTCGAAGCCGATGGTGCCTTCCACTTCGGTGAGAAGCGGACGGGTATACGGGTCCCACTCGACGATGCGCTGGCCGCGCTTGACGGTGTCGCCCTCGTCGATGTGCAGACGCGAGCCGTACTGGACACGGTGCGTCGCACGCTCGGTGCCGTCGGCATCGACGATTGCCACCACCATGTTGCGGACCATTGCGACCAGGTGACCTTCGCTGTTGCGGGCGATGGCCTTGTTCCTGATCACGATCTTGCCGTCGAAATTGGCTTCGACGAACGACTGCTCGTTGAGCTGCGCCGCACCACCGATGTGGAAGGTGCGCATGGTGAGCTGGGTGCCCGGCTCGCCGATCGACTGCGCCGCGATGACGCCGACCGCTTCGCCGTGGTTGACCGGCGTGCCGCGGGCGAGGTCGCGGCCGTAGCACTTGCCGCAGATGCCGTTGACGAGTTCGCAGGTCAGTGCCGAGCGGATCTTCACCTCCTGCACGCCACCCTGCTGGATGGCGTCCAGATGGCTCTCTTCCATCAGCGTATCGCGCTTGATGATCACCTTGCCCGAGCTGTCGCGGATGTCGTCGCAGGCCGTGCGTCCGAGGATGCGCGAACCGAGCGAAGCAACCACGGTGCCGGCATCGACGATGGCGCGCATCTTGATGCCGAGCTTGGTGCCGCAGTCGGACTGCGTGATGATGCAGTCCTGCGCCACGTCGACGAGACGACGGGTCAGGTAGCCCGAGTTCGCGGTCTTCAACGCCGTGTCCGCGAGACCCTTGCGGGCGCCGTGGGTCGAGTTGAAGTACTCGAGAACCGAGAGGCCTTCCTTGAAGTTCGAGATGATCGGCGTCTCGATGATCTCACCCGACGGCTTGGCCATCAGGCCGCGCATGCCGGCAAGCTGGCGCATCTGGGCCGGCGAACCGCGGGCGCCGGAGTGAGCCATCATGTAGATCGAGTTGATGTCGGCATCCGCTCCACTCGCCGTCTTCTTGGTGGAGGAGATCTCCTTCATCATCGCCTTGGCGATTTCTTCAGTGGCCTTCGACCAGGCGTCGACGACCTTGTTGTACTTCTCGCCATGGGTGATCAGGCCGTCGTTGTACTGCTGCTCGAAATCCTTCGCCAGCGTACGGGTGGTGTCGACGATCTTCCACTTGGCGTGCGGCACGACCATGTCGTCCTTGCCGAACGAGATGCCGGCCTTGAACGCGTTGTAGAAGCCGAGCGCCATGATGCGGTCGCAGAAGATCACCGTCTCCTTCTGACCGCAGTGACGATAGACCTGGTCGATGACGCCCGAGATCTCGCGCTTGGTCATCAGCTTGTTGATGATCTCGTACGGGACCCGCTGGTTCTTCGGCAGCAGATTGCCCAGCATGACGCGGCCAGCGGTGGTCTCGATCCAGCGCTTGGTGATCTTGCCGGTCTCGTCGATGCCTTCCCAACGGTACTTGATCTTGGTGTGGAGGTGGATGACCTTCGCATGCAGGGCGTGCTCGAGCTCGGCCATCTCGCCAAACACCTTGCCCTCGCCGGGCAGGCCTTCGCGCATGATCGAGACGTAGTAGAGACCCAGCACGATGTCCTGCGACGGCACGATGATCGGCTGACCGTTCGCGGGATGCAGGATGTTGTTGGTCGACATCATCAGGACGCGCGCTTCCAGCTGCGCTTCGAGCGACAGCGGAACGTGCACGGCCATCTGGTCGCCGTCGAAGTCGGCGTTGAAAGCCGAGCAGACCAGCGGGTGAAGCTGGATCGCCTTGCCCTCGATCAGCACGGGCTCGAACGCCTGGATGCCGAGACGATGCAGCGTCGGTGCGCGGTTGAGCAGCACGGGATGCTCGCGGATGACCTCGTCCAGGATGTCCCAGACCTCGGGCCGCTCCTTCTCGACCAGCTTCTTGGCCTGCTTCACCGTGGTGGACAGACCCTTGGCGTCAAGCCGCGAATAGATGAACGGCTTGAACAGCTCGAGCGCCATCTTCTTCGGCAGGCCGCACTGATGCAGGCGCAGCTCGGGACCGACCACGATCACCGAACGGCCCGAATAGTCGACGCGCTTGCCGAGCAGGTTCTGACGGAAGCGGCCCTGCTTGCCCTTGAGCATGTCGGCGAGCGACTTCAGCGGGCGCTTGTTGGCACCCGTGATGACGCGGCCGCGGCGGCCGTTGTCGAACAGCGCATCCACCGCTTCTTGAAGCATGCGCTTCTCGTTGCGGATAATGATGTCAGGCGCGCGCAGCTCCATCAGCCGCTTCAAGCGGTTGTTGCGGTTGATGACGCGGCGGTAGAGGTCGTTGAGGTCCGAGGTCGCGAAGCGGCCGCCGTCGAGCGGCACCAGCGGACGCAGGTCCGGCGGGATCACCGGGACCACGGTCATGATCATCCATTCCGGCTTGTTGCCGGAGTGGCGGAACGCTTCCACGATCTTCAGGCGCTTGGCGAGCTTCTTGTGCTTGATGTCGGAGTCGGTCTCCTGCATCTCCAGGCGCAAGGTGGCTTCGAGCTTCTCGAGGTCCATGCCCTTGAGCAGCTCGCGGATCGCCTCGGCGCCGATCATGGCGGTGAAGGAATCCTGGCCGTACTCGTCCTGCGCCTTCAGGTACTCGTCTTCCGACAGCAGCTGACGGTCCTTGAGCGCGGTGAGACCCGGCTCGAGAACGACGTAATATTCGAAGTAGAGGATCCGCTCGAGATCCTTCAGCGTCATGTCCAGCAGAAGGCCGATGCGCGAGGGCAGCGACTTCAGGAACCAGATGTGGGCGACGGGGGCAGCGAGCTCGATATGGCCCATGCGCTCGCGCCGGACGCGCGACAGCGTGACCTCGACCGAGCACTTCTCGCAGATGATGCCCTTGTACTTCATGCGCTTGTACTTGCCGCACAAGCACTCGTAATCCTTGATCGGCCCGAAGATGCGGGCGCAGAACAGGCCGTCGCGCTCGGGCTTGAAGGTACGGTAGTTGATGGTCTCCGGCTTCTTGATCTCGCCGTAGGACCAGGACAGAATCTTCTCCGGGGACGCGATCGAAATCCGGATCTGGTCGAAGACCTGAGCCGGTGTCGTCGGGTTAAAGAGATTCATAATTTCTTGGTTCATCGTCTTCTCCTCGCAGACCGGTCGCCTCCGGCCGCAAATTCGAAAATCACTTTAGCGGGGCGCCCTGCCCTCAAGGCATCGGGAGGGGCGCCAATGCCCGGCCGTGAAGGCCGGGCATGAAAGGTCGTGTTACTCGGCCGCTTCCGACGTCGACGCCGGTCCGACCTTGGAGTTGTGCAGGTCGACGTTGAGGCCGAGCGAGCGCATTTCCTTGACCAGCACGTTGAACGATTCCGGGATACCGGCCTCGAACGTGTCGTCGCCGCGCACGATCGCCTCGTACACCTTGGTACGGCCGGCGACGTCGTCCGACTTCACCGTCAGCATTTCCTGGAGCGTGTACGCCGCGCCGTAAGCCTCGAGCGCCCACACCTCCATTTCGCCGAAACGCTGGCCGCCGAACTGCGCCTTGCCGCCCAGCGGTTGCTGGGTGACGAGCGAGTACGGACCGATCGAACGCGCGTGGATCTTGTCGTCGACGAGATGGTGCAGCTTGAGCATGTAGATGTAGCCCACCGTCACCTTCCGATCGAACGCATCGCCGGTACGGCCGTCATAGACGGTCGACTGGCCCGAAGCGTCCAGACCGGCAAGCTTCAGCATCTCCTCGATGTCGGCTTCCTTGGCGCCGTCGAACACCGGCGTCGCGATCGGCACGCCGCGGCTGAGGTTATGGCCGAGCTCGATCAACTCATTGTCGTTGAGCGACTTGATCGTCTCGTCCTCGCCGTAGACCTTCTTCAAGGTTTCCTTCAGCGGCCGGATGTCCTGCTTCGCCAAGTACGCGTCGACCGTCTGGCCGATACGCTTGCCGAGGCCGGCGCATGCCCAGCCGAGATGGGTCTCGAGGATCTGTCCGACGTTCATGCGCGAAGGCACGCCGAGCGGGTTGAGCACGATGTCGGCGTGCGTGCCGTCTTCGAGGAACGGCATGTCCTCGATCGGCACGATCTTCGACACCACGCCCTTGTTGCCGTGGCGGCCGGCCATCTTGTCGCCGGGCTGGATCTTGCGCTTCACCGCGACGAAGACCTTGACCATCTTCATCACGCCGGGCGGCAATTCGTCACCGCGCTGAAGCTTCTCGACCTTGTCGAGGAAGCGCTGTTCGAGGCCCTTCTTCGATTCGTCGTACTGCTTCCGCATGGCCTCGATTTCGGCCATCAGCTTGTCGTTCGGCGAGGCGAACAGCCACCACTGCGACTTCGGATACTCCTCGAGCACCGCACGGGTGATCTTGGTGTCCTTCTTGAAGCCCTTCGGACCGGCAATGCCCTGCCGCCCTTCGAGCAGCTCGGCAAGACGGTTGTAGACGTTGCGGTCCAGGATCGCCTGCTCGTCGTCGCGGTCCTTGGCCAGACGCTCGATCTCTTCCCGCTCGATCGCCAGTGCACGCTCGTCCTTGTCGACGCCGTGACGGTTGAACACGCGGACTTCCACGATCGTGCCCTGCACGCCCGGGGGCACGCGCAGCGAGGTATCGCGAACGTCGGAGGCCTTTTCGCCGAAGATGGCGCGCAGCAGCTTTTCTTCCGGCGTCATCGGGCTTTCGCCCTTCGGCGTGATCTTGCCGACCAGGATGTCGCCGGCGCGCACTTCCGCACCGATGTAGACGATACCGGCTTCGTCGAGGTTCTTCAGCGCTTCTTCCGACACGTTCGGAATGTCGCGGGTGATTTCCTCAGGCCCGAGCTTGGTGTCGCGGGCCATCACTTCGAACTCCTCGATGTGGATCGAGGTGAAGACGTCTTCCTTCACGATCCGCTCGGAGAGCAGGATCGAGTCTTCGAAGTTGTAGCCGTTCCACGGCATGAACGCGACGAGCACGTTGCGGCCGAGCGCGAGTTCGCCGAGATCGGTCGACGGACCGTCGGCGATGATGTCGCCCTTCTTGACGATGTCGCCGACCTTCACCAGCGGACGCTGGTTGATGCAGGTCGACTGGTTGGAGCGCTGGTACTTCATCAGGCGATAGATATCGACGCCCGACTTGGTCGGATCGAGATCTTCCGTGGCGCGGATGACGACGCGGGTCGCGTCGATCTGGTCGATCACGCCCGAGCGGCGCGCCGCGATGGCGGCACCCGAGTCACGCGCAACCACGCCTTCCATGCCGGTACCGACGAACGGCGCCTCGGCGCGAACCAGCGGCACCGCCTGGCGCTGCATGTTCGAGCCCATCAGCGCGCGGTTGGCGTCGTCGTTCTCGAGGAACGGGATCAGCGCCGCGGCCACCGAAACCAGCTGCTTCGGCGACACGTCCATGTAGTCGACCTTGTCAGGCGTCACCGGCAAGACTTCGCCGGCGTGACGGCAGACCACGAGGTCTTCGGTGAAGCGGCCCTTCGGGTCGAGCGGCACGTTGGCCTGCGCGACCGTGTAGCGGCCCTCTTCCATCGCCGAGAGGTACACGACCTCGTCGGTGACACGACCGTCCTTGACCTTGCGATAAGGCGTCTCGACGAAGCCGTACTTGTTCACGCGCGCGAAGGTCGCGAGCGAGTTGATCAGGCCGATGTTCGGACCTTCCGGCGTTTCGATCGGGCAGATACGGCCGTAGTGGGTCGGATGCACGTCGCGGACTTCGAAGCCGGCGCGCTCGCGGGTCAGACCGCCCGGTCCAAGCGCCGACAGGCGGCGCTTGTGGGTGATCTCGCTGAGCGGGTTGGTCTGGTCCATGAACTGCGAGAGCTGCGAGGAGCCGAAGAACTCGCGCACGGCGGCAGCCGCCGGCTTCGCGTTGATCAGGTCCTGCGGCATGACCGTGTCGATGTCGACCGAGGACATGCGCTCCTTGATCGCGCGCTCCATGCGCAGGAGGCCGATGCGGTACTGGTTCTCCATGAGCTCGCCGACCGAGCGCACACGGCGGTTGCCGAGATGGTCGATGTCGTCGATCTCGCCCTTGCCGTCACGCAGATCCACCAGCGTCTTGATGACGGAGAGGATGTCTTCCTTGCGCAGCGTGCGCTGGGTGTCGGGCGCATCGAGGTCGAGGCGCATGTTCATCTTGACGCGGCCGACCGCGGACAGGTCGTAACGCTCGGCGTCGAAGAACAGCGACTGGAACATCGCCTGCGCCGAATCCAGCGTCGGCGGCTCGCCCGGACGCATCACGCGGTAGATGTCGAACAGCGCGTCTTCACGCGTCATGTTCTTGTCGGCCGAGAGCGTGTTGCGGATGTAGGCGCCGACATTGACGTGGTCGATGTCGAGCAGCGGCAGGTCCTTGTAGCCCTGCTCGTTGAGGGCCTTCATGGACTTGTCGGTGATCTCTTCACCGGCTTCCGCGTGGATCTCGCCGGTCTTCGGATTGACGAGGTCCTCGGCGATGTAGTTGCCGACGAGTTCCGCATCCGACAGGCGCAGCGCCTTCAGGCCCTTCTCCTGCATCTGACGCGCACCGCGAACGGTGAGCTTCTTGCCGGCCTCGAGCACGACCTTGCCGGTGTCGGCGTCGATCAGGTCGTTGATGGTCGAGTAGCCGCGGAAACGGTTGGCGTCGAACGGAACGCGCCAGCCTTCCTTGGTCCGCTTGTACTGGATCTTCTTGTAGAACGTGGACAGGATCGCCTCGCCGTCGAGGCCGAGGGCGAACATCAGCGACGTCACCGGCAGCTTGCGGCGACGGTCGATACGCGCATAGACGATGTCCTTGGCGTCGAACTCGATGTCGAGCCAGGAGCCGCGATACGGAATCACGCGGGCAGCGAACAGCAGCTTGCCCGACGAATGGGTCTTGCCCTTGTCGTGGTCGAAGAACACGCCGGGCGAACGGTGCATCTGCGAGACGATGACGCGCTCGGTGCCGTTGACGATGAAGGTGCCGTTCATCGTCATGAGCGGGATGTCGCCCATGTAGACGTCCTGCTCCTTGATGTCCTTCACCGACTTCGCGCCGGTTTCCTCGTCGATATCGAACACGATGAGGCGCAGCGTCACCTTGAGGGGAGCCGCGAAGGTCATGCCGCGCTGGCGGCACTCGTCGACGTCGTATTTCGGCTGCTCGAACTCGTAGCGGACGAATTCCAGCATCGAGGTGCCCGAGAAGTCCGAGATCGGGAACACCGAGCGGAACACAGCCTGGAGGCCCTCGTCGAGACGCCCGCCGACGGGTTCGTCGACCATCAGGAACTGGTCATAGGACGCCTTCTGAACCTCGATGAGGTTCGGCATCTCGGCGACTTCCTTGATGTGTCCGAAGAACTTGCGAACGCGTTTGCGACCGGTGAATGTCTGCTGCGCCATCGTGGCCTCTCACTTTCGTCGCCCGCTCTGGGCGCGCCGTCCGGAGCGCGGCTGCCGCCGCTCCCCGGGTTGAATTTTTCGAACCCGCTTTGGGGGCCGGAGACTCAGTTCAGGTGGGATGTCCTGAATCTGTTCTTCAGACCTTCAAAACGCAAAACGACGCGCGGGGCGCATAGGCACGCCCGCCCGTCACAACGATCGTTTTCACGGACTGCAAAAGCCCGAAATAGCTTGCTCTCCCAACGGCTTACAGGAAAAGTCGAGATCCCTGCCCACCGCGCTTTCGTGCTGCCGAACCGATATGGGGCGACAATAGTGCAGATTCGAGGGGTAAACCCTCCAATCCCCACACTTTTTCGTGTTCGGCCTGCGTCGGGACGTTCCGTCGCACGCCTTTTGCATCCGGCCCATCCCTTCAAGGGATGGACCAGGATCCCGGGCCTCGCGCGAGGCGCGCCCGGGATCCGGCCAGTAAGCGTTGCTTACTTGAGCTCGACCTTGGCGCCAGCCTTCTCGAGCTGGACCTTGAGCTTCTCGGCTTCGTCCTTGTTCACGCCTTCCTTGACAGGCTTCGGCGCGCCCTCGACGAGGTCCTTTGCTTCCTTCAGGCCCAGGCCGGTGATGGCGCGGACTTCCTTGATGACCTCGATCTTCTTGTCGCCGGCGGCGGCCAGAACGACCGTGAACTCGGTCTTCTCTTCCGCCGGAGCGGCGGCAGCGCCACCACCAGCCGGGCCGGCCACGGCGACAGCCGCGGCAGCCGAAACGCCCCACTTCTCTTCGAGGAGCTTCGCGAGTTCGGCAGCTTCGAGCACGGTGAGGCTCGAGAGGTCGTCAACGATCTTCTGCAAGTCAGCCATTGTTCAGTTTCCTTGAGTGTAAGTCTGGTTCGGGTTTGAGTTTTGCGAAGGGCGTCAGGCCGCTTCGCCCTTTGAGGCATGAGCCTGGATGACGCGCGCGAGCTTGCCCGCGGGCGCATTGGCGAGCTGAGCGAGCTTGGTCGCCGGGGCCACAAGAAGGCCGACGATCTTGGCACGCAGTTCGTCAAGCGACGGCAATGAGGCAAGCGCCTTCACGCTGTCGACATTCAGGACGGTCTTTCCCATCGAGCCGCCAATGATGACGAACTTTTCGTTCGCCTTGGCGAATTCGACGGCGACCTTTGGCGCCGCTACCGGATCGTCCGAAGTGGCGATCACGGTCGGTCCCTTCAGCATGGGGCCGATGGCAACGACGTCAGTGCCTTCAAGAGCAATTTTGGCGAGACGGTTCTTCGAGACCTTCACCGAGGCACCAGCCTGCTTCATCTGCATGCGCAGCTTCTGCATCTGGGCAACGGTCAGGCCGGAATATTGGGCAACGACCGCGACGCTCGTGGTCTTGAAGACCCCATTGAGCTGTTCGACCGCTTCCTTTTTTGCCGCTCGTTCCACAGCAAGCTCTTTCCGGTTGGCGGTCATCGCAAGAAGCGGGACCGCCGGGTTGCACCCATCGTCCCACCCAAAACCTGAACCTCAGGGTCAAAACCCATCGGACACGCGCCGGGCGAGACGACAATTCAAAGCCTGCCCTCCGGGAGCCCGCTAAGGCCCACGGCGTGTCGAGGTCCGAACCAGACCCGTTTCGCAACCACCCTTAAGGTGGAAGGCGAAGTGAAATCCGGTCTTCACCCGTCTATGCAGGCCATGCGATTAAGCCGTTGAGAAATCGAAATTTCCCGCAGGCGCCTGCAGTCTTGGACAGGACAAGGTCAGCCGGCGAACCGCCCGACCCCTGCCCGCACTCCACCAACCGACGGTTTTTCCTTCCTTTTCGGGCAAATCCTCACGGACGTCCTGAAAAGGAATGATCTCCTGTCTGTCGGGTTTTCGGAATGCGTGCACGAACGCGCCAGCCAAGGCCGGTACGTCCGGAGGCGGTTCTTTAACCGCTCTCTGCCTGCTTGCCAAGAGCAAAATTCACACCAGTTCCAATCCGTTGCCGGCGGAGCCTGAGGCGGGCCGACAAGGGCCGATTCAGGCCGATTTGACGGCGTAAGGCAGCGGCTTGCCCTCGAAGAAGGCGGTCAGGTTCGCCAGCACGCAGTTCTGCATGGCAACGTGCGATTCGAGAGTGTGGCCGCCGATATGGGGGGCGAACACGACGTTGGGCAGCGCGGTCAGGGCGTCGGGGGCGTGCGGTTCCTTCTCAAACACGTCGAGACCGGCGCCCGCGATGGTCTTGTCGGTCAAGGCCGCAACCAGGGCCTTCTCGTCGATCACCGAGCCCCGCGAAATGTTGACGACATAGCCGTCTGCCCCGAGGCGCTTGAGGATATCGGCATTCACGACGTGTTGGGTCTCGGCCCCGGCCCGGACCGCGATCATCAACACGCTGCACCAGTCGGCCAGCGCCTCCAGCGTCGGGAAGTATTGATAGGGGGAATCGTATTTGGTCCGGCTGAAATAGCCGATTTCGCTCTCGAAGGCGGCGCAGCGTGCCGCGATCTTGCGGCCGATCTCGCCCATGCCGTAGACGCCGATGCGGCGGCTGGGCATGCCGGCCTGCGGCCGCATCATCGGCGACTGCTTCGATCCCGCCCAATCGCCGCTGCGGACATATTGGTCGGCGACCAGCAGCCGGCGGGTCGTCGCCAGCATCAGGGTCATCGCGATGTCGGCGACCGAGGCCGCGTTGGCGCCGGGGCTGTGGGCAACCGCAATGTTGCGGCTGGCTGCCGCCTTCAGGTCGACGCCGTCATAGCCGGTGCCGTAGCAGACGATCGCACCGAGTTTTGGAAACAGGTCCATCGCCTCCGCGCCCAGCGGCGAGCCGCCGGCGGTGAGCATGGCGCGGATGCCGCTGAGCTCTTCGACCGGAAACACCTCACGCGGCGGCTTGCCGCCGGTGTCGAGCAGCTCGAACCGCTCGGCGAAGTGCGCCATCATCGTCTTGGGAAAGCGCGAATAGATCAGGACCTTGTCAGCCATTGTTGTTGTTTCCGATAAGCGCAGCCACAAACGACGAGGGGCGGAATCGGTTGCCCAATTCCGCCCCTCGCCTCATGCAATTTCCAGACTTAGCCGAGAATTGTGCCCGGCTCGACCTTGACGCCGGGGCCCATCGACGAGGACACTGCAACGCGCTGGATGTAAGTGCCCTTGGAACCAGCCGGCTTCGCCTTCGAGACAGCATCCGCGAGAGCCTTGATGTTCTCGACCAGCTTCTCCTCGGAGAACGAGGCCTTGCCGACGCCGGCCTGCAGGATGCCGGCCTTCTCGACACGGAACTCGACCGAGCCGCCCTTGGCACCCTTCACCGCACCGGTGACGTCCATGGTCACGGTGCCGATCTTCGGGTTCGGCATCAGGCCGCGCGGGCCCAGCACCTTACCGAGACGGCCGACCAGCGGCATCATGTCGGGAGTCGCGATACAACGGTCGAAATCGATCGTACCGTTCTGCACCTTTTCGACCAGGTCTTCGGCGCCGACGACGTCGGCACCCGCGGCCTTGGCTTCGTCAGCCTTGGCGCCACGGGCGAACACGCCGACGCGGAGCGTACGGCCGGTGCCGTTCGGCAGGGTCACGACGCCGCGGACCATCTGGTCGGCGTGACGCGGATCGACGCCGAGATTGATCGCGACCTCGATGGTCTCGTCGAACTTCGCTTTCGCGCGTTCCTTGACCATCTTGATGGCGTCCGCGAGCGGGTAAAGCTTTTCGCGGTCAACACCTTCGCGGGCTTTGTTCAAACGCTTTCCGATTGCCATGAGTCGTTACCCCGCCACTTCCAGACCCATCGAACGGGCAGAGCCCTCGACCATCTTCATGGCCGATTCGATGGAATCGCAATTGAGATCCTTCATCTTCTTCTCGGCGATCTCGCGCACCTGCGCTTTGGTCACCGCGCCGGCCTTGTCGCGGCCCGGAGCTTTCGAACCGGACTGGATCTTGGCAGCCTGCTTGAGGAAGAAGGACATCGGGGGGGTCTTCATCTCGAACGTGAACGAACGATCAGCATAGATCGTGATCACGACGGGAATCGGGGTGTTCTTCTCTTCCTTCTGGGTCTGGGCGTTGAACGCCTTGCAGAACTCCATGATGTTGAGACCGCGCTGACCGAGCGCGGGACCGATCGGGGGCGAAGGATTCGCCGCACCGGCCGGGACCTGAAGCTTCAGGTATCCGGTCACTTTCTTTGCCATGTATCACTCCTGTTGTGCCGGCGAAGGCCGGCGGTTTCAGGTTCGTGGTCTGGGTCGGATGCGGCTGGCAACCGCCCTCTCCCTCCCACGGCCTCTTCCAGCGTGAGACCGAAGCCTCACGCGTTACCCGATCAGACCTTCTCGACCTGACCGAATTCCAGTTCCACCGGCGTGGCGCGGCCGAAGATCGACACCGCGACCTTCACGCGCGAGCGCGCCTCGTCGATTTCCTCGACCACACCCGAGAACGACGCGAACGGGCCATCGGCCACGCGCACGTTCTCGCCGATCTCGAACGACACCGACGCCTTCGGCCGTTCCACGCCTTCCTGCACCTGGTGCAGGATGCGCATGGCCTCGGATTCCGAGATCGGCATCGGCTTGTTTTCGGCGCCGAGGAAGCCCGTGACCTTCGGCGTGTTCTTGATCAGATGAAACGCCTCGTCGGTCAGCTTCATCTTCACCAGCACGTAACCCGGGAAGAACTTTCGCTCGGCGTCGATCTTGCGGCCGCGGCGCACTTCCGTGACCTTCTCGGTCGGAACCAGCACCAGCTCGAACAGCTCCTCGAGCCCGCGCTGCTTGGCCTGCTCGCGGATCGATTCGGCGACCTTCTTCTCGAAGTTCGAATAGGCGTGGACGATATACCAGCGCTTGTCCGACAATTGAGCCGTTGCTGTAGCCATCAGTGAATGCCCAAAAGGAAGGTGATGAGGACGCGAATGACCTGGTCGGCGGCGAAGAAGAAGATCGAGGCCACGGCGACCATCACGAACACCATGATGGTGGTGATCGTGGTCTCACGACGGGTCGGCCAGGTGACCTTGGCGGTCTCCGAGCGCACTTCCTGCAAGAACTTGAACGGGCTGACTGCCATCGTTTGATGTCCAACGTCCGTTGACAGACGCGAATGAATTTCAGGGATCCGAACAGCCGCCGTTGGCCCAGCCCTCTGTCTCGAAGGATGAGCCGGAAACCGGGCTCGATTGTTCGGGGATTTCAAAGCCGCGCCGGATATCCGCGTTTAACGGGCCGGCAGCGAGTGGGCGGTATCTACTGCGGATAGGGCCAAAGGTCAAGGTGGGGACCGCCCGGCATACACGCGGCCGGCTGCCGCGGACCTGATCCGGATCAAGGGCTTACCTGACCCTCATGACCCACGGTTAGAGCTTTCGCTCGCCGCTGTCCTGCCTGTTGATCCTGATCGTCGGGGATTAGCTGGCAGGAGTGGCAGGGCTCGAACCTGCGACCCCCGGTTTTGGAGACCGGTGCTCTACCAATTGAGCTACACTCCTACGGACCCTGCGTCGCCGCGGATCAGGGGCGCTTTCAAGCACAGGGGGCGCCCGGAATGCAAGGGTGAAGCGCGCTGGCTTCGCTTGTTTGTGCCGCGCCTTCTGGGCCACTCTCCGCTCCGAAAATCAAGAACAACCGGGAGTGCCCATGACGACCGCAGCCGCCGCCCGCCCCTCGACCGCGCCGAAAACCCCATCCCTGCCCGAGGCCAAGCCGGAAACGCTGGGCCTGTCGCGGCCCCGCCTCCAGGCGATGTCGGACGCGTTCAAGCGCGAGATCGACAAGGGAACCGTCCCCGGGGTGACGGTGCTGGTGGCCCGGCGCGGCCAGGTCGGCTGGTTCGAGGCGCTCGGCAAACAGAGCCCGTCGGGCCCGGCGATGGCGCTTGATTCGATGTTCCGGATCTTCTCGATGACCAAGCCGATCGTGTCGGTCGGCATCATGGCGCTGGTCGAGGACGGTCATCTCATCCTCGCCGACCCCGTCGCCAAATTCATTCCGGAATTCGCCAACCAGAAGGTCGGATTGGTCAGCGGCGGCAAGCTGGAACTGGTTGCATCGAGGCGGCCGATGACGGTGCAGGACCTGCTCCGCCACACCTCGGGGCTGACCTACGAGCACCAGGGCGACGGCCCCGTGCACAAACTCTACCAGGAGTCCCGCGTCCGCAGCCGCAAGATCACCAACGCCGAGCACGCCGCACTGGTGGCGAGCTTCCCGCTGGTCTGTCATCCCGGCGACGAGTTCAACTACAGCCGCTCCACCGACATTCTCGGCCGCATCATCGAGGTCGCCAGCGGCAAATCACTCGGCGCATTCCTGACAGAGCGCATCCTCGCACCGCTGCAGATGACCGAGACCGCTTTCTCGACCTCCGAGGCCAACGCCGGCCGCCTGGCTCAGCCGTTCGACGCCGATCCCTGGACCGGCGACAAGGTCGCGCTGTTCAACATGCTGGAGCAGCCGATCATGGAATCCGGCGGCGGCGGCCTGGTCTCGACCACGACGGACTACGCCCGCTTCGCACTGATGCTGCGCAACGGCGGCACGCTCGACGGCAACAGGATCATCGGCCGCAAGACGCTGGAGCTGATGGCGTCGGATCATCTCGGACCTCACGTCGTCACCAACGGCACGCTGCTGTCGCCCGGCCACGGTTTCGGTCTCGGCTTCGCCGTCCGCCGCGAGGCCGGCATCGCGCCCTTCCCCGGCAGCGTCGGCAACTATTTCTGGAGCGGCATCGCGGGGACGTTCTTCTGGATCGATCCGAAGGAGGATCTGTTCACGGTGTTCATGAGCCAGGGCCCCGGACAGCGCGATTTTACAAGGACGCTGGTGCGGGATCTGGTTTACGCGGCGGTGGATTAGCTTTTCAGGCACGCGCCATCAGGACAGGCTCCGCGAGAGACGACGCGGAGCCATCGTGGCCTTGCGCCATGGAGACGACGATTTGGGCCGCTTCTCGTAGCGAGGTGGCAAACAGGTCGGCCTTCGCGGTCTCCCGCAGTTCGTCGATGTTGACGACACCCTCCGCCCAGCATCCAACCATGATGGATGCCTGTGGCAGCTTGCGACGAAGCCGGCGCACCGCATAGCGCAGATGTGCGGGGCTTGTGACGCCGATATAGCTCAGGCAGACCAACGCCACGCCTGACGTATCAAGTCGGAAGATATTGGCCGTCGACAACGCTTCCGGGCCTTCGACACGGCTGCCCACGCCATGCGCACGGCACAGCTGCGAGAGCATGATCGCACCGGCCTCGTCGAGCATGGTTCGGCCTCCAATGCAGAGCACGGCATTTTCGCCGCGAAATTGTTCCACGAGAGCCGCTGCATCGAGCACGGGGATATCCGGCCGGTCATTGGCCGGCGCGACGGTTTCGACGGCATCGACCGCTTCGGCATCCACGGTCCGCTCATTTCCGACAGGACGGCCATCGTCCTGTTCCGAGAGATCGTCGACGAATTCGACCACCGTATCGCGGATACGCGCGAGCCGCGTCTGGTCCAGGGCAGCGCGGTCCAAATCCGACTGGGCCAGTTGCATGCCCTTGATCGCGACTTCGTCGTAATAGGCCGCGAGCGACCTCTCCTTGAGAAACTGCTCGGCCTTCTCGGCGGCTTCGGTCGGGTCCCCAGCCAGCATGCGCTGATAGAATATCTCCGGAGGCGACAGCGCCGGGCGGTCGCCGAACATGACGTCCAGAAACGACAGCCTTTCGACGTGCCGGCCCAGCACGACCAGACAGACGGTGAGCGGCGTCGCGAGCACCAGCCCGATCGGTCCCCACAGCGCCGTCCAGAACGTCGCCGAGACGACGACAGCCACGGGCGATAGGCCGGTCGTGCGGCCGTACAATAGCGGTTCGACGACCTGCCCGACCAGCGGTTCGATGACGAAGAAAAGCGCGGCAGTCCAGGCCAGCATCCACCAGCCCGGATCGACCGCTACCGCGAGCGCGAGCGGAAACGCTGCGGCTATGATCGAGCCGATGTAAGGCACAAAGCGCAGCACGGCCGCGAGAATCCCCCAAAGCGCTGCGCTGGGAATCCCGATCAGCCACAGGCCCGTACCAATCAGCACGCCGAAGCCTGTGTTGAGCATGAGCTGATTGAGGAAGAGCCGGCTCAAGCGCGCCGCGGCGTCGTCGAGTGCCGCAGTCGTGCGTTGCAGATCGTGGGAGCCCGCCAGCCTGATCAGGCGGTTTCGAAGATCCTCGCGCTGAATCAGGATGAAGATCACGAAGATGACGATGATCCCCGTCGTTGCCAGCGGCGACACAAGCGGAGCGATCAGCGAACGCAGGCTCTCCAGCGCGCCGGGATCCGGCTGCAAAACCTCGACCGGGACCGGCTTGACGCCGGGGTGGGCCGGCGTGCCGGACGTCAGCGGATTGGCGGGCGCGACCGACTTGGGCTTGTCCAGCTCCTTGCCGAGGTCCTGAAGCATCTCGGCGGCACGCTCGAGCGTGGAACTACCGCCAGTGACGCCGCGCACCGATTGGATCTTGGATAAGATCGTGGTCTGGTACTTCGGCAGATCGCCAGCCAGGCCGTTGAGCTGCGTTGCGATCACGCTTCCCAGGGCGAAGATGATGGCGAAGGCGAACAGCACGACGCCGACCACGGCCAGCGCGCGGGGAGCGCGAAGACGCTGCATCAACCTGACGGGCGCTGCGAGGACGAAACTGAGCAGGATGGCGAGCGAGACGGGAACGAAGATTTCCCGCCCCAGATAGAGCGCCGCGACGATGATGATGCTCAGGATCGCCGCGCCGACTGTGACAACCATCGCGGAGACGTCGTCGGGAGATTGCGGCTTGATCACCGTGGGGATCATCTGTCTCGCTTTTCGCCCTCGCCCATCCTGCCGGTTGAGGATGAATGCGCGGGCTAACGAGCCGGAAAGTGGTTGGTTCCTCGCCGAACCGGCGCAGCCAACCACCATCCCTGTACGTGCGCGCGTGCCTCAGCTGATCGTCGCGCCGCCGTCGATCACCATGGTCTGGCCGGTCATGAAGTCGCCGGCCGCAGATCCCAGGAACACCGCCGCGCCCGCGATCTCGTCGGGGATGCCGATGCGCAGCAGCGGCGAGCGCGAGGTCGAGGCCTTCAAATTCTCCGGATTGTCCCACAAGGCCTTGGCGAAATCGGTCTTGATCAGGCCGGGCGCGATGCAGTTCACGCGGATGTTGTGCGGGCCGTATTCGCAGGCGAGGTTGCGCGCGAGCTGCATGTCGGCGGCCTTCGAGATCGCGTAGGCGCCGAGGATGGTCGAACCCTTGAGGCCACCGATCGAGGAGACGATGATGATCGAACCGTCCTTGCGCTCGATCATCTGCGGCACCACCATCGAGATCAGCCAGTTGTTGGCGACGATGTTGTTGTCGAGAATTTTGCGGAACTGATCGTCGGAGATGCCGGCGAGCGGCCCGTAATACGGGTTCGACGCGGCGTTACACACCAGCACGTCGATCTTGCCGAAGGCGCGATTGCTCTCGTCGATCAGGTTTTGCAGATTTTCCTTCGACGAGATGTTGGCGGCGATCGCGACCGCGGTGCCCTTGCCGTACTTGTCGTTGATGCCCTTGGCGACCTGGTCGCAGACGTCGGCCTTGCGCGAGGAGATCACGACCTTGGCGCCGTGCTCGGCCATGCGCTCGGCGATCGCAAGCCCGATGCCGCGCGTCGATCCCGTGATGACGGCGACTTTCCCCTTCATGTCGAACAAGGTCATGTTTCTCTCCCAGAGGTACGATTTGATTTGGTTGAAGCTTACGTCGCGTGCGCGTGCGCGGACAACAGCGTCAAGCGAGATTCTTGACTTCCGGTCCGGCCGGCTGATGCATCTCCGCATGCGCATCATCGGCGATCCACGGCTGCTGGTTCACCATCGGCAACCGCCAGACGCTGCGCTCGGGGCTTGCGAAATAATCGAGCCGCGTGATCGAGCAATTGTCGATGTCGAACGCCAGCGCCCGCTCCACCTGACCGTCGAGCGCGAGCCCTAGCGCGGCCTTGATCGTGCCGCCATGCGCAACCGCGATGATGTCCTGGCCCGCTGCCTCACCATTGATCCGCTCGATGGTGCGCCGCGTTCGGTTGTAGAGATCCATGAAACTTTCGCCGCCGGGCGCGGGCTCGTTGATGTCGGCGAACCAGCTCGAACCCACGGGACGGCTCGCGATGAATTCGGCGCGATTCATGCCCTGCCATTGCCCGAGATTTTGCTCGGCGAGGTCCGCTTCCCACGGCATCGAGGCCGGCTTCGGATAGCCGGCCGCCCAGATCGCATCCGCGGTCTGATGTGTGCGCATCAGATTGCTCGAATACCAGACCGCCTTGCGTGGCAACACCTTGGCAACAGCATTGAAGACGTAAGTGTCGCTGGTGTCGCAGGCGAGATCGCTCTGGCCGTAGATGTTGCCGCCGTCATTGCGCACCGGCGCGTGACGGACCCACCACCAGCGTGTCGTGACCACTTTCGGCTTGTCTGCGGTTGCCATGAGCCTCTTCCATCCCGTGTGATGTCGCTGTACGTGAGTAGTGAACGTGTCTCAAGACACTTTACCGTTTGAAATCTTGTTTGAAATTCCGTTGCGCGGCAAGTGCCGCGCGACACACCAGAGGGAGAAACGCATGGGCCGTCTGCAAGGCAAATCCGTCATCATCACCGGCGCCGGCAGCGGCATCGGTCGTGCGGCTGCACTACTGTTCACCAGGGAAGGCGCAAAGCTCATTGCCGTCGACCGCACCGAGGCCGTGAAGGAGACCGTTGACGAGGTGAAGAAAGCCGGCGGCGTCGCCGAAGCCATGATGGCGGACGCGGGCTCCGAGAGCGACGTCATCGCCGTGATCGACAAGGCGGTGAAGACGCACGGCCGGCTCGACGTGATCTGGGCCAATGCCGGCGTCTCCGGCGGGATCGTTCCGCTCGGCGAGCAGACGGTGGAACAGTGGCAGGAGGTGCTGCGCATCAACCTGATCGGACCGTTCCTCGCGGTGAAGCATGCGATGCCGCAGATGGTCAAACAACAATCCGGCGCGATCGTGCTGACGGCATCCGTCGCGGGCCTCAAGGCTGGCGCCAGCGGGCATCCTTATGCCGCAAGCAAGGCCGGCGTGATCAGCCTGGTGCAGACCACGGCGTATTCGCTCACCGGCACCGGCGTGCGCATCAACGCGGTCTGTCCCGGCCTGATCGAGACCGGCATGACCAAACCGATCTTCGATCGTGCGAAAGAGCGCGGCACCCAGGACAAGATCGGCCAGCTCAATCCCTTGAAGCGCCCCGGCCAGCCACACGAGCTCGCGGCGATGGGACTGTTCCTGGCGAGCGACGAAGCGTCGTATGTCAACGGCCAGGCGTTCCCGGTGGACGGCGGCCTCACGGCGTCGATGCCGTATACGGGCAAGCCGGTTTAGCAAGGGCAGTCTCGTGTCCCGGACGCGCTGCAACGCGCAAGCGTTGCTGCGCTGAGCCGGGACCCAGCGGGCCACGCGCTCGCCGCAACATGGACCCCGGCTCTGCAGCGCATCACACCGGACGATGCTTCGCATCGCCGGGAGTGCTGCGCAGCGTCCGGGGCACGAGAGCGTTGTTGTTGAATGACTGACATGGGACCGCGTCCTCGTGGCTTGTTCGCCCGAGTTTTGCTTCGTTTCCTCACCCCCATTGAAAGAGGGCGCAGGGAAGACCGGGTGCCGGCCGGGCACCCACGGTCCACTGTGCGAAGGTGGCAACAAGAATTTGCACAGCGGCATACAGGTGTGGCCTCAACAACCGGCCTTCCCTGCGCAGTGGTTGGAACGGCGTATGTCGTGCTCTCCCCGGGGAGCGATGCACTATTGCCCCCGTCGCCTTGCAGATAACTGACGCGAAGACCCGGTTGGGCCAGACACATCACCGCAAGACTTGGCGCACAGACCCCGGGCGCCAGGACGACACGATTTGGCCGTACGCGGATCACACCGGTCGTGCGTGCGACGCCATCGCTCACGGTTGCCCGCCCTGCGATCACCTTCGCACCAGTGTAACTCACGTCCACCGCCGCCCGGCCCGCGTTCGTGACGATCGCGATACGCCCCTCTTCCTTGGGCCGGGTTGCCGCGACGGATACGCCATTTCCGAATTTCGGTAAAGTGGAATATTTTTCGCGGCGCGGGTTGACCGGCAGCCTGGGTGTTTTGCCCGGCGGGCAACGCAAGGGATTGATGCGTAAGGTGGATTAGCCGAAGGCGTAATCCACCACTTCTGGTTCCGCGGAGAGAGACAGTGGTGGGTTACGCCTTCCGACTGCGCGTCGCGCAGCCGCAAGGCTAACCCACCCTACAAAACGATGTTAATTTGCTCATCTGCGCGCCCCGTTGGTATGGTTCGTGCAGGCGCCTCAGCCACCGTCCTCCGACAAGAAATGACAATGCCCAACCCGATCTTTCCGAGCTCCCGAGCCGATCGCATCCGCCACCTCCTCGCCGACCTCGTCGGTTTCGACACGATCAGCGATCGCACCAATTTGCCCCTGATCGCCCACATCGAGAGCTATCTCGCTTTCCTCGGCATCAAGGGTGAGCGCATCACCGACGACACCGGGCAGAAGGCTTCGCTCTGGGTCACGATCGGGCCGGAAGATCGCCCCGGCCTCGTGCTGTCGGGCCACACCGACGTGGTGCCGGTGGTGGGCCAGGACTGGAGCCACGATCCGTTCAAGCTGGTCGAGCGCGACGGCAAGCTCTACGGCCGCGGCACCACCGACATGAAGGGCTTCGTCGCGGTGTGCCTCGCCATGGTGCCGGAGATGCTGGAAGCGAAACTCGCGACGCCGATTCATCTGGCGATTTCCTATGACGAGGAGATCGGCTGTGTCGGCGTGCGGCCGATGCTGCGCGAGGTCGCGAAGAAGCGGATCAAACCGCTCGGCGCCTTCATCGGCGAGCCCACCGAGATGAAGGTCATCATCGGCCACAAGGGCAAGCATGGCGTGCGCGCGACCTTCCGCGGCCTCGCCCGCCATTCCTCGATCGCGCCCGACGGCGTCAACGCGATCGAATATGCCGCTGAGCTGATCGTCGAGATCCGCCGCCGCGCCGTCGCGCTCGCAGCCGTGCGCGCGACCGACAGCCTCTACGACGTCCCGCATTCGACGCTGCTCACCAGCATCGTGCATGGCGGCGCGGCGCTGAACATCGTGCCCGACACCTGCACGGTGGATTTCGAATGCCGCGGCATCGGCATCACCGAGTCCCGCGAGGTGACGGATGCGATCGTCGCCTGGGCCAAGGCCGAGCTCGAGCCCGCGATGAAGGTGCGGAGTCCTGAGTGCGGCATCGATTTCGAGGAGATCCTCGACTACCCCGCCCTCGACACGACCGCTGATGCCGCGATCGTCACGCTCGCCAAAAGCCTCGCGGGGCGCAACGACCACGCCAAGGTCGCGTTCGGCACCGAAGCGAGTTTGTTCGCCAGCATGGCCGACGTGCCGTCAGTCGTGATCGGCCCGGGCTCGATCGCGCAGGCGCACACGCCGGACGAGTTCGTGGAGATGGCCGAGCTGGAGAAGTGCGCGGGGTTCATCGAGAAGCTGATCGCGCATTGTGCGAAGGGGTAGCCGCAGGCACCGCTGCCGTAGGGTGGGCAAAGCGAAGCGTGCCCACCACTGCTGCGATCGTCACGAAGAGACCGTGGGCACAGCGCTACGCGCTTTTGCCCACCCTACGAGAGCACGCTGTTAGGGACGACTCCGAACTCCATCCTCGTCATTGCGAGGAGCGCTTGCGACGAAGCAATCCAGAGTGCCGCCCCGCAAAGATTCTGAATTGCTTCGCTGCGCTCGCAATGACGGAAGATGTGGGAATTCCGGTAGCCTGCATTCGCACAGCGGCCTGCAAGCCATGATCGCAACGCGCGAGCATCGCTACAGGCGAACATTTAACTCTTCTCCAACACAGCGCGAGCACGCCCTATGCAATCTATAGTAGCGATGCTATTCTCTTGGCCGAAATGGAGCTGACGTTGACATGAGCCTTGCTGAAGGCCGCCTGGAGCGGCCCTATCCAAAGTTGCCGTTTTGGGACACCGTCAGCCTCTCCTATTCAACCTATTTCCGCAATTTCATCGACGCCCTGCGGACGACCTGGCTCTGGCTGATCGCGGCTGCCGTCCTGACGAGCGCGGCGAGCTGGTCGCAATGGTCTCGGATGGCTGAGATGACGGCGAACATGAAAGCCGGCTTCAGACCAGAGCTGGCAAGCCCCATCGAGCTGATCATTCTCGTAGGCCTCGACAACGTCGTTTTCCTGCTGGCCGGCATTAGCATCGCCGTCGCATGGCACCGGCTGTTGATCATGGGCGAGCACCCCCGCCTCAGTGGCGTCAACATCGCGAGCCGAACGCTCTGGAACTACATCTTGACTGCGATTACGCTCGCCTTGATGGCATTCCTGCCGATGGCAGCCATCATCCTGCTTCCGGGCGCCTTGCTGATCTTTTGCTGCAATGCAGGCCAAATCGGCATTCTTCCTAATCATCCCGGTTGTGTTAGCTGCCTATGCAGTTGCGCTCTTCATTGCGATGCGCCTGACCCTGCTCTTGCCTGCGCGCGCGGTCGGCAATACCCGCCTGACCTTCAAGCAGGCCTGGAATCGCACTCAAGGGAATGTCTGGCGACTGCTCGGTGGGATCTTTGCGACTACGATTCCACCGATCCTGATCATCCAGATCGCATTCCTGTTGAGGTTCGGGCTTCCCCACCCTGCGCTGCAAAGGGGCCCCGAACTTGCCGCCGAAATGACGGCCGTCAACACGGTGGTCGCTGTCTATTATCTGCTTATACTTCCGATCGGCGTCGGCTTTCTGTCTCACGCCTACCGCCACTTCTTCGAGGCGCCGCTGGAGCTGCCGGAGTAGCCCTGCACCGACGCCCACGTTTGCAAGGACAGCATTGAAGCTGGATCAGCGCAACAAGCCGACCGACGGAGTATAATCCACCGGCGCAAGCAGGCGGTCCTCGATCTGGCCGACCATCGCGCCATGCTCGGCACTCGTCACGCGCTTGATCTCGGCCCACTCGGCATCGGCCATGAAGGCCATCCATGCCGAAATCTTGGCCGCCTCGTCAGGCCATTCCAGGAGATATACGAACTCGGTGCGTTCGCCGAATTTGGTTTCCCACATCGCCAAGATCTGAAAACCGTATCGGGTTCGCATGATGCGGGCCGCGTGATCGCGGAACCGGGCGTGGAATGCGGCCTTGTTCTTCTCGAAGATTTCGTAGATGCGCAGTTGCTGGATCATGATCGTCCCCTTGCGGAGCAGATATGGTCACGCCTGGTGGCGGGACAAGCTAGGCTTGGCGCAACGTGCGCGGCGAAGATGTCCCGGATTGCGCTGCGCTCCATCCGGCTTACGGGCTGGGTCCCGGCTCTGCGCAGCAGCGTTACATGCAGCAGCGCGTCCGGGACACGAGAGCGGCAGGACCGCGCAAAAGTGCGCCAAAAGCAAAAGGCGCGGCCACCGCCGCGCCTTCGTTCCTACACCGCGCCCGCCTTCTGCGCGTACTCCCACGACGCTTTCGACAGCGGCACGGTGCGCTTGGCTGACTCCAGCGCCTTGGCATTCGCGGCGGTGCCGTCGCGGACGCGGCCGGCGATGCCTTGGGTGATGCCGGCGAGGCGGAACAAATTGTAGGAGAAGTACCAGTTGAGATCAGGCACCGTCATCTTGGTGACGTTGCAATAGATCTGGGCTGCCTCTTCCACGCTCGGAATGTTGAGCGCCTTGAGGTCGGCGCCGTCGAGGCCCGGCATGACCCACTGCATCAGCAGATAAGTGAAATCGGCCATGGGATCGCCGAGCGTCGACAGCTCCCAGTCGAGCACGGCCTGCACGTGCGGTTCCGTCGCGTGGAAAATCATGTTGTCGAGGCGATAGTCGCCATGGACGATCGAGACCCGCGCCTGTTCCGGCACGGTCTTCGGCAGCCATTCGGCGACCTTCTCGAACTCCGGAATGTGCTGCGTCTCGGACGCACGATACTGCTTGGTCCAGCGATCGATCTGCCGCGCGAAATAATTGCCGGGCTTGCCGAAATCGCCGAGGCCGATCGCGGTGGGATCGAACATGTGCAGCTTCGCCAGCGTCTCGATCTTGCTGGTGAAGATTTTGCGGCGATCCTCCGGCGTCTGGCTCGGCAGCGTCGGATCCCAGAACACCCGGCCGTCTTCCATCGACATGATGTAGAAGGCCGAACCGATGATGCTGTCGTCCTGGCACAGCGCATAGGCGCGCGCGACCGGGAAACCCTGCTTTCCAAGGGCCGCGATGACGCGATATTCGCGATCGACCGCATGCGCGGACGGCAGCAATTTGCCGAACGGCTTTCTGCGCATCACGTAGGAGCGGTTCGGCGTGTTCAGCCGGTAGGTCGGATTGGACTGCCCGCCCTTGAACTGAAGGACGACCAGCGGCCCCTCGTAGCCTTCGACGTTGTCGCGCAGCCAGGCTTCGAGCCGCATCTCGTCGATGCGATGACGCTCCTCAACCGGCTTGGTGCCCGAGAACTCTTCGTCTTTCCTGACGCCGTCAGCCACGGTGACGCTCCCTCTTCAGTCCTGACCTTTTAAGGCCGCGCATGATCCTAATCGGTAACCGCTCTTGCACTTGCGTCAAGCGGTCATCCGATCACGGATCATGCCCTGTCGTTTCTTCAGATCGGGAGCGCCAGCATGCTCTCCCGCTTAATGCTTGGGAGAATTGGCATACTTCCGAACCTCGAGCCTTGCAATGGCGCGATTGTGCACCTCGTCCGGACCGTCGGCGAGACGCAGCGTGCGGATGTGGGCGTAATCCTTGGCAAGGCCCGCCTCATCCGAGACGCCGGCGCCACCGAACGACTGGATCGCCTCGTCGATGATCTTCAGCGCCATGTTGGGCGCTGCGACCTTGATCATGGCGATCTCGGCCTGCGCGGTCTTGTTGCCGACCTTGTCCATCATGTCGGCGGCCTTGAGACACAGCAGGCGGGTCATCTCGATGTTGGTGCGGGCATCGCCGATGCGCTGCTCCCACACCGAGTGCTCGACGATCTTCTTGCCGAAGGCGGTGCGCGAGGTGAGCCGCTTCACCATCTTCTCCAGCGCCTCCTCGGCCTTGCCGATGGTGCGCATGCAGTGATGGATACGGCCGGGGCCGAGACGGCCCTGCGCGATCTCGAAGCCGCGGCCCTCGCCGAGCAGGATGTTCTCCTTCGGCACGCGCACGTTCTCGAGCAGCACCTGGGCATGGCCGTGCGGCGCGTCGTCGAAGCCGAACACGGGCAGCATTTTCTCCACCTTGATGCCGGGGGTGTCGAGCGGAACCAGGATCTGCGATTGCTGCTGATGCTTGGCCGCGTTGAAATCGGTCTTGCCCATCAGGATCGCGATCTTGCAGCGGGGATCGCCGACGCCGGACGACCACCACTTGCGGCCGTTGATGACGTAATGATCGCCATCCTTCTTGATGCTGGTCTCGATGTTGGTGGCGTCGGACGAGGCCACCGCCGGTTCCGTCATCAGGAAGGCCGAGCGGATCTCACCATCCATCAGGGGACGCAGCCATTTGCGCTTTTGCTCCTTGGAGCCGTAGCGCATGAACACTTCCATGTTGCCGGTGTCGGGCGCGGAACAGTTGAACACTTCCGAAGCCCAGGTGATGCGGCCCATCTCTTCCGACAGCAGCGCGTATTCGAGATTGCTCAATCCCGCTCCGCGGAATTCGTCGTCCTCATGCTCGTTCGGCGGCATGAACATGTTCCAAAGGCCTTCGGCCTTCGCAATCTTCTTGAGGTCTTCCAGAACCGGAATGACCTTCCAGCGCTCGCCGCTGTGATCCTGCTCGTTATAGATCGGCACAGCAGGGCGCACGTGCTTGACCATGAAGGACTGCACGCGGTCGAGCCATTCCTTCTGCTTGCGGGACAGATCGAAATCCATGGGACGCTCCTCGGTCTCTCTTTGAAATCTCGTTTTGCGCCGGACTGTCCTCCCGCGATACGCGGCCCGCAAGCGCCATTCCGGCTGCTGGCAGATACCCGATGGAACCCGTGCCGCTTTGATGCGGCTCAATTCCATCATGCGGATTGACATTCTCCGGCCTTCAAACGATAGTTTCATACAAGTGTTTGAATTGCAACTCCCCTCCCTGAGGGCATCCATGGCCAGCGATCATACGAGGTCTGCCATTCTCGCCGCCGCCGAACGGCTCTATGCCGATCGCGGCTTCGGCGACGTGACGCTGCGCGACATCGTCGCGGAGGCGAATGTCAATCTGGCTGCGGTGAACTATCATTTCGGCTCGAAGGACGAGCTGATCGCGGAATTATTCGTGACGCGCTCGATCGCCACCAACCGCGAACGCTTGCGCGAGTTGAAGGCTGCGGAGGAACAAGGCGGCGGCCGCGCGCCGATCGAGGTGATTCTGCACGCGCTGGTCGGGCCGACCCTGCGCGGCTGCCTCGGCCCCGAGAACCAGCGCTCCACCGCGGCGCGCTTCATGATCCGCGCCTCGATCGAATCCGTACCGCCGATCCGCCGCATCAAGAACCGCGAGATCGACCATTTGCGCAAGTTCGCCGGCGCAATGCGGCGTGCCCTGCCCGACCGCAGCGACGTCGATATTTACTGGGGTTTGAATTTCGCGCTCGCGATGGCGCATCACACCATCCGCGAGAGCGAGCGGCTGACGAAACTGTCGGAAGGCAAATGCGATCTCGACGACGTCGAGGACGTGGTCGCCCGCGTGGTCAGTGTAGCGACGATGGCGCTGACGGCTGGCCGGAGCGAGATGAAGGCGCCGTCGAAGGTGGCGGCGCGTTAGTCGGCGTGTCGTGGTTTTGCGTGAGGCCGGATGGCGGTTCACCTCTCCCCGCTTGCGGGGAGAGGTCGGAATTCGCGCGCAGCGCGGATTCCGGGTGAGGGGGACTCTCCGCAAGTCTCGCTGTCACCTCCCTCGCGGAGAGCCCCCCTCACCCCAACCCTCTCCCCGCAAGCGGGGCGAGGGAGCACACCGCCCGCGCCGCCACAGCACCTCATACCATCGCGATGCAGTCGATCTCGACGTCGAAGGGGCCGAACCATTCCGGCGTGCAGACAAAAATGCGCGCCGGCGGATCGAGCGGGAAGTAGCGGGCATAGACCGCATTGAACGCGGCGAAATGTTTCGTCGAGGTGCAGTAGACGTTGCACTTCATGACGTTGTCCAGCGAAGCGCCTGATGTCTCCAGGCACAGCTTCATCTGCTCCATGACGAGTTCGCTCTGCCGCTCGATCGGCACCTCCGCGATCCCGCCCGTCTCCGGGTCGAACGGCGGCAGGCCTGAAACGAAGATCATGTTGCCGGCGCGCGTGACCGGCGAAGCCGGCGCCTTCACGCGATCGAGAAAGGTCGAGATCGGTTCGACGCGGAGCGCTTCGCGTTTCATGGGCGGCCACCTTCGGTTCAAGCGGGAGTGACGCCTTGCTACATTAGTCTGCAGCCGGCATGCTTCGCCTCTGATCGAAGTGTGATCGCGGGGGCGGGGTTACACCCGCTGCGGCATTTCCTCGGCCTCTTCCTTGGCGAGCAGCAGCAGCATCTCGATGCCCATCTCACCTTCCTGCGGCGAGCGGATGAACTTGATTTCGTCGGCGCTTCGCCGCAGCGCAGCAATGATGGCGACAGCCTGATTGGCGGTGGCCGCTTCAGTCGCCAGAATTGCTTTCTGGTCCTTGGCCTGAAACCCGATCGTGTACGACATTCACTTCCCTCCCGAAGTCAGTGGAGAGATCGAATCTGACTCGCGCGCGAAGCGGAAGCCTGTATCTGTACGGACCGGGTTTACCTGGGGATTGCGCGCAAGCTTCGCATAAGGCCGCGCGAGCGTCACACGACCGCCACCAAACTATTGCGCCAATCCCAGCATCGCGCGGGCGTCGGCGGCGGTCGCAACGCTTGCGCCAAGGCTCTTCAGGATGCCTGCGGCATGCGCGACCAACTCGGCATTGGTCTTCGCCAGCACGCCCTTGGACATATAGAGATTGTCCTCCATGCCGACGCGGACATGGCCGCCGAGCAGCCAGGCCTGCGCCACCATCGGGAATTCGGCGCGGCCGATCCCGAAGCCGGACCAGATCGCGCCCGGCGGCAGCAGGCTGCGGGCATAGAACATCGTCTCCGGCGTGGCCGAGAAGCCGTACTTCACCCCGAGCACGAGCGAGAACAGCCCCGGCCCCTTCAGCGTGCCGTCGGCGAACAGGTCGCGCGCCAGATGACAGTCGCCGGAATCGAACAACTCGATCTCCGGCAGCACGCCGGCCGCTTTCATCCGCTCGGCCATGATGCGGACGTTGCGCGGCGTGTTGATCACGACCTCGCCGCCCGAATTCATGGTGTTGAGATCGAGCGTGCAGATGTCGGGCTTCAGCAGCTCGATATGCTCGACGCGCTTTTCGGGGGGAAGCAGCGTGGTGCCGGGCCCGGCAACGCGCGGATCCTCGATCGAGGGCACGAAGCGCCCGCCGGGGCCGGTGGTGAGGTTGATGATGAGGCTCTTGTTGCGGGCGCGGATTTTTTCCACCACCTCGCGGTAGAGGTCGACCGACATCGAGGGCCGCCCCGTCGCGGGATCGCGCACATGGATATGGGCGATGGCAGCGCCGGCCTCAGCCGCTTCCAGCGCGGAGGTCGCGATCTGCTCGGGCGTGATCGGCAGATGCGGCGACTGCTCGGGCTTTGTCAGGTTGCCGGTGATGGCGCAGGTGATGATGGTCTTGCCGGTCATGAGATCAGATGATCCCCAGCTTCTTTAGCTCGTCGATCTTCCCGGCATCGTAGCCGAGCTTGCCGCCGAGAATCTCCTGGGTGTGTTCCCCTAACAGCGGCGGGGCGCGGTAGGTCTCGATCGGGGTGCCCGAGAGGGTCAGCGCATTGCGGATCAGCGAGAGGTCCGGCTCGAAGGGATGGTCGACCTTGACCCGCATGCCGCGCGACTGGACGTGCGGATCGGCAAACACCTGCTCGAAATTGTTGATCGGGCCCGACGGCACGCCGGCCTCCTCGAGCTTGTCCAGCCAGTAGGCCACCGGCTGCTTCAGGAACAGGCCGGCGAAGATCGCCATGATCTCCTTGCCGTGCACGACGCGATCGTTGTTCTTGACGAAGCGCTTGTCGGTCGCCAGCTCGGGCGCGCCGAGCACGGCGCAGGTGCGCTGGAACTGGCCGTCATTGCCGACCACCAGCATCAGCTCGCCGTCGGTGCAGCGGAATACGCCGGCCGGCATGCCGCCATTGCCCCAGGTGCCGCGGCGCGGCGGCGTCTTGCCGTTGACCAGGAAGATCTGCAGCCAGTGCGACAGCGACGCGATGACGGTGTCGAACAGGCAGACGTCGATATGCTGTCCCTGCCCGTCATTGGCATCGCGATGATAGAGCGCCGAGAGGATGCCGATCGAGGTGTTCATGCCGGTCATGTAGTCGACGATCGACGGGCCGACCTTCATCGGGCCCTCGCCGGGCTCGCCGTCGATATGGCCGGTGACGCTCATCAGCCCGCCCATCGCCTGGAGGATCGCATCATAGCCGGCGCGCGGCGCGTAGGGCCCGGTCTGGCCGAAGCCTGTCACGGAGCAATAGATGATGCCGGGGTTAATCGCCTTGATGGTCTCGTAGTCGAGGCCGTAGCGCTTGAGATCGCCGACCTTGTAGTTCTCCATGAAGACGTCGGCGTCCTTGGCAAGCTCGCGGATGATCGCCTGCCCCTCGGGCTTGGCGATGTTGACCGTGACCGACTTCTTGTTGCGGTTGGCGCAGAGATAGAACGAGTTGTTGTTGTTGGCCTTGCCCTCGGGATCGCTCAGGTAAGGCGGGCCGAAGGCGCGCGCGTCGTCGCCGGTGCCGGGCCGCTCGATCTTGATCACCTCCGCGCCGAGATCGCCCAGCATCTGGGCGGACAAGGGCCCCGCAAGCACGCGGGTGAGGTCAAGGATCTTGATGCCTGAGAGCGGCAGGGCCGACATGTAAGCTTCCTCCGGGAACTGGATCTTAGAGCTGATCTTGGCGCGGCGGCGAGATCGCGGCCCGCGCTCCCTGCGGATACACCATTTTGGCGGCCTGAGCACTGCACCTGGGGCATACGGCCATCCCCTGCCGGACAGCGAGGCCACCGGCGCCGGCCAATTTCCGCGCAGCGAATATTATCCGGTCAGGTCGCGGCCACCGCAGCCGCCTGCGGCCGCCGCCGGCTCAGCAGAACCAGGATCAGCACGGCCGCACAGGAGAAGACAAAGGTGAGACCGAGCGCACCGCGGCTGCCGAACTGGGTGAGCAGAGCGGCAAGCAGCGGCGGCGAGATGGCCGAAGCGAGATTGAGCGGCAGCGCGATCATCGACGACGCCTTGGCGAACTCGGCCTGGTCGTAGAACACCAGCGGGATCGTCGCCCGCGCCACAGCCATGGCGCCGCTGCCGGCGCCGTACAGCAGGATGAAGACCGCGACCGCCCAGGTCGCGCCCTCGCTCAGCATCAGGAGCAGCATGGCCACGGGCAGCGCCGTGCCGGCGACAAGCCCGGTCGTGATTCCGTCCCAGCGGCCTCCGCCCATGAAATCGAGCCCGCGGGCGCTGACCTGAATCACGCCGAGCATCGAGCCGAAGGCGATCGCCTGCGCCGGCGCCAGCCCCTCGGCCCGCAGCAATTCGATGAAGACGGCGCTCAGGCCGAAGGTGACGAAGGCATTGACGGTGATCGCGGCGACGACGAGGCCGAACGTGCTCCGCGGGATTGACAGCGCGTTGGCTTGCCTTGCAGGAGCGGTGCCCCCCTCCTTCGCGACGGCCCGGCGCGGCGTTGCGAAAGCATAGAGCGGAAGCGAAACCAGGATCAGCATGGCGGCGTAGACGAGGCAGGTGCCACGCCAGCCGAAATGGCCGCTGAGAAACGAGGTGGTCGGCCAGAAGATGCTGCCGGACAGTCCCGTCACCAGCATCAGCGCGCCAATCGCGCTCTTGGCGTGTCGCCCAGCGACTTCGTTGAGCATGATATAGGAGCCGGTCGACAGCGCGGCGCTTCCGCCCATGCCGAGAATGACCCATGCCACGAAATAGAGCATCGGCTCGTGGGCAAGAGACAGAACGACGTAGCCCGGCACGGCCACGACCGTGCCCAGCATCATGACCTTGCGGGCCCCGTGCCGTGCAAACGCCCTGGCGAGCCAAGGCGCGCAGAGCCCCATGGTGACATAAAGCGTGGAGGTGCCCGCGAACACCATCGGCAGGCTCATGCCAAGATCGGCCGCAATGCCGCGGCCGACGATCGGCGGAAGACCGATCGTGCCCCATCCGATGAGTTGGGTGATTGCCAGCACCAGCATGACTCCAAGGAGTCTGCTGTCAGATTTCAGGAATCGCATTTCCAAACGTCGCCTGCCCGGCAGGCGCAGATCACGCCTGTGCCTCCAGTCTTAGCCGGAGACTCAGCGCGCGGAAATGTTGGTTCCGAATGGCACCGCAGCGTCAGCCGCAGAGCGGCCTTACCATGTCAGCAGCAGGCAGCAGGCAAGCCCCTACCCCGCAAGCCCGAGCAAGGATCGCGCCTCCACCGCGGTCGCAACGCGCCGGCCGTGCCGCACGACGGCCTCGCAGGCGACGGTCGCGAGCTCGGCATTGCTGGCGGCGAGGCGCGTCCTGTCGATCCTGATATTGTCCTCGAGCCCGGTGCGCACCGCGTCGGCGCCGCGCGTCAGCGCCCAGTCCATGACCTCGGCCTGGTGACGCCCGATCCCGGCCGCAGTCCACGTCGCGTTCGGTATCAGCCGACGGAGTTCTGCCAGCAGGATGTCGAGGACATGCTCGTCGGCCGGCATCGCGTTCTTGACGCCCATCACGAACTGCACATGCGGACGCGCATCCATCAGCCCCGCCTCGATCAGGCGGCGGGCGCCATGGAGATGCGACAGATCGAAGATCTCGATCTCCGGCCGGATGCCATTCGCCTTCATGCCGGTGGCGAGGGTCTCGACCAGGGCGGCGCCGTTCTCGTAGACGATCGTCGGGAAGTTTACCGAGCCCGTGGACAGCGAGGCCATGTCCGGCTTCAGATAGAGCGACGATCCACGCGCCGAGGGATCGCGGCCCCGCCCGCCGGTCGAGAACTGAACGATCATGCCGGGGCAGTGCTTTTTGATCCCCTCCTGCACCAGCGCGAAACGCTCGGGGTCGGAGGACGGCGTCTCGTCATCGTTGCGCACATGGATATGCGCGAGCGTGGCGCCGGCTTCGAAGGCCTGGTGTGTCGACTCGATCTGCTCGGACGGCAGGATCGGTACGGCCGGATTGTCCTTCTTGCGCGGAACGGAGCCGGTGATAGCGACAGCAACGACGACGGGGTTCATCCCTTGACCTCATGATGATCGCGCTCGCGCGCACGGAGTTCGAATAGACAATCACGTAACGCATCAGGCCCTGCCGCTGCAAACATCATCGATCGCAGCGGCATGGCTTCGTCACATGCGCATCAGGTCGGAATTGCGGCCGCACCGCTTCCCTCCTCCGCACGCTGCCGCTCATAGTCGGCCCGCGGCATCGGAACGGCCTTGGGATTGCCGAGATCGTCGATGTGGATGCGATAGGTTTCCCGGGCCGTCACGGCCGCCATCGCCGCGATGAGTGTGATGCCGAAGGCAATCGCCCCCACCGTCAAGGGAATGTTGGCCGAGCCGGGAGGCGCCACGATCGCAAACAGCGCGGGGAGCAACGCGGTGATGGTCGTGCCTATGTTCTGCGAGATCGCCATCGCCGACACACGTGTTCGCGTCGGAAACAGCTCGGGGTAGAAGCTCGGGAAGATCGCGTTGTAGCCCTGGTAGACGACGCCCCACATCAGCAGCGACAGCAGGATCGCAAGCGGAACGTTCCTGATGCTGATGGCATAGAGGTAGCCGAAGGCGAGCAAGCCGGAGAGCAGCGCGCCGGCGATGATCGGAGGCTTGCGGCCGACCTTGTCGGAGAGATTGCCGACGAAGGGAATGACGAACACGGCCAGCATGTTTCCGAGCACCGGGATCCACAAATAGACGTCCTTGGCAAAACCGATGCCATAGGCCGGCTGCACCGCATAGGCCGCACCGAAGATGGTGGCAACGACCGGGATGACGTTCATCAGCGCCATGCAGATAACCCTGAGCATGTCGCGCCAGCTCAGCTTGATGGCCTGGACGATGGGCGCCCGCGGTGTTTCTCCCCGCTCGCCCTCGCGGGCAAAGGCTGGGGTCTCGTCGACTTCGCGACGAATGATGTAGCCTGCGACGATGACGAAGAAGGACAGCAGGAACGGGATGCGCCAGCCCCAGCTGTTGAAGGCTTCGGTTGGCATGTAGGCCGCCAGCGGCAGGAACACCGCAGCCGCGAGGATTTGTCCGGCCTGGACGCCCTGGAGCGCAAAACTCGCATAGAAGCCGCGCCGGCCGAACGGCGCATGCTCCAGGATCATCGAGCTTGCCCCGGAGATCTCACCGGCGACGGCAAATCCCTGCACGAGGCGAAGGATGACGAGCAGGATCGGCGCCAGGATGCCGACTTGATGATAGGTCGGCAGGATACCCACCGCCATCGTCGAGATGCCCATCAGGAACATGCAGAGGATGAGAACGGTCTTGCGGCCATGGGTGTCGCCCCAATGTCCGAGCACGAAGGCGCCGATGGGACGCGCCACATAACCTACGCCATAGGTCGCAAGCGAAGCGACGATGGCGACGGTGGGATTGTCCGACGGGAAGAAGATTTGCGGGAAAATCAGCGACGCGGCGGTCGCGTAGATGAAGAAGTCATAATATTCGAGAGCCGACCCGATCCAGCCGCTCGCAGCGGCCTTCCTGGACTGACTCATGTCGTGGATCGCGGTCATCTCTAAATTCCTCCCTGGGTTTGCTGACGTCCCGTTGGCGGGCTTCTTGGAGAAATTGGGCAGCACTTTCCCGGCGCCCTGCGGATGTCCGCGCGCGCTTGTCACTGCCGATCGGTGTTTGATTGGTCGCGACAATAGGCTTTCACCGGGCTAACACAATTACCCAGTTATGCGAGAAACCTAACATGATGTTATTTACGCGGTGGAACGTACGAAGCCCACCGCGCTCAAGGCGGCTTCTTCAACTTCGCTCGCGTTGCGCTTCGCCCGATCCCTCAGGATGCGCCCTCGGCCGCCGGCTCTTGCGCGCGATCCGGCATGGGTCCATCACCCGCCAAAGCACGAAGCCAGCGGCGATACTCCACGCCGAGAAGATCGCTTCTCAAATGGATCTCGTCCTTGGGATGAAGCGGCAAGGTCTGCGGGCGCTGCGATTCGACGATCACGCGATCCTGCTCGTATACCTTGTCCATGCGGGTTACGATCTGCTCGACGGCAACGTCAAAGCCATAATTGATGGCGGCCGTCAGATGCAGCACGCAATTTTCCAGATCGACCGGCGTGACGGCCAGGAACGTGCAAAAGCGCTCGACCTCGCCGGTCTCCTTGTTGAAATAGGCCGTCGTGGGGCGGAAGCAGTAGTAACGATAGACCGCATTGATGGGAATGCCGCGATGATCGCCGTAGGGCTGAAACAAGGTGATCTCGCTTGTGCGCAAGCCTTCATGCGACAACACCACATCGTAATCCACGAGTTCGTCGGGATCATCGGGATTGCCATTGAGGTTGGCGTGCACGAACGGAAAGTGCGCGGGGTCGAGGAAGTTCTCCACGGCACGAAGGGCGTTTGCGTTGTAGTGGTACGGCCCGGCCTGGACCTTGCGATAGGTCGGATCGTCCCACACGGGAAACTGAGGAACGGCGGCGACCGGATTGCCCATGCAGACCCAGATGTATCCATACCGCTCGACCGCGTGATGGCGGAATGCCGCGGCCCGGCTGGTCGGCCGGGTCGTCGGATGGGCCGGGTACCGGCGGCAGGCTCCATCGGCGCCGTATTCCCAGCCATGATAGGGACAGACGACACAACCGTCCTTCACCCAGCCGAGCGACAAGCGCGCACCGCGATGACGGCAATAGTCCTTCCATGCGTGAACCTCGCCGTCATGGCGCCACAGGATGATATCCTCACCAAGCAGGCGCGCCGGCACGATGGCATCGTCCGCGACCTCCTCGCTGCGGCGGACCACGTGCCATTCGTTGACGATGGCGCGATAGTCGGCTCGCTCGGTGTCCCAGGTTGACGCGATCACCATGACCTCACCTCACTCGCAGCCGGACAGGCCGTCATCGCGCATGCGGTCGCGTGGAGTGACAGGTGGGCTTCCGCCTCTCCCGCAATTCACGCCCCGAACATCCAATACAACCATTGGATGTTCTTGCGTCAACAAGAATGTCGGGATTGTACGACTGCGAATGAAATTTGGGGCAAGCGTCCCGCCGGCATGCCTCGGTGCAGACGGTCGAATGCACCCGGCGGGCGGCTTTGAGATCGTGACCTTGTTCAGGTCACACGACGATTGAAGCTAGCTTCCCAGCGCGTTCTCGCCGGCTTCGCGCCCGGGCACGCTGACATGGACCTCGTGCCCCTGGCGGATCGCCAGGGAGGCTGCGGCGACCGCCGACTCGAAGGCGGCTTCCTTGGTGGCGTATTTGCTTTTGACGTCGCCGTCATGCAGCACGCCCCATTCGTCCTCGACCGGCACGATCGCGTATTGAGCAAGGCCCATCGTCCAACTCCTATCGCTGCGTAAGCTGCGGATGCGTGGCCGTCACGCGCCACACCGTGTTGCCACTGTCGTCAGCCACCAGCAGCGCGCCCGATTTGTCGATGGCGACGCCGACGGGACGGCCGCGCGCCTGGTTGTCGCTGTTGAGAAAGCCGGTGACGACATCCTGCGCCGGCCCGCTCGGCTTGCCGTCCGCGAACGGCACGTAGACGACCTTGTAGCCGTTCAGCATCTGCCTGTTCCAGCTGCCGTGTTCGCCGACGAAGGCGCCGCCACGGTAGGCGGCCGGCAGACTCGTGCCGGTGTTGAATGCCATCCCGAGCGGCGCGACATGCGAGCTCAGCGCATAGTCAGGCACGATCGCCTTGGCGACGAGATCCGGCCGCTGCGGCTGGACGCGGGGATCGACGTGCTGGCCGTAATAGCTGTAGGGCCAGCCATAGAAACCACCGTCCTTTACCGAGGTCATGTAATCAGGCACGAGATCGGGACCGAGTTCGTCGCGCTCGTTCACCACCGTCCACAACGCGCCGGTCTGCGGCTCGAAGCTGAGGCCATTGGGATTGCGCAGGCCGCTGGCAAAGATCCGCCAGCGTCCGCTGGTGCGATCGACCTCCAGGATGGCGGCGCGATTGTGCTCGGCCTCCATGCCGTTCTCGGTGATGTTGCTGTTGGAGCCGACACCCGCATAGAGTTTTGAACCATCGGGGCTCGCGACCAGGCTCTTGGTCCAGTGGTGGTCGATCGGCCCACCCGGCAGCGGCGTCAGCACCGTACCCGGCGCGGTGATCCTGGTGTCACCCTCTGTGTAAGGATACTTGACGATCGCATCGGTGTTGGCGACGTAGAAATCGTTGCCAACCAGCGCGACGCCGAACGGCGAGTTGAGATGATCGAGGAAGACGCTCTGCATATCCGGCACGCCGTCGCCGTTGGTGTCGCGCAGCAGCGTGACGCGGTTGCTCTCGCCGGTGTCGCCGCCTGACGTCGCCCATGACTCGATATAGCCCATGACGATTTCCTTGGGCCGCTTGATCGAGCCGCCCTTCGGCGCCTTGGACTCCACCACCAGCACGTCGCCGTTCGGAAGCACGTAGAGGGAGCGCGGATGCTGCAAGCCGGTCGCAAAGGCCTTGGCCTGCAAGCCCTGCGCAACTGCCGGGGTCTCGTCTTTCTTCCATCCGACGATGCGCGCGATGTGCATCGGCGGCAGCCAATATTGCTGGATGTCGGGCAGATCAGGATTGGCGCCGATCTGCGCCTTGGGATCGCCGCTGCCGTCATCGCAGCCGGCGAGACACAGCAACGAAGAACACAACAATGCGTGAGCAATAGAAGACTTCATCGCGCAACTCCCACGCCGTGACGATACACCATGGCCCAGCCGAGCCAGCCGGTGACCGGCAGGATCAACACGGTGATGACCGAGAGTATGAGCCCGGTCGGCCACACCGAGGTCCAGGCATCGCGCGTGTGGATTAACGCGTTGATGGTGGCGAGGATCAGCGCCAATGCGTTGCCGATCAGATGCGGCCAGGCCGGCGGCTGCGCTCGCACCAACCTGTTACCGAGAAAATCGGTGAGGCCTGCGATGGCCGCCAGCACGCCGAAGATGACGCCCACGACCAGCAGCCAGGCCGAAAAATTTGCCCACATGATCTCGGCGCTGATGACATAGGCGATATCCGTCAGCAGCGCTCCGATGAAGCACGCAATCGGGATCGGCACCAGCATCGGATGAATCGGATGGCCCGCGATTTGCGCGGTGGTGCGCACGCGCACAGTCTCTTGCACGGTTGACCTCGTGTGATGTTTTGCCCACCCGATCGGCCAACTCGTACTGGAAGTGATGGTTCCTATGCCGTGTACCCATAAGCGGGCGGCAACGTCCAGCTTCGCTTCAAATACCGGGCGCTCTTGTGCAACCGCGCAAATATCACGATGGGAAAGACGCGAAGGTTAGGCGCGAGCCCGCTTCGAACGCTATAGCCGCCGCACCTCAAAGTACGTTTTAGCCCCGCGCTGAAAGCCCGCGCCCTCATAGAAGCGCAGCGTCGCCTCCCGCTTTGAACCGGTCGCCAGATGGACCTTGTAGCAGTCAGCCCGCGCCGCGAGATCGAGAGCGTGAGCGAGAACTCGTCGGCCCAAGCCCAACTTGCGATACTCAGCGTGGGTGACCACGTTCTCAATCACACCATACGACCTACCGCCACGAGACAGGTTCGGCACAATCGCGAGAGTGCATGAAGATACAAGCAGCTCTTCCGCTTGCGCAACGATCACGGTCATAAAGTTGGATGTAAGCAGAGTCATCCAAACGCGCTCCGCTATGGGAGCATCTGGTTGAGGCTCACTCGGATGAAGATGCTGGTAAAGCTTCAGCACATCAGACAGGTCGCCTTGTGTAGCTGAACGGACGGTGACTTCGTTCATTAATGATCCACTGCTCGAAGGGGTTTGCGGGCGGAGCAAGCGTTGACCGGCCTACAGCCCGAATCGCGAACGACCCCACCGCCGTTCAACTCGCTTCAAACAAGCTATGGCTGCGTCCTTTCGAGTGCTCGTCCTATAGCCAGCTTCGTCAGACTGCAATTCGCTATGCGCTATCGAGCTTTACCGCCGCTTCATTTCTCTGCGGGACGCGATTTGCGCCCTTTACCCGGTCCCGTTCCGTAGCTCAGCTGCTCCAGGAGCATGTCTGTTACAAGGCGCCTTAATTGCGCATTCTCGAATTCAAGCCGCTTGATCTTGTTAGCCGGCGTCTCTCCTGACCCATCCACCGACTTCGCCATGTGATCGCCGCCCGCCGAGATAACATTGACCGTCTGATCAGATTGAAAAGCCTTTCTCCAACGATGGTAAGTCATGACGCTCACACCGATCGCCTTGGAAATCTCGCGCTGTGTCTTTCCTTGAGCCAACAGTTCATTGGCTCGGCCGAGCTTCGCAGAAATCTCGTCGGTATCGTGCCTTTTGCCCACCATCGTAACCTCAAAACGTCAGCGGCTTAACGATAGCCACCTATCGTGAACTTTTTCTAATAGGCGCTTTCCGACGCAGGCGTGTCGGCCAGATTCGCCATGTAAACACGCCTCAGACCATCCTCCAGCGAGCTCAAACGCCGCGCTTGCCATCGGCCGCATCCCGCGTTGCTTCAGCCAGATCGCTCGCCATCATCTCCGCGACCAGCTCTGCAAAATTGCGCTTCGGCTTCCAGCCGAGCACCTCGCGCGCCTTGCTGGCGTCGCCGACGAGGAGATCGACCTCGGTTGGACGGAAATAGGAGGGATCGACCTTCACAACCGTCTTGCCGCTCTTGGCGTCGACGCCGGTCTCGTCGACACCCGCGCCACGCCATTCGACGCGACGGCCGACATGGGCGAAGGACAATTCGACCATCTCGCGCACCGAGTGCGTCTCGCCGGTCGCCAGCACGAAATCATCGGGCTTGTCGGCCTGCAGGATCTTGTGCATGCCCTCGACATAGTCGCGCGCATGGCCCCAGTCGCGCTTGGCTTCGAGATTGCCAAGATAGAGCGTCTGTTCGAGACCGACCTCGATCCGCGACACGCCGCGCGTGATCTTGCGCGTGACAAACGTCTCGCCGCGGATCGGGCTCTCATGGTTGAACAGGATGCCGTTGGACGCGAACATGCCATAGGCTTCGCGGTAGTTCACCGTGATCCAGTAGCCGTAGAGCTTTGCCACGCCGTAGGGCGAGCGCGGATAAAACGGCGTGGTCTCCTTCTGCGGAATCTCCTGCACGAGACCGTAGAGCTCGGAGGTCGAGGCCTGGTAGAACTTCGTCTCCTTCTCCATGCCGAGGATGCGGATCGCCTCCAGCAGGCGCAGCACGCCGATGGCGTCGGCGTTCGCCGTATACTCCGGGCTCTCGAAGCTGACGGCGACGTGGCTCTGGGCGGCGAGATTGTAGATCTCTGTGGGGCGGATCTGCTGCACCAGGCGGATCAGATTGGTCGAATCCGTCATGTCGCCGTAGTGCATCAGGAACGGCACGTCGCCGACATGCGGATCCTGATAGAGATGATCGACGCGCGCGGTGTTGAACGAGGACGAACGCCGCTTGATGCCGTGCACGACATAGCCGAGCGACAGCAGGTGTTCGGCGAGATAGGCGCCGTCCTGTCCGGTCACGCCGGTGATGAGAGCGATCCGCTCAGACATGATCCGCACTTGCTCCCAACAGTGCCAAAAGAGACGGCGGTCTCGAACCCGGACCGAACCTCGCCTTCTTTGACAGAACGGCCGCCGGGGTCAACCCGGTATGGCGGGCATCTCCCGACCGCCGTTGCGGTGCAATTCGCTCTCATTTATCAAATTGAACAACCCGGTATGAGCAGAAACCACATTCGCCCGTGTCGCAACGCTCCGTCTTCCGTCGACGCTTCGCGACGGCGCGCCGTTGCGAGTTGACCAAGGAATCCCGGATGCACCCGACCGACCTGCCTGCCCACCCCGGAATCGTTCGCCCCGGCGCGATCGGCCACAGCCGCGCAGTCGTCGGCCGCAATTTCGCGTTCATACCGCCTGAAGGCGTGTTGAAGAGCCGGCTGCCGGCGTGGTCGTCAACGACCGTGCGGTTTCTGGCGGCGCCGTCGCTCGGAGCCGAGTTTGCCCAATTCATGCTGGAGATCGAGCCTTCGGGTGGCACGGCCCGGCCGATCTGCGTCGACCTTCAGCATTTCTTCTACGTCGTGACGGGTGCCGTCGACATCAGCATCGGGACCGAAGCTCCGACCTCGCTGACGGAAGGCGGCTTTGCCTATTTTCCGCCGGGCACCTCTTTCACGATGCATTGCCATCCCGCTGCACCCGCCCGCGTCCTCGCGCTCAAGAAGCGTTATGAAACGGCCGAGGGCATCGCGGCGCCGACGACGATCATCGGTCAACACCAGGCGATGCCGATGACGAACCATACCGGCTTGCAAGGGCGCGGCTTCAAGCACCTGCTGCCGATGGGCGATCTGCGCTTCGATTTCGAGATGAACCTGATGTTCTTCCAGCCCGGCGTCTGTTTCCCGGCCGTCGAGACCCACATCATGGAGCACGGGTTGCTCATGCTGGAGGGCCAAGGCCTGTATTACCTCGGCAACAGCTGGCACGAGATCTGGGTCGATGACTTCATCTGGATGGGATCGTTCTGTCCGCAGCAGTTCTATCCGACAGGATCGAGCCAGGCGGTGTATCTGCTGTACAAGAACGTCAACCGGGACGTTGCGCTCTGACAGGGCTGCAGGTCGTTGCCCGAAGCCGACAGCGATTGGTTTGATGCCGATCGCAGTTTTGCGAACCGGCGTTTTTTCGCGCCTTATTTCTGACGAGCATTGAGGCCGAGCGCCGGCGCCCTGCGGCGCACTGTTTCTGGCCCGGAAGGCCACCTGCAACCTGCTGATTTCAGAGACCTATTCGTTAATGGAATTTCAGGCAAAAATTGCTATATTATGGGCATGAACAAGGTCACGGCCTCCTCGACCGCTGAACACATCCGGACGCTGGCCCGGACGCATCAGGTAACCTATTCGGAGGGACCAAACGACCGTCTCGCGCACCACATGTCGCGGCTCGCCGGAGACATGGTCGAATTCGATGAAATCGAGCAGCTCCTTATAGGCTTGCAGCGCGCAAACCGGATCACACGTATCGAGATGATCCAGCTTCAGGCCCGCTACCTCCACGAAGCCAAGCCGTGACGTTCGATCCGTTCGGCGACTTTGAAACGCGCGGCTACCTCCGTAATCATGCCCAAGAGAAAAATCCTCCCATTGTAAGGAGGCTTGAACACGCCTCCTTCACGACGGGTATCGATGATGCCTTCGCAGCGATTGAGAAGAAGAAACCTTTGGCCTACGCGGATGTGCTGTACGCACAAGACGCTGTTCGAGGCCATGTATCCCTGGGCCGGGCTGGATCGTACCGAAACGGCACCTGATATCGCGGTAAACCGAGGTGGAGTTCTCTTCGCGCATCCGAAATCTATTCGGAATGCGATTGAGCACGCCCTCAAACTCGGGAACGACCCAAAGACCATGCGGGCCAAGCCAGGCGAAGTTATGGGCTATCTCGCGCACGGCCATCCTTTCCTGGACGGCAATGGGCGGACGATCATGGTTATTCACTCGGTCCTGGCGCAGCGCGCCGGGTTCAGTATCGACTGGGCTTCGACGGACAAGGCTGCATACTTGCAAGCGCTCAAGAAAGAGCTCGACAATCCCGATAAAGGTATCCTGGACAAATACCTCGTAGCGCATATCCACCCGGCCGTCAGGGACCTCAAACAGCATATCAGCGCAGCCAAAGGCCTCGACGGCGGCAATGGTGACGCGGATGCCGTCCGAGGGAGAAACGACGATCCGGCGGTCCAAGCCGAATACAAGCAGCAACAGATCAAACGCGAGGAGCAGAGCAAGGGAGCCTAATCATCCCGCCCCCGCGCAACCGTCCGCCTGCAGTGATATCTGCGTTATAGAGCTGGAGCGGGTGAAGGGAATCGAACCCTCGTATTCAGCTTGGAAGGCTGCTGCTCTACCATTGAGCTACACCCGCGTCTGGGGCTCCCTAACACGGCCGGGCGGCGGTCTCAACTGCCCGAGGAACGGCTTTGCTGCCCGAAGGGCGGCATCTTGCGGCTTTCGGGCGCTTTTCGGTCCTTGCGCACAGACCCGGTTCCGCCCTCGCCGCCTCCCTCTTAACAGCGGCCGCCCCCCGGCCTATATTGAGATCTTCCGCAACCAACGAAAGGAGGTGATCCAGTGTCTCTTACCAAGCGCTGTCACCTCGCTGGGATCGCCCGCTAAGCTTTGAAACGGGCTTGGCATTTGGGGCGCTCTCAGCCCTGGACCAGCGAGCAAGAAATCGGGCGCGACGGGGTCTTCCCCGCCGCGCCTTTTCTTTTGGGAATTGCCTGGGTCGGAAGGCCCGGCTTGGCCGCCTAGAGAGTGCGAAGGCGCTCGCGCAGGGCGACGGCGGCGATCAGGATGCCGATGCACCAGGCCATGGCAGCGCGGGGCGGCTCATCGCCGAGGAGCACGGTGAAGATGCTCGCGCACAGGCACGGGGCGATCGCCTTGCTGGACCGGCTCACGAGCGAGAGCAAGAACGGCATTGCGGCGATCGATATTTGAAGCACGCTCATTGTCGCGTCGGTTCGCTGCGCAGGGCTCAGAAGCCGCAGACGTTCAGCGTGCGCGGCTGCTTGCCGCGGCGGCTCTCGACGATGCGCTCGCCGCCGTTCTCGGCGGAGCTGCCGTAATAGCGGTGATGGCCGCTCTGGTCGTGCAGATCGGCAGGCTCCGATTGTGCTGCCCGCCGCGCGTCGCAGATGATCTTGATGGTCGACATGGCCGCCTCCGAAGTGTTCTTGTCGCCATCAGTCGCCGCGGCTTCAGGCGGCGTTCACACTTTTGGGCCGCAATCGGGTTTCAAGACGGTTTCGTCGCAGCCCACGCAACGCAATAATTTCCGCGAAGCCATTGTCGGAAGCGGCCGGGGTGATACGTCCTTCGGGCTGCGTGCAGCCGAAACAAGCGAGGTGAAAATGCTTTACGCGATCCTGGCCTACCATGTGGAAGACGAGATCCTGTCGTGGACGCCTGAGCAGGACGCCGCTGTCGTGGCCAAAGTCATCGCGGTTCAGGAGCCGCTCAGGGCGAGCGGACACCTTGGGCCGGCTGCCCGTCTGGATGGGACCCGAAAGGCGCACACCTTGCGTGGCCCCGGCGCGGGCATTGTGCTGGACGGCCCGTTTGCCGAGACCAAGGAGCAGCTTCTCGGCTTCCACCTTGTGAACTACGACACCGATGAGGAGGCCATCGCGGCAGCGCGGACACTGCGTCAGGTCAATCCGTCTGCGGTCTACGAAATCCGCCCGGTCATGCTTTACGTGCCGGCGGACGGGTTCGGCGCGACATAGAAGCGCTGGATCAGCAGCCCGCCGAAAGCGATGAACCACAGGAAGGGCGCGACGTGCGGCGCGAAGGCCGCCACGATCGTGCCCGGGATGAACACCGCAAGCGGAAACAGCGAGGCCACGATCTCCCGGCCCCAGCCACCGACGATCCGCCACCACAGCCAGGCATTGAGCCCGGCGATCGCGCTCAGGTGCAGGCCGTAGAGCACGGCCACCGCGCTGCTCATGGGGTAGTTGGTGTAGAGGCCGTTGGTCACCGGCAACAGCACGATCGACAACAGGAAGAACAGATTGAGCATCACCGCACCGCGGCTGCCCACCGGCTGGCGCGCCAGCCGGCGGTGATGGCTGATCCAGAACACGCCGGCGATGATGAAGCTGAGCGCGAAGCCAATCAGCTTGCCGGAATAGACCCGGGCGAGATCGCTCCACTCGGGCGCGCTGGTGAACACCGCCGCCTTGGGCAGGTCATAGGCGAGCAGCGTCATGGCGACGCCGAAGATGGTGTTGCTGAGCGACTCCAGCCGCCGCATCTCGAACTGTTCGGGCTTGAGCTCGGCCATGCCGGGGCGCTTTTCGGGCTGGAACTTCGTGTTGTCTTGTCCCTAGGTCTTAACACCGGTTCCGTCCAGCCGCATTGCGATTCGCGCCGGGATCGCCGATTCTCGTTCTTTCACCGGGGCGATTCGTGGCGACATATCTGGACACGCTCAATGCGGAGCAGCGCCGCGCCGTGGAGCATGGCGTGGCCGACGGCGCGACCGTGGGCGCCCCCCTGCTCGTCATCGCCGGCGCCGGCTCCGGCAAGACCAACACGCTCGCCCACCGCGTCGCCCATCTGATCGTCGCCGGCGCCGATCCCCGCCGCATCCTGCTGATGACGTTCTCCCGCCGCGCAGCCGCCGAGATGGCCGGCCGGGTCGAGCGCATCTCGCGAAAGGTGCTTGGCGAGAACAATGCCGCGATCATGCGTGACGCGCTCACCTGGGCCGGCACTTTCCACGGCATCGGCGCGCGGCTGCTGCGCGAATATGCCGAGCGGATCGGCGTCCATCCGGCCTTCACCATTCACGACCGCGAGGACTCCGCCGACCTGATGAATCTGGTCCGGCACGAGCGCGGCCTGTCGAAGACCGAGAGCCGCTTTCCGGCCAAGAGCACCTGCCTCTCGATCTACTCGCGCTGCGTCAACGCCGAGATGGAAATCGAGAAGGTGCTGGGGGCGCACTATCCCTGGTGCGCCGGATGGGCCGCCGAACTGAAGGGCCTGTTCGCGGCTTACGTCGAGGCCAAGCAGGCGCAGCACGTGCTCGATTACGACGACCTCCTGCTCTACTGGTCGCAGATGATGAGCGATGCGCTGATCGCCGACGAAATCGGCGGCCGCTTCGATCACGTGCTGGTCGACGAATATCAGGACACCAACCGCCTGCAATCCTCGATCCTGCTGGCGCTGAAGCCGGACGGCCGCGGGCTCACCGTCGTCGGCGACGACGCGCAGTCGATCTATTCGTTCCGCGCCGCCACCGTGCGCAACATTCTGGACTTCCCGCAAAGCTTCTCGCCCCGCGCCGAGATGATCACGCTCGACCGCAATTACCGCTCGACGCAACCCGTGCTGGCGGCGGCCAACGGCGTCATCGGGCTTGCCCGCGAGCGCTTCACCAAGAACCTCTGGACAGACCGCACCGCGTCGCAGAAGCCGCAACTCGTCACCGTGCACGACGAAGCCCACCAGGCGCGCTACATCGTCGAGGAGGTGCTGGCCAACCGCGAGCAAGGCGCGCTCCTGAAGCATCAGGCGGTGCTGTTCCGGACGTCCTCGCATTCGGGTCCGCTCGAGATCGAGCTGACCCGCCGCAACATCCCCTTCGTGAAATTCGGCGGGCTGAAATTCCTCGACGCGGCCCATGTCAAGGACGTGCTGGCGCTGCTGCGCTTTGCCGAAAATCCGCGCGACCGCGTCGCCGGCTTCCGCATCCTGCATCTGCTGCCGGGCATCGGCCCCGCAACTGCGCAGCGCGTGCTCGACCAGATGGCGGAAAGCACCGACCCGCTGCACGCACTCGGCCAACTCCCGGTGCCGGCACGCACCGGCGACGACTGGACCGCCTTCGTCCGCACGGTCGAGAATCTGCGCTATTCGGAATGGCCGGCTGATCTCGAACGGGCGCGGCTATGGTACGCGCCGCATCTCGATCGCATCCACGAGGATTCCGAGACGCGTCGCGCCGATCTGATGCAGCTCGAGCAGATCGCGAGCGGCTATGCCTCGCGCGAGAAGTTTTTGACCGAGCTCACGCTCGATCCGCCCGATGCGACCAGCGACAAATCAGGTCCTCCGCTCCGCGACGAGGATTATTTGATCCTCTCCACCATCCACTCCGCCAAGGGCCAGGAGTGGAAGTCGGTGTTCGTGCTCAACGTCGTCGACGGCTGCATGCCGTCGGATCTCGGCGCCGGCACCAGCGCCGAGCTCGAGGAAGAGCGCCGCCTGCTCTATGTCGCGATGACGCGCGCCAAGGACGATCTCCACCTCGTCGTTCCCCAGCGCTTCTTCGTCCACGGCCAGGCCGCCAAGGGCGACCGCCACGTCTACGCCTCCCGCACCCGCTTCATCCCGGAATCCCTGGTCTATCTGTTCGAGCGCACCGCCTGGCCGAAGGCAGGCGCGGGCGCGGCTCGCACCGCCGCGCAAGGCCCGAAGGTCGACATCGGCGCGCGGATGCGGGGGATGTGGCGGTAGACACAAGAGACTGTTGTCGGGACCTGTCAGGATAACCAGAACAGCAGAGGTCTGACATGAAAGCCGTCGTCGTCGAGCAGTACGCGCCCATCGATCAGATCGAGCTGAAGGACGTTCCGTCCCCGCGCATCGAGCCCGGACAGTTGCGCATCCGGGTGGAGGCCGCGGGCATCGGATTCGTCGACGGTCTGAAGCTTCAAGGCCTCTATCAGACCAAGGATCCCCTGCCCTTCATTCCCGGAACGGAGTTCGCGGGAATTGTGGAGGAGGCCCCGGGCGAGCCGGGAGGCTATCGGCCGGGCATGCGCGTGATGGGCATGACGCGGTCTGGCGCGCTCGCTGAAGAGATTGTCGTCAAGCCTGAGGCGCTCCATCCCCTTCCGGACGGCGTTGCCGCCGAAGTCGCGGCCTCGTTTCGTGCCAATTATCTCACCGCCCTCTATGCGCTGAGCGCACGCGCCATGATCGTCGCAGGCGAGCAGCTTCTGGTGCTGGGGGCGGCCGGCGGCACCGGGACCGCAGCGGTGCAGATCGGCAAGCTGCTCGGCGCCCGCGTCATTGCGGCGGCATCGACGGCGGAGAAGCGCGAGTTCGCGCAACAACACGGCGCCGATGCCGTCATCGACTACACGCAAACCGGCTGGCGCGACACGCTCAAGGAGTTGACCAACGGACACGGCGCCGATGTGATCTTCGACCCCGTCGGCGGCGAGATCTCGGTGCAGGCTTTTCGCTCGATCGCCTGGCGCGGCCGCCATCTCGTGGTCGGCTTTGCCGGGGGCGCGATTCCCGCGCTGCCCTTCAACCTGCCGCTGCTAAAGGGCGGCGCCCTGCTCGGCGTCGACCTCGCGCAGATTCCAACGCGCGAGCCTGAGGTGCAGAAGCGTTTGATGTCGGAGCTGACGGGCTGGCTCGCCGAGGGCAGACTGAAGCCCGCGGTCGGCCGCGTCTTTGCGCTCGAAGATTTTCGCGAGGCATTCAGGACGATGCAGACGCGCGCCGCCCTCGGCAAGATGGTCGTGCGGATATCGAAATAACCTTCACAAACGGAAACCGAGCATTTCCGAAAGCCGCCTTGTCGCGCGGCTGCGGTCCATTAAATCTGCCCGATCATCCCACAGAGACCTGATCGATGACCGCACCGCTCGAATTCGGACTGGATACCTTTGGCGACGTCACCAGGGACGCCTCCGGCGCCATGCTTCCGCATGCGCAGGTGATCCGCAACGTTGTCGACGAAGCCGTGCTGGCTGACGAGGTCGGCCTCGACTTCATCGGGCTCGGCGAGCACCACCGCGCAGATTTCGCGATCTCCTCGCCCGAGACGGTGCTGGCTGCGATCGCGTCGCGCACAAAACGCATCCATCTCGGCTCGGCCGTGACGGTGTTGAGCTCGGACGATCCGATCCGCGTGTTCCAGCGGTTTGCGACGTTGGATGCGCTCTCGGACGGGCGCGCCGAGGTGATCCTCGGCCGCGGCTCGTTCACGGAATCCTTTCCGCTGTTTGGCTTCGATCTGCGCAAATACGAAGAGCTGTTCGAGGAAAAGCTCGATCTGTTCACGGCGCTGTTGTCGCAGAAACCGGTGACCTGGGAAGGCAAGCTGCGTCCGCCGCTGAAGGACCAGTTGGTCTATCCGCCGGTCGAGAACGGCCGGCTCAAGACCTGGATCGGCGTCGGCGGCAGCCCGCAATCGGTGGTGCGTGCCGCGCATTACGATCTGCCTTTGATGCTCGCCATCATCGGCGGCGATCCCGCGCGCTTTGCGCCCTTCGTCGATCTCTATCACCGCGCCTTCAAGGAGTTCGGCCGCCCCGCGCAGCCGATCGGCGTGCACTCGCCCGGCTACGTCGCCGAGACGGACGAACAGGCGCGCGAAGAGCTGTGGCCCGATTACAAGGCGATGCGCGACCGCATCGGCAAGGAGCGCGGCTGGCCGCCGATGGGTCGTGGCGAGTTCGTCAACGAAGCCGAGCACGGCTCGCTCTATGTCGGTTCGCCGGAAACCGTGGCGCGCAAGATCGCGAAGACGGCCAAGGCGCTTGGTATTTCGCGCTTTCAGTTGAAGTATTCGGCAGGGCCTTTGCCGCACGGGAAGCTGATGAAGAGCATCGAGCTCTACGGGCGCAAAGTGGTGCCGATGGTGCGGGAGATGATGGGGTGAGAAGCTCGCGTCCGCCTCAGTCCGTCTTCGCCCTACGGGCTTCGCCGGACACCACGCTTCGCCCTTCAGGCATTACGTGGCTGCGCCACGCGTAGCCTGAAGGGCGAAGCGTGGTGGGGGAGGCAGGACTCGAACCTGCGAAGCCATAAGGCGGCTGATTTACAGTCAGCTCCCTTTGCCACTCGGGACACTCCCCCGCTCGACGGCAGCACAATCGGGCCGGACCTTGCCGGCGACCGAAGACGGCCATGGAACGTGAAGGCCGCAACAGCCCGGATGGGGCGCGACCGGTCGCGGTTATGGGCGATGCGGTGGGGCAAAGTCAACCGAGGCGAACAGCTAAAATCGCCCCCGGAGGCACCCAAATTGCCATATTCCGGGACCCGTGACACAAGCGAGCCCATGAAGGACAAGAAATTCACCCCGAGGGGCCCCCGCGGCGGGGCTAAGCCCTTCAACAGGCCCGGGAAATCGGCCGGTCATCCCGCACGGCGCGACCGCGATTCGCAGACCGATGGTCCCGTCATCCTCTATGGCTGGCACACCGTCACCATGGCGCTGGCCAATCCCCGGCGGCAGATCCGCAGGCTGACGCTGACTGAGAACGCCGCCAAGCGGCTTGCGGACGAGAACATCGCAACCCGCGTCACACCCGAGATCGTCCGGCCCCAGGATATCGACCGCCTGTTGTCGCCCGATGCCGTGCACCAGGGCCTGCTCGCCGAGGCCGATGCCCTGCCCTCGCCTGACATCGAGGACCTGGCGCAGGACGGCATGGTGCTGGTGCTCGACCAGATCACCGATCCGCACAATGTCGGCGCCATCCTGCGCTCGGCCGCGGCATTCGCCGTCAGGGCGATCGTCACCACCGCACGCCACAGTCCGGAAGCCACCGGCGTGCTCGCCAAGGCCGCCTCCGGCGCGCTTGAGCTGGTCCCGATGGTGACGGTGCAAAATCTCGCCCGCGCACTGACCACGCTGAACGAGCTCGGCTTCCAGACCGTCGGGCTGGACAGCGAAGGCAGCGAAGACCTCTCGGACGTCGTGCTGCGCGAGCCGCTCGCGCTGGTGCTCGGTGCGGAAGGCACGGGGCTGCGGCGTTTGACGCGCGAGACCTGCAGCGTCGTGGCGCGGCTCGACATGCCCGGCGAGATCAAGAGCCTCAACGTCTCCAACGCCGCCGTGCTGTCGCTCTATGTTGGCGCCAGCCGACTGGGATTGATGAAGCGCTAGCGTTTTCGAGCGAAGTGGACGCCGGTTTGCGTAAAGAAAACGCGTCCAAACAAGATCCAAAACACAAAACGCCCGCCCGCTTGGCGCGGACGGGCGTCTCGTTGGCAGAGCTGATCAGAGATCAGTAATAGCGGCGCAGCACGCGGTGACCGCCGTAATACGGCGCGTGGCGCGGGGCGTAGCCATAGCGCGGGCCGTAGCCGTAATTCGTGCGCGGCAGATAGCCGACGCGGGGGCCATAGCCGTAGCGATACGGACGATAGTGCGAGCGGTGATAGGGAGCGACGGCGGCGGCGCCATAGCCGTAGCCACGGCCCTGGCCATAGCCGTAGCCATAGCCATACCCGCGGCCGTAGCCGTAATTGGCGGGCGCAACGACCGCGTCCTCACGATAGGTCGGATACGGCGCGAAGGCGCCCGGGCCGGTATAGGTCGGGCCCTGGTTGACGTGGTAATATTGCGTGGCCGGCTCGGCGAGGCGCTCATAGGCGCCGTAGCCGGCGCCATAACCATAACCGCCGCAACCGGTGTTGCAGCCGGAATAGACCGGCGCGACCGGCTGGCACGGATTGAAGCCGCACGCCGCGGCGGGCGCGGTGGCGACGAACATCACGGCAGCCGCCGCAACCAGTCCCGAAATCATCTGACGCATTACTCTCTCCTGTTGATTTTCGTATTTTGGTTTTTGTTCTGGATCTTGACGTGTCTTAACCCGGCGGCCTGCCGGGCACCTGTGCATGCGGACGCGGTCGCGGCGGCCGCGGACGATCGTTGATCTCGGGCGCGAGGATCACCGCCGGCGGATTGACGGGCACGTCCATCTGCGCCGGCAGCGGCGCCGATTGCGCGCCCCAGCTCTCGTGATAGCTCGCGGCGGGTTTCGGCAATTTGCGGTTCGCAGGCGGCTCGACCTCGAGCCGGCCATAGCCCGGCCGCAGGCCCATCGTCGGATAATAATGGCCGACGTCCTCGGGCTGACGCTCGGCGATGTAGCGCCCGCCATAGATCGTGGGCTGCACCTGGATGTTCTTGCCCAGGCCCCAGGCCCCCTCGATCACGCTGTAGGACGCGTCGATGTTGTTGATGATGATCGGCACGCCCGGGCGGCCGGGAACGACGATATCGAAACCGCCGCCGGCAAACGCCGTCGCGGGCAGTCCGATCAGAAAAGCAGCGAGCGCCACAGCGCGCATGGAAGGATCCCGGTTTATCCGACGCTCAACCTATCCGATCGCTACGGAGAGAGGGTTAAGGCCCTCTGACCAAATTGCAGTAAGCCTAACGCGTAAGCATCGGATGCTGCTCGAATGCTGCGAAGCGCGCTAGCAAAGCGTTAACGGCACGTGACAGCGCCCGGAACTCGTTCCGTGCACTCACATCTGTTTGACCTCGGGCCCTCGAAAATCCCTTGTTTCATCGGAACGTCGAGCGCCTCCAGCGTTTAGCTCCCCGTCAATCAGAAGGGAGACAACAATGACGAAGATGAAACTCCTCGGCGCCGCCGCGATCGCAGCGACCATGGTGACCGGCTCCGCGATGGCGCAGGCGGTGATCAACAATCCGGCGCGCTGCTCGGCACAATTTCCGAACGCCAATTGCCAGAATCTGGGCCCGGGCAATCCCGACAGCGGCACCCGCAACCGCCGCGTGAGCTATCGCCAAGGCAATGGCGACTGGAATCAAGGCAACGGCGACTGGAATAACGACTGGAACAGGAGCCGCACCGGGTTCTGGCCGACCGACGTCGCAGCTGGCGTGGCCGGCGCCGCGATCGGCACCGCCGGCGCGATCGCCACTGCGCCCGCTCGCGCCTGGGACAACAGCTACGCTTCCGACGATAGCTGGAATAACTCCTGGGATAACAATCGCGGCTGGGATACCCGCACCTACGGCCAGCGCAACGGCTTCGTCTGCGAGCCGGGTACCTTCTTCAAGGGTGAGGACGGCCGCCGGCATATCTGCCAGTAAGCCGATTTAACGCGAACGAGACGGATCAGGCGGCCTTCGGGCCGCCTGTTTCATGCCCGCGAGTGCCATCGCAGGTTCTGGCACTTTCCGTCCAAGTCTGATATTGCGGCGCGCACGGGCGGACAGCCCCGGCACAGGCCGGACCTTACCCCGCATCCCAGCGTCGCCGGCTTAGCTCAGCGGTAGAGCAGCGGTTTTGTAAACCGAAGGTCGGGGGTTCAATCCCCTCAGCCGGCACCAGCGCTCGACGCGCACCTCTCAGCCCGAATTTTTTCCCGCGCTCCCCTGTTGGAAATGCTCGGCGCCGGCGATCTCGACCCAGGCGTGTTTCGATTGCTCGAAAACCGATTTGACGGGAGCCGGAAAATTCGGGTCCGCCATCGCGCCGATGGCGACGCCGATCATGTCAGGCAGATTGTCGGCTCTCCAATAGACCGTCGAGCCGCAGTCCGGACAAAAATAGGACCGGACCTTGCCGCCGCTGTCGGCAGCGCGAACGTACTCCCTCGGCGTCCCCGAGACCGTGACGGCCTCAGCCGCGTAGAAGGCACCGACGCCGAACGGCGCACCGGTCCGGCGCTGGCAGTCAGTGCAGTGGCAGGCGACGACCAGGCGCGACGGTCCCGGAAGCGAAAGCGCGACAGCGCCGCAACTGCATCTGGCATCGATCATCATGCACACTCCGATCCCTCGTGTTTTCGGCTGCCGGGCATTTTGTTCCGCCCGGAATTGGCATGGGCCTCATGCACAACGCACGTCGACCCAATCCGTATCTCGAAGCGCAGAAGTCGGAGCGTGCATGCCCATTTTGACCGATCACGAAGACCTCGCCATTCAAGCCAAGCTCAATTTCATCCTCGGTGCCAAGACATACGACACCTACCTTCAGGGCTTTCGTTGCGCGGAATTGTCCGGCGGCGTCGTGATCGCCTACGCCCGCAGCGAGTACATGGCGGGCGTCATCAGCGCCGAATACAGCACGCAGATCGCGGTCGCGGTCGAGAGCGTGATCAGGCAACCCGCGGCCATGGTGCTGGTGCTGCCATGCCCCAAGCCGCCGCGTTGAGCCCTCACTCCGTCCCCGCCTCGAACGCCAGCAGCACGTTGCCGGCAACCCCGCTCCACTGGCCGTAGCCGGAATTGGTGTAGACCATGCCGCCGGCAATGACCGGCCCGGGACCGTCGATCGCCCCGCCATGTGCCGCCACGCCATTCACAGCCTTGTAGTCCTGCGCGGTGTCGAACTCCCAGAGCAGCTTGCCGTCGGTCGCATAGGCACGCAGGAAGCCGCTGACGCCGCCGGAGAACACGATGCCAGGGATCAGGCTCACCGCCGCCGACAGCGCGGGGCTGCATTGCAGGCGATCACCGCAGGCGACCGGCGCTACCTCCATCACGACTTTCCCGCTGGCGAGATCGAGGCCGAACAGGCCGCCGCCCTGCGTCGGGTCGAGCTGCCGCGAGCCGTCGCGCCTGAAACGCACGTCGGAGTTCGCGACATAGATGCGGTCCCCATCCGCGGCCGAGCCCCATTCGCTGCCACCGAGCGCACCGCCCTTCCCGATGCGCGTCTGCCACAGGATCTTGCCGCCGTCGTCGGGATCGAGCGCATGCACGACGCCGGATTTCTGCGCGATGGCGAGCACGCGCTTGCCGTCGCGCAAGGTCACCAGGATCGGCGACTGGCCGAAATCGTGATCGGGCCCGTGCTCGTCGGGGCAATTGGTCCTGTCTGCGGTGAAGCACGCCACGACGAAAGCATCTTTCGGCGTGGCCTGCTGCTTCCAGAGCAGCTTTCCCGTCGCAAGATCGTAGGCAAGGATCGCGTCGCTCATGGCGGACGGCGGGTTCGAATAGGAATTGCTGGTCGCGACATAGATCGCATTTCGCTTCACGTCGATCGTCGGCGCCGACCATATCGCGGCACCGGAGGGACCATAGAGCTGCGTCCCCCTCGCATTCTTGTCGGTCGGATGCGGCGCTTCGGGGATCGTATAGGCCTGCCACACCGCCTTGCCGGTCGCGGCCTCCAGCGCCACCACGCTGCCGCGGAAGGTGCAGCATTCATAAGAGGGTTGCGAGCCCGAGGCTTCCTCGAGCGAGGACACCGGCACGTAAAGCACACCGTCATGCAGCACCGGCGCGCCGGTGATGCGCGCCCCCGGATGCTCCTCGACCCTGGTTTTCCAGATCAGCGCGCCGGTCAGCGCGTTCACGGCATAGGCGTTGGCGCGCAAATCGCCGAAGAAGATCGCGAACTGATCGGAGCCGGGAAGCGGCGCGAAACTGATCGCCGCGCGCACCGCGGCATCGATCGCGAGCGTCCACACCGTGCAGCCGCTGCGCGCGTCGAGCGCGTGCACCTTGCGGTCGGTGCCGCCGATGAACAACAGGCCGCCTGCGACAGTCGGCGGCGCAAAGGACAGCGAGGCGCCGGGAAAGGCATAGGCCCATTTCAGCCGCAGGCGCGGCACCTGCTCGGCCGTCAGCCCCGCCATGTCGGCCGGCTGGAAGCGGCTGTTGGCGAGATCGACGCCCCATCCGTTCCAGCGCGGGCCGTCGAGCGGTTGCGGAAAGCCGCGGGCCTCTCGCGTGCAGCGGCCTTCCGCATCGCTCGCGCTGGCACCGGTCGCGGCCTTGCCGGTGACAAAAGACGCGATCGCGCGGCGCTCGAGGTCGCTGCGGTCCTTCGCCATCGCAGCCATGCTGCCGGCGGTCAACGCCCCCAGCACATGATCGAACGACATCGCCTGCATGGCGCCGCGCGCGGGCGCACGGCTTTGGGAATCGCCGCCATCGTGACATTGCGCGCAGTGCATCGCGTAGAGCGCGGCGCCGTTCTGCTGCGCCAGTGCCGGCGCGGAGCACCACATCAACAGGGCGGCTACGACAACACTCGGCCTCATGGCGTGCTCCGGCATCGTCGTCGCAATGCGCGATGATTTTACACAACCAGAAGTGTACAGCGACCGCCGTGATCGAAGCAACGGGACTTTCCGCCTGCGCCTGTCACATCGCCGTGGTCATGCGGGCGCGATCGGGCAATTCATCCAGCCGCCACAGCCCGAGGCTCTTGTCGCGCCAGCCGCCGCCGCCCTCCTCGCAACGCTCGTTGATCAAAGCACGCGGCACGGGCCAGTTGAACGGCGCCCGCTCCATGTTGAGCGCACGCCAGTCGCCGTCCTCGCAATCGCGATTTGCGTCCCATTCGGGGAACGTCGTGACGAGCAGGAAGCGGGCTCCGCTCGCACGAAAATTTGCGACGGCGCAGGCGATGTTGTCGAAGCTCAGATGAACCAGGCAGTCCCGGCACAGGATCACATCGGCAGGCGGCAGCGCATCGCGCGTGATGTCGGCCATGACAAACCGGCCAGACACCTCGCCGCGCGCCACGCGCTGGTTGTTGGCTTCGATCAGCGACGGCACGATGTCGATGCCGGTGTAATCGACATCGAGCTTCATGCGGCCGATCCAACCGGCATCGCCGCAGGGCGCATCGAGCAGCGAGCGCGCGCCGAGCTGCCGCAGCAACGGAGGGAGCTCCTCCCGGATCGCGGCCGTCGCCGGGTCCTCCGAGCCGAGGCCGGAAACCGACGTGGCCGCGCCCCACAGATTAGTCTGCTGGATCCGCGCGAACCGCGCGGCGAGATCGAGACCCGCAAAGTTCTCGCGGTCGGCGACGAACCGCTCATGGGCGAGCACGGGAGGACGTTTGGCGGTCATGGGGCGCGGCTCACGTCAGAACTCCGTTGCGAGCTCAGCTTACATGCGAAGCATCGCGTCCGGAATCTTCCTCACGTCGGTTTCTGCCACTCCATGATGTGGAAATATGGCACCCGGAGATGGCGCGCGTTCCTGTCGGGGTCACCGCCCACGGGCTTCGGTTCGATGAACGAGCGCAATTGCAGTCCGTGATCGAGCAGCAGTGTCATGTAGGTGCTGAGCGGACGGTGCCAGTTCAGGACCCGGATGCCACGCCAGCTCACCCAGGTCGCGCGTTCCTCCATGTAATGATCGATGGGGAAGCGCAGGGCGCCGTCGCCGTCGCGCGTCCAGCCTTCGGGCGGGCCTGCGGTATTGAAGCTGGTCAAATTGGCGATCAGCAGCGTGCCGCCCGGGCGCAGCGCCGTCGCCATTTTCGCGATCGCCGTAACGAGATCAGGCATGTCGATCAGGCTGAGATAGCTGACGACCAGATCGAACTCCGCATCGAAATCCATCGTCTCGGCGCGGCCGAGCCGGTAGTCGCCGTTGGGGTCCAGCTCCCTGGCGCGCGCATGCAGCGCCTCGGTGGGATCGATGCCGGTGGTGCGGATGCCGGCGCGCTGCATGATGCGGCAGAAGCGCCCCTCCCCGCAGCCGACATCGAGCGCATTGCGGAAACCGCGTCCTTCGATGCGCTCGCGCATCGGCGCGTCCAGCACGAAGCGGCGGCCGTAGTCGCCCTCGTCGCCCTGCTCGACGATCCAGGCGGTCGCGGACGCGGACCAGCCGTCGCTGACATCCTCATTCATGGGGTGGCCTTCGGAAATGATGTTGGCCGCTTGCCTCGCGGGGACGGCTACTGACCACAGATTGGACCGAAGTTCAACATGAGGTAGCATGCAGGCTGCATGCGCCCCACCACCGCCAGGGAAAAGACCAAGATGGTCGCCGGTGCAGTTACGGCCGTCGTCGTGACGGCCGTGCTGTTCGCAATCGCAATGGGATTTCTGCTGGCACTGTAACGCCAGCGGCGCGGCGGACGGATGCCGCCGAGCAGACTTACGCGGCACGTACCGTGCGCAGGAATTTTCCGACTTCGTCCTTCAGCCGGTTGCTGTCGGTCGCGAGCATCTTCGCGGTCGAGAGCACCTGCGAGGAGGCCGAGCCGGTCTCGGCCGCGCCGCGCTGCACGTCGGTGATGTTGGTGGAGACCTGCTGGGTGCCGTGAGCAGCCTGCTGCACGTTGCGCGAGATCTCCTGGGTCGCGGCGCCCTGCTCCTCGACGGCGGCGGCGATGGTCGAGGACACCTCTGACAACCGCTCGATCGTCGCGGAGATGTCGCGGATCGCATTGACGGATTCCTGGGTCGCGGTCTGAATCCCGGAAATCTGCAGGCTGATCTCGCCGGTCGCCTTCGCGGTCTGCTCGGCCAGCGTCTTCACCTCGGAGGCGACGACCGCGAAACCGCGGCCGGCCTCGCCGGCACGTGCCGCCTCGATCGTGGCATTCAACGCCAGAAGGTTGGTCTGGCCGGCAATGGTGTTGATCAGCTCGACGACGTCGCCGATGCGGGTGGCCGCGACCGAGAGCTCGCTGACGCGCTCGGTCGTGGTGCGCGCCTGGGTGACGGCTTCGCCCGCCATCCGCGCCGATTCCTGAACCTGCCGGCTGATCTCGTTGACCGACGAGGACAGCTCTTCCGTGGCGGTCGCAACCGACTGGACGTTGCCGGTGGCTTCGCCTGACGCCATTACGACGACCGACGTCAGCTCCTGCGCGCGCTGTGCGGTGGTGGCCAGCGTCGAGGACGACGCCTCGAGCTCGGTGGAGGCCGAGCCTACTGTCTCGATGATCTCGCCGACCGCACGTTCAAAACCGTCGGCGAGGTTGACCATGTCACGCTTGCGCTGCTCGGCGGCCAGCTTCTCGGTCTCGAGCTGGGCGGCCTTGAGGCGCTCGACCTCGAGGCCGTTGGTCTTGAAAATTTCGACGGTCTTGGCCATGTCGCCGATCTCGTCGCTACGATCCTTCTCGGGCACATCGATCTTGAGATCGTTGCGGGCCAGGCCTTCCATGGCGAGCTTGAGGCGGGCGATCGGCTGCGACATCGCCTTGAGGCCGATGAACAGCGCAATCGCGATGCCGACAAGCAGGCCGCCGGCGCTGACGCCGATCACGGTCCAGGTCGCGGATTGGGCGTCGCGGTTGATGGCCTCCTTGCGCTTCGCCACCAACTGTGCCGTTTCGCTCACGAACTGGGCGATACGCGCCAGGGCCGCATCCATCACCGGATCGCACTCCTTGTGCGCCCGTTCAGCCGCCTTGGCGTTCTCTTCCGGGCTGCTCGCCTGCGAGCCGACCTTCAGGACCGGATCGCAGCCGGCGAATACCCCCTTCAACTGATCGCTGATGCTCTTGATCTGGCTCGTGCGCGACGGATCGTCCTGCTCCGCCGCATCGAGATATTGGCGGATTTCGTCGCGGTTCTGCGTCGCGGTCTTGAGGCGGCCGGCGTTGCCCGCCTCCGTCGCCTCGGTGAAGACCGCGTAGAGCGCCGCGTGATAGGTCTCGGCACGGCGCTGGGCGCGGGTCAGGTTGAGCGCGGAGGATTGCGAGGCGGCGAGCTCGCTGAAGCCATCGACCGTCGCGGTGAGTTCGCGGGTGCCGAAGGCGGCGACGGCGACCATCGCGCATCCCATCACGGCCACGATCAGCGCGACCTTCCAGACGATCTTCAAATTGTTCAAAAAGCTCATGTCAGCAGCCCAATGATTTTTTCGGTCTCCAGTGACCGAAGCAGTCTCAGCGACGCCATTGGAACCGGCGGACGTTAAAATTTGATAGCAAATGTGGCTTGTTGCTTACGGGAAAATAACCGTTTGCGGCATGGACGTAAGCTTCACGTAAGCTTCAGCCGCTTTTGGCAGCATTGGCCAGACTTTAGCGGCTCCGGAACCAATCGTCCGCGTCAATCGTTCTTTGCTTCATGCGGATCAGAGAAGAAAATCGAAACATGTTTCTGTTGGGGGCGGTGACGCTTTGCTGCACCCTCGTGGCTGGCACGTTTACGCTGCTGGAGCCGGTCGTCTGGCAACCCGCCGAGAAGCAGGTCGCCTATAGCAGAGCCGTTGATGCCTCCGCTCCCGAGCCGGTCCGGGTGGTCGGGGCGCGCTTCGTGCCGAACGTCAATCCGCGCGAGCGATAGCGTTCACCGCGACAGGCCCTCGTTGGGCGCTTCGGGCCTGCCTTGGGCTCGCGCCAATTCTTCGACGAACGCAATCACCTCCGCCCGCTTGCCGGGCGACAGCAACAGGAATACGCGGACGAGCCTCAGGCCCTGCGCTTCCTCGGACTCGGACTGGTCTGTCTTGGCATCCATCCCTCACTCTCGGGCGAGCGGGAAAAATATGCAATCCCCAGCGGGACACCTCCTTGATTCGGCCGGCCAGCTTTGCTGGAATAGCTCCAACAGAGGGTGGACCATGAAGTGGATCAGCGAGCGCGACGCACTGATCGCGCAGACAATGGCCTTCGTCCAATCGGTCACCGGCAAAAAGGGGAGCCTCCATCCGCCGGAGCCCCCGATGGCTGCGCCGGACGTCCCGGTGAACATCGTCACCGTCGAGACCTCCAAGGTTGAGGCCCTGAAGGTTGAGGCCCTGAAGGTCGAGACCCTCGTCGTCGAAACCCTTGCCGTCGAGACTTTCACGGTCGAGATCGACCCGCCACAGGCGGTCTTGCCGCCCCCACCCGTCAAGATCTCCCCGCCGCGAACAAGCGGCGATTTCCGCTCCGAGATGCAGGGCCGCATCGCCAATTTCCGCAAGCATCAGGAGCGGTTCGAACGGGAGCGCGAGGAGTATTGCGCGGCCACCCTGACCAGACTTCGGGCCGCGATCCGCGACCCGTCTCTCCGTCCGCCAGCCGACGAGTAAGTCCGGCGGGTTTGGTCAGGCAGCTACAACCAGGACCACACCAGCCAGAGATTGGCCGCACAGGCGCCGAACAGTGCCAGCGTCAGTGGCAACAGCATGTGCCCGCAGCAGGTTTTGAGGTCGGTCGTCATGGCCGGAAACATCCGCTGATTCCGGCAAATGAGTCCCGGGGATTCTTTTTTCGGGGATTCAGGTCTCGTTAAGGACTCAGGGCCCGCTCCCCCGGCCTCTTGATCACGCCGCCGTGATCGACCCGGAACACTCGTTCCCTCAACTCGTTAACGCGCTTTCCCGGAGCGGAAAGAATGCCCTACGCCCTGTTCTGCAACGACGCCCAAATCAGCAAGGCCTACCCCGATGAGGCCGATATCTGGAAGCTTGCGCAACAAAGCGGGCTCGTGGTGGATCTCAGCACCGACGACGAACGTCACGGGCCACGCCGGGTGCTCGACAACGACTACGAGATCAAGCCCTGCCGGGCAGCCCAGGGTGAGGACCCCGCCAGGAACAAGGCGGAGGCTGAACGGCAGTCCAGGATGGAGCTAGAGCTGAATTCCTGAGGCTAAATGCCTGAGGCCAAGCCGGCAGGCCTGACGACCCTCAACGGATCTCAGGGGGTCGCGGTCGCTAGCGACGCCTGCTCACCGGCGATGACCACGCAGGCCTTCCGGCGGTGCAGCCCGCGGATCGCGCCTGTCACCTTCAGAACCTTGCCCGATGGGCAGGAGGCATCCTTGACGAAGGCAACCTCATAGGGTGCCAGCATCAGAGGCTCGGACTTGAGGATTGTCTGTGCAGAGCACGGCAAGGAAATGAAGCACGAGAGCACACCAGCCGACACCAAAATACGCATGTCCGTCGTCCCACCAGCCCACTAATTCTCATATAACGCTTTCCGGCGCGCGAGTTCCGTAAGCGGCAAAAATTATTTTTGCTTTACGCCAGTCCCATGACGCGCGTGAGAAAGCGCACGCCCGACCATTTGCTTGCAAATGACGCGCCAGATGGTTCACGCAAAGCAAATAAGAGGGCTCGGAACGGGAGGCCCACAAACGAAAGGCCGGCTGGAGCCGGCCTTTGTCAGATCGCGAACGTTGGCGGAGGGTCAGTAGCGCGAGGCTGCCGGACCGCCCCAGCCGAAGCGATAGTTCACACCGACCTTGACGGTATGCTCGTCCTCCCGACCTCGAACGCCGACGACGTCGACCGGGCCGGAGGTGATCGTGGTGCTGCCGAAGTTGTAATACTGGTACTCGGCCTTGGCCGACCAGTTCGGCGCGAACATGTATTCCAGGCCGGCGCCGACGGTGTAGCCGTCCTTGCTGTTGCCGGTGGCGGTGAAGGGCTGCGCCACGCCGGCGACGTTCACGCCGAGGCCGCCGTTGCGCCAGGCGTAACCGCCCTTGGCGTAGAGGAGTGCCGGGCCCCAGGTGTAGCCGAGCCGGCCGGTCACCGACCCGATCTGGTCGGTGTTGGAGGTCACCTGCGTACCCAGCGGGAATGTGACGCCGCTGTTGCTGGTCGGCAGCCAGGAGTACTGCGCCTCGATACCCACCACCCAATTCGGGGCGAACTGGTAGTCGAAGCCGCCCTGCACGCCGCCCATGAAGCGGGCGTCGCTGGACTGGAAGCTGCTGTCGCCGGCAAAGGCACCGCCGACATGGCCGCCGATGTAGAAACCGGTCCAGTTGTAGATGACCTGCGGCGGCGTATAGGCCGGGGCCTTGGTGTAGGTGCGCGCCTGCATGTCGGCCGCAGCCGCCGGCCCTGCCAGCGCCAACAGCGCGACTGCGCCCAGCAAAATCTTCTTCATGATCATCCCCGTTCTTTCATTTACGACACTCAGGAAACAACGTGGCGTGAATTGGGTTGCTTCGCGGCGATGCCGGAACGTTGATCGTTCGCAACTGTGACGGGGCGGCAACATCGCGATTTTGTTCCGTCACGTCTGCTTGCGCCAACAGATTTTGCCGTTGCCGCAAGGCCTTCCGTAACAATCTGTCGCAAGGCGGAACTGCCCCGTTCAAAGCTCCCCGAAATGTGATCCGACGGCTCAGGCGCCCGAGGTCTACCACCGGGCGATGAAGGCGGGCTTTGCCCTACCGCGTCATCTTTTCCAATTCCGGAAAGGGTGCGTAAACCGCACCGGCGCAGAGCTCGCTGGCGCGGTCGACGACGCGATCCGCCCGGCCGTTGACGAAGACCACCGCGCGCTCGCGCGCCCCGCCCCTGTAGCTGCCGTCGGTCTCGCGCGGGGTGAAGCGCAGGCAGCTCACATAGAACTGTCGCCCGCCCACCTCACGCTGCACCGGCTCGGCCATGCTGGCCTCGCGCACCCCGACGGGGTTGTTCAGATAGCTGCGCATCAAGGCCAGCGTGTCGCTGCGGAAATTGTCGGGAAACGGCTGCGGCCCGCCGGCCTGGCTCCCGCCCAACAGAGATGGCCGGTCGCCGTCGCTGCCAAAGCATGCCGCGAGCGCCAACGGCAACACCAGGATCATCGCACGTTTCGCTAATCGCGCCACAGGTCGCGCTCTCCGCTCGATCGACTCGGAGATGTTCCAGCCCCAAGGTTTGCAATGATGCATGTCTAGAGGTGTTTTGCCCGACGAGTCAACGGATTCGTAAAATCCGCAAACGCGCACGTCCGTCAAGCCATTGATTCATCGGTCGCCGGCTACTGTGCATGGGGTTGTTTTCGCATTTTTTGTTTGTGGTCGCGATCTGCAGGGAATTCGCTCGCAGCACCGGCCCGCCGTCAGCACCTCGCGCTTTCGCACGGGTATGACGAACGGGCCGGGCCTGGATTCCGCACGCGGCGGCGGGGCAATGCGGGATGCCGCCGCGCGGGACCAGTCGTTAGCTGCGCTTGTCGGTGGTCACCGGCTTGGTCACGTCAGGCTGCGCCTTCAGCGACTTCTTGGCCGACAGGTGCTTGTGGTGGCTGCGATGCGTGCGCACGGTCTTGTGCTCGTCGGGTGTCACGGCCGCGTTGGCGTTCATCGCCTTCGACTTGCTGTCCACCTTGGCGTCCGCCTTGACGTCGGCAGCACCCTTTGCGTCAGAAGCCTTGACCTCGGGAGCCTTGACGGCGGTGTCGGGTTTCGCGGCGGTGGTCGCCTTGGTCTGGCTCTGGTCCGCCTTGATCACCGGCGCGGTCGTGGTGGTCTTGGCGGTCTCGGCTGCGAAGGCCGGGGCTGCGATCACGGAGGCGGCGAGCAAGGCGGCGGAAATGGTCTTCAACATGGTGTGTCTCCTCTTGGAAGGATCTTGAGGCGGCGCCCTCTCGCCAGCTCTTCGATCGTGGGTGTGAGCCTAGGCGTGTCGCGCTGAACCCATTCTGAAGCCGGCTGGCAGCTTCCATTCATCTCGATGACAAGTTTGTCATCCACCCGCGGAGCGGGAATGTTTTTACCGGATGGGTGTTCCGGTCTTTGGGCAATCGTGTAGGATCGCCACGTTCCATACGGGAGAACTTAGATGCGCAGACTCTCAATGCTTCTGGTGCCGGGACTCGTTTCCATGACGCTGGCAGCCGGGCCGGTTCTGACCAGCGCCTATGCCGCGGGCAGCGACGAGCCCTCGCCGCCGAAGTCGGACACCTCGACCAAGAAAGAAAAGAAGAAGAAAAGCTCCTCCGTCAGCGATCCCAAATTCCTCGCGGCCTATCGCACCGCCTACACCACGATCTACGACAACCACGACTACACCGGCGCGATCGGCCAGCTGAAGTCGCTCAAGCGCGACGACGTCGCCGACGTCGCCAATTTGATCGGTTATTCCTATCGCAAGCTCGGCGATTACCAATCGTCGAAGGTCTATTACGAGCTGGCGCTGAAGGACGATCCGAACCACGTCCGCACCTGGCAGTATTACGGCCTCTGGCAGCTCGAGCAGGGCAACCGCGAACAGGCGCAGTATCATCTGAATAAGATCGCTTCGCTCGCCGGCGCCGACAGCTCCGAATATCGTTCGCTCGCCGCCGCGCTCGACAAGCCGACCGGCGCGACGCTGGTCTACTAAGCGCATCTCTGAACGACGACGAACGGGCACAACCTCGCGGGTTGTGCCCGTTCCGCTTTCTCGGCTAGCCTTCGCGCACGAATCCTCCCCACAATTGGTGCGCAATGGACATTTGGCTGCGATCCGCGATCGACTACATCAGCTCCTGGATCGAATTCCAGCAGACGACAATCCAGCAGCCCGGCGTCATCGTTGCGTTCGCCCATCGCGGTGAGGTCGTCGCCGAGCATGCCTTCGGCCTCGCCAATCTGGACACCGGCGAGAAGCTCACCCCGCGCCACCGTTTCCGCATTGCCTCGCACTCGAAGAGCTTCACCTCGGCCGGCATCATGAAGCTGCGCGAGCAGCGCAAGCTCCGGCTCGACGACACGGTCGGCCAATATGTCGGCGGCCTGCATCCGCGCGTCGCCGAGACGACGATTGCCCAACTGCTCTCGCACACCGCGGGACTGGCGCGCGACGGTGCCGATGCCGGCCAGTTCACCGACAACCGCTCCTATCTGAACGCGAACGAGCTGGTCGCGGAGCTGAAGCTGCCGACCGCGATCGAGCCGGGCACGCGCTTCAAATATTCCAACCACGGCTTTGGCCTGATCGGTCTCGTGATCGAAGCCGTCACCAAGGAGCCCTACTCCGTCTGGATCAAGCGCGAAATCGTCGAGCCGGCAGGTCTGCGCGAGACCGAACCGGACGCGCCGCTTCCGAAGGGGGCATTGCTTGCACGCGGCCACACGCGACGCGTGCCGCTCGGCGAGCGCGGCGTGATCCCCGGCGACAATCCCACGCACGCAATGGCGTCCGCCACCGGCTTTGCCGCCACCGCCGGCGACACGGCACGCTTCTTCGGGCAACTCGCCCCCAACGCCAAAAGGAGCGTGCTGTCAGTCGCGAGCCGCCGCGAGATGACGCGGCATCAATGGCGCATTCCGCAAACCCTCGAGGCCTATTACGGACTCGGCGTCAACGCGGGCAAGACCGACGGCTGGGATTGGTTCGGCCACAGCGGCGGCTTCCAGGGCTACATCTCGCGGACCTGCTCCATCCCGTCCTGCGAGCTCGCGATCAGCATCCTCAGCAACTCGCTCGATGGTGCCGCGCCATTCTGGATGGACGGCGCGATGCAGATCCTGCGCGTGTTCAAGACGCGCGGTGCGCCCGACCGCCGCGTGCGCGACTGGACCGGCCGCTGGTGGACGATATGGGGCGCGACGGACTTCGTGCCGATGGGCAACCGCGTGCTGCTCGCCAATCCGCAATTCAACAACCCGTTCATGGATGCCGCCGAGATCGAAGTGACCGGCCGCGATACCGGCGAGCTCGCCTGGGCCGCCGGCTATTCCAGCCACGGCGAGCCGGTCCGCCGCGTCCGCAACGCACGCGGCAAGGTCAGCGACATCTGGATCGCCGGGGCGCATGTGAAGCCGGCAGGCGTCGTGGCGAAGGAGATCGAGCGGCGATACAAGCCGCGCAAGCGCAGGCCTACTCCCTGATCAATCCTTCGACCTCGCCGCGAAACGCCTGCCGCGAGCCGTCGCGCGAATAGAACATGTGGCCGCCGGGATAGACGACGAACTTGACGCGCTGCGTCGCGAAGGCCGGCAACTGGTCGAGCACCCGCTTCGTTCCGAAATAGGGCGTGGCGAGATCGAACAGGCCGTGCCCCACCAGCACGTTCAGCTTCGCGTCGGTGGCCATGATCTGGCGCAGCTCCGACACCGACTGCGGCGGGCTGATGCCGCGGCCGTAATCCCAGTCGATGGCGCCGTTCAGGACTTCGTAGGAGCCATCAGGTCGCCAGTTGAGCTTGCGCGAGAGCACGTCGACCGCGGCGCTCGTCAGCGGCGCCTGGAGCGCATCGCCCGAGGGGTCGCCGAACCGGGAATTGCCCGAATCCGGATAGGGATCGAAGCCGCGCACAGAGGCGTCGTAGCGTCCCGTCACCTTGGCGTTCTTGCGGTCGAATTCGCGGCGAAATTCGCCGACGTCGAAGCGGCCGGCGAGCCTGCGGCTCACCGCCGGGTCGATGCCGGTGAGCTCGGCGACCTTGTCGGCAAGACGATTGGTGGCCTCCTTATCGGCCTCGCCCTTGACGAGATCGGCCAGAAATTCGCCGCGCGCATAAGCCTCGACATCGGCGAGGTCGGCGCGCTTGACCGGCCCCTTGGCTTCACGCGCGACCGCGACATAGCTCGGCAGCGTCGCCACATATTGCAGGAGGCTCGTGCCGGTGAACTCGCGGAAGTCCAGCAACGGCGACACCAGGATCAATCCCCTGACGCCGACGCCGTGCTGGATCTGCAGCTGGCGCACGACCTTCGGCCCGCGAATGCCGCCATAGCTTTCGCCCGCGACATATTTCGGCGAGGTCAGGCGATTGTGCTTTTCAAGCCAGCGGCGGATCACGAGCGCAATCGAATTGGCATCACCGTCGACGGAATAGAACGATTTGCGCGCATCCTCGCCGCTCGCAACGAAACGGCTATAGCCGGTGCTGACGGGATCGATGAAGACGAGATCGGTGAAGTCGAGCCAGGTCTCCGCGTTCGGCTTCACCTCGGGCGAGGCCGACGGCGACAGGGCTTCGCCATCGAGCGGCAGCCGCCAGGGACCAGCCGCACCGAACTGAAGCCACGCCGAGGACGCGCCGGGTCCGCCGTTGAACAGGAACGTCACGGGGCGCGTCGCGCGGTCGGCACCATCAAGCTCGTAGGACGTATAGGCGATGTCCGCGAGCGGTTCGCCCTTGCCGTCGAACACGCGGATGGAGCCGGCGGTCGCCGCGAAGTTGAGGGTGCGACCGGGCAGATCGAGCGTCTGCTTCGTGGTCGAATCCGGCGGCAGGCGGTGCAACTCGGCGGCCGATGACGAATTCTGCGACGCGCCTTGCGGACCACCTCCGCGCCCGCCCTTCTGGCCAGCAGGCGCCGCCGTCTCGGCGCGCGGCTGCGGCGGATCGTCCGCGCGGGCAAATCCCGCGAGCGCGAAAACCGACACCGCCAGCACCAGGGCCGTCCGACGCAGCGCCGGCAAGTTCGTGACCATGATCGTCCTCCCTGCCCGGCTGTGGAGGCCGGAGAGCCCAAAAGGCTAACGCGGAATTGCGACGGTTTGGGGGATCATGGGCCCGACCGCGCCCGAGGAGGCCGATCCGGCTCGAAACGCCCGGTTTTGTCCCCAATCCGGCCGTCGCCCATTTGCCTTGAAAGGCGGTCATCCTCGACAATCGAGGCCGACCTCGTATAGACGAGCGCGGCGGAACTTTCTCCAGCCAGCGGCCCTGCCCGGAAGCCATGACCAAGCCATCGCGATACGACCGGATCGCCTTCGTCGCCAGCCCGAGCAGCGAGGCGCAGGCCGCCTTCCATCAGCTCACCTCGCAATATGGCAATTGCAATCCTGACGAGGCCGACATCGTGGTCGCGCTCGGCGGCGACGGACTGATGCTCCAGACGCTGCACCACCACATGCGCTCTGGCAAGCCGATCTACGGCATGCATCGCGGCACAATCGGCTTCCTGATGAACGAGTACTCGCCGCACGATCTGCGCACGCGGCTCGAAGCGGCGCATGAATCCGAGATCAATCCGCTCCTGATGCGCGCGACCGACACCAACGACCGCGTCCATTTGCACCACGCGATCAACGAGGTCTACCTGTTCCGGCAGACCTCCCAGGCAGCACGCCTGCGGATCCTGATCGACGAGCGCGAGCGCATGCCCGAGTTGATCGCCGACGGCATCATCGTGGCGACGCCAGCCGGCTCGACCGCGTACAATCTGTCGGCGCAAGGCCCGATCCTGCCGATCAACGCCGCACTGCTGGCACTGACACCGATCAGCGCCTTCCGGCCGCGGCGCTGGCGCGGGGCGCTGCTCCCCAACACCGCCTATGTCGTGATCGAGGTGCTGGAAGACGACAAGCGCCCCGTTGCGGCAGTCGCCGACCACGAGGAGGTGCGCAGGGTCCGGCGCGTCGAGGTGCTATCCGACAAGACCATCTCGATGCGCATGCTGTTCGACCCCGGCCACAGCCTGGAAGAGCGCATTTTGCGCGAGCAATTCGGCTCCTGATCCGCCTCTGAGCCCCCCGGTCTCAACCCTTCGTTAACCGCCGGCGCGATATGGTTAACGAAAGTTGACCGCTTTGGCCATGGCGTCATGTTCCGCATCGATTTCAACAAGCTGCGCTTCCTCGTCTGCGACGACAATCCGCACATGCGCCGCATCCTGCGGACGCTGCTGCATTCCTTCGGCGCGCGCGAAGTCTATGAAGCCGAGGACGGCGCCACGGCGCTGGAAATGTACAGCCATTACGTCCCCGATATCGTCATCACCGACTGGGCGATGCCGATCTTCGACGGGCTCGAGCTCGCGCAGATGATCCGGCAACCGGAATCCAAGGGCAATCCCTACGCGCCGATCATCATGCTGACCGGTCATTCCGAGAAGCGCCGCGTCACGGTGGCGCGCGATGCCGGCGTCACCGAATTCCTGGCCAAGCCGATCTCGGCCAAGGGCCTCTATCAGCGCATCCTCAACGTGGTCGCCAGTCCCCGGCCCTTCATCAAGACCAAGACCTATTTCGGTCCGGACCGCCGCCGCAACACCGCGTCCGCCTATATGGGGCCCGAGCGCCGCGTCGGCGAAAAGCACGAGGTGCTCCAGCAGCCTTCGCTGCTCGACAAGGCCCGCTCCACCATCTAGCGCAACGTCTCACACGATCGGGGCAGATATCATGGCGAAGAACAGCGCAAAGGACATCGAGGTCGCGGCCTTCGCCACGCATCAAGTCATCACGCAGCCTAATCCGTTGCGCAAGGTTCTGCGCCGCGTCGACGAAAAGGATATGGACGATCCGATCGGCCGCGCCGAGCAGGCGCTCGCGGGCCTCTCAGGCGAGTTCAAGGACTGGATGACGATCGAGGTCAACCGTCTCTCGGCCGCCTACGTCGCCATCCGCAACGACGGTTTCACCAAGGACAGGCGCGACGAGCTGTTCCATGCCGCGCACGACATCAAGGGCGACGCCGCAACGTTCGGCTATCCGGCGGCGGCGGGAATTGCCGAGAGCCTGTGCCGCGTGATCGAGCACGCGCCCGATCTCGAACGGGTGCCCGCCGAGCTGTTCACGCACCACATCAACGCCATCCTCGCCATCGTGCACGAAAACACCAAGCTCGACCGCATCAGCGTCTCCGCCGAACTCAGCCGCCGCCTGCGCAAGGTCGCCGACGATTACCTTGCCCACGTCAATCGCGACCGCCCCGAGCACCTCGAGGTGATCCTGGCGCCGAGCATCGTGCCGGCGGAGTAAGGTTCGGCTCTCTCCTCGTCGTTGCGAGCGCAGCGAAGCAATCCAGAAATCCCTCCGCGGGGACAGTCTGGATTGCTTCGCTGCGCTCGCAATGACGGAGTTTGCGGATCCAGCTCGACCTACGCTGCGATCAGATCGTCGTAGACCGGATCGATCGCATCGTCCGCGACGATCTCGTCGCAGAACAGCCTTGCCTCTTCGCGGGCGGACTCGGTGGCAAAGCGGCGAAGCAGGACCATCAGCGGCTCGGTGGCGCCGCGGTCGGTCTCGCAATGGGTCAGCACGCGCTCGACCATGCGCCGGCGCAGCCGTGCTGCACCGTCGTCGCTGTCGATAAAGCCCTGCTCGTGGCAGGCATCGAGCGCGACCTGGAACGCCGCAAACGTGGCCTCGGGCAGCCCGGCGCGGCGGAGCAGTGCGTGCAGGCTGTTGCCGCCGCGGTCGTGCAGCAGCGCCGAGACGCGCGCCAGCGGCAGGTCGGCGAGTTCGGCGAGCGCCGCATCGAACAGATCGAGATTGCTCGACAGCAGCGCGCGCAGGATGAGGCCGGCGGTGAGCTGGCCGGTGATGCGCAGGTGCCGCACCAGGCCCTGCATGTCCTCGCCGCGCGATCGCGCCGCGATGTTGACGGTGGAACGGTCGCGCGCCTCGATCGTCACGCGTTCGGCACGGTCTGCGCTCAGCCAGTTCCGCGCCACGACGAATTGCGCCAGCGTCTCGGAAAGCTTTGCCACCAGTGCCGCGCGCGTGGCCGACGGCAGATCGTCCAGCACCAGCATCGCCTCGCGGATCGCGGCGAGATGGCCGTGACGTTCGACAATGCGGTTCCAGGAGAACGGCGCGAGTTCGGCGTGGGGATTTTCGATCAGCTCCAGCGCGGCCGCCGCACAGCCGACTTCGGCGATGGCGGCGCAGACCGAGACCGGCAACGCGATGCGGCGCGCGACCGCGCATTGCACCTCGTCATTGCCGGTCGCGACGATGTCGACGAGATCGGCGTCGATCAGCAGCGGAGAATGTTCGAGCACCGGCAGCGCGACGGTCGGCTGGTCCGCCGACAACGCCCGCACGATTGCGGCCGGCGCCTCTGTGCTGCGCGCAAAAGCCTCGGCCATCGCCTGCCGTACCAATGGCGAGGGATCGTCGAGCAGCATCAGCAGCGCGCCTTCGGCGGCGACGCGGTCGTCATGGGAAAGGTCTGAGATCAGCCAGGCCCGGGCCAACGCCCGCGTTGCCTCGGCCCGCTCACCAGCGGGCGCGGTCCTGATCCAATTGATAAACTGCCGAACAATCATGCTGCTTCCGGCTTACACAACAAACGAAAATGGTGACGGCGCGTCACCTGAAACACAAAATAAACCACGACGCTTAACAAAGCGTTCACCATAAGCGGCTGGTTTTATTGATGATTTGTTAAGGGAGCAAAAGCCGCTCAGAGCGATCTATCAGCTCGAGAACGTGCCGCTGCGATCGCTGAAGAGATCGAGCGGCTGCGGTGCGCGCACGTCCGGTGTCGCCGAAGCGACGGATGTCAGTGAGGCATTGTTGCCCCACAATTTCTGCACGGTCGTCGAGACCGGCTGCGCATCGCTGGGCTGATAGATCGAGCGGAAGGCCGGCGTGGTCGGCGCATTATCGGCAACGGCCGTCGACGACGTGGCGCTGACCGGCGTCACACCGCGCGCCTCGGGGAAGGTCTGGAGATAAGCGGCGTTGTCCACCACGGGCGCAGTGGGCTGCACGCCGTTGGCGCTCGCGACCTGCGTGGTCGACGGCGTGCCGCCATACATCGCCATCGCACTGCGGGTGGTCTTCGAATTTGCCGCGCTGGCATAGCGCGCATCCAGCACCGAATAGACTTCGGAGACGCTGCGCGCACTGCCATCCCTGGCATAGAAGATTGAGCGGTTGGCGGAGGCCGCATTGGGAAACAGCCGCGCGCCAACCGCTTGCGGATTGTCCTGGGCATTGGCGATCAGTTTGGCGGCGCCGCCGACGCCCATGAAATGCGCCATGTAGAGCTCGCTGTCGCTCGGCCTGCGACCGAGCAAGCCTGTGAGCTTGAAACTGTTCGACTGCGTCAGCGCAGCCGCCATGCTGGATGCGGCTTCCGGGTCGTCGCGCAGCTTCATGATCGACCGCTTCATGAAGGGGTCGTCAACGGTATAGCTGCCGGAGGAGGTCCTGGTGATCGCGTTGGCGTAGTTGCCGTAGCCGAGCTGGGTGCCGGCCTCCTTCACCGTGCCGAGCCAGGTCTGGTCGATGAACTGGTAGAGCCCGTGCGCGGAGGACGTGGTGGCCCCTGCTGTCGGATCGAAATCCGATTCCATCTTGGCGGTGGTCAGCATGTATTGGAAGCTGACGCCGGTGATGTTCGAGGCCTGTTTGATCGCACCGGCGACGCGTGCCCGCGACGGATCGAGAACCGCCGTCTGAGAGGCACTGGAGTTGTCGACCGACATGATGAAGTGCCCGCCCCGTGCGGCGTTGAGCGGCACCGGCAATTCGGCGCCCTATCGTCTCACCGTGGGACAGGTATGGTTAATGCGGGGTTAATTTGAAGGCTCGCCCCCTCTCGAGTCATTCCGGGGCACACCGCGGGTGTGAGCCCGGAATGAGCGAGGGCTATTTCTTATAAACGTCGTTGGGATCGAACAGCCTGCCTGCATCGACGAAGACGAGCTTCGCGCCGCCGCCCTCGGCCTCGACCTTGCGGTAGAAGCACGACCGCCGCCCGGTGTGGCAGGCCGCGCCGATCTGCTCGACGTGAAGCCAGACCGCGTCCTGATCGCAATCGGTGCGGATCTCGACCACGCGCTGGGTCTGACCCGAAGTCTCACCTTTTCGCCACAAGGCATTGCGCGAGCGGCTGAAGTACCAGGCCTCGCCGGTCGCGATGGTCTTGCGCAGTGCCTCTTCGTTCATATGCGCGACCATGAGGACGTCACCACTGGCGACGTCGGTCGCGACGACTGTCACGAGGCCGGCGGCATCGAAGCGCGGCAGGAAGGACAAGCCTTCCTCGATCTCATGGGAGTGAGCGGACACGAGCGTCCTCGCTTAAAGCGTTAGCGAGGTCAGCGCGTGCCTCGCACCATGGACAGGAAACGGGCCTGCTCCGCCGGGTTGTCGCGGAACATGCCGGTGAAGCGGCTGGTGAAGGTGGAGGCGCCATGCTTGGCGACGCCGCGCACCGACATGCAGGTATGCTCAGCCTCGATCAGAATGGCAACACCACGCGGCTTGAGGATCTCGTCGATCGCCGCCGCGATCTGCGCCGTCATATGCTCCTGGGTCTGGAGCCTGCGGGCGAAGATGTCGGTCAGGCGCGCGAGCTTCGACAGGCCGACGACGCGCTCCACCGGCGTATAGGCGATGTGCGCCTTGCCGTAGAACGGCATCATGTGATGCTCGCATTGCGAGGTGAATTCGATGTCGCGCACCAGCACGAAATCGTCATAGCCGGCCGTCTCGCCGAAGGTGCGGTCGAGCACCTCCGCCGGGCACTGGTGGTAGCCCTGATAGAGCTCGTCGAAGGCCTCGACCACACGGCGCGGCGTGTCCAGGAGGCCCTCGCGTTCGGTGTTCTCACCGATATAGGCAAGCAGCGTCTTCACCGCGGCTTCCGCCTCGGCGCGCGCCGGACGCGGCTGGTCGGCGCGGACGGCGGCCGCAAGGAATTCGGCAGGATCGAGCTCAGCCGGGCGGCTCTCAAGCTGCTTGTTGGGGCGGATCGGTTTGATCGTAGCGTCCATGTCTACTCCGTTCGACGGCCTTGCGGCCGGAGTGTCACCGGCAGACGGGGCGGCAAGCCGCCGGACGCCTGAAGAGAACAGTTTTGACGAAAAAGAGCCTTGGGTCATCACACTGGCAGCGCAGATCTGGATCGCTGCCGCCGCACCGCTGGACTTTTTTTCCGCCAGTTCCGCCCCTATATAGGACCCTGGACGGCGCCCGCCAAGGCCGATCCAATGCGGAAGTCCCGGACTCCATCACATGCTGAACGACATTTATAACAAGCGGATCATCGAGCTGGCCGGGAATATTCCGCGCCTCGGGCGGTTGTCGGACCCCGACGCCAGCGCCACGGCCCACTCCAAATTGTGCGGCTCGACCGTGAAGGTCGATCTCAAGATGGAGGGCGACACCGTCACCGACTTCGCCCATGACGTGAAGGCCTGTGCACTGGGCCAGGCCTCCTCATCCATCATGGCAAGTCAGGTCGTCGGATCGACTGCCAGCGAACTCCGTGAGTTACGCGAAACCGTTCGCAAGATGCTCAAGGAGAATGGCGTTCCTCCTGAAGGCAAGTGGGAAGAGATCAAGTTCCTCGAGCCGGTCCGCGACTACAAGGCGCGCCACGCCTCGACGCTTCTGACCTTCGACGCCGTGGTCGATGCCATCGGCCAGATCGAGGCAAAGGCCAAGCAGCCGGCGACGGCCCAAGGCTAACTTATCGAGGCTAACGTCATCTCGGCTCCCCCCGTCGATGTCATTGCCGAGCGTGCGTCGGCGCGACCCCGAACAGGGCAGGCCTACTTCGAGCCTGCACTCGGCGCCGCACCGGTCGGCACGACGGCCTCAGCCGTCTTGGTCGATCTGACGGGCTGTTGTTCCGCCTCCGCCCCGAACCGCGCCTGCGTCTTGGCCTCGGCCATCGCCGGTGCGGAGACATCCACATGCGGCAGCACGTCGGCAACCTGATCAGTCGTCACGAGGTTGGTAAGCTTCAGCTCGCCCGCGTCCAGTTCGCGCAGATCTTCCCACGGCGGCACGCTGAGCGCGAGCGACAGCAGATCGCCGGCGCCGCCCATGTCGAAGGTGTACTTGGCGAGCCGCCCGATATCGCGTTCCACGATCATCAGGTCCTGCGCGCTGTAGCTTGCGGCCTTGGCATCGTCGGCGCGGTCGCCCATCCAGATCTGGTGGACGCGGACATGCGCCGCTTCCGGCACGTAGCGCTTCTTGCCGGCCAGCAGCAGGAACGCGCACATGGATTCGCAATAGGCCTCGGGGGCCACCGTCGGACGAACGCCCTGCCCGCCACGGTTCTGAAGGCTGATGCCGACCGTGGTCAGGAGGCCCAGAGTGCGGAAGCGCCGGCCGAGCGTGATCGCGTCGTTGACGGAGCCGCCGCTGGAGTCGAGCACCACGGTGGCGCCGCCGAGCTGCCGCCCGCGTGAAAATTCTTCAAAATCCTTGGGCGTGTCGGCGGTGATGATGCCGACCGCGCTGACCCAACCGCGGCAGTTCGGCTCGCAGGCCACCCAGTTGAATTTCATCGGCAGCTTGCGCTCTTCGAGGGCGCCACCGGCCCGGGCCGACGATCCCATGGTCGCGACGGCACCAGCCAACACGACCCCACAAGCAGCGGTTCCCACCAGCAACCAGCCGCGAAGATTAAGCGACTTCAGAAGTTTCAAACTGGTCCCTTCCCCAAGCCCTAAAGCAAGTCAGGCAAGCCCCGTTTCGACGTCCCGTGAGTCTCACACGAACGTCACAAAAATGGTATCCGGGGGAATACAGATCGTCCATAGGTACTTGCTGCACTGCTCCCTGAAAGCAGGCAAAGTATGGCGCGCAAACAACACGTCGCTGTTCCCTGCGTTGGAACCGCGCAACATTTCGCTCAAGGCCGCAGCAACGCGCACATGAAGCATTCAGCTTGCGAGCACTGTTCCAATCCCGTCGGAGGCGCGCTTCGGCTCCCGCGCAGATTCGGCCGCGCGCTGATCTGGCTTTACCGCCATACGCTCTCACCACTGGTCGGCTACAACTGCCGGCATCTGCCGACCTGCTCCGTCTACGGCGACGAGGCGATCGAGCGGTTCGGACTTTGGGCCGGCGGCTGGATGACGCTCGCGCGCCTGCTGCGTTGCAATCCGTTCGGCACGTCGGGAATTGACAATGTGCCCCTCACCGCGCCGCCAGCTTCGCGCTGGTATTTGCCGTGGCGGTACGCCCGCTGGCGCGGCGTGAATGCGGCCTAAACATGCTGCGGTGCTTTGCGCATCGCGGCCATGAGCGGAACCGGAACTTCTCCCTCGCGTTGTTTTGTCGCTCCATTGGGAGGAAACAACAATGCGCTGGAAAATCAGCCCTCACTTTCACTTCGGGCTCGGTCCCAATTCGAGCTCGAGGGGGCATCACCACGACCCCAGGACGATTGACCTGCTCGCGATCGTCGCTTTGCTGGCGCTGGTCCTCGGCTCCGGCTGGTATCTAGGGACGAGCCTCGCGACGCCACCGAGCACGACGGCGTTCGTCGTGCCGAGCCAGAGCGTGCACTGGTAGTTAGCGGAACCAGAAGAATCGCCCCGGCGGCGGCTGGACTGCCTCAGGCGGGCGCGGTCGCTTGGGGCGCGGCTTTGGCGCTGGCTCAGCGGATGAGGTGGTCTCCGCGGCGGGGGCCGCCTCGCTTCCCGGCACCCTCACCGACAGCAGCAAATTCGACTCGTGCATGCGCCAGCGATAGCCGACGCCGAAATCGATTGGCTGGGCGCGCGTGAACAGTTCGGCGTAGCGCTCCTGATAGCGGCCGGGGAATTCGTTGATCGGTCCGAGATAGCGGCCGAACGGGAAGAAGCCCCACTGCTTCGCGCTGTAGTTCGCAAGCGGAATGCCGGAATCATCCTGGATGATGGTCGCGCTGTTGGCGAGCAACCAGTCGCGTGCGACAGTGAAGTTACCGGAGTGCAGTAGATACGATGCACTCTTGATCAGGCTGTTGCCGGGGCCGAGCGTCTCGCAGAACTTCAGGAAGCCCGCGGCGCGCGCGCTCGCGTTGGAGAGATCGGCGGAGAAATAATACAGCGTGCGCGCTTCACCGTCGGGGCCCGCAAAGGTGATGCGGGTGCCGCGCGTCGCGTTCGGTCCGGGATTGTCGTTGCCGACATGCATCCCGCCCTTGTCGTCGAGCGCGACCATCTCGACATTGCGGATGGTCTTGCCGGAGCGAACCAGGAAGACATAGAGGATCGGCAAGGTGCCGTTGACCTGGTTGGCGTGCAAATCGACCTTCATCTGCTTGGTGATGAAGAACGAGAAGCTCAGGATCGAGCCGAGCGAGCGCTCGACATTGTAAAGCGCAGCCCCGACCGCACCGCGCGGCAGCCGCGTCAGGTCGGGCACGGCCCCGACCGGCTCCAGCGCGCCGAGCACGTAGGTGCTCGCCTTGGAATAGAAGGCATTGGCGTAGAGAAAATCAGGGCCGCTGAACAAATAGAACATGGTCGGCTTGGGCGCCGCCAGATTGGCGTCGGCCCAGTTGCGGATCCTGGAGATCTGCCGCTGCTCGAGCTGGGCGAAAGCACCGTCGAAGAATTTGGCGTGGCGCTGCCAGCCCGGGTCCTTCGTGAGCGGCACCAGCGGCGAGTCCGCCGACGGCTGCATGCCCGCGAGGAATCGCGCGGTGTCGTCGAAGGTGACGTCGGCCGCGCGCGCGGACGAGATGGCCGCAGCCAGCAGGGCAACAGCGACGGCTGCAATTCTCATGGATCGAAACATGTCTATTCGCGATTGTGTGACGTGCCAGCGGCGACCGGCCGCCTGCGGAAAACAGCATAAATCAACAGGCCGGCGAGCATGACGAGCATCCCCGCCAGGGAATGCCATGGCCGCTCGGTCAAAAGGTAGTACATCATGAACCCGGTCACGAGCAGGAAAACCAGCGGTGTGAACGGGTATCCCCAGGCCCGATAGGGCCTTGGCAGATCGGGATCGGTGATGCGCAGCTTGATGACGCCGGCGACCGTGAAGAATGAGCAGAACAGCAGCGCGAACTGGATGAAGTCGAGCACCGCCTCGAAGCTGCGCGTGAACAGCAGCAGATTGGCGACCGCGAGCTGAAACAGGATGGCATAGGCCGGCGCACCGCTCACCGATCGCTTCGAGAACACCCGCAGCGCCGGAATGTCCTCGCCCATCGTCATCATGACGCGGGGGCCGATCCACATCATCGCGCTGATCGAGGAGATCAGGCCGAAACAGATCATCGCGCCCACGATCCGTCCGCCGAGGCTGCCGAAGATCGCGGTGCCGGCGACGCTGGCGACATCGAGCTGGCCAGCGAGTGCGCCGACCGGCGTCGAATAGAGAAACACCGCATTGAGAGCGACGTAGAGCACGAGCACGATCAGCGTACCCGCGAGCAGCGCCCGCGGCAGGTCACGCTGCGGCATGTTCATCTCGCCGATGATATAAGTCGCGGCATTCCAGCCCGAGAACGAGTACATCACGAAGACGAGCCCGATCGCGAAAGGCGCGCTGACGATGTGGGCGAGATCGCCCGGCTGCGGCGTGAAGGTGATCGGCTGCGGCACGCCGATGATGAAGCCGGCGACCAGGAAAGCGATGATCAGCACGACCTTCAGGATGGTCGAGACCAGCTGGAAGGTCGAGGAGTGCCTGACGCCTGTCAGTTGCACGATCGAAACCAGCCACACCATGCCGATCGCGAGCGGGATTGGCGGCAGGTCAGGCACGACCGATTTGGCGTATTCGCCGAAGGCCATCGCCGCGAGCGCGACCGGCGCGGCAAAGCCGACCGTGGCAGAAACCCAGCCGGCCAGAAAGCCGAAGGCGGGATGATAGGCGCGGCCGAGGAAATTGTATTCGCCGCTCGAGCGCGGAAACATTGCGCCAAGCTCGCTGTAGGAAAACACCCCGCATAGCGCGACGATGCCGCCGACGGTCCACAGCAACAGGATCGAGAAGCCCGAGGGGATGTCCTTGACCTGGAAGCCGAGGCTGGTGAAGACGCCGACCCCGATCATGTCGGCCACGACGATGGCGGTGGCGACCAGAACGGAGATCCCCGACCCGCTTCCGGTCAGCCGGCCAGTCCAGGGCGCAGGTCCCGCATCTGATGCCGTCATCGGGGTCCTCAAACCTCAGGCGTCGCGCCTCGTGGGAAGCATCGTGCAGTTCGGTCCAGTCAATTCAAGCAGGGTTAACAAGGGTTAAATGAGGCGGCTGGAATCGGTATATTGACACCGCTTACGCACGATACTGGGCAATAAACCTGCACAAACACCGGAGAATCCCGTTTTTCTCCCCCCACAATCACGACACGATTGCATGGTCCCTTGAGCGTTCCGGATGTGGGGAAGTTTCTCCGGACACTTAACGTCGCCTAAACGCCAGTCGGCTCAATTGTCTAGAGATTGCCGATGGACGTGTGACTTGGGTCGTGACTTGGGGTCATGGGTGGATGGTCGGGGCCGTTCCGAAACTGAGAGCTGATAGCCGTGCCAATCGGACGCCGTCCGATGTGCGCGGTCGTGCGCTCCGGATCGGCCTGATCTCTGCCTTGGTGCCGCTGTCGCTGACGCTGGTTCAATGCGGCAAGGCGCCCAATCCGGCGGCGCTCGCGGCGAACTCGCAGGCCAACGTCCAGGTCGTTGCGAAGACCAAACCTCAGCAAGTCGCAAGCGCCGACACGTTTGAGGATCGCTTCCCCGCCCCACAGTTTGGCGAGCGCTTCCCCTCGGCGAGCGAGAGCTTTCTGCAACGGCAGATGTCGGACTTCTCGCCCAAGCGCGCCGTGCAGCAGCAGCCTCCGCCTGAGCAGGCGCCCTACAAGGTGGCCTCGCTCGCCCCGCAGGTCCCCTATCAGCGCCCCGCCCGCGAAGACCTCACGACGCTCGTCAGCATGAAGTCGTCGGCCTTCCCCTATTTCGGCAACAATCCCGCCTCGGACGCGCCGTTCCTCAACATCTCCAAGGGCGACCGCCGCGGCCACCGCAGCTATTCCGGCCGCGTCTACTGGCAGGACGAAACCTACAACGACAGCCGCGTGCTGATGCACGTGCCCGAGCATTTCGACGTGCGCAAGCCGGGCGTGATCGTGGTGTTCTTCCACGGCAATGGCGCGACGCTCGAGCGCGACGTGCGCGACCGTCAGCTGGTGCCGCAGCAGGTCACCGATTCCGGCGCCAACGCCATCCTGCTCGCTCCGCAGATGGCCATCGATGCCGCCGATTCCAGCGCCGGCAAATTCTGGCAGCCGGGCGGCTTCAAGCGCTTTATGGAGGAATCGGCCAACCACCTCGCCCGCGTCACCGGCGATCCCAACAGCGCCCGCGCCTTCGCCAACATGCCGATCGTCATCGTCGGCTACAGCGGCGGCTTCCTGCCGACGGCCTGGAGCCTCGAGGTCGGCGGCATCAGCGACCGCGTTCGCGGCGTCGTGCTGCTCGACGCCGTCTATGGCGAGATGGACAAGTTCGCCGCATGGATCGAGAGCCACCGCTCCGGCTTCTTCGTCAGCTCCTACACCCGCTACACCGCTCGGCGCGACCGCGAGCTGATGAGCACGCTGCGGCAGAAGGGCATCAGCGTCTCCGAAGACATGGATGGGCCTTTGCGTCCCGGCAGCGTCGTGTTCGTCGAAACCGGCGACGGCATCACACATCGTGATTACGTGACCCGCGCCTGGACGCGGGATCCGCTCAAGGACGTGCTGGTGAAGATGTCGGCGACGCCGTCACTGGCGCTGACGCGCGTTGCGTCCACCAACCCGTCGGCATCAAGTCGATAGCGATATTGCGCGCGCCGGGATTTTGGCCGCACTGCCTGCGGTTGCCTCAGGCTTTGATCAAAATGTGATGTTGATGGCCGGTTTCCCCGGGACTGACCGGATTGCTTCTGCTGGCAACGATCATAGTTTGCCGGGCGAGTTGCATCTGGAATTCGACGAGGACAGTTCGTGCGTCAGGGACTTTACAAGGTCGACTTCCACACGGTTCATGGAACCGGATGCGGCGTCATCTATGTGACCGAGGGCAAGATGCGCGGCGGCAACTCCGCCTTCGCCTTCATCGGCACCTATACCGGCGAAGGCAGCAGCATCAAGGTCAAGATCTCGACCGAGCGCTACAACGACGACCCGTCCTTCAAGGCGCTGTTCGGCCACGACAGGATTACCCTGACGCTCGCCGGCCGTGAGGACGGCGACACGGCAGAATTCGAAGGCACCGCACTGCAAGTGCCGGGCGTTGCCTTCAGAGCGGTCCTGAGCCGGATCAGCGACTGACCGTCCGGCTTCCTATCTCAGGTTTTGGGCAGCTTCGGAATGCTCTCGGCAAAACCATTGTAGCAGGCCAACCGCTCGTCCTCTTCCTTGAAGAAACGGCAATCGGCGTAGCCCTTGGCCTTGGCCGGCTTGGGCTTCGGCGCCGGTGGCATCACCCCATCGTAGCAGTTGAGGCGGTCCTTGGTACCGTCGTCGATGTCGAGGCAGGCCTGGAGGCGCGCTGCGATCGATTGCGGCTTGCCCTTCGGAGCTGCGGCGGGCTTGGCGGCAGCTTCCCTGGTCGCCGCTTTGGTCCCCTTGGGCTGGACCTGCACCAGCGGCTTGTCCCCCACCATCGGTGGCTTGTCGGCTTGCGCGAACGCGGAGGCTGAATAGAGCACCGCGGCAACCGCCAGAATCATCCTCATTTCAGTCAACTCTCTTTGGTCCCCATGCCTCGCCTTCTAGCGCTCCCGCGCGCGGTTTGCCAAGCGCCTTGCGGCAAGGAAAACGGGGGATTCAGGCGGTGGCGGCGGCAGCCGGCCGGGGCCGGCTCAGGATGACCAGGACCAGCGCCAGCACGACGAAGCCGGCCGCCACGAAGCCGAGCGGATGCAACAGCTCGCGGGCGAACAGCAATCCGCCGATGGCGGAGCCGACAGCCTGGCCGATGTAAAGCACGGAGGTGTTGAGCGCGACGGTCGCCGACGCAAGCTGCGGCGCGGCGGTGACCAGCCGCACCTGCTGCATCGAGTTGGTCGAGGCAAAGCCAAGGCCCCAGATCGCGACGGCACCCGCCATCAACGCGAGCGTGCCGGCACCGAGCGCCCAGCCCGTGATGCCCGCCAGCAGCAGGCAGGTGAACAGCAGCGAGGTGCGATAAGGCCCCCAGGTGTCGACGATGCGGGTCGCGATCACGACCCCGAGGAAGCCGCAAACACCATAGATGCCGAACACCATGCCGATCGCATCGGGACTGGCCTCGGTGAGCTTCTTGAGCAGCGGGCCCATGAAGGTGAACACCACGAACTGGCCGGACATCTGCAGCATCGTGATCGCAAGCAGCAGCAGAATGGTCCTGTTGCGACCGACCGCGCTCCAGGTCTTCAGATCCACCGGCGTGCCCTTCAGACCCGCCGGCAGACGCAGCAGCAACAACAGGAAGCTGATGCAGCCGAGCACGCCGATCCCGCCGTAGGCCGCGCGCCAGCCATAGCGGCTCGCCATGAAGGTGATCAGCGGAAGACCAACGGCGGCCGCGAGCGACCAGCCAAGAAAGATGTAGGCGATGGTGCTGCCACGCCGCTCCACAGGCACGATCAGCGCCGCCGTGCCGGCGGCCTGCGGCGTGTAGAGCGCGCCGACCGCGAGCATCAGAAGGCGGATGACGAGAAGGCTCGCATAGTCGGGTGCGAAGGCCGAGGCGAGATTGCCCAAAGCCAGCACCGCAAGCGTCGTCGCAAGCAGCGTCCGCCGCTCGATGCGACTGGTCAGCCACGCCGTCAGCGGCGAGCCGATGCACAGCGTGATCGCGCCGAAGGTGATCAGCAGCCCGGCCGCATGGATGCCGATGCCGAGCCCCGTCGACAATTCCGGCAGCATGCCCGCTGGCGCCAGCACCGAGCTGCCGGTCACGAGGTTTCCGAGCATCAGGGCGGTCGGCGTGAAACGGCCGGCAGAGGGCGGATTTTCCATGCAAATGCATGTAGAGCGGGCCTGCGGCCATTGAAAGGGCGGCGCGCGAAATAGTTGAAGCGCCGCCGCGGCTTTTGCGCGCCACTTTCCTGGAAATGCCGGATTGCGCAGGCCGAATCGCCTGATATATCGCTCGTTCCCGCTTACCTGCGCTCGTTCGCAGGAGTGAGCTTCAGGAGAAAAGCAATGACCGACCAGAACAAATCCGAATCCGGTTTCCAATATTCCCTCAGCAATCTGAAGCCCGTGAACCCTGCCGCCAAAGTCACCCTCAGCTTCCCCGACGGCGCCCGCCGCGAATATGACAAGAGCATCACAGGCCTCGAGATTGCCAAGGGCATCTCGCCGTCGCTGGCCAAGCGCACCGTTGCGATGGCACTCGACGGCATCGTCGCCGACCTCGACGACGCAATCGAAGCCGACGCCAAGATCGAGCTGATCAACCGCGACGATCCGCGCGCGCTCGAGCTGATCCGCCACGATTGCGCGCACGTGCTCGCCGAAGCCGTGCAGGCGCTGTGGCCGGGCACGCAGGTCACCATCGGCCCCGTGATCGAGAACGGCTTCTACTACGACTTCTTCCGCAACGAGCCGTTCACGCCGGAAGACTTCGCCGCGATCGAGAAGAAGATGCGCGAGATCATCGCGCGCGACAAACCCTTCACCAAGGAAGTCTGGGACCGCGAGAAGACCAAGCAGGTGTTCCGCGACAAGGGCGAGGCCTTCAAGGTCGAGCTGGTCGACGCCATTCCCGGCAACGAGCCGATCAAGATCTACTACCAGGGCGACTGGTTCGATCTCTGCCGCGGCCCGCACATGACCTCGACCGGCAAGGTCGGCAACGCCTTCAAGCTGATGAAGGTGGCCGGCGCCTATTGGCGCGGCGACAGCAACAACCCGATGCTGACCCGCATCTACGGCACGGCGTTCGCCAAGCAGGATGACCTCGACGCTTATCTCAAGCAGATCGAGGAAGCCGAGAAGCGCGACCATCGCAAGCTCGGCCGCGAGCTCGACCTCTTCCATTTCCAGGAAGAAGGCCCGGGCGTCGTGTTCTGGCACCCCAAGGGCTGGACCATCTTCCAGCAGCTGATCGCCTATATGCGGCGACGCCTCGCCGGCGATTACAACGAGGTCAACGCCCCGCAGATCCTCGACAAGGCGCTGTGGGAGACCTCGGGCCATTGGGGCTGGTATCGCGAGAACATGTTCGCGGCGCAGTCCGCCGGCGACGAGGCCGAGGACAAGCGCTGGTTTGCGCTCAAGCCTATGAACTGCCCGGGTCACGTGCAGATCTTCAAGCACGGCCTGAAGAGCTATCGCGACCTGCCGTTGCGCCTCGCCGAGTTCGGCATTGTGCACCGCTACGAGCCGTCGGGCGCCATGCACGGCTTGATGCGCGTGCGCGGCTTCACCCAGGACGACGCGCACGTCTTCTGCATGGAGGACCAGCTCGCCGACGAGTGCCTGAAGATCAACGACCTGATCCTGTCGACCTATGCCGATTTCGGCTTCACCGGCGACCTCACGGTGAAGCTCTCGACCCGGCCGGAAAAGCGCGTCGGCACCGATGCGATGTGGGATCACGCCGAGCGCGTGATGGCGACCGTGCTGAGCCAGATCCAGGCGCAGAACAACCACATCAAGACCGAGATCAATCCGGGCGAAGGCGCCTTCTACGGGCCGAAGTTCGAGTACGTGCTGCGCGACGCCATCGGCCGCGACTGGCAGTGCGGCACCACGCAGGTCGACTTCAACCTGCCGGAGCGGTTCGGCGCGTTCTACATCGACCATGACAGCGGCAAGAAGGCGCCGGTGATGGTGCACCGTGCGATCTGCGGCTCGATGGAACGCTTCATCGGCATCCTGATCGAGCACTATGCCGGCAGCTTCCCGCTCTGGCTCTCGCCGGTGCAGGTGGTGGTCACCACCATCACCTCTGAAGCCGACGAATATGCCAAGCAGGTGCTGGCGCAAGTCCGCCGCGCCGGGCTTCGGGCCGAGATCGATCTTCGCAACGAGAAGATCAACTACAAGGTTCGCGAGCACTCGCTGGCCAAGATTCCAGCGCTGCTCGTCTGCGGCAAGAAGGAGGCCGAGACACAATCGGTCTCCATCCGCCGGCTCGGCAGCGACGGCCAGAAGGTGATGACGACGGCGGAGGCGATCGCCGCCCTCGTCGACGAAGCGACCCCGCCGGACGTCCGGCGGGCGCGCGACGCGGCCTGATCCCTGAAATCGATCTAAACTCGCTTTCGGTTGCGGGCGTGCATGCTTATCTCGGCATGGCACGCCCGACGACCAGCCGAAGAGGATATTCCGGTGCCCGATGCCATTGAACTCCTGAAGACCCGCCGCTCGGTCAAGCCGCGCGAGATGACCGGGCCCGGCCCCTCCGCGGCCGAGCTCGAGACCATCCTCACCATCGGCGCGCGCGTGCCCGACCACGGCAAGCTCGTGCCCTGGCGCTTCATCATTTTCGAGGGCGATGCTCGGAGCCGCGCCGGCGAGGTGATCGCCAAGGTGTTTGCGCGCAAGAATCCCGGCGCGCCTGCGGCCGACGTCGAGATCGAGCGCAAGCGACTCATGGACGCACCGCTGGTGATCGGCATCGTCAGCTTCACCAAGCCGCATCCGAAAGTGCCTGCCTCCGAGCAGGAATTGTCGGCCGGCGCCAGCGCCATGAACATCGTCACGGCTGCGACCGCGCTCGGCTACGGCGCCTGCTGGCTGACAAGCTGGTTCTCCTTCGATCGCGACGTGCTGGACGGCCTTGGTCTGAAGCCCGACGAAAAGCTCGCCGGCTTCATCCACATCGGCACCCCGACCAAGCCGAGCGAGGATCGCCCGCGGCCGTTCCTTTCGGAAATCGTGACGCGATTTTAATCGAAGTCTTGTTGACGCCCCTGACGTCTTGCGGCTTTGTTCCCGGCCAGGGAGGAAGCCCGGATGAAACGCCGCGAATTTCTGGTCGGGGCCGCGCTCTTGGCCGGCACGATGGCGCGAGGCCGCGCCGCCGACATCCCCGCCCCGTCGGCCGCCGGCCTCGATCGCATCACCGCGTATTTTGACAACGAGGTGAAGCTCGGCCGCCTGCCGGGCGCCGTGGTGCTGGTGCAGCAGCACGGCAAGCCGGTCTATCAGAAGGCCTTCGGCGTGCGCGACACCAGGACGGGTCTCACCATGGCGCCCGACACGATCTTCGCCATTCATTCCATGACCAAGCCGATCACGTGCCTTGGGGCGATGATGCTGATCGACGAGGGCAAGCTCGCGCTGACCGACCCCGTGTCGAAATACATCCCGCTGTTCGCCGACACCAAGGTCGGCATCGAGACCACCAAGCCCGGCGGCCCGACGACGATCGAACTCGAGCCGCCGGTGCGTCCGGTCAACATCGAGGATCTGCTGCGGCATACCTCGGGCATCAGCTACGACTATATCGGCGCTCCATGGGTCATGGAGGTCTATCTGGCCGCCAAGATTTTCGACGGCCCCTTCGACAACAGGCAATTCGCCGACCGTATCGCCGAGCTGCCGTTGACGCGTCAGCCCGGGACGCTGTGGCGCTATGGGCATTCGACCGACGTGCTCGGCAGCGTCATCGAGATCATCTCGGGACAAACGCTGTATGAATTCCTGAAAGCACGCATCTTCGATCCGCTCGGCATGAACAGCACCAAATTCGTGCTCAAGACTCCGGAGGAGCGCGCGCGGATGGCACGGCCGCTGCCGAGCGACACGGTCCTGCTCGCCGGCGAGCGCGATCGCCTCGACCATCCCGAATGGGAATCCGGCGGCGGCGGTCTGCTCTCGACCATCACCGACTATCAGCGCTTCTCGCAGATGCTGCTCAACGGCGGCGAGTTCGAGGGCAAGCGTTACCTCAGCCCTGCCGCCTTCAAGGCCATGACCACCGATCACATCGGTCCCGGCTCAGGCGTCGGCCGCGACTACTTCTATTTCCCGGGCGACGGCTTCGGCTATGGCTACGGCATCGGCGTGCGCACCGATCCCGGCAACGCCAAGCCGCCCCCGCCCGGCTCGATCGGCGAGCTGAAATGGGACTCAGGCAGCGGCACCTATTTCGGCGTCGATCCCAAGCTCGACATGGTCTACCTCCTGATGCAGCAGACCCAGAACGAGCGCAGCCGCATCACGCCCGCCTTCAAGGAACTTGTCTACGACTGCTACCCGGAAGGATTACGCCGCCCGTGAGGTGCGCTGGCCGAACTCGGCCAGCAGCTTTGCGATCTCCGCGGCGGGCCGTGCCGCGCTGAACAGAAAACCCTGGACCTCGTTGCAGCCTTCGGCGCGCAACCAGTCGAGTTGATCCTCGGTCTCGACGCCCTCCGCGGTCGTGGTGATGTTGAGGCTGCGGCCGAGGCCGGAGATCGCGCGCACGATCGCGCCGCAATCGGGCCGCTGCGCCAGATCCTTGACGAAGGAGCGATCGATCTTGATCTTGTCGAACGGGAAACTTCGAAGATAGCTCAGGCTGGAATAGCCGGTGCCGAAATCATCCATGGAGATGCTGACGCCGAGCTCGCGAAGCTGATGCAGGATCGCAAGGTTGGCATCGGTCTCGGCGAGGAAGATCGACTCGGTAATCTCCAGCTCGAGCCGCGTCGGCGACAGGCCGGATTGCGCCAGCGCCGAGATCACGACCTGGACCAGATTGCGGCTGCGGAATTGCGCCGGCGACAGATTGACCGCGACCTTGACGTCAACGGGCCATTTCACCGCTTCCGCGCAGGCCTCGCGCAACACCCACTCGCCAAGCTGGGTGATGAGGCCGATGTCTTCTGCGACCGGAATGAATTCCGCCGGTGAGACCATGCCCTTCTCGGGATGGTGCCAGCGCAGTAGCGATTCAAAGCCGGAGATGCGGTCGGAGGCGATCGATACCAGCGGCTGGTAATGCAGCTCGAACTCGCCATTGGCAAAGGCCCGACGCAAATCGAGCTCCATGTCGCGGCGCTTCTGCGCCTGAAGGTCCATCTCGCGCTCGAAGAAATGGTGCACGCTGCCGCCGTCGGCCTTCGCGCGGTACAGCGCCATGTCGGCATTGCGCATCAGTTCCTCTGGCGTCGTGCCGTCACCCGGCGACAGCGCGATGCCGATGCTGGCGCCGATCACCATCTTCTGGCCGTCGAGATCATAGGACGTCTTCAGCATGTCGATCAGCAGGGTCGCACACGCACTGGCCTCGTTCGGCGAGACGTCGGCTGCCAGGATCACCGCGAACTCGTCGCCACCAAGCCGGGCCGCGAGATTGGCGCCGCGGACTGCGGTCGTCAGACGTTCGGCAACTTGCTTCAGCAGGCGGTCGCCGACCGGATGGCCGAAGGAATCGTTGATATTCTTGAACAGGTCGAGGTCGATATAGAGCACGCCGACACGCTTGCCGCCGGCCTGGTCGAGCGCCTGTTTCAACTGCTCCTGGAAATATTCGCGGTTGGGCAGGTCGGTGAGGCCATCATGATGCGCCATGTGCGCGATCCGCGCCTCGGCCTTGCGCCGCTCGGTGATATCGACCACCGCGACGAGATAGCCGTCGCGATCGTCGAAGGCGACGCGGCGGCCGAAGGTGAGCACCTCGATCTCGCTGCCGTCGGCGCGCAGATGCCGCCAGTTGCGCGAGGAGTGATAGGTGTCGCCGATGCGATCGAGCGCCTCGGCGTGACTGTCCCATTCGTCCTCCGGCCAGATCTCGTGCAGCTTCATGCGCAGGAAGGTGGCGCGGCTGTAGCCGTAATGCTGGACCGCGGAATCGTTGACGCCCAGGAATTCCTTTGTCTCGGCATCGAACACCCACATCGGCATCGGATTGCTGTCGAACAGCAGGCGGAACGAGGCGTCGCGCCGCTTCAGCGCTGTGACGTCCGAGATCGTCAGCGAGACCACGTCGGCGAAGGCGGTGGCGCTGAACCGGAGATAGCGTCCGTCGCTCTCGATCTCGAGCTGCTCGCCGCGACCGCCCGAGACGGCCTTGAGCAGAAATTGCATGATTTCGGGCGAGCCCAGCAACGTGCGGCCCTCGCCGATCCGCCGCCACAACAGGACGGCGCCTTCGGCCTTCAGGAGTGCGCCGGCGCTGTTGTTGTGATGCACGATCTGGAGATCGAACGGCTTGCCTTCGGCGTCGCGCAGCGTTGCCAGCGAGACCACCGCGTCATCGGTCGCGGAGAAGATCGCGTCGAGCAGATTGTATTGCGCGCCGCGCTCATTGATGTATGCGCCGACCAGCGTGACGCCCCAGCGCGACGATGTCGGCAACGCCAGCACGTCATAGGTCCTGACCATGCCGTCGCGCACGCAGTGCGCAGTCGCCTGGTGCGGCCGTCCGTTTTCGAGTGCGCTTCCGACAGCTTCCGACAGCGCTGTGGCGCAATCGGGCGAGAGTTCGGCGACCGGAATGTCCCAGCGCTCCTCGCCGAGCCATTTCTGCACGTAGCGCCCGCTGCGCGAAAGCTCGAGCGCACCGTCGTTCTTCAGCAGCGCGATATGGTCGGCGAGCCGCCCAAGGCTGCCGAGCATCACGTCCTCATAGCGCGGCAGCCGGTCGCCCGGCTTCAGCGCGGCGCGCCATTTGCGCTGAAGCACCGGGATGTCGTCGAACATTTCGGTGGCCGGTTTTCCCGGCATCTTCTTTGCGGCACTCATTGCAGTCCCCAACGCACTTTCCCCGCGCATCCAATGCAGCTGCGCTTAATGCCGTGTAAAAGGGACGCGGGCGCAGGTTCCATTGGGCGATTATGACAGTTTTAAATCGGGAGTTGGTTAGTGCGTATTAGAGACTATGACGGTTGTGCAAAGGCGGCGCGGTCCGCATGCGATTGAAGTTCGTGCGCATGGCTGCATCAATCCGGTCATTGCGAACGCGGCGAAGCAATCCAGAGTCTTTCCGCGGATGCATTTCTGGATTGCTTCGCTGCGCTCGCAATGACGGAGGTAGAGTAGCGGCCACTCATCTCCCGTGTCCCGGACGCGCTGCAACGCGCAAGCGTTGCTGCGCAGAGCCGGGACCCAGCGGGCTCCGCACTCGCTGAAGCATGGGCCCCGGCTCTGCAGCGCATCACACCGGACGATGCTTCGCATCGCCGGGAGTGCTGCGCAGCGTCCGGGGCACGAGAGCGTTGGTGGATTGCTGACATGGGATCGCTGCCTCGCAGCGTGTTTCGCCCGAGCTTTGCTTCGTCGCTTCGCCCCCATTGAAAGAGGGCGCAGGGAAGACCGGGAGCCCGCTGGCACCCGAGGTCCACTGTGCGAAGTTGTGGTGAGAAATTTGCACAGCGGCATACAGGTGTAGCCAGGACATCCCGGCCTTCCCTGCGCAGTGGTTGGAACGGCGTATGTCGTGCTCTCCCCGGGGAGCGATGCACTATTGCCCCCGTCGCCTTGCGGATGATCGATGCGCGTGCCCGGTTGGGCCAGACACATCACCGCAAGACTTGGCGCACAGACCCCGGGCGCCAGGACGACACGATTTGGCCGTACGCGGATCACACCGGTCGTGCGTGCGACGCCATCGCTCACGGTTGCCCGCCCTGCGATCACCTTCGCACCAGTGTAACTCGCGTCCACCGCCGCCCGACCCGCGTTCGTGACGATCGCGATACGCCCCTCTTCCTCGGGCCGGGTTGCCGCGACGGATACGCCGTTTCCGAATTTCGGTAAAGTGGAATATTTTTCGCGGCGCGGGTTGACCGGCAGCCTGGGTGTTTTGCCCGACGGGCAACGCAAGGGATTGTAGGGTGGGCAAAGCGGGGCGTGCCACCACTGCCGATTGCCAAGAGATTGGTGGGCACGGCGCGCAAGGGTGCGCGCCTTTGCCCACCCTGCGAAGCCGTGCCTAGGGAGCTGTGCCCGCCAGCTTCTCGATCACCAGATCGAGCAGCGCGCGTAGCCGCGCCAGCCGCTTGAGGTCGCGGTGATAGCCGACATAGGTGTCGCGGCCAGGTGGGCTCACGCCGATGTCGAGCGCGACCAGCCGCCGATCGCGGTCACCGAGCGGACGCGGCAGCACGGCTAGCCCGCCGCCACTCGCACAGAGTTCGGCCTGCGCCTGCCGGTTGTTGCTGCGCGAGGCCACTTCGGCGTTCGGCAGTGTACGCTTCAGCCAGACGGCATCAGGCATGTCGGCGAATTCGGCATTCATGGTCACGACGCGGACGCCGCTGCCGTCTCCCGCACGCATCGGCTTGCTGCCCTTCTTGCCGTAAAGCGCATAGGGAATGTGCAGCAGTTTTCGCGAGATCACCTCGGGCTCGCTGAACGGCTTGATCCGGAAGACGAGATCGGCCTCGCGGCGTGGCAGGCTGTAGAGGCGCGCGTCGGTGAGAAGCTCGACCGTCACCTTGGGATGACGCTTTCCGAACGCGGCAATCACCGGCGACAGCATCACCGTGCCAAACCAGTCCGACGACGACAGGCGCAGCAGACCGTCGAGCTGCGTCTCTGCGCCCGAGGCGTGGCGTTGAAGCGCGAGCGCCTCCTCCTCGATCCGCTCGGCGTGGCGCAGCACCGCCGTGCCCTCGTCGGTCAGCACGAAGCCATCGGCGGTGCGCTGGAACAACGTCTGCCCAAGTGCTTGCTCGAGCGCACGCAACCGCCGCCCCATCGTCGGCTGGGTTTGCCCGATCTTGCGTGCGGCAGCGCCCAGCGTGCCCTCGCGCGCAATCGCCAGGAAGATGCGCAGATCGCTCCAGTCCATCGACCCACCCGTCATTCAAAAACGCACGACCATCGTACATCCTTGTTCCTTCTCATGCAAAAATTCATGGGCATATTGAAGACCGACAACGGAGCAGAACGATCATGACGGGAATATCGACGATGCGCGCGGCCGTGCTCGAAACGCACAATGCGCCGCTGCGGCTCTCAACCATCTCCACACCGCGGATCGGCCCTCGCGAAGTGCTCGTGCGGATCCGCGCCAGCGGGGTCAATCCGCTCGACACCAAGATCCATGCCGGTGCCGCCGCCCATGCGCGCCATCCGCTGCCGGCGATCCCGGGGATCGATCTCGCCGGCGTGGTCGAACAGACCGGGCGCGACGTCTCGCGGTTCAAACCGGGTGACGAGGTCTATGGCATGACCGGCGGCGTCGGCGGCGTGCAGGGATCGCTCGCCGAGTTCGCCGCTGTCGATGCCGACCTCCTGGCGTTGAAGCCCGGCAATCTCAGCATGCGGGAGGCGGCCGCCCTGCCTCTCATTTTCATTACGGCGTGGGAAGGCCTGGTCGACCGCGCATCGCTCAAAGCCGGGCAGAAGGTCTTGATCCATGGCGGCGCAGGCGGCGTCGGCCATGTCGCGGTCCAGATCGCGCGCGCCTTCGGTGCCGAGGTATTTTCAACCGGCTCGGCTGCGCAGCGCGCCACCATCGAGGGTTTTGGCGCTGTATTCATCGATCGGGATTCCACGGTTGAGGCTTATGTCGCTCAGCATACGGGCGGCCGCGGCTTCGACATCGTTTACGACACCGTCGGCGGAAAGGTGCTCGATGCGTCCTTCGAAAGCGTGCGGCGCTTCGGCCATGTCGTGAGTGCGCTCGGCTGGGGCACGCATGCGCTGGCGCCGCTCTCGTTCCGCGCCGCCAGCTATTCCGGCGTGTTCACGCTGCTCTCTCTGCTGTCGGGCGAGGGCCGCGCCCATCACGGAGAGATCATGGCGGAAGCAACGCGCCTCGTTGAGGCCGGCAAGCTCGTGCCGCTGATCGATGCCAGGCACTTCACGCTGGAGAGCGTCGGAGAAGCCTATGCGCTGATCCGGGATCGTGCGGCGAAGGGCAAGCTGGTGGTCGATACCTGAAATGGAGCCTGTAGCCCGGATGGAGCGAAGCACAATCCGGGGTTCTATCCGCGCAGATACAGCGCCCCGGATTTCGCTTTCGCTCCATCCGGGCTACGGAACGGGCGCGACTAATCCTCGCTGGACGCAGCGAACCGGTTGCGCAAATGAGCCTGGGACAACAGGAAGAACAGGGCGCGCTCGCCATGATATTTGGCGGACGGCCGCGTGCGCTCGAACCCGTCGGCAAAGATCTTGCCGGACTGGTCGCACACCTGCCATCGCCAGCCAAAGCGCTTTCGCCTGGTGAGGATCACTTCGTACATGCCGACAGGCTTGGTCCCCTGCTCCCGCCGGTCTCGCAAAGCGCATACGCGCGCCCTGCTCCGGCATCCCCCGTTAGACGGATGCCCGACATATAACCCAGCAGGACGGAAAGAGAATAAAATTGATTATCGGAAATGCGTGTCTTGCACCGGTTGTCGCGAACGCGCGAGGCTTGCGGAATAAGCTGGTGGGGCCGGTGTTGCTCGACGCCGCGAATGCTGCCTGATAGCGCTTACACAAGTATTCAAGCCAGAACACAAGATGCCCGGTAAGCGAATGCTCACCGGGCACTCATCACAAATGTCAGCGTCCGACTCGCGCCTGGAGATGGGCGGGATAGCGATCGCCCTGCACGGCCACTTTCGCCGGCGCCCCTGCAATGGCAGCAAGATCAGCTTCCGACAGCGTCATCGCGGCGGCGCCGAGATTTTCGGCGAGCCGGTGCAGCTTGGTGGTGCCGGGGATCGGCACGATCCACGGCTTCTGTGCGAGCAGCCAGGCCAGCGCGATCTGCGCCGGCGTCGCTTTCTTCGCTGCGGCGATCTCGCCAAGCAGATCGATCAGCGCTTGATTGGATTTTCGTGCGCTGGATGAGAAGCGCGGTACGATGTTGCGGAAATCGCTCGCATCGAACGCCGTGCTCTCATTGATCGCGCCGGTGAGAAAGCCCTTGCCGAGTGGACTGAACGGAACAAAACCGATGCCGAGCTCTTCCAGCGTCGGCAGGATCTCCTGCTCCGGCTCGCGCCACCACAGCGAATACTCGCTTTGCAATGCAGTAACAGGCTGCACCGCATGGGCGCGGCGGATGGTCGGAGCGCCCGCCTCGGACAGACCGAAATGCAGGACCTTGCCGGCCTCGATCAGCTCCTTCACCGCGCCCGCGGTGTCCTCGACCGGCACGTCGGGATCGACACGGTGCTGGTAGAACAGATCGATGCGATCCGTCTTGAGCCGCTTCAAGGCGGCCTCCGCGACCGCCTTGACGTTGGCGGGCCGGCTGTCCAGCCCGGCTTCGACCTTGCCGCCCTTGAAGCCGAACTTGGTGGCGATCACGACCTTGTCGCGGAACGGCGCGAGCGCCTCGCCCAACAATTCCTCGTTGACGAACGGGCCATAAGCCTCGGCGGCGTCGAACAACGTAACGCCGCGTTCGAATGCGGTCCTGATCAGTGTGATCGCCTGTGACGTCTCGGTCGCGGGACCATAGCCATAGCTCAATCCCATGCAGCCGAGGCCGAGGGCCGAGACCTCCAGACCACTCGTGCCAAGTTTGCGTGCCTGCATTTGCAGCTCTCCTTGAAAATCACGTTCGGCTGCGAATTTAAGCCGCATGCCACCCTGCGATTAGCTGATAAAACCGGCATGTACTCGTGATCTGGATTCATGAATGGCACGTGCCAACATCAACGACCTCCTCGCCTTTCTCGCGGTCGCCCGCGAGCGCAGCTTTACCCGCGCGGCCGCCCAGCTCGGCGTGTCGCAATCGGCGCTCAGCCATACCGTGCGTGGCCTCGAGGAGCGGCTCGGCCTGCGGCTGCTGACCCGCACCACCCGCAGCGTCGCCCCGACGGAGGCCGGCGAGCGCCTGCTGCGCAATATCGGGCCGCGCTTCGAAGAGATCGACGCTGAGCTATCGGCGCTGACTGCGCTGCGCGAGACGCCGGCCGGTACAGTCCGCATCACCACCGGCGAGCACGCCGCACAGACGGTGCTGTGGCCGACGCTCGCAAAGCTGCTGCCGCGCTACCCCGATATCAAGGTCGAGCTCGTCGTCGACTACGGTCTGACCGACATCGTCACCGAGCGCTACGACGCCGGCGTGCGCCTCGGCGAGCAGGTCGCCAAGGACATGATCGCGGTGCGGATCGGACCGGAGATGCGCATGGCCGTGGTTGGCACACCCGCTTATTTCGCGACGCGGATCAAGCCGAAGCAGCCGCAGGATCTCACTGAGCACAATTGCATCAACCTCCGCCTGCCGACCTATGGCGGGATCTATGCCTGGGAGTTCGAGAAGCGCGGCCGCGCCGTGAAGGTGCGGGTCGACGGCCAGCTCGTGTTCAACACCGGCCTGCTCAGGATGAATGCCGTGCTGGCGGGGTTGGGTCTTGCCTATATTCCCGAAGACCTCGTGAAGCGCGAAATCGCCGACGGCCGGCTGATCCGCGTGCTCGCCGACTGGTGTGCGCCGTTCGCGGGCTATCATCTGTATTACCCGAGCCGCCGGCAGCCGACGCCGGCGTTCGCCGTGCTGGTGGAGGCGCTGAGGTATCGGAAGTGAGAGGGTCCCTCCTCGTCATTGCGAGCGCAGCGAAGCAATCCAGAGTCCCTCCGCGGAAACAGTCTGGATTGCTTCGCTACGCTCGCAATGACGGTGTGGAGTCAGCTGTGCGTCGAAACTGCGCCTCTTGCCCCGGACGCAGCGGAGCGGCATTGCATGCCGCACCGCGTCCGGGACACACGAGACTACCGCGCGACCACTTCCACTTCGCCGTCGACGCCGTTCACGACATTAAAACCGCGCTCGTAGACCTTGCCCTCGTTCTTGGCGATGGCGCGGTATTCGCCTTCGGAGAGCACGACGCGCGGGAAGGCGCCGATGGATTCCTTGATGACGTCGCCGCCGGGGGTCAGCACCGACCAGGCGGTGTTGGCGAGCGCCTCGCCGCCCTTGTCGCTGACGAGCTTGAGCGTAATCACGGCGGCGCGGTGGGTGATGGTGACGTCGGTGAGCTTGCCGACCTGGACGCGGATGTCCGAGCGCACCACCGAGTTGGCGTCGCCATAGTTGGAGATGATATAGTAGGTGCCCTCCGGGATCAGCACGACGTCGCCGGCGGCGACGCTCGGCACCAGCGAGGCACGCTCGCCGGATTCGAACTGGCTGCCCTTGTAGATCGCGAACGAGATCTGGTTCTGCGGAATCCGGGTGGTGCCGACGCGGCCCTCGATGCGCAGGCCGCCGGCCGGCAGCACGAAGGATTCGCGGTCGGTCTCGGCCTTCAGGCTGACCGTGCGGACCGCGCTGACGAGGCCGAAGGCGACGTGCACGACGTAATTGCCGGGCGGCAGCACGATGTTCGGCGTGGCGCTGCGGTCTTCCTTGATCAGCCTGAAGGTGCCGTTCTCGTCGGGGCGATCGGCGAACACACGCCAGACCAGGCCGCTGTTGATCGGGGGCGTGTCCTTGCCGTATTTCGCGGTCAGCGACAGCACGCCCTGGCCCGGCACGGCCGCGTTGAGCGGCGCGGCCGGCGGTACGGTCGAGACCACGGGCGGCGGCATGCTGGGCGTGTTCGGCTGCATCAGCGTCGGTGGCAGGCTCGGAGGTCCAGCGCCCGGGCCGGAGGGCGGCGTAAGGCTGACGGCCCCGCCGGGGTCGGGCACCGATGCCGGCGGCACAGGCGGCGGACGATCGGAGAAGAGCTGCGCCTGCGCAGAATTTTGGCCGGAGGCAACGAGGCACGCAGCAAGGACCAGCGCCGGCAGCAGCCTGCCGCTGCGCCACCATCCGATGATGCCGTCACCCCCGCGTGTCATGCCCCTGCTTTTCACCGAAAACGCGGCAAATTCAAGCCTCCAGACCCCCAGGAAATACGGTCCCGACAAGTTCTATGGAACCCGGTTGACGCCTGCGTGATTAGAGACGAGGCAACCGGCTCTCGCCACACTGCTGCCCCCTGCTTCCCGAACGGTATAAACCATGCTTGGCCCTCGTTCTGGCGAAGCGGAAGGACGGTGCCTACTCTGGTGAGGGCTGGCCCGGGTAGGAGAGTTTCGGTGCTTGATATCTTGAAGGGTCGGGGCGCAAACGGATCGAATGGCGAGAAAGTCGGCGAGAAAGTTGGGCTCGGGACCACCCGCCGCCCCGTCATCGGCCTCGCCCTCGGCGGCGGCGCGGCGCGCGGTTTTGCCCATATTGGAATCCTGAGAACCCTGGCGGCCAACGGCATCGTGCCCGACGTCGTGGTCGGCACCTCGATCGGCGCGGTGGTCGGCGGCCTTCATGCGGCAGGCCGCCTCGATACGCTCGAAGAGTGGGGTCGCAGCCTGCAGGGCATGCGCAACATCCTCGGCTATCTCGACATCCGCCTCAACGGCTCCGGACTGCTCGGCGGCGAGAAGCTGGCCAACCGTCTCGAGGAGGCGGTCGGGCAGACCCTGATCGAGGATCTTCCGATCAAGTTCGCCTCCGTCGCGACCGAGGTCCGCACCGGCCACGAGATCTGGCTGACGCACGGCCGCGTGGTCGATGCGATGCGCGCCTCCTACGCCCTGCCCGGCATCTTCTCGCCGGTGCTGATCGGCGACCGCTGGCTGGTGGACGGCGCGCTGGTCAATCCGGTGCCGGTCTCGGCCGCCCGCGCGCTCGGCGCCGAAATCGTCATCGCCGCAAATCTTTCCAGCGACATCTTCACCCATTCCACGACGATCTATGCGCATGGCGCGATGCCCACGCCGATCGCGGCCGAGCCCGAGGAGCCGGCTGCCAAGCGGCGTTTCCCGCGGCTGTTCTCGGCGGAGAAGGCCATGAAGCGCGAGTTCTTCGGCAGCGCCGGACGGCCCGGCATCTCCTCGGTGATGGTCGATGCCTTCAACATCATGCAGGACCGCATCACCCGCGCGCGGCTTGCCGGCGATCCCCCGGACCTGCTGATCTCGCCGCGGGTCGGCCATTTCGGCTGGTTCGACTTCCACCGCTCCGAAGACCTGATCGCGCACGGAACCCGCGCGGCCGAACGCGCGCTGGAGTCGATCCAGGAGGCGATCGAGGTGCTCGCGCCCGCGCCGACCGGCAGCGCGCCGAAAGCCGACGGTTCCAGGGCAGACGAGTCCAGGGCAGACGATTGAGGGCGGACGCGTAAAGTCCGCTCAGGCCGTCTTGATGTAGTCGCGCAGGGCTTCCTGCTCGGACTCGTATTCCTGGACGCGGCGCTTGACGATGTCGCCGATCGAGATCAGGCCGACGACCTTGCCGCTATCGATCACCGGCAGATGGCGGAACTTGCCTGTCGTCATCATCTCCATGAGCTCGGCGACCGTGTCGGTCTCCTTGCAGGTCACGACCTTGCGGGTCATGACCTGAGACACCGGCTCTTCAAGCGCGGCGGCGCCGCGGTCGCCGATCACGCGCACGATGTCGCGCTCGGACAGGATGCCTTCGAGCCGGCTCTGGTTCATCACCAGCACCGCGCCGATCTTCTTCTCACCGAGCAGCTTGACCGCAACCGCCAGCTTGGCGTCGGGCTCGACGCTCATGATCTGGTGGCCCTTGGTATTGAGGATGGAACGTACCGTCATTGTCGCCTCCCTGAATCGGAGCCGTCCGCCTTTTGGCGGTCCGGACTTGTTCGCGAGTCTTCAACTAACAGTTTTGGCGCCGGTTTCACGCTCAGGCGCTTTAGGAAGCAAAGCCTCTACGGGCTTGTCGCTTCGGAACATTCTTCACGGGAATGATGGATGAATTCGGGCAGCACCGCAAGCGCCGCTTCAAATACGGTCTGAAACGTCCTGTGATGACGCATCCGCAGCATCGCTTCGCACGCGCGGCACGGGATCGAACAGCGCGAACAGCAGGAGCCCTGCGAAGAATCCGCCGATATGCGCCTGCCACGCGACGCTCGTGGTCTCGGAGTCGACGCCGATTGCGCCGACGCCGAAGATGATGTTGACGCCGAACCACACCGCGAGAAAGCCGACCACCCGCCCGTCACGCAGCGCGCGCGACAGCGGCAATGCCGGAACCCTTGCGGCGGTATCGGCGTCCGAACGGTTGAACGACAGGAAGCTGCCGCGCACGAAGGCAAAGCGGATCGCGGCTGCCATCGCACCCGACACCGAGGCCGAGGCGCCGATCATCGGTGCCACCGCATGCTCATGGGTGACGAGATGGGCGAGTGCGCCGGCGGCCGCCGTCACCGCGAGAAACAGCCAGAACCTGACCGCACCAAAGCGCCGCGCCAGCGCGCTGCCGAACGGCAGCAGCCACAGCACGTTGAAGCCGAGATGGGTCAAATTGGCGTGCAGCAGCGAATAGGTGACGAAGGTCCAGATCTTTGCGCCGGCACCGCCGGGGATCTCGAGGTTGAGCAGCGAGGAATCGTAGCGCTTCGGAATGAAGCCGAAGACGTCGATGGTCCAGTTCTCCAGCTCCGGCGGCAGCAGCACCCGCAGATGGATCGCCGCCAACAGGAGGATATAGGCGGTCAGCGCCACAGGCAGCGTCAGGATCGGCTCGCGCGGAGCTTCCTCGACGGCCGGCACGTCCGGCTCTGAATCCTGCGGAGAATTTGGCGGGGAATCCAAGGCAGCTCGCTTTCAGCGCAATCGCAGCGCACCGCTTGGAGATAGTCGCCTTTGCCGGCCTTGCGCAAGGGCACAAAAGGAAAAGGCAGGGCTCCTGGGAAAAGCCCTGCCTGTCCGTGTCGGCCTTCCGGTACCAGAAGAATGAAGGTGTATCCCCACCCCTCCCCGGCCCGTGACCAAACTGTTTGACGCCCTGTGTACAGGCCCCGCCGAGAACCTGGAGAAAAGCGGCGAGGCTTGCGACCGCGATCACCATAGCAGGCACGGGACGCACGCAAAGCGCATAGTTAATTTAACGTTAACGACGCAAAGACCGGCTTAAGGAAGCCGAAAACGCCTCCACGGCATGGACGCTGCAAATCCCCTCCTGCACAACAACAAAGGGATCGCGGGTGCACTGAAGCGGGACAGCTTTGTCCCGCAAGGTTGCGCCCCGGGGCGAGCGTTCAGTCATGAAACATCCGTCGAGCCGCGCGTTCTTCGCGTATTGGGACAAGAAGCGCGGCACCGCACGGGCCCCTGACCGGGCCGACATCGACCCGGCCGCCGTCCGCGGCCTGCTCGGCGATATTTTTGTGCTCTCCTGCGAGCCCAATCTCGGCTTCCCGTTCCGCGTCGCTGGCACGCGCGTCTGCGCGCTGGCCGGGCTCGACCTCAAGGACCAGAGCTTCATGGCGCTGTTCAACCAGGCCAGCCGCCGCGAGATCGAGGAGATCACGACCATCGTCGCCGACGAAACGCTGGGGGCGATCGCCGGCATCACCGCTGCGCGCGAGGATGGCAGCAAGGCGCATCTCGAGCTGCTGCTGCTGCCCTTCAATGCCCGCCCGCACACGCCGATCAGCGTCACCGGCGTGCTCGCGCCGTTCGACGACGAATGCGGCGCTCTGTCGGCCTTCACCCTCACCTCCTGGCGCTACCTGCACCAGCCGGAGAAGCTGCTGCCGCGCGCAATCCGCAAATTGCAGGTCGCACGCGGGCTGATGGTGTATGAGGGGCTGAGGTAGTCTCGTGTCCCGGACGCGCTGCAACGCGGAGCGTTGCTGCGCAGAGCCGGGATCCAGAAGGCCATAAATCTCATCGACAGAATGGGCCCCGGCTCTGCAGCGCACCACCGAAGAGGTGCTGCGCTGCGTCCGGGGCACGAGACCTTCTCACATGTCAAACATGAGATGTCCGACCTCCGCTTACGGCATCGCCAGATGCCAGGCGCCGTTCAGAAAGCCGTCGCCGGTGACGTCGCCGGGCTTGGTGTCCTTGGCGAAAGTGTACAGCGGCTTGCCCTTGTGCGCCCATTGCTTCGAGCCGTCGTCGCGGGTGATGACGGTGTAGCCGTCGGCGGCGGCATCGCTGGCTTCGGCTTTAAGTGCCGGCCAGTTGGTCGCACACGGACCGTTGCAGGCCGACTTGCCGTCCGCATCCTTGTCGAAGGTGTAGAGGCTCATGCCCTTGGCGTCGGTGAGCACGTTGCCCTTGTCGGTCTTGCCGGTCTTGGTCGGAGGTGCCGCGAAGGCTGCAGGAACAATCGCGAGCGAGATTGCGAGCGTGAGCGCGAGGCGGAGCGAGGACGTCATGGGTTCTCCTGTCATGCAATTGGCTTGCATGGGATAGGACGCCGGGCGGCGCTTCATATTCCTGCGACAGCGGCCAGGATATTTTTCGCTGCGCGCGGCTATGCAGCGGAATAAACTCGATGATCAGAGACGGAACGATCGACATGAGCAAGTCGCATTGGCGCCCCGCGCGCACCCCCGACCTCGTCGCGATCAACGCGATCGCGGCGCGCATTCATCCTGACCTGTCCGAGCGACCCGCGGTGTTCGCGGAGAAGATGCGGCTCTATCCCGATGGCTGCCGCGTGCTTGTCGTGAACGATGCGATCGCCGGCTACGGGCTCGCGCATCCCTGGAAGCAGCACCAGATTCCGCCACTCGACGGCTTCCTGCAAACATTGCCCGAGGATGCGGACTGCCTTTACGTGCACGACGTCGCCGTGCTGCCCGACTTCCGCGGCGGCATGGCGCGCGACTATGTTGACGCTATCGAAGCGCTGGCGCGCGCATCCGGCATCGTGACGCTTGCCCTGGTATCGGTCTACGCGACGCGGCCCTTATGGCAGGGCCTCGGCTTTCGGCCCGTCACTGAAGATGCGGAATTGCGCGCAAAGCTCGTATCTTATGGCGACAACGCGACGTATATGCTGCGCGAGCTCGCTGCGACGTAACGTCCCTGCCCGACCCATGGCTCACGCGAGCGTGAAGCTCCCCCTCGAACCGGTTTTGATCAGCTCCCGTCGAAGAACTGTGCGGACCGTTCTGGTCTCGCCGAAACGAGACTGGAGAATTTCCATGAAGCTCACATTGTCAAAGATTGCTTTGATTACAGTGGTTGCAGCGACCGCGTTCAGCGCAACGAGTGCCAACGCGAAGCAGTACCGGGCCTATGGCTGCGATACCGCCTTCTTCGAGGGCTGCGGCATTCTGATCGAGGGGCCGACCCCGCCTGCGAGAAGCCGCGTCAACCTCACGCACGACACCTCGCCCACCTACATGAAGCAGACCGACCCCCGCTACAGCTCCGCGATGCGTGATGCCGGCGGCGGTGGGGGTGGCGGCGGAGGTGGTGGCGGTGGCGGCGGCCGCTGAGCCCACCTGACGTTTCAGATGATGCCGCCGGCGCAATCCGGCGGCATCATTGCTGTCTCATGGCGGCGCTTCAGCCGCGATGCTTTTTCTTCTTCGGCTTCTTTCCGGGCGCGCCCTTCCCGGGCCACGGCGTGACCGAAGGCTCGGCATGGCCCGGCTTGTCCTTGTGCTTCTTTTTCTTGCCGAACGAAGGCGCATCCTCGAATTTCGGCTTGCGTCCGCCGTGCCCCTTGTCCCGCGGCTTGAATTCACTCTTGTCGCGCGGGCGGTCGTCGCGACGTTCACGATGATCGCCGTCGCGGCTCTCGCGCCGGGGCGCGTGTGAGCGATCTTCCGACGGCGCCTGCTGCTGCGGGGCGCCCGTCATCGGTTCGAGACGGATATTGTCTTCCTTGTCCGGACGCTTGATCTTGGCAGTGAAAGATTCCGCGACCCGCTCGGAAATTTCAAACTCGGTCGTCGTGTCCATGATCTTGATGGCGCCGATATCGCCCTTGTCGATGCCGCCGCGACGGCAGATCATCGGCAGGAGCCAGCGCGCTTCCGCGTTCTTTCGTCGTCCGATGTTGGCGCGGAACCAGACGGTGGCCTCTCCCATGCCGTGCTTCGGCGACGATTTCCCTGATTTGGGTCGGGGCCTTTCGGGACGATCATCGCCGCGCGAATTGCGGACATCGTCACGCGGCGCGCGGACGTCGTTTCGACCGCGATCGTCGCGCGGCCGGCTGGTGCGCTCACCGGGATCGATGATGTCCTCGGGTGACGGCAGCCGTGCGCGATAGAGCCGCGCGAGCGCGGCTGCGATATCCTCGGCCGAGCGCTCGGCCAGCAACGCCTGCGCCAGCACGAGATCGTCGGGGGTCATTTCTTCCGTGAACAGCACGTCCTTCATGCGGTCGTGATCGAGCTTGCGGATTTCCTCCGCCTGCGGCGCCGTCCCCCAGACCGCGTCGATCCCGGAGACATTCAGCAGCATTTCCGCACGTCGCCGTCGTATCGGCGGCACCAGCAGGACGCTGGTCCCCTTTCGGCCCGCGCGCCCCGTTCGGCCCGAGCGATGCTGCATGACCTCGGCGTCGTTGGGCAGGTCGGCATGAATGACGAGATCGAGGCTCGGCAAATCGATGCCGCGGGCGGCCACGTCGGTCGCGACGCAGACGCGGGCGCGTCCGTCGCGCAGCGACTGCAGCGCCATGGTGCGCTCGTTCTGCGTCAACTCGCCGGACAGCGCGACCACGGAGAAGCCGCGCTCCAGCAGCGCCGCCTGCAAATGCCTGACGTGATCGCGCGTGCTGCAGAACACCAGCGCGCTCGGCGCCTCGTAGAAGCGCAGCACGTTGACGACCGCATGCTCGGCGTCGGCGGGCGCGATCCGGATCGCGCGATACTCGATATCGGCATGACCGCCCTCGTCGCCGGCGACCTCGATCCGGAACGCCTGCTGCTGATACTGCTTGGTCAGCGCCACGATGCCGCGCGGAAACGTTGCCGAGAACATCAGCGTGCGGCGCGTCTCCGGCGTGGTCTTGAGGATGAATTCCATGTCCTCGCGAAAACCGAGATTGAGCATCTCGTCGGCCTCGTCGAGCACGACGACCTTCAATTCCGAGATGTCGAGGCGGTTACGGCGCAAATGATCGCACAAGCGGCCGGGCGTGCCGACCACGATGTGAGCGCCAATCGCAAGCTCGCGCTGCTCGCGCCGCGGATCCATGCCGCCGACGCAAGAGACCACGCGCCCGTCTGCGTGCTCATAAAGCCAGGCCAGTTCGCGATGAACCTGAAGTGCGAGTTCGCGGGTCGGCGCCACGATCAGCGCAAGCGGCGCGCCCGCCCGCTCGAACCGCTCGGCGTCGCCGAGCAGATCCCTGGCCATGGCCAGGCCATAGGCCAGCGTCTTGCCGGAGCCGGTCTGGGCCGAAACCAGCAGGTCGCGCTCGGCGGCCTCATCCGCGAGCACGGCAAGCTGAACGGGGGTCGGAGAATCATAGTTTCGCTCAGCCAACGCACGGGCGAGCGGCGGGGTCAGGGCCGGAAATGACACGGGATGGAAAACCTTGGTTAATTCAGGCGCGGAACGGTGAACCGAGGGGCCGGAAACGCCGCATTCGCGGCAGAAGGCCCAATCACACGCGTGACGATTTGATTTGGACGCTCTTTACGCCAAGAGCGGGCAAATCACCATGCCTATGATGCATGGCGCTGGCGACAGGGTGAACATGCCCGCAGGTGCTCGAATCCACGGTTTGGCGCCATTTTATTTCGTTCCGAGAGCTTTTGGAGCGGATCGGCAGATTTTGGCGGCCACCTGGCTTAACCTGCCGGCGATCGGACGTGCCGGGGATGCACGCACGACTTCTCAAGCCCGGACAGGTGAGACATGGCCGACAGCATATCGCTTGCCGACAAGCTGGCGACCTTCGAAGAGCTATGGTCTCCACGCACCGTCACGACCTTCAACGACTGCGACGTGATGGTGGTGAAGGTGAAGGGCGAATTCACCTGGCACAAGCACGACGACACCGACGACTTCTTCCTCGTCCTGAAGGGCCAACTGGACATCGAGCTGCGCGACCGCACGGTGACGCTCGGCCCGGGCGAACTCTATGTCGTCCCCAAGGGCGTCGAGCATCGCCCGGTGGCACGTGAGGAGGTTCACCTCATGCTGATCGAGCCGACCGGCACGCCGAACACCGGCGACAAGGCCACGGCTGCGGCGCGCAAGCTCGCATAACATGCAACGCGCTGATCTTAATCTCTTGCCGCAGTCACCAGCCTGCTGAAGCTGCCGACCAGCCGTGCTCTCGCCCACACAACGGTGTCCCTCACCGAGCGGCTCAGGGCGCGGACGGCGCGCCACGCTTCGGTTGCCTGGAGCCACGCCCGAACCGCGGCGAATTTGCCGTAAGCCCAGGCGAAGGCCGGAATCTTCATCAGCTTGTCGCGCGTGAGATGAAACAGGCGCTCGACCAGGACGAGCTTGAGCAGTTCACCGACAATCAAGGTCGCCGCACCGCTCACGACCTGACCGGTCGCGGCCAGGTATGCCGCAACGGGTTTGACCGGCTCCAGAATGATCACGGGCACGGAAAACAGGGCGAGCGAGGCATAAGGCGGCAGCGATCTGATCCAGGCGCGCACCCGCTTGAATTCGAGATACCGCCCGAGCCAGCGCGAAATCGGCGCAGCCACGGCCATGAAGATGGCATCCACCACGAAGTAGACGGCGGCCAGAATGTAAGTGACGGGTTCCAGGATTCGCTTCACGGTACCTCTCCCGCGAACTGAAAGCCTGAACTGGGGCCTAAGTTTCACCCCGGCATGAATAACTCACGGAATTGGGGTGGAACCTTTGGGGCATCGGCCGCCGCTACGCGCTCAAATCTCGGCGTAGACCTCGAGCAGATTGCCGTCGGGATCGCGGAAGAACAGCGTGCGATGTCCGAACGACTGGTCCGTTGGCGGCGACAGCAGCGCCACACCCTGCCGCATGAGTTCGTCGGCGCATGCATCGACCTCGGCCGCGGACACCTTGAAGGCCAGTTGCAGCGAAGCGCTGCCCGCCGGTGTCGGCGCGTCGCCGGCGGTCCGGCCGGGTCTTGCCAGCGCCAGCGTGTTGGGGCCGAGGCCATATTCGATCCAGTTCGGCGAGAGTTCGCGCAGCAGGGATAGCGCGAGCACGTCCTCGTAGAAGCGGCGCATCGCGACCATGTCGCGCACGAAGATGACGGTATAGTCGATCGCGCGGATGGCGTGGAAGGGAGAACGGGTGCGCGAGGTTGGTTCGGTTGTCATTTCGTCCTCATTCCAAACACTGCTTCGTAGCCCGCATGGAGCAAAGCGGAATGCGGGACCGGCGGCCCCGGATTGCGCTGCGCTCCATCCGGGCTACAAGACTGGAGGCTTATCGCAGCAGACCGCCACTGTAGCGCAGCTCGTAGAGCGGTGCGCCATCATGCCGCAAGATCGCCTCGACGCCATGAAAGCGTTCGAGCCCGCCTTCGACCTCGTTGCGATAGACCATGTCCGCCTGCTCGAACAGGCGCGGCCCGCGATAGGGCTCCGCGACGCTCACACCCAACAGCGCCTGGCGCAGGAATTTGTAGATCGCGAGAAAAGTGTCGCGATCCCCGATTTCCGTGCCGACGCCGCCGCTGTAGCTCATCGACCAGATGACGCGGTCATCGCGCGACACCGTCTCCTGCCCGACGAAAAAACCCATTCCGAAATAGATATCGCGGTAGGCATAGGGTGGAGCCCGGTGCTCAAGCTGCTTTGAGCCGGCGAGCAACGGCGTTGCCACCGTCGCGTCGTCGTCGAGGCCCGCATAAGTGCGCCGCTTGGCCTCGACCAGGAACGCCGCGAGATCGTTCGGAATGGACATTTTCTATTCCACCAATTCCGGCCACGGCACGATGGTCGACTTCACCGTCTTCATCGCCATCGCATCCCGCACCGCCTGCGCAACGCCTTCCTCCGTGAACGGATAGATCGTCTGCATCTTCAGCCACGGATATTTGTCCCGGGTGCGGTAGAGCATGTCGACGCCGAGCGGCAGGTCGTTGCCGGTGAAGCCCCAGGATCCCAGCACGTTGAGATCCTTGGTGCAGATGCGGTGCCAGGAGGTCTCGATCGAGCCGGCATCGGTGAACTGGCCCATCTCGACATAGGTGCCGCCGTCACGCAGCATCTCGATGCCTTCGGGGCCGGCGGTCGGATGGCCCGAGCAATCCATCACCAGATCGGCGCCGAAGCCGCCGACGATCTCGCGGACGCGCGCGATGCGCTCTTGCGGCGATTTGATCTCCTCGATGTTGACAGTCGCCTCCGCGCCGAACTCGCGCGCCAGCTTGAGCCGCGGCTCCTCCGGTGCACCGACGCAGATCACGCGCCCTGCCCCCATCTCAAGTGCGGCTGCGACCGCCAGAATGCCGATCGGGCCTGAGCCCTGGATCACCACCGTGTCGCCCCAGGAAAAACCGCCGGCGCGTGTCGCGCGGTTGAACGCGCGGATACAGGACGTCAACGGCTCCGACAGCGCGCCGAGACGCAGCGACATATCGTCGGGCAATTTGTAGATCTTGGTGCCCGGCAGCATCTCGAGATCGACATAGACATATTCCGCCCAGCCGCCCCACATGTGCGGCGCCTTGTCGAAGCCGAGATAGCGGCCGTAATAGACCGGCGTCAGGCACTTGTTCGCGGTCTGCGGATAATGAATGCAGTAGTAGCAATGGCCGCAGGGCATCAACGGCGGGATCATCACCTTCGAGCCGACCTTGAGCGGCTTGCTCATGAAGTCCTCGGTGAACTCCTCGCCGCATTCGACGATGACGCCGCCGATCTCGTGTCCGAGCGTGAACGGCCACGGCAGCGGCTTCGGCCAGTGACCTTTCAGGATATGCAGATCGGTGCCGCAGACACCGCAGGCGCCGACCTTGAGCAGCGCGGCCTTGCGGCCGACCTTCGGCCACGGCACGGTTTTAATGACGGGTTCGCTGCCCGGCCCTGCGTGGGTGCAGACGCGGATCTGGTCCATGGCTGTTTCCTCGATGCCCGTCTGTTGTGTTGATTGCTTGCGCGGGCTGTGGCGAAGCGTATGTGAGATGCGTGGGGATGCCAAGCCGCGGTATCTGCGCCGCGTGACCCCGTCGAAAATGCACGTTGCGAACCAGGGAACGTTGGCGGATCATGAGACATGACGAGCCTTCGACCACCAGCCTTGATCGTGTTTGGCGGCCTTCCCGGCACCGGGAAGACGACGCTGTCCCGCAAGCTGGCAATGCGGCTTGCAGCGACGTATCTTCGGATCGACGCCATTGAACAGAGCTTGCGGCATGCGGGCCTTCCGGTCGGAGCAATGGGCTACGCGGTGGCCCACGCACTCGCGGTCGAAAACCTCAGGCTCGGTCGGATCGTTGTTGCCGATTGCGTCAATCCTGTCCTTGCAAGCCGCACCGGCTGGCGACAGACCGCCTTGCAGAACTCGGCACAGATCGTTGAAATTGAGATCGTCTGCACCGACCTGGCACTGCACCGACAGCGCGTGGACAATCGATCTCCCGACATCAGCGGCCATGAATTGCCTCGCTGGGACGAAATAGTGAATCACCACTATGAAGGGTGGGATCGAGAGCATCTTGTGCTTGATACCGCCTTCGGCTCGCCCGATGATCTCGTCGAACAGGCGGAAGCCTATGTTCGCGGCAGGATCGGTTAGGCCGCTCGGGCGAGAGACCCGGATGTCGCGACGCAGATCCCGGGTACGGCGCGTGCCACAACCGCCGCCGTCATACCCGCGCAACCGCGAAGCGGTTGTCGCTGGAGGTGCGCGCTCTTGCGCGCCTCGAAGGATGGGCTAAACGCGCTCGCGGCCATCCTTCGAGGCTCGCTTCGCTCGCACCTCAGGATGACGGGCGAGTGTGTGGCGACAGTGCATGGCAGACACCCAAGAACACCCAAGTATCTTGAGCGCTCGCCAGCGAACGTGTAAGGCCGCAAGAGTCCCACCCTGGTGCCCTCTTGAACCCCATCCCGCAAAATCCCGTGGCCGCGTCCGGATCGTTCGCGGCGATGAAGTCCGTGCCGTACCGGCTCCAGTTCATCGCCTACGTGCTGGCGATGATGGCGGACAATATCGAGCATGTGATCAGCTATTGGGTGGTGTTTCAGAAATTCCACTCGCCGACGCTGGGAGGCTTTGCCGTGCTGTCGCACTGGCTGCCGTTCCTGTTGTTCTCGGTCGCGGTCGGCGGGCTTGCCGACCGGTTCGATCCGCGCCGCATCATCCAGTGCGGCATGCTGCTGTTCATCCTGGCCTCGGCGGGATGGGGCTTCTTCTTCATCACCGACACCATCGAGATGTGGCACGCGATGCTGCTGCTGGTGATCCATGGCTGCGCAGGCGTGCTGTGGCAGACGCCGAACCAGCTGCTGCTCTACGATCTCGTGGGCCCTGCCGATCTTCCGAGCGCGGTCCGGCTGAACGCGATGGCGCGCTATCTCGGCATTCTGGTCGGACCTGCGGTGGGCGGCGTCATCATGCTGACGCTCGGCACCTCGCACGGCATCATCTTCAACACGCTGTTCTACCTGCCGATGCTGCTGTGGCTGTTCTGGGCGCCGGTGCGCGACAAGAGCGTCGCCGTGCGGCGCTTCGCCGTGCGCGGCTTCGCCGACATCCTGCTGACGATCCGCGCCATCGGCACGCAGCCGGTGCTGACCGCGATGACATGGCTTGCCGGCCTCACCTCCTTCATGATCGGCAACGCCTATCATGCACAGATGCCGGGCTTTGCCGGCGATCTCGGCCATGGCGATCCCGGCGTGTCCTACAGCGTGCTGCTCGCGGCTGATGCTGGCGGCGCGCTGCTCGCCGGCATCGCGCTGGAATCCTGGGGGCGCCTGAAGGGCACGCCGCGCACCGCGATCCTGCTCGCGATGCTCTGGAGCGTGGCGCTGTTCGGCTTCGCCGCGGTCAAAATCTATCCGGTGGCGATCGTGCTGCTGTTCTTCGCCGGCTTCTTCGAGCTGTCGTTCAACACCATGGCGCAGGCGCTGGTGCAGCTGAACGCGCCCGCCGACATCCGCGGCCGCGTCGTCGGTCTCTACAACATGGCCGGGCTCGGCATGCGCGCCTTCAGCGGCATCACCGTCGGGGTAGCAGGCGCGGCGATCGGCATTCACTGGTCGCTCGGGCTCTCGGCCGCCGTATTGCTGGCGCTGCTGTGTCTGCTCTATCAGCGCGCGACGCAGAATCCAGCCGATTGACTCTCGTTTCTCCCCACCGCACCCTCGACTGAGGCATGGGGAGATGAGGCGTTGCGCAATCGCTGGGGCATTCTTGCGATCCTGTTCGTCGTGCGCCTCACCATTGCGTTCCAGTTCCAGAGCGTCGCCGCGGTCGCACCGCTGCTGCAACAGAGCTTTGGCGTTGGGCTCGCCGATATCGGCATCCTGATCGGGCTCTATTTCACGCCGGGCGTGGTGCTGGCGCTGCCGGGCGGCGCGATCGGCCGCACGCTCGGCGACAAGCCCACCACGATCGCAGCGCTGCTGCTGATGACAGCGGGCAGCCTCGTGATGGCCACAACCGACGTCTGGGGCTGGCAGATGGCGGGCCGGCTCGTCTCCGGCGCCGGCGGCGTGCTGCTGACGGTGCAGCTCACCAAGATGGGCACCGACTGGTTCGCGGGAAAGGAGATCGCAACCGCGATGGCGATCTTCGTCAACTCCTGGCCGGCGGGCGTTGCGATCTCGCTGCTGGTGCTGCCGGCCATCGGCACGACCTACGGTGCGGGCGCCGTGTTCCTGTCGACCGGTGCGCTGACTGCGATCGGCATTCTGTTGATCTTGTTCTACCAGCCGCCACCGGGAGCAACGGCCAGCACAGCCGGCTCGGGCCGGCTCGATCGCCTCGCGCTGCTGGCGGTGATCGTCGCGGGCCTGATCTGGGGCCTCTATAATGTCGGCTTCGCCATGATCTTTTCGTTCGGCCCCTCGCTGCTCGCCGAGCGCGGCTGGAGCATTGCCGCGGCGGGCTCGGCGATCAGCGTCGTGATGTGGCTGTCGGTGATCTCGGTGCCGGCGGGCGGGTATCTGGCCGATCGCGGCAAGCCCTTTGTCCTGACGATCGCGGCGAGCCTCGTCGTGGCGGCCCTGCTGGCCTGGCTGACCCGGTCCGACGCTGTGATCATCATCCTGGTGCTGATCGGCCTGGTCGGGGGCTTCCCGGCCGGCCCGATCGTGAGCCTCGCCGCACGCGTGCTCGCGCCTGAAACCAGGGCGATCGGGATGGGGTTGTTCTACACCCTCTTCTATGCCGCGATGATGCTGGGACCGGCGGTCGCGGGCCGGCTCGCCAAATCGGCAGGCACTGCCGCGGTCGCGCTCGACCTCGGCGCACTGACGGTATTGGCCTGCCCCCCGTTGATGTGGCTTTTCGAACGCATTGTGTCTGTCCGTCATCGACGCGCCCAATCCTAACGCGGCATTAACCCTGTGCACCTTAGGGTCGTCCCGGACTCCGCCAGGCGGGGGGTCGGGTTGTGAAAATGGCGTTGGCGAACAAAAAATTTCTTCCGGCCGCCGAGGAACGTCGGCGTTTCCAGCGGGTGAAGGTTCACCTGCTCGGCCGCTACATGCTGCCCGATCGCCGAGAATTCCCCTGCCAGGTGATCAACATGTCGCCGGGCGGACTTGCCCTGCTCGCCCCCGGCATCGGCAATGTCGGCGACCGCGTGGTCGCCTATCTCGACCATATCGGCCGCGTCGAGGGCAAGATCACCCGCATCATCGACAATGGCTTCGCCATGACGGTCGGTGCGACGCCGCGCAAGCGCGACAAGCTCGCGGCCCAGCTCACCTGGCTCGCCAACCGCGACATTCTCAACCTGCCGGAGGACCGCCGCCACGACCGTATCGTACCGCGCAACCCGATCGCGGTGCTGACGCTCGAAGACGGCACCAAGATGACCTGCCGCATCATCGATCTCTCGCTGTCCGGTGCTGCCATCGCCGCCGAGAACCGCCCGCCGCTGAAATCGACGGTTCTGCTCGGCCGGGTGCAGGGCCGCGTGGTCCGAAACCTCGAAGACGGCTTCGCGCTGGAGTTCATGCACTCGCAGCCGATCGAGACTCTCGAAGAGAGCGTTACCGCGCGGTAAAGCGCAAACGTCGCAAAACCACTGAATTTCCAGCCTCGAAGGCGGCCTCCGCGATGCGGACGCCGCCTTTTTCATGCGCTGGGACAGGCCCCGCGCGCGTTAACGCGGCGGGCCTTTACACGCGCAAACGGCGGTTCCGCCAGCGTTTCCGCGTTAATCCATAAAATTTGAATCAATTGAAGTATTCTCAAATTTTAGTCGAATTCGATTCAAGTATAGATCGAATTCGCCGCTAGTTTTACTTGCATTCGTCTCGACTTGACTTGGCTGATTTAGCGGCAACTCAAAAGCTCCATGCGAAATGTGGTCCCAACAAGAAACGGGGGCCGCAATGTTGGACTTCAGGGGACAGGGGAAGAAGCTGGCGGTCGTCGCCATGCTGTTCGGAATGAGCGCGGCAGCGCAGGCCGGCGAAAGCCGTCTGCTCTACGCAAGCCTCGGCGACACCACGCGTGCGCCGATCGGCTGGATCGAGTTCTGTGCGGATAACGCCGCTCAGTGCCAGGGCGCACCGACGCAGGCCCGCGACATCGTGATGTCGCAGGCTGCATGGCGCGACCTCGTCAAGGTCAATCGCTGGGTCAACGAGACCGTCAAGCCTTTGACCGACCAGGAGCACTGGGGCGTGATCGAGAAGTGGTCGCTGCCGACTGACGGTTACGGCGACTGCGAAGACTACGTGTTGCTGAAGCGCAAGATGCTGATCGATGCCGGATGGCCCCGCGAGGCCCTGCTCATCACCGTCGTGCGCGACAAGAAGGGCGAAGGACACGCGGTGCTGACGGTGAAGACCGACAAGGGCGAGTTCGTTCTCGACAATCAGAACGAGAACGTCGTTGCCTGGACGGAGACCGGCTACCGCTTCGTCAAGCGCCAGTCGCAGAGCGATCCCAATGTCTGGGTTTCGCTGGGCGATACCAGGCCGGCGGTCTCCACCGCCAGCGCAAGAGATTAACAGGAACGAGACAACAGGTTACGCGACCCGGTCACATCCCCACCCCTCCCCGTCCCAGACCGGTTCGCGCGCGGTCAGCCATCCCCCAATGGCTGGCCGCAACTTTTTTGGGACGACGCGATCAGCCTTGCGAGGTCGGTCGAGACCACGGCACGCGCGCGGCAGTGAAATCGCGCCACGTGCTGTGGAGAGCGGGCTGGACACCGATCGACGCGCGCGCCTGCCAGCCGGCGATGGCCGCAGCCGCGATCGCGCTGTCAGGCTCGGCAGCCAGCCCATCGAGCAGCGACGCCGTCACCGCCATGTCGTTGAAGGCGCCAAGCTCCTCCTGCAGGCCGGCGAGCCGGTGCGAGAATTTTCGCGCGGATTTGCGGTCAGCGAACAGCGGCAGCAGGAACTCGCCGAGATAGCGCAGCCGCTTGGTCGCGAGCCGCACCCGGTGCAGCTGGTCGGTGGACAGCGACTTGAAGTGGCGGCCGCGCTTGAGCACCTTGGCATATTGCTCCGACAAAATGCGCTGCGCGAAATTGACGGCGGGCTCGGCGAGCTGACCGAGATCTTCCGCCGCGACGTCGTTGCGCCAGCCGCGCGCCTCGATCCAGCCACCAAGGTCGATCAGGAACACGGCGCAGCGGCGATCGGCGAGCGCGCGATGCGCCTTGCGGTAAGCATCTGACTGGCATTCGGCGGCAGCCTTGCCCAGCGCGTCAAAGCCGGCAACCGAAGGACAGGCCCTTGCGATCGTCGGCAAGGTCTCGAGCTGGAACACGTCCCAGTCGCGCGCGGCGGAAAGATCCTGCGCCAGCCATTTGGCTTCCGACCGCAGGGCATCGAGATTGTCGAGCGCACCGACCGATGCCATCAGATCGAGCGCGGACCGCAGCCGGCGCAGCGAGACGCGCAGCTGGTGAACCCCTTCCGGATTGCGCCCGTCCTCGGCCGCCGGCAGCGACTGAAGCAGGTGTAGGAAGCAGGAGCGCAGGATCGTCGCGAAGGCTTCGTCCAGCGTGACCGATGCGTCGAGGCGGAGTTTTCGCGGGCGTCGCGCCGAGGGCGGCTGGTTCGCGGCAAGATCGAACCCGCGCGCCGACTTGGTCCGGATCGACGGTTTCACCGCGCCGTGCTCCGCAAGCCGCAACGCGATCTCGTAGATCGTGCTCGCACTGCCGTTCTTGAGCTCCAGTTCGATCTCGCTCACCGGCAGCGAACGGTCGCCGGCCGTCAGCTCGCCCTGGTCGAAGGCGATCTCGACCGTACCCGACGGCAGGTCGATCATCCGGGCATGACGATGAATGTCGGCGGTAAAGACGGGTTCGAGCGGCTGCTCTTCGAGACGGCCGCGAAGCTTCTCCGGAATGAAGGGCATCGCCAAAGCGAGATCGGGCGCAAGCGACGGCACGCTCGCCTCCCACTCGTCGCGTCGCAACGGATCATCCGTGGCGTCGGTCTTCACGGTCTGCACGAAGCGTGTGCCGCTCCGGCGGACGCGCAGGCTCAGGCCGTTGCGCCGAAGCAGGCGCTCGGGCGTGTCGTAATAGATCGACGTGAGATGTTTCCGAGAACCCTTGTTGCGCGCATGGGCCGCGATGACAGGCGCAGCGTTGAAATGCGCCATGCGACCGGCATCGACGACAAGCTTGAGCTCGATCTCCCCGGCTGGACGCGCGGCGGCGTTCGATGGGGGCGGTTCCTGCGCAGGCGTTACCGCTGGCGACGCCGCCTGATCAGAAATCGCGCCCTCGAAGGGCGTCGGTTCCGGGTTGAGCTCTCGTTGCCTGAGGAAGCCGGCAGCGACCTGCGTTCTCTTGTTGTCTTTTGAGACAGGATTCCCGTCCGGCGAACTCGCAGTTTTACGAGCCGGGGTAGCGTCTGATTTTAGCATTTCCGGTGACATGACAGTTCAATGACAGAGCGCCAGCATATAGCCGGTCGAGCCTGGGAGGAATAGTCACGTTACGTCGCAACGCATCATCTTTCCGGCTGTCATAATTCGGTGGGACGTTGCGAATTAAATTTCCTCGGAGATTCGCGGGTGGTCGGATTGCTAGCGAGTCCTGCCATTCTCGAAACCGAGATGAACGAGTCAGCGAGCTCACGCATGCTAGCCGAGAAATTCTTTCTGGTTTTGGAGACGCTTAGAAGTCACGCCGCCGATGACAGGCCCGAATTTGTGACAAGCAATATTGTGACAAGCAATATTGCGGCAAGCCCTGCGCGGCCTCCCCTCGATCCGGAGGCCGAGCCCGGTTCGCGGCGCAAAAGTCCGGTTCCGGGTGATCCGGACTAGAAGCGCTCCAATGTCGCAGGTTCTCGCCCGCGCGAAACCGCATCAGCGCGCGAGCGTGTTCTTGTAGATTTTGCCGTCCTTCATGATCACCAGAAAATTTTTGGCGGGATCTTCAATAAGCTTGATGTTGTCCAGCGGATTGCCGTCGACCAGCAGCAGATCGGCGAACGCGCCTTCCGCCACCACGCCGAGCTTGCCCGGATAGGGATTTCGCAGGCCTGACAAAGTCAGCAGTTCCGCATTGGTCGACGTCGCCATGGCCAGCGCTTCGGCCGGCGTATACCAGCGGGTCAGCGCGGCCAGCATCGACCCCTGCTTGTCCGCCAGCGCCTTCGAGAACAGCACGTCGGTCCCGAATGCGGTCTTGATGTTGTACTTTTTCGCCAGCGCATAGACGCGGTCGGTGCCGGCCACCACCTGCCGCATCTTGTCCTGCTCCGATGGCCCGAGTGTGGCGGCGCCCGAGAGATCGAGGAACGGCTGCGTGCTGAGCCAGACGCCCTTCTCGGCGATCAGCTTCGCGCTCGCCTCGTCCATGAGATGACCGTGCTCGATGCATCGAACGCCGGCCGCGATCGAGCGCTGGATCGCGACCGGCGTGTAGGCGTGCGTGGCGACATACGTGCCCCAATTGTCGGCGGCTTCGACCGCCGCGCGCAGCTCGGGCTCGGTGAAGGTGGAGACATCGAGCGGACTAAAAGGCGATGCGACGCCGCCGCCCGCCGTGAGCTTGACCTGCGAGGCGCCCTGCATCAATTGCTCGCGCGCACGCACGCGAACCTCGTCGGGACTATCAGCGACCATGCTGCCGCCGATCCGCTCCATGCGGCTCAGCATGCCGCCGATGGTGCGCGGCAGATCGGCGAGCTGCCGGAAGTCACCATGACCGCTGGTGACGGTGATGATGGCGCCCGAGGGATAGATGCGGGGGCCGGCGACGAGATCCTCGTCGATGGCCTGCTTGAGACCGAAGCTCGGCCCGCCCATGTCGCGTATCGTGGTGAAGCCGCGCATCAGCGTCGCCGTCGCTTCGCTTGCGGCCAGCAGATTGTTGTAGCCGATATCACCCGCGAGCGCGGCCATCGGTGACGGCCGCACCAGCATCGCGTGCCAATGCGCGTCGATCAGCCCCGGCATCAGCACACGGCCCCCACCGTCGATCACCTGCCCCGTCGCGGTCACGTCGCCGGCCGAGATCTTCTCGATGATCTTGTTGCGGACGAGGACGGTGGATGGCGCGGACAGCGAAGCGGTCTTGCCATCGAATATCCGGACATTGCGGAACAGAACAGCTGAATCCTGCTGCGCCGATGCCGGTGAAGAGAGACCGAAGACCGTTCCAACGAAGCCAAGCAACATGGCGGCTCGCACCAGCGCCAGCGGCGTATCCCAACTCGACATGTGAAATCTCCGCCGCGCTATGCGGGTTTGGCCACGGGCAGCCAGGCGAAAGTCAGCCACCCGATGCCATGTGACAGAAGGTCGATGCCAAGCAGCAGTCCCAGGACCCAGAGGCCGGTCATCGGGAAGCCCGTCAAGATCACGAGTCCCGCCACAACCCCGAACAGGCCGGATGCGACCATGATCCCGCCGCCCTGCTGCCAGCGGCCGAAGCCGATCAGCATCCGCACCACCCCGGACACCAGCAGCGCAATGCCGAGCACATAGGTGAGCAGGAGCGCTCCGGTCAGCGGCTGGCTGACCAGGATGACGCCGAAGGCGACATAGAGGATGCCGAGGATGATCTGCCAGACGAAGCCGCCCCATCCCTTGGTCCAGAACGCGTGGAAGATCTCGAACGCGCCGGCGGCGATCGCCATCCAGCCGATGAACAGCGCGCTGACCACGGTGAAGAAGGCGATATCGCCGAGCACCATCAGCCCCGCGAACACCATGAAGAGGCCCAGCAGCACGCACACCCAGCGCCGCGGTTGCGGCAGGCCGGTCGCGCCCATCGGCGCGCCATGGTCGTAAGTCGTCATGTCATCCTCCTCGGTTTATCTCCAGCGCCAGCCGCAATGACGGCGGCCACGGTGCCACCAGCACTCCCAACGCCGGCGCCGCCGATGCCAAGACGGCGGACGAGGCGGCGGGCGATGTGGCGGCCGATGCGGTGGGCGCGGCCGGTGCGCCGGTGGCGATGGACGACGATCTTGCGCGAGCATTTGGCCCGCAGGTTCACGCCGGCCTGAAGCGGCCTGATCGGTGGGCGACGTCTCGGGCAACGCCTCGGCATTCCGTGGCCACAGGGACACGCCCGCACCTGTCAGGATCACGCCTCCAAGCAGCAGGCCAAGCGCACCGCGCCGATTGATCTCATTCATAGGGCTCTCCTCCGAACTGTCCCGCCCGGTTTCAACTCACGTTTTTGCTGCGGCCTCATCGCTGGGAATCTCGCCCGGCAGATAGTTGGGAAGCCGTCCCGCCGGGATGATGGCGATCAGCGAGAGACCCGCCATGATGAGAAGCCCGATCTTGAGCGCCCGCAGCCGCGCCTCGGTGTTCACACGGACGGCCTCCGCGACCTGCTGCGGCGATCCGCTGGTGCCTTCCAGCACGCTGCGCAGGCGGTCGTTGCTGACGAAGGTGATGTTGTTGAGATCGACCTGGGCCTGAAGCTCCGGTGTGAGCACGGGGCTCGCCGTGATCTTGCCGAGCGCAATGGTGCTGAGCAGCCCGACCATCAGCGCGCCGGCCACGGCGGTTCCGACCGCAGCGGCGAGGTTCTGCGTCGTGCCGCGCAGCGATCCGACGTCGCCGGCCAGCGTCTTCGGCGACGACGTCACCAGGACGTTGAACAGCAGCGTCACCAGCGAGCCCTGGCCGATGCCGAACAGGACCAGCCCGAACAGCACGGGGATCTCGCTCCAATCGTTGCGCACGACGAAGGCGAGCCAGACCAGCGCGATGGTGCAGAGCGCGAAGCCGTAGCGCCCGATCTGACGCGGCGTCAGCCGCTCGTAGACATTGACGATCAGCATCGCCGAGAAGAAGACCGTGAGGTTGAATGGCATCATCGCGATTGCGGTCGCGATCGGCGAACGCCCCTGCACGATCTGAATGTAGAGCGGTACGGTGAAATTCAGCGCGGCCTCCAGCGCCACCACCGCGAACAGCGCAAAGACTGCGCTACGTTCCTGCGGCGAGTCGATCACCTCCAGCGCCAGCAGCGGCGTCTTGCCCGCGGCCTGCCGCCGGTGCGTCCATAGAAAAAATGCCTGGCCCAACACGATGCCGAGCACGATCATGATCGGCGCGGGCGAGGCTCCCAGCAGATTGAACGGCGCGTTCGGTGTCGCCACCGCAAGGCCCCAGCCGTTCAAATTGTTGAAGCCGAAACTGATCAGGATGATCGCACTGGCGGCGAGCACCACGCCGACGAGGTCGATCTGCACCTCCGGACGGCTGCGGTCAGGTTTGAGCCGGAAGCTCATCAGGAAGACGATCGCAGAGGCGGCGATCAAAATGCCGAAGGCCGGTCGCCAGCCGATATAGGTGCCGAGCACGCCGCCGACGACGAAGGCCAGAACGCCCGCGGCTGCGCGCGCGGAGCCGAGCGCGCCAAGCGCGGTTGCCTGCTGACGGCCCGCATAGTTCTCCGCAATCAGCGCAACGAGCGAAGGGACAATCACCGAGCCGGCGGCGCCGCACAGCGCCTGAGCCGAAATCATGACGGTGGCCGACGGGCTGAACGTCATCATGAGCTGAGAAATGAGGAAGAGCACCACCGCGCCGCGAAACACCTGCAGCGCACCAAAACGCTGGGCCAGCTTGGCGCCGAGCATCACGAAGCCCGCGACCAGCATGGAGTAAGCCACGATGCCCGTCGCAACGGTGGTCGGCGCCACGCCAAAGCTTTCCACCATGCCGCCCATCGCCACCGGCAGCGAGGCCACGTTGAACGACATGATCATCTGGCCAAGCGCGATTGAAATCATGGGAATCCACGAGACGCGCTCTTCCTGTTGAACGCCGCCGATCGAAATCGTTTGCGTGGCCATGGCACCCCTCCAACTTGATCAGCCTGCGACCGGTCGGGCCACGAGCCCGTCGGTCCCTCGTGCATTCGTTCACTCTTCCGGTTGCGACACGAACAGATCCATTCCCAGCCGCTGCGACAGGAACTTTGCGGCGAGCTGTCCCCGCACGCTGTTGCCGGCGGCATCGAGCGGCGGCGCGAACGTGCCGAAGCCGCCCTTGCCCGGCGACACCGCGACGATGCCGCCGCCGATCCCGCTCTTGCCGGGCAACCCGATATCGTAGAGCCAGTCGCCCGAGGTCTCGTAGAGGCCGGCGGTGATCATGACGGCGAGCGCGTAATGGCAGACCGAGGCATCGACCACGCGCTGCTTCGTGACCGGATTGACGCCGCCGTCGGCCAGTGTCGCCCCCATCACGGCGAGGTCGCGGGCGCTGACGTTGAGCGAGCACTGCCGCGTATAGAGATCGGTCGCTTCCTTTGCGTCGCAATAGATGCAGTCGTAGCTCTCCAGCAGCCGCGCGATGCTGCGGTTGCGGAAATTGGTCTCCGATGCCGAGGCGTAGACCTCTTCGTTGAGCGGCAGCTTGCGGCCGGCGAAGCGCGACAATCCGTCATGGATGAAAGCCCACCGCGCCGCGGCATCGGCACCGGGCGCGAGGCTGGTGGTCGCGATCGCGCCGGCATTCACCATCGGATTGGTGCGGCCGCTGCCCTGCTCGATCGCCGCGAGCGAGTTGAACGGCAATCCCGTCGCATTTGCGCCGAGCCTGGCGCGCGCCTCCTCCGGCCCGATGGTCTCGCAGACCAGCGCGAACAGGAATGGTTTCGACACGCTCATGATCGAGAATTCGTGGTCGACATCCCCGGCGCCGTAGACCTGACCGCTGGTTCCGACGACACACACGCCGAACAGCTCGCTCGGCACACGCGCGAGTGCGGGATAGACCTGCGAGTTGGTGCCGTCGCGATTTGACTGAAAGCGTCGCTGCGCCTCGGTGACCAGCGCCTGCACGGTCTCCGCACCGGGCAGATGGCCCGTTGAGACGTAAGCCGTATCTCGTTCGTCAGCCAGAGGTCGCGCCATGGCACCACTCCGCAGAACGGATTCAACGCATGTCGGCTCCGTTCTAGAACTCGACGCTTGTGAGCCAGTTGATTCCGCCGGCCGCGACGAGTCAATTTGCAACCGCAAGGCGATTTTGCAGTCCTGCCATACGGCCCCATGTGACAGCCTGCGAGACGCAATGACGCAGGAATTTTCGGCATATGCGTAAGCATTACTGCCACGCACGCATCGAACTCTAATCAAAAGCAGATCGCGAGCGGCGCATCCAATCAACGCCAGATTGCGCTTGGCGCGGACTGGAGTACGATCCAGCGCAGGCTATGCGACGGAAGATCATGGGCCGGGAGCAAGTCGCGAAGGCAGACCCGACATCGCGGGAACGAGGCACAACATGGTGGCACAGACGAGTGACGGACACGTTCTGCTGACCAAGAAGCTCGGCGGACTCATCGCAATCATCATCGGATGCCTGCTGACCGCGGTCGGCATGACATTCGAATCCACGGGCATGACGATCCTGGGCGTACTGTTCCTCGCGCTCGGCGCCGTCCTGCTCGTGCTCAAGATCATCAGGCGCAACCAGGGACCGCCGCTGACCTAACTAGCCGGCGCGGCGCGCTCACGCCCCGAGCACATCGGCGAGCCGCAACTCGTCGGCTGCAGGGTCCTTCAGGAACAGCTCGGCCTCGATCTCGTTCAGATGCGACAGCATCTGCGCGCGCGCGGCCTGCTTGTCGCGTTTGCGGATCGCGGCGACGATGCCAGCGTGATGATCGGTGCCGCAAGCCGGCGTGTCATGGCGGCGATAGAGCAGGATGATGAGCGAGGAGCGCGCGATCAGCTCCTTGAGGAAGCCGAGATAGATGCTGTGGCCACTCATCTCGGCGACGAGGCGGTGAAAGTCGCCGGAGAGACGGACCGAGGCGCGCGCGTCGCCGCGCAGCTCCGCCTCGCGTTCTTCAGTGAGATGTTGCTGAAGACGATCGATCCAGGCCGGCGACACCGCATCGACGGCATGGTCGACGATGGTTGGCTCGATCAGGCGGCGCGCCTCGAACACTTCACGGGCATCGGCAGGGGTCGGGCGCGCGACGAAGGCGCCGCGGTTCTTCTCGATCGTGACGATGCCCTCATGCGCAAGTTGCTGAAGCGCGGTGCGGACGAGCGTGCGGCTGGCGCCGTAGATCTCGCCGATCTCGTCCTCACCGAGTTTCGTGCCCGGAAGCAGGCGATGCTCGAGGATCGCCGCGGTCACGCCTTCCCTGATCAGGCTGACGCGATCGCTCGCATCTGGCGCATCGGATTTCGGGCGGGTCCTGGCAGCCATTCGTTCGAGGATTCGGGTTTGAGGTTTCGGTCGGCGACGTCAGTCTTGGAATGTTAGTCGACCAGCTGTATCCAATCACAGGCGAAACTTTATACAATCTGCGCCCGTTTTGTGTGCAGCCAGGCAGGCGGGCGATGAAACAGCCCACAGGCCCGGATTCGATCTAACGATCTGACTCTGCTGCACAGTTCTGAAATTCAACCGGCCAAGGGCGGTTGGCACGGACCTTGCGGAGAGACGGGGGAGCATCGCCCCTCCCTTGGACACGCCATGGCCACTCCCGCTGCCCTCGAACTGGTCGCCGTCACCAAGCGCTACGACACGACGCTGGCGGTCGACACCGTCAATTTGAAGATCCCGGCCGGCACCTATTGCTGCCTGCTCGGCCCCTCCGGCTGCGGCAAGACCTCGACCTTGCGGATGATCGCCGGCCACGAGGCCGTCAGCGAAGGCGACATCATCCTCGGTGCGCAGAACGTCACCGATCTGCCGCCGGCCGAACGCGGCACGGCGATGATGTTCCAGTCCTACGCGCTGTTTCCGCATCTGACCGTGCTCGACAACGTGGCGTTTGCCCTGAAAATGCGCGGGGTCGACAAGGCGACACGGCACAAGCGGGCCGGCGAACTCCTGGAGCTCGTGGCCATGAGCCCCTATGCGAGCCGCCTCCCCGCCCAGCTCTCCGGGGGCCAGCAGCAGCGCGTCGCGCTCGCACGCGCGCTGATCACCGAGCCGCAGATCCTGCTGCTCGACGAACCGCTCTCCGCGCTCGACCCGTTCCTGCGGGTGAGGATGCGCGGCGAGTTGAAGCGTCTTCAGCGCGAGCTCGGCATCAGCTTCATCCAGGTCACCCACGGCCAGGAAGAGGCGATGGCGCTCGCCGACCACATCGTGGTGATGAACCAGGGCCGGATCGAGCAGCAGGGCAGCGCCCGCGACATCTTCCACCATCCCCGCACCGAATTCGTGGCGCGCTTCATCGGCGGCCACAACGTCCTCAGCGACGCCGGCAAGCTCATCGCCGTGCGCGCCGATCAGCTCGGCATCGTGCCGTTCGTTGACGGCGCGTACGGTGCGCCAGCGCTGCTGACCCAGACCGAGTACCAGGGCGCCTACATCGCCGTCTCGCTCACGCTCGACGACGGCACCGCCCTGTTCTCCCACCTCCCCGAGGCCGCCTTCGACGTCCACCCGTTCCGTCCGGGCGATCGCGTGCTGGCCACCTGGGATCCCGCCAAGGCGCAACGCCTGCAATAGCGCCGATCAATCAGTGGAATGCGCAACAGAGGAGTGACTGATATGACCGAGACCATCAGGACGAAGGGCGTCAGCCGCCGGACGCTGCTCAAGGGCACCGCGGGTCTCGCGGGCCTTGCCGCCGGCTCCGGCGCCATCACCGGCTTTCCCTATGTGAAGTCGGCCGAGACGAAAGTGCTGCGCTATCTCGGCACCGCCGTGAACGAAGGCGACGACATCTCGAAGCAGTGCCTGAAGGACACCGGCATCAAGATCGAATACATCACCGCGACCACCGACGACGTCACCAAGCGCGTGATGACCCAGCCGAACTCCTTCGACGTGCTGGACACCGAATATTTCTCGCTGAAGAAGATCGTGCCGTCGGGCAACATCCTTGCCCTCGACGCCAGGAAGATCAAGGAATTCGACAACATCACGCCCGTCTTCACCAAGGGCGAGACGCCCGGCGGCAAGAAGATCGGCGGCCAGGGCACCGCACCCTGGAAGGTGCTCTATCTCGAAGGCAAGGACTCCAAGAAGTTCGCGACGTCGGCGACCGAATTCGTCACGCTGATCCCGACCGTCTACAACGCCGACACGCTCGGCATCCGCCCCGACATCATCAAGCGCCCGATCAGCTCCTGGGCCGAGCTGCTCAACCCCGAGTTCAAGGGCAAGGCCTCGATCCTCAACATTCCCTCGATCGGCATCATGGATGCCGCGATGGTCGTGGAAGCCTCCGGCAAGTACAAATATGCCGACAAGGGCAACATGACCAAGGAAGAAATCGATCTCACCATGAAGGTGATGACCGAGGCGAAGAAGGCCGGCCAGTTCCGCGCGTTCTGGAAAGACTTCAACGAGAGCGTAAACCTGATGGCATCAGGGGAAACCGTCATTCAGTCGATGTGGTCGCCGGCCGTGACGAAGGTGCGCTCGATGGGCATCCCCTGCACCTTCCAGCCGCTCAAGGAAGGCTATCGCTCCTGGGCCTCCGGCTTCTGCGTCTCCAAGGGCGTGTCGGGTGCGAAGCTCGAATGGGCCTACGAGTTCGTCAACTGGTTCCTGTCCGGCTATGCCGGCGCCTATCTCAATCGCCAGGGCTACTACTCCGCCGTGCTTTCGACCGCGAAGGCGCACATGCAGCCCTACGAATGGGCGTACTGGATGGAGGGCAAGGCGGCCGAGAAGGACATCAAGGCGCCCGACGGCTCGCTGCTGGAGAAGGCAGGCTCCGTGCGTGACGGCGGCTCCTACGAGGACCGCATGGGCGGCGTCGCTTGCTGGAACGCGGTGATGGACGAGAACGACTACATGGTCCGCAAGTGGAACGAGTTCATCGCGGCGTAAATCGATGGACACGTCAGAGGACATCCTGCAACAGGCATCCCCGGGATTGATCCCGGGGTCGGGCACAGCGCGCGCCGCAAAGCCGACGCGGCTGTCTCCGTCCTTCATCTCCTGGCTCCAGGCCGGGCCGATGATGCTGGTGTTCCTCGCCTTCTTCCTCATCCCGCTGGTGTTCGTCGTCATCGTCTCGTTCTGGGACTACAACGAATATCAATTGCTGCCGGCCTTCTCCGGCCGCGGCTATACCGACACGTTCGAGGGCTGCATCGCGCAGCTTCCCGATCTCTGCACCATCGCCAAGACCTATCTGAAGACGCTGAAGCTCTGCTTTCTGGTCTGGGTGATCACGCTGTTCATCGGCTTCTGGGTCGCCTACTTCCTCGCTTTCCACGTCAAGTCCAAGACCTGGCAGATGGGATTGTCGCTGCTCTGCACGATCCCGTTCTGGACCTCCAACGTCATCCGCATGATCGCCTGGATTCCGCTGCTCGGGCGCAACGGCCTCGTCAACTCGGGCCTGGTGAAGACGGGGCTGATCAACCACCCCGTTGAATGGCTGCTGTTCTCCGAATTCTCGGTGGTGCTGGCGCTGGTCCACCTCTTCACCTTCTTCATGGTGGTGCCGATCTTCAATTCGATGATACGCATCGACAAGTCGCTGATCGAGGCCGCCTATGACGCCGGCGCCACCGGTTTCCAGACGCTGGTCAACGTCATCATTCCGCTCGCCAAGCCCGGCATCGTGATCGGCTCGATCTTCGTCATCACCATCGTGATGGGCGATTTCATCACCATCGGCGTGATGGGCGGCCAGCAGATCGCGGCCGCCGGCAAGATCATCGAGACACGGGTGAATGCGTTGCAATTCCCTGCGGCTGCGGCCAACGCCGTGATCCTGCTCGTCATCACCTTTCTGATCATCACCATGATGTCGCGTATCGTCGACATCAAGAAGGAACTCTAGGGCATGAAGGAAGGACGTCCGCGCTCGTTCTACGTGCTCGCGATCTTCTTCGCGGCCTACACGCTGTTTCTCTACGGCCCGATGATCGCGATCTACGTGCTGTCGTTCCAGGGGCCGCAGGGCGGCCTCACCTTCCCGATGAACGGTGTGTCGACCTTCTGGATCGCAAAACTGTTCCAGGGCACCGGCATCGTCGATCTCGGCGCGGCCTTCCGCCGCTCGCTGTTGCTCGGCATCATCGTGATGATCGTCACCGTGGTGCTGTCGGTTGCCGCCGGCATGGCCTTCCGCCGAAAATTCAGGGCGCAAAGCATTTTGTTCTACTCGGCGATCGCAAGTCTCATCGTGCCCTCGATCATCACCTCGCTCGGTATCTCGCTCGAGTTTCGCATCATCGACGATTTGATCAAGGCGCACGTGAACGAGAATTTCGAGACGTCGATGGGCCTGCTCACCTCCGGCCTCGGCGCGCATCTGACCTGGACGCTGCCATTCGGCCTGCTCATCATGTTCGCGATCTTCAACCGCTTCGACCCGCGCCTCGAAGAAGCCGCACGCGATCTCGGCGCGACACCATGGCAAACGTTCCGTCATGTCGTGCTGCCGATCATCCTGCCCTCGGTGATCGGCATCGGCCTGTTCGGCTTCACGCTGTCCTGGGACGAGCTTGCCCGCTCCAGCCAGGCAATCGGCGCGGTGAATACGCTGCCGCTCGATCTGCAGGGCCTCACCACGACCGTGACGAACCCTGACATCTACGCGCTCGGCACCGTGATCTCGGCCGTCTCGTTCACGGTGATCGCGCTTGCGCTCGGCACCATCCACGTGCTCAACAAGCGGCAGGCGGCCAAGGGCTCGGACGCCGGCCAGGGACTCGTCTGATCGCGATGCGACTGCACGTCGTCAATCCCAACACCACCGCGTCGATGACGGCGAAGATCGCCGCTGCGGCGCGTCGCGTCGCGCTGCCCGATACGGTGATCGATGCGCGTCAGCCGACGATGGGCCCGGTCTCGATCGAGGGATTTTACGACGAGGCCTTCGCCGTCCCCGGCATGCTCGGCTGCATCCGCGAGGCCGATCGCGATGGCGCGGATGCGCACATCATCGCCTGTTTCGACGACACCGGCCTGGATGCCGCACGCGCCGCCGCGAAAGCGCCGGTGATCGGCATCGGCGAAGCCGGCTTTCACGTGGCGAGCCTGATCGCCGCGCGCTTTGCCGTGGTAACGACGCTCGGCGTCTCCATCGTACCGATCGAACATAATCTGAAGAAGTACGGCCTCGCCGAGCGCTGTGCCCGCGTCCGCGCGGCCGAAGTCCCGGTGCTCGCGCTCGAGGAGCGCAACGCTGACGCGCTCGCAAAAATCTCCGCGGAGATCACCGCCGCAATCCGCGACGACCGCGCCGAGGCCATCGTTCTCGGTTGCGCCGGCATGGCTGACCTCGCGGCCGAACTCGCCGCCACACACGGCCTGCCCGTGGTCGATGGCGTCGCCGCCGCGGTGACGCTGGCAGAATCAGTGGTGCGGCTGGGACTGACAACATCCCGGCTCGGGCCCTACGCAGCGCCGCGCCCGAAGACCTATTCCGGCCCGTTTGCGCAATTTCAGCTCTGAGTTCGGCCACTTGGCCAAGAAGCAAGGGGTAAAACCCGATTTTTTGAGGCTCAGCCTCTTTTTGGTCCCAATTGTTGCCGAACAGTAACACTTTCGGGACGTCCCGGCTGCCCAGAAGGGGTCGCCGTTCTTCGCCACTCACCAAGTTTCAATTTGGGCTTTGTCAGCGAATGATCGATCTCGCACAGGACTCACCGTCCAACCCTCTCCTTCGCCTCGGCGCCCAGCCTATCGCGCTGACCGCGGCGGCACTTCTGCTCCTCATCGCCGGCGTGACCTCAATCGCGATCTGGCGCGCCTATACCGGCGCAGCCCCCGAGCCCGACCGGGTGGTGGCATCGCGGCAGCTCCAGGCTCGTACCGCGCAAGCCTCCGAGCAACTGGTCGAGAAGACCAAGGGGATCGAGGCGACCCAGCAGGAATCGATCGACCAGCTCCAGGTCGTGCAGGACCAGCTCCAGACCATGAAGCGGTTGATGGCGGCACAGCAGGCCGACACCAAGCGCCTGTCCGAGCAGGTCACGTCGCTGAACGAGTCGATCGACAATCTCCGGCAGTCCTTTGCGAGCGCCAAGGCCACCGAGGTCGAGACGCCCTCGGTTACCCGCAGGAAACCGGTGCGGCATCGCGTTGCCAGCGCGCGCAAACGTTCGCGCGGCTGAACGGGTTACCGCCGCGCCCGGCTTTAATTTGTCGACTTGTGAACTGGATCACATTCGCCCGTATGATTCCGCGCGATGCTCGCCACTACCGGATGGCGTGAGCCGATTTCAATGTCCGGGGCTGGCAAGGTCGTTGACGGTATACTGCGTCAACGGCCTTGTTTTTTAGTGGGCTAACCAGAGCCCCGCTCCGATGAGATCGGCGCGGGGCTCTGGTTTTAGCAGGCGGTTGCGACGCTATTCGCAGACATCCACGCGGCGGTATCGCCAACCCGAAGGCGTCATCACGCGCTTCCGCACGACGTAGCAGCCGCCATATCCACCGTCATCGTAGCCGGTACCATAGTAATAGGGGCCGCCGTAACCATAGCCGTAGCCGTAGCCGCCGTAGTAGCCGGCACCGGCGAGACCTGCCCCGATCGCGACGCCGGGCCAGAAGCCTCCGCCATGCCAGTGGCCGCCATGACCCCAGCCACCACCACCATGACCCCAACCGCCACCACCGTGACCCCAACCGCCACCACCGTGACCACCGTGTCCGCCCGCCTGTGCCGCCTGCGGCACCGACAGGGCGACCGCCACAACGGCCAGCGCCGTCAACATCATCTTCCGTAACATCACTCGATCCTCCGCATGGACACGCTCCACGCTTCAAAGCAGGACCAAGCTAACCTCACACAGGCATTCCTGACAGTCTTCCTGCCTCACTTCCGCGCGAGCATCAGCAGCCGCGGCAGATGCTCTTGAGCTTCTTGTCGAGCATTCGGTTCTCGGCACTGACGGCGGCATCGCCGGACCCGCCTGTGCCAGTGCCGGTGGTTGCGCCAGAACCTCCGCCGGATGACTGCGCCGTGCCGAGGCTGTTGGTGCCGGGCGGCGACGATGGAGAGCCGGCGACGCCTCCGCTCGATCCGCCGGAGCCGGCCGTGCCGCCGGTCGCCTGTGCGAACGATACGGCCGGCATGGCCGCGAGACTGAGGATCACGATCAACGTCTTCGTCGAAATGGTTGCTGGCGATGTGGCCATCGGAAATGCTCCCTTTGGTGGTCAACGGTCCTGACCAGGACCCGTTCCGGAACAAATGCCGTCACATCAGCTTGAAGCAGGGAGGCAGCCACGATCATGCGCAAACTGATCGCGTTCGACGAGGACAGTTTCGACAAGCTGAAGCAATTAGGGCGCGACAGGATGGCGACGTTTCAGGAGCTTGCGGACGAAGCCTTCGCCGACCTCCTGAAGAAGCACGGCATCCCCATCGATCTCAGGGACGCGCTGCGCAAGAGCGCAAAGCTCGACCGAGAAACGAGCAAGGCGACCGCGCATCCCAAAACCAGAAAGGCAAAGTCACGATGACCGATCGCGATCCTTTTACAGAGGGCGAACGCGCCGCGCGCGACAACATCCCGGCCGGGGCTAATCCTTACCAGGACGGCAGCGACGAGCATGCGCTGTGGTCGGCGGGCCACGAGAAGGTCGCAGGCGCGATGGAAGCGCGCGAATCCGAGGGGAGCTGACGCCTCGATAAGACCGCCGGCGCTACGCCACCATCTTCTCGGTCCGGTCCTCGACCATGGTGACGAACATGTGGGACTCTTCGCCGGCGCCGCCGATCTGGACGCGGCGGGCGGAGATCACGCGGCGCCCGCGCGTGGGATTGTCGATGGTATCGATGATCGGTTCGAGCTGCTGCTCCTGCGCCAGAAGCTGCTGATCGCGCCGCTCGATCAATTCCGCCGCTTCCGGCGAGAACAGTTCCCGCGCCGTCTTGCCGATGATCTCGCCACGCGACATGCCGATCATCTTCTCCGCCGCCTTGTTGACGAAGACGTAGCGCTGGTTGCGCGCATCCTTGGCGATGATGCCTTCGGCGACGTTCTCGATGATGGTGGCGAGGAAGCGCTCCATCCGTTCCAGGATGCGTTCGCGCTGCCGCAGCTCGGTGACGTCCTCCTGCACCGACACCCAGCCGCCGCCGTCCATCGGACGCTCGTAGATCCTGATGATGCGACCGTCGTTCAAGGTCATTTCCGAGGTCGCCGGCTCGCGCCTGGCAATCCGGTCGAGCACCGCCGCGAGAAGTTTATCGATGTCGCCGCTGAACAAGCCACTCGCGACCCGGTGCCGAAAGATGTCCTCGAGCGTCGATCCGGCCTGAATCGTCTCGGGCAGATTGTAGATCTGCCGGTAGTGACCGTTCATCGCGACCACGTTGGCCTTGCCGTCGAGCATGATCAGGCCCTGCGGCATGCTGTTGATCGCCGCCGAGAGCTGCCACTTCTTGGCCTGGTACTTGTCGTTGAACTTGTCGCGCTCGGTCATCGCGGCGTCGCGCGCCTGCGCGGTGCCGAGTTCGAGCTCCTCCAGCTCGAAGATGCGCGCCACCGCGTCGCGGAAGTGCTGCACGGCGCGTGCCAGGTGCCCGATCTCGTCGTTGCGGCCGAGATGCGGCACCTTGCTCTTGACGTCGCCATCGGCGATCCGGTCGGTCGCCTGTGTGATCTCGGCCAGCGCTCCGACCACCGAACCGCGCATGACGACGACGTTGAGGCCTGCGAGAATGAGGGCCGCGAGGCCGAGCGCGAACAGATAGGCCGCGGCATAGCGGTTCTCGTTGGCGAGGTCATCGGCCTCGCGGGCGCGCTGCCTGTAGATCCGCTCGAGCGCTTCGAGATCGCTGTTGAGCTTGCTGCGCAGCGTGCGGTTGGCGTCGTTGTCGCCCCATTCGCGCGCCGCCGCCGAGCTGATCTCGACCCCTCGCCGCACCAGTTCCTGACGAAACTCGATGAACTGCGCAATGCGCTGGCGGAAGCTGGCGAACAGCACGGCGTCGTCGTCGCCGACGGTCTGCTCCATGCCCTTCACGACGTCGGCGAGCTCGCGATTGCGTCGCACCAGCCCGTCGGCGAATTGCTTCATCGCACCGCGCTCACCCGACATGTAGATGCCGCGCGATTCCATCACGATGGCATAGATCAGCGCATTGATGCGCCCGACATTGATCGCGGCCCCGGCGGAGGTGGCATGCATGTGGCGATAGGTCGTCTGCAACCGCACCGTCTGGATCGACATCACGAGCAGGAAGGTGGTGACGATCGCCAGGAAGCCGGCGATGCTGTAGACCTTCTCCGCAACGCTCAGCGTATCCGCACCGCGGAGAAAGCGGACGAGCTTCTTCAAGAATTGCGATCCTGCATCGAGCCGTGACCCGAGCGCCCCGGCGTCCATGGCGCCGCTCCTCCTGGTTGAAAACAACCGAGAATAGGCGCAACCGCGCTAGCGGAGGATTAAAGGACCCGCCGGTATTTGTACGGAACGGAACCCTGGCGCGCGGGCCGGAGACGGCCCGCAGCCGTTCTCAGCCGATCCTCTTCAGGCCCGTCCTGAAGCGCGGACCATTGGCCTGGTAGGACCTCGCCGCTCCCCCCATTTTCTGTACCTGGGCGTCGTCGAGCGTGCGGATCACGCGCGCGGGCGAGCCGATGATCAGCGAACGTTCGGGAAACTCCTTGCCCTCGGTGATGACCGAGCCGGCACCGACGATGCTGTTGCGGCCGATCTTGGCGCCATTCATCACGATCGAGCCCATGCCGATCAGCGCGCCTTCCCCGATCGTGCAGCCATGCAGGATGACGTTGTGGCCGACGGTGCAGTTCTTGCCGATGACCATGGGAAAGCCGGGGTCGGTATGGCAGGTCGAGCCGTCCTGCACATTGGCGCCCTCGCCGACCTCGATCCATTCGTTGTCGCCACGCAGCACCGCGCCGAACCAGACGCTGGCGCCCGGTTTCAGGCGCACGCGGCCGATCACGGTGGCGGTCTCAGCGATGAAGTAATTTCCGTCCGAGGGAAGATCGGGCCCCTGCCCGTCGAGCTCGTAGATCGCCATGGGGGTCTCCTGTCACGCCAAGACTGGCATAGCGAAACGGGAGCGACGTGGCAAAGGGCTGCCGCAACGGGCAGCCCTGCAAGGCGTCAGCCGATCACGCCGGTCGCGCGCAGCGTCATCAGGAAGAAGGTGCCGCTCATCATGCTCCAGAAGCCGGCGATGACGGTCGCCATCATCACGAATTCGAGGCGGCGGGCTTCCACCCGCACACCGCGCAGCGTGTTGCGCATGATGATGAAGGGCGCCGCGAACACCAGGAAGGGAACCGCGGCGAACGTCATCGGCGCCACGCCGTCCTGCAACAGACCGAACCCGGCCGGCCGCTGCGCGACCGCCTGGTATCCGCTGACGAGGGCGCCCGCGAGCGCGAAACCGAGGCAGATCGAGAAGAGAGAGTTGAAAGCTTCAGGTGACATCGGAACGGTCCGCCCTTACGCAACGCCGGAGCCTTCCTGTGACAAACAGGGCGGGTTAACGCTACATTATCCTTAAGGGAAGGTTAACGGCGGCAACCGGTCCGCGCAGGGCCCTCCCCCGTCCCGGCAGCCGGGAACGGCTGCGCGAATGCGCCGCCGCATGGCATATTCGCCGCTGATTCGTCGGCCACCGGCCGACCTCCGGTTCGACCAGCGCAACGCATGACGATGTTTTCGGCAACCTCCCCTCGTTCCTCCCGGACGCACCCACGGGCCCATGTCGTCCCGATGGTGCTCGGCGGCATTGCTGCGGTGGGCGCGGTCGTGCTGGTCGCCTATCTGCTGTGGCCGACCTGGGGCTCGGGTGGCGCGAATGCGCCGGACAGGCTGCCGGTGAGCGTCGGCGGCACGCTGTTCAACCTGCCGGTGACCGCGATCCGGATGAAGATCCAGCGGCATTCCGGGCCGCAGGAACGCATCGACCTCGACTTCCTCTATCCCTCGCTGGAGCCGCCGGGCGCACCGAAGCACGTCACGGCCGATGCGGTGGAGACGACGATGCAGCCGATCGACCGCATCTTCCTGTCGATCTCGGCACACCACGATGCGCTCGCGCCCGAGCAGCGAACGGCCACGATCTATCCGCGCTATCTCGACCAGGCCGCCGCCATGCCGCAGGACGGGCTGACGATGCGGATGTTCCGCGCCGAGACCCCTTACGGCAGCGAGGATCTCTATACGGCCGCAACGCCCGCGCTGACCGCGCGCTGCACGCGCGATGCGGCCACACCAGGCATGTGCCTCTCCGAACGCCGCGTCGGCGGCGCCGACCTCACCTTCCGCTTTCCGCGCAGCTGGCTGTCGCAATGGCGCGACGTGGCCGAGGCGCTGGACCGGCTGACGGCGCAGTTGCGCGGGCCGAAGGGCTGAGCGCAACCTGTTGCCCGGCTCTGAGGAACGGGCTTCCAACAAAACTTCGAAAACAACCCCATGCACAGTAGCCAGGCCCCGGCGCGACTTCGTATTTTTCGAAGTCGATTTGACCCGTCGGGCAAAACAGGGCTATGATGTGATCATGGGGAGTTCCTGAAGCCTTCCCACCACAGGCCGTCACGCCCTTCAGGCAGCCGCTCCCTTGCGTGCCGGCACGCTGCCCCGCTCGGCGATCACCTCTGCAAGCCGGTCGACATCCTCGGCCATGTTGAACAGGCCGAACGACACGCGGATGCCGTCGCGCTCCGGGGACACGCGGACGTTACGGCTGGCGAGATAGCCGGCCCAATCGTCCGCAGGCAGATCCAGCACGTAGATGTGCGGCGAGCGATCGGCGCGCGCACGCGGACCGACAAGGCGAATGCCGTGATCATCCATGCGCTCGATCAGGCGGTCGCCGAGATCGTAAAGATGCGCTTCGATGGCGGACAGGCCGACGCTCTCGATCAGCGTGAGCGAGGCGTCGAGCGCGTGGATGTCGGGAAGATTGAGGTTGCCGATCTCGAACCGCCCTGCATCCGCCTTCGGCATCATGTTGTCGGCGCGCGCGATGTAGTCGCCCGGAGGATGCGCGAGGCTCGACATCGCGAGATAGGCCGGCTGCAGTTCGTCGAGGCCCTGCCGGCAGTAGAGGATACCGAGGCCCTGCGGCACCAGCAGCCCCTTGTGACAGCCGGCCCCGATCAGGCTTGCGCCGCTCGCGACCGCATCGAGCGGGACCACACCGATCGACTGCATTGCGTCGATGACGAAATAGAGCCCGTTGTGCGCACAGAATGCGCCGATGCCGTCGATGTCGAAACGGTGTCCGGCATGAAAGGTGACATGGGAGAGCGAGATCGCGCGCGTGCGGGCATCGATGTGAGGCGCGAACATCTCGGCGCGCGCCGTCTCGCCGGTCAGCGGCACGAAGCGAACCTCGACGCCCTTGCGTCGAAGGTTGAGAAACGCATAGGCGTTGTTGGGATGGTCGCCTTCGACGAGAAGCACATTGTCGCCCGCCGTGAGCGGCAATGCATTGGCAGCAATGTTCATGCCCTCGGAGGTGTTCTTGGTGAAGGCGATCTCGGCCGGCGCGGCATTGAGCAGCTTCGCCGCGCGGGCCCGGACCCGTTCGACCCGATCGAGCCAGACCGGCTTGGGCCCGCCGAACTCGCTGCCTTCCCTGTAAAAGCCGAGCAGCGCCTCGCGAACGCTTGTGGCGAGCGGCGTCTGGTGAGCGGAATCGAGATAGAGCAAGCGCTCGGTCACGGGAAACTGGCTGCGGACCGCAGCAACGTCGTAGGGGCGGTTCATGATCAATGGCTCTCGCGTGCAGGATCAATCGACGAAGGACGGAATTGGGTGGGCGTCGGCCAGATCCTTCAGCCTGCGCAGCCGCGCGGCATCGACAGCAGCGCTTGGCCCCGCACGCAGGATCTCCGCAACCTCGCGGCCGAGTGTCCTCGCCTCGGCGAGGTCGAAGCCGCGGATCGTCAATGCGACGCTGCCGAACCGGAACGCGGTGCGTGGTTGGCCGTCTTGCCCCGGCGCGCGCATGGCGTTGCCGATCACACCATAAGCGCCGAGCACCGCGACCAATTCCGGCTGCGTCCAGCTCTCGCCGGTGTAGGCCATGATCATGTGCGAGTCCGTGCCGCCGGTGTAGAGCCCGATGCCGCCCTCCTCCAGGCCGGCACCGAACGCCTTTGCATTGGCGACGACGTCACGCATGAGCTGCGCAAAGGCCGGACGGGTGATCATCTCCATCTGCACGGCCCGCGCCGCGATCATGTTCGAGGCTGCGGGGCCTTGCAGGCCGGGATAGACGGCGGCGTCGATCGCGGCGCCGAAGCGCTCCTTCGCAAAGACGAAGGCGCCGTTGCGCGGTCCGCACAAAGTCTTCTGCGTCGAACTGGTGGACACGTCGGAGAATGGGACCGGATTGGCATGGAGGCCGGCCGCGATGAGACCGGCGACATGGGCAATGTCGGTGAAGAGCAGCGCATCGACCTCGTCGGCGATGGTCTTCAATCCCGCGAAGTCGATCTCGCGCGGATACGAGGACGGGCCCGCGAGCAGAACATGCGGCCGCGTCTTGCGTGCGAGGTCGCGGGCCTGGTCCAGGTCCACCGCACCGGTGCGGGTGACGCCAAACGAAACCACCTCGCGGTTGGCGCCCGTGATGTGGCGCATCGCACCATGGCTGACATGACCGCCGGCGAGTTCGTCGAGTGTCAGCAGCCGCGCGCCATCAGGCGGCAGGATCGCGCGCAGGACGGCGACGTTGGCGATGGTCGAGGACAGCGCCTGCACGTTGACGTATTCGGCGCCGAAGATCGACTTGGCCCTGTCAATCGCGAGGTTCTCGATCGCGTCGAGCTCCTCGCAATTGGCGACGCTGCGGCGGCCGGGCAGCCCCATCGGCGCGCGGTTGACCAGATGTGTCCCCTCGATCTGGCGCAGGCCGAGCGGCGCATAGGAGGCGGACGCGATCATGTTGAGGGACAGCGCCTCCCTCTTGCGATCCTGATCGATCAGCGCGACGACGTCAGCGCCAACCTGATGGGCATCGGCACCGAAGAAGCTGTGCCAGTTGATTTCGGTCGAATGGGTTTGGGCGGCGCCCGTTGAAACTGACATGTGTCATCCTCTTTCCAGGTGATCGGAGTTCTGCGTTGGCGTTGACTGCGGCTCGTCAGTGACGAAGCACGCGCGAGAGAAAGGTTCTGGTTCGTTCGTGCGTCGGCCGGTCGAAAATCTCCGCCGGCGTGCCGATCTCCAGGATGCGGCCGTGATCGATGTAGACGACGCGGTCGGCGACCTCGCGGGCGAAACCCATCTCGTGAGTCACGATCATCATGGTCATGCCTTCGCGTGCGAGCTCGCGCATGACGTCGAGCACCTCGCCGACCATCTCGGGATCGAGCGCCGAGGTCGGCTCGTCGAACAGCATGATATGCGGCTCCATCGCCAGCGACCGGGCAATGGCGACGCGCTGCTGCTGACCGCCGGAGAGCTGGGCCGGAAGCTTGTGGGCATGGTCTCGCAAGCCCACCCGATCGAGCAGCCGCAACGCGTTCGCCCTCGCCTCGTCAGGCTTGCGGCCGCGCACGCGGATCGGCGCGATCGCGACATTGTCGATCGCACTCATATGCGGAAACAGGTTGAACTGCTGGAACACCATGCCGACGCCCTTGCGGATCCTCGCCAGCTCCTTCTCGCCGCCGATGGCACGGTCGGCCTCCGTCGGCATGCTGAAGCCGTCCACGCTCAGCCGTCCGCTCTGGTACATCTCCAGACCGTTGACACAGCGGATCAGGGTCGACTTCCCCGAGCCGCTGGCACCGATGATGACGACGACTTCGCCGCGCCCGACGTCGAGATCGACATCCTTCAGGACATGGAATGCACCGAAGGACTTGTTGAGGTGGCCGATGCTGACGATGGCGTCGCGCGAGATCGTGGCTGCCGCATTCTGGATGGCGTTCATCGTGATCCCCTTGCGAGATGGGCTTCGAGGCGGCGCGAGGCGTAGGTGATGGCACCACCGATGGCGAGATAGACGGCGAACAGGAAGACGTAGATTTCGTAGGTCCGGCCGCTGGTCTGGGGATCAGCGAGGATCATCTGTCCGGCGCGCAGGAAATCGGTCAGCCCGATGATGAAGACCAGCGTCGCACCGTTGAAGATGTCGAGGATCTGTCCGACCAGCGAGGGAACGACGACCCGCAGCGCCTGCGGCAGGACGATGTCGACATTGAGCGTCCAGCTGCTCATCGCGAGCGACTTCGCCGCCTCGATCTGCCCCTTCGGGACCGCCTGAAGTCCGCTGCGGACATATTCGGCGACATAGGCCGCGAAGAACAGCGCAAAGCCGGCCATGCCGCGCAGCAGGCCCGGCACGGACGTATCCGGCGCCAGCAGCGGCACGATGATCCAGATCCAGTAGACGACGAGGATCAGCGGCACTGACCGCATCGTCTCGATATAGGCGGTCGAAATCACGCGCAGGCTGGTGATGCGGCTTTGCCGGCCGAGTGCGAGCAGGATGCCGAAAGGCAGGGTCAGGATCGAGACCGCTATCGTCAGGACGATACTGAGCAACAGACCGCCCCAGACCTCGAAGCCCGGCGGCGAGAGCACGACGAAGATTGCGATCACGCCGGCAAGAAGTCCTGACAGCACGATGCGCTGGTTCAAGGCCGAACGATCGACGCCGATCCATGCCGCGATGCCGAGCGCGGCACTGGCGGCAGCGAGCACGCCGGAATGCACGTCGATCGCGGCTGCGAGCGCTGCCGCAATCAGGATGACGACCAAAGCGACCGCTGTCAGCACCGCCCGGTTCGGGGGGAGCGAGAGGCCGAGCCCCGCGCCGAACATCGCGCAGAGCGTCGCGACGGCGAACCATGCTCGCCACAACTGGTCGGCGGGATAGATGCCGGTCATCAGCACCTTGAAACTGCCGCCGACGACCTGCCAATGCGCCTCGACCAGCGCCCAGTAGCCAAAGGCATAGACCGCCCAGATCAGCATCGGAATGACGACAAGGGACAACGCGACATCGAACGGCTTGGCGAAGAGATTGCGATGGACCCACCGCAGTGCGACCGCGCTCATCGCGTCCTCCGTCCATTGACGCGCGCGTTGACGCCGTTGACGCAGGCGCTGATGATCCAGCTCAGCGCCAGGTAAGTCAGCATCACGATCACGACGCCTTCGAGATTGCGCCCGGTCTGGTTCGAGACTGTGCCGTAGACGTTGAACAGGTCGGGAAAGCCGATCGCGATCCCGAGCGAGGTGTCCTTGGTCAGGCTGATGTAGCGGTTCGCGAGCGACGGCAGGACGATCCGGAAGACCTGGGGAAGGATAATGTCGCGCAGCGTGTGCGAGCGCGACAGGCCGAGCGAGGCAGAGGCCTCCCATTGTCCCTTCGGCAGCGCCTCGATCGCGCCGCGGACGATCTCGGCGACATAGGCGGAGCTGTTGACGACGATTGCGATGAGAAGCGCCGTCATCTCAGGTGAGATGGCAAAGCCTCCGCGCGCGCCGAACCGCGTCGCGACCGGCAGGTCGAGGCCGAGGGGGAAGCCGATGATTGCTGTCGCGATCAACGCCGAGAGCGCTGCCGCCAAGAGGACCAGGCGCCGTCGCGATCCGCGCAGAACCACGCAGGCGACGACCAGGGCGAAGGCCGCAGCGAGCAAACCCCAGGACGCAGCGCCGGCGCGCTCGGAAATCACAACACCGGGAAAGAACACGCCCGAGCGACTGGCAAGGAGGCCGCCAAACCAGTTCGAAGCGGCATTGGCGGGCGGAAATCGCAGGACCACTGCAAAATACCAGAACACGATCTGGATCAGCAGCGGCGTGTTGCGGATGGCTTCGACCCATCCAAAGCAGAGATTGCGCACCAGCCAGTTGGTCGAGAGCCGCCCGATGCCGATCAGCGTCCCGAATATGGTGCAGAGGACGATCGCCGAGAGCGCGACCTTCAGTGAATTCCACAGACCTGCCAGCAGCGCCTGAAGATTGCTGTGTGTGGGAGAGAAGAGCTCCAGAACCGGCCAGCCGCCCGCGAACGAAGGCACGAAGCCTTCACTGAGAGAGAAGTTCGCGATATTGCCGAGATAGCCGAACGAGAACTGGATGCCCTTGCGGGCGAGTGCTTCACGAACAGCAAAGCCAAGCCAAACGACCAGCCCCGCCACCACCATCACGATCGCGGCCTGCAACAGCCATTTGGACACGATCAGCAGGCCGCGCCGCGCCGGCGGGATGCTGTGATATTCGGCGATCTCTGTGCTCACGACGCCCTCGCGTGATCGAGGCGAGCCCCTCAGGCTCGCCTCATACGACTCAGTTCCACGGAGGCGAGTACTCGGCGCCGCCCTTGGTCCACATCGCGTTGGGCGTGCCGGCACGATCGATGAAGTAAGGTGTCTTGGGTCCGAGATTGCGGTCATAGATCTCGCCGTAATTGCCGACCGACCTGATCATGCTGGCGACGAAATCGTCGGCGACACCGAAATCCTTGCCGAAGCCGTCCTTCACGCCGAGGAATTTCTGCACGAAGGCGCTTTCGTCCTTCATCCTGTCGGCGAGGTTGGCTGTGGTGATGTCCCACTCCTCCGCCTGGAATAGCGCGAAGGTCGCCCAGCGCAGGAGATTGCGCCATTTGGAATCGTTGGCGATGACGAAGCCGGCGAATGGGGACTTGTTCAGCGTCTCGGGCAGGATCGTGTAGTCGTCCGGCTTGGGCGAGTTGCCGCGCCAGGAAGCCAGCGCGGATTTGTCGGTCGACATCGCGTTGCAGCGATCGCTCTGGAGCGCACCAAACAGCTTCTCGAGGTTCTCGAAGGTGAGGACCTTGGTGGTCTTGAAACCGCGCACGCGCACGAAGGCGGCGAGCGTGGCTTCGGTGCCGGAGCCCTGCGTCGTACAGATCGTCGCGCCGTCCAATTCCGCGACGGATTTCACGCCGGACGCCGCCTTCACCATCATGCCGGTGCCATCGTAGAAATTGATCGGCAGGAAATCGATGCCGATCGCGGATTCGCGCACCGGCTTGACGGTCGTGTGCGCGAAGACGACGTCGGCCTGTCCGGTCTGCAAGGCGTTGAAGCGGCTCTTGTCGGTGACGATGACGAAGTTGACCTTGCTGGCGTCGCCGAGAACCGCCGCCGCCATGGCGCGGCAGAAATCCGCATCGAGTCCTTCGATCTTGCCGGTCTTGGTGTTGAGGTAGCCGAAGCCAGGGGCCGTGTTGTCGGTGCCGCAGTTGAGGACGCCGCGCTGCTTGACGTTGTCGAGGACGGCGGCGGATGCGCCTGAGGTCCACAGCGATGCCGCGGCAAACGCAGCCACCAGAAATTTGGAACGAGCCATCCGAGAACCCCTCTGTTGTCGTCACTCATCTCAGCCGGGCTTGGGATTTGGTCCTCTTGTGAAGCGCCCGGACTGCTCTGGACATGAAGGCTACAGGGGCAAAACAATTCTGGTCTACTTAATTAATTTTGCCATATACATTAGAAAATATGCATGATTGCGTTCTGGGCATTTGCTGGAGCTAACCTATGGATTTCGCCCGACTCCGCACGCTTCGTGAGCTTTCGCTGCGAAAAACAATGGCAGCGGTGGCCGAAGCCTTGTTGATCTCTCCGTCGGCCGTTTCGCAGCAAATCGCGCAGCTCGAGGACGAGACCGGGGTTGAGCTGGTCGAACGCAGGGGCCGCGGCGTGCGTTTGACGCCGGCGGGACAGCGGCTGGTGGACCATGCCGGACGTGTCATTGGCATTCTGGAGGAAGCGAAGACCGATCTTGCGGAATTGAAGAAGACCGTCGCCGGCGAGTTGCGCGTCTCGGCGTTTCCCTCCGTCGCCGCATCGCTGATTCCGCCGACGATCCGCGCGATGTCGGCGCGCTTTCCTGATCTCGCGACGATCTTCGAGGAGCTGGAGCCCGACGACAGCCTGGCGGCGCTGCGCGCCTGGCAAACGGACGTCGCGATCGTCGACGACCTCACGACGTCGGCGGGCCTTTCGGAGACGCAGGTCGAGATGCTGCATCTTCTCGACGACCATCTCCACGTCCTGCTGCCGCGCGACCACCCGCTGGCCGAGCGCCCTCACCTCACCTTGCCTGAGCTTGCGGCGGAGCGATGGGTTCTCGATACGACGTCGGCCACCTATTCGGACGTGATCGTCGGTGCCTGCCGCAATGCCGGCTTCGATCCCATCGTCAATGCCCGCTGCCACAGCTTCGAAGTGGTCAGGGCCATGGTCGAGGCGGGCTGCTCGGTCTCGATCAATCCGGGGCTACGCGGGCGCGATCATATCGGCACGCTGCGTCTCAAGGAGATCCGGCCGATCATCACGCGGCGGATCTTCGTCGCGTTTCGCACCGGTGAACGGCGCAATCCGGCGATCGCCGAATTCGTCGGCGAGCTTCGCGCGGTGGCGGCGTCGATGACGGCGCGGCGGTGAAGGGCTAATCTTCGTCATTGCGAGCGCAGCGAAGCAATCCAGAATCCCCCCGCGGAAAGACTCTGGATTGCTTCGCTGCGCTCGCAATGACGATGTGGAAAGAGCGCGCCTCGCTGTTCGATGCGCGCCTCGGACGCAGCGTAGCGTCAGCAATTTCTGGACGCTACGCTCGCAATGACGTGCGACGACTATTCCTGATCGACGAGATCGTCTTCCAGGATCGCCATCTGGAACTGGAACGAGCGATCGTCGTCCTCGTCGTCGACGAAGAGCACGCCGATGAATTCCTCGCCGATGTAGACCTCGGCGGAATCATCCTTCTTCGGCCGCGGCACGACGCGGATCTTGGGATTGCCGAATACGCGCTTCAGATACGCGTCCAGCTTTCTGACTTCTTTGACGTCCACGGCAAGTCTCCGATCGAAATTGGCTGGCCGCGTTTTAGGACGAGACGCGACGAACCGCCAGCACGAATTGCCAAAGAATTTGGGGACGAAAAGGGCTGGAGAATCCGGCCCTTAACTCACGAGCTTAAAGGCCCATGGCGTTGATCATCTGATCCATGGTGCGTGACGGTTCGGCGCAGCCGGCCTCGCCGACGATCTTGGCGGGCACGCCGGCGACCGTGACGTTGTGCGGCACGGGCTTGACCACGACCGAGCCGGCCGCGATGCGCGCGCAATGTCCGATCTCGATGTTGCCGAGAATCTTTGCGCCGGCGCCGATCAGAACGCCGTGACGGATCTTCGGATGACGGTCCTCGTTCTCCTTGCCGGTGCCGCCGAGCGTGACGCCGTGCAGGATCGAGACGTCGTCCTCGATCAATGCCGTCTCGCCGCAGACGAAGCCGGTGGCGTGGTCGAGGAAGATGCCGCGGCCGATGCGCGCGGCGGGATTGATGTCGGTCTGGAACACCGCAGACGCACGGCTCTGAAGATAATACGCAAAGTCCTTGCGGCCCTTCAGCCAGAGCCAGTGCGCAAGGCGATGGGTCTGGATGGCGTGAAAGCCCTTGAAGTACAGCAAGGGGTCGATGAAGCGCGAGGTCGCGGGATCGCGGTCGTAGACGGCGACGAGATCGGCGCGGAAGGCGTTGCCCAAGTCGGGATCGTCGCGCAGCGCTTCGTCATAGGTCTGCCGCACCAGATCGCCCGACAGCGCGGAATGATCGAGCCGGTCGGCGACACGATGGATCACCGAATCTTCCAGGCGGCTGTGATGCAGCACCGTCGAATAGATGAAGGTCGCAAGCTCGGGCTCGCGGTGGACGATGTCCTCCGCCTCGCCGCGGATCCGATCCCAGATCGGATCGAGCGTTGCGAGCTTTCCTCCCGGATTGACCTGATGCACTGCCATGGAATCTGCTCTTCCGATTGCTCGTTTGGCTGGCTCTATAACACAGTCTAGGCGACGAAGTCCTGACGGGCTTGCCTGAGAGTGAACAGCATCTTGCCCCGCGAAAGCATGCCAACGCGTTGAAACACAACAGTTTCTTTTGGCGCCCCCAAGCGGCAAGTCGGCTCAAAATGGTCAGGGTTTCGCCAAATTCAAGCCGGGCGGCCTCAAACTATTGGTGAATTCTCTCCCTACCTCCGGTGCGGGCATGGTCCGGACGAGGACGGAGCGGATTTGAGCATCACCACCGAACAATCGCGCGCACGCGCCGCGGATACCCTTGGCCTGCGGCTGGCGGCGATGGCCCTGCCCCTGCTCCTGATCGCGCCGGCGTTCTGGAACGGCTATCCGCTGTTGCAATGGGATACCGGCGGCTATCTGGCGCGCTGGTACGAAGGCTATCTCGTCCCCAGCCGCTCCACCGTGTTCGGCCTCTATCTGCATTATGGCGAAAGCTTCGGCTTCTGGATCAACCTCGCGGTCCAGTCGCTGGTGACACTGTGGCTGCTCCAGCTCACCTTGCGCGTGCTCGGCCTGATGCAGACGTTTCGCTTCGTTGCGATCAGCCTGCTCCTGATCCTGTCGACGGCGCTGCCCTGGATTGCGAGCATGCTGCTCACCGACATCTTTGCCGGGCTCTCGATCCTGTCGCTGTTCCTTCTGGTGGTTGGCGCAAGCCGGACCTCGACGTTCGAAAAAATCTCGCTGTTCGTCTTCACCGCCTTTGCCGCCGCGACCCACAGCGCCACGCTCGGCGTGCTGCTCGGGCTGTGCGTCGCCGGCTGGATGGCGCGGCCGTTGCTTGGGCGCCGTCTCCCGATTGCCGGCTTGGTGCGAGCGAGCCTGACCATCGTCGTGGGCGGCCTGATGCTGGTGGTGGCGAACCACGCGCTGTCGGGCAAATGGGCCTGGACGCCAGGCGGCTACGGCGTCGCCTTCGGCCGCATGATGCAGGACGGTATCGTCGCGCGCTTCCTCAGCGATCGCTGCCCGCGCGAGCACTTCAAGCTCTGTCCCTATCGCAACGAATTGCCGGCGACCGCCGACGAATTCCTGTGGGGCAAGAGCATGTTCAACACGCTCGGCCGCTTCGAAGGCATGAACGACGAGATGGGATACATCGTCGTGCATTCGCTCGCCGACTATCCGGCCTGGCAGGCCGGTGCAGCGCTGCGGGCGATGGGCCAGCAATTGGTGCATGTCGCGACCGGCGAAGGCGCCAGTGTCTGGCTCGGGCACACCTGGGGCATCATCGAGCGCTACATCCCGGGGCAGGTCGCGCAGATGCGCGCGGCGCGGCAACAAAATCACGGCCTCGATTTCGATTACGTGAATTGGCTGCACGTCCCGGTCGCGCTGGCCTCGATGCTGGCACTGGTCGCGCTGCTCGCGCATGCGCTGGCGAACCGCCGGTTCGACGATTTGACGCTGCTGGCCGCGACCGTCACGCTGGCGCTGCTCGGCAACGCCTTCATCTGCGGCGTGATCTCCGGGCCTCACGACCGCTACGGCGCGCGAATCGTGTGGGTCGCGACCTTCGTGGTGCTGATGGCGCTGTTCCGTACGTTCGGCGACGACAGCAAAGCGGACGATCCATCAGCCGCGGCGTGAGAGAAAATCCAGCACGCCGGTCTTGTAGACCTTGTCGCCGACCGCACGCATGTGGTCGCGGTTCGGGATGTCGAGCACTTCCGAACCCGGAATGATCGCGCCGAGCGCGCTGGCGGAGCCCGCGACGTCGTCGGTCGAGCCGACCGCGATCAGCACGGGCACGTCGATGCGCGCGGCCTCCTCCTTTGTCATGAGATCGCGCGTGCCGCGCAGGCACGCGGCAAGCGCCACGCGATCGGAGCGGGTCTGATCGGCGAACGCACGAAACGTGCGGCCGACGGGATCGGTGACATCGTCGAGCGAGGGTGCCTCCAGCGCCTTCGCGACATTCTCGCCGGGACCGGTGCCTTCGATCAGGCCGCCAATGCCGATGCCGCCGAGGATCGCCGAGCGCAGGCGCTGCGGTTCGTTGAGGGAGAGCCAGGCCGTCATCCGCCCGCCCATCGAATAGCCCATGATGTCGGCCTGCGGGATCCCTAGATGATCCATCAGCGCGAGCACGTCGCCGGCCATGGTCGGGATCGAGTACTGCGCGGGCTCGTAGAGCTTTGCGCTTTCGCCATGACCGCGATTGTCGAGCGCGATGACGCGACGGCCGTTCTTGCGCAGTTCCGAGACCCAGGTCGGATAGACCCAGTTGACGTTCTTGCTGGAGGCAAAGCCGTGCACCAGGATGATCGGATCGCCCTTGCCTTCATCGAGATAGGCAATTTCAACGGCGCCGTTGTGAAAGCTCGGCATCAGCAGTTCCGTGGTGTTGTGGGGAGGAGTTGATCTTAGGCCGTCGCGGCCGCATTCGCCAGAGCGGCTTCAGCGGCGGCCTGCGCCCGGCGAAGCCGCCGCGCCCGTCTGCGATCGCACCAAGCCTGGGTCAGACGCTCGGTCATGGCCTTGATCGAGGACAACAGGCCGAACAGCGTCAGTGCCGCGCCGAACAGCCAGAGCGCCAGATCAAACATGCCGCCGACCAGCAGCAGCGCGCCGCGGCCGAGCAGCTTCATGATCGCGCGCGTCTTGCCCCCTTGCGCTTCCGCAAGCCGGGCCGCGCGCGCGACGTCCTTGGGGCCTTCGGCGATGCGCAGCGTATCCATGGCGCCGCGGGTGCCGGTCTTTTCGGCGACGCGGGTGACGTCCTTGCCGAGCCGCACCAGCGCGCCGGCCTTCTCGACGCGGAACGCGGCCTTGATCGCGCTGACGGTCTCGCCGGGACGGAACACGGAACCCTTGGCGACCGCGTTCTGCAGCATCGGCCCATCGATGACCTCGCGCGCCGACCTGCCGGCCCACACGGCAAGTCCCTCGCCGAGCCGCCCGACCTTGCGCGCATCCTTCACCAGCGTCAGACCGGCCCGAACCGGCGCGGCACCGCCGACCGACACGTAGGTCACGGCCGTCACCGCAAGGCCCGCGGTGGCCAGACCGAGCACGAGGTGGTCGGTGTCCTCGCCCATCGCGAGGTGCTTGCCCTCGCGCACGACGTCCCTGATGTCGCCGATCACGAAGAGATCGCCGGCGACGGTTCCGGACAGGCTCGCGACGTCGTCGGCGGTGCCGGTGACGAGACCGGTCGCGAACCGTTTTGCGAAGTACGACGTGGAATTCTGGTCCTTGACCGCGTCGCTCACGCGATTGAGCAGGTCGTCCGGCAGCGCGATGTTGCGGTCACGCGCCAGCGCGACGAAGCTGTCGGCGAGATCGGCATCGCCGGCAGCGAGCGCGGTCTCGATCTGGTCCTGAACCAGCCGATCGTTCTGCTTCAGCAACGCGTCGAGCTTGAGCTCGGACAGCGCGGCCGGATCGTCCTGGGCGGCAAAAAGCGCACCGGCCTCGCGGGCATGCGGCGCGACCTGCGCGAGCACGAAGCCGAACGCGGCAATCCCGGTCAACGCTGTGCTGATTCGCAGCCACTTCATGTCGTGAGCCTGGACGGTCCTGAGATCATTTGCCTGAGATCAGTTGCGGTCGATGGTTCGTCTTTCGTCGCAATTTCGCTCGTCCCCAGACATAGTATGCCAAAATTGCGACACAACGTCCCCGACGAAAGAAGGGCTTCTCTCAGGCCGCAAGATTGTGTCGAATTTGCATGAGCAAATGAGCATGGGGCAATTGCGAACCTTTCGGTTCCGCTGGACTAGCAATCATCAACACCCGCCAGTATGGTCCGCGGCGCCTTAAAGATGCCGCGTCAGTTTTTGATTGTATCTGCCGCCATTGCCACTCCAGGATGAACTACGATGTCCGACCATGTCGTCCCGCACTTCCATAACGATGCCGGTGTCCCCGTCATCGAGATCGGCTCGCAAGAGTTCATGTGCGTCGGCGCCAACCCTCCGTTCGATCATCCGCACGTCTTCCTGGACCTCGGCAACGACAACGAGATCATCTGCCCCTATTGCTCGACGCTGTACCGTTTCGCCGCCGACCTGAAGCCGGGCGAAGCCCGTCCGCCGGAATGCGTGCTGAAGGACAAGGTGGCCTGACCGCGTCCCCGGTCAGGGGTGGCGCTCTCCCGAACGATTGTCATCGCCGGTGCCGGCATCGGTGGACTGACGGCCGCGCTGGCGCTCGCGGCCCGCGGCTTCCGCATCGTCGTGCTGGAAAAGGCCGAGCGGCTCGAAGACGTCGGCGCCGGCCTGCAACTCTCCCCCAATGCCAGCCGCGTGCTGGTCGGACTCGGCCTGACCGAACGCCTCAAGCTGCGCGCCGTCACGCCCGAGGCGCTCTGCGTCATGAGTGCACGGGCCGGCGGCGAGCTGCTGCGCATGCCGCTGGGTGAAGCGGCCTCGGCGCGCGCGGGTGCCCCCTATTGGGTGGTGCACCGTGCCGATCTGCAAGCGGCGCTGGCCGGCGCGGTTGCCGATCATCCCGACATCGACCTGAAGCTGGGTGCGACCTTCGAGGATGTCGCGCCCCACGCCAAGGGACTGACGGTGGTCCATCGCAGCGGCACGATCCGCCGCAGCGATCTCGCCAGCGCGCTGATCGGCGCCGACGGCATCTGGTCAACGGTCCGCCAGCATCTGTTTCCCGAGGTGCAGCCGCGCTTCTCCGGCCTGATCGCCTGGCGCGGCACGCTCGACGCGACGCAGCTGCCGAAGGATTTTACCGCGCGGCGGGTGCAGCTCTGGATGGGGCCGAATGCCCATCTGGTCGCCTACCCCATTGCGGGCGGGCGCCAGATCAACGTGGTCGCGGTGCTGCCGGGCACCTGGAACAGGCCGGGCTGGAGCACGCCGGGCGATCCGTTCGAGGTGATGGACGCCTTCGCCGCGCCGCGCTGGCCACCGGCAGCCAGGATGATGCTCACCGCAGTCGACAATTGGCGCAAATGGGCGCTGTTCGGCGTGCCCGACGGCTGCCCCTGGAGCGACGGTCCGGTCGCCCTGCTCGGCGATGCCGTGCACGCGATGCTGCCTTTCGCCGCGCAAGGCGCCGGCATGGCGATCGAGGATGCCGCCGTGCTCGCGCAGCATCTGAGCCTCGAGACCGCCGAGAACGCCGCGGGCATCAGTGCGGCGCTGAAGCAATATGGCCGCGCGCGTCAGGCCCGTGTCAGGAAAGTGCAGCGGACGGCGCGGCAGCAGGGCCGCATCTATCATCTCGGCGGACCGCTCGCGCTCGCGCGCGATCTCGCGATCCGCGCGCTCGGCCCGGAGCGCATGCTGGCGCGGCAGGACTGGATCTACGGCTGGCGCGTCTAAAGCGCGATGAATCGTCATCGCGCTTTAGGTTGTTGTTTGCACATGATGTTTCCGGAAAACCGCTTCGCACTTTTCCGGATCATGCTTTGGCACGGACGCACCCGTGGCCCACTCACCGATTGGTGCTGCCGGGCTTTGGGGCGGGCTTGATGTCCGGCCGTTGCGGCGGCGCAGAGGCCGGCGCCGGCGCACCGGGCGGCGTTTCCCGGCACCTGTTGCGGCGCCAGGCGTCTTCGGCGAGCTGCGCCCGCCCGCGCACCGCAACATAGTCGTTGCGATAGGCGAGCTCGGAGACGACGGCGCCACCGGCCCCGGTCTCGGCCTTTTCCATCAGCTTCTGCAACTGCTCGGTGCGGGCCGCGAGCGACTTGCGCTCGGCCTCGAGCTGCTTGCAATCGTACAGTTCGTACGCCCCGGGGTCGGCAAAGGCCGGAGCGATCGTCTCGCTCACGCCGGCGCAGCCGGACAGCACGGCGCCCGCCGCAAGCAGCGCGAGAAGCGCGCCCGCGCCGCGCAGGCGATGAGACAACGAAGCAGTCATGAGCGATGAATAGTCCCCGTGGATTGAGAATGCCTAAAGCAACAACAGATGTCCGGATTGAGGCTTTGCCTTGCGCGGCCGGCTCGCTTAAGGAAGAACCACCCCTCCGGCCCGCGCAACACCAATTCCAGACGGCCGGCAAGGGACTTAAGTCTTTGATCTCCTTGGATCAAGCGGGCATGGCGGAATTGGTAGACGCAAGGGACTTAAAATCCCTCGGCGCGCAAGCGCTGTGCCGGTTCGACCCCGGCTGCCCGCACCATCGGAGCTGATTGGCAAGACGCAGAATGGAAGCACCCAAGAGCAGACCTCCGCGGTAACGAGGCGAACTGCCCGCCAGGCACACGGGGTTGCGTAATCCCGAAGCGTGCCCGCGCAAGTACGTGCGTCGGTGGTAGTGTGCACTGTCACCGTAATTCCGAGGGTTGGACATTTTAACTCCTTGACGGCCGAAACGTGCAGGGGATCGCCGAATGAATTTGTCACCAAGCCAATCGCGCTTTGCGAGCATAATTTATGGCCAGCCACCTAGGAGTTGCCTATAATTTCCAAGATGCCACAATTCTACATTCACAGGAAACTGCATCGGAGCGACACGCTCGTTGAAGACAATGAGCTCATCGGGCGAACCGGCGTATTCGTCGTGTTGGCGGAACCGGGCGCCGGCAAAACCGAACTGCTCGACTTTTTCAGCCGCAGCTATGGAGTCGCCCGTGAAGCAGCTAGCCTCTTCGTTCACAGATCGCCCACACAGCAGACCGTTTTAATAGTCGACGCCCTAGACGAAGTCGCTCGCATCGGCGAAGAGAGAATCAACGAGATCATCGTTAAAGCCCGCGCAACGTCGGCAGGTACAATCATCTTTGCTAGCCGTTCTTACGTTTGGGATCAGGCCCGCAGCGCAACCGTACGCGACTGCTTCGGAAGCGAACCAACAGTCTTGCGGCTCGAGCCTTTCGACGATGATGAACAACACGCCCTTTTTACCAACTATTTGCCGTCAGAGAGCTTCCAGGTATTCAAAGCGGAAGTAGCCCGCTTCGAACTGTCACCTCTGCTCGGTAATCCTCAGTTCCTGAAACTATTCGCCGACGCATACATCGAGGGTGGAAGACGGTTCACGTCTAAGAAGCAAATCTACACTGACGCTGTACGCAGGCTCGCAAGCGAACGAAGAACGGTGGCGACCGCAACGCAACGGCCAGAAATAAGGGCTATCATAGCCGCTGCGAGTGAAATCTTTTCCAAGCTGCTTCTTTCCGGAGCGACCGGCGTTTCTGTCAGCGAGGAGATCGACGGCAACGACTATCCCTACTCCCGCGTTGTCAGCTCCGACGCCCACCTTGCGGCTTACGCCTTGGACACGCGTCTTTTCAAGCCGACGGATTTCGTCAACCAACACGACCCCGTGCATCGCATTGTCGCTGAATATTGTGCCGCCGACCATCTCGTCGGGTGCATCGAAGCGCCGACAAACACACTTTCACTCAAGCGGTGCCTCGCTGTGATCGCGCCAAACTCAACAGTGAGAGATGAACTTCGAGGCCTTTTAGGTTGGATGGCATCGTTGGGTAGTCGCGATATGCAGGAGACCATTGTTAAGCTAGACCCGTATGCTGTCTTTGCGAACGGCGATGCATCACAACTTCATCCGTCGATCAAACACCTCTTGCTGGATGGACTACGGACACTCGCAGAAGACGATCCGTTTTTTCGACGCATGGACGCGTGGCGAAGGTTCAATGTCGCTGGCTTTTTCACCGCGGACATGGTCGCACACGTCCGGCCCCTACTCTCCCCAAAGCATTCCGACACACACTTGCGCGGGCTGATGCTAGAACTTCTATACGACACTGAAGCCGGCAAGGGTCTTGAATCGGAGTTTCGGCAAATTCTTCGAGATACTGGCGCTGAAGAAACTGAGCGACAGCAGGCGTATCAGAATCTTGCCGTTATATCGAAGCCGGGCCTAGGCGGTGATTTTGACGCATTGGTCAAAGAGGCTTCGCGCGACTCTCTCGATATCGCTTCCACGATGTTGAAAGAAAACGGAATACATTATTTTGGTCAAACCCGTACTTCAAGGCTACTTGACGCACTCTCAAGGCTATACCGCACCGTTAAAAACCCCGGTTATCGCGATGGGTCGCGATACTTCATCAGGCGGCTGATATCGACCTTTGGCCTAAATGACACGCAGCACTTTTTGGATGCCATCTCACGAAACATCCGCTGCACCTGCGGACAAGCGAATCAACACCGCTGCACGTGCCGAAGAGGTAATAGCAAAATTGCCGGGTATCTTCTTGATCGCTACTTTGAAACAATGGTCGGTCCGCACGACCCGCGCCAGATCAAACGATGGACGGAACCGCTTCATTTCCGCGGACGTGTACACGCGGATCAGAGCTTCTCTGTCGGCGCGCTGACGCGCGATACGGGACTCAGAAGAGCCGTCCAACTGTTGATGCTCGACGGGCTCACCGAGCTCGAAGAGATAGGCGACAGGATGGTGAACTTTTTCATGAGTTCGACCCATTCCGGCTTAAGCTTCTGGGACGGAGATTATGAAGCACTGGTTGACCATGCGATGGCGACCAACAACTACGCTCTCTGGCAGCACCTAATTGTAACTCATAGTCCCTACGATTCTCGGAAAGGACCCTACCCGCTTCGCGCAAAAATGCGTTCCCAGGCGCGTTCCTCTCTCCACCTGCTTCAGGTTTGGTCGAAGGTGAACCGCGATCATCGCATACGTCAGCAGCGGGATTTTGTTAGATTTGGTCGCTCAAACAAACGACTTCGCCGGGAAAACGCGGAGCGAAAGGCTGCTTTACTTTCTAATTTTGAAGAAAATCGCCAACTTATCGAAACTGGACGCCACTGGGGTTGGCTGAGAGCTTTAGCGCAGCGCTTTCTTTTCGGCGCTCATGAGGATGACTTGGTCATTGAGGATCAAGTTATAGAGTCCGCCTTACTCAACTGCTTCGACTTCTTGGCCTCGGTAATCCCCTCGCTGGAGACTTTAGCCGAGCGCGGAAGAACTGACATTCAAATGGCACTAGAAGCAGCGTGCCTTATGACTTTTCGCAAAACGGGCAGGCTCGATAACATCTCACACGATATTTTGCGTGCGGTAAAGGCGGGAACTATCGGTGGATCAGCATACCGTGAGGGTGAAGCAGGGCAGCTTGAGGACCATATTGATTCACTTATTTTTCTTTCCGATGCGGACCGGATTGAGTTTGCCAGGCGACTCATCGAACCCCATGTCAACCGCACCGGTGATGCGCCCACTAATGTGCCGTTGCTTAACCACCGTCATACCTTCGACAGCGTTAAGGGCGCTCTCGCGATTGATTGGCTGACTCGCTATCCTGCCATGCCGTGGTATGCCCTCGAAACGCTTTTCGGTATCGCCGCCACTCACGCTGACAGGTTCGATCTTCACGCCTTAATCGAGGCGCGCTGTAATGACCCAATTGACCGGTCAGAAAGCGGTGCACAGCGGCGCACGTTTTGGCTACTCCGTCACTTCTTTTTCATCCTTCCTACCTCTGATGAGAAATGGACCGAGCTCAGCGCATGTTCGAAGGCCATTTTTGAGATTGAGCGTTACGCTGGAAGATTTGAACGCCACGACGCGAAAGGTTGGCCTCAGCTCAACGCCCGGCAGGTTTTCCGGGTTCTCGACGCATTCGTCGTGGCATGGCCTAAAGTGCCGCTGCCGAGCAGTTGGGGTACTGGAGATCCGGAAGAGGAAACGGCTTATCGATTCTTGACTGACGTGATTTTCCTCATAGGACGGGATAATCCTTCAAACGCGATCCCGATATTCGATCTGATATTGGCCGGTCAAAAATTTGAAGGGTTCTATAACGCCATAAAGAGCCAGCGCGCAGATGCAGTTAGGAAACAGGCGCTTTCGGGCTTTCGTCCGCCTGCTCCAGAGGCTGTGGCCAAGCTGTTGGATAACAACAAGATTGCATCGGTCGAAGACATGCGCGCTCTCCTCGTAGAGCTGCTCGATGAACTTCAGCACCGACTTAAGGGAGCCGCGACAAATCCCGTTAACGTCTTTTACGCGGGCGATAGGCGCGTAAACGAAAATACGGCGCGCGACCGCGTTGTTGAAATGCTAGACGCTAGGCTCCGCGCCTTGAATCTTGGAGTTGTGGTTGAGCATCAGATGGTCGATTCAACGCGTTGCGATATTACCGCCTCCACCGTCATCGACGGCATCCCTGTCGTCCTCGTGACTGAAGTCAAGGGACAATGGAATCCCCAGCTCTTTACCGCAGCCTCCGTTCAGCTTGCCCGCCGATATACAATTTATCCTGGAGCCGCAGACCAAGGTGTGTATCTGATCTTGTGGTTCGGCGATGATGTCACTGTCGCGGGACGCAAAATGCCGTCTCTCAATACACCCGCGCTGCTTCGCAGTGAGACCATCGGGAAAATGCCCGCTGAGCTCAAAGGCCGCATCGACGTCTACGTGCTCGATGTCTCTCGCACAAAGGCCGCAAACTCGAAGAGGAAAAAGGTAGCGAAGAAGATCCCGCCGCTGAAGTCGTTTGCAACGCGGCCAGCGAGATCTCGAAAAAAGGCTGGCCCAAAGCGGTTGGAACAGCCATCGCAAAATGATGCACCTAAGTTTCTCGCGAAGAGACACACGAAAGGAGCAGCAAAGTCTGGCGCAGGGAAACTGAGGGCTACCTCACCGCGGACTAAAAAGATCAAGACAAAGAGAACTAAGAAGTCTCATGGCTGATGAGGCACTGAGTGGACGATCGCTAGAGTCTCGCTACGCGCGCGTATGAATTGATGGGCCGGGCTGGATTGCCGCTGAGCTTCGACATCTCCCGGTCAATGCGCTCGGGATAGCAGAACATGCTCCCGCCCTTTAAAATCCGGACCGTGCGGATGTTCCCCGACCAGTCATAGACATTCTGGAACAGGTGCCGGTGAATGGCCCGGTAGTGGTGGTATGTCAGCTTGCCGGGCGGAAGAGGTCCCTCGGCCCTTGAGCGACGATTTCCGCCTCAAATGCGTCGAGGTCCCGCTGGGCCTTAAGGTTGAGCTTGTTCTTGAGAACCGTCGTGCCCGGATAGCAATACGGGTCTTCACCGGCATCATACATTGAGCTGACTAGCCCTTCTTGTGGGCTTTGACGATTTCGCGACGCCGTTCTGCGGCAGACAATCCGAGGCGGCCGAATTGCGCTACGCGCTTCCGCATCGCCGTTGACGGCGAAATGCCCTCAACGGCACTGATCTTGGCAAAGCGCTCGCGGCCGATAACGACCTTGGCAACGCGCTTCTTGGCGGAGGACTTCTTGGCGGGCATGGGCGAGTTATACCACAAGTCGCAACGCACGCCACTTCGGCGCACAACCGCTGTGCTGGTTCGCCCCCGGCCGCGCGCACCATCGGAGCTGACGTCCGACGCGGCGACGTTCGTCACGATTACGAGCCTGCTGTCTCCAGCCGCGTCGGCTCAGCGCGAAAGTCGAGCAGTAGAATCCAGAAGCCGATGAGCGCGATGATGAGGAGGATGAAGCTGCCTTCGAATGGCGTCCCCAGCAGAGAGATCAGCGCCGGGAATGCGAGACCGGCGGCGAGGAAGGCCGCGAGTGCCATTGCCGGAAGATCGACGATGAGAACCGCGGCATAGAGCGCGAGTTCGAAGAAGGCATATTCCTTGAGGCGCGGCGAGCTGAGATAGAGCGCGAACATCGCGAACACCGTGATGCGCATGGCGGCACGGGGATGATCCATCAGCCAGCGATCCAGTCGCGCAGGAAGCCGCTCCCCTGCTTGCGCCGGCCGGCTCGCGACCGCGCGCAGCACGGACAGCGCAAACGGCACCACGACGAGCGCCAACGCGGCGAGCGCATAGATTACGAGCGCGACCGGCTTGCTGTCACCGAGCCCGATATGAGCCATCAGGTCATGCGCCGCCAGCAGCAGCGACGGATTGAGTTCGAAGAGATCGACGAGGTGCTGGTCGGGGATCTTGCCGGCCATCGCCAGCTGCCAGCTCGCGAACAGATCAGGGTATCCCAGCCGCGATATCAGGATCGGCAATGCGAAGCCGACCGTCGCCGCTGCGATCAGCGTCAGCTTGCGGCCGCGCGGCAGCGGCAGGAAATAGAGCGCGGCCAGCACGGGAAAGAACACCAGCTTGAACGACATCACGACGCCGAGCAGTGCCGCCCCCGCGAGACGCAAGGCGAAGCTTTGCTTCTCTGACGCTTCAGGTGTGAGAGGAAGCAGCAGAAGCCTGAGCGCGATCGCGGTCATCACGCCGCTCAGGATCGCGAAATTGCCGGACGCCTGCACCCACTCGAAGCCGACGAACGCACCGAATACGCAGAGCAGCCTGAGCGCGACATCGCGTGCGCCCGGACGCGTGCGGCCGAGACCCGGCAGCAGGAGCCCGCAGAGCACGGCGAGCACCGGAAAGATGCTCTTGAAATGATCGACCAGAAACCCGCCGGCGCAGAACGGGCGGAAGACGTCCAGCGTCACCGGCAAATAGGGATAAGAGAGCTTGGTGCCCTTCAGGTTCTTGACGAAATAGGGATCGAGCCCGTCGGCATAGGCATCGACCGCCGCGCAATTGACGCGGGTGTCCCAGCCATACTTCATGTCGAGCGTGGCGTCGTTGGCGAGATTGCCGAACACCAATAGCGCCGTTAGTGCGATCACGCAGGCCAGCCAGATGTTTCGCCGCGACGCTGTGTCGGCCGAGGGTTCCAACCATCGTGCTGCACCGGTGACATCGGACACAATCGAATACCTTGCTGGCTGGTTTCGCTCGGCGCCAGGCCGGCGCCCTGTCCGGCCAACATGGACAGGATGGGTTGCAGATTCATCTCCCTGATGCACCGCCCCCGCTCTTATGGTGAATCCCTGGTTGCCGGCGCTCCGTCCGGACGGCACCCGGGGCGACCGCCAGCTGCGAATCCCCGTGGTGCGGACTTCACCATTTCTTGTCCGCCCGCCTGCCAGCCATCCCGAAACATGGGTTGTGCGCCGCACCATAGCGAATAGAACAGCCTCACATTTCAGAGGTGAGCTGCTTGTCCGACGTCAATGCCGACGATTGGGTGTCCTCGGGACACCGCCCCATGGGTTTTCCGGAATTCGTCATCGTGATCGCGTCCATCATGGCGCTCAATCCGCTCGCGATGGACATGATGCTGCCGGCGCTGCCCAACATCGGAGCAGCCTTCAACATTCCCAACGCCAACCACCTGCAACTGGTGCTGTCGACCTTCCTGATCGGCTTCGGCGCCGGCCAATTCGTCATGGGGCCGTTGTCGGACCGCTTCGGCCGCCGCCCGGTACTGCTCGGCGGCATGGCGGTCTATGCGGTGGCGAGCGTGCTGGCGATTGCCGCGCCGTCATTCGAGACGCTGCTGCTGGCGCGCGCGCTCCAGGGCTTCGGCACTTCGGCAACGCGTGTCATCGCCACGTCGATCGTACGCGACTGCTACGTCGGCCGCCGCATGGCGAGCGTGATGTCGCTTGCGATGATGATCTTTATCGCGGTCCCCGTGGTCGCCCCCTCGTTCGGACAGGCGGTGCTGCTGGTGACGGCGTGGCGCGGCATCTTCGTCGTGCTGATGCTCTATGGTCTGTTCGCGCTTGCATGGAGCGTGTTGCGGCTGCCCGAGACGTTGCCTGAGAGCGAACGCAGGTCGCTCGCACCGGCCGACGTGCTCGCCGCGTATTGGCAGACCGTGACCAACCGCCAGACCATCGGCTACGCGCTTGCGGCCGGCTGCGTCATTGGCGCGCTGTTCGCCTACGTCTTCGCGGCCCAGCAGGTTTTCGTCGGCATCTATCATCTCGGCCATTATTTTCCGCTCGCCTTCGCCGCGATCGCGGCCGGCACCGCCGTCGCCGGCTTCCTCAACGCCAAATTTGTCGGAACTCTCGGCATGCGCGTGATCTCGCACGGCGCGCTGAGCCTCTACACCGCGGTCGCGGGCGTGATGCTGCTGACGGAAATCCTCGGCATATTGCCGCTTCCCCTGTTCATGGTGCTGTCCGCCCTGATGATGTTCTCGTTCGGGATGATGGTCGCGAACTTCACGGCGCTCGCCATGGAGCCGCAGGGCCATATCGCCGGCACCGCATCCTCGCTCTACGGCTCGATCACGACGCTGATCGGCATCGTCGTCGGCATGGCGATCGGCCAGAGTTTTGACGGCACGCTGCTGCCGTTCTCGGTCGGCTTCTTCCTGTCGACGCTCGCCGCGCTTGCGATCGTGCTGGTGGTGGAAAAGGGACGGCTGTTCAAGCCGCATCACCGTCCCATCGGTTAAGGAACATACCGGCCGCGTCGATGTTGTAGTGCAGCAATTCGAAAGGCGCTCCAATGGAACCGGAACATCGACAAGACCGCACTGCCTCGGACCGGCCAGTGCCGGAGCGATCGGCGCCGAAGACCGACAAGACGGCCTTCACCGCACCCTTCGCAAGCGAAGGCCTCGAACAGGTGCGCGGCAGCCATTGCTGAGCGCGCGCCCTACTCCGCAGCACGTCTGCTGGCACTGAAATCGTCGGCAGCGCTCTCGGGCGCCGCGCTTCCCGCGCGCGGCGGCACCATCAGCACCACCAGTTCCCGTGTGACGCCGGGCCGTCCCCACAACGCGGCCTGCACGGCGAGTTCGCGCTTGACGACGTGTCCGGCGCGAGCGGACACCCACTCCATCCATCGGTTGCAATAATCCTGGCCACGAAAACAGAGCGCGGCCCAGCCGCGATCGAGCGTCGTCTTGCGCGGCAAACCCCACGTGTATTGATACTCGAACGGTCGCGCATAGTGCGGATGATCCGGGCTGTAGAACGCCGTCGCGAAGGCGAGCGAGTCGTCGCCGCTGACGGCGGCCAGCGGCTGGCCGGTCAGCTCGCGCCACTCGCGCGTCAGCTCGTTCGCAGCCTGGACGTAGAAATTCCGGCCCTCTTCATAGCCGTGATCGTTCCGATAGACCGCGTGGATCGGTGCGGCGACAAGGACGGCCGCAAGCGCGACGCCGGCGGCGGTCACCGTGACATTGACGGTGTAGAAGCGCTCGATCGCATAGCGCGTGCCGCAGACCACGAGAACCGCGAACAGGAACAGCCCCTGCAATGCCCAGAGCGACGGCAGATCCGTGCCCATCGCGAGCGAGGTCAGCACCGGCAGCACGATCGTGCCGATCGCAACATAGAAGAGCAGCCGCAGGCCCGGACTCATTTCGGCGAAATCGGCTGGAAACTGTTTGAGCCGCGGGCCGGCGACGAACACCCACAGCACGGCCGACACGCTCATCGCCGCCATCAATCCCAGCAGGAAATTCCTGACCTCACCGAGCGAGCTGATGGCGTTTCCGTTGGCGTGGTTCATCGCATAGGTGAACGTCGAGGCGCCCGTCGTCGCGAGCCAATAGAGGTGCGGCGACAGCACGGCGAGGCCGACGACGAGCGAAATCCAGGGCGAAGCCGAGGTGAAATAGCCGCGCCGCGCCGGATGCGCCAGCGCAGCAAAAGCAAAGCTGGCGACGAGAAAGATCGAATAATACTTGCCGACCATGGCCAGCGCCGTCGTGCATCCCACCGCGACCGCCCACAGCGGGGCGCGGGTCTCGAACGCGCGCAGGAAGCACCAGGTCGCCAGCGGCCAGACCGCGAGCAGCACCGCATTGGCATTGAAGCGCTGGGCGTGGAATTGATAGGCCGGCGTCAGCATCAACAGCAGCAGCACCAGGATGCGCTTGTGCCCCGTCACGAATTGACGCGCGACCAGATCGACGAAGACCAGCGCCAGTCCCGCATTGGCCATCGCCATCAATTGCAGCGACCAGTCGCTGAGCGGAAAGACCGAGGTCCAGCCGGCGGCGATCCAGCCCATCAGTGGCGGATGCTTGTGATAGCCGAAGGCGAATTTCCGTCCGAGCGTCCAGGCTTCGAGCGTGTCAGGATGCAGGCCGCCACCGGCATAGGCGATGGCCAGATAAAGCGTCCAGATCGCAACGAAGCACGCGATGAGAAGCGGCACGGCCCAGCCCGCTTCGACACCATCGAGCCAGCACAGGAATGGCCGGCGCCATCGCGCCGGCGCGCGATCGGACCGTTCGGCCATCGCCTGAAATGCAAAATCAATCGGCAAGGGAATCAAATGAAAGAAGGGACGTGATGTGCGAGCGATGCACATCTAGTTCAGAGCAGAAACAAATAGCAATGAAAGCAGACTGGAAGAGCTCAAAGCTGACGCGAGGCTGACAAGCGACAACGGCGCCGCTGATGACAGCGACGCCGTTCGATTGATCGGGAAGAAAAGTGCGAGACGCACCCTCGCCTTACTCGGTCTTGTCGATGTTCCAGAACACGGGGGTCGCCGGGCCGTCGATCACGCCGGTGAGCGACTTCCGCCATGCGCTCGGAATCTGGAACTGACCAAGCGGCATGTAGAGCACCTGATCGTAGGCTTCCTTCTGGATCTCGGCCGCGATCTTCTTCTGATCGTCGAGCGAGGCGGCCCGGACGAAATCGTCCTTGAGCTGCTCGATCCTGGCATCCTCCGCCCAACCGAACCAGCCGCCCTTCTTGCCCTGGCCGCCGACGGCAACGTTGGAGATCGGGTTGGACGCGTCGGCGCTGACCCAGTTGGTGATGAAGATGTTCCAGCCGCCCTCCTTCGGGGGCTTCATGCTGGCGCGCCGGCTCACCACCGTCTGCCAGTCGGTGGCCTGAAAATCGACCTTGAAGCCGGCGTCGCGCAGTTGCTGGGCCACCACGATCGGTTGAGCCTTCAGCGTCAGCACATCGCCCGGCGCCATGAGCACGATTGGTGTTCCGTCGTAACCGGATTCGGCGAGCGCCTTCCTGGCCGCGGCCATGTCGCCGCCTTTCGCAAGCGTCTCGCCGCCAATCTCCGTCGCGAACGGCGTGTCGCAGATGAAGGCCGCCGCGCATTCCTTGTAGAACTTGGGATTGCCGATCAGCGCATCCAGGACGTCCTTCTGCTTGATCGCCAGGAAGGCCGCGCGGCGGACCTTGACGTTATCGAATGGCGGATGGAGGAAATTCATCCGCGCGCCGGTCTGGAAGCCGAACTTGTTCAGGATGTCGAGCTTGAGCTGCTTGTCGGCTTCGATGGTGGGCAACATGTCGATGGCGAGATTTTCCATGAAATCGACGTCGCCCGACTGAAGCGCGTTCAACGCCGTCTGCGCGTCAGGCATGGTGATCCATTCGACGCGGTCGACCTTCACCACCTTGCCGCCGGAGGTCCAGCTCGCCGGCTCCTTGCGCGGCACGTAGTCGGTGTTCTTGACGTAGATCGACTTCACACCAGGCTGGAATTCGCTCTGCACGAATTTGAACGGGCCGGAGCCGATCTGCTCGGGGATCTGCTTGTCCACCGGCGTCTCGGCAAGACGCTTCGGCATCATGAAAGCCACCCGCGACGACGGCTTGCCGATCGAGTCCAGCACGAGCGCGTAGGGCTCCTTCAGCTTCAGCGTGATGGTCTTGGGGTCGCTCGCCTCGATGCCGGCGGTGAACAGCATCATCTGCTGCCCCATGCCGTCGACAGCGGCCCAGCGCTTCAGTGAGGCAACGCAATCTTCCGCGGTCACCGGCGCGCCGTCATGCCACTTCAGACCATCGCGCAGCGTGAAGGTGTAGGTCAGCTTGTCGTCGGAGATCTTCCAGTCCGCCATCTGCGGCTGGATCTTGAAGTTCGAATCCGTCGCGATCAGGGTGTCGAAAACCATGTAGCCATGGTCACGCGCGATATAGGCGCTGGTGAAAATCGGATCGAGAACGCGCAAATCCGAATGCATCACGGCGGTGATGGTCTTGCCGGCGGCAAGAACCGGCGAGGCGAGAGCCGAAAGCGCGACGACTGAGATCGCAAGTGTGGAGACGAACGTCCGGCGCCGCATGAGTTGGAACACTGAAGTTCTCCTGGAAGTTTTCTTGAGAAGCTCTCTTGTGAAGTTCCTTTGGCGAGCGGCGCCGCTGATGACAGCGGCGCCGCGTATTGGTCGGGACGAAAGGGTTTTGGATACGCCCTCGCCTTACTCGGTCTTGTCGACGTTCCAGAACACCGGGGTCGCCGGGCCGTCGAGCACGCCGGTCAGCGACTTGCGCCACGCGCTCGGCGCCAGGTACTGACCGAGCGGCACGTAGATCACCTGGTCATAGGCTTCCTTCTGGATCTCGGTCGCGATCTTCTTCTGATCGTCGAGCGAGGCGGCACGGACGAAGTCGTCCTTGAGCTTCTCGATCTTGGCGTTCTCCGCCCAGCCGAACCAGCCCTTTTTGCCCTGGCCGCCGATCGACAGATTGGAGATCGGGTTGGAGACGTCGGCGCTGACCCAGTTGGTGAAGAACATGTTCCAGCCGCCCTCCTTCGGGGGCTTCTGGCTGGCGCGACGGCTCACCACCGTCTGCCAGTCGGTCGCCTGAGCGTCGACCTTGAAGCCGGCTTCGCGGAGCAACTGCACCGCAACGGTCGGCTGCGCCTTCAGCGTCACGACGTCACCGGGCACCATGACCACGACGGGGGTGCCGTCATAGCCGGACTCGGCGAGCGCCTTCTTGGCTTCGGCCATGCCGTTGCCCTTGACCAGCGATTCCGAGCCGACATCGGTTGCGAACGGAGTGTCGCAGATGAAGAAGGCGCCGCAGATCTTGTAGTATTTGGGATTGCCGACGAGCGCGTCGAGCACATCCTTCTGGTTCATGGCCAGAAGTGCTGCACGGCGGATCTTCGGATTGTCGAAGGGCGGATAGAGGAAGTTCATGCGACCGAGGGTCTGGTAGCCGAACTTGTTCAGCGTCTCGACCTTGAGATCGGCATTGCCTTCGAGCACCGGCAGCAGATCCCACGGCGGCACTTCCATGAAGTCGATGTCGCCCGATTGCAGCGCGTTCACCGCGGTCTGCGAGTCCGGCATGGTGATCCACTCGACGCGGTCGACCTTCACCACCTTGCCACCGGCAGTCCAGCTCGCCGGCTCCTTGCGCGGCACGTAATCGGTGTTCTTGACGTAGACCGCCTTCACGCCGGGCTGGAATTCACCCTGCACGAACTTGAAGGGGCCGGAGCCGATCTGCTCGGGGATCTGCTTGTCCGCCGGCGTCTCGGCGAGGCGCTTCGGCATCATGAAGGCCACGCGCGAGGACGGCTTGCCGATCGATTCGAGCACCAGGCCGTAGGGCTCCTTGAGCTTCAGCGTGATGGTCTTGGGATCGGTCGCCTCGATGCTGGCCGTAAAGGTCATCATCTGCTGGCCCATGCCGTCGACCGCGGCCCAGCGCTTGAGCGAAGCGACGCAGTCTTCCGCCGTCACCGGCGCGCCGTCATGCCATTTCAGGCCGTCGCGCAGCGTGAAGGTGTAGGTCAGCTTGTCATCGGAGATTTTCCAGTCCGCCATCTGCGGCTGGATCTTGAAGGTCGAATCCGTCGTGATCAGCGTGTCGTAGACCATGTAGCCATGGTCTCGCGTGATGTAGGCGGTGGTGAAGATCGGATCGATGATGCGCAGATCCGAATGCATCACCGCGGTGATGGTCTTGCCGGCCGCAAAGACCGGCGAGGCCATTGCGGTGGACAACGCGACGACCGACAGCGCGAGTGTGGAGGCGAACGCGCGACGCCCCCGGCGCATCAAGCTCAACATAAAAGTTTCTCCTGACGTGAAACTGTTCAAAGGCAGATTATTGGTTGAGCATTCGGTTCGTTCCTTGGGCGAACTAACCTCATGCAATGCCTTTATCTTTTCGAGACTTGCAGACAGTGTTGAGCGCGTCAATCCGGTTTCGGTGCAGCCCATGGCATCGCGTGCACGGGCTCCACAAAGATCGGTTTGGCACTACAACACTCTCCACGCGTCCTCCTCGCGCCAATGCAATGCGCATTCCATCTTTCGAAGCTTGAGAGACATTGAGATGAATCCAGCCAATCTTCCCTTCGATTCCGAAGCGATGCTCGAGGGCCTGCGCACCTGGGTGGAATGCGAAAGCCCGACCTGGGATGCCGGCGCCGTTAACCGCATGCTCGATATCGCAGCGCGGGATATGGCGATCATGGGTGCGACGATCGAACGCATCGGCGGACGCCAGGGCTTTGGCGGCGTCATCCGCGCGCGCTTTCCCCACCCGAAGCAGGGCGAGCCCGGCATCCTGATCGCCGGCCACATGGACACGGTCCACCCCATCGGCACGATCGAGAAGCTGAAATGGCGGCGCGAAGGCAACAAGTGCTACGGCCCCGGCATCTACGACATGAAGGGCGGCAACTACCTTTCGCTGGAAGCGATCCGGCAGCTTGCGCGCGCCTCCTTCACGACGCCCCTGCCGATCACCGTGCTGTTCACGCCGGATGAGGAAGTCGGCACGCCCTCGACGCGCGACATCATCGAGGCGGAAGCCGCCCGCAACAAATATGTGCTGGTGCCCGAACCAGGCCGCGCCGACAACGGCGTCACCACCGGACGTTACGCCATCGCGCGATTCAATCTCGAAGCGACGGGACGGCCGAGCCACGCCGGCGCAACATTGTCGGCGGGACGCTCGGCGATCCGCGAGATGGCGCGGCAGATCCTCGCCATCGACGCGATGACGACGGAGGATTGCACCTTCTCGGTCGGCGTCGTGCATGGCGGGCAATGGGTCAATTGCGTTGCCACAACTGCGACCGGCGAGGCGCTCTCCATGGCCAAGCGCCAGGCCGATCTCGACCGCGGCGTCGAGCGCATGCTGGCGCTGTCGGGCACGTCCAACGATGTCACCTTCAAGGTGACGCGCGGCGTGACGCGGCCGGTGTGGGAGCCGGATGCCGGCACGATGGCGCTGTATGAAAAGGCGCGCGGCATCGCCAAATCGCTCGGCCATGAATTGCCACATGCGAGCTCGGGCGGCGGCTCCGATGCCAACTTCACGGGCGCGATGGGCATCCCCTCGCTCGACGGCCTCGGCGTGCGTGGCGGCAACGGCCACACGCTCGAAGAGTTCATCGAGGTCGACAGCCTGGTCGAACGCGGGCGCCTGATGGCGGGATTGCTGGCGACGCTGGCGTAAACTGAATCGACTTCGCACTGCACAATACGTTGGCAGTCGCGGTTGAAATTTAGCCTTGTCTAAAAATGAGGCGCATCGTACTGCTCGATGGTCCACGCGACGATGCGGGAGAGATCGCAACGAAGGCCACCAGCCTTTTTTTTGCGGCGCCGACGGAGCAACCGCCCCGGAAACTCTCAGGCAAAAGGACTGTATCGTCAGGACGATCTGGAGAGAGACGGCACGATTGAAAGTCGTGACGTCCACCGAAGGGGATAGTCCGCATAGACGTCATGAGGTCAGGCCTCGTGGGTCCGTGCCGGATCAAGCTCTCAGGTAACCGTGACAGATGGGGCGCCGAACGGCCTTGCGGCCGGCGGTCAGCCGTCTCTAACTCACGGGAGCCCTGAACTTTCCATGACCCATATCGCCATCATCGGCGCCGGCATCACCGGCGTAACGACTGCCTATGCCCTGCTCGATCGCGGCTACAAAGTCACGGTGCTCGACAAGCACCGCTACGCCGCGATGGAGACCTCGTTCGCCAATGGCGGGCAACTCTCCGCCAGCAATGCCGAGGTGTGGAACAGCACCGCGACGATCCTGAAAGGCTTACGCTGGATGTTCCGGCGCGATGCGCCGCTGCTGATGAACCCGCGACCGAACTGGCACAAATATTCGTGGATGAGCGAGTTCGTCGCCAACATCGGCAACTACCGCGCCAACACCATCGAGACGACGCGGCTCGCGATCGAAGCGCGCAAGCATCTGTTCGAGATCGCGACCCGCGAGGGCATCGACTTCGATCTCGAACGCCGCGGCATCCTCCACATCTATCACGACAAGAAGGGTTTCGAATCCGGCCTGCGCGTCAACGCGCTGTTGCAGGAAGGCGGATTGGATCGCCGCCCGGTGACATCCGAAGAAATCCGCACGATCGAGCCGACGTTGCGCAAGGATTGTTACGGCGGCTTCTACACGCCCTCGGATGCGACCGGCGATATCCACAAGTTCACCCGCGGGCTTGCGGACGCCTGCAAACGGCGCGGCGCGACCTTCATCCACGAAGCCGACATCGACTCCGTAGCCCAGGCCGGTGGCGGCTTTGTCATCGGCTGGGCTGATCTTTCTGCCAGTGATGCTGTCGCATCCGCGCGCGGCATGCTGAAGGCGGACGGCGTCGTGGTCTGCGCCGGCGTCGCCAGCCGTCACTTCGCCAGCCTGCTCGACGAGCGCGTCAACGTCTATCCGGTGAAGGGCTATTCGATCACCGTGCAGCTCGACACCGCTGAAAGCCGCAACGCGACGCCGACCGTGAGCCTGCTCGACGAAGCCGCCAAGATCGTCACCAGCCGGCTCGGCGCCGATCGTTTTCGCGTGGCCGGCACCGCCGAATTCAACGATTTCAACCGCGACATCCGCGCCGACCGCGTGCAGCCGCTGGTCGACTGGGTCCGCGGCAACTTCCCGGCCGTCGAGACGTCCAGGGTGGTGCCGTGGGCCGGGCTGCGGCCGATGATGCCGAACATGATGCCGGTGGTGCGCGCGGGCCGGATGCCCGGCGTCTTCTTCAACACCGGCCACGGTCATCTCGGCTGGACCCTGTCCGCCGCGACCGCGCAGATGATTGCCGGAACCATCGACGGCTGGCGCGGCCTCAACGCGCCGCCAACCGCGCCTTCGCTTCAGCAAAAACTTGGGGTTGAGCGCGAGTTACGTCATGCATCCTGAGTGGTCGATATCAGCCACCGGGCGGCCCCTTGCGACCGCCCTGCCCTTGGCACACAATTTGCCCCGAAAGATCGGCTTCTCCGGCCGGCTTTCCAGCCCGAGTGACAGGCGTGCATGATAGACACAATCGATTCCACGGGCGCTTCTCGGCCCCACCAGTTCCGCAGCCGGAGATAGGTGCATGCTAGGTTATCTCATTCGCCGCGTTCTGGCCGCCGTGCCTGTGATGGGCGTCGTCGCGCTGTTCGTGTTCCTGTTGCTGCGGCTGACGCCGGGCGATCCCGCCGCGATCCTCGCCGGCGACAACGCGACACCCGAACGGCTCGAGCGCATCCGCGACTCGCTCGGCCTCAACGAGCCGCTGATCGTGCAATTCGTCACCTGGGTGAACAAGCTGCTGCATGGCGATCTCGGGACATCGCTGATCTCCAACCTGCCGGTCATCAAGATGATCAGCCAGCGCATGGAGCCGTCGATCTCGATCGCGCTCTCGACCATTATCCTCGCCGTCATCGTCGCCGTGCCGCTCGGCGTCATCGCGGCGTGGAAGCACGGCACCTGGATCGACCGTTTCGTGATGGGCCTCTCCGTGCTCGGCTTCTCGGTGCCGGTGTTCGTGGTCGGCTACATCCTGATCGAGGTCTTCGCGATCGACCTGCGCTGGGTGCCGGTGCAGGGCTTCCGCAGCATCTTCAACGGTTTCGGCCCGTTCTTCGAGCGCATCATCCTGCCGACCTGCGCACTGTCCTTCATCTACATCGCGCTGATCGCGCGCATGACGCGCGCGGCAATGCTCGACGTGCTCGGTGAGGACTATGTGCGGACAGCACGCGCGAAGGGCATCAACGAGGTCGCGGTGATGATGCGGCACGCGCTGCGCAACGCCGCCGTGCCCGTGATCACCGTGATCGGCACCGGTTTTGCGCTGCTGATCTCCGGCGTCGTCGTGACCGAGAGCGTGTTCAACATCCCCGGCATCGGCCGGCTCACGGTGGACGCGGTGCTGGCGCGCGACTACCCGGTGATCCAGGCCATGATCTTGCTGACGTCGCTGATCTACGTCGTCGTCAATCTCCTGATCGACGTCGCCTACACGCTGCTCGATCCCCGGATCCGGTACTAGGGCCAAGGATAACAACAACAATGTCCGTCGATAGCCTTCCCCAGTCCTCCATTCCGATCACGTCGCCGCTGCGACCGCGCTTCGGATTCCTGACCTCGACGCCGATCATCGCGGCGGCCACGATCCTGCTCACCTTGATCGTGCTGGTTTCGATCCTGGCACCCCTGATCGCGCCGCATGATCCGGTCCAGCTTGCCCCCTCGCAACGGCTCAAGCCCTCGTCGGCGCAGTTCCTGCTCGGTACCGACGCCTATGGCCGTGACCTGTTGTCGCGCGTCATCTATGGCGGCCGCATCTCGCTGCTGATCGGCATCGGCGCGGCGATCATGTCTGTCGTCATCGGCCTCGCGATCGGCCTCGTCTCCGGCTTCTTCAAGCTGGTCGATTCCGTGCTGATGCGCGTCATGGACGGCCTGATGGCGATGCCGAGCATCCTGCTCGCGATCGCCGTGGTGTCGCTGTCCGGCGCCAGCATCTGGACCGTGCTGATCGCGATCACCATTCCCGAAGTCCCACGCGTGGCGCGACTGGTGCGTTCGGTCGTGCTGTCGGCGCGCGAAGAGCCTTATGTCGAAGCCGCAATCTCGGTCGGCTCGTCGCTGCCGAAGATCATGTGGCGGCATCTGATGCCGAACACGATCGCACCGCTGATCGTCCAGGGCACCTATGTCTGCGCCTCCGCGATCCTCACCGAGGCCATCCTCTCCTTCCTCGGCGCCGGCATCTCGCCGGAGACGCCGACCTGGGGCAACATCATGGCCGAAGGCCGCCAGTATTTTCAGCTCAAGCCAACGCTGATCTTCTGGCCGGGCCTGCTGCTCTCGATCGCGATTCTCAGCATCAATCTGATCGGCGACGCCGCCCGCGACGCACTCGATCCGCGCATGAAGCAGCGGGAAGGCAAGTGATGAGCGATAAAGCGATGACCAGCCCCATCCTCGACATCAGTAACCTCGTCGTCTCCATCGGCAAGAAGCCCGGCGCGCACAAGATCATCGACGGCATCTCGATCCAGGTGCACGAGCGCGAGACGCTGTGTCTCGTCGGCGAAAGCGGCTCGGGCAAGTCGGTGACCTCGCTCACCACCATGGGCCTGCTACCGAAGGGCACGCTGGTGCCGACCGCCGGCAGCGTCAAGCTCGTCGGCGAGGAGATTCTTACCGCGACCGACCGCCGGCTGCGCCAGCTGCGCGCCACGCAGATGGCGATGATCTTCCAGGAGCCGATGACCGCGCTCAATCCGGTCGTGCCGGTCGGTCGCCAGATCGACGAAGTGCTGCGCGCCCACACCAATCTCGACGCGCGGGCGCGCAAGAAGCGCATCCTCGACATGATGGAGCAGGTCCGCCTGCCCCAGGTCGAGCGCATCTTCGCCTCCTACCCGCACCGCCTCTCCGGCGGTCAGCGCCAGCGCATCATGATCGCGATGGCGCTCGTGCTGGAGCCGAAGCTGCTCATCGCCGACGAGCCGACCACTGCGCTCGACGTCACCACGCAGAAGCAGATCTTGACTTTGATCCGCGACCTCCAGCGCGATCACGGCACGGCCGTGCTGTTCATCACCCATGACATGGGCGTGGTCGCGGAGATCGCCGACCGCGTCGCGGTGATGCGGCAGGGTCGGCTGGTGGAGACCGGTCCGCTCGAGACCGTGCTGCGCAATCCGACCATGGAGTACACCCGCAATCTGCTCTCGGCAGTGCCGAGCCTGGTGCCGCGTGCGGCGCGGCCGGAGACCAAAGAACCTGTCGTGCTGGAGGCCAACGACCTCAGCAAGGTCTACAAGGAGCGCGCGTTCTTCGGCAAAGGCCGCGAGGTCGTCGCTGCCGACAAGGTGACGCTGACTCTGCGCAAGGGCCGCACGCTCGGCATCGTGGGCGAAAGCGGCTCGGGCAAGTCCACCGTCGCACGCTGCATCGTGCGCCTGATCGACCCGACCTCGGGCGGCGTGCGCCTGGCCGGCCGCGAGATCGCCGACATCTCGCGGCGCCTGCTCCAGCCGCACCGGCAGAAGATCCAGATCGTGTTCCAGGACCCCTACCGCTCGCTCAACCCGCGCATCACCGTCGGCGAGAGCATCGCGGAGGGCCCGATCAATTACGGCACCTCGCATGCCGATGCGATGAAGCGGGCGCGCGAGCTGCTCGAGCTGGTCGGCCTGCCCGCCGACGCCGTGACCCGCTATCCGCACCAGTTCTCCGGCGGCCAGCGCCAGCGCATCGCCATTGCGCGCGCGCTCGCGCTCGATCCGGACGTGCTGGTCGCGGACGAAGCGGTCTCCGCGCTCGACGTCTCGGTGCAGGCGCAGGTGCTGGAACTGCTCGACGAGATCCAGAAGCGGCTCGGCATCGCGATCCTGTTCATCACCCACGATCTGCGCGTCGCGGCGCAAATCTGCGACGAGGTCGTGGTGATGCAGCACGGCCGCGTCGTCGAACAGGGTCCGGCCGCCGAGGTGCTGACGCATCCGAAGGAGGCCTACACCAGGGCCCTCCTCGAGGCCGCCCCCGGCCGCGACTGGGACTTTGCGAACTTCCGGCCGGTGTCGGAAGGCGCGGCGGCCACGGCCTAGGTCTGTCCACTCGTCATTGCGAGCGAAGCGAAGCAATCCAGAATCCCTCCGCGGAAACGGTCTGGATTGCTTCGCTTCGCTCGCAATGACGGCGATTGCCTCAAGCATTCCCAAAACGGCTTGACGCCATGCACGGCGCGATTGCTTCCCGGCTTGCTCTCGCCGCAAGCACGGGGCTAACGTCGCGCACTTTCAATCGCTGGACCTGTATTGATGACACGCATCGCCGTCGGCGGCTTCCTGCACGAGACCAACACCTTCGCTCCGACGAAGGCGACATTCGCGGACTTCCAGCATGGCGGCGGCTGGCCGGCGATGACTGAAGGTGCCGAATTGCTGAAGGTGATGCGGCGCATCAATGTCGGCCTCGCCGGGTTCGTCGACAGTGCCGAAGCCAATGGCTGGGAACTGGTTCCGACCATCGCCTGTGGCGCAAGCCCCTCGGCGCACGTCACCAAGGACGCCTTCGAGCGCATCGTGAGGGTGATGGTGGACGGCATCGCGGCCGCAGGCTCTCTCGACGCGGTCTATCTCGATCTGCACGGCGCGATGGTGACCGAGCATCTCGACGACGGCGAAGGCGAGATTTTGGCGCGCGTGCGTCGCGTCATCGGCAAGGATGTTCCGCTGGTCGCGAGCCTCGACCTCCATGCCAATGTCACCCCCGCGATGATGGAACATGCGGACGCGCTGATCGCCTACCGCACCTATCCGCATGTCGACATGGCCGAGACGGGCCGCGCTTCCGCGAAGCATCTGGCGCTCCTGCTGAAGACCAAACAGCGGTTTGCAAAGTCGTTCCGGCAATTACCGTTCCTGATCGCGATCAGCTGGCAGTGCACCAACGACTATCCCACCAAGGGCATCTACGAAAAGCTCGCCGCGCTCGAAAGCGATGCGGTTCCGACATTGTCCTTTGCGCCGGGATTCCCCGCCGCCGATTTCCGCGACTGCGGCCCAAGCGTGTTCGCCTATGGCAAGACGCAGGAAGATGCCGACGCTGCGGCTGATGCGATCGTGAAACTGATCGAAAGCCACGAGGATGATTTCGACGGCAAGATCTGGTCGCCCGACGACGGCGTCCGCCACGCCATGGAACTCTCCAAGGCAGCGAGCAAGCCGATCATCATCGCCGACACCCAGGACAATCCCGGCGCCGGCGGCGATTCCGACACCACGGGCATGCTGCGTGCGCTGGTGCGCAACAAGGCCAGTGCGGCGACCGGCGCGATCTACGATCCGGAATCGGCGAAGGCCGCGCACGCGGCCGGCGTCGGCGCCACCGTGACGCTGTCGCTCGGCGGCAAGTCCGGCATTCCCGGCGACGAGCCCTATACCGAGACCTTTGTCGTCGAAAAACTCTCCGACGGCCGCTTCATCGCGCCCGGCCCCTATTATGGCGGCCGCGAGATGGAGATGGGTCCCTCCGCGGCCTTGCGCATCGGCAACGTCCGAATCGTCGTGTCCTCGCACAAGGCGCAGCTCGCCGACCAGGCGATGTACCGCTATGTCGGCATCGAGCCGACGCAGGAAAAGATTCTGGTCAACAAGAGCTCGGTGCATTTCCGCGCCGATTTCGAACCGATCGCGGAAAAGCTGATGATCTGCGCCGCGCCCGGCGCAATGCCGGCCGACACCGCCTCGCTGCCCTGGACGCGCCTGCGGCCTGGCATCCGCATCAAGCCGAACGGCCCCGCTTTCAATCCCTCCTCACGCTAACCGGACAGGACCCATGCCCACGATCGACCGCATCGACGGCTATGCCGACGAACTCACCGCCATCCGCCGCGACCTCCACGCCCATCCCGAGATCGGTTTCGAGGAAGTGCGCACCTCCGGCATCGTCGCCGACAAGCTGAAGAGCTGGGGCATCGAGGTGCATCACGGTCTCGGCGGCACCGGCGTCATCGGCGTTATCAAGGGCAAGGGTTCGGGCGGCAAGCGCATCGGGCTTCGCGCCGACATGGACGCGCTGCCGATGGAAGAGAACACCAATCTGAAATGGAGTTCGAAGATTCCCGGCCGCTTCCACGGCTGCGGCCATGACGGCCACACCACCATGCTGCTCGGCACCGCGCGCTACCTCGCCGAGACCAAGAATTTCGACGGCACCGTGCACCTGATCTTCCAGCCGGCCGAGGAAGGCCTCGGCGGCGCCCGCGCCATGATCAAGGACGGGCTGTTCGAGAAGTTTCCCTGCGACGAGCTCTATGGCCTGCACAACGCGCCCGACCTCAACCACGGCGAGATCGCGATCCTGCCCGGCCCGGCGATGGCCAGCGCCGACTTCTTCGACCTCCGCATCACCGGCTACGGCGCGCACGGCGCGATGCCCGAGCGTTCCAAGGACGCGGTGATCATCGCGACCACGCTGGCGCAGGCGATCCAGACCATTGTCAGCCGCAACGTCGAGCCGCTGCAGGCCGCGGTGGTGTCGATCACCCAGATCCACGCGGGCTCCGCCTACAACGTCATTCCCGGCGACGCGCATCTTTGCGGCACCATCCGCACCTTCTCGAAGGACGTCCGCACCCTGATCAGCGAACGCATCCGCACCATCTGCGCCGGCATCGCGAGCGCCTACCAGTGCGTGATCGACGTCGACATCCGCGACACCTTCAACGTGCTGATCAACCAGGTCGAACAGTCCAAGGTGGTCGAGGACGTCGCGCGCACGATCGTCGATCCAGCCAAGGTGATCACCCGCGCGCAGCCGAAGATGGGCAGCGAGGATTTCGCCGACATGCTGGAGACCATCCCCGGCGCCTATTTCTGGGTCGGCCACGACGGCTCGGTGCCCGTGCACAATCCCGGCTTCGTGCTCGACGACAAGATCCTGCCGATCGGCGCCAGCATGTTTGCCCGCATCATCGAAACGCGCATGCCGGTGGGTTAGCGATGCAGAAAAAGAGCGTCGAAGAGGCGGTCACCTCGCTGCACGATCTGTCCGCGGTCGATTTGATCGCGGGCTATCGCGCCAAGCAATTCTCGCCGAGCGAGGTGCTGGAGGACGTGCTCGGGCACGTCGCTACGTGGGAACCGCATCTGAAGGCGCTCTATGCATTCGATCCCGACAGCGCGCGCGAGGCCGCCAAGGCCTCGACCGCGCGCTGGAACGGCGGCGAACCGTCAGGCGCGCTCGACGGCGTGCCTGTCACGGTGAAGGACAACATCGCGACCAAGGGCGTGCCGGTGCCGCTGGGTGCTGCCAGCGTCAAGCTGGTGCCGGCCGAGAAGGATGCCCCGCCGGCAGCGCGCCTGCGCGAGGCCGGCGCGGTGATCTTCGCAAAAACCACCATGCCCGATTACGGCATGCTGTCCTCGGGGCTCTCCTCTTTCCATGCGCTGGCGCGCAATCCCTGGGACCTCTCCAAAAATCCCGGCGGCTCCAGTGCGGGCGCAGGCGCAGCTGCCGCGGCCGGCTACGGCCCCTTGCATCTCGGCACCGATATCGGCGGCTCGGTCCGCCTGCCCGCGGGCTGGTGCGGCCTCGTCGGCCTGAAGCCGAGCTTCGGCCGCGTGCCGATCAACCCCACCTATGTCGGCCGCGTCGCCGGCCCGATGACCCGCACCGTCGACGATTGCGCCCTGATGATGAGCGTGATCGCAAAGCCCGACCGCCGCGACGGCATGAGCCTGCCCGCCGAGCCGCTCAACTGGAAGGGCCTGGAGAAATCGCCGCGCAAGCTGCGCATCGGTTTGATGCTCGATGCCGGTGTCGGCCTGCCGGCAGAAAGGTCCGTCCGCGAAATTGCGGTGAAAGCCGCAAAGGCGTTCGAATCTGCCGGTAGCGTCGTCACCGAGGTCGACGGCATTTTGACCCGCGAGATGCTCGACGGCCTCGACAATTTCTGGCGCGCGCGGATGTGGGACGATCTGTCGAAACTGACGCCGGACGAGCAGGCCAAGGTGCTGCCCTACATTTTCAAATGGGGGGCGTCGGGTGCAAAATTGTCGGGCGTCGACGTGATCCGCGGCTTCAACCAGACCATGGCGATCCGCGCGGCGGCGTCAAAGCTGTTCTGCGAGCTCGACTATGTGATCTCGCCGACCGCGCCGAACGTGAACTATCCGGCCGACTGGGCCTCGCCCACCAACGATCCGATGAGGCCGTTTGAGCACATCTGCTATACCGTGCCGTGGAATATGTCGGAGAACCCTGCGGTCTCTCTCAATGGCGGCTTCGACGCCAACGGCTTTCCCATCGGCGTGCAGATCGTCGGCCGCCGCTTCGACGATATCGGCGTGCTCGGCATGGCCAAGGCGTTTGAAAGCCTGCGCGGCGCGCAGAAGCCCTGGCCGAGGCCGCCGGCGAAGTAGCTTTCGTCATGGCCGGGCTTGTCCCGGCCATCCACGTTCTCGTACAGGTCACCACATGCCCAGTCCGCGCAAGACGGATGGTGGCGACCATGCATCTCGTCTCGTCGAGACCGAATTCAAGACAAGGAAGGAAACCACCATGGCGTATGAGACGATCAAATACGAGGTCGCCGAGCAGATCCTCACCATCACGCTGAACCGGCCCGACAAGCTCAACGCCTTCAATGCACAGATGCAGTCCGAGCTGATCGACGCGTTCGATGCCGCCGACAAGGACGACAACGTCCGCGCCATCATCGTGACAGGCGCCGGCCGCGGTTTCTGTGCGGGCGCCGATCTGTCCTCGGGCGCCGATACCTTCGACCGCGACGCGCGCCGTGGCCCCGTGAAACGCTTCGCAGACGGCAAGGTCGACTACAGCGATCCGCAGGTGCGCGATGGCGGCGGCCAGGTCACCTTGCGCATCTTCAAGTGCCTGAAGCCCGTCATTGCCGCCGTGAACGGCCCGGCAGTGGGCATCGGCGTCACCATGCAGCTCGCGATGGATATCCGTATTGCGTCAGACGCGGCGCGCTTCGGCTTCGTGTTCTCCCAGCGCGGCATCGTGCCGGAGGCCGCCTCGAGCTGGTTCCTGCCGCGCATCGTCGGCATCTCGCAGGCGCTGGAATGGTGCTATTCCGGCCGCGTGTTCCCGGCGCAGGAAGCGCTGGCGGGCCGCCTTGTCAGCAAGGTCGTGGCGCCCGACGATCTGCTGCCGACCGCCCGCGCGCTCGCCAAGGAGTTCGCCGCCAAGACCGCACCGGTGTCGGTGGCGCTGATCCGTCAGATGATGTGGCGCATGATGGGCGCCGACGATCCCATGGAAGCCCACAAGGTCGACAGCCGCGGCATCTACGCCCGCGGCCGCTCCGACGATGTGAAGGAAGGCGTGGTGTCGTTCCTGGAGAAGCGCCCGGCGCAATTCAAGAACAAGGTGTCGAGTGATATGCCGGATTATTTTCCGTGGTGGAATGAGCGGGAGTATAAATAGCGCGAGGGACTCGTCCCTCGTTCACCGCTGTCATTACCCGCGAAGGCGGGTGATCCAGTATTCCACCAGCGCCAATTATCACGACCGCTGGTGATTACTGGATGCCCCGCCTTCGCGGGGCATGACAACCTCACTCCATCACCAGCGCAACGCGCCCGATGGCCTTGCGGTCTAAGAGCAATCGCATCGCCTTGGCGTAATCTTGCAGCGGCAGGCGGTGCGAGATGTTGGGGCGCAGCTTGCCCTCCTCCGCCCACGCGAGCAGTGCCTTGAGCCGCACCTCGCCGAGCGCCGGATTTTTTCGTACGGCTTCACCCGCGCGCACCCCTAACACGCTGGCACCCTTGATCAGCAGCAGGTTTGTCTTGGCCGAGCCGATTCCACCCGTAAAACCGATCACCAGCAGCCGCGCGCCCCAGGCGATGCAGCGCATCGAGTTCTCGAACACCTCGCCGCCGACAGGATCGAACACGACGTCCGCGCCGCGCCCGTCGGTGATGCGCTTGACGGCATCGCGAAATGGCTCGCGGTCGTAGCGGATGAGATGATCGGCGCCGCGCGACTTTGCGATGGCAAGCTTCTCGTCGCTGGACGCCGTCGCGATCACGGTTGCGCCCAGCATCTTGCCGATCTCGACGGCAGCCAACCCCACGCCGCCACCGGCGCCATGCACCAGCAGAACTTCGCCGGGCTCGACCCGGCCGCGATCGATCAACGCATGATAGGCGGTGCCATGACCGGCGAGGTAGGTCGCGGCTTCCGCGTAGTCGAAGGTCGATGGCATCGGCGTGAGTTGTGACGGCGTCACCACCGCTTCGTCCTTGAAGGCACCATGGCGCATCTTCACGATGACCTTGTCACCGACGGCGACGCCCCTCGCCTCCGCGCCAACCTCGGTGACATCGCCGGCGGCTTCCATGCCGGGCGTGAACGGCAGCTCCGGCTTGAGCTGATACTCGCCCGCCGCCATCAGCACATCAGGGAAATTCAAGCCGGCGGCGCGGATCGCGACACGCACCTCGCCCGGCTTCAGGGCGCGCGACGGAAACTCTTCCAACCGCAGCGTTTCAGGCGCGCCGAGCGCGTGGCAGACGACAGCCCGCACCATCAGGCCGCGCTCGCCTTGTTGCGGAGCAGCGCCTCGCGGATCAGCGGCAGGCGGTCGTTGCCAAAATACATGTCGGTCTTGTTGACGAAGATCGTCGGCGAGCCAAACCCGCCGCGTGCCACGACCTCCTCGGTATTGGCCTTGAGCTGATCCTTGATGCCCTGCTCGGAAATGCCGGCAAAGAATTTTTTCTCATCGATGCCGCCCTTCTTGCAGATCTCGGCCAGCACAGCGTCCTGCGAGATGTCCTTGTCGCCGCCCCAATAGGCCTCGAACAAGGCGGTCGCGAACGGCACCATGTCTTTGCCGAGCCAGATGCAGCCACGCATCGCTTTGACGCTGTTCACCGGAAACACCGTCGGCGGCATCTTGATCGACAGGCCCGCCGAGCACGCCCAGTCGGCGAGGTCCTTTTTCATGTAGCGCGCCTTCAGCGGCACCGGCGTCTCGCGCTGCGCATAGACGCTCGGATTGACGGTGTTGAAGATGCCGCCGACCAGGATCGGCCGCCACACGATCTCCGCGCCGACCTCTTTCGCAAGCGGCTGGATGTTGTGGAAGGCGAGATAGGTCCAGGGGCTGGAACAGTCGAAGAAGAATTCGATCATGGCGTTTCCTCAGTTAGTTTATTCCGCTCTATCCCGTCATTGCGAGCGCAGCGAAGCAATCCAGAGTCTTTCCGCGGAACCAGTCTGGATTGCTTCGTCGCAAGGGCTCCTCGCAATGACAGGGAGAGAACGGAGGCCTAGCTCTTTCCCCGCACTTCCTTAGCCCTCTGGCCGAACATGATCTTGCGTGATTCCTCGTCGAACGGCTCTTTTACGAATTTGCCGATCGCGAGCCCCGCCTGCACCTGCGGCCGGGCACGCACCTCGGCGTACCAGCGTTTCACGTTCGGATAGTCGTCGAGCGTAAAGCCCTGCGCCTTGTGGGTCATGGTCCAGGGGAAACAGGCAATGTCGGCGATGGAATAATCGCCGGCGACATAGGCGCCGGTCCGGCCGAGTTGCCGGTCGAGCACGCCATAGAGCCGCGCCGCTTCGTCGCGATAGCGCTCGATCGCGTAGGGAATCTTTTCCGCCGCATAAAGCGCGAAATGGCCGTGCTGGCCGAGCATCGGTCCCAGCCCCGCCATCTGCCACATCACCCACTGGATGGTGGTCGAGCGGCCACGCAGATCCGCCGGCAGAAAGCGACCGGTCTTCTCCGCCAGATAAATCAGGATCGCGCCGGTCTCGAACGCGGAGAATGGCGCACCGCCATCGGCGGGATCGTGATCGACGATCGCAGGAATGCGGTTGTTCGGGGAGATCGCGAGAAACTCAGGGGCGAACTGCTCACCGGCGCGGATGTTGACGGGCTTCACCGTATAGGGCAGCCCGAGTTCCTCCAGCATGATCGAGATTTTCAAGCCGTTCGGCGTCGGCGCGTAATAGAGGTCGATCATGACCTTTCCCTTGGCCTTCCTTGGCCCTTTCTCTGGGCCTTCCCTGTCGTCGCCAATGGAATAGATGACGACTTTTGTTGTTCTGTACCTTGACGTTAAGACATGGCAGGAAGGGGCGCAACATAACCTGCCGGGAGGGCCGCCATGCTGTTTCCAACCACGATCGCCGGCTCCTTGCCGAAGCCTGAATGGCTTGCCGAGCCCAACATGCTCTGGGCGCCCTGGAAGGCGCAGGGCGACGAGCTTCTCCGCGCCAAGCGCGATGCGACCATGCTTGCCGTGAAGGTGCAGGAAGACGCCGGCATCGACATCGTCACCGAGGGCGAGCAGGCCCGCCAGCATTTCGTGCACGGTTTTCTGGAGAAGATCGAGGGCATCGATTTCGCCCACAAGGTCGAGATGGGCATCCGGAAAGACCGCTACAAGGCGATGGTGCCGCAGGTGGTCGCGCCGCTGCGGTTGAAGGGCCGCGTCCACGCCGACGAGGCACGCGTCGCGCGCACGCATACGAAGAAGAAGTTGAAATTCACCCTGCCCGGCCCGATGACCATCATCGACACCATCGCGGATCGCTACTATGGCGACCGCGTCAAGATGGCCTTTGCCTTCGCCGAGCTGCTGAACGAGGAAGCCAGGGCGTTGCAGGCCGACGGCGTCGATCTCGTGCAATTCGACGAGCCCGCCTTCAACGTCTACATGGACGAGGTCAACGACTGGGGCATCAAGGCGCTGGAGCGCGCCGCGCAAGGCCTGACCTGCACCACGGCCGTGCACATCTGCTACGGCTACGGCATCAAGGCCAACACCGACTGGAAGGAAACACTCGGCGCGCAGTGGCGGCAGTACGAGCAGATCTTTCCGGCGATCGACGCCAGCCCGATCCAGCAGGTCGCGATCGAGTGCCGCAACTCGAAGGTGCCGCTCGATCTGCTTGCGCTGCTCAAGAACAAGATCGTGCAGGCCGGCGTGATCGACGTCGCCAGCGACGAGGTGGAGACCGCTGAGGACGTCGTGCAGGTGATCGATGCGGTGTCGAAATTCGTGCCCAAGAGCAACATCATCGCCACCACCAATTGCGGCATGGCGCCGATGCGGCGCGAGATCGCCGAAGCCAAGCTGATGGCGCTGGGCGCGGGTGCGGCGCTGGCGCGCGAGAAGCTGGGCTGATGATGGTTCGAGCGGTACTCGTCGTCGCGGCTCTCGCGGCGATCGCCGCACCTGCGGGCGCGGAGGATCGCTCCGTGCTGTTCAATTGCAAGGCAATGGTGGAACGCGCATCGAAGGATGCGGGCAGCGCGAGCGAAGCCGAGCTGACCCGTTGCCGCCAGGTGATCCGCGAATGGGCTCTGCGCGACGCGCGGACGACGGTGGACGAGCAAGGGCGGCCTCTGCGCTAGTCCAGAGCCGTCGGATGCGGCAGCGGCTTGTATCCGGCGATGATCGCGCGCAGTGCGGATGGAGGCGTCAGCAACATTGGGCTCGCCAGTTCGCGCTTTGCGCGGGCATAGCCCGATAGCGACCACAGCAGCGTCCTGCCCTGCATCACCAGGAAACTCTCCTCGCCCCGCTGCACCATTGCGCCGTCGGGCAATTCCGTGAGCGGCATCGGCAGCGCGTGCAGGCGCTTGCGTCCATGATCAAGCCGCTCCTGATGCAGGACGGCATCCATCGCCTTTGCACTGACGCCGCTCACGCCATTGCCTGCCTCCCACGCCGCGCGAAAGCGCTTGGCATCGTCGCGGCGGCAGAAGAAGCAGGGCCGGTGACCTGCGGCAAAGGCGGTGGCCTCGTCGAGAAAGAACAGCTCGGTCCAGCTCCGCCGCGCCATCACGGGGCGACGCCAGCCTCGGAATTCACACAGGCAGGTGATCCAGGCCGGCGACGACCAGCGCTTGTTCAGAAGCGTCTTCGTCGCGGGATCGTGGATGATACCGCGGTTGCCGGTGAACAGGCCGCGATGCGGGGTGGCGATGATGTCGCCGGTGGGCGTGACGCGGTTTTGCAGGGGCATGAAAGCTCTCTTCTCCTTCTCCCCGCTTGCGGGGAGAAGCTCGGGATGAGGGGGAGCCTCCGCAAGGTCAGTGAGAATTAGACTCGCGGAGAGTCCCCCTCACCCGCGCCTTCGGCGCGACCTCTCCCCGCAAGCGGGGCGAGGTGAAGAAAGTTCATGCCGCCCCGTCGCGAAGCGGCGGGTGATAGGAGAGCGCGGTGTCCCAGGGGAAGAAGATCCAGGTGTCCTGCGACACTTCCGTGATGAACGTGTCGACCAGCGGACGGCCCATCGGCTTGGCGTAGACGGTGGCGAAATGCGCATCGGGCAGCATCTTGCGCACCAGTCTGCCGGTCTTGCCGGTGTCGACGAGATCGTCGACGATCAGAAGCCCCTTGCCGGTGCCGCCGCCGAGTTTCATCGCCGATTCGGAAATGCCCTTGAGCACCTGAGGCTCGCCCTGCTTGTCGTGGTCATAGCTGGCGATGCAGACCGTATCGATCACGCGCACCCCGAGCTCGCGCGCGACGATCGCCGCCGGCACCAGGCCGCCGCGGGTGATCGCGATCACCGCGTGGAACGGGCCGACCTCGTTAAGCCGCCAGGTCAGCGCCCGGCAATCCCGGTGGAACTGGTCCCACGAGACCGGGAAAGCTTTGCCAGCGCGCTCCTGCGCACTCAGTTCGGGGGCCTCACCAGCCATTGTCGTCTCCTGCTTGGTCTGCCGTGCTAGCGGGTGATGTTCAGTCCCGCCAGCATGTCCTTCACCGCCGCCATCGCGGATGCGAGCTTGTCCGCATCGCGCGAGCGCACCACCAGATTGGTGTTGGGCTTTTGCTCTTCATCCATGAACGGATAGCTGCCGATGATGGTGTCGGGATGGGCGGCGGCGATTTCCCGCAGCGGGCTGCCGATGTCGCCTTCCCGCGCATTGGCGCGGACTGATTCGGACAGCATGCGCACGCCCGATTTCAGCTTGGGCGAGACGATGTCCATCATCGCCTGCATGATCGAGGGCACGCCGGCCATCACGATGACATTGCCGATCTTGAAGCCGGGGGCGAGGATGGTCGCGCTCTGGATCAACTCGGCGCCATCGGGGATGCGGGCCATGCGCAGGCGGGCCTCGTTGAGATCCTGCTCGCTCCAGCGCTCGCGGAAACGGGCGACCACCTCGGGGTGGTGGTCGATGCCGACGCCGAACGCCTTGGCGATGCTGTCGGCGGTGATGTCGTCATGGGTCGGCCCGATGCCACCGGTGGTGAAGACATAGGTGTAGCGATGCCGCAGTGCATCCAGGGCGGCGATGATGTCGGGCTCGTCGTCGGAGACGACCCGGACTTCCTTGAGGTCGATACCGATATTGGTCAGGTATTCGGCGATGAAGCCGATATTCTTGTCCTTGGTCCGGCCGGACAGGATTTCATCCCCGATGACCAGAATGCCCGCCGTGACGATGTCGCTCATACCTCAAGTCCCTCACCAATGGTCCCGACTTTGCCGAGGTAACGCGTTGAAGTCACGCGGTTTTGCTGCCGAAATAAGCAGTCCTCAGCCATTTTTTCAGGCATGCCGCCGGCTGTCCCCGGCAAATGCCTCTCCTCCATGCTTATAGCGCTGGCCCGGCCCTTGCTACCTCCTCCGAGTCATGCACTCTTGCCGCATGGCCAGGACGTTGCGGTCTTCACCAAGGCCTCGCGACCTGTCACATGGCGCAACGCCTTGCGGAGACAAGTCGGGATCTATGGCAGTCGCGTTTGACGAAATGAACATTCCCGGTGGGGACCTGCGCCCCGCCTATCAGGAGCTGGCGCGCTGGCTCAAGGAGACGCCTCCCGAGGCGCTCGAATATCGCCGCCAGGAGGCCGAGCTCCTGTTCCGCCGGATCGGCATCACCTTCGCGGTCTATGGCGATTCCGAGTCCACCGAGCGCCTGATCCCCTTCGACGTGATCCCGCGGATCATGTCCGGCAAGGAATGGACACTGCTGGAGAAGGGCCTGAAGCAGCGCGTCAAGGCGCTGAACATGTTTCTGCGCGACATCTATCACGGCCGCGACATCCTCCGCGCCGAGATCGTGCCCGACGATTTGATCTTCCAGAACCCGGTGTTCCGTCCCGAGATGAACGGCCAGCAGGTGCCGCACGACGTCTACGTGCACATCGCCGGCATCGACATCGTCCGGGTCGACGCCGAGGATTTCATCGTGCTCGAGGACAATGCGCGCACGCCGTCCGGCGTGTCCTACATGCTGGAAAACCGCGAGATCATGATGCGGTTGTTTCCGGACCTGTTCGCGCGCCACAGGATTGCGCCGGTCGAGCGCTATCCGGACGAGCTGCTCTCGGCACTTCGTTCGGTCGCGCCGCATAGCGCCTCCGGCGAGCCGACGGTGGCCCTGCTCACGCCCGGCGTCTACAACTCGGCGTACTATGAGCACTCGTTCCTTGCCGACAAGCTCGGCATCGAGCTGGTCGAAGGCCGCGACCTCATCGTCAAGAACAACGAAGTGTTCATGCGGACGACCGAGGGCGTGAAGCGGGTCGACGTGATCTATCGCCGCGTCGACGACGATTTCCTCGATCCCCTCACCTTCCGTCCCGATTCCGCGCTCGGCGTGCCCGGGCTGATGTCGGCCTATGCGGCCGGCAACATCACGCTCGCCAACGCCGTCGGCACCGGCATCGCCGACGACAAGGCGATCTACTCCTACATGCCTGACATCGTGAAGTTCTACCTCGGCGAGGAGCCGATCCTGAAGAACGTGCAGACCTGGCGCTGCCGCGAGCCGAAGGATCTCGCCTACGTGCTCGACCATCTCGGCGATCTCGTCGTCAAGGAAGTGCACGGCTCCGGCGGCTACGGCATGCTGATCGGCCCCGCCGCGACCAAGGCAACCATCGAGGCCTTCCGCGAAAAGCTCAAGCGCGAGCCGGAAGGCTTCATCGCGCAGCCGACGCTGGCGCTCTCGACCTGCCCGACCTGCACGGCGTCCGGCCTTGCGCCACGCCATGTCGATTTGCGGCCCTTCGTGCTCACCGGCAGCAAGGGCACCACCATCGTGCCCGGCGGGCTCACACGCGTCGCGCTGAAGGAAGGCTCCCTGGTGGTCAATTCGAGCCAGGGCGGCGGCACCAAAGACACCTGGATTTTGGACGAGTAGAGAGATGCTGTCGCGTACCGCCGAAAACCTCTACTGGCTCGCCCGCTACGTCGAACGGGCCGAATATCTCGCGCGCACCATCGATGCGACGCTGCGCGTCACCGCGCTTCCTGCCGCCTATATCGGCAAGACCAACGAATGGGACTCGGCGCTGCTCACCGCAGGCGTCGCCACGAGCTTCTATCAGACCTATGAGGAAGCCAACGAGCGCAACGTCGTCGACTATCTCTCGTTCTCGGCCGACAACCCGTCCTCGATCAGGAACTGCATCGAGGCGGCGCGGCTGAATTCCCGCTCGGTGCGCACGGCGCTCACCAGCGAGATGTGGGACAACATCAACTCGGCCTGGATCGAATTGCAGGAGGTCTGGAGCAAGGGCACCTCGACCCGCGAGGACCTGGCGAAATTCCTGCGCTTCGTGCAGGAGACTTCGCTGCGCTTCGACGGCTCGGCTTACCGGACCATGCTGCGCAACGACGCCTACTGGTTCTCGCGACTCGGCCTGCACCTGGAACGCGCCGACAACACGGCACGCATCCTCGACGTGAAGTATCACGTGCTGCTGCCCGAGGAGGAGCATGTCGGCGGCCCGCTCGACTTCTATCAGTGGAGCTCGATCCTGCGCTCGGTGTCGGCGCTGACGGCCTATCACTGGGTCTATCGCGAGACGCTGAAACCATGGCTGGTCGCGGACCTGCTGATCCTCAACGGCACGCTGCCGCGCTCGCTTGCGAGCTGCTACGACAATCTCACCCGCAACCTCGACCAGATCGGCGTCGCCTATGGCCGCCAGGGCCCGGCCCAGCGCCACGCCCGCGGCATCCGCAACAGGCTGGAACACAGCAATATGAACGACATTTTCCAGCATGGCGTGCATGAATTCATTCAGGAATTCATCACGGACAATTCCAGGCTGGGCGAAATCATCACGAAGCAGTATTTGATCTGATGTCCTCCGACTGACGGCATGGGATACCGTCATGGCCGGGCTCGTCCCGGCCATCCACGTTCTCGCTTTCGCGCGACGAAAAAGAACGTGGATGCCCGGGACAAGCCCGGGCATGACGAGCTTCTTTGCGGCCACAGTCGGCTAACCACCAACGACACGGTCCACCATGCGCCTGCGAATCCTGCACACCACGACCTATCGCTACGAGCCGCCGGCCACCAGCGTGATCCAGATCCTGCGCATGACGCCGTGCAGCCATGACGGGCAATATGTGGCGGAGTGGCAGATCGACGTCTCGACCGACACCAGGCTCGACACACACGAGGATGCGTTCGGCAACGTCACCCATGTGCTGTCCTGCGGACCCGTCAGCGACATCAAGATCATCGCCGAGGGCCTGATCGAAACCCATGACACCGGCGGCGTGCTGCGCGGCGCCGACGAGCGTTTTCCGGCCGGCATGTTCCTGCGCCCCACCGATCTCACCACCGTCAGTCCGGCAATGGCGGCGGTCGCACGGCAGTTGCGCAGCGAGGCCGAGAGCGACACGCTCGGCTTCCTGCACACGCTGATGAGCGAGATCAGCGATCACATGACCTTCGACGAGGACCCGACCAACAGCGGCACCTCGGCGGCCGAAGCGTTCACGCTCAAGCGCGGCGTCTGCCAGGACTATGCGCACATCTTCATCGCCTGCGCCCGCAGCGGCGGCGTGCCGGCGCGCTTCGTCTCCGGCCATTTCCTGCGCTCCGACGGCACGGTGCATCAGGACGCCGGCCACGCCTGGGCGGAGGCTTACATCGACGGCCTCGGCTGGGTCGGCTTTGATCCCGCCAACTGCATCTGCACCACCGACGCCCATGTCCGCATCGCGATCGGCCTCGACTATCTCGGCGCCGCTCCCGTGCGCGGCACCCGCTATGGCGGCGGCGCGGAGACGCTGACGGTGGCCGTGAAGGTCGAGCAGGCCGGCCGCGGCGGGCAATCGCAGTCGCAGTCCCAGCGGCAGAGCTAGCCGCATCTGCGGCGCAATCCAGGCGTGGCGTTACAGCTGTAATCGACGACCGCCGGGCTGAAACCGCGCCGTAGCGCCGCCTGTTCAACCTTCCCTTGCGATCCATTCCCGCAAGCGAGGTTGAGACAATGCGGCTTCAGGAAAAGAACAAGACTCACTCCGTGCCCTTGCGCGATCCCCACAAGGACATGCTTGCAGGAATCCAGCAGTTGGCCCCCGAGATCAAGGCACGCGCCGCCGAGATCGAAGCCGCGCGCCGCGTGCCGCCCGACCTCGTGGAACGGCTGCGGTCGATCGGGATTTTCCGGATGTTCGTGCCGCGAAGCCATGGCGGGCTGGAGCTGGATTTTCCGGCCGGACTGGAGGTCATCAAGGCACTGGCCCGCCTCGACGGCTCGATCGGCTGGATCTCGATCGTCGGCGGAGTCGGCGCGCTTTTCGCCGCCGCGTCACGCCCTGAATTGTATCAGCAAATCTATCGGGACGGGCCTGATGTCGCGATCTGCGGCTCGTCCCAGCCGGCCGGAACGGCGGAGCGTGTCTCGGGCGGCTATCGCGTCAAGGGCCGCTGGCCGTTCGCCAGCGGCTGCATGCATGCTGATTGGATGGGCGGTTTCTGCATCATCACCGAAAACGGCAAGCCGGTCGCCGGCCCGCACGGCAAGCCTTTGATGCGCATCGTTCTGCTGCCGGTGCGCGACTGGGAGATCGAGGACACCTGGCACGCCGCGGGGCTCAAGGGCACCGGCAGTCACCATATCGCGCTACGAGAGATGGTGGTTCCGGAGGCCCATGTCTTCGATCTCGATGCGGCCCCAAGTCTGCCGGGCCCGATCTATCAGGCCTTGCTGCCATGGGCGCCACTGCTTCACGGCGCATTCTCGCTGGGTTTGGCCGAGGGAACGGTCGATGACCTGCTCGCACTCGCCCATACCGGGAGGCAGCAGCTCTATGCGGCCACACCGCTGCGGGACTCCGAGATCTTCCAGTTCGGCCTCGGACGGATTACGGCAGACCTCAGTGCTGCGCAGGCCTACCACGAAGTCCAACTTGCCAGCCACTGGCGTCACGCTCTCGCTGGCACATTGAAGAACGAAGATGTCCATATCGAGGGGGCCCGATCCGCGACCTGGCTCGCCACGACCTGCGTCGGCATCGCGGATGCCTGTTTTGCGCTGGCCGGAAGCAGCGCGGTCTACGACAGCTCGCCGCTGCAGCGGCGCTTGCGCGATCTTCACGTCGCAGCACAGCACGCTCACGCGCAGCAGAGGCAGTATGTGGACGTCGGCAAGCTGGCTTTGCGGCGTTCGGCGGACCAGGCCGGCTGAGCACGAGCCGTGCTACGATCGCAGGGTCACATCAGACCCTGCGAGGACCCCCATGGCGACCGTCAAGCTGCTTTCGGACGATGAACTCTCCACTGAAGCGCGCGCCGTTTTCGACGATATCCGCAAGGTGCGGAAGTCAGATTTCGTCAACAATTTCTGGCGCGCGCTGGCGCATGATCCGAAGACGCTGCGGCGGACCTGGGAGAGCATCCAGGAGGTGATGGCGCCGGGCGCGCTCGATCCCAAGGTCAAGGAAATGCTCTATGTCGCGGTGTCTATCGCGCATGGCTGCAGCTACTGCATCCATTCCCACACCGCCGCCGCACGGGCCAAGGGCATGACCGAGGCCGAATATGGCGAGCTGCTCGCCATCGTCGGCATGGCCGCGGAGACCAACCGGCTGGTCACGGCGCTCGGCGTCCCCGTCGACGCGGCGTTTCTCGCCGATGCGGCTGACTGAGGTCCCGCCCCCGGGAATCGGGGGTTGGAGCGGCCGGCGAAATTGGCTAGTAATTCCGCGCAAACGCGTTCGGGGACCGGAAATGACCTATTGCTGCGGAATTCTGGTTCGGGACGGTCTGGTGATGATCGCCGACACCCGCACCAATGCCGGCCTCGACAATGTCTCGACCTTCCGCAAGCTGCATATCTTCTCCAAGCCCGGCGACCGCATCATGGCGATTGCCAGCGCCGGCAACCTCGCCATCAGTCAATCGGTGCTCTCCACGCTGACCGAAGGCCTCGAAGACCCCAACACGGGCGAGATCGAGACCCTGATGAACGCGCCGACCATGTTCCAGGCCGCCCAGCGCATCGGCCGGGCGATCCGGGCGGTGCATGCGACCGAAGGTCCGGCGCTGAAATCCGAAGACGTCTCCTTCGACGTTTCCTTCCTGTTCGGCGGCCAGATCAAGGGTGCGCGGATGCGCCTGTTCATGGTTTACACCGCCGGCAATTTCATCGAGTGCACCACCGATACGCCCTACCTTCAGATCGGCGAGCACAAATACGGCAAGCCGGTGCTCGACCGCGCCATGCATTACGACGTCGAGCTGTACGAAGCGCTGAAGACCGGCCTGATCTCGATGGACTCGACCATGCGCTCGAACCTCGGCGTCGGTCTCCCGATCGACGTGCTGGTGGTGCGGGCCGACGCCTGCGACGCCGATCTCAATCACCGCATCGAGGCGGGCGAGCCCTATTTCCACGATCTGCGTTCGCGCTGGTCGGCGGCCTTGCGCGCGGCGCATCAGAACATTCCGCGGCCGCCCTACAAGAACGAAAAAGAACCAAAAACCTGACAGCCAACTTGAAGATAGAAAAGGCAGGAAACGATGAGTGAAGCAAAGAAGATCGCAGTGGTGACGGGCGCCGGCACCGGTGTCGGCCGCGCCGCGTCGCTGGCGTTGATGAACACCGGCTTCACCGTGGTGCTGGTCGGGCGCCGCCTCGACATGCTCGAGGAGACCGCAAAGCTCGGCCCCGCCGGCAAGAGCCTGTGCGTCACCGCCGACATGACCAAGCCGGAGCAGATCGCCGCGCTGTTCGACAAGGTGAAGGCGACCTATGGCCGCCTCGACGTGCTCTTCAACAATGCCGGCATGGGCGCTCCGCCGGTCAACTTCGAAGATCTGAGCCTCGAGCAGTGGCAGGCCGTGGTGAATACCAACCTCACCGGCCCGTTCCTGTGCACCCAGCATGCCTTCCGCATCATGAAGGACCAGAGCCCGCGCGGCGGCCGCATCATCAACAACGGCTCGATCTCGGCGCATGCGCCGCGGCCGTTCTCGGCGGCCTACACCTCGACCAAGCACGCCATCACGGGCCTCACCAAGGCCAGCAACCTCGACGGCCGCATGTACGACATCGCGGTCGGCCAGGTCGACATCGGCAATGCCGCGACCCCGATGACCGATCGCATGGTCAACGGCCCCGGCGTGCTGCAGCCCGACGGCACGTCGAAGCAGGAACCGCGCATGGACGCGAAAGCGGTCGGCGACGCCGTCGCCTACATGGCCGGCCTGCCGCTGGATGCCAACGTGCTGACGATGACCGTCATGGCGACGAAGATGCCGTTCGTGGGACGGGGTTAGTCGCTGCTCTCGTGCCCCGGACGCAGCGCGGCATGCAATGACGCGCTGCTGAGCCGGGGCCCATGCCTCGACAAGTTCGTTCCTGGCCTTCTGGGTCCCGGCTCTGCGGCGCACCGCTATGCGCTGCACCGCGTCCGGGACACGAGACCTTCCGCCTACTCCAGACTCTCCACCTTCCGCAGGCTTGGAAACAGCTTCATCCACAACAGCGCCACTGCGACCGTGCAGACGCCGCCGAGGACTGCAGCGGGCATGGCACCGAACAATGCCGCCGCCACGCCGCTCTCGAACTGGCCGAGCTGGTTCGAGGCGTTGATGAAGAGGAAATTCACGGCGCCGACGCGGCCGCGCATCTCGTCGGGCGTTGCCAACTGCACCAGCGAGAAGCGGATCACGACGCTGATCGTGTCGGCCGCGCCGAGCACGGCGAGCGCGAGCACCGACAGCCACATCCACGACGACAGCGCGAACACGATGGTGGCGACGCCGAAAACGATCACGGCCTGGAACATGCGCAGGCCGACATGCCTGGAGATGGCGTGACGCGCCAGCACCATCGTCATCAGAAGCGCACCGACCGCGGGCGCGGCGCGCAAGATCCCGAGCCCCACCGGACCGGTCTGGAGGATATCGCGGGCATAGATCGGCAACAGCGCGGTGACGCCGCCGAACAGCACCGCGAACAGATCGAGCGAGATGGTGCCGAGGATCGCCGGATTGCTGCGGATGAAGCGGACGCCGGCGAAGATGTTGTCCGCGTCCGTCCCTGCCTTGGCGACCGCCTGCGGGCGCGGCCGGAGGAAGCCGGTCAGGATCATCCCGAGAATCCAGAACAGCAGCATCATGGCATAGGCGAGATGCGGCGCGATCGCATAGGCAAAGCCGCCGAGCGCGGGGCCGGCGATGGTCGCGACCTGCCCCGCACCGCTCGCAACCGCCGTGGCGCGCTGGAGCGATCCCTGCGGCGCAATCGCCGGCAGCAGCGCCGCGGTGGTCGGGCTCTCGAAGGCACCGGCAATGCCGAGCACGAAGGTCGCGATGAAGATCTGGACTTCGCTGACCGCGCCAAGATAGGTGAGGACGCCAAGATAAAGCGCGATCGCGGCTTCCACGAGCTGGCAGAGCTGAACCACGCGCTTGCGCTCGAAACGGTCGGCGGCGTGGCCCGCGACGAACACCAGAAGCGCCGTGGGCAGGAATTGCACGAGGCCGACCATGCCGAGGTCGAAGGCCGAGCCGGTGAGATCGTAGATCTGCCAGCCGATCGCGACCGCCGCAATCTGGCTGGAGAAGCGTGACAGGCTGCGCGAGAGCACGAAGAGCAGGAAGGCGCGGTGGCTGAGGAGCTCGCCGGCGGTCACCGGCGGATTTATGGCTATTGGCTGCTCTGGCATCGCCTGTTGGGTCACCCCTGACCGTCGCTCCTGTGGACGTGCGCTCCGCGTGGCTGACGCAGACCGGCTTGTCAACAGCGGGCGGCCCTGGTGGCCTTCCGGCATTGCGTTTGCAGCGCAGGCGCGGCCATAATCATTGGGGGTTTGGGGACATCATGCTGCGGCTGCAATCGGCACTCGGCGTTTTCGCATTGCTGGCGATCGCTTTCGCGCTGGCGGAGAATCGTCGCGCCGTCTCGTGGCGGCAGGCGGCGATCGGCCTCGTCGCGACCTTCGTCACCGCGTTCGTGCTGCTGAAAGTACCCGTGGTCGCGCGCGCCTTCGGGGCCATCAACGATGCCGTCGGCGCGATCTCGGCGGCCTCGCGCGCCGGCTCCTCTTTCGTGTTCGGTTATATCGGCGGCGGCACCCTGCCCTTCGACGTCAAAGTGCCGGGCGCGGACTTCATCTTGGCGTTCCAGGCGCTGCCGATCGTGCTGGTGATGAGCGTGCTGACGACGCTGCTGTTCTATTGGCGCGTGCTGCCGCCGGTCGTGCGCGGCATGGCCTGGCTGCTGGAGCGCACGCTCGGTGTCGGCGGCGCGGTCGGGCTGTCGACCGCCGCCAACATCTTCCTCGGCATGGTCGAGGCGCCACTGTTCGTGCGGCCTTACCTCGCACAGATGACGCGGAGCGAATTGTTTCTGGTGATGACCGGCGGCATGGCCGGGATCGCCGGCACCGTGCTGGTGCTCTATGCGACGCTGCTCGACCCGCTGATTCCGGACGCGCCTGCACATTTCGTCATCGCCTCCGTGATGGGCGCTCCGGCCGCGATCCTCGTCAGCCTCATCATGGTGCCTGAACCATCGGACAAGCGCACCGGCGGCGCGCTGGAAGACCCCGAGATGGAGGTCGCCAGCACGATGGACGCGATCGTGAAAGGCACCACCGCGGGGATCGAGCTGCTGATCAACATCGTTGCGATGCTGCTGGTGCTGGTGGCGCTGGTCTATCTCGTCAACGCCGTCCTCGGCCTGCTGCCGAATGTCGGCGGCGCCGCGATCTCGCTGCAACGCCTGCTCGGCCTCGTGATGGCGCCGGTGTGCTGGCTGATGGGATTACCCTGGGACCAGGCCGTCACCGCCGGCAGCCTGATGGGCACCAAGACCGTGCTCAACGAGCTGATCGCCTACGTCGACTTCTCGAAGCTTTCGCCCGACGCGCTCGATCCGCGCTCGCGCCTGATCATGCTCTACGCGATGTGCGGCTTCGCCAATTTCGCCAGCCTCGGCATCATGATCGGCGGCCTCGGCGTGATGGCGCCGGAGCGGCGCGAGGAGATCAACGCACTCGGGCTGAAGTCGATCGTGTCGGGGACGCTGACGACGTGTTTGATGGGGGCGGTGGTGGGGGTGTTGTCGTAAGTCTCTCCACCGTCATTGCGAGCGAAGCGAATCAATCCAGACTGTGTCCGCGGAAACATTTCTGGATTGCTTCGTCGCTTCGCTCCTCGCAATGACGGGGAGAGAGCTTAGGCCTTCAACTCCGTCGTCTTGAACTCCGCCGGCAGGATCACCTCCAGCAATTCCACATCATCCGAATAGTCGAGGATCATGTGCTTGATCTTCGGCGGCTGGGTCCAGGCGCTGCCTTCCTGCATCAAGGTCTCGCCCTCTCCTTCCATGTAGGTCTTCACCCAGCCCTTCAGCACGTAGACCATCTGGAAGTCGACGTGGTGGAGGTGCAGCTTCGACACCTCGGCCGGATCGCAGGGGCCTTGCAGCCGGATCACGTGCGCCTGCGCGAGGCCGTGGCTGGCGGCGGCGATACCGAGGTCGCGGTATTTTGCGTAGGTCCGCAGGCCGTCGGCTTTGAAATCTTCCTCGCGGTGATGGCTGATGGCGATGCGCTGCCTGGGACGTGAGGGTTTTTTCGGAGCGGTCTTGGCGGGCGCAGTGCGCGGCTTCGCCTTCACGGCCTTGCGTGCGGAGGATCGCGCGGCGGACTTGGTGCTGCTTCGCTTCCTCACCGCGGTCTGGGCTGCGCTGCGCAATTTTGTTTTCTTGGCCATGGACCGGCCTCCCCTGTTGTTATGGCGAGAGGCTAACAGAAACGAGATGCCGTAGGGTGAGCAAAGCGAAGCGTGCCCACCTTCCGCGTGCAATCGGAAAGAGATCGTGGGCACGGCGCTTGCGCACCTTTGCCCACCCTACGAAACCGGCGGTCGTTGCGAGACCGGTGCTCTCTCAATGCAGCCTGAACACGCCATCCACGGCGCGGAGCTCGGCCGGCTTGATCAGCTTCGAGTGCGCGACGGTCACCGAGAACAGCGGGCCGTCGAGCCTCTCCTGCCAGAACGCGAGGAAGTCGGTCAGCGCCGGAAATTTCGGGAACAGATCGTAGTTCTGCCAGACATAGGTCTGAAGCAGCGAGCGATGATCCGGCATCCGGTAGAGAATTTGCGCCGTCGTCAGCCCGTAACCCAACACCTGTTTCCGGAAATCGTCGGAAACAACCCCAACCCGCGAGACCATGCCAACCTCCTTTGCAGGAGCGCATATTCAGGGGTGGCTTGCCGGTACGCTGCTTGAAGAGCCACCCGGAAACGATGCGCTCACATGAGAGAAATGTGACGCAAACTGACAATCCATCTCAAGCCCAAAAGTTTAACAAGCTGTTGAAATTCAATGCGTTAGCAGCAGAGCACGCTCCGTGCTAATACGGCCCCGCCATCCGGTTAACGATGGTAAAGGAATTTGGCACCCTGGCCTTCAGAGTGCCGAATTTTCTGCTAGAAGCCCTTGCCCCCGCAAAATTCCTGTCCTATTTGAGCTTCACCCGCATTGGCACTCGCGGGCACTGATTGCCAACATCCTTAAAACATCAATCTGAGCAACTGCTTAGGAGAGCTGCATGAAATTCCGTCCGCTTCACGACCGCGTCGTGGTCAAGCGTATCGACGCAGAAGAGAAGACCGCCGGCGGCATCATCATCCCCGACTCTGCCAAGGAAAAGCCCTCGCAGGGTGAAGTCGTCGCTGTTGGCCCCGGTGGCCGCGACGAAGCCGGCAAGCTGATCCCGATCGACCTGAAGGTCGGCGACCGCGTGCTGTTCGGCAAGTGGTCCGGTACCGAGGTCAAGATCGACAACGTCGATCTGCTGATCATGAAGGAAAGCGACATCATGGGCGTCCTCGACGTCCCCGCTTCCAAGAAGAAGGCGGCCTAAGAGCCCCTCTCTCCATCCCGTCAAAACCTTAAGGAAAAAATCCACATGGCAGCCAAAGAAGTCAAATTCTCGGTTGAAGCGCGCGACAAGATGCTGCGCGGCGTCGACATTCTCGCCAACGCGGTGAAGGTCACGCTCGGTCCGAAGGGCCGTAACGTCGTGCTCGACAAGTCGTTCGGCGCTCCCCGCATCACCAAGGACGGCGTCACCGTCGCCAAGGAGATCGAGCTCGAGGACAAGTTCGAGAACATGGGCGCGCAGATGGTGCGCGAAGTCGCTTCCAAGTCCGCTGACGCGGCCGGCGACGGCACCACCACCGCCACCGTGCTCGCCCAGGCGATCGTGCGTGAAGGCGCCAAGTCGGTTGCCGCCGGCATGAACCCGATGGACCTCAAGCGCGGTATCGACCTCGCGGTCGAAGCCGTCGTTGCGGACCTCGTCAAGAACTCCAAGAAGGTCACCTCGAACGAGGAAATCGCCCAGGTCGGCACCATCTCGGCGAACGGCGATGTCGAAATCGGCAAGTTCCTCTCCGACGCCATGAAGAAGGTCGGCAACGAGGGTGTCATCACCGTCGAGGAAGCCAAGTCGCTCGAGACCGAGCTCGACGTCGTCGAGGGCATGCAGTTCGACCGCGGCTACATCTCGCCCTACTTCGTCACCAACGCCGACAAGATGCGCGTTGAGATGGACGACGCCTACATCCTCATCAACGAGAAGAAGCTCTCCTCGCTGAACGAGCTGCTGCCGCTGCTCGAGGCCGTGGTGCAGACCGGCAAGCCGCTGGTGATCGTCGCCGAGGACGTCGAAGGCGAGGCTCTTGCCACGCTCGTCGTGAACCGCCTCCGTGGCGGCCTCAAGGTTGCGGCCGTCAAGGCTCCGGGCTTCGGCGATCGCCGCAAGGCCATGCTGCAGGACATCGCGATCCTGACCGGCGGCCAGGCGATCTCGGAAGATCTCGGCATCAAGCTCGAGAACGTCACGCTCAACATGCTCGGTCGCGCCAAGAAGGTGATGATCGACAAGGAGAACACCACGATCGTCAACGGCGCCGGCAAGAAGGCCGACATCGAGGCGCGCGTGGCCCAGATCAAGGCGCAGATCGAGGAAACCACCTCGGACTACGACCGTGAGAAGCTCCAGGAGCGTCTTGCCAAGCTCGCTGGCGGCGTCGCGGTGATCCGCGTCGGCGGCGCGACCGAGGTCGAGGTGAAGGAGCGCAAGGATCGCGTTGATGACGCGATGCATGCGACCCGCGCGGCTGTCGAGGAAGGCATCGTCCCGGGCGGCGGCGTCGCCCTGCTCCGTGCTTCCGAGCAGCTCAAGGGCCTGCGCACCAAGAACGACGACCAGAAGACCGGCGTCGAGATCGTGCGCAAGGCGCTGTCGGCTCCCGCTCGCCAGATCGCGATCAACGCCGGTGAAGACGGCTCGGTGATCGTCGGCAAGGTGCTGGAGAACAAGACCTACGCGTTCGGCTTCGACTCCCAGACCGGCGAATACGGCGACCTCGTCAAGAAGGGCATCATCGACCCGACCAAGGTGGTCCGTACCGCGATCCAGAACGCAGCCTCGGTTGCGGCCCTGCTGATCACCACGGAAGCCATGGTCGCCGAGCTGCCCAAGAAGGGCGGCGCCGGCCCCGCAATGCCCCCGGGCGGCGGCATGGGCGGCATGGACTTCTAAGGCGACGAAGTCGTCCCGGACGCAGTGCAGCGCGAAGCGGTGCACTGCAGATCCGGGATCTCGCTCTACAACTACGAAACCCCGGCAGCGATGCCGGGGTTTTTGTTTTTGAGTTTCGTCCGGAAGTACGAAGCTACGCTTGCTTGCGTCGATGGGCCTCGGCAGCAGCGTCCATCAAGAGGCGAGGTGCTATCATGCGGCAAGGGACTTAATTTCACCTCCGGATTCCGCAATTGCATCTTGAAGTATCACATACAGCTTGTCCAAGAAATCGCGCGCATCTTGCGTCATCGCCGCACTCATATGAGGAGCGGCTTCGTGATGGATATCGTTGATCAAATCGGCTCGAAGGCTCGCCGAGCCTTTCCCTGAGAATTGGTACGCTTCCCTCCATCTGGACAACTGATCGTCACGAAGCCTCGTAGATACAAGATCATGCAGCTTTGAAAATACAAGCTGACGTATTGGATCGAGCGCAGCCTCCCGCTCTTCATCGTTAGCTGGCACTCCCCTCCATTCGGCCGGTCGATCAAGCCATTTGGCAGCCTCTTCTTGCAGACAGCCAAGGAGATCAGCTACGGGACGGAGATTACTGTACTCATCCACTCCATTTGCCAGCCGCCGACTGAGCGCCTTAATGCGCGTCCAATGTTCCTTTGAGACGCCGTCGTGATAACCAAGGCCTAGTCGCCCGTGCCAAGGGTTTCTGAAGGCATCAATCGCATCTCTCATTGCGATCTCAAGGCCCTTAAACTGATAGACCGGCGCAACCGTGACGGCCGCCGATGGAGCGATCGCGTCCTGTACGATTTTCAGAAGCTTCAAAAGTTCCTTGATGAAGCCCGCTGGAATCTTATTAGTCGGCCGATCTAATCCACCAAGAAACACAGAATTCCTCTCAATCTGTCGATCTAACGTGCCGGCTATCCCCGATCCAATGCTATCGCGAATACTTGAGATGGCATTTTTGATCGATGCCGTCACGTGATCCGTCTTTTGAGCAAAAGTAGAGAGATTCGCACCCTTCACCTGGTCGAAGTGAGTGAACGCAACAGCCAGCTTTCGCGAAAATCCGCTGGTACCAACGGTACGCAGCAACGCCAACGGGGCGGCCTGCATTGGCTGCTGCGCATTGTCGACAAGAAGTATCACATCCACCGATTCGAATTTTTGCGTGATGCGCGTCGACACAGATGAAGCGTCGTTCGCGGTATGACCAATTCCTTCGCCGTCAATTAAGACAAGCTTCGGTTGGCCTGCCTCATCAAACTCAGGATAAAATGGCCCGCGCACCCGAATGCCATCGACCAAAGGCGTGAGAAGCCTTCCAAATTGGAGATGATGATTGCTGGCGAACCACCTTACACTGGAGAGAAACTTCGTGCGGTCAGCCTCAGCATACGTCCAACACGTCGGCCACTCTGAGACAGCACGCTCGATGACCCCGGCCGACACCATATCAAATCGACGCGCGATATCTTCCATGAGGTCGAGCCCGAGCTCCGCGAACGCACCATCGTAAAAAATTTCATTTGCAAAGATTTCAAGCCAAGCAGCACGATCATCTGCCGACATTTCCGATCTCAGCTCACCTAGTTCTCGCTTCACTCTAGCTTCCACGGCGGAGACAACCGTACCGATTGCCAACAGATAACGCTCCAAGCGCCCTCGATTCTCTTCTTGCTCCTTACCGCTCACCATTTCATCGGGAGCAATTTCGACAACCTCAGCGGACTCGTCATCGAACGAAAATTCATCGTCGTCATGCTTGCTCTGCGAAGAGGAATACCCTCCCAGCACATAGGAAAGCCGGAATCTCTGCTCTTCATGTTGAAGCAGGGCCGCCATAATTTTTGCGGGCGGACTACCCTGCACGGCCTCAAGACATGCGGCCTCGAGACATTCGTCGATGTATGCACGCACCTGATGCTCGGGCATGAATGTGACCACGGCCTCAAAGCCGCCATCCGAGGTAACGATCTCCGTATCGGCAGTTGTCGTCTTAGCAGTAGACGTTGAGGGGAAGCGATCCAACTCGTGATCTGAGCCAATGAGATGGCGAAGGAGCGTGGTCTTCCCCGCTCCAGTGGTCCCGAGCAACAGCGCGCGGCTATATCCATCGGTCGCTGTCGGCAACGGAATTACTTGATCTCGCTTCGCGACCGAATTGAAGGATCCGGTCTCCATTCCCTCGAAGAAGATGGACACCACGACCGGATCAAATAGATGATTGGCATCCTTGCTCTTGTCCCCATTCCACCACGCCTCGTCCGCCAAGAGGGTATTCAACTGACTGACCAGTTCGTCGGCCCGCGCATCGTCGGCCGTACCCAGCCCCTTTCTTACCTTCAGCCCCTTCTTGTTCTTGCTGTCAGTCCGAACCGGGTGACGGAACGTGACGCTCCAACCGGGACGGTTTGAGCGAACTTTTGTTGCGGTGAAGCGTAAAGCCATTTTCTCCTCCGTTGTTCTGCGTTGTTCCTGCTTACCAATTTGCAATCACGCCGTCAAGAACAACGCAGAACAACATTCTGCGAAGCCGAAATGCTAAATATACCAAATAGTTAGGTCATCTTTCTGCGACGCTCCAAGAGGAGCGTCTTGCCAAGCTCGCTGGCGGCGATCCGCGTCGGCGGCGCGACCGAGGTCGAGGTGAAGGAGCGCAAGGATCGCGTTGATGACGCGATGCATGCGACCCGCGCGGCTGTCGAGGAAGGCGTTGTCCCGGGCGGCGGCGTCGCCCTGCTCCGTGCCTCCGAGCAGCTCAAGGGCCTGCGCACCAAGAACGACGACCAGAAGACCGGCGTCGAGATCGTACGCAAGGCGCTGTCGGCTCCCGCTCGCCAGATCGCGATCAACGCCGGTGAAGACGGCTCGGTGATCGTCGGCAAGGTGCTGGAGAACAAGACCTACGCTTACGGCTTCGACTCCCAGACCGGCGAATATGTCGACCTCGTCAAGAAGGGCATCATCGACCCGACCAAGGTGGTCCGTACCGCGATCCAGAACGCTGCCTCGGTTGCAGCCCTGCTGATCACCACGGAAGCCATGGTCGCCGAGCTGCCCAAGAAGGGCGGCGCAGGTCCCGCGATGCCCCCGGGTGGCGGCATGGGCGGCATGGACTTCTGATCCAGCCGTTCAGGCAAACGACGAAATGCGAAACCCCGGCAGCGATGCCGGGGTTTTTGTTTGAGATAAGTGTCTATGATCTAGCTATACTCAATTTATAATTGCACCAAGTGAGAGGACATCACTTGCAAGCGGACGATGTACGCACTCTCGTTCGAACCGTTGAATGCGGTGCCGCAGCGGATTGCCCATTCTGCATCGGTCGAATGATCGCCTCTGTCTCCGTCGGCGACCGGATCGTCTTCCTTCAGGGCTCAAATGCTGGAAGAGAGGCAACCGTAACGGCCGAACGAGGCTTCAACGACGGCGAATTTCTCGTACACTTCGATCTTGAACCCCAAGAGCACCAGAGCAGAGTAATTTACAATCTGGATAGATTTTCCTTTGCCCCGATTGAAAGCATTCCGGATTGGTTGTGCCACCTTTCGACTGACGACCTGTCGGCGCTCGACGAAGCAATTGTGCAGACCTCGGTCCTATTCCGACACCACTCCGGCTGGTCAATAGACGTACTCATACCAATACTCAGCACTATTCGAAGCCGACGACTTCCCGTAGCTGGCACCGATCTTTGGCCAACCCTAGAGGCCCACGGATGGCCCACTGCCACAAGAGACGATTTTGAAGATCGCCTTGCTTTCGCGATTGAAACTTTAGTTGCGATGGTTGGAAGACCAGCCATAAGACGCAAGCTAGTTCCTCCAATGTCAATCGGACGTTATCGGCCACAAGCTCATCGCGGAAGATCATCCCCCTAGCGAAGCATAAGGCCCGAACATTTATGGATTCGGAATGGATTGAATTATGATAAGCGAAGACGAGTATTTAGAACGAATTGTAGCCGGAATTCATTTCGTCACCTCCGACAATGCTGAAATTTCATGGAATGAAAAAATCAACGGACGTCAATTCGATGTCGTCGTTCGATTCAAATTAGGCACGCTATCATATCTCGTTCTAATTGAAGTAAAGAACCGATCAAGGAAAGCCTCCGCATCAGATCTTGAAGCCTTTGCGCTCAAAGCTCGCGACCATCTCGCCAGCAAATCGGTCTTCGTGACAACGGCAGGCTTTCAAAGTGGAGCACTCGACGTCGCTAAACGACACGGAGTCGATCTTTTCACGGTATCCTTCGCGGACAAACCCCAACTCGCGAAGCAGGGGAGTTGGATCACTCTCAGAAAAACGGAAGACACCGCTCCGCCATACATTGAGGTTGGAGAAGCGCAGACTGTCAACCAAATCGAAAAAATCACTCTTCTGTATTTCGGCGGGCAAGCCGTCACGTTTCCTGACGAACCGTCGCAAATGATGTACTACGCAGCGAAAAGCAAGCTGTCGGACGGGCGAACGCTACATGACGTACTTCAAGCAGTATTCATTCCTCACCTTGAACTGACTAAGAGCTATTCTGGCAAGTTTGACTTTCGACCACCACTCGAACTTCAGCCACCAGATGAGCTATTCTATCGTGCGGGCTTACTGAGCGGCATAACTTACGAAGCAACTGCACGCCTCGGACGTCCCATCAAGGGCAACGCTCAGATTGAACCGACCGCTTTCAGTTCGCCCGTCGTCTACACGGACGTGATAGCTGGCCAGACAACTGAGTTTAACCTGAGCACGCTCCCACTTGGGGACGCAAGCGCTACACCCGATCGGTATTATCTTCTACTCAATCCACTGAGATATTTCTACTGCGCGTCGATCGACCGCACCAAAATTACTTGGCATCTAATCGAAAGCTTTCAGAATGCAACTCTTGTCAGAGGAACGTTCACACAGGACCTGAAATATTCTCGATTTTATGTTCCTGTAACCGACATACAGACGCTCAAGCGGCTAAGAGTTAGGCTAGATCTGTACAATGCTCTGCGCTCAAAGTGAGCTAACGACGCGAACTGTCCAGGCTTTCGCACCGCCCGGAATAACTCCCCCTCACCGCACCTTCCCCATCCGCTCGAAGCGCGGCTCGCCGTCGTCGTCGAGGGACCAGATGATCCGCGTCACTCGGCCGACGAGATTGTCCATCGGGATAAAGCCCATCGTGGCCATCACGCGGCTGTCGGTGGAGTTGTCGCGGTTGTCGCCGAGCACGAAGAAGTGGCCTAGCGGGACCGTGAAGACGCCGGTGTTGTCGTAATAGCCATTGTCGACGCAGTCGTAGGTGACGTAGGACGCGCCGTTCGGCAGCGTCTCGCGCCAATTCCTGACTTTCGCGTCGTCGGCGCCGCAGGCGTCTTCACCGTCTACCTCCTTCAGCGCGACACGCGTCACCGGCCTGTCGTTGAGGACAAGTTGCCCCTGCCGCATCTGGATGCGGTCGCCGGGCAGACCCACCACGCGCTTGACGTAGTCGACCGAAGTGTCCTTTGGCGTCCGGAACACCACGACGTCGCCACGCTCGGGCTCCGCGGCGAAGACGCGGTGCGTGATCAGCGAGGATGCGAAGGGAAACGAATAGGGCCCGTATCCATAGGCGCCCTTCGACGCAAAGACATAGTCGCCGGTCATCAGCGTCGGCGTCATCGAGCCGGAAGGGATGCTGAACGGCTGATACAGGAAGAATCGAAACAGGAACGGCGGCGACCACAGGAAGGGCACGAGCAGGATCAGGACGACGATCGCCTTCCATTCCCGCGACCTGGCCTGTGGGCGGATCGATTGTTCAAGAGTGGTCATGCGCCTGCCTGATCGAGATCGTCGTCGCGAGATTACGCAACCTTCGCGCGCGCGCAATCCCCTCTCAGGATATTGGTCGCAGGGGCGCGCTCACGCGTTCACGGCTAGCAAATACAACAAAAATATGAAGGGCCGCCCGTGGGCGGCCCTTCCGTTTCACGTGCTCTCGGGCGCCTTCAGGCGCACGAGCTTGGTCAGGAGGGCATCGAGACCCTCGCCGTTGCCGGCGTGGAGATCGATGCGGCCGACCTTCTCGACCAGCCGCTCCAGCGACTCCAGCTCCTTGAGCCGCAGCAGCAGCGGGTTCTCCTCCATCAGGCGGGCGGTGTTCAGAAGCGAACGCGTCGCCGCGGTCTCCTCCTGCCGGCGGATCAGGTTCGCCTTCGCGACCCGCTCCGCTTCCACCACCTTGTTCACCAGCTCCCGGATCTCGCCGGGCAGGATCACGTCCTTGACGCCGAGCTCGGTGACCTCGACGCCGGAGTCCGCGACGCGTGCACGGACGTAGTCGCGCAGCTCCGCATCCAGCGCCGCCTTCGCAGACAGCACCTCGTCCAGCGTCCGGCCGGCCACCGCCTCGCGGATCGCGAACTGCACCAACCGGTACAGCCACGCATCCACGTCGGGCACCGTCGCCACCGTGCGCTCGGGATCAACCACCCGACGGAACGCCGTCAACGTCACCCGCAGCGCGATGCGATCCTTGGTCAGCATCTCCTGCGCCGTGATCTCGACCGCCTGGGGCCGCAGGTCGAGGCGCTTCACCTCGATCTTGCGGCCGACGGTCCAGAAGGCGTGCCGGCCGGCCGCGAGCCGCTCCACGAGCCGGCCCTCGACATAGAGCAGGCCCGCCTCGTGGTTCTCGACCACCGCCTCCATCGAGACGGTCGACCGGTTGCGCTCGATCATGGTCAGATGCCGCGCGCCGATCCTGACATCGCTCGACACATCGATGCGCTCGACATCGATGCGGGTCGCGACCTTCCAGTAGACGCGCACCTGCCAGGGCGTCATCAGATGCATGGGCCGGCCGTCGAGGCTGACGATGGCAACCTCGTCCGCCGTCGTCTCCACAGCCTCGAACAGTTCGGCTGCGAGATCAGGGCGCGCGGCCTTCAGCACCGCGTAGCGATCCGCGGGGAATTCGGTCGCCACGACATTGTACACGGTCGCCGTCAGCTCGTTGCGCAGGTCGAACAGGCGATGCCGTCCCGGCGCGAGCACGCGCTCGAGCTGGCCGTTTCGCGTGAGTAGTGCGCGCTCACCGTCCTTCACGGTGATCTTGGTTGTCAGCAAATGCCAGTCCATGGCACGCCTCCTTCGTTTGCGCCCGGCCGGATGCCGGACAACAGGTTTCGTTTGCAAAGGACGTAAGGACGCGGACGACGCTTCCTGTGACATCGGCGGACCGGGGTGTGAGCTTGCACGACGACGGGCGCACGCGCGCGATCGCCCGACGGGTGCCGAGCGGTCGTGCGGAGCCCACCCGGCATCAACGCAAGCGGTATCTACCCGCGGCGCGAAGCCGGTCTCACAGTGTTGTTGTTCGGACGAAAGCCTTTTGGGCAATGCGGCCGGACGGCAACTGAAGCGCGCGTCCGGTCCTCTTCAGAGGTGTCAGTTTTTCAGGCTGACCCGTAGCGCTGGAGCGGGATTCGAACCCGCGTCACGATGATTAACAGTCATCTGCTCTACCAAGCTGAGCTATCCTTTGTGCAAGAGACCGGAATCGAACCGATGCCTTCGGGTTTTACCCCGACGCTCTCCATGAGCTACGTCCCGCGTTTGGCCTTCATTCGGCGGAACACGAAACCGGAGACCGGATCGCGCCAGCCGGGATCTCAACGAGCCCGGACACATGGCCTAGCGAAGGAGCGCGTCAATAGACTAAGCACGTTCGGGTTGCAAGGCCCATCGCAAAGTTTTTTCGTCGCGCACCACATACTGTGACGCGATGAGCACAACGCGATGTGACGTCAGGCGCGCGACATGTCCTGAAAGCACGCCCTCACCCAGTCGATCGTTACACGCGTCGCGGGATCGCGCTTGAGGTGGTTCTGCACCAGGAGCCACACGTCGCGACGTCTCGGCAACAGCGTCGCGCGCAAGCCGCGGTCGGCGAGCAGTTCGCCGCAGCTGTGCTCGGGCAGCACGCCGATGGCCTGATGCGACTGGATCATGGTGCGGGCAATGCGGACATTGTCGGTGATACAGCGCGCGTTTGTCAGCCGCCTGGCGCGCAAATACTGCGCCTCGGGAATGGCGTCGAGCTCATCGGGAAAGCCGCACACGACGGGCTCCTCGCCGGTGCGATCGACCGGCTCGAAGAAGTACAACCGCATGTCGCCCAGTTTGGAGATGGTGAAGTCGCCCTTGTCCGGCTTGCGCAGGCGGATGGCGAGGTCGGCCTGCCAGCGCGAGAATTTGACGTTGCCGCTGGAGGTCAGAAACGCCAGCGTCAGTCCGGGATGATCGCGCAGGAAGCGGCTCGCGTGCGGCGCCAGCAGCTCCTCGGCGACCGCATTGGTCGAGGCGATGCGCAGGCGGCCGACGGGGCCTGGCTGGTTCTCCTTGATGCGATCGATCGCCGCGACATGCGCGGCCATCGCGCCGACATGCTCCAGCACCGCCTCGCAATGGCGCGTCGGACGGCGCAAGCCGTCCACCGCGTCGAACAGCGGCACGCCGAGGTCGCGCTGGATCCGCGCCAGCCTGCGGCCGACGGTGGTCTCGTCGATGCGCAGCCGCGCGCTGGCGCCGGCATAGGTGCCCTCGTCTCTCACCGCGGCGATGATGCGCAGATCGTCCCAGTTCATCGGGCGAGCCTAGCAGGCGGCGCGGTGTCCTGCAAATTTGCAGCCATATGCTGCAATAGTCCTGCACAATGGCAGGCCGTGGCCGCGCTAGTGTCAGGGCATCCGATTTACCCAGAGGCTGACCAGCATGACCGCTCCCAAGACCCTGCTCGAACTCTCCGGCGCCGATCTCAATCCGCCGAAGCTCTCCGATTCCTGCCTCGTGCTGATCGACATCCAGAATGAATACCGCGCCGGCCCACTCGCCCTGCCCGACGCGGAGCCGGCGATTGCAGTTGCCGCAAAACTGCTCGCGCGTGCACGGCAGAGCGGTGCTACGATCTTCCACATCGCGCACAAGGGCCGCGCGGGAAGCCTGTTCGACCGCGAGGCCGAGCGCGGTGCGATCGTCGAGAGCCTTAAGCCGCTCACGAACGAGGCCGTGATCGAGAAGGGGTTGCCGAACGCGTTTGCCGGCACCGATTTGCAAGCTCGCCTCGCCGCGACCGGCCGCACCAACATCGTGCTGGCGGGCTTCATGACCCATATGTGCGTAAGCTCGACCGCGCGTGCCGCACTCGATCTCGGCCTGCGCATCACGATTGCGGCGGATGCCTGCGCCACGCGCGACCTGCCGGACGGACGCGGCGGTGCACTCTCCGCGAGGACCATTCACGAGGTCGCGCTGGCCGAATTGTCGGACCGCTTCGCGATCATCACGCCAGGCGAAGCACTGACCTGACGGAACGATGCGATGCTGCAACTCTATTTCTTTCCGATGGCCTGCTCGCTTGCCAGCCGCATCGCACTGATGGAGGCCGGCATCGAGGCGCGCTATCACCTCGCCCATATCTGGACGAAGACGGTCGTGGATGACGGCAGCGATTTCCGCGGCGTGTCGCCGAAGGGCGCGGTGCCGGTCCTGGTGCTGGAGAACGGCGAACGGCTGACCGAGAGCGCGGCGGTGCTGCAATACATCGCCGACGCGAAGCCGGAGGCGGGCCTCGCGCCGCGCTTGGGCGATCCCGACCGCTACCGCCTCCAGGAATGGCTGAGTTTTGTCGGCGCCGAGATCCACAAGGCGTTCCTGTTTCCGACCTTCTGGTACAAGGACGATGGCTCTCTGGCCAAGCCGCGAGCCCGGATCACGCACACCTTGGCAGTGCCGTCAGCGCATCTCGCGGACCGCGAATTCCTCGTCGGCGACAGTTTTAGCGTCGCGGATGCCCACCTGACCTGGGCGCTGCTGCTGCTTCGCCCGGCAGGCGTCGACATCGCGCAATGGCCTTCCTTGTTCGCCTATCTCGGCCGCATGCAGGCGCGCCCCGCAGTGCGGGAGGCGATCGCAACCGAGGTGGCGCTGCGCAAAACCCTGACGGCGTGACAGGATGCCACGGCCGCGAAATTTGAGGGTTCCATCGCGAGGGCATTGATGCCGGCGCGGCATGCGCTAATCTCGGGGGATATTTTTTGATTTTTCCCGGACGGCTTTCATGCGCACCCTTTCCAGACTTCATATCTCCGGCATTTTCTTGGCCCTCCTCGCCTGCTGGCTTGACCCCGCTCCCGCATCGGCGGACACGCGGGTCGCGCTGGTGATCGGGAACGGCGCCTATGTCTCGACGGCGCAGCTTCCCAATCCCTCGCACGATGCCGAGGACGTTGCGGCCTCGCTCAAGCGCAGCGGCTTCGAGGTGATCCAGGGCATCGATTTGCGTCAGGCCGACATGCAGGACCTGACCATCCGCTTCGCGCGCGCCGCGAGCAAGGCCGACGTCGCCATGTTCTACTACAGCGGCCACGCCATGCAGTACAACGGCGTGAACTACCTGATGCCTGTCGACGCCGCGCTGACCGACGAAGCCGACCTCAAGCGCTTCGTGCGGGTCGACGACATCATCAACGATTTGCAGCAGGCCAAGAATTTGCGCATCCTCATCCTCGATTCCTGCCGCGACAATCCTCTGGCGGACATGCTCAAGCGCTCCGCCACGCGCGCCGCCTCGGTCGGGCGCGGCCTGTCGAAGGTCGAAGCGCCGCGCGGCACGATCGTGTCGTTCTCGACGCAATCGGGACAGGTCGCCGCCGATGGCACCGGCCGCAACAGTCCCTATACGACCGCGTTCCTGAAGCACATCGAGGAGCCGCAGGAGATCGGCGAGGTCTTTCGCGACATCAGCAGCGACGTCTACGATTCCAGCGGCAAGACCCAGCTTCCGGAGCTGTCGCTGTCGATCATCGGCAAGTTCTATCTGAACGGACCCGTGACGGTTACGGTTGCCCCTGCGGCGCCGCAGGCCGCGCCGAAAGCCGACCCGTGCGCGGCCGCGGAAGCGCACTGGAAGGCCGCCGACGGCATCGGCACGCTGGGTGCCTTCGAGGATCATCTCGCGAGATTCCCGAACTGCATCTTCGCCACGCTCGCCAAGGCGCGCGTTGAAGGGCTGAAGCAGAAGGTGGCGCTGGCGCCCAGCGGCAACGCCAAAACCGCAGGAAGCAAGGATTTTGACGGCAGTTGGGACGTGACCTTGAATTGCCTGGCCACCGGCAAGGCGCAGGGCTTTACCCGGCCCCTGGTCGCCACCGTGACCAACGGTGTGTTTCACGCCGAGGCGCAGGGCCCGGGCAACAATATCAACCGGCTGGAGATCGACGGCCAGATCCCCGCGGACGGCAAGACCACATTGAGCGCGCGCGGCACGACCGGGGCGAGCACGTACACGCTGAATAACCTCGCGCCCGGCTCGCCTTACGCCTTTACGGTCGATGCGCAGTTCGATCGCACCCGCGGCACCGGCAAGCGCAACGAGGCGCGTGCCTGCAATCTGGTGTTCGTGAAGCGGTAGCTGCGCATCACCCAGCGCTCACACGCCGGTCTGGCTGATGAACTTGGTGTTGAAATAACCCTCCATCGCCTCGGTGCCGCCTTCGGAGCCGTAGCCGGAATCCTTGATGCCGCCGAACGGCACTTCGGGCAGCGCGAGCCCAAAACTGTTGATCGACATCATGCCGGCCTCGACCGCCGCGCCGACCGCGGCCGCCGTCCTGGCCGAGCTGGTGAACGCGTAGGACGCAAGGCCGAAGGGCAGACGGTTGGCCTCCTCCACCACCTCGTCGAACGACGAGAAGCGCGAGATCAGCGCGAGCGGGCCGAACGGCTCCTCGTTCATGGCACGGGCATCCTTCGGCACATCGCTCACCACCGTCGGCTCGAAGAAGTGCCCCTTGTTGCCGACGCGCTTGCCGCCGGTCTCGAGCGTCGCGCCCTTGCCGACGGCGTCCTGCACCATGCCTTCGATCGCGGTGACCCGGCGCGGATTGGCGAGCGAGCCCATCTTGGATTCGGGATCGAGGCCGTTACCGACCTTGAACGCCTTGGCGCTGTCAACGAACGTATCGACGAATTCGCGGAACACGTCGTCCTGCACCAGCATCCGCGTCGGCGAGATGCAGACCTGGCCGGCGTTGCGATATTTCGCGGCCGCCAGAATCTTCGCGGCCGACTTCACGTCGGCGTCCTTGAAGATGATCGCCGGCGCGTGGCCGCCGAGCTCCATCGTGGCGCGCTTCATGTGCAGGCCGGCGAGCGCGTTGAGCTGCTTGCCGACATGAGTCGAGCCCGTGAAGGAGATTTTCCTGATCACTGGATGCGGGATCAGATATTCGGAGATTTCCGAGGGCACGCCGTAGACGAGGTTGATGACACCGTCGGGTACACCCGCGTCCGCGAACGCGCGGATGAGCTGCGCCGGCGAAGCCGGTGTCTCCTCCGGCGCTTTCACGATAATCGAGCAGCCGGCGGCGAGCGCGGCCGAGAGCTTGCGCACGACCTGGTTGATCGGGAAATTCCACGGCGTAAACGCCGCCACCGGGCCGACCGGCTCCTTCATCGCGATCTGGTAGATGCCGGGCCCGCGCGCCGGGATCAGCCTTCCATAGGCGCGCTTGGATTCCTCCGCGAACCATTCGATCACGTCCGCGGCGGCCATTGCCTCCATCCTGGCTTCGCCGAGCGTCTTGCCCTGCTCCATCGTCAGCAGCGGCGCGATCTCGTCATTGCGCTCGCGCATGATGGCGGCGGCCTTGCGCATGATCCGGCAGCGCTCGAACGGCGCGACATTGCGCCAGACCTTGAAGCCGGCACTCGCCGCCGCCAACGCCTCGTCGAGGTCGGACTGGCCGGCATGGGCGACGGTCCCGATCACCTCCTCAGTTGCGGGATTGCGGACCTCGATGACTTGGCCCGAATGGGCCGGTCGCCATTTTCCGGCAATGAAAAGCTGGGTGTTCGAATAGGCCAATGGAGTCTCCTTCTAGGTCGAGCTGTGAGCAGCGCCGTGACGAATCGCGTCCGCCGCCTTTGTCATGTCCGGCCCGAGATACGCGCGGCAGCGCGGATCGGCGACGAGCGAGCCGAAATCCGCCATGGGCGTCACGCCGCCACCGGCCACGAACAGGAAGCGTCCTGCGATCTCGGAGAGGATGTCGAGATGCCAGCTCGCTGTCGGATGCATGCAGAGGATGACCAGCTTGCCCTCGTCGCGCAGCTTGCGGAAGAAATCGAGCATGAAGCCGATATAGCCGTCCTGCAGGTTGAATTGCGGCTCGTCGAACAGATGAACCAGCGGCGCCTTCGTTGGCGACGGCGCCAGCAACGCAGACGGCACGCGCTTGCGGAAGCGCCTGACCTGGTAGGACTGGTGATAGTGGATCGCGAGCCGGTCGCGCTCGCGATATTTGACAGCGTGGATATCCGTGCCCGCGACCAGCACCCGCCCCGAGGTCGGCGCGTTCGAGCCGGTCATCATTTCGAACAGTGTGGTCTTGCCGGCGCCGTTCGGCCCGACGACGCCGACGATGCCGGGTTCGTCCAGCGACAGATTTGCCTGAAGCGTGAAGGTCGGACGGCGGACGATGCGGCCCCGCGTATAGACCTTGCGGATATCATCGAGAACGAGCAGCGGTGCGGCCACTTAGTGTACTCCCAGCAGGCGCTGACGAAGGGCGCGGTCATCGCGCAAGGCGGCGGCCTCCCCGGTCCAGACGATCCGGCCGCGATCGATCACCGCGGCACGGTCCGCGACCGACAGCGCGATCTCGGCATTCTGCTCTACGACCAACGAGGCGATGCCTTCGTCCTTCATCCGCAAAATTGTGGCGAGCACGTCGCCGACGATCTTTGGCGCCAGACCCTGGCTCGGCTCGTCGAACAGGACCAGCCCCGGCGATCCCACCAGCGCGCGCGCAATCGCGACCATCTGCATCTCGCCGCCCGACAGGTTTTCGCAGTCGCGCTCCATGAGGTATTCGAGCGGCGAAAAGATTGCGCTCGCCTCCTTGACGCTCCAGTGGCGAAAGCGCGTGCGCTTCTGCGCGATCGAGAGATTGCGCGCCACCGACAAGGTCGGACACAGCCGCCGGTCGTCGGGCACCCAGCCGATGCCGGCGCGTGCGATCTCGTGGGTCGGCTCGCGCGTCACGTCGTGACCGTCGAACCGGACAGCGCCGCGGCGCGGCCGCGTCAGTCCGAGGATCGAGCGCAGCATGGTGGTCTTGCCGGCGCCGTTGGGCCCGAGCAGGGCAAACACTTTTGCGCTCTCGATGGCGAGCGAGGCGCCAAACAGCGCCTGGGTCTCGCCGTAGAAGGTATCGACCGCGTCAACTTCGAGGATCATGCGAACTTCCCGAGATTGGAGCGGCGCACCCATTCGTTCTGCTGCAACTCTTGCGGCGTGCCGCGCGCCACCACCTGGCCCCAATGGATCACCGAGATGCGGTCGGCGAGCGAGAACAGGAATTCCATGTCGTGCTCGATGGCGACGATGGTCAGCCGACCCTTCAGGCGCGCGACCAGCGTGGCGAGCCGCTGCACGCCGTCGGAGCCGAGGCCGGAGGTCGGCTCGTCCAGGCAAAGCACGCGCGGCGCCTGCGCCAGCGCCACCGCAATCTCCAGCGCGCGGCGGTCGCCATAGGAGAGGTCCTTGGCGCGGATATCGCCCTTGTCGGCGAGGCCGACCGCGGCAAGCGCTTCGGAGGCCTGCTCGGCAAACCTGCGGTCCGCGGCTGCGGCGCGCGCGATATCGAGGCCGCGGGCGCGAAATTCGGGCAAGCCCATCATGACGTTGTCGCGTGCCGAAAACTCGTCGAACAGCGTCATGATCTGAAACGAGCGGGCAATGCCCTTGTTCGCGATGCGATGCGGGCTGAGGCCCGTGACGTCTTCGCCACCAAGACGGATCTTGCCGCGGCTTGGCTTGACCCGACCGGTAAGGACATTGAAGAACGTGGTCTTGCCCGCGCCGTTCGGGCCCATCACGCCGTGAAACTCGCCTTCGGCCACCGCGAGATCGACGCTTTCCAGCACGACGCGATCGCCGAAGCGGACGTGGACGCCTGCGGCCTCCAACATACTCATCGCCCGCCTCCGACCAGCAGCCGCATCGCGGATGTGCCGCGACGCCTCAGCGCGTTGAGGGAATGCTGCTGCACGGCGGCCGAGAGCGCGCCGGCAATGCCTTCAGGGCGGAACAGCACGATCGCAATGAACAGCAGACCGAAATAGAGCATCCAGGCATTGGTCAGCGCGCCGATCACGTCGCGGGCGGTGAGGAAGAGAAACACCCCGATCACCGGACCCCAGAAACTGACGAGCCCGCCGCCAACCAATGTCATCATCACGACGTAGCCGGATTGATGCAGGCTCATGACGTCGGGGAATGCGGCCAACTGCGCCATCGCGAATAATCCGCCGGCAAAGCCGGAGACAGCCGCCGACAGCGCAAACACCGATGCCTTGTAGAGCCACACGTTATAGCCGAGATGGGATGCGCGAACCTCGCTCTGCCTGATCGCAGCAACCACGCGGCCATAGGGCGAATGCACGAGCCGCCACAATGCGGCAGTGCCGACCGCGAACACCGCGAGCACGAAATAGTAGAACGCGACATTGTCGGTGAGATCGAACGACACCAGCCCGAAATCGGCTGGCAGCCGCTTGATCTTGAGCAGGCCGTCCTCGCCGCCGGTGATCCGGTGCGACTTGATCGCCAGCGTCCAGAAAATCTGGCCGAAGGCGATGGTCATGAAGGCATAGTAGATGCCGCGCCGGTGCGAGATGAACAGCGCCACCAGCACGCCGGCGAGCCCCGCGACCACGGCCGCGGCCGTGAGGCAAATCCAGAGATTGGCGACGATATCGAGCTGACAGAGCCCGAACGCGTAGGCGCCGATGCCGAAATAGGCGCCATGTCCGAACGACGGAAGTCCGGCCGTGCCCAGCACCAGATTGAACGCCAGCGCATAGAGCGACCAGATCAGGATTTCGATCCCGAGATAAGGATAGAGCCCGACCTTGGTGATCCAGAGCGGCACCGTTGCAAGCACGAGCCAGAGCACCAGCATCGTCGGCGTGACGAGGCGTGCGGCGTCGGATGAAGACTTTGATCCCACAATCATTCCCTAGGCCTCGAGCACGCTTTTTTTGCCCCACAGGCCGCGCGCGCGGAATGTCACGACGGCGACGAGCAGGATGTACATCGACAACAGCGACCATTCGGACGCGTAGGCGCCGGCAAGACCGACACACAGTCCGACCAGAAGACCAGCCACGACCGCGCCCCAGAAGCTGCCGACGCCGCCGAGCACGATCACCAGGAATGCCGGGATGACCGCATCGACGCCCATATGCGGACGAATGCCCCAGATCGGCGCAACGATGATGCCGGCGACCGCGGCCAGGATCGTGCCGAACACGAACACCAGCAGCCGCAACCGCGACAAATTGATGCCGAGCGCGCGGACGATCTCGCTGTCATGCGCACCGGCCTTGACCGTCGCGCCGAACGAGGTCTTCTCGATCAGCAGCCAGACCAGGCCGATGATTCCCGCCGCGATGCCCGCCGCGTAGAAGCGATAGGTCGACCAGATCAAATCGCCGAACAGGAAGCCGCCATTGATGGCGGACGGCACCTGCAAGACGTAGTCGCGGGTACCCCAGACCAGCCGGATCAGTTCCTCGATCACCATCGCCGCGCCGAAGGTCAGCAGCAGTCCGTACAGCGGATCCTTGCCGTAGGTGCGCCGCATGCAGAGCTCGATCAGCATGCCGACCAGACTCACGGTCACGGGCGCGATGACCAGCGTGGCCGCATAGCGCCAGCCGAGCGGCAGCGCGAGCCACATCGTGGCGAGATCGGCCGGCAATGGCGGGCGCGGTCCGGTCAGTTGCATGGCGACATAGGCCCCGAGCGCGAACAGGGAGCCGTGCGCGAGGTTGATCTGCTCCATCAGCCCGACAATGAGCATGAAGCCGAGCGCGATCAGTGCGAACAACAGGCCGAGCGTCAGGCCGTTCAGAAGATGCGGAAGAAGGTCGAACAAGGTTTTGGCTCTCGCAACTGGCATTGCTCGCCGGACGGATGGCCCGGCGCGCGGCGCACGAGATTGCGCGCCGCTCGGTCTGCGACGTGACGTACCGGCTCTAGGAGTCGACGGTCGGCACCTGCTCGTAAGGCGTGAGCTTGCACTTAGCCGGAGCGGCGTCATCGGCAGCCGATTTCGGCTCGGTCCAGCTGATGATCTCGAACAGGTCGGTATTGTCCGCCGGTTTGGCGTTGCGCCGCGCCAGATAGATCGTCTGCTGCATCTGATGCGTCGCTGGATCCATGTAGGCATCGAAATGCTGCATGCGGTCGGTCGCCGAGACCTTGAGGTTCTCGAGCTCCTTGATGATCTTGACGTTGTTGGTCGACCCTGCCCGCTCGATCGCACGCAGCAGTTCACGCGTCGACATGTAACCGTTGTAGGAGACGTTGCCCGGCACCGGGATCGGGCCGTCCTTGTTGGCGGCCTGCCACTTCTTGACGAAGTCGGCGACGCCGGGCAGTTGCAGCTTGTGATACCAGGTGGTGCCGAACACGCCGAACAGGCTGTCGGGCGCCCCCCAGACGTCGGGCCAGTCCTGCTGGTTGTTGATCCAGGCCGGCTTGCCGTCGAGCTTGAGCTGCGCCACCTGCTCGCGCAGCGCCTTGATGTCATCACCGCCGATCGCGGTCGCGACCACGTCGGGCTTGGCCTGCTGGATCTTCAGCAGGTAGGCGGTGAAGTCGCGCGTGTTCTGCGGCACCAGCAGATTGTCGACGATCTTGCCGCCGGCAGCCTCGACCTGCGCCTTGGTCGCAGCGGACGTGGTGTGACCCCAGACGTAATCGTTGGTCAGCAGCATCCAGTTCTTGCCGATGGAATCGACCGAGTTCTTGACCGACGCCTTGGAGAAATTGGTGCCGTTGCCGTCCCAGACGAATTTCACGCGCGAGCAGTTCTCTCCGGCTTCGCTCGGCGCGGAGGAATTGGTGTTCATGTAGATCACGCCGTATTTGCTGGCGACCTGCGTGATCGCGTTGGCGACGCCGGAATGCAGCGCGCCGATCAGGATGGTGCAGTCCTCGCGGGTGATGAAGCGCTCGGCGACGCGGCTGCCGGTGGCCGGCGTCGTCTCGGTGTCCGCGGTGATGAACGAGACCTGACGGCCGAGCACGCCGCCTTTGGCGTTGATCTCGTCGATCGCCATCTTGATGCCGCGGAAATCATCCTGGCCGCTGTTGCCATATTGGCCGCTGGCATCGCAGGTCAGGCCGAGCTTGATCGGCTTCGCGCCTTGCGCCCACGCGTGATTCTCTTTCCACGGCCCAAAGAAGCTGCCGGTGCCGCCGATGACGCTCGCCATCAAGCTGCCCTTCAGAACGCTTCGCCGTGAGATCTGACGCCCTCTCATCGTTTCCTCCCGTTTTCGAAGTCTTTTGCTTTTTTGTGCACTTAGAATATTCATTCCATTTGTTATGTAAAGTGGAATATTTGATCCAAACAGTGAAATGCCGTTAAACAGGCGACCGATCAGGAGACCCGAGACGATGAACAAGGCCCAGGGCGCGATGAGCTACGACGAGTTGCGCGGCGCCATTGCGCAGCGGCACCGGGCGCTGTCCGGCCGGCTGCAGCAGATCGCGGAGTTCGTGCTCGATCATCCGACCGATGTCGCGCTCGGCACCGTCGCGGAGGTGGCGCAGCGCTCGGGCGTGCCGCCATCGGCGATCGTCCGCTTTGCCCATGCGCTCGGCTTCGGCGGCTTCACCGAGATGCAGCAGGTATTCCGCTCCCGCCTCGTCGCCGGCGTCGCGCCGAGCTACAAGGCGCGGCTCGCCCGCATGAAGAGCGAGGAAAAATCCGTGCTCGGCCGCCAGCCGGCGGCGGTGCTGTCACGTTTCGTCTCGGAAGCGCAATCGTCGCTCGTCGCGCTGAGCCAGTCCGTGCATGCGCGCGAGCTGGACACGGCAACCGCGATCCTGGCGAAAGCCCGTGACATCTATCTGCTCGGCCTCGGCGGCTCGTTTCCGGTCGCGATCCACCTCGCCTACGTGCTGCGCAAACTCGGACGGCGCGTCGTCCTGCTCGACGGTCTGGGCGGCAGCATTCACGAACAGTCGCATGCCGCGACCACGGAGGATGCGCTGGTCGCGATCAGCTTCCGCAATTACTATCCGGATACGGCGCGGCTGTTTCCCGAGCTTGTCGCGCGCGGCGTGCCGACGATCTCCATCACCGACAGCCTGTTGAGCCCGATCGTCGAGGGCGCGCGCGTGGTTTTCGAGATCCAGGACATGCCCGAGCCGGCGTTGCGCACGCTGGTCGCCCCGATGTGCCTGGTGCAGGCGATGGCGATCAGCCTCGATCTCGCGGCCGACTGACATTTCACAACAGGAGAAGATCATGGCATCGCATGACGGAAAAGTATTGTCAGGACAGGTCGCGCTGGTGACAGGCGCGGGCCGCGGGCTCGGGCGCGCCTTTGCGGAGAAGCTGGCCGCGCTCGGCGCCGACGTCGCCATCCACGGCATGCGCGAGAACGGCCCGGCGGAATATGGCGAGGGCACCACCCTCACCGCCGTCGCCGCCGAGATCGGCCAGCAATTCGGCGTCCGCAGTCAGCGCGTGCTCGGCGATCTCACCAAGGGTGAGGACATCGCGCGCGTGATTGCGGAGACCGAAGCAGCCCTCGGCCCGATCGACATTCTCGTCCACAATGCCGGCGGCGATATCGCGGCTGCCGGCGGCAAGCCCGACCCGAACGATGCGGTGAACATCAAGGAGGCCGACGTCCGCGCGGTGCTGGAGCGCAATTTGCTCTCGACCATCCTGACCTGCCAGGCGGTCGCGAAGGGCATGATGGAACGAAAACGCGGCCGCATCGTCACGCTCGGCTCGGTCGCCGCCTTCAAGGGGCGCACCCAGGGCTCGATCTATGCGGTGTCGAAGGCAGGCGTCACCCATTACACGCGGTGCCTTGCCGACCAGCTTCGTTCCTACGACATCGCCGTCAACTGCATCGCGCCCGGCGATACCCGCACCGGCCGCTTCCTCGGCACGCGCGCGGTGGACGCGAACCGGATGGTCGAAACCGGCACACTCGACCGCATCGCGACCGTCGACGAAGTCGCGCGCGTCGTCGAGTTCTTCGCCGGTCCCATGGGCGCGTTCGTCTCCGGCCAGGTGCTTCGTATCGACGGTGGCGGGCAGTGCTGGCCGGGCTGACGCACAAAAGAAAAGGGCCGCTGAGAGCGGCCCTTTTGCACGATTTGAATGAGCCAGCTGAGCTTATTCGACCCGCGCCAGCACCGCGAGCTTGCGGATGCCCTTGTTGCGGTAGGCGTCGAGGAATGCGTAGTAATCCTTGAACGACACGCAGCCGTTGGAGTCGCCGTTCGGCCCGAGCATGAAGGTGTGCGCGAGCAAACCGTCGCGGCCGTAGATCGCACTCTCTCCGCCGATCGGGGTCAGGCGCAGCGCCGGCACGCCGTGGAACAGCGCCTCGCGCGGCTTCAGCGTGTAGATGTGCGGCGGCGTCACGCCGCGCATGCGGGTGCGCGAGGAACGCGGATCGTCGAGATTGGGGCCGAGGCCGGAATGCGCCTCGAGCTTGGTGCCGTCGGGCAGGTAAACCGTCTTGGCGGTGATGTCATAAACTGCGGTGTCGCGCTCATAGGGGTACGAACCACCGAGCATGGGGTTCTGCTCCTTCGGCGCGATACTCGCGGTGATGCTGGCGTCGGCCGATGCATAGGCCAAAAGCCCGCCGGACGGCTCGCGCTTGCCCCAGAGCTTCTCGACCATCGACTGACGTGGGCCGGTGATCGACATCACCGCGGCCTTGGCGCGATCGGCGATGGATTTCGGCTTCGCCTCAGGCGCCGGGACGATTTCGGCGGAATCGGCCGAGGCCAGTTGCACCGGCGCGTCAGCGCGCTTGCCCTTGACGGCGTCGGTGATCTTTTCAGTGACCTTGGCCGCGGTCGGCTTCAGCACTTCCGCGACCTTGGCGATCACGGTGGGCTTCGGAGCCTCGGCAACCCTGGTTGCGGGCGCAGCACTCGCAGCGTTCGACGCAACGCCCTGCGTCGCAGCCGCGGCGAAGCGCTCGTTGAACATCTCGCGCGAGATCGGGGCTGCGACCTGGAGCCGGTCGGGCAGCAGCGCGAAAGTCTCCCTGATGGCGTCGCCGGCCTCGCGCAGCGCGACCTTGGGGGCGCGCTTGATCACGGGCTCGTCGTAGCCAATGCTGCCGACGGTCGGAAAAGCGCTCGCGCCGAAGACGTTGCTGTAGATGGTCCAGCCGGCGCCCATCACGGCGCAGCCGATGGCGGCGGCGCCAAGCCAATTGGTCGTGGTCATTTTCCGGGAAGGTTTCCGCGAATTCTGCTTCGAGAAATTTTTGGACTTCCGTGCCGCGTTACTCTGCGCAGCGATACTCATACTCATTCGCCTAGCGTCCAGGACGGTGTCACTCAGTCCCCCTTCGAAGTGCCGCTGGTCACGATCCGGGAACAGCATCTCGCAGAAGGTCGGAGCGTCATTAGGGCGACTTTTAGTTAAATGCGGATTAAGTTCGGGCAGATGTGAGGCACCGCGTTAACGCTGTCCCATTTCGAGAAAAAAGCCCGCAGAACTACGGACTTAGGCAAAACTGTTAACCACGATTCTCGGCCGGTTCAGCACGGTTGGCGGGCGTCTCCGGCCGCACCTCTAAACCCACCAACCGAGTCCTTTTCGTGTCTTCAATACCCCGGACGATAACGGTGAAGCGTTGCGCGGGGCTGGTGCGCGATGGGTGTCCCTCGCCGCCAATGGGGAAGCCCACGCGCGGCCATCCTTCGGGACGCCCGCCTGCGGCGGGCCCTCAGGATGAGGTCTCGTTTTGCGGCCAAATATCAGACCCTCATGGTGAGGAGCCCGCCAAAGCGGGCGTCTCGAACCATGCAGGCCGGGCTCGTCCGGCAGCCTCTCGGCGTCATAGGGCGCCTTGACTGAAAGTTGATCGCGACGGTCTGGAAAAGGCCGCTCCGAGAAAATAGCTGCGAGAGCGGCACTTTTCAGCAGCCTCTGCGGGTGATACGGTACCGTATCGACATCGCCTTGAACTGTGCCGAGCACGCAAACGGAGGCTGGCATGAGAGGGTTCGCGCGCGCAGGGCTTTTCGCCCTGGCGGGGTTATTTCCGTTGATTGGATCTGCAATCGCACAGCCCGCCGCCAATGCGGGCTGCACGGCATCGCCGTCGGCCGCCGGCACGCAAGTCTGGCGCTGCGACAACGGCATCACGATCGTCGCCGAAAGCGGCGCCCGATTTGAACTAAAGGACGCCAACCGCGACGGACATATAGACTCCGTGGAGTTGAGCAGCAAAGCGCTGCTGGTCGAGGTGCCCAAGAAGCCCGGCGGCAATCCCTTCAAGGTGCTGACGCCGCAAGCGATCGCCGCCGTGCGCGGCACCAAATGGGCCGTCGATGTCGCTGAAGCCAAGACTTCGGTGTTCGTCGCGAATGGCCGTGTCGGCGTGACCCGCAGGGCGCGTGGACGTGGTGTCGTGCTTGGCCCCGGCGAAGGCGTCGATGTCGAGGCAACCGGTCCGCTGACCGTCAAGACATGGGGCCAGCCGCGCGTCGACGCGCTGATGGCAAGACTGGGTCAATAGCGACTGGGTCAATAAGACTTGGTCAATAGACCCTGGTCGATACGGCCTGCCCGGTCAGGCCCTGACAACACAGAAGATTGCAGTACGACGGTATGAAGAGACGCGTTCAGATCCTGGTGGCCCTCGCCCTCACCGCGCTGTGGGGCGCGGGTATCTATGCCGGCCACGCCAACGGTCATCTGCGCTTCCTCGATCGGCTCGAGGCGACGCTGACGGACTGGCGAACGCAGGTCCGCGGCGTGCAGGCGCCGCCCGATCTCGTCACCATCGTCGCGATCGACGACACCGTCGTGAAGCGTGGCGGCAGCTATCCGCTGCCGCGCGCCGATCTCGCCCGTGTCGTCGACACCATCGTGCAGTTCAAGCCGAAGGTCGTCGCCATCGATCTGCTGCTGCTCGACCGCAGCGCTGCGATCGGCGACGCCACGCTCGCCAACACGCTTGCCACCGGCCCGATGGTCCTCGCCGCCGCGGCAATCTTTCCCAGCGCCAGCGAGACCGTCGAGCCCAGCAGCCAGGGTCCCCTCGCCGTCCTGCCGCAGGCCGAGCGCTTCCTGCTGCCGCTGCCGGCGTTCGCCGATCACGCCGAGGTCGGCGTGGTGAACGTCGCGACGGGACAATCGGGCTCGCCGCTGTCGGTGCCGATGCTGTTCCGCACCCGCGACAAGGTCGAGCTGTCGTTTCCCTTGCGTGTCGCGACGCGTGCGCTGGACAAGCCGCTGACGATCGCACCGGATCATCTCATGCTCGGCGACCGCATGGTGCCGACCGACACCGATTTCGCGCTGCCGATCACTTATTACGGTCCGCGCCGGACCATCCGCACCGTCAGCGCGCAGAGCATCTTCGACGGCACGCTCAATCGCGCCGCGATCGAGAACCGCATTGTCGTGATCGGCGCCTCGGTCGCCGGCGGCGGCGACTTCTATCCGACACCGTTCGATTCCCTGATGCCCGGCGTCGAGGTGGTCTCGACCGCGATCACCCATCTCGTCGCCGGCGACGGCATCATGCGCGACCGCAAGGTCCATATCGCCGACGCGCTCACCGCGATCCTGCTGCCGCTGCTGCTGGTCGGCCTGCTCGCCTGGCGACGCAGCGCGCTCGGCATCATGGCGGCGGCCGTGGTGATGATCGCCTGGGCCGGGCTCAACCTGTTCGCATTCACGCACGGCGTCTGGCTGAATGCCGCAACCACGCTCGCCGCCGCCGTGCCACCGGTCGTGGTCTTTGCCGGCGTGCAATTGTGGGCGGGAGGCCGCCGCACGCAATATCTCGCCGCCAAGAGCCGGTCGCTCGCGCAATTCCAGGCACCCGCCGTGCAGGAGTGGCTGGCGCGCGATCCCGATTTCCTGTCGAAGCCGGTCCGGCAGGACGGTGCCGCCGTCTTCATCGACCTCTCCGGCTTCACGGCGCTCACCGAAAAGATCGATCCGGACGAGCTCCAGGACATCCTCAAGGCGTTCCATGTGCTGATCGACAAGACCGCGGTCGATTGCGGCGGCATGATCACCAGCTTTCTCGGCGATGGCGCCATGATCCTGTTCGGCCTGCCACGCGCGATGCCCGATGACGCAGCGCGCGCGCTGAAATGTGCGATCGAGCTGCACCGCGGTGCCGAGCGCTGGATCGCGTCACTGCCGCCGGCGATCAGCGGCCGGCTTAGTTTCAAGATTGGGGCGCATTGCGGCCCGATCGTTGCCTCCCGTCTCGGCGAGAGCCACCAGCACATCACGGCGAACGGCGACACCGTCAACGTCGCGAGCCGGCTGATGGAGGTCGCGGCCCAGAACAATGCGCGGCTCGCGCTGACCGATACGCTGCTCGATGCGGCTGACTTTCAGGGCGCTTCCGACGGCATCCTGACAGGCCCCCTGCTGACGCAGGTTCGGGGCCGTTCGGGCGTGGTGACCGTCTGGTTCTGGCGGGATCATGGCGGGCCGGATCAAGCCGCGACCAAGGCCGAGATGATCGACTGACGCCCCTGCTGCGCGGCTCATTGTCAGCTGTCGTCCCCGCGAAAGCGGGGACCCATAACCACAGGGAGACGTTTGGCGAAGGCTGCCAGTACGCAGCTTGTTACCGCGGTACGAACACTTGCGCCCATCGATACATCACGCGGTGTGGGTCCCTGCGTTCGCAGGGACGACAGCGAAACCGTTACCGCGCTTCCGGCGGCGGCGAGCGGTCCAGCACGTCGCCCTTGGCGCCTTCCAGCAGATCGATGCCGTAGGTCTCGACGACCAGCGGGCCGCGCTTGCGCTGCAATTGGGCCACGCGCGTCACCTGCGTGAACAGATCGTTGAGGGCGGGATGGCCGTCCGGGCGCAGCTCATCGATAAAGATCAGCTTGCCGGCGAGCAGCTTGGGATCAGGCTCGGGCATGTTGACCCAGCGGATGCGCTGGTTCTGCTGCACCACGCACGTGCCGGGCGGCAGATAAAAGGCGAGCCAGCCGGTGGTGCCGTAATCCGGCGCGAGAACACAGGTCGCACCGTTGCGGGCACGCACGGCTTCGATCTCGGTGGCGAGCTCGCGCCAGCCGACGCCGACGCTGCGCACGGTGGCATCGCGGCGATAGCCCGACAGCCAGCCGGTATTGGCCTGCACGATCAGCGCGGCAAACATCACGATGCCGGTTGGCGCGGCCCAGCGCAGGCAGAAATCGACCAGGCGGCGCGCGCGCGGCTTCCACTGCGCGAGATTTGCCGCCGCAGCCGCGGCCACGACGAAGGGCGGGTACACCGGCGCGAACCAGTTGGCCTCGACGCGGGCATGCAGCGAATGCCAGACGAAATAGGCAACGATGGTCCAGAACAACGTCTCGATCAGCACGCGCGAAGCCAGCGCACCAGCCCGGCGCCAGGTCAGCGCATGCAGGCCCATCGCGCCGAGGATGAAAACCAAGGGGGTCGCGAACGCGATCTGGGTCGGGATCAACTCGGCGATGAAGACCGGGCGGAAATCCTCGATCTTGGCGCGGCCGAGTTGTTTGGCGAACGACACCCATTGATGATCGGCATTCCAGAGGATCACCGGCGAGAACAGCGCGAGCGCAACGAGGCCGCCGAGATAGGGCCAGGGCGAGAGGAACCAGCGACGCAGCTTCGGCACGACAGCGAGCCAGATCAGGATCGCGGCGCCAAAGAACATCGCGGTGTATTTTGACAGCAGCGCGGCGCCGACAGCAGCACCGACCGCGAGCCACCAGACGCCGCGGCCGGTTTCAAGCACCTTGGCGAGGAAGAACAGCACGAAGCTGGAGGCAACCAGCAGCGGCGCATCCGGCGTCACGATCAGCGTGCCGACGGAGGCCATCATGGTGACGTTGAGCAGGATGGCGCTGGTCGCCGCCACCCGCGCGCCGCCGAACAGGATCGCGGCCGAGCGATAGATCGCGTAGCTCATCGGCAGTGCGAGCAGGATCGAGACCAGGCGGACGCCGAGCTCGGTATCGCCGGCAATCATGGTGCCGGCGCGGATGACATAGGCGACCATCGGCGGATGGTCGTAATAACCACCCGCGAGATTCTTCGACCACATCCAGTAATAGGCTTCGTCGAAGGTGATCGGCGTGAAGGCGGCCGCGACGAGACGCAAGCCGACCAGCGCGAGGATCACCAGCGCGGTATTACGGACGATCCGCGCGTCAGCCCCGCCCATCCCGCGGCTATTTCTTGCGCCAGACGAACAGTCCGGACATCGCGTAGTTCCACACCACGCCCATCAACGCGCCTGCCATGCCGGCCAGCCACCAGATCGGCTCCTGATCGTAGACCGAGAACGCGACGCCGACATTGGCGAGCAGGCCGACGCTGCACACGATGTAGAACGCGATCAGGCCGCGCAGCAGCCCAAAGCCCTTCAGCCGCTGATCGCGATAGGTGAGGAAGTTGTTGAGGATGAAATTGCCGGTCATGGCGACGAGTGCGCCGGCGGCCTGGGCTTCCGCGAACGGCACTTTGAACAGCTGAAGTCCGATGAACAGCGTCGTCAGATGCACGACGAGGCCGATGCCACCGACCATCGCGAACAACAGGAAGCGCAGCGAGACAGCGTCGTTGGTGAACTTGGCCAGCACCAGGCCGAGAAAGTCCAGCGCGACCATGGAATCGAGCTTGCTTTCGCCGTGCTGGCGCTCACCGAAAGTGTAGGGAATTTCAACGGCGCGCAAGGTTCCGTTAGCGCTGGCGACGACGTCGAGCAGGATCTTGAAGCCGTGCACCGACAGTTTGGGCGCGAGCTCTTCAAAACGGTCGCGGCGGATCATGAAGAAGCCGCTCATGGGATCGGCGATCTCGACCCGCAGCGCCTTTCTGGCGAGTTCGGTCGCCAGCGCGCTGGCGCCGGCACGCTGCTTGTTGAAGCCTTCGCTCTTGTAGCCCTCGATGTAGCGGCTGCCGACCACGAGATCGGCCTGGTCGCTCGCAAGCAGCAACAGCATCTTCGGCAGCTGCGTCTCGTCATGCTGGAGGTCGGCATCGATCACGGCTGCAAAGGGCGCGCTCGAGGCCAGGATGCCCTCGATGCAGGCGCCCGACAGGCCGCGGCGGCCGATACGGCGGACGCAGCGCACGCGGCTGTCCTGCTGCGCCAGCGCGCGTACGACGTCCCAGGTGCCATCAGGAGAATTGTCGTCGACGAACACGACTTCCCAGGCGACGTTGGCGAGCACCGCCTCCAGCCGCCGGTACAGCACCGTGACGTTGTCGCGCTCGTTGAAGGTCGGGACGATGACCGACAGTTCCGGCCCCTCGTGAGCCTGATTGTCGACGCCCGGTCTGATCGCTTCGTTCATGACGGCAGCGTATATCCGCCGCGTCTTGCGATGCCAAGTTCTTGGGCTACAGGGCCGGGGTTTCTGTGGGGAACGGCCCCAAAAGGGGTCCCAAAATGCCAACGACCCCGGAACGGCGGACCGCGCGTACATCCGGCGCAGCCCAAGCTATTCCAAGGTCGTTCCAGCGTCGGAGTTTTCGCTCAACGTCGCCGTTAGAAGCTAGATAGGAACGCCAAACCCGGTTCGCAAGGGGGCAAAAGAACCTTTTTCAGAACCTTCCTAGTTCGGGACTTCCTTGATCACCGGCCCGCGTGGCGCCGGTGCGGCAGGGGTTGCCGGCGCCATGGCGGTCGGGGCCGGCTCGACCTTCGCCGGCTTGGGCGGCTTGCCATATTGTCCGATCGGCCCGAAGACGACGGCAACCGCAAGCACCATCGCCGCGACGATCGCGCCCAGAATGCCACCCACCGACTCAGACGACATCGAAATCCATCCCCGTTCCAGATGTGCCCAGTGATACCATGGATGAGCGCGGCGCCGGAAGGGCTCCCGGGCGGTATCGTTTAATGGGCTATTTCTGCGGCGGCCGGTGCTTGACGAAGGCCGTCACGATGTCCTTCTGCGCCGACTCGACCGCCCGGTTCGCGGTGGCGAGATGGGCGCCGGCGTCAATGTTCGGATATTGCGTGCTGAGATAGTCGAGCAGCGCGACCCGGTAATATTGCCGCTCTGACGGACAGGCACCGGCAACCGAGCGGCCAAAGTCCTGTTCCGACAGGCCCTGATTGCTGTCACGCGAATATTCCCGCGCCAGGCAATGCCAATAATCGTCGCGGCCCTGCTGGGCGATCTTCCGCGAACCCATGTCGTCGTCGTCATCCGCCATCGCAGACATTGTCATGGCAGCAGATGTCATCATGACGAGCACGGCTCCCAGCATCAGCATCCGCATCTTGTTCTCCTTTTTGCGCGGCTCCCGTTTCGAGCTTAGACGGGACCGGCCAACTGGCCAATCACATCTGGTTTGATTAGGATGAGGTCCCTCCCCCGTCGATGCGAGATCCTCCCGTGGCCAAAGCAAAAACCGCGTCCAAAAAATCCGGCAACATCTTCATCGGCATCGGCGGCTGGACCTTCGAGCCCTGGCGCGGCGTGTTCTATCCGGAGAAGCTGACGCAGGCGAAGGAGCTGTCCTACGCGGCCTCGAAGCTGACCTCGATCGAGATCAACGGCACCTATTACGGCTCGCAGAAGCCTGAGAGCTTTCGCAAATGGGCGCGCGAAGTGCCCGACGGTTTCGTGTTCTCGCTGAAGGGACCGCGCTTTGCCACTAACCGCCGCGTGCTCGCCGAGGCCGGCGATTCCATCAAGCGGTTCTATGATTCCGGCGTGCTGGAACTCGGCGACCGGCTCGGGCCGGTGCTGTGGCAATTCGCGCCGACCAAGAAATTCGACGGCGCCGATTTCGGTGCGTTTCTGGAATTGCTGCCGCGCAAGCTCGACGGACGCGCGCTGCGCCATGTCGTCGAAGTCCGTCACGACAGCTTTTGCACGCCTGATTTCGTCGCGCTGATCCGCGAGCACGAGACGCCTGTGGTGTTCGCCGAGCACGGCAAATATCCTGCGATTGCCGACGTCGCCAGCGACTTCGTCTATGCGCGGCTTCAGAAGGGCAACGACGAGATCAAGACCTGCTATCCGCCGAAGCAACTCGACGCCTGGGCCGAACGCCTTCAGGCCTGGGCCGAGGGCGGCGAACCCGATGATCTCCCGAAGGTCGACACGGCCAAGCCGAAGAAGGAACCGCGCGACGTGTTCGCCTATGTCATCCACGAGGGCAAGGTGCGCGCACCGCACGGCGCGATGGAACTGATCGCGCGGGTGAGTTGAGGATGGTTCATGGCCAAGGCGAAAAAGCTCTTCACCATCGGTTATGAGCAGACGCCGCCCAAGGCGGTGCTGGACGAGCTGGAACAGGCCGGCGTCAAGCTCGTGGTCGACGTGCGCGCGGTGACGTCGTCGCGGCGGCCGGGCTTTTCCAAGAAGCAGCTGTCCGCAGGTCTCGACGAGCGCGGCATCGCCTATGTCCATCTCTCAGCCCTCGGCACGCCGAAGGAGGGTCGGCTCGCGGCGCGCAGCGGGCAATACGATGTGCTGGAGAAGATCTATTCAAAGCACCTGAAGACACCGCAGGCGCGCGAAGAGATGGACGAGCTCTCGGCGCTGGTGAAGAAGGCCGGCCCCGTGCGCCTGCTCTGCTACGAGCGCGACCACACCCACTGCCACCGCCAGATGATCGCCGAGATCATCGAGGAGCGCGATGGGGTGACGGTGAGGAATTTGGCGGGGCGACAGGTTTAGCTGCAGTCGTCGGCGTTAGCCGTAGCCGTTATCCTGAGGTGCCGTAGCGAAGCGGAGGACTCGAAGGACGACGGCGTGCCACTGACGCTGCGAGAACTCGGCCGTGCATCCTTCGAGGCTCGCAAGGGCTCGCACTTCGGGATGACGGGTCTTGCACGAGGTCGCTTGGTCGAAGGGCCTACCCCTCCCCCGCCAGCTCGAACGTCCCTTCCATCATCTGTACGCAATTGCCGCCGACATAGGCATCGAGAAGGGCGTCGCCCTCCTTTTCCACTGTCGTCCGCAGGATGCTTGGCCGGCCCATGTCGAAGCCTTGACCGATGGTGAGCTTCAGCTCGCCGTCGCGGAGCGGATCAAGCTCGGCGAGCAACGCGGCGGCCGCGACCGTCGCGCTACCCGTGGCGGGGTCTTCGATCAGCCCGCTTGCGCCCGGAAAATACATCCGCGCCTGGAGGTCGCAAGGCGCCTCGGCCTCGGGAATGTCGCGCGTGTAGAAATAGATCGCGAAGGCGCCCTCGCGCGGGAGCGTCCGGGCGAACGCCGCAGCATCGGGCTTTGCCCGCCGAACCGCATCGCGCGAATGCAATTCCGCGACCACGAACGGCGTGCCGACGCCGACGACCTCCGGCAAATGACGATCGGTCCTGACGTCGTCCGCGGTCAATGACAGGCACGCGGCGACCTCGGCGGCGGACAGCTTTGCAAGACGCGCCAGCGGCTGCGGCGCGGTCAGCTCGGCGCCGACGACCTTGCCCTGCTCCCGCCAGATCTCGACCGGCACGATCCCGGCCTTCTCTTCGAATAACAACCGCGGCCAGGGCTCATTGCCGCGCCGGGCCAGCACGAAGCCGGTGCCGACATTGGGATGACCCGCGAAGGGAAGCTCCCTCACCGGCGTGAAGATGCGGACCTCCGCGTCGTGGCCGGGATTATGCGGCGGCAGCACGAAGGTCGTCTCGGAATAGTTGAACTCGGTCGCAATCGCCTGCATCTGCGCGGTCGAAAGCCCGCTGGCATCGAGCACCACGGCCAGCTGGTTGCCGCCGAAGGCGCGGTCGGTGAACACGTCGACGGTGACGTAGCGGCGCTGCATCTTCACTTCCTCATGCCAATCGCGGCCACGACCAGCCGCATCGCGCAGCAGTCTACAAGCCGGCAACATCGCTCGTCATGCCCCAAAATTCGGAGCATTCGGAGCAATCGCGATGACGTATTGGAAGCGAAGAATCTGAAAACGTTGGCGACGCCGGGCTGGCAGGATTCACCAGTCCGGCATCGTCGCGATTGTCAGTAGGCGTACGCGTACGGGGACGCGTATCCCGTGTTCGGCAGGCAGGGCGGCTGCCGGTAGGGCTCAGACGCATACGCGCCCTCAGCCGGCGCCCTGACGCAGGTGTCGGTCGTCACCTGCGTTGCGGCGGCGCGCTGGGGAGCGATGTGGCGCGCGGATGCGGCCTGCGTCTGGGTGACAGCGGCAGCGATCAGGGCGGCCGCAACAAGGGTCATTCGGGTCATTGGCTTTCTCCGGATTGCAAACGGAAACCGAGATGTTTCGGCTTCCACTGTGCGAGACCTGAAAGCTAGCAGAGATCGTTCATCACGCGTGTTCAACGCAGCGCGACTGGCTTCAACGAAACGCGACTCGGACTTGAAGACGCGTTACCCCAATTGAAAGACCGCAACCGGCCTCTCATAGCCGCGCACCGCGACCTCGCCGAGCGCAACGGCATCGTCGCCGTCGTTGCCGAGTGCTTCGCGAACGGACGCCGAAATGAGAAGCTGCGTGCCGAACTCCTTGTTCAACGCCTCCAGCCGCGAAGCGAAGTTCACGGTGTCGCCGATCACCGTGTACTCCTTGCGGCGAGGCGAACCGATATTGCCGGCAACGACCTCGCCGAAATGGATGCCGATGCCGATACGCAGCGGCCAGCTGGTTTCCGCGTTGATGCGATCCATCGCGGCCAGCATCCCGCGGCCCGCGGCGACCGCGCGATGCGCGGCGTCGGAGGCTTCCAGCGGCGCGCCGAACAGCGCGAGAAAGCCGTCGCCGAGAAACTTGTTCACGATGCCGCCCTCGCGGTCGAGGATGTCGACCAGCACGGCGAAGGCACCGTCGAGCCGATCCACTACCTCCTGCGGCGTGCGCGTCTGCGCGCCGGCGGTAAAGCCGCGGAAATCGACGAACATGACCGCGACGCGACGGAGATCGCCGGCCGCGCTCGTCCCCGCCGCCATCAGCTGTTCCACCACCTGCGGCGAGACGTGCTGGCCGAACAGATTCGTCACGCGGTCGCGCGCGGTCGCTGCGGCAATGCTCGCGGCAAACTGGCGCCGCAACTGTGCGCCGACTGCGCCCGCCAGCACGCCGCAGATCAGAATGATGGTGCTGCGCACGGCGTGGAAATAGATCAGGGGCTCGCCGGTGTCGCTAGCCGAATTGTAATATAGCGCGACGGCCAGGAGTTCGGCTGCGGCCACGAATCCCGTGAAGGTGGACAGCCAGAAATCGAGCCGCAGCGTCGAAAGAATGACGAAGATGAAATAGACCAGCGGCAACACGAAACCGAGCGCCTGGCTCGCGCCCATGCTGTGGATCTGCAGGATCAGGATGATCGTCGGCAGCGACGTTTCGATAAGGGCGCCGATATAGCGCCGGATCACCGGCAGGTCGCGATCGAGCTTGAGGTTTCGCCTGATCTGGCTGTGGACCCAGACCTCGAAGAGAATGAAGCCTCCCAGAAGGACATATTCGCGGACGAGGCCCTCCGTCCCGCGCCAGACCCGGTTCACCAGAGCAGGATCGATCAGGAAGGTCGCGGTCAGGAACAAGACCATGACGCAGCCAGTGATGATCAGGGTCCGCACCCGCAACAGCTCGGTGCGCAAGACCTCCCGCGTCAGCTCGCGCTCGAAATCCTCCGACAGCACGGCATGCTGCCGCGCCTTCCTGCTCGCAAACCTGGCCATTCCACCCCTCGATTCCGGGGGCATTGTGCCTCAATCCAGCGTGCGGCGGAAGCGCGTCACGGCGATGGTCATGGCGACCAGCATCAGGATCGCCAGCGCCAGCGCGTCGAAACGCAAATTCTGCATCGTCGCCCCCTTCAGCATGATGGCGCGGACGATCCGCAGATAATGCGTCAACGGCAGGCACTCGCCGAAATATTGCGCCCAGGCCGGCATGCCGGCGAACGGAAACATGAAGCCGGACAGCAAAATGCTCGGCAGGAAGAACATCATCGACATCTGCATGGCCTGAAGCTGGTTCTGCACCAGCGTCGAGATCGTGTAGCCGATCGAGAGGTTGGTGGCGATGAACAGCGTCGACAGCAGCGCGAGCAGGAACAGATTACCCAATATCGGCACGCCGAACAGGAGCACGCCGATCCCGATGATGAGGAAGGCCTGGACGAAGCCGACCAGCACGTAAGGGATGATCTTGCCGAACATCACCTCGACCGGCTTGATCGGCATCGACAGGAGAGCCTCCATGGTGCCGCGCTCGACCTCGCGCGTGACCGAGAGCGCGGTGAAGATCAGCATGGTCATGGTGAGGATGGTGCCGACGAGGCCCGGCACGATGTTGAGGCTGGAGGACGCGGCCGGGTTGTAGCGGGCATGGGCGCGGATCTCGAACGGCATGTCCGGGGGATCGCCGATGTAGAGATCGTGCTTGAGAGCCGTCTGCACGATCATGCCGAGCGAGCCGAGCGCGGCGCTCGCCGCCACGGGGTCGGTGGCATCGGCCGCGACCAGCAGCGCCGGCCTGTCGCCGCGCCGGACCGCCCGCTCGAAGCCGCGCGGGATCTCGACACCAAACAGCACCTTGCCGGATTTCAGCAGGTTGTCGAAATCGTCGATGTCATGCACCTCCTGGACGAAGCGGAAATATTTGGTGTTCTCCAGCGCCTTCAGCACCGAGCGGGCGAGATCCGAATCCTCCTGGAGCAGCACTGCGGTCGGCAGATTGTGCGGCGTGGTGTTGATGGCATAGCCGAACAATAACAACTGCATCACCGGCAGCATCACGATCATCGCGAACGAAACGCGGTCGCGCTTGAGCTGGATGAACTCCTTGATCAGCATCGCATAGGAGCGCTTCCAGAAGCCGAAACGTTCCCGGATTTCGTGCGCCGAGACCGATCGATTGGCGGCGCTCATTGGAAATTGTCCTTGGATCGGCTCATCAGCTCGATGAACACGTCCTCCAGCGACGGCGAGGATTTGTGCCAATGCAGGCTGCTTCTGTCGCGCCACGGCGCAATGCTGGCTTCGAGCGCGGCGACGTCGCGCCCCGAAACGTGCAAGGACGTGCCGAACGGCGCCACCATGTCCACGCCAGGTTTGCCGGTGAGCGCGGCCGTGAGCTCGTTCAGGTCGTCGCCTGTGACCGTGTAGGTCGTCAGCGCCGATCCCGCGATCACCTCCTCCACCGTGCCATGCGTGAGCAAATGGCCGTAGGCGATATAAGCGATCTCGTGGCAGCGCTCGGCCTCGTCCATGTAGTGGGTCGAGACCAGGACGGTGAGCCCCTCGGCCGCGAGCGCGTGGATCTCGTTCCAGAAATCGCGCCGCGCCTTCGGATCGACGCCGGCGGTGGGCTCGTCCAGCAGCAGCAATTTTGGACTCGGCAGCGTGCATGCCCCCAGCGCCAGCCGCTGCTTCCAGCCGCCGGAAAGCTCGCCCGCGAGCTGCTCTTCGCGGCCCGAGAGCCCAAGCCGCTTGATCATGTCGCGCGCGGCGCCGCGCGCATCGTCGAGGCCATAGAGCCGCGCGACAAATTCGAGGTTCTCGCGCACCGAGAGGTCCTGATACAGGCTGAACCGCTGCGTCATGTAGCCGACCTGGCGCTTGATCTTGTCGGCGTCGCGCCGGATGTCGTAGCCGAGGCAGGTGCCCTCGCCGCTGTCGGGCGTCAGCAGGCCACAGAGGATGCGGATGGTGGTGGTCTTGCCCGAGCCGTTCGGCCCGAGGAAGCCGTAGATCGAGCCGCGCTTCACCTGCATCGACAGATCGTGCACGACCTCGCGGCCGCCGAACGACTTGGTCAGGCCCTTGACGTCGATCGCGATGCCATTGCCGCCGTTCATCGCTTGTCCGCCACCGGCGTTTTTGGATTGAGATAGACGTCGATCGGTTGTCCGACCCGCAGGGCATCGGGCCTTGAGGGCCGCGCCTGGATGAGATAGACAAGCTTGTTGCGTTCCTCGAGGCTGTAAATCACAGGCGGGGTGTATTCGGCCGAGGTCGCGATGAAATAGATCTTCGCGGTGAGGTCGGCCGCGCAATTGTCGCAGGCGATGCGCACGGTGTCGCCGATCGCAAGCTTCGGCAGCTCGGTCTCCGGCACGAAGAAGCGCAACTTCATGTTGCCGGGCGGCATGATCGAGAGCACGGGCCGCTGCGCCGCCACCATCTCGCCCTCGCGGAAATAGATCTGCTGAATGGTGCCGGCAACAGGCGCGAAGCCCTTGCGACGCGCCATCCGCGTCTCCGACGTCGCGACGCGCGCTTCGGCCACGCGCAAGGACGACACGGCGGAGTCGAGATTGGCCTGCGTGCCCGAACCGGTCTTGCTCAGCGAGGCCGCGCGGTCATAGGTCTGCTGCGCGTTCGCGAGCGTCGCCTTGTTCTGGTTGAGATCGGCGAGCTGCAGATCGTCGTCGACGGAATAGATCTGGTCGCCGACCTTGACCTCGTCGCCTTCGCGGACGCTGAGCTTCGTCACCCGGCCTGCTTCATCCGGGCTGACATAGATCATGTCGGCCTCGACCCAGCCCTGGAAACCGGGATCGCGCTTTTCCTTGCAGCCGGCAAGTGCTGTTGCGAGGACAAGAACCGCGATTGAACAAAGGCGCGGCAGATATTGCTGTATCTCCCTCACCCTGAGGAGCTGCGAAGCAGCGTCTCGAGGGGCGAGGAGCCACAGTCGGGCCTGCATCCTTCGAGACGCGCGTGCCGCGCTCCTCAGGATGAGGTGAGAGATCGACCTCATGTCGTCCTCCGTTCGCCAAAAATCAGATCGAGATGGACGCGCAGCATGTCTTGCGCGTCGAGCGGCGCGTGCCGCGCAAACAGGCTCTGCCAGATCACCGCGATCATCGCGGGCGCGACCAGGATCTGGGGATAGCGCGCGAGGTCCTTCTCGCGGATCTCGCCCCGGGCAATGCCGAGCTCGATCAGCGCGCGCATCCCGGCGATCCCGCGCGAGACGACCTCACGGTAGTAGAAATCGGAGACGGATGGAAAGCGCGGCCCCTCCGCCACGATCAGGCGCACGAGATCGCCGCGCCTGGTGCCGATCACCTCTTTCAGGAAATTGTTGGCGAAGGCCTCGACGAGATCGCGCACCGACCCCGTCGGCGGCGGCAGCGCGTTCAGCTTCGCCACCACGGGCACGATCACCGTGCGCACCAGCTCCTCAAACATCGATTCCTTGTCTTTGAAGTGCAGGTAGATCGTGCCCTTCGCCACGCCGGCGCGCTTGGCAATGTCGTCGAGTCGCGTCGCGGCAAAACCGCGCGCGATGAACTCCTCCATCGCCGCCTCCACGATCGCCGCGCGCCGTTCTGCTGCGCGCGTGGCGCGGTTCGAGGCCGGCGCCTTTTCACGGCTTCCGGGCGCAGGTGCCTTCGCGTCGGCGCGAGCTGCGGACGGGGTGGCTTTGGTTGGCTTTTTCGTCATCGTCAATTTATGACTGACCGGTCAGTCACAGTCAAGACAGCGACGCATACCCATCGCAAATCGAATTAGCATTGACTAATGCATTAGCAGCGACTAATTTAATCGTCATGATCGAAGCCGTCCCAAACCCCATCACCACCGTCATGCGCGCCCTCGCCGATCCAACCCGCCGTGCGGTGTTCGAGCGCGTGTTCGAGAGCAAGGAAATCAGCGTCGCCGAGCTGACCCGCGGCAGCGGCGTCACCCAGGGTGCGATCTCGCAGCACCTGAAGTCCCTCAAGCAGGCCGGCCTCGTTGCCGAGCGCGCCGAGGGCCGCAACGTCTATTACCGCGCCGCGCCTGAAGGACTCGAGCCGCTGGTCACCTGGATGGACCATTACGGCGTGTTCTGGCGCGAGCGCTTCCAGAACCTGCGTGACCTCTTGAAGGAGATCGAACCGTGAGTGCAGCCGCGTTGAAAGCCGAGACCCAAGACAAAAAGCAGGACATCGTCATCGACGAGGTCTTCCCTCACGCGCCCGAAACGATCTGGAAGGCGCTGACCAACGCGCAACTGATCGCGCGCTGGCTGATGCAGCCGACCGGTTTTGAGGCCGTCGAAGGCACGGCCTTCACATTCCAGACCACGCCGGGCGGCAATTGGGACGGCGTCATCCATTGCCGCGTTCTCGAGGTCGTGGCCAACAGCCGCCTCGTCTATGCCTGGAAAGGCGGCGACGAACGCAACACCGGTTACGGCGCACCGCTCGACACCGTCGTGACATGGTCCCTCGCCCCGGTCGAGGCCGGCACCCGGATCCGCCTCGTGCACGCGGGCTTCGTCCTGCCGCGGAACGAGAGTGCCTACACGATCATGAGCGGCGGCTGGAAGAAGGTCGTCAGGCAGCTCGACGACATCAGCGGCGAAAAGTGAGGAGTTATCGCGATGACAAAACCCTTTACCGGCGGCTGCGCCTGCGGCGCGATCCGCTATGCGATCACCAGCGAGCCGCTGTTCAGCAATCACTGCCAGTGCCGGGACTGCCAGCGTGAAAGCGGCAGCGGCCACGGCTCGTACATGACGTTCGCGCGCGCAGGCGTTACGCTGACGGGCGATGCCAAACACTGGGACATGGTCGGTGACAGCGGCAATGTGAAGACGCGCGGCTTCTGCACCCAGTGTGGCGTGCCGGTCTACCTGACCTTCGCCGCCATGCCCGACATCTTCACCATCCGTGCCGCCAGCCTCGACGAGCCCGCCCGCTACAAGCCGCAGGTGGTGACATATGCCGCGCGTGGGCATGAGTGGGATCGGCTTGATCCGGAGCTGCCCAAGTTTGCAGGGATGCCGCCGGGTTAGCCACACACTCCGTCATTGCGAGGAGCGAAGCGACGAAGCAATCCAGAAAGCCTCCGGGGGAAGATTCTGGATTGCTTCGCTGCGCTCGCAATGACGACGTGGGGCTGTCGCGTGCGCCCACTAGCTATGAAACTTCAACCCGTCGACGATCTTGTCGATCACCTTGCGCTCGGTGCGCATGGCGATACCGACGAGATTGAGATCGGTGCGCGCCACCGCTCTCACCGCCTCGCGATTGGCGGCGTCATGCGTGGTCTTGAACATGTCCTCGGTATAGACCGCCGGTTTCACGTTGCGCGTCAGCGCACGGTCGAGCGCGCGCGACAGTGCCGGCCCGTCGGCGCCGTAGATCAGGATCGGCTGGCCGATCAGCGACAGGTACTTCGTACCCGAGGCGTCTTCATAGGGCTCGCCGATACAATCGGGAAACGCAGCCGCAATGCCGCTGGTGAGAAAGGCCGCAACGTTGAGCTTCTGCCAGGCCTGAAGATCGGTGCGGATCACGATGGCGATCTTGGTGTCGAACTGCATGCAATTCCTCGAATGTCATTCCTGACGCAATGCTAAGCAGCGCCCCGGAATGACAGCAAGAGAAATCAGCGTTCGAAGAATTATCCCTTCGCGTCGCAGGCCCAGGCGCGGATTACGCATTCCTTGCCGCCGTATTTGTAGCATTCGCGCGTGGCGGCATTGAGCGTCGCCGAGATCTTCGGCTTCACGGCATAGCCATAGGCGCCGCAAGGATTGGACAGATCGACCGACATCGCCGCGCAGGCGCGCTTCATCGTCACGGTCGTGCAATCGCCCTTGCACTGCTTCTGCGCCGCGGCGCGGGCCTCGCGCTCGGCGCCATAGTCAAAAGCCTGGCCATAAGCGCCGCACTTGCCGACGGCAATCGCGCCGGCGGCATGGGCTTCGGTGATGTAACGGGCGCCGGCCACACAGACCGACAGCGCAAAGAAAAACATCGCGCAGCGGCGCGCGACGACGTTCGAAGCCATGGAAAAACCCCTCCCCCCAAGGCAGGTGGAAGAGACTCTAAGCGAGGGACCGTTTCCAGTTGGTGAACGGGGCGTTGAAATCAGGAGGTTCGGGAGGTGTCGTAGGGTGGATTAGCCCGCGGCTGCGCGAAGCGCAGTCCGCTGGCGTAATCCACCTCTTTTGTTTCCGCCGAGACACAGTGGTGGATTACGCCTACAGCTAATCCACCCTACGCAGCTACGGCACCGTCACCCGCGTCGTGCCGCTTCCAAGGCCTGCGGCGTGTCGATATCCAGGAAAGCACTCTCGCCATCCACCGGCACTTCGGCCACCGCCTCTGTGTGCCTGGCGATCAGATGGCGCGCGCCGACGTCGCCGTCGAGTGTCATCAATTCCTGGAAGAAGCGGCGCGACCACAGCACGGGATTGCCGCGGCGGCCCTCGGCTACGGGCACGACAATGAGATTGCCGCGATCCGGCGCAAAACCGTCGATGAGACGGTCGATCAGGCCAGCGTCGATCAGCGGCATGTCGCCGAGGCAAACGACGGCGCCATCGCATGTGTCAGGCACGGCCGCGATGCCTGCCTTGACCGAGCTTGCGATGCCGCCGGCAAAATCGGGATTCTTGACGAAGCGCACCTTCAGGCCTTGCAGCGCCTGCTCGACCAGTTCGGTCTGATGGCCGGTGACGACGATGACCTCGGATGCTTTTGAAGCCAGCGCCTGCTCGGTCGCGATCCGCACCAGCTTCTTGCCGTCGAGCTCGGCGAGCAGCTTGTTCGGCCCGCCCATCCGGGTCGAGCGACCCGCCGCGAGCACGATGGCGGCAACCTGCCTGTTGCCTTCGGTCTCGGGTTTTGCCCGCGGCTGCGGCCGCGTCACGATCTCCATCAGGAGGCCGCCGACGCCCATGCCCATCAGCTCGGAGCGCGTCACCTTGATGCCGGCGAGCAGCCGCATCAGCACCCAGTCAAAACCGTTCTCGACCGGCGAGCGCGCGCAGCCCGGCGCGCCCAGCACCGGCACGCCGCCGGCGCGCGCGATCAGCAGGAGATTGCCGGGATCGACCGGCATGCCGAAATGCTCGATCTCGCCGCCGATGCCCGTGACCGCCGCCGGAATGACGTCGCGGCGATCAGCGATCGCGGAGGCGCCGAACACGATGACAAGCTCGGCCCCTAAGCCGAGCAACTCCTTGATTGCCGCCGATAAGGCGTGCTCGTCGTGCTGCACCCGCCGCTCGGCGATGATGCCGGCGCCCGCCGGCGCGAGCCGCTCGGCGGTGACGCGCAGCGTCTTGTCGATCACCTTCAACGACAGACCCGGCAGCAGCGTCGAGACGATGCCGACGCGCTTGATGACGTAGGGCGCTATTCTGAGCACGTCCTTGCCCGCCGCCTTCACTGCGGCATCGCGCAAATCTCCCTCGACGCCGAACGGAATGATCTTGACGGTGCCGACCATCTCGCCCTCGACCACCGGCTTGTAGGCTGCGAGCGTTGCAAAGGTGATGGCCTCGTCGATGTTGTTGATGCGGTCGACCGCGGCGCGGTCGATCACCAGCACGCCCGGACTTGCGGCGAACAGGTTCGCACGGCCGGTGAAGGCGCGCTCGACATCGATGCCCGCGCCGCCGACGGCCAGCGCGATGCTGGCGGCCGCGACGTCCTCGGAGACGTCGCCCGCCTCCATCCGCACCACGACGACGTCCTTGATGCCGGCGCGCTCCAGCGACTCGACCTCGGCCGGGCCGATGGTCGTGCCCTTCTTCAGCACCAGCGGTCCCTGGCGCAGGGTGTGGACGGTCACCCCGCCGATCGCATCCCTGGGGCTCGCCGGTCCAAATTTCATGCCGCTTCTTCTTTTTCTTTTGGTGGCAGGCGGAGCACCGCCGTGATCTCGGCCATGATCGACACCGCGATCTCGGACGGCGAGACCGCGCCGATCGCAAGGCCAATGGGCGCGTGGATGCGCGCGATGTCGCTATCCTTGGCGCCTTGCGCCCGCAGCCGGTCGCCGCGCTTGGCGTGCGTCTTCCGCGAGCCCAGCGCCCCGATATAGAAGCAGTTGCGCGCGAAGGCATGCAGCAGCGCAGGATCGTCGATCTTGGGATCGTGCGTCACCGCGACGAAAGCCGTGTAGGCATCGACGTTGAGTGGCGGCAGCGCCGTGTCGGGCCATTCGGCGACCAGCGGAATGTCCGGGAAGCGCTCGGGGCTTGCAAAGGCCGTGCGGGGATCGACTACCGTGACGTCATAGCCGAGCGAGCGCGCCAGCGGCGCCAGGGCCTGGCTGATATGGACCGCGCCGACGATGACGAGCTTTGCGGTCGGCGCGTAGACGTTGAGGAACAGTTTTTTGCCGGCGGCCTCCACATTGCCGCTCTTGCCCATGCGAAGCTGCTTGTCCAGCTCAGTGCGCAGCGGGTCCTTGGCAAAATCCGCAGCCTTCACCAGCCGTTGCTCGCCGCTCTCGGTGTCGGTCACCAGAATCGCCGCCCGGCGCGCGGCGCGTTCGACGTTGAGTTCGTGCAGGATTGCGAGCTTCACTTCTAGCCGACCTTCTCGACGAAGACGCGGATGGTGCCGCCGCAGGAGAGCCCGACATTCCAGGCGGTCTCGTCGGCGACGCCGAACTCCAGCATCCGCGGTTTGCCGCTCTGGATCACGTCCATGGCCTCGGTGACCACGGCGCCCTCGACGCAGCCGCCGGAGACCGAGCCCAGGAACGTGCCCTCGTCGTTGATGACGAGGCTCGAGCCCGCCGGGCGCGGAGCCGAGCCCCAGGTCTCCACGACGGTGGCCAGCGCGACGCCACGGCCGGCCTTCTGCCAGTCCTCCGCCGCCTTCAGGATATCCTCGTCACGATCGAGCATGGTTTTGCCTCTCAGGCTGCGGAGCGGATCAGGCTGCGGTGATGCGGCGGCAGCGGCCGGGAGAGCGTGCTGATCAGCTCGTGAATTGAACTCAAATTATGCACGGGGCGGAATTCGTCAACGTGCGGGAGCATCATTTTGATGCCCTGGGCCTTGGCCTCGAAGCCGCCGAACCGCAGCAGCGGGTTGAGCCAGATCAGCCGGCGGCAGGACCGGTGCAGCCGGTCCATCTCGAAGGCGAGCTTGGAATCGGCCTCCCGCTCCAGCCCGTCGGAGATCAGCAGCACGATCGCGCCCTGGCTCAGCACCCGCCGCGCCCACAATTTGTTGAAGTTGTGCAGCGAGGCCGAGATCCTTGTGCCGCCGGCCCAGTCCTCGACCGAGGCCGAGCAGCTTGCCAGCGCCTCGTCGGGGTCGCGCTGGCGCAGCGCGCGGGTCACGTTGGTCAACCGCGTGCCGAACAGGAACACCGAGACGCGTTTGCGGGCGTCGCCGACGGCATGGAGGAAATGCAGAAACAGGCGGGTATACTCGCTCATCGATCCCGAGATATCGAGCAGGGCTACGATCGGCGCAGGCTTCTCGATCCGTCCGAGGCGATGGATGTCGATGATCTCGCCGCCGGTCCGCAAGGACGCGCGCAACGTGCGGCGCAAATCGATGCGCAGGCCATGGGGATCGGGCCGGTGCCGGCGTGTCAGAAGCTCGGCCTGCGGCAGCCGCATCCGCTCGATGGCACGCAGCGCCTCGGTGATCTCCGCCGCGCTCATCTGCGCAAAATCCTTCTTCTGAAGGATTTCCTTGTCGGAGACGGACAGACGCAGATCCTGCTCCTGATGCTGCGGTGTCTCCGTCATCCGCGGCTGCGACATTGCCTCCTGCACGCGGCGGGAGCCCGCCTGCGGCTTCTTCTTGGCCTGCTCCGGCAGCGGCACCGAATCCAGCATGTGCTTCCACTCTTCCGAGGCACGGAAGAACAGGTTGAAGGCCTGCCTGAAGATCAGCGCATGCTCATGACGCTTGACGAAGATCGCCTCCAGCGTGGTGAAGACGTCGGCGCGGTTGCCGATGTCGATCACCTGCAGCGCGTTCATGGCATCGATGACAGCGCCCGGGCCCACCGGCATGCCGGCGGAGCGCAGCGCACGGGCGAAGCCGACGATGTTGTCGGCGAACTGCTCGGTCTGCTCGGGCGCAAGGTGGTTGATGGCCATGGTCTCGTATCCATCCCCTCGTCATTCCGGGGCGCGCCTCTTGGCGCGAGCCCGGAATCCATTCATCCACCGTCACCGCTGCACAATGGATTCCGGGTTCGCGCTGCGCGCGCCCCGGAATGACGGCTAATCGCTCGTCGCTTCCTTCAGCACCTTTTGCAGGGTGTCGCCCTGCATGCGGGTGATGTCGTCCTGGTACTTGAGCAGCGCGCCCAGCGTGTCACCGACCACTTGCGGCGTCAGCGAGCGGGCATCGAGCTCCGACAAAGCCGTGGCCCAGTCGATGGTCTCGGCAACGCCCGGCGACTTGTAGAAGTCCTGGTTGCGCAGCGCCTGCACGAAGCGCACGACCTGCTGCGACAGCTTTGCGGAAATGCCGGGCACGCGCGACTTGACGATCGCGAGCTCGCGCTCGGCGGCGGGATAATCCACCCAGTGATACAGGCAGCGCCGCTTCAGCGCGTCGTGGATCTCGCGGGTGCGGTTGGAGGTGATGATGACGATTGGCGGGGCCGGCGCCTTCACGGTGCCGAATTCGGGGATGGTCACCTGGAAGTCGCTGAGGATTTCGAGCAGATACGCCTCGAACGCCTCGTCCGCGCGATCGAGTTCGTCGATCAGCAGCACCGGTGGTCCCGCGACGTCAGGCTCCAGCGCCTGCAGCAGCGGCCGCTTGATCATGTAGCGGTCGGCAAAGATGTCGGATGAAAGCTGGTCGCGATCGGTGTCGCCGGCGGCTTCCGCCATCCGGATCGCGATCATCTGCGCGGCGCTGTTCCACTCGTAGACCGCGGAGGAGACGTCGAGGCCCTCGTAGCACTGCAGGCGGATCAACTTCCGCCCCAGCGCCGCCGACAGCACTTTTGCGATCTCGGTCTTGCCGACGCCGGCTTCACCCTCGAGGAACAGCGGCCGGCCCATGCGCAGCGACAGATAGGTCACCGTGGCCAGCGACCGCTCGGCGAGATAGCCGCTCGATGTCAGAAGTTCGAGCATCGCATCGACCGATGCCGGCAGGGTAGCTGAAGTCATGAAAAAGCCAGTCTCGCTACGCCCTCACCGGGGACAAGTTTGGCCGAGGCGTGAGGTTCACTCACTCCTTGGCGTTGGCGGCATCGAGCGCGCGCCGGGTCAGCACGCCGATGAGATGCGCGCGGTATTCGGCGCTGCCGTGGATGTCGCTGTTGAGGCCGTCCGCGGGCACCTCGATGCCTTCGATCGCCTTGGAAGCGAAACGCTTCTTCAGGGCTTCCTCGAATGCCGTGACGCGGAACACGCCGTCAGATCCCGCGCCCGTGACCGTAACGCGCACGTCCGACGGACGGCGCGCCACGAACACGCCGACCAGCGCATAGCGCGAGGCCTGGTTGCGGAACTTGATGTAGGCCGCCTTCTTCGGCAGCGGGAACATCACCTTGGTGATGATCTCGTCGGCTTCCAGCGCCGTCGTGAACAGACCCTGGAAATACTCTTCCGCCTTGAGGCGGCGCTTGTTGGTGACGATGGTGGCGCCGAGCGCTAGCACCGCCGCCGGATAATCCGCGGTCGGATCGTTGTTGGCGAGCGAGCCGCCGATCGTGCCCTTATGGCGCACGGCGGGATCGCCGATCTGGCCGGCGAGATTGGCCAGCGCCGGAATGGCCTCACCGACAATCGCGGAGCCTGCGACCTCGGCATGCTTGGCGGTGGCGCCGATCACGAGCGCGCGGCCCTTCATCTCGATCGTGTTGAGCCCCTCGATATGGGAGAGGTCGACCAGATGCGGCGGGCTTGCAAGGCGCTGCTTCATGACCGGAATCAGCGTGTGGCCGCCGGCCACCAGCTTGGCGTCCTCGTTCTTCACCAGGAGGTTGGCGGCCTGCCGCACGGTCCCGGGGCGATGATATTTGAATTCGTACATCTGAATGTCCTGATCGCGGGATGCGTGCGCGGGTTAGGCGAGATCGGATTTCGCCATCGCCTTGGCGCCGGCGGAGATCGAGGCGACGATGTTCTGGTAGCCGGTGCAGCGGCACAGATTGCCTTCCAGTTCTTCCCGGATCGTATGGTCGTCGAGCTCGTTGCCCTTGCGATGGACGATGTCGATCGCGGTCATGATCATGCCGGGCGTGCAGAAGCCGCACTGAAGGCCATGGTGCTCGCGGAAGGCTTCCTGCATCGGATGCAGCGGTGCGCCGTCGGCGGCCAACCCTTCAATCGTCTTGACCTCGTGGCCGTCGGCCATCACGGCCAGCGTGGTGCAGGATTTCACGGCCTTGCCGTCGAGATGCACGACGCAGGCGCCGCACTGCGAGGTGTCGCAGCCGACATGGGTGCCGGTCAGGCGCAGATTCTCGCGCAGGAACTGCACCAGGAGGGTGCGGGGATCGACGTTGGCCGTAACAGGATTGCCGTTCACGATGAGGGAGATTTTTGCCATAAGCACTCTCTATCAGCGCCCCGACGGGTCCCGTCGAAGCGGTTCTTTCTTATAATTATTCCAACCTATCATATGGGCCATTATGCCCGGGGGCAACATCGCCCGGGGCGCAAGGCGCCATGCCGAAAGGCCATAGTGTTCAGCCCTGTACCGCCTTGACGAAATTCGAAAAAAATTCGTCGGCCAGCTTCTTGGCGGTGCCGTTGATCAGGCGCTGGCCGAGCTGCGCCAACTTGCCGCCGATCTGGGCCTCGACCTCATAGGACAGAAGCGTGCCGCCGTCCTTCTCCGCGAGCTTGACCACCGCACCGCCCTTGGCGAATCCGGCCACCCCGCCCTCGCCCTCACCGGAGATCTTGTAGCCGTTCGGCGGGTCGAGATCGCTCAAGGTGACCTTGCCCTTGAAGCGCGCCGACACCGGCCCGACCTTCATTTTCGCGGTCGCGCGGAAACCGCCGTCGTCGGTCCGCTCCAGCTCCTCGCAGCCGGGGATGCAGGCTTTGAGCACCTCGGGATTGTTGAGCTTCTCCCACACGGCCTCGCGCGGCGCCGCAAGCTGGACTTCGCCGTTCATCGTCATGGCCATGGGGTGCCTCCCGGATCGCATTACTATAATTCTGCTCAAGTAACGCACGAAGGCGGCAAAGGAAAGGGTGGCACCCGGTCACGTGCAATGCATATTCGCACCTGCAAAAAGCTTGCGGTGATGGTTTGGGATTGGCAGAGCCGGGCCATGGTGATTAGGTCCCGCGCAACATGAGCACAGCCCTCTCCCCCCTGCTCGCGCCGATGCTGTCCAGCGCAGCCATGCGCGCCGTCTGCGACGACCGGTCTACGCTCCAGAACATGCTCGATTTCGAGGCAGCCCTGGCCAGGGCCGAGGCCGCCACGGACGTGATTCCCGCGTCCGCCATTGGCCCGATCGAAGCCGCCTGCCAGGCCGATTCCTTCGACATGGCCGCCCTTGCCGAGGCCGCGACACGGTCCGGCAACCTCGCGATTCCCCTGGTCAAGGCGCTGACCGCCAATGTCGCGAAGGCCGACGCCGAGGCCGCGCGGTATGTGCATTGGGGCGCGACCAGCCAGGACGTCATCGACACCGCGACCATGCTCACGCTTCGCGCCGGCATCGATGCGCTGGACGCCGACCTCGGCCGCGCCATCAAGGGTTTTGCCGCGCTGGCGCGCAACCACCGCAACACGGCGATGGTGGCACGGACCTGGCTCCAGCACGCGCTGCCGATGCCGTTCGGGCTGAAGGCCGCCGAATATGCCTCGAGCCTCGCCCGCGCCCGCTGCCGTCTGCGGCGTCTGCGCAGCGAAGGCCTGGCGCTGCAATTCGGCGGTGCCGCCGGCACGCTTGCCGCACTCGGCGACAAGGGCCTCGCGGTCGCCGAACGGCTGGCGCAGGGGCTCAACCTGCCACTGCCGGAAGCGCCCTGGCACACCCATCGCGACCGGATCGCCGAGGCCGCATCGGCCTTCGCGATTCTCACTGGTAGCTGCGGCAAGATCGCGCGCGACGTCTCGCTGATGATGCAGACCGATGTTGGCGAAGCGTTCGAGCCCGCCGGCGAAGGCCGCGGTGGCTCCTCGACCATGCCGCACAAGCGCAACCCGGTTGCGGCCGCGAGCGCGCTGGGCTGCGCGACCATGGCCCCGCAACTCGCCGCGACGATTTTTGCAGCCCAAGTGCAGGACCATGAGCGCAGCGCCGGGCCGTGGCATGCGGAATGGCCGACGCTGCCGCAACTGATGCTGGTGACTTCTGGCGCCCTCGCCGCCATCGTCGACATCGCGGAGGGCCTTGACGTCGATGCCGCGCGGATGCGCAGCAATCTCGATGCGACCCACGGCCTGATCATGGCGGAAGCGGTCACCTTTGCGCTGGCCGACAAGATCGGCAAGAGCGATGCGCATCATCTCGTCGAAGCCGCCAGCAAGCGCGCGGTCGCCGAGAAGAAGCATCTGCGCGACATTCTCGCCGCCGATACGCAGGTCACCGCGCATCTGACGCCGGAAAAAATTGCGGCATTGTTCGAGCCGATGGCCTATCAAGGGGCTTCCCAAGCCCTGATCGACCGGCTGCTCGACAGCCTCGACCGCGAATAAGATACGACGGAGACGCCGCATGCCCATGATCGATGCCGACGGTTGCCTGATCAACGTCTCCGTCGAGGGCCGCGACGGCGGACCCACGCTGATGCTGTCGAATTCGCTCGGCTGCACGCTGCAGATGTGGGAGCCGCAGATGAAGGCGCTGACGCAGATATTCCGCGTCATCCGCTACGACCGCCGCGGCCACGGCAAATCGAACGTGCCGCCCGCTCCCTACACGCTGGAGCGTTTCGGCCGCGACGTGCTGGCGATCCTGGACGACCTCAACATCGAGAAGGTGCACTGGTGCGGCCTGTCGATGGGCGGCATGGTCGGGCAATGGCTGGGTGCGAACGCGCCGGAACGTTTCGGCAAGCTCATTCTCGCCAACACCTCCTGCTATTACGCCGAACCGACCAAATGGTTGGAGCGCATCGACGCCGTGAAGAAGGGCGGCATCGCCGCTGTCGCCGATGCGGTCGTCGCGGGCTGGCTGACGCAGGATTTCCGCGAGCGCGAGCCCGACATCACGGCCAGGATGAAATCGATGCTGCTCGCCACTCCCGTCGAGGGCTATCTCGCCTGCTGCGAGGCGCTTTCCACGCTCGACCAGCGCGCGCTGCTGCCCAAGATCAAAAGCCCCACGCTTGTCATCGCCGGCCGCCATGACATGGCAACCCCGATCTCGGCAGGCGAGCTGATCCGCTCCAACATTCCCGGCGCCAGCATGACCATCATCGACGCCGCGCACATTTCCAATGTCGAGCAGCCGCATGCGTTCACCGACGCGGTGGTGGGGTTCCTGACGCAGCGCTAACCACGGCCGTCATTGCGAGGAGCGTAGCGACGAAGCAATCCAGACTGCCTCCGCGGAAAGATTCTGGATTGCTTCGCTACGCTCGCAATGACGGAGAGGAGGAAAGAAACATGGACGACCAGAAGCGCCGCGATGGCGGCATGAGCGTACGCCGAAAAGTGCTGGGCAATGCCTGGGTCGACAAATCGATCGCGAACCGCAATGCGTTCAACACCGACTTCCAGGACATGATCACGCGCTATGCCTGGGGCGAGATCTGGACCCGGCCGCATTTCGACGAACGCACGCGACGGGTGCTGGTGATCGGCACCATGGTCGCGCTCGGGCAATGGGACGAATTCCGCCTGCATGTGCGTGCGGCGCTTGCCGAGGGCGGCTTCACACCCGACGACATCAAGGAAATTCTGCTTCAGCAGGCGATCTATTGCGGCGTGCCGGCGGCGAACCACGCCGTCAAGGAAGCCTCAGCGATTGTGCAGGAGCTCGGCCTGCTCAAGGCCTAGCGGCGGAGTTGCCTCGACGGTCTTTGGTGCGGCGTCAGGCCGTTCGATCACCACCACGATGGCCGCACCGAGCAGCAGCAGCAGCTCGGTGGCGTGCAGCCGTAGCGCGGCCAGCTCGCCGACCTTCGAGGCCATCAGCATGCTCGCAAACGAGATGATAATGCCGATTGCCAGTGCAATGCCGAGCGCCTCGTCGCTGCCACCGTTCTTGCGGGTCCGAGGAATGCACAGCAGCACGAGATGGATCGCGAAGAACGTCACCGCGGTTGCCCGTCCCAGCGCCAGCAGCCAGGCAGCGCGGACCGTGTCCATCCCCGCCATCTGGAGATGGTCGCTCAGGTACAGCGCGACTGCGACGCTCGGCCGCTCGTAGAGGCCGTGCACGGGCGCGACCATGATGTTGAAGGCGACCAGCGTCCAGGCCGGGATGAAATAGGCCGCCAGCAGCGCGCCGTTGACCGAGCCGATCCGCCAATTCCTGAACATGCCGCTTCCCGCTTCGCCTGCCTCGCGCCTTCGCTGGGAAGGCTTTGCGGGGAGCTAACTCGCATCAGACTGTGGCGGCAATTTAAACCCTTTGTTTACCTTAACCGGCCGATTGACGCGTGTGGGCAAGGAAAAGGCCCCGCCTTTCGGCGGGGCCAATCTCAAGGACCAGGATTCATTCCTGGGCTCCCAAATCTACTTGTTGTCCTGACCGTGCTGGCCACCCTGCTGCTGGCCGGGCTTGTCGCCCTGACGCTGCGGGTCCTGCTGCTGCTGGCCGGGCTTCTGACCGCCGCCCTGCTGCTGACCGGGATTCTGGCCCTGCTGGCCCGGATTTTGGCTCTGCTGCTTCGTCATTGGGAAACTCCCTTGTTGGACGTCAGAGGAAAACCAACAGCCGGCATCCGTTTTGGTTGCTGTGCGGAACCAAGTTCCTCTAACCTGCGGGAACCGGTGACAGCCGTAACCAAATGACCTCTGTACAAGCCGTTGTGCCGCGGCATGGCCAGTTGCAGCGGCCAGTTCCCTCCTGTTACAAAACGGGAAGAATGCTTGAGGGCTTGCCGGGGCCCGAGAAGAAACTCAACATCTCTCTCGAAGACCTCTCTTTGAGCCAGCGTCAGGTTTTGGTAACGGCAGCCCATGGATTATTTCGCCCAGCAGCTCATCAACGGTCTCGTTCTGGGCTCGATCTACGGCCTGATCGCCATCGGCTACACGATGGTCTACGGCATCGTCGGCATGATCAACTTCGCCCATGGCGATGTCTTCATGATCGGCGGCTTCATCGCGCTGATTACCTTCCTGCTGCTGGTCTCGACCGGCCTGACCGCGATCCCCGTGATCCTGCTGATCGTGCTGCTGGTGTCGATGGCGATCACCGCGCTTTACGGCTGGACCATCGAGCGCATCGCCTACCGGCCGCTGCGGCATTCCTTCCGCCTGGCCCCGATGCTGTCGGCGATCGGCATGTCCTTCGTGCTGACCAACTATTCGCAGGTCGCGCAGGGCGCCCGCGTCAAGCCGATCCCGCCCTTCATCACCGGCGGTTACACGCTGCATGAGAGCAACGACGGCTTCGTCATCCAGCTCTCCAACATTCAGATCATGGTGGTCGTCACCACCGTCGTGCTGCTGGCCCTCTTCACTTGGCTGGTGTCGCGGACCCGGCTCGGGCGCGACATGCGCGCCTGCGAGCAGGACCAGACCATGGCCGCACTGCTGGGCGTCGACGTCGATCGCACCATCTCCATGACGTTCGTGATCGGCGCGGCGCTCGCCGCGGTCGCCGGCCTGATGTACCTGCTTTATTACGGCACGGTCGATTTCTTCATGGGCTTCGTCGCCGGCATCAAGGCGTTTACCGCAGCCGTGCTCGGCGGCATCGGCTCGCTGCCCGGCGCCATGCTCGGCGGCCTCGCGATCGGCCTGATCGAGACATTCTGGTCGGCCTATTTCTCGGTCGGGTACAAGGACGTCGCGGCGTTCTCGATCCTGATCGTGGTGCTGATCTTCATGCCGACCGGCCTGCTCGGCCGTCCCGAAGTCGAAAAAGTCTGACGGGCCCGCGTGACAACTCCTCCGACCCATTCGGCCAAATCTGCAACGGGCATTCCTGGTCTCCTGAAGACAGCCTTCATCAACGCACTGATCGCACTGGTGCTGTTCTCGCTGATGGTCGGCATCCGCACCGAGGCAGGCTCCGACGGCCAGCTCACCTACTGGACGCGCTTCGGCGAGCTCGCCTCCCTCGTCGCCGCGGTGTTCGGCGGCTCGATCGTGATCGAGCTGCTCAGGCAATGGATCGGTTCGTCCGGCGCCGAGAAGCTGGTGCCCCCGGCGGTGCAAAGCGGCATGTCGTTCATCGGCCGCTACCTCGCGCCGGCACTTCTCGTCTTCACTGTGCTGGTGCCTGTGATCTTCTATGACCAGCGCTACATGCTCGACCTCGCGATCCTCGTGCTCACCTATGTCATGCTGGGCTGGGGCCTCAATGTCGTGGTCGGGCTCGCGGGCCTGCTCGATCTCGGCTACGTCGCCTTCTATGCGGTCGGCGCCTATTCCTACGGGCTGCTTGCCACCAATTTCGGCTGGTCGTTCTGGGTCTGCCTGCCGCTCGCCGGTATCCTCGCCGCGTTCTGGGGCGTGCTGCTCGGCTTCCCGGTGCTGCGCCTGCGCGGCGACTATCTCGCCATCGTGACGCTCGCCTTCGGCGAGATCATCCGCCTCGTCATCATCAACTGGCAGGAGCTCACCGGCGGCCCCAACGGCGTCTCCGGCATTCCCCGTCCCTCCTTCTTCGGCATTCCGCTCGACAACAGCGATAACGGGCTGGCGGCAAAACTCGGCATCGAATACTCGCCGACCCACCGCATCGTGTTCCTGTTCTACCTGATCCTGGCACTTGCGCTGCTCACCAACTGGGCGACGATCCGGCTGCGACGCCTGCCGATCGGCCGGGCCTGGGAGGCACTCCGCGAAGACGAGGTCGCCTGCCGCGCGCTCGGCATCAACACCACGACCACCAAGCTCACGGCGTTCGCGATCGGCGCCATGTTCGGCGGCTTTGCCGGCGCGTTCTTCGCGACGCGCCAGGGCTTCATCAGCCCGGAATCCTTCACCTTCCAGGAATCGGCGCTGGTGCTCGCCATCGTCGTGCTCGGCGGCATGGGCTCGCAGCTCGGCGTGGCGCTAGCAGCGCTCGCCATGATCGGCGGCTTCGAGCTGTTTCGCAGTCTCGAGACCTACCGCATGCTGGTGTTCGGCATGGCGATGGTGCTGATCATGATCTGGCGGCCACGCGGCCTGATCGGCCATCGCGCACCGACCGTGTACCTGACCAAGGCGAAGGCGATCTCCTCCGACCTGGTCAAGGAAGGGCACGGATGAGCGGCGACAAGATCAGCGACAAGATTCTTGCTGTCGACCGGCTGACCATGCGCTTCGGCGGCATCGTCGCCGTGCAGGACCTGTCGTTTGCGGCCGAGCGGAAAAAGATCACCGCGCTGATCGGACCGAACGGCGCCGGCAAGACCACCGTCTTCAACTGCATCACCGGTTTCTACAAGCCGACCGGCGGCGCCATTCGGCTCGCCCATGACGACGGCAACGTGATCGCGCTGGAGCGGCTGAACGATTTCCGCATCGCCAAGCAGGCCAAGGTGGCGCGCACCTTCCAGAACATCCGCCTGTTTCCCGGCATGACCGCGCTGGAAAACCTGATGGTGGCGCAGCACAACGCGCTGATGCGCGCCTCCGGCTTCACCTTCCTGGGCCTTGTCGGCGCCCCCGTCTACCGGGAGGCCGAAAAGCGCGCGATCGATCAGGCGACCGACTGGCTCAAGCGGATCAATCTGCTCGATCGGGCCGACGACGCCGCCGGCAATCTCGCCTATGGCGACCAGCGCCGGCTCGAGATCGCGCGCGCGATGTGCACCGAGCCGGCGCTGTTGTGCCTGGACGAGCCCGCCGCCGGCCTCAATGCGCGCGAGAGCGCTGCGCTCAGCGAACTCCTGCTCTCGATCCGCAACGAGCTCGGCACCTCGATCCTGCTGATCGAGCATGACATGTCGGTGGTGATGGAGATTTCCGACCACATCGTGGTGATGGACCATGGCGTCAAGATCGCCGAAGGCTCGCCGCGCGAGGTTCGCGACGATCCCAAGGTGATCGCGGCCTATCTCGGCACCGACGAGGACGAAGCCGCAGCGGTGATGGAGAGCGGGTCGTGACGTCGCCCACGCCCCTGCTCGCGATCCGCAGCCTTCGCGCCGCCTATGGCAAGATCGAGGCGCTGAAAGGCGTCGACGTCGAGATCAATGCCGGCGAGATCGTGGCGCTGATCGGCGCCAACGGCGCCGGCAAGTCGACGCTGATGATGACGATCTTCGGCAAGCCGCGCGCCCGCTCGGGGCAGATCCTGTACGAAGGCCGCGACATCACCGACGTTCCCACCCACGAGATCGCGCATCTGCGCATCGCGCAATCGCCGGAAGGCCGGCGCATCTTCCCGCGCATGAGCGTCGCCGAGAACCTCCAGATGGGGGCGGACGCCACCGAATGCACCGATGCGGAACGCGAGGCCACGCTGCAACGCGTGTTCTCGCTGTTTCCGCGCCTGAAGGAGCGCTACGCCCAACGCGGCGGAACGCTGTCGGGCGGCGAGCAGCAGATGCTGGCAATCGGCCGGGCCCTGATGAGCCGGCCCCGCCTGCTTCTGCTCGACGAGCCCTCGCTCGGGCTGGCGCCGCTGATCGCGCGCCAGATTTTCGATGCGATCCGCACCCTGAACCGGCAGGACGGCCTGACCGTGCTGATCGTCGAGCAGAACGCCAACCATGCGCTCAAGCTCGCCCATCGCGGCTACGTCATGGTCAACGGCCTGATCACGCTGGCGGGCACCGGGGCCGAGTTGCTGCAGCGCCCCGAGATTCGCGCCGCCTACCTGGAAGGCGGCCGGCACGGCTGAGCCTGCCCGAGGCCGGAGCACGTGCGGCCGAATGCGGCGAGATATCTCCGCCAATGCCCGTATTTTGCCGGTGACTTCTCCCGAGATTCATTCAAGAATGGCGCCGGTTTGGACCGGGCGTATCCGGCAACTTCCACAGGCGACCACCCGCGAGGTATCTCATGAAATCACTGAAGCTCATCGGTCTGGCATTCGGCGCGTCGATCGCGCTGTCGAGCGCGGCGTTCGCGCAGGATGTCACCGTCGCAGTCGCTGGCCCGATGACCGGCGGCGAGTCCGCCTTCGGCCGCCAGATGAAGAACGGCGCCGAGATGGCCGTGGTTGACATCAACGCCGCCGGCGGCGTCAACGGCAAGAAGCTCGCGCTTACCGTCGAGGACGACGCCTGCGATCCGAAGCAGGCGCGCTCGGTCGCCGAGAAGATCGCCAGCGCGAAGATTCCGTTCGTCGCCGGGCACTATTGCTCGTCGTCGTCGATCCCGGCATCCGAAGCCTATGCCGACGGCAACGTGCTCCAGATCACGCCGGCCTCGACCAATCCGAAGTTCACCGATAGCGGCCTGTGGAACGTGGCGCGCGTCTGCGGCCGCGACGACCAACAGGGCCTGGTCGCGGCGCAGTACATCGCCAAGAACTTCAAGGGCAAGAACATCGCGATCCTCAACGACAAGACCACCTACGGCAAGGGTCTCGCCGATGAAACCAAGAAGGCGCTCAACAAGGCCGGCATCACCGAGAAGATGTACGAGTCCTACAACAAGGGCGACAAGGACTTCAACGCGATCGTCTCGCGCCTGAAGCGCGACAACATCGACCTCGTCTATGTCGGCGGCTACCATCAGGAGAGCGGCCTGATCCTGCGCCAGATGCGTGACCAGGGCCTCAAGACCATCCTGATGGCCGGCGACGCGCTCGCCGACAAGGAATACGCCTCCATCACCGGCCCGGCCGGCGAAGGCACGCTGTTCACCTTCGGTCCCGATCCGCGCAACAAGCCGACCGCCAAGAAGATCGTCGACGCCTTCAAGGCCAAGAACATCGACCCCGAGGGCTATACGCTCTACACCTACGCGGCGATGCAGGTCTGGTCGCAGGCAGCAAAGAAGGCCGCCACGACGGACGCCAAGAAGGTTATGGCGGCGATCAAGGCCGGCAAGTGGGACACCGTGATCGGCCCGATCGAGTATGACGCCAAGGGCGACATCAAGCAGCTCGACTACGTCGTCTACAAATGGGACGCCAAGGGCGGCTACGCCGAGATCAAGGGCAACGGTACTTGAGACAGGATGTCTGACCATTTGGCCAGATCGATCCCAACGCCCCGGTTCGCCGGGGCGTTTTCTTTTGCCGGGCGGTCAGACGGCTGCGGAGAGCTCGCCGCCCGCCGCGGCCTGGGCCTTCCGGAGCGCTTGCAGCAGATCGTTCGGCCGAAACGGCTTTTGCAGGCACACCACGTCGGCCAGATCCGGCGCCTCAACCATGAAATCCAGCGCGGTCATGCCGGAGACAGCCACGATCGGGAACCCGGGAACCTGCTCGCGGATGGCCACCATGACGTCGACGCCGCTGGTCTCGGCCAGGAAAATATCGACGATCGCGGCATCGAAAGCGCCCTCGCCGAAAGCCTTCAGGCCCGCCGCGCCGCTATCCGCCTCGATCACGTCATAATGGTTGACCCGAAGCACGATCGCGACCATGGCGCGGACGTCCTTCTGGTCGTCGACAATGAGCACGCGGGGCATGGGAACAACTCCCGGATCCGTATCATTAATTGGTTCAATTCACCGCAAAAGGGCGGCAAGGCAGTATGAGTCCGTGCCAGTAAAGCACCTCTTACCAGTTACCTATTCCGCGTCCCCCTCCAAGTTAAGTAAGCTGTAACCCTCGGTTGAGTCGCAAGCGCTTTTTGTCACGATAGGCGCCCAGAGCCGGCTACCATTGAGGGAGCGGCAGTCTGGGCTGGAAAAGACTGACGAGCGAGATCACCATGCCGGCTTACGAGAGACCAAAGTGCTAGCCCCCAACGACCGAAGCACATTCCTGTCGACCTTGCCGGCAACGCGGAGCGACCGCACGTCGGCCCTGGCGATCGTCGGCATTTCCGCGATCCTGTTCGCGCTGGCCGTGCCGTTTGCAGGCATGCCGCTCCCACACGTGCCGGCCTTCGTGGCGAGCTACCAGTCGGCGCTCGCGGTCAGCGACATCATCACTGCCGTTCTGCTGCTGTCACAGTTCGCCGTGCTGCGCAGCCGCGCTATCCTGCTGCTGTCGACCGGCTACCTGTTCACGGCAGCCGCCGCGGTGACCCACGCCCTCACCTTCCCCGGACTGTTCGCCCCGACGGGGCTGCTGGGTGCGAGTTCGCAGACGACAGTCTGGCTCTATATGATCTGGCACGCCGGTTTCCCGCTGTTCGTGCTGACCTATGCCTTCCAGAAGGACGGCAACGGCGGCAACCGGGTTACGGGCCCGACGGCGCCCGCGATCACGCTCGCCGTCGCCGGAGCGCTGGTGGTGATGACGGTCTTCACCTGGCTGGTGACCGCGCAGCACGACCTGCTCCCCGTTCTGCTCAAGGATGGCCACTACACCACCACCATGATCGGCGTGGTGTCGTTCGTGTGGTCCCTGAGTTTCGCCGCGCTGGTCACGCTGTGGTTTCGCAAACCGCACACGGTGATCGACGTCTGGCTCATGGTCACGATGTGCGCCTGGCTGTTCGACATCGCGCTGTCGGCGATCGTCAACGTCGCGCGCTTCGATCTCGGATTCTATGCCGGCCGGCTCTACGGCCTCGGTGCGTCGAGCTTCGTGCTCGCGGTGCTGCTGATCGAGAACGTGCGGCTCCAGGCCAACACCGCAGGCATGGTCGGCGCGCTGCAGCGACAGTCGAGCACCGAGCGAAACTACTACGCCGAGCGCGAACGGCTGTTCAGCGCCGTCGTGGAGTCCTCCAACGACGCCATCATCACCAAGTCGCTCGACGGCACGATCACGTCCTGGAACCATGCGGCCGAGCGCGTCTTCGGCTATTCCGCCGAAGAAGCGGTCGGCCGTCAGGTCGACATCATCATGTCGGAGGCACAGCGCGAGGAAGTCGCCGAGATGCTGGCCCGCACCCGCAATGGCGAGGTGATCGACCTGCACGAGACCATCCGGCTGCACAAGAGCGGCCAGCCCATCGACGTGGTGCTGAGCCAGGTTCCGCTGCGATCGCGCGACGGCAACATCATCGGGGCCTCCAAGGTTGTCCGCGACATCACCGAGCGGAAGCGGGCGGAGTCCGCTCTCAACCGCGAGATCGAGGAGCGCCAGCGCATCTTCGAGACCTCACAGGATCTGATCCTGGTCACCGACGGTTTCGGCAATTTCATCCAGATCAGCCCGAGCGTGAAGGACATCCTCGGATTCAGTCCGGAGGACATGATCGGGCACAGCGCGACCGAGTTCATTCATCCGGATGACCTCGACAGGACCAGGAGCGAGATGCGCGCGGCGCGGCGCGGCGCGGTCAAGCGCAGCTTCGAGGCGCGCTATTATCACTACGACGGTCACGAGGTGACGCTGAACTGGATGGGCACCTGGTCTGATCCGGTGAAGCGCCATTTCTTCATCGGCCGCGACCTCACCGAGAAGCAGGCCGCCGAGGCCCAGCTCAGGCAGGTCCAGAAGATGGACTCCATCGGTCAGCTCACCGGCGGCGTCGCCCACGACTTCAACAACGTGCTCACCGTCATCACCGGCACGATCGGCATTCTGTCGGATGCGGTGGCCGACCGTCCCGAGCTTGCCGCCATCACCAAGCTGATCGACGATGCCGCCGAGCGCGGTGCGCAACTGACAAAACACCTGCTTGCCTTTGCCCGCAAGCAGCCGCTCCAGCCGCGCGAGATCGACGTCAACGCATTGACGCTCGAAGCCGCCAAGCTGCTGCATCCGACCCTCGGCGAGCAGATCACCATCATGCCGCAGCTCACCGAGGATGCCTGGCCTGCCCTGGTCGACCCGGGTCAGCTCTCCACTGCGATCCTCAATCTCGCGCTGAACGCGCGCGACGCCATGCCCGACGGCGGCACGCTGGTGCTGGAGACCCGCAATATCTTCCTCGACGACGGCTACGCCAGCATGAATCCCGACGTCGTCGCGGGCAGCTACGTGATGATCGCGGTCAGCGACACCGGCACCGGCATCCCGCCGGACCTGATCGAACGCGTGTTCGATCCCTTCTTCACCACCAAGGAGGTCGGCAAGGGCACCGGGCTGGGCTTGAGCATGGTGTTCGGCTTCGTCAAGCAGTCCGGCGGACACATCAAGATCTACAGCGAGGAAGGCCACGGCACGAGCGTGAAGATCTACCTGCCGCGATCCAGCGGCGTGCAGGAGACCGAGTTCGAGGCGCTCCAGAACGTGCCCATCACCGGCGGCAGCGAGAAGATCCTGATCGTCGAGGACGACGCGCTGGTGCGGCAATATGTCGTGACCCAGATCAAGAGCCTCGGCTATGCCGCACTCGAAGCCGCCAACGCGGCGGATGCCCTCGCCATCATCGATGCCGACAAGGGGATCGACCTGCTGTTCACCGACATCATCATGCCGGGCAATATGAACGGCCGCCAGCTCGCCGACGAAGCGGCGCGGCGGCGTCCCGAGTTGAAGACGCTGTTCACCTCGGGCTACACCGAGAATGCCATCGTCCATCACGGCCGGCTCGATTCCGGCGTGCTGCTGCTCGCAAAACCCTACCGCAAATCGGAGCTCGCCAAGATGCTCAGGACGGCGCTTGCGAGTTGAGCCTGCGGCATCGGTGCGCTATCGCAGACGCCTGAAGCGCATGGAGTGCCGGCCTTGAAAAATCTGCTCACCGATATCGCCGGTGTCCGCGTCGGTCATGCCGAGGATGCCAAAGCCGCCTCCGGCGCGACCGCGATCATCTTCGATACCCCTGCGGTTGCGGCCATCGACGTTCGCGGCGGCGGCCCCGGCACGCGCGAAGACGCACTGCTCGATCTGGCCAGCACGCAAGAACGGGTCGATGCGATCGCGCTGTCGGGCGGTTCGGCCTTCGGGATCGAGACCGGCGGCGGCGTCCAGGCCTGGCTCGCCGAGCAAGGCCGCGGCCTTCGGATTCGCGAGGCGGTGATCCCGCTCGTTCCGGGCGCGATCATGTTCGATCTGCTCAATGGCGGCGACAAGGCCTGGGGGCGGTTCGCGCCCTATCGCGATCTCGGTTACGAAGCGGCCGTGGCCGCCGGCCACGACTTCGCATTGGGCAGCGTGGGCGCGGGCCTTGGTGCCACCACCGCAACCTTCAAGGGCGGCCTCGGCTCGGCTTCAGCGGTCCTCGCCAATGGCATCAAGGTCGCGGCAATCATCGTCGTCAATGCGGTCGGCAGCGCCACCGTCGGCGACGGCCCGTGGTTCTGGGCCGCGCCGTTCGAAGAGAACGGCGAGTTTGGCGGCCGTGGCCTGCCGCCCAAATTCACGCCGGAGATGCTGGCGATGCGGATCAAGGGCGGCCCCGCCGCGAGCGCGCGCGAGAACACCACGATCGGCGTCGTCGTCACCGATGCCAATTTGACCAAAGCGCAAGCTAAACGGCTTGCGATGATCGCGCACACCGGTTTTGCCCGCGCCATCTATCCGGTGCACGCACCGACCGACGGCGACGTGCTGTTTGCGGCCGCGACCTGCGAGAAGCCGATCGAGCCGCTGGTGGGCCTCACCGAACTCGGCACGGTCGCCGCCAACGTGGTCGCGCGCGCGATCGCCCGCGGCATTTACAGCGCGACGGCGCTGCCGTTCCCCGGTGGGATGCCGGCGTGGAAGGACCGGTTTGGCGGGTAGTCGGACGCCCATCAAAACACAGCTGTCACCGCCCGGCGAAGACCGGGCGATCCAGTATCCAAGAGGCTGCGGTGATTGAATCGGGAGGCCGCGGCGTACTGGATGCCCCGCTTTCGCGGAGCATGACGGCGTCATTTGCGGAGAGGACTTCTCGCTCACACGCTCATCGACATGGACGAGCCGGCACTCGCTGAGGCGCCCTGCCCCTGCCCGCCCTGCCGCTGCATCAATTGCGCGAACAGATCATAGGCCGAATTGCCGCGAGCGTTCGCATTTGAGGAGCTCGACGCGCCCGGGACCGTCGTCGACATCTTGAAGCCGTCGGCATAGGTGACGGTGGTGGTGGTCGAGCCGTCGGCCGCGGTCGTCGTGGACGAGGTCGAGCCGCCGCTCGACTGCGACGAGGAATCCGAGCCATCGCCCGAGCCGTCCGCGCCCTGCGCCTGGTGGCCGTGATGACCGCTCTTCAGCGCCTTCGACATCTCATCGAGGCTTACGCTGCCGTCGGAATCCGAATCCATCTTCGAGAAGACGTCGTCGGCCTGAGCAAGGTTGGTGCCGCCGGCGCCGAGCGCGTTCTCGAATTCGGACTTGGTGATGCTGCCGTCGCCGTCTGCATCGATCTGCGAGAACAGATCCTTGAGCGCCGCGTCCCGGCTGGTCGAGGTCGAGGAGGTCGCGCCCGACGAGGTCGAGCTGGCCGTGCTGCTCGTGCCGTCCGAGGACTGGCTTTGGGCTGCGAACAGCGCGTTCATCGTCTCCGGCGAGATTTGCGGAGTTCTACCCGCATTGACCGACGAGGTTGCGCCTGATGTCGAGTTGCTGCTGCTATCAATCGCGAACGGATTGGTCGCGCCTTTCGAAGACCCCGTCTTCTGGGTCGACGAGGACGATTTCGAATTCGTCAGCGACTGGATCGCGTCGAGTGCACTCGATACCGCGCCAAGGGCAAACAACATTGCACAACTCCAACCGATGCGGCACGCCGCAGCCAATGTTCTGGCGGTGAAGTCAGCAAACGTCGTGCCAGCGCAAAAACCTCAATGAAATCCGCCTTGGCAACGCTTTGCGCAGCCCGGAACACCGGCAATTCGTGCCGGTCGCGGCAGAAATTTCCGCCCACAGGAAGCACGCCGCCCCTGCATTGCCCGGCGTGGAGGCCCATGTTAGGCGGGGTCCATCTTTCACGGCCGCCAAGGGAAACCTAAGGGAAACCGCGCCATGACCCAAGCCTTCACCCCTCGCCCGCTGGCCATTGCGCCCTCGATCCTGGCCTCGGACTTCTCGAAGCTCGGCGAGGAGGTGCGCGCGGTGGACGCCGCCGGCGCCGACTGGATTCATCTCGACGTGATGGACGGGCACTTCGTTCCCAACATCTCCTACGGCCCCGACGTCATCAAGGCGATGCGCCCGCACACGAAGAAGATCTTCGACGCGCATCTGATGATCTCGCCTTGCGACCCCTATCTCGAGGCCTTCGCCAAGGCCGGCTGCGACCACATCACCGTGCATGCGGAGGCCGGTCCGCACCTGCACCGCTCGCTCCAGGCGATCCGCGCGCTCGGCAAGAAGGCCGGGGTCTCGCTCAATCCGGGCACGCCGATCGGCGTGCTCGAATACGTCATCGACCTCGTCGACCTCGTGCTGGTGATGTCGGTCAATCCCGGATTCGGCGGCCAGGCCTTCATCCCCTCGGCGATCTCCAAGGTCCGCGACATCCGCGCCATGACGGCGGGCCGTCCCATCGACATCGAGGTCGACGGCGGTGTTGGCCCCGATGTCGCGGGTCCCCTCGCCGCGGCCGGCGCCAACGCCTTCGTCGCCGGCACCTCCGTGTTCAAAGGCGGCACGCAGGACGCTTACAAGACCAACATCGCCGCGATCCGTAACGCGGCGGCCACCGCGCGCGGCGAGGCCATCTGACGGCCATTCGCGGCCCGAACCGGCCCCGTGGTCGTTGCGACCAATGGGAATGGATGAAATCCGCGCCACTCTGTTTTCCGCGGGCTTGCGGCGCCTGCGCGGCGAGGCCTTGCAGGACGGCGAGAAGGTCCTCTGGCAGAGCCAGCCCGACGGCATCGCCCGCATGCTCATGTGGCGATTTCTGTGGTGGATCGGATTCCCCTGGCTGTTGCTGACCGTCATCGCCATCAGAAATGACTGGATCGGCCAAGCGGCCCAACCACTCGCGATGGTCGGCATTGCGATGGTTGCAGCGCCCCTGGTGATGTTGCTGCAAGACCTGCAGACGCTCTATCTGATCACCGATCGCCGCGCGCTGATCCTGCGAACGGCCTGGGGCCGGCGGGTGATCGGCCAGACGTCGTTCAAGGCGATGGACGCGATCTTCGAAATCCTCGACATCGGCGGTGGCGTTGGCCACCTCAATTTCGCGTCAGGGCGATCGACCCGTTCGCCCGATACCGACTACACCGGCCGCTACGGGTTTCGCTGTGTTCGAAACGCACCGCGCGTCAGGGATATCCTCGAAGGCGCACGCGCTGGCACGAGGCCGCGGTCGCGCACGTAAAAGCCTGCGGCTCTTACGGTGTTGCGACGCGCAATGCCTAAAATTGCAACCTTGATCCGTACTCCTCCGGGCTTCCCTGATTCGCGCAAATCACCGCATGTGATTCTTGCCTGTTTTCGCGGGAGCACATCATGACGACGACCCTGGTTTGGACTGGCGTGGCGTTGTGGCTTGGTTTTTGTGGGTTTGTTGTGTTTGGCCCGTCGGCCGGACCGGTACAGGTCCCGGCACGTTCGGCGCGTAGCCTCCGTCGCCATCGGATCTGACGCCATGCAGATCTCCCTTGTGAAGCGTCAGCCGAAGCGCAGGTGCCGCATCCCGCGGCGCCCGCATCCCAGCCTCGACTATTTCTTCGGACGGCTCGAACGCACCGAAGGCGAGATGCGCGACGATCCGGGCGCCGAGACGGCGGACCTGGACTATCCATTCCGGTCACCGCGCCGGCATTGAAACTATGAATCGGACTTTTGACCTGATGAAACCGCACTGCCCGAACTGCCTGAAGGAAATGACCAAGGCATCCGCGTCGCGTAACCTCTTCAACTGCGAGCCCTGCCGCGAGATCATCCAGTTCTTCGGCGGCAGCGCGGATCACGGCGAGCCCGGCCCCCAGTTCTCCTGGCCGATCCGCCGCAAGCGTTCGGTCCACACCGCCCACGCGGCCTGATCTTTTCTAAAGCGCGATGAGATCGCGCTTTGGGTTCCTGTTTGAGCATGATCTTTTCGGAAAAACGCTTCGCACTTTTCCGGATCATGCTAGCCCCACACCACGCCGGCGTCTGGTTTCGCCGCCGCCATTCGCGGCGGCCGCACCACCGTGACGGTGCAGGTCGCCTCCGCAGCCACCTTGGCCGAGACGCTGCCGAGCCAGGTCCGCCTGAACGAATTTTGCCGCGCCCCGATGATGAGATGGTCGACCGAGTTCATCTCGGCGAATTCCAGCAACGCCGTGGCGGGATCGACCGCTTCCAGCACATGAACAGACAGCCGGCTCTCGTCGAGCTTCAAGGGCATCGCCCAATGCCCCAGCGCGACAAGGCGGTCGATGTGCTTGTTGGACCCCTGCTCGTCCAGCGTCTTGTCGATGGCGATGCGGTTGAGCTTCAGCACATTGAGACAGGCAAGCCGCGCTGACGGCAGCGTGGCCAGGATGCGTTCCGTCGTCACGCGCAGCGCCTCGTTCAGTTCCTCCGTACCTTCCACCGTGTCGAGCGCGACCGCGAGGATCGGGCTGGAGGCGATTTGCGCGGCGACATCCGATTTCGCGCGCGGCGCCATCACACCCTGGTTGAAGCGGCGTCGCCACGCCACGCTGAGTGGATCACGCTTCAGCCGCTCCGAGCGCGCGGTGAGTTTGACCTGGTCCGGATGGGCGAGATCGAAGGCGAGCTGGGACGCAGTCGGATAGCGCCACACCGGCTCGATCTCGAGACACCGCAGCACCACCTCCTGGAGCCAGGGCGGATAATCCGCACGCAGTTTGCGCGGCGGATGCGGATCGCGCCAGAGCCGGCGCCGCATCGCGCGCAGTGTCTCGCCCTCGCCGAACGGACGCTCGCCGGTGGTGAAGAAATACAGCAGCACGCCGAGCGAAAACAGATCGCTGCGCGGGTCGTCGCGAACGCCCAGCAGCCGCTCCGGCGCCATGTAGGGCGCGGTGCCGTAAGGCAGGCGGAATTCCTCCTGCAGGAGATCAGGCAGATGGTTGTGATGCGACAGGCCGTAGTCGATCAGCACCGCTTCGCCGCTCTCGCGAAACATGATGCTGCTCGGCTTGAGATCGTGATGGATCACGTTCTGCCGGTGCAGATCGGCGAGCGCGGTCGCAATTTTGGCAACGAGCTGCCGCGCCTCCTCGTAAGGGAGTGGCAAGTCCGGCAGCCGCTTGTAGAGCGTGGTGCCGGGAATGCGCTCGATCACCGCATAGGCCTGGTGCGCAAAATCGCCGGTGCCGAAACACGAGGGCACGTGCGGGCCTGCGAGCCGCGGCAGGATCATCATCTCCATCTCGAAGGACACGATCGCGGCGGGGTCCTCGCCCTCCGACACCCGGGGAATCTTCATCAGCAGCGGCACGTCGATGCCGGGATGAGTGACGGTCCACAGCGTCGCCATGCCGCCGGCGTGAACGCATTCGCCGATGGTGTAGCCGTCGATCTCGGCGCCTGATGTGACCAGGGATTGCGGCATCGGCCTCTAGCGCCCCTGCGACAGCCGGTCGGCCAGCCAGTGCGGCAGGCCGTTCTCGCGGATGCGGCCCGCAGCCGTCGCGATGTCATAGGGCGCGCGGCAATAAGTGATCTGGCATGACACGGTGTCGAACAGCGCGAAGGCTGCGGACGGATCGCCGTCGCGGGGCTGGCCGACCGAGCCGAGCACGGCCAGCCATTGCCGCCCGCGCAGCAGCGGCACGGAGACGTCGGTCTTGGGCACGAGGCCGGTCATCTTCGCCGTCACCGACATCGAGTACAGCGCGGGGCGATGGACATGGCCGCAGAAGGTGACGTGTGCGGGCGTCGCGATCAGGCTCTTGGCGGCGTCCGCCGTCGAGCGGACATAGTGCCAGCGCTGCGGGCTGGAGGCTTCCGAGTGGACGTAAAGGCGCTCCTTCTCGTCCACCAGCATCGGCAGATCGGCAAGGAACCGCCGCTGCGCGACGTCGAGCCGTCCGCGCGTCCATTCGATCGCGATCTGCGCCTCGGCATTCATGGTCTCGGTCGTGGTGTTGACGGCCTCGTCATGGTTGCCACGGACAGCGATAGCGCCCTCCTTGACCAGAGCCATCGCGGTCTCCACCACCCATTCCGGATCGGCGCCATAGCCGACGAAGTCACCGAGCAGGACGAACCGTTCCGCGCCCTTCGCGCGAGCAACCTTCAGGCAGGCCTCGAACGCCTGCCGGTTGCCGTGAATATCCGAGAAAACCGCGAGAAGCACGCACCCTCCACCCTCGAACCTTATTGGGAGCCGATAAGGCCAAATTGAGGGACGTCAAGAACATGCGCCAGCGGAGCGCGGTTTGCCAGCGCTGCGCTGTCACGATGGTGAAGAGCCTATTGCTCGTCTTTCGGCGGCATCCGGGGCGGCGGAATCGGGGTGAACAACGCGCCTTGCGCACCGGCTGGCGGCGCCAGGAATTCGCCGGTCGAGGAATCGCCGCCGGTCGTCTCCAGAATGGTCTTGGGCGTCACATATTCCCGCACCATGTCGATCAGGCTGCCGTCACCGCCGCCGAAATCGGCGGCACGGCCGCCTTGCGGATGTCCCAACGCGATCTCGTTCTCTGCGGCATGGGTCTTGTCGGCCAGCCGGTCATTGTAGGGCACACGAAAGGCGCGCGGGATGCCGCTCGGGCGATTCTCCTCGTCGAGCTGCTCGACCCAGAGATAGATCGAGCCGGGATCGCCCTCCAGCGAATGCGGCTCGACGACGCGGGCCTTCAGCAGCTTGAAGGTCGCAGGCAGCCGGTCGGTGCTGGCCCAGCCGAGCAGGCCGCGCATCTCGGTGAAGCTGACGACGTAGAACGCGCTGGTGACCACCACCGCGACCGCCTTGAACGACCAGTGCAGCCGCGCATAGACCAGCACGACGAGCAGCAGCGCGCCGATCACGGCGTAGGCGACCGATAGCGTGAAGATGACCGTTTGCAGATTAATCACGGCGCACCCTCTTGGCGTTACTGCTCACGCCGGTGTTCGGATCGAGATCGGCTCCGTTGCGCCAGGTGCTGCGAAACGTCTCAAGCAGCGATTTCGGCCGCTGGCTCACGTCGACGACCTTACCCTCAGCATCGAGCCGGAACCGCACGGCAGTCTTCTCGTCACCGGTGTGGTCGAGCGTAAACTTGTTGTCGAAGACCACCTGCGCAGTCGGATTGAGTTTCTGCACCTTCACATTCGCCATCACGGGCTCACCGGTCGTGGCAACGAAATGCGAGACGTTCACCGTGTATTCGCCGGGGACGATGCCGCGCAGCGTGACGATTTCCTCGCGGATCGGCGAGGCGATCTTCTTGCCGTTGACCATGATGAAGTCGTTGGCCCCGCCCCGGTCGTCGCGGTCGAGCGTGAGGAAGCCGGCCTCGCGATGGCGGTACCAGGCGATGTTGCCGGCGGGATCCTGCACGAACAGGTCGAGGTCATCAGGGTGGCTGTCCGGCCAGTCCAGCGTGATGATGAACTCCGCCTTGGAGTCGATCTTGCCTTCCTTCGCGTCCGGTGACACCGCGAGCAGCGCGAGGAAGAACAGGAACGCGATCACCTGGAGCGCCTTGAACAGCATCACGCCCAGGGGATCGAACGGCTCCTCGCGCGGATAGAGACCAAAGTCATCCATCATGGCGCGGTTCCAGCGCCTTTACGTTCCAACACCGGCGTCACGTAGGTCTCGGTCAGCACCACGGCATCCGAGAACACCCGCTGGGTCGCGGCGTCCAGCATGTAGTACTGGATGCGGACCAGGATCGAGCCGACAAGACCCGCCAGCGTCGTGTACATCGCGACCGCCATGCCGTCGCTCATCAAGCCCATCGAGGAGCGCATCGCGACCTTGTCGGCGGCATCCAGCCCCGCGATCGGCGCCAGCATGATGATGAAGCCGACGATGGTGCCGAGCAGACCGAGCTTCATCAGCGTGTCCGAGACGAACGCGCCGAACCCGTTGGAGCCGCGCAGGCGGTCGGCCAGCGTGCGCAGCAGCAATGTCTGGTCGACAGGGCGATAATCCTGCGCGGCGGCCTTGGTCACCAGGCTTTCGATGTGATCCCGCACCAGCCCGCGCGGCAGTGCCGCCGCGCCCGCATCCAGCGTCTTGCCGCCTTCGGGCGCCGCGAGCATCGCCCGGCAGCGCTGGGCCGCCGCGCCCTCACGCGCGATAGCCCGCGTGCGCAGGAAGCAATGGCCGCAGGTCAGGACGTAAAGCAGCGCGATGATGCTGGAGATGTAGGTGCGATCCGAGGTCAGCATCAGGCGGATCAGGCCGAACCGCCACAGCAGCACGACGGCGAAGATCGAAAGCCCGGTGAAGATCATCCAGAACAGGAGCGCGCTGCGCTCGGATGGGTCGGTCGTTACAGGCGCGATCGGTCCAATCGTCATCGAACTCATGCTGCACTGCTCCCGGCCTGCAAGAATCGGCCTGCAAAATTCCACCCGATTAGATCAAAGCCGCCGCGCCCAGTCCAAAGACCCATGCCCAATCCGGCTTGGGAAATTTGCCCGAGCTGCATTCCTGCCGTTCCCCGCAATTGGCAAGGCGCGGCGGCGTTGTTAGGCTGACCCTATCAAACGTTGAGGGTGATCGCATGCGCCTCGTGCTTCAGCTTGTCGCCCGTCTGCTGCTTATTGTTTCGCTGTGCCTTGGCGCGGCGACCGTATGGGCCACGTTCGATGCCTATCGCAGCGTCGACCGGGCAACAGCGGCCTCGGCGCAACGGGTCGCGCAGGCGCTTCAGGCGATCTACTGGCACGAGTTCTTGTTGCGGAGCAGCAGAACGCGCGAGCAGCTCCTGCCGGTTCCGGAGTGGCGCACGCTGGAGACGATGAAACTGATCTCGCCCGGCGTCTGCGTCGAGTTCCAGCCGGCCATCGCCTTCGAGAAGCCGCTCTGCGGCCAGAGCGAGGGACTGGGCAAGGTGCCGCCGCGCTGGTTCACCGCGATCGTGCCGATCTTCCTCGGCAGCCACGCCGAAGTGGTGCGGCCGGTCAGTCCCCGCGCCGCAGCCGCAGGAACGGTCGTCGCGACACCGGATGCCGCGGCCGCGATCTCGCTCGCCTGGGAGTACATTCTCAATGTGATCGACGTCGCGCTGTTGATGGCGGCGGCCATCGCGATCCTGGCCTCGCTTGCCATCGCGCACGCCCTCGCACCGGCGCGGACCATCGTCACCGCGCTTCAGCGCATGGCGCGCGGCCACTACCGGACAAAGCTGCCGCGCTTCCGCTCGATGGAGCTGGCGATGATCGGAAGCGCCGTCGGCGAGCTCGGCGGCCGGCTCGAGGAAGCCACCGAACAACGCGCGGCGCTGACACGGCGGCTGATCGAGATCCGCGACGACGAACGCCGTGCCCTCGCCCGCGAGCTGCACGACGAGTTCGGCCAGAATCTCTCGGCCATCCTCGCCTTCGCCAACACGATCGAAACGGCGAGCGCGAAGGAGAGCCGGGATAAGGGGAGCAAGGACAACGGCATCGCGCAGGACGCACGCATGATCTCCCAGGCCACCCATCATCTGATGGCCTCGCTGCGCGACGCGCTGAAGCGGCTGCGCAATCCGCTGCCCGACGAGCTTGGGCTGGAGGCGAGCCTCGTGAATCTGGTGGATAGCTGGCGCTCGCAGAGCGCGGCACGGCCGACGATCCAGCTGGATCTCAGGGGCGACCTCACCGACATCAGCGGCCCGGCCGCCACCACCGCCTATCGCGTCGCCCAGGAGTGCCTGACCAACGCATTGCGCCACGGCGCGGCACGCGAGATTTCGCTGCGCGTCGAGCGACGCACGGGCGATGACGATGCACTGCTGATCCGCGTCGAAGACGACGGCGGCGGCGATGCGGCACGCGTGGCGCAGTCGGCGGGCTTCGGCCTCACCGGCATCCGCGAGCGTGTCGCAGCAGCCGGCGGATCGTTGTCGATCCTGCCCGCCAATCGCGGCCTCAGCGTCGCCGCCACCATCCCGCTCGCCGCGTGAGGCCGCGATGAGCGAGGTCGCGGCAACAGGCATCTCGGTCTTGCTGGTCGACGACCACCCGATCGTGCGGCAAGGCTACCGGCGTGTGCTGGAGAGCCAGGGCGATCTGCATGTCGTGGCGGAAGCCGACAGCGCGGCGGACGCCTACAGTGCGTTCAAGGCGCATGATCCCGATGTCGTCGTGCTCGACATCTCGATGCCGGGCGCCAGCGGACTGGAAGCGATCCGCAACATCCGCGCGCGCAATCCGCGGGCGCGCATTCTCGTCTTCACCATGCACAACGAAGCCGTGCTGGTGAAGGCCGCCTTCGGCGCCGGCGCCTCCGGCTTCGTCACCAAGAGCAGCGAGCCGTTAGCGGTCGTCACTGCGATCCGCAGCGTCGCCCGCGGCGAGCGCGCCATGAGCGACGACATCGCGCATATTCTGGCGGAGGACAGCCTGTCGGCGGGCTCGGTGCTGGATCAACTGGGCGAGCGCGAGATCGAAATTTTACGGCAGTTCGCCGGCGGCGCCACCACCGAGCAGATCGCAACGCATCTCAATCTCAGTGTGAAGACGGTGCAGAACTATCACTACCTCATCAAGACCAAGACCGGCGCACGCACCGACGCGCAGCTGGTGCGGCTGGCAGCGAGTTGCGGGCTGACGCGGATTTAAGACTGCGTGGCCGGACGAAACTGGTTCCCAGTCGTCATGCCCGGGCTTGTCCCGGGCATCCACGTTCTTGGTGCAGTGCTGCAACGCGGAGATGGCCGGGACAAGCCCGGCCACGACGGAAAGAGCAAAGCTCTAAGCCTTCAACCCGCGCAGCACCAGCGCCAGCGTCGCATCGACGCGCGCGGACAGATCGGCATCCTTCCACTCGTCGGCATGGGCCGGATGATGGAAGCGGACAGTCGCATCGAAGATCGCGCGCGCGGTAACCTTGACGTCATCCACGTCGAAGACGCCCTGCTTCACGCCGTCGGCCAGGATCGCCGCGATCTGGTCGATCATGGTGTCCTTGTGGCACTTCACGGCAGCGCAGGCTTCGCGCGCCAGCGTCAGATAAGTCTCGAACATCTCGGGGTCGTCGAGCACGCGCGAACGCTTGGCGGCGAACAGCGTGCGCAGCCAGCGGTCGAGCCTGTCGGGCGCCGGGCCCTGCTCCTGGGCGATCGCCAGCAGCGGCGCGTCGATGCGGTCGAGCCAGCGTTTGGCGACGGCCTCGCGCAGCGAGGCCTTGCTCGGGAAATGGCGATAGACGCTGCCGTGGCTCACATCGAGCGCACGGGCAACGTCGACCACGGTGGCCTTGGCAAGTCCGAAACGCCGCAGAACGTCCTCGGTAACTTCGAGGATCCGCTCCGGCGTCAGGATAACGGCTTCATTCATGCCAGCACCTTGTTCCCGTTCAGGATTCACCGGCGATCGAACTGCTTCCGAAGCGCCCCTACCGGTCGTTTCGGAAAGCTCTCGCCTTAATGAGGCAGTTTTGCAGCCTGCGCCGCGATCTGGCGTGCGACCAGCACATTGAGCCAATGCCCAATTGCGCCGGTGAGATTGATGATGTCGGTCGTCATTGTCTTAAGTCTCCATTCGTCCGCGGTCCCCTCTCTCAATTTCGTCCCTCGATCCGTATTTGTTTCGGACGTCGGAACTCTGGGGGTGGCCGCGGGACGCCCAATCGGAGCGTCCAGAACGGATATACACGTCCCGCTGACAGATTTCAATATCTGTCAGTCAATGATCCGTGATTGACAGTTAATATTTGTGGGGTGGGCCTCCTCCGTCCAGGCCGGCCGGTCCGGTGGATAGCCCGGCGATCGCGCTCTCTCCCAGCCCGGATTGTTTGTTTCGCCCCGCCCGCTCTGCTAAATCACGGCGTAAAAAGCATTTGGCAGGTCAAATCCCCTTTGGGGGCCGCCCGCCCACCTTCCTGGAGCCGTCCAATGATCCCGCGTTATACTCGTCCCGAAATGGCCTCGATCTGGGAGCCGCAGACCCGGTTCAAGATCTGGTTCGAGATCGAGGCGCATGCGGCGGACGCCCTCGCCGAGCTCGGCACCATCCCCAAGGAAGCCGCCAAAACCGTCTGGGCCAAGGCCAAGGACGCCACCTTCGACGTCGCCCGCATCGATGAGATCGAGCGCGAGACCAAGCACGACGTCATCGCCTTCCTCACCCACCTCGCCGAGATCGTCGGTCCCGAGGCGCGCTTCGTACACCAGGGCATGACCTCCTCCGACGTGCTCGACACCTGCCTCAACGTCCAGCTCACCCGCGCCGCCGACCTCCTGCTTGCGGACCTCGATAAGGTGCTCGCCGCGCTGAAGAAGCGCGCCTTCGAGCACAAGATGACGCCGACCATCGGCCGCAGCCACGGCATCCATGCCGAGCCCGTCACCTTCGGCCTCAAGCTCGCTTATGCCTATGCCGAATTCACGCGCGCCAGGGAGCGCCTGATCGCGGCGCGCAAGGAAGTCGCGACCTGCGCCATCTCCGGTGCCGTCGGCACTTTCGCGCAGATCGATCCGCGCGTCGAAGCGCACGTCGCCAAGGCGATGGGCCTCGTGCCGGAGCCGATCTCGACCCAGGTGATCCCGCGCGATCGCCACGCAATGTATTTCTCGGTGCTCGGCGTCATCGCCTCCTCGGTGGAGCGCATCGCGGTGGAAATCCGTCACATGCAGCGCACCGAAGTGCTGGAGGCCGAGGAGTTCTTCTCGGAAGGACAGAAGGGCTCGTCCGCGATGCCGCACAAGCGCAACCCGGTGCTGTCCGAAAACCTCACCGGCCTGTCCCGCATGGTGCGCGCCTATGTGACGCCGGCGCTGGAGAACGTCGTACTCTGGCACGAGCGCGACATCTCGCACTCCTCCGCCGAACGCATGATGGGCCCGGACGCGACCGTGACGCTCGACTTCGCGCTGGTGCGCCTGGCCGGTATGATCGACAAGCTGCTGGTGTATCCCGCCAATATGCAGAAGAATCTCGACCGCCTCGGCGGCCTCGTGCACTCGCAGCGTGTGCTGCTGGCGCTGACGCAGAAGGGCGCGAGCCGCGAGGATTCCTACAAGCTCGTGCAGCGCAACGCGATGCCGGTCTGGCGCGGCGAAGGCGACTTCCTTGTTCTGCTGAAGAAGGACGCCGAGGTGAAGAAGTATCTCAACGATGCCGAACTCGAGGAACTGTTCGACCTCGGCTATCACCTCAAGCACGTCGACACGATCTTCAAGCGCGTGTTCGGCGAGAGCTGACAACTTCCGTAGGGCGGATTAGCGCAGCGTAATCCGCCTTCCGTCCCCGGCAACGCGGCGGGTTACGCTACGCTGACCCGCCCTACGAAGAAAAAACGGATCCCAACTCATGCCCATCGTCAACCGCGTTGCCGCCCTCTCCGACGAAATGGCCGCCTGGCGCCATGACTTCCACGAGAACCCGGAGCTGCTCTACGAAGTCCATCGCACCGCCGGCATCGTCGCCGACAAGCTGCGCGAGTTCGGCTGCGACGAGGTGGTGACGGGCATTGGCCGCACCGGCGTGGTCGGCGTGATCCGCGGCCGCAAGTCCGGCTCCGGGAAGACCATCGGCTTGCGCGCCGACATGGACGCGCTGCCGATCATGGAAACGTCGGGCGTCGCCTACGCCTCGAAGGTGCCGGGCAAGATGCATGCTTGCGGCCATGACGGTCACACCGCGATGCTGCTGGGCGCCGCAAAATATCTCACCGAGACGCGTAATTTCGACGGCACCGCGATCGTGATCTTCCAGCCCGCCGAGGAAGGTGGCGGCGGTGGCAAGGCCATGGTCGAGGACGGCTTGATGACGCGCTGGAACATCGACCAGGTCTACGGCATGCACAACATGCCGGGCCTGCCCGAAGGCCATTTCGCCACCACCCCGGGTCCGTTGCTCGCCTCCTCCGACAACATCCAGATCACGGTCCGCGGCAAGGGCGGCCATGCCGGCGCCACCCCGCACCAGGCGATCGACAGCGTCCTGATCGGCTCGCAGATCGTGAACGCGCTGCAATCGATCGTCGCGCGCAATGTCGATCCGCTGAAATCGGCGGTGATCTCGATCACCCAATTCCACGCCGGCACCGCCTTCAACATCATCCCCGAGACCGCCGAGCTCGGCGGCACCGTGCGCACGCTCGATCCCGACGTGCGCGATCTGGTCGAGCGCCGGATCGGCGAGGTCGCAGACAGCGTCGCCCGCGCCTATGGCGGCACGGCGGAGACGAAGTACTCCCGCATGTATCCGGTGACCTTGAATCATGCTCGCGAAGCCGGCGTCGCCGCCGACGTGGCCCGCGACATCGTCGGCGCCGAGCGCGTCAACGACCGCATCATCCCGATGATGGGCGCGGAGGATTTCTCGTTCATGCTGGAAGCGCGCCCCGGCGCCATGGTGCTGGTCGGCATGGGCGACAGCCCGGCGTGCCACCACCCGGCCTACGTCTTCAACGACAACATCCTCGGCCACGGCGCTTCGTTCTGGGTGCGCCTGATCGAAACGGCGATGCCGGCGAGTTAGCGTCGGTCGCAGTGTCGTAGGGTGGATTAGCGAAGCGTAATCCACCGCTTTAGCCTCCGCGGAGACGGAAGTGGTGGGTTACGCCTTCGGCTAACTGTGGAATCTCAGGAGGTCGTCCATCGGTAGGCCGAGGCGGCTGATGGGTGGTTTGGCTTGCAGACTGCCGTGCGGGCGATGCCAGTTGTAGTGATGAAGCCAGATTGGCAGGTTTTTGGCGCGCTGATCTGAGGTGTCGTAGGCCCGAGCATAAGCCCACTCACGGAGCACTGTCTGGATGAAGCGCTCGGCCTTGCCGTTTGTTTGCGGTCTGTAGGGCCTGGTGAAGATGTGCTTGAGGCCGAGCTTGCTGCACGCTCTGGCAAAGGCCTTGGCGCGGTAGCAGGAGCCGTTGTCGGTCATGATGCCGGTGACCTTCATGCCGAGGCTGCGGTAGTAGGTGACGGCCTCCTTGAGGAAGGCGATGGCGCTCTCCTTTTTTTGATCTTGCCGGATCTGGGAGAAGGCCAGGCGCGATGCATCGTCGATGGCAACGTGGACGAACTCGTGGCCGGCGCCACGGCTTTCGCCCATCTGGCGATCGTGTGTGATGCGGTGGCCTGGTCTGACGAACCTGCCGAGCTTCTTGATGTCGATATGGATGAGTTCGCCGGGCTGCTCGCGTTCGTACCTGCGCACCGGTTCGGCGGGCTCCAGATCGCGTATCCGGCTTAATCCCAAGTGACGAAGGATGCGGCTGACAGTGGCCGGCGACACCTTAACCTCGGCTGCGATCTGCTTGCCGGTGTGGCGCTGCCGGCGCAACGTCTCGACGGCGGCGCGCGTGGCTGGCGGGGTTTGGCTTGGCGATGAAAGAGGCCTCGAGGAGCGATCCCGCAACCCTTCGACACCCTCCGCGCGGAACCGCTTGACCCATTTGGCAACGGTCTTCGCTGTCGTGTTGAACTGGTGGGCCGCGTCGGCTGGGCTCAGCCCGCCCTCGACGACGCTGCGCACCATCGCCTCTCGACCTTTGGGCGTCAAAGGCGCATTCTTGTGGACGTTCATCTGGTCTTTCCTTGGAATACTGAAGCTTCGCAACCTCAGCTTCCTCGGTTCAGACCAGATGGACAACCTCCTGAGAGACCAAAGCTAACCCACCCTACGGCAGCGTCACCTGGGCGTCCCTCATCCCTCGTACTGCAGCACGTGCATGCCGGCGTTCCAGTCGGAAACGAACATCAACCCGTCGGGCCGGACATAGGCGTCGCAGGTCTTGGCTGCGACCGCGACGTTGGGGCGCGGGTCGATCAGCTTCTTCGGCACCGGCGGTACCCAGTACGCGATTTCCTTCGGCGCAAAAGCATCCCTGATGTCGAACACCCTTACGCCCGCATTGTTGTAGGTCGCAAAGATCGTCTCTTCGCTCTGAAATGCGCCCGGGCGGTTCTCGTGCAGATTATGCGGACCGAAGGTGCCTTTCGCGCAGAAATCGCGGTCGCGTGGCGTCGGCAGGGTTGCGATCGGCACCGGGTTTTGCGGCGCGCGCACGTCAAGCACGAAAGTGTGGAACAGGCCCTTCGCGCATTGATCCGCATTGGCTTCGTCCGCAACGATCGCAAGCTGACGCTTCGGCAACGGCAGCGGCGTATGCGTGCCGCCGGCAAAGGGGGGCGACCAGTTGATGTGCGACAGCAGCTTCGGATTGGTGGGATCGCTGATGTCATGGATGGTGAAGCCGCCGTCGCGCCAGGCGGCATAGCCGCGATCGCCCGCCGTGATCATGTGATGGAGCGCAAAGCGCTTGCCCTTCGGCGTCGCCGGCTCGCCGGCCGCGCGGTTCATGCCCGGCAGCCACCATTTCGCGACGATCTCCGGCTTGGTGATGGTCTTGAGGTCGACCACGCAAAGGATGTGGTCGGTGAACCCGTCGAAATGCGCCGACACATAGGCATAGCGGCCGCCCGGCCACCAGAGACGGTTGATGCCGAAGCCCGGCATTTCGAGGAACGCGATCTCGCGCATCTCGCCCGGTTTCGAGATGTCGTGGATCGAGAGGCCGCAGCGGAATTTCTTGGCCTTGGTGATGCTGTCGGCCAGCGTGTTCTCGAAATAGCCGCGCATGTTGTCGTAGGACTGCATCGCGACGATGTTGGCGCCATTCGCAAGCAGCAGCATGTCGTCCGCCACCTGGAGATGGTGGGTGCGGGTGTATTGCCCTGCGGTGAAGAAATTGACCGGCTTCAGCGCCCGCGGATCGGAGGCGTCCAGGATCGTCACGCCGTCGCTGAACATGTGCCCGACATAGACGTGCTGCCGGTTGAACATCACCTGCACGGTGTCGGGCCGGCCGCCGACGTCGCTGTAGGAGATGTGCTTGATGCCCTTGCCGATGCCTTCTGGCGGGATGTCCGCTTCCACAGCCGATGCAGACCTCGACCATCCCGAGAGCGCAGCGGCTCCGAACACGCCCGACAATTGTTGAAGATGACGGCGGCGCGAGAGTTGAGACATCGGTTTCCCCAATTTTTTGGGGATGATGCTCGCTTGCGGCGAGGCGTGCAAGCCTCGTGTCGTCCGCTCTCACTCAGGAGGAACGCGTCAGGCCAGGCTGCTCTGATCAGGAACACCTGGCCGCGCGAAACTCTTCAATTACATTCTTCCTGCTGTCCAACGGTGGACTGTCCCGCCATTCTGTTGACGATCCGGCATCCAGATCTGACCGGGCGACAACCGGTACTGGTGCAAATGACCTGCCCGGTGGCCTGCGGCTTCGCCGGCGCAGCCTCGATCTGTTTTCGCCCGGCATCACGCTTTTGGGAGTCCTCCCGCGTGGCGACCGGCTTCTTGTCCTGCACCTTCTCACATTCGTTGTCTTCGTTGATGCGGTAGCCCGCGCGACAGGTGATCTTCGCACAGGCATCGCCATCAGCCTTGAAACCGCGCTCACAGACCAACGGACACACGCGCCCCGGCTTGGCCTTCAGGGCGTCGAGCACATCGGCATTCGCAAGCTTCGCATCGAATTTCGTGCCGGCGTATTTGTTGAACAGCGTCAGCGAGCGTTGTGCCGTCTCGCTCCACTCCGTACCGGCCTCGACCTTCATGCAGCCGACGCGGCGCAGCTCGAGCTGGACTGATCTGGGGAGATCGGCGGACGGCGGGGCGCTCGGCGGCGGCGACAACGCTGCAAGCTTCCTGCTCTCGGCCTCCGCGGCTTGCTTGTCAGCGGCCTGCTTTGCCCTCGCATCAGCCGCCGCCTTCTCGACCGCCTGTTTCTCCGCGAGCGACTTCGCGGCCGCGGCCTCCGCCGCCTTGCGTTCGCGTTCGGCCGCCTCGGCCTTCGCCTGCTCGATCTGTTTTTGCTTCTCCGCCGCGATCCGGGCGTCCTCGGCTACTTTCGCAACGGCTGCGGCTTTTTCCAGCTCCGCCTTCTGAGCGCGTTCGGCGGCGAGCCTCACCTTGTCCTGCTCAGCGAGCCGCGCCTTCTCCGTCGCGGCCATGCGATCCTCTTCGGCCGCAATCTTCTTCAACTGCACGCGGGCGAGGTTGGCGTAAAAGCCGTCGGGATAGGCCTGGAGAAATGCTTCCCAAGCCTCACGCAGGCCGGCCTGAAGCGCAAGCTCGTAATCCCGGCGGATGCTGTCCTGTGGATTCGCCTGCGGCCCTGCCACGCCGGTTGGCTTCGCCGGGACCAGCGCAACGTCATCGCCGCCCAGCGAACCGTAAACGAACGGCTCCTGCTTGTTGCCTGTCGCCTTCAGCACGTCGTCGCGCACGAAGCCAAAGGCCTTGCGAAGGTCAAGACCGGGCTTGGGAAGATGGTCGGCCAGCGCGGTCGCGAAGGGACTGTTGCGGGAGTTGCCATCAGATGCCGTCGATCCCGCCTTGGCCGCGAATGCGATCATCGTGTTCGGACTGGTCGGCTCGACCTTGGCCAATCCGCGCCCGATCGCCCGCGACGCCACCGTGCGCTTCATCGTCTTGGCAAATGGATTGTCGCGGCAAGCATCGAGAATGACCAGCCGCAGCCGCTTCGCTGGCTCGACCGCGAACAGCGCCCGATCGAGCGCAACCGTCTCGTCGAGGACATCCCCATCGGTCTCGAGCATGGCATCGGTCGGGATGAGGTAGTTGTTGCCGTCGAGCTCGATGCCGTGGCCGGCATAGTAAATCACCGCCATGTCGGCGTCCCGGACCCTGCCGGCGAAGTCACGCAACGTCCGCCGCATTTCGGAAGCATTCAGGTCGACCTTGACGTCGACCGCGTCGAAGCCCGCCTTCCTGAACATGTCACCAATCAGCGTGGCGTCATTCACGGGATTAGGAAGCTGCAGCGTGTTCTTGTAGGCGGAATTGCCGATCACGAGCGCGACGCGCTTGTCGGCAAGCGCCGGGCCGCAGCACAGAACGAAATAAGAGAGAACTCCAAGCGCGAGGGAGCAAGTCCAAAGGCGATGTGCGAGCGTCAATTGCATATTTCGGCCGGGACCCTGACCGTAGGGGTGGCAATATGATTGGCCGTTCCGAGCCGGCATCCTTTGGCAATCGGCCGGCATCCGGCGGCATTGCAGATCATTTGTCCCGAGGCCTGCGGCGCCGATGGCGCGGCTTCGGTCCGCTTTCGCTCCGTATCCCCCCGCCGGGAGTCCTCGCGCGTCGCGACCGGCTTCTTCTCCTGGATCTTCTCGCACTCGTTGTCGTCGCCGACGCGATAGCCGGCGCGGCAGGTGATCTTGACGCACTGATCACCGTCGGCCTTGAAGCCGAAATTGCACACCAGCGGGCAAACGCGTCCCGGCTTCGCCTTCAACGCGTCGAGCGCATCGACGCTGGCGAGCTTCGCGTCGAACTGGGTGCCGGCATATTTGTTGAACAGGGTCAGCGAACGCTGCGCGGCGGTGTTCCAGTCGCCGTCGGCGGCACCGGACAGGCAGCCGACGCGGCGCAATTCGCTCTGGACGGACTTTGTGAGCTCAGCCGCCGATAGCGTGGACGCCGGTGCGGGCGAAAGAGCTGCAACTTTTTGCTCGACCTCGGGGATCTGCCGGTCGGCCGCCGGTTTGGCAGCCTGCTCCGCCTTCTCGGCGGCCTGTTTCGCAGCGAGTTCGGCTTTCGCTTTCTCAGCGGCCTGCTTCTCGGCCTGCGCTTTCGCAGCCGCTGCCTCGGCCACCTTGCGCTGCTGCTCGGCCGCGTCGGCCCGAGCCTGCTCGATCTGCTTCTGCTTCTCCGCCGCGATCCGGACCTCTTCGGCGGCTTTGGCCGCCGCGGCCGCCTTGTCCTGCTCGGCCTTCTGGGCGCGTTCGGCAATGAGTCTCGCCTTCTGCTGCTCGGCGGCGTTCGCTTTTTGCTCGGCCGATGCGCGCGTCTCTTCAGCGGCGATCTTGTTCATCTGGCCCTTGGCCAGATTGGCATAGAAACCTTCGGGATATTGCGCCAAGAAGGCTTCCCAACCGTCGCGCGTGGCAAGCTGCAGCGCGAGCTCGTAATCCCTGCGAATCGAATCCTGCGGGTTGGCCTGCGGCCCGGTCGCGGCCGGCTTGGTCGCAACCAACGGCACGTCATCGCCACCGAGCGAACCGTAGACATAGGGCTCCTGCTTGTAGCCCGTGCTCTTGAGCACGTCGTCGCGCACGAAGCCGAAGGCCTTGCGCAGATCGAGCCCGGGCTTCGGCAAATGCTCGACGAGAGCGACCGCAAACGGACTGTTGCGAGAATCGCCGTCGGATGCGGTCGAGCCGGCTTTCGCGGCGAAGGCGATCATGGTGTTGGGGCTGGTCGGCTCGACCTTCGCCAGGCCGCGTCCGATCGCGCGCGAGGCGAGCGTGCGTTTCATCGTCTTCGAGAAGGGATTGTCGCGACAGGCATCGAGGATGATCAGGCGGAGCTGCTTGGCCGGCTCGACCGCAAACAAGGCGCGCTCGACCGGGATGGTCTCGTCGAGAACGTCGCCGTCCGTCTCAAGCGTGGCATCGGTCGGGATGAGATAATTGGTCCCGTCGAGCTCGATGCCGTGGCCGGCATAATAGATCACCGCCATGTCTGCATCGCGCGTCCTGGCGGCAAACTCGCGCAGCATGCGCCGCATCTCGCTGGCGCTGAGATCAAGCCTGACATCCACGGAATCGAAGCCGGCCTTCTTGAACATGCCGCCGACCAGCGTGGCATCGTTCACGGGATTGCCGAGCTTCGGCGCGCTCTTGTAGGCGGAATTGCCGATGATGAGCGCAACCCGCCGGTCGGCATGTGCCGGTCCGCAAGCCAAGCCCATCGCCAATATCAATAAAGCAAATAGCCGAAGCGGAATCACGTGCGTCCCCCCGGATGCAATTCCATGAGACTATTCGGTAGCATGGCAGAATGCCAATTCTTCCCATGTGACGTCTGTCACATAAGCCTTTTGAACGGCTTTATTGACGGTGCGGCGAAGCGACACCCCAAGCCAGCTGAGGTGACACCGTGACCCCGGCTGGGTTCCCTAAGCCTGCACCACCTCGTGGCGCATCACGAACGGTGCAAGCAGCGCGTGCACCTCGCCCGCGACCACCTCGCGCTGGCCCGGCGGCAGGCCCGCCAGCGTCACGGTGGCAATCGAGCCGTGGCTGCCATGCGCGCCGACCTTCACCTTGCAGTCGACGCCGCGCGCGATGATCGGCGACAGCACCTTGGTGAAAACGCGTTGCGCCGCGTCCCAGCGCAGTTGCGGCTTGAACACCTTGCCCACGCCGGTCACCGGCATCGGATCGATCGGAATGACCTGTACGGGAACGGCGGCGCGCTCCGGCGTGCGCTCGCGCACCCAGGATTCGAGTTCGCCCGGCTCGATCGTCGCGCCCGGCTTCAACTGCACATAGCCGACGGGCAGTTCGCCCGCATAAGCGTCGGGCTGGCCGACCACCGCGGCAAAGCCGACGGCGGGGTGGCGGAACATGATTTCCTCGATCGGCGCCGGATCGATGTTGTGGCCGCCACGGATCACGAGATCCTTGGCCCGGCCGGTAATCCAGAGATAGCCGTCCGCGTCGAGCCGCCCGAGATCGCCGGAATTGACCCAGACCTCGTCGACGAAGGCCCCCTTGTTGTGCTCGTCGTTGAGATAGCCGCCGAACACGCCCGGCCCGGCCATGATGACGACGCCGATTTCATCAGGCGCACAGTCGCGGATCAGGCGGCCGTCGGCATCGAGTTGCACGATGCGCACGCGCGCATAAGGCATGGGCAGGCCGACCGAGCCGAGCCGGATCGGCCGTGAGGGATAGGCGAGCGTATGCACGCTCGAGGTCTCGGTCATGCCGTAGACCTCGACGACCGGCAGCTTGAGCTTCTCCTGGATCGCCGAGCCCACCGCGACCGGGATCGCCGAGCCGCCGCCGGCTGCATATTTCAGGCTGGAGATGTCGGCATTGCCGGGTGGCACGCCCAGTGTGGCCGCGAGCACCGTCGGCACGCTCGACAGCGCCTCGGGCTTGAAGCGTTCGACCAGTCCCCAGATGTTCTTCACCGAATTCGGATTGCGCCAGCCGCTCGGCGACAGCACGACCAGCGATCCGCCGCTCGACAGCGTCAGCAGCACCTGCGTCAGGGAGCCGCCGACGTGAAACAGCGGCATGCCGAACAGCAGATTGGAGCCCGGCCTGGTCTTCAGCAGCAGATTGAGCGCCCAGGCCTGATAGACCTGATTGGCATGCGTGTGCCGCACCAGCTTTGGCGTGCCGGTGGTGCCGCCGGTGTGGAAATAGGCGGCGATGTCGCTGCCCGAAATCTTGCGCCCGCTGACAAGCCGGTCGGACGGCTGCTGCTTGATCAGATCGTTGAAGGCAAAGATACCCTTGTCCGGATCGCCGCCGCCGAACACCTGCACGATCGCCTTGAGGTGCTTCAGCTGCGGGCGGATCTGCTCGACCTTCTGCCAGATGTCGGTGCCCGGCATCGGCCCGAGCGCGACCAGGATCTTCGTGTTCGCGGCTTCCAGGATCTCCGCGATCTGGTGCGGCTCGAGCAACGGGTTGACGGGATTGGCGATGCCGGCGGCTTCCGCGCCGAGAAGCGTCACGAAAGCGTCGGGCACCAGCGGCAGCATGAAGCTGACGACGTCGCCCTTCTCGACGCCGAGCGCGTGAAACATGTTGGCGGCCTGCGTCACGCGCGCGATCAGATCGCGATAGGTGACCACGAGCGGCGTGTCGGCCGGATCGGCATTTTGCAGAAACTGTATCGCCGCCCCGTCCGGATTGCGCGCAGCCCCGAGCCTGACAGCGTCATAGGTGCTCTCGGCCGCGACCCGATCGGCATAAGGGACCTGCTCGAACGCACGAACCTCCGCGTCGGTCGCCAAATCCGGATAGTCGTCGCCGATGAACCGATCGAGCGCGTGGATGCCCGCCATGGAATTCCGTCCTCCCTCAGATGCATGTCCCCGCCCCTGTCTTTTGACATTTTGTTCGGCGAAGCCCCGACCGATGGCCGGTCGAGCGCAGACAGAATGATGGATGATCGAGCGTTCGTCCATCGCTTAACGGCTACCGTCGTAGCCCGCGCGTGCGAGGCCTTTGAACCTGCGCGCCCGATGCGGGGACCAAGGACAGGCATCGGATTCGTCTGCCAGCGTCCTGCCGCAAGACTCGAGGTAATTATGACCATGCCCCTGCGGGACCGCGCCACGCGACTGATCCTCGCCTTCGCCATGACGTCGGCGATCGCCCTGCCTTGCAAAGCGCTCGCCGCGGACAGCCAGTTCGACAAGATGCGCGCCAAGATCGCGGCCTTCGTCGGCGACAAGATGGAGAAGCTCGGCGGCTCGCGCATCGTCTACAAGGTCGACACCGAGGCCTTGCGCGAGAGCGTCGTCACGGATTTACGCGATGACGTCTACAGGACCCTGCGCGAGGGCAAGATCGCATTTTCAGGACTCGCGATCCGTGACGGCGGCGTCGAATTGAAGATCGCGGACGCCAAGGGCCGCGACCAGCTCGTGCGCAAGCTCGCGTCGGCCGCGGAGGGATTGCCCTCGCATGCGCTCGCCGTGACCGACGGCGGCGACGGGCAGGTCAGGCTCGCGCCGACCGATGCCGCGTCCGCGGCACGGCTGCGTGATCTCGTCGAAGATGCCGTCGTCATGATCGAACAGCGCCTCAAGGATACCGACGTCAAGCTCGCCAGCGTCCAGCCCGACGGCACCGACCGCATCCGCATCTTCATTCCGGGCATGATGGAGCCGGAACGCGTGACCGCGGTCTTCGCCAAAAAGGTGCGCGTCAGCTTCCGCCTGATCGACCTGTCGATGCCGGGCGAGCAGGCGCAATCCGGCACGCCGCCTGCGGGCTCGGAAGTCCTGTTCGGCTTCAAGGACAAGCTCCCCTATCTGGTCGCCAGGGACAGCGCACTGGACGGCGACGACATCAGCTATGCCGGTCCCGGCTTTGCGGCCGGCACCAAGGAGCCGATCGCCTCGTTCCGCTTCAACGGCCGCGGCACGCGGCGCTTCGCCCACGTCACCGCAGAGAACGTCGGAAAGCCCTTCGCCATCGTGCTCGACGACAAGGTGGTTTCCGCCCCCGTGATCCGCGAGCCCATCACCGGCGGCTCGGGCCAGATCTCCGGCAATTTCACCCTGGAGGAGGCCAACAGCGTCGCCATGCTGCTGCGCGCCGGTTCGCTGCCGGGGCACCTTGGCCTGGTCGAGCAGCAAGTGATCCAGCCCGCAGCCAAGCCGTAAGGCGGAGATCGCGCCAGGCTCCCACCGCCCGGGGCGCTCAGGTCCATCCGCGACGCCGAAGCCCGCACCAGCCCCCGAATCACGGGCGTATCACCCCCATACGCGCAACCAACGGGCAATTGCCGAAACGCCCGATCAGGCTAAAATTTGCCTCTTGCGGCATGACGGCCGAAGGCTTCATTTCAGGCGGTCGTCATTCGATTTCGGCTATAGGTGCCGCGAATACCGACCAGGACTGAAGACCTTACGCGGGGTTTAGTACCATGCCGTCCGGCAGCGCAGACATTTCCTCAATCCTCGACCGCATTCTCGATGCGGCCACGGACAATCTCAGGATCGCGAAGATCCTGGTCCAGATGGGCCTCGATCCCAACAACGTCACCTACGACGCGATCTTCAACCGGATGCTGGAGATCTTCATCCACAACATCACCCTGGCCAATCTGTTCGCCGCGGTCGGTGCCGGATTCTTCGTCGCCACCCTCCTGATGCGGACCATGGTGCCCCTGCGCGTCGCCAACATGGTCGGCTGCGCCTTCTTCGCCGTGTTCGGCGCGCTCACGGCCAATGTCTCGACGTTCCTGCTCTATCTGCTGCTGCTTCCGATCAACGCCCTGCGTCTGCGGCAGATGCTCAAGCTGGTCAAGAAAGCCCGCCATGCCGCCGAAGGCGACATGTCGATCGAGTGGCTCAAGCCGTTCATGACCGAGCGCAAATATCGCCGCGGCGACACGCTCTTCAAGCTGGGTGATCCGGCCAAGGAAATGCTCCTCACGGTCACCGGCAAGTTCCTGGTCAAGGAAATCAACATCGAGATCCAGCCTGGAGCCCTGATGGGCGAGCTCGGCTTCCTCACGCCTGACAACCGGCGCACCGGAACGATCGAATGCATCGAGGATGGCCAAGTGCTGACGATCACCTATGACCGCCTGCTCGAGATCTACTTCCAGGACCCGCAGTTCGGCTATTACTTCCTGGTGCTGACCAGCCAGCGCCTGCTGCAAAACATCGATCGCTTGCAGAAGCAGCTGGCCACCGCACGGGCCCCCACCACGAACCGGATCGCGTGATCGCCGCTCAGCTCAGCAGCAGCGCCATCCCGGGATCGCCCTTCTCCATCGCACGCCGGTAGGCCGGACGTGCGCTGACGCGGCCGAGATACTTCACCACGTTCGGACAGCGCTTGATATCATAGGGCTGGAAGTAGCGCATCGTGGTGAGCGAGAAGCCCATCATGATGTCGGCGGTGGTGAAAGTGTTGCCCGCCAGATATTCGGCGTCACGCACGCGTGCATCGACCAGATCGAAGGCGCCGTCGACGCGCGCCCTGATCGCAGCCAGCATCGGATTGTCCTCGGCGAGCTTGAGCCGGTTCAGGATCATCAGCCGGCCCATTCCGGCCTGCAGCGTGCCGTTGGCGAAGTGAAACCAGTACAGGAACTGCGCGAAGTCCGGGTCATCGGCGCGGAGCACGAGGCGGCCGTTGCCGTATTTGGCCATGATGTAATCGACGATCGCGCCGGACTCGGCGAGCACGAGAGCGCCGTCCGTGATGACGGGCGCCGCTCCGATCGGATGCAGCGCCTTGTACTCGGCCGGCGCCAGCATGGTCTTGGCGTCGCGTGTGTAGCGCTTCAGTTCGTACGGGATTTCCAGCTCCTCACAGAGCCAGACGATGCGCTCGGACTGCGACTTGCCGAGATGATGGACGGTGAGCATGGGGACTCCTGCGATCAGTCGTGACGCTGCATGATACTCCGTCATTGATACAGAATGCGTCCAAAAATGCTGGTCTCGTGCCCCGGACGCTGCGCAGCACGAAGTGATGCGCTGCAGAGCCGGGGCCCACGTTGCGGTCGGCACCGTGGCCTCCGTGGGTCCCGGCTCTGCGCAGCAGCGTTGCACGCTGCTGCGCGTCCGGGACACGAGACCGACATCCCTACCCCGCCTCATCCGTCACCATCCTCGCCACCACGCGGTCGCGGCGGATGAAGTGATGCCAGAGGGCTGCGAGCAGGTGAACCGCGATCAGCGCGAGCAGCACATAGGCAAAGAGGATGTGGCGATCCTCATAGGCGCGCGCGGCTTCGCGGTCGGGGGTGGTGAATTGCGGCACGTGAAACAGGCCGAAGAAATCCGAATAGTCGGGCGCATGCGCGCCGGAATGCGCCCAGCCGAGCACGATGACGATGACGACGGCAAGGTAGAGCGCGCCGTGGCTGACATGCGCGGCGATCTTCTGCCAGCGCGAGGTCTCGGCCGGCATCGCCGGCGTCGGGTTGATGAGACGCCAGACCAGGCGCAGCACGGTGAGCAGCAGGATCACGTAACCGATGTCGGCGTGGATCGAGCGGTAGAAGAAGCGGTCAGGACGCGCCGGGATGTGGTTCATCCACCAGCCGAAGCCGATCATGCCGATGATGGCCAGCGCCAGGCCCCAGTGCAGCCATCGGGCGACGCTGCCCCAGCCGGCCGTCGTGTTTCTGATCATGTCGGCTCTCCGGAGTTTTGCGGGCCCGTTCGCACCGCAGCATTGGCTGCTGATACCGGGAACATGCGGCAATCACGAAATTGAATCGTTCCAAACTGGCACCAGCCGCAAAACCGCCCCAAAAACCGAATGGTAACCATGAGCTTTTAAGGTAGCGACGTGACCGATTCCCCGACGATCCTGGTGTTCGATTCCGGCCTTGGCGGGCTCACGGTGCTCCGTGAGGTCGTGGCGGCACGCTCCGACGCCCATTATGTCTACGTCGCCGACGATGCCTTCTTCCCCTACGGCCACCACAGCGAGGACGAGATCATCGCCCGCGTCGTGCCGCTGATGGGAGAGCTGATCGGCACCCATGATCCTGACCTCGTCGTCATCGCCTGCAACACGGCGTCCACCCTGGTCCTATCTCACCTGCGCGCCGCTTATTCCCTGCCCTTCGTCGGCACCGTGCCGGCGATCAAGCCGGCCTGCGCGCAGTCGAAGACCCGCCGCGTCTCCGTGCTCGGCACCAAGGGGACCGTGAAGCGAGAATATACCAAGGCGCTGATCCGCGATTATGCGCAGGGCTGCGAGGTGACGCTGGTCGGCTCACCCGATTTGGCCTCGCTCGCCGAACGCGAGCTCGGCGGCCATGAGATCAGCGACGGCGACATCCTCGCCGAACTCGCTCCCTGCTTCGTCGGTGAAGATCCGACTTCGCGCACCGACACAGTGGTCCTCGCCTGCACGCATTATCCGCTGCTGCTCGACCGGATGAAAAAGCTCGCGCCATGGCCGGTCGAATGGATCGATCCGGCCCCCGCGATCGCCCGGCGCGTCTCCGACCTGCTGGGCGCGCGGACCGGCGGCATCGCACAGTCCGGCGCCGAGATGTTTTTTACCTCGAACCGCGTGCATGGGCTCGGCGCCACGTTGACCCCGTTCTTCGGCGGCCGCGCGCTCGCCTGACTTTTCGGAGACACGGCGCGCTGCTAGGCTCCGCCAGCGTCATCTCCGCAGGTCATCCCCATGTCGGTCCCCGCCACGCCGCTCAATCGCCTCCGCCAATTGTGGAGCGAGGGCCGCCCCGCCTTCGGCGCGATCGCAACGATCCCCAGCGTGCAGATGGTGCAGATCATGGCGCGCTCGCTCGACTGGATCATCGTCGATCTCGAGCATGGTCCGATCGGGCTGACCGAAGCGCATGCGATGATCGCAGCGACGACGGGCACGCCGTGCACGCCGCTGGTGCGGATCGCGGCCAACGAGCCGTGGCTTGCAAAAGCGCCGATGGACATCGGCGCCTTCGGCATCAATTTTCCAATGATCACCAATCGCACTGATGCCGAGAAGGCCGTGCGCAGCGTGCGCTATCCGCCGCGCGGCGATCGTCTCTGGGGTCCGTTCCACGCGCCGTTCCGCTGGGGCCAGTCGATGCCGGACTATATGGCCAGCGCCGATGACGAAATGATCTGCATGATCACCATCGAGCATGTCGAGGCCGTCAACCGCATCGACGAGATCATGGCGACACCGGGCATCGACGTCGCGGTGATCGGCCCCGGCGATCTCGCGACCTCCATCAACAAGCGCGGCCAGATGGACGATCCGGAACTGCTGGAGCTGGTCGCCCGGGCCGAAGCCGGCATCCTCAACAGCGGCGTGCCGATCGGCGGCGTGGCGCGCACCGCCGACCAGGCCAACGCCCTGGTCGACCGCGGCTACCGCGCCATCGCGCTCGGCTTCGACTGGTCGCTATTCCAGCGCGGCATCATGGCGGCCTTTGACGGCATCAGCCGCTGAGCAGGCCGATTGCCACCTTGCCGGGAGCGGCGGCGCTGCTAGGGTTCGGCCGTTCCAGGGAGGAAACAATGCTCAAAAAGACTTTGCTCGCTCTTGCCTTCACCGGCCTCGCCGTGGCCGCCTTCGCCCAGCAGCCCGGCATCAAGCGCACCCCGCTCCAGAAGGTCGAATTTCCGGACGGCTACGCCACCATCACCGCCATAGCGGAAGTGCCCGCAGGCGGCGCGGCCGGACGCCATACCCATCCGGGCATCGAGACCGGCTACGTGCTCGAAGGCGAGCTGAATCTTCTCATCGACGGCCAGCCGGAAAAAACCGTCAAAGCCGGTGATTCCTACCAGATCCCGGCAGGCGTCGTGCACGACGCCAAGGCTCATGGCGACAAGGCCATGAAAGTGCTTGGCGTTTACGTCGTCGACAAGACCAAGCCGCTGGCCTCGCCGGCGCCCTGATGCGGCGAACCGACTGGGCTCGACCGGGCTGGTCAAGCATAAAGCGTTTCATATAATTCTGTAAAGCTGTCAGTAGTTTACTTGAGAACGAACCAAGGCTCCGACGGCAAGAATGCCGGCGGAGCCCCATCGGGGGCCACTTGTGTCTCAATTGCAGATGTTCCCACGGAAGGCCTTGGTCCAATTCCCCAAGGTCGAGCCAAGCGCCGACAGTCTAGGCGAGGTTGAGGCTGACGATAGCTTCCTCTATTACATCAAGGGTGATGTCGCGGGGAAAGCGACCAGAGCCAGCGAATGGCTAGGTACCCAAATCGCCGAAGCAGTTGGCCTTGCTGCTCCTGCACCTTGCGTAATCGAACTTCAAGACGGCAGCACCGTATTCGGCTCGCGACGAATCGCCGGCGTGGCCGATGCCGCGGTAACGATGGCCTTCTTGACGGCGCCAACAGCTTCGAATCAGTCTAGCCCCGTCGCTGGTCTGTCGGCGTTGCTCTCGAAGATCTACGCGCTCGACATGTTCTGCTACAATGATGATCGACACCTCGGAAACTACCTTTCCGTTGATGACCGCGGCCGCCGACGGTTGTACGCATTCGATTTCAGTCGAGCTTTCTTTTGGACTTGGCCATGGAACGGCGGCTACCCCAGCCCTCAATCCAACACCAGACGGTGGGGATCTTTCCTTCGGCGGTTTCATGGGTTTGATGAAGTAGCCGCCGGATCGACGTTGGACGCTATCGGAAATATTGCGCCGGCGGCCATAAGCGGTTTTATTAATCAGATGCCGTCAGATTGGATGGGCGCCACGCTCAAAGCGGAATTTTCAGCCGTTTGGGAGGGGACCGCGTGTGCATCCAGGGTCGACGCGCTTCGCAAGGGGTTTCAAGATGGCACACTCTTATAGCTTCGCCATCATCCGGCTTGGCACTACCGACGCTCGCGATGAGAGGCTCAACGTGGGCGTGGTGGTTTTTGACAGACAGGGCTTAGACGTCCGCGTCGGACGGCGCGTCGAAAAAGTGCGTGCTCTATCGGCCGGGGTCGAGGTCGACACTTTGCGCGAACTCGTAGCCAATCTATCTGCCATGGACGAAAGACTTCACGGAGGCGGCGACGTCGATGTCAATGATCGGCATGCGGATCTCAAGGCCCTCGGTCCCTTGTCTCTCTCTCCCTTAGGAACGTTCGTCGCTGAACACGCAAGTGAATATGAAGACCGTGTGAAATCGATCCTCTCAGCAATGGTTGACGTCGAACCTGCTCCCCGCATTGTTCGTGAGAAGCGATCGAAATTACTGACGCAAGTGAAGCGCGTATTTAAAGAACAGCGTGTGATGGCAAAAAGAGATGAAGACCTCTCGTCTCATCGTATCTTAACCGCCTTCGAGCTTGACGACGGCTTGGTGGCCGATCTCGTCTTAAAGAATGGCGCGATGCACGTTGTTGAGACGGTCGACGCGACCAGCGAGGAAGAGACGGTAAGGCGAGCTATTGCCGAAGTAGCAGTATCGGCAATCGTTCTCGAGCGCGCACGCATGCGATTTGGCAAAGACAACACAAAGGCGAGGCTGGTCTACAGTGCATCCGCGAATTTGGAGAAGGCGGCCCGCCCATCGCTTGAAGCTGTCCAAAATCAAGGTGCAGAGTTGATCAACTGGGAAAGCTCGGACGATCGCGGCAAGTTCATCCATTCAATGGCTATGCTGGCCACGCCTATTCCGACGAAGCGGAAACGGAAAATAGTCGGCGTCACAGGGCCCGCGTTTGGTTTTTGAACCTTAGGGCCCTGCCCGCCGAGAACCAGCGGGCAGGAGACCGACTAATTAGGTACTTAGACCTTCTCGGCTACTTGATCCCAGATATCGGAAGCGCCCTCCAAAAACGACAACACATAGACGTTCTGAGGAACTGAATAGATGCTCTCACTGGGATCAAACCAGAAGCTTGCTTCCTTTCCCTCGTCCTTCGTGTTGCGCTTCAAGCGGGCGTCCACACGAGCCGCCAAGGCGGTCTCGTCGTCTTCATCGTAATGCGTCACGCCGTCATCGATGTCGTCCCAAAGCTTGGCGAGACGTTTGAGGTCAGAGTACGACGCCGCGTTTTTTGCCCACTCGCGCCCGTCGTTCAACCCCTCGTCTCTCTGCTTGGCTTCCAGGTCCCGCTTCGAGGCCCTTAGCCTCTCGATCACGTTATCCATGTTGTCTCCATCAAAAGTTGCAGTTGCTATCTCACGATCGAAGGCCGCCCGAGCAACCTCCGACCAGTTCACGGTCTCTAGGGCGTCCATTGCCGACTTCGTGGCGTCCGGGATCGATAGGTTGATTCTGGCCATAGAACCTCACTTATGCGCATCAGATTTAGATATGCGCATCAAAATTGCACGCAAGACTAAATGCGCATAATTTTTAATTATGCGCATAAGAGTCCGCCCTGCCCCGCTCACCAGTCCAGCGTCGCCTGCCTGAATTTCTTCCCATATTGCTCAGGTTGCCCGACCACGGAGCGCGGCAAATCGGCCAAATAGTCAATCACCGTCTGGGCGCAATGCACGCCTTCGTCAAAATTACAATTATTTCAATAGCTTGTGCAAAGCTATGGAATGCCTTGCGACGATATATTCCCAGCCCCAAGCAAGCCGGTTTCATGCTAGAGCAGGCGGCGAGCGGGAACCTCGCTCGCTTACACATATTTTGATCGGCGGGAACCGGAGACCAATGCGCGGGACGCCCAAGACCATTTCGCTGCCGCGCCGCCTGATTTGCGATCTCATGCGCGCGTCGATGGACGTGCCGTTCGTGTCGCTCTCCCGCTCGCTCAATATCCGCCCCCTGCTGGAGGCCCGCGCCGGCGCGATGGCGCCCGCCGGCTGGGCGGCGATATTCGTCAAAGCCTTCGCCCTCGTCGCCAGGGACGAGCCGGTGCTGCGCACCGTCTATGCCAAATGGCCCTGGCCCTCGCTCTACGAGCTGCCCAATAGCGTGGCGTCGGTGGCGATCGCCCGGGTCCAGGACGGCGAGGAATGCGTGATGCCGCAGCGAATCGCGGCCCCCGAAGCCATGGCGCTGGCCGCGGTCGACGCCGAAATCCGGCGCGCCAAGACGGCGCCGATCGATGACGTTCCCATGTTCCGCAAGGTCATGCGAGCCACCCGCCTGCCGCTGCCGTTACGGCGGCTGTGTTGGGCGATCGGGCTGAATTTCGGCCGGCAGCGCGGCAACTGGTTCGGCAGCTTTGCGGTGAGCTCGGTGGCAGCCTATGGCGGCGGTGAGCTCCATCCCATCACGCCGGGCCCGTTCATCGTCAGCTATGGGGTGGTCGAGGGCGACCAGACCATCCATGTCGTGATCCGCTGGGACCACCGGGTCACGGACGCTGCCCCCATCGCCCGGGTCCTGAGCCGGCTGGAACAGGTCCTGAACACTGAAATCGCAGCCGAATTGCGCGCAGCCGGCCCAAAGGCGATCCGGGCGGTCGGAACGTGATTCCGGGGCCATTCGCATTGACAGCAAACCCCAAACTCTCCTAAAAGCCGCTTGCTCGCGGGCCGATTTCGGCCCGCGAAGCGTTTCGCGACCCGTGGTCCACTCCCTTAAGCTTTGGGATCGGACCTGTCAGTGCCGGGCTTGCCCGTCACCCAGGAGGGCGCGTTTCCTCAAACCATGAACCTCTCGAGGACGCGATGACTAAGCGCAGTGAAGCCAAGTACAAACTCGACCGCCGTATGGGCCAGAACATCTGGGGCCGCCCGAAGAGCCCCGTCAATCGCCGCGAATACGGTCCCGGCCAGCACGGCCAGCGCCGCAAGGGCAAGCTCTCGGACTTCGGCGTGCAGCTGCGCGCCAAGCAGAAGCTGAAGGGCTACTACGCCAACATCAGCGAGCGCCAATTCCACAGCATCTATGTCGAGGCCAGCCGCCTCAAGGGTGACACCGGCGAGAACCTGATCGGCCTGCTCGAGCGCCGTCTCGACGCGGTCGTGTACCGCGCCAAGTTCGTCTCGACGATCTTCGCCGCGCGCCAGTTCATCAACCACGGCCACATCAAGGTGAACGGCCGCAAGGTCAACATCTCGAGCTATCAGGTCAAGCTCGGCGACGTGATCGAGGTCAAGGAAGCCTCCAAGCAGCTCGCCCACGTCCTCGAAGCCAGCCAGCTTCCCGAGCGCGACACCCCCGACTATCTCGAAGTCGACCACGGCAAGATGACCGCGAAATATGTGCGCATCCCCCACCTCTCCGACGTGCCGTTCCCGGTGCAGATGGAGCCCCATCTGGTCGTCGAATTCTATTCGCGCTAAGATCTGAATATCGAAAGGCCCCGGTTCGCCGGGGCCTTTTTGCTTAAGAGCCACACTTCAGTGGCCGCAGTGCTTTCAGGAGCCGTCGCATGCTCTACACCCCTCCCCCGATCGATCCCAAGGCGCCGCCGGTGCGCATCAATCTGCTCTCGGATACGCAGACGAAGCCGACGGCTGCGATGCGCGAGGCGATGGCGCGTGCAGAGGTCGGCGACGAGCAGGTCGGCGATGATCCGACCACCAACGCGCTGTGCGAGCGCGTCGCCGCGCTGATGGGCAAGGAGGCTGCGGTCTACATGCCCTCCGGCACGATGTGCAACGTCACCGCGACGCTGGTGCATTGCCGTCCCGGCGACGAGATCCTCGCGCATGAGACCGCCCACATCATCGCCCGCGAAGGCGGCGCGCATGCCGCACTCGGCGGCTTCCAGGTCACGCAGCTCAAGGGCCCCGACGGCCAGTTTACGCCGGAGACGTTCCGGAAAGCGCTGCATCCGCGCACGCGCTACCAGCCGGCGCAGACTGTCGTCAGTGTCGAGCAGACCGCCAATATCGGCGGCGGCACGATCTGGAAGAAGGCGGCGCTCGACGAGATCGTCGCGATCGCCAAGCAACATGGCCTCGTCACCCATATGGACGGCGCACGCCTGCTCAACGCCACGGTCGCGAGCGGTATCTCTCCGCGCGACATGACGGCGGGCTGGGATTCGGCCTGGATCGATTTCTCGAAAGGCCTGGGCGCGCCGATCGGCGGCGTGCTCGCGGGCACGCGTGCCTTCATCGACGCGGTCTGGCAATGGAAGCAGCGGCTCGGCGGCTCGATGCGGCAGTCCGGCGTCTGCGCGGCCGCCTGCATCTATGCGCTCGACCATCACGTCGACCGCCTCGCCGACGACCACGCCAATGCGCGTGCGCTGGCCCGCGGTCTGTCGCAGATCGCAGGCTTCGAGGTGCAGGAGCCCGAAACCAATCTCGTGTTCTTCAAGCCGGATGGCGCGGGCGTTGCCGGCGACAAGATGGTTGCCGCATTGCGTCAGCGCGGCGTGACGCTCGCGATGATGGACGGCCGCATCCGCGCCTGCACCCATCTCGACGTCAATGCAGCCCAGGTCGAGGAGATGATCGGCCACGTGCGCGAGATCGTGCGCGGAGCGTAACTGGCTCTCGTCATCTCCCCATCGCCTGATAGATCAGCGTCTTCAGCGCGAGCTGGATCCGCCCGCGTTGCGACGGCGTCTGCACCATGAAGATCCCGAAAAGGTCGTCCTCGGGATCAATGAAAAAGAACGTGCCGCCGACGCCGTCCCAGCGATATTCGCCCAGCGGCCACGAGGTCCCCTGCGGCACCGACGTACGCACGGCGAAGCCGAGGCCGAAGCCGGAAGACCCGCCCGGATAGTAGTTCTGGTCACGCACGACCTTCGTTTCGGGGCCGATATGATCCGACGCCATCAGCGCGATGGTCTCGGGCTTGAGATAGCGCCGGCCTTCATAGCTGCCGCCGTTCAGCAGCATCTGCGAGAAGCGCGCGTAGTCACTGACCGTGCCGACCATGCCGCCGCCGCCGGACTCCCACCTCAATGGTTTCCTGGGATCGCGGACCTGCGTCATCGGGCTGGTTGCGCGATCCGTCGGCATCGGCTCGGCGATGCGCGGCCATTTGGCGGGATCGGCGACATAGTACGCGGTATCGATCATCCCGAGCGGATCGAGCAGCCGCTCCTTCGCGAACTCAAACAGCGTCTTCCCCGAGATCACCTCGATGATGCGGCCGAGCACATCGGTGGAATGGCCGTAATCCCAGATCGTGCCGGGCTGTTCGGCAAGCGGCAGCGCAGCGATCTTCGCGACGAGCTCGGCATTGGTCAAAGCCTTGTTGTCGAACAGACCGGCATCGGCATAGAGCTTGTTGATCAGGCCCCCGCCATAATAGCCGTAAGGCAGCCCGGCGGTGTGGCGCATCAGATCCTCGATCGTCACCGGACGATTGAGCGGCTCCAGCGCCAGCGACACCTTGCCGTCTTCGGCCTTCTTCTCGACGCCGACCTTCATCACGGCGAAGGCCGGAATGTATTTCGAGACGGGATCGTCGAGCGAGAGCCTGCCCTCCTCGACCAGCATCATCGCCAGAACCGTCGTGACCGGCTTCGACATCGAGTAGAGGCGGAAGATCGTGTCCGCGCTCATCGAGATTTCGGTGGCGACGTCGCGGACGCCGAAATTCTCGTAATAGACCGGCTTGCCGTGCTGCTGGAGCAGCAGGATGGCGCCCGGAAACGTGCCTGCGGCGATCTCGCTCCGGATGTACTCGGAAACCTTTGCCAGGCCCTCAGGCGAGAAATTGTGGGCGCGCCCTTCGGAGCCCGCCCGCGCACCGACGACGCCAAACAGAAGGACGAGCGCCGCGATCAACCCGCGGCGCCCGAACCTGTCACTTCTCCATGGCTTCATAAACCAACTGCTTCAATGTCCGCTGCACGCGCTGGCGCTCGGTCGGGGTCTGTTCCAGCAGCACGAAGAACATGTCCTGCTTGGGGTCGATCACGAAATAGCAGCCGGAGGCGCCGTCCCACTTCAATTCCCCGAGATCGCCGGGCGGCGGCGGCTTTGCGTTGCCGGGATCGGTGCGGACCGCGAGCCCGAGGCCGAAGCCGAAACCATCGCCGGGGAAATAGAAATAGTCGCGATCGACGCCCGACTTCGGGCCGATCTGGTCGGTCACCATCAGCTTGAACGTCTCGGGCTTGAGGATGGTCTTGCCGTCGAGGCTGCCGCCGTTGAGCAGCATCTGCGCGAACCGCTCATAGTCCGCCATGGTCGAGACCATGCCGCCGCTGGCCGACTGCCATTTCTTGACGACGGTCGGATCGTTGATGCGGCCGACCCGGAAATCGCTGTCGTTCGGCACCGGCTGCGCGAGAAGTTTTTGTTTCTCGGGATCGGTGACGAGGAAGCCGGTGTCGACCATGCCGAGCGGACCGAGCAGCTTCTCGCGTTCGATGTCGAGCAGCGGCTTGCCGGCCGCAACCTCCATCACGCGCGCAAGGATGTCGGTGGAATGGCCGTATTGCCAGAGCGCGCCCGGCTGATTGTGCAGCGGCAGTTTGGCGATGCGCTCGGCGAACTCGGCGAGGTCGAAATCGCCGTCATAGATCTTGGCGTCGCGATAGGCCTTGCGGACCAGGCTGTCGCCATAGAAGCCGTAAGTGACGCCCGACGTGTGCGTCATCAGATCGTGCACCGTCATCGGCCGGTTCAGCGGCACCAGCTCCAACGACTTGGTGCCGTCGTCGGCCTTCTTCTCGACGCCGACTTTCAGATTGGCGAAGGACGGAATGTATTTCGAGACCGGATCATCCAGCTTGATCGTGCCGTCCTCGACCATCTTCATCGCGACCACCGAGGTGATCGCCTTGGTCATGGAGAACAGGCGGAAGATCGTCTTGTCCGTGATCGGCGCCTTGCTGGCGACGTCCTGCACGCCGAAGGCTTCGCGGAAGACCGCCTTGCCACCCTGCTTGATCAGCACGGTTGCGCCGGCAATCTTGCCGGTCGCGACCTCGTTCTTGAAGAACTCGCTGATCTTGCCGAGCTTCTCCGGGTTGAAATGCGCGCCGGCGGGAATCTCGTAGGTGCCCTCGGCGCGCGCGAATGATATCGCGCCAAGCGACAGAAGCGCACCGCAAGCGAGCGCACGTAGTCCAGATCGTAAAATCATATCCCCTCCCCGGAACATGGTCCGGGGGAGTGTACCGGCCGCGCCATCAGGCACAAGGGCTGGCATGCCGCGCTAAACCGGAAGCGCCACGATGGTCGCAAGGACCACGGGCGCCGCCGATCGGGCGCGTCGGGCCGGTCATTGATCAGGCCGCGACAGCGACGCCCTTCTCGGACAAGAGCTGCTGCAATTCGCCGGCCTGGAACATCTCGCGGACGATGTCGCAACCGCCGACGAACTCGCCCTTCACGTAGAGCTGCGGAATGGTCGGCCAGTTCGAGTAATCCTTGATGCCGTTGCGCAGTTCGGCGGATTCGAGAACGTTGAGGCCCTTATAGCCGACGCCGATATGGTCGAGAATCTGGACGACCTGGCCGGAGAAACCGCACTGCGGGAATTGCGGCGTACCCTTCATGAACAGAACCACGTCGTTCGACTTCACTTCGTTGGCGATGAATTCCGCGATGCTCATATCCGTGTCCTTCTGGGGCGAAGCCCTCAAATCGCTTCGGGCTGGCTCAGCCGATTTAACCCGATCCCTGCCTATATATGTAGCCCAAACCGTTGTGCATCCAAAGTAAAATGGCGGCGAACAGCCCCTGGGCGTCCGGTCCGGAGGCCGCCAGATTCATTGCATGATGGCACGAATATCATGACCGGGGAGGACTTTCATACCGTAGCGGAGCCCCTATCTAGGACAAACCCCGGCTTTGGAACCGGGCAACGCCAACAACGTTCTCTTGTCCTGTCTGGAGAAAAACGTGACGAAACAAGCCTCCGCTACGGCCAGTCCGCCGCTTTCGTCACCGTCTTTTGACCCGGGCAGCCTCGCCCGGAGGCTGGAAGAGGCGTTCCTCACCGTGCGCAACGAGACCGAGCGCCGGGCCGCGCCGCTCTCGCCCGAGGACCAGCAAATACAGTCCATGGCGGACGCGAGCCCGATCAAATGGCACCGGGCTCACACCACCTGGTTCTGGGAGCAGTTTCTGCTCGGCGAGCATTCGCCGGGCTACCGGCCCTTCCACCCCGACTTCGCCTTCCTGTTCAATTCCTATTACGTCAGCGCCGGCCCGCGCCACGCACGCGGCCAGCGCGGCGACATCACCCGGCCCAGCGCCAGCGAGGTCGGCGCCTATCGCAGCTATGTCGATACTGCCGTCGCAAAATTCTTCCGCGACGCCGGCGAAGACAAGCTTCGTGAGATCGCGCCGCTGGTCGAGGTCGGGCTCAATCACGAGCAACAGCATCAGGAGTTGATGCTCACCGACATCCTGCATGCCTTCGCACAGAACCCGATTTATCCGGCCTACGATCGGGACTGGCGCTTCCCCGCCTCGACAAGTGCCGGCGAAGACTGGCTGACGCTGAACGAGGGCATCCACACGGTCGGCCATGTCGACGACAGCTTTCATTTCGACAACGAGAAACCGGCCCATCGCGCCCTCGTCGGCCCGGTCAAGGTCGCCCGCAATCTCGTCACCAACGCCGAATGGCTCGCCTTCATGCGCGACGGCGGCTACGCGAAGGCAACCCTCTGGCTGATGGATGGCTTCGCCGCCGCCAGCAAGGACGACTGGCTGGCCCCGGGCCATTGGCGCGAGATCGACGGCCAGTGGCAAACGATGACGCTCGCCGGCCTCAGGCCGGTCGATCCGGACGCACCGGTCTGCCACGTCAGCTATTACGAAGCCGACGCATTCGCGCGCTGGGCCGGAAAACATCTGCCGACCGAGATGGAATGGGAAGTCGCCGCGCGTGCCGGCCAGCTCAACGATGCCTTCGGCATCGTATGGCAGTGGACGCGCTCATCGTACTCACCCTACCCCGGCTATCGCGCCATCGAAGGCGCGCTCGGCGAGTACAACGGCAAGTTCATGATCAACCAGCTGGTGCTGCGGGGCTCCTCGCTTGCAACTCCCGAGGGCCACAGCCGTATCACCTATCGCAACTTCTTCTATCCGCACCATCGCTGGCAGTTCACGGGACTGCGGCTCGCCGACTACTAGTTCTTATCCGACGACAAATGCGCGCCGGACAGCGCGTTCAGGAGAGTATCATGAATGTGCACGCCAGCGCTTTGGCCGAAGCCCATCTCCCCGACGAACAAACCACTGCCTTCGCCCGCGAGGCGATCGAAGACCTCTCGCAGCAGCCGAAGAAGCTGTCGCCGAAATATTTCTACGACGCGACCGGCTCGGAGCTGTTCGAAGCGATCACGCGCCTGCCGGAATATTATCCGACGCGCACCGAGCTATCGATCCTGAAGGAGCGCGGCCGTGAGATCGCAAAGATCATTCCCGAGCATGCAGCGCTGGTCGAGTTCGGCGCGGGCGCGACCACGAAGGTCCGCCTGCTGCTGAATCAGTGCAAGTTCGCAGCCTATGTCCCCGTCGACATCTCCGGCGATTTCCTGAAGGCGCAGGCCAACGGCCTGAAGCGGGATTTTCCCTCGCTGGGCATTTATCCTGTGGCGGCCGACTTCACCACGCCGTTCGAGCTGCCCAAGGCGGTCGCGTCGATGCCCAAGGTCGGCTTCTTCCCGGGCTCGACCATCGGCAATTTCGAGCCGCAGGAAGCACAGGCCTTTCTGAAGAGCGCACGCAGGATTCTCGGCAAGGGCGCGCAGATGATCATCGGCGCTGATCTCGAGAAGGACGAGCGCGTGCTCCATGACGCCTATAACGATGCGGCCGGCGTCACTGCGCGCTTCAATCTCAATGTTCTCGTACGGATCAACCGCGAGCTCGGCGGCAATTTCGACCTGTCCGCCTTCACCCATCGCGCGATCTACAATCGCGAGCGGCACCGGATCGAGATGCACCTCTTCAGCAAGAAGACCCAGACGGTGCGGTTGCTGGGCACGACCTTCTCGTTCCGGACCGGCGAGAGCATTCATACCGAGAACAGCTACAAATACAGCATCGAGCGCTTCGCCGCGCTGGCGCAGGGCGCGGGCTGGACTGTGCGCGAGAGCTGGACGGATGCGGCCGGGATGTTCTCGGTGCATGCGCTTGAGGTGGCGGAGTAGACGCTCGGGCGCTGCTTGCGGCCCATCCTTCGAGACGCCCGCTAGGCGGGCTCCTCAGGATGAGGTCGGAGTATGTGGCTGCAGGTTTAACGGGCACGGACCCTGATCAGCCTCATCCTGAGGAGACCGCGCAGCGGGCGTCTCGAAGGACGAGGCGCTAGCTCAGGCCGCCCCCGATTCAATGCTCCTCCGCCTCCTCCGGCGCCGACCCCAGCGAGACCGACTCCCACACCGCGACCACGATCATGATCACGCTCGTCGCCACCGACAGCCAGAGCGGCGACAAATCCGACGCGAACCACCACAGCGCCAGCAGTAGCACGATGCCGATGCCGTGGGAGAGCTGGAGGAAGCCGCGGATCGCGTGCTTGAACAGGACGGTGCCGATCAGGAAAATCATGGGACCACCGATCGTGCTCAAGATGGTGCGGATATCGGAATGGCCGGTCGGGTGCTTCAGCACCAGTTCGTCCGAGACCGCGGTCAGGATGATGCCGGCGACGATCGGCAGGTGCAGATAGGTATAGGCGAGCCGCGCCAGCCGGCCGGATTCGGCAGACTTCGAGAGCCGTTCTGAACCGGCCTCGGCGCCCTTGTGGAAATAGACCCACCACATCGCGATGGCGCCGACCAGGCACGAGACGAAAGCCAGAATGTTATCGGCGGTCCACTCCAGCTCGGCAAAGGTGGCGCCGTTGACGACGACGGCTTCACCGAGCGCGATGATGATGAAGCCGGCGCAGCGCTCGGCCATGTGGCCGCCCTCGACGGCCCAGGCCTCGACCGAGGAGAAGCCGAGCTTCGGGACCCAAAAACGCACCGCGGGCGAGATATATTCGATCGCGAGCGCCGCGATCCAGAACCACAGCCGTGCCTCGTCATGCGCGAGGCCGCCTGATATCCAGAAGATGGCGGAGGCCGAGAGCCAGACCAGGATGCGGATCGCATTGTGCCGGACTGCCGTCCGGTGGCGCGGGGTGGCAAACAGCCAGAACGCGGTGCGTCCGACCTGCATGGTCGCATAGGCGATCGCAAACCACAGGCCCCGCCCCTCGAACGCGCTCGGGATGGTCGTCGACAGCACGAGGCCGCCCAGCATCATCAGGAAGATCATGATGCGGACCGGCGTCAGCTCGGGATTCAGCCAGTTGGTGACCCAGGCGGTGTAGACCCAGACCCACCACATCGCGAGAAACAGCACCGTGACGTGCACGGCGCCGAGCGGGGTGAAATGGTGCAGCAGCGTGTGCGACACCTGCGTGACGGCGAAGACGAAGACGAGGTCGAAGAACAGCTCGGCATTGGTGACGCGGCTGTGCTGGTTCGGCAGGATGACGCGAAACATCGCGCCGCGCGGGTTGTCCGCAGCCATCATCGTGCCCCCGTCGCGATCAGGTCAGCTGCAAGTTCTCAACTACCCGGTACGCCGGTTTGCAGCGCCAGCGCGTGCAGCACGCCGCCCATCTGGCCTTGCAGGGACTGATAGACGATCTGGTGCTGCTGGACGCGGGACTTGCCGCGGAAGGATTCCGAGATCACGGTCGCGGCGTAGTGGTCGCCATCGCCGGCGAGGTCACGGATGGTCACCTCGGCATCGGGGATCGCTGCCTTGATCATCGCCTCGATATCGTGGGCGTCCATGGGCATTCGGGTCGTGCTCCTTGATCATCTCGGCCGCAGGGCAGCCTGTCGTCGAATCGCTCGCCGGGGTCCCCTCGCCGACAGGGCCAAACTTAGCGTGAACGGCCTTCTAGGTCACGCTCCCAGGCATTATATCCCTGATCCCATCAGGATAAAGGCACGACAAAGTGCCGCGCGCGGCGGTTTGATCGAAAAGGCGTGAAATCATGAAGCTTCCAGGGCCGGACCACCCCATCACCATCACCCCAAACCCCCGGCGCGTCCGCGTCACGGCCGGCGACATCGTGATCGCCGAAACCAGCAAGGCGCTGACCTTGAAGGAAGCCAGATATCCGGCGGTGCAATATGTGCCGCGGGAGGACGCCAACATGGCACTGCTGGAGCGCACCGAGCGCGTCACCCATTGCCCCTACAAGGGCGATGCGAGCTATTACAGCGTCAAGGCCGACGGCAAGACACTCGACAACGCCATCTGGACCTACGAGACGCCCTTCCCCGCGATGACCGAGATCTCCGGGCACCTCGCGTTCTATCCGGACAAGGTGAAGATCGAGGAAGTGGGCTGAGCGCACCCGCCACGGAGTATGCGTCATGGCCGGGCTTGTCCCGGCCATCCACGTTCTTTGGCTCGGAAAAGGAAGACGTGGATGCCCGGGTCAAGCCCGGGCATGACGAAGGTGTGCTTGGGTCGCCGCCGAGCTACGCCCTGAAGATCGTAAGCCCGAGTATCAGCAGCACCAGGAAGATCACGACGAAGATATAGAACAGGAAGCGGGCGATATCGGCGGACGCCGCCGACAGGCCGGTGAAGCCGAGCACGCCGGCAACGATCGAGATCAGTAAAAAGATAAGCGCCCATTTCAGGATCGTCATCGCCAACTCCGACCAGAGGGCGCCGTTCGCGGCCCTCAACTTGTACGTGATCCCTAACTTCGCTGCGCGGAACTGGTTCCTGACAGTGCCGCGCCTCCGGGGCTTGGCACAAACTGCGCTTGCTGAATCCGGTTCCCGGCGGCAAAGTCCGTCCGGGACGGAAAGCGCAAGCCGGGGCGATCATGATCACGATGTCACATACCGCGGCAATCGGCGCAGAGGCGCACGCTGTGCCGAAGACCAAGGCGCGCAATGTCTCGCTCGATCGCGCCCGCACCTTCCTGACACTGGTGGTGCTGCTGCATCACGCCGTCATTCCCTACACCTATTTCGGCCACACCGATCCGGCGTCGTGGATCGGCTTCGACGTCGTCGTGCTCGCCACCGACAGCTTCTTCATGGCGATGTTCTTCTTCCTGTCGGGCCTGTTCACCTGGCCCGGCATCGCACGCAAGGCGCCATCGGTGTTCCTGCGCGACCGCCTGCTGCGCCTCGGGCTGCCGTTCGCGATCGCCGCCCTCACCGTCATCCCGCTCGCCTATTACGCCATCGCGCTGCGGCAGGATCCCGAGCTGAGCTTCGGTGCGTTCTGGTGGAAGACGGTCACCGTTGGCCCTTGGCCGAGCGGCCCGATCTGGTTCGTGTGGGTGCTGCTGGCGTTCGACCTCACCGCAAGTCTGCTCTACCGCGTCTCGGCGCACTTGGTCGATCCCGGCAACCGCATCTCGCTGCGCGGCTTCGAGCAACCCGCCGTGTTCTGGCTGATGCTCGTCGCCGTGGGCGTCATCGTCTATCTTCCGGCGCTGATCTATTTCGGCACCAACAAATGGTTCGAGTTCGGGCCGTTCTCGGTGCAGGCGAGCCGTATCCTGCTCTACTTCGCCTATTTCTTCATCGGCGCCAGCGTCGGTGCCGCGAACTTCGATCGCGGCATCCTCAGCGCCGAGGGCCAGTTGCCGAAGCGCCGCTGGACGTGGGTGATCGTCACGCTGACCCCCTACTGCCTGATGTGGTGCATGATCTACGTCAAGCGGGAGATCCTCGGTAATCCCGGTCACCTGCCCGACTGGTACCATGTGTTCTACGGCACGTTCTTCGTGCTGTTCTCGGCCTCGATCCTGCTCGCGATCCTCGCCTTCTTCCTGCATGAGAAATCGCCGGGACCGAACCTGCTCGACCGCATGCAGGCGGATGCCTACGGCATGTTCCTGGTGCACTACCCGATCGCGCTGTGGATCCAGTACGCGCTGTTCGATTATTCGTGGCCTGCGATCGCGAAAGCCGCGATCGGCTTCGTGCTCACGGTGATGCTGAGCTGGGGACTGACGGCGGCGTTGCGGAAGATTCCGGGAGCGTCGCACGTGTTGTGAGGCACGGTCTCTCAACTCGTCATTGCGAGCGCAGCGAAGCAATCCAGAGTCCCTCCGCGGAGACGGTCTGGATTGCTTCGCTACGCTCGCAATGACGGAGTGTGTGGCAGCGCCTCAGGCCGCCTTGCCGCCCATATACTCCGGCAACCAGCGCTCGTGCGAAGTAAGCAGCGTGTCAATCCCAACCGGCGCCTCGCCGGCGATGGCGATCGCGTCGCCGCCGGTGGTGCCGATGCGCACGCAGGGCACCTCGCAGCCGCGCATCTTGGCGAGCACGCGGCCGGCTTCGGTTTCCGGCACGGTGACGAGATAGCGCGCCTGGTCCTCGCCGAACCAATAGGCCTGCGAGACCAGCGACGTCGGTGCCGCCAGCAGCTTCGCGCCGATGCCGCCCGCCATCGCCATCTCGGCGAGCGCGATCAGGAGGCCGCCGTCGGAGAGGTCGTGAACGGCGGTCGCGGTGCCCGCATGGATCATGCCGCGCACGCAGTCGCCATTGCGCTTCTCGGCGGCGAGATCGACCGGCGGCGGCGCGCCCTCCTCGCGGCCGCAGATGTCGCGCAGATACACCGACTGGCCGAGCCAGCCATGCGTGTCGCCAATCAAGAGGATCGCCTCGCCCTCGGCCTTGAAAGCAAGTGACGCCGATTTGGTGAAGTCGTCGAGCAGGCCGACACCGCCGATCGAAGGTGTGGGGAGGATCGCGCGGCCGTTGGTCTCGTTGTAGAGCGAGACGTTGCCTGACACGACCGGGAAGTCGAGCGTGCGGCAGGCTTCCGAGATGCCCTTCAGGCAGCCGACGAACTGGCCCATGATCTCGGGCCGTTCAGGATTGCCGAAATTGAGATTGTCGGTGATCGCGAGCGGCTTGCCGCCGACGGCCGTGATGTTGCGCCAGGCTTCCGCCACCGCCTGCATGCCGCCCTGATAGGGATCGGCCTCGCAATAACGCGGCGTGACGTCGACGGTCAGCGCCAGGCCCTTCGGCCCGTCCTCGATGCGCACGACGGCGGCGTCGCCGCCCGGACGCTGCATGGTGTTGCCGAGGATGACGTGGTCGTACTGCTCCCAGACCCAGCGCTTGCTGCACATGTCGGGCGTGCCGATCAGCTTCTCCAGCGCAGGCCCGAGGCCCATCGGTGCCGGCACCTCGCGCGCATGCACGACCGGCAGAGCGGCGGAGGGCACGTGCGGGCGATCATAGAGCGGCGCTTCGTCGCCAAGCTCCTTGATCGGCAGATCGGCCATGACGTCGCCGCCATGCTTGACCACGAAGCGCTTGCTCGGCGTGGTGTAGCCGACCACGGCGAAGTCGAGGCCCCACTTCCTGAAGATCGCCTCGGCTTCCTTTTCCTTCTCGGGCTTGAGCACCATGAGCATGCGCTCCTGGCTCTCCGAGAGCATCATCTCGTAGGCGCTCATGCCGGTCTCGCGGGTCGGCACCGCATCGAGATCGAGGTCGACGCCGAGGTCGCCCTTGGCGCCCATTTCGACCGCCGAGCATGTGAGCCCCGCCGCGCCCATGTCCTGGATCGCGATCACGCAATCGGCTTCCATGATCTCGAGGCAGGCTTCGAGCAGCAGCTTCTCCGCGAAGGGATCGCCGACCTGCACGGTCGGGCGTTTCTCCTCGGACTTGTCGTCGAACTCGGCCGACGCCATCGAGGCGCCGTGGATGCCGTCGCGACCGGTCTTGGAGCCGAGATAGACGATCGGCATGTTCACGCCGGAAGCCGCCGCGTAGAAGATCTTGTCGGCATCGGCGAGGCCCACGGCCATCGCGTTGACGAGGATGTTGCCGTCATAACGGGTGTGGAAACGCACCTGGCCGCCGACCGTCGGCACGCCGAAGGAATTGCCGTAGCCGCCGACGCCGGCGACGACGCCGGAGACGAGATGCCGCGTCCTGGCATGCTCGGGCGCGCCAAAGCTCAGCGCGTTGAGGCAGGCGATCGGGCGCGCGCCCATGGTGAAAACGTCGCGCAAAATGCCGCCAACGCCGGTGGTCGCGCCCTGATAGGGCTCGATGTAGCTCGGGTGGTTGTGGCTCTCCATCTTGAAGACCACCGCCTGGCCGTCGCCGATGTCGATCACGCCCGCGTTCTCGCCGGGGCCCTGGATCACCCAGGGCGCCTTGGTCGGCAGGCCCTTCAGATGGATGCGCGAGGATTTGTAGGAGCAGTGCTCGTTCCACATCGCCGAGAAGATGCCGAGCTCGGTGAAGGTCGGCTCCCGCCCGATCAGCTTCAGGATGCGCTCGTATTCGTCGGGCTTGAGCCCGTGGGCGGCAACCAGTTCCGGGGTGATCTTGGGTTCGTTCTTCATGGATTCGGGGCTTTCGGCGGCGGTTTGGCCGTTCTTAGGAACATCGGGGGCTCACGAAAAGCCCTTTATGGCGCATTTTCCCGCTGTCCCACGTTTTGCGGCCGGGGGCTGCGGGAACAGGAATTGCACCGCGCTGACAGATCGGATTTAAGGGCAAAACACCCGCAATTGAAGGCCCATTTCCTTGCACGAATTGACCAAAACGCCCCCGCCCCGCCGTCCCGACCTCCACATCGCCACCGAGGGGGAATTCCAGGGCTGGCGAACCTGGATTCGCGACAGTTTTGAGTCCCATGTCGGTCCCTTCTGGCACCGGATCGAGGCGGACGGCAGCGTCCGCAGCGCCTTCCGGGTCGAGAAAAAGCACCTCAACGGCTCGGGGAACGTCCATGGCGGCTGCTACATGGCCTTTGCCGACTACTCCCTGTTTGCGCTCGCGACCCAAGTCCTGGACAGCCGGGCCGTGACGACCAATTTTGCCTGCGAATTCCTCGACGCGGCACGGGAGGGCGAACTGATCGAATGTACCGGAGAAGTGAGCCGGGCCGGCGGTTCGCTGATCTTCGTGCGCGGCAAGATGATGTCCGGCGAGCGGCAGCTGTTCACCTTCTCCGGGACGATCAAGCGGGTGAAGCGGAAGCCGCAGCCTCAGCCAAACGCATAGCTCGACGCCTTCCCTTTTGTCGTCCCCTCGCCCAGAGTTGGGTTAAGCGCTGTTGCGCCGGGGAGCAGAAACAAGGTGCCGCAGAGCACATCGCCGACGGGCCGCAGCACAGCGGCCTCCGCGACATCGCCATTGCCGTCCATGCCCGCCACCGGCGCGCGCAACTGGCGCGATTATGCGCTGCTGTTCGCGCTCGCCTGCTGCTGGAGCTCGACCTATCCGCTGGCCAAGCTCGCGCTGGACACGATCCCGCCCATCACCTTCATCTCGGTACGCTCGCTGATCGCGGCTGCGTTCCTGTTCCCCATCCTGCGGATGCGCGGCGTCAAGCTGCCCACCGATTTGAAGGCCTGGAAGCTGTTCGCGACCCAGCAGCTGATCAACTCGACCTTTCCGTTCCTGATCATCACCTGGTCGCAGCTCTATGTGCCGGCGTCCAACACGGTGGTGCTGGCCTCGACGACGCCGATCTTCGCCTTCCTGATCACATCGCTGATCACGCGGCATGAACCTGCGACGCTGTTGAAGCTCGCGGGCGCGATCCTCGGCCTCGCCGGCACCATCGTCATCGTCGGGCTGGACGCGCTACGCGGCTTCGGTAGCGAGATCATTGCGGAGATCGCGATCCTGCTCGCCACCATCTCCTTTGCTTGCGCGACGATCTTCGGCCTCCGGCTTTCGGAGTATGACCCGATGGTGGTCGCGACCGGCTCGCTGCTGTTCGGCGGGCTGGTGCTGCTGCCGCCCTCGTTGATCATCGACCAGCCCTGGACGCTGCACCCGACGCCGACGGCGATCGTCGCCACCATCGTCATGGGGATCGTCTCCAGCGCACTGGGGCTGTTGCTGTTCTACGTCTGCCTCGGCCGGCTCGGCACGCTGACGACGAATGCGCAAGGCTATTTGCGCATTCCAATCGGTGTCGGCCTGTCGGTGCTGCTGCTCGGCGAGAGCGTGCCGTCGAACCTCGCCCTCGGCCTGCTGCTGGTCATGGCCGGCGTTGCGGCCATGACGGTGCCTGCTGAACGGTTGAAGTGGCGCTAGCAAGCGCCAATCAAGCCGCAATATTGGGTTGCCGGAAGGCTGCTTCCATCTCGCGGCGCACCCGCACGGCAAGACTGTTGGGATCGTACTCCACGTCCTCCCATCTCAGGCGCTGGCCTTCCGCGATATCGGTCTTGAGCTTGACCTGGTGGGCGAGGCCGAGCGGCAGATAGCCCTGCTTCAGGGAGGCGTCAGCCGGGGTCTGCTTGCCCCACACGCAGAAGCCGCCTTCACCGTCGAGCATCTCGCCGGCCTTGAGCTTGCGCTTCGCGGTCGCGATCACGTCCGAGTTGAACGTGATCGGCGCACCGGTCGGCTCCTTGCGCAGTGCTGCGGACGCCACGGAGATGCCGAGCTCAAGGCCGATCATGTGGATCGGCCGGTACAGCGAGGCATATTTGCCGGTCTTGTCGGGCAGCATGCTGTATTCGCGGAAACACTCCTCGGTATAGGCGCTGTCGGTCTCGAACACGACATAGGTGCCCATCACGAGGCTCTGCGGGACGTCGGTGCCGTCACGGTAGACCGAGGACGTGACCTCGGTGACGCCGGACTTCTCCAGCATGCCGCCCTCGGATTTCGGCTTGCAGATTTCGGCGTGCTCGAACCGCGTGGCCGGCGGGAACGACAGGCCCTCGCTCTGCGCATGCAGCCCGGTCGCATTGCACACCGCCGTCATCTCGATGCCCGACTTGGTGCCGTCGACGAAGGAGTTGAACATCTTCGGGTTGATCGAGTTGCGATCCTTGATCTTCATGTATTTGTCGAGAATGTCCCAGACCGTATCCGGCGTCGACTGGTGATAGGTCGGGTGATAGCGCGTCCCCTTGCCGGCGGCGACGACCTTGAAGCCGGCGGCACGCGCCCAATCGACGTGATCGGCGATCAGCGCCGGCTGGTCGCCCCAGGCGAGTGAATAGACGACGCCGGCCTGCTTCGCCTTGCGCGCCAGGATCGGACCTGCGACTGCATCCGCCTCGACATTGACCATCACGATGTGCTTGCCGTTCTCGATCGCCTTCATCGCGAAGCGGATGCCGGCGGCGGGATCGCCGGTCGCCTCGATGATGACTTCGATCGCCGGGTGGGTGATCAGCGCATCCGCGTTGTCGGTGACAACGGTGCGGCCATGCTTGAGCGCGTCGTCGATGGAGGCTGCCGCGTACTGCTCTTCCGGCCAGCAACCGAGCTTGAGCTGCGCCCGGGCGCGGGCGGTGTTCAAATCGGCGACGCCGACCAGATGCATGCCGTCGGTCTGGCGTACCTGCGACAGGAACATCAGGCCGAATTTTCCGGCCCCGATCAGGCCGATCGTGACGGGTTTGCCGGCCGCCTTGCGCTCCAGCAGCATGCGATGGAGATTCATCTGGATTTCCTCAAACGTTCCTCGGGTGACGGCGTTGTTGCGGCCATGAAGTCCGGCCGCGCTCGCCTTGCATGGAACGTTAGGCAGCGGAGAATCCGAGGGCAATTCAGATTATCTGCCGCGACGATGTAGGCACGCTAAACAATCGGAGCGGCTTGGCTCTTAGTTTGCGCATGATCTTTCTCGGAAAACCGCTTCACACTTTTCCGGATCATGCGCGCGCGTTCCAGGCGTCGCGCTCCCCGCGCAGCCAGTCGAGAAAGGTGCGGGTCTTGCGGTGGCGCAGATGGCCGTGCGGGCAGACGATCCATTGTGTGGTCAGCGCAACCTCCGGCGGGTTCTTCACGGGGCAAACCAGGCGGCCGTCGCGCAGTTCGCGCCAGGCCAGCAGCTCGCTTTCCAGCCCGATGCCAAGGCCGTCGACGGCCGCGTCGATCGACATGTGGCTGCGGTCGAACAGCACGCGCTTCCAGCGTTGCGCAGGCTCGATGCCAGCCGCGGTGAACCAGCGCGGCCATTGCATCTGCGATTTCACCGAATGGATCAGCCGGTGCTCGAGCAGGTCTTGGGCTACGAGGCTTCCCGCGGCAAAGGACGAAGGTGCACACAGCGGAATGAACCGCTCCTTGCCGAGGCTCTCGACGAACAGACCAGCCCAGCCGCCTTCGCCGTGGCGGATCTCCAGATCGACATTCTCCTTGCGGAAATCCGTCGGCTCATTGGTGCCGTCGAGCCGCAGCTCGATATCGGGATGGGCATCAACGAAGCTTGCAAGCCGCGGCAGCAGCCATTTGCTCGACACGCTCGGGGCTGCGCGCACCGTCAATGTGGTGGCGGAGCGGATGCCGCGAACATGCTGCGTCACGTCGGTGACGTGCTCGATCTCCCGGCTGATCATCTCGAAATAGCGCTCGCCGGCTTCGGTCAGCGTGATGTTGCGCCCGACCCGCGAGGTCAGGGCCGTGCCGAGGTGCAGCTCGAGCGCCTGGATCTGCTGGCTGACGGCCGAGGGTGTCACCCGCAATTCGTCCGCCGCGCGGGAAATGCTGCCCGCGCGCGCCACCGCGTGGAAGACAATGATGGCGCGGAACGGTATCTGCATCAGGAAACCTTTTAGGCCAGCTAAAGTGACGGCGAATATAATTCAATTGTCGTGCATGACCAGCAATCTAGGCTTCAGCCTCACGGCAACCCGCGACAGACGGGTGCCGAAAGAGGAAACAAGACGGCGCAGCGCGCCGGTCTGCCCCGGGGGAAGGAGCGCAAGGCTAGGCCCTTTCACCAGCTACAGCGATTTTGACGACCGGCGCGGCAAGGCCTGCGCGCGGCAACGAGCACGTGCGCCGACAAAGGCGCCGCAAGAGACCATCAAGGGAGGGCTAACAAATGTCGGGCAAGGTCCACAGGATTTCACGGCGCAACTTCATAGTGGCGGCTGCGGCCGTTCCACTGGTCGCGATCCGCACCAGGTCGGCAGAGGCGGCGGAGTTCGAATACAAGCTTGCCACCGGCCAGTCGCTGACGCAGCCGATCAACACCCGCCTCGATCAGGCCGTGAAACGGATCAAGGAGGCGAGCGGCGGCCGGCTGGAGATCAAGTTCTTTCCCGCCTCGCAGCTCGGCTCGGACACCGACCTCCTGACCCAGATCCGCAGCGGCGGCGTCGATTTCCTCAACATCGCCGGCTCCGTGCTGTCGACGGTGGCACCGATCGCCGGCATCGCCAATGTCGGCTTCGCGTTCTCGGACTACGGCCAGGTCTGGAGTGCGATGGACGGCGACCTCGGCAAGCTGATCGCAAGCCAGATCGAGAAGACCGGCGCGCTGGTGGTGGCCAAGCCCGCCGACAACACGTTTCGGCAGATCTCGTCGTTCACCAAGCCGATCAAGACGCCTGCCGATCTCGCCGGCTATCGCATCCGCGTCCCGGTGTCGCCGATCTTCACCTCGCTGTTCAAGTCGCTGGGCGCCAACCCGACCTCGATCAACTTCAACGAATTGTACACGGCACTCCAGACCCATCTCGTCGACGGCCAGGAGAACGGCCTCGTGACGATCGAATCCGGCAAGATCTACGAGGTGCAAAAATACATCTCCGAGACCAACCACATCTGGGATCCATTCTTCATTCTCGGCAACCGCCGCTCGGTGAAGGCGCTGCCCGACGAGTTGCAGGCGATCGTGCGGCGTGAATTCGACCAGGCCGCGATGGAGCAGCGCGCCGATACCGCCAAGCTCAATCTGACACTGAAGGACCAGCTGACCGCCAAGGGCATCACCTTCGAGGTCTCCGACAAGGATGCGTTCCGCAAGGGGCTATCGGCCGCCGGCTTCTACAAGGAATGGCGGGGCAAGTTCGGCGAGGACAATTGGAAGATCCTGGAGGCCGCGGCCGGAGCACTGGCATGAGCGCGGTGATCGGCATGCAGGAAACGGCAACGCTCGATCAGGTACAGCCGTTGCGGGGACGCTGGCTGGACCAGTCGCTGCGCTGGCTGGTCGAGATTCCGGCGGCGATCGCCGTGGTCGCCGAGGTCGTCATCCTGTTCGCCGGCATCGTCGCGCGCGGCGTCTTCCACAAGCCGATCATCTGGTCGGACGAGCTCGCCTCCATCCTGTTCCTGTGGCTGGCGATGCTCGGCAGCGCGATCGCCGTGCAGCGCTCGGCGCATATGCGCCTGACCTTCTTCACGTCCTATCTGTCGCCGCGTGCGGAAGCCTGGGCCTCGACGCTCGCGGCCGGCGGGGTTGCGCTGTTCCTCGCGATCATCCTGCATCCGGCGCTGGACTATGTGGAGGACCAAGCCTTTGTGGAAACGCCAGCGCTCGGCTGGTCCGGCGTGGTGCGCGCCGCGGCAATTCCGGTCGGCTGCATCATCGCTCTCGCCAGCATCTGCCTCACCCTCGTCAAGCGGTCGGCGAAGGACCTGCTCGGCGTCGCCGTGCTGTTTGCGGCCATCGCCGGCGTGCTCTATTTCGCAGGTCCATTGCTGAAATCGCTCGGCAACTGGAACCTGCTGATCTACTTCGTCGGCCTGCTCGGCTGTGCCGTGATGGCCGGCGTGCCGATCGCGTTTTCCTTCTGTCTGGCGACCGTCGCCTTCCTGCTGACCACGACGCGGACGCCGTTGCTGGTCGTGGTTGGGCGGATCGACGAGGGCATGAGCTCGCTGATCCTGCTCGCAGTGCCGCTGTTCGTGCTGCTGGGACAAATGGTCGAGCGGACCGGCATGGCGCGCGTCATGGTCGCGTTCCTCGCGTCGGTGCTCGGCCATGTCCGGGGCGGGCTCTCCTATGTGATGTTGGGCGCCATGCTGCTGGTCTCGGGCATCTCCGGCTCGAAGACGGCCGATATGGCGGCGATCGCGCCGGTGCTGTTTCCCGAAATGCGCAAGCGCGGCATGAAGGACGGAGAGCTGGTTTCGCTGCTCGCTGCGTCTGGCGCGATGAGCGAGACCATTCCGCCGTCGATCGTGCTGATCGCGATCGCCTCCGTCACCGGGGTGTCGATCGCGGCACTGTTCACCGCCGGCATCCTGCCCGGGATCGTGCTGGCGATCGTGCTTGCCTTCGTCGCGCGCTATCGCGCCGGCGGGGAGGAGAATGCCGCGATCAAAATCGCGCGGGCACCCATGTCGGTCGTTGCAAGGACGTTGTGGGCGGCGTTGCCGGCGCTGGCGTTGCCGTTCCTGATCCGCAGCGCTGTGGTCGAGGGCTACGCGACCGCGACCGAAGTCTCGACCATCGGCATCGCCTATTGCCTCGTGCTCGGCCTGATCATCTATCGCGGCAGCCTGACCTGGAAGAACGTGCTGCCGATGCTGGTGCAGACGGCCTCGCTGTCCGGCTCGATCCTGTTCATCGTGGGCGCTGCGAGCGCGATGGCCTGGGCGCTGGCGCAATCCGGCTTCTCCCATGATCTGGCGGCGCGCATGGCCGGCGTGCCCGGCGGCGCCTGGGGCTTCCTGTTGATCTCGGTGCTCGCCTTCATCGTGCTCGGCAGCGTGCTGGAGGGAATCCCGGCTATCGTGCTGTTCGGCCCATTGCTGTTTCCGGTGGCCGCAACCTTCGGGATCAACGAGGTGCACTATGCGATGGTGGTGATCCTCGCCATGGGCCTTGGCCTGTTCGCACCGCCATTTGGCCTCTGCTATTACGCCGCGTGCAGCATCGGCGGCGTGTCCCCGGACGCCGGCATGCGCCGGATCTGGATCTATCTCGCCTGGCTGTTCCTGGGCCTGCTGCTGATCACCTTCGTGCCCTGGATTTCGCTGGTGTTCCTGTGAGGCTCCTAACCTGGCTCACGCCGAGAGCTGTTTCTCCGCGATCGACAGCCACTCGGCCTGCGCCTGCCGCAGATATTTCGGCGCGCGGCGCATCTGGATCAGCAGCTCGTTGAAGACGACGCGCGCCTCGGCGCTGCGGCCGACCATTTGCAGCAGCATGCCATAGCGCACCCGCGCTTCAGCGCCGGGGGCATAACCAGTGAGTGCGTGATATTCCTCGAGCGCCTCGTCGAGACGCCCGACCTCGGCGAGCGCGCGGGCATAGAGCAGATGGGCGTCGGCCGAGTCGAAATCCGGCCATTGCTTCTGGAGATCGTCCAGCGTCGCGAGCGAATCGGCGGGACGCTTCGCGGAAAACTCGGCCTGCGCCTTGCGAAACGCATAGGCGGGATCGTGGCCCATCGGCAGGCTCAGGACGTGACTGTAATGCTGCTCGGCTTCGCCATAGCGCCCGATCGCCGCGCACTCCTCCGCCAGCGCCGCGCGATTGGCGATGGTGTCGGTGCCGGCCAGCCGGTCGGAGAGCTCGCGATAGCGCTTCTCGGGGTCGAGCTTGTTGGCGACGCGCTGGCGCGCCTGCCGCGCACCGGGGCTCGCAAACCATTCCGGGGCGAGTTCGACCGCGATATAGGCGAGCGCGCCGATCAGCGGCACCATCAGGATGATGAAGGCCCAGGGTTGCAACCGCCCGGTTCGCGAGGCGTGATAGATCAACGTGATATCGAGCAGCAGAACGACCAAAGCGACGGGCATGTGACATCCAGAAGCACAACGACAGCGCACGCTCCGTGATATCGCAACCTGCGCAGCGAAACAACTTTGAGTTGCCTCCTCCGCAGAAAATCAGCTAGCCGGACGCGCGCCTTGATGGCAACGAGGAGTCAGTCGTCTCAAACGCGATCGAGGTTCACGAGACAGCAGGCCGAAACAGCTGTTACTTGGCGTCGTCCGCCAGCATCTTCCGATACTTCTCGACGTCGCGCGTCACCAGCGTCTGGAGCACCTCGGGCGCGTGCTCGTCGGGATCGGGCGCGACGGTCGAGAGGTCGGCGAAACGCTTCTTCACGGCTTCGGTCTCCACCGCGGTACGCGCGGCGGCATTCAGCTTGGCGATGATCGCCGGCGGCGTCCCCTTGGGCGCGAACAGGCCGTTCCAGCCCTGCGCCTCGAACTCGGTCAGGCCTGCTTCGGCAGACGTCGGCAGATCGGGCAGCGTTGCGAGCCGCACGGTCGAGCCGACCACGAGCCCTCGCACCAGCTTCTCGTTGATCGACTGGGCAACCGAGGCCGCAGCATCGCAGACGCCGTCGATCTGGCTGCCGATCGCATCGGTCAGCGCGGGCGCTGCGCCGCGATAGCCGACCAGCGTCGCGTCGATGCCGGCGGCGGTGACGAAGCTTTTGCAGATCAGATAGTTCGACGAGCCGACGCCGGCATGGCCGAGATTGATCTTGCCGGGATTGGCCTTGGCATAGGCGATGAACTCTTTCAGGTCCTTCGCGGGAAAATCCTTGCGCACGGCGATGATGCCGAACGTCTTCGCCACCATGCCGATCGGCACGAAGGAGTCCGGCGTGAACGGCAGCTTCGGATAGATCGTGTAGGTCGCCGCATTGGTGCCGGCGTTGCCGATCGCGATCGTGTAGCCGTCAGGCTCGGCGCGCGAGGCCCGCGCCAGCGCGGTCGAGCCGCCGGCCCCCGCAACGTTCTCGATCACGATGGTCTGGCCGAGCGCGATGCCCATCTGCTCGGCGACCGTGCGTGCGATCACGTCCGAGGTGCCGCCGGCCGCGAACGGCACGATCATGGTGACGGGACGCTTGGGAAAATCCTGGGCGAAGGCAGCCGTTGCAAACGACAGCGCCGCGAGCGCGGGAAGAAGCCGCTTCAGCACGAACGAGGTCACGCGGCTTTGTCCAGATGCGCGGTGAGGCCTGCGAACAGGCCGCGGCCGTCGGTGCAGCCCATGATGTCTTCGACGTGGTTTTCCGGATGCGGCATCATGCCGAGCACGTTGCCCTTGTCGTTGACGAGGCCCGCGATGGAATGCGCCGCGCCGTTGATGTTGTGGGCTTCGTCCACGACGCCTTCGGCGGAGCAGTAGCGATAGAGCACCCGCCCCTCGCCTTCGAGCCGCTTGATGGTCTCCTCATCCGCCTCGTAATTGCCTTCGCCGTGGGCGACGGGCACGCGGATCACCTGGCCGGCATTGTAGCCGCGGGTGAACGGCGTGTCGGAGCGCTCGACGCGCAGATGCACGTCGTGGCAGATGAATTTCAGTCGCGCATTGCGCATCAGCACCCCCGGCAGCAGGCCGGATTCGCAGAGGATCTGGAAGCCGTTGCAGACGCCGAGCACGAGGCCGCCCTTGGCCGCATAGTCGCGCACCGCGTCCATCACCGGAGACCGCGCCGCAATCGCGCCACAGCGCAAATAGTCGCCGTAGGAGAAGCCGCCTGGAACCACCACGAGGTCGGTGCCTGACGGCAGCGAGGTCTCGGCGTGCCAGACCATCGCGGGCTCGTGGCCCGAGATCAGTTTCAACGCCCGCGCCATGTCGCGCTCGCGGTTGATTCCGGGAAAAACGAGGATGGCGGCTCTCATGGCTCAGGGTTCCGACAATGGCTGGAATCGGGTTGGCCCGCGGGCCAAATCGTGGAGAGACATAGCCATTTGACGGGAATTTTACCAGTGCTAGCCTTGCCGGGCGGCCTTGTACACAGGCCATGGCCACGGCAGGTCCACCCCACGATTGAGCCCGGGATTGAGGTCATGAACGTCCCGTCGCTGCCCGCATCCACCTCCGAGCCGGTCACCACCGTGGGCGTCGTCGCCGCCGGCGCCTATGTCGACGGCCGGCGCGTCGCCAACATTGCCATCAGCGAGGCCTCGAGCTGGCGGGCCAAGCCCGGCCATGTGGTCTGGATCGGGTTGCATGAGCCTGACATGGCGCTGCTCCGCGCCGTGCAGAAGCAGTTCGACCTGCACGACCTCGCCATCGAGGACGCCAACAACGCCCACCAGCGGCCGAAGATCGAGCAGTATGGCGAGGCCCTGTTCATCGTGGCGCGGTCGGCGCAATTGATCGAGGGCCGGATCGCCTTCGGCGAGACGCACATCTTCGTCGGCGAAGGCTATCTGGTCTCGGTGCGCCATGGCGCCTCGACGTCCTACACGCCGGTGCGCGAACGCTGCGAAAGCTGCCCGCGGGCGCTTGCACGCGGCGAGGACTACATCCTCTACGCCATCCTCGATTTCATCGTCGACAATTACTCGCCCGTGCTCGAGAGCATTCACGACGAGGTCGAGGGCATCGAGGACGACGTGCTCTCCAAGCCGATCAGCAAGGCGCAGATCGAGCGGCTCTACATGCTGCGCCGCGACCTGTTGCGGCTCAGGACTGCGATCGGCCCGCTGGTCGAAGTCTGCCGCCGGCTGGAGCATGACGAGCTTTCGATGGTGCGGCAGGCCATGCAGCCGCTGTTCCGCGACGTCACCGACCACGTCCGCAACATCCAGGAGCGCATCGATTCCATGCGCGAGGTGCTGGCCTTCGCGTTCGAAGCAAGCCTGCTGGTCGGCCAGGCGCAGGAGACGGCGGTCTCCAAGAAGCTCGCCTCGTGGCTCGCCATCATCGCGATCCCGACCGCGCTGGCCGGCATCTACGGCATGAACTTCAAGCACATGCCGGAGCTGGAGTGGGAATACGGCTATTACCTGCTGCTCGGCGTCATGCTGACCGCGTGCGGCGGGCTGTATTGGCGCTTCCGCCGCGTCGGATGGCTGTGAGCGCCGCGCACGCTCCTCAGCGACTCGCCGGCGCCAGAACCAGCATCACCCAGATGGCGAACTGCGCAAAATTGTCGGAGCTAGCCTTCTCGGTGTCTGCCGAGCTGATCAAGCTGGCGGCGCCGCGCGCGCCGAACCTCCAGCCGCTGACCTGATACTCCCTGGTGCCGTCAGGTTTCACCATCAGCCGCCGCGCCTTGAACAGGCGCGGCACCTTGGTGCCACTGTCGCCGTCAATTCCGAGAATCGAGATCTTCTGCCCCGGCGTGCGCTGCTCCAGCACCTTGACGATCTGCGCCTGCTCTTCGCGGAATTGCTCCAGCGTCATCGTGTTGCCGGGCGCGTAGAGCCGATAGCTCACCCTGGACTGCGCACCGCAGCCGGGCTGCCCGCAAACGAACATGTGGACGTCGTTGGGGCGCAGCTCGTAGCGGAATCCGCCGACCGAGAATGGCGGACCTCGGTCCGGCTGCGATTTCGGAGCTTGGGCGAAAGCGCTGCCGCTCGCGAGCACCATCGCGGCGAGCAACGACAACAAGCGAACGCAGAACCGCATCGACACTCCCGCAACCCCGGCCTATTGGCCGCCCCGCCAAAACTTATAGTTGGGGGCCTCGGGGTACGCTAGTGCTGCGCCGGTTAAAATCTCAGCGCGCGTTGCGCGTGCTGGTCATGCTCAATGGATGCGTCACGACGAAGACAAGAAGGATCGCGGCCCCGGCGGGGCCGCGCATCATCACCCGAGCAGCTCCACCCGGTAGTTCTCGATCACGGTGTTCGCCAGCAGCTTGTCGGCGGCGTCCTTCAACGCCGCCTCCGCCTTGGCCTTGTCGGCGCCGGCGAGCTCGATGTCGAACACCTTGCCCTGGCGGACGCTGGCGACGCCGTCGACGCCGAGCGACTTCAGCGCGCCTTCGATGGCCTTGCCCTGCGGATCGAGGATACCCGTCTTCAGGGTAACGGTCACACGTGCCTTCACGTCAAAATCCTCTTCAGCTCTTCACCAGCACCGGGCCCGTGCCCTGCGGACGCTCGTTCTCCATGAGGATGCCGAGGCGCTTGGCGACTTCCGTGTAGGCCTCGAGCAGGCCACCGAGGTCGCGGCGGAAACGGTCCTTGTCGAGCTTCTCGTTCGACTTGATGTCCCACAGGCGGCACGAGTCCGGCGAGATCTCGTCGGCGACGATGATGCGCATCATCTCGTTCTCGAACAGCCGGCCGCACTCCATCTTGAAGTCGACGAGACGGATGCCGATGCCGAGGAAGAGGCCGGTGAGGAAGTCGTTGACGCGGATGGCGAGCGCCATGATGTCGTCGATCTCCTGGGGCGTCGCCCAGCCGAACGCGGTGATGTGCTCTTCCGACACCATGGGGTCGTTGAGCTGGTCGTTCTTGTAATAGAACTCGATGATCGAACGGGGCAGCTGCGTGCCCTCCTCGATGCCGAGCCGCTGCGACAGCGAGCCGGCGGCGACGTTCCGCACCACCACCTCGAGCGGCACGATCTCGACCTCGCGAATCAACTGCTCGCGCATGTTGAGACGGCGGATGAAATGGGTCGGCACCCCGATGTCGTTGAGGTGCTGAAACAGGTACTCCGAGATCCGGTTGTTGAGGACACCCTTGCCCTCGATCACCTGATGCTTTTTGGCATTGAACGCGGTCGCGTCGTCCTTGAAGTGCTGGATCAGGGTACCGGGCTCGGGACCTTCATACAGAACCTTTGCCTTGCCTTCATAAATGCGACGCCGACGGCTCATGGGGATGTACCGTGTTTTGTTGAAATCCATGTATTTGGTGTGCTCCGGTTGACTAGAACGACGACACACAGCGGAGCTGCCGTGAACGGCCTGGAGCCCATCTGGAACCCAAGGAAACCTTGAGGAAACAGAACAAGAACCAAGCCTTTGGCAACGTATCCGATTGGCCGTCCCAGTACAATCGATCCGGCTCATCCGATGCCAACTTATACCGCCTTGCCTGCGGCTTAACGGCTCGTTGTTTTGCCGATTCGTGCTCCCTATCTAGGCATGCGCCGGGGCCCTCGCAACGAGGGCCGCCCGGTCCGGTCAGCAGGGAATTGGAACAGGCATGAGCGAGTTCGACAAGCGCCAGGAAGGCTTTGAAAAGAAGTACGCCCTCGATGAGGAGCAGAAGTTCAAGGCGGAAGCCCGCCGCAACCGGCTGCTCGGCCTTTGGGCGGCCGAAAAGCTCGGAATCACCGGCGATGCCGCCACCGCCTATGCCAAGGAGGTCGTCGCGGCCGATTTCGAGGAAGCCGGCGATGCCGACGTTCTGCGCAAGATCGTGGCCGATTTCGCCGCCAAGAACGTCGCCGTCACCGAGCAGGCGATTCGCGCCAAGATGAGCGAGCTGATCGCGGTCGCGGCGGCCGAGGTGAAGGCAGGGAAATAGGCGAAACAGGGAGTGGCGGGTCGCGAACGGTAACCCTGTTCGCGACCCGCCATTCGCGTCCCTCAGCCTTCCTTGAAGCCGTACTCCGGTACGTTGCCGCTGGCGCCGTAATATTTGTACGGCAGGAATTTTCCACTCATCGTGATCTTGACGCGGTCGCCCTTCGGGTTGGCGACGCGCTCGATCCCCATGTCGAAGTCGATCGCCGACATGATGCCGTCGCCGAATTCCTCCTCGATCAGCGCCTTCCAGGCGGGGCCGTTCACCATCACCATCTCGTAGAAGCGATAGATCAGCGGATCCGTCGGCGGCATCGGCGTGCCGGTGCCGCGCATCGGCACCTCGTTGAGCATCGCGGTCTCCGCCTTCGACAGGCCGAACAGCTCACCGGCATTGGCAGCCTGCGGTTTCGTCAATTTCATCTGGCCGAGGATCGCGCCCACGATCAACACCTCCGCATAGCCGCCGATTTGCTCGCAGATGTACTTCCAGCTCCAGCCCTTCTCGCGCTTGATATCGAGCAGCTTTTCGGTGAGGTCTTCGCGTTTCATGGTGAGGTCTCCTTGGGCCAGGCATCGTGATGCACCTGCCGCTTTGGCAGGCAGGAAACGTGCCAATAAATGAGGCTTGGGGCTTCACACCCTCCCCCGCCCCTCGAGCGGCAAAGTCGCGGTGAACCGCCCGATCGCATCGAGCACCGGCTGCTGATCGCCTGCAAAGAACCAGTGATCATGGCCGTCGAGCTCGACGAATTCCGCGCCCTTGATCCGGCTCGCGATATCGCGGCCCGCGGCAATGCGCACCGCCTTGTCGTCCCGCCGGTGCAGCACCAGTGTCGGCACGGCAATCTTCGGCAGAAGGTGGCGCACATCGGCATCGCGAAAAGCTTCCAGCACCGCCGAGATGCCGCCGGGGCTGGAGGCCGCGCGCAACAGCCCGGCCCACCAGGCGCGCGCCTGCGGATCATTTGCGAGGGTCGGCGCAAAAGCCTCGATCCCGACCGGGCCGCCCCATTGGGCGATGAGATGCCTGCTCCACGCGTCGTACTGACTTGCGCGCAACGCGTGCGGATAGTCCTCTGACCAGCATCCCTTCGCCAGTGCGCCGAACAGTATGAGGCCGGCCACGCGGCGCGGTTCATCGACCGCGAATTTGACGCAGGCCGGCCCGCATTCGGATGCGCCAAACAGCACGACGCGGCGCGAGTCCGCCGCGCGCAGCACGGTGCCGATATCCTCCGCGGTGACGTCGATGCCGGGCGCCGCTCCCACCCGGTCGGACAATCCGATGCCACGACGATCGAACACGATCAGACGCCCCAACTTCATCAATGACGCCAGAAACGTCCGGCTCGCCGGATGCTCCCAGGCGCGCTCCACATGCGAGACGAAGCCGGGCATCACCAGGATATCGAACGGACCGCTGCCGTAGGTCTGATAGGCCAGATGCACCCCGGCGCCCTTCACGTAGCGCGTTGCCGGGATGGCATCGCGCGGCGCCGTCGCTGGGCTCATGAGCGCCTCGGTCTCGGCTTCCGGCGAAACGCCGAGCTCGTCGCGCAGCCGCTGTGTGAGCGCTGCGTGATACCGCTCCGCAGCACTTCGGTCACCGGCAAGCAGGAGACTACGGATCAAGTGCCTCGCGTAGACCTCGCTGAGCGGGTCGAGCTCGACCAGACGCCCCGCATGCGCAGTGGCGCCAACATGATCGCCGGCCGCATTCCTGTCCTGCACCAGACGCTCCAGCGCATGCACGAGCCGTCCCCGCAGCGCCTCGCGGCGAAAGAACGCCCAGTCGTCGAACTCGGACGAGTCCTCCGGAGAGAAGCCGGCGAGGAAATCGCCGCGATAGATCCTGCAGGCCTCCTCGAACACACCGCGATCGCAGGCGCTCTCGAACAGATGCGTATCGAGCTTCAGCTCGACCGCTGGAGACCATCGCAAGGTCGCGCGGTCGGTCTCGAACACCGGCTGACCGAGGGTGAGCTCGATGCGGTGAAGCAGCCGCCGCAATCGCGCAAGGCCCGTCTCGCGGTCGGCCTCCGGCCACAGCAGCGTGGCCATGACGTCGCGCGCGACGGCACCCTTGGCCTCGGCGAGATAGACCAGCAGCGCAAGACCCTTGCGCAAGGCCAGCTTGATCGGCCTGCCGTCGGCCTGGACCTCGGGGAACCCGAACGTTCCCAGCGAGAAAACCGTCATGAAAGTCCTCTCTCCCCGGCAGACCGCCCGGGGGACGCGCAGGGGACGGTGCGGCCGGTACGGTCGGGCCAGAACGAGCCCGCCCGCCGGCGAGCGGCTCATGCTCCTGCATGCGGCCCCGCTGCATCAGGCACAATAGGAAAATCCATGGTCGCGCGCTTCGCAATCCTGCTCTACGCTCTCGTGAGCTACGGCATTTTCACCGCATCATTTCTCTATGCGCTCGGTTTCGTCGGCAATTATGTCGTGCCCAAATCAATCGACATGTCGATCGATACTGGCGCCCCTTCGCATGTGAGCGAGGCCATCCTCGTCAACCTGCTGCTGATGAGCCTGTTCGCCATCCAGCACACCGTGATGGCGCGGCCATCCTTCAAACGGTGGATGACAAGATTTATTCCCGTGGCCTGCCAGCGCAGCACCTATGTGCTGCTCTCCAGCCTGATCCTCCTGCTGCTGTTCTGGCAGTGGCGTCCGATCCCGACACCGGTCTGGCAGACGAGCGGCATGGCCGCCTCGTTGCTGACCGCCATCCATTGGCTCGGCTGGGTGATCGCACTTTCCTCGACCTACATGATCGATCATTTCGACCTGTTCGGCCTGCGCCAGGCTTTCTCGGCGCTGCGCGGCACCAGGATGCCGGATCAATCCTTCAGGACGCCGCTGCTCTACAAGATCGTGCGGCATCCGCTGATGCTCGGCTTTCTGATCGCGTTCTGGGCCACGCCCGAGATGACCGTTGGTCACCTGCTGTTCGCACTCGCCAACACCGCCTACATCCTGGTCGCATTGCAGTTTGAAGAGCGTGATCTGGTCGCCGAGTTCGGCGCGACCTACCAGGAGTATCGCCGGCGCGTTCCCATGCTGGTGCCGCGCCTTTTCACGCGCCGCCGGACAGACGAGCGTCGGCCTGCTGGATCGTCCCGGTGAACGCGCTGCTCCCTCTCCCCGCAATGTCCGTGGACGCCGCGACATTCGCCGCGACGCTCGACGGGCTTGACGTCGGTCTCTATCTCGTTGCCGCGGACGCGCGCCTCGTTCACGCCAATACATCAGGGCAAGCCCTTCTCGACGCATGCAACGTCCTGCTTGAAATCCGCGGGCATCTGATGGCCTGCGATCCCATGGTCAGCCAGACATTGCGGCGGGTCTTCGCGACGGGCCGGCACAGCGACCCGGCCCTTGGTGCCGGTGGGATCGCGATCCCGATGATCGGATTGGACGGGCAGCGCTACGTCGCCCATGCCCTGCCGCTGGTATCAGGCGCGCGCCTGGGTGCGGGCGCCGCTTATAGCGCCGTCACCGCCTTGTTCGTCCGCAAGGCGACGCTGACGATACCGCCTCATTCGGAAGCCCTCCGCCTCGCATTCAGGCTGACGCCAACCGAATTGCGCGTGCTGCTCGCGATCGTCGAGCTCGGCAATATTCCCGAAGTGGCCGTAGCCCTTGGTGTTGCCGCAAGTACGGTCAGGACGCATGTCCGCCGCCTGTTCGAGAAGACCGGCGCGTCGCGACAGGCTGATTTCGTCAAGCTCGTCGCGGGCTATGCGACGCCGCTGAGAGACATGGGAGAGGCATGATGAAGGCCGTTCTGTGCCATTCGTTCACCGGCCCAGGCGATTTGCGCGTCGGCGAGATCGATGCGCCGCAGCCTGCCGGTGACGAGATCCTCATCGACGTGCATGCAGCCTCCGTCAGCTTCATGGACCAGTTGATCGTCTCCGGCCTCTACCAGATGCGGCCGCCGACGCCGTTCGTGCCCGGCACGGAAGCATCCGGTGTCGTCGTCGCGGTCGGCGACAAGGTCACGACATTCGCGCCCGGCGATCGCGTCGCGTGCAGCGCCTGGACCGGCGGCTACGCCGAACGGATGATCGCCAGGGAATCGAAGAGCGTGCATCTGCCTGATGGCGTTGCATTCGAAGCGGCGGCGACGGTGCTGCACAATTACGGCACGGCCTGGTATGCGCTGGTCGAGCGGGCACGGGCGCAGCGTGGCGAAACCCTCCTCGTCACGGGCGCGGCCGGCGGGGTTGGCCTCGCCGCCGTCGATCTCGGCAGCCATCTGGGCCTGCGCGTCATCGCCGGTGTCGGCTCCGACGACAAGGCCGCGCTGGTGCGCAGCTACGGCGCCAGCGACATCGTCAACTATCGCAACGAGGATCTGCGCGACCGCATCAAGTCGATCACGGGCGGGAACGGCATCGACGTCGGCTTCGACAATGTCGGCGGCGCGATCTTCGAGCAGATGGCGCGGCTGATGGCATGGGGCGGACGCCTGATGCCGATCGGCTTCACCGGCGGCGAGATTCCATCGATCCCGATGAACCTGCCGCTGCTGAAGAACTATTCCATCCTCGGTGTCTTCGTCGGCGCCTGGGCGGAAAAATTCTCGTCCGAAGCTGCGCGGATGAACGACACATTGATGCAATTGCTGGCCGACGGCAGAATCCGCCCGCATATCGACCGGGTCCTCCCTTTGGAGGAGGCCGGCAACGCCATGCATGCCGTGGCCGGTCGTACGGTTCAGGGGCGAATTGTGCTGAAGATCAGATAGAGTCACCGCGGAAGGTCGTCATGCCCGGGCTTGTCCCGGCATCCACGTTCTTCCACGTGCAAGGGCGTGGATGGCCGGGACAAGCCCGGCCATGACGCCGAGGAAACCTCAGGAATGTAACCGTTGACAGAGATCATCATCGACAAGCGCTTTTGCGGCCCGCCGAACTCCGGCAACGGCGGCTATGTCTGCGGCCGGCTGGCGCAGCACATTCCCGGCGGCGCCGAGGTGACCCTGCGCGCCCCGCCTCCACTGGACACGCCACTCGATGCGGTCGCGACAGACGATGGCACCTGGGAGCTGCGCGACGGTGCCAAAGTTGTCGCGACGGGGCGCGCGGCCCGCGTCGAGCTTGCGCGCGTGGAGACGACCAGCTTCGAGCAGGCTTGCGCGGCCGAATTATTGACGCCGGTGAAGCCGCACGAACATCCCCTGCCGACATGCTTCGTCTGCGGACCCGCAAGGGCGAAGGGAGACGGCCTGCGCATCTTCGCGGGATCGCTCGGTCGTCATGCGCACGCACCCGTTCTCGCCGCAAGCTGGACCCCCGATCCAAATCTCGCCGCCGAGGATGGCTTCGTCGCCCCGGAATTCCTCTGGTCAGCGCTCGATTGCCCGACCGGCTTTGCTTGCAATTGCGATCCGCAAAGCGACAGCTACGACAAGACACCGCTGCTGCTGGGCCGCATGTCAGCCCGGATCGAAGCCCGCCCGAGCCCCGGCGACCGCTGCATCATCACGGCCTGGCCAACCGGCCGCGACGGCCGCAAGCGCTCCGCCGAGGCCGCGCTCCATGATGAAAGCGGGAAGTTGTTGGCCGTGGCGAGATCGACATGGATTGCGGTGGAGCGCGAGATTCAGCTCGGGCGGGGATGACGGTCTTGTAGGGTGGGCAAAGGCGCGTAGCGCCGTGCCCACGACTTCCAGATGGTGGGCACGCTACGCTTTGCCCACCCTACGAGACCGTGCGTTACGAAACCTACGCGCTCTGCTCCACCATCCCCTGCAACCGCACCAGCTCCGCCTCGATATCGCGCTCGACATCCGCCGCCCGCATCTCGATCACCCGATAATCACGCGCCTCGAGCCACGCCCGCCGGCCCGCCCGATCTGCCGCGATGGCCTCCCCCTCGCCCGGGTTGACCAGCTCGATCGCAATCCGGTGCGGGAACGAGACAAAGTCCGGGATGTGCCGCCCCACGGGGGTCTGGCGCTTGAACGCTCCCGCGAAGCGGCGGTCGCGGGTCAGCGCCTGCCACAGCAGGCGCTCGGCATCGGTCGGGTTGCGGCGAAGCAGGCGGGCAAGCCCGCGCACGGTCGAGCCGCTGTCGGGGACGCCGCCGCCCTGCCCGTGTTCGGCCAGCAGCGCGCGCAGGCGCGTGGCCTGCTCGCCGTCGAGCACGCCGCCCTTGGCCGGGCCCTTGCGGCCCTCGGCGATCGCCATCACCACGCCGTGCAAGGTGTGCATGTCCTGCTTGGTCGGCTCCATCCGGCTGAAGATGTTGCGCAGGTTCACCAGCATGGTGTCGCGCTTCTCGGCCGGGCGCAGGAATTCGACCCGGTCGAGCTCGCGGATGAGGTTGTCGAAGAAGGCCTGCATCTGGTGTTGCGAGGCGCGCTCGGAGCGCTCCGGCATGGCGTGCGGCAGCTCGCCCGATGTCGCCCGCTTAAACCATTCATAGCCGACCAGCAGCACGGCCTGGGCGAGGTTGAGCGAGGCAAAGCCCGGATTGACCGGGAAGGTGACGATCCGGTTGGAGAGCCCGACCTCCTCGTTGGTCAGCCCCCAGCGCTCGCGGCCGAACAGGATGCCGCATTTGCCGCCGGTGGCGACGTGTCCGGCGATCTCGGCGGCCGCAGCCTCCGGCCCGACCACGGGCTTGGCCTGGTCATGGGGGCGAGCTGTTGTGGCGAACAGCAGGTCGATATCGGCGACCGCCTCTTCGACCGTGCCAAACAATTCGACCTTTTCCAGAATGTGGTCCGCGCCGGCGGCCGCGCGCTGGGCGGCGATGTTGGGCCAGCCGTCCCTGGGATTGACGATGCGCAAGGCGCCAAGCGCAAAATTGCCCATGGCGCGCGCGCACATGCCGATGTTCTCGCCGAGTTGCGGCTCGACCAGGATCACGATGGGACCGTCGAGGGTGAGACCCGCCTTGCTCTTGTCAGTCCCCGACATCTCGTTTCGCTTTCACACCGGTTCTTAAGGCCTTGAAAAGGCTCTCTTCAGAAATTGATTCAAAGCCGGCCCTGCCAGGGTCTCGTCCAGGGCTTGGGGCCGTTCGCCTGTCGTTTGCCTGTCCTGACGAAATTCTCAAGGGAAATAACGGGTTGGATTCGACTTTTGAATCTCGCCTGAAACGTCACCCCGGCCCCTGCGGCAAGGCGGCATCCCGCCCCCCATCTGCGGAGGCTGGATCGGCTAAAAGTGCATAATCACTTGGCTTTCGCCCGCTGCTATCAGGTGCTAAGAGGCGGCGGATATTCAATTTGGCGCCAAGGGCGCCGTTCCAAGAAGGCTTCTCCGATCATGGCAAAAATCAAGGTGTCCCAACCCGTCGTCGAACTCGATGGCGACGAGATGACCCGGATCATCTGGCAGTACATCAAGGACAAGCTGATCACCCCCTACCTCGATGTCGATCTGCTCTATTTCGACCTGGGCATGGAATACCGCGACGAGACCAACGATCAGGTCACGATCGACGCCGCCGAGGCGATCAAGAAGGTCGGCGTCGGCGTCAAGTGCGCCACCATCACCCCGGACGAGGCCCGGGTGAAGGAGTTCAACCTCAAGCAGATGTGGAAGTCGCCGAACGGCACCATCCGCAACATCCTCGGCGGCGTGATCTTCCGCGAGCCGATCATCTGCAAGAACGTGCCGCGCCTGGTTCCCGGCTGGACCAAGCCGATCATCATCGGCCGCCACGCCTATGGCGACCAGTATCGCGCCACCGACATCAAGTTCCCGGGCAAGGGCACGCTGACGATGAAGTTCGTCGGCGAGGACGGCACCGTCATCGAGAAGGAAGTGTTCAAGACCCCGGGCTCCGGCGTCGCGATGCAGATGTACAATCTCGACGATTCCATCATCGACTTCGCCCGCGCGTCGCTGAACTACGGCCTGCTGCGCAACTACCCGGTCTATCTCTCGACCAAGAATACGATCATGAAGATCTATGACGGTCGCTTCAAGGACATCTTCCAGGACGTCTACGAGCGCGAGTTCAAGAAGGACTTCGACGCCAAGGGCCTGACCTACGAGCACCGTCTGATCGACGACATGGTGGCCTCGGCCCTGAAATGGTCCGGCGGCTATGTCTGGGCCTGCAAGAACTACGACGGCGACGTGCAGTCCGACACGGTCGCGCAGGGCTACGGCTCGCTCGGCCTGATGACCTCGGTGCTGCTCACCCCCGACGGCAAGACCGTGGAAGCCGAAGCCGCTCACGGCACGGTGACCCGCCACTACCGCGAGCACCAGAAGGGCAAGGAGACCTCGACCAACTCGATCGCGTCGATCTTCGCCTGGACCCGTGGCCTGTCGCACCGCGCCAAGCTCGACAACAACGCCGAGCTCGCCAAGTTCGCCTTGACCCTCGAGAAGGTCTGCGTCGACACCGTCGAGGAAGGCTACATGACCAAGGACCTCGCGCTGCTGGTCGGCGCCGACCAGCGCTGGCTCTCGACCACCGGCTTCCTCGACAAGGTCGCGGAAAACCTCACGAAGGCGTTGGCGGCCTAAGCCGTCCGCAATTTCGCCCGACTGGGCCAGACATCATCACGGGCCGCGCCAAAGCGCGGCCCGTTTCTTTTTTTGAGACCCCTCGCGCGGAGATGCGACCATGTCGATCAAGCTTGCCGTCCCCTGCCTGTTGCTGCTCGCCGGACCGGCTGTGGCCGCCGATCCCCTCCCCGACGCCATCGCCGCATCAGGCGAGAGCACAGTCCTCAGCGTCCACGCCGAGGGCGCGCAGGTCTATGAGTGCAAGGCCGGCACCGACGGCAAGCTCGCATGGAGCTTCCGCGAACCGATCGCGACGCTGCTGTCCGATGGCAAGACCATCGGCCGGCACTATGCGGGCCCGAACTGGGAGCACGCCGACGGCAGCGCCGTCGTCGGCAAGGCGACCGGCAACGCGCCGGGCGCGACGGCGGCTGACATCCCCTGGCTGAAGCTGGAAGTCACCGCCCACCGCGGCAGCGGCGTGCTGACGCCTGTTACCACCGTCCAGCGCATCAACACCCGCGGTGGCAAGCTCGAGGGTTCTTGCGACAAGGCCGGCGAGTTCAGGAGCGCGCCGTATTCGGCGGAGTATGTTTTCCTGAAGAAGGGCTGAAAGCTCAGCGGTCCGTGACCTCGCGCTCGGCCTGCGCCAGCTCTGCCGCCGCGAGATCGCCGGTCTCCTCGAGCCGCGCTTTCGCGGTCATCTGGACGTGGGCGGCGAGTGTCGGCATGCGCGCGATCAGGGCGTGAAAGTCCTGGGCGTCGAGCAGCAGCAGCCGGCTCTTGCGCGTCGCGGTGACCGTCCCGCTGCGCTTCGTCTTGTGCAGCAGTGCGATCTCGCCGAAGAAAGTGCCGTCACCGAGCCGCACCTGCTGGCTCGGTAGCGCGATCTCGACCTCGCCGGCGGTGATGAAATACATCGACGAGGCCGCATCGCCGCGACGGACCAGGATCTCGCCCTGCTCGATGGTGCGCGCCCGCAGGAGCCGCATGATGTCGGCGATCTCCGCCGCCGACAAATGCGAGAACAGCGGCACCCGCGCCAGCATGCCCCAGGTCACGACGAAGTCGCGGCGCCTCACCTCTTCCGCAAACGCAGAGGAGATGATCGCGACCGGCAGCGCGATCATGGCGAAGCCCGAGACGATCGCGAACACCGAGATGAATTTGCCGAGCGGCGTTACCGGCACGACGTCGCCATAGCCGACGGTGCCGAGCGTCACGATCGCCCACCACATCGCGTCCGGAATGGTGCCGAGCTTGCTGGGCTGCACATCACGCTCGATGGCGTAGAGCAGCGAGGCAAACGTCAGGACCACACCGAACAGGATGACGACGCATCCGATCAGCGCTCGCCGCTCGGCATGGACGGCGGCGAGCAGCGAGCGCATCGCCGGCGAATACCGAATGAGCTTGAAGAACGGCAGCACGCCGAGCGCCGCCAGCGTCGCGTGGCGGCCCGTGGCGAGCACGATGGCCGCGGGCAGGAACGCCAGGAGGTCGATGATCCCGAGCGCTGAGAAGGCATAGCCAAGCCGGTCGGCGAGCGCGGAGCCCTTGCGCGGCGTGTGGCCCGCCACCGTCCAGAGCCGTGCGGCATATTCCAGCGCGAACACGATCACCGAGAGGATGGTGATGCCCGCGAACAGCGCACCGTAGTGATCGTCCAGCTCCGGCACCGAGGCCAAAATCATCGCGGCGACGTTGAGCACGATGACGCCGATGATGAGCTGGATGAAGCGCGATCCAGCCGAATAGGCCAGCGGATCGTGCTCCAGCAATTCGTAGAGGCGATCCCTCAAATCGGGATCGCGAAGCCCAGTTCCTCGCGGAACGAGGCGCATCGGGATTAAGCGCCTGCCATCGCTTTTTCGATCGCCGCCAGCGCTTCGGTTGCCTTGGCGCCGTCGGGGCCGCCGGCCTGCGCCATGTCGGGCCGACCGCCGCCGCCCTTGCCGCCGAGCGCTTCGGAGGCGATCTTCACCAGATTGACCGCGTTGAAGCGCGCGGTCAGGTCGGCTGTGACGCCGACCACGACGCCGGCTTTGCCGTCCTCGGTGACGCCGACGATGGCGACCACGCCGGAGCCGATCTGCTTCTTGGCCTCGTCCGCGAGGCTCTTGAGATCCTTCATCTCGATGCCTTCGACCGCACGCGCCATCAGCTTGACGCCGCCGGCCTCGCGCACGCTGGAAGCTGCGCCATCGCCGCTTGACGCGCCGCCGCCCATCGCGAGCTTCTTGCGGGCGTCTGACAATTCGCGCTCAAGCTTCTTGCGCTCGTCCATCAGCGCGGTGATGCGCGCGGGGACGTCGTCGATCGAGGTGCGCAGCTCGTGGGCCGCGGCCTTCGCCAGCGCCATGGTCTCGTTGGCGTGACGGCGGGCGTAATTGCCGGTCAGCGCCTCGATGCGGCGCACGCCGGAGGCGACCGCGCTCTCGCCGGTCAGCGTGATCAGGCCGATATCGCCGGTGCGCCGCACATGGGTGCCGCCGCAGAGCTCGACCGACCAGCCAAGCGCATTGACGCCGCGCTCACGCGCGGTGCGGCCCATCGAGACGACGCGAACCTCGTCGCCATACTTCTCGCCGAACAGGGCGCGCGCCCCGGCCTCGCGGGCCTCGTCAACGCCCATCACGCGCGTGGTGACTTCGTCATTCTCCAGCACCACGTCGTTGGCGATGTCCTCGACGCGGGCGAGCTCTTCGGCCGTGATCGGCTTCGGATGCACGAAGTCGAAGCGCAAACGATCCGGCGCGACCATCGAGCCGCGCTGGGCGATGTGATCGCCAAGCACCTGACGCAGCGCCTCGTGAATCAGATGCGTCGCCGAGTGATGTGCGCGGATCGAGGAGCGCCTGGAATGATCGACCTCGAGCTGGAGCGCGGTGCCGAGCTTCAGCTCGCCGCTCTCGACCGTGCCGACATGCACGAAGAAATCGCCGAGCTTCTTCTGCGCATCGGTGACGCGGAACTTGATGCCGCCCTCGCCCAACAACACGCCGGTGTCGCCGACCTGGCCGCCGGACTCCGCATAGAACGGCGTCTGGTTCAGCACGATCGCGCCGGTTTCGCCCGCCTTGAGGCTGTCGGCTTCCTTGCCGTCCTTCACCAGCGCGGTCACCACGCCTTCGGCGCTCTCGGTCTCGTATCCCAAAAATTCGGTGGCTCCGAGCTTCTCGCGCAGCGGGAACCAGATCGCTTCGGAGGCGGCTTCGCCAGAACCCTTCCAGGATTCGCGCGCCTTGGCCTTCTGGCGCTCCATCGCATCGGTGAACGAGGCCTGATCGACGCCGATGCCGCGCGACTTCAGCGCGTCCTGCGTCAAATCCAGCGGGAAGCCGTAGGTGTCGTAGAGCGTGAAGGCGACGTCGCCGTCGAACATGTCGCCTTTCTTCAGGCCGGCCGACTTCTCGTCGAGAATCGACAAGCCGCGCACCAGCGTCTTGCGGAAGCGGGTCTCTTCCAGCCGCAGCGTTTCCTCGATCAGATTTTCCGCGCGCATCAAATCGGGATAGGCCTGGCCCATCTCGCGCACCAGCGCCCACACCAGCCGATGCATCAGCGGCTCCTTGGCGCCGAGCAGCTGCGCATGGCGCATCGCGCGGCGCATGATCCGGCGCAGCACATAGCCGCGGCCCTCGTTCGACGGCAGCACGCCGTCCGCAACCAGGAAGGCCGAGGAACGCAGATGGTCGGCGATGACGCGGAACGAGGCCACGGTCTGCTCGTTCGGCCCGTGGCCCAGCGCCGACGAGGTCGCGTCGATCAAATGACGGAACAGGTCGGTCTCGAACACGCTGTCGACGCCCTGCATGATCGAGGCCATGCGCTCGAGGCCCATGCCGGTGTCGATCGAGGGACGCGGCAGGTCAACGCGCTGCTCCTTCGTCACCTGCTCGTATTGCATGAACACGAGATTCCAGAATTCGAGGAAGCGGTCGCCGTCCTCTTCCGGCGAGCCGGGAGGACCGCCCCAGATGTGGTCGCCGCGGTCGATGAAGATTTCCGAACACGGGCCGCACGGGCCGGTGTCGCCCATCGCCCAGAAATTGTCCGACGTCGGGATGCGGATGATGCGGTCCTCGGAGAATCCGGCGATCTTCTTCCAGAGGCCAGCCGCCTCGTCGTCGGTGTGGTAGACGGTGACGAGCAACTTGTCCTTCTTGAGCCCGTATTCCTTGGTGATCAGCTTCCAGGCCAGCTCGATCGCGCGTTCCTTGAAATAGTCGCCGAACGAGAAGTTGCCGAGCATCTCGAAGAAGGTGAGATGGCGCGCGGTGTAGCCGACATTGTCGAGGTCGTTGTGCTTGCCGCCGGCGCGCACGCATTTCTGCGACGTGGTGGCGCGCTGATACGGCCGCTTCTCGACGCCGGTGAAGACGTTCTTGAACTGCACCATGCCGGCATTGGTGAACATCAACGTCGGATCGTTGCGCGGCACCAATGGCGAGGACGACACGATCTCGTGGCCGTTCTCGGCAAAGAAGTTCAGAAAGGTCGACCTGATCTCGTTGACGCCGCTCATGTTCATCCAATCGGGTGTGCTTGGACCCGCCAATTTGCCATCCAAACCTGTCGATTTGGGCTGATATCTGCGGGCCACAGCGCTTTTAGACAAGGCCAGCTTCGCTGTCCAGAAACTGTGCAGAGAGATCAGTGGGTTGCCGCAGGCGCGCAATCCCGTTGCAATCCCTTTGGAAAGCCGCAAAGGCCGCGTTGACAGGCTTGGCCGGCCTGTGGTCTGTACCCATCTGTATCGTACGGCCACGTCGGGAGAGACCGGCAACTTGGTAGCCGGCGCCGAAGGAGCAACCGCCCCGGAAACTCTCAGGCAAAAGGACCGCGTGGCTTTGACGACATCTGGAAAGAGGCGCCGACGGGCTTAGGTCCGGACTGCGTCCGCCGACGGGATAATACTCTCAGGCACAGCGACAGATGGGGCTTCGACTGGTGTCCACGGGAAATCGTTCCCGGGGAACCGCCGAGGACCCTGTAATGTCAGTACGTGACGACAAAGACTCCCTGAAACGTACCCCCCTTTACGACTTGCATGTCTCCCTCGGCGGCAAGATGGTGCCGTTCGCGGGCTATGACATGCCCGTGCAATATCCTGCCGGCGTGCTGAAAGAGCACCTCCAGACCCGCACCGCCGCCGGCCTGTTCGACGTCTCCCACATGGGCCAGCTCGCACTTCGGCCGAAATCGGGCAAGGTCGAGGACGCCGCCCGCGCGCTGGAGCGGCTGGTGCCGCAGGACATCGTGGCGATTGCACCGGGCCGCCAGCGCTACGCCCAGTTCACCAATAAGGATGGCGGGCTTCTCGACGATCTCATGGTCGCCAATTTCGGCGATCATCTGTTCCTGGTCGTCAACGCCGCCTGCAAGGACGCGGACGAGGCGCATCTGCGCGCGAATCTCTCCAGCGACTGCGTCATCGATTCGCTTGCCGACCGCGCACTGATCGCGCTGCAGGGCCCGAAGGCGGAATCGGCGCTGGCGAAATTATGTGCAGAAGCGCCCGCCATGAAGTTCATGGATGCCGGTCCGCACAAGGTTGCGGGTATCGACTGTTTCGTCTCGCGCTCGGGCTACACCGGCGAGGACGGTTTCGAGATTTCGGTCCCCGCGGCCGATGCCGCGCGTCTCGCCAGGACGCTGCTCGACAATCCCGACGTGATGCCGATCGGCCTAGGCGCCCGCGACAGTCTGCGGCTGGAAGCCGGGCTCTGTCTCTACGGCCACGACATCGACACCGCGACCACGCCGGTTGAAGCCGCGCTGGAATGGTCGGTGCAGAAGAGCCGCCGCACCGGTGGCGCCCGTGCCGGCGGCTTTCCGGGCGCCTCGAATATCCTCGCTCATTTCGATCACGGCGCATCCCGCCGCCGCGTCGGCCTGCTCGCGCAAGGCCGCGCCCCGGTGCGCGAGGGCGCGCTGCTGTTTGCGGACGACGCAGGCGGTGACGCAATCGGAAAAGTCACCTCGGGCGGTTTCGGCCCGAGCCTGAATGCGCCGGTCGCGATGGGCTATGTGCCCACGAGCCTGAGCGCGCTCGATACAAAGCTCTTTGCCGAGGTGCGCGGGCAACGCTTAGCCCTCACCGTCGCCGCCATGCCCTTCGTGAAAAATACCTACAAACGCTGAGGACTGAGACAATGACCACGACGCTGTACACCTCCGACCATGAATGGCTGGCCATCGACGGCGACGTCGCCACCGTTGGGATCACCGACTACGCGCAGTCCCAGCTCGGCGACGTCGTGTTCGTCGAGCTGCCCAAGGTCGGCCGCACGCTGAAGAAGACCGAAGCCGCCGCCGTCGTGGAATCGGTCAAGGCCGCATCAGACATCTACGCGCCCGTCTCGGGCGAGGTGACCGAGATCAACGACGCACTCGCCGCAGAGCCGGCGCTGGTGAACTCCGACGCGCAAGGCAAGGCGTGGTTCTTCAAGATCAAAATTGCCGACAAGAGCGAGCTCGGCGGCCTCATGGATGAGGCCGCGTACAAGGCGCATACGGCGTGAGATGAGAACTCCAACCTCATTCTCAGTGTCATCACCCGCGCAGGCGGGTGATCCAGTACGCCGCGGCTTCTCGGTTAAATCACGAACGCCTGCGTCTACTGGATGCCCCGCCTTCGCGGGGCATGACAGCGGAGTGATGAGGCGAACCGCTACCACATCATCGCCCGCCCGAGTGCGCATTGCGCACAAGGCGGGCGATGACAGCAACTCCTAAGCGAGGACCCATGATGACCGCGCACCGCAAATCCAACGGCGACACCGCCACCTTCGTTCGCCGCCACATCGGCCCCTCCGCGCGCGATGTCACCGCGATGCTGGAAGCCGTCAGCGCCAAAAGCGTCGACGCGCTGATGGCGGAAACGCTGCCGGCTTCGATCCGACAGGCCGCCCCGCTCGATCTCGGCAAGCCCTTGAGCGAGACCGAGGCGATCGCGCACATGGCCGAGCTCGCACGTCAGAACCAGGTGTTCACCTCGCTGATCGGCCAGGGCTATTCCGGCACGATTTTGCCCGCGGTGATCCAGCGCAACATCTTGGAGAACCCGGCCTGGTACACGGCGTACACGCCCTACCAGCCCGAGATCAGCCAGGGCCGGCTGGAAGCGCTGCTCAACTTCCAGACCATGATCTGCGATCTCACCGGGCTCGACGTCGCCAACGCCTCGCTGCTCGATGAAGCCACCGCCGCCGCCGAAGCCATGGCGCTGGCGGAGCGGCACTCGCGGGTCGAGGCAAAGGCCTTCTTCGTCGACAAGGACGTCCATCCGCAGACGCTCGCGGTGATGCGCACCCGCGCCGCGCCGCTCGGCTGGACCCTGGTCGTCGGCGATCCCCTCACCGATCTCGACAAAGCGGACGTGCTCGGCGCGCTGCTGCAATATCCGGGCTCTTCGGGCGCGGTGCGCGACATCAGGCCCGCGATCGCGGCACTGAAAGCCAAGGGCGCGCTGGCCATCGTGGCCGCTGATCTCCTGGCACTGACATTGCTGGCGTCGCCCGGCGAGCTCGGCGCCGACATCGCGATCGGCTCGGCGCAACGCTTTGGCGTGCCGATGGGCTATGGCGGACCGCACGCGGCCTATATGGCGGTGCGCGATGCGCTGAAGCGCTCGCTGCCCGGCCGCCTCGTCGGCCTCTCCGTGGATTCGCGCGGCGCACCGGCCTACCGCCTCGCGCTCCAGACCCGCGAGCAGCACATCCGCCGCGAGAAGGCGACCTCCAACATCTGCACCGCGCAGGTGCTGCTCGCCGTGATCGCCTCGATGTATGCGGTCTATCACGGCCCGGAAGGACTGGCGCAGATCGCGCGCAACGTCCATCGCCGCGCCGCCGTGCTCGCGGCCGGCCTGCGCAAGCTCGGCTTCACGCTGCAGTCCGAAAGCTTCTTCGACACGCTCAGCGTCGATGCCGGCGCCAGGCGCGCCGAGATCGTCGCTCGCGCGGCCGCCCAGACAATCAATCTCGGCGTCGGCGAAACGAGCTTGCGCATCGCGCTCGACGAGACCACGACATCAGCCACGGTCGAAGCCGTCTGGCGCGCCTTCGGCGGCACGCTTGCCTATGCCGAGGTCGACGCGACCACGCGCGAGGCGCTGCCGGACGCGCTGAAGCGCGCGACCGAATTCCTCACCCATCCGGTGTTCCACGCGCATCGCTCGGAAACCGAGATGCTACGCTACATGCGCAAGCTCAGCGACCGCGACCTCGCGCTCGACCGCGCCATGATCCCGCTCGGCTCCTGCACGATGAAGCTGAACGCGACCACCGAGATGATGCCGCTGACCTGGCCGGAATTCGGCAGCCTCCACCCGTTCGCCCCGCGCGAGCAGGCCAAGGGCTATCACGCGCTGTTCGCGCGGCTGGAAAAATGGCTGTGCGACATCACCGGCTATGACGCGATCTCGCTGCAACCGAATTCGGGCGCGCAGGGCGAATATGCCGGCCTGCTCGCGATCCGCGGCTATCACGCGGCACGCGGCGAGACGCACCGGAAAATCTGCCTGATCCCCTCCTCCGCCCACGGCACCAACCCGGCCTCGGCCGCGATGGTCGGCATGGACGTGGTGGTGGTCGCCTGTGAAAAGAACGGCGACGTCGACGTCAATGATCTCCGCGCCAAGGCGGAAAAGCACTCGGCCAATCTCGCCGCTGTCATGATCACCTATCCCTCGACGCATGGCGTGTTCGAGGAGCACATCCGCGAGATCTGCGACATCGTCCATGGCCATGGCGGCCAGGTGTATCTGGACGGCGCCAATCTCAACGCGCAGGTCGGCCTTAGCAGGCCCGGCGATTACGGCGCCGATGTCAGCCACCTCAACCTGCACAAGACCTTCTGCATCCCGCATGGCGGCGGCGGCCCCGGCATGGGCCCGATCGGCGTCAAGGCGCATCTCGCGCCGTTCCTGCCCGGTCACCCCGCGACGCAAGGCGATGCGCCGGTCGGTCCGGTCTCGGCCGCACCGTTCGGCTCGGCCTCGATCCTGACCATCTCCTACATCTACATCCTGATGATGGGCGGCGAAGGCTTGAAGCGCGCCACCGAGATCGCGATCCTCAACGCCAACTACATCGCCGCGCGCCTCGATGCGCATTTCCCGGTGCTCTACAAGAACGCCAGGGGACGCGTCGCGCATGAGTGCATCGTCGATCCCCGCGCGCTGAAGACGACGTCAGGCGTTACGGTGGACGACATCGCAAAACGCCTGATCGATTACGGCTTCCACGCGCCGACCATGAGCTTCCCGGTGCCGGGCACGCTGATGATCGAGCCGACCGAATCCGAATCGAAGGCGGAGCTGGACCGATTCTGCGACGCCATGATCGCGATCCGCAAGGAGATCGCCGAGGTCGAGGCCGGCCGCTTCAAGATCGAGGCCTCGCCTCTGCGCCACGCCCCGCACACCGTGCACGACATCGCCGATGACGACTGGGCGCGCGCCTACACCCGCAGCGAAGGCTGCTTCCCCGCCGGCACCTCGCGCACCGACAAATACTGGTGCCCGGTGGGCCGCGTCGACAACGTCTATGGCGACCGCAATCTGGTGTGCTCGTGCCCGCCGGTGAGCGATTACGCAGAAGCCGCGGAGTAGGCCCCAACGGAGGTCTCGTAGGGTGGGCAAAGCGACTTGTCCGCCGAAGCTCGCAGAGCGAAGGCGGAAGCGTGCCCACCACCTTTGCATGACGTGACAGATCGTGGGCACGGCGCTTGCGCGCCTTTGCCCACCCTACGGCACTAGTCGTCAGGCCAAAGCATCAGGCTTCCCGACCGAGCCACAAGGCTCTGGCAATGGGTGCCTGCGAGCGTGAGTGCCCAGGCTTGGGATTCATCGATCTTTCCCTGGAGTTCCGCGGGCGCGCTCGCTTGCCAGCGCCCCCTTTCGCGTCCCAGCGGCAAGGCCTCGGTCTCCGAAGCAATTCCAACGAAGGGCAAGATATCGGAATCGTCTTCAAGACGGGCCTCGAAGCTGTGCCTTGCGATTGCTCTGGCACCTTCTATCGGAGACACGCCTCCAGAAAGTATGCTTTTCGCCGCCTCAATAATGATCCGGCGAGCGGCAATGACCGCGGATTGATTCAAACTCACAACGATCCCGGGCTCAACAACTGATCCGATATCCCTTGTACCCCAAAACGAAACGGGCACTGACGACGTCGGCAACTCAACGTCCTCAGCGCCCGCTCCTCGCGAAAAACTCTTCGCGTTAAAGTTTACTCGTCCCCCGGCTCCTCACCGTCGGCGTCGCTCTCGGGCGTGCCGGCCAGAATCTGCTCGGAGATCAGGCCGGAGTTCTGGCGGATCGAGGTCTCGATCTTGGCGGTGATGTCGGGGTTGGCCTTCAGGAACGCTTTCGAGTTCTCGCGGCCCTGGCCGAGGCGCTGGCTGTCATAGGAGAACCAGGCGCCGGATTTCTCGACGATGCCGGCTTTGACACCGAGATCGAGGATCTCGCCCATCTTGGAGACGCCCTCGCCGTACATGATGTCGAACTCGACCTGCTTGAAGGGCGGCGCCAGCTTGTTCTTCACCACCTTGACGCGGGTGGTGTTGCCGACCACTTCGTCGCGCTCCTTGATCGCGCCGATGCGGCGGATGTCGAGGCGGACGGAGGCGTAGAACTTCAGCGCGTTGCCGCCGGTCGTGGTTTCCGGCGAGCCGTACATCACACCGATCTTCATGCGGATCTGGTTGATGAAGATCACCATGGTATTGGACTTGTTGATCGAGGCCGTCAGCTTGCGCAGCGCCTGACTCATCAGACGGGCCTGGAGGCCCGGCAGCGCATCGCCCATTTCGCCTTCGAGCTCGGCCTTCGGCACCAGCGCCGCGACCGAATCGACCACCAGAACGTCGACCGCCCCCGAACGCACCAGCGTGTCGCAGATTTCCAGCGCCTGCTCGCCGGTGTCGGGCTGCGAGATCAGGAGTTCGTCGATGTTGACGCCCAGCTTGCGGGCATAGACCGGGTCGAGCGCATGCTCGGCGTCGATGAAGGCGCAGATGCCGCCCTTCTTCTGCGCTTCCGCCACCGTGTGCAGCGCCAGCGTGGTCTTGCCCGAGGATTCCGGCCCGTAGATTTCCACGACGCGCCCCTTTGGCAGGCCGCCGATCCCGAGCGCGATATCAAGCCCCAGCGAGCCCGACGAGACCGCCTCGACATCCATCGAGCGGTCGTTCTTGCCGAGCTTCATCACCGAGCCCTTGCCGAACTGGCGCTCGATCTGGGAGAGCGCGGCGGCCAGGGCTTTACTCTTGTCCATGGAAGATCCTTCGACGATACGCAGGGCAGAGGTGGACATTGGGTCGTGCTCCTTATGGCGAGGATTCGGGTGCGGGACAAACGATTGGCAGGGCGGCTCGTCGATAAAAACAATGTACCCTATATGTTCTCTGTTCGCAATATGTTCTTTACGGCGACGAGTGGGCCTTTCACCCCCTGGTGGCTTTTGATTTTCGCAGCGGCCTAAGTTCACTTTGGCGCATTGGAACCTTTTTGCTTGCTCCGCGTCGGGTCAAGGGCTGCCGGGGGGAGCATTTTTTGTGTCAGAACAGCTATCGCTTGCGATTCTCGTCGTGGAAGACGAACAACTGATTTGGGCAATCGTTGAAGACGCTCTTGTTGACGGCGGCTTTGAAGCGGAGGTCGCAGCCTCAGGCGAGGAAGCCGTTACATTGCTACAGGGCACCAACAGCAAATATCGCGCGCTCGTCACCGACATTAACTTGGCCGGCACCGTGGACGGCTGGGAGGTAGCAAGATGCGCCAGAGCCATCGACCCTAATTTCCCCGTTGTCTACATGTCAGGGGGCAGCGCCAACCAATGGCCGGTACACGGGGTTCCCAATAGCCTTCTCCTCGCCAAGCCATTTGCGCCGGCACAGTTGGTGACAGCCATTTCCAATCTGCTGAACGCAACCCCCATTCCTCCGACAGAGTAAGGCCGCCCTCAGTGGGCGGCCTCTTTCTTATTCCAGGGCGGCATCAAGCCCGGCTTTCCCGGGCTCTTTTTGGGGCTTCTTGTCGTCCTTCTTTTCGTCGTCCTTCACCTTAAAGCTTCTATTCGGGTACCATTCCTTCAGGCCCCAAGTGCCGCGCCCCTACGCCAATCCCGAAGTCGCCGCGCGCAAGTGGATCGAGATTGCCGCTGGCATCGAACCGACTAAGGATGGCCGCAAATTCATCGAGAAGATCAATGCGCCGTTCCTGTTCACGCTGAAGGCAAAGGGAAGCGAGCGATGCGAAGCGCCGCGACCGCTTCAGGTCGCAAAACCGCAGAGTAAGGTCGCCGCGAGGCGGCTCATTGGCCGCTGCCTCTCTTCTCTAGCGATGAAACCTAAGCTTGGGCCCGCGCTTGTAAGATAATGCAGCGAGTTCATTTGGTTCGTGTGATGACTGACAGCGGCGAGCGGCAAATTTGGCTCGCAGCAACCGGTCGTGACGAAGCCGTTGACCGCGTACTGGACGTCATTCCCGAGGGTTGGAGCGCCAGCCTGATACAACGCGAACTTAGCGCCGATGATGCTGCAGCGTTGAACTTGAATCCTGGAGAGGTTCGGCAACACCGTGTGTCCTGATCTGGCTTCCTGATCGAGTTCAGCCGGGCCGTCGCCTTTGGCCTCCCTGGGATAAAGGGTGATGCACCGTTTGCGACAATGTCGAGGGCTTCAAGACAGTGTTCGACAAGGACGGCTGGACGGTTCACGGAGGGCTCGTTGCGTTCTGCGGGGCGTCTCTGGTCTGGTCAAATCGTCGCAAAGCTCGCTCGCGCTTTGTTGCGTTGCGCCGGTTCTTTTCGATTGACGCATTCCAAGCTCGCATTTCCTGCTCGTTGAATGATCTTTGTCTCTCGGCTTCACGCTGCAGAGTTGCCGTCACGTTGGCTTGCGTTCGCGCACTCTTCCATACGAAGTAAATCGCTAGCCCCACGCAGGCATAGAAAGGAACCATAACGACCAGCGCCCAAAAGAGGCCGACCATAAAAGCGGCAAATAACAGCACGCCAAGAACAAGCGCTATCGCAACATGCATCGAACTCTCCCAGAGGACCCGCACTACTGGGGCTCGGTTGGCTTGTCTCGCTCGTGGCTTTCGGCCTCGGCGGCTGCGCACGCGTCCATGCCATGGCACTTGCTGAAGTAATATCGGGCGCTTGCCCCTACTGACACGGTGAGCGCCACGATCAGGAGTACAAAGATCCACCGTCGATTAAACATCAGCATCCTTCGATCTGCGGGGTTGAGGTCAACGCGCCGACAAGCGAGTGGTCCCCTCAAGAAAGTTGATTTTGCTTCCGATTCTCCCCAGCGGACTGCAGTCGCACAAAATGCCGCCCAGGTGTAGTTGCAGCCAAATGCGCTCAACCGCGAGCTGCCAGCCCGGTGTGTCAAACTCGCGAGGAACAAGTCGCGCTGCATTCGATTGTTCACACTGCAGCCCCTGCACTTCAGCGCGATATGATGGCCGTTCGGTTTTGCCGCGCGGGCTTTCAGTTTGGAGCCCAAAATGAACGTTCAACGTTTACGTCATGCGCTTGCGATGATCGTGGTTTGCGCCTGCGTCGAACCTGCATTGGCGCAGACTCCAAATCCCGAGTTGGAAGCATGCCGAACAACAGGATTGCTGGCTCTTCGGGAACGCAACCCGGCAGTTAAAGATATAACGTTCGATGTTGATGGCATGACGGTTGCGAAGGCAAACACGAAGGTCGAGGATACTCCGATCAAGACAATCGTCATCGGTGACGCCTATCTGGACAAAGGGAAGAACGATACGCGAAGAACGTTTCTGTGCCTGATTGGCGAAAAGGGGAAGGTGCTGTTGACATTCTTCACTGACAAATAGGTCGGCTGGCAGACACAACCACAGCGGGACCAGCCGCCAAGAAAACACAGTCGTGGCAGATATTGTCTACTTGGTCATAAAGGCCTCAAGGAATTAAGAATGAACGCCGAGGAACTCGCTGCGAAATTCAGAAACAAAACCGCCTCCGCCGCTGCGGAAAGAGACAGACAAATTGGAATCGCTGCCGATAATTCCGGGAAACGCCACGCTGATGTCGAGCATTGTAAAGTGGCCTTGGAGCGACACGTCTTGCCATTCCTGGCTGAACTGAAGCAGCACATGGGCGCGGAACAGTTCTCGTTCGCGCCGCAGATCGAACTCAACGATCATCGCCCGGTCGGTGTATCTTTCAAGATCGGCGACGGCGCACCCACGACTATCACGACTGCGTTCGGAAACATCGTTGTAACGAGGATTGGTGACAGCGGTACTTCCAAAGGTGTTCCGTTCGTCTATGCGCCGGACGTCGAACCATACATCTCCAACTCCGGCGACCTTACGCGCGAAAAGATGGCAAAGCTCGTGGAGATGGTAATCGATACTGCCGGGAATTGAGACCCCGTCCCCGATTGGCTCCCCATGCAAGGCCGGTTTTGGTGTTGGGTAACGTCACGTCGTTGGCCTGTGTTTTCAGAGTGGATCATTCAGGCCAGTGCCGGATGACGGCAAATTCCGCCCCAGCGGCGGGACGCGCCGATTGCTCGTTCCAAGCGGAGCTTGCATTTCAATGCTACAACTGGTAACGCTTGTTCTCGTAGCGCTACGAGACGTATCATTCGAACAACCTCTGGAGGAGACATGAAGTCGATTGTCAGGATCGCGCTGGTGCTGGCTGTCTTCGCCGGCTCGGTGCCGGCAGACGCGGCATGCGGTCCGATGTCATCAAGCGCGCCGAAAGCCGGCGTCAAGATCACGAAGAGGTGGCAGCTGCACGACGGCTGTCACAGCCGCTACGCGCAGATGCTGGGCAAGCCCTGCCACTGACGCGGAGGCCGTTCGAAACGACGAGAGGCCGCCTGGAATGGCGGCCTCCGTCATTTGAGGACCCTGCCGTCCGGGTGATCGCCTTCAACATGGTGATGACGAGAGGATCCGGTCTGCTCGCGTGCGGACTCGAAATCCTGCTCCGCCGCTGCCCTGATTCTCCTCGGCGCTGACGCGCATCAAAGACGTGCATCGCGCGTGCCGTCAGAATTCCGCAATGCTGCGGCTTCGAACTTTTCCGCGATGAGCGGCTTTGTCCGGAGCCGGCGCCGCTTCAGTTGGGGATCTCTGTCATGACGGAAAATACGCATCACGTTGCCGCCAGGCGCAATCACCTGCTGGAGGCCGCGCGGGAGGAGATGGTGAAGTTCGAGCGGAAGGAAAACGAGTTTCGCAGGAAGGATCGCGAAGAGCGCGCCGCCGCGCTCCGCCTTCCCTTAGGCGAGATCAAGGTCCATTAGACCGCGAGGGGCAAGCGCCGGAACGAGCCGCCATCGGGATGCGTCCCCAAGGTGGATTTCGTGCGACATGGTGTCTGGATACCACATCTAAGCCATTGATAAGGCAGAGAGACGTCCCAACCGCCTACTGTGCATGGGGTTGTTTTCAACGTTTTGTTTGAGGACACGGCCGCGCGTGGCCGCCCTCACCGCGCTACATCAGCGCCAGCAGCACGATGCCGATGACCAGCACGACGAAGCCAGCCGCGGTCGCGGCGGCGAATGACCGCTCTACGTTGTCCATGATGCCACCCCGTTGCCGGCGCGCCACGTTCCCCCATGGCTTCGCCGGACAGGTGGAATCTCGCCGACAGGTGTGGCTCCAGTTGTGCGATCGGATGGCAAAATTGGGACCGGTGCTGGGCCAGTCTGCGGCCTCCCGACGCGCGGTTTTCGATGCTGCCGTCAGGCGCCCGTAAGCCTGGTCTCCTAATCTGGTTTTGCCCGGTGGACCAACACCGGGCCTCCATACCCAGCCGAGGACCCCGCTCTTCCCCGAGCGGGGTTTTCTCGTTTCAGGTCCGCAGGCCGGGCCAATCTGCGCCCCTGTCAGACTGTCGTAAGCTCAACCGGCTAGGGTCGTCTGGCTATGGTGTTGCAGCCCAGCACCTCAGCCTCCAATAACCTTCCACCCGCTTGGCTCTCCCCAAGCGGGTTTTTTTCCGTGCCTGCCGGCCGGTACTCACGCGGCCCCCTCCTCCCGCGTCAGCCGCAGCGAGAAGGCACGGATCGCGGGCGCAGCCAGCAGCACGATCGGCAGCATCGCGGCCCACGCGATCAGCCACGACAGCATCCAGTGCTCGAAGAAGATGGTCGCACTGACGGCGGGAAAGCTGGCGATGCCCGCCGCGATCAGCGAGGTCAGACCGGACTGGATGACGCCGAAGACGAAATGAGAGTAGCGGCGGGGAATGCCGAGCATGACGCGCGCCCATGTTGTTGAACATGGCGTGCCGAGCAAGGCACATGCCAGAGCCGGCATCACCGCGGGCTTCGGGCGCCCGATCGCATCACCCGTGCAGGATCAGTGCCGCTGGTCGGACAGCGGCGCGCGCGCCATCGCTGCGGTGCAATCGGACCGGCCCGACAGTCCTTCGAATCGCCAGAACGTGACGACGCTGGTCTCCCCGCACGCCTCGCAAGACAGCGTCTCGTCACCCAGCATGAAACGCCCGCGCCGGAACGTCGGCGACGAGGCAGGATGCTGGCAATGAGGACAGGCCAACGAGAAATTCCGTGCCCACCAGCGCAGCGCAAGATGTCTCAGCCAGTTCACGCCTTCCCCTTCGCGACGTTGGGTTTGAACCGTCATTCACGAGCAGAGCATAGATGCATGACACGCAAAAGTGGAAAAGAGTCGAACACTCCTGTTCGCTTCGAATGGACGCGGCGGCAACCGCGCCTGTGGTTTCGGGCTCCACAGCCTGCGCGATGGAACTTCGGACCCGCCGATGGTCCGCGGCTGCTACCGCACCGTCCGTGGTTCTCCGACCATGAACAGAGTTCCTTCGCATGTGCGTTGCGGCGGCGAGACCAGGCGGATCGCCCCTGCCTTGCCGGATTCCGAGCATGCCTTTCGGAAATTGTCTTCGTTTGTTTCGGACCGTGCGCGATTTCGAGATTTCCGTGAGCTATCCAAGACTTACCGGCAAATTTTGCTTGTCGCCGGAATATCGAGACGGCTTACATGTTCACAATCATGGACAGTGAATCGTGGAGGCGACCATGAATCACAGGGGCGTTGAGTACACCGTTGCCAAGACGGCGATCCCGGGAATCTGGCAGTGGCAGTTCCGCATCGGCGAGGAGATCAGGTCCGGCAAGACCGAGACCAAGATCGATCTGCTCGCGATCCGGCGGGTGCAGCTGCGCATCGATCGGGAGCTGAAGGCGATCGGGCGCAAGACGGCGTGACGGCGCCACGACACCGTCCGCGGTGGCGTCCGTAGCGGCCCGGAATTGATCTGTCCCAGGTTTGGGATTGCACTGCGCGCGCCCACGGCCCGGGAGGCAGGGCTTTCACGCGACCGGTGCCAGCCATGCCGCTCTACTTCTTTCGAACCCGGAACGGCCGTCATTCCGGCTGCGCGGACCAGGCGACGGAATTCGCCAATCGCAATGCCGCCTGGAAGGAAATGACCCGCGTCTGCGCCGACATGGCCGCCGGCATCGCCCGCAAGCTCCACGAAAATTCCGAATGGCACATGGAGCTGCTGGACGAGACCAAAGAACCGTTGTTCCGGATCCGCATCGTCGCGGAAAGCTTCGAATAGGCTGGATGACTAGTCCGCGCTGGGCAGCCGCCGCATGGTGAACTCGATGTCGCCGCCGGGCAGCTCGCGCCAGGTCTCGACCACGCTCATGTAGCCGGCCTTGGGATAGCGGGCGAAGAACGCCTCTGCCCTCGCCCGCGCGGCCGCACGCGGCAGCGTGAAACTCTCGCGCAGATAACCGTCACCGCTGCTTTGGCCGGGCTTGCCGCCCAACCCGCGCCGGCGCGCCATTCGTTCGGCGAGATCCCGCGGACGATCGGCCATGCCTGTCCTCCTCGACGCAATACGCATCAGCGAGATGTAGGAAGCGGCCGAACGAAGGGGAGTCCCGTCCGGAGGCGTCTGTCACTTCGAAGCGGGCGAACGCTCAGTTGGCCGACGTGCCGGACTTCTTCTTGGGCGCTGTGGTCGCAGCGGAGGCCTTCGGCGCAGCCGGCTGCTTCGGTGGGTCGGAACGCATCCCGCCCCAGGGATCGTTGGAGGCCTTGGAGTCCGGAATCTTCTTCAGCGTTTCCTTATAGGCCCTTTCGCGCTCGGCGTCGGCGGCCTTCTCTTCCGGGGTCTTGCTCGGGCCGTCCTGCAGCAAATTGAGATTGGGCATTTGCGCGTAGGCCGGTCCCGCCAGCACAGCCAGCGCCACCGCCGCCATACGGAAAAGCTTCATCATGTACTCCTTGGTCTTCCACAGAAGGGCGGATCAACCGCGCCTTGTCATTTCTCTCAACGGCCCGCCTGTCAACAGCCCGCTCCGGGCCGAATGCCGCGCCTAGAGCCGGTCCGATCTGCACGATTTCGGCGCGTGCAGCCAGTCGTCCCAGATCGGGCCGCAGCGGGTGCAGCCGTTCAGCACCAAGCCAAGCGCCACCAGCGAAACCACGAGGACACACCGACGCAACATCGTCCACCCGCTCCCAAGCAAGCCATCATATCGGGCGAAGTCGGGCATTTTCAAGCCGACCGGCTGGCGCAAGACCGGGTGACTTTGCCGCGCCAATCCGCGCAAGATGGCCGAAACATCCGGCAACAATGGAGGGAACGACAGCAATGCCATCGCAGCCAGAAGCCGAGTTCGGCATCGACGACGCCCGACGCATCCTCGGCGAGGTGTTCGCGCCCTGGGTCCAGGATCTCAATCTTTCGGTCGAGCGCATCGACCACGTCGCGCCTGCGGCCGTTCCGGACTGGCAGCCAGGCGCGCTGCTGCGCATGCCGTTCTCGGAACGGCTCTGCCGCAACGGTGGCGTGGTGTGCGGCCAGGCGCTGATGGCGCTTGCCGACACCGCGATGGTGATCGCAAACCTCGCCGCCAACCGCGGCTATCGTCCGATGACGACGGTCGACCAGACCACGCATTTCATGCGCGCGGTCTCCTCCTCGGACGTGCTGGCGGATGCGAAGGTGGTGCGGCTCGGACGCACCATGAGCTTTGGCCGGGTCACGCTGCTCTCGGCCACCGACAACAAGCAGGTCGCGATGGTGTCGAGCGCATTTGCGATGCTGCCGGGCTGAGCATCATCCAAAAAGAAGAGAGCCGCGTGAGCGCAAGGCGCACGGCGGCTCTCAATCACGCTCGCATCGCGGCGAGAGATCGAAGCGCGTGCATCCGCGCTTCAATCGGCCCGCTCCAGAAATTACTTGCCGAGCACTTCGTCGGCCGCGGTGACGATGCTGGCGGTCGGATTCTTTCCGCAATAGGCACCGAACTTCTTTGCGTTCTCGATGAACACGTCGGTATCGATGATCGCGTTATCCTCATCGCCCTTGTACCAGCCGTCCATCCAGGTCAGCACGACCTGGATGTTGTCTTCGCCGCTCTCGAGGAACTGCTTGCAGCTCATGGTCGAGAGGTCCCACTTGACGGCGTGAGCGGGCATCGACGACAGCGCGAACGCTGCGGCGAACAGAAGCGATAGCGTGGTCTTCATCGGAAATCTCCATCGGCGCGAAACGCCATGAATGAAAGGCTTGTGGGCTAAACTCGGCAGAGTGACTCGCCGCTCCAACGTCGTAAACGAAATATGAAGCGCGGTGCAAGTAGCGCCAGTATTGAGTTTATTTCAACGTAATTTCTACGCACTACTTTACAATCGCCATTATGGATTAATGCCGATGATCGAGAAACGCGCAGCGCAGCGTCACCGTGTTTTCAAGGGTGGCACGATCACCTTTGAAAACAGGGGTGTAGCGTGCACCGTGCGCAACATGTCGGCAGGCGGCGCCGCGATCGATCTCGATTCGCCCGTCACATTACCGCAATCGTTCACGCTTGCGATCACGCGCGACAATTTCGTGCGGAATTGTCGCGCTGTCTGGCGCAGCGACAGGCGTATCGGCCTCGCTTTCGTACAGTAGTACATATCGTGTGAATGATCGTTCGCATCGATCGCGCGATGTCCGATTGATGATCGCCAGCGACGACGATGGTGACGCCAGCGCAGGCCTGCGATCACAAGCGCGATGATCGCGGGTGCGATCGAATGAACGGCTCAATGGTCCAGCGCGCTTGACCGGCGCGCACATCAAATGCGCGCACTACGCCGCTTGGCGCGGCGATTGAAATTCCTCGTTGAAGGATGAGCAGAGATCGGGCTGTCGTCGACGAAAGCGGCGTCGCCTGGAATTTGGTCCGCCGCATCAATTCGGGCGGACGCGCGGCGAAATCTCCGGCGTGGAATTCGAAGGCCCGGACCCGACTGCCGACATTGTCGGGCGTGATCCCTCGCAATGGCGAGAAGCGCGAGCCGCCGGCATCCGCCGCCCAGGCGATCCCAGGCGATGCATGGGCCGGGGCAACTCGGGAAGGAGCATCAGGGGGCAACCGAATACCCGTCCCGCTTATTTCGTCTTCTTGGCAGGCTCGGCCGGCCGGGCACCACTCCACGGGTCGTATTTTTCCTTGGGTTCAGGAATGCGCTCCAGCGCCGCCTTGTAGGCCTTCTCGTCGACCTTGGGCTTGTTATCCGTCTTCTGCTGGCCGCCGGGTTCATTCTGCTGGCCCCTGCCACGCCCCTGTGCCTCGGCCGAGGCAGCCGTCAGCACCAGCACTGCGGCTGCTATGACCAAAATCCTCATTGGTGCAATCCCCCTCGTCTGGGGTACAAATTAGCCTGCATTCCCGTAATAGCAAATGCCGCGGGCACCGGGCCCTCAAGAGGCCTTGCCTTCAGCAAATCTTGATCGCCCGGGACTCCGCCGGATCGCATTCCTGCCTATCTGTTGGCCCGCAGGGGACCTTCACGGATGTTGCGGATTGTTGCTCATGCGGCGCTGATAGCCAGCGCCCTCGCACTCAGCGCCTGCGGCTTTGCCGACAGCCGCGCGCCGGTGCCGGAGTTCATGCGCCTGAAAGAAGCCGAGCCGCCGCCGGCCGAGCCGGCTCCCGACGTCAAGCGCGTGGTGCGCGAGCAGATCAACATCGTCTTCCTGAACACGTCCTATCCGCGCGAGGTGCACGTCGCCCCGCCCCATCGCGAGGTGCGAGGACCGGGCTGGACAGCCTGCGTCCGCGCGCAGCTCACTTCGGCCACCGGCTCTACGCTCGGCACCCAAATCTACATCGTGACGATATCAGGCGGAAAGGTGGTCGATCGCCGCCGCTCGGAGGCGGACGACATCTGCGGATCGGAAAGCTACGAGCCGATCTAGGAACAATCGCATCGACACGCGATCGGGTTCCAGGAAAAACCTGCCAATCGACCGGAACGATCGACGCCTCCCATTCTTGTTACCGCCAAGGGCAGTTTTGGAGGAGGACACGATGAGGACGTTTACGATTGCATTGCTGGCTGGCGTCGGGGCCCTCGCTGCGGCGAGCGGCGCAAAGGCTGCCGACGTTTACACGACCAGCGAATACACCAACCCCGAACTCGTTCAGCAGGTCCGGCTCGTCTGCGACGATGCCGGCAACTGCTATCGCAGCCGTGGCGGCGCCCGCGTCGTCGTTCGCGACTCCTATAACTCGATGCCGCGCGAGCGCTATTACGAGCGCCGCAGCTATCGCGATTGGGACGACGGTCCGCGTGGCGGCGTCGGCATTCGCGCGCCAGGCGTCAGCGTGGGCGTCGGTGTCGGCGGCGACCGCTGGTAGTCGATGAGAGCATGAGAGGTGGGGCCGGACGAGACAACTCGTCCGGCCCCATTCTTGTCAGGTTTCGAGCGGATCGGCCGGCGTGACGATGCGCGTCGATGACGGCAGGTTCGCGATGAAGCGCGCCAGCACCATGCCGGCGCACATCGCCGCGATGAAGATGAAGGCGGAGACCGAACCGAATCCGAGCGCGGTGAGTGCCGCTCCCGGACAAAAGCCAGCCAATCCCCAGCCGACGCCGAAGATCGCGGGCCCGACAATGATCCTTGGATCAATGTCCCTTCGCGTCGGAACGTAAAAGCGTTCGGCGAAGACCGGTCGCGTGAGCTTCAGGACACGGCTGAAGCCGATGAAAGTCACTGCGACAGCGCCCGCCATCACGAAGGCAAGGCTCGCATCCCATGTGCCTGCCGGGATGCCGCCGACATCCAGAAAATTCAGCACCTTTGCCGGGTTCGACATGCCGGAGATGATGAGGCCGATGCCGAAGATCAGGCCGATCGCGAATTGAATGAGGATTGTCATCGCCCTTAGCTCCAGTGCCGCATCACGAAGACCGTCATGACGCCCGTCGCCATGAAAGTGCCGGTGGCAACCAGTGAGCGCACCGACAGTCGCGACAGACCGCAGACGCCATGGCCGGACGTGCAGCCGCTGCCCCACACCGCACCGAAGCCCGTGAGCAATCCGGCGACAACCAGTACCGGGATTCCTGCCGCGATCGTCTGCACCGGCAAGCTTCCGGTGACGATGCGCACCAGAACGGGCGCAGCAATGAGGCCTGCGACGAATGCGAGCCGGCCGGCGAACTCGCGGTCCTCATAAGGCGGGAACAGCCGCGATGCGATACCGCTGACCCCGGCGATCCGTCCCGTCGCCCACATCAGGAGCACGGCGGACAGACCGATCAACGCGCCACCCAGCAGCGACGCAATCGGCGTGAAAGATGTGGCGGTCATTGTGATCCCTCCGGAGCGAGAGCCATTCTCGCCTATCCATCCCGCATCCGGCCGCCTGCGGCCCGCATGCCTAATGAAACGTTAATATTACCACTCGAATTGAAGTGGCGTCCCAACGGTATTTTTCCAGTCTTTGCGCTAAGCATGGCCTCCTGAACGGGGAACGGACGTGGTCGACATCGCGCAGCAGGCGGCGATCAAGCCGGCATCGGCAAGGCATGCCGTGGCCGCGCCTGCGCTCGTCCCGCTCAAATCCATCGAATCCGGTCAATGGCGCGCGCTGGCGCAGCGCGCGGTCGAGCCGAACGGATATTACCTGCCGGGCTGGGCGCTCGCCGTCAGCGCAACCGCGCGCGGCCGCACCGATGCCTCGGCGCTTGCCGCATTCGACGGATCGTCGAAACGGCTGATCGGCTTGATGCCGGTGACCTCGCTCCGGCGCGCCTGGAAGATCCCCCTGCCCGCGCTGGTGAGCGCGCATCCCTATGGCACATTGTGCAGCCCGCTGATCGACCGCGATGCCACGGTCGAGGCGGCCGCGAGTCTGTTGCGACAGGCACGTGAGGCCGGCGCGCACGCACTCGTGCTCAACGATGTTGCGCTCGACGGCGCCGCGATGAATGCGCTCAAGCAGGTTCTCGATCGGGACGGCCTGAAGCCGCGCGTGCTTTCTTCCTACATCCGCGCCAGCCTCGACGCGACGCAGGATAGCGAGACGCTGCTGCGCGACGCACTCGGCACCAAGAAGCTCAAGGAACTGCGCCGCCAGCGCCATCGTCTCGAAGAGCACGGCCCCGTCGTGTTCGACGTCGCGCGCAAGCCCGAGGAAATCACGCCAGCGCTTGAAACATTCCTGCAGCTCGAAGCCAGCGGCTGGAAAGGCAAACGCGGCACCGCGCTGCTGCAGCATGCCGGCGATGCGACCTTCATCCGCCGCGCCATCCCGGCACTTGCCGAAACTGCGCAATGCGAGATCATCACGCTTCGCGCCGGCACGACCCCGGTCGCCGCCGGCATCGTGCTGCGGCATCAGGACCGCGCGTTCTTCTTCAAGCTCGGCATCGACGAGCGCTTTGCAAGATATTCGCCGGGCGTGCAGCTCACGCTCGACCTTACGCGGCATCTCTGCGCCGATCCCGCCATTTCCAGTGCGGATTCCACGGCGAGCGCCGACCACCCCATGATCAACCCGATCTGGCGGGAACGCTTTGCGATTGGTGACGTGCTGATCCCGCTGCGGCGGCACGATCCGGTCGTGGCGCTCATTCACGGAGCGCTGGTTGGCCTCAACGTTGCGCACGAAGCCGCGCGACGCGTGATCCGTCTGCTCCGTAAATAAGCGAAAGCTACTCCGCCGCCTGCGCGCTGATCTCCGCCGAGACCTCGCGAATGGCGCGCGCGAGCATGTTCGGATCCTGCGCGCCGGACACGGCGTATTTCTGCGCGAACACGTAGGTCGGCACGCCGGAGATGCCTTTCTCGGCGGCTTCCTGCGCATCGGCCGACACGCGCGCGACGTCCTCGTCGGTGGCGAGGCGCTTGCGCACGTCGTTGGCATCCAGGCCGACATCGGCGGCCGCCTGCACCAGCACGTTCGCATCGGTGAGGTCGCCGCCGTCGCGGAAGTAGAGCTCCATCAGGCGCTGCTTCATCTCTGGCGCCTTGCCGATCGCCTCGGCCCAGAGGATCAGTCGGTGGCAATCGGTCGTGTTCGGCTGGCGCGCGACCAGCTCGGGCTTGTAGACGAGGCCCTCCTCGCTCGCTGCCGCGACGACGCGGCCGGCAATGCCCTTATAGGCCTCGACCGAGCCGAACTTGGTGGTGAGGTATTCCTCCCGGCTGATGCCCTGGGGCGGCACCCAGGGATTGAGGAAGAAGGGACGGAAATTCAGCTTCACGGGAACGTCGGGCACGAGCGCGAGCGCGCTCTCGATCCGGTGCTTGCCGATATAGCACCACGGGCACACCACGTCGGAGACGACATCGATCTGGAGCGGTTTCAGGGTGCTCACATCAGACATTGGCGCCTCCTTCGGGCACGTGCGGTTTTGTCCGAAGATAAGCCGAACGCGCCCTGAGGCAAGGGCGCTAGGCCATATTTGCGGCGGTCTGCTTGAGCCATTCGGCGGTGCGCTCATCCGCCGGAAAGAACGTCTCCAGCGCCAGCTCGGACAGGGTGATGTCCACGGGCGTTCCGAACACCATGGTGGTGGAGAAGAAACTTAGTATCCCGCCGTCATGACGCAGCTTGAACGGGATCGCGACATTGTCGCTCGACAGCGGCACTGAGCGCGCCGGAATGGGATAGCTCTTGAGGTCGTTGTAAAGCTTGATCAGCTCGGGATCGGCCGTGGCCTCGCATTGCCGGTGCAGCCGCTCCAGCAGATGCCCGCACCATTCCGCGAGATTGACCGTGCGCGGCGCCAGCGCCTCCGGGTGAAAGGCGAGCCGCAGCACGTTGAAGGGCTGGCCGAGCAGCCGCTGCGGGAGGCCGTCGAGCAGCGGCGCCACCATGCGGTTGGCGGAGACCAGATTCCAGTGCCGGTCATAGGCCAGCGCCGGATTGGGTTCATGCGCCTTGAGGACGAGGTCGATCGCCTGGCGGGCTGATTTCAAGGCGGGGTCCTCCAGCGGGCGCTGCGGAAAGGCCGGCGCATAGCCGGCCGCGACCAGCAGCACGTTGCGTTCGCGCAGGGGCACGTCGAGGCGCTCGGCGAGCCTCAGCACCATGTCGCGCGAGGGCGCGGCGCGGCCGGTCTCGACGAAGCTCAGATGCCGCGCGGAGATTTCGGCTTCGCCGGCGAGATCGAGCTGGCTCATGCGGCGGCGTTGCCGCCATTCGCGCAAATGGTCGCCGATGTGAACCGGCTGGCTGCGTTCGGCCTGTGCCGTGGATGCATGTGCGTTCATGGTCGAAAACCTAGCATGCGGATTTCAGCCCTTCTATTACCCGCGAGGTAATCGAAATGGCCCCCGGGAGCGCGCATCTTCGGTCGCAACAGGAGATGATCATGATCGCGCTGCTGCTCTACCGGACCGTCGCAGACCACGTCCTGCCCTGGGTGACGGCATTCGCCACCCGCATGCTGGCGCGCAGCCTCAACATGCCGGAGCCGCTGGTGCTTTCGACCGGCGATTATGTCGTCGCGCAAGTCATCGCCTTCGAACACGGCGTCGGCAGAAGCCTCTGCCCGTTCCGTCTCGCCCGCCTGCTCCGCGCCTGGTGGCGCGGATTGCGCTGAGTTCACCCCGAGCCCCCCAACCATGGAGACCCACGATGATCGACGCATCCACCTTCCTCCGCCGCGCACTTCTCGCCGACGCCGTCTTCAGCGGTGTCGCCGCCCTCGGCTTTACCTTTGGCGCCAGCGCATTCGCGGCATTGTTCAACTTGCCCGAAGCGCTGCTGCGTGAAACCGGCCTGTTCCTGATCGCCTACACCGCGCTGGTCGGCTGGCTCGCCTCGCGCGCCTCGGTCATCAGGTCACTCGTGCTGCTGGTCGTGGTCGGCAATGCGGCCTGGACGGTCGGCAGCATCGCGCTGCTGTTGTCGGGCGCGGTGTCGCCAAACCTCGCGGGCGAGTTCATGGTCGTCGCGCAGGCGATCGCGACCGGCGTGTTCGCGGAGCTGCAATATGTGGGATTGCGGAAGAGCGAGCGTGTGGTCGCGGCGTGAGGCCACATCCAGTGCTGTCGGCGCCAGGCCTTGTGCGCAATTGCGCACTGGGCCCCGGGCTACCCAATATTCCAGAGACGTCAATGATCGAATTGAGAAGCTGCGGCGTACTGGATGCCCCGGTCGAGCCGGGGCATGACAGCGGAGCTAGTCTAGGAACGAGCGCGCTGGCTAAGCCCGCGCGCGGGTCTTGCCAACGGCGTGGCCGTTGAGCTTCTTCTTTTTGGCAGCCTTGGTCTTCGAACTCTTGGCCACCACCTTCTTGGCCTTGCGCGCCTTCACCTTGGCACGCTCGGCCCGTTCTTCTGCGCGCTGCTTCTTGCGCTTGGCCTCGCAGGACGGGCACTTGCAACCGATCGGCTTCAGATAGGCTTTGAAATAGTCGGTGCCGTAATCGTAGTTGATCTCGTCGCCCGGCTCGATGTTCCTGATGGCGCGGATGAAGACCTTGCGCTCGCGCGGCCGGACGTCGGATTCGGCGTTGGGCCGGCAGGAATGGTTGATGTAGCGGGCGAGATTCTTGCGCACTGAACCGTCGATGGTCCAACGGTTGTTGAGCTCGAACAGGTACTTGTTCTCGATGTCATCCTGTTCAGGGATCCGCGAGTCCAGGATCGGTCCGTGATAGCGGATGATCCGGGTGCCCTTCTTGATCGGCATGGTGGCGAAGAGGCCAAGGCCGGTCTTGGAACGGCCGACGCGATAGGATTTGCTGGAAGCGATGATGGGCATGATCGAATGAGATGGCGCGAACGAAGCGCGGTGAGCGCAGGCGGAAGGCGTTCTTCTAGAACGATTCCGCGCCGCTGTCAGGTCTATCCCGCCTCTGTTTGAACCTTGCCCACAATGAAGACGTCTGATGGGGAAGTTCCCATTGCATCGAGGCGTCATCATGAGGCGTATCGCGTTGGTTTGCCTGCCCTTGCTGCTGTCCTGCTTGAACGCGGGCCATGTCGCCGCCCAATCGCTAGGCAGCACCTACACCTCGACCGCACCGAAAGCCTGCCGACAGATCGGCAAGCCCAGCGAGCTCGACGGCAGCACCACGCGGGTCTGCCCGGGCAAGGACGGCCTCGTGGTGCTGATCGCCGAGGACGATCTGCGCGAAATCGTCTCCGTCGGCCGCAATCGCAAGATTGCGGCCGAGGAACCGGCCGCAAAGGTCTGGTTCGCCCCGTTTAATTCCTCGGAGACGACGATCGAATGGCGCGCCGCGGGCACCAAGCCGTTCGCCACCATTCAGCGCTGGCACATCGCCGACAACGCCGATCCCGACAAGCAGGGTCGGCCGAACACCAAGGCCATTCTCGTGGTGACCCGGTTGCCGCCAGGCCCGGTCTGTCACGTCGCCTATGTCGACGCTATCGCCAACTCCACCGCCAATGAGCTTGCCCGCAAGGCGGCCGATGAGGTCGCCCGCGGCTTCACTTGCGGCAAGGATGAAGTGAAGATCATAGGCGCGAGCGGCCGCGCCGTCGAACTGGCGAGGATGCGCTAGGCCCTCGCCTTGATCCGACGATAGCGCGCCAGCAAGCGCTCCCCCTTCGCGGCAATGCGCCGCGCGGCTGCGACTGTCTTTGGCACGGGCTCGCCCCAGGCATGTGCCGACAGCGCGTGGCGGGTCGGCTGCCCCCCGGCATCGACCAGCGGCGGCAGCTTTGCGCGACCATAGAAGCGCACCGCCCAACTTCCCTTGCGCCGCATCTCCTGCGGCGTCATCTCGGAGGCTTTCCTGATGACGCCGGGCTTCAGATGCGCACCCTGCTTGCGCGCAAACGCTTTGCGGCCCGCTGCGGTCAAGCCGCCGCGCGGATCCTTTTCGGGCGCGGAAGTGCGGCGTTTGCCCGATGCCTTTGTGGATTTTTTGGTGGTCTTCTTTGCGGATTTCCGCTTGGACTTTTTCTTGGCCGATTTCTTCTTCGATGCTTTTGCCTTGGTGGTCTTCTTCGCTGCCATGCGCATGTTGTCCACGAGGTTGGGATAGCGGCGGCCTGCACGTCGGGCGCGCTTCTTCGCCGCCGATTTCTGCGCGGACGTCAGATGCTTCGAGGCCTTGCCTGCGCGTTTGCGCGGGTTGGCGCGTTTCCAGGGTGCTTTTGCCATGCCGCGTCAACGCCTGACGAGGGCAAGGGTTGCGATGGCAAGGGTTACGACGGCGAGGGTTGCTTTCGCCTCGATCAGGGCCCGGGCAGCTTGCTCGTGACGGGCGCCATCAGCATCGTCTCGAGCAGCCGTTCGGCCGTCGTGCCCTCGGGCAACCGTCCCAGAATATCCTCGAGCCGGCCGTCGAGCAGCAGCATCGTGAAACCGTGCACCATCGACCAGGCGCGCGCGATGGCGGCGCCCTGGTTCAGCGTCAGTGCATCTTCGCTGATCTGCTCCTGCCGCATCATGCCGACGGCATTGGCGAGCCCGGCGAAAGAGGATTCGGCCGCCTCGTGCAGCGAGGGCCTGGAATAATCGAGCCGCTCGGTACGGAACATGATGCCGTACATGCCGGGATGGGCCTGCGCATAGGCGACATAGGCCTTCGGCCGCGCCAGCGCCCGCGCGAGCGGCGTGGTGGCAGCATCGCAGGACGAGGCCATCGCCGCGTTGAACTGGCGGAAACCGACCGCCGCGAGCTCGCTGAGCAGGCCGGTGAGATCACCGAAATGATGGGTCGGCGCGGCATGCGACACGCCCGCCTCGCGCGCCACCGCGCGGAGCGTCAGGCCGGACAACCCCTCGCGCTCCAGCACCCGCTCAGCGGCCTGAAGCAGCGCCTCGCGCAGGGCGCCGTGATGATAGGGCGTCTCGGCTTTCGCAGCCTCAGCACGTCTCGCAGGACGCGACGGCGCGCTTGCGGCTGACGACGTCTTTCCGGGAGTGCGCGGGCTGCGCGCGGTTTCGCTCTTGGTCTGGGTCTTGGCCATGGGACAAGCTATATGACGCGATATTGACAGTGTAAAGATTTCACTTGACCGGCGCGCCGATCCACTTTATCTGATCTTTACGATGTAAAGATAAAGGGAGGTACGCCGTGCAGCACGACGCCGCCATTGAGCGCCGGAACAATCTCGGTCCGATTCCGTTCGAGGCCGACGCGCCCTTCCTGAAAACCGTCGGCGAATTGCCGCGAGATCTGAACGGCGTGCTCTATCGCAACGGGCCCAATCCGCAATTCGACGCGCCCGGCGCGCATTGGTTCGTCGGCGACGGCATGCTGCACGCCTTCCATCTCGAGCAGGGGCGCGCCAGTTATCGCAACCGCTGGGTCCGCACGCCGAAATGGCTCGCCGAGCACGACGCCGGCCGCGCCTTGTTCGGCGGCTTCGGCCGCAAGCTGCCGGATGCGCCGCAAAACCTCACCGACGGCGGCGTCGCCAACACCAACATCATCTTCCACGCCGGCAAGCTGCTCGCGCTCGAAGAAGCGCATCTGCCGACCGAGATCGAGCCGGGCACGCTCGCAACACGCGGCTATCACAACTATCAGGGCCGTGTCGCCGGCAGCTTCACCGCGCATCCGAAGGTCGATCCGGTCACCGGCGAGCTGGTGTTCTTCGGCTACAATGCCGCGGGTCCGCTGACGCCTGCCCTCTCCTACGGATCGATCGATGCCTCCGGCAAGGCAACGCGCTTCGAACGTTTCGAGGCGCCCTATGCCAGCATGGTGCACGACTTCATCGTCACCGAGAACCATGTGCTGTTTCCAATCCTCCCCATCACCGGCAGCATGGAGCGCGCGATGAGCGGACGGCCGCCTTATGCCTGGGAGCCGGACAAGGGCGCCTATGTCGGCGTGATGAAGCGCAACGGGACGGCCAAGGATATCGTCTGGTTTCGCGGTGAAGCCTGCTACGTCTTCCACATCATGAATGCGTGGGAGGAGAATGATCGTATCGTCGCCGACGTCATGCAGTTCGAGGAGGCACCGCTGTTTCCGCATCCCGACGGACGACCGACGGATCCGGAGAAGTCGCGCGCCCGGCACTGCCGCTGGACGTTCGATCTCGCAGGCAATACCGACCGCTTCCAGCAGACTTATCTCGACGATCTCACCGGCGAATTCCCCCGCATCGACGATCGCCGCGCCGGGCTGAAGAGCCGTCACGGCTGGTACGCCTGCGCCAATCCGAAACTACCGATGTTCGGCGCATTGTCCGGCATCGTTCATGTCGACGGCAACGGCAAGCGGCTCGGCCACTATCTGCTGCCGGCCGGCGACACTATCTCCGAGCCCGTGTTCGTCGAACGATCGAAAGACGCCGCGGAAGGCGATGGCTGGCTGCTGGCGGTGGTTTGGCGTGCGCGGGAGAATCGCAGCGACCTCGCGGTGTTCAATGCCACCGACGTCGAGGCCGGCCCTGTCGCGCTGGTGCAGCTCGGCCATCGCGTGCCCGACGGCTTCCACGGCAACTGGGTGGGGCCGCAATAGCCCTCGTTCATTCCGGGGCGCGCAAAGCGCGAGCCCGGAATGACAGCGGATCTTGTGTCACCAGCGAGGGCCCCATGCACATCTCCCCGATCACCGCGGATTTCCTCGCCGTCCTCGCACTCGCTTGCGCCGCGCTCACGCTCGTGAAAGTCCGACTGCAGCGGCGCAGCTCGACCATTTTCAACGGCGGCATCTTGCTCGCTGCCGGCCTTGCGATCGCCGCCACGCTGCCTTTTCTGTCGCACTTGCCCTGGGCGGAATTGGCCGACGAGATGTCCGACCAAGCCATTGCAGCGCTTCATTTTTTGGAAGTTACCTACGTCATTTTGACACTGTAAAGATTTCACTTGACCCGGCGCCGCCCCTGACTTATTCATCTTTACATCGTAAAGATTGGCCTGATCGAGGCGGACCATGGCGATTTTCCTGATCCTCGCGCCCTACGGCGCCTTCACCTTTCTGATGCTGGTGACTTCAGCCACGACCAGCGTGTTCGCGGCCTCCGCGATCTGTCTCGCCACCGTCGCAATCGATGTTGCGCGAGGCCGCTCGGTCAAGATCCTGGCCGCGGGCTCGGCGATCGTGTTCGCCGCAATCGGCCTTTACCTCGCGCTGATCGATCCCGCGTTCGGCACGCTCGGCGTCAAGCTGTCGGTCGATATCGGCATCTTCGTCATCTCGCTCGGCTCCTTGTTGATGCGCCGTCCGTTCACGCTGCAATACGCAGTCGAGACCGTGCCGGCCGAGACCGCGGCGATGCCCGGCTTCCTCACCGCCAACTACATCATCACCGGCGCATGGACCGCGGCCGCGCTGCTGATGGCGGCCGCCAACGTCGCCCTGCTCTACTTCCCCGGCCTGCCGCTCTGGTCGAGCCTCGCGGTCGCCTTCGCGGCCCGCAACAGCGCGATCTACTTCACAAAGTGGTATCCCGAGTATCGCCAGGTCAAGTACGGTACGGCCGCCCGCGCACTGCCCCACACCCGCTGAAAACAGGACAGACGATGAAAGACGTATTCCGCCGGCTCGTCTCCGACTTCCTTTCCACCATCGTCTTCCTGGTGGTCTATCTCGCGACCGACAACGTCATCCTCGCAACCACAGTCGCCATCCTCGGCGCGATTGCCCAGGTGGCCTGGTCGCGGATCAAGGGCCAGACCCTGGGTTATATGACCTGGGCAAGCCTCGGCCTCGTCATCGTGCTCGGCGGCGCAACGCTGCTCACCCACGATCCGCGCTTCGTGCTGGCAAAGCCTGCGATCGGACATGTCGCGATCGGCTTCATCATGCTCAAGCGCGGCTGGATGCTGCGCTATCTGCCGCCGATCGTGACCGAGACCATTCCGGAATACGTCACCGTCGCGGGCTACGCCTGGGCCGCGCTGATGTTCGTGCTCGCCGCAGGGACCGTTGCGGTCGCCATGACCGGGGACATGAAGCTGTGGGCTTTCTATATTTCGGTGGTGCTGATCGGCGCCAAGATCGCCGCATTCGCGATCCAGTACGTCGCCTTCCGTCTTCTCGTCGGCAGCCGCATGCGCGCGGCCGCGCGCGCCTGAGGCCGCGTCAAAGAGAGCGTTAGGAACGCCCCGCGAGTTAGGCTATAGGCGTTCCCGGCCTTGCGGATTGTCGCAAGCCGCCGGGAAAAAGTCGGGAGATGCGAATGGCCGTGGACGGCAACTGGACTCTGACCATGACGACGCCCATGGGCGAGCGCAAGGCGACGCTGAGCCTGACGGCTGCCGGCGGTACGCTCACGGGCACGCAGGGTGCGGAAGGCAATACCGCCGAGATTTTCGACGGCACCGTCTCCGGCGACGCCGTCAACTGGAAAGTCTCGATCACCAATCCGATGCCGTTGACGCTCGAATTCATCGGAACGGTGTCCGGCGACAGCATGAGCGGCGAGATGGGTATCGGCCCGATGGGCAGCTTCCCGTTCACGGGCGCCCGCGCGTAAGCGCGCTGCACCCATGCGTGCGCTCCGTCTCATCGCGGCAACGATCCTGTGTGTCGCGACACAGGCCGCGCGCGCGGATGACAACGAACCGGCGTGGCGCGCAAGCGCGCTCGCCCTGGTGCCCGCGGGTTATGCCGCTGGCATAGCCTACCGGACCGAAGGTTCGACCGGCACTCTCGCAATCTATCCCGCGACGTCGAACGATCCGAAGACACCGGCAAGCGTGTTCACTGCGCGTCAATCGCTTGTGGTCACGCTGACACCGGATGCGACGCGCGCAATATCAGCCGAGCTGAAGCCGCGCAGTGCTCCGGATCCTGACAACGACGACACTGACTTCGCAAAGCTGCACGCCGACCTCGCCGCCAAACGCGCAACGCTGCCCGAGGGCACCGAGCCCTGCGACCTTGGCGCCTGGTCGATCGACAAGGATCCCAACGGACTCAACGTCCGCGCCGAGCCGTCGGTGAAGGCGCGCGTGCTCGGCACGCTGCCGCCGCCCTATCGGCTCAAGCTCGGCGGCGCCGAGAACACGCCCGACGGCGGCTGGCTCACCGAATTCCGCATCATCGGTTTCAAGGACGGCTGGTTTCTGATCGAAGGCGCCAAGCCGCCGGGCAAGGACTACGAGGACGAGAAGCGCTATCCGCGGAGCGCACCGAAACCCTATGCGGGGCGCGGCTGGGTCGCCTCCAACAAGGTCGGCGCGTCCTACGCCAATGGTGCCACCCGCATGGGCGGCCTGTTTCAGGCGCCCTTTGTCGATGCCAAATGGATGCCGGCCCAGCGCGAGCTCGGCGGGGCGATCGACACCGACGGCGGCCCGAAGCGCATCCTGGCCTGCAGCGGCCTCTGGGGCCTGGTCGAGAGCCAGGACGGCGTCCGCGGCTGGTGGCGCGCGCTGTGCTCCAACCAGGTCACGAACTGCAGCTGACGAACCGCTTCGTGATTGGCTGCTGCGGTTTTACGCCACGCAGGGCGCGCCCTCGGGCCGTTGACCGTCGTCGGCTTCGGGGGCAGGATCACAACCCTAAATTTTCGATTTCAGGCGATACATTTTCAGCATGGTGATTTGCATGTCCTCCTTTCTCTTGCGCCACTGCATCAGTCTGGTCGTGGCTTCCGCTATCGTCGCACTGGCCGGAGCGACGCCGGCGCTCGCCGATATGCTCGAGCCCCAATCACCGGCGTGGCAATTGAGCGAGCCGTTCGAGAAGAGCAAGGAAGCACGCACCAACATCAGCGGCGCAGCCTGTGCCACGACGTCCCCGCCTCTCTCGTCCTGTCTCGTGGTCAATGACGAGAAGAAGTACGCGCAGTTTTTTGCGATCGAAGGCACCACAATCAAAACCGGCAAGGTGATCCGCCTGATGAGCGATCAGGCCAGGGGCGATCCGGACATCGAGGGTGCGAGCTACGATGACGGCTATTTTTACGTGATCGGATCGCACGGCCGGAAACGTAAACATCCCGAGGACAGCAACCTCACGAGCTATCACCTGTTTCGCTTTACCGTCGACAAGACAACTGGAAAACCACGCTTCCCGATCTCCGCGGATGAAGTGACCGGCGTCGAAGCATCATTGATACGTCTGCCGAGTGCCATCAAGGAGGCGTTGCCCAAGGCTTACGACCGGCCCCTCGGCGAAAACGGCGCCAACATCGAAGGAATCGCCGTCGCAGGTGGACGGATGTATCTGGGCTTCCGCGGTCCTTCCGACGACGGGAACGCCTATATTCTCGCAGTCGATGCGAAGGCCGTCTTCACGGAGAGCGCGCCGCTGAATGCCGAGCTGAAGACGGTACCGCTCGGTGCCACGACCGGCATCAGGGATATTGCGGCCGTCACGGGCGGCCTTCTCCTCCTGACCGGACCAGTCAACGAGCAGCAGATCACGCCTGCAATCGTGCTTTACGATCCCAAGACAGGCAAACTTGGAACAAGCCATCCGATCAAGGTCGCCGACGCCACGGCCAAGGCAGAGACCTTGCTCCTGCTCAGCGACACCGCCGGCGAGCCATGGCGCGTGCTCGTGATGTTCGACGGGCCGGAGAACGGCGCACCGACACAGTACACGGTGCCGCGCTAGAAAGGCCAGCGTCCGGACGCCGGCCAATCGCTCCGAGCCTCAGCCCAAATTCAACTCCTTGAAGAAGTCGTTGCCCTTGTCGTCGACGATGATGAACGCCGGGAAGTCGACGACTTCAATGCGCCAGATCGCTTCCATGCCGAGCTCGGGATATTCCAGCACCTCGACCTTCTTGATGCAGTGCTCGGCGAGGTTCGCCGCTGCACCGCCGATCGAGCCGAGATAGAAGCCGCCATGCTTCTTGCAGGCCTCGCGCACGGCCGGCGCGCGATTGCCCTTGGCGACCATCACCATCGAACCGCCTGCAGCCTGGAACTGCTCGACGAAGGAATCCATGCGGCCCGCGGTGGTCGGACCGAACGCACCGGAGGCGTAGCCGTCGGGCGTCTTGGCCGGACCGGCGTAATAGACCGGATGGTTCTTGAAATAATCCGGCAGCGGCTCGCCCTTCTCCAGCCGCTCGCGCAGCTTGGCATGCGCGCTATCGCGGGCGACGATCATGGTGCCGGTCATCGAGACCCGCGTCTTGATCGGGAATTTCGAGAACGTCGCAAGGATGTCCTTCATCGGCTGGTTGAGGTCGATCTTGACGACCTCGCCGCCGAGCGACTGCTCGACCTGCGGCAGATATTGCGCCGGGTTGTGCTCGAGCTCCTCGAGATAGACGCCGTCCTTGGTGATCTTGCCGAGCACCTGGCGGTCGGCCGAGCAGGACACCCCTAGCCCGATCGGCAGCGAGGCACCGTGGCGCGGCAGGCGGATCACCCGCACGTCGTGGCAGAAATACTTGCCGCCGAACTGCGCGCCGACGCCGAGCGACTGCGTCATCTTCAGAATTTCCTGCTCCATCTCGAGATCGCGGAAGGCATTGCCGTCGGGCGAGCCGTGGGTCGGCAGCGCGTCGAGATAGCGGGCGGAAGCGAGTTTCACCGTCTTCATGCAGAGCTCGGCCGAGGTGCCGCCGATCACGATGGCGAGGTGATAGGGCGGGCACGCGGCGGTCCCCAGCGTCAACACCTTCTCCTTCAGGAAGGCGAGCAGCCGGTCCCTGGTCAGCACCGAGGGCGTGGCCTGGAACAGAAAGCTCTTGTTGGCGCTGCCGCCGCCCTTCGCCATGAACATGAACTTGTAGGCATCATCACCCTCGGCGTAGATCTCGCACTGCGCCGGCATGTTGTTGGCGGTGTTCTTCTCCTCGTACATCGACAAGGGCGCGACCTGCGAGTAGCGCAGATTGCGGCGCAGGTAAGCATCGCGCGCGCCTTCCGACAGCGCCGCCTCGTCGTCACCGTCGGTGATGATGTTGCAGCCCTTCTTGCCCATGATGATCGCGGTGCCGGTGTCCTGGCACATCGGCAGCACGCCGCCGGCGGCAATGTTGGCGTTCTTCAGGAAGTCCAGCGCGACGAACTTGTCGTTCGGGCTCGCCTCGCCGTCCTCCAGGATCGCGCGGAGCTGTTTCAGATGGCCGGGCCGCAGGTAATGGTTGATGTCGCCGAAAGCCGCCTCCGACAGCGCCCGCAGCGCATCGCGCGACACCACCAGCATGTCCTTCCCCAGGACCTTCTCGACCCTAACGCCCTCGGACGTGATCTTCTTGTAGGGCGTCTCGTCCTTCCCCAGCGGGAACAGCGGGGTGTGCTTGTAAGGCGGAACGGGCTTTGCGGGATCGGGGAAGGCGGTGGGAGCGTTCATGGGCGAATCTCGGGGTTTTGGAGCCCTCGCGGGCCTCTCAGCATAGAAGCGTTCTAAGCTTTTTTGCCGTAAAGGGAAGGCGTTCTGGCGCGGCCGGGGCATCCCGATTCGGCGGTATGGCGGCCGTTTTCCGCCGGGTGTCAGCGTAGCCCCGTTGCCATCATCATGCTCGGGAAGACCGGGGTGCACCCCTTGCGCTCCGCGCGCGACGACGGTTGAATGCGCGCCCTAAGGGGCTTTTCATCATGATTTTCAAACTGAACGTCCGCGGCGCGATCCTGGTCGCCGCCGCCATCACCGGCCTTGTGACCCTCACCTCGCCTGCGCGCGCCGACCGCTGCGACGACAGCGCCAAGGAGCTGGCGAACCAGGTCGATCGCGTCAAGGTGAACTTCCGCGCCGCCAATGTCGTGTACCTCACGCACCCCGCAGCCAAGGAGCTGTCGGTGGGTTGCCGCGGCGACAAATATTCGATCGAGCTCTATGCCAAGGGCGACCGCAAGCCCAAGCCGGAGTTCTTTGCCCTGGTCGGCTCGATGGCGGCGATCGTCTTCACCGTGACGAAGGACGACACCACGACGGGCGCGACGCGCTGCCTGAAGCGAATGGGACTGTTGCGCGGCGACAAGGTCGTCATGCGCTACCGGCGGCTCAACATGGAATGCACCCGCACCAAGACGGACGCGTCGATCGCGATCACGCGCGGCAAGGACGAATAGGAAGGACTCGCTCCTTCCACACACTCCGTCATTGCGAGCGTAGCGAAGCAATCCAGAATCTCTCCGGGGAGACAGACTGGATTGCTTCGCTGCGCTCGCAATGACGGGAGAGATCTCGTCGTCTCACTCAAATCGCGCCATGAGAGGCGCGCGTCACACCGCACAAACTCCCTCGCATTTTAACGATTGCCTTGAAGGAAATTTCGCTCCTCGTGGCGCAGGGTCAATCGTTTCCATGTGTGAGGATTTGTGGATGAGCGTTTCTACCATCGCGCCGCCGCCGATCGCGATCGTGGTGCCAAGCTACGACACGACCAGGCAGCAGGACGACCAGACCAAGACCAAGGACACCGACCCGACCTACAAGCCGCAGCCGCCCGCGCCGCTGCCGCCGGGTCAGGGCACGCGGATCGATCAGCTCGCCTGATCGTCCTTGCCAAGGATGAAACGCCCGATCCGGTCGATCGGGCTTTTCGCGTGTCCGGCCGCAACTTCGCCGGATAGCGGGACCAGTATCATGCGCGGCTATTCCGGAATCCGCGCATGATCGCAAAACTGCTGTTGCAGAACACGATCACCACCGTCGGGATGGGCGCTCTGCTGTTCGCCTGCGCCGGGACCTTGCACTGGCCGTCGGCCTGGGTCTTCCTCGCCACCTGCGCCCTGCTGGGCCCGCTCTGCGGCTGGTGGCTCTACCGGATCGACCCCGCGCTGCTCGCCGAACGTCTTCGGCCGGTCCTGCAAAAGAATCAGCCCGCCGCCGACAAGGCCTTCATGATCGTCTTCGTCATCGCGATGCTGGCCTGGCTGGCCGCGATGGGGCTCGACCGGCGCGCGCTCTCCTCGGAGATGCCGGTCGCGCTCCAGGTGCTCGGCCTCGCGTTGTTCGTAGCTTCAACGCTGTTCATCCTCTGGGTCTTCCGCGAAAACTCGTTCGCCGCCCCCGTGGTGAAGTTGCAGGCCGAGCGCGCACAGCGCGTGATCTCGACCGGACCCTACGCGCGGGTGCGCCATCCCATGTATAGCGGCATGGTCCTGTTCTTCGCCGGCGTGCCGCTGTTGCTGGGCTCGTGGTGGGGCCTGGTGATGCTGCCTGTCATCGTCGCCCTGTTTGCGGTCCGCATCGGCATCGAGGAGCGCACGCTGCGCGAGGGCCTGCCGGGATATTCCGACTATGTGACGCGGGTGCGCTATCGCCTGCTGCCCGGCGTGTGGTGAGGCCGCACGGAAAAGCGCATCCTCTCCTCCAATCGACTGACGTCGCCGCACACGAACCTCGCTAGAGGGAACCCGCATTCACCCAGCGGGAGACGCGACGATGTTCTGCAAGCCCCCCTGCCCCGACGAACACGATCTCACACCCGTTTCTGATGCATCGGACAATCATGCCGGCCCCGAGCGCGCGCAGCGCACCACGAGCCAGCAAGCTTTCGGGCGATTGATCGCGCCCGAAACGGCCGGTCCGGAACGGGGGCTGCCGCCAGCTCCCATCCGGACCGGCTAATTATCGAGCTCCTTGTAGCGACGGAAGATGCCCTGCTCGTTGAAGGGAATACGGCGCTCGCTGGCGAGGTACGCCTTGATGTTCGGCCGCGCGGCGATGCGATCGTGCAGACCGACCAGGCCCGGAATATCTTTCTCGAACGCCGTCATGCGTTTTGGAAACGCATAACGCAGCCCGTCGACGATCTGGAACAGCGAGAGATCGACGTAAGTCAGCCTGCGACCGGTGAGATAGGCGCCGTCATTGTCGGCAAGAAGCTGCTCGAAATAGCCGAGATATTTCGGCACACGCTCATCCCAGAACTCGGCCGTGCGTTTCTTCGCCGGCGCCTTCTGGTCTTCGTAGTATTGTGACGGCCCAATGGGATGATGGGTGTCGTGGATCTCGACCACGAGATCGGTGATGGTGAGCTGAAGCTGGTGCACCCAGAGTTTGCCGGCTTCCGTCTTCGGTGCGAGCCCATGGCGGCTGCCGAGATAAAGCAGGATGTTGGCGGTCTGGCCAATGACGAGGTTGCCGGCCTTCAGGAATGGCGGCGCGAAGGGCGGCGTGCCCTTGTGTGCGTCCATCATCTTCATCATCGCAGCTGAGCCGCGCGGGCCACGCGCGACGTCGACATAGGCCGCGCCCGCTTCCTCCAGCGCCAGCCGCACATATTCACCGCGGCCCTGGATCTCGGGCCAATAGTAGAGCTCGTATTTCATGGGAGAGGTCCGTGCGCGTGGGAGCGATCGGACCAATGTAACATGCGACTCCCGGTTCCGTCAGGATGGGACGGAACTCGGTCGTCACACGCTCGTCATTGCGCGGAGCTCTTGCGACGAAGCAATCCAGGGTCTTTCCGCGGAGAGATTCTGGATTGCTTCGCTCCGCTCGCAATGACGGAGGAGAGAGCCTCAATTCGACGCGAAACAGTAGAAGAGGCCGTCACCGCCGGTGCTCTTCAGATCGGCCTGCGAGCAGCCGCCGTCGGGGCCGCGCGAGGGGTGAGAGCTGTTCCAGGATTTCGACGGCTCGTCGTCGCGCAGGCCCTGGCGATCGGCATGGCCGACGACCGCCGCGCCTTGCGTGCTCGACGTCCAGTTCTTGCAGGTCTTGTCGTCACCGGCGCCAAAGGCGGTGCCGTCGGGTTGCGATCCCGTGAGGATGTCGTGCCGGTTCGGCGTGTCGCCACGGCCGTTGGTGACCTCACCCTTCTCGCTGAGCGCGGTCTGTTTGGTGAGGTTGTTGGCCGTGCCATGCAGGTCGGCAACATCCTTGGCGATCACAGCGCCCTTGGCGTTCTGCCACGGTCCCTTGCCGATGCGGTCCTTTGCGTTGACGGCCGGCTTGCCGTCGGCGGCCTGCGTCGAGAGATAGGCGCGCCAGATCTTGGCGCCCACGCCGCCGGCCTGTGCCAGCTTCTGGCATTGCGCATCGGCTCCCTCGAGGCCGCCGAGATCGGCGCCCTTGCCCGGGCCGCTGGAGGTCACGAAGAACGTCATATCGGCCGACTGAGCTTGCGCCGATGGCGCGGCAAGCAAGGCTATCGCCAGCGCGAGGCCTGACATCGTCACGGATCTTTCGATGCGGATCATCCTGTCCTCCCAATTGTGTTTGTCGTTGGCCGCCTGATTTCAACCCGACGCGCGCCCGCTTATTCCGATGCCGCGATGCGAGACGTCCAAAAGAAAAAAGGCGCCGTGCTGGAAGCACGACGCCCGATGTCTCATATGCGATGCGATCAGTTGGTCTGCTGGATCGCCGACACTTCCCAGCCCGCGTTCGGACGGCGGGCAAAGGTCCAGACCTCCGTCGCCTCGCCCGGCTGCTCGCTGCCGGCGACGACTGTGCCGCTGTTGCGGTCGAGCGTCTTGTCCGTGAGCGCGAAGCGCAGCGCCACCGTGGCGTACTCGGTCTCGCCTTCGCGCCAGGCTTCCGCGAGGTCGCCCTGCAACAGCTTGACGTCGGTCACCTTGTTGACGACGTTGCGCGCGCGGTTCTGGCCGAGATCCTGCTCGAAATAGGAGACCATTTCCGGCGTCGCGAGCGTGTGCAGCTTGGCCACGTCCTCGTTCGACCATGCGGCCTGGACATCGCCGAGCAGGCGCTCGAACGCCTCGTAGTCATCGGGCTTGATCTCAAGCGGCGCGTTGTTGGCGGCGCCGAAACCGAAGCCGCCGCCAAGACCGCTTCCCAGACCGCCACCGAGGCCGCTGCGATAGTTCGTCTGCGGTCCGGGACCGGCTCCCGGGCCGGCGCCGGCGTCAGCATTGGCATAGGCCGTCTGCGGGGTATGGCGGCGCTGCCACCACGACATCGCGAGCCGGACCACCAGCACCACCAGCGCGATCTGGATGACCAGGCCAATGATCGACGACAGGCCGCCGAGACCGCCGAACAGGCCGCCTCCGAACAGCATGCCGAGCAGGCCCGCGCCGAGGAAGCCGGCCGCAAGGCCGCCCATGAAACCGCCGGCGCGGCCGAACAGCCCGCCGCGTGCGGGCGCAGCCGCGGTCGAATTCATGCCCGCACCCGGCTGGGTGTAGGTGCGGTTGAACTGCGAGGTCGAGCCCGGCGCGGTCGTGGTCGACGGCGGAGCCGTATAGGTGCGCGAGCCGCGCGAACCCGACGACATGCCGCCACCGACGCGCGCGTCAGCGGACGAGATCGCGAGGGCGGTCGGCAGCGCAAGCGCCAGCACGACGGCGATCGTCTTGAAGAGACTTCGGGAGCGTTGCGAGAACTTCATGTGCGTTTCCCAAATCCCCGGCATGGGGACGTGCCCCTAAGATGGGCAGACTTCCCGAAAAGTGAAGACGGTTTCGGAACTTATGGCTGCGGCCCTCAGTCGCGGGGATGTGACAAAAGCCCATATCTGGCGGGGGTTTGGCGGGGTCCGTGGAGGGACAATGGTCGCTGGTTACCGGCGGGTTTCAGGCGGGAATTCCGCTTTTTCCCCGTCGAATTGAACACAGCTCCCTCAACACCGTCATTGCGAGGAGCGAAGCGACGAAGCAATCCAGATTCTTTCCGCGGATGCAGGCTGGATTGCTTCGCTGCGCTCGCAATGACGGAGAGCGCGGAAAAAGCACTCGTCCTTACCCCTGCTTCGCCATCGTCTCCTTCACCGCCGCGACGAGCTGACTGAGCGTGAACGGCTTCGGCAGGAAGTCGAACTGCTGCCCCTCGGGCAGGCTCTTCTCGAAGGCGTCCTCGGCGTAGCCGGAGACGAAGATGAACTTGATGTCGGGATTCTGCTCGCGCATCGCCTTGAGCAGCGTCGGGCCGTCCATCTCGGGCATCACGACGTCGGAGACGACAAGATCGATCCCGCCGCTCTGCTCCGCCAGCACTTCCATCGCTTCGACGCCGTTCTCGGCCTCGACCACGGTGTAGCCGCGCGAGCGCAGGCCGCGCGCGTTCAGCGCGCGCAGGCCTTCTTCGTCCTCGACGAGCAGGATGGTGCCCTGTCCGGTGAGATCGGTTCGGGCCTTCGCCTCGGCCGCGGGCGCTGCTTCCTTCGCGGCACCGTTCGTAACCGCCGGCGCCGGCTGCTCGACCTCGGGCTCGGCGTGATGGCGCGGCAGGAAGATGTGGAACGAGGTGCCCTGCCCGGGCTCGGAATCGACGTAGATGAAGCCGCCGGTCTGCTTGACGATGCCGTAGACGGTCGAGAGACCGAGGCCGGTGCCCTTGCCGACTTCCTTGGTCGAGAAGAACGGCTCGAAGATCTTGTCGCGGATGTCGGCGGGGATGCCGGTGCCGGTGTCGGCGACCTCGATCCGCACGTAATCCGCGGCCGGCATGCCTTTGTAGGCGAGCTTGGCCGCTTCCTCGGTGGTGACGTTGGCGGTGCGAATGATCAGCTTGCCGCCCTCGGGCATGGCGTCGCGCGCGTTCACCGCGAGATTGACGATCACCTGCTCGAACTGGGAGACGTCGACCTTGACCGGCCAGAGGTCGCGGCCGTGGATGGTCTCCTGCTTGACCTTCTCGCCGATCAGCCGCCGCAGCAGCATGGCAAGGTCCGAAAGCGCGTCGCCGAGGTCGAGCACCTGCGGCCGCAGCGTCTGCCGCCGCGAGAACGCCAGCAGCTGCCGCACCAGCGTCGCGGCCCGCGTCGCGTTCTGCTTGATCTGCATGATGTCCTGGAACGACGGATCGGTCGGCTTGTGCGCGTTCAGCAGGAAGTCGTTCGCCATCATGATGGCGGAGAGCACGTTGTTGAAGTCGTGGGCGATGCCGCCGGCGAGCTGGCCGACCGTCTCCATCTTCTGCGACTGGTTGATCTGGTTCTCCAGCGCGCGCCGCTCGGTGGTCTCGAGCATGTGCACGATGGCGGCTTCCGCGTCGTTCTCGGCGCCGTCCACCGGCGTGACGAAGAACTGGCCCCAGCGCTCCTTGGTTCCCTCCAGCGCGACCTCGACCGGGGCGATGTCGGCCTGGTTTTCGGCAGCCTGGTTGATCGCCGCGATCAGCAGATGACGGTCGCGCGAATTGACCGCACGGAAGATCGACTTGCTGCTGGTGTCGAGCCCGAGCGCCTGCCCGAGCTTGGCGTAGCGCGCATTGGCGCGCACGACATTGCCGCCGCGGTCGACGGTCGCGATCGCCATCGGCGTGTGGTCGAAGAAGCGCATGAAGCGTACTTCGGCAGCGCGATCAGGGTCGCTGCGCTCGTCGCGCGCGCGGCTGATGACCAGCGTGCGCGAGGGCCCCGGCGCGCCGTCGGCGCCGAAGGCGAGCTTGTGATAGAGCCGCACCGGCATGGTCTTGCCGGTGCGCATGCGCAGATCGATGTCGAAGACTTCGGTCTTCACTTCGCCCGGCACCGCCACGATCGCGGTGAGCAGCGAGGCGCCGTCGCCGGAGACGATGTCGGTGAGCTTCAGCCCGCCCGAGCCGATCTCGGCGAGGTCGTAGTCGAGCCAGTTCGCCAGCGTCGCGTTGACATAGGCGAGTTCTCCGGCCGGATTGACCGAGAAGAAGCCGCAGGGCGCGTGATCGAGATATTCGATCGCGTGCTGGAGCTCCTGGAACACGTCCTCCTGGCGCTCGCGGTCGCGGGTGATGTCGGCGATCGACCACACCGCGTATTTCGCCTCGCGCTTGCCGGTTCCGAGCGGACGCACGCGCATGCGCAGCCAGCGGCCCTGGCTGCCATCCTGGCCGGAGATGCGCACCTCTTCCTGCTGCCGCTTGCCTTCGCGGGCCGCCTTCAGCAGGCGGAACACGGCTTCGGAAACATCGGGGTTGCCGATGAAGACACGCTCGACGGGACGCACCTCCTGCGGGCCGGTGGCGCCGGTCAGGGTCAGATAGGCCGCATTGGAATAGACCACATGGCCACGCGGATCGGTCACGGCGAGGCCGTCGAAGGCGTGATCGGAGATGCGGCCGATGATGGGGTCGTCGAGATTGCGGTCGGCGAAGCGGATGATGCCGGCGGCGAAGGCGAACAGGTTGAACAGGCCAACCATCGCCAGCACGGCGAGGATGCCGAGGATGTAGGGCTGCGCCTGCGCGCGGCCGAGCGTCATCAGGCCGATGGCGACCGCGACGAGGCCGGCGGCCACCAGCAGGACCAGCGCAATGCTGCCCGAGCGCGGCGACGGTTCGTGCGCCGCAGCGGGCTCGCGTGTGAGGTCGTGGTCGGTCTCAGCAGTCATTTCGAGCTGGCGCAGCCTGTCGGCAGAGAATCAACGCGCTGCGGCGCGCGCGGTGCCTTCCCTGCCTGAATTGGACCCGCAGACGCAAGGGCAGCAGGGGCGAAAGGTACTCTGATTCCCAGCTTACGGCCATTTCCGGTGATTTTCGGGTGTTTTGTCACCGCCCGGCGCCGAATCCGCGCTTCAGCCGCATGACGTAGCCGATGACTTCGGCGACCGCATGGTAGTGCTCGCCCGGAATTTCCTGGTCGATCTCGACGGTGGCATAGAGCGCGCGGGCGAGCGGCACGTTCTCGACGATCGGAATGTCGTGCTCGCGCGCGATCTCCCGGATCTTGAAGGCGAGGTTGTCGACGCCCTTGGCGACGCAGATCGGCGCAGACATGCCCCGCTCGTAGGACAGCGCCACCGAATAGTGGGTCGGGTTGGTGATGATCACGGAGGCCTTGGGAACCGCCGCCATCATGCGCTTCCTGGAACGCTGCTGGCGCAATTGCCGGAGCTTGCCCTTGATGTGCGGGTCGCCTTCGGACTGCTTGAACTCTTCCTTGATCTCCTGGAGCGACATCTTCTGCCGCTGGAACCAGCTGCGGTACTGGAAGAAGTAGTCGCCGATGGCGATGATCGCGAGGGCAGCGACCACCGCGCCAAGCAGATGGATGGTCATGCTGGTGCCGGCGCTCAGCATGGCGACCGGATCGAGCTTGACCATCGCCTCCATGCGATGCCGCTCCGGCCACAGAACCACGGTCATGACGACGCTGAGGATGACCAGCTTGCCAATGCCCTTCAGGAAGTTCGCCGCCGCCTGCTTGCCGAAGATGCGCGCGAAGCCGGCCGCGGGCGAGATCTTGCTGAATTTTGGGGTGAGAGAGTCGGTCGACCAGACCAGGCGATGCTGGAGCATGTTGCCGGCAATCGCCGCCAGCACCAGCATCAGCAGCGGCACGCCGACCGCCGCGAACACGGCGACCTCGATCTGCTGCATCAGCGCGATCAGATTCCCGCCGTCAATCTTGATCATCCAGGAATTGGCGAGCAGGTTTCGCATCGGCGTCAGCAGCCCGCTGCCGACCGAACCCGAGAAGGTCGAGACCGCGAGCGTGGCGCCCGCGATCATGAACCAGGTGTTGATCTCCTGGCTTTTCGCAACGTCGCCGCGTTCGAGCGCGTCGTCGAGACGCTTTTGTGTCGGGTCTTCTGTTTGACTCTCTGGATCCTTGTCTTCCGCCATCGACCCCTCTTATTTCAACGGCATCATCTGGTGCATGACACCGACGAAGTAGTCGAGATAGGTGCCCATCATCGCGGTGAGCACCACGGCGAGCACCAGGAAGCCGGCGAAGATCGACAAAGGCACGCCGACGAAATAGACCTGCATTTGCGGCATCAGCCGCGCCAGCACCCCCAGCCCGATGTTGAAGACGAGACCAAACACCAGGAATGGCCCGGAAAGCTGCAGGCCGAGCAGGAACGCAGCGGAAAAAGCCCGCGTCGCAAGCGCAGCGACATCGCCGCTCGACACGGTCTCGCCGGGCGAAAAGATCCTGTAGCTGTCGTTCAGCGCCGAGATCACCAGGTGATGGCTGTCGGTGGCGAACAGCAGCGTCACGCCGAGCATGGTCAGGAAGTTGCCGACCAGCACGCCCTGCTGTCCCTGCGTCGGATCGACCGAGGTGACGAAGCCGAGCCCCATCTGCTGCGCGATCACGGCACCCGCGACCTGGAGCGCCGACAGCGTCACGCGGGCCGTTGCCCCCAGCACGATGCCGATCACGATCTCATGCAGCATCAGCACCAGCAGCGGCGCGAGCGAGCCCATGTCGACCTGATAGGCGTTGCGATGCAGCGGCAGGATGATCAGCGTGAGCAACAGCGCGATCGACAGCTTGATCCGTGTCGGAATGTTGGTCTCGCCGAGCCCCGGCAGCAGCATCACCATCGCGCCGACCCGGGCGAAGGCGAGCATGAAGGCCGCGGCAAGCGCCGGTAATAGCGAGACGTCGATGCGCATGACGGGCGCATTGTGCCTCAGCCGCCGATGATTCGCGACGATATCCGCAGCATGTGGGAATGCAGTGCGTCGGCCATGAACGGCAGCGCCAGCAGCATCGTGGCAAAAATGGCCAAAATCTTCGGCACGTAGATCAGCGTCTGTTCCTGGATCTGGGTCAGCGCCTGGAACAGCGACACCACGACGCCGACCACGAGGCCGACCACCATCAGCGGCGACGACACGATCACGATGGTCCAGATCGCATCACGCGCGACGTCGAGGGTTTCGGGTCCGGTCATTGCAGAATTCCTTGTTCAACTTTCATCCCCGCCGCTCCTGCGGGGAACGAACGCCTTCTCCCCCGTCATTGCGAGCGAAGCGAAGCAATCCAGACTGCCGCCTGCGGAAAGACTCTGGATTGTTTCGCTTCGCTCGCAATGACGATGGGGCGAGCGCCAGCGCCTAAAATCAGATCGGCATCTTCATGATGTCTTCATACGCCGCGATCACGCGGTCGCGGACCGAGACCAGCGTGGACACCGCGACGTCGGTGTCTGCCACCGCCGTCACCACGTCCATCACATTGGCCTTGCCGGCAGCCATCGCCACGGTCTGCGCGTCGGACTTGCGGCCGGATTCCATGACGCTGCCGACAGCGTCTTTCAGCATCGAGGCAAAGGATTGCCCGCCCGCTTCACTGCCCTTGCCGGCGCTGGCGCCGGCACCGGTGCCGCTGTTTTCCAGCACGCGGGCAAGGCTGGCATAGGCGTTGGCGGCGACTGTCGGTGATGCCATGGCTCAATTGTCCTGTTCAGCTCTTGAGGATGTCGAGCGTGCGCTGGATCATCCGGCGCGTCGCACTGATGATGTTGAGGTTGGCCTCGTAGGACCGCTGCGCATCGCGCATGTCGGTCATCTCGACCACCGAATTCACGTTGGGATATTTGACGTTGCCGGTCGCATCCGCGGCCGGATTGTTCGGCTCGTATTTGGTGCGGAAGCTGGATTGGTCGGGCTTGATCCGGCCGAGGGTGACGACCTGCGCATCGAGCGTACGGTCGAGCGCGGAGGAGAAGGTCGGCACCTTGCGCCGGTAGGGATCGCCGCCGGCGCTCTGCGAGGTCGAATCCGCGTTCGCGATGTTTTCCGAGATCACCCGCATGCGCCCGGCCTGCGCGCGCAGACCGGAGGTCGCAATCGCCATCGAGCGGGCAAAGTCGCTGCTGTCATTCGCCATGATGCGCTTCCTCCTCTAGCTCTAACCCTTGCCGATCGCGGTCTTGAGCAGATGCAGGCTCTTGGAATAGAGCGAGGTCGCCGCCGCATAGTCCATCTGGTTGCTGGCGGACTTCATCATCTCCTCTTCGAGATTGACGGCGTTGCCCGCAGGGCGGGTCTCGAAACCCGCATTCTTGTTCTGGTCGAAACTCGAGGCCGCGCCCGACGGCATCATGTGGGAGCCGCTGGTGCGGGTCATCGCCAGAGGCCCCATCGAGCCCGTGACGGCGCCAGCCTTGTCGAACTTCGGCTCGACCAGGTCGCGCGGCCGGAACTTGGGCGTGTCGGAATTGGAGACGTTCTCGGACAGGACGCGCTGGCGTTCCTGGTGCCACTGCATCTTGGTGCGAAGCGCCGACAGCACCGGCAGATCATTGATGGACATCGTTGCGGCTCCTTCCGCCTCTCCCCGGACCCGAGGTCCGAAGCTAGGCAGAATTTGCCGCGTGTATGGTTAACAGGTGGTTAAAGATACAGCGCGTGCATGTCACGAAGCGGGACACGCGTTTGCGACCCCGTGATTCTACGCCCCCGAAAGCGGCATTAACCCAACTGCTTGGCGGCCGATGCACAGGTCAAGAAGTCGTTTTGGATCGAGCGATTCATAGGTTATTAAGAGTTGGGGACGGCAAAACTTGCCGTGGGACGTTAAGAAATCGCAGTTTGGGGCATCCTACGCCGGTGGTTGGCGCGTCTGACCATGGGCACGAGAAGAGCGCCATTTGCCGGGGACAAGTATGCAAGGCAGCCCTATCACCTTCATCGTGGCGTTCATCGTCGTTCTGGCGTTGATCGGCGTCGCCGCATGGCTGGTTCGCCGATTCGCCACCAGCCGGCTCGGTGCCAACACCCAGCGCGGCCGGATGCCCCGGCTCGCCGTGATCGATGCCGCCGCGGTCGATGGACGGCGACGCCTGGTGCTGGTCCGGCGTGACAATGTCGAGCATCTCCTGATGATCGGCGGCCCCACCGACATCGTGGTCGAGCCGAATATCGTGCGCGCCGCGCCCGGTCGCGACCAGCTTCCGCAACGCTCCAATGCCGCCGAGCCGCCGCGTCTTGCCCCCATGCCGGATACCAGCAGCTGGGCCGACGAAGCCCCGCGACCCGAACTGCTCGATCATCCCGAGCCGCAAATGCCGGAACCGCCGCCGCGACCGGCGCGTCCCTCCTTCGCCGACGAAGTGCGCCGGCCTGCGCCCGCTTTGGCCGAACGCCGCAGCGAGCCGCCGCTGGCCGGCTTTCCGCCCGAACCGATCGCGCCGCGCCCCGAGCGCGAGTTGCGTCCCGAGCCGATGCCGCCGCGCGTTGCCCGCAACGAGCCCCCGCTGATGCCGCGTCCGCCACGCCAGAGCGAGCCGCCGGTGAAAGTGCCGCCGGTGCGCGCCGAGCGCGCGGCCGCACCGCCGCCGCCGCCTCCTCCACCCGTGCCGCAGGCTCCGCCCGTTCCGCCGCCGGCCCCTGCCGCAGCAGCGCCTTCGAGCGCCGAGCAGAACCTCGCCGAGATGGCGCAGCGGCTTGAAGCTGCGTTGCGCCGCCCGTCCGGCGAGACGCTCGCGCCTCCGGTGGCACCGGAGCCGCCCGCTCCGCCGCCGCCCCGTGCTGTCCGCAGCGAGCCGCCGGCACCACCGGCCCCGCCCGCAAAGCCGGTCGCGGAGAAGACCAGCTTTGAAAATCTCGAAGACGAGATGGCCTCGCTGCTTGGCCGTCCGAAGCCGTCTTCGTGAGGCTGCCGGCCCTCCCGCGTAGAGTTGTTCTTCTTTCTGTCCTGATCGCCGCAGCTTCGCTCGCGAGCCTTGTATTTGCGCCCGTTGCGCATGCGCAGGACATCAGCATCAATCTCGGCGGCGGCGGTGCTGGCGGTGGCGGCGTCACCGAGCGCGCGATCCAGATGATCGCGCTGCTCACGGTGCTGTCGATCGCACCGTCGATCCTGATCATGATGACGTCGTTCACGCGCATCGTGGTCGTGCTGTCGCTGCTGCGCACCGCGATGGGCACGGCGACCGCGCCGCCGAACTCGGTGATCATCGCGCTCGCGATGTTCCTCACCTTCTTCGTGATGGGACCGGTCCTGCAGAAATCCTACGACGACGGCATCCGCCCGCTCGTCGCCAACCAGCTCAGCGTCGAGGACGCGCTCCAGCGCGCCTCGGTTCCCTTGCGCGGCTTCATGCAGAAGAACGTGCGCGAGAAGGACCTCAAGCTGTTCCTCGATCTCTCCGGCGAGCCGCCGCCGGCCACCCCCGAAGACCTCGGCTTACGCATCCTGGTCCCCGCCTTCATGATCTCCGAGCTGAAGCGCGCGTTCGAGATCGGCTTCCTGTTATTCTTGCCCTTCCTGATCATCGACCTCGTCGTCGCCTCCGTGCTGATGTCGATGGGCATGATGATGCTGCCGCCGGCCACCATCTCGCTGCCGTTCAAGCTGATCTTCTTCGTGCTGGTCGACGGCTGGTCGCTGGTGGCGGGGAGCTTGGTGCAGAGCTACGGGGGCGGGTAGCCGCCGCGACTTCTGCTGTCATGCCCCGCGAAGGCGGGGCATCCAGTACGCCGCGGCTTCTCGATTCCATCACCGCCGTCTCTGGAATACTGGATCGCCCGATCAAGTCGGGCGATGACACCGTGTATGTCGCGCGTTCAATGTCGCGGCGTTCGAGGCTACGCCTCTACCCCTTCACGTCATACTGCTTGCTGAGATGATCGCCGATCTGCACCAGCATGGCGACGCTTTCCGGGAAGCCTGCCCGGTCCCGCGTCGCCTGGTCGGCATCGGCACGGAACTCCCAGCTGTCGCCATCGCGAACGATGGAGATGGCGAGGCTGTGCGGACCATCGACATGGGCCTTCAATTCGGCCCGCGCCATCGCGATGAGTTCGGCTTCGGTCTTGGCAGGCTTGCTCATTTCAACGCTCTCCCGGCATGAAGATGCTTCAGGTTGCCGCGTTGTGCAGCACCTGTCGAGAGGCCCAGAGGTAGCAGGGTTCCTAGCGCGTCATCTTGATCTGCCGCACGACGGGGATCGTGGGCAGCGAGCCGGTGTGGTCGGTCTCGTCCTTGGCCTGCGGCGAGGCCGGGGCGCGGGCGGTGGCGTCGGGGAAGCGCTGCTTCATCTCGCGGAGGAAGCCATCCAGCGTGTCGACGCTGGCGGCGAGCTTGGCGATCTCGGCGAATTCGGCGCTGGAGGACGCTGCCGGCTTGCTTGCGATGTCGAAAGCGACGCGGTCGGCACTCTCGCTCATCAACGGCGCATATTTCTCGCGGAAGCGCGACAGGCCGATCGAGTCGTCGGCGAGAGCATAACCGACGGCGGCGCGGATGATGTCGCTCTTCTCCACCGCGTTGAGCGGCTTGAAGTCGCGGAAACGGTCGCCGTAATAGAGCTCGATCTGTTCGGCGGCCTCGCGCCAGCGCCGCCCCGCCCAGAAGATGTCGGAGCGCAGACGTAGCACCTCGCGCCCGCCGACGTTGGAGACGATGTCGAGGGCGAGATCGTGACGGCCGACGTCGCTTTGCGCCCGCGCTTCCAGCAGCAGGCGCTGCTGCCTGAGCTCGCCGGAGAGATCGCTGATGCGGCTCGCGCGCAGCGCCGTGATCGCCTTGTCGGGCCTGCGGTTGGCGAGATAGATCATGGACAGGCGCGCGGCGACCTGGGCGCGCGCGGCACCTTCGAGACGGTGGTCAACCTGGTATTGCAGGAGTTCGGCGGCCTGGTCGAGCAGGTCGATCGAGGCGAGACGGTCAGCAAGACGCCGGATCAGTTCGTCGCCGCGGCGGCCGATCGGTGTCAGCTCGCGAAACTCGTAGAACAGCCCGAGCGACTCGACCACCGGCAGTTCGTCGCCCTTGGGGCCCAGGAAGATCTGCGTGAACAGGTCGGAGGCGAGGTCCTGCGCCTGGCGCGAGGCTTCGGCGTTCGGCTGGAGTCTGGTCGCGGTGCGGGCCGCCGTGAGCGCGTCGCGGTAGCGTCCGCTCTCGGCATACAGCTGCGACAGCATCTGGAGCGTCTTGACCTCGATCGAGTCGCCGCGCCAGGTCATCGACAGCGTCTCGAGATCGCGCAGCGCCTCTTCCTTGCTGATCTCGTCGCGCTTCTGCCGCAACGCAACCTCGAGCTGCTTGGCCTCGGCCGCAGCCGGCCGATCGCTCGACGCGACCGCCAACTTGTAGTCGTCGAGCGCGTCCTTGTCGTGGCCGAGCGCTTCGGCGAGCCGGCCGCGCAGCACGGCGAAGCCGGGCGCGGCTTCGGGCGAGATGCCGACCACTTCGATCTCGCCGCGGCGCTTGGAAGCGCCGGCATAGTCCTTCACCTCGAGCGAGGACCGCATCGCCTCCATCGTGACGATGCGCTGGATGTCGATCGGCAGCGAGGCGATGGCGAATTCGACGTTCTTGAACTTCTCGCGCGCATCCGCCCATTTGCCCTGGCGCGCATAGGCCAGCGCCTTCCAGAGCTGGGAATCGTGGCTGTTGCCGATCACGGGATTGGCGAGATCCTTCAGGCCCTGCGCCGGCCGGCCGATCAGGATGCTGGCGATCGCATGCATGATCAGCGCGCCGCTCTCCTCCTTGTTGAGGGGATCGCTCAACATCAGATCGGTGACGGACTTGGCTTCGTGATACATCGCGCGCGACATGTAGAACTGCGCGAGATCGAGCCGCGGCAGCGAGCGCTGCGCCGGATCGACCGCCGAGATCGCCGTCACCAGATTGCTCTGGCGGGTCCAGAAATCCTCCGACTGGCCCTTGCGCCAGCCCTCGGGGCTGAACACCGGCCGCACCGCGGTGGGCGCGCGCTCGGCCGAGATGTCGACCGGCGACAGTGTCAGTCCGCCCTTCTTGCCGAGAATGACCTTGTCGGAACCGACCTCGACACCGATCTCGTCGGAGTTCGGCCGGATCGCGATGCCGTGTGCGGATTCCAGCAGCGAGAGATCGACGAGGTCCTGCCGCTTGATGAAGCCGCGGACCGGCCGCTGCCCGGTGACGACATAGAGCGTGTCGCCGGCGTCGGGATCGGTCAGCTTGTGCAGAAGGCCGGGATTGGCGAAGGGGATCGCGATATTGGCGAGCGCGGGATCGGTGATGTTGCGCGACATCATCAACGGCAGCGGCGTCGCCTGGATCTTGTCGGCGAGCGTCAGGAGCCAGTTGGTCTCCTTGCCGACCTCCTCGCTCGTGAGCGAGTAGACCAGCGGCCGGGTGAGACGGATGCGCACCGCCTGCCCCTTGTCGAGCGGCATGCGGCCGACCTCGCCGATCATCGCGCCGCCCCTGGTGCGGATCGCCTCGACGTCGATCGGCTTCGGCGTGTCGAACACCAGCCACACCGTGTCGCCGCGACGAAACGCTGCCGCCGGCGTCGACACCTGAAGCGGGAACAGCACGCGCAAGCCGTCGCTGTCGCGGCGCGCATCGACGCTGGCAATGGCGGGCTGCGGCGCGGCCGGTGCTTCAGCAGGCGCGGCCTTGACCACCTCTTTCGGTGCGACCTTGACCGGCTCCTGCGCGGCTTCCTTCACAACGTCTTTGGGCGCCTCGACGATTGCAGGCGTCAGCGGCTTGACGGGAGCAACTGGCGCGGCGGCTTCGGCTGCGGGCGCGGCAGGCTTCTGCACGTCCTTGGGCGCTTCCGCCGCAGGCTTGGGAGCTTCGACCACAGGAACCGGCGCCGGCTTCGATGCTTCGACCGGCGGCATCGCAGCGGGAGCTTCGGTCTTGACCTCCGGCTTCACCTCGATCCTGGCTTCGCGCGCGATCGTCTCCGATGTCGGCGGCGCGATCTCGCGATGGACCTCCTTCGGCTTCTCTGCCGCCGGCTTCTCTGCCGCAGGTGCCGGGCCAGAACCAGCGGCGGGTTTGGCCTGCGCGATCACGGACTCGACCGTTGCGGCGGTCTTGCCCTTGTCGGGCTGGAAGGAGATGTCGACGACGTAATTCTTGTCGTCGCGGAACGAGTGCACGTCGGAATCGCCGATCAGCGCGATCTCGACACTGGTCTGGTCGATGTCGCCCTTCTGCTTGATCGAGGCGACGTTCGGGGGCGCGGCGACGACGGCATCCGCGAGATCGAAATTGAGGTTGGCGTTGAAGGCCAGCGTCAGCTTCTGCTCGTTGAGCACCGAGGACACACCGACACCGTCGGGCATCTCGAACACGAAACGCACGAAAGTCGGCTGCATCGACGCCCGGACGCGGATCTGCGGACGCTTTTTGCTCTCGGCCGCGGCGCGCTGGGCGCGAAGTGCGCGTTCGGCGACGCGCGCGCGCTCGGCGAGCTCCTTGACCACATCCATCGGCAGGCTCGGCGGCGGTCCCTTCCAGCCGTCCGGCAACAGGTCGATGAAGGTGCGCTCCCCGGCATTCATGGTGTTGACGGTGACGCGCCGCGCCAGTGAAAGCCGGATGGCGCCGCCGTCGGGATCGCGGCGGGCGGAATTGACGTAGTCGGGCGCCCCTTCCGGAACGCGGTCGACGGGAACGTCGACGGCCCGGTCGAAGCGGATGATCAGAATGGAGCCGGCCGTCGTCACCTCGGAGGGAACGTCCTCGCCGAGCTTGATCACCAGACGGGCAAAGCCGCCGCCGGCCGAGAAAGTCGCCTCGCCCCGGACCGCGTCGGCGGCATGGGCAGGCGCCGTGAAGCCGATCAGGAGGCAAGCCGCCAGCACCGGCGCCGCATGGACATGACGCGACAGCGCCCGCGCGAAAGCGCGGGCCCGCGACCACAATCCATCGGCAGCCTTCTGCGCCATTGGCAGCATATCTTCCGTTTCGACGGGCCACGCCGGCACTGGTGCCGGCCCCTGCCCTCGAATGTAGGTTTTGCCAATTAAGGACTTCTTAAGTATGAGCCCTCAATTCGGCTTTTGCGTCGGCTTGCCGTCGATCTTGGGCAGATCCCCGGCCGAGGCCGATTGATCGCCGCCGCCATTGGCCCGGCGGGCCATCTCGACGGTCAGCCGCTCGGCAGCCTCCGGCGACATCACGCCCATGATGTCCGACATCTTTCGCGGCGCGATCGCCGAGGCGATCTCGATCAGCACGCCCATCTCCAGCCGATCGAACACCCGCGCGGCGTCCTTGGGCTTCATGCCCTCATACATGGTCACGAGGCCCTTCATGCGCTGGGCTTCGGCGGCCTTCTGCTCGGCCTGGGTCGCGGAGATGCGGGACTCCACCGCCTTCATCTCCTCGACCTTGTTCTCGATGCGCTTCTCGGCCGACTTCAACAGGCTCTCGCGGATGTCGATCTCGCGCTGGCGCGACTCGATCTCCTGGCGGCGCGACTGCAAACGCTCCAGGATCGCGCGCTCCGAAGCCGATATCTGCGGCTGGGCCTCGTCGATCTTGACCACGGTGCCCTCGGGCTTGGTCTCGGGCGCGGCGGGCTTGGGCGCCTCCTTCGGCGCGCCATGGGTCGAGCCCGTGATGTCGGGGTCCTCGCGGGCGCCCGGAAAGTTCAGATTCTCCTGCGCCCAGGATTTCTTGACCTGGTTCGGCTTGTAGTCGAACACATAGCCGCCATTGATCACGAGGCCCACGACCTTGAGCGTGGCGAGGCCTGCGACGGCGACCAGGACGACGGGAATGACGCGGATGTTACGAAAGGATTTCATACCCTGACTTTATGCGGCAAGACCGTTGGATCGTCGGCGTTCGGAGAAGGCTTCGGCCGCGGCCGCCACTGCCTTCGCGGATGAAGGCCTGGCCGCCGGCGTCGCAACCGTCTCCGGGTTCGTCACGGGGCGCGCGGCGATCGCGATCTTGGACAGGCGCCGCACCACGTTGTCGGCTTCGCCGAGCTGCTTGTAGAGCTGGTCCGACATCTGCGTCGCCGCCGCAAGCTGGCTGCCGAGGTTCTCGTTGACGTCGCGCACAGCGAGCTTCAGCCCGCCGATCGCGCGCTCGGCGATCTCGGTTGCGGTGATCAGCTCGCCGATGACCGCCTTCAGCGAATGCTCGTCCGCCTTCAATCGCGTCAGCCGCTTGTTGAGCATGACACAATAGACGATGGTCAGCATCAGCAGGATAGCCACCAGCGTCTCGATCGCCATTCCCAGAGAGTGGTTCATGGGGACTCCATCATCTTGTTCTGCTCGTCAACCTTCTCGAACATCGCAAGTGTCGTACTTGGCTTGCGCAAGGGTTTCGTCACGCGGATTGCAACGCGGTCGCCGACCCGGCCCATGCGTCCCTCGGTCAGGGTGACGTCGCCGCAGCGCACGGTCACGTTGGCATCGGCGCGCATGTCGAGCGGCAGGGTGTCCCCGACCTTGAGCCGCATCAGCTGCTTGAGCGGGATGTCGGCCTCGTAGAGCACGGCATCGACCGCGATCTCGGCCTGGTTGATCTCGGTGGCGAAATGGCCTTCCCAGATCGTGTCACGGCCGAATTTTTCGCCCATGAACATCTGGAGCAGGACGCCCCGGATCGGTTCGATGGTCGCATAAGGCAGCAGCAGCTCGATATTGCCGCCGCGGTCTTCCATGTCGATGCGCAGGCGCACCAGGATCGCGGCGTTGGCAGGACGGCTGATCGCGGCGAAACGCGGATTGGTCTCGAGCCGGTCGATCGTGAAGGTCACCGGCGACAGCGGCCGGAACGCCTGCTCGGCGTCGACCAGCACCACCTCGACCAGCCGCTTGACCAGCTCGGTCTCGATGGTGGTGTAGGGCCGGCCCTCGATGCGAAGCTGGCTCGCGCCGCGACGGCCGCCGAGCAGCACGTCGATCATCGAGTAGATCAGGCTGGAGTCGACCACCGCCATGCCGAAGTTTTCCCACTCTTCGGCCTTGAACACCGAGAGCACGGCGGGCAGCGGGATCGAGTTCATGTAGTCGCCGAAACGCACCGAGGTGATGCGGTCGAGCGAAACTTCGACGTTGTCCGAGGTGAAATTGCGCAAAGACGTCGTCAGCAACCGCACCAGGCGGTCGAAGACGATTTCGAGCATCGGCAGACGCTCGTAGGAGACCATCGCCGAATCGATGATGGCGCGAATGCCGCTGTGGTCGTCGAGCGTGACGTCGCCGACGGTGAAGCCGAGGAGGTTGTCGATCTCCTCCTGCGACAGCACGCGCTCGCCGGAGTTCTTGCCGGCGCCGAGATCACGGCTGCCGTCCTCGACCATGGCCGCCCATTGCAGGGCCATGGTCTCCGATAATTCGTTTTCGGCAGCGGCCTTCGCCGCCTCCGCGGGATCCTCGGAATCGAGCGACGCCTCCCATTGGGCGGCAATCGCATCCTGGTCCATTTGCTCGTTGCCGGCCATGACGCTAGCCCGTACCCTTCCGCAGCGTCTTCACTGGATCACGACTTCCTTGAACAGCACCGCGCTGACCTGGATCGGAGAGACCGCCGCGTTGACGCGCTTGGTCAGCTCTTCCTTGAGGCGGAAAACGCCGGCGGAACCGTTGAGGTCGGAGGAGCGCAGTTCGCGCACATAGGTCTGGAAGATGTCGGTGATGCGCGGCATCGTCGGCTTGATCGCCTCGATCTGTTTCTCTTCCTTGAGCTCCAGGACGACCTTCAGCTTCAGATATTGCACGCGCTCGCCGGGCGCGCCGGCGAGGTTGACCATGATGTCGGGCACGTCGACAAAGGCCGGCGGCTTCGGCGGGGGCGCCACCTCGGCGTGATGCTCGTCGCCGCCGTGACGGAAGAAGAAGAACCAGGTCGCGGCGCCGCCGCCGAGCACGGCGAGCAGGCCGACGGCCATGATGATGAGCTTGAGCTTGTTCTTCGGCGGAGCGGCTTCCGCGCCTTCGGCGGCTGCGCCGCCTTCTTCATTCTCTGCCATGGTCGACGGGCCCGCTCATCTCATAAGGGTCGAAAGAGCGAAGCCTTCTGGCAGACAATGACGCGATACAAATGCCCCAGCGCAATGCGCTCCTCTTGCACGCAAACGCTACGGTAATAATGGTTAACGGTTTCTTTCGATTGGGCTCTCACTAGGAAAATTCTGCCGGGCAAACATGGCTAACAGACCCTTTCTGCCGCCTCCCCGCACCCGCCAAAAATCGACAAGATATTGAAATTACACAATTTTCAGAGTTGGCACGGCTTTCGCTGAGAGAGCACCGAGACCGAACGGTTTGGGAGAACCCGACAGTCTCGTTCACGGGTCGGCCAAGGCGCTTGGGAGAGCGAGGTGGCAGGCTCACTCAGGGGAGATTTCCGATGCAGAACGCGCTTCTGATCGGCTTGTCACGGCAGATGACGTTGGAACGGCAGATGGATGTCATCGCCAACAACGTCGCCAATGCCAACACCAACGGCTTCAAGGCCGACCATTCGCTGTTCGAGGAATATCTCAACTCGAACGCGCGTGAGGACAATTTCATCGCGTCCGACCGCCGGGTCTCCTATGTGCAGGACCGCGGCACCTTCCGCGACGTCGGCCCGGGGCCGATGGAGATGACCAAGAACCCGCTCGACATGGCCATCACCGGCGACGCCTATTTCGCGGTGCAGGCCAACGGCGGCGAGCGCTACACCCGCGACGGCAAATTCTCGCTCAACAGCACCGGTCAGCTCGTCAACTCCGACGGCAACCTCGTGCTCGGCACCGGCGGCCCGATCACCTTCCAGCCGACCGACCACGACATCAACGTCGCCCCCGACGGCACCGTCACGGTGCTCGAGGGCACCGCCCGAACCGACTCGATCCGCGGCAAGATCCGCATGGTGTCGTTCGACGATCCGGCCAAGCTGACCAAGCTCGGCGCCAATCTTTATGCCGCCGGCTCCGCCAATCAGCAGCCCGCCACCAAGTCGACCGTGCAGCAGGGCTACGTCGAGAAGTCGAACGTGAACTCGGTCGGCGAGATGAGCCGCATGGTCGAAGTCATGCGCAGCTACACCGCCATCGCCAATCTGCTCCAGCAGCAGAGTGACATGCACAAATCGGCGATCGAGAAGCTCGCCGACGTTCCGTCCTGATTGAAGGAAAACTGACATGCAGGCGCTTCACACCGCAGCGACCGGAATGGCGGCACAGGAACTCAACGTTCAGGTGATCTCCAACAACATCGCGAACCTCCGCACCACCGGCTTCAAGAAGCAGACCGCGTCGTTCCAGGACCTGATCTACGAGCACGTCCGCCGCGTCGGCGCACAGGCTTCGGACCAGGGCACCATCCTGCCGGTCGGCGTCGACATCGGCGGCGGCGTCAAGACCGTGGGCACGCCGCGCAGCATGACCCAGGGCACGCTGTCGCAGACCGGCAACGATCTCGACCTCGCGATATCAGGCGAAGGCTTCTTCAAGATCCTGATGCCCGACGGCACCTATCAATACACCCGCGACGGCACCTTCCAGATGGACAATCAGGGCCGCGTCGTCACCGCGCAGGGCAACCCCGTGCAGCCGACCATGACCATCCCGAACAATGCCTCGGGCATCAGCGTCAGCGAGCAGGGCCAGGTCTCGGTGACGCTGCCGGGCTCATCGACCTCGACCATCGTCGGCCAGCTCGGCGTCACCCGCTTTATCAACAAGGCGGGCCTTCAGCCGGTCGGCAGCAACCAGTTCACCGAAACGCCCTCCTCCGGCGCGCCGCAGGACGGCACTGCGAATGCCGAAGGCTACGGCAAGATCACGCAGGGCAGCCTGGAGCAGGCCAATGTCGACGTCGTCTCGGAGATGAGCGACCTGATCGCCGCGCAGCGCGCCTACGAGATGAACGCCAAGGTGATCAGCGCCGCCGACCAGATGATGCAATCGACGACGGCGCTGTTCCGCTGAGGTGATGACGATGATCCGCACCACATTCGCCACGATCTGCGCCCTGCTCGCGCTGGCGCTGCCCGCGCAGGCCGCCGACGACGTCATCGCGGCGCCGACGCTGCGCGCCAGCGTCACCGTCACCTCGGACGTGGTGCGGATCGGCGATCTCATCGACAATGCCGGGTCGGCCGCGCTGATCCCGGTCTATCGCTCGCCGGATCTCGGCACCACCGGCGCGCTGCCGGTCGCGCAGGTCCTCTCGGCGCTGCGCGCAAAACAGGTGATCGGCGTGATGACCGGCGACCTCAAGGAGGTCCAGGTCACCCGCCTCGCCCGCACGCTCGCCAACAAGGACCTTGAAACCGCAGTCGCCTCGGCGCTCGAGCGCCGCTTCGGCCTTGGCGACTCCGCCAACCTCACCGTCACCCTGGACCGCGGCGTCGCCGAGATGCGGCTGGACGCCTCCAACACCGGTGCGCTCCAGCCAGTCGCAACCCGCTACGACGCGCGCAGCGGCCGCTTCGACCTGACCTTCGAGATCAACAACGACAATCATCCGACGCCGACCAAGCTGCGCTTCACCGGCACCGCGATCGAGACGGTGGAAGTCGTCGTGCTGACGCGCGACATCGACCGCGTCGACCTCCTGAAATCCTCCGACATCGCGCTCGAGCGCCGGCCGAAGGCCGAGATCACCGGCGAACCCGCCTCGCGCGACCGCACCGTCGGCATGCAGCTGCGCCGGCCGATGCGCGCGGGGACACCGATCCGCGTCGCCGACATCGTCAAGCCCGACTTCGTGACCCGCGACCAGAGCGTCACCGTCATCTACCAGGTCCCCGGAATCTACCTCACCACGCGCGGCAAGGCGCTCGAAAACGGCGCCGAGGGCGACACCGTGAGCGTCCTCAACCTCCAGACCAAGCGCACGCTGGCAGGCGTCGTCACCGCCCGTGGCCAGATCACGGTGCAGGGCGCCAGCCAGTCCACGCCGATGCCGGCTGCGGTCGAGCAGACCTCGTCGCTCAAGCGCGACGAAGCGCCCGCTCCCGTCAACACCGATGCCCTCGTCCGTAGCCTGGTCCAGGCCCCCGCGTCGCCGGCTCAGGTCGCACAAGTCCAGATCCCGCAAACTCGCGTTTCGCAAGCTCCAGCCAAGTCAGAGTAAGTCATGTTCAGTTTCAGTTCGGCTTCCCGTCTTCGTCGCATCGCGATCTCCGCCCTGCTGCTGGCCTCTTGCGCGCTGGGCGGCTGCTCCTCGATCGACCGCCTGTCGCAGATCGGCGAGCAACCGAAACTGTCGGCGATCGACAATCCGACGACGCAGCCCGGCTACAAGCCGGTACAGATGCCGATGCCGAAGCCGGAAGTCGCCTCCTACAATCCGAACTCGTTGTGGCGCAACGGCAGCCGCGCCTTCTTCAAGGACCAGCGCGCGACCCATGTCGGCGACCTCCTCACCGTGACCGTGAACATCACCGACAAGGCCAACATCGCCAACGAGACCCAGCGCAGCCGCACCAATTCGGAAGATTCCGGCATTACCGATTTCATCGGCGCCAAGACGCTCGGCGCGCAGGCGCAGAAGGTGCTGCCCGGCCGCATCCTCACCGCCGATTCCAGCGCTTCAAGCGACGGCAAGGGCTCGGTCAACCGCACGGAAGCCTTGCAGACCAACGTCGCCGCCGTCGTCACCCAGGTGCTGCCGAACGGCAATTTGGTGGTCGAAGGCAAGCAGGAAATCCGCGTCAATTACGAGATCCGCGAGCTCATCGTCGCCGGCATCGTTCGCCCCGAGGACATCCAGAGCGACAACACCATCGATTCCACCAAGATCGCGCAGGCCCGCATCGCTTACGGCGGCCGCGGCCAGATCACGGATGTGCAGCAGCCGCGCTACGGCCAGCAAGTCATGGACGTGCTGCTGCCCTTCTAAGCCTCTCCCGAGCTCCCACATCGTGTTCGCGAACCTAGGCGCGAACGACGATGTACTACGCGGCCCTCGCTAGCTCCCCTGGCGAGGGCCGCATGTATTTTGTGATGGCGTTGCTCCACACTCCGTCATTGCGAGCGTAGCGAAGCAATCCAGAATCCCTCTGCGGAAAGACTCTGGATTGCTTCGTCGCAAGGGCTCCTCGCAATGACGAGCTTGGCCGCGCGTCATCTGCTCTCTCGACTGTCATCGCCCGCGGAGGCGGGCGATCCAGTATTCCGAGACGTCAGTGATGAACCGAAAGGCCTCGGAGTACTGGATTCCCCGCCTTCGCGGGGAATGACGATGGAGAGTGCCGAAGCATCCTCACGTAAACTCCGCCTCCACCACGCCCAGCCCATCCAGCTCCATCCGCACCTTGTCGCCGGCTTTCAGCCACAGCGTCTTCACCAGGCTTCCCGTCAACACGAGCTGACCCGCATGCAGCCCCTTGCCGTCGGCGGCGAGATGGTTGGCGAGCCAGGCGAGGGCGTTGTGGGGATGGCCGAGCACGTCGGCGCCGGTGCCGTGGCTGACCTCTTCACCATTGACGATGGCGCGGCCCTTGACCGACTTCAGGTCCGGCACCGACGAGCGCGGCACCCTCTCGCCCAGCACGCAGCCGGCGGCGAAGAAATCGTCGGCGATCAGCGTCGGCGCGCCCATCGTCTCCCACTTCACATAGCGGTCGTCGACGATCTCGATCGCGGGATGATAGGCCTCGACGGCCTCGCCGACCCATTCGGCCGTGAACGGCGCCTCGCCGGCGGCGAGGTCGCGCTTCAATCGCACCGCGATCTCGCATTCGACGCCGACGCGGACATATTTGGCGGCGGCAAGCTTCACGCCGCTGTCGTGCACGCCCTTCTCGAACACGCCGCCGGCGCAGGGATGGGGGATGCCGATGTAATCCTGCATCACCTGGCTGGTGCAACCGATCTTGTAGCCGACCAGCGGTCCGGCGTGCGGCAGCAGCAGATCGTGGAGCGCGCGCTGGACCTGATAGCCGTCGGCCTCGTCCACAGGCGGACGTTCCAGCGCGGCCAACGGCGCATGGTTGCGGCGCGCCAGTGCGATCGCCTTCGCGGCTGCGAGAATATTGTCCATCGGCGCCGCCTCCTACGCATCACAATCGAGGGCGGCACTTCAGCATCCCAGCCGGGGCGTGACAAGCGCGGGTGGCGCGCGCCCTCAGCCCTTGACGAGACCAAGCCGGATCAGGCTTTCGGCGGTGGACAAGATCGCCTCGTCGTTGGAGCGGGCCTGCCAGGCGAGCAGGGACTTCGCCTTGGCGCTGGTGGAATGCCTGACTTTCCGAGCATCGGCACCACCGCACGCAGCAAGGGAATCCGGTTCGCGGCCAGCCGCACCACCCAGTCCGGGGCCTGGAGTCGCGGAACCCGGCGCGCCCGCGGTCCGAGTTCCCGCCGCAGCACCTTGGCGATGTCGAGGATCGACATCGTCTCGCCGGAGACGGCGATGAAGCGCTCGCCCCTGGCCTCCGGCGCCGTCATTGCCCGCAGGTGCAGATCGGCCACGTCGCGCACGTCGACAACACCGAAATAGACTCGCGGCACCGCCGGCATCGCGCCATCGAGCAGCGATTTGACGATCTCGATCGAGCCGGAGAAGTCTGGCCCCAGCACGGGACCGAAAATGCCGGCGGGATTGACGACCGACAGCTCGAGCCCGCCGCCCTCGTGCGCGACGAAGTCCCAGGCGGCCCGCTCGGCCAGCGTCTTGGATTTGATGTAGGGCTGCACGTCGGCGCCACCGAGATGGGTCCAGTCGGTCTCGTCGAACGGCTTTTTGCGCGGCGCATGGCCATAGCCGATCGCGCCCAGCGAGGACGTGATGACGACGCGCCTGACGCCGGCCTCGCGCGCAGCGCGCAGCACCCGCAACGTGCCGTCGCGGGCCGGGATGATCATCTCGTTCTCGTCCTTGGGCACGCTGGTCGACAGGGGCGAAGCGACATGGAGCACGTAGTCGCAACCCGTAACCGCCTCGTGCCAGCCCTCGTCCGCGGTGAGATCGGCGGTGAAGAAGGTCAGGCTGTCAGGCGAAGCCGCCCCGCCCTCGCGCAGCATCGCCAGCACATCGGCCTGCCGGTCCGGCCGGCGCACCGTCGTCCGCACGTCATGGCCCGCCGCCATCAGTTGCAGGAGGACATGGATGCCGACGAAGCCCGACCCGCCGGTGACCAGAACAGTGCTCATTGCCGAAATCCCCTCGTTGCACAGGTCCACGAATTGGGTCCGCCCTGCTCAAGGCCGCATCTGGTCACTATCTCCAGGGGGAACAAGTAGAATGGATTCCGAGACCGGTATGGAAAACCTGACCAGCGTTTGCGACGGCGACTGCGATTGCAGCCCCGACCCTGCCCTCCTCGCCGACTTCAAGCGCGCCATCCATGCGCTCGGCGGCAAGTGGAAACTGGAGATCCTGTTCGCGCTGATGAACGGCGCGGTTCGTTTCGGCGCATTGCGGCGATCGATCGGCCGCATCACCCAGCACATGCTGACCACGCAGCTGCGCGAGCTCGAGCAGGATGGCCTCGTGTCGCGCACCGTCTTCGCGGAGAGGCCGTTGCGGGTCGAGTACGAACTGACCGATGCGGCCTACGGCCTGTTGCCGGCGTTTAAGGAAATATTGAGCTGGTCCAGGCTTTATGGGGATGCGCGCCTCGTGGCGTCGCCTGAAGCCTGATTGCAGCGATGTGTGAAGCTGGTGGATCGGCCTCTCAGCATCCGAGCCGATCTCGTTGATGCGACTCGAAAAATCAACCGCACCTGAAGTGAAGGCTGTTTCTCATCCGAACTCACGTGAGCTCGGAGGAATGGACTCTAGCCCATTGATCGCGATTCACTTTTCGCGATTGCGCTCGCACGCCGAGACGCGTGGCGGCAAGCGACAGGCAAAACGCCGATCATGGCGCGAAACGGCGCCTTGATCCCAAAAACAAAGAGCCGCATCGCTGCGGCTCGGACTCTATTCGTCGCGGTAGACCTTCTCGCGTTTCTCGTGGCGCTCCTGCGCTTCCACCGAGAGCGTCGCGATGGGCCGGGCTTCGAGCCGCTTCAACGAGATCGGCTCGCCGGTGTCCTCGCAATAGCCGTAGGTGTTGTCCTCGATCCGCTGGAGCGCGGCGTCGATCTTGGCGATCAACTTGCGCTGGCGGTCGCGGGCACGGAGTTCGATGGCGCGGTCGGTTTCGGACGATGCCCGATCGGCAAGATCGGGGTGGTTCACATTCTCCTCCTGCAAGGCTTGCAGGGTGAGCTTGGACTCTTTGAGTATCTCATCCTTCCAGGCAAGGAGCTTCAACCGGAAGTACTCCTTCTGCCGGTCGTTCATGAAAGGCTCTTTTTCGGTCGGTCGGTAGTTTTTCAACTTTTCCAAGGGCGGCCTATCTGTCTAAGCAACGACTCGCACACGGAACGAGGTCCGCTGAGCGGGGCCTTATATAGCGGCCTCCCGTGACAGACAATATTTCCCTGATCGCCCGATCGGTGCCCCCAAGCCCTTGCACAGGAAGGTTTATCCTGGAGGGCCCGGGGGCGGCCGAAGGCCTAGTAACCGACCGTGAAACGCTGCCTCGAATGGGCCGGTTTCTCGATCTCATCGGCCAGCGCGATGGCGTAGTCGGCGAAGCTGATCCAGCTTTTCCCGCTCGCATCTGCGAGAAGCTGGTCGGTCCCGAGCCGGAACCTGGCCGTCCGCTCCCCCTCAATGAACAGGGCCGATGGCGAGATGAAGGTCCAGTTCAGCTCCTTTTCCTGCCTCAGCAGATCGAGAAAGGCCCCGCCGGCCTCGGCCTCGGCCTTGTATTGGGCCGGAAACCCCGGGGTTGTGACCAGTTTGACGCCCGGCGCGACTTCCAGACTGCCGGCCCCGCCGACCACGAGGTAACGGCCGACGCCGGATGCCTTCGCCGCGCCGATCAGCTTGAGCGGATCGCTGGTAAGAAAATGCACGGAACTCACGGCGACGTCGTGCCCTGCCCACAGCTTGGCGAGACCTGCCTGGTCGAGCACGTCTCCCTTGGTGGGCGTGACGTTCGACAGGGCTGCGATCTTCTCGGGGTTCCGGGCGATCGCCGTGACGGCATGGCCGCGACGGGACAGCTCCTTGGTGATCTCCGACCCGGCCCGGCCCGAGGCGCCAGCGACTGCGATTTTCATGAAAGGCTCCTTTGCTTCTTTGGTAACTAACAGTAACTAGATATCGCAAAGAATGCTGGTGTTAAGAGAGCACTTTGTGCTTACCTGATTACGCTGGAGTAACCCGCGCATTTTTCGCGCGACCGACTGCGATCCTGAGGACCCGACGATGAAGCCAGACGTCTATGCAGCGAACTGCCCCACGCGCCAGATCCTCGACCGCGTCGGCGACAAATGGGCGGTGCTGATCCTGCTGCTGCTGCGCGAGGAGCCTATGCGCTTCAATCAGTTGCGCCGCACGATTGAAGGCATTTCGCAGAAGATGTTGAGCCAGGTTCTCAAGTCGCTCGAACGCGACGGATTGATCAAGCGTCACGCCATCGCAACCGTGCCGGTGACGGTGGAATATTCGATCACGCCACTCGGTGTAACGCTCGCCGGCGCGGTCGATCCCCTGCGCGACTGGGCCGAGCAGAATCTGAAAGACGTGCTCGCGGCCCAGCGCCGCTATGACGCGCAGCGGGAGGAGGAAGCGGCGTGAATGGCAGCGTCTGGAGCGAGCTGTTCGCGCGCCGTCTCAAACTCCGCTGTCATGCCCCGGCTTGACCGGGGCATCCAGTACGCCGCGGCTTCTCGATTCAAAACGACTGTCTCTGGAATACTGGCTCGCCCGGTCAAGCCGGGCGACGACAACCCGCCCGACTAAGCCTGCCCGGCCTTGGCCAGCTCGACCTCGACGCGCAGCTCGATCTCCGAGAGCACGGAATCAAGACCGGGATCGCCCGAGGACGATTTCAGGTTCGCAGCCGCATCGCGCAGCCGCAGCACGGTCGACGCGTCGAGATTGCCGGCGAGAAGCCCCATCTTGAGATCGTCGAGCACGTCCAGCGCGGTCTTGCCACGGGCGACCGAGCGTTTGCGACGTTCGACCGGATCCTCCTCGATGCCTTGCAGCGCGAGCAGTCCATCGAGGCTGGCGGCGGCCTTCGGTGCCGCAGCGCTCCGTGTTTCCTGCGCTGACGAGCTATCCGGCAGCACGAAGGTGCCGGAGCCCGTCCGCCTGGCCTGGCTGGCCGGCGTTCCAAGCGTGGTGCCGTTCGGTCCGTAGATGCGCATCGCGGGAATCCGGGTGATCGATGCGCCACATTCGCCGTTTTATGGTTAACGGGGCGTAAACAGCCCGGCAAAATCTGCCGACAGGCGGCAGTTTCGCTCCTCAGGGAGAACACCGGCTGACACCGGTCGAAACAGATTTATTCAACCTATTCAACTGACTACCCCCGCCGCCCCGCGTTGGCACAGCGCTCGCAAGGACAGCGTCGGACCAGCTCGACATGGGAGTGTCGGGATTGGTCCGAGATTTGAGGAGGCTTCTCGGAAAGCCTTGGGGAGCAGAGGATGCCAGGCGTTCGTTGGGTGAGGATTGTTGGGGTGGCCTGCGCCGCGCTGTCAGCGCTGGCGCTCTCGGTCGCGCCTGCAATCGCGACATCGCGCATCAAGGATCTCGCCAACATCGAGGGCGTGCGGCAGAACCAGCTCATCGGCTACGGCCTCGTCGTCGGCCTCAACGGCACCGGCGACACGCTCAACAACATCCCCTTCACCAAGCAGTCGCTGCAAGCGATGCTCGAGCGCATGGGCGTTAACATCCGCGGCGCCACCATCCGCACCGGCAACGTCGCTGCCGTGATGGTCACGGGCAATCTGCCGGCCTTCGCCACCCAGGGCACGCGCATGGACATCACCGTCTCCGCGCTCGGCGATGCCAAGGATCTGCGCGGCGGCACGCTGCTGGTCACCCCCCTGCTCGGCGCCGACGGCAACGTCTACGCGGTCGGACAGGGCTCGCTCGCGATCTCCGGGTTCCAGGCCGAAGGCGAAGCCGCGAAAATCGTGCGCGGGGTTCCAACCGTCGGCCGCATCGTCAACGGCGCCATCATCGAGCGCGAGATCGAATTCGCGCTCAACCGCTTGCCGAACGTGCGCCTCGCGCTGCGCAATGCCGACTTCACCACCGCCAAGCGCATCGCGGCCGCGATCAACGACTATCTCGGCGTCAAATCTGCCGAGCCGATCGACCCCTCGACGGTGCAGTTGTCGATCCCGCCGGAGTTCAAGGGCAACGTCGTCGCGTTCCTCACCGAGATCGAGCAACTCCAGGTCGATCCCGATCTCACCGCCAAGATCGTCATCGACGAGCGGAGCGGCATCATCGTGATGGGCCGTGACGTCCGCGTCGCCACCGTCGCGGTGGCGCAGGGCAACCTCACCGTCACCATCTCCGAGAGCCCGCAGGTCAGCCAGCCCAACCCGCTGTCGCGCGGCCGCACCGTGGTCGCGCCGCGCAGCAGCGTCAGCGTCAGCGAGGACGGCAAGAAATTCGCCGTCGTCAAGGACGGCGTCTCGCTCCAGCAGCTCGTCGACGGTCTCAACGGCCTCGGCATCGGCCCGCGCGACCTCATCAGCATCCTCCAGGCGATCAAGGCCGCCGGCGCGATCGAAGCCGACATCGAGGTGATGTGATGCAGACCGGCATGATCAACACCTCGCACGTCGCCACCGCCGCATACGCGAACCCCGCCTTCTCCGTCGAGAGCCGCAACGGCCGCCCTGACTTCGACCTTGCTGCCGCGCTGCAAAAGGTCTCGCCGCAACAGCAGGTCAAGGCGCAGAAGACCGCCACCGATTTCGAGGCGATGTTTCTCAACAGCATGTTCTCGCAGATGACGTCGGGTCTGAAGGGCGCCGGTCCGTTCGGCGACACGCCGGGCACCGGCGTGTGGCGCTCGATGCTGACCGAGCAATATTCCAAGAACTTCGCCAAGGCCGGCGGCGTCGGCGTTGCCACCGAAGTCTACCGCACCCTGATCATGCAGCAGGCGAAAACGATCCGCACGGCATAAGGTCAAACGAGATGAACCACTTCAACGCCTCACGTCAGCCGATGCAAGCGCAGCGCCAGAACACCGCGCCCGGCAGCGCCGAGGCGCGCAAGGTCGCCGAACAGCTGATGGATGCGATGAGCGCCCTGCTCGGACTGATCGAGCGCGAGACCGAGCTGGTCCGCGCCGGCAAGGTGCGCGAAGCCGTGTCTCTCGAGAGCAAGAAGCAGGAGCTCTCGAAGAATTACGTCCTCGCCGTCAACGAGTTGAAGGCGAACCAGCCGCAGCTGGCGAAATCCGCGCCTGAGCTGCTCTCGACGCTGCATCGGCATCATGATGCGTTCCGCGCGATGCTCCAGGTCAATCTCACCGTGCTCGCGACCGCACACGCGGTCTCCGAGAGCGTCGTGCGCGGCGTCAATGCCGAGATCCAGAAGCGCAACGTGCCGAACACCTATACCGCCGCGGGTCGCCGCGCGACGCCGGGCCCGCGCCACATCACGCCGCTCGCAGTCAGCCGCTCGCTCTGAGCGCGCGCCAAAACTGCGTCCAATTTTACGAAAAACCGCGCGGTGATATCGCCGCGCGGTTAGTCACGTTTCCTTACCGGGTGTTCAATCCTGGTGGTCCATGGTTGCGTATTGAGAGGGGTTGGGATTTGACTCACGTGAGGCAACCAGGAGGCTGCCATGAGTACAGATTTCAGCATCAGGCCGGTGGGGATACCGGTCCCAACGCAGATCGTAACGACGTCGAATTCGGCGGCGAACGAGGCGGTGCAAACTGAGTTGCCGGTGAGCCAGGCTGTCGCCGCAAGCGACAGCGGTGCGCCCGTGCGCGCGGATCCCCATGCCCACGAGAATGTCTCGCGCCAGGTCGTGTTCGACCAGGCGGCGGCATCCTTCGTGTTTCAGGTGGTCAACGACAAGACCGACGCGGTGGTCAACCAGTTCCCCGACGAAGCGATGCTGCGCCGGCGGGCCTATTTCCATGCAGAGGATTTGAAGTCCCAGCCCACGCGTCCGCTCAATACGGACCTCAGCGCCTGACGCTCACGTGGAGCGCGTGGCGATGGCGGTGTCGAGATAGGTCGAACCGGTCGCCGGATCGGTGACGACGTTCTTGATCTGGGCCTGGCTGTTACCGGTCAGCGTGAACTTCGTGTTTCCGAAACGAAACGACGAATCCTTGATCAGCACCTGCTGGTACTGCGACGTGCCGCCGCTCTCGTAGTGGACCTGGGCGCGAAAGCCGTCGACCTGCGAGACGCTGATCGAGAACTTCTTGCCGTCCGAATACTTGCCGGACCAAGCGCCTTGATAGAGCGCCGGGTCGACCGCAACGCATTTAGTCTTGCTCGGCACCGCGATGCCGGCCGCCTTGTACGAGCTCGACAGGATGCTCAGGACGTCGGCCACGGCACGTGTCCGCTTACGACCTGCCGGACAGGCCGGCGGCGATGTTGCGGTTGATCTCGATCAAGGGCTGGAAATGATCGAACTGCGGGCTCATCTGCAGCGCGGCGGTCTGGCTGAGCACGAACACGCTGATGTTGGCGATCTTCTGCCGGACATCGAGCGGCTGCGGATTGGTGTCGCGCATCGCCTCACTCAGGAAGATCGTCCAGAGCTTGCGGTTGAACATCAGGGCCTGCGTCGTCTGCTCGCTGAACGGATCGGCGTTGTTGATCGCGTCCTGGAGCTTGTTCGCCGCCTTGAGCAGGGTCTGCGCCTCGACGTCGCGAGGGGATGCGGTGGTCGTTGCAACACGCGCGTAGGCCGAGGCAGCGGAATTCGACATCAATCACACCTTGGAGTTTACCTAGCCCGTTGAACGCGCTTAAGGATTTCTTTCCCAACCCTAGGCAGCACCGCTTAAGATTTGCTTACATGTGTGCTTGGAAGCACTCCGGACTATTACGGGTCGCAGAGTCCTTCGCTGCAAAGCTAGATGCGCGCATGCACGCTGTAAATGGTGTCGCGTGACGCGCATCAATCTCGGCTAATCCTGCCTTAGCGATCTCCGTAAAAAGAACGGCGGAGCGTTAGCTCCGCCGCGAATTCGCGTTAAGTCTTGCGCTGCGGGATTAACGCAGCAGTTGCAGCACGCTCTGCTGCGACTGGTTGGCCAGCGACAGCGCGGACACTGCGATCGACTGGCGGGTCGACAGCGCCTGGCTGTTGGCCGCTTCCTCGTTGGTGTCCGCCAGCGTCAGATTGGACGAGCCGGTCTGCAGCACGTTGATCAGGTTCTTCGAGAAGTCCTGGCGCACTTGCACGATCGAGAGATTCGAACCGAGCGCGGAGCCTTGCGAGCGAAGCGTGCTCGAGGCGGCATTGAGGCTCTGGAGAACCTTGTTGGTTGCACCATTGTCGATAAAGTCCGTGCCCGGAACGAGATTGCTGAGGCCGAGACCCGCCGCGTTGAAGACGACGCCGTTGATGCCGAGCGTGGAACTGCCGGTCTCGTTGAAAACCAGCTTCAGCGTGTCGCCGTTGAGCAGGTTGACGCCGTTGAAGGACGAGTCCTGCGAGGTGGTGTCGATCTGCGCCAGGATGTTGTTGAACTGGCTGACCAGGCCGGAGCGCGCCGTCTGCGCGACAGGATCCTGGACCGGCGGCTGCGCGGTGGTGAAGGCCAGAACGCCGGTAAGCGTTCCGCCGACCGCGCCGCCTGCAGCCGTCGAACCCAGGGTCGAAGAGGCGTATTCGTTGACGGTGGTGACCGTGAGCACGCCATTGGCGTCGATCGTCGCCGTCAGGTGATTTGCCTGAAGCTGCACGTTGAGCTGGTCGAGCGTCTTGACCGTCCCGTTGGTCCCGTCACCGAAGGTGACGTTGACAGGCGTACCGCCATTGAACGAGCTGAAAGTGAGTGTCTTGCCGCTGACGCCGCCGACGCCCGAGGTGCGCGCCGCCGTGAAGGCGGTCGCCGTTCCGGTGTTGCCGCTGAGGCCCAACGCGTTGAGCGCGTTGCCGGTGCCGGTGATCGAAAGATCGGCGTTGATGCCGGTCGAGAGCGCCAGCTGACCGCTGGTATTCACCGACGACGGGATCTGGCCCGCGGTGGTCGAAAGAGTCGCGGAGCCAAGGAAGATGCTGGCGGTCTTCACACCCGTGGCAAGATCGACCGAATTGAGCAGGTCGGTCAACGTCGCGCTCTGGAGATAGACCGTCGAGTTGCCGTTGCCGTCGGTGACGATGTTGCCGTTGACGCCACCCGGGGTCACGCTCGTCGCCGTTTGCGGCGTCTCGGCGTTCTTGAAGGTGATGGTGTGGCCGTCGATGTTCAGCGTGGAGCCGTCCTTGACCAGACTGCCGAGCGAACCCGCGGTGGTCTGCCGGTTCGCGGTGACAGTGGCGTTACCCGCACCGGTCGCCGAGGTCACGCCGAGCGCCTTGAGGAAGTCGGCTTTGCCGGTCACGCTCAGGTCTGCGCCGGTCGAGCTCTTCAGCGTAATAGCGCCCGCGGTGATGGACGATGGAGTCTGCGCCGTACCGACAGTCGCGCCACTCGTCGCGATCGTCGCAGCACCGGCGCTGATCGTCGCACTTTTGACGCCGCTTGCAAGATCAATAGCGCTGAGCAGGTCGTTGACGGTCGCCGTCGGAGTACCGGTTGTGCCCATGTAGACAATGGAATTGCCGTTGCCGTCGGTGGCGATATGGCCGCTGGCGTCGAGGCCCCAACCGGTCGGCTGGGCTGAAGGTGCCGTACCGGTGCGGAAAGTGACTGTCTTGCCGTTCACGGTGATCGCGTCACCGTCGGCCGGCGACGATCCGAACGTGGTCGCCGCGGTCGCGCCGATCAGCGTGTTGGTGCCGGCCAGGTTCGTCGTGCCGTCGGCGGCTTTGGCAACCGCGCCGGTCAGCGTGCCCGCGGTCGATCCGAGCGACGCGCCGAGCGCGGCGGCTGCGGTTACGGGAGTCACACCGCCGGGTGCGCCGGTATAGAGCACGTTGCTGTTGGCGGTCGCGCTCGCATAGGAGGTCGTGCCGCGGAGGTCGGCCGGGCTCGCACCGGGAATTGTGGTGGAGACGTTGGACTTGGTGGAGTAACCGACGGTGGTCTGAAGCGCCTGGTTGGCGATCGACTTGGCGCTGTCGATCAGCTTCTGCAGCGAGGTGATGCCGGTATTGGCGGCCTGGAGCACCTGCACACCGTTGTTGATGCCGTCGAGCAGGTTGCTGATGTCGCTCGCCCGGTTGTCCAACCCCTGAGCGGTGAAGAAGTTTGTGGGATTGTCGAGCGCCGTGTTGACCTTCTTGCCGGTCGACAGCCGCTCCTGCGTCGTGGCCAGCAAGTCGGCCGTCGACTGCAGCGACAACAGGTTCTGGCGAACGGACGCCGAGAGAACGATGTTGGACATTGGCAGGTCTTCCTCTTGAACCGGATACGAATCGGCCGCGCGATCTGGGAAGCGGGCTTTTGACCAGTCTTAGGGGCTGTCCTTTAAAACATGGTTAACGGCGGTTTAAGAGATAGGGTTAATGCAGGGTTAGCGTCCTCTCCGCCGGTTTCACAAGGGCTTGTTGCCCAATAAGAAACGGCGGGGCCGAAGCCCCGCCGTCGCATTTTCTCTAGTTTTTTCAGCTGCTTATTAGCGGAGCAGCTGAAGCACGCTCTGCTGCGACGTATTGGCCAGCGACAGCGCGGAGACCGCGATCGACTGGCGGGTCGACAGCGCCTGGCTGTTGGCCGCTTCGACGTTGGTGTCGGCCAGCGTCAGGTTGGACGAACCGGTCTGCAGCACGTTGATCAGGTTCTTGTTGAAGTCCTGACGGATCTGCACGACCGAGAGGTTCGAACCGAGCGCCGAGGCTTCCGACCGCAACGTGCTCGAGGCAGAGTTGAGGTTGGTCAGCACCCGGTTGGCCGCCGCGTTGTCGATGAAGTCGACACCGACGGTCAGCGCCGCGAGGCCCAGACCCTTCGAGTTGTAGGTCACGCCGGTGATGCTGAGGCTCGACTTCGCAGTTTCGTCGAACACCAGCTTGAGTTGGTCGCCGTTCAGGAGGTTCACACCGTTGAACGAGGAGTCCTGCGCAGTCGTGTCGATCTGGTTCAGGATGTTGTTGTACTGGGAGACCAGATTGGCACGGGCTGTCTGGGCAACTGCGTCCTGAACCGGCGTCGATGCCGTCGAGAACGTCAGCGCCGAGGTCAGCGTACCGCCGATCGTGCCGCCTGCCGTGGTCGAACCCAGCGTCGAGGAGGCATAGTCGTTGGACGTCGTGATGGTCAGCGTGCCGTTCGCGTCGATGGTGGCGGACAAATTATTCGCCTGCAGCTTCGAGTTGAGCTGATCGAGCGTCTTGACGGTGCCGTTGGTGCCGTCGCCGAAGGTGACGTCAACCGCGGTGCCGCCGTTGAAGGAAGTGAAGTTCAAGGTCTTGCCGGCGATGCCGCCGATGCCGGAGGTACGAGCCGCGGAGAAGGCGTTGGCGTTGCCGGTGTTGCCGGCGAGTCCGAACACGTTCAGCGCATTGCCGGTGCCGGTGATCGACAGATCGGCGTTGACGCCGGTCGCGATCTTGAGCTGACCGGAGGTGTTGATCGACGATTTCGACTGGCCGGTGGCGGCCGCAAACGTCGCAGTGCCGTTGGCTGCGATGGTTGCGGTCTGCACGCCGGTGGCAAGATCGATCGCGTTCAGCACGTCGGCAACCGTGCCGGCCTGCAGATACACGGTGGAATTGCCGTCGCCGTCGGTGACGACCGCACCGCTCGCACCGTATCCGCTGGCGACGGCCGGAGCACCGGTCGAGCCCGGGGTCGGCGCGTTCTTGAAGGTGATGACGTGACCGTTGACGTTCAGCGTCGAGCCGTCGGTGAGCGTCGCGCCGAGCGAGGCCGCGCTGGTCGCGCGGTTGACGTTGACGGTGGCATTGCCGCCGCCGACAGCCGAGGACAGACCGAGAGCCTTGAGAAGGTCGGCCCGGCCGGTGACGGCGAGATCGGCACCCGTCGAGCTCTTCAGCGTGACGGCGCCCGCACCAACGCTCGAGGCGGTCTGGCTGACGCTGGTGGCGATCGTCGCGGCACCCGCCGAGATTGCAACTGTCTTGACGCCGCTGGCGAGATCGACCGCGGTCAAGAGATCGTTGACCGTCGCGGTCGGCGTAGCCGTGGTACCGAGATAGACAATGGTGTTGCCGTTGCCGTCGGTGACGAGGTTGCCGCTGACGCCCGAGCCGGACGGAACAGCCGCGGTGGCCGGGGCGGAGCCGGAGCGGAAGGTGATGGTTTTGCCGTTGACGGTGAGCGTGTCGCCATCAGCGGGCTGGGCGTTGCCGACCAGGCCGGTCGCGGTCGCCGCACCGTTCGCGATCAGGGTGATCGCACCGGTCAGCGCGGTGGTGCCGTCGCCCGCCGTTGCCGCTGCACCGGTCACGGTGCCGATCGTGGCACCGAGCGTCGTGGCGCCGGTGGCTGCGGTCGTGCCGCCGGCAGTGCCGTTATAGAGCACGTTGCTGCTCGCAGTGGCGCTGGCGAAGCTCGTGGTGCCGCGCAGATCGGCTGCCGTCGCACCGGAGATGGTGGTGGAGACGTTTGACTTGGTGGAGTAGCCGACGGTGGTCTGCAGCGCCTGGTTGGCAATCGACTTCGCGGAATCGATCAGCTTCTGCAGCGAGGTCAAACCGGTGTTGGCGGCCTGCAGCACCTGCACGCCGTTGGCGATGCCATCGAGCAGATTGTTGATGTCGCTGGCGCGGTTGTCGAGCGACTGTGCCGTGAAGAAGTTGGTGGGATTGTCCAGGGCCGAAGTGACGCTCCTGCCCGTCGACAGACGGTTCTGAGTGGTGGCGAGGAGGTCGGCGGTGGACTGGAGAGACAGGAGGTTCTGACGAACCGACGCAGAGAGAACAATACCGGACATAACTCTTACCCTTCTGGTTTACGCGTCTTCGTTCGACCGCTTCGGATCGAGTGACAGGGACAGCGTGCCTCGACATGGCTAACAAAGGGTGAAACGAACCTCGCCTGCGTAAGCGCCGGTTCACCATAAACCGCCGCAATGCGTGGGCGGGGCCGGCAATCAAACTGAAATCATTGGAAATTCCCGGCGCTTACGCTCCATTAACCATAACTTTCAGTTACTTTTTCGAGCGACGAGCAAGACGCCCCTGCTCTCCTCCAGGCAAAAGAAAGCGGCGGGGCCGAAGCCCCGCCGCCATGTCTTGCTCGGAATGTCTTGCGATGTCGTCCGCCTATTAGCGGAGCAGCTGCAGCACGCTCTGCTGCGACTGGTTGGCCAGCGACAGCGCGGAGACCGCGATCGACTGGCGGGTCGACAGCGCCTGGCTGTTGGCCGCTTCGGTGTTGGTGTCGGCCAGCGTCAGGTTGGACGAACCGGTCTGCAGCACGTTGATCAGGCTCTTGTTGAAGTCCTGACGCACCTGCACGATCGTGAGGTTCGAACCCAGAGCCGACGCTTCCGAACGCAGCGTGCTGGACGCGGTGTTCAGGTTCGTCAGCACCTTGTTGGTGGCCGCGTTGTCGATGAAGTCGACACCGCTGGTCAACGCAGCCAGGCCCAGACCCTTGGAGTTGTAGGTCACGCCGGTGATGCTGAGGCTCGACTTCGCGGTTTCGTCGAACACCAGCTTCAGCTGGTCGCCGTTCAGGAGGTTCACACCGTTGAACGAGGAGTCCTGCGCAGTCGAGTCGATCTGCTGCAGAATGTTGTTGTACTGGTTGACCAGGTTGGAACGGGACGTCTGCGCCACGGAGTCCTGGACGGGGCTGGAAGCCGTCGAGAACGTGAGCGACGTGGTCAGCGTACCGCCGATCGAGCCACCCGCGGCGCTCGAACCGATGGTCGAGGACGCGTAGTCGTTGGTGGTCGAGATCGTCAGCAGGCCGTTGGCGTCGATGGTGGCGGACAGGTTGTTCGCCTGCAGCTTGGTGTTGAGCTGATCGAGCGTCTTGACGGTGCCGTTGGTGCCGTCGCCCAGGGTGACATTGACCGCCGTACCGCCATTGAAGGAGGAGAAGGTCAAGGTCTTGCCGCTGATGCCGCCGATGCCGGAGGTACGGGCCGCGTTGAACGCGGTCGAGGTCCCGGTATTGCCGGCGAAGCCGAGTGCGTTCAGCGCGTTGCCGGTGCCGGTGATCGACAGGTCGGCATTGACGCCGGTCGAGATCTTGAGCTGACCCGAGGCATTGACCGACGATTTGGTCTGCCCCGTGGCGGCCGCAAACGTCGCGGTACCGTTGGCTGCGATCGTCGCAGTCTGCACGCCGGAGGCAATGTCGATCGCGTTCAGCACGTCGGCAACCGTGCCGGCCTGCAGATAGACGGTCGAGTTGCCGGTGCCGTCGGTGACGACTGCGCCGCTCGCACCGGAGCCGCTGGCGACGGCCGGCGCACCGGTCGAGCCCGGGGTCGGCGCGTTCTTGAAGGTGATGACCTTGCCGTTGACGTTCAGCGTCGAACCGTCGGCGATCGTCGCGCCGAGCGAGCCCGCACTGGTGGTGCGGTTGACGTTGACGGTGGCATTGCCGCCGCCGACAGCCGAGGACAGACCGAGAGCCTTGAGCAGGTCGGCCTTGCCGGTGACGGAGAGATCAGCACCTGTCGAGCTCTTCAGCGTGACGGCGCCCGCACCAACGCTCGAGGCGGTCTGGCTGACGCTGGTGGCGATCGTCGCAGCACCCGAGGTGATCGAGGCCGTCTTGACGCCGCTGGCCAGATCGACCGCGGTCAAGAGATCGCTCACCGTCGCGGTCGGCGTACCCGTGGTGCCGAGATAGACGGTGGTGTTGCCGCTGCCGTCGGTGACGAGGTTGCCGCTGACGCCCGAGCCGGACGGAACAGCCGTGCTCGCCGGGGCGGAGCCGGAGCGGAAGGTGATGGTCTTGCCGTTGACGGTCAGCGTGTCGCCGTCAGCGGGCTGGGCGTTGCCGACCAGGCCGGTCGCGGTCGCTGCGCCGGAAGCGATCAGGGTGATCGCACCGGTCAGGGCGGTGGTGCCGTCGCCCGCCGTTGCCGCTGCACCGGTCACGGTGCCGATCGTGGCGCCGAGCGTCGTGGAGCTGGTGGCTGCAGTCGTGCCGCCGGCAGTGCCGTTATAGAGCACGTTGCTGGAGGCGGTCGCGCTGGCATAGGAGGTGGTGCCGCGCAGATCCGAAGCCGTCGCACCGGAGATCGTGGTGGAGACGTTGGACTTGGTGGAGTAACCGACCGTGGTCTGCAGCGCCTGGTTGGCGATCGACTTCGCGCTGTCGATCAGCTTCTGCAGCGAGGTGATGCCGGTGTTGGCGGCCTGCAGCACCTGCACGCCGTTGGCGATACCGTCGAGCAGGTTGTTGATGTCGCTGGCGCGGTTGTCGAGCGACTGTGCGGTGAAGAAGTTGGTCGGATTGTCCAGGGCCGAGTTGACGCTCTTGCCGGTCGACAGACGGCTTTGCGTGGTGGCGAGAAGATCAGCGGTGGACTGGAGGGAGAGGAGGTTCTGACGAACCGACGAGGAGAGAACAATACCGGACATAAGCTGTTACCCTTCTGGTACGCAACGCAACAAACTTCGATTAGGATTAATCGATGCCGAGACGGTGAACGTAGGTGGCTAACAAAGCATGAAGTGCGTCGCGCCAGTCCTTGCGCGGATTCACCATACGCGCGACCGGAGCGAAATCGAGCTCAGTTGTATCACCATGATGGAATGATGCTTTTTCGCGCAATCGCGAGACGTTTGCTACTTGTCAACCATAACTCAGAGTGAGCAAACGGCTGCACCTGGATGCACCCTCTTCTCCCCGCCACGCAGCCTCGCGAACACTTGCGCAAAAAGAAAGCGGCGGGGCCGAAGCCCCGCCGCCATGTCTTGCTCGGAATGTCTTGCGATGTCGTCCGCTTATTAGCGGAGCAGCTGCAGCACGCTCTGCTGCGACTGGTTGGCCAGCGACAGCGCGGAGACCGCGATCGACTGGCGGGTCGACAGCGCCTGGCTGTTGGCCGCTTCGGTGTTGGTGTCGGCCAGCGTCAGGTTGGACGAACCGGTCTGCAGCACGTTGATCAGACTCTTGTTGAAGTCCTGACGCACCTGCACCACCGAGAGGTTCGAACCCAGCGCCGAGGCTTCCGACCGCAACGTGCTCGAGGCAGCGTTGAGGTTCGACAGCACCTTGTTGGTGGCCGAGTTGTCGATGAAGTCGACACCGTTCGTCAGCGCGGCGAGGCCCAGACCCTTGGAGTTGTAGGTCACGCCGGTGATGCTGAGGTTCGACTTGCCGGTCTCGTCGAACACCAGCTTGAGCTGGTCGCCGTTCAGGAGGTTCACACCGTTGAACGAGGAGTCCTGCGCAGTCGTGTCGATCTGGTTCAGGATGTTGTTGTACTGAGAGACCAGATTGGCACGGGCCGTCTGAGCGACGGTGTCAGCCACCGGAGCCGAAGCGGTCGAGAACGTCAGCGACGTGGTCAGCGTACCGCCGATCGAGCCACCCGCGGCGCTCGAACCGATGGTCGAGGACGCGTAGTCGTTGGTGGTCGAGATCGTCAGCAGGCCGTTCGCGTCGATGGTGGCGGACAGGTTGTTCGCCTGCAGCTTCGTGTTGAGCTGATCGAGCGTCTTGACCGTGCCGTTGGTGCCGTCGCCGAAGGTGACATTGACCGCCGTTCCGCTATTGAAGGAGGAGAAGGTCAAGGTCTTGCCGCTGATGCCGCCGATGCCGGAGGTACGGGCCGCGTTGAACGCGGACGAGGTCCCGGTGTTGCCGGCGAAGCCGAGTGCGTTCAGCGCATTGCCGGTGCCGGAGATCGACAGATCGGCGTTGACGCCGGTCGAGACCTTGAGCTGACCCGAGGCGCTGACCGACGATTTGGTCTGGCCGGAAGCGGCCGCAAACGTCGCGGTGCCGTTGGCTGCGATCGTCGCGGTCTGCACGCCGGTGGCAATGTCGATCGCGTTCAGCACGTCGGCAACCGTGCCGGCCTGCAGATAGACGGTCGAGTTGCCGGTGCCGTCGGTGACGACCGCACCGCTCGCACCGGAGCCGCTGGCAACGGCCGGCGCACCGGTCGAGCCCGGGGTCGGCGCGTTCTTGAAGGTGATGACCTTGCCGTTGACGTTCAGCGTCGAACCGTCGGCAATCGTCGCGCCGAGCGAGCCCGCACTGGTCGCGCGGTTGACGTTGACGGTGGCATTGCCGCCGCCGACAGCCGAGGACAGACCGAGAGCCTTGAGCAGGTCGGCCTTGCCGGTGACGGCGAGATCAGCACCTGTCGAGCTCTTCAGCGTGACGGCGCCCGCACCAACGCTCGAGGCGGTCTGGCTGACGCTGGTGGCGATCGTCGCAGCACCCGAGGTGATCGAGGCCGTCTTGACGCCGCTGGCCAGATCGACCGCGGTCAAGAGATCGCTCACCGTCGCGGTCGGCGTACCCGTGGTGCCGAGATAGACGGTGGTGTTGCCGCTGCCGTCGGTGACGAGGTTGCCGCTGACGCCCGAGCCGGACGGAACAGCCGTGCTCGCCGGGGCGGAGCCGGAGCGGAAGGTGATGGTCTTGCCGTTGACGGTCAGCGTGTCGCCGTCAGCGGGCTGGGCGTTGCCGACCAGGCCGGTCGCGGTCGCTGCGCCGGAAGCGATCAGGGTGATCGCACCGGTCAGGGCGGTGGTGCCGTCGCCCGCCGTTGCCGCTGCACCGGTCACGGTGCCGATCGTGGCGCCGAGCGTCGTGGAGCTGGTGGCTGCAGTCGTGCCGCCGGCAGTGCCGTTATAGAGCACGTTGCTGGAGGCGGTCGCGCTGGCATAGGAGGTGGTGCCGCGCAGATCCGAAGCCGTCGCACCGGAGATCGTGGTGGAGACGTTGGACTTGGTGGAGTAACCGACCGTGGTCTGCAGCGCCTGGTTGGCGATCGACTTCGCGCTGTCGATCAGCTTCTGCAGCGAGGTGATGCCGGTGTTGGCGGCCTGCAGCACCTGCACGCCGTTGGCGATACCGTCGAGCAGGTTGTTGATGTCGCTGGCGCGGTTGTCGAGCGACTGTGCGGTGAAGAAGTTGGTCGGGCTATCCAGAGCCGAGTTGACGCTCTTGCCGGTCGACAGACGGTTCTGCGTGGTGGCGAGAAGATCAGCGGTGGACTGGAGGGAGAGGAGGTTCTGACGAACCGACGAGGAGAGAACGATACCTGACATGACTCTGTTACCTTTCTGGTAAACGACGCTTACTGTTACGCGTCTGCTTGGATCGAGATTGACCCAGCGACCGGCGGACCGTGGCGCCGAGAATCTAACGAAGCATGAAATGAAACCGGCGCTTTTGCTGAGTCGCGGGATGATTCGGAAGGGCAAACGGCGTCTACCGGCGGGCTGTCGCACGATTCAGCCATTGAATTGGTTGAGTTTTTTCGCCTGCAAACCCAGGATTCACAACTCGTTAACTAGTCTTGAGAGAGTATTGCGCCCTGACCCGCCGCAACACCCGCTCGGTTACAAAAGGGTTGATGGAGAACAGGCATGGCTCTCAAGGTCGAGCTCAAACCGCACGAACGCATCATCGTCGGTAACTCCGTGATCACCAACACGGACCAGCGCGCTCGCCTTCTGATCGACGGCGAGAACGTTCCGATCCTGCGCGAGCGCGACATCCTCACGCCCGAGACCGCCGATACGCCGGCCAAGCTGGTCTACCTGGCGGTGCAACTCATGTACATTTCGCCGGATCCGCAGAGCCAGCACGGCACCTATTTCAACCTGGTACGCGACATCGTCACCGCGGTGCCGAGCGCCTGGCCGATCATCGAGGACATCAACAACAACATCCTGAACGGCGACCTCTACCGGGCGCTGAAGGATGCCCGCAAGCTGATCGCCTATGAGGATAAGCTTCGCAGCCATCTCGATAGCACTGCGGACAAGAGCGAGCCGGCCCACAACGTCAGCTCGGCGGCCTGATCCCGCGCCTGCTTCAACGCTCTGAAACGACAACGGCCCCGGATCATCTCCGGGGCCGTTGTCGTTTCGACTTGCGCCTGCTGTTCACTGCGCCGCGATCGGTGGCGCCTCGATCTCGATCAGCCCGCCATGGCTCCGACGCCCCCCGAACTCGAGTACCGCAGCCACGAGCGCGTCGATGTCCGTCTCTTCGGTCCGGTGATTGACGATGGCGGCGCGGATCGCAAACTTGCCGTCCAGTGTCGTGCTCGACGGCGCCGCGATACCGGACTCCTGAACATCGGCGACGATCTCGCGGTTGACCGCATCGTCGGCGCGGTAGCGGAAGCAGACGATGCTGAGGTTGACCGGCGCCAGCAATTCCAGCCGAGGCTCGGCCAGAACGCGCGACTCCAGATATTTTGCGAGCGCGCAGCTTCGCGCGATCACGGTGCCGAGGCGATCGGTGCCGAACGTCTTCAGCGTGAACCAGGTCTTCAGCGCACGGAAGCCGCGCGACAGATCGGGGCCGAGATCGCACGGCCAGACCGCACCCGCCGCGAGCCCCCTCGCCTCGCGACTGAGATATGCGGCCGGTTGCGCGAACGCCTGCCGATGCTGCTCGCCATCACGTACCAGCAGGAAGCCGGCGTCGTAGGGCACCTGCCCCCATTTGTGGAAGTCGAGCGCGATGGAATCGGCGAGCTCGATGCCGCCGAGCAAGGGCGCTAGCTCGGGCGAGAGGATCGCGAGCGCACCGAAGGCGCCGTCGACGTGAAACCAGATTCCTTCTTCGCGGCACAACTCCGCGACCGCCTTGAGATCGTCGATCGCGCCGATGTCGACCGTGCCAGCAGAAGCGACGACGAGGAACGGCTTGAAACCAACTTCGCGATCGATCGCGATCTGGGCCCGCAGCGCTGCGACGTCGATGCGGTGATCGGAATCCATATCGATCTTGCGCAGCGCATCGGTGCCAAATCCCGCAATGTCCATTGCCCGCGATATGCAGCCATGCGCGGCGCGCGACGTGTAGGCCGTGAGCAGCGCGCCGTCATTGCCGACGCCGTGCTGCCGCGCCAGCGTCCCGAGCGCAGCGGTGCGCGCCACCAGCACAGCCATCAGATTGGCCATCGACGTGCCCGTGACGAAGATGCCGCTCGCATTCTCCGGAAACGCGAACAGATCGCGCATCCACGCGACGATTTGGCGCTCGACCTCGATCGGCATGTGGTCGCGTCCGCCGAGATTGGCGTTGAGGCCGGCTGCGAGCATCTCTGCAAGCATCCCGACCGCGGTGCCGCCGCCGTGCACCCAACCCATGAAGCCGGGATGAACGTTGCCGGTCGCGTAGGGCGCGACGTGCTCAGCGAATTCGCGATAGACATCGGCGAGAGCGCTCGCCTCGCGCGGCACGTCGGCTCTCATCGCCGCGCGAGGGCCGTCGGGGATCGGCTGCCACACCGGACGCGCGCGAACATTGGCGATGCCATCGATCGACTCGTCCAGCATGCGATGGGCAAGCGCGCGAAACTCGCTCCAGTCCTGCGGATCGAGCGAGGTGTGCGTGACGGAGCTTTGCGTGTTGCGAATGATCTCGTTCATGCAGCTCTCCCCTCGCCCGCCTTTGCATGTCGCGACAGCATTGCCGTGAACGCGGCAAAGATCTTGCGCATCTGCGGCGGCTTGTAGGGAAACACGGCCGGCGGATCCATGTTGTGCACGACGGCGGTGTTGTCCGCCTCGAACACCAGCAGCTCGCCGTTCTGGTTCTCTGCGCAATCGACGATGAAATAATCAAGACCGACGCGCCGGCTCATCTCGTCGAGCGCATTCTTGTGGCGCGCCGCGAAAGCGTGATCGAAGTCTTGCATGAAGATGGCTTCTTCAGCGCGCTTCTCCTCGCTGAACGCCATGTAAGCGTTGAGATACCAGATGTCCCAGCGGTCGGCGATCGCCATGTGGCAGGCATAAGGTTTGCCGTCGACCATGGTGAGACGATATTTGCGATAGAGCCCGTCGGGGTTTGCATAGTCGACGAAACGCGCGACGAAAAAGTCCTGCTCCTGGCGTTCGGCGAGATAGGCTTTGAGCGCCGCAGCGTCATCGACCTTCGCGAGCCCGACGCCGGCATGCGTGCCGCGAGGCCGCACGATCATCGGAAAGCGCAATTCGCCCGTGATGTCCGCGCAGGCAATCTTGCCTTCGAGAAGCTCCGACAACTGCGCGCGCGTCGCATGGGCGGTCACGGGAATGTCGAGACCGGCGATGCCCGCCAGCAACCGAAACAGCTTGTCGCGATCGAGGTTGCCGATCAGCTCAGGACGATTGAGCAGCGGCCGCGGCCAGCGCGGCGCAGCCTGTTCGATCACGGCGAGCGTCTCGCGACATTCCTCGGAATCGGAGGCGACCACGATGGCGACGTCGTGATCGGGCAATGTCTCGGGCAGACCGACGCCCTTGACCACGTAGAGCGTCAACAGCTCGATGTCGGAGCCTTCGAGCAGGAATTCAATCGGCGTATTGCCGCCCATGTCGATATCGGCCGCGAGCGCGAGCACGCGCAGGCGCGGTTTCGAAACCGCGCACGGTGTGCGAAACAATTGGTGGAAGGACAGCACCTCGGTCTGGATCACGAGGCCGGCCTCTTTTTCACCGAGAAGCTGGGCAATCAACGACAGGTCGAGGCCTTCGCCCGCCTCCGCCGTTCCCTCCGTGATCCGCGCCAGAAGATGCTCGCGCAACGGGTGCAGGTCACCGCCCTCGAAGGCCCGGCGCGTCAATTGCGCAAAGCCGATGCGGTCGGAATAGTTCGGCGTGGTCACGCCATCAGGCGCGGAAACAGGATTCAGCATCTCAAGCCTCGAGCACAAACTGCCCCGGCGCAGCCGTGGCACGGTCAAGCAGCAACTCGATCTTCACCAGGACGTGGGCGATGCGATCAAGGATGTGCTGCACATTACGTTGGGCCTGCGCCGTATCCGGCGACCAGGCTTCGGTCACGAGCCGCGCGCCGACGCAGAGCCGAAGCACGGTCAGTGGCGCCTCATGCTCCCGCTCCAGCCTGACCGGCTGGCCGATCAGGCAGCGCTGTGCGGCAACCTGCCGGTCCGCCGCGCTGCCGCTGATCTCCTCGTTCATGTCGCGCGCCAGCGCTCGATGAACGGCGCCGGTTTCGGCGATCGAGACCGGCTTGCCGTCGCGCAGCAGCATGAACGGAAAGATCGTGGCTTGCGCGAACTCCTCGTCGTCCGCGCAGATCTTCCCGGCTGCATCTGGAATGGCGCGAAGCGACGGCGACAAGGCGATCATGCTGTCGATGCCGGCGGCAAGCTCGGCGAGCGCCCTGGCGCGAAAGGCTCCGGGCACGGCATAGTATCGGCCCATCTCCGCGAGCGCCGCCTCCCATCGCAGCCATTGTCCGAAATTTGGCCGACGCTCGAAGCGCGAGCGCAACGCCGTCCAGGCCATCGGCCAATCGCAGCGGCCGGCATAATCGAAGAATCCCGGCGCGATGCCCTCGATACGGTCGAGCGACCGCGACAGACCTTTCGGCACCAGCAGCGCACCGCTGAAGGCCGGCCCGCCGAAGAACTTCGAGCCGGTCATCAGCACCATGTAGCCGCGATCGAGATAGGCGCGCAGCCGGCGGCGGCCGAGCCGTGCCTGACAGGCATCGACGACCACCTGAACCTTGCGCGGCCAGCGCCGCGCGATCTCATCGAGACAGGCAGCACTCGGCGCGCGCCAGCCGAGCTTTGACGAATCCATGACGTGCAGGAGAACGCATCGGCCTTGCGCGAGGCTGGTCTCGACTGCATGGATTACCGCAGCATCGGCATCGGCGCGCATGGTGATGCCGGATGCGGCATCAAGCAACGGCACCGCGATGCTATCGCCGCCAAGGCCTGCGACCGCGCCGTCCTTGCGGACCGCAAAGCCGCTCGCCGTCATCGTGCTGAAATGGTGTCCGCGCGCGGTATGGACCGTGCCGCTGCCGGTCTGGTCCGCGCCGACCACGATCGTCACCGGAGGCACCCCGAGCACCGCGCGTGCCAGGAACAGCGCATGAAGCTGGGAGTCTGTGCCGGACGGCGAGAACACCACGTCAACCCGCGGCGAGAGCTGGAGATGACCCCGCAGCTCGTCGCGCATGTCTTCGCAGCGCGCATCGAAGGCGATTTCGACCTCATCGAACAGGCATTTGTGCATCAGCTCTTCGCGCGCCAGCGCGGCGCGGTCATAGGCCGCTTGCGAGATCGTCGACGCCGTCGAGGAAGCGAAATTCCAGATCTCCGGCTCCGGCGAGGCCGCACAGCCATAGGCGTTGACGCGATCCCTGGGGTCGAGCGCCAGCCGCGGATCGCCGCCGGAGACGAGCAGCGTGTCCAGCGGCGTGAAGAGATCGCGCAGGCGGTAGCGCGAGCCGCCTTCGATCGTGCGCTCGGGGTCTGGCAGACGGGATGCGCCGGTGCTCATCCCGGAACGCTCACGCCGCGTCGGCGGCCGCCGCGGGCGCGGCTGCGAATTGCGAAGCGATGTCACCATGGAACACCGACGGCCCGACATGATCGAGCGAGCTCTGGATGTCGGCCCAGATCTCGCCGCCGATGTCGGTCCAGCGCTTGCAGAAGGCGAAGTCCTCGGACAGATATGTTCCGGTCGCCGGATCGATCATGCATTCGAACAGCGCGAACCGGTTCGGGCTCGCCGCCAGCGTGTCGTGCGAATGCTCGCGGAAGAATTGCAAATTGGCGTAGTCCGGATGGCGGCACATCGCCTCCAGCACCTGGCGGCGGATCATCAGGAAGCCGGTGCCGGCGTAGCGCACGCGGGTAAAGCCGTTGACCACCACGATGCGGTCGGGGTCCTCGATCTCGAGCACGTAGTCGAGCGAGGCCGCCGGCACATCGGTCCGCCCGGACTCGATCGCCCGCTTCGCCTTGTCCCAATTGACCCGCTTGATCGGATAGCAGCCGGCGACGACATCCGCACCGCACTCGATCAGGCGGAACACCTGCTCCGGCTTGAAGCCGATGTCGGCGTCGATGAACAGGAAGTGGGTCGCGTTTGGATCGTCCAGGAACATCGCGGCCAGATTGGCCCGCGCCCGCGTGATCAGCGCGTCACCGTCGCGCAAGAGCACCTTGAGCTCGAGATTGGACATGCCGTGCACGGCACGCTGGAGCGCGAAGATCGAGCTCGCGTAAATGCTCGACACCTGCCCGCCGAAGCACGGCGTGGCCACCACCAGTTGCATCTTGTCCGACATTGACGGCTCCGCCCCCGCTCAAAACCTCACCAAGAGGTAAAGAGGCATGGTTAACGGCGCCTTAATGCGCGCCTACAGGAACTTGACGAGCGAGAGCTGCGACAGGTTCGAGGTAACCTGGTAGGAGGCCTGGAGCGCGTTCTGGAGCGACAGGATCTCGCTGGCCACCTGGTCGGGCGAGGCCGATTCCGCCTGGTCGATGATGGACTGGAGCTGGGCCTTGGCCTGGGTCTGGCGCGTGCTCGCGTCCTTCATCGTGTTCTGGGACATCGCCAGATCGGTCTGGATGTCCTCGATCTTCTGTTGGCCCGGCTGCGACGTCAGCGCCTGGGTCGTGCGCAGGCTCAGCGCCGTCACCTGCCCGCCGGAATATTGGCTGGTCGGCGACGTCGAGAACGTTCCGAACACTGCGATCGCCTGCAACTGCTTGCGGATCGCGTCCTCGTTGGCCTGCGCGCCATATTGCACCGTGACAGAATCGTCGACCCGCGCCACCGCGGTGGAGCGCGGCGAGCCGGGCCCGTCATTGCCGGTGTACCATTTCACGGTGTTGGCCGAGCCGTTGACGAGCGACGTCGCCGAACTCGCCGGCGAAGAGCCGACGCGCAGCGGCGGCTGCGTCGCGGTGACCGGCGTCGCGCTGAAGCCGAGCGCGCTCAGCGCGCCCGTATTCGAGGTGGTGATGTTGAGGCTCGCCGCATCGTCGGTGTTGATCGTGATCGAGCCGCCGTGGATCGTCGAGGGCTTCGACGTGCCCGTGATCGCGTCGATCTTGCTCATCAGCGTCTGGATGCTGTCACCGACATTGAGCTGGTTGCCGGTCGCGCCCGAGGCGACGAAGGTCAGCGTGGTCCCGTTCACGGTGATGCTGTCGCCGGCGACGAAGCCGGGCGAGATCGAATCCGAGGGGCTCGCGCCGGCCAGCGTGGTCGCTCCGGTAATCGGAGCCGGCGTCGTCGCCTGGTTGTTGACGGGCGTGCCGATCGCCGAACTCGCGGTGTTGAAGAAGTTGTCGCCGGCCGTGATCGCGGATGCCGCCACCAGCGAGGTGTTGGCGAGCTTGGTGATCGCGGTGTTCAGCGCCGTGTTGAGGTTCGCTGCGGTGTTGTCCGGGTTGACCGGGACGCTCGCGTCGATCGCGAAACTGCCGAGCGGCGTCGGTGTGGCCGAGGATGCCGTCAGGTCGATTTGCTCGGTCGTGCCGTCCGGCAGCGTGAACTGAATGCTCAGCTTGTCGCCATTGCTCGGATTGGTGCCGTTGAGATCGACCGAGAACGACACCGGCGAGCCGCTCGGGCCGGTGACGGTCGCGCCCGTCAGCGTCGAGGACACCGCCGCGATCTTGAGCCCGAATGGCGATCCCGCGACGTCCTCGGACACCTGCACCGAGCTCGGCGTCGGCTGCGTCTGCACCAGCCGGCCCATGCCGTTGGCGCCGAGGTCGGCGGCCTGGCGCTCCGCCATGACGGTCTTGAAGCCCGCCTGTGTGGTGGTGCCGTTGATGATGTCGCCCGCATTGGCGACCGGCTGCGTGTTGAACGCCGTCCCGGAGAACAGATAGCGGTTGCCCGCCTGCGTGTTGAGAACGCCGACCATCGAGCCGAACTGCGCGGCCGCCGTGTTCTGCGCGACGGTCTGGCCGTTGACGTTGAGATTCTGCGCAGTGCTGGCGGAACCGGTCTGCGTGGTGTTGCGGATCGTCGTCAGCGACTGCAGCGCGGTGTTGGCGAGGTTGATGTTGACGTTCACGTTCGTGATCGTGTCGCCATAGGCGGCGATGTTGGAGAGCTGCGAGCGCCCGGCGATCGCAAAACCCTCGTTGGTGCCCATGCCCGAATAGGTCTGCGACAGCTTGCCGGTCGAGAGCTGCGTCGACAGGTCGGTGAGCTGCTGGTTGATGTTGCGGATCTGCGCGCCGAGAACCGACGAAGAGTAGTTGATGCTGCTGATCGACATCTTTCAGAGCCCTGTACTGGTTACACTTGAGCCTGGATCAAGGTGTTCATCATGCTCTGCACCACCGACATGACGTGGGCGTTGGCGGCATAGGCATTCTGAAGCTGGATCAGGTTCGACATCTCGGAATCGAGGTTGACGCTGGAGGTCGAGTTGAACTTCGCCTGGAGCGTCGAGACCACGACGCTCTGGCCCTGCTGAAGCTGGGTCGCCTGCGTCGCGGCATTGCTCTGGACGCTGAGGAACTGCTGGAGGTAGTTCGAGATGCTGCCGGTGAACGGCTGGCTCGACGAGCCGAGTCCGGTCTGCGGCGAGTAGGAATACACCGCCGTCGTGAGCTGCGAATAGAGATAGTCCGAGCGCGTGGTGTCGCCCGCGGGCGTCACCGGCGAGGTGTTGTAGACCGACAGCTTGCTCGGATCGGTGACCAGCTGGGTGTTCACGGCAATGCGCCCCGCAAGGCCGGTCATCTGCGAGCCCGATGCCGTGATGGCGCCGGTGTAGAGCGCCTGCCCGCCGTCGGTGAACAGCGGCAGTTGCGGATTGCCGGAGGCCAGCGACGAGATCGTCGTGGTGGTCGAGGACGAATTGACCTTGGCAAGGCCGGTGTTGTCGTCGGTGACCCGCAGCGTCGTCGCCGTCGCCGGCGAGGGCGCCGCGGAGAATGTCAGATGCGAGCCCGACAGCGCGGTGTTGAGCGCGGAGGCGATCGCACCCATGCCGCCGGAAAAGTTCACGCCGATCTTCATCGGGTTGGCGCCGGTGGCGTTCTGGAGCGGCAGCGCGGCCGGATCGGTCACGTTGACCAGCGTGACCTGGCGCTGGGTGTTGGTGGCCGTGTCCGTATAGGTGATGTTGACGGTGTTGCCCGGTTGCGCGCCGGCAAGGTCGAGGTTGAAACCGGCCGGCGGGCCGGAGACCGTGCTGCCGGCCGTGGTCTTGTCCGAGAGCGCGCTCGACATCGCGGCGGCAAGCTGGTCGATCTGGTTCTGCGCCTGCACCAGCGTCTGGTCGCGCAGCTTCAGATCGGCCGCGATCTGGCCGGAAGAGACCACGTTGTTGGCGACGACGTCGACCTGCGAGCCGTTCGGCAGCGTGATGTTGAACGCGCCGACGCCGGACTTCGCCGGATCGAGATTGTATTGCGAGGTCGCCGACAGCGCACCGGCCGACGAGAACGAGAATTGCGAGGCCAGCCCCGCGCCGACCAGCTGGATGCCGGTGGTGGTGTAGATGTTGGCCTGGTTCGAGCTGTCGGTGGTGACGCGGACGTCGACATATTTCGACAGCGTGTTGATGGCCTGGTCGCGCTGGTCCATCAGCGTCGCGGCCGAGGGGTCGTTGGCCGACAGGCCCTGGAGCTTGGTGTTGATGTCGGCGACCTGCTTCATGGCGGCGTTGGCCGCCTGCGCCGAATTGCCGAGATCCTGCTCGACGTTGGAGCGCAGCGACTGGATGCCCTTGGTGGTCTGGTTGAGCTGCTGCGCCAGCGCCTGCGCCGCGCCGAGGGCAACCGTCTGCGCCGACGACGAGCCTGCGCTGGTCGACAGCGCCTGGAGCGCGGTGGTGAAATTGTTCAGCGCGGTTTCGAGCGTGCCGTCATTGCCGGGCGTGCCATAGACATTCTGAAGCTGCTTCAGGATGTTGGCCATCTGGTCGGCGTAACCGCTGCCGCCGGTCTCGGTGCGGAGCTGGTTCAGCACATACGTGTCGAGCTCCCGGCTGACGCCGGTCGTCATCGCCGTCGAGCCGAAGTCGCCGGTGGAGACCTCGATCTGGTTTGGCGTCTGGACGACGTAACCCGGCGTCTGCGAATTCGCGACGTTGGAGGAGACGATCGACAGCGCAGCCTGGTTGGCACGCAGACCGCTCATCGCACTGGCAAGGGCTGAACTCAAACCCATGTGTACTTACCGCCTTTGGGTTACGTTACGCGCCACTCAGCGCAACACGTTCAGGAGGTCCTGCACCATCGAATTCGCCGTCGTGATCACCTTGGTGTTGGCCGAATAGGCCTGCTGGGTCACGATCAGCTTGGTGAATTCGTCGGCGATGTCGGTGTTCGAGCCTTCCAGCGACGAGCCGCTGATGCTGCCCGAAGCGCCGTCGATCGCGGCGCCCGACTGCTCGGTCGCGGCGTAAGCACCGCCGTCCATCGCCTTCAGGTAGTTGGTGCCGTTGAAGTGCGACAGCGTCACCTGGGCGAGGTTGAGGTTCTGGCCGTTGGAGAAGGTGCCGACCACGAGGCCGCTGTTGTTGACGGAGACGGAGCGGAGCTGACCGGCGGCGTAGCCGTTCTGCGTGATGGTGTTGATGGTCACCGCGCCGCTGGTGCTCGCATATTGCGTCAACCCGCCCGAGGAGATGTTGAAAGCCACCGAGCCGAGCGACTGACCGCTGACGCTGACGTTGTTGATGGTGATGCCCGAACCGCTCGGCGAGGTCAGCGAGCCGTCGGTGCCGAAGGTGAAGGCCTGTCCGGTGTTGACCCAGGCCACGTCGGTGCCGGTTGCGTCCGGGTCGGTCTGGTAAAACAGATTCCAGGTGTCGGCATGACCCGCGCCCAGCGAGGCACTGTCCGTCTTGGCCCAGCGCAATTGCAGGTTCACCGGCGTGCCGGCCGCGTTGTAGGCGGTGACTGCGCCGCCGCTGATCGATTCCTTGGTGAAGGTCGAGACGTCGTTGCCGATCACGCCACCGGTGCCGGCGGTGCCGCCGCCATTGCGGTTCTTGGTGATGGTCGAGGTGAAACCGAGCGCGGCGAAGGCGGCGCTGTTGGAGCTCGACACCGACAGATTGGCCGCCGTGCCGGTGTTCAGCGTGATCACGCCGCCGCTGCTGACGGCCGAGCCCGAAGCGCCGGCGAGCGCATCGATCTTGCCGAGCAGGGTCGTGATGTTGTCGGTGATGTTGATCTGGTTGTTGCCGGAGGCACCCGAGGCCATGAAGGTCAGCGTCTGGCCGTCGACGGTGATGGTGTCACCGGCGGCGAAGCCCGACGAGAGCACCTGAGCGCCGCCGGCCGACGCGGCGCCGCTCAGCACGGTCGCGCCGGAGATCGCGGGCGAGGACAGCACGTTGCCGCCGCGCGTCACGCTGGTGATGCCGAGGGCCGTCGCGACCGTGCCGCTTCCGACCGCCACGTCAGTGCCGGTGCCGCTCGAGATCTGGATGTTGCCGCTCGCACTCAGCGACGCCGTGACGCCGGCGCCGCCGGCGGTCTGGATCGCGTTCAGGATGCTGGACACCGTGGCCGTCGTACCGGCACCGAGGCCGATTGTCGTGTTGCTGCCGCTGGGCGTGACGGTCGTGCTGGAGTCGAAAGTGATCGTGTGGCCGTTGATCGTCAGCGTCTGGCCGCTCAGCGCGGTGAGAATGCTGGAGGCGAGATGGGTGCCGACGGTGTTGTCGAGCGACGTCGTGGTCGAGGCCACGGCCGAGGAGTTGTTCTGGAGTGCAACCGTGCCCGTCCCCGTCGTCGACGAATAGGCGGAGCGGATGTTGCCTGTGGCGGCCGCACCGGACGCCGTCGCGTTGGTGTACGGCGCGGGCGGCGTGCCCACCGGCAGCGGGTTGGCCGCGAAATCGGACGGGTTCAGGCCACCTTCCGCCAGCAGCGTGCCGCTCGCCGCCGTCGTGCTCGCCGAGGTGTTCGGCTGGGTCGGCAGGTTCGCCGCGTACTGGATCGAGGTCGTCGCCTGCGCCGGGATGAAATTGTTCTGGAACTGCAGCACCGTCGACACGCTGCCGGTCGGGTTGCCGGTCTTGGAGTCGACCGCGACGCCCATCAGGTAATAGCCGGCGCCGTTGACCAGATTGCCGTTGGCATTGAGCTGGAAGTCGCCGCGGCGGGTGTAATAGGTGACGCCGCTGAACACCGGCACGTTATCCACGGTGCCGGTCGCCTTCTGGATCGAGAAGAAGCCGTCGCCGGTGATCGCCATGTTGGTGGCGACGCTGGAACCCGAAATCGTGCCCTGCGTGGTGATGGTCGCCTTCGCGTTGGCGGTGACGCCGCCTGCGACCTGCTTGCTCGGCGTGGAGGAGTCGGGGATCAGATCGACGAAGCTGGTGCCGATGCCCTTGTAACCGGTGGTGGATGAGTTCGCGATGTTGCCGGAAATGTTCTGCAGCGCGTAGGACTGCGCCTGCAGGCCACCCACCGAGGTGTTCATTGCATCGAAGATACCCATAACTTTGTCTCCAGATCCGATCTCGGCGGCCGGTCGACCATGGCCGCAGTCGGAAGAGACAGTCGCAAGGGCCATGCCAATGCGGGTCTTCTCAGGAAATCAATGACTTAAATAGACATGCCCAGGTCGGATGACCGGGGCACAATTGCCGGGCCGGCAACAATTGCCGGGGAGAGAGGGCGTTTTCAAGCGAAGTGGCTACCGGTTCGCGTGAAGAAAACGCGTCAAACAAAACGCGCCAAATAAAGCCCTACGTGGCCGACGCCGCCGCGGGGTGGAACACCAGCCCGAAACCGTCGATGCAGTAGCGCAATCCGGTCGGCTTCGGGCCGTCGTCGAAGACGTGGCCGAGATGGCCGCCGCAGCGCCGGCAATGCACTTCGGTGCGGAGCATGCCGTAGGTGCGGTCCTCGGTCTTGCCGACATTGCCCTCGATCGGCTGATAGAAGCTCGGCCATCCCGTACCGCTCTCGAACTTGGTGTCGGAGGCAAACAGCGGCAGGTCGCAGCCGGCGCAGGCGAACACGCCCTTGCGATGCTCCTTGAGCAGGGGGCTGGAGCCCGGCCGCTCGGTGCCCTCCTTGCGGAGGATGTCATACTGCTGGGGCGTGAGCTGGGCGCGCCACTCGGCGTCCGTCTTCTCGATCTCGAATTTTTTCGCGGCCTTCTCTCCAGCCTCGGCCGGCGTTCCCCTCAGCCAGCGGAAGGCCGAAAGGCCGAACAGGCCGGCGACAGTGGTCAACAGGATGCGGCGGTCAAACATCTCATTCTCCGTGCGCGGGACGTCCACGCTCTGAGATACGGGCTCTAACGGCCGACGTTACACTTCCGGGCGAAATTTTTCGCAGGATTATTGCGCAACACCCGCGTCCTGCGAGGCCGGTTCCGCGGTTTCGGCGGCGGGTTTCGGCGGCGGAGCCGGCCGCGGCCGGACGCCGGGCGGTGGCCGGCGCGGACCGGTGCCGGCGGCCCGGTTGGCTTCGGCCAGGCGCGCCTCGCGTTCCCTGTCCTTGACCCGGGCACGCTCACGGTAGCGGGCAAGCGAGCCCGCGGCGGCGGAACTCGCCCTGCCCCACACGCCCACCAACTGGCCTGCGACCCGCCCCGTGGCGCCCCCTGCCCAGACCAGCTCGAACGGCGAGAACAGGCGCCAGCGCTCGTCGCCCCACAGGATGCTGCGTGCGATCAGCTGCCCGGCCATGGCCGATGTGTTCATGCCCTGGCGGCCAAACCCGCTCGCGACCCAGAGGCCTTTGCGCAGCTGTCCGATCTGCGGCATGCCGTGCACGGTCTGGCCGGTGGCGCCGCCGAACGTGTCGGTGACCTCGACATTGCCGAGCTGAGGGAAGATCGCTTTGATCCGCCGCCTGACGCCGCCTGCAAAGCGTTGCGGACGTGCGGCCCAGGTGGTCTCGGGGCTCTCCCACATCAACCGGTCGCCGTCGACGATGCGAAAATGGTCGACGCCGTCGGAGTCCATCACCGATCCCTTGAAGGCGATGATCTCGTGCACGCGCTCGCCGAGCGGCGCGGTAATGCCGGCATAGCGCCAGACCGGGAGCAGCGTTTCCGACAAGCGCTTCAACGGCGCACCGAGATGGATGTTGCCGGCGAGCACGATATGGGTCGCGCGCAGCCGCGCCGACGGCGTGACGATGCGCTTGCGGATGCCGGAATGATCGATGCTGACCACCGGCGTATCCTCGAAGATACGGGCGCCTGCGCGCCGCGCCAGCGCCGCAAGGCCGTGCACATATTTGCGGCCGTCGACCTGAAACGCCCGCGGGTAATAGACGCCGTGGAAGTAGCGATCGGTCTTGAGCGCCTCGCGGACGCGATCGACCTGCCAGCCCTGGACCTCGGTGTCGAAATCCTCGTTGAGCATCTGCAACCGGCTGATCAACCGGTCGCCGGCATCGACGTTGGAGACTTCGAGCACGCCGTCGCTCGGGCCGATCCCCGGCATGTTCTCCTCGGTGGCGTTGGCCCGGACGAACTCGGCACCCTCCCGCGACAGCGTCCACAATTCGCGCGCGTCCTCGAAGCCGATTCGCTCGATCAACTCGGTGAGCGGCAGCGCAAAGCCCGGCATCACGGTGCCGAGCTGGTTGCCGGAGGCGTTCCAGCCGATATGGCGGCCCTCGAGCACCGCGACGCTGGCCCCGAGCCGGGCCGCCTCCAGCGCGATGGAGAGCCCGGCAAGCCCTGCCCCGATCACGCAGATGTCGGCGTCGAGGTCGAATGACAGGCGCGCCCGCTCGCGAAAGCCGGCTTCTTCCTGAGACACGCTTGTGAAAGTCTCGCTCATATCGTTTTCTTAGAGCATGATCCGGAAAAGTGTGCAGCGGTTTTCCGAAAAGATCATGCTCAAAACGAAAAACTTAAAGCGCGATCAGGATTTGTCCCAATCTCACCGCGCTTTGAAGGACTGTGCGGGCGCTTGTCACCTTGTGCTCAGCCGGCGCCTGTAGATTATCCTGGATGTGGAACGATTCGAGAATGCCATGCGCCGTTTGATGCTGCTGCGTCACGCCAAGACCGAGACGGACGCGCCGAGCGGCCGCGACCAGGATCGCCGCCTCGACGACCGCGGTCGCAAGGACGCCGCTGAGATCGGGGACTGGATGGCCACCCACCCGCCCTTCCCCGAGACCGTGCTGGTGTCGCATGCCGTCCGGGCGCGTCAGACCTGGGACATGGCGTGGGAGACGATGAAGGACCGCGTCCCGGCGCCACAGGTCGAAATCCTGCCGGAACTCTACGGCGCCGATCCCGGGCAGATCCTGGACTCCATTCGCACTGCAACCGCCCCGGCCGACCCCAAGCAATTGCTGCTGGTCGCCCACAATCCCGGCATGCACGAGGCCGCCTTGATGCTGATGGGCGGCGGCGATCCGGCCGGTGCCAAGGCGCTGGCCGACAACCTGCCCACCGCGGGGCTTGCGATCTTCGACTTTGACGTCAAGGATTGGGGTGACGTGGCCTACCGCCGCGGCAAACTGGTGCTGTTCGTCAGCCCAAAGTTGCTTCGGTAGCGAAAGGCTGCTTCGATCGGGTTGAGACGCGCGGGCGCCGTCTCGGCCGGTCGATCCAGCCTGGTCACAAGACTTCCTGACGGGAAGACTGGAGGCGCAGATGTTCAAGTCCATCCTCGTGCCCATCGACCTCGCCGACACCGATTTGGCAAAGCCGGCGATCGCGACCGCGGCAACGTTGTCGCAGACCTGGAGCGGCTCCGTGCGCCTGCTCAACGTGCTGCCGATGACACCGGTGATGCTGGCCGAATACGTGCCGGCCGATTTCGACGAACAACAGCGGCAGACCTCGGAGGAAGCCCTCGCCATCGTCGCCCGCGAATCCGGCATCGAGGCACCACGCATCTCCAGCGTGGTGCGTCAGGGCGGCATCTATCACGAGATCCTGGAGGAAGCCGTCCACATGAAGGCGGAGTTGATCGTGATGACCTCGCATCGGCCTGCGATGCGCACCTATTTCCTCGGCTCCAATGCCGGGCATGTCGTGCGCTATGCCAAGTGCTCGGTGCTGGTGGTCAGGCACTGAGGCGCGCCCCGTTTGAAGGGTGGGTTAGCTTTGGTCTCTCAGGAGGTTGTCCATCTGGTCTGAACCGAGGAAGCTGAGGTTGCGAAGCTTCAGTATTCCAAGGAAAGACCAGATGAACGTCCACAAGAATGCGCCTTTGACGCCCAAAGGTCGAGAGGCGATGGTGCGCAGCGTCGTCGAGGGCGGGCTGAGCCCAGCCGACGCGGCCCACCAGTTCAACACGACAGCGAAGACCGTTGCCAAATGGGTCAAGCGGTTCCGCGCGGAGGGTGTCGAAGGGTTGCGGGATCGCTCCTCGAGGCCTCTTTCATCGCCAAGCCAAACCCCGCCAGCCACGCGCGCCGCCGTCGAGACGTTGCGCCGGCAGCGCCACACCGGCAAGCAGATCGCAGCCGAGGTTAAGGTGTCGCCGGCCACTGTCAGCCGCATCCTTCGTCACTTGGGATTAAGCCGGATACGCGATCTGGAGCCCGCCGAACCGGTGCGCAGGTACGAACGCGAGCAGCCCGGCGAACTCATCCATATCGACATCAAGAAGCTCGGCAGGTTCGTCAGACCAGGCCACCGCATCACACACGATCGCCAGATGGGCGAAAGCCGTGGCGCCGGCCACGAGTTCGTCCACGTTGCCATCGACGATGCATCGCGCCTGGCCTTCTCCCAGATCCGGCAAGATCAAAAAAAGGAGAGCGCCATCGCCTTCCTCAAGGAGGCCGTCACCTACTACCGCAGCCTCGGCATGAAGGTCACCGGCATCATGACCGACAACGGCTCCTGCTACCGCGCCAAGGCCTTTGCCAGAGCGTGCAGCAAGCTCGGCCTCAAGCACATCTTCACCAGGCCCTACAGACCGCAAACAAACGGCAAGGCCGAGCGCTTCATCCAGACAGTGCTCCGTGAGTGGGCTTATGCTCGGGCCTACGACACCTCAGATCAGCGCGCCAAAAACCTGCCAATCTGGCTTCATCACTACAACTGGCATCGCCCGCACGGCAGTCTGCAAGCCAAACCACCCATCAGCCGCCTCGGCCTACCGATGGACGACCTCCTGAGATTCCACAGTTAGCCGAAGGCGTAACCCACCACTGTCTCTGTCCGCGGAAGCAGAAGCGGTGGATGACGCCTTCGGCTAATCCACCCTACGCATCTACAAGACCGTGCGTTGCCCGTCGGGCAAAACACCCGACTTGCGGGTCAATCCACGCCGCCAAAAATATTCCACTTTACCGAAATTCGGAAACGGCGTATCCATCGCCGCAACCCGGCCCAAGGAAGAGGGGCGGATCGCGATCGTCACGAACGCGGGCCGGGCGGCGGTGGACGCAGGCCACATCGGCGCGAAGGGTCTTGCAGGGCAGGCAACTGTGAGCAAAGCCCCCGCGCACACGACCGGTGTGATCGGCGTACGGCAAAATCGTGTGGTCCTGGCGCCCGGGGTCTGTGCGCCAAGTCTTGCGGTGACGTGGCGGCCCAACCGGGTCCGCGCGTCAGCAAGCCGCGAGGCGACGGGGGCAATAGTGCATCGCTCCCCGGGGAGAGCGCGACATAAGCTGTAAAACCACCGCGCAGGGAAGGCCGGATGTCCTGGCTACACCTGTATGCCGCTGTGCAGATTTCTGACTGCTACTTTCGCACAGTGGACCGTGGGTGCCCGGCCGGCACCCGGTCTTCCCTGCGCCCTCTTTCAATTGGGGGGGAAGCGACCAGGCAAAGCTCGGGCGAAACAGGCCGCGAGGATGCGAAAGTGTGTCTGCAATGAAGGTGCGACTGATGAAACGACCGTGTCGCCCCACACTCCGTCATTGCGAGCGCAGCGAAGCAATCCAGAATCCCTCCGCGGAAAGACTCTGGATTGCTTCGCTGCGCTCGCAATGACGATGCGGAAATGGTCGTGCGCGAAAACTCGGATCTCAAGCCCCGGACACAACGCAGCAACGCTTGCGCGTTGCAGCGCGTCCGGGACGCGAGATGCTTACAGATACCGCGTCAGCTCGGCCTTGAACTGGCCGTACACCGCGTCCTCGATCTGGCTGCGATTGATCCCGATGTCGCGCAGGGCGCGGTCGTCGAGCTCGTTCAGCGTCTTGATGGCGGTGCGGCGCTCCAGGCGGTCGAACAGCGCCGTGGCGGCGTTGGCGAGCGTGTTGAAAAATCCGCTCGACGATGATGGGCGTAAACTCCGCCCGGCAGTTTGCGAGATCGTGGTCATTTTTCTTCTCCGGCCTGATGTCCGCGCGGCGAAGCAGGTGCCGTTGGCGCGGACGCACTCGGCGTCTGCACCTCATTTGCCGTCGGATTGCTCTCGCTCACCTCGGCTCAATCGCGGAACTTGATGGAACTTAAATGCTCCAGTACACTACTCGGAGCAAGTAAAACATTGCTCTCGGTGCAATAATGTCCAAGTTCGAATACGTGAAGCTTGCCGATGCCATTGCGGCCGATATCACTAAAGGCACGTTAAGGCCCGGCGACCGGCTGCCCCCGCAGCGCAATTTTGCCTATGACCGTGGCATTGCGGTCTCGACCGCCAGCCGTGTTTATACGGAATTGCTCCGCCGCGGCCTCGTCGTCGGTGAGGTCGGCCGCGGCACGTTCATCTCCGGCGACATCCGGCGCGAGGTCGAGGCGTTGAGCGAGCCGCGCGATGCGCGGATCGATTTCGAGGTCAATTATCCGTTATTGCCGCAGCAATGGGCGATGATCGCCAAGAGCCTCGCGGGGCTGGAGCGCGTCGACGCACTCGAATCTGCGCTGCGCGTCTCGACCAGCACCGGCACCAAGAGCGCGCGCAACGCCGCCGCCGCGTATCTCGCGCGCAAGGATTTCACGCCGCAGGCCGAGCAGATCGTCTTCACCGCCAACGGCAAGCAATCGCTCGCGGCCGCGCTCGCCGCCCTCGTTCCCACCGGCGGCCGCTGCGGCGTCGAGGCGCTGACCTACCCTTACGTCAAGAGCATCGCGGCGCGGTTGGGCGTGACGCTGGTCCCGATTCCGATGGACGAATTCGGCGCGCGTCCCGACGCGATCCAGAAAGCGCATCGCGAGGCGCATCTGTCGGCGCTGTACCTCCAGCCCATCATCCAGAACCCGCTCGGCGTCACCATGAACGCGACGCGGCGCGCCGACATCATGCGCGTCGCCGAAAAGCTCGACCTCACCATCATCGAGGACGCCGTCTACGGCTTCCTCGCCGACGACACGCCGCTGGCCGCCCTCGGGCCGGACCGCTGCATCGTGATCGACAGCCTGTCCAAGAAGGTCGCGCCCGGACTCGCACTCGGCATTCTCGTGACACCGCCGCATCTGCGCGAGAGCATGATGAGCGCGGTCCGCACCGGCGGCTGGATCGCCTCGGGCCACGCGCTCGCTTCCGGGCAGCGGCTGATGGCCGACGGCACCGTCGCCGAGCTGACGCGACTGAAACGCATCGACGCCGCGCGCCGTCAGCAGACCGCGGCAAGGCTGCTCAATGGCTACCAGATCGCCGCGGACACGCGCGCCTATCATCTCTGGCTGACGCTGCCGCCACACTGGCGCTCGCAGACCTTCGTGGCGGCCGCAGCGCGGCGCGGCATCGCGCTGACACCGTCCTCGACATTCGCCATCGCGCATGGGCACGCGCCGAATGCGGTGCGGCTCGCGCTCGCCCCGCCTTCCCTGGAGCAGCTCGATTCCGGCCTGCGCACGCTGGTCTCGCTGCTCGGCACCAAGGAAGAGGATTTTGACTCGACGGAATAGCCGGAGTGTTTTCGAGCGAAGTGGATACCGGTTCGCGTGAAGAAAACGCGCCAAACAAAAAACGCGGAGCTTTCTCAGGCCTCCGGCCATTCCGCGATGAAACCCTTCGCCTTGTACGGTTCGATCTTGTCCCACTCGTGCAGGACACGACGACAGAATTCCGCATCGGTGTGCCAGAGTGCGCGCGATGTCGCAAAGCTATCGACGGTGAGCAGCATCTTCTCGACCTCGGGCCAGTGCCGGTGCAGCGTCATGGGGTAGCGGCGCGCCGTCCATGTGTTGCCGAGGCAGATCACGCTGCAAGTATTCTTCAGCCCAAGCGCAGCATCGATGATCGGCAGCGAGAAGATCACGTTTTCGCCGGTGTTCATCGCGCGGTGTTCTTCGAGGATCCGATCCGCCGGAATGCCCGCAGCGACCATCGCGGCCTTGATGATGGTGCACTCGGATTGCTCCGAGCCCGGCGTCACGCCGCCGCTGACAATCGCCCGGCGGAACAGACCCTCGCGCCAGAGCCGCGCCGCGGTGTCGGCGCGCAGCGCAACGTCCTCGCGGGTGCCGAACAGGAACAACAGGTCGGCCGGCCGGAGCGGCGTATCGATCAGATGCGTGCGGTTGATCTCGGCGATCTCGTCCGCGGTCGGCAGACGGCTATTGCGATCCATGGCTGACATCGCGGCACGATGCGACACCGGCGCTGCAGCACGAACTCACGTTTGATTGCGGCTGATTGCACCGAGGGCAGCAAGGCCTCCTAGGGCAGCAAGGCTTTGGGCACGCGATCGAAACGGTAGCTCTGCGGCTGATTGCGCCGCACGAAGCCACCGACCTGCCAGACGAACAGCGCGGCAAAGCCGATGATGAACAGCACACCGGCGAATTCGCCGATCAGGAGCGCGCGGATCAGCAGCCCCGCCATCGCCACCGTCAGCACCGACAGGAACGCCAGCACCGCCGCATAGGTCGTGCGACCGAGACCCGCAGTCAGCGTCGCGCGGCTGCCGGCCTGCGCCATCCGTGCATGCAGTTCGAGGATGAAATCGCGAAAGCCGTTGTCCTGCGGCGCCATCAGGGCGGCGGTCTGCCAGCTCGTGGACATGATCCTGATGTGCCCACCGCCGCTGTGGCTGACATCCGCGCGAAAGCGGTGCTGCTGCATCGACACCGGACGGAACGACAACCTGACAGCACTGATCTCGTCATAGCGCCACAGGCCGGAGCGGCCGGCAATGTGCCAGGACAGGCCCTCGTCCGTCAGCTCGAAGCGGTGCGCCGAGCCGATCAGCGACGCCTTGTAGGCGTAGCTCGCTCCCGGCGCCGGCTCAGCTTCCGATACCATGTTCACACTCGATCCCGTCCCGATCCGCTTGCGCGATCGCCCTCGCCCATCCTACAAGCGAGGCATGGCTGAGACGACCTTTTTTCCACGCCGCCTGATTCTCGGCGCCGCCATGATCTCCGGCGTGCTGCTCGCGCTCGCCGTGCACATGCTGGGCGCGCGCTACGGTCTCGACCTCGGCGGTCTCTGGCGCTCCGACACGCACGAGTTCATTCCCGCGGGCGCGGCGATCGCCTGGTGGCTGATCGCAACCGTCGGCTTCTCCGGCGGCTACTTCACCGCGAGCTTGATGCAGAGCGCGGTCTCCGGCCAGATCCCGCAGCGGATGCGGCAATTCCTGATCGCGGTCGGTGTGCTCCTGCTGGCGGGTGCGGGCCAGGTGGCCGCGGCGCCGAGCCCGGTCCCGACCGTGTCGGGCGTGCTCGCGGGCCTCGCCGCACTGTGCCTCGGCGCCGTGATGGCATTCTGCGGCGCGCATTTCGCATTGCGCCGCGGCTAACCTTCTCAAGCCGACGCGCGCAGCCGTGGCGGACGTCCCAGCATCAGCGCCACATCGGACGCAGGCCGCGGCTTGCTGAACAGATAGCCCTGCGCCTGGGTGCAGCCCTCGCGCCGCAACAGCTCGAGCTGCGCATCGTTCTCGACGCCTTCCGCAGTGGTGACGATGCCGAGGCTGCGCCCGAGGCCGGTCACGGCGCGGATGATGGCCATGGAATCCTCGCGCGTCGCGAGCTCCGACACGAACGAGCGGTCGATCTTGATCTTGTCGAAGGGGAAGCTGCGCAGATAGCTCAGCGACGAATAGCCGGTGCCGAAATCATCGAGCGAGATCCGCACACCCATGGCGCGCAGCTCGTGCAAGGTGGTCAGCGTCGCCTCGCTGTTCTGGAGCAGCACGGATTCGGTGATCTCGAGCTCCAGGCGTCGCGCCTGGAGTGCCGAAGCGGCCAGCGCTTCGGTCACGGTTGCGATCAGGTTCGGGCTCTTGAACTGGATCGGCGACAAATTGACCGCCACGTCGACGTCGTCGGGCCAGGTCGCCGCGTGAGCGCAGGCGCTGCGCAGCACGAATTCGCCAAGCTGGACGATGAGGCCGGTCTCCTCGGCCAGCGGAATGAAGTTGATGGGAGCGATCAGGCCGCGATGCGGGTGGTTCCAGCGCAGCAACGCCTCGAAGGCGACGACCCGGTCGCTGACGACGTCGCGGATCGGCTGATAGTAGACCTCGAACTCGTTGCGCTGAAGCGCCGCGCGCAGATCCATTTCCAGGAGGCGCCGCGCCTGCGCGCGCGCATCCATGCCGGTCTCGAAGAAGCGGTAGGTGCCGCGGCCGTCCGCCTTGGCGCGATACAGCGCGAGGTCGGCGTTCTTCAGGAGCTCGTCCGGATTGCTGCTGTCCTGCGGCGACAGCGAGATACCGATCGAGACACCGATCACGATCTGATGGTCGTCGATCTCGTAAGGCGCCGAGATCACCTCGACAAGGCGGCCGGCAAGAGCTCTTGCCGCAGCCTCCTCCGACCGTCCGATCTGAACCACGGCGAACTCGTCACCGCCGAGGCGTGCCACGGTATCGCTCGCGCCGACGGTGGCCTTCAGTCTGCATCCGACCTCCTTCAGCAGCGCATCGCCGATGGGATGGCCGAGCGAGTCGTTGATGTCCTTGAAGTGGTCGAGATCGAGACACAGCACAGCGAGCTGGTCGCCGGACTTCACGCGGCGCACGCCCTGTTCGAGCTGCTCGTGGAACAGCACGCGGTTCGGCAGGCTGGTCAGCGCGTCATGGCGTGCCATGTGCGAGATCTTGGCCTGTGCCTCCAGCCATTCGGTGATGTCTTCGAAGGTCGCGACCCAGCCGCCACCGTGCATCGGCTGGTTGACGACGCGTATGGAGCGACCGAACCGGGTGACGACCTGGGTGGTCGTGCGGCCCTCGCGCGCGTCGGCCACGAGGCGCGCGAAGAATTCGCTCGCATCGCCCTGCCACTGGCCCCTGGATTGCTCTTCCCGCAACACGTCGACGAGCAGGCGGCCGGCGAGCGCAATGTCGGTGCGGCCGAGCATCGCTGCGTAGCGTTCGTTGAAGAGCTGAATCTTGCCCTCCGCATCGAACATGCACAGTCCCTGCGACATGTTCTCGAGCGCGGTATCCAGCACGACTTGCTGGCGTCCCAACTCGCCCTTGGCGCGGCGGTCGAGCAGAGCCGCCGCGAGCGCGATCGCGATGATGGCGGCGGCGGCGCTGGCGGTGAGGATCGACAATGAGCCCGGCGGGATCGACAGGCCGCTGATGACGATCGCGGGATCCGGTGTCAATTCCACTGCGCCCATGGCGGTGAAATGATGCGCGACGATGGCAAGCGTCAGCAAACCCGTCGCACTAAGCGCGCTCGCCAGGCTGTCGCGTCGGCTCGCGACGAACAGGGCGAGCGATCCGAAGACGATGCCGAGGACGATCGATACCGTCACGGTGCCGGTCTCCCAGCCGATGCGCGCGGGAATCTCGAGCGCCATCATGCCGGTGTAATGCATGGCGGCAACGCCGCTGCCGACGACGGCACCTCCGAGCGCAACCAGGCCCCCTCGGGCGAAAGACACCGAAATGCTCACGCCGATGAAGGTGACAGCAATCGCGAAGATCAGCGACAGGACCGTCACCGGAACGTTATAGGCGCCACCCGCGCCAGGACCGTAAGCCTGCATCGCGATGAAATGGGTGGCCCAGATGCCGCCGCCGGCGACGACGGCATCGAGCGCGATCCACGAGACGCGCGCTCCCCCTCTCGCCGCTCGTGCGCGGTAGAACAGGCTGATCGCCGCCGCGCTGGCAAGCAGACAGACCGCTCCGCCAAGTGCGACCAGACGCCAATCATGCTGATCAGTCAGGCAGTAAAGAACTTGATACATTGCCGGCCCCTATTCCATCCGCACTAGAACCGGCAGAGATGGACAGTCGGTAACCGGCTATATGCCGGTTCCAAGGATGGTGAACAGAGAATGTGTGCGGCCGCTCACATTGCACGCGCTTTCGTGCTTGCACCGAGACCGATCACGGCGGCGGCAAGCATCAGGACGGCCGCCGATATGATGAGCGCCTGGTGAAGGCCCGACATGAACGCCGCGTCCGACGCCACCAGCGAGCCGAACAACGCGACACCGAGCACGCTGCCGGTCTGCCGCGTCGCGTTCAGGACGCCGGCGGCGATGCCGGAGCGCGCCTTCTCGACGCTGCCGAGCAAGGTCGAGGTCAGCGGCGGCACCAGCAGGCCAAGTCCGCCGCTGATCGCGATCATCTGCGCAAAGATCGCCCAATAGCTCGTCCCGGCTTCGATCCGGATCAGCCCGAGGCAGCCGAGCGCCGAGATGCAGGCGCCGGCCACGATGGTCGGGCACGGGCCGATGCGTTCAGCGAGGCGCGGCGCCAGCAGATTGACCGGCAGCACCGCCCCCATCATCGGCACGAACGCGAGCCCGGTCCACCAGGCCGACAGCCCGTTGATCCGCTGGAAGTAGAGGCTGAGCACAAAGATGAGCCCGTAAATGGCGATGTTGACGAGGAGGCCGACGATCGTGGTCAAGGTAAACAGCCGGTGACTGAACAGCGACAGCGGCAGCATCGGCTGCCCCGCGCGGCTTTCGCGCCAGACGAACAGCACGGCGAGTGCGGCGGCTCCGACCAAGGCGGCGATCACGGCCGGATGTTCAAAACCAAGCGCGCCGGCTTCGATGATCGCGCCGGCAAGCGCGGCCAGCGCACCGATCGCGGCGAGCTGGCCTGGGAGATCGATTTCGCGCGAAGGCGCCCGCGTGGTCTCGCTGGCAAAGCGCCAGCTCAGCCACAGGCCCGCAAGCCCGATCGGCAGATTGACCAGAAAGATCGCGCGCCAGCCAACCAGCGTGATCAGGGCGCCGCCGACGAACGGACCAGCCGTTAGCGCAAGGCTGGCGCCTGCAGCCCAGACCGCGACGGCGCGACCGCGGGCACGATCATCCACGTAGGCATGATTGAGCAGCGCGAGAGAATTGGGCACCAGGATTGCCGCCGCCAGCCCCTGGACCAGCCGCGCTGCGATCAGCACCGCGGCGTTGGGCGACAGCGCGCAGGCGAGCGAGGCCGCGGTGAAGATGGCGAACCCCGCCATGAAGACACGCTTGGCGCCGATGCGGTCGCCCAGCGCACCGGCCGTCAGGATGAAGGCCGCAAAAGCGATCGTATAGGCGCTGACCACCCATTGCAGCTCGGCGACGCCGCCGCCCAGCTTTTTTCCCATCGCATCGAGCGCGGTGTTGACGATGGTGACGTCGAGCTGCACCACGCCATAGCCGAGGCTCATCGCGGCCAGCGTGAGAGAGGTCGCAAGACGCGAGCCGGCACGTGGCGCGCCGGCTCCCTTGTCGAAGGTTTCGTATTTGACGGTGTTCACTCGCATGCTGCCACCTCGGTTGCAGCCCCATGCGAAACATACGCTTCCAGCGCACTGCCATGATTCGACAATGGCCGAATAATGAAAGGGCGCCGCGCAAACGACCGCGCGGCGTTTCCGTTGCTACGCCTCCGTTACCCCGCCGCGCGCAGATTCACCTTGCTCTCGGCGAGCGCCGTCAGCTTCTTATCGGTCGCCTTCTCCTCCTCGAGCGTCTTGGCGAGCACGGCGGCGCAGTCGCTGCGGCCGAGTTGCTTGGCCCAGGCAATCAGGCTGCCGTAGCGGACGATCTCGTAGTGCTCGGCGGCCTGCGCCGCGTTGATCAGGGCGGCGTCCAGCACCGCCTTGTCGGCGACTTCGCCTGCGGTCTCGTCGGCTTCCTCGATGATTCCGTCGATCGCGGGACAGTTGACTGCCTTTACCTGAGCGCCGTGCATCCTGAACACTTCCTCGAGCCGCGCGACGTGCTGCTTGGTTTCCTCGAGGTGCGTCAAAAAGCCCTGCTTCAGCTGCGGATCGGTGGCCTTATCTGCCATTTTCGGCAGCGCCTTGGTGAGCTGCTGCTCGGCGTAATAGATGTCCTGAAGCTGGTGCACGAACAGGTCGTTCATGGTCTTGATGTCTTTTGTGAACAGTCCCATCGTTCCGATCCTCTCGAAGTTTCGGGAACACGAAGGCGCCGGCTTGCACGAAAAGCCGCATATCCCGCTGTGTTCGATTGCTGATGAGCCGCTAACCGGCGCACGGCACCGACGTTCCAAAAAAAGCAGGCACCGCTTGCGCTGGAACAATGCGTGAAACGTCAGGCGATGAAATCATGTCGACGCGCGGGTGCGCGATCCGAACCCCGTGTCTCGACTCATATGCTTAACGCGCCCGATGTGAACCACATATGACAAAGCGGCCGGTCCAACGCAGAACCAATCCTTGTCAAGGGCTGCACAAGTCGCTGTTTTTGCCTTAAATGAGCTACATCATGCCTAGCGATCGAAGCCCGTTTCGGGCAGTGATCGTACCCGACCGGCCAATGTCTGGCCTGGTCGGTCTTGCCCCCCGCCGGGAGGATGAATGCACGGACTGCTGCCCGCGCTGAAACGCGGCTTCAAGAGATGGATCGGCTGGCGACGTCTCGGCGTTGCCGCGAGCGTCTTCATCATCGCCTTCGCGATCACGACGCTTGTGCGCACGCTCAAGCACATCGATACCGGCGTCATCTTGACCGCGTTGACCGAGATTCCCCGCGCCAATATCGGGCTGGCGGCGATCTGCGTCGTCTTCGCGTTCTGCACGCTGACCTTCTACGATTTTTTTGCACTGCGAACGATCGGCAAGAAGCACGTGCCCTATCGCATTGCGGCACTCTCCAGCTTCACGTCCTATTCGATCGGCCACAATATCGGCGCCACCGTCTTTACCGGCGGCGCGATCCGTTTCCGGATCTATTCGGATTACGGGCTGAACGCGATCGACGTTGCCAAGATCTGCTTCCTGTCGGGCCTGACCTTCTGGCTCGGTAACATCTTCGTGCTCTCGATCGGCATGGTGATCCATCCGGATGCCGCCTCGTCGATGGACCAACTCCCGTCGTCGATCAACCGGCTGATCGGGCTCGGCGGTCTCGCCTCGATCGGCGCCTATCTGGTCTGGCTCTGCATGGGCGAGAAGCGCCGCGAACTCGGCCAGAAGGGCTGGAAGGTGGCGCTGCCCTCGGCACCGCTGACGCTGGTGCAGATCATGATCGGCGTGGTCGACCTCGGCTTCTGCGCCACGGCGATGTACCTGCTGATGCCGGCCAATCCGCCGGTCGACTTCATGTCCCTGGCGGTGGTGTTCATCCTGGCGACGCTGATTGGCTTTGCCAGCCACGCGCCCGGCTCGATCGGCGTGTTCGACGTCGCCATGCTGGTCGCGCTGCCCGAATACGGCCGCGAGCAGCTTCTGGCGACCCTGCTGGTGTTCCGCATCCTCTATTTCGTGATCCCGTTCGGCCTCGCCATCTCCATCATGGGCGCGCGCGAGCTCTGGATGAACGTGGTCGCGCCCTGGCAGGAGCGGCGGCGGCTGGCGGAGGCCTGCGCGCAAGCCAACCTGCCCCAGCAGGTGGCCGCGATGGAGCGGGAGCGGGCGCTGCGGCAGGCCGGCAAGCGGTAAAAACGGTCAGACAAAGGTTGCGGGCGGGAGAACAATCCTCTCTTATTTCCGCCTCAACTTTGCCGTTGAACACCCGAGCCATGATCCCTTTATCCTTTCGTACCTTTCCCGCAGGCCTCCTGCTGCTTGTCGGGATTTTGACCGCTTTGCCGCCCGAGCGCGCAGGCGCGCAAGACGCCGGCGCGATGCAGATCTCCTGGGAGGTGCGCAACCGCTTCCGCCTGTTCCGCGAGGAGCGCGACTTCCTGCTCCATGCCGAGAACGCGCGTAACCGCAGCATTCTCGCCGCCGAGCAGTCGCTGGAGCTCCAGAGCGAGGGCCGCGGCTGGGCCCGCAACATGGTCAACCGGCTCTGCATCGACCTTCAGGGCCGGGTCAACCAGCCCTGCAACCGCGACAACGTCAAAGAGAACTACCTCACCCCGACCGACCATCCTGTGACGGTGCGCCTGACCGGCGCGGTGCCGGTCGGCGCCACCTGCGCCTGGTCGTTCGACGACGGCGACGGCCCGCAGACCTCGACCTTCGACTGCGCCGAGCCGATCAATTTGCGCGTGCGCTATGGCAAGCAGACGGTTGCAAGCGTCGATGTCTCCTCCGGCGCCGATCCGAGCCAGCGCGTCCAGACCGAGATCCAGGTTCGCGACATCTTCGTCGCGGGCCTCGGCGACAGCATCGCCTCCGGCGAAGGCAATCCGGACCGGCCGCTGCCGCTGTCGGACGATGGATTCTGCTTCCGCTCCTATCTCGGCACCGCCGGCGGAGGCCAATATTACCGGCCGAGCCGGGCCGGTTATAAGGGCGGCCGCGCCTGCGAGGCGCCGGATACGCTCGCCAACTGGCAGCGCTACAGCGCGCTGTGGTTCAACTCGCCCTGCCATCGCTCGCTCTACAGCTACCAGGCCCGCACCGCGCTGGCGCTCGCGGTCCGCTACGCCCACATCGCGGTGACCTTCCTGCCGCTCGCCTGCACCGGCGCCAGCATCGGCGACGGGCTTCTGGGCTCGCAGCGCGCCCGCGAATGCCCGCCAGGCAAGACCGGCGTCTGCAACACCAGCGTGAACGCGCAGGTCGCCGAGCTGCGCGAGGCGCTCACCGCCGCCAGGAAGCGCCAGCCGGATCGCACGCTCGACCTCGTGCTGCTCTCGGTCGGCGCCAACGACATCTACTTCTCCGGCCTCGTCGCCGACGTCATCGTCGACACCGCGACCGAGCGCGCGCTGTTCCGCCGCTCCGGCGTGATGGCGAATGTCGACGATTCCCGCGACGCGCTGGCACGCGAGCTGCCGCAGAATTTCGTCAAGCTGCGCGAGGCGCTGAAGCCGCTGGTCGGCGGCGATCTCTCGCACGTGGTCTATGTCTCCTACGCCAACCCCGCGCTCGCAGACGGCGGCGTGCCCTGCCGCGGCGGCCGCGCCGGCTTCGACATCCATCCGTCCTTCAACGCCGATCCGCAGCGGCTTGCCCGCGTCTCGACCTTCGTCGACACCGAGTTCCTGCCGCAGTTGAAAGGGCTCGCCACCTGCACCCGCGGGGCGCTGTGCCGCGATCCCGAAGCCGACCGCATGACCTTCGTGGATTCGCATCAGGCCGCGTTCGCCGATCACGGATTTTGCGCGCATTCGGGCAACGACCCCGAATTCGACCGCACGTGCTTCGCCGAGAACGGCCAGAGCTTCAATCCCGACATCGTGAGCGCGGCGAGCCAGCCGATGCTGTGCGGCCGCGGCGCCTCGGAGTATCGCGCCTATCTGCCGCGCGCGCGCTGGATCCGCGACGCCAACGACAGCTATTTTGCCGCGATGACTTATCCGCAGGGATTGCCCGCAGCGAGCCAGCCGACCGACATTCACGACGCGACTTGGGGCGTACTCTCCGCCGTCTATGGCGGCGCCGTGCATCCGTCTGCCGAAGGCCATGCCGCGATGGCGGATGCGGCGCTTCCCGCTGCGAGTGCGGTGCTCGGATTGGATGCGGCGCCGCCGAACGTGACGCGCGGGCTGCTCGCGCCACTGTTGCCGGCCGCGCAGCAGTAGCTCCACACACTCAGTGTCATCGCCCGACTTGATCGGGCGATCCAGTACGCCGTGACAGCGATGACTGAACCGAGAAGCCGCGGCGTACTGGATTCCCCGCCTTCGCGGGGAATGACAGCGGGGTAAGCGGCAAGCACAGTCGCGATCTCAGCGTAACGTTTCCCCCACCTGCCGTTCCATCAATCCAAAAATGGTATCGATCGATACTCCCTTCAACTTGGACACTTTGCCGCGTGCGCCTCTAGGAGTCGCTTCGAGGAAAACGTTTCGAGTTCTGAGGAGGCGCGTGATGAGCGCAGTGGTGTCCGCAACGGACGTGAGAAGGTCTCGCGTCAGGTTGTTCATCGTGACCATGTTGTTCCTGGTCACGACCGTCAACTATGCCGACCGCGCCACGCTGTCGATCGCGGGCCCCGCGCTTTCCAAGGAGCTGCATCTCGATTCCGTCGCCATGGGCTGGGTCTTCTCGGCGTTCGGCTGGTCCTATGTGATCGCGCAAGTGCCGGGCGGCTGGCTGCTCGACCGTTACGGCTCGCGTCTCGTCTATGCCTTCAGCATCATGGTCTGGTCGATCTTCACGATGATGCAGGGCTGGGTCGGCTTCTTCAGCGCCGGCACCGCGATCGCGGTATTGTTCGGCCTGCGCTTCCTGGTCGGCATCGCGGAAGCGCCCTCCTTCCCCGCCAACGCCCGCATCGTCGCGGCCTGGTTTCCCGGCAATGAGCGCGGCACCGCGTCGGCGTTCTTCAATTCCGGACAGTATTTCGCGACCGTGATCTTCGCGCCGCTGATGGGCTGGATCGCTCATGATTACGGCTGGCGCTTCGTGTTCTACGTGATGGGCGCGCTTGGTGTCGTCATGGGCATCGCGTGGGTCAAGACCGTCTACGGTCCGAAGGAGCACCCCGGCATCAACGAAGCCGAGTTCGACTACATCAAGGAGGGCGGCGCGCTGGTCGACCTCGATGCGCCGAAGGATGAGCGCGCACCGGACTCCGGCCCGAGATGGGACCACATCCGGCAGTTGCTCTCCAACCGCATGATGCTCGGCGTCTATCTCGGCCAGTATTGCATCAACACGCTGACCTATTTCTTCCTGACCTGGTTTCCGGTCTACCTCGTCAAGGAGCGCGGCCTGTCGATCCTGCAGGCCGGGTTCGTCGCGACGCTGCCTGCCCTGTGCGGCTTCATCGGCGGCGTGCTCGGCGGTGTCATCTCCGACGCGATCCTGCGCAAGACCGGCTCGCTGACGCTGGCGCGGAAAATCCCGATCGTCGGCGGCATGCTGCTGTCGATGTCGATCATCGCCTGCAACTATGTCGATGGACAGGCGCTGGTGGTCGGCTTCATGGCGCTCGCCTTCTTCGGCAAGGGCATCGGCGCCCTCGGCTGGGCCGTCGTCTCCGACACCTCGCCCAAGGAAGCCGGCGGCGTCTCCGGCGGCCTGTTCAACACTTTCGGCAACCTCTCCTCGATCTCGACCCCGATCGTGATCGGCTACATCCTGGCCGCGACCGGTTCCTTCAACGGCGCGCTGGTGTTCGTAGGCCTCAACGCGCTGGTGGCCGCCTTCGCCTATCTCGTGGTGGTCGGCAAGATCGAGCGGGTGGTGCTCAAACGTTCCTCCTGAGCACTCCGGGTGACCGGAGTGGGACAGGCAACTCAACGGCGGCTTCTTCAGCCGCCGTCTTTGTTTTGGGGGTGATCGATGCTAGAAGTGCCTGGGAAACGCCTTATCCATCTAAGGCATGTATCGATGTTCGACCTCAACCAGCTCCGCTGTTTCGTGACAGTTGCGGAGGAATTGCACTTCGGCCGCGCCGCCGCGCGGCTGAACATGACCCAGCCGCCGCTGTCCCGGCAGATCCAGGTGCTCGAGCACATCATCGATGCGCCCTTGCTGGAGCGCACCAGCCGCTCGGTGCGCCTGACGCCTGCCGGCCGCAGCTTCCTGCCCGAGGCCCGGCGAATCCTGAAGCTTGCGGAGAGCGCCTCGCAGGTCGCCCGCCGCATCGCGCTCGGCAAGACCGGCTCGCTCAAGATCGGCTTCACCGCCGCCGCCGCCTATGGCTTCCTCCCCGAGCTCGTCGCGGCCTGCCGCGCCAAGCTGCCGGAGGTCGACTTCTCGCTGAAGGAGATGGTCTCGGGCGACCAGTTCGAGGCGCTGACCTCGGGCCAGATCGACGCCGGCCTGCTCAGGCCGCCGATCGCCCGCCCCGAGCTCACCAGCCGCCGCGTCGTTGCCGAGCCCCTGCTCGCCGCGATCCCGAAGAAGCATCCGCTGGCGAATGCCGAGAGCATCACCATCAAGGATTTCGACGACCAGCCCTTCGTGATGTATTCGCCCTATGAGAGCCGCTACTTCCACGACCTGCTGGTCGCACTGTTCACCCGCGCCGACATTCTGCCGCGCTATGTCCAGCATTTGAGCCAGATCCACTCGATCCTCGCGATGGTGCGCGCCGGGCTCGGCCTTGCCATCGTGCCGGCGGCGGCGGCGAGCCTGAAGATCGCGGACGTGCGGCTGCGGCCGCTCAAGCTGCGCACGCGCGTGCCCGTCGAGCTGTTCATGGTCTGGCGACGCGACAACGAGGATCCGCTGCTCTCGGCGCTGGTCAAAATCGCCGGCGAATTGTCCTCCGCGGAGGTGGCGGAGGATTGATGCTCAATCCGCATCGGTCGATATAGGCTTTGGCTTGGACGCGCATCGAACGGTTGCCTAAACAACGGCGCATGGACGCGCAGGCCTCAAGCCCGCGTCCTCCACAACACGCAATCAGGGAGCCGCGCCCATGAGCAAGATGACCCCACAGGAAATGGCCCAGACAATCGGATCGGGCCTCCTGTCCTTCCCCGTCACGCCCTTCAAGGCGGACTATTCGTTCGACGAGGCGACCTACCGCGCCAACATGGATTGGCTGTGCGGCTATGACGTCGCAGGTCTCTTCGCCGCCGGCGGCACCGGCGAGTTCTTCTCGCTGACGCCGTCGGAAGTTCCGCATGTGGTCAAGATCGCGGTCGAAGAGACCAAGGGCCGCGTGCCCGTGCTCGCCGGCACCGGCTACGGCACCGCCACCGCGCGCGAGATTGCGATTGGCGCGGAGAAGGCCGGCGCCGACGGCCTGCTGCTGCTGCCGCCCTACCTCACCCATTCCGAGCAGGACGGCCTTGCCGCCCATGTCGAGGCCATCTGCGCCTCCGTGAAGATCGGCGTCATCGTCTATAACCGCGACAACGCCATCCTGCAGCCCGATACGCTCGCCCGCCTCGCCGAGCGCTGCCCGAACCTCGTCGGCTACAAGGACGGCATCGGCGACATCGAGTTGATGACCCGCGTCTACACCAAGCTCGGCGATCGCCTGACCTATGTCGGCGGCCTGCCGACGGCCGAGACCTTCGCGCTGCCCTATCTCGACATGGGTGTGACGACCTACTCCTCGGCCGTGTTCAACTTCGTGCCGGAGTTCGCGACCAATTTCTACGCCGCGGTGCGCAAGCGCGACCACGAGACGATCAATGCCGGGCTGAAGAATTTCATCCTGCCGCTGATCGCGATCCGCAACCGCAAGAAGGGCTATGCGGTCTCGATCATCAAGGCCGGCATGAAGGTGATCGGCCGCGATTCCGGTCCGGTCCGCCCGCCGCTGACCGATTTGACCGAGCAGGAGATGGCGGAACTCACCGCACTCGTGCAAAATCTGTCCGCCGCAGGATCGACACAACAGGCGGCAGAATAACAAAAGGCAACAGGGAGGAGCAGCTGATGGTCGAAGTCACCGGAGCACCAATCGTCACGTCGATGCAGGTGATCCCGGTCGCGGGCCGCGACAGCATGCTCCTCAATCTGAGCGGCGCGCACGCGCCGTTCTTCACCCGCAACATCGTCATCCTCACCGACAATTCCGGCCACACCGGCCTCGGTGAGGTGCCGGGCGGGCAAAAGATCTGGCAGACGCTTCAGGACGCCCGCGATCTCGTGATCGGCAAGACCGTCGGCGCGATGAACAACATTCTGGCCGACGTCCGCACCGCGTTCGCCGATCGCGACGCCGGCGGCCGCGGCAAGCAGACTTTTGATCTACGCGTGATGATCCACGCGGTCACGGCGATCGAGTCTGCGCTGCTCGATTTGCTCGGCCAGCATCTCAACCTGCCCGTCGCCGCACTGCTCGGCGAAGGTCAGCAGCGCAAGAGCGTCGAGACGCTCGGCTATCTCTTCTTCGTCGGCGACCGGCGGAAGAGCAAGCTCGACTACGTCAAGGGCGAGACCGGCAAACCTGACTGGTTCAACCTCCGCCATCAGGAGGCGATGACGCCCGAGACGGTGGTGCGCCTCGCCGAGGCGACGCATGACCATTACGGCTTCGCCGACTTCAAGCTCAAAGGCGGCGTGCTGCGCGGCGAGCAGGAGATCGAGGCCGTCACGGCCATCGCAAAACGCTTCCCTGACGCGCGCGTCACGCTGGACCCGAACGGCGCCTGGTCGCTCGATGAAGCCATCGGCCTCTGCAAGGACATGCACGGCATCCTCGCCTATGCCGAGGACCCCTGCGGCGCGGAAGGCGGCTTCTCCGGCCGCGAGATCATGGCCGAGTTCCGCCGCGCCACGGGGCTGCCGACCGCGACCAACATGATCGCGACCGACTGGCGCCAACTGTCCCACGCATTGCGCCTCGGCGCGGTGGACATTCCGCTGGCCGATCCCCATTTCTGGACCATGCAAGGCTCGGTCCGCGTCGCCCAAACCTGCCGCGACAACGGCCTGACCTGGGGCTCACACTCCAACAACCATTTCGACATCTCGCTCGCCATGTTCACCCATGTCGGCGCCGCCGCCCCCGGCAAGGTCACCGCGATCGACACGCACTGGATCTGGCAGGACGGCCAGGCGCTCACCAAGGAGCCGCTCCTGATCAAGGGCGGCAAGATCGCGGTGCCGGAGCGTCCGGGCCTCGGCATCGAGATCGACCGCGCCGCCATCGAGGCTGCGCATGAGCTCTACAAGAAGCATGGACTTGGCGCCCGTGATGACGCTATGGCCATGCAGGACCTGATCCCCGGCTGGACGTTTGACGACAAGCGCCCCTGCCTCGTGCGGTAAGACGTGATCCCGGAAAAGTGGACACCGGTTTTCCGGTCAGGATCACGTCAAAACCAGAACTAAACCTTCCTCGGAGGAAAAAGAGATGACTGCGATCCTGAAGAACTTCATCGGCGGCGAATGGGTCGATGGCTCCGGCGTCACCAAGAACATCAACCCCTCCAACACCAACGATCTCGTCGGCGAATACGCCAAGGCCGACAAGGCGCAGACCGAGAAGGCGATCGCGGCCGCGAAAGCCGCCTTCCCCGCCTGGGCGCAGTCGACGCCGCAGGTGCGCTATGACGCTCTGAACAAGATTTCGCTCGAGATTATCGCCCGCAAGGAAGAACTTGGCCGCTTGCTCGCCCGCGAGGAAGGCAAGACGCTCCCCGAGGGCATCGGCGAGGTGGCGCGTGCCGGCCAGATCTTCGCATTCTTTGCCGGCGAGGCGCTGCGCCTGATCGGCGAGAAGGGTGCGTCCGTGCGTCCCGGCCTCGATGTCGAGCTCACCCGTGAGCCGGTCGGCGTCATCGGCATGATCACGCCGTGGAATTTCCCGATCGCGATCCCGGCCTGGAAGATCGCACCCGCGCTCTGCTACGGCAACACCGTGGTGTTCAAGCCCGCCGAGCTGGTACCGGGCTCGGCGCATGCGCTGTCCGAGATCATCACCCGCTCCGGCATTCCCGCCGGCGTCTTCAACCTCGTGGTCGGCTCCGGCTCCGTCGTCGGCCAGACGTTGCTCGATCATCCGGATGTCGCCGCGATCTCCTTCACCGGCTCGGTGCAGACCGGCCGCAAGATCGCGCAGGCCTGCGTGCTGTCGAACCCGATGAAGAAATTCCAGCTCGAAATGGGCGGCAAGAACCCGCTGGTCGTGCTCGACGACGCCGACCTCAAGACCGCCGTCGAGGTCGCCGTCAACGGCGCCTATTTCTCGACTGGCCAGCGCTGCACCGCCTCGTCCCGCCTGATCGTGACCGAGGGCATCCACGACCGCTTCGTCGCGGCGGTGGCCGAGCGCCTGAACGGCCTGTCGGTGGATGACGCGCTCAAGGCCGGCGTGCATATCGGCCCCGTCGTCGACCAGAGCCAGCTCGACCAGGACCTGCGCTACATCAAGATCGGTCAGGACGAAGGCGCCAAGCTCGCCTTCGGCGGCGAGCTGCTCAAGCGCGAGACGCCCGGCCACTACCTCGCACCGGCGCTGTTCACCGAAGCCAACAACAACATGCGCATCGCGCGTGAGGAAATCTTCGGCCCCGTCGCCGCCGTGATCCGCGCCAAAAACTATGAGGAAGCGCTGGCGATCTCCAACGACACCGAATTCGGCCTCGCCTCCGGCATCTGCACCTCCAGCCTGAAATACGCCTCGCACTACAAGCGCAACAGCGAGTCCGGCATGGTCATGGTCAATCTGCCGACCGCCGGCGTCGACTATCACGTTCCGTTCGGCGGCCGGAAGGGCTCGAGCTACGGCGCCCGCGAGCAGGGCTCCTATGCACGCGAGTTCTACACGACGGTGAAGACGGCCTATACCTTCCCCGGCTAACCACGGGGAGGACATCGTAGGGTGGGTTAGCGCAGCGTAACCCACCCTTCTGCTTCCCAGGATAGAGACCTTGGCGGGTTACGCTGCGCTAACCCACCCTACAAATCCGGAGTCCTTTCATGGACCAGGACGTCGCAGCGAAAGAACAGCCCCGCTACATCAAGCTCAACGAGCGCGACAATGTCGCGATCGTCGTCAATGATTTCGGGCTTCCCGCCGGCTCGCGCTTCGCCAGCGGGCTGACGCTGCGCGCCTTCGTGCCGCAGGGGCACAAGACGGCGCTGGTCGATATCGCGCAGGATGCTCCGATCATCCGCTACGGCGAGGTGATCGGCCACGCGCTTGCGCCGATCCTGGCCGGCGAATGGGTCGATGAGGCCCGCATCCGCATGCCGGAGGCCCCTGCCCTCGACAAACTCGAAATCTCCACCGCCGTCCCCGCACCATTGCCGCCGCTCGAAGGCTTCACGTTCGAGGGCTTTCGCAACACCGACGGCTCGGTCGGCACGAAAAACATTCTGGGCATCTCCTCCTCCGTGCAATGCGTCAAGGGCACGATGGAATACGCAGTCAAGCGCATCCGCGCCGAGCTGCTGCCGAAATACCCGAACGTCGACGATGTCGTGCCGCTGACGCATGCCTATGGCTGCGGCGTCGCCATCAACGCGCCCGATGCGGTGGTGCCGATCCGCACCCTGCAAAACATCGCGCAGAACCCGAATTTCGGCGGCGAGATTCTGGTCATTAGCTTGGGATGCGAAAAGCTCGCGCCGGAGCGGCTGGTGCCGGAAGGCGTCAGTGATGCCATCGTGCGGATGCAGGACGAAGCCTTCGACGGCTTCGGCGCGATCGTCGATGCGATCATGACGCAGGCCGAGGCGCGGCTGAAGATCCTCAACAGGCGAACCCGCGAGACCTGCCCGGCCGCCGATCTCGTGATCGGCCTGCAATGCGGCGGCAGCGACGCCTTCTCCGGCGTCACCGCCAACCCGGCCCTCGGCTTCGCCGCGGACCTGCTGGTGCGCGCCGGCGCCACCGTGATGTTCTCTGAGGTCACCGAGGTACGCGACGCCATCCAGCTGCTCACCCGCCGCGCCATCAACGAGGACGTCGGCCGCGCGCTGGTGCGCGAGATGGCCTGGTACGATTCCTATCTGGCCCGCGGCGGCGCCGACCGCAGCGCCAACACCACGCCCGGCAACAAGAAGGGCGGCCTCGCCAACATCGTCGAGAAGTCATTAGGCTCGATCGTGAAGTCGGGCTCGTCCGCCATCACCGGCGTGCTTTCGCCCGGCGAGAGAGCGACGCAGAAGGGCATGCTGTTCGCGGCAACGCCGGCAAGCGACTTCATCTGCGGCACGCTCCAGCTTGCTTCCGGCATGACCTTGCAAGTGTTCACCACCGGCCGCGGCACACCCTACGGTCTCGCGGCCGCGCCCGTCATCAAGGTCGCCACCCGCACCGAGCTTGCCCGGCGCTGGAAGGACCTGATCGACGTCGATGCGGGCGGCATCGCCACCGGCGAGAAGACCATCGAGGAAACCGGCTGGGACCTGTTCCGCCTGATCCTCGATGTCGCCAGCGGCCGCACCAAACCGTGGTCGGACCGGTGGGGCATCCACAACGATCTCACGCTGTTCAATCCGGCGCCGGTGACCTGAGGGTCACTGGCTCTCAATCAAGTGCATGTCGCCCAGCGTGACCGGCAGGCTGCGCGTGATCAGATCCACGATCGCCGCACGCAGCCGCTCACTCGACGCCGGACCTTCGAACGATGCGTCGATCGGCCCGCTCGGCCCGGCGAGCCGCATGGTCCCGGTATTGTCGAGCGGCGCAGCCACCCGCTTCTCGATCACGTCGAACGACTTTCCGTCGATGACGCGAACTTCGTAGAGCGCGTGGATCAGGCCATAGTCTGCAAGCAGCGTGCGATATTGGGCGAGCCCGACGCCTTCGACCATGCGGCCGTTCCCCAGCTTCGACTTCGCGCGGGTGATGACAACATAAGCGTCCAGCCCCTGCGGCGCGACATCGCTGCGGACCAGCTCCTTGAACGGATCGCTGCGCAGGAGATTGACGGGCGCAACCGCGGAATCCCTGATCGCGGCGAACGCGGCGCGCCTGTAGCTCACGGCCTGTACGCGAAAGTGCCCGCTCAAGAGCTTTGTCGCCTGCTGGACGATCAACTCGTCCAGGCCCCAGGCACTGATCGAAACACTCTGTCCGTCATTGCCGAGGCGGATCAGGCCGGCTTGCGACAGGCTCAACTCCTCGCCGATGGCGGAAACGATTCCGACGGTCTTGATCGCCTGGATCCGCGTCGCGCGCGTTTCGAATGCCGCGGCAGCGCCGAGAACGGCGCAAGCAATCGCGCAGGCGAGGCATAGGATAATTCTGCGGCGCATGGCCTATCGGATCCTGAAGTCGAAGGAATAGGACGCGCCGATGCCGACGGTGGTCTGATTCGACGAGCCCCGCAGCTTTACCAGCGGACTGTCGGCGACGTCGCCGAGCAGCTTCTCGTATTCGACATAGGCATGGACCTCCCATTTCGGATCGATGCGGTAGGAGATCTGGCTGCCGAAGCCCACCGAATGCGCACCGCCCCTGGCATCGTAGGTCGGCAAGCCCGACGCCGCCGCCTGCACGGCGTCGACGCCGAAATACGGCGCTGTCGCCTTGGTGCTTTTCCAGGTGAAGCGCGGACCGGCCGAGATCGTGAGCCGCTGGATCAGCGGCACGATGACGTCGGCGGAGACGTCGGCGACCGTGCCGGTATGGCCGCCCATGCCTTGGCGCAATTCGCTGCGCAGGCGTAGCCAGTCGACCGGAAAATATTCGACGAAGCCGCCGAGCTCGTATGCGGCCTTGACGTCGCCAAGGCCGGTCAGCTCGGAATATTTGTCGCTCTTGCGTGACGAGACGTATTTGAACGCCGGCCCCGCGCGAAAATTGCCGACGTCGAGCAGCGCGATGCTGGCGCTGTCGCGCGGCCCGCGAAACTGGTCGAGCGATCCGGCGCGGCGGATGGTGAAGATCGGAATCGGGAGCAACTTCCCGTTCTTTGACCCGACGAAATCCGGCGTGTATTCGCCGCCGATGCCGACCGTGACGGTCCAGTTGCCGGACGGTGAAGGCAGCATCGGCACGTCGAACGGCGGCGCCGGCAGCGTGAACGCGGTCTGTGCGCGTGCGGATTGAGGGATCGTCATGACCGCGCCAAGTGCGGCGAGGACAGCGGTCGCCAAGGTCTTCCGCGTGCTCGCCGCGGGGTCGAAAGCGGCTTCGTCAAAATGCTTCATTTACAGGGCCCCGGACCGGCCGTGCTGGCCTGGTCTCTACGTGTGGTTAGGAGCCACAGCATGTGGTCCGGCAAAATTGCCCCAAGATTGCAGGACGCAGGCTCCGCCCCAATCCATTCCCCCCCGTGCGCCCGCGGCACGCGCCACAGGACCAACATTGCCCAAACATTGCAGGGCCGTGCTCATGCCCGGAAACTTCGGCCGACGGGCCTTTCCGCGCTCGCGTTCCTGCCTTTTATTCGCCTCGCTCGCTGCCTTAATGGGAACCCTGCGCACGAGCTGTCACGCTCGGGGGTTTGTTGCCCGGCAGAGTCAAGGACGACCCCGCGTGCGTTCCCTCGTGATCGAAGACGAACCGCAGATCGGCGCCTATGTCAGCCGCCTGCTCGGGCAATTGCACGGTGTCGTCGACCTCGTCGGCTCGGTTGCCGATGCCCGTCAGGCGCTGGACAACTTCAAATACGACCTCGCGATCGTCGACCGGATGCTGCCTGACGGAGACGCGCTCCAGGTGGTCATGGCGCTGAGCCAATCGCCGGAGCGCCCTGCGATCATCATGCTGACATCCAAGGACGCCAAGGAGGACGTCGTCGATGGCCTCAACGCCGGCGCCGACGATTATCTCGGCAAACCTTTCGAGCCGCAGGAGCTGATCGCGCGGGTGCGCGCCGTATTGCGGCGCCCGCGGCTACTCGCACCCTCGGTGCTGTCGCTCGGCAATGTCGAGCTACATCTCGGCAGCAACGAGGCGGTGGTTGCCGACACGAAAATCCTGCTGCGACGGCGCGAGGCATTGATCCTCGCAGCGCTGCTGATGCGGCGCGACCGCGTCATCACCCGCGCCGCGCTGATCGAGGAAATCTACGGCTTCGACGACGAGATCGAATCCAACACGCTGGAGGCGCAGGTGTCGCGCCTCCGGAAGAAGCTGACCGAGCTCGGCGGCGATGTCGAGATCCGCAGCATGCGCGGCATCGGCTACATCCTGCGGCTGGCGACGCCGCGATGAGGTCGATTGCCCGGACCTTTGCGATCTCGCTCGGCATCGCCGCGACGACGATCTTCCTGATCATGCTGGGTATCTTCATCTGGCGGTACCCGACCGAGGAGCGCGAGTTCAGAGCTTGCCGGGTTGTGGCTGCCGTTCTGGATCGTGCCACGGTGATCGAAGGGCAAAACCTGACGGTGCGCTCAACTCCCGGACTCGAGGAGCTGAAAGCGGATAGCCCGAACCTCTGGTACGTCGTATCAGCGGGTGGCTTCATCAGCGAGTACGGCAGCGAACGCCGGCCGGCCCTTCCTTTCGCGTTTCCCTATCACGGCCCCATCGGCTCTTCCGTCTTCAACACGCTCGACCAGAAGAGCACTTTCTGCCTCGCTGTCGTGCAACGGGGTTCGTTGCAGCTCGCGATGATGGTCGGCGAGCCTCAGGTTCGATTTGGGCGGATTGCGAGAAACTTCCTCGTCCGCAGCATTTTCTCAATCGTGCTGCTGGCGCTCGCCTTTGCCGCCACCGTCGCGATCGGCTCGGCGCTCGCCGCACGGTTCGTCTCGCGCGGCATCGAACGGGTTGCGCGCCGCGCGCTCGCGATCGACCCTTCCGCCCCGCAAGGCCTGATATCCCTGTCCGAGGTCCCATACGAGCTGAAGCCGCTGGTCGAAGCGCTCAACCGCGCCTTCGCCGAGATCGACGCCTATATCAAAATGCAGCGGCGCTTTCTCGGCAATGCCGCCCATCAGCTCCGCACGCCGCTGACGCTGCTGCGCGCCAAGATCGACGACGTGCCCGAGCCGGCCCTGAAGGCCGAACTGGTGCGGGACGTCCGCCGCCTCACCTCGCTGGTCTCCGCCATGCTCGATCTGGCGCGGCTGCAAAATCATGCGATCGAGAAACGGCCGATCGATCTTGCCGAGATCACGCTGGACGTGCTGGCCGATTTCGGTCCATCGGCGCTGGACGCCGGTATCGAGTTTGCGCTGGAGAGCGCCCAGGAAGGTCCGTTCCTGGTGCAAGGCGTGGACGCCGCCGTACGCAGCGCGCTTGCCAATCTCGTCGGCAACGCAATCATCCACGCCCATGGCGCGCGACGCATCGTCGCGACGCTCAGCCGCGGCAACATCTCGATCGACGATGACGGCGCGGGCCTGCCCGATGGCGCGGAGCACCGGCTGCTCGAGCCGTTCCAGACCGGCAACGGCGCGGGCGACGGCGCCGGCCTCGGCCTGTCGATCGTCCGTGAGATCATGGCCGCCCACGGTGGCGAGCTCGTCATCTCCTCCGTACCCGGTCGCGGCACGACGATGAACCTGCGCTTTCCCGAGGCGAGCGCGACGACCAAAGCTGCGCAGCTCGATCTGCAAGCACATTAACGAGGCGCCTTGGCCTTGTCGTGAAACCGTCCGGAAACATTGGCGCGAAAAACGTCTCACCTGTTTCGTCCTGTCGCATCACGCAATCAAATACATCAGCCGGCGACGGTCGAATGTTCGTACACGAGCGAACCTGTCGCGGCGCTGCGGCGACCAAACCTCCGATTGAGACATTCAACGGAGATTTTCCCATGCGCGTTCTTTCAATGATTGCCGTTGCCGGCGCCATGATTGCGGCCTCGACCAATGCATTCGCCAGCGAGCTTCCCTCTTACGAAATGCAGTCGTTTCCGATCTCGGCGACGCAAGTTCAGGTGCTCGGCGGCGCGGGCGTCGAAGAGCAGTCGACCGCCCCCGCGATGATCGTCGCGGAAATGCCCGCCTCGCCTGCGCAGGTCTCGGTGCTGTCGCCGCGCGTCAAGCGCCTCGCGAGTGCGAACGCTACGAGCGAGCAGCGTTGATCGGCGCTGCGCAAGGCACACTACGTCATGCTCTCATTCACGCATCCACGCGCCGACATCAATCGGCGCGTGCTCGATTTATATGAATACTAATTCTAAATTCGACGATTGAGGGACGCTGCGTCCCTCCTGCACTTCAAGCGCTCCATCGCGCTTGTTAGTCGTCGCCCGTCGCAAATGACGGGGGCGTGAATGACAAACCATCTGAGGACGACGGCGAAGTTGATCGGCGGCGCCCTGCCGCTGTTGGCAGGCCTGATGGACGCAGCGCCGGCCGAAGCGCAATCATCATCGCGGGAGCTGCCTCCCGTCGTCGTCGAGCAATCGTCGTCGCGGCCGACACCGCGTGCACGCCCGGCCCGCTCAAGACAGGCCGCGCAGGCCGCAAACCGTCGTCGTCAGGCCGAGCGCGCGCCGTCTAACGTAGACGCTGCGGCAGCCGGCGCGGGCACTGCTGCGGAAACCGCGACGGGACCGGTCCGGGGCTATGTCGCAACCCGCAGCGGCACCGGCACCAAGACCGACACCCCGCTGCGCGAGACGCCGCAATCGATCAGCGTGGTGACTGCGGATCGCGTCACGGACCAGGGTGCGACCACTGTGCAGGAGGCGCTGCGCTACGTGCCGGGCGTATTCGCCGACGCCTACGGCGCGGACTCGCGCGGCGACTATCCGCGCATCCGCGGCCAGGACCCGAACATCTATCTCGACGGCACCAGGGTCGTGAACACCTGGAATTTCAATGAATGGCGGCCGGAGCCCTACACGCTGGAGCGGATCGAGGTCCTGCGCGGCCCCTCGTCGGTGCTCTACGGCGACACTTCGACCGCCGGCCTGTTAAACCTGATCTCGAAACGTCCGCAGGCCGAATCCGCCAACGAGATCGGCGTGCAATATGGCAGCTTCAACCGCAAGCAGGTGCAGCTCGATTCCACGGGCAAGCTCACCAAGGACGGCGAGTGGCTCTACCGCTTCGTCGGCGTGTTCCGCGACAGCAACATGCAGACCGACTACGTCAAGGACGACCGCATCCTGCTGGCGCCGTCGCTGACCTGGCGCCCGACCAACAACACGAGCTGGACCGTGCTCGGCACCTACCAAAAGGACAAGACCGGCTCTTCCACGGCGTTTCTGCCGCACGAGGGCACGCTCTATCCCGGTCCCAACGGCCTCATTCCGATCAACCGCTTCACCAGCGAGCCCGGCTGGGACCGCTATCAGACCGAGACCGGCGCGGTCTCCAGCCTGTTCGAGCATCGTTTCAGCGATGCCCTGACCGTCAGGCAGAACCTCCGCTATGCGCATGTCGAGGGCATCTATCACGGAATGTATCCGGACGTGTACACGACGCCGGACAATCCGTTCCTGGACGCCGGACGGCGCACGGTGGCGCGCATCGTCTGGGCGCGCGACAGCGTCAAGGACAGTTTGACTTCGGACACCAACGCCGAGCTGAAGTTCGCGACCGGCGCCGTTCAACACAAGACGCTGTTCGGCGTCGACTACCGTGGCTACAAGGAGCGCGCCGCCTCCGGCGGAGGCTACGACTCGACGCCGTTCGATCTCTACGCGCCCGTCTACACTGGCGTCACGCCGCCCGACATGACCGCGGAGCCCGATCTCCGCCAGCGCCAGCTGGGCCTCTACGCCCAGGACCAGTTGCGGCTCGGACCATGGCTCGCGGTCCTCGGCCTGCGCCACGATTACGTCACCAGTGACACACAAGGTTCTCCGGTCGAGCATTACCAGGCGACCACCGGCCGCGCCGCGCTGATGTACGAGCTGCCGTTCGGCGTCACGCCTTACGTCACCTACGCGCAATCATTCAACCCGGTGTTCGGCAGCGGTGTCTGCGCCGCGGGGTCTTGCGCGCCACAACGCGGCGAGATGGTCGAACTCGGCTTCAAGTACAATCCGACGCCCGGCAATGCAGTCAATGGCGCCATCTTCGACACCACCGAAAGGAACCGGCTCGCCAGCGATCCGGACAATCCGCTGCTCTCGATCCAGACCGGCAAGGTCCGCATCCGCGGCGCCGAGCTGGAGGTGCTGACACGCGTCACGCCGGAGCTCGATCTGATCGGCGCCTACACCTATCTCGACGCTCGCGTGGAGAGCGGCGACAATTCCGGCAAGCATGTCGAGACCGTGCCGGATCACCAGGCTTCGCTCTGGGCGAAATACCGCCTCACTCTGCTCGGCCTGCCCGGCGTCACGCTCGGCGGCGGCGTGCGCTACATCGGTCAGTCCTGGGATGGCACCGACACCATCCGCACGCCCGACTACACCCTGTTCGATGCGATGGTTCGTTACGACAACGGCCCCTGGCGGCTTCAGGTCAACGCCAGCAATCTCTTCGACAAGCGCCATCTCACCACGTGCCTGGCGCGCGGCGATTGCTTCCTCGGCATCGGCCGCACGGTGCTCGGCAGCGTGACGTACAAATTCTAGCTACGAGCTCTACGTCATGCTGCCCGGCATGAAGCAGCGCACACGGGGATGGCCGTCGATATAGTGCTTCCACACCATGGTGCGGCCGATCTTGTTCGGCTCGGTGATGACGGCGCCGTCGGGCACGGCGACCCATTCGTTGTCGATCTGCACGCGGTAGTGGCCCTTGTCGGATTCCCAGTCGGCATCGGCCACAACATAGCCATCGGCATCCGTGCAGCATTGCCCGTACTCGCTGTGCAGGCTCTCGAACCAGGGCTTCAGCGGCGAATTGGCGTAGCGCCCGTCGTCGCGTGCCAGCGCCGATGTCGCCAGAAACGCCGTCAGCCCCAGCAGCGCCGCCACGCATAATCTTCCAGATCGCATATCGTGTTCCCGCGGATCGAAGTCATCCTTGCAGGGGACACACATGCCGCCCGCGCTCCGCGCACGGGGACGCGCGCGACGCCGGCGACTCGTTCCCCAGCTGCTTTGCGACAGCTATGCAAATCGGGCGCCAGCACGCATTCCGGGGAATTACTGGCGCAAGGTGCCACCTTCGTCGGGTGCACGCCTCGCCTGCGCGAAGCGCCGACACACCTCCGCGGTTGTTTCTGAGGCTTTCCTTGTTGCATCAGGACGTGTACCAAGCTGCCGCGGACGCTAACCGCATCGTTTAACCGACTGTTTCGAATGGAAAAATTGGGTGAAGGCGTGATCGGCGTTGGACCGTCAGCGCTATGAGTTCGAAGGACCTGCTTCCCAGCCAGCAGGAGCAGACGGACTCGCCCGCAAACCAGGTGCAGTTTGCGCTGGTGATTTCGCGCATGCTCGACACGGTGAGAGAAGACCCGGAAGCCAGGCGGCAGATGGTCTACGATCTTGCCCGCTACAAGCTCCAGGAGCAGTTCACTTACGCCGACGCCAAGAACATCGACCAGATGAAGCGGGCGCTCGAGGTCGCGATCGACGAGGTCGAAAAATTCTCGCGTGAGCAGGCGCCGCTGGAGCGTCTGCCGTCCCAACAACTCTTATCCTCAAAGGAGCCCGGCGGTCTTCTGGTATCCGGCGACGCGACCGTTCCACCATCTGGGCTCGGGACGTCCCGCAGCAAGCTGCCGACAAATTCAGGTCCGCTTCTCCCGGTGATCAAACGGACTGCGGCGATCCTGCTTGCCGTTGGCGTCGTCATCCTGATCGTCTCGCAGCGAGACAACATCGCCGCGCTGCGCCGGCAGATTTCGTCGCAGGCCCCGGAGATCGCACAGGTCGCGCCCAGGCCGGAGACGACGATCACGGTCGCCAAGCCGGAAATGGTCCCCCCCGTCCCGCCTCCGCCGACGCGCGTGCTGCCAACCGACTACGGCATCTATGCCTTGATCGACGACAAGTCGCTGGCGGAATTGAACGCGACCGGCGTGATGGCGCCGGACATGCGGATCGCGATTTCGGCGGCATTCAAAAAGCCTGATCGGCCTCGTTTATCCAACGGCCGCGTCAAGTTCATCGTGTTCCGGCGCGATGTCGCAAAGGCAATCCCCGAACGCGTCGAGGTTCGGGTCGTGGCGAAAATCGCCAGGGAATATTCGACCGATGCCGCAGGCAAGACACCGAACGGCGGAGACGATTTCGGGGTCGTCCGCAACATCGCCTATCCGTTCCGGGCGTCCCCGATCCCGGGGACGCCCGAAATGTACGAGCTTCATGCCGGCGATTCAGAGCTTGATCTTCCGCCAGGCTATTACATCCTGAGCATGGGAACGCAGGCCTACTATTTCCAGGTCGACGGCGAGATCACCGACCCCCGGCATTGCCTCGAGCGCGTCGTGAGCACCAGCGGCACCTTCTATGCGCCATGCAAAAAAGCGCAGAAGTATTGAGGTTCTCCGTCCGTCATTGCGAGTGCAGCGACACCCGGGACGAGTGAGGCACGCAAGCACCTCACACTCAACTGTCATCGCCCGACTTGATCGGGCGATCCAGTATTCCAGAGACCGTGCTTGAGCCGAGAAGCTGCGGCGTACTGGATGCCCCGGTCAAGCCGGGGCATGACAGCGGTGTTTGGAGTGACAGCGCTGGAAACGAAGCAACAGCGAGATCGCCGAAGCCGACGAGCAGTCCTACTGCTTCGGCGCCGGCGCCATCATCATGCCGCCGCCCTTCTTCGCGGGCGCGGGCGCCGGCTTCGTCGTCGCGGCGGTCGCCTGCGCGGGCAGATATTTTGCAACGATGGCAGGATCGACCTGGGCGATGTTGGCATCGGGCAGACGCGTCCAGGTTTCGTCCTTGCCGAACAGGGAAATGCCGAGGAAGCCGCGCATGGTCAGGGTCTGGCCATCGGGGCTCACGGTCATCTTGGCTTTCCAGATGTTGCCGTCACGCGGATTGACGACGTTGCCGCCGTCATACTTCAAACCGTCGCGCTTCATGTCGCGGATGAAGGAGAGGCCGAGCACCGGCGCGTTCTTGCGATCGTCGGTGCATTTCGCACAGATCTCGTTCGGGTCGTCGCCGGGCCGCGGAAAAGTTTTCGCGATCACGCCTTCGAAGATGCCGTTGTGGTCGATGAAGAGAAACCACCCCACCGTCTTGCCGTCTTCGACCTTCTGCCAGAGACCTGCGGCGGTCGGCTGCTGCGCCTGCGCGGCAGCCGGCCTCACCGCGCCAAGCGTCAGCGCGAGCGCGAGCGCGAGGAGCGAGAGCAGCCGAAAGCTGGGAAAGAGATTCCGCATTATCATCACCTTGCTAAGCCGCCACTGCAATGGCCGCAGACTACGGCGATTTCGCGAACGGTTCCAGCACCAGAAACATGGGACATGGCCTGCGCGTCCCGACGCCGTCAGTTGACACCGAGCTTCTTTTGCAGGCTGGAGGACGAGGTCGTGTACTGGAACACGAGCCGCTTCTCCGGATAGACGTAACGATGGGCTTTTTGCGACATCAGCGCGCCCTCGTGGAAGCCGCACAGGATCAGCTTGATCTTGCCGGGATAGGTGTTGATGTCGCCGATGGCGAAGATGCCGGGAACGTTGGTCTCGAACGCACTGGTCTCGACCGGCACCAGATTGTTCTCCAGTGCGATGCCCCAGTTCGCGACGGGACCAAGCTTCATGGTCAGTCCGAAGAACGGCAACATGGTGTCGCAGGCAATATCGCTCACATTGTTGTCGTTGCCCTTGATCGTGGCACCGGCGAGCTTGCCATCGGCGCCTGACAGTGCGGTGACCTGGCCGAGCCGCAGATCCATCTTGCCGCCGGCGACCAGCGCGCGCATCTGCTCGACGCTGTGGGGCGCGGCGCGAAAATCGTCGCGACGGTGCAGCAGCGTGATGCGCTTGGCGATCGGATGCAGATTGAGCGTCCAGTCGAGCGCGGAATCGCCGCCGCCGACGATCAGCACGTTCTTGTCGCGGAACGTCTCCATCTTGCGCACGGCGTAGTGCACCGAGGTACCCTCATAGGCTTCGATCCCCGGCACCGGCGGACGCTTGGGCTGGAACGAGCCGCCGCCGGCCGCGATCACCACCACCTTGCATTCGAACACCTTGCCGGCGTCGGTGGTGCAGCGAAAGCCGGGATCGCCGATCTTCTCGACCGTGTCGATCATCTCGCCGAGATGGAAGGTCGGGTGGAACGGCTTGATCTGCTCCATCAGCGCATCGGTGAGGCCCTGCCCCGACACCTGCGGAATGCCGGGAATGTCGTAGATCGGCTTTTCCGGATAGAGCTCGGCGCACTGGCCGCCGACCTTGTCGAGGATGTCGACGAAATGCGCCTTCATGTCGAGAAGGCCAAGCTCGAAAGCGGCGAACAGACCGCAGGGGCCCGCGCCAATAATCAGCACATCGGTTTTGATCACGTCGCTCATGTCGTCTCTTTATCGATGGTTATCGGTTGGACGGCGCCCTTGGGGCAGAGGTGACCCTGCCTGTCTAGCCAACGGGAATGGATCAGGGAAGGCATAAAAGCGGTAGCGCCCCGCAGTCGCACCCACTTGCCGGGTCAGGATAACTGGGCTGTAACGGGATCCGATATGACGGAGATCAATCGGTGAACGCACCAAGCCGCCTCGATACGACGCCGCGCCTTGAGGACTTCCCTTTTCGCCTCGGCGACAACGTCCGCTTCGGCGATCTCGACCCCAACCAGCACGTCAACAACGCGGTCTACGCCACCTATTTCGAGACCGGCCGTGTCACGCTGATGAAGCTTCCCGAATACGGGCTGACCCCACCGGGCCTCGCCTGGATCATGGTGCGGCTCGACATGCATTTCCGCGCCGAGCTGCGTTGGCCGAACACGATCGAGCTCGGCCTCGGCGTCGTGAAGTTCGGACGGACCTCGGTCACGTTCGAGCAGGTCGTGTTTTCGAATGGAACGTGCATCGCCTCGGCGAATTCGGTCGGCGTCCTGCTCGACGAGGCGACGCGCCGGCCGGCACCTCTGACCGCAGAGGTGATCGAGAAATTCAGACCCTGGCACAAGCGCGGCATCGAGGTCGCGCCGCCGAGCGCGTCGTAAGAAAGATCGGCCTGAAGATCAGGCCTGGCGTTCCGGCGTCGCCACGACCAGCCCGTCGAGCTCGTCGGCGACCTTGATCTGGCAGGACAGGCGCGAATTCGGACGCACGTCGAAGCCGAAATCGAGCATGTCTTCTTCCATCGGCGTCGGGCTGCCGACCTTCTCGCGCCAGGCTTCGTCGACATAGACATGGCAGGTTGCGCAGGCACAGGCGCCGCCGCATTCGGCTTCGATGCCGGGAATGCTGTTGCGGATGGCGGCTTCCATCACAGTCGCGCCGTTCTCGATTTCCACCGTGCGGGTTTCGCCCTTGTGGTCGACAAAGTGAATCTTGGCCATGTGTGCTCGTGCTGCCGCGATGTTGGGAATGAAGGAGGGTCCGGGCTGTCCTATAACGGGTCGGTCCGCCCGGCGCCATAGCGTTTTCGAGCCGGGTGGACCCCGGTTCGCGAGCAGAAATCGCGTCAAAACAAACGACTAGACCCTGATTTTGAGCGAGTCAAAACCCTAGTGCTTCAGGATCGTCTCGATGGCGGCGCAGACCTCGGCCACCGCCTCTTTCAGCGCGGTAAAGGCATGCGGCTGGTTGTGGCCGGTCCGGATCGCGGTCTCCATGCTCGCGGCGGCATCCGCCACCGCAAAGGCGCCAATCCCGTGGGCCGAGCCCTTGAGCTTGTGGGCAAGTGCGCCGGCCTCAGTCGGCAGCGCCGCCATGGCCGCGATCAGGCGGACCGCCTGCTCGGCGAACATCGCGAGCAATTCCTGTTCCAGCTCGGCATCGCCAAGGGTCATGCGCGAGAGGTGATCGAGGTCGAGCGGGCTGTCGATCGGTGCAAGCGGGGGCGAAGGCATCCAGTCCATCCGTTGCAGTTCAGGCGTCATGGCGCAGGCCCCGGCTTGGCGCGATGGGCCGCCGGTCCGGCGGTCAGGTTCCGCCACCCAAGCATGAAAATGGTTAACGAAATGTTTGGGCCGTTTTACCTAATTCTGCCGGTTTATTGACGAAAAGTTGCCGCAATCTGGCGAGTCCCGTGGAGAATTACATTTGTTGCTAAGGCGTTACGGCGCGATCCTGTTAACGATGATTAAGATTGTCTTAATCGCAGCCATTTCATTCGCGACGCTCTGCCAATAGGATGTTGCGGAAATTGGCGGACAAGCCGTCCGGGTGGGGACGGCTCGGAAATCCGCGCAAAGCGGCATGTTCCGGTCTGCGGGCTTGCGTAGGTCACACGCAGGGCCCGCGGGGGACGCGTACCAGTAACGAGGGCTCGGACTGATCATGGCGAACACTCCCAAAAAGGTCAAAGACCCCACAGAAGTTGCGCTTTCTGCGATCCAGGAAGCCCTCAACATCAGCGACACGGCCGCGGACACCAGCCGCAACGCCTCGATGCGCAACGAAACCTCGCCTCCGGTGGCGCCGCCGGCTCCCCCGATCTTCGACGAGCCGGGCTTCGAGCCGCGTCCTGCCGCCAACGAACGTGCCGTATTCGACCCGATCGAGGAGCCGCGCAGCTCGCGCCGCGCCGCCAATGACGACCGCGAGACAATCGGCCAGCTGCTCCAGGCGCTTCAGAAGGGCCGCCCCGCCCGCAGCGTCTACACCTTCGCCACCATTTTCGCCGGCGTCTGGCTCGCAGCCTGCGCGGCGCTGACCGTCGGCTTCCTGCCCTCGATCCAGGCCGCCATGGGCCAGAGCGGCGGCGTGCTCGTCATCGCCGGCCTGATCGCGATGTTCTTCGCGCCGATCATGCTGTTCTACTTCCTCGCCAGCCTCGTCTGGCGCGGCCAGGAAATGCGCATGATCGCCCAGGCGATGGCGCAGGTCGCGATCCGCTTCTCCGAGCCGGAAGGCTCGGCCTCCGATTCCATGGTCACGGTCGGCCAGGCCATCCGCCGCGAGGTCGCGGCGATGGGCGACGGCATCGAGCGCGCCATCGCGCGCGCCGGCGAGCTCGAGACGCTGGTCGCCAACGAGGTCGCAGCACTCGAACGCGCCTATTCCGATAACGAAGTGCGCATCCGCGCCCTGCTCCAGGACATCGCGCATCAGCGCGACAATTTGGTCGGCCAGGCCGAGCAGGTCCGCAGCGCCATCTCCGGCGTGCAGATCGATCTGCGCCACGACATCGCGCTGATCTCGGACGCGATCGCCTCGCGCGTCGACGAGGTCGCCAAGTCCATCACCGGCGCGCTGGAAGAGCGCGGCGCCCACATCACCGGTGCGCTGAGCAATGCCGGCGACAACATGATCCTCGCGCTCGGCGAGCGCGGCGGCGACCTGCTGGACCGCCTCGAGGAAGCCAGCAACGAGACCACGCGCGCCGTGCTCGATGCCAGCGAGCGGCTGACCACCAGCCTCAACTTCAAGACCGGCCACGTCCACGACGAGTTCGTCGACCTCGCCGACCGCGTCCACGAGATGCTGAACGAGCGCATCGACCGCATCACCGGCGAGTTCGAGCAGCGTTCGGCTGCGATCGTCGACGGCATCTCCGAGCGCACCGAGCAGGTGCACGACTCGCTGAAGAATTCGTCGGACTCCCTGCTGCTCGAGCTCGAGCTGCGCTCCAACGACCTCTCCGCCAAGATCGACGACGCCGGCAACCGGCTCGCCGGCCACATCATGACGAGCGGCGACAAGGCGAGCGAAGCGCTCGACGCCACCGTCAACACGCTCGTCGCCAAGGTCGTCAGCCAGACGGAGACCGCGCACGACTCGCTGTCGCTCCAGATGAGCGCATTCGACGAGCTGGTGAAGAACCAGGGCACCGAGCTGGTCGAGAAGTTCGCCCGCGACTCCGGCACGCTGGGCGCACTGATCACCCGCCACATCTCCGAGTTCGACCGCACCGTGAAGACGTTCGGCGGCGAGATCGTCGATCGCATGGGCCAGCGCACCCAGGACATCCATGAGTCGCTGAAATCCTATGTCGACAATTTCGACACCCGCTTCACCTCCAACGGCGGCGCGATCACGGCCGTGCTCGACCAGCGTCTGGTGCAGTTCGAAACCACGATCGGCGAACGCGTCAGCAATTTCGACACCTCGCTGAACGGCAAGATCGCCAGCCTCGACGGCACGATCGAAGGCCATATCAAGACCTTCGACGAGCAGCTCGTCGGCCGCGTCAGCGCGCTCGAGCAGTCGTTCGATACCCGTGCGAGGTCGGTGACCGAAACCATCGACGGGCGCCTGAGCACGCTCTCCTCGTCGCTGACCGACGGTGCCGCGCAGGCGATCCAGTCGATCGACTCCCGCCTCACCCACCTCACGACGTCGCTCACCGACGGCGCAGCACAGACCATCGAGACGATCGATGCCCGCCTCAACCACCTGACGTCTTCGCTGACCGATGGCGCCTCGCAGACCATCCACTCGATCGATACCCGCCTGACGCACCTCACGACGACGCTGACGGGCGGCGCGACGCAGGCGCTCGAATCCATCGACTCCCGCCTCACCTACCTGACCACCGCCGTGACCAACGGCGCCTCGCAGGCCGTGCAGTCGATCGACACGCGCCTCACGCTGCTGACCTCGACGCTCACGGACGGCACCGCGCAGGCGATCGAGGCGGTCGATCGCCGCATCACCGGCGTCGCCGATCTCATCGACGGCCGCAGCACGCATCTGACCGACACGGTTACGGCGCGCTTCCAGGACATCCACCAGGCCATCGAGACCAAGGTCGGCTCGGTCGCCAACGACATCGACGTGCGCGTGGCGCAGTTCGAGGACCTGCTCGGCTCGCGTGTCGAAGCCGTCGCCGGCCGCATCGAAAGCAGCGGCCGTCAGGCCAGCGAGGACATGATGTCCCGCGCCGAGATGATCTCGACCGCGATCCGCTCGCATGTCGAGGACGCCGAACGCTCGCTCACCAACCTCGTGGTCAACACCAGCGAGACGATCCAGACCGGTGCGCGTAGCGCCCAGCAGTCGCTGATGACAGTCTCCTCCGACGTCAACGCCCAGCTCAAGATGACCTCCTCCGAGGTCGAGCGTGCGCTGACCGCGGTCGGCACCGGTGCTGCGAACTCGATCCTGACCAGCGCCCGCGAAGCGCAGTCGACCCTGGTCGCTGCGTCCGGCGATGCTTCCAATCAGATCAAGGGGCTGTCGGCCGACGTCGAGCGCACGCTCTCCGCAGCGGGCTCGGCGACCGCAGCCTCGATCCTGGCCGGCGCCCGCGAAGTGCAGACCACGCTGGTCACGGCATCTTCGGACGCGGCCAACCACGTCAAGACGCTCACCGCCGACGTGCAGCGTTCGCTGTCGATGGCCGGCTCCACCACGGCGGAATCGATCACCGCCGGCGCCCGCGATGCGCAGAGCGCGCTGATCGCGGCCTCGACCGAGACTGCCAACCAGATCAAGGCGCTGTCCTCCGACGTGCAGCGCTCGCTCTCGATGGCCGGCACCTCGACGGCCGAGACCATCATGTCCGGCGCCCGCGAAGCCCAGAGCACGCTCGTCAACGCGTCCTCGGATGCGGCGAGCCAGGTCAAGTCGCTCGCGGCCGAAGTGCATCGGTCGCTCTCGCAGGTCGGCCAGTCGACTGCCGAGACGATCACCACCAGCGCCCGCGACGCCCAGAGCACCCTGCTCTCCGTCTCGGCCGAGCAGACCGGCCAGGTCCGTTCGCTGGCGGCCGAGATGCAGCGCGCGCTGGCAACCGCCGGCGGCGCCACCATCGAGGCGCTCACCAGCGGCGTGCGCGAGGCCCAGGGCACGCTGATCACCGCTTCGACCGATGCGGCGAGCCAGATCAAGTCGCTGACCACGGACATCGAGCGCACGCTGACCTCGGTCGGCGCCGACACCGCCTCGACCATCCTCAACAGCGCGCGTGAGGCCCAGACCTCGCTGACCTCGACGTCGGCGGATGCAGCAAGCCAGATCCGCACGATCTCGACCGAGATCGAGCGCGCGCTGAGCACGGCCACGGCGAATGCGACCAACGACATCCAGACCAGCGCGCTCAACGCCCAGAACGCGCTGATCAACGCCTCCAACGAGGCGAGCTCGCGCGTCAAGTCGAGCTCGGCCGACGTCGAGCGCTCGGTGCTCGCCGCCAGCTCCAGCTTCGGCCAGGCCATGACCGGCAAGACCGACGAGATCGTCACCTATGTGCAGCAGCAGTCCGAGCGTCTGTCGAACATGATCGACGCCAAGCGCGGTTCGCTGGTTGACGCAATCGGCTCGAAGACCAGCCAGCTCACGCTCGACATCGACCGCGTCACCTCCGACGCGCTGAAGTCGATCGAGACCCGCGGCCACGCGTTCTCGCAGACCATGATGGGCAACGGCAACGAAGTCGCCCGCACCATCAACGCGGCGAGCGAGATCGCCACCGGCGCGGTCGGCAAGTCGCTCAAGGACCTCGAGCAGGCCTCGCGCACGGCGATCGACCAGTCGCGTCAGGTCTCGATCGCGGCCGTCACCGAGATGCAGGAAACCAGCAAGATCCTGCGCACCGACACGGTCGCCCTGTTCGAGCGCCTGCGTGAAGGCAACATCCTGCTCCAGGAGGTGCTGACCGGTGCGCACGACAACCTCAACTCGCTCGAGCGGGCGCTGGTGACGCGTGTCGCCGACTTCGTCTCGGCGATGAACGACGTCACCTCGCGCAACGGCGCGGCGACGCAGAACCTGGAAGACCAGCTCAACGTCTTCAACTCGAAGACCACGCGGGCGCTCCAGGATCTCGGCGAGCTGTCGACCCAGTTCGACGCCCACGGCAAGGCGCTGGTCGAGGCCGCCCAGGTCGTCGAGCAGAGCAACAAGAACACCACCGCCTCGCTCGCCGAGCGCAAGCTGGCGCTGGAATCGCTCGTTACCACGATCGACCTGCGCACGACTGATCTCGACCAGCGCCTGTCGCGCTTCACCGGCCTGCTCGATGAATCGCTGGCCGCCGCCGAAGAGCGTGCCCGCGACATCGCCCGTGTCGTCGCGGAGACCGCCGGCGCCGGCTCGGCCGCGATCACCCGCCAGTTCGAGGCGGTGCGCGCGGCGTCCGAGGAGGAGCACCGCCAGACCGTCGAGTCCATGCACGACATCTACCGCCAGACCACCGACGAAGCGGATGCGATGTTCAAGCAGTCGACCGAGCGGTTCACCAACCTCGTCTCCAGCATGAAGCAGATGGCGTTCGAGATGCACAACGAGCTCGAAGCCACCCGCAACGAGCTGCGCCGCGGCGTGCTCGAGATGCCCCAGGAGGCCGCCGAGAGCACTGCGCAGATGCGCAAGGTGATCGTCGACCAGATCGAGGCCCTCGCCGAGCTCAACCGCATCGTCGCCCAGCACGGCCGTGGTCTCGACGTCTCGACGACCGGCCGCGCTTCCGTCGCCGTCCAGCGCCAGGAAGAGCCGGTGATGGCCAATGCGGGCGGTCGCGGTACCGAGACCCGCATGCGCGACACCGGCAGCGCCTCCACGCTGCCGCCGCCGGACCTCGGCATGCCGGCCGCCTCGCGCCGCACCGAAGCGCCGCCGGTTGCGCCGTCCAGCAACGACCAGGGCCGTGACGGCTGGCTGTCGGACCTCCTCAACCGCACGGACGCCAACCAGGGCGCTCCGACCGGTCGCGAGGCTCCGCGCGGCCGCGCCGCCCCCGCTCCGCAGCAGCCGCCGGCCCCGCAAGCCAGCAGCAATCCGCTGGAATCGCTGTCGCTCGACATCGGCCGGCTGATGGACCGCAACCTCGCGGCCGAGATGTGGGACCGCTACCAGCGCGGCGAGAACAAGGCCTTCACCAAGCGCCTCTACACGCCCGCCGGCCAGAAGGCCTTCGACGAGGTCGCCCGCAAATACCGCGCCGACCGCAACTTCAAGGGCACGGTCGACCGCTACGTCGCCGAGTTCGAGCGCCTGCTCGACGAAGTCGCCCGCGACGGCCGCGGCCCGCAGGAGCTGCGCAACCACCTGACCTCAGAGACGGGTCTGGTCTACACGCTGCTGGCCCACAGCGCGGGACGGCTGGGGTAAGGCAAAGCTGGCGAGTCGCGAATAGCGAATGAGAAACGGAGCCCTCACGGGCTCCGTTTTTGTTTCACGTTTCACGATGAAAGCGAAATCCGGAGATGAAAGACCAACGGGCCAAGCTCAGCTTGCACATCAAACATCCTGAACGCGACTTAGGCGCCATATGCGACAAACTGGGCCTCGCGCCGAAATTCATCTGGAAGGCAGGCGATCAGCGTCGCACGCCCAGAGGAAACCGCCTCGAGGGAAGTCGGTCCAGCTCCTACTGCACGATCGAGCTCGGACCGACCAGGCGCGTATCCCTGGCCAGGCAAATCGAAACCGCACTCGGTCTGCTCCAGCCACATCGCCGGACGCTTCGGAGATTGTCCTCAACTGGCGGCCGGATCAGCCTGTTTGTTGGTTGGTTCCTTGACGCGGACACGGGCGATGCTCTCGAGCACCACCTCCTCGGTCAGGCAGCCGATCTGCGGGTCGCAATCGATCTCAACGTCTACGTTCCCGAGAGGTTGAAGAAGTCCCGGTGACGGCTACCGGTCACTGCCGCCTCGGCGCCGCCGCCGGCTTCGGCGGCTCCGGTGCCGGAGCCGGCTGCGCGCTGTTGCTGGCGCCGAACAGCACGCGGGTCGGGTTGCGGTCGAAATTGTTCACGGCGCGGCTGATGTCGCCCAGCGTGCGGCGGCCGTCGGTCATCAACGCGCCGGAGCGCTTGTCGAAATCGTCGGCCAGCTCGCGGATCGACTTCACCGCCTGGAACAGCTCGCCGCCGTCCTTGCCGCCGGCGAGCGTGTTGAGACCGAGCATGAGGCTGTCGGCCTTGAGCATCACGCCGTCGACCTTGGCCATCACGCCGTCGATCTTCTCGGAGTTGCGCGCCAGCGAGTTGGTGAAGGTCTCGAGGTTCTTCAGCGAGTTCTTCACCGATTCCTGATTGTCGGCGACGATCTTGTTGATGTTCTGGAGCGTGCCGCGGATGGCCTCGGTGACGTCCTGGAGCTTGTTGGGATCGGCCGTCAGCGTCGGGATGCCGTCCTGGTCCAGCGGCGGCGCCGGAGCCGCCTCCTCGCCGCCCTTGAGCGAGATCGCGGCGACGCCCGTGAGGCCCTGGAATTCGAGGCCGACCAGGGTGTCCTTGCGGATCGGGGCGTTGTTCTCGATCATGGCGAGTGCGACGACCCGCCGCGGGTTGTCCAGCTTCACCGAGACGACTTCGCCCACCCGGATACCGTTGAAATTGACACTGCCGCCGTTGCGCAGGCCCGCCGCCGGCCCCTCGAACACGACGCGCAACGGGCTGCGCTGCTTGGTGGTGTGCAATGACTGGAACCACAGCACAAAGCCGATCGCAGCCGCGATCACCGCCAGCGTGAACGATCCGATCAGTATGTAATTCGCGCGCGTTTCCATCGGTTACTCCGGCACCTCAGCCCATCACCGCGCGAGCGCGCTTGCCATGGAAATATTGCCTCAGCCAGGGATGCTGCGATGCCTGCATGTCGGCGATCGACCCTGCCGCAATGATCTTACCGTTCCCTAAAACGGCGATGCGGTCACATGCTGTGTAAAGGCTGTCGAGATCGTGGGTTACCATGAAAACGGTCAGCCCCAAAGTACGCTGAAGCGTCCGGACCAGTTCGTCGAAATCGCCGGCGCCGATCGGATCGAGGCCGGAAGTCGGCTCGTCCAGGAACACGAGATCGGGATCGAGCGACAGCGCGCGCGCCAGCGCCACGCGCTTGATCATGCCGCCCGACAATTCGGAAGGAAAGCGATCGGCGACCTCAGGCTTGAGGCCGACCATCGTCAGCTTCGCGATGGTGATCTCGTCCATCAGCCGCTGCGACACGCGAAGATATTCGCGCATCGGAAACTGGATGTTCTGCCGCACGGTGAGCGAGGAGAACAACGCGCCCTGTTGAAACAGCACGCCCCAGCGCCGTTCGACATTGCGGCGCTGCGACGTGTTGGATGAATCGAGATCGACGCCGAACACCTCGATGGAGCCTGCGACCTTCGGCACGAGGCCGATGATGGTGCGCGTCAGCACGGACTTGCCCGCGCCCGACGGGCCGACAAACCCCAAAATCTCGCCGCGCTTGACGTCGAGGTTGAGGCCGTCGAGCACGCGCGTGGCGCCGAACTGCACGGTGATGTCGCGGACGCGGATGATGGGGTTCTGAATGCCGTTCTGAGCTTCTTGCGCCATCGTCACATCCCGATCGCGGCGAAGAAGATGGCGAACACGCCGTCCATGACGATCACGAAGAAGATGCCTTTCACGACCGACGACGTCGTGTGCTGCCCGAGCGATTCCGCGCTGCCCTGCACGGCGAGGCCCTCGACGCAGGCGACGATGCCGATCACCGCCGCCATGACCGGTGCCTTGACGATGCCGACGATGAAATGATCGATCGAGATGGCGTCGCGCAGCCGCAGCAGGAAAGCCTCGGGCTGAACGCCGCCATAAAGCCAGGCGACGAGGCCGCCGCCATAGAGCGCGGCCATCGCACCGAGAAAGGCGAGGATCGGCAGCGCCAGCACCAGCGCAAGCATGCGCGGCAGCACCAGCACCTCGATCGGGTCGAAGCCCATGGTGCGCAGCGCGTCGATCTCCTCGCGCATCTTCATCGAGCCGAGTTCGGCCGTGTAGGCGCTTCCCGAGCGGCCCGCGACCATGATCGCCACCAGCAACACGCCGATCTCGCGCAGCACCAGCACCCCGAGCATGTCGACGACGAAGAGATCGGCGCCGAAGCGGCGGAAATGGAAGATGCCCTGCTGGGCGATGATGCAGCCGATCAGGAAAGTGATCAGCACCACGATCGGCACCGCGCGCCAGCAGACCTGCTCCATGTGATGCACGGTCGAGGTCAGGCGGAACGAGCGAGGGTGGATCAGGGTGCGCGCGCCCGCGGCCAGCACCGCGCCGAGCATGTCGACCAGGCCTGCGACCGTGCCCGCCACGCCGGCCACTGTCCGGCCGATCTGCTCCAGCATGCCGGTGATGGTGATCGGGCTGCCGTCGACCACGGCGTTCGCCTTGACCCGCCGCACCTCGTCCACGAGGCTTGAATAGTTTGCGGACAGACCCGCGATCTGCGCCTCGACGGCGCCCTGGGTCAGGCTGCGGCGCAGCCGCTCGATCAACCAGGCGCCAAAGGTGTCGAGCTTGGCGACCTCGGAAACGTCGATGAAGATGCTTTGCGAGCCGCCGGCGAGCTTTTCGGCGTCGGCCACCATCCGCTCCAGGACCGGCGCGAAGCTCGCGGTCCAGGTTCCGGTGGCGCAGAGTGCCAGCGCATTGCCCTTGGCAATCCGTTCCAGCTTCGGATCGCCGCTCAAGGTGTCCGCTCCCCTACCAGGGCGGAGAAAATCAGATGGTTGCGCACGCGCCCTTACCCAGAGAAGGTATCCCCAACTGGTTAATGTTAGTTGCTAGAGGTAACTAGCAGGTTCAGATTTCGCCAGAGTTCAAAATGACTTCCAGCAAAGTTCCTGTTCTTGCGGCGCGAATCGAGCGCTTTCCCATCGCCGGCAGTTTCACCATCAGCCGGGGCGCCAAGACCGAGGCTGTGACCGTCGTGGCCGAAATCAGCCGGGATGGCCTCACCGGCCGCGGCGAATGCGTACCCTATCCCCGCTATGGCGAGACCCCCGATGCGACCCTGGCGGCCGTCCAGGCGATGCAGGAGGCAATTGCTGGCGGCCTCACGCGAACGGCCCTGCAAGCCGCCATGGCGCCGGGCGCGGCCCGCAACGCGCTGGATTGCGCCCTGATCGACCTGGAGGCCAAGACGGCCGGCTTGCGGGCCTGGAACCTGCTGGACCGTCCGCTGCCCGGCGAGCGCACCACGGCCTACACGATCTCGCTCGGCACGGCCGAGGCCATGGCAGCGGCAACCGCAAAAGCCGCGCACCGGCCGCTGCTCAAGATCAAGCTCGGCGGCGACGGCGATCCGGAGCGGATCGCCGCCGTGCGCAAGGCCGCCCCTGAATCCGAGCTGATCGTGGATGCCAACGAAGCCTGGACCGAGGCCAATCTGGAGCACAACCTCGCCGCCTGCGACGCCGTCGGCGTCACCCTGGTGGAGCAGCCGTTACCATCAGGCAAGGACGAGCTGCTGGCGCGGATCAAGCGGCCGCTCGCGGTCTGCGCCGACGAGAGCGTGCACGACCGCAACTCGCTGGCACCGCTTCGCGAACGCTACGACGCCGTCAACATCAAGCTCGACAAGACCGGCGGCCTCACCGAGGCCCTCGCCATGGCCGACGCCGCGCAGGCGCTGGGCTTCGAGATCATGATCGGCTGCATGGTCGCGACCTCACTGTCGATGGCGCCGGCGATGCTGGTGACGCCGCAGGCGCGCTTCGTCGATCTCGACGGCCCCTTGCTGCTCGCGCGCGATCGCGATCACGGTCTGCGTTATGACGGCAGCATGGTCTATCCGCCGGATTCTTCGCTCTGGGGCTGAGCTTTCAGACGATGCCGCGCCGACCAGATCACGACCGCGCCGGCCGCGGCCATCGCGGCCATCACGTAATAGAGGCTGTCGCCGATGCGGGCGTAGATCGCGCCTGACGCGATCGAGGTCGTCGCGCCGAGCAGCCCGCTGCACGCGGCATAATAGCCCTGCCCCCGCGCGATCTGATGCGATGGCACGCGCTGCACCAGCAAACTCATGGTGCCGACGATGGTCATGCCGAAGGTGAGGCCGTGGCCGAGCTGCGCGATGGCGAGCAACGCGAGCGGCGGCTCGTTCGCGGTGACGATCCAGCGTACCACCGCGCTCAAGCCCCCGATCGCGATCATCGTGGACGGATGCAGCGAGAAGCGTGGCGACAATGCAAACACCACGATCTCGGCGATCACGCCCAGCGTCCACAGTCCCGCGATCGTCAGCCCGCCGAGACCATGGAGCTGCCAGTTGATGGCGGAGAACGTGTAATAGGCGACATGGCTGCCCTGGATCAGCGCGGCCGAGGCGATCACGGCCCAGAAGCCGCCGTCGCGCAGCAGCGCCTTGCCAGGATGCGTCTCGGCGGTCTTGCGCCGGACATCGTCGAGTGGCTGCAACAAGAGGCTGGCGGCGACCGCAACGACGGCCCATGCGACGATGACCCAGATCAGATCACGCGCCGCGATGTGGTCCACGAGAAAGCCGCAAGCGAGCGAGCCGGCGGCAAACGCCGCCGAGCCCCACAGCCGCAACGGGCCATAATCGAGCCCGTAGCGCGCAACACCGCGCAGCGCATAGGCATCGGTCAGCGGCGTCGTCGGCGTCCACATCATGCAGGTCAGCGCGTAAATCAAAAACAGCGCCAGCGGCTGCTGCTGCAACCCGACGGCCGTGAAGCCGATCGCGGTCGCCAGCACCGACACCATCATGGCGGTGCGAATGGCGTGTCGCTTTTCGGCAAAGGCGGTGATCTGCGGCAGCGTGGTGAAGCGCGTGATCGCCGGCAGCGCGTTGATCAGGCCGATCCACGACGCGTCGATGCCGATCGCCTTCAGCCAGACCGGAAAGAACGGCAGATGCGTGCCTGAAACCGCGAAGACAGCCGAGTAGAACAGCGCAAGACTCACGGCGAATCGCCGCTTCACGGTCGCTGGTATGGGGATTTGTGATTCGCCTGCCATCAAACCAATTGCGATTCGGTCGATATCGTGGTGATCGTTACTCTAACGCGTACTGATTTGCGCGACGAGATTGTCATGGCCAACGAAGCATTCGCCCTCTCGCCCATGTCTGCCCGCGCGGCCGAGCCGAACGAGCAGGATTACGACGCGATCCGCGAAGCCTTCATGGAGACTGCGCGTGGCCGCTGGTTCCTCGGCGAGTATGCCAAGCGCAACCGCAACGCCGACACAAGCATGGTGCTCGATGCGGTCGCGAAAATCGAGGAAACCCTTGCGGCACAGCGACAACCCCTCGTCGAGGACCGCCTGCCTGCGGCGTTGGTCGAGATTCGCCGCGCCATCCGCGAGGCCGAGACAATCGCAATCGCAGCCGTCGATCCCGCAGCGATCGAGGTCAGCCTCGCGGCCATCCCGCGCGGCGTGCGCATCATCAAGGAGATCTCCTGGCGCTGGCGCGAGATCGGCGCCGACGGCCGAATCTGCGACCTGATTGATTCGCAGCTCGCCTCGATCGAGGCCGCCTGCGGACAGATTTCGACCGTCGACCCCCGCGTCGAGCTCAAGGCCGCATTCGATCTGCTCAAGGATCGGGTCGAGCAGTTCGATGGTGACGGCGACACAGCGCCGCAAGCGCATGTGAGTTCCGCGCCGGCACCGGAGACCGCACCCGTCGCGGAAGCTGCGCCTGTCGAGACCGCGCCTGCGGCGATGGCGAGCGAAGCACCCGTGGCTTTTACGGAAACGCAGCAGGATATCGTCGCGGCTCCCGAGCCCGAAGCCGCTTTCGAGACGATGGCCGAAACGACTGAAGCGTCCGCGATTGCCGAGCAGGTCATGGACGCAGCCGTCGAGCCGGAGATCACCGCTAGAGACCACACCGCATTCGAAAACGTCGCGCGCGAAGAGCTGGTCGCCGAGCCCGCTGCCGTCGCCGAAATCACCGACGCGTTCTCGCTCGACGCCGCCGCGGAAGCCGAGGACGAAGCGATCCTCGACGCCATCGCACTGGAGATGGCCGCGCCCGATCCGGAGTTCGACGAGATCGTCGCGCCGGTCGAGATGGAGACCGCGCCGCCGGAACCGATGGCCGCGGAGGCCGCCGCCCCCGTTGAAGTCGAGCTGCCGGAGCCGATCGCACCGGAGCCCGTCGTCGTCGCACCGGTCGCGGCAGAACCCACCGAAGACGCACCGATCGCGATGGACTCGCTCGCGCGCCTCACCGACGCCATCGCGGAAGCCGCCGCCGAGGTGATGGAGCAACCCGTTCCGGCCATGGTCGCCACGGCAAATTTCGGCGCTGCACCGACCGCATCGCTGCCGATGCCGTCGCCCTTGTCAGCGTCCTTGTCCGAAGCCTCGCTCGGCGCCACCATCCTGGCGAGCGGCATTTTGCAGAAGCCCCGCGCCGCGGCGAACGACCCGATGGCGCCGATCCGCCGCATGACCCAGGCCGAGAAGATCGCGTTCTTCTCGTAACCGAACGCAGACTATCTCCATCGTCATTGCGAGCGCAGCGAAGCAATCCAGAATCCCTCCGCGGGGACAGTCTGGATTGCTTCGCTGCGCTCGCAATGACGGAGATCTAGGTGACGACGCATTCAGCCCGTCACCCGCAATTCCAGACCGCGCCGATCGGGGTCCGCGTCCAGCACGGCCCAAAACTGCCGCCATTGTAGCGGCCGCCGCCGAAGCCGGGCCGGCCGAAATAGCGCCATTCGCCGTCCCAGCCGTAATATTGGGGAACCGGGTCGATGTACCAGTGGCGGCGTTCGCTGCGCGACATGCGCCGCATCGCCTCCTTCTGCTTGTAGAGCGGAATGCTGTTGCTCAGCGGCTGACGATAGCCGGGCAGGAAGCCGTAGCCGTGAAAGGCCTGCTTGGGGCGTTTTTGAGGTGACGCAGCGGACGCGATGGCGGGCAGCAGCGACAGGACGACAGCAACGAATAGACACATGAGGCGCGACATGGATCGACCATAGACAGCCGCCGGCAAGATGACCATTCAAATCCCAGTGGGGGACGTTTCGCCGCTTCGACTCATCGCCCTCTCCCGATAAGCTTGCAACGTGCAGCAACAGAGCTGCGCGGACGATCTGCCTGTTCCGGAGCGCGCGAATGCCTGAAACCCCACACACCGGCGCATTCGCCATCATCCCGAGCAACGACCTTGCCGCAGCACTTCCGTTCTGGGAGCGTCTTGGTTTCGCGCGCGCCGGCGGGGACGCCGGCTACGTCATCATGAGGGGTTGGGGTTGCGAAGTGCATCTCACGCAGGCCGGCGACGGCCCATGGCGGGTGCCCGAGCACAATCCCTTCGGCGTTTTCATCCGCACGCCCGACGTCGAGGCCATCGCGGCGCGCGTCGACGATCTGATCATCCGTCCCGGCGGCGTGCTGCGCCATCGCGAATGGGGCATGTACGAGGTGGGGATCAACGGGCCCGACGGCCTTCTGGTCCGGATCGGCTGGCCCTCGGAGTTGATGCGTCGATCTAGCTGATCACGCCCTTCCTGATCAGGAAGCAGCCATAGCCCCTGCTGTCGCCGACCTGCACGACGCCGAAGCTGGCGGCGGCCGCGCGATAAAAATCCGGACGTGAGAGTTTGCCAGGAGCGACAGCACTACCAGTCACACGCGAAATCTCCGCGAGCACCGCGCGCTGCACGTCGGGCACGCGGTCGGGATCGTCGACCGGCGCCATCACGCGCACCGGATCGGGATCGAAATCGTCGAGCGGATAGACCGACATGATGGCGCGGATGGCCGTCTCCATGCTCATGCCCGGCAGCTGGATCAGGCGCTGCGATGTGGTGCTCTGCGCGATGCGGGTGGCCGGATGGTTGGCGTCGACGAAGACGAGGTCATCGCCATGGCCCATCGAGGCCAGCAGCCAGAGCAGATCGGGGGTGAGGATCGGATCGATCGATTTCAGCATGTGACGGCATTTCCCAAAACAGGTCCTTCGCCGGCAAGCGGCCATTCACCATAGCAGGTTCCGAGCGTGATTCAGATCACGCACGGCACCATGGTGACAGGGATCACGGACCCGCAGCTCGAACGCGGCCAGGTTTCCTCGCAACCAATCTCGTATCGAGATCAGTGCCAGAGGAGCACGCCATGTTCCGCCTAAAGCCCTTCCTGATGACCGCGAGCCTGCTGGGCAGCCTGTTCGGCTTCGCCTGCGGCCCTGTGTCCGCGCAAGTCGCCCCGGTCCAGCCTGCCCCCACCGCGCTGCAAGGTCCGGAACAGCGGGTGGCGCTGGTGATCGGTAATTCGAACTACCAGAACGCGCCGCAGCTCGCCAATCCCGACAATGATGCGGAGTCGATGGCGCAGTTTCTGAATTCGGCCGGGTTTGAGGTCGTCTCCGCGACCGACCTGTCCCAGAACGACATGCTCCGCGTCGTCCAGGACTTCTCCGCAAAAGTCTCCGCGCGCGGCCCGAACACGGTGGCGATGGTCTATTACGCCGGTCACGGCGTGCAGCTCGCCGGCGAGAACTATCTCGTTCCGGTCGACGCCAAGGTGTCGAGCCAGACCGAGCTCGTCAACAATTCGGTGCGCCTCGTCGACGTGATGTCGACGCTCGAGACGATCCCGAGCCGCATGCGCATCGTCATCCTCGATGCCTGCCGCAACAATCCCTTCCCGAACGTCAATGACGCCGGCCGCGGCCTCGCCATCGTCGATGCGCCGAACGGCTCGATCGTCGGCTACTCGACCGCGCCGGGCGCCGAAGCGCAGGACGGCACCGGCGGCCACAGCCCTTATACGCAAGCCTTCCTGAACGTCGCGCGCGAGCCCAACGTGCCGATAGAGCAGCTCTTCAAGCGCGTGCGCCTCGAAGTCAACCAGACCACCAGCGGCGCGCAGATCCCGTGGGAGAGCTCGTCGCTGACCTCGGACTTCACCTTCTTCGGCGACACCGCAGTGGCCGCCAACCGCGCACCGGTCAACACGCCCGTCGTGCAGATGGCCTCCAACCTGCCGAGCCGTTCGACCCGCCAGGCCTACGACTACGTCGTGTCCGAGGGACGTCCTGAGTATTATCAGGAGTTCATCACGATGTACCCGCACGACCCGCTGTGCGATCACGTCCGCTGGCTGCTCTCGAACCTGCAGCTCACGCAGGCCTGGCACAAGGCGGTGCTCGCGAACTCGCCGCTCGGCTACAAGAACTTCTACAACAGCTACGGCAACACCCCCTATGCAAAGGTCGCGCTGAACCTCGAAGCGCAGCCGAAGCAGATCCCCCTGATGCAGGCGACCAAATTCCTGGCGCCGCAGAACATCAACCCGACCTTCAAGATCGGCAATCTCGGCCAGCCCAAATACATGCCGCTGCAGCAGGGCAACAATGGTGGCCAGATCAACGGCAATTTGCCGATCGTGCAGAAGCCGGGCGACAACAACGGCATCGGCAAGCTCGGCAATGGCGGCCAGATCGGCAACCTGCCTTCAGGCAACAACCAGCCGAACGGCACGCCGTCGCAGAACCCGGGCAAGATCGTCACCCTGCCTGCGCCGACCAACACGACCAACGGCAATGGCGGCATCGGCAAGATCGTGACCCTGCCCGCAACCAACAACAACCAGAACGGCGCCAACAACAATGCCGGCACCACCAATGGCAGGCCTGGCAAGATCGTGAGCATGCCGGTGAATGTCGGCAAGGGCGGCTCGAACGTCGATGCGAAGCCGGTGACCGTTCAGACGCAGAACAACCCGATCCGCGTCAACAACGGTGCGAAGATCAACAACACCCAGGTGAACAAGGTGCAGAACAGCCGCCCGCAGTTCAACACAACCAACCGGATCGTCAACAACGGCGGCAACAACAACTTCCGCCAGTCGATGAACCAGTCGCAGGGCAATGGCGGCGGCAACAACCACCGCGGCTTCATGCGCTGATGCCACGAAGAAGGTGCGCTCCCTCTCCCGCTTGCGGGGGAGGGTCGGGGAGAGGGTGCTTCCGCAAAGAGACTCCCCAAGAGGAGGAACCCCCACCCGGCGCTTCGCGCCGACCTCCCCCGCAAGCGGGAGAGGTTGCACCGAGCAAGCGGCAAGTTGGAATCCACCAAACGACAAACGCAAAGAAGGGGCAGAGCGGAAACGCTCTGCCCCTTCTTCATGTCAAACGATCAGAACCTCAGGCCACCAGCTCGGCGAACAGATCCGCATCGACGTTGCCGCCGGAGAGCACGATGACGACATTCTTGCCGGCGACGTCGAGACGCCCTGCCAGCAGAGCGGCAAGGCCCACCGCGCCGCCGGGCTCCACCACGAGCTTCAGCTCGTGATAGGCGAACGCAACGGCCGCACCGACTTCCTTGTCCGATGCGGTGACGCCACGCGCCAGCAGCTTGCTGTTGATCGCAAAGGTCATCTCGCCGGGGATCAAGGCCATCAATGCATCGCAGATGGTACGGCCCGCGGGCGCATGCGGCTCGCGGTGACCCGCGGTCAGCGAAATGCTGTGATCGTCGAACGCCTCGGGCTCGGCCACCACGATCTGGGCCAACGGATACCGCGCCTTCACGGCCGTCGCGACGCCCGCGATCAGGCCCCCGCCGGAGGCCGGCGCCACCACGATGTCGGGCGAAAGGCCGAGGGTTGCCATGTCTTCCGCGATCTCGCGGCCGGCGGTGCCCTGCCCCGCAATCACGAAGGGATCGTCATAGGGCCTGACCAGCGTCGCGCCACGCTTCTCGGCGATGCCGCGCGAGATCGCGTCGCGGTCGTCGTTGTAGCGGTCGTACAGCACGACCTCGGCCCCGTAGGATTTGGTGCGCTCGCGCTTGGACAGCGGCGCGTCCGCAGGCATCACGATGGTCGCCTGCATGTCGAGGATCTTAGCCGCCGCCGCCACGCCCTGGGCGTGGTTGCCGGAGGAGAACGCGACGACGCCGCCGGCGCGCTTGGCCTGCGGGATCGAGAACACTTTGTTGAACGCGCCACGGAACTTGAAGGAGCCGGTGCGCTGGAGCATCTCCGGCTTCAGGAACACTTTGGCACCGACGCGCTCGTTGAGCACGGGAAAGGACAACAGCGGGGTGCGGACGGCGAAGGGCGCGAGCACGCGCGCGGCGGCATCGATATCGGCTGGGCCGATCGGGAGGAGCTGTTCGGTCATGACAGACCTTATCGCGGCCGATGAGGCGCGGGCAAGACACCTCCGCGCGAGGATTTCCCCTCTCAGGCGACGAAGCGTGGCTGTTCCACACCATTCCGGCCCGGCAGCACCGCGCCAACCGCCAGAATGCTGTCCACGAACGCTTTCGCCGAGGCCTCCCAGGTGTAACTGGAGGCGAATTCGACGCAGTCCTGACGGGAGATGCCGAGCGCGGTGAAGCAGGCGTTGCGGAGATCGTGATCCAGCGCCCCGACCGGGGCATCTCCGATGACGTCGCGGGGTCCCTTCACCGGGAACGCCGCCACCGGCAGGCCGCTCGCGAGCGCTTCGAGCAGGACCAGGCCAAAGGTGTCGGTTTTGCTGGGAAACACGAAGACGTCGGCGGCAGCGTAGATATCTGCAAGTTCCTCGCCGTGCTTCTCGCCCAGGAAGATCGCATCGGGATAGGCTTCTTCCAGCGCGACACGCGCGGGGCCGTCGCCGACGATCACCTTGGTGCCGGGCAGATCGAGCTCGAGGAACGCTTCGAGATTCTTCTCCACGGCGACGCGGCCGACCGACAGGAACACCGGCCCCGGCAGACAGAGATCGATGGCGCGCGGATGGAACAGGCGGGTGTCGACGCCTCGCGGCCACAGCGCGACATTGGCAAAACCGCGCTCGCCGAGTTCGCGGGCCAGCGCCGGCGTTGCCGCCATCACGGCACGGCTGGGTGCATGAAACCGACGCAGCGCCCGCCAGATCAGGGATTCCGGCACCGGCACCCTTGCGCGGACATATTCGGGAAAGCGGGTGTGGAAGCTGGTCGTGAACGGCAGCTTGCGCTGGCGGCAATAGCGGCGGACCATCAGGCCGATCGGCCCTTCCGTCGCAATATGGATGCTGTCCGGCTGCGCCTCCGCGATCAGCTTGGCGATGCGCGCCGGGCGCGGCATCGCGAGCCGCAGGTCGCGATAGCTCGGCATTGCAAACGTGCGGAACGATTGCGGGGTCAAGAACGTGAACTCGACGCCGAGCGCTTGCGCTGCGTCAGCGAGCTTGGTCAGCGTCCGAACCACACCGTTGACTTGCGGGTGCCAGGCGTCGGTCGCGACCAGGATGCGCATCAGGCTGCCTTTGTCATGCAGCTCTGGCTGCAACCTGCGGGACCTGCGCCGGCTTTTGCGCGTGATCCGCCCAGGTGATGATCTCGAAATGGCCGTCGTCGTGCTCGACCAGCGCCGTGCAGCTCTCGACCCAGTCGCCGCAATTCATGTAGCGGATGCCGCCCTCGTCACGGATCACGGCGTAGTGGATGTGGCCACAGATCACGCCGTCGGCGTCGTGACGCCGCGCTTCGGCGGCAAGCGCCTGCTCGAACGCACCGATATAATTGACGGCGTTCTTGACCTTCTGCTTGGCCCATTGCGACAGCGACCAATACGGCACCTTGAACATGCGCCGGAAGAAGTTGACGAAGCGATTCATCTGGATCGCGAAGTCGTAGGCCTTGTCGCCGAGATGGGCGAGCCAGCGCGCGTTCTGCACCACGAGGTCGAAGATGTCGCCGTGGATGACGAGGTAGCGCTTGCCGTCCGCGCCGGTGTGCACGGTGTTCTCGACCACGTCGATGCCGCCGAAATGCGTGCCGTAATAGTTGCGCAGGAACTCGTCGTGATTGCCGGGGATGTAGATGACCTTGGCGCCCTTGCGCGCCTTGCGCAGCAGCTTCTGGACCAGGTCGTTATGCGATTGCGGCCAGTGCCAGTTCGATTTCAACGCCCAGCCGTCGACGATGTCGCCGACGAGATAGATCGTATCGGCATCGTGATAGCGCAGGAAATCGAGCAGAAGATCGGCTTGAGAACCGCGAGCCCCGAGATGAACGTCGGAGATGAACAACGTGCGAAAGCGCCGTTCCGGGCTCTCGTCACTCACATCGTAACTTCCCATGCGCCAGCCTGTAACAAATGTCCCGTGACAGGGGGATGACAGATTGAACCCTTGAGGCACCCTCAGATACGAATCAGACCTTGCCTCGCCCTCCCCGCGAATATCAGTCGCATGCGACAATCAGGCGACATGGCGCCGCAGAGGCCTTGCGGAAGATGCGAAACAGCATGGCTTGATGGGTTAACGGCGGGATCAGTCGCGCCGTGCGAAGCCCGCGTCAGTAAAACTTGTGGAAATGATGGACCGGCCCGTGGCCGTGACCGACGCTGAAGCGGTCGGCGGCCGCGATCGCCGCGCTGATCCAGGCCTTGGCGCTGCGCACGGCCTGATCGAGATCCTCGCCTTTGGCGAGGCCCGCCGCGACTGCCGACGACAGCGAGCAGCCGGTGCCATGGGTGTTCCTAGTGGCGACGCGCGGTGCGGCGAGCGCGATCGTTCCTTCGCCGCTGACGAGATAATCGATGCTCTCGGCGCCCTGGCCATGTCCGCCCTTGATCAGCACCGCCCGGCAGCCGAGCGCGAGCAGCCGGCGTCCCTGAGCTTCGATCGCGGCCTCGCTTGCCGCGACCGGCTCGTCGAGCAGCGCCGCGGCCTCCGGCAGATTGGGCGTGATCACCGAGGCCAGCGGCATCAGTTTTTTGCGCAGCGCCTCCACGGCCTCGGATGCCAGCAGCCGGTCGCCGGAGGTTGCGACCATCACGGGATCGAGCACGATATGGCGCGGCCTCCAGCGCGACAGCGCGGCTGCGATCGCATCGATGCTTGCGGCCTGCGCCACCATGCCGATCTTCACCGCACCGACCTCGAGGTCGGAGAACACCGCATCGATCTGCGCGGTGACGAATTCGGCCGGCACCGCGTGAATGCCGGTGACGCCGCGCGTGTTCTGCGCCGTCAGCGCCGTGATGGCGGATGCGCCGTAGACGCCGAGCGCGGCAAAGGTCTTGAGGTCGGCCTGGATGCCGGCGCCGCCGCTCGAATCCGAGCCGGCGATGGTGAGCGCCACGGGCGTCGTCATGGGGCGGCTTTCCGGGTTGTCGAGGCGGAACCTCGCGAGATCATCGCCTGTCCTTAGCGCGCCCCCGGAATGCCAGCAAGCTGCGAATCAGGCGGATGCAGGGCCGCGCGGCATTGTCGTCCCGCAGACGTGCACATCCACCGAAATATGACCTCGGCATCGCCCGGCCTTGGCGTATTCATTCGAATGAGTGAAACGTTGATGGATTCGTCAGCGACACGTTGATGCAAGCCGGCTTCTTGGTGCAGGCCGGCTTCGTCCTTCATCCTCTCGGGATCATGCCATGTGGGCCTACTTCGAACGCCTTCTCGACTCCTCGATGTTCTCACCGCACGGCATCTGCCTGCTGTGGGAGCCCGAACTGATCTGGCTCCATGTCCTCTCGGACGCCCTCATCGCGGCAGCGTATTTCTCGATCCCGTTTGCCCTGACGATCCTGGTCACCAGGCGGCGCGACCTCCAGTTCGGCTGGGTCTATTGGGCCTTCGCGGTGTTCATCATGGCCTGCGGCCTGACGCATGTGCTCTCGATCTACACGCTGTGGGTCCCGATCTACGGCATCGAGGGTCTGGTCAAGGCGGCGACCGCGGTGGCATCCGTGTTCACCGCCGGCGCGCTCTGGCCGCTGTTGCCCAAAATCCTGACCATCCCCTCCCCGTTCGAGCTCCAGAAGGTTCAGGCCGCGCTCGAGGAGGAGGAGATCAAGAGCCGGGATGCGGCGCAGCTGCTCCGGCAGGTCGGAGACGCCCAGCGCGCGATGCGTGAGAGCATGACGCGCCTCACCGCAATCGTCGACACCGCGGTCGACGGCGTCATCCTGTTCGACGCGCAAGCCCGCATTCTCCTGTTCAATCCCGCCTGTGAAAGGCTGTTCGGCTATCGCGCCGACGAGGTCATGAATCTCGACATCGGCATGCTGATGTCCGACGAGAAAACGCTCCCATCCAGCGGTCAGGCGCGGCGTTTTGCGACCGGGGAAGCTGTCGGCCTGCGCAAGGACGGGTCACACTTTCCGATGGATCTGTCCGTGGGCCAGGCGTGGCAGGACGGCGAGCTGATCTATGTCGGTATTGTCCACGATCTGACCGCGCGCAAGCTGACGGAGCAGCAGCTCCAGCAGGCGCAGAAGATGGAAACGGTCGGCCAGCTCTCCGGCGGCATCGCCCACGACTTCAACAATCTGTTGACCGTCATCATCGGCAACGCCGAGCATTTGAGCGAACAGCTCAAGGCCCGGCCCGACTTGCGGCAGTTTGCCGACGACATCTGCCAGTCGGGCGAGCGTGGCGCAGAGCTGACACAGCAGCTGCTCGCGTTCAGCCGCCGCCAGTTGCTCCAGCCGCAGACCATCGACTGCCGCGAGCTTCTCGGATCCATGTCCAAGCTGCTCAAGCGCACCTTGCGTGAAAACATCGAGATCAAGACGGCGTTCGGTCCGGGCACGATCCGTGCCTTTGCCGACCGCGCCCAGCTCGAATCTGCCGTGCTGAACCTAGCGCTGAACGCGCAGGATGCCATGCCGTCGGGAGGACATCTGACGCTGAGCACGGAGCCGGCTGCGATCGACGAGGACTATCGCACCCTGCATCCGGAAGTGACCTCCGGCAGCTACGCCCTGATTTCCATCACCGACGACGGCGAAGGCATGACGCCCGAGGTCATCGAGCACGCCTTCGAGCCGTTCTTCACCACCAAGGAGGTCGGCAAGGGCTCGGGCCTCGGCCTCTCTATGGTCTACGGCTTCGCAAAACAATCCGACGGCCATGTCTCGATCTACAGCGAGCAGGGTCTGGGCACGACGGTCCGGATCTACCTGCCGCGCGCCGGCGCCGGACAATCCTCAGGCGACATGCCGGAGAACGAAGACGCCGCGCCGCGCGGCCACGAGACGATCCTGATCGCGGAGGACGATCCGTTCGTGCGCTCCTCGGTCATCCTCAGGGTCGAGGCCCTCGGCTATCGCGTGGTCGCTGCCGTAAACGGCAAGGAAGCCTTGCAGCGGCTGCGCACCGACCCCGGCATCGACATGCTGTTCACCGACATCATCATGCCGGGCGGCATGAGCGGCTGGGAGCTCGCCGAGCAGGCCCGGCGAATCCGCCCGTCCCTGCCGGTGTTGTTCACCTCCGGCTATGCGCTGGAGACCCTGGTCGAGCAGGGCCGCGCGCAGGCGCAGGCGGTGGTCCTGACAAAACCCTATCGCAAGGCCGAGCTGGCGCAGCGGCTCCGGGACGCATTTGCCGCGGCCACTGTGACCTCATAGGGCACCGGACCGGCATCTGGCGGCCGGCGCGCCCGCTTGCTAAAGCGGGGCGATTTTGGCCTATTATCCGCCAGCGATGCCTTCGGAGTGACTGCTATGGTTCCCTTTTTCGTCCAGATCAAATGCAAGCTCGGCCAGTCCTATACGGTCGCCAATGCGCTTGCCGAAGCCGAAATCGCCTCCGAGATCTACTCCACGGCCGGCCATTACGATTTGCTGGTGAAGTTCTACGTCGACAACGACACCGACATCGGCCACTTCATCAACGAGAAGGTGCAGGTGCTGCCCGGCATCCAGGACACGCTCACCATCATCACCTTCAAGGCGTTCGGCGCGAGCTGACCGGCCGCAATTGACATCAGCCGTATGGTGGTTGCGACGCCGGACGCCTGTGCTAGCGTCCGGCCATTGGAATTGGACTGAGTACTGCAAGCCATGGCTCTCACCACGACGGTGCCGCTGCTGATCAGCCAGCAATTCGATAGTGAAGTGGTGCTCGCCAACTATCAGAACGGCGTCTACTACAACCTCGACGGCGGCGCGGCGCAGATCTGGCTCGGGTTGAAGGCCAACCGAACGGTTGAGGAGATCGGCAGTGCGCTGGCCGCCGCAACCGCCGGCGATGTGCCGTCCATCACACAACAGGTGCAGGCCTTCGTCGGCCGCATGCTGGCGGAGGGCCTCATCGCGGACGGCACTCCCGATGCGCGCGCTGAGACCTGGACGCCGGTACTTGCCGGCGCATTCACCGCTCCGGAATTCCAGCGCTTCGACAATCTGCGGGAGCTGCTGCTGATGGATCCCGTGCATGACGCCGGCGACGAAGGCTGGCCGCTGCGCGAGACCCAAGAAAAGACCCAAGAAAAGACTCAAGACACGACATGAGAGCGAGCGGGCTCATCCGGCAGGAGATCGCCGCGGTCTTCGCAAGTTCAATGCCGATCGAAGCGCAGGCCCGCTGCGGCCCGTTCGGCCTGCGCCTCGGATTTGCCGCGCAGGATCTGGCCGGCATGTTCCTGCCGGCCTACATCCGGTCCACGCCCGAGACCATCGATCTCGACCTGCGCTTCATCACCGCTGAGCATCACGATCTCTCGGCACTGGTGCCCGAGGCCGCCGAGAAGCCGCGCCTGCTGATCGAGGACGGCATCTATTCGGTGTGGCAGCCGGCGGTCATTCCGGTGCTGTTCGCGATCGACCTCACCGCAAGGCGCGGCATCGCCTGGCTGCCGAAGGGCGAGGCGCCGCCCTGGATCCGCAGCCGTCCCGCAATCTCGCTGATCCACGCCATGATGCACGATACACCCTGGTGCGCGGTTCATGGCGCGGCGGTCGGAAGCGAAGCCGGCTTCACGCTGCTTGCCGGCGAAGGCCACAGCGGCAAGACTACGGCGGCGCTCGCCTGTGCCAAGGCCGGCTGGCGCTATGCCGGCGACGACTTCGTCGCCGTGAACAGCGAGACCGGCCGGATCGAGCCGCTGTTCTGCTCGGCGCGGCTACGCCCTGCCCTCGTCGAGACCTTCCAGAGCTTCATCGGCGAGACCACGCCGGTGTCGGATTTCAACGGCGAGCCGCGCCACGAGCTGAGCCTCGCCGGGCTCGGTGACCGCATCGGCGGCGGCAAGCTGCGCGCGACGTTCGTTCCCCGCCGGCGCGGCGCTGTAACGCCCGAATTCACCCCGGCGCGGCAGTCGGACGCGTTTCGCGCGCTGCTGCCGACGACGGCCTACGAGCTGCCGGGATGGCCGAACGAGATCGCCGACAAGGTCGCGAAGATCGCAGGCCTCGCGCCGGTGTTCTTCGCCGACACCGGCACCGTGCCGCTGGAGATTCCCGCCGCCTTCGCCCAAAAGCTCGAACGGCTCTGAGCCATGCGCGTCTCCGTCATCATCGCCGCCTGGAACGCCGAGGCCTATATTGCCGAAGCGATCGAGAGCGTACTCGGCCAGACGATGCCGCCCGATGAGGTCATCGTCATCGACGACGGCTCCACCGATGGCACACGCGGCATTCTCGACCGCTTTGGCGACCGCATCATCGCGCTCACGCAAGAGAATTGCGGCCAGGCCATCGCGGTGAACAAGGGTACCGCGATGGCGCGCGGCGCACTGATCGGATTCTGCGATGCGGACGATCTCTGGACACCGCGCAAGCTGGAAATGCAGCTTGCTTCGCTCGAACGCGACAACACCGTCGAGGCCGTCTTCGGCAAGGTGCAGCAATTCGTCAGCCCCGAGGTGCCGGAGGCGCAGCGCGCGCGCTTCAAACCCGATGTCGAGATCATGCAGGGCGAGCTCAAGCAATGCATGCTGATCCGGCGCGTCGCGCTGGAGCGGATCGGCCTGTTCGACGAGACGCTGCCGGCGACCTTCTTCATCGCATGGCTCGGCCGCGCCAAGCAGAGCGGGCTCAAGCTTGCACATGTCGACGACATCGTGGTCCGGCGCCGGCTGCATCCCGGCAATGGCGGCCGCACCAACACGGCGGCGCAAAATCTTCAGACGCTGATGGCGTTGCGGCAGGCCATCAAGGCGCAGCGCCCGCGGGAGTGAAGACGGCGACGCCGTCGACCGACACCGATGTCACGAACAGCCCGAGCAGGCGATGGTCGATCGAATGGCCGATATCCACCGGCCGCCGCGTATCCAGCATCCGCAGCGCCACCACGATCTTCCGTCGGCCCGTGCCCACAACGGCCGCTGTCAGCGCGATCTTGAACGGCATCGGATCGTTGCGCCGCGCCGTCATCTGCATGATCTCGCCCGCGCCGGCATAGGCCGCGAAGCGAAAGCTCTCCGTGCCCGGCGGCAGAAACGGGATCACGGCGAGCTCGACTGCGGCCTGCGACTTTCCATCGCTCGCAACTTCAATGACCGCGAACTGACGGTCGGTCCAGCGGCCCTCGTCTTCCGGAATCGAAAACCCCTGCCCGAACCAGACGTCCTGCCCGCGCAGCGGATGCGTCGCGTTCACGGCCTGCTGCCAGACGCGCTTCAGGATCGTTTCCCTGAAAAGCGGAAAATGCACGATACTGGCATCGAACGCGGCGATGGCCGCAGCCGGCAGCCTCGGCCAGTCCGATAACCGAAACGGCCCTTTGAACTGCGCACGCAACGCGGTGAAGAAGGCAACCCAGAACTGCTGCCATGGCGTGTGCTGCGCCCGTGGCACCGCGCGCAACGCGATCTCGACGGATTTCCCGGGCGGACCGGAGCGCCACAATTGCTCCACCAGACCGTCAGGCACGAGCTGCGGCATCTCCCGTGCGACGACGTCGAGCAATTGAGCGGCGAACAGGCAGCCATTGTAGCGCGTCACGAGGCTGCGAAAGCGATCCCAATCGACCTCGCTGCCGGCGCTTTCCAGCACATGCACCACTTCGAGCGCCCGGAACACCATCTCCTTCTGATCGGCCGGCTCAGGGCGCATCGCCGCGATCGCGAGATGCTCGGCAAGGCCTGGGATCAGCAGCTCATGCGTCAGCAGCGTCGCGGTCTCGGCCGTGCTGAACAGCGTCTCGGTAAACCCCTCGTCGTCGAGCCAGAACAGCGCGCGCCAGTGCAGATCGATGGCGCGGCCGAGGCCGGCGCGCGACATCGCGACGGCATGGATATCACGGTCGAAATCGGACTCCGAGAACAGCTCGACCTTCATGCCGTGGCTGCGGAACGCAGCCTGCCGCAACATCGCGATCGCGCGCGGCGCATCGCTGCGGCGAACCAGGAGATCGTAATCTCCGGTCATCCGCTTCGCCATATAGCTCGCGTCGCGCGCAAACAGCGCGCCGCCCTTGATCAGCAGTGACGCGATGCCGGCTTGCTTCAGCGCGGCACAGGCCTCGACGACGTCGCGCACGCGCGTCGCGTTCGACAACCAGACATGCTTGACGACGCCGCGCATGCGTTTGGTGTCGGCATCGGCGATCCCGGCCTTGTCGGCGGTGGCGACCAGCAGCGGCATGGTGCGATAGACGACCTCGTCCGCCGCATCGAGCGGCTCGGAGGCGCGCCAGGCCTGATAGGCGTCAATCGCCGTCTGGCCCTGGCCGAGCGCGGCCCTGAACAGCGTCAGAAAGCGCGGCTTCAGCGCGGCCGGCAGTTTCGATCTGGTGGCCATCTCAACCGAACGGTTGAGATGCGGGGCCCGCTGCGGCTGGCCCTGTGACATCAGGTGTCGAAACGATCAGCCGCAATCGCGCAAAAAAACGACACCCCATCGTGACGCACTTCCAATTCCCAGCCGGCGGCAAAGGATGCGGGCGCGATCACATCGTGTCAATTGCAAAGGGCAGGCCTCAGGCGCCGCCCTCCTTGCGCTTCGGCCGTGCCGGCCCGTCCACCGGCGGCAGCGATTTGAGATAGTCCGCCATCGCCGCGAGATCCTCGTCCGACAATTGCGAGGTGTTCTTGATCACGCGCGTCATCGCGCCGCCGACGCTGTCGCCGTCGGGCAGTTCGCCGGTCTTGAGGAAATAGGCGATATCCTTGGCGCTCCATTCGCCCAAGCGCTTCTGTGTGATGTTGGGCACCCAGCCCTCGCCTTCCGGATTGGGGCCGCCGGCAAAACGCTCGCCCCGGATGATGCCGCCGAGCGAATTGCGCGGGCTATGGCACTCCGCGCAATGGCCAAGACTGTTGACGAGATAGGCGCCGCGATTCCACTGCGGCGACCTGGTGCCGTCGGCGACGAACGGCTTGCCGTCCATGAACAGGAATTTCCAGATGCCGATGTTGCGGCGGATGTTGAACGGAAATCCCACATCGTGGTCACGCACTTTGCCTGCAACCGCCGGCAGCGTTTTCAGATAGGCGAAGAGATCGAGAACATCGTCGCGCTTGGCATGCTGATAGGACGTGTAGGGAAAGGCCGGAAAATAGTGCTGTCCGTCCGGCGACACGCCGTGCATCACCGCGTTGAGGAAATCAGTGTCGCTCCATCTGCCGATGCCATAGGTCGGATCGGAGGAGATGTTCGGCGCGTAGAACGTTCCGAACGGCGACTTGATCGCGACGCCGCCGCCGAGCCGCGTGCGGTCCGGCTGATCGGGCACGGCGTGGCAGGAGGCGCAGCCGCCGGCGTTGAACACCGCCGCGCCGTTGGCAAGGTTCGCGACATGGGCAGGCGCGGCGCCGGCGGCCGCCACCACGGGCGCGCTGAGCCACCAATAGACACCGCCGGCAACCACCGCGGCGAACAGCGCCACAAAAATTGTTCGTTGCAACATTCCGTCCATCCACGCGTTGGAACGAACTTATGATCGATATCCGCGCGGCTCCAGCCACGAAGAATTTAGCCCGCCTGGGCTCGATACGGGAATAAACTGAAAAGCGGACTGTTGGAAGTTTGCCAGCCCGAACGGGTTTTGCAGGGAGAATGTCATGAACAAGACCGTCATCGCCATGGTCGCACTCGCCACCATGGCTTTTGCAGCCCCCGCCAGCGCCGAAAAGCTGAAAGCAACGCTCGACGGCAAGTCGGAGGTGCCCGCGACCACCAGCAGCGCCACCGGAACCGCCGATCTGGACTATGACGCGGCCAGCAAGAAGCTGTCCTGGAAGCTCAGCTATTCCGGCCTGTCCGGTCCCGCCACCGCCGCCCATTTCCACGGGCCCGCCGAGGCCGGCAAGAACGCCGGCGTCGCGGTCCCGATCCCCGGCGCCGCCAACAGCCCGGTCGAGGGCTCGGCCACGCTGACCGACGCCCAGGCCGCCGACCTGCTCGGCGGCAAGCTCTACGTCAACATCCACACCGCGGCCAATCCGGGTGGCGAGATCCGCGGCCAGGTGATGAAGTAGCGCCTCGGTCGGCCTGACAAAAGGGCGGCTGCCTGCGCGGCCGCCCTTTTGCGCGACCGCGCTCAAGCCGCGTTCAGCGCCTGCGTGAGATCTGCGATCAGGTCCGACGGATTTTCGATGCCGATCGACAGCCGGATCGTTGAATCGAGGACGCCGATTTTTTGGCGGATGTCGGCGGGAACGCCGGAATGGGTCATCGTCGCAGGCAGGCTCGCAAGCGATTCCGTTCCACCGAGACTCACCGCCAGCTTGAGGATTTGCAGCGCGTTGAGGAATTTGACCGCGGCGTCCTTGCCACCGGCAATGTCGAACGAGAACGTCGAGCCCGCCCCCAGGCATTGCCGCGCGAACACGATGCCGGCCGGCGAACCCGGCTCGTGATGGCCGAGATAATGGACCTTCGCCACCTTGGGGTGATCACGCAAATAATCCGCGACGAGGCGGGCATTCGCATCGGCCTTTTCCATGCGCAGGCTCAGTGTCTCGAGCGACCGGTTGATCATCCAGCAGGAATGCGGATCGAGCTGGGTGCCGATGGCGCCGCGGAGCTGCTTGATGCCCTTCATGATGGCCTTCGCGCCGAGCGCGGCGCCCGCGATCAGGTCCGAATGCCCCCCGACATATTTGGTCAGCGAGTACAGGGAAATATCCGCGCCGTGCTCGATCGGTCGCTGAAACACCGGACCTAACAGCGTATTGTCGCAAGCAATGATCGGCGTATGGCCCTGCGCCTTTCCGATCGCGTCGGCGATACGCCGGATCATCGCGACATCAACGAGGCCGTTGGTCGGGTTTGCCGGGGTTTCGATCAGGATCATCGAGACCCGCCCCTTGCCCAGGGCCTCGTCCGAGGCCTGCTTCACCACGGCTTCGTCGACTCCATCGGCGAAGCCGACCGCGCCGATCGACAGACGCGCCAGCGTGTTGGTCAGCAGGGTTTCCGTCCCGCCATAGAGCGGCTGGGAATGCAGAATCACATCGCCGGGGCGAACGAAAGCCAGGATCGTGGTGGCGATCGCCGCCATGCCGGACGAGAACAGCGCACAGCTCTCGGCGCGCTCGTAGATCGCGAGCCTGTCCTCGACGATTTCGCTGTTGGGATGATTGAAGCGCGAATAGACCAGACCCGCACCCATGCCTTCCGGCGGCTCGCGCCGGCCGGCGACAAAATCGAAAAAGTCCTGCCCATCGTCGGCGGTCTTGAACACGAAGGTCGAGGTCAGGAACACCGGCGGCTTGATGGCGCCTTCCGACAGTTGCGGATCGTAGCCATAGGTCAGCATCAGCGTCTCCGGATGCAGCATATGGTTGCCGATGTGAGTCTTCGACGGAAACGGTTTTGCCATGGCGTGTCTCGCTGTTCTTGATTCATGTCTCGCGGCGCCGGAGCTCTCGCGACGATAAAGCAATCAGAAACGGACGCGACGGTTCCGACGGCTCATATCAACTCCGCCGCGGTCGGCATGAAGATAGCTGCTCCAGCGGCGATCCGTCAGGGCGTGCGAACCGAATTTCCAGACGTTGGCGCAACAAAAAAGGCGGCTGCTTTCGCAACCGCCTTTTCTCAACTCTGGTAGCCCGGATGGAGCGCAGCGCAATCCGGGCTACGAAAGCCTCCGCCTCAGCCGTTCTTCACGCGGAAGGTCTCGTGGCAGCCGCCACATTCCTTGCCGACGGCAGGGAAATTCGCCTTGAGCGAGTCGAGATCCTTGATCTTGCCCTTGGCCTCGCTAACGACCTTGGCGAAGCTTGCGATCTTGGCGTCGAAGCCGGCCTTGTCCTCCCAGACCTTCGGCGAGGTCGAGTAATCGCCCTCCGGCTTCATGCCCTTCGCGCTCGCCGGAAACAGGTTCGGCAGCTTCTTGGCGGTGTCCTCGAACTGCGCCAGCGCGGTATCCACCGTGGCCTGATCGTAGGGCTTCTCGCCCTTGACTATCGCCGCGACTGCGCCGGCGTTCTTGCCGTTGCCCTTCATGAGGGTCTGGACCTCCTTGACGGAGTCCTGTTGCGCCCAGACCGCGCCCATACCGAGCAGCAGCACTCCCCCGACAACCAAAACTCGCTTCATTCGCAAAATCCTTTTCGCTGAGACAGGATCGTGCCGACCCCACATTGGGGCCAACACCGGTTGGCCAATTTCATTCCCGGCAAGATTGTCACAGGCTGTGACGGCGGTGGTGCTCGTTGATGGCGATCCATACCCGCTCCGGGGTTGCCGGCATGTCGATGTGGTCGATCTTGTATTCGCGCCAGAGCCCGTCGACGATGGCGTTGACCACCGCCGGACAGGAGCCGATCGCACCGGCCTCGCCCGCGCCCTTCACGCCCAACGGATTGGTCGTGCAGGGAACGTTGGCGGTCTCGAACACGAAGGCCGGTCCATCAGCGGCGCGCGGCAGCGCATAGTCCATGAAGGTCGCGGTGATGAGCTGGCCATCGCCCGCGCCATAGACCACCTGCTCCATCAGCGCCTGGCCGATGCCCTGCATGGCCCCGCCATGCACCTGGCCCGCCAGCAGCAGCGGATTGAGCGTCTTGCCGAAATCGTCAACGATCACGTAGTTGACGATTTTGATGATGCCGGTGGCCGGATCGATCTCGACCTCCGCGACGTGGGTGCCGTTGGGATAGGTGCCGTCGGCACTGGCGAAGGTCGCGCTCGCATTCAGCTTCGACGGATCGGCGCCCGGGCGCTTGGCGAGATCGGCGAACGAGATCGAACGGTCGGTGCCGGCGATCCGCACGATGCCGTCGGTGATCTCGAGATCGCCGGCGCTGGCTTCCAGCGCCTGCGCCGCGATCCCCTTCAGCTTCTCGCCGAGCTCGCGCGTGGCGCGCTCGACACTGACACCGCCTGACGGAATCGACGCCGAGCCGCCGGTGCCGAGGCCGGTGGCAATCATGTCGGTATCGCCCTGGTGGACGTGCACGCGCTCGGGCGCGACGCCGAACTGCTCCGCGACGATCTGCGCGTAAGCCGTCTGGTGGCCCTGTCCGCTCGACTGCGTCCCGATCAGGACAGTGATGTCGCCATTGGGGTCCATCCGCACATTGGCGGTCTCTTCGCCCATGGTGCCGCAGACCTCGACATAACTCGCCAGCCCAATGCCGCGGATCAGGCCGTTCTTTTTGGCCGCCTTGGCGCGCTTTCCGAACTCCTTCCAGTCGCCGATCTCCATCGCGCGCTTGAGATGCGCGGCGAAATCGCCGGAATCGTAGACCTTGCCGGTCGCGGTCTTGTAGGGCAGCGCCTTCGGCTGGATGAAGTTCTTGCGACGCACCGCGTCCGGCGTCATGTCGAGTTTGCGCGCGCACGCGTCCACGAGCCGTTCGATCACGTAGGCAGCCTCGGGCCGCCCCGCGCCGCGATAGGCATCGACGGGCACGCTGTTGGTGAAGACGGTGCGCACGCGGCAGTGGAAGGCCTGGATGTCGTAGAGGCCCGGCAGCATGCCGGCGCCGCCATGCGGAATGTAGGGGCCGAAGGTCGACAGATACGCGCCCATGTCGCCCATCAGGTCGCAATCCATCGCGAGGAATTTGCCGTCTTCAGCCAGCGCCATCTTCGCGGTCGTGACGTTGTCGCGGCCCTGCGCGTCGCCCATGAAATGCTCGGTGCGGTCGGCCGCCCATTTCACCGCCTTCTTCAGCTGTCGCGCGGCGACGGCCAACAGGGCGTATTCCCGGTAGGGAAACAGCTTTGTGCCAAAACCGCCGCCGACGTCGGGGCAGATCACCCGCATCTTGTCGGTGGGGATATTGAGCACGTTCTGGCAGAGGATGTCGCGCAGGCGGTGGCTGCCCTGGCTGCCGACCGTCAGCGTCAGATGGTCTCGCTTGGCGTCGTATTCGCAAACCGCGGCGCGCGCTTCCATGAAGCTTGCGACCACGCGCGGATTGACGATGGAGATTTCAGCGACCGCATGTGCTTTCGCAAACGCAGCCTCGGTCGCCGCCTTGTCGCCGATCGAAACGTCGAACAGCACATTGCCAGCCTTGTCGGGCCACACCTGGGCTGCGCCTTTCTTCACGGCGTTGACGACGCCGGTCACCGAAGGCAGCGGGCTCCATTTGACATCGATCGCCTCGATCGCGTCGCGGGCCTGGTCGATGGTCTCGGCGACCACGAAGGCAACGGAATCGCCGACATGGCGCACCTCGTCCTTGGCAAGGATCGGATAGGGAGGTCCCTTGAACGGATCGGTCTCGAGATTGAACAGGCACGGCAGATCGCCGAGGTCCCCGACTTCGGCCGCGGTCAGAATCAACGCAACGCCGGGAAGCCCGCGGGCGCGGCTCGCATCGATGGTGAATTTGGCATGCGCGTGCGGCGAGCGCAGCATCAGGCAGCGCAGCGCGGCCTGCGGCGCGTAATCGTCGGTATAGCGGCCCTTGCCGCGGATGAGCGCGTCATCCTCCTTGCGCAGCACGCTTTGGCCAACGCCGAACTTGATGGGAGCCGCCATTTTCTTATCCCGTCCTATGGTTGTTTTGCCGGCATATTGCCGTGGAAAAAGTGGCAAGGCAAACGGGTTTAGGCCTGCCCATGCGTCGCAGGCCGGGGAACGGGACGCATTCCCGTCACCAAGGGTTGAACACTGCGCCTCGAATCGCGGCCTCATCTTGAAGAGCCCGCCAAAGGCGGGTGTCTCGAAGGATCGGCCGCACATTGGCAACCCGCCAAGCTACATCCAACCTCGGCCCGATAGATCCGCGGCGCGATTTCGCAGCGCATCGATAGCGCGCTCGGGCGTGAGGTAGTCGATCTCGCCGCGCGTCAAGCCGATATCCATCAGTTCTCTATCGTTCAGGTCCTGCAAGGAGCCGCGTGAGCGCAGGCTCCGCGCCTGAAACGCACGCCAAAATCGCTTGAGCAGGCTCAAGACAACGGAAAGGTCGAGGCCACGCCTTGCGGCGTCACCCTCAATCCCGGGTGAGATGTCAGCTATTTGAGGTGGCATCGTATGCTCCTGCTGTTGTGCCGGCAGGGAGCGTGGCCAAACAAAAGGCCCCGTCCGATGCCGGCGGGGCCTGATGGAAAAGATGTCGACGACGAAATCCTAGCGCGCGACTCCTTCCACGGCCCAGCCGAAGCGGGTCATGTGGTTGAAGTTGACTTTGCGCGAGCACTTGATCATGAGGTGCGAATAGCACGACATTCGCGCAAAATCAAGAGATGCGCGAAGGTCGGCTGCATCCTGGGGGCGAACTGCTCGCGCGCCGGCACTCTCCGAAGCTATGTGGACACGCCCCGAATTCTGCCCGAATGTTCACTTCCACTCGTGGAGATTGTAGTCCGGAGGCATCATGATCAGCTTTCGAATAATCGCTGCCAGCTTTGTCATTACGGTCAGCGCGCCCGCATCCGCCGATCCTCTCCTTCAGCGCCCAGTTTTGAGAATCATTCAGCCAATGCGGATAGCGTTGCCTGACTTTGTTACAGCCGATCCTTCGGAGACTGAACTCGCCCGTTCGCTCTCGCGGGTCATCGCTTCTGACCTCAAGCCAACCGGCGCCTTCGAACTGGTTGATCAGGTGGCGTTTCCCAGAAAGAATTTAAGCGTCGACTTGCCGCCTGAATTTTCCGATTGGCGCAGAGCCAGCACGCACGCATTGGTCGCCGGTCGTATCACCCGCCAACCCGATGACCGCATCAAGGTCGAGTTTCGGCTTTGGGATGTCTCCAGCGGCGCTTACCTTGCGGGCCAGCAGTACATCGGCGACCCCGGCGATATCAGCGGCATTGGCCACATGATTTCCGGCGACATCTACGAGCGCATCACGGACGAGAAACGTACTTTTGAATAGAGTTCTGCGCGTGCTCACCTACCCCCGCACCAGCGACACCAGCCAGCGCCGGCCGAACAGCAAGAGGATCGCGAGCGCGTAGACGAGCGTGCCTCCGACAGCCAACAGTGCCAGCGTCACTTCGTCCCGGAAGTGCATCGAGCCCAACACAGAACCGCCGAACCGCGCGATCAGCCAGAACGCGGCCGCCATGATGGTGCCGGTCAGCAGGAACTTGGCGAGCGACATCAGCCAGGCGCGGTCCAGCACGAGAAAGCCTCGCCGCACGGCGAAGAACAGCACCAGCAGCAGATTGGTCCAGACACCGATCGCCGTTGCCAACGCGAGGCCGACCTGGGCGAGCGATCCCATCAGGGCGACCTTCAGGGCGACGTTGACCGCGATGCCCGTCAGCGATGCGCGCACCGGCGTTGCGGTGTCCTTGCGCGCGTAGAAGGTCGCAACCGCGCTGCGGATCAGCACGAACGGGATCAAACCAATGGCATAGGCCGCGAGCGTGGCACCTGCGGCGGCGGCGTCGGCTTTCGAGAACGCGCCGCGGGCAAACAGCGCGCGCATGATCGCGTCGGGCACGGTGATGAAGGCGGCGACGAATGGGATCGAGAACAGCAGCGTGAAATCGAAGGCGCGGCGCTGCGCCTTCATCGCGCCGTCGTGGTCGTTCGCCGTGATCCGCCGCGACATCTCAGGCAACAGCACGGTGCCGATGGCGATGCCGATGACGCCGATTGGCAACTGGTTGAGGCGGTCGGCATAATACAGCGCGGACAGCGCGCCGGCGGGTAGGAAGGTCGCGATGATGGTGTCGGCGAACAGCGCGACCTGCGTGCCCATCGAGCCCAGCGTCGCCGGTCCCAACGCCCTAAAGAAGCCGCGCACGTCTTCGTCGAGCTTCAAGGGTGCAAAGCGCGGCAGGCCGCCATGGCGCGCGAGATCGCAGGCAAGCAGGAAATATTGCAGGAAGCCCGAGATCAGCACGCCCCAGGCGGCGGCATGGCCCGCGGTCGGAAACCAGACGGCAACCGCCAGCGTCATCATCATGGCAACGTTGAGAAAGATCGACGCGGCCGCGGCGCTGGCGAAGCGCTGCATCACGTTGAGCATGCCGCCATAGAGCGTCACCAGCGTGATCAGCAGCAGATAGGGAAAGGTGATCCGGGTCAGCTCGATCGCGAGCTTGCGCTGCTCGGCGTCCTCGCTGAAGCCGGGCGCGAGTAAGCTCATGGCCTGCGGCATGAACAGCCAGGCCACGATCAGCAGCACGATCTGCGAGGCCAGCAGCAGCGCGAAGATGCGGTCGGCGAACAATTTTGCGGCGCCCACCCCGCGCTCGCCATGAACGTGGGCGTAGGCCGGCACCCAGGCGGCGTTGAAGGCGCCCTCGGCGAAGATCGCGCGAAAATGATTGGGCAGCCGCAGCGCCACGAAAAAGGCGTCGGCCACGGGGCCGGCGCCAAGGATCGCCGCGAGCATGATGTCGCGGGCAAATCCCGTCAGCCGCGAGAGCAGCGTGTATCCGCCAACCGTGAAAATGCGTCCGAGCATGCGTCTGTTTTAGAGCATGGCGCGATTAGGTCTAGGTGCTAGCCGCGAGGAAGGTCTACTCCCTCTCCCGCTTGCGGGAGAGGGTTGGGGAGAGGGTGTCTCCGCAAAGGGACACTCCCCCAGAGGAAAGAACCCTCACCCGCGCCTTCGGCGCGACCTCTCCCGCAAGCGGGAGAGGTTAAACAAAATCAACCCGCGATCGCGCCGCGGACGGCGGCGATGATTCGCTCCTGGTCGGCTTCGGTCAAATAGGCGTGCATCGGCAGGCTGATGACGTCCTGCGACAGGCTCTCGCAGCCCGGCAGGCCGCCGTCGGCGACCGGATACTGCTTGTAGGCGGTCTGCTGGTGCATCGACTTGCCGTAATAGATCGCGGTCGGCACGCCCTGGGCCTTCAGCGCGGCAGCGAAGCCGTCGCGATCGGTGCCTTCAGGGAGACGGATCGTGTACTGCGCCCAGACCGAGGTATTGCCCGGCGCCAGACGCGGCACCGTGACAACGTTGGACAGGCCGCGCGCGTAGCGTTCCGCGACCTTGTTGCGCGCGGCGATCTCGTCGTCAAAGATCTTCAGCTTCTCGATCAGGATCGCGGCCTGCATGGTGTCGATGCGACCGGTCAGGCCGAGGCGGACGTTGTCGTATTTGTCGACGCCCTGCCCGTGCACGCGGATGCTGCGCAGCGTCGCGGCAAGCTCGTCGTCATCGGTGAAGATGGCGCCGCCGTCGCCGAAGCAGCCGAGCGGCTTTGCCGGGAAGAAGCTGGTCGTGGTGGCAAGCCCGAAGGTGCCGAGCTTGCGGCCCTTGTAGCTCGCGCCAAAGCCCTGCGCGGCGTCGTCGATCACGAACAGGCCTTCCGCGTTGGCGATCTCGGCGATCGCATCGTGGTCGGCGGGCTGCCCGAACAAATCGACCGGAATGATCGCAACCGGCTTCAGTCCGGCCTTGCGGGCGGCCGCGATGGCGCGCTTGAGCGACTCCGGGCTCATGTTGAAGGTGGTCTCGTCGACATCGACGTAAACGGGGGTCGCGCCCATCCGTGCCGCCGGCGACGCGGTCGCGATGAAGGTGAACGACGGACACAGCACGGCATCGCCGGGACCGACATTCCTCGCCATCAACACCATCAGAAGCGCATCGGTGCCGCTGGCGCAGCCGATCACGTGCTTGGCGCCGCTGTAAGCCGCGAGTTGCTTTTCGAGCTCGGCGACTTCAGGTCCGTTGACGAACTGGCAATGGTCGAGCACGCGCTTCACAGCGGCATCGAGGGAGTCGCCGAGCCGGCGACGCTGCGAGGCGACGTCGATGAAGGGAATGGGGTCGGAACGCAGATGCTGGTTCATGGCCTGGCTCTTGGCGCCTTGCTGATTTTGATCGGTCGACATGGGAAAGAAATCAGCCGGCAACGCGGCGCGGGCCCGAGCGGGCGGCAGCCTTGGCCGCGGGCCGCGACGGTGTTTCCAAACACTGCGTGGCGATCTCGAGGCTGGCGACGCCTTCGTCGCCTGTCACTGCCGGCGTCTCGCCGTTGCGCACGGCCTTGAGAAACGCAAGCAGCTCGGCGCGGAGCGGCTCGTCATGACCGACCGGCAGATGCCGCATCGAATAGCTACCGTCGGACTTGAAGCCGAAGCACTCGGTGACCTGACGCGTGAGCAGATCGCCCATCACGTATTTGCCGCGGGTCGCGACCGTGACGCTGCGCGCCTTGAACGGCGTCAGCCAGTTGGTGTTGATGTGCGCGAGCACGCCATTGGCGGTGCGGAACTGCAAGAGCGCGATGTCCTCGCGCTCGGCGATCGCGCTCGACAATTGCGGCTGCACTTCGACGATGTCGGATTCGGTGAACCAGCGGATCAGATCGATGTCGTGCACGGCGAGATCGATGACGACGCCGACATTGGACATGCGCGGCGGGAACGGGCCGACGCGCGTGATCGCGATCGACAGAATGTCCTCGCCCGCGATCGCCTGCTTGACGGCGGCGACGGCCGGATTGAAGCGCTCGACATGGCCGACCATCAGCGTGACGCCGGCCTTTTGCGCGGCGGCGACGATCTCGCGGCCCTCCGCGACGGTGGATGCGATCGGCTTCTCGACCAGCACGTGGATGTTCTTGGCGATGCAGGCCAGCGAGACCTCGTGATGCAGATGGGTCGGCGCCGCGATGGTGACGGCATCGACGCCCGCGGCGAACAACTGCTCGATGGTCTCGAAACCCTCGCAGCTCGCAAGCTCGGTGGTGCGGGCCAGGTGCGCCGGCGACGGATCGACCACGCCGACAAGGGTGACGCCGGGAAGACCGCTCAGCACGCGTGCGTGGTTGCTGCCCATCACGCCCGCGCCAATGACGCCGACGCGCAAGCCGGCCTTTGCCGGTGCAGACACTTTGGAACTCATCTGAGCAAACCCCGATTCAACGCAAATCCCCGGCCGCTTCTAGCACGGACGCCACATTTGTGGCGAATGCCGCCCCAACGGGCCGGACACGATTTGATTCAAAAAGTTACACGTTCCCCGGGCCTTAAGCCGCTGAAAGAGTGCGCTCTTTCAGCCCGGGTGACGTGATTCGGAGCCTGCTGGTTACGACCTTTGATAGTCGTCTTCAATCCGGATGATGTCGTCTTCCCCGAGATAGCTTCCAGTCTGGACCTCGATGAGTTCCAGCATGATCTTGCCGGGGTTCTCCATCCGGTGCACCGCGCCCATCGGAATGTAGATGGACTCGTTCTCGTGCACCGTCTTGACGGTCTCGTTGACGGTGACCCGGGCGGCGCCGCGAACCACGATCCAGTGCTCGGCGCGGTGATGATGCTTCTGCAGCGACAGGCGCCCGCCCGGCTTCACCACGATGCGCTTGACCTGATGGCGCTCGCCATTGTCCACGGACTGATAGCTGCCCCAGGGCCGATGCACCTTGAGATGCTCCTCGGTGACCTTCGGCGCGACCGCCTTCAGCTTCGTCACCAGGCGCTTGAGGCCGTTGGCATCCTTCTGGCGCGAGACCAGCACCGCGTCCGCGGTCGCGACCACGACGAGATCGTCGACGCCTTCGAGCGCGACCAGCGCGGAATCGGTGGTGACGTTGCAGTTGCGGGAGTCCTCGAACACGGCGGTGCCGTGCGATGCATTGCCTTGCGAGTCCTTGTCCGACAGCTCCCACACCGCGTGCCATGAGCCGACGTCGGACCAGCCGCAGGACACCGGCACGACGGCTGCGCGCGAGGTCTTCTCCATCACGGCATAGTCGATCGAGATCGCCTTCGCCGCAGCAAACGCTTCCGGCTCGAGCGTGACGAAGCCGAGATCGCGGCCGGCATTGGTGACGGCGTTGGAGATGGTCTCCACGCTCGAAGCATCAACCTTGCGGTATTCGTCGAGCAGGACGCTCGCCGGGAACATGAAGTTGCCGCTGTTCCAGAGATAGCCTGAACTGACATAGTCGGCGGCCTTCACCGCGTCGGGCTTCTCGACGAAGCGCGCGACCGCGTGCACCTCGCCGGAGATCACTTCGCCCGGGCTGATATAGCCGTATTCGGTCGCCGGCCGCTCCGGCTTGACGCCGAAGGTGACGATGCGCCCGGCGCTCGCGGCGGTGAGGCCCTCGCGGCAGGCGGCGACGAAGGCGGCGTTGTCCTGCACCACGTGGTCGGCGGCGAGCGCGAGCACGATCGCGTCACTGGCGCGGTTCTGCGCAAACACCGCGCCCGCGGCGATCGCAGGGCCGGAGTCACGGCGCATCGGCTCGAGGATGACGTCGGCCTCGATGCCGATCTCGGCGAGCTGCTCCAGCACCATGAAGCGGTAGGACGCGTTGGTGATGACGATCGGACGATCGAACAGCGAGGCATCGGAGACGCGCAGCAGCGTGTCCTGGAAGGTCGAGCGCGTGCCGAACAACGGCAGGAATTGCTTGGGGCGCACCTCGCGCGAAGCCGGCCACAGCCGCGTTCCGGCACCGCCGCACATGATCAGGGGGATAATGCGTTTGTCCATCGTCATTTCAAACCTTGAAGTAGTCCCGATACCAGGTGACAAAATTACGAACTCCGAGCGCGATCGGCGTTGACGGTGCAAAGCCGGTGTCGCGCATCAGATCCTCGACATCCGCGAACGTTTCCAAAACGTCTCCCGGCTGCATCGGCAGCAATTCTTTGATCGCCGTCCGACCCAGCTCCTGCTCCAGAAGTCCGACGACATGCATCAGCTCTTCCGGATGGTGGTTGCCGACATTGTAGACCTTAGACGGCGCATTTGCGGCAGCAGGGTCATCCGCGGGCACCAGATCAATGAGCTTTGATACGACACGGGTGACGTCGTCAATATAGGTGAAGTCGCGACGCATTTGGCCATGGTTAAAGAGCCGGATCGGCTTGTTCGCCATGATGGCGTTCACAAACAGAAACAGGGCCATGTCCGGCCGTCCCCACGGGCCGTAGATGGTGAAGAAGCGCAGGCCCGTCACCGGCAGGCGGTAGAGATGGCTGTAGGACTGCGCCATCACCTCGTTCGCCTTCTTGGTCGCGGCGTAGAAGCTCACGGGATGGTCGGTGCGGTCACCGACCGCAAATGGCAGTTTTGTGTTGGCGCCGTAAACGGAGGATGACGAGGCGTAGACGAGATGACGACAACCGTTGTTGCGGCAGCCTTCGAGCACGTTGAGAAAGCCCGCCAGATTGGAATCTGCGTAAGCCTGCGGCTGCTCGATCGAGTAGCGCACACCTGCCTGGGCCGCGAGATGCACGACTTTGGCAAATCGGTGTCGCGAAAACAGCGCAGCCATCGTCTCGCGATTGGCCAGATCGGCCTCGACGAAGGCGAAGCGGGAATCGTCCCCGAGCAGCGCCAGCCGCGCCCGTTTCAGCGCCGGATCGTAATAATCGTTGAGATTGTCGAGCCCGACGACCGGCCGGCCTTCGCCAAGGAGCTGCCGGGCGACGTGAAAACCGATGAACCCGGCGGCGCCCGTGACCAAAATCGCCTGATCCGTCATCCTGTTCCCAAGCGATCTGTTCCCGCGCGGCCCCCAAAAGCCGGCCCGCGGCGCTTCTTTAGCCGGTATCGAGGGGCGCGCAATAGGCCCATAACCGCCCGATAACTGCTATTGCAAGATCGGCGCCAAAACCATACCAAAGCGGCCGAATTCGGCGCCCTGCGTCGGGTTGCCTCGAATCTTCGCAAACCCTGACCATACGGGCGAGATGCGCCGAATCCTGCTGTCGACGGCCAAAATCCTGATTTCCGCAGCGCTGCTCTATCTGGCGCTGCGCAAGGTGGATCTGACCGAACTGTTCTCGCGCTTCACCGCGACCAGCCTGTTCTGGATCGCCATGGCGATCGCGATCACGTTCCTGCAGATCTTCGTCGGCGTGCTGCGCTGGCGCGAGGTCAGCGCCGCATGCGGCGCGCCGCTCGAGCTCGCCCGGGCCATGCGCTACAACGTGATCGGCGCCTTCTTCAACCAGACCCTGCCGTCGGCGATCGGCGGCGATGCGGTGCGGTTGTGGCTGGTCGCGCGCGCCGGTGCCGGCTGGCGTGCGGCCACCTACTCCATCTTCGTCGATCGCGCGATCGGCCTCGTCGCACTCGCGATCGTCATCGTCGCGAGCCTGCCCTGGAGCTACGAGCTCATCACCGATCCGCACGGACGCTCGGCGCTGCTGCTGGTCGATTTCGCCGCGCTCGCGGGCGGGCTCGGCTTCCTGATCTTCGGCGCGCTGAAATGGCCGTGGCTGAAGACCTGGTGGGCCACCCATCACATCCACGCCTGCGCCGTGATCGCCAATCGCGTGATCTTCAACGTCAGGCGCGGCCCCATCATCGCGATCCTGTCGCTGCTCGTTCACGTGCTTGCCGTCGTCATCGCCTGGTGCGTCGTGCAGGCGATCGCAGCGCCCGTCAGCTTCGCCCAGGTCTTCCTGCTGGTGCCGCCGGTGATGCTGATCACCCTGATGCCGATCTCGATCGCAGGCTGGGGCGTGCGCGAGGCGACCATGGGCCTCGCGTTCGGCTTCGCCGGGCTCGCCGCCAATGAGGGCGTCAACATCTCGCTGCTGTTCGGCGCGGTCTCGTTCATCGTCGGCGCGTTCGGCGGCCTGGTCTGGATCCTCAGCGCGGAGAAAGCCGCCCAAGGCTCGGCGCAGCTCGGAGTGCCGGAGTGAGCCCGGCTCCCGACGCCGTTGCCGCCCTGCCCTCGCTGCTTGCTCTCGCGGTCGCCGCGCTTGTCTCGGCGCTCGTCACCTGGACCAGCCGTCCCCTGCTCCAGCGCTACGCGCTGGCGCGCCCCAACGCGCGCTCCTCGCATCGCATCCCGACGCCGCAGGGCGCCGGCATCGCCGTGATATCAGCGACGCTGCTGGTCGCATCCGTGTGGGCAGCCTGGGCGGGCGTCGCAATCCCGACGGCGCTGGTCATTGCCACAATCGTCATCGCGCTGGTCGGCTTCGCCGACGACATCGTGTCGTTGCCGGTGCTGGTGCGGCTGGTCTTGCAGGCCGCCGCGGTCGGTGCGGTGGTGTTCACCGCGCCCGACACCGCGCGCATCGTGCCGGCGCTGCCGCTGGCGCTGGAGCGCGGCCTCATCCTGCTCGCCGGTGTCTGGTTCGTGAACCTCGTCAATTTCATGGACGGGCTCGATCTGATGACGGTCGCGGAGGTGGTGCCGGTCGCAGCAGCGTTGTTGTTGCTGGGGGTTCTCGGCGATCTCTCCTGGCCGGCCGTGCTGATCGCCACCGCGCTGTGCGGCGCCATGCTCGGCTTTGCGCCGTTCAACAAGCCGGTCGCAAGAGTTTTTCTGGGCGATGTCGGCAGCCTGCCGATCGGCCTTTTGCTCGGCTGGTGCCTGCTCGAGCTCGCCTGGCACGGACAGCCCGCCGCGGCGCTGCTGCTGCCCGGCTATTATCTTGCAGATTCCACCATCACGCTGTTTCGCCGCATCGCGCGTCGCGAGCAGTTCTGGTCGGCGCACCGCTCGCATTTCTATCAGCGCGCCACCGACAACGGGTTCACGGTCCCGCAGGTGATCGGCGAGGTGTTCGCGCTCAATCTCCTGCTTGCAGCGCTTGCCGTCCTCACCATTCGCGCCGGTTCGGCGGCGATCACATGGCCCGCGCTTGTCGCAGGCGCGATTGCGATCGCGTTCGTGCTGCGCCGCTTCGCCCGCCCTCAAAAATCCTGAGCCGACAGCGCCAGCCGCAGGCCCTCGTCGAGGGAGATCTGCGGCTGCCAGCCGGTTGCGATCGCCTTGCCGAGGTTGAGCTCGAGCGAGCCGATCAGACTGTCATGCGTATCCTGCCGGCCCATCACGCTGAGCAGCGTCGAGAGCAGGTCCGGCGGCATGCCGAACAGCCGCGAGTTCTTGCCGGCCGCCTTGGCCAGCCGATCGATGAATTCGGGCGTCGAAACCTGTTCCGTGTCGGCCACCAGGAAGATCTCGAAATTGCTGGCGGGATCAGGATGCGCCAGCCGGCGCTGGATGAACGATGACAGGTTCTGCACGGCCAGGAACGCGCGCTGATTGCGGATCGCGGCAAAGGGCAGCGGCATCCCCAGATTCACCGCGCGCGTCAGCAGCGCGAAATTGCCCTTGGCGCCCGCGCCATAGACCAGCGGCGGCCGGATCACCGAAATCTTCATGGCGCTGTCGCGCGCCAGCGTCCGCAAGCCCGCTTCGGCCGCGGCCTTGGACATGCCGTAGAGGCCGCGCGGCGTCAGGATGTCGTCCTCGCTGAAAGGCGCACGGCCCTCATTGCTGCGGCCGTGCACGAGAACGGTGCTGACGAAGATGAACTGGCGCACCCCCGCCGTCGCCGCGGAGCGCGCCAGATGCAGCGTGCCGGCGATGTTGACGTTGCGGTAGAGCTGGACCGCGTGCTCCTCGTGCTTGTGATGCACGCGCGCGGCAAGATGGACCACGGCGTCGACGCCTTCGAGCGCGGCCGTCCAGTCGGTATCGGGCCCGATCGATTCGATCACGACCTCGTCCTCGACCCCCTCCGGGCTGCGCACCGCGCGGCGGACCGACCATCCCTCGCGGGCCAGCGCGGGCACGACATGACGGCCCACGAAGCCGCTCGCTCCCGTCACCAGCACGATCGGTTTCCGCTCGCTCATCGTTGCTCCGCCAAATCGGGGTTGCGCAGCAATTCGTCGATCAGGCCGGCATAGGCGTTCATCGCGACGGTCCGGTCGAACTTTGCAGCGGCCTTCACCGCGCGCGCCGCCATGGCGCCGTCATCGGAACGTGATGCGGTGCGGATCGCCTCGGCAAGCTGGTCCGCGCGGCCCGGCGTCACGACCCAGCCGAGCCCGTTCTCCACCACCGTCAACGCGGCCTCGGCCTCCGGCTCGGAGACCAGCACCACCGGACGGCCGACCGCCAGCAGATTGTAGAACCGGCTCGGCACCGACACGCCCGCAACATCCTTCCGGTACGGAATGATCCAGAGATTGGCGGACGCCAGGAACGCCTCGAGCTCGGCATCCTCGACCCGCGCCACGAAGGTGACATTGGGCAAGTTCGCCTCGGCCTGCAACTGCTTCAGACGTTCGAAGCCGATCCCCCAGCCCGACAGCAGGAAGTGGATGTCCGCCTCGTCCTTCAGAAGCCGCGCCGCCTCGAACACGATCTCCGGATCATGGGTGAAGCCGAGATTGCCCGACAGGCCGACGATGAAGCGCGCGGGGGTGGCCTTGCGGAACGGATTGTCCGATGTGAGCGGGCGTGCCGCGGGCACGAGCGTCGCCCAGTTCGGGATGAAGCGGATCTTGTTCCGCGTCATGCCGGAATAGCTCAGCAGCGGCCGCTCCGCATCGCGGCCGATGGTGATGACGGCATTGAGCGCACGGAACATCAGGCTGTTGGCGAAGCGCATCGTCCGCGTCACGAACGAGGAGGGCCTGAGGAGCCCCGCCATCACGAGAACGTCGGGAAAGAGGTCGTGCATGATCAGCGCGGAGCGCGCGCCCCTCAGCCTTGCTGCCGCGGCAACGGCATAAGGCAGCATGAACGGCGCGGTCACGGTGAGCACGACGTCGCCTGCCCTGAGCTCGCGGATCAGCGCGACGAAGGTGCGGCCTGCGAACAGCAGCTCGGACACCCCGCGCCGCACCAGCGCCGCCTTTCCCGCCATCCGGTTCTTGACGGCCACGATTCGCGGCTTGCCCGGGCCTACCTGCGAGGCCGGCAACGCGCCTGGCGAGCCCGACAGCACGACGACCTCGTGATCCCCGGCGACGCGGCAGGCGATCTCCGCCATGATCGATGCGGTCGTGCTCGGGTCCGGCGGGTAATGCTGGCTCGCGACGACGATCTTGCCTTTTGACTGCATGGTCAGGCCGCGGTCGACCCGAATTCCGGAACCGCGTCCTTCAGGATGGTCCTGATGGTGGCGCGATCGTCGCGCGCGATCGCCTGCTCCAGCGCCGCGATCCATTTGCGCAGCGTCTGCATCGGCGGCTCGTTCGGCTGCGCGGCCATGATGCCGGCGACACCGATCTCGCGGGTCGGCTCCTCGGAGGCGAACAGGATTTCGTGCAGGCGCTCGCCGGGCCGCATGCCGGTGAACACGATCTCGATGTCGTAGCCGGGCTGGAGGCCGGACAGGCGGATCATCCGTTCGGCGAGATCGACGATCTTGACCGGCTGGCCCATGTTGAGCACGTAGACCGAGACGTCGGGACGCTGCGTGCCGAGCGCATGCGTCGCCGCCGTGATGACGAGATCGCAGGCCTCGCGGATGGTCATGAAGTAGCGGACCATGTCGGGATGCGTGACGGTCACAGGGCCGCCGGCCTCGATCTGCGCCTTGAACTTCGGCACCACCGAGCCGTTCGAGGCCAGCACATTGCCGAACCGGACCGAGATCAACCGCATCGGCGGTTTGACGCTACCGCTGCCCGCAGCGAGATCGTGATCGAGCGCCTGGCAATACATCTCGGCGAAACGCTTGGTGAGGCCGAGCATCGACACCGGCTCGATCGCCTTGTCGGTCGAGATCATCACCATGGCTGCCGCGCCGGCGCTGTGCGCGGCGTCGGCCACGTTGATCGAGCCGAAGATGTTGGTCTTGACGCCCTCGCTCCAGTCGCGCTCCAGGATCGGCACGTGCTTGAGGGCTGCGGCATGGAACACGATATCAGGCTTGAACTCGGCCATCAGGCGCATGATGCGCTCGCGGTCGCGGATGTCGGCGATGCGCCCTTCGATCTCGGCTCCCGAGCCGTCCGCAGAGAGCGCCTCGGTGACCGCGTAGAGCGCCGGCTCGGAATTTTCCACGATCAGGAGCCGCGCGGCACCGAAGGCGACGACGCGCTCGCAGATCTCCGAGCCGATCGAGCCGCCGCCGCCGGTGACGATCACCGCCTTGCCCCTGATCAGGGCCTCGAGCCGCGCATAGTCGATGGTCTCGCTCGGCCGCAGCAGCAGATCCTCGACCGCGACGGCGGTGAGGCGCGGCGTATCGCCGCTCTCCAGCGAAGGCATGCGGTTGACGATCACACCGAGCTTGCGCGCCCGCATCAGGATCGATTCCGGATGGGCCTCCGGCTCGAACGCCGACGGCGTCATCACGATGCGCGCGATCGCCTTGTTGCGCTTGGCGAAGTCGGCAACGACGTCCTCGATGTCGTCGATGCCGCCCAGCACCGGCACGTTGCGGATGAACTGGCCGAGATCGGAAGTCGAATGCGACAGGACACCCACCGGCCAGATCCGCTTGATGGCTCCGCTCTCGATGCCGCGCAGCAGCACCTCGGCATCCGCGGCACGGCCGACCAGCAGCGTCGGCGCGGCATCCCCGCCTCGCGCATGACGCCGCACCCGCGTGTAGCGGAAGTAGCGATAGGTCATGCGCAGCGCGCTGAGGAAGGCGATCTCGAGGAACCAGTAGAGGACGATGGTCACCTTGCCGAGGAAGAAGGCGCCGCGGACGTTGGGGGCGACGAAGATGTAGTCGAGCACCAGCAGGGCAACCGTCAGCACGCTTGCCACGCGGATGATGTTCAGCGCGTCAGGCAGCGAGATGAAGCGCCATTTCGTCGTGGTCAGGTTGAACAGGAAGAACACGACCACGCTGAAGGCGAGGAAGTAGGGCAGGATCTGGAACAGCAGCGGCAGGCGGTCGTAGAAGCCCTCGCCGCCCTCGAAACGCAGATAGAACGCGACAAACAGCGCCGCCGTGGTCGCCAGCAGGTCGTGGAGCGCGATCAGAAAATTGCGCAAGGTGAGATGCGAAAAACGCGTCATCCGCCGGCCGATGATAATCCAGTGATTGCAACCTGACCGCGCTGATAGCCCATCTGGCCCGGACTTGCCAGCCGCGCGGTCGTTCAGGAACCGGCTTCCCCCACCTTCGCCGTCCGCTGTTGTGCCCGGATCACCATGCCGCCGGCAACGCCGACGCCGATGACGTACATCCAGCCCTCATGGAAGTCGAACAGATGGGAGTTGAACAGCGAGGTGAAGACGTTCTGCACCACCACCAGCAGTCCGACCCAACAGGCCAGCCCGTCGCCGCGAAACAGCAGCAGATGCAGGATCCAGATCGCGTAGAGAACGACGATGCCGATGATGCCCCATTGCACGGCGACGTTCAGCGTCTGGTTATGCGGATTGCCGATCACCTCGGCGGAGGCCTGGTAATGGCCGCTCGGAGTTGCGACCGCTTCGAACAAGCCGCGCGTCGAGCCTGTGCCATGCCCCTTGATCGGTGCCTCCGCGAAGAAGCCGAGCGATTTCCGCCAGAATTCGAGCCGCAGGCCGAGCGAGGTCGGCTCGCCCTTTTCCACGTAGCGGGTGTAGTCGCTGGCGAAGGTGTCGGCAGTCTTGCGCAAATACGGCGAAGCCTGCCAGGCGAGAGCTGCACCGACGAGCAGCGTGACCGAAATGATCGCGATGCTGCGCCCGCGCAGATGCAGCAGCGCGAACACGCCGAACATGATCGGAACGGTGACGAGCGCGGTGCGCGAGACCACCACGAAGGCCATATTGACGAAGAAGCTCAGCGCCAGCGCGACGAGCAGCCCGGCGAGCCAGTAGCGCTTCTCGCGCAGCAAAGACACGATCGGATAAGCCAGCGCGACCGCGCACAGCGTGAATTCCTGGCTCTGGTTGATGTAGTTCTTGACGAAGATGCCGCGCTCGAGGTGATCGGATTTGAGCGTCAGGTCGGGATAGAAGGCGACCAGCCACGACATCACCGACAACAGCGCGCAAGACACCAGGAAGGCGATGAAGACCCAGTGCCCGCGCGGCGAGCGCTCGAAATGGTAGAGCAGCACGGGCAGCACGAGCAGCTTGACGGTCGGACTGAGTGCATAGAGCCGCGCGCCCCAGGCCGCATCCGACCACAGCGTTCCCACCAGCGCCAGCAGGACCAGCGCGATCGGCGCGGCAGCGATCGGACGCCTCAGCGATTGCAGGAAGGCCCTGATGTCGAGGAACGGCACCATGCAGACCAGGAACGCTGCGTTGAAGATCGCCGCGAGCGAGGTCGACCAGGGCAGCGTGGCCACGGTCAGGATCGCGAACAGGTCGACCGTCTCCCCCCACGCCACAGGGCTGCGAAAGCGCCGCCACAGCATCTGGGCGGTCGTCTCCTGGGCAAGTGCCGTCACTTGCCCCCTCCCCGCGCCCGATGGACCAGCGCGGTGGTGCTGAAACCCTGGAGGATGTCGACCAGCACGACGGTCCCGCCGGCGGCCTCGACGACCTCGTGGCCGACCACCTGCTCGCGGGTGTAGTCGCCGCCCTTCACCAGCGCGCTCGGCTTGATCCGGGTGATCAGACCGATCGGCGTGTCCTCCTCGAAGATGACGACGAGATCGACGGCCTCCAACGCCGCGAGCACTTCCGCGCGTGCGCGCTCGTCCTGCACCGGACGCTCCGCGCCCTTCAGCCGCCGCACCGAGGCGTCGCTGTTGAGGCCGACGATGAGGCGGTCGCAGGCGGCACGCGCCGCGGTGAGTACTTTCACATGGCCGGGATGCAGGATGTCGAAGCAGCCATTGGTGAAGCCGACCCGCAGGTCCTGCCGCTTCCATTCGGCGAGCTGCGCGTCGAGCGTGTCGGGCTCGCGCACGATCTTCTCCTCGGCCGCGAGATAAGCGTGCGGGAGGATCTTTCGGCGCAGCTCGGCCGCGCTGACGCTGGCGGTGCCCTGCTTGCCGACGGCAACAGAGGCCGCCGCACTCGCCATGCGCAGCGCCGTGTCCCAGTCCGCGCCCGTGGCGAGCGAGACCGCAAGCGCGGCGGCGACAGTGTCGCCGGCGCCGGAGACATCGCGCACCTTCACGGGGAAAGCCGGAACATGGACGGCCTCGCCATGGCGCGGCACCAGCGTCATGCCATGCTCGCCTTGCGTGACCAGGATCGCCTCGCAATCGGCGAGCCGCATCACATCCTCGCTGGCATCGACGATGCTTTGCGGTGTGTCGGCGCGGCTCCGCGTCGCCTCCGCAAACTCCTTGCGATTCGGCGTGAGCAGCGTGGCGCCGCGATAGATCGCCCAGTTCAGGCTCTTGGGATCGACGATCACGGGCTTGCCGAGCTTTCGCGCGGCGTCGATGGTGTGGCGGATCACGCGCGCGGTCAGCACGCCCTTGGCGTAGTCCGACAGCAACACGATATCGGCGCGCGCGATCTGCGGCAGGATGGCCTCGATCAGCCTGGTCTCGATGTCCTCGGAGGCCGCGACAGCCTGTTCCCAATCCGCGCGCAGCATGTGCGTGGAGAAATGCTCGGAGACGAAGCGAACCTTTCGCGTGGTCGGCCGCGATGGATCGCACACCAGCACGCTCTCGATGCCGGCATGTTCGGCAAGCGCCGAGGCGAGCCGCTTGCCGGCATCATCCTCGCCGACGAGGCCGACGAAGATGCAGCGCGCGCCGAGCGAGGCGATATTGCGCGCGACATTGCCGGCGCCGCCGATATGGATTTCGCTGCGCTGGGCAACGATCACAGGCGTCGGCGCTTCCGGTGAGATCCGCGACACCTCGCCGTAGACGAACTCGTCCAGCATGATGTCGCCGATGCAGAGCACCGTCCGGCCGCTGATGTCTTGCGCGAGCGCATCGAAATCGAGAATGGGGGTCGCCATGATCCAGAAACCTCAGCGAAAGCGGTCGGGCCGGTCGAGATAATCCCCGACATAGAACTTCACCGCATCCTCGAGCGCGGTGAAGCCGCCGTTATAGCCGGCGCGGTGCAGGCGATCGACCTTGCTCTGGGTGAAGTATTGATAGGCGCCGCGAATGCTCTCGGGCATGTCGACATAGTCGATGTTCGGCTTGCTGCCGAGCGCGGCGTAGGCGGCGAGCATCAAATCCTTGAAGCTGCGCGCCTTGCCGGTTCCGACATTGAAGAGGCCGGACACCGACGGCGTCGCCAGCAGCCACATGACGACGCGCACGACATCGTCGACATAGATGAAATCGCGGCGCTGGTCGCCGTCGGCGATGCCGTCGCGGTGCGATTTGAAGAGTTGCACGACACGGCCGGCCCTGACGTCATCGAAGCGCCGCGCCAGCACGCTCATCATCGAGCCCTTGTGGTATTCGTTCGGGCCGAACACGTTGAAGAATTTCAGGCCGGCCCATTGCGGCGGCAGCATGTCGCCACGCGCGACCCGCTCTGCAACTGCGAGATCGAACAGATGCTTGCTCCAGCCGTAGAGATTCATCGGCCGCAGTTTTTTCAACGCAGGGACCGAGGCATCGTCGTCGAAGCCTGCCTCGCCGTCGCCATAAGTCGCCGCCGACGAGGCGTAGATGAGCGGCACCGCATTCGCCGTGCACCAGTCGAGCAGGCGCATCGACAGGCGAAAATTGGTCTCGATCACGAGATCGCCGTCGGTCGCGGTGGTCTCGGAAATCGCCCCGAGATGGATCACGGCATCGAGCTTGCGGCCCTTCAGCCAGTCGAGCAACTCGGCCGGCGGGACGATATCCACAAGTTGTCGCTTGGCGAGGTTCCGCCATTTGCCGTCGCTGCCGAGCAGGTCGCAGACCACGACGTCGCTGCGGCCGGCCTCGTTCAGCGCGGCCACGACATTCGATCCGATAAAACCGGCCCCGCCGGTCACCAGCAACATTCCGAAATCCCTGCCCGATTTTTTGCGGTCCGGTTCTGCCCTAGCGCATGATCCGGCAAAGTGTAAGCGGTTTTGGGATCGGGCCTCGAGCGGCTTTACCTGCCGGCCCGGAGCGGCTAACCGAACCGCCACAATCCGCGCAGCCTCGGCCCCATTAAACAATGAACATTGATTCGCAATTTAGCGGAGATACAGATCGGAGCGACCCCCGCCCGATCCTGATCATCCCCTATATGTGGATCGGCGATTTCGTCCGGAATCACACCGTGGTCCGGGTCCTGAAGGAGCGTTGGCCCAACCGGCCGGTCGATCTGCTCACCACGTCCTTATGCGCTCCGCTGGTCGATTACATGCCCGGCGTACGCGAGGGCATCGCCTGGGACCTGCCGCGTGGTCGGCTCGCCGTTGCCCGCCAGTTCGCCTTGGGAAAGCTGCTGCGCGAGCGCAATTACGGCACCGCCCTGGTGCTGCCCCGGACCTGGAAGGCGGCCATTGCGCCCGCGCTGGCCGGCATCCCTGAACGAGTCGGCTTCGTTGGCGAATTCCGGTTCGGCCTGCTCAACCGCTGGCGCTGGGGCGAGAAGAAACTGCCCCGCTTCATCGACAAGAACGCGGCGCTGGCCCAGCCCGACGGCGCCCCCTTGCCTCCCGAATGGCCGGTGCCGCAATTGCGCGTCCCGGCCGAGGACATCGTCCGCTGGCGGCAGGCTAATGGCCTCGGCGCCGGCGCCGCCGTGGCGCTGGCCCCCGGCTCAGTCGGCGTCTCAAAGCGTTGGACCTATTATCCAGAGGCCGCCCGCCTGCTGGTCGAGCGCGGGCTTGAGGTCTGGGTTGTCGGCGGCCCCGGCGAAAAGGGCCTCGCCCAGGAGATCGTCGCGGCCGGCGGACCGGGGGTCCGGGATCTCACCGGCAACGATCTGCGCAACGGCGTGCTGGCAATGGCAGCCGCCGGCGTCGCCATCTCCAACGATTCCGGCCTGATGCACATTGCGGCGGCGCTGGGCACGCCGACCATGGGCATCTTCGGCCCGACCAGCCCCTACCTCTGGGCGCCGCTCAACGGCCTCGCCGCGACCGTGGTCCAGGACAAGAGCGTCTTGTCGTGCCAGCCCTGCCAGAGCACGATCTGCAAGATGAACGACCACCGCTGCATGCGGGATATCGCGGCGAGCGAAGTGGTGGGGATTGCGGAGCGGGTGCTGGCGGAGACTGCGGCGAAGGTGGAGAACTGAGCGGCGCAGGCGAACGCGTCAGCGTCACCGCAAGAGGGGCGCCAGCACAATCAAGCATGTGCACGCGTCAGCTCATATTGAGCTGTCAGAGCACCAATCGGAATACTCCATTCCTTGCTGATCAACCGGATCATTTCCAGCGTCAGCGGACGGACGCGATTCAAAATTTCAGACGCCCGATTGCGTCCGATCAGTGCCGCCAGTTCCGTCTGCGACCGCCCCATGGACTCGATTGCGAAATGGAGAACATCGATTGGATCGCCGTGAGTCGTCGCGAAGTGCTTGTCCTCATACTCCTTGATGAGTGAAGACAAAACTTCGAAGCGATCACCGTCAGGCGTACCAGCAAGCGGCTTGGCTTCGAAATAGCGGGATACTTCGCGGATAGCCCAGTCGTAATCCTGTTCGTTGTGGAGAGGCTTTACGTCCATCATCACACGGTCTCCGCGTTGATTCCGTCGTAATCTGCGTGCGTGCCGACGAACTTGATGAGAGCTGTTTTGAACTTGTAGGAAAAATGAACCACAAGGCGATACTTGTTGCCGCCGATGTCGAAGATGGCTCTGTTGTCGCCCACAAAGTCCACGTTGTTTCCAAACGCCATCTTCAGGTCTGCCGGGCCGCTCCAGTCACCTTTGGAAACGATTCCGTACCAGGCCCCAAGGGGGTCTCCGCTTGGGGGTATCGCTCCCAAAAGACCTTGAGCGCCTTTCTCGCAACGACGTTCGTCGTCATAGCATGTTCCCAACATGGGATCAATTCGAATTCCCAAGGCGGGAACTAATTTTGGCCTGCCGCGCCGGCGCTATCGCGTCATCGCCCTTCCACGTCTTTCGAGCTCCACGCGCCTGGGGACGCCGGACACACAGTTGACGGCTTTTGCGATGATGACATCGTGCCAGTGTTTTGCCCGACGAGTCAAAATGACTTCGTAAAATCGGTAAAGCGTGGGGGCGACTGCCAAGCCATTGATTTTGTTGTCCCCGGCTACTGTGCATGGGGTTGTTTTCGACATTTTTGTTTTCGATCGCCGAACCGGCGGCTCAGAGCACCGACCGGTAGACCTCGCCGATCCGCGCCGCTTCCGCATCGAGGCTGAACTGCGCGAGCACCCGCGCCCGCCCCCGCTCGCCCATCGCCGTCGCAGCAGCCACGTCCCGCATCAGCGGCTCGAGCGCCGCGGCGAGTGCTTCCGCATCCCCCGTCGGGATCAGCACGCCACTCACGCCGTCCTCGACCACAAGCTCCGCCGCACCGGCACGCGCGGCAATCAGCGCGCTGCCGGCCGCCATCGCTTCAATCAGCGTCAGGCCAAAGCCTTCGTTGCGGGAGGTGAAGGCGTAAATCGTCAGCCGCTGATACCAGCGCTGCACTTGTTCGATCGGCAGCTCGCCGGTGATGACGATGCGCGATTGCAGGCCGGCCGCCTCGATGCGTTTCTTCAGGTCATTCGCAAAAGCAGTTTGCTCCGGCGTCACCTGACCGACGATGACAGCGGTGAAATCCGGGTAGCGCGGCAGCAGGCGGCACATCGCATCGACGAACACGTCGGTGCCCTTCTGCGCGCGCACGCGGCCGAAGCAGCCGATCGCGTAGCGGCCCGGCAAGCGGCTTTCCGCAAACGCGGCGGCGCGATCTGTCGGCGGTGTGTAGACATCGGTGTCGACGCCGTGCGGGATCACCGTCGCCTTGACCTTCAGAAACGAGGCCGAGATGTCTGACGTCGCGATGATCGCGTCCATGCGCCGGATGAGCCAGCGTGTGATCCAGCTGTGGTGCCGTTGCGCCGCCGAGGTGAAGACGAGCTTGAGCGGCCAGCCGAGGGCGCGCAGCACGACGCCTGCGATCATCTCGTTGTTGCGGCGCGCGTGCCAGATCAGCGGTGCCTTGCGGCGCCATAATTTCATCAGATCGGCGCCGCCGAGCCGCAAAATCCCCTCGGGCGCATCCGAGCCGAACCAGCCTGCGCGACAGCGTTTTGCCAGCCGCGGCGCCACCATCCGGTTGGTCGCGGTGACCCCGGAATAGCGCCTGTGCAGATTTGGCACGATCACTTCGAGATCGCCGGGGGAATTCGCCACGTCACGCTCCGTTTCGGACGTCCCTATACGCAACATTAAGCATAGTGACCAGTTCAGTCGCGCCGATACCCCCTCTTCACCACGCAAGCGCTAGCTTTGAGCGTTGATCGAAGACGGGTGAGATCATGACTGTGCTAGTCACCGGCGGCGCCGGCTATATCGGAAGTCACACGGTTCTGGCGCTGGCGGAAGCCGGCGAAGACGTCGTCGTGATCGACGATCTCTCGACCGGTTTCTCCGCATACCTGCCGGAAGGCGTGCCTCTGTTCATCGGCGACGCCGGCGACGAGAATCTGCTCGAAGGCGTGATCGCCCAGCACAACATCGAGAGCATCATCCATTTCGCAGGCTCCGTCGTCGTGCCGGATTCGATGCGCGATCCGCTCGGCTATTACCGCAACAATTTCACGACCGCACGCAACCTGCTCAACGTCGCCGTGAAGCGCGGCATCAACCGCTTCATCTTTTCCTCGACCGCCGCGGTCTACGGCAATCCTGACCAGGTGCCGGTGCCCGAGCACGCGCCGACGCGGCCGCTCTCGCCCTACGGCTCGTCGAAGCTGATGACCGAGATCATGCTGCACGACGTCGCCGCCGCCTACGGCATGCAGTACGTCACCTTGCGCTATTTCAACGTCGCCGGCGCCGATCCGCAGGCCCGCATCGGCCTTGCCACCGTCGGTGCCACGCATCTGCTCAAGATCGCGGTGGAAGCTGCGACCGGCCAGCGCGCCAAGATCGACGTGTTCGGCACCGACTATCCGACCCAGGACGGCAGCTGCATTCGCGACTTCATCCACGTCACGGATCTGTCGCAGGCCCATCGTTCCGCGCTGGCTTACCTGCGCAACGGCGGCGCCTCGACGACGCTCAATTGCGGCTACGGCCGCGGCTATTCGGTGCTGGAGACCATCGACGCCGTGCGCCGGGTTTCCGGCCGCAGCTTCGCCGTGCAATACGCGCCGCGCCGGCCCGGCGACATCATGACCATGGTCGCCGACACCAGCCGCATCCGCGGCCTGCTCGACTGGAAGCCGCAATACGAAGACCTCGAGACCATCGCCGCCCACGCGCTGGCCTGGGAGGACAAGCTGTTCCGCGAGCGCCACGGCGAGCTCCGCCACGCCGTCTCGGCCTAGATTCCATCGAAGCGCAAGCCCTTAATTGGGCTTGAAAACCCCCGCTTGAGCGGGCACAGAGGCCATTCGATCCCTGACGCGCGCGCAGGCCTTTCCCTGCGCCGTCAATGGACACCGGATGGCTCAGTTTCCAAAGAAAATCACCGACGATCCCTATACGGCAGCGATCCTGATTCGCCGCCTGGTCACGGAACAGGGGATCATCTACTGGCGGCGCTACCTCGTCGCCTTCGCGCTGATGGCACTCGCCGCCGGATCGACCGCGGGTGCGACCTACGTGCTCGGTCAGGTCATCAACCAGGCCTATGTCGACAAGAACATCCCGGGCATCGCGATGTTCTCCGGCATCACGGTGATCCTGCTCTTCATCAAGGGCGTGGCGACCTACGGCCACATGGTGATCCTGACCAAGATCAGTAACGCGATCCTCGCCACCAACCAGCGTCAGTTGTTCGCAAAACTGATGCGCGAGAGCGTCGGCTTCTTCTCCGAGCGGCATTCGTCAGAATTCCTGGCGCGGTTGACGGCCGGCGCCAAGGCAATCACCGACGTCCTCAACATGCTGGTCAACGCGATCGGCCGCGATCTCATGATGCTGCTCGCGATGATCGGCGTGATGGTGTGGCAGGACCCGGTGATGTCGTTCATCGGCCTCGTGGTGGTGCCGCCGGCGATGCTGGTGCTGCGCAAGCTGGTCAAGCGCATCAAGGGCCTCGCCTACAACCAGTTCACCGGCACCGCCGACATCATGGAGACGATGCAGGAATCGCTGCAAGGCATCCGCACGGTGAAGGCGTTCACGCTCGAAGACACCATGCAGAAGCGCATCGACGAGAACATCGCGATCGTCGAGCGCAACGCCAACAAGATGGCCCGCGTCGCCAACCGTTCCAACCCGCTGATGGAAATGCTCGGAGGCTTCGCGGTCGCCGGCTGTCTGCTCTATGGCGGCTACAGCGTGGTCGCGCTCAACGCCACGCCAGGCGCGTTCTTCTCCTTCATGACCGCGTTCCTGATGGCGACCGAGCCGGCCAAGCGGCTGGCGCGGCTCAACATCGACCTCAACAGCCAGCTCGTCGGCGCGCGCATGCTGCTCGAAGTCGTCGACAGCCCGGCGAGCGAGCATTCCGACGACGACAAGCCGGCATTGAAGCTCACCGACGCGCGGATCGAGCTGCGCGACGTCAGCTTCGCCTATCGCGCCAATGAGACCGTGCTCAACCGCATGAGTTTTGTGGCCGAGCCCGGCAAAGTCACCGCGCTGGTCGGTCCCTCCGGCGGCGGCAAGTCGACCGTGCTGGGGCTGCTGCTGCGCTTCTACGATGTGACGCAAGGCGACATCGTGATCGACGGCCAGTCGATCGGCGCGGTCTCACGCAAATCGCTGCGCGCCCAGACCGCCTATGTCGGCCAGGATGTCTACCTGTTCCGCGACACCATCCGCAGCAACATCGCCTTCGGCAAGCCCGGCGCGAGCGGGGACGAGATCATCGACGCCGCGAAGGCGGCCTGCGCACATGATTTCATCATGAGCTTCCCGCTTGGCTACGATACGCCGGTCGGCGAGCATGGCACGCAGCTCTCCGGCGGCCAGCGCCAGCGCATCGCGGTGGCGCGCGCGCTGATCAAGAATGCGCCGATCATCCTGCTGGACGAGGCTACCGCCGCGTTGGACTCCGAGTCCGAGCGGCAGGTGCAGGAGGCGATCGAGCATCTCTGCCAGAACCGCACCACCATCGTGATCGCGCATCGCCTCCACACCATCATGCACGCGGATGCGATCCTGGTGGTCGAGGGCGGCGAGATCGTCGAGCAGGGCCGGCATGACGAGCTGCTGCGCCGCTCCGGCCGCTACGCCTCGTTCTTCCGCCTGCAACATCACGACGCCGGCGCTCTGGCGCCGATCAGCGCAACGGCATAGAGTTCCTCCACCCCACCAAGAGCAGCGAGATCGCTCCATGAACGCCGCCTCCTACGTCATCCCGCTTCCGCCCCAGGCTTCGCTTCCCGTCGTCGGGGAAAGCGGCCGCTATCCCGTGCGCCGTATCTGGTGCGTCGGCCGCAACTATCTCGAGCACATCCGCGAGATGGGCAATGACGAGCGCGCTCCGCCGTTCTTCTTCGCCAAGCACGCAGACATGCTGGTGCCCGATGGCGCCACCATCCCCTACCCGCCGCTGACCAAGGATTTCCATCACGAGGTCGAGCTGATCGTCGCGCTGAAGAGCGGCGGCCTCAACATCCCCGCCGAGAAGGCGCTCGACCATGTCTACGGCTATGCCGTCGGCATCGACCTCACCCGCCGCGACCTCCAGATCGCCTCGCGCAAGAAGGAGCGTCCGTGGGAGATCGGCAAGTCGTTCGACGGCTCCGCGCCCGCCTCCGCGCTGCAGCCGGCCTCGAAGATCGGCCATCCCTCCAAGGGCAAGATCTGGCTCACGGTCAACGGCAAGGAAGCCCAGACCGGCGACCTCGAGCAGATGATCTGGAACGTGCCGGAGACGATCTGGCAGCTTTCACAGCAGGTGAAGCTCGCCGCCGGCGACATCATCATGACGGGCACGCCGGCCGGCGTGTCGCAGCTCCAGGTGGGCGACAAGCTCGAATGCGGCGTCGATGGCGTCGGCACGCTGAAGGTGAGCATCGGCCAGCCTGAATAAGCAGCACGATATCCAGATATCGAAAGGCCCCGGACGTGTCCGGGGCCTTTTGCATTTGGTGCGCGATCGCAAACCGTCGTCGATCTACCAGGCCTTCACCGGCCGGTTGGCATGGCTTGCTTGCGGCACGCCGCGATTAAGCGACATGTGCGAATGGACGCACAGCCAATCATTGCCATCTCCCGAGAATACCATCGTGGCACGCCCCGGACGCGGAAACGTGCTACCGTCGGGATGATAGCCCGTGCTCGTCCACGGCGCGATCACGGTTGCCATCGTGCCGTCGGGAGATGCAAGGATCGAGGTCTGCTCGAGCACGAAGCGAAAGTCGGTTGTCTTCGGCCAGACGTTATTCCACTGCGACGAGACCCATTGATCGATGCCCGGGATGACATCGTTGTGCGTGCCGAAGGCCAGCACGTCCGGGTGGAAGAGCGGCCGCGCCGAGGCGTAGTCGACCTCGCGGACGTAGCCCGCGAAGGTTTCCAGCCAGTCGCGGAAGAACTGCTCTATCCCGGTGTTCGCAAGTGGCAACGGGGCCATTGCCTGCTCCATGTTTGGCCGCTAAATCGCGGTGACCTTGTTGCCATGGACCGAAGCATGCAACAAGATTCGGTCAAGGCCGGACGGCCCGCCGCAGAGACTGCACCGGAAAAACGAGAGGATGTCTCGGATGTCGAACGCGATCACGGAGCTTGAGGGGCTGCTGATGCAGCGCTCGCTCACCGACCCGCAGCTTGTGGCCGCGGCGGAGAAGGCTGCGGACTTCCGCATCCTGCCGGACGCGACCGTCATCAAGATCGGCGGCCAGAGCATGATCGATCGCGGCCGCGCTGCAGTCTATCCGGTCGTCGAGGAGATCGTCGCGGCCCGGAAGGCGCACAAGCTGCTGATCGGAACCGGCGCAGGCACCCGCGCGCGGCATCTGTATTCGATCGCCGCCGGCCTTCGCCTGCCGGCCGGCGTGCTGTCGCAGCTTGGCGCTTCCGTCGCCGATCAGAACGCCGCGATGCTCGGACAGCTCCTCGCCAAGCATGGCATCTCCGCCGTCAGCAGCGCCGGGCTCTCGTCGGTGCCGCTGTTCCTCGCCGAGGTGAACGCGGTGATCTTCGCCGGCATGCCGCCCTATAGCCTGTGGATGCGTCCCGCGGCCGAAGGCGTGATCCCTCCCTACCGCACCGACGCCGGCTGCTTCCTCGTGGCCGAGCAATTCGGCTGCAAGGCGATGATCTATGTGAAGGACGAGAACGGCCTTTACACCGCGAACCCGAAGACGTCGAAGAACGCCACCTTCATCCCGAAGATTTCAGTGACGGAGATGAAGGCCAAGGGCCTTCAGGACTCGATCCTGGAATTCCCGGTGCTCGATCTCCTGAACGCCTCGCGCCACGTCCGCGAGGTGCAGATCATCAACGGCCTCGTCCCCGGCAATCTCACCCGCGCGCTCGCGGGCGAGCATGTCGGCACCATCATCACCGCGAGCTGAGGGGCGAACCGTCATGGCTGATACCAACCAGATCAAGCACGTCGCCTCGCCGCTCGCGCGCCAGACCTTGCTCGACAGCGATCTCACCCGTCCCGTTGCCGGCAACCGTCCGATCAAGCTGCTGCCTTGGCTGCAGGTCATCAAGATCGGCGGCCGCATCATGGATCGCGGGCACGAGGCGATCCTGCCGCTCGTCGACGAGCTGCGCGCGCTGTTGCCGGAGCATCGGATGCTCATCCTCACCGGCGCTGGCATCCGCGCCCGCCATCTCTACAGCGTCGGCCTCGACCTCGGCCTGCCGGTCGGCTCGCTGGCGCCGCTCGCGGCCAGCGAGGCCGGCCAGAACGGCCACATCCTGGCAAGTTTGCTCGCGCCGGAGGGCGTCTCCTATGTCGAGCATCCCACCATCGCGAGCCAGCTCGCGATCCACCTGCAGGCGGCCCGCGCGGTCGTCGGCAGCGCGTTTCCGCCCTACCATCATCATGAATTCCCGACCTCACGCATCCCGCTGCATCGCGCCGACACCGGCGCCTTCCTGCTCGCGGACGCGCTCGGCGCTTCGGGCCTCACGATCGTGGAGGACGTCGACGGCGTCTACACCAGCGATCCCAACGGCGCCGATGGCAAGAAGGCCGAACTCTTGAAGGAGACCAGCTTTGCCGAGCTTGCAAAGCTAAAGGGCACGCTGCCGTTCGACCCCGCACTGCTTGAGGTCATGGCGAACGCGCGGCACATCGCGCGCGTGCAGGTGGTGAACGGTCTCGTGCCGGGCCGGATCAGCGCGGCGTTGCGCGGGGAGCATGTGGGCTCGATCATCAACACGGGTGCCAAGCCGGTTTGACGCAAAGCACCAACAATCACGTCAACGCCGAAAACACGATGAGGCCGAGGATCAGCGCCGTCAGCGAGTACTTCAGCGTGTAGTAGACGTTGCGATTCCACGCCTTTATCTTGCGGCTGCCGAGATGGATCTCGTAGAGCTTGCCGAACACCTTGTTGAGCACGCCGACATGCTCGCCGTCGACGTTCTGGGTCGCCGACGCCTTGACGATGTGATGGCTGACCCAGCGGTTGATCGCGGTCATGAAGCCGTACTTCATCGGGCGCTCGACGTCGCAGAACAGGATCATGCGGTTGACGTCGGTTTCATTCTCCGCGCTGTGAATGAAGGTCTCGTCGAACATGAAGGCCTCACCGTCGCGCCAGACGCATTCGACGCCGTCGACGAGGATGCGGCACTTGTTCGAGTTCGGCGTCACGAGGCCGAGATGATAGCGCAGCGAGCCCGCGAAGGGATCGCGGTGCGCGCCGAGCTTGCCGCCGGGCGGCAGCATCGCGAACATCGCGCCATGCACGCTCGGAATCGAATTGAGCAGCTCAACCGTCTTCGGGCACAGCGTGCGCGCCGACGGCAGGAAGTCGTCGTACCATTTCAGGTAAAACCGCTTCCAGCCGCTCTTGAAGAATGAGTAGAAGCCCCAATCGTTGTTCTTCGCGGCGGCGCGAATGAAGCCTTCGTCGAACAGGCGTACGGCCTCGTAGCGGATGGTCTCCCAGTTCTCGCTCAGCGGTTTCAACTCCGGAAACTGCTCGACCGGGATCACCGGCTTGTTCGGCACCGCCGAGCCCGCATACATCAGCACATTGTAGGGCGCGAGATAGGTCGAGTGGTCGCCGAGCTGGCGCGCGAAGCGCAGCCGCTGTTTGCCGCGGAAATGAACGTAAATCGTAGAGGCAACAAACACATACAAAATGACAAGTTGCGGCGCAAAAAGCTGTTTCAGCATATCCCCAGTCCCCAGAGACTTCGCCGGGGACGTGATCTACTCCGACCTGGGCCGACCGGCAAGATATTCACCGGCCGGTCATAGTCACCCGGGCGAGAGCGCGGGGACGAAACTTGCAGCCGAAAAGTGCTGAATCAGCCGCGCGACAGCGCCTGCAGGCCTTTGAAGGTCAGGCGTTTGGGGTCCTTGACGCCGGCAAGATAGAGCTGGCGGATAAAGGCAACGACAGCGTTGCGGTCGCAATCGGTCAGCGCGACGACGGCGTCGACCGCGATCTTCTGGGCTTCCATTGGGCTCACCTCGGCCTTGCGAGTAACCCCGGCCGAGACAGGCTAGGACTCATCCATTAAATCGGCGTTAACCGCTTTGAAACCATCGCCGATTCAGCCCGGCCGCCGTATACGCGAAACAACGCATTGGCAGTCGCGGTGCGGCCGCAATGTCTAGCGCGCGCTGAGGCTCTTCTTGAGCTGCGCAAAATGCTTCTTCAGCCGCGGCACGGCGAAGTCGGTGAACGCTCGCACCTTGGGCACCGAGAGCCTGCCCTGCGGGCTGATCAGATGCGCCGGCATCTCCGGGTCTTCATCGTTTGCCAGCACGATCTCGAGCTCGCCGCGCGCGACCTGTTCGGCCACCTGGTACGAATACATTCGCGCGACGCCGCGCCCGGCGACTGCGGAGGCAACCGCCGCATAAGTGCTGTTGACGACGAGGCGCGGCGTGAACTGCACGGTGCGGGCGGCCGATGAGCCGGCCTGCGGCGCAAAGGTCCAGGAATTGGGCAGGTGCGCCATTGCCACGATCTGGTGCTTGGCGAGGTCGCCGGGCTCGGTGATACGCGGGTGCTGCTTCAGGTAACGTGGGGCTGCAACCACGACGCGGCTGATCTCGCCGACCCGCATCGCCACCATCGCCGAATCCGCGAGGTGACCGATCCGAAGCGCGACATCGACGCCCTCCTCGATCAGATTGACCGCGCGGTCGAACAGCAGAAGCTTGGCCGACACCGTCGGACAGGCGTCGAGAAACGCATCGAGGATGGGCCGGAGCACCATCTCGCCTGAGACCACAGGCGCCGTGATCGTGAGCAGCCCGCGGGGCGCCGTGCGGGGCCCGGCCGCGATATCGTCGGCCTCCTCCAGTTCAGTGAGCACGCGGCGGCAGATCGCAGCATAGCGCTCGCCCTCCTCGCTCAGCTTGATCGAGCGCGTGGTCCGGTGCAGCAGCTCGGTGCCGACATGCTCCTCCAGGAAGGCGATGGCGCGGCTCACTGCCGCGGGCGAGCGGCCCAGCTTCCGCCCGGCGGCCGCGAGGCTGCCCTCGTCCACCGCAAGGACGAACACCTGCATCGCATCCAGTCGATCCATGCCTTCCCACCGCCCCATCAAATTCCGGTGACAAGCTAGGCGTTCGCCGCGGCCGGGACAACCGGCGCCATGACGCGATCCGCCATTCGTTCGCGTCACGTAACAGTGTCTGCCGGACAACGTGTATTCGCAGCCGGGCTGCTGCGGCCTACGTGTTGACCCAAGCCAGCCGCTGGCCGGCACAAGTCAACAACAGGAGCCCGTCATGGGTATCGAGCAGAAGGTCGCCATCATCACCGGAGCATCGCAGGGCATCGGCGCTGCCCTGGTCCAGGGTTTTCGCAACCGCAATTATCGCGTCGTCGCCACCGCACGCTCCATCAAGCCGTCGGGTGACGACGATGTTCTCGCCGTCCCCGGCGACATCGCCGACCGGGCCACCGCCGAGCGCGTGGTTTCGCAAGCCGTCGCCCGCTTCGGCCGCGTCGACACGCTGGTCAACAACGCCGGCATCTTCGTCGCCAAGCCGTTCACCCAGTACACGCCTGAGGACTACGCGGCGGTGATGGGCACCAACGTCGCCGGCTTCTTCAACATCACGCAGCTCGCGATTGCCGAAATGGAGAAGCAGGGATCTGGCCACGTCGTCCAGATCACGACGACGCTGGTCGATCAGGCCAATTCCAACGTGCCGTCGGTGCTGGCCTCGCTGAGCAAGGGTGGGCTGAGCGCCGCGACCAGGTCGCTCGCGATCGAGTACGCCAAGCGTGGCATCCGTGTGAACGCCGTTTCGCCCGGCATCATCAAGTCGCCGATGCACCCGGTTGCGACGCATGCCCAGCTCAGCGCGCTGCATCCGGTCGGCCATATGGGCGAGATGTCCGACATCGTCGATGCCGTGCTGTATCTCGAAAGTGCCTCCTTCGTCACCGGCGAGATCCTGCATGTCGACGGCGGCCAGAGCGCCGGCCACTGAACCGGGGAGAACGGCGATGCCCATCGTCACCATTCAAGTGACCCGCGAAGGAACGACGCCGGGAGCGGCGTCGGTCACGGCGGAGGAGAAGGCCGCACTGATCAAGGGATCGAGCGAGCTGCTACGCGACGTGCTCGGCAAGCCGCTCGATTCCACTTTCGTCGTGATCGAGGAGGTCGACCTCGACAATTGGGGCTGGGGCGGCCTGCCCGTGCCGGAATTCCGGCGCCGCCGCGCCAGCCAGACAGGATGATCCGCGCGCCGTCATGCGCGCAGGAGGATGACATGCCCAACGCAAATACGAAGCAACATATGGAGGCCCGGCTGCACAAGCAGCCGGGATCGGTGTCACAATCGACGTCACAACGGACCTGGCGCTATGCGGTGGCAGGTTTGTCGGCATCGCTTGTCGGACTTGGACTCGCCCGCTTTTCCTACACGCCGCTGATCCCGGCCCTCATCGCTGCAAAATGGTTCAGCGCATCCGACGTCGTCTATCTCGGCGCGGCTAACCTTGCCGGTTATCTCGCCGGCGCGCTCGCGGCACGCGCCGTGGCCTCGCGCATCGGCGCTGTCCGCGCGTTACGGGCGATGATGCTGCTTGCCACCCTCTCCTTCTTTGCCAGCGCGACGCCGATATCGTTCATCTGGTTCTTCGGCTGGCGCTTCATGTCAGGCCTCACCGGCGGCATCATCATGGTGCTGGCGGCCTCCGTCATTCTGCCGCATACCTCACCCGCGCGGCGCGGCATCGTCGGCGGCGTGATCTTTGCGGGCGTCGGCCTCGGCGTTGCCGCATCAGGCACGCTGGTGCCGCTATTGCTGCAACAGGGCTTGCAACAGAGCTGGTATGGACTTGGCGCGCTCTCCGCCGTGCTCACGCTCGCGAGCTGGTGGAACTGGCCTGCGGAAGCCAGGACGGATGCAACGCCCTCGCATCAGGCGAAATCCCACCGGACTTCACCCGCCGTCCGTGCGTTGCTGATTCAGTACGGCCTCAACGCAGTGGCGCTGGTACCGCACATGGTCTTCATTGTCGATTTCGTAGCACGTGGCCTCGGCCAGGGTATTGCCGCAGGATCACGCTACTGGGTGCTATACGGCCTCGGAGCCATCGTCGGCCCGCTCATCACCGGTCATCTCGGCGACAAGCACGGGTTCGGCCCCGCTTTGCGCGCGGCTTTCCTGATCGAGGCTGCTGCTGTCCTGCTCCCTACCGTCAGCACCGCGCCTCTCTCGCTGATCGTGTCGAGTGTCGTGGTCGGCGGCTTCACACCCGGCATCGTGCCGCTTGTGCTCGGGCGCATCCATGAGCTCGTCCCGCGCTCTACCGAGCAGCAGCGCACGACATGGAGCCGCGCCACCACAAGTTTTGCGCTCTTCCAGGCTGCGGCAGCGTACGGGTTCTCCTGGATCTACGCGCAGACCGGCGGCGACTATCTGGTCCTGTTCGCACTCGGCGGCGGCGCCGTGGTGCTCGCACTCGCGATCGAGGTTGGCCTCTCGCTCTCGACGCGCAAGGCGTAAAAACAGCCGGCGGCGTGATCAGGAATATCGCATCACGCCGTCGTCGATCTTGCCGAAGCGCAGGGAGACGATGTCGAGGGCGTAGTTCTGGTACAGCCGCCACGGTTGCTTCGAGCCCTGCTTCGGCATCTTTGCGACCGAGCGCTGCACGTAGCCCGAGGTGAAGTCGAGCGAGGGCTGCGCGGTGATCTCCGGGTCGTCATTGTGCGGCATGGCTTGCCGGAAATTGTGGCGGTCCATGTAATTGATCAGACGGCAGACATATTCGCAGGTGAGATCGCATTTCAGCGTCCAGGACGCATTGGTATAGCCGAACGCCGAGGCCATGTTCGGGACATCGGCATACATCATGCCCTTGTAGGTCAAGGTATTGGCGAAATCGACGGCGCGGCCGTCGACGCTGACCTCGAGGCCGCCGACGACCTGGAGCACGAGCCCGGTCGCCGTGACGATGATATCAGCGGGTAGCTCGCTGCCATCCTTCAGGCGGATGCCGTCGCGCGTAAAGGTGTCGATCTCGTTGGTGACGACGGACGCGCGCTGCTCCCGGATCGCCTTGAACAAATCGCCGTCAGGCACGAGACACAGCCGCTGGTCCCAGGGATTATAGCGCGGGGTGAAATGGGTGGCGACGTCGTAGTCCGGACCGAGCGCCATCTGGACGCCCTTGAGGACCAGCTCCTTCACCTTCGCAGGCCGGCGGCGGCTGAGCTGGAAGAAGAACATCCCCCACATCACGTTGCGCCAACGGATGACGTGATAGGCCAGCCGCGTCGGCAGATTGCGGCGCAATTTGTTGGCGACGGGATCCTGCGCCGGGCGCGACACTACATAGGTCGGCGAGCGCTGGAGCATGGTGACCTGCGCCGCGGTCTTGGCGGGCTCCGGCACCAGCGTCACCGCGGTCGCGCCCGAGCCGATCACGACGACGCGCTTGCCCGCGTAATCGATATCCTCGGTCCATTTCTGCGGATGCACGATGCGGCCGGCGAAGTCAGCTGCGCCCGCAAACTCCGGCGTGTAGCCGGCCTCGTATTTGTAATAGCCCGAGCACATGAAGAGGAAATTGCAGGTGAAGCGTACCAGCTCGGTCGCGCCCTCGCCTGTCGTGCGCTCTACCTCGACAGTCCAGCGCGCCTCGCTCGTGGACCACGCCGCGCACTTGACGCGATGGCGGAAGCGGACGTGCTTCTCGATGCCATTCTCACTGGCCGTCTCCCGCACATAGTTCAGGATCTGCGGCCCGTCCGCGATCGCCTTCGGATCGGTCCACGGCTTGAAGGAATAACCGAGCGTGAACATGTCGCTGTCGGAGCGGATGCCGGGATAGCGAAACAGGTCCCAGGTCCCGCCGATGCAGTCGCGCCCCTCCAGGATGACGTAACTCTTGCCCGGGCACTTGCTCTGAAGATGATAGCCGGCGCCGATGCCGGACAAACCGGCACCGACGATGAGGACGTCGAAATGTTCTTTGGCTTCGGTCATGGCGTTCTCCCTCCACGCAGGATGGGCGGTGCCGCGCCGAATTGCAACCTTCACGGGGTGGCTGCAACAACCACGCAGGCCGTATCGAAGTACTCGTAATATTCGACAGCCTTGCCGTCCTTGAAGCGCCAGAAATTGATCTTGGGCGTTTCAGCAGTCTTGCCGGTCTTCTTGTTGCTCCAGGCTGTGGAGCCGCGCACGACGACGACGTCTCCCTGCGCGATGTATTCCTCCATCGTGTAGTGCTGCATGGTCCACCCGGCCAGCAGTTCGGTGAAATAGCTGCGGAGCTTCGTGCGATCATCATAATCCGTTGCAAACGCGAGTGGCGCCGCACCACGCGGGACGGAGCCGAACTTGATCTGCGGGCCAATGACGTTGTCGAACCAATAGTCGACGTTTTGCCCCTTGCTGTCGTTCCACTCGCGGTAGGCCTTCTTCAACAGCTCAACATTGGCTTCGCTGGACATCGCATTCCCTCCATCTGCATTCTGGCCATGAACGTGGGAACAGCGGCCGCCCGCTCCGGAAGTGGCAGGCTCTTGTCGGCTCTACCTGGAAGCGTACCACCCGGCAGCCCAACAAAAAAGGCCCCGGATCGCTCCGGGGCCTTGTGTCGCAAGCGCGTGGTGATCAGTACCGATAGTGATCGCTCTTGAACGGACCTTCCTGCTTCACGCCGATGTAGTCGGCCTGGTCCTTGCGCAGCTCGGTGAGCTTGACGCCGATCTTGGCGAGGTGGAGGCGCGCGACCTTCTCGTCGAGCGACTTCGGCAGCACGTAGACTTCCTTCTTGTACTTGCCGTCCTTGTTGTTGGCGTAGAGCTCGATCTGCGCCAGCGTCTGGTTGGTGAAGGAGGCCGACATCACGAAGGACGGATGGCCCATCGCGTTGCCGAGGTTCACGAGGCGGCCTTCCGACAGCATGATGATGCGGTGCTTGTCGGGGAATTCGATCTCGTCGACCTGCGGCTTGATGTTGGTCCACTTCAGGTTACGCAGACCAGCGATCTGGATCTCGTTGTCGAAGTGGCCGATGTTGCAGACGATGGCGCGATCCTTCATCGCGCGCATGTGCTCGATGGTGATGATGTCCTTGTTGCCGGTCGCGGTGACGAAGATGTCGGCGCGCGGAGCGGCGTCTTCCATGGTCACGACCTCGTAGCCTTCCATCGCGGCCTGGAGCGCGCAGATCGGATCGACTTCGGAGACCATCACGCGGCAGCCGGCCTGGCGCAGCGAGGCCGCCGAACCCTTGCCGACGTCGCCGAAGCCCGCGACCATCGCGACCTTGCCGGACATCATCACGTCGGTGCCGCGGCGGATGCCGTCCACCAGCGATTCACGGCAGCCGTAGAGGTTGTCGAACTTCGACTTGGTGACGCTGTCGTTGACGTTGATCGCCGGCCACAGCAGCGTGCCGGCCTTCTGCATGTCATACAGACGATGCACGCCCGTGGTGGTCTCTTCGGAAACGCCCTGGATGCTCTTGGCGATCGCGGCGAAGTAGCCCTTCGGCTTCTCCTTGAGCTGCTTCTTCAGAAGCGCGAAGAAGACTTCCTCTTCTTCAGAACCCGGCTTGTCGAGGAAGGCGGTGTCGCCGTTCTCGGCGCGCAGGCCGAGATGGACGTACATGGTGGCGTCGCCGCCGTCATCGAGGATCATGTTCGGGTGACCGCCGCCGTGCCAGTCGAACAGCTTGGCGGTGTAGTCCCAGTATTCGGCCAGCGTCTCACCCTTGACCGCGAACACCGGAATGCCGGCGGCCGCGATCGCAGCCGCAGCGTGATCCTGCGTCGAATAGATGTTGCACGAGACCCAGCGGATGTCGGCGCCGAGTGCGGCCAGCGTCTCGATCAGCACGCCGGTCTGGATCGTCATGTGCAGGGAGCCTGCGATGCGCGCGCCCTTCAGCGGCTGCTTCGGGCCGTATTCTTCGCGGGTGGCCATCAGGCCGGGCATCTCGGTCTCGGCGAGCGAGAGCTCCTTGCGGCCAAAATCGGCGAGCGAAATGTCCTTGACGATGTAATCGGTGAAGCCGGGCTTCGCGTTCATTGCGAGTGTCCTGTTGTTGAACGGGCATTCCGGCACACCTCGAAGAGGCGTCCCGGAATCGCGACGTGAGGATGAAGAGTTCCGGGTTCGCGCGCGAACCCGGAGTGACGCACGGAAATCAGACGGCGCGCTTGAGCGCTTCGACGAGATCGGTCTTCTCCCAGGAGAAGCCGCCCTCGTTGTCGGGCGTGCGGCCGAAATGGCCGTAGGCCGAGGTGCGCGCGTAGATCGGGCGGTTGAGGTCGAGATGGGAGCGGATGCCGCGCGGGGTGAGATCCATCGCCTTGGCGGCAGCCTTCTCGAGCTCGTCCTCCGTCACCTTACCGGTGCCGTGGGTGTCGATGTAGATCGACAGCGGGCGCGCCACGCCAATGGCGTAGGCGAGCTGCAGCGTGCAGCGGTCGGCAAGACCGGCCGCGACGATGTTCTTGGCAACGTAGCGCGCAGCATAAGCCGCCGAACGGTCGACCTTGGTCGGATCCTTGCCGGAGAACGCGCCGCCGCCGTGCGGAGCCGCGCCGCCATAGGTGTCGACGATGATCTTGCGGCCGGTCAGGCCGGAATCACCGTCGGGACCGCCGATGTAGAACTTGCCGGTCGGGTTGATGTGCCAGATGGTCTTCGGCGTGATCCAGTCCTTCGGCAGCGCCTCGCGCACATAGGGCTCGACGATGTCGCGGATCTGCTTGGACGAGATGTCCTCGACCAGATGCTGGTGCGACACCACGATCTCGCGCACGCCGACGGGCTTGCCGTTCTCGTATTGCACGGTGACCTGGCTCTTGGAGTCCGGGCCGAGCACCTTCTCCTTGCCGGAGTGGCGGGCTTCGGAGATGAGGCGGAGGATCTTGTGGGCGTAGAAGATCGGCGCCGGCATCAGGTCGGGCGTCTCGTTGGTGGCGTAACCGAACATGATGCCCTGGTCGCCCGCGCCCTCTTCCTTGACCTCGCCCGGCTGCAGCGCATCGACGCCCTGCGCGATGTCAGCCGACTGCGGGTGCAGCAGGATCTCGATGTCGGCCTTCTCCCAGTGGAAGCCGTCCTGCTCGTAGCCGATGTCCTTGATCGCAGCGCGCACGACGCTCTCGATCTGGTCGTTGGTGACGGATGCGGGACCGCGGGTCTCACCGGCGATCACGACCTTGTTGGTGGTCGCGAGCGTCTCGCAGGCGGCGCGGATCTGCCAGGGATCGATGCCGGCCTTGGGCCCTTCGCGGTAGAACAGATCGACGATTTCATCGGAGATCCTGTCGCAGACCTTATCGGGATGGCCTTCGGACACGGACTCGCTGGTGAAGAGATAGGACGCGCGCATCAGTAACCCCTTGTTCCGCCGCTATTCCGGCGGGCGTTTGCGATGTTTACCTTCGGATTATGTCAATCACGCCGTCGCGAGATGACGTAGGACTCGTCGTAGAACCAGAGCCCGTTGTACTTTCGCAGCACGTCCCGGGCGGCATCCAGAGTGCGACCGTTTTGAGTCATATCTGTCAACCGGTCGTCCTCGATCTGAGCGACATACACCGCCGCATTCCACGCTGCAAAGGCCGTCGAGGTTCCGATCGTACCGGTCACCTCGTTGGGCAGAGCTTCCATATCATACCTGAAGATCGAACGGTTGTCCGCATAAGCATTAAAATTTAGGTCTCGGCCCAACGATCCGAGCTCGTACTTCACCGCGCGCAATAGCTCATGACGGCTGACCGAGAAAGGGTTTTCTCCAGGCCAGATCGCCTGGATCATTTCCATGCCCGGATCCTGGCCATGGGAGTGGATTCCGATCAGCCGCCCGCCCGGCCGGAGCGCCCGCGCCAGAGGTGCGATGATCCGCTTGGCCCGGAAATTGACCGAGGACAGGGCCCGGTAGGGCTGGGATGCGATGACGAGGTCGAAATTGGCCTCGGTCTGGCCCGGCCGCGGGATGGTCGAATCCAAGAGGAACCGGTGGTCCTCGCGATAGAGCACGAGCACGACAGGCCGCTCGTACAGCGGCATGGCCGTGCGCGGGCTGATCGCGGCGCGCCAGTTCTGCTCCAGGAACGGCCGCAGCTCGGCGATCTGCTGCTCGAACTCGCCCGATGACGCCCCCCGCAGCGGAACCTCGTGCCAGACGGTGGCAGCCGCCGCCGCGGGCGAGGCCGGCGTCAGCCAGGGCGCCTCCGAGTAGAACATGTTGGTGAAGACGAACACCGATGCCGGATGCTCGAAAATGCGGTCCGGCACCTTCTCCAGCGTCAGCCGAAGATCCTCGAGACTGAGCTCCTTGCCGGCCACATAGAAGGGCATGTGCGGGTAGCGCTGGTGGGTCGCGCGCAGCACCCGCGCCAGCACCGTGCCGTCGCCGACGCCGGCGTCGAAGATGCGCAGGGCCGGCGGACGCGGATGGATGCTGGCGAGTTCGAGCGCCACCCGCTCGGCGACCACCCGCTTCTCGCTGCAGGTATGGACGAACAGCAGGTACTTCTGCCGGTTCTCGAAGAAGCGGAAATTGCCGCGCGGATCGCGCTTTTCGGGGGGCACCTGAAGCCCCCGCGACGGGGGCAGGCCGCCGGTCGTCGATGCCGCGATATAGGCCTGGATCCGGTCCAGCGTGTCGATCGTGATGCGCTTTCCCTCGCGCAGGCGATGGACCAGCTTCCCATCGTTCACCGCACGCCGGCCAAAGGTCGATTCCGCCATGTCCGCCTTGCGGCAGAACTCGGTGATCTGGCTGAGGATTTCGTCGTTTTTCATGAGTGGGAAACGAGTGGGCAGAAGGATTGGGAACCCACCTCGTAGCAAAATCTGCCCACCGAGGGAATACCCTCCCGGGCTTTACTCCACGTCCAATGACGAGCGCGTGAACCCCGATGCCCCGCGGGGCAACAAACAAGCACTTTCCTCAAGGGACCCGCCCCCATGCGCTGCCTGCTCGTCGCGCTCTGCCTGCTCGCCACGCCCCTGTGGTCTACCCCCTGCCTCGCGCAGGCGCGCAATCAGCTTGGGCCGCTCTGCACCACCGACACCACGCCGGCGGACAAGATGATCGACGCCTGCAACAAGATCGTCGCGCTGAAGGTGTTCAAGGGCGAGCAGCTCGCGACGATCTACTTCTGGCGCGCGGTGGGCTGGAACAAGAAGGGCGACTATTCGAAGGTCATCGCCGACACGACGGAAGCGATCCGGCTTCAGCCGAGCCAGGCAGCCTACAATCTCAGGGGCTCCGCCTATTACGACAAGGGCGAGTACGACATCGCCATTACCGATTTCGACGATGCGCTGAAGCTCGGGCAACCGACCAGCACGATCTTCCACAACCGCGGCAATGCCTGGCGCGGCAAGGGCGACTACCCGAAGGCGATCGCCGACTACGACGCCACGATCAAGCTGGAGCCGAAATCGACGTTCTCGTTCCAGAACCGCGGCATCGCGAAGGAGGCGCTCGGCGATCTCGACGGGGCGCTGACCGACATCAACCAGGCGATCCGGCTCGATCCGACGCTGCCGCAGCCGCTGATCAACCGCACCGCGATCTGGCGCGTGCGGGGCGATCTCGATCGCGCCATTGCCGACGGCAGCGAGGCGATCCGGCTGGCGAAGGACAAGCCGCCCGTCAACATCATGACGCCGCCCAACAGCGTGCTGATATCAGGCTATATCCACCGCGCGCTCGCTTATGAAGCCAAGGGCGACTACACGCATGCGCGCGACGACTACAAGGCAACGCTGGCGATCGCGGCATCCGATGCCGGCAGCAAGGCCAACCAGGCCACCGCCAAGGTGCGGCTGTCGCTGGTGACGGATGCGCTCGCACCCATCCCGCGCGATGCGCCGTCACCCGTGACGCAACCCGCTACTGCCCCAGCCCCGCAGCAGACGGGCGAGGCACCGGTGCCCTCGCCCGGGCCTGTTGCCCTCGGCAAGCGCACGGCGCTGGTGATCGGCAATGGCGCCTATGCACATGTGAAGGCGCTGCCCAATCCGGCCAACGACGCGCGCGCCGTCGCGAAGAGCCTGCGCGACATCGGCTTCACGGTGTCGGAAGGCGTCGATCTCGACCGCGCATCCATGCAGAGGGTGACGCGCGACTTCCTGCGCGAGGCGGCGCGGGCGCAAGTTGCAGTGGTCTACTATGCCGGTCATGGCGTGCAGGTCGATGGCCGCAACTATCTCATTCCGGTCGACGTCGCGCTCAAGCCGGGCGCGAGCATGACGGACGCGATGATCGACATGGACACGATCATGGCCGGCCTCGACGACCAGATCCGCACCAACATCCTGATCTTCGATGCCTGCCGCAACAATCCGATGGCGCAGCAGGTGGCGTCCGCCGGCAGCAGTCGCGCCATTGAAGGTGCCTCGGGCCTCGCCGCGCCGACAAGCCTCGGCGCAGGCGCGACGCTGGGCGCCGGCACGCTGATCGCTTTCGCCACCGCACCGGGCCAGGTGGCACTCGACGGCGAAGGTGCGAACTCGCCGTTCTCCGCCGCCCTTTCCCGTCATCTCGGTACGCCGGGACTGGAAGTGCAGCAGATGCTGACGCGGGTACGGGCGGAGGTGGTTTCGAGCACGAAGAACAAGCAGGTGCCGTGGTCGAACTCGTCGCTGCTGGGCGAGGTTTATCTGACGGAGAAGTAACGGTGGGTGGGGCCGTCGCCGGTCAGGGGGCGCTGCCAGCCACACACTCGGCGTCATCGCCCGGCCTTGACCGGGCGATCCAGTACTCCGTGACAGTTATGATTCAGTCGATAGGCCGCGGCGTACTGGATTCCCCGCCTTCGCGGGGAATGACAGCAGCTTCGTGGCAAACTCAATTGCCCCACACTTCCTTTGCGATCTCCACAGCGAGGCTCAGCTTCGCCCACTGCTCTTCCTCGGAGAGGATGTTGCCCTCTTCCGTGGAGGCGAAACCACACTGCGGCGACAGCGCGAGCTGCTCCAGCGGGGCGAATTTGGAGGCTTCCTCAAGACGACGCTTGATGTCGTCCTTGTTCTCGAGCTCGCCGAACTTCGAGGTGATGACGCCGACCACGACGACCTTGTTGCCCTTGGGCAGGAAGCGCAGCGGCTCGAAGCCGCCGGCGCGATCGCTGTCGTATTCGAGGAAGTAACCGTCGTAATTGGTGCCGGCGAGCATGGTCTCGGCCACGGGCTCGTAGCCGCCCGAGGAAATCCAGGTCGAGCGGAAATTGCCACGGCAGACATGCGTCGTCACCACCATGTCGGCCGGCTTCTCCGCCAGCGCGTAGTTGATGACCCGCGCGTAGATCTGCTGAAGGCCTTCCGGATTGTCGCCGCGCTCGCGTGCCTTCTGCAATTCGTCCGGCGAGCAGAGATAGGCCCAGACAGTGTCGTCGAACTGAAGATAGCGGCAGCCGGCGTCGTAGAACGCCTTGACGGCCTTGCGATAAGTTTTGCCGAGATCTTCGTAGAACGCATCGAGATCAGGATAGACGTCCTTGGAGATCGCCTTGCGGCCGCCGCGGAAGTGCAGCACGGCCGGCGACGGGATCGTCATTTTGGCAGTGACATGGGCCTGATCCGCGTTCTTCTTGAGAAAGCGGAAATGGTCCAGCATCGGATGGTCGTCGGGGAAATCGAGCTTGCCGATCACGCGCACCGCGTCGTGACGGGTCTGCACGCCCGCGAACTGGATGCCGGCGTCGGGGTGGAACAGCTCGCAGCCAGTGAGCTTGGCCAGGAAGTCGAAATGCCACCAGGAGCGGCGGAATTCGCCGTCGGTCGCAAGCTGGAGGCCGACCGAGGCCTGCTTGTGCACGACCTTCTCGATTTCCATGTCCTCGATCTTGCGCAGATCGTCGGCCGAGATCTCACCCTTCTCCAGTCTGATGCGGGCTTCCTTGATCTTGGCGGGGCGCAAGAGACTGCCGACCTCGTCGGCGCGGAAGGGGGCTCTGGTTCGCTGCATTTCTTGACTCCCGAAGATTTCTTAGTGGGCCGCCGCCCCTGCCACCCCGAGATGACGCTCCAGGACCGATGGGTCGGCCTTCAGCGCGGCGCTCGGGGCGTCGTGGACGATCGTTCCGCGCTCCAATATCACAACGCGGTCGGCGAGCCCCAGAATCTTTTGGGCATTCTGCTCGACGATGATCGAGCAAATACCTCCCGCCCGGGTGATGGCCCCGATCGCCTTCAAGAGCTCCTCGACGATGATGGGGGCAAGGCCCTCGGTCGGCTCGTCCAGCAGCAGGACTTTCGGGTTGAGGGTCAGCGCGCGGCCGATCGCCAGCATCTGCTGCTCGCCGCCGGAGAGCTGGTTGCCGAAATTGCTCCGCCGTTCCTTCAGCCGCGGGAACATCTCGTAGACCTTCGCGACGGTCCAGGGGCCGGGCTGCGCCACCGCGGTCATGTTCTCCTCGACGGTCAGCGAACGGAAGATGTTGCGCTCCTGCGGCACCCAGCCGATGCCGGCCCGCGCCCGCTGGTCGGGTCGGAGCGTGGTGACATCCGTATCGCCGAGCACGACCGTTCCGGAGAAACGGCGGGTGACGCCGACGATGGAGTTGATCAGCGTGGTCTTGCCGGTGCCGTTGCGCCCGAGCAGCGCCAGCACCTGCCCTTCGGCGAGGCGCAGCGACATATTGGGCAGCACCACCGCCTCGCCATAGCCGGCGCGCAGCGAGTCGATCGCGAGCAGGTCAGACATTGACCGCCTCCTCGCCGAGATAGACCGCCTTGACCTGCGGATCGCGCGCGACCTGGTCGGGAGGACCTTCGGTGAGCAGTGCACCCGAGACCAGCACCGAGATGCGATCGGCAAAGGAAAAGACGAGGTCCATGTCGTGTTCGATCAAGAGCACCGTGACGTCGCGCGGCAGGCTGCCTACGACGGCGAGAATGTCGTGGCGCTCGCTTTCGGGCACGCCGGCGGCGGGCTCGTCGAGCAGCAGCACGCGCGGCTTGGCGGCGATCGCGACCGCGATCTCGAGCAGGCGCTGCTTGCCGTAGGGCAGCGTCACGGTCTGCTCGTTCATGACGTCGAGCAGATGGAAGCGCGTCAGGAGGTCGGCGATCTCGCCGTTGACGTCGCTGCGCGTGCCCATGCGCCGCCACCAGTCACCGCCGTGGCCGAGGCGCTCTGAGACGGCAAGGCCAATGGTCTCGAGCGGCGTCAGGTCGGGATAGAGCTGGTTGATCTGGAAGGTGCGCGACAGACCGCGCAGCACGCGCTTGTGCACGGGCAGGTCGGTGATGTCCTGGCCTTCAAGCAGGATGCGGCCGCTATTCGGCTTGAGCACGCCGGTGAGCTGGTTGATGACGGTGGTCTTGCCGGCGCCGTTCGGGCCGATCAGCGCATGGCGGGCGCCCTGCTCGATCTTCAGGGACAGGTCGCGCGTGACGCGCAGTCCGCCAAACTGCTTTTCGAGGTTCCGGGTTTCGAGCACGATGGTCATGCGTCGCTCTCCGGCACGGCGACGGCGGCCTTGCGCCCGGAGACCTGCTTGATCACGAGATTCGGCACGTACAACACCCAACGGTGCAGGCGTTGGCGTCCGACCAGCACCATCACGACGAGAACGAGGCCGATCCAGAACATCCAGTATTGCGGCGTGATGGTCTGAAACAGTTCCTGCAGCATCTTGAAGACGACCGCGCCGATCAGCCCGCCATAGAGATAGCCGGTACCACCGATGACGAGCACCAGCATCAGATCGGCCGAGCGCTCGAAGGCGAACACGTCGAGCGAGGCGATCGCGGTGGTCTGGGTGAACAGCGCGCCCGCAATGCCCGCATAGAATGCCGCGAGCGTATAGATCGCGATCAGGCGGCGGTTGACGGGAATGCCGATCGCAGCGGCGCGCAGCGGATTGTTCTTGATCGCGCGCAGCGACAGGCCGAACGGCGAATGCACCACGCGGCGGGCAAACAGGAACAGCAGGAACAGTACGGCGAGCGAATAGAAGAAGCCGGTCTTGCCGAACATGTCGAACGGAATCTCGCCGAAGATTGGCTGCATCTCGATGCCTTGCAGGCCGTCGGTGCCGCCGGTGATGTTGGAGAATCGCTCGGCGAGCGCCTCCAGCAGCAGGGCAATGCCGAGCGTGACCATCAGCCGGGTGAGGTCGACGCCGCGGATGACGAGGAAGCTGGTGGCAAAGCCCAGTACCATCGCGGCGAGGCCCGCAACGATCAGCGCCAGCACCGGCTCCTTGACGATTCCGTGCAGCGCAAGCAGCCCCGCTGCATAAGCGCCGACGCCGAAGAAGGCGGCATGACCGAGCGAGACGATGCCGGCATAACCGAGGATGAGATCGAGCGACATCGTGAACAGCGCCAGCCGCAGGATGTCGGTCATGATCAGATAGCGATTGGGAAATGCAAAGCCGCAGGCCAGCACGATCAGCCAGAAGACGGCTTCGCTGTAATGCCAGCGCGCCTGGCGCTGGGCGTGATAACCGACGTCGGAAGAAGCGCTCATCGGCAAACTCAACGCGCGGCCGTGCGGCCGAACAGGCCGTTCGGGCGCCAGATCAGGATCACGATCATCATGGTGTAGATCACGAAGGGTCCCATCTTGGGCACGTAATATTTGCCGGCGACGTCGCCGATGCCGAGCAGGAGCGAGGCCAGGAACGGGCCGGTGATCGAAGACGAGCCGCCGACGGTGACCACGATCAGGAAGTAGATCATGAACTTCAGCGGGAAATACGGGTCGAGGCCGAGGATTTCGGCACTCAGCGCGCCGCCGAGGCCGGCAAGGCCACATCCGAATGCGAAAGTGAAGGCGAACACCTGTGGCACGTTGATGCCGAGGCCGCTGGCAGCGCGAGGATCATCGACCGCGGCGCGCAGGCGGCTGCCGAAGCGGGTCTTGGCCAGCACCATCTGGAGGCCGATGGTGAGCAGGCCGCAGATCACGATGATCATCAGGCGATAGCGGCCGATGCCGACGCCGAACACATCGAACTGGCCCTGAAGCGCGGCCGGCAGATTGATGAAGACGCGCGACGAGCCCTGGATGTAATCGACGGCCGCGACCGACATGAAGGTCAGGCCGATGGTGAACAGCACCTGGTCGAGATGGCTGCGCGTGTAGAGGTGGCGGTAGAGCGTGCGCTCGAGTGCGATGCCGATCGCAGCCGACGAGACGAAGGCGAGCGGCAAGGCGGCGAAGAACGGCCAGCCCATCCGGTTCACCAGCACCATGCAGACATAACCGCCGGCCATGGCGAAGGCGCCGTGCGCGAGGTTGACGAAGTTCATCAGGCCGAGCGTGACTGCGAGCCCGCAAGCGAGCACGAACAGCAACATGCCGTAGGCAACGCCATCGAACAGGTTGGTGAGGATAGAGGTCATCGAGAGTGGATCAATCCTGATAGGCGCTCGTCGTTCCGGGGCAGCGCAGGCGCGCCGGCCCCGGAATTTGGTTTCAACAATTTCGAGATCCCGGGTTCGCGCTAATGCGCGCCCCGGGATGCTCCGCTTTCGCGGGTCACTTCTTCGTCTTGCCGAGATCCTTGACGGCTTCGAAGGTCGCGAACTCGACGTTGTAGAGCTCGCCGTCGACCTTCTCGACCTTGCGGATGTAGATGTTCTGCACGATGTCGCGGGTCTCGGGGTCGATCGAGATCGGGCCGCGCGGGCTCTCCCACTTCTGGCCCTTCATCGCCTCGATCAGCTTGTCGCCATTGGTGTCGCCACCGGTCTTCTTCAGCGCTTCGTAGATCAGGTGGATGCCGTCATACCCGCTCACCGCCATGAAGCCGGGACGATTGCCGAAGGCCTTCTTGTAGGCCGCGACGAAGTCCTTGTTCATCTGCGAGGGATGCGCCGCCGAATAAAGATGCGCGGTAACCGTGCCGAGCACAGCGTCACCCATGTTGTTGAGGAGGTCGTCGTCGGTGACGTCGCCCGGCCCGATGACCTTGATGCCGGCCTTGTCGAGGCCGCGCTCAGCATATTGCTTCATGAAGTTGCCGCCCTGGCCGGCCGGCACGAACACGAAGATCGCGTCGGGCTTGGCATCCTTCATGCGCTGGAGGAACGGCGCGAAGTCGGGGTTGGCGAGCGGCGTCTTGACCTCTTCGACCACCTCGCCGCCACCGGCGGTGAAATTCTGTTTGAAGAAGTTCAGCGCGTCATTGCCGGGCGCGTAGTCGGAGGTGAGCGTCGCCACCTTCTTGATGCCGTTCTTCACCGCCCAGTCGGCGATGATGGTCGAGGACTGCGCCAGGGTGAAGCTGGTGCGCACGATATAGGGCGAGCGCTCGGTGATGATGGAGGTGCCGGCCGCCATCACGACTTCCGGAATCTTGGCCTGCGTCGCCAGCGGCGCCGCGGCAAGCGCTGCCGGCGTCACGCCGAAACCGGCGATGAAGTTGACCTTGTCGTTGACGATCAACTCCTGCGCGGCGGTCTTGGTCTTGTCGGGGATCGCAGCGTCATCCTTGAGGATGATCTCGACCTTCTTGCCGGCGACGGTGTCGCCCTTCTGCTGCATGTAGAGCTTGATCGCGTTCTCGATCTGCTTGCCGGTCGAGGCCTGGCCGCCGGTCATCGGCAGGATCAGGCCGACCTTGACGGTGTCCTCGGCCTTGGCCGGCACGACGGCTGCAAGGCCCGCGATGGCGGCCGCTGCTGCAGTGCGTGAAAACATTTTGCGTTCGAACATCAAATGTCCCTCCCCTTTATTCCTGACCTCTTGTGCGTCGGACCAAGTGCCCGGTCCTTGGCTCAATCTTAGCTCACGCACGCGCTGTGTCGCGCGCAACATGGCGTCTTTAGCGCCCTCATTGTCAATCGGACGTTTGGCGACCATTCGGCGCAAGCCGAACGTTCGATTGGCCGATGGCGGAGAGCAGTGTCGCGGTTCGTCGGGGCAACCCGAGCGTCCGGATCTTGTCTGAGTTCTTGGCCGCTTTCATTTGTACGATTGTACAAATAAAATGGACCTGTCAACGAAAAAGCCCTCGCGCTGACCAAGCCAATTTGTCGCGAGCCTGTTCTCGCAGTCTAGAAACGCAGCCGAAAGCGTGGATGGAGGATTTCGTCATTCTTTTGCAGAATTCGGACACGGCAAGGGCTCGGACGGCGCAAAGTCGGTAATTAATTACCTACCTCGAATAAGTCTATTTTACCTTGTTGAAGGCTAGTCTTCCCGGGCCGGCCTGACTGGCGTCCAACGACCGAACGCGCGCATCCATCAATGTTCACGCCCTTCCGCACCCTTCTGATCCTCGTCGCGCTTGCCGCGGGGCTGTCCGGCTGCGGCACCGTCAACGAAAAGCTCTCCGCCGGCATGGGCGACTACGTCCCGCAATGGGCTGGCGGCCTGCCGGCCGACGCTCCTCCACGACCCGGCACGCCGCAATACGACGCCTACCTGAAGGAGCGCGAACGCAAGCGGCTGCTGCCGGCGGCGGATCGTGAAAAGGAAGAGCAGGCGCAGAAGGGCACGACGGGGTCTACGTCGGGCGGCGCGGTGCGCTAGGTCCGCAAGCCACCTCGCCCGCTTGCGGGCGAGGTGAAGCAAATCAATCCATGAACACCACGGTCTTGCGGCCGTTGAGGATGACGCGGTCGTCGAGATGGTAGCGGATCGCACGCGCCAGCACGCGGCGCTCGATGTCGCGGCCCTTGCGGACGAGATCTTCCGGGGTGTCGCGATGGCTGATGCGCTCGACGTCCTGGTCGATGATCGGGCCCTCGTCGAGATCGCGCGTCACGTAATGCGCGGTGGCGCCGATCAGCTTGACGCCGCGCACATGGGCCTGGTGATAGGGTTTTGCGCCCTTGAAACCCGGCAGGAACGAGTGGTGGATGTTGATGCAGCGCCCCGACAGCTTTGCCGAGAGGTCGTCGGACAGAATCTGCATGTAGCGGGCGAGCACCACGAGATCGGTTCCGGTGCTGGCGACGAGATCGAGGATCTGCGCCTCCTGCTCGCGCTTGGTCTCCTTGGTGACAGGCAGATAGTGGAACGGGATGCTGCCGAAATCGAGCCCGTCATAAACCTCGCGCGGATGGTTGGAGACGATCGCGGCGAGCGTCATCGGCAATTCGCCGGTGCGCCAGCGATAGAGGATGTCGACCAGGCAATGGTCCGACTTCGAGACCAGCAGCATCACCTTGCGATGCGCGGCGCGGTCGCGCATCTGCCACTCCATGCCGAAACGCTCGGCGATCGCGGTGAAGCCGGTCTGGAGCGCCGACAATTCCACTGCAAGGTCGGCAGCGGTGAACACCACGCGCATGAAGAACTTCTTGGTCTCGACGTCGTCGAACTGCTGGGCGTCGAGAATGTTCTGTCCATTGTGGGCCAGGAAGGTCGACACCGCCGAGACGATGCCGGGACGATCCGGGCAGGACAGGGTCAGGACATATTGATGGTCGGGCATGGCTCTTGAAAAATGGCTCTTGATGAAGGTTTGTGCATAGGCCTGAGGAACGACCCGCGATTTGCGCCCTGCTCTATCACCGACCCTGCCCTTGCGCCAATCCCGACCGCGGAGTCAGGATGAACGGACCATTGAAATTTTGACCGGAGTACGCCCATGGCCGACCGCTTGAACGGCTTCCGCATCCTGATCCTGGAGACGCGCGAGGAGGCGCAGTTTTCCAAGCTGCTGGCCGAGCAAGGCGCCGAGGTCGTGCAATGCCCGATGTTCACGATCCAGGATGCACCGGACCCCGCCCCGGTCGAGGCCTGGATCCGCCGCGCCATCGACAAGCCTTTCGACGACCTCGTGCTGATGACCGGCGAAGGCCTGCGGCGGATCATGAAGCTCGCGCGCGCAAGCGGGCTCGATCAGCCTCTGGTCGCGGCGCTTGCCAAATCGCGAAAATTCACCCGCGGCCCGAAGCCCGGCAAGGCATTGCGCGAGAACGGGCTGGAGGCGCAGCAGACCACGGAGAAGCCGACCACCGAGGGCGTGATCGAGATGCTGGGCAGGCTCGACCTGAAGGGGCATCGTCTCGGCCTCCAGCTCTATCCGGACAAGGACCACAGCGCGCTCGCGGGGGCGCTCGCCGCGCAAGGCGCCGACGTCGATGCCGTGCTGCCTTACGCCTACGACTCAAAGGCTGCGGATGCCAACATCGTCACCGCCATCGACGACATGGCTGCGGGACGAATCGATTCCATCGCGCTGACCAATCTCGGCCAGGTCCGCCGACTGGTCGAGGCCGCGAAGGCGCACGGCAGCGAGGCGAAGCTGCGCGCAGGTTTCGAGCGCACATTGATTGCCTCGGTTGGACCTGCGGTCTCGGGCGAACTCGCCGCGCACGGCCTGCGCACCGACGTCTCGCCGGCGGATGAAGCCTATTTCATGCGTCCGCTGATCTCGGCAATGGCTGCGGCGCTCGCGGAGCGCAAGCCGAGAACCGCGGCGAGCTAAGAGCCGAACGCGGGGGCGACCTGCGGCGGCTCCGATTGACACACGCATCGTCAGCGCTACGTTGCCGGCACGGAAGAAGAAACAACAGGGCAAGGGAATCGCCGTGATATCCGTCAACGCGTCGTGAGCGCAGCCGCACGGCGTTCAGCACTCGCGCCATTCCGCATCCGCAACTATCGCTTCCAGTGGCCCTCCGACCTGCTCACCTCCTGGGCGTTCGAGATCGAGACGCTGGTGCTCGGCTGGTACATCCTGGTCGAGACCGGCTCGGTGCTGATGCTCACAGTGCTCGCATCGCTCCAGTTCGTCGGGACTCTGGTCGCACCGGTGTTCGGCATGATCGGCGATCGCATGGGCCATCGCGATCTGCTGGTCCTGATGCGTCTTGCCTATACGGTACTGTCGTCGACCATCATGGGTCTGGCGCTGACCGGTCATTTGTCGCCGCTGAGCGTCATGGTCATCGTCGCGATCATGGGCCTGATCCGTCCCTCCGATCTCGGCGTGCGGGGCGCGCTGCTTGCCGAGATCATGCCGGCCGAGCAACTCGTCGGTGCCATCAGCGTTGCGCGCACGACCCAGGACAGCGCGCGCATCGCCGGCGCGTTGACGGGCGCCGGGCTGTTCGCCGTCCTCGGCATCGGCTACGTCTATGTGGCGATCGCCTGCCTCTACTTCGTGGCCGCGCTGCTCATGCTCTGCCTGACCAAACCCAAGCGGACCGTCACCACGAGCGATCTTCCGGCCAACAGCCACGCCGTTTCGCGATTGCTGGGCGATCTGAAGGAAGGGATCGTTTACGCTTGGAGCGGTCCGGGAATGGGCGCGGCGCTGTGCGTCGCCTTCCTGGCCAATCTCACCGCCTTTCCCTTCACCGGCGGACTCTTGCCCTACATCGCGCGCGAGATCTTCCAGACCGACCAGACCGGCCTCGGTTATCTCTCGGCGAGCTTCGCCGTCGGCTCGCTGATCGGCTCGATCACGCTTAGCCTCGTCGGCGGCCTGCGCATTGCAAGGCTTCTGATCGGCGCGACGCTGGCATGGTACGCCATGCTGCTGGTGTTCGTCGAGGTCAGGACCATGCCGGTGGCGATGGCCTGTCTCGTGCTCGCCGGCATCGCCCAGAGCATGTCGATGATTTCGGCGGCCGTGATCCTGATGCGGACGGCGAGCGCACATCTGCGCGGCCGGGTGATGGGCGTGCGGATGATGGTGATCTACGGCCTGCCCCTTGGATTGCTCGCCGCCGGCAGCCTGATCGATATCATCGGCTATTCGGCGACAGGCTCGCTCTACGCCGCCGCGGGCTTCATCGCGATGCTGGCGATAGCGTTCCGCTGGCGCGCCGACCTCTGGCCATTGCACGCTCCCGCCAACGCGCGCTAAAGTCCCGCTCCGATGAAATCGGAACGGGACTTTAGATTCTTGTTTTGACGCGTTTTCTTGACGCGAACCGGTATCCACTTCGCTCGAAAACGCTCTAGTCCCCGTATCCGCGCAACCGCTCGACATCGAGGATCGTGACGCCGCCATATTCGAGCCGCAGCAGACCTTCCTTCTCCAGCCGGTTCAGCGCACGGTTGGCGTTCTGGCGGGACATGCCGGAGAGTGCGCCGATCTCCTCCTGGGTGATCTCCAGATGCGCGGTCGATTCCGGATAGAGGATCGGGTTGAACAGCGAAGCAATGCCGCGGGCGAGCCGTGCGGTGGCATCGAGTGTACGGTTGACCTCGAGCATGCCGATGAACTGGCCGAGCCGCTCGTTGAGCTGGCGCACCAGGAAGCGGTTGAAGCCGACGCTGTTCTCGAACAGCCACATGAACGCGCTGCGCTCCATCAGCGCGACGCGGCTGTTGCGCAGCGCGACCACGTCGTAGCGGCGCGGCTCGTTCTTGAGCACGCTGCCTTCACCAAACCACGCCCCGGCCGTCAGCCCGGCAAGACTGGTCTCCTTGCCGTCACGTGAAACGCCGCCCATCCGGGCCAGGCCGAAGACCATGCCAGCCCAATAATCGAACGTATCGCCGCGCATGAACACGGTCTCGCCGGTGCCGTAGGAGCGTTCCGTGATCCCGGCGCGGGCGACCTCGATCTCCGCTTGTGTGAGCTCGCGCGACCAGGCAGCGACGCGCTTCAGTTGATCCTCTGAAATCATGATCCCGCAGCCAGCCGCACCGTTTTCGTCACTCCATCACCCTGCTGCACTGCAACACGATCATCTCAAGCCTCGTCCGACGAAAGATGAAGGCCACGCCCGTCCGAAAAACTTTGTCGCAGAATTGTCAGGCGGGAGACATTTCAAAATAGCGCTTTCCCCTATTGAGGACCACCTCGGGCGATGCGGCTTTTGATCCCAAACGGGAACGAAAGTGGCGCGGCTCCGGTCGGGACCATCTGCTGCATGGTCTCGCCGGTACGGCCGTACTAGGATTGCCCGGAAGGAACGGACGAAGAGCGCCGCTGAACGCGCCATCACCGGGAGGGATTTGTTTGGTGGCTACCAGTCTCGAAGTGCGCGGCGTGTCCCTGCGATTCGGCGGCGTGCGCGCGCTGACCGATGTCAGCTTCGCGATCAACGAGGGCGAGCTGTTCTCGATCATCGGCCCGAATGGCGCCGGTAAAACCTCGATCGTGAATTGCATTTCAGGCCGCTACAAGCCGACCGAAGGCCAGTTGTTCTATCGGGGCCGCGACATTACCGGCCTGACGCCGAATTCGCGCCCCACGCTCGGCATTGGCCGCACCTTCCAGAATTTGGCGCTGTTCCACCATATGAGCGTGCTCGACAATATCATGGTCGGCCGCCATCATTTGCTGAAGAACAATTTCCTCACGGGCTCGCTGTACTGGTTGACCGGCGCGCGCCAGGAAGAGCTCGCGCACCGCCGCAAGGTCGAGGAGATCATCGACTTCCTCGACCTCCAGTCGGTGCGAAAAGCGCCAGCCGGCACCCTCTCCTATGGCCTGCGCAAGCGCGTCGAGCTGGCCCGCGCCATGGCGCTGGAGCCGCGCCTCATCCTCCTCGACGAGCCGATGGCCGGCATGAATTTCGAGGAGAAGGAGGATATGGCCCGCTACATCGTCGATCTCAACGAGGAGTTCGGGATGACGGTGGTGATGATCGAGCACGACATGGGCGTAGTGATGGACATCTCCCACCGCGTCATGGTGCTGGATTTCGGCCGCAAGATCGCCGAGGGCGATCCCGCCGCCGTGCTCGCCGATCCCCATGTCAGGCGCGCTTACCTGGGTGAAGAGGACGAGGTGCTGGTCGATCCCGACGATGCGCCGCCGGCGCAGGAGAGCGCGGCATGATGGATTATGCGGGCCGCGTCGCACAGGCCGACACCTATCCGAAGATGCTCCGGCTCAACGCGAAGGAGCATGGCAACGAGATCGCGCTGCGCGAGAAGGATCTCGGGCTCTGGCGCATCTTTACCTGGAGTGACTACAACACCCGCGTGCGCGACTTCGCGCTCGGGCTCGTCGAGCTGGGCCTCGGCCGCAACGACGTCATCGGTGTCATCGGCGACAACCGGCCGGACTGGGTTGCCGCGGAGATCGCGACTCACGCGATTGGCGGATTGAGCCTCGGGCTCTATCGCGATGTGCTCGACGAGGAAGCCGCCTATCTCCTCACCTATGGCGAGGCGCAGCTGGTTTTCGCCGAGGACGAGGAACAGGTCGACAAGCTGCTGACGCTCGCCGACCGCGTGCCAAAGCTGAAGCACATCATCTATTCCGACCCGCGCGGGATGCGGAAATATGACGACCCGCGCCTGATGTCGGCAGAAAAGTTCGCCGCGCTCGGCCGTGCGCGCGCGACGCGCGAGCCTGCGCTTTACGATCGGCTCGTGGACGCCACCAAGGGCCAGGATGTCGCGATCCTCTGCACCACGTCAGGCACCACATCGCATCCGAAGCTCGCGATGCTCGCCGCCGGCCGCGTGCTCAGCCATTGCGCGACCTATCTCGCCTTCGACCCCAAGGGACCGGACGATGAATACGTCTCGGTGCTGCCGCTGCCGTGGATCATGGAACAGGTCTATGTGCTTGGCAAAGGCCTCTTGTGCCGGATGAAAATCAACTTCGTCGAAGAGCCCGACACGATGATGAACGATCTGCGCGAGATCGCGCCGACATTCGTGCTGTTCGCGCCGCGTGTCTGGGAATCGATCGCTGCCGATGTCCGCGCCAAGGTCATGGACGCAACGCCGTACAAGCAGTACCTGTTCGACATCGGCATGAGCAGCGGCCTGGCCGCGCTCGCGCAGGGCAAGCGTTCCGGCTTTGCCGACGTTGTGCTGTTCCGCGCGCTGCGCGACCGCCTCGGCTTCACGCGCCTGCGCTCAGCCGCGACCGGCGGTGCGGCGCTTGGCCCTGAGACCTTCAAGTTCTTCCAGGCCATGGGCGTGCCGCTGCGCACGCTCTATGGCCAGACCGAGCTGTTGGGGGCCTACACGCTGCATCCCGAAGGCAAGGTCGATCCCGACACGACCGGCGTACCGATGGCCGACAGCGTCGAGATCCGCATCGACAATGCCGACGTCCACGGCGTCGGCGAGATCGTGGTGCGGCATCCCAACATGTTCCTCGGCTACTACAAAAATCCCGAGGCCAGCGTTGCCGACATCAAGGACGGCTGGATGCTGTCGGGCGACGCGGGCTATTTCAACGACAACAAGCAGCTCGTCGTCATCGACCGCATCAAGGATCTCGCTGAGACTTCACGCGGAGAGCGCTTCTCGCCGCAGTTCATCGAGAACAAGCTGAAGTTTTCGCCCTATATTGCGGAAGCGGTGGTGCTGGGCTCGGGGCGCGACGCGCTCGCGGCGATGATCTGCATCCGCTACTCCATCATCTCGAAATGGGCGGAAAAGAACCGGCTCTCGTTTACGACCTACAGCGACCTCGCCTCGCGACCCGAGGTCTACGCGCTGCTCAAGAAGGAAGTCGAGACCGTCAACGCCACGCTGCCGCCGGCGCAACGCATCTCCCGCTTCCTGCTGCTCTACAAGGAGCTGGACGCCGACGACGGCGAGCTCACCCGCACGCGAAAAGTGCGGCGCAGCGTCATCAACGAGAAATATGAAGGCATCATCGATGCCATCTACCGCGGCGATGCCGACATCCCCGTCGACACCGTGATCCGCTTTCAGGACGGCACCACGCAGAGAGTGCGCACGACGCTGCGGGTGGTGGATCTGGGCGGACACGGGCACATGGCGGAGGCCGCGGAGTGAGTACGCTTCCGATACAGAGCGCGTTGCCGATCGATGCCCCCTCTCCCGCGCAAGCGGGGAGAGGCGAAGGACAGCATATCACATGAACACCGCCTTCCTCATCCAGCTCCTGGTCAACGGCCTCGTGGTCGGCACGCTCTATGGCGTGGTCGCGATGTCGTTCGTGCTGATCTACAAGGCGACGCAGGTCGTCAATTTCGCGCAAGGCGAGCTGCTGCTGGTCGGCGCCTGGGTGTGCTGGACCTTGCTCGCAAAATACCAGGTGCCGTTCTGGATCGGCATGCCGATGACGCTGGTGTTCATGTTTGCGTTCGGCATCGCAATCCAGGTCCTGATCCTGCGGCCGATGATCGGTGAGCCCATTATCTCCGTGATCATGGTGACGATCGGCCTCTCCACGGTGCTCCAGGCGACGCTGAAATGGATGTACGGCGTCAACCCGCAGCCGTTCCCGCGCGTGTTCGAGAGCCAGGCGGTCAGCCTGTTCGGCCTCCAGATCCAGACCGTCTATGTCATGAGCCTCGTGGTCTCCGTCGCGATGATGATCGGCATGGCCTGGTTCTTCCGCGCCTCGAAATACGGTCTCGCCATGCGCGCCACCGCGTTCAACCAGCAGGTCGCACAATCACTCGGCATTTCCGTGAAGAGCGTGTTTGCGATGGCCTGGGCGATCTCGGCGACGGTCTCTGCCGTCGCAGGTGTCGTCGTTGCCGTTGTGAACGGCGTATCCTCCGGCCTTGCTGCCTACGGCATCAAGGTGTTTCCGGCAGCCATCCTCGGCGGGCTCGACTCCGTCGGCGGCGCCGTGCTCGGCGGCATCATCATCGGCCTGCTCGAGAACGTCGCGCAATATGTCGACAGCGAGTATCTGCACTGGGGCAATCTCTACGAGATCGCGCCGTTCTACGTCCTCATCATCGTGCTGATGATCAAGCCCTACGGCCTGTTCGGCACCCACGACATCGAGCGGATCTGATTCATGGCCGGCCCTGCCCTCATCCCCGCTGGTGATTTCCGCACCTCCTACGCGGCCGACACCACGATCTTCCCGACCAATACCGGCCGCAATTTCGCGATCGCGGGCGTTGCGCTGCTGTGCTTCGCGCCGCAGTTCTTCGGCGGCTACTGGCTCAGCATCCTGATCCAGATCGGCATATTCTCGATCGCCGCGCTCGGCCTCAACATCCTGGTCGGCTTTACCGGCCAGATCTCGATCGGGCACGCGGCTTTCTTCCTGCTCGGCGCCTTCACGTCCGCCTATATCTCCAACAAGGCGTCGATACCGGTTTTCTTCGCGATGCCGCTCGCCGGCGTCGTCACCGCGCTGGTCGGATTGGTCTTCGGCATCCCGGCGGCACGGTTGAAGGGGCTCTACCTCGTCATTGCGACGCTTGCCGCGCAATACATCCTGCTCGACTTCTTCTCCCGCGCGGAGTGGTTCACCGGTGGCTCGGTGCCGGCGAGCGCCAATCCGTTCTCGATCTTCGGCTACACGCTGCGCGGCGATAAGCAGTATTTCTACGTCGTGCTGGCCTATGTGCTGGCGAGCTACATCCTCGTCACCAATCTGATGCGCACGCGCGACGGCCGCGCGCTGGTGGCGATCCGCGACCATTATCTCTCCGCCGAGATCATGGGCATCAACCTCACCAAATACCGCACGCTGTCGTTCGGCCTCGCCGCCTTCTTCGCCGGCATCGCCGGTGCGCTGTATGCGCATTACCAGCTCGTGGTCTCCCAGGAGGGCTTCGGCATCGAGCGCTCGATCCTGTTCCTGGCCATGATCATCATCGGCGGCACCGGCTCGATCATGGGCACGCTGATGGGCACTGCCTTCGTGGTGCTGCTGCCCGAGGCGATGGAGTTCATCAGCCACTATCTGAAGGGCGGCGCGATCGACAAGGCGCTGTCGCTCAACACCAACATCACCTTCCTGCGCGAAATCGCGATCGGTGTGATCATCATCGCGTTCTTGATGTTCGAGCCTGACGGTCTCGCGCATCGCTGGCGGCAGATCAAGGCGTACTGGAAACTCTACCCGTTCTCGCACTGAGCGCGGGCTGCTTCACTTAAACAATAAAACAGGAGGAACCGACCCATGAAGACGAAGTCCCTTTTGAGCACCGCGTCGCTCGTTCTCGCCATTGCAGCCTTTTCCGCAAGTGCGCAGGCGCAGATTGCGATCGGCCATCTCGCCGATTATTCCGGCGGCACCTCCGACGTCGGCACGCCCTACGGCCAGGCCGTCGCCGACACCTTCGCCTGGGTCAACAAGAACGGGGGCGTCGGCGGCAAGCAGCTCAACGTCGACACCAACGACTACGGCTACCAGGTGCCGCGCGCGATCGCGCTTTACAAGAAGTGGTCGGCGCCCGACAGCAAGGTTGCGGCGATCATGGGCTGGGGCACCGCGGATACCGAGGCGCTGACAGGCTTCCTTGCGCAGGACAAGATCCCCGATCTCTCCGGCTCCTACGCCGCCGCCCTCACCGATCCCGAAGGCGTCAGCGGCAAGGCCAAGCCCGCGCCCTACAACTTCTTCTACGGCCCGAGCTATTCGGATTCGCTCCGCGCCATGCTGATGTGGGCGGCCGAGGATTGGAAGGCCAAGGGCAAGTCCGGTAAGCCGAAATTCGTGCACATGGGCGCCAATCATCCCTATCCGAACGCGCCGAAGGCCGCAGGCGAAGCCATGGCGCAGGAGCTCGGCTTCGAAGTGCTGCCGCCGCTGGTGTTCGCGCTCGCGCCGGGTGACTACAGCGCGCAGTGCCTGAGCCTGAAATCCTCGGGCGCCAACTACGCTTATCTGGGCAACACCGCCGCTTCCAACATCTCGGTGATGAAGGCCTGCAAGACCGCCGGCGTCGAGATTCAGTTCATGGGCAATGTCTGGGGCATGGACGAGAACGCCGCCAAAACCGCGGCCGATGCCGCCGATGGCGTGATCTTCCCGCTGCGCACCGCCGTGAGTTGGGGCGGCGATGCGCCCGGCATGAAGACGGTGATGGAGATCTCCAAGATGTCCGACCCCACCGGCAAGGTCTACCGCCCCGTGCACTACATCGCCGCTGTCTGCTCGGCGCTGTACATGAAGGAAGCACTCGACTGGGCCGCCAAGAACGGCGGCGCCACGGGCGACAACGTCGTGAAGGGCTTCTACCAGAAGAAGGACTGGGTGCCGGCCGGGATGGAAGGCGTCTGCAATCCCTCGACCTGGACCGACAAGGACCATCGCGGCACACTGAAGGTCGACCTCTACCGCACCAAGATCGCGGGCGCGACCGACGGCGACCTCAACGACCTCATGGCCAAGGGCACGATCAAGCTCGAGAAGGTCAAGACCATCGAGCTGCCGCGCAAGCCGGAGTTGCTGGGCTGGTGAGCTTACAGCTCACCTCACGACGACTGTCATCCCCCGCCTTGTGCGCATGGCGCACTGGAGCGGGGGATCCAGTACGCCGCAGCTTCTCCGTGAAACTCAGGCGCCTCTGGAATACTGGGTCACCCGCCTTCGCGGGTGACGACATCGAGAGAGTAACTAGCCATGAGTGAAACAGCTCATATCGAGCGCCCCACCCCCACCGCCGTGGCACCCGCCGCCCTCCTCGCCGTGCGCAACATCGAGGTCGTCTATGACGACGTCATCCTCGTGTTGCGCGGCCTCAGCCTCGACGTGCCCAAGGGGGCGATCGTGGCATTGCTGGGGGCCAACGGTGCCGGCAAGTCGACGACGCTGAAGGCGATCTCGGGGCTGCTCAAGACCGAGGACGGCGAGGTCACGCGCGGCGAGATCCTGTTCGAAGGCGAGCGCATCAACGGTATCGATCCCGACAAGATCGTCCGCCGCGGCATTTTCCAGGTGATGGAGGGCCGGCGCATCGTCGCCGACATGACGTCGATCGAGAATCTCAAGCTCGGCGCCTTCACCCGCAGGGACCGCGAGGTCGATTCCGACCTCGACATGGTCTTCAATTATTTCCCGCGCCTGAAGGAGCGCACTGGTCTCGCCGGCTATCTTTCCGGCGGCGAGCAGCAGATGCTCGCGATTGGCCGCGCACTGATGGCGCGCCCGAAGATGATCTTGATGGATGAGCCTTCGATGGGCCTGTCACCGCTGCTGGTGAAAGAGGTGTTCTCGATCATCCAGAAGATCAACCGCGACCTTGGCGTCACCATCCTCCTTGTCGAGCAAAACGCGCGTGCCGCTTTGTCGGTCGCGAGCCATGGCTACATCATGGAGCAGGGCAAGGTCGTGCTCGACGGCACCGCGGACGAATTGCGCGACAACGAGGACGTCAAGGAGTTCTACCTCGGCGGCGCAGGCGACCAGCGCAAGAGCTTCAAGAACCTCAAGAGCTTCAAGCGCCGCAAGCGCTGGCTTTAACCTTCCAGAACCTGCTCCGCTTCCGTGACTGCGCAGAGAACATGATAGAACGACGACGCAGGAATGGTGTCGACCAGCGATTTGCCGTCGCGATCGAACTGGTCGTACCAGCCGCCCTTCACGGGATGGCTGAGGTAATGCCGTTCGAGCCGCGCCAGCGCCGTGCGCGCTTCGTCCGCTGCGCCCGCCTCGCCGGATTCGGCCTGCGCGATCCACGCCTTCGCCATCTCGGTTTGCGGCCACAGCCGGCGCGTAGCGCGACGGATGACGCCGGCGGCGTCGCCCTCGTCGGTGAGACAGCCCGTGGCTTCGTCGCGATAACGCAGCGCAGTCGCCAGCAGCTCTGCACGCCGCTGCCCCGTGGGGCAACCCGTGATGCGCTCAAAACCCTTCAGCAGCCAGACCCATTCCGCCTGATGGCCGGGCTCGACGCTGACCGGCTCGATCTTCGACCAGTCCTCCTCGAAATACTCCGTCAGGATGCGCTTCTGCTTGTCGTAGAGATTGGCGAGAAACAGCGCGAAGAACTCGCCGGCGCGGTTCTGGAACGACAGATCGTGGGTCGCGTCGAAGCACGCGATCATCGCCTCGAACAGATGCATGTGCGGGTTCTGCCGGCGCGGCAGCGACACCGGCAGGCCCTCGTGGACGCCGCCATGCGGCGAGCGCAGATGGCCGTCGAGAAAGGCGAGCAGCGCGTCGATCTCCGCGCGAATTTGCGCGTCCTGGTCGAGCGCATAGACAGTCGCGAGCGCAAACAGGATGAAGGCGTGGTCGTAGGCATCGCGCCGCGCGTCCAGCACGGAGCCGTCCGGCGTCAGCCGGTGCACGTAACCGGGCCGGCCGTCGGGCGCCTTGGCTTTGCCAAGCAGATGCTCCAGTCCCTTCAGCGCGATGGCGCGCCCCTCAGGGTACCAGCCCATCTGCGCTGCCTTGGCGTAGCAGTAGATTTGCCGGGCCTGCACGAGCACGCGCCGGGGCGCGGCTCCGTCCGCCGTGCCGTCGCGGTGCAGCCGGTCGACGAAGCCGCCCGCTTCGTGGTCCCAGCCAACGCTCGACCACAGCGGCAGCGCATCCTCAATCATGCGGCGCTTCAGGCGCGCGACGACATCCGCCGCAATCAGTCCTTCGTCCGCCATCGCGTCCTCTTCAAGCCGTGCCCATGGCCGTCTGATACCTATGCCGGCGGCAGCGCGCAACGGATGCCAACCCGGAAAGACCAGCCATGACCGCCCATTACGACGACCGCGAGACGCGCGACCAGACCGCACGCGAGGCCGAGATGTTCGCCCGCCTGCCGGAGGTGCTGCGCAGCGCGATGGCAGCGCCCGCCTATGCGGAGCGGCTGAAAGGTGTCAATCCGGCCGCGGTGACCTCCCGGGCGGCACTGGCAGCCCTCCCCGTGCTGCGCAAGTCGGAACTGCCTGCCCTGCACAAGATCTCGGCGCCGTTCGGCGGCTTCGTGGCAGCGGCTCCCGGATCGTTCGCCCGCCTGTTCACCTCCCCGGGTCCGATCTTCGAACCGGAGGGGCGGCAGGCCGATCCCTGGCGCGGGGCGCGGGCGCTGTTCGCGGCCGGGTTCCGGCCCGATGATATCGTGCTCAACACCTTCAGCTACCACCTCACCCCCGGCGGCTTCATCTTCGACGCCTCGGCGCGCGCGCTCGGCTGCGCCGTGATCCCGGCCGGGCCCGGCAATACCGAGCAGCAATTCGAGCTGATCGAAGCCTACCGGCCGGTCGGCTACAGCGGCACGCCGGACTTCCTGAAGATCCTGCTCGATGCGGCGGCAAGCGCCGGCCGCGACGTCTCCTCGATCAAGCGCGCGCTGGTTTCAGGCGCCGCCTTCCCGCCCTCGCTCCAGGCCGAGATCAAGGCGCGCGGCGTCGACGCCTACCAGGCCTTCGGCACCGCCGATCTCGGCCTCATCGCCTTCGAGACCGCAGCGCGCGACGGCATGGTCGTGAACGAGGATCTGATCCTGGAGATCGTCAAGCCCGGCACCGGCGATCCCGTCGCGCCGGGCGATGTCGGCGAGATCGTGGTGACCTCGCTCGATCCGCATCATCCGTGGATCCGTCTTGCCCTCGGCGACCTCACAGCAGTGCTGCCGGGCCCGAGCAAATGCGGCCGCACCAACATGCGCATCAAGGGCTGGATGGGCCGCGCCGACCAGACCACCAAGGTCAAAGGCATGTTCGTCCGCCCCGAGCAGGTCGCCGAGATCGCCAAGCGCCATGCCGCGCTGGGACGGCTGCGCCTCGTCGTCACGCGCCAGGGCGAGAGTGATGCGATGACGCTGAAGGCGGAAACAGCAGGTGCGAGCGATGCGCTGCGGGAGGAGATCGCCGGCACCTTGCGCGCGGTGACGAAACTCGGCGGCAATGTCGAACTGGTGGGCCCCGGCGCGCTGCCGAACGACGGCAAGGTGATCGCGGACGAGCGATGAAGATCGAGGCGGCTATTTCGTGCCGATCGCCGCCCACGACATCTGGTTGACCCATTCGGTCCGCACGTTCTTCAACCCGGCCTCTTCCATCAGGCTCTGGACCGTCTCGCGCGGCCAGTAATGCGCGATGCGGGGCAGCATCTGGTCGAACACGATCGAGCGGATGTGCCGGAACGAGAATGTCCGCAACAGGTCGAAATAGGCGAGACGCCCGATGCCGAGACGGAGCAGCAGCCAAAGCACCGCGGTCGGATACAGCGAGAGATGGTGCACGAGACCGATCGGCAGGCGCGAGAACAGCGCCTTGCGCAGCGGATCGGCGAAGCGGACGATCCATTCGTTGTTCTCGTAGCCGTAGACCCAGATCAGCACGCGCCCGCCGGGCTTCGTCGCCTTCACCATCTGCCGCAGCGCAAGCTCTGGGCTCTCGAGGTGGTGGATGACACCGATCGAGTATGCGATGTCGAAGCGATCCTCGAAGCCGATGTCGAACGCGCTCTGCTTGAGCACGGTCGCATTGGGAAACGGCGCTAGATTGTGGCGCGCGACCGCGAGCGAGCCGTCATCGACGTCGATCGCGGTGGCTTCGCGCGCGCCGTACTTCAACGGCCACAGCGAATTGCGCCCGGTGCCGCAGCCGACATCGAGCGTGCTCGCGCCCTTCCAGTCGTCCGGCCCAAGGAACGGCGTCCATTTGCGGAACTGCGTCTCGTAATCGGCGCGGATCTCGTTGTAATGGCTCCATTCGTAGCCGAAGCGCTCGGACGAGCCGGTCGGCTTGCTCATGCCGGTGCTGTTCTCGCTCATCAGAATCTTCCGGTTGGGGCGACGTGCGCCTTCAGCCGCGCCAAGCTGTCGCGGATTGCGGGCGGCAATGCCCTGACGACACGCTTGCGCAGGCGGAACCAGGACGGCGACAGATCGGCAATCGCGACACCTTCGGGTACGCGCGTGGCGCGGATCGCCGGATCGAGCGCGGCCTGATGCTCGCGGCGGACATAGAGCACAATGTTGTAGCGATACCAGAACGAGATGCGGTGATCGCTCATGACCTGCGGCCGCACGAAATCGTAGGCGTCGAAGCCATGCCGCGCCAGCCGCTCGCGCCAGAAATCGAGCGGCTGCTCATTGACGTGGTATTCGCCGCCCTGCCCCGGCACCGCCGCGGAGAACAGCAGATATTTGCCTGCGTGCGTCACGAGGTTCTGCACGAACTGATCGGCGAATTGCGCCTCGATGTGCTCCGCGACCTCGAGCGACTGCACGAGATCGAAGCGGCGGGACAGATCGAGCGGCCGCGACAGGTCCGCCGGCGTGAACAGCTCGCGCGGAATCTCCAGATCGTCCTGATTGACGTAGTCGCCGTCGACGCCCCTGATATCGGCGATACCGGACCCTTGCCAGACACTCAGCCAGCCGCCGCCGGCGCAACCGATGTCGGCCACGCTCGCAACCGGCAAGGCGCGCAGCAGCAGCGGAATGATCTTCGAGGCGGCGTAGTGCGACGACACGGACGCGTAGTCCATGAACTTCTCGTCGTACTGGCGCTGCGTCGCTTTCTCCGTCATGCGCGGACCACCTTCAGATAGGCCACGTCGTGCATCGGCCCGTTCAACACCCGCGTCCGCGCGACGCCGGCCGCACGCGACACGGTCGCGACGAGATCCTCGAGCTTGCGCGGAAACCGGCCGCGATCCATGCGGAAGAACATCTCCTTGGCGCGGTCGCGCGGATTGACCGGCAGGATGGCATCGATGATGTGAAACGCACCGCCCGGCCTGACAACGCGCAGCGCCTCCAATGCCATCGCCTGGAGCTGCTCACCGTCGAGATGATGCGTGGTCGCGACCGAGATGACCTGATCGAACGAGGCATCCGGGAACGAGAGTTTCGTCGCGTCCATCGCAATGAACTCACCATTGGCGCGAATCCGTTTTGCGGAGGCGACGTAATCGGGATTGATGTCGATGCCGGTATAATGTCCGGGAATGAGTTTTCGCGTCGCGCCGGTGCCGCAGCCGAGATCGAGCACCCTGGTCTCTGCGCTCAGCGGCACTTCCTCGACGAGCAACTGCGTGTAGCGGCGCACGGTCGGCTGGCCGATGAACTGGTTGAGATCGTAGACGGCGGGCAACTCCAGAACCCGCTCCAGCGCTTTCCGCAACATCCGGTCCTATCCCGTGGCTACAGGGCGGCGAAAGGCCTGAAGGCCGAGCCAGACCCACAGGGCGATGGCATGGTTCGAACGCCTGTTGCGGTGTTGTTGCCACAAATCGGCGACCTCGGCGAGGTCAATGCCAGCGATTTTCTCCAGCGGAATGCGCTGCGGAATCTCCCGGAGCCACGCGGCGAGCGGGATACCGAACCCCTTCTTGGGCCGGGACACCAGATCGGCCGGCACCTTTCGCGCCAGCACCTTCTTCAACAGGTATTTTCCGACGCCATTGCGATATTTGAACGCGGTCGGCAGCCGTGCGGAAAACTCCACGAGATCGTTGTCGAGGAAGATGGCGCGGGTCTCCAGCGAATTCATCATCGCGGCCCGGTCGACCTTGGTCAAAATGCCGTCCTGGAGATAGAACTGGGTGTAGAATTCCAGCGTCTTCTCGACGAGGCCGAGCCCGGGAGACCCATTCCACAACGACAGCGCCTCCTCGTAGAGTTCCTCGGTATGGACGGGCTCACCGAACAGCCGCCCGATCTCGGGCGGCGCGAGTGGGCCGAGCCAGGTGGGGTTCCACAATTCGGGGCCGTAAGACAGCCCCGTCAGCGTCCGCTTGATCTTGAAGTCCAGGCTCATGTTCCGCGTCGACACCGGCAGCTTTCCGGCCACGCTGCGGATGATGCCGTGAAGCATGTTGGGCACGCTGCCCTTGTAGATGGACGCGGCGCGCAACGCATGGAACGGATCGTAGCCGGCGAACAGCTCGTCGGCGCCGTCGCCCGAGAGCGCTACGGTCACCTTCCGCCGCGCGAACTCGCACAACAAATAGGTGGGCAGCAGCGAGGAATCGCCGAGCGGCTCGCCGACCCTGTCGAGCAGCGCCGGAATGACGTCGCGCGCCTGTTCGAGGTCGATTTTCTGCTCGTGGTGCAGGGACTCGAAGATGCCCGCCACCCGGCTCGCATGCGCGGACTCGTCGAACGAGCGCTCGTTGAAGCCGATCGTGAACGTCTCGAGTCGGCCCCTGCCGACGATGTCGGTCGCAGCCGCCAGCACCGCGCTGGAATCGATGCCACCGCTCAGGAAGACCCCGAGCGGCACGTCGCTGATCAGGCGCCGGCGCACCGCCTGCGTCACGAGATGATCGAGCTCGTCGACGAGATCGTCCTCCTTGCGCGATGACATCGCCTCGTCAGGCTGAAGCGAAAATTGCCAGTAGCGCTGCGTGGTAACGTTGCCCGAACGGAGGTCGAAACGCAGCCAGGAGCCGCCCGGCAGTTTCGCCGCATTGCGATAGGGCGTGCGCGGCGCCGGGAAGAAGCCGTAGGCGAACAGCTTTTGCAGGGAGCGGACGTCGAGCGAGGCGTCGAAGCCGGGATGACTTGCCAGCGAACGCAACTCGCTCGAGAACGCGAAGAAGTCCGGCCCCTTCGCATAGAACAGCGGCTTCTCGCCAAACCGATCGCGCGCCAGGAACAACTGGGCCTTCTCGCTGTCCCAGATCGCAAAGGCGAACATGCCATTCAGCCGCCGCGGCAGGTCGTGGCCCCACTCCTCGTATCCGTGCACGAGGACCTCGGTGTCGGAATGGTCCGAAGCAAAACGGTGGCCACACCGTGTCAGCTCGGCGCGGAGCTCGACGTGGTTGTAGATCTCGCCGTTGAAGACGACCGCGATCGTTCCGGTCTCGTTCCACATCGGCTGCGCGCCGCCGCCGATATCGAGAATGGCAAGCCGCCGATGCCCGAGGAAGACGCGATGCGTCTCGTCGGTGTGGTAGCCGAACCCGTCGGGCCCGCGATGCGCAAGCGCATCCGTCATCGCACGGATGTCGCCGATATCCCCTGCACCGCAGAATCCGGCTATCCCGCACATCTCGTCAGATATCCCGTTTGCCGGTGCTCGTGGCCGCCTCGCCCTGGAAATTGATCAGCTCGCGCACGAGATAGGCGCGGGCGCCCTGCGATTCGTAATAGGTGCGCACCAGCATCTCGGCGACGAGGCCGAGCAGGATGCTGATGATGCCGACCAGGAACAGCAGCGCCGCCAGCAGCGGCAGCGGCGTCTGGATCAGCGAGATATGGGCGGCGAAGCGCAGCAGGATCGCCAGCGCGATGGTCGCGAAGGATGCGATGATCGAGATCAGCCCGAAGCCGCCGAACAGGTAGATCGGCTTGGCGAAATAGCGCCGCAGGAACATCACCACCAGAAGATCGAGCACGACCTTGAAGATGCGCTCCAGCCCGTAATTCGACGCACCGAACTGCCGCGCGTGGTGGGCGACGGGAAGCTCGGTGATGCGCGCGCCCTGCCACTCCGCATAGATCGGAATGAAGCGGTGCATCTCGCCGTAGAGACGAACGCCGCTCACCATGCTGCGGCGGTAGACCTTCAGCGTGCAGCCGTAATCATGCAGATTCACGCCGGAGACGCGCGAGATGATGCGGTTGGCGACCCGGCTGACCCAGTTGCGCTTAAGTTCGGAATCCTTGCGCTCCTTGCGCCAGCCGGAGACGACGTCAAAACCTTCGTCAAGCTTGGCCAGCAGCCGCGGAATGTCGGTTGGATCGTTCTGGAGATCAGCATCGATCATCACCACGATATCGTTCGAGGCATGGTCGATGCCCGCCATCAGCGCGGCGGTCTGGCCGTAATTCCTGCGGAAATCGACGATTTTGACCTCGGGATGCGCCTGCGACAGGGAGCGCAGCAACGGCAGCGAGCCATCATGGCTGCCGTCATTGACGAGCACGATCTCGAACTTGTTAGGCAGCCCGCGCAGCACGGCCATCAGCTTCTCCACCAGGATGGGGAGCGACTGCTCTTCGTTGTAGACGGGCACGATGACGGAAAGGCCCGGGGGAGTTTGATCAGTCATAGCCTATCGCGCCCAACCTGTTCCTGATCCCGCGGCGAGACGGCGCGGTAGCAGCGATGGCATCAGCCCTTGGAGAAATACTCGTCAAGGCCCTTGCCTCCGATATACGCGCGTCTGAGCATCAAATAATACCACGGAGTCTCGGTCTTGGAGAACGATCCCTCGTTCGGTGAATAGTGCTGATCGAGCACTTTCTCGAAGACCCGGGCCTGGACGACGATGGCGGCCGTCGGAGTCCACGGCCCCTTCCACTTCATGTAGCCAAGAACGATCATCAGGCAGGACACCGCCACCATCGCCTCGCGCGTCGCGGTCGGCCGTTTCGATAGAACCCAGGGCCACGCCGCATAGATCAAGCCGGCAAAGACAGGCAGCTGGAACAATCCGATGTAGCGCGGAAAGAGTTCCGACCAGAGATAGATCACGCGAAAGACCTGATCGTTCCGCGAAACGAAGAAGCAGATGACCACGACCGCAACCCATCCGAGCAGGATGACGATGGTGTCAGCCACGGGAAGGGACAGACGGTCGAACCACCGCGCCCTGAAGCGATCGACAACCGACCAGACCGAGGCGGCCGCGGCGCGCAGCTTCGGAACGGCAAAGACCAGGATCGCAAGCCCGATCGGCACGGCTATGGCGATGGCTATCGCCACCACAGAGAATCCCATGATCGCCAGCATGCGCTCGCGCATCGCGGTGAGGACGACCGTGAGCACGATCGGGACCAGGCAGGCCGGGCGCAACAGCTCCCTGGGGCGCGCCGCGAGATCGCAGGCGATCATGACGCCGAGCAGGATCGGCGCTTCACTCTGGTGCACGAAGCTTATGGCGATCGGCGCCCAGTAAGCCGCACCGCCACGTCCGGACCAGCGCAGCGCAAACGCGGCGAAGGCAATCATGGCGCAAAGGCAGCGGGGGAACACCGAGAAAGGCGAGAACGCCCCTGTCGGGTTTATCCAGGTGTAGAGACTGAGCCAGAATGTGCGATGCAGGGTGACGAGCGGCGCCGGCGGCGTCGGCGTCTGCTGGTACAGCGACCACGAGATGCTGGGCGGTGGCACGGTCATGTAATACAGCGCCGCAAGTGCGATCGCACCGAACAACGGCAGCACCAGTGGGCCCCTGCCCGCCCAGAACACGATGAGCAGACACAGGCAGCCGAGAGCCGCGCCCGAGAGCGCCATGCCCCAGCGCAGCGCGTTGAACAGAAACTCGGGAAAATCCCTCGAGGGATCGGTCATGCCGAGCGACTGCTGCACCTTCCCGGCGTAGTACATCGAGAGCGACGTGAACGGATAATTGTTGCAATAGGCGGCGCGCATCTTCGCGCGATAGATGTAGTGATCGTTCGCAGAGGCCGCGATGAGATGCTCGACGAGCTTGTCCTGCTGGTCATGCGAGGCCTGCCCGGCCTGCTCGACCCCGCATAGATAAAGATACAGCAGATCCTTGTCGAAGCGGATGTTGTTCTCGGCGATGCGTCCGTTGATCCCGGTCCAGACAACCAGGGACAACAACACTGCGATCAGCGAAGCGAGCGTGAAGCGCCGCGTGGAAGCCACTGCATCTGCCGTCATGGTCCGCGCCGCTGTCCCTCTCGCCCTGGTTGCGGGCGGGACAATATCGACGCTACCCCGCACATTCAACTGACATTCTTTCGCGTGCAAAGACCGTCAGGAACCGGCACGGAACGCGCCGGTTTCCCGGCGGCTGCGGCGCATCGTCACGCATCGAAGCCCGATCGCCCCAGCTACCGGCGGCTCAACGGGGCGTATCCTACCGCAGGCTCAGGGCACGCTCGCGCGCGGCCGTCCAGACCTCGACCGGCAGATTCGGATTGAGTGGACTGGTGTTGGGACGGTAGACCTCCTCGATCGCCTGCGTCGCAAGATGATCGATTGCACGCAAAGCGAGGCCTGCTTGAGCGGCCCAGGCCAGCCAGAGGCAGAACAGCGGAACCGCCGGCATCGCCGCAAATCGCCTCGACAGCTCGCTTGCCGTCATGACCAGAGCAAAGCCATAGGCTAGCGCGGGAAGCGCCAGATGCCGGTCGCGTGCATAGGCGTAGGAGAAGACAGTTCCGCCGATCGCGACGACAGCGAGGATGACGAAGACAACACCGTGCTTGCGATAGGCCGCCATAGTTCCAGCGACGATGACGACCGTAGACGCCGTCTCGATGACGACTTCGCGGTTGATGCCGCCAACGATCTGCCCCCACGCGGTCGCCCGGAACAGAATGGCGGCCACCTGCGCCAGCACGTCATAGGCATAGAGCTGGTAGATCGCGCTCCCGGGAAACATCTGGCGCCTCTCGGCGCCCGTCAAAAATCTGAAGAAATAGCCGCCGTCCTCGTCGAAAGCCGAAAGCCCCATCGAGGGTCCGAGCACGAGCGCGCGCATCGCGAAATAGGAGGCGATGACGGCGGCAAATGCCAGCGTTGCCTTTCCCGGCAACGACCGGGCGAAATAGAGGAGAAAGGCGGTCAACGCCAATCCGTTCTCCTTCGACAGGAGAGCAACCGCGAAGGCGAGCGTGCAGACCACGAGTTTCCGCCCCTCCGTCAGATTCGACGTGATCGCAATGAGGCCGACGACGAAGCAGACGAGAACGATCACGTGCGGAAGCTCACTGAGCCACGTGATCGAGCCCGTTATGAAAGGCGAACCGATCAGAAAGACCGGCAGCAGGAAAACCGCTTCCCGGCGGAGCCCGAGCTGCCGTATCAGGCGCGACGAAAGCCAGAGCAGGACCAGGATGATCGCGAACTGCGTGTAGCGGTACAAGCGAGGATCGAGACCGAAAAACGTGTACTGGATCTTGAGGAGGATTTCGGCCACCGGCCGATAGAAACTGCTCTTGACCATCCACGCCGGTGAAAGCAACAGGCTGGAAAAGCTGTCGCCGCGCAGCTTGTTCAGCCAGATCAGATCGTCGACCGTCTCGAATGGCTGACGCAGCATGATCGCGAAGAGCAGCGCCAGCAGCATCACGGTGCCGGCGCCCATCGCAAATTCGAGCCAGGACGTCAGCGGCCACCGCTTGCGATCCGTCACGTCGAGACCAGGCGCCATTCCATCCCCCAAGGCACCTCGATCAGCAGCGCGGCTGCGACGAAACGTTCATGCCACACGTCCCCGATGACGCCGCCTGCGACGACGCGTTAATTTCCCGCCGATTTGGACAGGCGATAGGGTCCAAGATAAAGGACGTCCAGCCCCGAGCAGAAATAGGTGTGCAGCGCTTCCAGCGGCGCGTTCACGGTCGGCTGCTCGTTGATGTTGAGGCTGGTGTTGATCAGGACCGGCAGCGAGGTTGCCTTCGCGAACTCACCGATCAACCGGCTGTAGAGCGGATTGCTGTCCGCATGGACGCTCTGGATGCGCGCGGTGTTGTCGACATGGACCACCGCCGGCATGGTTTCGGCGACCTTCTGGTTGACCGGAAACGTCACAACCATGAACGGCGCGTCGAACGTATCCTCGAAATATTCAGCCTGACGCTCATACAGCACCGAGGGGCAGAACGGACGGAACTCCTCGCGGTATTTGATCGTGAGGTTGATGCGGTCCTTCATGTTCGCATGCCGCGGGTCGGCCAGGATCGAGCGGTTGCCGAGCGCGCGCGGGCCATACTCCATCCGACCCTGGAACCAGCCTACGGTCTTCTGCTCCGCGAGATCAGTGACGCAGTGAGAGACGGGATCGTCGAGCAACTCGAACCGCGCACCGATCTTGTCCAGCGTCTCCCGGATCGTGTCGTTGGAGTATTCGGGTCCCCAGTACGCATGAGACAGGGGCGAGATCGCATGGCCTGCCTCGGCGCATTTCATCATCGCTGCGCCCAGTGCCACGCCCGCATCGTGCGGCACCGGCGGAACGTAGAGGCGCTTCACGGACGGCTCTGCGGCGATCTCCATGTTCATCTTGCAGTTCAGCCCGACGCCGCCGGCGATGCAGACGTCGCCGCAGCCCGTCTCGGCGATCGCGGAGCGGATCACCTCGGTGGTGACGATCTCGAGCTGCTTCTGGCCGCTCGCGGCGATGTTCGTCATCCGGTGGTCGAGCGGCGCGCCGCGCAGCCGCCGCGGTCCCAGAATCTCCTCCATCTTCTCGGTGAAGATGCGCTCCTGCCGCGTCGAGAAATCGCTGGTGAAAATCTCGGCGTCGCGCCTGCGCTTGTCGAGCCCGGGATCGAGCTCGTAGCTGATGCCGTTGGGACGCAACAGCTTGGCGAACTTGTCGAGATATTCGGGACTGCCATAGGAGGACAGGCCCATGACCTTGTACTCGTCATTGGTCATCTGATAGCCGAGATACTGGGTCAGCATCCCGTAATAGAGACCGAGACTGTTGTTGCGGCCGAAGCGCGTCAGGACGCGGAAGTCGTTGCCGCGCGCATGCGCGACGAGGCCGGAGCTGGAATCGCCGGAGAAGTCGAAGCAGGCGACCGTTGCCTCGGAAAAACCGGAACCGTAGAACGAACTCGCGGCGTGGCAGAGGTGATGGTCGTAGAGCTCGATCTTCGGACTGTGGCCGAACTGGTACTTGAAGTATTCCGTCAGGCGCTGCGTATAGTTCGTGTAGGTCTTCAGCGGTGAGCAGATCCAGTCGACGTCACGCATGGTGATGCCGGCCTGCTTCAGGCAGAACCCGATCGCCCCGCGCGGCAGCTCGCCGCGCGCATGCTTGGCCAGCGTGAATCGCTCCTCTTCGGCAGCCGCGATCAACTCGCCGTCGCGCAACAGCACCGCCGCGCCATCGTGATGGCCGTGCTTGATCCCCGAACTGATTCCGATGACGTACATGTCGTGTCGACCCTTTTGGAGCCTTCTATAGGAACTGAGGGCAATGTAAATCGCGCGCGGCCGGCGCGATCGCGGGCGGAGACAGGCCCAATTCCCGGAGCGAAACGGCCCGAATCCGACGGCATCTTGCGGGGGTGTCCCGCCTTGCTTCCGGGCAGGCCGCGATGTTATGCCCTGCCCATGGCAAAACCGGCCGGACGGCTCCCCGTGAGTATCAAGGGCACCAAATACTCCCGGCTTCGGGCCGGTCAACTGGCGTTGATTCCATGAGCGCCCCGTCTGGCACGCCGAGCTTTGCCGCAGTGGTTCCGCTGCGCGGCGGCTCGAAATCCATCCCCGGCAAGAACATCAAACCGTTTTGCGGCCAGCCGCTCTGCGCCTGGACGCTGCGGGCCCTGCTCGACTGCGGCATGGTCTCGCGCGTCTTCGTATCGACCGACAGCGAGGAGATCGCTGCCGTGGCAAGGTCGATCGATTCCCGGATCCTGATCCATCCCCGCCCCACCCATCTGGCGGCCGACAACTCGACCACCGAAGAGGCGATCTACGACCTGATCGACAGCTCCGACATCACGGAACGATATCTCGTCACCGCGCAGGCGACGAGCCCGCAGACGACACGCGGCGACGTTGCCGACGCCATCTCTCATTTCGTGGCGAACGGGGCGGATTCGCTCGTCACCTGCGTCAGGACCAAGCGGTTCTTCTGGAATGACGACGCCACGCCGATCAACTATGATCCGGCCAAGCGCCCGTTGCGCCAGCAATGGAACGGCACGCTGATGGAGAACGGCGCGTTCTACATTTCGACCGTGGAGCGGCTGCGTGAGCGTAGCGCGCGCCTTCATGGCAAGATCGCCGTCCACGAGATGGACGAGAGCACCAGCATCGAGCTCGACGAGCTCTCCGATTGGGAGGCTCTCGAAGCCACGTTCCGCAGGACCATCGCAGGATGATCATCGACAGAGACCTTCAGAGCTATCTGGTGCACGAGGACGCCTCCATCCAGGAGGCGGCGAGCAAGGTCGCGGCAAACCGGCGCGAGATCGTGTTCTGCGTCGACGGCAGCGGCCGGCTGCTCGGCAGCCTCTCGAACGGAGACATCATCCGCTGGATCGGTGCAGGTGCCGCGTCCGGCGTGCAGGCCGCGGTCGGTGACCTCTGCAACCGCCGCGTCCGCAGCGCCGTCGCCGGCGATCGCGAGACCGCCAACCGGCTGCTGCGCGACGTGCTCTACGTGCCGCTGGTCGACGCCGAGCGCCACGTCGTCGGCGTTGCCCGCCAGCGCCATCCCGGCGAAGGGATCAGGATCGGCGGCCGCACCGTCGCGGAGGAGAATCCGACCTTCCTGATCGCGGAGATCGGCAACAACCACAATGGCAGCCTGGAAGCCGCCTTCGCCCTGATCAAGGCAGCGGCGGAGGCCGGCGCCGACGCGGCCAAATTCCAGATGCGCGACATGACCGGCCTCTACGGCAAGCGGGCGAAGGGACAGAGCGAGGACCTCGGCACCGAATACGTGCTCGACCTGCTCGACCGCTTTCAGCTCAGCGACGAGGACCTTTATCGCTGCTTCGACTACTCGGCCTCGCTCGGAATGGAGCCGCTCTGCACCGCCTTCGACATCAACAGCGCTGACAAATGCCGCGCCTACGGACTGAAGGCGATCAAGACCGCGTCTGCCGACCTCACCAATCACGAGTTGCTCCAGCACATCGTCGACCAGCGAATCCCGATCATCTGCTCGACCGGCATGTCGACCGAGGACGAGATCCGCGAGACGGTGAAGCTGCTCCAGACGTCGGGGGCGGAGTACGTCATGCTCCACTGCAACTCGACCTATCCGGCGCCATTCCGCGACATCAACCTGAAATACATGGTGCGGCTCCAGGAGCTCTGCGAGAGCGTGGTCGGATATTCCGGGCACGAGCGCGACGTCTTCGTGTCGGTCGCGGCGGTGGCGATGGGCGGGCGCCTGATCGAGAAGCACTTTACGCTGGCGCGCGACCAGGAGGGCAACGACCACAAGGTCAGCCTGCTGCCGGATGAGTTCAAGCGTATGGTCGAGGGCGTGCGCCAGGTCGAGGACTCCCTCGGCAGCGCCCTGCCCCGCATCCTCAGCCAGGGCGAGAAGGCCAACCGCATCAGCCTCGGCAAGTCGATCTTCGCCGTCGACGCGATCGCGGCCGGCGCGACGATCACGCGAGAGATGGTCGAGATCCGCAGCCCGGGCCAGGGACTGTCACCGAACCGCATCGACGAGGTGATCGGACGCAAGGCGCCGCGCGCGATCCCGGCCCAGACGCCACTCTATCCATCCGACATCTCGGAGTTCGGCGAGCTCTCGGCCGGCGGGCAGATCAATTTCAAGCGCCCCTGGGGCGTGCCGGTGCGCCATCGCGACGCGGACAAGCTGATCGCGGCGATCAATCCGGACTTCGTCGAGTTTCACCTGAGCTATCGCGACCTCGGCATCAACGATGCCGACTTCCTCGCCGACAGCTATTCCTGCGGCCTGGTCGTGCACGCGCCGGAGCTGTTCGAGAACGACCACGTGCTCGATCTGACGATCCCGGACGACGACTATCGCACGCGCTCGATCGCGGAGATGAAGCGCGTCATCGCCAAGACCAAGGCGCTGGCACAACGCTTCCGCAATGACGGCCCGGTCGGCATCATCTGCAACGTCGGCGGCTTCTCGTCGACGCGCTTCCTGACCGCGGAGGAACGTGCGGTTCGCGAAGCCCATCTGCGTGCCAGCGTCCGCGAACTCGCCGATCCCGCAGTCGAGCTGTGGCCGCAGACCATGCCGCCGTATCCCTGGCATTTCGGCGGCCAGCGCTATCACAATCTGTTCGTGTCCAGCGACGACATCGTGCGCAGCTGCCGCGAGCTCGGGTTGCGCATCTGCTTCGACACCTCGCATTCCCAGCTCGCCTGCACCGAAAACAGCTGGTCGTTCGACGAGTTCATGGAGGCGATCGGCTCGCTCGTCGCCCATGTTCACATGGGCGATGCCCGCGGCGTCGACGGCGAAGGCCTCCAGATCGGCGAAGGCGAGATCGATTTCGGCAACGTGTTCCGGGTGCTGAACCGGCAGGCGCCACAGGCCTCGTTCATCCCGGAAATCTGGCAGGGCCACGAGAACGACGGCGAAGGATTTCGTATCGCGCTCCAGCGGCTCGCGACTTTCGAGAGCCGCTGAAAATTCGCGACACATTCATGCCCGGCCGTCAGGTCCTGGATCAACTTGCACCCGGCACTGGAACGACTTAATGCTGGGTAGGGCTGAGGGCGCGTACGGGAAGTTCGATGGATAATCTGACGCCAACTACCGCACCGGACGCAGCGGGCGTCCTGGGGTATGTCGGATCGCTGATCCGACCCTGGCGTTGGCTGATCGGCATCGCCTGCCTGCTCGCGTTCGGCCTGACGCTGGGATTTTTCAGGTCCGGCGACGTGCCGGCATGGACCGGAAAGACGATCGTCAGGATCGGCCTGGTCCCCGGGGCCGAATATCTGCTTCAGGACAACGGCGCCCCGCTCGCACCGATCGAGTCGGCGCGTAATTTGGTTGCCCGCGTGTCGGATCCGATCTTCGTGACCAAGGTCATGGCGGGCGCGAAGTTCGAGCCGGCGACCGCGGCCTTGTCGAGAAAGCTCGCCGCATCAAGCCTGAGGGCGGTGGCGCTGGAAGGCGACCGCAACGTCTCGGTGGAGGTTTCGGCTGGCTCGAGCGCGGACGTCGAAGCGGTCTTCCGGTCACTCGCCGACGAGATCACCAGCATACATGACGCGATCGGCCAGAAGCGTCTCGATGCGCTGCGCGCCAATCTGGCGGACATGCAGCGCAGGGTGGACTTCATCGAGAAATCCATCGTCGAGCTCGGCCCGCGCATGCTGAGCGTGACGCGCGAAGGACGCGATCAGTCCGGCCCGTCGGTTCTCGTGCCGAATCTGGCGGGGGCAGCCGAGTTCTGGAACAAGCTGAGAGACCGCGTTCAGCGTAACACCAACCTGCTCGAACTCACCGAGAAGACGGTCATCTACATCGAGCCGGACAGCTATCCGCGAACGGAACGCTCGATCGGACCGGAGCGAGCCGCAATTCTGGCAGGCCTGGCCATGCTGATCGCCATGGTCGTCCTCGTCATAGTCACGGCCCCGGCGCGGCGATATCCAAATTAGATATAATCTCCGAACTAAGTACGAACGAATCATAGATAGTTACGTAGTTTTCTTTACCTTTCACGCCGGGGGAAGGGCCTTTGACCGCGGTATTGACCGATCAGATTGGAGTGATCGCCTGCGGGCTCGCCTTCCTGCTCTGCTGTCTATACCTGTCCGCGTACCGACCGATCATCTTCATCTCGTTCATCTTCATCATCTTCACACTGGTCTGGCGCACATGCTCGATGATGTTCATCGATCTCGCCGGGCCGGTCTATTCATCCCAGACTTTTCTCTATGTCGGCCCGGGAACGGTCACGTGCGTGCACGTGCTGGCCTATTTCGTCACGCTGTTGCCGTTCTTCCTGCTGTTGCGTCCATCCACCGTTCTGGGCTGGATGGGGGAAGCCGATCAACGTCCCGCCGCACCCGGCGTGCTGACGCTTTCGGACCTGACCTTCATCGTCTCGGTCCTCTTCCTGGCATGGCTCTTCGTCGACCTGATCCGCCACGGCACGATTCCGCTGCTCTCGCACATGGAGCGCTTCGTCTATACCGCTGAGCATGCGGGCTCCGCGCATCGCTGGCTGATCTCGTACGGCAATTTCCTGACGTTCTGGTGGGGCGTGATGTTCGCGGCGGAGCGATTGCGCAACCGCCGGCTGGACATTCGCTATCTCGCGCTGCTGGTCGTGCTCGTGGTCTACATGTTCCTGACCGGCAACCGGTTCTCGGCCTTCTACAGCTTCGGCAGCTTCTTCCTGACGCCGATCGCGGCGGTCATCGCCGTCACCGCCGGGCCAGACACGAAGTCCGCCTTCGCCTATCTGCGGCGCTTCCTCGGGCGGCGGGAGCTCATTGGCCTCGGCGCCACCGCAGCGCTGCTGGTCGTCGCCGCCGTGTTCGGGATCTACAACAATCTCACCAATGTCCGGGGCTATCAGGGCTCCGAAATCAGGGCGCAGTTCATCGAACGCACGCTTGTGCAACCAGGCGAGCTCGGTTGGCTGTCGCATCAACGCGTGTTCGAGCTCGGACAGTGGGAGCCGTATCGCGTCTTCGATTTCCTGTTTCAGTTGCCGATTGCCCCGGACAAGAATACGACGCCGCAATACCTGATGCTGACGACGATCGGCGAGCCGCGGACGCACGAGCACATTTCGGTCGGCTTCCAGTTCGCCGGAGGATTTCCCGAGATATTCTTCGAGCTGTTCGGGCCCGTTCTTGCCTGGCCGTTCCTCGCCGCAACCGCCTTCCTCGCGGCCAGCCTGACGGCTCTCGTCGTCAAGGGAACGATCCAGGGCCGCTACGCCTCGACGTTCTTTGCCATGTACACGCTGTACGGATTCTACGTGATGTACATCGGCGGCATGCTGAATTTCGTCACCGTTTCCAGCTACTGGATCAAGATCACCGCACTTCTGCTCGCCCTGATGCTCGAGGCCCGTCTCGCCCGCTCCGGCTTGTCGCTGCTGCCTTGGGCGCTGTTTCCAATGAGAAAAATCCGGTTCTGGCCCCGGGTTCCCGCGACTTTGAAACGGCTGTGACCGACGTCCCCGCGATCCTGACCGGGACCGAACAACCGCAGATAGAGACCGGACCTTCTACGCCTTGCAACGAGGGCTAAGTCTCGGTAAGAGACCGGAAAACGGGCCTACGGGTCGACAGGATGAGCATGACGGTAAATGGCGCCGGGACGGCCGCGGCGGACGCATCCCGCGGACGGAAATTGCGGGAGTTTGTCGGCCGGTTTCTGGTTCCGAGGTCGCCTGTCCTGCTCTCGCCGTGGCGGTATTTCATACTGCTGCCGCCGATTTTTGCACTGCGGTTCCATAGCCGCCGACTTTATTGGCGGTTGACCGGCCATGGTCTCAAGCAGCTCGTCAAGGGCGGCGGCGTCGAGAGCGGGTTCGTCGCCGAGCAGGTGCTGCCGTACAATCTCGGCAATATCAACATCATCAACCGCGGGCGGACCGAGCGTGTCATCGCCCTGCTCCGCTCTATTCGCGGCCTCAAGCTCCGCGCTTTGAACACGCTGGTCGTCGGCCCGCGCAACGAGGCCGAACTGATGCTGCTGTCGGATTACGGTTTCGACCCGGCCAAACTGACCGCGATCGACCTGTTCTCCTACGCCCCGACCGTGCGCCTGATGGACATGCACGATCTGAAGTTCGGCAACGACCAGTTCGACGCTTTCTACAGCGCATTCGTGATCACCTACAGCGACGACATTCCGAAGGCGGTCGCCGAGACGATCCGCGTCGCGAAGGATGGCGCACTGATCATCTTCGCCTACGAGCATCTCGCCAAGGGCGCGGGCAACCTCTTCGGCAAGAACAACCTTGCCAATGGTCCCGACGATTTGCTCGAAATCTTCGGCGACACTGCAGGTCACGTCTACTGGAAAGAGGACTTCGAGAGCGAAGGCCGCTTCACGTCATCGGTGATATTTCGCATCAACAAGCGCGGCAGCGCCGGCAAATAGCCGGCTGGGGGAGATCGGGACATGCAATCGCTTCGCAAGATCGCTTCGAGGGCGCGCGTTCAGACCCGCGTCGCGATGTTCGGCAACAATCATTCGCTCGGCGTCAATCTGCGTTACGCGGCCTACGCCAACAGCGCGAAGCGGAGCTGGAAGCCGTTCACGAAGGCGACCCCCGAGCAGCTCGCCACCGCCAACCGCTTCAAGCAGGATGGCTTCGCCGCACTGCCGCCGCCCTCCAAGATGACGCCCGAGCGGCTCCAGGAGATCAAGGCGACGGTGGATCGCAAGTTCGCCGAGCAGAACGACGGCTTCGTGGTCAATTACGGCATGAACCGCATGATCGACGGCCTCGAGCTCATTCCGGAGATCATCGATTTCATCGACGAGGATCTGGAGACCGCGGTCGAGAATTATTACGGCAGCCACTTCAAGATCTTTGCGGTCTCGTTCTACCGGACCAGGCCGACCCCGGACAAGGCGGACTCCAGCTTCCTGTGGCACCTCGACAATTGCCCGAGGCAGGAGATCAAGCTGATGGTCTATCTCGACGACGTGGTCGCCGAGACCGGCGCCCTCAGCGTCAAGGACAAGCCCTTCAGCGCCGGCCTGCGCAAGGAAGGTTTCTTCGACCGCCGCCGGATCAACCAGTTCGTCTCGCGGCTCGACGACAAGGATTCGACCAGACTGCTCGAAGGTCCCGTCGGCACGCGTCTGTTGTTCGAGAACGGCGGATGTATTCACAAGGCGACCTCGCCCAAGCGCGACCATCGCGACGTCGTGACCTTCGTCCTGATTCCCTCGGACATGCATTGGCGCCCGCACTTCGCGCGGAACCGCAATTTGCTGAGCACGAATGCGGGCATCTGCATTGATCCGTTCCGGGATCGGCCCGAGCATGTCGGATACCAGTTCTAGGGTCGAAGCGCCCTCGCTGCGGCGTCCGGCTGTCTTCTTCGATCGCGACGGCGTGCTCAACCACGATTCGGGCTACGCGTTCGAGTCGCACACGATCGAATGGATCGAGGGCGCCCAGGAAGCGGTCAAGGCGGTCAATGACGCGGGCTATTTCGCTTTCGTCATTACCAATCAATCCGGCGTCGCCCGCGGCTATTACGAGGAGCACCACGTCGTTGCGCTGCACCGCTGGATGGCGGAGCAATTGGCGCTGATCGGCGCGCATATCGACGCCTTCGAATACTGCCCCGATCACCCGGATGGCACCGTCGCGCGCTATTGCCGCAACAGCGACAGGCGCAAGCCGGCGCCCGGCATGATCACCGACCTCGCACAGCGTTTCCCGGTCGACATGACGCGCAGCATGGTGATCGGAGACCGGGACAGCGACATGGAGGCGGCGCGGGCCGCCGGCATCGCAGGCCACCTGTTCGAAGGCGGAAATCTGGAGACTTTCGTGAGGCAACGCCTCGCCCTGTCCGGGAACGCTTAAACGCGCACCGAAAAGCGCTGCATCCCCCGGCATTTGGCCGATGCGAACGCTGTTCTGTTGCACGCGAGCGCCAGTGTGCTATAGCGCCATCTCTTTGCGAATACTGGCTTAATCGCCTTTTGGGGTCCGGCATGGCAGATCTGAGGGACGCCCGCGTCCTCGTTACCGGCAGCGACGGCTTCATCGGTTCGCATGTCGTCGAGGAGCTGGTGAAAGCCGGGGCCCGCGTCAAGGCGATCGTCTACTACAACTCCTTCAATTCCTGGGGCTGGCTGGACACGGTGCCGGCCGAGATCATGACATCGGTCGAGGTCGTGGCCGGCGACATCCGCGATCCGCACTTCATGATCGCGGCCGCCAGCGGCTGCACCGACGTGCTGCACCTGGCGGCCCTGATCGCGATTCCCTTCTCCTATGTCGCGCCCGAATCCTACGTCGAGACCAACGTCCGCGGCACGGTGAACGTGCTCCAGGCGGCGCGGCAGGCCGGCGTACGGCGCTTCGTGCAGACCTCGACCAGCGAAGTCTACGGCTCGGCGCAGTTCGTGCCGATCAAGGAGAACCATCCGCTGGTCGGCCAATCGCCCTACTCGGCCTCGAAGATCGCGTCCGACCAGATGGCATTGTCGTTCCAGGCCTCGTTCGACATGCCGGTCGTCGTCATCAGGCCGTTCAACACCTACGGTCCCAGGCAATCCGCGCGCGCGGTCATTCCGACCATCATCAGCCAGATCGCGACGGGCAAGCGCAAGATCCGCCTCGGCGCGGTCAGCCCGACGCGTGACTTTTCCTACGCCACCGACACCGCGCGCGGGCTGATCGCGGGCCTCACCGCGCCGGCGGAGCAGACCGTCGGCCAGACCATCAATCTCGGCAGCGGCTTCGAGATCTCGGTCGGTGCGACCGTCGAGATGATCGCCGACGTGATGGGCGTGAAGATCGAGATCGAAACCGACGAGGCGCGCTTGCGTCCGGCCAACAGCGAGGTCGAGCGGCTCTGGGCCGACAATTCCAAGGCGCGCCAGCAGCTCGGCTGGGCACCGGAGTTCGGCGGGCTCGAAGGCATGCGCCGCGGCATCGAGCAGACCGCGAGCTGGTTCACCAACCCCGCCAATCTCAGCCGTTACAAGGCGGACGTCTACAATGTCTGAGGCAAAATTGGCTGCGACCAGATCCGAATCTTCCGCCTTCGATCCCACGGCCGTAGTCGACGCCGTCCGGCGCGCCGCAGGCACGCCCAACGGCATCCTCGGCCTGCACGAACCGGTCTTCGCCGGCAACGAGGTCCGCTATCTCGAAGAGTGCATCAAGAGCACCTTCGTCTCCTCGGTTGGCCCGTTCGTCGACCGCTTCGAGCGCATGCTGGAAGAGGTGACGGGCGCCAAACGCGCGGTCGCCGTCGTCAACGGCACCGCGGCGCTGCACGCCTGCTTCCGCCTCGCCGGCGTCGAGCCGGGCGACGAGGTGATGTCGCCCGCGCTGACCTTCATCGCGACCACCAACGCGATCGCCTATTGCGGCGCAGTGCCCCACTTCGTCGACAGCTCATTGGTCACGCTCGGCATGGATGCGCGCGCCCTCGCCCTGCGGCTCGCGGCGATTGCCGAGCGGACGCCCAAGGGCACCATCAATCGCGAAACCGGGCGCCGCATCGCCGCGATCACGCCGATGCACACCTTCGGACATCCGGTCGAGCTGGACGAGATCGCAGCGATCGCCCGGGAGTGGGGCATTGCGCTGGTGGAAGACGCCGCGGAATCCCTGGGATCGACCTACAAGGGCCACGCCGTCGGCTCGCAGGCCCGGCTCGCGGCGCTGAGCTTCAACGGCAACAAGATCGTCACCACCGGCGGCGGCGGAGCCATCCTCACCAACGACGAGGAACTGGGGCGCCGCGCCAAGCATCTCACCACCACCGCGAAGCTGCCGCACAAATGGGCCTTCGTGCATGACGAGATCGGCTTCAACTACCGCCTGCCCAATCTGAACGCCGCGCTCGGCTGCGCACAGCTCGAGCAGCTCGACGGATTCCTGGCGAGCAAACGCAAGCTCGCGGCCGCCTATGAGCGCGTCTTTGCCGACGTCGCCGGTGTGCGCTTCTCGCGCGAGCCCGAGAGCACCACGAGCAATTACTGGCTGAACGCAATCCTGCTCGACGAGGCCAACGCCGAACGGCGCGACGACGTACTCGCGGCACTGAACGAAGCCGGCTTCGGCGCGCGTCCGGCCTGGACGTTGATGCACCGGCTGCCGATGTTCGCACAAAACCCGCACGGCGATCTCGGCACGGCCGAATCGATCGAGCGCCGCCTGATCAACCTTCCTTCCAGTGCCAGCATCCGGGCCCGCGATGAGTGAACCAAGCCGCAAGATCTGTTTCGTCACGGGCAGCCGCGCCGATTTCGGCCTGATCATCTGGCCGATGCGGGCGATCCGCGAAACGCCCGGGCTGAGGCTTCAGCTGATTGCCACCGGCATGCATCTGTCGCCCGAGTTCGGCTACACCATCAACAACATCCGCGACGAAGGCTTCGACGTCGACGAGAGCGTCGAGACTCTGCTCTCGAGCGATTCAGGCGTCGGCGTCTCCAAGTCGGTCGGGCTCGGCGTGATCGGATTTGCCGACGCCTTCGCCCGGCTGAAACCGGACCTCGTCGTCGTGCTGGGCGATCGCTACGAGACTTTTGCGGCTGCGCAGGCCGCGATGTTCATGCGGCTGCCGATGGCGCATCTGTTCGGCGGCGACGTCACCGAGGGCGCGATCGACGAAGCCATCCGTCACGCCATCACCAAGATGTCGCATCTGCATTTTGCCACCAACGCCGACTCGGCGCGGCGGCTGACCCGGCTCGGCGAGGATCCTGCGCGCGTCTTCACCGTCGGCTCGCCCGGCATCGATTCGATCAAGCGTCTCAAGCTGATGGATCGCGAGACCATCGGCCATGAGGTCGGGATGAAGCTCGGCAAGCGCAACGTGCTGGTCACGTTCCACCCCGTCACGGTCGAGATGGACCGTTCGGTCGGCGCGCTGGATGAGCTGTTTGCTTCGCTCACCGCGCTCGATCCCGAGTTCAGCCTGTTCTTCACGCTTGCGAACGCCGATGCCGAAGGCCGCGCGCTCAACGAGCGGATCAAGGCCTTCGTCGCGGGCCGACCGAACGCCATCGCGGTCGCCTCGCTCGGACAGCTTCGCTACATCAGCCTGATGAACCAGGCCGATGCCGTCGTCGGCAATTCATCGAGCGGCATCTACGAAGCGCCCTCGCTCAACGTTCCGACCGTCGACATCGGCGACCGGCAGAAGGGACGCGAGCGCGCCGCCTCCGTGTTCCACGCCGCGCCCGATCGCGCGTCCATTTCGACGGCGATCGCCAGCGCGCTCGCGCGCGGACGGCAGCCGACAGTCAGCCCCTACGGCGACGGCGAGACCAGCCGCCGCGTCGCCGACAAGATCGCGTCGATTCCCGATTTCAACGCGCTGCTGAAAAAGGGCTTCTACGACGGCGAGGCTGCGACATGACGCGTACGCTCATCATCGCCGAAGCCGGCGTCAACCACTCCGGCAGTCTCGAGACCGCCCTCGCCTTGATCGACGCGGCCGCCGATGCCGGCGCCGACATCGTCAAGTTCCAGACCTTCAACGCGAGTTCGCTCGCGGGCAAGAGCGCGCGCAAGGCAGATTACCAGCAGCGCACCACGGACGCCGCCGAGAGCCAGCAGGCGATGCTCAAGCGGCTCGAATTGCCGCATTCGGCGCATCCGCCGCTGATCGCCCGCGCCAAGGAGCGCGGCATCGAATTCCTGTCGACGCCGTTCGACCATCAATCGCTCAATTTCCTGCTCACGCTCGGCCTGCCCCGGATCAAGATCGGCTCGGGCGATTTGACCAACGCGCCGCTGCTGCACGCGATCGCGCGCGCGGACAAGCCGCTGATCCTGTCGACCGGCATGGCGACGTTGATCGAGGTCGAGGAGGCGCTGGGCGTGCTCGCACACGGCTACGGCCGCGGCAACACGCCACCGAGTCTTACCTCATTCCGCGCCGCTTGGCGCGACGGCGACGCCCGCGCCCGACTGTCCGAGCGCGTCAGCCTGCTTCACTGCACGACCGAATATCCCTGCCCGCCCGAGGACGTGAATCTCGCGGCGATGCAGACGATGCGGACCGCCTTTCAGCTGCCGGTCGGCTACTCCGACCACACCGACGGCATTGAGATCTCGCTCGCGGCCGTGGCGATGGGTGCCACCGTCATCGAGAAGCATCTCACGCTTGACCGCAAGGCCGAAGGGCCGGATCACGCAGCTTCGATCGAGCCCGGCGATTTCAAACGCATGGTCTCCGCCATCCGCCGCATCGAGCAGGCACGCGGCGACGGCATCAAGACGCCCAAGAATTCCGAGATCAAGAACATCGACATTGCCCGCAAGAGCATCGTCGCCGCGCGCGCGTTGAAGGCAGGCGACGTGCTCACGCCCGAGGACCTCACCTGCAAGCGGCCTGGCTCCGGCCGGCCGCCGATCGAATATTGGTCGCTGGTCGGCACCACGGTCACCCGTCCCTATGACGAGGAAGACCCGCTATGAGGATCGGCTATTTCGGCGACGGCGTCTGGGCCCAACGCGCCTTCGCCCGGCTGATCGACGATCCCCGCTACACCATCGCCTTCGTCGCGGTGCGCGCATCGCGCCCGGATTCGACGCTTGTCGCGCTTGCGGAAGCGAAGGGCATCCCGGTGCTGAGCCCCAAGGCCGTCAACGCGCCGGAGAGCCTTGCCGAGTTCGCGGCATTTGCAGCCGAGCTTCACGTCTCGATGTCTTATGACCAGATTCTCCGCGAGGCAGTCCTGGCGCTGCCGCCGCGCGGCACGCTCAACTGCCATGCCGGCGCGCTGCCGTTCTATCGCGGCCGCAATCCGCTGACCTGGGCGCTGATCAACGGCGAGACCGAGTTCGGCATCACGGTTCACTGGGTCGATCTCGGCATCGACACCGGCGACATCGTGCGGCAGATCAAGGTGCCGATTTCCGCAACCGACAGCTATGCGACGCTGCTCAAGACGGCCGAGACGCTTTGCGCCGACACACTGGTCGATGCGATCTCCGACGTCTACCAAGGCATCGACAAGCGCATCGTGCAGTCGACGATCGATCCGGTCGGCCTTTATTGCTGCCGGCGCCGGGAGGGCGACGAGGAGATCGACTGGACGTCCGGCAGCGCGGCGCTCGAACGCTTCGTCCGTGCACTGGTGCCGCCCGGCCCCGGCGCGCGCACGATCTGGAAAGATAAATCCTACGCCATCCTTGCCGCCGAGCTGATCCCGGGCGCGAAATCCTATATCGGCGCCCCCGGCGAGGTGATCGGCCGGGACAGTGCCGGCATCCTAGTCAAGACCGGCGACAATTTCATTCGGATCACGCGCTGGGCGCCGGTCGGAACCGACGGCTCCGTTGCCGCGGCCCTCGTTCCGGATGCCACCCGTGGCAGCCGGCTCGGTCGAAATCTCCGGGCCGAACTGGCAAAGGCCGAGGCGAAACTGGCGGCTCTGGAGGCCAAATTGAGCCAAGGCCGCGGGGATTGACGTCCCTCTTCGCAGCCGCGATATAGCTGCTTTCTGATCGGGCGAGCGCCGATAAATGCGCGATTGCCCGCGAGGTCCATCACCATGAAGTCCTGGCAAAAAGCCATCGTTGGAACGGAAGCCACGGTGAGCGAGGCCATCGCCGCCATTGAAAGCGGCAGCATCCAGATTGCGCTGGTCCTCGACGACGGCAGGCTCAGCGGCATCGTCACCGACGGCGACATCAGACGCGGGCTGTTGCGTGGTATCCCGCTGAGCGGCCGCGCGATCGACGTGATGAACCCGTCTCCGGTGTCGGCGTCCGTCGTCCTGCCCCGCGACGAACGCCTGCGCCTGATGCGGCAGAAATCGATCAAGCAGCTTCCGCTGATCGACGCCGATAGCAAGGTCATCGGCGTCGAAACCTTCGACGAGCTGCTGGAAGCGCCACAATACGAAAACCCCGTGTTGATCATGGCCGGCGGTCTCGGCGAGCGCCTCGGCGCGCTGACGCGCGAGGTGCCGAAGCCGATGCTTCATGTCGGCGGCCGGCCGCTGCTCGAAACCATCGTGCGCAGTTTCGTGCAGCAGGGGTTTCGGAACATCTTCATCTCGGTGAACTATAAAGCCGAGCTGATCCAGAATCATTTCGGTGACGGCTCCACCTTCGGCGCGACAATCCGCTACATCCAGGAAACCGAGCGTCTCGGCACCGCGGGCGCCCTCGGCCTGTTTCCTTCGACGCCCGATCTGCCCCTCGTCGTGACCAATGGCGACATTCTCACGACCATCAATTACGGCGCGTTGGTCGACTTCCATAACGCAACGCCGGCGGAAGCCACGATGGCGGTGCGCGAGCACAAGGTTCATGTCCCCTACGGCGTCGTCACCGCGTCGGAAGGATATCTCCAGGTCATCCGGGAAAAGCCAACCGAGAGCTGGTTCGTGAGCGCCGGGATCTACGTGATCGGTCCCAACGTGTTCCGGCTCGTCGACCGCGGCGCCAAGGTCGACATGCCGACGGTGCTGGAGCGTGTCGTCGCGAGCGAGGGCCGCGTCGCAGTGTATCCGATCCGGGAGTACTGGCTCGACATCGGCCGCGTCGAGGATTTCGAGCAGGCCCATGCCGAGTTTCACGAGGTCTTCCAGTGAGCGCTCGCACCGCGGTGGTCGCAGGCCTGGGTTCGATCGGAACCCGCCATGCCCGCATCCTCGCGGAGCTCGGCCTTGCGGTCACGACCGTCAGCCGCCGCGGCGGCGGTGATTGCGGCAGCCTCGGTGACGCGCTGTCGCGCGGTCAGGTTGATTATGTCGTCATCGCCACCGAGACGGCACAACACGTCGATGCGTTGCGCGAGCTTGCGGACACGGGCTTTCGTGGCACCGTTCTGGTGGAAAAGCCGATGCTCGCAAGGTCCGAGCCGCTGCCCGCCTTCCCCTTTGCGAAACTGCTGGTCGCCTACAATCTGCGCTTCCATCCGGTGATGGCCGCGCTCGCCCGTCACATCGAGGGACGCTCCGCGATCACGGTGTCAGCCTATGTCGGACAGGACATCAGGGATTGGCGGCCCGGTCGCGACCATCGCGACACCGCATCCTCCACGGTTGCCGCAGGCGGCGGCGTGCTGCGTGACCTCAGCCACGAGCTTGACTATCTGCTCTGGCTGTTCGGGCCGTGGCAGCGTGTCGCCGCGCTCGGCGGCGCCTCCGGCGCACGCGATCTCGAGGTCGACGACCACCTCGCACTGCTGATGGAAATGGCGCGGGCGCAGGTCGTGCAGGTTCACCTCGATTATCTCGACCGCGCCGGTCTGCGCCGGATCCGCATCAACCTCGCCGACGAGACGATCGAGGCCGACATGGTCGGCGGCAGCCTGATCGTCAATGGCGTCGCCACGCCCTACGCGAGCGACCGTGACACCAGTTATCGGGCGATGCACCAGGCTGTACTGGCCAGCGATGGCCCGGTCTGCTCGCTCGCCGAAGGCATCGCCGTCGTGGATTTGATCGACGCCAGCGAGCGCGCGCTGAATTCGAAGAGCTGGGTTTTCGCATGAGCCTGATCTGCACCATATGTGCCCGCGGCGGCTCCAAAGGCGTCGTCGGCAAGAACAGCCGCCTCCTGCTGGGGCGGCCGATGCTGGCATGGACGATCGAGCAAGCGAAGCAGACCGGCCTCTTCACGGCGATCGCGTTCAGCAGCGACTCCGATGCCTTGCTCGATGAAGCGCTGCGCTCCGGCGCCGACATCGCCGTCAAGCGCCCGGACGAGATGGCGACCGACGCCGCGCCGAAAATTCCGGCGATCCGCCACTGTCTCGAACAGGCGATGCTGCGCACGGGGCACACGCCCGACATCTTCGTCGACCTCGACGTCACCTCGCCGCTGCGGCTCGCCTCCGATATCACCGGCGCGGTGGATTTGTTGCGGACCTCCGGCGCACCCAACGTCATCACCGGCGCGCCCGCCCGCCGCTCGCCCTATTTCAACCTCGTCGAAGAGCGCAAGGACGGCAGCGTCGGCCTGTCGAAGACCGCCGATCCGCCGATCGTGCGGCGGCAGGACAGCCCCCGCTGCTTCGACATGAACGCCTCGATCTACGTCTGGCGCGTCGCGTCATTCCTCGATAAGCCGGCGGTGTTCTATCCGGACACCCGCCTGTTCGAGATGCCGGAAGAACGTTCGGTCGACATCGATTCCGAGGTCGACTTCGCACTGGTCGAGCTCCTGCTGCGTCAACGTCAGGGACTTCAGGGAACATCATCATGACGAGCTTCAAGGCGCTGTTCGATCTCAAGGGGCGTACCGCCGTGGTCACCGGCGGCTGCGGCATTCTCGGCCGCCGCTTCGCCGACGGCCTTGCCGAATTCGGCGCCGATGTCGCCATCGTCGATCTCGACCAGGCGACCGCCGACGACGTTGCCGGCGATCTCGCCGCACGCCATTCCGTTCGTGCCAAGGGCTTTGGCTGCGACATCACCAATCCCGAGGCGGTGCGCGCCACGGCCGAGGCGATCGAGACCGGGCTCGGCACCGTGTCGATCCTGCTCAACAATGCCGCCAGCAAGACCCGCGACATCGACGCCTTCTTCGCGCCGGTCGAGAAATTCTCCCAGGAGACGTGGCGCGAGATCATGTCGGTGAACCTCGACGGCATGTTTACCGTCGCGCAGGTGTTCGGCGGCCGGATGGCCGAACTCGGCTATGGCAGCATCGTGCAGACCGCCTCGATCTACGGCCTGATGGCCCCTGATCAGCGCATCTACGAAGGCTCCGAATATCTCGGCCGCGCGATCAACACGCCGGCGGTTTACACGGCCTCGAAGGCGGGCGTGATCGGACTGACGAAGCACCTCGCCACCTACTGGGCCGCGAAGGGTGTGCGCGTCAACACGCTGACGCCGGGCGGCGTCGAAAGCGGGCAGAACGAGACCTTCAAGCAGCGTTACGGCAATCGCGTTCCGCTTGGGCGAATGGCGCGCGCCGACGAGATGGTCGGCGCCATGCTGTTCCTGGTTTCGGACGCGGCAGCCTACGTGACGGGCCAGAACATCGCGGTCGATGGTGGCCTGAGCGCCTGGTGAGCGACCTGCGATGCTGAAGCGCCTCGTTCACAACACCGTGGTTTCCGCGATCGTCTTCGGGCTGGTCGCGGTTCTCGGCGTGATCGTGATTCCGATCATCATCCGGACCTGGGGCGTCGCGGAATTCGGGCTGATCGTGCTGACGCGCCTGTTCCTGTCGTCGGGCCTGATCGGCGTGATCGACTTCGGCCTGTCCGAGGTCACCACGCAGGTCGTGGCGCGCGCGCGCGAGCACCGCGACCTCAAGCTCGGCGGCAGCCAGATCCTGCTCCTGTTGCTGGTCTCGCTGCTGCTCGGCGGGGTGCTGACCCTGTTCATCTGGTTCACCACCCCGTGGATCGTCGCGCAGTTCAAGATCGAGCCGGGTCACGTCGCAAGCTTCACCAGCATGCTGCTCGCAACGGCACTGTGTAATCTGGTGCTGTTCCCTGCCCTGGTCGCCGAAGGCGTCGTCAAGGGTTTCGAACGCTACGGCTCGCTGCGGATCTGCGAATTCCTGACCACCGCACTCTACGTCGCCGCCACGGTCTACGCCGCACAGTCCGGGCAACCTTACGAGTACGTCGCCTATTACTTCCTCGCGAGCACTCTGCTGCGCGCCGTCATCCTGTTCGGCGCGGCGATCGCAGCGCTCAGCCGCACTTCGGTCAGACTGTCGCTGCCGGCACGTTCCGTCAGCCGCGAGGTCATGACCCGCTGCATCCTGGTGATGCAGGGCAAACTGGTCGGCGGCATCATCGCGCCGATCCAGCCGTTCCTGATCGGCATGTATATCGGTCCTCAAAGCGTCGGCATCTACGACACGCTGGTCCGCATCCCCCGCCTCGCCAAGGTGGTCGCCAGCCTTCTTACTTCCGCGCTGTTGCCGGTTGTGAGCCGGCTCGACCAGCGCAACGACCCGAAGCAGTTCAACCGCTTCGGCGAGACTGGAATCATTCTACTTCCGATCCTCACCATGCCGCCTTTCGTCGCAGCCGCGGTGATGTCGCGCGAGATCATGCAGATCTGGATCGGCCCGCAGATCATGTCCTACGCCCCCTGGATGGGCGTGATGTTCATCGTGACGATGAGCGTCCAGTACCTGATTTTCGGCAACACGCTGTTCATGACGCGAACCAAGACCCAGGCACGCCTCAACATGCTGTTGATGATCCACATCGTGATCTGGGCGGCCGTCACCGCGGTGACGGCGCATCTGTTTGCCGAGCGCGCGTTCATTCTCGGCCAGGTGGTTGGAACCGTCGTGATCCTGCCCTGGCAGATCTCGACCTTCATCCGGGAACTCGACGCCGACCCGAAGCGCTTCTGGCGCATCCTGTCGGTGCATTGGGCGGTGCTTCTCGTCGCAGCGCTGCTGCTCGCCGCGGCCCTGCACGTCATGCCCGAGCCCGGCCTGATCGGCCTGGCGCTGTTGATGACGGCATTTTGCGCCGCGACATGGGCGGCACAATATTTCCTGGTCCTGGGCCGGGAACAGCGCAAACAGATCAGCGGCTTGAGGCGATCGCTGTTCGGCGACAGGGCGTCTCCAGCAGCACTTTAGGGTAGAAAAGGGTATGACTTGGAGCTAAAGACGTGGGGTTAAACAGGCCTTGTTTTCCCGTTGTCGAGCGAGCCCCAATGACGACCATCGATGCCGGTGTCCAGACGCCAAAGAAGCAGAAGCAGAGCCAGCTCCGTCGCCTGCTCTGGCACGTCAATCGGACCGATCTCGGCTGGGTGACCAAGACCGCGATCGCAAGCATGCAGCCGGGCGCGCGCACCAAGCGCCGCGCCGTTCTCGAACAGCTGCCGACCGCGCCGGAGTGGAGCGCGGCAAGCCGTCAGCTCGACCATGACGGCTATGTCGATGTCAGCTCGCTGGTCGATCGCTCGCTCGCACAAGCAGTTCTCGACGTCGGCCAGTCCAAGGTTGCGCGGCTCGACGAGCTGTCGGCGAAGCAGCAGCTCGGGCACAAATCGTTCTGGGTCAGCCTGCTCGACGAGGATCTCGTCAACGGCGCGTTTGCGACCGACCATCCCTTCGTGCGCTACGCCTTGCAGCCGGGCATGCTCCGCATCATCGGCGACTACATGCACGACCTGCCGCAACTCTCCGACGTGCTGCTGACCCTGTCGCGCCCGACCGAGAACAAGGCGCTGAGCTATTCGCAGCTCTGGCATCTCGATCACGACGACAAGCGGGTCTGCAAGCTCTTCATCTACCTCACCGACGTGCGCGACACCGCCGACGGCCCGTTCACCTTCATTCCGGCGCCGCCGTCGCGGTCGTTCCGCAACACCATCAAGAGCCACATGAGCGACGACAAGGTGTTCGCCAAGGTGGACCGCTCCGCCGTGAAGGAGCTGGTGGCACCGCGGCTGACCTCGTTCATCGTCAACACCGCGCGCTGCCTGCACATGGGCAGCCGGATCCTGTCGGAGCGTACGCGCCTGCTCTACACGGCGACCTATATCCAGCCGCCGCGCATGTATCCCGAGCCGGCACCGCGCTTCCGCGCGGCCGGCCCGCTCTCGGATGTCGAGCGGGCGGTGATGCGCCTCTGATCCGCTAAGGGGCAGGAAGCCGATCATGCGTGTCGGACTGGTGGTCGACCACCCCAAGCGCGATTTGCCGGGGGCCGTGCTGCTCGCCTATCAACTCGCCTCGCGCGGGGTCTCGGTCGCAATCGTGCCGATGTACGAGCAGGCGGTCGACGTGCCCCGGCTCGGTCTCGACGCGCTGGTCGTCAACTATGCGCGCGACGCCAATCTCGATTTGATGCGCAGTTTCGCCAGAGCCGGCCTGCCGCTCTATGTGCTCGACACCGAAGGCGGCGTGCTCGCCGACCGCGGCGGCAACTCGCCGCCGGCGATGGCCGCCTATATCGGCAAGAGCGGCTATGCCGATATCCTCTCCGGCTATTTCTTCTGGGGCAGCAGCCTGCACAACGCGTTCCGCGACGCAGCTGCCATGAAGCCGGAGCAACTGCATCTCACCGGCTGTCCGCGTTTCGATTTCGCAGCGCCGCACTGGCGCGCGCTGCTCGACGGCGAGCCGCGCGGCTATCTGCTGGTCAACGCCAACTTTCCGCTGGTCAATTCGCGCTTCAGCAACAAGCCTGGCGCCGAACGCGAGGCCATGGTGCGGGCGGGCTGGGACGGCGACTATATCGACCGTTTCCTTGCCGATCTGAAGCAGGTCTTCGCCGGCTATCTCGAGGCGATCCGCAAGCTCGCGGCGGCACGCCCGGACCGGGCCATCCTGATCCGGCCGCATCCGTTCGAGAGCGAGCAGGTCTATCGCGACGTGGTCGCCGGTCACGCCAATGTCGTCGTCGACGGCAGCGGGAGCGTGCTCGATCGCATCCGCAACGCCGCCGCCATCATCCATCTCAACTGCGGCACCGCGGTCGAATCCGTCATGCTCGGCAAGCTGCCGGTTCAGCTCGAATACCTCAACACGCCAATAACGGCAGGCCACGCCTCGCTGCCGGCCCGCGTGAGCCGCCCTGTCGAGTCCTTCGACGCGCTGCTCGCGGTGGTCGACAATGTCGATGCGGAGACCAGGGCCTTCGACTTCGCCGGCGTGCATACCGCCGACGTCGAGGCCTTCTTCCACCACAATGACGGGCTCGCGGCCGAGCGCGTGGCCGAGGTACTCACCCGCCAAAGCCAACGCCGCGGCTACGTGTCGCTCGCAACTGCGCTGAACGGCACCCGCGCCCATGCAAGCCTTGGACAAATCGCCAAGGGCGCCGCCAGCCTGGTCCTGGGATCCGCAGTGACGGAAAACCTCCGTGCCCGCGTCAATCCGGCGCGGCGCGACAAGCGGATCGCTCCCGGCGCCGTCGCGTACCTGCTGGAGCGCATTGCGCAGCACGATGATGCCGCGCCGGCGAGCTTCAAGGCGGCGCGGGCACGCTGTGCAACCACGGGCCTGCCCCTCGCCAGCATCGCCATCGAGAAATCTCCGACACGGGCATGAACGCGCCCCTGCTCCAGCCCGGCAGCGCAAGCGGATCGTCGCAGCATCCGCGGATGCTGCCGTCCGACTGGAAATATTCGGTGCTGCTGGTGCTCGCGGTCCTGGCCGCCTACGGTCCGATGGCGCTGATCAACGACATACTGTGGGACGATTGGGTCGTCCGCGCCCATGCGCAGGCGGGCACGCTCTGGGAATTGTCGAAGCAGGCCGGAAGCCGCGAAGTCTACCCGCTGCTCAACTGGTTCGCGACGTCGCCGCCGCGTGCGACGGTCATGATGGAGCTGGTGCTGTTCTGCGTCATGGCTCCGATGATCTACGCCATCATCCGCCGCGCCACGGCTTGGTCCGCACAGGAAGCGTTCTGGGCGGCGCTGCTCACAGCCCTTGTGCCACTCAACCAGGCCCGTTTCGTCCTGGTCACACTGACCTATGCATGCTCGTCGTTCTGCTTCGTGCTCGCGCTTGTGCTTCTGTTGCGCGACCTCGAGACACCATCGCTCAAACGCCGCGCGGCATCGGTGCTGCTGCTGGCGATGGCTTTCACCACCAATTCGTTCCTCGTGCTGGCGTGGCTGCCGCCTGCGATCGTGGCGTTCGATGCCTGGCGACGATCGGACACCTCGTCCTCGCGGTCGCAGCGCTTCGGTGCAATGATCCGCGCCGTGGCGCGGCGAGCGGAACTGTTGCTGCTGCCGCCGGTCTATTGGGCCGCGAAGAAGATCCTCGAGCCGACTTACGGCATCTATGCCAACTACAACAAGTTCGAGGTCGATCCGGTCTCGGCGCTGATCCGGACCTTCAGGGTGGTCTTCGAGCAGTTCGAGAACGTCGATTATTTGCTGCCTCCGCGCGCGGACCTGCCGCAGCTTTGCATCGAAGCCGCGATCGCCATTGTGCTGCTCGGCGGACTGGCGATGGTCTGGCGCCTGCCGCTCCGCCTCCCCCGCGACGGATCCGGCGCCTCGCGCTGGTGGGTCCACGGGCTGATGCTCGTCATTGCAGCGGCGCTCGTCATCTCCTCACTGTTTCCCTATGTGCTCGTTGGCAAGCCTCCCCGCTTCAACGGGCTCTGGGAGACGCGCAACCAGACCACGCTGATGCTGGTGAGCGGCTTTGTCATTGTCGCCGTGTTGCGGCTGGTCCTGCCCCGCGTGCTTCTTCCTGTTACGGCAGCCGCGATCTGTGCCGGGTTCCTGGTGCTCGACATGTCGGTCACCCACCGCCTGCTGGCCGACGCGATGGAGGCGCGCGCGATCTCCGCACAGTTCAGGCAGCAGCCGTCGCCGCCGGGGACGATGATGTTCGTGCGCGAGAACGACCGCGACTATCGCACCATGGGGCGCTTCCTGCCGTTCTACGAATTGTCCTATCTGGTCAATTCGCGCGACCTGGGCTTCTCGCGCATGGCCCTGTCCAATCGCGAAATTCTCGAGCCGGCCACCGGCACCTATCCGGTCGCGGTCAGCCCCGTGGTGATCGAGGCCTTGGGCAAGCTCTGCGAGACCCACCGGCAGCATCCGCAATTCGGCTTCGCCGACTTCGTGCCCAACGGCCAGATCGAGACGGTCAATCTCGTTTCGGCACGGCCTCGCCCCGGCGCGCTCGAGATTCTCGGCGATGCCATCCGGATTGCAGGCGGCGACGCCCCGGACCCGTCGGAACTGGTCCGGATCGAGCGCAGCACAGCCCCGGTCGGGGGAGCATGCTCGTCGCCCTGCTGTCGCGGCTGAGCAGACCTGGAACTTGTTGCTGGCGCGAAAACGCGGGTTTTCCGGAGCGAAATCGCCCCGGCGGTTGTGATATGGGTCAAGTTGCGATATTGGGCCGCTTGTTCCAGGGCGCGATCCGCTACATCGTCTGACGCCGACGCCCGCCATCTCGCAAAGCACCCTCGCCCTCATGTCCGCCGACAAGACGATCCTGATCACGACGCTTGCGGAATACCAGACCCGGTTCTGGATTCCGGTGGCGCAACGTCTGCGCGCGGCAGGACACGCGGTCGAGCTGCTCGCCTTCGACGATCGCAGCGCCGAAATGTCCGGGGCCGCGGGCGTGCCGTGCACGAACATGTACCGGGACGGCCTCAAGGCCAGCCCCTCACCCGACGACCGGCAGGCTTTCGACGCGCGCATCCAGGCCTACGGCCTCGACGGCTCCAACTTTTTGTTCAGCCACGAGCGCTTCACCTTCGGCATCCGCGACACCGCGGCACTACGTCGGCGCTTCATGATCTACACCAATGCCATGGAGACGCTGCTCGACCGGCTGGAGAGCCAGGGCAAACGCGTCGAGTTGGTGCAGGAGCTCGGCGGCTTCCTTTCCGTGATCACGAGCTTCTATGCCGCGAAGCGCCGCGGCATCCGCAACTGGTTCATCGAGCCGTCGTTCTTCCGTGGACGGATGTATTTCACGCCCGACAGTTTCGGCGCACCCGAGATGATGGCAAAGCCCGCCGACTCGGTGTCGTCCGACGTCAAATCCTATCTCGATGCCACGCTGAACCAGCGCGCGATCGTGATCCCGAAGAAGGATGCGCATCACTACTCGGCCGCCTTCAAGAAGGTGGTGAATTTGCGCAACTCGCGACGCCTCGCCGAAAAGCTGTGGGACCAGTTCGCGCTCGGCAAACATCAGGAGTTCGGACACAATCTCAGGCACGCTCGGGTGCACGCGATGATGGCCGTCAACGCGGCGCGGCTGCGCAAGCTCTACCGTCCGATCCCCGAGACGCCGTTCGTCTACTATCCCTTCCACGTCCCCGCCGACATGGCGCTGACGCTGCGCGCGCCCGATTATCTCGACCAGGTCGCAACCGTCGACTTCCTGCTGCGGACGATCCCGGATTCGCATGTGCTCGTCGTCAAGGAGCATCCCGCGCAGATCGGCGCGATCTCGGCAGATCGCCTGTTCGAGCTGGCACGGCGTTTCGACAATCTTGTGCTGCTGCCGCCGCAGACCAACAATTACGCCGTCCTCAACCGGGCCGATGCCGTGATCTCCGTCAACAGCAAGTCGGGTGCCGAAGCGCTGCTGCTCGGCAAGCCGGTCGTGGTGATGGGCGATGCGTTCTATCGTACCTGCCCGCTGGTCTATTCGACCGACCGTCTCGCCGACGTGCCGCAGCGCTTGCGCGAGGCGCTGCGGGCCGGGCCGTTCGATCCCGCCGGCGGAGCACCCTATTTCGAAGCCGCGTGGCGGCGCTCGTTCCCCGGCGAGCTCTACATCGGCGACCCCACCCTGCTCGACACTTTCACGGCCTCCTTGCAGGCCGCGCTCGCCGAGCCTGCGGCCGCTCACTGAACGGATCACGCGATGCCCCTCGTCTCCATCATCATGCCGTCCTGGAACGTCGAGAGCTGCATCGAGGAAACCATCCATTCGGTGCAGGCCCAGACTTTCGACGACTGGGAGCTGCTGATTGCCGATGACTGCTCGACGGATCGCACGCCCGCGATCATCGCGGAGATCGGCACGCGCGATCCCCGCGTCAAGCTGATCCGGATGGCGAAGAACGGCGGCCCGGCGCTGGCGCGTCAGGCCTCGATCGACCAGGCGCAGGGCCGCTATCTCGCCTTCCTCGACAGCGACGATCTGTGGCTACCGGCCAAGCTCGAACGCCAACTTGCCTTTGCCCGCGAGAAGCGTGCCGCCCTGAGCTACACCGCGTTCCGCCGCATCGACGAGGCCAACACCATGTCGGGGCGGCTGATCGGGGTGCCGGCATCACTGAGCTACAATCAGCTGCTGAAGAACACCGCGATCGCGACGCTGACGGCTTTGGTCGACCGCGAGATTTCGGGGCCCGTCGCGATGACGAACGAGGGCTATGACGATTTCTGCCTGTGGCTCTCCATCCTCAAGCGCGGCCACATCGCGTACGGCCTCAACGAGGATTTGGCGCGCTACCGTGTGAGGGGCTCGTCCGTCTCCAGCCGTCCGGCGCGCTCCGCCAAATGGGTCTGGAACATCTATCGCAACGTCGAGAAGCTGCCGCCGCTCAAATCAGCCTGGTGCTTCGGCCATTGGGCCGCGCGCGCCTGGCTGAAGCGGCGCGAATTCTAGCAGCAAGCGACGTTTTGAGCTGGCGCGCTGGCAAGCGCCGGGCGACCACCTGCAATAGCCGGAAATCAACATTGCGACCCGGTTCGGTTGTCACTAGTCTGCCCGAATCGAAGGGGGCTTTGCGTGTACAATCAGGACGTTATGCCGTTGGCGGCGCACCCCTTCGCCACGCGCAGAGCCAACCTTGCCTGGGCGCTGAGCAGCCTGTTTCCTGCGATCTTTCTGCTCGGTCTGTTTGCGCTGACTTTCCGCAGTGCGCCCGAGCACGATGATTTCTGCTTCTCGGATCTGTACGCGCGGCACGGGTTCATCCAGACCATCTCGATCATCTATCATTCGCTGTCGGGCCGGGTGGTGGCCCTGTTCCTGAGCCAGATTCCAACAGCGATCTCCGAGGCTGCGAATGTCAGCCTGCTATCGGCCTATTCGCTGACGCTGATCGCGTGTGCCGGCCTGTTCCTGTTCGCCTCGGCTGTCGCGACGATCCGTGCATGGCCCCGCGCCGGCGCGCTGCAAGTGACCTTTCTCACCCTGGCGTTTGCGAGCACCGTGGTCGGTGCGGCGCCGAGCCTGCGCGAACTGCTTTACTGGCTGGCGGGCCTGACGTGCTACGTTCCGCCTGCGCTCCTCACCATTCTGATCCTTGGCGAGTGCGTTCGGGCGCTCGACACCGATACGGAATTCTCCCTGCCACTGACCATCGCCATGGCCCTGGGCGGAGTGGTCGCCGCGATGTGCAATGAGTTCACCGGCCTCTGGCTGCTGCTGATCCTCGCCGCATCCCTGCTCGCGCGTCACCTGTTCGGTCAGCCGCGCCAGATCGCGCATCATGGCCTGATCGCCATAACGATCGCTGTCGGCTTTGTCGTGGTGGCGTCGGCCAGCGGCAACAGCACGCGCATGGAGCAGCTGCCGAATGCCGGTCACTTCCTGCCGTCGCTGTTCAACGGCTTCCGCGATTCACTGATCGGGCTCGGCCGGTTTTTCCGCGAGCCCGCAATCATCGTCTCGCTGATCACCGCGGGCGCCATCGCCTTGATCGAGCCGGAGCCGGCCAGGCCGGCATCCGCCAACGACAAGATGCTGGCGTTCGGCATCGCCGCCGTCTGCCTCGCCTGCTGCTACTTCGAATATTCCGCGCATCAATATGCGACGGGATTCCGACTGGTCGAACGCGCGCAGAACCAGGCGTTGATCCTGCTTCTGTTCGGATCGATGCTGAGTATCAGGCTGCTTGTCCGGGCTTACCGCCTGCCATTACGCGCGCGGCTTTCGGCAAGCGGTGGCCTCCTCGGTCCGGTGGCCCTGCCGGCGGGCCTTGGACTTCTCATGATCGCCTCGCTCGGCCTCAGCTCGACGTCGTCGCTGCTGTGCAGGCAGTGGCAGGACCTCGATCCCTACTGGCAGGAAAGCCTCGCCCGGCACGTCCTCCTGACGACCAGCCAGGAGGCGGTGGTCGCCGTCCCCCGGCACACATGGACGCCGTCCCTGCTGATGACATCCGACGTCACGGCCGATCCCGACCGATTGCCGAACGACTGCATCGCCAGATATTATCACAAGTCAGCGATCCACGTCGCCGATTCCCCGCGTTGACCAATTGCCCTTTGCCAGAGACATGAACGTGAAAACAATCAGCGTGATCACGCCCTGCTACAACGAAGAGCTGAACGTCAGGGATTGCTACGAGGCGATCCGGAAGATCTTCGACACCGAGCTCAAGGGCTACCAGCGCGAGCACATCTTCTGCGACAACGCCTCCGACGATCGCACCGTTGAGATCCTGCGCGAGATCGCGGCGCAGGATCCGGCGGTCAAGGTCATCGTCAATGCACGCAATTTCGGGCCGCTGCGCAACACCTATAACGGGGTGATGGCGAGCAAGGGCGACGCCGTTCTGCTGTTCATGCCGGCGGATATGCAAGACCCGCCCGACCTGCTGCCCCAATTCGTCAAGCTGTGGGAGGCCGGCAACGAGATCGTCTACGGTATCCGCGCGGTGCGCGAGGAAAGCCGCCTGATGCGCGGGCTCCGCGATGCCTACTACCGCGTGCTGACCAGGTTTTCCGAGCTCAAGGTGCCTCCTGGTGTCGGCGACTTCCAGCTCGTCGACCGGCGCGTCGTCGAGGCCATGCGTCACGTCCGTGACGCCTATCCGTTCATGCGGATGATGACGTTCGAGTGCGGCGGCCGCATGGTCGGCGTGCCCTACACCTGGCGCGAGCGCAAGAAGGGGTTTTCGAAGAACCGCGCCAGCGCCCTGATCGACCAGGGCCTCAACGGGCTGGTCTCCTTTACCACGGCGCCGGTCCGCTTCGGCTTGCTCGCGGGCTTCCTGATCTCGGCCTTGAGTATTGCCTACGCCATCGTCAATTTCATCATCGGCCTGGTGCTCTATCAGAAGCTCGCTGAGCCCGGCATCCTCACCCTGATCGTCGCCATGTTCTTCTTCGGCGGCGTGCAATTGTTCTTCATGGGGATGATCGGCGAATACGTGCTCGCGATCTACGGACAGGTGCGCGAAAAGCCCGTGGTGTTCGAGCGCGAGCGGGTGAATTTCGATCCGCCACCGTCCCCGGGCGCTTGAGGGCTAGCGCTTCGCCAGCGACTGCTCGATCCTGGCGACGATGGCCGGCACGGACAGACCGGCGGCATCGAGCAGGGCTTCGCGCGATCCTGCGCTCGACGTCTTGCCGCCCTGCTCCGGAATCCCGATACCCGTGATCGGCGCGCGCTTGACGTCGCCGGCGAACGCGCCCGCCACGAAGCTGAACAGGCCGCCGCGCAAGATATGTTCTTCGAGCGTCACGACGAGCGACGCGTCACGCACGGCGTCGCGGATCGCGGCCTCGTCGAGCGGCTTCAGGCAGGAGATACTGACCACACCGACGTCCCGGCCTCGCCCGGCAAGCTCGCCGGCCGCCTCGACCGCGCGCGAAGCGATCGGTCCTGAGGCGAGAATGACGACATCCCGTCCCTCGCGCAGGACCCGCGGCTTGCGAATGTCGGTAATGGCGGCAGGGCCGAGATTCGGCTCACCCTGCCGGCTGAGCCGCAGGTAAGACGGCTTGCCGCTTCCCGCGATCAGGCGCGTGGCGGCACGGACTTCCATGGGGTCGCAGGGCACGAACACCTCGATGCCCGGCAGCATCGACATGATGCCGGCATCTTCCAGCGCGTGATGGGTGTAGCCTTGGCTGCCATAGGCATAGCCGGCGCCCACCGCCACGACCTTGACGTCGGCACCGTGGTAGCAGACGTCGTTGCGCAGCTGCTCGAGGCAGCGCAAGGTCGGGAAATTGCCGATCGAATAGATGAACACCGTCTTGCCCGACAGCGCGATGCCGGCGGCAATGCCCGCCATGTTCTGCTCGGCGACACCGACATTGAGATAGCGATCGGGGAATTTCGCCGCGAACGGCTCCAGCACGGAATAGCCGAGATCGCCGCAGAGCAGCCAGAGATCGGGGTTCTCGCTCGCGGCCTGCGAGAGGCTCTCGATGAACGTCGTCCTCATGCGCCGACCTCCGCCAGCGCCTGCGCCAGCAGTTCATCCGAGGGCGAACGGTAGTGCCATTCGAGCTTGTTCTCCATGAAGCTCACGCCCTTGCCCTTGACGGTGTGGGCGATCACCACGGTCGGCCGACCCGACGTTACAGGCACGGCCCCCAGCACGCGCTCGAGCGCAACGACATCGTGTCCGTCGATCTCCTCGACATGCCATCCGAACGCCTTCCATTTGTCCACGAACGGATCGAGGTTCAGCACCTCGGCGACCGAGCCAAAGCTCTGGATCTTGTTGAAGTCGACGATGACGCAGAGATTGTCGAGCTTGTGATGGGGCGCAAACAGGATGCCTTCCCAGTTGGAGCCCTCATCGCATTCGCCGTCGCTGAGCAGGCAGAACACGCGGCTGCCGGCCCCTGCGGTTCGCGCGGCGAGCGCCATGCCGATCGCGATCGGAAGGCCATGGCCGAGCGAGCCGGTCGAGACCTCCACCCCTGGGACGGCGTGGCTGACATGCCCGGTGAAGATCGATCCGTCACGGCAATAGGTGTCAAGCTCAGAAAGCGAAAAGAAGCCGCATTCGGCGAGCGTGGCATACATGATCGCCGTGGCGTGGCCCTTGCTGAGCACGAAACGATCGCGGTTCGGGCTTTGCGGCTCTGCCGGATCGAGCCGCAGGATCCGCGTGTACAGCACCGCCAGGATGTCGGCCATCGAGAGGCAGCCGCCGATATGCGAGGCTTTTGCGGCGTGCACCATCCGCAGCGCGTGCGCGCGAATGCGCCGCGCAAACTCCTTCGGTTCAGGACGATTTGCGGGAATTGTCATGCCAGTTCACCGTTTCGCGTAGTCCGTCGTCCAACGACACTTCGGGCTTCCAGCCCAATGCGAGCATGCGCGAAACGTCCGCGGCCAGGATCATAACCTGATCGGGACGGTACGCCAACTCGCCGAAGCCCAGCGCCGCACCGGGGTCGACGAGATCGCGCAGCCGCGTCACCGTCTCGCGCAGCGGCGGCGCCTCCGGGCTGCCGACGTTGAAAATGCCGCCCGCTGCATCGTGCGTCACCGCGAGCCGGAAGGCGCTCGCCGCGTCGCGTGCGTGCAAAAATCCCCAGCGCTGCTCGCAAGCCGTCAGCGCCATGTGCTGTCCCGAGCGCAGGTTCCGGATCATGCTCGGGATCAGCCAGTAATCCGCATCCTTCGGGCCGTAGGTCGAGAAGATTCGCAGCCATGCCGCACGCAGCCCCCGCTCCTCGGCGAGGCGCAGCGCCATCGACCCGGCGGCAAGCTTGGCCATGCCGTAGAGCGTCGTCGGCCGCGGCACGTCGTCCTCGCGAATCGCGCGATCACAGGGGCCGTATTCGGCCTGCGATCCGGCGCCGACGAAGATTTTGGCGCCGGCCGCGGCGGCCAGTTCGACGAGGGCGACCGTGTCAGGCACGTTGGCCGCCTGAACCGGGCTGTTGCGGTCACTGCCCGCGACGCCGCGCCAGGCCATGTGGATGACCGCCTCCGGCGCAAAAGCCTCGAGAGCCGTCCCCAGCCCGTCCAGATGCTCCAGAGCGCCCGGAATCACCTGCAGGCGGTCGACTGCCCCCGCGAGGCGCCAGGAGGCGCTTTCCGGCCGCAACAGGACAGCCACCTCGTGCCCCCGCGCCACGAGGTCCGCAACGAGATAGGAGCCCAGAAAGCCGCTCGCGCCAGTGACGAAAACACGCATTCGCCCCGGGTAGATCAGCCGCCCCAGCCCGTCAATGTCCCGCCTCGGGATTTGCCCCGGCCTGGGCCTCTGGAGCGCCATCTGAGCTTGATTATCCGGCCCATGCAGCTAAACGGAGGGCCAGATTTGACGTTCGACGACACAGGGGTAGATGCATGAGCGACTTCAGGCTGGCCATGGTTTCCGCGGGCTTCGAGCACGGCGGCAACGTCACCCATCGTCACTTCGACGGCCATCCCGACCTGCTCGTCTACCCCTTCGAGTCGCAGCTCGGAAACCGCAACTTCAACGACTTCCTCGCCTCGGTCGAGCGCGTCCAGTACCGCTATCCCGAATTTCCGGAAGGGCTGACGGCGGTCGAGCTCTACGAGCAAATGATCGACGAGGAGCTCAAGACGTTCCTGCGCAAGCGCAACGGCTCCAAGTTCCGCGACGCCGACTGCGTGCTGGATGAAAAGAACCGCGTCGCCGAATTCGTCCGCCTGTGCGGCGAGGCGCCGATCCCGCGCCGCAAGGTCATCGAGGCCTTCTTCCGTTCGACCTTCACGGCCTGGGAGAACTATTACACCAAGCCGCGTGCCGGCATGGTCCATGTCGGCTACTCCCCCGCCATCGGCATCGACGCCGACCGCATGGTGCGCGACCTCCCGAACGTGCGCATCCTGCACATCGTCCGCAACCCGTTCTCGGCCTATCGCGACACCAAGCGCCGTCCGTTCCCGCAGCCGCTGTCGAAGTACCTGATCACCTGGAACATCTATCACTCGACGGTCGAGATGTTCGCCAAGATGTATCCCGAGAACGTGCGCATCTTCCGCTACGAGGACCTCGTGGACGACAAGCGCAAATTCATGACGGAAGCAGCCAACTTCATCGGCGTGCCCTTCGCCGACAGCATGCTCTATCCGAGCTGGAACGGCGTCGAGATCAAGGACTCGATCGCGCCCTGGGGCACCGTGCTCAAGAGCACCAAGGACTACAACCAGGCCGTCATCCAGGAGCTCTCGGACGACGAGCGCAAGCAGATCGCGCAGGGCACCGCGGCGCTGGCCCGCCATTTCGGCTACGACCAGATCGACTATCTGGGCCCGCTCTATCGTGCTGGGTAAGATCGCGTTCTTCGAAGCCAACGACCGCCCCGACATCGCCGCCGATCGCGCGGCCATCCTGCCCGCGCTGCGGCAACAGCTGCAATCATCCGGCCGCGGCGCCGTCGTGACACCGATGCTCGGCGGCACGCTCGGCATCTGCTTCGATGCCGGGATTGCGGGCGAGAAACGGTTTCTGAAGACGCATCTGCCTGGTACGGCCGCCCGCGCGAGCCTCACCAGGGAGGCCGATATCCTCGCGCGTCTTTACGGCAGCACGATCGTGCTTGACCGTTTCGAGGTCCCGCTGGCGGACGGATCGAGCCGGCTCTGCGTCCTGATGCCCGCGCTCGCACCGCTGGCCGCCCCGATCAAGCCTGCGGATGCCGCTGCCATGGCGCGAGAATGCAGCGAACGGCTCGACGACTGGCGGCCGGACGATCTCCCTTCGTTCGAGCGTTATCTGTCTACCGCTGCGCGCGCGCTAAGCACCCTTTCGGAGCGAGGCCTGCTGGACCAGACAAGCGTCGTCGAGGTGAGCCGGCTGATTGGACTGTTCGAGGATGGCTTCGCGGATCTGCCCGCAGCGCTCTGCCACGGTGATTTCGGACCGAAGAACATCATGCTCGCCGGCACCGATCCGCGCGTCATCGACTGGGAAGACGCCTTCCTCGGCATCGCGGGTTACGACTATCTCTACTGGCTGACCTTCATGGAGAACCGGCCGTTCCTGCAATCGGCAGCGTTCGGCCGCACCGGTCTTCCGCCCGAGATCGAGCGCGCGATCCTCGCCCTCGTCGTGCTGCTCAAATCCCATCTCGCAGTGTGCTCGGGTGCCTATCTGAAGCACGCGGTGTCCCCGCAGGCCCGCATCGCCGAGATTCTGGAACTGCCGCGCTAGGCGCGTCCTTCACCCGATTTCCAAAGCGTACCTTTCCGCCGCCAATGACCCGTTGATTTATATCGTACTACGATATATCTCCGGCGGGCTGACCGGTGCCCCCGGCCATGCTCCGTCATCATGCCAATTACGCCACTTCCGATCGGACCAAGATGCCACGCTCCATTCCCGCCAACTCCCTGCCGCGCCTCGGCGACTTCACGACGGACCGGCGCGTGCTGATGCTGGTCGCCATGGCCGTTGTCGTCGGCGCCGGCGGCGCGGCGACGGCGTGGCTGTTGCTGCATGCCATCGCGATCGTCACCAATGCGGTCTGGCTGCAAACCTTGAGCACGCAGACGCTCTCGATGTCCGGCGTGAAACCCGGCGTCTGGATGGTCGCAGCGCCGGCCCTCGGCGGCCTCGTCATCGGCCTGATGGCGCGCTTTGGCTCGGAGAAGATTCGCGGCCACGGCATTCCCGAGGCGATCGAGGCGATCCTCATCGGCGGCAGCCGCCTCCAGCCGAAAGTCGCCGTCCTCAAGCCGCTGTCGTCGGCCATCTCGATCGGCACCGGCGGACCGTTCGGCGCCGAGGGCCCGATCATCATGACCGGCGGCGCCGTCGGCTCCCTCTTCGCGCAATGCTTCCATCTGACCGCCGCCGAGCGCAAGGCGATGCTGGTAGCCGGTGCGACCGCGGGCATGACGGCCATCTTCGGAACTCCCGTCGCCGCCGTCATGCTTGCCGTCGAACTCCTCCTGTTCGAGCTGAAACCGCGCAGCCTGATTCCCGTGATCGCCGCCTGCGTGGTCTCGTCGGCGCTGCGGCCCTGGCTGATCGGCAGCGGCGTGCTGTTTCCGTTCGCCGGCCAGCTCGATCTGCCGTGGTGGGGGCCATTTGCCTGTGTCGGCATAGGCGTTGCGGCAGGACTGCAATCGGGATTGCTGACCACGCTGCTGTACAAGGCCGAGGACTTCTTCGGCCATTTGCCGATTCACTGGATGTGGTGGCCGGCGATCGGCGGGCTGTTCGTCGGTGCCGGCGGCCTGATCGAGCCGCGCGCGCTCGGCGTCGGCTACGATATCATCGGCGACCTGCTCAACGACCACATTGCGGTGTCGGCCACAGTCATGATCCTGCTCGTGAAGTCCGCAATCTGGATCGTCGCGCTGGCATCGGGCACCTCCGGCGGCGTCCTCGCACCGCTTCTCATTTTCGGCGGTTGCGCCGGATGGCTCGAAGGACAATTGCTGCCGGGCTCACATGGCGCATGGGCACTGATCGGCATGGCCGCGATGATGGGCGGCACGATGCGCTCGCCACTGACCGCGATCCTGTTCGCCGTCGAGCTGACCGGCGATTTTGCGATGCTCGGACCGCTGCTGATCGCGACGAGTGCCGCCTATGCGCTGACCGTGCTGCTGCTCAAGCGTTCGATCCTCACCGAAAAAATCGCCCGGCGCGGCCAGCACGTCGTGCGCGAATACGGCATCGACCCGTTCGACCTGCTTCGCGTCCACGAAGTGATGGTGAAGGATGTCGATACTCTGCCGGCAGCGATGACCGTCGGCGAGGCGGTATCATTCTTCTCGGGCGAGGAACGGCGTCACAAGTCCTATCCTCTGATCGATGCCGGCGGACAGGTCTCGGGTCTCGTCGGCCGCTCGGACGTCCTGCGATGGCGCGCGGAAAGCGCCGACGGCCGCGACACCCTGTTCGACTGCGCGTCGGACCGCTCGCTCACACTCGGCTATCCGGACGAGCCCGTCTCGCACGTTGCCGACCGGATGGTTCTGGCAGATGTCGGGCGCGTGCCGATCGTGGAGCGCGCGACCGGGCATCTCGTCGGCCTGGTTGCCCGCAAGGATCTCCTGCGCATTCGCGCCACCGCAAGATCGGTCGAGACCCGGCGATCCGCCTTCTTCGGTCCCGGCCGCCACGAGCCGTCACGTCACGCGACGGTCCTCGACGACGTGCCGACGACCTGATCGAGCTGCTCGAGCGAGAAGTTGCGCAGGTCTTTGCCGTCGCGCAGCGCCTGGTACCAATCGACAGTCAGACGCAGGCCCTGCGCCAGATCGAGCTGCGGCGTCCAGCCGAGCTCGCTGTGCGCCTTGGTGCAATCGAGCCTGAGATAGGCGGCTTCGTGCGGATGCGGACCCGCATCGGCGGTCCAGCGCGCACCGTCGCCCCACAGCGCGATCAACTGTTCGACCACAGTTCCCACCGGCACTTCGCTTGCAGCATCGGGCCCGAAATTCCAGCCGCCGGTGAAGCGCTCATCGCCCGCCAGCCGCTCGACCAGCCTGAGATAGCCGAGCACCGGATCGAGCGCGTGCTGCCACGGCCGCACCGAATTGGGATTGCGAATACGCAGCGCCTCGCCCGCCGAGAACGCCTGCATCGCATCGGGCACCAGCCGGTCGCGTGCGAAATCGCCGCCGCCGAACACATTGCCGGCGCGCGCCGTCGCAATGCGCGCCGCGCCCGGCACGTTGAAGAAGCTGCGGCGATAGGAATGCGTCGCGAGCTCCGCGCAGGCCTTGCTGTTGCTGTAGGGATCGTCGCCGCCGAGACGGTCGCTCTCGCGGAAGGCGGCGCCCGAGCCGTTGTTCTCGTAGCATTTGTCGGTGGTGACGATCAGCATTGCCTGAAGCGCGCGCAGCTGCCGCGCCGCCTCCAGCACATGCACCGTGCCCATCACGTTGGTCGCAAATGTCTCGACCGGCTCCTCATAGGACGGGCGCACGAGCGCCTGTGCCGCCATGTGGATGACGATGTCGGGCTCGGCCTCCGCCATCGCGGCGCGCAAAGCGCCGAGATCGCGGATGTCGCCGATGCGGTGCTTGATGTCGTCGGCGATCCGCGCCGTCACGAACAGAGAAGATCGATGCGTCGGCTCGAGCGCATAGCCGTAGACGTCGGCTCCCATCCGGCGCAGCAGCAGCGAGGCCCAGGCCCCCTTGAAGCCGGTATGCCCTGTCAGAAAAACCCGCTTCCCGCGCCAGAATGCGGGGTCCGTCACCAGACCCTCCACTTGGCGCGGTTGCCAGTCCATTCGCCCTCGAGGAAAGTGCGATCGCGCAGCGAATCCATCGGGTGCCAGAAGCCGGGATGCACATAGGCGCGCAGATCGTCACCGCGCACGAGCTGCTCCATCGGCTCGCGTTCCCAGATCGTCTTGTCGCCGGCGATCAGCTCGCCGACCGACGGCGACAGCAGGAAGAAGCCGCCGTTGATCCAGCCGCCGTCATCGTTGGGCTTCTCCTCGAAATTGACCACCCGGTCGCCCTCGATCGCGACGGCGCCGAATCGTTTCGCGGGCCGCACCACCGAGACGGTGGCCCTGCGTCCATGCGCCTTGTGGAAGGCGATCTCGGCGGCGAGGTCGATGTCGGCGACGCCGTCGCCATAGGTCAGCGCAAAGAAGGGCTCGTTCGCGACGTAAGGCAGCACCCGCTTCAGCCGGCCGCCGGTCTGGGTGTCCTCGCCGGTATCGACCAGCGTGACCCGCCAAGGCTCGGCCGTTTCGCGATGCACTTCCATCCGGTTCTCGGCGAGATGGAAGGTGACGTCGGACATGTGCAGGAAGTAGTTCGCGAAATATTCCTTGATCATGAAGCCCCGGTAGCCGAGGCAGATCACGAAATCATTGAAGCCGTAATGGCTGTAGATCTTCATGATGTGCCACAGGATGGGCCGGCCGCCGATCTCGACCATCGGCTTCGGCCGCGTGCTGGTTTCCTCGGCGATTCGGGTTCCCAGACCTCCAGCGAGAATTACGACTTTCATTCAGTTGGCTCCAAACGGGGACACCCATCCCTGTCCATACCCGACGGCTTCTATACGAACCGGAAACAGTTGGAAAAATCGTCCGGACGCAACCTGAGGAAATATCAAGAGGTAATATATTACTCCGCGCAAGCCTATTGGCCTTTCCGCCCGCAGCCGATACCACTTTCGCGGCCGCGCCTGGCGAGACCGCCCCAAGATCCAGCTGGAACCGATAATGCCGTTTGAAAGCTACAAGAACAGCCGCATCCTCGTCACCGGAGGCGCCGGCTTCATCGGATCGCACATCTGCGAACGGCTGCTCGATGCCGGGGCCGAAGTGGTTTCCGCGGACAATTACTTCACAGGCAGCCGGCGCAACATCTCCCATCTGATCTCGAATCCGCTGTTCGAGGCGGTCAGGCACGACGTCACCTTCCCGCTCTACATCGAGGTCGACGCGATCTTCAACCTGGCCTGCCCGGCCTCGCCGATCCACTACCAGCGCGACCCCGTGCAGACCACCAAGACCTCGGTGCACGGCGCCATCAACATGCTCGGCCTCGCCAAGCGGCTCAAGGCACGAATCTTCCAGGCCTCGACCAGCGAGGTCTATGGCGATCCCTTGATCCATCCCCAGACCGAGGATTACTGGGGCAACGTCAACCCGATCGGCATCCGCTCCTGCTACGACGAGGGCAAGCGCTGCGCCGAGACGCTGTTCTTCGACTATTGGCGCCAGCACGGCCTGCCGATCAAGGTCGCGCGCATTTTCAACACCTACGGCCCGCGCATGCAGCCCAATGACGGCCGCGTGGTGTCGTCCTTCATCGTCCAGGCACTCCAGGGCGAGCCGATCACCGTGTTCGGCGACGGCGGGCAGACCCGCTCGTTCTGCTATGTCGACGATCTCGTCGAGGCCATCCTGCGGCTGATGGTGACGAACGAAGACGTCACCGGCCCGATCAACCTCGGCAACAATTCCGAGTTCACCATCCGCGAGCTCGCCGAGAAGGTCATCGAGCTCACCGGCTCGCGCTCCAGGCTGGTGTTCAAGCCGCTGCCGCAGGACGACCCGCGCCAGCGCCAGCCCGATCTCACCAAGGCCAAGGCCGTCCTGAACTGGCAGCCGAAGGTCGCGCTCGAGGACGGCCTGAAGGAGACCATCGCCTATTTCAAGCACTCGCTCGAAATCGCCTGATCCCGCTCGCACCCCACCTCGTCCGCAGCGAACCTCACTGCCATGAGCGAACCGTCCGGCATCATCCAGCATCTGCGATCGCGGCTGGATTCGAAGGCTGCGCTGACGGTCCTGCTGCTGCTGCACAGCGCCGTCACCTGCCTGTCGCTGATCAAGGTCGCGACCTTCCAGTCCTACATCCACTTCAGCGGCGAGCGCCTCTGGATCGCGGTCGCGGTCGCGATCGCATTCTCCGCCGTCTCGCTGCTGTTTGCCGCCGCCCGCTTCAGCTTCGGCTATTTCGCCGGCTTCTATTTCTACACGATGATCCTCGGCTTCCTGTGGATCGACGTGTTCTCCGACTACAGCTACGAGCGGTTGCTCGCAGGGGTCTCGGCAGGCTTGTCGCTGGTGCTCTTTCTGATGCCCATGCTGTTCGTGCGAGCGCCGTTCCGGCAGCTGGTCGTGCTGTCGAACGCCCGTTTCGAGCACCTGCTCACCGCCATCCTGGTGATCTCCATCGCCACCATCGCCGTCGCCTCAACCTACAATTTCCGCCTGGTCGCGATCGCTGACATCTACGAGTACCGCGACGCGCTCGAATTTCCGGGCGCGATCAGGTATCTCACGGGCTGGGTCTCCAGCACGCTGCTGCCATTCGCCTTCGCCTGCTACTGGCTGCTCGGCCATCCCAAGCGCGCCGGCCTGGTGCTGGTCCTGCTGCTGTTTTTCTACCCGATCACGCTGACGAAGTTCGCGTTCTTCACGCCGGCCTGGCTGGTCGCGCTCGCCGTGCTGTCGCGACTTCTGGAGGCGAGGACCTCGGTCATCGTATCGATCTTCGTTCCGATGCTGCTCGGCCTCGTCGTGATCGTCCTCACCGGCGGCACCCTCACCAGCGTCCCCGGCAGATATTTCGACATCGTCAACATCCGGATGATGGCGACGGCATCGAGCGCGCTCGACATCTACAACCATTTCTTCGCCAGCCACCCCGTGACCTGGTTCTGCCAGATCTCCGTCCTCAAGCCACTGACGCACTGCCCCTACCAGGAGCCGCTGGCGGTGGTGATGCAGAGCACCTACGGCTTCGGCAATCTGAATGCGTCGCTGTTTGCGACCGAAGGGGTCGCCTCCGTCGGTCTTTATCTCGCGCCCCTGTCCGCGCTCGCTTGCGGCCTCGTGCTCGCGCTCGGCAATCGCGCCTCCGCGGGACTTCCGCCCCGCTTCGTCCTGATGTCAGCCGGCGTGCTGCCGCACGTTCTGCTCAACGTGCCGCTCTCGGTCGCCATGCTCACCCATGGCACCGTGCTGCTGTTCCTGCTCTGGTCCATGACGCCCCGCAACCTGTTCGAACCAAAGCCGTGACGCCGTGCGCATCCTGATCCTCAACGCCGACTATCCGCGCTTCCTCTCCTGGCTCTACCGCCGACATCCGGGCCTGGAGAACGAGCCCTACGCAGCGCAGATGGCGGCGCGGAATGCCAGCCTGTTCGGCGTCGCCGATTTCTACTCGCGCAATTTCGCACGGCTCGGACACGTCGCCGCCGACATCCATGTCAACAATCCCTGGATGCGGGCGGCCTGGGCGCGCGAGCATGGCCTTGCCGTCGCCGAGCCATCGCCGCCGGGCGCGCCCGCCGCACGCGACGCCGTTCCCGGCTGGCTGAAACGCGCGGTCGCGCCGTTCAAGCCGGTGCTGCGGCCACTCGCACGCAAGGTCGGACTCAGTCCGCGGCTCGATGCGGAGGCCGAAAAGATCCTGCTGGCGCAGATCGAGGACTTCAAACCCGATCTCGTGCTCAACCAGGATCTGTTTCACGTCGACACGCGCCTGGCACACCGGATCAAGCAGATCGGCCGCCCGATCCTGATCGGCCAGGTCGGCATCTCGCCGTCGCGCGGCGAGGACTGGTCGGTCTACGATCTCATGATCTCGCAGATGGCCGCAGTGGTTGATTTCTTCCGCCAGCACAAGGCGCGCGCGGAAGTGGTCCATCTTGCCTTCGAGCCCGGGATCCTCGACGTTCTGCCTCCGGCGCCATCGCAAAATTTCGACGTGACCTTCGTCGGCGCGGTGTCGGCCGATCACCAGCTTCGCGTCGCGCAGCTCGAGGCGGTGGCGCGGCGCCATGACCTCAAACTGTTCGGCAGCGGCCTGCAATCGCTTCCCGCCTCGTCGCCGCTGCACCGCTGCTATCAGGGCGAAGTGTGGGGCGCGGAGATGTACCAGGCGCTGCGCGCCTCGCGCATCACCCTCAACTCGCACATTGACATGGCCGGCCGCGAGGCCGGCAATGCGCGCCTGTTCGAGGCGACCGGTGTCGGTGCGTTCCTGCTCACCGACTTCAAGGACAATCTGCACACGCTGTTCGAGCCCGGGCGCGAGGTCGCGGCGTGGCGCACGGTCGAGGACTGCCTCGCGCAGATCGACCGCTATCTCGCCGACGAGCCCGCCCGCGCGGCAATCGCAGCGGCGGGCCAGGCGCGCACGCTCGCGACCCACACTTTCGGGGAACGGGTGGAGGCGATCCTGCGGCTGGCAAACTGAGACAAAGCCTTGTGGCTTTCGCCTGGATTGACCGCACATCGCTCCCGAAACACCGACCAGGTCTCATCGCACCCTTGGAGAGGTCTTTCGGGCACTGTCATCCATGCGTTCCACCAGATAGTCGACGAAGACCCGCACGCGCGCCGGCATGTTGGCACCGCCGATGAAGACCGCGTGGAAGACCTCTTTGTCTCCGGGATTGAAGGATTCCAGCAGCGGGACCAGCCGCCCTTCGGCGATCGCGTCGCCGAGACCGAAATTGCCGACGCGCGCGATGCCGATGCCATCGAGCGCCAGCTGGCCTAAGGTCTCGCCGCTGTTGGCTTCGATCGCGCCGCGCACCTTCAACGCATAGTCGGTGCCGTCCCGGCGGAACGGCCATACCGGCTCCGCGCGGCGGAAACTGAAGTTGAGGCAATTGTGATTGTGCAGGTCTTCCGGCCTCTCGGGTACGCCCCAGCGCGCCAGATAGGACGGCGAGGCGACGATGGTGCGGCCGTTCTCGCTGAGACGACGCGCCGTGAGCGCGCTGTCGGCCAGAGGGCCGCCGCGAACCGCCACGTCCGCCTGTCCGGCCGCGACGTCGACGATCCCGTCGCTCAGATTGACGTCGACGATGATGTTGGGAAAGCGCCGCACGAACTCACCGAGCAGCGGGACGATGCAGAAGCGTCCGTGCGAGACGGCAGCGCTGACCCGGATGCGGCCGCGCGGTGACGCCTGGTCGGCGATTGCCTCCTCGGCTTCGTCGAGATCGGCGAGAATGCGGCGGCCGGCGCTGAGATAGGCTTGCCCCTCGGAGGTGAGCGTGAGCGCGCGCGTGCTCCGCAACAGCAGGCGCGCGCCGAGCCGCGCCTCGATCCGGTCCAGCGTCCGGCTCACCGCCGACGGCGTCAGCGAAAGCCTGCGGCCTGCAGCCGAAAAGCTGCCCCCGTCGGCAACGGCACAGAACACTTCGAGCTCCCGGGCACGGTCCATGCTGCCGATGGTCATCTTTGCTCCATACGCAAAAATCCTTAGCGCACATACCAGCTAAACAGGCGCTCCGTCTCTCTCTATCTTTGAATTACGTTCAACAGAGGAGACCAACGCATGTCCACTTCCACCGCCTTTCGCCGGCTCGCGCTCGCGGGTGCGACCCTTACCGCCCTGGCGATCCCCGCTGCAGCGGCCGAGCTGCCTTGGGACCTCCCGAACACGTTCCGAACCGAGCAGGTCGCGACCAATGGCACCACGCTTCACGTCCGGGTCGGCGGGACCGGACCGGCCGTCGTGCTGTTGCACGGTTATGGCGACACCGGCGACATGTGGTCGCCGCTCGCCGCCAATCTGGCGCGCAACCACACCGTGATCATCCCCGATCTGCGCGGCATGGGCCTATCCGCCCGTGCCGAGGTCGGCTTCGAGAAGGCCAATCAGGCGGAAGACATCGCCGGCGTGATGGACGCGCTGCATGTGCCCCGCGCCGACGTCGTGGCGCACGACATCGGCAACATGGTCGCCTATGCGCTGGCGAGCCGGCATACCGACCGGGTGACGAGACTGGTGCTGATGGATGCGCCGGTGCCGGGCGTCGGGCCGTGGGACGAAGTTTTGAAGAATCCCCTGCTCTGGCACTTCCGGTTCGGCGGACCGGACATGGAGCGCTTGGTCGCCGGCCGCGAGCGCATCTATCTCGATCGGTTCTGGAATGAATTCTCCGCCAACCCGGCCAACTTTCCGGAGGCCACCCGCGCCCATTATGCTCAGATTTACGCCGCGCCGGGGCGGATGCATGCGGGCTTCCGCCAGTTCGCCGCCTTCGACCAGGACGCGATCGACAACCGCGCCTGGCTCGCGGCGCACGCCAAGCTCCCCATGCCGGTGCTGGCAATCGGCGGCGCCGCCTCGTTCGGCCCGGTGATGGCTGTCGTCGCGCGGGCCGCCGCCATCGACGTCCAGGAGCGCGTCATCCCGGGCGCAGGCCATTGGCTCATGGAAGAGCAGCCCGCAGCCACCACGGCAGCGATCGACGCGTTTCTCAACGGACGATCTGCCGCTGCGAAGGACGGCCATCTGGGCCAGACCGCCTTGTCGCTCGAACAGGCCGAAGCGATGCCGCAGTCCGGCGCAGGGGCCGGCACATCCGGGCTCGATGGAATCCGCACCGTGCTGCTCTACGGCGACCCGGCCAAGTCCGGACCGTACATGCTCGAAATCCACGTGCCGCCGAACACCACGATCGCGGCCCACACCCATCGCGACGATCGGTTCGCCACGGTGATCTCCGGCACTTGGTATTTTGGCTACGGCGAAAAAGCGGCCGATGCGCCGGTCAAGCCGCTGACCGCAGGTGGCCTTTACACCGAGCCCGGCGGCGCCCCGCATTTTGCCTTCACACGGGCCGAACCCGCCGTCGTCCGCCTGACGGGTATCGGCCCGAGCGACACGCACTACGTCGCCACAACCGGAACTCATTGACCTTCGCGGTCGAGGCAGACCCACAATGACAATCCCGACGCTGGACGAGATCGTCGACCGAGCCAACGCATCGCATCGATCGCCGGTGATCTTCATCCACGGCCTTTGGCAAAGGCCGAGCGTTTGGGAACGGTGGGTCGAAATGTTCGAAGCAACGGGTTACGCGGCGCTCGCGCCCGCGTGGCCTGCGGAAGCCGGCGGCGCCGCCGCGCCCGAGACGATCGCGCAACTGGTGGCGCATTTCACCGACATTGCCGGAGCGCTCGACCGTCGCCCCGGCATCGTCGGCCACGCTTTCGGCGGACTGATCGCGCAGGTCCTCGCCAACCATGGGCTCGCGGCCGCGACCGTCGCGATCGATCCGGCGCCCCCGCCGGGGGCACCGGCACCAGACGGCCGGTTCGACCATGCCGACGTCGGCCGCAATCTCCGGGCGAAAGCTCGCGTCGATACGCAGACCGTGCCGCGCGGACCGTTGCTCATGATCTCAGGAGAGCGCGGCCATTTGCTGACGATCGACAAAGACTGGCATGAGACGGCACGAACGACCCTGACATTCCTGTCACGGTCGTTGCCATCGCAGGATTTGTCGGCCCGCTAGACGATCCAGGCCGAGCGCGTGCTTGGATAAAAATCAATCTTAGGCCGATGGCCGAAAAAGTGCTGGATGTGACCGTGCGCGGCGTCGAGCAGTGTCACATCGCCGCTCGCCCGCCGTCACCCGGATCATGGCGCCCGCGGCCTGCTCATCCCGCCCTTGACGGTCCCGGCCAAAATGGCCAAAGTGCGCGGCGGGACCGCTATCTCACTCTAATTGCAGCACTTTTTGTCGAGGCTTACGATGGAACACGTCGAACATGTTCGATTCGGCGACCAGCTCTATGCGATCATCGTGCGCGCCTCGTTTCGCGAGCCGGGCATCCATTTCTTTTCGACGCCGGAACTGTCGCAGCAGCTCGCCTATATGAGCCACCCCAAGGGCAAGAGCATCGAGCCGCATCGCCACAACAAGGTGACGCGCGAGGTGCACTACACCCAGGAAGTCCTGCTGATCCAGAAGGGCAAGCTCCAGGTCGACTTCTACACGATCGAGGAAAAATATCTCGAAAGCCGCGTGCTCGGCGCCGGCGACCTCATCCTGCTCTGCAGCGGCGCCCACGGCTTCCACGTGCTCGAGCCGCTCGAGATGTTCGAGGTCAAGCAGGGTCCCTATTCCGGCGAGGCCGACAAGACCCGCTTCGCCGAAGTCGCGCCGTCCGAAATCCGGATCAAGGGCCCAAATCCGTGAGCACGCCATTCATTCCCGTCAACACGCCGCTGCTCGACGGCAACGAGGCCGACTATCTCGCCGAATGCGTCCGCACCGGATGGATCTCCTCGGAGGGTCCGTTCATCAAGCGCTTCGAGCAGGCGATGGCCGAGGCTGCGGGACGACGCCACGGCGTTGCCGTGACCAACGGTTCGGTCGCGCTCGACATCGCCGTTCACGCGCTAGGGCTTGAGCAAGGCTCCGAGGTCATCATCCCGACCTTCACGATCATCAGTTGCGCCGCCGCGATCGTGCGGGCCGGCCTCGTCCCGATCGGGGTCGACTGCGACGCCGCGACCTGGAACATGACGCCCGAGGGCGTCGAAGCCGCGATCACGCCGCGCACGCGCGCGATCATGCTGGTTCACATCTACGGCCTGCCAGTCGATCTCGACCCGATCATGGCGCTGGCGCGCAAGCACGATCTGAAGGTGATCGAGGACGCCGCCGAGATGCACGGCCAGACTTATCGCGGCAGGCCTTGCGGCGGCTTCGGCGATGTCTCGACCTTCAGCTTCTATCCCAACAAGCACGTCACGACCGGTGAAGGCGGCATGATCCTGACCGACGACGACGCGCTCGCCGATCGCCTGCAAGGCTATCGCAATCTCTGCTTCCAACCGCAACAGCGTTTCGTCCACGAGGAGCTTGGCTGGAACGCGCGCATGACCAACCTTCAGGCCGCGCTCGGCGTCGCCCAGGTCGAGCGCCTGCCGCGCACCGTCGCGCTCAAACGCCGGATCGGCCGGCTCTATGACGGGCATCTCGGCGGCCTCAACAGCATCCGCCGTCCGGTCGCCCGCACCTCCTATGCCGACAACATCTACTGGGTCTACGGCATCGTGCTGACCGACGACGTACCGTTCGACGCCAAGGAGGCGATGCGCCGCCTGGCTGAGAAGGGTATCGGCACGCGGCCGTTCTTCTGGTGCATGCACGAGCAGCCGGTGCTGCGCCGGATGGGCCTGATGCGTGACGAAAGCCACCCGAACGCGGAATACATCGCACGCCGCGGTTTTTATCTTCCGAGCGGGCTTGCCTTGACCGACGACGAAATCGCTCGCTCAGCCCAGGCGCTGAAGGAGATTTTGGCGTGACCGTGTTCGCCGAATACGCGCCCTGGTACGATCTCCTCTACCAGGACAAGGATTACGGCACGGAGACGGCGTTCGTCGAAGCCCGCCTGCGCGACCACGGCGTGTCCTCAGGCAGGCTGCTCGATCTCGGCTGCGGCACCGGCCTGCACGCACTCGCCTTTGCGCACCAGGGCTGGAACGTTGCCGGCATCGATCTCAGCCATGAGATGATCGCAAGCGCCAAGGCCCGCGCCGAAAAGGCCGGCCTGTCGATCCCCTTCCGGCAGGGCAATGCCTGCGAGACCGGGCCCGAATGCGATTTCGATGCGGTGGTGTCGCTGTTTCATGTCGCGAGCTACCAGACCAGCCGCGATACGCTGGCGGCGATGTTTCGCACCGCCTGTGCTGCGCTGAAGCCGGGCGGCATTTTCTTCTTCGACTATTGGTACGGCGGCGCCGTGCTGGCGCAGGGCGTCGAGACTCGCGTCAAGGTGATCGAGAAGACGCCGCTGCGGCTCACCCGCATCGCGCAGTCCGACCATGACGAGCAGGCCGCGACCGTCACCGTGAACTACACGCTGTTCTGCGAGGACACCGACCGCGCCACCATCCGTCGCGTCGATGAAGCGCACCACATGCGCTACTGGTTTCCGTTCGAGATCGACGCAGCGCTCGCGGAGAGCGGCTTTCAGCCCGCGTCTCATGCCGCATGGCTGACGCAGGACGCACCGAGCTCGAAGAGCTGGGCCGCCTATGCGGTCGCCAGAAAGAGCGGCACGCCGTGAGACCGCTGCGGCTCGCCGTGATGCTGGAACAGGCACTCGAGGTCGGGGGCGGCTTCCAGCAGCCGCTCAACGATCTGCTCTGGCTGCGCGACTGGGCCGCCAAATCCGGCAACGAGATCGTGGTCTACTCGCCCTATCCGAAGACACTGGAGATTCTGAAGGAGTTCGGCGTCGCAGGCCGCCTGCGCAAGTTCGGCTTGCTCGACTATCTCTTCCTGTTCCTGAAATATTGCGGCCCATTCGATCTCATCCAGATCGCACTCAGGCTGAAATCGCCGTTCGAGCGTGCACTGATCCGCGACGGCATCGACGTCGTGCACTTCACCTCGACCTCGAAGCGGCACCTGCTACTCTACGAGTTGCCCTTCATCATCACGATCTTCGACGGCTGCCATCGCGACGCACCGGAATTTCCGGAGGTCCGCACCTTCGGCGAGTTCGAGCGCCGCGAGATCCTGTTCGGTCTTGCCAGCACCAAGGCCGCGGTGGTGATCGTCAACGCGCCTGAGCTGACCGACGATCTCTGCCGGCGCTACGCCATGGAACGCGATCGCGCGGTCTGCATTCCGTTCTCGCCCTCCGCCTATGTCAGTCAGTCCGCGCCCGCCGCCGTCGACGACGCGGCCGTGCTGGCAAAATACCGGCTCGAACCCGGCTATCTCTTTTATCCGGCGCAGTTCTGGCCGCACAAGAACCACATGACGCTGCTCGCAGCCCTCGCAAACCTGCGCGAGCGGGGTATCACCGAACGACTGGTGCTGTGCGGTTCGGATCGCGGCGGCCGCGACAAGATCAACGCGGCGGTCCGCGCTTACGGATTGTCGGACCAGATCTCCATCATCGGCTTCGTCGAGTCGGCCGAACTCGGCGCGCTCTATCGCGGCGCCGCGGCGCTCGTCATGCCGAGCTATTTTGGCCCGACCAATCTGCCGCCGATGGAAGCCTGGGCGACCGGCACGCCCGTGATCTATCCCGAGGCCTTCAAGGCCCAGGCCGGCGATGCCGCAATCCTGTTCGACTACGACGATCCGCGCTCGCTGGCGGACGCCATCGTCACGCTCCGCACCGACGGCACGCGCGAGCGGCTGCGCGCCGCCGGCCATGTCCGGCTCGCGCAATTTGCCGAGGAGACCAGGGCCGGCCACGCGCAGTTCGCGCGGCATCTGGAACGGCTGAAGCACCGGCTGGCGCTGACGCCGCGGTGACTTGCCCTAAGCCGGGATCAGCGCCCGCAAACGCTCGCGCAGTGCCGCATTCAGCAGCGGACTTGCGAGCACACCGACCGCAGCCAGCCAGATCGCGCATTCGACGATGAAGTGCACCAGCCCGCTGCCCGGCACGAGCGCGATGATCGCCTGCCCGATCAGCCAGCCCGACGCCACGATGCCGGTGCCCATGACCATCAGGAACGCAATATGCCTTCCCGGGTGATTCAGCGTCTGCCGCATCACCATCAGCGCGAGCAGACCGAACTGGACCAGCATGTCGCTCGCGACCACGGCGAGTGCTGCGCCCAGCGGTCCGAGCCGCGGGATCAGAACGAAGGACAGCACGAGGAAAACGACGAGCTGAAGTCCCTTGGTGCGGATCAGGAGGTCGCCGCGGTTGCTGTGATTGGCAAAGCCGAGCGCCAGCAGCGACGGCGCGACCACCGCGGAGCCAAGCAGCAGCGTCACCGTAAGCGGCGCGTCATAGGGGATGCTGTCATGGGTCCACAGCGCAAAGAAGTCCGGCCAGAACGGCAGCAGGCCGGCGACGATGAGGCAGGCGAGACCGGTGACGAACACCGAGCCATGGGCATAGAGCCGGCGCAGCCGCTCCTTGTCGCCGATCGCATGATCATGGCCGAGTTCGGCGGCGATCGGCAGCGTGACCTGGAGGCAGAGACCGCGCACAAGGCTCGCGATCACGCGCGTCAGGCCCCATTGCGCCACAGCGACGCGGTTCGTGACCAGCGCCGAGACCAGCAGCACCGGGACGTTGACCAGCGCGAGCTCGGTGAAATTGGCGACCGCAAACGGCAGCGCGCGGCCGAACTGACCGATGCTCCAGCGCAGCGAAGGCATTGCGGGCGACCGCCCGCCGGCGCGGCGCAGGAACGGAAACAGCCGCGGCGCGTCAAAGGCGGCGAGGAAGATCGTGAACAGCAGTTGCATCGACACGAAGGCGATCGCAACCGAAAACAGACTGCCGAACGTCGCCAGCGCCGCAAGCTGCGCGACCTGCCCGAGCAGCAGCGTGCCGTTTTGCAGCCACACCGTCCGGCCGTAATGGCCGCGCACGCGATAGAGGCCGGAGGCGAGATTGGCGGGCAAGGTCAGGAGCATGCCCAACGTCATCACCAGCATCGCGGCATCGAAGGTCGGCGCCGCGTGAAAGCCGAGCACCGTTGACGGCGGCGCCAGGTAGATCGCCACGCACAGCAGGACACCCAGCACCGTGACGACGGCAAGATAGATCCGCAGCATGGCCGCATAGAAATTCGCCGTGCGCCCGTCGCAATCGGCGCAGGCCTTGAACGCGAGGAACCGGTTGATCGCGCGCAGCTGCAATCCGGCATCCGCCACGACGACGAGACTGCCGGCCGCATAGATCGCGAGCCACGCCGCAAGCAGATCGCCGGTCCAGACATGCAGGAAGGCGGGGATGAGAAGCAGTTGCTGGGTCAGCCCCAGCACCATCTGGACCAGGTTCGCCGACCAGCCCTGAAGCAGCCGACGGCCGCGGCCGGCGCCACCGGGACCGCCCGAACTGCCGGCCTTGCCGGGCGCGTCAATTTGCGTGTCGGACAAGCCGCATCCTTCCCGGCAAGCGATCGGCCCGGCGCGCGCAAGCGCCAGTTGATTCCCGCAATGAAAGCCGCCAATTTGGCACGATCGGATTGGGGCGTTGAAGGCGCGTCTTAAGGCGGTTACACAGCTTAGGCAATGGCATCCGAATTCATCCCCTTCAACCGGCCCTACGTTACGGGCAAGGAGCAGGCCAACATCGAGCAGGCTCTGAAGAGCCATCATTTGTCCGGCGACGGCGTCTTCACCCGGCGCTGCCATCAATGGCTCGAACAGCGCACCGGCTGCGCCAGGGCACTGCTCACGCACTCCTGCACGTCAGCGCTCGACCTTGCTGCGATCCTGCTCGACCTCAAGAGCGGTGACGAGGTCATCATGCCCTCGTTCACTTTCGTCTCGACGGCGAATGCCTTCGTGCTGCGCGGCGCGATACCTGTTTTCGTCGACATCCGCGAGGACACGCTCAACCTCGACGAACGCGAGATCGAGGCCGCCATCACCTCGCGCACCCGCGCCATCGCGCCGGTGCATTATGCCGGCGTCGCCTGCGAGATGGACCCGATCGCGGCGATCGCCAAGCGCCACGCCTTGCGCATCGTCGAGGATGCGGCGCAGGGCGTCATGGCGAGCTACAAGGGCACGCCGCTCGGCGCCATCGGCGATCTCGGCGCCTTCAGCTTCCACGAGACCAAGAACATCATGTCGGGCGAAGGCGGCGCGTTGCTGGTCAACGATCCCACGCTTGCCCAGCGCGCAGAGATCGTCCGCGAGAAAGGCACCGATCGCGGCCGCTTCTTCCGCGGCGAGGTCGACAAATACACATGGCAGGACGTCGGATCGTCGCTGCTCCCCAGCGATCTGACCGCGGCCTTCCTGTGGGCCCAGCTCGAGGACGCCGGGCGCATCACGAGCGAGCGGCTCGCGATCTGGGACCGGTATCACACGATGCTGGCCCCGCTCGAGCAGCGCGGCCTGCTGCGTCGTCCAGTCGTGCCCGGCCATTGCGCGCACAACGGCCATCTCTATTACGTGCTGCTGCCGCCGGAGACGGATCGCAACATCGTGCTCGGCAAGCTGCGGGAAGCAGAGATCCAGGCGGTGTTCCACTACGTCCCGCTGCATTCCGCGCCGGCCGGGATGCGGTTCGGACGCAGGCATGGCGATCTCGCGCGCACCACCGATCTGTCTGAACGCCTGATCCGGCTGCCGTTCTGGATTGGCCTGCAAGAGACGCAGCAGCAACGGGTGTGCGAAACGCTCGGCGCGATCCTTGGACCCTAAGCTTACAGCCCGTCCGATTCGCCGTTCTTCGGCGTCGAGCGCGGCACGAAAGGCGCGAACGACGTGTCGGTCGTGGTCGGCATGGTCAGCTTGCCGCCGGCATCGGGCGGACCGGCCGCAACTGCCGGTGCGCCGGCAGGCGGAGCGGAGGGCGTTCCGTCCGGCCGCTGGAGTGCCAGGACCTCGCTGCGATCACCCTGCTTGAGCGTCACCTCGCGCGGCTGAACCTCGGTCAGCGACCAGCCGCCGAGCGATTCGCCCTGGCGCATACGCACGATCTTCTGATCGTTGCGGTTCACGAAGATCGCGATGGCCTCGCCCTCACCTACCACGGCCCCGACCAGCAAGAGCGGCGGCGGCGCCTCGACCGGCTTGGGCGGGGCCGGCGCGTTCACCTCTTCGACCGGCGACGCTGCAACCGCGCGCGGCGGCGGCCGGCGCATCGCCGAGAAGATCGGGCGCTCCTGGGTCACGGTCAGCGCCGAGAGCGGCACCGACCACAGCGGATTTCCGCGGGGGACCGGCTTGCTCGCAGCCTGCGCCGGCCGCGCGATCGGCCGCATGGCGCCGACATCGACGCTTTCGGCGGGACTGCCAACGGCATCGTCGGGCAAGATATCCATGCGCGAGGAGGTCGTCGCCGCCGGGGTTTCGGCAATGCCCATCACCGCACACAGCACGGCCAATCCAGTCGCTCTCAGCCAGCCCGACATCAAACTTCCCTTGCGGCCGCCAGCATGCGGCAAGCCTGCCGCGCCAAACTAATTCCGATAGGCTCGACCATCAACCCGCGTCGAAAAGCGCAGGGTCGATCCTGCACATGTTGCAACGCATGAAAATGTTGCCCAACGGCCACGATCGTTGAAATTGCACGCGGAACAGGCAGGAACCCCACGCAAATAGACGTACGTTCATTGCGGCGCGCTGTAACGCCATGTGACTATGGCGCGGGCGTACGGCTTTGACGCACGCACGGGTTGCAGCTTGTCATCATTTCCTTTTCCAATTTGAGAACACCGATGGCCGGACCGACAATGGCGCGTGAGAGGATCGGAAACGGGCTGGGGTCCCTCCTCCGTCACTCGCTGGCAACCTTGCTGGCCACCACCGCGCTCGGCGTCGTCGCCGCCCATGCCGTTGACGGCACCTGGACCGGCGCCACGTCCACCGAATGGACGGACGGCACGAACTGGACCTCGACCCCCGACGTGCCCGACGGCACCGCCAGCTTCACCAACACCGGCCCGGCCACGGTCGACAGCAACGGCCTCGTCAACATCGGCGCCGTGGTCTTCGCGGCCGCGCCCAACGCGCAGGCCTATACCGTCAACACCAACGACATCTTCGTGGTGAACGGCGCCGGCATCTCGAACAATTCGACCAACGTGCAGACGTTCAACGTCAGCTCCAGCATGGTGTTCTCGAATGCGAGCAGCGCCAGCGCCGGCAGCAACGTCGTGACGTACAACGTCAGCGGCGGCGGGATGAGCTTCAACGACACCTCGACCGCGGGCTCGGCCGCCATCACCAACAACGGCGTCGTCGAGTTCAACGGCAGCAGCAACGCGGGCACGGCGCAGATCACCAACAACGTCGTGTTGAATTTCAACGACACGAGCTCGGCGAGCGGGTCCACCATCACCAACGCCGCGACCGGCTTCGTGGCCTTCACCGCGTCGTCCACCGCGGGCACCTCGACGATCTCCAACAGCGGCTCGCTGAGCTTCGTCAACTCCTCCACCGCCGGCAGCGCCACCATCACCACCGAGCTGTTCGCCACCACGACCTTCACCGGCACGTCGACCGGCGGCAATGCACGCTTCATCACCAATCTCAGCGGCACGGTCGACATTTCCGGCCTGACCAGCGCCGGGATGACGTCCGGCTCGATCGAGGGCTCTGGCGACTACGTGCTCGGCGCCAAGACGCTGACCACCGGCAGCAACAACCTCTCGACCCAGGTCGACGGCGTGATCTCCGGAGCCGGCGGCGGACTGACCAAGGTCGGCATCGGCACCCTGACGCTCACGGGCGGCAACAACTACACCGGCGCGACGACCGTCTCGGGCGGAACGCTGGCGCTGGCGAATTTCGGCATCATCTCGGGCTCCAGCCTCGTCACGGTAAACGCGACGCTCGACATTTCCGCGATCCTGCCCTCTTTTGCCGCCATCACGACGCTCGCCGGCAGTTCGAGCGGCATCGTGAATCTCGGCACCAAGGGGCTGTTCGTCACCAACGGCTCGACCGAATTCGCGGGCGTGATCCAGGGCACCGGCGGGCTGGAAGTCGGCGGCGGCGTCCAGACGCTCTCGGGCGCGAACACCTACAGCAACGTCACGCAGATCGACACCGGCGCCACGTTGGCGCTGAAGGGAAGCGGCTCGATCGCGAATTCACTCTACGTCGCGTTCTCCGGTGCGGGCGCGACGCTTGATATTTCCCAAACCACATCCGGCGCGTCGGTGACGCAGCTGTTCTCGTTCGGCACCAATGGCGTCGTGGCGCTGGGATCGAAGACGCTGACGCTCACGGCGGGCAGCGGTACCGCGTTCGGCGGCGTGATCCAGGACGGCGGCATCGGCGGCGGTACCGGGGGCAACCTCGCGATCGCCAGCGGAGCATTGCAGCAGCTCTATGGCACCAACACCTATACCGGCACGACGACTATCGCGAGCGGCGGCGAGCTCGACCTCGTCAATTTCGGCGGCAGCGACGGCAGCATCGCGACCTCGAGCAATGTCATCGCCAACGGCATCTTCGACATCCAGAACCTGAGCACCGGCACCTCGATCAAATCGCTGGCCGGCTCCGGCGCTGTCAATCTCGGCGCCAACACGCTGACGATCACCAACGGCATCGGCAATTTCTCGGGCGTGATCGACGATGCCGGCTTCGGCGGCGGCCTGACGGTGGCCGGCGGCACGCAGACGCTGTCCGGCGCCAACACCTATACCGGCGCCACCACCGTGAGCGGTGGCACGCTGGTGGTCGACGGCTCGATCGTCAGCGCCTCCACCGTCAACACCGGCGGCACGCTCGCCGGCTCCGGCACGGTCGGCAGCGTCGCGGTCGCCGGCGGCACGCTGGCGCCGGGCAGCGCGGCGAGCCAGTTCGGCCCGCTGACCATCAACGGGCCGCTCAGCTTCACCGCGGCCTCGACCTATCTGGTGCAGGTCTCCGCGACCAATGCCAGCCTCGCGAACGTCACCGGCATAGCCACGCTCGGCAACGCGACGGTGAGCGCGATGTTCGCCTCGGGCACGCTCAAGAAGCAGTACACAATCCTGTCGGCGACCGGCGGCTTCGGCGGCACCAGCTTCAACGCAGCCGTCGCCTCCAACATGCCGACGGTCAACGCGACACTGAGCTACGATCTCACCAACGTCTTCCTCAACGTCAACGTCAACTTCGCGCAGGCCGGCGGCCTCAACCTCAACCAGCAGAACGTCGCCAACACGCTGACCAATTTCTTCAACACCACCGGCAGCATTCCCGCCGCCTTCGCCGCGCTGTCGCCGGCGGGGCTGACCACCGCCTCGGGTGAGCTCGGCACCGGCATCATCCAGTCCGCGATCAACGCCGACGGCCAGTTCCTCAATCTGATGCTCGACCCGACCGTGATCGGCCGCTCGGGCGGTTTCGCCAAAGCCGGCAGCGTCGCGCAATTCGCCGACAGCGACGACATGACCGCCTACGCGAAAATGCGCCCCGCCAATGCGCGCGAGCGCGAGGCCTATGCGATGGCGACCAAGGCGCCGCTGCTGTCCTCGCAACCGAGCAGCCGCTGGAGCGTCTGGGCCGCCGGCTATGGCGGCTCGGCCCAAGTCGGCGGCAGTACGCCGGTCGGCTCGCAGGATTTGACTGCGCGGGTCTGGGGCGGCGCGGCAGGTGCCGACTACAGGATCTCGGTGGACACGCTGGTCGGCTTCTCGCTCGGCGGCGGCGGCCTGAACTACTCGCTCGCCAACGCAATGGGCTCGGGCTCCGCCGACCTGTTCCAGGCCGGTGTCTATGGCCGGCACAATTTCGGACCGGCCTACATCGCAGCCGCGCTGGCCTATGGCTGGCACGACGTCACCACCAACCGCACCGTGGCGCTCGCCGGCGCCGATCAGCTCCAGGGCCGCTTCAAGGCCGACACCTTCTCGGCCCGCTTCGAGGGCGGCAATCGCTTCACGACGCCGCTGGTCGGCATCACGCCTTACGCAGCCGCGCAGGTGACCAACTTCAACCTGCCGAACTATTCCGAAGTCAGCCTCAACGGCGGCGGCCTGTTCGCGCTGAACTACGCCTCGCAGTCGCTGACCGACACCCGCTCCGAACTCGGCCTGCGCACCGACAAATCCTACGCGATGCAGAACGGCGTGCTGACGCTGCGCGGCCGCGCCGCCTGGGCGCACGATTACAATCCGAGCCGCGCCGTCACCGCACTGTTCCAGACCCTGCCCGGCACCAGCTTCGTCGTGAACGGCGCCAAGGTCGATGCCGACTCCGCACTTCTCAGCGCCAGCGCCGAGATGAAATGGCTGAGCGGCTTCTCCGTCGCCGGCACATTCGACGGCGAGTTCTCCGGCAACGTCACCAGCTATTCCGGCAAGGGCGTGTTCAAATACAGCTGGTGAGCGCCGCTGCTTTCTCCCGACAAAACGATGCTTCTTGGTGTCCTTGACTGTATCCTATAGGATACTTATGTTTGAGGTTCAGAAGACTGACGAATTCGATCAATGGCTGGCTGTGCTCAGAGACCAACGAGCGGTCGCTAAGATTGCTTCTCGCATTGAGCGACTCGCTATGGGCAACACCGGCGATGTGAAGGCTGTGGGCGCGGGAGTCAGCGAACTGCGCGTCGACTATGGGCCGGGTTATCGCGTGTACTACAAGCAAGTCGGCAACAGGATCGTGGTGATCCTTTGCGGCGGAGACAAGTCGACCCAGGATCGGGACATCAAACATGCCAAAGCGATCGCAGCCCAGCTCTGAGCAGAGCGCGAAGGTAAAGGTAACTAAGTTCGATGCCGCGGACTATCTGAAGACACCGACGGCGATTGCCGCTTATCTCACTGAAGCCTTCGAGACAAATGACCACGTTTATATCTGTAACGCGCTCGACACCGCTGCTCGCGCGAAGGGGATGGGTGACATCTCGAAGGCGACCGGCCTCTCTCGAGAGAGCCTCTACAAAACGTTCAAAGAGACCGCAAAACCTGAATTCGAGACCGTCCGCAAGGTAATGAACTCGCTTGGCGTCAAATTGGTGGCCGAACCCATCGATGATCGGCAGAAGGTGGCCTGATTGCGCCGCCCTATTTCCCCGCCTGCCACTGGCCGGAGACGCCCAGGATCACCCTGACGCGGCCCGTGGCGGCCTCGTTCAGCGCGGTCGCCTGCGGCACCTGCACGTCGAGCTGGTCGACGAACAGGAACGGCATCCCGGCTTCGAGATCGTAGAGCACCCTCTGGAGCGCGGGCTGCTCCAGCTCGCAGCTCATGACGAGGCCGACGAAGCCGTCCTTGGTCTGCGCGCCCGATACGTCGACCTGGGAGGACTGCACCGAGCCGCCGACATTGCCGACGGCGGCCGCGACCCGCTGCAACAGATTGGCGCCCGCGACCGTCACCGTCGGTCCTTCCAGGAACGGCGTGCCGGGATGCTCGGCCGACAGTGCCGCAGCATTCTTGGCGCCGCCCTTGCGGCCGCGCAGCTGGTCGAGCAGGTCGGAGGTCTGTGCCAGCGCCTGCCGGTGCGCGATGACGTCGGCAATCGAGAGGCCCGCCATCAGCAACAGCCCGCCGGTCACCGCGACATAGAGCGTGACCGCGATCAGCGGCGAAGCGGCGAGCGCCCGCGAAACCGCATTGCCGCCTCCAAGGCCGACGCCGCTCATGGCGCGTTCCTCGGCTCGACCTGCGCCTCGATGTGGAAGCGCTCGCCGGGATCGGAGGAGCTCCGCGTCGTCGGTGCGTAGAACGTCGCGCGGGTAAAGTGCTGCGACTGTTCGATCAGAGGGATCAGCGAGGGCGCATCGCGCGTGATGCCGCCGATCTGGATCTTGTTGCCGGACAGATGCAGCTCGGTGACATAGGTATGATCGGGCAATATCCGACTGAGCGATTCCAGCACGATCACGCTGGCCGCGGTCTCGTATTTGCGGCGCTCGAGCAGCGCGAGCGGCGAGCGCTCGCCGCCGTCGCTGCCGCGCAGCGCGGCACGGCGCTGGGTGATCTGGCGGTCGAGCTCGCTCTCTTGCGTGCTGAGACTGTCGGCGAGATAGCCGGCCGCGACCGATCCGATCACCGCGGCGACCGCGACGAGGGCCAGCACCGCTTGCAAGGTCCGGCTTAGCCGTGCGGGATCAATCGCCCCGCGCGACTTCTGCTCGAACACCTTGATGTGCCCGCCCTCGGGCGCATCGGTCGCGATCGCGATCGCCGCCGGATGGAAGGCGGACAACGCCTCGACATAGCCCATTGCCAGCCTGCGCGGGGCCGCCGCGATCTGCGTCGTGATGCTCTCGCGGCCCTGCGTCGACGGCCGGCTGCAACCGAACACGGCCTCGCTCGCGCTCCACGGCGTCAGACGGTCGATCTGCGCCCGCACGATGCCGTCGAGGAAATCCGCCGCGCGGGCCGGCAGCTCCAGCGGGCGAAACAGGAAGCGCTGCGGCCGCAGCACGATCTCGACGCGGCTGCCACGGACGATCTGCGCAAGATTGGGGCTGGCGAACCTGCCGTCCTCGAATCCGATCTCCTCCGGGATATTCTCGGACTTGTTCACCGCCTTGGCAGTCTCCAGCGTGAACGCGCCGGTCTCGTTCTCGACCAGCCGCACCACGCGCGGCGACACCACCCGCTCCAGGGTGGCCACGATCGAGCCGGCTACGGTGCCGGTCCAGGCATCGAGAATGGCGCGAAGGGAACTGAGAGAACTCATCTCACAGAGGCTTTCCGGCGGAGCCGTCAAAGGCGTTGTGCCACGACAATACACGATAGGGCTCATCGCCGCTGTCGAGAAGCAGGATGACGATCTCGGCCGAGCTCTGCCGGTGCGACGGCGCCTCGACGGCGACGGTGAGCCGGTAGGCTTTCGAGCCCTCGACCGTCGCATTGGTGCCCCCGGCAAGGCTGATCAGGGAGCGCGGGTCGATGTTGGGATCGGCGCGGTCGCGCAGAACCTGTTGCAGCTTCTGCGGCGTCATGTCCGGCAGCGCTGCCACCACCTGCGGCGCGGCGTCGAGCACATTCACCGTTCGCATGTTGCTGAACACCGTGACGAACGGCAGCACGCGCTCGACGATGGCGGGCGGTATGCCGCGCACCAGCCAAAGTTCGTCGCTGTGCGGAAACGGCGCATGGCGCGGCAGATAGGATGCGCCGAGCGTGCGGTAGTAGGAATCCTCCGGATTGTCCTGGCCGGGCTCCGTCGACGAGCGCCAGGCGAGAATCCGGTCGGCATAGACGGACGCATTGTCCGTGGAGACGCCGAGCGTCGTCATCAGGCCCGCGAGGATCGCCTTTGGCGCCATGTTGAGATCGACACGCGCAGCCTCCGAGCGGAACGTGAGGCTCACCCGGCCGGCTCCGACGCGAGCGTTGAAGGTGCCGCTGGTCGGACGCGTGGCTTCAGGTTGCGCCGTCAGCCGGTAGGCCGCAAGCTCAAGGCCGGCGTTCACCAGCGCATCGGCCTGCAACCGGTCGGCGTTGACGGCGACCGTGACAGCGGTGTTGGTGACATAGCTCAGATAGATCAGCGCAAGCGCGGCCAGCGCCGCCAGCATCCACAGCACCACGACGACGATGAAGCCGCGACCGTCGCGAAGCGCGCCGATGGGAGACCTCGCACCGCTCACAGCTGCTGCTCCTCTTTCTCCGCCTGCTGCGGCCGGCCGCGCGCGGCGACGCAGGTTGCCGGATTCTTGGCGCGCGCGCACTCGGCCGGTGCATTGATATGCGGGACCGCCGCGGCAGAGACCGCCAGCACCTGACCGCTGGCGCCGTCGCGCACGGTGATGCGGATGCGGTCCGGCAGTTGCGGCTGGCCGCGCCAGATCGGCTGCCACTGACCGTCACGTCCGGCATAGGCAAAGCTCACCCGGAACGGCGCACGGATCAGCACGACCTGGTCGACGAAGCGAATCTGCCCGTCGGTCGGCATCGGCTGGAACGGCGCGCGCTCGCGCACCAGCGCCAGCCCCTGGGCATCGGCCTTCTCGATCAGGCGGATGAATTCGAGGCCCGGACGCGCGCTCGGGCCGAGTGCCGTGCGCAGGAAGGTCACCGACAATTCGGCGCCGTCGAACAGCGGCGCTTTGGCATCGCCATTGACCGTCATCTGCTCGGCAACAGACAAGTCGGCGACGATGCGATCGAGGCCGGTGGCGAGACGCTCGGCGCGCTGCACGCGGGCGATGCCGCGATTCCAGTTCGGCAGCCATTGCGCCGTCACGGTCGCCAGCGCCGCCAGGATGACCGTCATCAGCAGCGTCGCGAGCAGCACTTCGAGCAGCGTGAAGCCGGCCTCATCGGCGAGCGCGCGGCGCAGGCGCTTCGTTGCCAGGCGCTTCATTGCGCCCCCCTCGGCACCAGCTTCACGGTCGTGACCTGAAGCGCAGCACCCTCGGCGCGCTGGAGGCGCAGATTGACGGCCATCGGCACGAAGCGATCGGTGGCAGGATTGCCGCCCGCCACGCTCATCGGTGTGACATCGACCCGCCAGCGGCTGCCGGCGAGCTCGCCGCTCTGCCGGCCGGGTTTCAGCAATCCACGCGCCGGCAATTCTGCAAGCAACCGCTCGGCCGTGCCTGAGAGCGCCAGACGCTGGTCGATCGAGCGCGTGCCTTTCGCCGTGGTGGCGATCACCGAGCCGATCGTGCCGAGCACGACCGCGATGATCGCGAGCGCGACCAGCGCCTCGATCAACGTGAAGCCGGCGGCGTCAGAGCAGCTTCTGCGGGACAATCTCGACGCCTCCGGTCAACCAGTTGACGCGCACCTCGTAGCCCATGCCGGGCCGCGCCAGCGCGATCGTCCCGCCGCACGACATGCCCGACGGAAAGAAATCGATCGATCGCCCGGTCGCGCGATCGGCGCAGCGCGAGGCCAGCGTCGCCTGCACGACGACGTCGCCCGGCAGGCGGATGGTCCGCCCGCTCACGCCCGAGCGGATCGCGCGCGCTTCCGCATCCACCTGCGTTACCACCCTCACCTGCCGGCGCAGAGCCGCATTGCGGTCGGCCTTCAGCAGCGCCGCGGTCTCGACCGCGTAGCTCTCCAGCCTGGCGCGCGTCGTCGAGCGCGGGATCGCCGGCAGGATGATCGCCGCGAGCAGGCCGATGATGGCGAGCACGCACAGGATCTCGATCAGCGCAAAACCGCGCGCCTCACGGAGACCTTCAGCGCGCGTTGCTGACGATGTCGGCTGCCGTTCCACTGCCGCCTTCCTGACCGTCCGATCCGAGCGAGATGATGTCATAGGGCGCGCTCGCACCCGGCGAGCGATAGACATAGACGTGGCCCCAGGGATCGTTCGGCACCACGCCACCACGCAAATAGGGCCCGTTCCAACCGGCCTGGTTGTTGGTGCGGGTCAGTCCCGTGAGGCCTTCATTCGAGGTCGGATAGCGGCCAACGTCGAGATAATAGAGATCGAGCGCGCTGGAAAAGCTCTCGATCTGGATCTTCGCCGCCTTCGCCTTGGACTCGCTGAGATAGTTCAGCACCCGCGGGCCGACCAGCGCCATGATCATCCCGATGATGGTGATGACGACCAGCATCTCGACCAGGGTGAAGCCGGCCTCCCCTCGCCGCGCGCACCGCCGGCCGCGCCTTAACGATGGACGTTTGGTCACTTCAAACCCCTTCTCATGATCCTGCCTAACCGACAATCTGGCTCACCGACATCAGCGCCGTCATCACCGATGTGATGAGACCGCCGACGACGAGCGAAATCGCAATGATCGCTGCCGGTCCCGCAATGCCGACCGCGCGGTCGAGCGTGCGCTGCAGCTTGGCCTCGTAGAATTCGGCGACGCGCCCCGAGAGCATCGGCAATTGCCCGGTCTCGTCACCGAGCCGGAGCATGCGCACCGCCATCGGCGGCAGCGCCTCGGTCTCGGCCAGCGCATCGGACAGTTTCGACCCATGCCGAACACGATCGGCGGCATCGCTCCAGACCGCGGACGGGCCGGTCGTCGCCATCATGTCGACGAGGATGCGCAGCGTTGTCGTGAGATTGACACCACTGCCGAGCAGCAGGCCGAGATTGCGGCAGAACAGCGCCGTGCGATACGCGCTCATGACGTTGCGGATTGCCGGCAGCCGCGTGGTCGCGTTGGTGATGCCGCGGCGGACGCGCTCCTGCCGCATCAGCAGCCACCCCGCTGCGATCGTCGCCGCTAGTCCCGCCAGCACCGCGTCGGAATTGCCGCGCAGGACAGTGGAGATATTGAGGAAGATTCCGACGACCGGATCGACCTTGGCGCCGAAATCCTGCAACACGCTGGCGAACTGCGGCAGCACGAAAGTGAGGAAGAACAACAGCACGCAACCGGCCGCGCCGAGCACGAACAGCGGATAGCGGATCGCATCCGACAACCGGCGCCGCAAAGCTTCGCTGCGCGTGCGTTCGCCGGCCAGCACCTCCAGCACCTGATCCAGCGAGCCCGAGGCCTCGCCGACCCGCACCAGCGCGATATACATCGGCGGAAACTGCCCCTCGTGCCGCGCCAGCGCTTCGGCAAAGCTCTCGCCCGAGACGACTCGCGAGCGGATGTCGGCGACGACCGGGCGCAGCCGGCCGAAATCCGGGTCCGCCGCGAGCAGCTCAAGGCCGTCGTTGATGCGGGCGCCGGCGCGCAACAGCAGCGCGAGATCGCGGGTGAAGATGGTGACGTCTTCGGGCTTCGGCCTGTTGAACAGGCCGAGCACGCTGCCCGACGCGCCGCCCTCTTCGGGCGTGACGTTGTCGACCAGCACGAGGCCAAGCCGCTCGATCCGCTGCGCGACCTCGCCCGGCCCGGGCGCAGCAATGGCGCCGGAGACCAGTTCGCCGTTGGCATTGAGCGCGCGGTAGCGATAGTTCGGCATGCGTTAGCGCACCGTCGTGACGCGGAAGACTTCGGGCACCGTGGTCAGCCCGGCGCGGCATTTGGCGACCGCATCCTCCAGCATCGTCGTCATGCCGCCCTGCATCGCGGCGGCATCGATCGAGTGGGAGTCGGTCTGCGGGCCGATCAGCGTGCGCACCTCGTCGGACATTTCCAGGATCTCGAACACGCCGTTGCGCCCGCGATAGCCGGTGCCGCCGCAGCGTTCGCAGCCGCCGGCCTCATGCACGACCTCGCCGCATTTGAAGCCGATCACCGCAAAGCGTGGATCCTTGGCGAGATCGGCCTCGGTCAGCGCGTGCGGCACCTTGCAGCGGTCGCAGAGCATGCGCACCAGCCGCTGCGCGACCACCGCGCGCAGCGTGGACTTGAGCAGAAAGCCCTCGATGCCGAGATCGATCAGGCGCGGCACCGCGGCCGCCGCCGTCTCGGTGTGCAGCGTCGTCAGCACGAGATGGCCCGTCAACGCGGCATGGATCGCGATATGCGCGGTCTCGGCGTCGCGGACCTCGCCGACCATGATCACGTCGGGGTCCTGGCGCACGAAGGCGCGCATGGCGGTGGCAAAGGTCAACCCGATCGACGGCTTGACCTGGGACTGGTTGATGCCGGGGATTTCGTATTCGACGGGATCCTCGATGGTGAGGATTTTTCGCGTCGGTTCGTTGAGGATCGACAGCATGGTGGCAAGAGTCGTGGTCTTGCCGCTGCCGGTCGGCCCGGTGACGACGATCATGCCGTGCGGCATTGCGAGCAGCCGCGTCATCACGCTCTCGTCGCGCGTGAGAAGACCGAGCTTGCCCATCTCCAGCAGGCCGCGGTCGCGCGGCAGCAGACGGATGACGGCACTCTCGCCATGCTGCGTCGGCATGGTCGCGACGCGAACGTCGAGCTCGCTGCGCCCGACGCGCACGCGCGCGGCGCCGTCCTGCGGCAGGCGCCGTTCGGCGATGTTGAGGCTGGCGAGAATCTTGATGCGCGAGATTAGCGCCTGCGGCGGGATGCCGTGCGGCGAGGGCAGCGCACGCAACAGGCCATCGACGCGCATGCGCACGGTGAGCCCGGCGCGGAACGGCTCGACGTGAATGTCACTGGCGCGCAGATCCACGGCACGCTCGAGCAGATCGTTGAGCGCGCGCACCACCGGCGCACCGCTGGCGAGATCGCGCAGGCTCTCGATATCGTCGTCGGATTGCTGCGCGATGCTGCGCACGCCGTCCTCGGCCTTCGCATCGGCCGCATCCGTGCGCTGGTCGAGCACCGTGGTGATGTCCTCGAACGAGGCCACGACGACCTCGACACTCTCGCCGAACACGATCTCGGCGGCGCGAACCGATGCGGTGTCGGAGGGATCGGCGACCGCCAGCCGATAGCCGCCGTTGGGCGCGCGGAACGGGAAGATGGTGGATTCACGCAGGAAGCGGCGGGAAAAGCCGTCGAGGCACGGCGTGGTCGCGAGCAGTTGCGGCAGGCCGAGCCGCGCGAGGCCAAAATAGTCGGACACCTCGTCCGCGAATTCGGCGGCCGACAGATCGGTCGCTTCCCACAATTCGAGCAGCGGGCGGGTCAGCGCGGGATTGGCCGAGTTGTCCACATGGGCGCGCGCCCGCGGGGGCAAAGAAAATTTTTCGAGGAGATGCTGCCGGAAGCTCTCTGCGGAAAGGTCTCGCATCGCACTCACAGCTTGCCTTGTTACCTGAAAGCAACAGCCTCCGCGGTGAACGAAGGTCCTTTACCCTTGACTTATTTGTTAGCAAAAACATAATCGTGGCGCAAATTATTGCGCGTCCGGACCGAGGGGGATCGGATGCAATTTCCAGTCACATCCAGCGTTGGTAGGCGTATTTTGTTTGAAGTGGTCCAGCCGCTTTTGCGCCTTCGCTCAGCGTTGCCTGGAACGCTCGTTCTGTTGTCTTCCGCCTTCCTGCTCGCCGCCTGCATCGTCACGGCCGACCAGTCGATCGAGGCGGACCCCAAGGATCCCCGCGCGCAAGACATCGCCGACAAGATCCGCTCCCTCGATCTCCAGCCACGGCAACCTGGGGACACCGGCTCAGGCGGCATTGCCCAGGCCAAATCGTCGAAGCCGGCGATCTATCTCAGCGATGGTGCAACGCCGCAAGGCGGCGCGCTGCCCGAACGCGACGATTCCGGCGGCAGCGGCTACGACCTCAATTTCGAGAACGCCCCGGTCGCGACCGTCGCAAAGGTCATCCTTGGTGACGTATTAAACGTGGGCTACACGATCGACCCGCGCGTTCAAGGAACTATCACATTGGCCTCGGTGCGGCCGGTGCCCAAGGCGGACGCGGTTTACGTGCTCGAAAACGCGCTGCGCATGTCGGGTGTCGCTTTGGTCCGCGACCGTACCGGCTATCGCCTGCTGCCGGCGCCGGAAGCCGGTCCAGGCGGCGTCGACCGCTCCCTGAATGCAGCGGCCGGCCAGGGCATCACGGTGGTGCCGCTGCGCTATGTCTCGGCCCAGAACATCTTCAAACTGCTCGATGCCTTCGGCGTAAAGGCCTCGACCGTGCGGCCCGACAGCGCCCGCAACACGCTGCTCGTCAGCGGCAGCGGATCCGATCGCGCCACCGCGGTCGACACCATTCTGTCATTCGACGCCGACTGGATGCGCGGACAATCCGTCGGCATCTTCCCGATCCGCAACTCAACACCCGAGCCCGTGATCAGCGAGATCGAGAAGATCATGGATTCGGGCGAAGGCGGCATGAGCCAGAGCATGATCAAGTTCCAGCCGATCTCGCGGCAGAACTCGATCCTCGTGGTGAGCCAGAAGCCGGAATATCTCAAGCGCGCGCAGACCTGGATCGCGCGGCTCGATCGCTCCGACACCGAGGGCGTGAACCTGAAATCCTATCCGCTGCGCTACGGCAATTCCAAGGTGATCGTAGCGATGCTGAACGACATGCTGCTCAGCCAGAGCGCGACCAGCAGCTCGACATTCGACAGCGCTTCGAGCCAGGTCGCGCCGGGCGCCGGGGTTTCGACCTCCTCGTCCGGCGGTCCGGTGGCAGCGCTCAGCGGGTTGCCGACGGCCGCTGCCGGCGCCGCAACCCCGGTCTCCGGACCCGCCGGGTCGGCGCTCGGCGCCCGCCCTGCTCCGGCCAATTCGGCAACGCCTGCGCAGGACAATAGCGGCCTGTCGAGCAGCGGGGCGAAACCCGGCCTCAACGGCATTCTCCAGAACGTACGGATCACCGCCGACGTCACCAACAACGCCGTCCTCGTCTACGCCAACCAGGAGGCGCAGCGCATCGTCGAGCAGACCGTCCGGCAGATCGACCGGCCGCAGCGCCAGATCGCGATCGAGGCAACGATCGCCGAGGTGACGCTGAACGACCAGCTGAACTACGGCGTGCAGTTCTTCCTCGCCAGCAAGCAGGGCTCGATCTCCAACACCACCTCCGGCGTCAGCAATTCCAGCACGATCGGCAGCAACATCGAGGGGACGAGCAACGCCGTCAACGCCGCGGCGGGGGCACTGCTCGGCCGCGCGCTGCCGGGCTTCAATTTCCTGATCGGCGCCGAGAACTCGCCGCGTGTCGTGCTCGACGCGCTGCACGGCGTCACCAACGTGAAGGTGCTCTCGAACCCGTCACTGGTCGTGCTGGACAACCAGCCGGCGACCTTGCAGGTCGGCGATCAGGTGCCGTTCTCGACGGGCACCGCGACCGTGCTGACCGCCAACAACACCGTGGTCAACACTATCGACTACAAGAACACCGGCATCATCCTGCGCGTGCTGCCGCGCGCCAATGCCAACGGCAATGTCGTGCTCGACATCGAGCAGGAGATCTCGAACATCGCCGCCGGCAGCGCCAATTCGCTGACTCCGACGATCTCGCAGCGCCGGGTCAAGAGCTCGATCGCCGTGACGAGCGGCCAGACCGTGCTGCTCGCCGGCCTGATCAGCGAGACCGAGAACCGGCAACGCCAGGGCTTGCCGATCCTGGATTCCATTCCCGGCGTGGGCGATGCCTTCTCGCACCAGACCAACGCGCGCAGCCGCACCGAGCTGATCCTGTTCATCCGCCCGACCGTGATCAAGGACGGTGTCGATGCGCATGTCATCGCCGAGGAGATGCGCAGCAAGATGAACAGCCGCCTGGTCGGCACCAGCAATCCCGTCGTCACCGTGAACCCGCCCAAGGCGGCGCGCTAGTCTTGTGACGGACGAGGTGGTGAATGAGGGAACGGGCCCCGCGCTCGCGCTCAGCATCGCCCTGCTGCTCGGCGTCTTCGCCAGCCTCGCCATCGCGCCGGGCACCGAAGGCCTGTACGGCGCGTTTCTCGCCGCCCTCATGCTCGCGATCGCGGCAAACGATGCCCGCGAGTACCTGATCCCGAACGAGCTGACGGCCGCTGCCTTCGCGCTCGCCTTGTTCCGCGCCGCCGCGTTCGTGCCCGATGTCGGCATCGAGGCCCTGCTCTGGCCGCTGGCCCGTGCGGCGGCCGTGGCCGTCCCGCTGCTGCTGCTGATGGCATTCTACCGGCGCTGGCGCGGGCGCGACGGGCTGGGGCTGGGCGACGTCAAGCTCGGGGCAGTCTGCGGGGCCTGGCTCGATCTGGCGGCCGTGGTCGCGGTGATCGAGCTTGCGGCGCTGGCCGCGATCGCCGCCTATCTCGCCAGTGCCGCTCTGCGAAGGGAGCGGCTGCGCGGCACGGCCTTCCTGCCGTTCGGCCTGTTCCTGGCGCCGGCGATCTGGGTCGGCTGGCTCGGCGAAACCTGGTACGTGAACTGGCTTGGCGGCTGGCCAGGCTAGGTCAGGCATCCATAATGAACAGCGGAAAATCAAAAGGGGCGTGCCAATGAGGCGCGCCCCTTTGATCTGCTTTCGTTTGCCCGAGCGGATCCGCCTTGGCTTCGCCCTCGGCTTACGCCGCGTGCGAGATGGAGAGCTGGGCCTGGGGCTGATCCACCGGATTGGTGATGATCGAACCGCCATTGCCATCCGCGGCGAGCGCGAAGTCGGCCGCGCTGTATTGGCCGAGCAGTTGCAGCGCGGCGGTGTGAACGCCGTCGGTGACCGTCAGCGTGCCGCCGGTGTTACCGGCGTTTGCCGCATAGGCGAGCGAGGTGTTGCCGCCGAAGGCGATGTCGCCGAGGTCGAGCTGTGCGCCATCCTGCCAGCCGGAGATCGTCCCGCTGAAGGCCGACGACTGGTCGAGTACCAGCCTCGCCGAGGCGCCACCGAAGGTGACGTCGGTCAGCGTGCCGCCGGTGTGGATGTATTCCAGACCACCCGCACCGATGGTGGTGCCGCTGGCGCTGCCGCCGGCACCGACATACTGCGCACCCGCAACGATCGTGGTGTTGCTGGCCGTGCCCCAGACATACTGAGCACCGCCGTTGATTGTCGTGCCGATGGCGTTGCCCCAATCGACCTGCACGCCGCCGGCGTTCAGGGTCGTGCCGATGACCGTTCCGCCCGCATAGACCTGCTGCTGCGCGCCGTCGCCGATGACGTAGTCGGTCGCCGTGCCGTAGATGTATTGATGGCTGCCGGCGCCGAAGGTGCGGCCGCTGGCGGTGCCGTACACGTAGTTCGAGACACCGGTGTTGCCGGCGACGTCGGTGACGACGAGATCGACCGCGGTGTTGAACTGCTCCCAGGACAGCGCGGCGTTCCAGGCGCCGTTGCTGCCGACGGTCACCGTCGTGCTCCAGCTGGCGTTTTGCGACGTGCCGTCGCGCAACGTGAGGGTCTGGCCGGCGGCGTCGGCGTCGACCGAACCGGACAGCCCGGCAACCCAGGGGCTTGTCGCATCCACGGCCGACAACACCGGCACCGGCTTGACGGTATCGACCGAGAAGACCTGCGCCTTGACGTCGGTGCCGTTGGCATCCTGCCAGGTGACGACGAAGCGGCCGTCGGCATAGGCGGCGATCGAGGGATGCAGCTGGTTGGACGTCGTGCTGGTGTTGACCAGCAATTCAGCGCCGACCTTGCGACCATCCGCCGTGAACACCTGCAGCTTGATGCTGCTGCCGCTGGCGTCTCCGCCGGTGCCGCTCCAGTCCTGCCAGGCGACGGCGAAATCGCCGTTGCTGAGCGCAGTTACCGCGGGCGTGAACTGCGAGTTGGCCGTCGTGGTGTTGACGAGGAAGTCGCCGCCGACCTTGCTGCCGTCGGCCGCATAGATCTGCGCCTTGATGCTGCTGCCGCTGGTGTCGCCGCCGGTCTGGCTGAAATCGTACCAGGTTACGACGAAGCCACCATTGGGCAGCGCCGAGACGGTCGGCTTGAGCTGGTCGGAGCTGGTCGCGGTGTTGACCAGGAATTCGCCACCGACCTTGCTGCCGTCGGCGGCAAAGACCTGAGCCTTGACCCTGGTCGCATCGTCATCGCCGAGCGTTCCGCTGAGATCTTCCCAGGTCACGACGAACCCGCCATTGGCGAGCCCGGTGATAACAGCGTTGTCCTGGCTGCCGCCGGTCTCGGTATTGACGAGGAATTCCGAGCCGACCTTGCTGCCGTCGGCCGCGAACAGCTGCGCCTTGATGCTGGTGCCGTCGTCGTCGCCGCCCTCGCCGCTGTCGTCGGTCCAGGTGATGGCGAAGCCGCCATTGGCAAGACCCGTGACGGTGGGTGCGAACTGCGAATAGGACGTCGAGCTGTTGACGAGGGTTTCCGATCCGACCGGCGTGCCGTTGGCCGAAAACACCTGTGCCTTGATGCTGGTACCCTCGCTGTCGCCCAGCGTCTGGCTGTTGTCGAACCAGGTGACGACGAAACCGCCATTGGAAAGGCCGGTGATCACGGGCGCGATCTGGTCGTCATTGGTCTCGGTGTTGACGCGGAACTCCGAACCGATCTTGCTGCCGTCGGCGGCATAGATCTGCGCCTTGATGGCGGTGCCGCTGGCATCGCCCAGCGCGCCGCTGGTGTCATCCCAGGTGACCACGAAGCCGCCATTGGCGAGCCCGGTGACGACAGGCGCCTCCTGGCTGCCGGAGGTGTTGGTGGGGACGGAGAATTCGGAGCCGAGTTTTACAACGGGAGCAGCCATAGTTCTGGATCGCTTTCATTCAAACTGTGCCGACAGCGGATGTCGTCCGCCGGTTGACGGCAATAAGTTGCGAGAGCGCCCGTATTGCATCGCAATATATCACATATTTGATGATATGTTATGTATTGTGTGAATGACGCGGCGCCGGTGTGGATTGCAGTAGTCTGCGTGCAGGCATTGCGCAGCACCGCCCGAACGGGGCGCGATCGCTGTCGCAGCGAATGCAGCAGAAGATCGTGGAGCTCGTCGCAACGAGCTCCACTTTGTCTTCGTCGATGATCGCGCCATCAGGCGCGATCAGATCAGCTCCGGCGCGCGGTCAGCCACTGGTCGGGACCGATCGGACGGTAGACCATGCGGATCTCTCCGACCGCACCGAAGAAGCCGTCGGCCAGGACGCCGTTCCACCAGCCGGCCCCGAGGATCCAGGGCTGAGGCGTGCTCTGCGAGCGCATGCCGATCGCCGCATTGCCGACGTTGCGCAGCACCGGCGCGCCGTCGATGTACAGCGTGGTGGTGAGGGTCGCCGGATCGTTGACGATCGCGACATGATACCAGCTGTCGCGGATGATCTCGCCCGACCAGTTGGTCTGTGCGTAGTGCGAAACGGACGCCGGCACCGCTTCCCACTGCACTTCGCGCAGGTTCGAGATGGCGAACAGAACGCTCGACGCCTCCGGATCGCCGCCCTGATAGCCGCCGGGAACGTTGCCACGGTTGCCCACGCGACCAAGGATATTGCCCCATTTGTGCAGGTTTGCAGTCCAGCCGGCCGGGATCTTCACAAAGGCCTCGACCGTGTAGCCGTTCCAGAAACTGCGGCCGTTGAGCGAGGCGGCGGACGAAGTCAGGAAGGCGTTGAGGCGACCGACCGTGTTGTCGGTGTTGAGGAACACCACGCTGCCCGCGGCGGAGGACAGACGGTGCTTGTCCGTGGTCCACACCACGTCGCCAAGCTGGGCGGATGCGACGAGCGCCGCACGCATCAGATTGTTGCCGCCGGCGACGTCAGGCAGGATCCCCCCGATCGGGACGCTCTGACCGTTGACAACCGTGGAGGGCACGCGCCAGTGCGCCACGGTATCGGCGACGTGCGGATAGTCCTCGGTATCCGCGGGCAGCGCGACTTCCGGTGTCGGCGGATCGACGTAGCCGGCGAGCAGGTCGGTGCGCACGGTCGGAATGATCGCCGGCCCGGTCAGCGCCTTGCTCGGACTAAAGCGCGTGAAGCGGGCGAATCGGTTCTTGAAATTGATCGGAATCGAGAAGCTGTTGTTCGACGCCGTCAGTTCGGCGTGATCGAACTGGTTGAGCGTGTTCTTCGGCTTCTGCACCACCCAGGGCGAAAACGACATCACGTCGATCTTGTTGTTGGTGAAGTCGACTTCGTAAAGCCGCATCATGGCGTTGCCGCCCTGATAGTCCATCTGATAGTCGACCACCATCTGGTGGACCGGATTGCCGAAATTATTGGTCTTCGAAAGATACGACGCGCCATGGTAATGGCCGTTCAGCGTCATGAAGATCTGATCCTTGTCACGGATCAGCGTCTCCCACAGCATCTTGCCGTAGTCGGTCTCGAGCGGCGTCAGGCCGTCGCTGTCGATGTTGAGCAGTTGGTGGTTGGACAAAATGACCGGCAGCGTCGGGTTGCGATCGATCACGTCGCGTGCCCAGGCGATGGCGCCGTCCGAAATGCGCCAGGACAGCGAGAGCACCATGAACTTCACGCCGTTCGCCTGGAAGATGTGGTATTCGTGGAAGCCGCTGCTGTCGCGCTCGCGGAACGTCGACTGCTGCGCCGCGCGGCTCGACGGGAACCACTTCAAATAAGGCTCGGCGTTGAGGCTGCGCTGGGCGTCGGTACCCGAATTCTGATCCCAGGGATTATGGTAGTCGTTGTCGGTGACGACGTCGTGGTTGCCGGCAAGGATCGAATAGGGGACCTTGGCATCTTCCAGCTTCCTCATCGCGGCGTCGGCGATGATCCACTGGTTCGGCTTGTTCTGCTGATCGACCACGTCGCCCAGATGGATGACGAAGCGGATGCCGTATTTCGCGGCGTTGTCGGCGATCCACTGTGTCTGCGCGTCGTATGGCGTCGAGCCATAGGCCTTCTGAAACTGCTGGCTCTCGTCGGTCGTCGCGTAACGCGAATAGAACTGCGTGTCGGGCAGCACCGCAATCGAGAAGCTGGTCAATGACGGAGGGCTGGTCTGCGCCTTTGCCGCGCCCGCGCCGAGCGCCAGCACGGAAAGGCTGGCGGCGCCCTGAAGGACCGCGCGGCGATCGATCAACTGGCGCATGGAAGTGTTGCCGCCGGAACGATCGTTTCCAGCGCGGTCGATATCGTCATTGCTCATCGAAGAAGTCCAATCCTACTCGGTCGGAGTTGCGAAGTAGGCGGGTCTCTAGCGACCGCAATTAACATTCAGATTAAGGAAATGTATCATTCATTATGTTATCAAGCGGTCGCGCGCGTCCTGCCGGGGAGTCACGCCGCGTGGCGGCTGACCGATCCGGATCGACTTTTCGGCAGAGAAAGACAGCCTGTGATCGTCCCGCGGAGCGCGGCAACCGCACCGCGCATTCCCTCGGTCGAGGCGCGATGGACCAAGACACGGCGATATCTCCACAAATCGCCATTCCGGCGCAGGCGCGGGCTCGAGCGCCCGCGGTCATCGCCTACTGTGCATGGGGTTGTTTTCGACTTTTTTGTTCAGCGGTCGCGGAGGGCGAGACGCCGGAAGGTCAGTGCTCGCGGCTCGGCGCCCATTCCAGGGCCCGCAGGCGGGCCTGGGCGATCTCTCCGCGGGTCATCTTGGTGGTGACGGCATCGCGGACCCGGACCCTCGCCTCGCGCACCGGCGGCGGCGCTGCGGCCGTCGACAGATTGAGCCATTTGGAGGCCTCGACGATGTCCCGCGGCACGCCCTGGCCGCGGTCGTAGAGCAGGCCCAGCGAATATTGGGCGCGGCTGTCGCCCTGCTCCGCCGCCCGGCGGTACCACATCGCCGCCTCCGTGTAGTTCAGCGGCACGCCGCGGCCGGTCTCGAACAGGAAGCCGAGATAGGTCTGCGCCGGCGCATTGCCGCGCTCGGCGAGCGGAATGAAGATACGCGAGGCCGTCGCATAGTCCTGGCGCTGATAGGCGGAGAGGCCCTGGCGGAACGACTGGGCCTGCATCGGCATCGCGGTCAGGAGCAGAAGCACGGCGACGGCCCCCAGGGCCCGTCGCGACAGTCCGGCATGGCGCCGGCGCTCAGGATCATATCCGCCGAAAAACGTCATGCCGTTCCTTCCCTCATGCCGCGAGACTAGTCCGGCGAAGCGAGGGAATCCAGAGCACCGCCGACCTGGCCGCACCCGGCGATTTGAGGCTTTGGGTGCAGGTCCGGTCCGACTATAAGGCGAGCGAGGCTCTCCTCGAAATAACTCCCGGCCACCGCGATCGATGCGCGGGAGCGGCCGTTACGGGCACAGGATCGCACGTTTTGCGGATTTGCATCATCCAGTCCTGCTACATCCCCTGGAAGGGCTTTTTCGATCTGATCCGGCGTTGCGACGAATACGTCCTCTTCGACCGCGCCCAGTACGTGAAGAGGCATTGGCACAATCGCAACCTGATCAAGACGGCGAACGGTCCGACCTGGCTGACCATCCCCGTCGTGGTCAAGGGCCGCTTCGAGCAGCCGATCGACGAGGTCGAGATCGCAAATCCCTGGGCCGAGAAGCACTGGCGCGCGATCGAGCTCGCCTATCGCCGCGCCGCGTTCTTCGACGATGTCGCGCCGATGGTAAGGGGCTGGTACGAACAGGCCGAGCGCGAGACGCGGCTGACCGACATCAACGCCATCTTCCTGCACGGCATTGCCGGCCTGCTCGGGATCACGACGCGGATGACGCGGGACACCGCCTATCCGGCGCAGGGCGCCAAGACCGAGCGGCTGCTCGCCATCGCCCGCGCCGCGGGCGCCGATCGCTATCTCAGCGGCCCCTCGGCACGCGCCTATTTCGACGAAGACCTGTTCCGCAGCGCCGGCGTGACGACGGAGTGGATGAGCTACACCGGCTATCCCGAATACACCCAGCTGCACGGCGATTTCGTGCATCAAGTGACGGCGCTCGACCTGCTGTTCAACACCGGACCGCAGGCGGCACGCTATCTCGACCGGTCAGCCTGATGCCTGCGGCATGAGAAAGGCCCCGGACGAGCAATCGTCCGGGGCCTTCGTTGCTTGCCGTTACGAGACTGCTAGTGCAGCGCAGTCGGCGTCGTCACGCCGTTGGTGTTGTTTCCGTCGATCTGGTTCGTCGAATAGGACGACACCGTGCCCGACACGCCGGTGGTGTTGCCCTGGATCGCAGACGAGCCGACCCGGATGTTGGTGGTTCCGCCGGCATTCTGGATACCGGTGCCGTTGTTGGAGGCGGTCGCGCGCATCACCATCACTTCCGCGGTTCCGGACCCGGCGACGCCGATAATGCCGGCAAGCGTGCTGTTGGTCGATGTGCTGTCGTCGATGTTGAGCCTGACGCTGCCGCCGCTCGCATCGCCGGCAATACCGAAGGTGTTGCGATCCGCAACCACGCGGTTGATCACGCCCTTGCTGGTGCCGCCAGCCGCCGGCGCAATGCGAATCCCGGCGCCGGTCGCGCCGTTACCGTTGCTGAACACCGTCGTGCGGGTGATTTCGAAGCCGGTCGTGCCGCCGGCCTCGATCAGGATGCCGTTGCCCGTGAAGCGCCGGATGACGCAATCCTCGACATGCAGGAAGCCGCCCGCCAGGAAGCGGATTCCGTTGAGACCCGTTCCCAGGCCTTCAATATCGAGCCCCTTGAGGAAGAGGTAATCGGTCGCGGCGCCGTTGAAGATGATGGCGTTGGTGCCGGACACCAGCACGCCGGCCGATCCCGCCTCGCAGGAGATCGTCATCGACTTGGTGACGGTCACCCCGCCGTAGCCGCCCGGATCCAGGCAGTTGATCTCGCCGGCGGCCGCGGTCTTGGAGATCGCACCTGCGAAGGTCTTGCATGGTGCGGTGCGGCTACAGGGGTTGGCGTCATCACCGACACCTGACACCCAGGTTCGGGTCGCTTGTGCGTTGGCTGGTGCCGACGCGAGGAGTGGAACGAACAGTCCGACGGCCAAAGCCACCAAGGCAATGCGACGCATGGGATATCTCCTTTAAAGCATTGATGTTTGCTTGGTAATTCAGAATTTCCGCGAGCCGATACTCGTAGCTCGGGAAGGCATGGGACAATGGAAGCGTTTTCGAAACTGACAGGCCCCCTGTCAAATTAGCGCAATTCTCGTCTTGTCGCCGGCTTATTGTTATTTCGCAAGTTCTATCTCGGATCGCTGAAAGCTTTGCGACATGCCGTCGTGGAGATCGAATGATTCATCCACAATGATCTGACGCTAGCCCACCGCACGTCGGAACCTGCTTGGATTGGTCTTTGCAACCACAGGGAGGTTCAAGTCGCGCGAGGCTTTTTTCCGCCGCGTCTCGATCGCGGAGAGATGCGACGAATTTCGTCAGTCATCACAGGCCCTCGCGTCCATTGAAATCGATCGCGTTATTCGCGAATGTTCACTTGTAGACGGAGGTTCGACATCGCCGCGTCGGCGCGGCCTGTGACAAGGTATCGCACATGCCTCACGTTCGACCTGCAATGCGATCCCGATGCGTCAGGTGACGAGATGCCAGCCGCCGGCGGCGTCCGTCGTGCCGATCTGCTGGTTGACTGCGACCTGGGTGCCGTTCATCTGCCACACCGTCAGCGCGTGGGTGCTCGCGTTCTCGAACAGGATGTCGGACTTATGGTCGCCGTTGATGTCCTGCAAACCCGCATAGACGTCGCCTGAAGCAGCGATTCCGACCTGAGGGCCGTCGGTGATCTGCGTCCCGTTGAGCTGCCAGACGGCCACGCCGCGGGTCGCGCTGTTGAGAAAGAGCAGGTCGGATTTGCCGTCGCCGTTGAAATCGCCGACGTCGGTAAACTGCCAGCCACCGGCCGCGTTGATCGTGCCGATCTGCGGGCCTGCGGTGATCTGGCTGCCGTTCATCAACCAGACCGCGGCACCGTGGGTGGTGTCGTTGATGAAGAACAGGTCGGTCTTGCCGTCGCCGTTGAAGTCGCCGGTCGCCTCGAAATGCCAGCCGCCCGCCGCGTTGATCGTGCCGATTGTGGTCGCAGACGAAACCTGCGTGCCGTTCATCTGCCACATCTGGACGTCGTGGGTCGTGTCGTTGATAAGCAGCAGGTCGGTCTTGCTGTCGCCATTGAAGTCACCAGTGGAGGCAAAATGAAAGCCTGATGGCGCGACGCCGACTTGCGGGCCGGTAACGATCTGCGTGCCGTTCAACTGCCACTCCGCGATCCCGTTGGTGGTCGCGTTGACGAACAGGAGATCGGTCTTGCCATCGCCGTTGAAATCGCCGACGTCGGCGAACTGCCATCCGCCTGCGGCGTAGATGGCGCCGATGACGGCAGGCGCGGTGCCCTGCGATCCGTTCATAAGCATCGCCGACAGCTCGTGCGTCGGGTCGTTCAGGAACAACAGGTCAGACTTGCCGTCGCCGTTGAAGTCGCCTTTCGCGGCAAAATGGGAGCCGGTTGACGAGGTGCCGACCTGGGCGCTGTCGAGCACTGCGGCGCCGTTCATGTCCCAGACGGTGACGCCATGCGTGGTGTCATTGAGGAACAGCAGATCAGTCTTGCCATCGCCGTTGAAATCCGGCTCGCGGGTTGCAGTGTGGCTGGCGGCAAAAGCAGCGGCCAGCGCGGCGTTGGTCACCGTGCCGTCCGCGAACTGGAAATACTCCACACCGGAGATCGTGTCGGTGCCGTCGGGGGCGCCCGAACGCTGGTCGGCGACTGTGAAGGTCTGCGTGGCCGAATTATAGACGATGACGTAGTTGGCTGCGTTGCCCGAATACACCGCCGTATCGTTGCCGATACCACCGATGATGGTGTCATTGCCGCCGCCGCCGGTCAGCGTATCGTCGCCGGAGCCGCCGGTCAGCACGTTGGCAATGGCGTTGCCCAGGATGGTGTCGTTGCCGGAGCCACCGATGGCGTTGTCGATGTAGGACCGCACGTCGCCGTTATAGAGATAGGCGTTGTAAACGTTGCCCGAGGCGTAATGGCCGTTGCCGAGATTGGCCAGTTGCACGGTGGAGAACACCGACGAGGCGCCGGGATTAAGATTGATGCTCAGGCTCGTCGTGTAGTTCGACAGATCGTAGGTGTCGACGCCACCGCCGTCCCAGACGGTCTCGTAGATGCGGTTGGCCGAGCCGCCGACACCGCCGCCCGGCGCGAGCTGCGCCACGCCGTTGATGAACTCCTGCCCCGTCGTCGGGCTCCAAGTGTAAACCGTGTTGCTGTTCTGGGTCGTGAAATCCGCGCCGTACAGGGTCTGGAGCGCGAGAATGTCGTTGGCCATGTAGGTCTGCGGATACCCGTAGGCCTCATTGGTGTAGCCGGTCGACGCCGAAGCACCGACATAGCTGCGATAGCTCATGACGGTGTATTCGCTGTCGTCATGCGCGCTCGGCACCGCGACGTTGGCGACGCCGCCGGTCTCCTGGCTGTGCTTGAGGCCGAAGGCGTGACCAAGCTCGTGCAGTGCGGTCGTGAAATAGTAATTGCCGAGTTGCGCCAGCGAGTAATTGTACTTGGTGCCGAACCAGACGTCGCCGCCGGCCGCATAGTTGCCGGGATAGTAGGCGTACGAGGTCGGATTGGCCGACGGCGACTGCGCGATCATGACGTCGGCGCTGCCGGTCCCGTTGTACTGGATGGTCGCGTTGGTGTAGCTGAGGATCAGTCCGATCGCATAGTTGATCGCCGACTGCATCGCGCTCGGCGCGGAGGCGAAGCCCGACGTTGTCGGCTCGCTGCTGCCTCCGCTATAGGGGTTGGTGTAGTCGCTCGAGGCATCGGGAAAGCTGTAGCTGATCGTGCCGGACCATTTGACGCCCGCCAGCAGGCCGTCGATATCAGCATTGTTGGTGGCACTGACGGTAACAGTGGTGGCCAAGGGTCTCTCCGAAAGCAGCGCGTCCATGCGATTCGGCGCGCAGGCAAGCGATTCTAGCTTGAGATTGATACGTTTGGTTTAATTTGGGCAAAGGCTGCCTGCGGCTTGCGTAACGAGCCGTTAAACATCAAATTCCGTATTCGCACGGGAATGCGGCAACGATTCTGACCGGGCGGCACGATGGATTTGCGAAGAAAACCATGAAAATAGCCCGACGGTCAGCCGTCATGCTTGGCGCCCTGCTGGCCCTCGCCAGCTCTGGAGGATTGCCTGTGATGGACGGCAAAGCCAAAGCGGCCGAAAGCGGCAAAGCGGCCCGTTCACCGTCGGTTCCGCCCGCCCGCGATCCGTCCGCCGCGGTTGCCGAGGAGTACGAGGCCGCCCGCCGCAAGGACACGGCGGACGCCTACGAGCTCTTCATTGCGCGCCACGGCGACGATCCGCTCGCCGAGAAGGCGCGCGCCGACCTCAGGCGTCTGTCGCGCTGAGCAGCGTCAGACCGCCCGGGCAACGACGACGCGGCTGCCGCCGGCCGGCCAGGCCAGGCCGGCAAGCGTCATCCGGACCTCGAGGCGCAGAATGGCCGTGAGCAGGCCGTTGATGCGTTGATCCAGCATGAACTCGTGATTGACGCTCTCGCTGCTCTGCTTGCCACGGCCAAGCGCGCGGCTCGCGACCATCAGCGGCAGGAGCAGAGCGGTGAAGGACGACGAGAATAGCACCTCGAAGCCGTTCCGGCGCAGCTTCCGCTCCAGCTCGCCGCGGTCATAACGCCGCTCGTGATGCGCGACCTCGTCGCTGCGACTCCACAGCCAGCGGTGCTGCGGCACGGCGATGATGGCGCCGCCCCCCATCGCAGTCGCGCCGCGCATGGCCCGGAGCACCGCCTCGTCATCGGCGATGTGCTCGATCACGTCGAATGCGCCGGTGAGATCGAATAGCCCCGTGGCCGGGATATTCCGCGCGTCCATCTGCACGAGCTCGACGGTATCAGGCAGGCGCTTGCGCGCATGGGCGAGGCCGGACGGGTGCAACTCTGAGCCCGCGAGCCGATCCCAGTCGCGCGCATTCGCGATAGCGCGCAGCACGAAACCCGTGCCGCAGCCTACCTCCAGGAAGCGCCGCGCCTGCGGGAAATATTTGCTGGCGAGCCTGACGATCAGTTCGTTGCGCGCCACGAACCAGAAATGCCCGGGCTCAAGCGCGGCGAGTTCGTCAAAGGCCTTGGGATCAAAGCCGCTGATCGTATCGGCCAGTTCGGGTGCAAAACTCGCAATCCCCTCCCGCTGCGCGATCGCGTGCGCGCAGGCGGGGCAGCGTGCGCCGAGCGGCCAGATCGGCTGGTCCACGGCAACGGCCGCGATCGCGCCGCAGGCCAGGCATCGACGGCCGGAGATTGCGTCCGTCATGTCATTGAATTCTGGAAATCGACGGCCCGTCTCGGCCGCAAGCGCGGTGATCCTGCATGAGCGTGACTATAAACAGCGCACCCTGCCCTGACCAGATCGGCGGACCACCGGCGCGTCGCACGTGACACGCTGGGGCCCAGACTGTAGAAACCGGAAGACCTGACCCAAACCGGAATGCCGCGTGCTCGATTTCGTTAGCCCGGAAAACCACCAACCCCTGACCTCTGCCGCGGACGGCTCGGCGCTCGTCCGGGCCGACGGCGTGCGCTATCCCATCCACGACGGCATCCCCGATTTCGTTCCCGCAACCGGCAGCGAGGAACCGCCGCACGGCAACCAGGATTTCTACCGCACCCGGGCGCACGAATACGATCTCGGCAACAGCGTCATGTTCAAGATGCTGCTCGCCGAGGAGGAGCCGGTCCGCGAGGATTTCGCCGCAAGCCTGATGCTGCGGCCCGGCGCGCGCGTGCTGGAGATCGGCTGCGGGACCTGCCGCGACACCGTTCACCTGCTGCGCAGGGACGCAACCGTCTACGCCGGCGACCTCTCCTACGAGATGCTCGCGATCGGCAAGCAGCGGCTGCAGGATTCCGGGGCCGATTTCAGCCGCATCCGCCTGTTCCGCGGCGATGCGATGCGGCTGCCGTTCCCGGACGGATTCTTCGACGCGGCCTTTCATTTCGGCGGCCTCAATCTGTTTCCCGACATCGCCGGTGCACTCAGGGAGATGGCGCGGGTGGTGAAGCCGGGCGGCCGTGTCGTCGCCGGCGACGAGAGCGTCGGCCCGTGGCTTGCGGAGACCGAATTCGCAAAGATCCTGAAGAATTCGAATCCCCTGTTCGCGCATGTCGCGCCGCTCGACAAAATCCCGGTCAACGCGCGCGACGTCAGTTGCCGCTGGGTGCTGAACGGCTCGTTCTACCTGATCTCGTTCGAGGTCGGCGCAGGTGAGCCGCAGCTGGACCTCGACGTCGAATTTCCCGGATGGCGCGGCGGCTCCCACCGGACCCGCTATTTCGGCCGGCTCGAAGGCGTTTCGCCGCAATTGCGCGAGACGATCGTCAAGCAGGCGGCCGCCGAGGGGCTGTCGATCGTGGCGTGGCTGGAGAAGGCGTTGCGCAAGGCGACCGAAACCGGTTAGCGTTTGTCCGGGAGCACAAGCGTGAAGCAGCAGATCGTCATATTCGGCAACGGCGAGATCGCCGAGCTTGCGGACTTCTACTTCGCGCAGGATTCCGCGTGCGAGGTCGCTGGCTTCACCGTCGACCAGGCCTATTGCAATGCGGACAGCTTTCGCGGCCGGCCGCTGGTGCCCTTCGAGCAGGTGGCAGAAAGGTTCCCGCCGGAGCGCTTCGGCCTCTTCGTCTCGATCGGCTACAACAAGGTCAACGCGCTGCGGCTCGCCAAGGTCGAGGCCGCCAGGGCGATGGGCTACCGGCTGGTGTCCTATCTCAGCAGCCGCGCCACCGTGTTCGACGGATTCGAGCTGAAGGACAATTGCTTCATCCTCGAAGACAACACCATCCAGCCTTTCGCGCGGGTCGGCGCCAATGTCACGCTGTGGAGCGGCAACCATATCGGCCACCATTCCACCATCGAGGACGACGTCTTCATCGCCTCGCACGCGGTGATTTCCGGCGGCGTCGTAATCGGTCAGGGCAGCTTCGTCGGCGTCAACGTCACCATCCGCGATCGCGTCAGGATCGGCCGGCAATGCGTGCTCGGCGCGGGCGCACTCGTGCTCGAAGACCAGCCGGATTTTGCGGTCGTCGCCCCGCGCGGCACGGAGCGGTCGGGCGTGCCGAGCACGCGGCTGCGCAAGATCTAGCGCAGCACCGCGAGGCCGAAGCCGGACTTGCCGTACTCATTGCCGTTGTAGAGCATGAAGCGCGTGCCCTTGTGGTCGAACACATAGGGATAGCAGAGGCTAACGCTGTCCCATCCGCTGTCGGAGACCGCGAGGCCGACCTCCGAATCCTTGCGGGTCCATCGGATGCCGTCGTCGGACTCGGCATAGCCGATCCGGTAATGCGCGCCGCGATGGCTGAACCACATCCGGTAGCCGCCGGCGTCCTTGATCACCGAGGGCCGCGCGATGGCGTATTCGCCCGGATAGGAGAAGTCGATCGCGACGGTGCCGTCGCGGCGCCAGGTCAGGCCGTCGTCCGACTCGGCATATTTGAGATGATAGCGGTGCACCGGACGCGGCTCGGCCTGCTCCCAGCCGACGCATGACAGGTACCAGCAGCGGAACAGCGCGTCTTCGCGCAGGATGCAGGCGGCGCCGACGAAATGCGGCTCGGTCAGACTGCGATCGAGCACCGGTCCTCGGTAACGCTCGACGACGCGGCCGTCCTTGACCACCGCCAGCCCGAGCGCGTTGCGGAACGGAACGGTGACGCCGAGATTCCAGCCCGCGTAGTAGAAATATTTGCCGCGCGCGCCCGCATCCGCGATCCAGGACAGCATTGCGCCGCTGTCGTCGAAGCCGCCGAGCTCGCCGGGCTCCAGCAGCGGCTGGCTGTTCAGCTCGAGCAGCTCTTGCGGGCGGTTGAGATCAACCGCCACGCTGAAGGTCGAGGAACGGTTCTGCGCGTCGCGCGCGCTGAAATAGATCCGGTAGACGTCGCCGGTGACGAGCTCCGCGGTCGGCAGCGTCGCATGGCTGAGCATCCGCGGATCATGCCCGTCGGGCCGAAAGATGAAGCCGATTTTTTCCCAGGTTTGCATCGAATAAGCCAGTCCAACCCTACGAGCGGCCGCTCGCCGCATGGCCATCGGCACGCGGATCGCGCGCGGCCACATGAATCAGTTTGGCGGCGGCGTCGGCGCGGTAGACCTGCCGGATCACGGTATAGGGACGCCGCTTGGTCTCGATCAGGATATCGGCGACGTAGATGCCGATGATGCCGAGAATGAGGATCGTCAGGCCGCCGAAAAACCAGATCGAGACGATCAGCGAGGCGAAGCCGCTGACGCCGATGCCGGAGGTGAAATAGCGGGCCACGATGTAGAGGATCGCGAGGAGCGACATCATGAAGATCGCGATGCCGCCATACATCACGTAATACAGCAATCGCGACGAGGTGGTGGTGAGGTGCTTGACCGCCATCTCCAGCCGCATGCGGAACGAATAGGTCGTCGGCGAGGTCGACAACTTTGTGACCTGAAGCGCCGCCTGGCGGAATCCGGCGAGCTGAAACAGGTTTCCGATCAGGAACTCGCGCTCCACATGTGCGAGCAGCGCGCGGACATAGGCCCGCGTCATCAGCCGCGCCACCAGCACATTGCGCGGCAGCGACTGGTCGCTGAGCGCATCGACCAGCGCGAAGAACAGCTCGCCCGTGACGCGCTCGAACAGGCGGCCGCGGCGAATCTCCTGAACGCCGTACACCACGTCGCAATCGCCCTGTGCCAGCCGCTCGTGAAACCGCGTCAGAAGTTCCGGCTCCTCCTCCAGATCGCTGTCGACGAGGAAGACGAGGTCGCCGCTCGCCTGTGCGAGGCCGGTCATCAGCGCCTTGTGGTGGCCGAAATTGCGCGAGAGGTCGATCACCACGACCCGCGGGTCCGCCTCGTGCAGCGCCACGGCGCGCGCAAGGCTGTCGTCGGGCGAGCCGTCGTTCACCATCACCAGCTCGATATCGCGCGTGATCGGCTCGGCCGCCGCGATCGCGCGGCGATAAAACGCGTCGATGGTCGCCGCCGAGCGATAGAGGGTGGTGACGATGGACAATTTCACCGGAACATCCCTTGAAGCCACGGAGCGTTGCGGGATTTGCCGCACTCGCCTCGCCTGCGCAAGGGGAATCTAGGCGTGGGATCGCGGCTGAATCAAGCGTCGAAACCGGGCATCGCGATCGGGCATCAGGATAGGACATGGCTGGCTGCGCCGGCCGACACTTTGCCGCATGATGTTTCGGCCCTATGGTGGCGCCGCAATCTGTCCCGGAGCCTTTCACGATGCCTTTTCCGCATGCCTCGGAAGCCCTGTCGCGCTTCACCGTGCTCGATCTGACCCGCGTCCGGTCCGGGCCCACTTGCGTGCGCCAGCTCGCGGATTGGGGCGCCAATGTCGTCAAGATCGACGCGCTGACCGAGGATGCCGGCGGCGAGCAGCCGGGCGGGCCGCGGCGCGGCTCCGACTTCCAGAATTTGCACCGCAACAAGCGGGCGATGACGCTGAACCTGAAGGACGAGCGCGGGCTCGCGGTGTTCAAGCGCCTCGCCGCCAAGGCCGACGTCGTGGTCGAGAACTTCCGCCCCGACGTGAAGAAGAAGCTCGGTATCGATTACGAAAGCCTGCGCGAGATCAACCCGGGCATCGTCTATGGCAGCATTTCCGGCTTTGGCCAGGACGGGCCCTATCACAAGCGGCCGGGCTTCGATCAGATCGCGCAGGGCATGGGCGGGCTGATGTCGATCACGGGCGCGCCGGGCGAAGGCCCGATGCGGGTTGGCATTCCCGTCGCCGACCTCACCGCCGGCCTGTTCTGCGCCATGGGCATCCTCACCGCGCTGCTCGAGCGCGAGGTCTCGGGCAAGGGCCAGTGGGTACAGACCTCGCTGCTCCAGGCCCAGATCTTCATGCTCGACTTCCAGGCCGCGCGCTGGCTGATGGAGAAGGATGTCGCCAAGCAGGCCGGCAACAACCACCCGACCAGCATTCCGACCGGCGTGTTCAAGACCTCGGACGGCTACATCAACATCGCCACCACGGGCGGACGGATCTGGGAGCGTTGCGCGCAGACGATCGGCGCGCCCGAGCTGTACAGCCATCCCGATTATGCAACGGCCCCCAGCCGCTCCAAGAACCGCGACGCGCTCAACGCCGAGATCGAGAAGCGCACGGTGACGAAGTCGACCGAGACCTGGGTCAAGGAGTTCAATGACGCCGGCGTGCCGTGCGGACCGATCTACGCCATCGACCAGATGTTCGACGACGCGCAGGTCAGGCATCTCGGCATCGCGCAGGACGTGCCCAACGACGAGGACCGCCACATCCGCCTGGTCGGCCAGCCCGTGACGCTGTCGCGCACGCCGAGCAGGATGGTGGCGCGGCCGCCGGAATTCGGCGAGCAGACCGGCGAGGTTCTGGAGGAGTTCGGCTTCGATGCCGACGAGATTGCGAAGCTTCGCGACGCCAAGGTGGTGTGAACGCCTCACGTCGCCAAACAAAAAAGCCCGGCGCTCGCGCCGGGCTTTTTTGATCTGCGGAGCTGTGTCGCGGCTCAGGTGCCGCTGAAGCGATAGTTCACGCCGAAGCGCAGAATGTTGTCGGTCAGGTGCGTGCGATAGCCGACCACCAGCGGCGCGCCGCTGAGAGCGATCACAGGCGTCGGGAGCGCGCCCGAGACGGTGCCGAGATCGACATAGAGATATTCGAGTCTCGCGCTCCAATTGTCGGCGAAGGCGCCTTCAATGCCGGCGCCTGCGCTCCAGCCGACCTTCGTCGTACTGCTGCTGAAGGTCGCAGAGACCGGCGTAAACGTGCCGCCGTCGGCGCCCGGGAAGCCGCCGACATTGATCGCATTCACGCTGCCTGAGGTCGAGACGCGGCCATAGGCGAGACCACCGGTACCATAGACCAGCACGCGCGGCGTCACGGCAACACCGAGCCGGCCGCGGACGGTGCCGAACCAGTCGAGCTTCTGGGTGAGATTGAGCGTCACGGGCAGCGCGGGATCAAAGGTGTTGTCGCCGCGATGACCCGGCGTGCAGATGCCGTCCTGCACACCGTCGGGCGCGCCCGCGCACAGGCCTGCGAAACGGCCCTTCTGGCCGCTGCCCTGGAAGTCGGCCTCGAAGCCGGCCACGAACATGTCGCGCTGCCAGTTGTAGCCGATCTGTCCGCCGCCGGTGACGCCGTCGAGATTGAACGTGCCGGCGCTCGAGCTCAGCAGTGCGCCGCCGCCGCTGTCGATGAAATCCGCGGTCGTGGCCGAGCGGCCCCAGCCGTAGCCGATGTTGAGGCCGGCGTAGAAGCCGCTCCAATTGTAGGTGGGATCGACGATCACCGGCGGCGCCTTGGTGTAGATGCGCGGCACCGCCAGATCGGCGGCGAAGGCACCTGGCGCGAGCAGCATTCCGATCGCGGCCGCAACCAGCAAAGTTCGTGTCATCAGTTCTTCCCTCGAGAAACGGCATTGCTCGCCTGCTCGCAAGGCGCAGGCGATTCAGTGCGGTGACACTAGGGAAGAGTTTTTGGCTTCGCGTCCTGCGTTCGAACGTCGGCCGTTCGAACGACACAGGCGCCCGCGCGCGCGAACCATGCGCGCGCGATGCGGACGATCGAGAATTGCGCTCAAGAACGACAAAGCCCGGCGCGAGGCCGGGCTTTGCTTCTTGTTGACGCCTTTGTTGATTCAGTACTTCGCGACCACCGGGCCAGCGAATTGATAGTTGATACCGACGCGCAGGATGTGGTCCGTGAAGCGCGACGAGACGTTGGCGCTGATCGGCAAAGTCGGCGACAAGGTGAACGGACCAGACGAGAAGCGGCCGAGATCCATGTACAGGTACTCGAGCTTGGCGCTCCAGTTTTGGGTGATCTTGCCTTCGACACCCGCGCCTGCGGTCCAGCCGACGCGTGTCGTGGAGTTCGAGGCGATCGACGAGATCGGACCGAAGGGCGCGACAATGCTGAAGCTCGACATGGTGCCGGTGGTCTTGATCTCACCGAAGGCCACACCGCCGGTGCCGTAGAACAGCACCTTCGGGGTCGCCAGGATGCCGATGCGGCCACGAACCGTGCCGAACCACTGGAGATGCTGGTCGACCGTCAAAGTCGTGCCGGCCAGACCGCCGGGCGGAAGGAATGTAAAGCCGGGAAGACAGGGTCCGGCGACCGGCGCGGCGGCAGTGCCGACGCAGCTATATCCGGCGCGGCCCTTCTCATCCGACCATTGCAGATCGCCCTCGATGCCGTACACCCAGTTGGCGCTCTGCCAGTTGTAGCCGGCCTGCCCGCCCGCGATGGCGCCGTTCATGTCGAACGAGGCGTTGGTGATGGAGCCGGCCGGAGGCGCGATCGGCGCGCCGGTTGCCGAGTTGAAGAAGGAGACGTCGCTGCGCGAACGGCCCCAGCTATAACCGCCATTGCCGCCGACATAGAAGCCGGTCCAGCTCCAGACCGGATCGACCATGACAGGTGCCTTGACGTAGGGGCGCGGGGCCATATCGGCCGCCAGAGCGCCAGTCGCGAACAACGACATCGCCGCCGCCATCCCAATCACGATCCGCTTCATGGAGAACCCCCTCTGCACGATTTTGTGATCAAAACATACGCCGGGGGGCGCTCAGGGGCTGTGCCGGGTCAGCAACAACCGGTAACAATCGTGGCGTGTGCCTTGCGGACTACGGCGACATCATCCCTTTAGATCATTGATTCAACGAATTATTCGGGTTTAACGCGATGTCGCCTTAGTCCCCTGTGTCAATCCGACGCGGGCGAGCAGGTAGTCGATCAGCGGCCAGAACAGCAGCACAATAGCCAGGGTTGTGATCGAGCCGACCAGCCCGTTCGACCAGAACACCCCGAGCTTGCCGCCGGAGCCGATCATCGACAGGCGGAAGGCATCCTCGGCGCGGTTGCCGAGCACGAGCGCCAGCGTGAACGGCGCCAGCGGAATGCCGATCTTCTTGAAGACGTAGCCGACGACGCCGAAGCCCAGCATCAGCCAGATGTCGAACATCGCATTCTGGATCGCGTACGCGCCGATCGCGCAGGACACCACGATCATCGGCGCCACCGCGGCGAACGGCACGCGCAGGATCGAGGCGAAGATCGGCACCGTCGTCAGCACCAGCACGAGGCCGACGACGTTGCCGAGATACATCGAGGCGATCAGGCCCCAGACGAAGTCCTTGTGCTCGACGAACAGCAGCGGACCCGGATTGAGCCCCCACACCATCAACCCGCCGAGCAGGATCGCCGCCGTGCCGGAGCCGGGAATGCCGAGCGCCAGCATCGGCAGCAGTGCCGCCGTGCCGGAGGCATGCGCGGCCGTCTCAGGCGCGAACACGCCCTCGATGCGGCCCTTGCCGAAACTCTCGGGTTCCTTCGAAAAGCGCTTGGCGAGATTGTAGCCCATGAAGGAGGCCGCAATCGCGCCGCCCGGCGTGATGCCGAGCCAGCAGCCGATGAAGGAGGAGCGCAGCAGCGTCATCCAGTATTTCGGCAGATCCTTCCAGACGCCGAGCACGACGCGGAGCGAAATGCTGGCGGCGTGCCCGCGCAGCGCCAGCCGCTCCTCCATCGTCAGCAGGATCTCGCTGATGCCGAACAGGCCGATGACGGCGACCAGGAAGTTGATGCCGCGCAACAGCTCGGCCGAGCCGAAGGTCATGCGCAGATTGCCGGATACGGTATCCATGCCGACGCCCGCGAGCAGCAGCCCCAGCGACATCGAGATGACTGTCTTGTGCTTGGCCTCGCGGCCGAGGCCGACGAAGGAGCAGAAGGTCAAGAGATAGACCGCGAAGAACTCCGGCGGGCCGAACTTCAGCGCAAAGGACGAGATCATCGGCGCGAGGAAGGTGATCAGCAGCACCGCGACCAGCGAGCCGATGAAGGAGGAGGTGAACGCTGCAGTCAGCGCCTCCGCCGCCCTGCCCTGCTGCGCCATCGGATAGCCGTCGAAGGTGGTCGCGACCGACCAGGCTTCGCCCGGGATGTTGAACAGGATCGAGGTGATCGCGCCGCCGAACAGCGCACCCCAATAGATGCAGGACAGCATCACGATCGCCGAGGTCGGGTCCATCGTGAAGGTCAGCGGCAGCAGGATCGCAACGCCGTTGGGGCCACCGAGCCCGGGCAGCACGCCGACGAAGATGCCGAGCACCAGCCCGATCATCATCAGCACGAGCGTCTTCCACGTCAGCAGGACGGCGAAGCCGTGAAGCAAGAGACCGAGAGCTTCCATCGCAGGTCCGCCTAGCGGCCGAAGGCCGCTTCGAGCGGCCCCTTCGGCATGATGACGTCGAAGGCGACGTCGAAGGTGACGAACATGATCGCCGTGAACAGGAAGGCAGTGAGCAGCGACTTCCACAGCGCGATCTTGCCGACCAGGCGCATGAAGCCCGAGATCAGGAGGAAGCTCGCGACGTAGAGGCCAAGGAACTGCATCACCAGGCAGAACAGCAGCGTCGGCACGAACACGGCCATGACGCGACGGGCCTGCGCACGGGTGACGAAGGTCTCGGCCGCCTTGCGGTGTGCGACCAGCGCAACGACCAGGCCGTAGAGGCTGCCGCCGCCGAGAATGATGGAGAGATAGAACGGGAAATAACCGGGCTCGGGCCCGGTCGAATCCCAGGAGGCACCGGTGCGCCAATTGTCGTAGCCGAGCGTTGCCGCCAGCGCGAGCAGGAGGAGACAGACGACAATCTCGATCGTGCCGGAGGAGACGACGGAGGGCGAGTCGTCTTCAGGCGCGGTCGGATCGTCGACGACGATTTCAAGATCGGTTTGGGACATGCTTTGTCAGGGACGGAGTGCTGTCAATCCTCCCTCGCCCCACTTGCGGGGAGAGGGTTGGTGTGAGGGGGAGTCTCCGCAGGGACGGCGAGCATTGGACTCGCGGAGAGAGCCCCTCACCCCAACCCTCTCCCCGTAAGAACGGGGCGAGGGAGTAGAGCATCCTACTTCGCGACGAATCCGGCTTCCGTCATCAGCGCCTTGTTGGTGGCGTCGTCCTCCTCGAGGAATTGCACCATGTCCTTGCCCGTGAGGAAGATCGGCTTCAACGCCTGCTTTTCCATGTAGTCCTTGTATTCCGTGGTCTGCGTCACCTTGTGAAACAGATCGACATAGAACGCCTGCTGCTCCGGCGTGACCTTGCCGGGCAGGAACATCGCGCGCAGCATCAGGTACTGGACGTCGACCCCCTCCTCCTTGCAGGTCGGGATGTCGGCCCAGGACTGGGTGTCCGTCACCTTGCTGGTGTAGGAGATGCGCTCCTTGTCGAACACGCAGAGCGGGCGCACCTGGCCGGCGCGCCAGACTTCGAGATTTTCGCTCGGGTTGTTGACGTTGGATTCGGTGTGATTGCCGACCAGCTGGGTCGCGGCCTCGCCGCCGGACTTGTAGGGCAGATAGGAGAATTTCGCGCCGGTCTTCTGCTCGAGGAAGACAGTCAGCACGTGATCCTCGCGCTTGGAGCCGGTGCCGCCCATCTTGAACGGCGCGCTCGCCGCCTTCGCGGCCGCGACGAATTCCTTCACCGTCTTGGGACCGGCGCTGTTGTCCCACAACACGAACTGGTCGAGCGCGATCACCGAGACCGGGGTGAGCTCACGCCAGTTGAACGGGATCTTGGCCGACAGCGGCAGCATGTAGATCAGCGAATAGGCGATCAGCACCTTGTTCGGATCGCCCTCGCTGGACTTCATGTACATCAGCGCTTCCGCGCCCGACGCGCCGCCCTTGAGCGAGACGACGATCGGCTGCTTCATCAGATTGTTCTTCTGGATCGCAGCCTGCATCATCCGCGCCATCTGGTCGGAGGCGCCGCCCGCGCCGGCCGCAACCACGATTTCGACCGGTTTGGCCGGTTCCCAGCCGGCAAAGGCCGGCGTCACGCAAAATGCTGCCGCCAGGGTGATCGCGGCCTTCATTCCATGTCCCACGCGCATCTTCCCTATATTCTTGTTCGGATTGGCAATTCGCGAAGTCGAGCGGACCGCATTGTGCGGGCGAATGCCGCCCAGTTCAAGCCGGCCGGCGCCGCCCCGCTTATGACTTTGGAATGAGACCGATTGCAAGCACGACCTGCCCGCAAAAAAGCGCGGGCCCCTTGCGGGACCCGCGCCATTTCGAAAAAGCAATGCGCCGGCTGACTAGACCAGCAGGATGTCATGCGGGTTGATCACCGCCCCGGCCTGGACCACGACGACCGCGACTGACGAGCCTTGGGTGCCGTCCGCGCTGAAATAGAGCGTCTGGTTGCCCGTATCGAAGTGGAATTCGGCCGCGCCCGAGAAGGTATTGTCGGCCGAGGTCTCGAAGATCGACGTCACGTCCATGCCGGACACCAGGCCGCCGCCAAAACTGCTGGCGGAGATGGCGATGCGGTCATGCTCGGTGGTGTTGTTGAAGTCCATGATCTGGCCCGGTGCGGTCGGCGGCTGGAGGAACGCGAACACATCGTTGCCGCTGCCGCCGGTCATGACATGGCCGGAAGCCGTCCCGATCAGGACATCATTGCCGCCTCCGCCATTCAACGCCTCGGTCCCGTTGGTGGCGACGATGATGTCGTCGCCACTGGTCCCGTTCAGCACCGAGGCGCTGGCGGCGTTGTTGATCACGGTCGCGGTTGCGGTGTTGGAAGATGTGGTCATCCCGTCGGAGGCGGTGTAGTCGAACGAGCCGCCGGCCGTTGCATCATCGGTGAAGAAGGCAAAGCCGAAGGCGGCCCCGGCGCTGCCGCCGGAGCTCGACGTGACCGCGCCGAGCGAGTGGCCATCCGCCGTGTCGGGGTCGGTGTCGTTCAGTGCCAAGGCCCAGGCGGCAATGGCGACCGAGCCGCCGGCACCGGCGTCGGTCACCACCGTCTCGCCCACCGCAGTCGGCGCATCGTTGGTGCCGTCGATCGTGACGGTGACGTCCTGAATGACCGTGCCGCCGTGACCGTCGTCGACCGTCACGAAATAATCCTGGGTCAGGGTCTGGCCCTGCGCCAGGAACTGGATGTCGGAATTGTTCACCGTGAAATGCCAGCCGACCGAACCCGCCCCGCCGGATTCGCTGACCGGATCGAGCGAGAACGTGCCGACATAGTTGCTGTCTGCGGGCACGAAGCTGACCGTGTGCGTATCGGCCGTCTCGGCATCGGAGAACGAGAACGAGCCCGAAGTTGACTCGGTCGCCGGCCCCGTCGCCGGACTGACGTTCACGGAGTCGAGGATCATGCCGTTCGTGAAGTTGTTGTACGTGAATTGCAGCGTCGAGGTGGACAGCAGGGGATCGCCGGTCACGTCGAACGCGTAATGATGAATGCCCGGCGTGACGCCGGTCGACATCAGCGTGACGCCATCCCAGATCACGGAGAACGGCGTGCTGGCCTGTTCGGGATCGCCGACCAGGTCGAAGCTGAGGAAATAGTGCTGGCCGGGCGTGGTCGCGATCACCTGGGACAGCGTCTCGTCGAAGTCGGTCGGAGCAAGCTGCACCGAATAATGGCCGAAGCTGCCGCCGAACTCATATTGCTGGACGTGTATGTGCGTCCCGGAAGTCGACCAGCCGGAAAGGTTTCCGCTCTCGAAATCGCCGTTGACGATCGAGGCGGGACCAGCATCCTCGGTGACCGATCCGCTGGCATTGGCCGCCGTGATGATGGGATAGTCGTTGGCGCCCGCGACGTTGAAGGTCAACGTCGTCGTCGCCTGATGGCCCTGGCCGTCGTCAACGGTGAAGTTGAAGATATCGCTGACATTGTCGCCGGCCTGGAGCGGATCGACCGAAGCGTCGGCGTAATAAGCATAGCTGCCGTCCGAATTGAGCAGCAGTGAGCCGTGGGCGCCGGCGACCATCATGCCGACATTCGCGGCGCTGCCATTCACCTCCGAAACGATGCGCGGCGTCGACAGGTCGATTGGATGGCTCACGTCGGAGATCGCGCCACTGGCAAGCACGTTGCCGGCATCGGGCACTGCGGTGTCGGACGTCTCCACCGTGACCGGGGTAATCAGCAGCGGATCCGAGGCGCCGTTGATCGTGACCGTCACCGTCTGGGTCGAGGTCGTGCTGCCGTCAGCGACGACGACGTCATATTGCACCGTGAGCGTCTCGCCGGGGCTGAGGAAGTCCAGATCGCCGTCCCTGATCGAGAAGGTCCAGTCGATGCTGCCGACGCCCGTTCCGGTCGAATCGTGCAGGGCGGTGGTGAGCGCGCTCTGGAGGTCCGCCAGCGTATCCGACGGCACGAAATTCGGATCGAACGACCACACCGCGGAGTTCAGCACGACGCTGACGGAGTGAACGTCCGACAGGTCGACGTCGTCGAAGCTCAGCGATCCCGTCGGCAGCGGGCTCGTCGTGTCCATCGCGCTCGATCCCGTCACGCCGGCTTGCTCCGACAGCGACGCCGAACCCGGTCCGCCGGTCATCGCCACCGCGTCATTGGCACCGGTGATGACGACGGAGACGGTCTGCGTCGCGTTGGTCGAGCCGTCGGCGACCTTGACGTTGTAGTTCACCGTCAGCGTTTCGTTGGCGGCGAGGTAGTCGAGGTCCTTGTCAGGAATCGCAAAATTCCAGTCGATGCTGCCGGTGCCCGTGCCTGTGGAATCGTGCAGCACCGTCGTCACAGCATTGGCGAGATCGGCCTGCGTCGCGGCGGACGGCGTCGGTCCGGAACTCGAAGCCAGCGTGACCGTCACAGTGTGCGTGTCGCTGGTGTCTGGGTCGGTGAAGGCGAGCGTGCCGGCCGGGGTCGTCGGCGTTGTATCGGGTACCGATGAACCCGTGGTGGCGTCCTGCTCGGCGACCGTCGAGGACTCCGGACCGCTCGTGATCACGACCGGATGATTGGTGCCCAGGATGGTGATGGTGACGTCCTGCGTGGTGGAGCCGCCGTGACCGTCGTCGACCGCAACGTGATAGACGAGCTTGAGCGTCTCGCCGCCATTGAGGAAATTGGTCGACGCGTTCGCCAGCGCGAAATTCCAGTCGACCTCGCCGATCAGATGGCCGGTCGAATCCTGGAGCGATGTACCGAACGCAGCGAGCAATTGCGCGTTCGTCAACGGGATCGCACCGCCGCCCGAGCGGGTCGCCGTGACCGTCGTCGAGACGGTATGAGCGTCGGCAAGGTCGATATCGGTGAAGAGCAGGCTGTCGTTGGCGTGGAGGTTGCCGGAGGAGTCCAGGTTCTGATCCTCGACAAGCGCGGCCGATTCCGGGCACGACAGGTAGATCGGCTTGTCGTTGGTGCCGACCACCGTCACCATGACGGTCTGGGTCGAGATTCCGCCGGCATGGTCGTCGAGCTGTACTGTGTAGGTGATGTCGAGATGCTGACCCGCCGCGAGATAGTCGAAGGCCAGATCGGGCGCGGCGAAGGTGGTGTTGATGGTGCCGGTCGAGGATCCCGACGTCTTGATGACGTTGTCGACGTGGTAGAACGACATCAGTTCGGCCTGGCCCCACGGACCCGGCAGCAGGCCCGCGGTGGCTCCGGCGGCGGACACGCCGATCACGGTCGCGGTGTGCCCGGTGTTGGCGAGGTCGTCGTCGGTGAAGTTGAGCGCGACGTGAACCGTGTCGGGCGTGAGCGACAGCGTCTGGTTGGTCTGCTCGGTGACGGTCGCGGCCGTCGTCATGTTGATGACCGGCTTGTCGTCGGTGCCGGTGACCGTGATCTTGACGGTCTGGATGGCGTAGCCGCCGTGGTTGTCGGAGACCTTGACGTCATAGGTCAGGACCAGCGTCTGGTTCTTGGCGAGGAAATCGAAATCCTGGTCCTGGTCGCTGAAGCTCCATTTGAGCTGGCCGTTGCCGTTTGAATCGCTCAGGATCTGCGAGTGCATCGCGGCCTGGAAATGCGCGAGCGACGCCGCAGGGACCACCGTTCCGCCGGAGACCACCGCGGAATGCAGCGTCGCGGTCGTCGTATGGCTGTCGGTCTTGTCGCTGTCCTTGAAACTCATCGTTCCCGACAGCGTGCGCAGCGTGGTCGAATCGTTGAGGTTGGCGAATTCGGTGAAGCTGCCCGTGGCGGATGACGAGGTGAAAACCGGCGTGTGATTGGTCATGGAAAAATCCCTGCCTGCGTTGCCATGAAGGCGCCGCCGCATGAGGACGCGGCGACGTGACTAATCGGTCTGAGAAATCAGACGAGACTCAAACGGTCTTGAAGCAAAGGCCTAGAATTGGGGGCGTTGGCTTAAGGGTTTTGGTTCAGGAGCTCTGGCTTGTTCGCGAGGTCGTGCCTGGCGTCGGGATGGTCAGCAGCAATGAAATTCTGGCGCGGCTCGCGTCGTGAAAAACTACGTCGCTACTTCTACAGTTCAATTTCAGTTCAATGACATCAGGTTGCGGCACGGCCCTGGAGAACACTTCACGCAAATTCACATCACTCAATTCGACTGCACTCAAAATCACTTGCCGGCCTGTCGGCTCAAAAAATGCGAGACGGCATCATGCAACCCTCGCGATCTTATGCCTGAGCTCGCGGCCCCGTCAACGTAAACGCGCAGGCGTGCATAGCCGCAATCGCGGTTCCGGAGGCCGGAACCGTTTGAGAAATTTGTGACAATCGAGATGGCAACGAACGGCTGACGATTGACGTCAGCAATCGCTTCCGCCTTTTGCGCCGTATCCGAAGCGGCGCAAAAGGCAAAGGATCCGCGCTACTTGCCCTTCCAGTTCGGCGTGCGCTTGTTGAGGAAGGCGTCCATTCCCTCGCGGAAATCCTCGCTCATATAGGCCTTGAGGATCAGGTCCTCGCCCTGTTCGCGCGACAGCGTGGGACGAATGCGGCGGACGGCTTCCTTGATCGTCTCCAACGTCAGCGGGGCATGGCTGGCGACGAGCCTTGCGGTTTCGTCCGCGCGGCGCTGCAGCGTCTCGACGTCGGGCACGATTTCGTTGAGCAGGCCGAGCGACAGCGCTTCCTGCGCTTCGACGAGCCGTGCCTTGAATATCATATCCTTGGTGCGGGCCGGACCGACCAGCGCGACGATGCGGCTGACGTTGGACATCGACAGGCAGTTGCCGAGCGTCCGCGCGATCGGGAAACCCATCCGCGTCGTCTCAGTCCCGATGCGGAGGTCGCAGCAGGCCGCAATGCCGGCGCCGCCGCCGGTGCAGGCGCCCGCGATCGCGGCGATCACGGGCACGCGGCACAGTTCGAGCGTGCCGAGCACTCGGTCGATGCGCGCCTCATAGTCGAGCGCATCCTGCGGCGTCTTGAAGGCGCGGAATTGCGAGATGTCGGTGCCGGAGGCGAATGCCTTGTCGCCGGCGCCGGTGAGGATCAGCGCCTTGATCGAGCGGTCGGCGTTGATCTCCTGGCAGATCTCCGCCATGCGATCATACATGGCGAAGGTCATGGCGTTGCGCGCCTGCGGGCGGTTAAAGGTGATCCGCGCGATGCCGTCCGTGACGGAGTAGAGCAGATCTTCGTTGGTCGTCGTCGGTGCGTTCATCGCGCGCTCACTTCACTTTTCTAGAGTAGTTCAGGCCACCTGAGCCTTAAGCCACCTGGGCCTTGGTCATCGGCACCGCGTCGCGTCCCTTCAGGACGTCCATGGCCGCCAGCACGCCGCCGCTCCGGTGCGGGATCTTTGCGAGATCCAGGCCCATCTCGACGCCGGCGAGCGTGCCCATCAGCATCAGATCGTTGAAATGACCGATATGGCCGATGCGGAACACCTTGCCCTTGACCTTGTTCAGGCCGGTGCCGAGCGACATGTCGAAGTTTTCCAGCACCACCTTGCGGAAGGCATCGGCGTCGTGTCCGTCGGGCACGCGCACGCCGGTCAGCGCCGGCGAATGCGCGGCGGGATCGATGCACTGCGTCTCGAGGCCCCAGACCTTGGCCGCGGCACGCGTCGCCGCGCTGTGGCGCTTGTGGCGGGTCCAGACGTTCTCCAGCCCCTCCTCTTCAAGCATCTTGACCGCTTCGCGCAGGCCGTAGAGCAGATTGGTCGCGGGCGTGTAGGGGAAGGTGCCGAGCTTGTTGAAGCTGATGACCTCCTGCCAGTCCCAATAAGAGCGCATGCCGGGATTGGCCTTCGCAACGCTGAGCGCCTTTTCCGAGACGGCGTTGAAGCTGAGGCCCGGCGGCAGCATCAGCCCCTTCTGGGAGCCGGCGACCGAGACGTCGACGCCCCAGGCGTCATGCTCGTACTCCATCGAGCCGAGGCCGGAGATGGTGTCGACCATCAGCAGCGCCGGATGCTTGACGCGGTCGAGCAGCTTTCGCACGTCGAGCGGCGACGTCACGCAGCCGGTCGAGGTCTCGTTGTGGACGACGCAGACCGCCTTGATCGCGTGCTGCTTGTCGGCGCTCAGGCGCTTCTCCATCTCGGCCAGGTCGGCGCCATGGCGCCAGTCGCTCGGGATGAAGTCGACGTCGATCTTGAATTTTTCGGCGATGCCGCGCCACAGCACGGCGAACTGGCCGGTCTCGCACATCAGCACCTTGTCGCCGGGCGCGAACACGTTGACCATCGCCGCTTCCCAGGCGCCGGTGCCGGACGAGGGGAAGATGATCACGGGCTGTTTGGTGCGGAACACACGCTGCATCGAGGCCAGGACCGCGAAACCGAGCTCGGCGAACTCCGGACCGCGATGGTCCAGCGTCGGCATGTCCATCGCCCGCAGCACCCGGTCGGGCACATTGGTCGGTCCTGGAATCTGTAGGAAATGCCTTCCAGTATGCACGGTCATCGGCGTCCTTCCCGGTCTAGCCTTGATTTTGATGGCCGCCGAATAGCACCATTTGACCGGCTTGTCCCCTCTCCTAAAGGCGCTTCCCATGCAAAGGCGGCAGCCCTCGTGCTCCTACTCCGCGGGCACGACCTGGCCCGAAGGGAGGCCCCCCTCCACCTCCGTGAACGGGCGCTCGGGATGCATCAGGAAAGCGGACAGGCCGCCGACCAGCAACAGCCCCATCGACATCAGGAACGGCAGGTACCAGTTGCCGGTGGCGTCGATCACGAAGCCGGCAACGAGCGGCGACACGATCGCCGCGAAGGCCGAGCCGGTGTTCATGAGTCCCGAGGCGGTGCCTGAGTATTTCGGGGCGATGTCCATGGGGATCGACCACATCGGGCCGATCACGAGCTCGGCGCAGAAGAAGCCGGCCGACAGGCACAACGCGACGATGGTGATGTCGTGGACGAACAGGATCGGGAACAGCGAGAGCAGCGCGCCCGTAAATCCCGCAACGGTGACGCTCAGCCGTGCCAGGCGGACATTGCCGGTGCGGTCGAGGATCTTGTCCGACAGCACGCCGCCGACGCTGTCGCCGACCACGCCGGCGAAGAAGACGCCGGAGGCGAACAGGGCCGAGTTCTTGATGTCGAGACCGTAGTTGTTCTTGAAGAACAGCGGCAGCCAGTTCAGGTACAGCCACAGGCACCAGCCGTAGCAGAAATAGGTCAGCGTCACCGGCCACATGCGCCGGAGCAACGGTCCCCAGGGCACGCTGGGCCGCTCGCCGGTCGGGCGCGTCGGCAGTGTCGCAAGCTCGGCTTCGGTGATCGAAGCATGCTCCTTCGGCTCGTTACGGAAATACCAGACCCAGATCACGCCCCAGATGAGGCTGACGAAGCCGAGCACCACGAATGCGCCGCGCCAGGTCAGCCACAGGATCAGCAGCGCGACCATCGGCGGTGTCACGGCATTGCCGAGGCGGGCGAAGGAATGCGTGAGTCCTTGCGCGAAGCCGCGGCGGTTCGCCGGCGTCCAGTATTGCATCGCGCGCGTTGCGGTCGGGAACGTCGCGCCCTCGCCGAAGCCGAGCGCAAAGCGCGCGACGAACAGCGCCGCGAGGCCGTTGACGAAGCCCGTCGAGATGGTCGCAGCCGCCCAGATCATGCCGCACCAGAACAGCGTCTTGCGCGGTCCGAAGCGATCGCCGACCCAGCCGCCGATCACCTGGAACAAGAGATAGGGATAGGCGAAGGCGGAGAAGACGAGACCGAGCTGGGTGTTGGACAGACCGAGCTCCTTCTGGATCTCGCTCGCGGCGGTACCGATGTTCACCCGGTCGACATAGGTGATGAAATACATCGCGCAGAGCATCGCCAGCACGACATGCGTGGCCTTGAACCTGACACCCATCTCCACCCTCCCCGATTGCTTTTTATGATTGGCCTTGCGCGTGCCCTGCGCGATCTAGGTGCCGACCACTTTCAGATGCGGCGACGCATTGCCCTGCGGGCGCTGCTCCAGCAGCTTCATCGCGGCATCGACGCCGCCGGCACGATACGGAACGCCGGCGACCGACAGCCCCATCTCCACGCCGGTGAGCGCGCCCAGCAGCGTCAGCGCGTTGCATTCGCCGAGATGGCCGATGCGGAAGACCTTTCCGGCGACCTTCGAGAGCCCGGAGCCGAGCGACATGTTGTAGTTCTCGAGCACGACTTTCCGGAATTGATCGGCATCATGGCCCGGCGGCATCAACACTGCGGTCAGCACGGGAGAGAACTCGGCCGGCTCCTGGCAAAGGATCTCGAGGCCCCAATGATTGACGGCGGCACGCGTTGCGGCAGCCAGCCGCTGATGCCGCGCGAAGACGTTGTCGAGCCCCTCTTCGAGCAGCATCGCGATGGCCTCGCGCAGGCCGTAGAGCAGATTGGTCGCCGGCGTGTATGGGAAGAAGCCGTTGGCGTTGGGCTTGAGCATCTCTTCCCAGTCGAAATAGGAGCGCGGCATCCTGTTGGTCTTCGCGGCAGCCAGCGCCTTCTCCGAGATCGCGTTGAAGCCGAGGCCGGGCGGCAGCATGAAGCCCTTCTGCGAGCAGCTGACGCTGACATCGACCCTCCACTCGTCGTGGCGGTAGTCGACCGAGCCGAGCGAGGAGATGGTGTCGACCATCAGCAGAGCCGGATGCGAAGCGCGGTCGATCGCGGCGCGGATCTCGGCGATGCGGCTGGTGGCGCCGGTCGAGGTCTCGTTATGCACGACCATCACGGCCTTGATCGCGCGCGCCTTGTCCTCGGTGAGCCTCGCCTCGATCGCGGCCGGGTCGGCGCCGCGGCGCCAGTCGCCGGGGACGAAATCGACCTCGATGCCGAAGCGCCCGGCCATCTGGCGCCACAGGGTGGCGAAGTGGCCGGTCTCGACCATCAGCACCTTGTCGCCCGGCGACAGCGTGTTGACGATCGCGGCTTCCCAGGCGCCGGTCCCCGACGAGGGGAAGATGATGACCGGACCCTTGGTCTGGAAAATCTTCTGGCTGCCTTCGAGCACGGCCCGGCCGAGCTCGCCGAACTCCGCGCTGCGGTGGTCGATCACGGGCATGTTCATGGCGCGCAGCACGCGCTCGGGGACCGGGCTCGGGCCCGGAATTTGAAGGAAATGGCGTCCCTGATGCATGAAAACCTCCTGGCGGCGGGTTCTGGCCGACTCTGGAGATAATTTTGCATTCATTTTTTGTATATTCAATCAGAATTTGGTATTCGATTGTGGGCGTCGACGCGACCAATCGGGCAAACTATTGTGCTGCAAATGAAATCCACGATTCCCGATACCGGGGTTCCCATTGCCCCGCCCGCCGCGAATGGCGGCGATCACCAGGAAAACCGTCACGAGGCCTCGCTTCACGGCGAGATCCTGCTGCGGCTGCGCGACTATGTGGTCGAGGGCAACATTCCCGACGGCGCGCGCGTGCCCGAACGACAGCTCTGCGAGATGCTCGGCATCTCGCGCACGCCGTTGCGCGAGGCCTTGAAAGTACTCGCCGCCGAGGGCCTGATCGAGCTGCTGCCCAACCGCGGCGCGCGGGTCCGCCAGCTCAGCCAGCGCGACCTTGAAGAACTGTTCGACGTGATGGCGGGACTGGAGAGCCTTGCGGGGCGCCTTGCCTGCGAGGCTATTACGGACGAGGAAATCACCGCAATCGAGCAAATGCATTACGAGATGTATGGTCACTATCTGCATCGCGACATGCATGGTTACTTCCAGACCAACCAGCGCATCCACGAGAGCATCGTCGCGGCCGCGCGCAACGAGACGCTGAAGACCGCCTATGCCAACTTCGCAGGCAGGATCCGCCGCGTCCGCTACTCGGCCAATTTCGCCCGCAAGCGGCAGCGCTGGGCGGAAGCGATGCGCGAGCACGAAGCCATCCTCGATGCCCTGCGCCGTCGCGCCGCCAGCGAGCTCAGCGACATCCTGTTCCAGCACCTGCGCAATAAGCGGGCCGCAGCCATCGAGCACCTGACCGAGCCTCAAGACCCGGCGCCGACCGCGCCTTGACAGCGCCCGGTTTGCTCATTTTGAATTCATAATATAATCGGTCGTGGATAATAATGAATAACTCAGTGAAGCTGAGCCTCGCTGGGTCAGTCCGGGATCAGGGATGACAAACGCCTCCTCGCTCGAACGGCGCCTGCGCGCGGACATGACCGGCGACGTCCTGTTCGACGGCTTCAGCCGGGGCCGCTACGCCACCGACGCCTCGTTCTACCAGATCATGCCATCAGGCGTGGTCGTGCCCAGGACCATGGACGAGGCCCTGCGGGCGCTGGCGATGGCCCGCGACGAGGGCGTGAAGGTCACCCCGCGCGGCGGCGGCACCTCGCAATGCGGCCAGACCGTCAATGACGGGCTCGTCGTCGATCTCTCGAAGCACCTCAACAAGGTCCTGTCGCTCGACGTCGAGGGCCGCACCTGCGTGGTCGAGCCCGGCATCGTGCTCGACGACCTCAACCGCCAGCTCAAGAAACACGGCCTGTGGTTTCCGGTCGACGTCTCCACGGCCTCGCGGGCCACCATCGGCGGCATGGCCGGCAACAATTCCTGCGGCGGCCGCTCGCTTCGCTACGGCACCATGCGCGACAACACGCTGTCGATGGAGGCCTCGCTGGCCGACGGCACGCTGGGCCGTTACGGCGAGGTCTCGCGCGATCTCTCCGATCTCGATGCGAACGAGAGCGCGCGCGCCCTGTTCCGCGACATGCTGGATCTCGGCGCCCGTGAGGCCGACGAGATCGCGGCGCGCTTTCCAAAGGTGCAGCGCCGGGTCGGCGGCTACAATCTCGATGCGCTGACGCCGCGCAATGCGCGCAACAACATGGCGCATCTGCTCGTCGGCTCCGAAGGCACGCTCGCCTTCACCACCAAAGTCGAGTTGAAACTGTGGCCGGTGATCCGCAACAAGGCGCTCGGCATCTGCCATTTCGGCAGCTTCTACGAGGCAATGGATGCGGCCCAGCATCTCGTCAAGTTGAAGCCGATCGCGGTCGAGCTGGTGGATCGCACCATGCTCGCGCTCGGCCGCGACATCGCGATGTTCAAGCCCATCATCAACGCTGCGATCAAAGGCGATCCGGATGCCGTGCTGGTGGTCGAGTTCGCCAAGGAAGACCAGGCGGATAATTTCGTGCGCTTGAAGCAGCTCGGCGAGCTGATGGGTGATCTCGGCTTCGGCTGGAGCAACGAGACGCGCAAATGGGGCGGCGTGGTGGAGATCACCGAGCCCGCGCTCCAGAGCGGCATCGCCGATTTCCGCGCCGCCGGCCTCAATGTCATGATGTCGATGAAGCAGGAGGGTAAGCCGGTCTCCTTCGTCGAGGACTGCGCCGTGCCGCTGCCGCATCTCGCGGACTACACTGCGCGGCTGGGCGAGGTGTTTGCCAAGCACGGCACCAGCGGCACGATGTATGCGCACGCCTCCGAGGGCTGCTTGCACGTCCGCCCCGTGCTGAATTTGAAGCTGGAGAAGGACGTCAAGGCGATGCGCGCCATCGCCGAGGAAGCCTTCGCGCTGGTGCGCGAATACAAGGGCTCGCATTCCGGCGAGCATGGCGACGGCCTGGTGCGCTCGGAATTTCACGAGACCATGTTTGGCGAGCGCCTCGTCGCGGACTTCAGGGAGGTGAAGCACCGCTTCGATCCCGACGGCACGCTCAACCCCGGCAAGATCGTCGATGCGCCCAAAATGGACGACCGCTCGCTGTTCCGCTTCAAGCCCGATTATCGCGTCGGCGAGTTGAAGACAAAGCTCGACTGGTCGGCTTATCCCGGCGCCGGCGGCGGTTTCCAGGGCGCGGTCGAGATGTGCAACAACAACGGCGCGTGCCGCAAGCTCGAGGGCGGCGTGATGTGCCCGTCCTATCGCGCCACGCGCAACGAAAAGGATGTCACACGCGGGCGCGCCAACAGCTTGCGGCTCGCGATCTCCGGCCAGCTCGGCCCCGATGCGCTGTCCTCCGACGAGATGATGGAGACGCTCAAGCTCTGCGTCTCCTGCAAAGCCTGCCGCCATGAATGCCCGACCGGCGTCGACATGGCCAAGATGAAGATCGAGGTGCTGGCCGCGCGCGCGGCCTCGCACGGCCTGACGCTGCGCGATCGCCTGGTCGGCTACCTCCCGCGCTATGCCGGCCTTGCCGCGCGCTTCGCACCGATCGCCAATTTGCGCAACGGCAGCCCGTTGCTGCGGAAGCTGTTCGAGCGTTTGGCCGGCATCAGCGCCCGGCGCGCCCTGCCCGCCTTCCGCAGCGACGTGTTTGTGCCGCCGACGGACAGCGTCGGTCCGGAGACCGGCCGCGAAGTCGTTCTCTTCGCCGACACCTTCAATCGCATCTATGAGCGCGAAAATCTCGAGGCCGCGCTGCGCGTGCTCGCGGCAGGTGGCTATCGCGTGCATCTGCCGAAGCCCGCGAGCGGCAGCCGGCCGCTGTGCTGCGGCCGCACCTTCCTCTCAGCCGGCCTCGTCGATGAAGCCAAGACCGAGCTCGACCGTCTCGTCGCCGCTTTCGCACCCTTCGCCGCGCGCGGCGTGCCGATCGTCGGCCTCGAGCCGAGCTGTCTGCTGACGCTGCGCGACGAGCTCGCCTCGCTGCGCAAGGACAACGACGCCAAGGCTGTCGGTGCCCATGCGCTGACCTTCGAGGAGTTTCTGGTGCGCGAAGCCGAGGCCGGCCGGCTGCAACTGCCGTTGGGTCATGTGGCCGACAAGGCCGTCGTCCACGGCCATTGCCATCAAAAGTCCTTCGGCGCGTTCAAGCCGGTCGAGCAGGTGCTGCGTTTGGTCCCAGGCCTCAAGGTCGAGACCATCGAATCGAGCTGCTGCGGCATGGCCGGCGCCTTCGGCTACGGCGCTGACACATACGATGCCTCCATCGAAATGGCCGAGCTGTCGCTGCTTCCGGCCGTGCGGCGCGCGGACCAGAACACGCTCGTCGTCGCCGACGGCACCTCCTGCCGGCACCAGATTTACGACGGCACCCAGCGCGAGGCGCTTCACGTCGCGCGCGTGCTGGCGATGAGCCTCGACCGCTCCCAGACCCGATCCACAACCACTCCCACGACAAAGGAAACCAGCCATGGCTGACCTCACGCTCGACACCGCCCGCAAGATTCTCGACGCCGCCTTGGCAAAGGCCGGCGAACTCAAGCTGAAGCCACTGGTCGTCACCATCCTGGACGCGCGCGGCGTGCTCAAGATCGCAGCTGCCCAGGACGGCACCAGCCTGATGCGCGCCGAGATTGCGCACGGCAAGGCCTATGGCGCACTCGCCCTCGGCATGGGCTCGCGGGCCCTATTCCAGCGCGCGCAGGAGCAGGCCTATTTCATCGACGCCGTGAATACGATTGCCAAAGGTGCGCTGGTGCCGGTCCCCGGCGGCGTGCTGATCATGGACGGCACGACCTTGCTCGGCGCCGTCGGCATCTCCGGCGACACCTCCGACAACGACGAGGCCAGCGCGGTGGCGGGTATTCAGGCGGCGGGGCTGAAAGCCAACGCGGGCTGAGATGCCGTAGGGTGGGTTAGCGCTGCGGACGCGCAAAGCGCGGCCTGCAGGGCGTAACCCACCTCATCTTGTCTCGGCGGAAACAGACAGCGGTGGGTTACGCTGACGCTAACCCACCCTACGCACTTACCCTCACCGCCCGGTCCACACCGGCTTCCTCTTCTCGCCGAACGCCTTCAGCCCCTCCTTCGCATCCTCGGTCATCGCGAGCAGCGCGATCTGGCTTTCGGTGTAGGCAATGCTCTCATCGAACGACATCGAGGCGATGGCGCGCATGGCGTATTTGCCACGGCGGATCGCGGTCGGGGATTTGTCGACGATGCGGCCGATCAGCCAGTCGACCTTGGCATCGAGCTCAGCCGTGGGCACGATGTAGTTGAGCAGGCCCGCAGCTTGCGCGGCCTTCGCATCGAACGGCTCCCCGGTCAACGCCCATTCGTTGACCAGGCGCGGCGGCGCGATGCTCTGCAACAAGCTCAGCACCTGCATCGGAAACACCCCGACCTTCACCTCCGGCAGGCCGAAGATGACGTGATCGGCAGCAACCGCCGTGTCGGTCATGCACAACAGTCCCATGCCGCCGGCCATGCAGACGCCGCCGACGCGTGCAATTGCCGGCTTCGTGGCGTTCTGCGACAGGCGCAACAGATCGGCGTAGTCGACATTCGGCCTGGAATGATCCATCGCGAACGCCGCGCCGGAATTCTGCAAATCGGCACCGGCGCAAAACGCCTTGTCGCCCGCCCCCGTCAGCACGATGACGCGGACGTCCTTGTCGTCATGCGCGTCACGATAGCCTTTGGTGATGCCGGCGATGACGTCGCCGTTCAACGCGTTGCGTTTCTCTGGCCGGTTGATGGTGATCCAGAACGCCTGCCCGCGCTTCTCAGTGATGACGGCTGTGGTGTCGCTCATGGCCTTGCTTGCTCCCGTTTTGCAGCCATTTGCGGCAGCTCGGGCACGGCGTGCAAGGGCAATCTGCGGCGAGGCTCAGCTTTAGCGCCTCGACACAAATCAGCGAGGCGATCGAAGCAGAGCGGTCAGGCCGAGGCCGCTTTCCTGATCCAGACCTTGTTGTCGTGGAACGCGGCGCCACCGATCGGCGCGATCGTATCGGCTCCCGTCAGCATGTTGATGCCGCGGCCGCCGATATGGTTCTTGTTCGGATGCACGGATTCCGCGATCAGCACGCCGCGCCGCACGCCGTCGAACAGCGTGGCAATCAGCGAGGTCTCGCCGCGGGTGTTGCCGAGCGTCACGGCGTCACCGTCGGCGATGTCGAGCGCGGCTGCGTCCAACGGATGAATCATCACGCTCGCCTTGCCCTCGCGTGCCTGCGAGGACGGCGTCTCGTTGAAGGTGGTGTTGAGGAAGCTGCGCGACGGGCTGGTCGCGAGCCGGAACGGATGGACCTGATCGGCATGCTCGATCACCGCCCAATGGTCCGGCAGCGATGGCATCTTGTCGAAATCGCCCATGGTCCGGCCGAATGGCGGATGCGCCCAATCGGCTTTAAAATGGAATTTTTTGTCGGCATGTGCAAAGCCGTCGAGATAATGCGAGGTGCGGAAGTCCGGTTGCAGATCGCGCCAGATATCGGCTTCGAGGCCGGCGATGTCGCCATGACTGCTGAGCTTCAGCGTCGCGTCGATCAATTCGCGCGGTGACATGTCAAATCCCTGATGCTTCGCACCGAGCCGCGGCGCCAGCGCCTGCATCACCTCGTGGTTGGAGCGGCATTCGCCGGGCGGGTCGATCAGCTTGGGCCCAACTGAGATGTGCTGATGGCCGCCGCCGTAATAGAGATCGTCATGCTCCATGAACATGGTCGCGGGCAGTACGATGTCGGCCATCAGCGCCGTCTCGGTCATGAACTGCTCGTGCACCGCGACGAACAGATCCTCACGCGCAAAGCCCTGGCGGACCAGCGCCTGCTCGGGCGCCACCGTCATCGGGTTGGTATTCTGGATCAGCATCGCCTTGACCGGACCCCTGCCGAGCAGGGCCTCGGAATCGCCGGTGAGGATGCGGCCGATCTGCGACTGGTCGAGCGCGCGCGTGTTTGGGTCGATCGCGTCGTGGCCTTCGATGATGGATTCGTTGAAGTGCCACAGCGCGTAGTTGTTGAAGAAGGCGCCGCCGCCCTCATATTGCCAGGCGCCGGTTACCGCAGGAATGCAGTTCGCGGCATGCATCTGCGTCGCGCCGTTGCGCGAGCGGGTGAAGCCGTAGCCAAGCCGGAAGAAGGTCCGCTTGGTCTCGCCGACCGCCTTCGCGAAGGCCTCGATCTCCGACACCGGCACGCCGCAGATGGCAGAGGCCCATTCCGGCGTGCGCGTCTTCAGATGTGCCTCGAGCTCGGCGGTGAAGTCGGTGTATTTGTCCATATAGGTGCGGTCGGCATAGCCGTCGCGGAACAGCACATGCATGACGCCGCAGGCAAACGCGCCGTCGGTGCCGGGCCGCAGGATGATCTTGATGTCAGCCTGCTTCATGGTGTCGTTGTCGTAGATGTCCACGGCCGCGATCCTGGCTCCGCGCTCCTTGCGGGCTCGTGCGGCGTGCGTCATCACGTTGACCTGGGTGTTGACGGGATTGGTGCCCCAGATCACCACGAGGTCGGAGAGCGCCATCTCGCGCGGATCGGCGCCGGCGATCTTGCCGGTGCCGATCGCAAAGCCGATGCGCCCGACATTGGCGCAGATGGTCTGGTAGAAGCGCGAATATTTCTTCACATGCGTGAGGCGATTGAGGCCATCCCGCATCACCAGCCCCATCGTGCCGGCATAGTAATAGGGCCAGATCGATTCCGCGCCGAACTCACGCTCGGCCTGGTTGAAGCGATGCCCGATCTCATCGAGCGCCTCGTCCCAGGTGATCCGCGCGAACTGGCCGGAGCCCTTGGGTCCGGTGCGGCGCATCGGAAATGTCACCCTCTCAGGATGATGGATGCGCTCGGCGTAACGGGCGACCTTGGCGCAGACGACGCCGGCCGTATAGGTCTGCTTCTTCGAACCGCGAACGCGCCCGATGCTGCGGCCTTCGACGACCTCGATGTCGAGGGCGCAGGCCGACGGACAATCGTGCGGACAGGTCGAGTGGCGGATTTCGATCTTGGCGTGCTGGTTCATGCCAAATTCGTAACACCAAAATACCTGCCAGCCGAGGGCATTTATCCGGCAACGCCCATGCGATTTGCTCAATTCGCGCGCGGCGACGGTTCCTGCCGCGGCTGCGAAGACGGCGCGCCACACCGGAATTCGCCCGTTATTCCCGACATGATCGGCATCGTGAGGCGTCGACAGTCCGCATCCCCTGCCGCTACAGTGCCGGCCAACAAGAATGACATCAGGGAGGTAGGCGTGATGGCCCGACGAATTATGCTGGCAGTGGCCGCCGGCCTGCTCGGCGCATGCGCCGCAACCCCCTCGTTGGCACAGGATTACCCCAACCACGCGGTCCGGATCGTGGTCCCCTTCGGTGCCGGCGGCCCGGCCGATGTCGCGGCCCGGCTGATCGGCAACGTGTTCCAGGAGAGCTTTGGCCAGCCTTTCGTGATCGAGAACCGCACCGGCGCCGGCGGCGTCATCGGCACGGTCGAGGCGGCGAAATCGCCGGCCGACGGCTACACGCTGCTGATGATGTCCAACACCCAGACCGCGAACGAATCGCTGCTGACGCCGGACAAGCGCAAGTACGAGTTGATGCGCGACCTCGTGCCGATTGCGCCGGTGAACTATTCCGATCTCGTCATCGTGGTGAACCCGCAAGTCCCGGCAAAATCGTTGCAGGAGTTCATCGCACTCGCCAAGGCGCAGCCGGGCAAACTGAACTACGCTTCCTCCGGCCAGGGCACGCCCTATCACATGGCGGGCGAGCTGTTCAAAGCCATGGCGGGCATCGACATCGTCCACGTCCCCTACCGCAACAGCGGCGAAGCGCGGAGCGGCGTGATCGGCGGGCAGGTGCAGATGATGATCGACGCCGTGCCGGCGATGGCGCCGAACATCGGCGAGAACCAAGTCCGCGCGCTGGCGACCACCGGCAAGCAGCGCTCCGCGGTGCTGCAGAACGTTCCGACGGCCGGCGAAGCCGGTATAGCCGGCTATGAGGCGACAATCTGGCTCGGGCTGATGGCGCCGGCCGGCACGCCGAAACCCGTCATCGACAAGCTCAACGCCGCCGTGAACGCGATGGTGAAGCGGCCCGACATCATCAAGCTCTGGACTGAGCAGGGTGCCGTGCCCATGTCGATGACGCCCGCCGAATTCGACACATTCCTGCGCGGCGACATCGAAAAATGGGCCGATGTCGTCAAGAAATTCGACAAGTCCTGAGGGCCGCAAACCGAATGGCCGTCATTCAATTCCAGCTCAACGGCACGTCGACGGCCGTTGATGTCGCCCCGGATCAGACGCTGCTCGACGTGCTGCGCGGCCGGCTCGGCGTCACCGGTTCGCATTTCGGCTGCGGCGCCGGTGAATGCGGCGCCTGTCACGTCATGGTCGGCGGCCGCGCCATGGCCTCCTGCGACATGCCGATGTGGTCGGTCGCGGACCAGGACGTCGTCACGGTCGAAGGCCTCGGGACAGTGGAGCATCCGCATCCGCTGCAACGCGCCTTCATCGCCGAACAGGCGATGCAATGCGGCTACTGCGTCTCGGGAATCCTGATCAGCGCGGCGGCGCTGCTGAAGCGCAACCCGTCGCCGACGGAAGCGGAGGTGAAAGCGGCGCTGGATCGCAACCTGTGCCGCTGCGGATCGCATAACCGCATCGTCCGCGCTGTGCTGCGGGCGGCCTCGGAGATGGCCAGCCGATGACGTCCCCTGCTCCGAAACTCCCGGTCAGTCTGGTCGCCAATCCAAGATTGTCGTCCTGGGTCAAATTCACCGGCGAAGGCCGTGTGACGATCTCGCCTGGCAAGGTCGAGATCGGCCAGGGCATCGTCACGGCGCTGGCCCAGATCGCGGCGGACGAGCTTGATGTGGATATTGGCCGCGTCGAAATGATCCGCGCCTCGACGGCGATCAGCCCGAACGAGGGCGTTACATCGGGCAGCCTTTCGGTGCAGCAGTCCGGCCGCGCGCTACGCCATGTCTGCGCCGACGTTCGCCAAGGCTTCCTCAACGCAGCCTCGGAACGTCTCGGCGTCGACGCTTCGCTGCTCGCTATCGAGGACGGCACGATCTCGGGCCCGGGCAACGTCAGGACCAGCTATTGGGAACTCGCCGGCGAGGTCTCGCTCGACCACGACGTCAGCACGGGCGCCGTGGCCAAGCCAGCAGCGACACGCGCCCTCGCCGGACGTTCGGTCCAGCGCGTCGATATTCCCGACAAGGTGTTCGCACGGCCGCGCTTCATCCACGACCTTGCGCTGCCCGACCTCTTGCACGGGCGTGTGCTGCGGCCGGACATCCCGGGTGCCAAATTGATCGCACTCGACGAGACGGCTGCGCGAGCCGCCTCCGGCCTCGTCGCCATCGTCCGCGACGGCGACTTTGCCGGCGTTGTCGCCGACAGCGAGGCCGCTGCAGAAGCCGCGCTGAAAGCCTTGCGCAAGGGCGCGACATGGTCTGCCGGCGAACCACTGCCCGATGAGGATGAACTCGCCGGATTTTTGAAGAGCCAACCCGTCGAAACGACTGTCATCGACACGAGAACCGCAGCAACGACGAAAAAGGCTGCACGCAGTTGCCGCCGGCAATACATCCGCCCCTACATCGCACATGCCTCCATCGCGCCATCCTGCGCCTTGGCGCGATGGGACGGCGATCGCGTTCACGTCTGGACGCACAGCCAGGGCGTTTATTTGCTGCGCGCCGATCTCGCGATCGTGCTCAAGCTGCCGGCAGAAAACATCGTCGTCGAACACATGGAGGGCGCCGGCTGCTACGGGCATAACGCCGCCGACGACGTCGCGCTCGATGCCGTGCTGCTGGCGAAGGCCGCTCGCGGCCAGCCGGTGCGGGTGCAATGGTCGCGTCACGACGAGATGTTCCACGCGCCGTTCGGCGCGGCGATGGCCGTCGAGATCGAGGCCGATCTCGACGCGGATAACGAGATCGTCGGCTGGCGCCATGCGATCTGGAGCAACGGCCACGCGGCGCGGCCGGGGCGCGCGGCCCAGCCGGCGCTGCTTGCGGCAACCGAGATCGCAAATCCCTACCCTCGCATGATCTCGACGAACCCGCCCGCCGCGAATGGCGGCGGTGGCGACCGCAACTCCGTTCCGCTCTATGACCTCCCGGCCTGGACCATCACAAGCCATCGGCTGCTGACGATGCCAGTGCGCACCTCGGCGCTGCGGACCCTGGGCGCGCAAGGCAATGTGTTCGCCATCGAATCCCTGCTCGACGAGATCGCCACACTGCGCGGCGAAGACCCGATCGCATTCCGTTTGCGGCACTTGAGCGATGAACGCGCGAAGGACGTCATTCGTGCCGCCGCACGACGCGCGCAATGGAAGCCACCGAAGCGGGCCGGCATCGGTCACGGCGTCGGCTTCGCTCGCTACAAGGGCACCGGAGCCTACTGCGCCGCGATTGCAGAGATCGAAGGCACAGATGATATCCGCGTCAGGCGATTGACGCTGGCGGTCGATGTCGGCGAGATCATCAATCCGGACGGCATCATCAACCAGATCGAGGGCGGCGCGATCCAGGCCACGAGCTGGGCGCTGAAGGAACGCGTCCGCTTCGACCGGACACGCATCACATCGACGTCATGGGCGGATTATCCGATCCTGACATTCAGCGAGGTGCCGCGGGTAGATGTCGAAATCATCCAGCGGCCGGAGATCGAGCCGGTCGGCGCAGGCGAGGCCGCACACGGCCCCGTGACGGCGGCGATCGCCAATGCAGTCCATGATTGCCTCGGCGTACGCGTGCGCGACCTGCCGATTACCCGCGACAAGATCATCGCAGCCATGGAGCTCGCATCGTGACGACAGTGACCATTTTGAGCGGCGGTGCAGCGCAAGGCCTGGTGCGCGGGCTCGCCGATGCCTTCAAGGCGCAAACCGGATTCGGCATCGATGGCGAATTCGGTGCGGTCGGTGTGATGGCCGACAAGCTGCGTGCGGGCGCGCCGGCCGATCTCGTCATCCTGACGCAGACCCTGCTTGCAAAGCTTTCCGAGAAGCAACTCGTCGTCCCCGCCTCGATCGCGGATGTCGGCCGGGTCGAGACCGCGCTGGCGGTCCGCAATCGCGATCCCAGGGTGACGGTGAAGACCGAAGCCGATTTGCGCGAGGTGCTGCGGTCCGCCAGCGCGATCTACGTCCCGGATGTGAAGGCCTCGACTGCTGGACAACATTTCGCAAAGGTACTGGATCAACTCGGCATCGCCTATGAGGTCACCTCGCGCCTCAAGATCTTTCCAAACGGCGCGACCGCAATGCGCGAGCTTGCGGCGTCCACCGCCACGAATCCCATCGGCTGCACCCAGGCGACCGAGATCATCGCAACCGAGGGCATCGCGCTGTCAGGGTCGCTGCCGCCCGGATGCGAGCTCGTGACGATGTACACGGCCGGCGTGACCGCGCGGGCCGCGCATCCGAATGAGGCGGCCGCGCTGGTCGCGCTGCTGACTGGCGCAGACCAAAGGGAGCTGCGCCAGCGCGTGGGTTTTGCCGGCTAGGCGCGGCTGGCCGACCTATTTGTGCAGCTGGGTGAGACCGGTCGGCGGCCCGTCGACGGCCGTCCAGCCGCCATCGACGAACAGCGTGCTGCCGCTGACATAGCTTGCGGCGTCCGAGGCGAGATAGGCCACCGCGGTCGCAACCTCGTCGGCACTGCTCCAGCGGTTGAACACGGTGTGGCCGGCATAGAGGTTGTAGATGTCCGGCCGCTGCTTGAACGGGCCGGTCAACGCGGTCTCGGCGATGCTCGGCGCGATCGCGTTGACGCGTACGCCCGCGTGGCCAACCTCGGAGGCAAAACCCTTCACGAGGAGGCCGATCGCCGCCTTGGTCGAACCGTAGACGCCGAGGCCCGGCTCGATGGTCACCGCGCGCACCGAGGAGCAGGCGATGATGCTGCCGCCCTTCTGTTCGACCATGATCCGGCCGAAGGCCTGGAAGAACCAGACCGTGCCCTTGACGTTGAGGTTCAGGACGCGGTCGAGATCCTCCTCGGTGTAGTCGAGGATGGTCTTGCGGATGTTGAGGCCGGGCGTCGTCACGGCGATGTCCAGCCGCGCGAATTTCTGCATCACGAACTTGGCCAGCGCGTTGACGTCCGCAGCGCTCGCAGCATCGCAAGCGGCAGCTTCCGCCCAGCCGCCCTTGTCGCGAATGCCGGCGGCGGCGGCCTCCGCTGCGTCAAGCGCGCGATCGGCGCAGACGACCCGGGCCCCTAACCCGGCCAGCGCCTCGGCCGACGATTTGCCGATGCCCGAAGCGGCGCCGAGCACCACGGCCGTCTTGCCGGTGAGATCGAAGAGCTTGCGATAGTCAGTCACGAACGGATTCTCCCTGTGTTGCTGCTATCCCTTGTAGCCCATCAACAGGCGGGGCAGCCACAGCGAGAATGCGGGGACGTAGGTCACGAACATCAGAGCTGCGATCAGCGCGGCATAGAACGGCAGGATGGTGCGCATCACCGCGCCCACCGAGATGCCGCCGATGGCGCAGCCGACGAACTGCGTGGTTCCAACCGGCGGGGTATTCAGCCCCAGCGCACAGTTGATCAGCATCAGCATGCCGAACTGCACCGGATCCATACCCGCCTTCATCGCGATCGGCAGGAAGATCGGCGTGCAGATCAGGATCGTCGCCGCCATGTCCATGAACGTGCCGAGCACGAACAGGATGATGTTGATCAGCAGGAAGATCACCCAGGGTTGCGACGAGACCTTGCTCATGACGTCGCCGGCGAAGTCGGCAACCTCGTAGAGTCCCATCAGATACTGGAACATGGTGGAGACGCCGATCAGCAGCAGCACCACGCCCGTCGTCTTCACCGCCTTCGCCGCAGCCCGCAGGAAGTTCGGCAAGGTCATGGTGCGGTAGATGAAGAACGTCAGCAGGATCGTGTAGGTGACCGCGACGGCTGCGGATTCAGTTGCGGTGAAGACCCCGGACAGGATGCCAGCCAGGATGATGCCGACGATCAGAAGGCCCGGCAAAGCGGCCGCGAACGAACGGAACACCTCGGCCCAGCCGGGAAACTTGCCGGCCGGATAGCCGCGCTTCACCGCGACCGCGTAAGCTGCGGCCAGCATGCACACCATCAACACCAGCGCCGGCAGGAGGCCCGCGGCGATCAGCGCACCGATCGAGACCTTGCCGCCGGCGGCAAGCGCATAGATGATCATGTTGTGGCTGGTCGGCATCAGCGCCCCGACCAGCGAAGCGTGGGTGGTGACGTTGACGGCGTAGTCGGTGTCAAACCCTTCCTTCTTCATCATCGGGATCATCACCGCGCCCATGGCCGACACGTCTGCGACCGGCGAGCCGGACACGCCGCCGAACAGCGTGCAGGCCACCACGTTCGACATGCCGAGCCCGCCGCGGATGTGTCCGACGAGGTTCTTCGCAAGCTGCACGATCTTGTCGGCGACGCCGCCATGCAGCATCAGCTCACCGCTGAAGACAAAGAAGGGGATCGCGAGGAACGAAAAGATGTTCATCCCCGACATCATTTGCTGGAAGATGACGGCGACCGGCAGGCCTTCGTAGAGGATCGTGCAGATCGCCGAGAGGCCGATCGCGAAGGCGACGGGGACGCCAAGGACCAGAAAGCCGAAGAACGTGGCGCCGAGGATGATCAGTTCCATGAGGGGACGACCTCTTCGCCGCGCAGGAGAGCAATGATGTGTTCGATTGAGAAAGAGACAATCAGGGCGCCGGAGGCGATCAGCGGCACGTAGCGGATGACCTCGGGCAGGCCGAGATTGGGGATATGCACGGTCCCGACCGACGCGCCGAGGATCCAGCCGTTGTAGACCATCGCAACGCCGAAAATCGCCACCAGAACGTGGATCACGAGTTCGATCTTCTCGCGCAAGTGATCAGGCAGCATGACCAGCAGACTGTCCATGCCGATATGCCCGGCATCGCGCACGCCGACGGCGGCACCGATCAGCGTGACATAGAGAATCAGGACCAGCGCAAGGTTCTCCGTCCAGGTCGGACTGGAGTTGAGCACGTAACGCCCGAACACCTGGTAGAACACGATGGTGACGATGACGAGCAGGCCGGTCACCGACAGATACATGCCCAGGCGAGCGACGACGGCATTAGTCCGCGACAGCAGGTTGGTCGACGGACGTCCGGCAATCTCCTGCTCGTGGCTTGCGACATGTGGGTCTGTCATCCAGGTCTCCTTGGCCGTCTCCTTGCGGGGGTCCGGTGCCGCCTCGCTGCGACGCCGGGCCCGACGCTTATGGTCTTACTTCGTGTCCTGGATACGCTTGACGAGGCCCTTCAGCTTCTCGTCACCGGCGAACTTGTCGTAGACCGGCTTCATCGCGTTGACGAACTCCGCCTTGTTGGCGATCGTGACGACCTGAACGCCGGCCGCCTCGACGGTCTTGCGGGAGGCCTGCTCGCGCTCGTCCCAGAGCTTGCGCATGACAGGCACGGATTCCTTGGCAGCCTTGCGGACCATCGCCTGATCTTCCTTGCTCAGCGTGTCCCAGACCTTCTTGGACATCACGAGAACTTCGGGCGCCAGCGAGTGCTCGGTGACGTTGTAGAACTTGGCCGCCTCGAAGTGACGCGAGGACTCATAGGAGGGCCAGTTGTTCTCGGCAGCGTCCACGAGGCCGGTCTTGAGCGCGGTGTAGACCTCGCCATACGGCATCGGCGTCGGGTTGGCGCCGAGGCTCTGGATCATGCCGACCCACAGGTCGGATTGCTGGACGCGGATCTTGAGGCCCTTGAGGTCGGCGAGCGACTTGACCGGGGCCTTCACGGTGTAGATGGACCGGGCGCCGCTGTCGTAATAGGCAAGGCCGACCAGACCTGCGGGCTCCATGGCTGCCAGGATCTCGTCGCCGATCGGGCCGTCAAGGACCGTGCGCATGTGCTGGGTGTCGCGGAACACGAAGGGCAGGCACAGCGCGATGGTCTCGGGCACGAAATTGTTCAGCGGCGATGCGTTGATCCGCATCATGTCGAGCGCGCCGATCTTCAGCTGCTCGATCGTGTCCTTCTCGGAGCCGAGCGCGCCGTTGGGAAACACCTTCACGCCGAGCTTGCCGCCGCTCGCCGTCGCGAGCTGCTTGCCCATGAACTTGACGGCCTCGACGGTCGGATAATCAGCTGGGTGGATGTCGGCGGAGCGGAAATCGCGTGCGGTCGCGAAGGGCGCAGAGACCGCCAGCGTAGCAGCTGCGATGATACCGATCAGTGTCTTCATCTGGGTTTCCTCCTGAGTTGATTATGTCGTCGTTGGGCAGGTGCTGCCGGTCGCCTTGGGTCGCTCCACTTCAGCTGTGAAGTCAAGCGTCACAACCGCGCCACCTTGGTAGGATTGCGCGACGGAGTCGAGTGGGTTTGGCTGGCTGATGACGGCGCGCAGATCGATGCGGCGCCAGAGCGGCGTGGGCCGCTCCGGGTAATCCCGCCTCGCAGTCGGCCGCTGCCGGATGCGAGGTTACGATGCGCGTCGTATCCATGGACGTTCCTCTGGTGTTGTGCTTGACCGCTATTGGTTGCGGCTTTCAGGTTCGCGTAAGATGGTCACCCCATCCCGGTACGATGCGCGCTGCATCAGCGCGATGTCGCCCATGTCGTCCCTAGGGCGGGCGGCATTCTGTGTCCAAGCCAAATCCGGCATTGATCAATGCTGGAGTTGCATCGATCAATCAAGCGGGGGCTCAAGGCGGCCATCGCCGTTCATTTCCGACTTACCGAAATATGCCGCACGGGCGCGTGACTTGACGTCGTCTGCGCAGCCCCCTCAAGATGCGCTGAAATAGAATGCGCCACCTCGAGGGAATGCCCATGCCGCGGAAGCTGATCGATATTTCCGTGCCGCTCCGAAACGACGTGACAGCCGATCCGCCGGGCAATCACCCGACGATCCAGTATATCGATCACCAGCAGGGCCTGCCGCGCATGCTGCAATTTTTCGACGGCCTCAAGGCGCAGGACTTGCCGGACGGCCAGGGCTGGGCCGTCGAACAGGTCTCGCTGTCGACCCACAACGGCACGCATCTGGACGCACCCTGGCACTTCCACCCGACCATGAACCGCGGCGAGCGGTCATGGACGATCGACGAGGTGCCGCTGGAATGGTGCCTTCAACCCGGCGTGAAGCTCGACTTCCGGCATCTGCCGGACGGCTACGTGGTGGCGGCCTCCGATGTCGAGACGGAGCTGAAGCGGATCGGGCACACGCTGTCGCCGCTGGAGATCGTCGTCGTCAACACCAGCGCCGGCGCCAAATTCGGCCAGACCGACTACGTCAACTCCGGTTGCGGCATGGGCTACGAGGCCACTATGTATCTGCTCGAGCGCGGCGTGCGGCTGACCGGCACCGACGGCTGGAGCTGGGACGCGCCGTTCGTGTACACCGCGAAGAAATATGCTGAAACGAAAAATGCCGGCCTGATCTGGGAAGGCCACAAGGCGGGACGCCACATCGGCTATTGCCATCTCGAGAAATTGCACAATCTCGACAAGCTGCCTTCGACCGGATTTACGGTCTCATGCTTCCCGGTGAAGATCGAACGTGCGTCCGCGGGCTGGACGCGCGCGGTCGCCATCATCGACGATTAACAGCGAGACTTCACTCGCCGAGGCCGCTCTCGGCGAGCTCGCGCAGCGCATCGGTATCAAGCACGACGATGGCGCCGTGCTCGAGGCGAACCCAGCTGCGTCCGGCCCAGGCGCGCAATTGCTTGTTGATGCTCTCGCGCGTCATGCCCACCATCTCGCTGATCTCCTGCTGCGTGATGGCGAGCGTGCCGCTGCCGGAGTCGAGCTTGCGCTCTTCGGTGAGACCGAGCAGTGCGCTTGCGAGCCGGCCGGGCAGATTTTGCAGGATCACCTGCTCGACCTGCTGGCTGGTCCAGCGCAGGCGCGCGCAGAGCAACTCGATGAACTTCATCGCCAGCGCCGGCTGGCTCTTCACGAACGGCAGGAAGTCCCGGCGGTCGATGATGTAGAGCTCGCAATTGGTGTTGGCCGTCGCATCGGCCGAGCGCGGCGCACCGTCGAGCACCGCGATCTCGCCAAAGATTTCTCCCGGACCGATCAAGTTGAGAATGGCGTTCCGGCCGTCGGGCGACGAAGAGGAGATTTTTACTGTTCCCGTGATCACCGCAAACAGATTGTTGCCGGGATCGCCCTTGGCGGCGATCGTCGCACCGCGCTTCACCGTGGTATGCTTGGCATAGCGGCAGAGCTGGTCGAGCGCGTCCGGCTCTAGGTCCGCAAAGATCGGGTGCTTGCGCAGCACCGATAATTTGTTGCCCGCAGCTTGTCGGGGGTCGCCGGTCTTGTCCTGAGGCACGCCGCTGGGCTCCTAAGACTGCGAGGCACTGAAGTTCCTGCGTAGTCAACGTTAGCAGGCTTTTCAACCGGAAAGCATGCGCATGGTTTGAAGCAAATGCGGCGAAAATGGCCGGGGTCAGGCAGGAGGCCGGCATCCGAAGGATGCGCCATTGCGCCCCAGTCGATGCAGAGTTGCAGCGATCGCACACCGCATTGTGTTGAGGCGCTGCTGAACAATGGCGAGCCGGCCGTGGAAGCTCCGCAGAAAGGCCGCTGGGGCGCTCCCTCGGGATCAGGCGTCAGGCCGCGGCCAGGGCCTCGACCCTGGCCGGATCGAGCAGACTGACGCCGCCGTGAATGATCTCGATCACCCCGTGGCGCTCCAGCTTGGTGAAGGTGCGGCTGACCGTTTCGATGGTCAGCCCCAGATAGTCGGCGATGTCCTGGCGGCTCATCGGCAGCGGAACCGTATCCGACGCTCCCCTCAGCGAGACCAGACGCTCGCGCCAGCCGAGCAGAAAGGTCGCGACCTTCTCGTCCGCCGAGCGGCGGCCGAGCAGGACCATATGGTCGCGGGCCTGGCTGAGCTCGCGAATCGCCAGCTCATTGATCCGCCTGAGCAGATGCGGCCGGTCCTCGATGAAGCGGCCGAAGGGCACTTTTGCGAACTGGCACACGATGACGCCGCCGATTGCATCGGCCGAGAAATTGTGCCGGCCGGAAATATTCATCCCCAGGAAATCTCCCGGCAACGCGAATCCCACGATCTGCCGCCGTCCGTCTGGCAGCAGCTTGTAGAGCCGCATAACGCCGTCGAGAAGATTGTAGAACGACGTCGTGATGTCCTCCTCGGAGAACACGGTCGCGCCCCCATCAAGGTGGACGCGGCGCGCAAGATGCTCGAATTCCCTGAGTTCGGCCGGGTCCAGCGACGAGCACATTGCGAAGCTCCGGACCGCACAGTCGCTACAGAAATGCCCGTTCGGCTCGATCGTCACCACGGAAGCCTTCATCCACCGCTCCAAGCGCCGGCCGCCTCCTCATCAGGCCGAGTCCACCGCGCCGGCTGCATTTTACTGCACTGCGCCAAAGCCGATTGACCCAGATCAATTTTGGCGGAGATGGCCGCCTTGTTCTGCCGTCACACCGCCTGCACCGTCCAGCCGATCAGCTCCTTCGCAAGGCGGGCGAAGGCTGCGTCGAACGCCGCGACAGCCGCGGCCGGTTCGATCTTGTCGAGTTTCTCGCTGGCCTCAATGATGCGCGAAGCAACCACCTTGCCGTTCTTGTCGACGATCCGCGCCGACAGCCCGATCTCGACCCGCGTCTCGCCCTCGGTGGTGATCCGGAAGCGCCTGACGTCGATCAGGAGCTGGTAGTCGGCCTGCCCGAGGTCGGCCGAGCGCAAGGGCGCGTGGGCAATGTCATAGTTCTCAAAACTGTCGATCAGCCGCGCCTGCAACAGCTTTGGAATGCTGTCGGCCCAGAGGAATTCGGCAAAACCCGGATTGTCGCCAACGGGCGAAAACAGCATGCGCTGGGTCTGGAGCATCGCAACCGCAGTCGGCTCAGGAATCGCGAGCGACGCGGAGAGGGTCTTGCCGGCGGGACCGAGATTCTGCGGTGTGCGCAGGTCGTAAGTGATCTTTTGCGCCGGCGTCCCGCCGCCGGTCATCTTCTCAAGACCCGCCAGGATGCCGTCGATCTTGCCGGTATTGCGCGCCAGACCGTCGGAGAACGTCTTCAGATTGGCGATGGTGTCCTTCAGCGGCCCGGAATTGTCCTCCAGCACGGTGTCGACGCGCCGCAGCGCGTCGCGCGCGGCCTGCGTCATGCTCTGGCCTGCGCCGGCCTCGGCGATCAGGGTCAGAACCTCACCGGACTTGGCAACGATCATGCCACCCTCCAGCGTCACCACCGGCACGCCGGTCAGCCCCTGGAAATCGAGCCCGACGCGGGTGTCGGTGCGCACCGGCGTCGTCGCGGCCACCGAGATCGTCGCATTGACGAAGCGCGGATTGTCCGGCGCGAGCCCAAGCTGGGTAACTTCACCGACCCGGATCCCGTTGAACAGCACGCCGGCCCCGACCAAAAGACCCGGCACCGGTCCCTGAAACTGCACGTGGTAATTCGTACGTGGCCCGACGCCGCCGGTGTTGTTCAACCAATAGACGAAGCCGAAGACCGCGATGATCGCGGCCAGCACGAAACTGCCGATCAGCACGTAGGGAGCGCGGGTTTCCATGTCTCATCTCATCTCGTGTCGCAGCATCTGCGAGCGCTTGCCGTGGAAGTAGGCGCGCACCCAGGGATGCTCGGATTGCAGCAGTTCGCGCATCGGGCCGATCGCGACGATCTTGCCGTCGGCGAGCGCGGCTACGCGGTCACAGACCGTGGTGAGGCTCGCCAGATCATGGGTCACCATGAACACCGTGAGGCCCAGAGTCTTTTGCAGCGTCCCGATCAGCGCGTCGAAATCGCCGGCAGCGATCGGATCCAGGCCGGAGGTCGGCTCGTCCAGGAACAGGATCGGCGGGTCGAGCGCGAGCGCGCGGGCGAGCGCCACGCGCTTGGTCATGCCGCCGGAAAGCTCTGACGGATATTTGTCAGCGTCCTGTGCCCGCAGCCCCACCATTTCGAGCTTGGCAATCGCGATCTCGTCCATCAGCTCCTGCGAGAGCACCAGATTTTCTCTCAGCGGAAACTGGACGTTCTGGCGGACCGTCAGCGAGGAGAACAGCGCGCCCTGCTGGAACAGGATGCCCCATGTCGTGGCCGCGCCTTCCTTGCGGCCGTCGACCGGATGTCCCATGACTTCGATGCTGCCGTCCTGGCGCGGGATGAGGCCGATGATGGTCCGCATCAACACCGACTTGCCGCCGCCGGACGCGCCGACCAGTCCGAGGATTTCGCCCCGGCGGACATCGAGCGACAGATGATCGAGCACGGTCTGGTGGCCGAAGCCGACCACGAGGTCGCGGACGCGGATCGCGAACTCCTCCTGCAATTGCTCCATCGTCACATTCCGATCGAGGCGAAGAAGATCGCGAACAGACCATCGAGCACGATCACCAGGAAGATCGACTTCACCACCGACGTCGTGGTCTGCCGTCCGAGCGACTCGGCGCTGCCTTTGACACGCAAGCCCTCGCTGCAGGCAACGATCCCGATCACCAGCGCCATGAACGGCGCCTTCAGGATGCCGACCTCGAAATGGGTAACGGAAATGGCCTCGTGCAGTCGCGCGATGTAGATCGCCGGCGACATGCCGCCATAGAATTGCGCGACCAGGCCGCCACCATAGAGCGCGGCAATCGATCCGATGAAGGCGAGGATCGGCAGCGCAATGACCAGCGCCGCAACGCGCGGCAGGATCAGGACGTGGACGGGGTCGAGCCCCATGGTCGAGAGCGCGTCGATCTCCTCGCGCATCTTCATCGAGCCGAGCTCGGCGGTGTACGCGCTGCCCGAGCGTCCGGCGACCATGATGGCGACGATCAGAACACCCAGCTCGCGCAGCACGAGGATGCCGACCATGTCGACCGTGTAGGATTCGGCACCAAACCTGCGGAAATGAAAAAACCCCTGCTGGGCGATGATGGCGCCGATCAGGAAGGTGATCAGCACGACGATGGGAATGGCCTGCCAGCCGATGCGGTAGAGCTGATAGACCAGCGAGGTCAGCCGCAGCGACCGTGGCCGGCGCAATACGCCGATCACGGCCACGAACAACGCGCCCAGCATTTGCAGAAAGGTCGCGATGTCCTCGCGCGCACCGACCGTGGACTTGCCGAGATCGCCGAGCCTGAGCAGAACCGGGTTTGGCGCGGGCACAGGAGCCGGCGTGTGGCGGTTGACCTGACGCACCTCGTCCATCAGGCCGCTGAAATGATCGGCGACACCAACGAACTCCGTCGATCTGCCTGACGATGCGGCCCGGCGCGACAGCTTCTCCAGCACCCAGGCACCTAACGTATCGAGCGCGCTGACCCCCGACATGTCGAGCGTCACGGTTCTGGATCGATCGACGTCGGCCCCGACCGAACGGGACAGCATTTCGAGCGCCGACACATTGGCGGCGGTCCACGGCCCTTCCGGGCGCAATTTCAGCAGATCGCCTGAGGGCGTCGCCAGCAGCAGCGGTTCGGAGTTCACGCTTTCCACCTCATCGGGACGATTCATCCCCATTCAGCCGGGATTTCTAGGCCAGCATGTGGCGGCCGGTTTGACCTGTCTCAAAACCGGGACAGCGCCCGGCGGCTTGACGCAAATCAAGCGTAGCCGCGCCGACGAGTCCCAAGAGCTTGAGAACGACCAAGGCGGCAGCAACTTCGTTCGAAGCACACGCGTCGGCGGTGCGCTCAGAGCTTGAGCCTGACGTCGCAGATGTCAGGCTCGGTCGGGTCCGGCTTCACATCAAAACCAAGCTGACGGCACATCTCGAGCATCACGGTGTTCTCCTGGAGAACATCGCCCGAGATGGTCTTCAGCCCTTCCGAGCGCGCATAGTCGATGATCAACTGCATCAGGGTCCATCCCAGCCCCCTGCCCTTGAGGTCCGATCGCAGCAGGATGGCATACTCACCGCTCTCGTAGACAGAGTCCGAATGGAGCCTGACAACGCCGACCATCTCGTTGGTGACCTCGTCGAACGCGATGAAGGCCATCGCACGGGCATAGTCGAGCTGGGTCAGGCGTGCGATGAACTCGTGGGTGAACTCCTTCATCGGCGCAAAAAAGCGCAGGCGGAGATCGTGCTGCGTAACATGGCGCAGGAATTCGTGGATGGTCGGCTCGTCCTCGGGGCGCAGGGGCCGCACGAAAATGCGCCAATCGTCCTTGAGGGCCAGGCGGCGCTCCCATTGCGAGGGATAGGCGCGAACCGCGAAATTGGCGGGACCGGAGCCGGCGAACTTTCGCTGCGGCGGGCCGACCGCAACACGGGCATCGACCGCGGTCACGCCGGTCTCATCCGCGAGCAACGGGTTGATGTCGAATTCGCGGATCTCGGGAATATCCGCCGCCATCTGGGCGAGCTTGACCAACACCATCGCGACGGCGTCCGGCTTCACCGCCGGCACGTCCCGATACGCCTTCAGCAACCGTGACACGCGGGTGCGATCAATCAGGTCGCTGGCAAGCTGCAGGTCGAGCGGCGGCAGCGCCAGCGCCTTGTCATTGATGATCTCCACCGCCGTGCCGCCGCGACCAAAGACGACGACGGTGCCGAAGGTCGGATCGTCTGCGAGACCCAGGATCAGCTCGCGCGCCTTCGCCTTGACGACCATCGCCTGCACGATGACACCCTCGATGCGCGCTTCGGGGCGGAGCTTCCTCGCCCGGGCGAGAATATCGGTGGCAGCCGCGCGCACGGCCTCCGGCGTGGTCAGGTTGAGCACGACGCCGCCGACGTCCGACTTGTGCGTGATATCGCGCGACATGATCTTCAGCACGACGGTCGCGCCCTGCGCGAGCAGCTCGCTCGCATAGGCGACCGCCTGCTCGACATCGGTTGCCGCTTGGGTCGGCACCATGGCAATGTCGTAGGCCCCAAGCAGATGCTTGATCTCGACAGGTTCGAGCCATTTGCGACCGTCCGCGATCGCATTGGTGACAATCTGCCGGGCGGCGCGGGCGTCGGGCACGAACGTATCCGGCATCGCCGGCGGGACCTGGCTCAGCTCCTCCACCACTTCGCGATGCCTGACGAGATGCATGAAGCCGCGCACCGCATCGCCTTCGGTCGGGTAGTTTGGAATCCCGGCGCCGGATAGTGCCTGAATGACGCTCTGGTCGGCTCCGACCCAGGCGGCCAGCACAGGTTTTGCCCAACGGCCCAGCTCCTTGCGATATTGTCCGACGCGATCCGTTACGGCTGCCGCGATCTCGGCAGCAGGAGCGGTCGCCGTCTGCACATTGAGAACCAGCACGGCGTCGTTATCGGGATCGGCGAGCAGCACCTCCAGCGCCGCCGCGTAGCGGGCCGCGTCGGCGTCGCCGACGATGTCGACAGGGTTTGCGCCGGACCAGGTCGGCGGCAACACATCGTCAAGCTTGTTGCGCGTCTCTGCCGAGATGGTCGCGGGAATTCCGTCGAGCTCGACCAGCCGGTCCACGGCCAGGACGCCGATGCCGCCGCCATTGGTCAAAATGGCCAAGCGCTTTCCGGCCGGGGATTCGACGCGGCCGAGGGTCTCGGCGCAGTCGAACAGCTCGCGCAAATCAGACACGCGCAAAACGCCCGCACGTCGGAATGCCGCGTCATAGACCGCGTCGGCGCCGGCAAGCGCACCGGTGTGCGTGGCGGCGGCCTTCGCGCCCTGTGCCATGCGGCCGGACTTCACCACCACGACCGGCTTCACGCGCGCCGCGGCCCGCGCCGCCGACATGAACTTGCGCGCGTCCTTGATGGCTTCGATATAGAGCAGAATCGCGCGGGTCTTGTGATCCATCGCAAAATGATCGAGCAGGTCGGCGATATCGACGTCGATCTGATCGCCGATCGTGACGATGCCGGAGAAGCCGACGCCGCGCTGGGCGGCCCAATCCACCATGCCGGCCGCGATTGCGCCCGATTGCGAGATCAGCGCGAGATTGCCCGCACCCGGCATGTGCGCGGCAAAACTGGCATTGAGGCTGACGCTGGGCATCATGATGCCGAGGCAGTTCGGACCAATCAGCCGCATGCCGTATTTGCGGGCCGCGGCGATGGCTTCCTCTTGCAGCGATCCCGCCCCGTGACCAAGCCCGGCCGAAACGATCAGCGCACCCGCCGAGCCGCGACGCCCGGCCTGATCGATGATCCCGGGAACCTCTCGTGCCGGTGCCGTGATGACGACGAGTTCGGGAACGAAAGGCAGCTTGTCCAGGCTCTTCACCGCGGCGATGCCGCCGATCTCGGCATGACGCGGATTGACGAGGCCGAACTGCCCCTTGAATTCGGCCTTGCGGATATTCTCCAGCACCGCACGCCCGACCGAGGCCGGACGTGCGCTGGCCCCGACAAGCGCGACCGACCGCGGCGATAGCAAATTCTTCAGACGATAGGTGGACATGACAACAAATGCGCCCGGTCGGTTCCGGGTTCCGATGGTTGGAGATCAAGCCGGACAACTGACGACGCGCCTAGTGGGAGATCATAACCCAACACGGTGGCTCGCCAATGACGGTCTTTGTCACACCGCCCCAGACGATCTCGTTCAGGCGCGAATGATGGTAGGCGCCCATCACGATCGCGTCGATGGCATGGGACGTCGCCCAGCTGCCGAGCACCTTGCCGATCGAGCTCCCGTTACCCTTCACAGCCTCGAACGAAGCGTAGATCCCGTGCTCCCTGAGGTGATGGACGAGACTCATGCCCGATTGCGTGATCGCGTCGGTCTTCTCGTCCGCCACCGTGACCACCTGGACGGATGCCGCGGCCTGAAGAACGGGCATCGCATCGCCAACCGCCCGTGCTGCACGGGCAGAGTGATCCCAGGCAATCATGACGTTCTCGAATACCGGACGCGGTTCACCCACGTGCTGTTCCGGGCAAAGCAGCAGCGGCCGGCCGGATTCGAACAGGAGCGTTTCGATGATGTGCTCGGTACGGCTGTCATGCGATTTGACGGGGAACAGGGTGATATCAGTAAAGCGCGCATGCTCGGCCAGGATCGACGCGATCTGATCCGCCGGCGCTTTGCCCGATCGGCTTTGAGCACGAATGTTGGCGCGAGACGCCGCACGGGTGAAAGCGTTCAGGAGTTGCTGCATGTCGCCCGGCTCACGCGCACCGCTGGTCTCCGCGGAATCCGGATCGCCCCGAAGAATAACCTTCGGCCGTACGAAAACATCGTCCTCCAGCGCGAGTGCCGTGATCCTGGCGCCGAGATCGGCCGCGACCGTCACGCATTTCTCGATCGCGGCAAGCGCAGGCTCGCGCGGCGGGCCGACAAGCGGCAGAAACACGTCCTTGATGGGCATCGGGATTCTCCTTACCAGTCAAGATAAGCCGCCTTTTGTCGAGGCGTTTGATCCTCCTCAAGGCCGGGAACAGCGCGCGTCCAGCCGGCGACAGGGCTTTGACCGATGTCAAGGACTGGCCGCGATCCGGTTCTAAGGGTTAGCCTGCGCCTCAATGCTGATGCACTGGACATGCCCGCAGAGATGACGAACGATTCCATGCCCCAGGAACGGGTTTTCCAAGCACTCGGCGCGCGTCCCGGCGTGAAGCGGATCGACACCCACGCAGCTTCAGTATTTCTCGACGAAACGCGCGCGCTGAAGGTCAAGCGCGCCGTCAAATTTCCATTCCTCGACTACTCGACCCTCGAAAAGCGCAGGGCCGCCTGCGAGGAGGAGATCAGGATCAACCATCCGCTCGCGCCGCAAATCTATCACCGCGTCGCGGCGATCACCGAGGAGCCGGACGGATCGATGGCGATCGACGGTCGCGGCCGGCCGGTCGAGTATGCGATCGAGATGGCACGCTTCGACGAAAGCCAGACGCTCGACCATCTGGCGAAGGCCGGCCCGCTGGACGAGGAGCTGGCCGCAGCCGTCGCGGATGCAATTGTAGCATCGCATGCAAAAGCGGCCGTCGCGGACGGCGCTGCGTGGGTGACGTCCATTCCTGCGCTGATCGATGGCAATCGCAACGGCCTGCGCAGCGGTGGCCACTTCGAAGCGACAGAGATCGAGCGGCTTGGCGAAGCGTCACAACAAGCATTCCTGCGTGTCCGCGCCGCGCTTGAGGAACGTGGTCGCCTCGGCTTCGTGCGCCGCTGTCATGGCGATCTGCACCTTGCCAATATCGTGCTGATCGACCGGCAGCCGGTTCTGTTCGACGCCATCGAATTCGATGCGCGGATGGCGACCGTGGACGTGCTCTACGATCTCGCGTTTACGCTGATGGACCTGCTACGCTACGACCAGGCGAATGCGGCCAACATCGTCCTGAACCGGTATCTGATCATGGCGCCGGTCGAGACCCCTGACGTGCTGGCGGCATTACCGCTGTTCATGTCTCTTCGCGCAGCGATCCGTGCGCAGGTCGCCCTGGCACGGTTGAAACGGCCGGATGCCGACGGCCCCGGGATTAGCGATGAGGCGCGCCGTTATTTCGATCTCGCGCGCACGTTGATCCATCCGCCCGGTCCTCGCCTGATCGCGGTGGGCGGACTATCAGGCACCGGAAAATCCGTGGCTGCCCGTGCGCTGGCTTCCGACGTGCCGCCGCTGCCAGGCGCAGTCGTGCTCCGCAGCGACGTCATTCGCAAGCAGTTGTTTCAGGTGGACACACCGAGCGGCTACCGCCTTCCACCTACCGGCCCGAGGTCACGACCGAGGTCTACGACGTGCTGATGCAGCGCGCCCGGCAGGTGCTAGCGCAGGGCCATTCCGTGATCGTCGACGCCGTCTTTGCGCGTGAGTCCGAACGGGACCAGCTCACGGCTCTGGCCCGCGAATGCAACGTGCCGCTGAGCGGGTTATTCCTCATCGCCGATCTCACCACCCGGCAGGCGCGAATCGACGACCGTCAGGGCGATGCGTCCGATGCAACGCAAGAGGTTGCCGCGCAGCAAGAGCGCTATAATATCGGCCACGTCGGTTGGGCGACCATCGACGCATCCGGAACGCAAGCGCAGACGCTCCAGAACTGCCGGGACGCGATCGCTGGGGGGCAACTAGGGCAATCTGATTGGCGCGGGCGAAGATGGCGCGACCTACCACGAACTCGACCGCGAGCGCCGGACTCGCGGCGCGGCGTAATGCCCTGCCCGGCCGTCTTAGCCCCGGCATGGCCTGCGATACCGCGTTCCGCATCATCGCCCGCCGTCATCTCGGTGCCGTCCTTGCACAGCATGAAGGCACCTGCCGCGGCGATCCGGAGGCTCTGCATCAGATCCGGATCGCGCTGACGCATCTGCGCACCGCCATCCGCTTCTTCTCGCAGATGGTCGATGACGGACTGCGGCCGCAGGTCTGGACCGAGCTGAAATGGCTGAACAGCCAGCTCGGCATGGTCAGGGACCTCGACGTCGCGATCGACCGGGTCATCGCCGAGAGCGGCGGCGAGCTGGACGTGATCGCCGAGCTTCAGCACTGGGACGAGAAGCGCGCCGAGAGCCATCGTCTGCTGGCGCGCGCGTTGCAATCCGCACGGTATCGCCGCCTGGTCGAGCATACCTCGGCCTGGATCGAGAGCGGCCCCTGGTCGACCCGGCGCAACAAGGAGGCTGCCAGGCTGCGCCGCTGCTCGCTCGCCGACCACGCGACGGCGCAGCTCGCGGAATGGGAAACGACGCTGCTCAAGAAGGCCCGAAAACTTCGGAAGCTCGATGTCGGGAAGCGGCACAAGTTGCGGCTTCTCAACAAGCGGCTGACCTATTCGGTCGAGTCACTCGAAGACCTGTTCGCCAACGATTCGTTGATCGAGCAGAGGTCGATCCTCAAGCAATTGCGCAAGGCGCAAAAGTCCCTCGGACGGTTGAACGACGATGCGCGAGGGCAGACGCTGGCGGCATCGTTGAATGAGGCCGTCCCCGAGGCGGGCATTCGCTTCCTCGATCGCAAGCGGGAAAAGAAGTTGCTCCGAACCGCCACAAAAGCCTACCGGAAGCTGGACAAGGCCAAGCGGTTCCGCTCCTCCGACCTCGCGCCGAATGCGGAGCCCGAGGATTAGGTGCGTACCTGCCCTGCTTGACCTGGGTCAAATGGCCTTCCTGCCGGTGACCTAAGCTCCACACCTCAATATCAGTGTGAACTTGCGGAGCTCCCCATGCGCGCCCACCAGATCATGACCCGCTCGGTCATCTCGGTCACCCCCGACACCAGCATCGTCGAAACCGCGAACATCATGTTGAAGCGGCATGTCAGCGGCCTCACTGTGGTCGACGATGCCGGCAAGCTGGTCGGCGTGGTCTCCGAAGGCGACTTCATCCGCCGCAGCGAGATCGGCACCGGGCGCAAGCGCGGGCGGTGGCTGAGGTTCATACTCGGGCCCGGCAAGTCCGCCAGCGACTTCGTGCACGAGCATGGCCGCAAGGTCTCGGAAGTGATGACCGCTTCGGTCGTGACCATCACCGAGGACACGGCGCTTGCCGAGATCGTCGATCTCATGGAACGGAACAATGTGAAGCGCCTGCCGGTGGTGCGTGGCGACAAGGTCGTCGGCATCGTGTCGCGCGCCAATCTGCTACAGGCCGTGGCAGGCCTCGCCCGAGAGGTGCCGGACCCGACGGCCGACGACGATCACATTCGCAGTCGCATCATCGACACCATGGAGAAGAACGAGTGGTGCCCGTTCGGACTGAACGTCATCGTTCGCGACGGCATCGCTCATCTCAGCGGCGTCATCACCGAGGAGCGTGTGCGGCAGGCCGCAATGGTCGCGGCGGAGAACGTCGCGGGCGTGAAGAAGGTGCACGACCATCTGTGCTGGGTCGACACCATGACCGGTGTCTATCTCAACTCGCCCGAGGACGACAATCTTTCCAAGGCGAGCTGAGAGCTGTTCAGCGCGGAATGACGGCGGTGGCCTCGATCTCGACGCGCGCCGCCTTCTCGACGAGCCGGACGACCTGGACCAGCGCCATCGCAGGATAATGCGCGCCGAAGATGGTGCGGTAGATCCTGCCGAGCTCCTTCAGATTCGCCAGATACTCGTCCATGTCGACGACGTACCAGGTCAGGCGCACCAGATGCTCGGGCCGCGCGCCGGCCTCCGTGAGGATTTCGGCGATGTTGCTGAGAGTCTGGCGTACCTGCGCGACAAAACCGTCCGCGAGACGCTCCTCGACATCCCAGCCGATCACGCCGCCGGTGACGACGATGCGTCCCTCCGCGGCGATGCCATTGGCATAGCCCTTCGGCATCGGCCAGCCCGAGGGCTGAAGCACCTGCGCTTTCGGGCGGGTGTCATCCTCGTCGGCTGTCGGCAACACCGCGAGCTGCGGGCTTTTCGGCGTCGTCACGGACAATTCTCTATCCTTCTCTCATTCCGCGAACGCCCGAGGGCGTCGCTGCAGCCTGCGCCAGTTGCCGCAGGGCAAAGCGTTTCAATTTGCCGGTCTCGGTCTTCGGCAGTTGCGCCACGAACTCGATTGCGCGCGGATATTTGTAAGGCGCGATCTCGCGTTTGACATGTTCCTGCAACGCGGCTGCGAGCTGAGCGTCCGGCGTCACGCCGGGAGCAACGATGACATAGGCCTTCACGATCATCCCGCGCGCCTCGTCCGGCGCACCGACGACGCCGCACTCGGCGACATCAGGATGGGTCAACAGAGCAGCCTCCACATCCGTACCAGCGATATTGTATCCCGCTGACACGATCATGTCGTCGGAGCGCGACTGGTACCAGAAATAACCGTCGCTATCCATCAGATAGGTGTCGCCGGTTATGTTCCAGCCGTTCTGCACATATTTGCGCTGCCGCTCGTCGGCGAGATAGCGGCAGCCGGTCGGGCCGCGCACCGCGAGATAGCCCATCGTGCCGGCCGGTACGTCGTTGCCGGACTCATCAACGATCTTGGCCTCATATCCCGGCACGGGCTTGCCCGTCGCGCCGGGACGGATCTCGTCTTCGGTCGCACTGATGAAGATATGCAGCAGCTCGGTCGAGCCGATACCGTCCATCAGCTTGATGCCCGTCGCTTTGAGCCAAGCGTCGAATGTCGGTTTGGGCAGGGTCTCGCCGGCGGAAACGCATTTGCGCAGCGAGGAGATGTCGCGGCCCGGAAGCTTGCCGATCATCGCCCGGTATGCTGTCGGCGCGGTAAAGCAGACCGTGGTCTTGTACTGCTCGATCGCCGTCAAGATGTCGTCCGGCGTCGTCTTCTCCAGCACCACGAAGGAGGCGCCGATATGCATCGGAAAGAGCACGCCGCCGAAGCCGAAGGTAAAGGCGAGCGGCGCCGAGCCGACGAAGCGATCCCTCTGCCCGGCGCGCAGGATGTTATGCGCATAGCCGTCGCAGACCGCCAGCATATCCCGGTGAAAATGCATCGTACCCTTGGGATCGCCGGTCGTGCCCGACGTGAAGGCAATCAAGCAGATGTCATCGGAGGCGGTATCGACAGCTTCGAACTCAGGGCTCGCATCCGCGATCAGCGCTTCGAGCGAGTCCGTCGCGCCATTGCCCCAATAGACCACGTGCTTGAGACCCGGCGCAGTCAGCCTCGCCTTCTCCATTTCGTCGGAGAGCTTTCCGTCGCAGAGCGCGAGCGTGATCTCCGCCTTCTGGATCGGATAAGACAACTCCCTGGCGCGCAGCAGCGGCATCGTCGCCACGCAAATGCCACCGGCCTTGATCACCGCCAAATATGTCGCGACCATCATCGGATTGTTGGCCGAGCGCAGCAGCACGCGCTCGCCGGTCACGAGACCCAGCTTCCCGACCAGCACGTTGGCGATGCGATTCACGAGCGCTTGAAGTTCGCGATACGTGTAACTGACGACGGGACTGATGACGCAGGGCGCATCGCCATGGCCCTGCTCGACCCAGCGGTCGAGGAAATAGCTGACGCAGTTCAGTCGCGATGGATAGTGCAGCTCCGGCCGCGTGAAGATGAACTCGGGCCAAAGCTCTCGCGGCGGCAGGTGCTGCCGCGCAAACGTATCGACATGGGCCGTCGCGGCGTTGCCGTCATACGAGCCCGTCACTTGTACCTTGGCGGCGTTGGCCATCGCACGTTCCTTTGCGCATGGAAAGCACCCGGCAGCACTAACTCAGGAAAACATTTTAGGCTTAAAGTAATTTGGTGCAATAGCGGATTTTGGGCATCCCATGCATTTTCCTGCGGCAAAGTGGGATCGGCGGGCGCGTTGGCCTGCGGGCCTAGGCCCTGCGGCGCCCGGTCGACTTCTGCGCCGACGCCTTGGTCTTGGCGAGCAGCCGCATCAGTTCGCGCACGTCCTTCGGCGTCAAATCGGCGAAGAGATCGGCGATCCAGGTTTCGTGCTCGGCGGCCATCCTGCGGAACTCGGCGCGCCCGAGTTTTGTGAGACGGATCACCTGGACGCGACGATCAGTCTCCGAGGTACGCCGATCGAGATGCCCTGATTCCACAAGGCGCTCAACGAGGCCGGTGACGTTGCCGTTGGACACCATCATGCGCTTGGAGACATCGGACAGCGTCATGCCGTCGGGCGCCTTGTCGAGCTGCGCCATCAAGTCGAAACGGGGCAGCGTAACGTCGAAGCGCTGCCGCAACCGGCCGCGGACCTCGCCCTCGATCAACGTGGTGCAGGTGAGCAGACGCAACCACAGCCGAAGCTCTTCGGCATGGTCCTCCGGAGTTTCGACGGCCTTGGTCTCGGAATCGAGCATTCGATGCAATCACTCACGGCCGGCATCGGCGCCGGCACGGATTCCCAACGTTTTGAGCTTCAAGTAAATTGAGGTCGGCCGCAAGCCTAAAGCTGCAACAATCGACCGCACGTAAATTTCTTTAGGCTTCAAACAATTGGCGCGCCGCTTGCATGCGCACTGCTCCGCAAGATGGCGACGCCTTGAGCATGCTTGCCGCGGCCGCCGTCATCGGCATAAGCTTGGACTGGAGTACGTGGTTTGCAGCGCAAGCCCGATCGTCACAGGGGATAGATCATGAAGACGCAATTGACCTTCGCCGCAGCCGCCTTGCTGCTCGGCACCGCCATGAGCCCCGCCTTCGCCCAGGAGAAGATCAAGCTGGGTGTGGTCGTGACGTTGTCGGGCCCCGCCGCCGCGCTCGGCCAGCAGGTTCGCGACGGCTTTGCGCTCGGGGTGAAGGATCTCGGCGGCAAGATGGGCGGCCGCGACATCGAGGTGGTCGTTGTCGACGACGAACTGAAGCCGGACGTCGCGGTGACCAAGGTCAAGGGTCTGCTGGAGCGTGACAAGGTCGACTTCGTGGTCGGACCGATCTTCTCCAACATCCTCCAGGCGATCCACCGGCCGGTCACGGAATCAAAGACCTTCCTGATCAGCCCCAATGCAGGCCCCTCGACCTTTGCCGGCAAGGACTGCAACCCGTTCTTCTATGTGACGTCGTATCAGAACGATCAGGTGCACGAGATCCTCGGCAAGGTCGCGCAGGATCGCGGTTACAAGCGCATGTACCTGATGGTGCCGAACTATCAGGCCGGCAAGGATTCGGTGGCGGGCTTCAAGCTCGACTACAAGGGCGAGATCGTCGAAGAATCCTACATGCCGCTCAACACGCTGGACTTCCAGCCGGAGCTGTCCAAGATTTCGTCGCAAAAACCCGATGCTCTCTTCACGTTCATGCCCGGCGGCCTCGGCGTCAATCTCGTCAAGCAATACAAGCAGGCGGGCCTCGCCGACAACATTCCGGTGCTCTCGGCCTTCACGGTCGATGAATCGACGTTGCCGGCGCAGCAGGATGCGGCGGTTGGCATGTTCGGCGGCGCCAACTGGGCGCCCAATCTCGACAATCCCCAGAACAAGAAGTTCGTTGCCGCTTATGAAGCCGCCTATAACGGCGTGCCCGGCACCTACGCCTTTCAGGCCTATGACGCAGCAATGCTGATCGACAGCGCGATCAAGGGCGTGAAGGGTGATCTCTCCAACAAGGATGCCATTGGCGCCGCACTGAAGAAGGCCGACTTCACCTCGCTACGCGGCGCTTTCAAGTTCAATACCAACGGCTATCCGATCCAAGATTTTTATTTGACCAAGGTCGCCAAGCGTCCGGACGGCAAATTCCAGACCGAGATCGTGCAGAAGGTGTTCGAGAATTACGGCGACCGCTATGCCAAGGACTGCAAGGCGGCAAACTAGGCCGGACGTTGCGTTAAGGGAGAACTTCGATGAGCAGCGAAATCACCGGCATCACACGGGCCAATGAGGGGATGCAGGGCATCTCCTGGAACATCCTCGGCCAGACCTATGTGCCGAAGAGCAAAACCGAGCATAGCTTCTCCTGGCACGCGACCTTGCCGCCGGGCACGTTCGTGCCGCCGCACATCCATCCCGACCAGGACGAATACCTCTATATGCTGGAGGGCAAGCTCGACTTCATGCTCGGCAACTCGGAGTCGCAGGCGACCGCGGGCGATCTGGTCCGGCTCGGCATGGGCGTGCCCCACGGCATCTTCAACAAGTCGGAGCAGACCGCAAAGGTGCTGTTCTGGGTGTCGCCGACCAAAAAACTGTTCGACCTGTTCTGGGGCCTTCACAACATGAAGGAACAGAAGCCCGAGGACGTGGTGGCGATGGCCGCCGAGTTCAACATCCACTTCCTGCCGCCGCCTCCCGGCGGCTAGCCGTTATTCAGGCGCGGACCGCCGCCAGTCCCGGGACTGCAGCGAAGCCGGCCTTGGTAGCATAGCCGCGCACGATCGCCTCACGCTGGGAATAGCTCAGCACGTTGTCGACATTGTCGAAGCCATCGGGCGCGAGCTGCTCGACGGCATCGATGACGCCTTCAGGGCCGCCGCGGCGGTTGGAGCGCACGATGTCCGCGGTCATCGGCAATCGCTTCTTCTCATACTCAAGCAGCGCCTGGCGCGGATGCTCGGCGCGTACCAGCGCGTCGGCCAGGCAGCGCGCATCGAGGATGGCCTGCGATGCGCCATTGGAGCCGACCGGATACATGGGATGCGCGGCGTCGCCGAGCAACGTGACGCGCCCGGACGACCAATAGGGCAAGGGATCGCGGTCGCAGGTCGGATATTCGTAGAATTCGGGCGTCGCCGAGATCAGGCTCCTTACGTCGACATAGGGCACCGAGAAGCGCGCAACGTGCGGCATCAGTTCCTCGCGCCGGCCCGGCCGTGACCAGTCCTCCTTGCGCGGCGGCGGCGCATTGCCCTCGCCCACCTTCACCAGCACCGCCCAATTGGTGAGACGGCTGGCCGGGCTCGAGCCCTCGGCGATCGGATAAATCACGACCTTGGCATCGAGCCCGCCGGCCACGATCATCGACTTGCCGGTGAGGAACAACGGCCAGTCGCGCGCTCCGCGCCACAGCATCAGGCCGTTCCAGCACGGCGGTCCCTCATTCGGGAACAGCGTATCGCGGACGCGCGAGTGGATGCCGTCCGCACCGATCAGGATATCGCCGCGCACAGTGTGAATGTGGGCGCCCGCGCGATCGAAGAAGTAAGCGGTGACGCCCCCCTCGTCCTGCGTGAACGCGCCGAGCCGACAGCCGGTGTGAATTGCATCCCGCCCGAGCCGCTCCTCGACCGCGTGATGAATGACACCTTGAAGGCGGCCACGATGAATCGAGAATTGCGGCACATCATGGCCAGCGTCGATGCCGCGGGCTTCGCGCCAGACTTCCTGGCCGTGGCGATTGAGGTAGTAGAGCTGATCGGTACGGATCGCGACGTCGTCGAGCTTCTGGAGCAGACCAAGGCCGGCGAGCTCGCGCATCGCATGAGGCAGCGTGTTGATCCCGACGCCGAGCTCGCGGATGGTGTCCGCCTGCTCGAAAATTTCGCAGTCGAGACCGCGCGCCCGCAGCATCAATGCCGTGGTGAGACCACCGATACCGCCGCCGACCACAATCGCCTTCATCGCCCTTACTCCACTCGAAATACGCCAGGCAATGGGGTTAAATTCGCACGGGCGGTCACTCCGCCGCAAGCGGCTTTGTCGTCTGCACCTTGAACTCGGCCCGTGTCTTGGGCTTAGCCTTAATCGGGCGCAAAGCCATGGCCTCAGTCGCCCCGGAAGACCGGCTTGACCTTGTTGGCGAACGCCTCGAAGGCACGCTCGAAATCAGCCGTGGTCATGCACAGGGCTTGGGCCACGGCTTCGGCCTCGATCGCCTCCTCCACCGACATCGCCCATTCCATGGCCAGCATTCGCTTGGTCATGGTGTTACCGAAAGTCGGTCCTTCCGCGATCTGTTTGCCCAGGAGCTGCGCCTGGGGCAGCACCTGCTCCGGCGTCACGATGCGGCTGAAGAAGCCCCAGCGCTCGCCTTCCTCGGCGGTCATGAACCTTCCGGTGTAGAGCAGCTCGGACGCGCGCGACTGTCCAATGATCCGTGGCAGGATCGCGCAGGCGCCCATGTCGCAGCCGCCAAGGCCCACCTTGTTGAACAAGAACGCCACCTTTGCGCCGCTCGCCGCGAGGCGCATGTCAGATGCCATCGCGATGATCGCGCCGGCTCCGGCGCAGATGCCCTCGACCGCGGCCACGATCGGCTGCGGGCACGCCCGCATCGCCTTGACGAGGTCGCCGGTCATCCGCGTGAAGGCCGTCAATCCCTTGGTGTCCATCTTCACCAGCGGTCCGATGATTTCGAACACGTCGCCGCCGGACGAAAAATTACCGCCGGCACCAGTAACGACGATGGATTTGACCGCGTCGTCGAACGCGCAGGCGCGGAAGAAATCCGTCAGTTCGCGATAGCTCTCGAAGGTCAGCGGGTTCTTTCGTTCGGGGCGGTTAAGCGTCACGGTGGCAACACCGTCGACTACAGCCAGCAGGAAATGTTGCGGGGAATAGTCCGCGAGCGGTATAGTCACGGAATTGGCTGGTCTGCTCATGCGATCTCCTCGGTATGTTTTTTGATTCGCGCCGCTAGATCTCGCCGCCGGCGACTGCAATCGTCTGTCCCGTGATCGCGCCGGCACCCTCGCCGCACAACCAGAGCACGGCATCTGCCACCTCTTGAGGCGAGATGAGCCGCCCCTGCGGATTATGCTTCGCCAGCTCGGCGATGGCCTGCTCGCGGCTCCGGCCGGTCTTTTTCATGATGTTCTCGATGCTGCCGGCCACCAGATCGGTGTCGGTGAAACCCGGACAGACCGCATTCACCGTGACATTGGTTCCGGCCAGCTCGAGCGCAAGCGATCGCACGAGACCGACCACGGCGTGCTTCGCCGCAGTGTACGCGCTGACATAGGCATAGCCCTTGAGCCCTGCTGTCGAAGCAATCGCGACGATGCGTCCGTAGGGGCGATCCTTCATGCCCGGCAGAACGCCGCTGACGGCGTGGACCACGCCCATGAAATTGACATCCATCATGCGCGCGAACAAGGCACTGTCGGATTTCGAGAATGGTGCAGATTCCGCGCCGCCTGCATTGGCAACGAGGATGTCGATCGGCTTTCGCGCGTTCGCTTCCGCGATAGCTGCCTTCAACGACACTTCGTTCGAGACGTCGGCGACGACCGCAAAATGCGCGACGCCTGCGCCAACCGCCGCTTCGAGAACGGAGGCATTTCGACCAAGCACGGTGACCGTCGCGCCGGCCCCGACGAGTGACGCCGCAATCGCGCGGCCGATACCGCGACCGCCACCGGTGACCAGCGCATGTGGCGAATGCGGCAATCCGGACATGCGCTAACTCCCTTGCGTTCTGCTGATCGCCCCTTCGATATATTTTAACCTTCAAATTTTTGCAAACCAAGGGGCCTTTGCATCGTCAACCGCGGCACGCCGAGGACGCGGCCTGAAAATTGCTTTAAGTATAAAATTATCTCTTCCCATCCCTCACAGGCCTGTTAGCATCGCCTGGCCGAGCCAAAGGATGTCGCGTGTCGCAGCCTTCGCCAATGATAACAAAAGACGGACGCTTCGCCTACGAAGCTGCGGGCGATCCGGGCGCCACACCCCTGATTTTCCTGCACGGAATTGGCGGCGCCGCGCGAGCCTGGCGGCAGCAGCTCGCCACCTTCGGCAACCGCTTCCGTACGATCGCATGGGACATGCCGGGCTATGGCGGATCAGCACCGCTAGCCAGCGTCAGCATCGCTGCCCTGGCTGATGCGCTTCAACAATTCATCGAGCAGCTCGGCGCACGTAAACCCATTCTCGTCGGGCATTCCATCGGCGGCATGATCGTCCAGAAATGGCTGGTGCAGTCGCCGAAACTGGCGCGCGCCGTCGTGCTCGCACAGACCAGTCCGGCCTTCGGCAAGGCCGATGGCGACTGGCAAAAATCGTTCATCGCCGCGCGACTTGGGCCGCTCGATCGTGGCGAAACGATGAAATCGCTCGCGCCGTCGCTCGTGACCGAGCTCGTCGGCAGCGATCCAGACCCCGAGGGAATGGAGCGTGCGCGCGAGTGCATGGGAAGCGTGCCCGAGGCGAGCTATCGCGCCATGATGCTTGCTCTCATCGGGTTCGATCAGCGCAGCAGTCTCAAGGATATTTCCGTGCCTACGCTGCTGCTGTCTGGCTCCAAGGACAACAATGCGCCTGCGCCAATGATGGCGAAGACCGCGACCTACATTCCCGCTGCTGAATATGTCGAGCTGGCCGGGGTCGGTCATCTCGCCAATCTCGAACGGCCTGACGCCTTCGACAAGGCTCTCGGCGGCTTCCTCGATTCCGTCGCCGCAAAACACGGGTGATTGCGCCATGACCATGCAAGTCAGCAAGACCATTGGCGCAACCGGCAAGGTCGCGCTGGACGCGCCGATCTTCGATCCCGTCGCATTCCGCCTGAGCGACGAGCAGGCCGGCATCATTGCCCGCGCCCGCGAGATCGGCCAGAGCGTATTCGCCGGCCGCGCCGCGACCTACGATCGCGAGGCGATCTTCCCGACCGAGAATTATCGCGACCTGCACCGCGTCGGCCTGCTCGGCATCGCCGTGCCCAAGAAGCATGGCGGGCTCGGCGCGAATTACCAAACCTACGCCTTGGCGGCCGCCGAGATCGGCCGCTATTGCGGCGCGACCGCGCTCACCTGGAACATGCATGTCTGCTCGACCCTGTGGTCGGGACCCCTCGCCGACGATCTCGACATGGACGCGCAGACCCGCGCGGAGCACGAGCGGCGGCGCGCGGTCCACTACAAGCGAATTGTCGAGGACGGCGCGATCTACTCGCAACCGTTTTCGGAAGGCGGAGCCGCCGCCGCTGGCGGCGTTGCGTTCGGCACCGAAGCAAAACCTGTAAAAGGCGGCTGGATCGTCAACGGCAAGAAGATCTTTGCATCGCTGTCCGGTCACGCCGACTATTACGGCGTGCTCTGCACCGAGATCGAGGAAGGCGAGAAGGCATCGCGCCGCAACACACTTTACCTCGCCATTTCGGCGAAATCGGAAGGCGTCTCGGTGGTCGGCGACTGGGATCCGCTCGGCATGCGCGGGACGGTCTCCCGGACGCTGCTGTTCAAGGACGTGTTCGTGCCGGAGGATTCCGCACTGATGCCGCGCGGCGTCTATTTTCAGGCGGCGATGCGTTGGCCGCACATGTTCCTGACACTGTCGCCGACCTATATGGGCCTTGCGCAAGCCGCCTACGATTTCACCGTGCGCTACCTGCGCGGCGAGGTCCCGGGGATGCCGCCGGTCAAACGCCGGATGTATCCGACCAAGCAGATCGCAGTCGCGCAGATGCAGATCAAGCTCGAGCAGATCAAGGCGATCTGGTTCCAGGCCGTCACCGAAGCCTGTGCGAATCCGAGCAAGGAGCAGGTGCTGCGCGCCTATGCCGCGCAATATTCCGTCATGGAGGGCGCCAATGAGCTCGCGACGCTCGCGATCCGCACCTGCGGCGGCCAGGCCATGCTTCGGTCGCTGCCGCTGGAGCGCATCTATCGCGACAGCCGCTGCGGCTCGCTGATGCTGCCCTGGACCGCCGAACTCTGCCTCGACCGGATCGGTCGCGAGGCGCTGTACGAGACTGGCGAGACGGACGACTGACGGTGGACCTCTGCAGTCTGATCGATCGCAACGCGGCGTTCTCGCCAGACAAGATCGCCATCGCCTTCGAAGGGGAGCGGCTGAGCTATGCGGCCTTTGCCGCTCGCATCGAGCGGACGGCAACGGCATTGAAGCGGGAGCTCGGCGTCGGCCGCGGCGATCGCGTCGCGATCCTCAGCCTGAACCGGCCGGATTATCTGGTTCTACTTTACGCATGTGCGCGGCTCGGCGCGATGCTGGTGCCGTTGAACTGGCGGCTGGCTGCCGCGGAACAGCTCTTCATTCTCACCGATGCCGGTGCCAAGGTGCTGGTGCTCGAACAGGCCTTTGAGGGAGTTCTCCGGGAGCTTGCGCCAGGGACGGCCGTTGTCGGGTTCGACTTCATGCCACCTCGTGGCGCGACATTCGAGGCGCTGCTGGCCAGGAGCGAGGCGAATGGCCGCAATCCGCACGCCGATCTCTCCTGCCCGCTTCTGATTGTCTACACATCAGGAACGACCGGACGACCAAAGGGCGCTGTGCTCCGGCAGGAGGCGCTGTTCTGGAACGGCGTCATGAGCCAGCATATGCACAACATGACGTCCGACGATCATGTGCTGACGGTGCTGCCGTTCTTCCACGTCGGTGGGCTCAATATTCAGACTACGGCTGCGCTGCAGTTGGGCGCGACGGTCACGATCCAGGCCCGCTTCACGCCGGATACCGCGCTCGCAGCGATCGAACGCGAACGGCCGACCCTGACCGTGATGGTGCCCGCGATCATCCAGGCCGTGAGCGAGCATCCCGACTGGGCAACGACTGATCTCTCGTCGCTGAAGGCCATCGCCACTGGGTCGACCATCGCGCCGCCGCATCTGATCGACCGTTTCGTCGCGCGGGGCGTTCCGGTGCTTCAGGTCTATGGCTCGACGGAGACCTGCCCGATCGCAATCTACACGCGCCTGGGCGGCGATCTCTCCCGTGCGGGATCGACCGGACTTGCCGGCCTGTGTTGCGAGGCGAAAGTCATTGACCAGATTGGCAACGAGGTGCCCGCAGGCACGCCCGGCGAGATCGCGGTGCGTGGCCCCAACGTGTTCTTCGAATATTGGGGCAACGACACGGCTACCCGCGACGCGCTGCACGACGGCTGGTATCGCACCGGCGATATCGGCCTGAGCGACGCCGACGGCTATTTCTGGGTGCGCGACCGCAAGAAGAACATGATCATTTCCGGAGGAGAGAACGTCTATCCGGCCGAGGTCGAGCGCGTCCTGCTCGAACATCCCGATGTCAGCGAATGTGCCGTGATCGGCCGGCCGGACCCACGCTGGGATGAGGTGCCGATCGCCTATGTGATCCAGCGATCCGGCTGCCGGCTCGAAGCCGACGAGCTGCGAGCCCATCTTCAGGCGCAGCTCGCGCGCTACAAGGTTCCGCGCGACATCGTCTTCGTCACCGACCTGCCGCGCACCGCGTTGGGCAAGGTCCAGCATTTCCTGCTGAAGCAGCTTGATGCGCAATCGCGCGCGCAAGGAGAAGCATCTTGAAGATTGCGGTTCTGGGTGGGGGAAACGGCTCTTTCGCGGCCGCAGGCGATTTTGCGCTGTCGGGGCATGAGGTCCGGCTCTGGCGCCGCGACGCCGATCAGGTCGCAGCGCATCGTGCCGCCGGCTCGCGCATCCTGGTGAAGGACCACAACGGCCGCCACGACGTCAGGCTCGCGTTGGTCACGACGGACATCGCCGAAGCCGTCGATGGCGCTGCGCTGATCCTGTGCCCTGCCCCCGCCTTCGCGCAGCCGGATATTGCGCGCCTGCTGGCTCCCCATTTGCGGGACGGCCAGGTCGTATTTCTGCCGCCGGCGACATTCGGCTCGATGATCTTCGCCCAGGCAGCAAGAGATGCCGATAACCATGCCGAGGCCAGCTTTGCCGAGACTGGCACACTGCCCTGGCTCACCCGCAAGCACGGGCCATTCGAAGTCGCGATCACCATCCGCGCCAAACGGCTGCCGGTCGGCGTGTTCCCGCTCGATCAGGCGCCGCATGCGCTCGAAGTGATCGGACGCGCTTTTCCCGATGCGATCGAACCCTGCGGGGACGCGCTCTCCGGCGCGCTGATGAACGCCGGGCCCATCATCCACCCGCCGCTAATCGTGATGAACGCGGGGCCGATCGAGCATTTCGAGCGGTGGGATATTCACAAGGAGGGCACACAAGCCGCGATCCGGTGGGTTACCGACGCACTCGACGGCGAACGAATTGCCGTGCGCGAGGCGCTTGGATACGGCGCGCCGCACTTTCCTCTGGCTCACCACTACGCCAGGGAAGGCGAGATCTGGATGTATGGTCGCGGCTCGCATGATCGGCTGACCGACTCCGGCGACTGGCGCGAGCGGATCGTCCTCAGCGAACATCGTTACATGCGGGAAGATCTGCGTCTTGGGCTCTCGCTACTTGTCTCCGTCGCCGACCTGGCGGGCGTGGCGACGCCACTGGCCAAAGCGTTTCTAGCGATTGGCGGTGCAGTCTGCGGGGAGGATTTTGCGCTAGCCGGCCGCACGCTCGATACGCTGGGGCTTGGCGGGCTCGGCAAGGCCGAGTTCCAGACACTTCTTCGCACGGGATTTTAGCCGATGACCAGCCGCGCCAACATTGCCTGTCTCGGCGCCGGCCGCATGGGGCGCGGTATCGCGGTCGCATTCGCCTATGCGGGGCATACGGTCACGATGATCGACATCAAGGCCCGTTCGGCGGAAGACTTTGCCAAACTGGAGGCCGACGCGCTCGGCGAGGTCAGGAAGACCTTTGCGAGCCTCTCGAAGCTGGGAATGCTGGCCGAAGCGGATGTCGATCCGCTCATCGCGCGGGTCTCGGTGGTGCCGGCCAGCCAAAGCGGCACAGCGCTTGCCGACGCCGGAATCGTCTTCGAGGGCGTTCCTGAGGTCGTCGAACTGAAGCGAGAGGTGCTGGGCGCGGCCTCAAAACAAATTGGCCCGGATACGATCATCGCATCGACCACGTCGACCATCCTCGTTGATGATCTCTCCGGCGCGATCGTGAATCCCCGCCGCTTTCTCAATGTGCACTGGCTCAATCCGGCCTACCTGATCCCACTGGTCGAGGTTTCGCCTGGCCAAGCCACCGATGCCGTCATCATCGACGAGGTCAAGGCGCTGCTCGAGGGTATCGGCAAGGTGCCGGTGGTCTGCGCGGCGACGCCGGGGTTTATCGTCCCGCGCATTCAGGCGCTCGCAATGAATGAAGCCGCGCGCATGGTCGAAGAAGGTGTCGCCAGCGCAGAGGAGATCGACAAGGCCATCCGCTACGGTTTCGGCTTCCGCTATGCCGTGCTCGGCCTGCTCGAATTCATCGACTGGGGCGGCGGCGACATTTTGTACTACGCCAGCCGATATCTCGAGGGCGCGCTCGGCAGCGACCGCTATCGCGCGCCGGACGTCATCTCACGCAACATGCATGAAGGCCGGATCGGCCTGCGCACGGGTGCCGGATTCCTGGATTACTCGGGCATGGACGTCGATGCCTATCGCGCGAAGCGGCTCCAGGCCATGGTGGAGCTGCTCCGGCACTTCGACCTGGCCCGGCCGCCCGTGCTCGATCGCAGCTAGCCGAAGACGTCCTGAAGCACACCTTCCCGCACCACCGCGACGCCATCAAGCTCGATGGTCGTTCCCATCATCGGCAAATCGAAGTGACCCGCCGTGTAACGGCCCGCGAATTCGTTGGCGCCGGTCGAAAACAGGAAGTTACCCGGGACAGCGCGAATTTCCGTGCCGTTGGTGTCGCGCTGATCGTACATCGAGAGCGCTTCATAGCGCGCGCCCGGGTTCATGCCGAAGCCGACATGCGAGACTGCATAGGCCTCCCGATCGCCCCAGGCAGCGAGGTAGGCGCGCATCATCGCCGCATCCGTGCCCTCGCCTTCCAGTTCGACGACGTAGTCGTCCTTCAAGGTCATCTTCACCGGCGACGTCAAATAGCGCTTGAAGGTCAGGTTGATGTCGCCGGGCGCCATCACCAGCGTGCCGTTGATCGTCCCGCTCTTGGGAAAGCTGACGACGATGCCGCCCGGCCAGTGCGCCAGCGTGCCGGGCTTGTCGGTCCAGCCCCACACGCCGACCGTGGACGCTCCAACCATGTCCACATCGAGCGCCGTGCCGGCCTTCGAGGTGACCCGCATCCGCTTGGTCCCGCGCAGCATCTTCGCCGCCGCCCGGACGCGCTTCTCGAGCGCGGAATCCGGCACCATCCGCTCCAGCGCCTCGGGATGCTCGTTGGAAATCACCAGGATCCGCGCACCGGCTTTGAGGATCTCGGGCGTCTCCACCGCGTGCATCAAGCCCTCGATGGTGCAATCCACCACGAAGCCTGCCTGCTGGAGCGCGGTGATGACCGGACCAAGCTTCTGGATCGCCTCGCTCGCGCCCGTCGAACGCACCGGAACGATGTTGCGATTGCGCGGCGTCGGCATCACGACATGAAACGGCTTTGCACCCATGCGCAGCAGTGCGAGTTCTGCCAGATGCACATTCAAGGCGCGCGACTGGGTTTCCGAGAGGATGGCGGCAGTATCGCCGGCCTTGACGGCGCAACGCTCAAAGATCTCGCAAAATGCGTCGATCCATTTTGCCTCGATGCGATCAGCCAGCATGGTTCACTCCCGGTCTTCTGGTTTCTTGTTGGTCAGATCACGCCTCGGGGAAGCCCCGTAAGAGGTAGGATCGCACGGCGCCCAACAGGCCGTTCAAGATCAGGCCCAGCAGCGAGATCGTGATCAGAGGCACGAACATGTCGACGGCCTGGAAGGTCCGCGCCGCTGTGACCAGCACATGGCCAAGTCCGTCCGTCGACGTGATCATCTCGGCCAGAAACACCACGATGCAGGAAATGACAAGGCCGATCCGGCAGCCGGTCAGAATCGACGGCATCGCGGCCGGCAGGACGACCTTGAAGAGGATCTCGTAACGCGGCGTTCCCGCCGCCATGGCCGACCAGATCAGCTTCTGCTCGACGGTCGACGCGCCGTAATAGGTGGACAGCAAAATGGGGAAGAGTGCGTCCGCGGCAACCAGCGTGATCTTCGATCCGTGGCCGAATCCGAGCAGCAGCAGGAGTGCCGGATAGAGCGCGACTTTGGGCAATGGCGCCAATACGCGCACGATAGGGCGGACCACGGCATTGATCGCGGGACTGGCGGCAGCGGCGATGCCGATGCTAACACCGAGCACGACCGCAATCGCGAAGCCTGCGAACAGCCGGATCAGGGTCGCCGCGATCTGCTGCTGAAACGTCCAGGTCACAAGCTGCTGGAGCAACCGGCTGAAAACGTATCCCGGCGGCGGCAGCAAGACCGCAGGCGCAAAGCCGAATGACACGAGGCCCTGCCACAGCGCGATCACCATCACGATCGGCGCGAACCCAAGGATGACATGTGATGGGAGCAAGCGCGATGTCATGAGAAGCTCAGCGGCATGTCGAACTGAGGCTCCGACCAACGCACCAGCCACGCGCGAACCCGCTCGAAGATCGCATCGAGGCAGATGCCCATTGCGCCTACGATGATGATCATCGCAAAGACGGTGTCGTATTGGCCCATATCGAGGGCGTTGAACAGGATATTTCCGGCACCGGACTGACGGGCGATCATCTCGCTGGTGATCATCGTGATCAGCGCCAGGACGAGCCCCGTGCGGCACCCGGTGAGAATTTCCGGCAGCGCCGCCGGCAGCACGATCCGCACCAAACGTTGCAGAGGCGAAAGGCCCATAGCAGCGCCTGACCAAAGCATCTTCTCTTCGACCGCCTTGGCGCCTTCAAAACTGTGATAAATCACGGGCAGACTGACGCCAAGAAAGATGACCAGCGTCTTGGTGACATCGCCGACGCCCAGCCACAGCATGATGATCGGCATTAGTGCGGCCTTCGGTACTGGATAGATCACCATCAGGAGCGGATTGAAGAAGGCCGCGACGGCCCGGCTCCGGCCCATCAGCAGACCGAGAGGAATCGAAACCAGCACGGCTATGCCGAACCCGATCGCCATACGACGGAGCGAAGCGAGGATATTGATCAGCGACTCCTTGTCGCCGAGAATATCCGGGATTGCGCGGATCGCCTCGATCGCCGTCGGAAAGCTGTCATTCTTCAGCGCAAGCGAGGCCACCTGCCACACCGTCAGCAACCCAACGCAAGCCATCACCGGAGCAGCACGTCTGATCAGGGCGGACAACGACATCATGAGGCAGATCCGGCTTCGTCGCTCTCGTCGAACATGCGCTCGATGTCGACGACGTATTTCTGGTAGCGCGGGTCGAGCAGCAGCTCGTTGCGGCGGCGCGGCCGCGGCAGGTCAATGTCGATCACCTGCCTGATACGGCCGGGCGATTTCGACATCATCACGACCTTGTCCGAAAGAAAGACGGCCTCGTCGACCGAATGGGTGACGAACAGCACCGTCTTGCGGTCGCGCTCCCAGATGTTCAGGAGATCATTTTGCAGGCGTGTCCTTGTGTGAGCATCCAGCGCGCCGAACGGCTCGTCCATCAGCAGGACTTCGGGATGGTAAGCGAGCGTCCGGGCCAGCGCCACGCGTTGCTTCATGCCGCCGGACAGTTCCTTCGGATAGAAATTCTCATAGCCCTTGAGGCCGACCATCTCGATCAAAGCCCGGCTTTGCGCTTCTGCCTCGGTAGCGCGCACGCCCCGCTGCCGCGGTCCATACATCACGTTGCCGAGCACGGTCTTCCACGGGAACAGTGCAAACTCCTGGAACACCGGCCCGCGATCCGGCCCCGGTCCCGTGATCGCCTGCCCCTTGATCTTGGCCGCGCCGCTGGTCGGGTTGACGAAACCGCCGACAATGTAAAGCAGGGTCGACTTACCGCAACCAGACGGGCCAAGGATGGAGACGAAGGCTCCCTCGTCGATCGTCAACGAGATGTCCGATAATGCCAAATGATCCTTGCGCGCTGAGGTCTGAAAAACCTGCGAGACGCGGTCGATCTCGATGATCGCAGAAGCCGGCTTTTGTGACGTCACCGGTCTCACCCATTCATTCGATCTCGAAGGCACTACCTTCATCACGTCTCTCGTCTCACTCGCGCGAACATTGCTCAACGAACCTGCTGAACGTCCTCCATCAGCGACACGAGCTTAGCAAGAAACCTGCCAGACGGGATACAGCGTGTCATTCGAACCAGGGCCATTCTGCGGGCCCCTCATGTGTGACCGCTCCACCGGGGGCCTGGCCAACCAGCCGCGCATATTTTGCGAGAGCACCTGCACGATGACGCGGCGGCAAGTGCTTCCAGTCACGACGCCGCGCGGCGAGTTCCTGCTCGTCGATTAGCATATCCATCCGCCGGTTTGCAGCATCGATCCGGATCCTGTCTCCATCGCGAACGAGCGCCAGCGGACCGCCTACAAATGCTTCAGGCGACACATAGCCGATACACATACCGCGGGTCGCACCGGAGAACCGGCCATCGGTAATCAGCGCTACTTTCTCACCCATACCTTGGCCGTAGATCAGCGCGGTGACGCCGAGCATCTCACGCATGCCGGGACCGCCGACCGGTCCCTCGTTGCGGATCACGAGAACCTCACCCGCCTTGTAAGTGCGATCGCGAACCGCTTTGACACAGGCCTCCTCGTCTTCGAACACGCGCGCGACGCCCTCGAAGAACTGGCTCTTCAAACCCGCGACCTTGATCACCGCACCGTCCGGGCAGAGATTGCCCTTCAGCACTGCCACGCCACCATCGGGCATGATCGGCGCGCGAGAGGTATAAACGACCTCGCCGTCGGGCGCGTTGGCCGCCCCATATTCCTCGGCAAGCGTGCGGCCCGTAATGGTGATGCAGCTGCCGTCGATGTGGCCGCTCTGGATCAGCTCGCGGATCACGACGGCAGCGCCGCCGATATCATAGACGTCCTTTGCCGTATATTTGCCGCCCGGCCGCAGGTTCCCGATCAGTGGCGTCCTGGCAAAAACCTCGCCGACGTCATCGATCGTGAACGCAATGCCAGCCTCGTTAGCGATTGCCGGCAGATGCAGCGCTGCATTGGTCGAGCCGCCCGTCGCGGCAACGATGGCCGCACCGTTCTCCAGGGATTTCCGCGTCACGATGTCGCGCGGCAGCGGGCCGCCGCGTTCCAGCATCTCCATGATCAGCCGACCGGCGCGCCGCGAGATCTGCGCGCGTTCGGCATAGACACCGGGCACCATCGAGACGTTGGGAATGGTGAGGCCCATCGCCTCCGACACCATCCCCATCGTGTTCGCGGTAAACTGCCCGGCGCAAGCGCCGATGGTCGGCAGACAGGCGCGCTCGATCCGCTCGAGCGTCGCTCCGTCGATCTCGCCGGTCATAAAGCTGCCAACCGCCTCGTAGGAGTCGAGCACCGTCAGCGTTCGCCCGTCCACGCGTCCCGGCAGCGAGCTGCCACCATAGATAAAGATCGACGGTACGTTGCAACGAACCATGCCCATCATCACGCCGGGAAGTGTCTTGTCGCACCCGCCATACCCGATCAGCGCATCATAGGCGAGGCCATGGACGACAGCCTCGATCGAGTCGGCGATCAGCTCACGCGAAAACAGCGAGAACTTCATCCCCTCGTGATTCATGCTGATGCCGTCGGACACCGACACGGTCGAGAACTCGCGCGGTGTGCCGCCGGCCTCCTCGATTCCCGTCTTGGCCGCAGCCACCTGGAAATCATGTGTCATGTTGCAGGGCGTCTGCTCACCCTTCATGCTGACGACGCCCACCATCGGCTTGGCAATAGCAGCGTCGTCGAGACCCATTGCGCGCATGAACGCACGGTGCGGGGCCCGGTCGAGGCCGTCTGTCGTGATCCGTGATCGCAACTTCTTCATAAGTGAATCTTCTTTATGCGACGTCCCGGATGACCAGGGACGCCGCGAACTGCATGTTCGGACAATTTGCGTCGTCGCCTATTCCAGCGGCGCGACGATCGTCGGATGCTTGAACTGCGCGACGTCCAGCTTCGGCAGCATTCCCGTCTCCGCGTAGATGTCCAGCATCTTCTGGATCGCCGGGAAGTTCGGCGCAGCACCTGGATCGCGACCAAAATCATTGTCCTTCAGCAGGTAAGTCTCGAGCACCGGGATAGGCGCCTTCAGTACTTCATTGACGACCTTCAGGGTCTCCTCGCGATTGGCCAGCGCCTTCTTCATGCCCGACGTGATGTCGCGGACGTAGGCTTTGACCAACTCCGGATTCTTGTCGACAAAATCGGCACGGCAGGCTTCCAGGATGTGCACGATGTTCGGCATCGCCTGCGACAGCGAGAATAGCTTGCGAGTCCCGCCCTTCGCCTCCGCGCGCGCGGCGAACGGCTGATTCATATTGACCGCGTCGACACGGCCCTGGCGCAACGCATCTTCGGAGACGGCGAAACCGACCTCGACCAGCTTGATGTCCTTGGCCGGATCGACGCCCGCCTGCTTGAGGAGCAGGTTGAACGGGCCCTGCGTGCCGCCGCCGATCACTGAAATGCCGACCGTCTTGCCCTTGAGATCGGCGATCGTCTTGATCGGCGAGTCATCCATAACTGCCCAGTACACCGAAAATCCGCCGGGTTTCTCGAAGACGTGCTGCGCCACGATGTAGGCCTTGAGATTGCCGCCGACCACACCGTTGGCGAGTGACAGCGGTGCCTGCGTCGCGCAATCCAGAGCGCCGGCTGCCAATGCCTGCGTCATCGGCGCGGTGCCCTGGAATTGGGTCCATTCGATGTTGTAGGTCTTGCCGAGATTGGGAAACTCAGCGGGCCTCTTCATCATCCAGTACTTGGATTCCTCTGCCGGGATCGTCCAGCCGACGCGGATCGTCTGCTGCGACCAAGATGGGCCCGCGCTCGCGCTCACGGCCGCTGCCGCCCCCAAAGCCAGGATCCACTTCGAAACGGTTCGCATTGTGCCCACTCCGCTGCTCCGGCGCCAATCGGCGCCACCCAACCCGACCGCCGCAAATGTTTCATGGTTCAAACAATCAGGCAAGCCATGCAAGCCGTCCTGGTTTCGTCGTGGGTTGCGCCATGTATGGTAAGGGGCGTTTGCGCTGCGACAGAAGGAGGCAACCTATGGCTGATGCGAGCAAGACAAACCCGCAGGGCGTCGAAAGGCTCGGCTATCTCGGCCTCGGGCTGATGGGGACGCCGATGACCCGGCGTCTGCTCCAGGCTGGGTATCAGGTCAGCGTCTGGAATCGGTCTGAAGCCAAGGTCGCTCCGCTCGTCGAGGCCGGCGCCAGGCGCGCGATCACGCCTCGTGACGTGATGGCGAACTCGGACATCGCCTTCATGTGCGTAACGGATGCGGCTGCCGTGGAGGAGGTGATTTTCGGGGCTGATGGTCTTGCAGCGGCTCCCGGCGCAGGCAAGCTCGTCGTCGACTTCTCGTCGATCCATCCTGAGGCCGCCCGCGACCTTGCCGCGCGACTGAAAGCCGCAAACGGCGCAGGCTGGATCGATGCGCCGGTGTCTGGCGGCACCAAGGGCGCTGAGGAAGGCACGCTTGCGATCATGGCCGGCGGCGACGCCACTGACATCGAGCGGGTACGCCCTTATGTGCTGGCCATGGCGCGCAGGTTCACCCACATGGGCCCGACTGGCGCCGGCCAGACCACAAAGCTCTGCAACCAGGTGATCGTCGGATGCGCGATGGCCGTGCTCGCAGAAGCAACGCGCCTTGCGGTGAATGCCGGCATCGACGCCAACCGGTTGCCCGAAGCACTTGCCGGCGGCTTTGCGGATTCAATCCCGCTTCAATTGTTCGTACCGCGGATGGCCCAGGGCATTCACTCGCCGCCACTGGGGCACATCGCCACGATGCTCAAGGATCTCGATACGGTCGCCGATGTTGCGCAAACGACGTCGACGCCCGTGCCAATGGCCTCGCTCGCGGGACAGCTTTTCAGGCTTGCCAAAGCTGCTCGAGGCGCGGACGCGGATGCGCTGGAGATCTACAAGCTTTCAGCGACAACGCGCTGATCAGCCGAGGCGCCCCGAACCACGTTACGGCTATTTCTTGCGTTCGTCGTCGGCCACGAACCTGCCATACGTCCCACGCGCAAACAGCAGTGACTCTCCGGCATTGTAGGCATAGGCCTCAACCGCACCGAGAAAGATCACGTGATCGCCACCATAATAGCGATTGACGGACCGGCATTGAAAATTGGCAACGCTGTCGGCGAGGACCGGTGCGCTGCCGAGGCCCGGCGTCCAGTCGACGCCGGCGAACTTGTCCTCGGACGATTTTGCGAACTTGTTCGCGAGCGCCTGCTGCGAAGTGCCGAGCACATGGACCGTGAAATGGCTGGCGTTCTGAAATACGGGCAGGCTTGATGAATAGATTCCCAGGCTCCAGAGGACCAGCGGCGGATTCAGGGACACCGATGCAAACGAGTTGCAGGTGATGCCGTATGGCTTTCCATCGGCCGCCATAGCGGTGATGATCGTTACGCCTGTTCCGTATGCGCCGAGCGCGTTGCGAAAGTCGCGGGGATCGATCGGCGAGCTGTCGCTCGCGAGCTCGTTGGCTGGATCGGGAGTGGCCGGATGCTTCGGCAGGTCATTCATCGGCCGGCCTCACAGCGTGAGATTCTCGGACGGCAGGCCCAGAGCCACACGCCCATAATTCGTCCCGGCTGCATCGAAGTTGAACGCAAGATGCGAGTTGATCGCGTGCGCGTCGCGGAACTGCCGCTGCAACACGCCCGTCGTGAACAGGCCGCGTGCGCCGCTCGCGGAAAACAGCATCGAGACCGCCTCGGTACACAGATTGACCGAGAAAGCGCCGTCGCGCCGATACCTGGTCTTGCTGGCCATGTTCGGAACATGACCACGCCGCGCCTCGTCCATGGCATTGATGCAGGTCGAACGCATGATCAGGCGCGCGGCATCGATCTTGGCCGAAGCCTCCGCGATCTTGATCTGTGTGCTCTGAAAATCGCTGAGCTTGGCGCGGTTGTAGGTCGATAGGCGATGACGCGCGACCTCCGCGTAGTCGTCGAGGCACGCTTGCGCATTTCCGAGCGCAACCCCCGAAAGGACGTAAGGAAACAGCGAAAATACGGGCAGCGCATACGACGGATTGGGATTGACGTTGCTTCCAGGCGTCGGCCCGCCGGCAAGATCGCCGACGGCAATTGTCATGTGATCAGGTACAAAGGCGTCCCTGACCTCCACGTCGCAGGAACCGGTACCGCGCAGGCCCGCGACATTCCAGGTGTCCAGCACCGTGTAATCGCCTCTCGGCAGCAGAAAGATTCGATACTCGACGCCGTCCGCTTCGTCGTCGGAGTAAACGACGCTTGCAAGCATGTTCCATTCGCAGGACGCAACGCCGGAAGAAAACGGCCAGCTGCCGTGCAACCGGTATCCGCCCTCGATCTTCGTGGCACGTCCGGCAGGGAAAATGAACGAGGACGCTATCAGCGCATCCGGATCGCGGCCCCAGACCATATCCTGCGCCTTCTGCTCGAACATGGCGAGCATCCAGTGGTGGCTTGCCAGATTGGCAAAATTCCACGCCACCGACGCATCCGCCGTTCCAAGCAACTCAGCACAATCGACAAGGGCAACGTAATCAAGCTCCGCACCGCCAATGCGTGCCGGTTGGAGCATCCGGAACAGGCCGGCGTCGTGAAGATCCTTCTCGGTCTCGGACGGAAGGTGCCGAAGCTCCTCTGTGCGTACTGCTCGCTCCCGTAGCCGCGGCACGAGCGCCCGGGCCCTCGCGATCATCGCACCATAGGCGCGTTCGCTGGCTTCCTGCCCTATCGGCTGGCCGATGCTCGGCACTTGACCAGGCGCCATTTGAGTCCCTCGCGTTCATGCATTTATGCGGCGGGAACCTCGCCAAATCAAGCGGATGCGGCACCCGACGGATCGATCAGCTTCAACCCGACGCCAGTGGCTTGCCCGATCCAAACGCGCCCTTTTGGGTGAATTCCGAGATCCGATGCTCATCATATCCCAGCGTATCGCGCAGGACATCCTGGGTATGCTCACCGAGCAAGGGGGCGGCTACGGGATCGATCGCTCCTGTCAGGCTCATATTGATCGGAGGCTCGATGTTGGGGACCCACTCCGCCGTAGGATGCGGAATCTGGTTCAAGCGATGGCGTTCGCGAGCTTCGGGCGCATTGAACCCCTCCTCGACCGTCCGGAGATAGCCAACCGGAATATTGGCGAGCTTCATTTTCGCCATCCAGTTCTCGAGCGTGTCGCTCGCAAAGACTTCCGCGATGGCTGCCCGCAGCAGCTCCTTGTTCTCGGAGCGCGCCTTACGCGACGCGAACTGCGGATCGGTGATCAGATCAGGCCGGTTCAGCACCTCGACCACCAGCCGGCGATAGAGCCGGTCATTGGCGCAGGCCATGTAAAGTGGCCCATCCGAGGCCTCGTATACGCCGACGGTGGGTGACCCGCTCGGTGAATTGCCGAAACGTCCGGGGTTCTCGCCGTTGATCAGGTAGGCCATGCCGTAGAAGCCCGTCATGCCCATAGCGACGTCGAACAAGGCGACTTCGACATGCTGCCCGCGGCCGAGCCGATCCCGCGCCAACAGCGCCAGGAGAATGGCGTTGCAGGCGGACATCCCCGTCGCCATGTCCACGATGGGCGGGCCGGTCCGAACCGCCGGACCATCGGCAAATCCGTTGAGCGACATGAAGCCGCTCTCCGCCTGCGTAATGGGATCGAAGCCGGGCCGTGACGCAAACGGGCCCGTGCGCCCGTAGGCGGAAATCGAGCAATAGACTAGCCGCGGATTGAGTGGCGCGACAGCCTGATAGTCGAGGCCGAATTTCTTCATGACACCGCTGGAAAAATTCTCCACGACCACATCTGCCTTGCGGATCAGGTCCAGCGCGATCTCGCGGGCCTCCGGTACGGCCAGATCGAGCGCGATGCCGCGCTTGTTGCGATTCAGACTAAGATAAGCAGCGCTTTCGCCACCGATGTCAGCGTGCTCGTAGGCGCGCGTGTCGTCGCCGCCGTCCGGATTCTCGATCTTGATGACGTGGGCGCCGAAATCGGCGAGCGTCTGCGTGCAGGCTGGACCCGCCACGACGCGCGTGAAATCGACGACCAGGAGACCGTCGAGCGCGGTAGGCACGCCCGTCGCCCGTGACGGACGTTCCGGCAATTGAGGCTTGGTGGGCATCGACAGCACTCCCTTACATCGGCTTATGGTCGCCGAATTTCCTGCAAGCTCAAACTTAAAGCCCGTCGCCGCCGACTTCGCAAGTGCTTCACCCGCATCGCTTCAATACGCAAAAAGGGCCCGGCAGCCGTCAAGCTGCCGGGCCCTCAGACGTTCCGGTTGCGCGAAGCGCGCGACATCGCTCATTGGCGATTGTCACGGCGTAGAAAGCTCGTTCCACACCGCGGGAAACCCTGCTCAGCGGAGCCACTTTCGCCAATAAAGCGTGTGTGCCCAGGCCCAGGGCGCATCGGGCTCGAAGAGACGATAGCCCGCCATGATGAAGTTGTTCGCAGAGACTGGATTGTCGGTCGTATCAGAGACGATGCTGTCCCATCCGATGCGTCGTCCCCTCGCCTCGACTACCCGCATCAATCTACGCTGAAGGCCGCGTCCCCAATGTCGTTGCAGGACCCCGACCCTGGAAAAGTAGCCGCCATTTCTGACGTGCGTCGATGGAAGAACGCCGGCGAAAGCGACCGCATGATCACCGTGATAGACCAGCCACCACGCCCCCAACTCGAATTGCGGGATGGAAGCCGCATCAAGGAACGTCGACTGATGCAAATCGGACAATGTCTCGGCGATATCATCATCGGATGCATCGACAACGCGGATTTTGTACATCAGACGGCCTGTTCGCGGGGGGATGATATAAGTGCAAGTACAGCGATGCCGCCGCTGAAGGGGCTCACTTGCCGAGCACGACCTTGACGCCCAGCCAGACGGCCCCCATCAGGCCGGTAGCGATCACCGTAATCACGGCCTTGAACGTGTAGCTCTGTGCCTGCTCCACACTCTTTCGCCACCTTCGCAGATGCTGAAAATCGGCCCTCAGCTCTTTCCGGTCGTCATCCTCGATTCCAAAAGAGGCGAGCACCGATGCAACTGCTTTCATTACGATCGCATCGACGCTTTCCTGCTGAAGTCTATGCTGCTCGGCCAGCGTCTCAGCGACGATCGCTCTGATCTCTTCATCTGGCATCTTCACCGCTTGATGATCCTTGCAACATTCTCGAAGCCGCGCTTCGCGAAGTAGAAGGAGACGACGAGATTGGCGGTGATCGCGGCGAATCCTGCCAAGGCGTCCGTGGTACCGAGACCGAGAACCTTGTCCCAGACAAGGAGCTTGGCGAAATAAACCGTAACGCAATAGCCAATCAACTTATCCGGCTCGTACCAATAGCCTAGCTCCGCGGTTCTATAATGCATGACGGCTTTGATCTCTGCCGTCTGCGATGCGATCTCGCCCGCCGCGAGATCTGCAGCGATCTTGCTGTCGACATTCTCAGCTTTCAATTTTGCGCTGTAGGCATCGATCAGCGCTTTGACGACCGGACCGCCGAGGAACGAGATGAGTGTCATCCACATTGATCTTTTCTCCGAAGGGTTCGCAGGCGCGCGATGATCGTCACGACGGAGATCACCAGCATAATGCGCCCCGCTGTCTTGACGTCGCCGAAAGCCGAGCTGATCTGATCTTTGACACCGGGATCGCCCAGCGCGTCGGCCAGGTCGTCAATGATCGAGGCCAGCGCGCCGGCAAGCGCGATGCAGTAGCTCCACGCAATCGTCATGGAGTGCAGACAGGCTGCCTTGAGGCGTGCGAACATCAGGATTTGGCCCGCAGGATCGCGAGTCTTGCCTCGAGCGACTTGATCAGGGCGTCGGTCCCGGTAACGAGCCGGACGACCGGGTCTCGGCAGAACCAGCAGGTCGCAAAGCCCGCAACGAAGATAATGATGTCGAGAATCGTCTGCATGCTCATTTCCTTCCAAGGATGGCTCTGACCAAATTGACCACGAACGCGCCGATAGAGCCTCTCGCGGGGTTCGTCAGTGAAGGCTTCCTGGAATCGTCGCCGGCCGGGCTCTTTGCGATTTTCGTTCCTGCAAAGCTGATCCCCGGATCGAGCTCCATCATCGCGATCATGAGCGCCGCGCATCCCAGTTGCGGATCGACCTTGCCGGGATCGTAAACGCCGTCCCGCACGTACTTGCCGGCGCGATATTGGTTGGTGCCCGCCCAGAGATAAGGCGAAGGCACGCCGCGGGCGGCGTAACCGATGCCGTTGTATGTCTCGAGGGCCGTCAGTGCCGCGGCAATCGACCAGTCCTTGTGACGGGCGAGAAACGGCGGACATTTGACCAGCGCATCGATTGCGGCGGCTTCCCACGACGCAAATGGTCCTCGTCCGGCCGGAACGTGAACCGAGACGCGGTTCCAGGGATCGCCCTGCGCCAGCGAAGCCCTCCAATCCTGGGAGGATTCCCTCTCGTGAATGACCGCGATGGCCGTCCAGGGGACTCCCGTCTCCCGCTCGACGGCTTGGTACCGCTGCCTGGCCTTGTAGAGGCGCAAGGCAACATTGGCGGCCTCGGCTTTCCGGGTCGGTTTGGCGCCCGCCCAGCGCTTCGCATTCGCCGCAGAAAGGGCGTTCAGGTCTACCATGGGTTGACTCGGTTGGGGGTTAAAGCGATACGTTCCGACGCAAATTGGAAATACTTCGACAAATGAGTGAGCGGACTAGATTCCTTTGGCGCGCACTTCGATCCAGGTTCCGCGATCACAGGGCGGAGCTATCCGCTATCCTCAATCACGTTCGGCCTGGTGATATCGTTTGCGATGTTGGAGCGAACAAAGGCAGCTTCCTCTATTGGCTTTCTAGATGGAGTGCCCATGGTCGAGCAGTCGCGTTCGAGCCGCAGCAGGATTTGGCCGATTATCTGACAAGAATGTGTGCAGTTTTGCCGCTGCAAAACGTCACGATCGAAGCCAAGGCAGTTTTCTCCCAAACAGGACGCGGAGAGCTTTTCGTTCCAAAGGGGCACAAGCCCGGCGCTTCCCTTTCTAAAAACGGCCTATCGTACGCTACGATCGAAACCGTTCCTGTGCCCGTGGTCGCGCTAGATGACTACTTCAGCACGAATGACCGAATTTCCGTCGTGAAGATCGATGTTGAAGGCGCAGAGATTGGTGTTTTTGAAGGAGCGGAACGTATAGTTAAAAGAGACAAGCCGCTTTTGGTCTTCGAATGTGAGAGCAGGCATCTCGTAGGGCGAAGCATCAGCGATGTATTTCTTTATCTAGAAAAGCTGGGTTATCGCGGCTCTTTCATACAGCGTGGAAGAGTATTTCCTGTCTCTCAATTTCGAGAGGATGTACATCAGAGCAATGACGGCCAATGGTTTTGGAAAAAGGCCGATTACTGCTCCAACTTCATATTCAACCCTGTCAAATAATCCGCAGTAGCTTATTGGCGATAATTGTGGGTGCGACAATAGTAAAGGGTGTACTCGTGCCTCCCTGCGCCGCACCAGCGAATGTCGATGCAACCTGCGATGCTGTCGGTGCGCTTCCATTGTTGGAGGTACCAACGCCATTGCCGTTAGAGAAAGTCGAGCCTGGAGAAAGCACGCTCGCAGGGCTGATAGTTATCGCTCCGTTAGTAATCGTACCGGCGGGCGTGTAAGGCGGCAAGTTCGTGGTAACCAGCGATTTCGTTTCGCTGCCTCCATAACCGCCGAGCATTGTGGCTCCTCCCGTCGTGATGCTAGTCGCACTTAGCCGCGAAGCAGCACTTCCGCCCATATCATCCCTCCCAGCCACAACGCGCCCACGAAGGTCTGGGATGTTGAAAGTGGTAGAACCGTCCCCCGGACCATAGGTCGTCCCGAGCAAACCAAACAGAGCGGCGTAAGTTGTCCGCGAGATTGCCTGCCCGTAGGCCAGAGCGAAGGAGCTGTTCGGTGCTGATGCTCCCCAGAAGTCGATGCTTGATCCAATCGGGATGAGATATGGATTGCCGAACACATTGTGGAAATTGAACTCCGACGTTGTTGGGCTATAGATTACCGAGTAGGGAGTGCTCTGAACCAATGTGCCGGCAACTAGCTCAGTGTTGCTGATTTGCCGAAGCGGAATTGCACCCAACCCATCAACGTTGAGAGTGCACGCTCCTCCGTTAGTCGTATGCGGCACAAATGCAATGAGCTGCCCCCGAAGTTGGCTCGGATTGCCGAAGCCTTGATAGCTTGTAAGCGTATAGGCCGTACTGGTGCCGCTCGTCACGATCGCGCCAGCGGTATCGTCTCGATATTTCGCGATCGCCGCCATCATCGCGCGCGCCGAGTCGTTGACGCTGGAGGGCGGCTGTCCTTCCGCCCAGTTGATCGTCGAATCCGCCGTGGCGTCGGCGGAGGCCAGTTGGGACCATTTGTAGAGAGTCATCTTGTATCCTCGATGTGGAGAGGCGGAGTCATGGACCGCCATCGCATGGTTCGAAGGAGTCGTTGCTGCGCCGTCAATCCGGCGCCTTGGCCTCTGTGCCGCACAGCTCGATGTACTGAGCGCAGCGGCAGGACGGCGCCCGGGCCGTCAGGAGGTTGCGGATCACGCCCGCGGGGACGCCGGGGCTCTCGCTGGCGATCCTGGACACACGCGCATCGATGATGCCGTCGATTTCGGCGCGCAGCTCCGAGATTCGGTCCTCAAGCGTTGTCGTGCGCTGTTGTTTCATTGCCGCTGACCTTTTCGTCCTTCGTTTGAGCTTCGCATGCCGCCAGCTTCTGCCGGGCGGATGCAGCGTCGTTCTGCGCACGCCGGAGCGCGCGCTCGCGTTGGGCTTCATGCGACGCGAGATGAAGCTGAATGTCGTGGGGCAGCTCCGCGAAGCGCAGCTTGAACCGCTCGGGCCAGGACCGTGGAGGCGGGATAGCCGCAATCACGTTCATCGCGGTAGCCGCCGAACCACCGAGGGTCGGATCTGCAAGTCCGAGCGACACATGCATCCGCGATATGTCCTGCACCGCGGGCCAAAGCCGGTTCATGCCCAGCGACGCGCAATCGGTTACAAAGCGCGCCACGGACGCAGGGGTGGCCGGGCACGCGGTCACACCGTTGAGTTCGCACCATTTGGCGAACATCGGCGCATCGCGCAGCCGGGCCTGCGCGAGCGCCGTAAGCAATGGATGGGTCATCGCCTGGCTTTGCGCAACGCCTCGTGAAGATCGCCCATGCGCCGGCGCAGATCGACGAGCTGGACGCGCTTCCGCAGGCTGTGCGGGCTCGAGTCGATGTCACCCTGCAGTTCGGCATCGAACCTCTCAAGCGCGGTCATGCGCTTCTTCAGGCCGTAGAGCGCGAAGTTCTCCGCGATCCGCTCCGTCGACATCGGATCACCGTACAGATTTGCGCTGATCGATTCGGCGCGTTCAATGAAATTCCGGTTGTCGTCACTCATGATACGATTTCCCTTGGCAATTTCGCTTTGAACGGTTGATCAGTACGTCGGGAAGAAGATCGGCGGAGCAATCCGATGCTCCGGTCGATCAACCGGCAGCGCTGGTGGCGCGGCCTGCCCTTCCGCCCCCGCCCGGACTCCAGTCGCGGCAACCGCGTTCATTTCGTCCATTGGATAGCCAAGCGCCGGGTATGGGTTGAGCTCGTGCCGGATCCTGTGATCCGGCAGGGACCAGATGAATTTCCCCTGCTCGTTCGGACCTGGAAGAATCCCTGTCCCGTACCCCTCCGTCACGACGTACAGATCGTCGCCTCTCTGGGCGATCGAGCGAAAGACGTTGCCGGGATGGAGAACATGATCAGGCATCGTGGTGTTCACGATCGTCAATCGGTCGTCGTCCACGTGCTGCCGGATCCGACCCAAGCCCGGGATATCCAAGACCGCTCCGTCGGTGCTATTCTGGTCGCCCTGAAAGGGTATTGCGTGCCTTTTGAGCGCTTCAAACGCGGATTGGGGGTTGTTGCCCTGCCGGGTATTTCCGACCCACTGTTCCCTTTGGTAGTGGTGCGGCCCGCTCGGCACCGTGATCTGCCGGCCGCCTGAAAGGGGAATTCCATATTGTGTTGGCGATTGCATCGTGGGATCCACGCGAAATACTCCGCTTGCTTGCAATAACAATTGAACGCGCAACGTCTCGATACGCGCGAGTTCGATAATCGACGATTGGAGATCGGTTATGTAAGTGGCCCGCCGGGACCTGATGGTTGGCAATGGCAATGTGTGGCCTCGCCATCAGGCCGATCACCGCAACGACATGCGGCTAACGAACCTCAGAACGCATCACATCATGCTTGAAGGTTGAACGTGAAGATCTCGGCGAAGGCGAGCACGATTGGCCAGCTTAACCGCATGACGCGGATTCATCGACGCGCCCTTCGGGTTTGAGCCGCCTGATCAGACGACCTGTGGCGGCAACCGCGAGTGGCCCTACGAGATTGGTCGCGGCCAGGACAAGAGCCACGACGATGGGTCCATCTGCGGTTCTGGGAATGTCGTTCGGGCCGGGCCACATCAACACGACAAGGACACCGACAAACAACATATTGGCGAGCACCACGCTGACTGCGAACTTCGGCATCGGCGACAATGAGACGCCAAACAGCTCTGGCGCCACGACAAGGGTTGCTCCCAGGAAGAGACAGACGAAATGTAACAGCGATAGAGAGATGGCTGCCATCGCGAGCGAAGCGATGGATATGAGACCAAAGGTCACGAACAGGCCCACAGCCGTCAGAAGCACGAACTTGATGACAACATCGACGAGAATGATCGAAATCCACTGAGACGCCGAGAAATTCAATTCGTCCTCCTCGAGTGCCATACCGACCGGGAGTGCAGCCGACCTTATCTCCGCTGAGACGGCTTGCAACGTTCAACATAGACAACCTCAATGAGGTTCGAACAAAACAAGAACAATGTCAAGTCTCTGTGGAGCGCTGAGAACGTCTCCCTCATTCTCCGCGCGTTCTCCTCGCTTGATACAGCGCGACCGCGTCCTTGAGATCGCCCGAACTCGAAAGGCGTGCGCTCAGCGTTCGCAAATCATGCCCGTCCCGTTCACCTCGGCCCGCCGCCATTCCCGGCCGCTGCACCGGCGGCATCGGCTTTGCCGTGACGGCATCCCTCGCTTTCATCATCAGGCGGTACTTGCCGGCGTCGTACATCATGCGTTGGAACGTTGCATTGCGCATCAACGGTTCGTTGTCGAAGAGGCGCTGGAGCTCCTCCGGAGCGACGCCGCTGGCCTTGGCGGAGGACATGATCTCCTGTGCGACCGCCTGCCGGACATCCCTCGCCTCCTCCTTCAGCATGGTTTCCAGCCGGGCGTCCTCCGCTTTCGCATAGTTCTGAAAGTTACGACGCGAGGCCTCGGCCGTTCGCTGCATCTCCTCGTTCTGCCGTGCGCGCAGCTGCTCGCTGCCCGCAACAATCGCCTGGATGCGCGACAGCTTTCCAGGATCCTGCTGCGCCATTTGTGCGAGAGCGTCCGGAAGCCGCTCCGGAGCCAGCCCGGCCAATTCGGGAAACTGGCTGATAAAGCTCGCTTGTGCGATCTGCATGGCCGCATCAAGCCCATCGACATAACCCCGCCGCGCCCGCTCCACCTCGCCGACCTTTTCTTCAAGTGCGAGGCGCACCTGCGGGTGCTGCATGATCTGCTCGATATCCGGATCGAGTTCGGCAGGGCGTTTTCCTTGTCCCTCAGCCACGTTCGAAGGATCTTCGATCGCTTCATCACGCTTATCGCGACCCTCGGCCTGCTCGAAGCCGTAAAACTCGGCCGCACCGGGATCGTTGGCCGCCACTTCCGTGCGTAGCGCATCGATCCTGGCGGCAAGGGCTTCCGAGGACTCGATCTCGGCGGTCTGCCTGTCACCGGCCGCTGCGCCCGCATAATCCCGCGCAGCGCGTGCAAGGGTTACAGCCTCGTTTGCAGCGGCGGGCTTTCCTTCTGCATCCGTGTATTGCCTGACCACGATGTCGGGCTGTGTATCGGACCGCCGGTCGGCGGCATCGCGCAGCGATGCACTGTCGCTATCGATTGACTCGCATTCTACTGCCTTGTCCGGGTCCGGCATTTCCGCATAGCCTGCATTGGCCAGGTCGAAAGCGGCGCCGGTCAATTCCGTATTGGTTTGCACCGTCATGTCTAACCTCCCCATGTGCCTTTGAACGGGGTAAGCAGGCTGCTGATACCGCCTGCGATCGTCGCGAACTGATCGGCTCCGGACTTCTGCTGTGTCCCCGTCGTCGTGCCGTTACTCTGAGTTCCAAGCTGAGCGATAGGCACGCCGATCTGCGCGAGCAGGCTCAACGCCTGCACGGGAATACCGCGGCGTTGTGCCTCCGCCGCGAGAGTGGCGTTGGCGCCGTAGTTCTGGGCATCGAGCGCCGATTGCGCGGCCGTGACACCCTGGCCGCGATTGACGAGATCGCTCTGCTGCATCTGCGTCAACGCATTGGCCGTCGTGTTGCCGGCATTGTACAACGCATTCGTAGCGGCAAGCTGGTTCGCCACATCCTGGTTGTATTGCGCAGCGATGATTGGTGCCTCGGCCGCCGTGACGCCCCTGCCAAGGGCCATCAGATTGGCGCCACTGAAATCGCGGCCGGCGGCCGCGAACTGCGAGTTCACGTCATTGCCGACGTCAGACCGGATCTGTGCAAGCTGCGCTGTCAGAGCCGGATTGTTGCCGATCATGCTGCCGTTCGCGTACGGGGTCAGCAAATTGCGATAAGCTGCGAGATTGTCCTGCACATTGCCGGCCTGCGCGGTGGCGCCGCCGCCGTTCAGAAGCGACCGCGCATTACCTGAGATCTGGTCCGCGTAGGGATTGCCCGCCGCAGCGTTGTTCTTCAACGTGTCAAGCGCCGAGCTCTCCGCCGACGTCAGGCCGGTGTTGCTGAGCCCCGTATTGATCTGGCCCAGCATCGTCTGCAGCGCGGGCTGCGCGGCTGCCCAGGGTGTAGTCTGCGATTGTTGGGTCTGTGTGGAGGTGGATTGTCCGCCCATTGACGATATTCCTTCTTCTGAGCCTGGATGTGTGATTTATCGTTGCGAACGATGTACGTCGTAGGCAAGCACATCGCGTCAACGCGTCTGCGGCAAGCGCTTGTCGATGATCGCGTGAGTTTCTTCGTACCCCTTGAGAACGCGTGTCCAGCCTTTCCGTCCGAAGATCCGTGTGCATCGGCACCCCTCCGCTTCGGCGTAGGCCTCGATGCCCTGGATCAGAGATAGCCAGCGCGTCATGCCGCCACCGGCGCAGGCTGTGATGACGCAGACTTTGCCCGCCTCGGTTTGCTGGAGACTCGTCGATGCGACCGCCTCGATGGCGCGGCCATTCCAGGCAACCCAGAGCAGCGACATGCCGGCAAGAATGTCGCGCTCGATCGGCGCGAACGCCGACAACCCTGTCTTGACGACAGCCTGCTTGAGCAGAGGAGCGACCATCGACCAGATCTCGCAGACGCGCGCAGGATCGACGCAGACGAGCTGGATGTCGCGAGCCCGCTGATCCCGCCGGAAATCGGCTGTACTCGGCATTTCAGAAGGGGCGCAGCGCCGCAAGCTCGTCCGGCGTCCCCTTCAAATCGGGCCGATGTCTTGCCAGCATGTCGAGCCAGGTCCCGCGAAGAAACTGGCCGGCATCCAAGGCGCTCGAAAGATCGTTCGTGGCATTTGCTCTGCCTCCGCTTTCCACTCTCACGATCTGGTTGGTCACCGGCCCCATTACCTTCATTGCACTCGGCCGATAGGCAGCTTGCTCTTGCTGAAAGTCGTGCATTCTGCCGATCAAGCCCGCCGCAGCACCGCCGAAGGCTTGCGGATCAAGCACGATCGGCTCGCCAGTCGTCGGATCGGCCCTATTGTCCATTTGCCCCGTGATGGCCAACAGTCTGCTAAGCAAACCGCTGGCACCCGAGTACGTTTCGCTAGCAAATGCGTTACTATCGCGGAAACCCATTTCCAACTCCGTATTGGGGTCCAAAAGCTAAAAGCAAGTCCGCGGCGTCAGCGCCAGCGGGCGCTGTTGCAATGTGGGGCGATCCATCTATAGCTCGGCGCCACCACTAAAAAATGTAACGGATAAATCTGCTACCCATCGCGCTCCCCCTGATCGTTAGTTGCACGGCTGTCTTGGCCGTCGATTTCCGCTGGACTCTCGGCTACGGCCAAGGGCCCCTCGAGGCAAACATCGAGAACGGTGTTGGATCCACCTTCAGCATCTATTGTCCGGCCGGCAGCGAAAACAAGACGCCGGGCATATTCATCTCTGTCGCGCGGATCAAGCCTCAGACCAAGGAAACAGTCACCGCGCAGATTATCATCGACGGCAAGAACCACCCCTTCCTGCTCGACGGAAGCCAGTTCAAGGCAGAGGGACGCCAGAACCAATCGGATTTCAGGCAACTCGTCATGGCATTGACCACGACCAGACAGAAATCCTTCGTCGTCGAATTCCCCGAGTATCAGACCCAGGAGACGTTTTCGCTGCTCGACGTCCGAAAGACCTCGGGAACTGCGAAGAAGACCATCGTCCGGGATTGAGACGACGGGGCGTGATGCGGCATGGCATCCTAAGTCGCTTCAAGTGGAGCGATCGTCGGAGTCATCCGGTGGCACAGCCATCGAGACAGGGAAAACGAAGAACGACGTGCCAAATCCTGGAATAGCCTAAAGCTTATCGGGCGCAGTCTCACAAGTCCTCGGCTCTCCAATCGACTCCATCAATAATAATCCTTGTTCCCGGAGGTACCTCGGCCTTCGCACGCTCGTAATCGCGTATCCTTCCGAGTTTCTTGAGACACAACGCTCGTCTCAAGCGAGCGTCGTGAAGAAAGAAAGCTTCATTCACGGCCAAGGATAAGCCTCCTCCTCTGTCATGGGAGCCGGGCCCGCAACAACACGAGAGGCATCGACCATATCTTGGATGGTTTGGGGTAAATCCCTCAATGCCTTGATTTGGGCGAAGAGGCTAAACGGGGTTGGATGGTCCCAAACATCTTGAAATCGCTCCGAGAATGAACGGCGCGGGCGTTCAGGTTGATCAACATACGACATCGAATTTTCCTCACAGGATTCTGTCAACGGGCTATGGACCGCAATCCAGATCGATCGTTTGGGTCAATCTTCCACGGTCGAAGTTCGAGCGTCCCTGCACGCGCGGGGATCAGAACTTGATGTTGGTTTGGCTACGCGCGATGAACGAACACTAGGGATCTGATGACGGGGAACCTCTCACCCCACCACGGCCCACAAAAACGTCCGCCCCGCCGTCGCGGAGTTCGCATGCGTGATCGTGAACGCACCATTCGTAACCGCGCTCACATACATCGTCCCGTTGCCGGCCTCCGCCGCAGCGTTCGCTGACGCCGGCACCAGGATCGGCACCGAACCGATCGCGCAATTCGCCGTCGTCACCGTCGTGCTCGGTGCGCTCGTCACCAGCGTCACGCTGCCAACGGCATTCGACCGTCCGGCTGCGAGCTGCTGGATCGCGAGCACGATCTTCTTCAGATCTGTTTCGGTGATTCCCGGAACGTAAGCCGTCATAGCGTGCCGTTCGGTGTGAGATCCGGAACGATTCCGGCACAGAAGGACCACGACGTCGCAGCGGGAATACGAACCTTGAAGCGCGAATAGCGGGTGTCGCGACGGACGTCGCAGCGGCCGGTCCGCGCATTGACCAGGACCTCCGCACCCGGCGTTGCCACCGCTGCCGGCGTATCGCGCCAGGACACCGAGCCGAACAGCGTCGCGGCATCGGTCACCGGGCGGAAGCCGCGGATGGTGATACGGTTTTCGTCCGTGCCCTGCTCCGGACTTTCCAGCGTCGCCTCGAGGCTGGGTCCGCGGAAGAAGCCGAGCACGTGGCCGTTCGAGAACTGCGCGATCTCCGGCTGAACCGCGGTCGCATAGGCATCGAGGCTCAGTGTCAGCGCATCCAGCGACGACGAAATGCTATCGAGGTTTTCGAGCGTCAGACCGGTCTGCGAGATGCCCAGCAGATACTCGCCGGTTACCGCGACCGGAAAGAAGCGATCGAGCACGAAATCATAACCGAGCAGCTTGTCGTAGGCGCCGACCGTACCCGACACCGATTTGTAGGCCCAATAGACGCGCGTGGAGCGCGGGTCGGCGGCGCCCATGAAGAGCTGGAGATTGCCCTTGTCGAGATCGGCGAGGAAACTTCGGTCGACCTTCTCGCGCCCGATCTGTTGCGGCACGCCGCCCGGCTCGATCGTGTGAAAGCCCTGGCCGGCATAGAAGAAGATGCGCTCGCCGGCGCGGATGATCGAGTAAGGAGCGTAAAGGCCCTTGTCTTGGGTGATGCGATCGATCTGGAAAATGATCGGCGAACCCGGCACATAGGACATGCGCCGGATTGCCTGATCCTGGAAGACGATGCCGGATTCGCCGCCGGCTACGCCGCGGACGATGCCGCCGTCCGGAAAGTCCTGGAAGTCGGACGACTTGACGCCGCTGGTCCAGCTGTCCGCGGCGTTGAAATTGTTCAGCCCCGACCACTGAATCCGGTACGGCGTCGACAACAGCCCCGACAGCACCAGGAAACGTCCGACGACGCTGATATAGGCGGCAGGCGGCGGCGAACCGAGCGCATCGGCAAAAGCCGTCGAGGACGAAAGGTCGAAGATCTGCAGGACCGAATTGGCCTGCGTCGCAAAGACGAAATTCCCGGTCTGGGCGAATTGCCAATTGGCAGCGATGGAGCCGAAGGTCGGCGCCGTGTACGTCCCGCCGCCTTTCGAGACATCGACCCAACTGAAGTCCGTGTTGTTCAATCGGTAGAGTTTCGTTGCCGTCGCCGCGAACGTAATGACCGATCCATCGGATTTGAGCGCATAGAACGCACCACGGCATGGCGCTGGCAATGCCGACGAGTAGGCCGAGAAAGATGGAAACGGTCCGTAACCATCGCCGCGCGGAATGACGTTGAGAATATTGCGCGTGGCCTGGCCTTCATAGTCGCTGACGTCGGGGCGATATTCGCCATAGGAAAGAAGCGGCATTATTTGGTCGTCCAAGGTTCGGGGTCAATCAAAGCAGGCGTCCACGCATTGGACGGCTGCACATCAGCTCCCCATACATTTGCGGGAGCTGCGGCATTGCTCCAGGCTAATGGCAGCAACGTCGCTTCTGTCTGCCATGACATCGTATCGAAAGGCCGTCGGACCCAGGCCTCGTGGTCGCGGTCGTAGGTCGAATCGCTGCCCGCCCAGCTAAACGCACCGCGTCCTGAGGCAAGCGATACCAAGAACGGGAGCAACGTCGCCGACATCAAAAACGCACCTGGTGCAGCAATTTCTCGAACTGTGTTCTTCGTCGCTGCGCCAGTCACCACGAACGACCCACTGAGACACGCCTGTGCCGGTTTGAATGCCGTTGCATTTCCAACGAACGCAAAGCCCGCTGGATTCACCGGTTCCGTCACTCTGAAGCCCGCCGCGATCCCCGTTCTCAGGAAGCCCGCCGCTGTTGCCGGCTCGGATATCGCGAATGTTGCCGCTTGCCCTGCGAGAGCGACTGAGCCCCGTACCGTCAAAAGCGCGAAATTGCCGTTGCCTGGGAGTTGCGCCAGCGCCCATCGGCCAAGCGCGTCGAAGCCGAGAAGGGACATGGCTATATTCTCGCATTAGCGGTCACCAGGCCCGGGTTGTACCAGGCGCCAGATGCGACCGAGCTTTGATACGACGTGATCGAATTGGGCGTGGCAATTTGCACTGCGCCGGTCGCAACGGCCCCTGTTGGCGTTGCGCGCATCAGCACAGGTAGCGGCGTAACGCATGACAACTGCACAGCACTGCCAGTGAAATTGTAGGCTTGCGGCGACGGAATGACCTTCACCCAATAGCGCTGGCACAACAGCAGCTCCGATGCATAGTCCGGGCACTGGAACGGCGGAGCCGTCGCGCCTTCGTAAAGTCCCGCGTCGAACAGCTCGAACACGTTCCCGTTGGTCGCAAAGATGTTCGCGCCGGTGTTCTGCATCAGGTAGACGTAGACATACATCCCATTGGTGTTGTCTTGCGCCCAGGTGCCCGACGTCGCGCCGGCGAACGTCACCGCCTTGACGACGTCGGTATTGAGCTCGCCCGCGGTGACCGTGAATGACCCCGACAATGTCGTATCCGTCGCATTGTTTTGCAGCAGGCACGAATAGGCGCCGGCAACGGGTGCCTTCACGCCGACCTGCAGGGTGACGGTCTTCGCATTCACCGTCCCGAATTTCAGATCCGCGGCGCGAAGGCCTTCGATCTTCTGCTGGAGAAAACAGACGCTGCTTCCCACCGTCGCCTGCGCCGCAGTAACCGTCACGCGAATGCGATGGGTCGACCCACCAGGCGTGGGCGATGCGACCTGCGCGCAACTATATGTTCCGCCCGAAAGCGTGTTCTGAATATACCACTGATCGGCCGGGTAGTAGATGTTCGAGCCGCTCGCCGTCGTGCCGTTCTCCTGACTGATCTGCATCCCGCCATTCACGAGGTAATTCTTCTTCGTCACGCCGATGTTGGCACGCGCCTGCGCCATCTGTGTCGCGGTGAAGGCGTTCGTCTCCTCGATCGAGATCAAATCTTCCTTCACGCCGACGATCGCGACGTTGGGCGCGACGGTGAAATTGATCTTGGCGCCGGCGCCGCTCTGACCCGAGGCCGCCCCCGAGCCAGATGAATTGTAGAGCACGGTGGTGCGCGCAAACGTTCCGCTAGCAGCCGTATAGCTGCCCTCCGCGATCTCCCATTGGGTCAGGTCAGTGCTGATCGCGAGAAATTTGTATTTGCGACCATCGACGGCGCCGGCGAGCGTCGGCGACTGGCATCCGCCGACCGTGGACGCAAAGACCCAGTCGGTCGTCCCGCCGGAGGCAGGAATGAATCGGCAGTTGTTGAGAAAAGCGGCCATGTCAGGTGATCGTCAAAATGCCGTTGGTCTGGTCGAGATCGATGGTGAAGGTATTGCCGTTCGTCAGCGTGATCGCGGTGCCGTAATCCCACCAGCCGATCAGCGGCTTCGTCGACGACGTCGAATTGTAGAGCACGGCATATTGAAACGGCCCGATCGAGCCGCCCGACGCCGTCCATGCCGGATCGGTCCCGCCGACGAACTTGAACGTGCCCGTGGTCTGCGCGCCACTGATGGTGCCGACGCTGTTGCCGCCCGCGGTATAGCCGTTGCCGGCCGCGAGATCCGCGGGCGTATTGTAGACGGTATTGGTGACGACAGGCGCGGAACTGGTCAGGTAGACCTTGTACACCTGCGCCGTGCCGGTCTTCATATCGTGCAGCGCGTTCGCGACATCCTGCACGAAGCAATAGAATTTATTGAAGCTTGCCATTGTCGCCTCCTAGACGATCTGCCCTGAAACGCGCACCGTCATCGGCCCCGCGTTGAATGTCGACGTCAGTCCGAGATTGTTCAGGTCGGCGAGCGCCGACGTGAACCCCAGCCCCCAGGTCTGGATTCGCGCGTCTTCCTTGATGTATGGCGCACACTCCAGCAGCGCGGCATAGAGATAGAGATCGGGCGCCATGGTCAGCAGCCAATTGCTGCCATTCGATGCGAGTGGCGGAATGCTCTGCCGATAGACCATTTCGATCGTGTAGGCTGCGTCAGGGGTTGGTGCGAGCTCGAGCTCGTTGCCGAATACGGTGAAATAGCGGGGTCGAGCGGCAATATCGGATGTCGCGAAGCGGTATTCGTCCATCTGCGTTCCCGACTTGAATTCGAGGCACGGCTTCCCTGTCGCACTCGACAGCCGAACCCTGCGCATGGACTGGAAGTCTGACGGCAGCGAAATGAATTCCGGTTCATCCGAGCCGAGGTCGACGAGCGCCGTCGCCCGTTGCTCCATCTGCCTCACGAAGAGCTGACGGTTGAACTTTGCTTCCGCAAGCTGAATGAAGGTCGGGATCCGTGCGATCAAGGTCGCATCCTGGTCGCGCGCAAGATATTCGGTCACCGCGACTTGCAGCGACGTGTTATCGGTTATCTCAGTCATTTGAGCTCCGCTGACCAGCCCGCTTGCAGTTTCGGCCTGTCGGTTCGCAAATAGGCCCATTCGGGATCGTCGAGCTTCCGCTGGACGATCGCATCGAATTCGGGCGTGAACAGCCGCAGCGAGGTGTTACCCCTCGCATGCTCCTCGTTGAGCCATTGGACGTAGATGACGTTGGGAATACGCGCGACGTGCCGCCCCCAGTCGCCGGATTGCTCGTCCTGGCGCGCCTGCCTGTTCCATTCCAGGATCGGCGCGACGTCCTGGACATGCTCGATCGCGAGCTCCCTGCCGTTGCTATCGAGATGGGGCCTGATCAGGACGCCGTCCATCACGACATCTCCGTCACCCATAAAGTGCCGGCGGTTGCGGTAACGAGGCCATTGGTCGCGGCCTTTAGCGCGGCAATGCGCTGGCCGGGACTGACCGTGATGTATTCGACGGCGTTGGCCGGCAGATAAGGATCGGAAATCGTCGCGGTCTGTGCGCCATCGCCGATCCGGTAGTAACAACCGGAATTGGCGACCAAGCGCAGCTGGTAGGTTTCCGGCCCGAACGGGTTGGTAGCACCGACGCTGGCATCATACGCGATCGTCTGGGTCGGCCCGACGCGCGAGGAGTTTTGCTTGGAGAAGAACGGCATGTCAGGCGGCCCTCACGGAGATTGAGAAGTGCATGGGGATCGTCGCGCCGGAGGCACCCGAGGGTGTCAGCACGATCACGTCGTCCTCGTTGAGATAGGTCGGTGACGGCGGTACGGCCGAGAACAGCTGGCCTGCGGCCGATCCCGCCTGCGTCACGGTGAACGTCGACAGCGTCGCCGCATTGGCCGAGACGGTGATGGTGCCATCGGTGGTCGTGATCGCGCCGCCGAGGATGCCGGCGACTTTCAGCATACGGCAACGAAAGGGAATGCGAACATAGGCGGCGACGGGGCTCGCGCCGCAGGACGGCGTGTAGGCCGTGAGATCGGCGGTATTGAGCGTGCGATTGCCGGGAAGCGGCATCATGGTTCTCCAAAAAGATGGGGCAGCCCGAAGGCTGCCCCAAAGGGTGGACAGGGGTGGACGGATGATCCTGATCGCTCAGGAGGTGGTGTTGTCGAACACGCCGCCGGAAGCCTTCTCGTTGCGGGCCACCAGCGAATATTCGGCCAGGATCTGCCGGCGATCGGAGTCGCCGGTCTTGGCCAGCGGGATCGAGATCATGTTGCGGCCGTTGAGATAGGCTACCGCCCATTTGTCCAGCTCGAGCACCAGCACGTCGCGCGGGCGCTGGAAACGGTTGGCGACCACCTTCAGCTTGCCGAAGTCGGATTCATAGGCATCGACGGATGCGACGATCTTCTTCGACTTGGACTCCTCGATCGCTGTGGAGCGGCCGGTAAAGGTCGAGAACACCTGCTTGTTGAAGGCGCCGGTCATGATCGTGCCGGGCTTGCCGCCATTGGTCCAGATCGAGGACAGCACCGTCTTCAGGCGCACTTCGGTGAAGGCGAGCTGAGTGCCGTCCGTTCGCGTGCCGGCGCCGTCGGCGGTGGCCGGGTCCGCAGCACCGCCCGCCGTTCCCTTCGAGGTGTTGGAAACGACCCAGGAGAGGACGGAAGCGGTCTTGCGCGCGGTCGTGGTGTTGCCAACCACCTTGGCCTGGTTGGCACCGCACAGGATGGTTTCGAGGTCGCGCTTGAGCTCGAGACCCTTCAGCATCTCCTGGTACGCCAATTCGTTGTCGCGGCCCGCGTGATCGACCGCCTGCTGCGTGCCCGAGACCCGCGCGACCTTGTAGGAGATCTGGCAGAGATTGCCGAGGCGAACGGTCGGTGTGGTCGTGTTGGTGTTGGGATCGTCGCCTTCGAGCTGGGCGTTGTTGGCATCGGCGCCGGCGAGAGCCTGCGTCTGCCATTCGTGGTTGACGGCAGTCGCCTTCTCCTTGTCGACGCCGCTCATGAACGGCGTGTCGACCGGATCGATGCGATAGATCATGTCGCTGAGGTCTTCGCGGTTGCCGACCGCGGAATAGGTAACGAAAGTGGAAGTCGGTAGAGTCATCGATGTTTCCTTGTAGTGGCCATGCGGTTCCGACAGCGCAGCGATAGAGCTGCGCCTGTCCTGGAAACGGCGGCCTGGTTGGCTGGTGGTCTCAGTTCTCGTTCATGCGATGGCGCGGAAACGGCAGCTTCCGGTTCGCGGGTTCACGAGACATCTCGGCCGGGAGCCTAGGCGGGTCGCACAGGGGCGGCGTCGTTACGAGCCTGGTCGGTAGCGTTGCGCCACATCAGCGCGGCTGCACACGTGTTAAGCGCCGGATGGGCGACTTGTCTTGAGAAGGATCGTGGGCAAGCGCCCCGTATCCCGGCGGGGCAAGCGCGGCTGTGGGGACGGACGGCAGGGATGCATCCCCGGTATCGAAAACGGATGATTGCGGTCGATCGCCGTTCGGCTGTTGCTGACGCCGGATATTGTCGATGATGATCCTCCGCCGGAAGTTAAAAATCCGCTCTCGTTGGAAGATCAGTCGGGCGCTTTGCAAGCCGGCGGCAGCAAGACGTACAGGCCTTTCGAGCCGTCCGGACTGAAACGTGCAACGGTCGCAATGTCGTCGTCACGGCTCAGCTCGAGCACTTGCCGGCAAAAATCAGAGTAAGGCGCACTCTCGGCCTTCCTGAGCGGCATCGTGAACCAGATATGACCAAAATGGTCGTAGGTACGACACGACGCGCGCGCGATGGCATCGTAGCCGTCCCCCAGTTTCGATGAGTCATCTCGGTTACAGGCAAATCGCCGTTTTGCCTTCTCATCGATGGAAAGCGTCTCGTCATGCCCCAAAAACAATCCGATCAGCGCCGCAATCCCGGCAGGCTCGCTATCAGCGGTCAGGACACCAGCAGGCATCCGAGGCGACGCCAGCGAGCTGATCGGCTGCAGGACCATTGGGTCGGGCACGGGAAGATCAAGTGCTTCCAGCAGCGTCTTTGAACCGCGGAAGGTAAATCTTCCCGCCTTGCGGTTGCGCTCGAGCCAGAGAGAAAATTCGTCGAAAGAGAGCGTCGCTATTGCGTTCCCATCAACCGAAAGCAACTGGTGGAGCGGCGAATGCTTTCGATAGATCGAGAGAAGCGCCATTCGTTCCGCAACTTCGTCTGCTCGTTCCGGGATCCTCGCGTCAAGCTCGTGACTTTCGCGTGCCAGGCGGACCCTGGATGCGTGAGCGGCGCGAAAATCAATTTCGGCGATGTCTTCGTGCATGACATAGCGGACCACGCCGCCAAGACATTTCACAAGCATGGCCGGATTGGAGTGTCGAGCAGACACGGCGAAATCGCCGAAGACGTAGTCGATTTGATAGGGTCGGGACAATTCACACGGCGCGACGTCGGGAAGCCGGCGGGCATTGAGCAACAACGCATCCAGTATTTCCTGATGGATATGCTGATCGTACATCGATAGTTCGGGAGACATGGCAAGATGGATGCCGAGAATTCTCGTTTCCGCCTCTTGTGACGAGACTGGCGGGCTCGCAAGGGCGAGCGACATGCAGATTGCGCCGATGCGCGTGAAGTTTCGTATGAGCATGCTATTCGCCTCGCCAAAGCAGCCAGGAGAAGAAGCCAGGCATGAAGTAGCCTGGATAGCCAAGGATCGGATTCTGCCGATCGCGGTCGGTCGGTATCTCATTCATCTTCAATACGCCACGCCTTCAATTCATGGGATGGAAAACGAATTGGTTCACTTCGCCGTCGAGCGAGCGCCCGGTCTACGGATCGTAAATCACCCTCATGTCGAGACGCAGCCGGGCGACCATCTCGTCCACCTCGGCCTGCCCTTCCGGATAGGACTCATAGACGATCTTGGTCTTGAACAATCTCGCGAAGTATCTGGGGTGAAGAGTCCACCCGATATGATGGTAAGCATGAGTATCGGGATAGAGGGATTTAACGACCCTTCGCAGATAGCGATTGTCCGGCGGCGGCTCAAAGTGCGGGTCGACCATACGCTCCTTGTAAAACCCGGTCTGGGCCAGCAAGATCTCCCGCCATTGAGCCTCGTCAGCCGGCAAAGGCCGACAGGAGCCGCGCTGCAGGCGATAATCTCCATCTCGCGTCTTTTCCATCGCAAATTTGGCGCATGACGGAAGCGCGGGATCGCTGCTTTCATAGTCCCAGGCGACCAGGGAGCCCTTGAGCACATAGGCCCGATCGGATGCGATCAGAAGATAGTTGGCGCAGCTCGACAGACACTGGTCATACACAACGACCGTCGCGCGCCGTTCACGTAGTTCCTCGGCAAGAGCAATTGCGAACGCTATGTCGCCTCCTGCGCTTCGGACGACGAAGAGACCGCCTTCCTTCAGCTTCTTCGCCAGCGATACGTCGACATCCTTCTCGATCCGGCCGTCGAGACACAGGATCGCCTGATCGTCGCTGAGCGCAATTGGGCGGACGACAACACTACGGCAATAGTCCGCCGCGCGATGGAATGCCTCCTTGTCGAACAAGTTCTCTTGGGCGCCTGACGGACCGAAAAGGAGGAGAGTGAAAGTGCAGAACAAGAGCAGTCCTGTGAGCGAACGAAAGACCGCGCTTTTGACCTGGAACATTCTCAAGCTCTCCCGATCGAACCATCGCCTCTTACAAACCCTGTCGCGGGACGATCGCATTGGCTGGCGCGACGACAATCGACGATTTGCAGACCGGGCGTAGCTGCCGGAATCGGAGTGCCAAGCGGAACCCTGAAATCCTGGCCCGCATGAAATTTTTCCTTGCCCTTAAACGGATCGCTTCGCATGCCATAACCGGAGCCTTGGCGAAACGGGGGCCCGGGGTTGTAGGGATTATTCAGCCTCCAAGACAGCACTGCCGTGGCGGCTGATGGGGACACATACAGCCGAGGGATGCTTCGACCGGCTAGCCGGGTGAACTCCTGTCGGAACAACAGACGAAATGAATCATCGCGAAGCTCCACCGCATAACGCGCATAGAGCACGCTTGAATCGTCGTCAGGCAGCCTCGGTCGATCGATCGGACCGACGATGCCAATCAATCCCTTGCCACCGCCCGCAGCCTGCTCAACGCGCTCCTTCAGTTGCACACATCGCCAATCTGCGATGCGGCATCTCACAAGATCACCGATGCCCTGAATGTCGTCCGAGACGAGAAACAGAAACAGTGACTTCTGTTCAGCGTCAAACCACCCTGCGGTCACACCCGCATATTTTCGAATCTTGCCTCCTCCGATGCTCTTGCCCTGCGCGTCCAGGACATCGACTGTATCGGAGTAAGCCACGAAGAACTTCGAGCTGTCGGGAGACCAAACGATTTTGTAGACTCGTTGCCCAAACGTCGCGGGGACTCTGATCGTGCGCAACTCTCCAGCTTCGGCCGTCAATTGCAGCAACTGGTCCGAAGCCACGGTCTTCATGTCCGGGGAGAATGCTATGCCAATGCCCTGACGTGACGGGCCGTCGAACGTCGCCAGGATCGCGCTCTTGCCGGTCTCGAGCTCGAACTTCCTCACACGCCCGTCATCTTCCTCGGGAAAAATGATGTATTGGCCATCCGCTCCGCATTGGACCCATCTGGACCCCGTAGGAGATGGGGCGGAGATCTTCGTGCTTCCATCGTAGGCGTCGATATACTGACCATCCGTCGCGAGCAAATAACGCTCCCGATCCCCGCACCACGCGATGAACTCGCCTTTCGGCAGCGGTGTGTGCGGCAGTTTCTCGAAGGTCGGAACGACTGGAGGCTTCGCTGACGGCGCAGGCAAAGCTCCCTCGGCGAGGCAGACGGTCGTCGTAGCGAGCAACCCGAACGCAATCCAAAAGAACGAAGAACGCAGATCAACATCAACCGGCCAGAAGCGCATGCATTCACTCAATCATTGGGCGAGGCCAAAAGTACGACGACCCGCCACCGGCCGCGGAACAAACAAGGAACATTCTTGACTACTCTCGCCTTGGTTGCAACAACTAAATGATCCCGAACCGCTTCCGCCGCTCCGCCGTCTCTGCAAGCTCCTTCAACTCCGCCCGCGCCAGCTTGCCGTTGGCAACCACGCCCGCGAGATGATCGCGCACCTTGCCGACGATGTTGATGGCGAGGAAGAGCTTCTCGCGGCCGACGGCATCGTCCACCGTGGTGGCGCGCCAGGCTGCGATATAGCTCTTCTCTAGTGTCGCGAACGCCTCGTTCAGAATCTCATCGTCGAGCAATGCTTCGGCCCGCACTGCCCTTGCCGCCGCCCGCTCCAGGGCGCTCTCGTCAGACATGGCTCCCCTCCCCATTGCTCGGGCGCGCCTTCATCTCGTGACGCGCCGCGGATGCCGCGAGCTCGAGCGCGGCTTCGTTCACATCCATCCGATGCTGCTCCTGCGCATGCTGAAGCTTCTGCTCGTGACCGAGTGCCTTCAAATGCGCGTCGAGCACCGCGATCTTCGCGTCAAGACCCGCCCTGATCCTCGCAATCTCGATTTCAGCCTGCATCTTCACCTGCTGGTGGATCGTATCGGCCTGCGCCTTCTCGCGCTCGATCTGCGCCTTGTGCGCGGCGGCGAGCTGATCGGCCTGGAGCCGCGCCTGGAGCGCAAGCAGTTTCGGATCTGGCGGCGGCTGCGGCGGTGCCGGCGGCGGATGCAGGAGCTGACCGGTCTGCGGATTGACGGCCGTGGGATCGTTGAAGAACTGGTCGGGATTCCTGTGTCCCATGATCCGCGTCAGCTCTGCCGCCGTGTTGTAGAGCTGCTGGTCGCCGACGAGGTTGATCTTGCCGCCGGCAAGCAGTTCCTTCTGCACGTTGGCGATCGCCATGGTCTGGGCGAATTGCTGCGCCTTGCCGCCGGAACCGAGGCCGACATTGATGGTCATGTCGTCGCGGGTCTTCCAGTTGCGCGGATTGACATCGACCCAGGCGTTGCGCAAGCGCACCGTCTCCTGGCGATGACCGTGCTTGTGAAGCGTCCCGTGCAGCAGCGCAAAAATGTCGCGCACGCCTTCGGCCATGATGCGCGCGATCAGCTTGATGCGCATCTGCGAGGCCGAGAACACCTGCGCGACCGCGGTCGCCGACTGGTTCTGCAACGCGTTGGCATCGATGCCCTGCGTCTGCTTGCCGAGACCGGTGCGGATCTCGAGCTCGGCGTCGATATATTGCAGCATCGGATAGATCGACGTGGTGATATCAGGCACCACCTGCCAGTTCAGCCCGCCCGCCGTCTTGGTACGCACGACGCCGCCGGGCCGCGACACCAGGAGATCGTCCAGCGTATTCGGCCCGGCATTCTGCTCGGCGACCTCGACGCGCGGATTGTTGTGCAGATAGAGATTGTCGAGCGCGCCACGCTTGAGGGCCGTCTTCTCGCGCTGTAGCGGCATCACGAGATCGGCGATCGAGCGGCCGAAGAAGCGATGGGTCACCGGCACCGGCGTGGTCGCGGCAAACGGCATCTCGTCGAACGGCGTGATGCAGTCCTTGCCGTCCTTGCGCAGGATCTCGGCCTGGTCGCCGCCGGTGATCACCTGGTAGAGGCAGGGACGGCCCGAGCCTTCAAAATCCATTCGAACATAGTGCTCGGTGATGCGCACCAGCCGCGCCGCCGAATTGGCGCTGCCGCCGCCGGCGGTCGCGGACAGATGCTCCTCCACGGTGTCGCGCGCCAGCGTCTCGATCTCGGTCGTTCCGGTATGCGGCCGCAACGCCCTGACCTGGCCGGCATCAAAACCTTCCGCGATCAACTGCGCCTCGGTCTTGGTGACGACCTCGTGGAAGCAATAATTGCAATCGCGGATGCTGCGCGCACCGCGTTCGATACCGAATTCTTCCGGCGGCACACCCATCACCCGCGCCTGCGCAAGCTTGCGCGTGGTGACGATGGTGACGTCGTGCGTGACGGGAGACCCCATCGGCGCGGGTGGCGCCGGGGCTAGCAAGGGAACGGGCATGTTGATTGAACTTTCAGTTCGGTATGCGGGCGCCCGACGCGGGGCGGAAAATCGCGCTAGTAGGCGTTGTTGCGCATATAGTCCTGGATCATTCCGAGCAATCCGCCGACTGATCCGCCAGTCGCGCTCATCGCATCGCTGCGAGCATCAAATCCTCGCATTGACGATGCCATGGCAGAGTTGGGCTCATTTGCGAACACACCGATTGGCCCGCTGGCCTGCGACGGTTGCGGTTCGCCAGGCGGTCCGCCCCAGTCGCCAAATCGATCGTTAAACGCTGCGGAAGGATATGCCGCCGGCGCGCTTCCTGATACAGGGGCAGCGCCGGTGCTTGATGCATTCACGCGCGTGAGACGTCGAATATCTCCCCGAGGAACGGGACCTGCTTCCGCATTCCTTCCACCCTCTGGTTCGGGATAGCCATACTCCCACACGTTTCGCGGGCTCGGCAGACCTGCTCCGTCAACGGAATCTCTGATCAGCCCCTTGATCCATGGTTGCGAGTAGTCCTGTGAGAAATCGAGTGGGCCAAATCCATAGGTGACGCCCACGCCGGGCGTGCCAAAGCCGACGCCGGTTTCGCTGCCTACCGTCGCCACGTTCGCGCCAATCCACCCTCTCCCGATGCTTCCCGCTGCCGATGGTCCGGTCAGCAGAGCGCCCAGATCATTGGTATATCCTGCCGACGCACCGAACCGAGGCGTACCGTAATAGAGCTGCGGATAAAGCCTGCCGGAATTGTCCATATAGGCTCCAAAGCCCACTCCTCCCAACGGGGTCGGAAATCCAACCGTGAACCCGCCATAAGTCCCCTTGTCGCTCATTGGTTCTGCTCATCATCCTGGGCCTGGGCCCGCTTGCAATTCTGCTCGTAAATTCTCGAACACCTGATTGCGTCAAATACGCTGTAGACAAAGGCCGCCGATAACAACACGCCGAAGACCATCGCGTCTGCCCGACCAGATGAGAGGCAGGCCAATGCGCCGGCGAGCACCGTAAGGCTGGATCCTTTGACAAATCGGACATACTCCGCCTGCACAGGAAGCGGAGTCGGATGCCGCAACGCCCACACCGAAAATGCATAACGCGCATTCTCGTAGTCCTGAAACTGAGGTGGAAGATACTCGCGTACGGCGTTGGACACGTGCAGGCCCGTGGCGGTTGTCCAGATGAGGCCGATACCCGCCAAAACCGTGAAGAGCGCTACCATGATGTCCTCTTGTGGGCCATTGATGTCCTCTCCGTAAACCAAGCTTCACAAGACAAACGTAAGTGCCCCGCTCTTTGCCGACAAGCCAGCTTGGTTGGCCTGCCGCCAGGGAGTGGGACGGCTCTGCGCACCGTGGATGCCGCCGTCACGTTGAATCGCCGGGAAGCGAGTACTTGATATTCTGGGCGGGCAAGTACTGCTCCAGGTTAGCCAGGCCAGATTATTGGCGTTCATCCGACGGAAACAACGGAATTGACATCGTTCCGACGAACGGTGGCTCGACCGAGCCTGCTTTTCATGACCGGCCTGATCAATACGAGCTTTGGGAATATGTCGGCTGGGAAGCCGACGATCGTCTATCGCTCAAAGTGACCTGGCGCCCCAAGGCCGAGTCCGAACTCGTCGACTGGCCCGCGGAAGCCGTTCGCGTCAACGGACAATGGCAATTGCGTCGGTGGCCTCCGGGTTCGCCGCGACCTTGAACATCTCGCAAAAAATCCCCCTCGTTCATTTTAGCCAGCCAGCGGGATTGTCGGCCCAAACCGATGCGATCCCCACGTTCATCTTGCAAATGCTACCTGGCATGATCGCTCGGCGCTCGACTTGATGGTCGCTGGTATCGTGACCATTATCCTGCTCTGCTCCCGGTCCTTGCGTTGTTAGGCGTCACGCGAGTGTCCGCAGTCCTGCCAGTCTAGTAGCCGTTGCTGCGCATGTAGTCCTGGATCACGCCCAGCAGTCCGCCGGCAGGTACCCGATCGGGGCTGGACGGATCGCCTCCAGCGACTGAGGCCTTTGGATTCGCCAGACCGATCGCGACACCTTGCACAGCTGAAGGAGCACTCCTCCCGCGCAGAGACGATGCCCATTCGTTCAATCCGCGGCTGGGGTCAGGCGCAAGCAATGCCTCGAGCGGAAAACGCGCAGGTGCGAGCGACGGCGTACCGCCGCTGATCTCCGATGCCGTCCCACGCTGCATCAGCTTCGAGGGATCGACATCCATCCGCGCAAATTGCTCGTTGCGCACGCCGAAACTATTGCCGTCGCCGGTCCGACCAAGGCCGCCACTTCCGCCCGAGTTCGCCGGTCCGAACACACCGCTAACTCCGCGCCAATTGCCGAAGCGATCGGAAAGGCCCCAGGGTGCGGACCCCGGAGCCGGAAGCGAATTGTCGAGCGCCTGTTGCGCCCGCGTCGCTCCGTCAACGAAGGGGACGGGCGCGGTGCTCGGTGCTCCGGTAATGCGACGGGCCGCATCCGGCGACAATACGTTGGGCGAAGCGGGACGCCGCATGTCCCTGGCTGCTCCATCAGGGAAACCAGCACCAGTAGCATCCAGATATCGCTGATGCTCTTCGAGGTATTGCTCCCAGACACTATGCGGGTTCAACACGTTCCCCGCAGAATCTCCGATCTCGTAATGGACGTGATGATCTTTTGTTCCGCTGTTGCCCATCGTGCCGATCTTTTCGCCGGCAAAGACCTTCTGCCCCGCAGTTACAAACTGATCTTTTGTATGAAGTATGTCATGGACGATTCCGTTTGCGTCCTCGATGGAAATGCGTTTGCTCTTTCCATACCCGGCCTTCCTCACAGTTCCGGACACCGGCGAGTGCACATCCGGGTGCCTGAGATTGATCCCCGATTGCCCGCCGAAGTAATTCATGTCGACCCCGGTGTGGGGTATTGATGATGGACTATGTCTGCCTTGCGCCTCTCCGGCTCCAAAATCTCCGGATGGCACGGTGGTGTGAACTCCCACGCCGTTGATCGGCGGGAGCATCAGATCCTGAACGTCTTTGAACCGCATTCACAATATCCTCGCAAAACCGACCCGCAATCTGATTCAAGTTGACCGATCGGAAATGAAATAGAGAAACCAGCATCCGTTCATGCGCTTAAAAAGATAGAGGACATTGACTCCGGTGTCCGGGACCCACGCGCGGACGACCACTTGAGCGGCGTCGCTTACGATCTCTTCCGGAAAAACGTTTTCGTCATTGGCCGCCTTGGAATTCTTGATCGTGATGATTTCCGTCTTGATTCCATGCTTTCGCATATACAATGGCGTTGGAAGCACCGTCCGGTTCTTCGAATCATAGTTCGGTATCTTTTCGAACGAATACATCATGCTGGTCTTATAAACTTCGTCCGCCCCCCAAACCCCGAACTTGAACGGTAAGCGCGTGTACCGCCGCTGCAAATCGGGGCTCGCAGAGAAGATAGGCAAGAATTTCGTGAAATCGGCAGCAGGACACGTCTCGCTCGCCGCAACGGCCTTGACGCCTGATACTGAGGGCTGGGCTACAGCGTGGTCAAACGAGAAGAGCAGCCCTGTGAGCAGACCTGCTGCCCACCAAACAAGGCCGAAACGCCACTTCCGTTGGTGCCAGATGGAGATAATCTCATGGGCCGTCTCCATCAGGCTGCTTAGAACCGTGACCGAACCATCGTCGTTTGTGTAAACTCGCGTAAGTCCATTCTGAACTACGGATACTGCCCTTTCCATTCGAAACCTCTAAAGAGTTCACTGCTGCGACGTGACCGAGCTTGCCTTCCATTACAGACCTGATCAATACGAGCTTTGGGAATATGTCGGCTGGGACGGCGACGATCGTCTATCGCTCAAAGTGACCTGGCGCCCCAAGGCCGAGTCCGAACTCGCCGACTGGCCCGCGGAAGCCGTTCGCGTCAACGGACAATGGCAATTGCGTCGGTGGCCTCCCGGATCACCGCGGCCTTGAACAGCGTGTAAGAGCTCCACTCGTACATTTTGTGCCAGTCGGCGGAATTGTCGGCCCAGCCAAATCCAGAAAGCACGTCGCCGCTTACTCCTGCCGCAGGAGCGGCTTGATCCAGCGCGCGAACCATTCCTCGGCTTCGTTTTGGCCGCCGCCACGGTTCTCAAATCCAAATCCCCAGATCGGCGGCGAAATGGAATGGCTCGGCTCTCGCGCGAACATTCCATCGGCCTCACTGGCCGGCGCATTTCCCGGCGCGAGAGCGTTGCCCGAATTCGAAGCATTCATGCGCGTGAGGCGCCGCACCTCGTCCGCAGGCGCGGCGCCCGCAGAACCAGGAGAAAAGCGCAACGACTGCGGAGGGGCACGCAACGAACCCGGATCGAACATCAATTGAGGAACGCTCGGCAGCCCGTAGCCGCGCGAGGGAGGTGCAGCGTCCCCCGGAGTTGCCGGATGGCCACCTTGTCCCAACGCGTTCCAGCGATCCTCGAATAAGAGGGGCGCCCTACCCGCGCCCGGAGCAACGCTAGCTCTCCAATCACCGCAACCATTGCCGCTGCCGGTCGAACCGATCCCTCCGAGCTCGGCGGGGGCTGGCACGACCGGAGACGCAATTGGTCCACCGAATGAAGGCGGCAGTGGTGGGGCGGCAGTTGGCCCTGAACGCGCGGGAGCACGCGAACGCACAGCAGGCTCCAATGGAGCTTGACCATCTGGCCCGCCAAGCGACGTAGGGCCCGCTGCACGAGGGACGGCCTTGCCCGGCAAGCCTCGCGGCGGTGCGACCGCGGCGGGACCGCTTGGCGCTCCGACAGGACCGAATGGCCACCTCGCTGAATCGAGAGGGTTCGGCTGATCGACATCTTCAGGACGCGCACTTGCATTCGGCGCATCTCCAGAGCGGGGCGCACCGATGTTGAACTGACGCTGGATATCCTGAATGTCCCTGGGGTCCAGCAACATGCTCCCTGCGCCTGGCATCACCGAAGCGCCGCCAGGCATCGGCGGCTCGGACCGCCCCATGGCAGCAATCAACGTGCTGTTAACTGAATTGCTGTTTTGCCCGAGCCCCATCCATGGATAATGGAGGCTCCGCGCGTTTATCTTGTCGAGGGCAGCCCTGCCGGCATTCCATATCTTCGTGATCTCGGCCTGATCGCCGGAGGCCAACTCGGCCTGAGCATAATCGGGCCGGTAAAAATGCTGGTCGACATACCCTCTCAATTCATCCGACGGCAAATGTCCGATCGGCTTGGGACGTCCGTCGGCGCCCGTTGCGAGGCCGTGCAATTCTTCGACGACTTTGCCATTGGGATCAATCAGCACAAGGAAATTGTGGCCGGCAAGTCCGCCAATGAGAGGATGCTGCGCTTTGACAATGCGATATTGGCCTTCCGACATCATTCACCTGCTCATTCGTCGGGAACGTAGCGCTTGTAAGCTTGCACGACGGCGTCATGCGGCTTCAGATAAGAGAGTCGCACGTCGACGTGATAAACTGCTCGTGCTCCGTAGGCGGGACTATCTCGCCGGACATATCGCTGGTCGCTTCGAACCCAGTATTCGCCCGAATAGCTGCACTCCTTGCTGGGCGCCGGGGCGCACCGCAAACCGAGGGCTTGCGCATCTTCCCGAGAGATGCCCTTGGCAGACGTCTGCTTGATGACGAACTCTTTCGTCAATTCCCGCAGGTGATCGGCGCCATAGTAAGTGTTGCGGCCGATGAATTCTGCCAGCTCGCCTTCGCCCAAGCCCTCCGTATTGAGGTCGATGCGAGGCCACGGCCCGGACCAGAAACATCCTGATGTCATGAGGGCGAGTGCAAGCAACAGGGCGCTCACGATCGGACGCATCGGCATTTGGTCGACCCTCCCGGCGAAGATAGCTCTCGTCCGCCATTTCTCTACTGCTCACCCGGCATGCCGTACTCATCGCTCTGCGCGTCTCGCTTGAAAAGAAGCTAGGGGCGATGGCTTCGAAACATTCCTACGAGTACCTATACAATGATGCTATCTATGATAGATTTAGAACATAATAGGAACATTGTCAACAAGGCTCTGCTCTTTCGCATCGCCTGGATGAAATCAGGGATCCCTGTGAAAGCTCCCGACGTGAACACCCAAAGACGTCGTCTGCGATGTGTCTCGCGGATCGGTCATGTCATGTACCGTGTGTGCGACGATCTTCATGGCGCCGTTCGATTCCGCGACATCCTGTGCCAGTAGCGCGAATTGATCGTCGGTGAGATCGTAGTAGGTCTCGCGGCTCTCTTCCTCCCGCTCCTCCCACCAGACCTTGACGATGCCGGCCTTCGACAGCAGCGCGTCCTTGATGAAGGAATAGAGCACCATGAAGCCGCCGTTCTGCTGCATGAAGACGTGATTGACGTAGTCCGTCTCCTGCTGCGCGGCCGCGACGTCCTCCGGACCGACCGGTTCGAAGCGCACGACCTCGTCGGAGCCCGCAAAGATATCCATCAGCGACGGCATCAGGCCCTCGACGGTGTCGGCGACATCGGTCGACACCGCGCGCGAGCGGCCGTCCTGCGCCGGCATGTCCTTGCGCATGTCGCCGAGATAATAGTCCATCGCATCGGCCCGCTCCTCGGCAAGCCGTGCCGCCGACATTGCGGCGAGCGCGTTGGCCTTCTCGGAGGCGAGCATGGACTTCACTTCGGAGATTGACATCTTTGCCATGCATGATCTTTCGGCTAGCAATGTTGGTATGTTGGTTCTACGATTTTCGGCGGCACACCGGTTGCCATGCCTGCCAAAGAAGTCGCCGGATCCGCACCTCGCCTCTCGTCAGCGCCCTGTCGGAGGCATCCGGGTCAAACGACGGATATCCGCGGGCCGAACGGAGCCCTCGCCGCCGGCTCATCATCGGCTTCGCCGCGAGCGGGTTCGGTCCCAACCTAAGACGCCGCCCAGTTTCCAAAACGGCCGGCAAAGGATGGGCCACTACCGGACGCTCGATCAGGTTGGCTGCCATCCGCGGACGTCGATCGGGCATCAGGCTCGGGGTAGCCATACTCAAAGACATTCCTGCGGCTCGCAATGTCAGCCCGGGCCGCGGAATCGCGAACCAGTTCATCCTTCGCGTCGAGAGCGTTTGACGGCGGATTGTAGTATCGCGCCCAATAGGCGGGATCTGAATTGTAGAGCTGCCAGGCGTCGTAGTAATCGGGTATCCGAAAATCCCTTCTGATGCGGTCGACGTAAACCTCCCGTGGGTTTGTCTCCCTGATGAAGGGAAGTCCCGCAGCAGTCGTGCCAGCTCTCGCCAAAAATTCCACATGGGTCATCTCCGAAATTGGACCCGAGGCGCGGCGCAGACCTCGCCTCTGTCGGTAGACAGGGTCCTTGGTAAGCACGCACCTTCAAGCGCAGGAATCAGAGTCAGAACAGATCGGTGCTAAAGACGATCGCGAGAAATATAACGATCATGACGATGACCCCGATGAAACCAGCAACGTCTCGCGCGATCATAACGCGACCGTCCTCGTCACGGCGATAGCCAAGCCAGTTGAAGCGTTCTGGAGATGCGTTCAGTGGATGGACATAGACTTGACCGAACGACAGTGCCGGCATGACAATTCGTGCGATCGAACGTCCGATGAATTCAAAGAAGAGCCAGTACAGCAAGTATTCCATTTGCCGATCTTTCCAGCCGTACTCAGAAAAATATGCCGTGAAATATGGCGACGATCGCGAGCAGCACCAAGAGGCAGATCCCGAATCCGATCCAGCCGGCGGCCCCTTGTCGCAATTCGATCCGCCCATTCGCATCGCGCCGATACCACGGCCACCGCAATGGCTGCGGAGTTGCACTGAACGGTTCGACGTAGATCCAACCGAGTGAAAGGAATGGCAAGGCGGCTCGCGCGACCGAATATCCAATCAGGTCGACCAGTATTCCAAACGCTGACATTGCAAAACTCACGCAGCGGCAGAGATTACACTTCATAGAACATAACGCGAACGATTGTCAACCACAGGTTTTATGGCGAGCAGCCTGGCACTCACACCCAGCCCTGCTCAGCGTAGCGGATCGGCCGGTTGAACGCAGTCGCCTTCCCCGGCTGCTCGTAGCAGATCGCCATCAGCCCCAGCGCATCCGCGGCATGGCTCGACCAGTCGTGCTCGGGGCCGAGCCCGATGTTGCGCGTCTCGTCCTTGCGCTCGTGATAAAAGCCGAGCGCCTCGCGGCCGGGCTCGGTCGTATCTGCATTGAACCAGAGCTGCGATCCGAGCCGCCGCAGCGCCTCGATCCGCATCGTGGCCGCGCCCGGTCCCTGGTTCTTCACCGGCGGCTCCACCGTAAAGCCGGCGTCGCGCAAATGATCCTCATAGCGCTTGCCGGTGATGTTGTTGGCGGCGATGCCGTCATGCGGCAGATAGAGCACGGCACTTTCGTAGCCGCGCGATCGCAGCCAGTTGACGTGAAACGCCAGCACCTGGCCGACACTTTCGTAATAATCCAGAATACGAATTTCGCTGCCGATCCACTGCACGACCCAGATCGCGAAGGCATCTGCCGCGGCACCCGCCCCGCCAATGTCGATGAAGGCGCGCAGCGGCAGGAGCGGATCCGCGGCAACCTTTCCGATCCGTCCCTGCGCACGCGCTTCCGACAATAGCGAAGCGAAATAGGCGCCCTCGAAGGCGCGCGCATAGTCGCCCTCCCAGATGTGGTCGTATCGCTCCGGATAGAGCTTTTGGTCGAGCAAGCGCTCCTCCTCGAGCACCTCGGGAAACCAGGGATTGTCACGCCAATTGGCTTTCACCACTTCGGCCCCATCCGGCCGGCGCCCGCGCAGAAAATCGTCGATCGCATCGCTCTTGCGGCGCGGATTCCAACTGGCCCACAGCTCGGAATCCTTGGCACGGATCGTCGGCCGCAGCAGGGCGAGGCTGCGTGCGCTGAGAGATTGTGCCTCGTCGATCCAGGCGATGCGAAATCCCTCCAATGATTTGATCGAGTCGGCCGTATGATCCTGAAGCCCGCGGAAGATGATCAGTCCGTCTCCGGGCGTCTCGATCTTGTCACTGAAGAGCCTGAAGCCGTGGCCGAGCCCGAGACTTGCGATCTTGCCCTCGATCAGCCGCTTCGAGGATTGCGCCAACGTCCGCTGCGCCTCGCGGATGCAGACCGCGAGTGTGCCGCGTTCGGCCTGGCAGGTCTCAACCAGGAGCTCGCCGAAGAAGTGAGACTTGCCCGAGCCGCGCCCTCCGTAAACACCCTTGTAACGCGCCGGCTTCAGCAGCGGTTCGAAAATCTTGGCGGTTGGAATTTTCAGGATGGACAATGGATCTGCTCGCTCACCCTACGGCAGGCCGATACGCCTTCGCCACATCGCGGACCAGTCTTCGTTGTTTGGTGTGTCGGGTCGTCCCTGCCGGGTTTGGCTCAGATCAGGAGACGGGCGACCGCACCGCCGGATTGCTCTTGTTCAGACGAGCCTCTCGTCCGCCGACATAGTCGAAATCGATACCTCGATGCGGATTGGATGGACCAACCGGCCTGTTCGTCCTGTCTCCATACCCACTCTTAACATGAGGTGCCACGCGCCCGACGGGCTACGAAATGCGCCGCATCATGTCTTCCCAGGACATATCCAACTTTCCATTTCAAGAGACGCAAGCCAACACGTCGTGCCCGTACGCTGCGGTCCGCAGCCTCGGCCGGCCTTGCTCAACTCAGGATAATTTCTTAATCATCTCACCCGCAGGGGTGCAGACGCGGAATTCGATCTGATGAGGCACGGGAGATTTGCGTGAGGAAGTCGCCAGCCCTCAGAATTCTGAATTATGCGATGCTGGTGCTCACACAAGCTACGTTCACGCCCGGCGCCCTCGCACAGGACCAGCCTGCACCAGCATTCGGCAAATGGCGTCCCAAAGCCGGCGTCTATGCCGAGCCCGGCAAGAATTTCCACTCGTCCTGTGACGATAGCGGCGGCCTTACGATTGATCTCGGCGAAAAGTCGGACAGCGCGCAGCGCATGTATAGCGACTCCAAGAAGGAGAGCTGATCTGAACTCCGGCGATTTTCACGGCCCGCCGGTTCAGGCGTCGCGCCCGGCAGCACCATCGCCCGGGCTTCCCGGATACACGATGATGCGCTCGATCCGATGAACTAGCTCCAGCACACCGTCCTCGCCGTTCTCGACCGGCTGTGCCGCCTTGCCCCAGCCGCGATCGAGAATGGCGTTGGCCGCCGAGACGCGCGCCGCCGGCGTCGCATCCTCGCTGCGCATGATACCGACCAGCACCTTGAGCGCGGTCCTGGTATGGCTGCGCGCAAGCGAGCGGATCTCGGTCAGGGTGCGCGCACTGGACGTCTTCCTTCGCGCAGGGACCCGGACCGGCTCGCTCACAAGCGCAATTTCCATTTCCTCGCTCACGCCAACATCTCCCACAGCACGATTGCGACGAGGCCCGCGAGCGCGAGCGATATCAGGTAAGCGGTCATGGTCTCTCCACGAAAGAAAATGCGCGGCAGATCGCGTGACGAAGCGCGATCGTTTCGGGCGCGAACCCTATCTCCGTAAAAACCGGAGACCGCAGCGGCGCGAGCGAACAGCGCTCACGCCGCAAGGCCGGCACGTTCGCGCGTGCACGGCCAGCAAGAGGTACGGACGGCGGCACGCCGATCGGCGCTCCCTCGACGCGTGTCAGGTGAGTGCGTGGCCGCGTTGCGTGGGCCGCCGTCCGATTGGAATTGGAAACGAAAAAACCCGCGGCGGATATCTCCGCGCGGGCGTTACGAACTTTTCGATGATGCCACTATGCCAGTGTTTTGCCCGACGGGTCAACCGATATTTCGATTTCGGCGAAATCAGGCCTCGTTGAGACCGGCGCCGCGATCGACCACGGCCGCTTCGCCCTTCGCGGTCAGCTTGAATGTATCGCCGTCCTTTTCGACGTATCCGTCAGTGATCAGCCGCATCAGCTCCTGATGCTTGTCATCACTGAAAGCCATCGACTGGCCGATGTCGCAGAGCACGGCAACCTGAACGTCTGTCAGCATGGGAGCCTCCAGATCATACAAGAGCCGAGCTGGCAGACAGTTCCTGGCGATACCGGGTGTGCGGACGATCACGCCAGTACGGCGCGGACTGATTTAGGGTTCGGGACACGGTACCGGGACATCACCCCATGAAGACCATTGCGACCTTGCTCTTGCTCCTGACCACCCCGGCCCTCGCGGAAGGCTCCATGCCGGATTTTTCCGGTGCCTGGAAACGCGATTGCGAGAAGAGCTACGGCCTCCAGATCTCGCATACCAAGGACAACCAGTTCTCGATCACGTTCTGCTTTCCCGCCGGCTGCAACGACCACGCCTGGATTGCCGGAACGGCGATCGCCGGCGATCCGAAATTCAAGGTCGTCTCGGAGTCCAAGATCGGCGTGCGACGCGTGGACCGTCCCGATGCCTGGCTGACGTATCACCGCTGCTCGCGCGATCCCGCGTCGTGGAAGGGAACGAGTTCTGTCGATCGCCTCGGCGAAGCCAATTCCGACCCGAGCCCCAAATGAAAAAGCCCGCCGCGGATTGTTCCGCGCGGGCTGAACCAAACTCTTTCGATGATGTTACTCTGCCAGTGTTTTGCCCGACGTGTCAACGAACGAACCTGATCGGCACGCGTTAGCCGATCAGGAGGACCACCCATGACACCAAAGACATCGCGAAATATCCCGGGGCCCAAGCCGCGGATCGACAAGGAGCGCGACACGCAAGAGGCGATCAGCGAGGACGCCGGCGAGACCGAAGATAGCGGCCGCGATCTCTTGCACGGCGATGGCGGAACCATCGACCTGCCCACGAAGCCCGGCGATATGTCGAAGGACGATTAGGCGGATCGGCAAGGACCGGCACATCTCGACGATGCCATTCGGCCGGTGTTTTGCCCGACGAGTCAAACTCCGGTCGAGCGTGAGAGAAGACGCCCCTCCTCCCAACTCAATATGTGGTGCGCAACGGGCTTGCTTCAAGTCCCCGCCCTTCGCGTAGAACCCCCGACCCAAACCACAAGTCGAGGGGTCACACATGCCAATCCTGATTCCGACATCCCGCGCACACGGCCGAGCCGGCGCGAACAAGGCCGATCACGCCGTCATCATCGCCGGCGGCGGCCCGACCGGGCTGATGCTGGCCGCGGAGCTTGCGCTGGCGCAGATCGACGTCGCCATCATCGAGCGGCGCGCGAACCAGGACCTCGTCGAGCCGCGCGCCGGCGGGCTGCATGCCCGTACGCTCGAGGTCCTCGATCAGCGCGGTGTCGTGGACCGCTTCCTGCGCGAAGGCCAGAAGACCCAGCTCGCCGGCTTCGCCTGGACCCGTCTCGACATCAGCGACCTTCCGACGCGGCACAATTACGGCCTCGCGCTGTGGCAGAGCCACATCGAACGCATCCTCGCCGATTGGGTCGATGATCTCGGGGTGACAGCCCATCGCACCACCGAGGTCACCGGCTTCACGCAGGACGGGACCGGCGTCGACGTCACGCTCTCCAGCGGCAAGACGTTGCGCGCAAACTATCTGGTCGGCTGCGACGGCGGCCGCAGCGTGGTGCGCAAGACGGCGGGCATCGACTTCTCCGGCTCCGATCCCACGCTCAGCAACCTCATGGCCGAGGTCGAGATGCGCGAGGAGCCCGCATGGGGCCTGCGTCACGACGCGCTCGGCTTTCACGGACTCAGCAAGGCAGAAAGCGGCCGCGTGCGGGTGCTCATGACGGAGCGATATCTCGATCGCACCGGCGAGCCCGATCTGCGCGATCTCGGCGACGCGCTCATCGATGTGTACGGCACCGACTTCGGCGTTCACAGCCCGGCCTTCATCTCCCGCTTCACCGACGCCGCCCGGCAGGCCGTGTCCTATCGCAGGGGACGCGTGCTGCTGGCCGGCGATGCCGCGCACATCCATCATTCCGTCGGCGGCCAGGGCCTCAACACCGGCATGCAGGATGCCGTCAATCTCGGCTGGAAGCTGGCGCAAATCGTCAAGGGCATCGCGCCCGAAAGCCTGCTCGACAGCTACCATGCCGAGCGCCACCCCGTCGCCGCGCGCGTGCTGCACAACACCATGGCGCAGATCGCCCTGCTCCGCCGCAACGAGCCCGGCCTCGACGCCGCGCGGAAAATCGTCGCCGGGCTGCTTGCGATGGACGCACCGCGACAGCGCTTTGGCGCGATGATGAGCGGGCTCGACATCCGCTACGATCTCGGCGAAGGCCGACCTCGATTTGATGATCGAGGACCGGCCGCAGAGTTTGTTCACGCTGCTGCATGGCGCGCGAGGCGTGCTGCTCAGTTTCGGCGAGGCGCAGAGTTTCGACGTCGCGCCCTGGACAGATCGCATCAAGCTCGTCGACGCCGGTTACGACGGCCCGTGGGAGCTTCCGGCGATCGGACCGGTCGCCGCTCCCATGGCGGTGCTGGTGCGACCCGACGGGCACGTGGCTTGGGTCGGAGATGAGAGCCGGCACGGACTAGCGGATGCGTTGACGATTTGGTTCGGACCGGCTGCGCCGGTGTAGCGCACGAAGACGACCGATCTTGATTGGTATGAAGCCAGCAGGCGCCGCCTACGGTCGGAGGAGTGGTCCTATCCATCGCGAAAACCACTCCTCGGCACTGTTGCGCGGATTGCCCGGATCATCCGTCCCGAAGATTGGCGGAGGAACGCCATAGCCCGGCTCATCCGCAAACGTGCCGATTGGCCGGCCCGTTTGCGGCGGCTGGCCGTAGGCGGTTGGCGTGGTCCAGTGGCCAAATCGATCATTGAATTCGGTGGATGGCAGATATGGGACCGGTGCACTCCCCGATGCGAAGACACTCCCCGCGTTCGCAGCGTTGACGCGAGTGAGACGGCGCACCTCCTCGGGCGGGGCCGCTCCAGCGGCGGGAGCCGTCGGCACTTGTACGTCCTGAGCAGACATAGTTCCGGCCGGCGTGTCGATCCAGTTTCCAAAGCGATCTGCAAAGGTGCCGGCGTCTGCGAAGGCTTGATCGAACGGTTTGCCTGCGGCTTCGAATGTAGCAGGCCGAGATCCGGCCGGGCGATCGTTGCCACGGCCATTCGGATGAAATAGAGGAGCATTCGGAGACGGCTCCGTGGCGGATGGGCCACCCTTTATGTTGCCCGTTGGCTCTGCACGAGCTGCCGTTGCGCCCGCCCATCCCAACCCGAGTATTGGAGCCAACGCCGGCAAGAGCGGCCACAATGCCGGTGCTGCCGTTGCCGCTCCGAATAATGCCATGCCACGCAGAACCGCTGGAACGTCAGACGGATCATGGGGCAAGTTGTGCGGATCCGGCCCCATCAACGGCGATCCATCCGAGCGCTTGAGTAGATCGCCTGTCTCGCTATTGAATTGCAGGACTAGCGGCGGCGGCGGCATCGCTGTGCTGGGAGGCAATTGACCAAGTCGCCGTTCATTCGGATCTGGCGCAGGAAATGCGGGCAGCGCGCCCGTGAAACGCGGATCACTCTGCCTGAACCCTTCTGGTTCGTTCTGGCCTGGGTAAGGAGGCGAGTTGTAACCCTGCAGCGGAGGAAAGTCGTTGGGGTTGACTGGTGTTGAGCCAGGTATCTGAAAAGTGCCTGAAGAGGGATCAACGGCTGCGGCTTTGGGACGCCACGGCGTCCCGTCCAAGTCCCGATTACCTGACGTCACGTTGACGCCGGGATTTTGGTCCATCACTTCAGCTAACAGTTTCTGCCTCTCCGGGTTGTCCAGGTAGAGCAACCATTTGATCAAATGGTCCATGCCGGCATCGCGCCCTCTTTGCTCGAGGTCTTTGATCGACGCGAGTTGATCGGGGTGCAGGCCAAGATAGGCTTTGTGATCCGCAAGAACCCTTGCGTTGCCGAGATCCACCTCCTCTCGCGTTTTTCCGATCGGCATGTTTGTATAGAGATCGCCGTTGACGAATCCGACGCGCATTGCATCGATCAAAGTTCTTATTTCCACAGCTCTATCGGCTGAGTCCGGAATCGCTGCGATGCGGTTGAGCGCCCTGCAGACGCCTTCAACATACGAGAGGACGTGTCTGCTTGGATGGGGCGACACATTCATTCTCGACGCAAGCTCGATATCGCCCGGCAAGTAGATTCGATTTGCAGGAGAATCAATGTCGAATGCTTCCTTGTCCATATCGCGAAACGCTTGATGGCCGCGAAAACGTTCAAGAATAATGTGATGGCCATAGAAAATCGACATGCACACCCTCACGAGATGGGTCTCATTAGGAAACGGGGGACGAGTTCTGATCTGAAGGACGCATTGAGGCGATGAGCGCGACCGCTCGCGCAAGCGCCGAGCGCGAACTCAAACCGGATCGCAATGCTTCCGAGATGCCCGGGCTTGCAAACGAAGCCGTCGCCCGGATTGTCTGTGGCTTGCGCGAATCAAGAGAGGTGAGCCATTCGCTGGCTGAAACGTCGCTTTGCGCTTATGATCTGGAATGTTCGCAGAGATATCGAGATCATAGCCGCTACCGAAATAGCAGCTGTTGGGCTAACGAAGCCCGACGGTGCGCAGATCGCGAGCTATCGTAAGCGGAAACCGCGAGCCACATCGATCGGCCGCGGCATTGATCTGAAGTTTGCGTCTTGCGAGAACGATTGATGGTGCGATCGTCGCACTCTTACCCGATGCGGGACGCTCGACTTATCGAGGCATCGGGTCCGAGCATGAGTACGGCTAGCGCTTCGCAACGTCGCGAAACCGTATTCTCCTAAGTCCTGCCGACCTGCAGGCATCCTTCATTTCTTGGTCGCATATGACCTCGGCCTCACTATGAGCCATGCGGAAGATATGCGCTTTGCCAATCTCGGCCTCCGTGAAGACCAGTTTGGAGCCCATGGTCAAGTAGACCTTCTTTCCAAAGTTGAGGGAGCGCGTATCGTCCTCAATTCGGATAATCAAGCTCGATTGCAGTTCATCCAGCGCATCGAGCACGCGAACAACATCGCAGAGCCAATAGTCCGACCCGCGGTAGATACCATTAGGCACTCGCACATGGCATGGCACAAAAACAAAGGCCTCCGGGTCAAGCCGTTCAAATACAGCCTTTGTTCGATCTGAAATGAGCCACCAGTTGTAATATAACTCGAGGTCATACGGCAAACTGCCTAGCGATTTATCAAAAACGAAGGGTGCAGGCGCGGTAGAAGCCGGCAGACGAAATACCTCGTAGGGAGGAAGGATGCTTTCGTCCTCCAGACGATAGCCCGGCCTGCCCCCCAGACTGTAGTCGGGACCCATTCCGTAATAGCGGCGCTTTCGCGCCCTGGGTCGGCTCTCGACAGGACCTGTCTTTTCGTCACCCATGACTGCGCCTATTGAATTTCTTGGCCCTGACGATGCCGTGCAGAGAAGCGGTATCAACCACCCAACAAAAAAGCCCGCAGCATCTCCGCGGGCTTTGGCCAAATTCATCTCGATGATACCATTCTGCCAGTGTTTTGCCCGACGTGTCAAACCATCGATTCCGAGCGTGACGCGCGCAACTCTCTTCGTGTCGGCGCAGTTCATCACGCAGAACCATCGCTGCAGAAAAACACGGGCAGACCACCGAACCGATCGGAGTTCTTGTGACGAACCGAAAAGCGCTCGCGCGCGTCGCCACCGAACGTATCTCCGTCTTTGACCACGGCTCCGTGCTCGACCAGATAGACGGAAAGACCGTCCACCTTCTTGAGCAATGTTCCAAGGGGCAGCTTGTGGGTCTCGAACTGGATTTCACGTTCGGCGAACGCCGACAGTCCCATCGTCACTGCACCGATGCCCGTTTCTGATCGGAACGGGAGGATGTCGATCCATAGCGAGGAGGGATAATCCGGGAACGACGCGAACGATCGGCTGGACAGGTCCCGCCAAAGATCGGCGGATCGCGCGACCTTACCGTTCCACACAACGGCGCAGCATTGCGGCATGGTCGCAATAAGTGCGCCGATGACAGCGGTCGTCAAACGCGCCCTGGGCAGCGGTCGCTGATTTTGCCCAAGCACCGAAATGATCAAATGCCCTCGGTGCCGCGCCGCGACCGCTTCGGCCTGGGGCCATATCGTGGAAGCCCGCGACCACAGCCCCGGATCCGCCGGAGCAGGTGCAGGCATCGCCATCACCGCAATGAGTTCGTCGCCACAGCGGATGAGTGGCGAACCCTGGCGAGCGCTCCCCGCGCTGCCTCCCTCGATCTCCATTGGCAGCTCGGGATGCCGTGCGCGAATGGCTTCCGAAAGCGCAACCATGTCCGGAGTTGCGGGAGTCTCCAGCAAGACCAGGGCAAGAAACGATTTACTCATCGGTCGCCTCTCGGAAATTGCGAGGCGCGCCCAGACGAAAGCTCTGTCACGGCTCGCTCACAGGTTGCTTGACCAAAATAGAACAAATCAGGAACATTGTCAACCGGTGGTTGCTTTGCGGACCGCTCTTTTGATGTCCCGTGTGTGTTGCGCGCCCCCGCAGGGACTCGTCCCATGTCGTCAATCCATCCCGACGACCTCACTAGCGAGCCACCCGTCGCCTGTTCGCGCTTCACCTCGCCGACATGCACGCGAGCTCTCCTCCGCTCCCGCACGCGCGCTGCGACACCATTTCCGCGCGCACGAGTCCCTTTCGCAGGAACGGCACCTCTGCTGTCCCGTTGGCTCCTCATCACCAACCAAGGAGGAGACCCCATGAAGACCATCATCGCCGCCACCGCTGCCCTCGCCCTGATGTCCGGCGCAGCCTTTGCCCAGAGCGGCACCGGCCCCGCGCCGCAGTCCAACACCATGGAGAAGCCCGGCATGTCGAAGGACATGAACAAGGGCTCCATGAGCAAGGACGGCACCACCGGCATGAACTCCGGCAGCTCCACCGGCGGCGCCAGCGCGCCGGCCACGCCGAGCGGCGGCAGCTCGAATGCGGGCGGCCAAGGCAAAGCCGGCGTAGCCGGCGGGAAGTAACAAGGCCGGCGTTGCCGGCGGAAAGTAACAAGCCCGGCGTCGCCGGCGGAAGGTAGATTTCGAACACGGAGCGGCCTTCGACGAAGGCCGCTCCATCGCTCCGCGACGTGCGGGGGGAGACAGATGAGCAAACGGCTCAAAGCACTCATCCTGCTTCATCGACCGAGCTGATAATTCCTGGCCCGCCCAACATATGATAGTGCCCCCTCTTCGTCGCGGGCCTACAGTTAACCATCACCGCAAGGTCCCTGGCATTCATCGGTGATGAGAACGCCGGTTGCGCTCCCGCCCCACCCAACGAGGGAGCAGCGCCATGCTGAAGCGGCGACGCATCAAACAGACCCGAACCCTTCACGAACGTCTCGCAGACGAGGCCGCAAAACTTCGCGAGCAGGCGCGCAAGCTTGCGCCGGGACGCCAGCGCGAGATGCTGCTGCGCCGGGCGCGGCAGGACGAGACGGCGATGCAGATCGACACCTGGCTGCATTCGCCCGGCTTGAGGAGCCCGACCTGATGCAGCAATATCGCGCCTATCTGGTCGGCGACAACGGCGTGTTTCAATCCGCCGAGGCGTTCGAGGCGTCCTCAGACGCATCCGCGGTTACGGTCGCGGAGCGGTTCACGCGCCGCGGCAACGTCGAGGTGTGGCAGCTCGGGCGGAAGATCGGGTTGCTGAAAAAGGACGAGCCACCCCCACCGAGAGTGCTCAATCGTCAGTGATCGCCGAGGTGCGCTCCAGTTGATTTCCCGGCCGAGTTGCGATTGAGTTGTGCCGGCCGGGGGGGATCAGAATGCGGGTTTTGGCGATTTGGACGATTTGCGCCGTCCTGGGCGGCTGCGCGGCATCAGCGCCGGAAGTCAAAGCGCGGCTCGGCCAGGAGTATGTCGGCAAGAACGTCGATACGCTGGTGGTGCAATGGGGGCCGCCGACGACCACGTTCAGGATGAACAGCGGCCAGACGTCCTATGTCTGGCAGTTGGCGTCGGAGACGACCGTGAGTATGGACCGGAGCGGCTCCGGTTTGGCGAAGAACTATGCCTGCAAGGTGAACGTCATCGCGTCGCCGACAGGCGTTATCCAGCAGCTCGATACCGAAGACTACAACGCCGGCCAGGGCATCTGGAGCATGACCGGCGCCTTGGGCAGCATGTGCGGCGAGCGGCTCAGGATGAAGCCGCAGGGATAACCTCGGCCGCTGCTTCTCGGGACCACGCCGACCGGCATCATCTGAGCCGCAGGTGCGCTTACGCCGCCTGCGACACCTGCGCCGGGCGCGGAATGCGCGCTTCCAGCACGGCGATCGAGGTGCGCAGATTGTCCCGGCGCGCGCGCAGGGTCAGGGCCAGCATGGAATAAGTGGGGCTGCCGGGATCGTCATTGCGGGCATTGCGCTCCTCCTCGGCAATGTCGCCCTCGAGCATCTGCAGCCGCCAGTTCAAATCGGCAATCAGGGCATGGAGCTGGAGGGACGCGGTCGCTTCGAAACGGGACGTTGACTGCATGGGATCGCCTCAATCTGGATCAGCCCGAAACGCCGGGCCGGGATTGAGTTGCTGTCCAGCAAGAGGGATGCCAACCGGATCGCGACACGGCGCGCGCAAAGGCGACCGGGTGGAACCAGCCTCACTCCTCCGCGAGCTTCGCCTCGATATAGGCATCAACCGTCTCGGCAAAGGAGCGCTGCACGCCGACGGCGGTGCCATGCTGGTCGAGCGCATCGCGCTGGAGCACGCGCAGGCCGCGCCCGTGGAAGCTCGCCGGCGCCGTGTTGAGATATTGATCGATCGCGCCCTTGGCGAGCGGGATGGCCCGGGGATCTCCCCTGGCGATCAACAGTCGCAGCAGGCTCTGGCATTCGGCCAAACCGGGCATGGGATCAACTTTCGGCTTTGCTGCGATCTCGGTTTGAGCGGACGTTCAGCCGTTCGGCTGCCACCACCCGATGAAGACGGCGACGAGGCACAGGAGCGAGGTGAAGGCCGTGCCGACGAGCTGCATCCAGTAGCGGACCGGCATGGTGTCGCGATCGAACATCTGGCTCGACCATCTCGACCAGTCCAGCCAGTCGTCGCTGACGAATTGTATCTTCCGCTCGACGAGGCCGTAATAGGCCTGGCGGGCGCAATAGACGGACATCCCGCCCGCAACGAGACGGTAGCCGAGATCAAGAGCGGGGCTCACGCGAACCCCCTGCTCAGCCGCGCGCGGATTTCGGCTTCGGCCGCTTGACCGGCTGGGTGTGGGTGCCGAACAGCGCCAGCAGGAACGCGACTTCTTCCTTCGAACCGATCTGGATCATGATGATCTCCTTTTCGCTTCATTGGTCGAGGCGAGCGGGCACGGCGTTCAGGACAATCGGGTTTCCGGATTGTTTCAGGGGTGTTTCGTGGGCCGCTCGGGGCCGCGAGCGGTCGTCAAAGCGACCCCTGAATGATATCTGATTTCCCGCAAGAGCAGCGTCGTGCCTAAGCGCACGGCATCGAACGACGAATGCGGAAGGACTGCCGAGCCATGGGAATACCAACCGATAGGTTACCAACTGGGGGCTTTGCCCGGCTCGTCCCTGAGCTGGACGTTTTTGACTTGGAACAGAGTCAGAATTTTTGGTGCAAGATACTCGGTTTCGAGATCGCCTATCAGCGACCCGAAAATCGCTTCGTGTACATCGAGCGACAAGGATCTCAGGTCATGTTGAATCAACAAAATGGCAACTGGGAAACCGGGGCTCTGCAACGACCACTGGGACGCGGGATCAACTTCCAGATGTTCGTCGACTCCGTGGCACCTCTTCTCGATGCACTAAAGCACGAGAAATGGCCTCTTTTCAGAGAGTGTCATGACGCGTGGTATCGGATCGCGGGAGAGGAGCGCGGCAACAGGCAATTCCTGGTCCAAGACCCTGACGGCTACCTCCTGCGTTTCGCAGAGGATTTGGGCAAAAGGTAATCTCCTCGGCCGGTGCTTTCGCGGGGCAGCCGCGTCGAGCGGCCCCCGTCCGCTTCGGGTCACAAGCCGGCATCCGCGTGATGCACACGCCCATTTCGCTATCATGCCTGTATTGCCTGACGGAGCGAACTTTATTCAAATGCCCCGTGCCGAATTCGGCGGAATGAAATCTGTTCGCGCCACGCTGGGACATGTCGCCACGACATGAACGAGCTGGAGACCACCGATGTATTACGTCGCCGCTGCATTGATGGTGCTGTCGGGACTGTTCTATTCCGCGAGCCATCACGAGCTCGGCCAGTTCGGCGCGAACATGTGCAGCTACGGCAGCACGTTCTGCCAGAGCCCGGTGATCGTGTTCACCGGGGGCGCGCTGGCCGCCGCCTGGGGCATGTTCGTCAGCGTGAAGTAACGGCGTCAATAAGTCTGGCGCAGTTCTACTCCATCGGCCCGCAGCTAAGTGCCTTGATCTGCCCGGCAGCATTGAACGCGAGCAACGCGCTCACCACACCATTGCCAGTGACGTACGAGATCGACGTGCCACTGTCCGAAGGCTGCAAATTATCCAGCTCTGACGCAGGATAGTCCCGCAGGCGCTGGACCCAATACGCACGCAGGGCGTCTCTGCCTGTAATTGTCAGATTGTCGCAACCGCAATGAACGACGGCGTCATCCGCATACATGTTCAGGATCGTTTCAATGTCACCGGCGCGGTAGGCATCGAGCCAATCCACCGCAGCGGCCATCGGGTCAAAGGACATATCCTCACCACCTTGCCGTTTCGGCGCGCGGTTTAGAAGTGCTCCAGTGAACGTGGCGTGAAGACCGTGTTCAGTTTCCGGTTAACAAGCGCTTGGCGGTGGAACCGAAATCAAGGACGGCGCTTCTGCGTAACGAGACGCAACGCGATATCGTACTGCCAGGCACGCACCCTTACCGCTGCCTCGCTGCGCTTCAATTCAGCGGCAATCTCGTCAGGTCGGCGCCCTGCCTCGGCCATTGCCCTCAGCCGCTCATGGTCTTCCACTGTCCATTTCTTCAACAGCGGATAACGTGACTGCATGATCGCTCAGGGGAGAATAAAGCGGGAAAGACGGGCAACCGTGTAGAAGGGTTCGAGTTCCTGGGCCGCTCACTCCCGCTCAAGGGCACGGAGGTCGTCCAGCAGCTCGTTCTCAAGCTGACGGATATGTTGGGCCGTCGGCCCGCGCGTGAAGTCCTGGGCGAGCCTCCGGCAGCGCTCAAGCCGCTCCAAAAGAATTCGTCGGTCTCTGTCGCGGTTCATGGCGTAATCGAGCAAATCACGAAACGACTCCAGCGACCGTCCAATAGTGAACGCATCTGATTGCTGATGCTACCAAGTCACTTGAACGGGAAATAGTGGCAATCGTTCCTCCGCGGCTCACCAAATCCGAAATCGATCGACAGTGACCGGGACGCCTGCCCACGCAGGACGGAGCACGGCGCTCGTTTGTCGGGCCGGAGCAACCAATTGGAGTCTCGCTTGTTATCGGCGGCACATCAACTGCCGGAGGACAAACATGTCACGTCTACCTCTACTGCTCGCAACTTTGCTGGTGATCGGATCGGCACCCGCAATTGCACAGTCCCAGCCAGCGCAAAGCGGGCCGGGAAACAACGCCGTCAACAGCTCGGACCAGAAGAACTCGAACGCACCCGTCGCCGGGCGCAACAGCTTCACCGAGGGGCAGGCCAAGTCGCGGATCGAAGAGGCCGGGTATTCCAACGTATCGGGCCTGCAGAAGGACAATGACGGGGTGTGGCGCGGAAAGGCCGACAAGGGCGGCGCCAAGACGGAAGTCTCCATCGACTTTCAAGGCAACGTGAACCCGTCCAAGTAAGGAGGATCCAGAATGACCAAAACCATCTCTCGTCTCTATGACAATTATTCCGACGCCCAGCAGGCCGTAACGCGGCTCGAGGGCGCGGGCATTCCGCATGCGGATATCAGCATCGTCGCCAACAATTCGGACAATTGGTACGGCTCCACGACCGGCAAGGTCGATCGTGACCGCGATGGCGTCGACGATCGTGCCGAGGGTGCTGGCACGGGCGCGGGCATCGGCGCAGGCGTCGGAGGCGCGGCGGGTCTTCTCGCCGGTCTCGGCCTCCTGGCGATCCCAGGCCTGGGTCCCGTGGTGGCCGCGGGCTGGCTTGCCGCGACCGCCGTTGGTGCGGCCGCGGGCGCCGCGACCGGAGGAATTGTGGGCGCCTTGACCGAGGCCGGCGTCTCCAAGGAGGACGCGTCGCGTTACGCAGAGGGTGTGCGCCGGGGTGGTACGCTCGTTTCCGCAAGGGTGCCCGACCAGGACCAGGCGCGCTTCGATGCTCTCCTGCATGAGTCGTCCGTCAACCTTCAGGACCGCAGCGCCGCGTGGCAGAAGTCCGGCTGGACCAGCTTCGACGCCGCAAGTCCGCCGCTGTCGCCCGAGGATGTCGGCCGCGAGCGCCAGCAATACGGAGTGAGACGCTAGGTCACGTCGATTCCAAGACAGAGAGCCCCGCCACGCGGGGCTCTCTTTTGCGAGCAGATCCGATTCGGGAAAAATAGGAACGGGCCCCAGATGGATGTCGACCTTCTTTGACCGCCTTCTTCGCAGACGACGCCGAGCGGCGCGACTTCTTCGCCTCGTAGCCGACCTCGTGCGTCTGCCCGCCGGCGACGGGAGCGCGGTGCGTGAAGTCCCCGTCAGTAGCGGTGGATGTTGCCGCGTCGCTGCTGGCCATACGCCGCCCGCGGATTGATCCCGCAACCGACGTTGCGGCCTGAGGCCGAAGCCTGGCACTGGGCGCGGGTTCGGTAACTGCAATCTCCGGGATAGCCTACGCCTTTCCCCTGCACGCACCAGGGATAGTCCTGCGCCGTGGCCGGTGGCGCAGTCACAAAGCTCATTCCGAATAGCAATCCGATGGCTAAAAGATATTTCATGACATTGCGCTCCAGAGACAGGTTGCCAGACCTCAACGACACCTTCGAATGGTTCGATCCTAGCCGTAAAGAGCGTAACTTCGAGTGAGGACCACCCCGCTCCGCGGTAGCTTCGGTCGACGTGCGCAAATTCAGGTCTCGTTGTTCTTGTAACGCTCGCGCACGATGCTGTCGGAGACATGCCGCTCGATGCGGCTGCGAGAACGATTGCGCAGGATGCCATAGATCAGCGCCACGAGCAGGATGAAGGCGCCGACGAAAAAGACTGCTTCCAGACCCATGATGTCCTCCCTCGATTACGCCTGACCGAGCTCCTTGCGGACGGTGGCGGCCGAATTGCCGACCTTGTCGACGGCCTTCTGCAACTGTTCCTTGGATACGCCGAGCGCGTGCGTCCAGTACTTGACCTCGTGGGCCTCGTGCATGTTGATCTTGCTGCGGTCCGGCTGCTCGCGCTTCGTCAGATTGTCCATGTTCGTTTCTTTCCTAGCTGGATGAGAAACGCGGTGATGGATGCGCTGTTCCTCAGGGGCGTTAGGGGACGCGAATCTAACAAAGGATAAGGACGCGTGCGCGTGAACGGCGGCATGCTGGCCGCTCACCGGGGAGAAGCACCGTGGACGAGCAATTCATCAGGGGACGCGTCGTGGACATCCGCGAGCTGGCGACGAAGGCCGATCCGTTCACGAAGCAGCGGCTGCTTGCCCTGGCGAACCGCTATGAGCGCGGCCTTTCCGGCGGCGCGCGCACCGCGCCGAAACGTTCGGGAGAGCCGGTGCGACAACCAACGCGGCGCTGACGCCGGCTTAGATGTTGAGCCACAGCATCGAGGCGAGTACCGCCGAAAACAGAAACAGTCCGACGATTGCAACTCTGAAAACCCAGTCGGCGGCCAAGTGTGCCCCCTCTGTCATTGCATTTCCTTCCCAGCGCACATTCCCTCGCCCGCCCCATGGAGGGCCTCTGCCTTGGGCAAAGCAGGGACCGCACCGTGACCTCGCTCGCGGGGTCGCGTCGGGAACAGCCCATCGAGCGGCAGCGCAACGCGTGAATCCGGCGCCTGTTCCAATTTTGAAACATGATAAATGTTAAGTGGCGCGGCCTGCGAACCTCACGACTTAACATTTGTTGTGCCGAGGCGGTTTTGGAAACGCTTCGTCCACAATGTTGAGAACCTGCCGCGGCCCGATTTAACCTTTGTTGTCAACAGCAAGGGCCCCTCTGTGCTCTTTGCCCCCACACGCTGAGCCGTGCGGGGATCAAGTGAAGTGACAAGCGACAGAATCTGGCCGCCGTTGTTCGAGCGCCTGGAGGCGACGACGGGCGCGGACAGCGGGGATCTCGAAGCCCTCGCGGCGCTGCCGTTCATTTTGCGCCATTACCGCGAGAACGAGTCCGTGCTGCGCGACGGCGAGCAGCCGAGCGAGTGCTGCCTGATCGTCGACGGCTTCTGCGTCCGCTCCAAGACCATCCCCGACGGCCGGCGGCAGATCCTGTCGATCCACATTCCCGGCGATCTTCCGAACCTGCAAAACCTCCACTATGGGACGGTGGACCACGACCTCGTCGCGCTGTCCGATTGCACGCTCGCCTTCATCGGCCACAAGGCGCTGAAAGACCTCATCAGGGAGCGCCCGGGCGTCGGCGATATGTTCTGGCGCGATACGCTGGTGGATGCCGCGATCTCACGGGAATGGATCGTCAATGTCGGCCAGCGTTCGACCTACAACCGGCTCGCACATCTGATCGTCGAGCTGCGCGAGCGGCTGCGCCTGGTCGGCCGCGTCATCGACAACACGTTCGCGATTCCCTTGACGCAGGAGCAGCTCGGCGAAGCCATGGGCGTCACCAGCGTTCACACCAACCGCATCCTGCGCGATCTCCGCGTCGACGGCGTGCTGGAGCTTCAGCGCGGCACGGTGAAGATCCTCAACGAGCACAAGCTCCAGGAGCTGGCGCAGTTCGACGGCCGCTATCTGCGTCTTTCGCCGTCGTCCTGAGCGAACGGATCGCTCAAGGAATGAAGACCTCGCTGGTGTCCATGCGCACGTTGCGGATGGTGCGGCAGGCCTCCATGGTCGCGCGATGGCCTTCCGGCATGAAGCTCAGCAGCAGCGATCGCCGCCGCGCGCCGGAGCGGTTGCAGGTCGCGCCATGCGGGAGATCAGCGTCGAACACCAGGATGTCCCCTGCCTCGCCCGCCGTGACGAACGACATGGCCTCGTCCGGCTCACCACCATCGCGATGACGCGGCACGACGCGCGTTGCGCCATTGTCCGGGCCGTAAGCGTCGAGGAAGACAAGCGCGGCGACGGAGTTCGTGCCTACGCCGTCGCGATGCAAGGGCTGATGGCCGCCATCCTTCAGCGGCTCGCGGCCCTCGATCTGGGCGAGAAAGAACGGACCGCCCAGCATCCGCGCCCCCGCTGCCAGCAACAACGGCAGGCGGCAGGTTTGCTGCACCACAGGATCGAGATCGACGAGCGCATGGCGCCATCCCGCGCCGCGCGGCGCCGCCCATTGGTCGCCGGTCCCGACGCCGGCATCGAAGGCGGTGCGCAGGCCATCGCGCCAGGCCTCAGGCACGGCGCCGCGCAACAGCAGATGGCCATCGCGGTCGAGCGCGACAGCCAGCTCCGCGTTCAGCGGCGCGACCTTGGTGGGAGGCTGGGCAAGGCGCGGCACAAGGCTCATGCCGCTCCCTACAATCTCAGCGTGTTTTTGACAAGAGCGTCGCTCAGATCCACAAGCGCGTATGCGACCCATCCGACCCAGGTCACGGCGCGACACTGGCCGGGATTGGAACTTTGCACCTATGATCGCGCTTGAGGCCTGAATTCGTAATTCCGGAAGGTGAACCCCTGTCGAACCGATCGAAACCCCGCCCCGGCAAGCACGACGCCGCCGACGCGCCGACGAAATCCGGGCCGATGTTTCTCCAGCGGCTCGGCCCGGGTCTCATCACGGGCGCTGCCGACGACGACCCGTCGGGCATCGCCACCTATTCGCAGGCCGGCGCGCAATTCGGCTACGGGCTGCTCTGGACGGTGTTTCTGACGCTGCCGTTCATGATCGCGATCCAGCTCGTCAGCGGGCAGATCGGCCGGGTCACCGGCAAGGGGCTGGCCGCCAACGTGCTCCAGCTTGCGCCGCGCTGGGTCGTGCTGGGGCTCGTGTCGCTGCTCCTCATCGCCAACATCTTCAACATCGCCGCCGACATCGCCGCGATGGCGGAGGCCCTCTCGCTGGTCATCGGCGGGCTCAATCACGAGCACGCGCTGATCTTCGCGGCCGGCTCGACGATCCTTCAGGTGTTCGTGCCCTACCGCCGCTATTCGCCGGTGCTGAAATTCCTGACGCTGACGCTGTTCGCCTATGTCGCGACCGCCTTCACCGTGAAGATCCCGTGGAGCACGGCACTGCTCGCCGCGGTGTGGCCGAAGGCGACGATCAGCGCCGATTATTTCCTGATGGTGGTCGCCGTGCTCGGCACCACCATCAGCCCCTATCTGTTCTTCTGGCAGGCCTCGCAGGAGGTCGAGGAGATGAACCAGGGCAAGCGCGACAAGCCGCTGCGCGATCTTCCCAGCGGCGGCGATCCCGAGATCGCGCGCATCCGGACCGACACAATCCTCGGCATGCTGCTGTCCAACACCATCGCCTTCTTCATCATCCTGACGACGGCGTCGGTGCTGAACGCCAACGGCGTCACCAGCATCAGCTCGGCAACGCAGGCTGCCGAAGCGCTGCGGCCGCTCGCCGGCGACTTCACCTTCGCGCTGTTCGCAATCGGCATCATCGGCACGGGTCTTCTGGCGATCCCGGTGCTGGCGGGCTCGGCGGCTTACGGCGTTGCGGAGATTTTCGGCTGGCGCGCGACGCTGGAGGCGAGGCCGGAGAAGGCGGTCGGCTTCTATGCGATCATCGCGGCCGCGACCATCATCGGCTTCGGCCTCGGCTTTACCGGGATCGACTCCATCCACATGCTGGTCTGGAGCGCGGTGCTGAACGGCATCGTTGCGGTCCCGATCATGGCGATGATGATGCTGATCGTCTCGAGCCGCGCGATCATGGGCCGCTTCAAGGCCCGCCCGTGGCTGGTCGCGCTGGGCTGGCTCGGCACCGCGATCATGGCGCTGGCCGTGCTCGCACTGCTCGGCTCGTCCGTGGTCGGATGATCAGACCGGCGCGAGTGCCGCCGAGATCTGCGAGGCGATGATGAAGGCCGCGAACACGGCCGGTACGCTGATGAACCGCAAGACCTGATCGACCGAAAGCATCGCTGTCTCCCCCAAGACGAACGCAAAGACGAACTGCAACCGCCGCGCTACTCCACCCCTTGCGCGACGTGCTGATCGGCCGTCAAAAACCGATCGGAAACGGCGGCCCCACTTATCGTGAGGATCGCCAGAATCGAAACCATGGCCAAAAACTGCATGCCTCCTTGTTCGGTCCCGATTGTGGCCAAAAATGTCTGAGGTCGGCACGATTTCGCGACGATTCCGGAAAACATCATGACCACCAACACCGGATTCCACGGGATTTTCCAGCAAGATAGACCGCAAGGCGCTTCCGCGCGGTCCCTCGGCGGGCTTCACGGCGCAATGCCGCTAGCCTAACAATTGCGGCTGGGGCCGGGCTTGTGACGGTCCCCACAAGAACAACAAGGCCCGGCCGGGCCACAGGGGAGCGACATGTCGACATCATCAAAAGCAACACATCTCGAAATCCTCGCCTGCGATGCCGGCTGGCGAAACTACCACTTCGTCAAGCTGACGACGGAAGACGGCATCGTCGGCTGGAGCGAGTTCGACGAAGGCTTTGGTTCGCCCGGCGTCGGCGCCGCGATCCAGCGCCTGTCCGCCCGCGTCATCGGGCAAGACGTATTCCGACACGAGCGCATTTTCGCAGAGCTGTTCGCGGCCACCCGTCCTGCGGCCGGCGGCGTCGTGGCGCAGGCGCTCGGAGCAATCGAGAACGCGCTGCTCGATGCCAAGGCGAAATGTCTCGGCGTTCCCTGCTATGAGCTGCTCGGCGGCAAGATCCGTGATCGCGTCAGGGTCTACTGGTCGCATTGTGCGACGTGGCGGATCAACCATCCGTCCTGGTACAAGCCTTCGATCGAAAATCTCGACGGCGTCAAGGCGATGGGACGCGAGGTGCGCGAGAAAAAATTCACCGCGCTCAAGACCAACATCTTCTCCTATGACGACGGCAAGCCGACCGGCTGGCGACCGGGCTTCGGCTCTCCCTTCGCGCCCGAGATCAATGTCGACCGCAAGGTCCTGCACGACCTGCGCTTGCATCTCGAGGCGATGCGCGACGGCGCAGGTCCCGACGTCGACATCCTGCTCGACTGCAACTTCAACGCCAAGACCGAAGGCTATCTGAAGATCCTGCGTACCATCGCAGACCTCGACATGTTCTGGATCGAGATCGACAGCTTCAATCCGGAGGCGCTCGGTTACGTCCGAAGGCAGAGCCCGCATCCGATCTCGTCCTGCGAGACGCTATTGGGCCTGCGCGAATTCCTGCCCTATTTCCATCAGCAGGCGATGGACGTCGCAATCATCGACACACCCTGGAACGGCGTCTGGCAATCGATGAAGATCGCCGCCGCAGCGGAAGCCTTCGAGGTCAACGTCGCCCCGCATAATTTCTACGGCCATCTCTGCTCGATGATGAACGCGCACTTTTGCGCGGCAGTGCCGAACCTGCGCATCATGGAGATCGATATCGATCGCTTGGCGTGGGATTGCGAGCTCTTCACGCATGAGCCCGATATCCAGAACGGCCACCTGGTCATTCCAGACCGCCCTGGCTGGGGCACGGAGCCCAACGAGGAAGCACTGCGCGCGCATCCACCCAGGACGAGCAGCGGGCTTCTCAACTACGGTCGCAAGAGCTGATGAGAATTATGGTGTGACGGGATTGACGGTCGGGGATGTCTTGGGCCCCGGCCGCTCCGGCTCGACCGACGATTTCGGCTCGGTCGGAAGCACCTTTGCACCAGCAGCGTGCGCAGCCTCGCCCGTGTTCGCATACATCGCGACATGAGCCGGCTGCGTCTTGGCACGATTCCACGGCCCGTGATCGACGATCAACATCGCAGCGATCGTCACGCCGGCCACAATCAGCGCGATCACGCCGGGGTGGCGAAGCGCTGAGGACATCGAGTTCGCGAAGCGATCAGTTGCCATCGTATGACCCATGGTTTTTCCTCTCGGAGGTTAACTCGAACACCGCTTGCGAGTTCCAGCCGTCGCTTAAGCAAGTTCCGAGCCATTGCACGGAACCTGGCCATCACTGTCCGTTTACCGCTTCACATCCGGACGTGCATCGCCGACAAACCTGTCGCGGTTCGGCATTTTGACGGCTGCAAGCGATCTTGCATCGAGGGTTGCGTCCGCTGCCACGAGCCCATTCAAGTTCAGGACGAAAGCGGACACCGCATACACATCCTCGTCGCTCAGCGACTGCGGCGCGTTCTGCGGCATGGCGCGTCGGATGTAGTCGAACAGCGTCGGCGCATAAGGCCAATAGCTGCCGACGGTGCGGATCGGCTTTGGCGTTCCGATCGTACCCTGACCGCCGGCAAGCCGATCACCCAATCCACCCTCGCCCTTCTCACCATGGCACGAAGCACATTGCTGAGCGAACACCTCGCGCCCATGGCTGACTGAACCACTCCCCTTCGGCAAGTTACTGCCGTCTCGCCCGATATCGATGTTCCAGCCCGCGATCTCCACAGCCGTCGCCGGGCGCCCGATGCCGTATGGGCTTTGCGCCTGCGCTTCGCTTGCGAAGGCAAACAGAACGATTGCGACGGCGATGCCGTAAATCTCACGCCAGCGCATTGGTCACCTCCCCGTCAGCGGCAATGCGCCAGGGCCAGATCGCATTGTTGTGGTAGAAATAATTCTCGCCTCGCACCGCAAGCAGTTCAGCCAGCGTCGGCTGCACGTAACCAGTCTCGTCAATCGCGCGGCTCTGGATCACCGCAGGCTTGCCGTCCCACTGCCACGGCAAGCGGAAGCGGGTGAGCGCACGCGTCAGCACCGGCTCCTGCAAGCGGGCTTCCTGCCAGCTCTTGCCGTCATCGACGGAGACTTCGACGCGTGCGATTTTGCCATGCCCGCTCCAGGCAATGCCGGTGATCTCGTGGAAGCCTGGCGCACTCAACCGCTGGCCACCGGACGGACGCGTGATGATCGACTTCGCTTCCATATAGAAGGTGAACTCGCGCGCGGTGCCGTCAGGCAGGAGATCGGTGTATTTCGAGGTCTCCTCGCGCGAGTATGCGGGCTCCGCGGCCACGTGCAGGCGGCGCAGCCATTTCACGCTCATATTGCCTTCGAAGCCCGGCAGGAACAGACGCAGCGGATAGCCCTGCTGCGGACGCAGCCGCTCCCCGTTCTGGCTGTAGACCAGCATGGCGTCTTCAAGGCACTTCTCGATCGGGATGCTTCGGGTCAGCGCCGCAGCGTCGGCGCCTTCGGCAATCACCCATTTGGCTTCCGGCTTCACGCCCGCCTCCTGAAGCACGAGCTTCAGGCTCACGCCGGTCCATTCGGCACAACTCACCAGCCCCACAAGGTCCGATGCCGTCTTGCCATAGGGCTTGCTGTAGCCGGGATTGCCCGAGCATTCGAGAAAGTGAATGCGCGACTCCGACGGGAAGCGACGCAGGTCGTCCATCGTGAAGACCAGCGGCCGCTCGACCAGGCCATGGAGCATCAACCGGTGCTGCGCTGGATCAATGGTCGGAACGCCGCCATGATGTCGCTCATAGAACAATCCGTTCGGCGTGATGATGCCGTCGAGCTCCTGCAACGGCGTCCGGCTCGACGCCGAAACGTACTGCTTGAGAGTCTTCGAGATGTTCCTGACGACGCCCTTCTCGAACGGCGACGGCGCGCCATAGGGCTCGCCTCCTGTTGGATCCCCCGGCGCCTTCATCCATTCGGGAATGTTGGGGGGAAGGTTGCCCGTCTCTGCGGCGACCGCCCCGCTTGCGCCCAGAACGGCTCCGCCGGCCGCTGCGGTGCCGCCCTGCAGAAAGCGACGGCGTGTCGTCCTTGCGGATTTGTCGTCGGCGTCGATTGTGCTGCTCATTTGCGGGCCCTCGGCTGAAACCTCGGGCCGCATCAAACTCTCAGCGAGGTGCATTTGCAATTCGCGCCTGTTTCAAAAACAGGCGATCTCGATCAAGATAGGTCTACATCCACTGGCCGCAACAGCAGTTCCGTTCTTCGCAACGCACAAACGGCCCGCACATCACTCTCCCGGCGCAATCGCATTGCTCGGCGTGGGCCGATCGGTGATCTGCTGTCCGAACAGGCTTCCGATCAGCTCAACTGCGGTGCGCGCGGTGCGGCCACGCTCGTCGAGAAACGGATTGAGCTCGACGATGTCGACCGATCCGACCACGCCGGAATCGTGCAGCAACTCCATGATCAGGTGTGCCTCGCGATAGGTCGCCCCACCCGGCACCGTGGTGCCGACGCCGGGCGCCACGCACGGGTCGAGGAAATCGACGTCGAAGCTGACATGCAGCACACCGTTGTTCGCCTTGACCCGCTCGATGACGCGGCGAATCAGGACGGCGACGCCGAACTCGTCGATCTGGCGCATGTCGACAACCCTGATCCGGCGCGCGCGCATCAACTCCTTCTCGAGCTTGTCGATCGAACGCGCCCCGAACAGGTCAAGCCTGTCAGGATGGATCGACGCGCGCGGATCATCGCCGAGCAGCCCGTCAAGGCCGGGTTCGCCGCATAGGAACGCCGCCGACATACCGTGCATGTTGGCGGTGATCGACGTCTCCGGCGTGTTGTAGTCGGCGTGGGCATCGAGCCAGAGCACGAACAACTCGCGTCCGCGCTCCTGCCAGTGGCGGGCCATGGCATTCACCGACCCCATCGACAGGGTGTGATCGCCGCCGAGGAAGATCGGCAACGCACCTGTTTGCGCGATTTCGTAGCCACGGCGGCTCAGCACACGCGTCCAGCGCTGGATTTCGCGGTAGTGATTGGCGTTCTGCGGCGGCCGGTCGGAAAAGTCCCTGACCTCGGAGACCGAGAGATCACCGTAGTCGACGACCTCGAGATCCAGGCTCTCCAGCAGTGTCGCAAGACCGGCGGTGCGCAGCGCCGCGGGGCCCATCAAGGTGCCGCGTTGCGAAGCTCCCATGTCGATGGGCGCGCCGAGCAAGGCGATGCGCCGGGCTCGATCCGTCACGGTTTGATCGGTCACGGCAATCTCCCGAGATCAGCAAGGCTGCACCAGCCTAACAGAGATTCGCATCCGTCGTTTCACGGGGGGCTCATGGCGAAATGGTCCTCCCGCTCCGGAACCAATTCCCGTACGCCGCATTTTCTCTGCAAGGCCGGCACCCGCCGTACAAAACGGCGCCTGTCGCGGATAGCCAAAGGTCTTCGGGCCCGCTGTTCAAAACGAGCGCACGCGTGGATAGCCAAAGGTGCCGGCCTCATTCATTTCGTCAGAAGCGGAGTTCACGAACTTGAGCACGGAGATTCCGCAGTCCACCCCGACACCGCCCGGCATGGCCGAGCGCGCCATCGACGCGGCGACTGACATGTCGCACACCATCGGCGAAGTTGCTGGAGGTTTGCGTACAGCTGTCGATCGCTTCACCTATGTGATCGATGAGGCGCGAAAGCCCGGACGACCGCTCGCGACGGTCGCCGCTATCGCGCGCGAAGCGCCGTTGGCCAGTCTGTTCGTCGCTTTCCTCTTTGGCGTAGCGGTTGCGCGCCGCCGCTAGACGCGCAGCGAGCCCGTTCAGGCCGCGCTGACGGCATCGAGCTCTGCCGCCAGAAATTGCTTCTCGAACGCTTCGGCAGGCATTGGACGGCCGAAGAAATAACCCTGCCCTTCCTCGCATCCCATGCTGACGAGGAAGTCGGCGGTGGCACGGTTCTCGATACCTTCAGCCACGACCGTGAGCCCGAGTTGCTTGCTGAGACCAATTGTCGAGCCGACGATCGCGGCATCGTCGGAATCGGCGAGCAGGTCGAGCACGAACGAACGGTCGATCTTGAGCCCGTCCAGCGGAAACTTCTTGAGATAGCTCAGGCTCGCATAACCGGTGCCGAAATCGTCGAACAGGACACGGACGCCGAGCTGCTGGATCCGCTTGAACATGTCGAGCACGCGGCTTTCGTCATGAAGCAGGATGTCCTCGGTGACCTCAATCTCGAGCAGCGACGGCGTCAACCCCGTCGTTTCCAGCAACACCGCAATCGCCTGCGCGAGATCTCCGGAATGGAGCTGCGACGGCGACAGGTTGATTGCGACACGTACGCTGTTACCGGACAGCTCCCACGCACGCGCCTGTCGGCAGGCGGTATCCATCACCCAGTTCGCGATCCGCTCAGACAGAGCTGAGGTATTGACCACCGGCATGAACTCGCCGGGCGAGACATAGCCGCGCACAGGATGCCGCCAGCGAATGAGCGCTTCGGCGCCAACCAGGCTGCCGTTGGCCAGGCGAACCTGGGGCTGGTAGAACAGCTCGAACTCGCCGCGATCCGCGGCAAGCGCCAATTCGCTCTCCAGTGTCAGCCGGTTCTCCAACTCCTCACGGATCGCACTCTCGAAGATCACATGGCTGCCGCGTCGCGTCGCCTTGGCGCGGCTCAGCGCCAGATGGCCGTTGCTCAGGAGATCGTCGGCATTCTGTCCACCTTCGGGATAGACCGCAACACCGATGCTGATCCTGACGCGGTGTTGCCGCGTGCCCGTCGCCAGCGGCGCCTCGAACGCGCCCGAGATCCGCTCCGCAAACTCCGTAATCCGCTCGCCGGCCTCCGCACCATCAAGAGCGATGGCGAATTCGTCCCCGCTGAGCCGGGCGACGATCCCCCTGCCATCGACTTCGGTTCGCAAACGCTCGGCAACGGCCCGCAGGACCAGATCGCCGGCCGAGTGTCCGAGCATGTCGTTGATCTGCTGGAAGCCGTCGAGCCCGAGCACGAGCAGCGCGACGTCGGAAGATCGCCGCTCCGCCGCGACGATCAGATTGGCGAGACCCGCATGCAGCATGTTGCGGTTGGCAAGACCTGTCAGCGCGTCGTGTTCAGCAAGATATCTGACGCGTTCAGCCTCGCGCTTGCGCACCGAGATGTCGCGCAGGATCGCGCCGTACTGGAAACCGTCCGTACCCTGCCAGCCTGAGAAGCTCGCTTCGACGGGGAACGTCTCGCCATTCTTGCGCCGTCCTTCGAACTCGACGACGACGGCGCCGCCGGGAACCAGCAGCGCCTGGCGCGCGGCATCGCGCATGGCAAACGCCTTCGCGCGGCCGTCCGCGGCCACCGCACAGAGGATTTCAAACGGACGTCCGATCATCTCCGTCGGCATATAGCCGAAGATCGCGCTGGCGCCCGGATTCCACACCGTGATCCGGTGTTTCTCGTCGGTGCAGACCAGACCGTCGCCGAGCGACATCGCGATGCGATGAAATCGGCTCTCGGCAATCCGCCCCAGCAGACTGCGGAAGTCGATCTCGTCGAGCGCAATCGCCGTCAGATAGGCAATGATCGCGATGTGAAACAGCGACGTGTCGATGATGAGCGGCCACTTTGCCTGCACAAGGGCAGCAGCCAGTTCGACGCCTGCACCCGCTGCAACCAGGATCGCGACGCGGGCACCCGGTGCGAGGCGGCGCCACGAATACAGCATGAGCAGGCAGATCAGGCCCAGGCCGACGATCATGCCGACGTCGGACGTCCAGCGCAGCATCCGGTTCTGGAGGATCGATTCCGCCGCCAGCGCCTGGAGCATGGGTCCCGAGACGATCTTGCCGTTTGGAACACTGAACCGATCACCGAGCTCGAGTGCCGTGGCACCGACGATGACCTTTTTGTCCCTCAGCTTGTCGAGGGTCGCGGTATCGCCGCGCAGCACGTCAAAATAGGAGACGCTTGGGATGGAGGCAGCGCGAATGCCGAAATCGATCAGGAAGGGCGGCCGCCGATTTGCATCCTGCCCGGCGAGCACGACGGCCATCGACGGCATCTGGGAGTCGCCGAGCTTCTCGCCGACCGGATAGCGGCGGACCAATCCGTCGGATTCGATTGCCACATTGACGAGGGCTGGCCACGACTGGTTGCTGAACGGCTTCAGGGGGCGATTGATGTGAGCCGCACCACCATTCGGCGTCGGCTGCTTGAAGGAGGGCAGGATCGTCGAGCCGCCGACCTCCCGGAGCGCCGTGACAAAGGCCTCGTCGGAGGCGGGGTCTGACGGTGTGCTGAAATCGACATCGAAGGCAACATCCTGCGCGCCCGCCGCCTCGAGTCTGTGCAACAGCTCGGCGTGAAGCCGGCGCGGCCAAGGCCAGATCCCGATCTGGTCGATCGAGGGCGCGTCGATCGCCACCACGACGACGTTGCCGCTCGCGGCACGAGATTGCCAGGTGAACCGCAGATCGGTGAGCGCATTGCGAAGCGCGCCATGCCATCCCGTGGACAGCACGACCGCCAGCGCGATCACGACAAGAATATGCGGCCGATAGCGTTTCACTTTGCTCCCCTGCACCGGCGGCGCCTGCCGCGAGGTGCTCCCCTATACCGGCGACGGCGCGGTCCTAGCGATGGCCCTTGTACCAGCCGTAGTGGTGGCCATTGTTGCCGTTATTCCCGTTGCCGCTATTCCCGTTTCCGCTATTGCCGTTGTTGCCGCTATTACCGTTGTTGCCATTGTTTCCGTTATTGCCGGTGCCGCTGCTTCCGTTGCCGGTCGCACCAGTCCCGCTGCTCCCACTCCCCGAGCTTCCGCTGGACACATTGCTGGTCGAACCAGCGGTGGTCGCCACAGTCGTCGTTGTATTTGACGTCGTCGCCGTCGCACTGGCAGCAGCTGCGCTGCTGCTCACGGTGACGGCCGTGACGTTAGAGCTGTTGGCGGCGGCGGTTGTCGTGCTCGCCTTCGTATCGCTCCAGACCGTCTCGGTCCCCGTGCTGGCGTTCGCATTGCGCACGCGCCCCGTCGCAACGGCGCCGTGGGCAAGCCCATTCGTGACCTTGTGGACGTTCAGCTTGACCTCGCCGAGCGAACTCGAAATGCGCACGACACCAGCCTTGGGCGTGTGAACTCCGCTCGCCTGATGCGATTGCTTCGGCACGCCGGCCGCCTTGTTGCCCTTGTCGACCGGACCCAGCGCATGGATCGCGTGACCGTTGGCAGCATTGCGCGGTGCGGACAGGCCCGATTTCGGCACGGGGACGCGCTCAATCGTGGACGCACGCGGCTTGCCATGTTCGATCGGACTGAAAGCCCCGGCGCCGCTCAGGCTGAGGCCGGGCTTGCCGTGTTCGAAAGCCGTAGCCGATTGTCCCGGCATGACCTGGGCGATCTGTCCGGTCTTGAAGTCCGAGACTTCGACCTGACCGCGGACCACGCCGACCTTGGTGCTGCCCGCACCCACGGTCACGCTGAACTGCGTCCCCTTGACCACGGCGGCGAGATAGGGCGTCTCGACCTCGAAATGCTTGACGTTGCGCTTCTCGACCTCGAGCAGGATCGAACCCGCCTGCTGGATGATGGTGGTCGAGAGCCCCTCCTTCTTCTCGGCCGGCAAGCCGACCACCGAGTTCGGAGAGATCAGAATGGTTTCCTCGCCGCGGACAAGCAGAACGCGCCCGTTGCGTCCGGTGCGAATGGTATCGCCTGCCTTCAGCGTGCCTTCCTGACCCAAGGAAACCTGCTGCGCACCGTTGGCGCCGAGCCAGACCTCGCCCGAGGACTTTCTGACCGACCAGACGCCGTCATCCGCGGCAGATGCGCCGGAGGCCAATCCCAGGATCAGCGCTGCCGCGAAGGCGCACCGTATTCCAACTTTGCCCAGCATGACGATCCTCGGTCCGCGTTACAGCAGCCCTGAGGGGTATCCGAAATCACTCAACATAAACTTAGCGGGAAGCAGCGAGTGACGTGGTCGCATTAACGGTTCGTTGACCATAAAAAACTAAGAAAAATCATGCAGCTAACGAACTCTTACCGGCTCAGGGGCACTTCTCCGTCAAACTACGGGGAACAGATCGTTGCGCGCGTTGAGAAGCGGCATCTCCTTACCGCGCTGGTGCTGGTCGCACCAATTTTCGCGGGAGTCTCGTCAGCATTCGCGCAGCAGGCGAACGCGCCCGGCTTCGATCCCCGACAGCCCGAGAAATACTTTGAGAACCAAACCGAGCAGGAATCGCTGAGCCGTCCTCCGGTCAGGTTGCCGACGGTTGGCCAGCCCAATACCGGCGGTGATACCAAGCCCCAATTCGTCCTTCGCGGCGTCAATGTCAGCGGTGCTCACGCCGTCCCCGGTGATGGCATCGCCGCCGTCTATCAGCCCTATCTCGGCAAGAAGGTCTCGCAAGCCGACCTCGCCGCGATCGCGGGCGCGATCAGCGATCTCTATCGTGCCGCCGGTTTCCATCTGAGCCGCGCGATCGTGCCGCCGCAGGATATTGCCGACGGTCGCGTCAGGATCCAGGTGATCGAAGGCGCCATCGTGCAGGCGGAGTTGAAAGGCGACGGCGCCGAACAATTCGGCGTGAGGCCGATGCTCGGGCCGATTCTTGCCGAGCAGCCGTCACGCCTCGCAACGCTCGAACGCCAGCTCTTTCTCATCAACGGCAGGCCGGGCGTCCGGATCACCGATACTGCACTGGAAGAGATCGGCGGTACGACCGGTCGCTTCCGCCTCATTGTCTATTTGAAGACCTGGCACGTGTTCTCGTCGTTTGGCCTGGACAATCTCGGCTCGTCATCGGTCGGCCCGTGGCAGACCTATGCGACCGGCGCGTTCAACTCCTACCTCACGCCAGGCGACACCCTGGCGGTCAATTTGTCGACCGTTGCCAACGACCCCCGCCAACTCGGCTTTGCACGGCTGTCCTATGACGCGCCCGTCGGCGTCGACGGCGTGCGCCTCGGCGCGTCCGTCCTGTACAGCGCCGTGCGGCCGGGCGACGCCCGCCGCCTCGACAGCGACATCACCACGACCGAGGCTTTCGAAGTGCGGGCAAGCACCGTGCCCTTCATGTCGCAATCGTCAGCGCTGACGCTGACCATGGCCGGGACCTTCAGCAATGTGTCCGAGCACGACCTGTACGGTCCCTGGTACAACGATCACATCAGAACCGCGAGCCTGACTGCCGACTACCGGCTCCAGGATCGATTCGGCGGCACCAATTTCGCGACGCTGACCTATCGCCAGGGCCTCGACATTTTCGGCGCCTCGCATTTCGACGACGATCTGTTGTCGCGCGACGGCGCCGCATCGAACTTCTCGGTGCTGAACGTCTGGTTCACACGCTACCAGACACTCAACGACGTGTGGTCACTCAAGCTCTCCGCGGCGAGCCAGACGGCATCGCGGCCGCTGTTCACCTCGCAGCAGTTCTATCTCGGTGGCGCGGCATTCGGCCGGGGCTATGGCGCAGCCGAGATCAGCGGCGACAATGGTCTGGCCGGCTCGCTCGAAGTTCGTTTCGACCAGAAGCTCAATTTCCGCTACTGGACTGGCTATCAGATCTACGCCTTTGGCGACGCCGGCGCAGTCTGGAACGACGGTTACCGCCTGCGCGACGGGCTGGCGCTGACATCAGCCGGCGCCGGCATGCGCTTCTTCCTGCCGGACGACATTCAGGCCGATCTCGGCGTGGCCGTGCCCCTGAGCTACCGGGCCCCGAACAACGAGCGCCGCAGCCCGCGCTTCCTGTTCACCCTGTCGAGCGCGTTCCGGCTTTGCCCCGAACGCGGCAAGGGCGGCTGCCTCTAGCCATCCGACTTTCGTCGCACGCGCCTTGATGCGGCCCTTTTGCGGCGCTTCTCACAGACTTGCGTAAATTTAATCCCGTAGCCTGCTCACGATCGCTCGATCCGGGCGAGCCCGATAGCCATGTTCAGCCGAATGTGATTTGAGACCGTTCCATGAAAAGGGTGTTTGCAATTCTGGCGTTTCTCTGCGTCCTCGGTGTCGGCCAGTATTTTGTCGTCAGCCGGTTCGCGATCCGCCATGAGATTTTGACTCTGTTCGATGCCTCGCGCCAGCGGCCGATCACCGTCGAGATCGCAGTGCGGCGTGATTACGAGACCAAGGCCAATCTCGGCCTCTGGAAGCTTCCGCTTGCCATCATCAGCAACGGCAACACCGTCAAAGCTACCGAATATTCCTTCCTCGCCAACGTACTCGCGGCACGCGGCTACCTCGTTGCCAGCATCCAGCAGGACCTGCCGAGCGATCCGCCGTTGATGACCCATGTCGGCGAGCAATATGTCGGTCGGCGCGAGGTCTACATGCGCTGCGAGGCCAATATCCTTTTCGCCCTGGCCGAGCTGAAGCGGCGGCAGGAAAACGCCGATTACGACCACATCACCCTCGTCGGCCATTCCAATGGCGGCGACGTCTCCATGTATGTCGCCCATCAGCACCCGGAGATGGTGTCGAAGGTGATCACGCTCGACAATCTGCGGGTGCCCTTCGTGCTCAGCGATAACATGAAGATCCTGACGTTCCGCTCCAAGGATCCGCATTTCCAGACCGACCCGGGTGTGCTGCCGACGCCGGAAGAGGCCAAGGCTCGCGGTATCGACATCGTTCATACCGGTGCTCAGCACACCGAGATGAGCGATCGCGGTCCCGATGCGGTCAAGCAGAAGATCCAGGAGACGCTCGACCGCTTCCTGCGCGACAGTGCCAGCAGCGCGCTCGCGCCGGCTGACACCAGGAGCCCAATGATCATGAATCCCGGCGATTACTAGCCGGGAACGCCTTGCGACAGATCAAGGCAGCGGCAAATCAGCCACGATAGAATTGGCCTCACCATCCCGGAGAGGCACGTGTCGCACCTGATCGAAAGCCTTGTCACGAAAAGTCTCGATACGGCGGGCTTTGGCCTGCCCGCAACGAGGACACCGGCATTCGCACGGCACCTCTACCGCTCCGTTCGCAAGCTGCTGCGATCAATCATCGCTCGGATCGATCTCTCGCAATTCCCAGGATCATGCTGCGGCTGAGCATTGCGCCTGGCGCGCCTGCCGCAAAATGCAAATCCCTGCCGGAGAACCGACAGGGATCAGCAGAAAGAATGATGGACGGCGAATTACGCCATTCGGTGGCCCATCATGGGAAGAAACGCGATCATCAGGACTTGCCCTTGCCGGGCTGCATGAAGTTGCCGGTCATCTGGCGCATGTGATCACCTGCATTGGTGAATTGGCTGCGCAGGAATTCCGATTGGATCCGCATGGCTTCCTGAACGTCGGTGGCGTGCACGAGCTTGCGCGCATGCTCGAACGCTGCCTTCATGTTCTGCTCGGTGAAAGCGAGCGCCTGCTTGGACACATCCGCACCCGCCCCCGGGACTGTCGACATCGACTTGGTGGCGGCGTCGAAAAACATGCCGAAGGCCTTTTCAGCCTGGTCGATCGTCTTCTCGGCCAAGTCGCGCAATTCGGCCGGAACTTCGAGCTTCGGTTCGATCATGGTCTCCTCCCCTTTTTCCCCTGATTATCACATTTGTCCCACCGCATTCCAGCGGCCAAGGCCCGGAAACAGCCAGCGCCTGACGGTCGGTCCCCGGCGGACATGATGGACAGAATGTAATAAAGCCTGCGCGGGCTCAGGACAGGGGGTGCTCGGGAAGGGTTTCTTCGGAGGCGAGGTCCTCAACGAGCTTGATGACCTCGAAACGCTGTCGAGGCTCGAGCTTTAGGAATGCGCGGAGCAGGCGCAGGCTTTCAACGGTGCCGCTCGCGGGCGCACCGAGCTTGAGGTGCAGTTCAGCGGTGAAATTGAGGTTTTTCATCTCGCACCTATGACAAGCATCGGCTTTCGTGATCAGACGTCAAAGTCCCGCTCGAGAACCAAAGCCATGGCAACCATCAACTCTCGGCCAGGGCACGGGACGCTGAACGGCATATCCACACGTTAGGACACAACCGAACAGGTTGCAATTATGCCAAGGAACAACTCCTCCGGCAAGCCAAACCGTCACCGCAGCGATGCTTCGTCTGCATCGTACCACGGCAATTCCGGATAACAGGAATAGCGACCGTCGTCACCCACCTGCGTCAAGAAGTGGCATCACTCACGCACACTGCCCCGACCGCAGTCAATCGGCGCGGCATTTCGCCTTGTTTCCGATGTGAATGGAGATTGACGACGTCAGATCTGCGTTTCTTCAGCATATGCTCGTAATTGTTGAGTCCGACTTCGGCGGTTGTATCGTCGGCGAAATGAACGTCAATTTCGTCGCCGGTCTCCGGTATCTTGATCCGTGCACCATTGAAGCCGAGCCAGGCGGCGAGCGCCCGGGATCGGCCGTCTTCTCGGCACGCTGCATCTCCCCGCATCGAGGTTCATCGCCCCCAATATGCTTCCGCCTGTGAACCGTCGTCCAGGATCGAACGACAAAGCGGAGCGAAACAGTCACGCAGACCACGGGCGCCATGGCTGACCAACTCCACGATTCGGGCGCGCCCCAGCACCAAAGGACGACGGCATGCTTTCTCGCAGCGATCTCATCAAGGGCACCGCGGTCGCGCTTCTCACCCTCTCGATACAAGGCGCATGGGCGCAGGAGACCAGGATGAATCTGTTCAAGGTCGTGACCATCAAGGACGAAATCGTCGTCGGATTGTCGGCGGAGGAGCTTCAGGCGCTGGGCGGTCATGATGCGAGCGCGGTCGCGCACGCGCTGGCGCAGAAGGGCGACCTCACCGTCTGGCAGTACAACGTGCATCGCGGTCCGAACGGCGAATTGCAGCAGGCGCCCACGGCCAAGATCGGGCTTCTGGCCAACTCTTCGCTCCGTGTCGAGCCCTATACGACGCCTTACCAGATCGTGCCGCATCCGTAAGGAGCGGCGCGGTGCGCCTGAAGCGAGGCCACGGGCGCACCGCCATCATCGTCACCGCTTGGCGCGCCGGGTCTCGCCTTCCGTTGCAAAACCGTAGACCAGCGCGAGCCGGTCCAGGCATTCGCGGAAGCGCCTTGCGAAATAGTCGTTCCAGCGCTGGGTCCGGACGGCGCGCCGCTCCCCGATCTGATCCATGGTCAGCCCCAGCACCAGGACATCGTGCACCAGCGCGGCGCCGTCGGTACCGAGTTCGCGCTCGACCCGGTTCAGACGCAGCACCGCCTGCCTCTGGCTCTCGGTGACGGGTTCGCGCGAGCGCGCGCCATCGACATATTCGCGGGTCGGGTCCACCGCCTGGGGCCCGCGCTCCGCCCTTTCCCAATCGTTCTGGAAGGCACGCCCGCCGCGATATTGCGCCTCGTCGATCTGGTGATGCGCGTGCAATCGGCCGAGCGGATCGCCGCGCACTGATCGGACCGCCACGATCTTCTCGCCGGCATCGAGCGCCAGTGGATTGTCGACCTCGACCTCCGCCACCTCGGCGTTGAACGGCACCTCGCGCGAGCGCCGATCGTAGATCCCAGCCAATTTAAAGGACTTGCTGCGTCGGGCACGTGCCACTCGGATACTCCCTGCAAAATTGACGATTGAACCCATGACCGCCCCTCTCAGACAGTGGTGACCAGCCGCAGGACGACGGGACCAGCGCCATGGGCGGACGCGGCGCCGGACTTGCGCGTCAGGCGCGCATGCGGCGTGCAATAGCTGGAGCCGGGCTGGCGCGGATGGCCGCAGAAGGTGACCTCCTCTCCATCCTTGTCGCCGCCATAGGGGTAGCGGCAGTCCTGCCCCGCAAGTTCGACCAGCTGGATCAGACGCGGCTGGACGCCGACACAGCGCAGCTCGACCCGCGCGACAGGCTTCATCGCTGACTGCGGCGGCGCGTTCAGGTACGGCAACGTCATCCGGCGCGGTGATGGCTGCCAGCCCTCGCCCGGCAACGGTGGCACGATCGACGGGCTCGTCATCCGCGCGGGTGCAATCAGCCCGAGCCGCTTGGCGCGACCGACAACTGCGCTGCGCGTATAAGTCGTTCCAAACCTTGCGTTAATCTCCCATCCGATCTCCGCATAAGACAACCCCTTGAGAAAATAGTCGCGAAGCGCGTCGGAGTGCTCCGACGGCCAATGGCCCGGTTCCATGCTGTTGTCCTGTGATGCGCCTTTGCCGATCGCACGACCGGCAAGCGAAACACACATTCCGGTATTCCGAAACGATAGTCAAGCCACAATTCTGATATTCATAATTGCATCAATTCCGAATTTCGGATTACAAGAGGCGAGATGATGGGTAACCGAGGGAATCACCATGTTGGACGTTGCAATGATCGAGCGGGGCCTGGAAAAAACGGGCAAGAGCAAGGGCGGCCTGGCGGCAGCCATGGGCGTGCGGCCCGGCGCGGTGTCGGAAATCCTCGGTGGCGAGCGCCTGGTGAAGGCGTCGGAAATCATTCCGATCATGGAATATCTCGAGCTCAACCTCGCTCCGATCATGGGCCGCGTCGGTGCCGGCGCCGTGATCGAGCCGGATTATGAACAGGTTCCCCCGGAAGGTCTCGGCGAGATCGCGCTGCCTTTCCCGATCATGGAAGAGACCGTTGCGTTCGAGATCGTGGGCGATTCTATGCTGCCCAAATACGAGAGCGGCGATGTGATCGTGGTCTACAAGGATCAGCGCCACCCGCTGTCGAGCTTCTACGGCGAAGAGGCCGTAGTTCGGCTCAAGACCGGCGAGCGCTATTTGAAGACGATCGAGCGGGGCAAATCCCCCTCCGTCGTCAATCTGACCAGCTTCAATGCCAAGCCGATCGTCGGCGTGAAGCTCGAGTGGCTCGGTGAGATCTGCCTGTCCATGCCGAAGGGCCAGCTCGAGCGGCTGCGGGCCAAGTCGGCGCGCCCCCGCAAGAAGAGCAAGTAGGCACGAATTCCGATTTATCGAAATTTCTCTTGATTTAATTCCGCTTTTCGGAAATAATCTGCCGCGTTCCCGGCCACGGGGCGCGGCAGGATCGTTTGATGCAGTATTTCGTCGTGATGATTGACTATGGGCGGCGCGGCCGCGAGGCGGTGGTCGACCCCGAGATCACGAGGCGCGAAGTCATTTCCCGCGTCGCGTCAGGTGAATATCAGAACGTGTCGTTCATCCACGAGATCGCGGATGGCTCGGTCGAAGACGTAACCGAAATCATCCTTGCGGAGGCTGCTCTCCCCCAGGTCCCACCTGAAGATGTCGACCTCCAGGCGATCCACCTCGATCACGTCCGCGACCTGCGCAAGCACGAACGGACGTGACGCGAGCCTTGTCAGCCCGCGCCATTGTCCAGTCGGAAATCACACCGTGAGAACCGTCGATCCCGTGGTCTTGCGCCCGGCGAGATCGGCATGCGCCTTGGCGGCGTCCTTCAGCGGGTAGGTCTGGTGCACCTCGATCTTGACCGCGCCGGACTTGACGACATCGAACAACTCGTTCGCCATCGCGACCAGAGCCTCTCGCTTGGCGGCGTAGGTGAACAGCGTGGGACGGGTGACATAGAGTGAGCCCTTCTGCGCGAGCAGCCCGAGATTGAGCGGCTCGACAGCGCCGGAGGACGCACCGAACAGCGCCGCTACGCCAAGCGGCGCGAGGCAGTCCAGCGACTTCAGGAAGGTGTCCTTGCCGACGGAATCATAGACCACAGGCACTTTCTTGCCGCCGGTGATCTCGTCGACGCGCTTTACGAAATCCTCGCGGGTGTAGACGATGACGTGGTCGCAGCCATGCGCCTTGGCAAGCTTGGCCTTCTCGTCGTTGCTGACCGTGCCGATCACGGTCGCGCCAAGATGCTTGGCCCACTGGCTCAGGATCAGGCCAACGCCGCCGGCCGCGGCATGAAGCAGGATGGTATCGCCGGCCTTCACGCGATAGGTCTGCCGGATCAGATATTGCGTGGTGAGCCCCTTCAGCATCATCGCCGCCGCGGTCTTGTCGTCGACGCCGTCAGGCAGCTTCAACAGCCGGTCGGCCGGAATCAGCCGCGCCTCGGAATAGGCGCCGAGCGGCGAAGCGCCATAGGCGACGCGATCGCCGGGCTTCAGGTCAGTGACACCGGGTCCGACTTCCTCGACGACACCAGCCGCCTCGCTGCCGAGACCGCTCGGCAATTGCGCGGGATACACACCGGAGCGATTGTAGATGTCGACGAAGTTGAGACCGACCGCGGTGTGGCGGATGCGCGCCTCGCCGGCTCCGGGCTTGCCGACACTGACTTCCTCCCAGACCAGGACTTCCGGACCGCCTGTCTTGTGAAAGCGAATGGCATGCGTCATGGGCGTTGCTCCCTTATCGTTGCAGTGATGGTCAGAAAAGCCTGATCGGCCGGAGAAATAGGCATTTAATCCGCGCATTACAGTATAGAAGACGTAACAAGAATGTCACAGCGAACGACAAACGCCGCTCGTTCCGCCTCTGTTCGAAAGAGTTGATGACGGCCTTGCTGCGACCGGCAGTAGCTTCTGCGCGGGGTTTGGTGGTCGCCTGCGAAGGAGAGCCGAGATGCCAGCTTATGTACAGCATCATCAGGACATCGAAATCGCGCCTGTGATTTGCCCGACATGCATGGGGTTCCTGCCGATGTATGTGCGCGAGGTCGAGCCGCATTGGAGCCTGGCCAAAATCGACTTCGTCTATGAGTGCGCCGATTGCGGCGCCGAGGTGCGGCAAACCATCCGCAAGCCGGAGTTGCTGCGGCACTGACCGCTTGATCGGCGAACCGCTCAACTATTTGCGTTAAGCGGAAAAAACGCCCTTCACGCGGGTCTGGCCCCTCCCAAACGAGGCTTGTTCTTTGCCGGGAACGCAGGCAGAACGAGTCTCAAGCAAGGACCTTTGGGAGCGCCCTTTCGTGGCTGAACAGAAGGCCTCGACGTCGATCGAGGCAGTAGAGAGCGGCCTTGCCGCGCAGGGCTACATCGCGAGCCGGCAGATCGCGACGGCCGTCTATTTGTCGCAACAGATCGAGAAGCCGATCCTGGTCGAAGGCCCCGCGGGCGTCGGCAAGACCGAGCTCGCCAAGGCGATCGCCGCCTGGCGCGGCATGAAGATGATCCGCCTGCAATGCTACGAAGGCCTGGACGAGGCCAAGGCGCTCTACGAGTGGAAATACGCCAAGCAGCTTCTGTATACGCAGATCCTGAAGGACAAGCTCGGCGAAGTCCTCGGCGGCGCGCAGACGCTGGACGCGGCGCTTGGCCAGCTCCACGCTTTCGGCGACGTGTTCTTCTCCAAGGAGTTCGTCGAACCGCGCCCCCTGCTCCAGGCGCTGGAGCAGCCGGGCGGCTGCGTGCTGCTGATCGACGAGATCGACAAGTCGGACGCGGAATTCGAATCGCTGCTGCTGGAAATTCTCTCCGATTTCCAGGTCACGATCCCCGAGCTCGGCACCGTCTCGGCGATTACGCCGCCGACCGTGATCCTCACGTCCAACAGCGAGCGCGACCTTGGCGACGCCCTGAAGCGGCGCTGCCTGCATCTGCATATCGGCTTCCCCGAACAGCGGCTCGAGGAGCGCATCGTCGAGAGCCGCGTCCCCAACATCTCGCAGTCGCTGCGCCGGCAGATGGTCGGTTTCATCCACGAGATCCGCTCGCTCGATCTGAAGAAGCTGCCCTCGGTCAGCGAGACCATCGACTGGGCGCGCGTGCTGGTGCTGCTTCAGGCTAACGAGCTCGATACCGAGATCGTCAAGGACACGCTCAATGTGCTCCTGAAATATGAAGCCGATATCGAGGCCGCCCACCCGCAGATCACGACCTTCATTGCCAAGGCGGCGCGCTCCAACGTCTTCGGCTGAGACCGATGCGCGAGAACCTTCATCGTTTCTTTCGGGCGGCGCGCGGCGCCGGCGTGCATGTCTCGCCCGCCGAAAGCATCGATGCGATGCGCGCGGTCAAGCAGATCGGTTTCTCCGACCGCGCCATTCTCCGCGATGCGCTGCTCCTGACGCTCGCAAAATCGCAGGACGAGAAGCTCGCGCTCGGCGACTGCTTTGATCTGTTCTTCAGCCAGCCGGACCCACGCCAGGATCAACCTGAAGCCGACAACGACGATGACGCTTCGCAGGACGCCGATCAGTCTGCCCAATCCGGCTCGGCCAGCGAAGCAGGCGAAGGCCAGCCTCCGGCCGGGCTAGGCCCTCTCGCGCAGATGCTGATGTCGCAGGATCGCAACGCAATCGCCGCCGCCATCGCCAGCGCCTCGGGTGCAGCATCGCTCTCCGACATCCGCTATTCCACCCAGCGCGGCATCTTCTCCAGCCGCATCCTCGACGCCATGGGCCTTCAGCGCCTGCGCGACGATCTCGACGAACTCACCGCGACCAATCCGTCGCAGGCCGAACGTCTGCGCGCCGCGCTGGATGCTCTTCGCGAGGCCGTGCGTGACACCGTCTCGCAAGGCCTTGCACTCTACGCCCGCGAGGAGGCCGAGAATCTCCGCAACGAGATCCTGCGCAATGCGCCGCTGGCCCGCATCGAGCGCCGCCAGGTCGCGGAGATGCGCGCCCTCATCCGCCAGATCGCGCGGCGCTTGCGCGAGCGCTATTCGAAGCCGCGCAAGCGCCAGCGGCGTGGCCATCTCGACGTGCGCCGCACGCTGCGCCGTAACGCCGCCTGGGGCGGCGTACCCTTTCTCACCGCGTGGAAGCGCAAGCATCGCGACCGGCCGAAGATCGTGGCGCTGTGCGACGTCTCCGGCTCGGTCGCTCAGGTATCGGACTTCTTCCTGCTCCTGATCCACTCGCTGCATGAGGTCGTCGACGACGTCCGCTCCTTCGCTTTCTCCTCGCACACGATCGAGGTCAGCGAGATCTTGGAGAAGAAGTCACCGGAAGAAGCGATGGCCGAGATCATGTCCAAGGTCGGCTTCGGTTCGTCCGACTACGGCTCTTCGCTGGTCGATTTCGAGCACGATTTCATGAGCACGCTGACGCCGCAGACCACGGTGATCGTGCTCGGCGATGCCCGCAGCAACAATCTCGATCCGCGCGCGGATATTTTACGGCGCATCTCCGAGCGATCGAAGCGGCTGGTCTGGCTCAATCCCGAGGGACGCCTCGCCTGGGGCTTTGGCGACTCCGAGATGCCGCGCTATGCGACCTTCTGCAGCGTCGTGCGCCAATGCGCCACCGCGCAGCAGCTCGAGCGCGCGGTGTCCGATATCGTGGCGACCTATCAGTAGGCGGTCATCGCTTTCGGCGTCAGGCCGCGTTCAGCTCGACCCGTGCAAGATTGCACTCTCGAAAGTGATACGCGATTTCGTCGAGCGCGCGCTGCTCCCATTCCTGCGCTTGCGCAAGCCAGAACACCCGACGCTCGGAATCGAGCGCCGCGCGTTCCCGGCACAAGGATTCCTGACTGCGAATTTCCACCAGCCTGTTCATGCACTCACACTCCTGTCGTGTGAAGCCATTCCCCTCGAATCAACCTAGCAGAATCCTGAACGACTCGTCTCACTGCTTCTGTGCCTATCGCGACGCAGAATGGGACAGCAACGCTTCCCGTGCGATGCGGTAGATTGCGGCGCAACATCAAGTCGAGATCATCAATAAGTGATCCGCAGTCGGGACGATATTCGCGGCCGAACGATCTTAACGCTTGTGACGCAATGAAGTGCGGCAATTTGTGAAGAGACGTTCTAAACAGCTCACCGAATTCCCGACTCATTGTCGTCGCATGGTCTTCATGCAGCGCCGCTATCAGGGGCGCGCGAACGTGACGATTGCTTGAGGCAACATGAACGACGATTTCGACTTCGATCTTTCGCAAGATCAATGGGCGGCCCTGAGAACACTTCGGAATTCCGCTGCGAACAATCGTCTTGCGAAGGCTTATCTCGTCGATAGCCTCGTCAGGCTTGGTCTCGTTGTCATTGACGACGGCGTGCCTGCGATGACCCCCACCGGACGCAAGGTACTGGTGCGCGGCTCGTGTCGGCTGCTGGATCTGGTGGCGTAACAAATTGCCGTGTGCGGCACGTCTGCATCGTCTGAAGAATAGCTCGTGGCTCTCCGCGCGGGACGAGTCGCTGAGCTACCTTAACCGGGCAACGTAACGACCAAAGGTCCGTTGCGTGTCGCAATCACGGTATGCTCGTACTGCACCGTCGGCGCCCCGGGGCTGCCATAGAGCGTCCAGGGATCGTCATCACCATCCTCGGCCCACTCGGCGCCAAGGGACAGGAACGGCTCGACGGTGAACACCAGGCCATCGCTCATGATCCGACGCTCGGAGGCGTCGGGCCATGTTGCGATCTCCGTCGGCTCCTCATGAAGCGACAAGCCGACGCCGTGACTGGCGAGGTTCTTCACGAGCGTGTAGCCGTTTTTCCGCGCAAAGGTCCCGATGGCTTGACCGATGCCGGCAATCGGTCTGCCGGCTCCAACCTGCCGCAAGCCTGTCCACATCGCCCGCCGACCATCCCTGCAAAGACGTTCAATCGAGCGGGTCGCGGGAGGAACGGCGAACGACGCTCCCGTATCCGCAAAGAAGCCGTTCTTCTCCGCCGAAACGTCGATATTGACGAGGTCGCCACGCGCGATCCGTCGGGCTCCGGGGATGCCATGAGCGATCTCTTCGTTCACGCTGATGCATGTTGCGCCAGGAAAGTCGTAGGCCAACTCCGGCGCCGAACGTGCCCCGGCAGCCTCCAGGAGCTTTCGTCCAATCTGGTCGAGTTCAGAGGTTGCCATGCCCGGCTCGAGGGCTTTCCCCATTGCCTCGAGGACATTGGCCACGATACGCCCGATCTCTTTCAGGCTGGCAAGTTCGTCCTCATTGGAGATTGTCATATCGAGCTCTTCCGAAAGCCGGGGCTTAACCCTTACGGTGCCGACTGGCAAACCGCGACAATCTGGCACGGTAGTTGCTCCTTTCTGGCGGTCAAGACGTCGTCAGTCACGGGGGAGCCATCATGTCGACCATTGCCGCTGCGCCAACCGCCGAGCCGAAGCCGCTCTACACCTCGCTGTTCGTCCAGGTCCTCGCGGCACTGGTCCTCGGCATCATCCTCGGCATGGTCGTCCCTGACTTTGCCGTCGGCCTCAAGATCCTCAGCGATGCCTTCCTCAAGCTGATCTCGATGATCGTGGCGCCGATCGTGTTCTGCGTCGTCGTGCACGGCATTGCCGGCGCCGGCGACCTCAAGAAGGTCGGCCGGGTCGGCGTCAAGGCGCTGGTCTATTTCGAGGTGATGACCACGGTGGCCCTCGTGGTCGGCCTCCTACTCGCCTACCTCTTCGGCCCGGGCCACGGCATGAACATCGATCCCTCGACGCTCGATGCCAAGGCGCTCAACACTTACGCCGACAACGCCCACAAGCTGTCCGGCGGCGGCATCGGCGCCTTCCTGATGAACGTGATCCCGACCACCTCGTTCGACGCCCTGTCGCGCAACGACGTGCTCCAGGTGCTGTTCTTCGCGGTCCTGTTCGGCGTCGGCCTCGCGCTGGTTGGCGGCGAGAAGGGCAAGCTCGTCACCAACATGATCGACGCGGCGTCCACCGTGCTGTTCCGCGTCATGGGGCTCATCGTTCGCGTGGCCCCGCTTGGCGTGCTCGGCGCTGTCGCCTACACCGTCGGCAAATACGGCGTCGGCTCCCTGAAGCAGCTCGTCTCGCTGGTGATGCTGTTCTACGTTTCGGTCGGCATCTTCGTGCTGGGCGTGCTCGGCGGCGTGATGGCGCTTGCCGGAATCAACATCCTCAAATTCCTCGCCTACCTGCGCGAGGAGCTGATGATCGTGCTCGCGACCGCTTCCTCCGACGCGGTGCTGCCCCAGATCATGAAGAAGCTGGAGCGGATGGGCGTGAAGGATTCCGTTGTGGGCCTTGTCATCCCCACTGGTTATTCCTTCAACCTCGACGCCTTCTCGATCTACCTGACCCTCGCCGTCGTCTTCATCGCGCAGGCGACCAACACGCCGCTGTCGTTCGGCGATCTCCTGCTCGTGCTCGGCGTCTCCCTGATCACGTCGAAAGGCGCGCATGGCGTACCGGGCTCGGCGATCGTGATCCTGGCCGCAACGCTGAACGCGGTGCCGAGCATTCCCGCGATCGGCCTCGTGCTGGTGCTGTCGGTCGACTGGTTCATCGGCATGGCCCGCGCGGTCGGCAACCTCACCGGCAATTGCGTGGCCACGGTCGTCGTGGCCGCCTGGGAAGGCGACCTCGACCGCGCCAAGGCGGCCAAGGTACTGGAAGGCGGCGAACTGGTGGACGTGACCGCGGGATAATCCCGGCGGATCAGTCATTCCATCGGAGGAGCGGCGTGCCATACGCCCTCCTCCAGACCGAGAGGAAGCGCGGAAACCAGGAGTGCGCCACGGCGCCCTTGTAGGCCCAAGTGCGATATTTCAGCCCCTGTTCCGAGATCAGTTCCTGATAGCCGCCGTGAACCTCCGTCGCGGTGCGGATGTCCTTCAATATCCCTTGCGCGCAGGCCCGGTAGGTATCGCTCCCCGCGGCTTCATCATAGTCCAGCATTCGGTCAGCGAATTCGACGTTGAACGTCGGCCAGGAGGAGCGTCCCTGATAGGCAGGCGCGGCGATCTTGTGGATCATCTTGTTCTGTGGATTATCCGCAGACACCAGGAAGTGGAACGTGCTGGGGATGCGGAAGCGCGGCTCGGCGATGACCAGATCCGTGGTGGTCGCGAACAGTGCGCGCTCGCCCGCATCGTTCAGATCCCAGAAGCCGCGATGGACGCTGACAAAATCCAGCGCAACCGCGGACGCCGGCGCCGCTGCCGCGCCGTCCAGCGAATGCCTGATATAGCCGTCCTTGCCGAACAGGCGGAGCAAATCCCTCTTGTGCTGCGCGAGGTCGCGCCCGAGCAGCCGCTTCAGTTCGTTTTCGTCGACGATCCCGAACTGCACACCCCATACGAACGTTGTGTAGACGCAGGCATTGGTCACGAAACGCCTGCGCTCGGCACGCGTGTCCGTCGCCGCAGAGCGAGGGGCGCGGGCATCGCACAGCAAATACTGGGTGCCGTCAGCCTCGAGCGGCTCCAGCTCGCTTGCGAGCTTCAGGATCGCCCGCTTCAGGTCGCCGCCGTATTCCGCCAGCAGCAGGCGGCCGGCATGCGCGCCTTGTGACATCGCCAGATAGGACGACGCCCTCTCCTCGGCGGAGAGCATCTGTTGGAGACCGGCTAAAATACCGAGCAGCGTATCCGAGGGCCGCGAGAAATAGTTCACGCCGAGATACCGGCGGCGTCCGGCCGGAACGATGGTCGTGGTGACGACGTCAGCGCGAACCGCCTCCAGCAGCAGGCGGACGCTCTTCTCGAGCAGACGGACCCGGCGCACCGCGTCTTGCGAATCCATGATGGTTTCGGGGTCGAGGACGTCAGGGTAGAACCAGGCAAAATCGCGCGGGTAATAGGCGGAGGCGTGTGGCGCGCCCGTGACGAGGAATGCCTCGGTCACCGAAAAGGCACTGTCCATCGAATGTCGGTAAAGGTCTTCAATCGCCGAAAACGAATGCTGCGACTGCCTCAGGAATCGATCACCGAGGAAATTCACTGCCTGAAGGGCGTTGGCGACGAAGGTCGCCGCCATGCCCTGATAAAATCGGTTTCCGCGATGTGACGACAAGGAAATATCGCTGCTCATGTGCGCCTGGTATCTCGTGATCCCCGGCGATGGCCGGGTCACCATTCCAAGCGTGACCGATTCGTGTCTCGCCCTTGTGACGCCTGGACCCCGACAGTCAGTTCGCGACCGCGCGGTCCTCCCGCGGCCTGAAATTCTCGATCACCCGCAGCAGCACCCGCGCGCCGGCATCGGCATCCGCCAGCTCCACATGCTCGTCTGGATGATGGCTGATGCCGCCGCGGCAGCGAACGAAGATCATGCCGACATCGGCGATGTCGATCATCGCCATGCCGTCATGCCCCGCTCCGCTCGGCAACTCGAACACGGAAAGCCCCTCCGCTCCAATCGCCTGCGCAATCTGATCCTTCAGCCAGGGCGCACAGGGTGCGGTGCGGTTCTCGTGGGTCACGTCGAGCTGAAGCGCCAGTTGCCGGCGCTTCGCGATCGCCTCGATCTGACGAACGATATCGGCGACCGCGCGCTTGCGGTGCATGTCGGTCGGCGCGCGCATGTCGATCGTGAATGACACTTCGCCCGGGATGACATTGGTGGCGCCGGGCCGCGCCTGGATGTAGCCGACGGTGCCGACCAGCCCGCTTTCGTCGGTCCGGCAAAACTGCTCGATCGCGCCGATGCATTCGGCAGCGCCAGCGAGCGCGTCACGGCGCAGCGCCATCGGTACGGTACCGGCGTGCCCGGCCATGCCCGTCAGCCGCGCGGCAAGCCGAGTGGCCCCGGCAATCGCGGTGACGACGCCGACGGGCAGGTTTTGGGCTTCCAGCACCGGCCCCTGTTCGATGTGCAATTCGAGATAGGCAAGCAGCTCGCGCCGCGCCCGCGCGGCCGCACCGATATGGTCGGGGTCAAGGCCGAACCCGACAAGCGCATCGCGCATCGACACACCGTCACCATCCCGCGTGTTCAGGACACTCTCGTCAAAGGTGCCGGCGACCGCACGGCTTCCGAGGAGTGTCGAAGCGAAACGCACGCCCTCTTCATCGGCAAAGCCGATCACCTCGATCGCAAACGGCAGGCGCTTGCCGCGACGATTGAGATCCGCGACGCAGGCGATCGCCGTGACGACGCCCAGCGGTCCATCCCATTTGCCGGCATCGCGCACCGTGTCGTAGTGCGAGCCGAGCATCAGGCAGGGTGCTCCCGGCCGCTCGCCTTCGTAGCGACCGCAGACATTCCCGATCGCATCGAGGCGCGCGCTCATGCCGGCCTCACGCATCCAGCTCAGGATGAGGTCGGCCGCAGACCGCAGCTCCTTGGTGAGATAGATGCGGGTCAGCTTGTCGCCGTCTTCCGAGATCGCGGCGAGCTCGTTGATCCCGCGCACGATCTCTTCGCCGAGCGATGCATCTTGAACGGCGGTACCAGCACCCATCCCGGCGAGCTTTCCATTTCTCGGGACCGCCGCCACCGGGCGGTCCTGACGACCATCGATACAAGTTCGGTGCCAGCGAAAATGACACGGCAGGCTCCGCCCAATGAGCGCGTGGTTAGCATGAATGCGGACGACGGACAGACCGCGCAACCCTTGTCATGCACGCGCGAACGCCGGTTACAATTGCTTAACTCGATTGCATACAACAGATATATTCTGCCTATAATTTAATCCGATGATTTCCTGATCAAGATTTGGTCTTCGATTATATTCCATAAATATCAATTAGTTATACCGAAAATCTCACTCCACAACCTCTGGCATGAAGCTTGCGACAACTTATCCAGGCTCCGCCAGACGGTGGCAGCCGCGAGATTAAGGCGGGTCATCCGCCAAGGGGAGCGAGCAATGGATTTTGGCAGGATTTCACGACGTCATTTATTGCAGGGCGGCGCGGCCCTCACCCTCGGTGCGGCAGCCGGCATCCGCCCGGCCTTCGCAGCCGAAACGACCATCGGCTTCATCTATGTCGGCTCGCGCGACGACTACGGTTACAACCAGGCGCACGCGCAGGGCGCGGCGGCGTTGAAAAAGATTCCGGGCCTCAAAGTTGTCGAGGAAGAGAAGGTCGCGGAGACCGACGCGGTCGAGAAGACGATCGAATCGATGATCAATCTCGACGGCGCCACGCTGCTCTTCCCGACTTCGTTCGGTTACTACAACCCGCATATGATCAAGATGGCCAACAAGTTCCCGAAGCTCCGCTTCGAGCACTGCGGCGGCCTCTGGAGCGACAAGGACCCGAAGAACGCCGGCAGCTATTTCGGTTACATCGACGAAGCCCAGTATATCTCCGGCATTATCGCCGGCTACACCTCCAAGAGCGGCAAGGTCGGCTTCGTTGCGGCAAAGCCGATCCCGCAAGTGCTGCGCAACATCAACGCCTTCGCGCTCGGCGCCAGGCTCGCCAATCCCAAAGCCACCACGCAAGTGATCTTCACCGGCGACTGGTCGATGCCGGTCAAGGAAGCCGAGGCCACCAACAGCCTGATCGACCAGGGCGTCGACGTGCTCACCTGTCACGTCGACGGTCCGAAGACCATGGTCGAGAACGCCGCGCGCCGCGGCGCCTTCGTCTGCGGCTATCACGTCAACCAGTCGCCGCTCGCGCCGAAGGCTTATCTGACCGGCGCGGAATGGAATTGGGAGGCGCTCTATCCGAAGTTCGTCAAGATGATCGCGGCCGGCGAGAGCATTCCGAACTTCTATCGCGGCGGGCTCAAGGAAGAGATCGTCAAGACCTCACCCTATGGCGAGGCCGTGTCCGCCGAAGCGCGCAAGCATGCCGACGAGGTCAAGACGAAATTCCTGTCGGCGGATGGCTACGCCATCTTCAAGGGCGGGCTGGTCGACAACAAGGGCAAGACAGTCATCCCGGCCGGCACCGATCGGGGCCAGAAGGATCCTGAACTGGAGAAGATGGACTACCTCGTCGAAGGCGTGATCGGAGCGACTTCGTGACCACGGAAGCCGCGGATTCCACTGAGGCGGCCGGGACGATTGCCCCGGCCGCCGATCCCGGCTTTCTGCAACGCCACGGCGGCATGATCGAATACGTCCTGATTCCGGTAGCGGCGCTAGCCGGCGCGCTCGTAGTCTTCGGCATCTTCGTCGCAATGTTCGGCAAGAACCCGCTCGACCTCTATTTCTACATGTATTACGGCGCCTTCGGCACCTGGTTCTCCTGGCAAAACACGCTGACCCGCGCGGCGCCTCTGATCCTCACTGCGCTCTGCACGGCGCTGCCGGCGCAGCTCGGCATGGTCATCATCGGCGGTGAAGGCGCACTGCTGATCGGCGCGCTGTCGGCAACCAGCGCGGCGCTGTTGCTTCAGGGGATGCCGCCCTTCTTTGTGCAGATCGCCATGGTCATCGCGGGCGTGATCGGCGGCGGCCTGTGGATCATGCTGTCCGGCGCGCTGCGTCAATATCGCGGCGTCAACGAGACCATTTCGAGCCTGCTGCTGGTTTACATCGCGCTCGCGATCCTGAACCATCTCGTCGAAGGCGTGATGCGCGATCCCGCCAGCCTCAACAAGCCTTCCACACGCGAGATCGGCGCCGCCAACATGATCGGCTCGATCCCCGGCACTGACGTGCATTGGGGCCTCGTCTTCGGCCTGATCGCCGCCATCGCCGCCTACATCCTGATCTATCACACCGTGTTCGGCTTCGCGGCGCGCGTCGCCGGCGGCAATATCCGCGCCGCCAAGATCGTCGGCCTTGGCGTCAGCAAGCTGATCCTCACCATCTGCTTCCTCGCCGGCGGCGCCGCAGGCCTTGCCGGCATGGTCGAGGTCGCCGCCGTGCAGGGGCGCACCAACGCCAACCTCGCGGCGGGCTACGGCTTCACCGGGATTCTCGTCGCCTTCCTCGCGCGGCAAAATCCGCTTGCGATCATCCCCGTCGCCATTTTGCTCGGCGGCATCAGCGCCAGCGGCGGCTTGCTGCAGCGCCGCCTCGGATTGCCCGACGCATCGGTGCTCGTGCTCCAGGGCATCATTTTCGTCTTCGTGCTCGCCAGCGATGCGCTCTACGGCCGCATCGGCTTCCTGAAGGGAAAATCCTGAGATGGCAGACGGATCGATCGGACTCTGGACCGTTCCCCTCGCCGTAGTCGGCGGCGCCATTCGCGTCTCGACGCCCTTCCTGTTCGTGAGCTTGGGCGAATGCATCACCGAGCGCTCCGGCCGCATCAATCTCGGCCTCGAAGGCACGCTGGTGATGGGCGCGATGAGCGCCTATGGCATCTCCTACCTCTCCGGCTCGCCCTGGCTCGGCGTGCTCGCGGCCGGCATCACCGGCGCATTGCTCGGCGCACTGCATGCCGGCATCTGCTCGCTGCCACGCGTCAACGACGTTGCGGTCGGCATTGCGCTCATGCTGTTCGGAACCGGCCTTGCCTTCTATCTCGGCAAGCCCCTGATCGAGCCCACCGCACCGCGGCTGCCTGCGATCGATTTCGGCTGGTGGAGCGACATCCCGCAGGTCCGCGCCGCGCTACGGGTCAACGTGCTCTTCCTGATCGGTGTCGCACTCGCGCCGATGCTGTATTGGGCCTTCCGCACGACACGATGGGGCTTGCTCATCCGCACCGCAGGCGAAAGCTCGGACGCCGCACGCGCGATGGGCCATTCCGTGCTGCTGATCCGCCTGCGCGCCACCATGGTCGGCGGCTTCCTCGCCGGCATCGGCGGCTCCTTCCTGTCGCTGTTCTATCCCGGCAGCTGGAACGAGGGCCTCTCCTCCGGCCAGGGCATCACCGCCGTGGCACTGGTGATCTTCGCACGCTGGGATCCCCTGCTTTGCCTGTGGGCCTCGCTCGCCTTCGGCGGCGCCGCGGCACTGGGACCGGCCTTGCAATCGGTCGGTGTCACCTCCGGCTATCACCTCTTCAACGCCGCGCCCTACATCCTGACGCTGGCGATCATGATCATCACCTGCTCGCCGAAGCGCACGCTGACCGGAGCCCCGGCCGAATTGTCGATCACCCGCTAGAGAGCCAAATCATGCCCGAGCGCACCATCAAGTCCGAGCCTTATGCCTGGCCCTACAACGGCGATCTCCGCCCGGAGAACACCGCGCTCATCATCATCGACATGCAGACCGATTTCTGCGGCATCGGCGGCTATGTCGACAAGATGGGCTATGACCTCTCGCTGACGCGGGCCCCGATCGAGCCGATCAAGAAGCTGCTCGCAGCGATGCGTGCCCAAGGCTTCCACATCATCCATACCCGCGAAGGCCATCGCCCCGATCTCTCCGATCTTCCGGCCAACAAGCGCTGGCGCTCGCGCCAGATCGGCGCCGGCATCGGCGACCCCGGTCCCTGCGGCCGCATCCTCGTGCGCGGCGAGCCCGGCTGGGACATCATCGAGGAGCTTGCGCCGCTGCCGGGCGAGCCCATCATCGACAAGCCCGGCAAGGGCTCGTTCTGCGCCACCGATCTGGAGCTGATCCTGCGTGTGCGCGGCATCGAGAACCTCGTGCTCACCGGCATCACCACAGACGTCTGCGTCCACACCACCATGCGCGAGGCCAACGACCGCGGCTTCGAATGCGTGCTGCTGCACGATTGCTGCGGCGCGACCGACAAGAGCAATCACGACCACGCGCTGAAGATGATCAAGATGCAGGGCGGCGTATTCGGCGCGGTCTCGACCTCGGACGCCTTCGTCGGAGCGATTTCGTGATCATCGGCGAAACGCCTCCGCCCTCAGGCGCGTTCGGCGTCGATGCCATCGCCATGACGATGCGGTTCGGAGACTTCCTGGCGCTCGACAATGTCGAGCTCAAGGTGCGCCCGGGCTCGTTCCATGCGCTGCTCGGCGAGAACGGCGCCGGCAAGTCCACGCTCGTCAAATGCATCATGGGCTATTACCGCGCGACCGAGGGCGACATCCTCGTCGGCGGCCGCGAACAGGCGATCGCCAACCCGAAGGACGCGCACGCGCTCGGTCTCGGCATGGTCTACCAGCACTTTACCCTGGTGCCGGCCATGACGGTTGCCGAAAATCTCGTGCTGGCCCGCAACGACGTTCCGGCCGTGGTGAACTGGCCGAAGGAGATGAAGCAGCTCGAGACTTTCCTGGCGCGCATGCCCTTCAAGGTGCCGCTCTCCGCGAAAGTCTCCGACATCTCGGCCGGCGAACGCCAGAAATGCGAGATCCTCAAGCAGCTCTATCTGAAGCGGCGCTTCCTGATCCTGGACGAGCCCACCTCGGTGCTGACGCCCGCGGAAGCCGACGAAGCGCTCGGCATGCTGCGCGACATGGTCATCAGGGGCGAGCTGACCATTCTGATGATCACGCACAAGTTCCGCGAGGTCATGGCCTTCGCCGACGACGTCACGATCCTGCGCCGCGGCAAGCTCGCAGGGGCCGGCAAGGTTTCCGAACTGACGCCGGATGCGATGGCGCGCACCATGATCGGCGCCGAGGAATTGACGGTGCAACCGCCACGCACCGGCGAGGCCGGTCAGGCCAGGCTCGAACTGGCAAAAGTCCGGGCACTCGACGATGCGGGCGCCATCGCCGTCCATGACGTCTCCCTCACCGTCCGCGCCGGCGAGATCGTCGGCATCGCCGGCGTCTCCGGCAACGGCCAGCGCCAGCTCGTCGAGGTCCTCGCCGGACAGCGCGAGGCCGAAAGCGGCGAAGTCCGCGTCGCCGGCGGTCCCTATCACGCCAGCCGCGAACAGATGCGGCGCCACAAGATGTCGCTGCTGCCCGAGGAGCCGCTGAAGAACGCCTGCGTCGGCGGCATGAGCGTTGCCGACAACATCGCCTTCCGCGAGTTCGACCGCGCGCCCTTCGCCAGCGGCGGCTGGTGGCTCAACCGCCGCGCGTTCCGCGACGATGCGAAGACGAAGATCGGCCAGTACAAGATCAAGACCCGCACGCCGGAGACGCCCATCTCGGCCCTGTCGGGCGGCAACGTCCAGCGCGCCGTGCTGGCCCGCGAGCTCGGCAGCGAGGTCGAGGTCCTGATCGCGGCCAATCCCTGCTTCGGCCTGGATTTCGCGGCGGTGGCGCAGATCCATGCCGAGATCATGGCCGCGCGCAATCGCGGTGCCGCGGTCCTGCTCGTCAGCGAGGATCTCGACGAATTGCTCGAACTCTCCGACCGGCTGGTGGTGATGTTCCACGGCGAATTCGTGTATGAAGCTCGGACCAGCGAGGCCGACCTCACCGTGGTCGGCCGGCATATGGCAGGGCATTGACCGCGGAGGATCGATGGACGACGCATCAGAGCGCGACGAGCACTTCCTGCGTCTGTCCTTCACGGTCGCCCGCCGGTCCCTCACCCATGGCAACCATCCCTTCGGCTGCATCGTCGTCGATGCCGACGGCAAGGTCCTGATCGAGACCGAGAACGGCTACATGCCGGACCGCGACGGCACCGCGCATGCCGAGCGCCTCGCGGCGACGCAGGCCTGCCGCACGCTCGGCCGCGCGGTGCTGGCCGGCGCGACGCTTTACTCTTCCGCAGAGCCCTGCGCGATGTGCGCGGGCGCAATCTACTGGGCCGGCATCGGCCGCGTCGTCTACGGCCTCAGCGAGCAAAGCCTGCGCGGCATCACCGGCAACCATCCGGAGAACCCGACGCTCGATCTCCCCAGCCGCGAGGTCTTTACCAGTGGCCAGCGGGCAACGGAGGTCGTGGGGCCGTTGCTGGAGAACGAGGCCGCAGCGCTCCACGACGGCGTTTGGACGAAGTAGGCGTCTCCCAGCCACCGGTGCCGTAGGGTGGGCAAAGGCGCACTTGCGCCGTGCCCACCATCTTTCTGCAAACGTTGTGAGAATGGTGGGCACGCTTCGCTTTGCCCACCCTACGGCAGCGTCTCTCCGTAGACGCGAATGACGCCGCGCATCTCTACGCGGCACCATCCGAGTCCTTCAGCCCGATCAGAACTTCACGGTGATACCACCGTAGACCGTCGATTCAGTGCAGCTCTTGGTGCTCTGGCCGGTTGCGGCAACCGTACAGACGCCAGCCATCGCGTTGTGGTCGAGACCGAACTTGTTCTGCCAGTAGCGATAGGCCACCCAGAGATCGACGAAGTGCGAGTACTTGTCGCCCCAGACCGCCTTCGAGGCATCGAAGGTCAGGCGGATCGGTTCGCTGTTCAGCTCGGTCTTGGACTTGGTGCTGAAGATGCCGGTGCCGGACAGTGCAGGCAGACCGTTGGAGTCGCCCTTCGGGCCATACCAGCCGGCGCGACCGCTGATCGACCAGAACTGCATGTTCGGCGGCAGGAAGCCGAGATCCATGTAGTAGTTGATTTCGACGGCCCAGGTCGGCTTGTAGCTGACATTGCCGTCCGAGTTGCAGGTGACGCCCGGCACGCCCGGCCCGAACAGGCCGCACTGGGTGAAAGAATTGTGGTTCAGGAACTCGTAGTACATCAACGGCGCGACGTTGAAGTAGCCCTTGTAGGGAAGGTCGAACGCGAACTGGAGACCGGCGACGACGTCCCGCTTGGCGGGCGCGAGGAAGTTGTTCTCGGTGTTGGCGTCCATGCCGACTTCGAACGAGATGTTGTGCAGCGGCCCCATGGTGAAGGCCTTGGTGTTGAAGATCTCATTCCAGCCGAAGGTCGAGCGGAACAGGCCGTAGATCTCGGTCGCGCCGGCGCAGTCGGCAGCACCGCCGGTGATGGTCACGCCGGGCGCGACGCAAGGGCTGGCAGGGTCATTCTTGCCCGACTTGAACATCGAGATGGTGAAGAAGTTGGTACCGTACTGCCAGAGATCGAAATGGGTGAAGGAGTAGACCTGCTTGGCGGTCGTGCCGTTGATGCTGCCGTCCGGGCGCACGCTCCACATGCCGGGATCGGTGCCCTTCGGCATCCAGGAGAACGACACGCGGTTGTCGATCACCAGGAAGAACGGAAGGTCCGCCGCCTTCTTGGGGGCCTTGACCGTCATATCCGCGGCCTGAGCCAGGCCGGAGGTGGCGAACGTAGCAAGTGACAGCGCCGCGGCTGCAATTGCCTTGAAGCGAAACGACATCCTGAATACCCCCAAGTTTGGACACGTAAAAATGAACGCCCTTGGGTGCGACACTTGCGCCGATCTCCCGGAGTGAGAAGCCTCAACTTGTTTCAAGGCATGCCGCTTGCTGCGGCAGAAGACGGCGCTTCACGACGTGATTTTGAGGATCTTCCGGTTTTGCCGTTGCACGTGCGCGGCAACGCAATCGCCGTCCTTGCCGGACATTCCCGTTTGATTTCGTTTATCTTTTGTGTCGAGCGGAAAATGCGGACACAATCGACAACGGTGATCATCGGCGCGACCGAGAATTGCATACGCGTGCTGGCGCGATTTTGCTCAACTTCACGTCAAGCCTGCACAGCGGGTTCCGATTTGGTTTGGATCGTCACAAATTTGCAACAGGCGTTATTCGTGGGGTGCAACAGCAGCGGTGCCTGGGGGAGACAGTTGGAGGCGGTCTCCTGCTGACGAGTGCCACGACTCGCGCGACCACCCGTTTGCTGAAGCGTTGAGCAAGGGATGACGTTTTTTCACACCTTACGCGACGGTTCAAACTAGCCCAGTATTGAGGCACTTCATCCCATGCAAGCGCATCAGCGAATGTTAGATCCGACGTCTAATGGCCTGCATTCCGGCGAGTCCCCGTTGCTTCAGACGATCGGGCTCACCAAGCGCTATGGCGATTTCCTCGCCAACGATTCCATCGACATCGATATCTGGCCGAAGCAAATCCACGCCCTGCTCGGCGAAAACGGCGCCGGCAAGTCGACGCTGGTCAAGGCGATCTACGGACTGATCCAGCCCAGCAGCGGCGAGATTCGCTGGCAGGGTCAGCCGATCGTGCAGTTGGGTCCGTCAGAGGCCCGCAGCCGCGGCATCGGCATGGTGTTCCAGCATTTCTCGCTGTTCGACAATCTCACCGTCGCCGAGAATGTCGCGCTCGGCCTTGATGGCAAGGAATCCTTCAGGGACATGTCGGCACGGCTGGAGCAGGTGTCGAAGACCTACGGCCTTCCACTCGATCCCAAACGCGAGGTCTGGCAACTGTCCGTCGGCGAGCGCCAGCGCATCGAGATTGTCCGCGCGCTGATGCAGGATCCGAAATTCCTGATCCTGGACGAGCCCACCGCCGTGCTGACGCCGCAAGAAGCCGACCAGCTCTTCATCGTACTGGAGCGGCTCAAGGCCGAAGGCCGCGCCATTCTCTACATCAGCCACAAGCTGGAGGAGGTGAAGCGGCTCTGCGACACAGCTACGATCCTGCGCGGCGGCAAGAAGGTCGACACCTGCAATCCCCGGCTCGAGACCGCCGCCTCGCTGGCGCGCATGATGGTCGGCGGCGAGATCAAGGAGGTGAAGGCCGCGGTCGGCCGGAAGACCACGGTGCCGCGCCTCGTCGTCAACGACCTGTCGCTTGCACCAAACGAGGCGCACGGCGTTCGGCTCGAGCACATTTCGTTCGAACTGAAGGGCGGCGAGATCCTCGGCATCGCCGGCGTCGCCGGCAATGGTCAGGACGAATTGTTTGCCGCGCTGTCCGGCGAGCGCCTGTCGAAGGACCCCGGCACGGTTGTGATCGAAGGCATCGCGGCCGCCCACCTCTCGATCACCCAGCGCCGAAAGCTGGGCGCGGCCTTCGTGCCCGAGGAGCGACTCGGCCACGGCACGGCGCCGCGCATGAAGCTGTCGGAGAATGCGTTGCTCACCGGGCACGCCGCCAGCGGCATGGTCCATCACGGCTTCATCGACACCGCAGCGACGTTGAAGACGGTCGACCGTGCGACTGAGACCTTTGACGTCCGCAAGGCCAAACGCGATCCGGAGGCTGCGAGCCTTTCCGGCGGCAATCTGCAAAAATTCATCGTCGGCCGCGAGATTCTGCGCAACCCCGCGGTACTCGTGGTGAGCCAACCGACCTGGGGCGTCGATGCCGGCGCCGCCGCCGTCATTCGCCAGGCGCTGCTCGATCTCGCAACCGCGGGCGCCGCCGTGCTCGTGACCAGCCAGGACCTCGACGAGCTCGCGGAGATCGCCGACCGCATCGCCGTCATGTTCCACGGTCGTCTTTCGGCGCCGCTCGCCATCGCCGATGCGAGCCGCGAGAAGCTCGGCCTGCTCATGGGCGGCAGCAGCCTCGAGCCGAAGGAGGCCGCGCATGCAGTTGGTGCTTGAGAAGCGCGCCGAGCGCTCCAACACGATCGCGCTGGTCTCGCCGCTGATCGCGATCGGCCTCACCATCGTCACCATGGTCATCCTGTTCGCGATCCTCGGCAAGAATCCGCTGCTCGCGCTGCATGCCTATTTCATCGCGCCATTGACCGACGGCTATTCCCTCCAGGAGATCGCGGTGAAGGCGACGCCGCTGGTGATGATCGCGATCGGGCTATCGCTCTGCTATCTCGCCAATGCCTGGAACATCGGCGCCGAAGGCCAATTCCTGATCGGCGCGGTCGCCGGAAGCTGGATCGCGGTGAAGACGCAGGGCACCGACGCCGGCGCCTGGGTGCTGCCGGTCATGCTGGTGCTCGCGGCAGCTGCAGGCGCGCTCTACGCGCTGATCCCGGCGATCTGCAAGGTGAAGTTCGGCGCCAGCGAGATCCTGACAAGCCTGATGCTGGTCTATGTCGCCGATCTCTTCCTCGACTATCTCGTCCGCGGCCCCTGGCGCGATCCGCACGGCTTCAACTTCCCGACCACAGCGGAATTCGATCCGGTCGCAACAGTGCCGCTGCTGATCGAAGGCGGCCGGCTGCATCTCGGCTCGATCATCGCGCTGCTCGTTGTCGCGGCAGCCGCGATCCTGCTCGGACGCACCATCAAGGGGTTTGAGATTCGCGTGGTCGGTGCTGCCCCCCGCGCCGCGCGGTTCGGCGGCTTCAACGCCAACCAGCTGGTCATCCTGACCTTCGCGGTCTCCGGCGCGCTGGCAGGCCTCGCCGGCATCATCGAGGTCGCAGGTCCGGTCGGGCATCTCCAGCCCGGCATCTCGCCGGGCTACGGCTTTACCGCGATCATTGTCGCTTTCCTTGGCCGGCTGAACCCGCTTGGAATATTGATTGCAGGCCTTTTTCTCGCACTGACCTTTATCGGCGGCGAGCAGGCGCAGATCGCGATGAAGATCCCGTTGGACGTCACCAAGGTGTTTCAGGGCATTCTGCTGTTCTACGTGCTCGCCTGCGATTCCCTCATTCTCTACCGCTTCAAGCTGGTGTTCCCAAACCGACAGGTGACCCGTGGAACTGGTTGAAGCCATCGTCCTCGCGGTGCTCGCCGCATCCACGCCGCTCCTGATCGCGGCAACCGGCGAGCTCGTGACCGAGCGTTCCGGCGTGCTCAATCTCGGCGTCGAGGGCATGATGATCGTCGGCGCCGCCTGCGGCTTTGCCGGCGCGTGGCTCACCGGCTCGATCTTCATCGGCGCGCTGTTCGGCATCGCCGCAGGCACGCTGATGTCGCTGATCTTCGCGCTGATGGCGCTCGGGCTCGCCGTCAACCAGGTCGCAACGGGTCTCGCGCTCACCATCCTGGGCGTTGGACTCTCCGGCCTGATCGGTGCCCGCTTCGTCGGCGAGCGCATCACGCCGGCGGTGCATCTCCACCTTCCCGGCCTCACCGATATTCCACTGGTCGGCCGCGTGTTGTTCGGCGAGGACGCCTTCGTCTATTTCTCCATCGCACTCGTCATCGCCGTCTGGTGGTTCCTGTACCGCACGCGGGCGGGATTGATCCTGCGCGCCTGTGGCGACAACCACGTCTCCGCGCATGCGCTTGGCTATCCCGTGCTGCGCATCCGCACCTTCGCCGTGATGTTCGGCGGTGCCTGTGCGGGCCTCGCCGGTGCTTACCTGCCGCTCGCCTATACGCCATTCTTCATTCCCGGCATGACCGCGGGCCGCGGCTGGATCGCGCTGGCGCTCGTCGTGTTCTCGTCCTGGCGGCCGGGCCGGCTCGTGGTTGGCGCTTACCTGTTCGGCGCGGTGACGATCCTGCAACTGCACGCGCAAGGCTGGGGCGTCGGCATTCCCTCGCAATTCATGTCGGCACTGCCTTATCTCGCGACCGTCATCGTGCTGGTCCTGCTCTCCCGCGCGCGCACCGGCGGCTCGACCGCGCCGGCCGCGCTCGGCACCGTGTTCGTGCCTGACCGCTGATTGATTTCCGCCAGGTGCGCGATGGGGCGCGCATTTTGCGGATTGTGGCTTTCCCCTGATGTTTGGAGATTGATGATGAGGAAATCACTTCTTGCGCTGGCCGCCGGGCTCTTGCTTGCCGGAAGCGTCAGTGCGGCCTCCGCCGCCGACAAGCTGAAGGTCGGCTTCATCTACCTCGGTCCGATCGGAGACCTCGGCTGGACCTATCAGCACGATCTCGGGCGCCAGGCTCTGGTGAAGGAATTGGGCGACAAGATCGAGACTACCTATCTCGAGAACGTCCCCGAGGGCCCCGACGCCGAGCGCTCCATCGAGCAGCTCGTCCGCGCCGGCAACAAGCTGATCTTCACCACGTCGTTCGGCTACATGGACCCGACGCTCAAGGTCGCCAAGAAATATCCGAACGTGCATTTCGAGCACGCCACCGGCTACAAGCGCAACCCGAACATGTCGACCTATTCGGCCAAATGGTATCAGGGCCGCTACATCCAGGGCCTGATCGCGGCCAAGATGTCGAAGTCGGGCGTGCTCGGCTATATCGGCTCGTTCCCGATTCCGGAGGTCGTCTCCGGCATCAACGCGACGATCCTGGCGGCGCAGACCATCAACCCGAACATCAAGGTCAAGATCATCTGGGCCAACACCTGGTTCGACCCAGGCAAGGAAGCCGACGCCGCCAAGGCGCTGATCGACCAGGGCGCCGACGTCATCATGCAGCACACGGATTCGCCCGCCGCGATGCAGATTGCCAGCGAACGCGGCAAGCTCGCCTTCGGCCAGGATTCCGAGATGATCAAGTTCGGGCCGAAGACCCAGCTGACCTCGATCCTCGACACCTGGGGTCCCTACTACATCGAGCGCGTCAAGGCCGAGCTCGCCGGAACCTGGAAGTCCGAGGACAGCTGGGGCGGCCTCGACAGCCACATGTTCGCAATGGCGCCCTATACCAACATGCCTGACGACGTGAAGAAAATGGCCGAGGATGCCCAGGCCGCGATCACATCGGGCAAGCTGCATCCGTTCAAGTGCCCGATCGTTGGGCAGGACGGCAAGCCGGTCGAGTGCAAAGGCGGCGCCAACCTCGACGACGGCCAGATCCTCGGCATGAATTTCTACGTGAAGGGCATCGACGACAAGCTGCCGGGCAAGTAGCACGCTTCTTGCTTTGACAAAATCACCTGCTCCTCCCGGAGGAGGTTCGGAGGGGGTGGCCAGAAGCACCCGGCACTTGTGGTCGCCCCCTCTTTCAATTTTCGCCGCGAGATCATCCGGCCTGCATCGCCCGCGCCGCGGAACCGTGGCAGCGGATGAGATCGGCGACATCAAGGCCCGGGATCGCCCCGTCGATCACAGCCCATTGTCCCGCCACCATCACCCGATCAGCCCGATGCGCTCCACACAGCACCAGCGCGGCCAGCGGGTCGCCATGGCCGGAGAAGCGCAGTTCGTCCAGCTTGAACAGTGCGAGGTCGGCCGCCTTGCCGATTGCGATCTCGCCGAGCTCCGGCCGGCCGACGCAGGCCGCCGAGCCCTTGGTGGCCCAACGCAGCGCATCCTTGTGGCTGACCTTCGTTACGCCATAGCGGGCGCGTTGCAGCAGGAACGCCGCCCGCACCTCCTGCATTAAATTCGATCCATCGTTCGAAGCTGAACCATCAACGCCGAGCCCGATGCCGACACCGGCCTCCTCCATCTCGCACACCGGGCAGCAGCCGGACGCCAGAATTTGGTTGCTGCACGCGCAATGGCTGATCGTGGTCTTGGCCTTGCCGAGCCGCTTCATCTCGTCTGCGTTGAAGAAGATGCCGTGGGCGAGCCAGGTCCTCGCGTTGAGCCAGCCGCATTGCTCGAGATAATCAAGCGGGCGGCAGCCATACATCTGCTGGCAGAATTTGTTCTCGTCCTCGGTCTCGGCAAGATGGGTGTGCAGGCGCACGTCGAGCCTGTCCGCGAGAACGGCGGTCGCGCGCATCAGCGACGTCGTCACCGAGAACGGCGAACATGGCGCCAGCGCGATCTGCACCATCGCGTCCGCGCCGCGCTGGTGATACTTGGCCACCACGCGCGCGCTGTCGGCGAGGATGGTGTCCTCGTCCTGCACGACGCTGTCAGGCGGCAGCCCGCCGTCGCGTTGCGACAGGTTCATCGAACCGCGCGTCAGCAGCACGCGCATGCCGAGCCGCTTTGCGACGTCGACCTCGATATCGACGGATTCCTCCAGTCCCGCGGGGAAGACGTAGTGATGATCCGTCGTCGTGGTGCATCCCGAGAGCAGCAGCTCCGACATCGCCACAGTGACGCCGAGCTGCAACCGCTCCGGCGTCAGCTTTGCCCACACCGGATAGAGCGCCTGGAGCCAGGGAAACAGCTCGCGGTCCATGGCCGCAGGCAGCGCCCGGGTCAGAGTCTGGTAAAAGTGATGATGCGTGTTGATGAGGCCCGGGAGCACGACATGCTGGTCTGCACCGAACACCGCAACGTCTGCGGTCGCAGGCTTGCCACCAGCCGGCACCAGCTCGACGATCCGGCCGTCCTTCACCACGATCCCGCGCTCGGCACCGTCGGCGAGGATGGCCAGGGGATCCCTGATCCAGATCGGCTTTGCATCGCTCATGGCCACGGCTCTCCTCACATTCGCGCGACGGCATCCAAGGCGAACGCCATCCTGCTACGACTTGTTTGTTGCGACTTGGCTCCGGTCTTGCAAGACTCATGTGCACGATTCACCCGGCAAAAGCTTTGGCGCAGCCATGGATTTGAATACCATCACGACGGTGACCCATCCGCAAACGCGCTGCGACCTGCCTGCATGGACGGCAGGTGATGCTTGGCTTGCAGGCGGCACCTGGCTGTTCTCGGAGCCGCAGGTCCATTTGAAGCGGCTGATCGATCTCACCGATCTGAAATGGCCGGCGCTGACGATCACGGATAGCCATCTCTCGATCGCCGCCACCTGCACCGTCGCGCAGCTCGATGGTTTCGCCTGCCCGCCCGACTGGCTCGCGGCACCGCTGATCGGCCAGTGCTGCCGAGCCTTCCTCGCCTCATTCAAGATCTGGAAGACAGCGACGGTCGGCGGCAATCTCTGCATGTCGCTGCCGGCGGGCCCAATGATCTCGCTCACGTCAGCGCTCGACGGCGTCTGCACCATCTGGAAGGCCGACGGCGGCGAACAGAGGATTCCCGTCCTCGATTTCGTCACAGGCAACCAGCGCAACCGCCTGACGCAAGGCGACCTGATGCGGCAGATCGATATCCCGATTGCCATCTTGAAACGCCGCACGGCGTTTCGCCAGATATCGCTCGCACCAGTCGGCCGCTCTGCGGCGCTTCTGATCGGCAGTCTCGATAACGACGGCTCGCTGGCGCTGACCGTCACCGCATCGACGGTGCGGCCAATCCGGCTCTCCTTTCGTGAGGCCCCGGACGCAAGTGAGCTTCGCGACGCGATGGCGCAGCTGATCACGGATGATCTGTACCACACCGACATCCACGGCAAGCCGCTCTGGCGCAAGCACATGACGCTCCGGCTCGCCGAGGAGATTCGCCGCGAGCTGCTGGGGACCACGTCGCCATGAGCTTTGAGGTCAACGGCAGCACATTTACGCAGGAGCCGCGCGCAGGCCAGTGCCTGCGCACGTTCCTGCGCGAGCTCGGCCATTTCGGCGTGAAGAAGGGCTGCGATGCCGGCGACTGCGGTGCCTGCACCGTGCTGCTCGACGGCGAGCCGGTGCATAGCTGCCTGATCCCGGCGTTCCGCGTCGAAGGCCGCACCGTCACGACGATCGAAGGTCTCGGTGGTGATCACGGCACGCATCCGATGCAACAGGCCTTCCTCGATGCGCAAGGCTTTCAATGCGGCTTCTGTACCGCCGGAATGATCCTGACCTGCGTCTCGCTGAACCAGGCGCAGCGCACCGATCTCGGCACCGCCTTGAAGGGTAACATCTGCCGCTGCACCGGCTATCGCGCGATCGAAGACGCGCTGCTCGGCAAGGCCAATGTCGAGGAGAGCGTCGAGCCCGGCGCCGCCTTCGGCCGCAGTCTGCCGGCCCCCGCAGGCCCCGATGTCGTGCGCGGCAAGGCGCGCTACACGTTCGACACGCAGATCGAGGGCCTGCTGCACATCAAGCTGCTGCGCTCCCCGCACGCGCACGCCAGGATCGTCGCGATCGACAAGTCCGAGGCGCTACGCGTTCCCGGCGTGCACGCGGTGCTGACGCGTGAGGATGCGCCCTCGGTGCTGATCTCGACCGCACGGCACGAGAAGGACTGGATGGACCCCGAGGACACCCGCATCCTCGATGACGTCGTCCGCTTCATCGGCCAGAAGGTCGCCGCTGTCGTCGCCGAGAGCGAAGCTGCCGCCGAGGAGGCGTGCCGCCGGATAAAGGTCGACTATGAGATCCTGCCTGCACTGATCGATCCGGAGCAGGCGATGGCGCCGGGGGCACCCATCATTCATCCGGACCGCACCACCGAGAACCGCGTCGCTGATGCCCAGCGTAACCTTGTCGCCGAGACGCATGGCGAGTTCGGCGATGTGGCGGCTGCGCTCGCGACATCTGCCGTCACTTTCGAGGGTATCTTCCACAGTCACCGTGTGCAGCATGCGGCGCTGGAGACCCATGGCGGCCTTGCCTGGCTCGACGATACGGGCGTGCTCAATGTCCGCACCTCGACGCAGGTGCCGTTCCTGACACGGCGAGCGTTGTCCGACATCTTCGAGCTCCCGATGGGCAAGGTGCGCGTGTTCTGCGAGCGCGTCGGCGGCGGCTTCGGCGGCAAGCAGGAGATGTTCGTCGAGGACATCCTGGCGCTCGCCGCGCTCAAGACCGGACGCCCGGTGAAGCTGGAGCTGACCCGGGAGGAGCAATTCATCGCGACCTCGACGCGGCACCCGATGCGGGTCCGCATCAAGGCCGGCGCGGACGCCGACGGCAAGCTCACCGCGCTCCAGCTCGAGGTGCTCTCCAACACCGGCGCCTACGGCAATCACGCCGGCCCGGTGATGTTCCACTCGCTGTCCGAATCCATCGCCGTCTACAATTGCCCGAACAAGAAGGTCGACGGCTACGCCGTCTACACCAACACGGTGCCAGCTGGTGCATTTCGCGGCTATGGCCTGCCCCAGACGCAGATCGCGACCGAAGCCGCGATCGACGAGCTGGCCAGGCAGCTCGGCATCAGCCCCTACGACATGCGCAGGCTGAACGTCGTCAAGCCGGGCGACCCCATGCTGTCACCGCCGCCGTCCGAATTTCACGACGTGCTCTATGGCTCCTACGGGCTCGACCAGTGCCTCGACCTCGTCGAGCGCGCGATGCAGGCTGACAGCCCGCAACCGGAGCTGTCGCCGGAATGGCTGATCGGCGACGGCGTTGCACTCACCATGATCGACACGGTTCCGCCGGCCGGGCACATCGCGGATGCGACGATCGCGCTCAACGACGAGGGCGGATTCGACCTCACCGTCGGCACCGCCGAGTTCGGCAACGGCACCAGCACCGTGCACCGCCAGATCGCGGCAACCACGCTCGCCACCACTGTCGACCGTATTCGCCTTCGCCAGTCCGACACCGCCCATGGCGGCCACGACACCGGCGCCTATGGTAGCGCCGGCACCTTCGTTGCGGGAAAGGCAACGCACGCGGCGGCGATGCTGCTCGCGGCTGAGCTGAAGGCAGCCGCCGCCGGCGCGTGGCTCTGCGATGGCATGAGCTGTACGCTCGACGGCGAGGCCGTCGTCAGCGGCGTCCGGCGCATGCCGTTTATAGAATTGGCGAAGCTAGCGCGCGAACGCGGCCAGCCGTTCGCAGCACACGGGAATTCCGGCGGCACGCCGCGCTCCGTCGGCTTCAACGTGCAGGGCTTTCGCGTCGCCGTGAACAAGGGCACCGGCGAACTGAAGATTCTCAAGAGCGTGCAGGCGGCGGATGCCGGCGTCGTGGCCAATCCCATGCAGTGTCGCGGCCAGGTCGAAGGCGGCGTCGCACAGGCGCTTGGCGCCGCGCTCTACGAGGAGATGGTGATCGACGCCGAGGGGCGCGTCACCAACCCGAAATTCCGCGACTACCATTTGCCGTCCTTCGCCGATGTGCCGCGCACGGAGGTCCTCTTTGCCGAGACCTCGGACACGATCGGACCGCTGGGCGCGAAGTCGATGAGCGAGAGTCCCTACAATCCGGTCGCATCCGCGCTCGGCAATGCAATCGCCGACGCCACCGGCATTCGCTTCACTGCACCACCTTTCAAGCCGGACCGGCTGTTTCCGGCGCTGCACGACAAGTTTGGAAGCTAACTGCCGCGATAAGTCGAATAGCTCCACGGCGTGACCAGCAATGGCACGTGGTAGTGGTTCTCCGGCTCGCTGACCGCAAAGCGCAGCGGGATCTCGTCGAGGAACGGCGGTTCTGACAGCGGCACGTTGCGCTCGGCGTAATATCCGGCAATCCTGAATTTGAGCTCGTAGCGGCCGATCGGCAGCGGACGACCACCGATCAGCGGCTGGTCGGTGCGACCGTCCGCGTTGGTCACCGCCCGCGCGATGACGCGGCTCTCGCCAAGCGCAGCGAGCTCGACAAGCTCGACCGGGATGCCGGCCGCAGGCTTGCCGGCATGATTGTCCAGCACATGCGTCGAGAGTCGGCCATGGACCTTGAGCTTGTCGTCGGCCAGGACGAATTGATCGAGCCGCAGCGCGGAGATGCGTCCGATCTCCTCGATCGCGCGTCGCGTCTCGGTCTTGGAGATATTGAGCAACCGCGTCTCGAAGTCGCGCAGCACGGAATCTCTGGTGTGACGGCGCACGCAAACGATACAGGGGAAGCCGAACTTGTCGCGATAGGCATTGTTGACGCGCTCGAACGCCGAATATTCGGCATCCGAGAGACGGTCGAGGCCGGCGCTGTTCTGCTCGTCGGTCGATTCCGCGGTGAGGCCCGCCGCACGCTGAGTCTTGTTGGCGAGATCGGGATGCGCGCGGATCAATGCAAGCTGGACGTCAGGCTCAGCGGCCTGAATCACCGCCATCAGCGCGGTGTGCAACTGATTGATGCCGGCGAACGGCCGCTTCTCGGCGAGCTGCTCGGCGAGCCACGGTGAATATTCGACGACGTTCGCAAGGGCTGCGACGAAATCGGCTTTGTCAGCAGCGTTGAGTTCCGAGAGCGAAATTTGCGGCATCGTGATCACCCGATCTCGAACGCATCAGCCGCAAGATGCGCCTGCTTGTCGTGCCAATGCTGCGCAATCTGCAGCCGTGTCGGCACCCAAACGTGCTCGTGCTTGCCGATGTAATCCAGGAAGCGGATCAGCCCGGCGGCGCGGCCGGGACGCCCGGCGAGACGGCAGTGCAGCCCGACCGACATCATCTTCGGTGCGGTCTCGCCTTCGGCGTAGAGCACGTCGAACGCGTCTTTCAAATAGGTGAAGAACTGCTCGCCTTCGGCAAAGCCCTGCGGATTGATGAACCGCATGTCGTTGGCATCGAGCGTATAGGGAATGATGAGCTGCTTGCCCTTCGCGCCCTTGACCCAATAGGGCAGATCATCGGCATAGGAGTCGCAGAGATAGAGGAAGCCGCCCTCCTCCATCAGCAGACGATTGGTGTTGATCGAGGAGCGCCCGGTGTACCAGCCGAACGGCCGCGATCCCGTCGCCTCGGTGTGGACGCGGATGGACTCGGCGATCTCGGCGCGCTCCTGCGCTTCGGTCATGTCCTTGTGCTCGATCCATTTCAGGCTATGGCTTGCGATATCCCAACCCGACTCCTTCATCGCAGCGACGATTTCCGGATTCCGCTTCAGCGCAGTGGCAACACCGAAAACCGTGGTCGGCCACTTCCACGCGTCGAACATCCGCCACAGCCGCCAGAAGCCGGCACGCGAGCCGTATTCGAACATGGATTCGATATTGGCGTGGCGCTGGCCCGGCCAAGGCTGCGCACCGAGCACGTCGGACAGGAACGCTTCCGAGGCGCGATCGCCGTGCAGAATGTTGTTCTCGCCGCCTTCCTCGAAGTTGACGACGAACTGCACCGCGACCCGCGCGTTGCCGGGCCATTGCGGATGCGGCGGGTTACGGCCGTAGCCACGGAGATCGCGCGGGTAGCGGGGTTCGGTCAACTCAGACTTCCTCGAAGCGGATCGGCAACGCGCCCTTCCAGAGCACGCTTTTGCCGAGGGTCGCCAAATTCTCCAGGCCCGAGGTCACGGTGATGAAGTGATTGCCGGCGAGCTGACCCATCTTGCTTGCGAAGCTGACGCCGCCATAGGCCATCAGGATCTCGGTCTCGCTGATGCCGCCGGGATAGAGGATGATCTGGCCGGGCGCGGGATAGCTGGTGTGGTTCTCGTAGCCAACGCCGAAATCGAGGTCGCCGAGCGGCATCCACACCGCCTCGCCGCTCCAGCGCACATGGATGATGTGGCTTTCGAACGGCAGCGCTTTCCGGAATGCGGCAACGGTCTTGGGCGCCGCCTGCTCCTCGAAGCGTGCATCGAAGGTGAAGTCGCCGGCGCGGATAACGAGTTTGCTCATCTCATCTCTCTGGATCGGGGGGCGTCGCCCCACGGGGAATTTTCAAGCAAAGAGCATTCCAGACAGGATCGCGCAAGGGGCGCGGGCCCGTCACCTGCGGTCGTAGGACCAGCCGAAAATGCCGCTCCGCCGCGTCTCCGGCTCCGCCTCGGCGGCGGCCGGAGGCGGCGCCTCCTTCAGTTCCGCCTGCGGCGGTGGCGGAGGCGGTGCCGGTGCCGGCAGGTTCTCGCACTTCATGGAGTAGACCAACTTGCCGTCGGCGGTGCGCCCGATCGGGGCGCAGGGGTCCGGATGCGCGGCCGAGGCTTTTGGGGTCAGCTTGACCTGCGCCACGGCCGGCGAGGCGATCAGGAGGAGGATCAGCAGATATTTCGACATCGTTGTCGCCTACAATCCAATGCGGCCATTGAACCGGATTGCGGGAGGCAAGTCCACGGGCGGTGCGGAGCATGGATGCCGAATATTTAGCCGCCCATGGATCGTCGCCTCCCTCGTGTCCCGGACGCGCTGCGGCACGCAGTGACGCTGCGCAGAGGCGGGACCCACGCCGCATGGCGCACTCGGAGAGATGGGCCCCGGCTCGGCATCGCACCGCTGCGCGCTGCGCTGCGTCCGGGGCACGAGAGCGGGGGGTGGCGCACATCGCCTCCACATCGTCATTGCGAGGAGCGAACCGGTCCCGCCTTTGGCGGGCCGGATGACAGGCTAAGCGACGAAGCAATCCAGAGTCTTCCCGCGGAGGGATTCTAGATTGCTTCGCTGCGCTCGCAATGACGGAGTGTGAGGCAGCAGCGGAATTCTCCAACACGCACTTGTAGGATGGGTAGAGCGCAGCGAAACCCATCGCGCATTCTCCTCGCGGAAACATGATGGGTTTCGCTGCGCTCTACCCATCCTACAGCATCAGACGCAGCTTCACATTCTCGCGGCGCATTCCGCCCGAGCTTTGCCTGGTCACGCCACCCTCTTGAGCCAAGAGGGCGCAGGGAAGGCCGGGTGCTGACCTCGCACCCGCGGTCCGCTGCGCGAATGGATGCGCAAAGGAGACCGCACAGCAGCATACAGGTGGAGCCATCACTCGGCCTTCCCTGCGCGATGGTTGGACGGCTTATGCCGTGCTCTCCCGGGAGCCGAACTTTCCTTCTGGCCTCCCTCACCCTGCGAATTAACGATGCCGTCCGCCCGGTTGGGTTCGCGCACATCTCCGCAGACAGCTTGACCGTAGCAACGACGGCCAGGACCACACGGTTTTGCCGTACGCACGGCCCGTCTTTTCGCCGCAGTATTTCCAGCCCTGTCGACGGAGCCGAAAACTTACAAGCGAGACGAAGCCTGGCAGCGCCGTTCGTCCGCCCGCGGTTTCGAACTCACGGGGACTACCCGCCCTGCCCGTACCATCTCGTGCCGACGCTGCCGCGTCCACCGCAAGCCCGGCTCGCGTATCGTGACGACCTACGATCGCCCCTCAAGGATGAGCCGGGATGGGGGAGATGTACGACAAATCCGAATTTCGGTAAAGGAGAATATTCTTGCCGAGCGGGGTTGACGCCGTCCCGGGTGTTTTGCCCGACGGGCAACGGGACCGCATCAACCCAATGACAAGGGGTGGGGTTAGCTTCCGCATAACCCCACCCCTATTCGTCGCTTGGAAAGAAAACGCGCTGGCCGCGCTATGCGCCTGCCCCACGAAGATCAATAACGCGGGTCACCCCAGACGCGCGGGTCCTGGCGATAGGCCGGCGTCCAGCCGCCGGCGTAAGGCTGCCGGTAGCCACCACCACCGCCGTAATAGCCGTTGCCGCCATAATAACCCGGACCGCGATCGTAGTAATATTGGTTCTCGTAATAGTCGCGGCGGCGGCTTTCGGCGATCGCGCCGATGGCGAGGCCGGTCGCTGCGCCCATGATGGCAAGGGCGGCACCGTTCGGCCCGCGGCGATAGTAGCGGCGCTTTGCGGCGCTGAAATCGGTAGCGCTGGAGGCCGCGCCCTGCGCCGCGAAGGCAGCCTTCGGGGCCGACGTGGTCGAGGCCGCAGCCGACGGCGATGCGGAGGCAGCGACCAAGGCGAGGCTTGCGAACGCGGCGAGCACCGTCTTGCGGCCGGAAATCATGGGTCTAACACTCATTTTGACCTTCCTCTGTTCTCGCCCAAAAGGACATAAGCAAACAGTCGATAACGCGCAAACCACTGAAAAGGTTTCATCATCGCGGCAATCTGCCACGTTTGATCGATTGTAAACCGACCGATCTGATCCAGCTTGCACCACTCAACCTGAGCGGATAATGAACAGCCGCGCCGTTTTCCGGCCGCCGTAAGCGTTTCACGTGAACCAACGCATCAACCGACGCCGTCGGGATCGATGCCATTTAAGGGTTCACCGTGACTGACGCGTCCTTTTCTACGAGAAAAATCAGATGATTGCGGTTCGCAAACTGCCGGCGCGCTATGCGCCGATCGTGATGCCATTCGTGCTGTCCGTCCTCATGACTGCCGTGGTGTCGGTCATTTCGACGCTGCGGAGCCTCGGCGCAACGCCGGCCTTCGTCGCGACCTGGCCGGGCGCCTGGGCGCTGTCATGGCTCGTCGCCTTTCCAACGCTGCTAATGGTGCTGCCACTGGTCCGCCGGATCGTGGCCTGCCTCGTCGCCTCGCCGCCTCAACCGGGGCGATAGAAGACGGCTACGTCAAAGCTCCCAGCACCCCGCGCGTCGCCTTGTCGATCTCCTCGACATAGCGGCGGCGGGCGAAGGTCTCGGTGAGGAAGCCGACCACCTTGCGGTTGTCGGTGGAATCGACCACCGCCAGCATCTCGGCCTCGGCTTCGTCGAACACCGCCATCGCCGACTTCACGTTCATTTCCGGAATCAGCACGATCTCGGTCAGCCGCGCGAGCTCGATGACCTGGATGTCGTCGGCGATGGTGTCGAGATCGCCGGCGAACAGGTCCGGCAGCAGGACAAGCCCGACATACTCGTCCGCATTGTTGACGATGACGACGCCCGGCCGCGAGCCCAGCGCAAATTCGCGGCGGACGGCGGCAATCGTCGTGGTCGATGGCACCTTGCCGACGTCTGATCGCATCAGCCGCTCGACGGTGAGATTGCGCAGCCAGCCGACGTCGTTGGCGCTGCGGATGGTCTCGCCGCGCAGATGCAGGCGCCAGGTCGAGAACGAGTGCCCGAACATGAAGCGGACACAGATCGACGTGACGATACAGCCGGCCAGCACCACCGCGGTGACGTCGACATTGCGCGTCATTTCGAGCACGAGGAACGACATGGTCAGCGGGCCGCCGACGATGGCGACGCCGAGCGTCGCCATGCCGGTCAGCATCGCGACCAGCGGATCGATCACGAAATTCGGGCTGATCAACAGCAGCACCGCGGCAAAGAACTTGCCGATCAGGCTGCCGACGAACAGCGAGGCGAAAAACAAGCCGCCGCGGAAGCCCGAGGCGAGCGAGATCAGGCAGGCCGTCACCTTGAGCGCGATGATCAGCGCGATCAGGCCGATGGTCATGTCGTGAAAGAGGTCGAGCACCATGGCGCCGTGGCCGGCGGCCAGCACCTGCGGCGTGAGGATCGCAAAGCCGCCGACGATGAGGCCGCCGATCGCCGGACGCAGCCAGACCGGAAGCCAGGCGAACAGACGCTCGAACGTCGATGACGAGCGCATCACCGCGATGCCGACGCCGCTGGTCACGAGCGCGAGCCCGATCAGCGCCAGATATTGCTCGACGCCGACCGCGCTGACCTTGGGAATTTCGAGGGAGTATGGCGCGCCGCCGAGCCATTGCGCGGTCAAGGCGCCCGCGAGCGAGGCCGCCAGGATCGGCGCCGCGCTGCCGACCGAGTAAACGCCGACGATCAGCTCACAGGCGTAGAAGGCGCCCGTGATCGGCGCACCGAAGGCGGCTGCGATCGCAGCGGCGGCGCCGCAGCCGACGATCAGGCGCAAATCGTTGCGGCGGAGATTGAAGAACTTGCCGAACAGCGAGGCGATGCCCGAGCCGATCTGGGTGTAGCCGGCCTCGAGGCCGACCGAGGCGCCGCAGCCGTTGGAGATCAGCGTCTGGCTCGACACCACCACACTGTCCCGCATCGACAGATTGCCGCCGCGCAGCGCGTTGGCCTCGATCGGGTCGACCGCGTTCGATATCTTCAACCGTCGCCGCCACCACTCCATGATGCCGAGCAGGAGGCCGCCAAGGGCGGGCGCGGTCATTGCCGCCCAGGGACTTACCTGGGTATTGGCCGAGAGGCGCACGTCGATGGGAATGCCGTAAATCACCACATGGGCGATCTGCGCGATTTCAGCCATCAGTGTCACGACCGCGCCAGCCACTGTTCCGATGACGAGCGAGAGAGGGATCAGGTAGAACTCGTTGCTGCGCAGCAGCGCGCGCAACCGAACCATGACGCGGTTCGATCGCTTGCTGTCGACGAGATGTCTGATCCGCACGAACACCCCTAGCCTTCCGACAGGCCGTAGCCGGCCATGCGCCGGCGAACCCGTTCGATCTCCTCGCTGGAGAGCAGCGGCGGTTTCCCGATCTGGAGGCAGCCGTGATATTGCCGCGCCAGCGTCTCGACCTCGACGGCGAGCCACATCGCCTTGTCCAGCGTCTTGCCGACCGCGATCATGCCGTGATGGTCGAGCAGGCAGGCATGCCGCCCCACCAGCGCCCGCAACGCGTGCTCGGAGAGTTCCGCGGTACCGAAGGTCGCATAGGGCGCGCAGCGGATGCTGTCGCCGCCCGCGGCCGCGATCATGTAGTGCACGGGTGGGATCTCCATGCCCATGATCGCCAGGATGGTGCAATAGGTCGGATGGGCGTGGACGACGGCGTTGACGTCGTCGCGCGCCTTCAAGATGTCCAGATGGAAACGCCATTCGCTCGACGGCTTCTGATCGGGCGCATGCGAGCCGTCCATCGCCATGAACACGATCTGCTCCGGCGTCATGGCCTCATAGGGCACGCTGGTCGGCGTGATCAGGAGCCCGTCCGCATGCCGGACGCTGATATTGCCGGAGGTGCCCTGGTTGATACCGAGCGCGTTCATGCGGCGGCAGGCGTCGATGATGGCCTGTCTCTTTGCGAGTTCGTCCGCTGTCATCGACATCCCGGTTTTCTTCTCGGCTTCTTGGCGCTTGTTAGACCGGGAGTACGTCAAAGCAATGTGGCAGTGCAAGCGAAAGCGGCCGGGACCGGCTGTTACTCTGCGAGCTGTCCCGTTACATCAAGAAACCAGCTGTAAAATCAGCACATTAGCCGATTGGCATTGCCGGTGCGCCCGAGGGTCTTCGCGATCAGGTGAGCCGAGACGAAGCAGAGCATGCAAAGTGTGCACACCGCGACGACGATCGCGATGATGATGGCGAGCTTCGCCCCGTAGCCGGCATCGCCCGTCAGCAGCAGCGTGGTCGCGATCGCGCCGGGACCGGCCATCATCGGGATCGCCAGCGGAAACACCGCGACGTCGGAGGCATGCTCCGAGGTCGCCTTGTCGGCCTCGCGCGCCTCACGATGTGGACGGTCGCCGAAGATCATCTGGTAGGAGACGCCGAACAGCAGCAGCCCGCCGGCGATCTGGAAGGCGGGGATGCCGATCCCGAGCTGGCGCAGCAGCCAGTTTCCGGCCAGCGCGATCACCACCAGGATCGAGGCCGCGATCACAGGGGCGCGCAGCGCGATCGTGCGCTTGACCGTGTCGGGCATGCCCCCGGTCGCGGCAAGGAAGGCGGGCGCGAGGCCGACGGGATCGACCACCAGCAGCAGCGTCACGAAGGCGGACAGGGCGAAGTCGAGCATGGGGCGGGCGTCTCGGGCGAGCGTGGTCAAGGCGCCAAGCCATAACGGCTCGCGACCGCCTTCGCGAGGAACATTTGCCCTCGCCAAGTCTTGATCGCGCGGAGATTGGGCCAGGGAACATCTTCCCGCGCCCCCACATGAGGAGGACTTATGGCTAAATCAGCAAAGAAACGTGCGAACACGAAAAAGACCGCGGCGCGCCGCCCGCGTCAGGCGCCGAAGATGCTGAGCGATCTCTTTCACGAGACGCTGAAGGACATCTATTACGCCGAAAACAAGATCATCAAGACGCTGCCGAAGATGGCGAAGGCCGCCCATTCGAAGGACCTTGCGGCCGCCTTTAACAAGCATCTGCGCGAGACGCAGGGCCAGGTCAAACGTCTGGACCAGATCTTCAAGATGCTGGGCAAGCCGGCGCGCGGCAAGCCGTGCGAGGCGATCAACGGCATTACGGATGAGGGCGCCGAGATCATGAAGGATTTCAAGAACGCTCCTGCCCTCGACGCCGGCCTGCTCGCAGCCGCTCAAGCCGTCGAGCACTACGAGATCTCCCGCTACGGCACGCTGCGCACCTGGGCGGAGGAGCTTGGCATGCCGGACGCCGCGAGATTGCTCCAGGCGACACTGGATGAGGAAGAGGCAACCGATCACTCGCTCAGCGAGCTCGCAACCTCGGTCATCAACCTCGAAGCCGAAGAAGAATACCGCGCGGCCGCGTAATAGGCGTCCGCCTCACTGTTGCCTTTGACGCCGCGGAACATCTCCGCGGCGTCGATGCGTCTACTGCAAGGGCCTCTTCCGGTCGGAGAGGCAGGCATGCTCAAACGCGCGATGCTGGAAATTTGAGGAACCATCCCCATATCCTCGTTTTCCAACCGCAGCGCCTTCCCCGAGTTTTGCCATGCAACCCAAAAATCCCCTCGACTGGATGCTGTCCGAAGCCCTGGACCAGCTGACTCGCGCCGAACGGCTGCGTCAGCAGTTCGGCCGTCAGGAAGCCTGCTGGGAGCCGCCGATCGACGTGCTCGAGACCGAGCATGAGCTTCTGATCCTGGTCGCGCTTCCGGGCGTCAATCCGGACAATGTCGAGACGGTCATCCAGGACGGCGTGCTGGTCATCTCCGGCCACCGCACGCTTCCGCCGGAGCTTCGCAACGCCCGCATCCACCGGCTCGAGCTGCCGCAAGGGCGTTTTGAGCGCCGCATTGCATTGCCCGTGGGCCGCTACGCCATCAGCCGCTTCGTGATGGACGGCTGCGTCGCACTGCGCCTCGCCAAATCCTGAGGTCGATCATGGCCACCGAACAGATGAACAACGAACAGACGAATTCCCAAAACGGTCCCGACGTGAAGATCCCCGAAGACGCACTGATCATCATCCCCGTGCGCGAGATGGTGCTGTTCCCCGGCGCCATCGCGCCGATCGCGATCGGCCGGGCGAAGTCCATCGCCGCCGCGCAGCAGGCGCTGCGCGAGCAGCGGCCTGTCGGCATCGTGCTGCAACGCAGCCCCGAGATCGAGGAGCCCGGGCCGGACGATCTCTACCGGGTCGCGACCATCGCCAACATCGTGCGCTACATCACCGCGCCCGACGGCACCCATCACATCGTCTGCCAGGGCGTGCAGCGCGCGCGCATCATCGACTTCCTGCCGGGGACGCCGTTCCCGGCCGCGCGCTTCCAGCAGATTCCGGAGCCGACCACGACCTCTCCCGAGATCGAGGCGCGGGCGCTGAATCTGCAGCGCCAGGCCATCGAGGCGATCGAGCTGCTGCCGCAGGCGCCGCCCGAGCTGGTCGCGATGTTCCAGAGCACCAGTGCGCCCGGCGCGCTGGCGGATCTGGCGACCTCGTTCATGGACATCAAGCCGCAGGACAAGCAGGAGGTGCTGGAGACCATCGACCTCTCGCTGCGCGTCGAGAAGGTGTCGAAGCATCTGGCCGAGCGGCTGGAGGTGCTGCGCATCAGCAACGAGATTGGCCAGAAGACCCGCGCCACGTTCGACGAGCGGCAGCGCGAGGCGATCCTGCGCGAGCAGATGGCAACCATCCAGCGCCAGCTGGGCGAAGGCGACGGCAAGGCCGCCGAGGTCGCCGAGCTGACGGCTGCCATCGCCAAGGCCAACATGCCGCCCGAGGCGGACGCCCATGCCAGGAAGGAACTGCGCCGCTACGAGCGCATGCCCGAGGCAGCCGGTGAGTCCGGCATGGTCCGCACTTACCTCGACTGGCTGATCGAGCTGCCGTGGGCGCTGCCCGCGGAGAAGCCGATCGACATCAAGGAAGCGCGCCGCATCCTGGATGCCGATCATTTCGGCCTGGAGAAGATCAAGAGCCGGATCATCGAATATCTGGCAGTGCGCAAGCTGGCGCCGCAGGGCAAGGCCCCGATCCTGTGCTTCGTCGGCCCGCCCGGCGTCGGCAAGACGTCGCTCGGCCAGTCCATCGCACGCGCGATGGATCGCCCCTTCGTGCGCGTCAGTTTAGGCGGCGTGCATGACGAAGCCGAGATCCGCGGTCACCGGCGCACCTATATCGGCGCGCTGCCCGGCAACATCATCCAGGGCATCAAGAAGGCCGGCAGCCGCAACTGCGTCATGATGCTGGACGAGATCGACAAGATGGGCCGTGGCGTGCAGGGCGATCCTTCTGCCGCCATGCTGGAGGTGCTCGACCCCGAGCAGAACGGGACGTTCCGGGACAATTACCTGGCCGTGCCCTTCGACCTGTCGCGCGTGGTGTTCATCGCGACCGCCAACATGCTGGACCAGATTCCCGGTCCGCTGCTGGACCGTATGGAGCTGATCAGCCTGGCCGGTTACACCGAAGAGGAGAAGCTAGAGATCGCGAAGCGCTATCTGGTGCGACGGCAGATCGAGGCCAACGGCTTGACGGCCGAGCAGGCCGAGATCGAGCCGGAAGCGCTGAGGCTGGTCGTCAAGGGTTACACCCGCGAAGCCGGCGTGCGTAACCTGGAGCGCGAGATCGGCAAGCTGTTTCGCCATGCCGCGGTGCAGGTCGCCGAAGGCACGGCTGCGAAGATCGTGATCACGGCGAAGGACATCGCCGACGTGCTCGGCCAGCCGCGTTTCGAAGGCGAGATCGCGCAGCGCACCAGCATTCCCGGCGTGGCCACCGGCCTTGCCTGGACGCCGGTCGGCGGCGACATCCTGTTCATCGAGGCCTCGCGCGTGCCCGGCCGCGGCGCCATGATCCTGACCGGCCAGCTCGGCGAGGTCATGCGCGAAAGCGTGCAGGCGGCGCTCACGCTGGTGAAGAGCAAGGCCACGCAGCTCGGCATCGACCAGTCGGTGTTCGAGAAGAGCGACATCCACGTTCACGTCCCCGCGGGTGCAACCCCGAAGGACGGACCGAGCGCGGGCGTTGCGATGTTCACGGCGCTGACGTCACTGCTCACCAATCGGACGGTGAGGAGCGACACGGCGATGACCGGAGAGATCTCGCTTCGCGGCCTGGTGCTGCCGGTCGGCGGCATCAAGGAGAAGGTGGTGGCTGCGGCCGCCGCCGGCTTGAAGCGGGTGATGCTGCCGGCGCGCAACAAGCGCGACTATGACGACATCCCGAAGAGCGCGCGGGACAACCTCGAATTCATCTGGCTGGAGCGCGTCGACGAGGCCATCGCCGCAGCGCTCGAGCCGGCGGAGGCCAAGGTCGACGTCCAGGTCGAAGCGGCGGAGTGAATGAGATGAAAAAACTGCTGGAAGACGCGAAGAAATCGCGGACAACGCAGCGGCTGCGCCGGCTGCTCGATCGCGCCATCGACCGGGTGCGCGATGCGCTTGCATCACCGGAGCCGCGGCTTCAGCCGATCCCGGTCCGGGTCAGGCGCCGCAAGAGCTGAGTCCCCTCCGCCTCAGCCCCGCGGTCACCCAATACATACGCGATACAAAAGGCCCCCTCCTATCGAGGGGGCCTTTGCGTGATTAGCCCACTGCGTCCTTGGCAGCCTTGACCGGGCGGGCGCGGACGATCTTCCGGGCCGGCTTGGCCTTGAACATCATCTCTTCGCCCGTGAACGGGTTGGTGCCCTTGCGCGCCTTGGTGGCGGGCTTCTTGATGACCACGAACTTGGCGAAGCCCGGCACCAGGAACAGGCCGTTCTTCTTGAGCTCCTTGTGACCGACGTCGGTCAGCGTCTCCATGACGTTCTTGACGTCGCGCTTGGAAAGCTCGGTTGCGGTCGCGATCTTTTCGATCAGCTGCGATTTGGACATTTGGGTTGGCATCGTGTCTCCTCTGATTCGTTTGCCGGTTGCATATTAGACCAACCGGCGAAGGCCTATAGCCTTCTGCACAGTTTTGTCACGGTTTTTGCGGGCTTTTTTGACCCTCCGTGGCAAAAACCCCTGCTTTTTAGCTACTTCCAGAGCGGACAGAGCCTCGGGCAGCGGTTTTTGCCTTGTTTCAAAGGACCGCAAGCCGCCTTGCTAAAGCTGATTCGCGGCTTTCGACAAGCGACGACCGGCTTCTTTGTATGAAGCCGGTCGCGATTCACCCTAGAAAATAAGGCTAGATTGTCGGGTTGTGGCGTCTCAGCCGCTCTCTCGCCCTGTTCTTACGGGGGCGCGACGAGCTTCGCTCGCGCTAGATACGCTCGATGATGATGGCCGGAGCCATGCCGCCGGCCGCGCACATGGTGACGAGACCGCGCTTGAGGTCGCGCCGCTCGAGCTCGTCGAGCACGGTGCCGATCAGGATCGAGCCGGTCGCGCCGATGGGATGGCCGAGCGCGATCGAGCCGCCATTGACGTTGACCTTGGCGCGGTCGAGCTTGAGATCGCGGATGTATTTTTCCGCGACCACCGCAAACGCCTCGTTGATCTCGAACAGGTCGATGTCGTCGATGGTGAGCCCCGCCTTCGCGAGCACCTTGTGCGTCGCGGGCACCGGCGCGTTCAGCATCAGGGTCGGCGAGTCCCCCATGTTCGCCATCGCCACCACGCGGGCGCGGGCTTTGAGGCCGTGCGCCTTGGCATAGGACGGTGACGACAGCAGGATCGCCGCAGCGCCGTCGACGACGCCGGACGAGTTGCCGGCGTGGTGCATGAAGTCGATGTCGAGGTCCGGATACTTTTGCAGGATCAGGCCGCGATAGGTCGTGCCCTTGTCGTCGATCGCGTAGTCGGCGATGGCGGGGAATGCCGGCTTCAGCGCGCTCAGGCCTTCCATCGTCGTCTGCGGCCGCGGATACTCCTCACGGTCGAGCGCAAGGCTGCCGTCCTCGCGATGCACGGGCACGAGGCTCCTGTTGAAGTGGCCGCCGGCAATCGCCAAGCCTGCGCGCTTCTGGCTTTCGAGCCCGAGCGCGTCGACGTCCTGCCGCGTGATGCCCTCCAGCGTCGCGATCGCATCGGCACAGACGCCCTGATGCGACTGCGGATGCCGCGCGCGCAGGCGCAAATTGCCCGAGTCCATCATCATCGGACCGCTACCGCCACGGCGTCCCTCCATCGACATCATCTCGCAGCCGCCGGCGATGACGAGGTCTTCGGTGCCCGACATGATCGAGGCCGCCGCCATGTTGACGCTGGTGATGCCGGAGCCACAAAAGCGATCGAGCGTCACCGCGCTGGCGCGCACGTCGTAGCCGGCATCGAGTGCCGACATGCGGCCGAGATCACCGCCTTGGGTCGCGACCTGCGCGCTGCAGCCCCAGATGATGTCGTCGACATCGGCGGTGTCGATGCCGGTGCGGTCGGCGAGCGCGCGCAGCACGGTTGCGCCCAGCTGCTGCGGATGAATGCCGGAGAGTGCTCCCTTGCCGGCCTTGCCGACGCCCCGCGGGGTCCGGCAGGCATCGATGATGAGTGCATCGGTCATTGGCGTGTCCTCTTGTTATGTGTTGAGGACGGTTTTGAATCAGGGGGAGAGCGGAGTCAATGCGCGGCGCTTGCGCCCTTCACCCGGATTTTCCGCCGTGCGAAAGCAATCACGCCCCCGCCGCGTTCTTCGCGATCACGTTGCGGTAAAAGCTGGCGCTGAGCTTCGGCGTGCGGACCTGGGTGTCGAAATTGACGTGGTACAGCCCGAAGCGCTTGTTGAGCCCGAACACCCACTCGAAATTGTCCATCAGGCTCCAGAGGAAATAGCCGCGCACCGGCACGCCTTCGGCGGTGGCGCGCTGAAGCTGGGCGAGATAGTTGCGCAGATACATGATGCGGTCGGTGTCGTAGATCTTGCCGTCGGGCGACACCACGTCGTCGCTGGAGGTGCCGTTCTCAGTGATGTAGATCGCGTCCGTCTTCCAGATCTTCGCCGCCAGCTTCGGCACCCAGTACATTGTCTCCGGCGCGATGCGGAGCCAGTCCGAGCTCATATGCGGGAACGATTTCGGGATCGGCAGCGGCATGAATCCCGCGCCCTTGTCGGACGGCACCACGTAATTCTGCGGCGCGTAGATGTTGAGGCCGAGGAAATCGACCGGCGAGGAGATGATCTTCAGCTCGGCGTCGGTGTATTTCGGCGCATTGGCGCCCGCATATGTCAGGAAGGCGTCGGTATATTTGCCCGTCATGATGACGTTGAGATAGCCGGCGTTCATTTCGCGCAGCGCGATCTCGGCGGCGCGGACATGCTCGGGCGTGTCGATCGCGGGAACGCAGACGTCGATGTTCTCGGCCGGCCCCACCCGTGTGCCGCGGCGGCCCCGCGCGCGCACCGCCTGCACCGCAATCCCGTGCGCGAGCGCGCTGTTGTGCCTGATCTGGTTGACCTCGGCTTGGGGAGCCGTCAGGCCCGGCGCATCGATGCCGAGGCCATAGCCGAACGGAACGAAGCGGCCGCTCTCGTTCAGCGTGAAGACGTTCATGACCCGATCGGTCAGGCGCTCTGCGATATAGCCCGCATAGTCGCCGAAGATCTTGCAGGTCTCGGTCGAGCGCCAGCCGCCGAAACGGTCCTGGAGCGATTGCGGCAGGTCCCAGTGATACAGCGTCAGCCACGGCTCGATGCCGTTCTTCAGCAGCTCGTCGACGAGGCGATTGTAGAAGTCGAGCCCCTTCGGATTCGGCTTGCCGTCACCATCCGGAAACACCCGCGGCCAGGCCACCGAGAAGCGATAGGCCTTGCAGCCGAGATCCTTGATGAGGGCGATGTCCTCCTTGTAGCGGTGGTAGTGCTCGTTGGCGCGGTCGCCGGTAGTGCCGTCCTCGATCTTGCCGGGGATGCGCACGAACTTGTCCCAGATCGAGGCCCCTCGCCCGTCCTCGTTGACTGCGCCCTCGACCTGATAGGACGAGGTCGCCGTGCCCCAGACGAAGCCGGCCGGAAAGCCGCTTCCGCCGCGCGGCAGTGACGCCGGCTTGGCGTCGGCGACCTCCAGGGGACTCGCCATACCGGCGGCGGACAATCCCGCCAGCTTGGCAAACTGGCGACGCGAGACCTTGTCCGACATGTGACGCTGCTCCGAGGATGATGCTGGTGCTGCGGCACAATGGCGTGTCGCAGTCGGTTTGAGAAGCCGTGGGGTCGGGATTTGCGGATGCAGAAATGCAGATCGCGGCACACGGACGCACCACAGAATTTACCTCAATTAACCTGCAAATCTCTCCGTTCTCCAGCAAGTTTTGCACCGCCATGTCGGTCAAACGATGGAGACGGAAGATGAGCGAAGAGAGAGACCTCGACACCAACGGATTTGACTCGACCAGTCCCGGTGCAGCCGGCACAACCCATCTCGGACGCCGGGATGTTCTTCTCACGGCCGGAACCATGCTGGCAGGATTTGCCGCAGTCAGTCCGGCAACTGCGAATGCCCAAGGCACACCCCGCCCCGCTTCGGTTGCCCGCGATTCCGCACCGCTCGGCGCCCGGCTGCAAGGCGTTCAGCATTTCGGCGTGACCGTGCAAAACATGAACCGCGCCTTCGCGTTCTACACCGAGGTGCTGGGCGGCACCGAGATCTTCCGCGACGGCGATTTCCAGGGTGAACCGATCCACAACACACTTCTGACCGATCAGGACATCGAAGCCCGCGAGCGCCATGTCAACCCGCGCACGATCGGTGTTCCCGATCTCAGGGGAGGCACCCAACGGCTCGACGTGCGCTTCGTCCAGTTCGACAACGTCGTGATCGAGCTTCTGCAATATCGCGACGCCGACCAGCCGTCGGGCAGCGGCGACAGCTTCGCAGAACCGCGCGATCACATGAGCCCGGCGTTTCCGCGCTCAATGCACATCTGCTTCCATGTGAGGGATGACGTCGACTTCAACAAATTCATCCACGATCTTGAAGCGGAATCGGCGCGCCGCGGCATGACCCAGGTGCGAGCCAATCGCGTGATCACCGTGACATCGGAGCAGCAGCGCCGCGCCGCGCCGATGGAGACGAACACCAATCGCATCACCCAGGGACTCTCCGAAGGCTGGGAGCTGATCTACTGCAAGGGCCCGGAGGGCGAGCAGCTTGAATTCGTCAAGGCTCTGGGGCCGGTGAAGAAGCGCTTCAGCGACGCCCTCGCCGCCCGCCAGCAGCGGGGCTAGAGCACGTATCGCAGAGAAGGACGATCTTCATGATGTCGAGGACACGAACGATCCTGGCCCTTGTCGCTACCGCTTCACTGGCCGGCGCGGTTTCGGCCACCGCACAGGAGCGCGACGGCGTTCGCTATCGCGCTGTTCCCGATGCTGCCTATTCGGTCATCGCCGAGGTCCGAGCCAAGCCGGGCAAGGAACGCGCGCTTCGCGAGGCGACACTGCCGCTCGTCGCGCTTGTACGCAGCGATCCCAAGAACCTCGTCTACTTCTTCCAGGAGGACCGCGAGACACCGGGACGCTTCATCTTCTACGAGGTCTTCGCAACCCGGGACGACTTCGAGGCCCATAACGCCATGCCCTATGTCCAGCAGTGGTTCCGCCGGCTCCCCGAATTGGCGCAAGGCGGAGTCGTGGTCAGACGATTGGAAATACTCGGCCACAAGGGCGGTTGAAGTCACGCCTCGCCGTCGCAGCGAACCCGCGGCAATGGCCTGAACCCGATTGCTGAACTGACCTTCAAGACAAGCGGGCAACCTGCCGCCGGGCGATCGATCCCGCTCTGGTCTCGTCGAGAATCTCGCGCGCCCGGTCAAGTCCGGGCACGCACTCGCGATCGCCGAGACGGGCCAACAGATCCCTAAGCACGGCGTGCGCGACTGCCGGCCATCCGGCCATCAACTCCAGTTCGGCGAGACCAACACTGGCATCGCATTCATGGAAATAGATGCCTTGAGCGCACATCAACTCGATTGCGCTCCTGAACAGGCCTCTTGCGGCATCCAGATCGCCCGGCCGATTGCGCGCCATCAGGATCCTTGCGAGGACGGGGTGGTGCCGTCCGATAAGCCGGCCATCGCGATCGCCGAGGCATTGTGTCATCGCCTGCTTTGCCGCAGCCTCCGCCCCGTCCAGATCACCCAGCAGGCGTCGCGTTTCCGCGAGTTCAACCCACAGGGTCGGATGTAGCGTTCCTGTCTTCAGGATGAATCTGTCCTGCAGGCAGCGTGTCAGGCCGCGTTCCGCAGTTTCCAGATCACGGTCTTCCTCCCGGATCAGCAGGGCTTGAAAGACGTCGACCAAAACCCGCCACGGACGATAGAGGTTCGAAACACCCTCGAGCTTGCGCAGATAGAGCCTGACGCATTGAAAATCGCCGGACGCGAGATGGGCCCAGATGGCTCCCTGGGCGAGCACAAAATACAGGGTCGTCACGTGGCCCAGGCTTTCCGCCTGGCTCACGGTCGAGGCCAGCAGAGACCGCCCCTGCTCGGAATAGCCCATATAGTACTTGGCAAGCCCGAGCCCGACTTTGCAGGAGATGATCGAGTCGATACCGCCGAAATAGAGCGAGACCCTGCGGGGAATTGCCGACCGGTCATCGAGGAACGCCTCGAACCTCCGGTTGGCCAGCTTCATGTCGGAAGCTTCAAAAGCCTGGAAGGCGGACCAGCGCAGCAGAAGCCTCGACATCACGGCATCGTTCGATCTCCTGCAAACCCCCGCGAATGCATCGATATAGGGCGAGGCAGGACGCCTGGTCAGGAGCATGTTCTGAATGATGCCGTAAAGAGCCCGCATCTCCAGGAGGTCGTCGCGCGCGATTTGCGCCGCGCGCCAGGCATGTTCGTAGAGGGTCGCACCCTCGAGACCCGGCACATAGACCTGCGCTGCCGCGAGCGCGACCAGCACGCGAGATCTCACGGCGGGACCGACATCGGGACTGCTGTCGGCAAAGCGCAACGCCAGCTCCAGATGCGGAACGCCCTGGGCGAGTGAGGTGAACTCGAGCCATAGACGTTCGGCGGCAAGGACCAGGGCCACGCCGAGGCGGGGATTGACAGAAAACGCCCAATCGAGAGCCACGCGAACCTCGTCGATGTAACCGCGCAGCTGTGCACTGTCCGCGACGGAATCGCAGGCGTCCCAATCCCTCCGTTCCAGCACGTCGAGGAAATAGCGCGCGTGACGCTCTTGCACCCGTCCCCGATCGTCTGCCGCGCCCGAGGCCCGAATGGCGTAGGCTCGCGTGGTCTCCAGCAAGCGGTATTCCAGCAGCGTGACTCGATGATCGACACTCAGAAACGACTTGCCCGCCAACGCGACAACCGCTTCGCGGACATTTGCCTTGTCCAGATCGTCGTCGCCCGCAACCGCAATGGCGGCATCCAGGGTGAACGGGCCGGCAAAAATGGAAAGCCGCCCGAGCACCACGCGCTCCCGTTCGGGAAGCAAATTGTAGCTCCAGTCGATGGTCGCCGCGAGCGAGCGATGACGCGGAATCGCCGTCCGGCGATCCACCCACAGCAGAGAGAACCGTTCGTCGAGCCCACGACGAACCTCGTCAACGCCAAGGACGTCGACCATGGACGCCGCGAGCTCGATCGCCAGAGGCATCCCGTCGAGGCGACGGCAAACATCCGCGATCGCTGCTGAAACGCCATCGTCGATCGCGAAGTTCGGCGTTCTCCGGCGGACAGTCCGCGTGAACAATTCTGCCGATGCGTAATCCTGAACGTTCCCGGCTGTCACCGGAACGGACGACGGCGGAGTTTCCAGTGGATCGAGACGCCAGACCAGCTCGCCCTCCATCCGGAGCGTTTCGCGGGTCGTCACGAGAATATGGACATCGCTGGTGTCGCTGAGCACATTTTCAACGAGGAGTGCGACACTCTCGGTCACGTGCTCGCAGGAATCCAGGACAAGCAGCAGGCGCCGGCCATGAAGGGCAAGCAGGACCTGATCGAGACTTGCGGCCATTTGAACCGGCAGATCAAGCGCACCTGTGACAGCGGCATAGACCTGACTGCCGTCAGCGATGCGGTCGAACTCGACAAGGCAAACACCGTCGCAATAGGACGGCTCGAGCCCGCTCGCCACGGCGAGCGCCACGGTCGTTTTGCCGATGCCGCCGGGCCCAAGGATCGTGACGAGCCGGTTGTTCTGCAAAAGCGCGCTGATGTCGCCGATCACCGCGGCGCGGCCGATCGGCGCATGCGTCGCGCCGGTCACCCGCGATCGGCGCTTCTGTGGGTGATAGACGCTGACATCCCCGACGAAGCGGTATCCGAACGATGCCTCCGCGCGGATCAGGTCTCCGTATTCATGCAGAGCCTTTCTCAGGCCGGAGATCTGAACTTTCAGATTGGCCTCGGTCACGGTTCGCCCGGGCCATGCCCGATCGTAGAGCACGGCCCTCGAGACGAGCTCACCCGGAGCTTCCAGCAGAGCACCGAGGATCGCAGCCGCGCGCGAGCCAATCTTGACGGGGGTTTCACCGTGCAACAGCAAGCGTCTGGACAGGCTGAAACGAAATGGTCCAAACGTCATTTCCGGACCCGACATTGCCTACCCGCGGCCCTCAGCGCCCTGATGATCGATCGGCCGGCGATTCAGCGAAGGCGCTGAGCGATCGCTGATCTCTTGACCACAGCCCGACAAGGTGTCGCAGGCAAAAGCGGTCGATCCGAACTCCCGAAACCGGGATGTGAGGACATTCGGATCGAAGCAGACTCATCAGTCGTGGCCAGGGCTGAGCCGGTACGAGGGTACGAAGCTATCAGTCAGAAGGCCGTCATTCTTCTTTATTGGCACGAATTGGGTTGCGCGATTTGACGCGGCTCGCGCGCTTTCGAGGCCGAGCGCGCGCGGAATGCGGCTCCCGCGATCAGCGCGAGCGCTTCGGCAGCTTTGGAAGCTTGTCGGGATTGAACGTCGGGATCTGTGCGGTTCGTTCAGGTGCAGGCGGCGACTGTTCCGTCAGGATAAGCGTCCCCTGAAGGACAACGCCCGGCGCCTGTGCGGCCGTCGCCGTGTAGGTCGCGATCTTGCCGGCGCACATCCCCTCGATGTGCAGCGTGAGCTCGTCGGGGACGCCGAACACCGTGACGCGTCCATCGGTGTGACGCTTCGTCAACACGGTCGCTGTGAAGCGATCACCATCGACCTGACAGGAGCCGTGATACGTCATCAGGCTGTCGCGGCCCCAGATCTCGCCGTCTGCAACATGGACGATGCCGGTGCCCTGGTCGAGCGGCGTCTTGTACCACGCAGCGTAGGTGCCGTCCTTCAGCATGGGAGCAGTCTTCCCTGGTAGCCCCGCGCAGATCATCCGCATGATCAGCGCTAAGAAACCGTTAATTGTGCAACCCGTGCCAATCCGGACCGCCAGAGCCGGCTCCCTCGCCTGGAGCTGAAGGCCGCGCCATCCAGGCTCTCCTCACCAAGATTGATGCCGCATTGAAACTGCCGGGGCTCCACGACGTTTCTCCCACCCGCGATGAATGGTACTGGCGGCGTCAAAGCTGAGGACATGGACAGGGAGCGCAACGGACGACTCGACGAAAAGCTGGCGAAGCTGATGGAGAATGAATGGCAGACGGCCGCCCAGATCCAGCGTCTTTCCGGTGGAGAAACGCTGGAGATCGCAAGGTCGCTCGATCGTCTGTGGGAAGCGGGGCGCATCGACCGGCAGGCTCAGGAGATCGACATCGGCGCGAGACGGAAAGGCGGAGGGGCTCGATTCCGCCGCATCAGATATCGACGCAATACCCTGACGCCCTGAGGGATTTTCGACCCTTCAGTGCGTAAATGGTCTGGACCGTTGCTGTTTTTGTAGGTGGTCCCCTCCCCTTCAGGAATAAGGCTATCGCATATGATGAACCGCTGCGGGAAGCTCGCCCGCAGCCATCCTTCGAGACGCCCGCCTTCAGCGGGCCCTCAGGATGAGGACGGAGTGCGTGGCGACTATTTCGACAGGCAAAGCTGCCGCTCAGCCTCATCCTGAGGAGACCGCGGAGCGGTCGTCTCGAAGGACGAGGCGCGCGCTCAGGCCTCGCCAAGCTCATATGCGATAGCCTTCCCCTTCAGGAGGCCAGACGAAGCCAGACGTCCTTGCTCGCCAGCGTCCCGTCCGGGGTGGCGATCTCGATGTCCACGACATGCAGGGAACCGGGCTGATCTCCGTAGATGTATCGGAGGTGCCACATCAGACCCAGGTCCGGCGAGATGACGAAATCGTCCAATCCATCGGTGATCGCGCGAACCGCCTCGCGGTGGGCCATGGCTGAAGAAAACATCGCCTCGATCAAATTGGCGAGGCTCATGCCCTCGACCAGCATGAGGCGCGCGACTTCGTCACCGTAAATGTGTCGAAGTGCCGCAACGATCGAAGCGACTGCGTCCGGGTTCTTCAGTGACACAGCGAAGCGAGCCTCCGGGACCATCATGCCGGAGGCGGGATATTTTTTGCAAGCCCGGCATCTTAAAGGTCGCGCTATTCAGGTTCGATGCCAAGCCCCTGAATGATCTTGCCGGACGAGACGAGCTGGTCGTCGAGGAACCGCTTGGCGCCCGCAGGCGTCACCGCATCGCCGACGCCGACGTCGAAACCGAGGGTCGGCGCCCGCTCGCGCACGTCGGACGATTCCAGCGCGCGTGCAAGCTCCTTGCTCAGTTTGTCGACGATGTCGGCGGGCGTGCCGACCGGCGCCATGAACATGAACCAGCCCTGGAGATCGACGCTTTGCAACGTCTCCGCGATCGCGGGAACGTCCGGCAGGGACTCGATCCGTTTGGCTCCGGCCACGGCGACCGGTCGAAGCGTACCTGCCTTGATGAAGGCCTCGGCGATGGAAGCGGACTGGATTGTCACCTGAATACGTCCCGCGATCGCATCCTGCACCGCATTCGTGGTCGTGTTGTAGGGGATGAGGACGAAGCCGGTCCCGGCGCTCTTGTTGATGGCTTGAGCGATCAGGCCCGAGAGGTTGCGCGCGCCGTCGACGGCCAGGCTCAACGAACCGGGGGACGATCTTTCGAGCTTGATCAATTCCGGCAGCGAGTTGGCCTTCACCTCGGGATTGACGAGAAGGACGTGGTTGCTCTTGGCCACCATCGCGATCGGCACGAAGTCCTTGACGGGATCATAGGGGAGCTTCCTGAACGTGAAGGGGTTGGTGACGAGCGCCGCCGACGTGGCGAACAGCAACGTGTAGCCATCCGGAGCCGCACCGGCGACCGATTGCGTGCCGACGAGGTTGGCAGCGCCGGGACGATTCTCGACGACGAACTGCTGACCGAGGACCCGGGAGAGCTTCTCGGTGATGAGGCGACACATCACGTCCGGGCTGTTGCCTGCCGGCTGCGGGACGACGACGGTCACCGGCCGCTGCGGCCACGACTGCGCGAAGGCCGGAAACGACAGACACAACGCGGCGCCGGCGAGCAGCAGACGACGGGATAGTCCGGACATGATGTTCCTCCCTGGAAGATCCCGCTTTGCGGGCTTGTTATGGTCGTTCGGAGGCCGCAGCCGTCGCCGGCTGCGGCCGCTCGATCAGGCTTCGTCTTCGATGACGTTCCTGAGCACGCCGAGGCGCTCGACCTCGATCTCGACGACATCACCGGGCTTCATCCAGAGCGGCGGCTCGCGCCGCGCACCGACGCCCCCCGGCGTTCCGCTGACGATGACGTCGCCGGGCTCGAGCCGGGTGAACGTCGAGCAATATTCGATCTGGCGCGGGATATCGAAGATCATCTGCTTGATCTTCGCCTCCTGCATGACCTGCCCGTTGAGGCGGGTCTCCAGCTTGAGCTCGTCCAGCGGACCGAGTTCGTCCGGCGTCATCATCCAGGGGCCGAATGCGCCGGTGTCCGGAAAATTCTTGCCCGGCGTGAACTGATGCGTGTGACGCTGGAAGTCGCGGACGCTGCCGTCATTGTAGCAGGAATAGCCGACGACATGATCCATGGCGTCCGCGCGCGAGATGTAGCGGCCGGCCTTGCCGATGATGACCGCAAGCTCACCCTCGAAATCGAGATGGGTCGAGACGCGCGGCCGCAGGATCGGGCGCAGATGTCCGGTCTGGCTGTTGGCATAGCGCGAGAAGATGGTGGGGTGCTCGACTTCGGCGCGGCCGGTCTCCTTGCGGTGGGTTTCGTAGTTCAGCCCCACGCAGATGATCTTGTCGGGGTTCGGAATGACGGGCAGCCAACTGACCTTCGAGGTTGGAACGGCAGCGGCCTTTGATCCTGCATCCGCAACGCCAGCCAGGCCGGAGCCAATAGCGGCCTTGAGATCGGCATAGCGCGACGCCAGCACAGCGCCGACGTCAAAAAACTTCTCGCCTTCGACGATGCCCCAGGTTGTACGTCCGTCGATCGCTACAGTAGCCAGTTTCACAGCGTTCTCTCCATTTTCAGATCGGGAATTTTATCGTTCGCGGCCGGGACGTCGCGAAGACGCATGTCCATCTCGCGCAGGAGATCGTCGAGCTCGGTGGCATTGCGCGCGGTGCCGAAGACGTAATGGTCGGGCCGGACGATTGCTGCGACGGCACCGTGCCGGTCGAACCAGCTCGCCAGCACCCCCTCGGTCTCTTCGAGCATGTTCGGCGCAGTCGCGCCGCACGGCGCGACCGCCGCGGCCGATATGTCCGGGCTCGTGGCGCAGAGCGCAAGCAAGGCGGCGGCATCATGGCTGCGGCCGTCGATGAACCCTCGCCAGCCGGGTCCGGTCACCTCGTCAAGCAAGCGAACCGTGCCGCCGCTCGCGATGCGCGGCTGAGGAAACAGGCTTCCCCGCGCCGGCGTCTCGTGCTGCGCCAGAAATCCCGCGCGAAGCGGCGGGATGATTTCCTGCCGGGTCATGAGCAGCGGCTTGCCGCCACCGTCTGCCAGGATTTGCGCATCACGCCGCCGGGCTGCCGCCGGATCGCGCTCGCAGATCGATTGGCCGATCGCCTTGATCTTGCCGGTCAGCTCGATGACGTGCTGCTTGCGTTCAACCGTATAGCTGTCGAGCAGGCTGTCGGAGGACACGCCCCTGAGCACGCGATCCAGCTTCCAGACGAGGTTGGTGGCATCGCGCAGGCCCTGGCACATGCCCTGGCCGATGAAGGGAGGCTGCTGATGCGCAGCGTCGCCGGCAATCAGGATCCTGCCGTTGCGCCACTCAGCGGCAACGAGGGCGTGGAAGCGATAGGAGGCTGCCCGCCACAGCGCCCCGTCCTGCGGCGTGATCCACGGCGCAAGCAGCTTCCAGACGTTGCCCGGCTGCTCCATCTGCCGCGCATCTTCGCCCGGCAGTAGCATGATCTCCCAGCGGCGATGGTTGTTCGGGCCGATCAGGAAGCTGACGGGCCGCGCCGGATTGCAGAATTGCGCGGAGCATTGCGGCAGGCGGCCAAGCGCGCTTTCGTTGACGCGCAGGTCGACGACCAGCCAGGGCTCGTCGAAGATGAGATCCTCGAGGCCAAGGCCCGCGATCTGCCGCACCGTGCTCGAAGCGCCATCGCAGCCGACCACATAGCGCGCGGTTACGGAACGACACAGTCCGTCGCTGTCTTTCAGACGTGCCTCGACGCGATCGGAATTTTGCACGAGATCGAGCAGCTCGACGCCGAGCTCGGCCCGCACATTCGAAAAACCGGTCGCGTGACGGCGCAGCTCGGCCTCGACCTCGGGCTGGCTGAACACCATGCTCGGGGTGTAGCCGAGCGGATAGGGTTTCGCGACCATGTCGATGCGCCGTATCAACTGGCCGTCGACGCCGAAATGCTCCGATGCGGTGAAGGGCTCGATATAGGGCGAGACCGCTTCGGCGAGGCCCATATTGTCGAAATGGCGAAAGATCTCGTGGTCGAGCGCGATCGCGCGCGGCTTGTCGTAGACATCTGTAAGCCGGTCGATGACCAGCGTGCGGTGACCGAGGCGGCCGAGCTGGCCCGCGGCAATTGCGCCGGTCGGGCCGAAGCCGACGACGAGCACGTCATAGTCCGTGGCGCCAGCTGTCGTCATGCGCGCGCCGTCGCGAAGGGAATGGCGAGCTGCGCCGACTTGCAGGCGTCGGATTTGGGCGGGGCGATGCCCCATTGATCCGTTCGTCCCGGCGGCCAGACCCAATCGCCCGGACCTTTCGCGACGTAGCTGTCGTCGATCTGCAGGACTTCGGCGGTGTATTCGATGACGGCCCCCGCAGGGTCGACGAAATAGGCGAAGACGTTATCGCCCGGCCCATGACGGCCGACGCCCCAGCCGATCGGATAACCGTGGTCCAGCATGCGACCGGAGCCGCGCATGACGGACTCCAGATCGGGCATCAGGAAAGCAACGTGATTGAGTCCGTTGCGAGCGGCTTCCGCAAGCACGATCGCATGGTGATCACTGTTGCAGCACAGGAACGCCATCAGCTTCGACCGGTCCGACAGCCGGAATCCCAAGGTCTCCCGATAGAACGTCGAAAGCTTCTCGATGTCGGCGCTGTTGATGTTGACGTGCGCCAGCCGCTCGGGCCGGTCCGCGACCACGCGCGGCGGCTTGGTCCGATCGCCATGGACGAACTCGATGGCGCATCCCTGCGGTTCGCAAACGATGAAATGTTCGCCGCCCGACGGCGCAGGGGATGACGCAGGCGGGCTGATCACCTCACAGCCGGCTTGCTGCGCACGCGCGAACAGGCGGTGCAGATTCTCCTGGGAGCGAACGCGGAAACTGACCTTGCGGAGCGAGGTCGCCTCACCCAGCGTAAGTTCGAGCACGTGGAAGTCACTGCCCGTTGCAGCGAGGTACACCGTGCCGCCGGCTTCTGCCGCGACGTCGAGGCCCCAGACTTTTGTGTAGAACTCGACCGAACCGGCGAGGTGCGGCGTCGCGATCTCGACGCTGCGCAGGGCCGTTACCGGAAAGTCGGACATGGGACTTCCTTGTCAGGACACGCGAACGCCAACTCATTAATATGTACAAAATTATGAGTAAAGCAAAAATTTATAAATAAGGTGCCCAGAGCCTGCTAATGTACACAAGCGTCGCGATTCCATTGGATGCCCATGAGCCCTGACCTGCCAAGCCAGAAAGTGGACCAAGCGGCGACGCTGGCGACCACGATCTACGCGCGCCTCAAGGCCGATATCCTGACCACGCGGCTCGCGCCCGGACGCAAGCTGCAATCGCGCTTCCTGATGGAGCAGTACAATGTCGGGCAGACCCCGCTGCGCGAGGCGCTCAACCGTCTGACGGCCGAGGAGTTCGTCGTCGGCATGGAGCAGCGCGGCTTCTATGTGAAGGAGGTCAGCAAGGAGGAGCTCCAGGAGCTGACCAAGACGAGGTGCTGGGTCGAAGGCCTGGCGCTGCGCGAGTCCATGCAGAATGCGACCCAGGCCTGGGAAGAGGCCTTGCTGGTGGCGCATCACCGGCTCGATCGCACGCCGCGCTCGCTCAAGCCCGACAGGTTCGAGGACAATCCGGATTGGGAGAAGGTGCATCGCGCGTTCCACGCGACGCTGGTCGAGCTGTGCGGTTCACGGCCCCTGCTCGGCTTCTGCGAGCAGCTCGCCGACCGGCTCTATCGCTATCGCATGATGTCGATCGCGAAGGCCTATCCGGCGCGCAAGGTCGGCGCCGAGCATAGTGACATCCTCCAGGCGGTTCTTGCCAGGGACCCCGATCAGGCCGTGCGTCTGCTTCAGCAGCACTATCAGCGCACCGCCGACGTCATCTATTCCGACCTCGACGGCGTGCTGGCGTAGCCGCGTGGCGAGCCGCCGAGATTTCTACCGCCGCACGCCGACGCGATTGAGGCTCAGAACGCCTCAGCGACGACGGCGCGCTTCTATTTCGGAAGGCATTCCACGTTATAGGCAATGATCAGCTGAACCGGATCGGCCTTGCCAACGCTCTTCAGATCCTCCAACCCGCTTCTCAATTTGTCCCCGGCATGCTTGAGGCTGCCTTCGAGCGCCATCTTGGCCGACTTGCATCGGTCTTCGCTCGAAAATTCCTGAAACACCACGGTCGGAAGCAGCCGCCATTCCGCCTTGTCGCTGGTCGCGGCGGGACTGACCGAATAGGAAAAGACATACATCAGGACCCACATCGGACGATTCCAGGGTGATGCAACAGTAGTGATTTGGCCCGCACAGTCAGGGCACGCCGATGCCGCGGCCGCTCCCGTGACGTCATTCGATGTGGGGTGAACGGCAATCAGAATGAACGTCGAGGCGACCCTTGGCTTCTTCTTCCGCCAGCAGCCTCAGCAACAATTGCCGCCGCTCGTCCGAGGTTTCAGGTGCCGCGAGCTGCTTCTTGAACAGGATCAGATTTTCGTAGTGAATGAATGCTTCGAGGGGTCCCATGGCCGCCTCCCCTGCTGCGATGCCAAGAGAGCAGTTTAGGCACGTCCGATCGCGACGGAACATTGTCCCAAAGGGCAGCGGCCATTGTCGCGTTGGGTCAGGCCTGATCAGCCAGGCATGCAAATCCCGCAAAGTCGAATGGAAATTGAAACCTTCTTCGCGCCTCGCGCGCCAAGGGCCCTGCCGCATCCGATCAGAACGTCATGCGCATGCCTGCGTAGAACGCGCGCGGCCGTGCCGGGCTGAGCGAGCGCGGGTCGTTGAACTCGGCGCCGCCATTGGTGAAGTTGGGCAGGGCCTCGCGATCGAAGAACGTGCCATAGGTCGCGTAGCGCTTGTCGAAGACGTTGTCGACGCGGCCGTAGAGCTGGAAGTTTTTCGTCACCTGGTAGGACGTGTGGAGATTGAACACAGTGTAGGACGGCAGCTTCGAATACTGGTTGTTCTCATCGCCGACGAAGTACTGGCTGGACACGAAGATCGCGTTGCCGCCGACTTTCCAGACGTCGGTGACCGCATAGTCGACGCCGACCTTGACGCGGTGGCGCGGGATTGCGGGAAGCTGGTTGCCGCGCAGCACCTGGATGGTCTCGGTAACGGGATCGGCAAACGGGCTCTCGGAGCCGAGCTCGAACGGATCGAGATAGCGTGCGTCGACGAACGAATAGCTCGCCTGGAACTGAAGCGTGGGCGATTTGATGTTGACCTCGGCCTCGAGTCCCTGACGCCGGGTACGGCCGACATTGGTGAAGTAGCCGAAACCGGTGCGTCCGACCGCGGGAACGGCAACGATGTCGTCATAATTTGTCGCGCGGAAGCCACCGACCTTCCAGCCGAGCGTACCGATGTTCAGCTCCTTGGTCCCGCGGAAGCCTGCCTCGATGGTCTTGGACACGACCTGCTTCAGCGGCGGGTCAGAGACGAGAAACGCCGCGATGAGACAGGGCCGCATTGGATCGGCGCAGCCGAGCTCGAGCGGCGTCGGCACGCGGTTGGCCGCGGAATAGCCGGCATAGGCCGTCAGCTCCGGATTGATCCTGTAGGTGCCGCCGATCACGGGATTGAAGCGCATGAAGGTGTGATCGCCGTTGAGATCGGTCCCGAGTTGGTCCTCCAGCGTGATGCGCGCCACGTTGAAGCGGCCGCCGCCGGTGATGGCGAAGGCATCCGTGACGTTGAACGTGTCCATCGCGTACAGGCCGTTGTACTGGTTGACGGTTCGCAGCGAGACTGGACCGGCAACAGGGTCCGGCAGACCTGTCGGCCCCAGGAAAACGCCGCTGCCGCTGACGACGTAGTTTTCTCCCATCGAGCCGATCTCGGCGGTGGCGTTGTAGCGCGTGACACTGGCATCGTAGGTCGCGCCTATCACGAAGCGGTTGTCGTGTCCGAACAGCTGGTCGGTGTTGGTGGCTTGCCCCGACACGCCGAAGGTGGTCGAGCGGATCGAGCTGCGGTCGATCTCGCCGAGAATCGTTCCCGGTGCAAAGGGATTGGCAAGCTGAAGACCGTTCACGCCGTTCGCGGGCGTGGTGTCGTCGCCAAAGCATAGCAACGTCGGATCCGCGCCGCACTCCTGCGCGTCGGTCGGATTGCCGTCGACGATCTTCTGCTCGTACCTTCTGACCCGGGCGGTGCCCTCGAGCGTCCAGGTCGGCGTCACATCGGCCTTGCCGGTCAGGTTGAGATAACCGACGCGGTTGCTCGTGGTCTGCGGCGTGGTGTAGGTCGCGCCCCAATATTTGTCGAGCAGCTCGGCCGGAACGGTGGCGCTGGCGCCAAAGTCGTTTTTCGCGACGCCCATGTTGGCGTGGAATTCGCTGTCGCCGGCCTTGTAGCCGACATCGCCGTAGAAGCGCCGCACGGTCGATTGGGAGAAATTGCGGAAGCCGTTGTCACGCACGCCTTCGAGCGCGCCGTAGACGCCAAAATTCTTGTCGACGGTCTTGCCCCATTGCGCGGAGCCCTGGATGCGCCCGAACGAGCCGCCCATCACGTCAATCTCGGCGCCCTGATAAGTAAAGCCGTCCTTCATTTGCATGTTGAGCGCACCGCCCAGCGCATTGAGGCCGAAGGCGGGATTGTTGGTGACGAGCGTCACCGACCGGATCGCGGCGGTCGGGATCAGGTCCCAGTTGACGGCGTCCGAGAAAGCCTCATTGATGCGAACACCGTTCTGGTACACGGCAAGACCTTGCGGCGTGCCCACCACCGGCGAGGCGACGAAGCCGCGGAATTCGACATCAGGCTGAAACGGATTACCCGTGACCTCGCTGATGTTGACGCCGGGAATGTTGTCGCGCAGCGCATCGGTGATGTTGAGCGAGTTGGTGCGCTTGATCTGGCTGGCATCGACGGCGTTGATCGCCGACGGGACCTTGTCGACATCGAGACCCCGGCCGGTGCCCGGCGAGGTCGGGTAGACGTAGAGCCGTGTCTTCGGCGCGGCGGAGGCCGGTGCCCCGATGCGCGCGACCGGCCGCGCCGGCGCACTGCGCCTCACGGCGGGCGGCGGCGGCGCCGAGATCTCGACGGCCGGCAGGTTCTGGACGTTGGTCTGCTCGTCCTGCGCGGCCCCGGCAGGGCCTGCGAACACCAATCCCGACATCAGCCCGGTCGACACCGATGCCATCAACGAACGACGCTTGAACCGAAAACGCCTGACCTGAAAACGCTTGCCCATCCCTGCCTTCCCATCCGTGCCATCGGCTGTTTTGATTTTCGCCGTTTGGTTGAGATGAGTGTAATCAGCGGTCACGTTCCCGCCAGCCACAAAAGATCGGGCAACATCCACACCGGTTTTCCCGACCAAATCGGGAATTTTTCCCGATCTTCTCGGGCGCGATCAGGCGGCTGCCGTCGGAACCAGCGCCTCCACGGTCAGCCCGCCATCGCCCGAGACGACGTTGAGCGTGCCGCCCAGCGCCAGAATGCGCTCGCGCATGCCGACGAGGCCGAAGCCGAGCTTCTGGCCCGGCTCCATGCCGCGGCCATTGTCGCTGACCCGCACCCGGGCGCAGCCGCGGCCGCTCGCCTGCTCCACGGGTTCGATGACGACATTGATCGAGGTCGCGCCGGCGTGGCGGAACACGTTGGTGAGCGCCTCCTGCACGATGCGGTAGATCGTGAGATCGGCGGTCTCCCCGGTCGGGCCGAGTACCGGCGAAATCATGGTCTCGATCGCGACATCGGGGTGCGACTCCCGCCACAGCCGCGACAGCGATTCCAGCGCCTGGCGCAGGCCGAACTCGGCAAGGCCCACGGGCCGCAGCCGCTCCAGCACGCGGCGATTGAACTGCTGGAGTGCGTTGATCTGCTCCATCATGGCGCTGCCGTGTTTTCGCACGGCCTCCGCGCTCGGCGCGCGCCCGTCCGCCTGCTTCGCGAGCGCACTCGCATGCGCGCGCAGCGAGAACAGATACGGCCCGAACTCGTCGTGCAGCTCGCGCGCGATCTCCTTGCGCTCGACGTCCTGGAGCGAGACCGCCCGCTCGGCAAGGCGCCGCTTGTCCTCGACCGCTTCGCCGAGCGTCGCTGCGAGATGGTTGAGCTTGGTGCAGATCGCCGCGAGCTCAGGCGCCCCGCCCGGCGCCACGCGCGCCTGATAGTGCCCGTCTTCCAGTTCGGCCATCACCTCCGCCAATGACTGGAGCGGCGCCAGCGCCCGGCCGACCACCGTCATCATCACCAGGAACAGCGCGAGCGCGATCACCGAGCCGACCTCGAGCTGGGTCACGATGGCATCCCAGATCTCCGCGATCTCGTCATCGGGATGGGCGGTGATCACCAGCGAGCCCGGCTTGCCATGCACCGAGACGGGGACGCTGACCGCGGTCTGCTCGGGATGAACCAGGCTGACGAACCAGGCCGGCGGCCCGCGTGCGTCATCGTCGGCACCGGCGCGAGGCGGCGTCAGCGAGTTCCCGCCGGCGTCCTGAAGCGCGATGCTGACATGGCGCAGACGGCTGAGATCGCGCGCGATCTGGTTCAACTTCGCATCCGGATCCGGGGCCTCGTTCAGATCCGCCACGATCATCTCGATGAACTCGCGCGCGAGCCGGATCACGCTCTGGTCCTCGGCCTGCACCCGGGGACCTGCTTCCGCGACCTGCCGGCCGATATTGACCGCGAGCCCCAGGGCCAGCAGCAACGCGAGCAGGAGGTTGATGCGCGCGCGCAGGGAGAGATTTTGCCACATTGGTACCGCCGATGCCCCGAAGGTTCGCCCGCACCTGCCCGACGACGTTGACAGGGACGAAGCGCCCGATATCTAATCGAAAGCGTACAGCAATCCCGGCCGGGCGCGAAACAGGCCAAGACGCTGTCACAGGGAACGCCTATGCGCATTCTGATCGTCGACGATCATCCTATTGTCGCCTCCGGCTGCCGTGCCGTGCTGGCCGACGAGGGCGAGATCGAAATTCTGGAGGCCGCTGACGCCGAGGACGGCGAATGCGTCTTCATTGTCGAGCGGCCCGACCTCTCGATCATCGACATCAACCTGCCGACCGTCTCCGGTTTCGAGCTCGCGCGCCGTATCCTCGAGCGTGCGCCGGAAGCCCGTATCATCATGTTCAGCATGAACGACGACCCCGCGTTCGCCGCGCGCGCGATCGAGTGCGGCGCCAAGGGTTACGTCTCCAAGACCGGCGACCCCGACGACCTCGTCGAGGCGATTCGCGCAGTCGGCGGCGGCGGCACGTACCTTCCGACCGCGATCGCGCGCAGCATCGCTTTCGCAGGACCGACGCTGGCGCAAAGCCCGCTGTCGAAGCTGAACGCGCGAGAAATGGAAATCCTGCGGCTGCTCAGCGCCGGGAAGAGCCTGTCCGAGATCGCCTGGCTGGTACAATCGTCCTACAAGACGGTCGCCAACACCTCCTCGATCATGCGACAGAAACTGGGCGTGAAGACCTCGGTCGAGCTGGTGCGGCTGGCAATCGACAGCGGCGTCGCCTGACCTTGCGTCAGGCTTTGCGCGCCGGCACAAATTCGGTCACACAAGCGTTGCAGTATAGATGTGGTGCGATGCCACTGGAGCTTAGGGCATGACGATTCAGACTGTCTCGACCAATACATCCTATGGCGGCGTCCAGGGCGTGTACCGCCACGCCAGCCAGGCGACCGGAACCGACATGACGTTCTCGGTCTATGTTCCTCCGCATGCCGCCGGCGCAAACTTGCCCGTGGTCTGGTATCTCTCCGGCCTCACCTGCACGCACGCCAACGTCACCGAGAAGGGCGAATTCCGCAAAGCCTGCGCCGAACTCGGCCTGATCTTCGTCGCACCCGACACCTCACCGCGCGGCGCCGACGTGCCTGGTGATGCCAACAATGCCTATGATTTCGGCCTCGGCGCCGGCTTCTATGTCGATGCGACGCAAGACCCGTTCGCGCGAAACTATCGCATGTGGAGCTATGTCACCGACGAGCTGCCGAAGATTGTGGCGGGAAATTTTCCCGTCGATGCCAAGCGGCAATCGGTGATGGGCCATTCCATGGGCGGCCACGGCGCACTGACGGTCGCGTTGCGCAACCCGCACCGCTATCGCGCGGCAAGCGCCTTTGCCCCGATCGTGGCGCCGTCGCAAGTGCCGTGGGGCATCAAGGCGCTGACCGGCTATCTCGGGCCGAACAAGGATGCATGGCGCAACCATGACACCGTGGCGCTGATCGAGGACGGCGCGAAGTATTCCGGCTTCCTGGTCGACGTCGGCGAAGCTGACAATTTCCTGAAGGAGCAGCTCAAGCCGGAGCTGCTGGAAGCCGCCTGCACCAGGGCCAACATCCCGCTGACGCTGCGGCGGCAGGCAGGCTACGACCACAGCTATTATTTCATCTCGACCTTCATGGGCGATCACCTGCACTGGCACGCGGAGCGATTGAAGGGGTGACGCCGTCTTCCCTTCTCCCGTTGTGATGAGGGGCATCTCTCCACAACCGCTGTATCGTAGGGTGGGCAAAGCGAAGCGTGCCCACGATCTCTCTCAAATCGCTGATTGATCGTGGGCACGGCGCATTGCGCCTTTGCCCACCCTACGGCTCCCGACGCACTGAGAGAATACCCTACTCCCGCTTGCCGTAATTCGGCGCCAGCAACCTGTTGCGGATCAGGTAACTCATCGTGCGCGACCAGGATTCATCCGTGTTGCCGCGCATGTCGGCGCTGGCGGCGGCGATCATGGTGCCGGTCTTCACGTCGCGCAGATAGATGTTGAGGTTGATGATCAGGTTCGAGACCTTCTGCACCATGCCGGTGATCTCCAGCTCGGCGCCCAATTCTCCCGCAAGCTTGAGATCACAGTCGCCGCACGCCTGCAGGTTGGCATGACGGGCGGCTTCCCTGATCGGCGCGATGTCGAGCACCTGGAACCTGCCTGAGTCAGTCAGTTCCTTGCGGAGCTGTTCACTGATGAGAAGCAGCCGCGCCTCTTCCGGCTCGGAGCCGTAGAACTCGCCGGGCAGGCTGGTGTCGAGCAGCTCGAAATCGAACACCGCGAGTTTCGGCGGATCAGCGAATGCGGTCGAACCGGTCAACAGCAAAGCTGCGAAACATATCAGTGCTCGCATGATCGTGATTCCTGGCCTCGCGCGCGGGGACGAAATGCGGGGTTGCATGCCCTGACAAATTCGTCATGCTTCAGCAGAGACAATTCTCCACCGGCGGTCAAGCCAGGGAGAACGCCTGGAGGAAACATGATCCGATGGTTGCTCGGCCTGATCGGCTCGAGTCTGGTTGCGGCCCAAGCGCTCGCGGCCGACCCGACCCAGATCGGCGTCGGCTATCTCGGCATCGCCGGCACCAGATCGACGCTGTCGCTGGTCGAGCAGCCCGCGGAGAATGACGGCGTTGCGGGTGCGCGCCTCGCCATCGAGGACAACAACACCACCGGAAAATTCCTCAACCAGCGCTTTACGCTGGAGGAACGTCGCATTCGGGAAGGCGAGGACGTGGTTCAGGCCGCGACCGCGCTTGCCGAGAAGAACGGCTTCATCGTCGCCGACCTGCAGGCCGAGGCCCTGCTGAAGGTCTCGGACGCCCTGCGCGACCGCGGCACGTTGCTGTTCAATGCCGGTGCGATCGACGAGCGGCTGCGCGAGGCCGATTGCCGCGCCAATGTCATCCACACCGCCCCGACGCGCGCGATGCTGGCGGACGCGCTCGGCCAATACCTGGTGTGGAAGCAGTGGAAGCGCTGGCTGCTCGTGGTCGGCTCGCATGACGAGGACAGGCTGTTCGCCGACGCGCTCCGGCGTACCGCCGCGCGGTTCGGCGCCAAGATCGTGCAGGAGAAGACCTTCGAGGACAAAGGCGGCGCACGACGCACCGATAGCGGCGTGACGCTGATCCAGCGCCAGATGCCGGTGTTCACGCAAGGCGCGCCGGCTTACGACGTGCTGGTCGCCGCCGACGAGAGCGAAGTGTTCGGCGCTTATTTGCCCTATCGCACCTGGGATCCCCGCCCCGTCGCCGGCTCGGCCGGTCTTGTGCCGCGCAGCTGGGACGCATCGCAGGACCAGTGGGGCGCGATCCAGATGCAGAACCGCTTCGTCAAACTGAATTCGCGGCGCATGAGCGCGCTCGACATGCAGGCCTGGACGGCCGTGCGCATGATCGGCGAAGCGACCTCACGCACCAATTCCGGCGACGCCAGGAAGGTCACGGACTTCATCAAGGGCCCGGACTTCTCGGTCGCCGCCTTCAAGGGCACGAAGCTGACCCTGCGCGACTGGAATCTCCAGCTCCGCCAGCCGATCCTGCTGGTCGATGGCCGCATGGTGGTCTCGGTGTCCCCGCAGGAAGGCTTCCTGCACCAGGTCTCCGAGCTCGACACGCTCGGCTACGATCGCCCGGAGAGCAAATGCAAGCTGAAATGAGGATGCAGATGTCGCGCATGTGGCGTGTGGGGTTGCTGTCCGGACTGGCGCTCGTGGCCGCGCCGGCGCACGCGTTCATCGCTTATGTATCGAACGAGAAGAGCAATACGGTGTCGGTGATCGATACCGACACCTGGACCGTGACCAAGACCATCAAGGTCGGCCAGCGCCCACGCGGCATCGATTTCACGCGCGATGGCAAGTTCGTGATGGTCGCGGTCGGCGACGACGACACCATCCAGGTGATCGACGCCAAGACGCAGGTCGTGGTCGACAGCCTGCCCTCCGGGCCCGACCCGGAATTGTTCGCGCAGGACGCCGCCGGCAAGATCCTCTACGTCGCCAACGAGAACGACAACACGGTGACCGTGATCGACCTGGAGAAGCGCGCGCGGCTCGGCGATATCCAGGTCGGCGTCGAGCCGGAGGGCATGACCATCAGCCCGGATGGAAAATTTCTGATCAACACATCAGAGACGACCAACATGGCGCATTTCATCGACACGTCGACGCGCCAGATCGTCGCCAACGTGCTGGTGGACGCACGGCCGCGCTTTGCCGAGTTCAAGCACGACGCTTCCGAAGTGTGGGTGTCCTCGGAGATCGGCGGCACGATCTCGATCATCGACCCCAAAAAGCATGAGGTGATCGACAAGATCAATTTCGAGATTCCGGGCCTGCGGAAAGAGGCGATCCAGCCGGTCGGCATCGGCATGACCAAGGACGACAAGACCGCCTTCGTCGCGCTCGGGCCCGCCAACCGCATCGCCGTCGTCGATGTCGCGACACGCAAGGTGACGAAATATCTGCTGGTGGGACAGCGCGTCTGGCATATGGCGTTCACGCCTGACGAGAAATATCTGCTCACCACCAACGGCGTCTCCAACGACGTCTCCGTGATTGATGTCGCCGCTCAAAAGGTGATCAAGACCATTCAGGTGGGCGAACTGCCCTGGGGCGTCACGATCGCGCCATGACCAGTCCCGCCCCCATCACCGAGCCACGCGAGACGCCACGGCCGGATCCGGCCGCAGTGCCGGCGCTGGCGATCGACGGCGTCAGTCATGCCTATGGACCGCGCCGCGCGCTGATGGACGTCTCCTTCAACGTGCAGCCTGCAAGCTTCACGGCGCTGCTCGGCCTCAACGGCGCCGGCAAGAGCACACTGTTCTCGCTGATCACACGCCTGTTCGGCATCCAGACCGGCCACGTCGGTATTTTCGGCCACGACGTCGGCAGGAGCCCAGGCGAGGCGCTGCGGCTGCTCGGCGTCGTATTCCAGCCGCGTACGCTCGATCTCGATCTGTCGCTGACACAGAACCTGCTCTATCACGCAGCCCTTCACGGCATCAGCCGCCGCGAGGCCCGCGCGCGAGCCGCCGAGCTGCTCGACCGCATCGGGCTCGAAGAGCGCGCCGGCAGCAAGGTCCGCGATCTCTCGGGCGGTCAGATGCGACGGCTGGAGATTGCGCGCGCGCTTCTGCACCGGCCGCGCCTCTTGCTGCTGGACGAGCCGACCGTCGGGCTCGACGTCAAGGCGCGCGCCGACATCATCAGCCATGTCCGCCAGCTCGTGACCGAGCAAGGCATCGGCGTGCTCTGGGCCACGCATCTGTTCGACGAGATCATGCCCGGCGACGACCTCGTGGTGCTGCATCAGGGCAAGGTGCTGGCGCAGGGGCCGATGAGCCGCGTCATCACCGAGGCCGGCGCACAGGACGTCAACACCGCCTTCATGCGCCTGACCGGCGCGCAGACGATGCCGGGAGGCGGCGCATGAGCAGCATCACGACGCGGGATGCGCCGCGCGGCTTCTCGGCCGGCGAGTACATGACCTGCCTCACCGGCATCGTCTGGCGCGAAGGCCTGCGTTTCCTGCATCAGCGCGAGCGCTTCGTCTCCGCACTGGTGCGGCCGCTGGTCTGGCTGTTCATCTTCGCCGCCGGTTTCCGGCAGGTGCTCGGCATCTCCATCATCCCGCCTTACGAGACCTACATCCTCTACGAGGTCTTCATCGCGCCCGGGCTGATGGCGATGATCCAGCTCTTCAACGGCATGCAGTCCTCGCTCTCGATGGTCTACGACCGCGAGATGGGCAACATGCGCACGCTGCTGGTGAGCCCGCTGCCGCGCGGCTTCCTGCTGTTCTGCAAACTGCTCGCAGGCACCGCGGTGTCGCTGCTCCAGGTCTATGCCTTCCTGCTGATTGCCTGGTTCTGGGACATCACGCCGCCTCCGATCGGCTATCTCACCGTACTGCCGGCGTTGATCCTGTCGGGGCTGATGCTGGGCTCGCTCGGCATGCTGATCTCTTCCGGCATCAAGCAGCTTGAAAGCTTCGCCGGCGTCATGAACTTCGTGATCTTTCCGATGTTCTTTGCCTCCTCCGCACTCTACCCGCTCTGGCGGGTGCAGGAGGGCAGCCCCTATCTCTATTATCTCTGCGAGGCCAATCCGTTCACCCATGCGGTCGAACTGATACGGTTTGCGTTGTACGGCCAGATCAACTGGATCTCACTGGCGGTGGTCGCGACCTGCACAATCGTCTTCATGATCGGCGCGATCTATGCCTATGATCCCTCGCGCGGGCTGGCACGACGGGGCCCTGCGGGAGGCGAAGGATGATCGTTCGGGTTCTGGCCATTGGCGCTTTGGCACTCGCAGTCGCGAGCACGGCTGCGCGCGCGGCCGATCCGCGCTACCCCAACTGGCCGTGCACGCAGGCCAAGGTTCCTGATATCTCGCTCGCCGCCGTCTGGTCCGGCCCCGCGCTCGACGACGCCGAGACGAAGTGGAAGGACGATACCAGGGTCACCGCGCTGGTCTCAAAGCTCTCGGCGCGCAAGACCCCGATGGACGAAGCCGAGAAATCGGTGAAGGACTTTCTGGCCGGCTCCGCGACTGACAAGACCGCGAACGCAAAACTGCTGTTCGCCGGCCTGTTCGACACGCTCAATGCCCAGCGTTCCCAGGTCATGGCCGGGCTCGAGCGCGTCAGCCGCAAGCAGCGCGAGGCCGCCGACAAGATCCGCGAGGAAGCCATTCAACTCCAGGCGCTTCAGGGCGCAGCGTCACGCGACGACACCAAGGTCGAGGCGCTCAGCAACGAGCTGATCTGGAAGACTCGCATTTTCGAGGACCGCAACAAGGTGGTGCGGTTCGTCTGCGAGGTTCCAACCGCGATCGACCAACGCTTGTTCGCGCTGGGACGCGTGATCCAGCAGGAAATGGAATAGCGTCAGCCTTGCTGACGGCTTTCGCAAAGTTCCCGCGATATCAACGCCATCGTTAACCTTTGCCGCGCTGCCCCGCCGGAACCAAATCGATCCGGGATCGCTTGTCGATGTGATCCTAGACACCGGGAGGCCTTGATGGGAACAGCAAGATTCATCTACGCAGGCGCCGCGGCCCTCAGCATCCTTGCAACCAGCGCCTTTGCTGACGACATGACGGGCATGGTCACCAGGATCGACCGGCTCAACAGCACGATCTCGATTCAGGAGACGCAGAAAGGCACGGTCGGCGGCAGCGCAGGCGGTGCCGGCACGCTCCAGCAGTACAAGGCCAAGGATGCCGCGATGCTGGACGCCGTCCACGCCGGCGACCGGGTGACGTATTCGGCGACCAGTGCGGATGGCACGGGAACGCTGACGAAGTTGCAGAAGCAGTAGGCGAAGCTCCATCCACACCGTCATTGCGAGCGCAGCGAAGCAATCCAGCATCTTTCCGTTGAGACAGTCTGGATTGCTTCGTCGCTGCGCTTCTCGAAATGACGAGGAGAGAGTTGTGCGCCGATCATGACACCTATTGCTCCGGCCGTGGCTGCGGTTGCGCCTCCTCCGTCGGCAGCTTCGCGCGCTCCCAACCGTCGGTGCCATCAGGGTACCAGGCGACGTTGGCATAGCCGTACGCCAGTGCGCGCTTGGCGGCATTCCACGACATCCAGCAATCGGCGAGGCAATAGATCACCAGCAGCGCGGCCTTGTCGCCGCGCGAGGCGTGCGCGAGGCCGCGCTGGAAATAATCGTCCATGGCCGGCGGCAGCGCGCCGTAGCCGGTGTCCGGCAGCCAGAGGCTCCCCGGAATGTTTTTGCGCGGCATGTCGCGCCACACCGTGCCTTCAGGCAGGTTCTTCGGCTTCGGCGCACGCGGCAGCACGTCGATGAAGGCGCCGCTCCTGGCGCGCCAGATCGCCTCGGCTTCTTCCGTCGTCAGCACGCGCGCGCGCGCCAGCGTCGCCGGCACCGGCGCGCGGTAATTGTCGGTGCGATAGCCCTCGGGCTCGAACGGCTCCTGCTGCTGCGCGAATGCCGGTACCGCGAGCATCGCGGCAACGAGCGCAGCGGCAAGCTGCCGCCTCATGGCGCCTTCTTGGCCGTCTCCGCACCGAGCGGCTTGTCGCTCTCGTCCAGCAGCGGCACACCGAACTCGACCAGGATCTTGTTGATCTCGCCCTGGTTCTCCTGGATCAGCTTGTTGAGCTGCCGCTTCCAGTTCTGGTCGGCGGGACGCACGCCCATGCCGATGCGATAGACCAGCTTCGGACCCGTGGTTTCCTTCACCAATGGTGTCACGTGCATGGAGCCGGCCTTCTTCGCATAGTATCCGGCCATCGGTCCCCACAGCACGCCGGCCTCGATCTTGCCGGCCACGAGATCGTCGACCATCGCCTGCGCCGAATTGTCGAAACGCGTGTCGATCATCAGCGGATAGGGCTTTGCATTACCCATCAGACCGGCCAGCGCCATGTTGGTCGCCGGCGGCGTGCCGGCGACGATGCCGACATGCTTGCTCTTCAACTTCGCGTCTTCGAGCGTGTCGACGTCCTCGAGCCCGCCGCCCGCTTTCGAAACCAGCGCATAGCTGGTGCGGTAATAGGGATTGGTGCCCTGCACGAGGTCGTCGCCTTGCGGGAAACCCATAATGACGTCGCAGCGATGCGCGCCCAATGTCATGCGCACGAAGCCCGTCGCCTGCGGAAAGAAGACGTAGTCGAGCTTCTTGCCCAACTTGTCGGCAACAAACTCGGCGAGCTTGTTTTCGAAGCCCTCGCCCTTCTCGTTCGAGAACGGCAGATTGCGGGGATCGGCGCAGACGCGCAGCACATTCGGATCAACCAGCTCGAACGAGAGATCGCCGCTGTCCTTGGTCTGCGCCATGGCGACATCGCCGAACGCGCAGGATGCAACCAGTACCCACAGTGAAAACAACCAGCGACGATGTCGTCCGGCCTCCGTCATCGCGCTTCCTCCTCGGTTCGTCCGAATGCTATCCATGCAACGCATGGACGCATCATGTTTCGCCAACTTTGCGTTGGCTTGTTGTGTTGCAGTGCAACGCAGTCAACCCTTTGAACTGAGGCGAAAAAGTGTCTCGCATCGCTCTCGTGATCGCAGCCTTGTCCCTGCTGGGGCATACCACGCTAGCACGCGTGGGAAGGGCCGAATTGCCTGTGAGCGAAGTCGCACCGGGAATCTTCGTACACTCCGGGACCATCGCCCTGATGACGCGCGAGAATGAGGGCGATATCGCCAATGTCGGCTTCATCGTCGGCGAGGATTCGGTCGCCGTGATCGACACCGGCGGCAGCCTGCGCGAGGGCGAGGCGCTGCTGGCGGCGGTGCGGGCCCGCACCAGCAAGCCGATCCGCTATGTCATCAACACCCATGGCCATCCCGACCACGTCTTCGGCAATGCCGCGTTCGTTGCAGCGGGAACCAGCTTCGTCGGCCACAGCAGGCTGCCGCAGGCGATGGCGAGCCGCGGGCCGTATTATCTCGATAATTTCAGGCGCATCATGGGCAACGAGCTGATCGATCCCGTGAAGATCGTGCCGCCCACGATGCTCGTTAGGGATACGCTGACGCTCGATCTGGGTTCGCGCCGCCTCACCTTGCGGGCCTGGCCGGCCGGGCACAGCGACAACGACCTGACCGTGTTCGACGAGACGAGCAAGACGCTGTTCACCGGCGACCTGGTTTTCGTGCGCCATGTTCCGGTGATGGACGGCAGCATCCGCGGCTGGCTCGCAACGCTCGGGGAACTTGGTCAGATCCCGGCGCAGCGAATTGTCCCCGGTCACGGCCCTGTGAGCGACTGGCCTGCCGCGATGGCGGACGAGCGGCGCTATCTCACGACGCTGCTGGCGGACGTCCGTGCCTCGAACAAGAAGGGGGAGCCGATCCGAACCGCCGCCGACAAGGCGGCCGCTGAGGAGCGGCCGCACTGGCAGCTGTTCGACGACTACAACGCCCGCAACGCAACCGCAGCATTTTCGGAAATTGAATGGGAGTAGCGGACGCGCTATCGTGAGCTGGAGATCGGCTTCGCCGACTCTGGCAGCAGGAGATCAGCTTCGCTGACTCCGGGGACCATGACCATGACGGGATGCACACGCCGCCTGCCCCTGATCGCCGCCTTGCTCGGCATCGCCTTTGTCGTGCCGGCGTGGGCTGAAGAGTCCGACAATCCCTGGCCGGGTCTGGTGCAGGACATCTTCAGCAACCGGACGATGAACGACGGCAACGATGTCATCGGCATCGAGATGCCCTATCGCGCCGAGGACGCGGCGATCGTGCCGGTGACCCTGCGCAGCAAGCTGTCGCCCGCGGATAGCCGCCGCATCCGCTCGATCACGCTGGTGATCGATCGCAACCCGGCACCGATGGCGGCGAAGTTCGAGCTCGGCGCCGACGCCAACGTCACCGAGATCTCCACGCGCGTGCGCGTCAACAATTACACCGACGTCCACGCGGTCGCCGAGCTCAGCGACGGCCAGCTTTACGTCTCGAAAGTGTATGTGAAGGCCTCAGGCGGCTGCTCGGCGCCGGCCGGCAAGAATGCCGAGGAGGCCAACAGCCGCCTCGGCAAGATGCGCTACCGGCAGTTCGCGCGCGAGGAAGCGCCGGCGAGCCGCGTCCGCGAAGCGCAGATCATGATCGGCCACCCCAACAATTCCGGCCTGCAAATGGACCAGGTCACGCAGCTCTACATTCCCGCCTTCTTCGTCGACCAGCTCAAGCTGACGCAGGATGACAGCCCCGTGCTGTCGATGGAGGGCGGCATCTCGATCTCGGAAGATCCCAACCTGCGGTTCACCTATGTGTCCAACGGCGCCAAGCGCTTTCGCGCGGAGGCAAAGGATACGGACGGGCATGTGTTCCGCAACGAGTGGGATGTGGAGAAGCCGGGGACGTGAGTCTCCCAATCGTCATGGCCGGGCTTGCCCCGGCCATCCACGGACTTCGTGTCTAACCCAGGAACGTGGATGCCCGGGACAAGCCCGGGCATGACGAATACGATTGGCGTGAAGCTAGCGGTTAGAAACACCTCACCTCGGCTTCCGCCTGAGCCCGCCGCAAATCATTCACCGCCGTGTTCGCCTGCTCCGACGTGCGGAACTGGACGCCGAGATTGCCGCGGACCTGCGACATGCTCAGCGCGGTCTCGGCGGTGACGTAGCGGTCATAGGACACGATCGAGGCCACAACGTCGATCGAGCACGAGCATTGCTCGATCGACTGCCGGCTCTCGCCATTGGCTTTCATGCAGCCATAGACGTATTCAGCACGCGCCGATGTCGGATAATCATTGGCCTCCTCGGCCCGCGCCACGCATGCGGTCGCAGCCCACACCGCCAATGCGGCGACAATCGGTCGTAGCTGTCCCGCCAGATTCATGCGCGTCCTCCCGCTGGTTGCGACGAAAGCTATGCTATGCGTATTGTCCTGAAAAGCACTCTATCAGAGGAAACGGCTCACAAGGTGATGAGAGTATTTGGTCGAACTCTTGTACTCGCGGCGACGTTGGTGCTGACGCTGGCCGCACCCGCCCGCGCCGCAGATACGATTCGCCTTGCAGTGCAGAAAACCGGAACATTCTCCTGGGAGCTCGCCGCAATCCGCGCCGCCGGGCTCGACAAGGAGGCCGACCTGTCGCTCGACGTCACCGAGCTTGCGAGCCCCGAAGCCGGCAAGATCGCGCTGCGCGCCGGCAGCGCCGACATCATTCTGTCGGACTGGCTGTGGGTGTCGCGCGAGCGCGCGCTCGGCGCCAGGCTGACCTTCTATCCCTATTCCAGCGCGCTCGGTGCGGTGATGGTGCCGGCCACCTCGCCGCTCAAGACGCTTGCAGACCTCAAGGGCCGCAAGCTCGGAATCGGCGGCGGCGCGATCGACAAGAGCTGGCTGCTGCTGCAGGCGCGGATGAAGCAGGACGGCATCGACCTGAAGTCCGATGCGAGCATCGTCTATGGCGCCCCGCCTTTGATCGCCGCCAAGGCGCTCGACGGCGAGATGGATGCGAGCCTCAATTTCTGGAATTTCAGCGCCCAGCTCGAGGCCAAGGGTTTTCGCCGCCTCGCCGGCATCGAGGAGATTTTGCCGAAGCTCGGCGCCAAGGGCCCGGTCTCCGCGGTCGGCTATGTCTTCGACGAGAGCTGGGCGGCGAGCCATCGCGACGCCGTGGCGCGTTTCATCGCGATGACCCGCAAGGCCAAGCAGTTGCTGATCACGTCGGACGCCGCCTGGGACAAGATCGCGCCGCTCACCGGCACCAGCGATGCCACCCTGCTGAAAACCTACCGCGACCGTTATCGCGACGGCATTCCACGCCGGAGCATCGCCGACGAGGAGGCCGATGCACGCGTGCTCTACCGCGTGCTGGCCGAGATCGGCGGCCGCGACCTGGTCGGCCCCGCGGCCGAGCTCGACCCCGGCACGTTCTATCACGCAGTCCCCGGAGACTGAGGTGCTGCGTCTGCTCTCGTTTGCCCTGTTACTCGCGATCTGGTGGACCGCCGCGCTGTTCGTCGACGGCGCCAAGCTGCCGTCCCCGCCTGCCGTGCTCCAAGTGATGATCGCGGAGGCGTCGAGCGGCGCACTGTTCCTGCATCTCGGGGCGACGCTTGCCCGCGTCATCCTCGCCTTCGTGCTGGCGATGTCGCTCGGCAGCGCCATCGGCTATCTGATGGGACGGGTCAAGCTCGCCGACCGGCTCGGCGATCCCTGGCTGATCCTGCTGCTCAACCTGCCGGCGCTGGTCGTGATCGTGCTGGCCTATATCTGGGCCGGCCTCACCGAGGCGGCCGCCATCGCCGCGATCGCCATCAACAAGCTGCCGACCGCCATCGTCACCTTGCGCGAGGGCACGCGGGCACTCGACCGCTCGCTCGACGAGATGGCGACGGTGTTCGCGATGCCGCGCTGGCGCGCCTTCCGCCATGTCGTGCTGCCGCAGCTGGCGCCCTATATCGCGGCCTCCGCCCGCTCCGGACTGTCGCTGGTGTGGAAGATCGTACTGGTCGCTGAACTGCTCGGACGTCCCAACGGCGTCGGCTTCGAGATCGGCGTCGCCTTCCAGCTGTTCGACACGCCGAGGCTGCTGGCCTATTCGCTGACCTTCGCCGCCGTCGTGCTCGTCATCGAAACCTTGCTGGTGCAGCCGTTCGAAGCCCGCGCAACACGGTGGCGGCCCCGTGCGGCTTGAGGTCGAGATATCGGGCAAGACGTTCCGGAGTGTCGCGGGCGAAACCCACGAGGTGCTGGCGCCGGTCAAATTCGCGCTTCAATCCGGCGAGGTCGGCGTGTTGATCGGCCCGTCCGGCTGCGGCAAGAGCACGATGCTGCGCATCATCCTCGGGCTCGATCACGAATTTCAGGGACGCATCGCGCGCCCTCCGCAGGCGCGCATCGGCATGGTGTTCCAGGAGCCGCGACTGTTGCCGTGGCGCTCGGTCGAGCAGAATGTGCGACTTGCGGCGCCCGACGTCACCGACGCGAAGCTCGCCGAATTGTTCAGGATCCTGGAGCTGGACGCGCATCGCAGCCACTTTCCCGGCGAATTGTCGCTGGGCCTCGCCCGTCGCGTCGCACTCGCCCGTGCCTTTGCGGTCGAACCCGACCTGCTCGTGCTCGACGAGCCCCTCGCCTCGCTCGACGACGCGCTTGCCGGGCGCCTGCGCGACGAGATCGCGACGCTGGTCGCGAGCCGCCCGGTGATGACGCTGCTCGTTACCCACAGTCTCGATGATGCGATCCGTCTCGGCGACCGCCTGTTCTTCCTGTCGCCGCGCCCGGCGCGCATCGTGCGGGAGGTGCCGATCACCATTCCGCGCGCAGAGCGCAGCGACGCCGAGCTCGGCAGGATCAAAACCGAACTCGCAGCCTTGCTGCTTGAATCGAAATGAGAACTCGTGGTCAACTCGACGAAACGACGTTACGAGGGAGGTTCACCATGCGGCGTACGCTGATTGCGGTCGGCATCCTGTTGGTTGCGATGCCGGGCGCGGCGCTCGCGCAGGCCAAGGGCAAAGGCATCCGGCTGTGGAATCTGACGACGGAGACGATCTCCGGTTTCCAGCTCTCGGCGGCCGGCAAGACCGACTGGGGACCGAACCAGTGCCTGAACGACAAGGACAAGGAAGTCGACCACGATGAGCGGCTGCGCATCACAGGCGTCGAGCCGGGTCGCTACGACGCCAAGGTCGGCTATCCCAACGGGCGCCAATGCGTGGTCCGTGACATCGAGATCAAGGCGGATGCGGTATTCTCGATCGCTGACAAGGATCTGAAGGACTGCACGAAGTAGCGCAGGCACATAACAGGCGCCTCTCCTCATCCTGAAGAGCCTGCACAGCAGGCGTCTCGAAGGATGAAAGGCCCGGCTGCAGCGGTTGGGCCTGCATGGTTCGAGACGCGCGTTCCGCGCTCCTCACCATGAGGGGATAGACTTCACGCCTTGTCGTTCGGGTGCGGATATTCGCAGCGCCAGCGCACCGCCTGCCACTTCGGATGGTCCCCGACCCATTGCGCGATATAAGGCGGCGCGGCCATCGCGCATTGCGTCGGCGAGCCTGCAAAGTTGAACACCAGATGCTGTTCCTCGCAGGTCGCAGGCGAGAGCAGCGCACACACAGTCACCACCAGGTCAATCGGGTTCATGCCGGGATCCTCTCGCAAGGGCGATGGAGATTAGCACAAGAAGCTACGTTCCGAGGAGGGGGAAGTTTCAATCGGGCAGGTTCCCCGTGGCCATCCTTCGAGACGCCCTAGAAATTGACCCCGAACACCAGTCGCGCCTGGTGTCGCTCGAAATTGGCGAGGTCGAGATTGCCGCCCGCCCCAGCCGAACGGCCCCAGGCCTGCATGCTCCAGCTGAGCGTCAGCCGCGACTTCTCCGAGAGCTGAAAGTAGGCGGTCGGCCCGACGAACAGGGCCTGGCCTGCAAACTCGCCGAGGCCGATGCCCTCATATTGCCGGAAGTAGCGCATCTCGCCGCCGAGCAGCACATTGGGGCGCACGCGGACCAGGCCCGCAAACGCCGCGCCGATGGTGGAGCTTTTCTCGGATACGCCTGCTACCTCGAAGCGCCCCCATTCGGGCTGGTAGATCAGGTTCAACGCGCCAATGAGGTAGTTCGGGATAAGCTCGCGGTCGAAAGCGAGGGTGAAATCGGTGCCATACATCCGCCCCTTCGCGCCGCTGGTCTCGTCGATGCGATCGCCATGAAGCTCGGCCGCAACGGTCAACCCGAACGGTGCGCGCTCGCGATCGAGCAGGCGATAACGCAAATCGAGCGAGGCGCCCTGAAAGTTGAACTGGCGACGATCGTCGATATCCGGGACGCCCGTGATGTCGTGAAGGCTGGCCGTGGCGCCGAGCTCGACGCGAAAATTCGGCAGCGGCACGATTTCAATCTCGACTTCCTGCTGGAGGGCCCGATAGGTACCGCCCTTGCCGAAGCGCCCTGTCGTCTCGGTCTGAAATTCGCGCTCGCCGGGATTGCCGACGTCGGTGCCGATCATGAAGCCGAAGATGTGCTCGGTATCAAAGCCCTCTTCGGCGCTGACACAGGCCGGTGCGAGCGCGACCGTGCAGGCAGCTATGATCCGGAGTGTTTGGGCTCTCGCGCACATCCCTGACACTACCACGGCTTCGACGGCGTTCGCCATCGAAGCCGCGGCAGGTCGTCAGTCTTGATTACTTGCGCGCAGCGCAGGCGTACATGTTGATTTCCATGCCGACCGGCACTTCCACGATCTTCGGAGCTTTCCAGGCCATTCGGGTCTCCCCAAGGTATTGAGCGCGACATCGCGCGGGGCAAAACCTAGGGCTGCGTCAGGGACAGCGCAAGTCTGGAATCGAACCGCGAACACAGCGAACTGTCCCATCGCACTCGCAAATTTCCCTCTCGGGCAAATCGCCTTCGCTCCCAGTCAAGCCGCGCGATTTTCACCGCAACAAACGCAGCAGCGCGCGGCCGGCGCGCGCGTTCAACTCCTTCGCATCCAGCGTTCCGTCCTTGTCGGGATTCGCTGCGTTGAAGCGCTGCTCCACCACCGAGAGATATTCGTCGAGCGTGAGAGTCCCGTCGCGATCGGGATCGGCGGCGGCGAGTTCTTTCGCCGTTAACCGTCCGCGCAATTCGCGCGCGTCCAGTGTGCCGTCGCGGTCCGGATCGAGCTTCGCGAACAATGCGCTCGCCGCCTTCTTCACCTCGGCGAGATCGAGCGTGCCGTCATTGTCGGTGTCGAACATCTTGACGGCACTGCCGGATGCCGCCCAGGCAGGGCCGGACAGCATTGCAATCGTGAGAGCAAGCGCAACAGTGCGACGTGAAATCATCAGAACCTCCTGATCAAGCCCCGATTCGCGCGGGATCGAAACGACATAAGTCCATTAGCGAGCCCCGGTTCAAGTCCGGAATTGCAACCTGCGCACCGCACAACTCGCGGAACCCGACTGCCCAGACAAAGTGAACGACGCCGGCGCGCTTCATGCCGCGGAATTTTTTCAGCGTCTGCACACAAGTGAAAGCGATTTGTCAGGTTTCCGTCAGGTGACCGGCATCTGGCATCCAACATATCCGCAACGCGCTTACGACTTTCGTATTGACGGGTTTTGCATTCGGGCGGAGTGTTGCAATCGCAGCGTCAAAAGGCGCGCATATTGGGAGGAACGGATGAAACGCTTTGCGATGGCCGCGAGCCTCGTCATGCTTGCATCGACCTGTGCGTATGCACAGACCACCGAGCAGCTGGTGAAGGGTGCGACCGATACATCTAACGTTCTCAACTACGGGATGGGCTACAATCTCCAGCGCTTCTCGACGCTAAACCAGATCAACAAGGACAGCGTCAAGAATCTCGTCCCGGTCTGGAACTACTCCTTCAACGACGATCGCAGCGAGGAATCGCAGCCGCTGGTTTACCAGGGCGTGATCTACGTGACCTCGCACAACGCGACCATGGCGGTCGATGCCAAGACCGGCAAGCAGATCTGGAAATCCAAGATCGAATATCCCGCCGAGACGCCGCGCATCGTCTGCTGCGGCATCATCAATCGCGGCGCCGCGCTCTACGACGGCAAGGTGTTCCGCACCACGCTCGACGCCAACGTGATCGCACTCGATGCCAAGAACGGCAAGGAGCTGTGGCGGCAGAAGGCGGCCGACATCAAGGAAGGTTATTCGATGACGGTGGCCCCGCTGGTCGCCGACGGTGTCGTCATCACCGGCATCTCCGGCGCCGAGTTCGGCACCCGCGGCTTCATCGACGGCTGGGATCCGGCAACGGGCAAGCATCTCTGGCGCACCCATTCGATCCCCTCGCCGGACGAGCCCGGCGGCGACACCTGGAAGGGCGACACCTGGAAACTCGGCGGCGGCTCGACCTGGATCACGGGCTCTTATGATCCCGAGTTGAACACGATCTATTGGGGCATCGGCAATCCCGGACCGTTCAATTCGGCGGTGCGCCCCGGCGACAACCTCTACACCTGCTCCGTGCTGGCGATGGATCCCAAGACCGGCAAGATCAAGTGGCACTACCAGTTCTCGCCGAACAACCCGTTCGACTATGACTCGGTGGCCGAGATGGTCCTCGCCGACATGAATGTCGAGGGCAAGCCGACCAAGGTGCTGATGGATGCCAACCGCAACGGCTTCTTCTACGTGCTCGACCGCACCAACGGGAAGCTGCTCGCGGCCAATCCTTACGTGAAAGTGAACTGGGCGACCGGCATCGACATGAAGACGGGCCGCCCGATCGAGACCGACGTGAGCAAGGACGCGCGCGACGGCAAGAAGGTCACCGTCTATCCGTCGATCCTCGGCGGCAAGAACTGGGAGCCGATGTCATTCAACCCGCAGACCGGGCTCGCCTACGCTAACACGCTCGCCTTCGGCGGCCGGTACAAGACCGAGCCCGTCACCTTCAAGCAGGGTGAATGGTATCTCGGCATGGACCTGACCGATCTCTGGGAATGGGGTGACGGCCCGCGCGGCCATCTCAAGGCGATCGATCCCATGACCGGCAAGTCGAAATGGGAAGCGCCGAGCGACATTCCGCGCTTCTCGGGCGTGCTGTCGACGGCAGGCGGCGTCGTGTTCTCGGGCGCGCTGACCGGCGAGTTCGAGGCCTTCGACGCCGACACCGGCAAGAAGCTCTGGCAGTTCCAGACCGGCTCCGGCATCGAGGGACAACCGGTGACATGGCAGCAGGACGGCGTGCAATACGTTGCCGTCACCAGCGGCTATGGCGGCGTCTACTCGCTGTTCTCCGGCGACGAGCGGCTTGCCCAGGTGCCGCCCGGCGGCTCGCTTTGGGTCTTTGCGGTGAAGCAGTAACCACGGCACGATGCCAAGAGACGTATCTCACAAGACGGTGGCGATCATCGCCACCGTCGCGGTGCTGACGGTCGCGCTTGCGGCGACCGTTCGTGCCGCGGACGACGCAACCGGCAATCCGCTGCAGGCGCAGATCGACCATGGCAAGTCGACCTATGCCTCGAAATGCTCGCACTGCCACGGTCCCAACATGATGAACTCCGGCACCATCACGCCGGACCTCCGTGTCTTTCCCGACGACAAGACGCGCTTCGTCACCACGGTGAAGAACGGCAAGAACAACAAGATGCCGCCCTGGGCCGACATTCTCAGCGAGGACGAGATCGGCAATCTCTGGGCGTTCGTCTCGAGCCGGAGGAAACCATGAGGCGCTGGCTGGCCGCATGCAGCGTTGCCGCGACCCTCGCGGCGCTGGCAACAGCCGCACGCGCGGCAGACGATCCCTTGAAAATCTGTCTCGACGAAGACCGCCCGCCGCTCTCGGTGCACCAGAAGGGCAAGCCGGAGGCCGGCTTCGACGTGTTGCTGGCGCAGGCCATCGCCGAGCGGATGGGACGGCCGCTGAAGATCCAGTGGTTCGAGAGCAGGCTGGACGAGGACTCCAGCCCGCAGCTCGAGGCCAATGCGTTGCTCTCCGACGGGCGCTGCTCACTGGTCGGCGGCTATGCGCTGACCACGGACTCCCTCGTCAAGCCCGGCATGAAGACGGCGCGGCTGCCGGATTTCGCCGGCGCCACCCGCGACGACCGGCGACGGCGTGTCGCGCTGGGCGTGCTCGCGCCGAGCCAGCCCTATGTCTATTCACCGATGACGGTCGTGCTGGGACCGAAAGCCAAGGAAAAAAAGATCGGCGGCATCGGTGACCTCGCCGGGCTTCGCCTCGCGATCGAGAGCGGCTCGCTCGGCGATGCCATCCTGATGACCTTCGACAAGGGGCGTCTGATCGACAATATCACCCATCTCGTCCCCGGCCGCGACGATCTCCTCGGCGCACTCCAGCGCGGTGACTACGACGTGACGCTGATCGACCTCGGCCGCTTCGACGCCCACCGTGCCGCGCATCCGGACACGGCGATCACCGCGTCCGGCTATTATTACCCGATCGGCGCCAATCGCGGCTATGTCGGGCTTGCAAGCGACGACGCGCTGATCGATGCGGTCAACAAGGCGCTGACGGGTCTTGGCGCTGAAGGCAGGATCGCCGAATTCGGCAAGCAGGCCGGGCTCACCTATCTGCCGCCGCGCGAGCCCGCGATCCTGGGCGACGTCTGGATGAAGATCATTCAGAAGTGATGCGGCCGCGCGTGCCATCACATCACCGGTGTCATGCCCCGCGAAGGCGGGGCATCCAGTACGCTGCGGCTCTTCCGTATCACTCAACGCCGCGGAGCACTGGATCGCCCGGTCAAGCCGGGCGATGACAGCGAGAGAGGGGCACGGACAATGCCTCACGCATCCAAGTGCCTCATTCCATGCTATGCGTGGCGTTTCATCCGCCGCTTTGGTGCCCCGTGAATTCCCCTCCCGCACCCTCCGCGACCAGCCTGCGCGATCTCCTCTCCCGCGAGCTCAAGGCCGCCGAGTTGCTGCGCGCGCTGATCGTCGTCGGTCCGATGGTCGCGGCCTATTTCATCTCGCGCGAGCCGGCGTTGCTGAACCTGGGCCTCGTCGCGGTGTCGCTGCTCATTCCGGCGCTGCGCCTGCAACTGCCGCCAAAAGTCATCGTGTGGCACTATTTCGCCATCCTCGTCACTTTTGCCGCACTCTTCCTCGCCGCTCCGGTCAAGCCGCTCTTCGTGGTGCTGACGGCGCTCGCCGGCTTCCTTGCGGTCGCGGGGACGCGCTATGGCGAGCATGTCCGCATAATCGGCAATTGGGTGTTCATCCCCGCCGTCTATCTCGCCTGCGAGGTGCGGGAGGGCGTGAGCGCCGCAGAAGCGCTGCGTCATGCCGGCGTGATCATCGCCTCCTCTCCGATCGCGCTGGCCCTCGTCTGCGCGATCCGGATCTACGACCGGCGGCGGCATGGCAACGCGGCGAGCTCGTTCGGACCGCCTGCGGCCGAATGGTTTCTCCCCGCCGCGGCAACCGCCATGGCGGTCTTCGCGGCGGCCGCACTGGTCGAGATCCTGAACCTCGCGCAGGGGCAGTGGGTGATGTGGTCGGCCGCGAGCGTCGTGGTCGGCGACCTCACGGCGTCCACCGGCAAGCTGAAGCAACGCGCGATCGGCGCCTTTGTCGGCGTGCCGCTCGGTTTCCTCGCCGGCCTTGCCCTGCCGCCGAGCCGCGTCGGCTATGCGATCGCGGTGCTCGCGGCCACGCTCACGCTGATCTCATTCTCCCGCTACATCCTCGGCTTCGGCCTGCGCTGCTTCTTCATCGCGCTGGCCGCATCCTTTGCCGGTGGCGCCAGCGGGATCGCGGAGGAGCGCATCGTCAACGTGCTGATCGGCGGCACTTTCGGGCTCATTGCCGTGGCCCTGACCGAGATCGTCTGGCTGCGCGTCATGCGGAACGCACGACCGTCCGGCTGACGGAAAATGGTCGCCGCGGCGCCTGATCAATGCGCCAATCTGTCTCGCCTGCCGGCCATGGCGGAGCCAGCCCGATGCAGTAGGGTCGGCAAAAATCAGGAGGGAATCATGTCCGCAAAGCTCGATCGCCGCCACTTCATCGCCGCCGGCACGACTGCCCTCGCGATGCCCTTCGTTGCGCGCGGCGCCTCGGCGCAAGCGGCATGGCCGTCGCGGCAGATCCGCATGATCTGCAGCTATCCCGCCGGCGGACAGACCGATCTGCTCGCGCGCGCCTATGGCGAGTTCATCTCCAAGCAGGTCGGCAAGACCGTCGTCGTCGAGAACAAGCCCGGCGCCTCCGGCGCGATCGGCACGGCGGAGGTCGCCCGCGCCGAGCCGGACGGCCACACCATGCTGTGCTCGATCTCGACCACCTACATCATGAACCGGGTGGTGATGAAGAATCCCGGCTACGACATGGACAAGGATCTGACGCTGGTCAGCGTCATTCCGGGCGCCGGCCTGTTGCTGGTGGCGAACCCGAAAACCGGCATCAAGACGCTGGACGATTTCGTCGCCTTCGCGCGCAAGAGCGGCAAGGTGAATTTCGGCACCTACAGCGCGGGCTCGGCCCCGCACATGACCATCCACGAACTCAACAAGCAGTACGGCCTCAACATCGAGCCGATCCATTACCGCGGCGAAGCACCGATGTGGACGGGCATGCTGGAAGGCACGCTCGATGTCGCGATGGGCAGCTACACCGCCGCGCAGTCGGTCCTGCAAAGCGACCGCGGCACCGTGTTCGCCGTGCATTCGAAGAAGGTCGACGCCATCCCCGCGATCAAGACCCTGCCCGAGCAGGGCGCGACCTCGAAATTCTTCACCGTGAGCGGCTTCTCCGGCTGGGCCGTGCCGAAGGCGACGCCGCAGCCGGTCGTCGACCGGCTGGCCGAGCTTTGCGTTGCCGCCAACAGCGATCCGAAGGTGAAGGAGGTCCTCACCACCTTCGTGCTCGAACCGGCGATCGGCTTCAAGGACACCAACGCGCTGTATCAGCGCGAGCTGCCGATCTGGATCGAGAGTGCAAAGTCGCTCGGGCTCGAGCCGGCCTGACGCATGGCATGGCGGACGGGCTGCCCCTTGGCGGCCCGGCGTCCGACCAAAGCCTAGTGTCCGAAACGCATTTTCACGCTATGATTGTGCGCCGCCGCCAGAAGCTCACCGGGGCGAACGAGAAAGGCCGATCCCATGACACCGGATGGAGTCGCCGTCGCCGTCATGATCATCCTGCTGTTTCCGATGGGCTATTTCACGCTGGCCACGCCCGCCTTCCTGCTGGTGAGGCTCGATATCCAGCCCGTCGCCCAACTCTTGCGCGGAATGTTCAACGCCCATTTTGTGGTCATGCGCATTGCCGGTGTGATCGGGACGCTGGCTTTCCTGCTCGACGGTCGCCTGGCCGCGGCGACGGGCGTCGGCCTGCTCACAGTGCTGGCGATCTACGGACGCCCCTGGTTCATGAGGCGGATGGACGACCAGCTCAGCGCGAGGGATGCCGGCGATACTGACGCCCCGCGCCGGCTGCGAAGGCTGCATTGGAGTGGCATGCTGGGCAACGCGACGCTGCTCGTCGCTCTCCTGACCAGCATCCCCTACATCGCGACGTCCGCCTGAGAGATATCGCCGAGCGACCGACGGCTGCGACGCCCCGCCCCGCCTAGTGCTCGTCCGCGACCGCCGCGCTCTGCTGTCCTTTGTGGATCGAGGACGGCACCACACCGAAATATTTCCGGAACACGCGGCTGAAATGCGATGAGCTGGAGAAGCCCCAGGAGAATGCGACGTCGGTGATGGTCTTGCCGCCGTGAGCCTCGAGCTCCTGGCGGCAGTTCTGCAAGCGCGCCTGCCAGATGTAGTCGCTCACCGTGGTGCCGCGCTCGGAGAACAGCATGTGCAGATAGCGCTTGGAACAGCCGAGCTCGGCGGAGATCTGGTCGATGCACAGATCAGGATCGCGCAGGTGCTCGCGGATGAAGAACTGCGCGCGCACATACATCGCCTCGGGCCCGACGCGATCGAACCCCGTGTCCGCCTCACGCAGCGGCAACAGCAACAGATCGATCAGCGAATCGGCGACGCCGACCGCGCTGTTCGCCGACAGCTTAGCCGCCTCGTCGAAGGTCGCATGCACGAAGTCATGGGCGATCCGCCCCGTGCCCGTCTTCGCCGACAATTTGCAAGCCGGCATCCGCTGCGACGGGAATCCGCGGTCGCGCAGCAGCGCCTTCGGTACGATCACCACGTCGTGACGGGTGAAGGCGGGGCTGATGATCGAATGCGGGCAGGACACGTCATAGGCGATGATGTCGCCCGGATTGATTTCGATGTGGCGGCCTTCCTGCTCGAAATAGGACACGCCATAGGTCTGGAAGTGAATCTTGATGTACGGGTGCTCATTGGCCTTGGCGCGCGCCAGCGTGTGCGCGATGCGATGCTGGCTGACCTCGATCTGGCACAGCTTGAGGCGCGAGACGGAGGTGTAGTCGATGCGGCCCTCGAGCGAGGACGCCTCCAGCGGGTCGACGTCGAAGTGCCCACACAGGCTCGTCAGCCCGTCGATCCAGCTCTGGATCTGCCGCTTCGGCGTCAGTCCGGTCGTCGAGAGCGTATGAATTGTGTCGGACATTAATCCAGCCACTGGTGTTACCCCGGGGATTCGACGCGAATCGCGACCAGCGCTGCCGGAGCCTCAGCCTTGATTGCGTGACGTTTACCTCGCATTTGAGCGATCTTGTGGAACGAGCGCCATCGTTCCATTGCCACCCTTGCAAGTTAATCCTCCGCCTTAGTTGCAGCGCCGTCAAGGGGAACCTGAGCGTTGAACGCCGCACCGCACGGCGTCGAAGCCGCTGAATTCGCTACTGCAAAATCAAAAACTTCTTTGCCGTGCGCTGTCGAGCAAACCAGCTTCTCTCTTGGGCAAGTTTCCCGATAGCGAAGTCGTTAGGGATTGAGACAGGAACAACAAGAACGGGCCGCTCCTGCACGTGGACCCGTAGCTCTCATCCGAAGGAGGAAACCGCACAGCATCGTTTCTGGTCCCAAACGTGACCGCCCTGCACGAGCAGACGCCGGACGATAAGCCCGGTGATTAAGCAATGCTTCGGAAACAATAAAACGAGATCAACGGAGGAATGACTATGCGCAAGGTGCTACTGGCGACCTTTCTTGGCTCCGCTGCGGCGCTCGCCGTCGGGAGCGCGTCAGCCAATGACGAGCTGAACAAGATGTCGCAGAACCCGAAAGACTGGGTGATGCCGGCGGGCGACTATGCAAACACCCGCTTTTCCAAGCTGAACCAGATCAACGCACAAAATGTCGGCAAGCTCCAGGTCGCCTGGACCTTCTCGACCGGCGTGCTGCGCGGCCACGAAGGCGGCCCGCTGATCGTCGGCAACATGATGTACGTCCACACGCCGTTCCCGAACAAGGTCTACGCTATTGACCTTTCGAACGAGAACAAGATCGTCTGGCGGTACGAGCCGAAGCAGGATCCGAACGTCATTCCCGTGATGTGCTGCGATACGGTTAACCGCGGCGTGTCTTACGGCGACGGCAAGATCTTCCTGCACCAGGCCGACACGACGCTGGTCGCGCTCGATGCCAAGACCGGTCAGGTGGCATGGTCCGTGAAGAACGGCGATCCCGGCAAGGGCGAGACCGGCACATCGGCGCCGCTCGTCGTCAAGGACAAGGTGCTGATCGGCATCTCCGGCGGTGAGTTCGGCGTTCAGGCCCACATGTCCGCCTACGACATCAAGACCGGCAAGCTGGCCTGGCGCGGATACTCGGAAGGCCCGGACGATCAGCTCCTGGTCGATGCCGAAAAGACCACCGCGCTCGGCAAACCGATCGGCAAGGACTCGAGCCTCAAGACCTGGCAAGGCGATCAGTGGAAGATCGGCGGCGGTGCCACGTGGGGCTGGATCTCCTACGATCCCGAGCTGAACCTCGTTTATTACGGATCGGGCAACCCCTCGACCTGGAATCCGAAGCAGCGTCCCGGCGACAACAAATGGTCGATGACGATCTGGGCGCGTAACCCGGACACTGGCGTGGCCAAGTGGGTCTATCAGATGACGCCCCACGACGAGTGGGACTATGACGGCGTCAACGAGATGATCCTCTCGGACCAGCAGATCAACGGCCAGCCGCGCAAGCTGCTGACCCATTTCGACCGCAACGGTCTCGCCTACACGATGGACCGTGCGAACGGCGAACTGCTGGTCGCCGAGAAGTACGATCCGAAGGTGAACTGGACCTCCGGCGTCGACATGGACAAGAACTCGCCGACCTATGGCCGTCCGAAGGTGCTCGACGCAGCTTCGACCGACAAGGCGGGCGAGGACCACAACGTGAAGGGCATCTGCCCGGCCGCGCTCGGCACCAAGGACGAGCAGCCGGCAGCCTACTCGCCGGACACGCAGCTGTTCTACGTTCCGACCAACCACGTCTGCATGGACTACGAGCCGTTCAAGGTGAGCTACACCGCGGGCCAGCCCTATGTGGGTGCGACGCTCTCGATGTATCCGCCGGCGGGCGAAACCCACATGGGTAACTTCATCGCCTGGGACGGCAAGACCGGCAAGATCGTCTGGTCGAACAAGGAGCAGTTCTCGGTCTGGTCGGGTGCGCTCGCAACCGCCGGCGGCGTGGTGTTCTACGGCACGCTCGAAGGCTACCTGAAGGCAGTCGATGCCAAGTCCGGCAAGGAGCTCTACAAGTTCAAGACTCCCTCCGGCATCATCGGCAACGTCACGACCTATGAGAACGGCGGCAAGCAGTACGTCGCAGTGCTCTCGGGCGTGGGCGGCTGGGCCGGCATCGGTCTGGCGGCAGGTCTGACCGATCCGACCGCCGGTCTCGGCGCAGTCGGCGGCTATGCGGCGCTCAGCAACTACACGGCGCTCGGCGGTACGCTGACCGTGTTCTCGCTGCCGGCGAACTAGCATCACCTCGTATCGCTCCGGCGCGTGGATCAACCTCCACGCGCCGGCTCGTCTCACCTGATGCCTTCGAGGATAATCTCTTGCGTAAAATCTGCTTTGCCATTGCTGCGACGATCTTCGTGACCTCGGGGGGAATTGCGGTTGCCGACGGTCCGGGCGACCCGACCGCCGTGAAGAAGGAAGACGACGGAAAGTGGCTCGATAAGGAAGGCAACCCGACCTACAAGATCACCGATGGCACCGTGGACTGGTTCACCTATTCCGGATACCGCCGCTATCACTCCGACTGCCATGTCTGTCATGGCCCCGACGGCATGGGATCGACCTACGCACCGGCGTTGAAGGATTCGGTCAAGACCATGAGCTATGGCGACTTCCTCGGCGTCGTCGCCTCCGGTCGCAAGAACATCTCGACGGCGCAGGAGAACGTCATGCCGGCCTTCGGCGACAACCCGAACGTCGCCTGCTACATGGACGATCTCTACGTCTATCTCCGCGCCCGCTCCGACGAGGCGTGGGGCCGGCAGCGGCCCGCCAAGAAAGACGAGAAGAACGAGGTCTATACCAAGGCGGAAGACGCCTGCATGGGCCATAAATGAACGTTACGAAGGCTGCCGAGACCACCTCTTGGCGTCTTGCGAGAATTTGAGGAGTTACCGATGAAGACACGTGCCGCCGTCGCTTTCGAAGCCAAGAAACCGCTTGAGATCGTCGAGCTCGATCTGGAAGGACCGAAGGCCGGCGAAGTCCTGGTCGAGATCAAGGCGACGGGCATCTGCCACACCGACGCCTACACGCTCGACGGCTTCGACAGCGAGGGAATCTTCCCGTCGGTCCTGGGCCATGAGGGCGCCGGCATCATTCGCGAGATCGGCCCCGGCGTGAGCTCGGTGAAGCCGGGCGACCATGTCATCCCGCTCTACACGCCGGAATGCCGGCAGTGCAAAAGCTGCCTGAGCCAGAAGACCAATCTCTGCACCGCGATCCGCGCGACGCAAGGCAAGGGCGTGATGCCCGACGGCACCAGCCGCTTCTCCTACAAGGGCAAGCCGGTCTACCACTACATGGGCTGCTCGACCTTCTCGAACTTCACCGTGCTGCCGGAGATCGCGGTCGCGAAGATCCGCGAGGACGCGCCGTTCGACAAGAGCTGCTACATCGGTTGCGGCGTCACCACCGGCGTCGGCGCCGTCGTCAACACCGCCAAGGTCGAGCCGGGCTCCAACGTGGTCGTGTTCGGCCTCGGCGGCATCGGCCTCAACGTGATCCAGGGCGCCAAGATGGCTGGCGCCGACAAGATCATCGGCGTCGATATCAACGACTCCAAGGAGGATTGGGGCCGCAGGTTCGGCATGACCGAGTTCGTCAACCCCAAGAAGATCACCGGCGACATCGTCCCGCATCTGGTCAACCTCACCGATGGCGGCGCCGACTACACCTTCGACTGCACCGGCAATACCACCGTGATGCGCCAGGCGCTGGAAGCCTGCCATCGCGGCTGGGGCACCTCCATCATCATCGGCGTTGCCGAATCCGGCAAGGAGATTGCCACCCGCCCGTTCCAGCTCGTCACCGGGCGCAACTGGCGCGGCACGGCCTTTGGCGGCGCGCGCGGCCGCACCGACGTGCCCAAGATCGTCGACTGGTACATGAACGGAAAGATCCAGATCGATCCGATGATCACCCACGTGCTCAAGCTCGAGGAGATCAACAAGGGCTTTGACCTCATGCACGAGGGCAAATCCATCCGTTCAGTCGTCGTGTTCTAGCTCGAAAGCGTCACCCCCAAGGAGGATCGACCCATGACTGCACTCCATCCCTCGATCGACAACGGCCTCAAGCAAGGCAGCGGCAGCTTTGCCGGCGGTACGCTGGCCTGCAAATGCGCGGACCATCAGGTCAAGGTCGGCATCAAGGGCGACGTCGCCCACAACCATGCCTGTGGCTGCACCAAGTGCTGGAAGCCGCAGGGCGCGAACTTCTCGGTCGTCGCCGTGGTGCCGCGCCAGAACGTCACCGTGCTCGAGAACGGCGACAAGCTCCAGATCGTCGACGCTTCGGCGGTGATCCAGCGTCACGCCTGCAAGGCCTGCGGCACCCACATGTACGGCCGCATCGAGAACAAGAACCACCCGTTCTACGGGCTCGACTTCGTTCATCCGGAACTGTTCCAGGAGCAGGGCTCGCAGGCGCCGCAATTCGCCGCCTTCGTCTCTTCCGTGATCGAATCGGGCGTGAAGCCGGAGCAGATGTCCGGCATCCGTTCGCGGCTGAAGGAAATCGGGCTCGAGCCCTATGACTGCCTGTCGCCGGCACTGATGGATGCGATCGCAACCCACGTGGCGAAGGCCAAAGCCGCCTGACAGGGCTGCCTGAAGACGAGGTCGCCTGACCTTCGCCGTGCCCCGTCCGCTCGCTGGTGCCAACCACCGTCAGCGAGCCGGACGGGTCCGGCCCCGAGATAAACGCGGCGATGCCGCCGCCTCTGCACTCCGCGTATGAGGGCCGTCAGCTCCCTCAGTCCTGGTCTCTGAATGACTGCGCAGTGCCGCCTGCTTCCTGCTTGAAGTCCGCGCCTCTGCGTTTCTCCCTCCCTCGACTGAGGCATCCTGCTTCGTCCGCGCAGTCCCTCTGCCGGACGAAGCTTTTTTGCCTAGCGCTCATTCGAGGGGCGCGCGGCGCGATGCCGCGCCCTGCTTTTGACAAACCTGCGTTGCAATCTTTTCCCGTCAAGAACACTCGGCTGTGAACGCCGGGTGGTGCGATCTCTGCTAGGTTCGCGCCGTTACGATGCCGCGCGAAGTTCAATCAAACAAGAACAACACGGGGAGGTATCGAGCACATCCAGACATCGCCAATCAGCGTTTCTGCCTCCCCCGGGATTTGCCCGCGCGGGATGAGGGCAGCGACGCGGCGAAATGATGAACCATCGCCGTGCGAAACCGGCGAATTTGAATTCATGCTTATGAAGAGCGAGGGACCATCATGATCAAGGTGAAGATCAACGGCCAGGAACAGAGCTGGGACGGCGACCCGGATCTCCCGCTACTCTGGTTCCTGCGTGACGAGGCCGGGCTGACCGGCACCAAGTTCGGCTGCGGCCAGGCCCTGTGCGGCGCCTGCACCGTCATCGTCGACAAGGAAGCGGTGCGCTCCTGCATCACGTCGATCAACGACGTCGCCGGCCGCGAGGTCACCACCATCGAGGGACTGCATCCGAACGGCGATCACCCGGTGCAGAAGGCCTGGCGTCAGGTCAACGTGCCCCAATGCGGTTTCTGCCAGGCCGGCCAGATCATGCAGGCGGCCGCGCTGCTGATGGAGAACCCGAAACCGTCGCACGACCAGATCCGCGAGGCGATGGCCGGCAACATCTGCCGCTGCGGCTGCTACCAGCGCATCGAGAATGCAGTCCATCTCGCATCGACGGGAGTGTGACATGAATTTCATCGAGAATCCGACGAAGCTTCGCGGCTTCGAAAAGCACGTCAAGGTCGAGAAAGTCTCGCGCCGTAGCATCCTCAAGGGGCTCGGCGTTACCGGCGGCTTCGTGCTCGCCGCCCCCGTGATGTCGCGCCAGGCCTTCGCCTATGAGACCGGCGCCGGCAAGATGCCGCATGGCGTCGTCATCGACCCGCGCGTGTTCGTCGCGGTCGCATCCGACGGCACCGTCACTATCGTCGCCCATCGCGCCGAGATGGGCACCGGCGTGCGCACCAGCCTGCCGCTGATCGTCGCCGAGGAGATGGAGGCCGACTGGTCCAGGGTGAAGGTGCAGCAGGCTCATGGCGATGAGGTCAAGTTCGGCAACCAGGACACCGACGGCTCGCGCAGCACGCGGCACTATCTGATCCCGATGCGCCAGATCGGCGCCTCCGCCCGCACCATGCTGGAGCAGGCCGCGGCGAAGCGCTGGGGCGTGCCGGCGACCGAGGTCAAGGCCGTCAATCACGAGGTCGTCCACAGCGCGACCAGCCGCAAGCTCGGCTTCGGCGAGCTCGCCGCCGATGCCGCCAAGGAATCGGTGCCCAGCATCGAAGGCCTCAAGCTGAAGGACCCCCGGGACTTCCGCTATCTCGGCAAGGGCCAGATCGGCATCGTCGATCTCCACGACATCACCACCGGCAAGGCGCGTTACGGTGCCGATGTCCGGCTGCCGGGCATGAAGTATGCCGTGATCGCGCGGCCACCGGTGACCGGCGGCAAGCTGGTCAAGTTCGAACCGGAGGCGGCCCTGAAGATTCCCGGCGTCGAGAAGGTGATGCAGGTGCAGGGCTGGCCGTGGCCATCGAAATTCCAGCCACTCGGCGGCGTTGCCGTGATCGCACGCAACACCGGCGCGGCGATCAAGGGCCGCGACGCGCTGAAGCTGACCTGGGACGACGGCGCCAACGGCAAATACGACTCGGTCGCCTATCGCAAGGAGCTCGAAGAGGCCTCGCGCAAGCCGGGCCTTGTCGTGCGCCAGGAGGGCGACGCCGACACCGCCTTGAAGAGCGCCGACAAGGTCGTCGTCGGCGAATATTACCTTCCGCACCTTGCCCATGCCAGCATGGAGCCGCCGGTGGCGATCGCCGACGTCAAGGGCGACAAGGCGGAGATCTGGGCGCCGGTGCAGAGCCCCGGCGGCACCCGCGAGGACGTTGCCAAGACGCTCGGCATTCCCGAGGGCAATGTCACCGTCAACGTCACGCTGCTCGGCGGCGGTTTCGGCCGCAAGTCGAAATGCGACTTCGCGCTCGAGGCCGCGCTGTTGTCGAGGGAGCTCGGTGCACCCGTCAAGGTGCAATGGACGCGTGAGGACGACCTCCAACACGACTTCCTGCACACCGTCTCGGTCGAACGGATCGAAGCGGGCCTCGACAAGAGCGGCAAGGTGATCGCCTGGCGCCACCGCAGTGTTGCGCCGACCATCGCCTCGACCTTCGCCGCCGGCGCAAAGCACGCGGCGCCGTTCGAGCTCGGCATGGGTCTCGTCGACATGCCGTTCGAGATCGCCAACATCTCCTGCGAGAACCCGGAGGCCGCGGCGTTCACCCGCATCGGCTGGTTCCGCTCGGTCTCGAACATCCCGCGCGCCTTCGCGGTGCAATCGATGGTCGGCGAGATCGCGCATGCGACCGGCCGCGACCAGAAGGAGACGCTGCTCGCGCTGATCGGAAGCCCGCGTATCGTCAAGCCCGCCGTGAAGGACATGTGGAACTACGGCGAGCCCTATGACAGCTACCCGATCGACACCGCGCGCCTGCGCAAGGTGGTCGAGCTGGTCGCGGAGAAGGGCGAATGGGGCCGTCAGATGCCCAAGGGCCACGGCCTTGGCATTGCCGTGCACCGCAGCTTCGTCAGCTACATCGCGACCATCGTCGAGGTGGCCGTCGACGACAAGGGCAAGCTGTCGGTGCCGCGGGTCGACACCGCGATCGACTGCGGAACCTATGTCAACCCCGAGCGCATCGCCTCGCAGATCGAAGGCGCGGCGATCATGGGGCTGAGCCTCGCCAAATACGGCGCGGTCACCTTCAAGGACGGCAAGGTCGAGCAGAAGAACTTCGACGACTTCCAGGTCATCAGGATGGATGAATCGCCTGGGGTCACCAACGTCTACATCGTGCCGCCCGGACCTGACACGCCGCCGAGCGGCGTCGGCGAGCCCGGCGTTCCGCCGTTCGCACCCGCGCTGATGAACGCGATCTTTGCAGCCACCGGAAAGCGTATCCGCAACCTGCCGCTCGGCAAGCAATTGGAAGCGTAGAGCATGATCCGGAAAAGTGGGCACCGGTTTTCCGGATAGATCATACTCAACAAGACGGAGCGCGATAGAAGTCTATCGCGTTTGGGAACATTGAGCGGCCTCGCGCCGTTTCCATTGATCTGACAGGAGCAGATCGATGACCAACATCTCAAAGGCGCTCGCAGTCTCGTTGCTGTCGGGCGCCTTTTCTTTGACCGTAGCGAGCGCGTTCGCCCAGAGCAGCACGACGCCCCCGACCACCGCGACGCGTCCCACCGCGCCAGACCAGAACTCGCTCCCCAACGCCACCGCCCCGCCCGCCTCCACCACCCAAACCACCGGGCAGACCAGCACCGATCCCAAGGTTCAGGAGATGAACCAAAAGGAAAAGGACAAGGTGGACCGGCACGGGAAGTAGTGCGCAACGTTTTTGAGTGCTGATGCTTCTACGCCGTCATGGCCGGGCTTGTCCCGGCCATCCACGACCTTTGCCGCAGCACCAGGAACGTGGGTGCCCGGGACATCTAGAGCGAAGACGCGCTTCGCGCTTCTGCCCGGGCATGACGAGCCCGTGGCGTGGACACCGATCCCATCACCCACGCAAAATGCGGCGGACGTTGCCGTCCGCCGCATTTGCCCCCTCGCGCTCCGCTTCTTTCGATCCGCCCGCGGAGCTTATTTCTTCAGCGCGAACACCCAGACGACGCCGCCTTGCGGCACGTTGGCTTCGATACCGATATTGTTGGTCACGAGCGCATCCTGGATGCGTTGCGCGTCGACGCCCCATCCCGACTGGATCGCGATGTATTGCGTACCGTCGATCTCATAGGATGTCGGCATGCCCATGATGCCCGAGTTGGTCTTCTGCTCCCATAGCAGCTCGCCGGTCTTGGCATGGAAGGCGCGGAAGTTGCGGTCATTGGTGCCGCCGACGAAGACGAGATCGCCCGCCGTCGCCGTCACCGATCCGAACAATTGCGACTTCGGGAAGTTGTGCTGCCACACCTTCTTTCCTGTCGCCGGATCCCAGGCCTGGAGCTCGCCGAAATGATCCGCGCCCGGCTTGGTCTTCAAGCCGATGTCCTCCGGCTTGGTGCCGAGCCAGAGTTCGCCGACCTTGAGCGGCACCTTCTCGCCGGTGAAGCCGCCGCAGAAGTTCTCGTTGGCGGGCACGTAGACGAGGCCGGTCTTCTGGCTATAGGCCGCCGACGGCCAGTCCTTGCCGCCCCATAGCGACGGACAGAACTCGACCCGCTTGCCGATGACCGGCTTGTGCGCGGGATCGACGATCGGCTTGCCGGTCTCGGCATCGATGCCCTTCCAGACGTCGGTTGCGACGAACGGCCAGCCGGCGACGTAGTTGATCTTGGTCGGCGTGCGCTCGAGCACCCAGAAGATCGCGTCGCGGCCCGGATGGACCAGGCTCTTGATGGTGCGACCGTCGCGTTGCAGGTCGATCAGCATCGGCGCATCGACCTCGTCCCAGTCCCAGGAATCGTTCTGATGATACTGGTGATAGGTCTTGATCTTGCCGTTGTTCGGATCGAGCGCGAGCACCGACGACGTGTAGAGATTGTCGCCGGGATGCGTTTCGCCGGGCCACGGCGCGGCGTTGCCGACGCCCCAATAGATCGTCTTGGTGTCCTTGTCGTAATTGCCGGTCATCCAGGCCGAGCCGCCGCCGGTCTTCCAGTCATCGCCTTGCCAGGTGTCGTGCCCGGGCTCGCCTTCACCGGGAATGGTGAACGTGCGCCACAGCTCCTTGCCATCCTTGGCATCGTATGCGGCAACGTAGCCGCGCACGCCGAGCTCGCCGCCGGAGCCACCGACGATGACCTTGCCCTCGACGATCAGCGGCATCAGGGTCATGTACTGACCCTTCCTGTAGTCCTGCACCTTGGTGTCCCACAACACCTTGCCGGTCTTGGCATCGAGCGCGACGACATGGTCGTCGGTGGTCGCGAGATAGAGCTTGTCCTCCCAGAGGCCGACGCCGCGGTTGGTCGGATGCAGTTGGAACAGATCGTCGGGCAGCTGCCGCTTGTAGCGCCAGTACTCGTCGCCGGTTTTCGCGTTCAGCGCGATCACCTGCCCCATCGGAGTTGTCACGAACATCGCGCCGTTGTTGACGAGCGGCGGCGCCTCGTGGCCTTCGACCACGCCGGTGGCAAAGGTCCAGACCGGTGTAAGATTTTTGACGTTCGAGGTGTTGATCTGGTCGAGCGGGCTATAGCCCTGCCCGTCATAGGTGCGCCGATAGAGCATCCAGTTTCCGGGTTCCGGATTCTCCAACCGCTGCTGGGTGACCGGAGAGTAATTCTCGATCGGGCCGGCGATCGCGGCGGTCGAGACAAGACACGTGAAGGCGACGAAGCCGGACAGCAGCAATTGCTTTCTGGTCATGGACGTTTTCATGGACGTTCCCCTTTTTCATCCGTCTGAATTCTTGTTTTGAATTCTTGTCGTTGTCCCGTCGTCCGCCCCTCGGCGAATGCGGCCTCTCGTGACGCGGGCATGTCCCGCACGTCCATCATCCCGGCTGCACGCCACCTACCTTTCCGATGAAATTTCCGGCAACGCTGAGCGAGCCGTCAGCGAGCGCGAGCGGCAGCGCTGCGAGCCGCCGCGGCGCCGGCCCGAACACGACCTGCGCGCCCGCGCGGGGATCGTATTCGGAATTGTGGCACATGCACTTGAACACATCCTTTTCGCCGACGTCGCTTTTGACCCACGCGGTGACGGGACAGCCGGCATGCGAGCAGATCGCCGAATAAGCGAGGATGCCGTCGACGGCGCGCTCGCGGGTTTTCTCGTCGAGCTCGGCCGGGTCGAGACGAATGATCAGGATTTCGTTGAGGCGAGAAGCGCTGCGCACGACCGATGTCTTCGGATCTTTCGGCCAGGCTTGCACTGGCGGTCCGCCCCTCGGTATGTCGGCGGACGTGATCAGCTTGCCTTCCTGATCGCCCTCGGAGAAGACAAGTACATCGCCCTTCTGCGGCCGCTCGTCGGAGCCGGGCGGATCTTCGCCCGCGCGCGCTTGCGTGAAGCAACCGAGACAGGCGGTGCTGGCGAGCGCACCGAGCAGCAGCGTTCGCCGCGTCTGCTCCGTGCCCGCGTCAATTTCAGGCTCCGCGGTGCTCTCGGACGATGAAGATGTGGTGTTGATTGATGCGCGCGACATGCACAGTAGCAGGCGCTGGAACTCTGCCGAAAAAAAGGCGGAGAATTGGCGCCGCAGTGCATCAATATGGCTATGCTCGTATTGATTGAATACGAATGAAACTATTCAACGCGTTTTCGCGATTTCAACGTCCTGCCGCGCGATCAGCATGATGATTTTGCAGATCAGACCGATGATGTTGGAATTGGTGCAGCGCGCTGGCGTTCACGCAATGCAACCTCGCAGCGATACAACTGCACGTTTCGTAGGCAGACCAGTCGTCAGGACCGCAACACGTGGCGCGGCGCGGCGATGCGCCCCGCGACCGTCGCCGACGCCATCTCGAAGCTGTCGGCGATGCGACGCGCCTTGTCGATGAAGAGACCAGCTGCCGGCGGCGGGCAGACTTCGCGCGCGGTCTGCTCGAACAAATCGAGCCAGCGGTCGAAATGGTCACCGACCAGACTGAGCGGGATGTGTGCCCGCATCGGCGAGCCATGATACCGGCCGCTCATCAGCACGACCGACGACCAGAAATCCCTAAGCTTGGCGAGATGATCGTCCCAATTCTGCACGATTCCGAAGACCGGCCCGAGCAATGCATCCTCGCGCACGCGCCCGTAGAAGCGGGTCACGAGTTCCCCGATCATCTCCTCGGTGATCCCCGTGCGCTCGATCGCATCCTGGGTCAGCAGGTTCCGCCGCATGGCCGCCGCCTCGCGCTCAGCCTTCAGTCGATCCGACATGTCCTTCGTTGTCCGTTATGTTGTTCTCGCAAGCCGCCCGTTCGACATTGTCGGGCCAATTGCGCGCGGCGTCTTTGGCGCAGCGCAAATTGCGAGAAAGGCAGCGGGCGTCGAGCGCCCGCCGCTGGCACCTCGATCAGGCGCCGTAAGTGTAAAAGCCCTGCCCGGTCTTGCGGCCGAGATGGCCGGCATCGACCATTTCCCTGAGCAAGGGAGCCGGACGATATTTGGGGTCGTTGAAGCCTTTGTAAAAGACCTCCATCACCGACAGCATGGTGTCCAGCCCGACCAGATCGGCCAGCGCCAGCGGTCCGATCGGGTGATTGCAACCGAGCTTCATGCCGGCATCGATCTCTTCCGCGGTCGCGATCCCCTCCTGGAGCGCGAAGATCGCCTCGTTGATCATCGGGCAGAGGATGCGGTTGACGGCGAAGCCCGGGCTGTTCTTGGCGGTGATCGCCACCTTGCCGACGCGTTTTGCAAAATCGAGCGCCTTGGCGTGAGTGTCGTCGGAGGTCTGCAGGCCACGGATGAGCTCCAGCAGCGCCATCACCGGGACCGGGTTGAAGAAGTGCATGCCGATAAAGCGGTCGGGACGGTCAGTCGCGGCGGCGAGCTTCGTGATCGAGATCGAGGAGGTGTTGGTCGCGAGCAGCGTGCGCGGCGACAGCGTAGCGCAGAGATCCTTCAGGATCTTGACCTTGAGCTCCTCGTTCTCGGTCGCGGCTTCGATGACGAGGTCGCAATCGACAAGCTTGGCGCGATCGGTCGTGCCGGTGATGCGCTTGAGCGTCGCATCGCGGTCCGCCCCTGACATCTTTTCCTTCTTGACCAGGCGCTCGAGGCTGCCGCCGACAGTGGCGACACCGCGGTTCACCGCTGCATCGGAAATGTCGACCATCACGACCGGGAGCCCGGATGCGGCACAAATCTGCGCAATGCCGTTACCCATGGTCCCTGCCCCGATGATGCCAACGGTCTGGATCATTGCCTCTTGTCCTTTATCCTTGCGGGGGGCGCCCTGGCGGCCCCACCCCATTGTTCCTGCATCAGGGTTTAGCACCGCCCGGGGGCAGCTGCGACCTGATCCTGCCCCTTCCTTAAAGCATCCGAGACGGGAATAAAGCCGCGATTCGGTCGCGAAGCGGCATGATATGACTGCTTCGCGGCGGATTTTGCTTTTCGTCCCGCCCTCGCAAGCGCCGGGAGCGCGGGAAAGGTCGGGCGCCATTCCAGCTGGAACTTTGCGCAGTTCGAGGGCGTTTAGCTGGCCGACAGACCCTCACTCGGCCGGCTGGAGGCTCCGCTATTTTTTCCGACGACGATGACATCGATCACCGTGACCTCAGGAGTCCGACAACCCCCTGGATCACGAGCGGCGGGCCCGAGGTTCGCCCCGTCACCGGAAGCTTCACCTGCGACGTCCTGGTCATCGGAGCCGGCATCACAGGCGCCATGGTCGCCGAGAGATTTACCCGCCGCGGGCGCGAGGTCGTCATCATCGACCGTGAAACGCCCGGCCATGGCAGCACCGGCGCGAGCACCGCGATGCTGCTCTGGGAAATCGATCGCCCGTTGTCCGAGCTGACGCAAGCCTACGGATTCGAACGCGCCGCGCGCAGCTATATCGCGAGCCTGCGGGCCGTCCAGGGCCTGCTGTCGTTGACGCGCCACCATCGCATCCCCTGCCAGCTCAGAGATCGTTCCTCGCTCTACCTTGCGGTTGGAGACAGCGAACGATCCCTGCGGGAAGAGTTTGATCTGAGGTCGCGCGCCGACTTGCCGGGCATGTTTCTCGACCACCCCTCCCTGCTTCGCCGGTTCGAAATTGCGCGCGCGGGCGCAATTCTCTCGCCGGGCGCTGCCGATGCCGATCCGGTTCGGCTTGCCCATGGTCTCCTCAAAGTCGCCGTTGGGCGCGGGGCGACGGTGCTGCAAGGCGACGCGGCGGCATTTGACAGCGCCGGCGCCAAGGTCGTCGTCGGACTGACGAGCGGCCACGAGATCGAGGCAAACCGGGTCGTGTTGTGTACCGGTTACGTCATGCCTGACATCGTGCGTCCGACCATCCAGCGGCCGACGTCGAGCTGGGCGATCGCCACCGAGCCGCAGCCCCAGAACCTGTGGCCCGAAGACGCGCTGATCTGGGAAGCGAGCCACGACTATCACTACGCCCGCACCACGTCCGACGGCCGCATCATTTTCGGCGGAGAGGATGACGATTCCGCCATCGAACCCCAGGCGCGCGAGGCTCTCACGTCCGCCAAGCGGGAACGACTGAGGCAAAAACTCGGAGCGCTTTGGCCGCGGTCCTCGGGCAAGATCGATTATTGCTGGTCCGGGGCGTTCGACACCACGCAGGATGGTCTCCCGCTCATCGGTGCCGTGCCCGGTCAGAAGAACATTCTTGCCGCCTATGGCTATGGTGGTAACGGCATCACATTCAGCTACCTGGCTGCTGAACTGCTTGCGACGCTCTGCTGCGGCGGAAGCTCCATCCTGCTCGACGACTTTGCCATCGACCGGGAGGCGTGAGGCATCGGGCCGAACGACGACGTTACGCAGCGCACGAAGATCAACGGCCGATCGGGCGTCCCGCAGAGCAGACGGCACTTCAATCATCGAGATGCATGGACATGGACGACAATGCGTCGCCAGTGGCCGCGCATTCCCGGGACCACTCCATTGCATTTTGTGAGATGGACCACATAGGCACGGCATTCGGGCTGCTAGCGTCGCGCCCATGAACAAACACATCAAGCTGCCCATCATCCTCACCGCCCTGCTCGTCGCCACGCAAAGCCTGGCCACCGAGATCAAGGGAGCCGGCTCAACTTTCGTTTCGCCCGTGATGGCGAAATGGATCGACGCGTACAAGACCAAGACTGGAAACGCCGTCAGCTACGAGGCCGTCGGCTCCAGCAACGGCGTCGGCCTGATCAAGAAAGACGCCGTCGATTTCGGCGCGAGCGACATGCCGCTCGATCCCCGCGAGTTGGACAGGCTCGGCCTGATGCAATTCCCGATCGTGATCGGCGGCGTCGTTCCCGTGGTCAATATCGCCGGCGTCAAGCCCGGCCAGATCCATTTCACTGGGCCCGTGCTCGCCGACATCTATCTCGGCAAGCTGAAATTCTGGAACGATCCGGCCATTCGCGCCATCAACCCTGACATCAGGCTGCCGAACACGGCGATCACGGTGGTCCACCGCGTCGATGGATCCGGCACGACGTTCAACTGGTCGAACTATCTCTCGAAGATCAGCACGCAGTGGAAGACCAGCGTCGGCGAAGGCACCTCGGTCGAATGGCCGCTTGGCCTCGGCGGCAAGGGCAATGACGGCGTCGCATCGCTCGTCAGCCTCGTTCCCGGCGCGATCGGCTATCTCGAATACGCCTACGCACTGCAACGCCTCGACAAGATTTCGTTCGGCGTGGTGCAGAACAGCGCCGGCCATTTCGTCGTCCCCGACGCGGCCTCGTTCCAGGCCGCAGCCTCGAGCGCGGACTGGAAGGCGGAGAAGGATTTCCATCTCGTGCTCACCAACGCGCCCGGCGAGGACGCCTATCCGATCACGGCGACGACCTTCGTGCTGATGCCGAAGGCGCCGAAATCGACGGAAAGGTCGGCCGCCGCAATCGACTTCATTCGCTGGTCACTGGAGAACGGAAGATCGCAGGCCGCGACGCTCAACTACGTGCCGCTGCCGACCACCCTGATCGATCAGATCGAGCGCTACTGGCAGCAAGGCATCGAGGCTGCACCCACGGTCCCGGTCTCGGCCGACGTCAAGCGCTGAGGCCTGGAGCAGAAATCAGGCCGCACGCGACGATCCGCTCCCGGCACGAGGCGAACGGTTCGCCGGTGCCCCTCCAAAGGGCTACCCGGATCCTTCTGGAAATCCTGCTGTGAATCGTGATTTAGTCGGCGGGAGGCCTGTTGCCGGCTCGCCGCGGCGAGACGAAGCGAGGGTCGATGAGAGGCAGCCTAGCCGCTGCCGCCCCCGAGGATTTCGAATGGACGTGATCATCTACCACAATCCCGAATGCGGCACGTCGCGCACCACCCTCGCCACGATCCGCAACGCGGGCATCGAGCCGCACGTCATCGAATATCTGAAGACGCCGCCGTCGCGCGCGGTGTTGCAGCAGCTCATCGCGCGCATGAGAATTTCCGTGCGCGAAGCGGTTCGTGAAAAGGCGGCGCCCTATGCGGAGCTCGGCCTCGACAACCCCGCCCTGACCGACGATCAGCTCCTCGACGCCATGATGGCGCATCCGATCCTGATCGCCCGGCCGATCGTGGTGACGCCGAAGGGCGTCCGGCTCTGCCGCCCCTCCGAGCTGGTGCTCGATCTCTTGCCGGCACAACAGCGCCAGGCCGGATGAACGATTTCGCGCGATCCATCGGCGCGGCTTTCACGCTGATTGGCGAAGCCGATGCCGAGCTGCTCGGCATCGTCGCGCTGTCGGTGCGTGTCAGCCTGACTGCGAGCATCGTCGCGCTGCTGATCGGCGCACCGATAGGCGCCCTGCTTGCGATCACCCGCTTCCGCGGGCGGCAAATCATCATCGTTCTGACCAATGCACTGCTCGGCCTTCCGCCGGTCGTGGTAGGCCTCGCCCTCTATCTTCTGCTGTCGCGGTCCGGGCCGCTCGGTGCGGCGGGACTGCTGTTCACGTCGGCGGCCATGGTGATCGCACAAACGCTGCTCGCGACCCCGATCGTGGTCGCACTGGTGCACCGGCCGGCGAGCCTGCTGTGGGCGGAGTATGGTGACCTCGCGCGAATCGACGGGCTGTCGACGCTGCGCAGCATCGGCCTGCTGCTGGCGCTCGGCCGGACCTCGCTGCTGACGGCCTTTCTCGCGGCGTTCGGGCGCGCGATCGCCGAGGTCGGCGCCATCCTCATCGTCGGCGGCAACATCCGCGGCTTTACGCGCACGATGACGACCGCCATCGCGCTGGAGACCAGCAAGGGCGACCTGCCGCTGGCGCTCGGGCTCGGGCTGATTCTGCTCGTGCTCAGCGTCGCGGTGTCGACCGTCGCCTTCCTGCTAGTGGGACGCGTTGGGGAAAAATAGCTGTTCGCCGCCGACCTTGTAGCCGGCGATCGCATCCTGCCCCTTCGGCGAGACCAGCCAGTCGATGAAGGCCTGCCCGTCCTTCGCCTTCACGTTGGCATGCGTCGCCGGATTCACCAGCATGACGCCATACTGGTTGAACAGCCGCTTGTCGCCCTCGGTCAGGATGGCGAGTTCGCCCCGGTTCTTGAACGACAACCACGTGCCGCGATCCGACAGAAGATAGGCATTCGACGACGAGGCCATGTTCAGCGCCGGGCCCATGCCCTGGCCGATCTCGCGGTACCAGCTGTCCTTGCCGCCGGTGATATCGACACCGGCTTCCTTCCACAATCTCAACTCCGCCGCATGCGTGCCGGACTTGTCGCCGCGCGAGATGAACGGCGCCTTTGCCGCCGCGATCTTGCGCAGCGCATCCGTGACGTCCTTGCTGCCGGCGATTGTCGCGGGATCGCTCTTCGGGCCAACGATGATGAAGTCGTTGTACATGACGTCGAAGCGCTTCACGCCCTGCCCTTCGGACATGAACTTGTCCTCGGCCGGCCTGTCATGGACGAACACCACGTCGGCATCGCCGCGCCGCCCGATGTCGAGCGCCTGGCCGGTGCCGACGGCAACGACCTTTACCTCGATGCCCTCGGCTTTCGCAAACAGCGGCAGCAGGTAACCGAACAGGCCCGACTGTTCCGTCGACGTCGTCGAGGCCACCGTGATGGTGCGAACTTGCGCATATGCGCATGTCGACCAGGCCAGAACCGCTGCGATGGCGGCAAGCTTCCTCATTGTATCGTCCTCACTCCCCAGACGCCTCAGATTACGCGGGGAGGAAGACGCTGGGAAGCTCGACGTTCGGCGTGGCCATCATGGGAGTGCGATCACATAGACAATGGATGGCGTGCCGCCGGGTCACGACGATTGCAGCTTCTCGATGATAGCGGTCACCTCGTCCAGCTGGGCCCGGGCCGTCGCCAGAAGATCGAGCAGATCCCGGGCCAACTGTGCCGATCCGGCTGCGGCAGCCTGATCGATCACGCCCAGGCCATCGGTGAGACGCGAGATGATTTGCACGAGTTCGTCGCGGCGCGCCTGAAGGTCCGCAAGCGTTGCGTCGAAGCGCTCGTCGAGCCGGGCGCCTTGCAACGAGCGGATCGGAACGATCCTGTCGTCGGGAGGATCGGACATGCGAGTTCTTCGCGTTTCGGTCCCGCCCATTCTAGGCGCGACGTCCCCTCCCCCGGCGGCGGTGCTTTGTCGCATCGGGGCTCCCGGGACGGTGTGTCGCGCATTGCAAGGAATGAAAGATAGGACGCGGCCGGCCGCGGCGTCGCCCTTGCACGCGTCCGGACATGCGCGGATGTTCTGCAATTGGTCCCACCTACATTGACTGGATGTGGCGGCCGGGGCAGTTTTTTGCATTGCTGGCGAATCAGCGATTGCCTCACGCCGAGTACCTCTTGGACAACTCCCTGTGCTTTCGAGACTGATATCGTTGCTGCACCGCATTCCTGCGGTGAAATGGGCGTTCACCCGGCTTCGGCCCCTGCCGCGAAGCAGCAGCATCGACGATGCTGTACGCGCCGCAGAAGGCTCCATCGTCGCCGACATCGCAGAAACCGCGCCGGCTCGCGACAGTACCATCAGAACCAATCCGTCGCATCGCGACGCGGACATCGAGGTCGCAAGCGAGCCGCTTGATGCTCCTGAACTCGTCATCAGCCGCGATCCGCCGGCGAAACTCACGATGAACGTCGAACCCTTCGTCTTGAACGAGACACCTGTTTCGTCTGTCGAAGCCGAGGGCGCGCTGGGTGATACTCCCGAACTCATCGGCAGCGATCGGCCTGCGGAACTGCTGGCGAGCGTCGAATCCTTTGTCGTGGAAGAGCCGCCAGTCTCGTCTGTCGAGGTCGAGAGCGCGCCGATCGATATTCCCGAACCCGTCGTTGACAGCACGCCATCCCCCGAGCTCCCGGCAGACGTCGGGCCGGCTGTCGCGGAGGAGGCGCCGGCCTCGTTGATCGAAATCGACGTCGCTCGGGTGGATGCACCTGTTCTCGTCGTCCACGACGATCCCGCCGTTGAAATTGTCGGGGATGTCGAGCCCGTTGTCGCGGACGATTTGTGTATCGCACTTGCCGACACTGAAGTCTCCGCGATTGAAGCCCTTGAGGGCTCCGTCGACAGCGCTTCCGCCCCCAGCGTCGCGGCGGAGATCGAGCCGATCCCCGTCAACGATCCGGTTCCTGTCGCGGCGAACGCCGCGGAGCCGGTCCCCGCGACTGCCGCCCCAAAGATTTCCACCGCGCCGAAGGCTCGCGCGAAGATCGTGGAACCGGCCGATCGCGCCACGCTGATCCGGCAACGCTGGGCGGAGACCGGGATCCGGATGTGGAATCCGCGGCTTCACGGCACCGGCGACGCGACGCTGAACATCCAGGGACGCATCGAACTGCTGCCGCCCGAGTCCGGCGAGACCATGCCGCGCTACGACAAGCTCGAGTTCAAGATGCTCGGCGGACAGATCGTCTGCGAAGGCGTCATTGTCGAAGCACCCGTGTCGGCGGGCCAGCGCAGCTTCACCCGCCTTGCGGAGCCCTTAAGGGCCGCCCGCGAGCCGGTACGGGAACGCCAGGCCGCGCTCGCCTGACCCTTTCCATCTGCGGCGATGCTCGCCATATGCTAGGCTGAAATCCTGGATATGGGAGATCGCATGTCCACATCATTGCAACTGGTCCTGATCACCATCCTCTGCACCTGCATCTCGCAAGGGGCCCCTGCCGCGTCCAGCAAACGGCCGCATCATGCACCCGCCGCAGATCGCACCGCGCCCACCAAGGCCGACCGGCTCTCCTCCTCGCGCGGCGAGACGATCCTCAACACGCCCGGCCAGACCACCGTGCTGACGCGAGAGGTCCTCGACGACATGAACGCAAGGAGCCTCCGGGACGCCATGCGCTCGACCGCCGGGGTGACGATCGGGCGCTAGGCGCTCTGCTCCGATTGCGCCCTCAGGGGATCGGATAGCCCTTCCAGACCCACTCCAGGGCCGACGGCAGCGTTTGTGCAATCGTGGGCCGGTCGACGTGCTTGGCGTTGCGCACGAATAGGAACTGGTAGTGGTAGCCCTTCTCCGCCAGAACCTTGGCCGTCAACGCGTTCGACAGGGTCCAGTCGTGCATGCCGTCGGGAATCGTGGGGTTCGGATAGAACAGATCCTGATCTCCCCCGAAGAACCAGAAGCGGATCGGCTTCACCGGCGCGGCAACGATCAGCGGCACACCGGGCGGCTCGGCCGGCGTCAGCACGCCCGCCTTGGAGATAAGGTTGGGACCGGCCGGCCCCGTCCATGCGCTGTGATATTCCCAGGCGCCGCCACGCAACGAGGGATCGTGCGGCCATTGCTGGTTGACCATGGTCGGCGAGAACGCCAGCACCCGATGATAGAGATCGGGATAGAACCACGCCATGGTGAAGGCAGCCACGCCGCTTGAGCTCAGCCCCATGGTCGCGCGCCCGTCGGGATTTTTGGTCAGTTTGACGTCGGCATTCCTCTCGACCAGCGGCAGCACCTCGCGCTCGACGAACTGGGCGTAGTCACCTGACACCGCATCATATTCGCGGCCGCGCTGGCTGCCTTGCGCATCCTGGCCGCCATTGCCGATCTGGATCGCGATCATCGGCGGCACGCGGCGCTGCGCGATCAGATTATCCAGCGTGGTCGGGAGATCCTTATAGGCGTTGGAACCGCCGTCGCCGACCACGATGAACGGCGCCTCGGTGCCGCGCACATATTGTGCCGGCACATAGACATCGATCGTGCGCGACCAGACGCCAGGGTGGCTCGTGGTGACGATCATGTGTGACTTGTCATCAGGTGCGGTGACGATCGTCATGATCGACGAATTGCTGCAGCCGGCGACGTCGTCGCGGATCAGGCCGGGATTGTAGACCGTGCTGTCCTTTGACGACAGCGTAAAGGATTTTGTCGTGCCGCGCGGCACGCCCTCCTTCGCGATCGTCTCAGGTGCTGGATTGTGCGTGGGACCGATGATGAAATTGCCTTCGGCGCCCGGCGGCGGCAGCGTGCCGTCAGGCAGCTCGGTCGCACGCGGATAGTTGGCGCTTGAGGGATCGCGCGTCGGCGGCGCCGTCTTGAAGTCGAGCCCGGTCGTATCGATGAAGAACGGCGCAGCCTTGTCGGTGGTGTTGGCGCCTGGCGGCACGGCCATGTTCTGGGTGACGCAGGCCGGTTGCGCGGTGGCGGTCGAAATGAAGGAGACGACGGAAATCAACGTCCCTGCGAGGACGGAGAATAAATTGGTCATTTCAGCTCCCGGTATCCGACGAGTCTTGCTGGCTCGTCTTGACGCGAAGTATGGCGGGCCGCCCGCATGCGGTCAAACAGCAAGCGGCCGCGTTGCCGCTATGGCCGCCATGCTCAAACCGGACAGACACCGTTATTCCCCGCATGCCACGCAGTATTTCAGGGCCCGAGGCGGTTGCTGCCGTACCCTTCACGACGTAGCTTGCGCGCAGGCCGCGCCGCGCCAAAATCGCGTCCGGTCAAAACGACAAGAACAACTCGGGAGGCAAACTATGAAAAAGCTCGCGGCCGCGCTGTGCGCGTTGATGCTGTTCGGAACAGCGGCACAGGCGCAGACCATCAAGGACTTCCTCGCAGCGGTGATGCAGAAATGGACGGCGCCGTTTGAGCCGTTCCAGCTGATCGGCAATATCTATTATGTCGGCACCGAAGGCATCGCCGTCTACGTCATCAAGACATCGCAGGGCCTGATCCTGATGGACACCGCGATGCCCCAGTCGACCGGCATGATCAAGGACAACATCGCCAAGCTCGGCCTCAAGGTCGCCGACATCAAGATCATCCTCAACACGCACGCGCATCTCGACCACACCGGCGGCTTTGCCGAGATCAAGAAGGAAACCGGTGCACAGCTCATCGCCGGTGAGCGCGACAAGCCCCTGCTCGAAGGCGGCTACTATCCGGGCGACGAGAAGAACGAGGACCTCACCTTCCCCGCGGTGAAGGTCGACCGCACGGTGAAGGAAGGCGACAAGGTCACGCTCGGCGACACCACCCTGACGGCGCATGCGACGCCCGGCCATTCACCCGGCTGCACCAGTTGGGAGATGACCGCAAAGGACGGCAACCAGGATCGCAGCGTGCTGTTCTTCTGTAGCGGTACAGTGGCACTGAACCGGCTGGTCGGACAACCGACCCATCCCGGCATCGTCGACGACTACCGTGCGACCTACGCCAAAGTGAAGGCGATGAAGGTCGATGTACTGCTCGGGCCGCATCCGGAAGTGTATGGCATGCAGGCCAAGCGCGCACAGCAGATCAAGGACGGCTCGCCAAACCCGTTCGTCAAGCCGGGCGAAAACGCGACCTATGTCGCCACGCTCTCTGAGGACTTCGACAAGCAGCTCGCGAAGCAGACCGCTGCAATCGAGAAGAAATAGTGCTCATCAAAAGCCCTGCACCTCTCCTCGTATGAAGGAGGGGTGCAGCTTGCACCCTCAGAGGTGCGGCAATACGTTGCGCTGGTGCTATGGTTAGCGGGGCGTAGCTACGTCGCTGGGCGGCTTTTGCAGCCGATACGAGGGCTTCTGCTGCGGCTTATCCTTAACACCGCCTCACCAATGCACGCGACCGGGGGCGTCCGCGGGTACGCGCAACCTGCGGCGCGGCGTTCGATCTAACGCCCCCTTTACCCGAGCCATGCAAGATCGCCCCGTTTCGAAGGAAATCCAGGGCTCGTATTGCAATGCCTGTCGTCAATTTGAAGTCTCGTCTCGCTGCCGTAACGGGCCTATTCCGCGTGCCGGCCGACAATCCGGAGCTGATGCGTGCGCAGTTCGACGCCTTCTCCAAACAGATCCCGCTGCTCTACTTCATCCTGATCACCAACACGATCGCGGTAGCCTATACCTATGTGCCGTTGGCACCGGCGTCGCTGAGCATGATCGTGCCAGGCGCCTTGATCGCGGTGACGGGCTTTCGCACATTCTGGTGGCTGCGCCAGCGTCATGTCGTGCGCAACGACGCCGACATCGCACGCAATCTGCGCCTGACCAACTGGATCGCGGCACCGATCGCGGCAGGCTTCACGGTTTGGTCATTCGCCCTGTATCCCTATGGCGATCCCTTCGCCAAGAGTCAGGTTGCCTTCTACATGGCGGTGACCGTGATCGGCTGCATTTTCAGCCTGATGCATCTGCGTTCGGCCGCGCTGATCGTCACCCTCGTCGTCGACGTTCCCTATGTGCTGTTCTACTTCGCCACCGGCGAACCGACGCTGGAGGCGATGGCCATCAACAATCTGCTGGTCACCGGCGCGATGGTGACGGTGCTGTTCATCTACTATCGCGACTTCGCCGATCTCGTCTCCAGCCGCAAGTCGCTGCTGGCCCAGCAGGCAGCAACGCAAGCGCTTTCGGACGAGAACTTCCGCCTGGCCAACCTCGATTCCCTCACCGAACTGCCGAACCGTCGCCGCTTCTTCGCCGAGCTGTCGAGCGCTTTCGCTGACGCCGAGCGCAGAGGCGTTCGCGTCGCGGTCGGCATCATCGACCTCGACGGCTTCAAGCCGATCAACGACAATTACGGCCACTCGGTCGGCGATCGCGTCCTGATTGAAGCCGGACGACGCATCCGCGAAGTCTGCGAGGGCTTCGGCCCGCAGCGGGTGGAATTTGCCCGGCTCGGCGGCGACGAGTTCGGTCTCGTCGTATGCGGCGATCCTGATCATGCGGATCTGGCACGGCTCGGCGAACGCATCGGCGAACAGGTCAAGCTGCCCTACCAGCTCGACACCGCCCATACGGGTCTGTCCTGCTCGATCGGCTTTGCGCTGTTCCCGCACTCCGCGTCGACGTCGGAAGCGCTCTATGAATGCGCGGACTATTCGCTCTATCACGCCAAGCGCCATCTGCGCGGCCGCACCGTGATCTTCTCGAGCGAGCTCGAGGCCGAGATCCGCAGCCGCGGCGTCATCGAGAATCTGTTGCGGACCTCCGATTTCGGCGCCGAGATGGAGCTGGTGTTCCAGCCGATCGTGGACGCCATGAGCGAGCACACCGCAGGCTTCGAGACGCTGGCGCGCTGGCACAGCCCCCGCCTCGGCTGGGTGTCTCCCGCCGATTTCATTCCGGCCGCCGAGCGCATCGGCCTGATCCGACCGCTGACACAGGCGCTGCTCGCGCGCGCGCTCGCAACCGCCAGGACCTGGCCCGATCACATCCGCCTGTCGTTCAACCTCTCCGCCCACGACGTCTGCGCGGCCGAGGGCATCTTGCCGCTGATCTCGATCATCGAGAAGAGCGGCCTGCCGCCGCACCGGATCGATTTCGAGATCACCGAGACCGCCGTCACCTTCGATTTCGCGCGCGCGCAGCAGTCGATCGCAACGCTGAAGGCCATGGGCTGCGGCATTTCGCTGGACGATTTCGGCACCGGCTATTCCTCGCTGAGCCACGTGCACCGGCTGCCGCTCGACAAGATCAAGGTCGATCGCAGCTTCGTCGCCGACATCAATGAAAACCCGGTGAGTCACAAGATCATCAAGTCTCTCGCCGGCCTGTGCGACGACATGGGGTTCGCCTGCGTCGCCGAGGGCGTCGAAACCCGCGCCCAACTCGACAGCCTGCGCCGCCTGGGATGCGACTTCATCCAGGGCTACTACTTCGCAAAGCCGATGTCGGGCGATGCGATCGGCGACTATCTCGCAAAGGAAGGCCAGCGCCTTGGCGGCGCCGGAGCCAAGGTCGTGGCCTGAGATAGACGCTCGCAGCGAGCATGTCACGCTGATGAGTTGAAGCAAGGCCTGTCAACCGACCAGTTCACATGCGTCGAAACGCCCATGGCACGCGGGTATGCCATGTCGGCGCTTGTCAGCGCGGCGGAAACGCGCGATACTCAATTTCAAGGGGAAAGATACTAGAGATACAACTTTTTGATCTTTGGCTTTCAACTGGGCGCGGCGGCAAACACGGTTGTGAGTTGGCAATCGGGAGGCAGGCATGTCGTCCAATGCGTCGTTCCCGGCAGGGCATCAAGCCCCGCCGCATTCCGACTGCGCCATTTCGCAGGAATCACGCCCGCCCGCCGAGGCGGACGGTAGCGGCTCCCCTCCCATCCGCCTTTTCATCCTCAGCGACGTGCGTTTGCTCCGCGAGGGTCTCGGTTCCTGCCTTGCACGGCAGGAATGCTTACGCATCGCCGGAAACGGCGATCTGACGACCGCGCCTGAGCAGGTCGCGGGCAGCGGCGCGCAGGTGCTGCTGGCAGACATTGCGACGCCACAAGGCTTGCAGCAGTCAGCAGCCTGCCGCGCCCTCGCGCCGGCGTTGAAGGTCGTTGCCATCGCGGTCGCCGAGGCCGAGCAGGATATCCTGGCCTGCGCGGAGGCCGGCGTGTCCGGTTTCGTGTTGCGCGATGGTTCGATCGACGACGTCGTCGCTGCCGTCCATAACGCGATGCGCGACGAGCTCGTATGCTCGCCCAAGGTCGCCGCGGCTCTGTTCGGCAGGCTCGCGCTGCTTTCCGCGCGGACCACCGCGCGAGAGCCCGCCGCCGGCGTCGATACGCTGACACCACGCGAGCACGAGATCATTCGCTTCGTCGGCGAAGGGCTGTCGAACAAGGAGATCGCGCGCGCCTTGCGCATCCGCAATTCGACCGTGAAGAACCATATGCACAACGTGCTCAGCAAATTGCAGATTCGCCGACGCGGCGAGATCAGCAAGCATCTGCACGCGGTGGGCGCGCCGGCTTTCACACCTTCGCGGGTCCAGACCCGCTAGACCTTTCGGCCTAGATCCTCTGTACCGGCAACACGCGCGAAACCCGCGCGTCGCGCCGCATTGTCCACCTTTCTGCGTCCGCATCGTATCGACGCCGCGCGCATGGTCCGGATCATCGCCTCCATCCTCGCTGAACCCTTTGGCTCAATCGCGCCGTCGCGCCTCGTGCAAGGCTCGCCGCAAAGGTGGCCATTGCGACAGAGACGCATCCTCATTGCAGGGTTTCCGAGGCTGATGACCGATATTCTCGAGCACGTCGTCGCAAATGATCCGGCATTGTCCGTGGTCGGGACGAGCGACGGTGACAACCTCGCGACGGAGGCCCGCCGCACCCGCGCCGATGTTCTCGTGGTGGCGCAGAAGGCCCCGGACGAGCGCGACAGCCTTGCGAGTCTTCTGTACAGCCGGCCGCGGATGAAGGTCGTGACCATCGTCACAAGCGGCGATAGCGGCGCGCTCTACGAGCTGCGGCCGCACCGCACGGTCATCACCGAGATCACGACGCAATCCCTGTCGGATGCCATTCGCGATCCACCCGGCCCGAGGCGCAGGCCGCGTCAACGGCGCGTGCGTCGGCGGGGCAAGACCATCGCCGCGATCTGATCGAGCGAAGCAGACCGCCAAATCACAGGAGCCGACATGCCCTCAGCCTTACTGCAGCCCGGCGTCTATATCGAGGAGATCCCCAGCGGCGTGCGCTCGATCTCGGGCGTGGCGACATCGATCGCGCTGTTCATCGGCTGGGCACCGCGCGGCCCGGTCGAGCGCGCCGTGCGCATCTCGAGCTTCGCCGACTATGAGCGGACCTTCGGCGGGCTCGACCGCCGCGCCTTTCTCGGCTACGCCGTACGCCAGTTCTTCGACAATGGCGGCAGTGACGCCTACATCGTCCGGATCGCGCTGTTCAATTCGGGAACGCCTGCCAACGACGCGAAGACCGCCGCGTGCGCGATCAACGATCTCGGTATTCAGGCCAGCTCGCCGGGCCTGTGGGCCAATTCCTATAGCGTCAAGTTGACGTTGCGTGCCGACGACAGCACGCGCTTCCGGCTCGACGTCATCGGTCCGGCTCCGAGCACCAACATCGTGGAGACGTTCCAGGATCTGTCGATGAACAAGACCGATCCACGCTGGGCACCGAGCGTCGTCAACGGCCGCTCCGCGTTCATGGACAAGCTGACCACGGCATCGGCGACGGTGCCGACTGCGGCCACGAAGCCATTCACGGGTGGGCTCGACGGCACGGTGCTCCTCGCCAATGACGGCCCGTTCGTCAGCGCCATCGATCCGCTGTTCGCGACCGGCGGCATCGTCGATCGCATCGATCTGTTCAACTTGGTCTGCGTTCCCGGGCTGACCAACGTCAACGCAACGACCCAGGGGGCGCTTGCCAAGCTACAGCAGCGCTGCCACGCCCGGCGTGCCTTCCTGATCGTCGACAGCCTCCAGAACGAGACGGTCGCCAACATGAGTGGCAGCGCAGGCGAAGCAGGCCTGACGGGCTCGGACGGCAATTTCTCGGCGATGTACTACCCGTGGGTGATGCAGGCCGATCCGCTGCAATCCGGTGTCGTCCGCGACTTTCCGCCTTGCGGCTTCGCCGCCGGAATCTATGCCCGAACCGACGCCTCGCGCGGGGTCTGGAAGGCACCGGCCGGCACCGATGCGAGCGTCAATGGCGGCGCCGGCTTCGCACTGACCTTGAGCGATGCCGAGAACGGTCAGCTCAATCCGATCGGCGTCAACTGCCTGCGCACGCTGCCGGTCTACGGCAACGTGGTCTGGGGCGCTCGCACGCTGCATGGCCAGAACGACCGCGGCTCGGAATGGAAATACGTCCCGGTGCGACGCATGGCGCTGTTCCTGGAGGAAAGCCTCTATCGTGGCACGCAATGGGTGGTGTTCGAGCCCAATGACGAACCGCTCTGGGCACAGATCAGACTCAACATCGGCGCCTTCATGCAGGGGCTGTTCCGGCAGGGCGCGTTCCAGGGCCGCTCGCCGCGCGAGGCCTATTTCGTCAAATGCGACCGCGAGAGCACGACGCAGGCCGACATCAATCTCGGCATCGTCAACATCATCGTCGGCTTCGCCCCGCTGAAACCCGCCGAGTTCGTCGTCATCAAGATCCAGCAGATCGCAGGCGACATCCCAACCTGAGGCACAGCAAGCACATGGCACAGTTCTCGGTCAATCTGCAGCGCTTCGATCCCTACAAGAACTTCAAGTTCCGCGTGAAATGGGACGGCCGCTACGTCGCCGGCATCAGCAAGGTGTCGGCGCTGAAGCGCACCACCGAGGTGGTCGAGCACCGCGAGGGCGGCGATCCCTCGACGGGGCGCAAATCGCCCGGCCGCAGCAAGTTCGAGGCGATCACGCTCGACCGCGGTGTCACCCACGACGTTGAGTTCGAGAAATGGGCCAACAAGGTCTGGCATTTCGGCGCAGGTCTCGGCGCCGAGGTCTCGCTGAAGGATTTCCGCAAGGACATCATCCTGGAAGTCTACAACGAGGCCGGGCAGCTCGCGCTCGCCTACAAGATCTTCCGCTGCTGGGTCTCGGAATACCAGTCGCTGCCCGATCTCGACGCCAATGCCAATGCGGTGGCGATCCAGCACATCAAGCTGGAGAACGAGGGTTGGGAGCGCGACCAGGCGGTCGCCGAGCCTTCCGAGCCCACTTTCTCTGATCCGGCCTGAGGCCCTTCATGCACTCCACCGCACAACGCGAACAGGATATCCTGGCGCTGTGGGATCGGGCCGCCGGCCGCGCGCGGGGCCTGCGCGACCATGCCCTGTTCGCGGCGGCCGGCGCGGCACCGACGGACCCGGTCGGCACCGGCAATGCCGCATTGCTCACCTTGCGCACCCAATTGTTCGGCGCGCCGTGGCGGCTGCGCGCCGCCTGCCCCGTTTGTCACACCGACTGCGAATTCACGGCCGATAGCGCAGCGCTTGCAGAAGGTCTTGCTCCGGCCGAAGTCGCACCGCCGCGTATCACTAGCGGCGGATCGGAGCTGACGTTGCGGGTGCCGACACTATCCGATCTTGCAAGTCTCGGCGCGGCCCCCGACTCCGCCTCCGCGACAAAGCTGCTGCTCGCGCGCTGCCTCGGCGAAACGCCGCCGGCTGCGATCGATCAACATGCCCTCGACCAGATCGAGGCCGAGCTCGAACGTTGCGATCCCGGCGCCGTTATCGCTTTCGCGCTCGCCTGCCCCGATTGCGGCCACGCCTGGCAAGCCGTGATCGACATCGCGCCGGCGCTCTGGGCCGAGGTGCAGGCCGCCGCCGAGCGCACCCTGCTCGACGTCGATGCGCTCGCGCGCGAATATGGCTGGAGCGAAGCCGAGGTGCTGGCATTGCCGCACACCCGCCGCGCCGCCTATCTGCAACTCGCGGGCGCCTCATGATAGGCCTCCTGCAAAATCTCGCGCGCATCGGACGCGGCGAACCGATCCCCGACGCCGCACACGTTGCCTTGCCGCCGCGTTTTGCCGCCGCGGCCCGGACCGACGACGCTCCGATGCTGGAGACAAGGCGGGAGGACGGGCAAGCGCCGGCACTATCGCCGGCTGCGGTGCTCAATTCGACCAATGCAGACGATCCTGTCGCGGAGATGCAAGCACCATCGCGCGGACAGGTCGAGCCTGGCAACGAAGGAGCGTCGTTGCGCTTTTCAGCCAAGGTGAATGTCGCTGCACCGCCGCTTCCATCCAGCGACGCTCCGTCAGGATCGTCCGCCGATCCTGTTCTGCCTGCCATGCCGCACGATCCGCCACGCTTTGCGCAGCCACGCGATGCCGCCGGACCGGACATGCGTCGGTGGCAAAACGACGCCGCACCGGCGGCCTCTCCACTCGGTGAGGCCGTCCTCGCCGATCAAGCACAGCGCCGGCGCGAGACACCGCCGGTGATCAAGGTGACGATCGACCGGATCGACATTCGCTCCCCGGAACCACCGCGTGCGGCACCCACGGTCAAGCCTGCACCAAAGCCGTCGGTCTCGCTATCCGATTATCTGCGTCGTCCCGGATCCGGAGGCCGCGCATGAGTTCGCCGCTCGCGATCGGCGCAGTCAGCGCGGTGCTGCGCAACCTGCTCGACAACGGGCTGGTGGAGGCCGGGCCCGCGGTCGGCGGCACCGTCAATGTCAGCGCCGTCGCCCCCGATACGATCGACCTCACCAGCCCCGAGGAGCAGCCGCGGCTCAACCTGTTCCTGCACCAGGTGACGCCGAATCCGGGCTGGCGCAACCGCGCGCTGCCGTCGCGCTCCTCAGCCAGCGGCGAGCGACTGACCAACGCGCCGCTCGCGCTCGACTTGCACTATCTGCTGACAGCCTACGCGCGGGTCGACTGCCAGGCCGAGATCCTGCTCGGCTACGGCATGCATCTGCTGCACGAGCGCCCGGTGCTCGACCGGGCCGCCGTGCAGCGCGCGCTCAATCCCAATCCTCTTGACGTCGCGATGTTGCCGCCGGCGTTCCAGGCCCTCGCTGCCGCCGACCTCGCCGATCAGGCCGAGCTGATCAAGGTCACACCGGCCGTGATGGGGCCGGAGGAGATGTCGAAACTGTGGGCGGCGATCCAGTCGCACTACCGGCCGTCGGCGGCCTATACGGTGTCGGTGGTGCTGATCGAAGCCACCAAGCCCGCGGTCTCGCCACTGCCGGTGCTGTCGCGCGGCATCGTCGATCCCGTGACCAAGCGCGACCGTGGCGTCGTCGTCAATGCAGACATGTTGCCTCCGCTGCCCACGCTGTTCGCGGCGACGCCGCAGAACAAGCAGGCCGGCGCACGGCTCGGCGAGCCCGTCGTGCTGTCCGGCATCCGTCTCCGCGGCAGCAATTTTCACGTACGGCTGGCGCACCCGCTCTTTCCCGTTCCCTTTGAACTTGTGCCGGCTGCCCCCAATGACGAGGGCACCGAGCTCACCGTGACGCTGCCGAACGATGCCGCTGCGCAGGCCGCGCTCGCGCCCGGGCAATGGAGCCTGACGCTCCGCCTGCTGCCATCGGGCGAAGCCAATGAGCGCGACACCAACGCGGTCGCGCTGATCATCGCACCTGCCCTGGTAATCGCCGCCGATGCTCCGCTCTCGCTGCCCGCGGCGACCGTGCAGCGCAAGACCGCGCCGCTGCGCGTCACCGCCACGCTTTTCTCGCGGCCGCAGGTGCAACCGCGGCAGCGCGCCAGCCTCGTTCTCGGTACGGCGGAAGCCACCGCCAATCCACGCAGCGCGGCCACCGATCCGCTGGTATTCGACTTCCCCTCGACGCTTCCCGCCGGGGCTTATCCGGCGCGGCTGCGCGTCGACGGCGTCGACAGCCTCTTGCTCGATCTCAGCGGCGATGCGCCCGCTTTCGATGCCTCGCAGACCCTGAGCGTGTCGCCATGAACATGCACGACAGGCCGGAAGCGCAGCCGGTGCGCGATTGGGCGAACCGCAACCAACAATGGCTGGCGACACAGCTTGTGGCGTTGCGCCTGCAACTCACGCAGCAATTGGGCGGCAGATCGGCGGACGACGAGCCCGCTCCACCGGACTTCAGCGATGATTTCGAGCCCGCGCTCGATACGCTGACGAGGCTGTTCGGCCTGTCGCCGTTCGAGCGCAGTGTCTTGCTGCTCGCCGCCGGCGTCGAGCTCGACAGCGCGCTGCGCCATCTCGTCAGCGAGGCCATGGCACAAGCGCCCGAGGCCGTCCCGAGCATGCAGCCGACGTTCAATTTTGCCATGCAAGTTCTGGCCGAGCCGCATTGGGATGCACTGTCGCCGCTACGGCCATTGCGGCGCTGGTGCCTGATCGCGTGCGACGGCCGCGAGGCGCCGCCGCGCCGGCCGATCCGGATCGACGAACGTGTGCTGCATTATCTCACCGGCGTCGCCGCGATGGATTCCCGGCTGATCAACCTCGTCCGCTGCGAGCCAGCCGGGATGATCGAAACCGATCCGCCACTGGCGAGCACGATCGCACATGCCCTCGGCGCCGGCACGGCCGCTCTGGTCGCGCTGAACCATGCCCGTGGCGCGATCGAGCCGCAGTGCGACTGCGCGCGCGCGGCGCTCGCCGGTCTCGGCGCAAGCGGCTTGTGGCTGCATGGGCGCGACCTGCCGCAGGATTCGCGCGAGCTCGCCGAATTCGCCTGTCTTCTTGAGCGCGAAGCCGCGCTTTCCGATGCCATCATCGTGCTCGAGTTCGACCGCCCGATCGAGGCGGCGGATGCCGAGACGCGGGCAGTGACACTGCTCGCCCATCTGATGGGACCCGCGATCGTGCTCAACGCACCGGAGCCGGCCCGCCTGTCGCGGCTCCGGCAGCGGCGCATGCTGCGGCTGCTGGTGCCGGACGTCCCCGCCGCCGCGCGGCAGGCTACGGCCTTGCGCGGCCTTCCGGGCAAACAGGTCGACGCGCTTGCAGCCGCGCTGCGTCCGGCGCTGCGGCAGTTCAACGTGCCTGTGGCGGAGCTGCGATTGGTCGCCGCCGAAGCTCTTGCCGAAACACGCGGCGAACCCGCGCTGCTCGGACCGGCGGTATGGCGGCTCTGCCGTGCCGCGGTCCGCGGCGGGCTCGATGCGCTGGCGCAGCGGATCGACAACAACGTCGTCTTCGACGATCTCGTCGCGCCTCTCGTGGTCACGACGCAGCTCCGTGCCATCGCGAGCGAGTTGCAGCACCGGCCGCGAGTCCATGGCGACTGGGGCTTTGCCGCGCATAACGGCCGCGGGCTAGGCGCCGCCGCGCTGTTCGCCGGCGAATCCGGCACCGGCAAGACTTATGCGGCCGAGGCGATCGCCAGCGCCGCCGGACTCGATCTCTACCGCGTCGATCTTGCCAGCGTTGTCAGCAAATATATCGGCGAGACAGAGAAGAATCTGAGCCGGCTGTTCGAGGCCGCCGAGACCAGCGGCGCGATCCTGCTGTTCGACGAGGCCGACGCGCTGTTCGGCAAGCGCAGTGAGGTCCGGGACAGTCATGACCGGTTCGCCAATATCGAGATCGCCTATCTGTTGCAGCGGATCGAGACCTATCGCGGGCTGGTGATCCTCACCACCAACATGAAGAGCGCGCTCGACCGCGCCTTCTTGCGCCGCATTCGCTACGTGATCCAGTTCCCTTACCCTGACAGCGCCGCTCGCGAAAAATTGTGGCGGATGCAATTCCCCGCCGACGCACCGCTTGGCGAGATCGATTTTTCGAGCCTCGCCAGGCTGCAGCTGACCGGAGGCAACATCCGCGCCATCGCGCTCAACGCCGCCTTCCTAGGCGCCGACGGCGGACGCATCGAGCAAGAGGCGATCAACGCCGCGGTGCGTGCCGAATTCTCCAAGCTCGAGCGGCCCTACACCGAGCCGCGGCGGGAGATGTGACCATGCGATTCTCCTTCGCCAATATGAGCTGGCTGTCACAAGGCGCAACGCAGGCGCATACGGCGGCCGGGCGCGAGCGCGAAGCCAACGCGCTTGCGGATGCCGCGCTGTCCCGGACATCCGCGCCGCGCCAGGCCGGTCCAGCGCGTGAGCCCACGGCCAACCGTCTCGACCTCGCCTCGCAACCACTTGCGCCGACCACCCGCGCCGACATGGAGGGCCGGTTCGGCTGCGACTTCTCGCAGGTGCGCGTCTCGGCAGATACCAGGGCAGACCGTACCGCAAGCGGGTTGAATGCGCGCGCCTTCGCCTACGGCAATCAGCTCGTCTTCGCCCAGAGCGAGTTCGCACCGCATACGTCCTCAGGGCGCAGACTGCTCGCCCACGAGCTTGCCCATGTCACGCAGCAGCGGCAAAGCGGGCGCGCGGAAATCCAGCGCGACGGCAAACCGGGTCCGACACTGGAGGAAGAGGCGTCCCAGCTCCAGTTTGATCTCGGAGCCGCCGCCACCCCCGCAGCGCGCAAACCGGTGGTCACAAGGGCACTCGAGTTCTGCGGTCGCGGCGTCGCGGCCTTGGCGGCCGCAAAGACGTCCAATAAATCCGACGATATCGAGAAGTGCCGCGAAGCCCTGAAGAAGGTCGCGCGCGCGCTCGCTGCGAACGGCGAACCCGATGCGGCGGCTCAGTTCGCGATCAAGAGCAACGAGCCGGACGTGTATGGCGCGGTGATCGCCAACATGAGCCGTGGCAAGGGCGTAAGCGGTCAGCAGGCCTTCCTCAGGCAACTGGCGCCTCTCGGCGGCCAGACCCTGACCGCGGAAGATGCCACGCATTCCCAGCAATGGTTGAAGAGCAACACGTCGAAGATCGGCAAGACCTTTGCCGAGCTCGACAAGAAGGGCGTCAAAGGCCTCAAGCGCGACATGTCGCTGGAGCTGTCGGAGGACCTGCTCACACAATACTACGCGGAATCACCCGACGACGAGAAGCCGGACATTCTCGGCGACCCCACTGCGAAAACGCTCAAGACCGACCAGAGCACCCACCAGATCAAGGCCGATTGCGACGTCTACGCGACCTACGCGGCGCGTCTGCTGCGCGAGCAAGGCTGGACCACGGCGTTGTACATGACGATCATCCCCAACGAGGCCAAGCCGGGCGAGACCAAGATCCGCGATGGCCACGCCGTCGCACTGGCGCGCAAGCAGGTCGATCCCAAAGATGCCTCGAAAGGCTACAAGTTCCTCGGCGTCAGCAATACCACGATCAGCGAGTTCGGGTCCAAGACCGACAACGACAAGGCGCTGCCCGACCTGAAGGCGCTCGCGCTCACGGTCTACGACCCGCCATTGCAGAACTATGACGTCTACGTGGCCGATGCCGGTCCCAATGGCGAGTTCGAGCCAAAACTGCTTGATCCCAAGAACAACAAGCTGGTGCCGAAGGAATCGGTTCGGCCCAAACCCACCACGGGAGCGACACCGTGAAGCATGCCGACATCGAGGTGAGTATCGGACGGCTGGTCATCGATGCGCCGCTGCGTGGTGAAACTGCGGGGCTCACGGACGCCATCGGCGTGGCGCTCGGCGAGCGCCTTGCGTCACCCTCGGCCAGCTCTGCAAGGGCCAACACGCACGGCGCACCACACGCCATCGCCGACCGCATCGCAACGCAATTATCGGCAACAGCATCCTGCGCTGGGATCGCACGGGGCAGATCATGAGCCCGCAAGCTGCGCCCAAGATCGCCGTAAAGCAGGCGGCCCCGGCGCGAGCGGCCGCGCTCGAAGTGCGCCCCGCGCGCGACCGCTTCGAACAGGAAGCCGATCACGCCGCCGCGGCGACGCTGCGATCGGGCACGGCCAACGCAAGCCCGCCGGCACTGTCGCTGTTGCCATCCGTGCCGGATCGCACGGCACGTCCCGCACCGGCGTCGGTGTCCGCGATCGTGGGCTCGGCGGGCGCATCACTTCCTGCCAGGATTCGAGAAGACATGGAGCGGCGGTTCCGCTCCGACTTCAGTCGTGTCCGGATTCACACCGGCCCCGCAGCGGCAGCCTCAGCTCGCGCGATCGACGCAACTGCGTACACGTCGGGTGAAAGCGTCGTGTTTGGCGATAGCGCCTTCGCTCCCCTCACCCCACGAGGCCGGCATCTGCTGGCCCATGAGCTTGCCCATGTCGTGCAGCAGCGCGGCGCCGCTCCGCACGCGGTGCAGCGCCGCTGCTTCGTCGAAGACATCGGCATCTGGCTCGGCGTCACCGAGGGCAACTTCACCGATATCGAGCTGCACGCCTATCTCACCAAGATCACCGAAGCCAACGCCAAGGAGGACAGCTACGACAGCGACAACAAGGCGCGCGCCATCGTGCGCCTGTGGAAGACGAGCAACGCCGGCTTCAAGCTCGATCCCCTGCAAAAGGCGCTGCTGATCCTGGAAATGCAGGCCGGGCCGACGGGCGACGAAGACGAGAAAGCGATCCTCGACCTGTTGGAGCTCAGCGACATTGCCGCGCTCCGGATCATGTTCGGTGAGGGCAAGCTCAGCGTCACCGAGCTGGAATCCGACCTCGATGACGATTCCGCCAAGCGGCTCCAGGCCTTCTTCAACACCCGCTTCGAGGGTGGCCGCGATGCGCTGGCCAAGGGCACCGTTGCGCCGAAGGGCATGCCCGGCAAGGACGCTCCGGCTTTCAACTACGACATCGCGGAGCTCAAGAAGCGGATCGATGCGGTCGGAAGCAGCAGGGACATCGACCTCATCGCCGCGGAGATTTTCGCGCTCGCACCCGCCACGCGCGACAAGGCGACCAAGGATCTCAGCGAGCTGCGCGCCGAGGCCGTGCGCAAGGTCGACGAGCTCGAGGAGAAGGCGGACAACACCCTGGATTCGTTCGTTCAAGCCGAGCTGAAGCAGGATGCCAAGAACGCCAAGATCACGTCGAGCAAATACGACGTGGTGCTCAGCCGGGTCTATCGCGACATCGCGCTCACCGTCAGTGGCAAGGATCTCTCGAACACGGTCGCTCCCAACGCAGCGCAGAAGGCCGAGATCGCCAAGGCGCTGAAGCCGGAGGTCCGCACCGACGACGCCGGCGGCACCACGTCCTTCGACCAGAAGCAATATGAGGATTCCCTGCGCAAGCTGATACCGGACATGATCCAGCGCTACTGGGACAGGCACGTCAAGGGACGGGGGCCCGAGGAGCACGACGACAAGACCAAGACCCGCGATCTCACGGAATTCGAACGGATCGCAAAGGCCAGCAAGGACGAGACCGACAAGGTGTTCGCCGGCTACTACACACGATCGGACCATCCCGAATTCAAGGCGGGTCCTGCGGAGCAAGGCGGCAGGATTCACGACAGGTTCGCCGACCTGCAAAAGATTCTGGATGATCCAAAGACGCCTCGCGAGAGCAAACAGAAAGATGCGCGCGGCTTCCTGTTCCATCTGCTCCGGTCGGACCAGGCGGTACGCAACCTCAACCGCACCTTCAACGTCTCGCCGGCATTCAACGAACAGGGGCCGGTCAACGACGCCGCGAAGATTCTCGACAAGCTCGCCACCGAATTCACCGGCGGCGACAAGAAGACAGCAAAGATCAAGGGTGCGGGCAAGAGCAAGGTCACCGACAAGTCAAAGGACAACGAGCAGACCGACAAGTTGAACGAGATCCGGCGCGGCTGGGACGCAGGTGCCGGTCCCGGTGCTCTGGGCAGCATCGACGTCCAGATCTTCAAGAAGGACATTCCCGAGGAGGACCGCGACCTGCTCTGGGACAGCTTCCAGTCGCTGATCCATGAATACATTCATACGCTGCGGTCGGGACCGTATACCGCCTACGCAAACAGCTTCGGAGACGGCCCCGAATACAACACACTGATGGAGGGCGTCGACAACCTGCTCGACGAGGTCGTCTGGGAGAACGTCGCGCCACGCGTCCAGGATCCCGCGTTACGTCTCGCGGTCGAAGGCCCCGTCTATGCCAAGGAGGAGCCGATCAACGTGATCTCGGCGTCGCGGCGGCGCTACCCGTCCCATGCGGAAGCCATGAAGCTCGTCGGCATCGTCGGCATCCGCAACCTCTACGCCGCCTACTTCCAGGGCGACATCGACAAGATCGGCGGCGACATCACGAAGATCGGCAAAAAGCCATGACCGGCCTCACCTCGTCTCCGAAACTGATCAAGGGTGGCCTCGTGGTGCTTGCACCGGGCGGCGGCACGGTGCGGCGGCAGATCGCGCTTCAGTACAATCCGGACACGCTGAGCCGCAGCTACCAGGTGCAGGGCACCGGCGGCGACAGCTCCGCCGGTGCGCGGGCGCAGCCGTTCCGGCTGAAGGGCCCGGCGATCGAGACCATCAAGCTCGACGCCGAGATCGACGCGACCGACCAGCTCGCCGATCCCGATGCGCACGCCAATGCCGTCGCCTTCGGCATCGCACCGCAGCTCGCGGTGCTGGAAGCCCTGGTTAACCCGAGCGTCGACGATCTGCTCGGAGTAGCCAGCCAGGCCGATCGCGGCACGCTCGAGATCCTGCCGCCGGAAGCCCCGCTCACTTTGTTCGTCTGGAGCAAGAACCGGGTCGCGCCGGTGCGCGTCGCCGAATTCTCGATCGTCGAGGAGGCGTTCGATCCCGCGCTCAACCCGATCCGCGCAAAGGTCTCGCTCGGTCTGCATGTGATGAGCACCGACGATCTGGGCTTCTCGCATCGCGGCGGCACCATCTTCCTCAACTATTTGCGCAACCGCGAGACGCTCGCCGGCCTGACCGGTAGTGCCTCCCTGGCCTCGCTTGGCCTCACCAGCCTGCCCTGACGGAGCACAAGATGTCCTCGGATCCCGTCCAGATGCTGATCGATGCCGGAGCGTTCCCGGACAACAATTTTCCGCCGAACAGCCGCTATCACGGCGCGGCGATCGGGCGGCTGAAGCGCAGCGCCGCCGATCCCGGCGTCGCCTACGTGCTGCGCCGCTTCATCCCTCAAGGCCGCGACATCGGGATCGCCGGCCAGCACATCGTCAATGCCGGCGAACGGCCCGACACGCTCGCGTCTGCAACGCTCGGCGATCCCGAACTGTACTGGCGGATCGCCGACGCCAATGTCGTGACCGATCCGTTCGAGCTCACCGATACGCCCGGCGGGCGGGTGCAGATCCCGCGTACGAACGGGCTGTAAGGAGATTTTTCCGATGATGCAGGGTGGCGTTCAGCTCTCGCTCCAGATCGGCCCGGCACCGGTACCGGCGCCGCGCGAGGTGCTGGAGACGCTGACCCATGCCAGGATCGAGATCGGATCGGGCGATGCGCAGAGCGGTTTCGAGCTGACCTTCGACCTGCCGGTACGCTCGCCGCTGCGCACCATCTTCCTGCTGGCGGGGGGCGGCGCGCTGCCGCCGCTGCTCCGCGTGGTGCTGATCGTCACCATCAACGGCACGGCCGAATCCGTCATCGACGGCATGGTCACCAATGTCGAGACCCAGCCCGGCAGCGGCGGGGTCGGCAAACTGGTGATCAAAGGCAAGGACATGTCGGCGCTGATGGACATCATCGAGCTGCCGGGCCTGCCCTTCCCGGCAATGCCGCCCTCGGTCCGCGTGCTCGCGATCCTCGCCAAATACGCTGCCCTCGGCGTGATCCCGATGGTGATCCCAAGCGTGCTCGACGTCCCGCCGATCCCGGTGCAGCAGATCCCGCAGCAGAAGGGCAGCGACTACGCCTACATCAAGAAGCTCGCCGGCGAAGCCGGTTATGTCTTCTATCTCGAAGCCGGCCCGGCGCCCGGGGCCTCGAAGGCCTATTGGGGACCGGAGATCCGCTTCGGCGCGCCGCAGCCGGCGCTCACCACCAACATGGACGCGCTCACCAATGTCGAGGACATCTCGTTCAACTTCGACAAGGAGCGCAAGATCATGCCGATCGTGTTCTTCCAGGAGAGCAACAGCAAGGCGCCGATCCCGGTGCCGATCCCCGACATCACGCCGATGAGCCCGCCGCTCGGTGTGGTGCCGCCGCTGCCTCCGAAAATCCAGAAGCTGAGCAACACCGCACACCTGTCCGCACCGCAGGCGCTGATGGCGGGGCTGGCCTATGCCAGCCAGCACAGCGACAGCGTGTTCGGCAGCGGCAAGCTGGACGTTGCCAAATACGGCCGCGTGCTGAAGTCGCGGCAGCTGGTCGGCGTGCGCGGCGCGGGCCTGCCGTTCGACGGGCTCTATTTCGTCAAGAACGTCACCCACGAGATCGAGCGCGGCTCCTACAAGCAGTCATTCTCGCTCGCACGCAACGCGCTGATCTCGACCGTTCCGCAGGTGCCGACATGAGCGATACGCCCCTCTACGGAAAATATCGTGCGGTGGTGATCAACAATATCGATCCACTCCAGATCGGCCGGATCCAGGTGATGGTGCCCGATTTCGGCGCCGTCATACCGACGAGCTGGGCGATGCCCTGCTTGCCGACGGCGGGCATCAATGCCGGCTTCTTCACGGTGCCGATCATCGGCGCCGGCGTGTGGGTCGAGTTCGAGCGCGGCGATCCGGATTATCCGGTCTGGGTCGGGTGTTACTGGGGAAGCGCTGCGGAAGTGCCGGTGCTGGCGCACGCTGTGCCGCCCGGCGTACCCGGCATCACGCTGCAAACTCCTTTGAAGAACGGTCTCACCATCAGCGACGTGCCGGGGCCGACCGGTGGCATCCTGATGCAGACCACGACCGGCGCGATGATTTCGGTCAGCGACGTCGGCATCACCATTTCCAACGGCAAGGGCGCGGTCATCACCATGACCGGGCCGACCGTCGACGTGAATCTCGGCGCGCTCACGGTGATTTAGGAGACGCACATGCCCGCTCCCATCCTGCATCTCGGCGCCACCGTGCTGTGTAGCCATGCCGGACAGGCGATGCCTGTCTCGCCGTTCCCGCGCGTCATGTTGTCGGGCCAGCCCGCCGTCAACCTCACCAGCCCATACGCGATTGCGGGCTGCTCGCTCACCGGCTCGGCGCCGCCCTGCGTCACCGCGCAGATGGTGATGGGCGCGGCACGGGTGATGATCGGCGGCGCACCGGCCGCGACCATGATGGGGCAATCGGTCTGTACGCCCACCGGCACGCCAATGCTTCCCGTCGTCGCGCAGACGCGCGTGCTGGCAACCTGACGGCGAGGACGATGCTCGATTTCCCCTACCATTTCGACGACCAGGGCCGCACGGCAACGACCGATCGCCCCGATCACATCCGCGACCTGATCGAACAGGTGCTGTTCACGGCGCAGGGCGAGCGGGTAATGCGGCCTGATTTCGGCGCCGGCCTGCTGGCGCTCGTGTTCGAGCCCAACTCGGTGACGCTTGCCGCGACGACGCAGATGCTGGCCCAGGCCGCGCTGCATCAGCATCTTGCACACCTGATCGCCGTGAAATCAGTCGAGGTGATCAATGACGATGCGGTGCTCCGCGTCGAGATCCGTTACGTGGTGCTGGCCGACCGCACCAGCCACGTCGCGAACTTTGCTGTTCCGGGAGGCGCGGCATGAAGCAACATTGCTGCGATCCGCGCCGGCTCGAGGTGCTCAAGGCCAAGGGCAGCGCCAACGCCATCGAATTCATCGAGGTGCTCGACCTTGCCTCGCCGCCCGGCGCGCCGCGGCAGCAGACCCTGCTGGTGCGAATGCTGCAGACGGGTTTCACGCTCTCGCCGGACAATCTGCGCATCACCGGCGGTGAGCGGATCGCAACCGTCGGCGTGGTCTGGTGCGCGCCGGCCGATGCGCTGCCGGCCGAGGCCGAGCCCGGGCTGGTCGACACGGTTGACGATCTCCCCCGCACACTGGTGGTGCGTACCGATAGCAGTGGCGATTACTCGATCTATGCGTTCGGCATCTTCGCCAACTCCGGCTCGGCCTTGCCGCCGGCGGGCTTCGACCCAAAACTGTCGGCGATCGACTTCACCTTCAAGGTCGAATGCCCATCGGACTATGACTGCGCGGAGACTACTCCCTGCCCGCCCGTGCCGCGCCCGAAGCCGGAGATCGACTATCTCGCGCGCGACTATCAGGGTTTTCGCCGATTGATGCTGGACCGGCTGAGCCTGCTCGTGCCCGGCTGGCAGGAGCGTTCGGCGGCCGATCTCGGCGTCACCCTGGTCGAACTGCTGGCCTATGCCGCCGACAACCTCGCCTATCGCCAGGATGCGGTGGCCAACGAAGCCTATCTCGCCACCGCCCGGCAGCGCATCTCGGTGCGGCGTCATGCACGCCTGGTCGATTATCACCTGCACGAGGGCTGCAACGCGCGCGCCTTCGTACATCTCGACGTGAATGGGAAGGACATCGCGCTGCCGAAGGGCACGCAATTGCTCACCCGCGTGCCCGGGCTTGGCGTGGTATTGGCGCCGGGCTCGCGCGAGTTGAACGACGCGATCGACGGCGGCGCTGAAATGTTCGAAACCGTCGCGCCCGCCAAGCTGGACCAACAGCAGAACAGTCTCGCCTTCTATGCATGGGGCAATAATGGCTGCTCCCTGCCACGCGGTACGACGCGCGCAACGCTGCGCGGCCACATCGATACGCTCGCTGTCGGCGACATTCTGATCCTCGAAGAAGTAATCAGCCCGACGACGCTGTCGCCTGATGATGCCGATCCCGGCCATCGCTGGGCGGTGCGGCTGACCGAGGTCATGCTCTCGACCGATCCGTCCGGCGGATTGTTCGACGAGCCGCCGGTCGACGGCCCCATCGACGTCACCGAGATCGCCTGGAGCGAGGCCGACGCGTTGCCCTTCCCGCTCTGCCTGACCGTGGAAGACCGGCCCGAGTTCGCCATCAGCGTCGCCCGCGGCAATATCGTGCTCGCCGATCACGGCCGCACGCTGGCGCCCGAGCAGCTCGGCGTGATGCCGCGCGCCAGATTGAAGCAAGCCTCATCCGCGCCCGGCAATTGCTGCGCCCCGATCCCCGACGTGATGCTGCCGCCGCGCTTCCGCCCGGTGCTGGCGAACAGCCCGTTGACGCAATCCTTCGATCTCGCCGCGCTGCTCGCCGCTCCCGTCAGCAAGGACAAGCCGTGGTGGGCGGCAAGCGCGTTCAACCTGTTGTCGCCCCGCGACGCCACGCCTGCCATCGCGGATCTGACCGGACAGGTCGCCGGCATCACTGAGCACTGGCTGCCCCGGCGCGACCTCACCGGCAGCGCCGGCAATGCACCGCATGTCGTGGTCGAGATCGACAACCACAGCCGGGCCCTGCTGCGATTTGGCGACGGGCTGCTCGGCAAGCGCCCGGCGGCGGACACCGCGTTCACCGCGACATACCGGATCGGGAACGGCACATCAGGCAATGTCGGCGCCGAAGCCATCGCCCACGTTGTCGGCGCCGCGAACGGCGTGTTCGAGGGGCTGCGCAATCCGATTCCCGCATCCGGCGGCGTCGAGCCCGAAGGCATCGAAGCTGCGCGGCGCGATGCGCCGCAGGCATTCCGCATCCAGGAGCGTGCGGTAACGGCGGCCGACTACGCCGCCGCCGCCGAGCGCCGCGCCGACGTGCAACGCGCGGCCGCGACATTTCGCTGGACCGGAAGCTGGCACACTGTGTTCGTGACGCCCGACCGCTTCGGCGGCGGCGCGGTCGACGCCCCCTTCGCGACACAGCTGCGCAACCATCTCGAGCGATTCAGGATGGCCGGCTACGATCTCGACGTGCGGCCACCGCGCTACGTGCCGCTCGACGTCACGCTGCATGTCTGCGTCAAGCCTGACTATTTCCGCGCCGAGGTCGCGCAGGCCGTGCGCGCGGTGCTGTCGAGCACGGTGCTGCCCGACGGCACGCTCGGTCTGTTCCACCCCGACAATTTCTCCTTCGGCGATTCCGTCTATCTCAGCCGCATCATCGCGGCTGCCCAGGACGTCGAGGGCGTCGATGCGGTGCAGGCGCAAAAGTTCCAGCGATTTATTTCGCCACTCGCGACATCGCTGGATGACGAGGTGATCCGGATCGGCGGTCTCGAGATCGCGCAGCTCGCCAACAATCCGAGCTTCCGCGAGCGCGGCCGGCTCATCATCGAGGCGGGAGGTGGCAAATGACGCTACCGGTCCCGACCATCAAGCCGCATGCCCTGCCGGCCGGCAGCGAGAGCTGCGACTGCTGCACCGGCATTGAAGCCGAGACGCCGCAAGGCGTCGCCAACCGCTACGGCCTCTCCGCCATCGCCTACCGGATCGGCGACTACGCGCAGTTCCGCGACAGCCTTCACGCCGCGCTGTCCTCGGCCGCGTTCGCGCCACTTGGCAGGCTGCAAAGCCGCGCCGAAGATGATTTCACCATCGGCCTGATCGATGCCTTCGCCTGCGCCGCCGACGTGCTCACCTTCTACCAGGAGCGCATCGCCAACGAATCCTATCTTCGCACCGCGCTCGAACGGGTATCGCTCCAGGAGATGGGCCGGCTGATCGGCTACCGCCTGCGGCCGGGCGTCGCTGCCGAGACCTGGCTTGCGTTCACGCTGGAAACGCCGCCCGCACCGCCGCCAAAGCTGTCGCCCGAGCCAGGCAGCTTCGTCACCGGGGTGCCTGCGCAGGTGTCGATCGAGATCGGCACGAAGGTGCAGAGCGTGCCGGGCCCGGACGAAAAGCCGCAGACGTTCGAGACTGTCGAACGGCTGGATGCCGCACGCCCCGCCTGGAATGCAATCCGCCCCTGGATGGCAGAGACGCGGCGTCCGGGCAAGGGCGACACGGTCATGTACCTCGCCGGCCAACGCAACAATCTGAAGCCGGGTGACGCGCTGCTGATCGTCGGCGACGCCTTCGATCCCGGCAAGAATGACAGCAATTGCGATTTCCGTTTCATCGACACTGTCGATCTGCAATCGGATTTCGACCGCACCAGGGTCACCTGGCAGCTTGGGCTCTCCGGCGTTTCCGCCGCTCAGAACACGAAGGTCTATGCCCTGCGCAAACGGGCCGCCTCTTTCGGGCACAACGCCCCGATGTGGAAGTCGATGTCGACGGATTTTCGCAACAACTATCCGAACGGGAAAGATGCGCCCGACTGGCCCGACTACACGATCTCGCCAAGGGGCGCGACCAATGATGGCGGCTTCATCGATCTCGATACGGTTTACGCCGAGGTTCGTGCCGGCGGTTACGTCGTGCTTTCGACAGCGGCGAAGGGCTCCATCAAGGTCGTCATCAAGGCCATCGGCAAGTCGGACGTTGTTCTCGATCTTGGCCCACATCTCGACGTCTACCAGATCGCCGATGCGGACGAGACGTCGCGCGCGGAATTCGCGCTGGCCGGCAAGGTCACGCGGCTGCAATTGCGCGGCTCCCATTACGACCGCTACGAGGACGAGCCTCGGCGCTGCACCGCCTTCGTACAATCCGAGCAGCTCACGCTGGCGCCCTACCCGGTTGACGACGCCGTCACCGGCAACGGCATCGCCGCCGCCGTCAGCGCCGATGGTCTCGCCGCCGGGCGGCGATTGATCGTGCGCGGCAATCGGCTTTCCGACGGCCAGGCTGTATCCGTGCAGGCCAGCCTTGTGTCCGCTCAAGCCGTCGATGCCGGCCGCTGCACGCTTCAGATCGACCCGCCGCTTGCCGGCAGTCTCGATCGCGGCAGCGTCGTCATACACGGCAACGTCGTGCCGGCCTCGCATGGCGAGACAGTGACGCAGATCCTCGGCTCCGGCGATGCCGCCCAACCGTTCCAGCAATTCGAGCTGAAACAGCTTCCGCTCACCTATCGCGCTGCCGCCAATGAGAGCGGAGCCGCGAGCGAATTGACGCTGCGCGTCGGTGAGATCGCATGGCACGAGCGCACGACGCTCTACGGCGCGGGCGCGACCGATCGCGCCTTTTCACTCGATGTCGACGAGCAGGGCCGCAATCTCGCAAAATTCGGTGACGGCGCCAGCGGTGCGCGGCTGCCGAGCGGTCTCAATAACGTCCGCGCCACGTACCGCAAGGGCATCGGCATCGCCGGCAATGTCCGCGCCGAAACGCTGAGCCAGTTGCTGTCGCGCCCGCTGGGGCTCAAGGGTGTCAGCAACCCGATGCCCGCTGACGGCGGCAACGACCCCGAACCGGCGGACGCGGCACGCCGCAGCATGCCACTTGGCGCACGCACGCTCGGCCGCGTCGTGTCAGTGCTCGACTATGAGGATTTTGCCCGCGCCTTCACCGGCATCGCCAAGGCGCAAGCGCAGGTGCTGCAATTGCCACGGGGAAAAACCATCGCCATCACGATCGCGGGACCGCCCGGCGCGCCGGTCAATTCCACAAGTCCGGTGTGGACCAATCTGCTCGCCGCGCTGCACGCCGGCGGCGATCCGCATGTCGCCGTCGCGCTGCTGCCCTACCAGCCCAGCACCTTCCGGATCGGATTAAGGGTCAAGCGCGATCCGGACTTTGAAGCCAAGGCCGTGCTGGGTGCAGTCGAAGCAGCCCTGCGCGCACACTTCGCCTTCGACGCGCGCGAGCTCGGCCAGCCGGTACAGCAATCCGACGTCATCGCAGCGGCACAATCGGTGCGCGGCGTCGTCGCCATCGACCTGGTCAAGCTCTATGGCGGCACGGCTCCCGCCGCCCAGACCGTTCCCTCGCGTCAGATCCGGCTGCTCGCATCCCGGATCCATGTCGACCAGGGCGTGGCGAAGCCGAGCGAGCTTCTGACATTGAACCCGGCGCCGTTCGCCCTGCTGGAGGAGATGGCATGAACAGCCTCACCCCTGAACGGCTCTACGGGTTGATGCCGGCGCTGCACCGGCTGCGCGATGTCGCGCTTGCGGGCGATCCAGCCAAGGATGGTCCGCTGCAGGCGCTGCTCGCCGCATTCGCTCGCGAATTCGCCGCGTTGGAAGAGTCCGTCGACCAGCTTTACGACGACCAGTTCATCGAGACCTGCGCCGAATGGGTCACACCCTATATCGGCGATCTCATCGGCTACCGGCCGCTGCGCGGGCTCGGCGGCGAGCTGACTTCGCCGCGCGCCGAGGTCGCCGACACCATCGCCTTCCGCCGCCGCAAGGGCACCGCGCTGATGCTGGAGGAGCTCGCGCATGACGTCACCGGCTGGCCGGCGCATGCGGTCGAATATTTCGAGCAGCTCGCCACCACGCAATACATGAAGCACATCCGGCTGCACGCGCCGGCGACCTGCAATCTGCGCGACACGGCGGCGCTGTTCCGGCGCGATGGCGCCTTCAACAGCATCGCGCACACCGCCGAGATGCGGCGGCCGGAGCCAGGTGCCGGTCGCTACAACATCCCCAACGTCGGCATCTTCCTGTGGCGCCTGCTGTCGCTGTCGCTGACGGCGGTTCCGCTGACACCGGACACAGGCGACGCGACCGGTCGCAAGTTCCGCCTCAACCCTCTCGGCGCCGACATGCGCCTGTTCCGCTTCACGCAAGCAGAGACCGACATTTCCCATCTCGCCGAGCCCATCAATGTGCCGGAGCCCTTGTCGGTGCGACTGATGGCCATGGCGGTGCGCGCGGCGCAAGCGACCGCGCAGCCGGACACGCAACATGAGGACGACTATGGCGACGGCGAGAGCCTGGTATTCCTCGCGCCTGGCAACCCGCCCGTCCCCGTACCGGCGGCCAAGGTGCGCGTCTGCGATCTCCGCGACATGCTCGACGGCGGCGGCAACGTCATCGGCTGGGCGCATGAGGCACAGGTCACGGCCGGCACGATCGGATTCGATCCCGAGCGTGGCCGCGTGCTGCTTGGTGATTCCGCCGACGGGCCGCTGCTGGCGACCTTCCATTACGGCACCGCACGCCAGATCGGCGGCGGCGAATATCCGCGCGTGCCCGCCGAAGGCGATATCGGCAACGAGCAGGCCGTCAACGCCGGAAGCGCATTGCAAGCCAAGCTCGACCTGATCAGCACAGGCGGCCGCCTCACCATCGACGACAGCCTGACCTACAACGAGACGCCCACGTTCAAAGTCGACGGCGTGCTCGGCGATGCGACACCGCATCATGTCGTCGTCGCGGCGCACGACCAGACCCGCGCCCTGCTGGCGGCGAGCGGCGAAATCACGCTCGCCATCGGCACGCGCGGGCGCCTCACGCTCGACGGGCTCGTGATCTCCGGCGGCGCATTGCGGCTGCCGGCCTTTGCCGATGTCGAACCGCGGGAGCTGGTGCTGCGCGACTGCACGCTGGTGCCCGGGCTCACCTTGAACGGCGACGGAAGTCCGGAATCGCAGGGCGAGCCGAGCCTGATCATCGAGCATCCCTTCGCCAAGGTGACGCTGGAGCGCTGCATCGTCGGGCCGATCCACGCAGTCACCGATGCCGATGTGACGCTGACAGACTGTATCGTCGATGCCGGCGCGCCAGAGAACGTCGCATTTGCCGCGGATGGCGCGGGGGGCGCCGGTGCCGAATTGACCGTCGCCCAATGCACTGTGATCGGGAAGGTTCATACGAAGCTGCTGAAGCTGGCCTCGAACACCATCTTCTTCGCCAAGCCGGCAGCAAAGCCCGCCGAAAAGTGGATTGCGCCATTGTTGGTCCAGCGCCGCCAGGAAGGCTGCGTCCGCTTCTGCTATGTGCCACCTGGTGCGATCACGCCGCGCAAATTCCATTGCGTGCCAAATGACGTGGCACCGACGGCGCTGCCGCTGTTCACGTCACTGCGCTACGGCGACCCCGGCTACGCGCAGCTACGCCGCACCACAAGTCTTGCGATCCGCACAGGCGGCGACAATGACAGCGAGATCGGCGTGCTCAACGCATTATTCCAGCCGCAGCGCGAGGCCAATCTCAAGCTGAGGCTGGACGAATATTTACGTTTCGGGCTGCACGCGGGCCTGTTCTTCGCGAGTTGACCTGACGCATCGGAGGCTATCATGGGTGCCGACTTCTCACGCGTTCGTCTCGACCCGCTGCTCGACTTCGCCGGGCTGGAGCTGAAACAGGGAGCAGTGCTGCTGGACGGCGACGCCAACGAGCTGATGGCGATCCTCGATCGCCGCTTGCGGGCACTCGCCAGCGACACGCTCGGCCGCACCACGGTGTCTTCCACCACGCCCGATGCCTTCAAGCTCGGCGTCGCCGGCAACACGCTGGAGATCGGCAAGGGACGCCTCTATGTCGATGGCCTGCTCGCAGAGAACCATGGGCTTCCCGACCCTGACAAGCGCCTGTTCGACGATCTCATGGCCGAGACTGTCTTCACCGACAAGCTGACCTATGAGACGCAGCCCTATCTGCCGGCCGCGGTCCGGCCGCCGCTACCGACCGCCGGCCGCCATCTCGTCTATCTCGACGTCTGGGAGCGCGAGTTGACCTATCTCGAGAGACCGGAACTGGTCGAGATCGCCGTCGGCGTCGAGACCAGTTCGCGGCTCCAAACTGTGTGGCAAGTGCACGTGCTCGATACAGACGCTGGCGACAACACCAGCTGCGTGACGCCCGACGAGGACATGCCGGGATGGAGTGGAGTGATCGCGCCATCGACCGGCGTGCTCACGACGGGCACGTTCGACGCATCACCGACCACCGATCCTTGCGAGCTGCCGCCGACCGGCGGCTTCCGCGGACTCGAGAACCAGCTCTACCGGATCGAGATCCAGGACCCCGGCCAGCCCGGCGGCGCCGCGACCTTCAAATGGTCGCGCGAGAATGCCAGCATCGGTTCGCGCGTCGCCAGCATGATCTCGGCGACCGAGCTCGAGCTCGACAGCCTCGGGCGCGACGACGTGCTGCGCTTCAACACGGGCGACTGGGTCGAGATCATCGACGACGCCAGGGAATTCTCGCAGAAATCGGGCGAGATGCGGCGCATCACCGTCACCGAAGCGACCCGCCGTATCACCTTTACCCCGGCGCTGCCGGCCCCGATGCTGCCACCGGGCTTCCCCAACAGCGACTGGCCGAAACAGACCAATTTGCGGGTCCGCCGCTGGGATCAGAAAGGAAAGGTATTTCGGACCGATGCCAGCGGCACGCCGGTGCAGATCGGCGATCTCGACGCGGCCGGATCGACTGGCGTCATCAAGGTGCCGGCTGCGGGCACGACCATTCTGCTCGAAGACGGCGTCACCGTGAGCTTCGATTCGACCGGAACCGCGGGCTTTCGCGCTGGCGACTGGTGGGCCTTTGCCGCACGCACGGCGGACGCCAGCGTCGAGTTGCTCGACCGCGCCCCACCGCGCGGCATCCACCACCATTATGCGCGGCTCGGCATCTGGGACGTCGACGCCAAGAGCGTCACCGACTGCCGCCACCCGTGGCCTCCGGAGGGCGAAGGACATGACTGCGCCTGCACCGCCTGCGTCACGGTCGAGCAGCATGAAAGCGGCAGCTTCACCATCCAGGACGCCGTCAACAAGGTGCGCGAGACCGGCGGCACGATCTGCCTTGGCCCCGGCCGCTACGTGCTCAAAGAGGCAGTGACGATCAACCACGCCAAATCGGTCCGCATCGCCGGCAAAGGCCCGGCGACGCTCCTGCTGGCGCCGGCAGGTGCTTTTGCGATCCAGGACAGTTTTGCGATCGCGGTCGAGGACCTCGCGATCATCTCGCTCGCACGCGATCCCGCGATCGACGTCTCGACCTGCATCGGCCTCGGCCTGACCCGGCTCGCCATCGCAGCACTCGGCGGCGAGAACGCGCAGCTTCCCGCCGTGATGCTGCGCGGCCTGATCGGCGGCGCGAGACTGGCGGAGAACGCGATTTTCGCACCTGTCGCGATTGCCGGTGGCGCGCTCAAGGGCGTGGAAGGCGGAGCAGAATTCCTGCTGACGGCGGCGGTCACGATCGAGGAGAACATCCTGCTGTGCCAGCGCGGCGGGGTCGTCTTCGCTGACGAAGTCCTGCATCTGCTTGCCACCCGGATCGCGCACAACGAAATCATCGGCTGCGCCGACACCGCGATCGCCGCGCAAGGTCTTGCGCTTCCCGGCGCTACGCTTGCGATCGACAGCAACAGCTTCAACGTCAGTGCCCACGGCATCGCCTGCGCCGCGGCCGGCCTTTGGATCGAACGCAACCAGTTGCGCAACTGGTCGGAAGGCGAGCATGTCGGGATCAGGCTGGTCCCCGGGCTCGATCGACGGAGCACCGCCACCGCGCACATCCTCGCCAACCAGATCTACGGCTTCGGCACCGCCGGGATCAAGGTGATCGCCGGGGCGCAGGACCTGATCATCAAGCTCAACGCGATCGATACCTGCGGCGCCGGGATCATGCTCGGCGGCGCGACGGATGCGGCGGCGGTCTCGATCGAGAACAACCACATCCGCAACATTGCGCCCGCCACCGAGAGCGACAGCGGCACCGTGGTCGGCATCGAAGTGATCCGCGCCGGCAGCGCGACGATCGCGGGCAATCAGGTCCGCGCCATCGGCATTACGGCGGTGAAATCGGCACTGCGCGCCGGCGTCCTCGCCTTCGGCGTCAACCGCGCCCGCGTGAGCGGCAACGAGATCGTCGAGATTGCACCCGCCAAGGGTTTTGTGGGCACCAGCGCCGGCATCATGCTGCGCGCGCCTCAAACCCAGATCGAGGTCAACCACAACAGTGTCCAACGCGATCTCACGCCTGTCACCGGCGATTCAGCCGGCGACTGGCTCGCGCTGACCACCGCCGAGGTCAATCCGCGAGGGCCATTTACACAGGCCGGCGACAAGGTCGCTATCCGGCTCGGCGATGGGCGGATCCTCGCGCTCGGCGCCGATTATGCGTTCGTCAGAGCCAGTCTCGCCGCCAACGACACCGAGGGCGCGCGGGCCGGCATCATCGGCAATATGCTGACCGCGCGTGGGCCTGCGCCCGCTGTTCTGATCGTGGCCGGCCAGGAATGTCTATTCAACGACAACCGCGTGGAAGCCAGCAACAAGAATATCGCCGTGTCTCTGGAGAGCGCAGTCGCCATCGTCAGCACGAACCGGGTGCGCGGCGGCGAAGCCTCGATCCGCCTCAACAACGCGCGGACGATGACTGTGCTGGGCAACATTACCACCGGCAACATCATCATCCCCGGCGGCATGGCCAACACACCATGGGCACCGCTCAATGTGATCGGATAATTCAGGGAGATATTTCCATGCGCACGTTCATCGTCGGAGACGAGACAAAGCTCAAGGCCCTCGGCGAGAAGCTGCTGCTCGCCAATCTCAGTCAGGTCCGCAGCGACGCCGCGCTGAAGGCGTTGCAGGAGGCCAATCCGCACGCCGACCTCAACAAGCTTGCGCGTGGTACCGTCCTGTTCGTACCGGATGCACCGGGATTCAAGGTGAGCACGACCAGCTCAGCCACCGAAGGCCCGCTCGCCGCTTTGCACGACCTCCTCGACCAGACGCTCAGTCTTGCGCTGGAGGAGACCGCGGCCGGCAACAGCGCGCGCCTCGCAGACCAGGAGCAGACCGTGAAGGCTTTCGACGATGGCGCGGTGAAGAAGGCGATCAGCGACCCCAATATCGGCGGCCAGGTCCGCGAGAGCGTCAATGCCGTCAGGAAGGGGTTTGAGGCCGACCGCGAGCTGGGCGCACGCGCGGAGAAGAACCTCACCGAGACTGGAAAGGCCGCAATCGCAAAGCTCAACGAGCTCGGCAAGATCTTTGGATGACCAGCCCGCGCGTCCGCCCTCGACGGCTGCTCAAACCGCGCAATATCGTTCCTGGATGTCCTTGTCCGCCAGCAGCGCCGCGGCGCTGCTTTGGTGTACCACCTCGCCCTGGTCGATGATCACGGCGCGGTCAGCCAGTCGTAGGGCCCATTCGACGTTCTGCTCGACCAGCAGCAGCGTCTTGCCTTCGTCGCGCAGGCGGCGGAACAACACGCCCATCTCCTCGACCAGGACGGGCATGATGCCCTCCGAGGGTTCGTCGAGCAGGATCATTTTCGGCTTTGCGATCAACGCACGGGCGATCGCCAGCATCTGCTGCTCGCCGCCCGAAAGCGTCACGCCCTCCTGGTCGAGGCGCTCCTTCAAGCGAGGAAACGTCTCGGCGATCTCGTCGATCGCTGCGCGCTCGTCAATCTCGCTGCCGGCAGCGACGAGCCCAAGCCGCAGATTCTCGCGCACGGAGAGGCCGGCGACGATGCGTCGCTCCTCGGGCACATAAGCGAGGCCAAGATGAAAGCGCTGATGGGCACGGAGCGGCAAGAGATCGCTGCCCGCAAAGCGCACGCGGCCCGTCGTCTTCGGCATCAGGCCCATCATCGCCCGCAAGGTCGTGGTCTTGCCGGCACCGTTGCGGCCGACGAGAGCCACCACCTCGCCCTCCTTCACGTGCAGGGAAATGCCGTGGAGGATATGGCTCGCGCCGTACCAGGCATGAAGATCATTGATTTCGAGCAGTGCGGTCTCAGCCATAGCCTTCACTCTGTCCGAGATAGACCCGGCGGACTTCCGGATTGCTCCTGATCTCGTCGGGCGCGCCGTCGGCCAGCAATCGGCCGTGGTGCAGCACCACGACGCGCTTGGACAGGCCCAGCACCATCTTCATCTTGTGCTCCACCAGCAGCACCGTGCGCTTCTCCGCAAGGCGCTCGAGCAGCGCGACCATGTCCTTGGTCTCTTCCGGCCCCATCCCGGCAGTCGGCTCGTCCAGCAGGAGCAATTCCGGCTCGGAGACCAGCGCGATTGCGATCTCGAGCGCACGCTGCTGACCATGCGACAGGAACTTTGCCAGTTCTCCGCGCCGGCCGAGCAGTCCGACCGCGTCGAGCGCGGCATCAGCCCGCGCATGCAGATCCGTCAGCCGAGCACGGTTGCGCCAGATATCGTAACTCACGGTCAGGGCCTGCGCAGCGACGCGCACGTTCTCGTGCACGGACAGGTCCGGGAAGATGTTCGTGATCTGGTAGGAGCGCGAGATGCCCTGATGCACGAAGCGGTGCTGCGGCAGGCCATTCAGCTCGCGGCCCCGGAAGTGCAGCTTGCCCGACGTCGGGGTCAGCGCGCCGGAGAGGATGTTGAAGAAGGTGCTCTTGCCGGCGCCGTTCGGCCCGATGATCGAGGTGAGCTGACCCGCCGCAAAAGACACCGTGATGCCTTCGAGCGCGACGAAGCCACCAAAATGCTTGCCGATTCCCTCGACGCGAAGCAGTTCGCCGCTCATGGCCGCGCCTTTCCGATGCCGAGCGTATCGAGCAGCGTGCCCCAGATGCCCTTGGGCAGGAACAGCACGAACAGGACGAAGATCGTGCCGACGAAGAGCTGCCAATGCGGGGTCCAGACCGAGATGACGTGCTCCAGGATCAGGAACGCCGCCGCACCGACGAAAGGCCCGAAGAAGCTCCGGGCGCCGCCGAGCAGCACCATCATCACGATCGTGCCCGAGGTCTGGTAGTGCAGGAGATCCAGCGGCACGATCGACAGATGCAGCGCCAACATGCAGCCGCCGAGCGACGAGATGGCCCCCGACAGCATGAACACGATCAGCTTGCTGCGCTCGACGTCATAGCCGCAGGCCCGCGCGCGCTGCTCGTTTTCGCGGATGGCCTCGATGACGGCTCCGAACGGCGAGTTCAGGATCCGCGACTGGAACCACATCGCCAGCGCCGCGAAGGCCATCAGCACGTAGTATTTGTTGACGGGGTCGAGAAAATTGACCTGGAGACCGAACAGGCTGATGCGGTCGACGGTGAAGCCGCGCAGGCCGTTCTCGCCGCCGGTGAAGGACGACGCCTGAAGCGCCACGTAATAGACGAGCTGGGCCAGCGCGAGCGTCACCATGGAGAAATAGATGCCGCGGGTGCGCGTCGAGACGATTCCGATCGCGGCGGCGAGGCCGGTGCTGAGCAGCACGGCCATAGGGACCGCAGCGAACCACGGCACGCCGTAGCGGCCGATCGCAATGCCGGTGAAATAGGCGCCGGCGCCGAAGAAGGCCGCCTGACCGAACGACAGCAGCCCGGTGTAACCGAACAGCAGATTGTAGCCCATCACCACGACGCCGTAGATCAGGACGTTGACGGCCAGCGCCTGCGACGGCAGCAGCCAGGGCAGCACGGCCAGCACCGCAATGGACAGCAGCACGCGTTGCTCGAGGAGCCAACTGAGCCCGCTGAAGACGGGTTTGGCGACCGCTTCGCCGCTCGATGGTGACGTCACGCGGTCCTCCCTCTCACGCCGAACAGACCTTGCGGGCGGATCAGCAGCACCACTGCCATCAGCGCGAACATCACGATGGTCGCCATTTCAGGCGCGAACAGCGCCACCAGACTGATGGAGATGCCGACCATGAGGCCGGCGACGACTGCACCGACGATCGAGCCGAGCCCACCGATCACGGTCACCACGAAGGCTTCCGCCAGCACCAGCGAGCCCATCTCCGGATTGACACTGCGCATGGGTCCGGCGAGCACGCCGCCGAGCGCCGCCAGCCCGACTCCCAGCCCGAAAATCGCGAGCCAGACGCGACCGATATCGACACCGAGCACCTGCATGATGGTGGGGTCGCGGGCGCCGGCGCGCACGATCAATCCGATGCGGGTCTTCTCCAGCGTCAGCCAGAGCACCAGCAGCACCACGGCCACCAGGGCGATGACGAACAGCCGGTAGCGCGGGAAGAAGCCGATGCCGAGATCGAGCACGCCGATCAACTGCGGCGGGGTCGGAAACGGAATGCCGTCGCTGCCGAACACGATGCGCACACCTTCGACCAGAATGTAGCTGAGGCCGAAGGTGAGCAGCAGCGGGTCGTCGATCGAGCGTTCATAGAGCCTGCGGATCAAAACGAACTCGATCAGCATGCCGAAGGCACCGATCAAAATGGGAGCCAGCAGCAATCCCCACCAGAAGCTTCCGGTGAGCGATGCCAGATACAGCCCGGCATAGGCCCCGATCATGAACAGCGCGCCATGGGCGAAATTCACCACCCCGAGCATGCCGAACACGATCGTCAGTCCAAGCGCAGTGATCACCAGGACCGCCCCAAGGGCGATCCCGGAGAGAAGCTGCATGGTGATCAGCGACAGGTCCATCGTCACAGACTTAGGTCGCGTGGCCGAGCTCGCTGCAACTGCGCAGCATATCGTCGGAGCCGATGTCGTTGGCGAGAATGGCGAACAGGTCGTTTTCGTTGGCCATGGCGGACTTCTTCTTGGACTCCAGCACCAGCACCGACTGCACCGACTGATGATCGCATTTGCGGTAGTGCTGCGGGCCCTTGGTCAGATCGTATTGCAGTTTCTCCAGGGCATCGACAACCTTGTCGGTATCGGTACCACCGGCCGTCTGCATGGCGGCCAGCAGCGATCCGACACCCGAATAGCCATAGGCGCCGTAGTCGGTCGGGATCGCGCCGCCATTGGCGGCCTTGAACGCAGCGTTGAAAGCGGCAGCCGACTTGCTCTGCGACTCCAGGCCCCAGTAGTAATTGGCGCCGCCGACCACGCCCTCGAACACGTCAGGACCGACCGCGAGCCGCTGGTTGTGCAGGATGACGGGCACGACGATCTTCATCTGCTGCTTGACGCCGAAATCCACGGCCTGCTTGATCGCATTGGCCTGGTCGCGGCCGAAATTGGAAATGCAGAGCACGTCCGGTCGCATCGACATCAGGCGCGGCATGAAGGTGGAATAGTCGGCCGCTCCGAACGGATGCAGGATCTCGCCGACATTGTCCGCACCGATCGCCGCCTGCGCACGCTTGAAGCCGCGCAGCATTTCGTGGCCGTAGGCATAGTCGGCGACGAGATGGGCGACCTTCATGCCCTTCTTCAGCGTCTGCCGCGCCACCGCTGCGGTCGTCATGTGCGGGTTCAGCGCCTCGTGGAAGGTGTATTTGCTGAAATCCTTGGCCTCGTTGATGGTGTCGGACTGGCTGATCGAGACGTAGATCACGCCGCGGGCGCGGGTGACTTCGTTGACTGCGAGCTGCACGGCACTGGAGAGCGCGCCGACCACGGCGTGAACCTTGTCCTTCTCGATCAGCTCAAGCGTGCGGGTTGCGGCTTCGCCGGCGTTGAGCTTGTCATCGCGGACCAGCAGCTCGACCTTGCGGCCACCGATGCCGCCCTTGTCGTTGACGAGTTTCACGGCGAGCTCGGCGCATTTGACCTGGTCGCGCGCTTCGGCGGCAAACGGGCCGGTCAGCGGCGTCGGGAAGCCGATGCGGATCGTCTCGTCAGCTGCGCGGCCGAGCCTGGGCATAGCGAGCAAGGCTGCGCCTGCTGAGAGGCCGGCGAGCGCGGTGCGGCGGGTTATTCTCGGGGTCGAGCCGGATTTGGGCATGATTTCCTCCAATTGTCTTTTTTCTAGAAACGCTTCAGGGCTTTCAGGATTTTCGTGGGCGTGATCGGAATCGAATTGATCGTCGCATCGAACGGGGTGAGCGCATCGTTGACGGCATTGAGGACGCAGGCTGACGCCGCCGCCGTGCCTGCCTCGCCAACTCCCTTGGCGCCGAGCACCGTGTCCGCGGTCGGCGTCTCGACATGGGCGATGACGATGTCGGGCATCTCCACCGGCATCGGCACGAGGTAGTCGGCAAGCGAGCCGTTCATCAGCTGGCCGGTCTCGCTGTAGCGGCACTCCTCGAACAGGGCGGCGCCGAGCCCCTGCACGATGCCGCCACGCAGCTGCTCGTCCACCAGCATCGGGTTGATGACCCGGCCGCAATCCTCGACGATGAAATGCTTCAAGACCTTGATGAAGCCGGTCTCGACATCGACCTCCAGCGAGCAACCCTGGATGCCGTTGGTGAAGGCGAACGGATAGCCCTGCGGCGCAAAATGATGGCTGACAGTGAGCTGCGCCTGCGTACCCGGTGGCAGCGTGTCGGAGCGGAAATAGGCGATGCGCGCGATCTCGGCGATCGGCATCCGCCGGTTCCGCGTGCCGGCGTCGACCACCTCGCCATCGATGATGTCCAGCGCCGACGGCTGCTCCTGAAGGATGAGCGCGGCGATCTCCAGGATGTTGCGCTTGAGCGCACGGGTTGCCTGGAGCGCGGTCTCGCCGCCGATGCCGGCGCCGCGGCAGGCCCAAGTGGCGCCACCATGCGGGGTCACCTCGGTATCGCCGGTGATGACTTTGACGTGCTCCTGCGCAAGTCCGAGCTGGTCGGCCACGATCTGGCTGATGATCGCCTCGGTGCCTTGCCCCTGCTCGGTCACCGAGATCAGGCACCGCACTTCGCCCGACGGCGTCAGGCTGAGAACCGCGCCGTCCTGCGAGGAGATCCGCGCACCGCCGACGCCATAGAAAGCGGGACTGGGATTGGTGATCTCGACAAAGGCCGCGATGCCGATACCGCGATAGACGCCACGCTTACGCAAGTCGGCCTGCTGGGCGCGCAAGCCGTCATAGTCCATGATCTCATGCAAGCGCTTCAAGCAGGCCTGATGCGACAGCGCCTCGAAGCGATAGCCGGTCGGCGATGTCTGCGGATAGGCATCGTCGGCGATGACGTTCTGCGCCCGGATGGCAAAGGGATCGAGGCCCACTTTGACCGCTGCCATATCGACAAGCCGCTCGGTGACGGCGCAGGCAATGGGGTGACCGACGGCGCGATACTGGCTGGTCTGCACCTTGTTCTGGAAGATCACCTCCAGCGTGGCGCGGTAGTTCTTGAAGCGATAGGGCGCCCCCATCAGGCGGATCACCTGGTTGCCTTCGACCACGCTGGTGCGCGGATAGGTCGAGAACGCCCCGATCGCGGTGAGGTCCAGCACGTCCATGGCGAGAATCTCGCCCTTGGCATCCAGCGCCATCCGGGCGCGGACGCGGTGATCGCGGGCGTGGATATCGGAGACAAAGGATTCGATGCGGTCAGCGACAAATTTGACGGGACGGCCGAGCAGAATCGAGAGGCCGACCACCGCCATGTCCTCGTGATAGACATGCAGCTTCATCCCGAAGGAGCCGCCGATGTCGGTCGCAATAACGCGGACACGGGCCTCGGGAATACCAAAGTGGCGCGAATAGAGGTCCTGGAACTGATAGGGCGTCTGCGTGGCGTGATGCACGGTCAGCGCGCCGGCTGAAGGATCGTACTCAGACACGATGGCGCGCGGCTCCAGCGTGACTGCGGTATGGCGGCCGAAAGTGAACTCCTCTTCCACCACGTGCGCCGCATGCGCGAAGGTGTCGTCCACCGCACCGTTGTCGAGGTGGCTACGGAAGCAGGTGTTATTGGCGCTGCCGGGATTGACCACCGGCCCGCCGGCCGCGCGTGCGCCGTCGATATCGACGACGACAGGGAGATCCTCGTACTCGATCTCGATCAACTCCAGCGCATCTTCCGCGATGGCCCTGCTTTCGGCGACGACGGCCACCACCGCCTGCCCGGCCCAGACCACGCGATCCAGCGGCAGCGGCAATTGCGGAGCCGAGGTCATGCCCTTGAAGTGATCGAGCGTCCCGGTCCATGGCGTGCAGGTCTTTGCGAGATCCTCGCCGGTCGCAACGAGATGCACACCTTCGAGCGCGCGCGCCTCGTCGATCTTGATCGAGACGATCTTTGCGTGTGCATGCGGGCTGCGTAGAAATGCGGCGTAGAGCATACGCGGCAGCTTGAGGTCGCTGATATAGCGCCCGCGTCCCGCCAGCAGCCGCTTGGCGTTGGGCCGCGGCACCGAGCGGCCAATATAGGAATTCGGGCGATCGAGCGACGTCAGCGGCGTACTCATGTGACGCCTCCACCTTCGGTACGCGCTTTCGCAACCGCGTCGATCGCATCGACGATCGCTTCATAGCCGGTGCAGCGGCAGTAATTGCCGGACAGCGCGTCGCGGATTTCCTCGCGGTTCGGCTGCGCCACTTGCGACAATAGCTCGTGGGCATTGACCAGCATGCCTGGCGTGCAGAAGCCGCATTGCAACGCGTTGCGGCGGTGGAATTCGGCCTGAAGATCGGCAATGACACCGCTCTCGGTAAGCCCTTCGATGGTGCTGATCTTTGCGCCATCGGCCTGCACCGCGAACATCAGGCAGGAATGAACGGCGCGGCCGTCGAGCTGCACCAGGCAGGCGCCACAGGCCCCCATTTCGCAACCGGCATGCGTGCCCGTCAGCTCCAGCGCGTTGCGCAGGCAATCGATCAGCGTCTCGCGTGGCGAGACCTCACAGGCGACCTTGCGGCCGTTGACGACGAAGCGAACCCGCACGGTCTCATCGGCGTCATCCAGCAGGGTTTCGTCAAAGCCGCTCATACGCCTTCACCCAGACGTCCGAGCAGGCGTCCCAGCAGCACGCGGGCGAGATGCAGCCGCATCGCCGGGGGAATCTCGTCGCTGTCGGGCGGCGCAAGATCGCCTTCGAGCGCGCCTTGCGCAGCCGCAATACGCTCCGCACCCAAGCTCGATCCGATGAGAGTTGCCTCAGCTCCCTTCACCCGGATCGGCGTATTTCCGACCGAGAAGAAGGAGATGCGAATGTCATCGACGCGATCGCCGGTACAGGTCGCCATGATCCCGCAACCGACCATCGCGTAATCCCCGCGCCGTCGCGCCAGCTCGTCGAACGCGAAGCGCTGATCGGCCTTGAACAGCGGGACATGGACCGCCGTGATCAGTTCACCGGGCTGCAAGGCGGTCTCGAACAGATCGAGGAAGAAATCGTCCGCTTTAACCCGCCGGGTCCCGGAGGGGCCCGCGATCTCGATCTCGGCATCGAGCGCCAAGGTCATCGCCGGAAATTCCGACGCGGGGTCGGCCAGCGCAACGCTGCCGCCAAAGGTGCCGCGGTTGCGGATTGCGGGGTGGGCGACGAACGGCGCTGCGGCATGCAAGAGCGGTGCGAACTCGGCGATCAGCGGCTCGCTCAGCATCTCGCAATGGCGCGTCAGTGCACCGATGCGCAAATAGCCGCCTTCGCGCCTGACGCCACGCAGCGCGTCAATATGGGTTATGTCGATCAGAAGTCGCGGCGCCTGCAGCCGCAGCGACAGTGCCGGCACGAGGCTCTGGCCACCGGCGATGAAGCGCGCGTCATCGCCGACGCGGGCGTGAGCCTCCAGCGCCTGGTCGATCGTCGCCGCACGAAAATAGCTGAAAGCCCTCGCCTTCACTGCCGTTTCCTCGATATCCATCGGATCATCAGCCGGGATGCCAGATTTGTAACCATCTGGTCTCAAAATCCTGACACGCTGCCCGTGGACGGTCAACAGGAAATGACCATTTGGTTACAAATGCGCCTTGGGCTATGAAGGCTTCGAGGCGTGCGATTCAGCGACGAAATGGCCCGAAAAGCGCAGAAACCAGCGAAGCGACCGGTCCGGAAGCGGACCGAGACAGGCAAGACCGCGCCAAAGCGCCGCAACATGCGCGCGGCCGACCGCGAGCGCGCGATCGTAGACGAGGCGATACGATTTTTTGCCGAGCGCGGCTTCGAGGGCCAGACCCGCGAGCTGGCAAAGCGCATGGGCATCACCCATTCGGCAATCTACCGCCACTTCCCGAGCAAGGAAGCGCTGATCGAGCGCGTCTACCAAGAGGTCTATCTCAGCCGCTGGTCGCCCGAGTGGGGCCCGATGATCCGCGACCGTTCGCAATCACTGGAAGCGCGACTGACGCGCTTCTATCTCGACTATGTCGAGCGCGTGTTCGAGTACAATTGGGTGCGGATCTTCGTCTTCTCCGGCATGAAGTCGTTCGGCATCACCGGCCGCTATCTCGACATCGTCAGGCGCGAGATCATCGAGCCTGCGGCGGCCGAACTGCGGCACGATCTGAAGCTGCCCGACGCAAAGGCCCGTCCGCTCAGCGAACGCGAGACCGAGCTGTTCTGGGGCCTGCACGGCCGCATCTTCTATCTCGCCATCCGCAAATTCATCTACGAGACGCCGATCCCGCCCGATCTCGACGCCATCGTCCGCGACGCCGTCCAGACTTTCATGGACGGCGCGAAGACGACGATGCCGAAACTGCTGGTGAGTGGCTAACTACTTCGCCAGGCTCGGCAGATCGAGCCCCTTGTCACGCGCGCAGTCGATCGCGGTCTCGTAGCCCGCATCCGCATGGCGCATGACGCCGCTGGCGGGATCGTTCCAGAGCACACGCTCGATCCGCTTCGCGGCCTCAGGCGTTCCATCGGCGACAATCACCATACCGGCATGCTGCGAATAGCCTATACCGACGCCGCCGCCATGGTGCAGCGACACCCAGGTCGCGCCGCTGGCGCAGTTGAGCAACGCATTCAGCAGGGGCCAGTCGGACACCGCATCCGATCCGTCCTTCATCGCCTCGGTCTCGCGATTGGGGCTCGCCACCGAACCGCTGTCGAGATGATCGCGGCCGATCACGATCGGCGCTTTCAATTCGCCGCGCGCCACCATTTCGTTGAAGGCAAGCCCGAGGCGATGACGATCGCCGAGGCCAACCCAGCAGATGCGCGCCGGCAGGCCCTGGAACTTGATGCGTTCCCTCGCCATGTCGAGCCAGTTGTGCAGATGCTTGTCGTCCGGCATCAGCTCTTTCACCTTGGCATCGGTCTTGAAGATGTCCTCGGGATCGCCTGAGAGCGCGGCCCAGCGGAACGGGCCAACGCCACGGCAGAACAAGGGACGGATATAGGCGGGCACGAAGCCAGGAAAATCGAAGGCGTTTTTCAGGCCCATGTCCTGCGCCATCTGGCGGATGTTGTTGCCGTAGTCTAGCGTCGGAATGCCCTGCGCATGGAAATCCAGCATGGCCTGGACGTGCTCGACCATCGACGTCTTCGACGCACGCTCCACGGTCTTCGGATCCGCAGCGCGCTTGGCCTCCCAATCGGCCAGCGTCCAGCCCTTCGGCAGATAGCCGTTGATCGGATCATGCGCGCTGGTCTGGTCAGTGACAATGTCCGGCTTGACGCCGCGGCGCACCAGCTCCGGGAAAATCTCCGCTGCGTTCCCGAGCAGACCGACCGAAACTGCCTTCTTCGTCTTTGCGGCCTCTTCCATGATCGCAAGCGCTTCGTCGAGCGTTGCGGCCTGGCGATCGAGATAGCCGGTGCGCAGCCGCATCTCGATGCGGCTCGGCTGGCATTCGACCGCGAGCATCGAGGCCCCTGCCATGGTCGCGGCCAGCGGCTGCGCGCCGCCCATGCCGCCAAGGCCGGCGGTGAGAATCCATTTACCGGCGAGGCTGCCGCCATAGTGACGACGCCCGACCTCGACAAAGGTCTCGTACGTACCCTGCACGATTCCCTGGCTGCCGATGTAGATCCAGGAGCCCGCGGTCATCTGGCCATACATCATCAGGCCCCGGCGATCGAGCTCGTTGAAATGATCGAGCGTCGCCCAATGCGGCACGATGTTGGAGTTCGCGATCAGCACGCGCGGAGCGTCGGCATGAGTGCGGAATACGCCGACCGGCTTGCCGGACTGGACCAGCAGCGTCTGGTCGTTCTCGAGTTCGCGCAAGGCGGCGGTAATCCGGTCAAAACTCTCCCAGTCGCGCGCAGCGCGACCAATCCCGCCATAGACAACAAGCTCGCTCGGACGCTCCGCCACGTCAGGGTCGAGATTGTTCATCAGCATACGCAGCGGCGCTTCCGTCAGCCAGCTCTTGGCACTGATCTCGCTGCCACGGGGTGCGCGGATGGTTCGGTCGTTGTCCAGTCGGCGGTTCATGCGGACACCTCTTCAGACGAGTCTCGGAAACGGATCAGTCGAAAGCGCTGCAATCGCCGCAGCCGGCAATGCGCCGGCTTCGACCAGCGCAGCGGCCTTGGCGAGATCGCCGGCCATGTAGCGGTCGGCTCCGAGCGCAGGCACCTGCTCACGAAGTGCGGCGATGACGGCTACGAGCGGAGCGCTGGTCGCATGCGGCGTACGCAGCGTGATGCCTTGGGCCGCGACCAGAAGCTCGATACCCAGAATGGCCGCAAGATTGTCGGCCATGTCAGACAGGCGTCGCGCGGCATGCGCGGCCATCGAGACGTGGTCTTCCTGATTGGCGCTGGTCGGCGTCGAGTCGATCGAGCAGGCGGAAGCGCGCTGCTTGTTCTCGGCATAGAGCGCCGCCGCCGTCACCTCGGCGATCATGAAGCCGGAATTGATGCCGGGATCGGGCGTCAGGAACGGCGGCAGACCAAAATTGAGTGCGGGATCGACCAGCGTGGCAATGCGCCGCTCGCTGATCGCGCCAATCTCCGACAGCGCCAACGCGATGGCGTCGGCGGCAAAGGCCACCGGCTCGGCGTGAAAATTGCCACCGGACACAATCTCGCCGGTTTCGACCAGGACCAGTGGATTGTCGGTGACGGCATTGGCCTCGACGATCAGCGTGCGCGCAGCCTGCATGATCAGGTCGAGCGCCGCGCCGGCCACTTGCGGCTGACAACGCAGGCAATAGGGATCCTGCACGCGCTCGTCGCCTTCGAGATGCGACAGGCGGATGTCGCTGCCGTCGAGCAGCGCCATAAGCGTCGCGGCCGCATCGATCTGCCCGGCATGACCGCGCAGCACCTGGATTTCCGGACGGAACGGCGCCGTCGACGCCATCGCCGCATCGACCGACAGCGCGCCGGTGACGAGTGCCGCCCGGGCCAGGCCAAATGCACGCAGCACGCCGGAGACGGCATAGGCGGTCGAGAACTGCGTACCGTTGATCAGCGCGAGCCCTTCTTTGGGACCAAGCGTCAACGGCGCTAGGCCAGCGGCGGCGAGCCCATCGCTGCCGGACACAGCTTTCCCGTCAACGATCGCCTGCCCCTCACCGATCATCACCGCCGTCATATGCGCGAGCGGTGCGAGATCGCCGGAGGCGCCGACCGAGCCCTGCTGCGGCACCAGCGGATAGATTTGGCGGGCCAGCATACTCTGCAACTGCTCGATCACCTCGCGCCGCACGCCCGAGGCACCGCGCCCGAGCGAGATGATCTTCAACGCCATCATCAGGCGGACGATCGGCTCCGGCGTTGCCGGTCCGACGCCGCAGCAATGCGAGACGATGAGATTGCGCTGGAGCAGCGCGGTCTGATCGGGCGGAATCCGTTTTGAGGCCAGCTTGCCGAAACCGGTGTTGATGCCATAGACGGGGATATCGGCTCGTGCCGCCTTCGCGACAATCTCCGCAGCCGCATCGACGCGCGGCCAGAACGAGGCATCAAGCACGACCGATTGCCCCGCAAGCACGCGCGCGAGATCATCGAGGCTGACCGTGCCCGGCTTGACGACGATCGCTGCGCCCGGCTCCGTCACTGGCCCCTCCACACGCGCCGGTGCAGCGGATTGAAGCCGATGCGGTAGACGAGCTCTGCCGGGCGCTCGATGTCCCAGATCGCGAGATCGCACCATTTACCGGCCTCCAGCGTACCGGTTTCATCGAGCACGCCGAGCGCGCGTGCGCCTTCGCGGGTAACGCCGGCAAGGCACTCGGCCACATTCATTCGGAACAGCGTCGCGCCCATGTTCATCGCGAGCAGCAGCGAGGTCAGGGGCGAGCTGCCGGGATTGCAGTCGGTCGCGAGCGCCATGGGAACGCCGTGCTTGCGGAATGCTTCGACCGGGGGCTTCTGCGTCTCGCGGATGAAGTAGAACGCGCCGGGCAGCAGCACGGCGACCGTGCCCGCCTCGGCCATTGCGGCGGCGCCGGCTTCGTCGGTGTGCTCGAGGTGATCGGCGGAGAGCGCGGAGAATTGCGCGGCAAGCGCCGCGCCGCCGAGGTTCGAGAGCTGATCGGCATGTAGCTTGACCGGCAAGCCCAACCGCTTCGCGACTTCGAATACCCGCGCCGTCTGCTCGGCCGAGAACGCTATGCCTTCCATGAAGGCGTCGACTGCATCGGCAAGCCCGGCCTTCGCGACAGCCGGCAGCATCTCCTTGCAGACGAGATCGATGTAGCGATCCTTGTCACCATTGGCCTCGACCGGCAGCGCGTGCGCGCCGAGGAAGGATGTGCGGATTGCGACCGGCCGCTGGCGACCGAGGCTGCGCGCGGCGGCGAGCTGGCGCATCTCGGTCCCGGTGTCGAGGCCGTATCCGGACTTGATCTCGACCGTAGTGGCGCCTTCTCCGATCAGTGCATCGAGCCGCGGCAGCGCACTTGCGACCAACTCGGCCTCGCTCGCCTTGCGCGTCGCGGCCACCGTCGAGACGATACCGCCGCCGGCCCGCGCGATCTCCTCGTAGCTCGCGCCCTTCAGGCGCAGCTCGAATTCATGCGCGCGGTTGCCGCCATAGACGAGATGCGTGTGGCAGTCGACGAGGCCCGGCGTAATCCAGCGCCCCTCGCAATCGATGCGCTTGATTGCGTCCGCATCGACAGGGAAATCCGCCGCCGCGCCGGCATAGACGATATGGCCGCCGCGGATGGCGATCACGCCGTGCTCGATCTCGTCGAGATCGGGACGGTCGGCCCGCATCGTGGCGAGCCGGGCGTTATGCCAGATCCGGTCGAAGCGCTCTGCCATGCCACTGTCCCCTCACGTGGGATGCTTGACTTATATGTCTAGACATATAATCGTAAGGCCGTTCTGTCCAGCCGGCGTGTCATCAATCATGTCCCGACTGCATTTCGCCTCCGCGCTCCTGCCCTCGGGCTGGGCCAATGACGTGCAGGTGGTGATCACCGCCGGCGCGATCGCGGAGGTGACGCCGAACGTAGCGCCAGCCGCCGGCGACGAACGCCACACCATCGCGCTTCCGGGACTTGCGAGCCTGCACAGCCACGCCTTTCAGCGCGGCATGGCAGGACTTGCGGAGCAGCGCGGCGACAGCACCGATACATTCTGGACCTGGCGCGAGACGATGTATCGCTTCGCGTTGGCAATGACGCCGGATGACGTGACCGCCGTTGCGACGCTGCTATATGTCGAGATGCTGGAACAGGGTTTTACGCGCGTCGGCGAATTCCACTATCTGCATCACGATCGCGATGGCTCGCACTATTCCGATATCGGCGAAATGGCTGGGCGTATCGCACTGGCTGCCGAAGCGTCAGGCATTGGCCTGACGCTGCTGCCGAGTTTTTACGCGCATGGCTCTTTTGGCGGCGCTGCACCGCATGACGGCCAACGACGCTTCATCTGCACGGTCGATCAGTTCGCTGCGCTGATGGCCGCGTCACGCAGGGCGATCGCAAGCTTGCCCGGCGCCAATATCGGCATCGCGCCGCACAGTCTTCGCGCGGTTGCGCCGGATGAGCTCGCGGCCATCATTCCGCTCGCGGAAGGTGGGCCGGTGCACATTCACGCCGCCGAGCAATTAAAGGAAGTCGAGGATTGCCTGGCCTGGTCGGGCCGGCGTCCGGTGCAATGGCTGCTGGAGCACGCGCCCGTCAATCAGCGCTGGTGCCTCATCCACGCGACGCATATGACGGAGGCGGAACTCACGGCATTCGCGAAGACCGGCGCGGTGGCGGGTCTCTGCCCCATCACAGAGGCAAGCCTCGGCGACGGCACCTTCCCCGCGCGCGAATTTCTCGCTGCCGGCGGCGCGTTCGGTGTGGGCACCGATTCCAACGTGCTGGTCGGCGTCGCCGACGAGCTGCGTCAGCTCGAATACGGCCAGCGCCTCAAGCATCGCCAGCGCAACGTCCTCTCCAGCGGCGAAGGCCGTTCGACGGGACGCTCGCTGTTCGATCACGCGCTCGCAGGCGGTACGCAAGCGCTGGCACAGACGACGGTAGGTCTCGCGCCCGGTGCGCGCGCCGACATCGTCACGCTCGATACGGCACATCCGTCGCTGGCGGGACGCGCAGGCGATACAGTCATCGACGGCTGGATCTTTGCGGCAGTCAGCGGCGCGATCGATTGCGTATGGGCTGGCGGAGCCAAGGTGGTCGAAGGCGGCCGGCATAGACTGCGCCAGGCCGCGCGCGAACGCTTCAACGCGGTGGTGCGGAGGCTCGCCGCATGAGCCTTTCGACCGATGCGACCGACAAGCCAACGCTCTACAAGCGCATCCGCGCCGATATCGAAAAACGCATCCTGACCGGCGAATGGCCGCCGGGGCATCGCATCCCGTTCGAGCATGAGCTGGTCGCGCGCTACGGCTGTTCGCGCATGACGGTGAACAAGGCACTGTCGGAGCTGGCGCAGGCCGATCTGATCGAACGGCGGCGGCGCGCAGGCTCGTTCGTGCGCAGGCCGCAGCATCAGTCGGCGGTGCTCAAGATCGCCGACATTCGGGCCGAGATCACCGCGCTCGGCCGCGGTTACGGCTACGAACTGATCGGGCGCAAGCTGCGTGCGGCAACCGCTGCCGACCGCGAGCGTCTTGGTGTCAAGAAGGCCGGCAAGGTGGTTGCGATCACCTGCCGCCACAGCGCCGACAACGTGCCGTTTGCCGTCGAGGACCGGCTGATCGACCTTGCGTCCGTGCCGGATGCGGCAAACGCGGATTTCTCCCGCGAACCGCCCGGCTCGTGGCTGCTTCATCATGTCCCATGGACAGAAGCCGAGCATACGATCAGCGCGATCGTTGCGGATGATCGCACGGCGGAAGCGCTCGACATCGCCATCGGCGCGCCCTGTCTCGTGATCGACCGCTATACCTGGCGCAGCGCGCGCACGATCACCGCCGTGCGCCTGCTTTATCCCGGTGACTCTCACCGCCTTGTCGCCCGATTCAAGGGAGGTTGAGAGGACGATGTCGGCACAAATCGTGCAACGCTTCGGGCAACGGTCCACAGGGGCCGACAGAGATCAACAGGACGTCAATCCATCTGAGCAAGAGGACGACAATCATGCGTAGTTCAAAGGTTTTTGCGACATTCATTGCGCTTACGGCCTCCACTCCGGTGCTCGCCGACGACGTCAAGGTCGGCGTCGGCATTTCCGGCTGGACCGGCTTTGCGCCGCTGACGCTGGCGAAGGAAGCCGGCATCTTCAAGAAGAACGGCCTCGACGTGACGATCAAGAAAATCCCGCAGAAGGATCGCCACCTTGCGATCGCTTCCGGCGACGTCCAGTGCGCGGCAACCACGGTCGAGACCTGGATCTCCTGGAACGCCAACGGCGTTGCGACCAAGCAGATATTCCAGCTCGACAAGAGCTACGGTGCCGACGGCATGGCCGTGCGCAACGACGTCACCTCGATCAAGGAGCTGAAGGGCAAGACCGTCGCGGCCTCCGCGCCGGGCACCTCGCCCTATTTCGCGCTGGCGTGGATGCTCAAGAAGAACGGCCTCACGGTGAAGGATGTCACCGTCGTCAACCTCGAGCCCGCCGCGGCTGCGCAGGCCTTCGTGTCCGGCCAGAACGACGCCGCGATGACCTATGAGCCGTACCTGTCGACGGTTCGTGCCGCGCCCGACAAGGGCAAGATCATCGCGACCACGCTGGACTACCCGATGGTCATGGACACCTTCGGCTGCACGCCGAAATTCCTGACGGAGAACCCGAAGGCCGCCAAGGCTCTCGCCGACAGCTATTTCGAGGCGCTCGAGATGATCGCCAAGGACCAGCCCAAGGCCTATGAGATCATGGGCGCCGACGTGAAACAGACCGGCGAGGCGTTCGGCAACTCGGCGAAATATCTGCGCTGGCAGGACAAGGCCGCGAACCAGAAGTTCTTTGCCGGTGACTTCCTGACCTTCAACAAGGAGGCGGCCGACCTCCTGCTCGAGATCGGCATCATCAAGGCTGCGCCGAAGGTCGAGGACCTCTTCGACGCGAGCTACATCAAGTAACCTCTTCCAGAGCCGCCGGTCCCGTCTCGCGACGGGACCGGCGGCCCGTTCCCTCCCCGGATAGATCGTTGATGCGTCCTCTGGATCCCGTGACGTCGAAGCAACGCCTGGCTTACGGCCTCGCCTTCTTCGTGGTGTTCGTTGCCCTCTGGTCGTGGGCGACCTTCGGCGGCCATGTGTCGAAAGTGTTCCTCGCCAACCCGCTGACCATGCTCCAGGAAGGTTATGACCTGCTGGCAAAGCAGGGGTTTGCTTACGACATCGGCATGACGATCTGGCGCGTCGTCGGCGGCTTTGCGCTGGCCGCGATCATCGCGGTGCCGCTCGGCGTTCTCATGGGCGCCTACAAGCCGATCGAAGCCTTCCTCGAACCGTTCGTGTCCTTTGCGCGCTATCTGCCTGCCTCCGCCTTCATCCCGCTGTTGATCCTGTGGGCCGGCATCGGCGAATTGCAGAAGCTGCTCGTCATCTTCATCGGCTCGGTGTTCCAGATCATCCTGATGATCGCCGTGACCGTCGGTACCACGCGGCGTGACCTGGTCGAGGCGGCGTATACGCTCGGCGCCAGCGACCGTGGCGTCATCCGCCGCGTGCTGCTGCCCTCCTCCGCACCGGAGATCGCCGAGATCCTGCGGCTGGTGCTGGGCTGGGCCTGGACCTACGTCATCGTCGCCGAGCTGATCGGCTCGTCCTCGGGCATCGGCCACATGATCACCGACAGCCAGGCGCTGCTCAACACCGGCCAGATCATCTTCGGCATCATCGTGATCGGACTGATCGGCCTGCTCTCGGACTTCCTGTTCAAGGCATTCAACGCCTGGCTGTTTCCGTGGAGGCTCGCATGACCACGCTGAAGATCGAGCAGGTCTCGCGAACCTTCCCCGCGCGCCACGGCAACGCGCCGACCCGGGCGCTGGAGCCGACCGAACTCACCATCGGCAACAACGACTTCGTCACCATCCTCGGCCCCTCCGGCTGCGGCAAGTCCACGCTGCTGCGCATCGTCGCCGGTCTCGACCGCCCGAGCAGCGGCCGTGTCACGCTCGACGGACGCGAGGTCACCGGTCCCGGCGCCGATCGCGGCATGGTGTTCCAGTCCTACACGCTGTTTCCCTGGCTGACCGTGCGCGAGAACATCGCCTTCGGCCTGCGCGAGCGCGGCGTGTCCGAGGCGGAGCGCCACAAGATCGCCGACGCCTTCATCCGCCAGGTCGGACTTGCCGGCTTCGAGAACCATTGGCCCAAGCAACTCTCCGGCGGCATGCAGCAGCGCACGGCGATCGCACGCGCGCTCGCCAACGATCCCAAGATCCTGCTGCTCGACGAGCCGTTCGGCGCGCTCGACAACCAGACCCGCGCCCTGATGCAGGAGATGCTGCTCGGCATCTGGGAGCGCGACCAGAAGACCGTGCTGTTCGTGACCCACGACATCGAGGAAGCGATCTTCCTCGGCAGCCGCGTCATCGTCATGAGCGCGCGCCCCGGCCGGATCAAGGCCGAGATCAACGTGGACCTGCCGCATCCGCGCTCCTACAAGATCAAGACCACGCCCGAATTCGTCCAGCTGAAGGAACGGCTGGTCGAGGAGATTCGCACCGAGGCGCTGAAGGTTGCCGAACATGCCTGACACCAAGCCGAGCGCCGATGGCCAGCGCGTTCTCGCCGACCTCAATGCACTCCGTGCCATCGGTGCCTACAAGACCGGCGTGCACAAGCCGACCTTCTCCGAGCCGCACAAGCTGTCGCTGGACTGGCTGGTGCAGAAGCTGCCCGACGCCGGCCTCGCCGCCGCGATCGACGGCATCGGCAACGTGTTCGGCACCAGTGCGAAACCTGGGCCGAAGCTGCTGGCGGGCTCGCATCTGGAGAGTCAGAACTACGCCGGCTGGCTCGATGGCCCGCTCGGCGTCATCTATGCGCTCGAAGCCGCGCGCGTGCTCAATGCCGATCGCTCGCTCAAGGGCGCTGTCGAAGTCGTCGCGTGGTGCGACGAGGAGGGACACTTCGGCCATTTCCTCGGCTCGCGCTCCTATGTCGGGCAGGTGACCGAATTGGACATCGATGCCGCCCGCGACCGCACCAGCGGCCGCACCATGCGCGATGCGCTCGCCGACATGGCGCTCGCCGGACGCCCGCGCCTCGCCACGGAGCCCGGACGGCACGTCGGATACCTCGAGGCGCATATCGAGCAGGGCGACACGCTCGAAAGCGGCAAGCTCGCAATCGGCGTCGTGACCTCCATCGTCGGCATCTGGCAATATCAGATCAACTTTGTAGGCGAGCAGAACCACGCCGGCACCACGCGCATGGCCGTGCGGAAGGACGCCGGGCTGGCGTTGGCCAAGTTCTGCGTCGCGATCGATGAACGTTTTCCTGATACCTCCGGTCCCCGCACGGTCTGGACCACCGGCCGCATCACGCTCGATCCCGGCGCGCCCAGCATCATCCCCGGCGGCGCCGAGATGCTGTTCCAGATCCGCGACGACAATCCGGCCGTGATCGCGCGGCTGGAAGAGCTGCTGCGGACCATGGCGGAGGAGGCAAGCGCGAAGGGCCCCTGTACCGTCACCGTGGAGAAGATCCGCACCGGCGCACCCGCGACGATGAACGCCGGCATTCAGGACGCGATCGAAGCCGCGAGTAAGTCCCTCGCCGACGGCCGCTCCATCCGCATGCCCAGCGGCGCCGGCCACGACGCGCAGATGCTGGCAACCGTCATGCCCGCCGGCATGCTGTTCGTGCCCTCGATCGGCGGCATCAGCCATCACTGGACCGAGAATACCGCCGACGCGGATATCGTCACCGGCGCACAGGTGTATGTCGATGCCTGCCGCCGGATCCTCGGCGGCTAAAGCGCGACAGGCGCTTTAGCCGTTTTTGAGCATGATCTTTCGGAAAACCGCTGCACACTTTTCCGCATCATGCTTCAGAACGACGTGCCGCCGCCGAACCTGAACTCCTGGACGACATCGTATTTGCCCTTGGTGATCGGCACGGCGTAGTCAAAGCGCAGCGGGCCGAACGGCGAGGCCCAGATCAGGCCGACGCCCACCGATGACCGCACCGTGTTGCCGTCATCATATTGCAATCCGCAGGTCGGGCAGGCCTTGGTGTTGACCTCGCCCGTGGCCGTCCACGACGTCGGTCCCTGGTAGCCCCAGAGCGAGCCGGCATCGGCGTAGACCGCGCCCTTCAGGCCAACCTCCTTGGGCAGGAACCAGAACGGCATCTGCAATTCCATCGACGCGCCCCAGTATTTCGTGCCGCCGAGCGCATCGCCGCTGGTGCCGTAATTGTAGTAGGTGATGTCGCGCGGACCGATGCCGTTGGAGGCAAAGCCGCGCACGAGGTTCGGGCCCATCTGGAAATGATCCAGCATGCGCAGATCCTGGTTGCCGAGCTTGCTGAGGACACCGCCCTGGAGGTGGATCACGCTGATGATCTCGGACACGAGCGGCGTGTAGTATTTGGTGTCCAGCGCCGTCTTCAGATAGGTGACGTCACCGCCGACGCCGGCGAAATCCTGCCGGAAATCGACCAGCAATCCGTCAGTCGGGTTCTTGGTGTTGTCGAGCGTGTTGTAGTTCAGCGTGTAGCCGAGCGCCGACGTCCAGGTCGCGCCGTTCGCCAGCTCCTTGCGCACCGGCAGGCTCGACTCGCCGTCGCCGTAGCAGCCATAGCCATAGACACCAGAACTCGTGGAATTGGTCGGGTCCACGCCGCCGAGCACGCTCTGGATGTAGGCCGGCGTCGGGTTGAAGGCGAGTGAGCTGTTCGAGGCGTTGTTGTTGCAGTTGTTGTAGGCGCTGGCGAGCGTGATGCTCTGCTGATAGAGCGAATAGCGCAGCTGGAGCGAGAGATCCTCACGCAGCGCAAAGCCAAGCCGCGGCGAGAAGCCCAGCGTCGTCACGCCGTAGCTCGTATAGCTGTTCGATTTCTGTTGCTTCCAATAGGTATCGAACCCGAGCGCCAGACGATAATCGAGCAGATAGGGTTCGACGAAGGACAGGGAGATGCCGCGCGAATACTGCCCGTAGCTGACCGACGCCTTGGCATAGAGTCCCTTGCCGAGCAGGTTGCGCTCGGAGATCGAGACCTCTGCAAGCGCACCGTCGCTGGTCGAATAGCCGCCCGAGATCGAGAAATCGCCGGTCGATTTTTCCTCCATGTCGACGATCAGGATGACGCGATCGCTCGACGAGCCGGGTTCAGCGACGATCTTGACGCTCTTGAAATAGTCGAGGTTCTTCAACCGCCGCTCGGCGCGATCGACCAGCGCGCGGTTATAGGCATCACCCTCCGAAATGTCGAATTCACGCCGGATCACGTAGTCGCGCGTGCGCGTGTTGCCGCGCAGGTTGATGCGCTCGATATAGGTGCGCGGGCCCTCGTCGACGTTGAACACGACGGACACCGTGTGCGCTTCGAAATTGCGATCGCCGCCCGGCCGCACCACGGCGAAGGCATAGCCGCGGCGCGAGGCCTCGATCTGCATCTCCTCGGTCGACTTCTCGACCGATTCCACGTTGTAGAGCGAACCGGCGCTGACACGCGAGAAGTTGCGGAGCGAGGCGGCATCGAAAGTCGCAATGCTGGAGCGGAAATCGACCGAGCCGACGCGGTACTGCTGGCCCTCCTCGATCTTGAAGGTGACGAGAAAGCCCTTCTTCTCCGGATCGTATTCGGTGAGCGCGGCCACGACCTGGACGTCGGCAAAGCCGTTCTTGAGATAGAAGCGGCGAATCAGGTCGCGGTCGGCCTCGACGCGATCGGGATCGTAGATGTCATTGTTGGCGAGGAAGCTGAGCAGGTTGCTCTCATGCGTCTTGATCACGTCGCGCAGGCGCGCAGCCGAGTAGGCACTGTTGCCGATGAACTCGACCGATTTGACGCCGGTCTTGACGCCCTCCTCGATCGTGAAGATGAGATCGGTGCGGTTGTTCGGCTGTTCGATGATTTCAGGGGTGACGCGCACGTCGTAGCGGCCCGAGCGCCGGTAGATCTCGGCGATGCGCAGCGTGTCCGACTGCACCAGCGCCCGCGAGAAGGTCCCGCGCGGCTTGGACTGGATTTCGGCCGAGAGCTGCTCGTCCTTGATCTTCTTGTTGCCCTCGAAGGCGATGCGGCCGATCACGGCGTTTTCCACCACCGACACCACGATCCGGCCGCCGGCATGGCTGATCTTCACGTCCTGAAACAGGCCGGTCCCGATCAGCGCCTTGAGGCCCTCGTCGATCTCCGACTGATCGAGGCGCCCGCCGGCGGGCCGGAAGTAGGAGCGCACCGTCTCGGCCTCGACGCGACGATTGCCTTCGACGACGATCGTGTCCACCGCCTGCGCGGCTGCCGGCTGCGGCAGCAGCGCAAGGGAAAGTGAACTTGCAATCGATACGCCGCTCACCACCGCAACGATCAGCCAGGCCCGCAAAAACGACATTCCACACCTCAAGAGAACCTAGCCTGCTCTGAAACGGGAGAGCTGTGGCCGCGGTGTGGCTTGAAAGTTGCGGCTTGTTTCTGCTCGTTGAATTTCATGCGGGCGGTCGATCGCGCATACCGCAGAGGCCCGCCGGTCGCAGTGATAGCCGCCGCGATGAAGCACCCGGCAGACACGGGCGTTCAGCAACATCGTGCAACGCCCCAATTCTTTACAGGGTCCTAAGCCGGTGTGAGAGGCGACGGCATCAGGAACTCGCATGGGGTATTTGCCGATGAACGCGCTTGTCATGACCAGAGCGGCGCTGGTCGCCCTCCTCGCCTCGACCCTCACCGCGCATGCAGCAACCACCGGCAAGCGCGATCGACAACAAACGACACAAAATACCGTCTACGAGTACGGTGCGCGCGGCCCCAATCGCTCCTACCAGTCGGGTCCACGCACGCGCATTTATGTGAGCAAGCGGTCGTGGCTCGACGGCGGCACCGAGGTGCTGCCCGGCGAACGCAAATTCACCGACTATGCCCTGCCGCCCGGCACGTCGTTCGCGCGCGGAAACAACAACCGGCCGCTGGACCGCCAGCCGTTGAGCCCCGATTCGGATCTCGGCGGGTTTGCGCAGCGAATCCCGGTCTCGTGGTGAGCGGATCCGCTGCAACGTCGACATGGCGATGCGCGGCCTCCGGGGCATGAGAGCGGGGTGTGGCGCACAGTCGCTTCCCCACCGTCGTTGCGGGCAAGGGGCGGCATGATGGTTCTCCAACAGGCTCGATGTTTTGCGCGACGGGCGGCCCCGAGATGCCGGGCAATATCTGTTTACATCCAGCAACATTCCGCCTGCCGAAAGGCCACGATCCCCCGGCTAATCACCCGTGCCTCGCCTTCCCCGGAGGGCCACGAGCGGCCCCCTGTGTCCGGGGCGAGGTCTGTTGGATTCCAGCCGATTTGATGCCGTCACACTCGTTTGTCATAGATCCCGTGCCATCCGCAAAAGAGAATTGCCACCCAACGTCCGCCCCGTTGCGCGGCGCGGTCTCGCGCGCCGTATCGACCTGCATTGTCCTGATGCTCGGGGCCGCCCTGGCCGGCTGCGCGGTCGGCCCGGACTATGTCGGCCCGCCCAGGCTCGACTTGCCCTCGCACTGGAGCAGCAAGACCACGTCGCATCGTGATGCCGGCAAGCTCGATCGCTGGTGGCTGCGCCTGCGCGACCCCCTCCTCAACCGGTTGATCGAAGAGGCCGTCCTGGCCAATCCCGACGTCGCGAAGGCCAAGGCCGTGGTGCGCGAGGCACGCGCCACGCTGCAACAGACCAGCGCAGGCCTGTTTCCGTCCGTGAGCGGCACCGCCTCGGTGACGAACAACAAGACCAGCTCAAGCTCCTCGTCCGTGCTCGTCGACAGCGCGCCCTACACGCTGCACCAGGCAAGCTTCGATTCGAGCTGGGAGCTCGATCTGTTCGGCGGCACGCAGCGAAACATCGAGGCGGCGCTGCGCGGCGAGCAATCTGCGGAGGAGGATTTGCGCGACAGCCTCGTCACGCTGATCGGCGATGTCGCGGCCTATTACGTCGAGGCGCGCGGCTATCAGGCGCGGATCGCGCTGGCGCAACGAACCTCGGTCTCGCAGCGCGACACCGAAAAGCTCACCCGCAGCAAATACGAGGCCGGCAGCGGCAACGCCGTCGATCTCGCCAAGGCGACGGCGCAGGCCGCCAGCACCGAAGCGAACGTGCCGACCTATCAGGCCGCGCTCGCCGCCGATGTCCACCGGCTCGGCATCCTGCTCGGCCGGACGCCAGACGGCGTCGCCTCGCTGCTGGCGCGGTCCGCCCCCGTGCCGGCACCGCGCATGCCGCTCCCCACGGGACTGCCTGCCGATCTTCTCCTGAGCCGTCCCGACGTCGCCAGCGCCGAGCGCAAGCTGGCGCAGGCCACCACCAAGATCGGCGCAGCCGAGGCGGATCGTTACCCGGCGGTGTCGCTCACAGGTTCGGTCGGCACCTCTGCGCTGCGCGCCGGCGATCTCGCAAAATACTCCAGCGTGAGCTGGTCGGTCGGCCCCTCGGTCACGGTGCCAATCTTCGATGCCGGCAAGCGCCACGCAGCGGTCAGGATTGCCGAAGCGCAGCGCGACCAAGCGTTCGCCACGTTCCATTCGACCCTGCTCACCGCGCTCGAAGACGTCGAAAACGCCCTGGTGTCGCTGTCGCGCGAGCGTGTGCGCGCCACCAAGCTCGCGGAAGCGGCGAAGAACTACCGCGAGGCCGCGCGAATGTCGCGGTCGCTGTTCGAGACCGGCAGCGCCAGCTTCATCGACGTGCTCGATGCCGAACGCTCGCTCTATTCCGCTGAGGACTCGCTGATCCAGAGCAAGGTGTCGGCGGCCAAGGACTACATTTCCCTCGCAAAGGCGCTCGGCGGCGGCTGGACCGATCCGGTCGACGTATCGACGCCGATCATCGTGGACGCCAATACGGGACCTCACTGGCGGGAGCCGGTCAAGTGACAGACATCATCACCGCCAGGCGCTTGAAGATCGCCGCTGCCATCGTTGCCGTGGTGGCAACCGGCGTCGTCGCGGCGACGCGTTTTCCAAGCACGTCGAACAAGGCGCAGTCCTACATCACGGCGCCCGTGACCGTCAGCGATCTGCGCGAGGAGGTGCTCGCCAGCGGCACCCTCAAGCCGGCACGATTGACGGCCGTCGGCGCGCAGGTGTCGGGCCGGATCACAGCGCTCAACGTGCGCGTCGGCGACAGCGTCAAGGCCGGCGATGTCATCGCCCAGATCGATCCTGTCACCAGGCAGAACGATCTGCGCAGCTCCGAAGCGTCGCTCAAGAACTATCGCGCGCAGAAGGATGAAAAGGAGGCTGCGCTGGTGCTGGCCGAGGCCAATCTGGCGCGCCAGCAGGCTACATTGGCGCAGCGCGCGACGTCGCGCAGCGATTACGACAGCGCGGATTCGACCGTGCGCCAGACCCGCGCCCAGATCGTCGCCCTGGAGGCCCTGATTGTGGGCGCCGAAGCCAGCGTCGCGACGGCACGCGTCAATCTCGAATACACCCGCATCACGGCCCCGATCGACGGAACGGTGCTCGCGACCGTCGTCCAGGAAGGACAGACGGTCAATGCGGTCCAGTCCGCGCCGACCATCGTCGTGCTCGGCCAGCTCGAGACGATGACGGTGCGGGCCGAAATCTCCGAGGCCGACATCGTCAAGGTGAAGCCGGGGCAGCCGCTCTACTTTACCATCCTCGGCGACCAGGACCATCGCTACGAGGCCCGGCTGGAGCAGATCGAGCCTGCGCCCGAATCGATCAAGAGCGACGCCAGTTTCTCCTCGACCACCACGTCGAGCTCGAGCACGAGCTCATCGAGTTCGACCAGCACGGCGATCTACTACATCGGCGTCTTCAACGTCCCGAACAGGAATCTTGCGCTCCGGACCTACATGACCGCCGAGGTGCACATCGTCACCGGCGAGGCGAAGAGCGTGAAAGTCATCCCCGCGCTCGCGGTGATGCGGAAATCCGACGGCCGCAGCACGGTCCGTACCCTGAGCGCCGCGGGCGACATCGACGAGCGCGAGGTCAAGACAGGCCTCAACGATCGCACCACCGTCGAAATCAAGTCCGGCCTCGCCGAGGGCGAGCGGGTCGTCACCGGAGAGGCGAACGAGCAGGCCGCATCGCGCGGAATGTCGGGCGGCCCGCCGGGAGGCCCGTGAGATGACCGATCCGATTATCGCGCTTGAGAACGTCCGGCGGGAATTCAAGGCCGGCGACACCAGCGTGGTCGCGCTCGACGACTTCTCGCTGGGCATCCAGCCGGGCGAGATGGTGGCGATCATCGGCTCGTCCGGATCGGGAAAATCGACGCTGCTCAACATCCTCGGCTGCCTCGACCGTCCGACGTCCGGCAAATATCGCGTCGCCAGCACCGACGTCTCCAAGCTCGACGCGGACGCGCTGGCGGCGCTGCGCCGCGAGCATTTCGGCTTCATCTTCCAGCGCTATCAACTGCTCGGCGACCTCTCGGCCGGCGAGAACGTGGAAATCCCCGCGATCTATGCCGGAATGAAGGCCCGCGAGCGGCGCACGCGCGCCGAGAAACTTCTCGCGCGGCTCGGCGTAAACGACCGGCGCGGCCATCGCCCGAACCAGCTTTCGGGCGGCCAGCAGCAGCGTGTCTCGATCGCCCGTGCACTGATCAACGGCGCCGAGGTCATCTTGGCGGACGAGCCCACCGGCGCGCTCGACCGGCGCAGCGGCGAGGAGGTGTTGAAGATCCTGAAGGAGCTGCACCGTGAGGGTCGGACGATCATCATCGTCACCCACGATGCCGATGTCGCGGCAAGGGCCGAGCGGATCATCGAATTGCGCGACGGCAGGATCGCCGCAGACCGCCGCGCGGAGACCACTGGCATATCGGAGGCACCGCCTCCCGTCCCCAGGACCTCATGGGACAGTGGCCCGGGCTGGTCCGACGCTTTGCGGCGCCTGCGCGAAGCGTCTCGAATGGCGCTGGTGTCGATGGCCGCGCACCGGCTACGCGCCTTCCTGACGATGCTCGGCATCATCATCGGCATCGCCGCGGTGTCGTCCGTCGTCGCGCTCGGCAACGCCTCCCAGCGCAAGGTTCTGTCCGACATCGCGAGCCTCGGCACCAACACGATCGAGGTGTTCCCCGGCAAGGACTTTGGCGATGCACGCGCTGGCAAGATCAAGACGCTGGTGCTGGACGATGCCCGTGCGCTGGACCGGCAGAGTTTCATTGCCGGTGTCACGCCGACGGTCTCGACCAGCACCACCGTTCGATACCGCGGCAACGAGTCCAACGTGCTCGTGAACGGCGTCGGCGAGAGCTATTTCCAGGTCAAGGGTGCCAAGCTCGCGAAGGGACGCCTGTTCGATACCGACGCGGTCCGCAACATCGAGCGGCAGGCCGTCATCGACGAGAACACCCGCAAGACCTTCTTCGCCGACGACCAGACCTCAGGCGTCGGCCGCGTCATCTGGCTCGGCAAGGTGCCTTGCCGCATCGTCGGCGTCATCGCCCAGCAACAGGGCGGGTTCGGCTCGAACCAGAACCTGTCGGTGTACCTGCCCTACACCACCGTGCAGGCCCAGTTCACCGGCGATCGCGCGCTGCGTAGCGTCCTGCTCCGGATCAGCGACGAGATTTCGACCAATCTGGCACAGGACGCGGTCACCACGCTGCTGACGCAACGGCACAACACCAGGGATTTCGTCATCCTGAACACCGACGATATCCGCCGCACCATCACCAGCACGACGCAGACTCTCGCCCTCCTCGTGGCCGCGATTGCAGTGATCTCGCTGATCGTCGGCGGCATCGGCGTCATGAACATCATGCTGGTGTCCGTCTCGGAGCGGATCAGCGAGATCGGCGTGCGCATGGCGGTCGGTGCCAGGCGCAGCGACATCCTCCAGCAGTTCCTGGTGGAGGCGACCCTGATCTCGTCCATCGGCGGCATCGCCGGCATTCTGATCGCGATCCTGCTCGGCGTTGCCATCAACCTCGCAGCGCCCGGTTTCCAGGTCAGCTATTCGCCGTTCTCGATCGGCGTGGCGTTCCTGACCTCGACCGGAATCGGGATTGCGTTCGGTTTTTTCCCCGCACGCCGCGCCGCGTTCCTCGACCCCGTGGTGGCGCTGAGCCGTGACTAACTCTAGGATTGCACCATGCCCGTAGTTCTTCGGACGAGACAATCGTCCGCAAATCGACCAACGATCGGCACCCCCGATGCGATCTCAATCATGACCAATGGCACCCCCAACATCCTGATCGTCGAGGACGACCGTCAGACCCGCGAGCTCATCGCGCGCTATCTGGGTGAGCATTCGTTCTCGGTCGCCGCCGTCACGAACGGCAAGGAGATGGACCGGTATCTGTCGCAGAACCGGGTCGATCTGATCGTACTCGACCTGATGCTGCCGGGCGATGACGGCCTGAGCCTCTGCCGCCGCGTGCGCATGGAGTCCATGATTCCGATCATCATCCTCACCGCGAAGGGCGAGGAGCTCGACCGCATCCTCGGCCTCGAGATGGGTGCCGACGATTATGTGCCGAAGCCGTTCAATCCGCGCGAGCTCCTTGCGCGGATCAACGCGGTCCTGCGCCGGCAATCGAGCGGGCTCGCGGCCAGCTCGACCGCCACGCGCCTGAAGTTCCTGGCCTGGACGATCGATCTTCGCTTGCGGGAGTTGCGCGATCCCGAAGGCGCGCAGGTGCCGCTGACCAGCGCCGAGTTCGATCTGCTGCAAGCCTTCTGCGAGCGGGCCGGCCGCATTCTGCCCCGGGACAGCCTTCTCAACATGACCCGTGGCCGGCCTGGCGGCGGCTTTGGCCGCAGCATCGACGTGCTGGTCAGCCGGTTGCGTCGCAAGCTCGACCGGACGGAAGGGACGTCCGTGATCAAGACCGTTCGCACCGGCGGCTACATCTTCACGCCGGTCGTGGAGGAAGCATGAGCCGCGCCCGCGACATCGTCGCGCTGTTCAGCCTCAGGCGGATCAGCGGCCAGATCGCCGCCCTGGTCCTGGTCTCGCTGGTCCTGATCCATGTTCTGATCGCAGGTTACTTCCTGCTCAACCGGCCAAAATTGCTGGCGGACAGGCCACTGGAGCAGTTTGCACTGATCGTGCGGATCATCGCCAACACGCCCCAGGCCGAGCGAACAACCGTCCTGGAAAGCGTCAGTCGAACCTTCCCTGCGCTGAAGCTCCAATTGCTGGAAGGCGTGTCCGCTTCCACCGTGCCGCTCCCGGAGCGGAAGCTGAACGTCCTGTCGCCGCTCGACGGCGAAGTCGACCTCATTCGCGGCAGCAACTCGGAAGACGATCGTGTGTGGTTTCACCTTTCGAAGGACGACGTACTCGAAGCGACGATCGGATCGCCCAAGATGCCGGCCTTCGTCAGCGGCCTCTGGACCTCTACGCTGCTGTTCCTGGTGGCGAGCATGACGCTGCTCGGCGTCTGGGCCGGCCGCGCACTCTCCTCGCCTCTGTCGGCTTTCGCGCGCGCAGCGGAGAATTTCAGCCTCAACCGGACATCCGCCCCGCTGCCCGAAACCGGCCCCGAGGAGATCAAATCCACGGCGCGGGCGCTCAACCGGATGCGCGAGCGCATCACGACGTTGATGAACGACCGGACCCGCATGCTGGCGGCGATCAGCCACGATCTGCGCACGCCGATCACGCGGCTGCGGCTGCGTTCGGAATATATCGAGGACCCGGCACAGCGCACGCAGACCGTACGCGATCTCGACCAGATGCAGTCGATGCTGGAATCGGTGCTGTCGCTGCTGCGCAATGAAAGCCCGGTCAAGCCGACGCTGGTCGACGTTGCGGCGCTACTCCAGATGGTCTGCGAGCAATTTTCCGATTGCGGCCACGCGGTGACCTATTCCGGCCCCGACAGGGCCACCTTCATCCTGCGGCCGGATGAAATCATCCGCGCGGTCACCAACCTTGTCCAGAACGCAACGCGCTTCGGAACCCAAATCGACGTCGCGCTGTTGATGTCGGGGGATCAAATTGTCATCGACATTTCCGACGATGGACCTGGCATTCCCGATGAAAGGAAGGCGGCGATGCTGGAGCCCTTCGTGCGTGGCGAGGAAGCCCGCACCATGGACGAGACGGCGGGATTTGGCCTCGGCCTCTCGATCGCACAGGCGATCGTGACTGCGCATGACGGGACGCTGCTGCTGCTCGACAACAAGCCCAAGGGCCTGCGAGTCCGCTTGCAGCTCCCTGGCGTTGCTTGCGACAATTCGAGCACGTCCCGGACATAAAGACGCGGTAATCCCGGGGCTTGTCGAATAGCCCGCCTCTGCTTCCTCCGGAGTTCCCATGCATTCTGCCGACCGGCCGGCGACGCGCCTTGCGACGCGGCTCGCCTTTCTCGTCGCGGGCTTCGGCATCGCATGCTGGGCGCCGCTGGTGCCGTTCGCCAAAACGCGGCTCGGCGTCGACGACGGCGTGCTCGGACTGCTGCTGCTCAGCCTCGGCATCGGCTCGGTGGTCGCGATGCTGCTGACCGGCGTGATGAGCGCGCGCTATGGGAGCAAGCCGATCATCATTGCCGGCGGGCTTGGTTTGGCACTGGTGCTGCCGCTGCTGGCTATCGCAAACTCGCCGGCAACACTGGCAGTGGCGCTGTTCGCATTCGGCGCCGCGCTCGGCTCCATCGACGTCGCCATGAACATCCACGCGGTGGAGGTCGAGCGCGACGCAGGCCGTCCGCTGATGTCGGGCTTCCACGCGCTGTTCAGCATCGGCGGCTTCGCCGGAGCGGCGTTGATGACCGCGCTGCTCTCGCTGCAATTCGGCGCGCTCGCCTGCACGCTGATCTGCTCGATCCTGATGCTGATCGCGATGCTGATTGCCTGGCCGCGCCTGCTTCGCTCGGTGCAGGTGCAGGACGGACCGCTGTTCGTGCTGCCGCACGGCTCCGTGCTGCTGCTCGCGCTGCTCGCCGCCATCACGTTCCTGGTCGAAGGCGCGATGCTCGACTGGGGCGCGCTGCTCGTGATCGGCGCGGGCCTCGTCTCCGAGGCGCAGGGCGGGATAGGGTATATCGTGTTCTCGATCGCAATGACCGTCGGGCGGCTCGGCGGCGATGCGGTCGTCGCGCGTATCGGAGATCGCACGACACTGGTCTGGGGCAGCTTGATCGCGATCGCAGGCTTCGTCGTGCTCCTCACCGCTCCAGTTGCGGCGGTCGCCATCGGCGGATTTCTCCTGATCGGCCTCGGCGCATCAAACCTCGTGCCGGTGCTGTTCCGGCGGGCGGCACGGCAGACGGTGATGCCCACGGGGCTCGCTGTCGCGGCGATCACGACCGCGGGCTATGCCGGCATCCTGATCGGCCCTGCCGGCGTCGGCTTCGTTGCGCGTCTGGGCGGACTGCCATTGGCATTCTGGCTGCTCGCCGCGCTGATGGGTCTCGTCACGCTGTCGGCGCGCATCGTCACGCGCAAGGGCGCTTGAACCTCACAGCTTGCTCAGCCCGATCGATTTGATCACGGGCGCCAGGCTTGCCGTTGTCGCATCGACGATGCGCTGGAATTTGTCCGGGCTTGAATCGCTGTCCGGCTCCAGACCCTGGGCGCGGTAGCTCGCCAGAAGTGCCGGATCGGACATGGCGAGCCGGGTCGCCTGCGCGATCCGGTCAATAATCGCATCGTCGGTATGCCGGGGCGCAAAGATGCCGAACCATCCTTCATAGCGAAGATCCGGCATGCCGGATTCGACGGCGGTCGGAATCTCGGGTGCGCCGCTCAGTCGCTTTTCGGTGGTGACCGCCAGAAGCCTGACCTTCCCCGCCTCGCCCAGCTCCTTCAATTGAACGGACATCACGCCAATGATGAGCGAGATCTGGCCGCTGACGAGGTCGTTGGCAGCCTGCGACATCCCCCGATAAGGCACGTGGACGATGTCCAGTGCGCCCGCCTGCTGCTTGAAGGATTCGCCGACCAGATGGTTTCCGGTGGCGATGCCGGGCGTCCCATAGGAGAGCTTTCCCGGATTGGCCTTCGCGTAGGCGATCAGCTCGCGCAAATCGGTGGCGGGCACCGACGGATGGACCGCGAAAACCAGTGCGGTGCTGATCAGCCGGTAAATGGCGCGGAAATCGTCAACCGAATAGCCGGGATTTGCCGAGGTCAGGGGGATGATGACCTGCGTGCTGCCGTTTCCGAGCAGCAGCGAGTAGCCATCGGGCTCCTCGCGCGCAACCGCCGCCGTCCCGATCGCGCCACCCGCCCCGCCGATATAATCGACAAAGGTCGGCCCGAGCAGCGATGACATCTTGTCGACCCAGGGACGACCGATCTGGTCCCCCGCTCCGCCGGCTCCGTAGGGATGGACAAGGCGAATGGGGCGCGACGGATAATCGGCGGCTTGAGCGCGGCGCGGAATGGCCGCCAGCGCCGCTGCTCCCGGTAGCGCATGGACGAATTGTCGCCGCGAAATGAAAGGCATGGTTGAATTCCGGAAGTCGGTGGTCACTGTCGAGGCGGGACCGGCTCCCAGACCACCCCATCACAGCAATCCGTCAGCGCGGTCAATGCTCCATCCGGACTAGCCGCCGGCGCGATCGCGGCCTCGTGCCGGCCTAACCCATTACTTTTCAAGCATTATTCGGGCGGATCGGCCGACCCACGCGACCTGTGCAGGGCTGCCAGCCATACCCACTGCTTTCGGCCAGTTTACTGTACGCATCGTTCTGTTAGACCAGAATGCAATACCTTTTGACTCCCGTTGCGGGGGCAATGGCGCGTGCCAGATCGTAGCGAAGACTCGGCCATTTCCTTTGGGCCATTCCGACTGTTTCCGAAGTCCCGGCTCTTGGAAAAGGAGGGCTCGCCGTTGCATGTCGGCGGCCGTGCGCTGGACATTCTCATCTTCCTGGCCGAGCGCCCCGGCGAAGTCGTCGACAAGCGAGAGCTGGTCAAGCGCATCTGGGCCGACGTCAATGTCGACGAGGGCAGTTTGCGCTTCCACGTCGCAGCGCTGCGCAAAGCGCTCGGCGATACCGGCAAGTCGGCCCGCTATGTCGTCAACGTGCCCGGACGCGGCTATTGCTTTGTCGCCTCGTTCGCTCACGGGGCGCCGCAGGCCGCGAAGCCCACCATCGACATCCTGCCTCCGCGCTCCCTGCCCGCGCCGCTCTCGAAGATGGTCGGGCGGGAAGAGATCGTCGAAAAGATCGCGAACGGACTGTCGCTCCATCGCTTCATGACCGTGGTCGGCCCCGGCGGCATCGGCAAGACCGCCGTCGCCGTCACCGTGGGGCATCGCAGGTCGGCGGATTTCGGCGGGCGCGTCTTCTTCGTCGACTTCGGTCCGCTCAGAGACGCCAGCCACATCGCGACCACCATGGCCTCCGCGCTCGGCCTGACCATCAGCGCCGAGGATCCGACGCCGGCGCTGCTGACATTCCTGAAGACCGGCCCGGCTCTGCTGATCTTCGACAGCTGCGAGCATGTGCTGGACGCGCTGGCCCCTCTGGTCGAGCGCATCGTGCGCGAAGCGCCGCAGCTTCGCGTGCTCGCAACCAGCCGCGAATCGTTCCGAAGCGAAGGCGAACGCATCTTCCGGCTGTTCCCGCTGGACTGTCCGCCCGAGCGGGAGGGGCTGGATGTCGCGGAAGTTCTCGCCTATCCCGCGGCCCAGCTCTTCGTCGAGCGCATTGCGCAGAGCTCGGGTCCGTTCCAGCTCAGCGCGGAGGAGGCGCCGCTCGTCGCCAGCATCTGCCGGCGCCTCGACGGCATCGCGCTCGCGATCGAGCTCGCCGCGGGCCGCGTCAACGCCTACGGCATCGCCGGCACCGCATCGCTGCTCGACAGCCGCTTTTCGCTGCAATGGCGCGGGCGCCGCACCGCCGTACCGCGGCACCAGACGCTCGCAGCTGCCCTCGACTGGAGCTACGACCTGCTGCCTCCGGCGGAGAGCGCGACCCTGCGTCGGCTGTCGGTCTTCGCCGGACCGTTCGCGCCGGAAGCGGCCGCGACAGTCGCGGCCGGCGACGGCCTCAGCGCGTCGGAGACGTTGGAGGCGATCGACAACCTGGTCACCAAATCGCTGATCTCGCCGTCCGGCTCGCGGACATTGCGCTATCGCCTGCTCGACACCACACGCACCTATGCGCATGGAAAGCTCGCCGAGCTCGGCGAAACCGGTCAGGTCGCGCGACGTCACGCCGATCATTTCCGCGACTTCTTCGAGCACGCGGACTCCGACACATCGACGCCGCTGCCGGAATGGCTAAGCATTTATGGCGCGGAGCTGGACAATGTGCGCGCCGCACTAAACTGGGCCTTCGGGCCCGACGGCGACCCGACGCTCGGCATCGCGCTGACGGCGGCCGCCGTCACGCTGTGGGTTCGCCTGTCGCTGTTCGCCGAATGCCGCGAGCGTGCCAAGACGGCGCTTGCCGCACTCGGCGATACCGGCGATGACCGCATCCGCATGCAATTGCTCGCGGCACTCGGCTGGTCGCTGATGTATGGCGAAGGTCGCGCGCGCGAGGCGCGCCCGATCCTCGAGACGACGCTCGAACTCGCAGACAGGCTCGACGACAAGGATTTTCGCCTGCGCGCGCTCTGGGGCCTGTGCATCGACCAGTTCAACAACGGGCAATTCGGCAAGGCCCGCACGCTTGCCGATCGTTTTGCCAACGCCGCGGCGAACTCGCCCGACCGGACCGATATCATGCTCGGAGACCGGCTGACGGCCGTGGCGCTGCATTATCTCGGCGACCAGAACGACGCGCGAACTCGCATCGACCGCGTCAATGCCTCGCTGCATGTGCTGGCGGAGAAGCCGAAGATCTTCCCGCTCGACTTGAGAATATCCACGCAATATTTCCGCGCGCGTATCCTCTGGCTTCAGGGCCTCGCCGATCAAGCCCAGGCGCTCGCTGCGAGAAACATCGAGGAAGGCCGCGCCAATGGCCACGCGCTGACGTTCTGCAGCGTGCTCGGACAAGCCGCCTGCCCGATCGCGTTCTGGGCCGGCGATTTCGAGGCCGCGGAACGCCATGGCACCGAGCTGCTCGAACACACCGAGCGTCATGCGATCCGGCTGTGGGGCCTGTGGGCGCGCGCGTTCAACGCGGCGGTCATGGTCAAGCGCGGCGACGTCGCCACCGGCTTGCCGCTCTTGCGCGAAGAGCTCAATCGCGCCGGCGATGCGCGCTTCCTGCCGCGCTTCCTGCCTTTGCTCGGCGAGCTCGCCGCATGTTCGGGCGAGGCCGACCAGGTCGACCGCGGGCACGACGTGATCGAGGACGTCCTGACCCGCTGCAATGACCGGCAGGAGCTATGGTATCTGCCCGAGCTGATCCGCATCAAGGGCGAGTTGATGCTGAAAAGTGTGCGACATTCAGGCGATGCAGAAGCGCGCTTTCGCGAGGCCATGGCCATTGCCGTCCAGCAGGGTGCGCGCTTCTGGGAGCTGCGTTGTGCAACCAGCCTCGCGCGATTGATGATCGGTGCAGGTCAGAGCGTGGACGCTCTGGCGCTTCTCGACAATGTCTCCGGCGCGTTTGCCGAGGGCTCCGATATCGCCGACATGCGCACCGCGCGCGATCTGATCGCGCAATTGCGGAATTGACCGCGCGCTAGCCTCCCACGGCAGTCGCGCGCCGCGGCAGCTTCCAGTCGGGCCGGATGAAGTGGCAGGTGTAACCGTCGGGATAGCGCTCGAGATAATCCTGATGCTCTGGCTCGGCCTCCCAGAACTCGCCGGCCGACGCGATCTCGGTCACCACCTTGCCGGGCCACAGGCCGGAGGCCTCGACATCGGCGATGGTATCTTCGGCGACCCGCTTCTGCGCTTCGTTCGTATAGAAGATCGCCGAGCGATAGCTGGTGCCCCGGTCATTGCCCTGCCGGTTGACCGTGCTGGGATCGTGGATCTGGAAGAAGAACTCCAGCATGGTCCGGAAGCTGGTCTTGTCGGGGTTGAAAATGATCTCGATCGCCTCGGCGTGGCCGTCGTGATTGCGGTAGGTCGCGTTCTTCACTTGGCCGCCGGTGTAGCCGACGCGGGTGGAGATCACGCCGGGCTGCTTGCGGATCAGATCCTGCATGCCCCAGAAACAGCCTCCGGCCAAAACTGCGCGCTCTGTCGTCATCTGGTGCTCCATTCGTTTGGTCTGGATTTATTCAGCGCCGCTCCGCCGCCGCATGCAAGCGCGGATCGTCGTGGTCGTCGTGATATTCGAGGCCGAGCGGGCCGATCGCGGAAACTTGCGTCACGTATTCGCCGGACTTGGCCCAATGAAAATGCCAGGTCTCGCCGGGCAACACGATCACGCTGCCCTGCGGATAGGCCTTGACCTTGTCGCCGTCAAAACTCTCGCCGAGGCCGATATAGAACACGCCCGACATTACGGTGTAGATACGGTCCTCGGGGTGTTTGTGCGGCATCAGCCTGGTGCCGCCGGGGAGCTTCACCCGGACCACGTAAGGTCCGGGCTCGTTGGGATGGCCCACCATCACGGCGAGCCGCGCGCCCGGCGGGAACGCGGGGAACGGCTGCCATACCACGTCCTCGGGCAATATAGCCCGAAAACTGCCTTCGTCCGGTTGGTGTTGCCGAGGCATGGTACCGCTCCCTGCGTTCGATCAAATCAGCTTGGCGTCGAGCGTGATCGCGGCGTTGAGTACCTTCGACACCGGGCAGTTCTTCTCGGCCTCGCCGGCAATCTTGGCGAAACCGGCGTCATCGAGCTTCGGCACCTTGGCGCGCAAGGTGAGCGCCGACTTGCTGATCTTGAAACCCTTGCCTTCCGGCTCGAGCGTGACGGCGGCTTCGGTCGAAAGCTCGTCCGGCGTGAAACCTGCCATCTGAAGGCCGAAGGCCAGCGCCATGGTGAAGCAGCCGGCATGGGCCGCGGCGATCAACTCCTCGGGATTGGTGCCCTTCTCGTTCTCGAAACGGGTCTTGAACGAATAGGGGGTGTCAGCGAGCACACCGGATTCGCTGGAGATATGCCCGGCGCCATCGCGACCGGTGCCCTTCCAGACTGCTGTTGCCTTGCGGATCATCTCAATTCTCCTTTTGATTTCAGCACCGGCGCTCGGTACCGGAGGAAAGCGACATTGGCGCGACCGCCCGTCACCGTTCCAACCGGCCGAACGCCGCAGCGGTTCCGTCAAATACCGATCTGTCCGACATGGAAGCCCAGCCGGTTCTCGACGTCGCCGGCGCGGTGGAAGCCGCGCGCCATCAGCGCCTTGATCCGGGTCTGGGCGGCGGGGCGACCGAGCGCGGCCAGGAACGCGTCCCATTCCGGCTTGATCTCGTCATCCGGCGGCAGGCTCGCGACATCAACGAGGCGCTTGGTCTCGGCGATGGCCTGTTTGTCGAAGGACGCAATGCGCATCGCGAGCGCCTCGACGAAGCCGTCGAGCTCGGCATCCGGCAAGGACCGGTTGACGTAACCATAACGCTCGGCGAGATCGCCATGGATGTCGTCGGCGCCGAGCAGCACTTCGAGCGCGCGGCCACGACCCATCAGGCGCGGCAACCGCGCCATCGGCCCGCCGCCGGGCACGAGCCCCGCGCCGACCTCCCATTGCGACAGGATCGCCTTCTCGCGGCTGGCAAAGCGCATGTCGCTGGCCAGCGCAAGCTCGCTGCCGACGCCTGTCGCACGACCGCGGATCGAGGCGATGGACACGACCGGCGCACGGCTGAGACGCACCAACATGTCAGGCAGCGATTGCAACCCGGTCGGTCCGGGCGGAACGGCGAGCGAATCCTCCAGCGGCGCGAGGAAGTCGTAATGTGTGATGAAGAAGCCTTCGACGGCGCTGTCGAATACCACCACCTTCACGTCCGGATCGGTTTCGATCTGAGTGACGATGTCGTTGAGTTGCGGGAGATGCTTCGGGCCGAAGATGTTGACGGGCGGCATGTCGAAGGTGACGCGCCAGTAGGTTGGCAGACGACGCTCCAGGTGGATGTCTTCGGTCGTGAAGGTGCGTTCGGGGCGGTTCATGATTGCACTCCTGATATGTGCTGGTTTCAGATCGACTGGCGCAGCGGGCGGAACGCGGTGCGCACTTCCGCGGAGAACAGCGCAGGCTGCTCCCAGGCCGCGAAATGGCCGCCCTTGTCGAGGCGGTTGTAGTGCATCAGCTTCGGATAGGCCTTCTCGGCCCAGCTCCGCGGCGCGGCGTAGATCTCGTCGGGGAAGACGCTGACGGCGACCGGAATCCTGATGTGCTTCGGCGCGAAGAACACCAGCTTGTTTTCCCAATAGAGCCGTGCCGATGAGACCGCGGTGTTGGTGAGCCAATAGAGCGTGATGTTGTCGATGACGTCGTCCCGCGACAGGCCTTCCGTCTTGCCGTCGAACACCCTCGCGATCATCGCGGCACTGCGCGCATCGTGATCGAGCATCCAGGATGCGAGGCCCGCCGGTGAATCCACAAGCCCGTAGAGCGTCTGCGGCCGGTTCGACATCTCGATCGCATAGCCAAGACCGTGCTTGTAGAAATCGTCGAGCTGATCATAGGCGATGCGCTCATCGGCAGAGAGGTTCGCCGGCCGCGTGCCGCCGGGCTGAAGCGCCTTTGCGATGTCGTCGGGGACGGTGGCGGGCATGTTGGTGTGAATGCCGAGCAACTCCGGCGGCGCGATCACCGCCATCTGCTCGGTCACGGCATTGCCCCAATCGCCGCCCTGCGCCACGTAGCGGTTGTAACCGAGCCGCTTCATCAGCACGATCCAGGCGCGCGCGATGCGCTGGGGATCCCAGCCGAGCTCGGTCGGCTTGCCGGAGAAGCCGTGACCGGGCAACGAGGGGATCACCAGGTCAAATGCGTCTGCGGCCTTCGCGCCATGCGCGGTCGGATCAGTGAGCGGGCTGACGATCTTCATCTGCTCGATGACCGAACCAGGCCAGCCATGGGTGACGATCATCGGCAGCGCATTCTCGTGCCTCGAGCGGACGTGAATGAAGTGGATGTCGACGCCGTCAATCTCGGTGACGAATTGCGGCAGCGCGTTCAGCCGCGCCTCCATCTTCCGCCAGTCATAGTCGTTCTGCCAGTAGCGCACGAGCTGCTGCACCGTCGTCAATTGCACGCCCTGCGACTGGTCAGCGACGATCTCGCGATCCGGCCACCGCGTCGCAGCCAGGCGGCGGCGCAGGTCGAGCAGATTCGCTTCGGGAACGCTGACATGGAACGGGCGAATCGCGTCGCTCGCCGTGGCCTTCGCCTGATGCAGCGGCAACAGGCTCGCAACGCTGGCGGCAACCGCAGTCATCGCAGCCTGGCCCAGCAATTGGCGGCGGTCGGGGTTGAGAATGTCGGTACGTGCTTGCGTAGTCATGTCGGATCTCCCTTTGGTCGGCGATGTCAGTCGAACTCGAAGTCGATGCGTCGGGTTCGTCATGCAGAGAGATTGGCGCAGGCTCCGTCCATTTGCTCGTTATGGGTTGTTAGGGGTCGTTAGCCGTTGCAAGTCCGCGCGATGCAGGAGATTGATCGACAACGACGATACGCGCGATGCAAAAGCGACACGGCGCGCCACGAATTCAATCGTCGCGCGCCGTGTCGGGAGATGCGTTGGTTTTCGCCAGGATTGCTCAGGTCGGCAACGGCTGACCGGCCTGCTCGCGAACAATGTAATCGGCGTACCAGTCCGCCCAGTTCTCATCGTGCCCGCCGGTGCGCTTCTCGTGCTCGCCATGCGCAACAGCGGCGCGGCGTACGGCCGCGGCGAGATCCGCCGTCGAGGCGAAATTCGTACCCTCACCCGCGATGCGTCCGGGCAATCGCGTGGTGACCTCCTGAAGCAGCCAGATATTGCCGTCGGGATCGACGAACGACGCGAACGAGCTGTAGCTGCTACGCTTGGGATCGACACCGCTGACCCGAACGCTCCCGAACAGATAAGGCTCGTCAGGCCCCGCGTGCTCGTCGCCGGCCCCGTGGAAGGGTTCGCTGACTGCAATGCCGCGCTCGCGCAGATCCTGTCGCGCCGCATCCAGGTCGGAGACGATCAGGTACAGGCCACGCGCCGAACCGCGCGCGGCCGACGTGACGTTCTTGCCGAAGATCACCGAACAGGCAGAGCCCGGCGGCGTGAACTGGATCACGCGCCATTCGTCACCCGAGGCAAAATCGGCGTCCAGTCGCCAGCCGAGACGCGCATAGAACGCCTTGGCGCGGTCGACATCGGACACGGGAATAACGACGATCTCGAGCTTCAGGTCGATGCTGCTTGTCTTCGATGGTTTGGCCGCGGCGTCGCGGTCGATTTCGAGTGTGGCCATGTCGAAACTCCCTGAATTGAAATTGAGACGAGTTTCAAGCCGCGGCCGGCATCACGATCGTTACCCGCGTGCCGCCCTGGCCGGCTTCGCCTTGCAACCGCGCATGGATGCTGCGCGCGAGCCCTTCGAGAATGCGGCTGCCGGTGCCCTGAAGCGGACCGGTTGCGCCGATGCCGTTGTCAGCTACCGTGCAGAGCCAGTCACCGTCGCGGTTGGCGATTTCGATGCGGATCAGTGCGCCACTCTTGTTCGGGAAGGCGTGCTTTGCCGCATTGGTGACCAACTCGGTCAACATCAGCGCGAGCCGATGGCACTGCGACGCCGGCAGCGTGCCGCTTTCGACCGCCGCCTCACAACGGATGCCCGCGGGCTCCAGCACCGCCCCTGAGATCGCTTCGCAGAGGTTCTCGAAGAAGGCCTCGACGGAGACGGCTGACATATCGTCGCTGTCAGACAAAAGTTGATAGAGCCTCCCGAAGGCAACGATGCGCCGCTCGAACCGGTCCACCGCACCCGACATATCCCTGGTGCCCGCCCGCGAAAAATCGCGACGGACTGACGCACCCAGCAGCGTCAGCGTGTTCTTCATGCGATGGTGGGACTCCCGCAATACGAGTTCCCAATCACGCGACTGATCATCGAGACTGACGATATGCTGGGACCGAACGACGTGGTCGGTCGACCCTGAGCCGATAGCGGACATGATAGCCTCCCCGTGGGACAATGAACCTCACTCGCAGGGTATAGTGGCTGCACCGGGCGCGTTATGCTCGTTAGACGTTGCAAGATTTTGTTATGATCGCCTGCGCCACCAACTGTGACAGCGACCCTGTCGTCCCGGCCATCAAGAACGTTGACGGATTGTCGCGGCGGCTTCCGTAAACCGCTCGCGTTTAAGCAAAATTTGTGACGGATCGTGCCTGTGCCATCGGCCGTTGGCCGCGCGATTTCGCCACTTTCGGCCAGTTTACTCACCACCTCGTTCTGTTAGACCAGACGACAGCGATCAGCCTTTTACTGGAATCATTGCCGCGTGGCGGACACTCACGAACAGGATTCGGCGATTTCCTTCGGTCCGTTCCGGCTGTTCGCAAAGTCGCGCCTGCTCGAGCGCGACGGCGCTCCGCTTCACCTTGGCGGCCGCGCACTCGACATCCTGATTTTTCTCGCCGAGCGCGCGGGCGAGGTCATCGACAAGCGGGAGTTGATCAAGCGCGTCTGGGCCGACGTGACGGTCGACGAGGGCAGCCTCCGCTTCCACATCACGACGCTGCGGAAGGCCCTGGGGAATGCCGGCGAAGGCGCCCGGTATGTCGTCAACGTGCCCGGCCGCGGCTATTGCTTCGCGGCCCCGCTGCTTCGCCCTGAATCCCCGGAGAGGCGGACGAGTATGCCCGTCTCGGCCCCCCGCTCGCTTCCCACGCCGCTTGCGAAGATGATCGGACGAGATGAGGCGGTCGAGCGGATTTCCGCCGAGCTGGCCCGGCATCGCTTCGTCACCATCGTCGGCCCCGGCGGGATCGGCAAGACGTCCGTCGCCCTCGCCGTCGCGCATGGCGAGCTCAGAGCCTTCGATGGCCAGGTCCATTTCGTTGATTTCGGCGCGCTGACGGATGCCAGGCTCATTCCCGGCACCATCGCCGCCGCACTCGGGCTGACCGTCAATTCGGAGGACCCGATGCCCGGCCTGCTGACAGTTCTGCGCAGCCGGCGAACGCTGCTGGTGTTCGACAGCTGCGAGCACATCATCGACGAGCTCGCGCCCCTCGCCGAGCGCATCGTCCAGGACGCGCCCGCGCTGCATATTCTGGCCACCAGCCGTGAGTCGTTTCGTACCGAAGGCGAGCGGGTGCACCGGTTGTTTCCGCTGGACTGCCCGCCCCAGCGCGACGGGCTCGGCATCGCCGACATCCTTGCTTATCCTGCAAGCCAGCTCTTCGTGGAACGCATTGCCGAAAGCCTCGGCGAGTTCGAGCTCAGCGAGGAGGATGCGCCACTCGTCGCCGATATCTGCCGGCGGCTGGACGGCATTGCGCTGGCGATCGAGCTCGCGGCCGGCCGCGTCAATGCCTACGGCATTGCCGGAACCGCCTCGCTGCTCGACAGCCGCTTCTCGCTGCTGTGGCGGGGCCGGCGCACCGCCATTCCGCGGCACCAGACCCTGAGCGCCGCGCTCGCCTGGAGCTACGATCTGCTGCCGCCAACCGAGAGCGCGACCCTGCGCGGCTTGTCGGTGTTCGTCGGACCGTTCACGCTGGAAGCGGCACTTGCCGTCGCATCCAGCCAGGGCATCGGCGAGCCCGAGGCGGTCGAGGCGATCTCGAATCTTCTTTCCAAATCGCTGATCGCAACTTCGCCTGCGGAGCGGCGCCTGCGCTACCGGCTGCTCGACACCACGCGCGCCTTCGTCGGCGAGAAACTTGTCGAGAACGGAGAAGCGGATCGCGTCGCGCGGGCCCATGCCGAATATTTCCGCGACGTCCTGCGCGACATCGCGCTCACGTCCACGGGCATGCAGAGCGCGGGCGGATACCTTCCCTATGCCGACCATCTGCCCAACGTCCGGGCTGCGCTGACCTTCAGCTTTTCGGACCATGGCGATCAGGCGATCGGCGTGGATCTCGCAGCCTCGGCCGCGCAGTTCTTCCTCGAACTGACATTGCTGACCGAGTGCTTCCGCTGGACGCAGCAGGCCTTGGCTGCCTCCGATACGACCCCATTGGACAGCCGCCAGGAGATGACGCTTCAGGCCGCCCTCGGCGTCTCCGTGATGTTCACGCAGGGCAATACCGACGCGGTCCACACAGCGTTCACGCGAAGCCTCCAGTTGGCCCGGGAGCTCGAGGATCTGCACTGGCAGCTCTGGCTGCTGCGCGGCCTGCACATCTACCTGACCAGGGTCGGCGATTTTCACGGCGCGCTCGGCACCGGCGAGCAGGGTGAGAGCGTTGCGCGCAAGCTGAACGATCCGGCCGCCGCGCTGAACGTGGAATGGATGCTCGGCGTCGCGCATCATCTGATCGGCAATCAGGACAAGGCCGTGCAGTTCTGCGAGAGCGCGATGGTGCACAATCCCGGCTCGCAGCGGCTCAATATCGGCCATCTCGGCTATGACGACCGCATCGTCGCGCTGGTGGCGCTGGCGCGTGGGCTCTGGCTCACCGGCCGCCCCGATCGCGCCGTCGAGGCGGCGAGATACACCGTGCGCGAGGCCGAGTTGCTCGAACAGCCGCTCACTCTCGGCATCTCCCTGATCTGGACGATCTACGTGTTCCTCTGGGTCGGCGACTGGGCCAGTGCGGAAAGCCTGATCGAACGGCTGATCGATCATTCAGCCCGGCACTTCCTCGGCCCCTATCACGCGGTCGGGATCGGCCAGAAGGGCAAGCTGCTGCTTCGCCGCGGCGACGTCGCAGGCGGGATCGAGCACCTTCGCCGCAGCCAGGCCACATTGTATGCAACGCGACACCGGATCATGACGACGGTGTTTGCGACGGCTTTGGCGGAGGGTCTCGCCGCGCAGAACCAGCTCGACGATGCCTTACGGACGATCAACGAGGCCATCGCCGAGATCCCCGCTCACGGCGAATCCTTCGACATGCCGGAGATGCTCCGGGTCAAGGCCGACATCCTCGCCCGGTCGGGCCATGCCGCGGAAGCCGAAAACTGCTTCCGGACATCGCTCGACCTGTCTCGTCGGCAATCCGCACTCGGCTGGGAGCTGCGGGGAGCGATCAGCCTCGGCCACCTCTGGCACAAGGCCGGAAAAGGCGGCGAAGCACGCGCCCTGCTCGCCCCGCTCATCGCGCGCTATCAAGAAGGTCTCCAGACCCGCGATCTCGTGGCTGCCAGGGAGCTTCTTGGCGCGCTGAATTGACAGTATCTTCAACGGGATACCTCCAGAAATACTGCTCGCAACTCCTAACAACTTCTAACACGCCAATCCGCATGCGCCCCGCCATGGTGGTGGCACTTCATGACGGATATGGCGGGACATGGCGCTTCTCGACGATGTGATTGACGCCAGCGGGGGAATGGCCCGCTGGAATAGCTTGAACCGGTTCACGCTCCACCTTTCCGTCAAAGGCTCGCTGTTCTCCAGTGCCGGACATGCCAGCGAGTTCAAGGATGTGACCGCGGAGGGATCGACCCGAACCCAGTCGGTCCGCTTCACCGGCATCACCGGCGGCGAATATTCCGGCTCCTTTCAGCCGGACGCGATCACGATCGAAAGCCTCGAGGGTGAGGTCCTGCGCACCTGGAACAACCCGAGCCTTGCGTTCCCCGACACCGGCTCTCCTGCGCTCGCGGACGAACTGCACCTCGTCTTCTTCTGCGGCGTCGCGATCTGGAACTACCTGACCAATCCGTTCCTGCTTGCCCATCCCGACGTCGTCACGGAAGAGCTGACACCTTGGCGCGAGAACGCCGAAACCTGGCGGCGGCTACGGGCGCAATTCCCGTCAAACCTGATCACGCTCGCGTCCGAGCAGATCTTCTATTTCGACGAGAACGCGCTGCAACGTCGCACGGACCACGATCTGTTCGGGATGAAAGTCGCACACTATTCCTGGGCCCATGACAATTTCGGCGGCATCGTCGTGCCGACGCTGCGGCGCGCGCAAACGCTGCGGCCTGACGGAACCGTGATCGCGAAACCCGTGCTGATGGACGTCGAGATTTTCGACGCCGTCTTCGAGTAGCTGCGACGATGCGCGAGAGCGGCGACGGATCTCCGCTCTCAACGCCTAACAATACATAACGAGCCAACAGCCGGCCTTGAGCGCAGATTGATCTCGCGGGCAACGAACGAGGTTCGATGCGCGAACGAGACAAAGGCCGGCGCATCTCCATGACATCGGAGTGCGTCATCGCAGCAAACGCACTCTAGGAGATTGTCATGAAGATTCTTATGGTCCTCACCTCGCACGACCAGCTCGGCAACACCGGACGCAAGACCGGCTTTTGGCTCGAAGAGCTTGCCGCGCCCTACTACGTGTTCAAGGATTTCGGCGCGGAGATCACGCTGGCTTCGCCCAAGGGGGGCCGTCCGCCGCTCGACCCCAAGAGCAACGAGGCCGATTCCCGCACCGATCTCACGCTGCGCTTCGAAGCGGACGCGGCCGCGGAAGCCCAGCTCGACAAGACAGTTCGCCTCGACAGCGTCAGGCAGGAAGACTTCGACACGTTGTTCTATCCCGGCGGTCACGGCCCGATGTGGGACCTCGCCGAAGACCCGAACTCGGTCAAGCTGATCGAGTCCTTCTTCGCTGCCGGCAAGCACGTCGCAATCGTCTGCCATTCTCCGGCGGCGCTGCGCCACGTCAAGACGCCGGACGGCAAGCCGCTGGTGCAAGGCAGGGAGGTCACCGGCTTCACCAATGGCGAAGAGGAAGCTGTCGGGCTCACCAAGGTGGTGCCCTTCCTGGTCGAGGACGAAATGCTCAAGCTCGGCGCAATCTTCTCGAAGAAAGCCAACTGGGCGCCCCACGTCGTCAGCGACGGCCTGCTGATCACGGGCCAGAACCCGCATTCATCCGGTCCGGCCGCTGAAGCGCTGCTCGCCGCGCTCAAGGGCAAGTCGCTCGCGAAGGCTTCGTAAATTTTGCATACGGCCAGATTTCGAGAGGCGCTGGTCACAGCGCTTCTCGACGGAGCAATGACATGAACATTCCAGCCACCTTTGCCCTCTCAGCCGCGCTGGCCTGCGCAACCACGCAGGCCCCGGCAGAGGATCTGCGATCGAGCCGACGCTCGATCAGCTATCACACCGTCGAGATCCAGGGCCTCAACATCTTCTATCGCGAGGCAGGCCCTGCCGACGCGCCGACCGTGCTGCTGTTGCACGGCTTTCCCTCGTCATCGCGCATGTGGGAGCCATTGCTGCCGCTGCTCGCCGATAAATATCATCTGATCGCGCCTGATTATCCCGGCTTCGGCAACAGCAGCGCACCGCCGCCGTCGAACTTCACTTACACGTTCGACAACATCGCCGGCGTGATGGGCGAGCTCACGGACAAGCTCGGGCTCACCAACTACGTTCTGTTCATGCAGGATTACGGTGGTCCCGTCGGCTTCCGCATGGCACTGGCGCATCCCGGGCGCGTCCGCGCGATCATGATCCAGAACGCGGTTTCGCATGAGCAGGGATTAAGTCCGCTCTGGGCCGCACGCCGCAAATATTGGGCCGATCCGGCACACGAGCTCGAAGCGCTCAAGGCCAACTTCACCTCACTCGATGCGACGCGCCAGCGGCACCTCGGCTCCAGCCCTCACTCCGAGCGCTACGACCCCGATACCTGGATCGACGAATATTCGTTTCTCACGCGGCCGGGCCAACCGGAAATTCAGACCACGCTATTCCTGGATTACCGGACCAACGTTGCCTCCTATCCGAAATGGCAGGATTGGCTGCGCAAGACGCGGCCGCCGACGCTGGTGGTCTGGGGCAAGTATGATCCGTCCTTCGCTGTGGCAGGCGCTACCGCCTACCGCGACGATGTGCCGGATGCCGAGGTTCACATTCTCGAAGCCGGTCACTTCGCACTCGATGAAGCAACCGATGAAATCGCCATGCACGTCCGCGCCTTCCTAGCCCGGCTTGACGGGCACAAGGGATAGCCCGGCCACCGACACGCCACATGAAATCATAACGACAGGAGCCTGACATGACCGACACCATCAACCGCCGCCACTTCGTCGGCACCGCCGCCATGACACTCGCGGCCGCCCAGTTTTTGCTGAGCACAGCGGCCGTCGCCAAGCCGGCGAAATCCGCCGCAATCATCAAGCCCGGCGCCAACACCGCGTTCGCACCCCTCAAGCAGATCGACGCCGGCTTGCTCAACGTCGGCTATGCCGAGGCCGGCCCGGCCGATGGCCCGCCCGTGATCCTGCTGCACGGTTGGCCCTACGACATCTACGCTTTCGTCGATGTCGCGCCGCTGCTGGCCGCGGCCGGCCATCGCGTGATCATTCCCTACTTGCGCGGCTATGGCAGCACGCGGTTCCTGTCGGATGCCACGATGCGCAACGGGCAGCCGTCGGCGATGGCGGCCGACATCATCGCTCTGATGGACGCCCTCAAGATCGACAAGGCCACGGTCGCCGGCTTCGACTGGGGCGCGCGCACCGCCAACATCGTCGCGGCGCTCTGGCCCGAGCGGGTCAAGGCCATGGTCTCGGTGAGCGGCTATCTGATCGGCAGCCAGCAGGCCGGCAAGATGCCGCTGCCCCCGAAGGCGGAGCTGCAATGGTGGTACCAGTTCTATTTCGCGACCGAGCGCGGCCGTGAGGGCTACGACAAGTACCGACATGATTTCTCGAAGCTGATCTGGCAGCTCGCCTCGCCGCAATGGCGTTTCGACGATGCCACCTTCGACCGCAGCGCCAGGGCTTTCGACAATCCGGACCATGTCGCAATCGTGATCCACAATTATCGCTGGCGGCTTGGCCTTGCCGATGGCGAAGCGAAATACGCCGACGACGAGGCGAAACTGGCGCAGGCGCCCGTCATCACGGTGCCCACCATCACCATGGAAGGCGACGCCAACGGCGCGCCGCATCCGGAGCCGTCCGCCTACGCCAAAAAGTTCTCGGGGCGATACGCGCACCGAACCATCAAGGGCGGTATCGGCCACAATCTGCCGCAGGAGGCGCCGAAGGCCTTTGCCGACGCGGTGTTGGAGATCATGGCCGAAGCCTAGGCGCCGGAGCCGCGAACGGCGCTTAACAAGGCTTAACGGGCGGATTTCAGCGCCTGGGGCTATCTCTATCGGGGCAACACCACCCAAGAGAGAGAACCCCCGGATGATTCCGCTGCTGGCGAATGCGATCGAGGCCCATGGCGGCCTCGATCGATGGAATGCCCACCGGCGCCTCACCGCCACGATCGTCACAGGCGGCGATCTCTGGGCCCTGAAGGGCGTCGATCAGGACCGGGCGCCGCGCACGATGCGGATCGAGCTGCATCGCGAGCAGGTCTCAGTCGCGCCGTTCGGCAAGCCCGGCCAACGCACAGCGTTCAGCCCCGAACGGATCGCGATCGTGGCTGCGGACGGACGTGTCGTGGCGATGCGCAACGATCCGCGCGCCGCATTCGCGCGGCACGACATGCGCACGCATTGGGACCCGCTGCACCACGCTTACTTCGATGGCTACGCGCTGTGGACCTACCTGACCACGCCGTTCCTGCTGGCGATGGACGGGTTCGAGGTTCGCGAGATCGCCCCCTGGCACGAAGGCACCGAGGTCTGGCGCGGATTGCGGGCGACGTTCCCGGCCACGATCGCGAGCCACAGCGCCGAGCAGGATTTCTATTTCGGCCCTGACATGCTGATCCGCCGGCACGACTATCACGTCGAGATCGCCGGCAATTTTCCGGCGGCTCACTACGTGGCCGATCCCGTCAGTGTCGATGGCTTCAAGCTGCCGACGCGCCGGCGCATCTATCTGCGCGGCGATAACCTGATACCGCTGCGCGATGAACTGATGGTGTCAATCGATCTCAGCGATTTTCGGTTCGACTGAGCCGCCTCAGCCAGATGCCGCATCCAGCATGAGCCGCGCCTTCTTCATGTCTGCCGTCTCGAAACCTTCGGTGAACCGCGCATACGTCGTGGCGAGATCATCGAGCGGGCTCTTCGCACCCTGCCCGCGCCGAAGCGCCGCAAGCGACATTTCCGTCCGCAATCGCCAGGACAGCGCGCCTTGCTGTTCGGCCAGTGCGAGCGACGCAGCAAAGCTCGCACTGGCCGCATCGAGATCGCCAGCGCGCGCTTCGAGATCGCCGCGCCGGCGCAGCAGTTCCGGCATGTCGAAGCCGCCGCCACCCTGCGCGACGCGGGCGATGGTCTCGTGCAGGACTTGCAGTCCTTCCGCGGGTCGATCCAGTGCGGCCAGTCCCTGCGACAGGTCCGCGGCGAATGCGGAGGCGTAGAGCTCGTAGCGATCCGCGTGCAGGCGCGGCAGCGCGCTTCGCAGCAGGTCGATGCCGCCCGCCACCTCGCCGCGGGCGATCATGGTCTGCGCGCGCAGGCCGGTCGCGACGGCCTCATAGGGCGCGAGCCCATGCACATTCGCGTGCGTCGCGAGGCGCACCGTCATGGCTTCGACCGCGGCCCAGTCGCCGACCCAACCGAACACCGAGGACGACCAGCACAGCGCAATACTATGCATCACCACGTCGCGCGGCGCGGCGGCACCGACCAGCGGGCGAACGCAATCGAGCGCACGGTCGGGAAAGCCGCGCAGCCACAACACCCGCGCAAGCGGAATCTGCGGCGTGCGCGAATAGGCGAAATGTCCGGGCTGGGTCCCGCGCAGCGCCGCGTCGTCACGCACGCCTTCGTCGAGATGGGCCTGCGCCGAAGTCTGGTCCCCGGCGAGATGATAGGACACGCCGAGCAGCGCTTTGCTGCCGGCAATGCCCGCGGTATCGCCGATCTCGCGCGCGATGCGCTCGGCCTGGAGCGCGGTCGGCACCAGATGCCGGTAGTCGCCGGTGCGGCGATAGAACATGTTCAACCGTGACAGCAGCCTGAACGCATTGGCGTGGTCGGAAAGCGTTTCCGCGATCTCCAGCCCGCGCCGGAGTGCCGCCTCAGCCTGCTCGCTGTTGCGTTCCGTGAACATGAAGGCGTGACCGAGCGTCGCCTGGAGCTCGAGCTCCCATCGGCCTCCTCGGTTGACGTCATCGAGCATCACGAGCGCGCGGCCGGACCAGATGCGCGCCTCGTTCAGCAGGTTGAGTTCGACGAACAGCCTTGCAGCGCTGCCCGCGAGCAGCACACGCAACGTCGCGCCGTCGTCATTGGCAAAACTCCATTGCAGCGCCGCGCGGGCATCGGCGAGCAGGCTCGCGCGCTCCTGCAAACGGAAGGCCTGGTCGCCGCCCTGCCCGGCCATGCCGGCTTCGAGCGTGCACTGAACATAGCGGGCATGACGGCCCGCGATTGCTTCCGCCTCGCCTGTGCCGGCGAGCTTCTGCATGGCGTAGGCACGCGTGGCATCCAGCAGGCGATAGCGCCGCGAGGCGCCATCGGGCTGCGCCGACACCAGCGATTTTGCGACGAGCTGCTCCAGCGCATCGACGACACGGTCGCCCGGCGCGCCGTCGTCAGCCGCGACCGCGATCGCACCCTTGAGCGTGAAGGGGCCGGCAAAGATCGCAAGCCGCTGAAACACGATCCGCTCGCTGTCGCCGATCAGGCCAAAGCTCCAGTCGAGCGTGGCACCCAGCGTCTGCTGCCGCGGCGGCGCCGTCCGGCGCCCGCGCCATTCAAGCTTGAGCCTGGAGTCGAGCAGCGCAGCCATCTCGCGGAATCCGTAGACACCGACGCGGACGGCGGCGAGCTCGATCGCGAGCGCGATGCCGTCGAGCTTGCCGCAGATCTCGGCCAGAATTTCGGCATCCTCGTCCGTGATATCGCCCCGGTGTCCGGCCGCGGCGGCACGGTCCACGAAGAGACGCGCGGCCGGATAATCCAGCACTTCGCCGGCGCTGAGGCGCGCGCCCTGCGGCGGCCCCGGCAGCGGGACGAGCTCGAAAATTTGCTCGCCCTCCACCAGCAGTGACTCGCGGCTGGTGGCGAGAATGGCGACGCCGGGCGCCTCGCGGTAGATGTTTTCGGCCAGGCGTGCGACCTCGTCGATGACGTGCTCGCAGCTGTCGAGGATGAGAAGCAGCCGCCGCGCGCGCAGGAAGTTGACGATGCTGCCCGAGGGATCCTCGTGGTGCACGACAAGACCGAGGGCAGCGGCGACCGTGCTCGCGACCAGCGCGGAATCCTTCAGCGGCCCGAATTCGAGGAAATGAACGTGCCCCTCGAACCTCTGCCACATGTCATGGGCGAGCGCAGTCGCAACGGTGGTCTTGCCGATGCCGCCCGGCCCCCGCAGCGTGACGAAGCGGTCGCTGAGCAGACGCGCCGACAGCTCGGGCAGCACGTCATCGCGACCGATCATCCGGTCCAGCCGATGCGGCAAAGCCGCCGGCGCCGGCGCGCGTTCGGACGCACGCGATACGGGTACAGGGGCAGCGTTGCGTTCGCCACGTTGCACGGTCGCGACGAAGCAATAGCCGCGGCTCGGGACGTTGGTGATGTAGCGGGCGCCGTCCTTGCCGTCGCCGAGCACCTTGCGCAGCTCCGCGACATGGACGCGCAGGCTGATCTCCTCGACCGCAAGGCCCGACCACGCATAGCCGAGAATCTCGTTCTTCGGCACCACCTCGCCGGCGCGGCTGACGAGCAGGCGCAGAATATCCATCGCGCGGCTGCCGAGCTTGACCGGAGCGCCGTCCTTCTCAAGCAGTCGCGACCGCAGCGAAAACGGTCCGAACGAGACGGCCTCGATATCGAGATTCACTCCGGCGGCTTTGGGAGAACTATGTCCTGCCGGGAGCTCGGTCACGTCTGACTCATCTTGAGGACCACTTCATTCAAATGCGCGGCGACTATAGCCGCCATCGGTGCGCGGTCCAGCGAGGGCACTGCCGGCCTCACACCGCCATATCGATCGCGACCCGATGTACTGCACGGTCCTCACACTGCGCCAATCTGCGCAAACAGTTGAAAAACCGAGCAAAATCAAACGCTCTGCGGCGGGCTGTCACACCTGATGCGCACGCACAAAATCTAACACCTCCTAATCATCACTAACGGGCTTCTTGTCCGGCCCACGCCTATCCTCTGACCATGGAAAGCATTGAGAGTTGGCCAATCGTTGCAAGCGGCGAGGCCAAGGGAGGACGCGAGATGTTGACTGACTTGCACGCGGCGCATGCCTGGATTGAACTTCCAGCCAGCCAGCGGGATCACGAGGTCTCGCAGAAGACACAGGCGATCGCCCGGGAGGCTGCGTGGCGCCTGATCGAGCACGGCGCCCGGGACATCACGATCTCGCGATGGGAAGATTCGCGGGATATCTCCTCTCACGAAGCAACGACGCCGGAGGATCGCTATTTCGTCGGCATCGCCCTGAAGACCACGCGCGCCAAGCTGAGCCGCGATCGCCAGATCATCTTCGACGGCACAATGCCCGCGGGGACCTTGTATGTCAGCACCCCGTCGAAGCCGCTCGGCGCACAATTCCACGCGCCCTGCGCCTTTCTGCACTTCCACATTGCAGCAAATCATTTTCCGGCGGAGCTGCCAGCGATAGAAGCCCTCAATGACCTCGTGCTCTTGCGCGACCCGCTTGCCGCTGAACTCGCCAAGGCCCTGACCGAGCATGGCGACGCCGCGGACCGGGAGTTCGCCCACTGCATCGGCCAGACTCTCGCGATGCACCTGACCCGGATCGAGCCTCCGCGCGCGAAAGTCAACGCCTTGCCGAAATGGCGGCTGCGGCGCGTCGAGCAATACATCGCCGACCATTTTGACAGATGCGTCAGCCTGTCCGAACTCGCCAATGTCGCGGGCCTCTCCCGGATGCATTTCGCAGCGCAGTTCCGCGCCGCGACCGGCTATCGTCCGCGCGAATATCTGCTCAATCACCGCATCGAGCATGCCAAGACCCTGCTCGCGACGACCGAGCGGCCCCTGGCAGAGATTGCGCTGGCCGTCGGCTTCAGCACCCAGGCGCATTTCTCGACCGTGTTCAAGCGCATCAGCGGCGAGTCTCCGGCACGCTGGCGTCTCGCCAGCAAGGCTGCACGGCCCGATGTCGAAACGCTGCCGCGTCGCCGCGCGTCTGCGGACAGGGACTGGATGATCGGCGCGACCGCGTAGTCGGTGCGACCGCCGCGAATTATTTTGTGATCGCTTTGGCGCAAGTGCCCCCCATTTGCGCCGGCTCGAGCCCTCCTCCTCCCGGGTCTACGAGCCTCTCGGGGCCGTCCTGCGCCCACACAGGACGGCCCCATTTTTTTGCCTCGCCCGCGGGCCGCAGCGTTACGCATGCGGGCCGGTGCGGCGCGGGAAAGCGAGTTGAAGCGAATACTGTCCCCACGTCGTCATTGCGAGCGCAGCGAAGCAATCCAGAATCCTACCATGGAAAGACTCTGGATTGCTTCGCTGCGCTCGCAATGACCGGAGATGGCCCCTACACCGGATCGAACGCCTTGATCGGCGGCAGATTGCCGGTGAATTTTTCCACCTCGACCGTCGTCAGTTGTCCCGTACACCCCTGCGCAAACGACGACGTGCCGACATCGCGCGTGAGCACGTTCGGATTGCCGTGCACGCAGAGCGGCGCGTCGTCTTCGGGGTCCATCGGGTCGTACCAGGCGCCGGTCGGCAGTTGCACGATTCCGGGCGCGATGCCGTCGGTGACGTGGACTGCGGCAAGGCAGGCGCCGCGCTCGTTGAACAGGCGGATGATGTCACCGTCCTTGATGCCACGCGCGTCCGCATCAACCGGGTTCATCCGCGCGACCTCGCGGCCGCGGTGTTTCGCACCTTGCGAATGGCCGCCGAAATCGAGCTGGCTGTGCAGACGCGTCACCGGCTGGTTGGCGACGAGGAAGCACGGTGCGCCCGGCTTGGGCGTGTCGGTCTTGTCGAGCCAGACCGGATGGCCCGGGCAATCCGCATCGCCATGCCCCGCGATCTTGGCCGAGTAGACCTCGATGCGGCCACTCGGCGTCGGCAGTGCATGGTTGACCGGATCCTCTCGAAAGCGGCGGAGCCGGCCGCCATCGTCAGGCCGCTGCGGCACGACCAGGCTGCCGCGCCGCCAGAATGTGTCGAAGCTCGGGGCCTCCAGGCCGCCCGCCTCGAGCGATGCACGCGTCGGCTCATAGAGATATTCGAGCCACTCCCGCGACGTGCGGCCTTCCGTAAAGGGCTCGCGCGCGCCGAGACGATCAGCGAGATCGGCAAAGATCTCGTAGTCGTCGCGCGCAAGACCGAACGGCTCGGCGATCCGGTGCATCGCGACCATCAAGGGGTCGTTGCTGGAATAGCCGATGTCCTCGCGCTCGAGCGTCATGGTTGCGGGCAGCACGATGTCGGCGTGCCGCGCGGTAGCGGTCCAGCCGAGATCATGCACGACCAGCGTGTCGACCTTTGCAAAAGCCTTGCGCAGACGATTGATGTCCTGGTGGTGGTGAAAGGGATTGCCGCCGGCCCAGTAGACCAGGCGAATATCCGGATAGGTACGCGTCTCGCCATTGTAGCGATAGGTGCTGCCGGGGTTGAGCAGCATGTCGGCGATGCGCGCGACCGGAATGAAATCGCGCACGCCGTTGCGGCCCTGCCCGAGTGTCGGCCCCGGCACGTCGTTGACGCGGCGGCCGTAATAGCCGATCGCGCCGAGCGAATAGGCGTAGCCGCCGCCGGGAAGACCAATCTGGCCGAGCGCTGCCGCCAGCACCATGCCCGTCCACACCGGTTGCTCGCCATGCTCGGCGCGCTGGAGCGAATGCGAGACGGTGATCAGCGCGCGCTTGCCGGCGGCGCGGCGTGCAACCGTGCGGATCGTGCCGGCATCGACGCCTGAAATCGGCGCGGCCCATTCGGCATGTTTCGGCTGCCCGTCGCTCTCGCCCATGAGATAGCGCAGGAAGACCGGCCACCCTTCAGTGTAACGATCGAGGAAGGCCTGATCGTGCAGGCCTTCGCTCACCAGCGTGTGGACGATGCCGAGCATCAGCGCGGTATCGGTGCCCGGCACGCAGGTCATCCATTCGGCGCCGGCCTCGACGGGAAGATCGTCGCGCAGCGGGCTGACCAGGATGAACTCGCAGCCGCGACGGCGCGCAGCGTCCATCGACCCGCGCTCGACATGCTTGCCGATGGAGCCGCCGGCCACCATCGAGTTCTTCAGCGCCATGCCGCCGAACGCCAGCACGATCTCGGTCTCGGTCGCGATCTGCTCCCACGTGACGTTGTGCTTGGTGATGTCTTCATAGCCCGCGAGGATCTGCGGCAGCAGCACCGAGGACGCGCCCGAGGAATAGGAATTGACGGAGCGCACATATCCGCCCATCGTAATATTGAGGAAGCGATGCACCTGGCTCTGCGCGTGGTGGAAGCGACCCGCGCTCGACCAGCCATAGGAGCCGCCGAACACGGCGCCGGGGCCGCGCGTGTCGCGGATGCGGCCGAGCTCGTCACCGAGCAGATCGAGCGCCTTCTCCCAGCTCACGGACACGAACTCGTCGCGGCCGCGGCGATTGTCGGGCCCGGGTCCGCGCTCGAGCCAGCCGCGGCGGATCGCCGGCTGGGCAATGCGCGCCTGATGCCGCAGCGCGCCGGGGAAATTATCGATGATGCCGTTCGGATCGGGATCGCCCGCATAGGCCTTCACTTCAAGCCCGGCCTTGCCCTGGCGCGCCGAAAACACGCCCCAATGCGAGGTGTGCGGCTTGAAACCGTCGGACAGGTCGAGACCGGGGTCGGGGAAGCCAATCGTATCGTCCATCACTGATCCTTGTTCCGTATGCGGTGGCAGTATACCGATCCACATCCCGATGTCATCGCGATCAGGGCTGACGCAAACGCTGGGCTCCTGTGCAGTGTGTGGCGTGGGAAACCGGCCGCCGGAGGGCGCGACTCACGCCGGCGCGCGATGCTCGCGGAATGCGGCTGCCAGCGCGCCCAGCGCGGCCCGCGAACGCCGGTCCGTCAGGGACGAATGCAGCACGACCTCGGACGGCGGCAGTTTTGGAAGAGCAAGCCTCTCGCCGATGTCGATGGTACCGCTCGGTGCAATCCGATACGACAACGGCGCGATCGCGAGTCCCGCCACGACGGCGGCATGGACCGCCGAGGAACCTCCGCCCAGAAACACCTCGGTCCATTTGATGCCGGCCAGATCCAGCGCCTGCGTGGCGGTGTTGCGGACGCCGCAGGTCGGAGCCAACGCGGCGAGGCGCAGCGGCTCTCCCGGCCTGTGCTCGAACCCTTGCGCTGCAAACCAGCCGAACCGCTCATGTGCCAGCGTTTCGCCGTCGCGGCGATCGTCCTCGCGCTGGACGATGGCCGCATCGAGCCGCCCTTGGTCGAACAGGTCGAGGAGGTTGCGCGAACTGTCGAGCTGGACCTCGATGGTCAGATTCGGATCGTGCGCATGAAGCCGCGACAGCAGGGCCGGTACTTCTGGCCCCGCGACATGCGCGGCAATGCCGAGGCCGAAATGGCGCGGCGGCGCGTTGAGCCCGGCGATCGCCCGTTCGTGAGCCGCGATGAAGTCTCGCGCGCCCTGGAGGAAGGCGGTCCCTTGCGCCGACAGCCGCACCGATCGCGGCGTGCGCTCGAGCAAGCGATGCCCGATGCGATCCTCGAGTCGTTTCAGCTTCACGCTGATCGCGCCTTGCGTGGTCCCCAATGCCTCGGCGGCGCGCGTGAAGCTGTGGAGGTCCGCCACGGTCACAAAAGCCCTGACGGCGTCGACATCGAGCGAGAGCATTCCATCATCCGCCTTTGTTGTCTCTGAAATCTATATTGATGCGATTTTGTTGTGGTCAAGGGCCCCCTATGTTCGCGTTGCCCGACGCGGGGCGGCGCGCACCGGAGGTTAACAGTCTCCGGGGCTAGCGATGTCGTGCGCGCGCGTCGGCAATCGGCATCAAGCCCGGAGGTCGCAGTTTTGACGGTCCCATCATCACGACGAAACACGATTGCGCTGGCCGCAGCGTGCCTCGCGTCCCTCATGTTCGGTCTGGAGATCTCGAGCGTGCCGACGATCCTGCCGACGCTGGAAAGGGTGCTGCACGCAAGCTTCCAGCAACTCCAATGGATCATGAACGCCTACACCATCGCGGTCACCACCGTGCTGATGGCGACGGGGACGCTGGCCGATCGTTATGGCCGGAAGCGCGTGTTCATTGTCAGCATCGTGGTGTTCGGCCTTGCCTCGCTGATCTGCGGGCTGGCGCAGGACGTCCTCGTCCTCATCTTGAGCCGTTTCCTTCAGGGCATGAGCGGCGGCGCGATGCTGATCTGTCAGGTCGCGGTGCTCTCCCATCAATTCCAGGAAGGACCGGAGCGCGCACGCGCCTTCTCCGCCTGGGGGATCATCTTCGGGATCGGTCTCGGTTTCGGTCCCATCATCGGCGCGGCGATCGTCGCGATCTCCGGCTGGCAATGGGTGTTCCTGATCCACGTCTTGATCGCCATCGCCACGATTGCGCTCACGGTGACGGGCGTGCAGGAATCGCGCGATCCCGACGCGAAGCATCTCGATGTCGCAGGCATCGCGACGCTCTCCACGACCGTGTTCTGCATCGCCTTCTATATCACGCAAGGCCCCGATTTCGGCTTCACTGGCACGATCGGCCTTGCGATCGTCACAACGGCCATTCTCAGCTTTGCCGCCTTCGTGCTGGTGGAGATGCGGAGCGCCCGACCGATGTTCGACTTCTCCGTCCTGCGGATCCGCGCCTTCTCCGGTGCGCTGCTGGGGTCGGCCGGCATGAACTTCAGCTTCTGGTCGTTCATGATCTACCTGCCGATCTTCTTCCACAGCGCGCTTGGTTACGACAATTTCGCCGCAGGCCTGGCGCTGCTCACCTATACGCTTCCGACGCTCGTCGTTCCGCCGTTCGGCGAACGGATATTGCTGAGATTCGGCGGCGGCATCGCAATTCCCGCCGGCCTGTTCGTGATCGGCCTTGGCTTCATGCTGATGTGGGCCGGCAGCGGTGCTGAGCACGTCACCTGGCTGACGCTGGCGCCGGGATGCCTCCTCGCAGGTGTCGGCCTCGGCCTCACCAACACGCCGGTGACCAACGTCACCACGGCATCAGTGCCGAGCGCGCGAGCCGGCATGGCTTCAGGCATCGACATGAGTGCCCGCATGATCTCGCTGGCGGTCAATATCGCGCTGATGGGCTTCATCCTGATCGCCGGCATTTCCGCCTGGTTGCGCAACGCGCTTCCCGCCGCGCTCGATGCCGGCCGCGTACAAGAGCTTGCGCAGCAGATCGCAGGCGGCGCCGTCCGCGCGTCCGATATTCCCGAGCTGAGCCTGCTGCCGGCGGCGGAAACCGTCCTGCAAGACGCACTGGTCCATGGCTTCAGGCTGGTGATGCTCTATGGCGCGATCTCCGTCTGGGTGCTGGCGCTGGCGAGCTTCGTGATCTCCGGACGAAGCCATGCGCGTCAGCACCGGTCGCAGAACGGCAGTGCGCCCTGCTGCGTCCCCCGCTCCTCGTCATGACCGCGATGGAAGGCCTCGTATTGGCTGTGGGAATGTGCGATACGGCCACGATCCCCACAGCAACACCGGTCCCGTCATGATCCAGCGCGTCTTGCCCTATGAAGGTCTGCTCCACGAAGTGGTCGAGCATAATGGTGTGCTCTACATCGGCGGGATCCTCCCCGAGGACACCAGCCTCGATATGTCGGGCCAGGCCAACGACGTGCTCGGTCAGCTGGAGCGCCTGCTGAAAGGTCTCGGCTCGGATCTCGCCAACGTCCTGCAGGTGACCATCTTCATGACCAACCTGAAGGAAAAGGCGGAGTTCAACGCGGCCTGGAAGGCGCATTTTGCAGCGGCGCACTTGCCCGCACGCGCCGCAATCGGCGTGGCCGATCTCGGTCCGGGCGTCAAACTCGAGATGACCGCGATCGCTGCGCGGGCGAGCAAGGCCTGAAGCCTCGGCTCGCGATCATCGGCCCTTCAATCGGTCCGCCATGCGCTCCGCGATGGCGACCGTGGTCAAATGGGTGTTGGCGCGCGGGACCTCCGGCATGATCGAGGCATCGATCACGCGCAACCCCGTGCATCCGATCACCCGGCATTCGGGATCGACGACCGAGCGCGCATCGTCCGGCGCGCCCATGCGACAGGTTCCGCTCGCGTGCTGCGCGTCGCTGCACTCGGCGAGCAGCCAGTCATCCAGCTCCGCATCGCTGAACGGCTCATCCATCGAGCGTCCGCTGACACCATAATCGACGCGGTCAGCGATGTCGGTCACCGCAGGCTGGAGACAGATATCGCGCAGGCGGCGGACGCCGTCGCGCATGCGCAAGAGATCACGAGGGTCGGACAGCATGCGCTCCTCGATTGCAGGATCGACCTCGGGGTCAACAGTCACGATTCGAACGTGGCCCTGACTGAAGGCCTGATACACGGACACGGCGATGCGTCCCAGCGTGACTTCGGCCATCGATTGCTGCGAGCGCGCGAGATTGCCGGCGATCATGATCATGTCGTTGTCGCCGGCACCTGCGAGGCCGGACGAATAGCGCAGGCAGCAATTGGTGTGCCGGTGCATCAGCGTGCTGACCTGGCTGCCGTCGCGCAAATGCAGCAATGCATTGACGATCGGATGGTCCAGCAGATTCTCACCCACCGGCAAATCCGCGCGGATGGGAATGCCGAGCCTGTCCAGCAGGGCGACAGGCCCAATGCCGGAGCGTTGCAGGATGGCTGGCGAATGGATCGCGCCGGCACAGAGGATGACGTCACGCGTCGCCCGCGGCGCGCAGGATCGGCCGTTCACGCGGACCTGAACGCCGTTGGCGTGCAGACGGTTGCCTTCGAAGGTGATGGTGTCGACCAGGGCATGACCGACGATGTCGAGATTGCCGCGATCGCGCGCCGGCTCCAGATAGCCGTCATTGGTGGAGATTCGCAGACCACCCTCGCTGTTGATGGCATAGGGCGAGACGCCGGTGCCGACAGGCGCGTTGTGATCCTCGCACCAGCCATAACCGAGACCGAGCGCCGACGCGCGCAGCGCCCGGTCGACATTGCCCCAATCCGGGATCGGAGCGCGATACACCGGGATCGGACCGCGATCACCATGATAGGCGGCATCGGCGAAATTCCTGTCCGTCTCGAGCTTGCAGAAATACGGCAGTAGCTCGTCCCATGACCAGCCCGTGCAGCCCGCGGCCGCCCAGCGGTCGATATCGTCGGGTACGGCGCGGATTGCGATCTGGCCATTGATCGTCGAGCTGCCCCCCATGGCGCGGCCACGCCAGAGCAGCAGCGGCTGCTGCCGCTCGGTGCGTCGCGCCAACAGCTTCGGCCAGCGGAAATCGTCATCGCCGATGGCGCGCATCGGGTTCGGAATGCGGATGTGTTCCGGCGTGGTCGCAGTGCGCAGATCCTGCCCGGCCTCAAGCAGCAGCACACGATGCGCGGGGTCTTCGCTCAGACGTGCCGCCAGCGTCGCTCCGGCGGAACCGCCGCCGATGATGATCGTGTCGTATTCCTGCTCAATCACGTACGGTCATATCCTCTGATGGCGCTTCCATCTCTCACGCGGTCAGCCGGCTCCCGCCTGACGCAACGTGATCCGCGTCAATTCAGATGGACGCCCCAGCCGCAGCGCGAATCCTGGCCACAGCGCAGTGCCATTGTTCACGTAGAGCGTCATTCCGCCGACGTCGTAACGCCCCGAGACGAAGCCGGCGTTTGCGGGAGCGGCCAAGCGATCGACCCCCCAAATCAGCCCTCCGTGCGTATGTCCGGACAGTTGCAGAGCGACGCCGAGCTTGGCGGCATGTCGCGCGTCGCTCGGCTGGTGGTCGAGCAGGATGACGGGGGCGCTTTTGGGAGCACCTTCAAGCACCGCGGCAAGATCGCGAACGTGATGTCCTCTATGGCGCGTCGCCTGGTCGGTGATGCCGGCGATGACCAGCTTGCCACCATTGCGATCGAGAACGATGTGCCTGTTTTCGAGCGACAGCAGACCCAAAGCGGCGAAGTGCGCCATCCACGTGTCGTAGCCAAAGATGTATTCGTGATTGCCCGAGATCACGTAGACGCCATCGGTCGCCTTCAAATACCGCAACGGCTCAATGTCGGTGCGGCGCGCATCGAGCGTGCCGTCGATCAGATCTCCCGTGATGGCGATCAGGTCAGCGCCGAGCTTGTTCGATCGCTCGACGACCGCGAGCGCCCAGGAAGCCGGAAACAACCGGCTGATGTGAAGATCGGTCAGTTGCAAAATGGTGTAACCGTCAAACTGCGGCGGAAGTCCATGGATGCCGATCTCGATGTCTTTCAGCGGCGGAATTCGCATGGCCTGCTGGACGCCGATCGCGGCCGCGACGGCGGCCAACGCCGCCAGTCCGTAGCGGACTTCGTCGGGCGCACTCACGACGCCACCATTGAAGGGGATCGCGAGCAGAAGCCCGACATCGAGCGCCAGTTGCAGCAACGCCAGCAGGATGATCCCGCCGAACGCCCAGTTGAAGAGGGCGACGATCGGTCGTGGAAACTCGGGAGAAAATACGGAGCCCGACGAGAGCTTGCTCCACCGGTGAAACTGCAATGCGACCAATATGAGCGCAGCCGCCGGGATCTTGACCCAGAGCGGCAAATCCATCGGCCACAGGAAGCGGGTCAGGATCAGCAGATAGATCAGGCCAAATATGAGCTGGGGAATCGGTCCTCTCCGCAACAGACTGGTACCGCCTTCTTACACAAAGCCCGGCCCGATCTCGACGAATAGCTTCGATGGCTTGCTTCCCCGGCAAGTCTGGAGATGTGGCCTGGTGGTGAATGACCCCGCCGCCGGATGTGGGCCGGAAGCTCGCCAGGCCTCCTCTTGGATGGTTTTTCTCACGATCACCGGTCGGACAGCAGCAATCCTCCAGTGATTGGCGTGCATTCGCAACACAGTTCCGTTGCCTCGAGGTCGGCCGAATAGCATCTATGGGGTGCTCTCCATGGCGAATTGTAACCAGCGACGTTCCGGTGACAGGGACGCGTGGCGGATTTGCCTGACATCACTGAGGATTCCTGCTGTGCGCTTCGTCCGATCTCTTCGCTTCTTCGCCGCATCCGTTTTGACCGCATCGGTGCTCTTGAGCTCCAGCGGCGCGATCGCCGGTGCTTGGCCGAGCCGCACCATCAAGCTGGTCGTGCCGTTTCCTCCCGGCGGCGCCGCGGATACCGTCGCCCGCGTTTACGCCGACAAGCTGAGCGAAGCGCTCAAGCAGTCCGTGGTGATCGAGAACAAGCCCGGCGCAGGCACCGCAATTGCCGCCGAAGCCGTCGCAGGCGCCGATCCCGATGGCTACACCTTGTCCCTGGCTCCCGCCGGCCAGCTCACCATCCTGCCGCACATCAACAAGGAGATCAGGTACGATCCCTTCAAGAGCTTCGCGCCGATCTCGAACCTGGCGACGGTCCCCTACGTGCTGGCAGCTAGCCCGGACACGCCGGTCGCGACCGCCAGGGAGCTGGTTGCCGCGGCGAACAAGGATCCCGGCAAGCTGACCTATTCGTCCTGCGGTCCCGGGACGCTCTGCCATTTGAGCGGCGAGCTCTTCCAACGCCAAACCGGAACGAAGCTGCTGCACGTGCCGTTCAAGGGCAGCGCCCCGGCGGTGAACGCACTCCTGGGCAACGTCGTCAATCTGTCGTTCGACACACTCACCGTGCTCGCGCCGCAGATCCGCGACGGCAAGGTTAAAGGCCTCCTCGTCACCAGCCGCGAACGGTCGCCGCAGCTTCCCGACGTCCCAACCGCTACCGAGGCCGGCATATCGGATTTCGTCGTCGATTCCTGGTTCGGCCTGGTCGCGCCCGCAGGTACTCCGGCTGACATCATCCAGCGCTTGAATGCCGAAATCGTCCGTATCGGAGCCCAACCCGATGTTCGAGCTCGCCTGGAAGCTCAGGGGCTGCTTGTGACCACCTCGACGCCCGAGGATTTCGTGAACACCATCAAGGCCGATTACGGCCGCTGGGGCAAGCTCGTCAAGGATTCGGGTGTCGAAGTCTTTTGATGGCTGGAAGAGGCGCAATGGCACGAAACTGCCAGTGCATCAGGGCCTCGAACGCCAGACTGCCGTCGATCAAGATGGAAGAGCCATTGCCGGCGCCAGCCGGCCGCGGATCGCAGCCGTCACAGTCGTCGTTGTGAACGGTCAATGACTTGCCGGTCGGACCACCGGGCTTATCCCGCCGAAGACGCGCATTCGTCGCACGATCATCGTACGCGCTGGTAGATCGCCGGGCTCATGCCGAGTTCACGGCAGCCAATGCTGGTCGCAATTCCGGCTTCTCGCGCGAAACCTCGTGCATATCATCGACCGTCGGTTTGATCCGGAACCACGCGGCATAAAGCGCAAGCAGGATCAGCACGCTCCTCGCTTCTTCTTCGCGATGGCGCCGAGCTGCCTGATCCGAATACGGGTCACTTCTCAGCTGCTGAAAGCCGTCGGAGCTGGCGCGCGTGATAATGGAAACAGAACGGCCACGATGATCAACACGGGGCCAGCGTACGATCGCCTCAGCGGATTGTGACCATTCCCAAAAAAGAAGAACCCCGGCGGTTTCCCGCCGGGGCCCTCTGTTCAGTCGTTAGACCGAGCTTACCAGTTGCGCTGAGCGCGGAGGAGCAGAACGATCGAGTCCTGGTCCTTCAGCTCGTAGGTGGCGACCGGCTTGGCGGGAACCGCGATCAGAGCAGCCGGGGTCACAGTGCCCGAGTACTTCTGGTCGAGGTGGGTCCACGAGAGGTCCGCCGAGAAGGTCAGGTTCTTGACGGGGGTCCAACGGGTGATCAAGCCGACCTGGCCGATGGCGAAGTCCGGGTTACAACCCGTGACGCCAGCGACGCCGCCGAACACGCCGCCAACACCGGTCGGACCGCAGAGGGTGGTCTTAGCCAGCGAGCCGTACTGAGCCTGAGCGTAGGCACCGTACAGAGCGGTGTTCCAGTAGGGATCCCAGTTGTGGGTGTAAGCACCACGGAAGCCCCAGGTCTTGACGGTCTCCTGCGAGCCGCCCGTCACGTAGACGGTGTCCGGAGCGGTGGCGAAGCCAATGCTCTGGTAGGAGCCGTTGCCCGAGCTGCCGAACATCGAGTAGGTGCTGCCCGACAGGTTCTGGAAGTTGTAGCGGGTCGCGCCGTCGGTGTAGACGCCCGAGATGTTGATCACGTCACCCGCACCAGTCGGGATGTTCTTGATCGACAGAGCGAGCTGAACAGCCCAACCCCACTTGTCGTCGGGGTGGCCAGTCGGCTCGGTCGCGCCGTAGTAACCGACGTGGTTGTCCTTCGCGGCGATCGAAGCCTGGAAGAGACCCCAAGCCTGGTCGACACGGACCATACCGACGAGGTTCGGAGAGCGCGAACCGCCGATGGCGTTGGAACCGTAAGCGCCCTGCAGCATGCCGTACGCGGTCGCGCCGGTCATGTTGAGGTTGCCGGCCTGCATGTAGGAGGTCGGGTCTTCCGCCGAGAAGGCAGCCGTCACGCCCTGACCGAAGTCAGCAGTGTAGGTGAACTGGTTGATACCAGTGACCGTGCCGCTGCCGCCGACGAGGCTGTCGAAGTTGTTGCCGGGATAGTTGGTCCAGGGCGCGTCGAACTGCGACACGGCCTTACCCATCGTGAAGCCAGCGAACTGGATGAAGGCGTAGTACACGCCGAGCGAACCGGCCGAGGTGTTACCGTCGGTGCCGTTCACCGAGCCAGAGCCCGAACCGTAAAGGGTCGCAGCGCCGGTCAGCGGGTTGGTACCAGCAGCCAGCGTGCCGCTGTAGGCGGTGGTGCCGGTGCCGCTGTTGGAGCCGACGTAGTTGCCGGTGGTCCAGGAGAACACGCCGTCGAAGAAGGTACGGACAACGCCGTACTCAGTCGCGGTGCGCGTGTCGATGTTGAGATCTTCACGAGCGCGCATCGTGTAGTAGTTCGTCAGACGATTGCGTGCACCGTTTGCGCCCTGGCTCGAAACGTTCAGGCCGGCGCTGTAGTCGGAGTTGGTGCCCAGCGCGACTTCAGCGCGCAGGTAACCACCCAGCTTGATGCAGGTGTCGGTGCCCGGGATGTAGTAGAAACCCGCACCGTACAGCGAGCAGATCTTCACGTATTCGACCGCTTTGGCCTTCACGGGGAGATCGGCTGCCTGCGCTCCGCCAACGGCAATGAGACCTGCCGCTGAACCGAGCAAAAGGCTCTTAACCAACTTCATGTTAAACCTCCAAGTTTGCTCTATAGGGAAGGTTCCGGATCCGCTGGGTGATGACACCCTAAGGTTGGTTCCCTTGTCCCTTAACTTCACCGCTTAGCCGCTTCGCGCCTTCGGACACACCCGCTAACGCGAGGGACTTAAGCGAACCACCTAAACCGGGACGACCTTGGGATGCCCCCCTCCGTCGCGCAGTCATAGAAACCGAAGACCCGTGATCAAGCAACGGAAGACCGCGCGGATTCACCACCTGGCCGCGCGTTTTCGGCTAATTGTTGCACAAATATCACGCGGTCGTGAGGCAATATTATCCACACAAGTCATTGATTTATAATTGGATTTCTTTCGGAAACCCGACGATCCAGCCGACCGGCAGGCATTGCCTCCACAGCCCAGTGCTCAACAGGCAGGTGTGGGATCGAAGCCACAGAATCGATTCCAGGGCCTCGCAAAGACCCGTAAGAATCCTGATCGAGCGGACTTGAACGGCCGAATCTCCACCAACCGAAGCCGTCAAGCGACGCCTCCTTCGCTCTCTCATCTGCCCCAAATTCAAGCAGCCAACTGCCCACACAGCCAGCAGCCGGAATTGGCGCATCCGCCCGGCCGCGCTAGTTCCGAAGCCTCGCCAGTTCAGATAAGTTTACGGATGACGGCAGCTTGTCGCCTGGGCGCGTAGCCCAAAGAGCCATATTGCTCCGCCGCCGCCGGCATAGGTGATCGAGCGCTTGAGCAGGGCGACCGTCGCGGCATTGATTGCCCTCGCCGCCACGTTATTCCCTGCGCCGTTGAGGCTCACTGCGAGACCTGTCGCGTTAATCAGCGAGCGTGCCCCTTCACCGCCCAAGGCTGGATTGATCGCCGGCCCCACTGCAAGACGATGCGCTCGGCGCTGAAGCCGCAATGCTCCCATTGCCGTTGATGCTCGATCTCGCATTGAAGATGATCTCCCCAACCGTATCGCCAGCCCGCCAACACTCCTGCCGTTGAATGGATGGTTACGTTGTTGGTGGTGATGGACGACCGTAGTGCTGGCGCGAACCGTCGGCGTTCCCGTGGGAGTCGTATTCGTATCGATCGCGCAATTTCGGACGTGTGCGTTACGCCGCGTGCATCGATCGGGTAGGCGTTCGGGTTGCCATAAGGCCAACGCCACCGAGCGGCCTTGCCCTCCTTGTCGTCCTCTTGTGTTGATCCCGACGGACATCGCGCGATCTAGCGGCTAGCAGCGATCTCTTCTTGCACGCGGAGGTACTGACGCGCTCGGGCTGGGACGCCTAGCGAGCCGCTGTTGTTCGCGCACGTTCGATCGTGCGGAGCCGATTAACACCGAAACCGCCCAAGAGAATTTCGACTAAGGAAGGCAGGCACAGCTTCAATTGCTGGTGGACTGAAGCATCGGAACGCCGTTTGAGAAATCAATTGCTCAAACGGTTTTCTGACTAAGGGTTGATTTGGTGGGCGCACCAGGGCTCGAACCTGGGACCCGCTGATTAAGAGTCAGCTGCTCTACCAACTGAGCTATGCGCCCGAAAGGCGGTCAAATGCCTTGCGAGGCCGGTCGTTTAGCAAAGCGATCCGGGGATGGCAAGCGATGCGATGAAGGTTTTTCCACAGTCCCCAAAAAGCGAAAAGCCGCTGGATTCCAGCGGCTTCGCCAAGGTTTAATTCCGCGGGAAATGCGGGGTGGCTCAGAGCCGGCCCTCGCGATCCCGATCCGGACCGCCGTCGCGGTCGAAACGGTCACGACGGAAGTGCTCCATGCCGCGCTCCATCATCCGGTCCATGCCGCGTTCCATGAAGTGGCGGGGCGGGCCGTCCTCACCGCCGCCGAATGGGCCGCGGTGGCGGGTCAGCACGGCAAGGCGCCGCTTCTGGCCTTCGTCGAGGGTCTTGTAGAGCGGGTCCGCGGCATCGGCGATCTTCTTCAGGGCAACCGAGGTCGCACCCATGTCCTCAGCGCGCTGGCGCAGGCGAGCGACCGGATCCTCGGGCTTGTCGGCATCCTTGGCGCCGTCGCCCGGGCCGGCATTCATCCGCGCATTGGCGCGATCCAGACGCAGCTTGGCGAAGTCGCGCACGGCGGACTCGACCGGCGGCCACAGCTTCTCCTGGTCGGCGTTAAGCTTCAGCCCGGCATGGACGGCGGCGATACGCGCGTCGACGAAAGCGGCGCGGTCCTCCGGGTTCATGCGCATGTGGCGGATGTGCTCCATCCACGGGCGATGATATTGGGCATAGACCGCGCCCGAGCCGGCGATGCTGAGCACGGCGATGGCAGCGATGGTGAACTTCCTCATCAGTACCTCCTCTGGAAGGATGCTCTGAAGATGAGGGTCGCAAGGCTGACGCGCAACTTACAACTTGGACAGGAAGGCGTTCTTACGGAGATGTAACTACCGTGAATGTCTGTTCAGATGCAGACTGAAATCATTTGCAACAAAAAGGGCTTCCGTGCCGGCACGGAAGCCCTTTGTTCATGCATCATTTATCCACGCACGATCCGAGTTAGTTCGTCGTGCTTTTGGCTTCCTTCTGGAACTCCTCGATCAGCGGCTGACCGATGCGGCTTGCGGCTTCCTTGTAGACCGGCTCCATCGCCTTGCGCATCGCCTCGTCCTGCTCCGCCGTGAGCTTGATGATCTCGCTCTTGCCGCTCTTCTTGATCTCGGCCAGCGCGTCGTCGTTTTCCTTCTGCGACTGCGCATTGTTGAAGTCGGTGGCTTCCTTCATCGCCTTCGACAGCTGGCCGCGGATATCGGCCGGCAGATCGTCCCAGAACTTCTTGTTCACGATCACGACGTAGCCGATGTAACCGTGATTGGTCTCGGTGATGTACTTCTGCACCTCGTGCATCTTCTGCGTATAGATGTTCGACCAGGTGTTCTCCTGCCCGTCGACCACGCCGGTCTGGAGCGCCTGGTAGACTTCGCCGAACGCCATCACCTGCGGCAGCGAGCCGAGCGTCTTGAACTGGGCCTGGAGCACGCGCGAGGACTGGATGCGGAACTTGACGCCCTGATAGTCGGCCGGCGTCACCAGCTTCTTGTTGGCGCTCATCTGCTTGAAGCCGTTGTCCCAATAGGCAAGGCCGGTGATGCCCTTGGTGTCGAGAAGCTTGAGCAGCCGGGCGCCGAGCGGCCCTTCCGTCACCTTCCGCAGCGTCTTCAGGTCGGGAAGGATGTAGGGGAGATCGAACACCTCGAACTCGCGGATGCCGAGCGGACCGAACTTGGAGTTGGACGGCGCCAGCATCTGCACGCTGCCGAGCTGAAGCGCCTCGAGCTCTTCCTTGTCCTTGTAGAGCGAGGAGTTCGGGTAAACCTCGACCTTGACCTTGCCGCCGGTGTACTTCTCGGCGAGTTCCTTGAATTTCTCCGATCCCTTGCCCTTCGGCGTGTCGGTGGCGACGACGTGGCTGAACTTGATGATGATCGGCGATTGGGCCGATGCCGGCCCGGTCAGCGCCAGAGCCCCTGCCAAGGCCGCAACCGATGCCGCAGCCCAAATAAGTTTCCGCATGTTTCCTCCCGCACGCTTTTTTGCGAGGCACGGACCACCGGCCTCCAAGCCTTATCCAAGACTTCAGGGCAGCTTTATAGGGAAGCCGGCCGAGGCGCCATTGCCCCTTAGCAGGGGGCGGATTGCAAAAATGCAGTGTCGCGAGGGGGTTACCGGCGGACGTCCCAGATCCGGCCAGGCCCGGGACCAAAAAAATGCCCGGCTCGGATGAGCCGGGCAGTTCGATCTTGCGGTCGTTCTATTCACTAATGGTCTGCTCAGTGCGCGGCTGCGAGCAGCTGCTGGTTGTTGGCGACCGTCGGGTCGGTGATCAGCGTGCCGCCATGGCCGTCGGCGGACAGCGCGAAGTCCGCGGCGCTGTACTGGCCGAGCAGGCTCAGCGACGCCGAGTGCGTGCCGTCCGACACGGTCAGCGTACCACCGCTGTTGTCGCTGTTCTGCGCATAGGCAAACGAGGTCACGCCGTCGCTGAACAGGATGTCGCCGAGATCGATGCTGTCGTTGACCTGCCAGCCGGAGATCGATCCGGTGAAGCTCGACGCCTGGTCAAGCACCAGCGAAGCGCTGGGGCCTGCGAAGATCACGTCGTCCATCGTGCCGCCGGTGTGGACATAGGCGAGCGCGCCCTCACCGATCGTGGTGTCGTCCGCGCTGCCGCCGGCCTGCACGTGCTGCGTGCCGGCCTGGACCGTCGTGCCGGCTGCGCTGCCGAACACATATTGCACGCCGCCGTTGACGACCGTGGCGCTGGCCATGCCCCAATCGAGCTGGAAGCCGCCGGCATTGATCGTCGTGCCGGTCGCAATGCCGTCAGTGTAGACGTTCTGCTGGCTGCCGGCGTTGACGACCGTGACCGAGGCGTTGCCATGGAGATACTGGATCGCGCCGTTGCTGATCGTGGTCTGGAGCACCGTGCCGTAGACCGACTGGCTTCCGCCGTCCATGGCGGTGTTGATCGCAGTCGCGCCGGAATAGACGTCCTGCCCGCCGCCATGGATGGTCGTGTCGCTGGCGGTGCCGCCGCTCTGGACGGTCTGGACACCCGAATTGATCGTCGTCAGGCTCGCAGAACCGAACACGTGCTGATTGCCGCCGCTGATCGTCGTGGTGATGGTGAAACCCCAGTCGATCTGGAGGCCGCCGGCGTTGATCGTGGTGCCAGTCGCGCTGCCGTCGGCATAGACGTTCTGCTCGCCACCGTCATTGAGCACCGTCGAGAACGCGTTGTTGTGGACATGCTGAAGGCCGCCATTGGCGATGGTCGTTCCGATCGCGACGCCGAACACCGCCTGGGTACCGCCGTCCATTTTGGTGTTGGTCGCGACGCCACCACCGTAGATGTCCTGCTCTCCGCCGGCCTTGATCATGGTGCCGTCGGCCGAGCCGCCGATCTGGATGTACTGCGTTCCCGAGAGAACCGAGTTCGAGGCGAGGCCATAGACCGATTGCTGGGCACCCGCGGCAACGACCATGCCATTGGCCGAACCTTCGAGAACGACGCCCGCGCCGCTCTCGACCGTGATCTCGGAATAGCCGGCAGCATCCTTGATCCGCCAGACGCCGCCCTGGATATCGAGCTTCTCGACATCGACGACTGTGCCAAGCAGCGAGCCGGAGCCCGACAGCACCAGCGTGTCCACACCGTCGCCACCGTCGATCGTGCCTGTTACGACCGAGCCGGTGACGAGATTGATGCTGTCGTCGCCGGATCCCATCGACACGTCGCCGGTGATGGTGCCGCTGTTGATGAGCGTATCGTTGCCGCCGTCCATGGCGACGCTGCCGAAGATGCCGCCATTGTTGGTGATGGTATCGGCGAACGTGCCGACGATCGAGATCGCCTCGCCGTTGTTGCCGCGGATGGTGCCGTCGTTGATGATGGTCATGGCCGCAAAGGCGCTGCCGTCATTGCTGTCGTCGACGGTGATCGCGCGCTGGTCGCTGACGATCAGGCCGCCCGCCTCGTTGTGGACGAAGCCGCCGCCGATCGCGAGCGCCTCGTTGAGGCCGTTGGCGCCGCTGGTCAGGCCGACGGCCTTGATGGTGCCGAAATTGTCGATCGAAACCAGGCCGTCGACATCGACGCCATCGGCATCGGCACCACCGACCGACGTGCCGGTGATGGTGCCGTGGTTGGTCACGATCGTCGTGGTGTTGGCGGCGCTGTCCATGTTGATGCCGGAGCCGCTGCGGCCGATGATCGCGCCGTCGTTGGTGACGGTGATCGGCTGGTCGCCGGTGATCGCGTGGCGCGCGCCGTCGATGATGCCGCCGGCGAAGTTGTTGACCACGCCGCCGGTGTTGACCGACTGGAAGTCGATCGCGTCATTGCCGGACGAGGCCGCCGAAGCGTTGTGGCTGACGATCTGGCCGTAATTGTTGATGGTCGCGCGGGCACCGGCCCGGATCGCGTCGGCATCGGCCGCCGAGATCACGCCGCTGGCCGAGTTGTTGATGACGGTGTGTGCGCCGCTCGAATTGATGTCGTCGAGATCGAGCGCCTGGCCGGCATTGCCGCCGGTTCCGGTCGAGGAGATCGTGCCCTCGTTGTTGACCGTGAAGGTGCCGCTGGTGCCGGAGACCAGGTTCGAGATCTTCACCGCGTCCTTGGTCGCGGTGATGGTTGCACCGGCCTTGTTGTTGACGGTGAGGCTGCCGCTGGTCGAGCCACTGGTGGCCACCGCGCGGCTGGTGCCAGTGATGGTGCCGGAATTGTCGATCAGCGCGCCGGGCGAGGTGCTGCCGCCGATCCAGGTGACCGGGGTGGAGCCCGACAGCGTCACGCCGGAGAGGACGGTCAGATGATCGTTGTTGGCGAGCGTGATCGGGTTCGAGGAGTTGCTGGAAACCAGCGTGCCGTCGTCATTGGCGATGGTGCCGGTCGCCGTTGCAGTGCCGATCGTGACGGTCGCGCCCGGGTTGGTCGCGCCGGTCAGCGTCAGCGAGAAGCTCTCGTCGGGCTCCGCGGCGGTGTCGCCTGAGATCGTGATGGTAACGGTCGCCGACGACGCGCCAGCAGCGATGGTGCCGCTGAAGGTCGAAGCCGGCAGCGCGCCGCCGAAATCGGCGGCATCGGTGGTGCCGGCGGCAAAGCTGCCGGAGAAGCTGATCGCGCCGGTGGTGCCGCCGGTGCGCACGATGGTGAAGGTCATGGTCTTGGTGCCGCTGTCACCCTCGGTGACCGACACGCCCGCCGGTGAGAACGAGATCGTCTGCGTCGCGGGAGCCGCCACGGTGAAGGCGGTGGTCGGGAACGGCGCGTCGGGGTTAGTGCCGTCGGCGCTCTGGTCGCCGCTGCCGTTCTGGGTCGCCCAGTTGGCGGTGTTGCCGATCGCGGCAAGATAGTCGGCGAAGCTGGCGAAGCCCGAGCGCGGGCCGTTATAGCCGACGATGTCGAGGCCGCCGGTGAAGCTCACCGCGGTCTGGCCGGCGACGAGGCCGGTGCCGGTCAGCGTGCCGTCGGCGGTCGCATAACCGACGTTGGAGATGGCGGCGAGGAAGGTCGGCGAGGTCGAGGAACCGATATAGGCGTAGACAACCTCGCTGTCGTTCGACAGGCCGGTGTTGTTGGCATTGCTGAAGGTGGCCGAGCCCGCGCTGGTGCCGAACGTGCCCTTGCCGATGTTGTTGATGTCGATGACGGTGCCGGCGGCGATCGCGCTGGTCGCGGTCCAGGCGATGGTGCTCTCGGCATTGCTGCCGGTGGCGAAGCTGGTTCCGCTCCAGTTGCTGTCGGAGAAATTGATGACGGTGCCCTGCGGGATATCGGTCAGGGCGACAAAGGACAGATTGTCGTTGCCGTCACCGTTGAATCCGGTGAAGGCGATCGAACCAGCAGAAAGGGGCATTTCAAATTCTCCAGCAGCGAGGCAAGGCGCGCGACGCTGCTGGTTAATGAAATGCTAACATGACATGGCAATAACATATTTATTGCTATGTATCATACTTCACATCACGTCTCGTTCTGGACCGCCGCCCGGCCTCAGGCGTGCAGCGCCGGGGCAAGCTGGGCATGGCGGTACCTCTACAGCAGCAGCGCACGACGCCACTGGTGAATGGTATGTTAACACGACGTTATGATAACATATTTGTTGCGATGCGCGAGAACGCCGCAGATTGCGCGCCAAACGAAAAACGCGGCGCCGAGGGCGCCGCGTTTGACCGATGGATAAAGTCAGGAATGGGTCAGCTCGCCGCGGCCGTCGTCACGGTATCGCGCTGGCGCTTCATGACGATCTTGTTGAGCGCGCCGAGATAGGCCTTGGCCGAGGCCACCAGCGTATCCGGGTCGGCCGCACGCGCCGTCATCGAACGTCCCTCATGCGACAGCCGCACCGAGACTTCCGCCTGCGCGTCGGTGCCCTCGGTGACGGCGTGGACCTGGTACAGTTCGAGCTTGGCCTCGTGCGGCACCAGGCGCTTGATGCAGTTGAACACCGCATCGACCGGGCCGTTGCCCTCGGCCTCCTCGATCTTGATCTGGCCGTCGACGTCGAGCTTCATGGTCGCACGCTGCGGGCCATGGGTGCCGGCGATCACGGTCAGCGAGGTCAGCTTGATGCGGTCGTGCGACGCCGCCATCTCCTCGTCGACCAGCGCTTCGATGTCCTCGTCGTAGATGTCCTTCTTGCGGTCGGCGAGTGCCTTCATCCGCGTGAACGCATCTTCCAGCTGGTTCGGACCGAGCTTGTAGCCCATCTCCTCCAGCCTGTGGATGAAGGCGTGGCGGCCGGAATGCTTGCCGAGCACCAGCGACGATTGCTTCACGCCGACCATCTCCGGCCGCATGATCTCGTAGGTCGAGGCGTCCTTCAGCACGCCATCCTGGTGGATGCCGCTCTCGTGCGCGAACGCGTTCCGCCCGACGATGGCCTTGTTGTACTGCACCGGGAACGACGTCGCCGCCGACACCACCTTCGAGGCACGGGTGAGCTGCGTGGTGTCGATCTGGTTCCACCACGGAAACTTGTCGTTGCGCACATTGATCGCCATCACGACTTCTTCCAGCGCCGCATTGCCGGCCCGCTCGCCGATGCCGTTGACGGTGCATTCGATCTGTCGCGCGCCGCCGGCGATGCCGGCGAGCGAATTCGCCACCGCCATGCCGAGATCGTTATGGCAGTGCACCGAGAACACCGCCTTGTCCGAATTCGGCACGCGCTCGATCAGCGTCCGCATGAAGTGGGTGTATTCCTCGGGCGTGGTGTAACCGACGGTGTCGGGGATATTGACGGTGGTCGCACCCGCCTTGATCACGGCCTCGACGATGCGGCAGAGGAAATCCATCTCACTTCGGGTGGCGTCTTCAGCCGACCATTCGACATCGTCGATCTGGTTGCGGGCGCGCGCGACCATCGCGACCGAAGTCTCGAGCACCTGCTCGGGCGTCTTGTTCAATTTCACCCGCATGTGCAGCGGCGAGGTCGCGATCACGGTGTGAACGCGGCCGCGCTTGGCGAATTTCACGGCTTCGGCGCAGCGGTCGATATCGGCCGGATGTGCGCGTGACAAGCCGGCGATGACGGCGTTCTTGGAGCGGCGGGCGATTTCGCTCACCGCTTCGAAGTCACCCTGCGAGGTGATCGGGAAGCCGGCCTCGATGACGTCGACGCCCATATCGTCCAGCAGCTCGGCGACCTCGAGCTTCTCCTCGAAGGTCATGGTGGCGCCGGGGCACTGCTCGCCGTCGCGCAATGTGGTGTCGAAAATGATGACGCGGTCCTTGTCGGACTTGTTCGCGGTGGTCATTTCAATTTCCTTTTGAGCTTTGGCGCCCGACATCTGCCTTGAGCGCCTGAGGTTGTCCGGTGATCTCGTACCAACCCCTGAGTGCCCAGGCGCGTGGCGCCCAGCCGGCCCTCAGGGGCAAGTAAGAAGAAGGCCGCCAATAAGGAGGGTGGGCAGCAGAGCGGCCGGGATCGTGGCGGCGGCCAGAGCCACCTCCCCCGAAATCCCATCGATTTGGCCGCGAATCAGCATTGCCAGACCCTTGTGAGCCCTCAAATTCTCGGTCAAAACCGTTGACGGTTGGTTGCCGGGAGGCTCAGTGAGCCGTTTCTAGACGAAAAATGGCAGCAACTGCAACGCCAAAAGATGGTCAGCGGGACTGACCTGGTTGCCCCGCATGGGCGAAACCGCCCCTCAAGCCCACATTGGAGCTGTGGCACGAGCGTCCTCGCAATACCTCGCCAGATCATCCTCGACGGTGTTTCGACGATGTTCGCGCGCGCTGAAAAACCCTTCGGGTGCTCGTGGGACAGCGAACGCATCCGCGTGTAGCGTCGCAAGATGTTGACACGACGCGACCTCTTGAAAGCGCCATTCACGTTGCGCGCAGCCTTCGGTCTCGATGCCCTGTTCGGTGAATCGCACGGTCCAAAGGTTCGCGTCGTCGCGGATACGGCGAACAGCTTCTATGTCATGGCGCGCAACACCTGCGGCACCGGTTTTGCCTACCATTTCATTCGCAACGTGGGCGGCAACTCAAAAACCGACCTGGGCGGCTCCTGGCCCAACTGGCGCTATGCGGGGACCGCCGAGTTTTTGAGCAGCGTGATGGCGCCAACGGGAACGCCGTTGCGGACGTTCTCCAGCGATATCGGCGCCCAAGACTACGCTTTCGTGCTGCCGACATCGATGGACAGGTTCGCAGGCTCTTATCACGGGGTGGGCGCCACCGGTTCTTTGACGGCCGAGTCTTTGACGATCGACGGGAGGGCGTTCGATCCGGCATCAAGCGACGCGACCGGCGATCAGATCGTTCTAACGCATAGTGTTTCGATCACGGATGGCAGCAGCACTGTCACCGTTACCGGCTTTACCGTGACGATCAACGCGAGCGGCATCTCTTTCAACCCCGGCACGATTTCCTCGACCGCCGTCCTGTCAACGGCTTATGTCGGCATGGGCATCGCGACCGGCACATACGACGAAGGCACCTTCACGCTCACCGGCGGCGGGAGCGAGTACAAGACGCCGATCTCGACGGGCACCACATCCTATGGCCGGACCTTCATCCAGAAGGCCAACATGGTCAGTCTGCGCAAGACGTCCGACGGCCTGACGGTCCGTTTCAATCATGGCGGCACAGACTTTGCCGGCTATCGCCGAACCTCTGTCGTGCGCGATGTCACCTTGAACCGATCGAAGTTCTATTTCGACTTCGGCCATTCGGGCGGCGCCTTCGGCTCCCTGTCGGGCTTCACCTGGTCGCAGACCTTCGAACTCGGCGCGGCGGGTGCGACATCGTTCGCCGCGAACATGATCTCCAACGGCACGTTCTCCGAAAACATCACCGGCTGGACAATCATTGACGCCGGGACGAGCACAGTCCCGACTGCGGCCAACGTTGGCGTGCTCCGGCAGACCCGCGGTGCCACTCCCGCCGATGCACGAGCCATTCAGGCTGTGACGACGGTCGTCGGTGCGCCTTATCTGATCTCGGCCGAAAACAATTACACGCCGACCGTCGCCGGCACATATCTAAACCCAGGATCGCTCGGCCTGACGAACGACATCAACGGCAATGCGTCCTCGCCGACAGCGGCCTATGCGCCGATACAATTCGATCGGAACGGCTACAACGCCCACGTCGTCATTCCGACAGCGGCAGCGCAGTATGTCATGCTGTTGCTACCAACCGACACGGCTTCCGGCAACGACACGACCGGCGATACCAGCGATTGGAGCAATGTGTCGATGTTTCAGCTAACGGCGTGAAGCCGGGCACCGCTTATCGGGAATATGGATCGGCGCCGATCTCAATCCGTCCGTCAGCCGGTGCGGCGGGTACGCGCCCGACTTTCCCAGCGACCCAGCATCTGGCCGAGCTCGCCATTGGCCGGAGCCAGCGGCGTCATTTCGTTGACGGCCGTGACCTCGTTGGTGTTGGCGGGCGGGCTCGCCCGGAGCCACTCGGGCTCGGCGTAATTACGCCAACGGCGCGATTGCTCCCGCCGTTTCCTGGAGATGTGGTCGCGCGTGAAATAGCCGGCCGCGAAAGCGATCCCGAGCAATACGACCAGTACGACGACGCCTTGCACCACGAACTCCAGCATTAGCTCCGGACCTTGTTCTCTCCAGCATCGCGCGCAAGGTCAAGGCTTGACAGGCATTAAAGAGCAGCGGGTTAACCGCGCGAGGGCGAGACCAATGGTCGCTTCGCACCGGCACAATGCGGCGATGGTGCGGCGTTCTCGCGGCATCACCCAGAGGCTGCGAAGCTGCCACTCGCAACCCGCACCGAACCGGATTAACCTTGCCCGGCTCGGCCGGATCAACCGGCCAGCCAACATGACCGGGAGGACGCGATGACACGCCAAGAGGCCCGTGACCACGCAGCTCGTGACCACGAGCCGCGGGACCAGGATGCTGCGCTTTCACGACGAACACTCGTCCGGGGGCTCGCGCTCGGCGCCGCCGCCACAATGGCCGGCCCTGCGCTGGCCCAGACCGGTCCCGCCGCACCGCCCACGACGGTCACGACACCGCCGCGCGATTTCGGTCCCCATGGTGCGCCGACGACCTATTTCTGGGACCCCGACATCCTCGCGGTCGATCCGTCCTTCAACGATCTCGCGCAGCCGAACACGGCGATCAAGCGTCTCTACACCGGCCTGCTGTGGGCCGAAGGTCCGGCGTGGAGCGCGCAGGGCCGTTATCTCTTGTGGAGCGACATTCCCAACAACCGGCAGATGCGCTGGAGCGAGGACGACGGCCGCGTCAGCGTCTTCCGTTCGCCCTCCAACAATTCGAACGGCAACTCGTTCGACTTCCAGGGCCGCCAGCTCTCCTGCGAGCATCTCACCCGGCGGGTGACGCGCTACGAGCACGACGGCACCGCCACCGTCCTCGCCGACTCCTATCAGGGCAAGAAACTGAACTCGCCGAACGACATCGCCGCGCATCCCGACGGCAGCTACTGGTTCACCGATCCGCCCTATGGCGGCCAGCTCTATGAGGGCGAGCCCGACGTCGCGGGCGGCCCGAGCAATGCGGGCGGCAAGCTCAATCCGCGGATCGGCCAGCCCGCCGGCTTCGTGCCGGGCAAGCGCGAGCTGCCGACCAACTGCTATCGCATCGACCCCAGTGGCCGTATCGACCTCGTCGTCACCGAGGAGCAGGTGCCGGATCCGAACGGCCTGTGCTTCTCGCCTGACTACAAGAAGCTCTACGTCGCTTCGACCGGCAAGGGCCCGGGCGACACCGGCCCCGGCGGCAAAGGCGAGATTTTTGTGTTCGACGTTCGTACGGACAACAAGCTCTCGAACCCGAAGCGCTTCTCCGACTGCGTGATCGACGGCGTGAAGTGCGGACCGGACGGCGTGCGCTGCGACGTCAACGGCAATGTCTGGGCCTCCAGCAATGCCGGCCGCGCCGTCGGCTACAGCGGCGTGACGGTGTGGTCGCCGGAGGGCAAGCTGCTCGGCCGCATCCGCCTGCCGGAAGTCTGCGGCAACATCACGTTCGGCGGCCCCAAGCGCAACCGCCTGTTCATGGCCGCGAGCCAGTCGCTCTATGCGGTGTATACGGCGACGCAAGGCGCAGGACCGGGCTGATCGGCGTAAGCTGACTGCCACGAGGCGTCAGCGTAACCCGCTGGCGCCTCGAATATGAAGCCGATAGTTCACGGGAATAGCGAAGTGACCGTCACCGTTCGTCCAATGACCTTGCAGGAGACTGCAATGATCATTGAATACTTCCACGCAGCGACACCGGAGCATCTGGAAATGCTCGGGGTCGATCCGACGCGACTGCCGCAGGCATCGCAATGGCAGCGGCTCTATCAGCAGATGTTCGACCAGCCCATCGCGCAGAGGAGCAGCCTCCTGGTGAGCTGGCTTTGCGATGACAGGTTCGTGGGGTTCTCGACCGCCGACAAGATTCGCGTGGGCCAGCATGCGAACATGCATCTTCACATCACCGATGCCTCGCAACGCAAGCAGGGTATCGGCGTGGAATGTGTTGGACTGACCGTCGAACTCTATTTCCAGATTCTGAAGCTGAAGCAACTCTTCTGCGAGCCCAACGCGTTCAACGTGGCTCCAAACCGTGTTCTCCAAAAGTCAGGCTTCAAGTATGTCAAGACGCACATGACCGTTCCGGGTCCTCTGAACTTTCACCAGGCCGTCAACCGCTGGATGATCGACAGAGGTTGAAGGCCTTGCAAGGAGCTCGCCTCGAATTCAGAACTTCACGCCCCCGGTGTCTGCAGGCAACACGTGACTTCCGCACAGGGCGCGTGATAATTGGTCCATGGCAGGCAAAATTCGCGTCGTTGTTCTCTACGGTGGCAGGTCAGGTGAGCACGAGGTCTCGCTGAAATCGGCCGCCTCGGTGCTCAGGCATCTCGACCGTTCGCAGTTCGAAGTCATCCCGGTTTCCATCGACAAGGCGGGCCGGTGGCAGTGGAACGATCTTGGCGCGCTCGATCTTGCGCAGACGACCTCGTTGCCGATCCTGCCCGATGCGCCCGAGATCCGGCTCGCCCGAGGACCGAATGGGCACTGCGCTCTCATGCCGATTTCCGCCGGCTCAACCGGCTCGCTTGAGATCGACGTCGTCTTCCCGGTTATCCACGGGCCGCTTTGCGAGGACGGCACGGTGCAGGGTCTGCTGGAATTGGCCGACGTCGCTTACGTCGGATCCGGAGTTCTCGCCTCCGCCGTCAGCATGGACAAGGATGTCGCCAAGCGTCTCGCCGAATTCGCCGGCATTCCGGTCGCGCGCTATCGCGTGCTCACCCGCAAGGCCTTCGCCGGGGATCGCGCCACATCTCTCGCGAAGGCGGCCGAGGGGCTGAGCCTCCCGGTCTTCGTCAAGCCGTGCAACATGGGCTCCAGCGTCGGCATCCATAAAGTCAAATCGTGGGACGCGCTCGGCGCTGCGCTCGACGATGCGTTTCGATATGATCTCAAAGTGCTGGTCGAACAGGGCATCGACGCCCGCGAAATCGAGGTCGCAGTGCTCGAAGGCGAGCCCCTGTTCGCGAGCGTCGCCAGCGAGCTGAACCCCAACGCGCATCACGAGTTCTATTCCTACGAGGCAAAATATCTCGATCCCGACGGCGCCCGGGTCGATCTCCCGGCCAAACTCGACGCCGAACAGATGGCGCGCGTGCGCTCGCTCGCGGTGCAGGTCTTCGCGGCCCTCGAATGCAGCGACCTTGCGCGCGTCGATTTCTTCCTCGACCGGCAAACCGGCGCGTTCTGTTTCAACGAGATCAACACCCTGCCCGGCTTCACGTCGATCAGCATGTATCCGAAGATGATGGAAGCTTCGGGCGTGCCGTATGGCGAGCTGTTGACGCGCCTCGTCCATTTGGCGCTGGATCGGCACCGGCAGCGTCATTCTCTGGAACGCGGCTATTCGAGCTAGGTTATCTCCCTCAACGTTGGCCCTGTTGGAGAACAAGCCATGCGCGTTGTGATCTGCGGCGGCGGCGTGATCGGGGCTTGCACCGCGTTATATCTTCGACGGCTCGGCGTTGATGTCATCGTTGTCGAGCGGACCGAGGTGGCGGCTGCCGCCTCCGGCAAGGCCGGCGGCTTCCTGGCGCGCGATTGGTGCACCGGCTCGCCACTCGACGCACTGGCTCGACGCAGCTTTGCGCTTCACGCGCAACTGCCGGAGGAGATCGCGGGGGATTGGGGCTATCGCCCGATGAGCGCGTATAGCGGCTACGTCGCGTCCGATGGCGATCCGCGCCGGACGGCCCCCTCCGCGCTCGGCTGGCTCAGCGATGGCGTCGTCATCACGCGGCGCATCGGCACGGCAGAGACGACGGCGATCGTTCATCCGCACAAGTTCACGTCGGCGGTGATGAACGCGGCGCTCGCGCAAGGCGCCGAGCTTCGTGCCGGCCGCGTCACCGGCATCGTGTGCGACGCGAATGACGCGCGCGCGAGAGGTATCGAGGTCGAGGGCGGCGCTATTGAAGCTGACGCCGTCGTGATCGCGATGGGACCATGGTCGCTGCTCGCGGCACAATGGATGAGCCTGCCCGCTGTCTATGGCCAGCGCAGCCCGAGCATCGTGTACGACCTCGGCCCCGACGTGCCGGCCGATGCCCTGTTCCTGGAGCATGAGGACGATGAGGGAACCGTGTCGATCGAGGTCTTTCCACGCGCCGACGGCAGCACCCATATCGTCGCCCTCTCCGACATCGCGCCGCTGCCGATCGATCCCGCAACCGTGGCGCCGGATCAGGACGCGATCGCGCGCTTGCAAGCGATGTCCGCGCGGCTGTCGCCGCTGTTTGATCCCGCAAAGATCATCGCACGGCAGGCCTGCTTCCGCCCGGTGACGCAGGACGGACTGCCGCTGATCGGCCGCGTGCCACAGAGTGAAGGTCTCTATGTTGCGACCGGACATAATGTGTGGGGCATCCTGAACGCGCCCGCGACCGGCGAGGCGCTGGCACAGTTGATCGCCGAGGGGGCAACACGCGAGGTGGATCTCGCGCCGTTCAATCCTGTGCGGCTTCAGCCGCTCGATCCGTCACTGCTGCAAGCGCGCTGAAACGGTCAAAGCTCGCACATGCCGACCGCCAAAATCTGCATGCCTGTGCGTGCAGCGCGTCTAGACTTTAGTTCGTCTCTCACAATCCTGAACGCAGTTTCACTTGCCGAGAATGCCTCGGCCGTTATAGTTGCGACATAATGGCTCACAAGAGGCCTGCTCAAAGGGAGAGAACAACATGAAGAAACGACTCTCTGTTGCAATGCGAATAATGATCGATGCAGCTGCGGTGGCGCGCCGAGGGACGCCGCCAGTGCGGATGTCGAGCTCCTAGGCTCCATCAAATCCACCGTGACCTGATCGGGATTGTTCCGGGGCTTGCTCCCGGAGGCTTTCGTGCGCCGTGCGCGCAGCATTTTTCCTCATAACAGCAGTTCGACTGCCACGCGGCCAATCATCCATGCGAGCTTTCCAGATTCTGATCGATGGCTTTGCCATCAGCGCTCTCTACGCTCTCGGTGCCACCGGCTTCACGTTGATCTTCGGTGTGTCCGGCGTGCTCAATCTCTCCCACGGTGCGATCATGGTGGCGGCAGCAGTGGCGGCCTGGGCCGCCGCCAGCGTGCTCAATGTCGGCACCTATGCCGGCGCGCTGATCGGGGTCGGCGTCGCGCTGCTCACGGCGTTCGCGACCTATTTCGCAGTGGTGAAGCCGATTCAGGATTCGCGACGCATTCCGAATGAGGAGAAGGAGATCTTCGTCCTCACGGGAACATTGCTCTGGGGCATCATGATCCAGGAAGTGATCGCCTATTTCTTCACCAACAACGCCAAGACCGTGCTGCCGATCGTCGAGGGCGTGGTCGAGATCCTCGGCGTCCGCACGCCCAAGAACGAGATCTTCACCGCCATCGTGTGCTGCCTCGTCATCGCGCTGCTGTGGCTGCTGGTGAACCGCACCCGCACCGGCAAGGCGGTGCTGGCGGCCTCGATGAACCCGCGCGGCGTCACCCTGCTCGGGCTCGAGCTGACCAACATCTACATCGCGGTGTGGGGGATTTACGGCATCCTCGCCGGCATCGCCGGCGTGCTGCTCGGCATGTTCCTCGGCGTCAGCTCCTACAGCGTGGGACCGCTGACGGCGAGCGCGTTCTCGATCGTGGTGCTCGGCGGCCTCGGCAGCGTCTCCGGTTCGCTGATCGCTGCTTTTGTCGTGGGCTATCTCGAAACGCTGACAGCCTATCTGGTCTCGCCGGCCTACCGCACCATTCCGGCGCTGCTGCTGCTCGTGTTCGTGATGTACATCCGGCCCCAGGGCCTTCTGGGGAGGCGCTGAGATGTCCAGCTTTTTCACCTCGCGCCTGTTCTTCATCTCGGTCGCGCTCGTCGTCATCGCGGCGACGCTGCCGCTTTACGTCTCCGGCTATGTGCTGGGACTGCTCACCGTCGCGTTCTATTTCGGCGTGTTCGCGATGGCCTGGGACCTACTGTTCGGCTTCGCCGGCGAAGTCAATTTCGGTCCCACCTTCCTGATCGGCGTCGGCGCCTACACCGCCGGCATTTTGAATGCCCAGTTCGGCTGGTCGGTTTATCCCTGCATCGTGCTCGGCGCGCTCGCCTCGGTCATCGCCGGCCTCGTGCTGGCGCTGCCGGCATTGCGAGTCCGCGGTCCCTATTTCGGCCTGACCACGCTGGTCGCGGTGTTGATGCTGCAGAATTTCATCGTGGTGTTCGCCGATCTCACCGGCGGCGAGATCGGCCTCACCATCCCCGACGTCATCACCATCAATGCTGGCGCCAATTACTGGATCGCGCTCGGCTTCATGACGATCTCGGCGGCGATCCTCTACGGCCTGTCGCAATCGCCGATCGGCCTCGTGCTGCAGGCCAGCGGCCAGGACCCGGTGCAGGCCGGCGCGCTCGGCTTCAACATCGTCAAGCACAAGCTCGCCGCGTTCATCGTCAGCGCGTTCTTCTCGGGGCTCTCAGGCGCGCTGCTGGTGTTCTACTTCGGCACTGCCTCGGTCGGCACCGTCGTCGACGTCGCGGTCGGCGTGAACGTGATCGTCTCGGCCGTGCTCGGCGGGCGGCGCACCGTGCTCGGCGCGGCGCTCGGCGCGATCTTCCTGATCGTCGCCGGCGAGTTCCTGCGGCCGACCGGCGAGCTTGCCACTTTCATCGTCTCGGCGGTCGCCCTGCTCGTCGTGCTGTTCTTCCCCGGCGGCTTCTTGGGGGCGGCCCTCTCGCGTGAGGCGCGCTCGTGATGGATATGCTCGCAAACCGGCCTGTGCTCGACGTCCGCGGGCTGACGAAACGTTTCGGTGGATTGACGGCGGTGAAGAACCTCGGCTTCGAGGTCAACGCCGGCGAGATCTTTGGCCTGATCGGACCCAACGGCTCGGGCAAGTCGACCGCGATGAAGAGCGTGATGGGCATCGAGCGCCCGACCGCGGGCGAAGTGATTTTCGAAGGCGAGAACGTCGCCGGCCTGCCCGCGCACAAGATCGCGCGCAAGGGCTTCGGCATGGTGTTCCAGCACTCGCGTCCGCTGAACCGGCAGACGGTGCTGGAGAACATTCTGGTCGCACTGCTGCCGGACAGTCTGTTCATGCTGTTCCCGGACAAGGCGCTGATCGAGCGGGCCAAATGGATCGCCGAGCGCGTCGGCTTGGGTTCCGTCATGAACCGCCGCCCGCCGACGCTGCCCTTCGCCGATCTGCGAAGGCTCGAGCTCGCCAAGGCGATCGCGCGCGACCCGAAAGTCGTGCTGGTGGACGAACCCTTCGCCGGGCTGACGCGGGCCGAGGTCGACGTCTTCTCCGACCTGATCCGCAGCTTTCGCGATGACGGCCGCGCCGTGATGCTGGTCGACCACAACGTCAAGAGCGTCGCAGCCCTCGTCGACCGCGTGCTCGCGATGTATCTCGGCGAGGAGATCGTCACCGGCAAGGCCGAGGACGTCATGAAGAACGAGACGGTGCGCCGGGTCTATCTCGGCGGCGCCATCGAGACCCATGCCCGGCCCGAGACCAGCTTCAAGGACAAGGTGCCGCTGCTCCAGGTCGAGAACGTCAGCGTGTTCTACGGCAAGGCCCAGGCGCTGGAGAACGTCTCGATCCACGTCCACGAAGGCGAGTTCGTCTCGATCGTCGGGCTGAACGGCGCCGGCAAGACCACGCTGTTCAACACCATCTCCGGCTTCCTGCCCTATAGCGGCGAGATCGTGCGCGGCGGCGACAAATTGCGCGGCACGAGCCCCGCAAAGATCGCGCGCAGCGGCCTCGTGCAGTGCCCGGAATCGCGCGAGCTGTTCGGCGAGATGAGCGTGCGCGAAAATCTCGATCTCGGCGGCCAGCATCTGGCCGACGACAAGCGCGCCACGCAGCTCACCTGGCTGTTCGAGCTATTCCCGATCCTGAAGGAGCGTCAGGGCCAGATGGCGCAGACGCTCTCCGGCGGCGAACAGCAGATGCTGGCGATCGGCCGCGCGCTGATGATGCAGCCGCAGATCCTGATCCTGGACGAGCCGACACTGGGCCTCGCCCCCGTCATCCTCGAGCAATTGTCCAAGGCGCTGACGAAGCTGCGGGAGACCACCGCGATCACGGTCCTGCTCGGCGAGCAGAACGTGACCTTCGCGCTGCCGCATGCCGACCGTGTCTATGTGCTGGAGCATGCAAGGATCGTCTGGGAGGGCGATCCCGGCCGCTTCGCGAGCGAGGCCGGCGCCGATTTTCTGTGAGTCCTCAACATCAACAAGAAACATAGAAAGGAAACGACCATGCGATCATCAACACTCCTCAACAGCAGTCTCCTCACCTCCGCGCTGGCGCTGTGCCTCGCTGCGCCCGCCTACGCGCAGTCGAACGATCCGATCAAGATCGGCGTCATCGCCGAGGTGCAATCGATCGCGGGTGCTGCGACGCCCGGTGGCGCGCAGATCGCTGCCGACGAGATCAACGCCAAGGGCGGCATCCTCGGTCGCAAGGTCGAGATCGTCACCTACGACAACAAGAGCTCCTCGGCCGATTCCGTGCGCGCGTTCCAGCGTGCGGTGAGCGAGGACAAGGTCTCCGCCGTGATCGCGAGCTACATCTCCGAGGTCGTGCTGGCGCTCGAGCCCTGGGCGGCGCGTCTGAAGATGCCGTTGATCACCCCCGGCGCCGCGTCGAACGAGATCACCAAGGCGATCCACAACGATTACGAGAAGAACAAATACACCTTCCACGGCTACCTGACTTCGGCAGCTCAGGCGCAGCTCGTCTGCGACGCCGCCAAGGATCTCCTGGTCGACAAGCTCAAGTTCAAGACCGTCGCGATCATGAGCGAGGACGCCGCCTGGACCAAGCCGCTCGATGTCGGCTACGAGGCGTGCCTGCCCAAGGCCGGGCTGAAGGTCGTCGAGCATGTGCGCTTCTCGCCCGACACCACCGACTTCACGCCGATCTTCAACAACATCGAGGCCAAGAAGCCCGACGTAATCGTCACCGGCATCTCGCATGTCGGGGTGCAGCCGACGGTGCAGTGGAAGAACCAGCAGGTGCCGATCCCCATGTTCGGCATCAGCGCGCAGGCGCTGAGCCCGACCTTCTGGAAGGACACCAATGGCGCCGCCGACGGCGTGCCGTCACTGGCGGTGGCGACGCCCGATGTCGCCGTGACCGCCAAGACAAAGCCGTTCGCAGCCGCCTTCAAGGCCAAGTTCGGCTCGCCGCCGGCCTATACCGGCTACACCGCCTATGACGAGGTCTACTTCATTACGGAAGCGATCAAGCGCGCCGGCTCGACCGATCCCGACAAGATGGTCACTGAACTCGAGAAGACCGATTACGAGGGCACGATCGGCCGCATTCAGTTCTACGGCAAGGACGACGAGTTCACTCACGGCATCAAGTCCGGCCCCACCACCGTGTCGGGCCTCGTCTTCCAATGGCAGGACAGCAAGCAGGTCGTGGTCTGGCCCGAGAAGATCGCCGAGGGCAAGATGAAATTTCCGGGCTTCGTGAAGCTGTCGCAGTAATCGCCGGCATCGGCCGGCAGCCCAACACGCCCCTGCAAGGCCCGTCGCTGTCCCGCGACGGGCCTTCACTTTGTGCAGAACGGAACTGGCACACTGGCATCGGAGGACCCATCCTGCGATCTTTCGGTTAGTCCCCCGCGGGACCGGAGGAGCCAGATGGACGATCGACCAAAGCAGCCGAAGAGCCTGATACAGGACGACGGGTTCGTCCGGGTCCGCGGCGCGCGCGAGCACAACCTCAAGAACGTCGATGTCCGCATTCCCCGCAACGCCCTCGTCGTCTTCACGGGCGTGTCGGGCTCGGGAAAATCCTCGCTCGCCTTTGGAACGATCTATGCCGAGGCGCAACGGCGCTATCTGGAATCTGTCTCGCCCTACGCACGGCGCCTCTTCCACCAGATGCAGATCCCCGAAGTCGACGACATCGAAGGCCTGCCGCCTGCCGTCGCGCTCCAGCAGCAACGCGGCGCGCCGACGACGAGGTCATCCGTCGGCAGCGTGACGACCATCTCGAACCTGCTCCGGATGCTCTATTCCCGCGCCGGCGACTATCCGCGAGGACAATCGCTGCTTTATGCGGAATCATTCTCGCCGAACACACCGGAGGGTGCCTGCCCGACCTGCCACGGCATCGGCCGGATGCTCGATGTCTCCGAAAAATCCATGGTGCCCGACGACACCAAAACGATCCGCGAGCGCGCGGTCGCGGCCTGGCCGAGCGCGTGGCAGGGACAAAACCTGAGGGATATCCTGACGACGCTGGGCTACGACGTGGACAAGCCCTGGCGCGAGCTCCCGAAAAAGGACCGCGACTGGATCCTGTTCACGGAGGAGCAGCCGACCGTTCCCGTCTATGCCGGTTACGACGCCACCGAGGTCAAGCGGGCGCTGCGCCGCAAGGAGGAGCCGAGCTACCAGGGCACGTTCACCGGCGCGAAGCGTTACGTCATGCAGACCTACGCCAAGTCCGAGAGCGCGATGATGAAGCGCCGCGTCGCGCAATTCATGATCACGCAGGACTGCCCGACCTGCCATGGCACAAGGCTCAAGCCCGAGGCGCTCAAGGTCAAGTTCGCCGGCCTCAACATCGCCGAGATGTCGCATTTGCCGCTCAAGCAGCTGCAAGAGCTGATGACGCCGTTCGCGACGGCGAATGGCACATCGGAGAGAATCGTGGTCGCCAGGCGGATCTGCGAGGATTTGTCGGCACGACTGGCTGTGCTGCTCGACCTCGGCCTTGGCTATCTCGCCTGCGAGCGCAGCACGCCGACGCTGTCGCCGGGCGAGCTGCAGCGGTTGCGTCTTGCGACGCAGGTCCGCTCCAATCTGTTCGGCGTCGTCTACGTGCTCGACGAGCCGTCCGCGGGCCTGCATCCCGCCGACACCGAGGCGCTGCTGCGGGCGCTGGACCGGCTGAAGCGTGCGGGCAATTCGATCTTCGTGGTCGAACACGAGATCGAGGTGATCAGGCGCGCTGACTGGCTCGTGGATGTCGGACCGGACGCAGGCGACGCCGGAGGACTCATTCTCTACAGCGGGCCGCCAGCCGGGCTCGGCGAGATCGCGCAATCGCGAACCGCCCAATATCTCGCACATTCACGAAAGCCGTTGCCGACAACCCGCCGCGAGCCGAAGGGGCATCTGAAAGTCAGGGGCGTGACCCGTAACAATCTTCGCGGCCTCGACGTCGATATCCCGCTCGGCGTCCTCGCCAGCATCACTGGTGTGTCGGGGTCGGGCAAATCGAGCCTGATCAGCCAGTTCCTCGTCGAGGCTGTGGCCGCGCATCTCGGCCACACACTTGCCGCTGATGCCGACGACGACAGTCTGGCTCCCACGGTCGAGACATTAGGCGGCAAGGTGATTGCCGGTCTCGACCAGGTCAATCGTCTCGTCGTGGTTGATCAGAAGCCGATCGGCCGCACGCCGCGATCCAACCTTGCGACCTATACCGGCCTGTTCGACCATGTGCGAAAACTGTTCGCGGCAACGCCGCAGGCCAAGTCCCGCCGCTACGATGCCGGACGCTTCTCGTTCAATGTCGCGAAGGGCCGGTGTGCGACCTGCGAGGGCGAAGGCTTCGTCTGCGTCGAGCTTCTGTTCCTGCCCAGCGTCTATGCACCCTGCCCGACCTGCAAGGGCGCGCGCTACAACGACAAGACGCTCGAGGTGAAGATCCGCGAGAAGTCGATCGCGGATGTGCTGGCGATGCGCGTTGACGACGCCTTCGACTTCTTCCGCGACGATTCCGCCCTGAACCGGTCGCTATCGGTGGTCCGCGAGGTCGGCCTCGGCTATATCCGGCTTGGCCAGTCCGCTACCGAATTGTCCGGCGGCGAAGCCCAGCGCATCAAGCTCGCAACCGAGCTGATGCGCCCGCAACGTGGCCACACGCTCTATGTCCTCGACGAGCCGACCACCGGCCTTCATCCCCGGGATGTCGAGCGATTGATCGCGCAGCTCCAGCGGATCGTGGACGCCGGCAACAGCGTGGTCGTGGTCGAGCATGACATGGACGTCATCTCGCACAGCGACTGGATCATCGATCTCGGCCCCGGCGCCGGCGCCGAGGGCGGCAAGATCGTCGCATCGGGGACGCCGCATCAGGTCGCCAAGGAAGACGAGAAGGCCGGCGGAAAAACCGGGCACTATCTTGCCCGCCGCTTGAAACAATAACGCGCGCGATCGCATCGCCGATCATCTCGCAATTGCGTTCAATGTCCGGGAGCACCGCCCCAGACTTTCGCCATGTTGACTTTCCGCCTCCCCCCTCCCCATACTTCGCAAAAAAATAATAAGACCAATCAACAAACGGTTTTGAGGGAGGATAGGATGCCGACTTCACGCAGGCAGCTGCTGAAGGGTACGGCGGCTGCCGCCGCCACACTCAGCCTCGATTGGACCCGCGCCCAGGCGCAAGCCGAGAATTTGCGCATCGGCCTGATCTACGATCTCACCGGCCCGTTCGCCGCCGGCGGCTCGGTCGCCTCCTCGGTCGGCGCGCAGATCGCCATCGACCTCGTCAATGAGAAGGGCGGCATCGGCGGCAAGACCAAGATCGTGCCTGTCGCGGCGGACTCGCAAAGCAAGGCCGATGTCGCCATCAACGAGGCCGAGCGGCTGATCAGCCAGGAAAAGATCGACATCATCAACGGCGTCTATTCCAGCGCCCACGCGGTGCCGATGGCGGCCAAGGTCGAGCAGCAGAAGAAGATCCTCTGGATCACGACCGCGGTCTCGACCGCCGTGTTCAAGGACAAGAACCTGCAATACGTGTTTCGCGCGCAGATCCATTCCGACCAGTACGGCCAGGCGTTCGCGGGCTTCATCGCCGAGCATGCGAAGACAAAACTTGGCATGGAGCCGGGCGAGGTCAAGGTCGCGCTGATTCATGAGGATGGGCCTTATGGCGTCGGCGTCGCCGCAGCCGATGAGGCCTATGCCAAGCAGGCCGGCATCCAGGTGGTGATGCGCGAGGGCTACTCGGCGTCCGCGCCCGACCTCTCCGTGCTCGTGACCAAGCTCAAGCGCGCCAAGGTCGATGTGATCTCGCATGCCGGCTACAACCCCGACATCACCCTGTTCCTGCGCCAGGCCCGCGAGAGCGGCCTGCGCTTCAAGATGCTGTTCGGTGCGGGCGCCGGCTACAGCCAGCTCGACAAGCTGCGCGCGACCTTCGGACCCGACATCGACAATTTCTGCAACATCGATCCGGTGCCGGCGCAGCTGCTCGACCCGGCAAAACTGGCGCCGGGGATCGGCGATCTGACCAAAGCGATGGTCACACGCTACAAGGCCAAGACCGGCGCAACCGACGTGCCGCCGCATTGCTCGATGGGCTTCAACCAGACCTGGTTGCTGCTCAACAACGTGCTGCCTGTTGCCAAGGAGAAATACGGCAGCTTCGAGCCCGAATCCATCCGCAAGGCCGCACTCGACGTCGACATTCCCGCCGGCGGCACCATCCAGGGCTATGGCGTCAAATTCTTCCCGCCGGGCACCCCGATGTCGGGCCAGAACGAGCGCTCGACGCCTGTGGTGATGCAGAACGCCGGCGAACACATCTCGGTGGTGTGGCCGACGAACATCCGGACCCAGGACCCCGTGTTTCCGCTGCCGAAGGGATCGACTTACGGGACGTGAGCGATCAAGTCGCGCCTCGCTCCTTTGCCACGAGTGGCTCGCGAGATCGGAGAAACGAGCGAGAGGTTCACGCAATGCGCGAACCTCTCGTTGATTTTTCCGCGAGATTATCTTGTCGTGTGGCGTACCCTTACCCGCCGCCATCGCGTTTCACGCTGCTTTCACGCCTTAATTCGATGATTGACCGACGATCAACACTCACAGGATCGGCTCACATTGCGAAGCCATCCAGCAGAGATCGGAATTCATTCAGATCGTGAATTCCAGCCAATGGGGGTGCCGATGCCCGCCCTATTCGAATTGCTCTACAAGGAATTTTGCCGCGCTCGCCTTGCTGAAATGCGCAAACAGCTTCTGCTCACGGGCAAACATCCCGAACTCTTGCAAGCAGCCGACGATCCCCCTGGTCCGGATGATGCCGGCACGCTGGACGCCGGCCACGAGGCAGACCTGAAGCGCGTCAGGAAATAGTCAGCGTTCAACGCGGCGACGGTATTTTTCAGGAGCCAACATTGAACACACCCGAGTTCTACGCTGTGTCGATCGCCTGTCTCTCCTGCGTGACCATCGCCGCCTTGATGGTTGCCGGAGCCTGGTAGGGAACTTGCACGTGGCGGCGGCCTACAGTACCACCCGCCGCCCCTCCTCCGCCGCCCAATAGCCGGCGTAGTTCACCTTGATGGTGTCGTACGCCAGCGTGAGGTCCGACAGCGGCTGCCGGCCGGTCGCGGCGCATTCCATGAAATCCTGGATCTCCTGGAGATAGCCGCGCGTCCACTCCTCCTCGAGGCAGACATATTGCCAGCCGGTTTTGCGATCGACCTTCTCGGTGATGTAGACCGAGGCGAGCTTCTCCTCGCTGGTCTGGTAACTCATCAGATGATTGTTCGGCGTGATGTTGGCGAACAGCGAGCCGCCTGATGTGTAGGTCTCGATCAGATTGCGCACGCCGCCCATGATCATGTCGCCGGAGAACACGGTCGCCTTGGTGCCGTCGGAGAATGTCGCGGTGAGCGTGCCCCAATCCTCGACGTCCACCGGATTGGCCTTGATGAAGGTGCGCTCCTCCGGCTTCAGGCTTGCCGTGACGTTGCCGACATCGCCGGTGACGCTGGCGACATGGATTTTCTCCCCTCGCGCGCGCGCCTCGACCTGCTTCAGATAGAGCACGGCCGAGAGCGGGTGGCAGCCCATGCGGATCAGCGAGCCGCCGCCGGTCATCGCCCATTGCGCGGCATGGGCTGCGTGCGAGCCGGAATGGCTCTCCTCGCCCTTCATGAACAGGATCTTGTCTTTCGTTGCCTTGAGGATCTCCGCGGTCTTGGTCACCGCGGGCGCATAGATCCAGTCTTCGGCATACATGAAGAGTTTTCCGGTGCGCTCGATCGCCGCGCGCGTCGCGTCCATCTCCTCCAGCACGCGCTCGTACATCAGCGCCTTCGGCACGTGCTTGCCGATCGGCTGCGCATCGCCCTCGCGGCCGAAATAGCCGGCGAAGGGCTTTTCGCAGATCACGTGCTTGCCGGCCTGCATGGCCCCAATGATCATCGCGGCGTGCAGGTTGGGCGGCGTGCAGATGTCGACGACATCGATATCAGCGTCCGCGATCAGCTCGGCGAAGCTGCGATAGACCTTCGGAATCCCGTGATGCCCCGCGAATTCGACGACGCGATCGCCGCGCGCGGCCACCGCTGCGACCTCGACATCCACGCCGTAGACGCGGCGGAACGCATACATATGCAGCTCCGACACGAAGCCGCAGCCGACGAGTCCCACCCTGATCCTGGCCATAGTCCCCCCTCGCTTTGGGCGGCACTATAGCGCGCTGGCAGGCCTATTCCACCGAGACCCGCACCACGCCGGCGCTCATCATGCCGAGCGCTCGGGCCGCCGGCACCGAGAGATCGACGATCCGCCCGCGGATGAACGGGCCGCGGTCGTTGACGCGGCATTGGATCGAGCGTCCGCTATAGGACACCCTGAGCACGCTGCCGAACGGACGCGTGCGGTGAGCGCAGGTCAGCTCACCGCCTTTGCCGGCCTTTCCATATCCGTAATAGGAGGCGAGCCCGCTCTCGGCATGTGCAACGGAAAGGGCTGAAAGAGAGAACGTGGCTAGACAAAACAATAGCGTCGAATGCGCTCGCACGGCACCGCTCCCGGTTGGCCCTGCCCCGCGCCGCAAACGTCGATTTGTTCCGGTAAGTTCCCAAAACACTGCCGGGCGTGCCCGGCAGTGCCATCACACATTGTTTACTGTTTGTGGAACACCAGCGCCCGGATCTCGATGCTCTCGCGCGGCGCGGCATCCGCCGGCGCGGTCGGGTCGACGAAGGCGGTGTGCGGCCCGAACCGGGTGCGGCCGTCGGTTGCGGAATCATAGCATTTGAGCAGCAGGGCCTCGTCCGCCGTCATCTCCGGGAAATAGAACCAGCGATGGTTCGGATTGTATTTCACCGAATAGGTCTCGCCGCGGCGATTGGGATAGATCAAATCGGACGCGATGAGATCCTCCGGCGCGACGGTGGTGCCGTCGACCATGGCGAGCGGTGAATCGCGCAAGGGGCCACGGATCGGCCGCCAGAGATTGATCACCTGGACGCGGCCCTTCAGGAGCTCCTCGGCCTCGTCAGGCAGATGTTCGCGGACGCGGTTGGCGCCGGAGACAGCGGTCTGGTCGACATGAACGCGCGTCGCCGGTTGGCGCGGGCCGCCGTCGCGGATGTCGGCGGCGCCCTCGACACGCCTGCGCACGGTGTGATCGAAGATGAAGACGCGGTCGGCTTTCAGCGTCGCGCGCAGGAACGCCTCGACGGCGGGGTAGTAGACCGCCTTGATCTCAGCCTCGTTGTAGAAGTCCTTGACCTGGTTCGGATGGCGCACCAGCGCAAAGCCCTCGCGATCGAGCGAGATGTTGTTCGCGATCAGCCGCGCATCGAAGATCGGTACCTGATGCGGCTCCGGCAGCGACGTGCTCTTGGGCTCGCCCGGCGGCGGATCGTAGGCATAGGTGCGTGGTTTGCCGGACACCGGCGCGAGATAGTTGAGTTCGGCAGTGACGAAGGGAAGCGATTCGATTTTTGTTTCTTGCAGGCCCATGGCCGGTCTCCCGATGTGGTCGTCTGTATGATTTTTGCGGGGATACGCGGGAGCGCAAGAGAGGGGATGCAAATAGCAATGAGGGTGTTGTCGGGGGCGGACAATACAGAAGGAATATTTCGATCATGGCCTTTTGCTTGGAAGGCGGCCTTCCCGTCTCACGGATGCTTGAGACCCTTGTGAGATCTCGTGCCCTGGACGCAGCGCATCACGCAGTGGTGCGCTGCAGAGCCGGGGCCCATCTCACCAGGAGCATCTGTGCGGCATGGGTCGCAGCAGCGTTGCACGCTGCAGCGCGTCCGGGACACGAGAGGATCGCTTACAACCCCGCCTTCGCGATCGCATCCGTAAACGAACGATCCACGATCGCCGCTGCATCGAGCTTCTGCTTGATCAGGCCCCAACGAAAATAGAGATCGATCGTGCTCTGCTCGTCCGCGACCACGCCGTCGTCGATCGGCGCGATACGAATTTTGGCGCGCGACAGCCAGTTCAGCGGCACCGCGGTCGGGATGTTCATCAGCCTGCCCCAGGTCGCGGCATAGCTGTCGATGTTGTTCAGCGACCATGCCCGCGCCGCGGTGAGGCGGCGGATGAAGTCGGTCAGCTCCGCGCGCTTGTCGCGGATCGCGTCGGGCCGGGCGACCTGAAAGCTCAGGCCCGGGGTCAGGCCTTCCGAGGTGATGACGCGGCGTGATTTGAACAGCACCTCTTCCTGGCTGACATAGGGCTCCCAGGTCGACCAGGCATCGACAGAGCCTTGCGTGTAGGCAACCTTGGCGTCGGACGGCGCCAGGAATGCGATCTGCACATCGCTCGCACTCCAGCCGTTCTTCTCGAGCGCCGCGAGGATCAGTTGATGGCCGATCGAGCCGCGGCCGGTCGCGATTTTCTTGCCGCGCAGATCGGCAAAGCTCTTGATCGGCGAGTTCTCCGGCACGAGGATCGCGAGCCCCTCGCGCGTCTGCCGGATTGCGGCAATCGCCTTCACCGGCGCGCCGGAGGCGGCAGCGAAGGTGAAGGGCGCGTCACCCACAAGTCCGGTCTCGATCGCACCGGCGCTCAGCGCCTCCAGCAGCGGAGCTGCCGCCGGAAACTCCTTCCACTCGATCTTGTAGGGAACGTCTTTCAGCACGCCCGCCGCTTCCATCACGGCCTGCGAATTGCCCTTCTGGTCGCCGACCCGCAAGGTGGTTTGCGCTGCCGCCAGCTCGAACGAGCCGAACAGCAGCGCGCCGGCCAGCATGAGGCGGATCATTCCGCCGCCTCGCCGCGAACGCCCTGACGCTCCGCGATCAGCTTGCGCGTCAGCGGGATCAGCTCGCGGCCATAGTCAATGGCATCGGGAAGCGGATCGAAGCCGCGGATCAGGAAGTGGCTGACGCCGAGGTCGTAGTAATCGGCAAACACCTCGGCGACCTGCTCGGGCGTGCCGACCAGCGCCGTGGTGTTGCTGTTGGCGCCGGTGAGCTTTGCGATCTCCGTCCACAGCCGCTTGTCGATGCGCGCGCCCTGGTCAGCCGCCGCCAGCAACCGCTTGGCGCCCTCGGTCGCGTGATTGGGCCGGCGAAAGCCGGTCTGGTCCTGCAGCGCAGTGGCGCGTTCGAGAATGCCTTCGGCCTTCTGCCAGGCCTTCTCCTCGGTATCGGCGAGGATCGGCCGCACCGAGAGGCTGAAGCGAGGCGCCGGCCGCCCGTGCTTCGCAGCCGCCGCGCGAACGCGCCCGGTAACGTCGCGCACCTGGGCGTAGGATTCACCCCACAGCGCAAAGGTGTCGGCATGCTTGCCCGAAACCTCGATCGCGGCATCGGAGCCGCCGCCGACGAAGGTGTAGATGCCGCCCTTCTGGAGCGGCTTCACCTGCGAAAAGCCGTTCTCGACATTATAGTACTTGCCGCTGTAGTTGAACGGCTTCTCGCTGGTCCATTCCAGCCGCACGATGTCGAGGAACTCGCTGGTGCGGGCGTAGCGCTCGTCCTTGTTGTCGAGCGTGTTGCCGTCCTGCCTGAGCTCGATGGCGTTGCCGCCGGTGATGACGTGCAGCGAGACGCGGCCTTCATAAAGCTGGTCGAGCGTGGCGAGCTGGCGGGCCAGCAGCGTCGGCGCGGTGAAGCCCGGACGCTGCGCGATCATCACCTTGAGCTTCTTCGTGATGGTCAGTACATGCTGGGCGATCTGGAGCGCGTCCGGCGTGGTCGAATGGAATGCCAGCAGCGCGCGGTCGAAACCGGCAAGCTCATGCGCCTTCGCGACCGTCTCGATATAATTGGGATCGAGCACCGGCCCCTGGCGCACGATGGTCTCGGAGGCATTGCTGTTGGCGATAAAGCCGATGAACTCGACCGACATTGATCGTCTCCCTGTTTGTTTCCTGAAAGTTAGAGGCCCAATGCGGCGCGGCCGAGGCCGGTGCGCGTGGCGTCGTCCTGCGGCGTGTGCACGCGGCCGCACAGGACGTCGCGATAATGCCGCTCCAGCGGATTGGTGCGGCTAAGGCCGTGATTGCCGGTCAGCGACAAGGCGTCCTCGACCACGGCAACGGCGTTGTTGGTCACCGTCAGCTTGATGACATTGGATTCGCCGGTCGAGAGATCGACACCGTCGTCGAAGTCGCGGGCGAAGGTCTCGATCAGCCGTGCATTGACCGCGAGCCGGGCCTCGATGGCACCGAGGATCTCCTGCGCGCGCGGGAGGGTCGCAAGCGGCGCGCCGAGGCTGGCGGGAACGCGCTGCTTCAGGAACTGGACGAACCAGTCGCGTGCGGCGCGCGCGACGCCGTCATAGATCGCCGCGACGAACACCGTGTGGACGGTCGCCTGCGCGACGTCGGGCGCACGCCATTCCTGGGGCTTGCGGACATCGATCTCCGCATCGAGCGGAATCACGACGTCGTCGAAGGTGACATCGTGGCTGCCGCTGGCGCGCAGGCCATGATGATCCCAGGTCTCGATGATGCGCGTGCCCGGCAGGCCCGACGGCACCAGAAACTGACCGACGCGCGGCTCGGCCTCGTCGGTCCGGGCCCAGACCAGATACCATTTCAGGATCGGCGATCCCGTCGAATAAATCTTGTGACCAGTCAGGCGCCAGCCGGTCTCGGTCCGCCGCGCGATCGTCGCAGGCAGGCCGCCGCGCGAGGGCGAGCCCAATTCAGGCTCGACGCGCAGCGCATTGACCAGCGCGACACCTTCGACCGTCTCGCGCGCGAGCTTGCGCGCCAGCTTCGCCGGCCATGTCGGGCTCCGCCCCATCACCAGATGATTGATGTAGTGCATCGCCAGCACCAGCGCGGTCGAGGGATCGGCCTTGCCGATGATGCCGAGGACCCGCGCGGTGTAGCGTGCGCCCGCCCCGGCGCCGCCGTGGACCGCCGGCACCGTCAGCGACAGCAGACCTGCCTCCGAGAGTTCGCGAAAATTCTCGAAGGCAAAGCTGCCGGTGCGGTCATGCTCGGCCGCACGCCCGGCAAAGCTCTCGGCCAGTGCCTCGGCGCGCGCGATGTAGTCGGGCTCGCTATGGGCCGCCCGGCCCTGGACTGCGGAAGTCACCATGTTGCATCTAATCCTAGCAGGCCGAGAATCTGGCGGCGCAGATCGGCCAGATATGGATCGCCGCGATGGCGTGGATAGGGACGGTCGACACGGATATCGGCCTTCAGCCGCGCGGGGCGATCGCTGAACACGATGACGCGGTTGGCGAGCACCAGCGCCTCCTCGGCGTCATGCGTGACGAGAAGCGTGGTAAAGCCCTTGCGCTGCCACAGCGAGACCAGCTCGGCCTGCATGGTGATGCGGGTCAGCGAGTCGAGCTTGCCCAGCGGCTCGTCGAGGATGAGGATCTTGGGATCATTGACCAGCGCCCGCGCCAGCGCGACGCGCTGCGCCATGCCGCCGGAGAGCTGGTGCGGGTAGGCCGTGCGGAAGTCCGACAAACCGACGAGATCGAGCGCATCATCGACACGATGACGCTGGCTCTTCAGGATGCCCTGCGCCTCCAGCCCCAGCGCGACGTTGTCCCAGACCGTGCGCCAGGGAAACAGCGTCGGATCCTGGAACACGACGACGCGCGAGGGATGCGGCTTGGTGATACGGGCCTCGTCCTCGCGCAGCGCACCAGCTTTGGGCTTGTCGAGACCGGCGACCAGCCGCAGCAAGGTCGACTTGCCGCAGCCGGAGGGGCCGAGCAGCGCGACGAATTCGCCCGGCTCGACCGAGATGCTGACGTCGTCGAGCACCGGCAATTCAGCGCCATCGATATCAAAAGCATGGCTGACCTGCTCAATGTCGAGCGCGGCGCCGGCGGCGGGCGGAGTCGCAATCTCGGCCAGTGCGGCTGCGGCTACCATTTCACGGTCCCCTTCTGCCAGACCAGCAGGCGGTCGCGGATCGCAAACAGCAGCGTGATCGCGCCGGAGCAGAGCAACGACATCACGATCAGCGCCGCATACATGTTGGCATAGGCGGCCCAGCCCTGCGCCCATTGCAGGTACCAGCCGAGCCCGGCCTTGACGCCGATCATCTCGGCGACGACCAGCACGGCAAAGGACGAGCCGAGCCCCATGAACAGGCCGACGAATACGTGCGGCAGCGCCGCGGGGATCGCGACCTTCAGCACCAGGAAGGACGGCTTGGCGCCCAGCGTGCGCGCGACGTCGTAATAGGCGTTGCTGACGCTTGCCACGCCCGACCAGGTCAACACGGTGACGGGGAAGCCGGTCGCAAGCGCGATCAGGAAGGTCGAGGCGCTCCAGCTCGAGGGGAACGTGAAGAAGGCGATCGGCAGCCAGGCCGTCGCCGGCAGCGGACCGATGAAGCGCAGCACCGGATGCACCCAATAGCCGACCGCGCGCGACCAGCCGATCGAGACGCCGGTCAGGAATCCGACGGTGGCGCCGATCAGATAGCCGCCGAGCTGGAGCTTGACCGAGGCGATGACGCTGTCGAGCAGCTTCGGCAGATCGTCGGTATAGACCTCGATGATCGACTGCGGCGGCGGAAAGAACGGCAGCGGCAGCCAGGCGAATTTCGCGGTGGCCACTTCCCACAGCGTCAGGAACGCGCCCAGCGCCACGAGCCACGGCGCGCGCTGGCGCAAGGCCTTGCCCGCGGAGCCCAGATAATCGGCGCCGACGGTGCCGAACAACGCGATCGCAGCAACGATGAAGGCGGCAATGCCGAGCGAATGCGTGCGCGACCAGTCGCCGACATCCTCCCACCACAGGCAGGAGAGACCAAAGGCAATCCAGGCGACGCTGGCGATCACGCCGATGCCGGACTCACGGACCCAGCTCGCCAGGACCGGTGCGCGCGAGAGGCGCGGTGCACCGGAGGCGACGCCGTCAGACAGCGAATACGTCGACATAGATGCGCTCCGCGAATTTGGCGGTATCGGTGCTCTGCTTGAAGACCTGCACGCTCTTGAGATCGTCGGCATAGGCCTTGAGTTCGCGCTTCAGCACTTCGCCGACAGGATGATGATGGTGGGTGTGGTAACGCACCATGCCCTCGATATCGGCGAGAGACGCGGTCTTCGGCGCGTAGGGCTGGAACGACTTTGCCGTCACGGTCGGGTTCTGCGCGGTGAACATCGCGGCGTCGAGCAGCGCCTGCGTCAGCGCACGCGCGACCTGAGGTTCTTCCCGCACAAGCGAGCCGCGCAGGCCGAGGATGCAGCAGCTCTTGTCGCGATATTCGCCGTCGAGATTGGAGGCGACCTCCTTGTACTGGCTGTCCTTGAGCCAGAGATAGCCGAGTGGGTCGGACGACAGGAACGCCTGCACCTCGCCCTTCTCCACGGCAACGTTGAGAAGGTTGCCGGGATAGGCGCGCCAGTCGACGTCCTTGTTGGGATCGATGCCGAGCTTGGCGAGCTGGACCGAGAAGAAGTTCTTGTCGGGGCCGCCGAGATCGCCGACCGCGACGATCTTGCCCTTGAGATCGGCGAGCTTGCTCACATTGGAGTCGGCGCGGGTCAGCACGCGCATGCAGCCACCGTGGGTGCCGGCGGCGATCTTGACGTCAAAGCCCTGCTCCAGCGGCTTCAGCCAGCGCAGCGCCATGCCGAGGCCGGCATCGCTCTTGCCCGTCGCGATCGCCTCCAGCAGCTGGTCGGTCGAGCCGGAATAGTTGATGAGCTCGATGTCGAGATTCTGCTTCTGGAAGAAGCCGTGCTCAATGGCGACCGGCACTGGCGCAAGGCACACCGCGCCCGCGTTCCAGGACAGCTTCAGCTTGCGCGGCGCGCCCGTGAGCACGGGGCCCGTCGCGGCCGTCTGGCACAGCGGGAATTCCGAGAGGTCGACGCCCGGAGCGATCGCCTGCGGCGCAAAGGCCTGTGCCGCACCAAACGCGCCGAGCGGCGCAGCGAAAGCCGCAGCCAGCCCCGCCTGGAGCAAATGACGCCGGTCCAGTCCCGATCCGTCGCGCTTGTTGTCGTTGCCCATCGATCCCCGCTCCTGCGCTGGCATGGCTCCGCCATTCGCGCAGCAATTCGCGCTGCGCATGTTCCGTCCGGAGCTGCGTTGAGAGAATATTTTTCGCCGGCGCTTCCCGCGCCGCTTTGATGCGATGCGCAAATCATGCGGCGCGCCCGCGGCATCGTCAATGAAATGGAATTTCGAATGTGGCGCGAAGCGAGGTCATTCTCTCCATCAGCACACACGGGGACGATGAAACGATTTTCGTCGATGCATCATCTTGCGAGGTCGCCGTGCGACTCCCTCTGCTGCTTCATTCTTGCGCATATTCGACTGCGCATGCCGCGCGTTCTCGAAAGTGGCGCTGCGCCGAAATGTCCTTGCCGGTCGCGCGCGCAATACGGACAGCCATTTCATTGACTGCGCATCGCGCGATCATAGACTTGATCGTCTCGCTGCATCACGCGCTCACGCGTCGTGAGCCGAAGTAACAAGCAAGCAACAAGACAGGCCACATGAGCATCAACTCCCACGACCATTCCATCACCCGCAGGCTCGCGGCATCGCTGCTTGCCGCCGCCATCACGTTGTCGACGGCCGCCGCCGCGTTCGCGGCCGACGCCGTGGTGCTGCGCGTCGGCGACCAGAAGGGCGGCAATCGATCGCTGCTGGAAATCTCGGGCTTCGCGAAGGACCTGCCCTACAAGATCGAATGGTCGGAATTCCCGGCCGCAGCCCCGATCCTGGAAGCGCTCAATGCCGGCGCGCTCGACGTCGGCTATACCGGCGATCTCTCCTTCCTCTCGGTCTATGCGGCCGGCGCCCCGATCAAGGCGATCGGCGGCACCAAATCGGATGCGAAGACGCAAGCGATCCTGGTGCGCCAGGATTCGCCGATCAAGTCGGCCGCCGATCTCAAGGGCAAACGCCTCGCCGGCACGCGTGGCGGCTGGGGCCAGTTCCTGATCGACGCGACGCTGGAGAAGGCGCAGATCAAGCTGGAAGACGCGACCTTCGCGCCACTCGGCCCTGTCGATGCCAAGGTCGCGCTGGTCGCCGGCTCGATCGATGCCTGGGCGGTGTGGGAGCCCTACATCTCGTTCGCAACGCTGAAGGACAAGGCGCGCGTGATCGCCGACGGCGAAGGCCTGACGCCGACCATCACCTTCATCGTCGCCACCGACAGCGCCATCGCCACCAAGCGCGCGGCGGTGCAGGATCTGTTGCAGCGGCTGAACAAGGCGCGGCTGTGGTCGCTCGACCATGTCGCCGAGTACGCCAAGAGTACAGCCGAGCTGACCAAACTGCCGGAGGACGTGCTGCTGTCGGCCTACACCGCGCAGCGCACCAGCCCGATCGTGATCGACGAGAACGTCGTGAAGGAAGTCCAGGAAGCCTCAGACCGCTCGACGCGTTACGGCATCCTGCCGAAGACGCTCGACGTCAGCAAGGCCTTCGACCGCAGCTTCACCGCTGCGGCCGCGGGCTCGAACTAGCGCGGGGGCGCGGCGGGATGCGCAAGTCCAGCCTCAAGGCCGGCCCGCTGCATCTCGCCGCGATCGTGCTCGCGCATTTCGCCTGCATGAGCCTGATCGTGTGGCTCTCGCTCTAGCCGCGCGAAGCGCTCACCAGTATCCGCGGTGATAGGCGCGGTACGGCCGGTAATAGCCGTAGCGAGGGCCGTAATACGGACGATAGGCGCGATAGCCGTAGTAACGGGGACGCGGGTAGTAACCGCCATATCCATAGCTTGGCCCATAGCCGCCATAGTAAGCGGGCGCATAACCATAGCCGTAACCCGGCCCCGGATATCCGTAGCCGCCGCCGTAATACGGGCCGCCACCATAATAGCCGTAGCCATAAGGCGAGCTGCTGGCGATGGCGCCGCCGATGATCGCGCCGGCCGCGAGGCCGCCGAAACCCCATCCAAAGCCTCGGCCACGCCAATGCACCTGCGTGGTGTCATCGCCAACCGCGGCCTTCATGGTCGCGACATTGGTCGGCATCGGGGCCGCTGACGCCTGCTCGATTTGGCCGGCCATCACCGCACCCGCCAGCGAACAGGCAATTGCCATTCTCCAGATACTCATCGACTTGCTCCCTGTCTGACGCTTCTTTTCGAAAAGGATCGTAAGGCCATGATCGGGCATCCCGGCGCCAAGTCAAAGCCTCCAAAAGTCACAGCCGTCGATTGCGTGCACCGCACAAGAGAGCCCGGATATGCCTTCGCCCGTATGCCTCAATTGTGGTCAGGCCACCGCCGGCGCCCGCGAAGCCGGAGGCGGAAAGACCACGGCAAAGCATTAAGCTTCCCGCGCGTTCGCAACCAACAACCATCTTCCTGATTTACTATTCGTACCGTTACTATCGGTTCCAATGGTGCGCGGCCGAAAGGCGTCTCGCAGAGGCCTTGGTTTGCGCCAGAATCTGGCTAGCGCCAGAGTGTGGGAGGATGACATGAGTGCCGCCGGAAATGAACCGCTCGCCCGTCAGGCCCTGGCGTTTGTCCTGGCTGGCGGACGCGGCAGCCGGCTGCTGGAATTGACCGACCGGCGCGCCAAGCCCGCGGTCTATTTCGGCGGCAAGTCCCGCATCATCGACTTTGCATTGTCGAACGCCGTGAATTCAGGCATCCGCCGCATCGCAGTTGCCACCCAATACAAGGCGCACAGCCTGATCCGGCATCTCCAGATGGGCTGGAACTTCTTCCGCCCGGAGCGCAACGAGAGTTTCGATATCCTCCCGGCCAGCCAGCGCGTCTCGGAAAACATGTGGTATGTCGGCACGGCCGACGCGATCTACCAGAACATCGACATCATCGAGTCCCACAACGCCCGCTTCATCGTCGTGCTCGCCGGCGACCACATCTACAAGATGGACTACGAGGTGATGCTGCGCCAGCATGTCGACAGCGGCGCCGACGTCACGGTCGGCTGTCTCGAAATGCCGCGCGCGGAATCCTCCGGCTTCGGCATCATGCATATCGACGAGAACGGCTGGGTCCAGGAATTCCTGGAGAAGCCCGCCGATCCGCCGCCGATGCCGGGCAAGCCGGACGTCTCGCTCGCCAGCATGGGCATCTATGTGTTCGACTCGAAATTCCTGTTCGACCAGCTCAAGCGCGATGCCGAGGATCCCCACTCCAATCACGATTTCGGCAAGGACATCATTCCCTACATCGTCAAGAACGGCCGTGCGATCGCGCACCAGTTCTCGACCTCCTGCGTCCGCTCCGGCAGCGACCCGCGGGCCTATTGGCGCGACGTCGGCACGGTCGATGCCTATTGGGCGGCCAATATCGACCTCACCGACGTGGTGCCGGAGCTCGATCTGTTCGATCGTGCCTGGCCGCTCTGGTCCTACGCAGAGATCACGCCGCCGGCCAAGTTCGTCCACGACGAGGAAAGCCGTCGCGGTTCGGCCGTGAGCTCGCTGGTCTCGGGCGGCTGCATTATCTCCGGCGCCTCTCTGCGCCGCTCGCTGCTGTTCACCGGCGTGCGCATCAACTCCTACGCCAATGTCGAGAACGCGGTGATCATGCCGTACGTCAATGTCAACCGCGGTGCGCGGTTGAAGAACGTCGTGATCGATCGCGGCGTCGAGATCCCCGAAGGGCTCGTCGTCGGCGAGGATCCCGAATTCGACGCAAAACGCTTCCGCACTACCGAGCAGGGCATTTCGCTCATCACCCAGTCGATGCTGGACAGGCTCAATACATGACGCCTGTTCGCGTCCTCGCGGTCGCCTCCGAAGTCTATCCCATCGTCAAGACCGGCGGCCTCGCGGATGTCGCCGGCGCGCTGCCGATTGCGCTCAAGGCCCATGGCGTCGAGATGCGCACGCTGATGCCGGGCTATCCCGACGTGATGCGGCTGCTTTCCGGTGCCGACGAAATCCGGCGCTGGCCGGATTATTTCGGCGGCCCAGGACGCCTGCTCGCCGGCTCGCATGACGGTCTCGACCTGTTCGTGCTCGACGTGCCGCATCTCTACGCGCGGCCCGGCAACCCCTATGTGACCACCGAGGGCGTCGACTGGCCCGACAATGGCGTACGCTTCGCGGCGCTGTCGCGGATCGCCGCCGATATCGGCCACGGCCTCGTCCCGGCCTTCGTGCCCGATGTGGTCCACGCCCACGACTGGCAGGCCGGCCTGGCGCCGGCCTATCTGCACTATGACAATCGCCCGCGTCCGGGCACCGTGATGACCATCCACAACATGGCCTATCAGGGCAAGTTTGATCGCCAGTTGATCGGTTCGATCGGCCTGCCCTGGTCCTCGTTCAATGTCGACGCCCTCGAATATTTCGGCGGCGTCAGTTTTTTGAAGGCGGGCCTGCAATTCGCCGACCGCATCACCACGGTCTCCCCGACCTACGCGCAGGAGATCCAGAGCGACGAAGGCGGCATGGGCTTCGGCGGCCTGCTGCGTGAACGCTCGGGCATGCTGAGCGGAATCCTCAACGGCATCGACACCGAGGTGTGGAATCCGCAAACCGATCCGCACATCGCCTACCGCTTCGGTGCAGGTGACCTCACGTTCCGGGCCGCGAACAAGGCCGTGCTCCAACAGCAGTTCAATCTCGACTCCTCGGATGAGGCACCACTGCTCGGCGTCATCAGCCGGCTGTCCTGGCAGAAGGGGCTCGATCTCCTGCTGGAGGCCCTTCCGACCATCTTGAACCAGGGCATGCAGCTCGCGCTGCTCGGCAGCGGCGACCGCGATCTCCAGGACCGCTATCAGGCTGCGGCCCGCGCGAACCCGGGCCGGATCGGCGTCATGATCGGCTATGACGAGATTCTGGCGCATCTGATCCAGGCCGGATCGGACGCGCTGATCGTGCCGTCGCGGTTCGAGCCATGCGGCCTGACCCAGCTCTGCGCGCTGCGCTACGGCGCCATCCCGATCGTCTCCCGCGTCGGCGGCCTCGAGGACACCATCGTCGATATCGGCGAGGCCGGCTCGTCGGATCGCGAGGCCACAGGATTCAAGTTCGGTCCGGTAACCGCGGATGCCCTCGCGGCCACGCTGGGCAAGGCCAATACCGCCTTCCGCAACAAGGCGACCTGGCGCCGGCTGCAACTGAGCGGCCTTGCGACCGACGTCTCCTGGCGCAACCGCGCCGGCGACTATGCCGCGCTCTATCGCGACCTCATGGCTTCGCGCCGCGCATGAGGCGCATCCTTCGAGACGCCCGCTTTCAGCGGGCTCCTCAGGATGAGGATGGAGTGCGCGGCAGCAGTCTCGACAGCACCGATGTTGCCTGGCCTCATCCTGAGGAGGCGCGTAAGCGCCGTCTCGAAGGACGAGGCGCGCGCAGACTGCCGCCCCGGAAGCACGGCCAAACCCGAATCGATGTTATAAGTCCGGCATGGACCCTTTCGTGATCAAGCTGATCGGCTTCGCCGCCGCCACCTGCACCACCGTGGCTTACGCGCCGCAGGCCATCAAGGTGTGGAAGACCCGCTCTACCGGAGACATCTCGCTCGGCATGTTCCTGGTCATGGTGCTGGGCCTGGCGCTCTGGCTGATCTACGGCCTGCTCTCGGGCGACGCGCCGCTGGTCGCCGCCAACGCCATCACCATCGTGCTCGCCGGCGGCATCCTCTTCATGAAGCTGAAATACGGGTGAGGACATTTCTTCACCTCTCCCCGCTTGCAGGGAGAGGTCGGAATTCGCGCGCAGCGCGGATTCCGGGTGAGGGGGAGTCTCCGCGAGTCCAATTGTCACCGAATACGCAGAAGAGCCCCTCACCCCACCCCTCTCCCCGTAAGAACGGGGAGAGGGAGAAGATCAATCACCCAAACACATACGACGCCATCGCGACGTTCGAGACCTCGTCCACGAACACACGATGGCCGACGTCGCTGCCGGCGGCGCCTGCCGCGACCATCAGCGGCAGCAGATGGTCCTCGCGCGGATGCGCAAGGCGCGCGCTCGGGGCGTTCTCCCAATCGACCAGCATCGCATTTCGGCGCGCCGCATCCGGATGGCTGATCGCCTCGTTGAGATAGGCCTCGAAATCATATGAGACCGGCTTGGACTCGGGCCGGTTGAAGCCGCGCATGTTGTGATAGGTGAGCCCGCTGCCGACGATCAGGATGCCCTCGTCGCGCAGCGATGCAATGGCCTGCCCGACCTTGATATGCTCGGCTGCGTCGTAGGCGGACTTCAGCGACAGCAGCACGATCGGCATGTCGGCGTTCGGATACATCAGGCCGAGCGGCACGAAGGTGCCGTGATCAAAACCCTGATTGGGATCCTCCCGGCAATCGAGGCCTGCATGCTTGAGCAGCGCCCTCACATCCGCGGCAAGCTCGGGCTTGCCCGGCGCCGGATATTTGAGATGGTAGGTATGCTCGGGGAAACCGTAATAGTCGTACACCATCGGCGGATGCGCCGAGGTGGACACGGTGAAGGCGTCGGCCTCCCAATGTCCTGATATGACGAGCACGGCCTTGGGCTTCTCCGGCAGGAGCTGCGGCAGCCGGCCGAATTCCGCGGCGGTCTTGGCATATTGCACCCGCCGGTCCTCCATGAACGGCCAGGGGCCGCCGCCATGCGACAGGAACAGGGTCGGAAGTCGCGTCATCGGTTTTCGTCTCTTTGGCAACATGCGCGTGCGAACTGCGCGCGCGATCGGCGGCGAGCATAGGCAAACCGGTATGGTTAGCAAGTCGTTAACGATTTGCCGCCCACAATCCGGCTGTGGCCGAAGGAATCGGTCAGAAGACAAGCGAGACGTGAGATGAAGAAGTTTGCGCTGGGGGACGTCGTCAACAGTGACAAGGGCCGCCGCGGCGTCGTGCGCGCTGCCTACCGCTCGAGGGAAGGCCAGCAGTTCTATGCCGTCGAGAAGGACGGCGCGATCGACCATCTGGAAGAAGACCGGCTGAGCCCCGCGCCCCGCGTCGAGCTCGCGGCCTGACTCCAACTCATTTCCTGCTCTCACCTGCGAGCCGGTCGAGAATGCCCGCCCTCGGGTCGTCTCCGCTCGCGATGTGATCGTTCGTGATCAGCAGCAGCCGGTCGCGGTCTGCGGCCTCGTCCCAATGCGGCAAACCTGCGCCGTTGGGATCACCGCTCCTCGCGAAGTTGACCCAGTAAGCGCGCATGCGGTTCGCGACCTCGCGATCCCCTCGCGTGAATAGTCCCGCACCGGGTACGCCTTCCGCACCGAAAATAAATTGCAACTCGCGCCCGTGCCCTTCATCGGGGTTTGCACGCCGGGCCTCGGGCACGTAAGCGAAGCGATAGCGAAACGTTGGCGCACCGGTTGCCGCATGGAGGCGGGCCAGCAGCCTGACCGGCTCCGAGAAGACCTTGTCGGTATGAAATCTGGCGGCGCGCTCCGATGCCATTGCGATGTCGGGATAGAGCTTGCGCACCTCCTCGCTGTTCTCGCCCGAGGCCGCCAGCGTCTCCTCGATCTCCTGATCGCCATCGAAACTCGTCTCGTCGTCATTCGCGCCGATGATGAGGGGAATGCGGCTCTCGTGCCTTGCCATGAATCCCGCTGCGATGTCCTCGGTCACCAGGCTGCCATCGATCGCAGGCGCGAAGCTGCGGGCGGATTTGGCGAGCAGGTCATGTTCGGCAGCAAGCAGTCGCGCCGGCGCGGAGGCCCGCAAATCCGCCTCCGACCCAAGCGCTGCCACGAATTGCCGGCCCATCGCCTCCGCCTCCTGCGCTGAACGCAAGCGCGCGCGGCCGGGCAGCGATTGTAGAATGGCCTTCTGAAACAGATCGCGCGATGGCGCGCTCAGCATCAGAAGCGCGATCGAGGTCGCACCCGCGCCGCTGCCGAACAGGGTGACATTGCCGGGATCGCCGCCGAAGGCCGCGATGTTGTCGTGCACCCAGCGCAGCGCCGCGATCTGGTCCATCAAGCCGTAATTGCCGGAGCCGCCTTCCGACAGCGCCGGATGCCTCAGCCAGCCGAGCACACCGAGGCGATAGTTCAGGGTGACCACGATGAGGCCTGCCTGTGCGAGCTTTGCACCGCCGAACAATGGATCGTTGGCGGTGCCGCCGACGAAACCGCCGCCATGGACGAACACCATCACCGGCAGCGGACCATCGACGCCGAACGGACGGAAGACGTTGAGCATGAGGCAGTCCTCGCCCGCCCCCGGCAGCGCGCGCTGAAGGCACGGCGCGCCGTACTCATAAGCGGTCCGCATCTCGCGGTTCTCGGCCGTTGCCTGCGGCGGACGCCAGCGCAACTCGCCGACCGGCGGGGCCGCGTAAGCCAGTCCCTTGAACGACGCCACCTCGCCCTCGACCGCGCCGAGCATCTGCCCTTCACGCGTTAGCGCGAACGGGTACTGCCCGACCGCCTGCGCGACGGCCGCACCGTCGCAGCAGAGCAGTGAGAGGGCCACAGCAAGCGCAAACAGGGATCGCATCCTGGGGATCTCGATGCGCGACAAGGTTCCCCGACAGGTTACGTCCGCGGCGCGCGGCGAGGCAAGCTAGTTGCCCTTGGCGATGATCTCCGCCAGCGCGCGCCTTGCGATGATGCCGAGTTCGCCAAGCGTGGAATGTCCCGCCTGCGCCGCCTCGATCAGGCGCTCGGCGATGATCCTGCGGCTGTCGTGATCGCCGCCGTGCGGCAATTGGCGGCACGTCTCCTCCAGGACGACATCCATGTTGGCTTTGGTTCGCTCGCTCAACTCTTCTGTCATGACGCCCTGGATACGCGTGGCTTGTAGCCGCAAGCATACACAGAAGGATGTGGTCTGATTAGACCGGACAATCCCGGCGATTGTGCATCGCGGTGCGTGTGTCGCCGCAATCTTCGCGCGGCCATGATCACGCCGCAAACGACTACCGAAGATTGCACTTGTCCTGATGACAGACCGGACCGGCAGGGCTAGCCTGCCGGCAAAACAAAATACACGGGAGGAATACCATGCCAGACGCAATGGTCGCCGCACGTGAGTCCAAGGCGGCGAGTGGAACAGCCCAACACATCGACGTTGCCGTGGTCGGTGCCGGATTTGCCGGCCTCTATCTTCTCCACCGCCTGCGCAAGGCAGGCCTCTCCGCCGTCGCCCTCGAAGAAGCCGGCGATGTCGGGGGCACCTGGTACTGGAACCGCTACCCCGGCGCGCGCTGCGATATCCAGACCATCGACTACAGCTACACATTCGATCCGGAACTCGACAAGGCCTGGACCTGGTCGGAGAAATACGCGGCCCAGCCCGAGATCCTGCGCTATCTCGGCTTCGTCGCCGACCGCTATGAATTGCGCCGCGACATCCGCTTCAAGACCAAGGTCACCGAAGCCAAGTGGGACGAGAAAGCCGAGCGTTGGCAGCTCACCACCACCAATGGTGCACCGGTTTCCGCTCGCCATTACATCATGGCCACCGGCTGCCTCTCCGCGCCAAAGCCGCCGGAGATCGACGGCGTCAAGGATTTTGAGGGCAAGGTCTATTTCACCGGGCGCTGGCCGCATGATGGCGTCGATCTCAAGGGAAAGCGTGTCGCCGTGATCGGCACGGGATCGTCAGCAATCCAGTCGATCCCGCTGATCGCCGAGCAGGCCGCGCATCTGACCGTGTTCCAGCGCACGCCGAATTTCGCACTGCCCGCGGGTAATGGCCCTGCGCCGGAGGATCGCAAGACCTTCTTTGAAGGCGACCGCGCCGCCTATCGCGAGCAGGCGCGCCAGTCGATGACCGGCGTGCCGTATCCGCAGCAGACGGTGGTGAGCTGGCAGTTGAGCGATGCCGAGCGTCGCGAGCGCTTCGAACGTGCCTGGGCCGCCGGCGACCTCGTCCACATCCTGACCCAGCTCTGGGCCGACCAAGGCGTCGACTTTGACGGCAATGCGCTGATCGGCGAGCTGATCCGCGAGAAAATTTCCGCGGCCGTCAAGGATCCGGAGACTGCGGCGGCGCTGATGCCGCACGATCATCCCTTCGGCGCGAAACGCCCCTGCCTCGATACAAATTACTATGCGACCTACAACCGGCCGAACGTCACGCTGGTCAATCTTCGCCAGGAGCCGATCAAGGCGATCACCGCAAGCGGTATCACCACCGGCAAGCGCAGCTTTGACGTCGACGTCATCGTGTTCGCGACCGGCTTCGACGCCATGACCGGCGCGATCCGGGCCGTGCACCCGATCACCGGGCGCGGCGGCAAGTCGCTCACCGATGTCTGGGCGCAGGGCCCGCAGAGCTATCTCGGCCTTACGGTCGAGGGCTTCCCGAACTTCTTCATGATCACCGGCCCCGGCAGCCCGTCGGTGCTGTCGAACATGGCGGTGTCGATCGAGCAGCATGTCGACTGGGTGGTCGATCGCCTTGCGGCGCTACGCGACGCCGGCTTCACCACGATCGAGCCGACCGAGACGGCGCAGGCCGGCTGGGGCCGGCACCTGGCCGACTGCTCGATGGTGACGCTGCACCGGCTCGCCAACACCTGGTACACGGGTGCGAACGTGCCCGGCAAGGTGCAGGGCCTGATGCCCTATACCGGCGGTGTCGGCCCCTATCGCAGCATCTGCGACGAAGTCACGGCCGGTGGCATGCTCGGCTTCAAGCTCACCGGCCCCGATGTCGCCGCGCAATGCAATGACGGCGAAGTGGTGCGCCTGCAGCCGGACGTGCGGCTGGTGTTGAACCTGCTGGCGTCGCTCAATCTGCCGCCGATCGAGTCGATGGGGGCGCAAGGCGCGTGCGCCTTCGTCAACGAGTTCAACAAGGGCCGCCCGGCGGGACGGCCGATCGGCGACATCGTCGACGGCACCCTGCCCGGCACAGACGGCCCGCTGCCCTATCGCGTCTACAAGCCGGCAACGCCGGGGCCGCATCCGGTCGTGGTGTATTTCCACGGCGGCGGCTGGGTGCTCGGCGACGAGCAATCCGACGAGCCGTTCTGCCGCGACATGGTGCGAAGGACCGGCATGATGTTCGTCAGCGTCGGCTATCGCCACGCGCCGGATCATCGCTTCCCGACAGCGGCCGAAGACGGCTATGCCGCACTGCGCTGGATCGCCGAGCACACCGCCGAACTCGGCGGCAAGCCCGGTCCTGTGATGGTTGCCGGCTGGAGCGCCGGCGGCAATATCGCCGCCGTCACCTGCCAGCTCGCGCGCGACCGCGGCGGGCCTGACATCGCCGGCCAGCTGCTGGTGTGCCCGGTCACCGACTGCACTTTCGACCGGCCCTCCTACAACGACAACGCAACGGGCTACTTCCTGACGCGGTCGCTGATGTACTGGTTCTGGGATCTCTATTGCTCGCCGGCCGACCGCACCGATCCGCGCGTCTCGCCGCTGCGCGGCAAGGTCTCAGGCCTGCCTCCGGCCTTCGTCGTCACCTGCGAATTCGATCCGCTGCGCGACGAGGGAATCGCCTATGCGGAGGCAATGGCTTCGGCCGGCGTCCCGGTCGAGCAGTTGAAGGCGCGCGGCCATTTCCACTCGTCCTTTGCGATGGTGGACGTGATCATCACCGGCGCGCCGGGTCGGGTGCAGATGGCCGAAGCGTTGCGGCGCTTCGCCGGGCTTCCGCCGGAGGTCAGCCGCGGCGACGAGCACAGCCAAGGCCATGCCAGTCCGGGGCACAGAATCGCGGCGGCCGCGAGCTGATGGCGGCGCGGCGGCCGGGAACTTTTACCCGGCTGCCGCGTTGGGCGTTGGTGGCATTGAGATGCAGCGACAGCTGTGGGCCCCGGCACGCAAGACCGCGTGCTGGGGTGTTTTTTGCGTGAGTGAGGCGGACGATGGGGGACGTAGTTGCGGTTTCAAAGGTCGATTTCAGGGCGCTTGCGGCTCTGCATAAATGGCCATCGCTAGCGAACCAGCGCCAGCCGGATCGCGAGCCCTACAAGATCAGCGAAGGTACGCTTGACGAGTGCATTTCGGCGTTCATGGGCAAGCCCGAGACGACCAGGCATCTCTATGAGATCCGCACGATGGCGCAGCCGCCGCTGGTCACGGACATCCTCTCACCCGAGCACGTCACCGAGCTATCGCGGCTGAGGGAATATCTCTGATGACGTGCAGACACCGGCGTTGCACGTTCACCACAAGCTTCTCGTCGAGGCAGGAACCTTCGTCTGGCGTTTCCCGTTAACGGGGATCGGAAGCCAAGGCGTGAGTGTCGACGATGCTTGAAGCTGGCGTGCCATCCCCGGTCGTGCCCTATGGCGCAGACCGGACCCTGTTCGTGGTGATCGATCGCCGCGACAAGGCGACTGAAATCCGCATCGAGCGCAGCGACCTCGACACCACCATCGGTGAGCTCGTCGCCGGTTGTTTCAACGATCCCATCAAAGTCATCTCGTTCAACACGCTCGAACACTGGATGAAGGATATCTCGACCGACGTCGCCGGCGAGATCCAGGCGCGCTGCGATATCGATGGCGTACCCGACTATCTGAGTGACTTCATCGAGAGCCACACCTGATCGCGCCTATCGATAAGCTTCAAACTGCAGGCAACAAAAAAACGCCGCTCTCGCGGCGCTTTTCGTTTGTGGCGAACTCAGTGGTGCCAGAACAACGCTAGCAGCAGAACGATCGGCAGCGGCACGCCAAGCATCCAAAGCAAAGCACCTTTTCCAAAGCCCATGACTTCCTCCTCCAGATTGATCACTGACATGACGCTGGAGAGGAAAAGAAGTTCCGCGCTTCGCAGCGAGGGCGAATGCGTTCAATGCATGGTTTTGCAGGAGTTAGGCGTGCCGACGTCTGCCGGCGATGACTTCGATTTCGCGGCGGCGTTCGCCGGCGAAGGTCAGGAGCTTTTCGATCGTCAGCGTATCCGTGATCCGTTTGGCGAGGCGCTCGGCGCGTGCAGCCTGATCTTCGAGATACTGGATCGTGTTCAAACGCCGCCTCCCAGGGCCCTCGTTAGAGCCTGATTTGTTGGGAGACCATCGTGCGCCGGAAGCGGCTAACAGCCGGTTAAGCAAGTCGCGCCGCCGCCGATGAATCGCGCTCTACTGCACCACGTCGAGCCGGACATTGGTGATGCCCTTGTCGACCATGCCGAGCGCTTCGGCCGCGGATGGCGAGATGTCCACTACGCGCCCGCGGACATAGGGGCCGCGATCGTTGACCCTGACCGTCACGAAGCGGCCGGACGACACGTCAGTGACGCGCAGCCTGGTGCCGAACGGCAGGTTGGGATGCGCGGCGGTCAATTCGTTCTTGTCGAACTTCTCGCCGCTCGCAGTCTGCGTATCCGAATAGAAGCTGGCGACGCCATGCGAGGCGGCTTGCTTGGCCTCGCTGGGGACGCGCGCCCTGCTGATGGGCCGCGGACGCAGCGCGGCCACCCGGTGCGGGCGCTCGACCGCAGCCTGCCTGTTGGTGCCGAGATCGGCCTTCTGGCGGCCGACCGGCGATTGCGCGCATGCGGCGAGCGAAGCGGCACCGACGATGGCGAGCAGCAGCCGGGTCGAGGTTGCCAGCGAAATCCCTGCAGTTTCGGCACGTGCAAAGCGAGACATGATGCGCCCTCCGAACAACCCTGAGTTTCGGTAGGCAATCGGGGCAGAACCTTGGCTGAAGAAAAGCAGGCCTGAGGCCACGGCCGTTTCGCGCCAGCTGTGACGATTCCACCACAGTCGATGTCCTGAATCGAGACAGGACGGCGAAAATATCAGCCCGATACGGCGCGCCAGGCGATCGGGCGCGCCTCCGGTTGAGCCGCGCTGGCCTCGGTGTCACCCTTCAACAGCCGCATCAGCTCACGCCGATAGAGCCGCCGCCAGCCGGTTTTCAGGCTGGCGAGGAAGTCGAGCTCCAATTGTGTCAGCGTGCACATCATGAACCCGATCCGGTTGCGGTAAGCCTCGTCAGCCGACGAGGCCTCCCATCGGTTTGACGTCGGCGCTGCCGGGGAAGACTGTTTCCGCGAGCACCTTCTCCTCGACGCGCAAATGATCCCTGAGCAGGCCCTTCAGCACCGCGCGCAGATCCGTGGTCGGCTTGAGATCGCGGTCCTCGAACAGCTGCGCCGGCTTCAGGCCCGGCCAGTCCGCGATCACACGGCCGCCCGCGAGCCCGCCGCCGATCAGGAAAGCGACCGTGCCGGTGCCGTGGTCGGTGCCTTGCGTGCCGTTGATGCGCGCGGTGCGCCCGAACTCGGTGACGACGGCGACGACGGTTTCCTTCCACGCCTCGCCCATGTTGCTCTCGATCGCGGCAAAGGCGCCGTCGAGCGCACCGAGCAGATTGTAGAGCTGGCCTGATGCGGCGCCTTCGGCGATGTGGGTGTCCCAGCCGACGAAGCCCATCGCGCCGACGCGCGGGCCGTCGGACTTGACGAGATAGCGCGCGGCGGTGCCGGCGGCTTCGGCAAAATAGGCGCGCACGCGCGCGATCCCGGGCGGCGCCAGCGTCGGATCGTCCGACATCGCTTCGCCATTCGCAGGTGCGCCACCGAGCGAGGCGAGCTTCATGCGCGCCTGGAGCACGGTCGCGAGCTTCGGATCGGTGTGCTGATAGAGATCGAGCAGACGGTTCTGCGTGTCTTCGCTCGCCGGCAACAGCTTCTGCGGCACCCACGTCATGACCGGCGCCGAGCCGCGCACCACCAGCGGCGTCACCGAGCCGATGCCGAGCGCACGGCTGCCGCGCGGATCGACGCGCCCACCCGACTCCATCGCGAGCAGTGCGCGGTTGAGCCAGCCTGAAGCCGTCATGCCGGGCTTGACGAGCCCGCTCTCCAGCACGTCCTGGCCGTCGAAATGCGAGCGTTCGCGATAGGGCGTCGCAACGGCGTGCACGATCGCGGCCTTGCCGGTCTTGTAGAGCCGATGCAGGTTCGGCATCGCCGGATTGAGCGCGAAGAAGGCGTCGAGCGGCAATGCCGGTGGCTTGCCGTCCAACAGCAGCGCGCGATCGCCGCGCAAGGAGACCCAGTCGGGATCGCCGACCGGCGCGACGGCGCCGAGGCCATCGAGCGCGCCGCGCAGGACGATCACGAGCAGGCGCGGATCGCGCCCTTCCGCACGCGCGACCCGCGGCATCTGGCTCCATGCGAACAGCGCGCCGGAACCGACCAGAAGCTCGCGCCGCGTGGGCAAATGATTGACCAGGCTCATGCTCACCTCCTCTGAAAATCGGCCGACATGAACAACAGCGCGAGCGCCTGCTGCCGGCTCTCGGCACGGCCGACCGCCTGCTTCACCTCGGGCGCGATCTGCGATGCGAAGACGTCCTCGATGATCGCCTGCGGATCCGCCATGCCGGTGATGCGCTCGGCGAAATTGTTGGCGACGTCGAGCCGCCGGCCGACGCCGTCGATCCAGCTCGCCTCGTCGTCCGGATAGCCCTTCGGCGCGGACGGACGCCACAACGCTTCGCCGAGCAACTCCTGCCCGCCGGTGTAGCGCGTGGGATCGACGGTCGTGATGCCGGCCGCACGCACCATGCCGATCACCCATTCGCCGGGGCGCTTGAGCTTTGACGGCGGCCCTCGCCAGGCGTCATCCGACGACACCATGGCGATCGCGACCTGCTTGAGATCGCCTTCGGTGTCGCGAAATGTTTTCGCCATCTGCGCGACCAGCGCCGGCGGCGGCTCGTCGGCGACGAAGTGGCGCGCGAGCTTGGTCGCGACGTGGACCGCGGTCGCCGGATGCGCGGCGAGATCGCGCAGCACCGCGCGGCCCTGCTCGGCATCCTCCTGCTCGTAGCGCTTGCCGAGCACGGTCTGCCCGCCGGGCTCGTGCAGCCGCGGATTGAAAGTGAATTCACCACCGTGATTGGGATCGGCACCCGGCGGCACTAGCGTCCAGCCGGTCAGCACATTTGCAAAACCGATGACGTCATCCTGGGTGTAGCCGGTGCGCACGCCGAGCGTATGCAGCTCCATGATCTCGCGCGCGAAATTCTCGTTGAGGCCGCTGCTGCGATTGATGCCGGCCGTCGAATTCGCCCCCATCGACCCGAGATTGTCGAGATAGAACAGCATCGCCGGATGGCCTTCGACGGCCAACAGGAGATCGACGAAGCGGCCGAGCGCGTTGTCGCGAACCGTTTCTCGCTCATAGGCGCCGGACATGCTCTGGATCCGGTTGGCCGAGACGCAGAAATGGTTGGACCAGAACCACACCAATCGCTCGGCAAAGCCTATATCGGCGGCGAGCGCGGCTTCCGTACGCAGCTTGGCTTCCTGCAAATAGATCGGGCGCCCGGGATCGGGAATCGCGTCAGCCGCCTGCTTCGCCGCCATCTCGGCGGCGTCCTTCTCCTGGGCATAGCCCTGCGTCTGCCCCTCGGGCTTTGCCTGAGCCTGACCTTGATCGCCCGCAGCAACGGGCGTCGCGGCCATCTGCTGCTTCTTGGCCTGTTGCTGCGCCTGCTTGGCCCGCGCCGTACGCCTTGCATTGGCGTCGGCCACGGTGCGATAGGCCTTCGCGCTGGAGGGAAGGCCGGCCGCGGCGGTCAGCATGAGCGGGCGGTCGAGCTCGGCGATCAAGGCGCCACGCGGATCGGTCCCGATCGCGGCGATCGATCCCGGCCGTGGTCCCATCCCGAAGCGATGGAGCGCCAGCACGACCTCGGCCTTTGCAGCATTGCTCATGGCGCTCGCCCGATCTTTCGAGACTGCCCGACAGCAGATCATCGATGGCTACGAATTGTAGTGCTACATAAAGTAGCATTACAATCGCAGGCTCGCAAGCGAAGATTGAGTCACCGCCGTCACGACATCGGGAGCCGCCGGTCTGGCAGACCGGCAGCGACGCCGTCCTAGAAATTCGGCCCGAGCGCGATCTTCGTGATCGTGCCGTTCCTGACGCCGATGCGCCATTCCGCCGAGCCGTTGGCGAACTGGGCGACATAGATGTCGCTGTCGAGCGCGGTGACGCCGCGGAAGGACACGGCGCGCAACGCGCCGAGCCGCGTCAGGATTGCCTGATCGAACGGAAGCTGCTGACGCGTGATGTCGGCGACCTCCGCCGTCATGTGCTCGTAGTCCGGCAGGCCCTTGCCGACGCCTTCGATGTAACGGCGCAGCATGTCCTCGCCGTTGGCGATCGGAACGGCGCGGCGCGCCGCGCGCCCCGGACGCGCGCCGAGGCTCGTAGCCTCGACATTATGGAAGCGCGTCTGTCGGCCCGGCATCAGCACCTCGAGGCACCGCCCCGACTTGTCGGCAATCACCCAGGGACTGTTCACGGTGGTCGTGGAGGCCCAGGACGCGTTGGGCCTGACGGCGCTCTGCGCCTTGCGATTGCCGTCGGAGTCGAGATTGAAGACCTGGATGTCGTCGCCCATCTCGTTATAGACCATGATCCTGATCGGCGAGGTGCCGGCGCGGCCGCGCACATTCGCTTCCTCCGAGCAAGGCACGATGCCACCCAGTTCGTCGTTGCCGTCGGCGCGGAAGATGACGTCGCCGGCCTTGCCGTCGGGCTCGAGCATCAGGCGGAATTCGGCCGTGCCATTCGCGAACTTCGCGCCATAGATGTCGTAACCGCCGGGACCGACGCCGCGGAAGAAGATCGACTCGACCGCGCCGAGCGCCACGAACGTCGCCTGGGATTCACCGAGCTGCCGGTGAATCTTGGCCGCCAGCGGCGCACTCATCCGATCGTAGTTCGGCGTGCCACGGCGCAGGTCTTCGATCCCGCGCAGGATCATTTCCTTGCCGCCGGCAGCCGGGACCTGCTCCCTGAACCGATCCGGAACCTCCGCGAGGCGGCGCGCGAAATCCGCCTCGATCGCCTGCGCCACCGCCGCATCGATCCGCGGCGCCAGACGCGCACCGAATACCGAATTCTGCACCAGAACGCGCGAGACCTTTGACTGCTCGTCGCGCAGGAAGATCAGGAGATTTTCGCCGCGGATCGAGAAGACGTCGGCACCTTCGGCGAGGAGCGTCGCCGGGCCCTGCACGGTTTCCTGCACCCGGAGCCGGTCGCCGTCACGCCGCACCGTGAGCACGCGGTTCGGCGCAATCCTGTACCAGCCGACATACTGTTCGAGCGACGCGGGTTCGGCTGCCGCCGTCGGCATCTCGGCGACGCGAACCGCGCGCACGTCGCGGCCGTTCATGCGCAACGTCAGCTCGGAGGAGCGACGCTCCGCATCGAGCGGAAAATTGATCTCGCCGGACGAGGACGCATAGGACGCCATGCCGTCGCTGCCGACCGTCAGCCGCAATCTGCGCTGTCCGGTGAGCTGACCGTAGAGGTCGTCGCCCTCGCGGAAGACGGCAAATACCCAGGTCGGACCCATGGCATAGAAATTGACGAACGGGCGGTAATGCTGGGCCGGCACCTCGCCGGTCTCCGCCACGACGGGCGCGGGATCCGGCGTGCGGTAGGCGATCATGCCGGCGGACACGATCACGACCGGTGCGATCGCAGCCGCGATCCACAGCCGCTTGCGCCAGCCGACCGCGACCGGCAGCGCCGCCGCCGCAATGATGCGCTCGACGCGTGCGCGCACGGTCGAAGCCCGCGCCATTGCAAGCTCCACGGGGCGCGGTTTGACGGTGCTGGCGAAGTCGAGCAGGATTTCCGCATAGGACAGCCGGTCGTCGATCACCTCGATCGCCTCGGCGTCGCTGATGATCTCGGCGAGCTCGGCAAGACGCGCGAGCTGCCACCACGAAAACGGGCTGAACCAGAACACCGCGCGGTTGAGCGAGGCGAGAAGCAGGACGTAGAAATCGCGATTGGCAACATGCGCGCCTTCATGCGCGAGCACGGCGAGGCGCTTCTTCGCGTCCCAACCGAAAAACTGCGGCGGCACCAGAATGGTCGAGCCGAAAGTGACGGGACCGCCGATGTCGCGGCTGACGCGCACGTCGGCACCGATCGGCTTGGGGCCCTTCATCGGCTTTGCCGCGCGCGCCAGACGCCAGGTCAGGCACAGGCCAATGAGGAGCCGCAGCAGCAGCAAGCCGGCGACGGCCGCATAGACGGTGGTGGCGACCAGCCACCAATTGATCGCGAGCCCGCTTCTGGCCGGCGGCGCGATGACGGCACCGGGCGCGATCGGCAGCGCCGGCTGCGGCGCCTCCAGCATCGAGATGTCGGCCGGCAGAAAATCATCCGGCACGGAGACCGGCAAGGGCAGCCGCGTGATCGTCAGCGTCGGCCAATGCATCACGAACGGCATCGCCAGCGATGCGAACAGCACGACGACCCACGCCGTCATGTGGACGTGCGGATTGCGCACGCGAAACAGGTTGAGACCGAACCAGACGACGCCTCCCAGCACAAGGGAGCGCAGTGCCGCCTCCGCCAGAGTTGCGATCATTCTTTTTTCACTCCCCTCGCCTTCTTCGCCTTGGCCACCTGGTCGGCCAGCGTGCGCAGCTGCTGCTGGTCGAGCATTTTATTGTCCACCATGCCGACGAGGACTTCCTCGATCGAGCCGTTGCAGAACCAGTCGACGATGCGCTGCACCGCCTTGGCCGCGACCCGCGAGCGCTCTTCGGCGGCGTGGTAGACATAGGTACGTCCGTCTACCGTGTGGTTAGCATATCCCTTTTCCTCGAGCCGGCGCAGCACAGTGCGAACCGTCGATTCCTTCAGACGCCGCGACAACCGCTCACGAACGACTTCGGCGGTGACAGGACCATGGGCCCAAACCAATTGCATGACCTCGTGCTCGAGGTCGCCCAGCTCGGGCAAACGATCGTCCATGGTGTCTGAGCCTTGCGGTTTGAGTTTTCTTGTAACGCTACGGATTGTCGCATATACGGCCGCGCGGCACAACGGCGATTCCAGCGGAAATGGCGGTGGCGGGCCTAATGGCCGTCGTCATGCCCGGGCTTGTCCCGCCTGCGCGGCCGAAGCCGCTTCGGCGCGGCGAAGGCCCGGGCATCCACGTTCTTCATCCCGCGCGGCAAGGCGTGGATGGCCGGGACAAGCCCGGCCATGACGATGTGGAGGCAGTCAGTACTGCGGCTCGTACATCTGCGATTGGACCAGGGCCTTCACGTCATTAGGCGCGGGTCCGTCCGCCAGCCCGCGCTGATAGGCGACATCGGCGACGGCGGCGGCGATGCGGACCGAGACCTCACGGATGCGGGGCAGCGCCGGATAGAGGCTGCCTTGCGCGAGGTCGTCCTTGCCGACGCAATTGGCCAACGTGTGTGCAGCGGCCATGAACATCTCGTCCGTCACCAGCTTTGAGCGGCTGGCGATGACGCCGAGGCCGACGCCGGGGAAGATGTAGGAGTTGTTGCCCTGACGCGGCACGAAGGTGCGGCCGTTGAGCTTCACCGGATCATAGGGACTGCCGCAGGCAAACAGCGCGCGGCCCTCGGTGTAGCGATAGGCATCCTCCGCCGAGCATTCGGCCTTCGAGGTCGGGTTCGAGAGCGCGAACACGATCGGCTGCTCGTTGAGCTCGGCCATCGCCTTGAGCACCTCGGGCGTGAAGGCGCCGCCGACCGCGGCCACACCGATGATCGCCGTCGGCTTCAGCGTCCTGATCGCGGTGAGGAAGTCGGCGATCGGCGCTTGATCGGTGTGGGCGTAGCGGAGCTTGTGGCCATGGAGGCCTTCGCGGCTGCTGACGACGAGGCCGCGCGAATCCACCAGCCAATTACGGCGGAGCGCTTCGGCCTCGGTTGCGCCCTCCGCCATCATCGCGGAGACCACGAGATCGGCGATGCCGGTGGCGGCCTCGCCGGCGCCGAGGAACAGGATTCTCTGATCCGTGAGCTTGCCGCCGTTGACGCGCAGCGCCGAGAACAGGCCGGCAAGCGCCACCGCCGCCGTGCCCTGGATGTCGTCGTTGAAGACGCAGGCCTCGTCGCGATATTTGTGCAGCAGCTTGAACGCCGAATGATTGGCGAAATCCTCGAACTGGATCAGCACGTCCGGAAACGTCTTCCGCGCGGCGACCATGAATTCGTCGACGAAGCTGTCATAGGCCTCGCCCGTCAGCCGCCGCTCGCGCAAGCCGAGATAATAGGGATCGTTGAGCAGCTCTTCGTTGTTGGTGCCGACATCGAGCACGATCGGCAGGCAATGCTCGGGATGCACGCCGGCGCAAGCCGAATACAGAGAGAGTTTTCCGACCGGAATACCCATGCCATTGGCGCCGAGATCGCCAAGTCCCAAAATGCGCTCACCGTCGGTGACGACAATCAGTTTTGCGGGGTTGGGCCAGTTCTTCAGGATCTCGGCGATCTGGCCGCGATCCCGCGAGGAGATGAACATGCCGCGCGGCCGCTGGTAGATCAGGCCGTATTTCTGGCAGGCGAGCCCGACCGTCGGCGTGTAGATGATCGGCTGGATCTCGTCGATATTGTCGACGACGACGCGGAAGAACAACGCCTCATTGCGATCATGCAGCGCATTCAGCGCGACGAACTTTTCCAGGTCCGTCGGCAGCATGCGCAGATTGGTCAGCACGCGCGCGACCTGGGTCTCCATCGTCAGCACGCAAGGCGGCAGCAGACCGCGCAGGCCGAGCGCGTCGCGCTCCGCTTCGGTGAAGGCGGTGCCCTTGTTGAGCAGGGGATCGCGCAGCAGCGTCATGCCGTGCGCGGCGTCGGATGATGTCGAATGGGCGCTGACCCGAGCAGGTCTATTCACGAATTCCCCCAGGGAGTTTCTTATTGAAGGACCGGCATTGTCGGCCAGCGCTCCCCTGAGATCAAGGACGTTGCACTCCGCGCATCGATTGTGATCTCGCACCGCAGCGAGATTTTCGCGTGACAAAAGTTAACGCCGCGAAGGTCCCGCCCCTCATGGTGAGGAGCGCGGAACGCGCGTCTCGAACCATGAAGGCCCCACTTCGCCCGTGGCCATCCTTCGAGGCTCACCTTGCGATGCGATCGCATCGTCAGCCTCGCACCTAGGGATGACGGGTCTTGATGGGGCACACGCTGTCACCACGCCGTCATTGCGAGCGCAGCGAAGCAATCCAGAATCTTTCCGCGGAGGGGCACTGGATTGCTTCGCTGCGCTCGCAATGACGGGGATAGGCCGTCGCTTCATATCCTTGAGTCAGGCTCTCGGGATGGAGGCGTATTGCGCAGTGAGCGCTACTCCGGCTTGATGTCCGCAGCCTTCACGATCGGCCACCACTTCTCGGTCTCTGCCTTCTGGAAAGCGGCGAGCGCGGCGGGCGTCTGCTGGTCGACCGGCGGAATCTCCTGCCCCAATTCGCTGAAGCGCGCCTTGACCGCGGGATCGGCCAGCACGGCGACGATGGCGGCGTTCAGCTTTGCGACAATCTCTTTCGGCGTGCCCTTCGGTGCCCAGATGCCGTGCCAGTAGGAAATATAGAGGCCGGGCAGGCCCGCCTCGTCGACGGTCGGCACGTCAGGTGCTGACGCAAGCCTTGTCGGCGCGGTCACCGCAAACGCCTTGATCGCACCGTTCTTGTACTGCTGGATCGAGTTCGAGGCCTGATCGAACATGATGTCGATCTGGCCCGCGACGAGATCGATCATGGCCGGGCCGGCGCCGCGATAGGGGATGAACTGGAAATCGGTGCCGGTTTTCTCCTTGAAGAAGACGCCGGCGACATGCGCGCCCGTGCCGGCGCCCGCCGTGCCAGCAGTGGCCTTGCCGGGGTTGGCCTTCAGCCACGCGATCATCTCTTTCAGCGTGTTGGCCTCGAGCGACTTCCGGCCGACGATGAGCTGCGTGCCCATCGCGATGGTCGCGACCGGCTCGAAATCGGCGATCACGTCATAGGGCAACTTGAAGATCGCGCCGTTGAGCACATGCGTGCCCCAATGACCGATCGTGATCGTGGTTCCGTCTGGCGTCGCGCGTGCGACGCGGGCACCGGCGATGCTGCCGGAGGCGCCGGCGACGTTCTCGACCACGACCGTCGTTTTCAGCTCGGCGGCGATCCGTTCCGACAAAATCCGCGCGATCGTATCGGTCGGCCCGCCTGCCGCGAACGGTACGATGAGGGTGATGGGGCGCGAGGGGAACGGCTGGGCACTCGCAGGTACAGCGCAGGCCGCAAGCAACGCACAAATGACGATCACATGACCGCGTAGTCCAGCCCACAGCCCCCGCATTCCATCCACCCTTTTTCATCGCCCGCATGTTGTCAGCGGGCCGGAGCCGGAGTGAACGCTGCCGGGTAGGCAGAGGCAAGCGGGAAATTTATCCCGCCGCCCGCCGTGGCGTCAGATTGGCGGCGCTATCCGCCGGCGGCGCGATCTGCATCAAGATGGTCTGGACGGGCGACGCGACCTCGATGCCGTTCTGCTGGAAGCGCAGCTTCATGCGGCGGTTGAATTCGCGCTGGACCGGCCAGCGGCCGGCTTCGGTGCAGCGGATCTGTCCGACGATCGAGACCATGGCACCATCGACCTTGTCGATGCCCCACAATTCGAGGTCGCCGCGGATCAGCGCGCGGAAGTCCGGCTCGCGGCGCATCTCTTCGACGATGTCCTTGAGGATCTGACCGGCACGGTCGGTGTCCTCCTTGTAGGCGACGTTGACGCTGACGGATGCATTCCCCGCACCGCGGCTGGCATTGGTGATGGTCGTGACCGCGCTGAACGGCACGATGTGCACGGCACCGTCGCCGGCGCGCAGGCGAATGGTGCGGATCGAGACGTTCTCGACCACGCCTGACAGCCCCGAGACGCTGACGCTGTCGCCGACCTGCACCGTGTTCTCCAGCAGCAAAAATAGCCCGGTGATGAGGTCCTGCACCAGCTTCTGCGAGCCGAAGCCGATGGCGATACCGACGATGCCGGCGCCCGCCAGAAGTGGCGCGACATTGACGCCGATCTCGCTCAGCGCCGTGAGGCCGACGACGGTGGCGATCAGGCAGAGCAGCGCCGTCCGAAGCATCGGCTGGAAGGTGCGCAGCCGCGCGGCCCGGGCATAGTGCCCGTCCCGTGACAGTGTGTTGATCTGGCGATCCAGCAGCGCGTTGCTGGCTTCCCAGATCGCGGCAGCAATGAACACGGCGATGCCGATCGTCGCCACCGCCGAAATCAGCCGGCTGCCGATCTGGCCGCCATAGAACCAGACGATGGCATCGACGCCCCAGACTTCGAGCACGGCGACGAAGCCGATGAACGCGATCACACCGGAGACGATCTTGCGCAGCAGCGGCAGGTAGCGATTGGCGCGGACCTCCAGCCCCGGAAAGCGCTGCAGGATCTCCGGCTTGATGCGGAAGCCGCGGTCGATCAGGCTCAGCGTCAGCATGATGGCGACGCGCGTGATCAGCGCCACCGCGACGGTGCCGACGAAATATTGCAGCAGCAGCGAATAGCCGTTGCGGATATTGAGCGCCCAGACCGCCCACAGCGCGAGGTCGAGGGCGATGGCAAGATAATGCCAGCCGCCGGCAATGCGGTTGCGCATCCGGGCCGCGATCCCCTGTCGCTCGGCCGGCGCGCGGATGGCGGCGGCGACCTGACGGCGGCATTGCAGGATGATGACGACGACGAAGAGATGCACGACCAGCATCACCATGCGCAGCAGCGCTGCATAGCCGGCGCGATGAAGGCCGAGCAGCAGCGCCACATTGGCAAAGGCGATGCCGGTGACGCCGACGCCGACGATGCGCCGCGCCCAGATTTCGATGTAGGCCGCGGTCTCCGCGCGAACCGGTATCAGGCCGAACGGTCCCGCCAGCGCGCGAATGACGCAGATCAGCCCGCGCGAGAACGCGTAGGCGTTGACGACCGCGAGGATGACGAGGCGAACGGTGGCGGGGTCGCCGATCTCCGTGCCGAGCAGCGCCGTCGCGACGCCGATGAAGACGACCACCGGAAGCATTTCGAGCAGGAGGCGCCCGAGCACGAAAGGCAGCCGCAGCAGGGACTGCCACACCCGCGCGAGGCTGTGACGGCGCCTGTGCAGTTCGGGCGCGGGGGTGACGTCGGCCACCGATGTCGGCGGATCGGCGATCGGCAGCGCCTGCGCCGGCAGACGCGCGGTCTGCGGCACGCGTCCCTCCAGGAACGCAACCGGACGCCGGATCAGACGGAAGATCACCCATTCGGCCGCGAGCGCACAGCCGAGCACCAGCGCCAGCTTCCAGGCGATCTCGATCAGGAGATTGTAGGCGGCGGGATCATTCGCGGTGCGCACGATCCAGTAATAGAACGCCGGGAAATGCGTCAGCGTCCGCGCGACGCTCGCAATCTCGCGCGAGATCTCGCCGATCTCTTCGGACACCGTGAGCAAAAGTTGCGCGCCAAGTCCGTCCGCGGAGAGCGGGATTGGCGATTTTGCCTCGGCCGCCGGAGGCGCAGGCTGCTGCGGACCGGCTACATTGGCGATCGCGCGCAACGTGTCGATCATCTGTGCGCGCTTCTTGTCGTCCTGGAGCGTGTCCAGCGCGCGCCTGGCCTCATCGGGCGACAGCGTCGCCGCATGATTGGCGGCCGGTACAGGCGGCTCGGCGCGGGCTGACGAGAAAGACGAGATGGCGAGGAAGAGCGCTGAGAGGAGCGCCGAGGCAAACTTGTGCGACACGAGGATTCCTTGGAAAAAATGAATGCGCGGGCGGAGTCTGGACGTCACCGCCGAAGCACTGCGTCATGTCGGATCGCCGCTATTCGCCCCGGCGCTGTGTCGGAAGTGGGCCAATCAAGCGACATTCTCTTGGCATTTGCCGCGCTGAACGAATGGGAACCATGGGCTCCGCGGCCGAGAATTAACGGAATGCAATGCCTGCAAAACCGCTCCCGTCATTCCGGGAGTCGGCCCGGAATGACGGCGAGGAGGAGGAGGAGAGAAAGGAGGATATCGAAAGCGATTGTCGCGGCGGCCTCGTTACGGACATCGGCGCGATGGGTGTGATGCAAAATACAGCGCCGGGAAGGTAGGGGCTTTGCCACACTGATGCAGCCCGCTAAACCTTGTCCCGGCGTGCCGTTCGCGGTTTTTGCCGCTATGCGATAGTCCGAACGAGCTCCATCGCACTTAACGCGGCTGGGTTTGCGGAGGTGGAGTCATAGACCTCCCCTTGCTCATGATGTGGACGACGCGTCGCTTGTTTGCGACCATCGGCATGGTCCTCCTGTGACACAAAACTGTCAAGCGGGATCGACAATCCGAGGGATCACATTTGGGCCGCCAGTTCCCCGCGGGCCTCGTAAGTCAGGCCTGCGACTCAATGCAGCGGAATAAAGTCTTCCCGCCAGCGTTTGTGATGACGAGGATACACACCTCTCCTGCCTCGTTCATTTCCAGAAAGCCAGAGATGAAAACATCATTTTGCATCGCCATTGTCGCTGCCCTCGTGACTGGCTCCGCCGTCGCGCAAACGCCGCCGCAGACCTCGACCAGGAAAGTCGACGGCACCGAGAACGTCTACATCTTCCGTTATGGCGGCCATCAGTCGATGTTCGTGGTGACGCCGCAGGGCGTGATTGCGACCGATCCGATTTCTTACCTGCGTCCAGCAAAGCCCTATATCGACGCGATCAAGGCCGTGACCGACAAGCCGATCAAATACGTCATCTACAGCCACCATCATTACGACCACATCGCCGGCGGCCAGCCGTTCAAGGATCTCGGCGCGACCTTCATCGCCCACCGGCGGACCAAGGAGCGCCTGCTCGAGCTGAAGAAACAGAACTCGCTGCTCGCCGACGTCGTGATGCCGGACCAGGTGATCGACGGCAAGAAGAGCATCACGCTCGGCGGCACCACGTTGGAGCTGAACTATGTCGGCCGCAACCATTCCGACAATTCGCTGGTGATGCGGCTGCCGAAGGAGAAGATCGTTTTCGTCGTCGACTTCGCGCCGATCGAATCGGTGCAGTTCCGCAACATTCCCGACAACGCGTCCCCGGTGGAATATATCGCCTCGCTGAAGAAGCTGGCGTCGCTCGACTGGGAGCGGATGATCCCCGGCCATCCCTATGCCGGCGGCCGCTTCGGCACCAAGAAGGACATCGAGGACGACATCGCCTATATGGAGGATTTGTCGGCAGAGGTGAAGAAGGCCGCCGATGCCGGAAAATGCTTCGACACCGCGATGAAGGAAGTGAAGCTTCCGAAATACGAGAAGTGGGCGAATTACGAGGCCGCCCTTCCCGCCAATATCGAGCGCTTTTGCTATTGGTGGGGCCGCGGGTACTGAGGGCCTGCACCGAACCTGTAGGGTGGGCAAAGACGCACTTGCGCCGTGCCCACCACCTCTCTCGATCGCGAAAAGCGCGTGGGCACGCTTCGCTTTGCCTACCCTGCGGGATCGAAAATTTGGCTACCCCTGTTGGCCGCTGCTTGTCTTGAAAAGCACTGGCGCGATGGTGACATCATGCCCCTGTTTTGCCCGACGAGTCAAATTGGATTCGTAAAATCCGATTTCGATCGAAACGGCCGGCAAGCCATTGATTTTGCTGTCGCCGGCTACTGTGCATGGGGTTGTTTTCGCATTTTTTTGCCATGACCGTCCGCTTCGCGGTCAGCGAACGCGTCGTACCGTCCTCGCCGGTTGCGCCTGCGCGGAATAGGGATTCATCACGCATGTCGCAGGCCGCCCCGATGCGGCGGCCTGACATTGGGCGAAGGACGTGAAGATGCAATCGATCCGCTCGCCCTCGAGCTCACCGAACACGTGCAGGCAGACCGGTGCGCCGGGGGCGTAGGTTTGGGCACGCACAGGCGCACCCGCCATGAGCGTTGCAAGCGCGGACGCGACGAGGACAGACTTCATCATCACTTCTTCCCCTTCCCTTCCCGCTCCAGCGCCTTGCGGACCTGCGCGAACTCGTCCAGCGAGGCCTTGTCGGCGCGGGGGAAGCGCAGGTCGAGCTTTTCCATCGCCGCGACGATTGCCGAACCGATCACGACGCGCGCGAACCATTTGTGATCGGCCGGCACGACATACCATGGCGCATGCGCCGTTGAGGTGTGCCGCACGATGTCCTGATAGACCGCCTGGTAGCGCGGCCACAGCGCCCGCTCCTTGATGTCGTCCAGCGAGAACTTCCATTGCTTGGCCGGCTCCTCCAGCCGGTCGAGGAAACGTTTGCGCTGCTCGTCCTTGGAGAGATGAAGGAAGAATTTCAGCACCACGGTGCCGTTGCGTGCGAGGTAGCGCTCCCAGGCGGAGATGTCCTCGAACCGCTCCTTCCAGATGTTCTTGGTGACGAGCTTCTGCGGCAGCTTCTCCTTGGCGAGGATCGCCGGGTGCACCCGCGTGACCAGGCATTCCTCGTAGTGCGAGCGGTTGAAGATGCCGATATGGCCGCGCGCGGGCAGCGCGATCGCATGGCGCCAGAGGAAATCGTGGTCGAGCTCCTTGCTGCTCGGCGCCTTGAAGGCACTGACTTCGCAACCTTGCGGATTGATGCCCTCGAAGATCGCCTTGATCGCGGAATCCTTGCCGCCGGCATCCATGGCCTGGAACACGATCAGCACCGACCAGCGGTCCTGGGCGTAGAGCTTCTCCTGAAACTCGATCATCCGCCTCTTGTTGGCGTCGAGGATCTCCTGCGCCGTCTCCTTGTCGAGATCGCCCTTCTCGTCGGTCTTGTAGTCCTTGAGGTGAAACTTGCCGGAGCCGTCGTAGCGGAACGGCGCGATGTAGCGGTCAAGTTCCTGGGCGAGCGATTTGGACGGCTTCTTGTTCATGAGCGCGGGGCACCTTGCGTTGCGGCTTCAATCGGTCGAGCAAGCTACCAAGGATCCCCTTCGGAAGGAATATGATGAAAAGCACGAGTAGCACGCCGTACACGAGGTTGTCCCAGCCGACCGCCTTGGTGCCGAAGCCGATCCGCAGGGTCTCGGCCAGCAGAATGGTGATGACCGCGCCGAAGGTCGGGCCGAGCGAGACGAACAGGCCGCCGACGATCGCCGCGAACACCATCTGCAGCGACACGGCAATGCCGCTGACCGTGTCCGGCGTGATGAACATCTGGTACTGGCAGTAGATCGCGCCGGCGAGCGCCGTCATCACCGCACTGAGCAGCGTGATCTTCAGCTTCTCCGCGGTGACATCGACGCCGGCGGCAGCGGCTGCGTCCTCGTCCTCCGAAATCGCCTCCAATGCATAGCGCGCCATGCTGCAGTCGACCCAGTGCCAGACCACGATGCCGAACAGCCAGACCCCGAGCGCGATCAGATACCAGGTGATCTTGTCGTCGAATTGCAGCGCCAGCAGCTTGTTGCCCGAGGCGCGGTTCGGCGTGTAGCCGAGCGAGCCGCCGGTGTAGTCGCGCGTCGCGGTAATGACCTGGAGCACGATGCCGGACAGCGCCAGCGTCACCAGCACGAAATAGTGCCCGGTGATGCGAAAACGGAAACAGGGGTATCCGACGATCAGCGCCAGCACGCCGGCCGCAACCATGCCGATGGGGATGCCGATCCAGGGCGACCAGCCCAGATGATTCCACAACAGCGCGGTGACGTAGGCACCGATTCCCATGAAGCCGCCGTGCCCGAGCGAGACGAGGCCGAACCGCCCCATCATCGACCAGGAGGTGTAAGCGAACGACCAGATCAGGATCAGCACCAGGATGTGCAGATGATAGGGATCGCGATAGACGAAAGGCAGCGCGACCAGCGCCGCCAGCCCCACCGCCCACGCCGCAAGCCGCCCCTGCCCCATCATCGGCGCCTCGCAAGCAGGCCCGCGGGCCGGATGAACATCATGACGATGAAGAACGCGAAGGCGAGCACGTAGCCCCATTCGAGATCGGAGAACAGACCGCCGAGCGAGATAATCTCGGCAAACACGAAAGCTGCGATGAAGCCGCCGATGAAATTACCGAGGCCCCCGAGCACGCAGATCAGGAAGGTGATCGGCCCGAACGAGAGACCGACGAAGGGGTGCACGTCGTATTGCAACACCAGAAGGCAAGCCGCGAGCCCGGCTAGCGCACCACCGAGCGCCGAGGTGATGAGATAGATGCGTTTGGTATCGACCCCCATCAGCGCCATGATCTGGCGGTCCTGCGAGATGGCGCGGATGGCGGTGCCGGTGAAGGTCCGTGTCATGAAGAGGTACACGGCGACCATGCCGACCAGCGCCGCCAGGAACGACAGCAGCCGGGCGTAGCTGAAATTCATCTCGCCGAAGGCAAGCACCGGCAAGCGGATGCCGAGATTGCGGAAGTCGATGCCAAAGGCGACGGTGGCGAAGCTCTGCAGCACGAACAGCACGCCGCCGGTGGCAAGCAGCTGGTTGATCGGCGGCGCCGTCAGCAGCGGCGCGATCACGAGGTAATGCAGCGCCGCACCGAGTATCCCGACGAGCACAATGGTGAGCGGCGCGGCAATGAAATAGCTGATGCCGTAATACTGCACCATGAAGTACATGGCGTACATGCCGATCATCACCAGTTCGGCATAGCAGATCCAGGTCACGTCGATGACGCCGAAGATCAGATTGAGCCCAAGCGCAAGCAGCGCCAGCACGCCGCCGAGCAGGATGCCGTTGATCACGGCCTCCAGCAGGTAGATGTCGAAAATGTCCAGAAAAGCTTGCATGCCTGCATGAACCTCACACCCCGAGATACGCTTCCTTGACCGTGTCGCTCGCCAGCATCTCGGCCGAGGTGCCGGACGCCCGGATCGTGCCCGCCTCGATCAGATAGGCGCGATCGACCACCTTCAGCACCTGCTGCACGTTCTGCTCGACGATCAGCACGGTCAGCCCGCGGCTGCGGATCCGCTTCACCAGCTCGAACACCTGCTGCACCACGACCGGAGCCAGCCCCGCCGACGGCTCGTCGAGCAGCAGCAGCTTTGGATTGGACATCAGCGCGCGGCCGATCGCACACATCTGCTGCTCGCCGCCGGACATGGTGCCGGCCATTTGATGACGGCGCTCCCTCAGGCGCGGGAACAGCTCGAACACGACGTCCAGCCGCTCGGCATAGTGGCCGCGCGCCTCCTTCATGAAGCAGCCCATCTTCAGATTGTCGTCGACCGAGAGCTGCGGAAACAGCCGCCGGTTCTCCGGCACATGCGCGATGCCGAGGCTGACGATCTTGTGCGATGGCGTGGCCACGACGTCCACGCCCTCCATCCTGATCGACCCGCGTGTCGGGCGGATCAGGCCGGAGATGACGCGCATCAGGGTCGTCTTGCCGGCACCGTTGGGGCCGATCACACCGACCGCCTCGCCGGCCTTCACGTCGAGATTGACGTCAAACAGCGCCGGGAACGTACCGTAGCCGGCATTGACGCCACGGAGCTCCAGCATCATTGGCCTCCAGCGCGGCGGCGCGCTTCGGCGGCCGCGGCTTGCGTGGTCTCGGCATCGGTGCCGAGATAGACTTCGATGACGCGCGGGTCGCCGGCCACCGCGCTCGGCAGCCCTTCCGATATCTTCTCGCCGTGATCGAGCACCATCACGCGATCGACGACGCGCATCAGCACGCCCATGATGTGCTCGACCCAGATGATGGTGATGCCGAGCTCATCGCGGATGTTGCGCAGCATGTCGGCCGCCTGCCCCATCTCGGCTTCGTCGAGGCCGCCGAGACTCTCGTCGGCGAGCAGAAGCTTGGGCGCGGTCGCGAGGGCCTTGGCAAGTTCGAGCTTCTTGAGACCGGCGGCGCCGAGGCCGTCGACGCTGGCATGGCGATCGGTCGGCAGGCCGACCATGGCCAGCGACCGTTCGGCCGCCTCCTCCGCCTTGATGCGGCTGTGGCGGCCCTGGCCGTAGAAGCCGGCGAGCGCGACGTTTTCAAAGATGGTCAAGCGGCGGAACGGCCGCGGGATCTGGAAGGTGCGGCCGATGCCGCTGTTGATGATCCGGTGCGGAGCGAGGCCCGCGATCTCGGCGCCATCGAACAGGATCGAGCCCGATGTTGGCGCCAGCGTGCCGGAGAGCATGTTGAAGATCGTGCTCTTGCCCGAGCCGTTGGGGCCGATGAGGCCGAGGATCTCCCCCTGCTTGACCCTGAACGACACGCTGTTGACGGCGGTGAAGCCACCAAATCGCTTCACCAGCCCGCTGACTTCCAGCACCGCACCCGCTCCGCTACTGGTTGCTGTAGGTGGTGCCCTTCGGCAGCGGCAGCACGGCCTCGCGCTGCGCCTGGCTCTTCGGCCACACCACGGAGGATTTGTCGTCGATGTACTGGATCACGACCGGGAACGAGCGCTCGTTCTGCCCGGCCATCGGCGTGCCCTCGCCGTAGAACTTCACACCGAAGCCAAGCATGGTCCCGCCCTCGGGAATGTCGGTGTCGAGCGCGGCCTTGCGCAGCGCATCGGGGTCGACGCCACCGTACTTCTTGATCGCGCGCGGCAGCACGTCGGCCATGAAGACGTAAGTATTGGACGCGCCGATGCCGACATGGGCCGAGCGGATGGCGACACCGGGCCTGATCTTGTCGAACTCGTCGCCGACCATCTTGATGACGGCCGGAAGCTTGGGATCCATGGTCTTCTGATTGGCAAGCCAGATCGAGATCGGATCGGTGTTGAAGATATAGGTGGCGTCAGCGCCCATGCCTTCCTTCAGCTTCTCATAGACGCCGTAACCGGCGCCATGGCCCATCAGCGCACCGAATTTCAGCCCCTGCTCGCGGGCCTGGCGCAGCAGCAGCGTGATATCAGGGTTGTAGCCGGTGTGAAAAATGACGTCGGGCTTGGCGCGCTTCAGCTTGGTCACCAGCGCCGAGAGATCGGGCGCAGTCGCCGAATAGCCTTCCTTCATCACGACGTTGAAGCCGGCCTTCTTGGCGCCGGCCTCGTTGCCCCTGGAGACGTCGACGCCATAAGCGCCATCCTCGTGGATGATGGCGACGCGCAGGTCCTTCGGCTCCTTGTCGAACTTCGCCTTGGCGTTCTGCGCGATGAAATCCATCGTCATCATGCCGAACTGGTCGCCGCTCGCCTGCGGGCGGAAGACGTATTTGTAGCCCTTGTCGTTGAACACGGCCGACGAGATGCAGGTCGTCATCCACATGAACTTCTTGAGCTGCTCGACGCGCGCGGCCACGGGCACGCACTGTGCCGAGGAGAAGAAGCCGAGCACCATGTCGACCTTCTCCTGCTCGAGCAGGCGCACGGATTCGTTGATGGCGATGTCGGGCTTGCTCTGCGCGTCGGCGTAGACCGCTTCGATCTTGTAGCCTTCGACGCCCGTCTTGGCGAAATGGTCGAGGATGATCTTTGCGCCGATATAGCCGAGCTCGGATCCGCCGCCTGCGAGAGGCCCGGTCAGGTCGAAAACAACGCCGATCTTGATCTTCTTATCCTGAGCTTCGGCCGAAGCCACCAAGCCCGTCGCCGATATCGCGACCAACAGCCCACGTACCAAACGGGCAGCCATGCGCAGACGCATCAAAACCTCCCTGGACGATTGTGCATTGCATTCTTTTTGCTTTTTACTTTTTTGCCCATCACATGGGCTGCGCGCAGCGATGTCAAGCCTCGCGCGTCAGCGCGACGCGAACTGCTGCTCGACGAAGGCCGTGACAAATCGCGGCATGGACGGCGTGAGATCACTCACCCCGCGCACGAGATGGATGGCGGACAATTCCGGCTCGGTCTCACGTGCGAGATTGGCTTCGATCCGGGCACGCGCCACGTCGCCCGGCATATCCAGGTTGAGAATTTGTATCATTGCAATCGACGGCCCGGTGACGACACAGTGCCAGTCCGGCTCGGCCCGGTAGTCAGCCTCCGTCAGACCGGTCTCCTCACCGAGCTCGCGGACGACACTGCCGGGAATGTCGAGCGTGCCGTCCCTGACGTCATCGAGATCGGGCGTCCCCGAGGGAAAATAGATGTGGCCCGCATTGGCGGTGTGAGACGCCATCTCGCCCATGACAAAAGCGCCGTCCGAGGTGAGCAGCGCGCCCATGCCGAAACCGTTGAACACGGCCTTGTCGGGAAAGCCCCAATCGCGCCAGGCGAGGAAGCTGGCAAAATCGGTCTCGAAATAGGTCGCGGAGAGATGGCCGTCCGTGAACACGGCATCGCGCCCGAGCAGGACGCGGCCGTTCCAGATCTTGGGCCGCTCGCGCTGCTTCTCGGCGAAATGCGCCACGATGTCGCTGCGGCGCTCCTCCGCGAACGGCCAGACGATCGGCCGTACGGCAAGATCAAGCGTCGCGACGCGATGGATGGTCAGTGACGTCATGACGCCTGATTACCGAGCCATCGCGTCAGTTATTTGGCGTTCCCCGTGGTCTTCTTGGCCTGCTCGACGTATTTGTTGGTGAAGGTCTTGCTGACGTCGATCTTGGCGTTGGCGACCTCGGGCGAGCCGACGCTGAACACCGCGAGCACCGCGTCGGCGCCCTTCGGGTCCATCTTGCCGGTTTCGGAGAACATCGGGATCGTGTTCTTCAGCGCGGCAAGATAGAGGTCCTTGTTCTTGCCGACCATCTCGTCCGGCATCTTCGCCATGATCTCCTCGGGCGTATGCGAATGGATCCAGGCGATCGTGGCGAGCATCGCGTCGGTGAGCGCCTGCGTCTCCTTCTCGTGCTTGTTGATCCAGGCCACGGTCGAATACAGCGCGCCGCCCGGATATTCGCCGCCGAACGTCTCGAGCGTGTCCTTCTGGGTGCGGGTGTCGCTGAGGATGCGCAGATCCTTGTGACTGCCCTGGAGCACGGTGACGGCGGGATCGAGCATCACGGCCGCATCGAGCTGCCCCTGCTCCATGGCGGCGACCGCGGTGGCCCCGAGGCCGACGCCGATGACGGCTGTGCCGGCGGGATCGAGCCCGTTCTTCTTCAGCAGATATTTCAGGAAGAAGTCGGTTGAGGAGCCGGGCGCACTGACGCCGACCTTCTTGCCGGCGAGATCCTTGACCGACTTGATGTCATTGGTCCGCGACGGCGCGACCACCAGCACCAGGCCGGGATAGCGGTCATAGACCACGAAGGCCTGAAGCTCCTGCTTCTTGGCGGCCAGGTTGACGCAATGGTCGAAATAGCCGGAAACCACATCCGCGCTGCCGCCGAGCACGGCCTTGAGCGCATCCGAGCCGCCCTTGAGGTCGACCAGCTCGACATTGAGGCCGGCCTTCTCGTACTCGCCGAGCTGCTTTGCCAGCACCGTCGGTAGATAGCACAGGCAGGCCCCGCCGCCGACCGCAATGGTGACCTTGCTTTGCGCCGCGGCAAATCCGGTGGTGAGCGTCAGCGCGAGCAGCGCGCCGGCGAGCCTGGCAATCGTGTTCTTCATTGGTTTCCTCCGTTCGGCTGGCGGCACCATAATGCAGCGCAACCGGCTTGAGAAGCACTGCCTAAGTGCACTGGCCATTGGCCTCCCGGCGCAATAGCATGGCCAGACAAGAACAATTCTTGATGGGGAGGATCATCCATGAATCGTTTCACTGCCGGGCTCGCTCTCGCCGCCGCCTTTGCCGCAGGGTGCGGCGCGAACCAGCTGCTCCGGCCGGCGCTGGCCGCCGAGAACATCAATGCACAGATCATCCATACCGGCGAGATGGAAGGCGACGCGCTTGGCCCCGCCAACAAGGTCGGATACCGCTCCAAGACGTTCATGACTGCCGACGGCGCCACCATCTCGATCCAGGTCGGCAATGTGCCCAAGCACATGCATCCCAACACCAACGAGATCCAGTACATCCTGGACGGGACCGGGACGATCTGGCTCGGCGACAAGGAAGTGACGGTGAAGCCGGGCGACCTCGTGATCATCCCGAAGGGAACGCCGCACGGCGGCACCAAGCCGATCAGCGGCCAGATCAAGGCGATCGCGATCAAGACCCCGCCGCAGGCCCCTGACGACACCAAGCTGCTGGATTAAGTCTTTGCAATCGGGGCTCGCGCCGATGCGCGGGCCCCATCAAGTCTAGCCGCGTCCATCCACAGTCGGGCGCCAGACCAGCAGCCTGCGCTCCACCAGCGTCACCCCATAATCGATCAGGATGACGAAGGCCGACAGCACGAACATGCCGGCGAACACGCCCGCGACGTCGAAGACGCCTTCGGCCTGCTGAATGAGATAGCCGAGCCCCGCGGCCGATCCGAGATACTCGCCGACGACCGCACCGACCACGGCGAAACCGACCGAGGTGTGCAGCGAGGAGAACATCCAGGACAGCGCCGACGGCCAATAGACGTGCTGCATCAATTGCCGCTCGCTCATCCCGAGCATGCGGCCGTTGTCGAGCACGGTGCGGCTGACTTCCTTCACGCCCTGATAGACGTTGAAGAAGACGATGAAGAACACCAGCGTCACGCCGAGCGCGACCTTGGACCAGATGCCGAGGCCGAGCCACAGCGCGAAGATCGGCGCCAGCACGACGCGCGGCAGCGCGTTGACCATCTTCACGTAGGGGTCGAACACCGCGGCGACCAGCGGCTGGCGCGCGAACCAGAAACCGACGAGCACGCCGCCGGCCGATCCGATCACGAAGGCGAGGAGCGATTCCGTCAGCGTGATACCGAGATGCTTCCAGATCACGCCGGTCGAGAACCACTTGACGATCTGGGCGAAGACGTCGACCGGGTTGGAGAAGAAGAACGGCGGCAGCAGGATCTTGCCGAACACCGGCACGGTCGACAGCACCTGCCACAGCACCAGGCCGACGACGGCGACCAGGACTTGCAGTGCGAGCAGCGTCGCGCGCGACATCAGACCGCCTCCGCCGCTTGGGTGGATTGCGCGTAGCCCTTCATCACCTCGTCCTTGAGCACGCTCCAGATCTCGCGATGAAGTGCGTGGAACTCCTTGTCCAGCCGCACCTCGAAAATGTCGCGCGGACGCGGCAAGCTCACGCGCCAGTCGCCGATGATGCGCGAGGACGGTCCGGCCGACATGATCACCACGCGGTCGGCAAGCGCGATCGCCTCTTCGAGATCATGGGTCACGAACAGCACGGCCTTGCGGTCGGCATTCCAGAGATCGAGCAGCAGATTGCCCATGACCTGGCGCGTTTGCGCATCGAGCGGTCCGAACGGCTCGTCCATCAGCAGGATCTTGGGATCGCGGATCAGCACCTGCGCGAGCGCCACGCGCTTGCGCTGGCCGCCCGAGAGCATGTGCGGATAGCGGTTGGCAAAAGCGCTGAGACCGACCGAGGTCAGCCACTTTTGTGCCCGCTGCACCGCCTCCGCGCGCGGCGTGCCACTGATCTCGAGCCCGATCGCGACATTGTCGAGCGCGGTCTTCCAGGGGAACAGCGCATCGGCCTGGAACAGATAGCCGGCGTCCCGGTTCAGCCCCGCGAGCGGCTGGTCGAAGATCTTGACGCTGCCGGCGGCGGGCTTGAGCAACCCGGCCGCGACATTGAGCAGTGTGGATTTTCCGCAACCGGTCGGCCCGACAATGGCGACGAACTCGCCCTGCGCCACCGAAAGATGCGCCTTCTCCACCGCCGTATAGACCCGGTCGTCCCCCAGCCGGAACGCGACCTTGGCATCTTCCAGCGCCACTGCCGTGGGCATTGTCATGTGTTCCCTCCGAACCCTGGCCCGATGCCTTAGCCGCTCGCGCGGCCAAGTTCAATCAAGGCGCCAAGCATGCTACGCATGGGCTCTTGCCACCCTGTGCCCCTCCGTTGAGCCCACCCGCAATGCCGTCCCAGCTGGCGATCAGCTACCAGCACGTCTTCAGGAGCTTCGGTCCCACCAGGGCCGTGGACGACGTATCGCTCGACATCGCCGAGGGTGAGTTTGTGGCCATCGTGGGCGGCTCCGGTTCGGGCAAGACGACGCTGCTGCGGCTCGCCAACCGGCTGATCGAGGCTGATGGCGGCACCATCACGGTGGAAGGCGATGACGTGCAAGACGCCGATCCGGTCGCGCTGCGGCGGCGTATTGGCTACGTGTTCCAGAGCGGCGGGCTGTTTCCGCATCTGAGCGTCGCCGACAATATCGGAATCACACCAAAGCTGCTGGGCGTCCCGGCGGCGGACATCACGGCGCGCGTCGATGAACTGCTCGAGTTGGTGCAGCTCGACCGAACCGCGCACCGCGACCGTCTTCCGGAGGCACTGTCCGGTGGCCAGCGCCAGCGCGTCGGCGTGGCGCGGGCGCTCGCGGCAAAGCCTCGCATCGTGCTGATGGACGAGCCGTTCGGCGCGCTCGATCCCCTTACCCGCGATACGCTCGGCGATGATTATCGTTCGCTGCACCGAAGCCTCGGCCTGACCACGGTCATGATCACGCATGACATGACGGAAGCGATTCTGCTTGCAGACCGCATCGCAGTGATGCGCGGCGGCAAACTGCTCGCGCAGGGCACGCCGTCCGACCTGTCGAAAAGCAGTGATGCCTATGTGCTGGAGCTGTTGCGCACGCCTCGACGCCAGGTCGAGCGGCTGAACGCACTGCTGCCGCAGAGCGGTGCCGCATGAGTCTCTTTTCCGATCCGCGCTGGGGCGAGGCGCTGTCGCATTTGCCCGACTATCTTGGCAACCATGTGCGGGTCAGTATTGCCGCACTCGCGCTTGGCCTGGCCGTCAGCCTGCCGCTGGCGATCCTGACACGCAACCGCCCGGCGCCGCGAAGCGTTTTGCTCGCGCTCGCCAGCATCGTACAGACGGTGCCGGGGCTGGCGCTGCTTGCGCTGTTCTATCCACTGCTGCTCGCCATGGCGTCCCTGACGCTCGCATGGTTCGGCGTCTCCTTCTCGGCATTCGGCTTCCTGCCTGCGGTGCTTGCGCTGGCGCTCTATTCGATGCTGCCGGTGCTGCGCAACGGCATCACCGGGCTGAACGGCATCGATCCCGCGCTGATCGAAGCGGCGAAGGGCGTCGGCATGACCGCGCGTCAATCACTCGTGATGGTCGAGTTGCCGCTGGCGCTGCCGGTGATGATGGCCGGCGTCCGCACCGCGGCGGTGTGGGTGATCGGCACTGCCACCCTATCAACACCCATCGGCCAAACGAGCCTCGGCAACTACATCTTCGCCGGGCTTCAGACCCAGAACTGGGTGTTCGTCCTGTTCGGCTGCTTTGCCTCGGCCCTGCTCGCGCTCGCCGTCGATCAGTTGCTCGGCCTGATCGAAAGCGGCCTGCGCCAGCGCAGCCGCCTGCGCACGGCCCTCGGCGGCGTCGGAATCGCGGCGCTGGTCGCGGCCACGCTGGTGCCGACGATGGGGCGCTCATCGCAAGGCTATGCGATCGGCGCCAAGACGTTCGCCGAGCAATATGTGCTGTCGGCCCTGCTTCGAGATCGCCTCCAGGCGGCCGGCCTCTCTGCCACCGCACGATCGGGCCTCGGCTCCAGCGTGATCTTCGAGGCGTTGAAGGCCGGCGACATCGATCTCTATGTCGACTATTCCGGCACGCTCTGGGCCAACCAGCTGCATCGCACCGACATCAAGCCGCGCACCGAGCTGCTCGCGGATTTGAAGACGGCGCTTGCCAGGGACAACATCACAATGCTCGGCGAGCTCGGCTTCGAGAACGCCTATGCGCTGGTGATGCCGAGGAAGCGCGCCGAGGCCCTCGGCATCCGCAACATCGCCGATCTCGCCGCACATGCATCGACGCTGTCCATTGCCGGCGACTACGAGTTCTTCTCGCGTCCGGAATGGGCGGCGCTGCAAAAGGCCTATGGCCTCTCGTTTCGCGCGCAGCGCCAGATGCAGCCGGACTTCATGTATGCGGCCGTCGCCAGCGGCGAGGTCGACGTCATCGCCGGCTACACCAGCGACGGCCTAATCGCGAAATATGATCTCGTTGCGCTCGACGATCCCAGGCACGCGATCCCGCCCTACGACGCGATCCTGCTGCTGGCACCCAAGCGCGCCGGTGACGAGAAACTCCAGGCGGCGCTGAAGCCGCTGCTCGGCAAAATCGACATCGCCACGATGCGCGAAGCAAACCTGCGCGCCAGCGGCAATGATGCGAATTCATCGCCCGATGCGGTGGCGAAGTGGCTGTGGGGGAAGGTGGGCGGGCGATAGGCCCGCTGCACGCCCCGTCATCCTGAGGTGCGAGGCGTGCGCTGCGAAGCGGTGCGCGCGGAGCCTCGAAGGATGAACGGCCGCGATCAGCCGGGCCGAGCATCCTTCGAGGCCTCCGCTTCGCTGCGGCGCCTCAGGATGACGGTGAAATAGCTACAGCCCCCGGATCATCCCCGCATTGATCAGCAGCCGGTTCAGTCGGCGCGCTTCGGCGCCGTCCTTGCAGCCGTAGAAGATGCCTTTGCAGCGGAGCATGATCTGCTTCTGCTCGGCGAACGACGGATCGAGCGGAATGCCGGCGGCTTCCTGGATCACCAGCGGCAGATAGGGACCGTCGACCGTGTCCATCACGGCCTCGCTTTTCACCGGCTCGAAATTGACGGCATCGATGGCGTAATAGGTCCCGTAAAGGCGCGGATCGTAAGCGTCGAGCTTCTTGCCGAGAGCGCCCTCGTCGAGCCCGGGCTCGAGGATAGCAGGCGCAAACTCGGGCTGATGATCGCCGTAGCGTACGATCAGGAAGGGCTCGCCCGGAAAATTCTTCTTCAGCCCCGCAATGAACGATCTATACTGCTCGGCGCTCATCGCCTGACGGCGCAGATATTCGTCGATGGACGCCACATTGCCCGGCGCGCGCCAGTTCGGCAGCAGATCAGGGCGGAAGCGCGTCTCCCACGGGAAATGATTGGCGCCGAGATAGATGAAGGTGAACAGCGGCTTGTTCGGCGGCTGCTGGCCCATCAACTGGAGCGCCTTGTCATAGAAGAAAGAATCCGGCTCGACGTCCTTGGCGCCGAGATCCCTGGAATCGAGGAAGCGTTCGATGCCGGTGGTCATCTGAAAGCTGCGTGCGCCCATGAAGCCGCCATAGGCGGGATAGAGCGACATCGTATCGTAGCCGCAGCGGCGCAGCGCCAGCGGCAGTCCGCGCTCGACGCGGTTGGAGGCGATGCGCGTCACGAAATAGGCGAAACGGCCGAATGAGCGCGAGGAGAGCCCCGCGAGCACGTTGTATTCGGTGAACCAGCTCGGCCCGCCATTGCTTTCGGCGAGGAACGTGCGCTGCTTGCCGTCCCAGGACTTGAAGTGATTGCCATAGCCTTGCGGCACCTTGATGCCCTGCGCGGCGCGGATGTCGAAGCTGGACTCATCATGGACCATGATGATGTTCGGCCGGCGTCCGGCGGGATGACAGGCATCGACCAGCGGCACGTTGAGCCGCTCGTTGGTCGAAGCCGCCGACTCCATGAAGCCGTATTGCACCAGGTCGGAGACTGAGCTGACACCGGAGCGGAAGAATTTCGAGAGATAGCCGTCGTCGTAATAGCCGCGCCAGGCTTCGTCCGGATGATAGAGCGAATAGCCGACGAGTGCGGCGACACAGGCGAGCATCGAAGCAAGCGCCGGCAAGCGGCGGATGCGGAACGGATCGAGCCACCACAGCGCATACATCAGCGGCAGCGTGACGAAGCCGGCCAGGATCACCGACCAGCGCAAATTCGGGAAGATCGTGAACAGGAATGCGACCGTGTCGCGGTCGATCATCATCAGGTCGATGAAATTAACCGTCATCTGCACGACGTCGTGCTTGAGCCGCGACAGCAGCATGAGCACGACGACCATTGTCAGCGACAGCGCGCCCGACAATGCGGGCCGGCGCAGCAACGTGATCCAGAAGAAATTGAGGATGCCCCAGGCCAGCGCAAAAGAGAGCCGCGAGCCGAAATCGGTCTCGGTCTCGTACATCAGGCCGAGTGCCGCCAGATGCGGCGCGGCAACCGCGAGCAGCCGCCAAATTCCGAGCGCGGCGACGCTCGCAAGCACGGCGGTGGTGGTGGCAGAAGGACCTGGATTCGGCGCGGACGCCATCGACGACACGCAACAGCTGGTCCGGCGCAATGAAACCTGGCCGTCTGGCCGGTCTGACGACGGCAAGGGCATCCGGGGCAGCCGGAAGCCTGCACCGTGTCATAAAACTGTAACGGAACGGTCAAGGACAGGCAACGCGCGTGGTGGTGCGATCTTCGCTTAATCGTGGCGGGTGGCGAAGCGCCGCACGTTCGCGGACCCCCCTGCTCTATCTCCTCACCCTGAGGAGCCCGCGAAGCGGGCGTCTCGAAGGGCGAGGCCCGAGCTGGGCCTGCATGGTTCGAGACGGCGCTTCGCGCCTCCTCACCATGAGGGTCAGGCCGGCTTCACGATCCCGGCGATGAACAGGTCGATCACCCCTTCCGCCATCCCGTCGATCTCGCCCGCTTCCACGCCCCAGCGCGGAAAGTGGCCGTCGAGCTTCATCCGGGCAAAACCGTAGACCAGGGCGCGGGCGGCGATCTCGATGCGCTTGAGGTCGGCTGACCGCAGCAGGCCCTGCGCCGCCGCGTCGGCCAGCATCTGCTCCGTCAGAGCGATCAGCTCGGCATTGTCGCGCGTCAACTCGGCGGAGCTCCCGTGGGCGAAATAGCGCCCCGTCGAGATGATCTCGAAATGGGCGGGGTTCTGCATCGCCCAGCGCAAATAGGCGAGGCCGAAGGCGCGAAAGCGGCCGAGCGGATCGGTCGCCGGGGCCTGGCCCAGCGCCACCTCGATCTCGGCGCGAAAGCGCCGCTGCGCCTCTTCGGCCGCCGCAGCCATCAGGGCGTCGCGGTTCGGAAAGTGCCGAAACGGCGCCCCCGGGGATACGGCCGCGCGGCGTGCGGCCTCGCGCACCGAGACTTCAGCCCCCTCCGCTGCCAGTTGCAGCGCAGCATCGATCAGCACGCGGCGGAGGTCGCCGTGATGATAGGGCCGGGCTTCGGATGTCGCGCGACGGGTACGCGGCTTGGACGGTTGTCGGGCAGGCATGAAGCTTCCTAGCATCACCCGAACGTGAATGTAAGCAGCGATTACACCATTGACGCCATCCCCGCCGCGAAATGTAATCGATGATTACATAAAGGAGGAGAATGCGATGTCACAACGTCAATGGTTCGAAGGCTCGCGGCTGCTGGCGGTGCTCACTCTGAGCCTCATCGCACTGAGCCTGTGGATCGCCTCGATGCGGCAGTTCGAGGTCGAGGGCGTGCGAATGGTGATCCGCTTCACGGCGCGCAGCTCACTGCTGCTGTTCTGCCTCGCCTTCAGCGCCTCGGCGCTGGCCCGGCTGTGGCCCAATGCCTGGACGCGCTGGCAACACCGCAACCGCCGCTATCTGGGCCTGAGCTTTGCGGCCTCTCATGCCATCCACGCGGTGGCGATCGTCGCGTTCGCCAGAATGGATCCGGCCGCTTTTGCGGAGGCGACGTCGGCCGCCTCGTACATCTTCGGCGGCATCGGCTACGCATTCATTATGGCCATGAGCGCAACCTCGTTCGACCGCACCGCCGCGCTGATTGGTCCCCGCGCCTGGCGCGCGCTGCATCTCGCCGGCGGCTACTATCTCTGGTTCCAGTTCATGGTGTCGTTCGGCATGCGCATTCCGGCGATGCCGCTCTATGCCGCCTTCCTCATTCCGCTGCTGGCCGTCATGGCGCTACGGTTGATCGCGATGGCTGCCCGTCCCCACCCACGGACGGCGGAGGCGGGCTGAACGTCGATCAGCCCTGCGGCAGGAATCCGAGACGCTTGGCAATGATGCGGTCGAGCGTCCGTTTCGGCAACACGGCGCTGATCAGATGACGCAGCGGGTCCGGCGTGATCTGGTAGCGCACCCTGGGCTTTGCGGCCGTGAGCGCCTCGAAGACGACCTCTGCGATCCGCTCGGCCGGCAACCCGGTCTCACCGAGCTTCATCATGAACGCCATGACCTTGTTGAGTGCCGGCAGATAGGGCGAGTTCTGGTAGACGGAGAGATCGAACTGCTCGGCCTTGCTCCAGATCGGCGTCTTCACAGCGCCGGGCGCGACGATGATGACATCGATCCCGAACAGCATCAGCTCGCGGCGCAGGCTTTCCGACAGACCCTCGACGGCGTGCTTGGAGGTGCAGTAAGGCGCCGAGAGCGGATTGCCGTTCTTGCCCGCGACCGAGCTGATCATCACGATGCGGCCCTTCGACCCCTTCAGCGAGGGGTCGGCACCGAGCAGGGGCCCGAAGGCCTGCGTCGCGATGACGGGGCCCATGACGTTGATATCCATCTGGCGGCGAAAGTCGTCAGCCGACAATTCGAGCACGGGGCCGGCGACCGCGACGCCGGCATTGTTGACGAGACCGGCCAGCGTCTCGCCGCCCAGCGCCTCCCGAACGTTTCGCGCAGCAGCGAGGACCGCTGCCTCGTCGGTGACGTCGAACAGAAGCGGCGTGAAGTTGGCGCCGAACTCGCTTGTGAGCCGGTCAGCATCGGCCTGCTTGCGGACGCTGCCGAAGACGCGATAGCCGCGCCCGATCAGAAACTTTGCAACGGCCCAGCCGATGCCGGTGGACGCGCCGGTGACGACGACGGATCGCATGGTCATTTCCCCCTGTTGTGCCCCGCGATCAATGTAGGGAAAGGCCGAGCCGGTGCAACGCCGTCAGCTTCTCAAGCCGCGCATCGACGAACTTTTTCCGGTCGACGGCGAGCCGCAAGAACACGCGGCAGGTGTCGGCTCTTAAGATGAAGCAGCGCGCGAACTCAAAAAGGACGATCGGCCGCGTCATGAGAACGCGAATGAAGAGTCGAATCCTAGGCTCTGAGGATACGGAGCTTTTCCCGATCGCAGCCTCAGAAAACATTCTGAGAAACAACGCGAGCCCAAGAATGTGGTTTAAGCGTCAGTTCTTCGTGCTCAGAGGGTACATCAGCTCGCGAAGAATTTGAATGAAGTAGCAATGCTTCGCGCGAGACGAAAAGAGCGAGACCGCTGTTTGCGATCTCGCTCGAATATAGTCGCGAAGATTTAAGATTTGGTGTGGCGAGCGAAGCTTGTGCTTTTGCTCTCGTGTCCCGGACGTAGCGCGATGCGTCGCGCCACGCCCTGAGACCGTCGACTTAGTTCTTCGACTTGTCGACCAGCGCGCCCTTCTTGATCCAGGGCATCATGTCGCGGAGCTTCGCGCCGACTTCCTCGATCGGGTGCTGGGCGAGCTTGGCGCGGGTCGCCTTGAACGAGGTCTGGTTGACCTTGTTCTCGAGCATCCAGTCGCGAGCGAACTTGCCGCCCTGGATGTCGGCGAGAACGCGCTTCATCTCGGCCTTGGTCTCGGCGGTGACGATGCGCGGACCCGTGACGTACTCACCGTACTCGGCGGTGTTGGAGATCGAGTAGTTCATGTTGGCGATGCCGCCTTCATAGATCAGGTCGACGATCAGCTTCACTTCGTGCAGGCACTCGAAATAGGCCATCTCCGGGGCGTAACCGGCTTCGACCAGGGTCTCGTAGCCGGCCTTGATCAGTTCGACCAGACCGCCGCACAGCACAACCTGTTCGCCGAACAGGTCGGTCTCGCACTCTTCCTTGAAGGAGGTTTCGATGATGCCGGCGCGGCCGCCGCCGACGGCGGAGGCGTAGGACAGGCCGAGGTCATGGGCGTTGCCCGAGACGTCCTTGGCGATCGCGATCAGGCAGGGCACGCCGCCGCCGCGCTGATACTCGGAGCGCACGGTGTGGCCGGGGCCTTTCGGCGCGATCATCAGGACGTCGAGATCGGCGCGCGGGTCGAGCAGGTTGAAGTGGACGTTGAGGCCGTGCGCGAACACCAGCGCCGCACCCTTCTTCATGTTGTCGTGCAGGTGCTCACGGTAGATGTCGCCCTGGAGCTCGTCCGGGGTCAGCATCATGACGAGGTCGGCCCATTTGGCGGCGTCGGCGACTTCCATCACCTTGAAGCCGGCGGCTTCCGCCTTCTTGACCGAGCCCGAGTCCTTGCGCAGCGCAATAGCGACTTCCTTGACGCCGGAATCCTTGAGGTTGAGCGCATGGGCATGGCCCTGGCTGCCGTAGCCGACGATGGCGACCTTCTTGCCCTTGATCAGGTTCAGGTCGGCGTCGCGATCGTAATAAACACGCATGGTCGTTTCCTCGGTTCAGGTGGCCAGAATCGGCCGTTGGTCAGGTCTCGGACGGTGGAATTTGCGGATTTCGGGGGCTGTCTAGAGCATTTTCAGCCCCCTGGGAAACCCGTTTCTGCATGGAAAACTGCGGCATCATGCATCCATGAAGACAGGGTAGAGCGATGCCAGAAGCAGGATCGCCATCAGGATATTGAAGGCGCGGACCAGCCGCTCGGAGGTCATCACTGGTCGTAGTGCAGTGCCGAAGAAGGCCCAGACGACGGTCGAGACCGTGCCGACGAGGAGGCTGATCAGGGTTTGGATCGCGATGTTGAGCGGGAACTGGGCGATCGCCGCATAGGCGGTGATGGTGCCGATCACGATCACCCAGCCCTTGGCGTTGATCCACTGGAACATGGCAGCGCCCCAGAAGGTCATCGGGCCGCGGACACTCCCCTCGCCCGGCTTGGCGGGACCGGACAAGGCAATCGCGGCGGCCAGGTAAATCAGATAGGCGGCACCGGCGTATTTCAGGATGGTCTGGAGGATCGGATAGGCCAGGAACACGGTCCCGAGCCCGAGGCCCACCGCGGCGACCATGAAGGCAAAGCCGATGGTGATGCCGGCGATGTGCGGAATGGTGCGGCGGAAGCCGTAGGTCAGCCCCGACGACAACAGCATGATGTTGTTCGGCCCCGGCGTGAAGAACATCACGAGCGCGAAGATGATGAAAGCATAGAGCAGCGAATGGGCCATGTTCACCTCACGCAGTCTTCGGCAGAACTTGCGGGCGCTTCGCCAGCACCATCACCGCGATGCCGCCGATCACGGTCAGCATGCCGGCGAGCCTCAGAGGTCCGAACCGCTCGCCGAACACGATGCTGGAGGCGGCCGAGCCGACGAACGGCACCAGCAGCGCGAACGGCACCACTTGCGCCGCCGGATAGTCACGCAACAACCGGCCCCACAGCCAATAGGCAATGCTGGTCGAGATGGCGCCGATCGTCAGCAGGCAGACGAGGCCGGTGAGCGACATGTGGATCAGTGACCGGAAGGTCGGCACCGGTCCGTCGACGACCAGCGCCAGCGCGAACAGCGGCACCGCCGCTGTCAGACAGAGCCAGGCGAACAGATCGAACATCGGCGCGCCACGGGCACCGCGCAACAGAAGATTGCCGACGGCGAAACAGATCGGGGCGATCATCAGCACTCCGAAGGCGCCGACGCTGAAATCATAACCGACAGTGCCGCAGATCATCAGAAGACCGGCCGCGGCGATGACGATGCCGAGCGTCTGCACCGGTGTCGGACGTTCGCCGAATGCGACCGCGGCGAAGCCGATGGTGAACAGCGCCTGGCTCTGCACGACGACGCTGGTCAGCCCGACCGGCACACCATGAGCAATGCCATAGGCCTGGCTCAGGAACTGGCCGAGGAACAACGTGAAGCTGATCGCGATCAGGAGCGACCAGGCGACCTTCGGCTTGGGAATGAACAGGCACGGCACCGCAGCGATGGTGAAGCGCATCGCCGTCATCAATTCCGGAGAAAACTCGTCGAGCGCGATCCGGCTCGCCACGAAGGCAAGCCCCCAGATGACCGCCACCAGCATGGCGATGAGGATATCGGCCGGCTTCATGCCAAACTCCCTAATCTCTCCCGCTTGCGGGAGAGGTGGGCGCGAAGCGCCGGGTGAGGGCTTTCTCCACACGGGGGCTCCGACTCGTGGAGGCACCCCCTCCCCAGCCCTCCCCCGCAAGCGGGAGAGGGAGCGCACCACCGCTCTGGCAGTTTGAGTTCGTTGACACTGCTCTAGCCTTGCTCGCCGGCCTTCGGTTTCCGCAGCAGATAGGTCCCATGCATGGGGGCGTGGTAATCGGCAGAGACCAGCGTGAAGCCGACGTCGGTCAGCATCCGCTCCATCACCCAGCCGAAGGTGGAGTATTCGTCGCGCATGTGCGTGACGACGCTCTCGCGCGAAAAATCGTGGTTCTTGATCTGGCAGTCGGCCCATTGCTCGACGTCGCGCTCGATCGCGTCGGGCATCGAAGCATAAACGATGTCACGCAAATAGAAGCTGGCACCTGGCTTTAACGCACGAAGAATCCGCGACATCGCCACCGCCTTCCAGAAATCCGGCAGATGATGCAACGTGAACTCGCTGACGATGAGGTCATAGGATTCCGGCTGGTAGGCGAAGGAGAGCAGCCCGGCCGACTGCGTCGCGACCTTGGCCTTGCGGTCCCGGGCGTAGATCTCGGCGAGCGCCAGCATCGCGGGTGAGATGTCGATGGCGTCGACCTGCGCACCGATCAACGACGCTTCGGTCGCCAGCACACCGTTGCCGCAGCCGATATCGGCAATCCGCCAGCCGCGCTGTACGCCCAGCATTTTCAGCGCCGCGCGCGCGCGCAGATCGGCATCGTCGTGGGCGTCATAGATCGACGCCACCGTGGGCCCGATGCCCATCCGGTTCCGCTCGTTATAGTACCAATCGCGCGCCAGCATGGCTCACATCCCCTCAGGCCCGCGGCCGATCGCGGCAACGCCGGTGCGCGACACCTCGACGAGGCCGAGCGGGCGCATCAGGTCGATAAACTGGTTGATCTTGTCGGTATTGCCTGTGATCTCGAACACAAAGCTCTCGGTGGTGGCGTCGATCACGCGGGCGCGGAACGCATCCGCCAGCCGCAGCGCCTCGACGCGATGCTCGCCCTGCCCGCGTACCTTGACCATTGCGAGCTCCCGCTCGATCGAACGTTTGGTCTGGGTCATGTCGACGACCTGATAGACCGGGATCATGCGATCGAGCTGGTGTTTGATCTGCTGGATCACCATCGGCGTGCCCGTGGTGACGATGGTGATGCGCGACAGATGCTTCTGCGCCTCGGTCTCCGAGACCGTGAGGCTCTCGATGTTGTAGCCGCGGCCCGAGAACAGGCCGATGACGCGCGCGAGCACGCCGGGCTCGTTCTGCACGAGCACCGCGAGCGTGTGCGTCTCGTTCGGATCGTGACGCTCTTCGATGAAGTAGGCGGATGCGGGCTGGTTCATTGTCGTCCCCTCTATTCTTTCTTGTCATGCCCCGCGAAAGCGAGGCATCCAGTAGTCGTCGGCGCCCGAGATCTTCGCGGCCGCTGCAGCGTACTGGATCGCCGGTCGAGCCGGGCGATGACAGCGGAGTTTGTGACTATCGCGCTCACACCAGCGCCTTGCCGCCGGCGAACGCCTTGGCGGTGGCCTCGTCGTTGGCCTGTTCCGGCAACAGCATCTCGTTGTGCGCCTTGCCGGAGGGGATCATCGGGAAGCAGTTTTCCAGCGCGGCGACGCGGCAGTCGAACAGCACCGGACGCTTGACCGAAATCATCTCCTGGATGGCGCCGTCGAGATCGCCGGGCTTGTGCACCTGGAAGCCGACGCCACCATAGGCCTCCGCGAGCTTGACGAAATCCGGCATCGCCTCCGAGTAGGAATGCGATAGCCGGTTGCCGTGGAGCAGTTGCTGCCATTGCCGCACCATGCCCATGTACTGGTTGTTCAGGATGAAGATCTTGATCGGCAGCTCGTACTGAACCGCCGTCGACATCTCCTGCATCGTCATCTGCACCGAGGCATCGCCCGCGATGTCGATGACGAGGCTGTCGGGATGAGCCACCTGCACGCCGACCGCGGCCGGCAGGCCGTAGCCCATGGTGCCGAGCCCGCCCGACGTCATCCACCGATGCGGCTCCTCGAAGCCGTAGAACTGCGCCGCCCACATCTGATGCTGGCCGACCTCGGTGGTGATGTAGGTGTCCTTGCCGCGCGTCGCCTCGAACAGGCTCTGGATCGCGTGCTGCGGCAGGATGACGTCGTTGCTCTTCCTGTAATAGAGCGAGTTGCGGGCACGCCACTGCGCGATCTGCTGCCACCACGCCTTGATGTCGGGCTTCTTCGCCTCGGCCTTGAACACCTGGAGGATGTCGCCGAGGATGTTGGCGCAATCGCCGATGATCGGCACGTCGACACGGATGTTCTTGTTGATCGAGGACGGATCGATGTCGATGTGAATCTTCTTCGAGTTCGGCGAGAACGCGTCGACACGGCCGGTGATGCGGTCGTCGAAGCGCGCGCCGACGCACAGCATGACGTCGCAATCATGCATGGTCATGTTGGCTTCGTAGGTGCCGTGCATGCCGAGCATGCCGAGCCAGTTCTTGCCGGACGCCGGATATGCACCGAGGCCCATCAGCGTGGACGTGATCGGGAAGCCGGTCGCCTCGACCAGCTCGCGCAAGAGCCTGGTCGCCTCGGGGCCGGAATTGATCACGCCGCCGCCGCTGTAGATGACGGGACGCTTGGCGTTCGCGAGCAGCGAGACGGCCTTGCGGATCTGCGTCGCATCGCCCTTCACGCGCGGCGCGTAGGAGCGATGCACGTCGGATTTGCGCGGCGGATGATAGGTGCCGGTGGCGAACTGCACGTCCTTGGGAACGTCGACCAGCACCGGGCCGGGACGACCCGTGGTCGCAACGTAGAACGCCTCGTGCAGCACTTTTGCGAGATCGTTGACGTCGCGCACCAGCCAATTGTGCTTGGTGCAGGGACGCGTGATGCCGACGGTGTCGCATTCCTGGAACGCGTCGTTACCGATCAGGTGCGTCGGCACCTGGCCGGAGATGCAGACCAGCGGGATCGAGTCCATCAGCGCGTCGGTCAGCGGCGTCACCATGTTGGTGGCGCCGGGGCCGGACGTCACCAGCGCAACGCCAGGCTTGCCGGTCGAGCGCGCATAGCCTTCGGCGGCGTGACCGGCGCCCTGCTCGTGGCGAACCAGGATGTGCTGGACTTCGCTCTGCTGAAAGATCTCGTCGTAGATCGGAAGCACAGCGCCGCCGGGATAGCCGAAAATGTCGGTCACGCCGTGATCGATGAGCGCGCGGACGATCATCGCGGCGCCGGTCATCTGGTTCGGATCGTGGCTCTTGTCGCTCATTGGCTTGCTCCGGATGCGCTGTTGCCAGCGGCTTCGTTCGTGTCGGGTTCGGGAAATAAAAAAGGCCCCGAAGAGGGACCCTGCACACCGCCTGTCATGTGGATGGCAGCTAGCCACCCCCGGCGGTGTGCCTGGGTACGACGGCGATAAGGAGTTTGGTAATAATGTTGCGCATGACAGACGCTCGGCTTCCCAAAGGTTGCGCGAAACATAGCGGCCAAAGCCCGGATGTCAAGGCAATGCGGCCATTCCTGCGCGATTTTGGCAGTGTAGCGGTGTTCCCGGGGTTCGGCGAGAGGTAAATGCGGGAACCCGGGCACAAAAGCGCGTCAGCCGGGGTCTCGTGCCGCATTTACAATGGCGGCCAACCATCCCCTCACCTCCTCCGGCTTCACCCACTCGAACTCCGGCAATTGGTGCCGGAACCAGGTGAATTGGCGCTTGGCGTAGTGGCGGGTATCGGCACGGCCGATCGTGGCGGCCTCATCCAGGCTGAGCTCGCCGCGCAGATGCCGGATCAGCGTCGGCACGCCATGGGCTTTCATCGCCGGCAGCAGCGGATCTAGATTTCGGGCCGCGAGCCGTTCGACCTCCTTCAGCGCGCCGCCGCCCAGCATGGCGTCGAACCGGGCATCGATACGGGCGTAGAGCTCATCGCGCTCGGGCGTGAGAAATACCGCGCGAAAACTGTCCTTGGGCAGGAGCGGTGGCTGGCCCTCATGGTGCCAGTCCAGCAGCGAGCGTCCGGTCGCCTCGACCACTTCGAGCGCGCGCGCGATACGGGTGCGGTCTCGCAAATTCAATCGTTCGGCCGCGCGCGGATCACGCTGCGCGAGTTCCGCATGCAGCGCCTCGACGCCGTTCTGCTCCAGTCGCGCCCGTACGTCGTCGCGAACTTCTGCGGGGATTGGCGGCACAACCGAGAGCCCTGCGGTCAGCGCCTTGAAATAAAGCCCGGTGCCGCCGATGAAGATCGGCAGGCGGCCTTCGGCTTTCGCCTCTTCGAGCGCCCTCGCGGCATCAGCCACCCAGGCGCCGGCCGAAAAATTCACGGCTGCATCGACATGGCCGTAGAGACGATGCGGCGTGCGCGCTTCCTCGCCATGGGTAGGACGCGCCGTGATGATGCGGAGGTCGCGATAGACCTGCATGGAATCGGCATTGATGACCGTGCCGCCCGTGCTCAGGGCGAGCTCCAGCGCCAGCGCCGACTTGCCGCTGGCGGTCGGGCCTGCGATAAGCACGGCCTTGCTTGAATGCCCCTCGCTCACGAAAACCTCAAATGTCCCTCGTCGCCACGCTGATCTGCAACCCGAACAATCCCGCGCTCGACTCTACCATCGTCGACGGCGCCCGCGCCGTGCTGCCTCAGGCGCAACCGGCGCATTGGCTGTTCGACGGGGTTGCGGTCGACATCCCCTTCGGCGCGCAGGATAACCTCGAAGGCGACCGTCACGCCATCGAGCAGCGGTTGCGCGAGCTGCGCGGCGACCTCCCGATCGACATCGTGGTGCAGCCAGTCGGCTTCCGGCGCAAGAAGCTTTTTCTCGCCGATATGGATTCCACCATGATCGGGCAGGAATGCATCGATGAGCTCGCTGATCTCGTCGGGATGAAGGCCCATGTGGCAGGCATCACCGAGCGCGCGATGCGCGGCGAGATCGAGTTCGAGCCGGCGCTGCGCGAGCGCGTCGCGCTGCTGAAAGACCTTCCCGCCGACGTCGTCGACGAGGTGCTGGCCAAGCGCATCACGCTGACCCCGGGCGGCCGCGAGCTGGTCGCGACCATGCGCAAGCACGGCGCCTATACCTGCCTCGTCTCCGGCGGCTTTACCCTGTTCACGAGCGCGGTCGCGGCAAAGATCGGCTTCCAGGAGAATCGCGCCAACGAGCTCGTCGTGCGCGACGGCAAATTCACCGGCGAGGTGAAGGAGCCGATTTTGGGGCGCGCGGCCAAGCTTGCGACACTGGTCGATCTGATGGAGTCGTTCGATCTCGACGACATCGACTCCGTCGTGGTCGGCGATGGCGCCAACGATCTCGCGATGATCCAGGCCGCGGGACTGGGTGTGGCGTATCACGCCAAGCCCGCAGTGGCCGCGGCTGCGGCGGCGCGGATCGACCATGGCGATCTCACCGCGCTGCTCTATGCGCAGGGCTATCGGCGCGAGGAATTCGTGGAGGCCTGACGTCATCACCCGCGAAAGCGGGTGATCCAGTATTCCAGAGACCGCAGTGATAGGGTCGAGAGGCCGCGGCGTACTGGATGCCCCGCTTTCGCGGAGCATGACAGGAAGTGTGTGGCCGCGCAGTCCCGCACCACGATCAGTCTACTGCACGCTCAGCGCAACAAACCGCAGCTCGCCGTCGGCATTCGAGACCAGCAGCAGCACGGACTTCTTGCCGTCCTTCTTGAGCTGGTCGACACGCTTCTGGATGTCGGCGCCGCTGGAGACTGATTCCTGCGCGACCTCGACGATGACGTCACCGGCGGACAGGCGCTTTTCGGCGGCGTCCGAATTGGCATCGACATTGGTGACGACGACGCCCTTGACGCTCTCCTTGATCTTGTAGCGCGTGCGCAGATCCTTGTTGAGCGCCGCGAGATCGAGGCCGAGCGCCTTCTGCGTCACCGGCTTCTCGGGCGCCGGCTCGTCGGTCTTCACCGCGGCTTGCACCTTGTCGGGATCCTGGAGGCGGCCGAGCGTGACCTTCTTGGTCTCTTCCTTGCCTTTGCGGATGACGATGACGTCGACTTCCTTGCCGACCGCCGTGTCGGCGACGACGCGCGAGAGATCCTTGGGATCCTTGACGTCCTTGCCGTCGAACTTGACGACCACGTCGCCGGGCTCGATGCCGGCGGGCTTCGCCGGGCCCTTGTCGTCGACGCCGGCCACCAGGGCGCCGCGCGCCGGCTTGATGCTGAGGCTCTCGGCGATCTCGTCGGTGACACTCTGGATGCGCACCCCGAGCCAGCCGCGACGGAGCTCGCCGAATTGGCGGAGCTGATCGACGACGCCCGCGACCGTCTTTGACGGCACGGCGAAGCCGATGCCGATCGAACCGCCGGAGGGCGAGATGATCAGCGTGTTGACGCCGACGACGTCGCCATCAAGGTTGAACAGCGGGCCGCCGGAATTGCCGCGGTTGATGGCGGCGTCAGTCTGGATGTAGCTGTCATAGGGACCTGAGGAGATGTCGCGGTTCTTGGCCGAGACGATACCTGCGGTCACGGTGCCGCCGAGGCTGAACGGGTTGCCGATCGCGACCACCCAGTCGCCGAGGCGCAGCTTGTCGCTGTCGCCGAACTTCACCGCGACCAGCGGCTTGGTGGGCTTGAACTTGAGCACCGCAAGGTCGGTCTTCTTGTCGACACCGACCAGCTCCGCCTTGATCTTGGTGCCGTCGTTGAGGATGACGTTGATCTCGTCGGCGTCCGCAATGACGTGGTTGTTGGTGACGGCGACGCCTGATGTGTCGATGATGAAGCCGCTTCCGAGCGAGTTGGTCTTGCGCGGCGGGTTGTTCTCGCCGCCCTTGCTGCCGCCGCCGGGTCCTTTGCGGTTCTTGAAGAAGTCGTCGAAGAATTCCTCAAAGGGCGAGCCGGGCGGCAATTGCGGCATGCTGTTGCTGCCGCCGCCGCCGCCCTTGGCCTCGACGGTCTGCGAGGTCGAGATGTTGACGACCGCGTCGATCACCTTCTCGGCGACGTCGGCGATACCCTCGGGACCGCGCGCATAGGCCGGCGCTCCGAACGCGCTGAATGCACTGACGGCGAGCGCGGCCAGCCCTAAGCGCAAGCGGGTCGGGGCAATGGTGGCAGCGGTCATTGTCATCTCCAGAAAATAAGGATTCGGCGCCAAGGCTTTGACTCCAAGGCTTTGACTCAAGACTGCGCTCGAACGGGGGGATGGCGCAAGCGCGGACCTTAACGGGCCTCAGGCGGATAATATGGCCAAAACCCGCCTCTCGCCTTCACTTTGGCGTTGGCGCGAGGCCTAAACCGGACGCCGCATCACCCAGATCAGGATCAGGCCGGCCACGGCCGAGCCGATCCCGACCACGCGCAGGATATTGTCCGGCGTGGCGATGGCGCTCTTCATGGCCTTGCGCATCCAGTTGGGACTTGCCGCGAACATCAGGCCTTCCAGCACGAACAGGATGCCCAGGCCGATGAGGAAGTCGGCGAACGCAATGGACCTCATCGGATTGGAACCTCCCGTGGTACTGTTCTTGTCTGGACGAAGGGCGGCCAGACCGGCCGCCCTTGTCTAGCTTACGGCTTTGCCGGCGTCGCGGTCGCCGTCTTGCCCGACGGGTTACCAAAGAACCGGAAGAAATCCGAGTCCGGCCGCAGCAGGAAGCGGGTGTCGCTCGACTTCAGCCCGGTCTCATAGGCCGCCATAGACCGGTAGAAGGCGAAGAAGTCGGCATCCCTGCCGTAGGCTTCCGCGAACAGGCGGTTGCGTTCGGCATCGCCCACACCGCGGGTCTGCTCGGCCTGGGACCTCGCTTCCGCCTCGATCACGGTCGCCTCACGGTCGGCCTTGGAGCGGATTTCCTGTGCCTTCTGGCCGCCCTGCGCGCGGAACTCGGCGGCTTCACGCTCGCGCTCCGTTTTCATCCGCAGATAGACCGCCTGGCTGTTCTGCTCCGGCAGATCGGCGCGGCGGATCCGGACGTCGACGACCTGGATGCCGTAGCCGTCGGCCTCGCGATCAAGCTGCTCGCGGATGCGCTGCATCAGCTTCTCGCGGTCGTCGCGCACCACGTTGATGAAGGTGACCTCGCCGAGCACGCGGCGCAGCGCCGCGTTCAGGAGCGTGGTGAGCTGGATGTTCGCCGCCTGGATCGAGCCGATACTCTGATAGAAGCGCAGCGCGTCCTTGATCCGGTAACGCGCGAAGGCGTCGACCACGAGCCGCTTCTGATCGGACGCGATCGCCTCCTGCGACGGGTTCTCGAGATCGAGGATCCGCTTGTCGATGTTGATCACCGAATTCCACGGCGCCTTGAAGTGCAGGCCGGGATCGGTGACGACGTCGACGGGCCTGCCGAATTGCAGCACGATGGTCTGCTCGGTCTGCTGCACCGTGAACAGCGACATGTAGCCGACGATCACGACCAGCAGGAGGGCGAGCAGCGTGACGATACCTGTGACCGGAGACCTCATCGTGTGGCTCCGCTCGAGGGCTGACCGGTGGTAGGCGGCCGCTTGGTCGTCAATTCGCCGAGCGGCAGATAGGGCACGACGCCCTGGCCGGAGGGGCCACCGTCATAGACGAGCTTGTCGGCACCGCCGAGCACACGCTCCATCGTCTCCAGATAGATTCGTTCACGCGTCACGTCGGGCGCCTTCTTGTATTCCTCGTACACCTTCAGGAAGCGCGCGCTCTGGCCCTTGGCCTCGGCGACGGTCTGCTCCCTGTAGCCTTCGGCGGCTTGCAGGATCTGCGCGGAACGTCCGCGCGCCTGCGGCACGACCTGGTTGGCGTAGGTCTGCGCTTCGTTCTGCAACTGCTCGAGATTGGCGCGCGCCGCCTGGACGTCGCGGAAGGCGTCGATCACCTGCGCCGGCGGGTCGACCTTCTGCATCTGCACCTGGGTGATCTGAATGCCGGCGCCGTAGCCGTCCAGAGTCCGTTGGATCAGTTCCTGCACGCCCTGTTCGGTGACGTTGCGCGCGCCGGTCAGGATCGGCTGGATCTGCGAGCGGCCGATCACCTCGCGCATGGCGCTCTCGGCCACCGCCTTCACGGTGCCTTCGGGGTTCTGGATGTTGAACAGGAAGTTGCCGACGCCGTTCGGCTTGATTCGCCACAGCACGGTGAAATCGACGTCGACGATGTTCTCGTCGCCGGTCAGCATCAGGCTCTCTTCCGGCACGTCGCGAATCGAGCGGCCGCGCCGCGCCGGATCGTCGATCAGCGTCATGCCGATGGAGAGCGTGTTGACGCGCAGCGCCTTGGGCAGCAGCACCGTCTCGATCGGATAGGGCAGATGATAGTTCAGGCCCGGGTCCACGGTACGCACGTGCTTGCCGAAACGCAGCACGACGCCCTGTTCTTCAGATTGCACCCTGAAGAAGCCCGACAGCAGCCAGAACGCGATGATGAGCAGGATGATCAGCGTGATGCCGATGCCGGAGAAATAGCCGCCCGGCATGATCTGCTGGAGCCGGTCCTGGCCGCGCCGCAGAAGGTCTTCCAGATCCGGCGGCCTTGGCCCGACTGGTTGCGGGCCGTTGCCCCATGGTCCCTTCGGACCCGAGCCCCATGGGCCACCGCCCTGATTCTTCCACGGCATTCAACTCTCCTCGGCAGGGTGGAATTTGCCCCCGCCCGCTTTGTCCGGTCCGGCTTTATAGGGGACACGCAAGTCCCTTACAACGCAGCCCTAGCCCTCTTCCGAGCTAAGCTCGGGGCCAGAAAAGTCAATGTTAACATTGGCAAATGCGGTTAATGGCGGGGCCGCCGACGATATGTCACATATGAGTAGTCGGCGCTGTCGTTGGGGCCGGCGGGATGGCGGACACGCGCCACCTCATCCCACGCAGCCTTGTCGATGTCGAAATGCGTGTCGCCTTCGGGCCGCGCGTGCACTTCGGTGATTTCGAGCCGATCGGCGCGATCGAGCCATTGCCGATAGATCTCGGCGCCGCCGATCACCGCGATCTCGGCGACCGAACGCCGCAGGGCATCGCCAAGCGCGACCGCACCCGCATCCGCCGACGACGTCGTCACGACGGCCCCATTGGCGCGATAGGCCGCATCACGCGTGATGACGATGTTGGTGCGGTTCGGAAGCGGCCGGGGCAGGGATTCGAAGGTCTTGCGGCCCATGATCACGGGCTTGCCGATCGTCAGCGCCTTGAAGCGCGCCATGTCGGATTTCATGCGCCACGGCATCGCGTTTCCGGCACCGATGACGCCGTTCTCCGCGATGGCGACGACGAAGACGATCTCCATCAGGACGCACTCCCGGCAAGCCGGTTGAGCGCGGGACCTGTGACGCGGCACAGCGTCCAGTCCTCCATCATGACGGCGCCGAGCGATTTGTAGAACGCGATTGACGGCGCGTTCCAGTCGAGCACCGCCCATTGCAGGCGCGACCAGCCGTTGTCGACGCATTCCCTGGCGAGATAGACCAGCAGCGCCTTGCCGAGGCCCCTGCCCCGGTGCGACGGCCGCACGTAGAGATCTTCGAGATAGATGCCGTGGCGGCCGCTGAAAGTGGAGAAATTCGCAAACCACACCGCGAAGCCAACGGCCTCGCCGTCGCATTCGGCGATCGCGCAATAGAGCTGCGGCCTTTCGCCGAACAGCGCATCGGCGATGTCAGCCTCGGTGGCCTCGACCTCATGCGAGAGTTTTTCGTACTCGGCGAGCTCGCGGATGAAAGAGAGAACGAGCCCGGCCTCACCGGGACGCACGCGGCGGATGTTGAGCGACATTGGCGCTAGACCGCGACTGCCGCCTTGATGTGCGGATGCGGGTCGTAGCCGACGAGTTCGAAATCCTCGTAACGGAAAGAAAAGATGTCCTTCACATCAGGATTGATCCGCATTACCGGCAATGCACGCGGCGCGCGGGTGAGCTGGAGCCGCGCCTGCTCCAGATGGTTGGAGTAGAGGTGAGTGTCGCCGAGCGAATGCACGAAGTCGCCGGGCTTCAGGCCGGTAACCTGCGCGACCATCAAGGTGAGCAGCGCATAGGATGCGATGTTGAAGGGCACACCGAGGAACACGTCGGCCGAGCGCTGATAGAGCTGGCACGACAATTTGCCGTTGGCGACGTAGAACTGGAACAGCAGGTGGCAGGGCGGCAGCGCCATCTTCTCGACGTCGGCCGGATTCCAGGCGGTGACGATCAACCGGCGAGAATCCGGAGTGCGCTTGATCATGTCGATGACATTGGCGATCTGATCGATGCTGCGTCCGTCGGCCGTAGGCCACGAGCGCCATTGATGGCCGTAGACCGGACCGAGATCGCCGTTGGCGTCCGCCCACTCGTCCCAAATGGTGACGCCGTTGTCCTTGAGGTACTTGATGTTGGTGTCGCCCTTCAGGAACCACAGCAGCTCATGCACGATCGCCTTCAGCGGCAGCCGCTTGGTGGTCAGCATCGGGAAGCCGGCGGACAGATTGAAGCGCATCTGATGGCCGAACACCGAGAGCGTGCCGGTACCGGTCCGGTCGGTCTTCTCGGCGCCGTCTGAAAGAATCCGCTCAAGCAGGTCCTGATACTGGTGCATGTGCCCAAACCTTGGAAAGACGGCAGCCTTTTGGGGAGGCGGCGAACTTAACGGCGCCCCCCGCGCTGCGACAGCGGCGATTCGCTGCCTCCACCGATTATACCCCGAAAAATGAGAGCTCCCGGCGCAAACGACAAGGGGCGGAACCTGCGTCCCGCCCCTCGCCTATCGGTTTGAAAGTGCTGGCTAAGTTGCCGGCTTGAGCACCGGGGTCCACTTCGCGATCTCGTTCTTGACGAGGGTCGCCAGCGCCTCCGGCGTGCGGTCCTTGGCCGCCGGGATGACGCTGCCGAGCTCGAGCAGGCGCTTCTTCACGGTCTCGTCGTCGAGCGCCTTGATGGCGGCGGCATTCAGGCTCGCGATGATCGCGGGCGAGGTTCCCTTCGGCGCGAACATCGCATTCCAGGCCTGGGCCTGGAAGGCCGGCAGCCCGGCTTCCGCCGTGGTCGGCACGTTCGGCAGCGACGGGTTACGGTCGGGCGTTGCGATCGCATAGGCCTTGATGGTGCCGCCGTTGATCTGCGGCACGGCATTGACGATCTGGTCGCACATGTAATCGACCTGGCCGGCAACCAGCGCGTTCATCGCGGGGCCTGTGCCGTTGAAGGGCACGCCGACCGGCTTGATGTCGAGGATGGAGTGCAACAGCTCGCAGGACACGTGCGAGACCGAGCCGATGCCGGCATGCGCTGCATTCACCTTCTCGGCATTGGCCTTCACGTAAGCGACGAACTCCTTGAGGTCCTTCGGCGGAAAGTCCTTGCGCGCGAGGATCAGGATCGGCGTGCCCGCGAGCAACGCGATCGGCTCGAAGTCTTTCTCGGGATGATAGGCAAGCTTCGGATAGAGCGGCACGGAGGCAGCGTGCGTGCCCATATGCCCGGTGATGAGCGTATAGCCGTCATTCGCCGCGCGTGCAGCACGCGTGGTCGCGGTCGTGCCGCCGGCGCCGACGACGTTCTCGATGATGATGCTCTGGCCGAGCGTCTGCGCCATATGCCCTGTGACGATGCGCGAGATCACGTCGGTCGGACCGCCCGCCGCGAACGGTACGATCATAGTGATGCTGCGCGTCGGATAGGTCTGCGCCTCCACCGGCGTGACAAGGGCGCACAGCGATGCAAACGCGGCAGCACATGCGCCCGTAGCGAGCGCGCGAATGGAAGTCATAGCGTTTCCCCCGGGACAAAAAAATGCCGGCCACAAGGGCCGGCATTTTCATTTCACGAAGACGTCACACAAGTCGATTCGACTTCCGAATGCGGCGCGCGGACGCAGGGCGCGGCGCGGTCAGTTCTCGGATTCGGTGAACACCTCGTCGCGCTTGGCGCGCAACGCAGGTAGCACCGTAAGCAGCAGAAGGAAGGCCGCAATCCCGAGCAGCACGGCCGACAGCGGACGCGTCAGGAATACGCTCCAGTCGCCGCGCGAGATCAGAAGCGCGCGACGCAGGTTCTCTTCCATCAGCGGTCCCAGCACCATGCCGAGCAGCAACGGCGCCGGCTCGAAATCATGCTTGATCAGCCAGTAACCGACCAGACCGAACACACCTGCGAGAATGACATCGACCGGCGCATTGTTCACCGAGTAGATGCCGATCGCACAGAAGATCACGATCGAGGGGAACATCAGACGGTAAGGCACGCGCAGCAGCCGCACCCAGATGCCAACCAGCGGCAGGTTGATGATGATCAGCATCAAATTGCCGATCCACATCGAGGCGATCATGCCCCAGACGAGGTCGGGCTGCTTTTGCATCACCTGCGGACCCGGCACGATGCCGTGGATCGTCATCGCGCCCACCATCAGCGCCATCACCGCGTTCGGCGGGATGCCGAGGGTGAGCAGCGGGATGAAGGAGGTTTGCGCCGCAGCGTTGTTGGCACTTTCCGGCGCCGCCACGCCCTCGATCGCACCGCGGCCGAACCGCCTCGGATCCTTCGCGATCTTCTTCTCGAGCGTATAGGCCGCGAACGAGGCGATGACCGCGCCGCCGCCCGGCAGGATGCCGAGGATCGAGCCGAGCACGGTGCCGCGCAGAATCGCAGGCGCGGAGTCCTTCAGATCCTTCTTGGTCGGCATCAGGCCGGTGATCTTCTGCTGCACGAGGTCGCGATTCATCTCGGCGCCGGCGTCGAGATTGCGGATGATCTCGGCAAAGCCGAACACACCCATCGCCACCGTCGCAAAGCCGAGACCGTCGGCCAACTCCGGAATGTTGAAGGCCATGCGCGACGCACCGGTCTCGATGTCCGAGCCGACGATCGACAGCAGCAGGCCAAACACGATCATCGCGATCGCCTTCAGCACCGAGCCCTTGGCCAGCACGACCGCGAAGATCAGGCCGAGCACCATCAGCGAGAAATATTCGGCCGGACCGAATGCCAGCGCGAGCTTGGTCAGCGGCGCGCCGAGCACGGCGATGAGCACGGTCGCGACGCAGCCGGCGAAGAACGAGCCGATCGCGGCAATCGCCAGCGCCGGGCCGGCACGGCCCTGCTTGGCCATCTGGTGGCCGTCGATGGCGGTCACGACCGATGTCGCTTCACCTGGAATATTGACCAGGATCGACGTGGTCGAGCCGCCATATTGGGCGCCGTAATAGATGCCCGCGAGCATGATCAGCGCGCCGACCGGCGGCAATCCGAAGGTGATCGGCAACAGCATCGCGACCGTCGCGATGGTGCCGATGCCCGGGAGCACGCCGACCAGCGTGCCCACGAGGGCACCGATCAGGCACATCAGGAGGTTGATCGGAGTGAGCGCGACGGCAAAGCCGTGAGCGAGGTTGGCAAAAATATCCATCACGCCCTCACTGGATCAGGAAACGCGGAAACATCGGCATCGGCAAGCCGAGCACGTATGGGAATAGGATGGCGCAACCGACCGTCAGGCAACCGCCGACGATGGCGGCCTCCAGCCAGCGCGTCTCATGCGACCCCGTCGCCGCGATCATGAAGCTGACAAAGGCCGACACGACGAGGCCGAGCGGCCGGATGGCCAGCGCGAAGAACAGGATCGAGATCATCACGAACAGCGGCCCGCGCCAGGAATAATGGGCGAGCGCCGGGCCATCGGCCAGAAGGCCGGTCAGGGCGATGCCGGCGGACAGGGCCACCAGCAATCCGCCGAACATCCGCGGCGCGGTGCCGGCACCGAAGGAAAAGCCGCGCATGCCCTGCAAATCGCTCGAGGCCCACAGCGCGAACAGTGCGAGCGCCATCAGGATGACGCCGCCGATATAGTCCTGCGCCGACCTGATGGTCATGAACAGCGTGAGGATGGCCACCGCAAAAATCGGATAGGAGTAGATCAACGCCAGCAGCACATCGGATGACGTCTTCTTGGTGTCACCGCCGATGGCTCCGATCATCGCGCCGGGACCGCCGGCAAGCAGCGCGGTGGCGTGGCTCATCAGGACGGTGGCCGGGCCGCGCCCTGCGCCCCAGCCGAAAATCGTCCCGATCGACCAGATGAATTCGAAAATCTGCGGCGCGACCGCCAACAGACAAAAGCCGATCGCCACCGACGTGTTTCGGGTGGCCGTCGCTGAGTGGCCCATCGTCTCGGCCATGCATGTCTCCTCCGCGACCCGTAAGTCACGAGCACTGTTGTTCTAATCGGCTGGAAGGGATCCCCGGCCCGCCCACTGCCTAGCGATTTTCATCACACAATGCCAGCAAAACCAAACAGACCCCCGGCCAGCAGAAGCCATAATGGATTGATGCGCGAGACCGAAGCGATCACTGCAACCGTTGCGGTCAGAAGCAGTGCAGCAATGGTGCGATCGGTCGACTGGGCCAGGATCAGGGCACTCGCCGCCATCAATCCGATCGAGAGCGGAACAAGTGCAGCCTGAATCAGGCCGGGCCAGCGCGACTGGCTGGGCCGGCTCAAGAGACGGCTGACATAATAGGCAAGCAGCGCCGTCGGCAGGCACATCGCCAGCGTCGCCGCCAATGCGCCGGGGATGCCCGCGACGGCATAGCCGATTAACGTCACGATAAGCACGTTCGGACCTGGCGAGAGCTGCGCGATCGCGTAGGCGTCGGCGAATTGTTTCTCGGTCATCCAGTGATGCACGTCGACGGCGATGCGGTGCATCTCTGGTACCGCCGCCGCGGCGCCGCCGACCGCGAACAGCGACATTAGACCAAAGGTGGAGATCAGCGCCCAGATCGGGTTCTCGCTGTTCATGCTGCTACCTTCCGCCGCATCAAATAGGTGACGCCGATGCTGACGGGGATCGCGACCAGCAGCACCGCCTGGAGCGGCAGGCGGAGCACGCCGATGGCCACGAACACGCCGAGCATCAGGACGATCACGACTAGGTCCATCCGCTTGAGCAGCGGCGTCATCATCCGGAAGACCACCGCGATCAGGAGGCCGACCGCGGCGCAAGAAATGCCCGCGAGAATACGACGCAGCACCTCCACATCGCCGAAGCGGGCGTAGATGATCGCCAGCACGGTCATGATCACCGTCGGCGGCAGCAAAAGTCCGGTGAAGGCGGCCACGCCGCCGGCGATCCCGCGCAGCCGCGAGCCGAACACCATCGACAGGTTGACGATATTGGGCCCGGGCAGGAAGTGGCAGAGCGCAAAGGTCTCGTTGAACTCGTCGGCCGTCATCCAGCGGTGCTGGTCGACGATGGCGCGCCGGGCAAACACCAAGACCCCGCCGAAGCCGGCCAGCGACATCCGGGCGAACGCCAGGAACAGGGCCAGCAGACCGGGCGGTGAGGCGTGGACGTCCGGCTCTTGGGCGGCCGGTGCGGAATCCGGGGACATGTCAGGAGCTTAGAACGCAGGCCGCCGCGTGGCCAAGTTCTCCGGAAGGCGGTTCGGAACCTATCCAAAGGGAACCTCGCCAGGCCTCCTCGAAACACCTGTCATTTGAAACCTTTGCCCCCTATATTGGGGGTGCCGGTTCGCCGGCTATGGAAATAAACGGTCGTCGCAATAAACCATTCGGACCCGGGGGCGGTACCCGGCGCCTCCACCAAAGCTCATCGTTCGGCGGGCTTGGCCCACTGACAGGTGAGCTTCGGCGGGGGCGAAATAGGATCGACGAGGGCGTAAAGGGCGAACTTTTTCCCGGTATTGTTCCGCCGTTATCGGGCTATGCAATAGTTGCCAACGACAACTTTGCTCCGGTTGCTCAGGCTGCGTAACGCAGTTTGAAAGACCATTCTGAAGTCCTAACGGGTTAAGCTCCGTTAGGCGGGGTTCGGAGGCACCTGGCAACAGAAGCCTCCACTTACCTTTGATTTCCTTCCCGGCGGGGACTCCTGCTGACCCGTCAGGCGCGGTACTATTGCGGCTTGGCGAGTCGGGCCGGCAGGGCCCAACTCCTGGAATGCAACAGGACCACCATGGCGACCGATCATATCCGATACGATGTGCTGGCCCGCGACGCGCTGCGCGGCGTGCTGCGGAAGGTGCTGACCGATGCCGCGTCCCATGGACTTCCCGGCGAGCACCATTTCTTCATCACCTTCATGTCGAAGGCTGATGGCGTGAAGATCTCGTCGCGGCTGCTCGCGCAATATCCGGAAGAAATGACGATCATCCTCCAGCATCAGTTCTGGGACCTGACCGTGCTCGAGGATCGTTTCGAGGTTGGCCTGTCCTTCGGCGGCATTCCGGAGCGGCTGATCGTGCCGTTTGGCGCCATCAAGAGCTTCCTCGATCCGTCCGTGAAATTCGGCCTCCAGTTCGACACCTCCGATGTCGCCGAGGTCGCGCCCGAGAATCTGCCGGCCGCTCCGGCGGCCTCGGCCGTCGCGGTGCCGGCACCTGCGACGGAAGCGGCGGACAGCACTGAAGAGCCGGCTGCCCCGAACCAGGGCGGCGCCGAGGTGGTGCGGCTCGATCGTTTCCGCAAGAAATGATCTAGGTTGGGCGCGAAGCCGTCGCGCCGGGCCAAACTCTCTATATAGAGAAGCACATGACGAGGCCGCGCGGCGTTTCGTGCGGCAGAATGGATGTGCTCATGGCCAAGCTTGCGAAGACTGCCCGCCCCGCGACCCGCACCGAGACCGACAGCTTCGGTCCCATCGAGGTCCCCGCCGATCGCTATTGGGGGGCGCAGACCGAACGCTCGCGCCAGAATTTTCGCATCGGCATCGACCGCATGCCAATCTCGCTCGTGCATGCGCTCGGCATCGTCAAGCTTGCCGCCGCACAGTCCAACCTCGAGCTTGGCCTGCTCGACCAGCGCCGCGCCAATGCAATCATCCGTGCCGCGCGCGAGGTGATCGAGGGCAAGCTCGACGATCATTTTCCGCTGGTGGTCTGGCAGACCGGCTCGGGCACCCAGAGCAACATGAACCTCAACGAGGTCATCGCCAACCGCGCCAACGAGATGCTCGGCGGCGAGCTCGGTGCCAAGAAGCCGGTGCATCCCAACGACCACGTCAACATGAGCCAGTCGTCGAACGACTCGTTTCCGACCGCCATGCACATCGCAGCCGCAAGCCGCATCAATGTCGATCTCGTCCCTGCGCTCGGTGAGCTGCTCCGCGCGCTGCGCAAGAAGGAGAAAGAGTTCGCGAAGATCGTGAAGATCGGCCGCACGCATACGCAGGACGCGACGCCGCTGACGCTCGGCCAGGAATTCTCCGGCTATGCCGCGCAGGTCGAAAGCGGCATCGCCCGTCTCAGGGTCGCGGTGAAGGATCTCTATCCGCTGGCGCAGGGCGGCACCGCCGTCGGCACCGGCCTCAACTCCAAGCCGCGCTTTGCAAAGCTGTTTGCGAAGCACGCGGCCGGGATCACGAAACTCCCCTTCACCAGCGCCGCCAACAAATTCGAGGCGCTGGCGTCCAACGACGCCTATGTGCTGGCGCACGGCGCCATCAATTCGGTCGCGACAGGCCTGTTCAAGATCGCCAACGACATCCGCCTGCTCGGATCGGGCCCCCGCTCGGGCCTCGGCGAACTGGTCCTGCCGGAGAACGAGCCGGGCTCCTCGATCATGCCGGGCAAGGTCAATCCGACGCAGTGCGAGGCGATGACCATGGTGTGCTGCCAGGTGTTCGGCAATCACACCGCCATCACGGTCGCAGGCAGCCAGGGCCATTTCGAGCTCAACGTCTACAAGCCGGTGCTGGCCTACAACATGCTGCACTCGATCCGCCTGATGGCGGATGCGGCGCGCTCCTTCACCGAACATTGCGTCGACGGCATCCGCGCCGACGAGAAGCGCATCAAGGAGCTGATGCAGCGCTCGCTGATGCTGGTGACGGCACTCGCCCCGAAAATCGGCTACGACAACGCCGCCAAGGTCGCCAAGACCGCGCATCACAACGGCACCACGCTGAAGGAGGAAGCGCTCCGCATGGGCTTCGTCTCGGCAGACGAATTCGATCGGCTGGTGCAGCCGGAGAAAATGACGCGGCCCGGATGAATTCCGAATTCCGATAGCCATCCGTAATGATACGGAGCCCGCGAGCCCATAAATTTAAGGCTAAGCGGGCCGGATTTGATTACCGTCAATGCCGCGGCGAGGGAGCGTGCTACGCAGCCTCTCCGCTCCTGACGGGCCTAATTCATCGTTTGATGGCCCGAGGGGCCGATTGACGAGGACGAGCGAATGGCGATCAAATCTTGCGGGGCCCGACGCGGCGCCCAGTTTCTGAATGTTTCATCCTGCCTGAAGAGGAGCGGATGATGGAGACGCGGCATGGGGAACGTCATCAACCTGAATCGTTTCCGGAAGCGCGCCGAGCGGGAAGCATCGGCGAAGCAGGCGGACGTCAACCGAACGAAGTTCGGCCGCACGAAGGCGGAGCGATCGGTGGAGGAGACGCGCGCGGACAAGGCGAAGGCGCATCTGGACCAGCACCAGATCGATCACGAGGATCAGTCATGAAGTCGCCCGTCGTGAAACGATCGATCGTGGTCGCCGGCCACAAGACCAGCGTCAGCCTGGAAGAGGCGTTCTGGAACGGCATGAAGGAGATCTCGGGCCTGCGCAACATGACGCTGTCCGAGCTCGTCGGCGAGATCGACGGCGCCCGCCAGCAGGGCAATCTGTCCTCGGCGATCCGCCTGTTCGTGCTCGACTACTTCAAGAGCCGCGCCATGGCCGCCATCCAGGCGGAAAAGGTCCCGGCGCTGTAGCCGCCGGGGGCGCTTTCCCGGGTCACAACCTTTTGCACTTTAAAATCACTCTAAGGTGCAGCTTCGGCGACCCGGCGCGCTTGACCTCCATGCCCTGCGTTGAAAATACAGGGCATGACCGACACCAATGATACGCGTACGCAAATGCCGCTGGGCCTGGCCCAGCGCGGCTATACCGGCGTCATTCAGCACCTCTCCGCCAAGGGCGCGGGCTCGGCCCTCTCGGACATCGAGCTGGAGAGCCGCCTGATCGAGCTCGGCTTCGTCGAGGGCGCCCGGGTCGAGGTCCTGCACGAAGGGCTGGTCGGGCGCGACCCGATCGCCGTCCGTGTCGACAACATCACGATCGCGGTCCGCCGTCGTGAGGCCATGGCCATCATCGTCGCCTAGACAGCGACCGGACCCCGATCCAAGGCCTGATCCCATGGAATTACCCCTGCTGCATCTCGCCCTGGTGGGCACGCCCAACAGCGGCAAGACCTCGTTGTTCAATGCGCTGACCGGCAGCCGGCAGAAGGTCGCGAACTATCCGGGCGTCACGGTCGAGCGCAAGGAAGGCTTCTTCGTCACGCCGCAGGGGCGCCAGGTCTCCGTCGTCGACCTCCCCGGCACCTATTCGCTGCGCGGCCGCAGCCCGGACGAGGAAATCACCCGCGACTTCGTGCTCGGCCAAGCCTCCGGCGAGACCGTGCCGGACCTCGTGCTGTGCGTCGCCGACAGCACCAATCTGCGCCTGACCATCCGCCTGCTGCTGGAGCTCAAGCGCACCGGACGGCCGATGGTCCTCGTGCTCAACATGTTCGACATCGCCAGCCGCCGCGGCATCACGGTCGACGTCGAACGGCTCGCCAAGGAACTCGGCGTCCCCGTGGTCACCTCGATCGCGGTGCGCAAGGGCGGCACGGCCGACCTGCTGGCCCTGACAGACGAGATCTCGGCCAAGCTCGCCGCCGAGCCGCCGCAGGAGAACAACTGGCGCACGCTCAGTGTCGCGGAGCTGCGCGCGACCCAGCGCGAGGCCGATCGCATCATCGCCGATTGCGTCAGTCTGCCTGCCAGGCCCGACACCTGGACCGCGCGGATCGACGCCGTGGTGCTGCATCCCGTCGGCGGCCTGGTCGTGCTCGCGCTGATCCTGTTCGTGATGTTCCAGGCGGTGTTCGCCTGGGCGCAGCCGGTGATGGACCTGTTCAAGTCCAGCTTCGACGCGCTCGGCGAGCTCGTGCAGGCCACGCTGCCCGACGGCCTGCTGCAGAGCTTCCTCCAGAACGGCGTGATCTCGGGCGTCGGCAGCGTCATCGTGTTCCTGCCGCAGATCATCCTCATCTTCCTGTTCATCCTGCTGCTGGAAGATTTCGGCTACATGGCGCGCGCCGCGTTCCTGATGGACCGCATCATGGGCGGCGCGGGACTGCATGGCCGCGCCTTCATTCCGCTGCTGTCGAGCTTTGCCTGCGCCATTCCCGGCATCATGGCGACGCGCGTGATCGACAACAAGCGCGACCGGCTGACCACGATCCTGATCGCGCCGCTGATGACCTGCTCGGCGCGCATTCCGGTCTACACGCTGATCATCTCCGCCTTCATTCCGGCGAAGGACGTCTGGGGATTCATCAACCTGCAGGGCCTCGTGATGTTCGGCCTCTACGCCGCCGGCATCGCCAGCGCGCTCCTGGTTTCGTTCCTGATCAAGTTCTTCATGCTGCGCGACTATGCGCCCGCGCCGTTCATGCTGGAGCTGCCGGACTACAAGATGCCGCGGCTGAAATCGATCGTGATCGGCATCTACACCCGCGCCAAGATGTTCCTCTACCGCGCCGGCACCACGATCTTCTCGATGATGGTGCTGATCTGGTTTCTGGCCTCGTTCCCGCAGCCGCCCGCGGGCGCCACCGAGCCGGCCATCGACTTCAGCCTCGCCGCCATGATCGGCAAATGGCTCGAGCCCCTGCTCGCCCCCGTCGGTTTCAACTGGCAGATCGCGGTCGCGCTGATCCCGGGCATGGCGGCGCGCGAGGTCGCGGTCGCGGCGCTCGGCACCGTCTATGCGATCGAAGGCGGCAAGGAAGCGGCCGAGCAGATCGGCTCGGTGCTGGCGACGAAATGGTCGCTCGCAACCGCGCTATCGATGCTGGCCTGGTACATCTTCGCCCCGCAATGTGCCTCGACCCTCGCCGTGATCAAACGCGAGACCGGAAGCTGGGGCTGGATGGCCGCGACGTTCGGCTACATGCTGGTGCTGGCCTATGCAGCGAGCCTCGTGACCTACAATGTCGCGGTCGCGCTGGGGGCGGGCTGAAGCCCTCTCACAACTAAAACCGCGAAAACAACCCCATGCACAGTAGACGGGGGTTGTGAAATCAATGGCTTACGTGAGTGCAAGAATCCGAGACCGCAGCCCGGATGGAGCGCAGCGAAATCCGGGATCTTTGCACGACGCATCACCGGCCCCGGATTGTGCTGCGCTCCATCCGGGCCACGGTTCGATTCGGAAAATCCGTTGACGCGTCGGGCAAGACAGGAGCATGATGGCATCGTCGATCTTTGCCCCTCAACGCGGGCGGACTTCTCCACCCTCCGGTTCGCTCTCCGGCTCCGGGATCAGCACCACCGGTTCATCATAGCCCTTGCGGCTGCTGTAGAACACCAGCGCCATCAGGCCGACGCCGACGACCAGCGAGAACACGACACCCAGCGCCAGCGCGACATAGCCTGACGCCGGCACGTTGGTATCGGTGCTGGTCCAACCGAGATAGCCGAGAACGCCGGCGCCGACGAGCATCGCGCACAACACTGCGATGACGAGCCATCTGGCGAACTTGCTGCCTTGTGAGGTGGATGGTGCCGGTGGCTCTTCCGTCGCGCTCATGGCGTTCTCCTGCGGTATGCGTCGCTGTCGGCGCCGGCAACGAACAGCTCCGGTTGCTTTGTCGGGCAACACAGGAGCAGCATGACATCATCGGCAATTCAGGGGACCTGCACCTGCACAGCCTTGCCGAGCTCGGCCATGGACCCCGGTGCAATCACCAGATAGCGCCGCGCTCCCTCTGCACTTCCTTGCACGATCTGCCTGATAGGACCAAGCGCGTTCACGATCGCAGCGCCGGCGGGGTTGGTGACGAAACTGGCGAGCGGCTCAAGGCTCCCGCTGCCGTCAGGCAGACCGGCCAGCGCAAGGACATAGGAGCGTCTCGGCTCGAGGCCCGTGACCGCAGCCTGCAACACCTGCGACAAGCCCTGATCGAACAGGCTCACACTTGTCGCTGCCGGCGCAACGCTCGACACGGCCGCACCTGGCGCAGTCATCGCGATATGAGCGACACGGCCGGCCACGTCGAGCGGCTGCAGCGCACCGGTCCCGGGACTCGCGGCACCGTCCATGACGCTCATGGCCTCGTTGCCGGACATGCCCATTCCAGGCACCGCGTTGGGGACATAGGCCACGGCCTGGGGAGCCTGGCCGATCGGAATGCTCGCGATGACGCGATTGGCGAGCGTGTCGACCGCGATCATCTGATCGTCGTTCTCCAGCCCGACATAGACCCGCGTGCCATCACCGGACGGCCAGATGCCGTGCGGCAACTTGCCGACAGGAATCGTCGCCACCTTTATGAAATCGTCGGTGCGATAGACCTGAATCTCGTTGAGGCCGCCGACGGTGATATAGGCGAACTGACCATTGGAGTTGCGAACGATGTTGACGTGGTTCGTAATCGGACCGGTGTCGAGGGTCTTCAGCACGGTGAAGGGCGGACGCGCGTCGAAGACCTGCGCCTTGCCGATGTCCTTGAGGGTGAACCAGACCTGCGTGCCATCCGGCGTCGCCGCGATGTCGGGACAGAACGGGCTCGCCTGCGCGACCTTGCCGACGATCGCATGGTCGGCGACCGACACGACGGTCGTTTCCGGATTGAACGACGAGCAGACATAGCCGTACTTGCCGTCGGGCGAGAAGATTTGCATGCCTGGGCCATTGGGGAGCGTGATGCGGGTCTTCTCCTGATAACTGCCCGCATCGAGCACGGCGACATAGTTCTCGCCGCGGACCGTGACCCAGACCTCCTTGCCGTCGGGCGTGAAGAACGCCTCATGAGGCGAGCGCCCGACATAGGTCGTATGCTTGACGGCGTTGGTCGCGGTATCGATGAACGTCACCGAGTTCGAGCCGATCGAAACAACGGCGAGCGTGCGATGGTCGGGCGAATATCCCATGCCATGCACGAGCAACTGGCCACGGTAGAGCGGGCTGAAATTCGCCGGCGACGGCGCGCCCAGGCGAATGACGCCGAGCAGCTTGTTGTCCATCGGGTCCGTCACCGAAACGGTGTTGGAGAATTGCTCGGCGGCGTAGACGCGGTCGTGATGACTGATCGGGATGTCGGCGGCCGTTGCGAGCCCCGGGGCCTGGCCAGCCCATGCCGCCACGGATAAAGCGTTCATCGCGACGGCCGCGACCGCAATCTTCAACATTCGGCGCATGATGGTAGCCTCCTTATTGGCGTGGGGCGGTCGATGCGACCGTCGTTGGGTAAGACAGGGCCTTGACCGGCGCCAGCGACTGGACGGCTCGATCCGGCGAGGCCGTGGAGCGCGCAAGGCTTTCACCGCGCGCCAGACGCATCGCGGCGATCTCCTGCTGCTGCTCGACGACGATTTCCTGCGCGATCCGGCGCAGCAGCTCGTTCCGGCCATGACGCAGCTCGGCCTGCGCCATCTCGATCGCGCCCTGGTGATGAGCGATCATCATGGTCGAGAAATCGCGATCGACATCGCCGGACGGCTCGATCGCCATGCCGTCCATCATGCGCTGCATGGCAGCGCGGTTCTCGGCGACGAACGGCGCTTCGTCCCCGCACAGCTCCGACATGATCGAGAGAAGATGCCCCGATGGATGGCTCCATTGACAGCCGGCCACGAAGGCGATGACCGCCACGACCGTCACGAGCAGGGCACTTCCGGCCCGCATCGTCAGGTGCCTCGTCATATGACCTCCTCCTCGCGCAGCGTCAGGGCACTTCCGATCGCGCAACGCGCGATCTCGTTCTTGCGCATGATTTGGGAAACCATGGCCCGAACTCCTCCGGTGTTCCACAACGTGTCGTAGTTGCGCGCGGCGAGGATCTGCGCCTCGACCTCCGCACGCGGCCGGCTGTCGTCGACGATCAGCTGTTTTGGCTGCACCGGTTCGGCGGCGGCAGCCGCCGTGAGCAGTGCCAGCGCGGCACCAACGCTCACGACGACCACGCAGAGGCGCGAGCCGCGCCGGGCACATCGATGCAGGATCTCCAGATGCTCATGCATGTTCAGGGTGCGCTCGTCGCCTTGGCGGCGATCGCCTTCAGCGCGCCCGACATCGCCTCGACCGGGGGCTTGACGGCATCGCCAACGCCATGCCGGTGCGTGAGCCAGTTCGGATCGTTGTAGCTGAGCCAGGTCGCGCCTTGCTCGTCCTGCCAGACCAGCGCCTTCAACGGCAGGTCGATGCCGATCGTCTGCGCCTGCTGCATCAACGGCGTGCCGCCCTTGGCGTTGCCAAAGATAAGGAGATCGGTCGGCCGCAGCGGCAGGCCGACCGCAGCGGCGCCCGCGGCGTGATCGACATGGGCAAACACGGTGAGGCCTTTCGCCTTCACTTCGGCCTCGAGCCGCTTCATCGTCTCTTCCGGTCCAAAGGCACTCTTGATGGTGATGAGTCCGTCTGCGGCCATTGCCTGTGTCTCCCATGAACATATCGCTGCAAGCAGCGCGAGGATCCTGATCCGTGCCGAAAGCCTCATGATCACCCGCTCACTTTTTGCGGAATAACTTCGCCGGGTCGAATTCCGGCTCCGGAATGAAGCCGTCGCGATTGGGCATTTTGATCTTCGGCAAGGAGTCCTTGTCGATCTTGCCGTCGGCGGGAACGATGCCGTTGAGGCTCAGGATGTAGGCCGTGACGGCATAGGTCTCGTCGGTGCTGAGCGAGCCCGGCGTCGGATACGGCATCGCGCGATGAATGTAGTCGAACAGGGTCGTCGCATAGGGCCAGAAGCTGCCGACGGTCTTGACCGGCATGTTGGACGCGAGCGTGCCCTGCCCGCCGGCGAGGCGATCCTTGATGCCACCCTGGCCGTTGTCGCCATGACAGGCCGCGCAATAGTCGGAATACACCTGCTTGCCTTGCGCTGCCGTGCCGCTGCCGTCTGGAAGGCCGTTGCCGTCCGGTCCGACGTCGATGTCCCACAGCTTGATCTCACCTGGCGTCGCGGGACGTCCGAAGTCGAAAGCCAGTGCGGGCGCTGCGAGTAGCCCGACCGTGAGGATCCCGGCGAGAAGCAGCTTGTCATGCGAGGACATTGCGAACCCTCCCGGCCTCGTCGATGCTCCAGGTCTGCTGGGCATTGTAGTGAAACAGGGCGTTGGTCCCCGTCGCGGCGATGAACGACTGCCGGTCCGGCTGAACGTTGCCCTTCTCGTCGGTCGAGCGGCTCACGATCTTGGTCGGCTTGCCGTCCCAGACCCAATCCATCTGGAATCGAACCTGCGCCTTGGAGAGGACGGGCTGGGTCAGTTGCGCCCGCTTCCAGGTTTTTGCGCCGTCGGTCGATATCTCGACGTTCGCGATCTTGCCGTGGCCGCTCCAGGCAAGGCCGGAGATGCGGCTATAACCCGGCTGGATCTGCATCATGCCGGAGGGCTGGGTAATGACCGAGTTGGTTTCCATCCGGAGCTGGAATTGGCGCGCCTTCCCGTTCGCCAGCAACTGCGTGTAGCGCGCCGTCTCCCAGCGCGTCATCCAGGGTGCGTTGCCGAACTTGAGGCGCCGCAGCCATTTGATATTGAGGTTGCCCTCGAACCCGGGCATCACCAGCCGCATCGGAAAGCCGTGCGCGGGCCGCAGGGGCTCGCCGTTCTGTCCATAGGCGACGAAGGCCTCGTTCACGATCTCGTCGGTGAGCGGAATGCTGCGGTCCACGCCCGCGCCGTCGCCGCCCTCCGCGAGCATCCAGCTCGCACCCTTGTCCCTGGCGACAAGGTCGATCAGGGACTTGAGCGGCACGCCGGTCCACTCGTTGGTGCTGACGAGGCCGTGCGTGTTCTGCACCGTCACGTCCGGGTCGGCCTTTTTCCAGTTCTCCCAGCCGTTGCCGGTGCATTCGATGAAGACCACGCGCGTGATCGACGGCATCCGCTTCAGATCCTCGACACTGAACACCAGCGGCTTCTGCACCATGCCGTGGATCAGCAATCTGTGCTGTGCGGGATCTATGTCCGGCACGCCGGAATGGCTGCGCTCGTAGTGCAGATCGGTCGGCGTGATGTTGCCGACCAGCTTTTGATGCGGCGTCTTGGAATTGATGGCATCGCTCGGATCGACGTTGCGCTTGCCCGGCGTGGCCTCGGGAATACGATCGAGCTTGGAGAAACGGGATCGTTCGCTGTGCGCGCCAAGATCGGCGCCGGGCCCGCGATCGGGTACGTCGGCCAGCGACTCGGCACCTGCCGCCTCGGTCGCAACCGCGCCGAGAATGCCGGCCGAGAGGCCTCCCACGAAGCCGCGGCGCGATACATTCGCAGGCCGCGGCAACAATTCGATTGGCGCCTTGGACGTCATATCATCTCCCGTTGGTATCGTGCTTTTTTGAAAATCGCAGCCGCTGTCGTCCCGCGACATTTAGCGAACGCGGCGAAGATTGCTCGTTAGGTTGTGTTAGAATGAATGAGTGCCTCGGCGATCTCACCCGCATTCGCGCTGATCCCGGGCATGGCGTCATGCGAGGTCGCGGCGCTCGGCACCGTTTATGCGATAGAGGACGGCAAGGAAGCAGCCGAGAGCATCGGCCCGGTGCTGGTGCGGCGGCCGAAACCTCCTCTGCACCAATGAACTTTTCCGCAGAGGCGTCGTTGTCTCATCTTTCAGCGGAAGTTCACGTCATGGGCAGGATGTCGGAAGAGTTGCGGGACCAGGCCCGAAGGGCGGAACGTCTCTCCAGCACAATCAGCAGCCTTGAAGATTCGCGGAAGCTTCGCGACCTCTCGAGGCAGTTCGATGCGGAGGCTGATGCGCTGGACCGCAGCACCATTGTGAAGGCCGGTTAGCCGGACCGCTCCTGCGGGGGGCGCTGCGTGCGTTTGCCTTCGAACGATCCGAAACTCCCTCACCCAAGCCGGTCGCATTCACCCGCGCGGGGCAGAAATCTGACCGGCAAGCCCCGGACCGAACGATTGAGCTTGGTCTGGCAGGAATGCGATGGACCGCGCGTGGTCACGAACCCGCTCATTCCAGTCCTTCCACCTCGCGACGACCGCTGGCGGGTTACCGCCGGTCAGACATGGAACTCGGCGCCGATCTTCGAGTTCCTTCCAACTGCCTTTTAGGCCAAGGTCTCAGCCTTGGTACTCAAACACCGATGGCGCCCTTTTCGGGGTAAACAGCGTCAGGAAGTTCGATGATCAGTAAAGCCGGCGCCGCCCAAGACGGTGAGCCCACAGATTTGCCGAGGATTTCGACAGGCAGCCAGGGGCTGGATGACATCCTCGGAGGGGGCTTCGACGCCAACCGGATGTACCTGTATGAGGGCAGGCCCGGCACCGGCAAGACCACCATGGCGCTCCAGTTTCTGCTGAAGGGCGTCCAGAACGGCGAACGCGTGCTCTACATTTCCCTGTCCGAGAGCAAGCGCGAGCTGGACCTGGTGGCGAAGCGGCATGGCTGGTCGCTCAAGGGCCTCGACATCTTCGAACTGGTGCCGGCCGAGACGACGCTCGATCCTGACCGCGAACTCACGGTGTTCCACCCGGCCGAGATGGAGCTGAGCGAAACCACCGGACTGATATTCAAGGAGGTCGAGCGCATCAATCCCACCCGCGTGGTGCTCGACAGCCTGTCCGAATTACGCCTGCTTGCACAGAACCCGCTTCGTTACAGGCGCCAGGTTCTGGCCCTGAAACACTTCTTCACCAACCGCAATTGCACGGTCGTCCTCCTTGACGATCTCTCATCGTCCCAGGACGATCTGCAACTGCATTCGATTGCGCACGGCGTGGTGATGCTCGAACAACTCGCCATCGACTATGGCTCGGAGCGGCGGCGGCTTCGCGTGATCAAGATGCGCGGCATGAATTTTCGCGGCGGCTTCCACGATTTCAATATCGAGGCGGGAGGGTTGCGGATCTTCCCCCGCCTGGTCGCGGCCGAACATCACAGGTCTTTTCTCGGCGAGCTCACCCCCAGCGGAAACGCCGAGCTGGATCAACTCCTGGGAGGCGGTCTCGAGCGTGGCACGAACGCGCTTCTCATCGGCGCTGCCGGAGTCGGCAAGTCGTCCGTTGCACTCACCTACGTGACGGCAGCGGCGCAACGCGGCGAGCGCGCCGCCTTCTTCGCATTCGACGAAGGTCGCGGCACAGTCGAGGCGCGCTCCAGGACGCTCGGTCTACCTCTCGAACAGTACGTCGAGTCCGGACATATCCGCTTTCAACAGATCGACCCCGCCGAGCTGTCTCCGGGCGAGTTTGCCGCAAACGTGCGGAAGAGCGTCGAGATCGACAACGCCCGCGTCGTCGTCATCGACAGCCTGAACGGCTATCTGGCCGCGATGCCCGACGAGCGATTTCTCATCCTGCAGATGCACGAGCTCCTGACCTATCTCGGGCAGCAGGGCGTGCTGACCATCCTGGTCCTCGCCCAGCACGGTCTGGTCGGACCGATGGATACGCCGCTGGACATCAGCTATCTGAGCGATGCCGTCATCATGCTGCGATATTTTGAAATGGGAGGTACGGTGCGACGCGCGCTCTCAGTCGTCAAGAAGCGCAGCGGCCACCATGAACACACCATCCGCGAATTTCGCCTCGGCAGCGCCGGCATCAAGCTCGGGCCGCCGCTCCGGGATTTCAGCGGCATCTTCTCCGGCAATCCCGTATATACGGGCAAGACGATGCCGGAAGGGTCCGCCGGATGAGCGCCGACCGCGATCAGCAGGTTCTGATATTCGCTCCGATCGGCCGCGACGGACAGGCTTCCGCCGAACTTTTCCGCAACGCGAACCTTGCGGCCATCAATTGTCGAAGTCTCCCTGAGCTCGTCAGCGAGATGAGTGCTGGCGTGGGCGCGGTTCTCCTGGCCGAGGAAGGCCTGTTCGGAAAAGATACCGCGCCGCTGGCGCAATGGATCGCGAACCAGCCGCCATGGTCCGACCTCCCTTTCGTCATCCTCACCAGCCATCGCGAACAGCCCGCCGTCGTCGCGTGGCGACGCAGCATCGTCGCGCTTCTTCGTAACGTCTCGCTGCTGGAGCGGCCGGTCCAGCCGATGACGCTGACCAGCGCCATCCAGTCGGCCATGCGGGCGCGGCGGCGCCAGTATGAAATTCGGGCCTTGCTCGCGGCGCGGGAGCAGACAGCGCAGCAGCTCGAAAAGCTGGTGGTCGACCGCACCCGCGCGCTGGAGGAGGCCAACGAGCAATTGCGCCGCGAAATGAGCGAGCGGACCCGGGTCGAGGAGACGCTCCGCCAGGCCCAGAAGATCGAAGCCATCGGCCAACTGACCGGCGGCGTGGCGCACGACTTCAACAATCTGCTGATGGTCATCTCCGGCGGCCTCGACATGCTCGACCGCCAGACCGACCCTGCCCGCCGCCGCCGGCTGATGGACGGCATGGTCCAGGCCGCCCAGCGCGGCGCCAGCCTGACCCGGCAGCTTCTCGCGTTCTCGCGCCGGCAGACGCTCCGGCCGGAGCCCGTCGACATCGCATCGCAGATGGGCGGCATGCGCGAACTGCTCGATCGAAGCCTGAGAGGCGACGTTCACGTCGAATTCGACTTTCCGGACACGCTGTGGCCGGTGGAGGTCGATCCCGGCGAGCTTGAACTCGTGATCCTCAATCTTGCCGTCAACGCCCGCGACGCCATGCCCAATGGCGGCACGATTGTCGTGCGCGGAGAAAACCTTCCCGAGCTGGACGACGAGCAGATCGCCGGAGACTATGTGCGCCTGTCGGTCGTCGATACCGGCGTCGGCATGGCGCCTGAGATCATGTCGCGCGTTTTCGAGCCGTTCTTCACGACCAAGGAGATCGGAAAGGGCTCGGGTCTCGGGCTCGCCCAGGTCCATGGATTTGCCACGCAGTCCCGGGGCTCGGTTCGCATTCGGTCGGCGGTCGGCAAGGGCACCAGCATCGAACTCTATCTGCCGCGCTCGCTCAACGTTCCCACCAAGGAGCGGCACCTCATCGATCTCAACATGGTGCGGCCGACCAGGAGCACCCATGGCCGGATCCTCCTGGTCGAGGACGATGACGAGGTTGCAGCGCTGGTCAGCGAAATGCTCGGGCAGCTCGGTTACGAGGTCACGCGCGCGGCGAGCGGCGCCGCCGCGCTCGGTGCCCTGGCCGACGGCCGTGCCGTCGATCTGATCTTCTCAGATATCATGATGCCCGGCGGCATGAACGGCGTCGAGTTGGCGCGGGAGATCCGGAGGAGACGGAGCGACTTGCCCGTCCTCCTGACCAGCGGTTATTCCGAGGCCGCGGTTCACGAGGCCGAACTGGCGGGAATCCAGATTCTGCCGAAGCCCTATCATATCGACGAACTGGCCGCGGCGCTCAGCGCGGTGAAACCAGAGCTCGGGCACGACACCAAGCGCTCCAACCGGCGCTGATATCGCGCGGCCTCGCATCGCGAAAGCGATCGACGGCAGGCTTCGAAAGCGGCTATCTGTCCGCATGGATCACTTCAGGACCGCCAGGCTGACGGCGGAGAAACTTTCCCACCATCACCTCCCCGATCTCGTCGCGCTGCATCTCGACGCCGAGGTCTCCCGCTATCTCGGCGGCGTCCGCTCGGCGGAGGCGACGAAGGCCTATCTCGCCGTCAACATGGAGCATTGGAACCAGCACGGTTTCGGGCTTTGGGTGCTGCGCACGAAAGACGGCAGGTTCGCCGGACGGGCGGGTATCCGGCACATCGTCGTGGACGGCATCGACGAGGTCGAGATCGCCTACACGTTCAAGCGCGAACTCTGGGGCCAAGGCCTGGCGAGCGAGATCACGGCCGCACTGACGGACATCGGGCTGACGCAGCTGAAACTGCCGTCGCTCATTGGCCTCGTCTTCGTCAAACACGGCGCCTCCCGCCGTGTGTTGGAGAAGGCGAACTATGTCCTGGAAAAGAACACCACGCATCACGGCGAGGACGTCGTGATCTATCGGACCCGGCGATGAGAGACGGTCCGACGCTCAGCCGGTGCGGAGCCGGACCACCGAGCGTGGCAGCGACGCGAGAAACAACACGACGCAAACACACATCAGGACGATGTCCTTGAACAGAAATTCGCCGGTCAGATTCCACGCCATCGGATCGGAGGACAGGCTCCATGTGACGACGCCTGGCGTCGTGAAGAAGAACGACCACGTGATCGCGAATGTCACAACGCCCATGAAGGACCCGAGCGCCGAAAAGACTGGACTGAAGCTGCCTGCCGCGAGCAGCGCAGCAATCAGGAATTCGGCAACGCCGAGGACATAGGCCTCTCCCCTCAAGCCGAACACCGACAGCCAGGAGATGAATGGGCTGTGGCTGATGAACTGGGCGATGCCCTGTGCGGATTGTGGCGTGAACTTCTGCATGCCGAACGATACGAAGATGATCACCATGACCCAGCGTAGAATGGCGAGAGGGCGATAGGACCCGCCGCCAGTCTCGGCGATATGGAACCCTTGCATATGACGATATCTCCCCGGCTTGCGCGTACATTCTGTTGGCGAACGACGTGTTCGCTAACGGCAATACGGCGGGAAGCGTTCGCCGTTACATGCATGGGGAGTTCCAGGGATCACAGCTGCGTGCAACACGCGTGTCTTAGGATGGGTAGAGCGAAGCGAAACCCATCGCGCTTCGGCCCGCGCGAAAGGAATGACGGGTTTCGCTGCGCTCGACCCATCCTACGGGCCGCGAGCTACCCCACGCCCGGCCACGCCGCCATCGCCGCCTTCGCTGCGCCCCGCAGCTCCGCCGGAGTCGCGCCGTCCTTGGCCTGGATGGCCATGCCCTGGAAGACGCTCAGGTAAAACCGGCTCAGCGCGTCGATGTCGGTCGCGGCGGGCAGCTCACCACTGGCGATCGCTCCCTCGACCCGCGCGTGCAGATTGCCCAGCATGTCGAGCCGGACGTCTCTGATGACGCGGGCAATGCTGGCCGGCCATTCGTCGCTGACCCCGCCGAGTACGGCCATGCAACCGGCCGGTGCGGTCCGGGACTTCGGCAGTATCTCGGCGGCCCCGATCAGCAGGTTTTCGATGCCTTCGCGCGCGGTTTTTCCGATCGCAAGTTTGTCCCACACCGGGGGGCCCTGGGTCAGGACGTAATGCTCGATGGCGGCGAGATAGAGCGCTTCCTTGCTTTCGAAGGCCGCATAGAGGCTCGGCGAGCGGACGCCCATGGCGTCGCAAAGGTCGTGCATCGATGCCGCCTCGAAACCCTTGCGCCAGAACAGGAACATGGCGGCTTCGAGTGCTGCGTCGCGATCAAATTCCCGTGGCCGACCTGCCATCGCCCGCCTTTCTGTAATGATCAACACATAATTCACTTGACCGCCGCGATCAAGACTCCACATATTCTGTGTCGATCGATACAGAATTGGAGAGATCAGATGACGCTTTCAGGAAAACGGGCCCTCGTGACGGGCGCAAGCAGAGGTATCGGTGCGGCCATCGCGACGGCGCTCGCCGCCGAAGGTGCCGATGTCGCGATCACTTACGAGAAGTCCGCGGACAGCGCGGCCAAGGTCGTTGACGCCATCAAGGCGAGCGGGCGAAAGGCCGTGGCGATCCAGGCCGACAGCGCCGATGTCGCCGCCGTTCAGGCTTCGGTCGAGAAGACCGTGGCCGCCTTGGGCGGGCTCGATATCCTCGTCAATAATGCCGGCATCCTGCGACTGGGGGGCCTCAACGACATCTCGCTCGCCGACATCGACGCGCTGCTGAACGTCAACGTGCGCGCCCCGATCGTCGCAAGCAAGGCCGCGCTGCCGCACCTCGGCAAGGGGGGCCGCATCATCACCATCGGCAGTTATTTCGCCGACCGCGTGCCCTCGCCGGCGCTTGGCATCTACGCAGCGTCGAAGTCGGCGCTTGCCGCATTTACGAGGGCGCTGGCGCGGGAGCTCGGTCCCAGGGACGTGACAGTCAATTTGGTGGCACCGGGGTCGATCGACACCGACATGAATCCGGCGAGCGGCCCGACCGCGGAGACGTTGAAGCAGTTCATGGCGCTTGGCCGCTACGGCGCGACGGATGACATCGCGAACGCGGTCGCGTTCCTGGCGAGCGCAAAGGCGAAGTACATCACGGGATCGACGTTGACCGTCGACGGCGGCGCGAACGCATAGGGCGTCAGCGAGCGATAATGTGGTCAGCGCATCGATGCGCTGACCAATGGAACGACGGCGGCGCTCCACGCTCCATCATCGCGAGCACAGCGAAGCAATCCAGGCTCTTTCCGCGGAGACAGTCTGGATTGCCTCGTCGCAAAAGCTCCTCGCAATGACGATGTGGAGGCAGCTACGGCCCGGATTGCGCTGCGCTTCATCCGGTCTGACAAGATCCTACCGGAAATACCCCAGCACAAGATCGACATCCGCGTTGCCGGCGACCGTGCCGTTGAGCTCGGCGTCGATGACGCGGCGGCAGGCTGCGATCGCGGCATGATCGCCGAGGTCGTTGGCGGCTTCGAGCACGAGCCAGGCGGCGTCGACGGACGCCTGCTCCGGTGTTCCGCCGCCGCGATCACCGGCCGCGGCGTTGTTGAGGTTCTTGTTCTTGCGAACGGCGGTGCCGAATTGAGGCAACATGTGAGATACTCCCCTCTTCCCGCTCAGTGGACCTTGTTAGTGGACCTGGAGCTCGGGCTGACGGCCCGCATCGGCACCCGCGCCGGTCTTGCGCGACTGGTAGAACTTCAGGACGCTGCGCGAGGTCTCGACCTTGAGCTTGCCGAACTCGCGCTCGGCGTCATGGAGCTCGCGCGCCGTGATCAGATGATCCTTGGCGCCGAGGAACAGCAGCGACATGGTGGTGTCCCAGGAGAAGTCGAGCGCCTTGCACAGCACCAGCAGAATCTCGCGGTTGCGGTCCATCATCGCGCGCTCGATCACGTCGACCGGCAGCGACGACAGCAGCGACAGGCCGATCTGCACCTCGTCAAAGCGGTGCTGGCGCGCATAGTTCGAGATCGAGTCCTGGTTGAGATTGCCCTGGCGGTACTGCGTCGTCACCACGCGCTTGGCGACGAAATAGCTGCGCGAGGACGGACCGAACTTGGACTGGAGATCGCCGGTGACCTCGGTCACCGAGCTCTGGATCTGCGACATCATCTCGGGCCGCTCGCTCTCGAGGCGGCGGCGGACGTCTTCCGACGCCTTCGAGATCAGCTGCTGGAAGATGTGGCGGGGCACGTCCTTGCGCAGCCCAAGCTGCTCGGCGAGGATCGAATCGCCCTCGGCGCGGCGGACCATGTGCAGCAGGCCGGAGCCGGAGAAGCGCGCGCCCTCGTTCTTCGCAACGGAGGTAACGACCTGCTGGTCGCCGCGCTTGACCAGCACGTCGGTGACGGCCTCGCCGATCGACTGGCGCTGGGCGATCGCGAGCAGATGCGCCTGGCCCTTGGTCATCGCGCTCTCGACCAGCATCTTCTCGTCGATCCGATTGGAATCGCGCAGCACCGGACCGGCGACGGCGATTTCGTCGTCGAGCGCGAGCTTTGCGATGACGTTGAGCGGCGCGTGGTCACACGCCGACATTACGTCCGAGAGCTGCGCGCGCGCGGCGACCTCGATCTCGTCGGCGAGCCGTCCGATGACCTCTCCGAACATGCTGATCTCGTCGTCGCTGTAGCGGCCGGTGATCAGGATATCGGTCGCATGCCACAACGCCTTCGCCCGGCTCTCGTCGGAGCCGCGCGCGATCGCGTCGTCCAGATCCTGTAGAAGCGATTTCGCCCCGTTCATCTCGATACCCCAGTTCTTGGTAGCCATCCTGTCTGTGCTGGCAGGATGCCGAATTCCTCTGGGAGCAAGACTAGGGAACAAACGCGCAGATCCGGTAAAACCGGTGCAGCAGTTTTGCAGAGGAGAATTCGTTAAAATGCGAGGGAATGGGTTCACCGGCGGGTGAGGCGCAGGAGGTGCGCCCCCTCTTCCGCTTGAGGGAGAAGGCGCCTCTCCGCCGTCATGGCCGGGCTTGTTCCGGCCATCCACGCGTTGCCGCAGGGGTGCGAAGGACGTGGATGCCCGGGACAAGCCCGGGCATGACGGGTGTTGCCTTACGGATTCTGTGGCGTCAGCACCAGCGGCGGCTTCGGCCGGGGTTTTGCGGGCGCGGGACCCGGGGCCGGTCTCACCTCGATCGGCGGCGGCAGCGGCGCGATCTGCTGGCTCGCGAGCGGTGGGCTCGTGAGTGCAGGGCTTGTGAGTGGAGGGCTTGGCGCGGCGGGGGCTGCCTGTGGCGCTTTCGGCGTCGGTGCGGATTTGGGCTTCGGCGCTGGCGCACGGCGGGGATCGCGGCCGGGCATCGGCACGTCGGTGAGCGCCGGCTCGGGCACGGGCTCGGGCGAGACCAGCGTCGGCAGCGCCGCGGTCGCCGGCGGCGGCTCGCCGCGCTCGATGGCATCGAGCCGGCGCGTCTCGCGATCGATCATGCGCACGGCGAGCCATGACGACAACGGCGCGAGATCGACGGTGCGGTTCAGCCTGTCGGGCGGACCTGCCGCGAACAGCTGGATTTCCGGCGGCGCGCCCGAGAGCCCGGTCATGATCGGTGTCAGGCTGGCGCGGATGTCGGCCTGGTCGGCCGGAATGTCATAGCCGCCGGAGACGATCGCGCGGGCGTTCTTGGCTTCGAGCTGGGTCGCGCCGACGCGCAGGCGGCCGTCGCGGATCGTGAACGGGATCTGCGCCGAGGCCACTGCAATCGGCGCTGCGGCAAGCGCGGGTTCGACCAGCTGTCGCAGCCGGTCGTCGTTGGCAACCTGGCCGCCATCGCTGGCGCGGATCGCGATCTCGAAGGCACGCGGATTGAGGCCGCTGATCTCGGCGGAGTCGAGCGTCACCGTGCCATTGCCGGCAAGCGCGCCTGTCAGGGCCGTCACACTGCGGCCCTGGCTGGTCAGCGCCATCTGCACCGAGGCGCGTCCCTTCGGCAGCGCGAGGTCACGATAGCGTAGCGTCGTCGCATCGACATTGGTGAGATCGAGATGCAGGTTCAGTGCAACGCCATTGGCACCGTTTCGTGCGTCGAAGCTCGCCGACATCTGGCCACCACTGAGGCCACCCTTGACCGCGTCGAGCGCGAGCGACTGGCCGTCGCTCCGGATGATGCCGCCGACGGGGCGCAGCTCGATGCCGCCGGGCAACGTGCCGTGCAACGCCTGGAACGCGATGCGGCCGCGCCAGCCGCCGAGCAGTCCCGCGCTCAGGGGCTCGCCGGCATCGTGTCCGGCAGCACCGATCGCCATCGCCAGCGCAGGCATGAGATCGAGCGAATCGAGACCGACTTCGCCCTCGACGCTCTTCTCCTGATCGAGCGTCACCGAAAGATGCCCACGCAGATGCGAGCCGGCCGCGCTGCTGTCGAGATCGTCGAAGGTGAGCCGGTTGCCGGCAAGACCGACGCGCGAGGACAGGTTGACGCTCTGCACCGATTTGTCGGCCGCGCTGGTCCCGAACAGCGGTGCCAGATTGGCGTTGCGCACGCGAAGGTTTACGCTGCCTTTCGGCTCCGACAGTTCGACGCTGCCTTGCGCATCGGCGTCGATCCCGCCGCCGCTGAGCCTGGCGTTCAACTGCAGAGGCTTCCGCCACGCACCGCTCAGCTTGCCATCGAACTGCGAGGCGCCCTCGCCTGCGGCCATGATGCGATCGAGGCCGAGCAGCGCCAGCAGCGCGCCCGCCTGCGGCGTCGAGACCTTCGAGTCCAGCGTGAAGTCGCTGTTGCGCAATTTGTCGAGATCGATGCCGTTGACGGCGGCGACCGGCGTCTGCCCGGCCAACGTCACGGTGGCTTTGAGCTGGGGCGCATCGAGATCGAGCACGGCTCGGGCATTGCTGCGATCGGCATGCTCGGCGTTCTTGTCGAGGCTGAGGTCGAGCTTCAGGCGCGTCGAGCCTGATAGAGACGGCAAGGCATCGAACCGCGCGCGGACCGACGGCGCAAACGGCTCGAGCAGCGCGGTGAGCTCGCGCAGCGAATTGGCGGAGGATTTCAGCGCGAGCTTGCCGGTGGCCTTGGTGCGGTCAAAACTGCCGCTGGCTTCCGTGGTCACGCCGCTGGCCTGGCCGAACCGCAATTGCTCCAGCGACAATGCCGCCGGGCCGTAGCCGAGCTTTGCGGCGAACGGCCGCAGCTCCTGGCCGGCGGAGATGGCGCGGCCGACGTCGAGCGACAGTTTTGCTTCTTCCGGCCATTCGCCCTGCGGCCCCGCGAGCGCACGCACGAAGCTTGCGGCGGTATCGAGGTCGAGACGGTCGGCCTTGATATCGGCATCGATCCGCGAGCCCTTGCTCGCGCCTGTCTGCACGAAGGCGATGCGGCCTTCGACGGCGCCGCCTTCGATCTCCGCTTTCAGCTTGTCGATGGCAAAATGATTGGCGGCGATGGTCACGTCGCCGGCGAGGCGCAACGGCCGCGTGCTGCGGCGGTTGATCTCGCTGCGGCCCTGCAGCCAGGCCACCAGCGTATCGGGATCGGACGACTCGACGCTGAGACGGCCGCTGAAGCTGTCGGCGCCAGGCGTCGCACCGTTGAGCGAGAGCTGCGTCATGCCGGGCGCGCGCAGCTCCAGCCGCTGGAAGGTCCAGGACCGTCCGTCGGTCTGAAGCTCGGCGGTGATGTTCTGCAGCGGACGGCCGCCGAGCATGATCTGGTCGGAGTTGAACTCGATCTGCGCCGGGATCGGTGCCTGCGGGATTGCCGCGAGGCCAGCGCGCAGCGCCGGCATGACACGCTGCGGATCGGCATCGTCCTTGGCGGCGAGCTTGTCGGCATCGACCTGCCGCGCCGACAGCACCGCGCGCAGCAGCGGCGAGGCGCCGAACCTGAGATCGCCGACGCCGCCGAGCTTGAGCGCATTGTCCTCCGCGCCGAAGCTGGCATCGACCTGCTCGAACTTGGCACCGGCCGGATCGGCCTTGAGCTTGGTCGTCAGCTTCCAGGGCATCGGCCCCGCTTCGCCTTTTTTGGCGGCGGGCACGGCGAGCGTCAGCGCGCCCTCGAATTTCGGCAGGCGGTTGTCGAAGGCGAGCACGCCTTCGAGATCAGCGAGGATGGCGCGCTCGCCGGGATCGATGTTGAGGTGAAGGCGGGTGGCGCTGCCGTCGGCGCTGGGGCCGGAGGAGACGCGGAACGGATAACGCACCTTGTTGGCCGTGAAACGGCCATCGCCACGAACGGCACCGGCCAGCGAACGGACGTCGCCGGAGAAGGCGATGTCGGTGAGCTCCAGCGTCGAGCGGCTGGCGGCATCATGCAGCGCAATGCGGCCGGTGAGGTTCACACGCTCGATGGCGAGCGAAGCCAGGTTGAAGGTGCCGCTCGCGGTGGAGGGCAGATCGACGCGTCCCCTGGCATCGAGGCCGAGATCCACCGCCATGCCGTTGACCGTCAGCTCGGTGGCGCGCCATTCGCCGCGCATCAGCGAGCTCAGGCTGAACTCGACGTCGAGCTTGTCGGCGCGCAGCCGGCCAAGATCGTTGTTGCCGCCGAAGGTGACCGAACGCAGCCGCAGGGTCGGCGCCGGCAGCAGCCGTGCGTCGAGCTCGCCCCCAACCCGCACCGGCACGCCGATGATCCGGCCGGCCTCCGCCTCGAACTGGGGCCTGAACTGGTTCCAGTCGATGAAGTAGGGCCCGATCAGCGCGGCCAGCAGCGCTAAGATAAAGGCAATCGCCAATCCGAGCAGTGTCGTCTGCACGGGTCTCCCCTCGGCCAAACCGGCACCCGGGCCAAACCTTGACCCTGGAAGGCATCAGGCGCACCGGAACAGCCCCTTATATAGGGGGAAGTGTGGCGAAGTCACAGCGACTGTTGCGCGCGGAGGTTAATGCCGGGCGCAGGACCCTCATGGTGAGGAGGCGCAAAGCGCCGTCTCGAACCATAGAGGCCCCGCTCTCGCCCGCGGCCATCCTTCGAGACGCGCTGGCGCGCTCCTCAGGATGAGGAGCGGCGCTGGCAAAATCAGCGTTTAGGCCCTTACCAGCTCGCCGGCAGATTCTTGAGGCCGCGGAGCACGAAGGTCGGCCGCCATTCCGGGTTCTCGACGTCGTCGATCCGCAGATCGGGCAGCCGCCGGAGCAGCGTCGCGATGGCGATCTCGGCCTCGATGCGCGCCAATTGGGCACCCAGGCAGAAATGGATGCCGCCGCCGAACGACAGCGGCCTCACATTCTGACGGGTCACGTCCAGCCGGTCAGGCCGGTCGGGATAAACAGCCGGATCGCGGTTGGCCGAGCCGAGCAGGCAGAGCACGGTCTCGCCCTTGGGTATCCGCTTGCCGCCGAGATCCTCGATGTCCTCCAGCGTGACGCGGCCGGTCATCTGCACCGACGAATCGTAGCGCAGGAATTCCTCGATCGCACCCACCATCAGCTCCGGCCGGGCCTTGAGCAAAGCGAGCTGGTCCGGATTGCGGTGGAGCGCGAGCAGGCCGTTGCCGATCAGATTGACGGTGGTCTCGTGGCCGGCGCCGAACAGCAGGATGATGTTGGCGGTCAGCTCCTCGTTGGTGAGCTTGTTGCCGTCTTCCTCGGCCTGCACCAGCTGGGTGATGAGATCGTCGCCGGGAGTCTTGCGGCGCAGCTCGAACAGCTGCTGGAAGTACATCTGCGCCATCATGTTGCCGGCGTTGCCCTTCGCGATCTCCTCCGGCGTCAGCGGCACGGGATCAAGCAGCCGCCCGCCGTCGCGGGAGCTCTTGTAGAAGGTCTCGCGATGGTCCTCGGGAATGCCGAGCATGTCGCAGATGATGGTGACAGGCAGACGGAAGGCGAAATCCTCGATCAGGTCCATGTGGCCGCGCTCGATCACGGCATCGATGGTCTGGTCGACGATCTCCTGGATGCGCGGGCGCATGTCCTCGACGCGGCGGGCGGTGAAGGCCTTCACCACCAGGCCGCGCAGGCGGGTGTGATCGGGCGGATCCGCCTGGAGCATCCAGTGGCTCATGCTGCGGAACACCGGCTCGTCCATGATCTTCTCGCCGTAGCGCCGCTTGGAGCGCTCGACGTAGTCCTTGCCGAAGCGCTTGTCGCGCATCACGAGGCTGACGTCAGCGTGGCGGCTGGCGAGGAAATGGCCGAACGGGGTCACGTGGATCGGATCGATCGCGCGCAGCCGCTCATAATGCGGATAGGGATCGCGGATGAAGTCCGGCGACAGCGGGTTGAACAGCGGTCCGCCGCCGTCAGGTTCAACCTGGGTGGGTTGCACTTGCTCGTTCATGGTGACCTCGAACCGGTTGCCGTGACACGAATACGCCGTTCGCAGCCCCACTGCCCGGCGTAACCATCCCTTGGAATTATCAACTCGATACATTGTTGTATCGAGTTGCATTCTGCCCTAACCTGTGCCGATGTCAAGGGTGAGAACCAGGCCGACCAGGGACGATACGCGCGACAAACTGTTCGAGGCCGCCGCGCGCGTGTTCGAGGCGGACGGCATCGGCGGCGCCAGCATTGAGGCGATCGCGACTGCGGCGGGCTTCAGCCGCGGCGCGTTCTATTCGAATTTCAAGAGCAAGGACGAATTGATCATCGCCATGCTCGAGGACCATGTCGAGCAATCGATCCGGCGCAACATGGACATCCTCGCCGAGCACGACAATCTCGACGACTTCATCGCGGCGCTGAAGGCGATGGACCGCAGGCGGCAGGATCCGCTCGGCCGCTCGCCCCTCCTCCACATGGAGATGATCCTGTTCGTCGCGCGCGCGGAGAAGCGCCGGCCCGAGCTTGCCAAGCGGCTGCGCGCGCGCCGCAAGCTGATTGCCGACATCGTCGAGGCGACGCTGAAGAGCAACGGCAAGAACAGCTCGCTGAACCCGCCGTGGATGGCCTCCGTCGTGCTGGCGCTGGAAGACGGCTTTCGCCTGCACCGGCTGATCGATCCGGAGACGACGCCGGCCGACAGTTTTCTGCGCGCAATCACGGATTTGCGGCGCAGGACGGGGTTGGGGCCGGAGTGAATGGCGCCTGAAGGGTCAGGTCAACACCCCCGCAGCGGCCGGCAGACGGCCGCGATGCGAGAGCACCAGCAGCGTCATCACGAGAGCCAGATTCAGAACGCCCGCGATTGAGCCGATGGCGAAGGCCGTCATGTAACTGCCGGTCAGATCAAAGGTCGCAGCGCCCTGATATCCGCCGAATGCGTGGCCGATCCAGGCAAAGGCAAGAATGATTCCCATCAGGGCCCCACGATGCGCAGGCGGCGTCAGCGCCCGCGCAGAGACCAGCACGCTCGTCATGACGCCGGCGTAGGCGAAGCCGTACACGATGGAGAAGATCAAGAACCCGTGCAGGGACGTAAATTGTGTGAACGCCAGGACGCCCGCCGTCTGGAGCGACGACGCCACCGCCCACGATGAAAGCGGGCCGATCATGTCGCACAGCTTGCCATATGCGATCCGGCCGACGATTGCGGCAAGGAGCATGGCGAGCATGACGCCGCCGGCGTCGGTCGCGGGAATGCAGAGGCCTTGAATCAGGGGCATCAAATGCATGAGGGGGACCGCCATACAGGCGCAGCAAAAGAAGACCGCCACGCTGAGAATGGGAACCGCGACGGTCGATCGGATCTGAGGTGTCTGCGCTGCGCCGCCGGCGGAAGCTGGCGCCGGCGCGTCGCGCATGAAGGCGGCCAACGGCAGAAGCGTCACGAGTATGGCCGTTCCCAACGCCATCATCGCGCCCCGCCAGCCGAAGCGCTCGATTAGATAGGCCGAGAGGAAGGGCACGCCGCCCTGGCCAACGGCTTGACCCGCGGCGGCGACCCCGATTGCGAGGCCGGCTGACGTCGGGAACCAGTTTCCAACTGTCGCAAAGATCGGGGCGAAGAGCGCGCCGCCGCTCAGCGCTCCGGCAAGAAAGAAGATCACGTAGAGCTGCCAAGGCGCATGCGCATAGGCGGTCAAAAGCAGGCAGGCGCCCATGACGGTCACTGCGATCAGACAAATCGGCCTGATGCCGAGACGATCGGAGACGAATCCCATGATCACGCTTCCGGCCGCTATGCCGAGAAGTCCGAAGCTGTTGATCGCGGCTATTTCCGAGCGGCCCCAACCTTCGGCAGCCTCCATTGCGACGAAGAAAGCCGTCAGGCCATTGACCAAGGTCCCCATGATGAGCGCGAGCATGAGGGCCGCTGATCCCGTCGTGTACCAGGCGCGATATTGCAACATCTGACGAGCTTTCTGCCTCGATGCGTCCGATTGCGCGCGATCATGACGCGCGCGCGAAGGAAAGCTTTGAGAAACCCTTGATTTGTGGCTGAGGCGGCCCTGAGAATTGCGTTTGCCGGGCCAGGGGCGGAGGCAACCGCCCGCCCCCGCCGTGCGTTCGCGAAAGCGTGTGCCGGCCTGGAGCAGGATCAGGCAAAGCCGGGCCGATTCAGGCAAGACGGCCGGCCGCTGCAGCGCATAGAACGCACCCCGACCCGTACAAATACGGCTGACTGATCTGAGATCAGGGAGAGCCACGCCATGATCGGGAGCACCGCATTGATGCGCGATCCATCGCACAAGGGCTTGCCACCCGCACCCAGCGCACAGCCCGACGATCGCATGACGGCCGAGCGGCCCGCCGCGGACGCGGAGATGGCGCGGGTGCTCAAGACAAAACCGCTTCGCATGGCCTCGGATTCCGACAGCGGCGCCATCGCCTATTGGAGGCACGAGGCACTGCACGACGTGGTCGAGCCCATGGCCGATCACGTCGTCATGGCATATCCCGCAGGCTCCCAGGCGCTGGAGCGGCGGACCGGAAAGACGGCCGCGATATCGACGGCGCGTCCCGGCGTCGTGACGATCATTCCGGCCGGCTCGACGTCGCGATGGGACATTCACCGGCCCATCCATGTCGTTCAGCTCTATCTGCCGCAAAGGACGCTGCTGCGCATCGCCAACGAGGCCAACACGGCAAGCCCCGTGCAGTTGCTGGAGCGAACCGGGCATCCCGACGCCATCACGTCGCGCCTGCTGCTGAGCGCGGCCGACTCGCTCGACGGCAGCGCCACGCTGGACACGCTGTTCCGGCAGCAATTGACGGATCTTCTCGCCACGCGCCTGCTGGCCGCGCATGTCGGCGTCGCGGCCGCATCGCAGCCGACGATCGGCGGGCTGTCACCATCGATTCTGCGCCGCGCGATCGAACGTCTGCGTTCGGACAGCGATGCGGACGTTTCGCTCTCGGCGCTGGCGTCCGATGCCGGTCTGTCGCGCTTTCATTTCTGCCGGTCTTTCAAGGAGAGCACCGGGCTCTCGCCGCATGCCTGGCTGCGCCAGCACCGACTCGAGCAGGCCATGAACATGCTGCGCGACGCCGACGAATCGGTGGTCTCGATCGCAGCAGCGCTCGGCTATTCCACGCAGACCGCCTTCGCGGCGGCGTTCAAGAAACTGACGGGCGAGACGCCGAGCGATTGGCGCAAGCGCGTGCGTTAGCCGCAATCCCGCGACAACCACGGCAATCGCTCTGGGGCAACGGTCAATCCGGTTCGCTACACATCACAACGTCAGATCATGCGACGGAGGCGAACGATGAACTGGAAACTGCTTGCAATTGCGCCGCGGCGGAAAGCCATCTCGACGGCGCTTATCTATGGGCTCTCACTCACGGTGCGCTTCACCTCGCCGACGGCCGAGGAGGCCGGGCATCAGGTCGCGCAAAGCGCCAACCCGGTGACGTCGATCCTGATCGATCGGAGCTGGCCCATCAAACCAACGCTGCCGGTCGCCCTGCGCGGCTGGCCGCTGGGCCCGCGAAGCTGCCGCGCAGGATGTGACGGCCCTGCGCTGATGTCCTCGCTGCCGAACTGCATCGCGCCGTAACGGCGCTCTCCGTCCCACCTCTTCGCGTCATCATCGATCGCACCAGGCTCCGCGCCGCATCGCGCGGCGGCGATGGCGCACGCATTCCAAACCAACCCACCCAGGAGACAATGACATGAGACTGCTCATCATCGGCGCCGGCTTTGCCGGCATGTATGCCGCCCTTTCCGCCGCGCGCCTGCGCGACATCCAGGGCGCCGCGCCCGAACAGCTGGAGATCGCGCTGGTCGCACCGGAGCCGACGCTGGTGGTCCGTCCGCGGCTCTACGAGCCGAAGCCGGAAACCCTGACGGCGCCGCTGCTCGACGTGCTCAAAGCGATCGACGTCGACTACATCAGGGGCAGCGCCGAGACCGTCAACACCGAAGCGCGAACGGTGCAGATCGCGACGGCAAATGGCACGAAGAAGACCCTCTCCTACGACCGTCTCGTGGTCGCCACCGGCAGCCGCCTGTTTCGTCCCAACATTCCCGGCCTCGCCGAGCACGGCTTCAGCGTCGATTCGCTTCAGGATGCCATCGCACTCGACAAGCACCTGCATGGGCTCGCCGACCGGCCGGCCGCCAACGGGCGCGATACGGTCGTCGTCGCCGGCGGCGGTTTTACCGGCATCGAGGCGGCAACGGAATTGCCTGCGCGCCTGCGGGACATCCTCGGCAAGGATGCCCGGACGCGCGTGATCATCGTCGACCGCAACAGCGCGATCGCGCCCGACATGGGCGAAGGGCCCCGCCCCCTGATCGAGGACGCACTGCGCAAGCTAGGCGTCGAGACCAGGCTCGGGGTCGGTGTCGCCTCGCTCGACAAGGCCGGCGTGACGTTGTCGACCGGCGAGCACATCGAAACCGAAACGGTGGTCTGGGCGGCTGGCATTCGCGCGGCACCCTTGACGGCGCAGATCCCGGCCGAGCGCGACAATTTCGGCCGCCTGCTGGTGGACCGCGATCTCAGGGTATCGGGCATCGCTGGCGTGTTCGCCACCGGCGATGCCGCGCGGGCCGCATGCGACGACGAAGGCAATTACGCGCTGATGTCGTGCCAGCACGCCACGCGCATGGGCGCCTTTGCCGGCAACAATGCCGCCGCCGAACTCTTGGGCGTGCCGACCAGGCCGTATCACCAGAAGGCCTACGTCACCTGCCTCGACCTTGGTGAGGCCGGCGCGCTGTTCACGCGCGGCTGGGAGCGCACGGTCGAGATGGTCGGCGACGTCGCCAAGAAGACCAAGCAGGAGATCAACACGGTCTGGATCTACCCGCCCCGCCCCGAGCGCGCCGCCGCACTCGCGTCGGCCGATCCGGAACGTGTGACCAGCCTCTAGACGCACAACGCCAGAGCTAACCAAGCACCTTCAACACCGAAACAGGAGACCAACATGAACAAGCACAACATCTCAATCCCCGTTGCAACGAAACCCGAAGAGCTCGTCCCGTCGCGCTACGCGCTGAAGATCGGCGAGATCGACGTGCTGGTGGTCAGCGACGGCGTGCTGCCGCTCCCAACCCAGATGCTCGGACACAATGCAGACCCGGCCGCGCGGGCGAACTGGCTGCACGACATGTTCCTGCCGCAGGACGCTTTCGACTGGGCACTGAACGCGGTGATGGTCCGCAGCGGCGACAAGACCATCCTCATCGACGCCGGACTGGGCGACGATCCGGACCTTCATCTGCCGCGCGCCGGACAGTTGATCAAGCGACTGGAGGCCGCCGGCATCGACCTGTCGGCCGTGACCGATCTGGTGCTGACGCACATGCATATGGACCATATCGGCGGACTGCTCGTGGACGGTGTCAAGGAGCGGCTGCGCAAGGATTTGCGGATCCACGTCGCGGCTGCCGAGGTCAAATTCTGGGAGGCGCCCGACTTCTCCCGCGTCTCCATGCCGCCCGGCTTCCCGGACGCGCTTCGGGCCGCCGCGAAGCATTTCGTGAAGGAGTACGGCAGTCAGCTCAAGCTGTTCGATGAGCAGCACGAGATTGCGCCCGGCGTCGTGGTCCGCCGCACCGGCGGCCATACCCCCGGGCACAGCGTGGTTCGCATCGCCTCCGGCGGCGAAGCGCTGACATTCGCGGGCGACGCCGTGTTTGCCGTCGGGTTCGACGAACCCGAGTGGCACAATGGCTTCGAGCACGATCCCGAGGAAGCGGCGCGCGTTCGTATCCATCTGTTGCAACAGCTTGCCGAGAGCGGCGAGATGCTGGTGGCGACGCACCTGCCGTTCCCGTCGATCGGCCGGGTCGCGGTCCACGGCGACGCGTTCCGCTGGGTGCCGGCGTTCTGGGATTACTGACCGCTTGTTGAGCTGAAATCGGACCGGGGCGCGGACACGAGCGAGTTCGCGCCCTGGTTTCTACGCGTCAAGCCGCCAAGGTCTGGTCGACACGTCCGAGAGCCCGGCGGAGAGCCGCAAAGCAGTCCGGGTCGATCTGGGTCCCGATCATCTCCGCCATGATCGCAAGAGCTTTCGTGACCGGCATCGCCGCGCGATATGGCCGGTCCGCGGTCAGCGCGTCGAAGATATCCGCGGTCGTGATGATGCGGGTGTCGAGGCAGATCTGGTCTCCCGCGAGTCCCCTGGGATAACCCTTGCCATCCAGCCGCTCATGATGCGCGCCGGCAATCGGGGCAAGCTCGCTGAACGCGCCGATGCGCGATAGGATCGCTTCCGAATGCGCGGAATGCATGCGCATGATGTCCCATTCGGCCTCGTCCAGCTTGCCCGGCTTGTCGAGGATTGCGTTGCTGACACCGAGCTTGCCGATATCGTGCAGCAGCGCGGCACGTTTGAGCCAGCGCCGCCGCCCGGCGCTGAACTCCATCTGCTCCGCGATCATGTCAGTGAAAAGCGTGACGCGCTCGCTGTGGCCGCTGGTGTAGGGGCTCTTGGAATCGACCACCTGGGCAAAGGCGGCCGCGATGTCATCCAGATAGTCGTCGTCGATCGGCACGCTCGACTGCTGCGGCAATTGAGGGAGAGCCGCCAACCCGTCTCCAGCACCGAGCATGTCCCAGAATGCAGGTTGCGCCCCCAGGCGCTCGAGAGCGGCCACCAGCTCCGGATCGAACCAGGTGCCCGACCGATTCCGGGCTTCACGCAACGCGGCCTCGGGGCCGTTCGCGATGTAGAACACATCGACCACCTGGGCCAGGAGCGCAACGCGCGAATAGATCGGGATCGCCGTGCCGCGAAGGCCGAGGGGCTTGCCGCCGCCGTCCCAGTGTTCATCGAGATTCTTGATGCCCTCCGCGACCGGCTCGGAGAAGCGCATCTTGCGGGCGATGTCGGCGCCACGATGGCATCGCGTCTCGATCAATTCGCGGGCGATCTCGCCGCCGTTCTGGAAGATGTTGACGATGGCGCGAAACCGTTCGGCGAGGCCGGCCTTCAGTCCGGTATGGCTCAGCACGAAGCGCAGCGCCTGCGGGAGGCTGCCGTCGATCAGCTTGAAGTCCTGCTTGAAGGAGAGATCATCGGTCAGATACAGCTCGCAGATGCGCGCAGCGTTGCTGCTGCAACCGAGATCCTTCAGCAGGAGCGCGTAATAGAGTTCGACGATCTCGTCCTCGCCAAGGCCTATTTCCCTGGCGATCATGACCCCGATCCGGCTGCATCGCACGCAATGTCCGGCCGGCTGCCCCTCCGAGAGATCGAGCGCATGGCTGAGTGCAGCCAGCAGTTCAGACAGCGTGATCCGGGCGAGCTGCTCGGGGGCCTGCGGGGTGAGGTCCATTGACGGGGGCTCTGGGGGTCGCTTCGCCCGGTGAACGGGGCGGGTCACATCACCAGTGGATCAACTGACCACGAGGGGATTAACAGGAGGTTGTCGGGGCGACGGGAGTTCGGGTCTCACCCCTCAACGGAACAACCACCCTTCAGAAGTCCGAAGGGTGGTTGCACCGGGGCCAGACTTATGACGTACGGCCGCGATCAGATCCGATCGTTGATCAGGACGCCTGACAGCGACGGGTCGTTCGCATTCGCCGTGTCGTTCGATCTCGCGGCGCTGTAGGTCGAATCCGCGAGCGAGTTCTTCAGCTGCTGTAGAAATTGCTGGAGCAGATCCGCCGCAGAACTGCTGCTGGACGCGCGATCCGTCGACGACGCGCCTGCGGTCGTGGTTTCGTTTGATCCCGTCGCACCGGAGGTCGAATCCGTGAGCGAGCTGGTCAGCGACTGAAGGAACTGCTGAAGGAGATCCAGCAGCGAACTGGCGCTCGATGAGTCCGTGCCATCGGCGGAAGACGACGCGTCGGACGGCGGCGGTCCACCGGGCGGCGGGCCACCCGGAGGCGGTCCGCCCGCGCCTTGCGGTCCGCCTGCTCCAGCCGGTCCATGGGAGAGCGCCGCCTTGAAGATCCCTTGCAGCTCGGTAGCCTGATCGTCCGTCAAATTGCCGGCCGAAACCTGCTGCTGGATGAGACCGTTGATCTTCGATGCGAAAGACTCGGACGACGATGTCCCGCCGCCGGATTGATCGCTCGTGCTGCCCGATTGCAGGGCGGCGTCGATGCTGCCGAGCGCCGACGACAGCGCCGATTGATCGGACGAACTGATCGCGCCGGAGCTGACGTCCGCCTGCAGTTCGTCCTGAAGTCGTTGCAGCGGGGATGCGCGGTGGTGATGGGAGGAGAGCGACGAAATCGAGGTCATGGTGGTTTTCCGTGCTGTTGGTGGACTCGCGCCTGAGTTCGCCTGGCGGTTGGATTTGCCCGGTTGCACGGTGGTAGGAACGGGAGCTGGCGCGGAGCCTTTGGCGTGGCGCAGCTCCGGTTGCGCGATGTTTCCAATTTATCTTCAGAAACATTCAGACATGAAAATCCGACGCACCGACGCGGCGGAGACTACGCCGACCGCTTCACCGCGGCTGGACCAGCCGGCTTGATGTCGAGCCGCCCCAGCATCGCCTTCGCCTGCTCGGCGCAGTGCTCGATCAGCCAGCGCTCGAACGCGACGGGGGGAAGCGCCGGCGCGTAGAGGAAGCCCTGCACAACGTCGCAGCCGAGCTCCGCCAGCATCTTGCGCTGCCCTTCAGTCTCGACGCCTTCGGCGACGACGGTCATGCCGAGGCCCTGCCCGACATGCACCACCGCGGACGCGATCGCGAGCGCGCCCGCGTCACGCTCGATGTCGCGCATGAAGCTGCGGTCGATCTTGAGCTCGCGGATCGGCAGATGCGCGAGCCGGCTGAGGCTGGAATAGCCGGTGCCGAAATCATCCACCGACAAGCCGATGCCGAGCGCGCGGATCGCATGCATCGTCTCCAGCGCGGTGGCGCCGTCCTGCATGAAGGTGCCTTCGGTGATTTCCAGCATGAGGGCGTCCGGCGGCAGCTCGTGTTCGGCGAGGATGTCCTTCAGCCGCGCGGCCAGCGTGACGTTGCGGAAATTGATCGGCGACAGGTTCACCGACACCGAGGGAATGTTGAGCCCGGCGCGGCGCCAGCTCGCCATCTGGCGGCAGGCCTCGCGCACCGACCACACGCCGATCTGCTCGATCAGGCCGCATTCCTCGGCGAGTGGAATGAACTTTGCCGGCGAGACGTCGCCGAGCGCGGCATCGTGCCAGCGCGCCAGCGCCTCGACGCCGTGGATTGCGCCGTCGCAGCTGCGGATCTGCGGCTGGTAGCTCAGGGTCAGCGCGCCCTCGGCGATGGCACGACGCAGCGCCGCGATCAGCGTCAACCGCTGCTCGGCGAGGCCGTTCATCTCAGCGCTGAAGATGCGGTGCGTGGAGCGGCCGGCCTGTTTGGCCATGTACATCGCCGCGTCGGCCTGCTGCATCAACGTGTCGATGTCGGTGGCATGATCCGGATAGAGGCTGACGCCGACGCTCGCGGACATCTGCATCTGCCTGGACCCGAGGCGAAGCGGCGCCGACAGGGCCTCGATGATCCCTGCGGCGGCGCGCTCGGCGCTCTCGGCGTTGCGCTGCGGCAGCAGGATGACGAATTCGTCGCCGCCCAGCCGGCCCAGCATGTCCTCGGGACCGATATGCTCGCGCAGGCGCTGCGCGAGCTGGATCAGCAGTTCGTCACCGGCGGCGTGACCGAGCGTGTCGTTGACGTCCTTGAAATGATCGACATCGAGGAACGCCAGCGCGACATGGCTGCCGGTCGGGCAGGCATCGATCGCGGTGGTGATGAGATGGCGAAGCTGCGCGCGGTTCGGCAGGCCGGTGAGGATGTCGTGATAGGCGAGCCGGGCGATCTCGGCGCGCGCCTCCTTGCGCTCGATCGCGAAGGCGCCGAGGTTGACGCAGGCGTCGACGATGCGCCGGTGCCATTTGCTCGGCCCGCGCGGCTCGCGGAAATAGAAGGCGAAGGTGGCGATGACCCGGCCGTCCTTGGCCTTGATCGGCGTCGACCAGCAGGCGTGCAGGCCCACTTCGAGCGGCATCGTCTTGTAAGGCTGCCAGCGCGGATCGGTGTCGAGACCTTCGGCCAGCACCGGCTCGCCGTAGAAGGCGGCGGTGCCGCAGGAGCCGACATTGGGGCCGATCGCAATGCCGTCCAGCGCGCGGGAATAGGCTTCGGGCAGGCTGGGGCCGCCGAGTGGATGCACCAGTCCGGCAGAATCGACGTGCAGCAGCGAGCAGACCACGTCGGGCGCGATCTCCTCGACGCGGCGGCACAGCCGGTCGGCGATGTCGGAGATAGGAACCTCGTCGGCGAGCGCGCCCATAATGAGCTGCTGGAGCGAGCGCAGCTGCTTGGTCTCGGTGATGTCCTCGAGCAGCGCGAAGATGTGCCTGACGCGGCCCTTCTTGTCACGGAAGGCATCGATCCGGGCACCGACCCAGATTTCCTCGCCGTCCTTGTCGTAGGCAAGCACCTCGGTCTCGCCGCGGCGGCCGCCATGCATCAGGCGTTTGACGAACTTGGCGACGGCGGTGCGATTGGTATGGCAGCCGGCGATGAGCTCACCTGCGCGGCGCCCCTCCGCCTCGTCGCCGGTATAGCCGAACAGCGCCGTGAAGGCCGAATTGACGTAGACGATGTTCTGCTCGGTGTCGGTGATGATCACCGCCCGGTTGGTCTGGTCGGAAACGGCGTGGAGGAGTCCGATCCTGGCGCGGCGTTCGGCATCGGCCGTGACGTCGCGCGCAAACACGATGTGATGGGTCGCGCCGTCGATGGTCGCAGCGGACGCCGAGACCTGCGCCCGGATCCGGCTGCCGTCACACCGCACGAGGCTGATCTCGTCACGGAAGTTCGCGGGCTGATCGGCCTGAAGGAATTTGAGTGTGAGAATGTCGGCGTCCCGACCGAGCACATCAGTGCGCGCCAGCTTCCATATCCGCTCGGCCGCGGCGTTGAAATGCGTGATGCGGCGCGAATCGTCGACGACGACGATCCCATCGTCGGCGCATTCGAGCGCGGCACGCAGCACGTCCGGCATTTCGGTCACTGGAGCGTCGGAGGCAGACATCGTTGGACCCGGCGGCATCGGGAATAAGAAGCAATCGATCCGACGCTAACGCTCCGATGGTGTCCAAGACGTTTTTGCAACTGGGTTGCGTCCGGCCAAGACGGGACATGCTTAACATCTCGCGAAAGATGCAGCGGCAATCCGATGCGCGCGGAACTTATTCGGCGGAACTTATTCGGCGCTGGTTGCCGGCTTGAGCGTGTGCAGCCGGCCGGCCACCGCCCGCACCTTGCGTGGCGCGGCCTGCCAGACCGAGAGCGCCGACAATCCGCTCACGACAATCGCGATGGCGAAGGCGAGCGTGTAGTCGCCGGTGCGATCATGAAGGACGCCGGTGAGCCAGGGTCCGGCCGCGCCGCCGGCCAGCGCTGCCAGCATGATCGTTCCGAAAATGCTGCCCTGGTGCTTGCCCTGGAAAATCTCGAAGACCACGGCGCCCATGATCGAGGTGAGGCCGTAGCCGAGCGCGCCTTGCGTGAACACCATGAGAAAGACGAGCCAGAACGACGGCTGGAATTTCAGCGCGATCAAAGCTGCGAAGCAGATCGCAAAGCCTGCACAACTGATGGCCCACACCCATTCCCGCCCGATCCGGTCGGAGACATGGCCGAGCAGGATCTGACCGGGAATGCCGAGCAGGCTGACGATGCCGAGTGCCCACACCGCGACGTTCGCACTGAAACCGATATCGAGCAGGAATTTGGTCTGGTGCACCTGCACGGCGTACCAGATGTACAGGCCGCTGAAATAGCCGAGCGCGATCCACCAGAAACGCGCGGTCGCGACCGCCCGCTTCAACGTCCAATCGGTGTCGACCCAGACGGGATCGACGATGTTGGAGACGGGTTGCGCCGCGCCCGGGGCGTGCGCGGCGTCGCCATCCGCCTGGAGGCCGATATCCTCGGGACGCTTGTGCAGCAACAGATTGATCGGCGCCAGCACGACGAGGATGAGCAGGCCCATCGCGGTGCAGGCGGTGCGCCAGCCGGTCTGCTCGATCATGTGCTGCACCCACGGCAGCAGCGTCACCGAGCCGATGCCGACGCCGGCAAAGGCAATCCCGATGGCGAAGCCGCGTTTGCGGATGAACCAGTTCGGCAGGAACAGCGACTGGCCGGAATAGCCGAGACACACCGAGCCGGCGCCGACCATGACGCCGATGGTCACGTAGAGATGCCAGGGTTCGCTCGTCAGCGGCGCCAGCAGCAGCCCGCCTGCCATCAGCAGCACGCCGAGCTCCATCACCGCGCGTGGACCGGCGCGGTCCATCAGGCGGCCGATCAGCGGGCTCGCTACAGCGGAGGCCACGAATCCGAAGGAGAAGGCGCCCGCAGTGACGCCGCGCTCCCAGCCGAACTCCGAGATGATCGGCGGATAGAATAGCGAGAAGGCCGTGCGCGCGTTGACGCCGATGGCCATGGTGACGAAGGTCACGGCGACCACGACCCAGCCGTAGAAGAACGGAAGCCGCATGGTTTGCTTATTTCACCCCTAGATGGTGCTACCGACCATCCGGGGCCGTCGGGGTCAAGCGATTTTCGCGATTGCGCACTTTGGCGCGTAACAATCGGAAATGAAAAAACATCCGATTTCGTTGCCCCGCGGAGGGATTCTGGATTGCTTCGCTGCGCTCGCAATGACGGAGTAAGCGGCCGCTCAGGCCGCGTCGCGCTGCGATGGCTGCGCGGCTTCGTCGAATGCGATCTGGTCGACCGGCTGAGGGCGGCCGAACAGATAGCCTTGCGCGAAGTTGACGCCGAGCGCCGTCAGCCGCTCGAACTCTTCGCGCGTCTCGACGCCTTCCGCGGTGACCGACATGTCGAGGCCACGTGCCAGCGTCACGATCGAGGCGATAATCGCGGAGCTGCGCGGCTGCTGCGTGAGGTTGCGGATGAAGGATTTGTCGATCTTGATCTTGTCGAACGGAAACACGGTGAGATAGCTCAGCGACGAATAGCCGGTGCCGAAATCGTCGAGCGCAAGCTCGATGCCGATGTGCTTCAGCCGTTCCATGAAAGCCAGATTCTCGACGCCGCGTTCCAGCAGCACGGACTCCGTGATCTCGATCTCCAGCCGCTCGGGCGCCAGGCCCGAATCCGCCAGTGCCGCGCAGATGGTCTCGAACAGCTCGGCTTCCTTGAACTGGATCGGGGACAAGTTCACGGCGACGGTGAGGTCGGAGGGCCAGTTGGCTGCGTCCGCACAGGCGCGCCGCAGCACGAATTCGCCGAGCGGCACGATCAGCCCGGTCTCCTCGGCGAGCGCAATGAACTGGTCCGGCGGGATCAGGCCGCGGGCCGGATGCCGCCAGCGCACCAGCGCCTCGAATCCGCGGCGACCAACGCCGGCAACGTCCACGAAAGGCTGGTAGTGCACCTCGAGCTGGCACTGCGCGATGGCGTCGCGCAAATCCCCTTCCAGGTTACTGCGCGCCTCGAGTTCGGCCGACATCGCCTCGTCATAGACGGTGAAGCAGTTGCGGCCGGCCGATTTCGAACGATAGAGCGCAAGGTCCGCCTTCTTCAGCAATTGCTCCTGGTCGGCGCCATGGTCCGGCGCGATCGCGATGCCGATGCTGGTGCCGATCTCGACGCGATGGCCGGGCAGCAGGAACGGTTCGGCCACCAGTTTTGCGATCCGCGCCGCGAGTTCGGTCGCAGAGCTGCGCTGATCGTCGCAGGCTTCCTGGATGATGGCGAACTCGTCACCGCCAAGCCGCGCCAGCACGTCGGTTTCCCGCAACGCGGATCTCAAGCGCAACGCCACCTGACGCAGCAGCGCATCGCCGGCACCGTGGCCGAGCGAATCGTTGACGTTCTTGAAGCGGTCGAGGTCGAGCATCAGGATCGAGAACGGCAGGCCGCGCACGCTCAACTGGCTGTTCATCAGGTCGAGCCGGGTGAGGAAGAAGGCGCGGTTCGGCAAGCCGGTCAGGATGTCGGTCTGTGCGAGCTCCAGCACGCGCCGGTTCGCCAGCGACAGCCGCCGCGAATTGCGGCTTGCGAGCATGAGATAGGTCGCAAGCGACAGCGTCAGCAGCATGCCGACGACGATGACCGTAGCCGCGCGGTCGTAAGTCATCTCCAGCGCACCGCCGGCCGTCGGTATCGCGCGCACCTGCCAGACGGTATCCCCGATCTTGAGGCTGCCCGACCAGTGCAGCGCCCGCGCGACGTCCCGCATCGACTGCGGCGAGGTGGCGGCCGACGAAAAATCCGGCAGCGTCTGCTCGAGGCTGACGATCTGCCCCGTGAAGGGCGGGTAGACGTTCACGCTGACCGCGGGGCTTGCGCCCGTGGTCACGCGGATCGACTGGAGCAGCAGCGGCAGGTCGAAGACGCCGACGACGAAGCCCGCCAGATTGCGCCGCCGGTCCGCGGTCGTGTCGCGCGAAGTTCCCTTGGCATAGACGGGAATGGCGACGAGCACGTCGGGCTGCCGGCCGCCCTCCTTCGGCTCGTAGAGGCGCGTGCGAATGGCAGCGACCCGGTCGTTGTCGCGGGCCCGCTCGAGCACCGCGCGGCGCTCCGGAACGGTCGCGTAATCCATGCCGTAGACCGGCGAGGTCTTCGGCTGGGTCGAGTAGAACACCGGGAAATATTCATCGCCTTGCGGCGCGATCGCGAAGGCATCGCCCTGGAGCGACTTGATGCGATAGCCGGACACGCCGTCCGCGATCGCGGCGGCCTCGTATTCGGCGCGCTCCTTGCGGTTGACCCGCGGCAGCCAGCCGATCCGCAGCATGC